>CP022114.1 GCA_002211745.1 Kluyvera genomosp. 3
ATCGACTTTTTTCGAGTGGAGTCCGCCGTGTCACTTTCGCTTTGGCAGCAATGTCTTGCCCGATTGCAGGATGAGTTACCAGCCACAGAATTCAGCATGTGGATCCGCCCTTTGCAGGCGGAACTGAGCGATAACACGCTGGCTTTGTACGCGCCAAATCGTTTTGTACTTGATTGGGTAAGAGATAAATACCTCAATAACATCAACGGTCTGTTGAATGATTTCTGCGGTGCGGATGCCCGCAGCTGCGTTTTGAGGTGGGCACCAAGCCCGTGACCCAAACGTTAAGAGAGACGGCCAACGTCAGCGCTCCGGCGCAAACCGCCCAGGTGCACGCGCCGCGCGTCGCCCCGGCACCGCGCGCAGGCTGGGATAATGTCCGGCGCCCGCTGAGCCTTCTTACCGCTCCAACGTCAACGTTAAACACACCTTTGATAACTTCGTCGAAGGTAAATCGAACCAGCTCGCCCGCGCGGCGGCGCGCCAGGTGGCGGATAACCCTGGCGGCGCTTATAACCCGCTGTTCCTGTACGGCGGTACCGGTTTGGGTAAAACGCACCTGCTGCACGCGGTGGGCAACGGCATTATCGCCCGTAAACCGAACGCCAAAGTGGTGTATATGCACTCCGAGCGTTTTGTCCAGGACATGGTAAAAGCCCTGCAAAACAATGCGATCGAAGAGTTTAAACGCTACTACCGCTCCGTTGACGCGCTGCTGATCGATGACATTCAATTCTTCGCCAACAAAGAGCGCTCGCAGGAAGAGTTCTTCCATACCTTCAACGCCCTGTTGGAAGGTAATCAACAGATCATCCTCACGTCGGATCGCTATCCGAAAGAGATCAACGGTGTAGAAGATCGTCTGAAGTCCCGCTTTGGCTGGGGGCTGACGGTGGCGATCGAACCGCCTGAGCTTGAGACCCGCGTCGCTATCCTG
Source organism: Kluyvera genomosp. 3 (assembly GCA_002211745.1). GTDB lineage: Bacteria > Pseudomonadota > Gammaproteobacteria > Enterobacterales > Enterobacteriaceae > Kluyvera > Kluyvera georgiana_A. Next base: position 938 of record CP022114.1, read on the forward strand.
ATGAAAAAAGCCGACGAAAACGACATTCGTCTGCCCGGTGAGGTGGCGTTCTTCATTGCCAAGCGTCTACGCTCTAACGTGCGTGAGCTGGAAGGGGCACTGAACCGCGTTATCGCCAACGCCAACTTTACTGGCCGGGCGATCACGATCGATTTCGTGCGCGAAGCACTGCGTGACCTGCTGGCATTGCAGGAAAAGCTGGTCACCATCGACAATATTCAGAAGACGGTGGCGGAGTACTACAAAATTAAAGTGGCGGACCTGCTCTCCAAACGACGTTCTCGTTCGGTAGCGCGTCCGCGCCAGATGGCGATGGCGTTGGCGAAAGAACTCACCAACCACAGTCTGCCGGAGATTGGCGATGCGTTTGGTGGCCGTGACCATACCACCGTGCTGCACGCCTGCCGTAAGATTGAACAGCTGCGTGAAGAAAGCCACGATATCAAAGAAGACTTTTCCAATTTAATCAGAACATTGTCGTCGTGATCCTATGAAATTTACCGTAGAACGTGAACATTTATTAAAACCGTTACAACAGGTGAGTGGCCCGTTAGGCGGGCGTCCGACATTGCCGATTCTGGGTAACCTGTTGCTGCAGGTCGCGGACGGCACGCTGTCGCTGACCGGTACCGATTTGGAAATGGAAATGGTAGCGCGCGTGGCGCTGCTGCAGGCATATGAACCGGGCGCGACTACCGTCCCGGCGCGTAAATTCTTCGATATTTGCCGCGGCTTGCCGGAAGGCGCGGAAATCGCCGTCCAGCTGGAGGGCGACCGTATGCTGGTGCGCTCTGGCCGTAGCCGCTTCTCGCTCTCTACGCTGCCTGCCGCCGACTTCCCGAACCTTGACGACTGGCAGAGCGACGTTGAATTCACGCTGCCGCAGGCCACGATGAAACGCCTGATTGAAGCCACCCAGTTCTCGATGGCCCATCAGGATGTGCGTTATTACTTAAACGGTATGCTGTTCGAAACCGAAGGCGAAGAGCTGCGTACCGTGGCGACCGACGGCCACCGCCTGGCGGTCTGCTCTATGCCGGTGGGCCAGTCCCTGCCGAGCCATTCGGTGATCGTGCCGCGTAAAGGTGTCATTGAACTGATGCGTATGCTCGACGGTGGCGATACGCCGCTGCGCGTGCAGATCGGCAGCAACAACATCCGTGCGCACGTTGGCGACTTTATCTTTACTTCCAAGCTGGTTGACGGTCGTTTCCCGGATTATCGCCGCGTATTGCCGAAGAACCCGGATAAACATCTGGAAGCGGGCTGCGATATTCTCAAACAGGCCTTTGCCCGCGCGGCGATTCTCTCTAACGAGAAATTCCGCGGCGTGCGCCTGTACGTCAGCGAAAACCAGCTGAAAATCACCGCCAATAACCCGGAACAGGAAGAAGCGGAAGAGATCCTGGATGTCACCTATCCAGGAACCGAGCTTGAAATCGGTTTTAACGTCAGCTACGTACTGGACGTGCTCAATGCGCTGAAGTGCGAAAATGTGCGCATCATGCTGACTGACTCCGTGTCCAGCGTACAGATTGAAGATGCGGCGTCTCAGAGTGCTGCTTACGTTGTTATGCCAATGAGACTGTAATGTCGCTCACCCGTCTGTTGATCCGCGATTTTCGCAATATTGAAAACGCGGATCTTGCTTTATCCCCGGCTTTAACTTCCTGGTTGGCGCCAACGGCAGCGGCAAAACCAGCGTGCTGGAAGCCATCTATACGCTCGGCCATGGCCGGGCGTTTCGCAGTTTGCAGATTGGCCGCGTGATTCGCCACGAGCAGGAATCTTTTGTGCTGCATGGCCGTTTACAGGGCGCAGAGCGTGAAACGTCAATCGGCCTGACCAAAGACAAGCTGGGTGACAGCAAAGTGCGCATCGACGGCACCGACGGCCACAAGGTTGCCGAGCTGGCGCTATTGATGCCAATGCAGCTGATTACACCCGAGGGGTTTACTTTACTCAACGGCGGCCCCAAATACAGAAGAGCGTTCCTCGATTGGGGATGCTTCCACAACGAAGCCGGATTCTTCAACGCCTGGAGCAACCTGAAGCGGTTGCTCAAGCAGCGCAATGCCGCGCTGCGTCAGGTGAGCCGCTACGCGCAGCTGCGTCCATGGGATCTCGAACTTATCCCGCTGGCCGAGCAAATCAGCTGCTGGCGGGCGGAATACAGCGCCGGTATCGCCGAAGATATGGCCGATACCTGCCAACAATTTCTTCCGGAGTTCTCTTTAACTTTCTCCTTCCAGCGCGGCTGGGAGAAAGAAACCGATTATGCCGAAGTGCTGGAGAGAAACTTCGAACGCGACCGTATGCTGACCTACACGGCACACGGCCCGCACAAGGCGGACTTCCGCATTCGCGCCGACGGCGCGCCGGTGGAAGACACCTTATCGCGCGGGCAGCTTAAGCTGCTGATGTGCGCGCTACGCCTGGCGCAGGGCGAGTTTCTGACCCGCGAGAGCGGCAGACGCTGCCTGTACCTGATAGATGATTTTGCCTCGGAACTTGACGACGCGCGGCGTGGCCTGCTGGCCAGCCGTTTAAAAGCCACGCAGTCTCAGGTTTTCGTCAGCGCCATTAGCGCTGAACACGTTCTGGACATGTCGGATGAAAATTCGAAGATGTTTACCGTGGAAAAGGGTAAAATAACGGATTAACCCAAGATTAAATGAGCGAGAAACGTTGATGTCGAATTCTTATGACTCCTCCAGTATCAAAGTCCTGAAAGGGCTGGATGCGGTGCGTAAGCGCCCGGGTATGTATATCGGCGACACGGATGACGGCACCGGTCTGCACCACATGGTATTCGAGGTTGTGGATAACGCTATCGACGAAGCGCTCGCTGGTTACTGCAAAGATATCATTGTCACCATCCACAGCGACAACTCTGTCTCCGTACAGGATGATGGCCGCGGCATCCCAACCGGGATTCACCCGGAAGAGGGCGTTTCCGCGGCGGAAGTTATCATGACCGTGCTGCACGCTGGCGGTAAATTCGATGATAACTCCTATAAAGTGTCCGGCGGTCTGCACGGCGTGGGCGTCTCGGTTGTTAACGCCCTGTCCCAGAAGCTGGAGCTGGTTATCCAGCGTGATAACAAAATTCACCGTCAGATCTATGAGCACGGCGTGCCGCAGGCACCGCTGGCGGTCACGGGAGATACCGAAAAAACCGGTACCATGGTGCGTTTCTGGCCGAGCTATGAAACCTTCACCAACGTCACCGAATTCGAATATGACATTCTGGCGAAACGTCTGCGCGAGCTGTCGTTCCTGAACTCCGGCGTGTCCATCCGTCTGCGCGACAAGCGTGACGGCAAAGAAGACCATTTCCACTACGAAGGCGGCATCAAGGCGTTCGTTGAGTACCTCAACAAGAACAAAACGCCGATCCACCCGAATATCTTCTATTTCTCTACCGAAAAAGACGGTATCGGCGTTGAAGTGGCGCTGCAGTGGAACGATGGTTTCCAGGAAAACATCTACTGCTTCACCAACAACATTCCGCAGCGTGATGGCGGTACTCACCTTGCAGGCTTCCGTGCGGCGATGACCCGTACGCTGAACGCCTACATGGACAAAGAAGGCTACAGCAAAAAAGCCAAAGTCAGCGCCACCGGTGATGATGCCCGTGAAGGCCTGATTGCGGTGGTTTCCGTGAAGGTGCCGGATCCGAAGTTCTCCTCCCAGACCAAAGACAAGCTGGTCTCCTCCGAGGTGAAATCGGCGGTTGAACAGCAGATGAACGAACTGCTGGCCGAATACCTGCTGGAAAATCCGTCCGACGCGAAAATCGTGGTCGGCAAGATTATCGATGCGGCGCGTGCCCGTGAAGCGGCGCGTAAAGCCCGTGAAATGACCCGTCGTAAAGGCGCGCTAGACCTCGCTGGCCTGCCGGGCAAACTGGCCGACTGCCAGGAACGCGACCCGGCGCTGTCTGAACTGTACCTCGTGGAAGGGGACTCCGCGGGCGGCTCTGCGAAGCAGGGGCGTAACCGTAAGAACCAGGCGATTCTGCCGCTGAAGGGTAAAATCCTCAACGTTGAGAAAGCGCGCTTCGACAAGATGCTCTCTTCTCAGGAAGTGGCCACGCTGATTACTGCGCTGGGCTGCGGTATCGGTCGCGACGAGTACAACCCGGATAAACTGCGTTACCACAGCATCATCATCATGACCGATGCGGACGTCGACGGCTCGCACATTCGTACGCTGCTGTTGACCTTCTTCTATCGTCAGATGCCGGAAATCGTTGAACGCGGCCATGTCTACATTGCGCAGCCACCGCTGTACAAAGTGAAGAAAGGCAAGCAGGAACAGTACATCAAAGACGACGAAGCGATGGATCAGTACCAGATTTCCATCGCGCTTGATGGCGCAACCCTGCACACCAACGCCAGCGCTCCGGCGTTAGCGGGTGAGCCGCTGGAAAAACTGGTTGCCGAATTTAACGCCACCCAGAAAATGATCAATCGTATGGAACGTCGCTTCCCGAAAGCGCTGCTGAAAGAGCTTATCTATCAGCCAACGCTGGTGGAGGCCGATCTCTCCGACGAACAGAAAGTCACCCGTTGGGTGAACGCGCTGGTGACCGAGCTGAACGAAAAAGAGCAGCACGGCAGCCTGTGGAAGTTTGATATTCAGCACAATGCTGAACAGCAGCAGTTCGAGCCGATTATCCGCGTGCGTACCCACGGCGTGGATACCGACTATGTGCTGGATAGCGAATTCGTTAACGGTGCTGAATACCGTCGTATCTTCACGCTGGGCGAGAAGCTGCGTGGTCTGGTGGAAGAAGATGCGTTCATTGAACGTGGCGAACGTCGCCAGCCGGTTGCCAGCTTCGAGCAGGCGCTGGATTGGCTGGTGAAAGAGTCCCGCCGTGGCCTTGCGATTCAGCGTTATAAAGGTCTGGGCGAGATGAACCCGGAACAGCTGTGGGAAACCACCATGGATCCGGACAGCCGCCGCATGCTGCGCGTTACCGTGAAAGATGCGATTGCCGCTGACCAGCTGTTCACCACCCTGATGGGTGATGCCGTTGAGCCGCGTCGTGCGTTTATCGAAGAGAACGCCCTGAAGGCGGCGAACATCGATATCTAATCCGTATCGTAGCCTCGACGTCGGGGAATTAACGCGAAAAACGCCTGAATTTTTTCAGGCGTTTTTTTATGCCTTGCGTACGCGAACTATACTTCACTACGTCTTCTCTTTAGCGTAATTCGAGGTGGAAAATGGGGCTTTTCGATGATGTGGTCGGTTCGCTGCTCAGCGGCGATGCGGGTAAATATCAGGCTATCCTGAGCTGGGTCAACGAGCAGGGGGAATACAGGCGCTTCTGGAGAAACTGCAAAGCGGCGGGCTGGGTGACATTGTCTCATCCTGGATAAGTAATCAGCAAAATAATCAATCCATTAGCAGCGATCAGGTGGTCTCGGCGCTTGGTACGCCTGCCGTTGCCGATCTCGGTGAAAAGCTCGGTACTGATGCCAGCTCCGCCTCGACGATGCTGGCGGAATACCTGCCGAAAATCGTCGATGCGCTGTCGCCGAAGGGTGAGGTCGATCCGCAGGCGCACAACGACCTGTTATCCGCCGGAATGGACCTGCTCAAGGGCGGTAAGTTATTTGGCTAAGGCCATGCAAAAGGGGAGAACGCGCAACGCGTTGTATCCCCGTTTAAAGCCGCCTTTGCTGCTGTTTTTTGCGCTAAATCGAGTTAGCATGAGGGCAGGCTCATTTAACCTGGGGATCTCATGGCTATTAAACTGATTGCAATCGACATGGACGGAACATTGCTGTTGCCGGACCACACTATCTCTCCTGCAGTGAAAAACGCTCTCGCGGCGGCACGCGCAAAAGGGGTTAACGTGGTTCTGACCACCGGGCGTCCCTACGCTGGCGTGCACAGCTACCTGAAAGAGCTGGGCATGAACGAGCCGGGAGATTACTGCATCACCTACAACGGCGCGCTGGTACAGAAAGCCGGCGATGGCAGCACCGTGGCGCAGACCGCGCTTAAGTACGATGACTACCGCTTCCTGGAAGAGCTGTCCCGCAAGGTGGGTTCCCACTTCCACGCGCTGGATCGCAACACGCTGTACACCGCCAACCGTGATATCAGCTACTACACGGTGCATGAATCCTTTGTTGCCACCATCCCGCTGGTGTTCTGCGAAGCCGAGAAAATGGATCCGTCTATCGAGTTCCTGAAGGTGATGATGATCGACGAGCCGGCCATCCTCGACAAAGCCATTGCCCGTATTCCGCCGGAAGTGAAAGAAAAATACACCGTGCTGAAGAGCTCGCCGTACTTCCTCGAAATTCTTGATAAGCGCGTCAATAAGGGTACCGGCGTGAAATCGCTGGCCGAGGTGCTGGGCATTAAGCAGGAAGAGATCATGGCCATTGGCGACCAGGAAAACGACATTGCGATGATCGAGTACGCCGGCGTTGGCGTGGCGATGGATAACGCGATTCCGGCAGTCAAAGAAGCGGCGAACTTTGTGACCAAATCGAACCTGGAAGACGGCGTAGCCTGGGCGATTGAGAAGTACGTTCTTTCCTGATAACTGGATGCCCGGCGGTGGCCGGGCAAAACCTTAAGATTGTTTTAAAACGCGTATTTGTATTATCAGGTGTGAAATCGCACATAAATCCCCCAATTAATACCTAAATTCTATACTCTCGCTCCCTCTTTTATCCCCTGGCACATTCTGCCTGCAATTACGCTTTTTCTATGAATAACAAATGCATCTGCCTGGTGCTGATGATGCCATTCTTTATGGTATTTCATACCTGGGCCGCAACGGACCCATCCTCAGCCTTAACGCCGCTTTATGGGTATCAGGATGATAACCAGGGCACGACAACGTTGGATAACGCCGCGGTAGAACAACCGGAAAGCCCGTCGGTTTTACCTTTTTTAGGCGATGAGGCCCGCAAACGCGGTTACGATCTGCCGGAGCCTTTCGGTATTAATATTAACTATATGAATATTCGTCAGAATATTGATGTAGATAGTATCGATTTTACCGGGCTTTCTTTAGATGGCAGAAACCAGGTCGCCATTCAGAATGCGATCTGTTCGAACGCGAAAAAGGGGAAGCTCTGTAATAAAGCGGTGAGTGATGCATTTAAAAAGGCTTTTGGTCATGGGCCTGTTTCACTGGATAACGCCTTTGATATTGGAGTGGGCAAAACGCGTGAATCCAGTAAAACGGAAACGCTGAAATTTGATACCTGGTTATTCCCTTTCATGAACGTTTATGGCCTGCTTGGTCATACCGAAGGTCACTCTATTTCACAAATCGCCGTCGGCCTTAAATCGCCAAATGGGAAGGTGGTGCCGCTTCCTCATATGCAGGATCTTGATTTTAAACTCGATTTTAAAGGCACTACCTACGGCGTGGGAACCACGCTGGCTGGTGGCGTAGGCAACTGGTTTGCTGTACTGGATGGCAACTATACCCAGACGCGGTTTGATATCCTGGACGGCAGTATCGATGCCTTCACCTTCTCACCTCGTGTTGGCTACCGCTTTACCACCCCGAGGTGGAAATGCTGCACCTGCCTTCAGGGAAGCTGAATGTGTGGGTTGGAAGCATGTATCAGGATGTGCAGGAAGAGTTTAAGGGGAGTCTGAACGATCTCACCATGCCTTCGGCGATGCTCCAGAATATGGTGAATTTTGCCAACCAGGACGATAAAGGCCGCTTCGATGTGAAACAACATCTACAGTCCCCGTGGAACATGCTGGTGGGCGCACAGTACGAAGTGACGCGCAACTTCAACGTCACCACCGAGATTGGCTTCGCGGAACGTAACAGCTTCTTTATCGCCGGAGAGTATCGCTTTTGATCCGCGTCGGCTTCCTCTTTTGCCTCTGCCTGTTTGCCTCCCTGACGCAGGCCGCGCTGCCAAGCCGCAGCGAGGTTGACGGCTGGCTGCAAAAGCTAGGAGCCAGCGATAACTTCGATGCCAGCAAAGGTATCGACTGGGGGTAATGCCGGGCCCGTTCTACACCCCTGAATTGGGGCTGGGGATTGGCACCGCGGTCGTCGGCATGTATCGCCCTGACCCCAACGACACGGTCAGCCAGAACTCAACGTTAACGCTCAGCGGCTATTTTAGCTCAACCGGCGCATTTGGCCTGACGATGCAAAATTATGCCTTTTTCGCCGACGATCGCTGGCGTTTCTTTCTTGATGGCGCGTTGACGGATACCCCACTTACTACTGGGGCAGGGGTTTACCGCGGGCGATAAAGACAGTCAGAAAGAACAGTACACCGCGCAGGTTCTGGATTTACGTCCCACGCTATACCGCCGGCTGGCGCCGAACGTTTACCTTGGCGTCGGCTGGTCGCTGAATGCCCAGCATGCAGCCCAGATGGACGATAGCGATCCGCCGAAAATAGAGCACACGGCGCAGGGAGCATCGGTGCTGAGTTCCGGCGGCAGTATCGAATTGAGCTGGGATGATCGGGATTTTGTCCCTAACCCGCGTCAGGGGCAGTATGCCGATGTGCGCTATACCCGCTTCACGCCTGACACCGGCAGTGATACCCGCTTTGATGAATATCAGCTGCACTACAGCCGCTACCACTCGCTGGACGACAAAAACGTGCTGGCGTGGGAGATGGATGGCGCGTTTACCCAGGGCGACGTGCCGTGGAGTATGATGCCGCTGCTTGGCAGCAACCAGCGAATGCGCGGTTATTACGAGGGGCGCTATCGGGACAAAAATGCGGTCAGCGGCCAGCTGGAATATCGGCGCAAGCTTGACTGGCGGCACGGCGTTGTTGGCTGGCTTGGCGCGGGCACTATGGGCCGTCGTTTCACGCGCTGGATAACGGACGCTGGCTACCCTCGGCGGGCGTCGGCTATCGATTTGAATTCAAACCGCGGGTTAACGTACGGCTGGATTACGGCATCGGCAAAGGCAGCAGCGGGTTCTATTTTCAGGTTGGAGAGGCATTTTGAAGGCGTTTATTCACATCCTTTTGCTTCTGGCGCTGTGCGTCGTCTCACGCAGCTATGCGATGCTGCCGGTACCGCTCGATTTAACGACGCAGGCGACCACCCGGGCCACTCGCGCGTGGCCCGCGATGCCACCGCAGCCGTTACCGAAAGGGCTTCGCCCTTGCTGCGCCTTTGGCTATAACCTGCATGCCGCGCTGTGGGGGATATCGGTACCCCTATATCAGTTGGATAACGTGGTAGAGGCGGAGCGTCTTGGGCAGCATCAGTACAATGATAACATGCTGGCAGGATTGGAAAATCTCACCGGTTTAAGTCGTGAGAACAACGGTATCCTTTACACAACCCGCGGAGGGTTTATCGATACCGCGCACGTGCGCGATACGGCGGATATGACGGTGTATCTCTTCAGCCAGCTGCTGCCGAAACTGGGCCAGCCATTTACCCTTGATTTAGATAGCGAACTGGCCCAACGTCGGATGGTTTTTAATGCCTTCACTCCGCCGTCAGATCCTGCTGAACGCTATACGTTAGCGGCCTGGCTGGCGGCGCACCTGGCGTTTCAGGTGGCGGAGTGGCACGAAATTGCCCAATGGTACGGGTTTGAGTCCGTTCCAGGATTTTCCGAGGGGTTTCCGCTTTTTCGCCGGAAGATCTCTACTCTAACCTGCTGGGCGCGCGCCTGGCGGTCTCTCTGATCCTGGGCGGGCAGACCGTCTCTCAGGATGTTTATAATGTGGCAATGAGCCAGGCGTTGAACCAGGCGCTGAAGCAGTTTGGCGCGCAGCCTCCGGAAAGCACCCGCTTTCATTTTGATATGCTCGACGGCCATTGGTGGAACAGCCAGAAGCGGGTGCCAGAGAAGTATCTGGTGCTAAAGCGCAATTACCAGATGGGTGATAATCGACTGCCAACGCCGGTACCCGGTGAACGGGTGACGCCGCAGCGCTTGATGCTGCCGCATCGCTGGCAGGGATTGGCGCTCAACGCGCTGGGCGAACTGCAGCTCTGGCCGACAACCGATATGGCCCGCTTGCCGCCGCCTGAACGTTATTACACCCAGGCGGATTTTCCGGCGCTGGCGGCCAGCGCGCAGCAGGCGGATAGCCGACAGCGCCGCTAAATATTATGGAATAACCCGTTCGCGTGGTAAAACCACGAGGTATCTTTCGAACGGGACTCCGCCATGAAACAAATCACCTTTGCGCCGCGCAATCATCAGCTTACCAATACCCGCACCTGGACGCCGGACAGCCAGTGGCTGGTCTACGATGTTCGCCCGTCCGGAGCCTCATTTACCGGCGAAACGATCGAGCGCGTGAACGTCAACAGCGGTGACGTTGAGGTGATTTATCGCGCCCGTGAAGGGGCGCATGTTGGCGTGGTGACGGTGCACCCCAGCGCCGAGCAGTACGTCTTTATTCATGGCCCGGAGAACCCGGACGCGAACTGGCAGTATGATTTCCACCACCGTCGCGGCGTAGTCACGGCGCAGGGTGAAACTCGCAATCTCGATGCGATGGATATTACCGCACCCTACACGCCCGGCGCGCTGCGCGGCGGTAGCCACGTTCACGTCTACAGCCCCTGCGGGCAGTTTGTCAGCTTCACCTACAACGATCACGTGATGCACGAATACGACCCGGCGCAGGACCTGCGTAATGTCGGCGTCGCCGTACCTTATGGCCCGGTTGCACCCCGTGGGCAGCATCCGCGGGAATACGGCGGTAGCCACTGGTGCGTGCTGGTCAGTCGGACGACCGCCAAACCGCAGCCCGGCAGCGATGACATCAACCGCGCCTATGAAGAGGGGTGGGTCGGCTCGCAGGCGCTGGCGTTCATTGGCGATACTGTTTCGCTTGCCGGAGAGAAAGTGCCGGAGCTGTTCATCGTTGAGTTGCCGTCTGACGAGCAGGGCTGGAAACAGGCGGGTGATGCGCCGCTGCAGGGGACCGACACCACGCTTCCTGCGCCGCCCGCGGGCGTTCGCCAGCGACGGCTAACCTTCACGCATCAGCGTGCTTTTCCCGGGCTGGTAAACGTTCCGCGCCACTGGGTGCGCAGCCATCCGCAGGGCACGCAGATTGCCTTCTTAATGCGTGATGACAGCGGTGTCGTGCAGTTGTGGTTAATCTCGCCAGACGGTGGCGAACCGCGCCAGCTGACGCACAATACCTCCGACATTCAGTCGGCGTTTAACTGGCATCCCTCCGGAAACGGACTGGGCATGGTGCTGGAAGGGCGTATTGCCTGGTGCGATGCGAAAAGCGGTGAAATCACCTTTTTAACTGACCACCACGCCAATCCACCATCGGCGGATGCGGTGGTGTTCTCGCCCGACGGACGATCGATTGCCTGGATGGAAGAAACGGCTGGCTTTCGCCAGCTGTGGGTAACCGGAACCGGCTACTGAGTTACTGTGCGGGCATTGGGCTGGTGGGATCACCGAATTGGTGGCCAGCGTCTCCTGCTCGCTCTTTTCGACCCGCGAACGGACCGAACTGTCCTTGCGGAAGAAGTCCCACGGCAACAGCACGGTATCCATCACCGCCGTAAACGGCATATCAAGGGCGACCAGTGATTTAGTGGCCCAGCCGTTATCACTGTCGCTCAGCATTTCCGCGCTGGCGCGCGTGCCGGGATAAGTGCCTTCTTTGCCGCCGGTATGCGACATGACGCTGGAACATCCTCCTGACAGGAAGATTCCCCCTACCAACGCCGTTTTAATCAGCAGATTTTTCATCATGAGCTCTTCGTTGTTATGAGCATAAAAAAGCTCCTCCATCGGGTTATAGCCACCCGTTGCCAAAATAGAAAGCCCAGGCTTACCGCTCTGTGGCGGCTGTCGCAATTTGGCCTTTCGTGCTCTCACCCAGTGTAAGCCTTCTCCGGGAAAGTGCAAAAAAAGTCAGACACTGGGCTTGAAAAAGGTTCTTTCCCCCTCATTTTATAGGTGTAGCCGGGAAGAACACGCCTGCGGGGTGTTCGGGCTTCACGACCTGTCCACGATGGAAGGTCCACTATTTCTCGCTGATTTTCAGGAGCTATTTGATTATGCGTAACTTCGACTTATCCCCGTTATACCGTTCTGCCATCGGTTTTGATCGCCTGTTCAACCTGTTAGAAAACAATCAAACGCAAAGCAACGGCGGCTACCCTCCGTACAACGTTGAACTGGTAGACGAAAATCACTATCGCATCGCGATTGCCGTGGCCGGTTTTGCCGAAAGCGAGCTGGAAATTACCGCCCAGGACAACATGCTGGTGGTGAAAGGCGCGCATGCCGCAGAACAAAAAGAACGGACTTATCTCTATCAAGGTATTGCCGAGCGCAACTTTGAACGCAAATTCCAGTTAGCGGAAAACATCCACGTGCGTGGCGCTAACCTGGTGAACGGCCTGCTGTATATCGAACTGGAACGCGTGATTCCGGAAGCGAACAAACCGCGCCGTATCGAAATTAACTAATTCTTGCGGGCCGTCCGCGCGGCCCTGTGCATCAACTGGCTTGCCGATTGGGAGCCGGAAGGTATTTACTCGCTTCTTAGAAGGAGAAACACAATGCGTAACTACGATTTATCCCTCTGCTGCGTCAATGGATCGGCTTCGACAAACTGGCGAATGCGCTGCAAAGCAGCAGCGAAGGTCAGAGCTTCCCGCCGTACAACATCGAAAAAAGCGACGATAACCACTACCGCATTACGCTGGCGTTAGCGGGATTCCGTCAGGAAGATCTGGACGTACAGCTGGAAGGTACTCGCCTGACCGTTAAGGGCACGCCGCAGCCACAGGAAAAAGAGACCAAATGGCTGCATCAGGGGCTGGTGATGCAAGCCTTTAGCCTGAGCTTTACCCTCGCGGAAAATATGGAAGTCTCCGGTGCCACCTTTACTAACGGCTTGCTGCATATCGATTTAACCCGCAACGAGCCGGAAGCTATCGCTCCGCAGCGCATCGCTATTAGCGAGCGCCCGGCACTGAATAGCTAACGCTATTTGCCCAATTAGCCCGAGAAATCGGGGCTTTTTTTTGCGCGTGACACCACATTTATTCCCTTGATGAACGATCATCAACCCTTTGAGGCAATAAAACAAATCGGGGATAACGGCATGGAGTTCTGGTCGGCTAGAGCGCTATCTAAGTTGCTTGAATACTCTGAATTTCGCCATTTTTCACTGGTTTTAGTTCGGGCAACTGAGGCATGTATTAACAGTGGTCAGGCGGTTCAGGACCATTTCGAGGAGCTCCTCGAAATGGTGAAAATAGGCTCGGGAGCACAGCGGGAATTGAGGGACGTGAAGCTATCTCGCTACGCCTGTTATCTGGTTGTACAAAATGGCGAACCGTCCAAACCGGTGATCGCTGCTAAGGGAAAAGCGGTGCCAGAATAGCGAGCCCCATTTGGCTGAGTAATGTGCGCCGCACTACATACAACCCCCACAACTCAGACATAATCCATAGTGTTATTAATGTTATTCACAGGGAACATACTATGAGTGATATAGCATTGACGGTCAGCGTACTGGCTCTGGTGGCGGTGGTCGGACTGTGGATTGGTAATATCAAAATTCGCGGCATTGGTTTTGGCATTGGCGGCGTGCTGTTTGGTGGGATTATCGTCGGCCACTTTGTTGATCAGGCGGGGATTACCCTGAGCAGCCCGATGCTGCACTTCATTCAGGAATTCGGCCTGATTCTGTTCGTTTACACCATCGGTATTCAGGTGGGGCCTGGTTTTTTTGCCTCGCTGCGCGTCTCCGGCCTGCGGCTGAATCTCTTCGCTATTCTGATTGTCATCCTCGGTGGTCTGGTCACCACGGTGCTGCATAAAATCTTCGCTATTCCGCTTCCCGTGGTGCTGGGCATTTTCTCCGGCGCGGTCACCAACACCCCCGCGTTAGGGGCCGGGCAGCAAATACTGCGCGATCTCGGCGAGCCGTTCAGCGTGGTCGATCAAATGGGGATGAGCTATGCCATGGCCTACCCGTTTGGTATCTGTGGCATTTTGCTGACCATGTGGCTGGTGCGCCTGTTCTTTCGTATTAACGTAGAAAAAGAGGCTCAACAGTTTGACGAACAGGCCGGTTCCGGCCATTCGCACCTCAAAACCATCAATATTCGCGTCGAAAATACGAACCTGAATCGCATGGCGATTCAGGATATCCCGGTCATCAACAGCGATAACATCATCTGTTCGCGGCTGAAACGGGGTGAAACGCTGATGGTGCCGTCGCCGACGACGCTGATTGAAACCGGGGACCTGCTGCACCTGGTGGGGGAAGCGGCGGATCTGCATAACGCGCAGCTGGTGATCGGTAAAGAGGTGGAGACCTCGCTGTCGACGCGTGGGACCGACCTGAAGGTGGAAAGGGTCGTTGTGACCAACGAGAAGGTTTTGGGCAAGAAAATCCGCGATCTGCACTATAAGCAGCGCTATGACGTAGTGATCTCGCGCCTGAATCGTGCGGGGTGGAGCTGGTTGCCAGCAGCAATGCCAGCCTGCAGTTTGGCGATATCCTCAATCTGGTTGGCCGCCCTGCGGCGATCGATGCCGTCGCGTCAGAGCTGGGTAACGCGCAGCAGAAATTGCAGCAGGTGCAGATGCTGCCGGTGTTTATCGGCATCGGACTCGGCGTACTGCTTGGCTCCGTGCCGCTATTTATTCCCGGTTTCCCGGTGGCATTGAAGTTGGGGCTCGCGGGCGGGCCGCTGATTATGGCGCTGATCCTCGGTCGTATCGGCAGCATCGGCAAGCTCTACTGGTTTATGCCGCCGAGCGCTAACCTGGCGTTGCGCGAACTGGGGATTGTGCTGTTCCTCTCGGTGGTGGGGCTGAAGTCCGGCGGCGATTTTGTTGCTACGCTGATTCACGGCGAAGGGCTAAGCTGGATTGGCTACGGGATTTTCATCACCGGTATCCCGCTGCTGACGGTTGGCATTCTGGCGCGAATTTTCGCCAAAATGAACTACCTGACCCTGTGCGGCATGCTGGCTGGTTCAATGACCGACCCTCCGGCGCTGGCCTTTGCCAACAACCTGCACGCGACCAGCGGCGCGGCCGCGCTCTCCTATGCCACGGTGTATCCGCTGGTGATGTTCCTGCGCATTATCACGCCTCAGCTGCTGGCGGTATTGTTCTGGGGATGGGTTAACGGCCTGCACGCGACGTAGGTGGTAATCCACCTGATATTCACTGGCGTTGCGGAACATAACGGAATAGTTAAGAAACTCGCCGCTGTCGCTGTAGGAAAGGGAGGTGATACGCAGCAGCGGCGTCTGTTCCGGGACATTCAGGCACTGCGCCAGCTGCTTATCGGCCAGCACGGGCGCGAGGCTCTCATAGTTGCCGCTGATGGTGAGTCCGCAATCTTTCTCAATGTAATCAAACTTAGAGCCCTCCAGATGCACCAGTGACAGGTTACGGAACAGCTTCACCGGCATATAGCTGTCCTCCAGCATCAGCGGTTTACCATCCACGTAGCGCACCCGGCGCGAGAAATAGATCCGTTCGTTAATCTGAATTCTTAGCTGGCTGGCAATCGCTGGCGGTGCGGGCATCATCTCAAAAATCAAAACCTTGCTGGCCACCTCTTTCCCTTGTTGGCGCAGTATCTCCGCCAGGCCGGTGAGATTAGTGGTTTCATGGTGAATATCTTTATGCGCCACATAGGTTCCACTGCCGTGCCGTCTGACAACCAGTCCCCACTCAATGAGCAAGTCGATGGCTTTTCGAATGGTCATCCGCGCGACGCCGAACTCTTCCGCCAGCTTTTTCTCACCCGGCAACGGGCTACCAATATTGAAATCTGATGAGTTAAGCCGTAAACGCAATCTGTCGGCAATGGATTTATAGATCACAACCAGACCTCTTATCGTCTCTGGAACGAAATTAATGAACCACTGTTTCTTATTTAAAACTAATTCATTACAGATAATTAGGCTGCTACAGCCTAAAAATCAAAAATAGCGCGACTGAAGATGTCTATTAATTATCAAAAAAGTAGACAACATTGCTCCAATTAAAACCATGAAAGCGATCACGAATCACAACCCGGCTGAATGTTGTCCGCAGGGCGAATTCTTATTCTCGTAGCAGGCCGAAGATGAACATAACAAGGCCACTTACCCTACGAGTTGTTAAATGAGGATTGCTCAATGCTCAGTCAAATACAACGCTTTGGCGGCGCCATGTTTACCCCGGTATTGCTGTTTCCTTTTGCCGGGATTGTGGTGGGTATCGCCATCATGTTACGCAACCCGATGTTTGTCGGTGAAGCGCTTACTGCTCCTGATAATTTATTTGCTCAAATTGTTCATATTATTGAAGAAGGTGGCTGGACGGTCTTTCGTAATATGCCCCTGATTTTTGCCGTCGGCCTGCCCATTGGCCTGGCAAAACAAGCGCAAGGTCGAGCTTGCCTGGCGGTGCTGGTGAGTTTCCTGACGTGGAACTACTTTATTAACGCCATGGGGATGACCTGGGGCCACTTCTTCGGCGTCGATTTCTCCCTTGATCCGACAGCGGGCAGCGGCCTGACCATGATTGCCGGCATCAAAACGCTCGATACCAGCATTATCGGTGCGATCGTGATTTCCGGTATCGTCACCGCGCTCCATAACCGCTATTTCGACAAACCTCTCCCGGTGTTTCTCGGCATCTTCCAGGGCTCGTCATTTGTGGTGATCGTCGCCTTCCTGGTGATGATTCCCTGCGCCTGGCTGACGTTGCTCGGCTGGCCAAAAGTTCAGATGGGGATTGAGTCGCTACAAGCCTTCTTGCGTAGCGCGGGCGCGCTGGGCGTTTGGGTGTACACCTTCCTTGAACGCATTCTTATCCCAACCGGGCTTCATCACTTTGTCTATGGGCCATTTATTTTTGGGCCAGCCGTTGTTGAAGGCGGTATCCAGGTCTACTGGGCGGAGCATCTGCAGGCCTTCAGCCAAAGCACTGAACCGCTGAAAGCGCTGTTCCCTGAAGGTGGATTCGCGCTGCACGGTAACTCCAAAGTGTTTGGTTCCGTGGGGATTGCGCTGGCCATGTACTTCACGACTGCGCCTGAAAACCGGATGAAAGTGGCGGGTCTGCTGATCCCGGCAACGCTGACGGCGGTACTGGTGGGCATCACTGAACCGCTGGAATTTACGTTCCTTTTTATCTCTCCTCTGCTGTTTGCCATTCACGCCGTTCTGGCCGCGACGATGGCGACGGTGATGTACATGTGCGGCGTGGTGGGGAATATGGGCGGCGGTCTGCTGGACCAATTCCTGCCGCAGAACTGGATCCCGATGTTCCATAACCATGCCTCGATGATGTTTATCCAGATAGGCATTGGGCTCTGCTTCACTGTGCTCTACTTCCTGGTCTTCCGGACGCTCATCCTGCGTTTCAACCTCAAAACACCGGGCCGCGAAGACAGCGAAATTAAGCTCTACAGCAAAGCCGACTATCAGGCCGCACGCGGTAAAACCAGCGCCGCCTCTGACGTTAAGTTGGGCCAGGCCACCGGTTTCCTGCAGGCGCTGGGCGGCGCAGCCAATATCGAAAGCATCAACAACTGTGCAACCCGACTGCGTATTGGGCTGAAGGACATGGCGAAAACGCAAACGGATGACGTCTTTAAAGCGCTGGGGCACACGGTGTTGTGCGTCACGGCAACGCGATTCAGGTCATTGTTGGCCTGCACGTTCCCCAGGTGCGCGATCAGCTCGAAATGTTAATGAAAGCATCTTCTCCGACCGAACAATCCACTCTGACAGAGGCAGTATCATGAAAAAATTCTCAGTTGTTATCGCAGGCGGCGGCAGCACATTTACACCCGGTATCGTCCTGATGTTGCTGGCGAATCAGGATCGTTTTCCACTCCGCTCAGTGAAGTTTTATGACAACGACGGCGCTCGCCAGGAAGTGATCGCCGAGGCGTGCAAAATTGTTCTCAAGGAACAGGCGCCGGATATCGAATTCAGCTACACCACAGACCCGGAAACGGCTTTTACCGATGTCGATTTTGTGATGGCGCATATCCGCGTGGGCAAATACCCGATGCGTGAAAAAGACGAAAAAATTCCGCTGCGCCACGGCGTGCTGGGCCAGGAAACCTGCGGGCCGGGCGGGATTGCCTACGGCATGCGTTCCATCGGCGGCGTGCTGGAGCTGGTGGATTATATGGAAAAATACTCGCCGAACGCCTGGATGCTGAACTACTCCAACCCGGCGGCGATTGTGGCGGAAGCGACGAACCGTCTGCGTCCAAACGCCAGAATCCTCAATATCTGCGATATGCCTATCGGTATTGAAGGACGAATGGCACAGATTGTCGGCCTTCAGGATCGTAAACAGATGCGCGTTCGCTACTATGGTCTGAATCACTTTGGCTGGTGGACATCGATTGAGGATTTAGAAGGCAATGATTTAATGCCTAAATTACGCGAACATGTCGCTAAATACGGCTATATTCCGCCATCAAACGATCCACATACCGAAGCCAGCTGGAACGATACCTTTGCGAAGGCAAAAGATGTGCAGGCGCTGGATCCGGACACCATGCCGAACACCTACCTGAAATACTACCTGTTCCCGGACTACGTGGTGGCGCACTCCAACCCGGAACGTACCCGCGCCAATGAAGTGATGGATCACCGCGAGAAGAACGTGTTCAGCGCCTGCCGGGCGATTATCGACGCCGGCAATGCCTCTGCGGGCGATTTAGAGATTGATGAGCATGCTTCTTATATCGTCGATCTGGCCACGGCCATCGCCTTCAACACCCAGGAACGGATGCTGCTGATTGTCCCTAACAACGGTGCGATTCATAACTTTGATGCCGATGCGATGGTGGAAATCCCCTGCCTGGTGGGCCACAACGGTCCGGAGCCGCTGACTGTGGGCGATATTCCGCACTTCCAGAAAGGGATGATGAGCCAGCAGGTGATGGTGGAAAAACTGGTGGTGGATGCCTGGGAGCAGCGCTCATACCAGAAGTTGTGGCAGGCGATAACGCTGTCGAAAACCGTGCCGAGCGCCTCGGTGGCGAAGGCTATCCTTGATGATTTGATTGAAGCCAACAAAGGATATTGGCCGGAACTGCGCTAACCCTGGCAGCTTAGGCCGTCTGCGTTGCATGCGGCCTAAGCATAATGATCGATACGATATTCACTGGTATTACGATACATAATTGAGTAGTTAATAAACTCATTTTTCTCGCTGTAGGTTAAGGAGGTAATGCAAAGTATTGGCGAGTTCTCTTTTACCTGAAGCAGTTCAGCTATATAACTGTCTGCCAGTACGGGAGTTAAACATTCATAGTTGCCACTAATTCCGACACGACAGCTTTCCTCAATATATCTGAATTTTGACCCTTCCAGGTGGGATACAGAGAGATTGCGGAAAAGGTGCACTGGCATATAACTGTCCTCTAACATTAATGGCGTACCATTCACAAAACGCATTCTCCGGGAGTAATAAACATTATTACCTGCAGGCATTTTTAATTGCAATGCAATCGCTTCTGTCGCTGGCTGAATCTGAAAAATAAGAACCTGGCTGGTTAAGTTATCATTAAGTGTTTTCATCGACTCAAAAAATCCAGCGAGATTTTCCGTTCCCGGATAAACATTTTTATGGGAAATATAAGTACCACTACCATTCTTACGAAAAACGAGTCCCCAACTGACTAATAAATCAACGGCTTTGCGAATAGTCATTCTTGAAACACAAAACTCTTCTGCAAGTTTGTGCTCGCCGGGCAGAGCGCTACCGATGGCATATTCCGCTGTGCCAATGCGAATCCTGAGCTGGTTAGCAATGGATTTGTAGATCATAACTAGACCTCTCCTCCTGGCATAAACCGTGTGTGTTTTATGTGTAATGCCATGTAACAAAAAGACTTTATGTGTTTCAGGCTCATAACGGTTTTTTTCCTGTCTGCGAAAACGAAAAAATCTATACAGGTTTAGCCAAATAAAATCATGAACTGCGTCACAAAGATTTTTTTAGCAATATATTTAATTTTCCCGAGTGTTTATCGTCGCTGTGCTGTCTTGCGGATTATTAATCTTACGGTGGATTAATGCGTAATATATAAGGATTAAAAAATGCTTAGTCAAGTACAACGCTTTGGGGGGCAATGTTCACCCGGTCCTCTTATTTCCCTTTGCTGGTATTGTTGTTGGTATTTCTATTTTGTTACAAAATCCAACATTTGTTGGTGAGGCATTAACAGCGCCAGATTCACTATTCGCACAAATTGTGCATGTTATTGGTGATGGCGGTTGGACAGTATTCAGAAATATGGCTTTGGTTTTTGCTGTTGGATTGCCAATTGGTCTTGCTAATAAGGCTCAGGCGCGTGCCTGTCTGGCCGTGTTGGTGAGTTTTTTAGCCTGGAACTATTTTATTAACGTTATGGGGACGACCTGGGCGGATTTTTCGGCGTTGATTTTTCTCTTGAGCCCACTGCCGGGAGTGGGTTAACGATGATTGCCGGGATTAAAACACTCGATACCAGTATTATTGGTGGTATTGTTATTTCTGGTATTGTCACGGCATTGCATAATCGTTATTTCGATAAACAGATGCCGGTTTTCCTGGGATATTCCAGGGATCTTCTTTCGTTGTGATGGTTGCCTTCCTGGCGATGATTCCCTGTGCCTGGCTCACGCTGCTTGGCTGGCCAAAGGTCCAGATGGGCATTGAATCGCTACAAACTTTTCTACGCACCGCTGGATCGCTGGGCGTATGGGTTTATACCTTTCTTGAGCGTATTTTGATCCCCACGGGTCTGCATCACTTTGTTTATGGTCCCTTCATGTTTGGGCCTGCGGCAGTAGAAGGCGGCATTCAGGTTTATTGGGCAAATCATCTGCTGGAATTCAGCCAGACGACCACGCCGTTAAAGACATTATTCCCTGAGGGCGGTTTCGGCCTGTTTGGGAATTCGAAAATGTTTGGTACGCCGGGTATCGCCCTTGCGCTTTATTACACTGCCGCGCCAGAAAATCGTAAAAAAATCGCCGGGTTACTTATTCCTGCGGTATTAACCGCTGTACTGGTTGGCGTAACCGAACCGCTGGAATTCACCTTTCTGTTTATCTCACCCATGTTATTCGCCGTTCATGCGGTACTGGCGGCCACGATGGCGACGGTGATGTACATGTGCGGCGTGGTGGGAAATATGGGGGAGGCCTGATTGATACCCTGCTGCCGCAGGACTGGATCCCGATGTTCCACAACCATGCCTCAATGATTTTCACTCAGGTGGGGATTGGATTGTGCTTCACCGTGATCTATTTCGTGGTATTTCGCACGCTGATCCTGCGTTTCAACCTGAAGACGCCTGGCCGTGAGGACAGCGAGATTAAGCTCTATACCAAAGCCGACTATAAGGCTGCACATGCCCGGACGACGCAGGTTGATCAGGCTGCGGGATATCTGCAGGCGCTTGGCGGCCCCGCCAATATTGTGAGCCTCAACAACTGTGCGACACGGCTGCGTATCACGCTAGCCGATATGACAAATACGCAAGGCGACGAGGTGTTTAAAGCGCTGGGTGCGCATGGCGTCGTACGCCATGGCAATGCGATTCAGGTCATTGTTGGCCTGCATGTCCCGCAAATTCGTGACCAGATAGAAACGTTGATGAAAGACGCATCAGCGATCGAAAAACCTACCATGACGGAGGCAGTATCATGAAGAAGTTCTCAGTTGTTATCGCAGGTGGCGGCAGCACCTTCACCCCAGGTATTGTTTTAATGCTGCTGGCAAACCAGCAGCGGTTTCCACTGCGATCGCTGAAATTTTACGACAACGATGGCGCGCGCCAGGAGACGATCGCTGAGGCCTGTAAAGTGATTCTCAATGAGCAAGCGCCGGATATCGAATTCAGCTACACCACGGACCCGGAAACGGCTTTTACCGATGTCGATTTTGTGATGGCGCACATCCGCGTGGGTAAATACCCAATGCGTGAAAAAGACGAAAAAATTCCGCTGCGCCACGGCGTGCTGGGCCAGGAAACCTGCGGTCCGGGCGGGATTGCCTACGGCATGCGTTCCATCGGCGGCGTGCTGGAGCTGGTGGATTATATGGAAAAATACTCGCCGAACGCCTGGATGCTGAACTACTCCAACCCGGCGGCGATTGTGGCGGAAGCGACGAACCGTCTGCGTCCAAACGCCAGAATCCTCAATATCTGCGATATGCCTATTGGTATTGAAAGCCGCTTTGCGCAGATAGCGGGCCTCGAGGATCGCAAACAGCTGCGTACGCGCTATTACGGCCTCAACCATTTTGGCTGGTGGACATCGATTGAAGATTTACAGGGCAACAACCTGATGCCTGTGCTGCGGGAACATACTGAAAAATATGGCTATGTCCCGCAAACAGACGTGCCGCCAACGGAAGCGAGCTGGAACGACACTTTTGTGAAAATGAAGGATGCATGCTTGCTTGACCCTGACACATTGCCGAACACCTATCTGAAATACTACCTGTTCCCGGACTACGTGGTCGCCCATTCAAACCCAGAGCGTACCCGCGCCAATGAGGTGATGGATCACCGTGAAAAGCATGTTTTCAATGCTTGTCGGGCCATTATTGCGGCAGGCGATGCTTCCGCAGGGGAACTGGAAATTGACGAACATGCCTCTTATATCGTCGATCTGGCCGCGGCCATCGCCTTCAACACCCAGGAGCGGATGCTGCTGATTGTCCCTAACAACGGCGCGATTCATAACTTTGACGCCGATGCGATGGTGGAAATCCCCTGCCAGGTGGGCCACAACGGTCCGGAGCCGCTGACGGTGGGCGATATTCCGCACTTCCAGAAAGGGATGATGAGCCAGCAGGTGATGGTGGAAAAACTGGTGGTGGATGCCTGGGAGCAGCGCTCATACCAGAAGTTGTGGCAGGCGATAACGCTGTCGAAAACCGTGCCGAGCGCCTCGGTGGCGAAGGCTATCCTTGATGATTTGATTGAGGCCAACAAAGGGTATTGGCCGGAACTGCACTAACCCAACCTTGCCAGCGTCTTCCCGGCGCTGGCTTCTTTTTTCTCTCCTGGTTCAATGCGATAGCCACATTAAAGCGAAAACGCCTTATCAAAGCGTCATCATCCAAACGATGCGGTATTCCGCTCGGCTCGTGAAAATTACGGGAATGTTGAGACGCAGGCGTGTTGATTATGGGTGTATTATCAGCATATTAATGGAAAACTCAGCGGCGCAGTGGCACCAATTGCGTTAAGGTTATGCCGCTGACTATTGCGATCACAAGGAACCGTCATGAAAATTTCCCGCCTCGGAGAAGCGCCCGACTACCGCTTCTCGTTGGCTAACGAACGCACCTTTCTCGCCTGGATCCGCACCTCGCTGGGTTTTCTCGCCGCGGGCGTCGGGCTTGACCAGCTGGCGCCAGACTTCGCCACACCAGCCATTCGTGAGGCGCTGGCCCTGATGTTGTGTCTGTTTGCCGGCGGCCTGGCGATCTATGGTTATTTACGCTGGCTACGCAATGAAAAGGCGATGCGCCTGAAGGAAGATTTGCCCTATACCCGCAGTTTGCTGGTGATCAGCATGATGCTGGTATTTGTGGCGGCGGTCGTCATGCTGCTGGTGTTGTATGCCGGATAGCCGTAAAGCCCGTCGTCAGGCGGATCCGGGCTACAGCCCGAACGCACCTCGCTGGCCTGGTTTCGCACGCTGTTGGGCTATGGCGCGCTGATGGCGCTGGCCCTGAAGCACAACTGGCATCAGGCCGGTATGCTGTTCTGGATTTCAATCGTCGTGCTGGCGATCGTCGCGCTTATCCTCTGGCAGTACACCCGTAACCGCAACATCATGGATGTCACACAGAACGATTTTGCGCAGCCGCGGGTGGTGCGTGACAAATTTTTGATCTCCCTCGCGGTGTTATCACTCGCAATATTGTTTGCTGTTACTCATATTCGCCAACTTATTATTTTTATCAGGGATTTTACATGACAGGATGTCAGGTAATGGCCAAACCGGCCAGCTCTCGCTGTAACCTCAACTGCCGCTACTGCTTCTACATTGAAAAACCGCAACAACCGATGATGGATGACGCCACGCTGGAGCGTTTTATCAGCCAGCACATCGCGGCGCAGCCGGGCCGGAGGTGATCTTTGCCTGGCAGGGCGGGGAGCCCACGCTGTGCGGGCTGGCATTTTTCCAGCGCGCGCTGGCGCTGCAAAAGCAATATGCCAACGGTAAGCAGATCCACAATGCGTTCCAGACCAACGGCCTGCTGCTCAACGATGCATGGTGTCGTTTTTTTAGTGAAAACGGTTGGCTGGTTGGGATTTCGCTGGACGGTCCCGCCGATCTCCACGACGCCTTCCGCGTCAACCGCAGCGGTAAGCCCTCCCATCACAAAGTGGTGAAAGCCATTGATATGCTGGTGCAATATCGCGTTGAGTTTAACCTGTTGGTGGTAGTTAACAGCCTCAATAGCCAGCAACCACAGCACCTGTACCGCTATCTGCGCGAGCTCGGCACGCCGTTCGTACAATTTATTCCGCTGGTGGAGTGCGATGAGTCCGGCAAACTCACTGCGGAATCGGTTAGCGCGGAGGCATGGGGCGTCTTTCTGACCGGTGTATTCGATCTCTGGGTACGTGAAGATATTGGTCGAGTGTATATCCAGTTGTTTGATTCGACGCTCGGTGTGTGGAGCGGTTATCCATCGCAAATGTGCGCGTTCAGCGAAACCTGCGGCCACGCTTTTGCGCTGGAGGCTAACGGCGATCTCTACCAGTGCGATCACTACGTTTCCCCCGAATACCTTCTGGGCAATATTCACCAGCAGACGCTACAAACTCTGAACGCCAGGCCGGAAGTAGACGACTTTGGCCAGCAAAAGCAGCGTGGGTTAACGGCGTTGTGCCGCCAGTGTTCAGTGCTGCGTTTTTGCCAGGGCGACTGCCCCAAACATCGTATATCTGACGGCAAAAGCGCGCTTTGCGCGGGCTATCGTCATTTCTTCACCCATAGCGCGCCGCATATGAAGGCCATGCGCGACTTGCTTAAACAGCGCCGCTCGCCGATGGAATTAATGGTGATGTTAAATCAGAGCCGATAAGCTTTCTCTGTTTGCCAACTGCCGTTACCGGGTGGCAAACAGGTCAAGGTACCTTTTGGTCATTCTGGTATCACTATCACTCTGAGTGAAAACCCGCCAGGAGTGTCTATGTCGCTTGTGCTACCCCGTGATACCCACTTTCGCCATCCGCAGGAGAGCGTGGTCTTTCATTTCTGGCATCCGGAGAAAAGCATCAGCCACGAGCATAGCCATGAATACTGCGAACTGTTTCTGGTGGGTAGCGGTAGCGGAATTCATGTCATCAATGAAAAACCCTACCTCCTGAGCAGCGGCACGCTGTGTTACCTGAATCGTCAGGACTATCACCTGTTCGAAGAGATGAAGGATTTGCAGCAGGTCAACCTGCTTTATCTGGGGCGCGACAGCTTCAACTTTATCAAGCATATCGATTATTTGTTGCCGCAGGAGGGGAAAGTAACGTCTGGCAACTGGACATCGGCATTATGCAGCGCGTATTTGACCGTCTGGCCAGCCATAAGGCAGAGGAATTTAGCGACCCAATACTGGCTGAAAGCCACAAGGAGATGATTTTTCTTGAAGTGCTGCACACTCTAAACCTCTGGCGCTACAAAACGCAGGAGTTTCATTCCAGCGCAGACCGCATCAGCCAGGTGTTGATTCACCTGAACGGTCAATGGCAGCAACCGCTCGATCTGGACGCGTTGTGCCAGACGTTCAGTCTCTCCAGGCGCACCTTACAGCGCGGTTTTAGCGACTACACCGGTGTTTCACCACAGCAGTATCTCGCCCGCCTGCGGCTGCTGCAATCACGCTATCAGCTGCGTTTTACCAGTGACTCGGTGAACGAGATTGCCTCGCGTTGTGGATTTGGCGACGTGAGCTACTTTTCTCGTGCCTTTCGTCGTCAGTTTGGTGTTTCGCCGAATCAATGCCGCTAGCTGACCAGAGTGGGAGGTAACGCATAAAAACGAATAAAAATAACACGGCAGAAAATAAAAGTAACATTCCTATCTTGCTGTTTATGAGCAATAAATTATCTTTTCTCTCATTTAAAACAACAAAAGTACCAGCGATATAAATCGGTTTTGTGCCTGCCTTCACTTGCCGCCTCCTGGCCGACTACGCAGAATATATTTAGCCGCATTTTTGCGGAAAACCACGCATATAACGCCAGGGGAAAATGATGAAAAAGATCTTTTTATGCTGCGCTGCGGGCATGTCGACCAGTATGTTAGTAGAAAGAATGAAACAATCTGCCGCCAGTCGCGATATTGATGTGGACATTACCGCCGTCCCGGTTTCTGAATTCGATCAAATTATCGAGGATGCCGACGTTATTTTGTTAGGCCCGCAGGTGAAATTCCAGCTTCAGCGTTTATCTGCCGTCGCTGAGCCGCAAGGGGTACCGGTGGCTGCCATTGATATGATGCAATATGGCTCGATGCAGGGCGATAAAGTTCTGGATCATGCGCTGTCTTTATTAGCCAAAGCACAATAAGGACCGCGACTATGGAATATCGTTTTCCTGATAATTTCTGGTGGGGACGGCGACCAGCGCGACCCAGTCTGAAGGCCGTATTTCCGGCGACGGCAAAGGCGATAATATCTGGGATTATGCTTCGCACCACTTTAACGAGCGTTTTTTTCAGGGCGTCACGACGGATGATACCTCGACGTTTTATCAGCATTATCGGGAAGACATTCAACGTGCCAAAGACATTGGCCTGAACTCATTTCGCACCTCTATTTCCTGGTCACGTCTGATTCCCGATGGCGACGGCGAGGTGAATCAGCAGGCGGTCGCGTTTTATAACGCGGTGATTGATGAATTACACGCGCAAGGCATTGAGCCTTTTATTAATCTCTATCACTTCGATATGCCAATGGCGCTGCAGGAAAAGGGCGGTTTTGAAAATCGTGAAGTAATTGATGCCTTTGCCCGTTATGCGCGTATTTGCTATCAACTCTTCGGCGATCGCGTGCGTTATTGGTTTACCTTCAATGAACCGTTAATTCCGGCGGAAGCCGGGTATTTACACCCTCGCCATTATCCTTATGTCACGGATTTTCGCCGCGCGGCCCAGGTGCTGCACCATATTGTACTGGCGCACTGCAAAGCGGTGGCGGCGTGGCGCGAGCTGGGCCTGGCCGGGCAGATTGGCATTATTATGGACGTTATTCCGGTCTACCCGCGCAGCGACTCACCGGAAGATTTGCAGGCCGCGGCGATGGCCGACCTCTTTTATACCCGCAGCATCAACGAGCCTGTTTTACTGGGGCGCTATCCGGAAGAGCTGGTGGCTATTTTGCGCGAACATGACCAACTGCCGGAATATTTAGCGGAAGATTGCGCATTGATTGCCAACACGCGTATCGATCTGCTGGGCATCAATTACTACCGTCCCCGCCGTGTAAAAGCACGTGAAACGCCACTGGCAGAAACACACGGTTTTGTTCCGGAACGTTTCTTCGAAGAATACATTATGCCGGGACGCAGGATGAATACCTCGCGCGGTATTGAGATTTACCCTGCGGCACTTTATGACATCGCCATGGTGGTGAAAGAACGCTATGGCAATTTACCGTGGTTCGTCTCTGAAAATGGCATTGGTATTCAGGACGAAGAGCAATTTATGGTGAACGGGCAGGTACAGGACGATTACCGAATTGCATTCCTGAAAGAACATCTGGGATATCTCCATCAGGCGATGGCCGACGGCAGCAACTGCCTGGGTTACCACATGTGGACGTTTATTGACTGCTGGTCGTGGCAAAACGCCTATAAAAATCGCTATGGATTCTACCGTCTTGATTTAGCGACCCAGCAGCGGTCGCTCAAAAAATCCGGGCAGTGGTTCGCCACGGTGATTGCCAATAACGGTTTCCAGGAGGATTAACATGTCTTTCTTTGAACGGCTGGCTGAAAAAATGTTGCCGGTAGCCAATGCGATTGGCAACCAGCGCCACATGCAGGCGATTCGAAACGGCTTAATCTCTATTTTACCGCTGACGATTGTCGGGTCATTTTTCGTTATTCTGCTTAATATTCCGATTAAAGGATACATGGATTTTATTGCGCCATGGCGCGATATTCTTGACGTCCCTTTCCGCTTTACCGTCGGCCTGATGTCGTTGTACGCCGCGTTTACCATCGGTTCGTTTTTGGGGAAAAGCTATAAACTCAACGACGTGACCAGCGGACTGTTGGCGATGCTCGCTACGCTGCTGATGATTGTGCCGGTGAATATTAAAGAGGGCGTCACCGTGGCCGGCGATGCGATATCCGGGCGCTATATTCCCGTGGCCTCGCTCAGTTCGCAGGGGCTATTTGGGGCGATCATTTCCTCACTGATTGCCATTGAAATCTATCGCTTTATTAAAGTCCGTAATATTGAAATTAAGATGCCGGCAGGCGTGCCGCCGGTGGTGGCCAGCTCCTTCTCGGCGCTCTTTCCGACGCTGGCGGTGGTGCTGATTTTCTGGGTACCGCGACACTTCCTGAATATCGATATTAACGCCATCATCAGCTACATCATCATGCCGCTGAAGGGCTTTATGACCGGTACTAACCTGTTCGGCGGTATCGTCACGCAGTTCTTTATTGACCTGTTCTGGGTGTTTGGGATTCACGGCCATGCGGTAATGGGCCGCTGATTCGTCCACTGTGGGACCAGGCGATCGTGCAGAATATGGAGCTGTTCCAGGCTGGGACCAGCGCGTACGACCTGCCGAATATCTTCACCGAGCAGTTCTTCCAGTGGTATGCGCAGATGGGCGGTACCGGCTCCACGCTGGCGCTGGTGGTATTGTTTATTCGCTCGAAAGTTATCTATCTGAAATCACTGGGCAAACTTTCATTCATTCCCGGCCTGTTCAACATCAATGAGCCGATGATTTTCGGCGCGCCGATCGTCATGAACCCGATTCTGGCTGTGCCGTTCATTCTGGCGCCGATGGTCAACACGGTGGTGGTATATCTCTTTACCATCAGCGGGCTGATTCCACGCATGATGGTCAAGCCGCCGTTTACCATTCCGGCCCCGCTGGGGCGCTGATCACCACCAACTGGAACCTGATTGCCTGCGGGTTGGTGTTTATCTGTTTCTTTATTTCGCTGGCGATCTACTACCCGTTCTTCAAGGTGTATGAGAAGAAAATGCTGGAAACGCAGCAGGCTCAGCAGGAAGAAGAAGAGAAGGCGAAGCAGCTGGCGAACGCCTGATGCGAAAGAATACGCGCCAGCCACTGTCCCGGCTGGCGCGCTTTTTTAGAGCTGCACTTCTATCACTTCTAATTGCGTGGATCCGGTTTTCGCCTCGTGCGGCACGTCGCGGAAAATAGGCAGCGCTTCCCAGCGCAACCAATAGCGGTTTTGTGGGCTGTAATCGCTGTTCTGCGCGGCCACCAGTTGCACTTCCGCCTGTGGCGCAACGTTCTGCCGGGTTGCCATTGTTCGACTGGCAGCGGCGGCGTGAGCGGGCGAGTAGCCACAACGGTTAGCGTCCGGTCATCAATAATCCACACGCCGCTTCCGGCCCACGTCGAGGTCCATTCCACTTCCATTTTCCCGTCGCCAATCGCTCGCGGCGCGCTGAGCGTGACATCTGGCGGAATAGATCCGCCGCCGTTGAAGTCCCAGCGAAAATCCCACTGACTGACCTGTGCTTTTTGCCAGCTGCCTTTGCCATCCGGGCGCGCCAGATAGGCCTGCGATAGCCCCCGATCATCATAACGATGGTAAATCAGCACCGGCGGGCGTCGTTATCGAAACCCACCTCCTGCACCATGTTGATTAACCCGCCACCGATCCCGGCGTCGTCGACAATTTCACCCTGGTGGCGGGCGATCGGTAGCGTGAGCGGCGTACCGTCTGATTTCTCCCAGCGTTGCAGGTCACGGCTGCGCACGTAGGAGAGATTATTGTTGGTTTCGCAGTGCGGCGTTTCGCGCCACATCCACACCATATGCCAGTAGCCGTCCGGCCCCAGCAGCGGCTGGCGGGCGTAGCCGTTGCGCGCCCCTTCACCGTTCAGCAGCGGCGTTTCTAACAGGCGTGACCACTGCTGGCGTTCGGTGTCAAAAATGTTGTACAGATCGTCGCCGTTGCCGCTACAGCCATCGCGGTAGCGGAACAGCAACCGCCCCTGCACGTCCTTAAAGAACACCGGGTAGGTGGCGCGCGCTTCCCGTTCGCCGGTCATCGCCGGAACGCACTCCAGCGTAGTGACATCCAGCGGCTGGCGGCTGCGGAAATAAATTAACGGATCGACATGCATATTGCCGGAAAGATGCAGATATCCGGCGCTATCGACGGCCATCGTCAGGTAATTGTGGGAATCGAAATCCGTTATATGGGCGTAACGTTCGCGCTCAGGCAACCAGAAACCTTGCGGTTGAAATATCTTCCATGGGCCATCGGGCAGACGACGCTGGCCGACGGTGATGCGGTGAGCCGCGTCATACCAGGCGGCGAACTGGTGGTTTTCGTGGTTTATCAGGCAATAGAGTACGGTGAAATCTGCGCAGGCGTCTGCCACAGGCGCAACAACGATATCAGTCATCAGACAGTCTCCGGACGAGCAATAAAGGATTTTTTACGACGTAAGAAAAAGGCGGCCAGCACCAGTGCGCCAATTGGATGCAGCGTCGCACCGGCGTAAATCGGCATCGAGTAGCCAAAGTGGTCGATGATGGAACCGACAAAGCCATTAAAGATAATCGAGGTGACGCCGCCCAGCGCGCTCATCACGCCGATGGCGGTGGCAATCGCCACGCGCGGGGCCAGACCACCCATCATGATGGTTGCCATGCTGAGCCAGGCGGTACACATAAAATTAATCACCGTCATGATGGCGACAGCGGCCCAGGCATTGCTGATGGACGGCAGCAGGAACACCAGCGGCGCGAGGCAGGTTACCGACCAGATGATGGTTAAACGGGCGCGAGTGGCGTCCATACCGCGTGCGACGAGACGGTCTGAAGCCCAGCATACCGCCAGTACGCCGAACACGGCAACCAGCGGCGGCAGCCACATCAGCTTGCCCACTTCCGCCAGCGTCAGGCCGATTTTCTCCTGCATAAATCCCACCTGCCAGTACTGGTAGAAGAACCAGAACGGGTCGGTCAGCAGGCGCGCGATCAGCAGCGCCCAGATAGGCTTTGAGGTGAGCACCATTTTGTAGCGCTCAACCAGCGGTACGCCAGCAGCTGTATCCTGCACCACATCTTCCGCCGCTGGCGGCGTTTTGCGGCTGGAGATAAACCACAGAATGCCCACCACCACGCCGGCCATTGCCGGAATAAAAAACGCCCAACGCCAGCCGGTGGACAGCGTCACCCATGCCACGAACGGCGGGCGATGATCAACCCCAGCGACTGAATGATATTGGTTAACTGGAAGGCAAACGCCCGCTGCTCGGCGCGAAACCAGGTGAAAACCGCCAGCGTCAGCGCGGGCACAATCCCGGATTCCGCCAGCCCCAGTAAAACGCGGCCTGTAATGAGACCGATCATCGAGTGGGAAAGGCCGGTAATCAGCGTGGCGAGCGACATCAATACCATCAGCGCGCACAGCACGTAACGGCTGCCGAAGCGGTCGACGATGCCGCCGACGAAGAAATACATGAAGGTGTAGGGATCATAAAGGCGCTGATCAGCACCGAATAATCGCTGTTATCCAGCCCCAGTTCCTGCATCAGCGTGGTTTTGAGGATAGAAACAATTTGCCGATCGAGCGAAAAGAAAAACAGCACGCAGCCGAGAAGCAAAAGCAGCACCCAGATGAGCAGGGTGAAGCCGCCCCGGCCAACAGATTTATCAGCCTGTTGCATTGTGTTCTCCGGTTTATCGTAGAGGTACGAGGTAGACCGGAGTATATCGACGCCGTTTTAATGCCGGGGAAGCAGGAGAATGGAGTGTGACGCGCGGCAATACGCTTTGACCTGCGATGCCACAATGGCGGGATAAGTGGCACAATTGTGATAAAGCAGCATCGCGCAATAACGGCGATGCTGCTTGAGATGAGCGCGGCTTAGCGCCCTTTCGCCAGGTACTGCGCCATTTCGGCTTCCGGCACCATACCGCCGCCGGTCGCCCATACCAGATGGGTGGCGTTATTGAGCTGCTCTGCGCTGAAGCTGTGCATCTGCTGGTAATCCGTGGAGGCACAAACGTGCTGCGGACCAGCCATCCCGGCCAGCGCCGACGGCTCAAGACGAATCCCTTCTTCCTGCGCCAGCCAGCCCAGCATGTCGTACATCGTCTGATCGTCGAGGGTGTACAGACCGTCGAGCAGGCGTTCCATCGCCCGGCCAACAAAGCCGGACGCGCGGCCCACCGCCAGCCATCCGCCGCCGTCAGGTTATCGATGCCGATGTCCTGCACGGAAATGGTATCGTGCAGCCCGGTATAAATCCCCAGCAGCATGCAAGGTGAATGGGTTGGCTCGGCGAAGAAGCAATGTACGTTATCGCCAAACGCCAGCTTCAGGCCAAACGCCACGCCGCCAGGACCGCCGCCGACGCCGCACGGCAGGTACACAAACAGCGGATGGTCGGCATCCACCACGCGTCCCTGCTGGGCAAACTGCGCCTTCAGACGCTGGCCCGCGACCGCATAGCCTAAGAACAGCGTGCGGGAATTTTCATCATCGATAAAGAAACAGTTCGGATCGGATTCAGCCGCCTTACGACCCTGCTCAACCGCCACGCCGTAATCTTCTTCATACTCCACGACCGTCACGCCGTGGCTGCGCAGTTTGGCTTTTTTCCACGCGCGCGCGTCGGCAGACATATGCACCGTCACCTTAAAGCCGATACGGGCGCTCATAATGCCAATCGACATGCCGAGGTTGCCGGTGGAGCCTACCGCGATGCTGTACTGGCTAAAGAACTGTTTGAACTCAGGTGAAAGCAGAATGCTGTAATCGTCTTGTGTGGTCAGCAGACCGGCTTCCAGCGCCAGTTTTTCCGCGTGGGTCAGCACTTCATAAATACCGCCACGCGCTTTAATTGATCCGGAAATCGGCAGGTGGCTGTCCTTCTTCAGCAGGATTGCTCCGCGGATAGGCTGCCCGTACTCTTTTTCCAGCCGTTTTTGCATCGCCGGGATCGCGGCCAGCTCGGATTCGATAATGCCGCCGGTGGCTGCGGTTTCCGGGAATGCCTGCGCCAGATACGGCGCGAAGCGCGTCAGACGAGCATGGGCATCCTGAACATCGTGCTCGGTCAGGCCAACGTACGGTAAACCCTCCGCAAGAGAGGAGGTGCCAGGGTTAAACCAGGTCGTCTCCTTGAGAGCGACCAGGTCTTCCACTAAAGGATACTGGGCGATAAGTGTTTGAATGTTTTCCATAGTCAGTCTCTTTTGCGCTAGATAATAAAGGAAAGCAGGAATGTGCAAGCCAGTGCAATCACGGACGCGATAAATGTCGCGGTCGTATAGTATTTGAACGTCTCATTCAGAGTGGCGCCGCAGTACTGCTTCACCAGCCAGAAGAGGGAATCGGTGACGATCGTGCAGCCAATAGCGCCGGAACCGATGGCAATGGCAATGATCTCCGGGCTAACGTTGGGGTAGAGCGGCAGCATTGGTGCCACGATTGCCGTCGCGCCCATCATCGCCACCGTGGCGGAGCCCACCGCGGCATGCAGGATTAACGCCACCAGCCAGGCCAGCAGAATCGGGTGCATATGCATGTTCGAGAGGAGCAGCGCAAGGGTGTCCGCCAGCCCGCTGCTCTTGAGGATAGCGTTGAACGCGCCGCCAGCGCCGATAATCAGCAGAATGTTAGCAATGGAGCCAAAACCGTTTTCGGTGTGGGTCAGTAGCGCCCCATACTGATATGCTGACGCAGACCGAGAATGTAGTAGGCCACGAAGACGGCAATAAACATCGCGGTGATCGGGTTACCAATAAACTCCAGTAGCGTATAGACCGTACTGCCTTTCGCCATGTTCAGCTCCGCGACGGTTTTCACCAGCATCAGGCCAATCGGCAGCAGAACGGTAAACAGCGTCGCGCCCAGCGACGGCAGTGTACTTTCATCGCGCACTTTCAGGTCGGAAAACTCAGCCGGTACCGGCTTAAACGGCAGACGGTTGCCGAGGAATTTGAGGTACAGCGGCCCGCCGATCAGTGAGGCCATTAATCCTACCAGTAAACCGTAGACAATCACGCTGCCAAGATCCGCCCCTAACTTGTTGGCCACGAACAGCGCTGCCGGATGCGGCGGCACGACGCAGTGTACCGTCATCAGCGCCGTACACAGCGGAATCGCCAGCTTCAGCAGTGAGGTATTGGTCTTTTTGGCAATTGAAAAAGCCAGCGGAATCAATAGCACCACGCCCACTTCCACAAACAGCGTGATCCCGCAAATCAGCCCGACCAGTACTATAATGACGTCAGCGGAAAGCCAACGGCAGCGCTGCAGCGTCAGGCCGATGCGTTCGGCCGCGCCGGACACTTCCATCATTTTGCCCAGAATGGTCCCAAGGCCGATAACCGCGGCGAGGAAGCCCAGCGTGCCGCCGATGCCGCTCTCAATGGCATTGACCATATCCAGCGGCCCCATACCCATCATCGTACCCACGAAGAAGCTGGCTAACAGCAGTGCCAGAAACGGGTGGAATTTAAACTTCACGATGGTCAAAACGATTAACACGATGCTTATCAGCAGCGTGCTCACAACCCAGATTTGAGAGTGCATAACTCACCTTGCCCTGTGATTAACCTGGGTTATTGGACAAAAATAAGGCAGGGTCTGACAAACGATGTAAATCCCCACTCACATGAGCCAGATTGAATCAAATGAGTGATTTATGTCTAATTACTCTGCATTTATGCGACATGATTCACTCTGTGTCACCTATATGCTGATTTTTAGCGCTGGTTTTTTTACACTCTGGCGAAGAGAAATCAGGATGAAAGAGGCGATTATGGATCCCCAGCGCGAGGTCAGAAACCGGCTGCTCAACGGCTGGCAGCTGTCGAAGCTGTATACCTTTGAAGTGGCGGCCCGACATCAGTCATTTGCGCTGGCGGCGGACGAGCTGTCATTAAGCCCCAGCGCCGTCAGCCATCGGATTAATCAGCTGGAAGAGGAGTTAGGCATTCAGCTGTTTGTCCGCTCGCACCGCAAAGTGGAACTCACCCACGAAGGCAAACGCGTGTTCTGGGCGCTGAAATCGTCGCTGGACACGCTTAACCAGGAAATTCTTGATATCAAGAATCAGGAGCTCTCGGGACGCTCACCGTCTACTCGCGGCCCTCTATCGCCCAGTGCTGGCTGGTTCCGGCGCTCGGTGACTTTACCCGCCGCTACCCGTCCATTTCACTGACCATCCTGACCGGGAACGACAACGTCAATTTACAGCGTGCCGGGGTCGATCTGGCGCTCTATTTTGATGATGCGCCGTCCGCGCAGCTCACGCACCATTTTCTGATGGACGAAGAGATTTTGCCGGTATGCAGCCCGGAATACGCTCGTCGCTATGACCTGATGGGATCACTGCTGAACTTGCCGCACTGTACGCTGCTGCACGACAGGCAGGCATGGAGTAACGATTCGGGAACGGATGAGTGGCACAGCTGGGCGCAGCATTATGCGGCAAATTTGCCGACATCGTCGGGCATTGGTTTCGATCGTTCTGATTTAGCGGTGATTGCGGCGATGAACCATATCGGCGTGGCGATGGGCCGCAAAAGGCTGGTGCAAAAACGCCTCGATAGCGGAGAGCTGGTCGCGCCTTTTGGCGATATGGCGCTGAAATGCCATCAGCATTACTACGTCACCACGCTGCCCGGCAGGCAGTGGCCGAAAATCGAGGCATTTATTGGCTGGCTACAGGAGCAGGTTAACAAGGCGGCAAACATAAAAAAGGGCACAGACGGTCCCCTCTCCCCTATGGGGAGAGGGTTAGGGTGAGGGGTAAATCTGCTGGCTTATTAACACGTTATTATCCTCACCCCGGCCCTCTCCCTGAAAGGGAGAGGGAGAAAACCGGTCCTGATTACACCGCCTGACCCTGATGCGCAAAGCGCGAAGCCAGCGGCAGCCAGCAGAGGAAAATCAGCAGCCCCATCAGCGTCATCAGCAGGCCGATGCTGCTCTGCCCGGTTTGCGGCATCATCGCCGACAGCCAGGCCAGCACGCCGGAGCCGATGTTTTGCAGCCCGCCCACCAGCGCCCCGGCGGTACCGGCGAGGAATGGGAACGGCTCCATCGCGCCGCTGGTCGCCAGCGGGAACAGCATGCCTGCGCCGAAGAAGAACAGCGCGGCGGGGACCAGTAGCGTCCAGATATTCATCACGCCGAACAGGCCTGGGATCCACATCATCAGCCCGGCTAACAGGCAACTCACCACCGACTGCCACATAAGGGTCGGGAAGCGTTTTTTGGGCCGCCCGGCGAACCATGCGCCAAAGAATGCCGCCGGAATCGGCAGAATAAACAGGATGCTGACCGTCATGCTGCTGAGGCCCAGCACGCCGCCCATCAGCACGCCCGAGCTCGCTTCAAACACCGCAATTCCGGCCAGGCCGCCAATCAGCATGAGCAGGTAGCAGTTAAAGCCGCTGTTGCCGAACAGCGTTTTATAGTTGCTGATAAGCCGGGTTTTGGGCGCGCCACTCGGACGCGTCTCCGGCATCCAGCGCGCCATACTGAAGGTGACGCCCGCGCACAGCACCAGCAGAAAGCCGTAGCAGGCCCGCCAGTTAATCAGCGTTTCCAGCACGCCACCAATCAGCGGCGCCAGTAGGGGCTTACCAGAATCCCCATGTTTAACAGGCTGTTGGCGTGGCGTAGCTGGCTGCCTTCATACAGGTCACGCGGCAGCGTCCGCGCCATCACGCCGCCGACGCCAGTCCCCATTCCCTGTAAGGCGCTGGCGGCAATCAGCACCGTCAGGCTGTGGGTGGTGATGGCTACCAGCGTCGCCAGCATAAAAATCGACATTCCTGCGAGGATCACCGGACGACGTCCCACGCGGTCGGACAATGGGCCGTAAAACAGCTGGGAAACGCCGTAGGTCAGCAGGTACGCCGCCATCACGCTCTGCACTGCCCCTTCACGCACGTTGAGGTCGCTCGCCATCTGGGCGATAGCGGGAATATAAATGGTCTGCGCCATCTGGCCGACAGCCACCAGCAACACCAGCATCACCAGGATGTTGACGTTTCTATCTCTTTTCATTTCGCTGATTACTTTATGGAATTTAGGTTTGTAAGAATAAACATCCAGGCTATGCGCCAAATCGGAGAGGAATCTACCACACTGCGGTGGCGATTTAATCATGCGTCATGTAAATGAAATGTGTGACGCAGGCAGGATTTATACACGTCGATCGGCAACAATAGTTGCCAGTTTTTCAGGACAGCCGCAGCACGATCGCCCCGCGGCAATGCCGCAGGCGGCAACCAGGCGAATGCCCGCCACCCGTTCTTTCAGCAACAGCCAGGCGATCAGCGCGCCAAACAAAATCGAGGTTTCGCGCAGCGCGGCGACCACCGCCAGCGGCGCCTGAGTCATGGCCCACAGCGCCAGCCCGTAAGAACCCATGGTGCCCATTCCGCCGAGGATGCCCTTTTTCCAGTTATGTGCCAGATATCTCGACGCCTCGCGACGGCGGGCAAGCATCGCCCAGCAGAGTAGAGTTGAACCATTCAGGAAAAAGGACCATAGCGTATAGCCAAGCGCCGTGTCGGAGAGGCGGACGCCGGTGCCGTCAATCAGCGTATACCCGGCAATAATCCAGGCGTTCAGCAGTGCTAACACCACGCCTCGCTGCGAACCCCCACGACTGTTGAACGCCATCCCCAGAATCGCTGTACAGATAACCGCGATTCCGCACCACGCCAGCGCGGAAAGATGATCGCCCAGAAACAGTACGCTGATAATGGCCACCAGTAGCGGCGCGGTGCCGCGCATCAGTGGTAGGTCTGGCTCATATCGGAAATTTGATAGGTTTTCGCCACCAGCACGGTGTAGATCACCTGTAAAACCGTCGAGGCAATCATAAAAGGCACGCTGGCCGCCGATGGCGCAGGCGCGAAGGGAATGAATACCAATGCGATTAATGCGGCGGAACCGGTGACGCCGATCGCCGAATAGAGTTTATCGTTTCCCGCCTTAACGATAGCGTTCCAGCTCGCGTGCAGCAGCGCGGCAAACAGCAAAATGCAAAAAACAGAAAGTGTCATGATCATGCGTGGTTGAGGGGAATTCACCAAAACGTAACACAACCCACCGGCGGAAAACAGGGCCAGAAATAGGGGAAAACTGGGACAGTTCAGAGGATTTCCCTCCGCGCGGAAATGTGATCTTTGCTGCATTTTTACGCAGATGAAAATATTTCCATTGTCAGCCTGAAAAAGCTGTGTTTGTATAAATTCACTTAACGAATGATGAGACAGACCCTGAATGACTCCATCCATGATGACTTCGACCCTACTAAAAACCGCGCTACCAGCCGCGGTGGTCGTCGTGCGTGTGGTGGTGGTCGTCGGCAATGCGCCGTAGGGTCAGGAACACACACGATTCCAAACCCCGCCGGCGCAAACCGGGCGGGTTTTTAGTTTCTAGCCCCTCCCGGATGGTCGGCCCAGAATAAAAGGA
Organism: Kluyvera genomosp. 3; assembly: GCA_002211745.1. Lineage (GTDB taxonomy): Bacteria > Pseudomonadota > Gammaproteobacteria > Enterobacterales > Enterobacteriaceae > Kluyvera > Kluyvera georgiana_A. The sequence goes on from CP022114.1 coordinate 39,610, forward strand.
CTGGAGCATGGCAAGTTCGGGCACAACATCACAACCGACCCGGTTTACGGGCGCGCAGTTAATCGTTCATTTACTGGAGCGTCAGGGCATCACTATGGTGACCGGCATCCCCGGCGGCACGGTGCTTCCGCTGTACGACGCGTTAAGCCAGAGCACGCAAATCCGTCATATTCTGGCGCGACACGAGCAGGGCGCGGGCTTTATCGCCCAGGGCATGGCGCGCACCCAGGGTAAGCCGGCGGTGTGCATGGCCTGTAGCGGCCCCGGCGCCACCAACCTGGTGACCGCCATTGCCGACGCGCGCCTCGACTCCATTCCGCTGGTGTGTATCACCGGCCAGGTGGCCTCCTCGTTAATCGGTACCGACGCGTTCCAGGAAGTCGACACCTACGGTATCTCTATCCCCATCACTAAACACAACTACTTAGTCCGCAACATCAATGAATTACCGCAGGTTATTGCTGATGCCTTCCGGATTGCGCAGTCGGGTCGCCCAGGTCCGGTGTGGATAGACATTCCTAAGGATGTACAGACCGCGGAAATAGACATCAGCGAACTGCCGGAACCGGGCGGTCGCGCCGCCACGCCAGACTTTAGCGCTGGGAGCGTCAGCGAAGCGGCGGCGATGATTAACGCCGCGCAGCGTCCAGTGCTGTATCTCGGCGGCGGGGTAATTAACGCGCCGCAACGCGTACGCGAACTGGCCGAGAAAGCCAACCTGCCAACCACCATGACGCTGATGGCGCTGGGCATGTTGCCGAAAGCGCACCCGCTGTCGTTAGGCATGCTGGCATGCATGGCGCGCGCAGTACCAACTTTATTCTGCAACAATCTGATTTGCTGGTAGTTTTAGGCGCACGTTTTGATGACCGGGCGACCGGTAAAGTGGCGGAGTTCTGTCCGAACGCGAAAATTATTCACGTGGATATCGACCGCGCCGAGCTGGGCAAAATCAAGCAGGCGCATGTGGCGATTCAGGCGGATGTGGATGACGTTCTGGCGCAGCTGCTGCCGCAGATTGACGCGCAGCCGCGTACCGAGTGGCGCGGTAAAGTCGCCGAGCTGCAACAAGAGTTCCCGGGGCGATTCCGCAAGCCGGTGACCCGCTCAGCCATTACGGCTTGATCAACGCTGTTGCCGCCTGTGTAGACGACAACGCGATCATCACCACCGACGTGGGCCAGCATCAGATGTGGGCGGCGCAGGCTTATCCGCTGAACCGTCCACGCCAGTGGCTGACCTCCGGCGGCCTCGGCACCATGGGCTTCGGCCTGCCGGCGGCCATCGGCGCGGCGCTGGCGAATCCGGACAAGAAAGTGCTGTGTTTCTCCGGTGACGGCAGCCTGATGATGAACATCCAGGAGATGGCGACGGCGGCAGAAAATCAGCTGGACGTGAAGATTATCCTGATGAACAACCAGGCGCTGGGCTGGTGCATCAACAGCAGAGCCTGTTCTACAAGCAGGGCGTATTTGCCGCCACCTATCCGGGCATGATTAACTTTATGCAAATTGCCGCCGGTTTCGGCCTTGAAACCTGCGATTTAAACAACGAAACGGATCCGCAAGCGGCGCTGCAGGCGATCATCAACCGTCCTGGACCGGCGCTGATCCACGTGCGTATCGATGCGGAAGAAAAAGTGTATCCGATGGTTCCGCCGGGTGCGGCGAATAGCGAAATGGTGGGGAATAAGCCATGCAAAAACAGACTCATGATAACGTTATTCTGGAGCTTACCGTGCGCAACCATCCGGGCGTCATGACTCACGTCTGCGGGCTATTTGCCCGTCGTGCGTTTAACGTGGAGGGCATTCTCTGTCTGCCGATCCACGGCAGCGACCATAGCCGAATCTGGCTATTGGTGAATGACGACCAGCGCCTTGAGCAGATGATGAGCCAGATCGACAAGCTGGAAGATGTGGTGAAAGTGGCCCGCAACCAGTCAGATCCCTCGATGTTTAATAAAATCTCCGTCTTCTTCGAGTAGTTCGCTCAAGACTTGAACAGCCACGCGCTTATCGTTAAGGTAAGCGCGTTTTTTTATCCGCCAGGACAAACCCATGATCACCATCGCCCTTATCGACGACCACACTATCGTCCGCTCCGGCTTTGCCCAGCTGCTCGGTCTGGAACCGGATTTGCAGGTCATTGCGGAGTTTGGTTCCGGGCGCGAGGCGCTGGCCGGCTTACCGGGCGAGGCGTGCAGGTGTGCATTTGCGATATTTCGATGCCCGATATCTCGGGCCTTGAGCTGCTGAGCCAGTTGCCAAAAGGGATGGCGATCATCATGCTCTCCGTCCACGACAGCCCGGCGCTGGTCGAGCAGGCGCTGAATGCCGGGGCGCGCGGCTTTCTCTCCAAGCGCTGTAGCCCGGATGAACTGATTGCCGCCGTACATACCGTGGCGACAGGCGGTTGCTACTTAACGCCGGATATTGCCGTCAAGCTGGCGGCCGGTCGTCAGGATCCGTTGACCAAGCGTGAGCGTCAGGTGGCGGAAAAACTGGCGCAGGGCATGGCGGTCAAAGAGATCGCCGCCGAGCTGGGGTTGTCACCGAAGACGGTGCACGTTCATCGCGCTAACCTGATGGAAAAGCTGAACGTCAGCAACGACGTTGAGCTGGCGCGCCGCATGTTTGACGGCTGGCAATGAACGCACTTTTCTCCGGTTGATTACCGTTGTCGCCTGTTTCTTTATCTTTTCCGCCGCGTGGTTTTGCCTGTGGAGTATCAGCCTGCACCTGGTTGAGCGCCCGGAGCTAGCGGTGCTGCTGTTTCCGTTCGGCCTGCGTCTGGGATTAATGCTGCAATGCCCGCGCAGCTACTGGCCGGTGCTGCTGGGCGCGGAGTGGCTGCTGATGTACTGGCTGGCGCAGGAAGTGGCGTTGGCGCATCTGCCGGTTTTGATGATCGGGAGTTTTCTCACGTTGCTGCCGGTCACGCTGATTTCCCGCTATCGTCATCAACGCGACTGGCGCACATTGCTTTTGCAGGGGCGGCGCTGACGGCTGCGGCGCTACTGCAATCGCTGCCCTGGCTGGGCAAGGCGAAGCGGCGTGGAATGCGTTGCTGCTGACGCTCACCGGCGGCCTGACGTTAGCGCCGATCTGTCTGGTGTTCTGGCACTATCTCACCAGCACCACCTGGCTGCCGCTCGGCCCGGCGCTGGTGTCACAGCCGGTGAACTGGCGTGGACGACATCTGGTCTGGTATCTGCTGCTGTTCACCGTCAGTCTGTGGCTGCAGCTCGGTTTACCTGCCGAGCTGTCGCGCTTCACCCCGTTCTGTCTTGCCTTACCGATTATCGCGCTCGCCTGGCACTACGGCTGGCAGGGAGCGCTGATTGCGACGTTGATGAACGCCATCGCGCTGATTGCCAGCCAGACCTGGCACGATCACCCGGTCGATTTACTGCTCTCGCTGCTGGCGCAAAGCCTGACCGGGCTGCTGCTCGGTGCCGGCATTCAGCGGCTGCGTGAGCTGAATCAGTCGCTGCAAAACGAACTGGCGCGCAACCATCGGCTGGCGGAACGTCTGCTGGAAACCGAAGAGAGCGTGCGCCGCGACGTCGCGCGCGAACTGCACGACGATATCGGCCAGACCATCACCGCCATTCGCACGCAGGCGGGTATTGTGCAGCGACTGGCTCCCGACAACGTCGGGTGAAGCAGAGTGGGGCGCATATTGAACAGCTTTCGCTGGGCGTATACGATGCCGTGCGCCGCCTGCTGGGTCGCCTGCGCCCGCGCCAGCTGGACGATCTCACGCTGGAACAGGCTATTCGTTCGCTGATGCGTGAAATGGAGCTGGAAAGCCGCGGTATCGTCAGCCACCTTGACTGGCGAATCGATGAGTCATTGCTGAGCGAAAGCCAGCGCGTGACGCTGTTTCGCGTCTGTCAGGAAGGGCTCAACAACATTGTTAAGCACGCCAACGCCAGCGCGGTGACGCTCCAGGGTTGGCAACAGGATGAACGGCTGATGCTGGTCATCGAGGACGACGGCAGCGGCTTGCCGCCGGGTTCGAATCAGCAAGGTTTTGGCCTCACCGGTATGCGCGAGCGCGTGACGGCGCTCGGTGGTTCACTCACGATTTCCTGCATGCACGGCACGCGCGTTAGCGTGTCGCTGCCCAGCGCTACGCCTGAGGAACGGCGATGTTTCAGTTTTTAAAAGCCCGGCCAGCGTGCCGCTTATCACCGACAAGCAGGAAGTGGACGCCCGCTACCGTTACTGGCGGCGGCATATCCTGCTGACCATCTGGCTCGGCTACGCGCTGTTTTACTTCACCCGTAAAAGCTTTAACGCCGCGGTGCCGGAGATCATCACCAGCGGCGTGCTGACCCGCAGCGATATCGGTCTGCTGGCGACGCTGTTTTACATCACCTACGGACTGTCGAAGTTTGTTTCGGGTATTGTCAGCGACCGCTCGAACGCCCGCTATTTTATGGGTATCGGGCTAATCGCTACCGGCGTGGTCAATATTCTGTTCGGTTTCTCCACCTCACTGTGGGCCTTTGCCGTGCTGTGGGCGCTGAACGCCTTCTTCCAGGGCTGGGGGCGCCGGTGTGCGCCCGCTTGCTCACCGCGTGGTATTCGCGCAACGAGCGTGGTGGCTGGTGGGCTATCTGGAACACCGCGCACAACGTCGGCGGCGCGCTGATTCCGATGGTGATGGGCGCGGCGGCGCTGCATTACGGCTGGCGCGCCGGGATGATGATTGCCGGGCTGCTGGCGATCGTGGTGGGCGTTTTTCTCTGCTGGCGACTGCGCGACAGACCGCAGGCGGTAGGCTTGCCGCCGGTTGGCGACTGGCAGCACGATGCGCTGGAGATAGCCCAACAGCAGGAAGGCGCGGGGCTGACTCGTAAAGAGATCCTCACCCGGTACGTGTTACTCAACCCGTATATCTGGCTATTGTCGCTGTGCTACGTGCTGGTGTACGTGGTGCGCGCGGCGATCAACGACTGGGGCAATCTGTATATGTCGGAGACGCTCGGCGTCGATTTGGTCACCGCCAACACCGCCGTCACCATGTTTGAACTGGCGGCTTTATCGGCGCGCTGGTTGCAGGCTGGGGCTCGGACAAGCTGTTTAACGGCAATCGTGGGCCGATGAATTTGATTTTTGCCGCCGGGATTCTGCTTTCGGTCGGCTCGCTGTGGCTGATGCCGTTCGCCAGCTACGTGATGCAGGCGGCGTGCTTCTTCACCACCGGGTTCTTCGTCTTTGGCCCGCAGATGCTGATTGGCATGGCGGCGGCGGAGTGCTCGCACAAAGAGGCGGCGGGCGCGGCGACCGGGTTTGTCGGGCTGTTTGCTTATCTGGGGCCTCGCTCTCCGGCTGGCCGCTGGCGAAGGTGATGGAAGCGTGGCACTGGACCGGATTCTTCGTGGTGATCGCCATTGCGGCGGGGATTTCCGCGCTGCTGTTACTACCGTTCTTAAACGCCCAGGCCCCGCGCGAAGCGTGACCTGCTTCACCTTTCTTCGACAAACGGCGTAAAACTAAGAAATTTTCCCGGTTCCACCTGGACGCTGTCTCAGGCCAGCGGCGCCGCTGATTTTTACAATACCGGCCATCACGCAGGTATAAAAATCAGGAGATACCCATGCTGGCCTTCTTAAACCAGGTGCGCAAACCGACCCTGGATCTGCCGCTCGATGTGCGGCGCAAAATGTGGTTCAAACCGTTCATGCAGTCTTACCTGGTGGTCTTTATCGGCTACCTGACCATGTATCTGATCCGCAAAAACTTCAACATCGCGCAGAACGACATGATCTCCACCTACGGGCTGAGCATGACGCAGCTGGGATGATTGGCCTGGGTTTTTCCATTACCTACGGCGTGGGCAAAACGCTGGTTTCCTACTACGCTGACGGCAAAAACACCAAGCAGTTCCTGCCGTTTATGCTGATCCTCTCCGCCATTTGTATGCTCGGCTTCAGCGCCAGCATGGGCTCGGGATCCGTCAGCTTGTTCCTGATGATTACTTTCTATGCCCTGAGCGGTTTCTTCCAGAGCACCGGCGGCTCGTGCAGTTATTCCACCATCACCAAGTGGACGCCGCGACGTAAGCGCGGTTCCTACCTCGGCATGTGGAATATCTCCCATAACCTCGGCGGTGCGGGGCGGCGGGCGTGGCGCTGTTCGGCGCAAATTACCTGTTCGACGGTCACGTGATAGGTATGTTTATCTTCCCGTCGATTATTGCCCTGATTGTCGGCTTTATCGGCCTGCGTTTTGGCAGCGATTCCCCGGAATCTTACGGTCTTGGCAAAGCTGAAGAGCTGTTCGGTGAAGAGATCAGCGAAGAGGACAAAGAGACCGAAGAAAACGAGATGACCAAATGGCAGATCTTTGTTGAGTACGTGCTGAAAAACAAAGTGATCTGGCTGCTGTGCTTCTCCAACATCTTCCTGTACGTGGTGCGTATCGGTATCGACCAGTGGTCCACTGTCTATGCCTTCCAGGAGTTGAAGCTCTCCAAAGAAGTGGCGATTCAGGGCTTTACCCTGTTTGAAGTGGGCGCGCTGGTCGGTACGCTGCTGTGGGGCTGGCTCTCCGATCTCGCCAATGGTCGTCGTGCGCTGGTGGCCTGCGTGGCGCTGGCACTCATTATCGCGACGCTGGGCGTTTATCAGCACGCCAGCAATCAGTATGTCTATCTGGCTTCGCTGTTTGCTCTCGGCTTCCTGGTGTTCGGCCCGCAGCTGTTAATCGGTGTGGCGGCGGTGGGTTTCGTACCGAAAAAAGCGATCGGCGCGGCCGATGGCATTAAAGGCACCTTCGCCTATTTGATCGGCGACAGCTTCGCCAAGCTGGGACTCGGGATGATTGCCGACGGCACGCCGATTTTCGGCCTCACCGGTTGGGCGGGCACCTTTGCCGCGCTGGATACCGCCGCCATTGGCTGTATCTGCCTGATGGCCATCGTCGCTATCTTTGAAGAACGTAAAATTCGCCGTGAGAAAAAGATTCAGCAGTTAAAAATGGCGTAAGTGTGTTTGGTAACGTTTGCCCGGTTCTGCACCGGGCTTTTTTTATGCCTGGCGCTGGCTGGTTTCATGCAGCAGCTCGCGCAGCCACTGCTGTGCCGGATCGCGATGCGTGCGCTCGTGCCAGGCCATGCTTTTGGTAAACCCGGAATCGCCACCGGCGGCTCCTGCACGCAGATCGCTGCGTCAGCGCGGACTAAACGGCTTGGTACCACCGCAATCATCTCGCTGATTGCCAGCACTTCCGGCAGCACCAGAAAGCTGCTCACCGACAGCCCGATTCGGCGGCTGTAGCCCACTTTTGCCAGCGCATCGTCGGTGACGCCCCAGAAGCTCTCGCCCTCGTAGGAGACCAGAATATGCTCCAGCGCGCAGAAACGGGCGAGGTTCAGCGGCTGCTGTGCGTCCGGATGGTCGGCGCGTAGCATACAGACGTAGCGCTCTTCGTACAGCGTGCGGCTGTGCAGATCGCCCGGCGTGGTGCTGGGCGTAAGTAGCGCGAGGTCGATTTTTCCCTGCTCAAACTGCGCGGCCAGCCGCTCCGGCTCTACCGGAATCACCCGTACCCGAATACCGGGCGCGCGAACCTTCAGCGCGGCGATAAACGGCACCACCACCGCCTTCAGGGCGTAATCGGTGGCGGCCAGCGTGAAGGTTAACGCGGCGGTTAACGGGTCGAACTGCGCGGGTTGTAGCAGTGCGTTGATATCGCTAAGGATTTGCTTTACCGCCGGGGCCAGCTGCTGGGCGCGCAGGGTCGGCACCATGCCGTGCGGCGCGCGGATAAACAGCGGATCGTCAAAGTTATCCCGCAGCCGGGTCAGCATGCCGCTGACGGCGGGCTGGGTCAGCGCCAGCCTGGCCGCTGCGCGCGTGACGCTGCGCTCATCGAGCAGCGCGTCCAGCGTTTTCAGCAGGTTGAAGTCGAGCGTTCTGAGATCCGGTTTCATCATCGAGTTCCTTCAGCGAGGTAACGCACATTATGGCACGTCCGATTATCGACAGAGCGCAAAATCCCATTATGATGTCGGGTTTAGCTAAGTGAGAGCGTGCATGATCTGGTTAATTCTGGCCACCCTGGCGGTGGTATTTGTTGTCGGATTTCGGATCCTGACCTCGAGTTCCCGACGGGCCATACGCCGTCTGAGTGAGCGGCTGGCGATCACGCCGGAGCCGGTTGAATCGATGATTGACCAGCTAGGGAAAGCGCAGGGTGAAGAGTTTTTACGTTACCTGGAGCGCCCGAACGAAGCCCATTTGCAGAACGCGGCGCAGATGCTGTTGATCTGGCAGGTGTGCATCGTCGACGGCGGTGAATCCAATATGCTCAGCTGGCACCGGCGGCTGCAAAAGGCCCGTCTCGCCGCGCCATCACCGACGCCCAGGTGCGTCTGGCGCTCAGCTTCCTGCGCGAGCTGGAGCCGGAGATTAGCGAGCTAAACGCCTTCCAGCATCGCTACAACGCGCTGTTCCACGATGAAAACGGCGTTCACTGGCTGCATTGATATCATTTCATATTATGTTGTTTATCAATAATGGTGATTATATTTATATCACTGTCGGGCGCATGATGAACCTCGTCAACAACATCACTCACGAGGTTCATCATGAAACAGTCCATGCAACAAAGCGCTATCGTCTGGCCGGAAGGCTACCTGCCGGCACCACCGACAACTTTGCCTCTAACGAAATCATCGTCAGCGGCCTGACCGCCAAACAGATTTGGGCACAGCTCGACGACACCAACCTGTGGCCAACCTACTACAGCAACGTGGCGGATATCCATTTCCACGACGGCAGCGGCCCAACGCTAAGCGCCAACGCCCGCTTCCGTTTCTCGACTTTCGGTTTCCCGATTGAAGCACAGATTACCGAATACGTGCCGCCGGTTGACGGCCAGGCCGCACGGGTTGCCTGGCACGGCTGGGCGGAAGGCGACGCCACCACCCGTCTGGACGTTATTCATGCCTGGCTGTTCGAAGATCTTCCGGGCAACCGCGTGCGTATTCTGACCCAGGAATCGCAAATCGGCGTTCCGGCGCGGGAGCTGGCGCGCACCGTGCCAAACCCGATGATTAACGGCCATCAGGAGTGGATTACCGGGCTGGTGAAGGCGGCGCGAGGGGAGTGAGAATTTCATTGATTTAATAGCAAATAGGCTATAATTTATTTATAGCTTATTTGCTATGAGGGATCGTCGATGTGGGAGGTGGAAACAACGGATGTTTTCGACTGTTGGTTCGTGGAGCAAACCGAAGCACTCAAGTAAGGAATGATAATGGCGACCCTTAAAGAGTTAATGGCTAAACAGAGCCCGGAAAGTCAGAAGCGTATCGCTGAAAAAGTGGAAGAGATGCGTCAGTCGATTGCCTTAAATCGATTAAGGGAAGAGTTGAACATGTCTCAAGCAGAGCTGGCTGCGGCAATGGGGGTTAAACAGCCTACCGTGGCGAAAATGGAGCAAGCAGACAACGATCCCCGTCTCTCAACGTTAAAACGTTATGTTACTGCGTTAGGGGAGAGATAAGCATTGATGTGACCTTGCCCACAGGAAAGAGAGTGGCGTTTCATCTTTGATGTTTGTTGAATCAGCCAACGTCGCTACCTGGTAAACAGTTGCTAAAACGTTAAATACGTCACAGTTAAGATGTTACACTGCGTGTCATTTCCGCAAAGACACCCTCCGCAGGTAACAAAATGAGTGCACATATCGAAGAAAAAACCCGCGCTGACGTCGTTGCGCGGCCCAACTGGTCGGCGGTTTTCGCCGTGGCGTTTTGCGTCGCCTGCCTGATTACCGTCGAGTTTTTACCCGTCAGCCTGCTGACGCCGATGGCGCAGGATCTGGGGATTTCCGAAGGCGTCGCCGGGCAGTCGGTCACGGTGACCGCGTTTGTCGCCATGTTCTCCAGCCTGTTTATTACCCAGGCCATTGGCGCGACCAACCGTCGCTACGTGGTGATTCTGTTCTCCGTTCTCCTGACGCTTTCCTGCCTGCTGGTGTCGTTTGCCAGTTCGTTCACGTTGCTGCTGTTGGGGCGTGCCTGTCTGGGGCTGGCGCTGGGGGCTTCTGGGCCATGTCGGCTTCACTGACGATGCGTCTGGTGCCCGCTCGCACGGTGCCGAAAGCGCTGTCGGTGATCTTTGGCGCGGTGTCTATCGCACTGGTGATTGCCGCGCCGCTGGGCAGTTTTCTGGGCGGTATCATCGGCTGGCGTAACGTCTTTAACGCGGCGGCGGTAATGGGGCTGCTGTGTTGCATTTGGGGGTGAAGGCGTTGCCGTCGCTGCCGGGTGAACCTGCGCATCAGAAGCAAAACATGTTTAGCCTGCTGCAGCGTCCCGGCGTGATGGCCGGGATGATCGCCATCTTTATGTCCTTCGCCGGGCAGTTTGCCTTCTTCACTTATATTCGCCCGGTGTATATGAATCTGGCGGGCTTTGACGTTGATGGCCTGACGTTGGTGCTGCTGAGCTTCGGTATCGCCAGCTTTATCGGTACATCGTTCTCTTCCGTTATCCTTAAACGGTCGGTCAAACTGGCGCTAGCCGGTGCGCCGCTGGTGCTGGCGGTGAGCGCACTGGTGCTCACGCTGTGGGCAGCGAGAAAGTGGTAGCCGCTGGCATCGCGATTATCTGGGGCTGGCGTTTGCGCTGGTGCCGGTGGGCTGGTCGACGTGGATTACCCGCTCACTGGCCGATCAGGCGGAAAAAGCCGGTTCTATTCAGGTGGCCGTCATTCAGTTGGCGAATACCTGTGGCGCGGCGATTGGCGGACTGGCGCTGGATCGTCTGGGGCTGACTTCGCCGTTAATGATTTCCGGCGCGCTGATGCTGCTGACCGCCGTGCTGGTGACGGCGAAAGTAAGAATTCAATGAGAAGATGGCGTAGAACACTTCCTACGCCAATCGTACCCTCTCGCCCGTTTTGGGCGAGAGGAGCTATCATGCTCGCTTAGAACCACGCCTCAAACATGCCGCCGAAGTTCAGTGAATCCAACTGCTGGTCGTCGGTACCGTTCACCTTCGCCGTGCGCTTGTTGTCGACCTGACCGCCGGTCACGTAGAAGCGCAGCATCGGGCGGAATTCCGGGCCCATACCAATCGCGATGTTCTGCGACAGCGTCAGCTTCCAGCCGTGGTTATCTCCGCCCTGGTCGTAATCCACACGCTGGTAACCCGCTTCCAGCCACGTCGAGTGCACGTCGTTCCAGAAGTACATCGGACGCACAATCGCGCCGTAGTTTTTACGGTTATCGGTTTTGTCTTTGCTGTTGTCGTAGTCGTGGAACGCCAGCAGGTATTCCACCTGCGCCTGCTGGGTGAACTTGTAGTTACCCTCGAAGCTGGCGTAGATGGCCGTCAGACCGTCGGTTTTGTTGAACACGCTGTTATCCGAGTTATCGGAGTAGCGCAGGATAACCTTGTTCACGCCGCTGTCATCGCTGTTGGTGTGGCTTAACAGCAGGCCGCCCTGCCAGGCATCGAGTTGCTTGTCGTTATCCACCGCTTTGGAGTCGAAGCCGTAGTTGGCGTACACCTCAACATCGATTGGGCCCGCTTTGATGTTGTGGGTTTTGGTGGTCAGCGCGTAGTGGCCGTCGTCACCGGTGTCGGAGTTACCGGTACAGGTGATGCGCGACGGGTTCGACTCATCGGCCATCACTTCCGGACTACAGGATTTCACCTGAGCCACCGTGGCCACGTCGAACTGCACGCCGCCAATATCAAAGTTTTTCACCCCGGCGCCCTGGCCGTCGTGGTTCATCCAGAAGTAGTCGTTGATACCCTGTTGCGGACGCTGGTGGAAGTCACGACCGGCCCAGATATAGGCGTTCGGGTTGGATTCGAGCACGTTGGTCACGCCGACGTAGGCCTTTTTCAGGTTCACTTCGTCGCTCCAGTGGTCGAACATCACGTTGATATCCCAGATTGCGCCTTTTTCGCTCTTAAAGGCCTTGGTGAGCTGGAATTCGCCGCCGTTGCCTTCGTTACCCAGACGACCGATCGCCGAGGCGCCGTTATAAGAGCCGTCCACGCCGACGTATTTCTGATCGCCCGCCTGGAAATGCGCGCCGTAGCGGGCGTAGCCGCTGAACTTCAGGCCGAACGGTACCGCCATATCCGGCGTCGCTGCTGCGGTCTGCGGGTTGGTCTCCAGATCCACTTTCTTCGCGGCGGCGGCGTCCATTTTGGCCTGACGATCCGCCAGTGCTTTATCGACGGCTTTGGCCACAATGGCGTCGATTTGTTCCTGAGTAAATTCTTGTGCCATTACAGAGGAAAGAGGGCAAAGTGCGGCAATAACCGCCATAGCTAAAGGAAGTTTTTTTACAGTTTTCATGGTTATCTCAAATTAATTAATTATATTCTCAGACAATAACCATCCCGTTCTGGTGTAAATATAAAAAGACGCCACCAAAACAAGCTGATTTTATTTTTAATATCGTAGGGTACAGTCAAATAATTAGCGTAATTAATATCTCCGTAGTCAGAATGCCTAAATATTAACGTTGGTAAAGATGAATAATCTCTTCCGATAGTTCACGTGCCAACAGGGAATTCATTAAATGATCCTGCGCGTGTACCATAATTAAGGTCATGGGCTGACGCGCGTCACCTGCATCCTGCTCAATAAGCTTGGTTTGCATATGGTGCGCCTGGCGGGCATAGCCATCGGCTTCCCGCAGGAGATTTTTGGCCTCCTCCATTTCACCCTGACGTGCGGCGTGCAGCGCCTCAAAGCACAGCGATCTGGACTGGCCCGCGTTAATGATAATTTCCATTACCGCATCCTCTAACCTAACCATAATAATATCCTCTAACTATTTAAAGTCATGATAAAAAGAGGTCGGAAATAATATGTCAATGCTTACTGTTAAATTTATCTTACTTAACTAACGGTTCCGGCTTATGGTGCAGTTGATGGTATTAATTATTGTTTGTTGTTCATTGTTGAGCGCCTTTTAAGCGCGCAGCAAAGGTTAATACATGGCCTCATTGACCAGCATATAAATAACATGCGAGACCACCGTATTTAGCGTCCATAAATAATGGATCGCTCAATCATGAGTGATGACGAAAGTTCATTTTAAAATCTTTTACGCACGCTGTGGAATTCAGCGGCGGAGCATAATCTTGTACATTGGTGCCTATCCTCGAAATGTAAAAAGTTATTGCGATTGTGATTTGATATGAAACTGAAACCGGTTTCTATTCATAAAAGCTAGAAGTGTGATACCCATCAATTTCTCATGCTTATGAGACTAATTATTTCGTCCTGGGTCACAGAAAATTGTCGTTTGGGGATGAAATGAGCATCAATTGAGCAAATGCAGCAAGAGACGGGAGCTGTGGGAGGTGGCCTGACAGGCGTAGCAGCCATCAGGCGTGCTGTGCACACGTTGCCGGATGGCGGCTCCGCCTTATCCGGCCTACGATTGCTTATTGCTATTTCTGGGTGGGGCACTGAATGGTTTTTATCGCCTTCTCATAGGCCGCGCGATCGTTCTTATCCAACGCCCGCGTGGCGCTCTGCACCGCGGTTTTATTCTCAGCCGACTCCAGCACGCGATTGGCAAACTGGGTATCGCTCAGCCCGCTGTTTGCCGGGCAGTTCTGCTTCACGTCTTTCACCACCTGCTGTTTTTGCTGTTCGAACTTCAGACCTTCGAGCGGGCGGAAAACGCGACGGCTGGCAGCATCAGGCAGGCAGCGAGACAGATCTTTTTCATGACGGATATCCTTATGTTCATACGGTGAATTAACTATAGCTGGAATCCCGCTATACCGTTTTTACCCGACGGCGTGAGTCCAGCGAAATCAGTATCACCGAGGATAAAATCAGTAGCGTGCCTAACCAGTCCGGCAGGGTGAAGCTGATCCCGAGCAGCAGCAGTGACAAAAACGCGCTGCTCAGCGGTTCGGCGCAGCTGAGGATGCTGGCTTTTGGCCCGCCAATCATCTGTGCGCCCTTCAGGTACAGGCTGAAAGTCAGGGAGGTACCAATCACCACCAGATAGAAAAAGGCCAGCAGCAGGTTACCGGTAATGACGATGTGGGTGCCTTGTCCTGCGTAGAACGGCAGCAGCATTGCGCCGCCAAGCAGCATACTCCAGCCGACGATCGGTAGCGTGCCGTAGCGGGCTATCAACGTTGATGGCCAGGTGGTGTAGAACGCGGCGGCAAAGGCCGAGGCGATCCCCAGAACAGCGCCGCGCCGGAGATCGAGAGCGACGTTGGGTCGCCATGGGTGACCAGCAAGAAAGTACCGATAAGCGAGGTGGCGATAGCGGCAAAGACGAAGCGGCCAGGCCGTGCTTTGCGCACGATGGCAAACCACGCCACGATAATTGTGGGTGACAGGAACTGCAAAACGGTGGCGGTGGCGGCGTTGGATTTTTCAATCGCCATCAGGAAGGTGAGCTGGACGGTCATCGCACCGACCAGCGAGAAAATCAGCAGACTTATCGCGTCTTTGCGGTTTTTCAGGACGCGGAAGATGCCGTCGCCGTGCAGGAAAGAGAATGTCAGCAGAATAAAACCGCCGGAAAGCAGGCGAATCATGGTCAGAAACGGGGAGCCCATCTGACTGTGTTCCATGATGTACTGCGCGCAAACGCCGGAACTTCCCCACAATATTGCGGCAATTAAGACGTTAAGCATCCCTTTTCTGGTGGCACCCATTTTTCCTCAACCCTGTCATATTATTTTGCTCTGACGGGCATCATAGCATGGCGGGAAGCGTGCCCCAGCGATGCGCCGGGGCAAAAGGGTTAGCTGAGATCGACGTTTTTGCTGCCGAAAAGCCAGGTCAGCAGGAAACCGCAGAAGTAGGCGACGGCAAGCCCTGCCGCATAGACCGCCATCCCCGCGTAGATACCGCTGCCCGAGGTCATCAGCGGCAGCGCGACCAGCCCAGACGGGCCGAAGACCGTGTTCAGACCGACCGGTAGCCCCATCCAGGCAACGAGGCCGATAAAGAAACCGCCACAGGCGCCGCCAAGACAGGCGGTGACAAACGGCTTCATGCGCGGCAGGGTGACGCCGTAGATCAGCGGTTCGCCGACGCCGAGCAGGCCGGGATGATGGCCCTTTAATCTGCGTGCGCAGCAGCGAGCCCTGTTTCGCGCGGTAGTAAAGCGCCAATGCCGCGCCGACCTGACCGGCGCCGGCCATGGCCAGAATGGTGAACAGTGAGTTGAAGCCCTGGGCTTCCATCAGCGCGAAGTACACCGGTACAAAACCCTGATGCACACCAAACATCACCGCCAGCAGGAATAGCCCCGCCAGCACCGCCGAACCAAACGGGTTCCCGTTAAGATGCAGGAACAGCCACGACATGCCGGTAAACAGGTAACCGCCGATAGGCATAATCACCACGAAAGTCACCGCCCCATAATCAGCAGCGTGACGGCTGACGTGAGGATCATGTCGAGGTTGGCCGGCATAACGCGACGTACCTGTTTTTCCACCCACGCGCCGATGATCGAGGCAATCAGCACGCCGATGATATTGCCGCGGGGTCAATGGCGTGGCCGAAGAAGTCGGAGATGCCGGAATAGAAGCCGACCGCCGCTTTCGGGTCATAGCCGAGGATAAACAGCGCGGCGATAATCGCCCCGTTAACGCCGGAGCCGCCGAACGCTTTCTGCGCGTTATAGCCGATGAGAATACTCAGGAAGGTGAACATGCCCTTACTGAAAACCTTCATGTAGCTGATGACATCAACCAGCGTGGCGTTCGGATGGGCGTTCTCCAGCACGAACAGTTGTTCGGCGAGCGTGGCGAAACCCAGCAGCAGGCCAACGGCGATAAAACCGGGGATCAGTGGCGTAAAAATGGTGGCGAACTTCGCGAGGAATTTCTGCACGCTACTGGTTTGTTTCCCCTTTAGCTCCTGCTTTTTGGCGCTGGCGATATCGGCCAGCGAAGCGCTGGATTGAGCCTCATCAGCCTGCGTCAGCGGCGCTTCTTCCAACAGCAGGTTCATGATCTCCGAAGCGGTCTGCGCCTTGCCTGGCCCCAGGATAATCTGGAATTGTTCGTTGCTGACCACCACGCCCATCACGCCTTCCACCTGACGAATGGCGGCAACGTCGGCATGCGCTTCATTGCGCAGCGTTAAGCGCAGGCGAGTCATACAGTTCCCCGCCTGCACCACGTTTGGCGCTCCGCCAACCAGGGTAAGAATGCGGGCTATCATCTCTTTATTTATTTTTGCCATTCTACGAAATCCCCAGTCTGATGGATTAGTGTTGCAGCGCCTTGCGGATAAAGCCGCCGTTGTCTGCCAGCAGCTGTTTGGCTGCTTCTGCGCTCAAGTTCGCCAGCACCATCACGATCGCGGTTTTGCAGTGGCGGCCGCAGGCATCCAGCGCCGCCTGCGCGGTTGGGCGATCGCACTCGGTGGCTTCCATCACGATGGAAATCTGGCGTTCGATCAGCTTGGCGTTGGTGGCCTCAACGTCGACCATCAGGTTGCTGTAGACCTTGCCGCTGCGGATCATCGCCCGGTGGTAATCATGTTCAGCACCAGTTTTTGTGCCGTACCGGCCTTCAGGCGGGTAGAGCCCGTCACCACTTCCGGGCCGACAACCGGGGTAATGGCGATGTCGGCGCGCTGCGCCATTTCGCCGTGCGGGTTGCAGCTGACGATCGCGACCAGCGCGTTTTGTTGATGGGCGTAGGCCATCGCGCCCAGTACATACGGCGTGCGGCCGCTGGCGGCGATGCCGACCAGAACGTCATGTTGGTTAAAGCCCAGCGCCTGTAAATCTTCTGCGCCCTGCGCGGCGTTGTCTTCGACGTTTTCAACCGCCTTCAGAATGGCGGTATGACCGCCTGCGATCAGGCCGACAACTTGTTCCGGGCGGGTGCCGAAAGTGGGTGGGCATTCGCTGGCGTCGAGAATCCCCAGACGCCCGGAGGTACCCGCGCCAATGTAAATCAGGCGGCCGCCATGACGGAACGCGTTGGCGACACTGTCAACCAGCTGGGCAATTTGCGGAATATACGGCGTGATGGCATGAGCAACCTGCTGATCTTCGTTGTTAATTACCGTCAGCATCTCTTCGGTGGAGAGGGTGTCAATGTTGGCGCTGTTCGCGTTGCGCCGTTCAGTCAGCAATTTGCTCAGGTCGATACTCATAGGAAACCTCATCATTCACAGTGGCGAGCAGTATAAGGAATTAATTATTCCATTCATGTGAAGGTTATCACGATTAGACGAGTGAGGTAATGTGGGGTTTGTAGCTATAGCGGGAAAAATTGCGGTAATAATGTTGGAATATTTTATTACCGCGGTGAATTTTAGCGTGCGCTGCGTGGCTTCAGCAGACCGAAAAACAGCGCGATACCATAAGAAATGGTCATTGCGAAGCTCATTTTCAGCATGGTTTCGCCACCCAATCCGGCCAACGGTGCCGCAATACCGCCGCAGACGAACATCAGCGTGCCCATTAACGCCGACGCGATGCCAGACTGCGCGCTGCTGACGGCGCTCATCGCTTCGGCGCCGGAAACGGTGCTGATCCCGCTCATAAACGATACCGTAAAGAACAGGCCGACCAACGCCAGAACAGGCAACTGGGACCAGGCGAATAGCAGCGTCACCGCCGCGCACAGTACCGCCAGCACCAGGCCACGGCGGAGTAGCGTTTCAGCGGCCACACGGCGCGCCAGTTTTGAGAAAATGAGCGCGGCGATAATCAGCCCGATACCGTTCAGGCCAAACAACAGGCTGAACTGCATGGGGCTCATGCCGTATTCGCTCTGAATAACGAACGACGAGGTGCCGATGTAGGAGAACAGCCCGGCCATCATAAAGGCCTGAATCAGGCAGTAGCGCATAAACCGACGATTCTTCAGTACTGGCGTTCCCTTTGGCTGCTGCGCCGTGCTGGCGCTTTTGGCCGGCAGCGTTTCATGCAGCACCGTCAGGCTTAACACCAGCAGCACGACGCCAATTCCGGCCATCGTCCAGAACAGAATACGCCAGTCGAAGGCGGTAATGATGTAGCCGCCGAGTACCGGGGAGAGCACCGGGGCGATGCCGTTGACGGTCATCAGCAGGGCAAAAAACTGGGTGAGCAGGGTTCCCTGATAACGGTCGCGGGCGATCGAGCGCGACAGCACCGAGCCGCCCGCCCCGGCGAAACCTTGCAGGAAACGCCAGCCGATCAACAGGTGAATATCCTGAGTGACGGCGCACATCGCGGAAGAGAAGATAAACAGCAGCAGCGACAGTGCCAGCGGTTTGCGGCGACCGATACGGTCGCTGAGCGGGCCGAAGAACATCTGGCCGAGGCCAAGACCAATCAGCGCAGCGGTGAGAGATAGCTGGGTTTGCGTGCCGGTCGCGCTGAGTTGCTCGGTGATTTCCGGCAGCGCCGGGAGATAAAAATCGGTACAGAGTGGGCCAATGGCGGAAAGCAGGCCCAGCACCACGACCCATGACAGGGAAACACGCGGCATGAAAGCTCCTTTTGCAATATTCGGGAGGGGTTAGCGTTAACCCCGTTCGGTAAATAAGAGTGTCATCGTGGCTAAAAAAGCCTAAGCCGCCGGGTTACGGCGAGGATGAAATAAAGATCCTGACGTTTACAAAGAGAATGGCTAAACGGAGACGAGCATCTTAATAATATTCTGATACGTTATTTCCATGTCCTCTTCGGCGGCCTGCTGGGGAATTTGTCGACGGTAAATCGTTCCTTCCACCATCACTGCCATCACCTCGACGCAGCAGCGAATACGGGTTTCGCTGAGGTGCGGGTAGGTATGACGCAGGTGCTCGCAGGCGGTATTGAACATGCGCGCATCGGCCTCTTTCAGCCAGGCAGCCACCTGCGGATTACGGGTCGCTTCAGCGGCCATTTCCAGCATTAACGCATCGTCATCTTCGTTTAACGACATACGCCACGCCAGCATGTGTGGCATCAGATGGGTTTGAGTTTTTCCCGCCATCTCGGCGATCCGATAGTCGATAATCCGGTGGATCATCTCTTCAATAATCGCGTCTTTATTGTTGAAATAACGGTAGATTTGGCCAACGCTCAGCTTCGCTTCGGCGGCAATCTGCGACATGCTGGCAGCGTGAAAACCACTGTTGCGAAAGCAGCGGCGGGCAGCGGCGATGATCTCGTCCTGGCGGGCTTTTTGCCGGGCTTCCAGCTTGCTGTTCATGCATGTCTCCGTAAGAATTTATAGTGAGAATGATCGTTCTCATTTTTCGCTCATTATACGTAGTGAGCGTCCGATGAAAAGCATTTTCAAATACGGATTTTTTCTTTTTTACGTTGTGCAAAAAAGAATGGAGAAAAAAAGCGTTTTTTGTGAAATTAATCAGGTCGGCCAATAAAAATAAGGAATAAATATGCCATTTGTTATTAAAGAAGTTATTACGCAGGAAGACAAAGAGGAATTGCTCACCGGGCTGCGGGCTTATAACCAGCAGTTTGTTGATACTTCCGGGTGGGGGATATCTGCGTTTACCTGCGTGATGAGCAGGATGTGATGCGCGGCGGCCTGATTGGCCAGCGCAAAGGCGATTGGCTCAGCATCGACTATCTGTGGGTGTGTGAAACGACGCGCGGTGACGGGGTGGGCAGTGAGCTTATCAGACGTGCTGAGGCGCTTGCTCGGGAGAAAGGCTGTCTGCACGCGCTGGTCGACACCATCAGCTTCCAGGCGCTGCCGTTTTATCAGAAGCAGGGCTACCAGCTGGTGAAGACGCTGGAGGATTTCCCGCTGGCGGGGATGGCGCGTCACTATCTGACGAAGGCGCTGTAAGGGCTGCCGGATGGCGGCTACGCCTTATCCGGCCTACTCCGAGCTGTAGGCCGGATAAGCGCAGCGCCATCCGGCACTGTTCTACGCGTGCCGCGTTTTCAGCGGCGCTTCTTTCAGCAGCCACGACAGCACAAACGCCACCACCATAATGCAGGCCGCCATGACGAACGCCGCATGGATCGCCGCACCGAAGGCGGTGAGATAGTCGGTACGAATCGCCGCGGGAAGCTGGTGAATCGCCACCGGGTTCATCCCTTGCGGGATGGCAGCGCCTTCCGGCAACAGGCTCATCAACCGTGATTGCAGTACCGAAGTAAACACCGCGCCAAACAGCGCCACGCCGATGGAACCGCCGATAGAGCGGAACAGCGTAACCCCGGAGGTCGCCACGCCGTACAGATTGGTGCTGACCGTATTTTGTACCGCCAGCACCAGTACCTGCATTACCAGCCCCAACCCCATCCCCAGCACGCCGGTAAACAGATACAGCTGCCAGGTGGGCGAGGTAATGGTAATGCGCGTCAACAGCACCATCCCGATGCAGCCCATCAGGGTACCGACGATCGGGTAGATGCGGTACTTACCGGTGCGGCTGATGGCCCGGCCGCTGATAATCGAGGTCAACAACAGCCCGCCCATTAGCGGAATCAACTGTAAGCCAGCCTCCGTTGGCGTGGCGCTTTTCACCACCTGCAAATAGAGCGGCAGGAAGGTGACTGAGCCGAACAGCGACATACCGATGATAAAACCGATCAGGCTGCACAGCAGGAAGCTGCGGTTGCGGAACAGCGAAAGCGGGATAATCGGCTCAAACGCCAGCCGCTCTTCATAGATGAACCCCGCGATACCCACCAGACCAAAGGCCAGAATGCACCACAGCTGTGGGTCGCTCCACTCGCGCACCGTACCGCCTTCGGTGGTGAACAAAATAATACACACCAGCGCCAGGGTCAGGTAAATCGCCCCAGCCAGTCAATCTGATGCTGGCTGCGTTTGTTGCTGGCATGGAATACCGCGCCGATGACAAACAGCGCAAAGAGCCCCAACGGCAGGTTGATGTAGAAAATCCAGCGCCAGGAAGCGTGCTGGACGATAAAGCCGCCAATCAACGGGCCAATCACCGTCGCCAGACCAAATACGCCGCCGAATAACCCTGGTAGCGGCCACGTTCGGCGGGAGGAATCACATCGGCCACCGCCGCCATGCTGATCACCATCAGCCCGCCGCCGCCAAGCCCTTGCAGCGCCCGCATCAGCACCAGTTGGGTCATATTCTGCGCCAGACCGCACAGCGCTGAGCCGGCGAGGAACAGCAGAATCGAGATTTGCAGTACCCGTTTGCGGCCAAACAGATCGCCGAATTTGCCGTACAGCGGCACCACGATGGTGGAGGTGAGGATATAGGCCGTCACGACCCACGAGAGCTTGTCGAGCCCGCCCAGCTCGCCGACAATGGTCGGTAGCGTGGTCGAGACGATGGTCTGGTCGAGTGCGGAGAGCAGCATCACCAGCAGCAGCGCGCTGAACAGCAGACGAATTGAGGTCACGCCAGCCTGCTGCGGCTGCGCGTTTGTCGTCATATCGGACGCCATCATGTCCTCACTTGAAATTAATTAAATGCATAATTAATATTTATTGAAGATCGTTAAGAGGTCAAGGGATCCCGTTTCTATGCCAGCACAAAAAGATAACCTTAAACCGCGTAGACCGGGTCGTCCGCGCGGCAGCAAGCCCGATGCCGACAAGCGTGAACAGCTGATAGATATTGCTTTGCAGCTGTTTTCCCAGCAAGGCGTTGCGCGCACATCACTGAATGCGATCGCCCGCGAAGCGGGGTCACGCCAGCGATGCTGCACTACTACTTTAATTCACGAGAGCAATTGCTGGATGTGATGATCGAAGAGCGATTTTTACCGCTGCGTGCCGAAATTGGCGGTGTGTTTGGCGATTATCCTGACGAACCGGTGCAAGCGCTGACAGAAATGGTCAAGAAACTGGCGACCCTTGCAGCGCAGTACGAGTGGTTCGCCCCGCTGTGGATGCAGGAAGTGATCGGCGAGATGCCGGTGCTGCGCCAGCATCTTCACGCGCGTTTTGGCGATGAGAAGTATCAGGCGACGTTAGCGATGGTGAAACGCTGGCAGGAGGAAGGAAAGGTCAATCCGCATCTTTCGGCGGAGCTGCTGTTTACCACCCTGTTAAGCCTGGTGCTGGTGCCCTTTTCCCGGATGCGTAAAGACGAGCGGTTGGCGATGCTGACGCCGGAGATGATTGTCGGCAACGCGCTGGCGGTGCTGTTGCAGGGATTGGCCCGGTATAAGCGTAGGCCCGATAAGCGTAGCGCCATCGGGCACGATACGGCACATTGCCGGATGGCGGCGTAAACGCCTTATCCGGCCTACCGGGTAAACGGCGTTATTCGAGGGTAAACTGGTTACTCTCCGCCAGCGCCTTAAACCACAGCCCGTTGCGCTTAATCTGCCGCTCGCCGGTTTCAAGGTCGA
Source organism: Kluyvera genomosp. 3 (assembly GCA_002211745.1). Classification (GTDB taxonomy): domain Bacteria; phylum Pseudomonadota; class Gammaproteobacteria; order Enterobacterales; family Enterobacteriaceae; genus Kluyvera; species Kluyvera georgiana_A. Next base: position 61,897 of record CP022114.1, read on the forward strand.
GGCGGTAGAACCCGTAGCGGCGTTTAAACGAGTTGAGCCACGACCAGTTGTCGATAAACGTCCACTGATGTACGCCGAAGCAGTTTGCGCCGTCGGCGATGGCGCGGTGTAGCTGCACCAGATGCTCTTCCATCAGACCAATACGGAAACCATCGTCAATCACACCATCCGCCTGTACCGGGCCTTCGGATTGCAGATCCATCGCGATGCCAATTTCGGCGAGATACCACTTAATATTGCCGTAATTGTCGCGAATATTGCTGGCAATGTCGTAGATCGCCTGCGGATGAATTTCGTTGTTGTCGCGGTACGGATTAAAGCGGCCGTTCGGGTCGACGTAATTTTCGAAGTAGTACTCCGGTGTGAAGTAGTCGAGGGTGTACGGCGTTTCGCGCGCCTGCACGCGGCGCGGCACGTAGTAGTTCACGCCGAGGAAGTCGATCCGCGAGTCGGTAATCAGCGAGACCTCTTCTTTGGTGGTTTCCGGCAGACAGTTATGCACCGCCAGCAGCTCGCACAGCTCTTTCGGGAACTGGTGCTTCACCAGCGGGTCGAGGAAGCTGCGGTTAAACAGCAGGTCGGCGTACCACGCCGCTTTTTTATCTTCCGCTGAGTCGTTGCGGGTATAGGACGGCGTCAGGTTGAGTACCACGCCAATCTCGCCCGCCAGCGTCTGCTCGCGATAGCACTGCACCGCTTTGGCGTGCGCCAGCATGATGTTAAACGCCACCTGCGCGGCCAGCTTGCCGTCTTTTTTGCACGGATAGTGGAAGTCATACAGATAGCCGCCTTCCACCGGCACAATCGGCTCGTTGAAGGTTATCCAGTTTTTGATTTTATGGCCGAACAGGCGAAACGCCGTGGCGGCAAAACGGGCGAACAAGTCGGTCACGTGTTTTGACTCGAAGCCGCCGTAGCGATTTTGCAAATCTTCTGGCATATCAAAATGGTAGAGGTTAACCATCGGTTCGATGCCGTTAGCGATCATTTCGTCGAAATAGTCGTTGTAGAAGCGGACGGCCTCGGCGTTCGGCTCGCCGGTTTCCAGATCGTCGATCAGCCGCGACCACTGAATAGAGGTACGAAATGAGTTAAACCCGATGTGCTTCATCAGGGCGACATCTTCTTTGTAACGGTGCAGCGTATTGCAGACCGTCTCAGGGCCGATTCCCGGTAAAAGCGCTCCGGCTGCGCGGCGTGCCAGCTGTCCCAGATGGAACGGTGAGGTTTACCCTCTGCGCCTTCGGTTTGCGGGCCCGAGGCGGCGGCGCCCCAGAGGAAATGGTTTGGAAACGCGTACGTGGTCATTTAATCTCCTGAATAAAAACAAAAAACTGCGCCGTTAGCGGCGCAGCAAAGCACTACTCTGCATTCACCTGAATGGACTTGATAAAGATATAGCCCAGTCACCGGCGTATTTCCCCACGCTGATGGTGTTTTCACCCTGCTTGAGATAGACCGGAATCGTCATCCGCTGGCCGTGCTCGTCAGTTTGCGGAAATTCAATCTGGATAGGTTTATCGCCGTTAATCTGCACCGAGTTCTTCTTTCCACCCCACTTGGCATTGAAATCGAGGTGAAGTAGGTAATTGCCGTCCCACGGTGCCGCAATCTTCCAGCTCACTTTATCGCCATCATTGGCAAACGGTCCCAGGAAACCATCTTCGCCGGTTGCCAGTTCATTGTCCGCGCTCTTGATCACCGTTTTCTGGCTTTGCTCCAGACCCTGTAACTGACTGTCAAAGTGGCAGAAATCGGCGGGTACTTTCGCGGTGGCCTCGGTGACGTTGACGGTCAACGTTTTGCTGCTTTTCAATAGGCCATCGTCGGCAGTGAAGGTCAGTTGGTAGGTACCGGGTGTTGGGAACCAGGCGCGGGTTGAGGCCTTGTTGGCATCGCAGAAATGCGCCTGTTTTTTGCCCGTACTGGTCCACTTTTCGCTCACTTTTCGTGACGGCAGATTGTCGTCCTGCCACCGTGCATTGAGGCTAAGTCCGCTGTGTTGTGCGGCGGTGGCCGTTTCCTCAAGCGTAATGACCGGCGCCTTGTTTTTCTGCGTATGGGTGACGCTGATAACGTTAGACGGTGCCGATTGCCCGGTTTCATTTTTAGCAATGACGCGGTAGAAGTAAGTTTTGCCCAGCGTCAACGACGTGTAGTCGTCGCGGAAGAGATCCATCGTTTCCGGATTCCACTCCTGCACACCGTCGGAAATATTATGTCCTACGACTTGCCACGGGCCGTCTTTCGACTCCGCACGTTCAACGTCGTAACTGCGACCAACAGCGGCACCCATCCAGTTGATGGCGAACGGCGAAGTAGTTTCACGTAGTTTTGGCGCATCCGGTATGGGGAGCGGGCCATTTTTTCCTGCCCGCGATCTGCGCGGCCGCTTTGCGAACCAGGTTGACGATCTCCGTTTCCTGATTGGCATCCCCTTCCGGGAAGCCCGGCAGATGGTAGCTGTAGTGGCCGGTGTACTCTTTATGCCAATAGAAACCGCCGTCGTGACGGTGCCCACGGAAACCCCAGATGAACCCCCTGCGGCTTTTGCGCCGTTAACGTCAGTATGAACGATCGACTGCATGATGCTGTTCAACGCGTTGCTATCAAGCAACCCGAACTCACCCACCAGGTACACTTTCTTACCGCCGATAGCCTCCAGATCCTTTTTCACCTGTTCCGGGTGATTGTTTCCGGCATTGGTGTAGTAATGGTTGCTGACGATATCCACGTTGGGATCGTTCACGGAGAAGTCGTTGATTTTTTTATAGGTACCGTCAACCACCAGTTGGTGTGGAGCCATTTTCTTAATCCACGCCGCCGTCTGCTTCAGGAATTCCGCATTTGTGTCTTCCAGTTCATTACCGGTCTCCCAGGCCATAATGGCTTTTTCCTCGGAGTAGGCACGCCCGGTAAGCGTGTTCGTGCGGGTGATCACCTGGCGAATGACATCCAGATACGCTTGGTAGGTTTTACTGCGCGTGTTGTAAAAATCTTCAGGTTTTTCATGGTAAAAAGCCGCAAGTTGTTCGCGACCACCCCACCACCACCAGTGATCGATAAACGGCAGAATCAGGCGCAGGCCCTGTTTATCGGCTTCGGCAATCATGTTGTCGTAAACCACCATCGCCTTTTCGTTCAGACGCGGCATGCCGCCTGGCGTAGCGGGAGCCAGGATATGCGTTTCTCGTTCACAGGCTTCGTCGTTCTCCTGTTGCACTGAAAGCACATAGACGCGCTGGGCCCTGGCTCCGGTTTGCACGATGGCTTTAATCCAGTTTTCTTGTTCTTCCGGCGTGGGCCATTTGAAATATTGACCCCATCCGCGCGGATCGGCTTTACAGACGCCGCGCGCATCGTTTTCAATCCGATGCAGTTCAGGGGCGTGGATCCCAGCGAAGCGAAATTCCTGGTTACCGTCCATCAGCTGTGCGCCCTGGCGGGTAATGAAGTTATCGAAGTGAGAAGGTTCCGCCGCGAGCGCACCAGCGCTGGTCAGTGCTGCCAGTACGGCGAGGAACAGGGATTTTTTTGCGACTCGTTTCATGGCTTCTCTCCTTAGAACCAGACTTCTGCCTGTACGCCAAAGTTGACCGTATCGGTGTCACCGCTGCGGCTGTAGCCACCGGCGTCGATGGTGTTGGTGCCCCAGTTGTAGTTGCCGTCGAGGGCATCAGAGACGCCTTTATCCCATTTGGCGTAAGTGACGAAGAAGCGCAGTTGCGGGCGGCTCCAGAAGCCAGAGTCGAAGGTCAGCGTCGGTGCTACGGTGACTTTCGTCAGCCCGCCCTTGCCTTTGCCATTAACCCTTTGTAGTTATCGTCATCGAGGTATTCGTAGCCCAGCTCATACTGCATGGCGAAGTTTTTGGTGATCTGATGATAAGGACGGATACCCGCAACCCAGCTGGTGCGGCCCCAGCCGTTATCGTCGCTGCTCCACCAACGGTAGTTTTTGTCTTTCTGGAAGTAGGCGAAGGTCGAAATGTCGATATCGCCCATTGAGGCCATGCTGTCGAGCACGATGCGCCAGGACTGAGTATCCTCAAGGTTTGCCCAGCCCCAGCCGTTTTTACCCAGCGAATCGCCAGCCGCAAGGCCGCGGCCATACTGCATGACCAGTTTGGAATAGCCGCCCGTCAGGCCCAAAAGCCGTCAAAATTATATACACCGGTCACACCGTAGCCTTTCTCTGCTGAGGTGGGGTGGTTTTCGTTGCGGTTCATGCGATGGCCGATCAGTTCCAGATCCAGCCCGGTACCAGCGATCTTTTTCAACCACAGGTTAAGCGAGTAGTCATCCGGGTAGCCCTGATCGCCTTTGTCGACCGGATAGGCTTTGGTTTCATCAGTGGGGGAGAAGGCGTAAACCCCTGCGTCAAAGCGGGCGAAGCCCAGATCCATGTTATCGAAGCCACCGCCGGTGCCGTTGTACTGAATGTACTCCCAGTCAAACTGGTGGCTGGAGGTGTTGGAACTGCTGTAACGCTTACCGCCCAGAAGGTCATCTCTGGGGCAAAGTCGAGATTGGTGAGTTCGGCGTAGGCCTCGCGGAACTGTACGTCGTGCCGTCATCATCTTGACAGTTCCAGTCCGAGGTACATTTGCTCTGGTGGGTGATGTTGGCCTGAACTTTCGCCACGGCGCCGGAATCGGATTTCAGTGTGACGGTAGGAATAAGCTCGATTTTGGTGTCTTCTTCGTTGCCCAGGCGCCATTTACCGTCTGGCATCAACCCGACGGAATCTACGCGGTTGCCGTCCGAGTTCGCCAGGATCCCTGAGCGCATGTAGCCATGGAGCTGGAAGTCATATTTTTCGGCGTGGGCCAGGCCGCTTGTGGCAGCGCTGATAAGTATAGCCAGAGGTATCAATCGGTTAAGTTGTTTCATCTTTCACTTTTCCCTTTTATTTTTTGTACGCAATAGCGCTTTTGTTAATGCGATGGGAAATTTACGGATCAAAAATGGAAAAGTACATCCACATACGGAAAGCGCTTTCCATAATTGCCGGATCAAATCACAGATCCAGAGATTGTTCACTTGAAAGCGTGATGTAGATCGACTTTTTATTCGAAGGAGATAAAAAAACCAGCGCCGGTATGGCGCTGGCAAGAAAAAAACTGTGAAGGGAATCGATTAGCGGGCTTCAGATTCCGCTAATTGCCGCTCGTAGACTTTGAAGAATGGGCGATAGATCATCCAGGCATTGAAGAAGGCGAACAGGCACATGAACATGTTTTTCCAGCTTCCGTTTGCCGTCCATGCAGCACCTAGTGGCGCAGGCATAGACCAGGGGAGCATCGCCACGGCGCGGTCAAGCACGCCGAGGTGTGTGAGATACCATGCAATGCAGGCGTTAATCATGGGAACGGCAATAAAAGGTATTAAGAATAATGGGTTAAGTATAATTGGGAAACCAAAGAGTATCGGTTCGTTGATGTTAAAGAGTGAGGGGATCAGGCCAATTTTGCCCACACTTTTTAGCTGCCGGGACCGGCTACGCAGCGCCATAAAAACCAACGGGAGCGTAGAACCAATCCCTCCGATCAGCAGGTAGAAATCCCAGAATCCTTGCAGGTAAATATGGGGCAGCGGCGTGATGTTGTTTGCTAATGCCTGCTGATTTTCAAAGAGATAGGTCATCCAGAATGGATTCATGATGCCGGTAATAATCAGCGCGCCATGAATGCCAATAAACCAAAGCAAATTGCAGATAAGCAGGGATATCAGTAAGGCCGTTAGCGTATCGGAAGCAATGATAAGCGGCCGCAGCGCTTCGCTGATTAATTCAGGCAGGATCATCCCGGTGTGTAGCTTCAATCCGGCATTGACGACCGTTATCGAAAGCATAATCACCAGCAGCGGCGCCAGCAGCTGAAAGCCGTTACGGGTCATGATCGGTACTTCGTCGGGTAGACGAATACACCAGCCTTTTCGGTAAAAAATTCGGATGATTTCAACAGAATAAAAGCTTGAAACTAAAGCACTAAATATCCCATCCCGCCAAGGAAAAGATTGCTTCCTCCGTTTTCCTTGAAGCCAATAAACACCAGAAAGGCCAGGCACCCCGTCAGCCCGGAAAGACGTTCGGGTAGCTGATACTGCTTACCTAAGCTGGCGCTGGCGCCGAAGGCGATGATCAGTGCGATGAGGCCGATCGTCAGCTCAAAGGTCGGTAGCAGCATAGGGCGAATTGCCTGATACCACGCGCCGTTGATGGTAAACGGCGGAAAAATGAACGGCACCATCAGGCTGCCAACGATGACGAACGGCATGGCCAACGCAAAACTGTCGCGCATGGCGGTGATGTGCTGGCTGCGGGTCAGAAGATTAGCAAAAGGCGTAACGCGCTGCTCAATCAGCGTCACAGCAACATTCATAAACTGAATGTTCATGGCGAACCTTATATCGGACGGAGGAGCCTGGATCATCGCCTACATCCCAACAAAGTGAAAGCCTGCAACCGGTGATCGTGCTCACATTTAACGGATTCACATTCGGAAAGCGCTTTCCGTTTTGTTTCCTCCTGATTATAGTCCGCTCATCGTTACTACTCAGTCAGGAGTGTTCCATGAAGAAAATTATGCTGTGTTGTTCCGCTGGGATGTCCACCAGTCTGCTGGTGAAAAAGATGGTGGAAGAGGCGCAAAAGCGCGGTCTGGATGTCGATATCAAAGCGTTTGGCGTAGCCGAATTTGAACAGCAGGTGGGCCACTATCAGGTGGTGCTGTTGGGGCCGCAGGTCAAATACATGCAGAAAGATTTGCAGCAGAAAGCCAGCGCTTACGGCATCAAGGTCGAGCCGATCAACATGATGGACTACGGCATGCAAAAAGGCGGCGCGGTGTTGGATTTTGCCCTGTCCTTAATTGATAACAATAACTAAGGGATAAAGCATGAGCTCTCTGTACGCTAAATTAATCAGCGTGATAGAACAGAAAATAACGCCAATGGCTGGAGCAATTGGCCAGCAAAAGTACGTTACTTCTATTCGCGACGGTTTTATTCTCGCGCTGCCATTTATGATCGTCGGCTCCTTCATGCTGGTGTTTATCTTTCCGCCGTTTTCGCCCGATACCAGCTGGGGCTTTGCGCGAGCATGGCTGCAGTTCTCCCTGGACCACCGCGAAAGCCTGATGCTGCCGTTTAACTTCAGTATGGGCATCATGACGTTGTTTATCTCCGTCGGGGTGGCGGCAAGCCTGGCGCGTCATCATGAACTGGACCCGCTGACGTCCGGCATGCTGTCGCTGATGGGCTTTCTGTTGGTGGCCGCGCCGCTGAAGGATGGGCAGATATCTGTCGCTTACTTCTCCGGTCAGGGTATTTTTACCGCGCTGCTGGTGGCGATTTACACCACCGAGCTGTACGCCTTCCTGCGCCGTCACAACATCACCATTCGTCTGCCACCGGAAGTCCCAACCGGCGTGGCGCGTTCGTTTGAAATCCTGATCCCCGTTCTGGCGGTAGCGCTGACGCTGCATCCGCTGAATCTGCTTATTGAAGCGCAACTGGGGATGATTATTCCGGAAGCGATCATGTCGCTGGTTAAACCGCTGGTTGCAGCATCTGATACGCTGCCAGCCATTTTGCTGTCAGTCATGGTGTGCCAGATTCTGTGGTTTGCCGGGATTCACGGCGCGCTGATTGTGACCGGCATTATGAACCCGTTCTGGATGGCAAACCTGTCGGTTAACCAGGCAGCAATGGCTGCCGGCACTGCGATTCCCCACATCTACGTTCAGGGATTCTGGGACCACTATTTGTTGATTGGCGGGTGGGTTCCACGCTTCCGCTGGCGATTTTGCTGATGCGCAGCAAGGCGGTACACCTGCGGACGATTGGTCGTATGGGCGTGGTGCCAGGGCTGTTTAATATCAACGAACCGATCCTGTTCGGTGCGCCAATCATTATGAACCCGCTGTTCTTTATTCCGTTTGTGCTGATACCGATGGTCAATGCCACGCTGGCTTACTTTGCCCTCGACTTCGGCCTCGTTTCCCGCGTGGTGTCGATGACGCCGTGGACCACGCCAGCGCCTATCGGCGCATCGTGGGCGGCAAACTGGTCATTCAGCCCGATCATTATGTGCCTGATCTGTATGGTGACTGCCGCCGTCATGTACTACCCGTTCCTGAAGGCGTATGAGAAACAGCTGCTGTCGCAGGAAACCGGCGACGCCGGGCCGAAAGCCGCGTTGGGCAATCTGAGACCGCGTAATGTGTTGTATTGAGAGGATGTTATGGATTTAGAAGAGCAAGTGATGGGGATTATTATCAACGCCGGTCAATCGCGTAGCCTGTGCTACGAAGCGTTGAACAGCGCCAAAACCGGCGATTTCGCCGACGCCGATGAGAAGATGGAGCAGGCGCAGCATTATGCGCGTGAAGCACATCGGGTGCAGACTCAGCTGATTGAAGCCGATGAAGGCGAAGGGAAAACCAAAATGACGCTGGTGATGGTGCACGCTCAGGATCATCTAATGACCTCAATCCTTGCGAAAGAGCTGGTGGGTGAGTTGATTGAGCTTTATCGCACTCGCCACTAAACCCATACTCCCCGGCGCCTCAGCGGCGGGAGTTGGCGAATACCTGTACGTATTTATGTTACTATAGGGAGAAAACCGTAATACAGACGACACCATGCCTACTATTGATGATGTTTCAAAGTTAGCCAACGTTTCCCGTGCCACCGTTTCGCGCGTGTTGACGGGACGCGTGGCGTTCGTGAAGAGAGCCGTGAGGCCGTATTACGTGCGGTAGAAGAGCTAAACTACCGCCCAAGCTTTGCGGCGCAGAATCTGGCGAGCAACACCTCCAGCTACGTCGGTATGGTGCTGCCCGCGTATGAAGCGGAGTTTAGCGCGACGCTATTGCCGCAGCTGTCGCAGGCGGTTAAATCGCTGAATAAATCGCTAATGATTCAGTACGTCAACGACGCTGCTGAACAGCAGGCTGCGGTGGAAAGCCTGCAGCATCAGTGTGTTGCCGTGGTGACGTTGGGCCGTAACAGCGGTGATGTGGCCAGCAATGTCATCGCATTTGATGAGTTCTCCGCAAAAGGCAGCGCCAGCCAGGGCTATAACTACGCGTTTGCCACCGAAAGCGCCTGTCGCTACGTGCTGGGCAAAGGGCACCGTAATATTGCGCTGTTGTTAGACAATGAAAACGACGTCGCCAGTAAGCAGATGCTCGACGGCTACCGTAGCGTGCTGCAAAATTTCTCCCTGCCGTTTAATCGGCAACTGCTGGTGATGGCCAATAATAATATTGAACAGGCACTGCTGACGCTGATCAATAGCTTCACGAAATACACGGCGATCATCGCCAAGCGTGATTGCTACGCCGCTGAAGCGATGCGCCTGTTGCGTGAATTCAATATTGCGATCCCGCAGGAAGTGTCGCTGGTTAGTCTGGAAGACTCTCCGCTGGCATCGCTGGTCTATCCGCCGCTGACCTGCATTTCCTATCCCGTCGAACAACTGTTGGATCATTGCGTGCAGCGTATTCGCGCGTTAATTGACGGCCATTCCCTGTTTATGCCCGAAGGGCGAGTATTCACTGGGCGTCTGGTGGCACGGTCCTCGGTTGCCGATATTAGTTAATATGATCGATACGCGGTGAAGGGTTTATTTTCACCGCGTAAAGAATATTGAGTTACAGAAATAAAGCTAAAATATCTAATAAGTGAAACGTTAGTTAAATATTAGTTCTCCATCAGTTCCGTTACATCATATTCAATTAATGCCCATGCTACCGATTTACCCTGGTAATAGGGCATAACATCGCCTCTACGTAGGCTGACGACGGCGGAAAGCGTGGGGTCGGAAAGTTTCCAGTTGCCTGCTTGTGGGGAGTACTGGCCGCTGTGACGCAGGATACCAAGCGGTTTGCGTTCGGTGTTTTCCGTTGAAGAGTAAGAAGAAAGTACCGAGAGCGTGTAATTACTACTGTCTATCTTCATAACGTGATAATCCAAAAAAGAACACACGTAATAAACAAGCGACAGCTTATTGCTACAACTTAAGCATGGATTAATTATTTGAACGGTGAATAATTCATGCTGTTTTATTGCAATAAAAGTTTGTTTTCGCCAGAATAAGCGCTCTCTCTGGTTAAAAAGTATCCTAAATGATTAAGCGCCTGATTAATTTACTCATTCTTATTACGGCATGTTCCGCCTCCAGCGCTTTTGCGGTGAACTGCCAGCGCGCCTCGACGCCGCTGGAAAATACCATCTGTAATAACGATAACCTGAGCTGGCTGGATAACACCATGTCGAGCGTTTACCGCGCGATGCTGGTGTATCGTGATGCGCGTCAGGTGCATCAGGAGTATGAGGCCTGGGAGAAATCTCTGGAAAGCTGTGCATCGGACAGCTGTATTGAGCGTGCTTACTATTCCGGGATCAGTAAAATTGCCGAAGCGCAGCCGGGCTTTGCGTGGGAAGGCCGTTGGTGGAACACCAGCGCGGCGAATATGAGCGGCGGGGTGATCCAATTCAGCCACAGCGCGGACTGGTCAATTACCGCCGATATTCGTATCTGGGCGGGTATGAATAAGGATGAGTTTACCGCGGAAGCCCGCAAGATTAACGGCATGGTGCTGATCGACGATATGGTCGACAGCAAAAAGTGCAAAGTGTTGTTTATCCCGCGTAAAAGCGGGGCGATTCAGGCCTACAGCAATGCCGACTGGGGCTGCCGCCTGTCAATGCCTAACGGCGCGTTTATCGATGGGCGCTACCTGAAGTCAGAGCAGGATCCGCGGCCAAAGGCGACGCTGCTTTCGCTGGAGATTTTCACCGATCCTAAAATGGATGAACGCTTCCGCACGTTGGTTGGCGACGACTATCAAAAGTTCGTCGATACAGCGAATATCTATATCTATCATGAAGATATAGATAATATCGGCGCTACGGCAGTGTCGATGTGGGTGCGCGGTGCGGCCAATACCCGTACGGCTATCATCATGTACACGGCCAGCAATATTTGGGCGGCGCGGGTTGAGCCGGATGATAAAGGGAAGCTGGCGTTCTCGTACTTCAGCACCCAGGGTAACAATCTGGCCAAAATGCCGCGCACGATAGCGGAATGGAAGCTGCGCTACCTCGATCAGTAATTTTCGGCCCTCTCCCATAAAAAGGGAGAGGGGCATCTCAGGCGGCAGGTTACGCCAGCGTTCCCACCACGTTCAGGTCGGCGTCGTCCGGCACTTCATTGTACGACAGCACGTGCAGCCCGCTGGCAAACAGGCGGCCATAACGTGAAATCACCGGGCGTAGCTGCGGCGTGACCAGAAGCAGCGGCGGCAAACTCTTCGCTTTCATCTGCTCGTAAATCATCGGCATCGTATTTTGCAGCTGGGTCAGAATGTTCGGGTCAACCGGGAAGCTGTCCAGCGCCACCTTGCCGGCCTGCTGTGCCTGATTCAGCGCGCCGAGCAGCATATTCTCCAGCTGATTATCCATGGTGTAGGCTGCCAGCTGCGGACGATCGCCGTTAATGTTATGCACGATGGCGCGGCGCAGGGCGTAGCGTACATCCGCGGTGAGCAGCACCGGATCTTTGGTTACCGCCGCGCTTTCGAGCAGCGTTGAAGCGATGGTGACGATATCTTTCAGCGACACCTGTTCCAGCAACAGCTGGCGATAAATGCGCAGCAGCTGGCTGTAGTTGAGCGCAGCGTTTAAATCCTCCGCCAGTTTTGGCGCCTGCTGCGCCAGACGGGCGTGCAGGTGGGTGATATCGTCGTAGTTAAACAGCTCCGGCAGATGCTCGCGGGCGACCTTGTTGACATGCGTCGCCACCACGCTGGCGCAGTCGACGACCTGATAGCCGAGGTTCAGCGCTTTGGCTTTCTGTTCCGGGTCAATCCACACTATCGCCATGCCGTAGGCCGGGTCGGTATCCAGCACGCCGTCGATTTCGCCGTACAGTTCGGTGCCGGGTATGGCCATCAGCTTCTCGGCGTTCACTTCGCCCAGCGCGGTGCGGATGCCGTTGATGTGAATGGCGTACTGCGCGGGCTTGAGGCGGAAGTTCTCACGAATGCGAATCTCCGGCAGCAGCACGCCGCACAGTTCAGAGATCACCTGCCGCACCCCACGCACGCGGAGCGACAGCGGGCTGCCTTTCGCTTCGTCCACCATGGTGACCAGCTTGTAGCCAAGGTTCAGGCCAATCGGCTCGACCAGCGGAATGCTGTCCCAGGTAATCGCCGGGTTGGTATCGGGGGCCAACGCTTCACTGATGGCCTCCATGTCCGTCTCTTGCGGTGCGGGCTGCACCACCTTGCTCTGCCGCCAGGCGGCGAACACCAGCAGGGCGGTAAAGCTCAGGAAGGCGATGTGCGGCATACCCGGCACAACGGCCAGAATGAACATCACGAATGCCGCGGTGTACAGCACCTTTGGCTTGGAGAGCAGCTGGGTTTTGATTTCGTCGCTGACGTCGTTACCTTCGCTGACGCGGGTCACGATGATCGCCGCGGCGGTCGCCAGCAGCAGGGACGGAATCTGGGCGACCAGACCGTCACCGATGGTCAGCAGAACGTACTGACGGAACGCGTGGCTGGCATCAAGATCGTATTTGAAGATACCGATACAGATACCGCCGATCACGTTGATGATCAGTACCATAATCCCGGCAACGGCATCGCCGCGGACAAACTTGGACGCCCCGTCCATCGCGCCATAGAAGTCGGCTTCTTTCGCCACTTCCTGACGTCGGCTTCGCGCCTGCTGCTGGTTGATAAGCCCGGCATTCAGGTCGGCGTCGATCGCCATCTGTTTACCCGGCAGCGCATCCAGCGTAAAGCGTGCGGAAACCTCGGAGATACGCTCGGCACCCTTGGTGACGACCACGAAGTTGATGATCATCAGGATGATAAACACCACGAAGCCGACGACGAAGTCGCCGCCAATCACCACCTGGCCAAAGGCTTCAATCACCTTACCGGCCGCGCCTTCCCCTGATGGCCATTCAGCAACACCACGCGGGTCGACGCCACGTTCAGCGTCAGACGCATTAACGTGGTGATCAATAACAGCGTCGGGAAGATAGCAAAGTCCAGCGGACGCTGCATATTCACCGCGACCAGCAGTACGATGACCGCCAGCACAATGTTGAATGTAAACAGGATATCCAGCATCAGCGGTGACAGCGGTAGGATGACCATCGCCAGTACGCAGAGAAGCAGGATAGGCACGGCAATCTGCGCCTTGCGGAGCATGCCGAACATGTTTTGCATCTTACTGTTCGCCATTGGCTTTTAATACCTCTTGAGGAATGTCTATGTGCCTGTTCAGGCGGGGTTTTTGCTCAGCACGACCTTCGCGCCATGACTTCAGCTGCATCACATAGGTCAGCACGTGAGCGATGGCGCGGAACAGCTGCGCCGGAATCTGTTGGTTAACGCGAGTGGTGTAGTACACCGCGCGCGCCAGCGGCGGAAACTCCACCACTTCTACCTTATGAGTGGCGCCCACTTCACGTATCCATAGCGCCACGTCGTCAATGCCTTTGGCGACGATGTACGGCGCTTCCGCTTTCTGCGGGTCGTATTTCAGCGCCACGGCGTAGTGGGTCGGGTTCGTGATAATCACGTCCGCTTCGGGCACGGTGCGCGAGATTTGCCCATCGCCATCTGGCGCTGCAGCTGGCGGATGCGGCCTTTGATCTGCGGGTTACCGTCGTTGTTTTTGTACTCTTCCTTCACTTCCTGCTTGGTCATGCGCATCTTTTTGGTGAACATGAATTTGCTCAACGGCACATCAAGCAGGGCAAAAATCACGATAACGGCGATGAAATAGCTGACAACGTGATGAAAAATGCCAAAACCCTGACCGATGGCCTGATACAGATACAGCCGCTGGAGATGCAGCAGGCTATCCATCTGGTCATGCACCATCGTGTAGACAACGGCGAGGATCGTCGCGCATTTCAGCATCATCTTGCCCACTTCCGTGTAGTGGCTGGCGGAAAACATACGTTTAACGCCGCTGATGGGGCTGAGCTTTTTAAAATCGGGTTTGAGCTTTGACGGGGTAAAAATCCAGCCGCCCGGCACCAGGCTGGCGATGATGCAGGCCAGCGGGATGGGGATCAGCGTGGCGATAAAGCGCAGCAGCACCCACAGATTCAGCAGCAGAAACTGGTTGAGGACGTTCGGGTTATCGAGGTCCTTCGCCATGGTGCCGACGGCGGCAAACGACTCGCCGATCAACAACCGGTAGTACGGCAGGAAGGTCGCCAGGGTGAAGAACGAGGCCAGCAGGCCTACTGCCATGGTTAAATCTTTTGAACGGGGAATATCCCCTTTTTGCCGCGCCTTGCGCAGCTTCCCGGCTGTGGGTTTTTCGCTTTTATCTCCGCTGGAGGCCATTACTGCACCCTTATGGCGTCGAGTTTCGCCAGAATTTCGTTAGTCAGGTTGAGATAGTGGTCAGGAATGTTGGTGACCAGCATCGAAATACACAGCAGGCCAAACAGCATGCTGATGGGGAAGCCAAGCGAAAACAGGTTTAGCGTCGGCGAAACGCGGTTGAGCAGGCCGAAGCCGCCCTGCACAATCAGCATGACGAAGGTTGTCGGAAGCGCAATCAGCGTCGCCGAGGCCATAACCCAGCCTAACCCTGAGCGATAAGCGTTAGCGTCGGCTGGTTGATGGCCTGACCGATGGGCCAGTAGCTGAAGCCTTTAAACAGGATGGTCACCAGCAGCAAATGGCCGTCCATAATGAAAAACAGCAGGGCGCAGAAAACGTAGATAATCTGCGAAATTACCGTGGTAGAGCTGCCGTTAACCGGGTCGTTCATCATCGCCATCCCCAGCCCATATTCATCGACAGAATATGCCCGCCGTTTGTAGCGCGACAAACACCAGCTGCAGCGCCATGGCGAAGAAGAATCCCCACAGCAACTGTTCGCCAATCAGCACGATGGCGCGCAGTGAAAACAGTTCGTGAAGCACCACGTTGTTGGGCAGCATCGGGGTGATGATGATGGTCAACGCCAGCGCGGTGCCGATTTTGATGCGCCGTGAGAAGACGCGGTTATCGATCACCGGCGCGAAATGTAAAAAGGCGAGGATGCGAAAGAAGGGCAGCACCAGGGCCATGATTGGCGTCCACAGCGCCAGAATATCGATTCCCATAATGGTTTAACCCACCAGCGCCGCCGCCTGATGGAAAATCTGGACGGTAAAATCGACCAGCTGCGTCAGCATCCACTTCCCGGCGAAAATCAGTACCCGAGCGTGACGACCAGACGCGGCAGGAAGCTGAGGGTCTGTTCGTTAATCTGGGTGGTGGCCTGGAAAATACTCACGCACAGGCCGACCAGCAAGCTGGGACAATCGCCACGGCGGAAATCAGCAGGACGAGGTGAATGCCGGAAGCCATGATGTCACCGGCGGTGTCCATGTTCATCATCGCTACAGTCCTTGCACGCTGGCGGTTAGGGTGCCGACAATCAGCGTCCAGCCGTCGCACAGCACGAACAGCATGAGCTTAAACGGCAGAGAGACGATCAGCGGCGACAGCATCATCATCCCCATTGCCATCAGAATACTGGCGACAATCAGGTCGATGACCAGGAACGGGATGTAAATCATAAAGCCTATCTGGAAGGCGGTTTTCAGCTCGCTGAGCAGATACGCCGGGGTGACGATGGTCAGATCCTGCTCGCGGGCGTCGCCTTCAATGCCGGCGATGGTCATGATTTGCGCCATCGCTTTATTGTTGGTCTGCGCCAGCATGTATTTTTTCAGCGGCGCTTCAGCATTCACCAGCGCCTGCTTGAGGGTGATCTGGTCATTCTGGAAGGGCTCAATCGCGTCGTTATACACGGTGGTCCATACCGGTCGCATCACCAGCAGAGTGAGCGCCAGCGCGATGCCGGTGAGGATTTTGTTTGGCGGACTCTGCTGTAACCCAAGCGCCTGGCGCAGAATCGCCAGCACGATGATAAAGCGGGTAAAGCAGGTCATCATCAGCACCATGATCGGCAGCAGGCCGAGCAGGGTCATCAGGATCAGGATTTCAATTTTGACGTTGTAATCCTGACCCGCGCCGTTAGCGGTCGTGCTAAAGAGCGTGATGTCGCCGTTCGCCGCCAGAACGGGCTGGGCGAACAGCAAACCAATGAGTAGCAGCAGCGGGACGCAGCCACGGTAAAACGCGCGGTTCATCGGGTCAGCTCACCCAGTTCTTTGGCATTAAATTCGATGATGCGCAGGCCATATTTATCATTAAGCACCACGACTTCGGCCTTGCCGAACGCGATACCATTGACCTTAATATCCAGCGGTTCACCCGCCATTTTGTCCAGCTCAATCACCGAGTCGCAGTTCACTGCCATCAGTTCAGCCAGCGAGATGTTCACCGAGGACACTTCCAGCGTCAGGGTCACCGGAATGCGGCTGAACAGCGCCATGCGGCGCACGTCGGTCAGTGGCGCATTACGCGTCTCCGGCTGTAAATCGAGGCGGATATTCCCCTCAATGGTTTCATCATGTGTCATGTCGCTGAGGTTCAGGTCGTCCAGATCCAGAGACTGGCTCAGCTCTTGTTGTAAATCACTCATAAGGCTTCTCGGTTGTCTTGTCGTGGATATCGCATAAGAAAAGCTTGCTGCGATCTTCGGCAATAGTGGCTTCAAAAATCTGTTCTTTACCGATAAACACCGGTAAAGGGTCATTGATCGCGATCGGGATGATGTCGCCTGGTTTGATGTCAGCGATTTGAGCGACGGTCAGGTTCAGGCTGGCCAGACGGCCATCCAGCTTCAGCGGCAGACTATCGAACAGGCGTTCGATCTGCGCGGGCTCAGGCTGACGCTCTTTTCCACGCCGCTGGTGCTGTTATCCGGAGAGCGCAGCGCCGCCAGCATCTGGTCAATGTGTGGATTGTCCAGCAGGATGGTAAAGCTACCGTGGCTGTAACCTTCCAGGGTGAAAGTGATGCACCAGGCCCACTGGTTAATGACCGTGGAATAATCGACTTTAATTTCCAGGTCTTCGCCAAATGTCTCTTTGCAAATAACCAGCGAGGTCAGTTCCTGACCCAGTTTGCTTTTGAGGCGTTCTTCCGTTTTGGTGATCGGGAGTGACTCATCCGGTTCAATATGGCTGCTGTCTTTACTCAGCCGTAATAATCATGGAGGATGTTTAGTAATAATATACGATCGATCACAAACGCAATATTCCCATAACGCGTTGAGAATATTTGCGCATTTTTATAATTCTGGTCGATCGCGAAAGTCATCGATTCTAACGCGGCATTAACCCGAAGCTTCTTCAGAAAATAAATACTCAGGCGCGCGTCAAGAATGTCAAAGCTATCGTTCATTACCTTAGGTAGCTTATGCCATGGGCGACCGAGTTTGCTGACATCCAGTTTTACCAGCTCAGGAAGATTATCCTGCTGATGGATTCTGATTCGCTGTGAAGCAGGGTACATGATTATTCCGGTTTGATAACGTGTCCTGGTGAGACAATAAGGCGCCGTTAACGATTATCGATAACGGTCGCGAAAATTTTTCCTGGAAGCATTTGAGTTTTTAAGATGTTGTGACGCTTTAGGTCAACATCGAAGGTTCGTCGTCAGACGATGACTCAACTGCCTTTTATTCAGGGTGCAAATTAGACCTTTCTGAATCATTTATTGCAAGTGGATAGCGGTTATTAATCCATTATTTTTCCGCATGTTGCTTGATTAATAACTTCTGTAAGTGCATGAAAAAAATAGATTAATGTTTTAATATTCATTAAAAATAAGACAATTCCTACACCATGCGTATACTAGGCGGCATATTTTCACGGAAGGATTCTTTCCCCATGAAAATACCGCAGTCTTTAATCTTTATTAACATTATAAAAACGCTTTTAATCTTCTATGTAGCAAGGTGATTGCAGCGCACGTTTAATAAAGGTTTAGCGCATTATCCTTATTTGTTCTTTTTTACTGGTAATCCAAAATGAGCATTATCATTGAACGTGAAGACCGTCACGGAGAAGGTTTTGTTGCCGTTTCTCCTGCCAGCGTGGGCGTAATCTCATTAGCTCGCCGCGTTGCTAAATATAATGTATCAGTCCTGGTGACTGGTGAGACAGGAACGGGCAAGGAGTGTGTCGCTAAATATATCCACGAGCATGCCTGCGGCAGTGAAGCCCCGTACGTCGGGGTTAACTGCGCCGCTATTCCAGAAAGTATGCTGGAAGCGATTTTATTTGGTTATGAGAAAGGTGCATTTACCGGCGCGGTGGCGAGTGTAGCCGGTAAATTTGAGCAGGCAAACGGCGGTACGCTGCTGCTGGATGAAATTGGCGATATGCCGTTGTCATTACAGGCGAAGTTATTACGGGTATTACAGGAGCAGGAAGTTGAACGCCTGGGTAGCCATAAACGTATTCCGCTGGATATTCGGCTGATTGCCTCTACCAATAAAGACTTACAACAGGAAATTGCCGAAGGCCGTTTCCGTCAGGATCTGTTTTACCGTATTTCCGTGGTGCCTATTCACATCACACCGCTGCGCGAGCGCAAGCAGGACATCCTGCCGCTGGTGCAGCGCTTTATTGCCAAATACCGCGCCTTCCACAAAGGCGACGTGCGCCTGAGCGACGATGCGCGCAACGCGCTGCTCGGCTATGACTGGCCGGGCAATGTGCGTGAGCTGGAGAACGTTATCCAGCGCGGCATGATTCTGGGCAACGGCGATGAAATTAAAGCCGCCGACTTTGGTCTGGTGGCGCGCGTGCCGCTGCCGGAAACCCCGTCGGTGGGCGTCATGCCTGCTTACCGCGAGCAGGATACCGGCAGTTCTGCCATCCGCGACGTGAAGCTGCACGGACGTCTGGCGGAGTACCAGTACATTATCGATCTGCTCAAACGCCATAAAGGCAATAAATCCAAGACCGCGGAGTTTTTAGGCATTACCCACGCGCTCTGCGTTACCGCCTTGCGTCAATGCGCGACGAAGGCATTGATATTGAATGTTATTCCTGAGGCCAGGAAGGAAGAATTAATGGACAAGATTGCCGCCGCAGGTATTAACACCGCGCACCAGGCGCTGCTGGACCGTATGCAGCAAACGGCCATGCTGGCTTCCGCCGGCTCGGTCAACACCGCACAGACGATTGCCCCGGCGAACAGCGCGTTTGCCAGCACCGACTCGGTCTCTTTTTCCCGCGTGTTAAATAACGCCATCGACAACGTGGACGCGCTACAGCACAGCGCCAGCGCCAAACAGACCGCAATTGATATGGGTCAGAGCGACGACTTAGCCGGCGCGATGATTGAGAGCCAGAAAGCCAGCGTGGCCTTCTCGGCGATGATGCAGGTGCGCAACAAGCTCAACAGCGCGCTCGACGAAGTGATGAATATTTCGCTGTAAGGTCTGTACCGTGTTAAACAAAATCAAAGATCGTCTTCCTGCCGTCTCCCTCCCCGCTGGCATCAACAATCCGAAACTGCTGGTGATTGCCGGCGGCGTGGTGCTGGCGATCGCCATCATTGCGTCGCTGTGGAATCACAATCAGGGCTACGTCGCGCTGTACGGCGCGCAGGAGCAGGTGCCGGTCGCGCAGGTTGTGGACGTACTGGGCGCGGAAAACATTGCCTACCGCATTAATCCGGATAACGGCCAGGTGCTGGTGACCGAAAACAAACTGTCCCAGGCGCGTATGGCGCTGGCGGCCAAAGGCATCAGCGCGGCAACGCCGGACGGCTATGAGCTGATGGATAAAGAAGAGATGCTCGGTAGCAGCCAGTTTATCCAGAACGTGCGCTACAAGCGCAGCCTGGAAGGCGAGCTGGCGAAAAGCATCATGGCGCTGGACCCGGTAGAAACCGCGCGCGTTCATCTTGGGCTGAGCGAGTCCAGCTCGTTTGTGCTGACCAATAAGCCGAACAGTAGTGCCTCGGTTGTGGTGCAACTGCGCTATGGCCGACAGCTGGATGAACAGCAGGTGGCCTCGATTGTGCAACTGGTGTCCGGTTCCGTACCGGGTATGTCCGCCGAGAGCGTACGCGTGGTCGATCAGGCGGGCAATCTGCTGTCTGATGGCGTGGCCGGGCCGGACGGCAGCATCGCCGGTAAACGCCTGGGCGACGATGTCATGCAGCGTATCCGCGAAGATACCAGCAAGAATATCGCCAGCCTGCTGACCTCCCTGGTGGGCGCGGGCAACTACCGCATCAGCGTTGCGCCGACCGTGGACTTAAGCCGTGTGGAAGAGACTCAGGAACGTCTGGGCAAAGATCCGCGCGTCAGCGATGAGCAGCTAAGCCAGGAGAACACCACCAACGAAATGGCGTTCGGGATTCCCGGCTCGCTAAGCAACCGCCCGGTGAACCAGAACCCGCAGGCTGCCGCCGCACAGGCGGCGGGCGATGCGGCTCCAGCGGCTAACACCGCTGCTAACAACACCAGTGACCCGCGTTCTCTCTCCAGCCGTAGCCAGGAGCAGCGTAAATACGCGTTCGATCGCGACATCCGCCATATCCGCCATCCCGGCTACAAGCTGGAGAAATTGAGCGTCGCCGTGGCGTTGAACCAGTCCGCGCCTGCGCTGGCCAATATTACCCCCACGCAGCTGACGTCGATCACCCGTCTGGTGGAGAGCGCCGCCGGCATTGATAACGAACGTGGCGACGCGCTGACGCTGGACGTGCTCGCCTTCACCGCGCCGGCAACCGACAGCATGCTGAACCAGAAGTGGTGGAAAGACCCGGATATGCAGTACTGGGGACAAAACGGCGGGATTGGCCTGCTGGCCTTACTCACGCTGCTGTTTGGCGTCCGTCCGCTGGCCCAGCGTCTGGGACGTCGCGAGCGTCTGGTGAACGAGGTTGAACAGAACGAACGCGGCCTGTTGACCGATGAGTCCGAAGCTCAGGATGACAATCTCACCGCGCTGCCGAGCACCGCTTTTAACAACAACGACGATCTGCTGCCGCCGCAAAGTTCCGGCCTGGAAACCAAGGTGGAGTATCTCCAGGTTCTGGCCAGAGCGAGACGGAGCGCGTAGCGGAAGTACTGAAACAGTGGATTAACAGCAATGACCGAAGCAACAGCAAATCGGAATAGTAATTCAGGTAGCCGCAGCCGCCTGGAACAGGCGGCCATCCTGCTGATGAGCGTGGGAGAAGAAGCCGCGGCGCAGGTGATGCAGAAGTTGAACCGCGAAGAGGTTGTGCTGCTAAGTGAAACCATGGCGCGTCTGCATGATGTGAAGGTTAACCACGCGCGTCAGGCGATGAACAACTTCTTCTCCGACTACCGTGAGCAGAGTGGTATCAACGGCGCATCGCGTTATTACCTGCGGAGCATTCTGGAAAAAGCGCTGGGCGGCGAAATTGCCCGCAGCGTGATTAACGGCATCTACGGTGATGAGATTCGCTATCGCATGGCGCGCTTGCAGTGGGTGGATATTCCGCAGCTGGCGGCGCTGATTGAGCAAGAGCACCTGCAATTGCAGGCGGTGTTCCTCGCCTTCCTGCCGCCGGATATTGCAGCCAGCGTACTGAGCGTGCTGCCGAGTGAACGTCAGGACGAAATCATCTACCGCATTGCGCGTCTGGATGACGTAAACCGCGACGTGATCGACGAGTTGGATCGTCTGATTGACCGTGGCATCGCGGTGCTCTCCGAGCACGGCTCGAAGGTCGCCGGTATCAAGCACGCCGCGAATATCGTCAACCGTATCCCCAGCAACCAGCAGGAACTACTGGAGCAGCTGCGCGAACGTGACGAGAGCGTGGTCGACGATCTGCAGGATGAGATGTATGAGTTCTACATCCTCAGCCGCCAGACCCCGATGACCCTGCAACGCCTGATGGATGAAGTGCCGATCGATGAATGGGCTGTGGCGCTGAAGGGCACCGAGCCGGTGCTGCGTCAGGCGATCTTCAACGTCATGCCGAAGCGCCAGGTGACCCTGCTGCAAAGCACCACCACGCGCCTGGGGCCGGTGCCGGTCAGCCGTATCGAGCAGGTGCGTAAAGAGATTATGCAGACCCTGCGCCAGCTGGTGGAAGAGGGTGAGATTCAGGTACAGCTGTTCGCAGAACAGACGGTGGAATAAACCATGTTCAAAAAACGCAGCTTATCGCTGAGTGCCAACCGCCATGCCACCGCGAAACCGCAGCTGCATAAATTCCCGCCGTTGCGTAAACGCTGGGCGACGCCTGACGCGCCGATGGACGACCAGACGGTTGCCGCGCCGGATCCGGCGGCGTATCAGCAGCAGTTGGAGGAAGGCTTCCGCGAGGGCGTGAATCAGGGCTTCGCGCAGGGAATGGCAGAAGGCAAAGAGGAAGGCTATCAGGAAGGCATTCGTCTGGGCTTTGATGACGGGATGCGTAAAGGGCTTGCCGAAGGTAAACAGCAGGCTCGCCAGCAGTTCCTGGATGCGGCGTCGCCGTTTGAGCGCATCACCGCCGACGTCCAGCGTTTCCTCGACGGTTATGAACAGCGTCGTCGCGAAGAGCTGTTACAGCTGGTGGAGAAAGTCACCCGTCAGGTGATTCGCTGCGAGCTGGCATTGCACCCGACGCAGCTGCTGGCGCTGGTGGAAGAGGCGGTGACCAGCCTGCCGCAGCCGCCGGAGCAAATTCGCGTGATGCTCAATGCTGAAGAATTCCGCCGCATCAGCGAAGCGGAGCCGGAAAAGACCCGCGAGTGGGGCTGGTTGCCGATCCGGCGCTGGAGCTGGGCGAATGCCGCGTGATTACCGATACCACCGAGATGGACATTGGCTGTCAGCACCGCCTCGACCAGTGCGTGTCGGTGCTGAAGGACAACCTGTTGCCGGAAGCCGCGCATGAGCAGCCTTGATTTCGAACAGGCGCTGCGCTCCATTGAACAGATCGATCTGGCGCGCGTCGCCGGACGTCTGGTCCGCGTCAACGGTATTTTGCTGGAGTGCGTTGGCTGTCGTCTGGCGATTGGCCAGCTGTGCCACGTCGAAAGCATCGAGCACGAGATGATGGAAGCGCAGGTGGTGGGCTTTGACCGCGAAGTCACCTACCTGATGCCGTTCAAGCAGCCTTCCGGTCTGATTGCCGGCGCGCGCGTGTTTCCCGCCGGAAAAAGCGAAGGCGTGATGATTGGCGACCAGTGGCTGGGGCGGGTGGTTAACGGCCTTGGCGAACCGCTGGATGACAAAGGCAAACTCGGCGGCGACACGCTGCTGCCGCAGCAGCTACCGCAAGTTCACCCGCTGAAACGCCAGCCGGTGGAAGCGCCGCTGGACGTTGGCGTACGCGCCATTAACGGCCTGCTGACCATCGGCAAAGGTCAGCGCGTGGCCTGATGGCGGGCAGCGGCGTGGGCAAAAGCGTGCTGCTCGGCATGATTACCCGCTACACCCAGGCCGAAGTGGTGGTGGTGGGGCTGATCGGCGAACGTGGCCGCGAGGTGAAAGAGTTTATCGAGAACTCGCTACAGGCCGAAGGGCTGGCGAAGTCGGTGATTGTCGCCGCACCGGCGGACGAATCGCCGCTGATGCGTATCAAGGCTACCGAGCTGTGTCACACCATCGCCAGCTATTACCGCGATAAAGGCAAAGACGTGCTGCTGCTGGTCGACTCGCTGACCCGCTACGCCATGGCGCAGCGTGAGATTGCGCTATCACTCGGCGAACCTCCCGCCACCAAAGGCTATCCGCCGTCGGCGTTCAGTATGATCCCCGTCTGGTGGAGAGCGCCGGCAACAGCGAAAGCTGCGGATCGATGACCGCGATCTACACCGTGCTGGCGGAGGGCGACGATCAGCAGGATCCGATCGTCGACTGCGCGCGTGCGGTGCTCGACGGCCATATCGTGCTGTCGCGCCATCTGGCGGAAGCAGGACACTATCCGGCCATCGATATCGGCCAGTCGATCAGCCGTTGCATGAGCCAGGTCACCGCCCGCGAACATCAGCTCGCCGCGCGCACGCTTAAGCAGCTGTATGCCGAATACCAGAGCATTAAGCCGTTAATTCCGCTGGGGGGTACGTTGCAGGCGCAGACCCGCTGGCTGATAGAGCCGTCCGTCTCTCTCCGGCCATCACGCAGTTCTTACAACAGGAAGTTCAGGACGCGGCGTTAATGGATTCGACCGTTAACGATCTGCGTACGCTGGCGCAAGCAGGGTAATGCACGATGAATAAACTGATTTCTACGCTGGAACAGCTTCATCTGATGCGCACGCGCGCGGTTGATGATCTCAGTTCGAAGCTGGCCTCGCAAAAGCAGGTCTGCCAGCGCTTTGAGAAGAATATTGATGCGCTGACCTCGCTGGCCTCCGGGCTGGCGGAGCAGAGCGTCAATAGCGCCGTGATGATGATTAACCAGTCGAAATATAAGCACAATATTCAACGTGTTATCGACTGGCAGAAGCAAGAGCAGGCGCTGGCTAACCTCGAAGCGCAAAAAATTCAGGGCAATCTACTGGCCGAGGCGAAGCGCGAAAAGAGCCTCGAGCTGGTACTGGACGCCAAACGCAGCGACCAACGGATGGAAATGAGCCGTCGGGAGCAAAAAATGACTGATTCTGTTTCTACCCAGTGCTGGCTGCGTCAGCAGCTGGCCGCCGCGCGCCAACGATAATTGTGATGAAGACCGCCAATAAACCAAACCTGATGTCCGCGCTGCTTGCTCGCCAGCAGCGCCCGCAGCCGCAAACAACGCCATTTGTCAGTGTCGTCTGCCCGACCTATAACCGCCGCGAGTTTCTGCCCTATCTGCTCTATATCTGGCAGTATCAGGACTACCCGGCGGACAAGCGCGAGCTGATTATTCTCGACGATTCTCCGACCAGTAACGCCGATCTCATCGAGATGATGAGCGACCCGGCGACGCCGAACGTACGCTATATCCATAGCCCGGAGCGATTGGTGCTGGGCCATAAACGTAACCGGCTTAACGCGCTGGCGAAAGGGAATACATCATCTGCTTTGATGATGACGACTACTATCCGCCGAATAAAATTTCCCATCAGGTGACGCAGATGCAGAGTCATCACGCGCTGTTTTCCGGTTGCGATCAGATCTACATCTGGTACAGCCACCTGGACAAAATCTACCTGACGCACCCTTTCGGCGCGAAGCATGCGCTGAATGGCACCTTCGGTTATCACCGTCATTTGCTGAAAAAGCATCGCTATGATGATGAAGCTAGCCGAGCGGAAGAAGAGGGTTTTCTTAAGGGCTTTACCACGCCGGTTCAGCAGATTGATCCGCGGCAGGCCATCCTGTGTATTTCGCACAGCAGCAATACCTATGACAAAGATTACATCCTGAATACCTCTATCCCCGTCGATCTGACGCTCGAAGATTTTGTCAGCGATGCCAATCTGCTGGCGCACTACCGCCGTCTTTGCACCGCGCCGCTCAACACGCTGGTTAACTGGTCGGTGTTTGAGAAAGTTGCGGTCCTTTACGACCCGCAGCAGGAGGAGATGCTTCCCGAACGCTGTGAGGCGCTGCTGGCGCTTGGCGTCCAGGCCGATCAAATCTGGCCAGTGGCGAAAGCAACTGATGAATGCCAAACCCACTACCAGGTTATCGCACAGGCTAAACGACAGGGCTGGAAGAACGTGGTGCTACTGGATGACGCTTTGCGTTTCGTCAGAAAAGAGAATGCGGTTAAGAATATCAACAAGTTACTGAATGGGTTGGATCAACTGGACTGGCAGATGCTGCTGCTGGGTGGGCGCTATGAAAGTTTCCGTCCAACCCAGTCTTTGCAGGGCGTGGCGCGGATCTATAACGCAGGCTGCGCCTGCGCCTACGCGGTGAATGCCAACTACTACGACACCTTGTTGGATGCCTACCAGGATTCGGCGTCATTGGATAGCAGTTGGACCAACCTCATGCGTCTGGAATCACTCTGGCTGGGCTTTAGCCCGAGTTTTGCCTTCTTGCAGCACCATCCGGACCCAAAAACCGGCGAGCTGATTGACTGTACCCACTGGTTCTTCCGTAAACATCATGAAGCCGTGACGGCCAAAGAGAATAAACATGGAACTGATTGAACATTACCAACCTGAATTCGTCTCATGCTTCGATGCGCGAGAAACACCGTGTACCTGCCCGGCGTGTCAGAATGCCGAACAGGTGTGGCCGCACGTCAGCGTGAAGCTGAGAAATCAGCAGCGCGAGACGTTGGATATCGGCTGTGAAACCGCGGCTAAAGAGATGCTGTTTAACCCGGAAGCTTTTGTGCTGCATACCGCGAAGGCCGCACCGCAGGGTGAAGAGACGCTCTCCGCATGGAGTGAAGCACTCAATCAGCAGTGCATCAATCAGGCGGTGCATCCTACGCTTCCGCTGCAAGAGAGCCTCTATGCCATTGGCATTCTGCTGAGCAAAGCGCAGCAGCATCTGGATAACGGCGAGAGCGATCCGGCGCTACTGGTAGAGATGGGGGGCAGTTGGCCACGCTGGCGGAACAGGGCGTGCTCGCGCAGCAGTTTGCGATGCTGCCGCCGATTATGGAGAACCGTATCGCTGCGCTGAAAGAAATGGGCACGATGCGCCTGAACCTGAATCTGCCGATGGTGGAGAAAATGGGAATGTCGCTGAAGTTGAGCGAGCTGGCAATTATGCAACCAGCCCGTTTGGCGGAGCGTCAGCAGGCGCTGGATGCGGTATGGCCCACGATCGCGCTGTTTGACGAGCAGCCGCATACGCTGCGCAATATCCTCATTTATCAGTTGTATAGCGATATTTTCCCCGGCATAGGCTGCACCAATTACGGCGAAGCGTTGTTGGGCCTCGCGCGGCAGTTTTTCCACATCAAAATGTTGTGCGCGATTCGCGCCGAACAGAAGGAACTGACTCAGGACGATGTCGCGCTTCTGGTAAGCGCGCTGCGCGGCTGGCAGCAACAGAATTTGTTTGTCGCCGAGGAGGGGAATACGTCGGATTACAGTTTGCTGTGTGGGCTGTCGCTGCTGTAAACCCACAAATCAAGCATGCTGGTATTCCGGCATGCTTAACGACCGCTGAATGTCATAGATGAATTGGCCTACTCCATGATCGCTTTCCTGATTGAGGGCATTTTTTACGCCCAGTTTTTCTCTCGTATCGTTAAAGCTTTGCCGGAACGACAAAAAAAGAACGTCATCTTTTTCTCCCGTGATATACAGACCTGTAAATTTGTTAAGAATCAATTGCCTCAATGCCAGGTTCAACAAATCCCCATATTTGATTCTGTACCCGAAGAAGCTGTATTTCGACAGTCCAGCCCACTATTGGCTGCCCAGTTAAGTAAGGCGGTAGATGAGAGTTTCGAATATGTGGTTGGAGGGGCTGAACGTGATATTTGCTGGCGTGTGCTGCTGTCTTGTTTCGTTTTTCTGAACCAATTAGAACAAGAAACAATTTCACGGTTTATTATGTGCAGTGGCTGTGGAGTGGGAGCAAAGGCAGCCAGGGTGATGTGTGATATGAAGGCGATCCCAACGCAGTTTGTTGAACTGGCCAATCTACCGAATAAGATTTTCGTCGACCCGGCCGGTACCAATGCTCGTTCCCAGTTGGCGATGACGCCAGAGTTACTGGATCGTTTTCCCTCTGTAGATGACGCAACGCATCAGGCGTGGCTATTACACTACAATGCCTTTAAGGCTCAACCACCCGTCAGGCGCAGGGTAATCCGTTGGCAGAAATCATTGCCGAGAATTCCCAGGATTGCGTGGTTGATACTGGAATACCGTACCTTTTTGTTCCGCTTCAGGTTTCTAATGACGCCCAGTTATGGCTTTACTCACGCTATAGGAACGAAGATGTTATTCGTTATGCACTCCACCTGGCGGAAAATAGCGATCACCAGGTTGTGGTCAAAGTCCATCCGGCTGAACCGCAACTCGCAGAAATTCAGCATATTTTGGCGTTGAAACAGGAATTGGGTTTTAAATTATCTGGCGAATTAACCACTGAGCTTATCAAGCAGTCGCAGGGTGTTGTGACCATCAATTCAACGGTTGGATTAGAGGGATTACTCCATCATAAGCCTGTCGTGGCTATTGGTGATTGTTTCTATAAAACGTTCGATCAAGAACGGTTGAAAAAATATATTCATCATTATCTTTTTGATGGTGTGGATTTTTTTAGTACAGAGCCGATTGAACGTAAAATAGCCATGGATTTTCTAAATCGTTAAGCACAGAGAGCATGAATATATGACGCAGGAACCTTTTGCTCCAGATGAATTGATCTTTCTGGTGAAAATTAAGGACTTGGCATTAACGCTTTCCCTCACAAAGCTCGATACAGTTGTGGATGCAATAAAACGTTGTGTTCTTGAATATCAGCACTGTATTCCTGATGAAAAGCCCGCGCTCGATTTTATTGAGCAGCTTATTATTACATCTGAAAAAGAGACTACGCGTAATGATATTTCACAATTTTTAACGCATCTCTCAATATTCTGGGAATGGATGGTACTACGTCGCCCGCTTGATCTTATCTACGTTGGGCAGAAGAAAAATTTCACGCTGATAGAAGGCATCCCTTGCCATACATCTCTACGCTGTACACAGTACATTTTTACCGATGAGAAAACGTCTGAAGACGCACTAGCTAAGCTTTCGCTTTCTCGTCCCGTGCTGCTGGTTGATAATCAAGGTGAGCAACGCGTGGGCGGTGGGAAGTATTTGGGTCTTATCAACATAGAAGTCGCTGGGCCGCTATTAGGCCATCGCAACGATGTTTTGGGTATTCTTCGTAAGAATATTGATATGGTGAGCATTCTTAATAATAATCTGCGAAAGCTCAAAAATGAGACAGATTTGAATAAAGTGATCCTCGGATCGTCTTTTGCCTATTTTGGAATGCATGATGCGTTGCTTACCCGTGCGGTGAATTTATCTATTGCGAGTGGCGATGCTGAGTATAATAAAACACTGGTCGAATACTGTATTTCAGAATGCAATGTGAAGAACTTTGTCATTGTAATTGGTTTCTTTGAACTATTTCATAAAATGTCAAAAGGGGAGAATGGTTATTTTTATTTGGCCTCAGAATTCCTTAAAGATAATGATATTCTCTACGCCAGTACGAATATTCAGAAAAAACCTTTTCTTTTCCATCACGATCGCGAACCGTTGATTGATTTATTACAGATTGATGTGACCAGTTGGTTAGCAAAGCGCGAAATCGGCCAGCTTCGCGAACGCGCATCGTTGACGCCTGAGAAGAGTTTGAGCACCGACTTTACCTATAGCAGCGAATTTACGCGTCGTGAGACAGAGTACTTTGCTCGCTTTTATGAGCGCGAAGGCGTAGCGGAGAGCAATAAGCTGATATTTCAGCATATTGTCGAGCAGGTGAAACAGGTGCAGGGGCGAATTTATTTTGTTATCCAACCCTTTACCCCGCTGTATAACGAGATATTTCATCCGGCAATGCGTCAGGAAACGAAAGATTTTCTGGCTACTATTGCTGATGGCGAATCGTCATTTTGCATCGATCTGTCTGAGGATACGGACTTTGCCCCGGAAGATTACAGCGATGCGCATCACTTGAATTTTACCGGTGCTCAGAAGCTCTATCGTAAACTGGCGTGGCTACAGCTTTAAGCGAAGATTTTCTCGTCTGGCAATTCAGTGCCAGACGTTGCCTTACCCCTGCTGATACAACCAATTCTCCGGCTCACTGGCATTCAGCAAATTCCCCAGGATCTCCTGTTGCATACTCATCAACGCCCCGTTGTAGTCGTTGGCGATCCGGCAATCAGCAGCCTGCTGCTGAAGGCTTTGCCAGAGGGCGGAAACAGAAGGCTGATGGGCGGCGGGAAGGCGGGCAATCAGCGTTTTCAGGCCTTCGGTGCTTGGGTCAATCCCTAACTGGCCGAGAATCTGGTAGCGCTGCTGGCTGCTTTGCGACAGCTGCTGGTACAGCGCCATAATCTGCTCGTTGATGACGTCGAGCGACGCGGCGTCGCGGGCAACAATGTGGTGGCGCTGCTTTTCAAGTAGTGCGGTCAGGGCATGATAGCGTTTACGGTCTTCGGTCATGTCCTGAATCAGTGCTTTAACGCGTTGGGCTGCGTTAGTCATAAATTACCTCTGGAAATACTTCTGCATCGCATCGGTCAGCGAATCAATATTGACGCTGATTTTGCCGCTGCTGATGGCTTCTTTCATTTCGGCGACGCGCGCCATGTCGACTTCTGGCAGCGTGCTCAGCTGCGTTTGCGCATCGCCCAGAACCGGATCAATCGCGGCGCTGCGCGTCACGCTGGTGCCTTCCTGAGCCACGGTGCGGGTCTGTTCCGCGCTGCTGGCTTTATTGATTGCGGTGGTCAGGTTGTACTGTGGTGCGGTTACTTTCATCGCTGCGCCCTCGTTCTCATTGTTTATGGTGGTGGCGTATGAACCTTGCCCTGCGGAAGTCGGACTTCCTGTGCCGTTGTCAGTAAAGAGCGGCAGTTAAGGAAGATAACTTAAACGTCGCGGGAAGTTTTTTAATTCCCGCTGGCGTACACCATGTTTACCACGCCGATGTCGGCGACAATGGCGCTGACCACGCGACCGCTACTCTCGTTTTTCACCTTAATAATCTCGCCTTTACGCCCCTTTTTCATGGCTTCGCCCATGGTACGGGCCTCGACGCCATTTTGTTCAGCCACCATCAGCACTCGCTGACCACGTTCAACCAGCAGCGGTGACTCCAGTTGGTTGAGCGTAATCGGCTGGCGGTCGCGCACGCGGCGCTTCACGGTCAGGCCGATAACCTCTGCCGGATCGGTCAGGTAGTCGCCACGCGTGTTGCTGATGTTGAGTTTTTTAATGGTGAGGTTTTCGGCGGAAATCTGCTGGCCGCGTTCGAGGGTGCTGTCGGCCACGACGACCGGCAGATAGATATCCGGTTTGACGGTGACCGCGATATCCCAGCCGTTGGCATCCGCACAGCGCACATCAAAACGTAGACGGTTGAGATCGAGACGGTCGCCGCCGGGGATCGACACGGCAGGTTCCTGGCTGCAGGTCGCGTACTGCGAGGCTTCGGAGGGAATAAACAGGTTCATTTTCGCCTGATATTCCGGCCACCGGCGGCGTTTCGCTTCCTGGCGAACAATATCAGCCGCGTGGAGCTGGACGGCGACATAGATTTGCTTACGGGCGCTGGTAGGGCGCTCAGCGGCGGCGGCAGACGCGGGAATCGCGGCTGAGATCGCGAGCAGGAAAAGGCCGGTGAGGAAGCGGAAATCCCGTTTCACACTGGCGCGAAAAAAAAGAACAAAAACATTATAAATCATGTAATTAAAACCTTGGCATGAATATTGCTATACGAGTGAGCAGATCATGCAGGTTTTAGCATCACGAGGGTGTGAATTGTGAGTATTACTTTTGACAAAGCATTGGGCGTTCATCCACAGGCTGTAGCACTTCGACTTTCCCGAGCAGAGTTGCTTTCAGCCAATCTGGCAAACGTTGATACCCCAACTTCCAGGCTAAAGATATTGATTTTGCCTCCGAGATGCAACGCTCACGGTCGAGTTTTTCCACGCAGACGTCAGCGCAGGAGATGTATCGCGTGCCCTATCAACCCTCTTCAGACGGCAACACCGTCTCGTTGAACGTTGAGCAGGCCGAGTTTGCGAAAAACACCCAGGACTACCAAATGAGCCTGGCCTTTTTAAACATGAAGTTCACTGGTCTCAAGCAGGCCATTGAAGGCAAGTAATCCAACGCAGGTAACCACGCAATATGGCTTTTTCGGATATCTATCGCGTTTCGGGGTCGGCGATGACGGCGCAAACCGTTCGTCTTAACACCATCGCCAGTAACCTCGCCAACGCGGAAACCGCCTCCGCCACCGAAGACGGCACCTATAAAGCGCATCGTCCGGTGTTTGCTGCGGTTTATCAAAACGATGAGTTGATGCACAGCCGCGCGCTCACCGGCGCGCGCGTGCAGGTGATGGACGTCATTGAAACGGGCAACGCGGTGCAGCGCTATGAGCCGCACAACCCGATGGCCAGCGACGACGGCTACGTCTACTACCCGGACGTCAACGTGGTGGAAGAGATGGCGGACATGATGTCAGCGTCACGTGGGTTTGAAACCAACGTCGACGTACTTAACAGCGTAAAAAGCATGCAGCAAAGCCTGCTGCGACTTGGGGAAGTATAAGCATGAACGTTGATAACTCTTACGCCAATAGCCGGGCTTCCAGCTCCACGGACGGCATTACCAGCAACAGCACCGCCTCCGGCATGAACACCATGTTTATGCAGCTGCTGGTAGCGCAGATCCAGAACCAGGATCCGCTCAACCCAACCGACGGGACCGAGTACGTCAGCCAGCTGGCGCAGCTGACCCAGGTGCAGTCGATGGAAACCATGTCGCAGCTAATGGCCAACAGCTCGGTGCTGATGGACAACCTGCAAACTCTCACCACCGGCAACCTGGTCGGGCAGCACGTGATGGTACAGACCAGCTCTATTGAGAGTGATGGTGAAACCGTGCTCGATGGTCGTCTGACGCTGGAGCACGCGGCCAACGTGGTGACGGTGATTGTCAAAGATTCCGCTGGCGTCGAGCACAAAATCGAGCTGGGCAAACAGGAAGCCGGACAGGTGGATTTCAACATCGATCCGGAAGAACTCGGCCTGAGCGAAGGGAAATATACCCTGAGCGTGGTGACCGATACCGGCGAAGAGAACGTGCCGGTTGAAATTGGCGGCGTGGTGAACAACGTGCGTATCCCGCTCGACGGCAGCTCGACCGTACTGAACATCAACGGTCTGGGTGAAATCGCCTACAACAATATTACCCAGTTTGGTAACACCTCTAAGAACAAAGCCTGAAGTGAATCAGGCAGTTAATTAAACAGGAACGATTATGAGCTTTAGTATTGCAACTTCCGGTCTGAATGCCGTTACCGAACAGCTGAACGCTATCTCGAACAACATTGCCAACTCCGGCACCGTGGGCTTCAAGTCCGGCCGTGCTGAGTTCTCCGCGCTGTATGCGGAAAGCCAGCCGCTGGGCGTCGGCGTTTCAGCGGTAACTCAGAGCATTACCAAAGGGGGAAGCATCTCTTCCACCGGCACCGCGCTGGATCTGGCGATTAACGGCAACGGTTTCTTTATGGTTCGCGATAGCGCGGGTACCACTGCTTACACCCGTGCGGGTTACTTCGGCACCGATAGCGCCGGTAACCTGGTCAATAACCTGGGGATGTACCTGCAAGGTTATCCGGTTGATGCCAACGGTACGCTACAGGTGGGAACCATCAGCAACCTGACCATCAGCAGCGGTTCTATTCCGGCGAAAGCGACCGAAAGCATCGACTTTACCGCGAACCTCGACGCGCGTGCGGAAGTCCCGGCGACCTCGCCGTTCGACCCGAAAGACAACACCTCTTACAACAACTCCTACACGACTCAGGTTTATGACTCTCTGGGCCGCGAACACACGCTGAACCAGTATTTTGTGAAGACCGGTGAAAATGAGTGGGAAGTGCATTACTACATGGACGATAAGCCGGTGACCAATGGCGGCGTCGATCAGGTGCAGAAGCTGACCTTCAATAGCCAGGGCATCCTCACCAATCCAAGTGGTTCCGTTCCGCTGACAGCAGACATCGCGGGCGCTGAATCCATCACTATCGACATGAGCTACAACGGCACCTCCCAGTACGGCTCCGATTTCTCCGTCAGCAAAAACAAAGGCGACGGCTACGCCTCCGGTGAACGTACCGGCCAGGCGATCGATGAAGACGGCAGCGTGTACGCCACCTTCTCCAACGGTGAACGCCTGCTGCAGGGGCAACTGGTACTGGCGAACTTCACCAACCCGAACGGCCTGCAATCGCAGGACGGCACCACCTGGGCGCAAACCGCCAGCTCCGGCGCGCCGCTGACCGGTACGCCGGGTTCCGGCCTGCTGGGTTCTATCGTTTCCGGTGCGCTGGAGTCGTCCAACGTCGATCTGACCTCCGAGCTGGTGGGCCTGATGACCGCGCAGCGTAACTACCAGGCGAACACCAAAGTCATCAGCACCAACGACAGCATGATGAGCGCGCTGTTCCAGGCGGTGTAATCGATGGATCGCTTACTTTTCACCGCGGTGAGCGGCGCGTCGCGCAGTCTGTCGCAGCAGGAGATCCACGCGAACAACCTGGCGAACGTCAACACTCAGGGCTTCCGCAGCGATCTCGACAACGCGTTGACCCAACAGGTGAGCGGCGAGGGCTATGCCACCCGCTACCTGGCGCAGCCCACCCAGGGCGGCGTCGATTTAGCGCCGGGCGCGGTACGGGAAACCGGCCGCGATCTGGACATCGCCGTGAAGGGCGATGGGTTGATTGCGCTGCGCAGCGGCAACCGTGAGGTCTATACCCGCAACGGCCAGATTGACATCAACGCCGAAGGGAGCTGTCGATCAACGGGCTGCCGCTGGAAGGCGATAACGGCCCTATCGTGCTGCCGCCGTACTCGTCAGTCTCCATCGCTGAAGATGGAGTGATCACCATCGTGCCGGACGACGGCGACATTGCCGCGCCGATGGATATCGACCGCGTGAAGCTGGTGAACATTCCGGCCAGTGCGCTGAGCAAAAACGACGCGGGTTTCCTGGTGAGCAACGCGGCGTTTACCCCACGCGATGAAGACGTGACGGTGGCCGCCGGGCATCTGGAAGCGGCCAACGTATCGGCCATCGGCGAAATGGTCTCCAGTATTGCGCTCAACCGTCAGTTTGAAGCGCAGATCAAGATGATGAAAGCCGCAGAAGATCTCGCCACCGCAGGCAACCGCCTGATTCGCGGCACTTAAGAATACGATTAAGGAATACCAATGAATCCTGCTTTATGGATCAGCAAAACGGGGTTAGCGGCGCAAGACGCCCGCATGACCACCATTTCGAACAACCTGGCGAACGTTAACACCACCAGTTTTAAACGCGACCGCGCGATGTTTGCCGATCTGTTCTATCAGAATCAGCGCACGCCAGGCGGCCAGCTGGATCAGAACAACGTCTCACCGACCGGCATCCAGTACGGGACCGGCGTTAAGGTCGTTGGAACGCAGAAAGAGTTCACCGTCGGCAGCATCCAGAACACCGGGCAAAGCCTTGATGTGGCGATCTCCGGTCAGGGTTTCTTCCAGGTCGAAACCGCCAATGGCGATATTGCCTATACCCGCGCCGGCAACCTGCAGAAAACGCCGGAAGGCGTGCTGACCAATGCCCAGGGCCTGCCGCTGATCCCGCAGATTGAGCTGCCGGACAACGTCAAAGACCTGCAGATTGGTAAAGACGGCACGATTACCGCCACCGTGGCGGCGAGGCCGATCCGGTTGAGCTGGGTCAGCTGACGCTGGTGAACTTCGTCAATCCGGCCGGTCTGGAAGCCATCGGCGGCAACCTGTACCTCGAAACCGCGGCCAGCGGCCAGGCGGTAGAAGGCGTACCGGGTGAAGAGGCGTTTGGCCAGCTGGAACAAGGGTCGCTCGAAGGCTCTAACGTACAGGTCGTTGAGGAGATGGTCGATATGATCACCGTTCAGCGCGCCTATGAAATGAACGCCAAAATGGTCTCTGCCGCCGACGACATGCTGAAGTTTGTCACGCAGTCGATGTAACGGTAGGGCAG
Source organism: Kluyvera genomosp. 3 (assembly GCA_002211745.1). Taxonomy (GTDB): domain Bacteria; phylum Pseudomonadota; class Gammaproteobacteria; order Enterobacterales; family Enterobacteriaceae; genus Kluyvera; species Kluyvera georgiana_A. The sequence continues at coordinate 97,493 of CP022114.1, forward strand.
TGAAGTGAAAGAGATGAAAAAGCAGGTAGCAGTCGTTTTGCTGGCGCTGATGCTGTCGGGCTGTGAAAGCCCGGCGCTGCTGGTGCAAAAAGACGACGCGGCGTATGCGCCGCCGGAAGATTTCGCCATGCCGGAAACTCCGGTACGCGGCGGTGGAGTGTACAACAGCGGCTATAACTGGTCGCTGATTCAGGACCGTCGCGCCTACCGCGTGGGCGATATTCTGACCGTTAAGCTGGATGAATCCACGCAGGCCAGCAAGCAGGCGCGGACCAATTTCGGCAAGAAGAACGATGTCTCGCTGGGCATCCCCGAAGCCTTTGGCCACTCGGTCGATAAGCTGTCCGGCTCGGTTGACGGCAGCCGTAACTTCAACGGCAGCGCCACGTCGCAACAGCAAAACAGCCTGCGCGGGGCAATCACCGTCGCGGTATTTAAGGTGCTGCCTAACGGCGTGCTGGCGATTCGCGGCGAGAAATGGCTCACCCTCAACCAGGGCGATGAGTATATGCGCGTGACCGGGCTGGTGCGTGCCGATGATATCGAGCGCGATAACTCTGTGTCGTCACAGCGTATTGCCAACGCCCGCATCTCTTACGCCGGGCGCGGCGCGCTCAGCGATTCGAACGCCGCGGGCTGGCTGGTTCGCTTCTTTAACCACCCGCTGTTCCCGATGTGATGGAGGCCATGATGCTTAAACGGATACTGTTTTTCCTGTGCCTCTTCAGCGTGTCTGCCGTGGCCCAGCCGCTGCGTGACGTGGTGGATATTCAGGGGGTGCGTGGTAACCAACTGATTGGCTACAGCCTGGTGGTCGGCCTTGACGGCACCGGCGATAAAAACCAGGTGAAGTTCACCAGCCAATCGGTCACCAATATGCTGCGCCAGTTTGGCGTACAGCTGCCGGCCAAAATCGACCCGAAGGTTAAAAACGTGGCGGCGGTGGCGATCAGCGCCACGCTGCCGCCGGGCTACTCGCTGGGTCAGAGCATTGATGTCACCGTTTCGTCCATTGGCGATGCCAAAAGCCTGCGTGGCGGTACGCTGCTGCTGACCCAGCTGCGCGGTGCTGACGGCGAAGTCTATGCGCTGGCGCAGGGCAACGTAGTGGTTGGCGGCGTTAAGGCCGAAGGCAACAGCGGCTCAAGCGTGACCATCAACACGCCGACCGTGGGTCGTGTGCCGAACGGCGGCTCCGTTGAACGCGAGATCGCCAGCGACTTCCAGCAGGAACCGATGGTGATGCTTAACCTCAAACGGCCAAGCTTTAAAACCGCCAACACCGTCGCCGTGGCACTGAACAACGCTTTTGGCGCGGGACGGCGACTGCGCAGAGCGCCACCAACGTGGCGGTGCGAGCGCCAATGGGCGCCGGCGCGCGCGTAGCCTTTATGTCGGCGCTGGAAGACGTGCAGATTAACGCCGGCAAGCAGCCGCCGCGCGTGGTGTTTAACGCGCGCACCGGCACCGTAGTGATTGGCGACGGCGTGATTGTGCGCGCCGCGGCGGTCTCCCACGGTAACCTGACCGTCACCATTCGCGAGTCGTCCAACGTCAGCCAGCCGAACGCCTTTGGCCGGGCCAGACGGTAGTGACGCCGGAGAGCGACGTCAGCGTGAACCGCGGTCGCGGCCAGATGGTGACGATCGCCGCGGGCACCAGCCTGCGCAGCATCGTGAACACCCTGAACAGTCTGGGCGCCGCGCCGGACGATACCATGGCCATTCTTCAGGCGCTGCACGAAGCGGGCGCGCTGGATGCTGAACTGGTGGTGATGTAATGCTGGATGCGATTAACCGACAAACCGCGATTCTGCCCGGCGATATGACCGGGCAGGTCAAGCCGCAGAATCTGGAACAGGCTGCCGAGCAGTTTGAAGCGCTGATGCTGAAATCGATGCTGTCGCAGATGCGCAAAGCGTCGGATGTGCTGGGGAAGATAACCCGTTCAACAGCAAGCAGCAGCGAATGATGCGTGATTTTTATGATGACAAGATGGCGTCCGAGCTGGCGTCGCAGCGCAGCACCGGCATCGCGCAGATGATCATCAACCAGCTGTCGCCTCAGACGACGGCGTCGCTTAAGAATGGGGCGGAAGCGGCCGCTTTACATGGACAACCGCAAGAACTTAAAACGCCCGTCGTTCCCGTAACCCGAAGGGCAGGAGTAAGCCATGAGTATGATTAATATCGCCTTCAGTGGTCTGCAGGCAGCCCAGCTGGGCATGAACGTCACGTCGATGAATACGGCCAACTACCTGACCTCCGGCTACAGCCGTCAGGGATTATCCAGAGCGCTATCGGCCCGATGGGCGAAGCCGGGATTTCGCCGGGCAGCGGCGTGCAGGTGGATAGCATCCGCCGTATCTCCAGTCAGTATCTGGTGAATCAGGTGTGGCAGACCAACACCAAGTCCAACTACTACAGCATGGGCAACCAGTACATCAGTGCACTGGAGAAGGTGATCGGCACCGACTCAACCAGCATCGGTACCGGGCTTGATGATTTTGTCAGCGCCCTGAGCGAGCTGACCCAGGAGCCAGAATCACAGGCGCGGCGTCAGCAGCTGCTGAACCAGGCCAACACGCTGGCTACCCGCTTCAATAGCATGAACAACTTTGTCACCAGCCAGAAAGAGTCCATTACGACTCAGCGCGGGCAATGGTCGATCAGATCAACACCCTGAGCGGCGGCATTGCCGACTACAACAAGAAAATTGTTGAGATGGACGCCACCGGTGGCAACAGCAGCACGCTCCGCGACGCGCGCGACGAGCTGGTAAAGCAGCTCAGTTCGCTGGCGGAGGTCAAGGTTAGCGATGACAGCAGCGGCTATACCGTTTCGCTGAGCAACGGCCAGCCGCTAGTCAGCGGTAAAACCGCCGGGCAACTGAGCGTGGGCACGGACGGCAACGGCAACTCGACGTTAACCCTGAAGTTCTCCACCAGTGAGTTTTCACTCAATCCGTCCGCCGGCGGTCAGTTGGGCGCGTTGTACGATTATGAAGTGGGGACGCTCAAGCAGATGGGCGACGCCATAAAAGGCATGGCGGAAGCCGTCGCGACCCAGTTCAACGATCAGCTGGCGAAAGGCTATGATCTGAACGGTCAGCCGGGCAAGCCGCTCTTTACCTTCGACCCGTCTAACCCGGCAGGCATGCTGCAGGTTAACGATCTCGAGCCCGAGGAACTGGCGCTGTCCGACAACCCCGATGAGCCGGGTAATGGTAACAACCTCAATATCCTGATCGAGCTGAAAAACCAGAAAGTCGATATCCCGGGCCTTGGCAACATGAGCCTGAACGAAGGGCGGCGGCGATTATTTCCACTATCGGTATTGCCAGTAAGCAGAGCCAGACGGAAATGGAAGCGGCGGTGTCGGTTAGCTCAGAAGCCCAGACGCAGCGCGACAACCTCAGCGCGGTGAATCAGGATGAAGAAGCCCTTAACCTGCAGGTCTACATGCAGTCGTATCAGGCGAACATGAAGGTGATTGCCGCCGGTAATCAGGTCTTCAGCGATTTACTGAATATTTTTTAAGCGCGATCAGGAGTCTTAACCTATGCGTGTTAGTGGTCTGAATAATTCAAACGCCATGCTGGCGCAGCTTGGCGTGAACGGCAATCGCGTCGCGAAGTTGATGGAACAGCTGTCGACGCAAAAGCGCGTCAACGTGCCGTCCGATGACCCGGTGGCGGCCAGCCGTCTGGTGCAACTGGGCCGTGAACAGGCGGCGATTAAGCAGTATCAAAGCAACATCACCAGCCTGAGCGGCGCGCTGTCGGTGCAGGAGTCGCATATTACGGCGATGAGCAACCAGGTGCTGGCGGTGAGCGATAAGCTTAAGCTGGCCAACAACAGTACGCTGAGCCAGCAGGATTTAGCGGGTTACGGTGCTGAGCTGGAGTCGATGCTGGATTCGCTGGTTTCGACAATGAACAGCAAGAACGAGAACGGCAGCTATTTGTTCTCGGGCACGAAAACCAACACCAAAGCGGTTGAGCTGGTGAACGGCAAGTATGTGTATGGTGGCAACGATAACTCACGTGAAACCATCGTGGCTAACGGCGTGGCGATTACCGAAAACACCAATGTCGCGCAGGCGTTCTCGGGTTCGGGCAACGATCTTGAGATGCTGAATAAGCTGAAAGAACTGAGCGAAAAGATGCAGGATCCGAATCTGAACTTTGCGGATTATCAGGATGATCTCACGGCGATGATTGACATGACCCAGTCGACCAGCGATAGCCTGGGCGCATTGTTTACCGATCTCGGTGGTCGTCAGAATCGCCTGACGCTGATCGATGATGCGCACACCGACGTGAGCCTGTCGAACGCGCAGGTGGAAACCGACCTCAACGCGGCGGATTCGGCGACCACCACCATCAATTTACAGCTGTACATGACCTCAATGCAGATCACCAATAAGGCCTACAGTATGGTCAGTCAGCTCAATCTCTTCAGTATGTTGTAATTGGTTATGCAAGTTGGTTTAAAAACAGGTTCTCTGACCACCTCCGCCCCGGCAAACGCCGGGCGCGGTACCATTGGCGCTCCTCAGACCGTGGGGCGCGTTAACGCCCCTGATACGGTCACCAACCGCAGCGCGTTTCCGGAAGCGGCGCTGCTTTCGCGGCGCCCGATGCGCTATAACGTGCAGCTCAATCAGCAGCTGACCGCGGTGCAGCAGGCCGACAGCTACCTGGCGAAGACGGAAACGCAGCTGTTGCAGCTGCGTCAGTCCGCCACTCGCGGCGGTGATGCCAGCGCCCAAACTCAGGCGCTGCAAAAGCATCTCGCGCGCCGCACGCAGCTCTCCGGCGGGACGGTCGATCGTCATCTGACGGCGTCGCTGGAACAAAAAAGTACGGTGAATTTTACCCTGCCGGGCAGCGAGAAATTGCTGAGCCAGCTGGGTGGCGAAACGCTGGTCTTCTCGTTGGGCGGTCGTCAGCGTGAGATGGCGGCCGTGGTGTTACCGGAAGAGGCGACGCCACGTCAGACGCTGCTCAAGCTGAACGTCGGCTTAGGGCGTTTAGGGATTCACGCCGCGCAGGCGGGCGGTGGAAAGCTGATCTTTAGCGTCGACGAAAGCCGCTGGATCGTGTGAGCCAACAGCTTACCGTACGCGGTGAAGGCCAGCATTATCCCGCTGACGCTTTCACGTTGCTGGCACCGCAGGCGGAAAGCGCCAGCAGTGATGAAGTGCTGGCGCTGTCGACGCGTCGGGAACGAGAAGGGCAGATGAAGCTGCAAACCACTCTCGATCACATCACCAGCCAGCGCAGCCGGCTGCGTCAGCAGCAGGAGCGAGTCAGTTCGCGTATCAACGATATGGCGACAGTCTATAGTCCACAGCAGGCGCTCGAGACTTCGCGCGGTTTGAGCGAAGCGCTGGCACGCAGCGGCAGCAGCTATAGCGCGCTCTCACAGGCGCTGGGACCCAGGCCAATGTGCATCTGAGCACGGTGAAAAACCTGCTGGGCTAATGAATGCAAAGGCCTACAATCGTAATGAACGTAGGCCTGATAAGCGCAGCGCCATCAGGCAGATGGCGCTATTTCGGCATTGGATACAGGAAAATCGAACCATTCTGCCCGACAACCAGCGATTGGTTGCTCAATGAGATCGGCTCCATCCAGTAGTTGGAGTACATCAACTGATCCACAAGCCCTTCAATCATCAACCCTCTTTGCTCAGAGCTGTAGTAGATGGGCGTCAGGTTAAAGTAAATCCGTCCCTGCTTTTTCTGCGTAGGGGTAAACTTCCCTTTCAGCACAAAGCGGTTGTCGTCAGGGTTGGTGATGTTTGCCATCAGAACGTTGCGCACGGTGTGCAGGTTGACGTTGTAAATCTCTTTACGCTGCGACATCAGATCGTAAAAACCCATCTGAAAGCCGCCCGTCACCGGGCCAGTTGGCAACGCCGATTCTGACGGCATCAGCTTCGCCGCCAGCAGCCCGCCCAACAGCGCCAGTATGACGACCAGCGCGATCAGCAGATTAATTGGCTTTGCATGTCGCCAGTTCATTGAGCTTTCTCCGGGTCTCTCGCAGGATTACGTTATTCAGCTGCACCGTATCGGTACGCCAGTGGTAAATCGCCATCGCCAGCTGCTTCTTGTCGCACTGGTTGCTCAGCATAAAGCTGTAGTTCAACGACGAGTTGTTGGTGTGGAAGTACACGTTCATCGTGGCGGACTGCATTTTGATTTGCTGGTTCAGCGCATACAGCGAGTCTTTTAACTTACCGTAAAGATTGGCGGACATATACGCCGGATCCCCATAGCTTCTACCGTGTAGAGGCGGATATTGCTGTAGACGCCGGGCTGGACCTCACGCGCCACCAGATGCTCTGCACGCCCGCCGAATAAATACCAGCAGACACCTGCGGTGGCGGTGGCGGTCAATAAGATGACCAGCATAAACGCGAGCATGCCTGAGCGGCGCTGTTTTGGCGCGGCGGCAACCGCAGCTTCCGCTACGGGTTGAATGTCGGCCGCTTTTTCGGCCACTTCAGCGATGGCGTCAGTCTCTGGCTGCGGTGAGAGCAGATAGTCCTCCTGGACGTCACGATCTTCTTCCGGGTCGCTGACCTCATCCTCATCTTTTTCCACCACGCAGCAGTATTCGGCCTCCAGCAGATAGCCTTTGCGCGGGATGGTTTTAATAATTCTCTGGTTTTTGCCATCATCTTCCAGCGCGGTACGCAGCGCGTGGATAGCGTTTGGCAGGCTGTTATTGCCGATCACCCGGCGTTCCCACACCAGGTTGGTCAACTCTTCGCGGGTGAAGATTTTTCCCGCGTCCTGCACCAGGATATCCAGCAGCTTGAGCTGATACTCCCGAGGCGTTTTCGTTCCCCGGTGGTTAAATGGAGAATGGATCCTGAGGTGACGTCAACCAGCCAGTTGTTTACGGAGCAATAGCGTTTATTCATTTATGCGTTATGGATTCAACCACCCAGTAATATCGTGACAACCGCGCGGATACCCGAAAATCTCAGCGATTATCTGATTGAGTTGATAACTCCATTTAGAATTCTTAATGAATGCCGCGTGCCTGCGGGAAATTAAAAAGCGGACGTTATGTTCTTCTGTAAGAGGCGTGAGTTTGTTGAAACAACGGAAACGTTTTTGTCTGTAATACACCTCAACAGGAAGGAATCATTTTTTCCTGCGCCCTTTTTACGCGATAAAAGTGTGATGCGCAACAGGCTTTTTAGCAATAGTGGCGGCTAAAAGAGGTCTGATTTTGCTGAAAGTTAACAGTCATCGTTAAATAAAACTTATGTTAATTAAGTGATCTCTTGGTGAATTAAATGTGTTATTGGTGTGATCTAAATGCTGGTGAGTATTATTTGCGGGATGTGAGGTGGAAGGCGAAAAAATGGATTTAATTTTTTATTTTATTGTGTCGCTTTAAATCAGGTTTGTTTTTATATAACGGAAATACGAATGATGGTTTAGATATAATATGCCAGGAATTAATGTTACTAATTAAATATGGTGAGTGTAAAGAAAAGTCAGGGCTGAAAATAAAATTAGGATATTGCTAAAAATAGGCTACAGGTGCGCGAAAAACGAACTTGAATAGGGGTTAGGCTGGCGGTTGCGCAACGAATGAGAGATGAATGGAAGAGTTATCTCATTTTTTTATTTTTAATGTTTATGTAAATCAGATGGTTGTGATTTTTGTTGGTGAAAAAACAGGCGATTGATATTTATCGATTTAATCTTTGTTCCTGCCGTGTCGTCTTGAGTTATTACAACATCTGAATCACCAGGACGAAAAAAGGAATCATTATGTCTCTTTCTATTTTTACTAGCGCATCCTCCATGTCATCCACCAACGCGATGAACAAAGCGAACAACCTGCTGTCCACCGCGATGGAACGTCTGGCACTGGTAAACGTATTAACTCCGCAGCTGACGATGCTGCCGGTCTGCAGATTGCAACCCGTCTGCAGGGCCAGACCAACGGTATGACCGTTGCTCAGCGTAACATCTCCGATGCAACTGCCATGCTGCAGACTGCGGAAGGCGCGTTCGACGAAGTGAGCAACATCATGTACCGCATGAAAGACCTGGCAACCCAGGCAGCGAACGACACCAACGGTACCCAGGACCGTGATGCAATCTCTGCGGAAATGAGCGAGCTGAACAGCGAACTCAACAACATCATGAGCAACACCAAATACGCGGGTGAGAACCTGTTCACCACCGGTACTGCGAGCGGCGCGACTGCTGCGAAGTTCACTGCAAGCATGAGCTTCCAGATTGGTGCTTCTACCGATGAGAAACTGACCATCAACGTTGCTACTGACCTGGCTACCATCAAGTCTGATCTGGCAACCCTGTCCGGCGGCACTGTTGATTCCTTTGACAATGCACAGGATATGATCAGCAGCCTGGAAACCGCTATCGGTAACGTGGGTACCCTGCGTTCTTCCCTGGGTGCCAACATCAACCGTCTGGGCCACACTGCGGCTAACCTGGCGAACATGAAAGACAACACCGATCTGGCGCTGAGCAACATCCAGGATGCTGACTACGCGACCGAAGCGTCTACCATGACCCGTAACCAGCTGCTGGCGCAGACCAGCATGTCCATGCTGAAGACCTCCAACAGCATGTCCAGCATGGTAATGAACCTGCTGGGCTAATCCTTCGCGGATTATTGCAGGAAAAAAACACCGCTGTATGGCGGTGTTTTTGTATCCGCCCCACCTTCCGTCTGCCGGAAAATGCGGAAATACCTGTTCCTGCCCATTCTTAATTTATTGATATGTAACGATTTAAAAGTTGGCACAATAGTTGCTATGTCTACTGCATACCGATCATGGCTTGCGTGCCTGGAGAACCCATTATGTCTGATTTTGATCCTACTACACTGGCCACTCAGCTGGCGGCTATGACATCCTTGCGCTGCAAAACTCGATCACCAAGCAGACTTCGACCTTACAGGCGCAGACGAAAGCGCTGGATTCACTGCGCACCGCGTTAACCACCTTCCGCACTTCCATTACTGCGTTGAACTCCTCTTCCGCTAGCGTGTTGAAGAATATCGCGACGTTGAACCAGGAAGGTGTCGCTACCGTGACCGCCAGCGCCAGCGCGCGCAAAGGAACCTACAGCCTGAACGTGACCCAGTTGGCGACGGCCCAGCAGAAAGGTTTTGAAGGGCTGACGGATGATTCTATTAAAAACGCGAGCGGCACGCTGAAAATCAGCCTTGATGGCGAAGATATCGAGATTGAAATGGATGGCCTTAATAGCCTCTCCGATTTCGCGGCCGCGGTTAACAAAGCCGATTTCCCTAGTGCTTCCAGCTCAACCACCGCGACCAGTGGCAGAACGGTGTTACCGCATCGCTGATGCGCGTCAACGGCGAGGTTTCGCTGATGCTGAGCAGCGACCAGAGCGGCGAGAAGTACGATATTCAGCTGGACACCAGCGGTATGACCAACGGTCAGGATATCTTTAACCAGCCGACAACGATTACCGACGGAAAAGACGCCATCTTCACCCTCGGCGACTCGCCGAAGGAGTATCACAGCAGTTCCAACAACCTGGACGATCTGGTGGATGGGTTTCCATCAAGCTGACCAGTACCACCGAAAAGGGCAAACCGCTGATCATCTCTATTGATACCGATGCCACCGAAACCAAGAACCAGGTTCAGGCATTCCTCGATGCCTACAACACCCTGCGCGACACCATTTCCGGGCTGACCGCGACTGGCAGCTCCAGTTCCGATCGTGGTGCCTTTGCGGGGATGCCAATATCACCGCACTCAATACTGAACTGAGCAACATGCTGCGCGGCACCTTCGGCGATCAGAACATGAGTAAGTTTGGCATTACCGCGGATAAAGACGGCAAGTTCTCCTTCGATGCCGACAAGCTGGAAGAACAGCTCAAAAACGATCCGCAGACGGTGGCGCAGTTCTTCAATGGCAACGATGGCCTGATCAAAGCGATGGATAAGTCGCTGGATAAATACCTCAACACGTCTACCGGCCTGCTGAAAGGGCGTCAGGATACGCTCGACCGCCAGCAGACCGATATCGATAACAAAACCGAAAAAATGAACACGCGTTATGAGTCTTCTTACAACCGCTATCTCAAGCAGTTTACGCAGCTGCAGAAGCTCATGACGCAGATGAACAACACCATGAGTATGTTTAGCTAATTCTAAGGAACCCATCTTCAATGTACGGTAATGAGCAGGAAGGCTACGGCCTGTATCAACAATCCGATCTGGCGATTCAGGCGGCGGCAGCCAACCCGCACCAGCTGGTGCTGATGCTGTTCCGCGGCATGATGGATGAGCTGGTACGCGCCAAAAGCCACATTGCGGCGCGTCGCTATGAGCGTAAGGCACAGAGCATCAACAAGTGCATCGATATCCTCAATGCGCTGACCAGCTCGCTTGATTTTGACAAAGGCGGCGAGCTGGCGCTGAGCCTGGCGAATCTTTACGACTACTGCGTTTATCGTCTGTACGACGCCAGCAATAACCTCTCCATCGAGCAGATCGAAGAAGTGGAAGCGATCCTCGGCAACCTGCAGGACGGCTGGGAAAAAATGGGTCAGGCGGCATGAGTATGTTACATGCGATTCAGACGCTGACTCAGGCGCTACGTCAGGCGACGGAAGACCACAACTGGCCTTCCGTCGTCAATGTCGATGCCAAAATCGCCGAACTGCTGGCGGCTATCCAGGGAAAAAACCTGGCGGTGGCTGAGCGCCAGGCGCTGGATAACCTGAAAAAGGTGCACCAGCAGGCGCGCGATTACTGCCAGGGCCAGAGCGATATGCTGGCCGCCAAAATGAGCCTGGTGGCGCGTAACCGTGAAGGCGCAACAGCTTACGCCCAGTTTATGGACGATGAGGGATGCGCTGATGGATATTCTGAACCTTTCACAGGGCGCGCTGAGCGGATCCGGCCTGCCGATGCAGGCCGAATCTATCGCCGGGCAGATGGGGCAAAACGGCGCCGCGCAAACACCAACCGCTTTCAGCGACGCATTGCTAAACGTCATTGACTCGATGATGACCGGGCAAACGCTCCCGAGCTCGCTGGCCGTGAGCGCGCATCCGGTCTCCATCGATGACAAAGACGACGATGCTGATCCGCAGCAGTTGAGCGGCGCGTTGTTGAAAGACGACTCTCAGCAGCAACTGCTTGAAACGCTGTTGATGACCAGTCAGATGCCGGTGCAGACCGCCAGCTATGTCAACGTGGCACAGCCCGTCGATGATGCGCTGATGGCGAATGCGCAGACATTGATGGCGCCGCAGGCGTTGACGATGGGCCTTGCGCCATCGCTGCAACAGCAGACGATGACCGCGCCGAATCTTGCCACTACGGAGACGGCGAGCAGCGTCCTGCCGAGCGCTCAGCCGGTTTCCCCGATGCTGATGACGGCGATGACGCCGGTTACCGCGATGCCTGGGCAACCGTTAGACAGCAGCAACAGCATTTCTCCGGCAACCGCCTCCACCGCTTCGCCGGTCACCACCACGCTGAAGATGGGTCCTGAGCCTTCCCGCTGGAGCGAACAGTTGCAAAGCGCGCTGGGCGATCGTTTGCAGGTGCAGGTGAAGCAGCAGATCCAGCACGCCACTATCCGTCTCGATCCGCCGGATATGGGCAAAATCGATATCTCGATGCAGGTCGACAATGGCCGCGTACAGGTACAGATCAACGCCAGCCACGCCGAAGTTTATCGTGCGCTACAGCAGACCAGTAACGACCTTCGCCAGAGCCTGACAGAGCAAAACTTCGTGCAGGTGAACGTGCAGGTGTCTTCCCAATCCGGGGGCAGCAGCAGGGCAGGGGTCAACATTTCGCCGAGCAGCACAACGCCATTCAGGCGGGCGCGGAGCTGGCAGCCAACGTATCGGCTACCCAGGATTCCCGCAGCGATGACTCGGTACTCATGACGGTTTAAGACAAAGAAAAATATGAACGCAAAAACTCTCTCTTTCGGTCTCATTATCGCGCTCGTCACCGCCATGCTGGCGGCAGGCATGACGGTAGTTGGCACGCATTTGCTGCGCATGGATGAAGCCACTGGCAGTAGCTTCCTGTCGGGTATGTTCTCCAGCTCTGATAAAGGGTCCGTGGAGTTCGTGGAAATTAAAAACGTGGTGATCACCCTGAAAGGCAAAGGGCAATCCGAGCGCTATCTGCTGCTGGAGCTGAACCTGGCGACCAACGGCCCGGAAAATACCCGTAAAGCGCAGGACATGATCCCGGCGGTGCGCGGTGCGACGGTGAGCCTGCTCTCCGATCTGGACTATGACGAAGTGCGCGGCATGAGCGTTAACGTCCTGCACGACAAGCTGCAGGCCGCTTACGCGGCGCGCTTTAGCAGCCTGAAGATGGACGTGCCGTTTGACGACGTCATCATCAGCAAAATGGTCTTCCAGTGATAGATACGCCGCAATGGAAATGATGGACTTTATTGCGAGTGACACCCTGACGCCGGCAGACGAGGCGCGCTATGTCAGCGCGTATCTGCCGCTGGTGAATCGGGTGGTTAAACAGCTCTCATACCAGACCAGCAGCGTCATTGACCGCGAAGATATGGAGCAGATTGCCCTGATGGGTCTGCTCACGTCGCTGCGCCGCTACGGGCACCCGGACGAGCAGTTTGCCGCCTACGCCGTACAGCGTATTCGCGGCGCGGTGCTGGACGAACTGCGCCTGCTGGACTGGCGTCCTCGCCGCCTGCGGCAGAAGACCCACAAACTGAATGACGGTATCCGCGAAATTGCGCGCCAACTCGGGCGGACGCCCAGCTTCGAGGATATTAACCGCCACCTGTCGATCACGGCGGAAGAGTACCAGGAATATTTATTGCTGGATTGCGCCAAAACGATAGAGAGCCTGGATGAGCTGTTAGGGAATGACGTTCACGCCGGGGCGCTGGATAGCCGACCGCTGGAAGACGAAGTCGTCGTCAGCCGGACGCTACGCAGCGCGCTGGCAGCGCTTGATGAGCGTGAACAGCTGATCCTGACGCTTTATTACCAGCATGAAATGAGTCTGAAAGAGATTGCCCTCGTCCTTGATTTAACCGAGGCCAGGGTCTGCCAGCTCAATAAAAAAATCGCCCAAAAAATTCAGTCTTTTTTCCAGAAGTGAAAGGTTTATGCAGAAATTCTTCGGTATCGTAATCATCATGGGATGCGTGGTTGGCGGCTTTCTTATGTCCGGCGGTCACCTCGCGTCGTTCTGGCAACCGGGTGAAATTATCATCATTCTGGGCGCCGGTATGGGGCTATGGTCCTCGCTAACCCTCGCGCCGTGCTGTCTGAAATGTACCGCCAGTTCCGCGGCATTATGCGCAAAAACGAATACACCAACGAGTATCAGCGCCAGCTGCTGATGCTGCTGTACGAACTGCTGGAACTGGTGCAGGACGGCGGTCTGAAGGTGCTGGATGAGCACATTGAAGCGCCGGAAAACAGCCCGCTGTTCCAGAAATACCCGCTGATGCTGCGTGACAAAGCGCTGGTGACGTTTATCTCCGATAACTTCCGCCTGATGGCGATGGGTAAGATCAACGAACACGAGCTGGAAGGCATCCTCGAGCAGGAGCTGGTGGCGATGGAAGAGAACCTGCTGCAGCCGTCACGTTCGTTGCAGCGTACCGCAGAAGCGATGCCGGGCTTCGGGATCTGTGCGGCGGTACTGGGATCATCATCACCATGCAGTCGATCGACGGCTCTATCGCGGTGATCGGCGTGAAGGTTGCCGCCGCGCTGGTCGGTACCTTCCTCGGCGTTTTCTTCTGTTACTGCTTAATGGATCCGGTGGCGAACGCCATGGAACAGCGCACCAAAAAACAGCTGGCGGTGCTGGAGTGCGTACGTACGGTGCTGGTCAACCACGTTGCCGGTAAGCCGACGCTGCTGGCGGTGGATGCGGGCCGTAAGATGCTGCCGATGGACACCAAGCCGACCTTCGCCACGCTCGACGGTTGGGTTAACCAGATGATTGGTGAAGCCTGATGCGCGGGCGCAACAAAGAACATACCACCATCATTAAACGCTCCTCGCGCAAAAGCCATGATGCCTTTCATGGCGGCGCGTGGAAGGTCGCGTTCGCCGACTTTACGCTGGCGATGATGGCGCTGTTTATGGTGCTGTGGATTATGGGCGCGGTGACGGAAGAGGAGCGTAAAGAGATCGTCTCGCTGCTCAACGGCGAGTCCATTTTTGAGGGCAACAATATCACGCCGGTGACGCAAAAAGAGGGTAACGGCGGACAGATCGCGCTGCTCGATAGCCGTCACGCGAAGCAAAAAGAGCTGCTCAAAGAGCAGGCGAAGAAAGACGCCGAGTTGGCGAAGCAGCTTAAGGGCACTGAAAGCCTCGGTGACGTGAATGCGCGTTCCAAAAATGAGATTGAAGATCTCGCGCGCATCATTATGAAAATCACCTCGGCCTACGACGCGCAGGCCAACCTGAAAATGGAGATTGTGCCGCAGGGGCTGCGCATCCTGGTGACTGACGATCAGAAGCGTGAAATGTTCCAGCGCAGCAGCGCCATCCTGACGCCGTTCTTTAAACGCCTGCTGACCGAATTTGCCCCCGAGCTGAACAAGATAGACAACAAAATCATTATTACCGGGCATACCGACGCCACCCGTTTCCGCGACCAGGTGCTCTACAACAACTGGAACCTCTCCGGCGAACGTGCGATGCAGGCGCGATCGGTACTGACCCGCAGCGGCCTTGAACCCGGCAAAATTTTGCAGGTAAGCGGCATGGCCGACCAGATGCTGTTGGACCCGGAACATCCGCTCAGTTCGGCTAACCGCCGCATCGAAATCATGGTGCTGACGCACTCGGCCAGTGAATCGCTGTATCAATTCTTTGGCCAGCACGGCGAGAAGGTGATCAAGCCGTTAGCCGACAAGCTCACTCAAAACCCATAGCCTGATTAACGTTGTGAAGAGTTTTATTTTTACCATCCCTTTTGTACCTGTTCGGGCCGCCTTTGCCCGTCAGGTACTCTTTTTTTTCCTCTTTTTGATGTTGCTGATGTCCGCAGGGTTCGTCAGCGCAAAGCCGCAGCCGGTGAAAGCGCCAGCGGCCAAAAGCGACAGTGAAGCGCAAAAGCGCAAACAGAACCGCGCCCGCCTGATGGCGAAAGCGAAGAAACGCGCCGTTGTGGTTCCGCCCACGCCGGAGCAAAAACGCCGCGAACTGGCGAATCAGCAGGCCGAACGGGCGAAAAACCGTGAAATTCTGGCGATGCACACCCGCTGGCAGCCTGGAACGCTGGGCGGTTCAGAAGCGCTGTGGGATGAAGTCCAGGACGGGGCGGTCGCGGCGAAACGTCGGGCACCGAAGAACACCGCGAAGCTGCGTACGGTGATCCATCGGCTGGAAAGCCAACTCGGGAAGCCTTACCTGTGGGGCGGCAACAGCCCGACCGACGGCTTCGACTGTAGCGGGCTGGTGTTCTACGCCTTCAATCATGTGCTGGACCGCAAGCTACCGCGCACCGCCAACGGCATGTATCGGGATAACGGCCTGAAGTCGATTCGCCAGAACAGCCTGAAGCAGGGCGACCTGGTCTTTTTCAACATTAACCAGCGTCCCGGCGCGGATCACGTTGGCGTATACCTGGGCGATGGGCGCTTTATTGAAGCCCCGCGTACTGGGTTAAAGATTCGTATCAGCCGGTTATCCGATGATTTCTGGCAATCACATTACCTTGGCGCACGCCGCGTCCTGTAGGGCGGCGTGACGCTGTTAAAACACCTTTAGTATTGAGAACGTGACCATGACCCGTATGAAATTCGCCATTGATGATGGCTCGACCAACGTAAAAATTAGCTGGATTGAGAACGGCACGCTGAAGACCGTGGTCTCGCCGAACTCCTTCCGTAAGGACTGGAAAAGCGCGGCGCTGCTGCGCGGACAGTCGGTGTACAACTACACCATCGGCACCACCAAATACACCTACGATGCGACCTCAGACAAAGCGTTATCCACCACGCACATCGACTACCAGTATGACGATCTCAACCTGTTGGCGGTGCATCACGCGCTGCTGCAGACCGGCATGACGCCGTGCGATGTTGAAGTGATCGTGACGCTGCCAATCACCCAGTACTACAACCCGGACGACTGCCAGCGTAATGAAAGTCGTATCGAAGCGAAGCGCCGCAATTTGATGCGCGATATCACCCTCAACAAGGGCGAGCTGTTCCGTATTGTGGATGTCCAGGTGATGCCGGAAAGCCTGCCGGCGGCGCTGTCTCATTTGCTGAACTCCAACGTCACCGAGTTCACCAAATCGCTGGTGGTCGACTGCGGCGGTACCACGCTGGACATGGGGGTGATCGTCGGTGAATTTGATGATGTCTCCGCGATTTATGGCAACAACGAAATCGGCGTGGCGATGGTTACTGACGCCACCCGTAAGCTGCTGGCGGCGGCTGACAGCGACTCCAGCTACCTGGTGGCGAACGAGCTTATCAAGCGCCGTCACGATATGGAGTTTGTGAAAAGCGTCATTAACGACGAATCGCGCATTGCGGAAATTCTTGAGCGTATTGAGATTAAAATTCAGGAACTCGGTGACCAGGTGGCCTACGAAGCGAAGAAATTCGCCAAAAACCCCAACCGCGTTTACCTGGTTGGCGGCGGCGCGCACCTGATTGAGAAAGCGGTACGTGAAACCTATGCCACGCTGGGCGACCGCGTGATCACCATTGATAACCCACAGAGCGCGCTGTCGCGCGAAATCTGCCTGTACCATGCGGACTCCAGCGTCGAAACCGTCGCCGCGCCGCATATGGCCGAGGTGGGTGACGATGAGTAACAGGCACATTCGCCGCGTTAATCTCTCGCTGCATTTGTCGCCGGAACACTCGCGCGCGGACCTGCGCGCGATGCTGCAACTTAAGAAGTGGCATCAGGAGCTGAGCCAGGCGGGCAGCAACGCTGGCGATGCCAATATGGAAATGCGCCGCTTCCACCGCAACGTTTACCTGGCCGGGCTGCAACTTCAGTTGCTGAACCCGCAGTTGTGTAGCCATGTTGCCGAGTCAATGGGCCGGGAAAAGCTGACGCTGGATGCGCTGTGCAGCGAGCTGTCCGCGGCCTCGCTGCTGCCCGTGTCGGCCAGCCCAACGGCGGCGCCTGCGGCCGAGCAAGTTGCGCCAAGCGCGGATTTTAGCAAGCAACAGTTGCGCCAGATGCGCGCGCTGATGTCCGAAGCGCTCCAGCGCCAACCCGCGCCCGCCGCGCCGGACGACGGTGCACGCGAGGAACTGAGCCAGCTGCGCAGCGAAGTCGCGCAGTTGAAAACCTTGCTTAATCAGCAAAACCTGCTGCTGCAACAATTAAGGCTGTCTGGCCGCGCTGCTTCGCCTGCTGCCGAAGGCAGTAAAAACGGTGCGGCGGAAGAGGTCGACCTGAGCACCCTTGGCGCACCCGCGCAAAAAATGAAGCAGATCCGCCAGAAAGGCATTTTTTAAATGACGGGCGGTTTAAGTTGCCGCCGCTGCACGTCGCTTTTTCCGCACAATAATGAGAGATGAGGCTGGTATGGACAAAAGTGCGCATTATGTTGTTCGTTGCGTAGAGAACGCTAAATTCGATGTAGGTATCGATTTCGTTATTCAGCCTATCTTCGATTTATCCCGTTTTGCCTGTATTGGCGGTGAAGTGCTGGTGCGAGGCACCCATCGGCGTAACGTTGTCCCGCCGGTCGAGTTTATCCAGCACCTTGAAGAGAATGGCACCATCGTGGATATGGCTACTACGTGATGGAAAAATCGCTGTCGTTTATTGCGCAAAAGCGGGCCGATGACCAGGAAGAATTCATGTACACGCTGAATATTTCTGCCGTGCAGCTGAACGATCCGGAGTTTGCCTACCATGCGCTGGGGATTGTGGAGACGCGGCATCTGCGGGCGGCGCAGTTGGTATTTGAAATTACCTCCGGACAGGTTGCGCTCACTGAAGTCGCTCGGCAGAACCTCCAGACGTTACAGGATGACGGCATCAATATCGCCTGGGATGGTATCGGCACGCTGGCGGCGCTACAGGAGCGGCTGGCCTACTGGATTCCGGATTACATCAAGCTCGATCGCAGCTGTCTCGCGTGCAGCCAGCAGGACGAAACCGAGCAGATCCTCCAGCTGATTGCCCAGCACGACATCGATGTCATCATTGAAGGTGTTGAAAACTATACGCAAACTTCCAACATGCTGAAGCAGGGCGTGAAGTTCGGACAGGGCTATCTGTTTTCCCGACCGATCAGCAAAGAGAGTTTCCAGCGTGAATACATGCAGCACCAACAGGCGCAAACGCGAGCGTCTCACGCGCATCGGTAAGTGCGCCCTGCCAGATGGAATGAATGAGCAATGTACAAAAAATACGCCAGTAAAGCCGATCGCAAAAACTATGCGCTGGTCGGTCTGGTTTTTTTAGGTTCGGTCGTGCTGGCGCTCTGGCTCACGTTTTACATCGCGCAGCGACAGCTGAATGTTCAGCTGGCTCATCAGGCGATACCCATTCGCAATGCGGTGGAAAACCTGCTGGAAGAGACGCGGCGCGTCGCACGCGAAGCGCAGGGCTGGGTGGGCAAAACCTGTAACCGCCAGTTGGAAAGCCGCCTGAACGCGTTGCCGACGCGCGAAATGCGCATGCTGGTCATCAACCTGCTGGATGGCGATCGCATCACCTGCTCCTCACTGCTGGCCAATCAGGGCGCGCGGGTCGATCTGAGCGGCTTTAGCGCGCAGGGCGTGAAAATTGATGATTCCGTGGCGTCAGCGGGTATTCCGGTCTTTTCTCTCTACCAGCGCCTGGCTAACGGCGGCATCGTGGTGTCGGCTGACCTGCGCTACCTGTGGGGTATTATGGGCAACAGCAACCGCGATGAACGTTTCGCGCTGCTGGTGAATAACAAACTGCTGACACAGAACGGTATTCTGGTCGGTGAGCAGGCGAAACTTGGCGCGCAAGACTACCCGCAACGTCAGTCTGGCGGACTGTATACGCTGGCCTGGCGCTCGCCGGATACCGCTGATATCTGGCAGGAGATTCTGGGCTCCTGGCTCAATATCCTGGTTATCCTTGTCCCGCCGCTGCTGCTAACGACGCTGGCCTGGTCATTGCTGACGCGTCGTCGCTCGCTCTATCAACATCTGGTGAATGCGGTGCATCAGGACCGTATTACGCCCTACTATCAGCCGATTATTTGCGCCCACAGCAACCGGGTGATCGGCGCGGAAATTCTCGCCCGCTGGGAACATCCGGAGATTGGTTTCGTACCGCCGGATATTTTTATCCCGGTGGCGGAGAAAACGAACACGATCGGCCTGATGACGGAGAACCTGCTCAAACGCGTGCTTGCCGACTGCCAGCGGCCGGACTGTGTGCTACCGGACGGCTTTACCTTCAACGTCAACATCAGCCACGCGCACCTGGTTGCGGAAGATTTCAACGCTTTTACCAGCGAATTCGCCGCTCGGTTTAAACGGCTGCATCTGCATCTGACCTTCGAATTTACCGAGAACGAACAGATCAACTTTAATGATGATATTCTCAATAAAATCAAGGTGGTTCGTGATAGCGGCATCGCTATTTCGTTGGATGATTTTGGCACCGGCTTCTCCAACCTGTCGTGGATAGCCAGCCTGAGCCCGGACAGCATTAAGATTGATCGTATGTTCATCAACCAGATTTCTCCTGATGCCTCTACGCCGCTCATTAACTGTGTCATCGATATGGCGAGGCAGATGGGCATTCAGACGGTTGCCGAGGGAGTTGAACATGACTATCAGGTGGCCTGGCTACAGGAAAACGAAATTGACTGTTTTCAGGGTTACTTCTATTCAAAACCGCTCACTTTTAGTGCATTTGTCGACTATTTTCGTCACGATGTCATGACACAGCACCTGAAAATGCCGCCGTTGCCGAAAGACACTTCTTTACAGCACTAGTCCAGGCGTCCCGCTAAGATAAACCACGTATTTTTACGAGGTGATCATGAGCGAATTTTTCCAACGCCGCCGCGTGTACCGCTGGCTACGCGAGATAGTCGTCCTGCTGGTGCTGGCCGCGGTACTGATGTGGGGCGTTGACCGCTTTCGCAGCCCGACGCTTCCGGATTCTTTTTCCGGCATGGCCGTACAGACCCTGGATGGACAAAGCATCGACCTGGCCGCGCTGAGCGACACGCGGCCACTGCTGATTTACGTTTGGGCGACCTGGTGCAGCGTGTGCCGTTACACCACGCCATCGGTAGAGAAACTGGCGGCGCAGGGGGAAAACGTGGTGAGCATCGCGCTGCGTTCCGGCGATGATACCCGGCTGGCGCAGTGGATGCAGAAAAAGCAGCTCACCATGCCGGTGGTCAACGACGCGCGCGGCGAGCTGGCGCAGCGTTGGCAGGTGAGCGTCACGCCGACGATCATTATCGTCTCTCAAGGGCAGCCGGTCTCGGTCACCACCGGCTGGACCAGCTACTGGGGCATGAAGGCGCGCCTGTGGGCAAGCCGATAAACGAGTCCGGGTATTATTGCTTTATTGATAATAGTCTATTGCGATTTATACCATTTATGTAATGAGTCTGCGGTCGTATCCTTCTTCGCATCACGTTACCGAGCGTAACGCCTTAAACCGAACAGGATAAGACCATGAAAAACCTTACCGCGATTTTTGCTGCTTCCCTTCTCTCTGTTGCTGCCTTTAGCGCCACGGCGCAAAGCGTGACGGCGACCGGCTCGACGCTGGACACCGCCGAAGCGGCGATTGCCCAGAAGGCCAAAGAGATGAACGCCTCTGACTACAAAATCACCAGCGCACGCATGGGCAACACCGTGACCATGAGCGCCGAACTGTACAAATAAGCGGGGGAAAACAGTATGTTATTCGATAAATATGCTCTGAATATGCTGCCGCTGGCTAACCGTATCGTGATGCCGCCGATGACCCGCTCTCGCGCCGGTGCCGGTGACGTCGCCACTGATATGATGGCGGACTACTATGCGCAGCGCGCCAGTGCCGGGCTTATCATCAGCGAAGGGACCCAGATCAGCCAGCAGGGGCAAGGTTACGCCTGGACGCCAGGCATGTATTCCGAGGCGCAGATTGCAGGCTGGAAAAAAGTGACCTCCGCGGTGCATCAGGCGGGCGGTAAAATCTTCGCCCAGCTCTGGCACGTGGGCCGGGTTTCCCACACGGTATTGCAGCCGAACGGCGCGCAGCCGGTCTCCTCTTCCGCCATTCAGGCCGAAGGCGTGAAGGTGTTTGTGGACGTCGAAGGCCGCGGCCCGGAGAGCGGCGTTGGCGCGATGGTGCAGCATGATATGCCGCGCGCGCTGCGCACCGATGAGATCCCGGCTATCGTTAACGACTATGCCCAGGCCGCGCGCAACGCCATTGCCGCCGGTTTCGACGGCATTGAGCTGCACGGCGCCAACGGCTATCTGATCAACCAGTTTATTGATTCACAGGCCAACCTGCGCGACGACGAATACGGCGGCTCGCTGCAAAATCGCCTGCGCTTTATGAAAGAGGTGGTGACTGCGGTGTCTGAGGCGATTGGAAAAGAGCGTGTCGGGATTCGCCTGGCGCCGCTGACCACGCTGATGGGTTCGCGCGATGACACGCCGGAAGCCACCTATCTGGCGGCGGCCAGCGTACTGAATGAACTGGGTATTGCCTATATCCATATCGCTGAAGCCGACTGGGAAGATGCGCCGGTGATGCCAGCGGCCTTTAAAGAGGCGCTGCGTATTATCTTCCACGGCACGCTGATTTACTCCGGTAAATACACCAAAGCGCGTGCGGAAGAGGCGCTGACCAAAGGCTGGGCGGATTTGATTGGTTTTGGCCGTCCGTTTATCGCTAACCCGGATCTGCCGTATCGTCTGGAACATGATTTGCCGCTGAATGCGCCGGTGAAAGAGCAGTTCTTTGGCGGCGGTAAGGCGGGGTATGTGGATTATCCGACGGCGGGGTGAGGGTAAATCTGTACCACTCTGGCAGATTATCGTAAACATCCGGTGCCCGCGCCGTATCGATCAGCGCGGCCCATTCGTCCATTAGCTGGTTTTATCGATGCCCGGCCAGTTATCCTGGCCGCAGCGAATGGGGATATCTGAGCCTTGGTGCTGGATATTGATAAGGAAGTACTAATACCAGGGGGAGCGGGTTACGAGGGTTTATTTAATGTACTCTCCCTGATACACTTGCGGCGTTTTTTTGCGCCGTTACGGATAGGTTTGAAGCGTTCCGGCAATAACTTTCTTATCACAGCAAATAATTAAAAATAAATATGAACCAGAATGAATTGCCCGCTAATCAGTTTGGCAAGCTTAGCGCAGATTTCTTCAATAAACGGATGTTTTACAATGTGTTACCCATTGTTATAATATCTTCTATTATGCCTTATGCTATGGGCCGTCCGGGTATAGGTAATACATTATTGACGTTTTTTATTTTGCTTTCTGCAAAAGCTAATAAATTTACGCATAAGATCATTGGTTTTATTTTTTTAGCATTCTCAATATATATTCCTGTCGGACTTCAGTATGGGCGACTGAAATACTCATTCTTAATTTCTGCACTACAGACTAATATCAGCGAGTCACAGGAGTTTTTTGGTGAACTGGATTATAAATCACTTTATGTAATGGCTATCTGTATGATTGCCATTGTGTTCTATTTATGTTCAAAACCACTAGTGTCGTTGTCGAGAAAAAAACAGTGGTTTGCCTTTATTGTGTTGATAGCGTTATCGTTTAACTCTTATCCCAAGAGGATGGCTTTTGATATCGTTCAATATTCCCAACAAGCGCATGCTGAGCTAGGTCTGCTACAGAAAAGCCTGACCGGTAAAGATACCTTCACGGGGGTAACTTTTACGCCGAAATATAAAAATGTTGTTGTTATTATTGGTGAAAGCGTAGCCGCTGATTATCTTTCATTGTACGGTTACTCCCATGACACAACGCCCTGGCTCAGAACAGCAGCGGGTTATTTTGCTACAAACTATGTGTCCGCAGCACCGAATACCTATATGTCTTTACCGCGTACTTTGTCCATCAGTGATGGTCTACATCAGCAGACCAATAATAATGTTGTGACATTATCAAATAAAGCCGGCATGGAGACTTACTGGCTGTCGAACCAGGGATATGTTGGTGAGTTTGATACACCGTCAACGGTCATTGCTTATAATGCCGCACATAAGATTTTCTTAAAAAGCGGGGACTATAACTCAAATAACACTGATGATTTTGAATTGCTCGATAAGCTTAAATCCGTCGTCTATAAAAAGACAGATAAAGCTATTTTTATGCATATGATTGGCTCGCATCCAGACTCCTGTGATCGACTGAATGGTTATCCAATAACTTTTAATATTCAGGGAAAAGAAAAAATCAATTGCTATCTGGCGACGATCAATAAGCTTGATAGTTTTGTTCATCAGGCCATTGATGTTCTTAATTCATCCGGTGAATCGTATGCACTGGTCTATTTTTCAGATCATGGTATGACGGTGGATACTTCTGAGCGACCGGTTCGCCATGGCGGAGAGTATCAGCAGAATTATAAGGTTCCATTCTTTATCATGACCAGCGATAAGAAAGATAGAACGGTGATTAACGAACCTATCAGCGCCTACAGTTTCCTGGCCATTTATGAGTGGTTAGCGGGATCTATTCTCAGGAAGTGGCCCCGGTTTCTATTGATAAATCATCGACTCGAAATATTCAGGTTTTCAATGGTGATAGGTTAATGCCTTTTTCGGAACTGCCTAACAATATCATATTGAATTAATTGTATTTTAAATAGGTATGATGCTAGTAGGTTACGTCAATCGTCACCGTATCAGCATACTTGTCCGGGAGGTAGTTCGCGCTGGGAACCACGGCGTAGACCGTCTGGTTAACCGCGAGCCCGGTCCCCACGCCCTGTACCGTGTTGGTGGAATCAATATTGCCCCAGGCCTTGCCGCTGGGGCCTGCCGTCGAGTTGAGTTGATAGGGCACCAGATCTTTATTGTTTATGGGATCCGTGGTGCTTTTAAGATTGCCGCTGCCAGTGGTGCTGCCGTTTGAAGGTGTAAGGCGAATGGCATAAGGCGTAGAGAGCGTGCAGGCCATCGAGAAAAAGTTATTACCCGTAATATTGGTCTGTGTGCTGGGAACCGAGCCCAGGTTGATATTATTGGCGGCATTAACGTTGCACTGCTTGTTGACGACGGCGGTGACCAGAAATGGGAAAGTTTGCAGCGTCGTGGTGCCGCAGGTTCCCGGTGGGGCCAATAGCGCGCCGTTGATGGTGACGTAGGCTGTCGCGCCGGTATAGGTATCGGTATAGCTGCCTGGTGCGACGGTGTTTTGCCCGGCAGGGACCGTACCATAGATCGTTAGCGTACCGCTGACCGTGGTTATATTCAGTAAATTGATGTCGACAGTGGGGTAGGTGCCTCCGCCAGCCGTCTGGTTTCCCCAGACCTGGTTATTTCCATTGGATCCTTGTAGTAAAGCTGGTAGTTCAGCGTACCGCCGCCAGTGGTGGTCATCTTACGAGTGGCGATCGTATTGCCGCCCGGCGCACCGAGGTTGAAGCACAGCGTGTATCCACCGAGCACATCCCGACGACTTTTGAGCAACTGTAGTTAAAGGTCATGGAGGTTTGGGTATCAGTGGTGGAGAATGGGTTTACCGAACTAAACGTCACGTTCGAGACGGCGCTGATTGAGCAGTTCACCGCGTGGCTTTTGAGGGGGAAACAGAAACCCCAATAAGTAAAATCAACACCCGTAACCACATAGCGCCAACTCCTGTTCAATGAAAAGGTTTATTGGCACGTTAGCGGCCAATCTGTGGGATATCCCGTGCTTTTTGGGATAGTCGAACTGTGTAGAACAGACGCCGGCACCGGTGGTCACCGTCAGCGTATTTTGCATCTTCAGCGTGTCGAAGTAGACCATGCCGTCGAAACCGACCACGGCGTGCTGCCCGGAAGCGCCATTCAGCACGGCGGATGAGCCCTCCGGGATATCCTCCCCTTTGGCATCTTTCAGCACAATTAACGCGGAGCGCACCGGCCTGACGGTGAAATTCACCATCGTCCCGGAACGATCGGTTGGAATTGCGATGGCGTTGACCGGATCAATCTTCATATTGGCGGGTAGGTTGAGCGGGTTAATGCTGATCTCATTTTTTTGGTAGCTATTAAGCGGTGTGACGAGCAGCAAACCCTGGCTATCGCTGACGCCAATGGGGTTGTTTTGCAACTCCACGGGGATATCCGGCACGCCGTCGGTGGAAACTACGGCAAACCCGTTGTTGATGAGGCGCGAAGCAAACACGCCTCCACCCATCAGTACCAGCGAACCATCCGCGCCCGCATAGGTTGTCTTGCTGTCAGCGATATGGCTATAGCCGCTGTAGACCTTGCCGTAGCGCCCCAGATAACCGAGCTCTCCTTGCCCATTTTGCTGCGAATCTTGTTGGTTGAGCGCCAGGTTCCAGCCCAACCGCCGTCCGTTGGCTGCGTTTTGCTGGCATTGATCATGTAGCTCATCTGGTCATTACTGCGCTGCACGGTGCTGCTGGCGCTAATGCTGTTATCGAACGAGACGCTGACCATTACATACAGGCTGCGGTCGCGGCTTTTATCCACGTTCTGATTTAGCCCGGCGTTGAGATAGACTCTGTCCGTCAGGGACTTATACCAGTTGGCATTGGTATAACGCTGGGTGCTTTCACCGGGATAGCGAAACTGCAGGTAGCCCATGCTAAAGCTGCCAAGTGAATCCGTGCTGTAGCCTATAATTGTGCTCTGATTCAGCGAGGGTGGGGCCTGGCCGTAGCGGGTGGCCACGTCGTGATAGTCGTTGACGGTGGCCGTGGTGGCGGTGCTGAAGCTAAAGTGACTGTTGCTCCAGCGATAGCCCAGGGCGTAGAGGAGGCCGTTTGTTCCCGAGTCAGCGCTCATCGCCAGCGACGTCGATATGATGCCGCTGCTATTGCCGGGTATCCAGTCGCTGCTCAAGCCGCCGTTGAACAGGCTGTCGGTGGCTTCGGCATGCCCGCCGAAGGTAAAACTATTGCTGAAACCGCGCCGCCAGGTGCCGCTAAAGGCGGGATTGCTGGAATAGTCGAAGGAGGAATAGCCGTAGTTGTTACGCACCACACCGACTTCCGCCGACCACTGAGTAATGCCTTTACGCAGCAAAGACTGGTCGGTATAGAACGAGAAGCTCTGCACCGTTGTTTTGCCCAGCGCATCGGTCATTGTGACCTGGCCGGTACCCGCACCGTTAATGTTCGGCAGAGTGTTGATTTCAAAATTCCCCGCCGGGACTTCGCCGTTGTAGTACCTCACGCCGTTCATATACAGCTCGACGCTGGAAGGCAGAGTGGCGGAACCGAAAAAGGACGGCAGCGGTGTGGTTGGCGTGTAGGGCTGAAGACTATAGTCGGTGCCAAGCTGTAGGCCGGCGATGCGCGTGGGGCGTGACCAGTTCAGCGCGCTGGTAAACGTATCCCCGACGGTGACGGAGAACACCTGTTCCGGGAAAGAGGAACGCCAACTGGTGTCCAGACGCGTCATCCCGTTTCCCTGATCATAATCGTCATGGCTACTGCCATAGCGGGCTATTTGCGTGGAGCTCAGTACGCCCGCGCTGCTGAAGGCGCGAAGCTCGGTGTAGGCGCTGGCGTTGTTCTGCTCGTTTTTTTCCTGCGAGGCATAGAGATCGTAATTCAGCAGTAAGCCGCGTGACGAGCTGGCCTTTGGGTTCGTATCATCTCTGTCGCTGATCTCCGTGGTGCCCATATCCAGCAGCGGCAGCGGAGCGGTGAGCGTCAGTGCTTGCAGATTGGCATCGTAATTTATTTGTAGCTGGGCAATATCGTTCAGGCAAACCGGGTCCGGCGTGCCGGGGGCACGCGTAGGCCAATCTGGCGCAGGTTGTTGGCGCTGGCATACAGTCGATTATTGTCATAGCCAAACCGGGCGATGCCGATGTGGGTTTGGTTCAGCGTGACGTCGAGATAGAGCTCGACCCCGACCAGTTGTGTTTCATCGCTAATCACTCCGTCCTGCGGAGGTTTGTCGTTTTTCATTTCTGCAGACATACCCCTTGTTATAAATAACACATTGAATATTAAAATAATTAAAAGCCAGGTTGGCCTGCTATAGCGGTTGCAGCGTTTTTTTACCATTGACCGTGACTTCAAGCTTCCCTCCCTGCCCTGCATCACCGGCGCTGGTTGGAATAATCCAGCGCATCGTCGAGCCGGGAAGCACGTAACCCAGCAATCCGGGGGTAATCTGCTTTCGGCTACCTGACGCAGAGAGAATGCTGACGTCAGAGAGCTGAGCGTGCCCATCTCCCTGATTGCTCACTTGCAGAAATGCTTTACCGTCGCTGCGATGGATCTGCCACTGCAGTTTGGCGAAAGTATCAGTCACACCAGGAGGCTGGATAAAGACAGGAATGGAGTAGTGCAGGACAAACTGCAGGGCATTTTTCTTCAGCACCGAAGGCGGTAACTCGTTAATCGACAGCCGATAGGCATCTTCGGTCGAGGTCGGCGGCCCGGTGCGAATAACGCGGATGAGCTGGCGCCCGCCGGGCGCTAATGTCAGCATTGGTGGGCTAATCACCAGCCCCTGCGACGCGGCGAGCTTGTCGCTATAGTCGCTCTGGCTCCAGTGAAACACGCGCACCTGGGCGTTGATAGGATTACTGCTGGTGTTGCTTAGCCATATTCCTTCCGCCCGCTGATTTTGTTGCAGCGTCAGATTGACGGGCGTGACCTGTAGTCCGTCTGCTATGGCAAAGTGGCTGACGAAGACCATCCCTAAAAGAAAGACAAGCGCACTCTTTTTCCCCTTCATGTGCTGTCCCTGAGCTAGTAGTTAACGTTGATGGTGACTGTATCGGAGTAGGTATCTGGTTTGAAGTTGGCGTTGGGAGCAACGGCATAGACCGTAATGTTTTGCGCCAGCCCGCTCCCGGTTCCGCCAACCCCGTTACCTGCGCTGGAGGAAGTTGCGGTGTTACCCATGGCTTGGTGCCGGCGGAATCCTGATTGAGCTGATAGGGGACTTTGTCCGTGTTGCCCGTCGTACCGGCCATAAAGCCATTGCCGGTCGTACCGCCGCCATTAGCAGAAGACGGTGCCAGTCCGACAAAGTAAGGCGTGGTTCGCGAACAGGTGACGGCCATACTGGTTGAGCCGTTGGCCGTCGTCGCATTGGACATCACCGAACCCATATTCAGTGCCACAGGTTGAGAGACAGAACAGCTGCTTAAAATAGTCAGCTGTACCTGAAATGTATTTGTTGCCACTGCCGCATTCGCTGCTGGAATAACGGCGGATGCCAGGCAGAAAAAAAAGAACTTAAAAGGCGTGCTCATAGTATTGACCTCTACGTAGGTATCATTTTTCCCAGGTAAAACAATAACGTATGAAGCTGAAATTCCTTATATAAAGGTAGAATAGGTAGCATTATTCTGCCAATTTGCCTTAAGTCTTTTTTATTAAAATAGATCGTGCCTCACCTTATTTAACGATCAGGTAAGAGTATAAAATATAGGATATATTGAAAGGCTAAGTGATTACAGGAAATGAAATAACCGATATTGGCGTAGAGAATAAAATGACGAGGATTTATTAGGGGTAAAGTTTTGTGTAGCGTTAATTAAATTAAATGTTGAAATCAGCCATTAATTTTTCGGATCTTTCCCCAAAAAATAGTAGGGCTCGTGTGCCGCTCTATTGCCGGGTGGCGCGTTGCTTACCCGGCCTACGACGGGCACCGTGCCCGTAGGCCGATAAGCGTAGCGCCATCGGGCAATGCCCGTCATGAGCACGGTACGGATATTCCTGAGAGCCCTATTAATGCACCGCCAATACCGCTGCTTCAATTCCTTTCAGCTTCAGTTGCGTCTCCTTCAACTCCGCTAGCAACTTCTGCTCCTGTTCGCCATAGGCCATCAGGACGATGCAGCCGTCCATCACCTTTACGCTAACCTGTTGTCCGGTTTCGAACCCGGCCTCGCGCAGCCACTTCCCGGAAAGGGTGAGGCTTGGGGTATTTTTGTTTGCACCCTGCGGGCGATATCCCACAATTAACGTGCGCTCGGTTTTTGCTGCGGGTAAGTCTGGGGTAGAATGCGGGGTAGCCATAATCAACTCCTTGATAGTTGGTGAGGTTAGCTCTCGCCGAGTACTGCGAATACTGGGCGGGGGCGTTTAAATATCAGGTCACTCATTTTAAAGGTACGTACCTGATTGGTGATAGATTGCTCTTGTAGGTACGTACATGTCAACAACGAAACGAGACCCAAACCCATCAAAGTCCGGAAAAGCACCAACTTTTCAGATCCGTATTACGCCGGAGTTGAAGGCGCAGTTTGAGGCTGCGGCGAAGGCAGAGGGATGAGTTTGGGGAATTGGTTGAAGAATCTAGGAAGAAGAGAATTAAAAAAGTTGGATGCTAAGCTAGATCAAAAATGAGAATTTCGCTTAGTATTTATAGGAGTTGCCATTAATATCAAATATCTTTTCTGTTTAAAAAATAAACACCATGCATTTCAATAAAATCTTTTTCTCCATTGGTATGAATGTGTACTTGATGAATATATTGTGTAGAAAATATTTTCTTATCGATAGATATGTTATTATCTATATAAGTACAAATATTACTATTAGTACTAATAAATTCTCTCCAATCCGCTTTTAGCTTTAATGTTCCTTTTTCATTAAACTTATAAATATTTTTATCGTGCTCTGTAAATATCGCTTCATTTATACTAGGCTTGCATTTTATTAATTTATTATAATCAGACCTATTTAAAAAAATTTCTTTTATATCGCCAGTTATTTTCTTCAACCATTTCTTATTTGTGCATGCATTCATAACAATTGAATTAAATGAAATATATACTGATTCTGCATAACAATGATCGCTGATGCCCAGATCTCTGAGAGCTAAATAGTTTAAAAGAATAATAAGTCTTCTCTTTAAAACCATAAGAATAGATATATCATCTTCAACTTCTAAATCATTGGGGCAGCACCGTTACGTATAGTTAATAAGCGTTTAAATCTATCTTCAGGGAGACCTATATAATTATTAATTTGTTCTGATAGTTCAGACAATTGCCTCAGATATTTTTGCCTAAATGTACCACCTGATTTCCCAAATTTTAATGTGAGATAGAAATCTAAGATACTCATATAGGCAAGAACCTCATATTCCCAGTAGCTATTATAAGAAAACATTCCATCGAATCGTATCCATAGTTTCTCTGAAAACTCTTTCTTGTAAGAGTTATTAAATATGCTTGTCCATTGAACATTATTTAAACCCTTTAACCTTATAAGGCTTTTGGTCCATTCTATTTTAGATTCCACATTTTTAGGACTCACAGGATAATAAGCCGGGAAACGGTTATTGTTATGAGTAACCCATAAGTAATTAATATTAACCTTCATTAATGTTAATAATGAAAAAATAAGTCTTATATGCCTTGACTCTGAAATTAATTGCTCTAACTCTAAAGGTTTTTTCGTGTTTACTGATATTATATGGCGCTGCGTGAATTGGGTGATTATATCGGTGGCATGAGATATATTATAATTATAATCCATGAGTCACTAATTGCATCTATCTTATCATTGTCTGTGATATTTATTTTGAAATTACTTTCATTTAGATGACTGGTGAATTTATTCTCTGCAAATGAGTTTGTAAAGTATCCATCATGAAGAATTACATTCAACTCATTAATGTTTATTTCGAAACTCTCAAAAGTGTTAATTTCTTCTGGTAAATCTAGGATGATTAATTTTGGATATATCCGTAACCCTATTTTTTTGCACTTAATTAACCTAAAATTCCTTCCATCATAATGACACGTTATTGAATCTGGACACTCGTTTCTTAAAGAGAGCATAATGTCGTCAGTGGTTATTTCAAGGTATGCGGGAGAGTCACTGCTGAAAAATATTGTTCCGTATAATTTTATATTATTCAGATCAAAGAAAACATTATAATTACTGTTGTCATAGAAATATAAATCATTCTCCATAATATTATCCCTTTATGTGATTTTTATATTGAAGATACAGAATGTTATGTGAGAAAAGTGTTATTTGGTAGTTTTCCAGAACTGTATCACTTTGCGCCTTGAAATCTATTATAAAATTGAAACTGAGAATACATAATTTTGGATAAACGGTAACTGAATTTTGGCGGAAGATCACAGGAGTCGAACCTGCCCGGGACCGCTGGCGGCCCCAACTGGATTTGAAGTCCAGCCGCCTCACCGGAGACGACGATCTTCCGCGCCTACATTGCTACATGGAGGCGGGGCGCATTATAGCTACTTTCAATCATTTACCACATCCCCCAGGGCACATTTTTCGCCCCGTGGCCCAGCATTTTCGGGCACTTCATAGAAAACCCTGCTTTTTCTTAGGGTTACATTTTCTGGCTCTCATGCCGCACCTTATTTACCGCACTTCTTGCGCGATCGATGGCGCAAAAATCAGCAATGTACGCGAAGAGTTGACCGTTTTCCGGCCATTTAGCCTCGTGTTTATGCATCTTTGGCCGCCCGCGCGTACGGCGTAAACGAACCGGGACACTATCAGTGCAATCGCAAACGCTGCTAAGGGAAGTACGGGAAAAACAGGGAATGGCTTTCGCGGAAAAAATGAGCGGATTTTGGCGGAGATCGCAGGAGTCGAACCTGCCGGGAGCCGCAGGCGGCTGCCACTGGAAATGAAGTCCAATCGTCTCACCGGAGACGACGATCTTCCGCGCCTGCATTGCTACATGGAGGCGGGGCGCATTATAGCCACTTTCAATCCGTTGCCACATCTTTACTTACATTTTTCAGCACTTTTTTTACTTCCTCCGCACCGCATGAGTGGAAATGTATTAAAAATCCGTCAGTTACACTTAGTCACACTCTACTCGCCAATCCAGATCACATAAATCAAGAAACGTAATTTGATAACGAGATATCGCAATACACCTTATCAGCCTAATGGTTTACAAATCATGTAACCGGTACCACTTCGGCTTCGGTGCGAAAAGGGTTTGAAAGATGAAGAGTGAAGTATTGTCTGTCAAAGAGAAGATTGGTTATGGCATGGGTGATGCTGCCAGCCATATCATTTTCGATAACGTCATGCTGTACATGATGTTCTTCTATACCGATATCTTCGGTATACCCGCAGGTTTTGTTGGCACCATGTTCCTTCTGGCGCGCGCGCTGGATGCCATCTCTGACCCGTGCATGGGGCTGCTGGCGGACCGTACCCGCAGCCGCTGGGGTAAATTCCGCCCGTGGGTGCTGTTCGGCGCGCTGCCGTTCGGCGTGGTCTGCGTGCTGGCCTACAGCACACCGGACTTCAGCCATAACGGCAAACTGATTTATGCGGCGATCACCTACACGCTGCTGACCCTGTTCTACACGGTGGTCAATATTCCTTACTGCGCGCTGGGCGGGGTGATCACCAACGACCCGACGCAGCGCATCTCGTTGCAGTCCTGGCGCTTCGTGCTGGCGACGGCGGGCGGCATGCTCTCTACCGTGCTGATGATGCCGCTGGTGAACCTGATTGGCGGCGACAACAAAGCGCTGGGCTTCCAGGGCGGTATCGCCGTGCTCTCGGTGGTGGCGTTCCTGATGCTGGCGTTCTGTTTCTTTACCACTAAAGAGCGCGTGGAAGCGCCGCCAACGCAAACATCAATGCGTGAAGACCTGCGCGACATCTGGCAAAACGACCAGTGGCGCATCGTCGGCCTGCTGACCATTCTCAACATTATGGCGGTCTGCGTTCGCGGCGGCGCGATGATGTACTACGTCACCTGGATCATGGGGTCTCCGGCGCTGTTTACCGCCTTCCTCACCACCTATTGCGTGGGCAACCTGATTGGCTCGGCGCTGGCTAAACCTCTGACCGACTGGAAATGCAAAGTGAGCGTCTTCTGGTGGACCAACGCCATTCTGGCGGTGCTGAGCCTGGCGATGTTCTTCGTGCCGATGAACGCCAGCGTCGTGATGTTCGCCTTTATCTTCGTGATTGGCGTGCTGCACCAGCTGGTAACCCCGATTCAGTGGGTCATGATGTCCGACACCGTGGATTACGGCGAATGGCGTAACGGTAAACGTCTCACCGGCATCAGCTTCGCGGGCACGCTGTTCGTGCTGAAGCTCGGCCTGGCGTTAGGCGGCGCGATGATTGGCTGGATGCTGGCCGGCGGCGGTTATGACGCCGCGGCGAAAGTGCAGAACCCACCACCATCAGCATCATTATTGCCCTGTTCACTATCGTGCCGGCGATTTGCTACCTGTTGAGCGCCATTGTGGCGAAGCGCTTCTACACCCTGAAAACGCCGTTCCTGGTCAAGATGATGGCCGAACTGGCGAGCGGCGCGCACCGCACTCAGCAGGATTTTGAAAACGTATCTATGAAACAATCTCTTGAGAATTAAAAGGACGAGCTATGAAGATCAGTGATGGAAACTGGATGACCCAACCGGGTCTCAACTTAATTCATCCTGTCCAGGTGTTTGATGTTGAACAGCATGGGAACGAGCTAGTGGTGTACGTGGCACCGCGCGATGTACGGGAACGTACGTGGCAGCTGGACACGCCGATGTTCACTATTCGCTTTTTCTCTCCTCAGGAAGGCGTGGTCGGCGTGCGTATTGAGCACTTCCAGGGCGCGCTGGAGAAAGGCCCGCACTACCCGCTGAACGTGCTGAAAGACGTGAAAGTCCACATCCAGAACACCGCCGAGTTTGCCGAGCTGAAAAGCGGCAACCTGAGCGTGCGCGTCACCAAAGGCGAATTCTGGTCGCTGGACTTCCTGCGCAACGGCGTACGCATTACCGGTAGCCAGTTGAAAAACAACGGCTACGTACAGGACAGCAACGACAACCGCAACTACATGTTTGAGCGTCTGGACCTCGGCGTGGGTGAAACCGTGTACGGCCTGGGCGAGCGCTTTACCGCGCTGGTGCGCAATGGCCAGAATGTCGAAACCTGGAACCGCGACGGCGGCACCAGCACCGAGCAGTCTTACAAGAACATTCCGTTCTACCTGACCAACCGCGGCTACGGCGTGCTGGTTAATCACCCGCAAAACGTCTCCTTCGAGATTGGCTCGGAGAAAGTCTCTAAGGTGCAGTTCAGCGTTGAAGGCGAGCATCTGGAATATTTCGTTATCGACGGCCCAACCCGAAAGAGGTGCTGAACCGCTATACCCAGTTCACCGGGCGTCCGGCGCTGCCGCCAGCCTGGTCTTTCGGCCTGTGGTTGACCACCTCATTCACCACCAACTACGACGAAGCGACCGTTAACAGCTTTATCGACGGTATGGCCGAGCGCAATCTGCCGCTGCACGTCTTCCACTTCGACTGTTTCTGGATGAAAGCCTTCCAGTGGTGTGACTTCGAGTGGGACCCGGTGACCTTCCCGGATCCGAAAGGCATGATCCAGCGCCTGAAAAACAAAGGGCTGAAGGTCTGCGTGTGGATTAACCCGTACATCGGTCAGAAATCGCCTGTTTTCAAGGAGTTGAAAGAGAAAGGTTACCTGCTTAAGCGCCCGGACGGTTCTGTCTGGCAGTGGGATAAATGGCAGCCGGGGCTGGCGATTTACGACTTCACCAACCCGGAAGCCTGCCAGTGGTACGCCGACAAGCTGAAAGGCCTGGTAGAGATGGGCGTCGACTGCTTCAAAACCGACTTCGGCGAGCGTATCCCGACCGACGTGCGCTGGTTCGACGATGCCGACCCGCAGAAAATGCACAACCACTACGCCTATATCTATAACGAGCTGGTGTGGAACGTGCTGAAAGAGACCGTCGGCGTTGAAGAAGCGGTGCTGTTTGCCCGTTCCGCCTCCGTGGGTGCGCAACAGTTCCCGGTGCACTGGGGCGGCGACTGCTATGCCAACTATGAATCGATGGCGGAAAGCCTGCGCGGCGGCCTGTCGATTGGTCTGTCCGGATTTGGCTTCTGGAGCCACGATATCGGCGGCTTCGAAAACACCGCGCCGGCGGATGTCTACAAGCGCTGGTGCGCCTTTGGCCTGTTCTCCAGCCACAGCCGCCTGCATGGCAGCAAATCCTATCGTGTGCCATGGGCGTACGACGAAGAGTCCTGCGACGTGGTGCGCTACTTCACCGAAATGAAGTGCCGCATGATGCCGTACCTGTACCGTCAGGCGGCGCTGGCGAACGAGCAGGGCACGCCGATGCTGCGCGCTATGATGCTGGAGTTCCCGGACGACCCGGCGTGCGACTACCTCGACCGTCAGTACATGCTTGGCGATTCCCTGGCGGTGGCGCCGGTGTTCACCGAAGCGGGCGATGTGCAGTTCTACCTGCCGGAAGGTCGCTGGACGCATCTCTGGCACAACGACGAGGTGCAGGGCAGCCGCTGGCATAAACAGCAGCACGACTTTATGAGCCTGCCGGTGTATGTGCGCGATAACACCCTGCTGGCGCTGGGCAACAATAACCAGCTGCCGAACTACGCCTGGCATGAAGGCACCGCGTTCCAGCTGTTCCATCTGGAAGATGGCCGTCAGGCAGTCTGTGAAGTGCCGGCGCAGGATGGCTCCGTTATCTATACGCTGACCGCGAAACGCCAGGGCAACGTGATTACCGTGACGGGCAACGGCAAAGCCAGCGGCTGGACGCTGTGCCTGCGCAATATCCAGCAGATTGCTGGCGTGCAGGGCGGGGCGCAGGCGGGGAGCGAGCTCGGCGTGGTGGTGACGGCGCAGGGTAATGAGCTGGTGATTACACTTTAGTATTGAGGATACCCCCTCACCCTAACCCTCTCCCGCGGGGAGAGGGGACCGATAGTGCAGGTTGTGCGTTTGGTTTTCCCCTTACCAGGGAGGCGCTGGTCATACAGCGAGCACTTTGGATTTTCCCCCTCGCCCCTTTGGGGAGAGGGCCGGGGTGAGGGGGAAAACCCGCGCGACTACCTTATCTCGCCCCCAGCATCTGCTGGGTCACTTCCTGTTTCTCCATATTCACCGCATGCAACTGTCCATTCACCGTCGGTTTTAGCGGTGCCTCTGCTTGTACATTTCCGCTTGCTGTAAGCTGAATATTCCCGTCGCCAGTAATCGGCAATGCCGGCCAGCCCCACTGCTGAAGCACGTTCAGCGGCACGCCGCGGCCGTTAAGCGTCACGCTGGTCTGGCGCTGCGACTGCTGTGAGATCGTGGCGGTGGCTTCCAGAATCCCTTTCTCGGTAAAGGCGCTCAGTTCGCTGATGTTGACCTGAGAGGCGTCAGCGTTCAGCGTCATGGACGGGCGGCGGACGTCAACGCGGTTAAAGGTCGCCGCCGCGCCGTTCAGCGTGGCGCTGCCGCCCCACACGCCCCACTGGCGGTTTTTGACCAGTTGCAGGTTGGCGCCGTAACCGTCCAGCGCGGTGATCTGCCACGGGAAGGCCGGGTCGATATCGATAATCAGGTTACGGCTGGCGCCGAATTTCTTCAGCGTGACGCTTTGTAGCCACGGCGGCAGTTGCTCCATCCACAGCGTTTTCCAGTTTTCCGGCAGCGTATACTCCAGCCCGGCGAAGACCGTGTCGTCCAGCACCAGGGCGTTAGTGTCGCGCAACCAGTTGCCGGAGCTGCGCACCATCCCGCCTTCCCAGCGCGAGGTGAACTGGCGTAGCGCAATGCCCTGTGGCGAGAATTCCGCGTTGAGAATCGGGTCGAGCAAATGCAGCGAGCCGTAGATAAACTCGCTGGCGTTGAGCGACAATTTCCCGTCGCTGCTCTGCCAGCCGCCCTGGCTGAGCGTCAGGTTGCGCAAGTTCAGGTCCAGATCGGTGACCGCCCAGTCCGGCCCTGCAAACGCGCATCGGTCACGTCCAGTCGGCCAATCTGCAACGACGGTACGGTGGTCAGTGGGCAAGGAAGTCGAGCAGCGATTTATCGCTTTGCATGCGGATATCGTTGAGGCGCAGATTATCAACCACCCAGCTGCCGTCCGCGTTGCGGCGGGCATTGCCCGTCAGTGAGCCACGCGCCATATCCGCGCCGACGGTGGTCAGGGTGACTTCATCGTTATTGATATCACCTTCAATCAGCACGTTGGTGGCCGGTACGCCGTTCAGCGCCAGCGAGCCTGCGCTCATTTGAATTCGCGCTTTTTTGCCCAGCACGTTACCGGCTTCCGGCGCCCACGGCATCACGCCGCCGGAGACACGCTGCGCGCTCAGTTCCCAGCCGGTTTCCGGGCTGTTGAGCGCCATATTGCTCAGCTGTAGGCGGTCGGCGACAAACGGCAGCGGCGCGGTGGACGGCGACAGGTTGAGGGTCCCGTCCTGTAAAAGAATGGTATCAACATGCAGCGGATCGGTAATTTGTCGCGAGCTTAGACCAATATCCACCGTTTTCGCGACCAGGGTCGCGGGCTTGCCATCGCGGCCAAAGGTGACGTTTTGCAGCAGGATATGCGACGGGACGAGAAACGGTGATCCATCGCATCGAACTTCACCTGCCAGCTGGTGTTGTCGCTGAGCCACTGGCTGATGTGGCGCGCGCCCCAGCGCGTTTGCAGTAGAAAGTAAAAGGCCAGAATCACCAGCAGCAGGGCGATCAGCAGCCAGATAATGAGCTTTCCAAGAAATTTCATGATCTTCCGTCCTGAGAAGGGCACATAAACCTGTTATGCATGATTTATGGGCAATCCTCAAGGCAGGAATCGTATTATTCGATGTCGGCGGCAGTGGCTAAGGTGCCACCGCCGCGAAGTGAATTACTCTTTCTCTGGCGGGAAAACCAGGTTCAGAATGATGGCGGTGATGCCACCTGCGGCGATGCCGGAAGAAAGCAGGTTTTTCAGCCAGTCCGGCGCGAACTGCAGAATCTGCGGCTGCTGGGAAACGCCCAGGCCAACGGCCAGCGACAGCGCGATAATCAAAATGGCGCGGCGGTTCAGCGGCTCGCGGGAAACGATGCGCACGCCGGAGGCGGCGATGGTGCCGAACATCACCAGCGTTGCGCCGCCGAGGACCGGTTCCGGAATGTGCTGCACGAAGCCGCTGACCGCCGGGAACAGGCCCAGCACGATCAGCATCAGCGCCACCACAAAGCCAACGTAGCGGCTGGCGACGCCGGTCAGCTGAATAACGCCGTTGTTCTGACCAAAGCAGGAGTTCGGGAAGGTGTTGAACACCGCGGAAACACAGGAGTTGAGGCCGTTTGCCAGCACGCCGCCCTTCAGGCGCTTCATATACACCGGGCCGGAGACCGGCTGCTCGGAAACGTCAGAAGTGGCGGTAATGTCGCCGATGGTTTCCAGCGAGGTGATCATAAACACCAGCATCAGCGGCAGCAGCAGGTTCCAGTCGATACCGAGGCCGTAGTACAGCGGCGTGGGGATCATAATCAGGCTGCTGTTGGTCGGCGCCGTGTTTTCCGGCAGCATGCCGAGGAACCAGGCAATCAGGTAACCCGCCGCCATGGCGATCACCAGCGACGCAATGCGCAGGTATGGGTTACGCTGGCGGTTAAGCAGAATAATAATGGCCAGCACTACGCCTGCCAGCAGCAGGTTTTTCGGCGCGCCGAAGGTATTGTCGGCCATGGCCGCGTAGCCGCCGCCGATGGAAGTCAGGCCGACCTGAATCAGCGACAGGCCGATAATCATCACCACCACACCGGAGACCAGCGGCGTAATCACGCGGCGCGCCAGGTGCAGCACGCGAGATAAGACCATCTCGGTGCAGCTTGCCAGCATCAGGGTGCCAAACAGCGCCGCCATCATCGTCGGCACGTCCGCGCCGCCGGTTTTCAACGCTGTGCCGCCCATAATCAGCGGCGCCACGAAGTTGAAGCTGGTGCCCTGAATCGACAGCAGGCCAGAGCCTACCGGGCCCAGGCTTTAATCTGAATGATCGATGCCACACCGGAAGCGAATAACGACATGCTGATAATGTGCTGAGTATCCTCAGCCGGCAGGCCAAGGGCCTGGCAGATCAGCAGCGCGGGGTGATCACCGCGACAAACATCGCCAGCAGGTGCTGGAGTGCGGCGAAGAGGGTCTGCGGAAGCGGCGGACGGTCTTCCAGGCGGTAAATCAATTCGCTGGTTTGCTTATGCGCAATCGGTTGCGCATTGGCTTGTTCGAGTGTGTTAGAGGACATCTCAGAGGCAATCCCGTGGTGGAAAAGTGGCGATTTTAGCGGACTTGTTGGTAAAAGCAAACGGTTGCTTTCGTAGGCGGCAAATTATTGCGGAAAATACCCCTGTGAAATGCGCGTGTTTAATCGCGTGCGTTAACGAAAATGCTGACAAATAATACCTTTTTCTATCACTTTAGCGCTTTTCATGATTACACTTTGGGCCGATGCCTCACGAAGAGGCGATCTCGACATCGGAAAATTGTCGCGTGTGAATGGATCATGCGTTTAGTCAGGAGCTGTAATTATGTTTCATCTCGATACCTTATCGACGCTCGTTGCCGCAACGCTCGTATTGCTGCTGGGACGAAAGCTGGTCCAGAGCGTTTCCCTTCTCAAGAAATACACCATTCCCGAGCCCGTTGCGGGCGGCCTGCTGGTGGCGCTTGCGCTGCTGGTGTTGAAAAAGAGCCTGGGCTGGGAAATCGACTTTGATATGAGCCTGAAAGACCCGCTGATGCTGGCCTTCTTCGCGACCATTGGTTTGAACGCGAATATCGCCAGCCTGCGCGCGGGCGGAAAAGTGGTGGGCACATTCCTGATTGTTGTCGTCGGCCTGCTGCTGCTGCAAAACTCGCTGGGCATTGGGATGGCGAAGCTGCTGGGGCTTGACCCGATTATGGGCTGCTGGCCGGGTCGATCACGCTGTCGGCGGCCACGGTACCGGCGCGGCGTGGAGCAAGCTGTTTATCGAACGCTATGGCTTTACCCACGCAACGGAAGTTGCCATGGCCTGCGCAACCTTTGGTCTTGTGCTCGGCGGCCTGATTGGCGGGCCGGTCGCGCGCTATCTGGTGAAGCATTCATCGTCGCCAAACGGTACGCCGGACGATCAGGAAGTGCCTACCGCGTTTGAAAAGCCGGATGTTGGGCGCATGATCACGTCGCTGGTGCTGATTGAAACCATCGCCATGATCGCTATCTGTCTGACGGTGGGCAAAGTGATTGCGCAACTGTTGGCGGGAACGGTACTGGAGCTGCCAACGTTTGTTTGCGTGCTGTTTGTTGGCGTTATTCTCAGTAACGGTATGGCGCTGCTTGGTTTTTACCGGGTATTCGACCGCGCGGTGTCGGTATTGGGTAACGTGTGCTTATCGTTATTCCTGGCGATGGCGTTGATGAGCCTGAAACTCTGGGAGCTTGCGGACCTGGCGCTGCCGATGATCGCGATTCTGGTTGTACAAACCGTGGCGATGGCGATGTATGCGATTTTCGTCACCTACCGTCTGATGGGGAAAAATTACGACGCGGCGGTGCTGGCGGCGGGTCACTGCGGTTTTGGTCTCGGCGCGACGCCGACGGCGATTGCCAACATGCAGGCGATTACCGAGCGTTTCGGGCCATCGCATATGGCGTTCCTGGTGGTGCCGATGGTGGGGGCGTTCTTTATTGATATCGTCAACGCGCTGGTGATTAAGCTGTTCCTGCTGCTGCCGATGTTTGGTTGAAATAAAAATGCCGGAGCTTATCTCCGGCATTTTTTTGCCTGATGGCGCTACGCTTATCAGGCCTACAAACGGCGTCTCCGCTCGGTGCTTACTCGTCGTGCTCTTCCCACGCTAACGCGCGTTTCACCGCTTTCTTCCAGCCGCTGTAGCGGAAGTTACGCTCGGTGGTTTCAATCCCGGACGGAACTCGCGCTCAATGACCGCTTTCTCCTGCAGCTCATCCAGGTTCTGCCAGAAGCCAACCGCCAGACCGGCGAGGTAGGCCGCGCCAGCGCCGTCACTTCGCGCACTTCCGGGCGCTCTACGCGAGTGCCAAGGATGTCGGACTGGAACTGCATCAGGAAGTTGTTGGCCACCGCGCCGCCGTCTACGCGCAGGGCGTGCAGACGAATGCCGGAGTCGGCCTGCATCGCTTCCAGTACATCACGGGTCTGGTAGGCGATGGATTCCAGGGTGGCGCGAATAATGTGGTTTGAATTCACGCCGCGCGTCAGGCCAAAAATCGCGCCGCGTGCATACGGATCCCAGTACGGCGCGCCCAGGCCGGTAAAGGCTGGCACCACGTACACGCCGTTGGTGTCTTTCACCTTGGTGGCGAAGTATTCTGAGTCGAACGCGTCGCTAATCAGCTTCATTTCGTCACGCAGCCACTGAATGGATGCGCCAGCCATAAACACCGCGCCTTCCAGCGCGTAGTTCACCTCGCCGCGCGGGCCGCAGGCGATGGTGGTCAGCAGCCCGTGGCTCGAAGCCACCGCTTTTTCCCCGGTGTTCATCAGCATAAAGCAGCCGGTACCGTAGGTGTTTTTCGCCATCCCTTCCTTCACGCACAGCTGGCCGAACAGCGCCGCCTGCTGGTCGCCGGCGATACCGGCGATAGGAATACGGGTGCCGCCTTTACCGCCAATGTTGGTCTGGCCGTAGACTTCGGAAGACTTACGCACTTCCGGCAGCATGGCGCGCGGGATATCCAGCGCGTCCAGCATCTTGTCATCCCATTCCAGAGTGTTGATGTTGAACAGCATGGTGCGCGAGGCGTTAGTGTAGTCGGTGACGTGCACGCGGCCCTGGGTCATTTTCCAGATAAGCCAGGTGTCGACGGTACCGAACAGCAGTTCACCGCGCTTCGCACGCTCACGGGAACCTTCCACATGATCGAGGATCCACTTCACCTTGGTGCCGGAGAAATACGGGTCCACCACCAGGCCGGTGGCTTTGCGCACGTACTCTTCCATCCCGTCGCGCTTGAGCTGCTCGCAGATATCCGCCGTGCGGCGGCACTGCCAGACGATGGCGTTGTAAATGGGCTTACCGGTTTCACGCTCCCACACCACGGTGGTTTCACGCTGGTTGGTGATACCGATAGCGGCAATCTGATCGGAGTTAATGTCGGCCTTCGCCAGCACTTCCACCAGCGTGGAGCTTTGGGTCGCCCAGATCTCCATCGGGTCGTGCTCGACCCAGCCCGGCTTCGGATAAATTTGTTCAAACTCACGCTGTGACACGCTGATAATGTTGGCGTCATGATCCATAACGACGGCGCGGGAACTGGTGGTGCCCTGGTCGAGCGCAACGATATATTTTTTGTCAGTCATAATGAACGTTCCGTAGTCAGATTACAGCGAAGCATTGTGTTGATTCTGGCTGGAGGCCGCTTTCGGCGCTTCAACCTCGCAGGTGTCGCAGGGCAGGTGGCGACCGATCAGCTTGCGATAGCTGAACGCGCCCAGTGCTGCACCGACGATAGGTGCGCACAGCGGCACCAGGAAATACGGGATATCTTTGCCGCCGGTGAAGGCGACGTCGCCCCAGCCTGCCAGCCAGGCGAAGGCTTTCGGGCCGATATCACGCGCCGGGTTCATCGCAAACCCGGTCAGCGGGCCCATTGAGGCGCCGATAACGGCGATCAGCAGGCCAATCAGCAGCGGTGCCAGCGGCCCGCGCGGAATGCCGTTACCATCGTCGGTCAGCGCCAGAATCACGCCCATCAGGATAGCGGTAATCACCATTTCTACGCGAATGCCTGCACAAAATTGATATGCGGGTTCGGATAAGTTGAGAAAATACCCGCCAGTTCAAGACTTTCGACGCTGCCGCGCACCATATTGTGCGTGTGTTCGAAGTCGATGAACAGGTTGTAGTAAAGTCCGTAGACCAGCGCGGCGGCGCAGAACGCCCCGGCAAACTGCGCAACGATGAACGGGATGACCTTGCGGCCATCAAAGCAGGCAAACAGCCACAGCGCGATGGTGACTGCCGGGTTAAGGTGCGCGCCGGAAACCCGGCGGTCAGATAGATGGCCATCGCCACCCCAGACCCCAGATGATGCTGATTTCCCACTGGCCGAAGCTCGCACCCGCGACTTTCAGCGCCGCAACACACCCCACGCCGAAAAATATCAACAACCCGGTACCGAGAAACTCTGCGATGCACTGGCCTTTTAACGTTGATGACTGGCTCATAATCGGAATCCTGAAGACTAATTGATGATTATTGTGTTCATGAGCATTCGCGACGCTCATGTTACCTTGTAGGTATAGTGTTAATTTATCGTTAACGAGCGTAAACGAGAAATATCGAAATCAAAATGTGTGTGGCTCGTCAAGAAATGAGCGTTTTCGCGCCAAAAAGCGAACGATTTCGCCGCAAAAAGTGTGAGGAGAGAAACATTCCGCATGCTAAAGCGTTAACAATTTATTGCATATTGACGCTAACGCTCCAGGTCTATGCCGAAAATTGCGGAGAACCGCAATCTACAGGCTCTGGCGCTGGACAGGGGCGGCGGGGCTTCATACAATCGACCACAAGCCGTGCGCTTATTTACGTTAAGGCGTCACCGGGGTTCCGGGACGATATCAACGCCTTGCAAGATCAGGAGAGGTATGACGATGTCATTAGAAGTGTTTGAGAAACTGGAAGCGAAAGTTCAGCAGGCGATTGATACCATCACGCTGTTGCAGATGGAAATCGAAGAGCTGAAAGAAAAGAACAACACGCTGGCGCAGGATGTACAGTCTGCACAGCAGAGCCGCGAAGAGCTGGAGCGTGAAAACAACCAGCTGAAAGAACAGCAGAGCGGCTGGCAGGATCGTCTGCAGGCGCTGCTGGGCCGCATGGAAGAAGTCTGATTCCACCTCTCCCGGGCAATCATTATCGCCTGGGGAAGTTTTCCCTCCCGCTGATTTTCCCTGCTGAGTGAATTCGCGCATACCCGCGCATTGTCCGTTTTCGTATATTTCAAAACGGCATAATCAATCTTTTTTTATTCTTTAATCATCGTTTCGATTTCTGGCAGGCTAGCCTCATTACAACACAACAGATAAGAGAGCGGGCGATGAACAAGTGGGGCGTAGGGTTAACTCTTTTGCTGGCTTCCACCAGCGTACTGGCTAAGGATATCCAATTACTGAACGTGTCTTACGATCCGACGCGTGAACTGTACGAACAATACAACAAGGCGTTCAGCGCGCACTGGAAAAAAGAGACCGGTGATAACGTGGTGATTCGTCAATCTCACGGCGGCTCTGGCAAACAGGCCACTTCCGTGATCAACGGTATTGAAGCTGACGTCGTGACGCTGGCGCTGGCCTACGACGTGGATGCAATTGCCGAGCGTGGCCGCATCGACAAAAACTGGATTAAACGCCTGCCGGATAACTCCGCGCCGTACACTTCCACCATCGTGTTCCTGGTCCGCAAAGGCAACCCGAAACAGATTAAAGACTGGAGCGATCTGGTGAAACCGGGCGTTTCCGTCATTACCCCGAACCCGAAAAGCTCCGGCGGCGCACGCTGGAACTACCTGGCAGCCTGGGGCTACGCGCTGCACCACAACAACAACGATCAGGCCAAAGTGCAAGATTTCGTGAAAGCGCTGTATAAAAACGTCGAAGTTCTGGACTCCGGCGCCCGTGGCTCCACTAACACCTTCGTAGAACGCGGTATCGGCGATGTGCTGATTGCGTGGGAAAACGAAGCGCTGCTGGCGGCGAACGAACTGGGGAAAGACAAGTTTGAAATCGTCACCCCGAGCGAATCTATTCTCGCTGAGCCGACCGTCTCCGTGGTTGACAAAGTGGCTGAGAAAAAAGGCACCACCGCGGTGGCGGAAGCCTACCTGAAGTACCTCTACTCGCCGGAAGGCCAGGAAATTGCGGCGAAGAACTTCT
This sequence comes from Kluyvera genomosp. 3, assembly GCA_002211745.1. GTDB lineage: Bacteria > Pseudomonadota > Gammaproteobacteria > Enterobacterales > Enterobacteriaceae > Kluyvera > Kluyvera georgiana_A. The sequence goes on from CP022114.1 coordinate 142,365, forward strand.
ATCGCCCGCGTGACCCGGATGTAGCGAAGAAGTATGAAAATGCGTTCCCGAAACTGAAGCTGTTCACCATTGATGATGAGTTCGGCGGCTGGACAAAAGCCCAGAAAGAACACTTCTCTAACGGCGGCACCTTCGACCAGATTAGTAAGCGTTAATCTCCCTCTGACGCCCGGCAAATTTGTCGGGCGTTTTCTTTTAGTCATCAAAGTACGCTACTCTTCCCCTGTTTTTTTCTGGGGAGACAACATGAAAAGGTTAAAATACCTGCTGATCGCGCTGCTGGTGATGGTGATAGCAGCAGGTGCTGGCGGTTGGTACTGGCTGCATTCGGGCAACTCGAATGCGCTGCGTCAGATTGTGTTACAGCAGTGTGTGCCGAACCAATTGCAGCATCGGACCCTGCGCCGTGCGCAGACGTGAACCCGAAAGGCGGCTATGTGCTGTTTAAGGACCGCAACGGCCCATTGCAATACTTGCTGATGCCAACCTACCGTATCAATGGGACTGAAAGCCCGCTGTTGTTAGACCCACTGACGCCAAACTTCTTCTGGCAGGCGTGGCAGCGTCGCATGATCATGAGCGACAAACGGGTTCAGAGGTGCCGGATAGCGCCATCTCCCTGACCATCAACTCCCGTACCGGGCGGACACAGAACCACTTCCACATCCATATTTCCTGCCTGCGCAAAGATGTACGCGAGCAGTTGGATGGCGATCTTGCGGCGATTAGCAGCCGCTGGCTACCGCTGCCTGGTGGGTTGATGGGACATGAATATCTGGCGCGTCGCGTCACTGAAAATGAGCTGGCGCAGCGTAGCCCGTTCCTGATGCTGGCGGAAGAAGTGCCGGAAGCGCGCGAGCATATGGGGCGCTTTGCGCTGGCGCTGGTGAAGCAAAGTGATGACTCGCTGTTGCTGCTGGCGACCGAGCGAAACCTGCTGACGCTGAACCGAGCTTCTGCCGAGGAAATTCAGGATCATCGCTGCGAGATTCTGCAATAACCCTACCTAATCTGGCGTTTACCTGTCTGGCCTGTCGTCGTATTCTTGCTGAAAAAAACGACAGGAGACAGGTATGTCGCTCTGGTTTTCTCATCCTCTGTTCCTTCCCTCACTCATTGTTGGCGTCACTATCCTGCTATGGGCCACCTCGTTGCTACCGGAGTTCATTACCGCGTTGCTGTTCTTTGCGGCGGCGATGACGGCGAAAATCGCGCCGCCGGATGTTATTTTCGGTGGTTTTGCCTCCTCGGCGTTCTGGCTGGTATTCAGCGGTTTTGTGCTCGGGTTGCTATTCGCAAGACGGGGCTGGCCGATCGTGCCGCGCGAGCGCTGTCGGCAAGGCTGACGAATTCCTGGACGTTGATGGTCGCCAGCGTGGTGCTACTGAGCTATGCACTGGCGTTCGTGATGCCCTCAAACATGGGCGTATTGCGCTGCTGATGCCGATTGTGGCGGCAATGGCGAAACGCGCGGGCATTGAGGACGGCACCCGCGGATGGTACGGGCTGGCACTGGCGGTGGGTTTCGGCACCTTCCAGCTTTCCGCCACTATTTTGCCCGCCAACGTGCCCAATCTGGTGATGAGCGGGGCAGCGGAAGGGGCTTACGGCATTCATCTGAACTATCTCCCGTATCTGCTGCTGCACACACTGGTGCTGGGTTGGCTGAAAGGCGCAGCGCTGATTGTGCTTATCTGCTGGCTGTTCCCTGGCAAACCGCATCCGCCGCGCGAACTTGAGCCATTGCCGCCGATGAGCGGTGATGAGAAGCGCCTGGCGTGGCTGCTGGCGGTGGTGCTCACGCTGTGGGTGACCGAGAGCTGGCACGGTATAGGGCCGGCCTGGACGGGGCTGGTGGCCGCAGTCGTCACGCTGCTGCCGCGCGTTGGGTTTATTACCGGTGAAGAGTTTGCCAGCGGGGTGAATATTCGCACCTGTATCTACGTTGCCGGAATTCTCGGACTGGCGATTACCGTCACTCAGACGGGCATAGGCGCGGTGGTGGGCAACGCGCTGTTGCACATCATGCCGCTGAATGAAGATGCGCCGTTTACCAGCTTCCTCGCCTTGACCGGCATTACCAGCGCGTTGAACTTCATTATGACTGCCAACGGCGTTCCGGCGCTGTATACCACTTTTGCCCAGAGCTTCTCGGACGCAACTGGCTTCCCGCTGCTGAGCGTGATTATGATTCAGGTGCTGGGCTATTCCACGCCGCTGCTGCCGTATCAGGCCTCACCGATCGTGGTGGCGATGGCGTTAGGGAAGGTGCCTGCGCGCGCGGGATGCTGCTGTGTCTGGCGCTGGCGGCGGTGAGCTATCTGCTGCTGTTGCCGTTGGACTATGCGTGGTATCAGGTGCTGGGGAAATTATGAGTTGTCTCTAAAACAACAAACCGGCCATAGGGCCGGTTATCACACGTACGCCGTCATTCGGCGAAAACCTGGCACGATGGCCAGGTTCAATGTCTTACGCGTTTTTAGCTGCTTCTGCTGCTTTAACGATTACCGCGAAAGCGTCAGCTTTCAGGGATGCGCCGCCAACCAGCGCGCCGTCGATGTCCGGCTGGGTGAACAGCTCTGCTGCGTTGCCTGCGTTTACGGAACCGCCGTACTGGATGATAACCTGTTCAGCGATTTTCGCGTCAGCTTTAGCAATGTGGTCACGGATGAATTTGTGAACCGCCTGAGCCTGAGCAGGAGTTGCAGATTTACCGGTACCGATCGCCCATACTGGTTCGTAAGCGATAACCGCGCCTTCGAAGGCTGCCGCGCCCTGAGTTTTCAGAACGGCGTCGATCTGACGTGCACACACTTCTTCAGTTTTGCCCGCTTCGTTTTCTGCTTCGGTTTCACCGATGCACAGAACCGGAATCAGACCCTGCTCTTTCAGCACGGCGAATTTTTTGGCGATCAGCTCGTCAGATTCTTTGTGGTAGGTACGACGCTCGGAGTGGCCGATGATGATGTAGGTTGCGCCAACGTCTTTCAGCATTTCAGCGGAGGTTTCACCGGTGAATGCGCCAGACAGGTTCAGGTCAACGTTCTGCGCGCCCAGGTTGATGTGGCTGCCCGCCGCGGCGTGTTTAGCCATATCGATATACATTTCCGGCGGAGCGATAGCCACGCCGCAGCCTGCCACGCCAGCCAGCTCTTTACGCAGGTTAGCAATCAGCTCGTTTACCATGTGGCGGCTGCCGTTCAGTTTCCAGTTACCCATCACTAAAGGATGTCGCATTTCGATTCTCCACGCTTGTCAGCGAATTAAGGAATATGGCCACCCGTCAGGGCAGCATGGTCTGTGAAACAGTATAGAGATTGAAAGGCATGAAGGCTTTGCTTTTTATCATTTATTCTCCCTTCAAGATTTTCAGATAGCGCCAGCTTAATCGGTTCAACGGCGAAGGTCAGCCCTTTTTCGCCGTTATCTGCGACAACATAGCGCACCGCGCCTTCGGTACTGGCGAAGTAATGTTTGCCTTTTCCTTGTGCCAGCAGCTTTTGTAATTTCTGCTGGCTTTGCGGTTTGGTCAGCGTGGGAATTACCGCACGCATCAGGGCGCTCATGTACTCCTGCGCCTTGGCTTTTGCCGCTTTCTGCTCCGGCCCTTGAATCGGCAGCCAGGTAATTTGAATCGACTTAATCTTCAGCGTGCCGCGCTCCAGCGCCGTCGAGGCGTAGAGGTTTTCATTTATCTTGCTGGCGGCACGGGTAATGGTGAGCTGATCGCGGCTGGAGGTAATCGAGCGGAACTCGCCGAGCGGCAGGCTGGGATTTTCAGTATTGAACTTTTCCCTAAACTGGCTGATGGAGAGATCAAACGCCGGGCGCCAGTGAGCAGGTATGGGGCAACGGCTGCAGGCGTTTCCGCTGACAGTACGGCCTGACTAACACTCAGCGAGATGAGCCCTGCCAGACAGAGCGTTATCCATTGTTTCATACCAATCGTCCTCCTCTTTTCAGATGACGATTAAAACGGGAACGGCCCGGTTGTCAAAATGTGCCCACTTCAGGTTAAACTACGCGGCACAACGACAAAGGAAAGAGTACATGACTCTACAGCAATGGTTATTTTCCATTAAAGGGCGTATTGGACGCCGTGACTTCTGGATCTGGATTGCCATCTGGGCCGTGACGATGGTCGCGCTGTTCAGCCTTGCGGGCGGCGGGCTCGTCGACTTACAAACCGCGGCGTTTATGTTGGTGTGTCTACTATGGCCAACGGCGGCAGTGACCATCAAACGTCTGCATGACCGGGGAAATCAGGCCTCTGGGCGCTGCTGATGGTGCTGGCGTGGATGCTGCTGGCGGGCAACTGGTCCATGCTACCCGGCGTATGGCAGTGGGGCGTTGGGCGCTTTGTTCCGACGCTGATTATCGTCATGATGCTGATCGATCTGGGCGCGTTTGTCGGCACCCAGGGCGAAAATAAATACGGTAAAGATACCCAGGCCGTGAAGTATCGCGCCGATCACCAGTAGTGTTCGGCGGTCATGTGGCCCGGACGACGGCGCAGGTGTTTGGTCATCTGCCGGGTCTCTTTCAGCAACTGCTGGGTGTCGCGCACCATCTGCGGGTTGCCGCACAGCATGATATGGCTGGTTTCCGCGTTGAGCGGTAACCCTACCGAGGCTTCCAGCGCGCCGCCTTCAATCAGTGGCGGAATGCGCCCATTCAGCATCCCCGGCACGTTTTCCCGGCTGACAACGGTCTGAATACGCAGTTTGCCGTTATAACGCGCGGCTAATGACTGCATTTGCGGCAGATAGCTTAAATCGGCGGCGTAACGCGCGGCATGCACCAGCACCAGATTTTTAAAGCGATCGAGATCTTTGCCTTCTTCCAGAATCGACAGGTACGGACCAATCGCCGTGCCGGTTGCCACCATCCACAGGGTTTCGCAGTCGGGATTTCATCCAGCACAAAGAAGCCGGCTGCCTCGCTGACGATTTGCACATCATCACCCGGTTTTAGCGCCGCGAGCCGTGGGCTGAGTTTGCCCTCCGGAACGGTGACCAGATAGAACTCGAGGTCAGGATTGCTGGGGCGTTAACGTAAGAGTAGGCGCGCTGTACTCGCTCGCCGTCGATATCCAGCCCAGCTTGGCGAACTGCCCGGCGGTAAACGGATGAACCGGCGCGTGGACGGTAAGGCTAAACAGTGCATCGGTCCAGTTCTGCACTTTAACGACTTTGCCTGTAACCCAGTCTGCCATGGCGTATCTCCTCTCATTCGCGTTATCTTATCTTCACCGCGACGAGAAAAGATTTCCAGCCCGAAAGGGCTGGAAAGCTCGATTGATCAAATGATTTAAAGAATGTGACGCTGGATTTCAGCGTCTTTGCGATCGAGGTAGTGAATAGACTGAATGCGGCGAATGGTGCGCGATTTACCGCGGATCAGCAGCGTCTCGGTGGTGGCGATATTGCCCTTGCGGGTAATGCCGTCGAGCAGATCGCCCTTGGTGATGCCGGTAGCGGAGAAGATAACGTTATCGCTGCGCGCCATGTCGTCGAGCGTCAGCACGACACCCGCTTCAATGCCCATCGCCTTGCAGCGTTCCAGCTCGTTTTCACCGATACGACGGTTCTCTTCGCTATCGCCCTTCACGTGATGACGGGCCAGCAGGCGGCCATGCATGTCGCCATCCAGCGCGCGAATCACCGCCGCGGAGACCACCCTTCCGGCGCGCCGCCGATGCCGTACATCACGTCGACTTCGCTATCCGGCATGCAGGTCAGGATAGAGGCGGCAACGTCGCCGTCGGGAATCGCGAATACGCGCACACCCAGCTTTTGCAGCTCGACAATCACCTGGTCGTGACGCGGCTTGGCAAGAATGGTAACGGTTAACTCGGAAAGCGGCTTGTCCAGCGCACGGGCGACATTGCGCAGGTTTTCTTCCAGCGGTTTGTTCAGATCGATGGCGCCTTTGGCGCCAGGGCCGACAATCAGCTTTTCCATGTACATGTCAGGGGCGTTGAGGAAGCAGCCTTTGTCGCCAACGGCCAGCACTGCCAGGGCGTTGGCCTGGCCCATCGCCGTCATGCGGGTGCCTTCAATCGGATCGACGGCGATATCCACCGCGTCGCCGTTGCCGGTGCCGACGGACTCACCGATGTAGAGCATTGGCGCTTCATCGATTTCGCCTTCGCCAATGACGATGGTGCCGTCAATGTTGACCTTGTTGAGCATAATACGCATGGCATTGACCGCTGCGCCGTCGGCGGTGTTCTTGTCGCCACGGCCCAGCCATTTGTAGCCTGCCAGCGCCGCCGCTTCGGTGACGCGCGAAAATTCGATTGCCAGTTCTCGTCTCATTACAAACTCGTCCAGGGAAGTAAAATTGTGCGAAGTTTAGCACAGCCCTTTTCGGGCTGTGGGTATGGCTACGCGTTGGAATAACGTTCGGTTTCCGGCATCCAGCGCTCAATCAGCGCATTGGCCTGCTGTGGATAACGGTCATGAATATGCCGTGCCAGGCGCTGAACTTCGGGGATCATGGCCTGATCGCGCAGCAGGTCGGCAACTTTAAATTCGGCGTTGCCGGTCTGGCGGGTGCCGAGCAGTTCGCCGGGCCGCGAATCTCGAGATCTTTCTGGGCAATCACGAAGCCGTCGTTGCTGTCGCGCAGTACCTGCAGGCGCATCTGCGCGGTTTTTGACAGCGGCGCTTTGTACAGCAGTACGCAGTGTGAGGCCACCGCGCCACGGCCTACGCGGCCTCGGAGCTGATGCAACTGCGCCAGCCCAGACGCTCCGGGTTTTCAATAATCATCAGGCTGGCATTGGGCACATCGACGCCGACTTCAATCACCGTGGTGGCAATCAGCAAATGCAATTCGCCCTGTTTGAACGCCTGCATGACGGCCTGCTTCTCGGCGGGTTTCATTCGCCCGTGGACGAGGCCGATATTCAACTCCGGCAGCGCCAGCTTCAGCTCTTCGCAGGTGGCTTCCGCCGCCTGGGCCTCCAGCAGGTCAGACTCTTCAATCAGCGTGCACACCCAGTAGGCCTGACGGCCTTCGGTGGTGCAGGCGTTGCGTACGCGGTCGATAATATCGTGGCGGCGAGTATCGGGATCGCGACGGTGGTGACCGGCGTGCGTCCCGGCGGCAGTTCGTCAATCACCGAGGTATCCAGATCGGCATAGGCGGTCATCGCCAGAGTGCGGGGAATTGGGGTCGCGGTCATGATCAGCTGATGTGGGTGGAAGCCCTGCTGTTGGCCTTTTTCCCACAACGCCAGACGCTGATGGACGCCAAAGCGGTGCTGTTCATCGATGATCACCAGCGCCAGCCCGTTAAACTGCACCTGTTCCTGGAAGATGGCGTGGGTGCCGACAATCATCTGCACCTGACCGCTGGCAATGGCCTCCTGCTGTGCCTGACGCGCTTTACCTTTCTGTTTACCCGCCAGCCAGCCCACTTCAACGCCCAGCGGCGCAAACCAGCTGCGGAAGTTGTTGGCGTGCTGTTCGGCGAGCAGTTCGGTCGGCGCCATCAGCGCTACCTGCTTGCCGTGGGCGATGGCGCGTAGCGCGGCCAGTGCGGCAACCAGCGTTTTCCCGGAGCCGACGTCGCCCTGTACCAGGCGCATCATCGGCACATCCAGCGCCATGTCGTGTTCAATTTCCGCGGTGACGCGCGCCTGGGCACCCGTGGGCTTAAACGGCAGCGCCGCCAGCAGCTTATCTTTCAGCGCATCGTTGGCGCTGAGCGGCTGAGCGTGGAAACGCTGCGCGCCCGCGCGCAGGGCCAGCATACTCAGGTTGTGCGCCAGCAGCTCTTCGAGGATTAGGCGTTGCTGCGCCGGGTGTTTACCGGTTTCTAAATCAGCAAGCTGGAGCGTCGGCGGCGGGCGATGCAACGTCCGTAGCGCCTCCGGCAAGCTCATCATGCCCTGTGCCAGTTCCGGCGGCAGCAGTTCGCTGATGGCGCAGGTATCCAGCAGATCCAGCGCCTGGTCGGTGAGTTTACGCAGCGTCGCCTGCTTGATGCCTTCGGTCGTGGGGTAGACCGGCGTTAAGGTCTCCTGCAAATCCGGTGTGCTGAGGTCACCCTGTACGCGGTATTCCGGGTGGATCATCTCCGCACCGTACTTGCCGCGTTTGGCTTCGCCATAGGCCAGCACCCGCCGCCGGTGGCGAGGCTGTTTTTCATCGCCGCGTTGAAGTTGAAAAAGCGCATGGTCAGTATGCCGGTACCGTCGCTAATCTGGCAGGTCATCATCCGGCGGCCGCCGAAGGTGATATTGCAGTTCAGGACTTCGCCTTCCACGGTTACGTAGATGCCGGGAAGCAGTTCACCGATAGGATAAAGTTGGGTGCGGTCTTCGTAGCGCAGCGGCAGGTGCAGGAGCAGATCCTGCACTGTGTGCAGACCAATTTTTGCCAGCCGGCTGCTCTGCGCGGCGCCAACGCCGGTCAACGTGTTGAGCGGAACGGCATCCAGCAGACGGCTTTGCATAACAGTTACTCCGAGGCCTGCATAGTGGACCACCACGTGGCATCGGCTTCAATTTCGCCCTGCTCGTTGACGTGGGGATAAGGGAGTCCTTTGCGTTTAGCGACGTTTGCCAGCACCGGGTAGCCGCCTTCAAACAACAGGCGCTGCTGTTCTTCGTCCGGTAGCATACTGTTTTCCCGGCGGTACATGCCGGCGTTCTGCCGCTGGCGCTGCGCTTCGTAGAGAATCAAGGCTGAAGCGACGGAGACGTTGAGTGACTGCACCATGCCGATCATCGGTATGATGATGTCCCGATCTGCGAGGGCTAATGCTTCCTGGGTGATACCGGTTTTTTCCTGACCCATCAGAATACAGGTCGGGCGGGTATAATCGATTTCACGGAAGTCGACCGCTTTATCGGACAGATGTGTCGCCAGAATCTGCATGCCCTGGCTTTTCAAATGCCCACCGCATCGCCAATGGTGCGATGGGTCTTTACTTGCACCCAACTGTTGCTGCCTGCTGCCGCCGAGGCCATCGTGCGCATGCGGTTACCCGGCCAAACGGCGTGAACTTCGTGAACGCCTACAGCATCGGCGGTGCGAACGATCGCCGAGACATTATGAGGTTTGTGGACCTCCTCCATGCAGACCGTCAGGTCAGGCTGACGCCTGGCGAGCATCTCACGGATACGCGCATAACGCTGTAAGTTCATTTACACTTCATCCTTCAAATTGCCTCGGCGTTGGCCGCACTCATTCACCCCAGTCACGTACTGTTGTACGCTCCTGGGGACTCATTCGCTTGCCTCCTTGATGCAATTCGAATGATTTTGTGTAACAAGCTAGTTTCGGTTACGGGTGACTTTGATGACGTCCGGCATCACGCGGATTTTGCGCATGATATTCGCCAGATGCACGCGGTCGCGGGCGGTCAGGCGGATAAAGGCGCTATAAACGCGGCCGTCTTTCTCTTCCGTATTCAGGCTTTGAATGTTGGACGTCGCGGTATTGATGGCTGCCGTCAGGTTGGCCAGCGCCCCTGATGGTTGAACATATCAACCTTAATCTCGGTGATAAATTCCTGCGCCGTCTCTTTGTCCCACTCAACCGCCATGAATTTCTCAGGTTCTTTCTGATAGCCGCGAATGTTGCGACAGGATTCATGGTGAATAACCAGCCCTTTACCCGGGCTGACGTGGGCGATGATCGGGTCGCCAGGGATCGGACGACAGCATTTCGCGAAGGTGATCAGTACGCCGTCTGCGCCTTTAATCGGCAGATGGGTATGCCCGGAGGCACCTGGTGCAGAAGGGATAGCTTCACCCTGCTGGAGGTTTTTCGCCACCACTACGCTCATGGCGTTACCAAGGCCAATTTCGGCCAGCAGATCGTCAAGAGTGGCAAGACGCATACGGTCAAGTTCACGCTGAACATGATCCGGCGGGATTTCCGCGAGCTTGCGGCTACCGCCCAGCGCGTGGTTCAGCAGACGGCGACCCAGGCTGACGGAGTCGTCGCGCTTAAGGTTTTTCAACATCTGGCGAATTTTGGCGCGCGCTTTTGAGCTGACGACAAAGTTGAGCCATGCCGCATTCGGGCGTGCGCCCGGCGCGGTGATGATTTCGACCGTCTGGCCGCTGGAAAGCGGCTGCGACAGCGGGTAAGGCTGCCTGTCGACGCGCGCGCCCACGCAGGCATGACCGATATCGGTATGTACGGCGTAGGCGAAGTCCACCGGCGTCGCGCCAGCGGGCAGTTCGACAATGCGGCCTTCCGGGGTGAAAACGTAAATCTCATCCGGGAAGAGATCGGATTTAACGCTCTCGATAAATTCAAACGAGCTACCGGCGCTCTGCTGCAGTTCCAGCAGGCTTTGCATCCAGCGCTGGGCGCGGATTTGTGCGGTAGTACTGCTTTCGCCACCGTGCTCTTTATAAGCCCAGTGTGCGGCAACACCCATTTCTGCCATTTGATCCATGTCTTCGGTACGGATCTGGACTTCGACCGGGACGCCGTGCGGCCCAATCATCGAGGTGTGCAGGGACTGATATCCGTTGGCCTTTGGAATCGCGATGTAGTCTTTTACGCGACCCGGGCGCGGCTTGTACAGGCTGTGCATCTGGCCCAGTACGCGATAGCAGGTATCCAGATCGTGGACGATCACGCGGAAGGCGTAGATATCCATGATTGAGTGAAAACGCTGCTCTTTCAGCACCATTTTGCAGTAGATAGAGTACAGATGCTTCTCGCGACCGCTGACGCGACACGGAATTCCCGCTTCCTGCAAACGCCCTTCAATTTCAGAAAGGATCTTCTGAATCATCTCTTTACGGTTACCGCGCGCGGCTTTCACCACCTCTTTAATGACGCGATAACGGTTGGGATACAGCGCTTCAAAGCCCAGCTCTTCGAGCTCGGTCTTGATGTGATGGATACCTAAACGGTGTGCCAGCGGGCTGTAAATTTCGAGGGTTTCACGGGCGATGCGGCGACGTTTGTCCGGGCGTAATGAGCCCAGCGTGCGCATGTTATGGGTACGGTCGGCAAGTTTGATGAGGATGACGCGGATATCCTGCACCATCGCCATAATCATTTTGCGAAAGTTTTCGGCCTGCGCCTCTTTCTTATCGCGGAACTTGAGTTTATCAAGTTTAGAGACCCCTCTACCAGTTCAGCAACGCTTTTGCCAAACAGCTGCTCCATGTCCTGGTAGGTGGCAGGGGTATCTTCAATCACGTCGTGCAGCAGGGCGGCCATCAGCGTTTCATAGTCGAGCTTCATCTCGGCCAGAATGCAGGCTACCGCTACCGGGTGCGTGATATAGGGTTCACCGCTTGAACGTGTTTGCCCTCGTGAGCGTCACGTGCAACGAGATAGGCCTGCCGAAGACGTTTAATCTGGTCTTCCGGCAGGTAATTTTGAATCAGCTGATTCAGGCTCTCAAACAGATACAAGGGCGACCCGCTATCTAATTAACGACGACCTTCAGCAATAGCGGTAACAGCTTGTAATTCAGCGGCTTCCTGCTCTTGCTGTTCCTGGCGCTCGCGCACGTCGAGGATCTGGTTGTTGATCAGACCTTCTTCGATTTCGCGCAGTGCGATCACGGTGGTTTTATCGTTTTCTTCCGGTACCAGCGGATCCTTGCCGCCTACCTGCATCTGACGAGCGCGACGCGCGGCGACCAGTACCAGGTCAAAACGGTTACCAATTTTCTCTACAGCGTCCTGAACAGTTACGCGTGCCATACTTTAATGCTCCACAGGTGAAGAAATGACTGGGCATGATACTGAAAGTGGGTTCAGTCTGCCAATAATTTGCTGATTAAAGCGTCATGTCGCTGCTTTTGGCGGCTCATACGCAGACGTTCAGCGCGGAGGATGGTCTTTAAATCACTCAGCGCGGTATCGAAATCATCATTGACGATGAGGTAATCATATTCCGCGTAATGACTCATTTCTGCAACTGCCTGAGCCATTCGTTTTGCGATGACTTCCTCGCTGTCCTGGCCACGGCCACGCAGGCGGCGGTCCAGTTCAATTTTAGACGGCGGCAGAATGAAGATGCTGCGCGCGCCCGGCATGCTTTTACGGATTTGCTGTGCGCCTTGCCAGTCGATATCCAGGAAGACATCAACGCCGGTCGCCAGTACCTGCTCGATAGCCTGACGCGAGGTGCCGTAATAGTTGCCAAAGACTTCTGCGTGTTCCAGAAACGCACCTTCGCCAATCATCGAACGGAATTCGTCGTGATTCACGAAGAAATAGTGTTCACCGTGCACTTCACCCGGACGCGGCGAGCGCGTGGTATGTGAAACAGAGACCTGGGAGTCATACAACGGTTGGGTTTTTAATAAAGCCTGAATCAGGCTGGATTTACCCGCGCCGCTAGGGCGGAAACAATATAAAGCGTGCCTTGAGCCATGAGTGTCTTTTGTATGTGATGATCGAAAGAGAACTTACATACGAGCCTATTATACACGGCGGCGCTGCGCGACGTAGCCTTTGTCACACTTTTTGCGCCAGTTTCTTTCATTTTGCGAGTCGTTTTCCTGAATTATCCCCGTGTTGCTGCAACGAATGCATTTTCCCTGAAGCCTGCTCGGGAAACGATACGCTCGCACTCGCGTCCAGAAAACGGATGCATTACAAACAGAGCCAGCGTACTGACGGGGAAAGCATATGAAGGCATGGATGATGGGCCTGGGGTGGCTGCTGGCTATGCAGGTGCAAGCCCGCTGTCCAGTCTGGTCTGCCGCGCGGGCCGAGCAAGAGATTGCGCAGCTACAGGGCCAGATAGCAAAGTGGAACGCCGATTACTGGCGGCAAGGCGTCAGCGGGGTGAGCGACGGCGTCTATGACCAGCTTACGGTTCGGCTCGCGCAGTGGCAGCATTGTTTTGGTGCTAAACCAGTAGAGAGTACGAGTTTGCCGCCATTACACGACGCGCTTAAGCATCCTGTCGCCCATACCGGAGTGCGAAAACTGGCGGATGCACGGGCTGTGGAGCAGTGGATGAAAGATAAAGCGGAACTGTGGGTGCAGCCAAAAGTTGATGGCGTTGCGGTAACGCTGGTTTATCGCCATGGGCAGCTTTACCAGGCGATTAGTCGGGGAGATGGTCTGGTGGGAGAAGACTGGACGGATAAGGTCAGACAGATACCGTCGTTGCCGAAAAAGGTTCAGGGGCTCTGGCAAACAGCGTTTTACAAGGCGAGATCTTTTTACGCGCCGGGGGCACGTGCAGCGCAAAATGGGCGGCATGAACGCCCGTGCTAAGGTGGCGGGTATGTTAATGCGACAAGGCAAACGTGAGCCACTGTCGGCCTTATCGCTGTTTATCTGGGCATGGCCGGATGGTCCGGCTGCGATGTCTGAACGGCTGGCGCAGCTGTCTGCGTCTGGATTTGAACTTGCCCAGCGCCACTCTCATCGTGTTTCTCGTGTTCAGGAGGTGGCGAACTGGCGCGAACATTGGTTAACCACGCCGTTACCCTTTGCGACTGATGGCATTGTGATCCGGCAGGCTAAAGAACCCGCGGGCGCGTACTGGCAGCCCACGCAGGGAACCTGGGTGGCAGCATGGAAATACGAGCCGGTGGCGCAGGTCGCGCAGGTGAACGGTATTCACTTTTCGATAGGGCGTAGCGGCAAGGTCTCGGTTGTCGCAGAGCTTGAGCCGGTAAAGCTGGATGACAAGCTGGTGAGGCGGGTGAATGTGGGCTCCGTTGCACGCTGGCGACGTCTGGATTTCACCGTGGGCGATCAACTGCTGGTGAGCCTGGCAGGTCAGGGGATTCCCCGGCTGGATAGCGTGGTCTGGCGTGGGCAGGATCGAACAAAACCCAATCCTCCCATGGGGAATACCATTCGCTAACCTGCTATTTTCTCACGGATGGTTGTCGGGCACAGTTTCTGGCTCGCCTGAACTGGTTGTCTTCACCACAGGTTTTTAATCTGGAAGGTTTGGGAGAGGCTGGCTGGAACAGGCTGATGATGGCGTTACCGTTCGACCATCTTTTTTCCTGGCTTGAATGGCAAGCGGCCCAACTAAAAGCGATACCGGGGATAGCGCCAGAACGCGCCGAACAGCTATGGCACCGTTTTGATATGACGCGGCGTCAGCCTTTTCGGCTGTGGGTCAAGGCGCTGGGGCGCCGTTGCCCGAAGCTGCGCTCAAGGCATCCGGCGATACCTCATGGCAGCAAATTTCAGCGCGTGATGAGCTGGCCTGGCAAAAGCTACCGGGCATTGGCGAGAGAGGGCCCACCGCCTGGTGACCTTTCTCCACCACCCCACGATCGTTGCGCTTGCCGACAAGCTACATACGCTGGGCGTGGTGGGATTTGATTAGTGTGTTTCGTGGCGGTAGTGAAATACCGGCAGACCGAGCCGCAACCTTAGCGCCAGCATGCGGGCGGTAAAGCCGAACAGCAGCGTTGAAATCACCACCACATCGTGGTTGCTGACATAGTGCTGTAGCGCGACGTAAAGCACGGCGGCGGCAAAGGAGATGCCTGCGTAAAGTTCTTTCTGGAATACCAGCGGAATGCGTTTACAGAACATGTCGCGCAACACGCCGCCAAAGACCCGGTAATGACTGCGGCAATCACGGCGATAATCGGGCCTTCACCCATATCCAGGGCGATTTGTGCACCGATGATAGAGAAAACGATAAGCCCCACGGCATCCAGCACCAGAAACAGGCGACGCAGGTGCGGCATCACCGGCGCGACAATGGTCGTCAGCACAGCCGCAACGGCGACGGTGATGATGTATTCCGGATGCTGCACCCAGCCTAGCGGATAGTGACCCAGCAACATATCGCGTACGGAACCGCCGCCCAGCGCGGTGGCGGTGGCGATAATAATCACACCAAAGGTGTCCATACGGCGACGTCCGGCGGCCAGCGCGCCAGTCATGGCTTCAGCGGTGATACCAATCAGGTAGAGGATGTGCAGTAACATGTTTGCTCCCGGAATGAATGGCAGAAGGGTAGCGATTTGTGCGTGAGATCACGATTGAGATTTTCTAAGGAGAGTGAATTTTAATTACTAAAACTAATTTTAATTGCTGAGCTTATCGCAGTGGTGTTGGGATATGTCGATTTTTATGATGAATTAATGCATTAAAAAATCTAATTAAAAACTTGTGCTGTCAACCGAAAACGGCCACTTCATGATGAAGTGGCCGGAAGATCGCTTACTGATTACCCGTTAGCTCGCCGTACGGCAGCGTATCGTAATCTTTCAGTGATTTCTTGTCGTACGGGTTGCCAATCCAGCGCGTAGTTTCCCCAAACTGAGGGTTGGTTAGCGCACGCGTTGGGTCGAAACCGTCATAGCTCAGGCCTGCCAAATCTGACCAGGTGTGGATGAGCTCGGAGCTGCTGTATTTGCGGTTCACGTCCTGCGAGAAATCACGCGGATGCGCCTCATGCCACTTCTCCGATGTCCACAGCAGGAACGGAATGGTGTACATGTGGCGGGTCGGTTCTTGCTCATTACGTCCCTGAGTCTGATGCGGCGGGGTGTCATAGACCTCTTCGCCATGGTCAGAGAAGTACAGCAAGAAGCCATTAGGATCCGTCGCCTTGTAGTCTTTAATCAGCGTGGAAACGATATAGTCGTTATACAGGTTGGCGTTGTCATAGTTGTTGTACGTGTCCTGCTGATCCTGGCTTAAACCAGCCGGCATAGTGTCGGTTTTACCGGAGAATTTATTCCAGTTTTCAGGGTAGCGGTACTCGTAGTTAATATGCGTACCCAGCAGGTGAACGATAATGAACTTTTTCGGCGCCGGGTCGGCCAGCACCTGCTTAAACGGCGCCAGCACGTTGGCATCGTATTCGCGGGCGCTTTGGGTGCGCTGCTGGTTCATATAGAACTGCTGGTCGGTCTGTTTCGAGAACACCGTCAACATGGTGTTGCGCGACGTCATCGTCTGCTGGTTGGTTATCCAGAAGGTTTTATAACCCGCCTGCTTCATCAGGTTCATCAGCGAGGGTTTGGTCAGATACAGGTCCGGGTTCTTCTCATTCGCGAAGGTCAGCGCCTGTTGCAGAATCTCAATGGTGTAGGGACGAGATGTGACCACATCGTTGAACACGGTAAAGTTGGGATCGGACTTACGTAGCGCGTCCAGTTCCGGCGTGGTTTCGCGTGGATAGCCGTACAGGCTCATATGCCCACGCTGCGTTGACTCGCCGATCACCAGCACCAGCGTACGCGGCGCATCGCCGGTGCTGTCTTTTAAATTCGCCAGCGGCGGCAGAGCGTGGTTGTCATTGAGCAGACGCGTCAGGCTATTGAGCTGGTGGTGATACTGGTAGTAACCGGTAATGAACTGCCATGGTGCGGCAGGAGCAAGGCGGGTTGATACGCCATCCAGCACGTCGGCAACCGGTTTGTCCTTCATCACTACCCCAGTCACGAGCGGATGGAGGATCAGCCCATACAGCAGGGCGAACGACACCAGCCAGCGCCATGGCGTTGGGATGTAAACCGGACGTAGACGTGTCCACAGGAAGATAGCGATCGCCGTATAGACCAACGCGACCAACACAATTTTGAGGCTAAAGTACTGGCTTAAGAATTCGCCCGCTTCGTTGGTGTTGGTTTCGAACATCACGAATAGAACGCTTTGCGAGAACTCTTGCCCGTAAATAACGTAATAGCTAATTGCCGCCAGCGAGGCAGCCCAGAGAATGATGCCAATCAGGGCGCCGATAATGCGGGTTTTTCGGGAAAGAGAAATACAGGCACCAGCCATAACAAGCTAAAGAGAATGGAATCCCTTAGGCCAGTCGAGCCGCTATAACCTGTGGCGTAGATGACAATCTGCAATGCTGTTGAAAAGAAGCAAAAATACAATACGGCCCAGCCAAGGGCTTTCCAGCTGAAGGCTGGCGTACTCTGAGTAGTCGTGAATTGCATATGATTAACTTTATTTACGGTGAAGGCGGCCAGTCTAGCTACCAATGCTTAAGATATAATTAGATCGATATCAGGGCGTAAAAACAGATAGTCCTATTATCTGAAGGGATAAAGAGGTGGCGTAAATTATCTGAGTAATCACGTTCTGAAATACCGTATCTTTTCCATAATCACCCTTTCATGAGGGGTGGCTCATCATGCAGCGGTGCAGAAGAAAAAGAAACTACCTGAAATAAAAATGCCCGCAGCATGGCGGGCATTAATTTTTAATATAACGCGTTGGCGTTACTCGATATTTTGAATCTGCTCACGCATCTGTTCGATGAGGACTTTCAGCTCAATGGCAGAGTTTGTGACATCGGCATTAATTGACTTCGAGGCCAGCGTATTCGACTCACGGTTGAATTCCTGCATCATGAAGTCCAGGCGACGGCCAACGGCCTCTTTTTTCTTCAGGATGTTATAGGTCTCTTTGACGTGGGCTTCCAGGCGATCCAGCTCTTCGGCCACGTCAATACGCTGGGCCATCAACACCAGTTCCTGCTCCAGGCGGTTGTTTTCCAACTGCACTTCCGCGTCTTCCAGCTTCGCCACCAGGCGATCGCGTTGCCACTGCAGAATTTCCGGCATATGGGCACGCACTTTGGCCACTTCGCCGCTCACACCTTCCAGGCGTTTTTCAATCAGCGCTTTCAGCGCCTGACCTTCGGTTTCGCGAGCGACGATGAAGTCGTCCAGCGTACCGTCCAGCGCATTCAGGATCTCGGCGGCGATAGCGTCCAAATCCTGCTCTTGTGCGGCCATAACGCCCGGCCAGCGCAGAATATCGACCGGGTTAATTTCCCCTTCGTCGCTCTGCATTTTGACCCAGTTGGCCGCGTTAACCAGCTGCTTTGCCAGGTTTTCATTAAGAATAAGTTCGCCTTGCGCACTGGCATCTGGCTCAAAACGCAGAGTGCACTCTACTTTCCCGCGCGTTAAGCGGGTACGCAGACGTTCACGAACAACGGGTTCGAGGCTGCGGAACTGCTCCGGCAGACGGAAATAGGTTTCGAGATAACGCTGGTTAACAGAGCGCAGTTCCCAGGCGGCGCTGCCCCAAGTGCCCTTAATTTCGCGGCGGGCATAGGCGGTCATGCTGCGGATCATAGACGTTCCTGTTTTTAAAGGAGAGATGGGGGATTATAGCCTCCAGGGCCTTTTCAGGATAGGAATAAGCAAGGTTAATCCGTATAATGCGCAGCCACATTCGTTTCAAGCCGGAGATTTCTATCATGCGTCCAGCAGGTCGTAGTGCCAACCAGGTGCGTCCCGTCACCCTGACCGTAATTATACAAAACACGCAGAAGGCTCCGTGCTGGTCGAATTTGGCGATACTAAAGTGCTGTGCACCGCCTCTATTGATGAAGGCGTGCCGCGTTTTCTGAAAGGTCAGGGCCAGGGCTGGATCACCGCCGAGTACGGCATGCTGCCGCGCGCTACCCATACCCGTAACGCGCGTGAAGCGGCGAAGGGCAAGCAGGGCGGCCGCACCATGGAAATTCAGCGTCTGATTGCCCGCGCGCTGCGTGCCGCGGTCGATCTGAAAGCGCTGGGCGAGTTCACTATCACGTTGGACTGTGACGTTATCCAGGCTGATGGCGGCACGCGTACCGCGTCGATTACCGGTGCCTGCGTGGCGCTGGCTGATGCGCTGGGCAAACTGGTTGCCGCTGGCAAACTGAAAACTAACCCGATGAAAGGGATGGTTGCCGCGGTTTCCGTTGGTATTGTGAACGGCGAAGCGCTGTGTGACCTGGAATACGTTGAAGACTCCGCGGCGGAAACCGACATGAACGTGGTGATGACCGAAGATGGCCGCATCATTGAGGTTCAGGGGACGGCGGAAGGCGAACCGTTCACCCACGAAGAGTTACTCACCCTACTGGCGCTAGCCCGAGGGGAATCGAATCCATTGTAGCGACGCAGAAGGCGGCGTTAGAAAACTGATTTTTAAGGGCGACGTGGTCGCCCTTTTTTTTGTCCGTAATAAAGTGAGATGAGGAGCGAATCCATGAAACCGTATCAGCGCCAGTTTATTGAGTTTGCGCTTAACAAGCAGGTACTTAAGTTTGGCGAGTTTACGCTGAAATCCGGGCGCAAAAGCCCCTATTTCTTCAACGCCGGCCTGTTTAATACCGGGCGCGATCTGGCACTGTTAGGCCGTTTTTATGCCGAAGCGCTGGTGGATTCCGGCATCGAGTTCGATCTGCTGTTTGGCCCTGCGTACAAAGGTATTCCAATTGCGACCACCACCGCGGTGGCGCTGGCGGAACATCACGACAAAGACTACCCGTACTGCTTCAACCGTAAAGAAGCCAAAGATCACGGCGAGGGCGGTAATCTGGTTGGCAGCGCGCTGACCGGGCGCGTGATGCTGGTGGATGACGTTATCACCGCGGGAACGGCGATTCGTGAATCGATGGAGATCATCCAGGCCAACGGCGCGCAGCTGGCTGGCGTGCTGATCTCTTTAGATCGTCAGGAGCGTGGTCGCGGTGAAATCTCTGCCATTCAGGAAGTGGAACGTGATTATGGCTGTGACGTTATCTCGATCATTACCCTGAAAGAGTTGATCGCTTATCTGGAAGAAAAACCGGAGATGGCTGAGCATCTGGCCTCGGTTCGCGCGTATCGCGAAGCGTACGGCGTCTAAGAAAACAGCCCGGCGCAGGCCGGGCTGTTTGACGATTATTGCAGTTGAGCGACGATCAGCGGCCAGCGAGCGTCGAAATCGTCTGTCGGGCGATACTTGAATTCGCTGCGGACAAAGCGCGAGAGCATCCCTTCACAGAACGCCAGCAGCTGGCTTGCCAGTAACGTCTCATCGGTTTCGTAGCCTTCCCCTTCACGCATTTTGCGCTCGCGCAGCACCTGACGCAGTTGAGCCTCAATGCGCTCAAACAGCTGGTTAATGCGGCCCTGCAGACGGTCTTGCTCAAACATCAGCGCATGACCGGTGAGGATACGGGTCAGGCCCGGATTGCGCTCGCCAAAGCCCAGAATCAGCAGCACAATCAGACGCAAACGTGCGGTCGTATCTTTTTCGTCTTTCAGAATCAGGTTGATACGGGTAATCAGGCTATCTTCGATAAACTCGATAAGGCTATCGAACATGCGGGTCTTGCTTGGGAAATGCCGGTACAGCGCCGCTTCGGACACACCAACGGACGCGGCTAGCTTTGCCGTCGTGATCCGCTGGCTGCCATCGCTGGATTCAAGCATCAACGCCAGGGATTGAAGTATTTCCTCGCGACGATTCCTTTTCGCAGTTTGCTTTTCTGCCATGTTCTAAAATACCCCTGAAAATAAAACACTTGTCAGGCGAGCATCCACACGGTGACCGCAACCATAAATTGCAGTGATCTTTTTGCATTATGACGCCGTGAGATGCGTAAAAAACGGGCACATCACATCCTGCATGATGTGCCTGAGGGCGAGTTATTGACGCCCTGAGTGGCCGAAGCCACCTTCGCCACGATCGGTGGCTTCAAACGATTCGACCAGATTAAACTCGGCCTGTACGACAGGAACAAACACCATCTGCGCGACGCGTTCGCCTGGCTCGATAGTGAAGGTGGTTTGCCCGCGGTTCCAGATGGAGACCATCAGTTGACCCTGATAGTCAGAGTCGATAAGCCCCACCAGGTTACCCAGCACGATACCGTGCTTGTGACCGAGGCCAGAGCGCGGCAGCATCACCGCCGCCAGAGACGGATCGGCAATGTGAATCGCCAGGCCGGTCGGCAGTAAGGTGGTTTCACCTGGCGCCAGTTCTACGGCGTCATCAAGACAGGCGCGCAGGTCAAGGCCTGCAGAGCCAGCGGTGGCATAGGTCGGCAGCGGAAACTGCTGGCCAATACGCGAGTCCAGAATCTTAACGTCGATTTTTTTCATCATAACGGGTAACGATCTCGTCCAATAATAGTTGGCCCAGGAGTGACTTACTGGCGAGCGGTAAACGCTTCTCGCCGTCCTGCCAGAAAAGATGCAAGGCATTGTTATCGCTGTTAAAACCTTGATTTGATTGCGATACATCATTGGCACAAATCAGATCAAGGTTCTTGCGGCTACGCTTTTGCCGCGCATATTCTTCCACATTATTCGTTTCGGCGGCAAACCCTACGACGTAGGGACGATGCTCTTTCAGTGCGGCAACACCAGCGACGATATCCGGGTTCTTCACCATTTTTATTGTGAATTCATCACCCTGGGTGTCCTGCTTCTTAATTTTTTCTTCGGCAATAACCGCTGCGCGATAGTCGGCAACTGCGGCGCAGCCGATAAAAATCTGCTGTTGCGCGATGCCGGCCTGAACCGCGGCGTTCATCTCTTCAGCGGTGGTGACATCAATACGTTGCACAAAGGCGGGCGTTGGCAGCGACACCGGGCCGCTAACCAGCGTGACGTTTGCCCCACGACGCGCGGCGGCTTCGGCAATCGCAAAGCCCATTTTTCCTGAGCTGTGGTTGGTAATGTAACGCACCGGGTCCAGCGGTTCACGGGTCGGGCCTGCGGTAATCATGATGTGCAGATGTTGCAGATCGTTGACGGTGGAAAAGTGCGCTGCGGCCATGTCAACAATCACCAATGGATCAAGCATCCGACCCGGGCCAACGTCGCCACAGGCCTGGCTGCCGCTGTCCGGGCCCCAGATCAGCATATTGCGTGAGGCCAGTACTTCCAGATTGTGCTGCGTGGCGGCGGCACGATACATCTGTTGGTTCATGGCGGGGACAACGGCGACCGGCGATGGGGTTGCGAGGCAGATGGTCGACACCAGGTCGTTTGCCATCCCGGCGGCCACGCGGGCAATTAAGTCGGCGGTGGCCGGCGCAAGGATAACGAGGTCAGCCCATTTGCCCAGCTCAATGTGGCCCATCGCGGCTTCGGCGGCGGTATCGAGCAGGCTGTCGGAGACCGGATAACCGGATACGGCTTGCAGGCTCAGCGGGGTGATGAAGGCTTTTGCTGCGTCGGTCATCGCGACGCGCACGTCCGCGCCGCGCTCACGCAGGCGACGCACCAGCTCCGGCGTTTTGTAGGCAGCGATACCGCCGCTGACGCCAAGAACAATTTTCTTACCGGCCAGGCTCATCATGATTTTTCCTGTTAGGGGGACACCAGAATTCGCGCATTTTATCACAATCCTGGCGGGGTCGTGTGCTTACGACAGAGACACTTTGCGAGCCGCTACGCAAGAGCGAAATCCACACCGTGCAGGAGGGCGTGTACTGTGGCATTTTGGCGGCAGCCATAAGAGGAGGCCGTCATGGAGAGTACAGAAGCCCTCCTGCCGCGTGAGAAGATGCAGCGGTACGGAATTGAATCGCTCACGGATGTTGAGCTGCTGGCGCTATTTTTGCGCACCGGTACGCGGGAAAAAAACGTTCTACGTTACTCTCAGGACCTGCTGCGCCATTTCGGCTCGCTGTACGGCCTGCTTTCGGCTACCGAGAAAGCGATAACGCAGATCGACGGTATGGGCATTGCTAAATATGCCCAACTCAAAGGGATTGCCGAACTGGCACGCCGCTACTTTAGCCTGCGAGTGCTTTCCGAGGATTCTCTGCTAAGCCCAGAGATGACGCGTGAGTTTCTGCAAAGCCAGCTCGCCGACGAAGAGCGGGAAATCTTTGTGGTGATTTTTCTCGATAATCAACACCGGGTGCTCAAACATAGCCGCCTTTTTTCCGGCACTCTGAGTCACGTAGAAGTGCATCCGCGCGAAATTGTACGAGAAGCCATCAAAGTTAACGCCGCTGCGGTGATCCTGGCACATAATCATCCATCGGGTCATGCGGAGCCGAGTAAATCAGACAGACTTATTACTGAAAGGGTGGTAAAGTGTTGCCAATTCATGGATATACGGGTGCTTGATCATCTGGTTATTGGCCGCGGTGAGTACGTTTCTTTTGCCGAACGAGGCTGGATTTAGCGGTTTATTACGCGATCCACCGGGATCTTTGTCTGTTCGGGACTTGAGCATAACGCCGGGTCAGCGTATACTACGCCACCTTTGAGAATCTCGGGTTTGGCATTTGGGCCTGGCAATCGAGAGTTCACTTAGAACTACGCGATGACCGGGCTGTAAAGCCTGACGAGGCGCCGATACCCCATACGAAGCTCGAGCTAATTTGATTTTTGGAGAATAGACATGTCCCGAGTCTGCCAAGTTACTGGCAAGCGTCCGGTGACCGGTAACAACCGTTCCCACGCACTGAACGCGACTAAACGCCGTTTCCTGCCGAACCTGCACTCTCACCGTTTCTGGGTTGAGAGCGAGAAGCGTTTTGTCACCCTGCGCGTATCTGCTAAAGGTATGCGTGTAATCGATAAGAAAGGCATCGATTCAGTTCTGGCTGAACTGCGTGCCCGTGGCGAAAAGTACTAAGTACTTAGAGGAAATAAATCATGGCTAAAGGTATTCGTGAGAAAATCAAGCTGGTTTCTTCTGCTGGTACTGGTCACTTCTATACCACCACGAAGAACAAACGTACTAAGCCGGAAAAACTGGAACTGAAAAAGTTCGATCCAGTTGTCCGTCAGCACGTTCTGTACAAAGAAGCTAAAATCAAATAATTTTAGTTTCGATGTCACAAAAAACCTCGCCTCGGCGGGTTTTTTGTTTTCTGCGCGTCCCCATAATAGAGACATCTGTATTGGAGCCGGAGACGTTATGCCTGAATTACCCGAAGTTGAGACCAGCCGCCGCGGTATTGAACCCCATCTGGTTGGCGCAACCATCCAGTACGCCGTTATTCGCAACGGACGCCTGCGCTGGCCCGTCTCTGATGAAATCTACCGCCTGAGCGATAAACCGGTTCTCAGCGTTCAGCGCCGCGCTAAATACCTGCTGCTTGAACTGCCTGACGGCTGGATCATCATTCATCTGGGGATGTCGGGAAGTTTACGCATTCTTGCGGAAGAACTGCCGGCGGAAAAACACGATCACGTCGACCTGGTGATGAGTAACGGTAAAGTGCTGCGCTACACCGACCCACGGCGCTTTGGCGCCTGGCTGTGGACGCCGGTGCTGGAAGGGTACAGCGTGCTCGCTCATCTCGGCCCTGAGCCGCTCAGCGCGGAGTTTAGCGCGGAGTATCTGCAGGCAAAATGTGCGAAGAAGAAAACGGCGATTAAACCCTGGCTGATGGATAACAAGCTGGTGGTGGGCGTCGGTAATATCTACGCCAGCGAATCGCTGTTTGCCGCGCGGATCCATCCGGATCGGCTGGCATCATCGTTATCTGCCGAAGAGAGCGAACGACTGGTGGCGGCGATCAAAGCAGTACTGCAACGATCGATTGAGCAGGGTGGTACGACGCTAAAAGACTTCCTGCAAAGCGACGGCAAGCCGGGCTACTTTGCACAAGAGCTACAGGTGTACGGGCGGAAAGGGAGGCCTGTCGGGTATGCGGGACGCCGATTATCGCCAGCAAGCATGCGCAGCGGGCGACGTTTTACTGCCGGCAGTGCCAAAAGTAAGTTGATAGCCCGGCGACGAACCGCCGGGAAATACACAGAAGCCTACTTCAGCTTCTCCATCAGCGCCTGATGTACATTCACCGGCAGGAAATGGGTCACATCGCCGTCGTGACGCGCCACCTCTTTCACCAGTGATGATGAAATAAACGACCACTCTTTCGACGGCATCAGAAAGACGCTTTCCAGCTCCGGCATCAGGTGGCGATTCATGTGCGCCAACTGCATTTCATACTCGAAATCCGCCACCGCGCGCAGGCCACGAATCAGAATATTGGCCTGCTGGGTGCGGGCAAAGTTAGCCATCAGATCGCTAAAACCCATCACTTCCACGTTACCAAGGTGTGCCGTTGCCTGCTGGGCCAGCGCCACGCGCTCGCTAAGGTCAAACATCGGTTTTTTGCTTGGGCTGGCCGCAATAGCGAGGATAACCTGATCGAACATGCAGGCCGCGCGGGTCACGATATCAAGATGACCGTTGGTGATGGGATCGAAAGTGCCCGGATAAATCGCCCGTTTTTGCATAATCATCCTCAATGCGTTTTGGGTGGCAGGTACGGTTCCAGGAGTTGTAACAGGCGTTGTAGCGCGCCCTGGTTCTGGTACAAGACCTCAACGGCGTGACGACCGTAGAAACTACGGTAATCGGCATCGCCTAACAGTGAGGATACCTCTTTTTCGAGACTGGCGGCATCGGTCACGGTGATAAGCCCACTCGCCTGTTCCAGACGGGCGCAGATATCCTTGAAGTTAAAGGTATGCGGGCCCATCAGTACGGGAATGGCGTGCGCTGCGGCTTCCAGTGGATTATGGCCGCCACGTTCAACCAACGAGCCGCCAACAAACGCCAGGTCGGCAATGCCATACAGCAGCATCAGCTCACCCATGGTGTCGCCAATGACCACCTGTGTTGTCGCGGAGGGACTTCACCGGAGGAACGGGTGATAAAGCTCAGGCCAGCCTGAC
Source organism: Kluyvera genomosp. 3 (assembly GCA_002211745.1). GTDB lineage: Bacteria > Pseudomonadota > Gammaproteobacteria > Enterobacterales > Enterobacteriaceae > Kluyvera > Kluyvera georgiana_A. The sequence goes on from CP022114.1 coordinate 167,736, forward strand.
GCGTGAGGTTGATGGCGTCCGGGAAACGTTCCGGGTGACGCGGCACCAGTATCAGCAGTAAATCCGGGTAGTGCTGCAGCAGCGCCTTGTGGCGGTAATCACGATACTCTCTTCGCCCTCGTGGGTACTGGTGGCTATCCATACCGGGCGGCGTGGCGCCCATTGGCGACGAAGCGTGACCGCTTTGGCTGCCAGCTGCGGTGTAACAGAAATATCGAATTTCAGGCTGCCGGTAATGGTCACCTGATTATTTTTAGCCCTAAGGCGACAAAACGTTGACCGTCTTCTTCATTCTGCGCGGCAATCAACGTAATACGCTGGAGTAGCGTGCGAACAAATGAGCCCAGTTTGGCGTATCCGGCGGCTGAGCGCTCAGATAAGCGTGCGTTGGCAATCACCAGCGGAATATGGCGACGATGCAACGCGGCAATCAGGTTTGGCCACAGCTCCGTTTCCATAATCAACACCAGTTTCGGGTCGATTTTATCGAGGAAGCGGTTAAGGGCATCGGGTAAATCATACGGCAGATAGACGTGCTGAACGTCTTTGCCAAACGCCGACTGCACGCGCTCGGACCCGGTTGGGGTCATCGTGGTGACAGTAATCGGCAAATCGGGGTAGCGGTGACGCAGTGCGCGAACTAACGGGATCGCCGCCAGCGTTTCGCCAACGGACACCGAGTGCAGCATAATCCCGCCGGGCTTCAGCGGCTGGCGATAAAAACCGTAACGTTCACCCCAGCGTTTTCGGTAGGCTGGAGCCTTACGTCCGCGCACCCAAAGCCGTATCCAGATCAGGGCTGGATAAGGTAGAGCAGAGCGGTGTAAAGCAATTCAAGCATAATAAATAGCTGAGTTATGAATGTGCTGTGGATTCTAAGTATTTACCTGAGGCATTACCATTACTTTTGCTGTTTTTGGTCTAAATTATCCACAGCGCAGGTGCTAGCCGTGGATATCACTGCTAATCCCCTTTTTTATGCTGTTCATTGCGGTTAACACCCCTGGATATTTGGGGCTGGCAAACTCGGCGTTACGGCGATGGTAATAAATTTAATTTCATGATTTATAAATGAAAAAAACTTTATTTGCGTGAAAGCTATCCGGTTCGGATTGTGGACAAGGAAGTGGTACACTAGCGCATCAAAATAAGTGCAATATCAGTAATCAGGTAGCTGTTGAGCCTGGGCGGTAGCGTGCTTTTTTCCTACTTTTACCGGAAAATCTCAACCAAAGAGTCGCTTGTGGAAAAGCCATTTCGAAAAATTCTGGTCATTAAAATGCGTTTTCACGGGATATGTTGCTTACCACTCCCGTTATTAGCACGCTGAAGCGCCATTATCCTGAGGCGAAGGTGGACGTCCTGCTGTATCAGGACACGATCCCTATTTTGTCTGAGAATCCTGAAATCAACGCGCTGTATGGTATTAAAAATAAAAAAGCCAAAGCGGCAGAGAAAATAACCAACTTTGTCAGCCTGATCAGGGTATTGCGCGCCAATAAATACGACCTCGTCATCAATATGGCCGACCAGTGGATGGTGGCGGTGCTGGTACGCCTGTTGAACGCGTCGATGAGTATCTCTCAGGACTATCACCACCGGCAATCGGCCTTCTGGCGCAACAGTTTCACACATCTTGCACCTTTAACCGGCGATAACGTTGTTGAGAGCAACCTCTCGGTGCTGGCCCTCTGGGGCTGGATTCTCATGTTGCGGAGACGACCATGAGCTATAACCCAGTTTGCTGGCAGCGTGTGCGCGGCGAGCTGGATAAAGCTGGCGTCGGTGAGCGATACGTGGTGATCCAACCGACGGCGCGACAGATATTTAAATGCTGGGAGAACGAAAAATTCTCCCGGGTGATTGATGCGCTGCACGATCGCGGGATAGAAGTGGTGCTAACTTCTGGGCCGGTGGCGGACGATCTGGCCTGTGTGAACGCGATTGCCAAAGGCTGCCAACGGCCACCAGTGACGGCGCTGGCCGGTAAAGTTAGCTTCCCGGAACTGGGGGCGTTGATTGACCACGCGGTGTTATTTATCGGCGTCGATTCTGCGCCAGGGCATATTGCGGCCGCAGTTAAAACGCCGCTGATTGCGTTATTTGGTGCGACGGACCATATTTTCTGGCGCCCGTGGTCGGACAATATGATTCAATTCTGGGCCGGCGATTATCGGCCAATGCCGCCGCGCGAGCAGCGTAACCGCAATGAGATGTATCTTGCCGTTATTCCGGCTGAGGACGTCATTGCTGCTATCGATAAAATTCTACCTGCCTACGAGGCCGAACCTGCAACAGGTGAAGCATGATGATCGTTGCATTCTGTTTGTATAAGTATTTTCCCTTCGGTGGCCTGCAGCGCGACTTTATGCGCATTGCCCAGACCGTGGCGGCACGCGGCCAACAGGTGCGCGTTTATACGCAGTCCTGGGAAGGAGAATGCCCGATGCCTTTGAGTTAATTCTGGTTCCGGTTAAATCTCATACCAATCATGGGCGCAACGCGGAATATTATCAGTGGGTGCAAAATCACCTGCGTGAGCATCCGGTGGCCAGGGTGGTGGGCTTTAATAAGATGCCGGGGCTGGATGTCTATTATGCTGCTGACGTGTGCTACGCCGAGAAAGTGGCGCAGGAGAAAGGTTTCTTTTATCGTCTGACCTCACGCTATCGCCACTATGCGGCGTTCGAGCGTGCCACCTTTGAACATGGTAAACCGACGCAGTTGCTGATGCTAACGGACAAGCAAATTGCGGATTTCCAGAAACACTATCAGACCGAACCTGAACGTTTTCATATTTTGCCGCCGGGGATTTACCCGGATAGAAAATACAGTCAACAGATTCCGAACGCCCGTCAGGTTTATCGGCAGAAGAACGGTTTGACCGAATCGCAGAATGTATTGCTGCAGGTTGGATCCGATTTTACGCGTAAAGGCGTGGATCGCACGCTGACCGCGATGGCTTCGCTACCGGAAAGCCTGCGCCAGAACACGCAGTTGTTTATTGTCGGCCAGGATAAGCCGGGAAAATTCGCCGCGCTGGCCGAGAAGTATGGCATTCAACGCAACGTCCACTTCTTCTCCGGGCGCAATGACGTGGCGGAGTTGATGGCGGCTGCCGATTTACTACTGCACCCGGCCTATCAGGAGGCGGCAGGCATCGTGCTGCTGGAAGCGGTAACGGCGGGGCTACCGGTGTTAACAACCGCCGTATGCGGATATGCGCACTATATTGCGGATGCAAACTGTGGCGCGGTGATTGAGGAACCTTTCCGCCAGGAAGCCTTGAATGAGCTCCTTCTTAAGGCATTAACCCAGCCAGCGCTGCGCGCGGCTTGGGCAGAAAATGCGCGCAACTACGCCGATACACAAGACTTATACAGTCTGGCGGACAGAGCGGCAGATATCATTATAGGTGATTTGGATGGTTGAGCTGAAAGAACCGCTGGCCACGCTGTGGCGCGGGAAAGATGCCTTTGAGGAAGTGAAACATCTGGAAGGCGAGGTATTTCGTGAGCTGGAAACCCGTCGTACGCTGCGCTTCGAGTTGGCGGGCGGTAGCTATTTTCTGAAATGGCACCGTGGCACTTCACTTAAAGAGATCGTCAAAAATCTGATTTCCCTGCGTATGCCTGTGCTGGGCGCCGATCGCGAGTGGAATGCTATCCGCCGCCTGCACGATGTGGGTGTCGACACCATGCACGGCGTCGGCTTTGGTGAGAAGGGGTTAAATCCGTTAACCCGCACGTCATTTATTATTACCGAAGATCTCACGCCAACCATCAGCCTTGAAGACTACTGCGCGGATTGGGCTGTGAATCCCGCCGCCCCGCAGTGAAACGCATGCTGATTAAACGCGTTGCCACGATGGTACGCAAGATGCACGAAGCGGGTATTAACCACCGCGACTGTTATATCTGCCATTTCCTGCTGCATCTGCCGTTTAACGGTGAGGAAGAGACGTTAAAGATTTCGGTGATTGACCTGCACCGTGCGCAAATTCGCGATCGCGTACCACGTCGCTGGCGTGATAAGGATTTGATTGGTTTGTATTTTTCTTCGATGAATATTGGGTTGACATCACGGGATATTTTGCGCTTTATGCGAGTCTATTTTGATAAGCCTATCCGTAAAGTGCTGGGTGAAGAACAGGTACTGTTAGCAAAAGCCGCCGAAAAGGCCAATAAAATTAAAGAAAGAACGATCAGAAAATCATTGTAAAATCTGAGGCACAGCATGGCGTATTCTTATTTAAATGCAGAAGGGATGCTTAAAGAGACGATTGTCTTTGATGAGCGAGAGACTGCCCAGGATGATTCTTCGTTCCATATCGCTTATGGGATTGATAAGAATTTTCTCTTTGGTTGTGGTGTCTCTATTGCCTCAGTTCTACTGCATAACCGTGATATGGATTTCGTATTCCACCTCTTTATCGATATTGTACCAGAAGTAGACAAGCAGCTGTTCGCACAGTTGGCTCGAGATTATAAGACCTGCATCCAGATTCATATCGTCAATTGTGATTGCCTGAAGTCATTTCCGACGACGAAGAACTGGTCTGTGGCGATGTACTTCCGCTTCATTATCGGAGACTACTTTATTGGTAAGCAGTCTCGTGTGCTATATCTGGATGCGGATATTGTATGCCAGGGGAGTATAAAAGACCTGACGACGTTGCCACTTGGTGAGAATGTTGCAGGAGTTGTGCCAGAACGTGATAGTGCATGGTGGGTATCACGTAGTCAAAGTCTTGAATGTTCTTCTATTGAAAATGGATACTTTAACTCTGGCGTTTTGTTGCTGAATATTCCAGCATGGGCTAGCGAGTATGTCTCTGGGAAGGCGATGTCACTGCTGTCCGATAAAAATGTCATCCGCAAACTTAGTTTTATGGATCAGGATATATTGAACCTTATCCTCAGTGGAAAAGTGATATTTATTGATGGTAAATATAATACGCAATTCAGCCTTAACTACGAACTGAAAGAGTCATTTATTAACCCGGTAAACGATAGTACCATTTTGATTCACTACGTTGGGCCAACCAAGCCGTGGCACAACTGGGCAACCTACGCGAGTGCGGTACCCTTTCTGAAAGCCAAAAAATCTTCACCCTGGCGTGAACTGGCGTTGCTTAAGCCTGGTAATTCAAACTATGCCCGATATTGTGCAAAACATAGTTTTAAGCAAGGCAAATATGCAAAGTGGTTGATAAATAATATTTATTATTACTATTTAAAATTGTTTGGCTGATAATAAAGAGGCTTGAATGGACGCGTTTATCAAGAATACATATAGTTTTGGGACGAAAAATATAAATAACAATTCCCCAGAACTGAACATATCTTATGGTATAGATAAAAATTTTCTATACGGTGCTGGTGTCTCTATCTCTTCGGTGTTATTGAACAATAGAGATATTAACTTTACTTTCCATGTTTTTACCGATTACATCGACGAAGGATATTTAAATACTTTCAAAGAGACTGCTGAGCAATTTGATACTTTGATAAAAGTATATCTTATTGATCCTCATTATTTTGTTGATTTACCTACATCTGATGTATGGTCATATGCGACCTATTTCAGAATTTATTCTTTTGATTACTTAAGTAATACTTTATCGACACTGCTGTACCTGGATGCTGATGTGGTATGTAAGGGCAGTCTTAAGCTCTTTACCGAAATAGACTTTAAAGACGAATTTGCAGCAGTAATCCCAGATAGTAAATCAACACAAGAGGCATGCAGTAAGAGGTTAAATATACCAGAGATTAATGGGGCGTATTTTAATGCCGGAGTGATGTTTGTTAATCTTCATAAATGGAAAGAAGCAGATCTAAAACCCTATTTGTTAAGCTTGTTGAAAGGTGAAACACCTTATGGACGGTTGAAGTATTTAGATCAGGATGCATTAAACATTTCATTTGAGATGAATAACATCTATTTACCATCTGGTTATAATACAATATATTCATTGAAAAATGAGTTGTCCGATCGTAAACATGAAGAGTACAAGAAGGTTATTAATGATAGCACCGTGCTTATTCATTATACGGGCATCACTAAACCATGGCATAGTTGGGCTAACTATCCTGCTGCCGTATTTTTTCAAACAGCACGTGAAAAATCGCCATGGAAAGCATATCCACTGAAAGAAGCTAGATCAATTTCGGAGATGCAAAAGAAATATAAGCATCTTTTTGTTCAGGGTTTTTATATTCAAGGAATGTTTGCCCTAATTCAATACAAGTTAAGAAAATAAATATAATTATAAAATTACTCATTGTTTATATAAACATAAGGTCTCTTGATGCAAGTTCTAATCTATATTGTATCGCTTCTTAGAGATACAGAAAGACGGGAGAAGATAACGAGTGATTTCTCAAGGCTCGGGATCGACTTTCAGTTCTTTGATGCTGTTGATGCAAAAGATTCCAAAAATAAAGAGTTGATTGCACAGGCTCGTTTAAGTGGTGTGGGTCATAATATGACTGATGGGGAAATTGCTTGCACATTAAGCCATCAGTTTATTTATCAGGAGTTAAGCTCCGGTAGTCATGATTGGATCATCATTCTGGAGGATGATGTCGACATTGATGAGCGGTTCAAAGCGTTTTGTTTATCGTTTAATGAAAAAGAGCAGAAAAATCTACCGAAAAATAATCTGTATTTGCTAGGCGGCCAGAAAGGATTACACAGTTATCCTGTTTTAGGTGTTAGTCGTTTTAATGTAATTAAAGCAGGAAGTCTCAAGTTTGGGCGCGTTAATTATAATCGAGAAAAACTTCGTCGGACGTGTTGTTATTTGATGAATAAAACAATGGCGAAGCAGCTTGTTGACTTGACTGAAAACTATGGTACATATCGTGCTGATAGTTGGGAATTAATGTATCAAAAAGAAATTATAAAAGAATTTTATTTAAACGAGATTATATTTCATCCTATAGTTACGCCATTCAATAGTCATTTAGAGTTGGAGCGTAGTTTAATTTTCGGGCAAAAAAAACCGCGTGGGAAGATACAAGGGAAAATGAAACTACTCCGTTCCTGGCTCCGCGTTAGCTTTTTTTCACTTCTTAAGTAATCAAGTTCTTAGGGTATTAAATCTTGAATTTGCATGATGTTAGAAATTATATTTTTTATATTGTGATCTGCCTGTGTTTCATAGGGGATTATTAATCCCTATAGACACTAACTATGCTAATAAAATAGTCATTATTGTAGGGTTTATTTCATTAGTCATGTTGGTTTGGGACAGACCATGTGGAATTAGCAAAGGTACTCTATTTTTTGCTCTCAGTTTATTCATCTTAGGGCAATAGATCTGCTGTGGTATGTGACATATAAAACCGAATATGTTATTTATAAAAATGCATATAGAGGATATTTAGAAGCCGGTAAAATGTTTGTTTTAAGCGCTTTTACTTTAATCTATATATCTAATAATCAGAGAAAGGTAAGCTTTAATTTTCATATCATTGCCTGTGTATTGATGCAAATAACGATCTATATTGTTTCATTCTATCAGCATTATGAACTGGGCGCTCGAAGGATCCCTCTTTCAGCAATGGACGGGGAATTGATCAGATGGGCGCTGCAACAATTGCAGCTTATATGATTACTTTTTGTTCATTGTATTCATCTATTGTCTTTGTGAACCTGACCACAAAATATAAGTGGTTTGTTTTTTACTTAAACTTTTTGCTTAGTTTTTCAGTGATAATAATGACCGGAACGCGAGCTTCTATTTTTACTTATCCATTTATTGTCGCTATAATATTAATCTCACAATATTATAAGCATCGACTGTTGTTGGTAAAATGCATTGGCGGAATGTTAGTTTCGCTAGTTGTTTGTGGCTTAGTGTTTCAGCAGTATGTTGACCACCGTATTGTTGCTTTGAAAAAGGATATTGTTGGGTATCAAACTACAGAGAATACTGTTTCTTCTGTCGGCGCTCGTTTCTCTATGGTTATGGCTGGTTTTAAAAGTGCGCCAGATGGGTTGGAATGGCAATCTTTAGAACAGCGGGCAACGAAAATCATTGCGCTGAGTAAAGAAAATCCCATCTATAAGGGTGCTACAGAATTCCTTAATGTCCATATGCATAATGATGTAATAGAAGCACTATCCACAAAGGGTGTGTTTGGTGTTGTTACTCTTCTTCTATTTTATGTTGCTTTAATTGCATATTGTCTTTCTGAAGGGCGTTATGTGTTATTGGTTTTCCCTGCTGCCATCATGCTGTTTGGTTTAAGTGATGTTATTACACATGACAAACCTATCCCTGCGTCATGGATAATATGTCTTTTCCTTTCAGCCTTGCTGTTGAAAGATAAAAATAGAGTTGAGAGTTAATTTATTAGTGGGTGTTACGCCCACATAATAAATGTTGCCCTATAGTGTTTTATATAGGGCAATAACATTCTCCGCATTCAGATGCGACAAATCCTGCGAAGGCGAACAACACGCGACCTGATTCTTTCCATACCCTCCAATCAACCCCGGGTCCGTCGGTCCATAAAGCGTGATGTTAGGGCGATCCAGCGCGGCCGTAAGGTGGCTGAGCCCGGTATCGACGGACACCACGAATTCCGCACCTGCCAACACGTGCGCCACCTTCTCCAGGCTCAGACGCGGCAGAACTTCCACGTAATCAAACCCTTCAGCCAGGCGCTTCGCGCGGGCTTCTTCATGCGGCGCACCCCATGGTAATTTGATGCGTAGACCGCGCTCGCCCAGCAGGCGAATCAGCTCACGCCAGTTTTCTTCCGGCCAATGCTTATCATCGCGCGTCGTGGCATGCAGGAAGACGCAGTAGGGGCTTCTGCAGGCGTAAGCGACCCCAGAAAATGTTGCGCTATGGCGTAGTCGCCCTGCGTTTCAGGTTTGGTGTAGCCGAGGCTCTTCGCAAACAGCTCGCGGGTGCGCTCTACGGCATGCTGCTGTTTGGCAATATGATGGCGGCGGTTATAGAACAGGCTGGCCAGCGGCTCGCGGGCGCTACTCCAGTCCATGCCATGCTTGATGCCGTGTGCCAGTCGGGTGACCAGCGCGGCGCTTTTTACCAGCCCTTGAGCATCGATGATCGCATCATATTTTACCGCCTGAATGGCATCGCGAAAGGCTTTGCGTTCGGCTTTGATGGGGCGGAGAACCACGCTTTACGCCAGCGGCGGATGGCCACCGGAATCACGCGGTCTACCGCTTCATGCCATGAAGGAATTTGCGCGAAACCCTCTTCCACGACCCAGTCAAAGCGAATATCGGGATGGCACGCATCGCATCGGTTAATGCCGGCAGCGTGTGCAGGACGTCGCCCATTGAAGAGGTTTTGACGATCAACACTCGCATGCGTCAGGCTTCCTCGCTCGACAGCAGCGCGTTGAGCTCTTCCTGGACGCGCGCTGGGTGATATCGATCAGGCTCTGATGATAGCCCTGCGCAGAGTCGCCTTTGCGGACCTTGTGGTAACCGGTAATCAGCCGAATCACCCGCGCTTTGTTTGACAGCGGCGGCGTGAAGTCCGGGCTGCTTGGCCCGTAGAGTGCAACCAGCGGCGGTTTAGCGCGGCAGCCACGTGCATCAGGCCGGAATCATTGGTGACGATAGCCTTACAAGCGGCAATCAGCACCACTGCCTGCTCCAGTTGGGTCTCGCCAGCCAGATTACGGCACCAACCTTTTTGCTCGTCGCTGAGTGCGGCGATAATTTCATTACCTGCCTCGTTGTCCTTTGCGGAACCGAAAAGAACAATCTGATTACCCTGGTCGATCAGCTGCTTCGCGAGTGCGGCGTAGTGATAGTGCGGCCAACGTTTTGCCGGACCAAACTCCGCACCGGGGCAAAAGCCGATCATTGGGCGGTCGCTGGAGAGCGAAAACGCGTTACAGGCCAGCGATTTCTCGCCTTCGTTCACCTGCAACTGCGGCCACAGCAGCGGCTGCGGCAGATCTTTTGCGCAGCGCATCACGCCTTTGTCGTAGGCCAGCGCCACGTAGCGCTCGACCATCAGCGGCCAGGCCTCTTTATCCAGCACTCGCGCATCGTTCAGCAGGCCGTAGCGCATCTCGCCACGCCAGCCGGTGCGCAGTGGGATACCGGCAAAGAAGGGCACCAACGCAGATTTAAAGGAATTAGGCAGGACATAAGCGCGATCATAGCGCCGCTCGCGCAGGCTATGGCCGAGCTTGCGCCGTTCGCCAATTTCCAGCGCGCCATGCCCTAAAGGCATGGCGATCGCTTCATTGACTTCCGGCATCCGCGATAACAGCGGACGGCACCACGCGGGTGCCATCACGTCGATTATCGCCTGGGGATAGCGCGCCTTGAGCGTGCGATAGAGACTTTGCGACATCATCATGTCGCCCACCCATGACGGGCCGATCACCAGTATTTTCATGCTGACTTCTTACGCGTCGCGGTTCAACCAGGCCATGTATTCCGTTACGCCTTCGGCGACGGTCTTGAACGGCTTATCGTAGCCAGCAGCGCGCAGGTTGGTCAGATCGGCCTGCGTGAACGCCTGATAGCGGCCTTTCAGTTTGTCCGGGAAAGGAATGTATTCAATGCTGCCTTTTTTGTGGAAAGCCAGGGTGGCGTCAGCCACGGCCTGGAAGGATTCCGCGCGGCCGGTACCGAGGTTGAAGATGCCGGATTTTCCGTTTTCCCAGAACCACAGGTTTACCGCCGCCACGTCGCCGACGTAAACGAAGTCACGTTTGAAGCCATCGCTGCCTTCGAACAGTTTCGGGCTTTCACCGTTGTTCAACTGGGTGTTCAGGTGGAACGCGACGCTCGCCATGCTGCCTTTGTGGCCTTCACGCGGCCCGTAGACGTTAAAGTAGCGGAAGCCCACGATCGGCGAATTCGCTTCCGGCATGATGCGGCGTACGTACTCGTCGAACAGGAATTTAGAGTAACCGTACACGTTCAGCGGTTTTTCAAATTCGCGGGACTCGATAAAGTCGCTGGTGCGGCCGCCGTAGGTGGCTGCGGAAGAGGCGTACAGGAACGGGATTTCACGCTCCAGGCAGTAGTGCAGCAGCTCTTTGGAGTACTGATAGTTGTTATCCATCACGTACTTACCGTCCCACTCGGTGGTGGAAGAGCAAGCGCCTTCGTGGAACACGGCTTCGATGTCGCCGAATTCTTCACCGGCCATAATCTGGATCAGAAAATCTTCTTTATCCATGTAGTCGGTGATATCCAGGTCCACCAGGTTTACGAACTTGGTGCCGTCTTTCAGGTTGTCCACTACCAGGATGTCGGTAATGCCTTTGTCATTCAGCGCTTTCACGATGTTGCTGCCAATGAAGCCAGCGCCGCCGGTAACGATAATCATAACTGTAACCTTTGATATTGGTGGGCCAGGGCGTATCCCAGGCACGAATGCTTCTAATCATACCATCACATTAGCCCGCCTTCAGCCTTTCACCGTTCGGCTGGATGTGGGACGCGTGATTTATGCTGCAAATAATTCATTCAGACATGCATCATCTCGTATCAGCGTATAGCTTTGGGTAATATGTTCCAAATTTTACCGAATCTGGAGAGTTGCAATGCGTGGTGATTTTTACAAACAGTTAACTCAGGACCTCGATACCGCCCGTGCGGAAGGGTTGTTTAAAGAAGAACGTATTATCACCTCCGCTCAGCAAGCGGATATCACCGTGGGCGACGGCAGCCACGTCATTAACTTCTGCGCCAACAACTACCTTGGCCTGGCCAACCACCCTGAGCTGATCAATGCCGCCAAAGCCGGTATGGACAGCCATGGTTTCGGTATGGCCTCGGTACGTTTCATTTGCGGCACCCAGGACAGCCACAAAGCGCTGGAGCAGAAGCTGGCAAGCTTCCTCGGTATGGAAGACGCCATTCTGTATTCCTCCTGCTTTGATGCCAACGGCGGCCTGTTTGAAACGCTGCTGGGCGCAGAAGACGCCATTATCTCCGACGCCCTGAACCACGCCTCGATCATCGACGGCGTGCGCCTGTGTAAAGCGAAGCGTTTCCGCTATGCCAACAACGATATGGTTGAGCTGGAAGAGCGCCTGAAGGAAGCGCGTGCAGCCGGTGCACGCCACGTGCTGATTGCCACCGACGGCGTGTTCTCGATGGACGGTGTGATTGCCAACCTGAAAGGCGTCTGCGACCTGGCGGACAAATACGATGCGCTGGTGATGGTCGATGATTCCCACGCGGTTGGCTTCGTCGGTGAAAATGGCCGTGGTTCGCATGAATACTGTGATGTGATGGGCCGTGTCGACATCATCACCGGCACGCTGGGCAAAGCGCTTGGCGGCGCGTCCGGCGGCTATACCGCAGCGCGTAAGGAAGTGGTGGAGTGGCTGCGCCAGCGTTCGCGTCCGTATCTGTTCTCCAACTCGCTGGCGCCGGCTATCGTTGCCGCATCGATTAAAGTGCTGGAGATGGTGGAGAATGGCGCTGAGCTGCGCGACCAGCTGTGGGCCAATGCCCGTCTGTTCCGCGAAAAAATGACCGCCGCTGGCTTTACGCTTGCGGGCGCGGACCACGCGATTATCCCGGTGATGCTGGGTGATGCGGTGGTGGCGCAGAACTTCGCGCGTGAGCTGCAAAAAGAAGGAATTTACGTCACCGGATTCTTCTTCCCGGTGGTACCAAAAGGCCAGGCGCGTATCCGCACCCAGATGTCAGCGGCGCATACGACGGCACAAATTGAACGTGCGGTGGAAGCCTTTACCCGCATCGGTAAACAACTGGGCGTGATTGCCTGAGGGTGTCAGATGAAAGCGTTATCTAAACTGAAAGCGGAAGAAGGGATCTGGATGACCGACGTTCCGGAACCGGAACTCGGCCACAATGACCTGCTGATTAAAATTCGCAAAACCGCGATTTGTGGCACCGACGTGCATATCTACAACTGGGATGAATGGTCACAGAAGACGATCCCGGTACCGATGGTTGTGGGCATGAATACGTGGGCGAAGTGGTCGGTATCGGCCAGGAAGTGCGCGGCTTTAAAATCGGCGACCGCGTCTCCGGTGAAGGCCATATCACCTGTGGTCACTGCCGTAACTGCCGCGCCGGACGTACGCACCTGTGCCGCAACACCATAGGCGTTGGCGTTAACCGTCCGGGCTGTTTTGCGGAATATCTGGTGATCCCGGCGTTTAACGCGTTCAAAATTCCGGACAATATCTCCGACGACCTGGCCTCAATTTTTGACCCGTTCGGCAACGCGGTCCACACCGCGCTCTCTTTCGACCTGGTGGGTGAAGATGTGCTGGTCTCCGGTGCGGGCCCGATTGGCGTGATGGCGGCCGCGGTCGCTAAACACGTTGGCGCGCGTAACGTTGTGATTACTGACGTGAACGAATACCGCCTGGAGCTGGCGCGCAAAATGGGCGTGACCCGCGCGGTCAACGTCGCCAAAGAGAACCTCAACGACGTCATGGCTGAGCTGGGCATGACTGAAGGTTTTGATGTCGGTCTGGAAATGTCCGGCGCGCCGCCGGCGTTCCGCTCCATGCTGGACACCATGAACCACGGCGGGCGCATTGCGATGCTGGGTATTCCGCCGTCCGATATGTCCATCGACTGGACCAAAGTTATCTTTAAAGGGCTGTTTATTAAAGGTATCTATGGCCGTGAAATGTTCGAAACCTGGTACAAGATGGCGGCGCTTATCCAGTCTGGCCTCGATCTGTCGCCGATCATCACCCACCGCTTCGGCATTGATGACTTCCAGAAAGGCTTTGACGCGATGCGTTCCGGTCAGTCCGGTAAAGTTGTGCTGAGCTGGGATTAATCATAAAAGGCCAGGATCGCTCTCCTGGCCTTTTATTTTCGGCTTCATCTCTAGTACGCTAGCGCCAGTTTCACTTCATAGTAAAGAGCGAGTATGACCAGCCAGACAATCGATGTTAGCGTTATTATTCCGGTTTATAACGGTGAAAAGAGTATCCAGCAGATCGTTGAAGACGTTCTGGCTGAACAAAGGGTATCGCTGGAGCTTATCGTTATTGACGATGGTTCAACGGATAATACGCTGAATATTCTTTCGTCGATTTCTGACAGCCGGCTGAAAATCATTTCTCAACCTAACAGCGGCGTCTACGTTGCGCGAAACGCAGGACTGGCAGCCCACCGGGGCAAATGGCTGATTTTACTTGATGCCGATGATGATATTCATCCGGATATGATTTATTCACGGCTGCAACTGGCCGAGAAAAATAATTGCGATGTGCTAATTTCCAACGGTATGTTCACTTCGGCACGTGGCCATCAGCATGGGCACGCTGTTCACTCTCGACAGATTTATAACCAAACGCAGAGTGGTTTTGCATGGATTAACCATGCGGTGAAAGTGCGGGAATGGCCGCATTATATCTGGCTGCAAATTATCCGTTCAGAGTACATCAAAAAAAATAATATCGATTTTCATATTGGCAGCAGCCATAAAGATATTCTGTGGACGACGGAACTGGCGCTGGCCAATGGTGTGTTTTATCTCTCAGAGACGCCGGATTACTACTACGTCAAGAATACTGAGTCGATCACTAATCACACCCGCTACTACGATCCGCGAGCCTATAGCTACATTGATATTATCAGCAAACTGATCGCCTACGCGAAACGTCCGGAATATGCAGCTGTGCGCCGTTCGCTGCTGATCCATGCGTTAAAAGAAAGCGGGCATTTTCTGGGGCTCTATCGCCGTAAGATAAAAGACAAAACGGCCGTACGACAAAAATTCAATGAGCAGATCGCACTCTCCGACCTGGCGAAAGGGCTTACCGACATACACAGCGTATGGTTCCTTATTCGCCTGTGGTCAAAGATGCGCGGTTAATTAAGCCCCACTGCTGCTCCACCCCTGCCACTGCAGCTGCATATACTGCACCAGCGTGCTGTGGGTGATGCTTTCGCTCAATACGTTGAAGAAGCGGCTGGCGTAAACCGGCTCCAGCGGTTTCTTCGGCTTGCAAAGCTTCACGCCATGGAACGGGTTGCGTGGCTGTGTCGGTTGAACGGATGGCGGCAAACCGCGATTCGGCGTCGAGGTGTCAACCTGCGGTTCGTTGAGCAGGCTGCTCGGGCGCACCAGGGTGATATCTGACGGCAGGCTATAGACCATTTGCTGCAATACGCGCACGGTCGTTGGATGCGGGTGACCAATAGCGATCGCCGAACCGTTGCGGCGCGCGAGGTCGACTGCCCGGTTAAACTGGCGACGAATATCCGCTTCGTTCTGGGTGTCGTCGAGGAACACTCTGCGCTTAATCACCTTCACCCGGTACCGTTAGCGGCGCGCATGGCCTGGCTATTGCCGATGGTCATGCTGTCGAGGAAGTAAAGATTGTAGCGGCTGAGTGCCTGCATCACTTTTTGCATGCCAAACAGGCTGGAGGTCATCGCGCTGCCCATATGGTTGTTCAGGCCTACGGCATACGGCACTTTATCGACCGCTTCGCGAATAATCCGTTCGATCTCATCGCTGCTCATGTCCGGGCGCAGGGTGTCTTTTTCCAGCGGCTGCTTGCTGAGCGGCGCCATCGGCAGGTGAATCAACACTTCATGCCCGGCGTTATGGCCTTAGTGGCCATTTCACGCGCATGAGGGGCGTTAGGGAGTACCGCAACGGAAATGGTGGACGGCATCGCCAGCACCTGATTTTCCTGCTGCGGACGATAACCAAAGTCATCGATAACGATAGAGAGCTTACCGGCATAGCTCGGCGCGGCGAATGCCAGCGCACTAAGAAGTACGACTCGACGAAATTGAAGCAAAACTTATCTTCCCAACCACGGCAGTGGATTGACCGCCTGACCCTGGCGGCGAATTTCGAAATAGAGCGACGGTCGACCCTGTCCGCCGCTGTTGCCCACCAGGGCGATCGGCTGCCCGGCGCGGACCTGTGTGCCAACGCTGACCAGCGCGCTCTGGTTATACCCGTAAAGGCTCATATCGCCTTTACCGTGCTCGACCACCACAACAAGGCCATAGCCCTGTAGCCAGTCGGCAAGGATGACGCGCCCATCGGCAATGGCTTTGACTTCGGTGCCTTCCGATGCGCTGATGACCATCCCCTTCCAACGTAGCTCACCTTGTAGCTGTTCGCCATAGCGATGCAGCGTCGTGCCGCGAACCGGCCAGTAAGCCTGACCGCGCGGGGCGCCCAGACCGCCGGTTCGTGCCATGAGTGAGCGTTCACTTTCAGAAGGTTTGTAGGTGGTGCCTTTGCGGGTGGCCTCTTGCTGACGGTTACGTACCGCCTCGGCCTCTTTGGCTTCGCGCTCGGCGCGAGCTTTTGCTGCCGCTTCGGCACGCGCAATGCTATTGCGCAGGCGGGATTCGTTCGCCCGTAGCTCGCCAAGCTGTTGCTGGCCCTGCTGAATGGAGGATTCCAGCCCGGAAATCGTTTTCTGGCGCTCGTTACGCGCCGCTTCGAGTTTGGCCTGCTGTGCCTTCTGTTCGTACAGCAGCGTTTGCTGTTCGCTCTGTTTCTCTTCCAGCTCGGTTTTTTGCGCCGCCACGTCTTCGCGGGTTTGTTTGAGCTCGGCGATGGTTTCCTGCCGCGCCTGGTTCAGGTAGCCGAAATAGGCCTGTAGACGCTGCCCACGCTGGCTCTCTTCACCGCTGAGAATCAGCTGAATACCGGTATGTTCGCCCTGACGGAACGCGGCATCAAGCTGTGCGGCGAGATTGCGTTCCTGCATCGCGCGCTGTTTTTCCAGCTTCGCAATGTTGGCGTTCATCTCGGCGATTTGCGCATTGAGCTGCGCCAGCGAGTTTTGCGTTTCACGTAGCTGACGCGCGGCGGCGGCGATGGCCTGTTCCTGCGCTTTAAGCTGGGCGAGAAGGGTGGCGCGTTGTTGCTGTTGTTGGCGTACCGCGCGCTCTTTGGCGGCGATATCGGCCTGAATAGACTGGAGCTGTGAGCGGTCGTCCGCGTGGGCGGGCGTGGCGCACAGCAATACGCCAGCGCTGAGCACGCTGGCGTAAAACGTAGACCGAAGCGTCGCTTCGGCCCATTTAATGGAATAGATCGCCTTTCCCCTCATGGGAAGGATTATTCCACGATGAACAGCGGCTTACCAGTCATCTGTTGCGGGATTTCCATCCCCATCAGCGCCAGCATGGTCGGCGCGATGTCGGAGAGCTTGCCGCCTTCCACCGCTTTGACGGTTTTGTCACCAACATAAATCAGCGGAACCGGCAGGCTGGTGTGGGCAGTGTGCGCCTGGCCGGTAGCCGGATCACGCATCTGCTCGGCGTTGCCGTGGTCAGCGGTGACCAGCAGTTGGCCGCCCACTTTCTCGACCGCATGAGTGACTTCATCCAGGCAGTGATCCAGCGCTTCAACGGCCTTCACTGCGGCTTCCATGACGCCGGTATGGCCAACCATATCGCCGTTCGGGTAGTTACAGATGATGGTGTCGTACTTGCCGCTTTCGATGGCCGCAACCAGCTTCTCGGTCAGCTCGGCAGAGCTCATTTCCGGCTGCAGGTCGTAGGTGGCCACTTTCGGGAGTTGATCAGGATGCGATCTTCGCCTTTGAACGGCTCTTCAACGCCGCCGTTGAAGAAGAAGGTCACGTGCGCGTATTTCTCGGTTTCGGAGATGCGCAGCTGGGTTTTGTCATGGTTTGCCATCCACTCGCCAAAGGTATTTTCCAGAGACGCTGGTGGGTAGGCGCACGGTGCTTTGATGTCTGCCGCATATTCAGTCAGCATGATGAAATCGCCCAGCTTCACTTCTTTGTGGCGCTTGAAGCCGTCGAAGTCAGCGTTAACGAAAGCGCGGGTGATTTCACGCGCGCGGTCAGCACGGAAGTTCATGAAGACCAGCGCATCGCCATCTTCCATTGCGGCATCGGCCTGGCCGGCTGCACGGATGACGGTTGCTTTCACGAATTCGTCGTTTTCGTCGCGAGCGTAAGCGGCTTCCAGCGCGGCAACCGCGGTGTCAGCCTGGAATTCGCCCTTGGCTTCAACCAGCAGGTTGTAAGCTTGTTCAACGCGATCCCAACGGTTGTCACGGTCCATCGCGTAGTAACGACCGATGATGGAGGCGACGCGGCCTTTGCCCAGTGCGGCAAATTTCTCTTCAAACTTCTGCAGGGAGCCGTTAGCGCTGCGTGGCGGGGTATCACGACCGTCGAGGAAGGCGTGCAGATAGATTTTTTCTGCGCCACGTTCAGCGGCCAGCTCTACCATCGCCATAATGTGGTCTTCATGGCTGTGTACGCCACCAGCGGACAGCAGGCCCATGATGTGTACCGCTTTACCGGCGGCAACCGCTTTGTCTACCGCGCCGCACAGCACCGGGTTAGCGAAGAACTGGCGATCTTTGATTTCAACGTCAAGACGGGTCAGATCCTGATACACGATACGGCCTGCGCCCAGGTTCACGTGACCGACTTCAGAGTTACCCATCTGACCGTCTGGCAGACCCACTTCCAGACCGGAAGCGTGGATCAGGGTATGCGGACGTTTGGCCCACAGCGCGTCCATTACCGGCGTTTTTGCGCTGTAAATAGCGTTATCCTGATGCTCTTCGCGGTAGCCGTAGCCATCCAGAATCACCAGTACCATAGGTTTTTTAGAAACCGACATTGCGACAACCTCATGCTCTAAAGACAGAAAATTTGCGTAATTTTACTACAGCTGAATCGATAAAATAACAATGAGAGATCAAAGAAAGCGGGAGATGCACGAGGAAAAACGCACATTTTCCCCCTTTTTTCCGTAGCACTCCGCAGAAAACGCATTACATCGCGCGCGCTGGCTGTATTTGCGCCACGCCGCAGGTATACTCCTTCCCTGGTTTTTAAACATTACACGTCGGGAGCTGTTACCCCCCATGCAAGAAATTATGCAATTTGTAGGTCGTCACCCTGTCCTGAGCATCGCGTGGATCGCGCTGCTGGCGGCCGTGCTGTTCACCACTTTTAAAGGGCTGATGTCTAAAGTTAAGGTCATCAACCGCGGCGAAGCGACGCGCCTGATCAACAAAGAAGACGCGATTGTCGTTGACCTGCGCCAGCGTGATGATTTCCGTAAAGGCCACATTGCCGGTTCCCTGAACCTGCTGCCGAACGAAATCAAAGCCAACAACGTCGGCGAGCTGGAAAAACACAAAGACAAACCGGTGATCGTGACCGACGGCACGGGTATGCAGGCAACTGAGTCCGCTACCGCACTGCTGAAAGCCGGTTTTGAAAAAGTATTCGTACTGAAAGAAGGTATTGCTGGCTGGAGCGGTGAAAACCTGCCTCTGGTTCGCGGCAAATAATTCCCTGCTCGTTCATCGGGTGAAGTCAGGAGAGCTGTCATGGCGAAGATTGAAATCTATACCAAAGCAACATGCCCTTATTGCCACCGAGCAAAAGCGCTGCTGTCTGAAAAAGGCGTCACCTTTGAGGAACTGCCTATCGACGGTAACGCTGAAAAGCGCGAAGAGATGATTCAGCGCAGCGGCCGCACGACGGTTCCGCAGATTTTTATTGATGCACAGCACATTGGCGGCTGCGACGACTTGTATGCGCTTGATGCGCGTGGTGGACTTGATCCCTGCTGCGCTAATGCTTCGCGTTCGCGCCTGCAGAAGCAGGCGTGAGGCGTACCGCTTTTTTTAAGGACAACACGAAAGGGTTTTTTACACATGTCAGAACAAAACAACGCAGAAATGGCTTTCCAGATTCAGCGCATCTACACCAAAGACGTTTCCTTTGAAGCGCCGAATGCACCGCATGTTTTCCAGAAAGATTGGCAACCAGAGGTTAAACTTGATCTGGATACCGCTTCCAACCAGTTGGCTGAAGGCGTGTATGAAGTGGTGCTGCGTGTCACTGTAACGGCGACGCTGGGCGAAGAGACCGCATTCCTGTGCGAAACTCAGCAGGCGGGTATCTTCTCCATCGAAGGTATCGAAGGGACTCAGATGGCTCATTGCCTGGGTGCATACTGCCGAACATCCTGTTCCCGTATGCGCGTGAATGCATCACCAGCCTGGTTTCCCGTGGGACTTTCCCACAGCTGAACCTTGCGCCGGTTAACTTTGATGCGCTGTTCATGAACTATCTGCAGCAGCAGGCTGGCGAAGGTGCAGAACAACATCAGGATGCCTGATGAACGCACTTAATGCTTCAATGACTGTGATCGGTGCCGGCTCTTACGGCACCGCTCTTGCCATCACCGTGGCAAGAAACGGCCACCAGGTCGTACTCTGGGCCACGATCCCAAACATGTCGCGACGCTACAGCACGATCGCTGCAACGCGGCATTTCTTCCCGACGTTCCGTTTCCCGAGACGCTCCACCTGGAAAGCGACTTAGCGACCGCTCTGGCCGCCAGCCGCGATATTCTGGTGGTGGTGCCAAGCCATGTATTCGGCGACGTACTGCGTCAGATGAAACCGCTGCTGCGTCCCGATGCGCGCCTTTTATGGGCGACGAAAGGCCTGGAAGCGGAAACCGGTCGTCTGTTGCAGGATGTGGCGCGTGAAGCGCTGGGTGACGAGATCCCGCTGGCGGTGATTTCTGGCCCAACCTTTGCCAAAGAGCTGGCGGCGGGTTTGCCGACGGCGATTTCGCTGGCGGCGACGGACCCGGTCTTTGCCGACGATTTGCAGCAGTTGTTGCACTGCGGCAAAAGCTTCCGCGTCTACAGCAACCCGGACTTCATCGGCGTCCAGCTGGGCGGAGCGGTGAAAAACGTGATTGCGATTGGCGCGGGCATCTCCGACGGCATTGGCTTTGGCGCCAACGCGCGTACGGCGCTGATCACCCGTGGCCTGACCGAAATGTCGCGTCTGGGCGTGGCGCTGGCGCAGACCCGGTGACCTTTATGGGCATGGCGGGGCTCGGCGATTTAGTGCTGACCTGTACCGACAACCAGTCGCGAAACCGTCGTTTCGGCATGGCGCTGGGAAAGGGGCGCAGGTTCAGGAAGCGCAGGACAGTATTGGCCAGGTGGTCGAAGGTTACCGTAATACCAAAGAAGTCCGCGAGTTGGCGCACCGTGTAGGTGTCGAAATGCCAATAACCGAGGAAATTTATCAGGTATTATATTGCGGAAAAAACGCGCGCGAGGCAGCATTGACTTTATTAGGTCGTGCACGCAAGGATGAGCATAGCGGCAATTAATCGCAGGAAACCTTTGTCATCCCGACGATCCGGCAAGCGCAGACTTGCCGATCGTTCCAATATGTCTGGAGTAAGCAATGTCGTGTGAAGAACTGGAAATTGTCTGGAACAATATTAAAGCGGAAGCCAGGGCTCTGGCTGACTGTGAGCCTATGCTCGCCAGTTTTTATCATGCGACCTTACTCAAACACGAAAACCTCGGCAGTGCCTTAAGCTACATGCTTGCCAACAAGCTGGCTTCTCCGATTATGCCTGCTATCGCGATTCGCGAAGTGGTGGAAGAGGCCTACGCCGCTGACCCGGAGATGATCGCCTCCGCCGCCTGCGATATTCAGGCCGTGCGTACGCGTGACCCGGCGGTCGACAAATATTCTACCCGCTGCTGTATCTGAAGGGTTTCCACGCTCTGCAGGCTTATCGCATTGGCCACTGGCTGTGGGGCAGGGGCGTCGCGCATTGGCGATTTTCCTGCAAAATCAGGTCTCCGTATCTTTCCAGGTGGATATTCACCCGGCGGCCAAAATTGGCCGCGGCATCATGCTCGACCACGCGACCGGCATAGTGGTCGGGGAAACGGCGGTGATTGAAAACGACGTCTCGATCCTCCAGTCCGTCACCCTTGGCGGTACCGGGAAAACCAGCGGCGACCGTCACCCGAAAATTCGCGAAGGCGTGATGATTGGGGCCGGGGCGAAGATCCTCGGTAATATTGAAGTGGGTCGCGGCGCGAAAATCGGCGCGGGCTCAGTGGTCTTGCAGCCGGTTCCACCACACACCACCGCCGCAGGCGTACCGGCGCGTATCGTCGGCAAGCCGGAGTCGGATAAACCGGCGATGGATATGGATCAGCACTTCAACGGCATTAATCACGGGTTTGAGTACGGCGACGGGATTTGATTCCTTGCCCGGTGGCACAGCGCTTACCGGCCTACCAAACCGTAGCCGTCATCCGGCCAATATCAGCTACGCAATACGGCGCCCGAATACCCCAGCTGGCGCCATGCCTCATACACCACCACCGACACCGCGTTCGACAGGTTCATGCTGCGGCTGTCCGGCATCATCGGAATCCGAATTTTTTGCTCAGGCGGCAGCGCGTCCAGAATGGTCGCGGGCAGCCCACGGGTTTCCGGGCCAAACATCAGATAGTCGCCGTCCTGATAGCTCACCGCGCTGTGGGCGGGCGTACCTTTGGTGGTCAGGGCAAACAGGCGCTGCGGGTTTTCGCTCTCAACAAAGGCGGCATAATTGGCATGGCGCGTGACGGCGGTGAACTCGTGGTAGTCCAGCCCGGCGCGGCGCAGGCGTTTATCGTCCCAGGCAAAGCCATCGGTTCGATGATATGCAGACGGAAGCCGGTGTTGGCGCACAGACGGATGATGTTCCCGGTATTGGGCGGGATTTCAGGTTCGAATAAAACGATGTTAAGCATACTGCCCCTTGGATTGCGGGCAGGATAGCAGAATTTGCGGAAACCCTCACCCCGGCCCTCTCCCTGAAAGGTAGAGGGAGCAGAGCGGATCTGCGGGTGAGCAAACGAAACTTAACAGTCCCCTCGCTCCTCTGGGGAGAAGGCCAGGGTGAGGGGAACAAACGGCACAAAACTACGCCGCATTTCCCTGCTTAATGGCATTAAACACCTGCGTCACTTCCGCATTCTGCACCAGCGAATCACGGCTAATCTCTTTAATCGATTTCGCCCCGGTCAGCGTCATCGCCACCTTCATCTCTTTCTCAACCAGATTCAGCAGATTAGCCACACCCGCCTGGCCGTGAGTGGCGAGCGCATACAGATACGCACGGCCCAGCAGCACGCTATCTGCGCCCAGTGCAATCATGCGCACCACGTCCAGGCCGTTACGGATACCGCTGTCGGCCAGGATCGTAATATCGCCTTTTACCGCGTCGGCAATCGCCGGCAGCGCGCGGGCGGAGGAGAGTACGCCGTCAAGCTGGCGGCCGCCGTGGTTAGACACAACGATCCGTCAGCACCGAAGCGTACCGCATCGCGGGCATCTTCCGGGTCGAGGATCCCTTTGATCACCATCGGGCCGTCCCAGAATTCGCGGATCCACTCGAGGTCTTTCCACGAGATAGACGGATCGAAGTTATTCGCCAGCCAGCCGATGTAATCTTCCAGCCCGGTGGGTTTGCCGAGATAGGTCGAGATATTGCCCAGGTCGTGCGGACGCCCGTTGAGGCCAACGTCCCAGGACCATTGCGGATGAGTCACCGCCTGCCAGTAGCGGCGCAGGGCGGCGTTGGGGCCGCTCATGCCGGAGTGGGCATCGCGGTAGCGCGCGCCGGGGTTGGCATATCGACGGTAAAGACCAGCGTTGAACAGCCTGCCGCTTTAGCGCGCTCCAGCGCGTTGCGCATAAAGCCGCGATCGCGCAGCACGTACAGCTGGAACCACATCGGGCGCTTGATGGTCGGGGCGACCTCTTCTATCGGGCAGACCGACACGGTGGAGAGGGTAAACGGGATGCCTTTGGCATCCGCGGCGGCGGCGGCCTGCACTTCGCCGCGACGGGCGTACATGCCGCACAGACCAACCGGCGCCAGCGCTACCGGCATCGAGAGCTGCTCTTTGAACAGCGTGGTCTCGAGGCTCAGGTCGGACATATTTCTCAGGATGCGCTGACGCAGCGCCACGTCTGACAGGTCTTCCACATTGCGGCGCAGGGTGTGTTCCGCATACGCGCCACCGTCAATATAGTGGAACAGGAACGGCGGCAGAATGCGCTGGGCGGCAGCGCGATAGTCACTCGCAGCGGAAATAATCATGCTTTTTTCTCCCTGGAAATATCAGTGTGGTCGTCGGGCAGTCGGGTGATCCGCGCCTGGCGAGCCAGGTCTTCATCAAAACGTTTAATGGTGGTGTGGACGAAACCGAGGTGCGCCATCATCGCCTGACGCGCGCCTTCGGCATCACCGGCGGTAATGGCATTGAGAATGGCCAGATGCTGCTCGGTCAGCTTCGCAAACACCGGCGGCACCAGATACATGCGTTCGCGGCTTTGGATCACCGACGATTGCAACAGGTCAAAAAAACCGCGCATGGTTTGCAGTAACACCACGTTGTGGGATGCCTCGGCAATGGCGAGATGGAAGCGAACGTCGGCCTGAGAGGCGAGGTCCGGGTCGTCGCTCTGGGTGGCTTCAAAGCAAAGGCGGATTTTTTCTTTATCGGCATCGGTCGCGCGCATCGCGGCATACCAGGCTGTGCTGGCTTCAATGGCGTGGCGCGCTTCGAGGATATCAAAGCTGTAGTCCGGATCGTCGGCCAGCAGCGTTTTCAGCGGCTGCACAATATTTTGCTCTGACCAGCCTTCATGCTGCCAGCGCACGAAGGTACCGCCGCCGCGACGGCTGAGCAGCAATCCTTCGCTCACCAGCTTCGCCAGCGCTTCGCGCAGCGAGTTGCGCGAGACGCCAAGCTGGGCTGCCAGCTTTCTTTCGGCGGGCAAACGCATGCCCGCCTCCAGCTGTTGTTCTTCAATCAGTGCCCGCACGCGGCAGGCGACATCGTCTGACAGACGTTTGGGCAGTGTTATCACGGAATCATCCAGGTTAAGACGTAAGCCTGCAGCGTGGTGATTACGCCCACCATGCAGGTGAAAATCAGGCTGTGTTTCACGGTAAAGCGGAACAGGTCGGACTCTTTACCTACCAGGCCAACCGCCGCGCAGGCAATGGCGATGGACTGCGGCGAAATCATCTTGCCGGTGACGCCGCCGGTGGTGTTAGCCGCAACCAGCAGCACATCCGACACGCCAATTTGTTGCGCGGCGGTAGCCTGAAGCGCGGCGAACAGCGCGTTGGAAGAGGTGTCCGAACCGGTCAGGAACACGCCGAGCCAACCGAGGAACGGTGAGAAGAAGGTGAACGCGTGGCCGGTATGCGCCAGCGCCAGTGCCAGTGTTGATGACAGACCTGAATAGTTCGAGATAAAGGCGAACGCCAGCACCATGCCGATAGAGTAAATCGGTAACGCCAGTTCTTTCAGCGTGGAGCCGAAGGTATTGATGGCATCTTTCGGTTTCATGCGCAACCAGACGATAGAGAGCAGGGCGGCAAACAGAATCGCGGTGCCGGTTGCCGACAACCAGTCGAACTTATAGACCGCCGCGTAGGCCGTGGCCTGACTCACGACCGGTGGCATACGGGCAACCAGCTTGTCGAGATACGGAACCGAAACGTTAATCACCAGATCGTACAGCGCGCCGCCTGGAGCGAACAGCGCTTTAAACGGCGGGATACTCCACAGCGTCACAGTGGCGGTCAGGAACAGGAACGGCGACCAGGCGCGAACGATCTGCCGGCGGTGTAGCCGGTGCGCGCCAGGTTCATATCGACCTGGGAGGCGCCCATATCGGCAAAGCGGAAAATACGTACCGGTTGCCAGCGCTTGAGGAACAGCGTCAGACACACCAGAGAAACCAGCGAAGAGATGATGTCCGGCAGTTCCGGCCCAGGAAGTTAGAGCTGAGGTACTGGGCGATAGCAAACGAACCGCCTGCTACCATCACCGCGGGCCAGGTCTCCTTGATACCGCGCCAGCCGTCCATAATCGCCATGATCCAGAACAGCACGATGATGGTCAGGAAGGGCAACTGACGGCCTACCATCTGGCCGATTTCAAAGCTGTCCAGCCCGGTCACCTGTCCGGCGACCAGAATCGGAATCCCATCGCGCCAAACGCCACTGGCGCGGTATTGACGATCAGACACAGACCCGCTGCATACAGAGGGTTAAAGCCCAGCCCCACCAGCAGTGCGGCGGTAATCGCTACCGGTGCGCCGAAGCCCGCCGCGCCTTCGAGGAAAGCGCCGAAGGAGAAGCCGACGATCAGCATCTGTAAACGTTGGTCCGGGGTAATGGAAAGAATCGACGAACGAATAATGTCGAATTGCCCGGTCTTCACCGAAATTTTGTAGACAAAAACGGCGGCGATAATAATCCAGGCGATGGGCCACAGACCGTAGAAGAAGCCGTACACCACCGACGCCAGCGCGCGGTCGACTGGCATTTTGTAGAACAGCAACGCGACGGCAAGGGCGATGAATACCGTCCAACTGGCTGCGACGTAGCCCTTCAACTTGAGCTTAATCAGCGCGAAGAAGAAGAACAGGATAGGGAGTGAGGCAATCAGGCTTGAAAGCCAGATATTCCCGGCCGGATCGTAGTTTTGTTGCCAGAGGCTCATGCAGGTCTCCAGGGGGCCACACGTACCGGTCGGCGGTGAGTCTGTGCTCATCTCTGCGTCACAGTTTGTGTAAAATTGGCCCTGCCAATAGGGTGGTGTAGGGATAATGACAATGAATGGTTAATCAAATGTTGCTATGTGGCAATGTGTTTGTGACGTCAAATGGTGGAATTGTGAATTACCAGAGATTTGGTTGTGAAATTGGTTGGGCCAATTTGGGGGAGAGAATAAAAAAACCTTCCCCGGGCGGGAGAAGGTTCAAGGAGAAATCAGAACTCGCTCTTCGCGAACCCGGTCATCACCTGCAGGCCCATTTCACGGCCAAGCGCTGTCATCGGGTGAACCACCACCAGGCCACGGACGCTTTTCTTGAGCTTGCCATGTCGGCCTGTTCTTTTTTGGTGATTGGACGGCTGAAACCCATTTTGGCCAGTTTCTGGGCCTCTTTGCTCAGCTTCTGCGTATGCACTTCACGCAGGCGAGCGATTTCGGTTTCGAGCTTGGTTTTTTCTTCTTCCAGCTCGGCATATTTTTCTGCGCTCTCAACCAGAGACAGACCTGCCTGCTGGTGGCGGATGGCGTCGAGCAGATCGCTCAGACGTTTGATTTCATTTTTCTCGATTTCTTTCATCTTGCTGATATCTGATAACAAAATAGACGTAATAGCGCTTAGTATGCGCGTTGCCGCTCATTTCTGGTAGTTAATTATACAAAATAAGGGAGTTTCTTCGGGCGATAATAAGCCGTTTATTAATGTAACAGTATGAATAATATTGTTATTTCATAAAATAGTTAAGTTGATCGCTTTTTTGAAAATGAGTGGCGAAGAACCGCACATTTTCCTCAACCCTTCGCGCCAGGATTATCCATGCTTAGGGAACGGTCTTAAAGAGGGAGTGCGACGATGAGCAAAATGGGAGAGAACGTACCGCAAATCATTGATAAGGCGGTAGATTTTATGGCCTCCAGCCAGGCGTTTATGGAGTATCTGCAAAAACGTCCGTATTCAGACCGGGTTCCCGCCGATATTCCCGAGGACAAAGCCGAGATGTTCCTGGTGCGATTAGCCCATTATCGTAACCTTTATCGCCCTGTGGAAACGCCAAAAAAGTAGCATAAAAATCGGCGTATTGACGCCGATTTAACGACTTCTCCTGCTGGTGACACATTGTGTACAACCAGCGTTTTTTGCTGTCCGTCTCTTCTGGTAAAAATTCCCCGCCGCGGAATGGCGAAAACGGTCATTGCGCATTATTTTCATATTATCAGCCATCAGCATCTCGGCTGCCTGCAATTAAAAAAACCAAATAAGCGTAAATCTGGGGCAGATATGTTTCTAAACTATTTTGCGTTGGGCGTGCTGATCTTCGTTTTCCTGGTCCTGTTTTACGGGATCATCATGATTCATGATATTCCCTATACCATTGCGAAAAAACGTAATCATCCCCACGCTGATGCTATTCATACTGCCGGCTGGGTCAGTCTGTTTACGCTGCATGTTATCTGGCCGTTTTTATGGATCTGGGCCACCCTCTACCAGCCTGAACGCGGCTGGGGCATGCAGTCACATATAAAACCTTCAGAACCCGTACCAGCAGCGGATGACGCGTTTGCACAGCTTTCCCGCCGCGTGGCTGAGCTGGAGCAAAAGTTGGCAGAAATATCCCCTCAACCGACGCGACAACGCCGGAGCAATAATTATGGATCTGCTGATCGTATTAACTTATGTGGCGCTTGCGTGGGCGGTATTTAAAATATTCCGTATTCCTGTTAACCAATGGACGTTAGCCACCGCCGCGCTGGGCGGTATATTTTTGGTTAGCGGGCTTATTTTATTAATGAACTATAACCACCCGTATACCTATACCGCGCAAAAAGCGGTGATCTCTATTCCGATTACGCCACAGGTCACCGGCATAGTCAGTGAGGTGACGGATAAAAATAACCAACTGATTAAAAAAGGTGAGGTGCTGTTTAAGATTGACCCCACGCGTTATCAGGCGCGAGTCGACCGATTACAGGCCGACCTGGTGACTGCCACACATAGCGTCCAGACGCTGAAAGCTCAGCTGTCCGAAGCGCAGGCGAACACCACCCGCGTTTCCGCCGAGCGGGATCGCTTGTACAAAGATTATCAGCGCTATCTGAAAGGCAGCCAGGCGCGGGTCAACCCATTCTCAGAGAGCGATATCGATAACGCCAGACAGAACTACCTCGCGCAGGACGCGATGGTCAAAGGGTCGATTGCCGAACAGTCGCAGATTCAAAGTCAGTTAGACAGTATGGTTAACGGCGAACAGTCGCAAATTGTCAGCCTGCGCGCACAGCTGTCGGAAGCCAAATATAACCTCGACCAGACCATCGTCCGCGCGCCAAGCGACGGATACGCCACTCAGGTGCTCATTCGCCCTGGCACCTACGCTGCCGCGCTGCCGCTGCGTCCGGTCATGGTGTTTATCCCGGAACAGAAACGGCAGATTGTTGCTCAATTCCGCCAGAACTCGCTGCTGCGCCTGGAGGCGGGCGATGACGCGGAAGTGGTATTTAACGCACTGCCGGGGCAGGTGTTCCACGGCAAGCTGGCGAGCATTTTACCCGTAGTGCCCGGCGGCTCATATCAGGCGCAGGGCGCGCTACAGTCGCTGAGTGTAGTACCGGGAACCGACGGCGTCATGGCGCTGATTGACCTGGACCCGAACGCTGATGTGGATTCCTTGCCCGACGGTATTTATGCCCAGGTGGCGGTCTATTCCGACCATTTCGCTCACGTGTCGGTGATGCGTAAAGTGCTGCTGCGGATGACCAGCTGGATGCATTATCTCTATCTGGATCACTAGGATGACAAAATCCAGAAGGCGAATGCCGCTGCCTGAGCCATACTGATAGTTTTGTTGGCGTAAAGGAGATGAGAATGAAACTGGTCGGCAGCTACACGAGCCCATTTGTCCGCAAGATATCGGTCCTGTTACTGGAAAAGGGGATCGCCTTCGACTTTATCAACGAGCAGCCTTATAGCGCCGACACCGGCGTGGCGCAGTACACGCCGTTGGGGAAAGTACCGGCGCTGGTCACCGATGACGGCGAATGCTGGTACGACTCGCCGATTATCGCGCAGTACATTGAGCTGCTGGGCGTTGCGCCGCAGATGGTGCCGTCCGACCCGCAGCAGGCGTTGAGAATCCGTCAGCTGGAAGCGCTGGCCGACGGCATTATGGACGCCGGGCTGGCTTCGGTGCGTGAACAGGCGCGTCCGGCGGCGCAACAGTCGGAAGAGGAAGTGCTGCGTCAGCGTGAAAAAATCAGCCGCAGCCTCGACGCGCTGGAAGGCTACCTCAACGACGGTACGCTGAAGACGGATGAACTCAACCTGGCGACTATCGCCATCGCCTGCGCTATCGGCTACCTGAACTTCCGCCGTATTGCGCCGGGCTGGTGCGTTGATCGTCCGCAGCTGGTGAAACTGGCCGAAACGTTGTTCCTGCGCGAAAGTTTTGCCCGTACCGAACCGCCAAAGGCTTGATTGAACGCTATAACGCTGGGGCGCAGTCCATTGTACAATCCCTCCTTATGACTCCCTCTCCCGTCGGGAGGGGTAACATTTAACCGTCAGGCCTATTCATGACTACCGATACCCGTTCGCTCTACAGCCAGCTACCCGCAACCGACCGCCTGCTTCGCGATCCTGCTTTTGCCCGTTTACTTGATGCCCATGGCCACTCGCAGGTGGTGGAACAGCTCCGCCAAATGCAGGATGAGGCGCGGCTGAATATTCGTGATCGGCAGGCGCTACCTGCCTGGAGTGAAAACTGGGCACAGGAGACGGCGCGACGCCTGAGTCATGATGCGCAGAGCGCGCTGCGCCCGGTGATTAACCTGACGGGTACCGTGCTGCATACTAACCTGGGACGCGCGCAGCAGGCGCAGTCGGCGATTGACGCGGTGAGCCAGGCGATGCGCGACCCGGTGACGCTGGAATACGATCTGGATGGTGCCGGGCGAGGTCATCGTGACCGGGCGCTGGCCGACCTGCTGTGTCGCTTAACCGGCGCGGAAGACGCCTGTATCGTGAATAACAATGCCGCGGCGGTGCTGCTGATGCTGGCGGCGACGGCGGCGGGCAAAGAAGTGGTGGTATCGCGGGGCGAGCTGGTGGAGATTGGCGGCGCCTTCCGCATTCCCGACGTGATGCGACAGGCGGGCTGCGTGCTGCATGAAGTCGGCACCACCAACCGTACGCATGCCAAAGACTATCGTCAGGCGGTGAACGACAATACCGCGCTGCTGATGAAGGTGCACACCAGCAATTACAGTATTGAAGGGTTTACCAAATCGGTAGAGGAAGCCGAGCTGGCGGAAATTGGCCGCGAGCTGGGTGTACCGGTGGTGGCTGATCTCGGCAGCGGCTCGCTGGTGGATCTAAGCCGCTACGGCCTGCCGAAAGAGCCGATGCCGCAGGAGATGATTGCCGCAGGCGTTAGCCTGGTGAGTTTCTCCGGCGACAAACTGTTGGGCGGCCCGCAGGCCGGGATCATTGTCGGCACCAAAGCGCTAATCGCCCAGCTGCAGCAGCATCCGCTGAAGCGCGCGCTGCGCGCCGATAAAATGACGCTGGCGGCGCTGGAAGCAACGCTGCGCCTGTATCTGCACCCGGAAAAACTGGCGGCAGAGCTGCCCACGCTGCGCCTGCTGAGCCGCAGCGCGCAAGAGATTAACCAGCAGGCTCTGCGTCTGCGCGAACCGCTGGCCGCGCGCTACGGCGACGAGTTTGCTGTTCAGGTCATGCCATGCGCATCGCAAATCGGCAGCGGATCGCTGCCTTCGGAAAGCCTGCCCAGCGCGGCTATTGCGCTCACGCCGCTCGATGGTCGCGGCAGCCGACTTGATGCGCTGGCTAACCGCTGGCGCAGCCTGCCCATACCGGTCATTGGCCGAATTTATGATGGGCGTTTGTGGCTCGATCTGCGCTGCCTTGAAGATGAATCCCGTTTCCTGGAGATGTTGCTGAAATGATTATTGCCACCGCCGGTCACGTTGACCACGGCAAAACCACGCTGCTACAGGCGATTACCGGCATCAATGCCGACCGCTTGCCGGAAGAGAAATCCCGCGGCATGACTATCGATCTTGGCTACGCCTACTGGCCGCAGCCGGATGGTCGCGTACTGGGCTTTATCGATGTGCCGGGGCATGAAAAATTCCTCTCCAATATGCTGGCGGGCGTCGGTGGCATCGACCATGCGCTGTTGGTGGTGGCGTGCGATGATGGCGTGATGGCGCAGACCCGCGAGCATCTGGCGATTCTTCAGTTAACGGGTAACCCAACGCTGACGGTGGCATTAACCAAAACCGATCGCGTCGATGGGGCGCGAATCGACGACGTTCGCCGCGAAATCACGCAGGTTCTGCGTGAATACGGTTTTGAACAGGCCACATTATTCGAAACGGCCGCGACGGCGAATATCGGCATTGAAGCGCTGCGCGACCATTTACGCCAGCTTGCCGCTCGCGAGCACCCGGAGAATCAGCGTTTCCGTCTGGCTATCGACCGCGCTTTTACCGTCAAGGGCGCGGGCCTGGTGGTTACCGGAACGGCGCTGTCGGGCGACGTGCGGGTGGGCGATACCCTGTGGTTGACGGGATGGGCACACCCATGCGCGTGCGTGGGTTGCATGCGCAGAATCAGTCGGTTGAGCATGCGCACGGCGGGCAGCGTATTGCGTTAAATATCGTTGGCGCAGCGGAAAAGGGCGATATCAGCCGCGGCGACTGGCTGCTGACGGAAGCGCCGCCGGAGGCCGTTGAACGAGTTATTGTTGAGCTGCATAGCCATATTCCGCTTACCCAGTGGCAGCCGTTGCATATACACCATGCTGCCAGCCATATCACTGGCCGCGTATCGTTGCTGGAAAATAATCTTGCGGAACTGGTGCTCGACACGCCGCTGTGGCTGGCGGATAACGATCGGCTGGTGCTGCGCGATATCTCGGCGAAAATCACTCTGGCCGGCGCGCGCGTGGTGACGCTGAACTCGCCGCGTCGCGGTAAGCGTAAGCCGGAATATCTGGCGTGGATTGCCGCGCTGGCGCTGGCGAAAACGGATGCTCAGGCGCTGGCGGTACACCTCTCCCGCGACGCGGTGAAGCTACGAGACTTTGCTTGGGCGCGTCAGCTGAGCACACAGGGGCTGGAGCAGCTGATTGCCCAACCGGGCTTTATCCTCGCTGGCGACTGCCTGCTGGATGCGCCGCTGGCGGCCCGTTGGCAGCGTAAGCTGCTCGACGCGCTGGCGCTTTATCACGAGCAACATAAAGATGAGCCTGGGCCGGGGCGTGAACGCCTGCGTCGTATTGCGCTGCCAATGGAAGATGAAGCGCTGGTGCTCACCTTAATTGAGCAAATGCGTGAAAGCGGCGTTATCGCCAGCCATCACGGCTGGCTGCATCTGCCAGAGCACAAAGCCGGGTTCACCGACGAACAGCAGGCCATTTGGCAGAAGGTCGCGCCGTTGTTTGGCGATGAACCGTGGTGGGTGCGCGATCTGGCGACGCAAACCGGGACGGATGAGAACATGATGCGCGGCGTTTTACGACTGGCAGCGCAGCAGGGGATGATCACCGCGATTGTGAAGGACCGCTATTATCGCAATGACCGCATCGTGGCGTTTGCCAGCATGATCCGCGAACTCGATCTGGAAAAAGGTTCCACCTGTGCGGCCGATTTCCGCGATAAATTGAACGTTGGCCGCAAGCTGGCGATTCAAATTCTGGAGTATTTCAATCGCATAGGCTTCACGCGCCGTCGTGGCAATGACCATTTATTGCGCGATGCGTTGCTGTTTCCTGACAACAAAAATTAACAAATGATTGAGAAAACTTATTAAATTCAACATTTGAATATATTTATCACTATAAATCGCGACATTGACAACAAAATGACGCGATTTTTATTTTTCATGCAGAGAAAAGTGCTAGCCAGATCGTGTTTTAAGGGTGGGTAATGCTATAGCCTCGGGAGCCTGCTTATTAAATAAAGGAACTATCATGACTGCATCAACTTTCTTCATCCCTTCAGTGAACGTCATCGGTAACGGCGCCTTAAAAGACGCGATGAATACCATGAAAGACTACGGCTATCGCCGTGCTCTGATTGTCACTGATGCAGTTCTGAACAAGCTGGGCGTGGCGGCGGATATCCAGAAACGCCTGCAGGAATATGACATTCTGAGCGTGGTATTCGACGGTACGCATCCGAACCCGACGACCGTTAACGTGGAAGAAGGCCTGGAAATGCTGCGCGCCAATGATTGCGACTGCGTTATTTCTCTGGGCGGCGGCTCCCGCATGACTGCGCGAAAGGGATCGCGCTGGTCGCTTCTAACGGCGGCGATATTCGTGATTATGAAGGCGTTGACCGTTCTGCTAAGCCGCAGCTGCCGATGATCGCGATCAACACCACCGCGGGCACGGCGTCTGAAATGACCCGTTTCTGCATCATCACTGACGTTACGCGTCATATTAAAATGGCGATCGTCGACAAGCACGTGACGCCGGTTCTCTCCGTCAACGACTCTTCCCTGATGGAAGGCATGCCGAAAGGGCTGACCGCTGCGACCGGTATGGATGCGCTGACCCACGCGATTGAAGCCTATGTGTCTATTGCAGCCACACCGATTACCGACGCTTGTGCGCTAAAAGCGATCACTATGATTATCGACAACCTGCCGACGGCGGTTGAAAACGGCAGCAACAGTGAAGCGCGTGAAGCAATGGCCTACGCTCAGTTCCTGGCGGGTATGGCGTTCAACAACGCTTCACTGGGATATGTCCATGCGATGGCGCACCAGCTGGGCGGTTTCTACGATCTGCCGCACGGCGTGTGTAACGCGGTGCTGCTGCCGCACGTGCAGGAGTTTAACAGCAAGGTTGCCGCGGCGCGTCTGCGCGACTGTGCACAGGCTATGCATATTGACGTCAGCGCGATGAGCGATGAGCAGGGCGCGAAGGCGTGTATCGACGCGATTCGTAAACTGGCGCGTCAGGTCAATATTCCGGCGGGTCTGCGCGACCTGAATGTGAAAGAAGAGGATATCCCGGTTCTGGCGACCAATGCGCTGAAAGACGCGTGCGGTTTCACCAACCCTATCCAGGCAACGCACGAAGAGATTATGGCGATCTTCCGCGCAGCCATGTAATTCCGCTTTAGCGGTGAAAAAAAGCAGAACGCGAGCGTTCTGCTTTTTTTATGCCTGAAGGCACTGCGCTTATCCGGTCTACCGATCTGAGTCGGTAGGCGAGATGCGTATAATCAGTGGGCGAAACTGGCTATAGCACCATAATCCTGCCCAGCTCAGGCTGCCTAGCACGCCAGTAAATATGAGTGCGAATAGCGCAAATAAGCAAGGGCTGATAATTAACGTACTAAAGCCTTGCACCACCTCCCCATTCCAGCGAACGGCGATCAGTGTAATCCCATAGCGCCGAGAATACCGTTCAGTATGCCAATCGGAACGAGTGAACAGAGCAGACCCAGGAGGTAGATTTTATAAATCGAGCCTGCGCTGATTTTTTTCAAAGCGACGGTTTTGAATTCATCCATGTGATTGTGTTCGCGCGTGATTTATCGACTGAGAACACTATAAATTATCTGGCTGTACTTGAGGTAGATAAGAACGACGTTGCGGGATGAAACGACAAAATATTGTAGCCCGGCAGGTGCAACGTTATCCGGGCTACAGGTACCAAGGTCTGATAAAGGCAGTGCCATCAGACCAAATACCGCATATTTATCCGGCTTGTTTCTCTTCGTTGACCCAGATACGCATTTCCCCTTCGCCACGGTTGGCCCAGCTAAACCACGGAATAAAGGTCAGTGTCTGCGCCTGGCGTTCGGCGGGGCCGTGTCGTAATGCCACAGCGACTGTTTTTCTGGATGGCGTGTGGTGTATTTCACCCCTTGTGCCTGTAGCAATACCTTGTGGGCGAAAATACCTTTGCCCTCCAGTTCGGTAAACGACGCATTATCCGGTAACCACAGATTATGCAGCTCTTCACCGTTGTCGGCCTGCTCCAGGCAGTAGACCAGCGGACCGCGCTGCACGGCGACTTTACCAGCGACGTGGCGGACCAGCGGATTTCCGTAGATTCGACGTACCGGCATTGGTAACGTCAGCGTTAAGGTATCGCCTTCCACCCAGGTGCGGGAGATATGCAGATAGCCTTTCTTCAGCGTTCCCGCCACATCGTGACCGTTTAGCGTCACCTGAGGATCGCGGCACCAGTCCGGCAAGCGCAGCGCCAGTGTGTGGTTAACCGGATCCGGAGAATCAACGGCGATCTTGACCTGATCCTGCCATGGATAGTTACCGCTGATGCGCAAGCGCAGCGTTTGTTCGCCCACCGGCACCTCCACGCTGTTGCCGATATACAGGTTCACATACAGCGCATCTTCTCGCGGCGTGTAGATATAGTGGCCGATTGAAGTCAGTACGCGGGCGATATTCGGCGGGCAGCAGGCGCAGCCGAACCAGCGCTGACGAACGGGCTTCACGTGGTCATAGATGTGGTTGAACTGCAGCGTTTTCGGGTGCACTTCCAGCGGGTTAACGTAGAAGAAGTGTTTGCCATCAAGCGCCATGCCGCCCAGCACCGTGTTGTACAGTGCGCGCTCCATGACATCGGCGTACTGGCTGTCTGCCTCCATCTCCAGCATGCGACGGGCAAACATCATCAGGCCAATAGAGGCGCAGCTTTCGGCGTAGACGGTGTCGTTCGGCAGATCGTAGTCGCTGCTGAAGGCTTCGCCGCTGCTTTGTGAACCAATGCCGCCGGTGATGTACAGCTGGCGCTGCGTCATGTTGTTCCACAAGCGCAGGCAGTCCTGGCGCTTGCTTTCGTCCTGGCTCAGACGAGCGAGATGCGCCACGCCGGTCATCAGGTAGACAAAACGCACCGCGTGGCCGATAGCCCTAGGCTGCTCGGCAATCGGCTGATGCGCCTGGCTGTAAGGCTTGTCTTTCACCATCCACGCCGGGCCATAGGTGTGCCAGTAGGAGGTTTTGCCGCGTTTTTCGTATTCGTCGTCGTAGAAGTGCGGCTGTTTGCCGCGTTCTTCGACGAAGTAATTCACCAGCGCCATATAGCGCGGTTCTCCTGTGACCTCATACAGGCGCATCAGCGCCAGCTCAATTTCCGGGTGGCCGGGTAGCCATGAATCTGGTCTTTTCCGGTACCGAAAACCCGATCGATATGGTCGGCGAGGCGGCACACTACCTCCAGCAAGCGCCGTTTGCCGGTGGCCTGGAAGAAGGCGACGCCCGCTTCAATCATATGCCTGCGCAGTATAGCTCGTGGCACTCGGCGAGATTGGTCCAACGCTCTTCCGGGCTTTAACGGTGAAATAGGTGTTCAGATAACCGTCGTCGCACTGGCGGCGGCGACCAGTTCAATCACCGCATCGGCGGTTTTTTCCAGCTCGGGATCCGGCTTCTGGCACAGCGACCAGGCGACAGCCTCCAGCCATTTTGCGACGTCGCTGTCCTGAAAGACCATGCCGTAAAACTCCCTTCCTGCTGACCGGCGGCAATGCGGAAGTTTTCTATCGCGTGGCTGGGTTCGGCATCGTCAATGCGATCGTTTAATGCATCCCATTGATAAGGGATTACCACATCGCGAACCAGCTGCTGGTATTGGGCGAAAAACGGGTCATTAACTTTCAAGGTATGCAGATTGACTTCCATAACAGACATGGCGAACTCCTCAGGACTGAATGTGACGGCGCGAAGATCGGTGGCGATGCGCGACATCATTGGATTATTGAGCTTGCAGGCGCGGATAGAGAATGCCAGCAGCAGGTGGAACAGGGCGGGCAGCAGGGTTTCCATCGATGTGATGCCCGCCAGCGATGATGCCGTTTGGTTTCCGGCACCTGGCTGATAAGCCACATAGATAAAGACAAGGCTAATAATGCCTGCGCTGGAGGCCCAGGCCAGCTTGATGAAAAACAGGTTAAAGGCGAAATTCATACCGGAAGAACGTACGCCAGTTTTCCATTCACCGTAGTCGTCGGAGAACGCCATGAGCGAAAAGTGCAGCGGCAGCGTGAAGCCGAGAATGATGCCGTTGCTGAGAATAACTATCAGCCATAGGGTCTGGTGGGCCGGGCCGGTGGGTAAGAACCACATTCCCAGTGCGATCGCCGCCAGCACCAGGTTGGTGTAATAGTAGAGCTTGACGGTATCGAAGCGGCGCGACAGCAGGTTAATTATCACGGAACCGAAAATAGAGGCGAAAGTCACCATGGTGAAGAACAGCGAGGTGTAGCCGGTGGAGCCGCCCAGTACGTAGGTGATGAAATACATATAGCCGCCGCCGCGTATATTAAAAACGTTGATCAGCAGGAACGACATCACCAGCATCAACAGCAACTGATCGTTTTTACGCAGCCCCGCAATGTGTTCACGCAGGGTGAATTTGCCCATCATGTCCAACGACACGCGCTCGCGTACCCAGAAGAAGCAGCACAGGAACATCACTGCAGCGAGTGCACACAGGGCGCCGACGCCGTATTGATATCCCTGCGCCGTATTGCCCTGCCCAAGGACTTTCACCAGCCATGGCAGGCCTACCGAGACCAGAAAACCCGCCACGCCGCACAGTACGAAACGCCAGGCCTGACAGGAGATGACCTCGCTGTGACGCGTGGTCATCGTGTTGATCAGCGCACAGTAAGGCACGTTGATCGCGGTATAGCTGATGGACAGCAGCAGATAGGTGCCAAAGGCCCACGCGATCTTCACGCCCATGCTGGCATCGGGGACGGTAAAGGTGAGTACGCCGATAATGGCGATGGGGAGCGCAATCCACATTTGCCACGGACGGAAACGCCCCAGCGGCTCTGCGTGCGGTCGGCCAGCACGCCCATAATGGGATCGGAAATCGCGTCAAAAACGCGGAGCGCCAGGAATAGGGTACCGACCAGCGCGGGCGTCAGGCCAAAGACATCGGTATAAAAGAAGGTCAGGAAATTCATGATCAGGCAGGTAATGACGGTGCCGCCTGCATCGCCGAGACCGTAGCCGATTTTCTCGCGGACAGATAATTTATCGTCCTGTGAACCGGGCACAACCTCACTGGTAGAAATAGGTGTAGCGGTCATGGATGCTCCTCGCAATGTGGAGAGGTCTTTTTCAGTAGGGGATTGTTGTAATGTCATGACCCGTTTAATTTTGCCTGGAAAACGAGGACCAACAAGCTCACAAAGAAGTATAAAAAGTGGGTAATTCCGACCTGGTGAGAAAAGTGTGAAGGCGATCGGGCATTAATCCATTTAGTTGTTAATAATCAGAGTGAAAGACTATCTTCCTGCAGTTAATAAGCGGAATTTTTAATATTTATGCTCAATCTATCCATAGCGCTTCCGATTAAAGTCCAGAATGGCGGGTTATTTATCTCGCGTGGCGTGGGACGCCATCCGGCGCGCAGACTGCGCTCATGGAAGTGATCTTCGTGGAGAAAGGGACATTAACGATTCAGGAAGAGGAGCATATTTTCCACGTCCCGGCGGGGATAGCCTTTTATTATGGCCAGGCCGCCGCCATATCGGTGTTGAGGATTTTCCTGCCGATCTGAAATTTTACTGGCTGCATTTTGAGGTGAATATGCCCGTGCAGCCGCATCCGCTATTAACCCAGTTGGCCATTCCGCAGCAGACAACTTCGCACGACCCGCAATACCTGATTTCGCTGTTCCGCCAGTTCCTGAACGAGCAGGAAAAAATTCAGCGCAATGCCTCGCTGGAGTTTATTTTGCTGCTGATTTTGCAGCATATTTCGCTGTCGGCGCAAAATGAAGAGCCAAAAGATGAAGGCGGTACGGCGCTGGCGTGGAAGGCGCAGCAGGTGATTCATACCCGCTATCACCTGCCGCTCTCCACGTCGGCATTGGCAAAAGAGTTACACTGCAATGCCGACTATCTGGGGCGCGTATATCGCCGGGTCTTCCATCTAACCATTACCGAAGCGATCCACCGTCAGCGCGTGCGAGCGGCAGAAAAGCTATTGAGCAACCATGCGCGTTCATTGAAAGAGGTTGCCGAACAGTGCGGGTTTGCCGATGTCGGGTATTTCAGGCAAATTTTTCGCAAACACACCGGCTTAACTCCAGCGGCCTGGAAGCGGCGGTACTGTAAGGAACACATTAATTCTGCCTGAGGCAAACGGCTAAATTGCCTCGGGCAGATGACAAAAACGGTACATCTCCCTTGTCTGATCAAAGCGTAACAGTATGCCGCTCTGGCACTCTTAGGGTTTACTAACCGTCACGGAGAGGGTATGAACCCGTTTATTGTCGCTGATTCCTTAAAGTGTATTGGCTGCCGGACCTGCGAAGTGGCCTGCGTGGTGGCGCATCAGGAACAGCAGGCCTGTGCGACCGTTTCGCGTGAGGCCTTTTTTCCTCGTATCCGCGTGGTGAAGGGCGACGCTTTCTCAACGGCGGTGGCGTGTCATCAGTGCGAAGATGCGCCGTGCGGTAATGTTTGCCCAACGGGAGCGATAACCCGTGAAAAGGATATGATTCGTGTCGATCAGGCGCGCTGTATTGGTTGCAAGAGCTGCATGCTGGCGTGTCCGTTTGGGGCAATGACCGTGGCCGTCCAGCAGGCACGGCCACAGGCGATGAAGTGCGATTTGTGCCGCCATCGCGAAGCGGGGCCAGCCTGTGTGGCCGCCTGCCCGACGGGGCGCTGGCCTGTATTGATGTTGGCCAGCTTGCCGCATCAAGATTAATGTAGATTATTGAAGTTCCAACTGAAGGTCAGGCTATAGCGCCATTCACGGCTGTTCGTGTCGGTTGGCATATCACCGACCGGGCGCGCTGCCTCGACCGTAACGCTGTAATGCTTGTTGTCGCCAACCATCACCCCGGTTGCCACCGATGCCAGCCGCTGATGCGGTAACCCCGGCGTGTTGAACCACGTTTGCGCGGTATCGGCCAGCACGTAAGGCTGTACCGTGGCAATCCATGTGCTCTCTTTACGCTGGTGCAGATAGCGCAACTCAAGCTGCCCACCATAACCGTAGTCACCGCTGGCTTCGCCATCCTGGTAGCCACGTCCAAAGCGCTGGGCGCCGAAGCTGACACGCTCTGGCTCGGGCAAATCGTTATCTGACCAATCCCCTTCCAGCGAGGTAGAGAGACGCCAGGTATCCGTGATCATCCACGCCGCATCAATATTGCTTTTCCACAGGGTAAACGAGAGATCGTTGCCCTGTACCGGCGCGGCGTCGGCCAGCGAAGAGGCGTTAATCCCTGACGCAGCGTCAGCTTACCGTTAATGCTGGCACGGTCGAAGGCCTGAAAGCCGTTCATTCCGAGTTCGAGGGCAGGGTAGCGGACATGTGATTTTTGCGTCACGCCCAGGACTTCCTGCTCATTAACGATGGCGCGAATATGATTGTCGTTACGGCGGTCGGTGTAATCCATCCCGCCGTTGATATTGAACTGCCGCTTACCGGTTAAAATCACCGGATAGCTGAACATCGCGCCGCCGTTGTATTGGGTGGTTTTCTGGCGTGAGTCTAAATACCCGCCGGGGAAGTTCAGCAGACGCGAATAGTCGCGCGGATCCTCGCGATAAAAGCTGCCCTTGAGCTGCATCATCAGCCCTTCATCCGTCAGGAACTGCTGGTAGTTCAACCCGAGGTAAGATTTGCGCGTCGAATTATCGAGTGGGATCAATGTGGCGACCCCAAGTTGATCGCCGTAGCTGGTTAAGTTACTAAGTGAACCATTGACGAACGCCATATTCTGGCTGCGACGGGTGTCAATGGTTGAAGAGATATCCCAGATATGCGGCTGCATACCCACGGCCTGCATCGCGGCGGCGCCGTAGATATTCTGCGGCAGCTGCGCGTTGGCATCAACGCGCACGCCCGGCGTGCGTGTCATCAGTTGGGTATAGCGGTCGAAGGTGTTCTGAGTGAGCGGCTTCTCCGCCATGATTTTTGCCGCCAGACGCTTGAGGCGTTCGGCAATATTGGGGTTGTTACTTTTAATATCGCTGTGCGCGACATAGCCCTCCACCAGAACAATCTTCAGCATACCATCCTGAAAGTTGTTATCCGGAAGCCAGGCATAAGAGAGTGGATAACCGTCGGCGCGATAGCGCAACGTAATATCATTAACCAGACCAATCAGCGTTTTTAGCGGCACTTGTTTATGCGCATAGGGAACAAAAGGGCGTAATAACTCTTTTAAGGGATATACAGTTCCACCAATAAATTGAATATGGTCTACTTTAATCAACGTTTCAGGTGTTAGTTTATTTTTGGGCACGCTTACGCTTAAACTTGGGCCGCCGCCGCAGGGCTTGTGGTGTGTTACTATTTTCTGCTTTGGCTGGGTTATTAGGGTCAATCAATGCGGGTAATGTGTCTGCTCGGGCAATATTAAGCAGAAAAACCCCGATAGCGCATAAACCAGGGTCGTTTTCATGGCGCATTCCTTGTGTGTTTTATTGTGCAAGGATAATTATTGTTATTCTGCTGAAAAACGTGCCCCATTGCGGGGCACGGAAGGCATTAATAAATATATAGCTTATCTTTGTGTTGTTAACCCGCCGAGTAGACCGCTTAAACCCCTAAGGCGCCACCGCTGGTTCCTGCGCTGGTTGTTCCTGTACTGCTGGTGCTGGTATTGGTAGTTGTGCTTACGTTCAGGCTTCCCGTGACGTTAGCCAGCAGGCCGCCGCTGGTTCCG
The DNA here is from genome assembly GCA_002211745.1 of Kluyvera genomosp. 3. Taxonomy (GTDB): domain Bacteria; phylum Pseudomonadota; class Gammaproteobacteria; order Enterobacterales; family Enterobacteriaceae; genus Kluyvera; species Kluyvera georgiana_A. The sequence goes on from CP022114.1 coordinate 209,837, forward strand.
GTAGTGCCGCCGGAAGAGCCTCCGGTACTGGTAGCGGTTGGTTTCACCAGGCCTCCAGCATCAGTGACGATGTTGCCAACGCTGGAGACGACCTGGCCTACACCGCTCAGTGCCGGAGAGGTGGTGCCAACCTGGCTACCCACACCGCTCACTGTAGTCCCGACCTGAGTCAGCAGACCGTTAACCGGGGTGCCTAATCCTGTCGTGGTCCCCACGCCTTGAGTGACGCCCTGTACGCCGGACAGGGTATTATTAACCACGGAAGTGACGCCGGTTGTTGCCGCCGTTACGCCAGGGCTTTGCAGAGTGCTGGTCAATCCAGTACCTGTCCCGCTGACGATTTGGCCTGTGCTGTTAACGACGCTTCCGACCACGCCGGTTACCCCGCGACGGGTGTACTGGAAGTGCCGCTCGATAACCCGGTCCCTACGCTCGATACCGTGTTACCCAGCACGGTGACCGTGTTGGTCGTACCCTGCAAAGTGGTTCCTACGCCGTTAGTGTTTGACGAGTTGCCAATCCCGTTGGTGACGCCGGTCCCGAGTGTATCGACAGCGTTACCCACACCGCTTACCGTGGTGGAGATGGTCGAGGTGACTGGGTTGTTGCCAGTGGTGGTGGTTAACTGGCTTCCCAGCCCACCCAGCGTATCACCGACCCCGAAACTGCTTTACCGGTTTCGCCGATGATACTGCTCACTGAATTATTGGCCGTTGTTCCAGTGCCGCCGCCAGATCCATTGCCACCGGAACCGCTGCCTCCGGAACCACTACCGCCAGAGCCGCTGCCACCGGAGCCACTGCCACCGGAGCCACTGCCACCGGAACCACTACCGTCGGAACCACTGCCACCAGAACCACTACCATCGCTACCGCCAGAGCCGCTGCCCTGGGTGCTGCCGTTTTTAGCCGTTGAATGAGAGCCCCCGCCGCTACCGCTACAGGCGGAGAGTGAGAATGCAATAAGAACCGCCATAGCAATAATGCTTAAATGGCTAACGTTTTTAGAGTTCATAACCATACTCCACCAGTTAAAACGCCGAGTGCGTATTAATCAGTGTAAGTAGAAAATTAAGCCTTGCATGCTGCGTTTTTTTTCATACGAAAGGCTGAATAAATCTGATTTTATTTAAGGATAAACAAAGTCTGCTATGTAAATTAATATGCGCATAGGAAACATGCTGTTACTTCATTTTTAACATATTAAGCCGGAATGAATAATGGTTTTAAATGTGTAGCGCTAATGAAATAACGCTATAAATTGGGAGTAATCCGAGCGGAAAGGTGCGTGAGACTTTTTGGTGTGAGTTTTTAAAATAACAGCGGAGATCACGGAAAATATCGGCCTCTGATATTTGAGGCCGATATATTGTATATTATTGATGTTCGCGCCAGGCTAACTCAATTTCTTCCGCAAGAATTTTCACACCGGCTTCAATTTTATCTGGGCCGGCACGTAGTTCATTCGCATGCACTGGTGAGTGTGTTCCCAGGGTTTATCCAGACCCGGGAAGAAGAAATCGCCAGGCACCATCAATACGCCGCGTTTTTTCAGACGCTGGTAGAGTGTCTCGGTGGTAATCGGCAGGTCTTTAAACCATAGCCACAGGAAAATCGCGCCTTCGGGTTTGTGGATTAGGCAACGCTCTTCCGGCAAATAGCGGCGGATAGTGGCAATAGTTTCCTGCACGCGCTGGTAGTAAAACGGCTTGATGATCGTATCTGACAGACGCAGTAAATCGTGGCGTTTGATCATTTCGCACATGATGGCTGGGCCAATCCCGCCGGGGCGAGGCTGATAATGCCGTTCATGTTGCTGATGGCGGTGATAATTTTTTCATCTGCGATGATGATGCCGCAGCGGCTACCCGGCAGGCCAAGTTTAGACAGGCTCATACACAGCACGATATTTGGGTTCCACAGCGGCGTCGCTTCGCTGAAAATAATGCCCGGGAAAGGTACCCCGTAAGCATTATCGATAACCAGCGGCACGCCGTGCTGATGTGCGAGCACATCCAGCTGTTTCAGTTCATCATCGGTGATGACGTTACCCGTCGGGTTGGTCGGGCGTGAAACGCAGATCATCCCGGTATCTTTGCCAATGGGCAGATTTTCGAAATCGACGTGATACTTAAACTGACCTTCTGGCAGCAGCTCAATGTGTGGGCGAGTCGAGACGAAAAGATCATCTTCTAAACCCGAGTCGGCATAGCCAATATACTCCGGCGTGAGTGGGAACAGGACCTTACGAGTGGTACCGTCGGCACGACGACCAGCAAACAGGTTGAACAAGTAGAAAAACGCGCTTTGGCTGCCATTTGTTAGTGCAATATTCTGTGGTCCAATATCCCAACCTAATTCATTACGCAGCATATCGGCTAACGCGACCAGCAGTTCATTTTTCCCCTGCGGACCGTCGTAATTGCACAGCGCTTCTGAAACTTTGCCGCTTTCCAGCATCTCCGCCAGTAGATGATTAAAATAATCATTCATTTCTGGGATCTGGGCCGGGTTACCGCCGCCAAGCATGATGGCGCCAGGGGTGCGTAAACCGTCGTTGAGGTCTTCCATCAGGCGGGTAATGCCTGAATGACGGGTGAATTTGTCGCCGAAAAGTGAAAATGTCATAGCCGGATTTCTATTGCTTGTTCTGTGAAGTGGGTAACGATAACGCCACTCACGATGTGGTGCAAATGGCGCTAATGCAGGGGCTTTAGTGGATAAAGTGAAAAATGGCGAAATTAGCAGTTGTTTATTCTGCCAAGGCCCGCAATTAAACCGCGGGCCTGGAGGAGTATAAATTAGTGCTTACCGGCCCAGACCACCATGACTTTGTCCTCGCCGTGTTCCCGTACAAACCCGTAGCCCTGAGAGAGCGACAGCGTGGCTTGTTTTCCTTCACCAATCGCCGGATGACGTGCGCGGAACTGCCCCAGTTTTTGCCAGTGCGCCAGCGTGGCGGCGGATTTTCCGGCGACATCCTGCCAGTTCATTGATGAACGCGTGCCTTGCAGAGGGTCAGAACCCGTTGGGCCAAACGGGCGATTAGACTCGTCGCCGTAAAAGATTTGCACTGCGCCCGGTGCGAGCAGCAGGAGTTCGGCGGCGTTGTCGCCTTGCTCACGGAACAGTCGCGTATCATGCGATGAAAGGTAGCTCAGGACGTTAAAGCTTTGCAGCTTATCGGCCATTTGCTGCCAGATCGGGTCGATGTTGGCCAGGCAGTCGCTGGCCTTTGCGGCCTGATCCTGATAATCAAAGTTGATCATCGCGTCAAAGCCGTGTCGGTAGTAATCACTTTGCATCACTCCATGGCCCCAGGCTTCACCCGTCATCCAGAATGGCGCATCGTCCATCGCTTTTTGTGGATTAGCCTTTTTCCAGGCTGCCAGTGCATCAACCGACTGCGATTTGAGCTGCTGCCAGGCCGCCAGCTCAACGTGCTTGGCGGTATCGACGCGGAAGCCGTCAATGCCGTAGTCGCGTACCCATTGGCTGAGCCAGTGGGTGAGGTAGTCACGCGGTGTAAAACCGTCGACGGCACGGGCGTGGGTATCCGTTTTGTGTTGATAGAAATTTGGCAGCCCGCTCGGGTCGTCGATTCTGTTTTCAGATCGGGCAGAAACGCCAGCGACATGGTCAAGTCATCGAAACCAGGGTTGTCGTAGTCGCCAATATCGGTGCGGATCCACGTCTTGCCCACCATTTCTCCCATGCGGCTTTGTCGCTGAAGTTGATGTAGTCGTTAAAGCTGTGCCAGCTTTGCCCCGCGCCGGGCTTCCAGTCTGTCCAGTGCTGGCCCAGCGTTTTCGTTATCTCATCGCCTTTCAGGTATAGCGCCCCGAACTGATACTCCTGCATATCCGCCAGCGTGGCATAGCCAGTATGGTTCATGACCACGTCAAAGAGGATACGGATGCCGCGCTGGTGCGCGCCATCCACCAGTGTGCGCAAGTCATCTTCGGTCCCCATATTGGCGTCGAGCCGTGTCCAGTCCTGAGTGTAGTAGCCGTGGTAGGCGTAGTGCGGGAAATCCCCTTTGGTGCCGCCGCCCACCCAGCCGTGAATCTGCTCGAGCGGCGAGCTGATCCACAGCGCATTGACGCCCAGCTTTTGCAGATAGTCGAGCTTGCTGGTCAGGCCCTTAAGATCGCCGCCGTGGAAGGTGCCGATTTCCTGCATACCGTCTTTATGGCGCCCATAGCTGTTGTCATTGCTGGGATCGCCGTTGACAAAGCGGTCGGTAAGCACGAAGTAAACGGTCGCGTTATGCCAGCTGAACGGTGACGTGGCGATGATGTCGGCGCTTTCCAGCAGCAGCAGGCCATTGCTGTTTTCTGCGGGCTGTAGCGTAATTTTGCCCTGCGTGACGACGGCGGTCTTCCCGCTATAAAAATCGCGCACCCGGCTGCCCTCAGCAAAGGTCTGACTGACATCCAGCGTCAACGGCTTACCGTCCCAGCGTGGACATTGGCGAACGTTAACTTGCGCACTGTGGCTTTCGGCCGCGCTTTGCACGGAGATAGTCAGCGTGGGCGTGCCGGAGCGGGTATCAATCTCTAGCGTATAGCTGCCGTCGCGGAACAGCCGCCACTGTGGCGCATCGCCCTGGCATGGTTCGAGCGACAGCATCTGGTTAAGACGAATGGCGCCAGAGGGCTGCCAGCACTGTTGCTCAAGATTCACCCTCAGAGGACGGGTACCCTTTGTGAGCGTTTTTTGACTGGTGAACTTCCCCGTCCCATCGGCGGAAAAGACTGGGAAATCCTGCGCGGTCCAGCTGGCGGCACTGGCAAAAGCGGGAATCAGTAGCGGTACAAGGGCGGCAAGCTTCATAGCGTTATCCTGTGCCAGAACGTGTTTTTCCCAGTGTGCCAGCAGGTGACTCCGCTGTACTCATCCTTCGCGAAGGAGGAGAAAAAGGGCTGAGTGATGACGGTCAAAAAATGAGCTAAAATGAGATGTCCCCGGCATTTTGTCTGCGCAATTTGTCTTATGCTGAATCGCGTCCGTTTGCTCGTTTAGGAATCGGACTATTTCTTAAGCGTGCGTTGACGGGCTATTTTTGCTATAATTTGAGATTAAGCTCTCAATTTTATGAAATAAGAAGGCGTTGGAATGATTGCATCCGACCAGGAGACCTAATGACATCGACTCCCATTCGACGATATGGGGCCGCGATACTAATGTTACTCATCTGCACATTTTCAGGTGGGGTGTTCGCAAAAACACACACGGTAACAAAGCATCAAAAAGCCTCGGTAACAAAGACAAGTTTTAATAAGGCCAGCAGTAAACAAGAGTATTCTCGCAATAGTGTAAAGAGTAGTTCACTTCCTGATTTGCGAAAATACCCTTCCGGAACCCCAAGGAAAAGAGCGTTTCTCCGGACGGTAATGCCTTATATCACAAGTCAAAATGCTGCCATTACGGCGGATCGTAACTGGTTGGTTTCCAAACAGTACGAAGGCCGTTGGTCGCCGTCTGAACGTGCGCGCCTGAAAGATATCGCCGCACGCTACAAAGTCAGCTGGAACGGCAACACCCGTAAGGTGCCGTGGAACACGCTGCTTGAGCGCGTCGATATTATTCCGGGTAGCATGGTCGCCACGATGGCCGCCGCCGAAAGCGGTTGGGGTACGTCTAAGCTGGCGCGCAATAACAATAATCTGTTCGGCATGAAGTGCGGCAGAAGCTGTGGCTCCGGTTCGATGAACGGCTACACCCGGTTTAGCTCGGTGAAAGAGTCTGTTCAGGCTTACGCCACTAACCTGAATACGCATCCGGCCTATGCCTCGTTCCGTAAATCACGCGCCCAGTTGCGTAAAACGGATCAGGAAGTCACCGCTACCGCGATGATTCATAAGCTGAAAGGTTATTCCACCAAGGGGTCGCGCTACAACGATTACCTGTTCGCGATGTACCAGGATAACCAGCGTCTGATTGCGGCACATATGTAATCGCTGCTGAATATCAAAAAGGCCTTCCATCGGAAGGCCTTTTTTGTGGGCGGGGTCAGGCTTGAATCAGCGCCTCGCTGTGCTGCTCGCGATACTCTTTAGGCGTGGTGTCGTACTCTTTTTTGAACACCGAATAGAAATACTGCAGCGACGGATAGCCGCACATCTGCGAAATTTCATTAATTGACAACGATGTAGAAACCAGCAGGCTGCGCGCCTTTTCCAGCTTTTCGCTGTGGATCACGGCGTGAATGGTCTCACCGACTTCCTCTTTAAAGCGCTTCTCCAGATTCGATCGCGAGATGCCGACGGCGTCCAGCACCTGTTCAACTTTAATCCCTTGCAGGCGTTATTACGGATGTAGTGCATGGCCTGAATGACGGCAGGATCGTTCAGGGAACGATAGTCCGTTGAACGTCGTTCCATCACGCGCATCGGCGGCACCAGCACCCGCTGTAACGGCAAGACTTCATTGTCGAGCAGGCGCTGTATGAGTTTGGCCGCCTGGTATCCCATCTGCCTTGCCCCTTGGGCGACTGACGAGAGCGCCACGCGGGAGAGATAGCGGGTTAATTCTTCGTTATCAATACCGATGACGCACAGTTTTTCTGGCACCGGAATATGTAAATGCTCGCAAGCCTGTAGAACATGACGGGCGCGGGCATCGGTAACGGCAATAATGCCGGTTTGCGGCGGCAGGGTTTGCAGCCAATCGGCCAAACGATTTTGTGCGTGCTGCCAGTTCTCCGGCGCGGTTTCCTGGCCCTGATAGATAACGCCGCGGTATTTTTCTTTGGCGACAATCTGGCTGAACGCGTATTCGCGCTCCTCGGCCCAGCGCTTGCCGCTGGCGGTGGGCAGGCCGTAGAAAGCGAAACGGTGGACGCCTTTTTCTTTAAGATGCAAAAAAGCGCTTTCAACCAGCGCGTAGTTGTCGGTCGCGATGTAGTGAACGGGTGGATACTGTTCCTGGCGGTGATAGGAGCCGCCAACGCCAACGATGGGGACGTCCACATCGGTAAGCAGCGCTTCAATGGTGGGGTCGTCATAGTCGGCGATGACGCCGTCTCCCAGCCACTCTTTGATGTTTTCGATTCGTGCGCGGAAATCTTCCTCAATGAAGATATCCCACTCGGACTGCGACGCCTGCAAATATTCGCCGACGCCTTCAACCACCTGACGGTCGAAGGCTTTGTTGGCGTTGAATAACAGCGTCACGCGGTGACGTTTTCCAAACATGGTTCAGGGTTCCTCGCGAATCATGAGAGGTGTTGCCGGATACTGATTCGGCAACACCACGGACAGGCAATTACGCACGCCGTTTGGTCGCTGAGTCCATCCATACGGCAAGCAATAAAATCGCACCTTTCACGATATATTGCCAGAAAGTGGGCACGTCCATCATGCTCATTCCGTTGTCGAGCGACGCCATAATAAATGCCCCATCACCGCACCGGCAACGCTGCCCACGCCGCCCGCCAGGCTGGTTCCGCCGATCACGCAGGCTGCGATGGCATCCAGCTCGGCGATGTTCCCGCCGACGGTGAGCCAGCGCCAAGACGTGAGCTCAGAATCAGACCGGCAATGGCCACCATCAGACCATTAATGGCGAATACTGCCAGTTTGTTACGCTCAACGTTAATACCGGAGAGGCGTGCGGCTTCAATGTTGCCGCCGATGGCGTAGATACGGCGACCAAAGGCGGTGCGGGTAGCCATAAACATGCCGCCGAGCAGCAGCAGCGTCAGCAGCAGCACCGGTGTCGGAACGCCACGATAATCATTCAATAGCCAGATAGCCCCAGTACGATCACTGCCGTCAGCGCCTGACGGCCCACTACACCAGTGGAGGCAGGCGTTGACAGCCCATCGACTGGCGGCGCACTCTGCCACGCCATTGCCAGGCGATGAACGCCATCAGCCCGACGGCGCCAAAGGTAAAACCGATGCCGTCTGGTAGATAGCTCTGACCAATTTGCGACATCGCTGCGCTGGTGGGCGACACGGTGGTGCCGTTGGTGATGCCAATCAAGATGCCGCGAAACGCCAGCATCCCGGCGAGGGTGACGATAAAGGAGGGCACCTTACGATAGGCCACCCACCATCCGTTCCATGCGCCAAGTACCAGCCCATCGCCAGCGTCACGATAATGGTGAGCGGTAGCGGCCAGCCGAGCCAGACGTCGAAAATCGCCGCCGCTCCCCCAACAGGCCCATCATCGAGCCGACGGAAAGGTCTATCTCAGCCGAGATAATCACAAACACCATGCCCACGGCCAGAATGCCGGTAATGGCGGTCTGGCGCAGCAGGTTGGAGACGTTACGCGCGCTCAGGTAAGCGCCGTCGGTGGTCCAGGTGAAAAACAGCATGATCACAATAATGGCCGCGATCATGACAAAAACCTGTAAGTTCAGGGATTTTAGCCGCAGCGCCGGGGATGTCGCTGGGGCGGCCAGTTTCATTTCAGACGGATTGTTTTTCGACATGGCGTTCGCTCCTTAAGGCGGCTTCCATCACATTTTCCTGAGTCAGGTTATGGTTCACCAGGTTAGCTTTGAGTTTCCCTTCGTGCATGACCAGCACCCGGTCGCTGAGCCCCAGCACTTCCGGTAGCTCCGACGAGATAACGATGACGGCAATGCCTTGCTGCACCAGTTGATTGATAAGCTTGTAGATTTCATATTTCGCGCCGATGTCGATGCCGCGCGTGGGTTCATCAAGAATCAGGATGCGTGGGTTTAATAACAGACAGCGGGCCAGTATCGCCTTCTGCTGGTTGCCGCCGCTCAGGCGCCCAATGGCCAGCTCCGGCGAAGAGGTTTTCACCTTCAGCCGTTGTATTGATTGCAGGATACACTGCTGTTCTTTGGCATCGTCGAGGCTGCTCAATGCTCCGCTGAAGTCGTTGAGTGCGGCCAGCGTGATATTCTTGCCTACCGCCATGACCGGCACGATGCCGTCTTTTTTGCGGTCTTCCGGCACCATCGCAATGCCGTGGCCGATCGCCTGCTGGCAGTTACGGATATCAACCTGCTTACCGTCGATAAAAACACGCCCTCCCAGCGGCCCCGCCAGACGCCAAACAGACACTGTACCGCCTCGGTGCGACCTGCGCCGACTAACCCGGCAATGCCGAGGATCTCGCCGCGTTTGAGGCTGAAGGAAATATCGTTAACCCGTTTAATATGACGGTTAACCGGATGCCATGCGGTCAGGTGTTCGACGCGCAGGATCTCCTCGCCCGCGGTATGCGGTTCGCTGGGGTAGAGCGCCGTCAGCTCGCGGCCAACCATCATGGTGATGATGTCGTCTTCCGTCATGTTGCTGGCGTCGCGGGTGCCGATATGCTGGCCGTCGCGGATCACGCAGATCGTGTCGGATATGGCTTTGACTTCATTCAGCTTGTGCGAAATATAGATACAGGCGATGCCGTGGTTTTGTAGATCGCGGATGATATCCAGCAGGACGGCAGTCTCCTGCTCGGTCAGCGATGCGGTGGGTTCGTCGAGGATCAGCAGGCGCACCTGTTTGTTGAGCGCTTTGGCTATTTCGACCAACTGCTGCTGTCCAAGGCCCAAATCACCGACGCGGGTATCGGGCGAAATCGCGAGATTGACCTGGGCCAGCAGCTTTTCGCAGCGCAGGGTCATGGTGTCGTAATCGAGCACGCCATGGCGGCTGATTTCCGCGCCAAGAAAAATATTTTCCAGCACGGTCAAATGCTTAACCAGCGCCAGTTCCTGGTGAATAATGGCAATACCTTTACGTTCGGTGTCGCGAATGTGCGTCGGCTGTAGCGTCTCGCCGGCGAAAATAATCTCCCCATCATAGCTACCATGCGGATAAATACCGCAAAGTACCTTCATTAAGGTCGATTTGCCGGAGCCGTTTTCGCCACACAGCGAAACAACTTCGCCTGGGTTTAATCTCAGGCTGACATTATCGATAGCCTTAACCACCCGAAGGTTTTGGTAATGCTCTTCATTTCAAGTAAATACGACATAAGTACTTGTGCTCCACGTAAGCCTGGCTACCGGATATATCCGGTGGCTACGCTGCCCCGGCCTTATAGCCGGGCATACTATTCAGAGTTCACTCTTCTTATGGAAACCGTCTTTCACAACGGTATCGTCAATGTTGGTTTTATTGACTTCGATAGGGGTTAACAGGCGCGACGGAACGTCTTTCAGCCCGTTATTGAGCGTGGCATCCGATTTGGGCTGTTGGCCATTACCTAGTTCGACGGCAATCTCAGCGGCGCTGTTTGCCAGCAGGGTAATCGGTTTATATACGGTCATGGTCTGGGTGCCATTGAGGATACGTTTCACCCCCGCCAGGTCTGCATCCTGGCCGGAAATGGCCACCTTACCCGCCAGGCCTTGCGCGCTTAACGCCTGAATTGCGCCGCCTGCCGTCGCGTCGTTAGACGCGACAACCGCGTCAATTTTGTTGTTATTGGCGGTGAGGGCATTTTCCATAATCTTGAGGGCGTTTTCCGGCAGCCAACCGTCAACCCATTGATCGCCGACGACTTTAATTTTGCCATCATCAATATATGGTTTTAATACTTTCATCTGACCGGCGCGGAACAGCTTGGCATTATTATCAACCGGCGAGCCGCCCATCAGGAAATAATTCCCTGAGGAACCTGGTTGACCAGGCTCTGAGCCTGCATTTCGCCGACTTTTTCGTTATCGAAGGAAATATAAAAATCGATATCAGCATTATTTATCATACGATCATAAGCTAATACTTTAATGCCTTCCTGTTTCGCTTCTTTAATGACGTTGCTAAGTACCTGGCCGTTATAAGGAATAATGACAAGGACGTCTACGCCACGGTTGATCATATTTTCGATCTGCGACATTTGCGTTTCTTCATTGCCGTTGGCTGACTGCACAAAAACCTGTGCGCCAAGCTGCTCGGCTTTGTTAACAAAAATATCGCGGTCTTTTTGCCAGCGTTCGAGGCGCAGGTCATCAATGGCCATACCGATCTTAACTTCTTTGGCGCTGCTCGCCATGCTGGTGAGGAACAATGAGGCGCAGAGAGTGAGGCAAAGGTTCTTTATCTTCATAATCGTAATGCCTTTTGTAGGGATAAGGTGATGAGATTGGCGATAAAAGAAACAGAGATGACTTAACTCGCAGCAATTTTTTAACATGGAGGCGGCGGCTGGCAATTACAGATTTTTATCTTCCTATTACGATATTTCGTTTAATTGCTGATTTATGACCGCGATCTGATTTTCAAAATAGAGACTGAAAAAATTGCGTACATGAAATGAGGTTGATTCCATTTTATTTTGCGAGCTAGCGCACATTTGTGGATTCTCTTAATAGCAGTGTGAAATAACGTAATTGAGCGACCGCCATTCAGAATTCACTATGACCAGACGAATTATTCCTCGCCGCCTGTCAGATTATGGAGTTCATTATGCAAGCATATTTCGACCAACTGGATCGCGTTCGTTTCGAAGGCCCAAAAACCGAAAACCCGCTGGCGTTCCGCCACTACAACCCGGACGAACTGGTGCTGGGCAAACGTATGGAAGATCACCTGCGCTTCGCCGCCTGCTACTGGCATACCTTCTGCTGGAACGGCGCGGACATGTTTGGTGTCGGCTCCTTTAATCGTCCATGGCAGCAACCTGGCGAAGCCATCGAGCTTGCAAAACGCAAGGCAGATGTCGCTTTTGAATTCTTCCACAAGCTGAACGTGCCTTACTACTGCTTCCATGACGTGGACGTCTCCCCGGAAGGCGCGAGCCTGAAAGAATATCTGAACAACTTTGCGCAGATGGTCGATGTGCTGGCGGAGAAACAGCAGCAGAGCGGCGTGAAGCTGCTGTGGGGCACCGCGAACTGCTTTACCAACCCGCGCTACGGCGCAGGCGCGGCGACGAACCCGGATCCGGAAGTGTTTAGCTGGGCGGCGACGCAGGTGTTCACCGCGATGAACGCAACGCATAAACTGGGCGGCGAAAACTACGTGCTGTGGGGCGGCCGTGAAGGCTATGAAACTCTGCTGAATACCGACCTGCGTCAGGAGCGCGAGCAGATTGGCCGCTTTATGCAGATGGTTGTTGAGCACAAACACAAAATCGGCTTCCAGGGTACGCTGTTGATTGAGCCAAAACCGCAGGAACCGACCAAGCACCAGTACGATTACGATGCGTCAACCGTGTATGGCTTCCTGAAACAGTTCGGTCTGGAGAAAGAGATCAAGCTGAACATCGAAGCGAACCACGCCACGCTGGCGGGCCACTCGTTCCATCACGAAATCGCCACCGCTATCGCGCTGGGCCTGTTTGGCTCTGTCGATGCCAACCGCGGCGACCCGCAGCTGGGCTGGGATACCGACCAGTTCCCGAACAGCGTGGAAGAAAACGCGCTGGTGATGTATGAAATTCTGAAAGCGGGTGGATTCACCACCGGCGGTCTGAACTTCGACGCCAAAGTCCGTCGTCAGAGCACGGACAAATATGACCTGTTCTATGGCCATATTGGCGCGATGGATACCATGGCGCTGTCGCTGAAAGTCGCGGCACGCATGATTGAAGGCGGCGAGCTGGATAAACGCGTCGCGAAACGCTATGCCGGCTGGAACGGCGAGCTGGGTCAGCAGATTCTCAAAGGGCAAATGTCGCTGCAGGATCTGGCGAAATATGCTGAGCAGAATCAGCTGGCGCCGCAGCACCAGAGCGGCCATCAGGAGCTGCTGGAAGGGCTGGTCAATCACTACCTGTTCGACAAGTAATTCCGGTTAATGCCGTACACCATGCCGGGCGCAAGCTTCCGGGCATCGTACCACCTAAAGGAGCAGTTGCGATGTATATCGGCATAGATCTAGGCACGTCTGGCGTTAAGGCAATTCTGCTTGATGAGCAGGGTGCCGTGTTGGCCTCGCAAACGGAAAAACTGACGGTTTCCCGTCCTCATCCACTGTGGTCTGAGCAGGATCCAGAGCACTGGTGGCAGGCGACGGATCGCGCAATGAAAGGGCTTGGTCAGCAGCATAGCCTGCAAGGGGTGAAAGCCCTCGGGATTGCCGGGCAGATGCACGGCGCGACGCTGCTGGATAAGCAACAGCGCGTATTGCGCCCGGCGATTTTGTGGAACGATGGCCGCTGCGCGCAGGAGTGCCAACTGCTGGAAGAGCAGGTAAAAGCCTCACGTAAAATTACCGGCAACCTGATGATGCCTGGCTTCACGGCGCCGAAGCTGCTGTGGGTTCAGCGTCACGAAGCGGAGATTTTCCGCCAGGTAGATAAAGTGCTGCTGCCGAAAGATTATCTGCGTCTGCGTATGACCGGCGATTTCGCCAGCGATATGTCGGATGCGGCGGGTACGATGTGGATGGACGTGGCGAAGCGAGACTGGAGCGATGAGATGCTCGCTGCTTGCCAATTAACCCGCGATAACATGCCCGCACTGTTTGAAGGCTGCGATGTGACCGGGCACTTGCTGGCGTCAGTCGCCAGCGCGTGGAATATGCCTGCTGTGCCGGTAGTGGCTGGCGGTGGCGATAATGCAGCTGGGGCCGTGGGCGTCGGCATGGCGGACGCGGGCCAGGCGATGCTTTCATTAGGGACTTCAGGCGTTTACTTCGCGGTTAGTGAAGGTTTCCTCAGTAAACCGGAAAGCGCGGTGCACAGTTTCTGCCATGCGCTGCCAGGTCGCTGGCACCTGATGTCGGTGATGCTTAGTGCCGCATCTTGTCTGGACTGGGCGGCGAAGTTAACCGGTCTGGGGACAGTTCCCGCGCTGATTGCGGCTGCGGAAAAGGCTGATGTTAACGCAGGGCCGGTGTGGTTCCTGCCCTATCTCTCCGGCGAGCGTACGCCGCACAATAATCCGCAGGCAAAGGGCGTGTTCTTCGGGCTAACCCATCAACATGGTCCGGCCGAGCTGGCTCGTGCGGTGCTGGAGGGCGTAGGCTTTGCGCTGGCTGACGGCATGGATGTGGTACACGCCTGCGGCGTGGAACCGAAAAGGATTACGCTCATCGGCGGTGGCGCGCGTAGCGCCTGGTGGCGGCAAATGCTGGCGGATATTTGCGGCAAGCAACTGGATTATCGCACCGGTGGCGACGTCGGTCCGGCGCTGGGTGCAGCGCGTCTGGCACAGCTGGCCATCCATAAAGATCGTCCTTATGCTGACCTTCTGCCGCAGCTGGCGCTGGAGCAGGAACATCACCCGGACTCTGAACGCGTTGCGCATTATGCGCCGCAGCGCGAGACGTTCCGCCAGATTTATCAGCATCTGCTGCCATTAATGTCCTGATCGTGCTCCCCTCCCGCGTCAGTTCGGCGCGGGTGTTTCCCTTCGATTTCCACTGGCCGCGCCTCTTTATATATTCCGAAACTAGCGCTTTTGCTGTGTTGCTCTGATGTTAAAAATAAATCAGCGGTGATAATGGTGGTGCTATGGATAAAGGAGCTACGTTATGGAAAACATCATCACATTGCCGCGTCTGGCCCTAAGCATGGGGATACTGCTATATCTGGTATGCATCTGGCTGGGCTGTCCACAGTTAGAAGATAAAGCCTATTTTCTGGCGATGCTGGTTATGGGCGTTTTTGCTATTGCGGCCCATCGCCAGGCGGCGGATGCCCGGTTTGCCGGCCTGTGTCGTTTGGTGCTGTTGCTGGCATCTGGTTTACTGCTGCTTGGCGTCTGGAATATGCCGCTGGCGTTGACTTACGAATGCCTCGCCGTGGTGGCATGGTTTGCCTGTATGTACGGCGCGGCGCGGTGGCCGCAGCGAGAGTGCGCTAGCTGACCAGTTTGCGCTTATCCACGCGCTGGAGCGCAATTGAGAGCAAGAGGCTGCCCGTCAGGGTTATCGCAAACACCCATAGAATATCCAGCGCGGGCCAGTTTTTGAGATCGATATTCCAGCTGCGTAGAAGGTAAATGATAAAGGCGTGAAACCCATAGATGCCCAGAGAATGGCGAGAAATGAAGCCTAATCCCGGCAGAACACGTTGGTTGAGCGTGTTTTTAATCACAATGAATAGCGATGTCGCACAGAGAAACACCATGGGACCGCAGTAGACGTACCAGGTGTCGCCAAAGTTACCGCGCCATTGCAACTCATGCAGCGTGCCGCGCGAAATAATGCCGACTCCGGCGGCAAACAGCAGGCCGCAGATCCACGTCAGCCCTTGCGGCTGGTCTCCATCATGCCAAGCGCTCGGCCAAGCAGGCCATAAAGCACGTAGTAAAAGGTATCGCCGTTGATGTACAGGTTCACCGGCAGCCAGGTTGCGCCGTCGGTTTTGAGTGGCGGCGTGTTTGGGTTCGCGACAATACCGATGACTACCATCAGCGCTAACAGCATTTTGCCGCTGATGGCTTTGACCTCAATCAGCGGTGAAACCAGATAAATCACCATGATGGCGAAGAAAAACCACAGATGGTAGAAAACCGGCTTTTGCAGCAGGTTCTTCAGCGATGTCTCAAGGTTGATATGGGTAAAGGCGGCAATGAAGAGTAGCGCGAGCGCGCTGTAGAACACCAGGCAGAGCGCAATGCGCAGGAAATGGCGCGGCTGTGCGCTGCGCGGGCCAAAAAACAGGTAGCCGGAGATCATAAAAAACAGCGGTACGCTAACGCGCGAGGCAGAGTTCAGAATGTTAGCCAGATCCCAGCTGAGCGGGCTGATGTCGTGCGGGTGGGTCACAAACCAGGTCGTGGTATGGATCATCACCACCATCAGGCAGGCAATACCGCGTAAGTTATCAATCCAGCTAATTTTTTCTTGCATCAGATGCCCTAATCTCCGCTATAAATATATTCAGACCACGCTGCCGCGGCCGCTATTTCACTGGATAATTCTGAGTTTTGCACTCTGTGCTTGTGGAGTTTTGGTGAGATTCGCACAATGCGGAAGTGTGAAAGGGTACAGCCTAAAATAACATCCCGGTAAGATAAATAATGATGATGAAGTCTCTCTCTGCTTTATTGGTGCTAATTCTGCTGGCGGATGCTCGTCGGCTGAACCGCCGGTGGCGCAAAAAACGCAAAGCGCGAAAATCAATCCTGCGCGCTCGCTGAGCATGGAGCAGCTCTGCAAAGACAACGCGGCGGCACGTTATAATACGGCGGCGCAAAAGATAGACGTGACTGGATTTGAACGTTTCCAGGGCAGCTATGAGCTGCGTGGCTATACGGCACGTAATGAGAGTTTTGTCTGTTCATTCGACGCGGACGGCGGCTTTTTACACCTCTCAATGCGTTAAAACAGGCCCGGTAGCAGCAAAATCCGGCCTGTTTTTCCCAATTTTCCCTAAACAACCCCGTTTCATACTGTATATCTCGCAGCCAGCGGTATACTGACTCCTTCCTTTAAATCCACACGTATCCAGCACGAAATCATATGCAAAAGTTTGATACCAGGACCTTCCAGGGCCTGATCCTGACCTTACAGGATTACTGGGCTCGTCAGGGCTGCACCATTGTTCAACCACTGGACATGGAAGTTGGCGCGGGCACCTCTCACCCATGACCTGCCTGCGTGCGTTGGGGCCAGAACCGATGGCAACTGCCTACGTGCAGCCGTCCCGTCGTCCAACCGATGGCCGCTATGGCGAAAACCCGAACCGCTTACAGCACTACTACCAGTTCCAGGTGGTGATTAAGCCGTCTCCGGAAAATATTCAGGAGCTGTACCTCGGATCGCTGAAAGAGCTGGGTATGGATCCGACCATCCACGACATTCGCTTCGTGGAAGACAACTGGGAAAACCCGACGCTGGGTGCCTGGGTCTGGGTTGGGAAGTGTGGCTGAACGGCATGGAAGTGACGCAGTTCACCTACTTCCAGCAGGTCGGCGGCCTGGAGTGTAAGCCGGTGACCGGTGAAATCACCTACGGTCTGGAACGCCTGGCCATGTACATTCAGGGCGTAGACAGCGTTTACGATCTGGTCTGGAGCGATGGCCCGCTGGGTAAAACTACCTATGGCGACGTGTTCCATCAGAACGAAGTGGAGCAATCCACCTATAACTTCGAATACGCCGACGTCGACTTCCTGTTCTCCTGCTTTGAGCAGTATGAGAAAGAAGCCCAGCAGCTGCTGGCGCTGGAAAACCCGCTGCCGCTCCCTGCCTACGAGCGTATTCTGAAGGCTGCCCATAGCTTTAACCTGCTGGATGCGCGTAAAGCCATTTCCGTCACCGAGCGTCAGCGTTATATCCTGCGCATTCGCACCCTGACCAAAGCAGTGGCAGAAGCTTACTACGCTTCCCGTGAAGCCCTTGGCTTCCCGATGTGCAACAAGAATAAATAAGAGGCGGCCATGTCTGAGAATACTTTTCTGGTGGAAATCGGCACTGAAGAGCTGCCACCGAAAGCACTGCGCAACCTGGCGGAATCTTTTGCGGCAAACGTGACCGCAGAGCTGGATAACGCTGGCCTCGCGCACGGTAAAGTTGAATGGTTTGCTGCGCCGCGCCGTCTGGCGCTGAAAGTGGCAAATCTGGCGGCTGCGCAAGCGGATCGCGAAGTCGAAAAACGCGGTCCGGCAATTGCCCAGGCGTTCGACGCCGAAGGTAAACCGAGCAAAGCGGCTGAAGGTTGGGCGCGCGGCTGCGGTATCACCGTCGATCAGGCCGAGCGTCTGACCACTGACAAAGGCGAATGGCTGCTGTATCGCGCACACGTTAAAGGTGAAAGCACCGAAGCGCTGCTGCCGAACATGATTGCCAACTCACTGGCTAAGCTGCCCATTCCTAAGCTGATGCGCTGGGGCGCAAACGACGTACACTTCGTGCGCCCGGTGCACACCGTGACCCTGCTGCTGGGCGATAAAGTGATTCCGGCGACTATCCTGGGCATTCAGTCCGATCGCGTTATTCGCGGCCACCGCTTTATGGGCGAGCCTGAGTTCACTATCGACAATGCTGACCAGTATCCGCAAATTCTGCTGGAACGCGGCAAGGTGGTGGCTGACTACGAGGCGCGTAAAGCCAAAATCAAAGCGGACGCGGAAGAAGCGGCTCGTAAGATTGGCGGTGTTGCTGACCTGAGTGAAAGCCTGCTGGAAGAAGTCACCTCGCTGGTGGAATGGCCGGTGGTGCTGACGGCGAAGTTTGAAGAGAAATTCCTCGCGGTACCGGCGGAAGCGCTGGTGTACACCATGAAGGGCGACCAGAAGTACTTCCCGGTTTACGACAACGCGGGCAAGCTGCTGCCAAACTTCATCTTCGTCGCGAACATCGAATCGAAAGATCCGACCCAGATTATCTCCGGTAACGAGAAGGTCGTTCGTCCGCGTCTGGCGGATGCCGAGTTCTTCTTCAATACCGACCGTAAAAAGCGTCTGGAAGATAACCTGCCGCGTCTGCAAACCGTGCTGTTCCAGCAACAGCTGGGCACTCTGCGCGACAAGACTGACCGCATTCAGGCGCTGGCAGGCTGGATTGCCGGCCAGATTGGCGCTGACGTGAACCATGCCACTCGTGCGGGCCTGCTGTCTAAGTGTGACCTGATGACCAACATGGTCTTCGAGTTCACTGACACTCAGGGCGTGATGGGATGCACTACGCGCGTCACGATGGTGAAGCGGAAGATGTAGCTGTGGCGCTTAACGAGCAGTATCAGCCGCGCTTTGCCGGTGATGACCTGCCGTCTAACCCGGTAGCCTGCGCACTGGCGATCGCCGATAAGATGGACACCCTCGCGGGTATCTTCGGTATCGGCCAGCATCCAAAAGGCGACAAAGACCCGTTTGCGCTGCGTCGTGCCGCGCTGGGCGTGCTGCGTATCATCGTTGAGAAGAACCTCAATCTGGATCTGCAGACCCTCACCGAAGAAGCGGTGCGTCTGTATGGCGACAAGCTGACCAACGGCAAAGTTGTTGATGATGTTATCGACTTCATGCTCGGCCGCTTCCGCGCCTGGTATCAGGATCAGGGCTACACCGTCGACACCATTCAGGCCGTGCTGGCGCGTCGTCCGACTCGTCCGGCAGACTTTGATGCGCGTATGAAGGCGGTGTCTCACTTCCGCACTTTAGAGGCTGCATCTGCGCTGGCAGCAGCCAACAAACGTGTATCCAACATCCTGGCGAAGTCCGACGAGACGCTGAACGAGCGCGTGAACGCTGCGACGCTGAAAGAGCCGGAAGAGATTGCGCTGGCGATGCAGGTTGTGGTGCTGCGCGATAAGCTGGAGCCGGTCTTCGCCGCAGGGCGTTACCAGGAAGCGCTGGTAGAGCTGGCAGAGCTGCGTGAGCCGGTCGATGCCTTCTTCGAGAAGGTGATGGTAAACGTCGAGGATAAAGACCTGCGTATTAACCGTCTCTCTATGCTCGAAAAACTGCGTGAGCTTTTCCTGCGTGTGGCGGATATTTCGCTGCTCCAGTAACACGAAAGCGTTAAATAAAAACCTGCCATATGGCAGGTTTTTTTATATCTATTGTTTTATTACGCAAACCATTAATAATGGTCTGATTTATATTGAATGTAATTGTATTGATAAATGAGAAATATTTTAGGAATACATCAAAATAAGTCCGTGCTTATTTTAAGGTAGAATTCCGGTGGGTGCTTGAGACTGTTTGTCTCAGGTATTCATCGAAAGGCAGACAGAGAAAAGCCCCACCTGACTCTAAATCAGAATGAGGCCGCCTCTATGCATGAACACCATAAGGGTAGCCTCTTACTTGTTGAAAATCAACACAGGAGGCGAAGGATGCCGCAAAAATCTATGTTGTATAGTTTAATAGTGATATGTCTCACTATTCTATAGTTTACCTGGATGGTTCGTGATTCATTATGTGAATTGCATATTAAGCAAGGCCATACTGAGTTAGCGGCATCTTTAGCCTGCGATATTAAACAGTAAGGGCTTATGGCGGGGATTATCCCGCCATTCTGACGGTGTGATGCATTCTCAATGCACCCGATTAGATTGAGCTAAATAATATAAAAGCCTCCTGCATGCGGGAGGCTTTTTCCTTTACGTATCGCATACTGAGTAAAAAATAGTCTTGAAATCCACCGGGCAATACGTTTATCCTTTGCCGCGACGAATCCCTCGTCTCACTGAGGCACACTGAAAATGGACAAACACACCTGCTGAATTCGAATCCTTGCCGGGCACACGCCACGGGCAGGGAGTTATTGATTTCACTCAGGAGTGCTTATGGCCCATTGTGCGCAATCCCCTTCTTTTATTTTGCATCAAGTCACCTGTCAATTTGCGACGGGCGATACTCTTTTTGGCCCGCTGAATCTGTCGCTGGAGCGGTCGCGGTGCGGCTTGGTCGGGCGTAACGGCGTGGGTAAAACCCGTTTACTGCGCCTGCTGGCGGATAAAGATCTCCCTTCTGAGGGACATATTGAGTCACTCTCTTCATGGGCATATGTGGCGCAGCAACATGCCATAACCGCTGAGACGACGCTGTCTATGCTGCTCGGCTATGACATGCACTTTGCCGCGTTGCAACGTATGGCGAGCGGCAACGGGCAGGCCGAAGATGTTGAGCTACTCGATGGCTATTGGGATCTGCCCGAGCGCCTGAACACCGCGTTTCAGGCGGCGGGGCTGGGCGGCCTTGACCCGAAGCGTCCTGCGATTTCGCTAAGCGGCGGCGAACGGGTGAAAGCGCTGCTCTGCGCGGCGTTTACCTCGGGGCGGACTATTTACTCCTCGATGAACCGACCAACCACCTCGATCGCTCCGGGCGCGAGTGGTTTTACCGCCAGCTTGATGAGTGGCGAGGCGGGGCGCTTATCGCCAGCCACGATCGCGAACTTCTGGCACGAATGCCGCGTATCCTTGAACTGACGGCTTCGGCCCTACGCAGCTACGGCGGCAACTATGCGGATTATCAGCAGCAGCGTGATACTGAACAGGCGGCGGCGAGTGCGGCGCTGGATCATGCTCGGACCGAACGCCGTCGCGTTCGGGCGCGTTTGCAAAAGGAGCATGATGATTGCCAGCGGCGTTCGGCGAAAACCCTGCGTACCGTAGATAGCCTGAATATCGCTTCTTTTGAACGCGTAAAGTACAAAGGCGCGGCACGCGAGAGGCCTGGCACGTTGCTCAATCAGCATCGGCAGCAACATGTGGTGCTTAATGATGCGGTGACACAGGCGCGAGAGCGTGTGGAAGACGACGCTCCGGTCATGTTTACCCTACCCGGAAGCCAGGTGGCGGCGGGCAAGCAGGTGTTGGTGCTGGAGTCGTTGCAATTGGCTCATTCGTCGACGCCGCCTCTCAACTGGCGGCTGGACGGCCCGATGCGTGTGGCGCTTCGCGGCCCCAACGGTTGTGGAAAAACGACGTTGCTGAAAACGCTAATGGGACTGGCGCCACCGCTGAGCGGGTGTTGTCAGCTATCGGTGAATACGGCCTGGCTGGATCAACATCTTACCCAACTGGATCTTTCACTCTCCGTCATGGCACATCTGCGGGCGGGAGAAACGCCATTGGAGGAGGGCGCGCTGCGGACCCGGCTGGCACAGCTTCAACTGGGCGCAGATAAGGTTAATCTGCCGCTGGCGGCGCTGAGCGGCGGCGAACGCTTAAAGGCGGCGCTGGCTTGTGTGTTGTGGCGTCGGGCATCGACGCAGCTTTTGCTGTTGGATGAGCCTACCAACCATCTCGATCTGGCATCGGTGCAGGCGATTGAGGCGGCGTTAGCGGGATTTCCCGGCGCGATGATTGTGGCGTCGCACGATGAGGCGTTTTTACAGGGGTTGCGGCTGACACACAGCCTGACGTGGCAAGAGAGCGGCTGGATTTTTACGGCGTTATAAATAAAAAAATCCCGCCATAAGGCAGGGATTTATAATTCTTAGCGGCGTGAACTTACAGAGAAGTTACGTTGCCAGCTGCCGGGCCTTTAGCGCCGTTTTCGATGGTGAAGGAAACTTTCTGACCTTCGTCCAGGGATTTGTAGCCATCGTTCTGGATAGCAGAGAAGTGTACGAACACGTCTTTAGAACCATCGTCAGGAGTGATGAAGCCGAAACCTTTGTCAGCGTTGAACCATTTTACGATACCAGTCATTTTACCGGACATAGAAATTACCTTTAAAAATTAAGTGAGCCTTACGGCGATATGGCATGCTTTACAGAATTTAAAGCGTAAAGGAAATGTCGCTACGAGGGGTACCAATGGATAACCTTGAAGGGAACTGCTTTACTCAACTGCTTTGTGGTCTGTATGTCAAACCGTGGGGCATTAACGCATACTTCAGGTCTTAAAAGCAAACGTTATCTGCCCATATTTTTCAACGGACCGGGAACATCCGGCGATCAAAATCACGCTAATATGCTGATAAATAGGTAGACTTAGGCTTAGATGGGCGTTTGTAAAAAAGCGTCATGAAACCCCGGCAGACTGGCTGCCGGGGTAAAAATTAGACTTTTTGCGCCGACTCCGGCAGCGATGCCGGGCCACTGGCACCTTGATTCTGCTGACGTTTACTGGCCACGTGTTTGATCATCAGCGCAATCGCGGACAGCACCGCCGGGATAGCCAGCAGGGCGAAAATGGTTTTAAAGGACAGTTCGGCCTGCATCAGGAATGCGCCGCTGAAAGCGCCAAGAATCCCCCCGAAGCGACCCAGTCCCAGCATCCAGGCGACGCCGGTGGCGCGCCCCTGCGTTGGGTAGAATCCAGCGGCCAGCGCGGGCATTGACGACTGTGCGCCGTTCATGATGGTGCCAGCGATAAACACCATCACGCCCATCAGCACCAGGCTGCTGGTTGAGAAACCTACCAGGCAGACAAAGACGCCGGTCAGCAGATATCCTACTGCCACCACCTTATTCGGGTTAATTTTGTCCATCAGCGCGCCCAGTACCAGCACGCCAATACCGCCACCCAGTGGGAACAGAGCGGTAATCACCGAAGCCTGGCTCAGGGTCGCGCCGGTTTCGCGGATCAGCAGCGGCAGCCAGCTGGTCAGCAGATAGAAAATCAGCAGCCCCATGAAGTAGGTCAGGCACAGCATGATGGTGCCCACAAGGTAGCGTGGGGAGAAAATCACGCCCAGCGCGGATTGTTCCTTCACCTGGCCGGCCTCCTGCAACACAAAGTGGGTGTTGTCAGGTAACGGCGCGATACGGCGCAAAATACGGGCTATCTGTTGTTGAGGCTGGTTTTTTACCGCCAGATAACGCGCGGACTCCGGCAGCAGGAAGATGAGCGCTACAGCCAGCGTCAGCGGCATCACGCCACCGAGAATCAGCACGCTCTGCCAGCCATAGTGTGGGATCAGCCATGCGGAGATAAAACCACCCATTGAGGAGCCAATCGGGAAGCCGACGAACATCAGGTTGACCAGCAGCGCGCGGCGGCGTTCCGGTGCGTATTCGCTCATCAGCGTCGCGGCGTTTGGCATTGCAGCCCCAGCCCCAGGCCGGTTAAGAAGCGCAGGACGGTCAGCTGCGTCAGCGAGGTGGCGAACGCGGTAATCAAACTGAAGCCGCCAAAGACCAGAATGGACAGGACCAGCACTTTTTTACGGCCGATACGGTCAGCCATTGGGCCTGCGGTTAATGCGCCCACGGCGAGACCAACTAGCGCGGCGCTCATTACAGGGCCGAGATCGGACTTCTGCACGCCCCATTCTTGTACCAGGTCAGAGGCAATAAAGCCGATAATGGCGGTATCAAATCCATCCATAGCGACGGTCACAAAGCACAGCACCAGTATCATCCACTGGTACTTTGAGAAAGGATGGCGGTTGATAAAAGCCTGAATATCCGTTGTTGTCTGTGTTGTCATGCGGTAATTCCTGCTAAGCGTTGTCAGAGAGCGGGTTTATCCTCTTGTCTCTCTCACGGGTAATGAGGTGTTTGGGCGATTATCGAACGTATTGTCGTTAATCGTTCATTTAATCAAATCACTTACCCGGCCTTCCCACAACGTGCCGTCCGGCGGAAGTGTGCGATTATCGTTCCCTGTGCCCACGAGGAAACGCTGATTTAACTAAAAATGATTGAATATCATTATATTAGAGTGCTTTTTCTTATCTGATTTCATTGCCATAAATGTGATGGATGCAACAGGTTGTTAACATTTCTACAGAACGGCAGGGGAACGCATGAAAAAGGTATCTTGCGGCGCGGCTCTGGACTATCCTTGTCACCGTCAGGCACGCGTGTGCCGGTTTGCGCTTTTTTTGGCTGAAGGAGTAAAAAAATGGCGACAGGAAAGTCCTGCTCTCGCTGGTTTGCGCCTGTTGCGGCGTTGTTGATGGTTGTTAGCCTGAGTGGGTGTTTTGATAAGGAAGGCGATCAGCGTAAAGCATTCGTCGATTTCCTGCAGAATACAGTAATGCGTGGCGGTGAACGCCTGCCAACGCTGACCGCTGACCAGAAAAAACAATTCGGTCCGTTTGTGTCCGACTACGCCGTCATTTATGGCTATTCACAGCAGGTGAGTCAGGCGATGGACGCGGGTCTGCGTCCGGTTGTTGATAGCGTGAACGCTATTCGCGTACCGCAGGATTACATGACCCAGCGTGAGCCTCTGCGTCAGGCAAATGGTTCGCTGGGCGTACTGAGCCAGCAGCTGCAAAACGCCAAAATGCAGGCTGATGCCGCGCACGCTGCGCTGAAGCAGGCGGACGATCTGAAGCCGGTCTTCGATCAGGTCTATAGCAAAGTGGTTACCGCCCGTCGCAGGCGCTGGAGCCGCTGATCCCTGCCGCGCAGGTCTTCACTCAGCAGTTGGTGCAGGTTGGCGACTTTGTTGCTCAGCAGGGCACGCAGGTGAGCTTCGTGGCAAACGGTATCCAGTTCCCGACGTCACAGCAGGCAAGCCAGTATAACTCGCTGATTGGCCCGCTTGCGGCACAGCACCAGGCCTTTAGCCAGGCGTGGACGGCGGCAGTGAACGCCACTAAATAAGCATAATGGCAGCCCGGCACCCGCCGGGCTGTATCGTTTTATCCCGCAACCTGCGGGTTCACGCAGTTCTTCTCTACCTTCCCTTGCAGCGCATCAATCAGGTTATCTACCGCGCAGGCCGCCATGTTGTAGCGGGTTTCGTGCGTAGCGGAGCCAATGTGCGGCAGGGCGACGACATTGGGCATCTTCAGCAGCGGGGAGCTGGCTGGCAGCGGCTCCTGCTCGAACACGTCCAGACCGGCGGCGTGGATATCGCCGTTACGCAGCGCGGAGATCAGCGCCTTCTCATCAACCACCGGGCCACGGCCCGCGTTGATAAAGATGGCGGAGGACTTCATGCGGGCAAACTGCTCGGCGCCGAACAGATGGTACGTTTCATCGGTCAGCGGCAGGATCAGACAGACAAAATCGGCTTCATCCAGCAGCGTGTTGAGGTCGCAGTAGCGAGCGTTGAAACGCTCCTCTGCTTGCTCATGGCGACGGCGTGCGTTGTAGAGAATCGGCATATTGAAGCCGAAATGGGCACGCTGTGCCAGCGCCATCCCGATGCGGCCCATGCCGACAATCCCCAGCGTCTTATGGTGTACATCGATACCAAACCAGTCCGGCCCGATGCTCTTCGTCCACTCACCGCCCTTCACCCGCTCGGCCACTTCGACCACTCGACGGGCGGAGCTGAGTACCAGCGCCATCACCGTGTCGGCGACCGTTTCGGTCAGTACCGTCGGCGTGTGCATCAGCAGTACGCGACGGGCGTTGAGCGCCTCGACGTCAAAATTATCGTAGCCCACGGAGATGGTGGACGTCGCGCGAAGCTTCGGCATCTTCTCCAGCAGGGCGGTATTGACGGTTTCGCTTGAGCCCAGCAGACCTTCCGCGTTGGCGAATGCCTGAGCGTGTTGCGCCACCGTCTCCGGGCGTAGGTTAGGTACCTGGGTAACGGAAAAATGTTCTTCCAGGCGACGTAGCAAATCGTCAGGTAACGCTTTGTAGAGAATAATGGACGGCTTCATGCGAATCTCCGTGAGTTAAATTTAAGCGTGGCGTGCGCCAACGGGTAGCGATTGATTATGAGCAGGCTTAACAATCAAAGTTAGCCATACTGAGGCAAAAAGCGCTATCCCATAAAAATGTAAGATGCCGACGGGCTGCCGGTAGCGCCGTTAAGATAGCCGACGAACCACGAGCCGAAGAATGAACCCAGTGCGCCCATGCTGTTAATCAGCGCCATTGCACCGCCTGCGACGTTGCGCGGCAGCATCTCAGGAATGATGGCGAAGAACGGGCCGTACGGGGCGTACATTGCGGCACCGGCAATTACCAGCAGAATATAAGAAAGCCAGAAGTGATCGGCGCCGACGGCCCAGGAGCCGATAAAGGCAAAACCGGCAAGCAGCAGCAGCGGCCAGACGAACAGGCGGCGGTTCTGCAATTTATCAGAGGCCCAGGACACCACGATCATCGCCACCGTAGCGGCCAGATACGGCACGGAAGAGAGCCAGCCCACTTCGACCATCCCTAAGTTCGCGCCGCCGCTGCGGATGATGGATGGCAGCCACAGTACGAAACCGTAGACCCCGATGCTCCAGGCAAAATACTGCATGCACAGCAGAATCACATTCCGTGAACGGAAAGCTTCGCCGTAGTTACGAACGGCCTTAATTCCCTGCTGTTCGCGTTCCAGCTGCGCCTGAAGCGCGGCTTTTTCAGATTCATTCAACCAGCCGACCTGTGATGGCTTATCTTTTACCAGCACCCACCAACAGAAGGCCCAGATGACCGCCGGGAAGCCTTCGATAATAAACATCTCGCGCCAGCCGAGCGCCTGAATCAGATAGCCCGATACCACCGACATCCACAGTACCGTGACCGGGTTGCCGAGGATGAGAAACGTGTTGGCACGTGAGCGTTCCGACTTCGTAAACCAGTTGCTGATGTAAATCAGCATGGCGGGCATGACGGCGGCCTCGACGACGCCGAGAATAAAGCGAATTGCCGCCAGCGCCGGAATATTGGTGACCATCCCGGTCAGTGAGGCACAGACGCCCCACAGCACCAGGCAGGTAAAGATCAGCTTACGTACGCTGCGGCGTTCGGCGTAGATGGCGCCGGGAATCTGGAAGAAGAAATAGCCGAGGAAGAACAGGGCGCCCAGCAGGGAGGAGATCCCTTTGGTAATGCCCAGATCTTCGGTGATCCCGGCGGCGGAGGCGAAACTAAAGTTCGCGCGGTCAAGGTACGCCAGGCTGTACGTGATAAACACGATCGGCATGATGTACCACCAACGTTTTGCTGCGTTTGTTGAGCTGTTCATAGGCCTGCCTCTATTGTCGCTTCGCCGCCGCTGTATGTAGGGTACAGGGTGGCACTATCGTAACGTGACGTTATTCGCCTAACGCTTCACGCGTGGGTAAACCTTCACTGTCGCCCTGAACCTGAATGGCCAGCGCGCCAATTTTATTGCCTCGGGTGACGGCCTGATGCAGCGAGCGGCCTTCCAGCAGCGCGCTGATGACGCCTACGGCAAAACCGTCCCCGGCACCGACGGTGTCGACCACGTTATCCACTTTTACCGGGGCAACGTTGCCCTGTTCACCGGAGGCTGTTTTGTACCAGGCGCCGTCAGCGCCCGTTTTCAGCACCACCGCTTTCACCCCCTGATTGAGATAGAAATCGGCGATGCCTTCTGGCGTCTGCTGTCCGGTTAAAATCATGCCTTCTTTCAAACCGGGTAAAACCCAGTCAGCCTGGAATGCAAGCTGGTTGAGTTTCTCCACCATTTCCGCTTCGCTTTTCCACAGCACCGGACGCAGGTTCGGGTCGAAGGAGAGGGTTTTGCCCTGCGCTTTCATCGTGCGGGCCGTGTGGTCCAGCAGCGCATAAGAGCTGGCAGAGAGCGCCGCCGCCACGCCGCTTAAGTGCAGGTGGCGGGCGCTGGCGAAGTATTCATCGTGATAATCGGCAACGGAGAGATGGCTGGCAGCGGAGCCTTTGCGGAAGTACTCCACAATGGGATCGGTTCCATTTTCGACTTTAGATTTTAACTGAAAGCCGGTTGTATGCTGCGGGTCGATGGTGACGCCGCAAGCATCAATACCTTCTTTTTTCAGCGAGTTAAGGACAAAGCGTCCAAAGCTATCGTTGCCCACGCGGCTGACCCAACCCACCTTCAGCCCCAGGCGCGCCAGACCGGTGGCCACGTTCAGCTCCGCTCCCGCCACGCGCTTGATAAAATGCTCCACGTCGGCCACGTCGCCGGTTTGCGTCGCCACAAACATCGCCATCGCTTCGCCGATGGTGATGACATCCAGGGAATGTTTCATCGCTTACTCCTTACGTAATAGTTCGACATAGCGGCGGGTAACCGCAGCCAGGTCGGCCCCTTCCAGCGGAAACTCAATTCCACGCGGCACATCGATTGGGAGCTGGTTTAGCAGCGCCAGCCAGCGGGCGTCGGCCTCATCGGGCGGAACCGCGCGGTAGCTGTCGTGATGCGGCACGGCGGCTTTGACGTGGATATAACCGACGGACGGCGCCAGCTGCTCCGCCGCCGCTTCTGGCGTATCGCCGACCCACAGCCAGTTGCCCATATCGAACGTGAGCTGTACGGGAAGTTTCTGCATATGGCAGGCGGCGTTGAAACGTTGCATTGGCGGCAGACGTCCACAGGACGTTTGATCGTTCTCGACCACCAGTTTCATGCCGCTGCTCGCCAGCCAGTCGCGTAGCGTGTTGAACGACTCGGTATGGCGAAAGTGGCCCAGCGACACTTTCAGCCACAGCGCACGCAGCGTGGTGGCTTCCTGAAGCAAAGCGGGGAGCAGAGGATTAAGGGAACCATCGCCCATAAACAGCGCTTCGGGCGCGGAGTAACAGGCCTGCAGGCCGGATGATTGAATCGCCGATGCCAGCGCGGGCAGCGTCTGAAGCTCTGCGGAGGTAAACATCTCGCGGCGGATTTCTACGCCGTCAGCTCCGGCAGCTGCGATGATGGGCAGCATGGCCGCTTGCCCGCCTGCGCTGCGTACCGCGTCGTGGCCATAAGCGGCGGTGACCACCATAATTTTTCTTTGCATAGGGACTCCGAATCTAACGCTATGTCTAATACGCTAGATGGAATCGGTTCCAAAGAAAATCTCACTGTGTTGAATTTATGATCGCCATCACGAAGGAAGATTAACGGGCCGTGGAACCGCGCACGATCAGCTCGCCGGAAAAGACCTGCTCATGAATGGCATCCGCCGCCCCTTCAATGCGCCGCACCACCTGCTCTACGGCGGCGTAGCCAATCTGCCAGGTCGGCTGCTTGAGGGTGGTAATGCCCACGCCCGCCAGTTCGGCCCATTCCAGTTCGTCAAACCCCAGCAGGCCGATGTCGCTGCCCCAGTTCAGGCCGATACGCTTGAGCGAGCGTGCAACCTGAAGGGTCAGCGCGCCGTTGGCGGAGATCACCGCTTTACGCATTCCGCGGTGCTGCTGGTGGAATTGACGCAGCGTGTTATCAAGCTGAGCGTTCTCTGCCAGCGGCACTTCGGCATTTTCGGCGACGACGCCGGGATAGCGGGCCAGCGTGGCGCGGAAGGCGCTCAGGCGTTCGCGCCGGGTGTTAACGGTGCCGAGCGGTTCGCTGAGGAACAGCAGCGCCTCAAATCCTTGCTCAATCAGGTGTTCAGTGGCGGTGGTAGCGGCCTGAGTGTTATCCAGCCCGACCACGTCGCAGGCGAAGTCAGGAATTTTACGGTCGATTAGCACCATCGGTAGCGCGGACTGCTGCAAACGTTGCAGCCCTCTTCACGCATGCCGACGGCGTTGACGACAATCCCTTCGACCTGATAGCTGCGCAGCAGATCAAGATAGTGCAGCTCCTGGTCCACCTCGTTATTGGTGTTACACACCAGCGGGGTGAAGCCTTTTTCGCGGCAGGCGGCTTCAATGCCGCTAAGCACATTGACGGAGTAGGGGTTAGTGATATCGGCAATGATCAGGCCTATCAGACGGGTGCGCCCGCGCTTCAGGCTGCGGGCCATCAGGCTTGGGCGATAGTCGAGCTCGGCAATGGCGGCTTCAATGCGGGCCAGCAGCGCGTCGGAGAGCAGATGCTTCTCGCCGTTAAGGTAACGGGAAATGCTGGTTTTGCCGGTTTTCGCCGCTTTTGCCACATCGCTGATGGTGGGGCGCGCTGATTTTGCCATGGGAAGGTCTCTCGCCTGAAAGTGACAACACCTTAGCGCGAAAATCTGTCTAATCAAGTATTTTGCCGGGTGGAGAGGCCACCCGGCGATAAGATTACTGCATCGGGCTTAAGGTAATTTCTACGCGACGGTTCTGCGCTTTGCCTTCTTCGGTGCTGTTGCTGGCGATAGGATTCGCTGGCCCCATACCGGTGGTACGCACGCGTGCAGCGGCGACGCCCTGGGTGATAAGCGAGCTGGCCACCGAGTCGGCGCGCTGCTGAGACAGTTTCATGTTAAGCTGCTGGCTACCGGTGCTGTCGGTATAGCCGACAACATTCACCGCAGTTTTCTCATACTCTTTCAGCACCATGGCGACGCCGGTTAAGGTATTGGCGCCTGCTGGTTTTAGAGTGGCGGAGGAGCTGTCGAAGGTAACGTTATTTGGCATATTCAGCACGATATTGTCACCGTTACGAGTGACGCTGACGCCGGTCCCCTGCATTTTTTGGCGTAGTTTCGCTTCCTGCACGTCCATGTAATAACCCACGCCGCCGCCGAGCGCTGCCCCGCGGCTGCGCCGATCAGCGCGCCTTTACCGCGATCTTTCTTTGAAGACGAGAGCGCGCCAACGCCCGCGCCCACCAACGAGCCAATGCCCGCGCCGATACCGGATTTACCCACTTCGCGCTCGCCGGTGTAAGGGTTTGTGGTGCAGCCTGATATTGCCAGCGCGCCGCTCACGATGGCAGCAATCGCAAATACACGTTTTTTCATCTTAATTCCTTAATGACATTCTTATTTTTCGCCACAGCGACGGTGGCGCGTCATTATGACTGGCGAAATTGCTGAAAATTCTTGGGAACTCTCTGAAATTTGTAAGTAACATTGAATGGCGCAAAACATAACCGACACCACCTGCAGGAGCGCCCATTTGTCTACGTCATCTTCTCCCTATACCGTTTTAACCGCAGCCCACTGGGGCCCTATGCTTGTCGAGACAGACGGCGAGCAGGTGTTCTCCTCACGCGGGGCGCTACAAACGTCGTTTACCAATTCGCTGCAAAGCGTGGTGCGCGATCAGGTGCACAGTAAAACCCGTGTGCGTTACCCCATGGTGCGAAAAGGCTTCCTGGCCTCGCCGGATAGCCCTCAAGGACTACGCGGGCAGGACGAGTTTGTGCGGGTAAGCTGGGATGACGCGCTCGCGCTGATCGATAGCCAGCATCGCCGTATTCGTGAAACCTATGGCCCGGCGTCGATTTTTGCCGGCTCGTACGGTTGGCGTTCTAACGGCGTATTGCACAAGGCGGCGACGCTGCTACAGCGCTATATGAGCCTGGCGGGCGGCTACACCGGCCATCTGGGGATTACTCGACCGGGGCTGCGCAGGCAATCATGCCGCACGTGGTGGGCGGTAATGAGGTGTATCAGCAGCAAACCAGCTGGCCCATGGTGCTGGAACATACCGACGTGGTGGTGTTATGGAGTGCTAACCCGCTGAATACGCTGAAAATCGCCTGGAATGCTTCCGACGAGCAGGGGTTGCCTTATTTTGAACAACTGCGCCAGAGCGGTAAGAGACTGATCTGTATCGATCCGATGCGTTCGGAAACCGTCGACTTCTTTGGCGAGTCGATGGAGTGGATCGCTCCGCACATGGGCACCGACGTGGCGTTGATGCTCGGCATTGCCCACACGCTACTGAACAATAACTGGCACGATAGCGACTTTTTAACGCGTTATACCGCAGGTTTCCCGGTATTTGCTCAATATCTGTTGGGTGAAGGCGATGGCGAAGCCAAAACCGCCGAGTGGGCAGCCGCCATTTGTGGTGTTCATGCCGATAAAATTCGCGAACTGGCAGAAGTTTTCCATAAAAATACCACCATGCTGATGTCCGGCTGGGGGATGCAGCGCCAGCAGTACGGCGAGCAAAAGCACTGGATGCTGGTTACGCTGGCGGCAATGCTAGGGCAGATTGGTACGCCGGGCGGCGGCTTTGGGCTGTCGTATCATTTCGCCAACGGCGGCAACCCGACGCGGCGCGCGGCGGTGCTGGGCTCAATGCAGGGCACGGTGCCGGGCGGCGTTGATGCGGTCGATAAAATCCCGGTCGCACGCATTGTCGAAGCGCTGGAAAACCCCGGCGCGCCGTATCAGCACAACGGTATGGACCGCCACTTCCCGGATATTCGCTTTGTCTGGTGGGCGGGCGGCGCCAACTTTACCCATCATCAGGATACCAACCGGCTGATTCGCGCCTGGCAGAAGCCTGAACTGGTGGTGATTTCTGAATGCAACTGGACGGCGGCGGCACGGCATGCGGATATCGTCCTGCCCGCCACCACCTCCTTTGAGCGCAATGACCTGACCATGACCGGCGACTACAGCAACCAGCACCTGGTGCCGATGAAGCAGGTTGTGCCGCCCGCGATGAAGCCCGTGACGACTTTACGGTGTTTGCCGACCTGTCTGAGCGCTGGGAGTCGGGCGGTCGGGCGCGCTTTACCGAAGGGAAAAGCGAGCTGGAGTGGCTGGAGACCTTCTACCGAATCGCCGCTCAACGCGGCGCGAGCCAGCAGGTGACGCTGCCGCCATTTGCGCGTTTCTGGCAGGATAACGCGCTGATTGAAATGCCGGAAAGCGAGCAGAACGCGGATTTTGTTCGCTTTTCTGCCTTCCGCGCCGATCCGCTGGCTAATCCGTTGAAAACGCCGAGCGGTAAAATCGAAATTTACTCCGAGCGTATTGCCAGCTTCCAGTATGCCGATTGTCCGCCGCATCCGATGTGGCTGGAGCCGGACGAATGGCATGGCAACGCGCATCCCGGGCAGCTGCAGTTGCTGTCGGCGCATCCGGCGCACCGTCTTCATAGCCAGCTTAACCATACATCTCTGCGTGAACGTTATGCGGTGTCGGGGCGTGAGCCGATTACCCTCCATCCGCAGGATGCGAAGATACGGCAGATTGCCGATGGCGATCTGGTCCGCGTCTGGAACCACCGGGGACAGGTGCTGGCTGGCGCGGTTGTCAGTGACGGTATTAAGCCCGGCGTGATGTGCCTGCATGAAGGGGCGTGGCCTGATTTTGCGCACGAGGAAGGCGGAATTTGCAAAAACGGTGCGGTCAACGTTCTGACCAAAGATATCCCCAGCTCGCGGCTGGGGAATGGCTGCGCCGGCAACACGGCGCTGGCATGGGTCGAGAAATATGATGGGCCGGCGCTTACGCTAACGGCGTTTGATCCGCCTGCCAACGCATAATCCACGTGGGATGCCGGGTCTCCTCCTGCCACGCGCTGTCTTCAATACGAAAACCCTGCGCGTGGTAGAAATTTACCGCCCGGCTGTTTTTTTGATAGACCTCCAGGCTGAGATCGGCAAAGTGCTGTTTAACGACGTTGAGCAGCGCATGGCCGATGCCCTGACGGATGGCTTCCGGGGCAACAAACAGTGCACCGACAAAGCGCGATTCAATAACGCTGATGAATCCCTGTAAACGCTGTTGCTCATCTTCCCACACCCAGGTTTCCGCGGCGGGAAGGTAGGTATCGCGCACAATGCTTAAGCTCTCCTGCCAGTACTGGGCGTTAATAAACGGGTGCGCAAAGGTAGTGCTTTCTAACCACAGCTCAAGTAAAGGGTCGAGCTGCTTAGTGTTCCATTTTCTGATCATGCTGAACTCCAGGATGGCAGAAGCAGGTGGTCACATGGTCGTTGACCAGCCCGCAGGCTTGCATGAAGGAATAACAGATGGTGGTGCCCACGAATTTAAAACCACGTTTTTTCAGCGCTTTTGACAGCGCGTCGGAGGCGGGCGTCGACGTCGCGATTTCGCCCAGCGTTGCGGCCTGAGTGACGACCGGGGTGTTATCGACAAACGACCAGACGAAGTCATTGAATGATTCACCGCTGGCCTCCATCGCCAGGAAGGCGCGGGCGTTGCCGATAATCGCCTGAATTTTACCCCGGTGGCGAATGATGCCAGCGTCCAGCACCAGCCGCTCGACGTCTTCTTCAGTCATGGCGGCGACCTTTGCCGGGTCGAAATGGTGGAAGGCACGACGATAGTTTTCACGCTTTTTCAGCACGGTTATCCAGGAAAGTCCGGCCTGCTGGCCTTCCAGGCAGATCATCTCGAACAGTTTCTGGTTATCTCTTTGGGGTACGCCCCATTCGGTATCGTGATACTCGATGTAAAGCGGATCCTGGCTTACCCAACCACAGCGCTGCATTTTCTTCTCCCTGCTTTGTCGAAATAATAAAACCCTGCACTTCGCTTGACGCCTGTCATAAAGAGACAATAGTTAATACAGGGAACTTTATCCCTGAAAACATAACAATAACTGCCAAAATTGGCTCTTTCTGGAGTCACTTAATGAATAATAAGAAATGCAATGGCCTTTGGCGATGTGCTGCGCCAGCGTCGGTTTTTGTGTGGATGTTAGTATCGCCACACGCGAATGCCTGGCAACAGGAATATATCGTGACTGACTCACAAAGTAATACTGCCGAGCGCTATACATGGGATAGCGATCACCAACCGCGGTACAACGACATTCTGGCGGAACGTATTGATGCCATGCAAACTGGCTCGGGCTGAATATGAATGTGCCGGACTCGACGCCGCTCGATGCAACCAAAACGATGAGCGTTGGCTGGAATTTCCCGCTGACGGAGGGCCTAACCACTGGGCCAGTCGCGACGTGGCATTATGATGGCTCTCCGGGCTTTATGTGGAATGAATTTGGCGATACCGCCAGCGCCGGTGCGCAGACCGACCCGCTCTGGCACGCAAGCGTAAGCACCCTCGGTTGGCGCCTGGATTCGCACCCGTGGCTGGGCATTCGCCCGTGGGCGCAGGTGAGCTATAACCAGCAGTTTGGCGAGAATCAGTGGAAGGCGCAGTCTGGCCTCAACCGAATGCCGACCACGACGCAGGACGGTAATTGGGTGGATGTGACCGTGGGGCAGATATGTTACTGAATTCACATCTGGCAGCGTATGCCGCGCTCTCGCAGGCGGATAATATGGCGGCGGGTGCAAACTATCTGTATACCATGGGCGTCAGCGCGCGCTTTTAATCACGCAATATATTCAGCGGCGGAATCATTTTTTTCAATGTCATTCATTCCGCCGCTGATGCATTTCATTCCGTCCTGAATGCATTTCATGCCTTTTTGAACCAGCGAAAATGTTAACTTCGTTATCGTTGGCAGCAGTTAATTCAAGAAGGCATCTTCATCATGAACGCTGCAACTAAAAATCACACCCGCTGGCTGACATTGTTCGGCACCATTATTACCCAGTTCGCCTTAGGTTCTGTCTATACCTGGAGCCTGTTCAACAGCGCGCTGTCCAGCAAACTGGACGCGTCGGTCAGCCAGGTAGCGTTCTCCTTTGGTTTACTCAGCCTGGGTCTGGCGCTCTCCTCTTCCGTGGCCGGTAAACTGCAGGAACGCTTTGGCGTGAAACGCGTCACCATCGCTTCCGGCGTGCTGTTGGGCTTGGCTTCCTGCTGACGGCACATGCGAACAGCCTGATGATGCTGTGGCTGAGCGCCGGTATCATCGTCGGCCTGGCAGACGGCGCGGGCTATCTGCTGACGCTCTCCAACTGTGTGAAATGGTTCCCGGAACGTAAGGGGCTGATTTCCGCCTTTGCCATCGGTTCTTACGGCTTAGGTAGCCTCGGCTTCAAATTTATCGACAGCCAGCTGCTGGCGACCGTCGGGCTGGAAAAAACCTTTATGATTTGGGGCGCGATCGTGCTGGTGATGATCGTCTTCGGCGCGATGCTGATGAAAGACGCGCCGAATCAGGAAGTCCAGAAACATAACGGCGTGATGGAAAACGACTTCACGCTGGCGGAATCGATGCGTAAACCGCAGTACTGGATGCTGGCGGTGATGTTCCTGACCGCCTGTATGAGCGGCCTGTATGTGATTGGTGTTGCTAAAGACATCGCACAGGGGATGGTGCATCTGGATCTGGCCACCGCAGCCAACGCCGTTACCGTTATCTCCATTGCCAACCTGAGCGGTCGTCTGGTGCTGGGTATCCTGTCTGACAAAATCGCTCGTATCCGTGTGATTACCATTGGTCAGATTATCTCGCTGGTGGGTATGGCCGCGCTGCTGTTTGCACCGCTGAACGAAATGACCTTCTTCGCGGCGATTGCCTGTGTAGCCTTTAACTTCGGCGGTACCATCACCGTGTTCCCATCGCTGGTGAGTGAATTCTTCGGCCTGAACAATCTGGCGAAAAACTACGGCGTGATTTACTTAGGATTTGGTATCGGCAGCATCTGCGGTTCGTTGATCGCCTCTCTGTTTGGCGGCTTCTACGTCACCTTCTGCGTTATCTTTGCCCTGCTGATTATCTCGCTGGCGCTGTCGACCACCATTCGCCAGCCGAAAACGGAAATTCTGCACGAAGCGCACGCTTAACATTATCACTCCTTTCAATAAGATGATTCAGGCCAAATATTTTTGTAAATATTTGGCCTGATCACATCCGCAGCGAATACTTTTCCCCTTTCTTGTTGTCTACTTACCGCGCTTGCAAATGCGGCCCTTTGGGCAAATCGCATAAATTAACTAGTTTACTAATTATTTGATTTGTGACTGGTTTTTTATTTTCCCTTTTTCCAGGGTTTTTCGAATGAGATACATCAAAGCGATGTCCCAGCAAAAGCTCAGTCTTTTGCTGGCGGTATACATCGGCTGGTTTATGAATTATTCCGTGTTGGTTCGTCGGTTCGGGGGTATTTATCGGACTTCAGCGTCGAGAAAGGGATGTTTATCGGCATTGAGCTGGTGAGTTCGCTGCTGGTGACGTTCTTCCTGTTTCGTCTGCTGTCGTTGGGGGGCGTAGGTTGTGGAAAGTGCTGGCGACGGCCGTCGTGCTGATTTCCGCCGGCGCAAGTTACTACATGACCAACCTGAATGTGGTCATTGGCTACGGGATTATTGCATCGGTGATGACGACCGATGTCGATCTCTCCAAAGAGGTGGTGGGTTGGCACTTTATTTCCTGGCTGGTCCTCACCAGCATCATCCCGCTGGTCTTTATCTGGTTTAACCAGGCGCGGGATACGCTGCTTAATCAACTGCTGACGTCAGGGCAGCGCCTACGGGGTATCGGTATTGTGCTGCTCTGCGCGCTGTTGGTATGGGGCCCATTCGCTTGATGGAAGCCCACCTGAAGGAAAGCGAGCGCCTTTCACAGGTCGATCTGCCAAGCTATGGCGGTGTACTGGCCAACTCTTACCTGCCGAGCAACTGGGTCTCTGCGCTAAGCCTGTACGGCTGGACCCAGGTTGATGAATCGCTGGATACCAGCGATCTTATCGATCCGGCAAAGAAGTTTACCTACGTTGCGCCTAAAGATATTGATGATACCTATCTGGTGTTTATCATCGGCGAAACGACCCGCTGGGATCACATGGGCCTGTTCGGCTACGCGCGTAACACCACGCCAG
Source organism: Kluyvera genomosp. 3 (assembly GCA_002211745.1). Classification (GTDB taxonomy): domain Bacteria; phylum Pseudomonadota; class Gammaproteobacteria; order Enterobacterales; family Enterobacteriaceae; genus Kluyvera; species Kluyvera georgiana_A. Next base: position 247,325 of record CP022114.1, read on the forward strand.
AGCTGGAGAAGGAGAAAAATCTGGTGGCGTTCCGCGGCTATTCCTGCGATACCGCGACCAAGCTTTCGTTGCGTTGCATGTTTGTCCGTCAGGGCGGGGCGAGCGATAACCCGCAGCGCACGTTGAAGGAACAAAACGTGTTTGCGGTGCTGCATCAGCTCGGCTTTACCGGTGACCTGCTGGCGATGCAGAGCGAACTGTGGTTCTACAGCAACACCATGGCCAACAACATTGCCTACCGCGAGCAGATTGGCGCCGAACCGCGCAACCGTGGCAAGAGCGTGGACGATATGCTGCTGGCGGATGAAATGAAAAACGTGCTGGCGCGAACCGGCGTTGACGGTAAGCACCTGATCATCATTCACACCAAAGGCTCGCACTTTAACTACACGCAGCGCTACCCGCGCAGCTTTGCAAAGTGGACCCCGGAGTGCGTGAACGTGGATGATAAATGCAGCAAAGCGGAGCTGATTAACTCGTACGATAACTCGATCACCTACGTTGACCATTTCCTGGTGAACATCTTTGATCAGTTACGCGATAAGAAAGCCATCGTCTTCTATGCCGCGGACCACGGCGAGTCGATCAACGATCACGAACGTCTGCACGGTACGCCGCGCAAGATGGCGCCGCCGGAGCAGTTCCGCGTGCCGATGATGGTCTGGATGTCGGATAAGTATCTGGAAAATCCGGACCACGCCAGGTCGTTCGCATACCTGCAACAGCAGGCGGCGATGAAGCAGCCGAAACGCCACGTGGAGCTTTATGACACCATTATGGGCTGTTTGGGTTACACTTCTCCGGACGGTGGAATCAACGAGTACAACAACTGGTGCCACATCCCCGAGGCGAAAAAATCGGCGCAGTGATGGCTTTCTGGCCGAACAAGGGCTTTTGTTAAATAAGGGATTGACGAGGGCGGGGCACAGCAGTAAGATGCGCCGCATTCGGTGATTGGCGCAGCCTGGTAGCGCACTTCGTTCGGGACGAAGGGGTCGGAGGTTCGAATCCTCTATCACCGACCAAATTAAAAAAAGCCGCTCTCTGAGCGGCTTTTTTGCGTCTGCAGCTCGGCTCTCTTCTGCGCGTTTTATCGTGAAGTAGACGCCCGCACGACCAGATCCGGCGCTTTGCCCTGACTGTAGCTGACCTTCTCACCCGCCATAACGGCAAACAGGAGCGTGATGGCCTGGCGCGCCACCTCATCAAGATGCATATTCACCGCCGTCAGTGGCGGCGTGGATTCGCGTGCGCGAATGCCGTCATAGCGGGTAACCACGCGCATGTGATCCGGTATGGCGATGCCCTGTTCCTGAAAAGCGCGTACTGCACCGCTGGCAAAGGTATCGATCAGCACCAGAACGCCATCAACATCAGGATGTTCCTGTAATAGCTGATGTGCCGCGCGGTAGCCGGCATTTTCACCGTCGCTCTCATTGAGCGAGTAGATGACGGGGACTGCCGTCCTTCGCACCAGCGCCGGTAAGCCGCTTCGCTCTCCAGCATCGATGTGCGTCGCATGTTGCCGACAAATAACGCACATTTACGTGTGCCGGAGGACTCCAGATGCGCGAGCAGAATTTGCGCCGTTGCTGCTGAATGCAGTTCAACCCACGGCACAGGCGTGTCGGTCCCCGGCGTGCGGCCAATGGTGACGCAAGGAATGCCGGCCTGCGCCAACGCCTGTAGCTGGGGATCGTTTTCCGCCGGCTCAATCAGAATCGCTGCGTCGAAGCCGACCGCGTCCAGCGGATTTGCGCCCGGTGGCACCAGAATCAAGGCATGCTGTTTTTCCAGCGCCATCATGGCGGAAGTGAGCGCAACCTCCATCATAAATCCAGCCGGGAGGCGCCGGAGGCAATGGTCAACGGCACCGATGAGAGCAGCGCGATGGTATTTGTTTTGCCGGTACGCAGCTGTCGGGCACGGATATTGGGCGTGTAATTCAGCGCGACAATCGCCTCTTCAATACGCCGACGGGTCTCCGGTTCAACAAAGCGGGTGTTATGCAACGCGTTGGATACCGTCCCTGGCGACACGCCGGCATGGCGGGCGACATCAATCAACTTTGCGCGTTTTTTTTCTTGAGCAGGCATTTGCTTGCAGCCTCCAAAATCTTTTGCACAGATTAACACACTTTTTTGTGCTGACCTTTTACGTTGCTATGCCAGCTGATGAATAAGCATTTTCAGAAAAAATTCTTCATTAAAACGTTTTAATGGGGTATTTTTACGCAAATTTATCCATCTGGAGGCTACGTGGCACACTTAACTCAGGATCCGACTTTTACGCTTGGACGCCGTCTATCCGGGCTCACCTTTATCGACAAAGAGAAGAGTTTTGGCGGGTATACCCTCTTTGCCCCGCAAACCGCAGAAGGGCGGGTTTATCTGGTTGATGAACAGGGTGAGGTCGCGCATCAGTGGCAGCTGCCGGTACGTGCAGGGCGCGATGCGGTGCTGCTGCCTAACGGTAACCTGGGATATAACGGTAGCCACCATACCTCCGCAAATCTCTATCCCGCGTGGGATCTCTGGCATGGCGGTGATTTCTACGAAGTGACGCCGGATAACGAAATTGTCTGGCACTATGAAGACATCTTCCATCACCATGATGCGCAGTGGTTGCCGAACGGTAATCTGCTGTATACCGCCGCGTCGCCGCTGCCTGCCGATATCGCTGCCCGTGTGACCGGCGGCGACCCGCGACGTGATGCGCCGGACGGCGTGATTCAGAGCGACGTCGTCAAAGAGGTCAATCGCGACGGTGAAGTGGTCTGGGAATGGCGCGCCTGGGAGCATTTGGATCCGGAAGATTTCCCGATTCATGAGATTTTTGACCGTCGCCACTGGCCGATGATTAACGGCCTGTCGGTGACTCGCGATGGCCTGGTGCTGATGAGCCTGCGCACGACGTCTGGCGTGATTGCCGTATCTAAAGAGAGCGGCAAAGTTGTCTGGCACGCGGGGCCGGAAGTGGTAGCGCAGCAGCATACGCCGGTTGAAATGGAGAACGGGTCGATTCTGGTTTTTGACAATGGCAACCTGCGCCCGGGCGTGACCTCGCCGCATTCCACGGTGCTGGAGTTCAATCCGCAAACCCACGCCATTACCTGGCAGTATCGCGATATCTTCCCGCCGGCCTTCTTCTCCCCCTATATGGGCAGCGCGCAGCGTCTGGCGAACGGCAACACCTTTATCTGTGAATCTGCATTTGGTCGTCTGTTTGAAGTGACGCCGGAAGGAGAAACGGTTTGGGAATATATCATTCCGTTCTTCAATGAGTATCCGGAGCACCTGAGCAAAGGCATTATTCCCGGAAAACAGAACAGTGCATTCCGCGCGCATCGTTATGCCGCCGACGCGATTGCCTGGTTGAAATAATCTCTGCCGCCAGCCCGCGCTGGCGGTCATTTTTTGATGTTTAACGGGAGGCAATCATGCCGCAACCTGGCCTTACCACGCCGGACAACGATGCATTACCCTGGCAAACGACCTTTCTTCTGGCGCTTCAGCATGTGCTGGTCGTCGCCGCGACCCCCATCACTTCCGTTTTTCTGATCGCCAAAGCGCTGCACTTTACCGACGCGGTGACCGCTTCGGTGCTGAGTGCCACGTTTCTGATGTGCGGGCTGGGCGCGATTCTGCAAAGCCTGGGCGTGAAAGGGGTCGGCGCGCGCCTGCCGTTTATCATGGTGCCCGGCGGCGCGCCGATCGCGATTTTTGTCGCTATCGCTCTGCAAACCAATATCCAGACGGCCGTTGGCGCGGTTATCTTAACGTCGTTGTTCTACTTTCTGGCGCTGCCCATTTTCCGCCGCTGCCTGCACCATTTCCCGCCCTTTATTATCGGCATTATGCTGCTGATGGTATCGATAAACCTGATTCGTCTCTACGGCGGATTGATTATTGGCCAGCCGGGAAGCACGGATTTCGCTCACCCGACCAGTATTATTTTATCGCTGGGAACGATCCTGATTACGCTGGTTTTCGCGTTGGTCTTTACCGGTATTCTGCGCCAGCTTGCTGTGATGTTTGGCCTGCTTGCCGGTACGCTGTTGGGCATGATGCTGGGCAGTGCCGACTTTAGCGGCGTGAGCCACGGCCCGCTGTTCAGCGTTCCGCAATTGTTTCCCTTCGGTTGGCCCATTTTCAACCTTTCCGCTTCGTTGCCGTTGCTGATTTACGCGGTAATTTCTATGGCTGAAGCAACTGGGCAAACGATTGCGACGGCAGAGATTGTCAATTCTACGCAGAATGTCCGTGAAGCGATTCCGCGTACGATTCGCGGCGATGCGATTATGTCGCTGCTGGGGGGATTTTCGGGACATCGCTGATTATTACCTCCGGCGAAAATATCGGTGTGGTGCGCACCACCAATGTCAAATCACGCTATGTCACCGCCGCAGCAGGGCTGCTGTTGATTCTGATTGCGCTGTTCTCACCGCTGGTACGTCTTGCGACCTGCCTGCCAGGGCCGGTGGTGTGTGGTACGGCGGTGATTGTGTTCAGCATTATCGGGTGATTGGTATTGATATGATCGCTCGTGAACCGTTGCACACACCGGGCAAAACTTACGCGCTGGCAATGGGGCTGGCGATGGCATGCTGCCTATTCTGGTGCCGGGTCTTTATCAAAATTTCCCGTCAGGCGTGCAGATGGTGTTTGGTAACGGCATGGCGGCGGGACGTTGACGGCGATTCTGGTCAACTCGCTGTTTAACTGGAGTGAAAAGCGAAGTCAGGCGCGTGTAAAACCATAAGTTTATGAGAGCGGGCCGTTGGCCTGCTCTTATCCATCCAAAGAACTATTTTCTCACTGTTTGTTCACAATTATGTGACATATTCCATTGTATTTTTATATGCATAGACGAATTTTTTTTCACGCTACTTATGGGTAACCTCAGCATTTTCACCTGTGCGTTTTAACGTTCGCGGCATTAATCGCTCAGATAATCAGCATATCGAAAGAAATTTTTCACATAATGACTAATTGTTAATCACTGAATGTTGCAAAGTATTAAGTGAATAACTCTGCCTTCATGCCCATAGCATAAATTTCTCTGCTGAAAATAGTGCTTCGGGGTTTTTTTAATCTTTGCCCATCCATTCTCACCTTCAGTACAAATCCCGGTTAACTGTATTGACGTTTTCACATTCTATTGACAGATTGTACGGCATGAGGGGCATTTCATGGAGAATCCGCACTGCAACTCAGATGTTCCAGTGAAAGGAATCCCTCGCCTCTATATGCATCGACCCAGCCGGTTAAATAAAAAATAAGGTCAGGCGGTGTAACCCAATGCAAAGGGTAAAAACAACACATATCACATTGGAGCAGAATAATGAGTATTTCCTTGAAGAAGTCAGGGATGCTGAAGCTGGGCCTCAGCCTGGTCGCGATGACCGTTGCTGCCAGCGTACAGGCCAAAACCCTGGTTTATTGTTCAGAAGGCTCGCCGGAAGGCTTTAACCCACAGCTCTTTACGTCTGGTACCACCTATGATGCCAGCTCCGTACCTATCTATAACCGTCTGGTTGAATTCAAAACCGGCACCACGGAAGTGATTCCGGGTCTGGCTGAGAAATGGGACATCAGCCCGGACGGCAAAACCTATACCTTCCACCTGCGTCAGGGCGTGAAGTGGCAGGATAACAAAGAGTTCAAACCAACTCGCGACGTGAATGCCGACGATATCGTCTTCTCCTTCGACCGTCAGAAGAACCCACAGAACCCGTACCACAAAGTTTCTGGCGGCAGCTATGAATACTTTGAAGGCATGGGCCTGCAAGACCTGATTAGCGAAGTGAAAAAAGTCGACGATCATACCGTACAGTTCGTGCTGACTCGCCCGGAAGCGCCGTTCCTGGCCGACCTGGCAATGGACTTCGCCTCTATTCTGTCTAAAGAATATGCTGACAACATGCTGAAAGCCGGTACGCCGGAGAAAGTGGATCTGAACCCAATCGGTACTGGTCCATTCCAGCTGGTGCAGTACCAGAAAGACTCCCGTATTCTGTACAAAGCCTTCCCGGGCTACTGGGGCACCAAGCCGCAAATCGATCGCCTGGTCTTCTCCATCACGCCTGACGCTTCCGTGCGTTACGCCAAACTGCAGAAGAACGAGTGCCAGGTGATGCCGTACCCGAACCCGGCTGACATCGCTCGCATGAAAGAAGACAAGAGCATCAACCTGATGGAACAGGCTGGCCTGAACGTGGGCTATCTCTCCTTCAACACCGAGAAAAAACCGTTTGATGACGTGAAAGTGCGTCAGGCGCTGACCTATGCGGTCAACAAAGAAGCGATCATCAAAGCCGTTTATCAGGGCGCTGGCGTAGCCGCGAAGAACCTGATCCCGCCAACCATGTGGGCTATAACGACGACGTTAAAGACTACAGCTACGATCCGGAAAAAGCCAAGGCGCTGCTGAAAGAAGCGGGCCAGGATAAAGGCTTCACCGTTGAGCTGTGGGCGATGCCGGTTCAGCGTCCGTACAACCCGAACGCTCGTCGTATGGCTGAGATGATTCAGGCTGACTGGGCGAAGATTGGCGTACAGGCCAAAATCGTGACCTACGAATGGGGCGAGTACCTCAAGCGTGCGAAAGCGGGTGAGCACCAGGCTGTGATGATGGGCTGGACCGGCGACAACGGGATCCGGATAACTTCTTCGCGACCCTGTTCAGCTGCGCAGCGGCGAAAGACGGCTCCAACTACTCTCGCTGGTGCTACAAGCCGTTTGAAGACCTGATTCAGCCGGCGCGTGCGACCGACGACCACAACAAGCGTATTGAACTGTACAAACAGGCTCAGGTAGTGATGCATGACCAGGCTCCGGCGCTGATCATCGCTCACTCCACCGTATACGAGCCAGTGCGTAAAGAAGTCAAAGGCTACGTGGTTGACCCATTAGGCAAGCACCACTTCGACAACGTATCGATCGAATAATAAAGACGACGCCTTAACAGGCCGCGCATGCTTCCTGCCCCTTTGGGCGGGAAGCCGCGCCGTATCTGCGCCTCTCGTGTTGAGAACTGGCGGCAGATTTGTGAGCAATACAGACGGCCTGTGACCAGGCGGGACGTCATTAGAGAGAATCAGGGTTATGTTGCAGTTCATCCTCAAACGGTTGGGTCTGGTGATCCCGACGTTTATCGGTATCACCCTCCTCACGTTTGCCTTCGTGCATATGATTCCCGGCGATCCGGTAATGATTATGGCGGGCGAGCGTGGTATTTCCCCTGAGCGCCATGCCCAGCTGCTGGCTGAACTCGGCCTGGATAAGCCAATGTGGCAGCAGTATCTCCACTATATCTGGGACGTGCTGCACGGTGACTTAGGGATTTCATTAAAGAGTCGTCTCCCGGTGTGGGATGAGTTTGTGCCGCGCTTTAAAGCGACACTGGAACTCGGTATCTGCGCCATGATTTTTGCCGTCGCCGTGGGGATTCCGGTGGGCGTGCTGGCCGCGGTGAAGCGCGGTTCTATCTTCGATCACACCGCCGTTGGCCTGGCGCTGACCGGCTACTCCATGCCGATTTTCTGGTGGGGCATGATGCTGATCATGCTGGTGTCGGTGCACTGGAACCTGACCCCGTTTCCGGGCGCGTCAGCGACATGGTGTTCCTTGACGACTCCAACCCACTTACCGGCTTTATGCTGATTGATACCGCTATCTGGGGCGAAGAAGGCAACTTTATCGATGCGCTGGCGCATATGATTCTGCCGGCTATCGTGCTGGGGACCATTCCGCTGGCGGTAATTGTGCGTATGACCCGCTCGTCCATGCTGGAAGTGCTGGGTGAAGACTATATCCGTACCGCGCGCGCCAAGGGGTTAACCCGCATGCGCGTCATCATCGTGCACGCGCTGCGTAACGCGATGCTGCCGGTGGTGACGGTTATCGGCCTGCAGGTTGGTACGCTGCTGGCTGGTGCGATTCTGACGGAAACCATCTTCTCCTGGCCGGGCTGGGGCGCTGGTTGATTGACGCGCTGCAACGCCGTGACTATCCGGTGGTGCAGGGTGGGGTGCTGCTGGTGGCGACGATGATTATCCTCGTCAACCTGCTGGTAGACCTGCTGTACGGCGTGGTGAACCCGCGCATTCGTCATAAGAAGTAAGGGCCGTCATGTCACAAGTTACTGAGAATAAAGCACCGGTGCCGATGACCCCATTACAGGAATTCTGGCACTATTTTAAGCGCAATAAAGGCGCGGTGGTTGGCCTGGTGTACGTGGTTATCGTGCTGTTTATTGCCATCTTCGCCAACTGGATTGCACCGTATAACCCGGCGGATCAGTTCCGCGATTCGCTGCTGGCTCCGCCAGCGTGGCAGGACGGCGGTAGTCTGGCGCATCTGCTGGGCACCGATGACGTTGGTCGTGACGTGCTGTCGCGCTTGATGTACGGTGCGCGTCTGTCGCTGCTGGTTGGCTGTCTGGTGGTGGTGCTGTCGCTGGTGCTGGGATCATCCTTGGCCTGGTGGCGGGCTACTTTGGCGGCCTCGTCGACAACATCATCATGCGTGTCGTCGATATTATGCTGGCACTGCCTAGCCTGCTGTTGGCGCTGGTGCTGGTGGCTATCTTCGGCCCGTCGATCGGCAACGCCGCGCTGGCATTAACCTTTGTCGCCTTGCCGCACTACGTCCGCCTAACCCGTGCCGCCGTGCTGGTGGAGGTCAACCGCGACTACGTAACCGCTTCCCGCGTCGCGGGTGCCGGGGCCATGCGCCAGATGTTCGTCAATATTTTCCCAAACTGCCTTGCGCCGCTGATTGTTCAGGCATCGCTCGGTTTCTCTAACGCCATTCTCGATATGGCTGCCCTCGGCTTCCTGGGAATGGGCGCACAGCCGCCTACGCCGGAATGGGGCACCATGCTCTCTGACGTTCTGCAGTTTGCCCAAAGCGCCTGGTGGGTGGTGACCTTCCCGGGCTGGCGATTCTGCTGACGGTGCTGGCATTTAACCTGATGGGTGACGGTCTGCGTGACGCGCTCGATCCCAAGCTGAAGCAGTAAGAGGTTCGAGATGGCGTTATTAAATGTAGATAAATTATCGGTGCACTTCGGCGACGAAGGCACACCGTTTAAAGCTGTAGACCGCGTGAGCTATAGCGTCAGTCAGGGCGAAGTCGTTGGTATTGTCGGCGAGTCCGGCTCGGGTAAATCTGTTAGCTCATTGGCGATCATGGGGCTGATTGATTATCCCGGCCGCGTTATGGCTGAAAGCCTGATGTTTAATGGTCAGGATCTGAAGCGTATTTCCGAGAAAGAGCGTCGCAATCTGGTGGGCGCCGAAGTGGCGATGATCTTCCAGGATCCGATGACCAGCCTGAACCCGTGCTACACCGTCGGCTTCCAGATTATGGAAGCGATTAAAGTGCACCAGGGTGGCAACAAACAGACGCGCCGTCAGCGGGCAATCGACCTGTTGAATCAGGTCGGGATCCCGGATCCGGCATCACGACTGGATGTTTACCCGCACCAGCTGTCCGGTGGGATGAGCCAGCGCGTGATGATCGCCATGGCGATTGCCTGCCGTCCGAAGCTGCTGATTGCCGATGAGCCGACCACCGCGCTCGACGTGACCATTCAGGCGCAGATTATCGAGCTGCTGCTGGAATTACAGCAGAAAGAGAACATGGCGCTGATCCTGATTACTCACGATTTGGCGCTGGTGGCTGAAGCCGCGCACAAAATCATCGTGATGTACGCCGGTCAGGTGGTAGAGACGGGGCGGCCAGCGACATTTTCCGCGCGCCGCGCCATCCCTATACTCAGGCGCTGCTGCGCGCGTTACCCGAATTTGCTCAGGATAAAGCGCGTCTGGCTTCGCTGCCGGGAGTCGTGCCGGGTAAATACGACCGCCCGAACGGCTGTCTGCTGAACCCGCGTTGCCCCTATGCGACGGATAAATGCCGCAGCGTAGAGCCTGAGCTAAATACCGTTGACGGTGCTCGCCAGTCGAAATGCCACTATCCACTCGATGATGCCGGGAGGCCCACACTATGAGTACGCACGAGGCCACCTCGCAGCAGCCGCTGCTGCAGGCAATTGACCTGAAAAAACACTATCCGGTGAAGAAGGGGATGTTTGCTCCTGAGCGCCTGGTGAAAGCATTGGACGGCGTGTCATTTACGCTGGAGCGTGGCAAAACGCTTGCCGTAGTGGGCGAGTCCGGCTGCGGCAAATCGACCCTGGGTCGCCTGCTGACGATGATTGAAGTGCCAACCGGCGGCGAGCTGTACTACCAGGGGCAGGATCTGCTCAAGCACGATCCACACGCGCAAAAATTGCGTCGGCAGAAAATCCAGATTGTGTTCCAGAACCCCTATGGTTCTCTGAACCCGCGTAAGAAGGTGGGGCAGATTCTGGAAGAGCCGCTGCTGATTAACACCTCGCTCAGCAAAGAGCAGCGCCGTGAAAAAGCGTTGGCGATGATGGCGAAAGTGGGTCTCAAAACGGAGCACTACGACCGTTATCCGCACATGTTCTCTGGCGGTCAGCGCCAGCGTATCGCTATCGCTCGTGGTCTGATGCTGGATCCGGACGTGGTGATTGCCGACGAACCGGTCTCCGCGCTCGACGTTTCCGTTCGCGCGCAGGTGCTGAACCTGATGATGGATTTGCAGCAGGAGTTGGGGCTGTCTTACGTCTTTATCTCCCACGACCTGTCGGTGGTGGAGCACATCGCCGACGAAGTGATGGTAATGTACTTAGGCCGTTGCGTGGAGAAGGGCACGAAAGACCAGATCTTCAACAACCCGCGTCATCCGTACACCCAGGCGCTGCTATCCGCGACGCCGCGTCTGAATCCGGACGATCGCCGCGAGCGCATCAAACTGACCGGTGAGCTGCCAAGCCCGCTGAATCCGCCGCCGGGTTGCGCTTTCAACGCGCGTTGCCGTCGACGCTTTGGGCCGTGCACGCAGCTTCAGCCGCAGCTTAAAGATTATGGCGGTCAACTGGTGGCATGCTTTGCCGTTGACCAGGATGAGAATCCAGAAAAGAGCGTGTAACGTACTGACTATCTTAAAGGCCGCAGAGGTTAAACTTTGCGGCCTTTTTGTTTTCGGGCGCAATTCTGAAAAGGAGTCTCTTCCGGCGAGTTGGAAGGTCGATTGCCGTATTATTGACGGCAAGCCGGGTTTCCCGGTGAGGCGCAATGTTGCGGGGCTTGATCCCCGGCGGCATGAGTTGCTGGAAAGAGAAAGCCCCCGCACGTTGTTTGGTATAAACCGGCAACATAACGAGGGCCATTCACTTGCTCCACAACAAGAGGATAGCCGCGAACCGTTGCTATTGCAATACAGGCGGTTGTATGACGCTCAACGAGGCATTAGTGCTTGCGGTTATGACCTCCATCGTCGGCCCATTGGTGGTCGCGCTGGTACGTCACTTCTTCAGGTTCTAAGCTGACGGGGCGTTGTGGCTGCCGCAGTGGCAACATGCGCCCGAACCGGGCCGTAGGGGAAACTCTGCGGCCTTTTTCGTTGATGCTTCGGGCTGAATTCCGAAAAAGGCATCCGCCCGCACAGAGTGGCGAGTTGAGGAATTGTTTGCAGTAGTATCAGAAGTAAGCCGGCGTTTCCGGTGAGGCGCAATGTTGCGGGGCTTGATCCCCGGCGGCATGAGTTGCTGGAAAGAGAAAGCCCCGCACGTTGTTTGGTATAAACCGGCAACATAACGAGGGCCATTCACTTGCTAGACAACAAGAGGATAGCCGCGAACCGTTGCTATTGCAATACAGGCGGTTGTATGACGCTCAACGAGGCATTAGTGCTTGCGGTCGTGACCTCCATCGTCGGCCCATTGGTGGTCGCGCTGGTACGTCACTTCTTCAGGTTCTAAGCTGACGGGGCGTTGTGGCTGCCGCAATGGCACATGCGCCCGAACCGGGCCGCAGAGGAAACTCTGCGGCCTTTTTCGTTAGCCCCAACGAGCCATTATTGCGGATACGGCACCCAGGCACCGCCGTTCAGGCGCACGTATGGTTTGCCCTGATATTGCACTACCACAGCGTTGGAGTTTTCCGACACGGCGGCAGTCTGCGGCAGGTTGCTGGTCAGCGCGGACCAATCGACGCTGTCTTCGGTGAACAGCTTGCCGTCCACCGCGCGGGCAACCAGCTCGGAAATGGCGAGATAGCTGCTTGGCTGGGTGATGTCGATTGCCGGACCCTGATGCGGCGCCTTCATACCAAAGAATTTGATGGCGGCCGGAACGTGGGTAATCGACGGGCTTGGGATATCGCGCAGGCCGGAAACCTGCATCTTATCGCCTTGCAATGCCGCGCCATGCTCAGGAACGACTACCACCATCACCTTACGACCTGATTTTTCCAGCTCGGTAAAGAAGGCATCCAGTTCATCGAATAGCTTCTGTCCACGGGCTTTATAGTCTGCGGTCTTACTCTGACCCGGATAATGGTTACCGTCGTGCAGCGGCAGAATATTGTAGAAGGTCGCCGAACGGCCACCCGCAGGAATATCCGGAGACTGCATCCAGCGATTCAGCGTGGCGAGGTCGTCATACACCGGTGAACCGTCGAATGACAGCAGGTTGACCGGCAGTTTACTCTGATCCATCAGCGGGCTCTGCATGCCGCCGTTTTCACGTACTTCTTTAAGGAAGTCGCCGAAAACACCGTTGTGGTCGAGCATCAGGTTCTGCTTAAAGCCCAGCTTTGAAAGATTATCGAACAGATAGCATTGGTTGCCCGCGGGCTGATACAGGCTGGTGTGTGATGGCTGACCGCAACTGGCGCGCAACAGGCGAATCGCCGCCGGGCCACTGTAAGAGGTGGCTGAGTTGAAGTTGCTAAAGCGAATATCAAAGTGCGACCACAGCGGATGTTGCATCAGCGCGGCAGCTTCGAGATCGGAATTTGCCAGCGAGCAGATGTTAATAACCAGCAGGTCAAATGGCTGAGCGTCAGCCGGCAACTCCGTTGGGAAAGTCGTGACGCGCTTACTCTCCGCAGTGTAGAAGCTGTTCAGCCAGGCGTTCAGGTTATCTGATGTCGGCGCGGCGGTTTGTGCCGGAATATCGCTGTTTGCAGCTGCACTTGTGCCTGTTGTTGCCGTTGGCACTGCCGTGTTGGCGGTTGTCGCCGTCGCATTTTGCCCGGTAGGCCACAGGCTAAACGAGGGACCAAGGAGCGCGTTCAGGTTAATCCACACCATGGCGATGACAACAAATACCGTAATACGAATCCATTGGTTCAGGAACAGCCAGGCGACCAGCAGTACGAAGAAGACGCCAACCATCTGCCAGTTGATGAAACGCGTGATCAGGTCCCAAATGTAATCGGCGCTAAAACCTGCAATTTGCGAGCCCTGGCTCATAATGCTTTCCGGTCCGGTAGCCAGGTATCGTGCCAGAACAGCGCAAAGCCGATAGGTATCGCAATCCAGTGTCGCCAACGGTGCAGCCGACTGTTGGGCAACGGGAACAGCAGGAAGGCCATAAATACCAGGTTCTGCATGGCGTGAAAATTCAGGTATCCGGCCCACAGTAGGCCAAATTTGACCAGAAAATAGAAGTTCCAGCCGGATAGGCCCGCCAGTAATGCCAGGAGGAAGAAGGCGTCGCGGTGGCGTTTTGCGTCGAATTAGTCATTTTTTGATTTTGCCCTGACGGCCAGATCCCGGCGCAATACGCCTACTGGCTTAACATAACGGGGTTTAAGAAACATCAAGCGGAAGGCGTTTTCAATCCGACGTTGATGGTGGCGCGTCAGATATCCCAATGGGAAAAAAATAAACGCGCACAGTACCACGAGTTGAATAATATCGCTTATTGACATCATGACGATTTCTCTTCGGTATCGGCGGACAAACGCAGTGGTTCGGGATAACGACGCCAGCCGTTGCCCTCGTAAGTGGCGTTGATGACGTTGGTCGGTTTTGGCGCCATCTGCAGTGGTTTGGTCCACAGTTCTGGCTTCACGTCACGCATGATCAGCAGTTCGGAGGCAATTTGCTTATCTTCGAACCAAATCATGCGGTTAGAGAAAATATCGCCGGTAGGTAGCGGAAAAATATGGTTCAGCGCTTTGTCCAGGTCATTGACCCGGCAGAACGGCAGGAACAACACCAGACGTTGGTCGGCAATGGTGACGATGTCGCCCATACGGTGAGGGCGACATAGCGTGAGCGCCTGCTCAACGCGCAGTCCCGGCGCCGGGCGCAAAGCGACCATCACTCCTTTGCTGTCGGCGGGGAGTAAGGTGTTGTTGATCACTTTTTGCACCGAGTCGCAGAATACATCCCACTTCTGATAACCCTTCAGCTTCAACGGTTCCGTGTTGGCCAGCAGCGTGCTCAGGTCTTCCGGTACGTGGCGATTGAACTGCTGCGTTTGCACGCTTTCAATCAACGTCAGGCTGCGAGACAGCGGCGCGTTTGCAGAAATTACCAGGTTGGCGCCACAGCTGAGCAGCAGGCGCTCGTCGGTGGCGCGCAGGCTTGCCGTGGTCTCGCGAACGATGATTTTTAATGCGCTTCCGCGCTGGCGACGCAAGGTATGGATATAGTGGGCCAGTTGTTCGACCTGGCTATTCTGGTTGAGCGAGAATATGACCGTTGCGGCCTGGGCGGTGCGCGCGGCATTAAATACGGCGTCGTTGGTTTCGAATAACGTCCAGTGTTCTGACAGCGGCGGTGCGCCTTCAAGAATATTGATATTACTCAGAACTTCTTTTTCATCACTGCGTGGTTGCACGTTGGCAACCTCTTCCTGTGCTAAATACCAGCCGTTGTCATTTTGTTTAATTAAAAGCTGCTGACGGGCACTAACGCCTTTTTCATTCGCCCAGTAAGATATATCCAGGAGTTGACTATCACCCTGGTAACGTAAATTTGCGAGGCCGGAAAGTGAACGATATTCACCCAGCAGATGTGATGTTAAGGCATCGGCAATGTTGCCAGGGCTAAGAACTAAAAGAGTGCAATGGTAGTATTTCGCCCATTGTTGAGACTTGTTTACCCAATCGAGAAGTTTTTTCCCCGATATATTTTCCCAGGCGTTGTGGGAACATAAAAGGATAACGAAATAATCCTTGGGCTCCAGCGTGCAGAGTAAATCGCGGCGCATAAAGTGTAGACCATTCTGGCTATCCTGCATGGTAAATAGCGCAATTTTTTTTGGCCCGGAATTATCCCTTAACTCTATGAGGTCATTGGGGTTTCCCCCATACCGACGACGGCGACATGGGCCGAATCTGGCTGCGCGGAAAGCGTCTGATTTAGCAGGCTAACGGCATCCTCATGGCGGTCAGTATTGATCCACCAGACGCCGCCTGTGGGCATATGGCTCACCTCATCCCACAGCGACTGAATACCTAGCGAAAATATGGGGTTCATCGTGTCCCTCTTATCGACGAAAATCCTGCGTATAAGTTTACTAGTGTCATCGCCAGAATAAACCTAATATTGAAATTAAATAGCATCAGATTTAGCATGTATACTCTAAATAATTCGAGTTATCGTCAGGCGATAAGTGTGTAAATCCCCTGGAAATTGCATAACTATGTGGCTGGAATGAGTAGAAGTGGATGTGCTCATTGCCATCTGAAGTATGATGAGTATAAACGAATTTCATGGAAAGGTTGCCAGTCGAAAGAGGTGGCGCATTCGTACTTTGATTTCAGAGGGAGTAAAGAAATGCCAGATAACGAACCTATGACATCAGTTGATTCGCAACTCGGTTACACTTTCCAGAATGACTTTCTCGCATTGAGCCGAGCTTTCTCTCTACCCAATATAGATTACACTGATATTTCCCAGCGTGAAAAATTAGCTGCGGCGTTTAAGCGCTGGCCGCTGCTATCAGAGTTTGCAGAACAAAAAGCCGAACAAAAATAAGGAAGCCGAATGGCTATTCTGGGATTACAGGGCGTGCGCGGTGGCGTGGGCACAACGTCAATCACGGCGGCCCTCGCGTGGTCATTGCAACTGCTCGGGAGTCGGTATTGGTTATCGATGCCAGCCCCGACAATATGCTGCGCCTGTCATTTAACGATGATATCGCTCGTGAAAGCGGCTGGGCGCGCGCAGTGCGGGACGGTAATGACTGGCGCGATACCGCGCTCCGCTATACCGCGCAAATCGACCTGCTGCCGTTCGGCAAACTGCAACCCGGCGATCGACAAAATGTGGCCGTACTCAGCGACACGCTGTCGATCATCACCGAAATTGTCCAGACGCTGGAGCGTGAGGGACGCTATCAGTGGATACTGATCGACGTGCCGCACGGCTTCTATCCGTGGACACCTGCGCTTATTGAGGCTTGCCACTATACATTGACCATCGTGAAGCCGGACGCCAACTGCCACATTCGTTTGCACCAGCAGCCGCTGCCTGCCAATACCCATATTCTGCTTAACGGCCTGCGCATGAGCAGCCCGCTGCAGGAAGACCTGTATCAGGTCTGGCTGCAAACGCAGCGCCATCTGGTGCCGGTGGTGGTCCATCGCGATGAGGCGATGGCCGAAAGCCTGGCCAGCAAGCAGCCGTTGGGCGAGTATCGTCATGACTCGCTGGCCGCTGAAGAGATGATCACCCTCGCCAACTGGTGCCTGATGCACTATGCCGGACATCACCCGGCGGAGGAGCGCGAATCATGATTCGCCTTAGCAGCTGGATATTCGTCCCGTCGGTGTATGCGCAGCTACGTGCGCGCTATATCGGCTATCGGCGTGCTGGCTCTTCCTGGCTCGCCGCAACGCTAGCCTGCCTGTGGGTCGGGCTGGCGTGGATGTTTTTGCCGCTAGAAAACCCGCGCTGGCAGGCGCTGCAAGCACGTCAGGATGAGCTGTTTCCGCATATTCGTTTTGCGCGTCCCCGGCCATTAGATCCGCTGCGTTACCTGCTGCAGGCACTGTGGCTCATCATCAGCAAACCGCCGGAAACCCGGCGTGCCGTGGCCTGGCGCCCTTTCGCCGGCGTCGATCGCCTGCGTGAACGCTATAACCAGTGGGCGGAGTCGCTGCCGGGCCGTGTGAACGCGCAAACCGGCCATCTCGATCACAAAAAAGAGCTGGCGCACCTGAATCCAAAACTGCGACGGTTTGTGCTTGGCGTTGCCGTGGTGCTATCGCTGCTGCTGGCGCTGGTTTGTATCACGCAGCCGTTTAACCCGATTTCGCAGTTTATTTTCCTGATGCTGTTGTGGGGCGTGGCCCTGCTGGTGCGCCGTATTCCCGGTCGTTTCTCCGCGCTGATGCTGATCGTTCTGTCGCTGACGGTCTCCTGCCGCTACATCTGGTGGCGCTATACCTCGACGTTGAACTGGAACGACCCCGTCAGCCTGGTATGCGGGTTGATTCTGCTGTTTGCAGAAACCTATGCCTGGATAGTGCTGGTACTGGGCTACTTCCAGGTCGTCTGGCCGCTGAATCGTCATCCGGTGCCGCTGCCGAAAGACATGAACGAATGGCCGACGGTCGATATCTTTGTGCCGACTTACAACGAAGATCTGAACGTGGTGAAAAATACCGTTTATGCCTCACTCGGTATCGACTGGCCGAAAGACAAGGTGAAAGTGTGGATCCTTGATGACGGCGCCCGTGAAGAATTTCGCCAGTTTGCGAAAGACGTCGGCGTTGAGTATGTCGCGCGTACCACGCATGAACATGCAAAAGCGGGGAACATCAACAACGCGCTGAAGCTGGCGAAAGGCGAGTTCGTCTCCATCTTCGACTGCGACCACGTGCCGACGCGCTCATTCCTGCAAATGACCATGGGCTGGTTCCTGAAGGATAAAAAGCTGGCGATGATGCAGACGCCGCACCACTTCTTCTCTCCGGACCCGTTCGAACGTAACCTGGGGCGTTTCCGTAAAACACCGAACGAAGGCACGCTGTTCTACGGCCTGGTGCAGGATGGCAACGACATGTGGGACGCGACCTTCTTCTGCGGCTCGTGTGCGGTCATCCGTCGTAAGCCGTTGGATGAAATTGGCGGTATCGCCGTGGAAACGGTAACCGAAGATGCGCACACCTCGCTGCGTTTGCACCGTCGTGGCTACACCTCCGCCTATATGCGTCTGCCGCAGGCGGCGGGGCTGGCGACGGAAAGCCTGTCGGCGCACATCGGCCAGCGTATTCGCTGGGCGCGTGGCATGGTGCAGATCTTCCGCATGGATAACCCGTTGTTGGGCAAAGGGTTGAAGTTGCCGCAGCGGCTCTGCTACCTCAACGCCATGTTCCACTTCTTATCGGGCGTGCCGCGGTTGATCTTCCTGACCGCGCCGCTGGCTTTCCTGTTGCTACACGCTTACATCATCTACGCCCCGGCGTTGATGATTGCGCTGTTCGTGCTGCCGCACATGATTCACGCCAGCCTCACCAACTCGAAGATTCAGGGTAAATATCGCCACTCCTTCTGGAGTGAAATCTATGAAACGGTGCTGGCCTGGTACATCGCGCCGCCGACCATGGTAGCGCTGTTTAACCCGCATAAAGGCAAATTCAACGTGACCGCCAAGGGCGGCCTGGTGGAGGAAGAGTACGTCGATTGGGTGATCTCAAGACCGTATATCTTCCTTGTGCTGTTAAACCTGGTTGGCGTGGCGTTCGGCATCTGGCGCTATATGTACGGCCCGGAGAACGAAATTCTCACCGTATGGATCAGTCTGATTTGGGTGTTCTATAACCTGATTATTCTCGGCGGCGCGGTTGCCGTGTCGGTTGAGAGCAAGCAGGTGCGCCGCTCGCATCGTGTCGAAATCAAAATGCCGGGGGCGATTTCCCGTGAAGACGGGCATCTGTTCTCCTGTACGGTACACGACTTCTCCGACGGTGGCGTCGGTATTCGTATCAACGGCGACGCTCAGGTGCTGGAAGAGCAGAAGGTGAATTTGCTGCTAAAACGCGGCCAGCAGGAATATGTCTTCCCGACGCAGGTGGTGCGCGTGCTGGGCAGCGAAGTCGGCCTCAAGCTGCTGCCGATGAGCACGCGTCAGCATATCGACTTTGTACAGTGTACCTTTGCGCGCGCGGATACGTGGGCGCTGTGGCAGGACAGCTTCCCGGAAGATAAACCGCTGGAAAGTCTGTTCGATATTCTGAAGTTAGGGTTCCGTGGTTATCGTCACCTGGCCGAGTTTGCGCCGCCGGTGGCAAAGGAAATTTTCCGGTCGCTCACCTTGTTGGTGGCGTGGGTGGCCTCGTTTGTACCGCGTCGTCCGGAACGTGACGCGGTGGTCGAGCATCCGCTATCGGCTTTGGCTCAACAATAATGATGATTATGCGATGAAAAGAAACCTTTCCTGGATTTGTGCAGTGGCGGTGGGTATGGGCAGTTTACTGCCGCTCACGACGCATTCAGAAACGACGCCAGAGGTGTCGGTGACGCCCACCGTTCAGCAGGACGCGACGGCGCCTACGCCTGACGCCGCGCCGGTGGTGGTGGAAGATGCGCCAAGCCGTGACGTAAAGCTTTCTTTCGCCCAGATTGCGCCACCGCCGGGCAGCATGGTGCTGCGCGGTTCGAATCCGGACGGTGGCGTGGAGTTTGGCATGCGCAGCGACGAAGTGGTGTCGAAGGCGCTGCTTAACCTGACCTACACCCCGTCGCCGTCCCTGCTGCCGATTACCTCGCAGCTGAAGGTTTATCTGAACGATGAACTGATGGACGTCCTGCCGGTGACCAAAGAGCAGTTAGGTAAAAAAGTGACCGCGCAGATCGCTGTCGATCCGCTGTATATCACCGATTTTAACCGCATTCGCCTGGAGTTTATCGGCCACTACCGCGATGTGTGCGAAAACCCGGCCAACAATACCGTCTGGCTGGACGTGGCGCGGAATAGCTCGTTGGATTTGACCTACCGCTCGCTGAAAGTGCGTAACGATCTTTCCCACTTCCCGGTGCCGTTCTTTGACACGCGCGACAACCGCGCGCTGGAGCTGCCGATGGTCTTTGCCGCGTCGCCCGATCTGCAACAGCAGCAGGCGGCGGGCATTATCGCCTCGTGGTTTGGCGCGAAAGCGGGCTGGCGTGGACAGAGTTTCCCGGTGCTGTTTAACACGCTGCCGGAGCGTAACGCGATCGTCTTTGCCACCAACGATCGTCGTCCGGACTTCCTGCGCGATCATCCTGCGGTCAACGCGCCGACGATCGAGATGATCGACCACCCGGGCAACCCGTATATGAAGCTGCTGGTGGTGTTTGGCCGTGACGATAAAGATTTGCTGAAAGCGGCGCAGGGCATTGCCTCGGGCAACATTCTGTTCCGTGGTGATAGCGTCACCGTGGATGAAGTGAAGCCGCTGCGGCCACGCGTGCCGTACGATGCGCCGAACTGGGTACGTACCGACCGCCCGGTCACCTTCGGCGAGCTGAAAACCTACGAACAGCAGCTACAGTCTACCGGGTTGGAGCCTGCCTCCATCAACCTGTCGCTGAATCTGCCGCCGGATCTGTACTTGATGCGCAGTACCGGCATCGATATGGACCTGAAATATCGCTACACCATGCCGCCCGTCAAAGACAGCTCGCGGATGGACATCAGCCTCAACAACCAGTTCCTGCAGTCATTTAACCTGGATAGTACGCAGGACGTTAACAAGCTGATGCTGCGCCTGCCGGTGCTGCAAGGCCTGCTGGATGGCAAGAATGACATTAGCATCCCGGCGCTGCGCCTGGGGCGATGAACCAGCTGCGCTTTGACTTCCAGTATATGAACCCGATGCCTGGCGGTACGCTGGAAAACTGTATTACCTTCCAGCCGGTACAAAACCACGTGGTGATTGGCGATGACTCGACGATCGACTTCTCCGACTATTACCACTTCTTGCCGATGCCGGATCTGCGCACCTTTGCTAACGCGGGCTTCCCGTTCACCCGTATGGCGGACCTGTCCGATACGGTCATCGTGATGCCGAAGACGCCATCTGAAGCACAGGTCAGCACGCTGCTGAATACCGTGGGCGTGGTGGGCGGACAAACCGGTCTGGCGGGCACCAGCATGACCATTGTCGATGATGGTAGCCAGATTAAGAATAAAGATGCCGACCTGCTGCTGATTGGCTCTATTCCGCAGCAGCTCAAAGACGATAAGCATATCGACCTGCTGGTCAATGCGGCGCAAAGCTGGGTGAAAACGCCGGTGCGCCACCACGACCTGCCGAGCATCTATATGGATGAGGATGACCGTCAGGCCAGCGTGCAAACGGGCATTACCTCCTCAGGGCCGATGGCCGCGGTGGTGGGTTTTGAATCGCCTTATTACAAACAACGTAGCGTGATCGCTCTGTTGGCGGACAGCGCCAGCGGCTATAACTTGCTGAATGGCGCGCTGAACGACAGCGGTAAACGCGCGGCGATGTTTGGTTCGGTATCGGTGATTCGTGAATCCGGCGTCAGCAGCCTGCGGGTAGGGGATATCTACTACGTCGGCCACCTGCCGTGGTTTGAACGCGTTTGGTTTGCGCTTTCCAACCATCCGGTGCTGCTGGCTATCTTCGCGGCGATCAGCATCGTGCTGCTGGCCTGGGTACTGTGGCGTCTGCTGCGTATCATCAGCCGTCGCCGCCTGGATCCGGAAGACGAGTAAGCCGCGATGAAGATGCTGAGCTGGATCGTTCTGCTGTGCGCCCTTGGCGGTCAGGTACAGGCTGCCTGTGACTGGCCGGCCTGGGAGCAGTTTAAAAAGGATTACGTGAGTGCAGAAGGGCGGGTGATCGATCCCAGTGATTCTCGCAAAATCACCACCTCAGAGGGGCAAAGCTATGGGTTGTTCTTTGCCCTCGCGGCCAACGATCGTCAGATGTTCGCCACTCTGTTTAACTGGACGCAGAACAATCTGGCGCAAGGTTCACTGCGCGATCATCTTCCGGCGTGGTTATGGGGTAAAAAGAGCGAAGAGGCATGGACGGTGCTGGACAGCAATTCCGCGTCTGACTCCGATATCTGGATTGCCTGGACGTTGCTGGAGGCCGGTCGACTGTGGAAAAACGACGACTATACCGACACCGGCAAAGCGCTGCTGGCGAAGATTGCTGCCGATGAAGTGGTGAATGTACCGGGTCTGGGGCTAATGCTTCTGCCGGGACGCGTCGGTTTTGCCGAAGAGACGCGCTGGCGCTTTAACCCAGCTACTTCCCTCCTCAGGTGGCACAGTATTTCAGCCGCTTCGGCGCGCCGTGGACTACGCTGCGCGATACCAACCTCAAACTGCTGCTTGATACCGCCCGAAAGGCTTTTCGCCGGACTGGGTGAGCTACGAAAAAGCGAAGGGCTGGCAGCTAAAAGAGGCGAATGTGATCGGCGGCTATGATGCGATTCGCGTCTATTTGTGGGTGGGAATGATGAACGACGCAGACCCGCAAAAAGCGCGTCTGCTTAAACGCTTTAACCCAATGGCGGCGCAGACCGCCCGGCAGGGGCTTCCCCGGAGAAAGTGGCGATCGCCACGGGGAAAGTGACCGGTGATGGCCCGGTTGGTTTTTCGGCTTCACTGCTGCCGTTCTTACAGGATCGTGATGCTCAGGCCGTTCAGCGCCAGCGTGTTACCGACCATTTTCCCGGCGCGGATGCTTATTATAGTTATGTTCTGACCCTCTTTGGTCAGGGCTGGGATCAACACCGTTTTCGCTTCAGCGCCCGCGGCGAATTACTACCTGACTGGGGCCAGGAATGCGCAAGTTCACACTAAGTTTACTCACCCTCTCTCTGGGCTGTCGTTGGTACAGCCGGTCTTCGCGGACACCTCGGCGGAAGAGCAGTTGCTCAACCAGGTGCGTCTTGGCGAGGCCAGCAAACGTGAAGATCTGGTGCAGCAGTCGCTGTATCGGTTAGAACTGATTAACCCCAATAACCCGAAGGTACTGGCGGCTCGCCTGCGCTACATGCTGCGCCAAGGGGATACCGCGGGTGCGCAGGCGCAGTTGAAAAAACTGGCGCAGGTCGCGCCCAATTCCACGGAGTACAACGCCTCGCGCGCGGAAATTGGTTTGAACACCGATGCCGGGCGTCAGTCGCTACAGCAGGCGCGTTTACTCGCCACCACCGGCCATGTGCCGGAAGCGCTGGCGGAGTATGAAAAAGCGTTTAACGGCCCGCCGCCAGATGGCGACTATGCCGTGGAGTACTGGACTGCGGTGGCGAAACTGCCCGCCCGGCACAACGAAGCGCTCAAACAACTGCAGTCGTTGAACCAGAAAAACCCCGGCAACGTTGGCCTGCAAATGACGCTGGCGAATACGCTCCTGGCCGACAACCAGCGCGATGCGGCATTTGCGGTACTCGAACAGATGGCGAAATCGGCGGGTGGTCGCGGACCTGCAGCCGACCTCTGGTTTAAGGCCATTAAAAACCAGCCTGCCAGCCCGTCCAGCGTGCAGGCGCTACAGCGTTACCTGTTAATTTTCACCAGCGGCGAATCGGCGGACAGCGCCCGTGCGCTGCTGGCCGAGCAGCAAAAACAGCTGGCGGATCCGGTGTTCCTTGCGAAGGCCAAAGAGGCCGAAGCGGAAGCGAACAAGCCGCAAACCTGGGAACTGTACTGGCCGCTGATCCGCAAAGGCGACGCGGCGCTGAAAGCCAATAATCTGGCGCAGGCGGAGAGCTTCTACCAGCAGGCGCGTAAGCTGGATGCCACCGACAGCTATGCGGTACAAGGCCTGGGCGACGTGGCGATAGCCCGTAAAGATGCCGCTGCGGCTGAGCGCTATTACCAACAGGCGCTGCGTCTTGACCGTGGCAACAGCGGCGCGGTGCGCGGGCTGGCCAATATCTATCGCGCCGAGTCGCCGGAAAAAGCGACCGCGTTTATTAATGGTCTCTCGGCCAGCCAGCGTCGCAGTATTGATGATATCGAACGCAGCCTGACCAACGACCGGCTTTCACAGCAGGCGGAAGCGCTGGAAAACCGCGGTGAGTGGGCGCAGGCGGCGGCGCTTCAGCGTCAGCGCCTGGCGCTGTCGCCGGACGATGTGTGGATCACCTATCGCCTTTCCCGCGACCTGGTGAGCGCGGGGCAACGCGGCGAAGCCGACCGTCTGATGCTCAACCTGGCGCATAAGAAACCGACCGACGCCGATCAGGTTTACGCCTACGGTCTGTATCTCTCCGGTAACGGTCAGGATCAGGCGGCGCTGACGCATCTGGCCGCGCTGCCGTCGTCGCAGTGGACGGACAACATTCGCGAGCTGGATCAACGTCTGCGCAGCGACCAACTGATTGCTCAGGCAAACCGTCTGCGCGACGGTGGACAAGAGGCGCAGGCCATCGCGTTGCTGAAACAGCAACCGGAGTCTGCACGCATTCATTCAACCCTCGCCGACTGGGCCCAGCAGCGGGGTGACAGCGCCGCAGCGTTGACCGAATACAACGCGGTGCTGGCGAAAGACCCTCATGATGAGGATGCCCACCTGGGGTTAGCGGAGGTCTACGCGGCTGACGGCAACGCATTGGCGGCGCGCCAGCAACTGGCCGAACTGCCGGCAGAAGGTGAGCGTTCGCTCGGTACCCAGCGCCGTATTGCGTTGGTGAGTGCGCAACTGGGCGACACGGGGGCGGCCCAGAAAATGTTGACCGCGCTGGTGCCGCAGGCAAAAGCGCAGCCGCCATCAATGGAAAGCGCGATGGTGCTGCGTGACGCGGCGCGTTATCAGGCGCAGGACGGCAACCCACAGCAGGCGCTGGAAACCTACAAAGATGCCATGGTGGCGGCGCAGGTTACCCCGACGCGGCCGCAGGATAATGACACCTTTACCCGCCTGACGCGTAACGATGAAAAAGATGACTGGCTCAAGCGCGGCGTGCGCAGCGATGCGGCCGACCTGTATCGTCAGCAGGATTTGAACGTCACGCTGGAGCATGATTTCTGGGGTTCCAGCGGCACGGGCGGTTATTCGGATCTGAAAGCGCACACCACCATGTTACAGGTGGATGCGCCGCTCGCCGATGGGCGGATGTTCTTCCGATCCGATCTGGTCAATATGGATGTCGGGAGTTTCTCCACCGACAAAAATGGCTACCATAAAGAGCAGTGGGGAACCTGTGATTTAGCCCGTTGTAATGGCTCTGCGAATCAGAGCGATAGCGGTGCCAGCGTGGCCGTGGGCTGGAAAAATGATACCTGGAACGCCGATATCGGTACCACGCCGATTGGTTTTAATGTCGTCGATGTGGTCGGTAGCCTGAGCTACAGCAACGATCTCGGCCCGCTGGGTTACACGCTCAACGCGCATCGTCGGCCGATTTCCAGCTCGCTGCTGGCCTTCGGCGGACAGAAAGACAATAGCAGCGGCGCACATCCCGGTACGACCTGGGGTGGCGTGCGCGCTAACGGCGGTGGTCTGAGCCTGAGTTACGATAAAGGTGAGGCCAACGGCGTATGGGCCTCGCTGAGCGGCGATCAGTTGACCGGCAAAAACGTCGCCGACAACTGGCGCGTGCGCTGGATGACCGGCTACTACTACAAGGTCATCAACGAGAACAACCGCCGGGTGACCGTCGGGCTGAACAACATGATCTGGCACTACCAAAAGGATTTGAGCGGCTATACGTTAGGTCAGGGCGGCTATTACAGCCCGCAGGAGTACGTTTCCTTCGCCGTGCCGGTGAACTGGCGTCAACGTACGGAAAACTGGTCGTGGGAACTGGGTGGATCGGTCTCCTGGTCGCATTCACGTACGAAAACCGAGCCACGCTATCCGCTGATGAATCTGATTCCGTCGCAATGGAAGCAGGACGCGAGCGATGATACCAACGGCGGCGGCAGTAGCCAGGGCTTCGGCTACACGGCGCGGGCCCTCGTCGAACGTCGGGTCACGTCCAACTGGTTTATCGGCGCGGGTGTGGATATTCAGCAGGCCAAAGATTACACCCCAAGCCATGCGCTGTTGTACGTGCGTTACTCCGCCGCCGGGTGGCAGGGTGACCTCGACATGCCGCCGCAGCCGCTGGTGCCGTACGCTGACTGGTAACCTCATCTATCCTGATATAGGTATTCGTCTTATATAACCCGGCTTGACGCCGGGTTATAATTATCGCGCCAGAGTCCGTTTTGACTTTGCCGCCAGCCTCGTTATTCTCAATGCCTGAGCAATACGTTCGTACCTGTGGAGAGCTCTTTTGCGCGTCAGCCGTTCACTTACTATAAAACAAATGGCTATGGTTGCTGTTGTTACCATGTTGTTTTTGTTCATCTTTTGCTTTATTTTGCTGTTCCATTTTGTGCAGCAGGATCGCTATAACACGGCTACGCAATTAGAGAGTATCGCGCGCTCGGTGCGCCAACCCCTTTCCGCCGCCATCCTTAAGGCCGATATCCCGGAAGCAGAGTCCATTCTTGGACGTATTCAGCCGTCAGGTATTGTTAGCCGGGCGGACGTGGTATTGCCAAACCAGTTTCAGGCGCTGCGCATGAGCTTTATCCCGGAACGCCCCGTTCCGGTGAGCATTACCCGTATTTTCGAACTGCCGGTGCAGATATCGCTGCCGCTCTATTCGCTTGAACGGCCGGCAAATCCGCAGCCGTTGGCCTATCTGGTGCTACAGGCCGACTCCTGGCGTATGTATAAGTTTGTGATGAGCGCGCTGGCAACGATAGTGACCGCTTACTTTCTTCTGGTATTGATTCTGACCGTTGCCCTGACCTGGTGTATTAACCGGCTTATCGTCAGGCCGCTGCGCAGTATCGCCTATGAGATTCACGACTTACCGGGGCGGACCGCATCGGGCATCAGCTGACGCTGCCGCGCCTGCACCATGATGATGAAATTGGCACGTTGGTCCGCAGCTATAACCGTAACCAGCAGGCCCTGTTACGCCAGTACGACGAACTGAGCAGCCAATCGACCCGATTCCCGGTTTCTGACCTGCCGAACAAAGCGTTCTTGCTGGGGCTACTGGAGCAAAGTCTGGCGCGCAAAACGCCGGTGGCGCTGCTGGCGATTGCCTGCGAAACCCTGCAGGACACCGCAGGCGTACTGAAAGAGGCGCAGCGCGAAATGCTGCTGCTGACGCTCGCCGAGAAGATTAAACAGGTGATCTCGCCGCGTATGGTGCTGGCGCAGGTCAGCGGCTATGACTTCGCTATTCTGGCTTACGGCGTTAAAGAGCCGTGGCACGCCATTACATTAAGTCAGCAAGTACTTACTATCATGAATGAGCGTTTACCGTTGCAGGGGATTCAGCTCCGCCCGAGCGCCAGCATTGGTATCGCCATGTCCAACGATGGTCTGACGGCGGAGCAGCTCTACCGACGTTCACTCTCCGCCGCCTTTACCGCGCGCCGTAAGGGCAAAAACCAGATCGAGTTCTTTGACCCTGAACAGATGATCAAGGCGCAGAAACGGCTGACTGAAGAGAGCGATATCCTGACGGCGCTCGATACGCAACAGTTTTCTATCTGGCTTCAGCCGCAGGTGGATACCGCCACCGGCAAGGTGTGTAGCGCCGAGGTGCTGCTGCGCCAGCGTCAGCCGGACGGTAGCTGGGCGTTACCCAACGATTTGATCGACAGTATTGAGTCCTGTGGCCTGATGGTCACCGTCGGCCATTGGGTGCTGGAAGAGGCCTGCCGCCAGCTGGCGGTGTGGCAATCGCGCGGCATTATGCTGCCGCTGTCGGTTAATATCTCCGCGTTGCAGCTGCTACACCACGATATGGTCTCCGACATGCTGGCGTTGCTTAACCGCTACCGCATCGCGCCCGGCACGCTGGTGCTGGAAGTGACCGAAAGCCGCCGTATCGACGACCCGAAAGCCGCGGTGGCGATCCTGCGTCCGTTGCGTAACGCCGGGGTAAGGATTGCGCTGGATGACTTCGGCATGGGCTACGCCGGGCTGCGCCAGTTGCAACATATGAAGTCGGTACCGGTCGACATCCTGAAGATTGATAAAATCTTTATCGACACGCTGCCGGAAGACGCCAGTATGGTATCGGCCATCATCCAGCTGGGGCGTAGCCTCAATCTGAAGATGGTGGCTGAAGGCGTTGAAAATGAAGAACAATATGCCTGGCTGCGTGCGGCGAGTGTGGATGTGTTGCAGGGCTTTCTGTTCGCTCGTGCGGTACCGCCGGAGGTGTTCGAGCAGGATTATCTCGGCCAGGAGAAATCGCTGCTACCGAGTCACTGAACATAGCAATTGTGCGTGTCAGCTCAAAGATTTAACAATTAAATATCAAATCAACGTACAAATATTTCGATTATGTTTCTCGGATGTTATTTTGTGCTCACAGGTGAAAATAAACCCTACTTTTCCTGTGGCTATAGCTTAAGGACATCCTATGAAAACCTCTTTCTTCAAAAGCCTCTATTTCCAGGTGTTAACGGCGATAGTGATCGGCGTGTTGCTCGGTCACTATTACCCGGAATTGGGCGCGCAAATGAAACCGCTCGGCGATGCCTTCGTCAAACTGATTAAAATGATTATCGCGCCGGTTATCTTTTGTACCGTAGTAACAGGGATCGCTGGCATGGAAAGCATGAAAGCGGTTGGCCGCACTGGCGCAGTGGCGTTGCTGTACTTTGAAGTGGTCAGTACTCTCGCCCTGATTATTGGCTTGATCATTGTGAACGTGGTTCAACCCGGCGCCGGGATGAACGTTGACCCGGCGACGCTGGATGCCAAAGCGGTCGCCATGTATGCCGAACAGGCGAAAGATCAAGGGATTATCCCCTTCCTGATGGATATTATTCCGTCGAGCGTCATTGGCGCCTTTGCGAGCGGTAACATCCTGCAGGTGCTGCTGTTTGCGGTGATGTTTGGCTTTGCGCTGCACCGCCTGGGTAACAAGGGCCAGCTGATTTTCAACGTCATTGAAAGTTTCTCGCAGGTCATCTTCGGCATCATCAACATGATCATGCGCCTTGCGCCTATCGGCGCTTTCGGTGCGATGGCCTTCACCATTGGTAAATACGGCGTAGGCACGCTGGTGCA
Organism: Kluyvera genomosp. 3; assembly: GCA_002211745.1. Classification (GTDB taxonomy): domain Bacteria; phylum Pseudomonadota; class Gammaproteobacteria; order Enterobacterales; family Enterobacteriaceae; genus Kluyvera; species Kluyvera georgiana_A. Next base: position 276,228 of record CP022114.1, read on the forward strand.
GCTCGGCCAGCTCATCATCTGCTTCTATATCACCTGTATTCTGTTTGTGGTGGTGGTGCTGGGTTCTATCGCCCGCGCGACCGGCTTCAGCATTTTCAAATTTATCCGCTATATCAAAGAAGAACTGCTGATTGTGTTGGGCACCTCTTCATCGGAGTCCGCGCTGCCGCGTATGCTCGATAAAATGGAGAAACTGGGTTGCCGTAAATCGGTGGTGGGGCTGGTTATTCCTACCGGTTATTCATTTAACCTCGACGGCACCTCGATTTACCTGACGATGGCGGCGGTCTTTATCGCCCAGGCGACCAACAGCCATATGGATATTTTCCATCAGGTGACGTTGCTGGTGGTGTTGCTGCTTTCGTCGAAAGGGGCGGCCGGTGTCACCGGGAGCGGCTTTATCGTGCTGGCGGCGACTATCTCTGCGGTGGGGCATTTACCGGTTGCCGGTCTGGCTTTAATTCTGGGTATTGACCGCTTTATGTCCGAAGCGCGCGCGCTGACCAACCTGATTGGTAACGGCGTGGCGACCATCGTGGTCGCGAAACGCGTGAAACAGCTGGACGCTCAGCAGATGGACGACGTGCTCAATAACCGTCCGACTGCGAAAAAACCGCACGAATTATCCTCTTAATCCTCCCACTTACGCCCGTACTCCCTTGCTGGAGTGCGGGCTCCTGCGCATAATTAGGCGGCGTCATGAATGGGCTGTGCTAGCCTATGGCTGTCGTGCATTTTATTTTTCTGAGCCATGTGACGTTTTTGCGATCGTGTGGTCTAACTGACGTATTTACTTCATTATTTTAGGCAATCGCTCTATGGCGGTTGTCTTTGTAACCAGGAACGTTCATCAGGGGTTCACATGCAGGGCACAACAATTCGACTTTTAGCCGGTGGTTTGCTGATGATGGCAGCGGCCAGCTATGTGCAGGCAGAAGCGCTCCAGCCGGACCCGGCCTGGCAACAAGGTACGTTGTCTAATGGCTTCCAGTGGCAGGTGCTTGCCACACCGCAGCGCCCGAGTGACCGTGTAGAAATCCGGCTCTCTATTGATATTGGTTCGCTGAATGAAAGCGCTCAGCAAACCGGCTTTAGCCACCTTATTCCTCGTATTGCACTGACCCAAAGCGGCAGTCTGCCAACCATGCAGGCGCGCTCGATGTGGCAGCAGGGTATTGACCCAAAACGCCCGCAGCCTCCTGCGGTCGTCTCGTATGATTACACCCGTTTTAACCTGAGCCTGCCAAACAACCGCAGCGATCTGCAAAAAGAGGCGCTGAACTGGCTGGCCAGCTCGTTGGGCAAACCGAACATCACCCAGGACAGCGTCAATTACGCGCTGAGCGTGCAGGATATGGTCGCGACCTGGCCGCAGGATACCAAAGAAGGCTGGTGGCGCTATCGCCTGAAGGGGTCGACGATGCTGGGTCACGACCCGGCTGAACCGCTGAAAATGCCGGTGGATGCGAAGCAGGTCGCCGAGTTCTATCAGAAATGGTACACCCGGACGCCATGACGCTGATTGTGGTCGGCAACGTCGACAGTCGCGCAACAATTGAACAGATTAGCAAAGCCTTTGGCGAGCTGAAGGGCAAACGTGAAACGCCGGCAGCGCTGCCGACGCTGTCGCCGCTGCGTCCGGAAGCGGTGAGCATTATGACCAACGCGGTCCGCCAGGATCGTTTATCCATCATGTGGGACGCGCCGTGGACGCCAATCCGTGAATCGGCTGCGCTCCTGCGCTACTGGCGCGCCGATCTCTCCCGTGAGGCGCTGTTCTGGCATGTTCAGCAGAAGCTGAGCCGTACCAACACCAAGGATATCGGGCTGGGCTTCGACTGCCGCGTGTTGTACCTGCGCGCGCAGTGCGGCATCAATCTGGACTCACCGGGTGAAAAGCTGGAAAACAACCTGGGCTGGTGGCGCGTGAGTTGGCTAACGTTCGTGATAATGGCCTGCCACAGGATGAGTTTGATGCGCTGGTGGCGCAGAAAAAGCTGGAACTGCAAAAGCTGTTTGCGACCTACGCGCGCATGGATACCGACGTGCTGATTAGCCAGCGTATGCGTTCGCTGCAAAATCAGGTGGTGGATATCGCGCCGGAGCAGTACCAGAAGCTGCGCCAGAGTTTCCTCGACTCGCTGACGGTGGAGATGCTGAATCAGGATCTGCGTCAGCAGCTTTCGCAGGATATGGCGCTGATTTTACAGCAGCCAACCGGCGAGCCTGAGTTCAATATGAAGGATCTCCAGGATACCTGGGGCAAGATCATGCTGGCGGAGAAGCCGGAGTCGGCGGCGGCAGTGGATGAAAGTCATCAGGATGTGACGGATATTCCACCGGCGCAGTAATTTGTCCGGTGCATGCCCTCACCCTAACCCTCTCCCTAACGGGAGAGGGGACCGATCGTGCAAATGCTGACGTCCGATTTTCTCCCACGCACATTCTGCTTTTCTCCCTCGCCCCTCTGGGGAGAGGGCCGGGTGAGGGGAAATCTCTTCTCCCAGCCTCCAGACGAAAAAAACCTCTCCCAACCGGAAGAGGTTTTTTCATACCCGAAACCTTACGCAGGCATCGCGTCGCGCGGAATAATCGCCCCACGATGCTGAATCACGGTGCTCGCCGTCAGGTGGCCGCGTTTTGCCGCCGCCGCCGCATCGCCGCCGGTCAGGCGCACGGACAGGTAGCCTGCGCTGAACGAGTCACCTGCCGCCGTGGTATCTACCACTTTCTCTTTCGGCAGTTTAACCGCCGGCACGTCTACCAGCGCTTCACCGGCGATGGCTACCAGGCAGGAGTCTGCGCCACGTTTCACCACCACTTCGTTCACGCCAGCGGCCTGAGTACGGGCAATGACTTCTTCAACCGGCTTCTCGCCCACAGCGCGTCTTCGTCGTCGAGCGTGAGGAAGGCGATATCGGTGCATTGCAGCATCTGCTGGTAAACCTGCTGCGTCTCTTCTTTGCTTGCCCACAGGCGCGGACGATAGTTGTTGTCAAAGATGACCTTACCGCCGTTCGCGCGACACTGCTTCAGCAGCGCCAGCAGTTTTTCGCGGCTGGCCGGGCTTAAAATCGCCAGGCTGATGCCGCTCAGGTAGAGATAGTCAAAGCTCGCCAGCTGTTCGCAGATGGCGGCAGACTGCTCGCTCTCCAGCCAGAATTTAGCGGCAGCTTCGTTACGCCAGTAGTAGAAGGTACGCTCGCCGGTATCATCGGTTTCGATGTAGTACAGGCCCGGCATGCGGTCGCTCATGCGTTGAATCAGGTCAGTTTTGACGTTCTCTGCCTGCCAGGCGTCCATCATCTGCTGGCTGAATGTGTCGGTACCCAGCGCGGTCACGTAGTTGACGCTGAGTTCTGCAGGGGAGACCTGACGCGCGATATAGACGGACGTATTTAAGGTGTCGCCGCCAAAGCCGCGGTTAACTTGTGCGCCCTTCTCGGACAGTTCAATCATGCATTCGCCAATCACGGCAATTTTTTTGGACATAGTCATCAACCTGATTCGGTAAATTTTTCGTAGTGTGCGCTGTGGCTATTCGATGGTCAACTATATTAAAACAACGTTCCATTATTTTTTTTGAGCTAGCGCGTGTTACGACGTATTTGTCAGTAATACGGAAAAATAAAATGCCCACGATGGACATAAAGTTCTCAATGGCGACGCCGATAACCTAAACACCAGACCCTCAGACCCTCTATTCACAGGAAGCTTAAATGACGTTAAAGCAGGTGAGCCAGCGGGCGAGAGTTCCTGATACGGAGCCAGAAAGCCTACAGCAGCTGCGTTATTGGCAAGAGTGTGAGCGTGTCTATACCTACCAGCCTATCTACACCACGCAAGGCCGCTTGATGGCGATCGAAGTGCTAACGATAGTGACCCATCCCTCTCAACCGCAAAAACGTATTGCCCGGATCGTTACTTCGCCGCAGTCTCTATCGGTCAGCGGATCCACGTCATCAAAGAACAGGTGGCGATGCTGGCAAAAAAGAAATCATTTTTTGAACAGAATAAGGTGCTGGCGTCGGTTAACGTCGATGCGCCTACGCTGCTGGAAATGCGCCAGGACCGGATACTGAGAACGATGATTGAAACGCTGCCGTGGCTGCGCTTCGAGCTGGTAGAACATATGCCGCTGCCGCAGGACTCTTCGGTGGCCTCGCTGTGTGAATTCGGCCCGCTGTGGCTGGATGATTTTGGCACCGGCATGGCCAACTTCTCGGCGCTGAACGAAGTGCGCTACGACTACATCAAGGTGGCGCGCGATCTGTTCATCATGCTGCGCAAAACCCCGGAAGGCCGCAAGCTGTTCATCCTGCTTCTGGAGCTGATGAACCGCTACTGTGAAGGGGTGATCGTGGAAGGCGTGGAGACGCTGGAAGAGTGGCGTGAAGTGCAGCAGTCGCCAGCACATGCGGCGCAGGGCTATTTTCTTTCTCGTCCAATACCCTTTGCTCATCTTGAAGAGGTGTTTTTGTCCCTTTGAATCAGGCTGTTTCCGGTAATTCCATCTGTCTGGTCTATCTTTAGGACAGGCAAGGGAAGAAGCGAGGAAGCAGAATATGACCAGAGCAGGCAAAATTACCGCCACAGTAGCAGGGACTTTCTTGTTGTTGATCGTCGTACTCATCGTGGTGATAGCGACCTTTGACTGGAACCGACTCAAACCGACCATCAACCAGAAAGTCTCTACAGAACTTAACCGTCCGTTCGCTATCCACGGTGATTTAGGCGTGGTGTGGGAGCGCCAGAAACAGGAAACCGGCTGGCGAAGCTGGGTACCGTGGCCGCACGTCCATGCGGAAGATATTACGCTCGGCAATCCGCCAGACATCCCGATAAAACGATGGTCCATCTCCCCGCGTGGAAGCCACCCTCGCGCCGCTGGCGCTGCTGACCAAAACCGTCTGGCTGCCGTGGGTTAAACTGGTGAAACCCGACGCGCGGCTGATTCGCCTGTCAGAAAAAAACAATAACTGGACCTTTAATCTCGCCGGGACAAACAGCCGGACTCCAACGCACAGCCCTCCAGTTGGTCTTTCCGCCTCGATAATATTCTCTTCGACCAGGGCGGATCGCGATTGATGACAAGGTTAGCAAGGCGGATATCGAGATCCTCGTCGATCCGCTGGGCAAGCCGCTGCCGTTTAGTGAGGTGACGGGCACTAAAGGTAAAAACGAAAAATCCAATGTGGAAGATTACGTTTTTGGACTGAAGGCGAAAGGGCGCTATAACGGCGAACCGCTGAGCGGCACGGGGAAAATTGGCGGCATGCTGGCGCTGCGCGGCGCGGATGCCTCGTTCCCGGTGCAGGCCGATTTCCGTTCCGGTAATACCCGGGTGGCGTTTGCCGGGTAGTGAATGACCCGATGAAAATGGGCGGCGTCGACCTGCAGCTGAAATTTTCCGGCGATTCGCTGGCGGATCTGTATGACCTGACTGGCGTGCTGTTGCCCGATACGCCGCCGTTTGAGACCGACGGTCGGCTGGTGGCGAAAATCGATACGCAGAAGTCTTCGGTCTTTGATTACCGTGGCTTTAACGGCGGATTGGTGATAGCGATATTCACGGCTCGCTCAGCTACACCACCGCTAAGCCGCGTCCGAAGCTGGAGGGCGATCTGGAGTCGCGCCAGCTGCGGCTGGCGGATTTAGGCCCGCTGATTGGCGTTGATTCCGGCAAAGGCGCGGAACAGTCGAAGCGTGCGGAGCAGAAAAAGGGCGAGAAAAGCATTCAGCCCGCCGACAAAGTGCTGCCGTATGACCGCTTTGAAACCGACAAATGGAACGTGATGGATGCCGATGTTCGCTTCAAGGGCCGACGTATTGAGCACGGCGGCAGCCTGCCGATTAGCGATCTCTCCACCCATATTGTGCTGAAGAACGCCGACCTGCGTCTGCAGCCGCTGAAGCTTGGCCTGGCGGGCGGCAGCATCAACGCCAACGTTCATCTGGAAGGGGATAAAAAGCCGATGCAAGGGCGGGCGGATATTCAGGCCGCCGCCTGAAGCTGAAAGAACTGATGCCGGACGTTGAACTGATGCAGAAAACGCTCGGTGAGATGAACGGCGATGCCGAGCTTCGGGGAACCGGTAACTCTGTGGCGGCGTTACTCGGCAACAGTAACGGCAACCTGAAGCTGCTGATGAACGACGGCTTAATCAGCCGCAACTTGATGGAGATCGTCGGGCTGAACGTCGGTAACTATATTGTCGGGCAGATTTTTGGCGACGATGAAGTGCGGGTGAACTGTGCGGCGGCCAATCTCGACATCGTCAACGGCGTGGCGCGCCCGCAGATTTTCGCCTTCGATACCGAAAACGCGCTCATCAGCATTAGCGGAACGGCGAGCTTCGCCTCTGAGCAGCTGGATTTAACCATCGACCCGGAAAGTAAAGGCATACGCATTATTACCTTGCGCTCGCCGCTGTACGTGCGCGGCACCTTCAAGAATCCGCAGGCTGGGGTGAAAGCGGGGCCGCTTATCGCCCGCGGCGCTGTCGCCGCCGCGCTGGCGACGCTGGTCACGCCGGCCGCCGCGCTGCTGGCGCTGATTTCCCCCTCTGAAGGCGAGGCAAACCAGTGCCGAACGATTCTCACGCAGATGAAGAAGTAAGAAGGAGCAGGCCGGATAGGGCGCTGTGGCACCGCTATCCGGCAAATCAATTACAGCGACTGATGGCGCGTCTCATGAGTTAACAGCAGCGCAATCAGCGTTAGCGCGGCCATGCAGGCCAGATAGATGCCAACGGCGGCCAGCCCATAGTTCGACTGCAGCCATGCCGCGATATACGGCGCGACCGATGCGCCCAGAATCGACGACACATTGTAGGAGAAGGAGGCTCCGGTATAACGGACTTCCGTCGGGAACAGCTCAGGCAGCAGCGCTCCCATCGGGCCAAAGGTCAGGCCCATCAGGCTCAGGCCCACCAACAGATACAGCATAATCAGCGCCGGGTTCCCGGAGCCCAGCAGCGGCTGGAAGAAGAACAGCGCGAAAATAATAATCAGGCTGGTAATGACGATCATGCTTGGGCGGCGACCAAAACGGTCCGCCAGCAGGCCCGCGATTGGCACCATTACGCCAAAGCCAATCACCGCCAACATCAGCATCCACAGCACTTCGTTACGCGGCAAACCCAGACCGTGTGGCACGGCGGCGGTACTGTAGGTCATCGAGTAGACGGTCATGATGTAGAACAGCGTATAGGTTGCCAGCATGATAAAGGTACCGAGGACCGTCACGCGCACGTGTTTGCTGAGCAGCGTGCCATCGGCACTTTCACCTGTTTCTTCGCGGCGGCCACTTTGGCGAATACCGGCGTTTCATGCAGCGACACGCGAACGTACAAGCCAATGATCACCAGCACCGCCGAGAAGATAAACGGTACGCGCCAGCCCCAGGTCATGAACTGCTCGTCGGTCAGCAGCCAGGAGAGCAGCAGGAAAGTGCCGTTCGCAAAGAAGAAGCCAATCGGCGCGCCCAGCTGCGGGAACGAGCCGTACAGCGCACGCTTACGCGGCGGGGCGTTCTCGGTCGCCAGCAGCGCCGCGCCGCCCATTCGCCGCCCAGCCCCAGACCCTGGCCAAAGCGCGCCAGCGCCAGCAGCATCGGTGCCAGAATGCCAATGGTTTCGTAACTCGGCAGCAGACCGATGACCACGGTCGAGATCCCCATCGTCAGCAGCGACGCAACCAGCGTCACCTTACGGCCAACGCGGTCGCCGAAGTGGCCAAATAGCGCGGAACCGATAGGGCGGGCGACGAAGGCAATGGCGAACGTTGCCAGCGATTGCAGCGTGGCCGCCGTCGGATCGCCCTGCGGGAAGAAGATGTGCGGGAAGACGATCACCGCTGCGGTGGCGTAAATATAGAAGTCGAAAAACTCAATGGCGGTGCCGATAAGCGAAGCCACGACGACTTTGTTACGCGAGTTAACCGGAGCGGTTGCCTGTTCGTTGTCGAGTGTTGTGCTGGTCATAGTGTTTTCTAATATTTATAGCGAACGAAAGGCCATATTAGACATAGCAAAAGCGACATTTCAATCTGTAACAGGATTGTAAAAGGAGGCAAAGAAGGTGAAAAAGTGGATAATTTTTATACCAGGAAATTGGCATCCATGAAATGCTTCACATTTTTTGAAGCTTAGAGGATAAAACTGGTTTTTGGTTAAATAAAAGTTACGGGCTGGATTTATATGCTGAAACGATGGTCTGGGCTGAAATTTTCAGCCCAGCGGTAGGCTTAACGGTGGGTTTTGCCCGGCATGCGCGGGTCATCTTTGTATTCTGCGGTGGCGATCCACGCGGCGCAGAACAGGGTCAGGCGGGCGAAGAAGTAGAAGAACGCCATCAGGCCGAGCACCGAACCAAACGCCGCGCCGGAAGGCGATTTCACCAGCGTTGGCAGCGTCCAGGTCATGATAATTTTAATCACTTCAAAACCGATGGCGGCAATAAAGGTGCCGCGAATCAATGCCTTCTTACGCGGACGATGGCGAGGCAGACGCCAGAAAATCCAGAAGAAGAGCAGGTAGTTGGCGAAGATAGAGATCGCCAGGCCAATCAGTCGCCAGGCGGGTTTCAGCCACTCGATGCTGTCGAGGTACAGCGCGGAGATAATCATCTGCTGGGCGGAACCGGCCACCGAGGTGATGGACAGCGTGACAATTAGCGCAACCAACAGGCCAATCAGCGACACGAAGTCACGCAGGTATTTTACCCAGATGGCCTCCTGGTCCTGCGGCGTGCGTTCCCAGACGTCACGCGACTGCGCGCGAATCGCTTCGCGCAGGTTACCCATCCAGTTCACGCCAGAGTAGAGGGCAATCCCAGACCCACCAGGCCGACGGTGGTACGCTGCTGGACGGCGGTATTAATGGTGCTTTTTAAGGTCGCGGCCAGCGTCGGGTCGCTGACGTTGTTGAGGATTTTATTGAAAATATCCTGAAGTAGCGTGGGATGTGAGGCGAGGATAAAACCGGCAGCGGCAAACGACACCATCAGGATCGGAATCATCGATAAAAATGAGAAGTAGGTAATCGCCGCACCGAACTGGTTACCCATTCGGTCATTGAAGCGCTCGGCGGCGCGAATCAGGTGGGCGATGACCGGGCGGCGCTGAATCTTCTGCGCCGTACTGGTGACGGTATCCAGCGCTTTGCTGGCCTTTTGCTGTAGACGTTTGTCGTTATTTTCCGACGTCATCAGGGGAAATTTCCTTTTTATTGCTTTTACTTAAGTATAGAGGGTTCTGCGGAGTCGGTGCTGTTTGCCCCAACCGGACCCGGTGCCAGATTCAATCGACATAGTCGCGCAGCACCTCGGTTAACCACTCCATCAACACATGCACCCGGCGCGACAGGTTGCGGCGGTGAGGATAAATCAGCGATACCGGCATTGGTTCCGCCCGATACTGCGGCAGAATTTCCACCAGTGTGCCGTCGCGCAGCGCTTCGCGGACGCCAACTCGCGGAACCTGAATGATGCCCAGCCCTGCCAGACAGGCCGCATGGTAGGTTTCGGTACTGTTTACCGTCAGCACTCCGCCTGTTTTCACCCATTGCGTTCCGGTATCCCTTGCCACTTCAAAGCCTTGCGGACGCACGCCGAGGTTTACCGCATAGTGTACCAGCGCATGGCTGCTGAGATCTTCCAGTGATTCCGGATAGCCGAAGCGGGCGAGATACGCCGGGCTGGCGCAGTTGATAATGGTGAGCTTACCGAGCGGGCGTGCAATCAGTCCCGAATCCTTCAGCGTACCGACGCGTACCACGCAGTCAAACCCTTCGCGAATCACATCCACCAGGCGATCGCTGCTGCTGAGTTCCAGTTCGATACCGGGATAGTGTTGCAAAAAGTCGGGCAGGCGGGGAATGACCACATTCCGGGCGACAGCGACCGGCATATCCACCCGCAATCGACCACTGATGCTGCTGGGATCGTTCTGGAACATGCCGTCCAGCTCATCAAGATTGCTCAGGAGATCTTTAGCACGCTCAAAGTAGACCATCCCGTCCTGCGTCAGCAGCACGCGGCGGGTAGTGCGGTGCAGCAGGCGGCAGCCAAGGTGATTCTCCAGCGCCTGAATCTGTCGCGATACGCTACCTTTAGGAAGGCCCAGCGTGTCGGCCGCACGGGAAAAACTCTCCAGTTCGGCCACGCGGATGAATAGCTGCATTGCGTGAATTTTATCCATCAGAATGACCTATTGTTGTTGTAATTGAGACAGTGAAGCGTAATTAGCAGTATTTATTGTTCTTTTATCACCTAATAAGCTTGTTCTCAACGTACACACCACCTGAAATGAGGTTTCCTATGAACCAGCGTATTGCGATTGTGACCGGCGGCAGCCGTGGATTGGGAAAAAATGCAGTGCTGAAGCTCGCCGCACAGGGAACGGATATTATTTTTACCTACAACAGCCAACGTGATGCTGCCCTGCAGGTTGTCGCCGAAGTGGAACAAACAGGGGCGAAAGCGGTGGCATTGCAGCTGAACGTCAGCGAAACTGCGAGCTTTACCGCATTTGCCGGGCAGGTGAAAACGCAGCTTAAGCAGGTGTGGGGTCGGGAGACATTTGATTATTTAGTGAACAATGCCGGTATTGGTCTCTATGCACCGTTTGCCGAGACATCGGAAGCGCTGTTCGATGAGCTGATGAACATTCATTTTAAGGGACCGTTCTTCCTCACCCAGCAGCTTCTGCCATTGATGGCTGACGGCGGGCGCATTCTTAACGTTTCGACCGGGCTGGCGCGCTTTGCACTGCCGGGCTACGCGGCTTACGCGTCCATGAAAGGGGCGATGGAGGTCCTCACGCGCTACCAGGCAAAAGAACTCGGCGCGCGGGAATCTCCGTCAACAGTATCGCGCCAGGGGCCATTGAAACCGACTTTGGCGGCGGACGCGTGCGTGACAACGAAGAGCTGAATAAATACGTGGCCTCGCAAACCGCGCTAGGCCGTGTCGGCCTGCCGGACGATATCGGCGACGCTATCGCCGCCCTGCTCAGCGACAATCTGCGCTGGATGACCGCGCAGCGTATTGAAGTTTCGGGTGGGATGTTCCTGTAATCGCTACGCACTTTTCATATTGTGCTGAAATAAGTCCGAATTCGGGCTTATTTCATTTTGCGCTTTCTATTTTTCCATCGATAATCTACATTTCGTCAAATAATATTTATCGTTAGCCCTTCCTCTCAGTTTTTCCTTAATCATGATGTGATGAGTTATGTGAATGCGTAATGGCGATCTCAGGGTTGTAATTATTCATAATTATGATGTTTAGATCGCCGCTTATCTACGTAAAATGCCCCTGGCCAAACGGCGAGTTCTTATTTTATGCCGCGAGGATTACTCTTCCGGTCATTAATAACAGTTTATTTTTTTAATGGGAAACCGTTATGCAGGTAGTCATGTTTGACAGGCAGTCAATATTTATTCATGGAATGAAAATTAGCTTACAGGAACACATTCCAGGAATTGATGTTTGTGCCGTCAACCAGGCCGATGACCTGTGGCGGCAGTTGTTACAGCATCCGGATGCGCTGCTCATTCTGGATGGGGAATGGATCCCGGATTTTGCCAGTGGTTGTTGCAGGAGAAGTTTCAGCAGTTTCCGGAGTCTAAATGTATCATCATCGTCAATGAATATAACCAGGCCTGGCTCAGCAATATGATGGCATTTAATGTGCAGGCGATTATTCCGCGCGATGCCAGCGTAGAGGTATTTGTACAAACCATCAAAAGCGTGATGCGTGGGCTAATTTGCCTGCCGGGCGACTGGCGAATGGAGTATGAGCAAACGAGACATGGGCTGGATAACTTAAGCCAACGTCAGCGAGAAATATTAACCCTGCTGGCGAACGGAGAAACCAATAAAGAGATTAGCCGGACGTTGAATATTAGCGCCGGAACGGTGAAAGCCCACCTGGAGTCTTTGTACCGCCGCCTGGATGTGAAGAATCGTACTCAGGCGGCGATGTTGCTTAATCATCGCCAGGATTTACAGCCAGGCGGTCTGGAATAAGGTGGCTTCAGCCTGGCGTTGGCGCGCCAGGCTGCTCTCCTGCTCTCCTGCGCGGAGCCACTCGGCCAGCGCGGCGTTAAAATCCTGGCGGTTAATCTCTTGTGTTATCGGCGATAGCTGAATGCCCTCTGGCCCGAGGCTAAAGGCCAGCGACAGCAGCGCGTCAAACTGATGCTGTGCCAGCGGTACGTTGATGCACTGAAGAAGCACCTGCCGATAATATTCCACGTCCCGTTCAAACAGCGCCTCCGCCTGCGGGTGGGTTAACAGCGTATCAAAGCGTTCCCGGTCATGAATAAGATGCCCATAGCCAATCACCCAAAACCCTCCGCATCGCGGTATTTCTCCAGCGAAAGCCCTGAAAACGCTTAATAAATGCCAAACCCTGTCGGCTCGGCATGGTGATGCCTGTGCTCATGATGCTCTCTCTCCGGTAATGCGAGAAGTGTAAAAGAGCGGGCTCACCCGCCTATTGGCCGGATGACGGTGAATTATCATATTCGTGGTTGAGTAGGCCAAACAGCCAGTCGTTGTGCCACTGCCCGGCGAGGAAATAGCTCTCGCGCAGCTCGCCTTCAAGACGGAATCCGAGTTTTTCCAGGGTGCGGCGCGAGGCCATATTGCCCGCCGTGACCGTCGCGGTGAGCCGACGAATACCGCCGGTGCTAAAGGCATAGTCGCACACCGCACGCAGTGATTCAGTGCCGTAGCCTCTGCCCTGCGACTCAGGGGCGAATAAAAATCCCACTTCCGCACAGTCATGGTCGCGATGAATATAGCCGGTGATACCAAGCGCCGCATTCTGCTTGTCGCTAACCAGCAAACAGAGCCAGTGTGCGTCACCGGGCGACCAGTGAGGCAGTCGGGAATCAAAGGCGGCGCGGATCTCGCTCTCACTGCGTTTGTCCGCCACAAAGCGCATCACCTGCGGGTGCTGCTGAAGGGCGAGAAAGAAGGGCCAGTCGCGGTCGACAAGCTGTGTGCAGACTAAACGTTCGGTGGTGAGCGCGATCATAATTTCACATTCTGAGTGGGGCACAGGACTGTTAATTTGCCTGATTTCGTCTATGGTGTAACGACAAAAATTACATAAAAATAACATTTTAACCCTAAGGCTAAGCGGCCTTGCTGTTGGTGAAGGAACGTGAAGATGTCGACGTCGTCGCGTCAGGTTGGTCAGCACTTTGAGCATTGCCTGAGCATTATTCGCCAGGCCTCCATTGAAATACTCACTCTGCTTAAGCTCCGCGTGACGGAGGGTAAAGATCCCGCTGGTTTCTGGAGCAGTTGGATCAGGCCGGCTGAATCTCGGCGGCTGGGGCGCCGTCGCCCAACGCCTCGGCATCAACGACAGCCAGCTAAGTGAATTTATGCTGCAACTGCGCCACCTTCAGCAGGGGATCCCTCGTATGAACACGGGCAAGGGCGACGGAGAACCAGTTGATTGCGGCGCTGCGCTTTGTCGTAACGCTGGAACAAATCAAACAGCAGCAGCCTCTGCTCATGTTCAACACCGGCTATGCCAGTGACGGCGAACATCTTCAGGAGCCAGCGCTGCGCCAGCTTCGGGCCGTTGAGCTGACTATCCGCGGCCTGATCGGCGAGGCTTGGCCTGATGAACCGCATTTGCATCATTTTCTGAAGTCGCAGTTCGGGCCGCAAGCGTGCGCCCGTTGGCACTCGCGAAGCCCGTCGGGCGAGATGCTTGACGGCATGACCTTCAGCGAGATGGCGCTGTTGCTTGTCGATAAGAAAACATTCTCCCGCCATTTTACTTCGTTCTTCAACTATGCGACCGCGCTGACGTTTCTGGTTGAGCAGCGCTTAACGCTGCATCTGTTTCTTGATGACATCCGGCGGATGCGAAATTCGGTACTGGCCCATCGGACGTTGGGGAAATGGAGTGCCTACTGCTGGACTTATACACGCAGCAGATTGCCGCGCCGGTTCAGCGCGCCTATGAGCAGGGGCGCACCCGCGTTAATCCCGCCAGCCTGATGGCCGCAGACGGCGCTGAGGTCCAGCAGTTCTGGGAGCGGGCGCATGACTATGCGCGTGCCTACGGTCTGGATGGTCGGCCCATTCCCGACAGCATCGAGCGGCTGTCGCAGAAAACGCGACAGCGTGCCGATACGCGAGAACGCATTATTGCCGCCGTGCTGTGGAGTGCGGTCGGCGTAACCGTGCTGGTGATGGCGCTGGGCGGTATCTGGCTTCTCACCGCGACGCCCGAGGTGGTGCCGTCTGCGGTCTCGCCGATTGAAGAACAGGCGACCGCTGCGGAGGCGCGTGCGACGCCTTCGCCCGTGAAATTCTGGCTCGGCGCGGGATTCTTTGGGACAGTAATGCGCTGCGTTCGGCGATCGACAGCAATAATATTGAGGTGGCCGAACTCTTTTTACGCGGCGGGATGAACTGGCAACTGGCCTGGACCGATCTGGCGATGTCCGCTGGTCATCAAACGGTGCTCAATCTGCTCTTACGCTACCGCCTGCAGATGGACGAGCCGAAGCCCTGCCGACGGTTTATCACTACCCTTACGCACGAGATGTCACAGGGTGCGCCGCTTAATACGGTGCGGAAATCCTATCTTCAGACCTTCTGTACGACCCGGCGGTCGTGGCCCGCCAGCGGCAGGCGGTGGATAACGCGCAGCGGCGCAATCAGGCTACGGGTAATGCGGAAAGTAAAAAATGGCTGCTGATACAGCGATCTATCTATGAGGTGATTCGTTAAGAAGGATGCGCGACGCGCGATGGGACGGATGGTACACCCGTAACCACCGCGCATCTCGCGTCACGCAATGCGATTACAGCAGACGATAGTGCGCGTCCGGTTTCAGTTTTGGTGGGATGAGGCTGTCTTTGACCATCTCCCGCAGATCTATCTCTATCGCGTTGCAAATGGCATTGAGCGGCAAGTCGTTATCTTCCGTACCAAAAGGGTCTTCCAGCTCAGTGGCAATCGCGTCGAGAGCCAGCAGCGCGTAGGTGGTGAAAATGGAAAATAGCAGCGTCAAAACGCCAAAGTCGTGAATCAGCAGCAGCGGATACACGGCGCAAAAAATCCCTACCGTACGATGCAGCAGCAGCGAATAGGCATAAGGGATTGGCGTGTTGCTGATGCGCTCGCAGCCGCCCTGAATGGTACTCATCTGATTCAGATAGTGGTTGAAATTGCGGTACACAAAATCATTTGGTCGATGCTGATACAGCCACTGCCCCACGTTTTGCAACAGCGCGTTGCAGGGCGTAGTAAGGTGCTGGTAGTCCAGCGCCCGGGAAATCGGCACCGGTCCGTGGCGCAGCTTGGCTTTCAGCGTGGTGCAGTAGGTGACGATCAAATCCAGCACCACTTTTTTCTCTTCTGCGCTGGTATTGGTGGTGTTAATAACTTCACGCATTAACGAGCGGCTGACAATCAGCAAATCTCCCCACAGCTTGCGAGCTTCCCAGTAGCGAAGCCACGCCGTGTTATTGCGAAAGCCAAGAAACACCGATATCGAAATAGAGATACCAATAAAGTAGAACGAGCTTTCCTTTGCCATAATGCCGTGCAGGTGCAATAGCGGCAGCACAAACAGATAGGCGATGTTGAGCATGATAAAGAAGCAAAGCTGAGGCGAGATTTTTCGCATGATGGAGCCGCGCCACGAGAATAATTTACGCAGCCAGCTTTGCTCTGGCCTGACGATCATGGTTTACGCCTTTTCTGCTGACAGCGCTAAAAGAGTGTCGTAGACCACCTGCAGGCGTTCGAGATAGTGCGTAAACACTCCAGTT
This sequence comes from Kluyvera genomosp. 3, assembly GCA_002211745.1. Classification (GTDB taxonomy): domain Bacteria; phylum Pseudomonadota; class Gammaproteobacteria; order Enterobacterales; family Enterobacteriaceae; genus Kluyvera; species Kluyvera georgiana_A. The sequence continues at coordinate 292,042 of CP022114.1, forward strand.
TTATCCTGAACGGGAATGCAGCGATCAAGATTGCCATGTACGTCGATACAGGCTGGCGGGAGCTCAATACGTCCCAACGCCTCGGATTCGACCTCAAACTGGATCTGGACTTCACCAAACATGCTTGAGCGGATGATATGAATATTAACACCGCTAAATACGCTGATGCTTAAGCGACCTTTTTCGCTGGGTTGAATTTGGTGATGATACATGCGCTCGGAGGCGGTGATTTGGGTGATAAGTTCCATGGAATAGGTATTCCAGAATTTATCCATTTTATTGAGGTGGTTGAAAATCAGCAGTGATTTTTCTTCCAGAGAGGTAGCGATATTCGTCATCTTTGGTATCCGCAGCGCGCGAAGCGCCCTATCCTGAATGTAATCTATAGCGGCGCGAATGATTATGTCGTGCGCATGTTTATGTCTATATAGGATGGGTAATCTGGCAATTGTATTATTTAATTATGTGCGTTAGTAAAATAACATATTTCAGGTGCGATGGTGTGATTGTAAAACGTCAATAATAAAGTACTTGGTCTATACTTATTATTGGTTATTAATGTAATTAATACGAGTTATTTCCCCGGAGTATCCCATTTTTAATATGAAGAAATTAAGTTGAACAGATCTGAGGAAAGCCAGTGATTCGCGGTAGAGATCAAAGGATGAAGAATAAAAATCGATAAACGCTCTTCCGCGGATAGTCTGCCTGTGTTGCTTGTCGGGCTATGTCACCTGACGGCGAATTTCTTCCAGTACCTCATTGAGGATAAACTGAACCCGCCATGGCTGATATTCACGTTTGCGGTAGATAGCGACCAGATCCAGCCACCACTCGTATTGTTCGGCAAAACAAGGGGCTAACACACCGGCCTGAATGTCTGCCTGTACGCTATTTTTAGGCGCAAAGACGATGCCTAAACCATGCCGCGCCAGCTCCAACGCGGATTGGCTGTTATCGCAAACGTAGTGGCCTTTGACACGAAAATCCCGCACTTCCTGGCTGCCCGCAAGGCTAAACCGCCAGATATTGGCATCATCAATCATCATCGAATCCAGCAGGATGCAGGAATGTTGTTCAAGTTCTTCTGGGGAGTTAAGCGGATGTTCCTTGAGGTATTGTGTGCTGGCATAGGCGCTGACCGCATATTTAGTAATAAAGTTGGCAACCAGTGATTCATTTTTTGGACCCACGCACGAAAGTAATATGTCGCAATCTTCTGGAAAATCGGAACCTTCGTAGAAGGATTTACGTTCAAGATTAAAGGTTTTTAGACTAAGCGTAATGTTGCCAATATCTTTAATTGTGTTGACCACATTTTTCGCTAAATAGGCGTTAATCATCGTTGGCGAGTAAATGGTGACGCGGCCATTTTTCTCATGCTTATAATCAGAGATGAAATTATTCAGCTGATTTTCCTTCTCCAACAGGTCGTTGACGTAGGGCAGCAATGACTCGCCAAAATGCGTTAACGACAGCTTTCGGGAAGTGCGCTCAAAGATCTTTAAACCAATTTTTGATTCAACATCAGCAAGATACTTGCTTACGTTGGCCTGCGCCATCCCGAGTATAGTGGCGGCATGGCTGACGTTTTCGCTGGCTGCAATCACCGAAATTATTTTTAATTCCTGTGGTTTAATCTGGAGTTTTTTCATCACCTGGCTCTGTATATATAAGTTGATATAGTGCTATATAAATATTGAGATTGCAGCGATATAAATACGACCATTATCATATTTGCTATCAGGATATGATATTAGGTTGGAACCTCAGGAATGTCAATTAAGCGTACGGCGATGTTGCTTCTGTCACTCTCATTTATCGCAAATGCCACGGCGGGTAATTTATCTGTCGGCGCGGGTGTAATATATAATGAGTCGGTCTATCGCGGATATAATGAAAATACCCATGCGGTACCCATTATAAATTACGAAGGCAATTCTTTTTATATTCGCCAGACCACATTGGGCTACGCGTTGTTTAAAAACAAACGTGACGAAGTTAGCCTGACGGCATCATGGCTGCCGCTGACGTTTGACCCGTCGGATAACGACGATCGCGCCATGAAGCAGTTGGACAAGCGTAACAGTACTGCGATGGCCGGTGCGGCATGGTATCACCATGAGAAGTGGGGGAGCCTGAAGCTGTCCGCAGCAGCGGATGTGCTGGATAACAGCAACGGTTGGGTGGGCGAACTGTCCTGGTTCCGCGTGTTGCCGTTAGGGGCTCTGTCTATTACGCCTGCCGTGGGCGTCTATTACTATGATGACAGCTTTAACCGTTACTACTATGGCGTGTCGGGGGCAGAGTCCCGCCGTAGCGGTTTGGCGGCGCGATCGCCAGGGGATAGCTGGATGCCGTACATGGGGCTGACGTTGAAATACCCGCTGACCCGCAACCTGATGCTGTTGGCCAACGCCAGTTATAGCGTACTGCCGGATGAAATTAAAAACAGCCCGATGGTCGACAGAGATGACAGCTTTACGCTGCTGACCGGGGTAAGCTGGCGGTTCTGATTATTGGCGCTTCCCGATGACGCGTCATAAAAAAAGCCAGACTTTCGTCTGGCTTTTGTCGTTCGGCTCCCGCGCCTTAGCGCATGGTGACAAACTCTTCCGCGGCAGTAGGGTGAATCGCCACGGTATTGTCGAAGTCTTTCTTGGTCGCGCCCATTTTCAGCGCCACGGCAAAGCCTTGCAGAATTTCATCCATGCCGAAGCCGATGCCGTGAATACCGACAATTTTCTCTTCCGGGCCAACGCAGACCAGCTTCATACGGCATGGCTGACGGTGAGAGGTGACGGCGGTGTACATGGCGGTGAAGGAGGATTTATAGACCTTCACGGCATCATCGCCGTACTGCTCACGTGCCTGCGGCTCGGTTAAGCCAACGGTACCGATCGGCGGATGGCTGAAGACCACGGTCGGGATATTGCTGTAGTCCAGATGCTCGTCTGGCTTGTTGTTAAACAGACGCTCAGACAGACGACGGCCAGCGGCGACCGCGACCGGCGTCAGCTCAACGGCACCGGTGTTATCACCTACGGCATAAATACCCGGCACGTTGGTATTCTGGAATTTATCAACGACGATATAGCCTTTATCGTTGGTTTCCACGCCGGTTACCGCGAGGTTGAAGTTATCGGTTGCCGGTTCGCGGCCAATCGCCCAAATCAGGCAGTCGACGGTCTGGCTGCGGCCGTCTTCCAGCTCCAGCGTCAGGCTGCCGTCGGCATTCTTGACCACCGCTTTTGGAATGGCGTTGGTGTGCAACTGCGGGCCTTCGGCGTTCATCACCTCAACCAGCGTCTCGACGATTAACGGGTCGAAACTGCGCAGCGGCGCGTGTTTACGCACGAACAGGTGAGTTTCCGCGCCCAGGCCGTTAATGACGCCCGCCAGCTCAACGGCGATATAGCCTGCGCCCACCACGGCCACGCGCTTCGGCAGCGCCGGAAGTTCGAAGAAACCGTCGGAGTCGATACCGTATTCCACGCCCGGAATGTTCGGATGGCTTGGGCGGCCGCCGGTGGCGATCAGGATATGATCGGCAGTGATCGTCTCGCCGTTCACTTCGATAGTTTTGGCATCGACGAAGCGCGCAAAGCCTTTGATCACATCAACTTTATTCTTACCCAGCACGTTGTCGTAAGAGGTATGGATACGGTCAATGTACGCGGTGCGGCTGGCAACCAGTTTGTCCCAATCAAAGTTATTGATGGTGGTGTCGAAACCGTAGTCCGGGCCATACATATGAATCGCTTCGCGAATCTGCGCGGCATGCCACATCACTTTTTTCGGCACGCAGCCGACGTTAACGCAGGTACCGCCCAGATCTTTGGCTTCAATCAGCGCGCACTTCTGGCCGTACATGGCCGCACGGTTGATTGAGGCGATACCGCCGCTGCCGCCGCCAATGGCGATGTAGTCGTAATGTTTGGTCATGGCCGCTCCTCAAACGTTCAATGTTGAGCGGGTGAGCCTCATGCTCCCCGCCAAAATACTCGCGATTGTATACCTGAAACTGATAGGTTCCACCGATGCCTGCGATTACTCCGGCACGATCCAGTTCACCAGCGTATGACCGATGCCTGTTGGAACCAGCTTGCTGTGCAGCCACGGCAGCACGTTGTTCATTTGTGCTTCCAGCTTCCACGGCGGGTTGATGACGATCATACCGGAGGCGGTCATGCCGCGCTGGTCGCTGTCCGGACGAACCGCCAGCTCAATTTGCAGAATTTTGCGAATGCCGGTCGCTTCGAGGTCGTGGATCATGCGTTTAATTTGCTGACGCAGCACCACCGGGTACCACAGCGCATAGGTGCCGGTAGCAAAACGCTTGTAGCCTTCGCTGATGCCGCTCACTACTGCCTGATAGTCGGTTTTAATTTCGTACGGCGGGTCGATCAGAATCAAGCCGCGGCGGGAGGCTGGCGGCAGCTTCGCCTTGAGCTGCTGGTAGCCGTCGGCGCGTTCTACGCGGGCGCGGTTATCTTTCTGGAATTCAGAACGCAGCAGCGGGAAGTCGCTCGGGTGCAGCTCGGTCATTTGCAGGCTGTCCTGCTCACGCAGCAGTTGGCGGGCAATCAGCGGAGAACCCGGGTAGTAACGCAGTTGGCCGCTGCGGTTGAAGTGCTCAACCACCGAAATATACGGCACCAGCTCTTCAGGCAGATCGTCCTGCTGCCAGATGCGGGCGATGCCTTCCAGGTATTCCCCGGTCTTTTCGGCATGCTCGCCGCTCAGCTGATAGCGGCCTGCGCCAGCGTGGGTGTCCAGATAGAGAAACGGCTTCTCTTTCTCTTTCAGTGATTCAATGATCAGACTCTGAACTGTGTGTTTGAGGACGTCGGCGTGGTTGCCTGCGTGAAAGCTGTGGCGATAACTGAGCATGGATGCGGATATTCCGGGAATTAAACAAGATAACCATAGTTTACCGCAGATCCGCCGAGATTACCGCTATCACCCGTTAAGAGGATAACCTCCGGCGCTATCATTGAAATTCCCCAACTATCCCCATTCTAGATCTATCGCTAAAGCGCCGTTGAGCGCTTCATTTCTTTCTTAGACCAGGACAGCGCATATGACCAATCCATTACTGACCCCTTTCGAACTACCGCCGTTTTCCCGGATTCAGCCCGAACATGTTGTCCCTGCTGTCACTAAAGCACTGAACGACTGTCGCGAGAATGTGGAGCGTGTAGTCGCACAGGGCGCGCCATATAGCTGGGAAAACCTCTGCCAGCCGCTGGCGGAAGTGGACGATGTTCTGGGCGTATTTTCTCGCCAATTAGCCACTTAAACTCGGTCAAAAACAGCCCGGAACTGCGTGAGGCCTACGAGCAGACGCTGCCGCTGCTGTCGGAATACAGCACATGGGTTGGCCAGCATGAAGGGCTGTACAAGGCTTACCGCGACCTGCGCGACGGCGACAACTACGCCACCCTGAGCGTGGCGCAGAAAAAAGCGGTTGATAACGCGCTGCGTGATTTCGAGCTGTCCGGTATCGGCCTGCCGAAAGAGAAACAACAGCGCTACGGTGAAATCGCCACCCGTCTGTCCGAGCTGGGCAACCAGTACAGCAACAACGTGCTCGACGCCACCATGGGCTGGAGCAAGCTGGTGACGGACGAAAGCGAGCTGGCCGGGATGCCGGAAAGCGCGCTGGCGGCAGCGAAGGCCCAGGCTGAAGCCAAAGAGCAGGAAGGTTACCTGCTGACCCTGGATATCCCGAGCTACCTGCCGGTCATGACCTACTGTGACAACCAGGCTCTGCGTGAAGAGCTGTATCGCGCCTACTCCACTCGCGCTTCCGACCAGGGGCCGAACGCGGGCAAGTGGGATAACACTCCGGTGATGGAAGAGATTCTTGCGCTGCGCCACGAGCTGGCACAGCTGCTGGGCTTCGAAAGCTACGCCTTTAAATCTCTGGCCACCAAAATGGCGGAAAACCCGCAGCAGGTGCTCGACTTCCTGACCGATCTGGCGAAACGCGCCCGTCCGCAGGGTGAAAAAGAGCTGGCCCAACTGCGCGCCTTCGCCAAAGCTGAATTTGGCGTTGAGGAGCTGCAGCCGTGGGATATCGCCTACTACAGCGAGAAACAGAAACAGCACCTGTACAGCATCAGCGATGAGCAGCTGCGCCCGTACTTCCCTGAAAAAAAAGCCGTTAATGGCCTGTTTGAAGTGGTGAAACGTATTTACGGTATCACCGCGAAAGAGCGTACCGATGTTGACGTCTGGAATCCGGAAGTGCGTTTCTTCGAACTGTACGATGAAAGCAACGAACTGCGCGGCAGCTTCTACCTCGACCTGTACGCCCGTGAACACAAACGCGGCGGGGCGTGGATGGATGACTGCGTCGGCCAGATGCGTAAAACCGACGGCACGCTGCAAAAACCAGTCGCCTATCTGACCTGTAACTTCAACCGCCCGGTGAACGGCAAACCGGCGCTGTTCACCCACGACGAAGTGATCACCCTGTTCCACGAATTTGGTCACGGTCTGCACCACATGCTAACCCGCATCGAAACGGCCGGTGTTTCCGGCATCAGCGGGGTGCCATGGGATGCGGTCGAACTGCCGAGCCAGTTTATGGAAAACTGGTGCTGGGAGCCGGAAGCGCTGGCATTTATCTCCGGCCACTATGAGACCGGCGAACCGCTGCCGAAGGAACTGCTGGATAAAATGCTGGCGGCGAAAAACTATCAGGCCGCGCTGTTTATCCTGCGTCAGCTGGAGTTCGGCCTGTTCGACTTCCGCCTGCACGCGCAGTACAACCCGGAGCAGGGGGCGAAAGTCCTCGAGACGCTGGCGGAAATTAAGAAACAGGTCGCCGTGGTGCCGGGCCCAACCTGGGGCCGCTTCCCGCACGCCTTCAGCCACATCTTTGCCGGCGGCTATGCGGCGGGTTACTACAGCTATCTGTGGGCCGACGTGCTGGCAGCGGATGCGTTCTCTCGCTTTGAAGAAGAAGGCATCTTCAACCGTGAAACCGGTCAGTCGTTCCTCGATAACATCCTGACCCGTGGCGGTTCCGAAGAGCCAATGGCGCTGTTCAAACGCTTCCGTGGCCGTGAACCGCAGCTCGATGCCATGCTGGCGCATTACGGCATCAAGGGCTGATCGTTCGCGTGAAAATTTGTTTATTGGATGAAACGGGCGCCGGAGACGGCGCCTTATCTGTTCTTGCCGCCCGCTGGGGGCTTGAGCACGATGATGACAACCTGATGGCGCTGGTGATGACGCCGGAACACCTGGAGCTGCGCAAACGCGACGAGCCGAAGCTCGGCGGCATCTTTGTCGATTTTGTCGGCGGGGCGATGGCGCACCGGCGCAAGTTTGGTGGCGGTCGCGGCGAAGCGGTGGCGAAAGCCGTCGGCATCAAAGGCGATTACCTGCCGGACGTGGTTGATGCCACCGCCGGGCTGGGGCGCGATGCGTTTGTGCTGGCCTCCGTCGGCTGCCGTGTGCGGATGCTGGAACGCAATCCGGTGGTTGCCGCGCTGCTCGATGACGGCCTGGCACGCGGCTATGCCGATGCGGAAATTGGAAGCTGGCTCCAGGAGCGTTTACAACTGATTCACGCCTCGAGTCTGATCGCGTTAACCGATATTACGCCGCGCCCGCAGGTGGTGTATCTCGACCCGATGTTCCCGCATAAGCAGAAAAGCGCGCTGGTGAAAAAAGAGATGCGCGTGTTTCAGTCGCTGGTGGGGCCGGATCTCGACGCGGATGGCCTGCTTGAACCCGCGCGCCGGTTGGCTACCAAACGCGTGGTGGTAAAGCGCCCGGACTACGCGCCGCCGCTGGCGGACGTGGCAACGCCGAACGCGGTGGTGACCAAAGGGCATCGGTTTGATATTTATGCCGGAACGGCGGAGTAATTTTTCCCCCTCACCCTAACCCTCTCCCCAGGGAGAGGGGACCGACCGTGCGGCTTGCACTCTCTGCCTTTCCCCCTCGCCCCTTTGGGGAGAGGACGGGGTGAGGGGATTGCACAATCTTAAACAAACGGCGCCAGCGGGTCCGCAATCTCAAACGCTATCGCTCGATCCGCTTTCGGCGGGTAAATCAGCTCGCTGACAATCGACATCTTCAGCTTTTTCGCCTCTTCACGCGTCAATTTCACCTGCTGATCCCATCCTTCCGTATACACCGCGCCCCATGCACCGAGATCCAGGCAGGTTACGTACATCTCCTGGCGATACGGCAGCGGCGCCACGTCCAGCACGCTTGCCGCCGCGTTGTTCCCGGCGAACTTGCCCAGCAGAATGGCGTGCTGGCAGGTCATCAGCGCGTGGTTGCCTTTGTCATCGGTCGCGGCGTAAGCCACATCGCCGGTGGCATAGATATCGTCATGACCCAGCACCTGCAGGTTGCCGTTCACATGCAGACGACCCTGACGGTCACGCGGCGCATCAATCTGCGCGGTCAGCCCATTGGCCTGAACGCCGACGGTCCAGATAACGGTCTGGGAGGCGATAACCTGCCCGTCTTTCAGCGTGACGCCGGACGCATCGACGCTTTCCACTTCTGCGTTTACCAGCCACTCCACGCCCAGCTCAGCAGAGGCTTCGATAATGACGCCCCGTAATTCCTGACTCCAGCGGCCGCCCGGCTGCGCGCCGCGCTCAACTACGACAACTCTGGTCTTAGCATCTTCACCCAGAATCTCGCGCAGGCGACCCGGAAGTTCCAGCGCCATCTCAATGCCGGTAAAACCGCCGCCGCACACCACCACGGTGTTACGTGCGTTGCTCTCAGGCTGCCCGGCCAGATCTTTCAAATGCTGTTCCAGCACTGCCGCGCTTTCCAATTGGTCGAGGTCATACGCGTGCTCAGCGGCTCCGGCAACGATATCGCGGTTAACGTGGCTGCCGCTGGCAAGTACCAGACGATCATAGCGGCGCAGGTGCACTTCGCCGTTTTCATCTTTCCAGCTCACCTCTTTCGAGGCCGGAAGGATTTGCTCTACGGTGCCGCGCAGGAAGTTGACGCCAGTGACATCGAACAGCGGCATCAGCGGGGATACCAGCGTCTGAACGTGGCTTTCATAAAAACGCGGGCGAACGCGCAGCTCTGGCTGTGGCGCAATAACCGTAATATCAACGGTTTGCTGATGTTTGTCTGCCAGACGCGCGGCGCTCAGCGCTGCCCACATGCCGGCAAAACCGGCACCGACGATCAGAATTTGTTTACGCATTAGGTTTGTCTCACTGGTAACGATGATTTATTTACTCGGATTTTATTTGTCGTAGTTAAAGATTGCAACGGGATTCGCTTCAGCCAATGCGTTAGTCGATGTGTTTTGATTTTATCTATTTGATATTTAAATAGTTAAATTTTCATTTATTCAGTGTATATGCTTTGCGTCTGGAATGCGTCTGGCGGAAAAGCTACAATAACTCAGATTAATTTTGGCTGAGATAAGAGCGCATGGCATTCTACAGTTCTGGGGTTGAGTACGGCATACATAGTCTGATGTGCATGGTGGACAGCAAAGGCGACGCTCGCGATATGAGCGTGCGTGAAATTGCCGAGCTGCAGAGCGTGCCCTACGACTATCTGGCCAAAATCTTTACTCGTCTGTCGAAGGCCGGGCTGGTGCGCAGCATCGAAGGGAAGGGCGGCGGTTTTCAGCTGGCGAAACCGGCTGAAGATATTACGGTGCTGGACGTGGTCAATGCTATTGACGGCGATAAACGCATCTTTGAGTGCCGGGAAATTCGTCAGCGCCTCGCGGTCTTTGATGAACAGCCGCCAGAGTGGGCCTGCGAAGGTATTTGTGGTGTGCGTTCGGTGATGGACATGGCGCAGCAGCGCATGGAAGAAGCGTTAGGTCAGCACACGATTCTCGATCTGGCGCGTAAGATGTACCGCAAAGCGCCGGACACCTTCGTGGTGGAGGTGCAAGAGTGGATTGCCGGGCGTAAAGGCGAGAAATAAAAACGCCTGCTTGCGCAGGCGTTTCACGATGCTCAACGCGAGAGTTATTCTTCTTCGTCGTCGCGCAGCGGAACGATCAGCATATCGACGTGGACTGTGTTGATAAGCTGGCGTGCAGACGACATCAGCTTGCTCCAGAAGTCCTGATGATGGCCACAAACCACCAGGTCCATATCGTATTTCTTAATCGCATCAACCAGCACCTGGCCCAGGTCGCCGCTACCGCTCAGGGTTTCGGTGATCGGGTAGCCCGCGTTCGTGGACAGTTCGGTCAGTGCGTGATGGGTTTCTTCGGAAATGCGCTTCTGCATATCGCCAAGATTAACGTCGATAAGCCCGGTGTAGAGATCGGAATAGTTTACGTCGACGTGAATCAGCGAAACTTTAGCATTGTAGGGGCGAGCCATTGATACCGCTTTTTCCACCAGAACTTTGCTCTCTGGGGAAAGGTCGACCGCGATCAAAATGTGTTTGTAAGCCATGGTGTTACTCCTTCCATAAAGTTGTCGATGACTGTTGGACCAGACAGCCCATGCGCTGTCCCTTGCCCGCGTCCTGCGTGCGACTTGCGCGGGGTTTGCCCTTAAAGACCTAATTGTAGAAGATATTTCTACCTTATAGCGGCCTTGGGCGCCGTCAATGCATCCGGTTCGCCAATTAGTTAAACAAATTTTTCCATCTTACGTATTGATAACGATTAACCTTGTGGTAAAAAATTTAACTGATCTCCTACACTATTTAATGAGCCGTTCGGATAAATAAACGTGATCTGAATCGCACTCTTTTACTGAGGTGTTGGTGGGTTATTGGGGAGCGAGATGTCCTGGGGTCTCCGAGGACTGGTCGCCGGGGAGGAGTTATGATCAGCACGATTGCGCTGTTTTGGGCCCTGTGTGTCGTTTGTGTGGTAAATATGGCACGCTACTTCTCATCGTTGCGTGCATTATTGGTTGTACTACGTGGTTGCGATCCCTTGCTTTATCAGTATGTGGACGGCGGTGGTTTCTTTACCTCGCACGGTCAGCCGGGCAAACAAATACGCCTGGTCTGGTATATCTACGGGCAGCGGTATCGCGATCATCATGATGATGAGTTTATTCGCCGCTGTGACCGGGTTCGTCGTCAGTTTATTTTGACCAGTTCCCTGTGTGGCCTGGTGGTGATTAGCTTAATCGCCCTGATGATTTGGCACTGAGTAAAAAAAACGGGCCAGTTTCCTGACCCGTTTTCTGTTTGTGCCAAACGCGCTTAGATAAGCTTCAGAGACAGCCAGTACAGCACGCCGGACAGCAGGATCGACGCTGGCAGCGTGAAGACCCAGGCCATCAGGATATTGGTCACGGTTTTTCGTTGCAGACCGCCACCGTCAACGACCATGGTCCCCGCAACGGAAGACGACAGGACGTGGGTGGTGGATACCGGCATCCCTGTATAGCTTGCCAGACCGATGGAGACCGCAGAGGTCATCTGCGCTGCCATCCCCTGGGCGTAGGTCATGCCCTTCTTACCGATTTTCTCACCGATGGTGGTCGCCACGCGACGCCAGCCGATCATTGTACCGATCCCCAGAGCCAGCGCGACGGCCATGATAATCCAGACTGGCGCGTACTCGATGGTGCTCAGCATGTCGGTTTTCAGTTTCTTCAACAGACGTTGGTCATCGCCGCTGACTTCCGGCATCTTCGCCACTTTATCGGTGGTGTCAGAGATGCAGAGCATGATACGACGCAGCTGGCCACGCTGTTCTACGGAGAGGCTGTCATAGCTCTCAACGTTGGTCAGCATCGCTTTAGCGCGATCAAGCGCGTTGATGGTGTTCGCCGGATGGCAGTGAAACTCAACGGCAGCCTCGGCTTCCGGGGTCAGCTTTTCAGCGTTGCTTGCCACTTTCAGCAGCAAATCTGGGCGCTGCTGGAAGAAGGTTTCAACGTTATTGACCGCATCGCGGGTACGCGTGATTTCGTAGCCGGAAGCGTTCATATTGACTACGAAACCTGCCGGAGCGACGCCAATCAGGACCAGCATGACCAGACCAATGCCTTTCTGACCGTCGTTGGCGCCGTGGGAGAACGCCACGCCAATGGCGGAGAGAATCAGAGCGATACGCGTCCAGAACGGCGGCTTTTTCTTACCGTCTTTCTTTTCACGTTCAGCAGGGTCAGGTGGATACGGGCGCGTTTTTTAGTACCGCTCCAGTAACGGCGCAGCAGGAAAATCAGACCACCCGCAACAACCAGACCCACGATAGGCGAGATAATCAACGAACCGAAAATGTTAATCACTTTCGGGATGTTGAGCGCCTCAACCACTGAAGTGCCGGTCATCAGCGCATTGGTTAAACCAATACCGATGATCGCGCCGATCAGCGTGTGGGAGCTGGAAGCAGGCAGACCGAAATACCAGGTGCCGAGGTTCCAGATGATGGCCGCCAGCAGCATGGAAAAGACCATGGCGAGGCCGTGCGCGGAGCCCATATTGAGCAGAAGATCCGTCGGCAGCATATGCACAATCGCATAGGCTACGCTCAGACCGCCCAACAGAACGCCGAGGAAGTTAAAGATTGCGGCCATCGCAACAGCAAGCTGTGAGCGCATGGCACGGGTATAAATTACGGTGGCAACAGCGTTTGCCGTATCGTGGAAGCCGTTAATCGCTTCGTAGAACAGAACAAACACCAGCGCCAGAACTAACAACAGCCCGGTATGTAAATCCAGGCCAGCAAACAAATGTAACATAGGACGTTACGCCATTTTGAGGACATGAACGCGCGGCATTATCAGGGACATTGGCGGCGCGGGCAAAGTGAAATCTCGACTTTTTTTGATATTTATCCGTATTCGTTAAATGGTTGAAAATAAATATTTCCCTTGTATCAATCAGATAAGTCGGCTTTGTCGAGATTTCACTGGTATGACATCCATGAAAAATTTACACTTCCCGACAATACCTATGTTGAGGATAGTGCGTGGAAAGGTTTGATGCCATTGTAGTGGGTGCCGGAGCGGCAGGAATGTTTTGTGCAGCCATGGCCGGGCAGGCAGGCCGCCGCGTGTTGCTGTTGGATAACGGTAAAAAACCGGGGCGTAAAATCCTGATGTCCGGCGGCGGTCGTTGTAATTTTACTAACCTTTATGTCGAACCCGCGGCCTATCTCAGCCAAAACCCGCATTTTTGTAAATCTGCCCTCGCGCGTTATACCCAGTGGGACTTTATCGACATGGTCGGCAAGCACGGCATTGCCTGGCATGAAAAGACCCTCGGTCAACTCTTCTGCGATGATTCTGCCGAGCAAATTGTCGCGATGCTGGTGGCGGAATGCGAGAAGGGCAATGTCACGATGCGTCTGCGCAGCGAAATCCTCAACGTCGCTCGTGACGAGCAGGGCTACACCTTACAGCTCAACGGCGATACTGTTGCGGCCGATAAACTGGTGATTGCCAGCGGCGGCCTGTCGATGCCGGGGCTGGGCGCTTCGCCGTTCGGCTATAAAATTGCCGAACAGTTCGGCCTGAAGGTGCTGCCGACTCGCGCCGGGCTGGTGCCGTTCACCCTGCATAAGCCGATGCTGGAGCAGTTTCAGGTATTGTCCGGCGTCTCCGTCCCGTCGGTGATTACCGCTGAAGACGGCACGGTGTTCCGTGAAAGTCTGCTTTTCACCCACCGCGGCCTGTCTGGCCCGGCAGTGCTGCAAATTTCGAGCTATTGGCAGGCGGGCGAATTCGTTACCATCAATCTGCTGCCCGACATCGATCTCGCGGACTTCCTTGATGCGCAGCGCGCCGAGCACCCGAATCAGAGCCTGAAAAATACGCTGGCGATGCAGCTGCCGAAGCGTCTGGTGGAGTGTCTGCAACAACTGGGCCAGGTTCCCGACGTGACCCTTAAGCAGCTTAACGTGCGCGAGCAACAGACGCTGGTTGAGACGCTGACAAACTGGCGCGTTCAGCCGAACGGCACCGAAGGCTACCGTACGGCGGAAGTGACCCTCGGCGGTGTGGATACCAACGAACTCTCTTCGCGCACCATGGAAGCGAAGAAAGCGCCAGGTCTGTATTTTATCGGTGAAGTGATGGATGTTACCGGCTGGCTGGGCGGCTATAACTTCCAGTGGGCGTGGTCGAGCGCCTGGGCTTGTGCGCAGGCGCTGGCGGAGTAAACGTATTAATGCTGCTGGCTAAACAGCTTCAGCAGCATCTCCACCTGTTCGTCGAGCGGGGCTAAATCTCGTTTGACGATCAGATGCAGCGGCGTTGCGCGGCGTACGCCATGATTTAGCGGCAGCGGCTTTAATATTCCCTGTGCCAGTTCCTCCTGGATTCTCTCCTCCGGCAACCAGCCATATCCCACCTGATACAATACGGCATCAATGGCGGCATCAATCGTTGAGAAGGTCCACGCATCGTGCGTCTCCTGGCGGCTGCTATCGCTGTCGGCAATGCGGATCAGCGGCCAGGGGCGCAGCTGTTCGTCGCTAAGCGGACCTGGCTGCTGAAACACGGGGTGATCCCGATGCGCGACGGCGACAAAATCGATATTCATCAACCATTCCCCGCGGCCGGTAATATCCTGACGGCGCGTAAGCACCATCACGTCCGCCTCCGCTTGCACGTTATCGGCGTCGTTGGCGTTCTCCAGCACCTCGGTTAGCCGCACCTGCGTTTGCGGGTAGCGCTGCTGAAACTGGCGCAGAATGGCGAACAGTCTCTGACGCGGGAAAATGCTGTCGACCACCAAATCCAGCCGCGTGCGCGTGCCTTCACGTAACGTGGCGGCACGAGTTTCTACCCAGGCAAAGGCTTTGAGCAGCGGCTTCACCTGGCCCAGCAATAGCTCGCCCGCCGGAGTCAGCACCGCGCGGCGACCTTCGGGGACCAGCAAGGCCACGCCCAGCCGCTCCTGCAGCAGCGACAGGTTATAGCTGACCGACGACTGGCTGCGGTGCGTCTCTTCCGCGGCTTTCGCAAAACTGCCCAGTTCGACTACCTTTTCCAGTAGCGCCCACTGTTCAAGGGTGGTTTTGTGCATGATTGATTTAAAAATTAGATGAATTTAATCCAAACATAGCGTTATTCATTTATTTTTTAAAGCAATAAGATCTCTGCATCGACACAAGGAGATTTAATTATGAGCAACTTTGATAAACATGACTTGAGCGGCTTCGTGGGTAAACATCTGGTCTACACCTATGACAACGGCTGGAACTACGAAATTTATGTGAAAAACGATAACACCCTGGATTACCGTATCCATAGCGGTATCGTGGCGAATCGTTGGGTCAAAGACCAGCAGGCCTACATCGTCCGTGTGGGTGAGAGCGTATATAAAATTTCCTGGACCGAACCGACCGGTACCGATGTCAGCCTGATTGTGAACCTCGGCGACAAACTGTTCCATGGCACCATTTTCTTCCCGCGTTGGGTCATCAACAATCCGGAAAAAACCGTCTGCTTCCAGAACGATCACATCCCGCTGATGAATTCGTATCGTGATGCGGGCCCAGCGTATCCGACTGAGGTGATTGACGAATTCGCTACCATTACCTTCGTTCGCGACTGTGGGGCGAATAACGATAGCGTGATTGATTGTGCTGCCAGTGAATTACCGAAAGATTTCCCGGCGAATTTACGCTAAGTATTAATACTGTCCTGAATATTCTTTATTACACTAATATTCAACGAAGGTTAATTTATTCTGATTATAAATCCTTTGTTGAGTGAACGTTGAATAATGTGAATCAGCGCCCAGGTTACGATGTAACCTGGGCGCTTTTTACATACAAATCATATGAATTAATAGAGGTGTAATCTATTGATTTCGTTTAGTTAGTATTTATTGTGCCTCTCGCCACAAGTTTCTTAATCTTATCCTAAGATAACATTGATACTTTTACCGTCATCGAATGTTGTCGGTTTGAATATCACGTTATCCATTGCTGTTTTTAAACAAAAACAACGCTCGAATCATTGATTGATGAGCCAGCTTCGCTCATTTGCGTAATAGGGTAAGGAACATTCATGAGTGATTTTCTGCCGTTTTCCCGCCCTTCTATGGGTGAGGCGGAGTTCGCAGCACTCAAGGAAGTGCTGCAATCCGGTTGGATCACCACCGGGCCAAAAAACCAGGCGCTGGAAGAGGCGTTCTGCTCGCTAACGGGAACCGTTTTTCAATCGCCGTCAGTTCGGCAACCGGCGGTATGCACGTCACGCTGATGGCGCTGGGCATCGGTCCCGGCGATGAAGTCATCACCCCTTCTCAAACCTGGGTTTCGACGCTGAATATGATCGTCCTGCTGGGTGCGACCCCGGTGATGATCGATGTCGATCGCGACAACCTGATGGTGACGCCTGAAGCCATTGAAGCCGCTATTACTCCCCGTACGAAAGCCATTATTCCCGTGCACTACGCGGGTGCGCCTGCTGATATTGACGGCATTCGCGCAGTGGCGGAGCGTCACGGCATTCCGGTGATTGAAGACGCGGCGCATGCGGCGGGTACCTACTATAAGGGCCTGCATGTCGGCGCGCAGGGAACGGCGATTTTCTCCTTCCATGCCATCAAAAACATGACCAGCGCCGAGGGTGGGCTGATTGTCACCGACGATGAACAGCTGGCCAACCGCATTCGTAGCCTCAAGTTCCACGGTCTTGGCGTTGATGCCTATGACCGTCAGACCCACGGCCGCGCCCCGCAGGCAGAAGTGATTAGCCCGGGCTTTAAGTACAACCTCGCCGATATCAATGCCGCACTGGCGCTGGTTCAGCTGGGCAAATTAGGGCAGGCCAATCAGCGCCGTAGTGATATCGCTCAGCGTTACGTGCAGGAACTGGCGGATACGCCGTTCCAGCCACTGGCCGTACCGAGCTGGCCGCATCTGCACGCCTGGCATCTGTTTATTATTCGCGTGGACAAACAGCGCTGCGGCATCAGCCGTGATGCGCTAATGGAACAACTCAAAGCGCAAGGTATTGGCACCGGGCTGCACTTCCGTGCGGCGCATACGCAGAAATACTACCGCGAGCGTTTCCCTGAACTCTCGCTACCGAATACCGAATGGAACAGCGCACGTATCTGTTCATTACCTCTTTTCCCGGATATGACCGATGACGACACCACCCGTGTCATTACGGCGCTCCATCAGCTAGCAGGCCGTTGATATGTTTGAGTACCCGTTAGTCAAGAAAGTCTCCGTCGTGATACCGGTCTATAACGAGCAGGACAGCCTGCCGGAGCTGATTCGCCGTACCGACGCTGCCTGCGCGACCCTGAATCGTGACTATGAAATTTTGTTGGTCGACGACGGCAGCAGCGACGACTCCGCGCGCATGTTGGTTGAAGCGGCAGAAGCGCCGGAAAGCCACGTTGTGGCAGTGCTGTTGAACCGCAACTACGGCCAGCATTCGGCGATTATGGCGGGCTTTAGTCACGTTACCGGCGATCTGATTATCACCCTCGATGCTGACTTGCAAAACCCGCCGGAAGAGATCCCACGGCTGGTTGAAAAAGCGGACGAAGGCTACGACGTGGTCGGCACCGTGCGCCAGAATCGTCAGGACAGCATCTTCCGTAAAACGGCCTCGAAGATGATCAACCGCCTGATTCAGCGCACCACCGGTAAAGCGATGGGCGACTATGGCTGCATGTTGCGCGCCTATCGCCGCCATATTGTTGACGCCATGCTCAACTGCCATGAGCGCAGCACCTTTATTCCTATTCTGGCGAATACCTTCGCCCGCCGCGCCGTGGAAATTCCGGTGCTGCACGCCGAGCGCGAGTTCGGTGACTCAAAATACAGCTTTATGCGCCTGATTAACCTGATGTACGACCTGGTGACCTGCTTAACCACCACGCCGCTGCGTCTGTTAAGCGTGGTCGGCAGCGTGATTGCGGTGCTGGGCTTTGCCTTCTCCATTCTGCTGGTCGTGCTGCGCCTGGTGCTTGGTCCGGAATGGGCGGGGGACGGCGTGTTCATGCTATTCGCCATTCTGTTCATGTTTATCGGCGCCCAGTTTATCGGCATGGGCCTGCTTGGGAGTATATCGGCCGCATCTACAACGACGTGCGTGCCCGCCCCCGCTACTTTATTCAACGTGTTGTTCGCCAGGAAAATCTGGATTCTGAAGAGGAAAATCGTTAATGAAAGCTGTTGTATTTGCCTATCACGACATGGGTTGCACCGGTATTCAGGCACTGCTGGATGCCGGATACGACATCGAGGCGATCTTCACTCACCCGGACAACGCGGGTGAGAATAACTTCTTCGGCTCCGTTGCCCGCCTGGCGGCTGAGCAGGGTATTACCGTTTACGCGCCGGAAGACGTCAACCACCCGCTGTGGGTGGAGCGCATCCGCGCGATGGCGCCGGAAGTGATTTTCTCCTTCTATTACCGCAACTTGCTCAGCGACGAGATCCTCAATCTGGCGCCGAAAGGGGCGTTCAACCTGCACGGCTCGCTGCTGCCGAAATACCGGGGGCGCGCGCCGCTGAACTGGGTGCTGGTGAACGGTGAGAAAGAGACCGGCGTGACGCTGCACCGTATGACCAACCGCGCGGACGCGGGGGATATTGTGGCCCAGCAGAGCGTGGCGATTGCTGACTCTGACGTGGCGCTGACGCTGCACCGTAAGCTGTGCACGGCGTCCCAGACGCTGCTTGGCGATGCGCTGGCGAAAATTCGCAGCGGCCAGACCGACGAGCGTGTGCAGGATCATTCGCAGGCGACCTACGTCGGTCGTCGTACCCCGGAAGATGGCCGCCTGGAGTGGGAAAAACCGGCTCAGGCGCTGCATAACCTGGTGCGTGCGGTGAGCGATCCGTGGCCGGGCGCGTTTGGCTATGTCGGCACCAACAAATTTATCGTCTGGAAATCTCGTGTGCGTACCGACATGGCTGCCGCGAAGCCGGGTACCGTACTGTCCGTCGCGCCGCTGGTGGTTGCCTGCGGTGAAGGCGCGCTGGAAATCGTGACCGGTCAGAGCGCTAACGGCGTTTATATGCAGGGCGCTCAGCTGGCGCCGGCGCTGGGTTTGGTGGCGGGCGCGTTGCTCTCCAGCCGTCCGTTTGTGGCCGTTAAACGCCGCACCCGCGTGCTGATTCTGGGTGTGAACGGCTTTATCGGTAACCACCTGACCGAACGCCTGCTGGCCGATGATAGCTACGAGATTTACGGCCTGGATATCGGCTCTGACGCCATCAGCCGCTTCCTCGACTGCCCGCGCTTCCACTTTGTGGAAGGCGATATCAGCATTCACTCTGAGTGGATCGAATACCATATCAAGAAATGCGACGTGGTACTGCCTCTGGTGGCGATTGCGACGCCTATCGAGTACACCCGTAACCCGCTGCGCGTGTTCGAGCTGGACTTCGAAGAGAACCTGAAGATCATCCGCGACTGCGTGAAGTACAACAAGCGTATTATCTTCCCGTCCACCTCCGAAGTGTACGGCATGTGTACCGATGCCAACTTTGATGAAGATAACTCTAACCTGGTGGTCGGGCCGATCAACAAACAGCGCTGGATCTACTCGGTTTCCAAACAGCTTCTGGATCGCGTGATTTGGGCTTACGGTGATAAAACTGGCCTCAAGTTTACCCTGTTCCGTCCGTTTAACTGGATGGGGCCGCGTCTGGATAACCTCAACGCCGCGCGTATCGGCAGTTCCCGTGCTATCACCCAGTTGATCCTCAACCTGGTGGAAGGTTCGCCGATCAAACTGATCGAAGGCGGCAAACAAAAACGCTGCTTCACCGACATCAGCGACGGTATTGAAGCGCTGTTCCGCATCATTGAGAACAAAGACGGCCGCTGCGATGGGCAGATTATCAACATTGGTAACCCGGATAACGAAGCGAGCATTAAAGAGCTGGCCGAAATGCTGCTCGACTGCTTTGAGCGTCATCCGCTGCGCGACCGCTTCCCGCCGTTTGCCGGCTTCCGTGAAGTGGAAAGTAGCGACTACTACGGTAAAGGTTATCAGGACGTTGAGCATCGTAAGCCGAGCATTCGCAATGCGAAACGCCTCCTCGACTGGCAGCCGACGGTAGAAATGCAGCAGACCGTTGAAGAAACGCTGGACTTCTTCCTGCGCACGGTTGAACTGACGGATGAAAAACCATCATGAAAAAAGTAGGTTTGCGCGTTGATGTCGACACCTTTCGCGGTACTCGCGAAGGGGTGCCAAGGCTGATGGCGGTGCTGAAAAAGCACCGCGTACAGGCCAGTTTTTTCTTCAGCGTCGGGCCGGATAACATGGGCGCCACCTGTGGCGCCTGGTAAAGCCGAAGTTCTTGTGGAAGATGCTGCGCTCACGCGCGGCATCGCTGTATGGCTGGGACATTCTGCTGGCCGGGACGGCGTGGCCGGGGCGTCTGATTGGCGAAGCCAACGCGGAGATTATCCGTAGCGTTGCGCAGACACATGAGGTGGGGCTACATGCCTGGGATCATCACCGCTGGCAGCAGTGGAGCGGCATGTGGAACGAGCAGCAGCTGATTGACGAAATTGGCCGTGGCCTGTCTGCGCTGGAAACGATTATTGGTCATCCGGTCACCTGCTCGGCGGTGGCGGGCTGGCGCGCTGACCAGCGTGTGGTGAAGGCGAAAGAGTCTTTTGAATTTCTCTACAACAGCGACTGCCGCGGCACGCAACCGTTCATTCCGCAACTCAGTAACGGCGAGAAGGCGACCGTACAGATCCCGGTGACGTTGCCCACCTGGGATGAAGTTGTCGGTAGCGTGGTCAGTGCGGAAGGCTTCAATCGTTGGCTGCTGGAGCGTATTCGCCAGGATACCGGTACGCCGGTGTACACCATTCATGCTGAGGTGGAGGGGGGGCCTACGCCGAACAGTTTGACTATCTGCTGACCCTTGCGGCACAGCAGGAAATTCGTTTTTGCCCGTTAGGCCAGCTTCTCCCGGATGACTTCCGTCAGTTGCCGGTTGGGAAGGTGGTGCGCGGAGAAATTGCCGGTCGTGAAGGCTGGCTAGGCTGCCAACAACTTTTGAGCTCAGACGTATGAAATCCCTTCGCTATGGTATTTCGTTAGCTGCATTGTTTGTTCTGTACTACCTGGTTCCGCTCAACTTCCGGCTGCTGTGGCAGCCGGACGAAACCCGCTATGCCGAAATCAGCCGCGAAATGCTGGCGACCGGTGATTGGGTGGTGCCGCATTTCCTGGGGCTACGCTATTTCGAAAAGCCGATTGCCGGCTACTGGATTAACAGTATCGGGCAGTGGCTATTTGGTCACAGTAACTTCGCGGTACGTTTTGGCGCGGTGTTTTCTATCACCGTTTCCGCGCTGCTGGTGGTCTGGCTGGCGTGGAAAATCTGGCAGGATCGCAAAGTGGCGCTGCTCTCCGGCGCCATCTTCTTAACCGCGTTCCTGGTCTACGGGATTGGCACCTATGCGGTGCTCGACCCGATGATTACCCTGTGGATGACGCTCGCCATGTGCAGCTTCTGGTTGGCGGCGCAGGCGAAGACTACTGGCGAACGCTTCTGGGGTTACGTGCTGCTGGGCGTGGCCTGCGGTATGGGGTCATGACCAAAGGCTTCCTCGCCCTGGCGGTGCCGGTGATCGGCGTGCTGCCGTGGGTCATTGCGCAGAAACGCTGGCGGGAAGTGCTGGTCTGGGGTTGGCTGTCGGTACTGGTTTGCGTGCTGACCGTCCTGCCGTGGGGGCTGGCCATCGCCGCGCGGGAAAGCGACTTCTGGCGCTACTTCTTCTGGGTCGAACATATTCAACGTTTTGCTCAGAGCGACGCGCAGCACAAAGCGCCGTTCTGGTACTACCTGCCGTTCCTGGTCGCGGGAAGTCTGCCGTGGCTGGCGTTGCTACCCGGCGCGTTCAAGCGCGGCTGGCAGGAGCGAGAAGGGTTACGCGGCGCATTTTATCTGCTGGGCTGGGTGGTAATGCCGTTCCTGTTCTTCAGTATCGCGAAGGGCAAGCTGCCGACCTATATCCTGCCGTGCTTCGCGCCGCTGGCGATGCTGATGGCGCGCTATGTGGTTGAGGCGGCAAAAGTCGGCTCGAAAGCGCTGCGGGTGAACGGCATCATCAACATCGTCTTCGGCGTTGTGGGCCTGGTGGCGGTCGCGGTGGTCTCACCGTGGGGCCGATGAAACACCCGGTCTGGATGCAGATTGAGCTGTATAAATGCGTGCTGGCGGCAGTGGCCTTTTTCTTCTGGGCGCTGATGGGCTGGATATCGATTAAACCGGGCGCACAGCGTTGGCAGCTTGCCGCGCTCTGTCCGCTGGGGCTGGCGCTGCTGGTGGGGATGGCGATTCCCGATCGCGTGACCAACAGCAAGCAGCCGCAGTTCCTGGTGGATATTGTTAGCGAGTCGCTGGCGCCAAGCCGCTATGTGCTGAGCAACAGCGTAGGCGTAGCCGCCGGGCTGGCCTGGGAGCTGAAGCGTAGCGATGTGATGTTGTATGGCCAGCAAGGCGAGCTGAAGTATGGGCTTTCTTACCCTGACGCGAAAGGCAGCTTCGTCTCTACCGAAGACTTCCCACAGTGGCTGGCGGCACATCGTCAGGAAGGGCCAATCTCGCTGGTGTTATTGCTCTCTCGTGACGTACAGTTAGCCGAACTGCCGCTGCCAAAACCGGATGAGGTATATGCCATGGGCCGCACCGTCTTTATTCAGTACCGTCCGCAATGATCACATGGGCCTGCCTGCTGCTCGCCAGCCTGTTGAGCTGCGGCGGGCAGCTATGTCAGAAACAGGCGACTCGCCCTGCCCGTAAAGGGCTGCGCGGGCGTCATCTGCTAACCTGGCTCGGGCTGGCGCTGGCGCTGCTGGGGCTGGGCATGCTGCTGTGGCTGCTGGTGCTCCAGCAGATTCCGGTCAGCGTGGCCTACCCGATGCTGAGCCTGAACTTCGTCTGGGTGACGC
This sequence comes from Kluyvera genomosp. 3, assembly GCA_002211745.1. Taxonomy (GTDB): domain Bacteria; phylum Pseudomonadota; class Gammaproteobacteria; order Enterobacterales; family Enterobacteriaceae; genus Kluyvera; species Kluyvera georgiana_A. The sequence goes on from CP022114.1 coordinate 314,890, forward strand.
TGGCCGCGCGTCTTATCTGGCGCGAGCCGGTGAGCGGCCGCCATTGGGCCGGGGTGGCGCTGATAATCGTCGGCATTGCGTTACTGGGGAGCAGCGCCTGATGGGGCTTATCTGGGCATTGATGAGCGTGGCGCTGGTCAGCGCCGCGCAGTTGACGCTGCGTGCGGCGATGACCACGCTACCGTCGGCGACGCAGCCGCTGGCTTTTTTGCTGCATCTTCTGCATTTTGACACCGGCACGCTGGCGCTGCTGCTGGGTCTGCTGGGCTACGTGGCCTCCATGGCCTGCTGGTTCTTCGCCCTCAAGCGTCTGCCGCTGGCGAAAGCCTACGCGCTGCTGAGCCTGAGCTACATGGTGGTATGGCTTGCGGCGATTTTGCTGCCCGGCTGGCATGAGCCGTTCTCGTGGCGCGGCCTGCTGGGGTTATTGTTATTATCGCCGGCGTCATTACCATCTTCTGGCCAAACAAACCGACACCTCACCGGTAGTCCGAATCGGGTAATGCCGTCTTCCCGGCGACAAAATGTGCAATAATGCCATTTCTGTTGCATCTATAAGGGATTATCTATGCCTGCGGCCGACGCCGAGGCGCAGCTTAGCGGCCTGCGCCTCAATTTGCGTATTGTCTCCGTCGTGATCTTCAACTTCGCCAGCTATCTCACCATTGGCCTGCCGCTGGCGGTGCTGCCCGGTTATGTTCATGATGTGATGGGGTTTAGCGCCTTCTGGGCCGGTCTGGTTATCAGCCTGCAATACTTCGCTACCTTGCTGAGTCGTCCTCATGCCGGGCGTTATGCCGACCAGCTAGGGCCGAAGAAAATTGTTGTTTTTGGCCTTTGCGGCTGTTTCCTGAGCGGGCTGAGCTATTTACTGGCGGCGTTTGGCAGCGGCTGGCCGTTGATAAGCCTGGCGCTGCTGTGTCTGGGGCGCGTGATTCTTGGTATCGGCCAGAGCTTTGCAGGTACCGGGTCGACGCTGTGGGGCGTTGGCGTTGTCGGGTCGCCGCATATTGGCCGGGTGATCTCCTGGAACGGTATCGTCACCTACGGCGCGATGGCGATGGGCGCGCCGCTTGGCGTGCTGTGTTACCGCTTTATTGGCCTACAGGGCTAGCGCTGGCGATTATGGCCGTCGCCGCCGTGGCGATTCTGGCGGCGCTTCCCCGTGATGAAGTGAAAGCGAAAAAGGGCAAACCGATGTCCTTCCGGGCGGTACTCGGGCGCGTCTGGCCCTACGGTATGGCGCTGGCGCTGGCCTCCGCGGATTTGGGGTGATCGCCACCTTTATCACCCTGTTCTATGACGCCAAAGGCTGGGACGGCGCGGCCTTCGCGCTCACTCTGTTTAGCTGCGCGTTTGTCGGCACACGGCTGCTGTTCCCGAACGGCATTAACCGCCTTGGTGGACTGAATGTGGCGATGATTTGCTTTGCCGTTGAGGTGGTGGGGCTACTGCTGGTAGGAATTGCGATGACGCCAATGATGGCGAAGATTGGCACTTTCCTCGCGGGCGCGGGCTTTTCGCTGGTGTTCCCGGCGCTGGGCGTGGTGGCGGTAAAAGCCGTGCCGCAGCAGAATCAGGGATCGGCGCTGGCGACCTATACCGTATTTATGGATTTATCTTTGGGCATCACCGGGCCGCTGGCCGGGCTGATGATGGCATGGATGGGCGTGTCGACAATCTATCTGGCGGCGGCGGGGCTGGTTGCGGTAGCGCTGCTGCTCGGCTGGCGGCTAAAAAAACGGCCTCTGGCGTAGTCACGCGAGAGGCCGTGAGATCATCAAGCGAAATTAGTTGATGACCAGCGTATTAATGATTTTCTCAGCGTCAGCCTGCGCCTGTTGCTGGTTGTCCGCTGGCAGCGTCACCTGCAGGGTCAGCAGTTTGTTGTCGATTTTGCCCAGTACTACGGAAGAGTAAGCGGTCTGCCCTTTAGCAGAGATGATGCTATCAAGCTGCTGCAGCGTGTGGCCTTTCATCTCGATGGATTTGTTGGTCACCACCTGTAGCTGCGGGTCGCGGCTACGCTGTTGTTCTTCCAGACGATTTGCCAGCACGGACAGCTCTTCATTGGTGCTATCGCCAACGATAACAATGATCGCTTTCTGGCCAGTGGCATCCGAGTAGACGTGCATGTTGTTGCTCTGGGTGCCCAGTTTACCGCTCTGGTCGGTCATCCCGGCAGGCAGCGTGAAGCTCAGCTTACCGTCCAGCAGGTTAATCGACTGACCCGCAGCATCGCTGGCGGCTGCCGAACCCTGTGCCGGCGTGCTGGTATCGCTGTTGTCGCAGGCGGCAAGCCCCATCACCAGCAGGCCAATACCAACATATTTCACCAATTTGCGCATTGACTTCTTCCTTTCGCTAAATAGCCATAGACGGCTCATCCGCCTATCTTAACACAACCCGTCAAATGAACCTTTAACCTGGCTGCATTGCTGACAAATCAGATTTATCTGCCAGCCTTTTCAATAGTATATTCAGCAGTACGCCGTACATCGGCAGGAAGAAAATAATGCTAATGAGCACTTTAAAGCAGTAGTCGACGAGGGCGATTTCCACCCAGTGGTCGGCCATAAACGGGTCGGTGCTGCGCCAGAAGGCAATGAAGAAGAACGCCAGCGTATCGCTGATGTTGCCAAACAGCGTGGAAGCCGTCGGCGCCAGCCACCAGCGACGGTTCTGGCGCAGGCGGTTGAACACGTGAACGTCAAGGATCTGCCCCAGCGCATAGGCCATAAAGCTCGCGGCGGCGATACGGGCGACGAACAGGTTAAAGTGCGCGAGCGCGCCAAACCCTGCCATTGGCCCATATAAAACAGCGATGAAATCACGTAGGAGATCATCAGCGCCGGGATCATCACCGCAAAGACAATACGTCTTGCCAGCGGCGCGCCAAAAATGCGCACGGTGAGATCGGTGGCGAGGAAGATAAACGGAAAGCTAAACGCGCCCCAGGTGGTGTGGAAGCCGAAAATCGTTACCGGCAGCTGCACCAGATAGTTGCTGGAGGTGATCACCAGCAGATGGAATAGCGATAGCCAGACCAGCGCATGGCGGCGCTGTATGGAGGTAAAGGGAGTCATATTGTACCTTTTTAGTGGTTGGGGTGAGGGAACCCAATAATCTGCAAACCCATTGCAGGGCGGAATGATACTGCTTTCGTGCGTCATTGCAATGGTTGTTTTTCGCGCAATCGTTAACCTGGTTGCGTCGTCGCGCCGTCGGCGTAAACTAGGCGCGTTTTTTATGATGACGAGATGATAATGACCGATTTGTTCTCCAGCCCGATCATACCTTAGACGCGCAAGGGCTGCGCTGCCCGGAGCCGGTAATGATGGTGCGTAAAACCGTACGCACGATGCCGGTGGGTGAAACGTTGCTGATTATCGCCGACGATCCCGCCACCACGCGCGATATTCCCGGCTTTTGCCGCTTTATGGAACATGAGCTGATTGCCCAGCAGACCGCGTCGCTGCCGTATCAGTATTTGCTGCGCAAGAGCCATTAATCGCGAACGGCGGCCTTACCCGGACTGTTTTCAAACCGTGGCCGCCATTTCCCTTCCGCTAGCCCGCCTAACCTTGAACTGCCTCTCAGTTTTATTGTTTACCCTGTAAAGCCTCTGGCCAAATTATTGATGTGAATCGCATAATTTCCCCTCATTTCCCTTCCGGCACCACAAATAACAATGAAAAAATCACTCTTAGCACTGCTGCTTTGTTTAGGTACCTCTACGGCGATGGCTGAACCGGTCAATATCACGATTCTGGGCACTTCCGATCTCCATGGCACCTTCGTCCCCTGGGATTACTCGACGGATACCGAAAATCTGGCGGGCAGCCTGAGCCAGATTGCGACTCAGGTGCGCGAAGTGCGCAGTCAGCAGCCGAACGTCATCCTGGTCGACGCGGGCGACACCATTCAGGGCAACTTTGTCGAAACCTTCAAAAACGACAAAACCAGCCCGATGATCCTCGGGTTTAACGCCCTGGACTATGACGTCTGGGTGATGGGCAACCATGAGTTCGACTTTGGCCTGACGTCGCTGTCGACCTCGCTGAACCAGTTTAAAGGCTCGGCGCTGGCCGGCAATATTCTGTGGGACAGCGGCAAACCTTATCTGCCCGCGTATAAAATCATTGAACGTCAGGGGTGAAGATCGGCATTATCGGTATGGATACGCCGATGACCGCTGAGTTCGCCAAAGGCACCGACCGCGTCAAAGGGCTTAACTTTACCGACCCGGTACAGGCGGTGAAGCAAACCATCCAGCAGATTCAGGGTGAGGTGGATGCCATCGTGCTGGTGGCGCACATGGGGATCGATAACGAGAACCAGCGCCCGGGACCGGCGTCGGGATATCGCGCGCGCTAACCCTGAGCTGGCGGCCATCGTCGCCGGGCACATGCACGTGAAGGTGGATAAAGAGGTGATTAACGGCGTCATCGTGACCGAACCGGATAAATACGGCCGCGCGCTGTCGCGTATCGACCTGCAGTTTGAGCAGCACAACGGCAAATATGTGCTGATCAACAAAGACAGTTATACCTATTCCATCAAAGGCATGGCGTCAGACAAGGCGCTGGAAGAGGTCTATCAGCCGTACCACAAAATCCTGCGCGCCAACGCCAATCGGCCGATCGCGCAACTGACTGGCCAGGATCTGGTGCCGCCGGATGCGGTGAAAGGCATTCCGCAGGTCCATATTCAGGACACTGGTATCAGCAAGCTGTATCAGGAAGCCAGCCGCTACTATGCGCCGAAGGCGCAGGTGATTGCGCTGCAAATTGATAACGACCGACCCAAACTGAATGTGGGCACCATTACGGCAAAAGATATCGCCTTTAACTATCAGTATGCGGGCGGCGAAATTACCGTGTATCAGTTGACCGGCAAAGAGCTGAAAAAGTACATGGAGTGGTCGGCGGGTTACTTCAATCAGCTGCATGATGGTGACGTCACCTACAGCTTTAACCCGCAGCGCCGGGCGTCTAAATATTCCACCAACGATTTCTTCGACGGCGTGACCTACAAGATTGACCTGCGCCAGCCTGCCGGGCAGCGTATTCGCGATCTGCAACTGGCGGATGGTACGCCGGTGACGGACAGCACGCCGATTCGTCTCGGGATGAACAGCTACCGCATGGGCACCTGACGCAAAAAGGCGGCGCGCTGGAAGGCATGCAGTTCCCGTACTGTCGGATAGCAAGGCGGAATATGGCGAAGAGGCGGGCACTATTCGCAATCTGACGATCCGCTACCTGACGGAGGTGAAAAAAGGTCACTATCAGGGCAGGCGGTACAGCGCTGGCAGCTGGTTGGGCTCGAAGGCTACGATCGTGAACGTAAGATCGTCGAAAAGCTGCTGAATGACGGCAAAATCAGCGTGCCGATGAGCGACGATGGACGCTATAGCAACGTGGCGTCGTTCAATGTGAAAGCGCTGCTGTTTAGCGACCCACAGGCGAAGAAGCAAAAGCAGGCGGCCTTGCAGGCAGAGCTTGCGGCGGCAAGCTCACCGGCAGCGAAGAAATTGGTGAGCGACCAGCTGGTGATTCTTGAGGCGATTAACGAGTAAGCGTTCAGGGTGCAACCCGGCCTACAGCGGTAGGCCGGGTTGGCTCGCTACTTTCTGCGCAGTAGCCGCAGCGCGTTCAGCGTCACCAGTACGGTTGCGCCGGTATCCGCCAGCACCGCCAGCCACAGCCCGGTCATGCCCAGCAGCGTGGTGACGAGGAAAATCCCCTTCAGCCCCAGCGCAATGGCGATATTTTGCCGCACGTTGGCGTGAGTGGCGCGCGCCAGGCGAATCATCTGCACCAGCCCGGTCAGACGGTTGTGGGTGAGCGCAGCGTCGGCGGTTTCCAGCGCCACATCGGTGCCGCTGCCATCGCAATCCCATTGCCGCTGCCTTCATCGCCGGGCATCGTTGATGCCATCGCCAACCATCGCCAGCGGGCCCTGGACGTTTAGCGCGGTGACTTCTTTCACCTTATCCGCAGGCAGCAGGTTAGCGCGGTAAGTCATGCCCAGCTCATCGGCAATCGCTTTCGCGGCGCGTGGGTTATCGCCAGTCAGAATCACACCCTGAATGCCCAGTTCGCGCAAGCCATCAATCGCTTCGCGAGCCTCTTTGCGTACCGTATCGCGCAGCGCCAGAATGCCCAGCAGCGTGTCGTCGCGGGTGACCAGCACAACGGTATTACCCTCATTTTCTAACTGCTGAATCTGCGCCAGGTGCGCTTCGGCCGGGAATTTGCCTGCGGCGCAGATAACGATGCGCTGACCCTCTACTTCCGCTTCAATGCCCGAGCCACCAGCGTTCGCTGCGCGGTTGCCTGCGGGATGGCCAAATTCCGCTGTTGCGCCTCACGCACCACCGCCTGTGCCAGCGGATGCGTGGAGCCTTGCTCTACGGATGCAGCCTGTGCCAGCAGCGCGTCTTCGCTCAGTTCAGCGGTGGCGATAATGGCTGTCACCTGCGGTTTACCGAGGGTCAGCGTGCCGGTTTTATCAAACGCCATCTGGCGAATCAGGCCAAGTTGCTCCAGCGCCGCGCCGCCCTTAATCAGCGCGCCGTGGCGTGCGGCGGTGGCGAGGCCAGAGGTAATCGCCGCCGGGGTGGAAATCACCAGCGCGCACGGGCAACCGATTAGCAGCAGGGTCAGCCCTTTGTAGATCCACTCCTCCACGAGGCGGAGAACAACAGCGGCGGCACCAGCGTGACCAATAGCGCAATCGCCATAATCACCGGGGTATAGATACGGCTGAAGCGGTCGATAAAGCGCTCGATCGGCGCGCGACGCTCTTCCGCCTCTTCAATCAGACGCAGGATGCGGTCAATCGCGCTGTCACCCGGTTTGGAGATGACGCTCAGTTGCACCAGACGGTCGGCGCTGGTGGCGCCAGCCGGAACGCTCTCTCCGGCGCTGCGCTCAACGGGAATCGACTCCCCGGTTAATGCGCTTTCGTCAAAGCTGGCGAAGGGGGTGATCAGCTTGCCGTCAGCCGGCAGGCGGCCCCGGCAGCCACTTCAATGACATCGCCGGGCTGCAAATCTTTCTGCGCCACGGTTTCACGCTGGCCATCGCGCACGCGCACGGCGGTGTCCGGCTTCAGCGCCATCAGCGCGCTAACGCCCTGACGAGCGCGGTTTGCCGCCCAACCTTCCAGCCGTTCGCCGATTAAAAACAGCAGCAGCACCATCGCGGCTTCCGCCGTTGCGCCGATAAACAGCGCGCCGATGGCTGCGACGCTCATCAGCGTTTCAATGGCGAACCAACTGCCGCTTTTCATCAGGCGCAGCGCCTGGCGGGTGATGGGTATAGCCCAACCAGCGTGGTGACGATAAACGCGAGATTGCCGAAGGGGTGATTAAACTGCTCCAGCCCCAGCTGATTGCCATCATCACGACCAGCGCAATCAGCGGCAGGTTTTCCTTCAGGCGGGATTCCGGAACCTCGGGCTGCGGCTCATCTTCGCTGCGCAGCGTGTAGCCTGCGGCAGTGACCGCTTTTTCCACCTGCGCACGAATATCTTCATCGGCCTCGACCAGCAGTTTTTCGGTGGCAAACAGCACTTTTGCCTGTTTGACTCCGGCAACCTGGCTTGCGGCCGTCTCTACTTTGCGGGCGCAGGCGGCACAGTCCATGCCGTTGACGACCCAGCTATAGCGTGCCTCCAGCGCGCTTTCTGGCGCGGCTTCAGCGGTTGCGCACTGGCTGTCACAGCAGCAGTCTTCCTGCGGCTGTGGCGCGGGGCAAGTTTAAATGAGGAGAACTGTGGGCTTTTTTGCCCTGCGTCTCTGGAGTCGACATTGTATCCTCCGGTTAATGATCGTTGTCTCATTAAGCGCAGCATACACTCTGGAGTCGACTCCAGAGTCAAGCAGGAAATTACCGTTGATGCGCCTAAAGCCTTGCCCAATCGGGTGGGGATATAAGAGCGGTAACTGCGTAACATTCGTTGACCTTCGTCAATATGGCTTACAAGTTTCAGCATATTTTGTAAGTTCTATGAAACGTGCATATAAATTTCGATTCTACCCAACACCCGATCAGGTTGAGCTTTTGGCTCAAACGTTCGGCTGCGTGCGTTTCGTGTATAACAGCATCCTCCGCTGGCGCACTGACGCGTACTATGAGCGACAGGAGAAAATCGGCTATCCTCAAGCCGATAAGCGACTGACAGCCCTGAAAGCCATGCCGGAATATGCTTTCCTGCGCGATGTTTCAGCCGTGCCGCTCCAGCAAGCCATACGCCACCAACAGGACGCGTTTAAAAACTTCTTCGCCGGACGTGCCGCATACCCGGCATTCAAAAGTAAGCGCCATAAACAGGCCGCTACCTTCATGAATACGGCGTTTAAATACTGTGATGGCAAGTTGTACATGGCTAAGAGTGCCGCGCCGCTGGACGTGCGTTGGAGCCGTGAGCTACCGTCTTCACCATCATCCATTAACATCACCCTCGATGCAGCCGGACGATATTTCGTATCCTGCCTCTGCGAGTTTGAGCCTGTATCACTGCCGATCACCGCTTCCACGGTCGGCATTGATGTTGGTTTAAAAGATTTGTTCGTCACCGATACCGGATTCAAAAGCGGCAATCCCGCCATACCGCTAAATACTCTGCACGCCTGGCGCTACTCCAGCGCCGACTAAGCAAAAAGGCCAGAGGTTCGAAAAACCGCGCCAAAGCCCGCTTAAAGGTGGCCCGACTCCACGCGAAAATTGCCGATTGCCGCCAGGATGCCTTGCACAAGACCACCCGTAAACTCATTAACGAGAATCAAGTTGTTTGCGTCGAATCCCTCAAGGTGAAGAACATGATCCGCAACCCGTCGCTGTCCAAAGCGATAGCAGACGCGAGCTGGAGCGAACTTGTGCGCCAGCTCCAGTACAAAGGCGAATGGGCTGGGCGGTCAGTGGTAGCCATTGACCCGTTTTTTCCGTCCTCAAAACGCTGTAGCTGTTGCGGTTTCACCATGCAAAAAATGCCGCTGGATGTTCGAAAATGGCACTGCCCGGAATGCGGCGCAGACCATGATCGGGACATTAACGCGGCAAGGAATATAAAAGCTGCCGGGCTGGCAGTGTTAGCCCACGGAGCGACTGTAAATCCTTAACGCCATCACTGGCGCTAAGGTAGGTTGCGTTGAAGTGGGAATCCTCGCCGTTTAAGGCGGGAGCAGTCAAAGATAAAGCCCGCGAACGATAAAGAAGTGCCCGGCAAAGTAACAGGCGGCGTAGATCGCCGTATCGGCGCGGAAGCGGCGACGATAGTGGCTCACCTGCCAGACGATGTTGCCGATAAGCAGCAGCGCCGCGCCGACGAAGCCGGACAGGGCGGTATCGGTTGGCCGCAGGAACCATTGCTCGCCCGCGACCCACACCATCACCAGCGTCATGCCGATAAAGGCCAGCACCGGCAGGCGCATCTCTTCCAGCCGCGTCCAGATAACCGCCACCCACAGCGCGCCAATCACCAGCAGTACAACCGGCAGCGGCCAGAAGAAGGTGAAGGTGAGCTGGCTCGTAAACCAGATGGTATACAGCAGGTGGGAGAGGAAGAATGCTCCCACGGCGTACAGCATGCGCTGGCGCGGTAGCTGGGTTAACGCATCGCCGACCAGCGCGGCGCACAGGCCTGCCAGCACCAGGTAGCTGATGGCGTTAAACATCGGCGCCTGCCAGGCGAGAAACAAGAGTAAAATGAGTGTGATAGGTTTAAACACCCAGCGTTGCCAGGTGGGGCCACGGTAGGCGGCATCGACATAGAGCCAGCCGGAGAAGAATACGGCGATGAACGACCAAAGCATATTAAGTCCCTGTATCTGTTATCATTAATGGGTACTGTGTAGCCAGTCTTGAATGTCCAGTGTAGTAGTGTGGATGACCAGATGACAATGGCTGACCGCGCCCTTTACTATGATTTGCGTAAATTCTTAAGAGAACCTGAAATGAGCAAAATGCCTCTTTTTTTCATCGTGGTGGTGGCCGTCATCGTGGTTGCAGCATCGTTTCGCTACGTGCAGCAACGACGCGAGAAGATGGACAACGACGCCGCGCCGCTGATGCAAAAGCGAGTGGTGGTGAGCAATAAGCGCGAGAAGGTACTGAATGACCGTCGTTCACGTCAGCAGACGGTGACGCCCGCGGGCAGCGAGATGCGCTATGACGTGAGCTTTAAGCCGGAGCAGGGCGGGCTGGAGGTGAGCTTTCGCGTCGAGGCGGCGCAGTATCATCAGCTGACGGTGGGCGACAAAGGCACGCTGAGCTACAAAGGCTCGCGTTTCGTTGAGTTTAAGGCAGACCAGTAAAACGCGGCCTGGTACATGACCAGGCCGGCTGTCGTTACTTTTTCTTCAGGCTGGCGCCGATTTTCTTCTGCCACACCAGCAGTTCAAACACGCCAAACAGGAAGATGCGAATTTGTTCTCCGCGCGTCATCTGCGGGCCGTCTTTCGGCAGCGTGGATTTCAGCAACGCCATCTGCATACCGTGCATCAGCACCATGAAGATCAGCGCGACGTTGACGAAAATATTCAGCGGACGCGGGAACGGGTGGAACAGGTTCAATAGCAGAAATGCCCACACGCACAGCATCAACAAACGACCCAGATTAATCAGCATCCTTTTCTCCCTGTACTTCACGTTGGTAGAGACGATAAGCCACCTGACCGGCGATTTTTTCCCGATGCAGATCCCAACTGGCGGGCACCGGCGGCAGGCCGTTTTCGACTTCGCTTTCGACGTAGATTAACGCGTCACTAGCCAGCCAGCCATTGCTCTCCAGCAAGTGTAACGTCTCTTCCAGTAATCCCTTACGGAACGGCGGATCGACAAACACAATATCGTGCGGCGTACCGGTCTGGTTGAGGAATGCGAGCGTATTCGTATTCACCACTTTTCCGTGCGTCGCTTTTAGCGTGGCGAGATTCTTTTGCAGTTGCTGAGCGACCTGACGCTCCATCTCAAGCAGCGTGGCGCTACCCGCGTAGCGAGAGAGTGCTTCCAGCCCAGCGCGCCGCTGCCGGCAAAGCAGTCCAGGCAACGGGCATCGACCATCGACGGCGCCAGCCAGTTGAATAAGGTTTCGCGCACCCGGTCAGTCGTGGGGCGCAGTCCCGGACTATCAGGAACAGGGAGTTTACGGCCTCGCCATTGCCCGCCAATAATGCGGATCTGGCCACTGCCGCCGGAAGTTGGTTTTTTCATTTGCTTGCTCTGGTCGCTCTTTCGGCCTGCTATTCTAGCGATCTGCTCTGCCGGGTGAAAGCGGTGAAGCCAGGGAAGTTAAGTGATAGACTAAGCGACTAATTTCATCATTATTTTAGCCTTCGCGTCGATTATGGCGAAGTGGCGCCATCAAAAACAGCGGGGAGTGTGGTTGCAAATGGCAAAAGAAAAAAAACGTGGCTTTTTTTCCTGGCTGGGCTTTGGGCAGAAAGAACAGGAACAGGTTGTTGAATCAGAAGAAAAAATTGAGTCTCAGCCGGTAGAGGAAACGCCTGCTGTCGAGCCGGAAATCATCGCAGAAGAGACCCCGGTCGTTGAAGACGCCCATACGATTGCCGAGAGTGAAGCTTTCGCGGCTGAAGTCGTGGAAGTGACCGAGCAGGTTGCGGAAAGCGAAAAAGCACAGCCGGAAGCGGTTGAGGAAATCGAGCTGGTTGTTGAAGCGCAGCCGGAAGTGGTCGAAGAAATCGAGCCGGTTGTTGAAGCACAGCCGGAAGTGGTCGAAGAAATCGAGCCGGTTGTTGAAGCTCAGCCGGAAGTGGTCGAAGAAATCGAGCCGGTTGTTGAAGCACAACCGGAAGAGGTCGAAGAAATTGAGCCGGTTGTTGCAGAACAACCGGAAGTGGTCGAGGAGACCCCTTCGGAGCAGGATGAAGCGATTGAACCTGAGCTGACCGACGAAGAGCTGGAAGCGCAGGCGCTGGCAACGCCGTCCGAAAACGAAATCGTCGAAGAAGAAGCGTCGGTAGAAGACGTGCCTGCCGACGACGCTCAGCAGGAACAGGAAAAGCCGACCAAAGAAGGCTTCTTCGCGCGCCTGAAACGCAGCCTGCTGAAAACGAAAGAAAATCTCGGTTCCGGATTTATCAGTCTGTTCCGCGGCAAGAAAATCGACGACGATCTGTTTGAAGAGCTGGAAGAACAGCTGCTGATTGCCGACGTCGGTGTGGAAACCACCCGTAAGATCATCAGCAGCCTGACCGATACCGCCAGCCGTAAACAGCTGCGCGACGCGGAAGCGCTGTACGGCCTGCTGAAAGACGAAATGGGTGAAATTCTCGCAAAAGTGGATGAACCGCTTAATATTGAAGGCAAAACGCCATTCGTTATTTTGATGGTCGGCGTCAACGGCGTGGGGAAAACCACGACCATTGGCAAACTGGCGCGTCAGTTCGAACAGCAGGGTAAAAGCGTGATGCTGGCGGCGGGCGATACCTTCCGCGCGGCGGCGGTTGAGCAGCTGCAGGTTTGGGGCCAGCGTAACAACATTCCGGTGATTGCGCAGCACACCGGCGCAGATTCTGCTTCGGTCATTTTCGATGCTATCCAGGCGGCAAAAGCGCGTAACGTCGATGTACTGATCGCTGATACCGCCGGGCGTTTGCAGAACAAATCGCACCTGATGGAAGAGTTGAAGAAAATTGTCCGCGTGATGAAGAAACTCGACGTTGATGCGCCGCACGAAGTGATGCTGACCATTGACGCCAGCACCGGGCAGAACGCGATCAGCCAGGCCAAACTGTTCCATGAAGCGGTCGGCCTGACCGGCATTACGTTGACTAAACTCGACGGTACCGCCAAAGGCGGGGTGATATTCTCCGTGGCGGATCAGTTCGGCATTCCGATTCGTTATATCGGCGTCGGCGAGCGTATAGAGGACTTACGTCCGTTTAAAGCGGGCGATTTTATTGAGGCACTTTTTGCCCGAGAGGACTAACAATGATTCGCTTTGAACACGTCAGCAAAGCCTATCTCGGCGGGAGACAAGCGCTGCAGGGCGTCACTTTCCACCTGCAGCCGGGCGAGATGGCATTTCTGACCGGCCACTCCGGCGCGGGTAAAAGTACCCTGCTGAAGCTTATCTGTGGGATTGAACGGCCAAGCGCCGGGAAAATCTTCTTCGGCGGCCATGATATCAGCCGCCTGAAGAACCGTGAGGTGCCGTTCCTGCGTCGCCAGATCGGCATGATTTTCCAGGATCACCATCTGCTGATGGACCGCACCGTTTTCGATAATGTGGCGATCCCTCTGATTATTGCTGGCGCGAGCGCGGACGATATCCGCCGCCGCGTGTCGGCGGCGCTGGATAAAGTGGGGCTGCTGGATAAGGCGAAGAACTTCCCGATTCAGCTCTCCGGCGGTGAACAACAACGTGTCGGTATTGCCCGTGCGGTGGTGAACAAGCCTGCGGTACTGCTGGCGGATGAACCAACCGGTAACCTGGATAATGCGCTGTCGGAAGGCATTCTGCGACTGTTCGAAGAGTTTAACCGCGTTGGGGTGACCGTCCTGATGGCGACGCACGATATTGGGCTGATCTCCAGTCGTTCCTATCGCATGCTGACGCTGAGCGACGGCCATCTGCATGGAGGCCTGATGAATGAATAAGCGCGATGCCATCAACCAGATTCGCCAGTTTGGCGGGCGACTGGACAGGATTCGCCAATCAGTCGGTAAAGGCGGCGATAACCGCAACGCGCCGAAACGGCCGAAGCCTGCGACAAAGCCGAATTCACGCAAAACCAACGTGTTCAACGAACAGGTGCGCTATGCGTGGCAGGGTGCGTTACAGGACCTGAAAAGCAAACCGTTCGCCACCTTCCTGACGGTGATGGTGATTGCTATCTCCCTGACGCTGCCGAGCGTCTGCTACATGGTGTACAAAAACGTCAATACGGCGGCGTCACAGTACTACCCGTCGCCGCAGATCACCGTCTATCTGGAAAAAACGCTGGATGACGATGCGGCCGCGAAGGTGGTGGGCCAACTTCAGGCCGAGCAGGGCGTGGATAAGGTGAACTACCTTTCCCGCGATGAGGCGCTGGGTGAATTCCGCAACTGGTCAGGCTTTGGCGGCGCGCTGGATATGCTGGAAGAGAACCCGTTGCCCGCCGTGGCGGTGGTGATTCCGAAAATTGACTTCCAGACCACCGACGCGCTGAACACGCTGCGTGACCGGGTATCCCAGATTCAGGGCGTTAACGAAGTGCGGATGGACGACAGCTGGTTTGCCCGTCTGGCCTCGATTACCGGGCTGGTGGGACGCGTGGCGGCGATGATTGGCGTGCTGATGGTGGCGGCGGTATTCCTCGTCATCGGTAACAGCGTGCGCCTGAGCATTTTTGCCCGTCGTGATACCATCAACGTGCAGAAGCTGATTGGCGCGACCGACGGTTTTATCCTGCGGCCGTTCCTGTACGGCGGAGCGCTGCTGGGCTTTGCCGGCGCGTTTCTGTCGCTGATTCTGTCGGAGATTCTGGTGATGCGTTTGTCATCGGCGGTCACCGAAGTGGCGCGGGTTTTCGGCACCCAGTTTGAACTGAGCGGCCTGTCGTTTGACGAGTGTCTGCTGCTGCTGCTGCTGTGCTCGATGATTGGTTGGGTGGCAGCCTGGCTTGCCACGGTACAACATTTACGTCACTTTACCCCGACTAAAAAAGTTCTGTTATACTCTTCCCCTGCGACGACTTCCGTTCGCAGGGGATGTGTTTTCAACCCCATCTTTCTGCCCTCGCAACTATCGCGTGTCACATTTTGTGCGTAATTTATTCACACTGTTGCACGGAACTTGTGGATAAACTCACTGTCTGATAAAAGAGCGGATGATATTCTCGTTGCTCATAGAGCCTGGCATGTTTGTTGCCTTCGGGACAAGCCTCCGCCAGTATGAAGTGAATTGAGAGGATTTGAATGACCAAAGAAATGCAAAATTTAGCGTTAGCCCCTGTTGGTAACCTGGAATCTTATATCCGGGCTGCGAACGCATGGCCGATGTTGACGGCTGATGAAGAAAAGGCGCTTGCTGAACGGCTGCATTACCAGGGCGATCTGGAAGCAGCTAAAACGCTGATCCTGTCTCACCTGCGCTTTGTTGTTCATATTGCTCGTAACTACTCGGGCTATGGCCTGCCGCAGGCGGACCTGATTCAGGAAGGTAACATCGGCCTGATGAAAGCGGTGCGCCGTTTTAACCCGGAAGTGGGCGTTCGTCTGGTCTCCTTTGCGGTGCACTGGATCAAAGCGGAAATCCACGAATACGTACTGCGTAACTGGCGTATCGTCAAAGTGGCGACCACCAAAGCACAGCGTAAGCTGTTCTTCAACCTGCGTAAAACCAAGCAGCGTCTGGGCTGGTTCAATCAGGATGAAGTCGAAATGGTGGCCCGCGAGCTGGGCGTCTCCAGCAAAGACGTGCGTGAGATGGAGTCGCGTATGGCGGCGCAGGACATGGCGTTTGATATGTCTTCGGACGACGAGTCTGAAAGCCACTCCGTTGCTCCGGTGCTCTATCTGCAGGATAAATCGTCCAACTTTGCCGACGGCATCGAAGACGATAACTGGGAAGAGCAGGCGGCCAACAAGCTGACCGACGCGATGCAAGGCCTGGACGAACGTAGCCAGGACATCATCCGCGCCCGCTGGCTGGACGAAGACAACAAGTCCACGCTGCAAGAACTGGCCGACCGTTACGGCGTTTCTGCCGAACGTGTACGTCAGCTTGAAAAGAACGCGATGAAAAAACTGCGTGCGGCGATTGAAGCCTGATAACGACAGTTAACGCGTTACCCTGATAACCCCTGGATGCCTGTCCGGGGTTTTGTTTTTTTATCCCACCGTCATCACGCTTTCCTCTGTTTATTTCCCTTTTATCGCTGGCGCGAATGAAGTCGATGGCAAAGACTAAATAAGCGCTATGTATTTTTCCGTCTTTTAACGGCAGGGGGTTTACCGTGAGTAACGAGTCACTGAATCATCGGCGTTTACAGGCGACGCCGCGCGGCGTCGGCGTGATGTGCGGTTTCTACGCGGAGCGCGCGGAGAACGCCACGCTGTGGGATATTGAAGGCAATGAATATATTGATTTCGCCGCCGGGATCGCGGTGCTCAACACCGGTCACCGCCACCCGCAGGTGATTGCGGCGGTGGAAAGCCAGCTTCAGGCCTTTACCCATACCGCCTACCAGATTGTCCCCTATGAAAGCTATGTATCATTAGCAGAACGTATCAATGCCGTGGCGCCCATTGCCGGCAATGCCAAAACGGCGTTCTTCAGCACCGGGGCTGAAGCGGTTGAAAACGCGGTGAAGATCGCCCGCGCCTACACCAAACGTCCGGGGCTGATTACCTTTGGCGGTGGCTTCCATGGGCGTACTTTTATGACCATGGCGCTAACCGGCAAAGTGGCACCCTACAAAATCGGCTTCGGCCCGTTCCCGGGGTCGGTTTACCACGCCACGTACCCGAACGCCGCACACGGCGTGACCACGGACATGGCGCTCAAAAGCCTGACCCATATTTTTAAAGCCGACATCGCCCCGGATCAGGTAGCGGCGATTATTATCGAGCCGGTACAGGGCGAGGGCGGCTTCAACGTTGCGCCGCCCGAGTTTATGCAGGCGCTGCGTACGCTGTGCGACACCCACGGCATTCTGCTGATTGCGGATGAAGTGCAGACTGGCTTTGCCCGTACCGGCAAGCTGTTTGCCATGGAGCACTACAGCGTGAAGCCGGATCTGATGACCATGGCGAAAAGCCTGGCCGGCGGCTTCCCGCTCTCCGGCGTGGTGGGCCGCGCCGAGGTGATGGACGCCCCGGCCCCGGCGGTCTGGGCGGTACCTACGCGGGTAACCCGCTGGCGATTGCCGCCGCGCATGCGGTGCTGGACGTCATCGAAGAAGAAGCGCTGTGTAACCGCGCCAATCATCTTGGCCAGCATCTGATTGAAGTGCTCAACAGCCTGCGCGACAGCTGCCCGGCGATTGTCGACGTGCGCGGCGTCGGCTCGATGGTGGCGGTGGAGTTTGTCGACCCGCAAACCCGCGAGCCGTCGCCGGAATTCACCAAATTGGTACAGGAACGCGCGCTGGCGGAAGGGGTGCTACTGCTGAGCTGCGGCGTGTACGGCAACGTGATTCGCTTCCTTTACCCGCTCACGATTCCTGAGAAACAGTTCCAGCAGGCGCTGGAGGTGATTCGTCGGGCTCTCAGTGAATGAATTGACTCCCCTGATCCCCTAAGCCACTCCGATGAGTGGCTTTTTTTTGTCATTTTTGCGTTACAAATCCGTCAAAATTAACGTTTCAATTCCATAAAAATGGGGTATGTTTTAGCAGAGTATGCTGCAAAAGCACAGGCAGCGTCCCTTAATATTAATATCTTATACTTACCATGCGTCTGATATAAGAATAATGTGCTAAACAACAACATCACAACAATTGCAATAACCATAATAATGGGGAACCTCAGGATGAAAATGAAGGGCAAAGCGTTACTGGCAGGATGTATTGCACTGGCATTCAGCAATATGGCATTAGCAGAAAATATTAAAGTTGCTGTCGTTGGCGCGATGTCTGGCCCGGTTGCGCAGTATGGCGATCAGGAGTTCAGCGGTGCGGCGCAAGCGGTGGCCGATATTAACGCCAAAGGCGGCATCAAGGGCAACAAGCTGGAAATCGTAAAATATGACGATGCCTGCGACCCGAAACAGGCGGTGGCGGTAGCGAACAAAGTGGTCAACGACGGCATTAAGTACGTTATCGGTCACCTGTGCTCCTCTTCAACTCAGCCAGCGTCTGACATCTATGAAGACGAAGGCATTCTGATGATCACCCCGGCGGCGACGGCACCGGAGCTGACCGCGCGCGGCTATAAGCTGATTCTGCGCACCACCGGTCTGGACTCTGACCAGGGCCCGACCGCCGCGAAATACATTCTCGATAAAGTGAAGCCGCAGCGCATCGCTATCGTGCACGACAAGCAGCAGTACGGCGAAGGTCTGGCGCGCGCGGTGCAGGATGGGCTGAAAAAAGGCGGCGCCAACGTGGTCTTCTTTGACGGTATCACCGCCGGCGAGAAAGATTTCTCCACCCTGGTGGCGCGTCTGAAGAAAGAGAATATCGACTTCGTTTACTTCGGCGGCTACCACCCGGAAATGGGGCAGATCCTGCGTCAGGCGCGTGCTGCGGGCCTGAAAACCCAGTTCATGGGCCGGAAGGGTAGCGAACGTGTCGCTGTCTAACATCGCGGGTGAATCTGCTGAAGGCCTGCTGGTGACCAAGCCGAAGAACTATGACCAGGTTCCGGCGAACAAACCGATCGTTGACGCAATCAAGGCCAAGAAACAGGATCCGAGCGGTGCGTTCGTGTGGACCACCTACGCGGCGCTGCAGTCTCTGCAGGCGGGTCTGAACCACTCTGACGATCCGGCTGAGATCGCCAAATTCCTCAAGGCAAGCACCGTGGATACCGTAATGGGCCCGCTGTCCTGGGATGAGAAGGGTGACCTGAAAGGCTTCGAATTCGGTATCTTCAACTGGCACGCCAACGGTACGGCGACCGACGCGAAGTAAGTCGTTCTCAATGTAGGCCGGATAAGGCGTACGCCGCCATCCGGCAATGTATGCGGCAGTGCCTGATGGCGCTGCGCTTATCCGGCCTACACGGAGTGGTTCAAACTACCCTCGCACCCAGCCCTGTTCCTGGATGTAAAGCCCAGCGCTTTGGCAAACGCCGCCATTTCCAGACTCTCTTCCGCGCCCGCTTTGCTGAGCAGCCAACGGCTAACCTGCGGGTTATCGCGCATCACCTCTTCCAGCAGATACTGTCCCACGCCGCGTCGGCGGGTCACTTCACGCACGCATAAATCGCGCAGTTCGCCCTGATGTTCACTCAGCGTCACGCGCACGGCGGCCAGCAGGCGCTCGTTAAAGCGGGCGGCATACAAACGGTGAGTATCGTCGAGGGCTGATTCGGCGGGAACACGATCCGGCCAGATCTTGCCAAGGCAGATGCGGTCCTGGTCGCTAAAGGTCTCTAAACGAATGATGGTCAGTTTCATGGGCGGTGGGCTCCAGTCGCGAAAATGGCGGTCAGTGTACTCAATTTATTCTGCCGCAGGCTTTCTCTTTTTTGCCCTGGCAGCCAGGTGATTCGTTTTTCGATATTCACATAGGCAGCTTGAAACAGTATGGATCGAAAAATAGACAGAATTTTAACCTAAAAACCAGCGTTTTATTCGGCTCTTTATGCCGTTATTTTATGCTGTATGGCGGACTTTTTTTTGTTTATCTATGGCAAAAATCAGAATATTATCTTTCCTTAATAGACTGAAAAATAGAGAATTTAGTCTGTTTTTAGCCAAAAAGCTGCGCTAACCCATTAAAGATAATGGCAAAAATAGCGTTGTATATTAAAAGTACAGAATGCTTTTTAACCACTAAATTACAAAATATATACACGCCACGACGTGTAAACACGACATCACGAATGAGGATCCCGAAGTATGAAAAGGAATACAAAAACAGTAATCGCAGGGATGATCGCGCTGGCTATGTCTCACGCGGCTTTTGCTGACGATATCAAGGTTGCGGTTGTCGGGGCGATGTCCGGCCCGGTCGCGCAGTGGGGCGACATGGAGTTCAACGGCGCGCGCCAGGCCATTAAGGATATCAACGCGAAGGGCGGCATTAAGGGCGACAAACTGGTGGGCGTTGAGTACGACGACGCCTGCGACCCGAAACAAGCGGTGGCGGTGGCCAACAAAATCGTCAACGACGGCATTAAATATGTCATCGGCCACCTGTGTTCTTCTTCCACACAGCCTGCTTCCGATATTTATGAAGATGAAGGCATTCTGATGATCTCTCCGGGGGCGACCAACCCGG
Source organism: Kluyvera genomosp. 3 (assembly GCA_002211745.1). GTDB lineage: Bacteria > Pseudomonadota > Gammaproteobacteria > Enterobacterales > Enterobacteriaceae > Kluyvera > Kluyvera georgiana_A. The sequence goes on from CP022114.1 coordinate 334,796, forward strand.
AACTGACCCAGCGCGGCTATCAGTACATCATGCGCACCGCGGGCCTGGACTCCTCTCAGGGGCCGACGGCGGCAAACTACATCCTCAATAAAGTGAAGCCGCAACGCATCGCCATCATTCACGACAAACAGCAGTATGGCGAAGGCCTGGCGCGCTCCGTGCAGGACGGGCTGAAAAAAGGCGGCGGCAATATCGTCTTCTTCGATGGCATCACCGCCGGTGAAAAAGATTTCTCCGCGCTGATTGCCCGTCTGCAAAAAGAGAATATCGACTTCGTTTACTACGGCGGCTACTACCCGGAAATGGGCCAGATGCTGCGTCAGGCGCGCGCCGTAGGGCTGAAAACGCAGTTTATGGGCCGGAAGGCGTGGGTAACGCCTCGCTGTCGAACATCGCGGGCGATGCGGCGGAAGGCATGTTGGTTACCATGCCAAAACGCTATGACCAGGATCCGGCAAACAGCGCTATCGTCGATGCCCTGAAAGCGCAGAAGAAAGATCCGAGCGGTCCGTATGTGTGGATCACCTACGCCGCCGTACAGTCTCTGGCAACCGCCATGGAACGTACCGGCAGCGATGATCCTCAGGCGCTGATTAAAGACTTAAAAGCAAACGGCGCGAAAACCGTGATTGGGCCGCTGAGCTGGGACGACAAAGGCGATCTGAAAGGCTTTGAATTTGGCGTCTTCCAGTGGCACGCCGACGGCTCATCCACCGCGGTGAAGTAACCTTCATTTCCCCTGGCGGGCGTAGATCCGCAGGGGTAGCAAAAGGCTAATTTATGTCAGAGCAGGTTCTCTACTTTGTGCAGCAGATGTTTAACGGCGTAACGCTGGGAAGCACCTATGCACTGATCGCCATCGGTTACACCATGGTGTACGGGATTATCGGCATGATCAACTTCGCCCACGGCGAGGTGTACATGATCGGTAGTTATGTCTCCTTTATGATCATCGCCGCGCTGATGATGATGGGCATCGACACCAGCTGGTTGCTGGTGGCGGCGGGCTTTATCGGGGCGATTGTCATTGCCAGCGCCTACGGCTGGAGCATTGAACGGGTGGCCTATCGCCCGGTGCGAAACTCCAAGCGTCTGATCGCGCTGATCTCCGCTATCGGGATGTCTATCTTCCTGCAAAACTACGTCAGCCTGACCGAGGGTTCGCGCGATATCGCGTTGCCGAGCCTGTTTAACGGTCAGTGGATTGTGGGCAGCAGCGATAACTTCTCCGCCTCTATCACCACCATGCAGCTGGTTATCTGGATTGTGACCTTTATTGCCATGCTGGCGCTGACGCTGTTCATTCGCTACTCCCGTATGGGCCGCGCCTGTCGCGCCTGCGCGGAAGACCTGAAAATGGCCAGCCTGCTCGGCATTAACACCGATCGCGTGATTGCGCTGACCTTCGTGATTGGCGCGGCGATGGCGGCGGTGGCGGGCGTGCTGCTCGGCCAGTTCTACGGCGTTATCAACCCGTATATCGGCTTTATGGCCGGGATGAAAGCCTTCACCGCCGCGGTTCTCGGCGGTATCGGCAGTATTCCAGGGGCGATGATTGGTGGGCTGATCCTCGGCATCGCGGAAGCGCTGTCGTCGGCGTACCTGAGCACCGAATATAAAGACGTTGTGTCGTTTGCGCTGCTGATCGTGGTACTGCTGGTGATGCCGACCGGTATTCTGGGCCGCCGGAGGTAGAGAAAGTATGAAACCGATGCAATTTGCGATGGCGCTGCTGTCGGCGGCGATGTTCTTCGTCCTGGCGGGCGTCTTTATGGGCGTGCAGCTGCAGCTCGATGGCACTAAGCTGGTGGTCGGCAGCGCGGCGGATATTCGCTGGCAGTGGATCTTTATTGGCACCGCGGTGGTCTTTTTCTTCCAGCTGCTGCGCCCTCTGTTCCAGAAAGGGCTGAAGAGCGTCTCCGGGCCGAAGTTTATTCTGCCGGCGATTGACGGCTCGACGGTCAAACAAAAGCTGTTCCTGATTGCGCTGCTGGTGATTGCCGTGGCGTGGCCGTTTATGGTCTCGCGCGGTACGGTTGATATCGCGACCCTGACCATGATTTATATTATTCTGGGCTTGGGTCTGAACGTGGTGGTGGGGCTGTCCGGCCTGCTGGTGCTGGGCTACGGCGGCTTTTATGCCATCGGCGCCTACACTTTCGCGCTGCTGAACCACTATTACGGCCTCGGCTTCTGGACCTGTCTGCCAATCGCCGGGCTGGTCTCTGCCGCTGCCGGTTTCCTGTTGGGCTTCCGGTACTGCGTCTGCGCGGTGACTACCTGGCGATTGTGACCTTAGGCTTCGGCGAAATCGTCCGTATCCTGCTGCTCAACAACACCGAAATCACCGGCGGCCCGAACGGCATCAGCCAGATTCCAAAACCGACCTTCTTTGGCCTGGAGTTCAGCCGCAGCGCGCGCGAAGGCGGCTGGGACACCTTCAGCAACTTCTTTAACGTCAAGTACGACCCGTCCGATCGCGTCATCTTCCTCTACCTGGTGGCGCTGCTGCTGGTGGTGCTGAGCCTGTTCGTGATTAACCGCCTGCTGCGCATGCCGCTGGGCCGCGCGTGGGAAGCGCTGCGTGAAGATGAAATCGCCTGTCGCTCGCTGGGCTTAAGCCCAACCCGCATCAAGCTGACCGCCTTTACTATTAGCGCCGCGTTTGCTGGTTTTGCCGGGACGCTGTTCGCCGCGCGTCAGGGCTTTGTCAGCCCGGAATCTTTCACCTTTGCGGAGTCGGCCTTCGTGCTGGCGATTGTGGTGCTGGGCGGCATGGGCTCGCAGTTTGCCGTTATCCTCGCCGCGATTCTGCTGGTTGTGTCGCGCGAGCTGATGCGTGACTTTAACGAATACAGCATGTTGATGCTCGGCGGCCTGATGGTACTGATGATGATCTGGCGTCCGCAGGGCCTTCTGCCGATGACCCGTCCACAGCTGAAACTGAAAAACGGGCAAGCGAAAGAAGGAGAGCAGGCATGAGTCAGCCATTATTATCCGTTAACGGCCTGATGATGCGTTTTGGCGGCCTGCTGGCGGTCAACAACGTGGCGTTGGAGCTGCATCCTCAGGAAATCGTCTCCCTGATTGGCCCGAACGGCGCAGGGAAAACCACGGTCTTTAACTGCCTGACCGGCTTCTACAAGCCAACTGGCGGCACCATTATGCTGCGCGACCAGCACCTGGAAGGGCTGCCGGGCCAGCAAATCGCCCGCATGGGCGTGGTGCGCACCTTCCAGCACGTGCGTCTGTTCCGCGAAATGACGGTGATTGAAAACCTGCTGGTGGCGCAACATCAGCAGCTGAAAACCGGCGTCTTCTCCGGCCTGCTCAAAACCCCGTCGTTCAAGCGCGCGCAAAGCGAAGCGCTGGACCGCGCCGCCACCTGGCTTGAGCGTATCGGCCTGCTGGAGCACGCCAACCGTCAGGCCAGTAACCTGGCCTACGGCGACCAGCGTCGTCTGGAGATTGCCCGCTGTATGGTGACCCAGCCGGAAATCCTGATGCTCGACGAACCGGCCGCTGGCCTCAACCCGAAAGAGACCAAAGAGCTGGACGAGCTGATTGCCGAACTGCGTAATCATCACAACACCACCATTCTGCTGATTGAGCACGATATGAAGCTGGTGATGGGCATTTCCGACCGTATCTACGTGGTGAACCAGGGCACGCCGTTGGCTAACGGCACGCCGGAAGAGATCCGTAACAACCCGGATGTGATCCGCGCGTATCTGGGTGAGGCATAATATGGATAAAGTGATGTTATCGTTCGACAAAGTCAGCGCCCACTACGGCAAGATTCAGGCGCTGCACGAGGTCAGTCTGCACATTAATCAGGGTGAAATCGTGACGCTCATCGGGGCGAACGGCGCGGGGAAAACCACGCTGCTCGGCACGCTGTGCGGCGACCCGCGCGCGACCAGCGGGCGGATTGTCTTTGATGATAAAGACATTACCGACTGGCAGACGGCGAAAATCATGCGTGAAGCGGTGGCGATCGTGCCGGAAGGGCGTCGTGTGTTTTCGCGCATGACGGTGGAAGAGAACCTGGCGATGGGCGGCTTCTTTGCCGAGCGCGATCAGTTCCAGGAGCGCATCAAGTGGGTTTACGAACTGTTCCCGCGTCTGCATGAACGTCGAATTCAACGTGCGGGCACCATGTCCGGCGGCGAACAGCAGATGCTGGCGATTGGCCGCGCGTTGATGAGCCAGCCGCGCCTGTTGCTGCTGGATGAACCTTCTCTGGGGCTGGCGCCGATCATCATCCAGCAGATCTTCGACACCATCGAACAGCTGCGCGAGCAGGGTATGACCATCTTCCTCGTCGAGCAGAACGCCAACCAGGCGCTGAAGCTCGCAGACCGCGGCTACGTGCTGGAAAACGGCCACGTGGTGCTATCCGATACCGGTGATGCGCTGCTGGCGAACGAAGCGGTGCGCAGCGCGTACCTCGGCGGTTAACACCGTATCCCGGGGAAAGCGCTTGCGCCGACCCCGGAAACGGCATGCGGTTAAATTGAACAAAAGAGCCTGATGGCTCTTTTTTTGTACGTATTTGTTGTACAATAAACATGTACAACTGGGAGGTGTTTTATGCGTACGGTTAACTATAGCGAGGCTCGGCAAAATCTGGCCGAAGTCCTGGAAAGCGCGGTGACTGGCGGCCCTGTCACTATCACGCGTCGTGGGCATAAGCCCGCAGTGATCATCAGCGCCGAAGAGTTTGAGCGTTATCAGACGGCGCGAATGGATGATGAGTTTGCCTCTATTATGGCCGTTCATGGTAATGAACTCAGGGAGTTAGCGGATAAATGACCCTACAAATTATCTCAGCGGAAGAGATAATTCAGTTTCACGACAGGCTGCTCCGCGTCACGCCTGGTGTGACAGGCATGCCCGATCCTGGCCGTGCGGAAGCGCTAATGTACCGGGTGCTCAATCAAATCGAATATGAAGGCGTGACCGACGTGTGGTTGCTGGCGGCTATGCATTTGCTGGCCATATCCCGTGGGCATATCTTTAACGATGGTAATAAACGTACCGCCTTGTTTATCACGCTGCTGTTTTTAAAGCGTAATGGGATTTCGCTCGCGGCGAATCCGGATTTTGTCGAGATGACGGTCGATGCGGCGGCAGGGCGGCTGACGCTGGAGCAAATTGCTCTTCGTCTGCGTGCATGAGCCGTTCCCGGGAAAGCCCCTGGCCGGCCCGGGAATAACGTCATCCCTATCCGTGCCACAGCTCCCACTTTCCTTCCTTACCACCGTCACCTCCTTGCCATCCCTTTGTCGCCTTACTATCTTTTTTTTGTAATAAAAAAGTTATTTTTCTGTCATTCGAGCATGTCATGTTACCCCGCGAACATAAAACGCGTGATATCGCGCATCCCGGCACAAAAAGAGAGATAACCGATGATATCGTTACGACATACAGCTTTAGGATTGGCGTTAAGTCTGGCATTGGCGAGCCAGGCGATGGCAGTGACCACAATTCCGTTCTGGCACTCCATGGAAGGCGAGCTGGGCAAAGAAGTTGACTCCCTGGCGCAGCGTTTTAACGCCGCCAACCCGGACTACAAAATTACCCCGATCTACAAAGGCAACTACGAGCAGAGCCTGAGCGCGGGTATCGCCGCTTTCCGTACCGGCAATGCGCCGGCGATTCTACAGGTGTACGAAGTGGGCACCGCCACCATGATGGCGTCAAAAGCGATTAAGCCGGTGTATCAGGTGTTCAGCGATGCCGGGATCACGTTTGACGAATCTCAGTTTGTGCCGACGGTGTCCGGTTACTACACCGACGCCAAAACCGGGCATCTGCTCTCTCAGCCGTTTAACAGCTCTACCCGGTGCTGTACTACAACAAAGATGCCTTCAAAAAAGCCGGTTTAGACCCGGAACAGCCGCCGAAAACCTGGCAGGACCTGGCTGACTACACCGCGAAGCTGAAAGCCGCCGGTATGAAGTGCGGTTATGCCAGCGGCTGGCAGGGCTGGATCCAGATTGAAAACTTCAGTGCCTGGCACGGTCTGCCGGTGGCCAGCAAAAACAACGGCTTCGACGGTACCGATGCGGTGCTGGAGTTCAACAAGCCGGAGCAGGTTAAACATATCGCGCTGCTTGCCGATCTGAACAAGAAGGGCGACTTCAGCTACTTCGGACGTAAAGACGAATCCACCGAGAAGTTCTACAACGGCGACTGTGCGATCACGACCGCGTCCTCCGGCTCGCTGGCGGATATCCGCCATTACGCCAAATTCAACTACGGCGTCGGTATGATGCCGTACGATGCCGACGTGAAGGGCGCACCGCAGAACGCGATCATCGGCGGGCGAGCCTGTGGGTGATGCAGGGTAAAGATAAAGAGACCTATACCGGCGTGGCGAAATTCCTCGAGTTCCTGGCGAAGCCGGAAATTGCCGCCGAATGGCACCAGAAAACCGGCTACCTGCCGATCACCACCGCCGCGTACGATTTGACCCGCCAGCAGGGCTTCTATGACAAGAACCCTGGCGCGGATATCGCGACCCGTCAGATGCTGAACAAACCCCCGTTGCCGTTCACCAAAGGCCTGCGTCTGGGCAACATGCCGCAGATTCGTACCATTGTGGATGAAGAGCTGGAAAGCGTCTGGACCGGGAAGAAAACGCCTCAGCAGGCGCTGGATTCTGCGGTAGAGCGCGGGAACCAGCTGCTGCGTCGCTTCGAGCAATCGACCAAGTCTTAATTTAACCGCCTTACCCCTCACCCTAACCCTCTCCCCATAGGGGAGAGGGACCGTTCGGCGCCGTCTGGTAGAGATTGCACCGGGTTGTCTTTTCTCCCTCGCCCCTTTGGGAGAGGGCCGGGTGAGGGGAAAACCAACGCAGAGTTTAACTATGTCATCATCCCGTCCGGTGTTTAAATCGCGCTGGCTGCCCTATGCATTGGTCGCCCCGCAGCTGATTATCACCGTTATTTTCTTTATCTGGCCCGCCGGCGAAGCGCTGTGGTACTCGCTACAAAGCGTCGACCCGTTTGGTCTCTCCAGCCAGTTTGTCGGCCTGGATAACTTCGTCTCGCTGTTCCACGATCCGTACTACCTCGATTCCTTCTGGACGACCCTTAAGTTCAGCGCCATGGTAACGGTGAGCGGCCTGCTGGTGTCGCTGGTTTTTGCTGCCCTGGTGGATTATGTCGTGCGCGGCAGTCGTCTCTACCAGACGCTGATGCTGCTGCCGTACGCCGTTGCCCCCGCCGTGGCCGCGGTGCTGTGGATCTTCCTGTTCAACCCAGGACGCGGGCTGATTACCCACGTTCTCGGTGAGTTCGGCTACGACTGGAACCACGCGCAGAATAGCGGCCAGGCGATGTTCCTGGTGGTCTTCGCCTCGGTGTGGAAGCAAATCAGCTACAACTTTCTGTTCTTCTTCGCCGCGCTGCAGTCGATTCCGCGCTCGCTGGTAGAAGCTGCCGCCATCGACGGCGCCGGCCCGATTCGCCGCTTCTTCAAGCTGGCGCTGCCGCTGATTGCGCCGGTGAGTTTCTTCCTGCTGGTGGTGAACCTGGTGTACGCCTTCTTCGACACCTTCCCGGTGATCGACGCCGCAACGGCAGGCGGCCCGGTACAAGCCACCACCACGCTGATTTATAAGATTTACCGTGAAGGGTTCGCCGGGCTGGATCTCTCGGCCTCTGCCGCGCAATCGGTGGTGCTGATGTTCCTCGTCATCATCCTGACCGTGGTGCAGTTCCGCTACGTGGAAAGAAAGGTGCGTTACCAATGATTGAGAACCGTCGCGGGCTGACTATTTTCAGCCACACCATGCTGATCCTGGGATTATCGTGATTATCTTCCCGCTATACGTCGCGTTCACCGCGGCAACGCTGGACGACAAAGCGGTATTTGAAACGCCGATGACGCTGATCCCGGCGGCCATCTGTTTGAGAACATGAAGGCCATCTGGGTGAACGGCGTCGGGGCCAACAGCGCGCCGTTCTGGCTGATGATGCTTAATAGCTTCATCATGGCCTTCGCCATCACCGTCGGCAAAATTACCGTCTCGATGCTGTCGGCGTTTGCCATTGTCTGGTTTCGCTTCCCGCTGCGTAACCTGTTCTTCTGGATGATTTTTATCACCCTGATGCTGCCGGTCGAAGTGCGTATCTTCCCGACGGTGGAAGTGATTGCCAACCTGAAAATGCTCGACAGCTACGCGGGCCTGACGCTGCCGTTGATGGCCTCGGCCACCGCGACTTTTCTGTTCCGTCAGTTCTTTATGACCTTGCCGGACGAGCTGATTGAAGCCGCGCGCATTGACGGCGCCTCGCCGATGCGTTTTTTCCGCGACATCGTGCTGCCGCTGTCAAAAACCAACCTGGCGGCGCTGTTCGTTATCACCTTTATCTATGGCTGGAACCAGTATCTCTGGCCGCTGTTGATCATCACCGACGTCAATCTCGGCACCGCCGTGGCGGGCATCAAAGGCATGATCGCCATTGGGCAAGGCACCACGCAGTGGAATCAGGTGATGGCGGCAATGCTGCTCACCCTTATCCCTCCGGTCGTTATCGTTTTAGCCATGCAACGGGCGTTTGTGCGTGGTTTAGTGGACAGTGAGAAATAACATGGCAGGACTGAAATTACAGGCAGTAAGCAAAAGCTGGGACGGCAAAACCCAGGTGATTCAACCGCTGACGCTGGACGTGGCGGACGGCGAGTTTATTGTGATGGTCGGCCCGTCGGGCTGCGGCAAGTCGACGCTGCTGCGCATGGTGGCCGGGCTTGAGCGAGTGACCAGCGGCGACATCTGGATCGATCGCAAGCGCGTCACCGAAATGGAGCCGAAGGATCGCGGCATTGCGATGGTGTTCCAAAACTACGCCCTCTACCCGCATATGAGCGTGGAAGAGAATATGGCCTGGGGGCTGAAAATTCGCGGTATGGGGAAAGCGCACATCGCGGAAAGGGTGCAGGAAGCAGCGCGTATTCTTGAGCTGGATGGCCTGCTGAAGCGCCGTCCGCGCGAACTGTCCGGCGGCCAGCGCCAGCGCGTGGCGATGGGCCGCGCCATCGTACGCGACCCGGCGGTGTTCCTGTTTGATGAGCCGCTCTCTAACCTCGATGCCAAGCTGCGCGTGCAGATGCGTCTTGAACTACAGCAACTGCATCGTCGTCTGAAAACAACCTCGCTGTACGTCACTCACGACCAGGTGGAGGCGATGACCCTTGCCCAGCGGGTGATGGTGATGAACAAAGGCATTGCCGAACAAATCGGCACGCCGGTGGAAGTGTATGAGAAACCGGCCAGCCGTTTTGTGGCGAGCTTTATCGGCAGCCCGGCAATGAACCTGCTGGACGGGCAACTGGATGCGTCCGGCACGCGCTTTGTGTTGTCTAATGGAATGCAGCTCCCGATTCCGGCAGGGCGTCGTGAATATGCCGGACGTCGCATGACGCTGGGTATCCGCCCGGAACATATTGCGTTAAGCTCGCAGGCGGAAGGCGGTGTGCCGATGGTCATCGACACGCTGGAAATTTTAGGTGCAGATAACCTGGCGCACGGGCGCTTTGGCGAATTGAAAATGGTGGTTCGTCTGCCGCACCAGCAGCGCCCGAATGCAGGCACTACGCTGTGGTTACATCTGCCGGATGAACATTTGCACCTCTTTGACGGTGAAACAGGAATGCGAGTATGAGCAACTGGCCCTATCCTCATATCGTCGCCCATCGCGGCGGCGGCAAATTAGCGCCGGAAAATACGCTGGCGGCGATCGACGTGGGTGCGCGCTACGGGCATACCATGATTGAGTTTGACGCCAAGCTGTCGAAAGACGGGCAGATCTTTCTGCTGCATGACGATAACCTTGAACGCACCAGCAACGGCTGGGGGTGGCAGGCGATCTGAACTGGCAGGATCTGCTGCGTGTGGACGCGGGCAGCTGGTTTGCCAGCAGCTTTAAGGGCGAACCGCTGCCGCTGTTGTCGCAGGTGGCGGAACGCTGCCGTCAGCACGGCATGATGGCGAATATTGAGATTAAACCCACCACTGGCACCGGCCCGCTGACCGGCAAAGTCGTGGCGCTGGCCGCCCGCGAGCTGTGGGCCGACATGACGCCGCCACTGCTATCGTCGTTTGAAATCGATGCGCTGGAAGCGGCGCAGCTTGCCGCACCAGAGCTGCCGCGCGGCCTGCTGCTCGACGAGTGGCGCGACGACTGGCGTGAGCTGACCACGCGACTGGGCTGCGTTTCGATTCACCTTAACCATCGTTTACTCGATGAGGCGCGCGTGGATGCGCTGCGCGAGGCCGGGTTAAAGATTCTGGTTTATACGGTCAATAACCCCCAGCGCGCGCGGGAGCTGCTGCGCTGGGGCGTGAGCTGCATCTGTACCGATGCGATTGACGTCATTGGCCCGGATTTCCAGCCTTAATACTGCTTCAGCATGCCGCCGTTGTTGTTGGGCAGCGGCTGCTGATTCGGGGTGAGCGTACCCGGCTGGGCCTGTTGTACCCGCTGCTGGTTGGCCTTGAGCTGGTTTTGCAGATGCAACTGTTGTTGCTGCGTCTGCACCTGCCGCTGTTGATTCAGCATCCCTTTCTGCTGCTGTTGTTGGTTCAACATTCGCGACTGCATGCGCTGCTGGCTGGGATCTCATAACCCGGCTGGTTCGGGTTATTGTCGATGTTCAACGGCACAGCCAGCGCGGTGAACGGCAGCAGCGCTGCGAGAATCAGTAATCGTTTCATCATCTTTCCTCCTTCTAGGGATCTCTTAAGTTTACTCCTTTCCCGCCAGAACGAGGATTATTTCAGCATTTTGAACCAGGCTTAGTGGGGACCTCACCGCACGCTCTGGAGAATGATGATGATAACAACGCCGACGTTTTTCCGCCGGGTAGCCCTTGCTGCTCTGCTCTCAGGAAGCTGTTTTAGCGCCGTAGCCGCGCCGCCTCCGCCTCCCGTCTCCTACGGCGTGGAAGAAGATGTGTTTCATCCCGTCCGCGCCCAGCAGGGCATGGTGGCCTCGGTGGATGCCGCCGCCACGCGAGTCGGCGTGGAGATTTTGCGCCAGGGCGGCAATGCCGTCGACGCGGCGGTCGCGGTTGGCTACGCGCTGGCGGTTACACACCCGCAGGCCGGTAACCTCGGCGGCGGCGGGTTTATGCTGCTGCGCACCAAAGACGGTAAAACCACGGCGATCGATTTCCGTGAAATGGCTCCGGAGCAAGCAACGCGCGACATGTTCCTCGACGATCACGGCAACCCGGACAGTAAAAAATCACTGACTTCACATCTCGCTTCCGGCACGCCGGGCACCGTCGCCGGTTTCTCCCTGGCGCTGGAAAAATACGGCACACTGCCGCTCAACAAAGTCATTCGCCCGGCGCTGAAGCTGGCGCAAGAGGGTTTTATCGTTAACGATGCGCTGGCCGACGATCTGAAAACCTACGGTAGCGAAGTACTGCCGAATCACGCCAACAGCAAGGCCATCTTCTGGAAAAACGGTGAACCGCTGAAGAAGGGGATAAACTGGTGCAGGCCAATCTGGCGAAAAGCCTGGAGCTGATTGCCGAGCACGGGCCGGATGCGTTCTACAAAGGGGCGATTGCCGATCAAATTGCCGAAGAGATGCAGAAAAACGGCGGGCTGTTGAGTAAGGCGGATCTGGCGAATTACAAGGCCGTCGAGCGCACGCCTATTAGCGGCACCTATCGCGGCTATGAAGTATTCTCCATGCCGCCGCCGTCTTCCGGCGGGATTCACATCGTGCAAATTCTTAATATTCTGGAAAACTTCGATCTGCATAAATACGGTTTTGGCAGCGCTGATGCGATGCAGCTGATGGCCGAAGCGGAGAAGCACGCCTACGCTGACCGCTCGGAGTATCTCGGTGACCCGGACTTTGTGAAGGTACCGTGGCAGGCGCTGACCAACAAAGCCTACGCTAAATCAATTGCCGACCAGATTGATATCAACAAAGCCAAGCCTTCCAGCCAGATTAAACCCGGCAAGCTGGCCCCATACGAAAGCAACCAGACCACCCATTTTTCGGTGGTGGATAAAGACGGCAATGCGGTGGCGGTGACCTACACCCTCAATACCACCTTCGGCACCGGTATTGTGGCGGGTAACACCGGCATTCTGATGAATAACGAAATGGATGACTTTTCCGCCAAGCCCGGCGTGCCGAACGTCTATGGGCTGGTAGGGGGGACGCCAACGCGGTAGAGGCGAAGAAACGCCCGCTGTCGTCAATGTCGCCGACCATCGTCGTCAAAGACGGCAAAACCTGGCTGGTGACCGGTAGTCCGGGCGGCAGTCGTATTATCACCACGGTGCTGCAGATGGTGGTCAACAGCATCGATTTTGGGATGAACGTGGCGGAAGCCACTAACGCGCCTCGTTTCCACCACCAGTGGTTGCCGGACGAGCTGCGGGTGGAGAAGGGCTTTAGCCCGGACACGCTCAAGCTGCTGGAGGCGAAAGGACAGAAGGTGGCGCTGAAAGAGGCGATGGGCAGCACGCAGAGCATAATGGTCGACCCGGATGGGACGCTGTATGGGGCCTCGGACCCGCGTTCGCCGGATGATTTGACGGCGGGGTACTAGTTACCCTCACCCCGGCCCTCTCCCTGGAAGGGAGAGGGAGAAAGGCAGGGTAGATGACTCATTTAAAAGCCGCACCATACGGTCCCCTCTCCCTTTGGGAGAGGGTTAGGGTGAGGGCCTACCCTTCACCCGCGCCATAAAGTACGCATCCACATACTCCCCATTACGCAGCGCATAGTTGCGCCCGGTGCCTTCGATCTCAAACCCGTGCTTTTGATACACCGCCACCGCCGGCGCGTTATCGACAAATACGGTGAGTTCAATGCGGTCGACGCGCAGCCAGTTGTCGCACATATCGATCATGGTGCGCATGAGCGCGCTGGCGACGCCGCGGTTTTGCCAGCGGGCATCGACGCAAATACCAAAATCGGCGACGTGGCTGCGGCGAGGGCGTTGGGGGATGGCAATACTGAGGTGTCCAACCACCTGTTCATCGATGCAGGCGACCAGTTGCTTGATACCTGGCTGGTCGGCTAGCCGCTCTTGCCACATGTGGCTGGAAGGATGAGGCACCTGTAGCGTGTTGTGATACACCTCCGGCTGGGCGTGGATCTGACGGATAGCGTCGAAATCTTTGGGTTCAGCGTGGCGTATCACGATGTCACTCATTCTTCATTTCCTTTGTGGTGTAAAAGTCCCTTTTAACATCATTGATTTTGAAATGTGCGTCAATTAGCTTTTTTTGCAAAAATCACTGGACAGTTGCGAATGAGAATGATTATTATTGTCCTGCATTCAGGGCGTCCTTGCGGAGTTCCTGAAAGCACGACATTGCTCACATTGCTTCCAGTATTACTTTAGCCAGCTTATTGCTGGCTTTTTTTTGTCTGTCATTGCGCTATGGTATTCAGCAAACTCTTCAAAAGGACTGAACCATGACTCTGCACTGCGCCTTTATCGGCTTTGGCAAAAGCACCACCCGCTACCATCTTCCCTACGTTCTGCACCGCAAAGCCGACTGGCACGTGGCGCATATCTATCGCCGCAGTCCGAAGCCGGACGAGCAGGCGCCGCAGTATGCGCACATTCACTTCACCAGCGAGCTGAACGATATTCTGCACGATCCGCAGGTGAAGCTGGTGGTGGTTTGCACCCATGCTGATAGCCACTTCGAGTACGCGAAAAAAGCGCTGGAAGCGGGCAAGAACGTACTGGTAGAAAAACCATTCACCCCGACGCTGGCGGAAGCGAAGGAACTGTTTGCGTTAGCGAAAAGCAAAGGGCTGACCGTCTCACCGTATCAGAACCGTCGCTTTGACTCCTGCTTCCTGACCGCCAAAAAAGCCATTGAGAGCGGTAAGCTGGGCGAGATTGTTGAAGTAGAAAGCCACTTTGACTACTACCGTCCGGAAGCGCCGACCCAGCCGGGCCGTCCACAGGATGGCGCGTTTTATGGCCTGGGCGTGCACACCATGGACCAAATCATCTCGCTGTTTGGTCGTCCGGATCACGCGGCGTACGACATTCGTAGCCTGCGCAATCCGGCCAATCCGGATGATACCTTTGAAGCTCAGCTGTTCTACGGCAACCTGAAGGCGATAGTGAAAACCAGCCACCTGGTGAAAATCGACTACCCGAAATTTATCGTGCACGGCACCAAAGGCTCCTTCGTGAAGTACGGTATCGATCAGCAGGAAACCAGCCTGAAAGCGGGCATTATGCCGGGCGATGCGGGCTTTGCGGCGGATAGTTCACTGGCACAGCTGGAGTACGTCAACGACGCGGGGGAAACGGTAAAAGAGCAGTGGCAGGCCGAGCGTGGCGACTATGGTCGCGTGTACGATGCGCTGTATCAGACGCTGACCCAAGGCGCGCCGAATTTCGTCAAGGAAACTGAGGCTCTTACCAATATGGAACTGCTTGAGCGCGCCTTTGAGCAACCGTCTCCTGCCACGATTACCCTTGCCAAATAAGTAAAAATGGCTCCTCTGTTCTTGTTCATATTTTTTGAACAGAGGAGTCAATTTTCACCCACTATCATCCTGAGCGGTTTACGTCCAAACTTGTTTCATCGAAAACATGAGGGGTAAAAAATGATTTTCTTACGCAAAGCAAATGAACGTGGTCACGCGAATCATGGTTGGCTGGATTCCTGGCATACCTTCTCTTTTGCCGACTACTACGATCCGAATTACATGGGCTTCTCGGCGCTGCGCGTCATTAACGATGACGTGATTGATGCAGGCCAGGGGTTCGGTACTCACCCGCACAAAGACATGGAAATCCTGACCTACGTGCTGGAAGGCGCCGTGGAGCACCAGGACAGCATGGGTAACAAAGAGCAGGTTCCGGCGGGCGAGTTCCAGATTATGAGCGCCGGTACCGGGGTGCGTCACTCCGAGTACAACCCGAGCGCCACCGATAAGCTGCACCTGTATCAGATCTGGATTATTCCAGAAAAAACCGGCATCACGCCGCGCTACGAACAGCGTCGCTTCGACGCCGCGCAGGGCAAACAGCTGGTGCTGTCGCCGGATGCGCGTGAAGGTTCGCTGAAGGTGTACCAGGATATGGAGCTGTACCGCTGGGCGCTGGCGAAAGGTGAACAGTCGGTGCATCAGATTGCCGCTGACCGCCGCGTGTGGATTCAGGTGGTGAAAGGCGAAGTGAGCATCAACGGTACCAAAGCCACCACCAGCGATGGCCTGGCTATCTGGGACGAGCAGGCGATTTCGGTCCACGCCGACGGCGAAAGCGAAATTTTACTCTTCGATCTGCCGCCAGTTTGATCCGGCTTAAATAATTAACGCAACCTCCCCAATCTTGCGGGAGGTTGCGTCATCTCCGTGGTAAACTTCAGCAATATTTCACCTTTGTTTGCCTCTGGACGATGAAAAAGAAAAGACCCGTACTTCAGGATGTTGCCGACCGCGTTGGCGTGACCAAAATGACGGTAAGCCGTTTTTTACGTAACCCGGAACAGGTTTCCGAAGCGTTACGCGGGAAAATTGCGGCAGCGCTTGACGATCTGGGCTACATCCCCAACCGGGCTCCCGATATTCTCTCCAATGCTACCAGCCGCGCCATCGGCGTGCTGCTGCCCTCGTTAACCAACCAGGTCTTTGCGGAAGTGCTGCGCGGCGTGGAAAGCGTCACCGACGCCCACGGCTACCAGACGATGCTCGCCCACTACGGCTACAAGCCGGAAATGGAGCAGGAGCGCCTGGAGTCGATGCTCTCCTGGAACATTGACGGCCTGATCCTCACCGAACGTACCCACACGCCTCGCACCCTGAAGATGATTGAAGTCGCCGGTATCCCGGTGGTTGAGCTCATGGACAGCCAGTCTCCGTGCCTCGATATCGCCGTGGGTTTCGATAACTTTGAAGCGGCGCGGCAGATGACGGCGGCGATTATCGCGCGCGGTCATCGGCACATTGCCTATTTAGGCGCGCGTCTCGATGAACGTACTATTATCAAACAGAAAGGCTACGAGCAGGCGATGCTTGACGCAGGCCTGACGCCGTATAGCGTGATGGTGGAGCAGTCGTCGTCTTACACTTCCGGCATCGAACTGATGCGCCAGGCACGACGCGAATTCTCCAGGCTGGACGGCATTTTCTGTACCAACGATGACCTCGCGGTCGGCGCGGCGTTTGAGTGCCAGCGTCTGGGGCTGAAAATTCCGGACGATATTGCGATTGCCGGTTTTCACGGCCACGATATCGGCCAGGTGATGGAACCGCGTCTCGCCAGTGTCCTGACGCCGCGTGAGCGCATGGGGCGCATTGGCGCGGAGCGTCTGCTTGCCCGTATTCGCGGTGAGGTGGTGACGCCGAAGATGTTAGATTTAGGTTTCACTTTGTCACCGGGTGGTTCTATTTAGGCCTCACAAGTTTGAACTAGATCACACATATTCACTCGTAATTCACTTCCGGCACGAATGGTTATTGCTTATCCAGTTGCTCAGCATGACAATGTTACCGATAACTGTTACCCGTAACAAATTCTCAGTGCCCAACAGGAGGACGCCTTGAGCACGACTAACCACGATCACCACGTTTATGTACTGATGGGCGTATCCGGCAGCGGTAAATCCGCCGTTGCCAGCGAAGTCGCACATCGCCTGAACGCCGCGTTTCTGGACGGCGATTTCCTGCACCCACGCAGCAATATCGTCAAAATGTCCTCCGGCGAACCGCTGAACGACGACGACCGCAAACCCTGGCTGCAGGCGCTGAATGACGCCGCGTTTGCCATGCAGCGCACGAACAAAGTCTCGCTGATTGTCTGCTCCGCGCTGAAAAAAGCGTACCGCGACATTCTGCGTCAAGGGAACCCGAATCTCTCCTTCGTCTACCTGAAAGGGATTTCGAGGTGATTGAGAGCCGTCTGAAAGCGCGTAAGGGCCACTTCTTCAAGACCCAAATGCTGGTGACGCAGTTCGAAACCCTGCAAGAACCGGGCGCTGACGAACGCGACGTGCTGGTGGTTGATATCGATCAGCCGCTGGAAGGCGTTATCGACAGCACCATTGAAGTGATTAACAAAGGCCGTATCGCGTGACAACTTTATCGTTAGTTTTAACAGCAGTGGGTTCCGTTTTACTGCTGCTGTTTTTAGTCATGAAGGCGCGTATGCACGCCTTCCTGGCTTTGATGGTGGTTTCTATTGGTGCAGGGCTTTTCTCCGGTATGCCGTTGATTAAAATCGCGGAAACTATGGAGAAAGGCATGGGCGGTACGCTGGGCTTCCTGGCTATCGTGGTCGCGCTGGGCGCGATGTTCGGCAAAATTCTGCATGAGACGGGCGCAGTCGATCAGATTGCGGTCAAAATGCTGAAATCCTTCGGCCACAGCCGCGCGCACTATGCCATTGGTATCGCCGGCCTTATCTGCGCGCTGCCGCTGTTCTTTGAAGTGGCGATCGTGCTGCTGATTAGCGTCGCATTCTCTATGGCGCGTCACACCGGGACCAACCTGGTGAAGCTGGTGATTCCACTGTTTGCCGGTGTGGCAGCCGCTGCGGCGTTTCTGCTGCCGGGCCAGCGCCAATGCTGCTGGCTTCCAAATGCACGCCGACTTTGGCTGGATGATTCTGATTGGCCTGTGTGCGGCGATTCCGGGGATGATTATTGCCGGGCCGCTGTGGGGCAACTTTATCAGCCGCTACGTTGAGCTGAATATTCCTGAGGACATCACTGAGCCGCACCTCGGCGAAGGCAAAATGCCGTCCTTCGGCTTTAGCCTGGCGCTGATTCTGCTGCCGCTGGTGCTGGTGGGTCTGAAAACGATCGCCGCGCGCTTTGTGCCGGTGGAGTCCGAAACCTATCAGTGGTTTGAATTTATCGGTCACCCATTCACCGCGATTCTGATTGCCTGCCTGGTGGCGATTTATGGCCTGGCGTTCCGTCAGGGCATGGCAAAAGACAAAGTGATGGCGATCTGTGGCGCGGCCTTGCAGCCAGCGGGGATTATTCTGCTGGTGATCGGTGCGGGCGGCGTGTTCAAACAGGTGCTGGTGGATTCCGGCGTCGGCCCGGCATTGGGTGAAGCCCTGACCGGGATGGGCCTGCCGATTGCGCTGACCTGCTTCATTCTGGCCGCCGCGGTGCGCATTATTCAGGGTTCCGCGACGGTTGCGTGTCTGACTGCGGTTGGCCTGGTGATGCCGGTGATTGAGCAGCTGCATTACAGTGGCGCTCAACTGGCGGCGCTGTCTATCTGTATCGGCGGCGGTTCTATCGTGGTGAGCCACGTGAACGACGCAGGCTTCTGGCTGTTCGGTAAGTTTACCGGCGCGACGGAAGCGCAGACGCTGAAAACCTGGACCATGATGGAAACCATTCTTGGTACGGTAGGCGCGATTGTCGGTATGGTGGCGTTTTCGCTGCTGAGCTGACCTGAAGTGCTCCCTCTCCCCAATGGGGAGAGGGATTGTACGGTGCAACGATTTATTATCCCTTCATCCACATCCGAATGCCGTCCAGGAACATCTGGGTCGCCATCATCACCAGAATCAATCCCATCAGACGCTCTAACGCGTTAACCCCTTTCTCGCCCAGCAGGCGCAGGAACAGCGACGACTGCAGCAAAATCACCACTGTGCCGCCCCAGGCAATCAGCAGCGCAATGACCAGGTGCGACAGATTGTTGGGATACTGATGCGACAGCAGCATCAGCGTCGCCAGCAGCGTCGGCCCGGCAACCAGTGGAATAGCAAGCGGGACAATAAACGGTTCTTCACCGCCGGCAGCCCGAGCTGTTCCCGTGGCACTGGGGAAAATCATCTTAATGGCAATCAGGAATAAAATGATGCCGCCGGAGATAGAAACCGTCTCGGCGCGCAGGTTTAAAAACGCCAGAATCTTCTCGCCGCGAAGAGAAAAATCAGCATCAGTAGGAGTGCGATTAAAAGCTCACGTATCATGATCGCCTTGCGGCGCTTGGGTTCCGTGTGTTTTAGCACCGACATAAAAATGGGCAAATTTCCCAGTGGATCCATAATCAGGATCAATAAAACAGCGGCGGAAAAGATTTCACTCATGACTCAAATTCCCTGATAATTGTTGTGGAATTTCTGCTCTACACATCGTCTTCGTTGCGGAGTTCAACGTGGATAAATGTGCCCCTATAACTGGGGAATAAGTTGCATTTCTGATTGCTTTGCAATCATTGATTAATTTCACTTGCGACTTTAGCTGCTTTTTGTAATGTGAAGGGATGCCCAGTGGAACTGGTAAGCAATAACAGCACATATCTGCAGGAAAATTCGTTATGAAAAATGTTGGTTTTATCGGCTGGCGCGGGATGGTCGGCTCTGTACTCATGCAACGCATGGTTGAAGAGCGCGACTTTGACGCCATTCGCCCGGTCTTCTTCTCCACCTCTCAGTTAGGTCAAGCTGCGCCGTCGTTCGGCGGCACCACCGGTGGTAAGCTTCAGGACGCCTATGATCTTGAAGCGCTGAAGGCGCTCGACATTATTGTTACCTGTCAGGGCGGCGATTATACCAACGAAATCTATCCTAAGCTGCGTGAAAGCGGCTGGCAGGGTTACTGGATTGACGCAGCCTCCTCGCTGCGCATGAAAGATGACGCCATCATTATTCTCGACCCGGTGAACCAGCAGGTCATCACCGACGGTCTGAACAACGGGATTAAAACCTTCGTCGGCGGCAACTGCACCGTCAGCCTGATGCTGATGTCGCTGGGCGGCCTCTTCGCCAACGATCTGGTTGAGTGGGCCTCTGTTGCTACCTATCAGGCGGCTTCCGGCGGCGGCGCGCGCCACATGCGCGAACTGCTGACCCAAATGGGCCTGCTGCACAACCACGTCGCCAGCGAACTGGCCGACCCGGCTTCCGCCATCCTCGACATCGAACGCAAAGTGACCACCTTGACCCGCAGCGGCGATCTGCCGGTTGATAACTTTGGTGTCCCGCTGGCGGGCGGCCTGATTCCGTGGATCGACAAGCAGCTCGACAACGGCCAGAGCCGTGAAGAGTGGAAAGGCCAGGCGGAAACCAACAAAATTCTCGCGACCTCCTCGGTGATTCCGGTGGATGGGTTATGCGTACGTATCGGCGCGCTGCGTTGCCACAGCCAAGCATTCACCCTGAAATTGAAAAAAGATATTTCCATAAGTTCTGTGGAGGAATTACTGGCTGCGCACAATCCGTGGGCGAAAGTGGTGCCAAACGATCGTGAAATCACGATGCGCGAACTCACCCCGGCGGCGGTCACCGGTACGCTGACCACGCCAGTTGGGCGTTTGCGCAAACTGAATATGGGCCGGAATACCTGTCAGCGTTCACCGTTGGCGACCAGCTCCTGTGGGGCGCAGCCGAGCCGCTGCGTCGTATGCTACGTCAATTGGCGTAAACATTTATTCATCGATCAGGGGTGGCGAACCACCCTTTTTTTTGCGTAATACAAGGGAGTAAACGCAGTTATGTCTATTTTTCTCTCAGGAGTCAGGTAAAGCGTTGACTATGCTTTAATCAAGGTCTGTCACCTTGACTGAAGGTTGAACGGGCCGAGAGAGGCACACAACTTCGTGCCGCACCGTTCAGGTCACAAATGTCGCCATTTAAATTGGATTGAGGCGATACAAAACTAAGGATGATGAAGCATGTCTGATCGTGTTGATAGAGACGTGATTAATGCACTGATCTCAGGCCATTTTGCGGATCCTTTTTCCGTACTGGGATGCACAGAACGGAAGCAGGGCTGGAAGTCCGGGCGTTACTGCCTGACGCGACCGACGTTTGGGTGATTGAACCCAAAACCGGGCGCAAAGTGGGCAAGCTGGAGTGCGTGGACTCACGCGGTTTCTTTTGTGGCATTCTGCCGCGTCGTAAAAATTTCTTCCGCTATCAGTTGGCTGTCGTTTGGCATGGCCAACAGAATCTTATTGATGACCCTATAGCTTTGGCCCATTGCTCCAGGAAATGGATGCATGGTTGCTGTCCGAAGGTACCCACCTGCGCCCGTATGAAAAACTGGGCGCGCATGCGGATACGATGGACGGTATCACCGGGACTCGCTTTGCGGTCTGGGCGCCTAACGCTCAACGTGTTTCCGTCGTCGGGCAGTTCAACTACTGGGATGGTCGCCGTCACCCGATGCGTCTGCGTCGGGAAACCGGAATTTGGGAGCTGTTCATCCCCGGCGCACACAACGGTCAGCTGTATAAATTCGAGATGATCGACGCTCGCGGCGCGCTGCGGATTAAAGCAGACCCTTATGCCTTTGAAGCTCAGATGCGCCCGGAAACGGCATCGCTGATCTGCGGGCTGCCGCCAAAAGTTGAGCAGAGCGAAGAACGCAAAAAAGCCAACCAGTTCGACGCCCCTATCTCTATCTACGAGGTGCACCTGGGTTCCTGGCGCCGTCATACCGACAACAACTACTGGTTGAGCTACCGCGAGCTGGCCGAGCAGCTGGTGCCGTACGCTAAATGGATGGGCTTCACCCATCTGGAGCTGCTGCCGGTTAACGAGCACCCGTTTGACGGCAGCTGGGCTATCAGCCCACCGGGCTGTATGCGCCAACCCGCCGCTTCGGTACGCGAGAAGACTTCCGCTACTTCATCAATGCCGCGCACGCTGCCGGTCTGAACGTCATTCTCGACTGGGTGCCGGGGCACTTCCCGTCGGATGACTTCGCGCTGGCCGAGTTTGACGGTACCAACCTGTACGAGCACAGCGATCCGCGTGAAGGCTACCATCAGGACTGGAATACCCTGATTTATAACTATGGCCGCCGTGAAGTGAGTAACTTCCTGACGGGCAACGCCCTGTACTGGGTGGAGCGCTTCGGTATTGATGCGCTGCGCGTCGATGCGGTGGCGTCAATGATTTACCGCGACTACTCTCGTAAAGAGGGCGAGTGGATCCCGAATGAGTTCGGTGGCCGCGAAAACCTTGAAGCGATTGAGTTTCTGCGTCAGACCAACCGCGTGTTGGGCGAGCAGGTTCCCGGCGCGGTGAGTATGGCGGAAGAGTCGACCGACTTTGCCGGCGTCTCACGCCCGTCCGATATGGGCGGTCTGGGCTTCTGGTTTAAGTGGAACCTGGGCTGGATGCACGACACCCTGGACTACATGAAGCTCGATCCGGTTCATCGCCAGTACCATCACGACAAAATGACCTTCGGCATGCTGTACAACTACACGGAAAACTTCGTGTTGCCGTTATCGCATGACGAAGTGGTCCACGGTAAAAAATCCATTCTTGACCGTATGCCGGGCGACGCGTGGCAGAAGTTCGCCAACCTGCGCGCCTACTACGGCTGGATGTTCGCTTTCCCGGGCAAAAAGCTGCTGTTTATGGGCGATGAGTTTGCTCAGGGCCGCGAATGGAACTTTGACGGTAGCCTCGACTGGCATCTGCTGGAAGGCGACGATAACTGGCATCACGGGGTACAGCGTCTGGTGCGCGACCTCAACCATACCTATCGCCACCATAAAGCGATGCACGAGCTGGACTTCGACCCGTACGGGTTTGAATGGCTGGTGGTTGATGACCACGCGCGTTCGGTCTTCGCCTTTGTCCGCCGCGACAAAGCCGGGAACGAAGTGATTGTGGTCAGTAACTTTACGCCGGTACCGCGCCACGACTATCGCTTCGGCATTAATCAGCCGGGGCGCTGGCGTGAAGTGCTGAATACCGATTCCGCCCATTACCACGGCAGTAACGCCGGTAACGGCGGCGTGGTGCACAGCGATAATCTCGAAAGCCATGGTCGTCCGCAGTCGCTGAGCCTGACGCTGCCACCGCTGTCGACTATCTGGCTGGTACGGGAAGGGGATTAACCACATGGGGCAACTCGCAGCAGGGAAACCCGCGCCGCTCGGCGCCAGCTTTGACGGCGAGGGCGTGAACTTCACGCTTTTTTCGGCGCATGCCCAGCGAGTAGAACTCTGCGTGTTTGACGCGCAGGGCAACGAGTCGCGCTATGACCTTCCCGCCCGTAGCGGCGACGTCTGGCACGGCTATTTGCCTTATGCGGGCCCCGGTTTACGTTACGGTTATCGGGTGCATGGCCCGTGGGATCCGCAGCAGGGCTACCGATTTAACCCGGCAAAGCTGCTGCTCGACCCGTGCTGTTTTCGCGCCGAGGGTGACCCGGTAGACGACCCGCGTTTTCACGATGGCTACGACGTGCCGGATGAACGCGACAGCGCGCCGGTGGCGCCAAAATCGGTGGTCGTAGACCTGGCGTACGACTGGCAGGACGACGCCGCACCGCGCACCGCGTGGGGTAAAACCATTATCTACGAAGCGCACGTCAAAGGGCTGACCCTGCGCCACCCAGGGCTGCCGGATGCCATCCGCGGTACCTACAAGGCGCTGGGCCACCCGGTGATGATTGACTACTTCAAGCGGCTTGGCATCACGGCGCTGGAGCTGCTGCCGGTGGCGCATTTCGCCAGCGAACAGCGTCTACTGCGGATGGGCTGCGCAACTACTGGGCTACAACCCGCTAGCGATGTTTGCCCTGTCGCCGCGTTACGCCAGCGCGCCCGAGCACGCGCTGGACGAGTTTCGCGATGCGGTAAAAGCGCTGCATCAGGCCGGTATCGAGGTGATCCTCGATGTGGTGCTGAATCACAGCGCCGAGTTGGATCTGCATTGTCAGACCTTCTCGCTGCGGGGATTGATAACCGCAGCTATTATTGGTTGAGAGAAGACGGCGATTATCACAACTGGACGGGCTGCGGCAACACGCTGAATCTCAGTCACCCGGGCGTCGTGGAATACGCCGTCAGTGCCTGCGATTCTGGGTTGACGTCTGCCACGTTGATGGTTTTCGTTTTGATTTAGCGTCGGTGATTGGCCGAACGCCGGGCTATCGTCAGGATGCGCCGCTGTTTAAGGCTATCCATGACGACCCGGTACTGTCGACGGTGAAGCTGATTGCTGAACCGTGGGATATCGGCGACGGTGGCTACCAGGTGGGGAACTTCCCGCCCGGTTTCAGCGAGTGGAATGACCGTTTCCGTGATGCTATGCGTCGCTTCTGGCTTGAGGAGTCGCTGTCGCTGGGGAATTTGCCCAGCGCTTCGCCGCCTCTAGCGACGTCTTTCAGCATCAGGAGAGGCAACCGCACGCGGCCATCAACCTGGTCACCGCTCACGATGGCTTCACCCTGCGCGATTGTGTGAGCTTTAACAATAAGCACAACGACGCCAACGGCGAAGAGAATCGTGACGGAACCAGCAATAACCATAGCAATAATCATGGTATCGAAGGATTGGAAGCAAACCTGGATGTAATGGCGCGTCGGCAGGGTAGCGTTCAGGCGCTGCTGACAACGCTGCTGTTATCGCAGGGAACGCCAATGTTGCTGGCCGGTGACGAACACGGTCACAGCCAGCAAGGTAACAACAATGCCTACTGCCAGGACAATTCGTTGACCTGGCTTGATTGGGAAAACGCGGATGATGCGCTGACCGACTTTACCGCCGCTCTAATCCATCTGCGCCAGCAAATTCCGGCCTTAACGGACGATCGCTGGTGGCAGGAGGGCGACGGTAACGTTCAATGGCTCAATCAGGACGCGCAGCCGCTGTCTGCCGAGGAGTGGCAGCACGGGGCGCGCCGGATGCAGATTCTGCTTTCCGATCGCTGGCTCATTACGCTCAATGCGACGCAGGACGTGGCAAACCTGAAGTTACCCGTGGGGGAATGGCGCGCCGTTCCTCCATTTACCGGCGATGAAGCGCCGGTAGTCATGGCTGTCTGGCATGGGCCCGCGCACGGAGTGTGCGTATTTCAAAGGTCATAGTCTCTGAATTACCCGGAACCCGCACCTGTGCGGGGACTACCTAATAACCCGGAAGGACGAGCAACAAAAGGAGTTAATCATGGTTAGGCTAGAAAAAAACGATCCCTTAATGCTGGCTCGCCAGTTACCTATCAAATCCGTCGCCCTGATTCTGGCGGCGGACGCGGAACGCGATTAAAGGATCTCACCAATAAACGGGCAAAACCCGCTGTCCACTTCGGCGGTAAATTCCGCATTATCGACTTTGCATTATCTAACTGCCTGAACTCCGGGATCCGCCGTATCGGCGTGATTACGCAGTACCAGTCCCACACGCTGGTGCAGCACATCCAGCGCGGCTGGTCCTTCTTCAGCGAAGAGATGAACGAATTTGTGGATCTGCTGCCGGCTCAGCAGCGGATGCACGGTGAAAACTGGTATCGCGGTACCGCCGATGCGGTGACCCAGAACCTCGACATTATTCGCCGCTACAAAGCGGAGTATGTGGTGATCCTCGCCGGTGACCACATCTACAAACAAGATTACTCGCGCATGCTGATCGACCACGTCGAAAAAGGCGCGCGTTGCACCGTGGCGTGCATCCCGGTGCCCATTGAAGAGGCATCGGCGTTCGGCGTCATGGCGGTTGACGAAAACGACAAGATTATCGACTTCGTGGAAAAACCGGCTAACCCGCCAGCCATGCCGAGCGACCCAAGCAAATCGCTCGCCAGCATGGGATCTATGTCTTTGATGCGGATTACCTTTATGAACTGCTGGAGCAGGATGACGTCAACGAAAACTCCAGCCACGACTTCGGCAAAGATTTAATTCCGTTAATTACCAAAGCTGGCGCGGCTTATGCACATCCTTTCCCGCTGTCCTGCGTACAGTCCGACCCGGATGCCGAACCGTACTGGCGCGATGTGGGGACCCTGGAAGCCTACTGGAAAGCGAACCTCGACCTGGCGTCGGTGACCCCTGAGCTGGATATGTACGACCAGCACTGGCCAATCCGTACCCATATGGAGTCCCTGCCTCCGGCGAAGTTCGTCCAGGACCGCTCCGGCAGCCACGGCATGACCCTGAACTCGCTGGTCTCCGGCGGCTGTATTATTTCCGGTTCGGTGGTGGTGCAGTCGGTGCTGTTCCCACGCGTGCGCGTGAACTCGTTCTGTAACATTGATTCGGCAGTCTTACTGCCAGATGTGTGGGTCGGGCGCTCCTCACGCCTGCGTCGCTGCGTCATCGACCGGGCCTGCGTGATTCCAGAAGGCATGGTGATCGGTGAAGATGCGGAAGAGGATGCGCGTCGCTTCTACCGTTCAGAAGAAGGGATCGTGCTGGTAACGCGCGAGATGTTGCGGCAG
Organism: Kluyvera genomosp. 3; assembly: GCA_002211745.1. GTDB lineage: Bacteria > Pseudomonadota > Gammaproteobacteria > Enterobacterales > Enterobacteriaceae > Kluyvera > Kluyvera georgiana_A. Next base: position 360,968 of record CP022114.1, read on the forward strand.
CTGGGGTACAAACAGGAGCGATAATGCAGGTTTTACACGTTTGTTCTGAGATGTTCCCGTTATTAAAAACGGGTGGCCTTGCGGATGTTATCGGCGCGCTGCCGGCGGCACAGATTGCCGAAGGGACTGACGCTCGCGTGCTGTTACCCGCGTTTCCGGATATTCGCCGCGGGATTACGGATGCCAAAGTGGTGACGCGTCGTGATACGTTCGCCGGGCGCATTACGCTGCTGTTCGGCCACTATAACGGCGTTGGTATTTACCTGATTGATGCGCCGCATCTCTACGATCGCCCTGGGAGCCCGTATCACGACACGCACCTGAACGCCTATCCCGATAACGTGAAGCGCTTTGCGCTGTTGGGCTGGGTGGGCAGCGAAATGGCCTGCGGTCTGGATCCGTTCTGGCGTCCGGACGTGGTGCATGCCCACGACTGGCACGCGGGCCTGGCCCCGGCCTATCTGGCGGCCCGCGGTCGCCCGGCGAAATCGGTGTTCACGGTACATAATCTGGCGTATCAGGGGCTGTTTTACAGCCACCATATGGATGAAATCCAACTGCCGGCAGAATACTTCAACATGCACGGGCTGGAATTCCACGGGCAGATTTCGTTCCTGAAAGCGGGGCTGTTCTTCGCGGATCATATTACCGCCGTCAGCCCAACCTACGCCCGGGAGATTACCGAACCGCAGTTTGCCTACGGTATGGAAGGGCTGCTGCGTCAACGGCATAAAGAAGGCCGTCTGTCGGGGATTCTCAACGGCGTGGATGACAACGTCTGGAGTCCGGAAAAAGACCTGCTGCTGCCAGCAAGCTATAGCCGCGATACGCTAGAGAAGAAAGCGGAGAACAAACGGCAGCTCCAGATTGCGATGGGACTGAAGGTCAGCGACACCGCGCCGCTGTTTGCCGTGGTCAGCCGCCTCACCAGCCAGAAAGGGCTGGATCTGGTGCTGGAAGCCCTACCGGGCCTGCTGGAGCAGGGCGGTCAGTTGGCGCTGCTAGGCGCGGGCGATCCGGTATTGCAGGAAGGTTTTCTCGCCGCCGCCGCGGAGCATCCGGGCAGGTGGGGGTACAGATTGGCTACCACGAAGCGTTCTCGCACCGCATTATCGGCGGCGCGGATGTCATCCTGGTGCCAAGCCGCTTTGAGCCATGCGGCTTAACGCAGCTTTACGGTCTGAAGTACGGCACGTTGCCGTTGGTCCGTCGTACCGGCGGTCTGGCGGATACCGTGGCGGATAGCTCGCTGGAAAACCTGGCTGACGGTATCGCCAGCGGTTTTGTCTTTGAAGATAGCAACGCCTGGTCGCTGCTCAGAGCCATCCGCCGTGCTTTCGTATTATGGTCTCGTCCGTCGCTCTGGCGCTATGTACAGCGTCAGGCGATGAACATGGATTTTAGCTGGCAGGTTGCTGCGCACTCTTATCGTGAGCTTTACCAACGCCTGATCTAACTACGGGGATCTGAGTTATGAATGCACCCTTTACGTATGCATCACCGACCCTCAGCGTTGAGGCACTGAAGCACTCTATTGCCTATAAGCTGATGTTCATCATCGGGAAAGATCCGGCTATCGCCAACAAACACGAATGGCTGAACGCCACCCTGTTTGCCGTTCGCGATCGTCTGGTTGAACGCTGGTTGCGCTCGAACCGCGCTCAGCTTTCCCAGGAAACGCGACAGGTTTACTACCTGTCGATGGAGTTTTTGATTGGCCGCACGCTTTCCAATGCGCTGTTGTCGTTAGGCCTGTATGACGACGTGAAAAACGCGCTGGAAGGTATGGGGTTAGACCTCGAAGAGCTGATCGACGAAGAGAACGACCCGGGCCTTGGCAACGGCGGTCTGGGGCGTCTGGCGGCCTGCTTCCTTGACTCGCTGGCGACGCTGGCGCTGCCGGGGCGCGGCTACGGTATTCGCTATGATTACGGCATGTTTAAGCAGAACATCGTCGACGGTCGTCAGAAAGAGTCGCCGGATTACTGGCTGGAGTACGGTAACCCGTGGGAGTTCCCGCGCCATAACACCCGCTACAGAGTGCGTTTCGGTGGCCGCGTGCAGATGGAAGGCAAAACCAGCCGCTGGCTGGAGACCGAAGAGATCCTGGCGGTCGCCTACGATCAAATTATCCCCGGCTACGACACCGACGCGACCAACACGCTGCGTCTGTGGAACGCCCAGGCCAGTAGCGAAATCAACCTGGGTAAATTTAACCAGGGCGATTACTTCGCCGCGGTGGAGGATAAAAACCACTCGGAGAACGTATCCCGTGTGCTCTACCCGGATGATTCCACCTATTCCGGGCGCGAGCTGCGCCTGCGTCAGGAGTACTTCCTGGTCTCCGCGACGGTGCAGGACATTTTAAATCGCCACTACATGTTGCATAAAACCTATGACAACCTGGCGGATAAAATTGCCATTCACCTCAACGACACCCATCCGGTGCTGTCGATTCCTGAGCTGATGCGTCTGCTGATTGACGAGCACAAGTTCAGCTGGGACGACGCGTTTAACGTCACCTGTCAGGTCTTCTCGTACACCAACCACACGCTGATGAGCGAAGCGCTGGAAACCTGGCCGGTGGACATGCTCGGCAAAATTCTGCCGCGTCATTTGCAGATTATCTTCGAGATTAACGACTACTTCCTGAAGACGCTGCAGGAGCAGTACCCGAACGACACCGCACTGCTGAGCCGCACGTCGATCATCGACGAGTCCAACGGCCGCCGCGTACGCATGGCGTGGCTGGCGGTGGTGGTGAGTAAGAAGGTCAACGGCGTTTCTGAACTGCACTCGAACCTGATGGTGCAGTCGCTGTTTGCCGACTTCGCCGCTATCTTCCCGACCCGCTTTACCAACGTCACTAACGGCGTGACCCCGCGCCGCTGGCTGGCGCTGGCGAACCCGGCGCTCTCCGGTGTGTTGGACGAAAATATCGGCCAGACCTGGCGTTCGGATCTCAGTCAGTTGAGCGAGCTGGAACAGCACATCGATTATCCGAAGGTGAATCAGGCGGTGCAGCACGCCAAGCTGGAGAACAAAAAGCGCCTCGCGGCGTTTATTGCCCAGAACCTGAACGTGGTGGTGAATCCCCACGCGCTGTTTGACGTGCAGATCAAGCGCATCCACGAATATAAGCGTCAGCTGATGAACGTGCTGCACGTGATCGCTCGCTACAACCGCATCAAGGCCGATCCGGATGCGAAGTGGGTGCCGCGGGTGAATATCTTCGCCGGTAAAGCGGCGTCTGCCTACTACATGGCGAAGCACATCATTCACCTGATCAACGACGTGGCGGACGTGATCAACAACGATCCGCAGATTGGCGATAAGCTCAAGGTGGTGTTTATCCCGAACTACAGCGTGAGCCTGGCGCAGATGATCATTCCGGCGGCCGATCTTTCCGAGCAGATTTCGCTGGCGGGGACGGAAGCCTCCGGCACCAGTAACATGAAGTTTGCGCTCAACGGTGCGTTAACCATCGGTACGCTGGACGGCGCTAACGTGGAGATGCAGGAGCACGTTGGGGCGGATAACTTCTTTATCTTTGGCAACACGGCTGAAGAGGTGGAGGCGCTGCGCCGCAAAGGCTACAGCCCGCGCGACTTCTACGAGCAGGATGAAGAGCTACGCCAGGTGCTGACGCAAATCGCCACCGGCGTGTTCAGCCCGAGCGAGCCGGGCCGCTACCGCGACCTGGTGGATTCGCTGATTAACTTCGGCGACCACTATCAGGTGCTGGCCGACTTCCGCAGCTATGTGGACTGTCAGGACAGGGTCGATGAGCTGTATCAGGAGCCGGAGCAGTGGACCACCAAAGCGATGCACAACATCGCCAACATGGGCTACTTCTCCTCTGACCGCACGATCAAAGAGTATGCCGAGCATATCTGGTATATCGAACCGGTGAGGCTGTAAACGTCAAACGGGGCCAATTGGCCCCGTTTCTTTTTCCCTGCTCGCTTACGACGCCAGCGACAATTCAGGCTTTCCCAGCGTTTTCACCAGCCATGCGCTAATCCGTGACTGCTGCTCGGCGTTCAGCCACATTCCCTGCTTAGTACGACGCCAGATAGCATCGTCGAGGCGACGCACCCACTCATGTTCGACCAGGTAACGCAGCTCCGCTTCGTAAAACTCATGGCCGAAATCTTCACCCAGCCCGGTAATATCCTTCGCATCGCCAATAATCAGCTCGCTGTTGCTGCCGTAGGTGCGGGCGAAATGGCGGGCCAGTGATTCGCTGATAAACGGATAGCGGCGGCGCAGCTTCGCCGCGTAGTCGTCACGATCGCTGCCAATCTCACCGCCCGGCAGCACCGCGCCTTTGGTCCAGGCCGGGCCAATGCCCTGATAGTATGGGGCCAGTTTCTCGAGCGCGTGTTCTGCCAGCTTGCGGTAGGTGGTGAGCTTGCCGCCAAACACCGACAGCAGCGGCGCTTTGCCGTGGTCGTCATGGATATCCAGCGTATAGTCGCGGGTGATCGCCTGCGGAGAATCCGACTCGTCGTCACACAGTGGGCGCACGCCGGAGTAGGTCCAGACGATATCTTCACGGGCGAGCTGTTTCTTAAAGTGCCCGTTGTAGACTTTCAGCAGATAGCTAATCTCGCTTTCGTCGATTTCGACGTTTTTCGGATCGCCGTGGTACTCCACGTCGGTAGTGCCAATAATTGAGAATTCGTCCATCCACGGGATCACAAACACGATGCGCTTATCTTCGTTTTGCAGAATGTAGGCTTGCTTCTGGTTGTGCACGCGGGGCACCACAATATGACTGCCCTTGATCAGGCGGATGCCGTATGGCGAAGGCAGATGCATCCCGTCGTCAAAGAATTGTTTGACCCACGGACCGGTGGCATTCACCAGGCCGCGCGCCTGCCAGCGGAATTTTTCGCCGCTGTCGATATCTTCCGCTTCCACCACCCACAGGCCGTTTTCGCGTTTAGCTGAGATTGCGCGAGTACGGGTTCGGACTTCACCGCCTTTTTTTACCACCATTTGCGCGTTAGCCAGTACCAGACGAGCATCATCGACCCAGCAGTCGGAATATTCGAAACCGCGCACGATTTCCGGCTTCAGGACCGATTCTGCGCCAAAACGCAAACCGGTAGAAGCGGGCAGGCTGGTGCGCTTACCCAGGTGATCGTACATAAACAGACCGGTACGGATCATCCATGCCGGGCGTAGATGCGGGCGGTGCGGCAGACGAAAACGCATCGGAATGGCGATGTGCGGGGCCATTTTCAGCAGTACTTCACGCTCGGCCAGCGCTTCGCTGACCAGACGGAATTCGTAGTGTTCAAGGTAGCGCAGGCCGCCATGGATCAGTTTCGAGCTGGCGCTCGACGTGGCGCAGGCCAGATCTCTGGCTTCCAGCATCAGCACGGATAATCCGCGCCCGCTGCGTCAGCCGCAATGCCCGCACCGTTGATACCGCCACCTATCACAATCAGATCTTTGGTTTCCATTATTGCTACCTCAGGGACTTTCGTTATAGCTCATTAATGTTCGATATCGCTCATAATAGCAAGTAAACGCGCTTTTGGTAACATTGAAAAAACATTTTAGAGTGATGTGCATAACATATTGGCGTTTACGTGGCCTGAGGACGTACACTTGGCGGTAAAATATCGCCAGCAAGACAATACCTGCCATAAAGATAAGAGAGCACCATGGAACAGTTTGAATGTATTAACGTAGAACAGGCGCACCAAAAGCTGCAGCAAAGCACCGCTGTGCTGGTGGATATTCGCGACCCGCAGAGCTTTGCGATGGGCCATACCCAGGCGCGTTTCATCTGACTAACGACACGCTGGGCGCGTTTATGCGTGATAACGATTTTGAAACGCCGGTGATGGTGATGTGCTATCACGGCAACAGCAGCAAAGGTGCGGCGCAGTACCTGTTGCAGCAGGGTTATGACCAGGTCTACAGCGTCGACGGCGGCTTTGATGCCTGGCACCGTCACTTCCCCGCTGAGGTGGAGCACGCGGCTTTCTAAGACGGCTGCGTTCGCCCATTCCTGATACCGCCTGCTGTCAGGCGGTCATTGCGCGCCTTTGCAACGTATCTGTCAGAGTTTGGGTATATACTGTCCCCTTTTGTGTGGAATAGAAGCGACCTGCTGAATGTTGATGATCACCTCTTTTACCAACCCGCGCGTGGCCCAGGCCTTTGTTGACTATATGGCGACGCAGGGGGTTATTCTGACTATCCAGCAGCATACGCGCAGCGATGTCTGGCTTTCTGATGAAGCGCAGGAGGCCCGCGTGCGCGACGAGCTGGAGCGCTTTCTTGAGAACCCGGCCGATCCGCGCTACCTGGCGGCGAGCTGGCAGTCCGGCCAGACCAACAGCGGCCTGCACTATCGTCGTTTCCCTTTTCTTGCCACGCTGAAAGACGGTGCTGGCCCGGTAACGATGAGCATCATGGCGGTCTGCATTCTGGTCTTTATTCTGATGAGCGTCATCGGCGATCAGCCGGTCATGATTTGGCTCGCCTGGCCGTACGACGATTCGCTGAAATTTGAAGTCTGGCGCTATTTTACCCACGCATTCATGCATTTCTCGTTCGTTCATATCCTCTTTAACCTGCTATGGTGGTGGTACCTTGGCGGCGCGATAGAGAAACGCATTGGCAGCGGCAAACTGGTGGTGATTACCGTTATCAGCGCGCTGCTGAGCGGCTTTATTCAGCATCAGTTTAGCGGTCCGTGGTTTGGCGGCCTTTCCGGTGTGGTTTATGCCTTGATGGGCTACGCCTGGCTGCGCGGTGAGCGCGACCCGCAGAGCGGTATCTTCCTGCCGCGCGGGCTGATTATGTTCTCATTGGTCTGGCTGGTTGCCGGGTGGTTCAACGTTTTTGGGATGTCGATTGCGAACGGCGCGCACGTCACCGGGCTGGTGATTGGTCTGGCTATGGCCTTCGTCGATACGCTTAATGTGCGAAAGCGAGCATAATTTTCCAGGGATTCATCATGAAACAAACACAACGTCATGACGCGATAATCGAACTGGTCAAACTCCAGGGCTATGTCAGTACGGAAGAGCTGGTGGAGCACTTTTCCGTCAGCCCCAGACCATTCGTCGCGATTTGAATGACCTTGCGGAACAGAAAAAAATCTTGCGTCATCACGGCGGCGCGGCGCTGCCGTCGAGCTCGGTCAACGCCTCATGGCACGATAGAAAAGCGACGCAAACGGCTGAGAAAGAGCGTATCGCACAGAAGGTGGCAAGCCAGATCCCGAACGGCTCGGCGCTGTTTATCGACATCGGTACGACCCGGAAGCGGTGGCCCACGCGCTGCTTAATCACAGCGACCTGCGCATCGTGACCAACAACCTTAACGTGGCTAACACGTTGATGGTGAAAGAAGATTTTCGCATTATTCTGGCTGGCGGTGAGCTGCGAAGCCGCGATGGCGGTATCATCGGCGAGGCGACGCTGGACTTCATCTCCCAGTTCCGCCTCGACTTCGGCATTCTGGGCATCAGCGGTATCGACAGCGACGGTTCGCTGCTGGAGTTTGACTATCACGAGGTGCGCACCAAACGCGCGATTATCGACAACTCCCGCCACGTCATTCTGGTTGTCGACCATTCGAAATTTGGCCGTAACGCAATGGTCAATATGGGCAGTATCAGCATGGTGGATGCGGTATACACCGACGTGCTACCGCCGCCGGGCGTGATGCAGGTGATTGCCGAAAATGAGGTGCAGCTGGAGCTGTGCTAAGGCCTGATAAGCTTCGCGCTATCAGGCGGTGGTCAGAAAGGAGAAACGTAAACCGTTTCTCCTTTTTTTATTAAACGCCATACCCCATCATCTTCAGCAGCTGCTGTGCATGCTGCACTGCATCCTGACGATGCGCCACGCCAAGCTTCTGATAAAGGTTACGGATATGGGTTTTGATGGTGGTTGCCGCCACGTCCAGTTCACCGGCAATTTGTTCGTTGCTATAGCCTGAATAGATAAGCCCCAGCACCTGCCACTCGCGCTGGGTGAGCGGGCTGGTACGGATGAGCTCCGGCACTTCCGGGTGGTTCAGCAGGCGCTCGACGAAGCTTTCGTCGAAGTGGGCGAACTTATGACGATGGTGCTGGTTGATTTCACGCAGAATGCGCTGGGCGCGATGCTGGTCCAGCTCCGGCAGCGTATTCAGCTGAATCAGCTGGCGCAGCTGTTGGGCCATCGCTTCGCCTTCAATCACAAAGTGGCTGATGAACCCGGTGCGGTTGGCGAGCTGGAGCGCTTCCAGCAGCACGCGCTGGGCTTCATTCTTATTACCCGCTTGCCAGTGCAGCTGGTTGAGCAGCAGCAGGTTGCGGTTGAGATCGCTCATCAGGCGCAGCCCACGGGCATTCTCATTCAGCTCTTCGAGCACCATTTCCGCGGAGTCGAACTCGCCCAGCAGAATCTGCGCGCGGGCGATGTTACGCCACTGGCCCTGCAGGAAGTGGTTGTTGGCGAACTCCGGCTTCGGCGTGTGTCGCAGCCAGTTGGCGGCCGCTTTTTTATCGCCGACCATCTGCCAGTAGATGACGCGAACCTTATCCGCGTTGGAAACCCAGTCGCTGTGATAGGCGCCGTTGCCGAGCAGATTTTCAAGACGGTTCAGGTGGTTGCGGGCGTTATCCAGGTCGCCGCGCGCCAGCGAGCATTGTACCTGTAACGTCAGGCACTGGAGTTGCTGCTGCGGCTGGAAGCCACTCAACACTTCTATACCGGTGCGGGCAGCGGTTTCCGCCTCGTCGAGACGCGCCCACGCCCACAGCAGCTGCGCGCGGATGCGCAGCAGGAATTCATGCATCGGCAGCTGTTCCAGATGCTGCTCGCGAATCAGCTGGAAACCTTTTTCCTGACACTCCCAGGCGGCTTGTAAGAAGCCCTGGGCAAACAAAATTTCGCTTTGTTGAATCAGACTCCACAGCGCGTAGTGCCAGATATCGTGGCGGCGCGCCATCTGTTCTGTTTGCTGCATGACGGCGATGGACTGGCTGAGTTGCCCCTTGCAGTGCAGCACTTCACCATGCACAGACGTGGCGACGATACGGCTGTAGAAGTTAGCCAGCGGCAGTTCTTCCAGCGCCACGGTCGACAGACGCTCGGCTTCGTCCTGGTCGCCGTCGTTGATGGCGACCTGCGCGCGCAGGGCGTTGAAATCGCCGTGCAGCGAGGTATCCATTTCAAACGTCATCTCCTGCTCGGCGCGAGCCAGCAGGGTGTTCACTTCACTGTAGCGGTGCTGGCTTTGCATCAGCCAGGCCTGGAGCAGCACCAGACGCGGGTTTTCCAGCAAGCTTTCCCACGGCAATGCGGAGAGCGACTCTTCAAGCAGCGCCAGCTCGCTGTGGTGGAACAGACCCCAGGCGTGATTCAGCAGAATATCGCGCAGCATTTTCGGGTCGCCAGCCGCCAGCGCGTGATGGATAGCTTCGCTTGGGAAGCCCTGCGCCATCCAGCTTTCCGCCGCCGCGCGGTGGATTTCCGGCAGCTCGGTGGCCAGTTCCCACTGGCAACGTTGACGCAGGAAGCTACAGAACAGCGGGTGATAGTTGAACCACTCACCGGAGTTATCCATGCGCTGAATAAACAGCCCCTGGCGTTCAATCTCTTCAAGTCGCATCTGGCCGTTTTCTTCACCGGTCACGCGAGCGATGAGCGCATCGTTCATGGAGCGCAGCAGCGAGCTTTTCAGCAGGAAGTTGCGTGTTTGCGAATCGACGTTATCCAGCACTTCATCCACCAGGTAATCGGACAGATGGCTGGCGTTAATCCCCGCCAGACGACGCGCCGAATGTTGGGTGGCGTTATTACGCTGGCGTGCGGAGAGCGCGATCAGCTGGAGCGCGGTCGCCCAGCCGGCGACGTCGTCGCACAGACGGCTGCTTTCCGCCGCTTCGATGGGCGCGGCTAAGCGGCAGTCGAAGAATTGTTTGGTTTCCGCATGCGTGAAGGAGAGCTGCTGGCTGCCAATCTCCAGCAATTGATCGCGCACGCGCAGGTTGGCGATACCCAACTGCGGCAGATTGCGCGATAGCACGACCAGCGTCAGGTTTTCCGGCTGGTGGCGCAGGAAGAAACGCATGGCATCGTGGATCACCGGGTTGGTAATCAGGTGGTAATCATCGATCACCAGATACAGCGGACGTTGCCACTCGCTGAGTTCAATAAACAGTTGTGCGAAAAGGGAGCTGAGGCTCGCGTACTGGCGCTTTTGCACCATGTTTTCGCTGGCCTCGCAATGGCCGCCCGTCGCCTGCTGGATAGCCGCGATCAGGTAGCTGGCAAAGCGCTCCTGTTGGTTATCGCCTTCATCCAGCGAATACCAACCAAGGTCACTCATTCCTGCCGCCATTGTGATACGAGCGTGGTCTTTCCATAGCCAGCCGGACTGGTTATCAGCGCCAGACGATAATTGTTCGCGCCGGAAAGTTTCGCCAACAGCCGATCGCGAATCACCGTGTGTTCGAGACGGACTGGTCGACTTAGTTTTGACGGAATCAACATAGCTAATCACTTCACTGTGAGGATTGGAAAACGAGATTTTTTTTGCGCTTCGTAATTAATCCCTACAAAGGTCGGTCAAATGCCTATGTATTGCAAGTTATGTCCCGTTTTGATGTCTGCTAATTTGCGATATGTCACAAATTCTTTAATTTAATACCATCCACGTAGAACGGCGCGCAGAGCGCGGAAATGCGGGCTTTTATAACCTATTGTGGTTACAAGTGAAAATAAACTTTAAGCACCTATGGAATAAAGAGCGTTTAAAGATATGTCAGCTCACGTAATTTTCCGTAGAAACAATACGTATTAATTTGTTGCTTATTTTCGCAAGGGGATTGTTTCCTTATTTACATATTTACTGCGAAACAGTATTTCATTTTATGAGCTGGTGCGAAGATCTCACGGGCATAATCCCAGAGACTGAATTCTGAAAAAAGGACGTGCTGAACCGGCTGAAAAACGCGCAAAACTGCCGCCAGTCGCTAACGTTATAGTGGCGGCGATCACACTTTTCGCTCATCCCTGCGACTCCTCCCCGCCTAATCCTGGACAGGATGAGGAAGTCGCGCATTCAGCCAGGCAAACTACCGCTAACGTTTATGTAAAAAGGATTCGATTTCACTATGTCACAGCCTACTTTTAATCACGATTCATTCCAGGCTGCCCTGACGCGTCAGTGGCAGCGTTTTGGCCTGCAGGCCGCTTCCGAAATGACGTCTCATCAGTGGTGGCAGGCTGTGAGCGGCGCGCTGGCTGAACAGCTGTCGGCGCAGCCGGTAGCGAAGCCTGCAAAAGATCAGCGTCACGTGAACTACATCTCCATGGAGTTCCTGATTGGCCGCCTGACCGGCAACAACCTGCTCAACCTCGGCTGGTATGAAGGGGTGAGTGAAGCGCTGAAGGGCTACAACATTAACCTGACTGACCTGCTGGAAGAAGAGACTGACCCGGCGCTGGGCAACGGTGGTTTGGGTCGTCTGGCGGCGTGCTTCCTCGACTCAATGGCGACCGTTGGCCAGTCCGCCACCGGCTATGGTCTGAACTACCAGTACGGTCTGTTCCGCCAGTCGTTTGCCGATGGCCAGCAGATGGAAGCGCCGGATGACTGGCAGCGCGGTAGCTACCCGTGGTTCCGCCACAACGCTGCGCTGGATGTGCAGGTGGGCATTGGCGGTAAAGTGGTCAAAGGCGAATGGCAGCCTGCCTTCACGATTACCGGTGAAGCCTGGGATCTGCCGGTGCTGGGCTATCGTAACGGCGTCGCGCAGCCGCTGCGCCTGTGGCAGGCGAAACATGCGCACCCGTTCAACCTGACCAAATTCAACGACGGCGATTTCCTGCGCGCTGAGCAGCAGGGCATTGACGCTGAAAAACTGACGAAAGTGCTCTACCCGAACGACAACCATACCGCAGGTAAAAAACTGCGCCTGATGCAGCAGTACTTCCAGTGCGCCTGCTCGGTGGCCGATATTCTGCGTCGCCACCATCTGGCGGGCCGTAAGCTGCACGAGCTGGCCGATTTCGAAGTCATCCAGTTGAACGATACTCACCCGACCATCGCCATTCCGGAACTGCTGCGCGTGCTGATTGACGAGCACCAGCTGAGCTGGGATGACGCCTGGGCTATTACCAGCAAAACCTTCGCCTACACCAACCACACCCTGATGCCAGAAGCGCTGGAGTGCTGGGATGAGAAGCTGGTGAAAGCGCTGCTGCCGCGTCACATGCAGATCATCAAAGAGATTAACGACCGCTTTAAGAAGCTGGTTGATGCCACCTGGCCGGGCGATGAAGCCGTATGGGCGAAGCTGGCCGTGGTGCACAACAAGCAGGTACGCATGGCGAACATGTGCGTGGTGAGCGGCTTTGCGGTTAACGGCGTGGCGGCGCTGCACTCTGACCTGGTGGTGAAGGATCTGTTCCCGGAATACCATCAGCTGTGGCCGACCCGTTTCCACAACGTCACCAACGGCATCACGCCGCGTCGCTGGATCAAACAGTGCAACCCGGCTCTGGCCGCGTTGCTGGATAAATCGCTGAAAAAAGAGTGGGCTAACGATCTCGACCAGTTGATCAATCTGGAAAAATACGCCGACGATGCGAAGTTCCGTCAGCAGTATCGTGACATCAAGCTGGCGAACAAAGAGCGCCTGGTGAAATTCATCAAGGCCCGTACCGGGATTGAGATTTCAAGCAACGCGATTTTTGATATTCAAATCAAACGGCTGCACGAATACAAACGTCAGCACCTGAACCTGCTGCACATTCTGGCGCTGTACAAAGAGATTCGCGAAAACCCGCAGGCTGACCGCGTACCGCGCGTGTTCCTGTTCGGGCGAAAGCGGCACCGGGCTACTACCTGGCGAAGAATATTATCTTTGCGATCAACAAAGTGGCTGAGGCGATCAATAACGATCCGCAGGTGGGCGATAAGCTGAAAGTGGTCTTCCTGCCGGATTACTGCGTGTCGGCGGCAGAGATGCTGATTCCGGCGGCGGACGTTTCTGAGCAGATTTCCACTGCCGGTAAAGAGGCCTCCGGCACCGGCAACATGAAGCTGGCACTGAACGGTGCGCTGACCGTTGGTACGCTGGACGGTGCGAACGTAGAAATCGCCGAGAAGGTCGGTTCTGAAAACATCTTCATTTTCGGCCATACCGTCGAGCAGGTGAAAGAACTCAAAGCCAAAGGTTACGATCCGCTGAAATGGCGTAAAGCCGATAAGCTGCTGGACGCGGTGCTGAAAGAGCTGGAAAGCGGCAAGTACAGCGACGGCGACAAGCATGCCTTCGACCAGATGCTGCACAGCATCGGCAAAGAGGGCGGCGACCCGTACCTGGTGATGGCCGACTTTGCCGCCTATGTGGAAGCGCAGAAGCAGGTGGACGTGCTTTATCGTGACCAGGAAGCCTGGACGCGTGCGGCCATTCTGAACACCGCGCGCTGCGGTATGTTCAGCTCCGATCGTTCGATTCGCGATTACCAAAAACGTATCTGGCAGGCAAAACGCTAAGGACTGGCCTATGGAAAGCAAACGCCTCGATAATGCCGCGCTGGCGGCAGGCATTAGCCCTGACTATATCAATGCGCACGGCAAGCCGCAGTCTATCGGCGCAGACACCAAACGGCGCTTGCTTGACGCAATGCATCGTCCCGCGACCGATTCGGTCGCGGCGACGCCGATACCGAACGTGATGGTCCTGACGTACGGTAAAAAAATGGCGCTGCCGGTTTCCGGCAGCGGCGAGTTTAGCTGGATCCTCACCACCGAAGAGGCCAGCAGCATCACGGCAAGGCGTCTGGCGGGAAAAATCTCAGCCTGCCGACGCGTCTGCCGGAGGGTATCACTCCTTAACGTTGACTCAGGACGATCAGCGCTGGCACTGCCGGGTGATTATTGCGCCGGAACGCTGCTATGAACCACAGCCGCTGCAAGAGGCGAAAAAGCTGTGGGTGCCTGCGTGCAGCTCTACACCCTGCGTTCGGAAAAGAACTGGGTATTGGCGACTTCGGCGATCTGAAGGCGATGCTGCCGGAAGTGGCGAAGCGTGGCGGCGCGTTTATCGGCCTCAACCCGATTCATGCGCTTTATCCGGCTAACCCGGAGAGCGCGAGCCCGTACAGCCCGTCGTCGCGTCGCTGGATGAATGTTATCTATATCGACGTTAACGCGGTGGAAGACTTCAGACTGAGCGACGAGGCGCAGGCGTGGTGGAAACTGCCGGCGACTCAGCAGAAGCTGAAGGCCGCGCGCGACGTCGAGCAGGTGGACTACACCGCGGTCACCGAGCTGAAAATGACGGCCCTGCGTATGGCGTGGAAACGCTTTGCCAAACGTCACGACGAGCCGATGGCGGCCTTCCGTTACTTTGTTGATAAAGAGGGCGAAAGCCTGTACTGGCAGGCGGCGTTTGACGCGCTGCACGCTCATCAGGTGAAAGAAGATAAGCTGCGCTGGGCTGGCCGGCCTGGCCGAAGGCGTATCAGAATATCGAAAGCCCGGAAGTGCACGCATTTTGTCAACAGCATGCCGACGAAGTCGATTTCTACCTTTGGCTACAGTGGCTGGCCTACACCCAGTTTGCCGAGTGCTGGGAAACCAGCCAGCGCGACGCCATGCCGATTGGCCTCTACCGCGACCTGGCGGTAGGGTAGCCGAAGGCGGCGCCGAAACCTGGTGTGATCGTGAACTCTACTGCCTGAAGGCCTCCGTCGGCGCGCCGCCGGATATCCTTGGGCCGCTGGGGCAGAACTGGGGCCTGCCGCCGATGGATCCGCATATCATCGCCGCGCGTGCTTATGAACCGTTTATCGAGCTGCTGCGCGCCAACATGAAAAACTGCGGCGCGCTGCGTATCGACCACGTGATGTCCGTGCTGCGCCTGTGGTGGATTCCGTACGGCGAAACTGCCGATCACGGTGCTTACGTGCAGTATCCGGTGGATGCGCTGCTGTCGATTCTGGCGCTGGAAAGTAAACGTCATCGCTGCATGGTCATTGGCGAAGATCTGGGGACGGTGCCGGTGGAAATCGTCGGCAAGCTGCGTAAGAGCGGCGTCTACTCGTACAAAGTGCTCTATTTTGAGAACGACAGTGAGAAGACGTTCCGTGCGCCGAAAGCCTATCCGGAACAGTCAATGGCCGTGGCCACGACCCATGACCTGCCGACGCTACGCGGTTACTGGGAAAGCGGCGATCTGACGCTGGGCAATGCGTTGGGTCTCTACCCGGACGCAGACGTATTGCGTGGGCTGTATCAGGACCGTGAACTGGCGAAGCAGGGCTGCTAGACGCGCTGCATAAATATGGCGCGCTGCCTAAACGCGCAGGGCATAAGGCGTCGCTGATGTCGATGACTTCAACCCTGAGCCGCGGCATGCAGCGTTATATCGCGGACAGCAACAGCGCGCTGCTGGGCCTACAGCCGGAAGACTGGCTGCAGATGTCCGCGCCGGTCAATATTCCCGGCACCAGCACCGAGTATCCGAACTGGCGACGCAAGCTTACGACAACGCTGGAGGCGATGTTTGCCGATGAGAGTGTGAACAAGCTGATTAAAGATTTGGATAAGCGCCGGAAAGCGGCGAGCAAGAAGAAGTAACCATCATATCTAGCCATAAAAAAACGCCGGGAAAGCCCGGCGTTTTTATTTCGAGATTTCGTGGTGTTACACCACCATCCCCAACAGCAGACAACCGACCAGACCGCAAACCGAGATAATGGTTTCCAGCATTGACCAGGACTTGATGGTCTCACCGATGGTCAGGTTGAAGTACTCCTTGAACAGCCAGAAGCCTGGATCGTTCACGTGGGAGAAGATAACGGAACCGGAACCTACCGCGATAACCATCAGCTCCGGGCTCACGCCGGTGGTGGCAATCAGCGGAGCGGCAATACCGCCCGCGGTGATGGCGGCAACGGTCGCGGAGCCCAGCGCGATACGCAGAACGGCAGCGATAGACCATGCCATAAACAGCGGAGATACGTTGGACTCGTGCATGATAGACGCGATGTACTTATCTACGCCGGAGTCGACCAGCACCTGCTTGAAGGCGCCGCCGCCGCCGATGATCAGCAGCATCATGGCAATGATTTTAATGGAGGAGATCAGCGTATCGTTGATGTCATCCATTGAGCGGCCACGGTTCAGACCGAAGGTGAAGATAGCGATCAGCACGGCGATCAGCGTTGCCATCACCGGGTCACCGAAGAACTCAGCGGCAGGCAGCAGCGCGTGGCCTTTCGGCAGCACCATCTCAGCCACGGCGCGCATCGCCATCAGGATAACCGGCACCAGAGAGGTCCAGACGCTCACGCCAAAGGACGGCATCTCTTCATCGGTGAAGGTTTTCGGGTTGTGCAGACCTTCCGGGATCGGCTTGTCGATGCTTTTCAGGCAGCGTGCGTAAACCGGGCCTGCCAGAATGACGGTCGGAATCGCCAGCAGGGTGCCGTACAGCAGGGTTTTACCCATGTCTGCGTGGAAGATGGTGGCGATAGCAGTCGGGCCCGGGTGCGGAGGCAGGAAGCCATGGGTCACCGAGAGCGCGGCAGCCATCGGCACGCCGACGTACAGCAGCGGAATACGCGCGTTGGCGGCAATGGTGAAGACCAGCGGCAGCAGCAGCACGAAGCCCACTTCGTAGAACAGCGCGAAGCCGACGGTGAAACCGGTCAGTACGACCGCCCACTGAATGTACTTGCGGCCAAATTTGTCGATAAGCGTGGTGGCAATACGCTGCGCGCCGCCGCAGTCGGCCAGCATTTTGCCGAGCATGGCGCCAAAGCCCATAATCAGCGCCAGGCTGCCAAGGGTGCCGCCGACGCCGTTTTTAATCGACACGATCACTTTGTCCAGCGGCATGCCCTGCATTAAGCCGACGGCTAACGCCACCAGCACCAGAGCGATAAACCCGTTCATTTTGAAACGGATCATCAGCAGTAATAAGAGGATAACCCCGATAGCTACGATGATTAATGGCATAACTTATCCAGCCTTTAATTTGTTATGGGTAACGTCACTGTTGTTGCGACAACTTCCAATTGTCCCTACAGAGGGAATAGGTACTGACTTCTTCACGCCACCGTCTGTTGTATGACTCAGACAAAGGATAGCTGGCTATTTATTTAACGCGGTGGTGTGTGTTGCGATGATACGGGTAACATGTGGAGGTTGAGAATAACCCTGTGCATTGAAATGTGAAATCTGCGACGGTAGTCAAATAATTGGTAGGGTTATTGCTGTTTTTCGAGCAGAAATTTGCGAGGAATGTTGCGCGGTAACATTACGCTATGGCGAAAGATTGTGCAGCCGGAGAGCAGAGAAAATCCCCGGGTCGGCGTAAGCGCCTCGCCCGGGACGATCGCGAAACATCTTAGTAGTAAGAGTGCTCGCCGCGCTGGTGTTCGGTCAGATCGCGTACGCCTTTCAGGTCCGGGAACTCGGCCAGCAGCTGCTTTTCAATGCCATCTTTCAGGGTGACATCGATCATTGAGCAGCCGTTACACCCGCCGCCAAATTGCAGAATGGCATAGCCATCTTCGGTGATTTCCATCAGCGACACGCGACCACCGTGGCCGGCGAGCTGCGGGTTAACCTGTGATTGCAGCATGTACTCCACGCGCTCCATCAGCGGGGCGTCGTCGGACACTTTGCGCATTTTGGCGTTCGGTGCTTTCAGCGTTAGCTGAGAGCCGAGCTGGTCGGTGACAAAATCGATTTCCGCATCTTCCAGATACGGAGCGCTCAGCTCGTCGACATAGGCGGTGAGCTGTTCAAATTTCAGGGCTGTATCACTTGCTTCCACCGCATCCGGCGGGCAGTAAGAAACGCCGCATTCTGCGTTAGGCGTACCAGGGTTAATCACAAATACGCGGATTTGTGTCCCTTCTTCCTGATTTTGCAGAAGTTTGGCAAAGTGCGCTTGCGCAGTATCGGAAATACGGATCATAGCTTTGACCTAATAGTTGACTACTTTAGTTGGTTATAATACGCCCATCGCTGGGGTCTACAAGGTGCGGCACAGACACCATACCTGAACGCTCGCCGCGCCGTTTCGCAAAAGCAGGCGGGAAATTTCAGCCACGGTACTCCCCGTCGTGACCACATCATCCACAATCACCATATGGCGCCCACGTATAGATAATTCAAGCTGGAAAGCATTTTTCAGGTTGTGCTTGCGCAACCGGGCGCTGAGCTGATGCTGGGTCGCCGTTGGGCGAATACGCGTGACAGCCCGGGCTGATAATCAGCGTGTAACCAGCGTGCCAGCGCACGACAGAGCAGCTCGCTTTGATTATAGCCTCGCCGCCAGTGACGGCGCTGCCACAACGGAACGCTGATAAGCTGCACAGGAGCGGGCAGGTCGGTACGTTGACGAACGGCCAGCAACAGGAGACGCGCCAGCGTGGATGCCAGCTCTGGGTTACCGCTGAACTTGAAGCGGTGGATTAACTGACTGAGCGGAGGACGATAGTCGTTAATCGCCACCAGCCGCTGCCATGGCGGCGGTTTTTGCAGGCAGCGGCCGCAGGGGATTCTGGCGTTTTCTGCCGGCAGGCCGCACTGCGGACAATGGCTCCCGTGCGCAAACAGCGTTTTGGCGCAGCGCGAACAGATGCCCCACGCAGGCAGCGCCAGCGGCATTTGGCATAGCCAGCACGCGCCGTGGACTGTTAGCATAATCCCTCCTTAAGCGAAGAAACGAGAACGATAGCTGATGAACGACATCTGGTGGCAAACCACGGGCGAAGGAAATTGTCATCTTGTGCTGCTGCACGGATGGGGGCTGAATGCACAGGTCTGGGATTGCATCACGCCGGAATTGAGCGCGCATTTTACGCTGCACTTGGTCGACCTGCCGGGTTACGGACGTAGCGGTGAATGGGGGCCATGACGCTGGAAGCGATGGCGGATAAGGTGCTGGAAAATGCCCCTGAGCGGGCCATCTGGCTGGGCTGGAGCCTGGGAGGGCTGGTGGCGAGCCAGATTGCCTTGAACCACCCAACGCGCGTGCAGGCATTGGTTACCGTGGCGTCGTCTCCTTGCTTTAGCGCGCAGGATGAGTGGCCGGGCATTAAGCCGGAAGTGCTCAGCGGCTTTCAGCAGCAGTTGAGCGAAGATTTTCAGCGTACCGTTGAACGTTTCCTGGCGTTGCAAACCTTAGGCACCGAAAGTGCCCGACAGGATGCTCGTGCGCTGAAACAAGCGGTGTTGTCGCTGCCGATGCCGTCGTCTGAGGCGCTCAACGGCGGCCTGGAGATCCTCAAAACCGCAGATCTACGCGAGCCGCTGACGGCGCTGGATTTACCGTTCCTGCGCCTGTATGGCCGACTCGATGGCCTGGTGCCGCGCAAGATTGTCCCGCAGCTGGATGCGCTGTGGCCGCGGAGCGAATCGCTTATTTTTGACAAAGCGGCCCATGCGCCGTTTATCTCTCATCCGCAGGCGTTTTGCGCACCCTTGGTGGCGTTGAAAAAGCAAATTGAGAAATAATTCTGTGCGGACGTGGTAAAAAAGATATTCATAGCAATACTTAAGCTGTTGCGGCAGGTGATTATTTCGCGCACCCGCGCAGCGCAAATAACAACCCTAAGGAGAGTAGAGGCTATGAAATTTGTTACAGGTATTGTTGCATCTCTGGTGATTGGCTCCCTGTCGTTTGGTGCGTTTGCTGCTAAAGAGATCCAGAAGGAAGATGTTGCCAAGCTTAAGCTGACGAAAATCGGCAACATCACCACCTCGCGTACTACTTCGCCAATGGATGCGAAGCGCGATCTGTCGAAAAAGGCGGATGAGCTGGGTGGTAAGTATTATGTGATTATTGCGGGTGGGAAAAACGAAAAAACCGTCCACGGTAACGCGGACGTCTACAAGTAAGTTTGCCTTTTACTCCCGACGCTGCTGACAGCGTCGGGGATAACCTCTTAACGTAGCGCCCACCACTCACGCAGGCACGCTTTGCCTTCCGGGCAGCTTTTGCAGCTACCGCTCAGGCAGCCATCAGCGTCTTCCTGAATTTTCACCACTTTTCCCATCGCTTCTAAGCGGCTCAGCATGGCGTCAACTAACGCTTGCGGCGTATGCAGTTGGGCGCTGAGCTGTGAGGCTTCCATGCGTCCTTGCAGGGCCAGCGTGTCGCGTATTTCGATCAATGACGCCATCATCGCTCCTTAGTGGCAATCGCCAGCCGGGCTGGAGCAGCAGGACGTCGGCGTTTTGCGCGTCGCCAGCAGGGAGACATCCACCCGGCTACGGGCGCGGCGCAGCAGACCGAGCACCACAATGTTGAACAGAATCACCGCCAGAATGCACACCAGGCTGTAGCGTGGATGCTGGCTGAAGCTGACTGTCTGGTAGTAGAGCGTGGACAGCGAGTAGGCGATATTCAGCCCCACAGAATGGAGAACGTCATCCAGCCACGGCTCGATTCACGGGCTATCGCCCCATTACCGAAATGCACGGAATGTAGAGCAACACGAAAATCAGGTAGCTGTACGCTGCCGCCGCGCTGCCGAATTTGCTGCCCATCACGCCCATTGCGCCGGTTTCCATCTCGCCATCGCCTTTGCTGGCTTCGATGGGGTTGGCCAGTACGCTGAGGCTGAAGGTGTCTTTCAGGCCTTGCCAGGTTTCATCGAGCGCGCCCAGCAGTTCATCACCGAGATGGAATTCCTGCGGGTTGAACGCTTCGTTCTGGATGTCTTCAGCGGTGTAGAGGGTGTTCAGCGTCCCCACCACCACTTCTTTTGCCATCGCCCCGGTAAACAGGCCGACGGTGGCTTGCCAGTTATCTTCATGCACGCCAATCGGTTTAAACACTGGCGTAATCGCGCGGCTGACAGAGGCCAGCGCCGAGTCGTTGATGTTGTCGACGATCTTGCCGCTGAACGAGAAGCTGTTCAGTGCGCTCAGGAAAATACTGACGATCACGATAACTTTACCGGCGCGCAGCACGAAGCCTTTCAGGCGCTGCCAGGTCTGGATGAACAGGCTTTTGATGTGCGGTACGTGGTAGACCGGCAGTTCCATGACGAACGGCGAGGCTTCGCCACGCATGATGGTGTATTTGAGCATCAGGCCGGTGAGGATGGCGATAACGATCCCCAACACATAGAGCGAGAAGACCACCAGTGCGCCGCCCTGGCCGAAGAAGGCCGCGGCGAAGACCGCGAAGATAGCCAGACGCGCGCCGCAGGACATAAACGGCGCCATCATAATGGTCATCAGGCGTTCACGCGGGCATCCAGCGTACGGGCGCCCATCACCGACGGCACGTTACAGCCGAAGCCGACGATCAGCGGCACAAAGGATTTCCCCGGCAGACCAAGCGCCTGCATCAGGCGGTCCATGACGAAGGCGGCGCGAGCCATATAGCCGGAGTCTTCAAGGAACGAGAGGAACAGGTACATCATGCCGATTTGCGGCACCAGCGGCAGAACGGTGTTGATACCGCCGCCGAGCCCCTGCGCCAGGAATACGGTCAGCCAGTCCGGGAAGTGCAGGGTGTAGCCAATCCATTGAATACCATGAATAAAGAGCGCTACCGAGCCGCCGTCAAAGATGGGCTGTAAGGCGCCGCCGATGTTAATCGCCAGCAGGAACATCAGGTACATCACGAACAGAAAGACCGGTAGCCCCAGCACGCGGTTGAGGACGATTTTATCCAGCGCGGCGGTAAAACGGCTTGGTTCGGCGGTCAGCGTATTGCTGACGGCGTCGCAGATAGCGGCGATGCTCTGGTAGCGAGCGTCGGCGATATGCAGCGCGGGATCGTCCAGCTCTTCGCTCAGGTGCGCCAGTGAAACGTCCAGCTTATGCGCCGCATCGCCGGCGTAGGCGCGGCTGTAGATATCGCCTTCCAGCATCTGCATACCCAGCCAATGGCGCTGGCGTTCCGGAATGTCCTGCGCCATCTCTTTGGCCAGATTATCGGCTTCACGCAGCAGCGGCTGCGGGTAGTGCACCAGCTCCAGCGGCTGATTGCCCTTGTGGCGATCAATCGCCATTTTCAGCGCTTCAATGCCGCGGGCGCGGGTCGATACCAGCGGTACCACCGGGCAGCCAAGGCGAGCGGAAAGGGCGTCGACATCGATGCGAATCTGCTGCTTCTCGGCGATATCCAGCATGTTCAGCGCGACCACGCACGGAATGCCCAGCTCGAGTAATTGCAGCGTCAAATACAGGTTACGTTCCAGGTTGGAGGCGTCGACCACGTTAATCAGCAGGTCGGCATCGCCGCTGAGAATGTAGTGGCAGGCGATTTGTTCATCCAGCGAGGTTTGTGACGAGATAGTGGTCAGCGAGTAGGTGCCCGGCAGGTCGACAAGGGTGACCTGATGATCGGTGGTGGCGAAAGAGCCTTCTTTACGTTCAACCGTCACACCCGCCCAGTTGCCTACGCGCTGGCGCGCGCCGGTCAGCTGATTGAATAAGGTTGTCTTGCCGGAATTAGGATTACCAATTAGACCGATGGTTAATTTTTTCATTTTTCAGACTCTTATTACCGGGCTGAAGTCATTACGCGACAGGTTCTAATTCGATTAGCGCGAGATCTTTTTTACGCAGTACCAGGCTTACGCGACGGGTTTCAATATGAATGGGGTCACCCAAGGGCGCAACGCGAACGACATGGAATGATGAGCCAGGCAGCATGCCCAATGAGAGGAGTTTCTGCCGATAGGCTGGGCTAATTTCGCGGGAGAAACCAACAATCTTCCACGCAGTATCCGGTGTAAATTGCATAGAACCTACTTGTTTTATCGCTAGCTGGACGAGGGAGTGCCCGCGTGCGGCCTGATGGCGGCAAGGGCATCGTCAACGAATAAAGAATAAAATGCACTGCAAATGATGATAATGAGAATGGTTTTTATCATCAATACATAATATGCGGTTGGTGGGAGTTTTGCGCACTATTTGCACTTTTTTTGATATTACTCAAGCAACGCATTGTAGCGATAAATCAATTAACCGATATTTACATCGCTTAATGTTTAATTAAGGTTTCATTGGTTAATAAAATAAAACGTGATGCGGTTTATTATTAAAAGTTGCGCGAAAATATTAATTACTGAGGGCGAGATAAGGCGCGAAGCGAATGCGTCACGGCTGGTGGTGTAAAACGCCTTATCCCCATGAAGGCTGGATAAGGCGTTTATCGATTAGCGTTTTTTACCCATTGCTGCGGCTAAAGCGTCCATCATGGCGCTGTTACCGGCAGGCTGAGCTTCACGGCCGCGCGGCTTGGCCGCTTTCGCCGTTGGACGTCCGCTGTTCTGCGGACGGTCATTACCGCCGCCGCGACGGGCGTTGGTTTCACCCGGCTGCTCATCCAGACGCATGGTCAGGGCGATACGCTTACGCTGCAAATCGACCTCCAGCACCTTCACTTTGACGATATCGCCCGCTTTCACCACGGTGTGTGGATCTTCGACGAATTTATCCGCCAGCGAGGAGATATGCACCAGGCCGTCCTGATGCACGCCGATATCGACAAAGGCGCCAAAGTTGGTGACGTTGGTCACCGCGCCTTCGAGGATCATTCCCGGCAGCAGGTCGTTCATGGTTTCGACGCCATCGGCGAACTTCGCGGTTTTAAATTCCGGACGCGGGTCGCGGCCCGGTTTTTCCAGCTCTTTGATGATGTCGGTGACGGTCGGTACGCCAAAACGTTCGTCGGTAAACTCAGAGGCTTTCAGGCCGCGAAGTTCACTGCTGTTGCCCATCAGATCTTTCAGCGCCTGCTGGGTGGCCGCCAGAATGCGTTCAACGACCGGGTAGGCTTCCGGGTGTACGGTGGATGCGTCCAGCGGGTTATCGCCGTGGTTGATGCGCAGGAAGCCCGCGCACTGCTCGAACGCTTTCGGCCCAGACGACTTACCTTCAGCAACTGCTGGCGGTTCTGGAACTGGCCATTCTCATCGCGCCAGGCGACGATGTTCTGCGCCATCATGCGCGTCAGGCCCGCGACGCGGGTCAGCAGCGGCACGGAGGCGGTGTTCAAGTCTACGCCAACGGCGTTCACGCAGTCCTCGACGACCGCATCCAGCTTACGCGCCAGCTGCGTCTGGCTGACGTCATGCTGATATTGGCCCACACCGATGGATTTCGGGTCGATTTTCACCAGCTCGGCCAGTGGGTCCTGCAGACGACGGGCGATAGACACCGCGCCGCGCAGGGAAACGTCGAGATCCGGGAATTCCTGCGCCGCCAGTTCGGAAGCGGAATACACCGAAGCGCCTGCTTCGCTGACGATCACCTTCTGCGCGGTGACCTGTGGGAACTGTTTCTGCACATCGAGGAAGAAACGCTCGGTTTCGCGTGAGGCGGTACCGTTACCGATCGCCACCAACTCCACGTTGTGTTTTTCGCACAGCGCCGCCACGGCGACCGCCGCTTTCGCCGCCTGCCCGGTGTGCGGGTAGATGGTATCCGTCGCCACCAGCTTGCCGGTGCCGTCCACCACCGCCACCTTCACGCCGGTACGCAGACCAGGGTCGAGGCCCATGGTGGCGCGCAGGCCGGCCGGTGCAGCCATCAGCAGATCGTGGAGGTTACGGGCGAAGACGTTGATGGCTTCATCTTCCGCGCGTTCGCGCACGGTGCCCATCAGCTCGGTTTCAAGGTGCATCAGCACTTTGATGCGCCAGGTCCAGCTCACCACGCCTTTGCGCCAGCTATCCGCCGGGGCGTTGTTCAGGCGCAGGCCGAGGTGATCGATAATAATCTGTTCGCAGTGGCTCTCTTTCGGCGGCTCGTCGAACTGCGGATCGGCGTTGAGAGAGAGTTGCAGGATACCTTCGTTGCGCCCGCGGAACATCGCCAGCGCGCGGTGGGAAGGAGTGGTGGAAATCGGTTCGTGATGGTCGAAGTAGTCGCGGAACTTCGCGCCTTCTTCTTCCTTACCGCTGACCACTTTGGCCACCAGATGGGCGTTCTTCCACAGGTAGTCGCGCACTTTCGCCAGCAGGCCGGCATCTTCCGCGAAGCGTTCCATCAGGATATAGCGCGCGCCGTCGAGGGCCGCTTTGGTATCCGCGACGCCCTTATCGGCATCGATAAATTTCGCCGCCTCGGTTTCCGGGTCGTGAGACGGTTCGCTCCACAGTAGATCGGCCAGCGGCTCAAGGCCTGCTTCAATGGCAATTTGCCCGCGGGTGCGGCGCTTCTGTTTATACGGTAAGTAGAGGTCTTCCAGCTCGGTCTTGTTGAGCGTGCCGTTGATGGCTTTTTCCAGCGCTTCGGTCAGCTTGCCCTGCTCACCGATGGATTTCAGAATGACCTGACGACGGTCTTCCAGCTCACGCAAATACCCCAGGCGAGTTTCCAGATTACGCAACTGCGTGTCATCCAGTCCGCCGGTGATTTCCTTACGATAACGTGCAATAAACGGCACGGTGTTCCCTTCATCAAGCAGGCGAACGGCGGCTTCCACCTGTTCGGCTCTGGCCTGAAGTTCACCCGCAATAATGCGGCAGAGCGAATCATTCATCATGGCTTGGTTTCACTGTTAGGTCATAAAATCAGGGGACAGTTATACGGATTGACTGGCAAAAATGCCAGTCATCAGCGGGGGCTTCGGATTGTTCCGGCGTTATTTTACGTAATCGATCGCATTTACGTACCAGCTGGCCTCACCCGCTGGCGTGTTGACGACCGCGAGATCGCCGACCTCTTTTTTCAATAGCGCACGGGCCATTGGCGAGTCGATCGAAATGTAGTCCTTGCGGCCAAAAATCTCGTCGTAGCCGACAATGCGAAAACGCTTGGTATCGCCGTCGTCGTTTTCAATCTCTACCCACGCGCCAAAAAAGACTTTGCCTTCCTGCTGCGGCGAGTAATCGACGATACGCAGATTTTCCAGACACTTGGTTAAATAACGAACGCGGCGGTCAATCTCCCTTAAGCGTTTTTTATTATACTGGTAGTCAGCGTTTTCACTGCGATCGCCAAGGCTCGCGGCCCAGGTCACTTTTTTGGTGACCTCCGGGCGCTCTTCGCGCCAGAGATAATCCATCTCTTGTTTGAGCTTTTCGTACCCTTCACGGGTGATCAACGGTGTTTTCATCTTAAGTGCTTACCTGGCTGCCGAGGAAATAATGCGCACAATACGTATTACGTGAGCATACCGACAGAATAAATAATGTGTATTA
Source organism: Kluyvera genomosp. 3 (assembly GCA_002211745.1). Taxonomy (GTDB): domain Bacteria; phylum Pseudomonadota; class Gammaproteobacteria; order Enterobacterales; family Enterobacteriaceae; genus Kluyvera; species Kluyvera georgiana_A. Next base: position 387,133 of record CP022114.1, read on the forward strand.
AGATTCATTGTATACTTAACTCGCTGTTAAATATGCTTTGTAACAATTTAGCCTGGAATTTATACCAGATTTAGCTGGTCGCAAGCGCAGGCTTTTTTGAGAATACATGCTGATTAATTGTTGCGAACCTTTGGGAGTAAAAACAATGCAAGAGAATTATAAGATTCTTGTTGTGGATGACGACATGCGCCTGCGCGCGTTACTGGAGCGTTATCTGACCGAGCAGGGTTTCCAGGTTCGAAGCGTGGCTAACGCCGAACAGATGGACAGATTGCTGACCCGTGAATCCTTCCATCTGATGGTGTTGGATCTCATGCTGCCGGGTGAAGATGGCCTCTCCATCTGCCGCCGCCTGCGCAGCCAAAGCAACCCGATGCCGATCATTATGGTGACGGCGAAAGGGGAAGAAGTTGACCGTATCGTGGGCCTGGAAATCGGCGCCGACGACTACATTCCGAAACCGTTCAACCCGCGTGAACTGCTGGCCCGTATCCGTGCCGTGCTGCGCCGTCAGGCGAACGAACTGCCGGGCGCGCCTTCTCAGGAAGAAGCGGTTATTGCCTTTGGTAAGTTCAAGCTGAACCTCGGTACCCGCGAAATGTTCCGTGAAGACGAGCCGATGCCGCTGACCAGCGGTGAGTTTGCGGTGCTGAAAGCGCTGGTGAGCCACCCGCGCGAGCCGCTGTCTCGTGACAAGCTGATGAACCTGGCGCGTGGTCGTGAATACTCGGCGATGGAACGTTCCATCGACGTGCAGATCTCCCGCTTACGTCGTATGGTTGAAGAAGATCCGGCGCACCCGCGCTATATTCAGACCGTATGGGGTCTGGGCTACGTGTTTGTCCCGGACGGCTCTAAAGCATGAGGCGACTGCGCTTCTCGCCACGAAGTTCATTTGCCCGCACATTATTGCTGATTGTCACCTTGCTGTTCGTCAGCCTGGTGACAACCTATCTGGTGGTGTTGAATTTCGCGATTCTGCCCAGCCTGCAGCAGTTTAATAAAGTCTTAGCCTACGAAGTGCGTATGCTGATGACCGATAAACTGCAGCTGGAGGACGGCACGCAGCTGGTCGTGCCGCCGGCGTTTCGCCGCGAGATCTATCGCGAACTGGGCATTTCGCTCTATTCCGATGAAGCCGCAGAAGAGGCTGGCCTGCGCTGGGCGCAGCACTATGAGTTTCTGAGTCAGCAGATGGCTCAGCAGCTCGGCGGGCCGACCGAAGTGCGCGTCGAAGTTAATAAAAGCTCCCCGGTTGTGTGGTTGAAGACCTGGCTGTCGCCCAATATCTGGGTGCGCGTGCCGCTGACCGAGATCCATCAGGGAGACTTCTCCCCACTGTTCCGTTACACCCTGGCGATTATGCTGCTGGCGATAGGCGGCGCATGGCTGTTTATCCGCATCCAGAACCGACCCCTGGTCGACCTGGAGCACGCGGCGCTTCAGGTCGGTAAAGGGATTATTCCGCCGCCGCTGCGCGAGTATGGCGCGTCGGAGGTGCGTTCGGTGACCCGGGCCTTTAACCATATGGCCGCTGGCGTGAAGCAGCTGTCGGATGACCGTACGCTGCTCATGGCGGGCGTCAGTCACGATCTGCGTACGCCGCTCACGCGTATTCGTCTGGCAACCGAGATGATGGGCGAGCAGGACGGCTATCTGGCGGAATCAATCAATAAAGATATCGAAGAGTGCAACGCCATCATCGAGCAGTTTATTGATTACCTGCGTACCGGTCAGGAGATGCCGCTGGAGTTTATCGATCTCAACACCGTTCTCGGTGAGGTGATTGCAGCGGAAAGCGGCTACGAGCGTGAAATCGCCACCAACCTGCTGGATGGCGATATCCCGGTGCGTGTGCATCCGCTGTCCATCAAGCGCGCGCTGGCCAATATGGTGGTGAACGCGGCCCGTTACGGTAACGGCTGGATTAAAGTCAGCAGCGGCCGTGAAGCGCATCGCGCCTGGTTCCAGGTGGAAGATGACGGCCCGGGCATCAAGCCCGAGCAGCGTAAGCATCTGTTCCAGCCGTTTGTGCGTGGCGATAGCGCCCGTACCATCAGTGGAACAGGGCTGGGGCTGGCGATTGTGCAGCGCATCATTGATAACCACAACGGACTGCTGGAGTTAGACACCAGCGAGCGGGGTGGGCTGTTGATTCGCGCCTGGCTGCCAATACCGGCAGGCCAGATGCCATCGGGCAGCAAAGAAAGCTAAAAAAAACCGCTGGGGAAAACCCCGGCGGTTTTTGTTTGTAGGCCCGGTAAGCATCGCGCCACCGGGCAATCCAACGGTACTTACAGCTGCGGCCCTGCGCTGACCAGCGCGGCGCCAGCTGGCGTGTCGGTGTATTTCTCAAAGTTCTCTTTGAACAATTTCGCCAGCGTTTCGGCCTTCTCCTGCCACTGCTCCGGCGAACCGTAGGTGTTACGCGGATCGAGGATGTGGGTGTCGACGCCCGGCAGCGCGGTTGGGATCTGCAGGTTAAACATCGGCAGGGTGAAGGTTTCGGCGTTATCCAGCGAACCGTCGAGGATGGCATCAATGATGGCGCGCGTATTCTGGATGGAGATACGTTTGCCGGTGCCGTTCCAGCCGGTGTTCACCAGGTAGGCCTGAGCGCCCGCCGCCTGCATGCGTTTCACCAGCACTTCCGCATACTGCGTTGGGTGCAGCGACAGGAACGCCGCGCCGAAACAGGCGGAGAAGGTTGGCGTCGGTTCGGTGACGCCACGCTCGGTACCCGCCAGCTTCGCGGTGAAGCCAGACAGGAAGTGGTACTGCGTCTGGTCGGCGGTGAGGCGCGAAACCGGCGGCAGTACGCCGAACGCATCGGCAGTCAGGAAGATAACTTTGGTCGCGTGGCCCGCTTTTGACACCGGCTTGACGATATTATCGATGTGATAAATCGGGTAGGAAACGCGGGTGTTTTCGGTTTTTGAGCCGTCGTCGAAGTCGATGCTGCCGTCTTCACGCACCACCACGTTTTCCAGCAGCGCGTCGCGGCGAATGGCGTGGTAGATATCCGGCTCAGCCGCTTCCGACAGCTTAATGGTTTTGGCGTAGCAGCCGCCTTCAAAGTTAAACACGCCGTCGTCATCCCAGCCGTGTTCGTCATCGCCAATCAGACGACGTTTCGGGTCGGTAGACAGGGTGGTTTTACCGGTGCCGGAGAGGCCGAAGAACACGGCCACATCGCCTTTCTCGCCGACGTTCGCGGAACAGTGCATGGACGCAATGCCCTGCAGCGGCAGCAGGTAGTTCATGATGGAGAACATACCCTTTTTCATTTCGCCGCCGTACCAGGTCCCGCCAATCAGCTGGATACGTTCCGTCAGGTTAAACGCGATGAAGTTTTCCGAGTTGAGACCCTGTTCTTTCCACTGCGGGTTGGTGCACTTCGCGCCGTTCATAACGATAAAGTCAGGTTTAAACGTCTTCAGCTCTTCATCGGTTGGGCGAATAAACATGTTTTTGACGAAGTGCGCCTGCCAGGCCACCTCGGTGATAAAACGGACGGACAGACGGGTGTCTTCATTAGCGCCGCAGAAGGCGTCAATGATAAACAGACGTTTGCCGGACAGCTGTTCTGACACCAGGCCTTTCAGATGTTGCCAGATTTCAGGTGACAGAGGCTTATTGTCATTTTTTCCGTTGCCCTTATCAGACCACCACACGGTGTCGCGGGTTGTGTCATCGCGAACAATGTATTTGTCCTTCGGAGAACGGCCAGTAAAGATACCGGTGTCGACAGAAATTGCTCCCAGGTTCGTCAGTACACCACGCTCATAACCTTCCAGGTTAGGATCGAGTTCTTCTTGATACAATGTATCGTAATCGGGGTTGTAGACGATATCCTGTACGTCGTTAATACCATAAGCCTTGAGGTCCTGCGGGTTATACCGTTGCGCATTTCACTGCTCCTTAGCCAATATGTACTACCATAAATTCTATGGGTATTTTAGGGGTGTTGACCGCGACCAGGCTCATAGATTTACGTATCCCGACAAACGTCTTACTTACGAAAACATTGTGACTCCTGTCACGAAGCGACAGGGATTATGACAGGAAACACCGCGTATTTGGCACGAATGTTCTTAAATGGTTACAAAATGGTTTAATTGACAGCGTAAATGTGAATGTAATCGCATTTATGAAAGAAAATTACGTAATGCTTTCAGAACAAAAATCGATTCACCTCGCCTGTCGATACAGCGTATTTCGGTTCTGTTTCGTTCAATGAGATACTCTATTTACCCTATCCTGAAGCAGGGACACTGATATGGATACTGTGACACCGCTTTCCTCGCCAACCCGCTGGGCATGGTGCTAACCGGCCTGGTACAAGGGTTGCTGTGCTACCTGCTGGTGACTGAGCTTATTCCTCACCCTGGTTGGTGGATATTTTATGGATTGCCCGGCAGCCTGGCATTATCTTCTGTGCTGCTGTTTAGCGTCATCTCGTTTCGCCAGCGCGCGCTGTGGGCTGGCTGGCCGTTATTCTGGCGGTCGTCCTCGCTATGAGCGGATGGCTGAAAAGCAACCTCAACGGCGATGATTCATGGCGGCAGTACGATGCCCTGTTCCGTTATGGTTGGTGTTTACTGTTGATGGCGCTAATGATTTTGCCGTGGATACAGTTTCAGCTCCACCCCATCCGGGAAGCTATCGCTATGTGCATTTCTATGATCAACAGTGGCAGAACGCGCTGACGCTGCTGCTGATTGGCGTCGCTAATGGTCTGGTCTGGCTCATCTTCCTGCTGTGGAGCGGGCTGTTTGAGCTGGCGAATATTACCTTCTTCTCTCATCTGTTCTTTGAGACGGAATGGTTTATTTACCTCGTTATTGGCCTGGTAACGGCGCTGACGGTGATTCTGGCGCGGCAGAACATGCGGCTGGTGAGCGCCATTCATAAGCTGCTGACTCTGCTTGCTACTGGCCTGCTGCCGTTAGTTTCGCTGCTGGCTATTCTGTTCCTCGTGACGTTGGCGTTTACCGGGCTGACGGTGATTTCGCAGCGCGTGTCCGCCGCGCTGCTGCTGATCACCTTAGCGCTGAGTCAGCTGTTGCTGACGGCGATGGTTTGGCAGCCGCAGCAATCGCAATTGAGCTATCCACGGCCGCTGCGCTATCTCATCATTACGGCGATGGTGCTTACGCCGGTGTATGCGGCGATTGCCGGCTGGGCGCTGTGGATGAGAATCGGGCAGTACGGCTGGACGTCGGAGCGCCTGCACGGCACGCTGGTGGTGGTGGTCTTGCTGGTCTGGTCGCTGGGCTATGTGCTGAGTCTGCTGCGCCGCCGGGAAGATCCTTCTCCGCTGATGGGCCAGGTGCATCTGGTGGTCTCGCTACTGGCGCTGGCGCTGCTGGTACTGCTCTATACGCCGGTTCTCGACAGCTGGCGCATTAGCGTGAATAGCCATATGGCGCGCTATCATGAGGGCAAAATTAACGCCGATCAGGTCAGTCTGTATATGCTTTCACACAGCGGTAAACCGGGGCGTGAAGCGCTGCTTATACTGCAAAAAGATCCGGAATTTACCCAGGACGCCAGGCGACAGAGGCAACTGACGCGGCTGCTCAATGGCGATCTCACTCCGACAGAAAAACTGACGCCGCCGATGCTGGCGAAAAACGTTGTCGTGGCGCCTGGCAGCCAGTCACCGGACGCCGCGCTGTGGGCTGCGATTATAGAACGCCGCTATCTGGTGGAATCCTGCAGCGACGTCGATAGCTGCGTGCTGGTCAGTCTGGATCTTAACGGTGACGGCCAGCCGGAACAGGTCTTGTACGCGTTTGGCGATCGCACCGTGCTGGTGTTTGGTCAGGGGGCAAAAGGCTGGGAGTTTAAAGCCAGCGCAACGCTGCCTGCGGGGTAAATAAAGAGAAGCTGCTACGGGCGGCGGAAGAGGGCAAAGTGGGCGCGAAGCCGAAGGCGTGGCAGGATATGACGCTGGGGATGAAACGGTGGTGCTGGAGTATCGGCGCTAAACTTATTCGATCAGAGTAGGCCTGATAGCGCTACGCGCATCAGGCCTACGTCCCGAACGGCAGAATTAATGCACCTGCGGATCCGCCGGAGAAGCGTTATTACGAATCTCGGAGATATCCATCGCGTTAAACACGTAGTGGCTACCGCAGTAGTCGCAGTGCATATCGATCTCGCCTTCTTCTTCCAGAATGCTGTTGATCTCTTCATCCGGCAGCGTTTTCAGCGCGCCTGCACAGCGTTCGCGAGAACAGGTACACTTGAACTCTACGCCCTGCGGGTCGTACAGCGTCACCTCTTCTTCGTGGTACAAACGCCACAGCACATCGTTGGCCGGCAGCGTGAACAGCTCTTCGGCCTTGATGGTGTCGGTCAGCGCCGCCAGATGGTCGAAATCGTCCGCCTGGGCGTTCTGCGCGGGCATCACCTGCAATAACATACCGCCTGCGGCTGGTTTACCCTCAGACTCACCGGTACGGATAATCAGACGAGTAGGCAGCTGTTCGGAACGCTGGAAGTAATCTTCCAGGCATGCCGCCAGCGTATCGCCTTCCAGACCGACCACGCCCTGATAACGCTCACCTTCGGCTGGGGTAATGGTAATCACCAGATAGCCGTTGCCGATCAGTGTTTTCAGATCGGCATCCGCTGGGATCTCACCCTGTACACGGGCTACGCCGCGCAGCTGCTGGTGGTTGTTACCGTTAATCACCGCCAGCGTCATCGGGCCATCGCCCTGCAGCTGAACGGTAATATCGCCTTCAAACTTCAGCGTCGCGGTCAGCAGGCTGGTGGCAACCAGCAGCTCCGACAGCACGTTTTTCACCGGCTGCGGGTAGTTGTGGCCTGCCAGAATCTGTTCGAGCGTTTCGGATACGGTGACCAGTTCGCCACGTACGGCATAGTTTTCAAACAGATAGCGATGTAATTGATCGTGTTGAGTCATAATATTCTCTCTTGGGGTGGCAGTTATTCACTGTCGCCGTATTTAAATCTCATCAGGTCGCGCCGCTCTTTTTTATCCGGCCTTCTGTCCGGATGCGGCATGGTCAGCGCATTTAGCTTGCGCGCCAGAGCGACTTTTTCGCGCTTTTCGATACTTTCCACCGTCTCTTCATACAGGGTGACGGCCTCCGTCGCGGGCGGCGCTGCTCGGTAATGGCTTTCACCACTACGGTGCGTTCGTCATTTCCCTGACGTAGCGTCAATTGGGCGTTCAGTTCGACAACTTTACTGGGCTTGGAACGCTGCCCGTTATAGTGAACTTTACCGCCTTCAATCATTTCGCGTGCCAGGGCGCGGGTCTTATAAAAACGCGCGGCCCAGAGCCACTTATCCAGCCTGACGCCGTCAGTGGGCTTCTCTTTCATGGTCACTCCTTCACGTGCAGTGAGGGGATCAGACGACGGTAATCGTTAAGTGCGGGATGACGCAGATACGCTTTTTCCGCCATGCCCGAATCGGGGTTAGTGACACCGAGGCAATAGCGAATCCCAAAGCGTGCGGCGGCATCCAGAATCGCCTCGCTATCGTCGATGAACAGCGTGCGTTCGGCTTTCAGTCCCGTCTTTTCCGCCACAGCCTGCCATAACCGCTGATCCTCTTTCGGATAACCAAATGTATGGGTGGAAAGTAATAAATCAAGGTGTGCGTCGAGACCCGTGTGTTCCAGCTTCACCGCCAGGTTGTGTGGATGTGCGTTAGTCAGCAAGATACGGCGTTTGCCACTGGCTTTCAGCGCATTCAGGAAGGGGACGGTATCATCACGCAGCACCGCGCGCGGCCCCTGCTCGCTGGTCATCGAGCAGATATCCAGACCCAGTCGCTCGCTCCAGTAGTCCAGACAGTACCAGTTTAGCGTATGTTGCACCGCGTGGTACTCCTGGCGGATGGCTTCCTGCGCCGCCTGTACGCTGATGCCATGCTTAGCGCCGTAGGTTTCCGGTACCAGTTTTTGCCAGAAATAGCTGTCGAAGGCGAGGTCGAGGAGCGTGCCGTCCATGTCCAGAAGTACGGTATCAACCTCTTGCCAGGCGATGTCGAAATGCATGCTGAGTCTCCAGACGGAAGAAATGCGCGACAGAGTAACATAACTCTGTCGCGACGGGTGAGGCGGCTAGTGGGTCGGAAAATCGGACTTAAAGTCATCCGGTGACGAAAGCAGAACCGGATTGATGCAGCTTTCGTAGTATTTCTGGATTTCGGTCAGACGTTCCCGATGGCGATGGTAGCGGCGCAGCGCCTGAATGCCGTTGTAAATTGTGCAGACAATCATCGCCAGCATCAGCAGCGTGGTGGCCAGATAGTGCCACAACCCGCTGCTGTCCGGCATGCGGTGCAGGTTGATGTGCTGGGTGCCGTTGGCATCGGTATAGAGATTCGTCACGATACCTTCGGCGTGGAACGGGTGTGCATCAGCATACCCGCCAGACGCTGGAACTCGTTCCACTGCTCGCGTGCAGGGTAGTCGTACAGGCTGGTGGTTGGGTACGGCTGGGTCACAAAGTCGCTACCTTCATCGCTGGTGATGAGGAAACCGCCCGGCGCCGGGCTGTTGAGCGCCTGCGCCGCGCGCGCGGTTTCGCGCAGAATAAACGGGCGGTGGAGGTCTCTACCAGGTTATCCAGCGATTCGGCGCTGACCGGGCGCAGCAGGACGTTAACGCCGTCGAGCTTACCGGAGTTGGCGCGCTTCACCAGCGCATCCCAGTCGCGGGTGTTGCCAAGGTTGACCAGCGCATTCTTCAGCCGTACGCAGTCGTCGGCCGCTGAGCACAGATCTTTCGTTTTCAGCACAATATCGGCGAAGTCATCCAGCAGGACCATCCCGGATTTCTGAATGGCGGAACGCAGCGCGGGGCTGACGCGGGAATCATCGTCCGCAGAAGGATGCAGTTGACGATTGACCGCTTGTACCAGCGCGGTGGCTTTACTGACGGTTTCGGATTCAGGCAGCGGCAGACGCGGCGCATCGTTCCAGATAATCTGCGAGCAGTCGAATGGCAGGAATGGCGAACTTTCCTGTGCCGTCCACGTACCGGGTGAGTGAATGTTGCACATCCCGATGCCGCTCAGTTGCAGCGTGTCGCCTACGCGTACGCCTGCCTGCGTCAACTGGCGAACGTCTTTGGCTTCTACGGTTTGCGCGCCTTTCAGCCATGAAATCGTAAACTTAAACGGCATATTCAGCGGCACGCTCACCCACATCATGATCGCCACCAGCAACGCGCCGCCAGCGATGACTGCGCTTCGCAGCCAGTGCTGTAGAGGGAAGTTTTTGACTTCATCATGCAGCGAGAGGAAACGCCCCTGACGGACAACGTGTCGGTCGAGGTAGATATCGATATCCGTTTTCTGCCCCAGATCCTGTGCAACAAAAGGCTGCCAGTGACGTGGGTAGATGAGGTCGATAATGCCGAGTGAGATGTTGTTGATCTGCTCCTGATCGTTTTCGCCAAACAGGCCCCAACGCTTAGGGGTGCCGCGCAGACAGTGGATCTCGCGCAGAGAGGATTTGGTGGGAGGAGCAAACAGTCCCATAGCCCGCCCGCGAGCAGCAGCACCGCACCGCCCAGTACCCACGGAGTAAACACCGACGGGGCAATCAGGCTGCAGTAAAACAGCAAAAACGCCGCGGCAATGAGCAGCGCTTCGCGTAGCCCGTCGGGCGGCTTAGCGCGTGTTCCTCATGGGTTTCCTGGCGAATGTTAAGCAGTTCAATTTGTTCGCTTTCTTCACCACGAATGGAGGCTTGCGTTGATGTGGTCGACTCCAGCGCGAAATTATGGCTCTCTTGCGAGTAGGACTTAAGTGAATGGCCGTTGAGCCCGATGACCAGTGGCATATCGTCGGTGACGATAAGCTCAATGCTGTTTTCATCGGTAATATGTTGTTCCCAGAACGGCGGCAGGTGTACTTCCACGGAGTCGAGGAAATAGCGCCATTTATTCGGGTCGTCGGTGGTAATACCGTAGCGCGTGATCGCGCGAGTCAGCGTGAACACGGTCCCGCTTTGCGCATTGAGCGTCAGCGCCGTAGGCGCGATCGTTGAGCCGGACGCCGGAACCTGCAAATCGCGGTTCAGATCGCCCAGATAGTTTTCAACGCCCTGGCGCTCTTCATCGGTCAGTTTCCGCGTGGTTGCGCCCGGAAAAAGGTGCAGCCACGGTAATTGAAGGCGTTTTGTTCTTTTACGCAAGAGCCAACCGATCAGCACGGCGCAGATCAGTATCGCTACGGTAAAGATCATCAATGTGCCCATGCTTTTCCCATCATACTTTTTCTTAGAGGTCTCTTGAGTCGCCCGCTTTTCTTATAAACCATCGGCACGTATTACAGAGGTACTATAAAGAGTTTATAGACTCTCGCAAAACGTAAGCATAACAAACCCATCCTCTGACGAGTATCAGTAAATTCTCAATTGCAATTCAACCTCTTGACATTTATCCAGAAATGAGAGATGGGTGGATAAAGGTTGCAATGATGTAAATAAAACGCTTTATACATTGCCGGAACCTCATCGCTATCGCACAATGATAAAAGTCACCACTGCAAAGACCCGGCCCAATGAGCAAATCATTACAGAAACCTACCATCCTGCATGTTGAAACCGTGGCGCAATCTCGCCTGTTTAATGTGGAAAGCGTTGACCTGGAGTTCAGCAACGGCGTTCGTCGCGTTTATGAACGTATGAAACCGTCCTCACGTGAAGCGGTCATGATTGTGCCGATTGTCGATGACCATATTATTCTGATTCGTGAATACGCGGTGGGTACCGAATCCTACGAGCTGGGCTTTTCCAAAGGGCTGATTGACCCAGGCGAAACGGTGATGCAGGCGGCAAACCGTGAGCTGAAAGAAGAGGTGGGTTTTGGCGCGCATGAGCTAACGTTTCTGAAAAAACTGAGCATGGCGCCATCTTACTTCTCCAGCAAAATGAACATCGTGGTGGCGGAAAATCTGTATCCAGAATCGCTGCCGGGTGATGAGCCGGAACCGCTGCCGCAGGTACGCTGGCCGCTGGCTAACCTGATGGATCTGCTCGACGATCCTGACTTTAACGAAGCGCGTAACGTCAGTGCGCTGTTCCTGCTTCGAGAGTGGCTGAAGGTCCAGGGCAGATTGTCATAAAAAAGGCGCCAGCGGCGCCTTTTTTATTCGTCTGATGGACAGCGGAAATTCCGCCACGACATCAGAACAACTCGTGGGTTTCCCATTATCAATCACTTCAGTCCCCACCTCGTGAACCGCCTGTTGTGTCGGCTGCGTTCCGTCAATGAAGTACTCCTGGCGGCTGCTGCCACCGTTGGCAAGCTGCCCGGTGCTGCGGTCGATGTTGACCGTCACCACGCCCGGCGGCGGCGTCAGCGGCTGTTCCGGCACGCCCGCCAGCACCTGTTTCATAAACGCATCCCAGGCTGGCTGCGCGCTCTTCGCGCCGCCTTCGTAACCGGAAATCTGATCTTTGATCGCGCCAGAGGCGGTTGTGCGCCCCAGATCGCGACGATGATCGTCAAAGCCAATCCACACTGAGGTGACCACATCCGGCCCGTAGCCGGAGAACCAGGCGTCTTTCGAACTGTTGGTGGTCCCGGTCTTACCGCCGATATCGTGACGACCCAGGTCGCGGCCTGCGCGCCAGCCGGTACCCTGCCAGCCCGGCTCGCCGAAGATGTTGGTATTCAGCGCGCTCTTAATCAGGAACGCCAGCGGGGTGTTAATCACGTGCGGCGCGTACTCCTGGCCGCCGCTCTGAGCCACCAACTGCTGGTTTGCCTGCTCCAGTTCCGGCATTGGAACGGTGGCGTTTTGCGGGTCTGTGAGATGGCGACGTCTTCCACGTCCTGATTCTCCAGCACGTTCGACTTCGGCGTATCACCGTAGATTACCGGCAGGTTGCACTCGGCACAGGCAATTTTCGGCTTCGCTTCAAACAGCACGCCGCCCTGGTCGTTTTCAATTTTGCTGATGTAATAAGGGTCAACCAGGAAGCCGCCGTTCGCCATCACCGCGTAGCCACGCGCGACCTGTAGCGGCGTGAACGAAGCGGAACCTAACGCCAGCGATTCGGTATGCACGATGTTTTCCGCCGGGAAGCCAAAACGCTGCAGATATTCTGCCGCATAATCCACGCCCATCGCTCGCATCGCGCGCACCATCACTACGTTCTTCGACTGCCCAGACCCTGACGCAGGCGAATAGGGCCCGCGTACTCTGCCGGGGAGTTTTTCGGCTGCCAGTCAGAACCGGCGCCGGCATCCCAACGGGAGATAGGCACGTCGTTGAGCATACTGGCCAGCGTTAAGCCTTTATCCATCGCGGCGGTGTAGAGGAAGGGCTTGATGTTGGAACCAACCTGACGCAGCGCCTGAGTCGCACGGTTGAACTTGCTCTGGTTAAAGTCGAAGCCGCCACCAGCGCGATGATGGCGCCATTTTTCGGGTTAATCGACACCAGCGCGGAATTGACGTCCGGTACCTGTGCCAGCCACCAGCTGTCGCCGTTCTGGCGTACCCAAATCTGCTGCCCAGCCTGTACCACGTCCGTCACCTTACGCGGGTTGGGCCCTGCGCGGTGTCGGAACGATAAGGACGCGCCCAGCGCATACCTTCCATGCTTATTGACACCGAGGTACCGTCGGCCAGTTCCACCGTCGCTTCCTGCGGATTCGCGGATGTCACCACGGCGGGCAACAGCGGGCCGTAAGACGGCAGCGGACGCAGCGAGGCACGAATTTTTTTACTGTCCCAGGGCGCTTCACCCGCTTTCCACAGCACGTTGGCCGGGCCGCGGTAGCCGTGGCGCATATCGTAATCCATCACGTTATTACGCAGCGCCTGCTGGGCCGCCTGCTGATTTTTGCGCGTGATGGTGGTGTAAACACGGTAGCCGTCTTCATAGGCCTGTTCGCCGTATTGTTTCACCATATCCTGACGCACCATCTCGGTGAGATACGGCGCGGAGAAGGCGATTTCCGGCGCGTGATAGTTGGCGTCAATGGCTTCGCTGCGCGCCTGATCGTACTGCGCCTGAGTGATATAGCCTTCACTCAGCATACGCGACAGCACCACGTTGCGACGCGCGGTGGCGCGGTCCAGCGAATAAAGCGGGTTAAAGGTGGACGGCGCTTTCGGCAGACCGGCAATCACCGCCATTTCACTGAGGCTCAACTGGTCGGCTGGCTTACCGAAGTAAACCTGCGCCGCCGCCCCACGCCGTAGGCGCGGTAGCCGAGGTAGATCTTGTTCAGATACAGCTCGAGAATTTCATCTTTGCTCAGCAACTGCTCGATGCGAATAGCCAGGAACGCTTCCTTAATTTTACGCATCAGCGTCTTTTCAGGGCTAAGGAAGAAGTTACGCGCCAGCTGCTGAGTAATGGTACTGGCCCCTGAGAGGCGTGGCCGTTCACCAGCGCGACGCTGGCCGCACGGAAGATACCAATCGGGTCAATCCCGTGGTGCTCGTAGAAGCGGCTATCTTCGGTGGCAATGAACGCCTTCACCATCTGCGGCGGGATCTGGCTAAGGGTCATCGGGATACGGCGTTTTTCGCCGTACTGTGCGATGAGCTCGCCGTCTGCGCTATAGACCTGCATGGGCACCTGCAGGCGCACGTCTCTGAGCGTAGCGACGTCTGGCAGCTGCGGCTCAATATATTTGTAGAGGCCATAAATCGAGCCTGCTCCCAGCAGAATGCAACAGACTGCAAGGATGAATAAATACTTTACGAACTTCACCGGAGATTTCCCATTGAGTGTCATTTGGGCAGTTTATAAACAAACGCGCGGTAGTATAAAGGCAAGCCTGATTCATTGATATAGCCGTCACCCTGCGGTGACGTAAGGATAATCGTGAAATGGCTTTCAACTGTTGGCAAATGGGTCTGCATATTCAGCAAGATAATATTTTTATCGTTGCTCTCCAGCGCGCCCGTCAGGGCTGGTCGCTGCGCCGCTGGTGGCAACTGCCGCTGGCTTCCTCCGATGACGATGCGCTGCTCGCCGCCCTCTCGCCATGGCGCCGTGAACTTCCCTGGCGGCATGCGGTAAGTATCGCGTTTCCTGCCAATAGAACGTTACAAAAAAGCCTGCCTCGTGCGGCGATCGCATTGCGAGAAAATGAGCAAAACCAGTGGATTGCCAGCGCGATGTCTCAGCAACTGGAGATGCCCGCGCAGGCGCTGTGCTTTGATTACCATCTGGCGGAGCCGCAGGGATGCTGGAACGTCACCGCCGCGCAGCAGCGTGACGTCGCGCGATTACAGCATCTGGCGCGCCGCCTGCGTCTTCAGGTGACGGCGATTACGCCGGATGCCTGTGCGCTGCGATCTTTTATGCCGCTGCAAACGGAAGCGGATACCGTGCTGCTCTGGCGCAGCGACGGGCAGTGGCTGTGGGCCAGCGGGGAGCGATGGGGAAGCTGTGCGCTGCATGAAGCCGCCATGCTGGGCGAACACCTCGAGATGACCACGCCTCGCCTGGTGTGCTGCACGGCTGAGGAAACGCAATACCCTTACTTTGACCCCTGGAGTGCCGTCACGCAAAAGCAGCCGCCGTTGCCTGCCGGCGGCGACGCGTTTGCAGTGGCGATCGGGCTGGCGATGGGGACGGTGATGTGATGAATCAGGCCGTTAATTTTCTACCGTGGCGACGGATGCGATTTTATCGACAGCTTCGTCGCTGGGGGCGGGCGTGGCGGCATGCTGGCTGTGTGGCGCGGCTGTGGTGCTGTTCTGCTGGTTAAACGGGCAAGCCGCGCGGACGGTGAATGCTATGCATATTGCTGCAGAGCGGCAGATAGCTCAGCAGCTGGCGTTGCGCGAACGTGCGCAAGCTGAGCGGGCAAAGCAGCAGGCGCTAAACGCACAAAAGCACGCTCGCCGACACGCAACACAGGCGTGGTCCGCTCGCCTCACGACGTTGGCAGAGGGCATACCCGCTCAGGCGTGGCTGAATGAACTGGATTATCGCGACCGCACGCTGTCGCTCTCGGCAACGCTGACGCGTTTTCCTGCCCTGACGGAGCTTGAACATCGCCTGGAGACCGTGCCCGGTTTTCAGCCCGCGAAGCCGGGAAAAATTCAGCGTGATAGTACCGGGCGCTGGCTGGTGCGCTATCAGCTTAATGAGGAGATAGCGCATGCGACTCCCTGATGGCTGGCGAGCGGTCTCAATGCTGAACGCGCTGCGTATCGCCGGGATAATGGCAGTGTTGGTGGGCATCGGACTGTGTTTTTACAGGATGACGCAGATCAGCCTGACGCTCGAGAAGGAAAAGGAAGCCCGTCAGCGGCAGCATGCGCTGTATGTGGCGGGCTGGCATCGGCTGATGTCTCTGCCTCGTCAGCAGGCAGGCGCGGAGTCGCCCGTCCCTCCCTCCGTCGCGTTCTCTCCGACGGCGTTCCAGCGGGCCGGGCCAGACTGGTGAGCTGGCAGCCTTCAGACAAGGGAGGGGAACTGGTGCTTGATACGCCCTGGCCGCTGGTTGCTGACACCTTTTCACTGCTGGCGGAGCGCGATATGCAGGTGGCGGCGTTTGCTCTGGCTGGGGAAAACGGCACGTTGCGCTTTACCGTTCGACTGGTGCATGACCATGAACCTTAACATCCCACTGGGCATTCTACTTGCGCTTCCGCTGCTATGCGGTCTGCGCGACCCTTTCGCACCGGTCGACGATCCATGCCACAGCGCGCAGCTCAATCTCTGGCGCTTTGGTGGAACGATTGAAGCGGGGGACGAACGATGGGCATCGTCCAGCGCGATGATGAGACATGGCAACGTCTGGAAAACGACACCCTACTGAAGACCGGGTGGCGTGTAACGGACATCACGCCGGATGAGCTGACGGTAGACGTTGGAACGGGCTGCGAGCCGCAGCGCTGGCAATGGAAAAGAGAAGGAACGAGCCATCATGAAAAGGATAAGTCTACTGATACTGCTGCTTCTACCGCTGCTGAGCCCGGCGAAAAACGTCACGCTGGTGGTGGACGACGTGCCGGTGGCACAGGTGCTGCAAAGCCTGGCCGACCTTGAACAGAAAAACCTGGTGATAGCTCCCGATGTGCAGGGCACGCTCTCGCTTCAATTGCGTAATCTGCCGTGGAAACAGGCGCTACAGACGGTCATCACCAGCAGCGGGCTGGTGATGACCCTGGAAGGAAGCGTGATCTACGTTTATTCGCAGCGCTGGCGTGAAGAGAAGCTGGCACGAGCGCAGGCGGAACAAACGCGGCGTCAGCAAACGCTGCCGCTGAGCCACAGTAGCATCGTGTTGCACTATGCCGATGCCGCTGAGCTGGCAAAGTCCGGAGGCAAACTCCTGAGTGCGCGTGGGACGCTGACCGTCGACAAACGCACCAACCGCCTGATTGTCCGTGACGATAGTGAACATCTGCCGGCGTTCAGCGCGTGGGCGAAAGAGATGGATATCCCGTCGGTCAGGTTGAGCTGGCGGCGCATATTGTCACCATTAATGAAACCAGCCTGCGTGAGCTGGGCGTGAAGTGGAGTCTTGCCGATGCGGAAGGCACCGTTGGCGCAGGTAAAATCACCACGCTAAGCAGCAATCTTTCGGTGGCTGACGCCACCACGCGCGCCGGGTTCAACATTGGCCGCATTAATGGTCGTCTGCTTGAGCTGGAGCTTTCTGCGTTGGAGCAGAAACAGAAGGTGGATATTATCGCCAGCCCGCGTCTGCTCGCCTCGCACCTCCAGCCTGCCAGCATCAAGCAGGGGAGCGAAATTCCGTATCAGGTGTCGAGTGGGGAAAGTGGCGCGACGTCAGTGGAATTTAAAGAGGCGGTGCTGGCATGGAGGTGACGCCAACGGTGTTACAGAACGGTCGCGTGCGGCTGAAGCTGCACATCAGCGAAAACATGCCGGGCCAGGTCCTACAACAGGCGGATGGCGAAGTCCTGGCGATTGATAAGCAGGAGATTGAAACGCAGGTGGAAGTAAAAAGCGGTGAGACGCTGGCGCTAGGCGGTATTTTTTCCCAAAAGAATAAAAACGCCAGCGACAGCGTGCCTTTTCTTGGGATATCCCGTTGTTGGGCCATCTTTTTCGCCGTGACGGTAAGGATAATGAACGACGTGAACTGGTGGTGTTTATCACGCCACGTATTATTTCTGCGCAATAGCAGAGAAGAATCAGGCGAATTTCAGCGGGAAGGCGTGTCCCGAGTTTGACGTGGGCCAGATTTAGCATACAAGGAGTACCGATTTGAGTGTCAGTACGCACCGCTCCTTCTCCTGTAGTCTGCTGATTTAATCTGTTGCCAAACCAGCCGGAGTATTGAGATAATTTTCAGTCTGACTCTCGCTCTATTGCATAAGAGGTTTCAGTTCATGTCCAGCGACGCGCGATGTTCTGCGGCGCGGATTTATCATTAACGAATAGTCTTAGTAGTACCAAAAAAATGGCAGAGAAACGCAATATCTTTCTGGTTGGGCCATGGGTGCCGGCAAAAGCACTATTGGGCGCCAGCTGGCTCAACAGCTCAATATGGAATTTTACGATTCTGATCAAGAGATTGAGAAACGAACAGGCGCTGACGTGGGCTGGGTCTTTGATGTCGAAGGCGAAGAAGGTTTCCGTGACCGCGAAGAAAAAATCATCAATGAGTTAACGGAAAAGCAGGGTATTGTTCTGGCGACAGGCGGTGGCTCTGTAAAATCACGTGAAACGCGCAATCGTCTCTCCGCTCGTGGTGTCGTCGTCTACCTGGAAACGACCATTGAAAAACAGCTAGCGCGCACTCAGCGTGACAAAAAACGCCCGCTGCTGCAGGTCGAAACGCCGCCGCGTGAAGTACTCGAGGCGCTGGCTGACGAACGTAATCCGCTGTACGAAGAGATTGCTGACGTCACCATTCGCACTGACGATCAAAGCGCAAAAGTTGTCGCCAACCAGATTATTCATATGCTGGAAAGCAACTAATACTGGCCAGAAAAGTAGAACGCCAGCGAATATAAGTCACTAAGGTGGACGTCGCGTTATGGAGAGGCTTACAGTAACTCTCGGGAACGTAGTTACCCGATTACCATCGCGGCTGGTTTGTTTAACGATCCAGCTTCCTTCTTACCGCTCAAGTCTGGCGATCAGGTTATGCTGGTCACCAACGAAACGCTGGCACCGCTTTATCTGGACCAGGTTCGAACCGTGCTCGAGCAGGCTGGCGTGAAGGTTGATAGCGTCATTCTGCCGGACGGCGAACAGTATAAAAGCCTGGCTGTGATGGATACCGTCTTCACCGCGCTTCTGCAAAAACCACACGGTCGTGATACCACTCTTGTCGCCCTGGGCGGCGGTGTGATTGGCGACTTAACCGGTTTTGCGGCAGCGAGCTATCAGCGCGGCGTGCGCTTTATCCAGGTGCCTACCACTTTGCTTTCGCAGGTGGACTCTTCGGTTGGCGGCAAAACCGCGGTCAACCATCCTCTCGGCAAAAACATGATTGGCGCATTCTGGCAGCCGGCCTCTGTGGTGGTTGACCTGAATTGCCTGAAAACATTGCCGAAACGTGAACTTTCTTCCGGCCTCGCTGAAGTCATTAAGTACGGCATCATTCTGGATGCCCCGTTCTTTGATTGGCTGGAAAACAACATTGATGCGCTGATGGCGCTGGATGAAAAAGCAATGGCGTACTGTATTCGCCGTTGTTGTGAGCTGAAAGCCGATGTTGTCGCTGCCGACGAGCGCGAAACCGGGTTACGTGCTTTACTCAATCTTGGGCATACGTTTGGCCATGCCATTGAAGCCGAAATGGGCTATGGCAACTGGCTGCACGGCGAGGCCGTGGCGGCGGGTATGGTGATGGCGGCTCATGCCGCTGAGCGACTGGGCCAATTTGACGCTCAGGATACTCAGCGTATCATCGCGCTGCTCAAGCGAGCGGGTCTGCCGGTCGCCGGTCCGCAGGAGATGACGGCGCAAGCCTATCTGCCGCATATGCTGCGAGATAAAAAAGTCCTGGCTGGCGAAATGCGCTTAGTGCTGCCGTTGGCTATCGGGAAAAGTGAGGTACGCGGTGGCGTATCCCACGATGTGGTTCTTGGCGCTATTGCTGATACTCAGCAGGCGCAACTATAAGAAAGGTCTAGCCGCGTTCGCGCGGTGTTTTAACTTCAGGTGATGTGCAATTGTCGTGGCATAAGCCTTTTAGTGGGGTGTTAAATGGATGAATTTAAACCAGAAGACGAGCTGAAACCCGATCCCAGCGATCGTCGCACTGGTCGCTCTCGTCAATCTTCCGATCGTGACAACGAGCCACAGATCAACTTTGATGATGTGGATCTCGATGCGGATGAGCGTCGTCCGTCCCGTAGTCGCAAAGCACGTGAAGAAGTTGAACCGGAAGACGAATACGAGGAATCTGACGAAGCCGACGAGGGTGATGCAGAAGAAGTCGTAGAGCGCCGCCCGCGTAAACGTAAAAATGTCGCACCGCGTAAGCCGGCTTCCCGTCAGTACATCATGATGGGGTTGGGCGTCGTCGTGCTGCTGGTGCTGATCGTCGGCATCGGTTCGGCATTAAAAGCGCCGTCTTCAAACGATCAGAGCGCCTCTGGTGAGAAGAGTATTTCTCTGTCTGGCGGCGACAACGTCGATCAGGCCAATGTCACCCAGAGCCAGCCTGCGCCGGAAGCGAACCCGCAGCAGGACGTTTCGCTGCCGCCAATTTCCTCTACGCCGACCCAGGGCCAGCAAACCGCTGCGCCGGACGGACAGCAGCGCGTAGAAGTGCAGGGCGATCTGAATAATGCGCTGACTCAGCAGCAGGGCCAGATTGATAATGCAGTGGTCAATTCCACACTGCCGACTGAACCTGCGACCGTCGCACCTATCCGTAACGGCGCGCGTCCGGCGGTAACGGCGCCGGAAACCCCGCGCCAGACTGCGACTGCTCCGCGTCCGGAACGTAAGCACACGGTCATCGAAGCCAAACCTCAGCCTGTTGCCCCTGCGAAAACGCAGACGACGACTGCGCAGAGCAAACCTGCTGAAGCGAAGCCGGTTACGACCGCGCCGAAGCAAACTGTGACGGCCGCAGCGCCAACTAAAGCGCCGGCAGCCGAAACGGCGAAACCAGCGGCCAGCACCACTACTCCTGCTGCTACCGCCGCCGCGACGGCAGCCCCAGCAGCGGCAACCGGTAAGTCCGCAGGCGATGTCGGTTCGTTGAAATCAGCTTCAGGCTCGCACTACACTCTGCAGCTCAGTTCCTCTTCTAACTACGACAACCTGAACGGTTGGGCGAAGAAAGAGAACCTGAAAAACTACGTGGTGTATGAAACCTCTCGTAACGGCCAGCCGTGGTATGTTCTGGTCAGCGGCATCTACGCATCGAAAGATGATGCCAAACGCGCCGTGACCACGCTGCCAGCCGACGTACAGGCGAAAAACCCGTGGGCGAAACCGCTGCATCAGGTTCAATCTGACCTGAAGTAATCGCCGTTTCGTTAGCAACCGCCCGTTTGTACCATTGGGTATGAGCGGGGCGTAGAAGCGCAGGATGCTGTCGGAGCTTTCTCCACAGCCGGAGAGAGTGTAAGTAGTCAGGCCGCATGAAAAAAAATCGCGCTTTTTTGAAATGGGCAGGGGGAAGTACCCACTGCTCGATGAAATTCAAGGCCATCTGCCGAAAGGTGATTGCCTGGTTGAACCCTTCGTTGGTGCTGGATCGGTATTCCTGAATACCGATTTTTCGCGTTATATTCTGGCTGATATCAACAGCGACCTCATTGAGCTCTATAAAATCGTTAAAACGCGCGCCGATGAGTACGTTGAGCAGGCGCGGATGCTGTTTGTGCCGAGAGCAATAACGCCGAGCGTTACTATCAGTACCGCGAAGAGTTTAACGCCAGCACCGACTTGTTCCGTCGCGCGGTGCTGTTTTTGTACCTCAACCGCCACGGCTACAACGGCCTGTGCCGTTATAACCTGCGCGGTGAGTTTAACGTCCCGTTTGGGCGCTATAAGAAACCTTACTTCCCGGAAGCCGAGCTACGCCACTTTGCTGAGAAAGCGCAAAATGCCGAGTTCTACTGCGAGTCTTATGAAGACTGTATGAAGCGCGCCGGGAAGAATGCTGTGGTCTACTGCGATCCGCCGTACGCGCCGCTGTCGGCGACGGCGAATTTTACGGCCTACCACACCAATAGCTTTAGCCTGCAGCAGCAGGAAGTTCTGGCGCAGAAAGCGGAAGAACTGATGGCGAAGCGAATACCGGTGCTTATCTCAAACCACCGTACGCCGCTAACGCTGGAATGGTATAAAAACGCAACGCAGATGCACGTCGTGAAGGTTCGACGCAGCATTAGCCGCAACGGCGGCACGCGTAAAAAGGTGGACGAGTTGCTGGCGCTGTATCGCCTGCCGGATAAAAAACAACGTTAAAGACCCTAATGGATAGGCTCTGAGGAGATGCGGATGAAACAGTACCTGATTGCCCCTTCAATTTTGTCGGCCGACTTTGCCCGCCTGGGAGAAGACACGGCGCGTGCGCTGGCTGCCGGGGCGGATGTGGTTCATTTCGATGTTATGGATAACCATTACGTGCCGAACCTGACCATCGGGCCGATGGTGCTGAAAGCGCTGCGTGACTACGGTATTACCGCCCTATCGATGTACACCTGATGGTGAAGCCGGTGGACCGTCTGGTTCCGGACTTCGCCGCCGCAGGCGCCAGCATCATCACCTTCCACCCGGAAGCCTCCGAACACGTTGACCGCACGCTGCAGCTGATTAAAGAGCACGGCTGCAAGGCGGGCTGGTGTTTAACCCGGCCACGCCGCTGAGCTATCTCGACTACGTGATGGATAAGCTGGACGTTATTCTGCTGATGTCGGTGAACCCGGGCTTCGGCGGCCAGTCCTTTATTCCGCATACGCTGGAGAAGCTGCGTGAAGTGCGTCGCCGTATTGATGAATCTGGCTATGACATCCGTCTTGAAGTCGACGGCGGTGTTAAAGTGAACAACATTAGTGAAATCGCGGCGGCGGGAGCGGACATGTTCGTTGCCGGTTCGGCGATTTTTGGCCAACCTGACTACAAAAAAGTCATTGATGAAATGCGCAGTGAGCTGGCAAAGGTAAGTCATGGATAAATTGCAAAGCATTCGCGGCGTCGCGTTTGACCTCGATGGGACGTTAGTCGATAGCGCGCCGGGCTGACGGCGGCGGTGGATAGCGCGCTGTACGCGCTGGAACTGCCGGTCGCCGGTGAAGACCGCGTGGTCACCTGGATTGGCAACGGTGCCGATGTACTGATGGAGCGAGCGCTGAACTGGGCCCGTCAGGAGCGTGCGACTCAGCGTGCGGCGCAGGGCAAACCGTCCGTCGATAGCCACGATATTCCTCAGGATGAGCAGCTTCGCGTGCTGCGTCGCCTGTTCGATCGCTATTATGCTGAATTTGCGGAAGAAGGCAGCTTCCTGTTCCCGCACGTTGCGCAGACGTTGGCCGCGCTGCACGCCAACGGCCTGCCGCTGGCGGTCGTGACCAACAAGCCGACGCCGTTTGTGGCGCCGATTCTGGCGTCGTTGGGCATCGACAGCTACTTCTCCGTGGTGATTGGCGGCGATGATGTGCAAAACAAGAAGCCGCATCCGGAGCCGCTGCTGAAAGTCGCTGAGAAGCTCTCCATTACGCCACAAGCGCTGCTGTTTGTTGGCGATTCACGCAACGATATTCAGGCCGCAAAAGCGGCGGGCTGCGCCTCCGTCGGCCTGACCTACGGCTATAACTATGGCGAAGCCATCGCGCTCAGCGAGCCGGACGTTGTCTTCGACCACTTTAACCAACTTTTGCCCGCTCTTGGGCTTCCGAACAGTGAAAATCAGGAATCAGAACATGACTAAGCCCATCGTATTTAGCGGCGCACAGCCGTCAGGTGAACTGACTATCGGTAACTACATGGGTGCGCTGCGTCAGTGGGTCAATATGCAAGACGACTATCACTGCATCTACTGCATCGTTGACCAGCACGCGATTACCGTTCGTCAGGATCCGCAGGCGCTGCGTAAAGCCACGCTCGACACCTTAGCGCTGTATCTGGCCTGTGGTATCGACCCGGAGAAAAGCACCATCTTTGTACAGTCTCACGTGCCGGAGCACGCGCAGCTGGGCTGGGCGCTGAACTGCTACACCTATTTCGGTGAGTTGAGCCGTATGACTCAGTTCAAAGATAAATCCGCGCGCTATGCGGAAAACATCAACGCCGGTCTGTTCGATTATCCGGTGCTGATGGCGGCGGATATCCTGCTGTATCAAACCAACCAGGTGCCGGTGGGTGAAGACCAGAAACAGCACCTTGAGCTGAGCCGTGATATCGCCCAGCGTTTCAACGCTATCTACGGCGACGTGTTTAAAGTCCCAGAGCCGTTTATTCCGAAGTCCGGCGCACGCGTGATGTCACTGCTTGAACCGACCAAGAAAATGTCCAAGTCCGATGACAACCGCAACAACGTGATTGGCCTGCTGGAAGATCCGAAGTCGGTCGTTAAGAAGATCAAACGTGCGATGACCGATTCCGAAGAGCCGCCGGTAATTCGCTATGACCTGAAAGAGAAAGCGGGCGTGTCTAACCTGCTGGATATTCTGTCTGGCGTCACCGGTCAGAGCATCCCAGAGCTGGAGAAACACTTCGAAGGCAAAATGTATGGCCACCTGAAAGGGAAGTTGCCGAAGCGGTTTCCGGGATGCTGAGCGAGCTGCAGGAGCGCTATAACCGCTACCGCAATGATGAAGCCTTCTTGCAGAAGATCATGAAAGAGGGTGCGGAAAAGGCCAGCGCGCGTGCTTCCGAGACGCTGAAGGCGGTATACGAAGCGATTGGTTTCGTGAGCAAGCCGTAAGCATAGGGCATACCCGGCGTTGTGTTGTTTGGCCGGGCGAGAGAATAAAAAAACCGGGATTATTGAACTGCACCCCAAAAGTTGGACACCCAACGAAGTAAGGTGCAGTTTTTTATGAGCAAGTATTCTCTCAGCTTTAAGCTTGAGGTTGTGCAGCACTATCTTTCCGGCGTGGAAGGGCAGCAAGCGACCGCAAAGCGTTTTGGTATCGATCACAGTGCCGTTCGTAAGTGGACTGCAGCCTGGAAGCTTCATGGCGAAGCCGGACTGACAACCCGACATTTCACCTACTCTCCTGCCTTTAAAGAGTCTGTTATCCTGCATATGCGTGAACACCGGTTGTCTGTTCGCGAAGTCTGCGCAAAATTTATTATCCCTGCCTTTTCCACTGTTTGTCAGTGGGAACGACTGTATGATGAAGGAGGATTAGAAGCCCTTACAGACAGCCGATACAGGAAAAAAACGATGCCAGAACGTCCTGAAAATCACCCCGTCCCTCCTTTGCAGGATCCTCTTAACCCGGATGAACGAGAGGAGCTTGAACAACTGCGTGCTGAAGTGGCCTATCTAAAAAAGCTTCAGGCCTTACTCAGGGAAAGAAGCACGTCAAAACGCGGGATAAAGCGCAGGTCGTGAATGAGTTAAGGTCGGAGTTCCCTCTTGCGCGCTTGTTAAAAGCGGCAGGGCTGGCAAAAAGCACGTTCTACTGGCAACTGACCAGCGGTAAGAAACCAGACAAACATGCCGATGATAAGCGGCAGATTTTAACGCTGTTCCATAAACATAAAGGACGATATGGATACAGGCGAATCACGCTGGCCATCCGCCGGGAAGGAAGCTTACTGAACCATAAAACGGTTCAGAGGTTAATGAAGGAGCTGGATTTAACCTGCTGTATCAGAAGGAAGAAATACAACTCTTACCGAGGTCGGTATGGAAAAGTGGCGGGTAATGTGCTGAACCGGCAGTTCAGTGCGGATAAGCCTAACCAGAAGTGGGTAACAGATGTCACGGAATTTAAGATCAGCGGAGAAAAACTGTATCTGTCCCCCGTTCTGGATCTGTATAACGGAGAAATAGTTGCGTATCAGATGGAGCGCCGTCCTCTTCTGTCGATGGTGGATGACATGCTGTCGAAGGCTGTATCTGTACTGGGTAAAGGCGAATACCCGCTGCTCCACTCAGATCAGGGCTGGCAATACCAGATGGCGCACTATCAGAACCGACTAAAGGGAGTTGGTCTGAAACAGAGCATGTCAAGAAAGGGAAACTGCTACGATAATGCAGTGATGGAAAGCTTCTTCGGCACGCTGAAGTCTGAATGTTTTTACCTTGAAGAATATAAAAGTATCAGTGAGTTACGCATCGCTATCGATGAATACATCCACTATTACAACCATGAAAGAATAAAACAGAAACTAAAAGGCCTGAGTCCAGTGGAATACCGAACTCAGGCCCTGATAACCGCTTAATATAAACCGTCCAACATTATGGGGTCAGTTCATTATCCCGGTTTTTTTGTGTTAGTGATTTGAGAACCAGTTTAGCTGTTCGCGTAAGGCCACCACTCGGCCAACGATAATCAGCGCCGGGCTGGCCATCTGCTGCGCCAGCTCGCCGAGCTGTGTCAGCTGACCGTCGACGACATGCTGGTTAACTGCCGTACCGTTCTCCACAATAGCGACCGGCATATCGGCCTGCATGCCGTGTTCAATGAGCTTCTGCTGGATGGTAGTGGCCTGATTCAGCCCCATATAAAACACCAGCGTTTGTTTCTCTGCCGCCAGGTTTTCCCAGTCCAGCTCGCCGCCGGTTTTCAGGTGGCCGGTGACCAGGCGTACGCTCTGGGCGTAGTCGCGGTGGGTGAGAGGAATGCCGGAGTAGGCCGAGCAGCCGGACGCCGCGGTAATTCCCGGTACGACTGAGAACGGAATACCCGCCTGGCACAGGGTTTCCAGCTCCTCACCGCCACGACCAAAGATAAACGGATCGCCGCCTTTCAGACGTACCACGCGTTTGCCTTGTTGCGCTTCACGCAGCAGGATTTGGTTGATCTCGTCCTGCGGCACGCAGTGATAGCCTGCGCGTTTGCCGACAAATACGCGATCGGCATCGCGACGCACCAGATTCATAATATCGTCGGAAACCAGACGGTCATACACGACCACGTCCGCCTGTTGGATCTGCTGTAGCCCTTAAGCGTCAGCAATCCGGCGTCCCCGGCCCGGCACCGACGAGCACCACTTCGCCGCGATGGTCCAGCGGGGTATTCAGCAGCTGTTCGGTTTCGTCTTCTACTGCCTTCTGATCCTGGTTCGCCAGCGACTGCGCCAGACGATCGTTCACAAAGAGTTTTTCCCAGAAACGGCGGCGTTCACCCATCGTAGCGAACTGCTTTTTCACCCGCGCGCGCAGCTGGCCGGCATAGTGCGCCACCTGGCCAAGATGTTGAGGTAGCATCGCCTCGAGCTTTTCGCGCAGCAGACGCGCCAGCACCGGTGAGGTACCGCCGGAGGAGACGGCCACCATCAGCGGCGAGCGGTCGATAATCGACGGCATGATAAAGCTTGCGGCTTTAGGTGCATCCACCACGTTACAGAAAATACGGCGGGCTTCGGCCTCGTCGCTTACCCGTTGATTCACCGCATCGTCATCGGTCGCGGCGATCGCCAGCCAGCAGGGGTCCAGCAGAGCAGGCTGAAAGTCGCCGGCGACGAGCGTCAGCATTCCCGCGTCGGCCCAGACGTGGAATTGCGGAACGTAATCCCGCGCGTTTACCGTCAGGCGTGCGCCCGCATCCAGCAGCAGTCGCGCCTTGCGCTCGGCAACGTCACCGCCGCCGACCAGCAAACAGTCGCGATCGCGCAGTTGGCAAAAGATGGGTAAGTGATCCACGGGGCAACCTCACGGAAATAGTAATAGAAATGCGGGGGATGAATAATGCGGGTAAGGATAACAGCAGATATCGTCCGGAATACACGATTTTTCCTGCTGTTACCCCTTTAAGGTCATAAGTTTTTGCTATTACTTATGCCGAAACGATCAGGCTTTCAGCTGCACCTGGCCGTCTTTAACGCGAACTTCATAATGGGCGATGGAATGGCTTTCGTCTTCCATACACAGGCCGTCACGCAGGCGGAAACGCTGTTTTTTCAGCGGGCTCGCCACCCACAGTTCCCCCTGGTGTTCGGCAATCAGGCCGCGGGACAGCACGCTCGATTCGAAGAACGGGTCGATGTTGCTGATGGCGAACACCTGGTTGTCGGCGTAAGGACGGAACACCGCGACCTGCTGGTCCCCAGCAGAGCGCAGACGCCGGTGGCTGGCACAATCGCGTCAATCTTGCAGATATTTACCCACTGGCTCATGCGTTTTCCTCCACCAGAGTTACCGGAATGCGTTCGTACGGCGTGGCCGGGCGGTGCTGGGCACGTTCAGGAACCACCTGCACGTTCGGGTCACGCTGCTCGCTGTTGATAAAGTGTTTGAAACGAACCTGAGCGGCCGGGTCGTTAACCGTTTCGGTCCATTCACAGGCAAACGCGTCGCGCAGGCGAGCGATCTCTTCTTCCAGATGCTCGTTCAGGCCCAGCTTGTCGTCGATGATCACGGAACGCAGGTAGTCGATACCGCCTTCCATGTTATCCAGCCACGGCGCGGTACGCGTCAGCTTATCGGCGGTGCGGATGTAGAACATCATAAAGCGGTCGAGGTACTTGATCAGCGTGTCGCGATCGAGGTCCGCCGCCAGCAGATCCGCGTGGCGCGGTTTCATGCCGCCGTTGCCGCAGACGTACAGGTTCCAGCCTTTTTCTGTCGCGATAATGCCAACGTCTTTGCCCTGCGCCTCCGCACACTCGCGGGTACAGCCGGAGACGCCAAACTTCATCTTGTGCGGCGTACGGATGCCCTTGTAGCGGTTTTCCAGCTCAACGCCGAAGCCGACGCTGTCGCCGACGCCGTAACGGCACCAGGTGCTGCCTACGCAGGTTTTCGCCATACGCAGCGCTTTGGCATAGGCGTGACCAGTTTCGAACCCGGCTTCAATGAGCTGACGCCAGATTTCCGGCAGGTCGTCTTTCTGCGCGCCGAACAGGCCGATACGCTGGAACCGGTGATTTTGGTGTACAGGTTGAATTCGCGCGCGATACGGCCCACCGCCACCAGCCCTTCCGGGTGATTTCACCACCCGCAGAGCGCGGGATAACGGAATAGGTGCCGTCTTTCTGGATATTGGCCAGGAAGTTGTCGTTGGTGTCCTGCAGCGGCGTATGCTGCGGCTTCAGGATGTATTCATTCCAGCAGGAGGCCAGCAGGGAACCGACGGTCGGTTTACAGACTTCACAGCCGTAGCCTTTACCGTATTTCGCCAGCAGTTCGTCGAAGGTTTTAATGCCTTCCACGCGGATCAGGTGATACAGCTCCTGACGGGTAAACGCGAAGTGTTCACACAGGCTGTGGTTCACTTCGATGCCCTGTTTCGCCAGCTCGGCGTTGAGCACCTGGGTGACTAGCGGGATACAGCCGCCGCAGCCGGTACCGGCTTTGGTTTCGGCCTTCAGCGCCGCCACGGTGTGGCAGCCTTTGTTGATCGCCGCGACCAGGTCGCCTTTAGTGACGTCAAAGCAGGAGCAGATCTGCGCGCTATCCGGCAGCTTATCCACGCCGATAGACGGCTTACCGCCGCTGGCGTGGGCGGGCAGAATCAGCGAGTCCGGGTTTTCCGGCAGCTCAATGGCGTTCAGCGCTAATTGCAGCAGGTTGCCAAAGTCGCTGGTGTCGCCGACCAGCACTGCGCCGAGCAGCGTTTTGTTGTCCTGGCTGACGATCAGGCGTTTGTAGACCTCTTTGCTTTCATCGAGGTAGACGTAGCTGCGTGCGCCCGGCGTACGGCCATGCGCATCGCCAATGCCGCCCACGTCAACGCCCAGCAGCTTCAGTTTGGCGCTCATATCCGCGCCCTGGAAGCTGTTTTCGCTCCCGAGGATGTGGTCAACGGCAACCTGAGCCATTTTGTAGCCCGGCGCAACCAGACCGTAGACGCGGTTTTTCCAGCTGGCGCATTCGCCGATAGCGTAGATATCCGGGTCGGAGGTCTGGCAGCGGTCGTTAATCATGATCCCGCCGCGCTGGGCGACTTCCAGACCGCACTGGGTAGCCAGTTTGTCACGCGGGCGAATACCGGTGGAGAAGACGATAAAGTCGACTTCCAGCTGGCTGCCGTCGGCGAAGCGCATGGTTTTACGCGCGTTTTCGCCTTCCTGGACGATCTCTTTGGTGTTTTTGCTGGTGTGAACCTTCACGCCCATGCTTTCAATTTTGCGCTTCAGCTGCTCGCCGCCCATCTGGTCGAGCTGTTCGGCCATCAGCATCGGAGCGAATTCGATCACGTGGGTTTCGACGCCGAGATTTTTCAGCGCGCCAGCCGCTTCGAGGCCAAGCAGGCCGCCGCCCACTACCGCGCCGCGTTTGCTACGGCGAGCGCAGGATTCAATGGCGTTCAGATCTTCAATCGTACGGTAAACGAAGCAATCCTGAGTTTCAGACCCTTTGATAGGCGGGATCCACGGGTAGGAGCCGGTTGCCATAATCAGTTTGTCGTAAAAAACGGTACGACCCGCGCTGGAATGGATCACCTTCTCTTTACGGTTGATGGTGATGGCGCGCTCGCCGACCAGCACCTTCACGCCGTGCTTCTCATAGAAGCCTTCGCGCACCAGCGACAGCTCTTCCGCCGTGTGGTGTGAGAAGTAGGAAGAGAGGTGTACGCGGTCGTAGGCGATGCGGGGTTCTTCACAGAAGACGGTAATATCAAACTGGCTGGCGTCGGCTTTATCGAGAAGATCCTCGATAAAGCGGTGGCCGACCATGCCATTACCGATAATTGCGAGTCTGACTTTGCTCATTTTTGCCTCGATTTCTATTCTAATACTGCCTACCTTAACGATTCAGCTAGTGGGATTATTGATTCAAATCAATTTAGCCTTTGCCTACCCTTAATGAGTAGGGTGATGATTTTTAAGTGTTTTTGTAAGTTGCGGAAAATACTCAACTTTATTCGCTGTTTGTTTTTTGTGCGGAAAGGGTAAATAAACGGCGATTTGGCAGGCGCGGAAAACGAGGACAAGAGGCGCCCTTTTCATGGTGAAAAGGGGCGAAGCGGATTAGTGAGAGGCTGACGCCGCGTGCTGGCGATGACGGCTCACAAAGCCGAGGATCAGACACATGACGAACACCACGGCGTACAGACCGTTTGCGGTCGTCAACGCCGCCAGCGGGCCGCTATGGGCAACGATAGGCCGGTAACCACGAAGGTCAGCATGGTGCCGATGGTGCCGCAGGTCAGCACAAAGTTAACCAGTTTTGGTGAGGCGACTTTGGTCTGCAGCGAGCCCAGCGTAATAATTGAGGTGTAGATAGCGCTGGAGAAGAAGCCCAGAGTCAGGATAAACCATGCCAGGTGCTGCGGCTCGCCGTGGTTGAACAGGTACATCATCACGGTGGCAATACCGGCCAGCACGGTCAGGATGCGCTGCAGATCGAAGAAACGCAGGATAAAGCTGAAGGCCCACATACCAAACATGTAAGACATCCAGAAGTCGCTGACCAGTTTGCCGGCATCGTTCAGGCTCATACCCAGGCCTTTGGCGTATTCCGGTACCCAGGAGATAAAGCCCAGCTGGCCGAGGATGTAGCACAGCGCGGCGATGGACAGGAACAGCACGCCAATGCCCACTTCTCTTTCACGATAGGCTGGTCGTTGTTCTGCGCTTTTTTACCCAGAACCGGGAAGTCGCAGCCGAGGGTCAGCACGAAGATAGCCACGTAGATCAGGCCAATGCAGGCGTATACCCAGTACCACTCAATGGTACGGGCCAGCAGCCAGGCGGCGAGCATTGGGAAGATCATCCCGCCATGCTGAAGAAGGAGTCGGTAAACAGCAGACGCGCGCCGCGCTGACGCCCTTCATACATGTGGGTGATGAGGAAGGTACCAATCGACATGGTGATCCCGCTGACCAGCCCAGTACGAACATGGCGGCGGAGAACAGCGCCAGGCTATGGCTGGTCATCAGACCAATGACCGCCAGCACCATCAGGATAAAGCCAAAACGCAGCTGCGTTTTCAGCGGAACGATTTCCATCAACCAGGCGTTGAGGAAAATCGAGATCAGGATCCCAGCGTTCAGGAAGGTAAAGGTGTTACTCATGCTGGAAACGGGCAGATTGAAGTAATCGGCGATGTTTCCATCACCATCCCGGTGACGATCACCAACGCACCGGTAAGGGCGTAGGAGAAGAAGCTGATCCATGTGAGCTTGATACGATTGCTGTTAGTCATGACTGGCCTGTGAATAGTTGTGTAAAGCGCGTTGACACTGCGCTGAGCGGGCAGATTTTAGTCACTGAGGTGATGTATTCATAGTTTTATTACGCAAACGTTGGCGTATTACACTTTTCATTGTGATCTGGATCACAAAATCAAGCTCGTGAATTCTTACCCTGCTCATTATGAGCGTTACATCCGCGTAAACTTTGGTAAAGCACTGGCCTGAGGGCTATCCCTCTTTAGAATCAAGCCACTCGCTTTCTCTACTGCACCTGTTAAAGGAATTCTCATGCTCAAATCAACTCTGGCGGCCGTGGCGGCTGTTTTTGCTCTCTCGGCGATGGCTCCTGCGGCTTTTGCAGCCACTACAAATCCGCACGTGCTGCTGACCACCTCCGCAGGCAATATCGAGCTGCAGCTGGATAGCCAGAAAGCGCCGGTTTCCGTTGAAAACTTCCTGAACTACGTTAATAGCGGTTTCTATAACAACACCACCTTCCACCGCGTGATCCCGGCTTTATGGTGCAGGGCGGTGGCTTTAACGAGCAGATGCAGCAGAAGCAGCCTAACGCGCCGATCAAAAACGAAGCTGACAACGGCCTGCGTAACACCCGTGGCACCATCGCGATGGCGCGTACCGCGGATAAAGATAGCGCAACCAGCCAGTTCTTCATTAACGTGGCCGACAACGCCTTCCTTGACCACGGACAGCGTGATTTTGGCTACGCGGTATTCGGTAAAGTGGTGAAGGGTATGGACGTGGCAGATAAAATCTCCCAGGTACCGAGCCACAACGTTGGGCCGTACCAGAATGTGCCGACCAAACCGATTGTGATCCTGTCGGCGAAGGTGCTGCCGTAAGTCAGGCCGGGCGGCGTCAGGCATGAGGCTACCGCCCGTATCGCTAAAGCACTCCACACTCGGTAGAATGGCGGCAGATAAATGACCGGAGCCGCCATGATCCTGCTGATTGATAATTACGATTCCTTTACCTGGAACCTCTACCAGTATTTTTGCGAACTGGGGCCAGCGTGGTGGTCAGACGTAACGATGACATCACCCTTGATGACATCGAGCAGCTGGCGCCTGAAAAAATCGTGATCTCTCCCGGTCCCTGCACGCCGGACGATGCCGGTATCTCTCTTGATGTCATCCGCCACTACGCGGCATCCTTCCTATCCTCGGTGTTTGCTTAGGTCATCAGGCCATCGCGCAGGCGTTTGGCGCGCATATCGTTCGCGCACAGCAGGTCATGCACGGCAAAACGTCGCCAATTACCCATCAGCAGCAGGGTGTTTTTCGTGGTTTGAATAACCCGTTGACTGTGACCCGCTATCACTCTTTGCTGGTTGATCCCGATACGCTGGCCGACTGCTTTGAGGTCACCGCCCGCAGTGAAAGCGGGGAAATCATGGGCATTCGTCATCGCGAGTGGGATCTGGAAGGCGTTCAGTTCCATCCGGAAAGCATTCTTAGCGAACAAGGGCACCAGCTACTGGCCAACTTTCTCCAGCGATAGTAGTTGCTATGATGTGATTTTTTATGCATATTTTGTGGATAGATTTTCACACTCATTGCTGCATCGTTTGAAGAAGGGCATGACATGGTAAACAAACAACCTGCGATCACCCGCGCGACCTTCGATCAGGTCATTTTGCCAATCTATGCACCGGCGGAGTTTATTCCGGTGAAGGGAAAAGGCAGTCGCGTCTGGGATCAGCAAGGCAAAGAGTACGTTGATTTTGCTGGCGGTATCGCGGTGACGGCGCTGGGCCACTGTCATCCGGCGCTGGTTGAGGCGCTGAAAACCCAGGGCGAAACCCTGTGGCACACCAGCAACGTGTTTACCAACGAACCGGCGCTGCGTCTGGGCCAGAAGCTGGTTGACGCCACATTCGCCGAGCGCGTGGTGTTCATGAACTCCGGCACTGAAGCCAACGAGACCGCCTTTAAACTGGCGCGTTACTACGCTTCAACCCGCCATAGTCCGTATAAAACGAAAATTATCGCCTTCCATAACGCCTTCCACGGGCGTTCGCTGTTTACCGTCTCCGTCGGCGGTCAGCCGAAGTACTCCGACGGTTTCGGCCCTAAACCTGCCGATATCGTTCACGTGCCGTTTAACGATCTGCACGCGGTGGAAGCGGTGATGGATGACCACACCTGCGCGGTGGTGGTGGAGCCGATTCAGGGCGAAGGCGGCGTGCAGGCGGCGACACCTGAATTCCTCAAAGGGTTGCGCGACCTGTGTGACAAGCATCAGGCGTTGCTGGTCTTTGATGAAGTGCAGAGCGGCATGGGGCGTACCGGTTCACTGTTTGCTTACATGCACTACGGCGTGACGCCGGACATTCTGACCAGCGCTAAAGCGCTGGGCGGTGGCTTCCCGGTGAGCGCCATGCTGACAACCAACGATATTGCCAGCGCTTTCCACGTCGGTTCGCACGGCTCTACCTACGGTGGTAACCCGCTGGCCTGCGCGGTCGCCGGTGCGGCCTTCGATATTATCAACACGCCGGAAGTGCTGAACGGCGTCAATGCCAAGCGCGAGCGCTTTGTTCAGCATCTGCAACAGATTAACGCGAAATACGATGTCTTCAGCGATGTGCGCGGGATGGGGCTGCTGATTGGCGCCGAGCTGAACGCGAAGTACAAAGGCCGCGCGCGCGACTTCTTGTATGCGGCAGCGGATGTCGGTGTGATGGTATTGAATGCCGGCCCGGACGTGATGCGCTTTGCCCCTCGCTGGTGGTGGAAGAGGTGGATATCGACGAAGGTATGCAGCGCTTTGCCCAGGCCGTCGCGAAAATTGTTAGCTAGTTTGCCGCTTTAACCAGCCGCCGTGCCGTGGGCGCTGGCGCCAGGCCACCGACGAAATGGTGTGCATGGTGTTCAGGTGCCCCAGAATTCGCTGGAGATGCTGTTCCATGGTGCTTAACGGCCCGTGGGACAGTGAATCCGGCGCTTCCATAATGTTGACCTCGCCGCTGCTCCCCGCTTCATCGTATTCCAGACGCTGCTGACAGCGTTGTAGGGCAATCTCACACGACTCCAGGTACTGCTGCGCCAAATCAGGCGTCAACATAGTGTGCTCGCGCGCCAGCGTCGTCATGGCATTGATGTGCTCGACGATAAACTGGCTGTGGGTCACCCACAGTTTCATATCTTCAAGATAACGTGAATTAAAGCCCGGCTCCTGCATCGCCTGGTTCAGCGTGTTGTGTGCCTGGTTGACGCGCATGCGCTGGTAGGCCAGCTTCGGTGCCTGTGGGTCGGGGCTGAGGATCAGGCGGATAGCATCCTGATCGGCCTCCAGCGCCGCCTGGGCGTTCTGACGCAGCTGGCCGCTCTGCCACTGCGGCCATAGCCAAATCATGCCGCCAAAGGCGATCAGGCAACCAATGATGGTGTCGATAAAGCGGGCGACAATAAACTCTTCGCCATTAAGCGTCAGGATTTGCAGGGTGTACACCGCGGTGATGGTAAAGCCGACGGTCGCCCAACCGTAGCTGCGACGAATAATCAGGTAGCTCACTAACGTCACTATCAGCATGCCCGTTAGCGCCCAGCCCTGCGGCGTATGGAAGTGCAGGGCCACGGCGGCAATCACCAGACCGGCAAGGGTACCCGCTGCTCGGTGGAAAATTCGCACCCGGGTCGCGCCGTAACCGTTTTGCGTGACCAGCAGCACCGTCATCAGGATCCAGTACGGTTTCGGCAGGTGCAGCGCCGCGCCCATCAGGCTGGCGATGCTCAGCATCACGCTGAGACGCGCGGCGTTACGCATGGCGGGAGAGCGCAAAGAGAGGTAGCTTTTTAACGCCGGGAACAGCGGCAGACGGCGTTCTTTGTCGGCCATCAGGTTACGCGGGTACAGCGGGCGCTGGGAGCGTAGCACGCGGGCAATGCGGCTGAAGTGCCAGGCACAGAACTGACCCACCGGGTTATCCGGATGCTGGTCGGCAATTTTCTCCAGCGCGCCAATCTGTTTATCCATGTTGAAGCGGGTAGGGTAGCGGTGATAGAGGATATCGTCCGCCAGCACGCGCAGGCGTGCGGCTACCGTCCGGGCATTCCAGCGGATCACCGCTTCCGCATGGCTGCGTTCAACCAGCTTCTGCACCTCTTCCGGCTGGTGCAGGCTGACGGAGATATGCTCCTGCAAATCCAGCCCAACCTGGAAAGCGCGCAGCAGCCGCTTGTAGTCATTGTGCTGGTTCGCCGCCAGCATGTGCAGCTGCTGGTAGCACTGGGAAATCAGATCCACTACCTTTTGTTGGCGAGTCAGCAGCGGCGGCAGCGCGGTGGTGGGATCGGTATGCTGGGTGAGCAAGCTGTATTTGGCTTCACAGTAGTCGGCAAGCTGACGGTAAAGCAGGCTGAGCGACTCGCGTAGCGGCTGCTCGCGCCACATCCAGAACCACCACCAGTTGAATAGTCCGTACCATAATGTCCCCAGCGCGTAGATCAATAACGGCTGCCAGATGGGCATATTCCCTGCCAGGCTGAGGGTAAAAATGGAGGCAATTAGCGAGGCGGGCAGCAGTCGTCCGTGTAGCGCGCTGATCTCTGCCGTGACGCCAAGCAGCAGCGCTAGTCCGGTCAGAATCAGGGGCAAAGGCACATCTCGCGCCAGCAGCAGCTGAACGGCGAGGCTACATCCGGCGAACAGGCAGCCGCCGATGATCAGACGCTTGAAGAAACGCTTATGTGGGGTATCAAGCCCGGCAATGTTGCAGCAGGCGGGCACCAGCGAGAACAGCAACCCCTGCTGGAGGTGGCCGAGCAGTAGACCAATGGCAACGGGCAGACACAGCACCAGCGTTTGCCGCAGTGCATAGTTGACTTCCGGGTGGTAAATCAGCCTGCGCCACATAAGGGGAAAACAAAAACGGCGTACTGCATGACGCAATACGCCGTTTGGGCTGGATTAGCGGGTACCGTAAACGACAATGGTTTTGCCGTGTGCGGAGATCAGGTTCTGATCTTCCAGCATCTTCAGGATACGGCCCACGGTTTCACGAGAGCAGCCGACGATCTGGCCGATTTCCTGACGGGTGATTTTGATCTGCATCCCGTCCGGGTGGGTCATCGCGTCAGGTTGTTTCGCCAGGTTCAGCAGGGTCTGAGCGATACGACCGGTGACGTCGAGGAACGCCAGGTTGCCGACTTTCTCAGAGGTAACCTGCAGACGACGCGCCATTTGCGAAGAGAGACGCATCAGGATGTCCGGGTTAACCTGGATCAGCTGACGGAATTTTTTATAAGAGATTTCAGCAACTTCACAAGCGGTTTTTGCCCGTACCCACGCGCTGCGTTCCTGGCCTTCTTCAAACAGGCCTAACTCACCGATGAAATCGCCCTGGTTGAGGTAAGAGAGGATCATCTCTTTCCCTTCTTCGTCCTTGATGAGTACTGCCACTGAGCCTTTTACGATGTAATACAGCGTCTCTGCTTTTTCACCCTGGTGAATCAGCGTGCTCTTCGATGGGTACTTATGAATATGGCAATGAGACAAGAACCATTCGAGAGTCGGGTCTGTTTGCGGTTTGCCAAGCACCATGCGCGGTTATCCTCTGTTATAAGCTCTTCCCGGCGGCAAAAGCATTGCGGCCACCGGTTGCAATAGTATCCTTCCCGTTACCTGGGAAGTCGGCTGTCGAATACTGTCGCAGCCTGTAATGTGATGTCCTCTGCATACATGCAGTACGTTTATGTATTACCGTAGCATCCTGACTGTTTTAGCATAGCTTTAGCCGTGTGTCTCCTGGTGTCTCGCTTCAGCATGACGTCGATCGCCTTCCATTGCGAGAATTGTTATGTGCGCGTAATCTGAGAAGAAAATTGCAACCTTGGAGTTAAAAATTATGCAAGCGCGTGTGAAATGGGTTGAAGGGCTGACCTTCCTCGGCGAGTCCGCTTCTGGACACCAGATCCTGATGGACGGCAACTCTGGCGATAAAGCGCCAAGCCCGATGGAAGTGGTGCTGATGGCGGCGGGCGGCTGTAGCGCCATCGACGTGGTGTCTATCCTGCAGAAGGGCCGCAACGACGTGACCGACTGCGAAGTGAAGCTGACCTCCGAGCGTCGTGAAGAAGCGCCGCGCCTGTTCACCCACATCAATCTGCATTTTATCGTCACCGGTAAAGGGCTGAAGGATGCGGCGGTTTCCCGCGCGGTGGATCTGTCTGCCGAGAAGTACTGTTCTGTTGCGCTGATGCTTGAAAAAGCGGTGAATATCACCCACTCCTACGAAGTGATCGAAGGGTAATTCCTCGCACGTAGCGAATCCCTCGCCCTGTGGGGTGAGGGTTCGTGCATTAGTTTCGTCCTTCCATCATACGCTGTACCAGCGGTGTCATGATCAATTCCATCGCCAGCCCCATCTTCCCGCCGGGAACCACCAGCGTATTCATATGCGAGATGAATGAGCCTTGCAGCATGGCCAGTAGCCACGGATAGTCGATGTTGTCGAGATTGCGGAAGTGAATCACCACAAAGCTTTCGTCCAGCGACGGAATGCCCTTGGCGGCAAACGGGTTAGAGGTATCGACCGTCGGCACGCGCTGGAAGTTGATATGTGTACGGGAGAACTGCGGCGTGATGTAGTTGATATAGTCTTCCATCGAACGCACCACGGAATCCATCACCGCTTCGCGGGAGTGTCCGCGTTCGCTGGTGTCGCGGATCATCTTCTGGATCCACTCAAGGTTAACGATTGGCACGACGCCGACCAGTAGATCGACGTGGCGGGCGACATCATGCTGTGGCGTCACTACGCCGCCGTGCAGCCCTTCGTAGAACAGCACGTCGGTCGGTTCCGGCAGCGGCTGCCAGGGGGTAAACGTGCCTGGTACCTGATTCCACGGCACTGCTTCATCGTAGGTATGCAGATATTTACGCGACTGCCCTTTACCGCTTATGCCATAGTCGCGAAAGGTTTGTTCCAGCAGGCCGAAGTCGTTTGCATCCGGACCAAAGTAGCTAATATGGCGACCCAAATCACGGGCTTTACGAATGGCCATATCCATTTCCGGACGGGTATATCGGTGGAAGCTGTCGCCTTCCACTTCTGCCGCGCGCAGGTTGAGTTGAGCAAAGATTTTACGGAAGGCGAGGCTGGTGGTGGTGGTCCCGCGCCGCTGGAGCCGGTAACGGCAATAACCGGATGTTTGGCAGACATGCGAATAACTCCCTGAAAAGACGACAAGGGAAGCGTGGTAAACGCCTCCTGCCGTTAGAGTATAGTTAACCGCGAAATTGGTTACGGGGCATGATGTTGACGGTCTCATGAAGCTCAGACCAGACCAGCACCGCTTCGCCTGTTTGTAGCTGGTGTTTTACGTCGGCGACCTTTTGCGCAAGTGAACGTTCATATTCACCATAATCAGTGCCTTCGCGCAAGACAAAGCTTTCAATCAGGTTGTCCAGCGTCTCCGGGTCGATATCCTGCCAGGGAATAATCATGCTTTTGCTCCCAACCAGCGCATCAACCAGGCGGGAATGCGTTTTTCCAGCCACATTTCCGGGTGGCGCAAAGTGCCGCCGATAAAACCTACATGACCACCGTATTCCGTCAACTGATACTCCACGTTCTCCGGCAGCTCTTCCTGTGCGGGGATGGAGTGGTGATCCATAAACGGATCGTCCTTTGAGTGGATGATCAGCGTCGGCTTGGTGATTTTGCTTAAGATCGGCATCGCGCTGCACTGGCGGTAATAGTCAATGGCATCGGCAAAACCGTGGATCTTCGAGGTAATCGAATCGTCGAACTCGCGGATGCGGCGCATGCTTTTCAACTGACGCAAATCGACCGGCAAAGAGCCGGGATAGGCCTTCAGCTTGCGGGCGGCGTTGCCTTTTAGCAGGTTGAGCAGATAGCGCTGATAAACGCGTGAAAAGCCCTTATCCATGTGGTAGCTACAGGCTTCCAGCATAAACGGCGCCGAGACAATCACGGCGGCATCGATGGGCACTTTGTCGCCTTCTTTGGCGAGCAGACAGGCCAGCATGTTGCCGCCGAGCGAGTAGCCCACTGCCGCAGTCGGGCGTGACCATATTCGCGCGCCAGCCAGTGCAGGAACCAGGTGCCGTCTTCCGTTTCGCCGGAGTGGTAGATGCGGTTCAGACGGTTAGGCTCGCCGCTACAGCCACGGAAATGCATCACCACGCCCAGCCAGCCCTGCGCTTTCGCTGCATTGATAAGGCCGTGCGCGTACGGGCTATACAGGCTGCCTTCCAGACCGTGAAACACCACCAGACGCGGCTTATGGCGCGCGGCCTGCGGATCTTCGCTCCACGCCAGATCGACAAAGTCGCCGTCCGGCAGTTCAAGGCGCTGCCAGTGCGGCGTGAACTGCACCTTACGGCGGATAAGACGCGGCAGCATGGTCTGCAAATGACGATTGCTGACGCCGCGCATCGGCACGAAGTCGGCGCTGCTTTGGGTGTCGATGTTGAGATCGTGGTGGGTGGTTTCAGTCATGTCTACGCGATGTTTACTCGTTAATCTGCCGCCTACTATACCGTCACTTTGCCATTGTGTTTATGAAAATGAGGCACAGGTAGTCGTTTTTATCCCTTTGGGTTCTGATCCTTATCACAAATTGTTACTTCAATTATTACTCTCAAGCTAATGATTCTTTCCTACGCTTAATTGATGACTTTCTCACCAGGGTTCACACTCTTAGCTGTGTTAAGCAATCAAAATGATTAGCTGAATCAGGAGGTTAATAATGTTATCTGGGCAAACGCCAGCACGAGTCTGGAACACCCGCCGCACGGAAAAACAGCGCCGTCTGGCTTCCGTTCCGGTGCAGGGTAAGGTGCTGCCGACCGCAGACCTGACCGCGATGCTGGAAAAACTGATCGCGCCGGGTGACCGCGTGGTATTAGAAGGGAATAACCAAAAGCAGGCAGATTTCTTGTCCCGTATGTTGGCTGAGGTGAACCCGCAGATTGTGCACGACCTGCACATGATCATGCCAAGCGTCGGGCGCAGCGAGCATCTGGATATCTTTGAAAAAGGCATCGCCCGCAAGCTGGATTTCTCCTTCTCCGGCACCCAGAGCCTGCGCATCTCGCAGCTGCTGGAAGATGGTCAGCTGGAAATCGGCGCCATCCATACCTACATCGAACTCTATTCCCGTCTTTATGTTGACCTGGCCCGAACGTGGCGCTGATTGCCGGTTATAAGGCTGACCGTAAAGGCAACCTCTACACCGGGCCGAGCACCGAAGATACGCCAGCGCTGGTGGAAGCCGCCGCGTTCCACGATGGCATTGTCATCGCGCAGGTGAACGAACTGGTGGATGACGAATGCGACCTGCCGCGCGTGGATATTCCGGGCTCCTGGATTGACTACGTGGTTGTCGCCGACAAGCCGTTCTTTATCGAACCGCTGTTTACCCGTGACCCGCGCCTGATTAAACAGGAACACATCCTGATGGCGATGATGGCGATTAAAGGCATCTACGCGGAACACCAGGTGCAGTCGCTGAACCACGGTATCGGCTTCAATACTGCCGCTATCGAACTGCTGCTGCCGACCTACGGCGAACAGCTGGGGCTGAAGGGCAAAATCTGTAAACACTGGACTCTGAACCCGCATCCGACGCTGATCCCGGCGATTGAAAGCGGCTGGGTAGAAAGCGTGCACTGCTTCGGCGGCGAACTGGGGATGGAAGAGTACATCCGCGCCCGTCCGGACATCTTCTTCACCGGTTCTGACGGCTCCATGCGTTCCAACCGTGCTTTCTGCCAGCTGGCAGGTCAGTACGCGGTGGATATGTTTATCGGTTCCACCTTGCAGGTTGATGGCTACGCCAACTCCTCCACGGTGACCCGCGGCCGCCTCTCCGGCTTCGGCGGTGCGCCGAACATGGGTCACGATCCGCACGGTCGTCGCCACGCTACCCCAGCCTGGCTGAACATGATCACCGAACCGGATCCGATGCAGCGCGGTAAAAAACTGGTGGTGCAGATGGTGGAAACCTTCCAGGCCGGTGTGAAACCAACCTTCGTTGAGAAACTGGATGCGGTAGACGTGGCGAAAGCCTCCGGTATGCCGCTGGCGCCGGTGATGATTTACGGCGACGACGTGACCCACGTGTTGACTGAAGAAGGTATTGCCTACCTCTACCGTGCCAAAGATCTGGAAGAACGCCGCGCGATGGTCGCTGCGGTTGCCGGTATCACCGATATCGGTCTGGGCGTTGACGCGAAACGCGTCGCCGAACTGCGTCAGAGCGGCAAAGTGGTCTACCCGGAAGATATGGGCATTCGTCGTACCGACGCCACCCGTTCGCTGCTGGCAGCCGGTAGCGTCGCTGACCTGGTGGAATGGTCCGGCGGTCTTTACAACCCACCTGCGAAATTCCGGAGCTGGTAATGAAACTTCTGCCCAGATTCAGGTTGAAGGCGGTGCCGAATGGCTGGCGCGAACCGCCACGCAGTGTCTGATTGACGAAGCACGATTAAGCCCGAAACCCGGTCTGGTGGACAGTCGGGGAACGGCGCGCACCACGATTTATCGCTTGCGCTAATGGAGCGCTCCGCGCACAGCCTGACCCCACGTTTCAGGCGCTTGCGCAACAGAGCTGGCAGCGTCCAGCCGATATTGCGCTGAGACAAACCGTAGGGCGACTTGGCCGAGAAGGCGAGAAACAGATGATGGCCGCCACCGACGGCGTGAATACCCACCGCGGCGCGATTTGGGCGCTGGGGCTGCTGGTCAGCGCGGTGGCGATGCACGGCGGCGTGGGCAGCGCGCAGCAGGTGGCGATGACCGCCGCCGAGCTGGCAAAACTGCCGGATGCCGCCGCGCCGAAGGTCTTCAGTAAAGGGCTACGCGCCACTCACCGCTATCAGGTGCCGGGTGCCCGGGAAGAAGCGCAGCAGGCGTTTCCGCACGTGATGCAGCGTGCGCTACCGCAGCTTCGCTTAAGCCGCCTTAACGGCAG
Organism: Kluyvera genomosp. 3; assembly: GCA_002211745.1. GTDB lineage: Bacteria > Pseudomonadota > Gammaproteobacteria > Enterobacterales > Enterobacteriaceae > Kluyvera > Kluyvera georgiana_A. Next base: position 429,268 of record CP022114.1, read on the forward strand.
CAGCGAAACGCACGCCAGGCTCGATGCGCTGATGGCCATCATGACCTCGCTGACCGATACCTGCGTGCTGTCCCGCGCGGGGCTGGAAGGGCTTGATGCCATGCAAGACGGCGCCCGCGCCGTGCTGAGTGCAGGTGGTAGCGCCCATCCAGCAGGTCAGGCGGCCTTAGCGGCGCTCGATAGCCACATGTTGGCGCTGAACGCCTCGCCGGGCGGCGCAGCCGATTTGCTTGCCGCCACGCTGTTTCTCGATCGCATCGAATCGCCCTATTTCAAGCATTAAGAGGATGTTATGGAACACATTACGTTAACCGTACCGGCCAGCCGCACCTTAAGCGGCAAAGCGCTGGCAGGCGTTGTGGGCTCCGGGGATATGGAGGTGTTATTCACCGCCGACCAGGGCCAGACGTTAACCATTGATATCACCACTTCCGTCGATAACAGCCGCAGCCGCTGGGAAGCACTGATTAACCGTCTGCAGACGGTCAGCAGCCTGCCGGCAGGCCAACTGATCATCCACGACTTCGGCGCGACGCCGGGCGTGGCGCGCATCCGTATCGAACAGGTTTTTGAAGAGGTGAGCTATGCGTGATGACCGCAGTTTTATCGAATTAAAAGCGCGTCAGCGCGCACAGGCGCTGCTGGACGAAGGCAGCTACCGTGAACTGCTCGACCCGTTTGAAGGCGTGATGTCGCCGTGGCTCGGCGCGCAGGGCATCGTCCCGCAGGCCGATGACGGCATGGTGGTGGCGAAAGGCACCATTAACGGCAAACCAGCTGTTGTTGTAGCGATTGAAGGCGCGTTCCAGGGCGGCAGCATGGGCGAAGTGTCCGGCGCCAAAATGGCGGCGGCGCTGGAGCTGGCGGCGGAAGATAACCGCAACGGTATTCCGACTCAGGCGGTACTGAGCCTGGAAACCGGCGGCGTGCGTTTGCAGGAAGCCAACCTGGGCCTGGCGGCGATTGCCGATATTCACGCGGCGATTGTTGACCTGCGCCGTTATACCCGGTGGTCGGCATTGTCGCCGGGACCGTCGGCTGCTTCGGCGGGATGTCTATCGCCGCCGCGCTGTGTAGCTATCTGATTGTCACCCGTGAAGCGCGTCTGGGCCTGAACGGCCCGCAGGTTATCGAACAGGAAGCCGGGATTGAAGAGTACGACTCCCGTGACCGTCCGTTTATCTGGAGCATGACCGGTGGCGAAATTCGCTACCAAAGCGGGCTGGTGGAAGCGCTGGTCGGCGACGGCGTCAACGCGGTGAAAGCGGCGATGAACGATGCGCTGGCTAAAGGCGTTCCGGCAAAACATCGCACCGATAACTACGACTGGTATCTCGAACGCCTGACCAACTTCGACACGCGTAAACAGGCCGATACCGAACAGATTCATGCGCTCTTTGCCCGGGAGGTGAAATGATGAGTAACGCAATGAGCCGTGGCCAATTATGGCTGGAAACCCTGGTGCCGAACGCTAAACGTATCGAGGGTCTGTGCCCGTCCGTCCAGGCCGCTGACGGCGAGCTGAACGGTGAAACGGTGCGTTTTATTGCCGTGGTGCCGGACGCGAACAACCACTACCCGCGTGCCGCGAAAGGCGAAGTGGGCCTGCTGGAAGGCTGGACCCTGGCGAAAGTGGTAAGCGAAACCATCGCCGCCGATGCCGATAAAGCCGTGAAGCGCCCGATTGTGGCGGTGATTGACGTGCCGAGCCAGGCCTACGGTCGTCGTGAAGAAGGCTTTGGCATTCACCAGGCGCTGGCCGGTGCCGCAGCGGCGTATGCCAATGCGCGTCTGGCAGGCCACCCGGTGATTGGCCTGATTGTCGGTAAAGCGATGTCCGGCGCGTTTCTGGCGCACGGCTACCAGGCAAACCGCCTGATCGCCTTTAACGACAAAGGCGTGCTGATCCACGCGATGGGCAAAGAGTCCGCGGCGCGCATCACCCTGCGTACCGTTGAGGCGCTGGAAAAACTGGCGGCAACCATTCCGCCGATGGCGTATGACATCAGCAATTACGCCACCCTGGGGCTACTGGAGAATCTGCTGGATATCAGCAATCCGGATGCCCCGTCTGCTAACGATCTGACGCTGGTGTTAAACACCTTGCAACAGGCCATCAACGACGCTCGTCAGGACCCGACGCTGAAAAGCCGTCTGGGTGCCGACAATCGCCGCAGCTCTGCCCTCGTACGCGAACGCATGCGAGCAAGCTGGTAAGTAAAAAAGAGACCTGCCGGATGTACGGCTCCATGGGCGCTTTCCGCGCCCATGCGGGCAGTTGCATCTGAAAAATAATAATCATCGCGCCAGTGCTAACTTTTTTTCATTACAGGTGAAATATGACTTACGTAATTGTTCATGCTCTTGCTCCGATTTTCGTCATTATGTTGCTGGGATTCTGGCCGGGAAGGCCAAAATGGTGGATAACAAGAATGTCTCCCTGCTCAATATCTTCGTGATGGACTTCGCGCTGCCCGCCGCGCTGTTTAGCGCCACGGTACAAACACCGTGGGCCGGCATCGTTGCGCAGTCGCCGCTGATTGTGGTGCTGACGCTGGCAATGTGGATTACCTATGCCGCCATCTACTTTATGGCGACCAAAGTGTTCAAGAAATCACCGCAGGATGCCGCTGTGCTGACCCTGACCGTTGCGCTGCCAAACTACGCCGCGCTGGGTCTGCCGATTCTGGGTAGCGTGCTGGGTGAAACCTCTTCCACCTCGCTTTCCGTTGCCGTTTCCATCGCCTGCGGCTCTGTGCTGATGACTCCGTTCTGCTTGCTGATCCTCGAACGTGAGAAAGCGCGCGCGGAAGGCGGTAACTCCGGTTCTACGCTCTCCATGCTACCGGTGCTGATGTGGCGTTCGATTAAAAAACCGATCGTAATGGGCCCGCTGTTGGGGTTATCCTCTCTGCCATTGGTATTAAAATGCCGGAACTGGTGCTGGCGGCCATTAAACCGCTGGGTCTGTCCGCGACTGCGGCGGCGCTGTTCCTGACCGGTGTGATCCTTTCTGCGCGTAAACTGCAGATCAACACCGTGGTGATCACCTCAACTATCGCTAAACTGTTGATTCAACCGGCCATTGCCTGGGGTATCGTACTCATCTTCGGCCTACATGGTTCCGTAGCGATTACCGCTATCCTGATGATTGCGCTGTCTGCCGGTTTCTTCGGCGTGGTGTTCGGTAACCGCTTTGGCGTGCAGTCGCCGGATGCAGAAGCCGTGCTGCTGTTGAGTTCGGTACTGTGTATCCTGTCGCTGCCGCTGTTTATCTCGCTGACTTCAGGAATCTAAATCATGAGCACAACATTACGTCCACACGACTTAATCTGGCTGAACGCGCGCGACGCGCTCGAAGATGTCACGGAATCCTGGGTGGATACCGTCTGGCATAGCGGCCTGCCGGTAGTGGTGAGGCGTGATGTTGATGCGCAGGGGCGCATTCCCGTGGGTGTCCGCGGATGAAACGCGAGCAGCGCGCCGCCGGTTGGGTAAAAGCGCAGGCGGTCGTTCGCGTCTGCTCGCCGGAATCGCTGGTGGATCCGCTGTCGCTGCTGCGTTCGCCCTTTATCTCTCAACCACCGGTTCAGGTGGCTTTGTTATTGGCGCAGCAGGCGTGGCCGTGGACGTGGGGTATTACCGGGAGTACCGGCTATGCGCTGGCGACTGGGATCCCGGTTATCCACGCGGCAAGCGATCTGGATCTGCTGATCCGCGCGCCTCAGCCGTTCTCCCGTGAGGCGCTGGAGAAGTGGCAGCTGCAGCTGGCAGGCGGGCTGTGCCGGGCAGATACCCAGGTGGATACCCGCGCGGCGGCTTTGCCCTCAATGAGTGGCTGCGCGATGGAAAAGCGCTGTTAAAAACCTCACAGGGGCCGCAGTTGGTCCGCGACCCGTGGGGCAGGGAGGAGTCATGAAAATTCTGTTTACCTTTCCGGGCAGGGGACGCAGCACCCAGGGATGCTGCAAAACCTTCCGGGGACGGAGCTGACCCAGGCGCGGGAAGTGCTGGGGCCGAGGTGGATACGCTGGATAGCCCTGAAGCGTTGAAACATACCCGAGCCGTTCAGCTGTCTCTACTGATTGCCGGCGTTGCCTGGGCGCGCGAGCTGGAACGTCGTGGCGTAGCGCCGGATATCGTCAGCGGGCTGTCGATCGGCGCTTATCCGGCAGCGGTTATCGCGGGTGCGCTGGAATTCAGCGATGCGCTGCGGCTGGTGGCGCTGCGCGGTGACTTAATGGAGCAAGCATACCCAAATGGTTACGGTCTGACGGCCATTATGGGGCTGACGCTCAATCAGGTGGAAGCGCTGGTGGCTGATAGCGGTACTTACATCGCCAACTTGAATGCGGAAACACAGATTGTGATTGCCGGTACCGATGAAGCGATGGCTGAAGTGGCAAAACGCGCGATGGCAAAAGGGGCAAGTAAAGCGCATCGCCTGGCGGTGAGCGTGCCATCGCATTGTGAACTGCTGGCCGAGCCCGCGCAAAAGTTGGTTGAGGCGTTCAGCCATGTGATGCTTTCCCGCCCACGCTACGCCTACCTGAGCGGCAGTACCGGGCGCGTGCTGTGGCAGCCGGAACGCATTGCCGACGATCTGGCGATGAATATGGCGCGCACGGTGCGTTGGCAGGAGGCGGTTATCTCCGCTAACGAACGTGAAGCGCGGCTGGCGATTGAAATGCCACCCGGTGGCGTGCTGACCTGCCTGACGCGTCAGGCTGCATGGGAAGGGGAGTCTATCGCCCTGGAACGCAGCGGTATGGATGTGGCCGTGCACCTGGCAAAACGCCTTCGTGCGTGATGTGATTGCCCGATGGCGCTGCGCTTATCGGGCCTACAAAACCGGCTCGACACGCGTAGGCCGGATAAGACGCGAAGCGTCGCCATCCGGCAAATCAGCCGTTCTGGTTCAGCGTTCTGGCATACATACGCCCTTCGGCGGCCAGCGCCAGCAGGCTTGGGTCGCGCTCGCGGTTGCGGGCAAAGACGATGGCGATAAGCTGCTGCATCTGATACGGCTCAGCCAGTTTTTGTAGCTTCACGGTATTCTCATACATTTTCTTCATTCGCCCCGGCATCAAACAGAAACCCACTCCTGCCTGTACCAGACTGAGCATGGAGAAGATGTCGTTCACCCGCGTGACGATCTCCGGCTCAAATCCGGCGATATGAAACGCTTCCTGGAAACCGGCGTAGGTCGCAAACCCTTCCGCCAGCGAGACAAACTTTTCATGGCGATAGTGGCGCAGGTCGGCCTTCGCGGTGGTATCCAGCGCGGCGGACATCGGCGCGGCGAGGTAGATATCGTCGTGGAACAGGGGCAGCACTTCGAGGCTGTTGCGGTCGATTTCGCTTTCGGAAATGGAGATGAGGATGGCATCCAGAACGCCGTCTTCCAGCATTTTCAGCAGCGCCTCGTTAGAGCCCATGGTGAGATCCAGCTCCAGGTCCGGACGGCGCAGCTTCATCCCCATAATCAAGTGCGGCACCGTCTCCAGCGTCAGCGAGTAGAGCGTGCCCACACGTAAACGGCCCTGGCCCACGCCTGCCGTTTTGCGCGTCTCTTCCAGCCCCGCTCCATCAACTGCGTGACTTCCTGACAGTATTCCAGCAGCGTCCACGCCGCCGGTTGGGCAATCAGGTTGCGGCCTTTATGGACGAACAGCGGACAACGAACGTTCTCTTCCAGCGTATGCAACGCCCGGTGCACGCTGACGCCGCTGATATTCAGCGCCTCGGCGGTACGGGCGATGTTGCCCTTCTCCATAAAGGTCATGAAGATGGTGAGCTTGCGGAAGGTAATGTCATCGGTGATTGACAGGTTCATCGTCCGCCCGCGGGTTAGTCGTTCTGCATCATTTGCTCAAGCTGCTCCTGCGCCTCAAGCCATGCCATTTCACACTCTTCCAGCCCGGATTTGGCGCTGGCCTGCAGTTGCAGACACTCGGTCATCTCCGCTTTACGGCTTGGGTCATACAGGCTGCTGTCGCCGAGCTTCTCTTCCGCCTGCGCCAGTTGGGCGTTGAGCTTTTCCATCTCTTTTTCCAGACGGGTAATCTCTTTACGCAGCGGCTGCGTCAGAGTGCGTAGCTCGGCTTCGCGGCGCTTCTGATCTTTGCGTGACTGGGCGCTGTTGGCGTTGTTTTCCTTCGGCGCGTCGTCGGCCTGGTTTTCCTGCTTCTGCACGTCGCTCAGCCACTGCTGATAATCTTCCAGGTCGCCGTCGAACGGTTCGACCTTTTTGTCGTGAACCAGATAGAGGTCGTCAGTGGTGGAGCGGATCAGGTGACGGTCGTGCGAGACGACAACCAGCGCGCCTTCGAAATCAATCAGCGCTTCGGTGAGCGCCTGGCGCATGTCGAGATCCAGGTGGTTGGTCGGTTCATCGAGCAGCAGCAGGTTTGGACGCTGCCAGACGATCAGCGCCAGCACCAGGCGAGCTTTCTCGCCGCCAGAGAAGCGGGCGGTCTGTTCGGTGACTTTATCGCCCTGGAAGCCGAAGCCGCCGAGATAGTCGCGCAGCTTCTGCTCCAGCTCCTGCGGCGCCATGCGCGCCAGATGCTGCAATGGGGATTCATCCGCACGCAGGAACTCCAGCTGGTGCTGGGCGAAGTAGCCGAGCTTGATGCCTTTGGCGAGGCCAATCTCACCGTGTAGCGGCTCCAGTTCCCCGCCAGCAGCTTAATCAGCGTCGACTTACCCGCACCGTTACGGCCCAGCAGGCCGATGCGCGAACCCGGCACCAGGTTCAGCTTGATAGATTCAAGGATTGTGCGATCGCCATAGCCCGCGCTGACCTTTTCCATCTTCAGCAGCGGGTTCGGCAGGCTTTCCGGCGCGCGGAAGCTGAAGTGGAACGGGTTGTCGACATGAGCCGGGGCAATCAGCTCCATACGCTCGAGCATCTTGATACGGCTTTGTGCCTGCTTGGCCTTGGTGGCCTTGGCGCGGAAACGATCGATGTAGCTTTGCAGATGCGCCACGCGCTCCTGCTGGCTTTCGTACATTGCCTGTTGCTGAGCGAGACGGGTGGCGCGTTGCACTTCAAACGAGCTGTAGTTGCCGGTGTACTCGAACATCGTTTCCTGTTCGATATGAATAATTTTGTCCACCACCGGGTCGAGGAAGTCGCGGTCGTGGGAAATTAGAATCAGCGTGCCCTGATAGCTTTTGAGCCATCTTTCCAGCCAGATCACCGCGTCAAGGTCGAGGTGGTTAGTCGGTTCATCGAGCAGCAGCAGGTCGGAGCGGCAGATCAGCGCCTGCGCCAGGTTGAGGCGCATACGCCAGCCGCCGGAGAAGTCGCTGACCGGGCGGGTAAGCTGCTCGTTGCTGAAGCCGAGGCCGTGCAGCAGGCTGGAGGCGCGAGAGCGGATGGTCCACGCGTCAATCGCGTCCAGCTTACCGTGAACGGTGGCAATAGCGTGGCCGTCATTACGTTCGTTGGCGTCATTCAATTGAGCTTCCAACTGGCGGAATTCGCGGTCACCGTCAATGACATACTCCAGAGCGGGTTGAGGCAGCGCAGGGTTTCCTGGTTTACCCACGCCAGCTGCCAGCTGCTGGGGTAGGTAAAGTTGCCGCCATCGGCGCTTATCTCGTTTTTCAGCAGCGCGAGCAATGTGGATTTGCCGCAGCCGTTTTTCCCCACCAGGCCGACTTTTTGCCCGGGGTTGATGGTGGCCGATGCGTTATCCAGCAGGACACGCACGCCGCGACGAATTTGTAACGAGGAGAAAACAATCATAAGGCGCCGTATGTTCTGAATATGTTAAATTGTCATTGTGGTAATGTAATGTGGTAAGCGAATCGCTAGACCGGGCCGCAATGGTAGCCCAAAACGATGACTATACACAAAATCATTCCGGTTGCGTGCCAACCAGCCAGAAAGAGGATGTGATTGACGCCCGGGAGGGGAATAATGACGCAGACAGCGAAAGTATTGCTGATCTATGCCCATCCGGAATCACAGGACTCGGTTGCTAACCGGGTTTTGCTTAAGCCGGCTTCGCAGTTAAGCAACGTCACGGTGCACGATCTCTACGCGCACTATCCGGACTTTTTTATTGATATTCCTCGCGAGCAGGCGCTGCTGCGCGAGCATAACGTTATCGTCTTTCAGCATCCGCTTTATACCTATAGCTGTCCTGCGCTGCTTAAAGAGTGGCTCGACCGCGTGCTAAGCCGTGGCTTTGCCAGCGGTATAGGGGGAAACCAGCTGGCGGGAAAGTACTGGCGGAGTGTGATCACCACCGGCGAGCCGGAAAGCGCCTACCGCCACGATGGCCTGAATCGCTATCCGATGAGCGATATCCTGCGCCCGTTTGAGCTGACCGCCGCCATGTGCCATATGCACTGGATGAGCCCGATTATCGTCTACTGGGCGCGACGTCAGCCGCCAATGAACTGGCAAACCATGCTAAAGCCTACGCTGACTGGCTGGCGGCGCCGATTGTGGCAGGGGGCGATGATGGAAGGTTCAGATTTGTTATTAGCGGGGTGCTGTTTCTCTTCGCGGCGGTGGCGGCGGTGCCGTTAGCCGCGAGGCTGGGCATCGGCGCGGTATTAGGTTATCTGCTGGCGGGGATTGCCATCGGCCCGTGGGGCTGGGTTTCATCAGCGACGTCGACGAAATTCTTCACTTCTCCGAGCTGGGCGTGGTGTTCCTGATGTTTATCATCGGGCTGGAACTGAACCCCACCAAGCTATGGCAGCTGCGACGCCCCATTTTTGGTATTGGCGCCGCGCAGGTCATGCTCAGCGCGGCGATCCTCGGCGGGCTGCTGATGCTGACCAACTTTTCGTGGCAGGCGGCGGTGATTGGCGGGATTGGCCTGGCGATGTCATCGACGGCGATGGCCTTGCAGCTGATGCGCGAAAAGGGATGAACCGCAGCGAAGCCGGGCAGCTTGGCTTCTCGGTGCTGTTGTTTCAGGATTTAGCTGTCATCCCGGCGCTGGCGCTGGTGCCGCTGCTGGCAGGGGCCGGTGACGATCATGTCCACTGGCAGACCGTTGGCCTGAAGGTGCTGGCTTTTGCCGGAATGTTGATTGGCGGGCGCTATCTGCTGCGCCCGGTATTCCGTTTTATCGCCAGCTCAGGCGTACGTGAAGTGTTTACCGCGGCGACGCTGCTGTTGGTCCTCGGTTCCGCGCTGTTTATGGATGCGCTGGGGCTGTCGATGGCGCTGGGCACCTTTATTGCGGGCGTGCTGTTGGCGGAAAGCGAATATCGCCACGAACTGGAAATCGCTATCGAGCCGTTTAAAGGCTGTTGTTGGGGCTGTTCTTTATTTCGGTGGGCATGTCGCTGAATCTCGGCGTGCTCTACACCCATCTGTTGTTGGTTGTGGGCTGCGTGGCGCTGCTGGTGGCGGTGAAGACGCTGGTGCTGTATCTGCTGGCGCATGTGAACGGTATGCGCAGCTCAGAGCGTATGCAGTTTGCCAGCGTGCTGAGTCAGGGCGGCGAGTTTGCCTTCGTACTCTTTTCCGCCGCCTCGTCGTTCAAAGTCTTCAAGGGTGACCAGATGTCGCTGCTGCTGGTGACGGTCACGCTGTCGATGATGACCACGCCGCTACTGATGAAGGTTGTGGATCTGGTCCTGTCGCGTCGTTTCAACGGCCCGGAAGAGGAAGATGAAGCGCCGTGGGTGGAGGATGATAAGCCGCAGGTGATCGTGGTGGGCTTTGGCCGTTTCGGTCAGGTGATTGGCCGCCTGCTGATGGCCAATAAGCTGCGCATTACCGTCCTCGAGCGTGATATCAGCGCGGTTAACCTGATGCGCAAATACGGCTATAAGGTTTATTACGGCGACGCTACACAGGTGGAGCTGCTGCGCTCGGCGGGGCTGAACAAGCACAGTCGATCGTCATTACCTGCAACGAACCGGAAGATACCATGAAGCTGGTGGAAATCTGCCAGCAGCACTTCCCGCATCTGAACATTATGGCGCGTGCACGGGACGTGTGGAGGCGCACGAACTGTTACAGGCAGGCGTGGTACAGTTTTCTCGTGAGACTTTTTCCAGCGCGCTGGAGCTGGGGCGTAAGGCACTTATCTCAACCGGGATGCACCCACATCAGGCGCAGCGCGCCCAGCTGCACTTTAAGCGCCTGGACATGCGCATGTTGCGTGAACTTATGCCGGTCCACAGCGATACTCAACAAATTTCGCGCGTGCGGGAAGCGCGGCGGGAGCTGGAGGAGATCTTCCAGCGTGAGATGCAACAAGAGCGACGGCAGTTGGACGGCTGGGACGAATTTGAATAGAAGGTGAGTATGGCGGTACGTAAACGTTTTATCGCGGGCGCAAAATGCCCGTCGTGTCAGGCGCAGGATTCCATGGCGATGTGGCGCGAGAATAATATCGATGTGGTTGAATGTGTTAAGTGCGGGCACCAGATGCGTGAAGCCGATAAAGAAGCGCGCGATCACGTGCGCAAAGAGGAACAAGTGATCGGATTTTTCATCCGGAGTAGCGATCCGTGCTGTCTTTTTTTAAGCTTATGGGTACACGGGTGTAGAATTCCGCTACAATCTGCGCCACTAAAATATTCCCATGCTCAGGAGATATCATGAAAGTAGCAAAAGACCTGGTGGTCAGCCTGGCCTATCAGGTACGTACAGAAGACGGTGTGTTGGTTGATGAGTCTCCGGTAAGTGCACCGCTGGACTACCTGCATGGTCACGGTTCCCTGATCTCCGGCCTGGAAAATGCGCTGGACGGTCACGATGTTGGTGATAAATTCGACGTTGCTGTGCAAGCTAACGACGCTTACGGTCAGTACGACGAAAACCTGGTGCAGCGCGTTCCTAAAGACGTCTTCATGGGCGTTGACGAACTGCAGGTTGGTATGCGCTTCCTGGCGGAAACCGACCAGGGTCCGGTTCCGGTTGAAATCACCGAAGTTGAAGACGACCACGTTGTGGTTGACGGCAACCACATGCTGGCTGGCCAGAACCTGAAGTTCAGCGTAGAAGTTGTGGCTATCCGTGAAGCAACGGAAGAAGAACTGGCTCATGGCCACGTTCACGGCGCGCACGACCATCATCACGATCACGGTGAAGACGGTTGCTGCGGCGGTCACGGCCACGACCACGGTCATGACCACGGCGGCGAAGGCTGCTGCGGCGGTGGCGGTAAAGGCCACGGCGGCTGCGGCTGCCACTAATCCCTCTCGTTCTCTTGAACGACAGAGACAAAAAAAGCGGGAAACCGCTTTTTTTACGTCTTAATAATGGGCGGCGGCGTCTCTTCAGACTGTGACGCGATGTTGGACGGCTGGCTGGCTTTGAGTTTTTCCGTCAGCAGACGCAGATGCTCGCGCAGTTTGGCCATCTCCATTTCATGAGCGGTCACCGTCTGGTTGAGATCCTCAATGGTGATCTCCTGGAAGGCCAGTCGGCTTTCAAGCTCCTCCAGACGCGCCTCGATAGTCGTTTCCTGCATGATGTCTCTCTCTACTCTGTTATCGCCAAAAGCGTTTCCGACGCGGCGGATTCTACGCAACTTTATCCCGGCATGCAGCACTGCCGTTCGTGAGCGGAAACTAATTTAAACAAAAAGAGTCTGAAAAGGGTCGATATCAGGAGCGTTCGTATGTAGATTTCCTCTACAACGTTTTATAGTACGCTTCTCATTTAGTTAACATGGGCGAGAGGCCCCGGCCCTGGAGAGATGGATGAAATCACTGTTTAAAGTAACGCTTCTGGCAACCACAATGGCCGTTGCACTGAATGCGCCTCTGACCTTCGCGGCTGACGCTGCGGCGAAAGCGGCCCCGGCAGCAGAAAGCAAAGCTGCATTCAAAAATGACGACCAGAAATCTGCTTATGCGCTGGGCGCATCGCTGGGTCGTTACATGGAAAACTCTCTGAAAGAACAGGAAAAACTGGGCATCAAACTGGATAAAGACCAGCTGATCGCCGGCGTTCAGGACGCCTTTGCTGATAAGAGCAAACTGTCCGATCAGGAAATTGAACAAACTCTGCAGGCTTTCGAAACTCGCGTGAAGACCTCCGCTCAGGCGAAGATGGAAAAAGACGCGGCTGATAACGAAGCGAAAGGCAAAGCCTACCGCGACAAGTTCGCCAAAGAGAAGGGCGTGAAAACCTCTAAAACCGGCCTGCTGTTTAAAGTAGAGAAAGAAGGCACCGGCGAAGCACCGAAAGACAGCGACACCGTGGTTGTTAACTACAAGGGTACGCTGATCGACGGTAAAGAGTTCGATAACTCTTACACCCGCGGTGAGCCGCTCTCCTTCCGTCTGGATGGCGTTATTCCAGGTTGGACTGAAGGCCTGAAAAATATCAAGAAAGGCGGTAAAATCCAGCTGGTTATCCCACCGGATCTGGCATACGGAAAAACCGGCGTTCCGGGTATTCCGGCGAACTCCACGCTGGTCTTCGACGTTGAACTGTTAGACGTTAAACCGGCGCCGAAGGCCGAAGCGCAGCCTGAAGCCGCACCGGCAGATAAAGCTGCTGAAGCGAGCAAAAAATAAGAGTCAGATAGCCGCCGCCCACAGGGCGGCGGCTTTTTATTATCGGCAGGATATAATTAATGCTGGAAAGCGCCTTATGCGCTGTATTACTTTAGATGCCCTAATAGTGATGAGCCTGCCCTGACAACATAACGACAGGCTCCTGAAAAGGAGTGCTTTTTTTCATGTCCAGGTCGCTTTTAACCAACGAAACCAGTGAACTTGATTTACTGGATCAACGTCCTTTCGATCAGACCGACTTCGATATTCTTAAATCCTACGAAGCGGTGGTGGACGGGTTGGCGATGCTCATTGGTTCCCACTGCGAAATCGTGCTGCATTCACTTCAGGATCTTAAATGTTCGGCAATACGCATCGCAAACGGTGAACATACCGGGCGCAAAATCGGCTCGCCGATTACCGACCTCGCACTCCGTATGCTGCATGATATGACCGGGCGGATAGTAGCGTTTCCAAATGCTATTTTACTCGCGCCAAAAGCGGCGTGCTGATGAAGTCGGTCACCATTGCCATCCGTAATCGTGAGCAACGCGTCATTGGCTTGCTGTGCATCAACATGAACCTTGATGTGCCGTTCTCACAGATTATGAACACCTTTATTCCGCCAGAGACGCCGGAAGTGGGCTCTGCGGTTAACTTCGCCTCCTCGGTGGAGGATCTGGTGACCCAGACGCTGGAGTTCACTATCGAAGAGGTCAATGCCGATCGCAATGTTTCCAATAACGCCAAAAATCGCCAGATCGTGCTTAACCTTTACGAGAAAGGCATCTTTGACATCAAAGATGCGATCAACCAGGTGGCTGACCGCCTGAACATCTCCAAACACACGGTGTACCTCTACATTCGTCAGTTCAAGAATGGCGATTTCCTGGGCAAGATAAGTAATGCGTTTTGCCCTGATGGTGACCGGGCCAGCCTATGGTACGCAGCAGGCCAGCAGCGCGCTGCAGTTTGCGCAGGCGGCGCTGGCAGAAGGTCACGAGATAGCCTGTGTGTTTTTCTATCGCGAAGGGGTATACAACGCCAATCAGCTGAGTTCCCCTGCCAGCGATGAGTTTGATCTGGTTCGCGCATGGCAATCGCTGCATGATACGCACGGCGTGGCGCTGCATATTTGCGTCGCCGCCGCGCTACGTAGAGGCGTGACGGATGAAACGGAAGCCGGGCAGCTTGGGCTGCCGACCTCTAACTTACAGCCGGGTTTCTCGCTGAGCGGATTGGGTTCGCTGGCCGAAGCCGCGCTGACCTGCGATCGAATGGTGCAGTTCTGATGAAACGCGTCGCGTTTGTTTTCTCCAGTGCGCCGCACGGCAGTGCCGCTGGCCGGGAAGGGCTGGATGCGCTGCTGGCCACGTCAGCATTAAGCGAAGACCTTGGCGTCTTTTTCATTGGTGATGGCGTGTTTCAGCTGCTCAGCCAGCAGACGCCCGCGGTGATTCTGGCGCGTGACTATATCGCCACCTTCAAGCTGCTGGCGCTCTACGATATTGAAAACTGCTGGATCTGCGCCGCCTCAATGCGTGAACGCGGTCTGGCGGCCGATACGGCATTTGTCGCCGATGTGGAACCGTTAGAACCGGATGCGCTGCGGGAACGGCTTAACGGCTACGATGTCATTCTGCGCTTCTGAGGCCCCTATGCTGCATACACTCAGTACTTCACCCTGGCATTCCGATATCGCGGGTATGATCCGTCTGATGGCTGAAGGTGATGATTTGCTGCTGCTCGCCGATGGCGTGCTCGCGGCAGTGGAAAACAGCCACTTTCTTGAAATCCTGCGTGCTGCCCCATATCCATCCATGTGTTGAATGTAGATGTGCAAGCGCGCGGTCTTTGTGCTCAAATTTCGAGCGATGTCATCATGGTCAGCTATACTGACTTCGTCAGGTTAACGGTAAAACACCCGGCTCAAATGACCTGGTAATGCCATACCGTTGTATATTTCTTGACACCCTTTCGGCATGGCCCTAAAATTTCGCGTCCTCATATTATATGAGGCGATTTATTACGTGTTTACGAAGCAAAAGCTAAAACCAGGAGCTATTTAATGGCAACAGTTAACCAGCTGGTTCGCAAACCACGTGCTCGCAAAGTTGCAAAAAGCAACGTGCCTGCACTGGAAGCCTGCCCGCAGAAACGTGGCGTATGTACTCGTGTATATACTACCACTCCTAAAAAACCGAACTCCGCACTGCGTAAAGTTTGCCGTGTTCGTCTGACTAACGGTTTTGAAGTAACCTCCTACATCGGTGGTGAAGGTCATAACCTGCAGGAGCACTCCGTGATCCTGATCCGTGGCGGTCGTGTAAAAGACCTTCCGGGTGTTCGTTACCACACCGTTCGTGGTGCGCTTGACTGCTCCGGCGTTAAAGACCGTAAGCAAGCTCGCTCCAAGTATGGCGTGAAGCGTCCTAAGGCTTAATGGTTCTCCGTTAAGTAAGGCCAAACGTTTTATATTAATGTCAAACTAAACTCTTTGAGTTTTGGACAATCCTGAATTAACAACGGAGTATTTCCATGCCACGTCGTCGCGTCATTGGTCAGCGTAAAATCCTGCCGGATCCTAAGTTCGGATCAGAACTGCTGGCTAAATTTGTCAATATCCTGATGGTAGATGGTAAAAAATCTACTGCAGAATCAATCGTATACAGCGCGCTGGAGACCCTGGCTCAGCGTTCTGGTAAAAATGAACTGGAAGCTTTCGAAGTCGCTCTCGAAAACGTTCGCCCGACTGTAGAAGTTAAATCCCGCCGTGTAGGTGGTTCTACTTATCAGGTACCAGTTGAAGTTCGTCCGGTCCGTCGTAATGCTCTGGCAATGCGTTGGATCGTAGAAGCTGCTCGTAAACGCGGTGATA
Source organism: Kluyvera genomosp. 3 (assembly GCA_002211745.1). Classification (GTDB taxonomy): domain Bacteria; phylum Pseudomonadota; class Gammaproteobacteria; order Enterobacterales; family Enterobacteriaceae; genus Kluyvera; species Kluyvera georgiana_A. The sequence continues at coordinate 444,638 of CP022114.1, forward strand.
AATCCATGGCTCTGCGCCTGGCGAACGAACTTTCTGACGCTGCAGACAACAAAGGTACTGCAGTTAAGAAACGTGAAGACGTTCACCGTATGGCAGAAGCCAACAAGGCGTTCGCACACTACCGTTGGTAATCCCTTCGGAGTATTAGTCACCAGGCGGGCGCTTCAGCGAAGCTGCCCGCTTTGGGTTACTTAACTGAACGCCTAAAAAGATAAACGAGGAATCAAATGGCTCGTACAACACCCATCGCACGCTACCGTAACATCGGTATCAGTGCGCACATCGACGCCGGTAAAACCACTACTACCGAACGTATTCTGTTCTACACCGGTGTAAACCATAAAATCGGTGAAGTTCACGACGGCGCCGCTACTATGGACTGGATGGAGCAGGAGCAGGAACGTGGTATTACCATCACTTCCGCTGCAACTACTGCATTCTGGTCTGGTATGGCTAAGCAGTATGAACCGCATCGCGTAAACATCATCGACACCCCGGGCACGTTGACTTCACCATCGAAGTAGAACGTTCCATGCGTGTTCTTGACGGTGCGGTAATGGTTTACTGCGCAGTTGGTGGTGTTCAGCCACAGTCTGAAACCGTATGGCGTCAGGCTAACAAGTATAAAGTACCGCGCATCGCGTTCGTTAACAAAATGGACCGTATGGGCGCTAACTTCCTGAAAGTTGTTGGTCAGATCAAAACCCGTCTGGGCGCGAACCCTGTTCCGCTGCAGCTGGCAATTGGCGCTGAAGAAGCGTTCACCGGTGTTGTTGACCTGGTGAAAATGAAAGCCATCAACTGGAACGAAGAAGATGCAGGTGTAACCTTCACTTATGAAGATATCCCGGCAGACATGCAGGAACTGGCTGACGAATGGCACCAGAACCTGATCGAGTCCGCTGCTGAAGCTTCAGAAGAGCTGATGGAGAAATACCTGGGTGGTGAAGAACTGACTGAAGAAGAGATCAAAAAAGCTCTGCGTCAGCGTGTTCTGAACAACGAAATCATCCTGGTAACCTGTGGTTCTGCGTTCAAGAACAAAGGTGTTCAGGCGATGCTGGATGCGGTAATTGATTACCTGCCATCCCCGGTTGACGTACCTGCGATCAACGGCATCCTGGACGACGGTAAAGATACTCCGGCTGAGCGTCACGCAAGCGACGACGAGCCGTTCTCTGCACTGGCGTTCAAAATCGCTACCGACCCGTTTGTGGGTAACCTGACCTTCTTCCGTGTGTACTCCGGTGTGGTTAACTCTGGTGATACCGTACTGAACTCCGTGAAAGCTGCACGTGAGCGTTTCGGTCGTATCGTTCAGATGCACGCTAACAAACGTGAAGAGATCAAAGAAGTTCGCGCGGGCGACATCGCTGCTGCAATCGGTCTGAAAGACGTAACCACTGGTGACACCCTGTGTGACCCGGATGCGCCGATCATTCTGGAACGTATGGAATTCCCTGAGCCGGTAATCTCCATCGCAGTAGAACCGAAAACCAAAGCTGACCAGGAAAAAATGGGTCTGGCTCTGGGCCGTCTGGCTAAAGAAGACCCGTCATTCCGCGTATGGACTGATGAAGAATCTAACCAGACCATTATCGCCGGTATGGGTGAGCTGCACCTCGACATCATCGTTGACCGTATGAAACGTGAATTCAACGTTGAAGCGAACGTCGGTAAACCTCAGGTTGCTTACCGTGAAGCGATTCGCGCGAAAGTTACCGATATCGAAGGTAAACACGCTAAGCAGTCTGGTGGTCGCGGTCAGTACGGTCATGTTGTTATCGACATGTACCCGCTGGAGCCGGGTTCCAACCCGAAAGGCTACGAGTTCATCAACGACATTAAAGGTGGTGTAATCCCTGGCGAATACATCCCGGCCGTTGATAAAGGTATCCAGGAACAGCTGAAATCTGGCCCGCTGGCTGGTTACCCGGTTGTTGACATGGGTGTTCGTCTGCACTTCGGTTCTTACCATGACGTTGACTCCTCTGAACTGGCGTTTAAACTGGCCGCTTCTATCGCCTTCAAAGATGGCTTTAAGAAAGCGAAACCAGTTCTGCTTGAGCCGATCATGAAGGTTGAAGTAGAGACTCCGGAAGAGAACACTGGTGACGTTATCGGTGACTTGAGCCGCCGTCGTGGTATGCTCAAAGGTCAGGAATCCAACGTGACTGGCGTTGTGATCCACGCTGAAGTTCCGCTGTCCGAAATGTTCGGTTATGCGACTCAGCTGCGTTCACTGACCAAAGGCCGTGCTTCTTACTCCATGGAGTTCCTGAAGTACGACGATGCGCCGAACAACGTTGCTCAGGCCGTTATTGAAGCCCGTGGTAAATAATCCACAGGATTAAAACCTAAGTCCCGTGCTCTCTCCAAAGGGGAGAGCACTATAGTAAGGAATATAGCCGTGTCTAAAGAAAAATTTGAACGTACAAAACCGCACGTTAACGTCGGCACCATCGGCCACGTTGACCACGGTAAAACTACCCTGACCGCTGCAATCACCACCGTACTGGCTAAAACCTACGGCGGTGCTGCTCGTGCTTTCGACCAGATCGATAACGCTCCGGAAGAAAAAGCTCGTGGTATCACCATCAACACTTCCCACGTTGAATATGACACCCCGACCCGTCACTACGCACACGTAGACTGCCCGGGCACGCCGACTATGTTAAAAACATGATCACCGGTGCTGCTCAGATGGACGGCGCGATCCTGGTTGTTGCTGCGACTGACGGCCCGATGCCGCAGACTCGTGAGCACATCCTGCTGGGTCGTCAGGTAGGCGTTCCGTACATCATCGTGTTCCTGAACAAATGCGACATGGTTGATGACGAAGAGCTGCTGGAACTGGTTGAAATGGAAGTTCGTGAACTTCTGTCTCAGTACGATTTCCCGGGCGACGACACTCCGATCGTTCGTGGTTCTGCTCTGAAAGCGCTGGAAGGCGAAGCAGAGTGGGAAGCGAAAATCATCGAACTGGCTGGCTTCCTGGATTCTTACATCCCGGAACCAGAGCGTGCGATTGACAAGCCGTTCCTGCTGCCGATCGAAGACGTATTCTCCATCTCCGGTCGTGGTACCGTTGTTACCGGTCGTGTAGAGCGCGGTATCATCAAAGTTGGCGAAGAAGTTGAAATCGTTGGTATCAAAGAGACTGCTAAGTCTACCTGTACTGGCGTTGAAATGTTCCGCAAACTGCTGGACGAAGGCCGTGCTGGTGAGAACGTTGGTGTTCTGCTGCGTGGTATCAAACGTGAAGAAATCGAACGTGGTCAGGTACTGGCTAAGCCGGGTTCTATCAAGCCGCACACCAAGTTCGAATCTGAAGTGTACATCCTGTCCAAAGACGAAGGCGGCCGTCATACTCCGTTCTTCAAAGGCTACCGTCCGCAGTTCTACTTCCGTACTACTGACGTGACTGGTACCATCGAACTGCCGGAAGGCGTAGAGATGGTAATGCCGGGCGACAACATCAAAATGGTTGTTACCCTGATCCACCCGATCGCGATGGACGACGGTCTGCGTTTCGCAATCCGTGAAGGCGGCCGTACCGTTGGCGCGGGCGTTGTTGCTAAAGTAATGAGCTAATTATTGATTAATTAGCTTTGAGCTTAAAAAGGGCGCTTCGGCGCCCTTTTTGCTTTTTATGGTTTTATTCCGCCTGTATTGCGCACGATTTGTTCGTGTATTTTCCCGTTGTTTTGCGTTCCGGTATTGTAATCATAATTATTCTCACTTACACTTTGTTCAGAAATTGAACGGGAGTGGGTATGTACGTTTGTTTGTGTAATGGCGTCAGCGATAAAAAAATTCGCCAGGCAGTACGCCAGTTTCATCCGCAGTCTTTCCAGCAATTGAGAAAATGTATTCCTATTGGAAATCAATGTGGTAAGTGTGTTCGTGCGGCCCGAGAGGTGATGGAAGACGAATTAATGCAAATGCCAGAGTTCAAAGAGATTGCCTGAAGCCGGATTTCTTTTTTGACATCCCCGTAGGCCGTTCTACGCTTCAATAAGTGGAAGCGGAGGGTCTATATAATGAAAGGTGATGTTAAGATTATAAATTATCTCAATAAATTGTTGGGAAATGAGCTTGTCGCAATCAATCAATACTTTCTCCATGCGAGAATGTTCAAAAACTGGGGCCTGATGCGCCTCAACGATATTGAATATCACGAATCCATCGATGAAATGAAGCACGCTGATAAGTACATCGAGCGTATTTTGTTTCTTGAAGGGATCCCCAATCTTCAGGATCTTGGCAAGCTACATATCGGCGAAGATGTCGAAGAAATGCTGCAATCTGACTTAAAACTGGAACTGGACGGCGCAAAAGATCTGCGTGAAGCCATTGCCTACGCCGATAGCGTCCATGACTACGTGAGCCGCGATATGTTGATCGAGATACTCACCGAAGAAGAGCACCATATCGACTGGCTGGAGACAGAGCTGGATCTGATTGGCAAAATTGGCCTACAGAATTACCTGCAGTCGCAAATTAAAGTTGAAGATTAATCGCCGCCAGGCCGGCGATAATAAAACCCGCAGCCCCAGAAATGGACCGAACGGCAGCGGGTTTTTTATTGTCTGTGCTGACCGTCTCCAGATGGCCTGACTCAGGATGTAAGTGCCGGCCATTGCGCAGGCTGTAACAAGCAGTACCGGTAATGATTGCCACCCGTGCCACGCCCCCAGGGCCGCAAGATATTTTACATCCCCGTACCCTAAGCCCTCACACCTGCGTATTGCTCTGTATCCCCAGTAAAACATGCTCATAATGCCGTAGCCGGCAAACACCCCCAAAGCGCATCGCTGAGAGCCGCCGGATGCAGACTGAGCTGGAATAGCACCCCAGTCCACAGTAAAGGGCAGGTCAGGCGGTTTGGCAGCAGACCGGTATGGGCGTCATGCCAGCACAGGGCGCCGCTGAGCAGCGTATAAAGAATAAAGAAGGGTAGATCGAAAAGTGTCATCATTATAAGTCCGGTTTGGAAAAGTGGATGCAGTGTGCAAAGGGAGGGGGAGGTTGGCAAAAGGGAATCTCTTTGACTGCGAGGCGTCATCCGGACAAAGAGGCGAGCTTGCAGGTTTGCACATCGTTTTGCGTAGCGCGCTGCAGGATATGGTGATTAATTTATAAACACGGCTTGCTTCACATGGGTATTTGTGTATAATGCGCGGCTTGTCTAATATTGACAGGCGGTTCAATCTGAACCAGGTACTGCGTAAGCGATACCAGACAATGTTCCCAATTGGGGAACTCTGTAAGAACGGTTACACTCTCCCATCAATCGTAATGGGTTTGAGGAGTAACTATTTCGTCTATAAAATAATTGGAGCTCTGGTCTCATGCAGAACCAAAGAATCCGTATCCGCCTGAAAGCGTTTGATCATCGTCTGATCGATCAATCAACCGCGGAAATCGTCGAGACTGCTAAGCGCACTGGTGCGCAAGTCCGTGGTCCGATCCCGCTGCCGACCCGCAAAGAGCGTTTCACCGTTCTGATCTCTCCGCACGTTAACAAAGACGCGCGTGATCAGTACGAGATCCGTACTCACAAGCGTCTGGTTGACATCGTTGAGCCAACTGAAAAAACCGTTGATGCTCTGATGCGTCTGGACCTGGCTGCCGGTGTAGACGTGCAGATCAGCCTGGGTTAATCAGGTCATCGAGCGATTGAGAGGTTGATACAATGATTGGTTTAGTCGGTAAAAAAGTGGGTATGACCCGCATCTTCACTGAAGATGGCGTATCTATCCCAGTAACCGTTATCGAAGTTGAAGCAAACCGCGTTACTCAGATCAAAGATCTGGCTAACGATGGCTATCGCGCTGTTCAGGTTACCACTGGTGCTAAAAAAGCTAACCGTGTAACTAAGCCGGAAGCTGGCCACTTTGCTAAAGCTGGCGTAGAAGCTGGCCGCGGCCTGTGGGAATTCCGTCTGGCTGATGGTGAAGAATACACCGTAGGTCAGAGCATCAGCGTTGAACTGTTTGCTGACGTTAAAAAAGTTGACGTAACCGGTACCTCTAAAGGTAAAGGTTTCGCTGGTACCGTTAAGCGCTGGAACTTCCGTACCCAGGACGCTACTCACGGTAACTCCTTGTCTCACCGCGTTCCGGGTTCTATCGGTCAGAACCAGACTCCGGGCAAAGTGTTCAAAGGCAAGAAAATGGCAGGTCAGCTGGGCAACGAACGCGTTACTGTTCAGAGCCTGGACGTAGTACGTGTTGACGCTGAGCGCAACCTGCTGCTGGTTAAAGGTGGTGTTCCGGGTGCGACCGGTTGCGACCTGATCGTTAAACCAGCTGTGAAGGCGTAAGGGGATAGCAATGGAATTAGTATTGAAAGACGCGCAGAGCGCGCTGACTGTTTCCGAAACTACCTTCGGTCGTGATTTCAACGAAGCGCTGGTTCACCAGGTTGTTGTTGCTTATGCAGCTGGTGCTCGTCAGGGTACTCGTGCTCAGAAGACTCGTGCTGAAGTAACTGGTTCAGGCAAAAAGCCGTGGCGCCAGAAAGGTACCGGCCGTGCGCGTTCAGGTTCTATTAAGAGCCCGATCTGGCGTTCCGGTGGCGTGACCTTCGCTGCTCGCCCGCAGGACCACAGTCAAAAAGTTAACAAGAAGATGTACCGCGGCGCGCTGAAAAGCATCCTGTCCGAACTGGTACGTCAGGATCGTCTGATCGTTGTCGAGAAGTTCTCTGTAGAAGCGCCTAAAACTAAGCTGCTGGCACAGAAACTGAAAGACATGGCTCTGGAAGATGTGCTGATCATCACCGGTGAGCTGGACGAAAACCTGTTCCTGGCTGCGCGCAACCTGCACAAGGTTGACGTACGCGATGCAACTGGTATCGACCCGGTTAGCCTGATCGCCTTCGACAAAGTCGTAATGACTGCTGATGCTGTTAAGCAAGTTGAGGAGATGCTGGCATGATTCGTGAAGAACGTCTGCTGAAGGTGCTGCGCGCACCGCACGTTTCTGAAAAAGCGTCTACTGCGATGGAAAAAACCAATACCATCGTTCTCAAAGTTGCTAAAGACGCGACCAAAGCAGAAATCAAAGCTGCTGTGCAGAAACTGTTTGAAGTCGAAGTCGAAGTCGTTAACACCCTGGTAGTTAAAGGGAAAGTTAAACGTCACGGACAGCGTATCGGTCGTCGTAGCGACTGGAAAAAAGCTTACGTCACCCTGAAGGAAGGCCAGAATCTGGACTTCGTCGGCGGCGCTGAGTAAGTCGGAGGAGTAATACAATGGCAGTTGTTAAATGTAAACCGACATCTCCGGGTCGTCGCCACGTAGTTAAAGTGGTTAACCCTGAGCTGCACAAGGGCAAACCTTTTGCTCCGCTGCTGGAAAAAAACAGCAAATCCGGTGGTCGTAACAACAATGGCCGTATCACCACTCGTCACATTGGTGGTGGTCACAAGCAGGCTTACCGTATTGTTGACTTCAAACGCAACAAAGATGGTATCCCGGCAGTTGTTGAGCGTCTTGAGTACGATCCGAACCGTTCCGCGAACATCGCGCTGGTTCTGTACAAAGACGGCGAGCGCCGTTACATCCTGGCCCGAAAGGCCTGAAAGCTGGCGACCAGATTCAGTCTGGCGTTGATGCTGCAATCAAAGCAGGTAACACCCTGCCGATGCGCAATATCCCGGTTGGTTCTACCGTTCATAACGTAGAAATGAAACCAGGTAAAGGCGGTCAGCTGGCACGTTCCGCTGGTACTTACGTTCAGATCGTTGCTCGTGATGGTGCTTATGTCACCCTGCGTCTGCGTTCTGGTGAAATGCGTAAAGTCGAAGCAGACTGCCGCGCTACTCTGGGCGAAGTTGGCAATGCTGAGCATATGCTGCGCGTTCTGGGTAAAGCAGGTGCTGCACGCTGGCGTGGTGTTCGTCCTACCGTTCGCGGTACTGCGATGAACCCAGTCGACCACCCACATGGTGGTGGTGAAGGTCGTAACTTTGGTAAGCACCCGGTAACTCCGTGGGGCGTTCAGACCAAAGGTAAGAAGACCCGCAGCAACAAGCGTACTGATAAATTCATCGTACGTCGCCGTAGCAAATAATTTTAGAGGATAAGCCATGCCACGTTCTCTCAAGAAAGGTCCTTTTATTGACCTGCACTTGCTGAAGAAGGTAGAGAAAGCGGTGGAAAGCGGAGACAAGAAGCCCCTGCGCACTTGGTCCCGTCGTTCAACGATCTTTCCTAACATGATCGGTTTGACCATCGCTGTCCATAATGGTCGTCAGCACGTTCCAGTTTTTGTTACCGACGAAATGGTTGGTCACAAACTGGGTGAATTCGCACCGACTCGTACTTATCGCGGCCACGCTGCTGATAAAAAAGCGAAGAAGAAATAAGGTAGGAGGAAGAGATGGAAACTTTAGCTCAACATCGCCATGCTCGTTCTTCTGCTCAGAAGGTTCGCCTTGTTGCTGACCTGATTCGCGGTAAGAAAGTGTCGCAGGCACTGGAAATTCTGACCTACACCAATAAGAAAGCGGCTGTACTGGTTAAGAAAGTTCTGGAATCTGCCATTGCTAACGCTGAACACAACGATGGCGCTGACATCGACGATCTGAAAGTTACGAAAATTTTCGTAGACGAAGGCCCGAGCATGAAGCGCATTATGCCGCGTGCGAAAGGTCGTGCAGATCGCATCCTGAAGCGCACCAGCCACATCACTGTGGTTGTGTCCGATCGCTGAGACTCTGGAGACTAGCAATGGGTCAGAAAGTACATCCTAATGGTATTCGCCTGGGTATTGTAAAACCATGGAACTCAACCTGGTTTGCGAACACCAAAGAATTCGCTGACAACCTGGACAGCGACTTTAAAGTACGTCAGTACCTGACTAAGGAACTGGCTAAAGCGTCCGTATCTCGTATCGTTATCGAGCGTCCGGCTAAGAGCATCCGTGTGACCATTCACACCGCTCGCCCGGGTATCGTGATCGGTAAGAAAGGTGAAGACGTAGAAAAACTGCGCAAAGTCGTAGCTGATATTGCTGGCGTACCTGCCCAGATCAATATCGCCGAAGTGCGTAAGCCTGAACTGGACGCAAAATTGGTTGCTGACAGCATCACTTCTCAGCTGGAACGTCGCGTTATGTTCCGTCGTGCTATGAAGCGTGCTGTACAGAACGCAATGCGTCTGGGCGCTAAAGGTATCAAAGTTGAAGTTAGCGGCCGTCTGGGCGGCGCGGAAATCGCACGTACCGAATGGTACCGTGAAGGTCGCGTACCGCTGCACACTCTGCGTGCTGACATCGACTACAACACCTCTGAAGCGCACACCACTTATGGTGTAATCGGCGTTAAGGTATGGATCTTCAAAGGTGAGATCCTGGGTGGTATGGCTGCTGTTGAACAACCGGAACCGGCTGCTCAACCTAAAAAGCAGCAGCGTAAAGGCCGTAAATAAGGAGCGTCGCTGATGTTACAACCAAAGCGTACAAAATTCCGTAAAGTGCACAAAGGCCGTAACCGCGGTCTGGCTGCTGGCGCGGATGTTAGCTTCGGCAGCTTCGGCCTGAAAGCTGTTGGCCGTGGTCGTCTGACTGCCCGTCAGATCGAAGCAGCACGTCGTGCAATGACCCGTGCAGTTAAGCGTCAAGGTAAGATCTGGATCCGTGTATTCCCGGACAAACCGATCACCGAAAAACCGCTGGCAGTGCGTATGGGTAAAGGTAAAGGTAACGTGGAGTATTGGGTTGCCTTGATCCAGCCGGGTAAAGTCCTGTATGAAATGGACGGTGTCCCGGAAGAGCTGGCCCGTGAAGCATTCGGCCTCGCTGCAGCGAAACTGCCGATCAAAACCACCTTTGTAACTAAGACGGTGATGTAATGAAAGCAAAAGAGCTGCGTGAAAAAAGCGTTGAAGAGCTGAACGCTGAGCTGCTGAACCTGCTGCGTGAGCAGTTCAACCTGCGCATGCAGGCTGCAAGTGGCCAGCTGCAACAGACTCACCTGCTGAAGCAGGTTCGTCGTGATGTTGCACGCGTTAAGACTTTACTGACTCAGAAGGCGGGTGCGTAATGACCGATAAAATCCGTACTCTGCAAGGTCGCGTAGTTAGCGCAAAAATGGAGAAATCCATTGTTGTTGCTATCGAACGTATGGTGAAACACCCGGTATACGGCAAATTCATCAAACGTACGACCAAACTGCACGTACATGACGAGAACAACGAATGCGGCATGGGCGACGTGGTTGAAATCCGCGAATGCCGTCCGCTGTCCAAGACTAAATCCTGGACGCTGGTTCGCGTTGTAGAGAAAGCGGTTCTGTAATACAGTACTCGTTCTCGATACGAATAAACGGCTCAGCGATGAGCCGTTTATTTTTTCTACCCTTATCGTTGAAGCGGTGTTATAATGCCGCGCCCTCGATATGGGGCTTTTTAACGACCTGAATTCGGGTCTCAGTAGTAGTTGACATTAGCGGAGCACTAAAATGATCCAAGAACAGACTATGCTGAACGTCGCCGACAACTCCGGTGCACGTCGCGTAATGTGTATCAAGGTTCTGGGTGGCTCGCACCGTCGCTACGCAGGCGTAGGCGACATCATCAAGATCACCATCAAGGAAGCAATTCCGCGTGGTAAGGTCAAAAAAGGTGATGTGCTGAAGGCGGTAGTGGTGCGCACCAAGAAGGGTGTTCGTCGCCCGGACGGTTCTGTCATTCGCTTCGATGGTAATGCATGCGTTATTTTAAACAATAACAGCGAGCAGCCTATCGGTACGCGTATTTTTGGGCCGGTAACTCGTGAACTTCGTAACGAGAAGTTCATGAAAATTATCTCTCTGGCACCAGAAGTACTCTAAGGAGCGAATCATGGCAGCTAAAATCCGTCGTGATGACGAAGTTATCGTGTTAACCGGTAAAGATAAAGGTAAGCGCGGTAAAGTTAAGAATGTCCTGTCTTCCGGCAAGGTCATCGTTGAAGGTATCAACCTGGTTAAGAAACACCAGAAGCCGGTTCCGGCTCTGAACCAACCAGGCGGCATTGTAGAGAAAGAAGCAGCTATTCAGATCTCTAACATTGCACTTTTCAACGCGGCTACCGGCAAGGCTGACCGTGTAGGCTTTAGATTCGAAGACGGAAAAAAAGTCCGTTTCTTCAAGTCTAACAGCGAAACTATCAAGTAATTTGGAGTAGTACGATGGCGAAACTGCATGATTACTACAAAGACGAAGTAGTCGCTAAACTCATGTCTGAGTTTAACTACAATTCTGTCATGCAAGTCCCTCGGGTCGAGAAGATCACCCTGAACATGGGTGTTGGTGAAGCGATCGCTGACAAGAAACTGCTGGATAACGCAGCAGCTGACCTGACAGCAATCTCCGGTCAAAAACCGCTGATCACCAAAGCACGCAAATCAGTTGCAGGCTTCAAAATCCGTCAGGGCTATCCGATCGGCTGTAAAGTAACTCTGCGTGGCGAACGCATGTGGGAGTTCTTTGAGCGCCTGATCACTATTGCTGTTCCACGTATCCGTGACTTCCGTGGCTTGTCCGCTAAGTCTTTCGACGGTCGTGGTAACTACAGCATGGGTGTCCGTGAGCAGATCATCTTCCAGAGATCGACTACGATAAAGTCGACCGCGTGCGTGGTTTGGATATTACCATTACCACTACTGCGAAATCTGATGAAGAAGGCCGTGCTCTGCTGGCTGCCTTTGACTTCCCGTTCCGCAAGTAAGGTAGGGTTACTGAATGGCTAAGCAATCAATGAAAGCACGCGAAGTAAAGCGCGTAGCTTTAGCTGATAAGTACTTCGCAAAACGCGCTGAACTGAAAGCTATTATCTCTGATGTGAACGCGACCGACGAAGATCGTTGGAACGCAGTTCTCAAGCTGCAGTCTCTGCCGCGTGATTCCAGCCCGTCTCGTCAGCGTAAACGCTGCCGTCAAACAGGTCGTCCGCATGGCTATGTGGGCAAGTTCGGGTTGAGCCGTATTAAGCTTCGTGAAGCCGCTATGCGCGGTGAAGTACCGGGCTTGAAAAAGGCTAGCTGGTAATTACCAATTGAATCACGGGAGTAAAGACAGATGAGCATGCAAGATCCGATCGCGGATATGCTGACCCGTATCCGTAACGGTCAGGCCGCGAATAAAGCTGCGGTCACCATGCCTTCCTCCAAGCTGAAAGTGGCAATTGCCAACGTGCTGAAGGAAGAAGGTTTTATTGAAGATTTTAAAGTTGAAGGCGACACCAAGCCGGAACTGGAACTGACTCTTAAGTATTTCCAGGGTAAAGCTGTTGTAGAAAGCATTCAGCGTGTTAGTCGCCCAGGTCTGCGCATTTATAAGCGTAAAGACGAGCTGCCGAAGGTTATGGCTGGCATGGGTATCGCGGTTGTTTCTACCTCTAAAGGTGTTATGACTGATCGTGCAGCGCGCCAGGCTGGTCTTGGTGGCGAAATTATCTGCTACGTAGCCTAATCGGAGGAAAAAATGTCTCGTGTTGCTAAAGCACCGGTCGTTGTTCCTGCCGGCGTTGATGTAAAAATCAACGGTCAGGTTATTACGATCAAAGGTAAAAACGGCGAGCTGACTCGTACTCTCAACGATGCTGTTGACGTTAAACATGCAGATAATGCTCTGACTTTCGGTCCGCGTGATGGTTACGTAGACGGTTGGGCTCAGGCTGGTACCGCGCGTGCCCTGCTGAACGCAATGGTTATCGGTGTTACCGAAGGCTTCACTAAGAAGTTACAGCTGGTTGGTGTAGGTTATCGTGCAGCGGTCAAAGGGAACGTGGTAAACCTGTCTTTAGGTTTCTCTCACCCGGTTGAGCATCAGCTGCCGGCAGGTATTACTGCTGAATGTCCGACTCAAACTGAAATCGTGCTGAAAGGCGCTGATAAGCAGGTGATCGGCCAGGTAGCAGCGGATCTGCGCGCCTACCGTCGTCCTGAGCCTTACAAAGGCAAGGGTGTTCGTTACGCCGACGAAGTCGTGCGTACCAAAGAGGCTAAGAAGAAGTAAGGTAACACTATGGATAAGAAATCTGCTCGTATCCGTCGTGCGACCCGCGCACGCCGCAAGCTCCAGGAGCTGGGTGCAACTCGCCTGGTGGTACATCGTACCCGCGTCACATTTACGCACAGGTCATTGCACCGAACGGTTCCGAAGTTCTGGTAGCTGCTTCTACTGTAGAAAAAGCTATCGCTGAACAACTGAAGTACACCGGTAACAAAGACGCTGCAGCAGCTGTGGGTAAAGCTGTCGCTGAACGCGCTCTGGAAAAAGGCATCAAAGATGTGTCCTTTGACCGTTCCGGGTTCCAATATCATGGTCGTGTCCAGGCACTGGCAGATGCTGCCGTGAAGCTGGCCTTCAGTTCTAAGGTAGAGGTGTAAGATGGCTCACATCGAAAAACAAGCTGGCGAACTGCAGGAAAAGCTGATCGCGGTAAACCGCGTATCTAAAACCGTTAAAGGTGGTCGTATTTTCTCCTTCACAGCTCTGACTGTAGTAGGCGATGGTAACGGTCGCGTTGGTTTTGGTTACGGTAAAGCGCGTGAAGTTCCAGCAGCGATCCAGAAAGCGATGGAAAAAGCCCGTCGCAATATGATTAACGTCGCGCTGAATACTGGCACCCTGCAGCACCCGGTTAAGGGTACTCACACGGGTTCTCGTGTATTCATGCAGCCGGCTTCCGAAGGTACCGGTATCATCGCCGGTGGTGCAATGCGCGCCGTTCTGGAAGTCGCTGGGGTTCGTAACGTTCTGGCTAAAGCGTATGGTTCCACCAACCCGATTAACGTGGTTCGTGCAACTATCGATGGTCTGGAAAATATGAAATCTCCGGAAATGGTCGCTGCCAAGCGTGGTAAATCCGTTGAAGAAATTCTGGGGAAATAAACCATGGCAAAGACTATTAAAATTACTCAAACCCGCAGTGCAATCGGTCGTCTGCCGAAACACAAGGCAACGCTGCTTGGCCTGGGTCTGCGTCGTATTGGTCACACCGTAGAGCGCGAGGATACTCCTGCTGTTCGTGGTATGGTCAACGCGGTTTACTTCATGGTTAAAGTTGAGGAGTAAGAGATGCGTTTAAATACTCTGTCTCCGGCCGAAGGCTCTAAAAAGGCGGGTCGCCGTCTGGGTCGTGGTATCGGTTCTGGCCTCGGTAAAACCGGCGGTCGTGGTCACAAAGGTCAGAAGTCTCGTTCTGGCGGTGGCGTACGTCGTGGTTTCGAGGGTGGTCAGATGCCTCTGTACCGTCGTCTGCCGAAATTCGGCTTCACTTCTCGCAAAGCAGCGATCACAGCGGAAATCCGTCTGTCTGACCTGGCGAAAGTGGAAGGCGGTATTGTTGACCTGAGCACGCTGAAAGCAGCTAACATTATCGGTGTCCAGATCGAGTTCGCGAAAGTGATCCTGGCTGGCGAAGTTTCTACTCCGGTAACTGTTCGTGGCCTGCGTGTTACTAAAGGCGCTCGTGCTGCTATCGAAGCTGCTGGCGGTAAAATCGAGGAATAAGTAGCAGATGGCTAAACAACCGGGATTAGATTTTCAAAGTGCCAAAGGTGGCTTAGGCGAGCTGAAACGCAGACTGCTGTTTGTAATCGGTGCGCTTATTGTGTTCCGTATTGGCTCTTTTATTCCGATCCCTGGTATTGATGCCGCTGTACTTGCCAAACTGCTTGAGCAACAGCGAGGCACCATCATTGAAATGTTCAACATGTTCTCTGGTGGTGCTCTCAGCCGTGCTTCTATCTTTGCTCTGGGGATCATGCCGTATATTTCGGCGTCGATCATTATCCAGCTGCTGACGGTGGTTCATCCAACGCTGGCAGAAATTAAGAAAGAAGGGAGTCTGGTCGTCGTAAGATCAGCCAGTACACCCGCTACGGTACTCTGGTGCTGGCGATATTCCAGTCGATCGGTATTGCTACCGGTCTGCCGAATATGCCTGGTATGCAGGGCCTGGTAATCAATCCAGGCTTTGCATTCTATTTCACCGCTGTTGTAAGTCTGGTTACAGGAACAATGTTCCTGATGTGGCTCGGCGAACAGATCACTGAACGTGGTATCGGTAACGGTATTTCGATCATCATCTTCGCTGGTATCGTTGCGGGACTCCCGCCAGCCATTGCCCATACTATCGAGCAAGCGCGTCAAGGCGACCTGCACTTCCTCCTGTTGCTGTTGGTTGCAGTATTAGTGTTTGCAGTGACGTTCTTTGTTGTATTTGTTGAACGTGGTCAACGCCGCATTGTGGTAAACTACGCGAAACGTCAGCAAGGTCGTCGTGTCTATGCTGCACAGAGCACACATTTACCGCTGAAAGTGAATATGGCGGGGTAATCCCGGCAATCTTCGCTTCCAGTATTATTCTGTTCCCTGCGACCATCGCGTCATGGTTCGGGGCGGTACCGGTTGGAACTGGCTGACAACAATTTCGCTGTATTTGCAGCCTGGGCAACCGCTTTATGTGTTACTCTATGCGTCTGCAATCATCTTCTTCTGTTTCTTCTACACGGCGTTGGTCTTCAACCCGCGTGAAACAGCAGATAACCTGAAGAAGTCCGGTGCATTTGTACCAGGAATTCGTCCGGGAGAGCAAACGGCGAAGTATATCGATAAAGTAATGACTCGCCTGACACTCGTTGGTGCACTGTATATTACTTTTATCTGCCTGATCCGGAGTTCATGCGTGATGCAATGAAAGTGCCGTTCTACTTCGGTGGGACATCGCTACTGATCGTTGTTGTCGTGATTATGGACTTTATGGCTCAAGTGCAAACTCTGATGATGTCAAGTCAGTACGAGTCTGCATTGAAGAAGGCGAACCTGAAAGGCTACGGCCGCTAAATGGTCGTCTGAGAAGTTACGGAGAGTAAAAATGAAAGTTCGTGCTTCCGTCAAGAAATTATGCCGTAACTGCAAAATCGTTAAGCGTGATGGTGTCATCCGTGTGATTTGCAGTGCCGAGCCGAAGCATAAACAGCGCCAAGGCTGATTTTTTCGCATATTTTTCTTGCAAAGTTGGGTTGAGCTGGCTAGATTAGCCAGCCAATCTTTTGTATGTCTGTACGTTTCCATTTGAGTATCCTGAAAACGGGCTTTTCAGCATGGTGCGTACATATTAAATAGTAGGAGTGCATAGTGGCCCGTATAGCAGGCATTAACATTCCTGATCAGAAACATGCTGTGATCGCGTTAACCTCGATCTACGGCGTCGGCAAGACCCGTTCTAAAGCCATCCTGGCTGCTGCGGGTATCGCTGAAAATGTTAAGATCAGTGAGCTGTCTGAAGGACAAATCGACACGCTGCGTGACGAAGTTGCCAAATTTGTCGTTGAAGGTGATCTGCGCCGTGAAATTAGCATGAGCATCAAGCGCCTGATGGATCTTGGTTGCTATCGCGGTTTGCGTCATCGTCGTGGTCTGCCAGTGCGCGGTCAGCGTACTAAGACCAACGCACGTACCCGTAAGGGTCCGCGCAAACCGATCAAGAAATAATCGGGGTGATTGAATAATGGCAAAGGCACCAATTCGTGCACGTAAACGTGTAAGAAAGCAAGTCTCTGACGGCGTGGCTCATATCCATGCTTCTTTCAACAACACCATCGTTACCATTACTGATCGTCAGGGTAACGCGCTGGGTTGGGCAACAGCCGGTGGTTCCGGTTTCCGTGGTTCGCGTAAATCCACTCCGTTTGCAGCTCAGGTTGCAGCAGAGCGTTGCGCTGACGCCGTTAAAGAATACGGCATCAAGAATCTGGAAGTTATGGTTAAAGGTCCGGGTCCAGGCCGCGAATCTACTATTCGTGCTCTGAACGCCGCTGGTTTCCGCATCACTAACATTACTGATGTGACTCCGATCCCTCATAACGGTTGTCGTCCGCCGAAGAAACGTCGCGTATAACGCTTCGTTTTCCAGGTTTGTTGGAGAAAGAAAATGGCAAGATATTTGGGTCCTAAGCTCAAGCTGAGCCGTCGTGAGGGCACCGACTTATTCCTTAAGTCTGGCGTTCGCGCGATCGATACCAAGTGTAAAATTGAACAAGCTCCTGGCCAGCACGGTGCGCGTAAACCGCGTCTGTCTGACTATGGTGTGCAGTTGCGTGAAAAGCAGAAAGTTCGTCGTATCTACGGCGTGCTGGAGCGTCAGTTCCGTAACTATTACAAAGAAGCAGCACGTCTGAAAGGCAACACCGGTGAAAACCTGTTGGCTCTGCTGGAAGGTCGTCTGGACAACGTAGTATACCGTATGGGCTTTGGCGCCACTCGTGCTGAAGCACGCCAGCTGGTTAGCCATAAAGCAATCATGGTAAACGGTCGTGTTGTTAACATCGCTTCTTATCAGGTTAAAGCGAATGACGTTGTTAGCATCCGTGAGAAAGCGAAAAAGCAATCTCGCGTTAAAGCCGCTCTGGAGCTGGCTGAACAGCGTGAAAAGCCAACCTGGCTGGAAGTTGATGCTGGCAAGATGGAAGGCACGTTCAAGCGTCAGCCTGAGCGTTCTGATCTGTCTGCGGACATTAACGAACACCTGATCGTCGAGCTTTACTCCAAGTAAAGCTTAGTACCAAAGAGAGGACACAATGCAGGGTTCTGTGACAGAGTTTCTAAAACCGCGCCTGGTAGATATCGAGCAAGTGAGTTCGACGCACGCCAAGGTGACCCTTGAGCCTTTAGAGCGTGGCTTTGGCCATACTCTGGGTAACGCACTGCGCCGTATTCTGCTCTCATCGATGCCGGGTTGCGCGGTGACCGAGGTTGAGATTGATGGTGTACTTCATGAGTACAGCACCAAAGAAGGCGTTCAGGAAGATATCCTTGAAATCCTGCTCAACCTGAAAGGGCTGGCGGTGAGAGTTCAGGGTAAAGATGAAGTTATTCTTACCTTGAATAAATCTGGCATTGGCCCTGTGACCGCAGCCGATATCACCCATGATGGGGATGTCGAAATCGTCAAGCCGCAGCACGTGATCTGCCACCTGACCGATGAGAACGCAGCTATCAGCATGCGTATCAAAGTTCAGCGCGGTCGCGGTTATGTGCCGGCTTCTGCCCGAATTCATTCGGAAGAAGATGAGCGCCCGATCGGCCGTCTGTTGGTCGACGCCTGCTACAGCCCTGTAGAGCGTATTGCCTACAATGTTGAAGCAGCGCGTGTAGAACAGCGTACCGACCTGGACAAGCTGGTCATCGAAATGGAAACCAATGGCACAATCGATCCTGAAGAGGCGATTCGTCGTGCGGCAACCATCCTGGCAGAACAACTGGAAGCTTTCGTTGACTTACGTGATGTACGTCAGCCGGAAGTGAAAGAAGAGAAACCAGAATTCGATCCGATCCTGCTGCGCCCTGTTGACGATCTGGAATTGACTGTCCGCTCTGCTAACTGCCTCAAGGCAGAAGCTATCCACTATATCGGTGATCTGGTACAGCGTACCGAGGTTGAGTTGCTGAAAACGCCGAACCTGGGTAAAAAATCTCTTACTGAGATTAAAGACGTGCTGGCCTCACGTGGTCTGTCTCTGGGCATGCGCCTGGAAAACTGGCCGCCGGCAAGCATTGCTGACGAGTAACCGGATCA
Source organism: Kluyvera genomosp. 3 (assembly GCA_002211745.1). Taxonomy (GTDB): domain Bacteria; phylum Pseudomonadota; class Gammaproteobacteria; order Enterobacterales; family Enterobacteriaceae; genus Kluyvera; species Kluyvera georgiana_A. The sequence continues at coordinate 463,216 of CP022114.1, forward strand.
CAGGTTAAGGTTTTACTGAGAAGGATAAGGTCATGCGCCATCGTAAGAGTGGTCGTCAACTGAACCGCAACAGCAGCCATCGCCAGGCTATGTTCCGCAACATGGCAGGTTCTCTGGTTCGTCATGAAATCATCAAGACGACCCTGCCTAAAGCGAAAGAACTGCGTCGCGTAGTTGAGCCGCTGATTACTCTTGCCAAGACTGATAGCGTTGCTAATCGTCGTCTGGCATTCGCCCGTACTCGTGATAACGAGATCGTGGCAAAACTGTTTAACGAGCTGGGCCCGCGTTTCGCGAGCCGTACCGGTGGTTACACTCGCATTCTGAAGTGTGGCTTCCGTGCAGGCGACAACGCGCCGATGGCATACATCGAGCTGGTTGATCGTGCTGAGCCGAAAGCAGAAGCAGCTGCAGAGTAATTTGCAGTAAAGTAAAAAAACCCGCCTCGGCGGGTTTTTTTATATCCCTCTCCCCCATCCTATCTACAATAGCCGTATTCTTTCTGTTCAACTCAGCGGAGTGTTGTCATGTGGTTACTGGACCAGTGGGCTGAGCGTCATATTACCGACGCACAGCGTCGAGGTGAGTTTGATAACCTTCCGGGACAGGGTGAGCCACTGGTGCTTGATGATGACTCTGCTGTTCCTGAAGAGTTACGCTCTGGTTACCGGCTCTTAAAGAACGCTGGATGCCTGCCGCCAGAGCTTGAACAACGTAAAGAGGCGATAGCGCTGGCGGATATCCTGAAAGGCATTCGCCGTGAGGATGTTCGCTACCAGGAACTAAGTCGTCGATTAACGCTGTTAGAGCTCAAACTCCATCAGGCCGGTATCAATACGGACTTTCTGCGCGGCGATTATGCTGAAAAGCTGATGCAAAAAATCATTGAGGAGTAGCGATGTACCGGATTGGTGAACTGTCTAAACTGGCTGGCGTCACCCCTGACACCGTCCGTTATTATGAAAAGCAGCAGATGATGAGTCACGACGTGCGTACCGAAGGCGGCTTTCGTCTGTACACGGCGGACGATCTTCAGCGCCTGAAGTTTATTCGCTACGCACGTCAGCTTGGTTTTACCCTTGAGTCGATCCGCGAACTGCTTTCGATCCGTGTCGATCCGGAGCACCATACCTGTCAGGAATCAAAAAGCATCGTCCAGGCAAGACTCAGTGAAGTCGAGTCGCGCATCGAAGAACTTCAGTCGATGCAGCGCGCATTAAAGCAGCTCAATGATGCCTGCTGCGGTACGGCGCATAGCAGTGAGTTTTGTTCGATACTTGGGATCCTCGAGCAGGGGCTGGCGCATCGTAAAATCGTTGTTGAAGTTTTACACAATGAGATCTACACTCGCCGCGTTTAATTAACCCAATCAGGAGATTGTTATGAGCCGCTATCAGCATACGAAGGGCAGATCAAAGATAATGCCATTGAGGCGCTGTTGCATGACCCGCTGTTTCGCCAGCGTGTTGAGAAAAATAAGAAAGGGAAAGGTAGCTATTTGCGGAAGGAAAAACACGGTAAACAATATGGTCGGGAGGCCAGTGGCAAACAAGCGATGCGCTTTTTTACCACTGGCTTTCTGCTTTCTGTAGCCTGATTAAGAACGGTTGTTTTGTTCTTTCAGCAGATCACGAATTTCGGATAGCAGCACTTCTTCTTTTGTTGGCGCCGGCGCGGCCGCGGGTTCTTCTTTCTTACGATTGAGTTTATTCATCAGCTTAATCGCCATAAAGATAGCGAAGGCAACAATGATAAAATCAAACACATTCTGAATGAAGACGCCGTAATGCATCACGACCGCAGGGATATCACCCTGCGCATCACGTAGCGTGACGGCAAACTGTTTGAAATCAATCCCACCAATTAATAGCCCCAACGGTGGCATGATAATGTCCGCCACTAAAGACGACACGATCTTACCAAACGCCGCACCAATAATGACACCCACTGCCAAATCGACAACATTTCCTCGCATCGCGAATTCGCGAAACTCTTTAATAATGCTCATTTTATTCTCCCTTGTGCTAGCTGACGTTTATAAGTTTAACAAATGTTTATTTAATTTCCATTAGTGATAATAAATATGAAGGTATTAATTAACCCTTAAATAATAGAAGGTTAATAAAAAAGCGCTCTATTGAGCGCCTTTGGGAAATTAAAGGAAGAAAGGACTGGGCTGGAACAGGCGTTCGACGTCGGAAATATATTTTTTATCGGTCAGGAACATAATGACGTGATCGCCTTGTTCAATACGCAAATTGTCATTCGCAATCATGACGTCATTTCCACGCACCACCGCGCCAATAATGGTGCCTGGAGGCAGTTTAATTTCGTCAATCACTCGCCCAACTACTCGCGAAGTACTTTCATCGCCGTGTGCGACGGCTTCGATGGCTTCAGCAACACCGCGGCGTAGCGACGAAACGCCTACGATATCGGCTTTACGTACGTGGCTAAGTAGTGCAGAGATGGTGGCCTGCTGTGGTGAGATCGCAATATCGATCACGCTGCCCTGAACCAGATCGACATAAGCGCGACGCTGGATCAACACCATTACTTTCTTGGCGCCATCCGCTTAGCCAGCATCGCCGACATGATATTGGCTTCGTCATCGTTGGTGACGGCAATAAACAGATCGACCTGATCAATGTGCTCTTCCGCCAACAGCTCTTGATCCGAGGCATCGCCAAAGAAGACGATGGTATTTTGCAGTTTCTCTGCCAGTTCGGCCGCTCGCTGTTGATTACGTTCAATCAGCTTCACGCTGTAATCTTTTTCCAGCCTGCGTGCTAACCCCGCACCGATATTACCACCGCCAACCAGCATGATGCGCTTGTAAGGTTTCTCCAGACGTTGGAGCTCACTCATTACCGCGCGAATATGTTGTGATGCGGCGATAAAGAAGACTTCATCACCGGCTTCGACAATAGTGGAACCCTGCGGGCGAATCGGGCGGTCATGGCGGAAAATCGCCGCAACGCGGGTATCAATGTGCGGCATATGCTCACGCATTGTTGAGAGCGCATTACCCACTAGCGGGCCGCCGTAGTAAGCCTTTACCACCGCCAGGCTAACTTTTCCTTCCGCGAAGTTCACCACCTGCAGTGCGCCGGGGTACTCGATCAGACGGTAGATATTGTCGATAACCAATTGTTCGGGAGCGATCAGATGATCGATCGGTACGGCATCGCTGTGAAAGAGCTTATCGGCGTCGCGTACGTAGTCCGGGGAGCGGATTCGTGCAATACGGTTTGGCGTATTGAATAACGAGTAGGCCACCTGGCAGGCGACCATATTGGTTTCATCCGAACTGGTTACCGCGACCAGCATATCGGCATCGTCGGCACCGGCTTCACGCAAAACGCGGGGGTGAGAAGCATGGCCTTGTACCACGCGAAGGTCGAATTTATCCTGCAGGCTGCGCAAGCGCTCGCCGTTAGTGTCAACGATCGTGATGTCGTTGTTTTCCCCGACCAGGTTTTCCGCCAGCGTTCCGCCGACTTGTCCGGCGCCCAGAATGATAATTTTCATCAGTTGCGACCCGTTATTTCATCACTTTTTGATTAGCTTAGCGTAGAAGAAGCCATCACCTTCTTCGGCACCCGGTAAATTCTGTTGCCCTGGCTGCTCAGGCGTACCGGTTTCACGCAGTTCAGCATCCGGTGTGCGGGAGAGAAACGCGGCGATTTGCTGCTGGTTTTCTTCCGGCAGAATGGAACAAGTCGCGTATACCAGCGTACCACCCGGCTTCAGGTGTGCCCAGGTTGCGTTGAGGATCTCGGCCTGCAGCTGTGCCAGTTCGGCAATATCACGGTCGCGGCGCAGCCATTTGATATCCGGGTGGCGACGAATTACCCCGGTAGCGGAACACGGTGCGTCCAGCAGGATGCGATCGAACTGTTGATCGCCGCACCATTGTTCAGGATAGCGTCCATCACCCTGTTTCACCGTCGCCTTCATGCCCAGCCGTTTCAGGTTGTCATACACGCGCGACAGGCGTTTCTCGTCGACGTCGACGGCCAATACATTGGCCTGCGGCGCGACTTCCAGAATGTGAGTGGTTTTGCCGCCCGGCGCACAACACAGGTCAAGGATTTGCTCGCTGTCTTCCGGCAGCAGGTAGTTTACGCACCCTTGAGCGGAAGCATCCTGGACGGTCACCCAACCTTCCTCAAAACCTGGGAGGGCGTGTACAGGCGCTGGCGTTTCCAGACGCACCGCGTCCGGGTAGTCGGGATGCGGGAATCCCGTCATACCGGCTTCCGTTAGCAGATCAAGCCAGGCGTCGCGCGAGTGGTGAGTGCGGTTAACGCGCAGCCACATCGGCGGGCGCTGGTTATTGGCCTCAAGGATGCTTTCCCACTGCTGCGGATAGGCCGCTTTAATGCGTTTTACCAGCCAGGAAGGATGAAGGAAGCGCAAATCGGTTTGTGCGAACTCAGTTAGCAGCTCTTCCTGACGGCGTTGGAACTGACGCAGTACGCCGTTGATCAACCCTTTCAGTTGCGGACGCTTTATGACGACTGCTCCTTCAACGGTTTCCGCCAGCGCGGCATGCGGCGGAATACGGGTATGCAGCAGCTGGTAGAAGCCCACCATGATCAGGTAATGGACGGTGCGCTGTTTGCCCGTCATCGGGCGTTCCATCAGCTGTTGGATCATCCACTCAAGCTGGGAAAGTGTGCGCAACACGCCGAAGCACAGCTCCTGAAGCAGCGCTTTGTCTTTATCGGCCACTTTTTGCTGCATGGCGGCAGCACATTGCTTAGCGACTGTCCCTTCTCGACGACCTGTTCAACGGCCTGGGCCGCCATACTGCGTAAATTAAGATGTTTTTTCATAACCGTAAAAATAAAAATGCCGGAGACTCCGGGCTTTAAAAAGGTACCAACCGTCAGAGTAGACGGTTTCCGGGCTCGAACCACTCCGGCGCGAGTTAAGCAGATCCTGAGTGCTCATGGCCTTCTTACCCGCTGGTTGCAGCGAGAGAAGATTGAGGATGCCGTCGCCGGTCGCGACCTGAATACCCTGGCGGGTGGCTTCGAGGATGGTCCCCGGTTCGGCGCCAGCGGGTTTGTCTATCACCGAAGCCTGCCAGATTTTGACCGGCTGTTCGTCGATAACGATGTAGCTCATTGGCCACGGATTAAAGGCGCGGATGCAGCGTTCCAACTGAGCGGCGCTGAGCGTCCAGTCAACACGGGCTTCTTCTTTGCTCAGCTTCTCAGCATAGGTAACCAGAGTTTCATCCTGCACTTCCGGTGTCGCCGTGCCGGTTGCCAGCAAATGTAGCGTGTGCAGCAGGCCCTGCGGGCCAAGCTTAGCCAGCTTATCGTAAAGGCTGGCGCTGGTGTCTTCAGGGGTAATCGTGCAGGAAAGCTTATGCAGCATATCGCCGGTATCCAGGCCCACGTCCATCTGCATGATGGTCACACCGGTTTCGCTGTCACCGGCCCACAGCGAACGCTGAATTGGCGCAGCACCACGCCAGCGTGGGAGCAGAGAACCGTGAACGTTGATGCATCCGAGGCGCGGCATAGTCAGCACGGCTTTCGGCAGGAGAAGCCCATAAGCGACGACGACCATGACGTCAGCCTGTAGATCCGCAACCAGCTTCTGATTTTCTTCAGGACGCAGCGAGGCTGGCTGAAAGACTGGAATGCCTTTCTCTTCCGCCAACACTTTTACCGGGCTTGGCATTAGCTTCTTACCGCGGCCGGCAGGGCGGTCTGGTTGGGTAAATACGCCAACGACCTGGTGCTCAGACGACAACAACGCGTCAAGATGACGCGCTGCAAAATCAGGAGTACCCGCAAAAATAATACGTAGGGAATCTGACACGTTAATCCTTATCCTTAGGCACGCGCGTTCAGGCGATCCAGTTTTTCAACTTTCTGACGAATACGTTGCTGCTTTAACGGCGACAGATAATCGATAAACAGCTTACCGACTAAGTGGTCCATTTCATGCTGAATACATATAGCCAGCAGGCCGTCCGCTTCCAGCTCAAAGGGGTTACCGTCACGGCCAATGGCGCGAATTCTCACGCGTTCGGCACGAGGAACCAGCGCCGCTGTTCCGGAATGGACAGGCAGCCTTCTTCAATGCCGGTATCGCCGTCTTTTTCCAGTAGTTCAGGGTTGATCAGCACCAGCTGTTCGTCACGATTCTCAGAGACATCGATAACGATAATACGCTGATGGATATCGACCTGGGTCGCCGCCAGACCAATCCCTTCTTCGGCGTACATGGTTTCGAACATATCGTCCACGATACGCTGGATTTCGTCATTCACTTCTTTTACCGGCGCAGCGACTTTGCGAAGACGCTCGTCCGGGATATGTAATACTTGCAAAACTGCCATAAATATCCAGAGTTCTGTTCAGGAGTAGGAAAGATTATTACCTCTATTCTAGACAAAACCCCTCTAATTGACAGAGTCACTGACCAATCGCAAAGATTGCTAATGCCGCATGTGGCAAGGGGAACGGATGTCACCCGAGGAACTCGCCTTTCGTTTGTTAAAGGTGAATGATTTGTATGGCGATGGCATGCTGAACGCGCTGTGTGCGTTGCGTCAGGAAACTCGCATTACCCATCAAATGCTCTACGTTTTAGGCTTCAGCATTAAGCAGGCCGAACGTTTTTTTGCGTTTTCACCCGCAGAGATGGAGGCTGCCAACCGTTGGCTGGCGGAATCAGACAATCATCTTTTATTTGCGGATTCTCCCTTGTATCCGGAACCGCTTCGCGCCATTAGCGATTACCGGCAGTATTGTGCGTACGCGGGAATTTGGCATTGCTGCATTCCCCACAGCTCGCCGTTGTGGGGAGCCGGCAGCACTCTCTGTACGGTGAGCGCTGGGGCGCTATTTGTGTGAATCGCTGGCGAAGATGGGAATCACGATTACCAGCGGCCTGGCGTTAGGCATCGATGGGGTTGCCCATCGAGGGGCGTTGCAGGCTGGCGGCAGCACGATTGCGGTCCTCGGCAGCGGGCTGAATCATATCTATCCCATCGGCATCGGTCACTGGCGCAGAGCATTGTGGAACACGGCGGGGCGCTGGTGTCAGAATTCCCGCTTATGGCGACGCCTGCGCCTTATCATTTCCCGCGGCGTAACCGTATTATCAGCGGGTTAAGTCGCGGCGTATTGGTTGTAGAAGCCGCGTTGCGAAGCGGTTCGTTGGTGACGGCGCGCTGCGCGCTTGAACAGGGAAGAGAGGTGTTCGCTATCCCCGGGCCGCTTGGCCATCCGGGCATGGAGGGGCCGCATTGGCTTATCAAACAGGGAGCGATTACCGTCACGGAGCCTGAGGATATTCTGGCGCTTTTCCCGGGATTAAACAGACATTTGTCCGAACGAGCAAAAATGGCAAATTATTGTGCAGATAAGGAATCCGTAGCATTGCCATTTCCTGAGCTCCTGGCTAACGTAGGAGATGAGGTAACACCTGTTGACGTCGTCGCTGAACGTGCCGGCCAACCTGTGCCAGTCACCGTGGCCCAGCTACTTGAACTGGAGTTAGCAGGATGGATCGCAGCTGTACCCGGCGGCTATGTCCGATTAAGGAGGGCAGGCCATGTTCGACGTACTAATGTATTTGTTTGAGACCTACATCCATAACGAAACAGACATGCGCGTAGATCAGGACAAACTGACTCGGGATCTTACTGATGCGGGGTTCGAACGTGAAGACATCTTCAACGCGCTAATATGGCTGGAAAAGCTCGCCGACTATCAGGAAGGCCTCGTAGAACCGATGCAACTGGCATCAGATCCTCTCTCCGTGCGTATTTTCACACAGGAAGAGAGCCAGCGTCTGGATGCAAGCTGCCGAGGATTCCTGTTATTCCTGGAGCAGATTCAGGTGCTGAACCTCGAAACGCGGGAAATGGTTATTGAGCGCGTGCTGGCTCTGGATACCGCAGAGTTTGAGCTGGAAGAGCTGAAATGGGTCATTCTGATGGTTCTGTTCAATCTTCCGGGCTGTGAAAATGCGTATCAACAAATGGAAGAATTACTCTTCGAGACGAATGAAGGTATGCTGCATTAAATCATTTTGTGGCATCAAGAGTTGTTATGGTCAAATCAGCACTGTTTTCGGTGCCTAAACACGAGCCCTGTCCACAGTGCGGGGCCGAACTGGTCATACGGTCCGGTAAACACGGGCCGTTTCTTGGCTGTTCCCATTATCCGGAATGCGATTACGTTCGTCCCTGAAAAGTCAGGCGGATGGTCATATCGTTAAAATTCTGGAGGGGCAACTGTGTCCCGAGTGTGGCGCCGTTATGGTGCTGCGTCAGGGGCGCTTTGGCATGTTCATCGGATGCAGTCAGTATCCGGAATGTGAACACACTGAGGTTATTGATAAACCTGATGAAACGGCGATTTCCTGCCCGCCTGCCAGCAAGGGCATCTGGTGCAGCGCCGCTCTCGTTACGGCAAAACCTTTCATTCCTGCGATCGTTACCCGGAATGTCAGTTCGTCATTAACTTCACACCGGTTGCGGGGGAGTGCCCGAGTGCCACTACCCGCTGCTTATCGAAAAGAAAACGGCGCAGGGCGTAAAGCGTTTTTGTGCCAGTAAACAATGTGGAAAGCCGGTTCCGGCGAAACAAATCAGTGAATAAAAACCTGCCATCAGAGGCCGTACAGCGTGCGGTTGTTGCTCTGAATAATAAAGAAGTCATCGCCTATCCAACCGAAGCCGTGTTTGGCGTAGGTTGCGATCCTGATAGTGAAGAAGCGGTAATGCGCCTGCTGGCGTTAAAACAGCGTCCGGTAGAAAAGGGGCTGATTCTGATCGCCGCAAGTTTCGAACAACTTCAACCGTATATTGACGACAGTCAGTTGACCGACGAGCAGCGTGCCACGGTCTTTGCCCGTTGGCCTGGGCCGGTGACGTTTGTCTTCCCGCGAAGCCAACGACTCCCGCCTGGCTGACCGGCCGCTTTAACTCGCTGGCCGTTCGCGTTACCGATCACCCGGTGGTCATTGAACTCTGCCAGGCCTATGGCAAACCTTTGGTGTCGACCAGCGCGAATCTGACCGGTTTGCCTCCTTGTCGCACCACGGCAGAAGTGCTTGCCCAGTTCGGTGATGATTTCCCGGTGGTGGATGCGCCGACCGGTGGGCGGATGAATCCGTCAGAAATCCTCGATGCCCTGACGGGTGAACGTTTTCGCCAGGGGTAAAGAATGGAAAGCTACGTCGTTTTTGGTAACCCGATTGCCCACAGTAAATCGCCGTTCATCCATCAACAGTTTGCCGAGCAGCTGAACATCGTGCATCCGTATGATCGCATGTTGGCGCCGCTGGATGGTTTCGTTACTGCGCTGGAAGCTTTTTTCCAGCAGGGCGGTAAAGGGGCGAACGTCACGGTGCCTTTTAAAGAGGAGGCGTTTGCCCGTGCTGATGAGCTCACCGAGCGCGCGGCGCTGGCGGGTGCGGTAAATACGCTGAAGCGCCTGGAGGATGGGCGAATCCTCGGTGATAACACCGATGGTATTGGCCTGTTGAGCGACCTGGAACGACTTGGGCTGATTAAGCCCGGCTATCGTGTTCTGCTGATTGGCGCTGGCGGCGCGGCGCGCGGGGTGCTGCTGCCGTTGCTTTCGCTGGATTGTAACGTCACCATCACTAACCGTACCCATGTGCGGGCGCAAACGCTCGCCGAACTGTTCCGCCGTACCGGCAGCGTTAGCGCGCGGCCAATGTCTGAGCTGGACGGGTATGAGTTCGACCTTATCATTAATGCTACATCCAGCGGCATCTCTGGCGAGACTCCGCCAATCCCGGTATCGCTACTGGGCCCGCAGGTGTGCTGCTATGACATGTTTTATCAGCAGGGCAATACGGCCTTTCTGTCCTGGTGCATTCAGCATGGTGTAAAACGCTATGCTGATGGATTGGGGATGCTGGTGGGTCAGGCGGCGCACGCCGTTTTACTGTGGCACGGGGTTTTGCCGGACGTTGAACCGGTGATCGCGTCCCTCAAACGTGAGCTGGGCGTATGAATCAGGCGATCCAGTTTCCTGACCGCGAAGAGTGGCGTGCCGATCTCGAAATCATTTGTTTTCCTGTGCTGGTGAACGGTATGCAGCTAACGTGTGCATTAAGTGCAGAAACGATGACTCGTCGCTTTGGCGGCGATAACCCGCAGCAATGGCTCGCGTTGTTTAGCGAGAATCGCTGGGATCTTGAAGAAGAAGCCAGCGATCTGATTCGCGATCAGCAGGAAGACGCTCAGGGTTGGGTCTGGTTGTCCTGATCCAGATAGTCATTTTTCCATTTCACATAGTTATTGGCCGAATAGCGTAATCCCTCGATTTCGGCCTCTTTTAATGGTCGAATCTGTTTGACCGGACTACCCAGATAAAGATATCCGCTTTCCAGACGCTTATGTTGTGGTACCAGGCTACCCGCGCCGATCATGACATCGTCTTCAACGACCACGCCATCCAGCAGAATCGACCCATACCGACCAATACCCGATTACCGATGGTGCAGCCGTGCAGCATCACTTTATGACCGACGGTAACGTCTTCGCCAACGATGAGCGGATTACCTTCCGGGTTCCTGGCTGACTTATGTGTCACATGGAGGACGCTACCATCCTGGATATTACTGCGTGCGCCAATCTGGATATAGTTAACGTCGCCGCGCGCGGCAACCAAGGGCCAGATGCTGACATCATCCGCCAGACGAACGTCGCCGATGATTGCGCAGGTAGGGTCAATCATCACGCGCTGGCCGATGACGGGGAATAAATCTTTATAGCGGCGTAAAACGGCTGACATGTTTACCTCATTAAAACGGTGTCATGGTGGGATTCTTTCTCATTATCGGCCCAATTCTGGGGTTTCTCATCTCAAAAATTAAGCAAATTGCATGCTTACAGAGCGAAAAGTGTGAAAAAACGACACTTAGAAAAAAAGTTGAGAAAAGGGGTTGTGCAAAAAACAAAGTTCCCTATAATGCGCACCCACTGAGACGGCAAACGTGAATCACTTCACACTAAGTAGCTGGTTCGGTTGAAGAGAAAAACCTGAAAATGAGGGTTGACTCTGAAAGAGGAAAGCGTAATATACGCCACCTCGCGACAGAGCGCTAAAGCGCGTCGCAACTGCTCTTTAACAATTTATCAGACAATCTGTGTGGGCACTCGAAGATACGGATTCTTAACGTCGCAAGACGAAAAATGAATACCAAGTCTCTGAGTGAACACGTAATTCATTACGAAGTTTAATTCACGAGCATCAAACTTAAATTGAAGAGTTTGATCATGGCTCAGATTGAACGCTGGCGGCAGGCCTAACACATGCAAGTCGAACGGTAGCACAGAGAGCTTGCTCTCGGGTGACGAGTGGCGGACGGGTGAGTAATGTCTGGGAAACTGCCCGATGGAGGGGGATAACTACTGGAAACGGTAGCTAATACCGCATAACGTCGCAAGACCAAAGTGGGGGACCTTCGGGCCTCACACCATCGGATGTGCCCAGATGGGATTAGCTAGTAGGTGGGGTAACGGCTCACCTAGGCGACGATCCCTAGCTGGTCTGAGAGGATGACCAGCCACACTGGAACTGAGACACGGTCCAGACTCCTACGGGAGGCAGCAGTGGGGAATATTGCACAATGGGCGCAAGCCTGATGCAGCCATGCCGCGTGTATGAAGAAGGCCTTCGGGTTGTAAAGTACTTTCAGCGAGGAGGAAGGCGTTGTGGTTAATAACCACAGCGATTGACGTTACTCGCAGAAGAAGCACCGGCTAACTCCGTGCCAGCAGCCGCGGTAATACGGAGGGTGCAAGCGTTAATCGGAATTACTGGGCGTAAAGCGCACGCAGGCGGTTTGTTAAGTCAGATGTGAAATCCCGGGCTCAACCTGGGAACTGCATTTGAAACTGGCAAGCTTGAGTCTCGTAGAGGGGGTAGAATTCCAGGTGTAGCGGTGAAATGCGTAGAGATCTGGAGGAATACCGGTGGCGAAGGCGGCCCCCTGGACGAAGACTGACGCTCAGGTGCGAAAGCGTGGGGAGCAAACAGGATTAGATACCCTGGTAGTCCACGCCGTAAACGATGTCTATTTGGAGGTTGTGCCCTTGAGGCGTGGCTTCCGGAGCTAACGCGTTAAATAGACCGCCTGGGGAGTACGGCCGCAAGGTTAAAACTCAAATGAATTGACGGGGGCCCGCACAAGCGGTGGAGCATGTGGTTTAATTCGATGCAACGCGAAGAACCTTACCTACTCTTGACATCCAGAGAACTTAGCAGAGATGCTTTGGTGCCTTCGGGAACTCTGAGACAGGTGCTGCATGGCTGTCGTCAGCTCGTGTTGTGAAATGTTGGGTTAAGTCCCGCAACGAGCGCAACCCTTATCCTTTGTTGCCAGCGGTTCGGCCGGGAACTCAAAGGAGACTGCCAGTGATAAACTGGAGGAAGGTGGGGATGACGTCAAGTCATCATGGCCCTTACGAGTAGGGCTACACACGTGCTACAATGGCATATACAAAGAGAAGCGACCTCGCGAGAGCAAGCGGACCTCATAAAGTATGTCGTAGTCCGGATTGGAGTCTGCAACTCGACTCCATGAAGTCGGAATCGCTAGTAATCGTAGATCAGAATGCTACGGTGAATACGTTCCCGGGCCTTGTACACACCGCCCGTCACACCATGGGAGTGGGTTGCAAAAGAAGTAGGTAGCTTAACCTTCGGGAGGGCGCTTACCACTTTGTGATTCATGACTGGGGTGAAGTCGTAACAAGGTAACCGTAGGGGAACCTGCGGTTGGATCACCTCCTTACCTTAAAGAAGCGTTCTTTGAAGTGCTCACACAGATTGTCTGATGAAAAGTAAATAGCAAGGCGTCTTGCGATTGAGACTTCAGTGTCCCTTCGTCTAGAGGCCCAGGACACCGCCCTTTCACGGCGGTAACAGGGGTTCGAATCCCTAGGGACGCCACTTGCTGGTTTGTGTGAGTGAAAGTCGCCGACCTTAATATCTCAAAACTCATCTTCGGGTGACGTTTGAGATATTTGCTCTTTAAAAATCTGGATCAAGCTGAAAATTGAAACGACACACTGTGTCTGTTCTCCGTAATAAGAACAGATGAGCGGTGTGTTCGAGTCTCTCAAATTTTCGCAAGTCGATGATGAATCGAAAGAAACATCTTCGGGTTGTGAGGTTAAGCGACTAAGCGTACACGGTGGATGCCCTGGCAGTCAGAGGCGATGAAGGACGTGCTAATCTGCGATAAGCGTCGGTAAGGTGATATGAACCGTTATAACCGGCGATTTCCGAATGGGGAAACCCAGTGTGTTTCGACACACTATCGTTAACTGAATACATAGGTTAACGAAGCGAACCGGGGAACTGAAACATCTAAGTACCCGAGGAAAAGAAATCAACCGAGATTCCCCAGTAGCGGCGAGCGAACGGGGAACAGCCCAGAGTCTGAATCAGCTTGTGTGTTAGTGGAACGGTCTGGAAAGTCCGACGGTACAGGGTGATAGTCCCGTACACCAAAATGCACAGGTTGTGAACTCGAAGAGTAGGGCGGGACACGTGGTATCCTGTCTGAATATGGGGGACCATCCTCCAAGGCTAAATACTCCTGACTGACCGATAGTGAACCAGTACCGTGAGGGAAAGGCGAAAAGAACCCCGGCGAGGGAGTGAAAAAGAACCTGAAACCGTGTACGTACAAGCAGTGGGAGCACCCTTTGGGGTGTGACTGCGTACCTTTTGTATAATGGGTCAGCGACTTATATTCTGTAGCAAGGTTAACCGTATAGGGGAGCCGAAGGGAAACCGAGTCTTAACTGGGCGTTAAGTTGCAGGGTATAGACCCGAAACCCGGTGATCTAGCCATGGGCAGGTTGAAGGTTGGGTAACACTAACTGGAGGACCGAACCGACTAATGTTGAAAAATTAGCGGATGACTTGTGGCTGGGGGTGAAAGGCCAATCAAACCGGGAGATAGCTGGTTCTCCCGAAAGCTATTTAGGTAGCGCCTCGTGAACTCATCTTCGGGGTAGAGCACTGTTTCGGCTAGGGGTCATCCCGACTTACCAACCCGATGCAAACTGCGAATACCGAAGAATGTTATCACGGGAGACACACGGCGGGTGCTAACGTCCGTCGTGAAGAGGGAAACAACCCAGACCGCCAGCTAAGGTCCCAAAGTCACAGTTAAGTGGGAAACGATGTGGGAAGGCTCAGACAGCCAGGATGTTGGCTTAGAAGCAGCCATCATTTAAAGAAAGCGTAATAGCTCACTGGTCGAGTCGGCCTGCGCGGAAGATGTAACGGGGCTAAACTGTGCACCGAAGCTGCGGCAGCGACACTCTGTGTTGTTGGGTAGGGGAGCGTTCTGTAAGCCTGCGAAGGTGTCTCGTGAGGGATGCTGGAGGTATCAGAAGTGCGAATGCTGACATAAGTAACGATAATGCGGGTGAAAAACCCGCACGCCGGAAGACCAAGGGTTCCTGTCCAACGTTAATCGGGGCAGGGTGAGTCGACCCCTAAGGCGAGGCCGAAAGGCGTAGTCGATGGGAAACAGGTTAATATTCCTGTACTTGGTGTTACTGCGAAGGGGGACGGAGAAGGCTATGTTAGCCGGGCGACGGTTGTCCCGGTTTAAGCATGTAGGCGGAGCGTTTAGGTAAATCCGGACGCTTACTAACGCTGAGGTGTGATGACGAGGCACTACGGTGCTGAAGTAACAAATGCCCTGCTTCCAGGAAAAGCCTCTAAGCATCAGGTAACATCAAATCGTACCCCAAACCGACACAGGTGGTCAGGTAGAGAATACCAAGGCGCTTGAGAGAACTCGGGTGAAGGAACTAGGCAAAATGGTGCCGTAACTTCGGGAGAAGGCACGCTGATATGTAGGTGAAGTGGTTTACCCATGGAGCTGAAATCAGTCGAAGATACCAGCTGGCTGCAACTGTTTATTAAAAACACAGCACTGTGCAAACACGAAAGTGGACGTATACGGTGTGACGCCTGCCCGGTGCCGGAAGGTTAATTGATGGGGTTAGCCGCAAGGCGAAGCTCTTGATCGAAGCCCCGGTAAACGGCGGCCGTAACTATAACGGTCCTAAGGTAGCGAAATTCCTTGTCGGGTAAGTTCCGACCTGCACGAATGGCGTAATGATGGCCAGGCTGTCTCCACCCGAGACTCAGTGAAATTGAACTCGCTGTGAAGATGCAGTGTACCCGCGGCAAGACGGAAAGACCCGTGAACCTTTACTATAGCTTGACACTGAACACTGGTCCTTGATGTGTAGGATAGGTGGGAGGCTTTGAAGCGCGGACGCCAGTTCGTGTGGAGCCATCCTTGAAATACCACCCTTTAATGGCTGGTGTTCTAACGTAGACCCGTGATCCGGGTTGCGGACAGTGTCTGGTGGGTAGTTTGACTGGGGCGGTCTCCTCCTAAAGAGTAACGGAGGAGCACGAAGGTTAGCTAATCCTGGTCGGACATCAGGAGGTTAGTGCAAAGGCATAAGCTAGCTTGACTGCGAGAGTGACGGCTCGAGCAGGTGCGAAAGCAGGTCTTAGTGATCCGGTGGTTCTGAATGGAAGGGCCATCGCTCAACGGATAAAAGGTACTCCGGGGATAACAGGCTGATACCGCCCAAGAGTTCATATCGACGGCGGTGTTTGGCACCTCGATGTCGGCTCATCACATCCTGGGGCTGAAGTAGGTCCCAAGGGTATGGCTGTTCGCCATTTAAAGTGGTACGCGAGCTGGGTTTAGAACGTCGTGAGACAGTTCGGTCCCTATCTGCCGTGGGCGCTGGAGAATTGAGGGGGCTGCTCCTAGTACGAGAGGACCGGAGTGGACGCATCACTGGTGTTCGGGTTGTCATGCCAATGGCATTGCCCGGTAGCTAAATGCGGAAAAGATAAGTGCTGAAAGCATCTAAGCACGAAACTTGCCCGAGATGAGTTCTCCCTGACTCCTTGAGAGTCCTGAAGGAACGTTGAAGACGACGACGTTGATAGGTCGGGTGTGTAAGTGTAGCGATACATTGAGCTAACCGATACTAATGAACCGTGAGGCTTAACCTTACAACGCCGAAGATGTTTTGGCGAAGAGACAGATTTTCAGCCTGATACAGATAACATCAGAATGCACAAAGCGGTCTGATAAACAGAATTTGCCTGGCGGCTGTAGCGCGGTGGTCCCACCTGACCCCATGCCGAACTCAGAAGTGAAACGCCGTAGCGCCGATGGTAGTGTGGGGTCTCCCCATGCGAGAGTAGGGAACTGCCAGGCATCAAATTTAGCGTGCTGATATGGCTCAGTTGGTAGAGCGCACCCTTGGTAAGGGTGAGGTCCCCAGTTCGACTCTGGTATCAGCACCACTTTTTAGGTTAAAGTTCGGCACTTAGTAAAGAATTTGTCTGGCGGCTGTAGCGCGGTGGTCCCACCTGACCCCATGCCGAACTCAGAAGTGAAACGCCGTAGCGCCGATGGTAGTGTGGGGTCTCCCATGCGAGAGTAGGGAACTGCCAGACATCAAATAAAACAAAAGGCTCAGTCGAAAGACTGGGCCTTTTGTTTTATCTGTGGTCTGTCGGTGAGCGTTCTCCTGCCCAGGACAAATCCGCCGGGAGGGATTTGAACGTTGCGCAGCAACGGCCCGTAGGGTGGCGGGCAGGACATCAATTAGCGAAAAAGCCCATCCGTCAGGATGGGCTTTTTTACGTCTGTAGCCAACCAATCGGATCGCTGCGCTTGTATGTCGACAAATATCCCGTCCGGATGCCAACACAGGATTGATTCAGTGCCGCTTGTCGGCTTTGCCTTCCTTGCTGATTCGATACATAGCGATTGCTAATACAGGGCATCTACATCGCGTAAAGAGTGTCATCACCTTATATTTAACGGGGCGTCATAGCGCCTTTGAAATAAAATGTAGTGCTATCTCTTTATTATATCTGGTAATTTTTATGCGATGCTGAATAAGAGGAGAATACGTGGAAGGAATAAAATAAACCCGCATCAGCGTTATTAATAAAATAACAACTAACGCGGGGCAAAAAAACGTAGGCACGAGCCTTTACGACCGTTCTGTTACTTGGTCAGCGCGACGATACCCAGCGTCAGCCCTGCCAGAGCCGCTGCACCACCGGCGATGGCTCCTGCGGTTTCCCAGTTGTCTTGCGTTGTCCCTTTCATACAGGTGTTGGTGTGAACCAGACGGCCCTGGTCATCATAGACCGGAACGCAAGGTGAATCATGTGCACAGCCCGCAAGCAGAGTTGCCAGCAGCGTCACCAGAATAAATTTTTTCATGATATAGCCTCTAAAGAGTCCGTTTGATTACGCCATCATGGACGTATTACGGAATGGCTTATTTTATCACCTGCATAGCCATGGTCTGATAGGGGAAATAATCTCAATTTATGAGTTACGTAAATATCGTGGAGAAGAAGTGATAAATGGGGGGGATTGTGTAGAAATGATGCAGATGAAAATAATGAAATAATCTGATAGTCAGAGTAATAAGCGAAATCAGCGATAACGTATTGAGCCTCCAGTCTTTATCTGGCGATAAAAAAGGCGTCCGAAGACGCCTTTCACAGAATAGTTGCTGAGGTTAGTCCGTATGTTTGGTAAAGCGACGTCTGACGACCACGAAGAATACCGGTACGAAGAAAATGGCCAGCAGCGTTGCTGTTAACATTCCCCCATAACCCGGTACCTACCGCATTCTGCGCGCCGCTACCGGCACCATGGCTGATGACCAGCGGCATAACGCCAAGAATGAAGGCCAGCGAAGTCATTAAGATTGGACGTAGACGCATGCGTGATGCCTCAAGCGTTGCCTCAATGATCCCTTGCCCTCTTTTTCCATAAGATCCTTGGCAAACTCAACGATCAAAATCGCGTTCTTCGCTGATAAACCGATCGTGGTTAACAGCCCTACCTGGAAGTAAACGTCGTTATTCAAACCACGTAGCGATGCTGCCAGCAGCGCACCGACAACCCCAAAGGCACGACCAGCATAACGGAGAATGGGATAGACCAGCTCTCATAGAGTGCCGCCAGACACAGGAAGACGACGATCAGCGAGATCGCATATAGCGCAGGTGCCTGGTTGCCGGATAAACGTTCCTGATAGGACATACCCGTCCAGTCAAAGCCAATACCAGACGGCAGCTTGCTGGCCATTTGTTCCATCAGCGTCATGGCCTCACCGGTACTTTTACCCGGCGCGGCTTCACCCAAAATCTCCATGGAAGGCAAACCATTATAACGCTCCAGACGCGGTGAACCGTAAACCCAATGTGAAGTGACGAAGGCAGAGAACGGCACCATCTCGCCGTTAGCGCTTCGCACGTACATATTGTTGACATCACCTGGCAGCATACGGAATTTAGCATCCGCCTGAACATATACCTTCTTCACGCGGCCATGATCGATAAAGTCGTTAACGTAGTAACCCCCAGCGCCGCTGAAATGGTTTCATTGATATCCGACAGAGAGATACCCAGTGCCTGCGCTTTTTCCTGGTCGACATCCAGCTTGAACTGCGCGGTGTCTTCCAGTCCGTTTGGACGTACGCGAACCAACTGGTCTGGATGCTGCTGCACCATGCCCAGTAGCTGATTACGTGCCTGAGTCAGCGCGGTATGGCCAAGGTTACCCTGATCAATCAACTCGAAGTCAAAGCCGGTAGCCGTACCGAGTTCGATAATGGCTGGCATATTGAACGGGAAGACCATGGCGTCTTTAATCTGGCTGAAGGCCATGGTCGCACGTTTGATGATGGACTCTGCGCTGTTCTTATCACCGCTACGTTCATCCCACGGCTTGAGACTAACGAATGCCATACCGGAGTTTTGCCCCTGACCGCTGAAGCTGAAACCGTTAACGGTAAAGACGCTTGCCACGTTGGCCTTCTCGTTATTCAGATAGTAGTGGGTAACGGTATCCAGTACCTTCTGCGTGCGTTCCTGCGTAGCGCCAGCCGGGAGCTGAACCATGGTCATGAATACACCCTGATCTTCATCCGGCAGGAAGGATGTGGGGAGACGGACAAACAGCACCGCCATCCCAACGACAATAAGAACATAGATAACCAGATAACGACCGGTGCAGCGCAGAATGCCGCTCACGCTGTTGGTATAGTGGTTAACGCTCTGATCAAACTTATTGTTGAACCAGCCGAAGAACCCTTTCTTCTCATGGTGATCGGCAGACCCTGGTTTCAACAGCGTGGCGCACAGAGCGGGGGTCAGAATCAAGGCAACCAGAACCGACAGTGCCATGGCCGAAACGATGGTAATTGAGAACTGGCGGTAGATAGCGCCGGTAGAGCCGCCAAAGAAGGCCATCGGCACGAACACTGCCGAGAGCACCATGGCGATACCGACCAGCGCGCCCTGAATCTGCGACATGGATTTCTCCGTCGCTTCCACCGGCGAAAGCTGCTCCTCGACCATCACACGCTCAACGTTTTCAACCACCACGATGGCATCATCGACCAATAGACCTATCGCGAGCACCATCCCGAACATCGTCAGGGTGTTTATCGAGTAGCCAAACATCTCCAGTACGGCAAAGGTCCCAGCAATACCACCGGCACGGCGATTGTGGAATGAGCGTAGCGCGGATGTTCTGTAAGAACAGATACATAACGAGGAAGACGAGGATAATCGCTTCAAACAGCGTTTTGACCACTTCGTGAATCGAGATAGTGACGAATGGCGTGGTGTCGTACGGATAGACCACTTTCATTCCCTGCGGGAAGAAAGGCTGTAGCTCTGCCAGCTTGGCCTTAATTGCGTTCGCCGTATCCAGCGCATTCGCGCCCGTGGCAAGCTTAATCCCCAGCCCTGAAGCCGGTTTACCGTTAATACGGGCAACGACGTTGTAGTTTTCGCCACCTAGCTCAATGCGCGCGACATCGCTCAGATGAACGACAGAACCATCGGCGTTAACACGTAGGGTGACTTTACCGAACTCGACCGGATCTTTCAGACGTGTCTGCGCAATGATAGAGGCGTTAAGCTGCTGACCTTTCACTGAAGGTGTGCCACCCAATTGGCCGGCAGCAATTTGGTCGTTCTGTACCTTCAACTGATTGATCACGTCGACCGGCGTCAGGTTGTATTTGTTGAGCTGATTCCCGTCGAGCCAGATACGCATCGCGTATTGCGCGCCAAAAAGCTGGACGTCGCCGACGCCGTTCAGACGGCTGATCGGATCTTTAACGTTAGAAGCGATGTAGTCAGAAATGTCGTCCTGCACGGTATTCGGGTTATCGGAGATAAAACCGGCGACTAACAGGAAGCTGCTGCTTGATTTCTCTACGCTGATCCCTTGCTGCTGCACTTCCTGCGGCAGCAGCGGCGTGGCCAGCTGCAGTTTGTTCTGCACCTGAACCTGGGCGATATCCGGATCGGTCCCTGAATTAAAGGTCAGAGTGATAGTCACCGAACCGGCTGAATCGCTGGTAGAGGACATATACATCAGATTATCGATACCGTTCATATTCTGTTCGATAACCTGAGTAACGGTGTCCTGCACGGTCTGGGCGTCAGCCCCGGATAAGTGGCGGAGATCGCCACGGCTGGCGGTGCAATCGTAGGATATTGCGCGATAGGCAACTGCAAAATAGCCAGCCCGCCGGCGATCATCAAAATGATGGCCAGAACCCAGGCAAAAACTGGACGATGGATAAAAAACTTAGACATGGGTTTGGTACCTTATTGCGCAGCCGGAGCCGCGGTATCCTCTTCTGCCTTCACGGTCACGCCTGGGCGTACTTTCTGTAGCCCACTGACGATAACTTTATCGCCAGCCTTCAGGCCGCTGGTGATCAGCCACTGGTCGCCAACTGCCTGCGCGGCCACAACGTTGCGGGTTTCCACCTGATTTTTGTCATTAACCAGTAGTACGGTGGCATCGCCTCGCGGCGTACGGGTGACACCCTGCTGCGGAACCAGCATTGCGCTCGGATTTACCCCTTCATCGATGCGTGCTCGCACAAACATGCCCGGCAGCAGCGTATGCTGCGGGTTAGGGAAGATGGCGCGTAGGGTGATGGAGCCGGTGCTTTCATCAACAGTGACGTCAGAGAATTGCAGAGACCCTTTCAGCGCGTAGGGCTGACCATTCTCCATTACTAACTGGACGCTCTTCGCATCGCTACCCTGTTGCAGGCTCTCCTGCTTCAGACGCATAAAATCGCTGCTGGACTGGGTCACATCGACGTAAATTGGATCGAGCTGCTGCACCGTGGCCATCGCGTTGGACTGCCCGTTGGTCACCAGTGCGCCTTCCGTCACGCTGGACTTGCCAATGCGACCGGTGATAGGAGAGGTCACTTTGGTATAAGCAAGATTGATACGGGCACTTTCGACAGCGGCTTTTGCCGCCATGACGTCGGCATCGGCCTGACGCGCAGTCGCCACCGCCTGGTCATAATCCTGCTGACTGATGTATTTCGTCCCCAACAGCGGGACATAGCGTTTTACCGTCAGATGGGCAATGGCGGCGGCGGCCTCTGCTTTTGACTCGTCGCCTTTGGCGCTGTCATAAGCTGCCTGATAGGTTGCAGGGTCGATTTGGTAAAGCGATTGCCCGGCTTCAACGTCACTACCTTCCACAAAGTTACGCTTCAGGATAATACCGCTGACCTGTGGGCGAACCTCTGCGACACGGAACGCAGAGGTGCGCCCCGGCAATTCAGTGATGATGGAGAGTGGCGCATTGTTCACAACATGAACAGTAACCTGAGGCATGGGGCATGCGCTTGCTGATCGCCTGAATTATCGCAGCCGCTTAATAATGCCGCAGAGATAATTAAGCTGGATAAGAGTGTAACTCTGGCGTGGCTCGTCATTGCGGTTCCTTATAGATTGATAGCCAGATTTGACTACAAATCTGTGAAAGAAAGGGTGAATAAAAAACAGTTCGTTATCCTACAAATAAACACCGTTGGATGTAAGAGATAGTTATTTTTGATGGAGTGGCAAGGCACGGAAACACAAAAATAGCAGGATTGGAGAATAAGCCGACGCATAATGCGGATGATTATATTCATATGCTGAATGGTAATTTAATAAAGCATGGATTCACTGTATTTATCTATTTTTCGGAGGCTATCAAACTTTTTGGTAAACACAGCGGTTAATCTGAATGGTAGATTGAATAGAGTAATATAAATTATTCACCGCTCATCCAACGGTAAGCGATACATTTCATGGCAAGAAAAACGAAAGAAGAGGCGCTCAAGACGCGTCAGATGCTGCTCGACGCGGCAATCGAACAGTTTGCGCGGCGCGGCGTCAGCAACACCACGCTGACTGATATTGCCGATGCTGCTGGCGTCACGCGGGAGCGGTTTACTGGCATTTTTCAAGTAAGAGTGAGTTATTTAACGCAATGTGGCAGGAGCAACTCCCTCTGCGTGATTTAGTTCATCATAAATTGAAACAAATAGAGACTGGAAATCCATTATTGGACTTAAGGAATAAATTTGTATTAGGTTTGCAATATATTGCGGAAACGCCGCGTCAGCGTGCTTTGATGCAGATTCTGTATCATAAGTGCGAATTTAATAGCGACATGATGTCGGAGTGCGAAATCAGAAAGAAAATAGGATTTGGCTATGATTCCGTACGCAATATATTGCAGGGCTGTGTACGTAACCAGATCTTACCTAAAGATACAAATATTGAGATTATATTAATCGTTTTATATAGCGCATTTAGCGGTTTGATTAAAAACTGGTTAATGGACCCGCAGCAGTTCGATCTCTATCAACAAGCGCCACTGCTGGTCGACAATATTATGTCCACGGTCTGCGCCCAAAGTCTCTGGCGAGCCGACCTGCTCTGGTGGTTAATCAGTAATTCTGCACGCTTTCGGTCAGGGATGGCTGAAAAAATTTCATCTCACCATTCTCCCACTGTTTTCCATACGCGGTATCTGTCATCTTATTTGTTACTTACCGTGATCATAATGAGGTGTTTATGGACTTTATTTCCCGCCAGATTGGGGATTTTCAGGTAACCGCGCTGAGCGACGGGAATATGTCCGCCAGCCTGGATCTGCTCTCGGGTATCACGACGACCGACGCGGGAGAGATTCAGCGCAGCGCCGGCGTGGCTGAACCCGGCAACCTGCATATTTATGGCTATCTGATTCGCGGACGCGGGCGCACGATTCTGGTGGATTCCGGCACGGGGGCGCAAACAACGTGGGTGGGCTGTTCAGGGATAATCTACAGGCGTTTGGCGTTGAGCCGCAGGCGGTCGATACGTTGCTGTTAACCCATGCGCATCCCGATCATATCGGCGGCTTGCTGGATGAAGCCGGAGCGGCTGTTTATCCGAATGCCCGGCTCTACATTCATCCGCTCGAAATCGCGTTCTGGCAGAATGATGAGCGTCTGGCGCAGGCTAACGAACGTGCGCAGCGTAACTTTATCCGGGCGCGCCAGACGTTGGCGGTATACGGCGAACGCGTTTCTTTACTCGACGACAAGCCGATTATCGAGGGATTCTGCCGGTTCATCTGCCTGGTCATACGCCAGGGCATACGGGCTTCAGAATCGATACGCCGCAGGCCAGCCTGCTTATCTGGGAGATATCGTCCACTTCCCCTATATTCAGACGGCACATCCCGATGTGTCCATTGCGTTTGATATCGACCCCGAGCAGGCAAAGGCTTCACGTAAACGCATCCTGGCGCAGGCGGCGCAGGAAAAACTGCTGGTGGCGGGAATGCACTTTGGGGGAGTGGTTTTGCGCAGGTCATCCCTGAGGGCCAGGATACCGCATCGTCTATATTGAGGCGTAAAACAGGCAATAAAAAAGGCGCTTCCCCATGCCGAGTAGCGCCTTCAAAATCAAGCAATTAACTGATTAGTATCAGTTCATGCCGTATTTTTTCAGTTTCTTACGCAGAGTACCGCGGTTGATGCCCATCATCAGGGCTGCGCGGGTCTGGTTACCACGGGTGTATTGCATCACCATGTCCAACAGGGGCTGTTCTACTTCAGCCAGTACCAGCTCATACAGGTCATTAACGTCCTGACCGTTCAGTTGAGCAAAATAGTTCTTCAGTGCCTGTTTAACCGAGTCACGCAGGGTTTTTGGGTTACCTGATCCTGAGAGTTAACGGTAGAAACGGTCAGTACGTCAGAATTTACGCGTTGTTCGAACATAGTTCTGTCAGCTCTTTATTTCTATTACGCAAAATTTTCGAAGTATGCCTCCAACGCCTCCAGCTGTTCGCTGGCATCCTCAATGGCGTTGAATGTGCGCCGAAACTGGTCATTTGGAGCGTGCTCCTGGAGATACCAGGAGACGTGTTTCCGCGCGATTCGGTACCCTTTTGCCTGACCGTAAAAGTCATGCAGTTCCCGAACGTGCGCACAAAGCAAGCGCTTCACCTCTGCCAGAGGCAGTGGAGGCAGCAGCTCCCCAGTGTCCAGATAATGCTGGATTTCCCGAAAGATCCAGGGTCTTCCCTGAGCCGCACGTCCTATCATCAGGGCATCAGCCCCGTATAGTCGAGTACAGCTCTGGCTTTAAGCGGGTCAGTAATGTCGCCATTCGCGATAATCGGAATGGAAACGTTCTGCTTAACTGTCCGAATGCTGTCGTACTCAGCGTCTCCGTTAAACAAGCAGGCGCGGGTGCGTCCGTGAATAGTCAGAGCCTGAATGCCACAGTCTTCAGCCAGTTGGGCAATTTCTACACAGTTACGGTGCTCAGGAGCCCAGCCAGTGCGAATCTTGAGTGTGACAGGAACGTCCACCGCCTTAACAACCGCGTTCAGGATAGCCTTCACCTGATCCGGGTATTGCAGTAGGGCTGAGCCTGCTAGCTTGCGATTCACCTTTTTTGCCGGACAGCCCATATTAATATCAATAATCTGGGCGCCGCTTTCCACATTAATGCGGGCGGCTCCGGCCATCTCTTCAGGATCGCTACCGGCGATTTGCACGGTACGAATACCTGGTTCATCCACGTGCACCATACGTAACCGAGATTTATCGCTCTCCCACACCTGCGGGTTGGAGGACATCATCTCTGATACGGTTAAGCCTGCTCCCATCTCGTAGCACAACGTCCGGAATGGTCTGTCAGTGATGCCAGCCATGGGCGCTGCGATCAGGCGATTTCTGAGCTGGTGTTGTCCGATACGCATGAGTTAAGAAATGACCATACTGTGACTGCAAGGCGGCGTATATTACGCATTTTTTGCACGAGATGAAAGGCCAAACTTTGAGCAATCAGATGTTGTAGATCAATGAATCTCAGTACTGAAAGCGAATCCAAGATAAATTTCCATATTAATCATCGAATTAAACAAAAGTGAATGTTTTGTGCGCATTCAGAAAATCATCAAACTTCTCTCGTATTCTTGCGTAACGGCGAGCGCTTGAGCGATAAAATGATGATTTAATGAACAATATTGGTTCGGTAAATGCGATCTGTCTCGCATTTATGAGGGGATAAAACGTTCGGGAGGTGAAAATGCGGCCAGCAGGCCGCATTCAGAGACGATTATTTTTTGCGGCCAGTAATGCGGCACCACTCTTCTTTTTCGACGACGGCGTCGAGGTCGAAGAGGTCGGCATACGCTTCACATACGCTTTCCGCCTGGCTGGCCAGGATGCCTGACAGGCCCAGCAGGCCGCCTGTAACCGGCAGCACGCTGATTAACGGCGCGAGTTCACGTAATGGGCCGGCCAGGATGTTGGCGACCACCACGTCGGCTTTCATGGCTTCTGGTTGGTCCTGCGGCAGATACAGCTCCAGGCGTTCGGAAACGCCGTTACGCTGGGCATTGTCGCGGCTGGCCTGAATGGCCTGCGGATCGATATCGATCCCGATGGCTTTCGCCGCGCCCAGCTTCAGCGCGGCGATCGCGAGGATCCCGGAACCGCAGCCGAAGTCGATCACCGTCTTGCCGGTCAGATCCAGTCCATCCAGCCATTGCAGACACAGCGAGGTGGTCGGGTGGGTGCCGGTGCCAAAGGCCAGACCCGGGTCGAGCATCACGTTGACCGCGTTCTCATCCGGCACGTCGCGCCAGCTTGGGCAGATCCACAAACGCTCGCCAAAGCGCATCGGGTGGAAGTTGTCCATCCACTCGCGCTCCCAGTCTTTATCTTCCAGCTGTTCGATTTTATGCGCAAAACCCGCGCCCAGCAGAGGATGTTGCTCAAGCAGGGAAACGACCTCTTTCATGTCGGTTTCTGCATCAAACAGGCCGATAACGTCGGTATCGCCCCACAGGCGAGTTTCACCCGGCAACGGCTCGAAGACCGGCGTGTCATGCGTATCCTGGAAGGTGATGGAGACCGAACCGGCTTCCATCAGCGCATCGCTAAGATCTTCGGCATGGGCGCCGGTTGTGTTCAGTTTCAGTTGGATCCACGGCATGGCAAAACTCTTTATTTATCAGTAGAAATTACGGCTGCTTGTGGGCAGGTTGACCAAAACGGTTCCCGACCACAAACGCCAGCAAACTTAGCAGTAACGAAGGCACAATCGGATGGAAGCCCAGGCACTGAATATTAAATGTCGCCAGTACGGCGTACAGCACGCCACCCACGATCATCCCGCTCAGCGCTCCGGCTGCATTGGCGCGCTCCCAATACAGGCCTAACACCAACGGCCACAGGAATACGGCTTCAAGCCCGCCAAAGGCCAGCAGGTTTAACCAGATAATCATCTCAGGCGGGCGCCAGGCGGCCAGCAGCAGCAGCGCGCCCAGAATCAGCGTGATTGCCGCCGACATGCGCTTCAAACGACGCTCATTCTGCATCTGTTCCGGGTGCAGATTCAAATAGAGATCTTTGATGATCGTAGCGGAACTTTGCAGCAATTGGGCATTAATTGTCGACATAATTGCCGCCATCGGCGCCGCCAGGAAAATCCCTGCCGCGAAGGGGGGAGCACTTTCACCATCAACGTAGGAATGACCAGATCCGGCACCGTGAGGTCCGGAATAACCGCGCGTCCCAGCGCGCCGGCAAGGTGCATACCGAACATCAGGATCGCGACGACGATCGTCCCGATAATAATACCCCGGTGCACCGCCTTACTGTCTTTATAAGAGATGCAGCGCACTGCTGTGTGCGGCAAACCGATCACCCCAAAGCAGACCAGCACCCAGAACGAGGTCATAAAGGTCGGCGACAGAATATCATCTGCCCTTGTGGCGAAACGAGTTTCGGGTCAATCGCTTCCAGTGTTTGCACCGCGTGGCTCAACCCACCCGCCGCATGCACAATACCAACCAGCAGTACGATGGTGCCGATAAGCATCACCAGACCCTGCATGGTGTCGTTCAGCACGCTGGCGCGAAAGCCGCCGAACGCGGTATACAGCGCAATGCTGATACCAAAAATGAGCAGGCCGGTTTCATAGGGAATGCCGCGGCGGTTTCCAGCAGGCGCGCGCCGCCGATAAACTGGACGGTCATCGCGCCGACAAAAGCAACCAGCAGGCTCAGGCTTGCCAGCCAGACCAGCAGGCGGCTCTGATAGCGAGCAAACAGCATATCGTTGAGCGTCACGGCGTTATAGCGACGAGCAAGAATAGCGAACTTTTTGCCCAATACCCCAGCGAGAGCCAGACGGCGGGTAGCTGAATCATCGCCAGCAGCACCCACCCGAGCCCGTACTTATAGGCCGCGCCCGGCCCGCCGATAAACGAACTGGCGCTGATATAGGTGGCCGTGAGCGTCATGGCCAGGACGATGCCTCCCATTGAGCGGCTACCGAGAAAATATTCATTGAGGAAGTTTCCGGTCGCCCGTTTACGCATGGCGTAAATCGATAGACCAAAAACGACGAGCAGATAGGCGATAAGCGGCAGAATGACTTCAAGCTGCATGGTCGTCATCCTCCAGCGGAATATCGCGATAGATAAATTTCACCATCGCCCAACACAACAAAATAAATACCAGCGGAATCAGCAGGCAGGCCATCTCAAACCAGTGCGGCAGGCCAGTGAAGCCCTGCATCGAGTTTGGTATGTAAGCGCTTGCTAACCACGCTGCAAGATAGAGAAGGGTTAGCCACAGCGCCCAGCGCGCCTCTTTATGGGCCTGAACAAAACGCTTGTCCATTTTTTGTCCCTTGTGGATGAAGAAAGCGGGATTGTACCGCAAGGAAAAGATGAGGGGAGAGAAAAAGAAAAAAGGCCGGAAAATCCGGCCTTTTGCTGCGAGAACAGGATTATTTTTCCTGCAATCCGAGTTTTTTCTCCAGATAGTGGATGTTGGTACCACCATGCTGGAAGTTCTCGTCGCTCATAATGCGCATCTGCAGATCAACGTTGGTTTTGATACCGTCGATGATCAGCTCCTGCAGCGCATTCTTCATGCGAGCAATCGCCACGTCACGGGTCTCACCGTAGCAGATGAGTTTGCCGATCATTGAGTCATAGTACGGCGGTACGGTGTAGCCGGCGTAGATATGAGATTCCCAACGAACGCCAAAGCCGCCCGGCGCGTGGAAGCGGGTGATTTTACCCGGGCTTGGCAGGAAGGTGTCCGGGTCTTCGGCGTTGATACGGCATTCCACCGCATGGCCGCGAACCTGCACTTCTTCTTGCTTGATGGACAGCGGCTGACCGGCAGCAATACGCAGCTGCTCTTTGATCAGGTCAACGCCGGTGATCATCTCGGTAACCGGGTGCTCTACCTGGATACGGGTGTTCATTTCAATGAAGTAGAACTCGCCGTTTTCGAACAGGAACTCGAAAGTGCCCGCGCCACGGTAGCCGATATCCACACACGCTTTCGCGCAGCGCTCGCCGATGTAGCGACGCAGTTCCGGGGTAATGCCCGGTGCCGGTGCTTCTTCGACGACTTTCTGGTGACGACGCTGCATGGAGCAGTCACGTTCAGCCAGATAGATAGCGTTGCCCTGACCATCAGCCAGTACCTGGATCTCGACGTGGCGAGGATTTTCCAGGTATTTTTCCATGTACACCATGTCATTGTTGAAAGCAGATTTCGCTTCCGCTTTGGTCATGGCAATGGACTGGGCCAGGTCGGAGTCGCTGCGCACTACGCGCATACCGCGACCGCCGCCGCCGCCGGAGGCTTTGATGATGACCGGGTAGCCGATGCGTTTCGCATGTGCGCGGTTAGCGTCCATGTCGTCGCCCAGCGGGCCGTCAGAGCCAGGAACGGTCGGTACGCCAGCTTTCTTCATCGCGGTGATCGCAGACACTTTGTCGCCCATCAGGCGAATGGTGTCGGCTTTCGGGCCGATGAAGATAAAGCCGGAACGTTCAACCTGCTCGGCAAAGTTGGCGTTCTCAGAGAGGAAGCCATAGCCTGGGTGAATCGCCACTGCGCCGGTGATCTCAGCTGCGCTGATGATAGCCGGGATGTTCAGATAGCTTTTTACGGATGGCGCCGGGCCGATACAAACCGTCTCATCCGCCAGCAGTACGTGTTTTAAATCGCGGTCCGCAGTTGAGTGCACAGCGACGGTCTTGATGCCCAGTTCTTTACAGGCACGAAGAATACGCAGTGCGATCTCGCCGCGGTTAGCGATGACAATTTTATCCAGCATCTTCGCCTCGTTACTCGATGACGACCAGCGGCTCGTCAAATTCAACCGGCTGACCGCTTTCTACCAGGATTGCTTTCACAGTCCCTGCTTTGTCAGCTTCAATCTGGTTCATCATTTTCATCGCTTCAACGATGCACAGGGTGTCGCCCACGTTAACTTTCTGACCAACTTCCACGAATGCTTTAGCATCCGGGCCTGGAGTGCGATAGAAAGTACCAACCATCGGGGAACGTACGATGTGACCACTGATTTCAGCTTTAGCCGGGCTTCAGCTGCGGCTGGTGCTGCTGCCGCGACAGGTGCCTGCTGTTGCATAACAGGCGCTGCATAAGCCTGCTGCATCACTGGAATACCGGTGTTCGGCGCCGTGCGGCTGATGCGCACAGACTCTTCGCCTTCAGAAATTTCCAGTTCGTTGATGCCAGACTCTTCGACCAGCTCGATCAGTTTTTTAATCTTACGAATATCCATGAGTGGGTTCCGTACTCTTTGTTTAGTTTGATTGTGACAGGCGTTTTACCGCCGTCTGTAAAGCGTATGAATAGCCGTCAGCCCGAGCCCGCAGATAACGCCGGAAGCGATATCAGACAGATACGAATGATGACGGAATGGTTCGCGCGCATGGACGTTGCTGAGGTGAATCTCGATAAACGGGATGCTCACCGACAGCAACGCATCGCGAAGGGCAACGCTCGTGTGCGTGAACGCGGCCGGATTGATCAGGATATAGTCAATATTGTCTTTAGCCTGATGAATACGGTCGATGAGGACGTACTCGGCGTTGGATTGCAGGCTGTCTAGCGTGACGTTCAAGGCTTCGGCTTCCGCGGTTAAGCGGCTTACGATCTGGGAAAGCGTCAGCGTGCCATACTTCTCTGGCTCACGGGTGCCTAACATATTCAGGTTCGGGCCGTTCAAAAGCAAAATGCGAAACTTGTCAGTCATTGTGCTGCTATCTCCTGCAATTCTCGGGTAAAAAACAAAATATACCTTCGATGCGCGATTGTCACCTTTTCAGAGGCTTAAAACCCCGTCAGGAAAACCAAGGTCGCACATTATAACTATTTCGTAGCATTTGGCAGCTAAATACTGGTCTTATCAGGGAAGATTATCAACTGCTATCGTGTAAAGAACGTCTGACTATAAGTGAATTGTGGTAAACCGCACATATCGCGACATCATCGCCACCACTGGCGAAACTTCTTATAGCGACAGGCTAATAGCACAATGGCGCAGCCGGCATAGATGAGCGGTTGCGGTGAGATAATCTTCACCGACCACAGATAATGTATCGGCGCGAGGATCGCGACAAGATAGACGAAGTTATGCAAAAGCTGCCAGCGTCGCCCGAGTTTTCGTTGCATCGCCTGCGTTGAGGTGACCGCCAGCGCCAACAGGATAAGCCAGCAGGCTAATCCCAGCAGCAGATAGGGTCGAGTTACAATTTCTTGCCCTAATAGCGACAGATTCTGGATCCCCAGTTCCAGCAGGCTGTAGCTGGTGAGGTGAATCGTCGCCCAGGTGAAACACCACAGACCCAACAAGCGGCGTGTGCGAATCAGCAACGGCTGTTTAGCGTAACGCGCCAGCGGGGCGACCAACAAGGTCGCCAGCAGCAATTTCAGAGCCATCCTACCGGTAAAGTGCTGAATATCCTTGACCGGATCGGCGCTGAGCTGCCCTTGAGAGACCGCCCAGAATAGCCATGCAAACGGCAAAAATGCGGCAAGATGCAGGCAAACTTTCAGCCAAATTATCTGTTTAGCCGTGAAACGCATTAAAAATTCTCCCGCAGATTCATCCCGCGATACAGCGAGGCCACCTCATCGGCGTAGCCGTTAAACAGCAGCGTCGGTTGGCGCTGTACGTCGAGAATGCCGCCAGAACCGATAAACCGTTCCGTTGCCTGAGACCAGCGAGGGTGATCGACATGCGGGTTCACATTGGCGTAAAAGCCATATTCATCAGGTGCCGCGAGGTTCCAGGTGGTGTCAGGGCGATCGCGAGTGAGCGTAATACTGACAATCGACTTAATGCCTTTAAAACCGTACTTCCATGGCACTGTGAGGCGGATTGGCGCGCCGTTTTGCGGCGGTAATGCTTTGCCGTAAACGCCCACGGTGAGCAGCGTCAGCGGATTCATCGCTTCGTCCAGACGTAGCCCTTCTATATAAGGATATGCCAGGCCGCCGCCGATAAAGCGATCCTTCTGTCCGGGCATGGTTTCTGGCGAGTAGAGGGTTTTAAAAGCCACGTACTTCGCGTTGCTGGTGGGTTCGACGGCAGCCAGCAGCTTATGCAGCGGGAAGCCAATCCACGGCACCACCATCGACCACGCCTCCACGCAGCGCATTCGATAAATTCGTTCTTCCAGTGGAAAACGTTTGGTCAGGTCATCATGATCGAGCGTCAACGGTTTCGCCACTTCGCCACCGATCGTCAGTTTCCACGGGTTGGTCTGTAAACTTCCGGCGTTTGCTGCCGGATCAGCCTTATCCAACCCAAATTCATAAAAGTTGTTGTAGCCGGTGACTTTATTTTCTGGCGTCAGCGTCAGTTTGCTTTGCCATTGGGCGGGTTTATCGAAGGTAAGCGGCGCGCCTGAAGGGGCGGCAGGGCGGTCATTGCCCTTAAACCAGTCGGTCAGACTGGAGGCGTGCAGGGGAAGCGAAGCAGCCGCGGTGCCAATGCCCAGCATTTTCAACACCTGGCGGCGTTTGAGCATAAACACGGACTCGGCCGTGACGTCTGCTTCAGTCAGTTTTTTGCGATTCATAATGCTCTCCGTCATGCTTTTTTCTAAGCATGACGGAGGCCAGACATTAATGCGAATATGTCACGAAAAATTGCATTTTAGGCGATTTTGACCAGCGTACGGCCCTGAATCTGGTTGTTAATGATCTTGTCGGCAAATGCGGGCGCCTGGTCGAGGCTAATTTCCGTTGCGCTTTGGTGATAGAACGTTTCGGGCAGATCCGCCACCAGACGTTTCCATGCTTCGGCGCGACGGGCCGCTGGCGTCATGACCGAGTCAACGCCCTGCAGACGCACGTTACGCAGGATAAACGGCATGACGGTGGTGGGTAGCGCAAAACCGCCAGCCAGGCCGCAGGCTGCGACGCAACCGCCGTAGTTCATCTGCGCCAGTACTTTAGCCAGCACTTTATCACCCACGGTGTCTACCGCACCGGCCCAGACCTGTTTCTCCAGCGGACGGGTTTCGGCAAATTCGTCACGGCCCAGAATACGGCTCGCGCCCAGCGCGCGCAGGTAATCATGAGTGCTTTCGCGTCCGGAAACGGCGGCCACCTGATAACCCAGCTTATGCAGCAGAGCTATCGCGGTGCTGCCTACGCCGCCGCTGGCGCCGGTCACGACGATTTCGCCATCTTCCGGGCGCACGCCCGCGTCTTCCAGCGCCATCACGCACAGCATCGCGGTAAAGCCCGCGGTGCCGATAATCATGGCTTTACGTCCGTCCAGGCCTGCCGGCAACGGTACCAGCCAGTCACCGTTGACGCGCGCGCGCTCGGACAGCCCGCCCAATGGTTTTCGCCAACGCCCCAACCGGTCAGCAGCACCTGCTGGCCCGGTGTGAAGCGTGCGTCGTCACTGTGATGAACCGTACCGGCAAAGTCGATACCCGGCACCATCGGGAAGTTACGGATAATTTTCCCTTTGCCGGTGATGGCGAGCGCATCTTTATAATTCAAACTGGACCACTGGATGTCGACGGTGACGTTGCCCTGCGGCAGCAGACTGTCGTCAACGGCCTTCACTGCGGCGAGGGTTTTGCCATCCTGCTGTTCTAAGATGAGTGCCTGCATAACCTTTCCTTACATGGTCTGATAGTGAAAAAATTTACCGGGACTATACTCGCTTATCATCATTTGATATCGATTTGGCGCAATAAATTGCCAGATCCGCCAGGTTTGGTAGTATGCCAGCCTGGTTTGATATGTTAGTGCTTACTTCTTGTAAGACACGGACGCTGGCACCCGGCCTCTGTCGGGGATGATTAACCCACGGAGTTAACTCAGGGATGCGATTAACGACGAAGTTCTCAGCCTTTTTTACGCTCTTAACCGGGCTTACCATCTTTGTGACGTTAATTGGCTCCTCACTGAGTTTCTATAACGGCATACAGTATAAGATAGCCACGCGCGTGCAGGCCGTCGCGACCGTGCTGGATAATCGACTGGTCAACAGCTCGTTTGAGGCGCTCGACAACCAGCTCGATGAAATCATGGTGCCGCTCGACATCGTGCGTATTGACTTTACCCTGAACGACAAATCACTGTTCCACCATACCCGCAGCAGTAGTTATCTGCCGATGGGCAGCCACTATCAGTATCGCGAAATCACGGTGGCGTCGCTCAAACATCCCGGCATGAAGATTCATCTGGTGTATCTGGACCCGATGGCCAACTATTTCCGCTCGCTGATGACCACCGCGCCGTTGACCATCACGATTGCCTTTATGGTGCTGGTGGTCTTTATTGCCGTGCGCTGGCTGCGACGCCAGCTGGCGGGTGAAGAGCTGCTGGAGATGCGCGCCACGCGGATCCTTAACGGCGAGCGCGGCGCGAAGGCGAAGGGAAATATTCACGAATGGCCGGCACGTACCAGCTCGGCGCTGGATACGCTGCTGTCGGAGATTCAGTTTGCCGGCGAGCAGCGCAGTCGTCTGGATACGCTGATTCGCTCTTATGCCGCGCAGGATTCAAAAACCGGCCTGAGCAACCGTCTGTTCTTCGATAGCCAGTTGGCGACGCTGCTCGACGACCAGGAAAACGTGGGCGCGCACGGCATCGTCATGATGATCCGCCTGCCGGACTTTGACTTTTTGCGCGACAACTGGGGCCGCGCGGCGGCGGAAGAACACGTCTTTACCCTGATTAACCTGCTCTCCACCTTTATTATGCGCTACCCCGGCGCGTTACTGGCGCGCTACCGCCGCAGCGACTTTACCGTTCTGTTGCCGCACCGCACGCTAAAAGAGGCCGACAGTATTGCCGGGCAGCTCTTAAAAGCCATCGACGGTCTGCCGCTGGCAAAAATTCTCGATCGCGATGACATGATGCATATCGGCATTTGCGCCTGGCGCAGCGGGCAAACCACCGAGCAGGTGATGGAACACGCCGAAGCGGCGGTACGTAATGCCGTATTGCAGGGCAGCAACAGCTGGGCCATTTATGATGATTCACTGCCGGAGAAAGGGCGCGGCAACGTGCGCTGGCGCACCCTGATTGAGCAAATGCTCAGTCGCGGTGGCCCGCGTTTGTATCAAAAGCCGGCTGTGAGTCTTGACGGTACCGTGCATCATCGAGAGCTGATGTGCCGGATCTTCGACGGCAAAGAAGAGGTCATTGCCGCCGAGTATTTGCCGATGGTGCTGGAGTTCGGACTGGGCGAAGAGTACGACCGTTTGCAGATTACCCGTCTGCTTCCTTTCCTCAGCTTCTGGCCGCAAGAAAACCTGGCGATTCAGGTTACCGTAGAGTCATTGATCCGCCCGCGTTTTCAGCGCTGGCTACGTGATGTTTTAATGCAGTGCGAAAAATCGCATCGTCGACGGATTATTTTTGAACTTGCAGAGGTAGATGTCTGTCAACATATGACGCGTCTCCAGCCCGTCGTCCGTTTAATTCATGCGTTAGGCGTTCGGGTCGCGGTGACGCAGGCAGGTTTAGCCCTTGTCAGCACCAGTTGGATTAAGCAGCTTGAGATTGAACTGATTAAGATCGATCCGGTGCTGGTACGTGATATAGAAAAGCGCAGCCAGAACCAGCTGCTGGTACAAAGCCTGGTAGAGGCCTGTAAAGGAACATCAATACAGGTATTTGCCGCCGGTGTACGCAGCCGCAGTGAATGGCAGGTGCTGACAGAATGCGGAGTTTTCGGCGGCCAGGGAGATTTTTTTGCCTCTTCCCAGCCACTTGACGCAAATGTGAAAAAATATTCGCAAAGATATTCGGTTTGACCTGCTGTTTAACGTGTTTATCACGTAGAATAACGCGCGCGGTTTTTTCCGGGAGTGTGCATGTCTGCTCGCCAGGGAAAACGACGCATCACGCATGTGACGACCTTTGACAGGTACAAATCCAGGATGGAGCGGCAGTGAGTCTCCCTGCACTGAAGGAGTCAGGTTGGATTTGTAACAAAGGTAACGAACTGCACTAATTTTCACCGTTGCAGATGATTTTTGCGCCTTGTCGCTGCTGCGTGTGGTTGGTAAAGTAAGCGGATTTTGTTTTCCGCCCAGCTTTCAGGATTATCCCTTAGTATGTTGAAAAAATTTCGTGGCATGTTTTCCAATGACCTGTCCATTGACCTGGGTACCGCGAATACCCTGATTTACGTAAAAGGACAAGGCATCGTATTGAATGAGCCTTCCGTGGTCGCCATTCGTCAGGATCGTGCCGGTTCACCGAAAAGCGTGGCCGCCGTAGGTCATGACGCTAAACAGATGCTGGGCCGTACGCCAGGTAACATCGCGGCTATTCGTCCGATGAAAGACGGCGTTATCGCTGACTTCTTCGTGACCGAAAAAATGCTCCAGCACTTCATCAAACAGGTTCACAGCAACAGCTTTATGCGCCCAAGCCCGCGCGTACTGGTCTGTGTACCGGTTGGCGCAACCCAGGTTGAACGTCGTGCGATCCGTGAATCCGCTCAGGGCGCTGGCGCCCGTGAAGTGTTCCTGATTGAAGAACCGATGGCTGCCGCAATTGGTGCCGGCCTGCCGGTTTCTGAAGCTACTGGCTCCATGGTTGTCGATATCGGTGGCGGTACCACTGAAGTGGCCGTTATCTCCCTGAACGGCGTGGTTTACTCCTCTTCCGTACGTATCGGTGGCGACCGCTTCGACGAAGCGATCATCAACTATGTTCGCCGTAACTACGGCTCTCTGATCGGTGAAGCCACCGCAGAACGTATCAAGCACGAAATCGGCTCCGCTTACCCGGGTGACGAAGTGCGTGAAATCGAAGTGCGTGGCCGTAACCTGGCAGAAGGCGTTCCGCGTGGCTTCACGCTGAATTCCAACGAAATTCTCGAAGCGCTGCAGGAGCCGCTAACCGGCATCGTGAGCGCAGTGATGGTTGCACTGGAACAGTGCCCGCCAGAACTGGCTTCCGACATCTCCGAGCGCGGTATGGTTCTGACCGGTGGTGGCGCGCTGCTGCGCAACCTCGACCGCCTGTTAATGGAAGAAACCGGTATTCCAGTTGTCGTTGCTGAAGATCCGCTGACCTGCGTAGCGCGTGGCGGCGGCAAGGCGCTGGAAATGATCGACATGCACGGCGGCGACTTGTTTAGCGAAGAGTAGTCAGCATGAGGTTCAGGGTAGCCAGAAGGCTACCCTCAATTTCACTGACACGAGAATACGCATAGCCTATGAAGCCCATTTTTAGCCGTGGCCCGTCGCTGCAGATTCGCCTTATTCTGGCGGTGCTGGTGGCGCTGGGTGTCATTATCGCCGACAGCCGCCTGGGTATGTTCAGTCAAATCCGAACGTACATGGATACTGCCGTCAGTCCTTTCTACTTTGTTTCTAATGGTCCTCGTGAACTGCTCGATAGCGTCTCGCAAACGCTGGCTTCACGCGATCAGCTCGAACTCGAAAACCGTGCACTGCGTCAGGAACTGCTGCTGAAAAACAGCGACCTGCTGATGCTGGGTCAGTACAAGCAAGAAAATGCCCGTTTACGTGAGCTGTTAGGTTCACCGCTGCGCCAGGACGAACAGAAAATGGTGACGCAGGTGATCTCAACGGTAAACGATCCCTACAGCGACCAGGTGGTTATCGACAAAGGCAGCGTGAACGGCGTTTACGAAGGCCAGCCGGTGATCAGCGATAAAGGCGTTGTGGGTCAGGTTGTGGCCGTCGCCAAACTCACCAGCCGCGTGCTGCTGATTTGCGATGCTACCCATGCGCTGCCCATTCAGGTGCTGCGTAACGATATCCGTGTGATTGCCGCCGGTAACGGTTGTACCGACGATCTCCAACTGGAACATCTGCCTGCCAACACCGATATTCGTGTGGGCGACGTGCTGGTGACATCGGGCCTGGGCGGGCGTTTCCCGGAAGGCTACCCGGTTGGCGTCGTTTCGTCGGTTAAGCTGGATACGCAGCGTGCGTACACGGTGATTCAGGCGCGTCCAACCGCAGGCCTGCAGCGTCTGCGTTATCTGCTGCTGCTGTGGGGCGCCGATCGTAACGGCACTAACCCGATGACCCCGGAAGAGGTGCATCGCGTGGCGAATGAACGCCTGATGCAGATGATGCCTCAGGTGCTGCCGTCGCCAGAAACCATGGGCCGCAGCTTCCCGCTCCGGCAACGGGGTTAACCACGCCGCCTGCGGGTACGCCGCCACCGCAACCCTCCGCAGGGGGCAATAGTGGCAAGTTACCGTAGCCAGGGACGCTGGGTAATCTGGCTCTCGTTTCTTATCGCACTGTTGCTACAAGTTATGCCCTGGCCGGACGACCTCACGGTTTTCCGGCCAAACTGGGTGCTGCTCATTCTGTTGTACTGGTCACTGGCGCTGCCGCATCGGGTGAATGTTGGCACGGGGTTCGTGATGGGTGCCATACTGGATCTGATCAGTGGTTCAACGCTTGGCGTGCGCGCGCTGTCGTTGAGCATTGTGGCGTATCTGGTGGCGCTGAAATATCAGCTGTTCCGTAACCTGGCGCTCTGGCAGCAGGCGCTGGTGGTTATGTTGCTCTCGCTTGCCACGGATATTATTGTTTTCTGGGCAGAGTTTTTAGTGATCAACGTCTCTTTCCGCCCTGAAGTGTTCTGGAGTAGTGTAGTAAACGGCGTGCTCTGGCCGTGGATATTTCTTTTGATGCGTAAAGTTCGTCAGCAATTTGCCGTTCAATAAGGTCGTTATGGTATCTCTCTATCTTGCTTCAGGTTCTCCACGTCGTCAGGAACTGCTCACTCAGTTAGGGGTGACCTTTGAGAAAGTGGTTCCGGGTATTGAAGAAGTGCGCCGTCCTCATGAGGATGCACAGCACTACGTGGCGCGACTGGCGCGCGAGAAAGCGCAGGCGGGTGTCGCCTTAGCGAGCGAAGATCTCCCGGTTCTGGGAGCAGATACCATTGTTATCCTCAACGGTGAAGTACTGGAGAAACCGCGCGATGAAGCACATGCGGCAGCGATGCTGCGTAAGCTTTCGGGTAATACCCATCAGGTGATGACCGCTGTTGCGCTGGCCGATAGCCAGCAAACGCTCGACTGTCTGGTGGTCACTGATGTGACCTTCCGGACGCTCTCTGATGACGATATCGCAGCGTATGTTGCGAGCGGAGAACCTTTAGATAAAGCAGGTGCATACGGTATTCAAGGGCTGGGTGGCTGTTTCGTCAGGAAGATAAATGGCAGCTATCACGCCGTAGTCGGCTTACCGCTGGTGGAAACGTATGAGTTGCTGAGTAACTTTAACTCGCTACGTGAAAAAAGGGATACACATGACGGCTGAACTATTAGTGAACGTGACGCCATCGGAGACGCGGGTGGCGTACATCGATGGCGGCATTTTGCAGGAAATTCATATTGAGCGTGAAGCGCGACGCGGAATAGTAGGCAATATCTACAAAGGTCGTGTTAGTCGTGTCTTACCGGGTATGCAGGCGGCTTTTGTAGATATTGGTCTCGATAAGGCGGCGTTCCTTCACGCCTCCGATATCATGCCGCATACCGAATGCGTGGCGGGTGAAGAGCAAAAGCAGTTCACCGTCCGCGATATTTCTGAACTGGTGCGTCAGGGACAGGATCTGATGGTGCAGGTGGTGAAAGATCCGCTGGGAACCAAAGGCGCGCGTCTGACCACCGACATCACCTTACCTTCTCGCTACCTGGTCTTTATGCCTGGCGCTTCTCACGTCGGCGTCTCGCAGCGTATTGAAAGTGAAGCCGAACGCGACCGCTTAAAGAAAGTGGTGGCAGATTACTGCGATGAGCAGGGCGGATTTATCATTCGTACCGCCGCGGAAGGGTGTGCGAGGAGGATTTAGCCTCCGATGCCGCCTACCTTAAGCGCGTGTGGACGAAAGTGATGGAGCGTAAAAAACGCCCACAGACCCGCTACCAGATGTACGGCGAGCTTGCGCTGGCGCAGCGTGTGCTCCGCGACTTTGCTGACGCTCAGCTGGATAAGATTCGCGTTGATTCCCGTTTGACCTA
Source organism: Kluyvera genomosp. 3 (assembly GCA_002211745.1). Classification (GTDB taxonomy): domain Bacteria; phylum Pseudomonadota; class Gammaproteobacteria; order Enterobacterales; family Enterobacteriaceae; genus Kluyvera; species Kluyvera georgiana_A. The sequence goes on from CP022114.1 coordinate 502,997, forward strand.
CGAAGCGTTAATGGAATTCACGGCTGAATATATGCCTGAAATGACCAGTAAGCTTGAGCACTACAGCGGTCGCCAGCCTATCTTCGATCTCTTCGATGTTGAGAATGAAATCCAGCGTGCGCTGGAGCGTAAAGTGGAACTTAAGTCAGGCGGCTATCTGGTTATCGACCAGACCGAAGCGATGACCACCGTGGACATCAATACCGGGCCTTTGTCGGCCACCGTAATCTCGATGACACTATTTTCAACACCAATATTGAAGCCACTCAGGCGATTGCGCGTCAGCTGCGTCTGCGTAATCTTGGCGGCATTATCATCATCGACTTTATCGATATGAATAATGAAGATCACCGTCGCCGGGTACTGCACTCGTTGGAACAGGCGCTGAGTAAAGACAGGGTCAAAACCAGCGTGAACGGGTTCTCGCCGCTGGGCTGGTGGAGATGACTCGTAAGCGCACCCGTGAAAGCGTCGAGCACGTGCTGTGCACCGAATGCCCAACCTGCCATGGTCGCGGCACGGTGAAAACCGTTGAAACGGTATGCTATGAAATCATGCGTGAAATTGTGCGCGTTCATCACGCCTACGACTCCGATCGCTTCCTGGTCTATGCTTCTCCTTCGGTGGCGGAAACGCTGAAGGGTGAAGAATCCCACGCGCTGGCGGAAGTGGAGATCTTTGTGGGTAAGCAGGTCAAAGTTCAAATCGAACCGCTCTATAACCCGGAGCAGTTTGATGTGGTCATGATGTAATAACGCAGCCTGCTGCGACCCAAGGAGAGATGCGTGAGGCGATTGCCGGGGATTTTACTGCTCACCGTTGCCACACTGGTTGTCGTTGTCGCGCTGCTGGTGAGCGGCCTGCGTCTGGCGCTGCCGCATCTGGATAAATGGCGTCCGGCGCTGCTGGGTAAAATTGAAACGGCGACCGGGCTGCCGGTCTCCGCCTCACAAATCCAGGCCAGCTGGCAGAACTTTGGCCCGACCCTCGATGTTCGTGATATCAAAGCCGGGCTGAATGACGGCGGCGAACTCTCCATCAAACGCGCCTCCATGGCGCTGGACGTCTGGCAAAGCCTGCTGCACATGCGTTGGCAGTTCCGCGAGCTGACCTTCTGGCAGCTGCAAATTCACACCAACACGCCGTTGCAGAAAAACGACAGCGACGATGGCCTGAAGGGCGATCGCATCGGCGATCTCTTCCTACGCCAGTTCGACCACTTCACCTTACGCGACAGTCACCTCAGTTTCCTGACCCTCTCCGGCCAGCGTGCCGAACTGGCGGTGCCGCAGCTCACATGGGTGAATGACAAAAACCGTCACCGTGCCGAAGGTGAGCTGAGCCTTTCCAGCCTCACCGGACAGCACGGAGTGATGAAAGTGCGCATGGACTTGCGCGATGAAAACGGCCTGCTCAATAAAGGGCGGCTCTGGTTGCAGGCCGATGATATCGATGTCAAGCCGTGGCTCGGGCGGTGGATGCAGGACAACATCGCGCTGACCAGCGCGCGCTTTAGTCTTGAAGGCTGGGTGTCGCTGGATAAAGGTGAAGTGGCCAACGGCGACGTGTGGCTGAAAAAGGGCGGCGCCAGCTGGCAGGGCGACCAGCAAACGCATCAGCTCTCGGTGGACAACCTCACCGCGCATCTTTCTCGGGAAAAAGAGGGCTGGGAATTCCGCATTCCGGATACCCGCATCACCATTGATGATACGCCATGGCCGCGCGGCGCGCTGGCGCTGGCATGGATCCCGGCTCAGGAAGTCGGCGGGCCAGACGCTAAACGCAGCGATGAACTGCGTATTCGTGCCAGCCACCTGTCGCTCGCCGGGTTAAACGGCCTGCTGCCAATCGCCGAGAAGCTCTCGCCGGAAGTGGCTGATATCTGGCGTACGGCTCAGCCGAGCGGCATGGTTGATGCCCTGGCGATGGATATTCCTCTCCAGGAAACCAGCAAAACGCGCTTTAACGCGAGCTGGGACAATCTGGCCTGGAAGCAGTGGAAGCTGCTGCCGGGGGCTGAACATGTTTCCGGCAGCATATCGGGCAGCGTCGAGAACGGCGCGCTGCACGTCGCCATGCAAAAAGCGCTGATGCCTTACGAGCACGTGTTCCGCGCGCCGCTGGAGATTGCCAACGGCACGGCTACGCTGAACTGGGTGAACAACGACAAAGGTTTGATGCTGGACGGGCGCAATATCGACGTGCAGGCGACCGGCGTTCGTGCTGCCGGTGGTTTCCGCTATCTTCAGCCAAAAGACGATCAGCCCTGGCTGGGCATTCTCGCCGGGATCAGCACCGATGATGGCGGCCAGGCGTGGCGCTACTTCCCGGAAAACCTGATGGGTAAGAAGCTGGTTGATTACTTGAGCGGCGCAATCAAAGCCGGCAAGGCGGAAAACGCCACGCTGGTGTATGGCGGGAACCCGCACCTGTTCCCTTATAAGCACAACGAAGGCCAGTTCCAGGTCTACGTTCCACTGCACGATGCGACCTTTGCCTTCCAGCCGGATTGGCCAGCGCTGACCAATCTTGATATTGAGCTGAACTTTATTAACGAAGGCCTATGGATGAAGGCAGATAAAGCGACGCTCGGCGGCGTGACCGCCAGCAATCTTGAGGCGGCCATTCCGGATTACGAGAAAGAGAAGCTGCTGATCGACGCCGATATCAACGGTCCGGGCAAAGCGGTTGGTCCGTATTTCCAGGAGACGCCTCTCCACGACTCGCTGGCGGCGGCCCTTGAAGAGTTGCAGATTGACGGCGATGTGAGTGCACGCTTACATCTCGATATCCCGCTCGACGGCGAACAGGTCACCGCGAAAGGCAACGTAGCACTGAATAACAACAGCCTGTTTATCAAGCCGTTGGACAGCACGCTGCATAACCTGAAAGGCAAATTCAGCTTTGAAAACGGCAACCTGACCAGTGAACCGCTGACGGCAACCTGGTTTAATCAGCCGCTGAATATCGATTTCACCACCACCGAAGGGCGAAAGCGTATCAGGTTGGCGTGAATATGCAGGCCGACTGGCAGCCCGTTAAAATGGGCGTGCTGCCGAAACAACTCAACGATGCGTTGAAAGGCAGCGTGCCGTGGAAAGGCAATGTCGCGATTGAGCTGCCGTATCACGGTAGCGCCACCTATAAAGTCGGTATCACAGGCGATCTGCAGAATGTGAGTAGTAACTTACCTTCGCCAGCCAACAAAACGGCGGGTCAGGCGCTGCCGCTTAAAATTGACGTCGACGGCAATCTGCGCAGTTTCGACCTGACTGGCAACGTCGGTCAGAGTAACCACATTAACAGCCGCTGGCTGCTGGGTAATAAGCTGGCGCTCCAGAGCGCCATCTGGACCTCGGACAGCCGCACGATACCGCCGCTGCCGCAGGCGCCGGGAGTTGAACTGAATTTACCGCCGATGGATGGCGCGCAGTGGCTGGCCCTGTTCCAGCGCGGCGCGGCGGATAGCGTGAGCTCCGCTGCCTCGTTCCCGGAAAGCGTCACGCTGCGCACACCGTCGCTGGCCTTTGCTGGCCAGCAGTGGAACAACCTGAGCCTGGTCTCAAAACAGACGGCTGACGGAACGCGCGTGGAAGCGCAGGGCCGCGAAATTAACGCCAGCCTGACGATGAAGAACAACTCGCCGTGGCAGGCCGCGGTGCGCTATCTCTACTACAACCCGTCGGCGAACCCGCTGGCGCAGACAGCCAGCAGCGGAAGCGCGAACGCCACCGCCAGCAGCAGCGCCATCGACTTCCATGGTTGGCCCGATCTCCAGCTGCGCTGCGCTGAGTGCTGGCTATGGGGCAGAAATACGGGCGAATTGACGGTGATTTCAGCGTCAAAGGCGATACGCTCTCGCTGGCAAATGGCCTGGTGGATACCGGTTTTGGCCGCCTGACCGCCGAGGGCGTGTGGGTGAATGCAGCCTCTGGCCAGCGAACCTCGCTGAAGGGCAAAATTCACGGTAACAACGTTGATGATGCGGTGGCCTTCTTCGGCGTTTCCACGCCAATTCGCGACGCGTCCGTTGATGTAGACTACGATTTACATTGGCGTGATAAACCATGGCAGCCGGATGTCGCTTCGCTGAACGGCATTCTCAAATCGCGCGTCAGCAAAGGGCAGTTTACCGATATTTCTACCGGCCACGCCGGGCAGTTGCTGCGCCTTCTGAGCGTCGATGCGTTGCTGCGTAAGCTGCGCTTTGACTTTAGTGACACCTTCAGCGATGGATTCTACTTTGACTCCATCCGCAGCACCGCGTGGATTAAGGACGGGGTGCTGAATACTGATGATACGCTGGTGGATGGCCTGGAGGCGGATATCGCCATGAAAGGCTCGGTTGACCTGGTGCGCCGCGAGTTGAATATGGAAGCGATTGTCGCGCCGGAAATCTCGGCGACGGTCGGCGTGGCGACGGCTTTCGCGGTGAACCCGATTATCGGCGCGGCGGTGTTTGCCGCGACCAAGGTACTGGGGCCATTGTGGAACAAGGTCTCGATCCTGCGTTATCGCATCACCGGCCCGATCGACAAGCCACAAATTAACGAAGTGCTGCGCCAGGCGCGTAGCAATAAATAGCCGTGATTTGACGCAAGCCCTGAATTGCCTCAATCTCATACGACAAACACCCGGAATACAGGCCCGCTATGCTTAAGGCACGCGGGCATTAGTGAGTAACGAAATAATGAGTCTAAACCTGGTAAGTGAACAATTGCTGGCGGCGAATGGCCTGAATCATCAGGACCTGTTTGCCATTCTTGGTCAACTCACGGAGCGCCGTCTGGACTATGGCGATCTCTATTTTCAGTCCAGCTATCACGAATCCTGGGTTTTAGAAGACCGTATCATTAAAGACGGTTCTTACAACATCGACCAGGGTGTCGGCGTGCGTGCGGTCAGCGGTGAGAAAACCGGCTTTGCCTACGCCGACCAGATTAGCCTGCTGGCGCTGGAGCAGAGCGCGCAGGCGGCCCGTACCATCGTGCGCGATGCGGGTGACGGTAAAGTACAAACCCTGGGAGCGGTTGAACACCCAGCGCTGTACACCTCGCTGGATCCGCTACAAAGCATGACGCGCGAAGAGAAGCTGGATATTCTGCGCCGCGTCGACAGCGTCGCGCGTGCCGCAGACTCGCGGGTGCAGGAAGTTACCGCCAGCCTGACCGGCGTGTATGAGCTGATTCTGGTGGCGGCAACCGACGGAACGCTGGCGGCGGATGTGCGTCCGCTGGTGCGTCTGTCGGTCAGCGTACAGGTGGAACAAGACGGTAAACGCGAACGCGGCGCCAGCGGCGGCGGCGGTCGTTTTGGCTATGACTATTTCCTGGCTGACCTCGACGGTGAAGTCCGCGCCGACGCGTGGGCGAAAGAAGCCGTGCGCATGGCGCTGGTGAACCTGTCGGCAGTCGCTGCGCCAGCGGGGACGCTGCCGGTTGTGCTTGGCGCGGGCTGGCCGGGCGTGCTGCTGCACGAAGCGGTGGGCCATGGTCTGGAAGGCGACTTCAACCGTCGTGGCACTTCGGTCTTTAGCGGGCAGATGGGCCAACTGGTGGCGTCTGAGCTGTGTACGATTGTGGATGACGGCACGATTGGCGATCGTCGCGGCTCCGTGGCGATTGACGATGAAGGGGTGCCGGGCCAGTACAACGTGCTGATTGAAAACGGCATTCTGAAAGGCTACATGCAGGACAAACTCAACGCGCGGCTGATGGGCGTGGCGCCAACCGGTAACGGCCGCCGCGAATCCTACGCGCACCTGCCGATGCCGCGTATGACCAACACCTACATGCTGGCGGGCAAATCGACGCCGCAGGAAATTATCGAATCCGTCGAATACGGCCTGTATGCGCCGAACTTTGGCGGTGGCCAGGTGGATATCACCTCCGGGAAATTCGTCTTCTCAACGTCGGAAGCCTACCTGATTGAAAACGGTAAGGTGACTAAGCCGGTGAAAGGGGCCACGCTGATTGGTTCCGGTATCGAAACCATGCAGCAGGTGTCGATGGTCGGTAACGATCTTAAGCTGGATAACGGCGTAGGCGTTTGTGGTAAAGAAGGCCAGAGCCTGCCGGTTGGCGTTGGCCAGCCGACGCTGAAGGTGGATAACCTGACCGTTGGCGGCACCGCCTGACCTGAAAAGTGATATGCGTGAATGGCGCGACTCCTGGAGTCGCGCCATTTTTTTTAGCGAATATGATCCAGCGGAATCTCGGGGTCCGGCTCGTGAGTCATACGGTTACGTAAATCACGACGAATGATTTCAATAGACCAGAACCAGATCAGGTGCCCGACGATTTCGGAGACGTGCTCGTACCAGGGAAGTTCAAAAAGCGGCGGTGTTAATCCCATCAATGGGAATGAGATCATATGGACGAAAAGTTGGGCTAAGGCCCCTGCAAGCAGGCCCTGCCAGAGTTTAATTTTCGGGAAGACTTCCGCGACTACGCAATAGCCAACAGCGAAGACGATAGAGAAAATAATATGTGTGACGCCAACCCAGTTAAATATATGGCCGGCAAATGTATATACCACCGCGTTAGGGTCGGCAACACCTAACCAATCGCGTAGAAATACATAGGGTGGGTTCAGGAAATTGCGCGAACAGTCAATTTGACCGGCCGCTCTGATCAATTGTTCCGGCCCACATGCGCTGCTAAATAAATCAGTAGGGCTACGTGGAGGCAGCGGAACTTCTGCACCCCATTTGACGAAGGCCGAGACAATCCCAGCGATTAAACCAATGAACGCGGCGAGTCCATAGCGCCGGCGTGAAGGCGGCGTCATTTCAAATAGATTCATACATGGCCCTTGTCTAAAGTAATCCTGAATATTGCATGCTTATTATTTATATCTGCAACTAATATAATAGTCTCAATTTCAGATATAAATAATAAGATAGGTGACGCTAGATGGTTGTGTCAATTCGCTAATCTTGATAGTCCAAAGGTGGATATTTTAGATTAGCGATAATGATGTGGTGACTATATTCATATAAAGTATATCTATAGTCTTTCTTAATGTTTAAAGTGATATCCCAGCACTACTCTTTCCTTCTTCCGCGCATTCCCTGAAATAATTCCGCCACTTCAACAAAATACTCGGTCAGGTAGTTGATGCAGACTTGCACTTTTAGCGGCAGTTTGTCTTTCTCGGTATACAGGGCATACACCGGACGGGGATCGGACTGATAACGTGGGAAGAGAATTTCCACGTCCCGCGGTTGATCTCCTCGATCACCCACATCAGGGGCACGTAGGCCAGCCCGGCGCCTGCCGAAAGCCAGCGGGTGAGCGTCATGGGATCGTTGGTGACAAAACGTCCTTCGGGAATGAGGCGCGTGGAAATGCCTTCCGGGGCGATCAACTCGAATTCGTTATCCGGGCGTACGCTGTACTCCAGCCACGAGTGATTGGCGAGGTCGGCGGGTTTCTCCGGCACTCCCGCCTGTTGCAGGTAGCTTTTCGCGGCGCATACCACCATCGGCATCGCGCCTAACCGACGTGAAAAGAGGCTGGAATCTTGTAAGGATCCGACGCGAATGACCACGTCCAGCCCGTCGGCAATCAGGTCTGGCGCGGGAATGCCGGTGACCAGATTGACCGTTAACTCGGGATACTTTTTCAACATATCGGCGGTGATCCGTGCGAGAACATTTTGTGCCATAGTTGAAGAGCAGCCGATACGCAGCGTTCCAATCGGCGTGTTATTAAACGCGTAAAGCTGTTCGTGAACATCCTGGACTTCGTGCAGCATGCGGCGGCAGCCCTGGTAGTAAATTTTACCGGCTTCGGTTAAACCAATGCTCCGCGTACTGCGATTAAGCAGTTTGACCTGGAGCTCATCTTCCAGTTTAGAGACAGTCTGGCTGATGGAAGAGACGCTCATTTGTAGCTGTCGTGCCGCGGCGGTAAAGGAGCCATGCTCGACAACCTTGGCAAACACCGACATCCGTTTTAATCGTTCCATTGTTCACTCTGGCTTAAAAGTGATTTGCATCACACTATGTAGATAAGGCTATAACAGTTACGTTAATATACTGTTAGTTGCATAACTAAAGTTTCAATCTCACCTGCACGCTAGTCTAGTAAGGTCAACATGAGCCTGTTTCCTGTCATCGTGATTTTCGGTCTCTCTTTTCCACCGATCTTCTTTGAGCTGCTGTTGTCGCTCGCCATTTTTTGGGTGGTGCATCGAGTGCTGGTGCCAACCGGGATCTACGATTTTGTCTGGCATCCTGCGTTGTTCAACACGGCACTGTATTGCTGCCTGTTTTATCTGATATCACGTTTGTTCGTTTGAGGTAGATGTGAAAACACTAACAAGAAATATCTCCCGTACCGCGATTACGGTGATACTGGTTATCCTGGCGTTCATCGCTATTTTCCGCGCCTGGGTCTATTACACCGAATCCCCCTGGACTCGCGATGCGCGCTTTAGCGCTGACGTCGTGGCTATCGCTCCCGACGTGTCGGGCCTCATTACCGGTGTACAGGTCAAGGATAACCAACTGGTTACCAAAAATCAGGTTCTGTTTGTGATTGATCAGCCGCGTTACCAGAAGGCACTGGCCGAAGCAGAAGCCGATGTCTCCTACTACCAGGCGCTGGCTGAAGAGAAAAGCCGTGAAGCCGGACGTCGTAACAAGCTGGGCATCAATGCGATGTCGCGTGAAGAGATCGATCAGTCTAACAACGTGCTGCAAACCGTTTTGCATCAGTTAGCGAAGGCGCAGGCAACCCGCGATCTCGCGCGTCTTGACCTTGACCGTACCGTAATTCGCGCGCCAGCAGACGGCTGGATAACCAACCTGAACGTCTATGCCGGTGAGTTTATTACCCGAGGTTCCACGGCGGTGGCGCTGGTTAAGCAGCACTCCTTCTACGTGATGGCCTATCTGGAAGAGACCAAGCTGGAGCGCGTGCGCCCTGGCTACCGTGCGGAAATTACGCCGCTGGGCAGTAACCGTGTGTTAAAAGGCACCGTTGACAGCATGGCGGCGGGCGTCACTAACGCCAGCAGCAGCGTAGACAGTAAAGGGATGGCGACCGTTGATTCCAACCTGGAATGGGTACGCCTGGCCCAGCGCGTGCCGGTCCGTATTCATCTTGATGACGAACCGGGTAACCTGTGGCCAGCGGGCACGACCGCTACGGTGGTGATCACCGGTGAAAAAGATCGCGATGCCAGCCAGATGACGTTCTTCCAGAAACTGGCGCTGCGCCTGCGTGAATTCGGTTAATTGCCATGGGCATCTTCAGTATTGCCAACCAGCACATCCGCTTTGCCATCAAACTGGCTTGCGCGGTGGTGCTGGCGCTGTTTGTCGGCTTTCACTTTCAGCTTGAAACTCCGCGCTGGGCGGTGCTGACCGCCGCGCTGGTAGCCGCCGGTCCGGCCTTTGCTGCGGGGGCGAACCTTACGCGGGGCGATTCGTTACCGCGGGATGCTGCGTATTGTCGGCACCTTTATCGGCTGTATCGCCGCGCTGGTGATCATTATCACCATGATCCGCGCGCCGCTGCTGATGCTGCTGGTGTGCAGCATTTGGGCCGGTTTCTGCACCTGGATCTCGTCGCTGGTGCGCGTCGAGAACTCCTACGCCTGGGGCTTTCCGGCTATACGGCGCTGATTATCGTTATTACCATTCAGGCCGAACCGCTGTTAACGCCGCAGTTCGCAGTAGAGCGCTGCAGCGAGATCGTGATCGGTATCGTCTGCGCGATCGTCGCCGATCTGCTGTTCTCTCCGCGTTCGATCAAAAAAGAGATCGATAACGAATTGGATTCGATGCTCATCGATCAATACCGCCTGATGCAGCTGTGCATTAAGCACTGTGACAGCGATGAGATGGATCGCGCCTGGCTTGCGCTGGTGCGCCGCGCTACCGCGTTGGAAGGTATGCGTAGCAACCTGAATATGGAGTCATCACGCTGGACGCGCGCTAACCGTCGCCTGAAAGCGCTAAATACTGTCTCACTGACGATGATCACCCAGGCCGTTGAAACGTTTATCATGCAGAATTCGCGCCCGGAGCTGGTGACAGACGCCTACCGCGAGCTGTTTGAGGAGCCGGTCGAGACGGTGCAGGATGTACATCGTCAGCTTAAGCGCATGCGTCGCGTACTGGCGTGGACCGGCGAACACGATACGCCGGTCACCATCTACAGTTGGGTCGGTGCGGCCACGCGCTATCTGCTGCTCAGACGTGGTGTGGTTGGCAACGCCAAAATCAGTGCCCGCGAAGAAGAAATTCTGCAAAGCGAAGTGGTGGTGAGGCCGGAATCCGCCGAACGTCATCATGCGATGGTCAACTTCTGGCGCACCACGGTCTCCTGCGCGCTGGGCATTTTATTCTGGCTATGGACCGGCTGGACCTCAGGTAGCGGGGCGATGGTGATGATCGCCGTGGTGACCTCGCTGGCGATGCGTCTTCCCAATCCGCGCATGGTTGCGATCGACTTCCTTTACGGGACGATTGCCGCTTTGCCGATCGGCGCGCTCTATTTCCTGGTGATCATGCCCGCCACCCAGCAAAGTATGTTCCTGCTGTGCCTGAGCCTGGCGGTGATGTGCTTCTTTATCGGCATTGAGGTGCAGAAACGACGGCTGGGTTCGCTTGGCGCGCTAGCCAGTACCATCAACATTCTGGTGCTGGATAACCCGATGACTTTCCACTTCAGCCAGTTTCTCGACAGCGCGCTGGGGCAGATTGTCGGCTGCTTTATGGCGCTGATCGTCATTCTGCTGATTCGCGATAACTCGCGCTTGCGCACTGGCCGTGTGTTGCTGAACCAGTTTGTGTTTGCCGCCGTTTCGGCGATGACCACCAATATGGCGCGGCGCAAAGAGAACCATCTGCCGGCGCTGTATCAGCAGCTCTTTTTACTGCTGAACAAGTTTCCCGGTGATGTCGCTAAGTTCCGCCTGGCGCTGACGCTTATCATTGCGCACCAGCGCCTGCGCGACGCGCCGATTCCAGTCAATGACGATCTGTCGGCTTTCCACCGCCAGTTGCGCCGCACCGCCGATAAGGTGATTTCGGCCAGCAGCGACGATAAACGCCATTACTACTTCTCGCGGTTGCTGGATGAATTGAGCGTTTACCAGAATAAGCTTCGCGTCTGGGAAGCGCCCGAGCAGGTGACGCAGCCGGTTGAACGGCTGGTGGCGATGCTGCATAAGTATCAGAGCGCTTTAACCATCAATTAGTCAACTTCCCGGGCCGAATAGACCCGGGAAATTTACCACCACGCGGCCTCGTGTGCCCCCAGCGGCATCGCTGGCTGCGAGAAGCGCATCGGTGTATGCGCCAACGACAGCGCGCTATTGAAGTAACGCAGTTCGCCAAACGGCCCCTGTTCCACTGCCATCGCGCTCGCGATGGCTTGAGCATCCGGTGGCGGTACGTGACGCCACTCAGCCAGGCTTCCCAGCTCCTGTAACCATGTTGCCGTTCGACACAGCGATACATCCACCTGCCATGCGCCGCCTTCGTGACGTTGACGCTCCTGCGCCATCAACACGCCGAGTGTCGCCAGGTAGCCGCTCAAATAGTCGTTGGGATAGGTTGGCCCCAGCTGCGGCTGGCCTCCTTCGCCCTGCGCCACCGCCATTCCCGTCACCGTTTGAGCCAGTTGTTCAAAACCTGGGCGGTCTTTCCATGGCCCCGATGTCCGTAGCAGTTGAGGTTCACGGTGATAATGTGCGGATTGTTGCGCGCCAGTTCCTCATTGCTGAGCCCATAGCGGGCGAGCGCGCCTGGGCGATAGCTCTGCACAAACACGTCGCCATCGCGCACCAGCTGCGCCGCTCGCCTTGCCCCATCGGCGCTGGACAGTTCGAGGTAGGCGTTGCGTTTACCGTGATTGGTATCGACGTCAAACGGCAGAATACGTGGGCGATAGGGAGATGAGATATGCAGCACGTCAGCGCCCATTTGCGCCAGCCCGCGGGTGGCAGTCGGCCCGGCAATCACATGCGTGAAGTCCAGCACCCGCAGCGACTGGAGAACTCGCTCATTGCCGTACTGGCGAGGTTTAGGGGAGCTGTCGGTCAGACGCGTGAAGCGGATTAGCGGCTCCTGGCTGACCGCCAGCCCCTGAGGATGCGCCAGCCATTCATCATGACTGCGGGCGATTGCCGCGCACAGCCCGGCGCGGGCTATCGTCTCTTCGAGCGCCTCGGCGTTCCATTTTGCGACCGCCTGCGCCACTCTGGCGCGGTTATTCGGCACATCAAGGATATCGAGAATGCCGTCACGCAGCCGCGGGTAGCCGCCGTGCAGGAAAATCCAGCGGTTGTCCTGGGTCAGATAGAAATCGGTAGTGGATAGTCGGGATCGTTGTACTGCCAGTTATACCCGTTCTGTTGCTGAAAGGTCACCGCGTGGGTCGATGCGGCGGCACAGTGGGCGTTAACGTGAATGTCCTGCTGAGTACCTCTCAGCGCATCCAGCATAATCCCCTGCAGCGCCAGTATTGATGCGGCGGCGTCACCGATGGCAAACGGCGTGGGATAAATTGGCCCACAACCGCTTAACGTCACCTTATTTGTAGCGAAATGCGCCAAACCGAGTTCCTGGCGCAGCTTATTGAAAACAGGATATTCACTCATCACAGCACGCTTCCCCGTCATTAATGCGACTTTCGTTATTCTGGCAACTATTGCCGTAAAAGCGATAGCTATACTTAACTGGAAACACTTTTCAGGAGGGTGTAATGACCACGCAAGCGCTACAGGACAATGACCTTTTTCAAACAGGCTATCTGGTCAATGGCGAATGGCGCCATCTCGACGCCACCTTTGACGTGCTGAACCCAGCAACGGGCGAGGTGGTAGCAAAGGTAGCGAAGGCCGGAAAGCATGAGACCGAACAGGCGATTGCCGCCGCGGCAAAAGCGTTCCCACAGTGGCGGGCAAAAACGGCAAAAGCGCGCTCGGAGCTGCTTTATCGCTGGTATCAGCTGATGATTGAAAATAAAAGCTGGCTGGCGCGTCTGATGACCATTGAACAAGGCAAACCGCTGAAAGAGGCGGAAGGGGAAGTGGATTACGCGGCGAGCTTTATCCAGTGGTTTGCCGAACAGGGCAAGCGGGCAAATGGGGAGATCATTCCCCGGCGAAACCCGGCTCGCGCATTCTGGCGACGCGTGAACCGATTGGCGTGGTGGCGGCGATCACGCCGTGGAACTTCCCGATGGCGATGCTGACTCGTAAGCTCGGTCCGGCGCTGGCCGCGGGCTGTACCGGGGTGATTAAACCTGCCAACAACACGCCGCTTTGCGCGTTCGCGCTGCTGGCGCTGGCGAAAAAAGCCGGGATCCCTGACGGGGTGCTGAACGCGGTGGCGGGGAACACGGCGGAAATCAGCGACGCCATAATGGCGAGCCACGACGTGCGTAAGATCTCCTTCACCGGCTCGACGGCGGTGGGGAAAACGTTGGTGCGTAACGCTGCGGAAACAATGAAGAAAGTCTCGATGGAGCTGGGGGCAATGCGCCCTATATCGTCTTTGAGGATGCGGATATCGACGCGGCGGTACAGGGGCGGTTGCCAATAAATTCCGTAACGCCGGGCAGGTGTGCGTCAGCGTGAACCGTTTTTATATTCACGATAGCGTCTATGACCGTTTCACCAGCCAGCTTGCCGCCGCCGTGAAAGCGCTGAAAGTCGGCAACGGTCTGGATGATGGCGTGGTCGTTGGCCCGCTGATTGAAGCGGCGGCAGTGAAAAAAGTGCGTGAGCACGTGGAAGACGCCGTCTCGAAGGGGCGAAGGTGCTGGCTGGCGGTCAGCCTCATGAGCTGGGCGGCAACTTCTGGCAGCCGACGGTGCTGGGCGACTGCCAGGAACAGATGCTACTGGCGCAGGAAGAGACGTTTGGCCCGCTGGCGGCGTGCTTCCGCTTCCGCGATGAGGATGAAGTTATTCACCGGGCGAATGATACCCCCTACGGCTTGGCCGCCTATTTCTATACGCAAAACCTGTCTCGCGTGTTCCGCGTCTCGCAGGCGTTAGAAAGCGGGATGATCGGTATTAACGAATGTGCAGTATCAACTGAGCTGGGGCCATTCGGCGGCGTTAAGGAGTCCGGGCTGGGGCGTGAAGGCTCGGTGCTGGGACTGGAAGAGTACCTTGAGGTAAAAACGCTGCACATTGGGGGACTTTAGTTTGCAGGATGGGAGAGGGCGTGAGATGAAAATCTATACTTTTGATTTTGACGAGATAGAGGATCAGGGCGATTTTTATCGGGAGTTCGCTCAACTCTTTGCCCTCGATCGTGAGTCGATTCGCGATTTGGATGCACTTTGGGATGCGGTCACCGGCCCACAAATGCCGTTACCGCTGGAGATCGAGTTTATCCATCTCGACGACAAGCAGCGTCGTCGCTATGGCGCGCTGATTCTGCTGTTTGATGAAGCGGAAGAAGAGCTGGAAGGGATGCTGCGGTTCAACGTGCAACGAGCATAAAAAAGCCCTCGCATAAGGGCGAGGGCAAGTCGTCGGACAAGACGACGAGGGTTTATTTGTACAGCTCAGCCGTAGCGTGCCAATGGTCGCCGGTACGGGCTTCAATAATGCGGTAGCTGCTGGCGCCTTGTTTTTCGGCTTTAGCGGCTAATGCGCTGCGCATATCCATCGGGTCGCTACCGATCTGAGAAACAGAAACGGTGCCGACGGATTGCAGATTCTGTGCCTGCTCCGCGTTAACCTGTTGCACTGCGGCGCTTGCGCCGAAGGACAGAACGGATGCCAGACCAAGGGATGCGATGATCATTGCGCTTTTCATAATGTTTTACTCCTCACCATATTCTTCATTCTTCAGCGGTGAGAGGATGTTGTTTCTGATTCCTGGGACCGCTGGGTATTAAACTTTTCTACACTGCCGACGTGCTGCCTGACGCGAACTTATTTGTACAGTTCAGCCGTTGCGTGCCAATGAGCGCCGGTACGCGCTTCAATGATGCGATAGGATGATGCACCTTGTTCTTCCGCTTTTTTGTTCAGCATTTCGTGCATATCCATCGGAGATGAACCGACGGAACCGATGGAAACGGTGCCGATTGACTGACGGCTTTGTGCTTGATCGCTGCTGATAGAGTCAGCGGCAAACGCACCGAAAGAGATAACGGAAAGGATGCTCAGAGCGGCAACAGTTGTTTTGATTTTCATGATACTCACCTCGTCGAATTTTTTTGGAAGGTCTTTGTTTTGTGACCCTCATCACGAAATTAAGTATACACTAATCACATAAAATATTAATACCCAGCTAATGGTTTCGCGTGTAATTAGATGTCAAAAATCGTCATTTTTAGAACAGATACGTATAAAAAAAGAGACATTTCGGTAAAGTTAAGTGTAAATAGTGAGCAAAATCAAATGGATATTAGAATTTGATTTTTTGTGCGCTTATTAACGGATATATTCACTGAATCTATGGTTGTGGGCAGAAAATCGCACTTAATGTTAACGAGACGGGAGTGAAACGTAGGGGAATTTGCAGTTAAAGCAGCTCCTCTGGTGGACCAGAGGAGAAAGGAAGAGGGATTACAGCTCCTGCTCGAACAGAACCTGGATGGCCTCGTAGAGATCTTTAACGGTGAACCCGCGTGCCGGCGTGGTGAAAATCGTGTCGTCACCGGCAATACTGCCGAGAATGCCTTCCGCTTTGCCCAGAGAGTCAAGCAGGCGAGCGATCAGCTGTGCAGCGCCGGGGCTGGTATGGATAACCACAACCGCATCGTTGTAATCAATATCCAGCACCAGATTCTTCAGCGGGCTGGTGGTTGTCGGCACGCCCAGCTCGGCCGGCAGGCAGTAAACCATTTCCATTTTAGCGTTGCGGGTACGCACGGCGCCAAACTTGGTCAGCATACGAGAAACTTTGGACTGGTTAATATTATCGAAACCTTCTTCCTGCAAGGCCTGAACAATTTCGCCCTGAGAGCTAAATTTTTCTTCCTTCAGTAATGCTTTAAAGGCTTTAACTAATTCTTCTTGTTTAGTTGAACTTCGCATAAGTCACCCGAGTATGGTGGTGAAATTAACATTATTATGCATATAGGTGAATTTTTATGCAAAATAATTTGCTCCAGAGGCTAAGCCAAATAGAGAAAGGGCGGATTTTATCAAAAATTAGACCTAAGAAACATGCCTATATCACGGGATCCAAATAAGTTAAAAGTAAATGAAATGTTATTAAATTGCTGTTGTTTTACGCAACGTGCTGAGTATATTGTAATCGATAGTTGATGAAAATTTGGTTTCGTAGAAAGGCCTTTTTCTGGGAGTAGTGCGGATGCTGTTGAATGGCCCGCATTCTGTAAGCAATTATATTGTAATTATTTACCTTGTGAATTAAGGTCGCCGCAACGGAGTAACAACTGGTATCTCCTGCGTTGGTTTATGCGGTCCACGACAGGTTGTTACCTGAAAGTCATTAACCATAATAAGGAGTTTAGGATGAAAGTCGCAGTCCTTGGTGCCGCCGGCGGTATTGGCCAGGCGCTTGCCCTACTACTAAAGACCCAACTGCCTTCAGGTTCAGAACTCTCTCTCTATGATATTGCCCCCGTCACGCCAGGTGTGGCGGTCGATCTCAGCCATATTCCGACTGATGTTAAAATCAAAGGCTTCTCCGGTGAAGATGCTACGCCTGCGCTGGAAGGGCTGATGTGGTCCTGATTTCTGCCGGTGTGGCGCGTAAGCCCGGTATGGATCGCTCCGATCTGTTTAACGTTAACGCCGGTATTGTCAAAAACCTGGTGCAACAAATCGCCAAAACCGCCCCGAAAGCCTGTATTGGTATTATCACCAACCCGGTGAATACCACAGTGGCCATTGCCGCTGAAGTGCTGAAAAAGGCGGGCGTATATGACAAGAACAAACTGTTCGGCGTGACCACGCTGGATATCATCCGTTCCAACACTTTCGTGGCGGAGCTAAAAGGTAAAAGCGCCAGCGAAGTTGAAGTGCCGGTGATAGGCGGCCACTCTGGCGTGACCATTCTGCCTTTATTATCGCAAATCTCCGGCGTGAGCTTCTCCGATCAGGAAGTGAACGACCTGACCAAACGCATCCAGAACGCGGGCACCGAAGTGGTGGAAGCGAAGGCGGGTGGCGGCTCGGCTACGCTCTCCATGGGCCAGGCGGCGGCGCGTTTCGGCCTGTCTCTGGTTCGCGCCCTGCAGGGCGAGAAGGGCGTGGTTGAATGTGCCTATGTCGAAGGGGACGGCCAGTACGCGCGCTTCTTCTCGCAGCCGCTGCTGTTAGGTAAAAACGGGATTGAAGAACGTCAGTCGATTGGCAAACTGAGCGCTTATGAACAGCAGGCGCTGGAAGGTATGCTTGAGACGCTGAGAAAAGATATTCAGCTGGGTGAAGATTTCATCAATAAATAAGGCGTGACGCCTTAGACGTGACAAAGGGCCAATGGCCCCTTTGCTTTTTCTGCTGCTTAGCCCGACGCCGGATATTCCTGAATGGTGACCTGCATGGTCAGTTTCTTATCATCACGCATCACGACCACCGGAATGACCGATCCCGGACGAATCTCGGCGACCTGGTCCATGGTTTCCAGCGCGGAAATCGCCGGTTTGCCGTTGACCGAAATAATCACGTCGTTGTTCTGAATGCCCGCCTGTGCCGCCGGGCCGTCCGGGCTATCTCATTGACGACAATCCCTGAATTTGATCGATACCGCCGCCCTGTGAATGCAGCGGGGCAATTTCTCGTCCGCTGATGCCGATAAAGCCGCGAATCACGCGTCCGTCACGAATCAGCTTATCCATAATTTTGGTTGCCAGCTGGAACGGAATGGCGAAACTCAGCCCCTCCGGGTTTCACCGTCGTTACTCTTATCGAAAGAGAGGGTGTTAATGCCCATCAGCTCACCCAGCGAGTTGACCAGCGCGCCGCCGGAGTTACCGTGGTTGATAGAGGCATCGGTCTGCAGGAAGTTCTGTCGACCACTTGGGTTGAGGCCGATACGACCTGTCGCGCTGATAATCCCCTGAGTAATGGTCTGCCCGAGGTTGTACGGGTTGCCGATGGCCAGCACTACGTCACCGATGTGCGGTGTGCGCTTCGGGTTAATGGGATGACCGGCAGGCCGCCGGTGGCGTTGATCTTCAGCACCGCCAGATCGGTCAGGCTATCGGAGCCGACCAGCAGGGCTTCAAACACGCGACCATCCTGGAGGGCGACGATGATCTGATCGGCATCGTTGATCACATGTTTGTTGGTAATAATGTAGCCGCGCTCGTCCATGATCACCCCGGAACCGAGCGTTTTGATTTCCAGCTGATTATTGGTGTTGCTGTTCAGACTGCGGTTATAGACGTTCACCACCGCAGGGCAGCGCGGCGCACCGCCGTGTTATAGCTGGCGGGGGCTTCATCTGTACTGCTAAAGCGCTCGGTGGATAACGGATTCCACTGACGCAACGAAGGGACGGTGACAATGAGTATGCCGCCAACCAGTAAACCAAGTGCAACCGAACGTAAGAGCTTTACAAGCATGATACAGGCATCGTTGATGAGGAAACTGGACGAAGCATACCACGAGAAAAACCGGACATACATTCCAGGCTATGCCCGGTTTTTCGTGGATTAGCGCAGAAGCAGGTAAATACTCTCATTACCGCGTATGACATTCAGCGCGATAACCGCCGGTTTCGCTTCCAGTACTTTGCGCAGTTCGGCAATCGACTGTGTCGGCTGGCGGTTGATACCGATGATGACGTCATCTTTATGCAGGCCGATTTGCGCGGCAGGGCTACCTTTTTCCACGCCAGAAATGACAACCCCTTTAGTGCCGCTTTTCGCCTGGCCATCGCTGAGCGATGCCCCTTCCAGCGCCGGGATAATCAGCTGTGCGCTGGCGGTTGATGAGGCGCTCTTATCCAGCGTCACCTCCACTTCCAGCGGTTTACCGTCGCGGAGCAGGCCCAATTTGACCTTCGAACCCGGTTCCGTGGTGGCGATGCGGGAACGCAACTCGGCGAAACTGTTCAGCGGCTTGCCGTTCAGGCTGGTAATCACGTCGCCGGATTTAATTCCCGCTTTTGCTGAACCGGAGCCAGGCAGCACTTCGCTAACGAATGCCCCGCGCTGCACATCGAGATTAAACGCTTTGGCGATGTCGGCGGTCATCTCCATACCGCGGATGCCGAGCAGGCCGCGTTTGATTTCACCGAACTGAATCAGCTGTTGAGCGAGGGTCTGTGCCATGTTGCTCGGGATAGCGAAGCCGATACCGACGCTGCCGCCTCCGGGGCCAGAATGGCGGTGTTAATACCGATCAGCTCGCCGTTCAGGTTTAGCAGCGCGCCGCCGGAGTTGCCGCGGTTGATAGCCGCATCGGTCTGAATGAAGTTCTCCAGCCCTTCCAGATTGAGGCCGCTACGGCCCAGCGCCGAGACGATACCGGATGTGACGGTCTGCCCCAGGCCGAACGGGTTCCCGACGGCCACGGCGAAGTCACCCACGCGCAGTTTGTCGGAATCGGCGATGGCGATTTGCGTCAAATGGCTGGCTTTCTGGATTTGCAATAGCGCGATGTCGCTCTGGTCGTCGCTGCCGATAAGCTTCGCTTCAAACTCACGGCCATCGTTCAACTGAACGCTGATTTTCTGCGCGTCGCTGATGACGTGATTGTTGGTTAGCACGTAGCCTTTAATGGCATCAATAATGACGCCGGAGCCCAGACCTTCAAACTGCTGGGTGGGCTCATTAGCCGTGTTGCCGCCATCGTCGCCAAAGAACTTTTTGAGCTCGTCTGGCACCTGTTGATTCACGGGGCCGTTCCTTCTACCTGAACGCTCACCACCGCAGGCAGCACTTTCTCCAGCATCGGCGCGAGGCTAGGCAGCGCGCCCTGGCCTGGAACCTGTGTCGGCAGCGACGCGAACACCGGCGCTGGAGCGGCGAGGGATAACCGACGCTTAACGCCAACGCACTTAACAGTAAAGTTGATTTATTCATTGATGCTGGCCCTCATGACCCTGGATGCAAGAACTCGACTTCCCGAAAAGACTGATGTTATTGAAGTAAATATAGACGGCGTAGGCAGAAGAGGACGGGCGCATGTCATGCGCCCGTAAAATATTTGTGGAATGCAGATTAATCGCGTTTTGCACCGCTACGCAGCAGACCGGATGCTCCGTCAGAGTAGTCGCGCGGCATCTGTACCGGCGCCTGATCGTTTCCGGCTTCGGACTCGGCCAGACGGTTGCGGAACGGGTTGGCTTCTGCAGACATGCCCGGCAGCAGATTGCTGGAGCTTTTCGCCATATGCTGGTAGATCTGGCGATAGTCATCGGCCATGTTATCGAGCAGCTCGGCGCTGCGGGCGAAATGGCTAACCAGCTCTTCGCGGTACTCTTCCAGCTCGGCTTTGTTTTTCTCCAGCTCGTACTGCAACGCCTGCTGCTGGCGTAATTTACGATTACCAAAACGCATGGCTACGGCACCGATGATGATACCGACAACTAACCCAATTAGCGCGTATTCCCAGGTCATGAACATCTCCCATTGTTTTGTTGTTCCGTAGGGTATTGGCGGCTTCGGCAACTCCATACCAGCGCCCGATAGTGCCACTATAACCGCTAATCCTGTAGAAGTGGAATCCTGACGCATCATCGCGTAGTGTAGAACGGACTTTTTTTAGTCAATCGTGAAGTAAGACATACCGGTTTTCAAAGGAATAACAATTAGATCATGCAAAGCCAGTCCCCCACATCGCGCTACCTTCAGGCCCTCGAGGAGGGCAGCCATCAACCTGACGATGTTCAGCGCGAGGCGGTAAACCGTCTCGATACCATTTACCAGGAACTCCAGCATAAAACGCCCGTCTCCGCCCTGTCGGTGGCCTGCGCGCGCGTTTTGGCAAACTGCTCGGCAAGAAAGAGCCTGACGCGCCGAGCGCCGTACGCGGCCTGTATATGTGGGCGGCGTGGGCGAGGGAAAACCTGGCTGATGGATATGTTCTATCAAAGCCTACCGGGCGAGCGGAAGCAGCGCCTGCACTTCCACCGCTTTATGTTACGCGTGCATGAAGAACTGGCCGCGCTCCAGGGCACACTGACCCGCTGGAAATTGTGGCCGAACGCTTTAAAGCCGAGACCGACGTGCTGTGTTTTGATGAATTTTTTGTTTCCGATATTACCGATGCCATGCTCCTTGGCGGCCTGATGAAGGCGCTGTTCGCGCGCGGTATTACGCTGGTCGCGACCTCCAACATTCCGCCGGATGAACTGTATCGCAATGGGCTGCAGCGCGCGCGCTTCCTGCCGGCGATCGAGGCGATTAAAGAGCACTGCGATATCATGAATGTCGATGCGGGCATCGACTATCGTCTACGCACGCTGACGCAGGCGCACCTGTGGCTTTCGCCGCTCAACGCAGAGACCCGCCAGCAGATGAATAAACTGTGGCTGGCACTGGCGGGGACGCCGCAGATGAACCAGACCACGCTGGAGATTAATCATCGTCCGCTGCCGACTCTTGGCGTAGAAAACCAGACGCTGGCGGTCTCCTTTAATACCCTGTGCGTCGACGCACGCAGCCAGCACGACTACATTGCGCTGTCGCGTCTGTTCCACACCGTGATGTTGTTTGACGTGTCTGTGATGACGCCATTGCTTGAGAGCGAAGCGCGCCGTTTTATCGCGCTGGTGGACGAATTCTACGAACGCCATGTGAAGCTGGTGGTGAGCGCCGAAGTCGAGTTGTACAACATCTATCAGGGGAGCGACTGAAATTTGAGTTCCAGCGCTGCCTGTCGCGTTTGCAGGAGATGCAGAGCGAAGAGTATCTGAAGCGTGCGCATATGCCTTAAAGCTACCCTCTCCCGTGGGAGAGGGCTGGGGTGAGGGCATCAGGCTGTGCATCCCCAAACCCTGAAAAACCCGCAGCAAATCACATAAAGGGGTCGACCTTTGACCCCGACTTCTCTATAATCTTGCGACCCCACGTTACAAGAGAGTTTTTTTCCCAAAACTTTCTCTGCGCCGGCATAGGCTATTCGAAGGGGTAGGTTTGCTGGACAATGTCGTGTGAACCTCAACTGACTAAACGTTTGGGTGTTCACCAACGTGTAACTTATTTATTTGGGTAAGCTTTTAATGAAAACTTTTACAGCTAAACCAGAAACCGTAAAACGCGACTGGTATGTTGTTGACGCGACCGGTAAAACTCTGGGCCGTCTGGCTTCCGAACTGGCTCTGCGCCTGCGCGGTAAGCACAAAGCGGAATACACTCCGCACGTAGATACCGGTGATTACATCATCGTTCTGAACGCTGACAAAGTTGCTGTAACCGGCAACAAGCGTACTGACAAAGTGTACTATCACCACACCGGCCACATCGGTGGTATCAAAGAAGCGACCTTTGAAGAGATGATTGCCCGCCGTCCTGAGCGTGTGATTGAAATCGCGGTTAAAGGCATGCTGCCAAAAGGCCCGCTGGGTCGTGCTATGTTCCGTAAACTGAAAGTTTACGCTGGCAACGAGCACAACCACGCGGCACAGCAACCGCAAGTTCTTGACATCTAATCGGGATTATAGGCAATGGCTGAAAATCAATACTACGGCACTGGTCGCCGCAAAAGTTCCGCAGCTCGCGTTTTCATCAAACCGGGCAACGGCAAAATCGTTATCAACCAACGTTCTCTGGAACAGTACTTCGGTCGTGAAACTGCCCGCATGGTAGTTCGTCAGCCGCTGGAACTGGTCGACATGGTTGAGAAACTGGATCTGTACATCACTGTTAAAGGTGGTGGTATCTCTGGTCAGGCTGGTGCGATCCGTCACGGTATCACCCGCGCTCTGATGGAGTACGACGAATCCCTGCGTGGCGAACTGCGTAAAGCTGGCTTCGTTACTCGTGATGCTCGTCAGGTTGAACGTAAGAAAGTCGGCCTGCGTAAAGCACGTCGTCGTCCGCAGTTCTCCAAACGTTAATTGCTTTCTGCTTCGGCAGACAACAATTTGCGAAAAAACCCGCTTCGGCGGGTTTTTTTATACCTGCAAGACGGGGCTACCGCGCTCTTTTTCCGCTTTTCAGGAATCCCCTCACCACAAGTCGTTCAAAATCTGGTAGACTATCTTCCAATTTTCTGCCCAAATGCGCGCGATTGTTCATTTTT
Organism: Kluyvera genomosp. 3; assembly: GCA_002211745.1. Classification (GTDB taxonomy): domain Bacteria; phylum Pseudomonadota; class Gammaproteobacteria; order Enterobacterales; family Enterobacteriaceae; genus Kluyvera; species Kluyvera georgiana_A. The sequence continues at coordinate 526,147 of CP022114.1, forward strand.
TGTTTGGTTTGTGAACGAGAATGTCGTTTAGCGTGTAGCTGAGGCTTGTCATCTGGCTAGCCGCCGTTGTGGCTGGTAGCAGTAAAAATTCTGAATATACCTGGAGGTTTTCATGGCTGTCGCTGCCAACAAACGTTCGGTAATGACGCTGTTTTCTGGTCCTACTGACATCTATAGCCATCAGGTCCGCATCGTGCTGGCTGAGAAGGGTGTCAGCTTTGAGATAGAGCACGTGGAAAAGGACAATCCACCGCAGGATCTGATTGACCTCAACCCGAATCAAAGCGTTCCGACACTCGTAGATCGTGAGCTGACGCTGTGGGAATCACGCATCATTATGGAATACCTTGATGAGCGTTTCCCGCATCCGCCGCTGATGCCGGTTTACCCGGTTGCACGTGGTGAAAGCCGCCTGTACATGCACCGTATCGAGAAAGACTGGTACTCACTGATGAACACCGTGATGACCGGTTCCGCCGCGCAGGCTGACGCCGCGCGTAAACAGCTGCGTGAAGAGCTGCTGGCGATCGCGCCGGTCTTCACCCAGAAGCCGTTCTTCCTGAGCGATGAATTCAGCATTGTCGACTGCTACCTGGCGCCGCTGCTGTGGCGTCTGCCGGTAATGGGCATTGAGCTGAGCGGTGCTGGCGCGAAAGAGCTGAAAGGCTATATGACGCGCGTCTTCGAACGTGACTCTTTCCTCGCCTCCTTAACGGAAGCCGAGCGCGAAATGCGCCTTGGCCGGGGTTAATTGAATGGAAGTTTCGCAACTTTCTCCGCGCCGCCCGTACCTGCTGCGTGCATTCTATGAGTGGCTGCTGGACAACCAGCTGACGCCGCACCTGGTAGTAGATGTCATGCTGCCTGGCGTGAATGTGCCGATGGAATACGCGCGTGACGGGCAGATCGTGTTGAACATCGCGCCGCGTGCGGTGGGGAATCTTGAGCTGGCCAACGATGAAGTGCGCTTCAATGCGCGCTTTGGCGGTGTGCCGCGTCAGGTTTCCGTTCCGTTGGCTGCCGTGCTGGCGATCTACGCCCGTGAGAACGGTGCCGGAACCATGTTTGAGCCAGAAGCCGCATACGATGAAAATGTCGAAGGCTTCAACGATGACGAAGACGTGGATAACGGCGCAAGCGAGACCGTGATGTCGGTGATTGATGGCAATAAGCCGGATAGCGACGACGGAGACGATCCCGACGATACGCCACCACCGCCTCGCGGCGGGCGTCCGGCGCTTCGCGTTGTGAAATAGAAAACAGGCCCATACGGGCCTGTTTTGTTATGGCTATCGTTTAAACGTCACTTTTTCCGGCGTATCCAGGTGAAGTGTGGTTTGGCTTGGTACCGTTTCGGCAATCACCCGACCATGGCGGATAGAGTAGCGGGCTGGCGTCTGGCGACGTACAGCATCAAAACCATTTTCCGCAGGGAGAATCACCAGATTGGCGCTATTACCGACCTCAAGGCCATAATCCTGCAGATGCAACGTTTTCGCGCTGTGGGTGGTTATCAGGTTCAGCCCATCATTAATCTGCCCGTATCCCATCAGCTGGCACACGTGTAATCCCATATGCAACACCTGCAGCATATTCGCGGTACCCAGTGGATACCACGGATCGAAGACGTCGTCATGACCGAAGCAGACATTGATATCCGCCTCCAGCATCTCTTTGACGCGCGTGACGCCGCGGCGTTTCGGATAGGTGTCAAAACGCCCTTGCAGGTGAATGTTCACCAGCGGATTGGCGACAAAGTTAATGCCGGACATCTTTAACAGGCGGAAAAGGCGGGAAGCGTACGCGCCGTTATAGGAGTGCATTGCCGTCGTGTGGCTGGCAGTCACGCGAGCCCCCAGCTCATCACGGTGCGCCAGCGCCGCGACGGTTTCAACGAAGCGTGATTGCTCATCGTCAATTTCATCGCAGTGTACGTCGATGAGTCTGTCGTATTTTTGCGCCAGGGCGAAAATTTTATGCAGCGATTCAACGCCATATTCACGGGTAAATTCAAAGTGGGGAATGGCGCCAATGACGTCGGCGCCCAAACGTACCGCTTCTTCTAACAGCGCCTCACCGTTGGGATAAGAAAGAATGCCTTCTTGCGGGAACGCGACAATTTGCAGCTCTACCCACGGCGCGACTTCTTGCTTCACTTCCAGCATGGCTTTCAGCGCTGTCAACGTGGGATCGGAGACGTCAACGTGAGTACGAACGTACTGGATACCGTTGGCCATCTGCCACTTCAGGGTTTGCATGGCCCGCGCTTTTACATCCTCGTGAGTGAGCATCGCCTTACGTTCGGCCCAGCGTTCAATACCTTCAAACAGCGTGCCAGACTGGTTCCAGTTCGGTTCGCCAGCGGTTTGCGTGGTGTCCAGATGGATGTGCGGTTCAACAAACGGAGGGATTGCCAGACCGCCTTCAACATCCAGCACATTGCCCTGTGGTGCTGACGCCGTTTCCTGAGGCTCAAAACGGCTAAAGCGCCCATTTTCAATGGTGATTTGCCACAATCCTTCACGCCCCTGCAAGCGGGCCTGACGAAGGGTAATATTATTATTCTGCATGGCTAACCTCCGAGGATTTAGCAAGGCTACGATTAAAGAGTGGATTCAGCAGGATATAGCTGAATACGCCGCCGAGGACAGCGTTGACCGGGACAATTCCGGGAATATAGTGACCCGCAGCGATACCCAGTGCAACGGACAGAATGGCCACCCAGTTTACGGTAATAAATTGCGCTTTGTTGAAGTCGGCATATTTGCGGTGGTTCAACAGATAGTCGGCGATGATCACGCCCCAATGGGGGAATCGCCGCCGACAGAAAGGTCAGCCAGCCGACAAAGTTATTGTAAAGCCACAGTGCGCACAGCGTCCCAATAATGCCGTTCGCCACCGACAGCGTGCGGCTGGAAAGACCGGTAATGTTGGCAAAGCCCAGACCTGATGCGTACAGCGCATTGTCATTGGTGGTCCAGATATTCAGGCCGAGTACCACAATCGCCGGCAGCAGCAGGCCCTGGGCTATCATCACGTCAGAAATATCCGCTTGCCCGACAGCGGCAGCGCCCGCCGCCCAAAGATAAACATCAATGAGTTACCGAGGAAAAACGCCACCATCGCAATCAGCACCGCCCTTTGGCGTTGCGGCCAAAGCGAACGAAGTCAGCGGTTAAGGTACCGGCGCTGACAAACGAGCCGACAACCAGCGCGAGTGCGGTGGAGAAATTGAGCGGCGTCTGCGGCACAATCGTTTTTAAGTGGTCTAAACCGCCAACGTCGCTCACCGCCAGCCAGACCGAGTAGCTGCCCAGAATGACAATCGCAGGCACGGCGATAATCGAGAGAATAGTCAGTGCCGAGATACCGAAGAAGATGGTCAGGGTCATCAACAACCCGGAAACCGCAATCAGGATATTGACGTCAATGCCCGTTGCTTTGCCCACCGGGATGGCAAACATAGCCACGCCGACGCCAAACCAGCCTACCTGCGTGCCGCCGAGCAGCATGGAAGGAAGCCATGAGCCTTTTACGCCAAAGGAGTAACGAGCAAGAAGGTGGGTAGAGAGTCCGGTTTTTGCGCCGATGAAACCAAGAAATGCGGTGTAGATACCGAGGAGGAGGTTACCGAAGAAAACTGCAAGGAAGAAATCATGATAGGAAAGACCGGTACCGAGTGTTCCTCCGGTCCACATACTGGCGGAAAAAAACGTTAACCCCAACATCACAAAGGTGAGTGGAACTACGCCTTTCCGCGCCGCCAGAGGGACGGGCCCCTGGCTATAATTGTTGTCCTGCGACACAACGCCTCCATGAATTTTGCCCAAAAAATCCGCCGCATAATATACAGTTCTCAGAATAAAGCAAACGTTTCCGCGTGATTTTTTGTCGGTTATTATTCATGAGGATGATGATTTCGCCGCTTTCCCTCGGTTTACAGTCAATCCACTCCTGTGGGGTGAGGTGCCAACATGGCTTGTGAACGAATGAGTTCGTCTGCAAGTAGTTGTTCGTCAGGCAACTGCACTTTGTACTCGCTCGCCATGATGGTATTCGGCAGGCCAGTCAGCGCGTAATGCGCTTCCCCGCGCCTTTTCCCGCACACAGAATCAACCCAACGGGCGGGTTTTCTCCCGGCATTGCCCAGTGCTCTTTGGCATAGTTCAGGTACATATTCATCTGCCCGGCATCCGCATAACCGAATTTGCCTACCTTCAGGTCAACGAGCAACAGGCAGCGCAAGCGGCGATGGAAGAACAACAGATCGACGCGGAACCAGCTATCGTCTATGCGTAATCGGCGTTGGCGGCCAACAAAAGCAAAATCGTCACCGAGCTCCAGCATAAAGTCCATCAGGTGGCTGAGCAGGGCATCTTCGAGATCCGACTCTGAATACGCATCCTTCAGGTTAAGAAACTCCAGAATAAACGGGTCGCGTATGGCTTGCTCCGGCAAAACGTTGGGTTCGGCGGGAGCTGGCTGCTGCAACATGGCGGATTTGTCGTGTGACAGCAGCGTTCGTTCGTAAAATTGAGTGGCGATTTGCCGATCGAGCTGCCGTACGGACCAGCCGTTACGTAGTGTCTCTTTCTCGTAAAAAGTGCGGGCATCGGGATTTTTTACCGAAAGTAAACGCACGTAAGCTGACCAGGGAAGTGGAAAAACTCTGGCGAGGTAAATGAGATTTGAAGATTCACCAGACACTGTCTGCTGAATTTCAATATCCTGAAAATAAAGATAAAACATGCGCATTTGGCGTAGATTTGCGGTGGAGAATCCACGCTTATAGCGCAGGCTTAAATCTGCGGATAACCGCTCAATAAGCTGAATACCATAAGCCGCCCGTGCTTCGCCGCCCTGTTCAAACTCGACAATTCTCCTGCCGATTTCCCAGTAGGTTGCCGTCATTAACGCGTTAATGCTACGGACAGTCTCAGTGTGGGCTGTATCTACTAATCGAATAATACCGTCATGGATTTGCTGATAATCGTCAGCGTGTTGTGCTGGTGTAGGCGTAGTCATGTCATCCCTGGCGCGAGAGTTGCGAAATGAAAAGATATCGCCACCAATACGCTTCAGGCATAGCCCGGTCAATCCAGGAGAGGTGAATTACATTGCGTTGCAGCAGTAATTGCGAGCGGCTTTCGAAGAATGAATTCGTATGTATTTAGCAGAAAAATATTGGCTCCCCATCCATCAGCATGAAGCCGTGGTAGGGGAGCCAGCAGGTATTACACTTCCAGGTAGTTCATGATCCCGTCAGCCGCTTTACGGCCTTCGGCGATCGCGGTGACCACCAGATCGGAACCACGCACGATGTCGCCACCGGCAAAAATTTTCGGGTTGCTGGTCTGGAAGGCGTTGTCGCTGCCTTCCGGGCAATGATGCGGCCCTGAGAGTCCAGCTCGACGCTGTGCTTCGCCAGCCATTCCATGCTGTGCGGACGGAAACCGAACGCCATCACCACCGCGTCGGCAGGAACCACGTGCTCGGAACCGGCGACGATTTCCGCGCGACGGCGGCCTTTGGCATCCGGCTGACCCATCTCGGTACGCGCCATTTTCACGCCGCAGACTTTGCCGTTGGCATTCACTTCTACGCCCAGCGGCTGCACGTTGAACTGGAATTCCACGCCTTCTTCACGCGCGTTTTTCACTTCGCGTTTGGAACCCGGCATGTTCTCTTCATCACGACGGTAGGCACAGGTAACATGCGTTGCGCCCTGACGAATGGAGGTGCGTACGCAGTCCATCGCCGTGTCGCCGCCGCCCAGTACCACCACGCGTTTGCCTTCCATGCTGACGTACGGTTCTTCAGTCGTTTCGCCGAAGCCCATGATCTGCTTGGTGTTGGCAATCAGGAACGGTAGGGCGTCGAATACGCCGGAAGCGTCTTCGTTCTCCAGCCCGCCGCGCATTGACTGATAGGTGCCCACGCCGAGGAACACGGCATCGTAATCTTTCAGCAGGTCGTCGAGCTGTACGTCACGGCCCACTTCGACGTTGAGTTTGAATTCAATGCCCATGCCGGTGAAGATCTCACGGCGGCGGGTCATGACTTCTTTCTCCAGCTTGAAGGCCGGGATACCGAAGGTCAGCAGACCACCGATTTCCGGGTGACGGTCGAAGACCACCGCCTTCACGCCGTTGCGGGTCAGCACATCGGCGCACGCCAGGCCCGCCGGGCCCGCGCCGATGATGGCGACTTTCTTGCCGGTTTGCTTCACGCCGGTGAGGTCCGGACGCCAGCCCATCTCGAATGCTTTATCGTTGATATAGCGTTCAATGTTGCCGATGGTCACGGCGCCAAACTCATCGTTCAGCGTACAGGAGCCTTCACACAGACGATCCTGCGGGCACACACGGCCACAGACTTCCGGCAGGGTGTTGGTCTGGTGTGAAAGTTCCGCCGCTTCAAAAATACGCCCCTCATTCGCCAGCTTCAGCCAGTTCGGGATGTAGTTATGGACCGGACATTTCCATTCGCAGTACGGGTTGCCGCAGGACAGGCAGCGATCTGCCTGCGCTTTGGCCTGGCCTTCGGAAAACGGCTCGTAGATCTCGATAAACTCGATCTTGCGGATCTTCAGCGGTTTCTTCGGCGGATCAACGCGCTGCAGGTCGATAAATTGATAAACGTTCTGACTCATGATGACCTCTTACTGCGCCTGCACGCGCAGCTCGGCTGCGCTACGACTACGGTGACCCAACAGCGCTTTCACATCGCTGGATTTCGGCTTAACCAGAGCAAACTTCGCGGAATAAGACGGCCAGTGCGCCAGAATCTCTTCACCGCGGGAGGAGCCGGTCAGCTGTACGTGTTCGGTGATCAATCCACGCAGATGTTCTTCGTGAATCGCCAGCGAGTCGACGTCCAGTACTTCTACCAGTTCCGGGTTCACGCGTTTACGGAAATCACCGTCTTCATCCAGTACGTAGGCGAAGCCGCCTGTCATGCCCGCACCGAAGTTCACGCCCGTTTTGCCCAGCACGCAGACGATACCGCCGGTCATATATTCACAGCCGTTGTCGCCGATGCCTTCCACTACGGTAATCGCCCCGGAGTTACGCACGCCGAAACGTTCACCCGCGCGGCCCGCGGCGTACAGGCGACCACCGGTCGCGCCGTACAGGCAGGTGTTACCGATGATGCTGGCTTCATGGCTGCGGAAGGACGAACCCACCGGCGGACGAATCGCCAGCAGACCGCCCGCCATGCCTTTACCGACGTAGTCGTTGGCATCGCCGGTCAGGTACAGCTCAACACCGCCGGCGTTCCACACGCCGAAGCTCTGGCCCGCGGTACCGTTGAAGTGCGCTTTGATCGGATCCGCCGCCAGCCCCTGGTCGCCGTGCGTCTGGGCAATGTAGCCAGACAGAGATGCGCCAACGGAACGGTCGGTGTTGCGGATATCAAACCAGAAGGTTTTGCTCTGGCGCTCATCAACAAACGGTTTTGCCTGCTGCAACAGCTGCGCGTTCAACACGCCGTTATCAAACGGTGGGTTGTTCTCGGTGCAGTACAGCGCTTTGCCAGGATGTGGCTCCGCGGTTTCCAGCAGACGAGACAGCTCCAGCTTCTGCTGCTTGGCGGTGAAGCCATCCAGCTCTTTGAGCAGGTCGGTGCGGCCAATCAGGTCAACGAGGCGGGTAACGCCCAGTTCAGCCATCAGCTCGCGGACTTCACGGGCGATAAATTCAAAGTAGTTGGTCACTTTGAACGGCAGGCCGTGATAGTGGTTCTTACGCAGTTTCTCATCCTGAGTCGCAACACCGGTTGCGCAGTTGTTCAGGTGGCAAATACGCAGGTATTTACAGCCCAGCGCGACCATCGGCCCGGTACCGAAACCGAAGCTTTCCGCGCCGAGGATCGCCGCTTTAATGATGTCGACACCCGTTTTCAGGCCGCCGTCCACCTGCAGACGAATCTTGTGACGCAGGCCGTTAGCGACCAGCGCCTGCTGCGTTTCGACCAGACCCAGTTCCCACGGACAGCCGGCGTATTTCACCGAAGACAGCGGGCTTGCGCCTGTGCCGCCGTCGTAGCCGGCGATGGTGATGAGGTCTGCATAGGCTTTTGCCACGCCGGTAGCGATGGTGCCGACGCCCGGTTCGGAAACCAGCTTCACGGAGATCATCGCTTTCGGGTTGACCTGTTTGAGGTCGAAAATCAGCTGCGCTAAGTCCTCGATAGAGTAAATATCGTGGTGCGGCGGAGGAGAAATCAGCGTCACGCCCGGTACGGAATAACGCAGTTTGGCAATGTACGGGGTGACTTTATCACCCGGCAATTGACCACCTTCGCCCGGTTTCGCGCCCTGAGCGACTTTAATCTGAATGACGTCGGCATTGACCAGGTACGCCGGGGTGACGCCAAAGCGACCGGAGGCTACCTGCTTGATGCGCGACACTTTGTTGGTGCCGTAACGCGCCGGGTCTTCGCCGCCTTCGCCGGAGTTCGAGTTGCCGCCGATGCTGTTCATCGCTTCGGCCAGCGCTTCGTGTGCTTCCGGGCTCAGTGCGCCGATAGACATCGCTGCGGTATCGAAACGTTTGAACAGGTCGCTCGCGGCTCTACATCGGCCAGGTTGACGGTCTCGCCGTTTGGCGTGATGGCCAGCAGGTCGCGCAGCGTCGCGGCAGGGCGGTTGTTGACCAGCTCTGCATAGGCTTTGTAATCGCTGTATTCGCCGCTCTGTACCGCCTGTTGCAGGGTGCGTACCACGTCCGGGTTGTAGGCATGGTATTCGCCGCCGTGAACGTATTTCAGCAGGCCGCCCTGTTCCAGCGGTTTACGCGCCAGCCAGGCACGCTTCGACAGGTTCAGCAGATCCTGCTGGAAGTCGTCGAACGACGCGCCGCCGATGCGGCTAACCACGCCCTGGAAGCAATTTTCGACCACGTCATCGTGCAGACCGACCGCTTCAAACAGCTTAGAGCAACGATAGGAAGCAACGGTCGAGATGCCCATTTTGGACATGATCTTATACAGACCTTTGTTGATGCCGTTACGGTAGTTCAGCATCACCGTGCGGTAGTCTTTCTCGATAGCATGGGTATCGATCAGACGCCCCAGAGTTTCATAGGCCAGGTACGGGTAGATTGCCGTGGCACCAAAGCCGAGCAGTACCGCAAAGTGGTGCGGGTCGCGGGCGCTGGCGGTTTCCACGATGATGTTCGCGTCGCAGCGCAGGCTCTTATCCACCAGGCGAGCCTGGATTGCGCCCACCGCCATTGGCGCCGGTACCGGCAAGCGGTTTTTGGCAATGTTACGGTCGGACAGCACCAGCAGGACGGTACCGCTGCGCACCATCTCTTCGGCCTTGTCGCACAGGGCTTTCACCGTGGCTTCGAGGCTGGTTTCCGTCACATCGAAGGTGATGTCCAGCGTGTCGGCGCGGTAATGATCCTCTTTCATCGTGGTGAGCTGATTGAAATCGGAGTACAGCAGAATTGGCGATTTGAAGCTCAGGCGGTGCGCCTGGCCTTCCGCTTCGCAGAAGACGTTCATCTCACGACCAATGCTGGTTGCCAGCGACATCACGTGCGCTTCACGCAGCGGATCGATTGGCGGGTTGGTTACCTGCGCAAACTGCTGGCGGAAGTAGTCGTAAATAATACGCGGCTGGCTGGAGAGCACGGCGAACGGGGTATCGTCACCCATCGAGCCGACGGCTTCCTGACCGTTTTCGCCGAGTACGCGAATCACGGAATCCAGCTCTTCAGCGCTGTAGTTAAACTGTTTCTGGTAGCTGGCAAGGGTATCGTCGTCCAGCTCACGGCTGCCCACCTGATCGTCGGCCAGATCTTCAAACGGCACCAGACGGCGAACGTTTTTCTCCATCCACTCTTTGTACGGATGGCGGCTTTTCAGATCGTTGTCGGTTTCGGCAGAGTGCAGAATGCGGCCGCTGCGGGTGTCGATAACCATCAGCTCGCCTGGGCCGACGCGGCCTTTTTCCACCACTTCGTCAGGCTGGTAGTCCCAGATCCCGACTTCAGAGGCGCAGGTGATGAGTTTGTCTTTGGTAATGACGTAGCGCGCCGGGCGCAGGCCGTTACGGTCGAGGTTACAGGCGGCGTAGCGGCCATCAGACATGACGATCCCTGCCGGGCCGTCCCACGGCTCCATGTGCATGGAGTTAAAGTCGAAGAACGAACGCAGGTCCGGATCCATATCCGGGTTGTTCTGCCAGGCCGGTGGTACCAGCAGACGCATGGCGCGGATGATGTCCATCCCGCCCGCCAGCAGCAGCTCAAGCATGTTATCCATGGAGCTGGAGTCGGAGCCGGTTTCGTTGACGAACGGCGCGGCGTCGTGCAGGTCAGGGATCAGCGGCGTCTGGAACTTATAGGTACGCGCGCGCGCCCACTGACGGTTACCGGTGATGGTGTTGATTTCGCCGTTGTGCGCCAGGTAGCGGAACGGCTGTGCCAGCGGCCAGCGGGGCACGGTGTTGGTGGAGAAGCGCTGGTGGAACAGGCAGATGGCCGATTCCAGACGCAGGTCCGCGAGGTCCAGGTAGAAGCGCGGCAGATCCGCCGGCATACACAGACCTTTATAAATGTTCACCAGATTGGACAGGCTACAAACGTAGAAGTCTTTATCTTGCAGGAGGCGCTTTTCGATACGACGGCGGGCGATAAACAGGCGGCGTTCCATATCGCGTGGGCGCCAGCCCGCAGGTGCGTTAACGAAAATTTGTTCTATACGAGGCAGAGAGGAGAGGGCGATTTCACCGAGTACACCTTCGTTGGTGGGCACATCGCGCCAGCCAACAATAGACAGGGTTTCACGCTGCAGTTCTTCTTCTACAACATGGCGGCGGCAGCGGCCAGTTCAGGATCCTTATTCAGGAACAGCATCCCAACGGCATAGTTTTTGGCTAAGCGCCAGCCACGTTCTTCAGCAACGATGCGGAAGAAACGGTCAGGTTTTTGCAGCAGCAAGCCACAACCGTCGCCGGTTTTACCGTCGGCGAGGATCGCACCGCGGTGCTGCATACGGGCCAGTGCGTGTATCGCGGTACGCACTACCTTGTGGCTAGGTTCGCCTTCTATGTGGGCGATCAGGCCGAAACCACAGTTATCCCTCTCAAGGGATTTATCGTACAACATATCAGTGAACCTCCCCAGGCTCTACGGGACGCCCCCTTAATCGATTGCGCGCAAGGCACAGCAAGAGCATGGCGACGGGGTATGGCATTCTTTGCCAACCTCGCATTCGCCCTCTTTTATCCTTTTCGCGTAGGTCACACAAGTTTGAGGACTTGCTTAAGAGGGAATCTCAATTACTGCATAAATATGATGAGCAGGCTGCTCATCCAGAAAGCTTCCAGCGGATTCCCAACTTATCGGGAATCCGTACATAGGTCAAATGGCAATCTTATTTATCCAAAAATGTGCTATGTGACAATTAACTTTATGAAATATAAGAAAAATACAACTATTTTTCGGGCTGCTGAACAACGGGGAAGGGCATTGTGAGTGTGATCTGTCTCACTATATGAAAGCGCTGTTTTAATCTACATAAGCTGTTTTAATGATGAAAACCAGCATTTAATTCTGGTGTTAAGGCTGTGGGTATAGGATCCCTCTGTTTTTCAACAGACGCTGGATTATTGCAAATAGCGGTGCTGACATAAGCAAAAATAATCACTCATGTGGTGAATGAAATTGCAGTAATTTTGATTGATTATGCAATGAAGCAATAGGTCTACATGGCGATTGATCCAGGTCATCGCCGATCGAGACTAAAAGTGGCAGGCTTGGCCCTTTCTTCAGGCCGGTCTATCAGATTATGCAGTTACAAAAATTAGTCAATATGTTTGGTGGGGATCTTACGCGTCGCTACGGCGAAAAGGTCCATAAACTGACGCTGCATGGTGGATTCAGCTGCCCAAACCGCGACGGCACAATTGGCCGCGGCGGCTGCACGTTCTGTAATGTCGCCTCGTTTGCCGATGAAGCGCAACAGCATAAGTCGATTGCCGACCAGCTGGCGCATCAGGCAAATCTGGTCAACCGCGCAAAACGCTATCTGGCCTATTTCCAGGCCTATACCAGCACCTTTGCCGAAGTGCAGGTGCTGCGTTCGATGTACCAGCAGGCGGTGAGTCAGGCCAACATCGTCGGTCTGTGCGTTGGCACGCGCCCGGACTGCGTGCCGGAGGCGGTGCTTGATTTGCTGAGCGAGTATAAAGATCAGGGCTATGAAGTGTGGCTGGAACTGGGGCTGCAAACCGCGCACGATAAAACGCTGCACCGAATTAACCGCGGTCACGACTTTGCCTGTTATCAAAATACCACGCGGCTGGCGCGCGAGCGCGGGTTGAAGGTGTGCAGCCACCTGATTGTCGGCCTGCCGGGGGAAGGGCAAAGCGAGTGTCTGGAGACGCTCGAGCGGGTTGTGGAGACTGGCGTCGACGGCATCAAGCTACACCCGCTGCATATCGTGACGGGCAGCATTATGGCAAAAGCCTGGGAAGCCGGTCGTCTGAACGGTATCGAGCTGGATGAGTACACGGTGACCGCCGGTGAGATGATCCGCCATACGCCGCCGGAGGTGATTTACCATCGTATCTCCGCCAGCGCCCGTCGCCCGACGCTGCTGGCGCCGTTGTGGTGTGAAAATCGCTGGACCGGGATGGTTGAACTGGATAAATACCTCAACGAACACGGTGTACAGGGCTCGGCGTTGGGCGCACCGTGGGTGCAGCCATAGCGCATAGCGCCACCTGCTCCTCTGTACACATTGCCGGATGGCGGCATCGCCTTATCCGGCCTACAACACGCAATGTAGCCCAGCCAGGCGAAGCGTCGCCGGGAATGGCTCCGTGACCCAATTAGCAGATAATCCCCGCATTTTTCGCACAACCTACCGCGCCGCGCTCAGAATTGGGTATTATTGAGCGATGATGTCGTTAAGGAACTCCTCATGAAGCAAATCCGTATGCTGGCGCAGTATTACGTCGACCTGATGATGAAGCTGGGTCTGGTACGTTTCTCCCTGCTGCTGGCACTCGCGCTGGTGGTGTTGGCGATTGTGGTACAGATGGCGGTCACCATGGTGCTGCATGGCCAGGTGGAGAGTATCGACGTGATTCGCTCGATCTTCTTCGGCCTGCTGATCACCCCCTGGGCGGTCTATTTTCTGTCTGTGGTGGTCGAACAGCTTGAGGAGTCGCGACAGCGCCTGTCCCGGCTGGTAGAAAAGCTGGAAGAGATGCGTGAGCGTGACCTCAAGCTCAACGTTCAGCTTAAAGACAACATTTCACAACTTAATCAGGAAATTAGCGATCGCGAAAAAGCTGAGGCCGAGCGACTGGCGACGCTGGAGCAGTTGCGCGTTGAGGTGCAGGAGCGTGAGGAAACGCAGATTCGCCTTGAACAGCAGTCCTCCTTCCTGCGTTCTTTCCTCGATGCCTCGCCGGATCTGGTTTTCTATCGCAATGAAGATAAAGAGTTTTCCGGCTGTAACCGGGCGATGGAGCTGCTGACTGGCAAGAGTGAAAAGCAGCTGATTCACCTGCATCCGGAAGATGTCTACACCCCGAAGCGGCAGCAAAGGTTATTGAAACCGATGAGAAAGTTTTCCGTCACAACGTCTCGCTGACCTACGAGCAGTGGCTCGATTATCCAGACGGGCGCAAAGCGTGCTTCGAAATCCGTAAAGTGCCTTACTACGATCGCGTGGGTAAACGCCATGGCCTGATGGGCTTTGGTCGCGATATTACCGAACGCAAGCGCTATCAGGATGCGCTGGAGCGCGCCAGCCGCGACAAAACCACCTTTATCTCGACCATCAGCCACGAACTGCGTACCCCGCTCAACGGCATTGTTGGCCTCAGCCGCATTCTGCTCGACACCAACCTGACGTCGGAGCAGGAAAAATATCTGAAAACGATCCACGTTTCGGCGGTGACGCTGGGCAATATCTTCAACGATATTATCGACATGGATAAGATGGAGCGCCGTAAAGTTCAGCTGGATAACCAGGAAGTCGATTTTACCGGCTTCCTTGCCGATCTCGAAAACCTGTCCGGTTTGCAGGCGCAGCAAAAAGGGCTGCGTTTTGTGATGGAGCCGACGCTGCCTTTGCCGCATAAAGTGATTACCGACGGTACCCGTCTGCGACAGATTCTGTGGAACCTGATCAGCAACGCCGTTAAATTCACTCAGGAGGGAGCGTGGTCGTGCGCGTGCGCTACGATGCTGGCGATATGCTGCACTTTGAAGTGGAAGACTCCGGTATCGGTATCCCTCTGGAAGAGCAGGATAAAATCTTCGCCATGTATTATCAGGTGAAAGACAGTGAGGGCGGCAAGCCCGCCACCGGCACTGGCATTGGCCTTGCCGTGTCGAAACGTCTGGCGAAAAGCATGGGTGGCGATATTGAGGTTTCCAGTCAACCTGGACACGGTTCGACCTTTATCCTGACGGCACACGCGCCAGCGGTGGCTGAGGAAGTGGAAGACGCGTTTGACGAAGATGATATGCCGTTGCCGGCGCTGCACGTGCTGCTGGTGGAAGATATCGAGTTGAACGTGATCGTCGCGCGCTCGGTGCTGGAAAAACTGGGCAACAGCGTTGATGTCGCGATGACCGGTAAGGCCGCGCTGGAGATGTTCACCCCTGGCGAGTATGACCTGGTGCTGTTGGATATTCAGCTGCCGGATATGACCGGTCTGGACATCGCCCGCGAGCTAACGCGCAAATACCATGCCGATGATCTGCCGCCGCTGGTGGCGCTGACGGCGAACGTTCTGAAGGACAAAAAAGAGTATCTGGACGCCGGTATGGACGACGTACTGAGTAAACCGCTCTCGGTTCCGGCGTTGACGGCGATGATCAAGAAGTTCTGGGATACCACTGCAGACGAAGAGGAGAGTACCGTGAGCCAGAGTGATAACGACAAGTCGCAGCAGTTGCTCGATATTGCGATGCTGGAGCAGTACATCGAACTGGTTGGGCCGAAGCTGATCACCGATGGTCTGGCCGTATTCGAGAAGATGATGCCGGGCTATCTGGCGGTACTGGAATCGAACCTGACCGCTCGCGACCAAAAGGGCATTGTCGAAGAAGGCCATAAAATCAAAGGCGCTGCTGGTTCCGTCGGGCTACGTCATCTCCAACAGCTGGGGCAGCAGATTCAATCCCGGATCTGCCGGCGTGGTGGGATAACGTAGGTGAATGGGTCGAAGAAATGAAATCTGAATGGCAGCACGACGTCGCGGTGCTGAAAGCGTGGGTTGCCAGTGCAGGAAAAAAATGACCCCGGCTTGACCGGGGTGCGCGAATACTGCGCCAACACCAGGGAACTGGTGGTTGCGTCAGATGATTGACATGATTTTGATTTTTTTGACACAACCTGAAATACGATTGCACGCTCAAT
This sequence comes from Kluyvera genomosp. 3, assembly GCA_002211745.1. GTDB lineage: Bacteria > Pseudomonadota > Gammaproteobacteria > Enterobacterales > Enterobacteriaceae > Kluyvera > Kluyvera georgiana_A. The sequence continues at coordinate 541,543 of CP022114.1, forward strand.
AAGATAGCAAAACTTAAAATGTTTGTTACGTGAATCAGTAAAATGTGTGAAGCGTAACGACTTAATCAGAAATATTAATCAGCGTCAGAGAGTTAGCGAGAACAAGATGGCTTTAAGGAGTATAGCCAGGCTTAAACGTCTGGCCTGGCGGCTGTTGCTGATGCTGGCGCTATTCTGGGGCGGCGGTATTGCGGTGTTCAGTATTTTGCCGGTGCCATTCTCCGCAGTGATGATTGAGCGCCAGGTGAGTGCCTGGTTAACGGGGATTTCGGCTACGTTGCCCATTCCGACTGGGTCAACATGGATGAGATTTCACCGTGGATGGGCTGGCGGTGATTGCCGCCGAAGATCAAAAATTCCCTGACCACTGGGGTTTTGACGTGTCGGCAATTGAAAAGGCGCTGGCGCACAACGAACGTAACGAAAACCGCATTCGCGGTGCCTCGACGCTGTCGCAGCAGACGGCGAAGAACCTGTTCCTGTGGGATGGGCGTAGCTGGGTGCGTAAGGGCTGGAAGCGGGTCTGACTCTGGGTATGGAGACGGTGTGGAGTAAGAAACGTATTTTGACCGTCTACCTGAATATCGCAGAATTTGGCGACGGCATTTTCGGCGTGGAAGCCGCGTCGCAGCGCTATTTCCACAAGCCGGCCAGCAAGCTGACCATGGCGGAAGCCGCGCTGCTGGCCGCGGTGCTGCCTAACCCGATCCGCTTTAAAGCCAATGCCCCATCCGGGTATGTGCGTAGCCGTCAGGCGTGGATTTTACGTCAGATGCGCCAGCTCGGCGGGAGGGGTTTATGCGGGATAATAAGCTGTATTAACCGTTGGCCTGATAAGCATCGCGCCATCAGGCACAGCACCGTGGTATTGCCGGATGGCGGCGTAAACATCTTATCCGGCCTACAGACTTTGCGTTTGTCGCCGGGCGCCGACTAGTCTTCGTCAAACCCGGCGTTAAACAGCGCAATCACCGCCGCCAGCGCCTCTTCTTCCTGCGGACCGGTGGCTTCCACTTCAATCTGACGGCCCTTGGCAGAGTCCAGCATCAGCAGTGCGATTACGCTATTGGCTTCTGCTTCGGTGCCTTCATCATTGCGCAGCAGCACTTCCGCATCGTAATGCTGCATCAGTTCAAACAGCTTCATCGCCGGGCGCGCATGCATGCCCAGCTTGTTGGTGATTTCCACGGTCTGCTTTACGGTCATGATTTGCGTTTTTCCAGCGTCCGATGACGAGATTGCACGTTCTTACCGCGCGAACGGAAGTAGTCAGCCAGCTGTTCGGCAACATAGACCGAACGGTGCTTACCACCGGTACAGCCAATCGCAACCGTCAGATAGCTACGGTTGTTGGTTTCCAGCATAGGTAACCATAGCTCAAGATAGCTGCGGGTCTGGTAAATAAAGTTGTGAACTTCAGTGTGCCTGTCGAGGAACGCGGCAACCGGTTTGTCGAGGCCGGTCATCGGGCGCAGTTTCGGATCCCAGTGCGGGTTTGGCAGGAAGCGCACGTCAAACACGTAATCGGCGTCGATAGGAATACCATGCTTGAAGCCGAAGGATTCGAACACCATCGTTAGCTCGCGCTCGCGTTTGCCCAGCAGACGGGTGCGCAGCATTTCTGCCAGCTCGTGAACAGACATCTCGGAGGTGTCGACAATCAGGTCGGCGCGAGAGCGCAGAGGCTCCAGCAGGTTGCTCTCTTCATCAATCGCGCTTTCCAGCGACAGATTCTTGCTGGAGAGCGGGTGCAGGCGGCGAGTGTCGCTGTAGCGGCGAATCAGCGTGTTGCGGTCGGCGTCGAGGAACAGCAGCTGCGGGGAAAAGTTCTCCGGCAGGTTTTCCATTGCCCGTTCGAAGATTTCCGGGTTTCAGGCATGTTACGCACGTCGATACTCACGGCCGCCGAGATTTCGCGGTCGGCCAGCGTCTTTGCCAGCTCTGGCAGCAACACTACCGGCAGGTTATCAACGCAGTAGAAGCCCATATCTTCCAGCGCCCTCAGGGCCACTGATTTTCCCGAGCCAGAGCGGCCGCTGACGATCATCAGTACCATGTACCGTTTCTCCTCAGTACGATGTGATGTCCATTACGCATCATCGTGGGTTTCCGTATCGGTGATGATTTGATACAGCTCTTCGTCGCTCTGCGCGGCGCGCAAGCGGCGGCAAATGGTTTTATCTGCCAGACGTTTTGCCACCAGGGAAAGCGTGTGCAGATGGGTTTTAGTCTGGTCAGCCGGTACCAGCAGCGCAAAGAGTAAATCGACTGGCTGGTTGTCGATAGCGTCGAAGGCGATTGGCGTTTCGAGTTGCACGAACACACCGACCGCACGCAGCGTATCTTCTTCGAGCTTGCCGTGAGGAATGGCGATGCCGTTGCCGATGCCGGTACTGCCCATTTTTTCACGGGTCAGAATGGCTTCGAACACCACCTGCGGAGGCAGGCTAAGCTGTTTCGCCGCCAGCTCGCTGATGATTTCCAGCGCACGTTTTTTACTCTGACAGTGCACAGCACTGCGGGTACATTCCTGGTTAAGGACATTGCTCAGTTGTAGAGCCGAATCGTTATTTGTCATAATTTCACCTAAGCATCGCCCGATATGCAGGCATATCGGGCGATCGCTCGGACAATCAATGTTGTTTTAGTTTATCTTTGTGCTTGGTTAACTGTCTCGCCAGTTTATCGATCAAACCGTCGATGGCGGCATACATATCCTGCCCTTCCGCGCTGGCATGAAGTTCGCCGCCGTTCACGTGCAATGTCGCATCCGAGATGTGCGTCAGTTTCTCCACCTTTAACACAATATGGACCTGATTGATCCTCTCGAAATACTGCTCCAGCTTGCTGAATTTCGTGGTCACGAATTCGCGCATCGGCTCGGTGATCTCGACGTTGTGTCCAGTGATGTTGAGCTGCATAGTGTCTTCCTTATCAGTTGTGTCAGACCAGCTGTTTACGCTGGTTAGACGGCGGAATGGATAAAGACTCTCGGTACTTTGCAACGGTGCGCCTTGCCACCATGATACCCTGTTCAGAGAGCATGGTGGTCAGCTTACTGTCGCTCAGTGGTTTCGCGGGATTCTCCGCGGCAATCAATTTCTTAACCAGCGCCCGAATGGCCGTGGACGAGGCTTCGCCGCCGCCCTCGGTGCTGACGTGGCTGGAGAAGAAATATTTAAGCTCGAAAATGCCCCGTGGGCTATGCAAATACTTCTGCGTGGTAACACGCGAAATGGTGGACTCGTGCATCTCGACGGTCTGGGCGATGTCAGCCAGCACCATCGGTTTCATGTACTCTTCGCCAAGGTCGAAAAAGGCCTGCTGTTGCTCGACGATGCAGCGGCTGACGCGCAGCAGCGTATCGTTGCGGCTCTCAAGACTCTTGATCAGCCATTTGGCTTCCTGCAGGTTACTGCGAATAAACTGGCTGTCGGCATCGTTGCGGGCGTTGTTGCACATCCCCGCGTAATGCTGGTTAATCTGCAGGCGCGGAATGCTGTCGGCGTTCAGCTCGACCACCCAGCGATCGTTGACCTTGCGGACCAGCACGTCCGGAATCACATACTCCGGTTCACCGGTCTGGATCGATTGGCCCGGGCGCGGATCCAGCGATTGGATCAGATCGACCGCTTCTTTCAGTACGTCTTCTTTCAGGCGGGTGACCCGCATCAGCGAGCGGAAATCGTGGTTAGCGAGCAGATCGAGATGATCGCTGATAATCAGGCGCGCTTCATCCAGACGCGGCGTGTCTGCTGAAAATTGTGACAGCTGGATCAGCAGACAATCGCGGAGATCTTTGGCGGCTACGCCGACCGGATCGAAGCGCTGGATGCGTTTAAGTACCGCTTCCACTTCGTCCAGGCCAATTTCGTCGTCGCCGATGCTTTCGCGGATATCTTCGACGGTGACGGTGAGGTAGCCGGTGTCATCCACCGCGTCGACGATCGACGTGGCGATCGCCCGGTCGGTATCGGTAAACGGCGTTAACTCTACCTGCCACATCAGGTAATCCTGAAGTGACTGGGTGGTTTCACCCTGATAAACCGGCAGTTCGTCGTCCTGATAGTCCGCCCGGTACCGGAAGGGGTTCCGGCGGTGTAGATTTCGTCCCAGCTGGCGTCAAGCGGCAGCTCTTCGGGCATGTCCGGCTTTTCCAGCGCGTCTACGCTGTCCAGCGTTTCGTTATCGACGGTTTCCTGAGTCTCTACTTCATCGTGAAGATCGGTTTGCTCGAGCAGGGGATTGCTCTCCAGCGCCTGCTGGAGTTCCTGCTGAAGTTCCAGCGTAGACAATTGCAACAGACGAATGGCCTGCTGTAACTGGGGCGTCATGGCAAGCTGTTGGCTGAGCCTTAATTGCAAACCTTGCTTCATGTTCAGAACGAATATCTCCCGCTAACGTCGATAACCACTACCCTATCAGAGTCTGAAGTCTTCCCCAAGATACACGCGTTTAACATGTTCGTCTTCCAGGATCTCCTGCGGTGTCCCGTGGGCAATCAGATGCCCCTGGCTGACGATGTAAGCGCGTTCGCACACTGCCAGCGTTTCACGGACGTTATGGTCGGTAATCAGTACCCCAAGGCCGCTGTCGCGCAGGTGTTCGATGATGCGTTTGATGTCGATAACGGAGATCGGGTCAACGCCGGCAAACGGTTCATCCAGCAGGATAAACTTCGGGTTTGCCGCCAGCGCGCGGGCGATTTCAACGCGGCGGCGTTCACCACCGGAAAGCGCCTGGCCCAGACTGTCGCGCAGATGTTCGATGTGGAACTCTTCCATCAGCTCTTTGGCGCGGTCTTCTCGCTGCTCATTACTGAGATCGTCGCGGATCTGCAGCACCGCCATCAGGTTATCGTAAACGCTCAGACGACGGAAAATCGACGCTTCCTGCGGCAGATAGCCGATACCGCGGCGGGCACGAGCGTGCAGCGGCAGCAGGCTGATGTCTTCGTCATCAATGATGATATTGCCCGCATCGCGCGCACGATGCCGACCACCATGTAGAAGGTGGTGGTTTTACCCGCGCCGTTCGGCCCAAGCAGGCCCACAATCTCACCGGAGTTGACGGTCAGACTGACATCTTCCACGACGCGGCGGCCTTTATAGGCCTTCGCCAGATTTTTTGCAGTTAATGTCGCCATAACGAATTAGTTACTCTTCTTCTGTGCCGGAGCCTGGTCCTTGGATTTGTCCTGTAGCTGGGACGGAACCAGAACGGTGGTGACGCGTTTGCCTTTGTCGCTAAACGCCTGCATTTTCTGCTCTTTCACCAGGTAGGTGATTTTGTCGCCCTTGATGTTGCTGTCCAGCTGTTCAAGGTAAGCATTGCCGGTCAGCACCACGAAATCATTTGCCAGCTCATAGTGCATCTTCGACGCGCGACCTTTCACCGGCTTACCGTTGTCCTGCATCTGGTAGAACGTGGCCGGGTTGCCGTAGCCGTCGATCACTTCTTTACCCTGCTGGTTTGCCGGCGGGTGACGACCACTTTGTCGGCGTTGATTTTGATGCTGCCCTGGGTCACGACGACGTTACCGGTGAAGGTCACGACGTTGCCCTGCATATCCAACGACTGCTGATCGGATTCAATATGAATCGGCTGATTGGTATCGCCGGTTAAGGCCATTGCCGGCAGGCTGGCGGCCAGCAGAGAAGCGACGAGCGCCAGCTTAAGGCTGAGTTTGTTTGTTCTGGATTTCATAAGAAGTTCTAACCTTTTCAATCAGCTCGGCGTTCTTGCTGCGTAAATTGCCGCGCATTTTCAGGCCGCTGGAATTAAATGTTGTTCCGTATAACGTCACCAGATCGTCAGAGGAAACGTCCTGAGTTATCAGGTTCACCTGGGCATTATCCGTCGTAATCTTACGCAGTTGTGCGTCTTCTGTCAGCGCGTTGATTTCAACGTGCCCATAGAGATACAGCATGCGGTCGCTGGTCAGCTTGGCTTTATCGGCTTTAATCGACCAGGTTGGCACCTTCGCGGCATCAAAAGTCGTCAATACGGGGTGAGTAAACCACGACAGACCCTGATCGGAAAAATACTCCACGTGCTCGGCGATTAACCGATAGCTGAGCGCGCCTTCCTGGCTGTACACCACCGTATCGGTATGTTCGCTTTTATAGGTTGGATCGCCGGTGTTTACCGCGACCGGGCCGCTGTCGTCTTTGTCGGCGAGATTCAGGCCGATGAGGACAAGTGCGACCAGCGATAGCAGAATGATAACCCAACGTCTGGTTTTACTCATATGGATTGCCCTTTGGCTTCGTCGAGCTTCCCTTGCGCCAGCAGCAGCAGGTCGCAGACTTCGCGTACCGCACCGCGTCCGCCCGCAATGCGCGTGACGTAATCGGCGCGCGGCAGCAGCAGCGGGTGCGCATCCGCCACCGCGACGCTCAAGCCGATCTCTGCCATCACCGGCCAGTCGATCAGATCATCGCCCACGTAGGCGACTTCTTCCGGCTGTAGGCTCAGCTTCGCCAGCAGTTCACGATAGGCGATAAGTTTATCCGACTGTCCCTGGTAGAGATGCGTGATACCCAGCGTAGCGCAGCGGTCTTCTAACAGTTTAGCTTTTCGCCCGGTAATAATCGCTACTTCGATACCAGAGGTGAGGGCGCAGCGCACGCCGTAGCCGTCGCGCACGTTAAAGGCCTTTAGCTCTTCACCGTTGTTGCCCATATAAATCAGGCCGTCGGACAGCACTCCGTCGACGTCGAGGATCAACAGGCGGATTTTCTCCGCCCTGGCGATAAATTGTGGACTCACCGGCCCGTAACAGGTGGCGACCGATGCGACAGCGTTACTCATTCTTTATATCCTTGATTACACTACGCCTGCGCGCAGTAGGTCGTGCATATGTATCACACCTAGCAGATGGTCGCCATCAGCAACCAGCACACAGGTGATATGGCGTGATTGCATCAGGTTCAGCGCGTCGACCGCCAGCGTGCCTGGACGAATGCGAATCCCGCCCGGCGTCATCACGTCGGCGATGCCGAGGCTACGCAGATCGGCGCCGTTGTCGAAGATGCGTCGTAGGTCGCCGTCGGTGAAGATCCCTTTAATCTGCATATTGTCATCGCAGATGGCCGTCATCCCGAGATTTTTACGGGTAATTTCCAGCAGCGCGTCGCGCAAGGAGGCATCTTCGCTGACGTGCGGGATTTCGTCGCCGGTATGCATAATATCGTTAACGCGCAGCAGAAGCTTGCGACCCAGTGCGCCGCCGGGGTGCGACAGGGCAAAGTCTTCGGCGGTAAAGCCGCGGGCTTTCAGCAGCGCGACGGCCAGCGCATCGCCCATGACCAGCGCTGCGGTGGTGCTGGAGGTCGGCGCCAGCCCAAGCGGGCAGGCTTCGCGCGGGACTTTTACGCACAGATGAATATCCGCCGCGCGGCCCATGCTGCTGTCCGGGCGGCTGGTCATGCAGATCAGCGGTACGCGCAGGCGCTTGAGTACCGGGATCAGCGCCAGAATTTCGTTAGACTCGCCGGAGTTAGAGAGCGCGATGACCACGTCCTGCGGTGTCACCATGCCTAAATCGCCGTGTGCCGCTTCGCCGGGATGGACGAAGAAGGAAGAGGTGCCGGTGCTGGCAAAGGTGGCCGCCATTTTACGCCCGATATGCCCGGATTTGCCCATCCCCATCACGACGACTTTGCCGCCGCAGTAGAAGATCTTCTCGCAGGCGTTGCTGAAATCCTGATTAATGTATTGATCGAGCTGCTCCAGCCCTTCCCGTTCAATCTCCAGAACTTCTCTTCCGGCCTGCTGGAAGTCGAAATTTGGCTGCAAATCTATTTGCGACATAGTGTTATCCCGATTCATTCGATGAAGAGCGGCGTTGCCCAATAGAGCAGCGCCAGCCACGCAACAAACCCGCCGATTAACAGTAAGCCAGCGCCGCGGCCTATCTGGCGACGACGCCAGCACAGGAGGGCGAAGACCACGCTCACCAATACCATTACGCCATAGTCCCGGGTAAACGCGAGCGGGTTAAATGTACCCGGCGCGAGAAGGGCAGGAATACCCAGAACGATAGCGATATTAAAGAAATTCGAGCCGATGATGTTGCCGACCGCAATATCATTTTCGCCTTTACGCACGCCGGCGATGGCGGTCGCCAGCTCCGGCAGACTGGTGCCGAGCGCGATAATCGTCAGGCCGATGGTCAGCTCACTCATGGCGAAATAGTTCGCCAGCACCGTGGCGTTATCAATCACCATGCGGGTCGCCATCGGCATAATAATCAGCGCCACGCCCAGCCATAAACAGGCGACAGGCAGCGAGCCATCGCGCGGCAGTTCGGCCAACTGCTCCTGGGTGAATTTGTCGTTACCCTGGCGTTCGGCCAGACGCGCTATCTTAATGATAAACAGCAGCCACAAGGCTGCCAGGATAATCAGGAAGACGCCGTCCATGAAAGAGAGCTCGCCATCATACAATACATACCCGGCCAGCAGGCTAACGACCAACATTAGCGGTATTTCGCGGCGCAGGATATCAGAATGCACGGTAAATGGGTGGAACAGTGCGGTCAGGCCGAGGATCAGCAATATATTGACGATGTTAGACCCGATGGCGGTCCCGACGGCGACGTCTACCTGACCATGAAGGGAGGCGGCGGCGGAGACGATAATTTCCGGCAGCGAGGTGCCGATGCTGACCACGGTCATGCCAATAATCAGCGGTGGAACTCCCAGGGCACGGCATAAAATAGAGGCGGAGTACACGAGGCGATCGGCGCTGTAGACCACCAGAAGTAAACCAATAATTAACAGAGCCGTGGCTAAGAGCATCTAAAGTCCTTTATTCGGGTATAATCGTCGGTCCGCACGTCTGGACGTAACGAATTCCTAATTTTGACTTTATGCGCAGGAAAAGTAAAACAAATGCCAGATTTCGTTAACTCGTGCGGTTAGGATTCTGTAAGAATGCGCAATTAAGCAGGAAATGATTCCTCTTAAGGACCTGGAAAGGTAAGCCTATGAGCCAAAAACTCGAGAATTTGGTCGATATGCACGACGTCACGTTTACCCGTGGCAGTCGGGTCATCTTCGACAAGATCTCGCTGTCGGTGCCGCGCGGGAAAATTACCGCGATTATGGGACCGTCGGGGATTGGCAAGACCACGCTGCTACGCCTGATTGGCGGGCAAATCCCCCGGATAGCGGAGAGATCCTCTTTGATGGCGAGAACGTGCCGCAAATGTCGCGCTCTCGTCTGTATACCGTGCGTAAGCGGATGAGCATGCTGTTCCAGTCTGGTGCGCTGTTTACCGACATGAACGTGTTTGACAATGTGGCGTACCCGATTCGCGAGCATACCCGGCTTCCCGCGCCGTTGCTGAAAAGCACGGTGATGATGAAGCTGGAAGCCGTTGGCTTACGCGGTGCCGCTAAATTGATGCCGTCCGAGCTTTCTGGCGGGATGGCAAGACGCGCCGCGCTGGCGAGGGCGATTGCCCTTGAACCGGATCTGATCATGTTCGACGAACCCTTCGTCGGCCAGGATCCGATCACCATGGGCGTGCTGGTGAAGCTGATTTCCGAACTCAACAGCGCATTGGGTGTCACCTGTATTGTGGTTTCCCACGACGTACCGGAAGTGCTGAGCATTGCCGATTTCGCCTATATTATGGCGGACCGCAAAATCATCGCTCACGGTAGCGCAACGTCGTTGCAGGAAAACGACGATCCGCGAGTGCGTCAGTTCCTCGACGGTATTGCCGACGGCCCGGTGCCGTTCCGTTACCCTGCGGGCGATTATCGCCGCGACCTCATCGGCACAGGGAGATAATCGACTCATGTTGTTAAATGCACTGGCAGCGCTTGGACATCGCGGGATTAAGACCATCGCGACGTTTGGGCGAGCTGGGTTAATGTTATTCAATGCCGTTGTCGGCAAGCCGGAATTTCGTAAGCATGCGCCTTTACTGGTGCGTCAGCTCTACAACGTCGGCGTGCTCTCGATGGTTATCATCATCGTCTCGGGCGTGTTTATCGGTATGGTGCTGGGCCTGCAAGGTTACCTGGTACTGACCACCTATAGCGCAGAGACCAGTCTCGGTATGCTGGTGGCGCTGTCGCTGCTGCGCGAACTGGGGCCGGTGGTGGCCGCGCTGCTGTTTGCCGGGCGCGCCGGTTCGGCGCTGACGGCGGAAATTGGCCTGATGCGCGCGACTGAGCAGCTCTCCAGTCTGGAGATGATGGCGGTGGATCCGCTGCGCCGGGTCATTTCTCCGCGCTTCTGGGCCGGCGTCATCTCGTTGCCGTTGCTGACGATTATCTTCGTGGCGGTGGGCATCTGGGGCGGTTCGCTGGTCGGCGTAAGCTGGAAAGGCATTGATGCCGGGTTCTTCTGGTCGGCAATGCAAAATGCGGTGGACTGGCGTCTCGATCTGGTGAACTGCCTGATTAAGAGCCTGGTTTTCGCCATTACGGTGACATGGATTGCGTTATTTAACGGTTACGATGCAATCCCCACTTCTGCCGGAATCAGCCGGGCGACCACCCGTACCGTGGTGCACTCGTCGCTGGCGGTTCTTGGGCTGGACTTTGTGCTGACGGCACTGATGTTTGGGAATTGAGTGAATGCAAACGAAAAAGAGTGAAATCTGGGTCGGTATTTTCCTGCTGGTGGCCCTGCTGGCGGCACTGTTTGTCTGCCTGAAGGCGGCGGACGTTTCGTCGATGAAATCAGAGCCAACCTACCGCATTTACGCCACCTTCGATAACATCGGCGGCCTGAAGGCGCGTTCGCCGGTGCGCATTGGCGGCGTGGTGATTGGCCGCGTGGCGGACATTACCCTCGATCCAAAAACCTATTTACCTCGCGTGGCCCTCGACATTGAAGATCGCTACAACCACATTCCGGATACCAGCTCGCTGGCGATTCGCACTTCCGGTCTGCTGGGGAACAGTATCTGGCGCTGAACGTCGGTTTTGAAGACCCTGAGCTGGGAACGTCTATTCTTAAAGACGGCGGCACCATTCAGGACACCAAATCGGCGATGGTGCTGGAAGATCTTATTGGCCAATTCCTTTATAACAGCAAAGGCAGCGACAATAAGACTTCAGGCGATGCGCAGGAATCCACAGATGGCCATACTGATACGGCGACGCCTGCAACTGGCACGACGAATTAATCTCAGGAGATACTCGACATGTTTAAACGCTTACTGATGGTCGCCATGCTGGTGATTGCCCCGCTAACGGCCGCAACGGCAGCAGACCAATCTAACCCTTACAAGCTGATGAACGAAGCGGCGCAGAAAACGTTCGATCGTCTGAAGAATGAACAACCTAAGATTCGTTCTAACCCGAACTACCTGCGCGACGTGGTCGACCAGGAACTGCTGCCGTACGTACAGGTAAAATACGCCGGCGCGCTGGTGCTGGGCCGCTACTACAAAGATGCGACTCCGGCACAGCGTGAAGCTTACTTCGCCGCTTTCCGTGAATACCTGAAGCAGGCTTACGGCCAGGCGCTGGCGATGTACCACGGCCAGACCTACCAGATTGCCCCAGAACAGCCGCTGGGCGACGCGACCATCGTGCCTATTCGCGTGACCATCATCGACCCGAACGGTCGTCCGCCGGTGCGCCTGGACTTCCAGTGGCGTAAAAACACCCAGACGGGTAACTGGCAGGCGTACGATATGATTGCTGAAGGGGTGAGCATGATCACCACCAAACAGAACGAGTGGAGCGACCTGCTGCGTACCAAAGGTATTGATGGCCTGACCGCACAGCTGAAATCCATCTCTGCGCAGCCGATCACCCTGGAACAGAAAAAATAATGGCTGAAGAGCTTAGCTGGACGCGCGATGGCGAACGCCTGACGCTGCTTGGCGAACTGGATCAGGACTTTCTGGCGCCCCTGTGGGACGCCAGAAATGAAGCCACGCAGGGCGTTTCGGTAATCGACCTCAATGGCCTTAGCCGCGTCGATACGGCAGGCCTGGCGCTGTTAGTGCACCTGGTTGACCTGATTCATTCCCAGGGCCGCAAGGTACGCCTGGAAGGTGTGAGTGAAAAAGTGGCGACGCTGAAACGGTTGTATAATCTGCCTGAAGATATGATCCCTTAAAAATTTCAGCACGTTATTGCTGCTAATGTTCCTAAAGCCCATCAATCTTAACGATGGGCTTTTTGCTTGTTTAAGACTGCGCCACTTTCCTCTAAGATGTGGGCTGTTTTCACTCTCAAATGAAATGTGAACCTATGGAAAATAATGAAATTCAGACCGTGCTGATGAATGCACTCTCCCTTCAGGAAGTTCTCGTTTCTGGCGACGGTAGCCACTTCCAGGTGATTGCCGTGGGTGAGATGTTTGAGGGCATGAGCCGGGTTAAGAAGCAGCAGACTATCTATGGCCGCTGATGGAGTATCTTGCGGACAACCGCATTCATGCCCTGTCGATCAAAGCGTATACCCGCAAGAGTGGGCGCGCGATCGCAAACTCAACGGTTTTTGAGCCATGGGGAAAGCGGTAACGCTTTCCCGGTGGCGAACGTGAATACTTAACAGAGATTAGATTTGATGGATAAATTTCGTGTGCAGGGGCCAACCCGCCTTCAGGGCGAGGTCACCATTAGCGGCGCCAAAAATGCTGCCCTGCCGATTCTTTTTGCCGCTTTGCTGGCAGAAGACCCGGTAGAGATCCAGAACGTACCGAAGCTGAAAGATGTCGACACCTCCATGAAGCTGCTGACGCAGCTGGGTGCGAAGGTTGAGCGTAACGGTTCTGTATGGATTGATGCCGGCTCGGTCAACGTATTTTGCGCACCTTACGACCTGGTGAAAACCATGCGCGCCTCTATCTGGGCGCTGGGCCGCTGGTGGCGCGTTTTGGCCAGGGCAGGTTTCTCTGCCGGGTGGTTGCACTATCGGTGCGCGTCCGGTCGACCTGCACATCTCTGGTCTTGAGCAGTTAGGCGCGGAAATTAAGCTGGAAGAAGGTTACGTCAAGGCGTCCGTCAATGGTCGTCTGCAAGGCGCGCATATCGTTATGGATATGGTCAGCGTCGGCGCGACCGTCACCATTATGACAGCGGCAACGCTGGCGGAAGGGACCACGGTCATTGAAAACGCCGCGCGCGAGCCGGAAATCGTCGATACGGCGAACTTCCTGAACGCGATGGGCGCGAAAGTGACGGGGCAGGGACCGATCGCATCACCATCGAAGGCGTGAAACGCCTGGGCGGCGGCGTGTATCGCGTCCTGCCTGACCGTATTGAAACCGGCACCTTCCTGGTGGCGGCGGCGATCTCCGGCGGCAAAATTGTCTGCCGCAACGCCCAGCCGGATACGCTGGATGCGGTGCTGGCCAAGCTGCGCGAAGCCGGTGCGGATATTGAAGTCGGCGAAGACTGGATTAGCCTTGATATGCACGGCAAACGTCCGAAAGCGGTGAACGTGCGTACTGCGCCGCATCCGGCGTTCCCGACCGACATGCAGGCACAGTTCACCCTGCTGAACATGGTGGCGGAAGGAACCGGCGTGATTACGGAAACGGTCTTTGAAAACCGTTTCATGCACATTCCGGAACTGATCCGTATGGGCGCGCGTGCGGAAATCGAAAGCAACACCGCGATTTGCCACGGCGTTGAGCAGCTTTCTGGCGCTCAGGTGATGGCAACCGACCTGCGCGCATCGGCAAGCCTCGTGCTGGCGGGCTGTATTGCTCAGGGCACCACTATCGTTGACCGCATCTACCACATTGACCGCGGCTACGAACGCATTGAAGATAAGCTGCGCGCGCTCGGCGCCAATATTGAACGCGTAAAAGGCGAGTAATCGCTGCTGCTATTCAGCGCCCTCTGGAGAGTCTGGAGGGCGCTTTATCCCATTATTTCTTCTTCTGCTGGCGCATCGCCTGCGTTCTATCGATAAACTCATGGGTAACCGGATCGTGATATCGTGATGGCCAGATGACCCATGGCTCCGTCTCCAGCACCTTCGCGATAATCACTTCACCCTTAGGCCAGGGGCGTGAGAGCACGTTGGCGAGCGTTGACGAACTCAGGCCGTTTTTGCGTGATTCTGCGGCCATTGACGTACCTTTTTTGCGCAGCCCGGCAATGATGTCCGCCGGATGCCAGTCGATTAACTTATCCATACTTCCTCCCTGAGAGCGCTGTTTAAATCGTCATGTTGGGCGAGGAATGTACTGTAACGCGCTTTTCAGTAAGATTCTAAAAAGTTCGTGTAAGTTGTATTAAATTAGGAAAACGTTAATTTTCAGGCGCGAGAAAACGTTATTTGGAGTTTTCAGGAACTTTCCCGCGCGTTGCGCGGGAGAGAGGGATTAGCGATCGCGTTGGACAGCCATATGAGCGAGGCCAATAAGCGCATCGCGCCATTGGGTATCAGGTAGCGGAGCCAGGGCGGCAATCGCTTTATCGGCTTCTTCTTCGGCACGCTGGCGTGTCCATTCCAGCGAGCCGCAGGCGGCCATCGCTTCCAGCACCGGTTCCAGCAGATGTCGGCCATTACCTTGTTCAATAGCTCCACGAATCAGCTGCGCTTGTTCCGGCGTGCCGTTGCGCATGGCATGCAGCAGCGGCAACGTTGGTTTGCCTTCGTTGAGGTCATCGCCAACGTTTTTACCCAGCGTTTCGCCATCGGCGCTGTAGTCGAGCAGGTCGTCGATCAGTTGGAAGGCGGTACCCAGGTAGCGGCCATAATCCTGTAAACCTTTTTCCTGCTCCGGCGTACAGCCAGCCAGCAGACCGGAACATTGGGCGGCGGCTTCGAACAGACGTGCGGTCTTGCTGTAGATCACACGCATGTAGTTCTCTTCGGTGATGTCCGGGTCGTTGACGTTCATGAGCTGAAGGACTTCACCTTCTGCAATGACGTTGACCGCTTCAGACATCACTTCCAGCACTTTGAGCGAACCGAGGCTGGTCATCATCTGGAAGGCGCGGGTATAGATAAAGTCGCCAACCAGCACGCTGGCCGCATTCCCAAAGGCAGCGTTGGCCGTGGCCTTGCCGCGGCGCATGTCGGACTCATCAACGACGTCGTCATGCAGGAGCGTCGCGGTATGAATAAATTCGATTAACGCGGCAATCTTGACGTGGGCGTTCCCCTGATAGCCAACGGCACGGGCGGCCAGCACGGCGATCATAGGACGAATCCGTTTTCCGCCGCCGCTAACGATGTAATAGCCTAGCTGGTTGATCAACTGGACGTCCGAGTTGAGCTGCTCAAGAATCGTCGCATTGACTCCCGCCATATCCTGCGCGGTTAACTCATTGATTTTTTGTAAATTCATCGCAAAAGCCGGGCTTAATGTCCTGTTTACCACTTATCCATACGGGATAACGAAGGTTTTACGTTAGAGTTGTAGCTACGATTGTACTGAAAAAACGCGACAGATAAACGTTGCCGTGCGCGTTGTGTTTTTTTTCTGCATCTATTGATGGTAGCACTTGTCAAAGGCTCGCGTTTTGCGTAATATTCGCGCCCTATTGTGAATATTTATAGCGCACTCTGAATCACACGAAGATGTGCGCGGAAGCGGAGTTTATATGTACGCGGTTTTCCAAAGTGGTGGTAAACAACACCGAGTAAGCGAAGGTCAGACCGTTCGCCTGGAAAAGCTGGACATCGCAACTGGCGAATCTGTTGAATTCGCTGAAGTTCTGATGATCGCAAACGGTGAAGAAGTCAAAATCGGCGTTCCTTTCGTTGATGGCGGCGTTATCAAAGCTGAAGTTGTTGCTCACGGTCGTGGCGAGAAAGTTAAAATCGTTAAGTTTCGTCGTCGTAAACACTACCGTAAGCAGCAGGGCCATCGTCAGTGGTTCACTGATGTGAAAATCACTGGCATCAGCGCTTAAGTTAAGGGAGCAGATTAAATGGCACATAAAAAGGCTGGCGGCTCGACTCGTAACGGTCGCGATTCAGAAGCTAAACGTCTGGGCGTAAAACGCTTCGGCGGTGAAACAGTTCTGGCTGGTAGCATCATCGTTCGTCAACGTGGTACCAAATTCCACGCTGGCTCCAACGTTGGTTGCGGCAAAGACCACACTCTGTTTGCTAAAGCAGACGGTAAAGTGAAATTTGAAGTTAAAGGTCCGAATAACCGTAAATATATCAGCATCGTTGCTGAATAAGTTATTCGCGTCCCGGTAACGGATAAAAGCCCGCAACACGTTGCGGGGCTTTTTACATTCGACGCCAGGTAAATGATGGTCTGTAGCGCTGTTTCAGGGTAGGAAATCCGGTATGAAGCAACAGGCGGGCATAGGTATTGTGTTGGCGCTCACCACGGCGGTTTGTTGGGGAGCATTGCCAATTGCGATGAAGCAGGTTCTGGAAGTCATGGAACCGCCTACCGTCGTTTTCTACCGCTTTCTGATGGCGAGCTGTGGTCTGGGGCTCATCCTGGCCTGGAAGCGCAAGCTGCCGTCCCTGCGGCTCTTCCGTGACCCGCGTTGGCTGGTACTGCTGCTGATCGCCACCGGCGGGCTGTTTGGCAACTTCGTGCTGTTTAGCTCATCGCTTCAGTATGTTAGCCCAACGGCGTCACAGGTGATTGGCCAGCTTTCTCCCGTTGGTATGATGGTAGCAAGCGTCTTTATCCTCAAAGAGAAGATGCGCGGTACGCAGATTATTGGCGCGACCATGCTGATTTGCGGGCTGGTGATGTTCTTTAACACCAGCCTGATCGAAATTTTTACCCGCCTGACCGATTACACCTGGGGCGTTATCTTTGGTGTCGGTGCGGCGATGGTCTGGGTGAGTTACGGCGTCGCGCAAAAGGTGTTATTGCGGCGGATGGCGTCACAGCAGATCCTCTTTTTATTGTACACTTTATGTACGATTGCACTGCTGCCGTTAGCGAAGCCTGAGGTTATCGGGCAACTGAGCGACTGGCAGTTAGCCTGTCTGATCTTTTGTGGTCTGAACACACTGGTCGGCTACGGGGCGCTGGCGGAAGCCATGGCGCGCTGGCAGGCGGCACAGGTGAGCGCGTTAGTCACACTGACTCCGCTGTTCACTCTGTTATTTTCAGATTTATTATCAATGGCCTGGCCCGATTTCTTCGCCAGACCGATGTTGAACCTTTTAGGTTACCTCGGTGCGTTTGTCGTGGTTGCGGGCGCGATGTATTCCGCCATTGGTCATCGTCTTTGGGGCGGTGGCGTAAGCGTGAAGCGGTTGTTCCGTTACCCCGCGCAGGCGAATGATTTACGGAGAGTAAAATGAAGTTTGTTGATGAAGCAACGATCCTGGTCGTAGCAGGTGATGGCGGTAATGGTTGCGTGAGCTTCCGCCGTGAAAAATATATTCCGAAAGGCGGCCCGGACGGCGGTGACGGCGGTGACGGCGGCGACGTATGGATGGAAGCCGACGAGAACCTGAACACCCTGATCGACTACCGTTTTGAAAAATCCTTCCGCGCTGAGCGTGGTCAGAACGGCGCAAGCCGCGACTGCACCGGTAAACGCGGTAAAGACGTGACCATCAAGGTACCGGTCGGTACGCGTGTTATCGATCAGGGCACCGGTGAAACCATGGGCGACATGACCAAACACGGTCAGCGTCTGATGGTGGCTAAGGGCGGCTGGCATGGTCTGGGCAACACCCGTTTTAAATCGTCCGTAAACCGTACCCCGCGTCAGAAAACCATGGGTACCCGGGCGACAAGCGCGATCTGCAGCTGGAACTGATGCTGCTGGCGGACGTGGGGATGCTGGGGATGCCGAACGCCGGTAAATCGACCTTTATCCGCGCCGTCTCCGCAGCGAAGCCGAAAGTGGCGGACTATCCGTTTACCACGCTGGTGCCGAGCCTCGGCGTGGTCCGCGTCGATAACGAGAAGAGCTTCGTCATTGCCGATATCCCGGGGCTGATTGAAGGCGCATCCGAAGGCGCGGGCCTCGGTATTCGCTTCCTGAAGCACCTTGAGCGCTGTCGCGTGCTGCTGCACATCATCGATATCGATCCGATCGACGGCTCCGATCCGGCTGAGAACGCGAAAATCATCATTGGTGAGCTGGAGAAATACAGCGAGAAACTGGCGAATAAGCCACGCTGGCTGCTGTTCAACAAGATTGACACCATGGACAAAGCGGAAGCCGAAGCTAAAGCTAAAGCGATTGCGGAAGCGATGGGCTGGGAAGACAAGTACTACCTGATCTCCGCGGCAAGTCAGGTGGGTGTCAAAGACCTGTGCTGGGACGTGATGAACTTCATCATTGAGAACCCAATTGCTCAGGAGGAAGAAGCGAAACAGCCAGAGAAAGTTGAGTTCATGTGGGACGATTACCACCGTCAGCAGCTTGACGAAGTCGCCGCAGAAGCTGAAGACGAAGAGTGGGACGACGATTGGGATGAAGACGACGAAGAAGGCGTTGAGTTCATCTACAAGCGTTAATCCTCGTGCCGGATGGCGACGCTAACGCGTCTTATCCGGCCTGGAATATTCAACGGGCCGCAAATGCGGCCCGTTTTGTTTATATGGGACGTAGGCCGGATAAGCGCAAGCGCCATCCGGCTGCATCACTATCAGTTGTTTTGATAGATATCTTTGTACAACCGACTCTCAAATCGCACCAGCGGAATACGGCGGTTACGCTGATCGGCTGGCGGCACCGCGTAGCCCGACAGATACTGCACAAAGGCCATACGCTGCCCGCTGGCGGTGGTGATGAAGCCTGCCAGGTTATACACACCCTGCAGTGAGCCGGTTTTTGCCGAGACTTTGCCATCGACGCCCGCCTGATGCAGGCCCGCACGGTACTGGAGCGAACCATCATGGCCGGCAAGCGGCAGCATTGAGATAAAGTTCAGCTCGTTATCATGCTGGGCGATGTACTGTAGCGCTTGCATCATCGTGGCTGGTGAGATCAGATTGTGGCGCGACAGGCCGGAGCCGTCGGCGATAATCGTGTTGCCAAGATCGACGCCTGCCTGCTGGCGCAGGATCTGCCGCACCGCATCGGATCCCGCGCGCCAGGTGCCCGGCACGCCAAAGCGCGCATGGCCAATCATGCGGAACACGGTATCGGCAATCAT
This sequence comes from Kluyvera genomosp. 3, assembly GCA_002211745.1. Lineage (GTDB taxonomy): Bacteria > Pseudomonadota > Gammaproteobacteria > Enterobacterales > Enterobacteriaceae > Kluyvera > Kluyvera georgiana_A. Next base: position 560,583 of record CP022114.1, read on the forward strand.
GTTGTCCGATTTTTTCAGCATGATCTTCAGCAGGTCGTGCAAAGGTGCCGACTGCTTACTGGCGATTACCGTACCCGGCTCGTTGACCAGCGTCTGGCGTAGCAGCGTACCGGTGTAGGTTATGCCTGCCTGCTTCAGCTCGTCTTTGATGATCGCCCCGGCATAGCTGGCGCCGTCCTGAATGGCAAATGCCAGCGGTAGCGGGTCAGCACGTTGCGGCAGACAGCCGGTGAGCGTGTAGCGGTTGAGATCGCCGGGGACGACGTCCAGCTCACAGTACTGCGCATCCGGCGAGCCTTTTGCCAGCGTCCGCACCTGGCTGAACATAACGACCGGGTAGTAAGAGGCGATACGAATAAACGCCAGATCGTTCGCCTTCTGCGCGCTGTAGAGCGAAATGGAGAAGCAGTTGCGGTCGACGATCGCCGCTGCCGGCGGTGCGCTAAAGCACTGGGTCATGTCGTTCCATGGCCAGCCCGGCGCTTTATCGTGGCTGGCAAAGATCGAGGTATCGATCAGGACGTTGCCGTCGATAGTTTGTACACCGGATTTTTTCAGCGTCGCCACCATATTACGAATATCCTGGCGTTTTAGCGTCGGATCGCCGCCAAATCGCGCAATCAGGTCGCCTTTTAGCGTACCGTTATCGACGCTGCCTTTGGTCTCAAGCGTAGTGGTAAAACGGAAATCAGGGCCAAGTTGCAGCAGGGCCGCCAGCGCGGTGAGCACCTTCTGGGTACTGGCCGGTAGCGCCATCTGCTGGCCGTGGTAATCAATCAACGGCGCGGGGCGCCCACTTTCTGCACCAAAAGCGCGAGGTTGGCCCGGCGGGAAGCTGATTGATATACTCATCAACATTCGCGGCCTGAACGCTAAACGCTATACTGGTGGTCAATCCGATGATAAATCTGGAAAATCGCATAATCTCGCGCTAACAACCTGGAAACAAGCCGTCATACTACGGCCAACGCCCTGTAAAGTAAACGATGACCCGTAGTGAACTTCGGGGTAAAATGCGTATCAAATTAAAAATTACTGCTGACCTGGGGCTTCGTACCCGGGTCGGTTTTCTTTTGCTTCTGGCCTGGTGTTGATAGCGACCCAGGCGGGCTTAGCGGCCGGAGCGGGGCGAACCGCTCCCAACAGGAATGTTTAAGAGGTATAACAATGCAAGCTATTCCGATGACCCTTCGTGGTGCAGAAAAACTGCGTGAAGAACTGGACTTTCTCAAGTCTGTACGTCGCCCAGAAATCATTGCGGCCATCGCCGAAGCACGCGAGCACGGCGACCTGAAAGAGAACGCGGAGTACCATGCTGCTCGCGAACAGCAGGGATTCTGCGAAGGCCGTATCAAAGATATCGAAGCGAAACTGTCTAATGCGCAGGTTATCGACATCACTAAGATCCCGAATAACGGCCGCGTTATCTTTGGTGCAACTGTGAAGGTGCTGAATCTGGATAACGATGAAGAACAGACCTACCGCATCGTGGGCGATGATGAAGCGGACTTCAAACAGAACCTGATTTCTGTGAACTCGCCGATCGCCCGTGGCCTTATCGGTAAGGAGCAGGACGACGTAGTTACCATCCGTACACCGGGCGGTGAAGTTGAGTTCGAAATCATCGCAGTGGATTATCTGTAAATTTTGTTCAACACTGAAAATGTTGACTGAGTGTAAAGATAAGAAAAAGGCCGCATAGCGGCCTTTTATCAAGCATAAGAGCGTGGCATGTTGCTAGCCCTCGTAAAGAAAAACCCTCATTTAACACAATGTTGTGTCAGAAATTAGGATATTCTTAACGTGGCAGCGAGATTTTGCGTTCTTTACCAGGGCGATAAAGCACCAGCATTTTACCGATGACCTGTACGTTACAGGCGCCGGTTTCGCGCACGATAGCGTCCACGATCAAGGTTTTGGTCTCGCGATCTTCCGAGGCGATTTTCACCTTGATAAGTTCATGGTGCTCTAACGCTTGTTCAATCTCGGCCAGTACCCCTTCGGTCAAACCATTGTTGCCAAGCATAACTACCGGCTTGAGCGGATGTGCCAGACCTTTCAGGTGCTGTTTTTGTTTAGTACTCAGATTCATCGTATATTTTTGCTTACGTTGGGATTGAAAACGGGTCATTCTACCGCCATCTCCCATATATCGCCAAATGGCGCGTAGAAATTTACGCCAAAAGGCTACGATGAACTGTCCCGATGGGAATGTTAAATGACAGGTAAAAAGCGTTCTGCCAGCTCAAGCCGCTGGCTTCAGGAACACTTTAGCGATAAATATGTTCAAGAGGCACAGAAAAAGGGGTTACGTTCCCGTGCCTGGTTTAAACTTGATGAAATACAGCAAAGTGACAAACTTTTTAAGCCGGGGATGACGGTTGTCGACCTCGGTGCTGCACCGGGTGGCTGGTCACAGTACGTGGTCACGCAGATTGGTGGTAAAGGCCGCATTATTGCTTGCGATCTTTTACCTATGGATCCAATCGTTGGTGTGGACTTCCTTCAGGGCGATTTTCGTGATGAACTCGTCATGCAGGCATTACTGGAACGCGTAGGTGACAGTAAAGTACAGGTTGTCATGTCAGATATGGCACCAAACATGAGCGGAACGCCGGCGGTTGATATCCCCCGGGCCATGTATCTGGTGGAACTGGCGCTTGAAATGGCTCGTGATGTGCTAGCGCCAGGCGGAAGTTTTGTAGTGAAGGTGTTCCAGGGCGAAGGCTTCGATGAGTATCTAAGGGAAATTCGCTCCCTGTTTACGAAGGTTAAAGTTCGTAAGCCGGACTCTTCGCGTGCGCGTTCACGTGAAGTGTACATTGTAGCGACCGGGCGAAAATCATAGACGGTGGTTTTTCAAACGAAAGTTTGAAAGAAACTGGATATAGAGTATCCTGACGCTGTTTTTAACACAGTTGTAATAAGAGGTTAATCCCTTGAGTGACATGGCGAAAAACCTAATACTCTGGCTGGTCATTGCCGTTGTGCTGATGTCAGTATTCCAGAGCTTTGGGCCCAGCGAATCGAACAGCCATAAGGTGGATTATTCTACCTTCCTGCAAGAGGTCAATAACGACCAGGTTCGCGAAGCGCGTATCAACGGACGTGAGATCAACGTTACCAAGAAAGATAGTAACCGTTACACGACTTACATCCCGGTTAACGATCCGAAGCTGCTTGACAACCTGCTGACGAAAAACGTCAAAGTGGTTGGCGAGCCGCCAGAAGAGCCGAGCCTGCTGGCTTCGATCTTCATTTCCTGGTTCCCGATGCTGCTGCTTATCGGCGTCTGGATCTTCTTCATGCGCCAGATGCAGGGCGGCGGTGGCAAAGGCGCCATGTCGTTCGGCAAGAGCAAAGCGCGCATGCTGACGGAAGACCAGATTAAAACCACCTTTGCCGACGTTGCAGGCTGCGACGAAGCGAAAGAAGAGGTGGGTGAGCTGGTTGAGTATCTGCGCGAACCGAGCCGCTTCCAGAAGCTGGGCGGTAAAATCCCGAAAGGCGTCCTGATGGTCGGCCCTCCGGGTACCGGTAAAACGCTGCTGGCGAAAGCGATCGCTGGCGAAGCGAAGGTGCCGTTCTTTACGATTTCCGGTTCTGACTTCGTGGAAATGTTCGTCGGTGTCGGCGCATCTCGTGTGCGTGACATGTTCGAACAGGCCAAGAAAGCGGCACCGTGCATCATCTTCATCGATGAAATCGACGCCGTCGGCCGCCAGCGTGGCGCTGGTCTGGGCGGTGGTCACGATGAACGTGAGCAGACCCTGAACCAGATGCTGGTTGAGATGGACGGCTTCGAAGGTAACGAAGGTATCATCGTTATTGCGGCAACTAACCGTCCGGACGTACTTGACCCAGCGCTGCTGCGTCCTGGCCGTTTCGACCGTCAGGTTGTGGTTGGTCTGCCGGACGTTCGCGGTCGTGAACAGATCCTGAAAGTACACATGCGTCGCGTACCGCTGGCGCCGGATATCGACGCGGCAATCATTGCTCGTGGTACCCCTGGCTTCTCCGGTGCAGACCTGGCGAACCTGGTGAACGAAGCGGCGCTGTTTGCTGCTCGTGGCAACAAGCGCGTTGTGTCGATGGTTGAGTTCGAAAAAGCGAAAGACAAAATCATGATGGGTGCGGAACGTCGCTCCATGGTGATGACGGAAGCGCAGAAAGAATCCACCGCTTACCACGAAGCGGGCCACGCGATTATCGGTCGCCTGGTGCCGGAACACGATCCGGTCCATAAAGTGACCATCATTCCGCGCGGTCGTGCGCTGGGTGTGACCTTCTTCCTGCCTGAAGGCGACGCAATCAGCGCCAGCCGTCAGAAACTGGAAAGCCAGATCTCCACCCTGTACGGCGGTCGTCTGGCGGAAGAGATCATCTACGGTGCCGAACATGTTTCTACCGGGGCGTCGAACGATATTAAAGTCGCGACTAACCTGGCGCGTAACATGGTGACTCAGTGGGGCTTCTCCGACAAACTCGGTCCGCTGCTGTATGCGGAAGAAGAGGGCGAAGTATTCCTGGGCCGCTCTGTAGCCAAAGCGAAGCATATGTCCGATGAAACCGCGCGTATCATCGACCAGGAAGTGAAGGCGCTGATCGAACGTAACTACGGTCGTGCGCGTCAGTTGCTGAACGACAACATGGACATTCTGCACGCAATGAAAGATGCGCTCATGAAATATGAGACCATCGATGCGCCGCAGATTGACGACCTGATGGCTCGCCGCGACGTTCGTCCGCCAGCGGGTTGGGAAGAACCGGGTTCGTCCAACAGCAACAACTCTGGCAGCACCGGCAAGCCGAGTGCACCGCGTCCGGTTGATGAACCGCGCGCGCCGGACTCTGGCACCATGTCAGAGCAGTTGGGCGACAAATAAGTTCTCCCTCGTGGAAGACTGTGCATCATCTGAAACCCTGGGCTTGCCCGGGGTTTTTTATATTGAAGAAATAGATAACAAAAGGATTCGCTATGAAACTCACCGCCCAGGGCTCTATCCTGGATCTCTCCCATCCTCACGTCATGGGATCCTCAACGTCACGCCGGACTCCTTTTCCGACGGCGGCACGCACAACACGCTGGTTGAGGCGGTGAAACATGCAAATCTGATGATTAACGCCGGGGCAACGATCGTCGACGTAGGAGGAGAGTCTACCCGTCCGGGCGCACTGGACGTCAGCGTTGAAGAAGAGCTCGACCGTGTGATCCCGGTAGTGGAAGCCATTGCTCAGCGTTTTGAAGTGTGGATCTCCGTCGATACCTCCAAACCGGAAGTGATCCGTGAGTCTGCCCGCGCCGGGGCGCATATCATCAATGACATTCGTTCACTGAGTGAACCGGGGCGCTGGAGGCGGCGGCCGAAACCGGGCTTCCCGTTTCGCTGATGCATATGCAGGGCAATCCGAAAACCATGCAGGACGCGCCGAAATACGACGATGTCTTTGCTGAAGTGAACCGTTATTTTGTAGAACAAATTGCTCGCTGCGAGCAGGCGGGGATCTCAAAAGATAAATTGTTGCTCGACCCGGGGTTCGGTTTCGGTAAAAATCTCTCCATAACTATGCATTACTGGCGCGTTTGTCAGAATTCCATCATTTCGGCCTGCCGCTGTTCGTCGGTATGTCGCGCAAATCGATGATTGGTCAGCTGCTAAACGTGGGGCCGTCGGAGCGCCTTAGCGGCAGTCTGGCGTGCGCGGTGATTGCTGCCATGCAGGGCGCGCACATTGTTCGCGTCCACGACGTCAAAGAAACTGTTGAAGCGATGCGTGTGGTTGAGGCCACCCTGTCTGCGAAGGGAAATAAACGTTATGAGTAATCGCAAATATTTTGGTACCGATGGGATCCGTGGTCGCGTAGGCGATGCGCCGATCACCCCTGATTTCGTCCTGAAGTTAGGATGGGCGGCAGGCAAGGTGCTGGCAAGCCACGGCTCACGCAAAATCATCATTGGTAAAGATACCCGTATCTCTGGCTATATGTTGGAATCCGCACTGGAAGCTGGTCTGGCGGCGGCGGGGTTGTCAGCCTCGTTCACTGGCCCAATGCCAACGCCTGCGGTCGCTTATCTGACTCGCACCTTCCGCGCCGAAGCTGGCATCGTTATCTCGGCATCGCATAACCCGTTCTATGACAACGGCATCAAGTTCTTCTCTATCGACGGCACCAAGCTGCCGGATGAAGTCGAAGAAGCGATTGAAGCCGAAATGGAAAAAGAAATCACCTGCGTGGACTCCGCTGAGCTGGGCAAAGCCAGCCGCATCGTCGACGCTGCGGGTCGCTACATTGAGTTCTGCAAAGGCACCTTCCCGAACGAACTGAGCCTGAATGGCCTGAAAGTGGTGGTCGACTGCGCCAACGGCGCGACCTACCATATCGCGCCGAACGTGCTGCGTGAGCTGGGCGCGACCGTTATTGCTATTGGCTGCGAGCCGAACGGCGTGAACATTAATGAAGAAGTGGGCGCCACTGACGTACGCGCGTTACAGGCTCGCGTACTGGCAGAAAAAGCCGATGTTGGCATCGCGCTCGACGGCGACGGCGACCGCGTCATCATGGTTGACCACCAGGGCCACAAGGTTGATGGCGACCAGATCATGTATATCATCGCCCGTGAAGCCCTGCGTCAGGGCCAACTGCGCGGCGGCGTGGTCGGCACTCTGATGAGCAACATGGGGCTGGAAGTGGCGCTTAAGCAGTTGGGTATTCCGTTTGCCCGGGCGAAAGTGGGCGATCGCTACGTGCTGGAAAAAATGCAGGAGAAAGGCTGGCGCATTGGCGCGGAAAACTCTGGCCACGTGATTCTGCTGGACAAAACCACCACCGGTGACGGCATTGTTGCTGGCCTGCAGGTGGTCGCCGCCATGGTGCGTAACCACATGAGCCTGCACGATCTGTGCAGCGGCATGAAAATGTTCCCGCAGGTGCTGGTCAACGTGCGTTACACCGATGGTAAATCCAACCCGCTGGAAAGCGATGCGGTGAAGACGGCGGCCCTTGAAGCGGAAGCCGCGATGGGTAACCGAGGCCGCGTGCTGCTGCGTAAATCCGGCACCGAGCCGCTGATTCGTGTGATGGTGGAAGGCGAAGACGAAGCGCAGGTCACCGAGCTTGCCCATCGTATTGCTGATGCGGTAAAAGCGGCTTAAGCCGTGACCTAAGTGACTAAAAAGGCGGCGCTTGCCGCCTTTTTATTGTAGACAATGCGTGGTTTTGCTGTTTTTTTCCGCAGTTGATACAATGTGTGGAAATTGCCCTTGCGAAGGCCATTCGCTTTGGTTAGTATTCACACCCGCTTCAGTGGGAAACTTAAATGTCCCGCTTAATTGGTCGAAGCACTTGGTACGCGGTGTCCCGCAAGGAACAGGTTGATTATGTACGAAGCTCTTTTAGTTGTTTTCCTTATTGTAGCGATTGGCCTTGTGGTCCTCGTTATGCTGCAGCAAGGTAAAGGCGCTGATATGGGAGCCTCCTTTGGAGCAGGCGCTTCCGCTACACTGTTTGGTTCTAACGGTTCTGGTAACTTCATGACCCGTATGACTGCTGTGTTCGCGACGCTGTTCTTCATCATCAGTCTGGTTCTGGGCAACATCAACAGCAACAAGACCAATAAAGGAAGCGAGTGGGATAACCTGACTGCACCGAAGACTGAGCAAACCACTCAGCCAGCGGCTCCGGCTCAGCCGACCAGCGATATCCCGCACTAAGTATTCTGTACCGAGGTGGTGGAATTGGTAGACACGCTACCTTGAGGTGGTAGTGCCCTAACGGGCTTGTGGGTTCGAGTCCCATCCTCGGTACCAATATTCCGAAAGAAAGACGCTGAAAAGCGTCTTTTTTTCGTCTGTAGAAAACGGACCTAATCGGCTTTCGGGAAATCAACGACCGTATCGTTTACCCGGTTCACCATATTGGTGAACAGAATCGCGCTGACGGCGCTGATAATCTCAATCACCTGCTGGTCGTTAAAACCGGCCTGCTTCAGCGCGGTGACGTCCGCTTCCGGCAGCGTGCCGGTGGTGCTCACCAGCGTTTGCGCGAATTTCACCAGCGCAGCGAGATGTGCGTCTTCAGTATAATCTCCTCGGCGCAGCGCGTGGATCTGCTCACCGCTGAAGCCCGCTTTTTTCGCCATCATCGTGTGGGCTGCCAGGCAGTAATCACAGCCGGTGGCTTCACTGACGGAGAGGTTAATCGCCTCCAGTTCCCTGGCGCTCAGGCTGCCTTTATGCAGCATGGCATTATGTGCCAGCGCCTGCTGTAACGCCGCCGGGGAGTGTCCGCCGATGGTCAGGTAGGCATTTGGCACTTTGCCCATCGCTTTTTTGATCCCGCCAAAAATCTCAGCGGCTTTACCGGTGGCATCTTGTTCACGAATCTCTGCTAAACGGCTCATGGTTTACTCCTGTTGTTCGAGGGTTTGTTGTGGCATGGGGACATCTTAGGTCACGACGGCGTGGTAGACTGGCGTTCTTCGTCTCATCTTTTTGTCTTATCGTCTCAGGAGTCGTATGGACAGTCTTAGCCATCTCTTAACGTTGCTGATGCCGCGCTGCGAAGTGAATTTGCACTGCCGCTTTGGCGGTCGCTGGCAGGCGGGACACAATCAGATGCGGGCGGGTGTGGTTCCCTGGCACTTTGTGCTCAGCGGCGAAGGGCGATTAACCGTCGGCAAAGAGACGCGGCAAATGCGGGCGGGCGATGTGATTATGCTGCCGCACGGCTCGCCGCATCTGATGGAAAGCCTGGTGGAGTGGGGACAGGTATTGCCGGTCGCTCATCGCTTTAACGGCACGCTGACCGAAATGCGTACCGGGTCCGACAGTGAAGCCCTGGAGATGCTATGCGGCGAGTTCTATTTTGGCCCGCACGTAAGCTGGCTGTTTGCGGAGGACATCGAACTGATTCATCTGCATACCGATGAACGTGAGGACTGCCCGGAGCTGGAAACACTGCTCAACGTGCTGGTTCGTGAAAGCCTGGCGGATCATCCCGGCGGCAGCGCTATCGTCCGAAGCCTCGGGGAAACGCTGCTGGTCCTGCTATTGCGAACGCTGCTAGGCGCGGAAGCACCGCCGGGCGGCCTGCTGAGGTTGATGAGCGATGAACGATTGATGCCTGCCGTACTCGCCGTGCTGGCGACGCCGGAACAGCCGTGGACGCTGGAGAGTATGGCGGCCAGAGCGTTTTTATCCCGCGCGACCTTTGCCCGTCATTTTGCCCGCGCCTATCATTTGACGCCGCAGGCCTGGTTAACGCAGTTACGTATGGCGTTGGCAGCTCGATTACTGCATCAGGACCGCCAGGCTCGCCTGGAGGTGATTGCCGAGCGCTGTGGTTTCCAGTCGCTAGCCTCATTCTCGAAGAGTTTTAAAAAACACTACGGCCTGACACCGGGCGAATGGCGGCGCCGTTAGTGACCGCTAACACAAGGCAATAAAAAAGGCCGCTTACGCGGCCTTTTGCATCAACGATGCGGGCTTATTTGCCTTTGTTTTCCAGATTCTCAACCTGCGGCAGACCGGTCGCGGAAGATGCGGTTAGCAGACCCGCTTTCGCGTAGCCGAACAGCTTCTCACGGGTATCGGTAATGTCCAGATTACGCATGGTCAATTGGCCAATACGATCGTCCGGTGAGAACACGGACTCGCCTTTCTCCATAGTCAGACGCTCAGCCTTATAGGTCAGGTTGTCAGACACGGTGTTCAGGATGGAGTAGTCGTTGCCGCGACGCAGCTCCAGCGTCACTTCACCGGTGATCTGGCTGGCGACCCAACGTTGCAGGCCGTCACGCAGCATCAGCGCCTGCGAGTCGAACCAGCGGCCCTGATACAGCAGTTTACCCAGCTGACGACCATGAGAATGATACTGTTCAATGGTGTCTTCGTTGTGAATACCGGTCAGCAGACGCTCGTAAGCGATGTGCAGCAGCGCCATCCCCGGGGCTTCATAGATGCCGCGGCTTTTCGCTTCAATGATACGGTTTTCGATCTGGTCGCTCATGCCCAGACCGTGACGGCCGCCGATGCGGTTCGCTTCCAGCATCATCTCAACATCATCGCTGAAGGTTTTACCGTTCAGGGCTACAGGGTGGCCCTGCTCGAAGCGGACGGTCACTTCTTCCGCCGGGATCTTCACGCTCTCGTCCCAGAACTTCACGCCCATAATCGGGTTGACGATCTTGACGCTGGAGTTCAGGAACTCGAGGTCTTTCGCTTCGTGCGTCGCGCCCAACATATTGGAGTCGGTGGAGTAGGCTTTTTCGACGGACATTTTGTAGTCGAAGCCGCAGGCGATCATAAATTCAGACATCTCATGACGGCCGCCCAGCTCGTCGATAAAGTCGGTATCGAGCCATGGTTTGTAAATCTGCAGTTCGGCGTTGGTCAGCAGGCCATAACGATAGAAACGTTCAATATCGTTGCCTTTATAGGTGCTGCCGTCGCCCCAGATGTTCACGCCGTCTTCTTTCATGGCGGCAACCAGCATGGTGCCAGTCACGGCGCGGCCCAGCGGGGTGGTATTAAAATAGGTCAGGCCGCCGGTGGTGTTGTGGAAGGCGCCACACTGAATCGCCGCGATGCCTTCGGCAACCAGCTGTTTACGGCAGTCGATCAAACGGGCGTTCTCTGCGCCATATTCCATAGCACGACGAGGAATCGCATCATAATCATCTTCGTCTGGCTGGCCCAGATTTGCAGTATATGCATAAGGGACCGCGCCTTTTTGTCGCATCCACAGCAGCGCTGCGCTGGTGTCGAGACCGCCAGAGAAGGCGATACCAATACGTTGACCTGCCGGAAGATGCTTGAGAATCGTCGTCATAAAGTAAAACCCTGCGTGATTGACTGAAGGAGAAATCGCGTTTCGCTGTCAGTGAATTTTTATGCAAAATAAATGAGTTTTCATTTAATCATGTTTTGTCATGGACCGGAAGGGATTCATGCATTTTTATTCAAAAAATCCGCGTCGGCAGCGAAGGTTACCAGCATTACCCTACCGCGATCTGCAGCGCATTTCTTCTGCATAGAATGTGAGGTTGACAAGCTGTGAGCCACATCACTATACTACAGGTCGATTTTACGTCCCGTCCTCGGTACCAAATCCCAGCATTATTTGCATTTTTTACTCAAAACGCGTAAAATTTGCCACGTTTCAGGCGCGGGGTGGAGCAGCCTGGTAGCTCGTCGGGCTCATAACCCGAAGGTCGTCGGTTCAAATCCGGCCCCCGCAACCACTTTCCCTTAGAGTTCATTTTCAAATATACTGTGAAGACTTAGGCCTTCGTAGCTGGATTTGAAAAAAAATTCTTTCGGAAGGTTCTCCAGGCCGCAGTTGCGGCTATAGGGTTCAGTTATCTAAAGCCCCGATTTATCGGGGTTTTTTGTTATCTGACTACAGAATAACTGGGCTTTAGGCCCTTTTTTTATGTCTTGGGGGTGGGTTTGTCCACATTAGAGCAAAAATTAACAGAGATGATTACAGCGCCGGTTGAAGCCCTGGGCTACGAACTGGTCGGCATCGAATTTATTCGCGGTCGCACATCCACACTGCGCATCTATATTGATAGTGAAGATGGCATCAATGTTGATGATTGTGCTGATGTGAGCCACCAGGTAAGCGCGGTGATGGACGTCGAAGATCCTATTACTGTGGCTTACAACCTGGAAGTTTCCTCTCCGGGCCTCGACCGTCCTATGTTCACCGCTGAACACTATGTGCGTTTCCTGGGTGAAGAGGTGACGCTGGTCCTGCGCATGGCGGTACAGAACCGTCGTAAGTGGCAGGGCATTATCAAAGCGGTAGACGGTGAGATGATCACTGTGACAGTCGAAGGCAAAGATGAAGTGTTCGCGCTGAGTAACATCCAGAAGGCGAACCTGGTTCCCCACTTTTAACAGTCTGGATTGAGGTGAAAGGCCCCGATGAACAAAGAAATTTTGGCTGTTGTTGAAGCCGTCTCCAACGAGAAAGCGCTGCCGCGTGAGAAGATTTTCGAAGCGCTGGAAAGTGCGCTGGCAACGGCGACAAAGAAAAAATACGAACAGGAAATCGACGTACGCGTTGAAATCGATCGTCGCAGCGGCGACTTCGATACTTTCCGTCGCTGGGTCATTGTTGAAGAAGTGACCCAGCCAACCAAAGAAATTACCCTTGAAGCGGCACGCTTCGAAGATGAAAGCCTGAACGTCGGCGACTACGTTGAAGACCAGATCGAATCTGTAACCTTCGACCGTATCACCACACAGACCGCGAAACAGGTTATCGTTCAGAAAGTGCGTGAAGCTGAACGCGCGATGGTTGTCGATCAGTTCCGCGACCAGGAAGGCGAAATCGTGACTGGCGTGGTGAAGAAAGTGAACCGCGACAACATCTCTCTGGAAGTGAAATCCGAAGGGATGGCCGGTAACGCTGAAGCTGTGATCCTGCGTGAAGACATGCTGCCGCGTGAAAACTTCCGTCCGGGCGACCGTATCCGCGGCGTTCTGTACGCTGTACGTCCGGAAGCGCGCGGTGCGCAGCTGTTCGTCACCCGTTCCAAGCCGGAAATGCTGATCGAACTGTTCCGCATCGAAGTGCCGGAAATCGGTGAAGAAGTTATCGAAATTAAAGCCGCCGCTCGCGATCCTGGCTCTCGTGCCAAAATCGCGGTGAAAACCAACGACAAGCGTATCGACCCGGTCGGTGCTTGCGTCGGTATGCGTGGCGCGCGCGTGCAGGCGGTTTCGACCGAACTGGGCGGCGAGCGTATCGATATCGTGCTGTGGGACGACAACCCGGCGCAGTTCGTGATTAACGCGATGGCTCCGGCTGACGTGGCATCCATTGTGGTTGACGAAGACAAGCACACCATGGATATCGCGGTAGAAGCGGGTAACCTGGCGCAGGCGATTGGCCGTAACGGTCAGAACGTCCGTCTGGCTTCTCAGCTGAGCGGTTGGGAACTCAACGTGATGACCGTTGATGACCTGCAGGCGAAGCACCAGGCTGAAGCGCACGCGGCTATCGATACCTTCACCAAATATCTTGATATTGATGAAGAGTTCGCCACCGTGCTGGTAGAAGAAGGCTTCTCCACGCTTGAAGAACTGGCCTATGTGCCGATGAAAGAACTGCTGGAAATTGATGGTCTGGACGAAGCGACCGTTGAGGCGCTGCGTGAACGCGCGAAAAACGCCCTGACCACTCTGGCACTTGCCCAGGAAGAAAGCCTCGGTGACAACAAACCGGCTGACGATCTGCTGAACCTGGAAGGGTTAGATCGCGCACTGGCTTTCAAACTGGCCGCTCGTGGTGTTTGTACGCTGGAAGACCTCGCTGAACAAGGCGTTGACGACCTGTCTGATATCGAAGGGTTAACCGACGAGAAAGCGGGTGAGCTGATTATGGCTGCGCGTAACATTTGCTGGTTCGGCGACGAAGCGTAATAAACTGTAGCAGGAAGGAACAGCATGACAGATGTAACCGTAAAAAAGCTGGCCGCAGAGATTGAGACCTCGGTAGATCGCCTGGTACAGCAATTTGCTGACGCTGGCATCCCGAAGTCTGCTGACGACTCTGTGTCCGCACAAGAGAAACAAACCTTACTGGCGCACCTGAACCGTGAAAATGGTTCTGCGCCGGATAAGTTGACTTTGCAGCGCAAAACGCGCAGTACTCTCAACATTCCAGGTACCGGTGGGAAAAGCAAATCGGTACAAATCGAAGTCCGCAAGACACGCACCTTTGTGAAACGCGATCCGCAAGAGGCTGAACGCCTGGCCGCGGAAGAGCAGGCGCAGCGTGAAGCGGAAGAGCAAGCCCGTCGTGAAGCTGAAGAAGCAGCTAAACGCGAGGCGCAACAAAAAGCTGAACGTGAGGCCGCAGAAAAAGCTAATCGTGAAGCCGCTGATAAAGCGAAACGTGAAGCTGCGGAAAAAGACAAAGTGAGCAATCAACAGACCGACGATATGACCAAAACCGCCCAGGCTGAAAAAGCCCGCCGTGAAAATGAAGCTGCCGAGCTGAAGCGCAAAGCGGAAGAAGAAGCGCGTCGCAAGCTTGAAGAAGAAGCCCGTCGCGTTGCGGAAGAAGCGCGCCGCATGGCAGAAGAAAACGAGAAGAACGGTGTGGATGCCGCTGAGCCTACTGAGGACACCAGCGACTATCACGTCACCACTTCTCAGCATGCCCGTCAGGCAGAAGACGAAAACGACCGTGAAGTAGAAGGCGGCCGTGGCCGTGGCCGCAATGCGAAAGCTGCGCGTCCGGCGAAAAAAGGCAACAAACACGCCGAATCCAAAGCCGATCGTGAAGAAGCGCGCGCCGCTGTTCGCGGGGTAAAGGCGGCAAGCAGCGTAAAGGTTCCGCACTGCAGCAGGGCTTCCAGAAGCCGGCTCAGGCCGTTAACCGTGACGTTGTGATTGGCGAAACCATCACCGTTGGCGAACTGGCTAACAAGATGGCGGTGAAAGGTTCTCAGGTCATCAAAGCGATGATGAAGCTGGGCGCCATGGCCACCATCAACCAGGTCATCGACCAGGAAACCGCACAGCTGGTTGCCGAAGAGATGGGCCACAAAGTTATCCTGCGTCGTGAAAACGAGCTGGAAGAAGCGGTAATGAGCGACCGTGACACCGGCGCTGCGGCTGAACCGCGCGCACCGGTTGTGACCATCATGGGTCACGTTGACCACGGTAAAACCTCTCTGCTGGATTACATTCGTTCCACGAAAGTGGCCTCTGGCGAAGCGGGCGGCATTACCCAGCACATCGGTGCATACCACGTTGAAACCGACAACGGTATGATCACCTTCCTCGACACCCCGGGTCACGCCGCGTTTACCTCAATGCGTGCTCGTGGTGCGCAGGCAACGGATATCGTTGTTCTGGTTGTCGCAGCAGACGATGGCGTGATGCCGCAGACTATCGAAGCAATCCAGCACGCGAAAGCGGCGGGTGTGCCGGTTGTGGTTGCAGTGAACAAAATCGATAAGCCAGAAGCGGATCCGGATCGCGTTAAAAACGAACTGTCCCAGTACGGCATCCTGCCGGAAGAGTGGGGCGGCGAGAGCCAGTTCGTTCACGTATCCGCCAAAGCGGGTACCGGTATTGACGAACTGCTGGACGCTATCCTGCTGCAGGCTGAAGTTCTTGAGCTGAAAGCGGTACGTAATGGTATGGCAAGCGGCGCGGTAATCGAATCCTTCCTGGATAAAGGTCGTGGTCCGGTTGCAACCGTTCTGGTTCGTGAAGGTACTCTGCACAAGGGCGACATCGTTCTGTGTGGCTTCGAATACGGTCGCGTTCGTGCGATGCGTAACGAACTGGGTCAGGAAGTGCTGGAAGCGGGTCCGTCCATTCCGGTGGAAATCCTCGGTCTGTCCGGTGTTCCGGCTGCCGGTGACGAAGTGACCGTCGTTCGTGACGAGAAGAAAGCGCGTGAAGTTGCTCTGTATCGTCAGGGTAAATTCCGTGAAGTTAAACTGGCTCGTCAGCAGAAATCTAAACTCGAGAACATGTTCGCCAACATGACCGAAGGCGAAGTTCACGAAGTGAACATCGTACTGAAGGCCGACGTACAGGGTTCTGTGGAAGCGATTTCCGACTCCTTGCTGAAACTGTCTACCGACGAAGTGAAAGTGAAGATCATCGGTTCTGGCGTAGGTGGTATCACCGAAACCGACGCGACCCTGGCTGCGGCATCCAACGCGATTCTGGTTGGCTTCAACGTTCGTGCTGACGCCTCTGCGCGTAAAGTTATCGAAGCAGAAAGCCTGGATCTGCGCTACTACTCCGTCATCTATAACCTGATCGACGAAGTGAAAGCGGCAATGAGCGGCATGCTGTCTCCGGAACTGAAACAGCAGATCATTGGTCTGGCTGAAGTGCGTGACGTGTTCAAATCACCGAAATTCGGTGCGGTCGCTGGCTGTATGGTTACCGAAGGTACCATCAAGCGCCACAACCCGATCCGCGTTCTGCGTGACAACGTGGTTATCTACGAAGGCGAGCTGGAATCCCTGCGTCGCTTCAAAGATGACGTTAACGAAGTCCGTAACGGCATGGAATGTGGTATCGGCGTGAAGAACTACAACGACGTTCGCGTTGGCGATATGATCGAAGTGTTCGAAATCATCGAGATCCAACGTACCATCGCTTAATCTTCGTTTAGATTGCCGATTGTAGGCCGGGGAAGCGAAGCGCCACCCGGCAACTATTTCAAAAGGGGCTGATAAGCCCTTTTTTGTCTGGAGAATTTATTATGGCGAAAGAATTTGGTCGCCCGCAGCGCGTGGCCCAGGAGATGCAAAAAGAGATCGCAATCATCCTGCAGCGCGAAATTAAAGATCCGCGTCTGGGCATGATGACCACCGTTTCCGGTGTTGAAATGTCCCGCGATCTGGCCTATGCCAAAGTGTTTGTGACCTTCCTGAACGACAAAGATGAAGCGGCCGTCAAAGCTGGCATCAAAGCGCTGCAGGAAGCCTCTGGTTTCATCCGCTCTCTGCTGGGTAAAGCCATGCGCCTGCGTATCGTGCCGGAACTAACCTTCTTCTACGATAACTCGCTGGTCGAAGGGATGCGCATGTCCAACCTGGTGACTAACGTGGTGAAGCATGACGAAGAACGTCGTGTGAACCCGGACGACAGCAAGGAGGACTGATGAGTCGTCCTCGTCGTCGCGGCCGTGATATTCACGGCGTGCTGTTGCTGGATAAGCCGCAGGGCGCATCCAGCAATGATGTACTGCAGAAAGTGAAGCGCATCTACAATGCCAATCGCGCCGGACATACCGGCGCGTTGGATCCGCTAGCGACCGGTATGCTGCCGATTTGCCTCGGTGAAGCGACCAAGTTTTCCCAGTATCTGCTGGACTCCGACAAACGCTATCGCGTGATTGCGCGCTTAGGTCAGCGTACCGATACGTCGGATGCCGACGGGCAGATCGTCGAAGAGCGTCCGGTGACTTTCAGCGATGCGCAGCTGGCAGAGGCGCTTGAGAGCTTCCGTGGCGACACCCAGCAGGTGCCGTCCATGTATTCCGCGCTGAAGTACCAGGGCAAAAAGCTCTACGAATATGCTCGTCAGGGCATTGAAGTGCCGCGTGAAGCGCGCCCGATTACCGTCTACGAACTGCTGTTTATTCGTCATGAAGGGAACGAGCTGGAGCTGGAAATTCACTGCTCCAAAGGCACCTATATTCGTACCATCATTGACGATCTGGGCGAAAAGCTTGGCTGCGGCGCGCACGTAATTTTCCTGCGTCGCCTGGCAGTCAGCAAATACCCGGTCGAGCGTATGGTCACGCTGGAACAGCTGCGCGAACTGGTTGAACAGGCCGAACAGCAGGGCATTCCGGCGGCGGAATTACTCGATCCGTTATTGATGCCGATGGACAGTCCCGCTTCGGACTATCCGGTGGTGAATATCCCTGTAACGTCAGCGGTTTACTTTAAAAATGGTAATCCGGTACGGACCTCCGGCGCGCCGCTGGAAGGGCTGGTGCGCGTGACGGAAGGCGACGAAGGTAAATTCCTCGGTATGGGTGAAATCGACGACGAAGGCCGCGTGGCTCCACGCCGTCTGGTGGTTGAATACCCGAGTAAGCCAGGTTCTGTGGCTTGCGATAACCGGGCGCTGCGAGTAGAATATCGCGGCTTAACGTCTGCTTAATTGTTTAACAATTGGCAAGCGTTATCTCAGGGGCTGCTGAATTAGAGATCGGCACCCTTTCTTTCTTTTAAATTTGGAGTTCAAAATGTCTCTAAGCGTTGAAGCTAAAGCACAAATCGTTTCTGAGTTCGGTCGTGGCGCGAACGACAGCGGTTCTACCGAAGTTCAGGTTGCACTGCTGACTGCACAGATCAACCACCTGCAGGGTCACTTTGCAGAGCACAAAAAAGATCACCACAGCCGTCGTGGTCTGCTGCGCATGGTTTCTCAGCGTCGTAAACTGCTCGACTACCTGAAACGTAAAGATGTTGCACGCTACACCGCGCTGATCGAGCGTCTGGGTCTGCGTCGCTAATTCTAGCGAGTTTCAGAAAGAGGGGCCTTTATGGCCCCTTTTTTCCACTGGACGACCGCAATTTATAAGAAAGTGTACCCGCAAGACGCTGCCTGGCGTTCTGGTAATCCTGCTTGTCTGCATCTCGTTGAGACAAAATTGAGCTGAAATTACCAACACAGCAGTATTTTGAAAGATAACGGGTATAATGTATTGTTGTTGTACATATTCTTCGTTGCAGAGGTTCGCGCGGCTAATGAGAGGCTTTACCCGGCGTCGGTTAGGGTTGTCATTAGTCGCGAGGATGCAAAGAAGATCGGTTCCATCGGTCGGCACGCCACGGGGTGTGCCGCCAATTATTAAGAAAGGATAGAATTTTGCTTAATCCGATCGTTCGTAAGTTCCAGTACGGCCAACATACCGTAACCCTGGAAACCGGCATGATGGCGCGCCAGGCAACTGCCGCCGTAATGGTTAGCATGGATGACACTGCGGTATTCGTTACCGTTGTGGGTCAGAAAAAAGCGAAACCAGGCCAGGACTTCTTCCCGCTGACCGTTAACTATCAGGAGCGTACCTACGCTGCTGGTCGTATCCCGGGTAGCTTCTTCCGTCGTGAAGGCCGTCCGAGCGAAGGTGAAACCCTGATCGCGCGTCTGATTGACCGCCCGGTTCGTCCGCTGTTCCCGGAAGGCTTCGTTAACGAAGTTCAGGTTATCGCGACCGTTGTTTCCGTTAACCCGCAGGTTAACCCAGACATCGTTGCCATGATTGGCGCATCTGCTGCGCTGTCCCTGTCCGGTATTCCGTTCAACGGCCCAATCGGTGCTGCGCGCGTAGGTTACATCAATGACCAGTACGTGCTGAACCCGACTCAAGACGAGCTGAAAGAAAGCAAGCTGGATCTGGTGGTTGCCGGTACCGAAGCTGCCGTACTGATGGTTGAATCTGAAGCAGAACTGCTGAGCGAAGACACCATGCTGGGCGCTGTCGTATTCGGTCACGAACAGCAGCAGATCGTTATCAAAGAGATCAACGAGCTGGTTAAACAAGCGGGTAAACCGCGTTGGGATTGGCAGCCGGAAGCCGTTAACGAAGCGCTGAACGCGCGCGTGGCTGCGCTGGCAGAATCTCGCCTGAGCGACGCTTACCGCATCACCGACAAACAAGAGCGTTATGCTCAGGTTGACGTGATCAAATCTGAAACCATCGCGACTCTGGTGGCGGAAGACGAAACCCTGGACGCTAACGAGCTGGGCGAAATCCTGCACGCTATCGAGAAAAATGTTGTTCGTAGCCGCGTACTGGCAGGCGAGCCGCGTATCGATGGCCGCGAAAAAGACATGATCCGTGGTCTGGACGTGCGCACCGGCGTTCTGCCGCGTACTCACGGTTCTGCGCTGTTCACCCGTGGTGAAACGCAGGCGCTGGTTACCGCGACCCTGGGTACCGCACGTGACGCGCAGGTTCTTGATGAACTGATGGGCGAGCGTACTGACAACTTCCTGTTCCACTACAACTTCCCTCCGTACTCCGTAGGCGAAACCGGCATGGTCGGTTCTCCGAAGCGTCGTGAAATTGGTCACGGTCGTCTGGCGAAGCGCGGCGTGCTGGCAGTGATGCCGGAAGGCGACAAGTTCCCGTACACCGTTCGTGTGGTTTCTGAAATCACCGAATCTAACGGTTCTTCCTCTATGGCTTCCGTATGTGGCGCTTCCCTGGCGCTGATGGACGCAGGCGTGCCGATCAAAGCAGCCGTTGCGGGCATCGCGATGGGTCTGGTGAAAGAAGGCGACAACTTTGTTGTTCTGTCTGACATCCTGGGCGACGAAGACCACCTGGGCGATATGGACTTCAAAGTGGCGGGTTCCCGCGACGGTATCTCTGCACTGCAGATGGATATCAAAATTGAAGGTATCACCAAAGAGATCATGCAGGTTGCGCTGAACCAGGCTAAAGGTGCCCGTCTGCACATCCTGGGCGTGATGGAACAGGCGATTAACGCGCCGCGCGGTGATATTTCTCAGTTCGCTCCGCGTATCCACACCATCAAGATCAATCCGGACAAGATCAAAGACGTTATCGGTAAAGGCGGTTCTGTTATCCGTGCCCTGACCGAAGAAACCGGCACCACCATTGAAATCGAAGATGACGGTACGGTGAAGATCGCAGCGACCGACGGCGAGAAAGCGAAACACGCTATCCGTCGTATCGAAGAGATCACCGCAGAAATCGAAGTGGGTCGTATCTACAATGGTAAAGTGACCCGTATCGTTGATTTCGGTGCCTTCGTGGCCATCGGCGGCGGTAAAGAAGGTCTGGTACACATCTCTCAGATCGCTGACAAGCGCGTTGAGAAAGTGACCGACTACCTGCAGATGAACCAGGAAGTACCGGTTAAGGTTCTGGAAGTTGACCGTCAGGGCCGTATCCGTCTGAGCATTAAAGAAGCAACCGAGCAGTCTCAGCCTGCCGCCGCACCGGAAGCTCCGGCAGCGGAACAAGGCGAGTAAGGTTTGCCTTTTGCCCTCCGCGTTTGCGGAGGGCACATTTCGCTGGCTGGATGCCTTGTTTGCATGCGGGGGACAGGACGTTCATCCAATTGTTGTCTTCGGGAGTGGGAAATGAAGCCTTTTTTGCGCTGGTGTTTCGTGGCGACAGCACTCACGCTGGCAGGATGTAGCAACTCTGCCTGGCGTAAAAGTGAAGTCCTCGCGGTGCCATTGCAACCGACGTTACAGCAGGAAGTAATCCTGGCACGCATGGAACAAATTCTTGCCAGTCGGGCTTTAACCGATGACGAACGCGCACAGCTTTTATATGAGCGCGGAGTGTTGTATGATAGTCTCGGTCTGAGGGCATTAGCGCGAAATGATTTTTCACAAGCGCTTGCTATCCGACCTGATATGCCTGAAGTATTCAATTACTTAGGCATTTATTTAACGCAGGCAGGCAATTTTGATGCTGCCTATGAAGCGTTTGATTCTGTACTTGAGCTTGATCCAACTTACAATTATGCGCACTTGAACCGCGGCATCGCGCTTTATTACGGTGGCCGTGCGAAGTTAGCGCAAGATGATCTGCTGGCGTTTTATCAAGACGATCCCAATGATCCTTTCCGCAGCCTGTGGCTTTATCTTGCCGAGCAGAAGCTCGACGAGAAGCAGGCAAAAGATGCGTTGAAGCAACGCTTCGAGAAATCGGATAAAGAACAATGGGGATGGAACATTGTCGAGTTCTACTTAGGCAACATTGACGAAAAAACGTTAATGGAGCGCCTGAAGGCGGACGCAACGGATAACACCTCGCTCGCTGAGCATCTCAGTGAAACCAACTTCTATTTAGGTAAGTATTACCTAAGTCTTGGGGACAAGGACAGCGCTACGGCACTGTTCAAACTGGCGGTTGCCAACAACGTACATAACTACGTTGAGCACCGATACGCATTGTTGGAATTATCGCTCCTGGGCCAGGACCAAGATGACCTGGCAGAATCGGACCAGCAATAGCTGACGACTACATCAGCCCGTAATCTTTTTGATTGCCATCACCTTCGCGGGTGAGGGCGTTGTTGTTCGTTAATACACCTACTTTGAGCCGGTTCACACTTTTCAATGAAAATTGCAGATCAATTTCATGATGAGTTATGTAGACTGGCCGCCATTAATATCGAGGCACTTGTACTACATGGCTGAATTCGAAACCACTTTTGCAGATCTGGGCCTGAAGGCTCCTATCCTTGAAGCCCTTAACGATCTGGGTTACGAAAAACCATCTCCGATCCAGGCTGAGTGTATCCCACACCTGCTTTCTGGTCGTGACGTGCTGGGCATGGCCCAGACTGGTAGCGGTAAAACGGCGGCGTTCTCTCTGCCGCTGCTGAACAATCTTGATCCTGAGCTGAAAGCGCCACAGATTCTGGTGCTGGCACCGACCCGCGAACTGGCGGTTCAGGTCGCTGAAGCAATGACGGATTTCTCTAAACATATGCGCGGCGTAAACGTGGTTGCCCTGTACGGCGGCCAGCGTTATGACGTGCAGCTGCGCGCCCTGCGTCAAGGGCCGCAAATCGTTGTCGGTACCCGGGTCGTCTGCTGGACCACCTGAAGCGCGGCACCCTGGACCTCTCTAAGCTGAGCGGCCTGGTGCTGGATGAAGCAGATGAAATGCTGCGCATGGGCTTTATCGAAGACGTTGAAACTATCATGGCGCAGATCCCGGAAGGTCATCAGACCGCGCTGTTCTCCGCCACCATGCCGGAAGCGATTCGTCGTATTACTCGTCGCTTTATGAAAGAGCCGCAGGAAGTACGCATTCAGTCCAGCGTCACCACTCGCCCGGACATCAGCCAGAGCTACTGGTCTGTGTACGGCATGCGTAAGAATGAAGCGCTGGTGCGTTTCCTGGAAGCGGAAGACTTTGATGCGGCGATTATCTTCGTACGTACCAAAAACGCGACCCTGGAAGTAGCAGAAGCGCTGGAGCGCAATGGCTACAACAGCGCTGCGCTGAACGGTGATATGAACCAGGCCCTGCGTGAGCAGACTCTGGAGCGTCTGAAAGACGGTCGTCTGGATATCCTGATTGCAACCGACGTGGCAGCACGTGGTCTGGACGTAGAACGTATCAGCCTGGTTGTGAACTATGACATCCCGATGGACTCCGAGTCTTACGTTCACCGTATCGGCCGTACCGGTCGTGCGGGCCGTGCGGGTCGTGCGCTGCTGTTCGTTGAGAACCGCGAGCGTCGTCTGCTGCGTAACATCGAACGCACCATGAAGCTGACCATTCCGGAAGTGGAACTGCCGAACGCAGAACTGCTGGGCAAACGCCGTCTGGAAAAATTCGCGGCGAAAGTACAGCAGCAGCTGGAAAGCAGCGATCTGGATCTGTACCGTGGCCTGCTGGCTAAAATTCAGCCGACCGCAGAAGGCGAAGAGCTGGATATGGAAACGCTGGCCGCTGCGCTGCTGAAAATGGCACAGGGCGAACGTTCTCTGATCGTTCCGCCAGATGCGCCGATGCGTCCGAAACGTGAGTTCCGTGACCGTGATGACCGCTTCGAGCGTCGTGGCGATCGCAACGATCGTGGTCCGCGTGACCGTGGCGACCGTGAAGATCGTCCGAAGCGCGAACGTCGTGACGTTGGCGATATGGAGCTTTACCGTATTGAAGTGGGCCGTGATGACGGCGTTGAAGTTCGTCATATCGTGGGCGCGATTGCTAACGAAGGCGATATCAGCAGCCGTTACATCGGTAACATCAAACTGTTCGGTACCCACTCCACCATCGAACTGCCGAAAGGCATGCCGGGCGAAGTACTGCAGCACTTTACTCGTACCCGCATCCTGAACAAGCCGATGAACATGCAGCTGATCGGTGATGCCCAGCCGCGCCCAGAGCGTAGCGGTCGCAGCTTCGGCGGCGAACGTCGTGAAGGTGGTCGTAGCTTCGGCGGTGAGCGTCGTGAAGGCGGCCGTAGCTTCGGTGGCGAGCGTCGCGAAGGTGGTCGTGGTGATGGTCGTCGTTTCAGCGGCGAACGTCGTGAAGGCAGCCGTGGCCCGCGCCGTGATGATGCTGCGCCGCGTCGTGACGACTCCGCAGGTCGTCGCCGTTTCGGCGGTGACGCATAAGCCAGACGGCTTAAAAGCGTAAAGTAAAATATACAGCCCCGATCGTCATGATTGGGGCTTTTTTTATTTCTTTTGTACTCGTGTACTGGTACAGTGCAACGCATTAAAATGCAGTAGCAAAATTATTCACTGGAGAGAAGGCTGTATGGCGACACTAACCACCACCCAAACGTCACCCTCGCTGCTTGGCGGCGTGGTGATCATCGGCGGCACCATCATTGGCGCGGGCATGTTCTCCCTGCCGGTGGTTATGTCTGGTGCGTGGTTCTTCTGGTCGATGGCGGCGCTGGTGTTTACCTGGTTCTGCATGCTGCACTCCGGGCTGATGATTCTTGAAGCGAACCTCAACTATCGTATTGGCTCCAGTTTTGACACCATCACCAAAGACCTGCTGGGCAAAGGCTGGAACGTGGTAAACGGCATCTCTATTGCCTTTGTGCTCTACATCCTGACCTACGCCTATATTTCGGCGAGCGGCTCGATTCTGCACCACACCTTTGCCGAGATGTCGCTGAACGTGCCGGCACGAGCAGCAGGCTTTGGCTTCGCGCTGCTGGTGGCGTTTGTTGTCTGGTTGAGTACTAAAGCGGTGAGCCGCATGACGGCCATCGTACTGGGCGCGAAGGTGATTACCTTCTTCCTGACCTTCGGTAGCCTGATGGGCCACGTAACGCCGCCACGCTGTTTAACGTTGCCGAAAGCCACGCCAGCTATACGCCTTACCTGTTGATGACGTTGCCATTCTGCCTGGCGTCGTTCGGTTATCACGGTAACGTACCGAGCCTGATGAAGTATTACGGTAAAGATCCGCGCACCATCGTGAAGTGTCTGGTGTACGGAACGTTGCTGGCGCTGATGCTCTATACCGTTTGGTTACTGGGCACGATGGGTAACATCCCGCGTCCAGAATTTATCGGCATTGCCCAGAAGGGCGGTAACATTGATGTGCTGGTGCAGGCGTTAAGCGGCGTACTGAACAGCCGTGGTCTGGATCTTCTGCTGGTGGTGTTCTCTAACTTTGCGGTGGCCAGCTCCTTCCTCGGCGTAACGCTCGGCCTGTTTGATTACCTGGCAGACCTGTTCGGCTTCGACGATTCCGCGCTGGGGCGTTTCAAAACCGCGCTACTGACCTTCCTGCCGCCGATTATCGGTGGCCTGCTGTGGCCGAACGGTTTCCTGTACGCCATCGGTTATGCGGGTCTGGCGGCAACCATCTGGGCGGCAATTGTGCCGGCGCTGCTGGCGCGTAAATCGCGTAAGCGCTTCGGTAGCCCGAAATTCCGCGTCTGGGTGGAAAGCCGATGATTGCGCTGATTCTGGTGTTTGGCGTGGGTAACGCGCTGGTGCATGTGCTGTCGAGCTTTAACCTGCTGCCGGTTTATCAGTAAGGCATTAGCCCCTCACCCTAACCCTCTCCCATGGGGAGAGGGACTACTCGGTGCGGTTTTCCCCTCGCCCTTTGGGGAGAGGCGGGGTGAGCGGAATAAACCGCACTACCCCAACAATTCCTGCTTTACATCCATCGCCAGGTCAAACGAATGCAGCCGCGCCTGATGATCGAAAATCTGCCCGTTGACCATAATCTCATCCGCCTGCGTTTCGCGCAGAATGGACTCCAGCTCGTGGCGCACCTTCGCCTTATCGCCCACCAGTGACATCCGTAACGCCTGGTCGACGCCGTATTTCTCCGACGGTGACCAGAAATGTTCCATCTGCTGAATCGGTGCTGGCAACTGTCCGGTCTCCCGCGACGCAGCCTGGTGAATGCCTGCTGCATGGAGGTGAAGAGGAATTCCGCGTCGCGGTTACTGTCGGCGGCAATAATGTTGATGCACACCATTGCGTACGGTTTTTCCAGCCGCGCCGATGGCTTGAAGTTCGTGCGGTAGAGATGCAGCGCCTGGAACAGCATATCCGGCGCGAAGTGCGAGGCGAAGGCAAACGGCAGGCCGAGCTGTGCGGCGAGCTGCGCGCCATACAGGCTGGAGCCAAGCAGCCACACCGGAATTTTCTCGCCGTAGCCAGGAACCGGGCGCACCTGCGGGTTAGGGTCGACCGCGTCGAACCAGTCCACCAGTTCCGCCACATCGCGCGGGAAGTTATCGATATCGCCACTCATATGACGGCGCAGTGCTCGCATAGTGGGCTGATCGCTGCCCGGTGCGCGGCCAAGGCCGAGATCGATACGTCCGGGATACAGCGTATTGAGCGTGCCGAACTGCTCAGCGATCACCAGCGGCGAGTGGTTGGGCAGCATGACGCCGCCGGAGCCGAGGTGCAGGGTAGTGGTGTTGGCGGCCAGATAGCCAATTAGCACCGAGGTCGCCGCGCTGGCGATACCCACCATGTTGTGGTGTTCGGCCAGCCAATAGCGATGATAGCCGCGCTTTTCAGCGAGCTGGGCGAGGTCGAGCGAATGGGAGAAGGCTTCTCGCGCTGAGGAACCCTGGGGATCGGCGCCAGATCGAGCACCGAGAAAGCAACGGTTTTGTCAGTCATAAAGGCTCACTTTGCTACAGCATAGTCATCAGATTGAAGGTCTTGTTCCAACCGGGCGCACCCGGCCAGAAAAGCTGCATCTTTAATAATGCATTAAAATCTGACCACTGTTGTTAACAAAGTGAGCGGTTTTATCAGGCCTGCAATTCCAGCCCGGCCAGACGCTTCCAGTAGCCGTTACAGTCGCTGTTGGCGGTTAACGGCAGCGGTGCGCCGCCGTTCTCGTTGGCGCGGAAGGCCTCGAGCATGGCAAACGTCTCGTTACCCATCGGCGACAGACGCACCATATCCACCAGTCCGTGCATGGACGTTAGCTCGTTGCCAAGATTGTAAACGTAGCCGCTCATGGTCTGAATGCCGTTGAGCACGAACACCTGCTGATTCTCCTGCGACAGCATGCTGCGCCCGTTCGGGTACTTGATGCAGCAGGTTTCGCACTCGTCTTTGGGTTTGTCTTCCGAGCGCGCGGTAAAGCAGCGGCGGAGTAAGCGAGTGGTAGATGGCCGTAGCTCAGCACCTCAACTTCAAACTTATCGCGGATACCCAGCTCTTCACACTGGTTGAGCAGATTGACCAGCCAGTCGCGGGACAGTTCCACCGGCATACACCAGCGCATCATGCCCTGCTTTTGCAGCAGGCGCAGCGTCACGGCGTTATAGCAGTTCAGCGCATGCCCCGCCACGAACGGCAGTTTACGCTCGGCACACAGATTCACGACTCCAAGATCGCTGGCTTCCACCAGAAAATCACCGTTCTCAACGTAGCGCTTGAGTTCACCCAGCTCGGACGAGGCCTGCACCAGCGCGAGGGTGGAGAGCACCACCTGCTTGCCGCCAGCGGCTAGCGTTTTCGCCATATCCAGCCAGTCGCCGACTTTGGTGGCGCGGCGCTTGCTGCACACCGCTTCGCCCAGATAAATGGTGTCGGCGCTGCTGGCGGCGGCCTGCTGGTAGAAATCTTCCAGCGTCTCTTTTGACCAGTAGTAAAGCACTGGCCCTAATGAATATTTCATGGGAATTCCTACTGCCATTTACGGTGATACGCGCCGAGGGTGGTTTGGGTGCCTTCGGACATCGAACCGAGAGTGTCCATCCACGCGGCCTGGGGAACGAAGTTTTGCGGGTCAGCCATGCAGCGGTCGATAGCCTGACGCCAGACTTTCGCGACCTGGCTGACGTATGCCGGGCTGCGCTGACGGCCTTCGATTTTCACGGAGGCGATGTTCGCCGCCAGCAGTTCCGGCAGCAGCTCCAGCGTATTGAGGCTGGTGGGTTCTTCCAGCGCGTGATAGCGCTCGCCGTCGACCATATAGCGGCCTTTGCACAGCGTCGGGTAGCCCGCGTTTTCACCGTCCTGATAGCGGTCGATCAGCACTTCGTTAAGGCGAGATTCCAGCCCCTGTGGCGTTTGCTGCCAGCGCACGTAGCGCGCCGGTGAGCAGGCACCCACGGTATTCGGCGACTCGCCGGTCAGGTAAGAAGAGAGATAGCAGCGACCTTCAGCCATAATGCACAGGCTACCAAAGGCGAACACTTCCAGCGGCACCGGGGTGACGCGGGCTAGCTGCTTCACCTGATGAATAGAAAGCACGCGCGGCAGCACCACGCGGGCGACGTCAAAGTTGCGATGATAAAAATTAATCGCCTCTTCGTTGGTTGCGGATGCCTGAACGGAGACATGGCGCTCAATATGCGGATAACGTTCTGCGGCATACTCAAGCATAGCGAGGTCGGCGAGAATCAGCGCGTCGGCGCCCAGTTGCGCGGCCATGTCTACGGCACGCTGCCAGCGTACGTAGCCATCCGGGTGAGCGAAGGTGTTAATCGCGATATGCAATTTACGGCCATGCTGATGCACGAAGCTCACGGCTTCCTGCAGTTTCTTTTCGGTAAAGTTCAGGCCAGCGAAGTGGCGGGCGTTGGTATCGTCCTTCAGCCCGATATACACCGCATCGGCACCGTTTTCGATAGCCGCCTTAAGCGCCGGGAGGTTTCCGGCAGGGCAGAGCAACTCCATAATTCTTCCTGAGTTAGCGGCCCAGCAGGGCGCATTATTGTTAATGAATGGGAATTTTAGTTAACCTAACGCTAATCATTTTTGATTTGAGGCAGACAAAAGCGTATTGATTGCGCCAATAATCCCTCGGCCTCACGACATAATTGTTGATTTACGCCGCTATGTCGTTTATCTGATATGGCAAAATAACGGAACTATTGCATTCAGGGAGTAAAGCTTGTGTTGGATAAACTGCGTTCACGTCTGGTTCATGTTGCTCCGAGTTTAATGAGCGTTCCGGTAAAATTGACGCCGTTCGCCCTTAAACGCCAGGTGTTGCAGCAGGTATTAAGCTGGCAGTTCCGTCAGGCATTGAATGACGGCGAACTGGATTTTCTGGAAGGCCGTTGGTTGAGTATTGAAGTGCGCGACATTGGCCTGAAGTGGTTCACTTCCGTTGAGAATGAACGGCTTATTGTGAGCGACGCGGCCCAAGCCGACGTGAGCTTCAGCGCGGATGCCAGCGACCTGCTGATGATCGCTGCGCGCAAACAGGACCCGGATACCCTCTTCTTCCAGCGTCGACTGGTGATTGAAGGGGATACGGAGCTGGGTCTCTATGTCAAAAATCTGATGGATGCCATCGAGCTTGAGCAGATGCCAAAAGCGCTGCGCGTGATGCTGATGCAGCTGGCTGATTTCGTTGAGGCTGGCCTAAAATCACCATCAGAAACCAAACATACATCGGTAGGTGAGCCATGCTGATTCGAGTAGAAATTGGAATTGATGCCCCGGGCATTGACGCGCTGCTGCGTCGGACCTTCAACCGTGATAGCGAAGCCAATCTGGTGCGCGAGCTGCGTGAAGACGGCCTGATTACGCTCGGGTTGGTGGCCACTGACGATGAAGGCCACGTTGTGGCTATGTGGCATTTAGCCCGGTCAGCATCGAAGGCGAAGAGCTACAGTGGGTGGGGCTGGCGCCGCTGGCGGTTGACGAAGCCTACCGCGGTCAGGGATTGGCGCGTCAGATGGTCTACGAAGGTCTGGATTCGCTGAACGAGTTTGGCTATGCGGCGGTTGTGACGCTGGGCGAACCGGCGCTGTATGGCCGTTTCGGCTTTGAACGTGCGGCACAATACGATCTGCGCTGTCGCTGGCCGGGCACCGAAGAGGCGTTTATGGTCCATCGTCTGGCTGACGATGCGTTAAACGGCGTACACGGTCTGGTGGAGTATTCCGACCACTTTAATCGTGTTTAAGGCTGTCCCGTAACGTTTCAAATGAACCGTCACCTGCGACGAGGCGCTCTTTCTGGCGCTTCGTTAGCTGCTTGATGCGGTACTCCAGGCGCAGCGCCAGCGAGTGCTCGCCCACTTCACCGGAAAACGCTAGCTGCAGCGCGCCTTTGCCGCGCAGCGCTTTCGCCCCTTTGCCGCTCTGATGCTGGTGAAATCGCCGTTCAACATCGGTGGTGATACCGGTGTACAATTTGTCGTCCTCAGTGCGGACGAGATAAAGAAACCAACGCACGTGTGCCAACCTGTCTGTGTAGGTGCACGCACCATAGCATAACGGAGAGAACAGATGGAAACCCTGGCAACCATTAGCCGCTGGCTGGCGAAACAACACGTTGTTGGCTGGTGCGTGGCGAGTGAAGGCGAGCTGTGGTGCGCCAACGCGTTCTACGTCTATGACCCGCAGCGCGTGGCGTTCTACCTGTTGAGCGAAGAGACCACGCGCCACGGGCAGATGACCGGCAAGCAGGCCCTGGTGGCGGGAACGGTAAACGGCCAGCCCAAAACGGTGGCGCTGATCCGCGGCGTGCAGTTCAAAGGCGAAATCCGTCTGCTGGAAGGTGAAGAGGCCGATGAAAAGCGCGCGCTGTATGTCCGCCGTTTCCCGGTAGCCCGCATGCTTCCCGCTCCGGTGTGGGAGATTCGTCTCGACGAGCTGAAGTTTACCGACAACACCCTGGGTTTCGGCAAGAAGCTACACTGGCTCCGCGACTAAAGCCGCGGTAGCGCAATGATAAAGCGCGTGGCAACGGAGTCAGATGTCACGCTGATTTTCCCGCCATGCGCCCGCACGATCGACTTCACGATCGCCAGCCCGATCCCGCTGTTTTCACCTTTACGCTGCCGTGATGGATCGACCCGATAAAAACGATCGAACAAACGTGGCAGATGTTCCGCCGCGATCGGCGTACCGGGATTTTCAACGCGATACTCCACGCGTTCGTCAATCTCGCCAACCTGCACGGTGACCGACATCCCTCGCGGGTATAGCGGATCGCGTTAGACAACAGGTTGTTGATCGCCCGACGAATCATCAGCGGATCGCCTGATATCAGCGACGACTGCCCGACGAAACAGAGCTTCACTTCGCGTTCTTCGGCCCACGCTTCAAAGAACTCAAACACTTTGAGCGTTTCGCTTTGCAGATCCAGCGGCACGCGCTCGGGATCAGCAGGTTTTCATCCGCCTGCGCCAGAAACAGCATATCGCTGACCATTTTCGCCATCCGGTTGTACTCTTCCAGGCTGGAGTAGAGCACATCTTCCAGCTCCTTCACCGTACGCGGCTGGCTCAGCGCGATCTCGGTCTGGGTGACCAGGTTGGTGATCGGTGTGCGCATCTCATGGCGATATCGGCGGAGAAATTGGCCTGTCGGCGGAACACGTCCTCGATCCGGCCGATCATCTGGTTAAACGAGATCACCAGCTGTTCCAGCTCGATCGGTACGCGTTAGGATCCAGCCGCACGTCGAGATTTTCCGACGTAATATTTTTGATCGCCATGCTGACGTTGCGCAGCGGCTGGTGGCCCTTACGCACGGCGATCAGCACGATCACAATAATCAGCAGGCTGATGACGGTCGCGATCATCATCAGATTGCGCTTGAGTTGATCGAGATAGTGAAGGTGAAAGTCGATCGACAGCGCGGTCAGCAGCGTGTAGGTCTGGTCGTGCGCGCGGACCGTGGACGCAATCACCCGATAAGTGGTGGCATGGCTGGCGTCACCGCCGTGCTCTGCCATCTGACGCATACCGCTGCCGGTCCAGCGGAACATCTGTTCGCTCTTAAGCTCGTCGGCGAAATGCGCGCTGGAGAGGATCGGCGACAGATCCGGCCCTCCAGGGGAGCGGTAAAGCTGTGGGTTATCGCGCGTGCTCACCAGCACGGCGGTATTACGGTAGCCCGCCAGCACGCTGCCGATATTGGCCATTTTTTCCGCGTCGGAGGTTTCCGGCGCGGTCAGCAGCGCGTTGAGCGTGGCGTTGACCTGCTTCAGGTCGCTGACGTCCTGCTCGGCGAAATGTTTTTCCACCGAGTGCAGCATAATGCCGGTAAAGGCGGCAAAAGCGACGATTGTCGCCAGGCTGATAAAAAAGGTCAGGCGGGTCGCCAGCGAGAACGGGCGGCGCAGGCTAGCCTTCATCGCGAACCTCAAGCACGTAGCCGACGCCGCGCACGGTATGAATCAGCTTAGGCGTAAAGTCGTTATCGATTCTGGCGCGCAGGCGTTTGACGGCGACGTCGATCACGTTGGTGTCGCTGTCGAAATTCATGTCCCACACCTGCGAAGCGATCAGCGAGCGCGGCAGCACTTCTCCCGGGTGGCGCAGGAAAAATTCCAGCAGAGTAAATTCCTTACTGGTCAAAGTGATGCGCGTGTTGCCGCGGGTGACTTTACGCGAAACCAGATCGAGCGTGAGATCGGCCATCTGAAACTGGCTCTCGACGATCGTTGCCGCGCCACGACGCAGCAGGGTACGTACACGCGCCAGCAGCTCGGCGAAAGCGAACGGTTTCACCAGATAATCGTCGGCGCCCAGCTCCAGCCCTTTTACCCGGTGCTCAATGGTGCCCAGCGCGGTCAGCAGCAGGATCGGCATACCTTTGCCGGCGGAGCGCAGCATGCGCACGATATCCCAGCCGTTGACGTCCGGCAGCATGATATCCAGCACCAGCAGGTCGTAATCGCCGGTCATCGCCAGATGATAACCGTTGAGGCCGTTGTCGGCGCGATCCACCACAAAGCCCGCTTCCGTCAGCCCCTTACACAGGTACTCCCCAGTTTTGACCTCGTCTTCCACCACCAGAATTTTCACGCGCCCTCCGTCGCCGCTGTGTGATGGGCCATTCTAATGAGGAGTGGGGATGACGGAAGAACCACGAGCGAAATACGCCTTGTCGGGTTACTCCGCCACGCGTTTTGCCGCTTCAGCTCCGCGTTAACCTTGCCGTTGATCTCTTTGAGCATCGCTGGAATATCACCATCGCAGCTGGCGTAAATTTTATTAAAGCCATCGGCGGTAATTTGCCGTACCGGGATCCAGTTGGGGATCTGCGGCATGTAACGACCGTTCTTCGCGTAAGTGTCGGCGAACACTTCCCAACGTGGATCGTCATGATAATCTTTGATATTCAGCGTTTTGTTTACCGGCAAGCGGACAATCGGCATTGAGGTGCTGTCGGTTGCCATACCGATCTTCTGGCCTTCCGGCGAGATCAGAAACTCAAGGAATTTCTTCGCCGCCGCTTTGCGCTGGCTGGTTTTCATCAGGAACGCGGTGGTCCCTTCCGCCATGGAGATCGCGCCGCCAGGGCCTGCCGGTGGCGGCACCACGGTGTAGGTCTCTTTACCCGGATCTTTATCAAACAGCGCAATATGGTACGGGCCGGAGGAGTACATACCGGTTTGCCCGGAACGGAAGGCGGTGTTGGCATCGGCGGTGGTGTGGTTGATCGCGCCCGGCTGCGCCAGCCCTCGCACACCATGCCGCGCATAAATTCCATGGCGGTGACCATCTCTTTGCTATCGAGCGCGGCTTTAAATTTCCCCGGTTGAGTGGCGACTAAGTAGTTCGCGCCCGCCTGCCAGAGATAAGAAGAAGAGAACGAGCTGGCATAGCCGCGGGTGGTGGCCAGCGGCATGGTGAAACCGTAGGTATCGTTTTTACCGTTGCCGTCCGGGTCGTCATGAGTAAAGGCCTGGGCCACTTTTTTCAGTTCATCCCAGTTGCCGGGCGCTTTCAGGTTAAGCTTGTTGAGCCAGTCCTGGCGAATAAACAGCGCGTAAGTGTGCGCTGAAGTGGGGACGCCGTAGTATTTACCGTCCGGTTGCTGAGCCGATTTCCAGGCCGCGTCGTAAATATCGCCGCCGCCTTTCAGCTCGCTCGGCTTAATTTCATCGACAATCCCCAGTTGTACCATCTGACCCACGATAATCGCGTCGTTGAAGACTACGTCCGGCAGCGCGTTGCCGGTTGCCGCGCGCGCCAGACGCTGGTCAAAGTCGGTCACGGCGTTGAAGTACTTGATGGAAATCCCGGTCTCTTTCTGGAACTGGTCGGCGAGCTTTTGATAAATCACTTTTGAATCATTGCTGGCACGTATCCAGACGTCGAGCTGTTCGCTGAAGGCATTTTGTGAAAGGGCACATAACAAGGCTAAACCAAGCGCTTTTGTTCTGAATTTCATAGAGAGACTCCGGTTTTGCGATAGGTATTATTTTCATCCCTGAACAGAGGTAAGGATTGGTGAAAAGGAAAACGAAACGATGATAGGAGTGCTATTTGTATGAAACAACGTTCTATTATGGCTAACCGGTAAATATCGCGTGGTTATGCGGGGCATCTCACAGGGAAAATAAACGAAAATATTCGCGGGAAAATATAACCCGGTGAAAATGTTGATATTGCTGTTTTTCGGCAAATAGCGCTTAGCCTTAACCCGGCCATTAATTTGTGAGCGTTCTGGCATATTATGGATTAAATGTGATCGCGGTTAATTTCTCCCCGCCGATATTCGCTTTTTTAACGTTTGTAAAAACCGATGCAGCTTTTCCGCGCGGATTTTCGCCGGGCGGATCACGTTATTCCCTACCTTAAATGACAACTTTGTCATTATCCTGTCAGGTTACCAACAGAGTCACTCCCGTAAGGTAGTTACCAGGCCAGCCCTTCTGATTCGGCCAAACAGGACGTGACATGTTGAAAGTAAAACCTTTGACGCTGCTGATGGCGTTTATGCTGGCCGGATGTACCTCGCTGGCGCCGGATTACCAGCAGCCTGAAAATATCGTTCCCCAACAATTTTCGCTGTCTGCGGGCTCGCTGGTGGCGACCGGCGGCAGCTGGCAGGAGACCGGCTGGCAAACCTTTTTTGTCGACCCGCAGGCAAAGCGGTTAATCGACGTTGCGCTCCGTAACAACCGCGATCTGCGTATGGCGATGCTCAACGTTGAAGCCGCGCGCGCGCAGTACAACGTGACCGATGCCGGGCGCTATCCTCAGTTGGATAGCGCCTCCAGCGCGAGCTATAAAGGCGACCTGCAGGGCCGCGACGCCACGGATAAAAGCTATGACGTAGGGCTGAACCTGAGCTACGAGCTGGACTTTTTCGGCAAGCTGAAAAACATGAGCGAAGCCGACAGGCAGAACGTATTCGCCAGCCAGGCGGCACAGCGCGCCGCGCAGATTGTGGTGGTGACCAACGTTTCGCAGGCCTATTTTAATCAGCGCCGCCTGGCCGCGCAGTTGGCCATTGCCAAAGAGACGCTGCGTAATTATCAGCAGTCCTACGGCTTCGTCGAGCAACAGCTGGTGACCGGCAGCACCAACGTGCTGGCTCTGGAGCAGGCGCGCGGCGTGATTGAAAGCACCCGCGCCGATATCGCTAAACGGGAAGGCGAACTGGCGCAGGCTAACCATTTATTGCAGCAACTGCTGGGTACCTACAGCACGCCGCTGAGCGACAGCGCGCAGAGTGACGCGCTGAACCCGCTACCGCTGCCGGCCAATCTACCGTCGACCATTCTGCTCCAGCGCCCGGATATTATGGAGGCCGAGCACCAACTGCGTGCCGCCGACGCCAATATCGGCGTCGCCCGCGCGGCGTTCTTCCCCTCCATCACTCTGACCAGCGGCGTCTCGACCAGCAGCTCGGCGCTTTCCAGCCTGTTTAACGCGGCGAGCGGCATGTGGAGCTTTGTGCCGAAGGTTGACCTGCCGATTTTCAACGCCGGGCGTAATGAAGCCAATCTGGCGCTGGCAAACGTGAAGCAGCGCCAGGCGGTGGTGACCTACGAGCAAAAAATTCAGGCGGCCTTTAAAGAGGTGGCGGATGCGCTCTCGCTACGCGACAGCCTTCAGGGGCAATTCGTGGCTCAGCAGCGTTATTTAGCTTCGCTGCAAATTACCTTACAACGCGCGCGCGCGTTATATGCCAGCGGTGCGGTGAGCTATATCGAAGTGCTCGATGCCGAGCGTTCAATATTCGCCACGCAGCAGGCCATTCTCGATTTGATTTATTCCCAACAGGTCAACGAAATCAATTTATTCACCGCCCTTGGCGGCGGCTGGAAAGCTTAACCCTTATTCAGGAGTCTTCAATAATGCGTCAATTCACTACTCTGCTCGGCGGTATTTTTATGGTCATGGCGATGAACGTTCAGGCGGCGGAAATGCAGCATGACGGGCATGGACAAATGATGGACATGAGCGCGAAACCGGCGGTGATTAAAGGCACCGGCATCGTGAAGTTGATTGATACCCAGGCGAAGAAAATCACCATTGAACATGAGGCGATCGCGGAAGTTAACTGGCCTGCGATGACCATGCGTTTTACCTACAGCGAACCGACGCCAGCGATTGAGCAGCTCAAAGAGGGCAGCCGCGTGGATTTCAGCTTCATCCAGCAGGGGAATATCTCCCTTCTTCAGGACATTAAAACGCGCTGATGGCCATGACAAAAGCTCAATTAAAATATACCGCGGCGATCGTCTGTAGCCTGGTGATTGGTGGGCTGGCAACGGCGGCGATAAGCCGCCTGACGGCCCTGACGCACAGGTTAAAGCCGAGCCAGCCGAGCGTAAAGTGCTCTACTGGTACGATCCGATGAAGCCAGATGTGCGCTTTGATAAACCGGGCAAATCGCCGTTTATGGATATGGACCTGGTGGCCAAGTACGCCGATGAAGGAGGCGAGACCTCCACGAATGGCGTACGAATCGATCCCACTCAGGTGCACAATCTGGGGATGCGTACCGCGACGGTGACGAAAGGGCGGCTGACCTACAGCCAGACGCTGCCGGCGAACGTCAGCTATAACGAATACCAGTTCGTGATTGTGCAAGCGCGCGCCGAAGGCTTTATCGAGAAGGTGTATCCGCTCACGGTCGGTGACAAGGTACGCAAAGGCGCGCCGCTGGTGGAAGTGACGATTCCGTCGTGGGTGGAGGCGCAGAGTGAATATCTGCTGCTGGCCAGCTCCGGCGGCACGGCAACGCAGCTGGAGGGCGTGCTGGAACGACTGCGTCTGGCGGGGATGCCGGAGACGGACATCCAGCGGATGCGCACGACCCGTCGGGTACAGACGCGCTTTACTCTCAACGCGCCGATTGACGGTGTGCTCACCGCCTTTAGTCTGAAAAGCGGAATGAACATCGCCAAAGATAACGTCGTGGCGCAGATACAGGGTATGGATCCGGTGTGGATCAGCGCCGCAGTACCGGAATCCACGGCCTGGCTGCTGAAGGATTCGACGCAGTTCAGGGTGGCGATCCCGGCCTATCCCGATAAAACCTTCCCGATCCAGAAATGGTCCATTTTGCCCAGCGTCGATCCAACCACCCGTACCGTGCAGGTGCGTTTGCAGGTTAACAACCGGGACGAACTGCTGAAGCCTGGGATGAACGCTTACCTGAAGCTGAACACGCAAAGTGACGAAATGCTGTTGATTCCGTCGCAGGCGGTGATTGATACCGGCGATGAACAGCGGGTGATTACCGTGGCCAGCAACGGTGAATTTGTACCGAAGAAAATTCAGGTGCTGCACGCATCACAGCAGCAGACGGGCGTGGCCAGCGGCCTGGCGGAAGGAGAGTCGGTAGTGCTGAACGGCCTGTTCCTGATTGACTCCGAAGCCAATATCAGCGGCGCGTTGGATCGTATGCGCCATACCGCTGACCCTCATGCCGGGCATTAAGGAGACGGTGATGATTGAATGGATTATCCGGCGTTCGGTCGCCAACCGTTTTCTGGTAATGATGGGAGTACTGTTTCTCAGCGCCTGGGGCGGCTGGACGATCGTCAATACGCCGGTGGATGCGCTGCCGGATCTCTCTGACGTGCAGGTGATCGTCAAAACCAGCTATCCGGGGCAGGCGCCGCAGATTGTGGAAAATCAGGTCACCTATCCGCTCACCACCACCATGCTGTCCGTGCCGGGGCGAAGACCGTGCGCGGCTTCTCGCAGTTCGGCGATTCCTACGTGTACGTCATTTTTGAAGACGGCACCGACCTGTACTGGGCGCGCTCGCGCGTGCTGGAGTACCTCAATCAGGTGCAGGGCAAACTGCCGCAGGGCGTCAGTTCGGAGATTGGCCCGGACGCCACCGGCGTCGGCTGGATCTTTGAGTACGCGCTGGTGGACAAAAGCGGCAAGCACGATCTCGCCGAGCTGCGTTCGTTGCAGGACTGGTTCCTGAAGTACGAGCTGAAAACCATCCCTAACGTTGCCGAAGTGGCGTCGGTGGGCGGCGTGGTGAAGCAGTATCAGGTGCAGGTCGACCCGATGAAGCTCGCCCAATACGGTATCAGTCTTGGAGAGGTTAAGCAGGCGCTCAGCACCTCGAATCAGGAAGCGGGCGGTTCATCGGTTGAAATCGCCGAAGCGGAATATATGGTGCGCGCCACCGGCTATCTCAAAAGCCTGGATGACTTTAATCATATCGTCCTGAAAGCGGGGGAGAATGGTGTACCGGTCTATCTGAAGGACGTGGCGCGGGTGCAGATTGGCCCGGAAATGCGCCGTGGCATCGCCGAACTGAACGGCGAGGGGGAAGTGGCGGGCGGCGTGGTACTGCTGCGTTCTGGTAAGAATGCCCGTGAAGTGATTACGGCGGTGAAAGAGAAGCTCGCCACGCTGCAAAAAAGCCTGCCGGAAGGCGTTGAGATCGTCACGACTTACGACCGTAGCCAGTTGATTGACCGCGCGATCGATAACCTGCGTTCAAAGCTGATTGAAGAATTTATCGTGGTGGCGGTGGTTTGCGCGCTGTTTCTCTGGCACGTGCGCTCGGCGCTGGTGGCGATTGTCTCGCTGCCGCTGGGGCTGTGCATTGCCTTTATCGTCATGCACTTCCAGGGGCTGAACGCCAACATCATGTCGCTTGGCGGCATCGCCATCGCGGTTGGGGCGATGGTGGACGCGGCGATCGTCATGATTGAAAACGCCCACAAGCGGCTGGAGCACTGGCAGGAAGCGCATCCCGATGAACCAATGGACAACGCCACGCGCTGGAAAGAAATTACCGATGCGGCGGTAGAGGTGGGGCCAGCGCTGTTTATCAGCCTGCTGATTATCACCCTGTCGTTTATTCCCATCTTTACCCTGGAAGGCCAGGAAGGGCGACTGTTTGGCCCGCTGGCGTTTACCAAAACCTACGCCATGGCCGGGGCGGCGGCGCTGGCGATTGTGGTGATTCCGATCCTGATGGGGTTCTGGATTAAGGGGAAAATTCCGGCAGAATCGCGCAACCCGTTAAACCGTTTTCTGATTGCCCTTTATCACCCGCTGCTGCTGAAGGTGCTGAAGTGGCCGAAGCTGACGCTGCTGGTCGCCGTGCTGTCGATGTTTACCGTTATCTGGCCGCTGAGCAAGGTGGGCGGCGAGTTTCTGCCGAAGATCAACGAAGGCGATCTGCTGTATATGCCCTCGACGCTGCCGGGTATCTCGCCGGGGCAGGCGGCGGTGTTGCTACAGCAAACCGACAAGCTGATTAAAACGGTGCCGGAGGTGGCGTCGGTGTTTGGCAAAGCCGGGAAAGCGGAAACCGCGACCGACTCCGCGCCGCTGGAGATGATTGAAACCACCATCCAGCTCAAGCCCCAGGATCAGTGGCGGCCAGGGATGACGCTCGACAAAATCATCGACGAGCTGGATGCCACCGTGCGTCTGCCGGGCTGGCGAACCTGTGGGTGCCGCCGATTCGTAACCGCATTGATATGCTCTCGACCGGTATCAAAAGCCCGATTGGTATTAAAGTTTCGGGCACTTCGCTGGCGGACATCGACGACGCGGCGCAGCGCATTGAAACCGTGGCGAAAACGGTGCCTGGCGTCGTTTCCGCGCTGGCGGAGCGGCTGGAAGGCGGACGCTATATCGATGTCGATATTGACCGGCAGAAAGCCGCACGCTTCGGCATGACCGTGGGCGATGTGCAGCTTTTCGTTTCGTCGGCGATCGGCGGAGCGATGGTGGGAGAAACCGTTGAGGGAGTCGCGCGTTACCCGATCAACATTCGCTACCCGCAAGGTTTCCGCGACAGCCCGATGGCCCTACGCCAGTTGCCGATTCTGACGCCCACAAAGCAACAGATTACGCTCGGCGACGTGGCGAAAGTGCAGGTGGTATCCGGGCCGACGATGCTGAAAACGGAAAACGCCCGCCCGGCGAGCTGGATTTACATCGACGCACGTGACCGCGATATGGTTTCGGTGGTGCATGACCTGCAAACGGCCATTAGCCAGAATGTGACCCTGAAGCCGGGCACCAGCGTGGCGTTCTCCGGGCAGTTTGAACTGCTGGAGCACGCCAATAAGAAGCTCAAGTTGATGGTGCCAATGACGGTCATGATTATCTTCATTCTGCTCTATCTGGCTTTCCGTCGGGTGGAAGAAGCGGTGTTGATTCTGATGAGTCTGCCGTTTGCGCTGGTGGGCGGGATCTGGTTCCTCTACTGGCAGGCGTTCCATATGTCGGTGGCGACCGGCACCGGGTTTATCGCTCTGGCCGGGGTCGCGGCGGAGTTTGGCGTGGTAATGCTGATGTATTTGCGCCACGCAGTGGAAGCCGATCCTAAGCTCCAGCGCGCGGAAACCTTCACCGAGCAAGGCCTGGACGACGCGCTTTACCACGGCGCGGTGCTGCGCGTACGGCCAAAAGCAATGACCGTCGCCGTGATTATTGCCGGGTTATTGCCCATACTGTGGGGACGGGCGCAGGTTCAGAAGTGATGAGCCGTATTGCCGCGCCGATGATTGGCGGGATGATTACCGCGCCGCTGCTGTCGTTGTTTATCATTCCGGCTGCCTATAAATTGATATGGTTATACCGCCACAAACGTAGCCAATAAAGTGTGCGATTGACGCGCGTAGGCCCGATAAGCGCATCGCTATCCGGCAGTCACGGAGTACATTGCTGGATGGCGGCGTAAACGCCTTATCCGGCCTACGAGCGGTGAACCATTCGATACCAGGGAATAGGGAGACCCTTATGCATCACGTCCTCATTACCGGTGCCACTGGCCTTGTTGGTGGGCACTTACTTAATCTGCTGCGCCGCGAGGCGCAGGTGGAATCGATTATTGCGCCTACGCGCCATCCGCTGGAGCACGCCTTCGGCATAGAGAACCCGCATGACCCGGATCTCAGCGCCGCGCTCGCGCAGGTCACCTCACCCATCGATACCGTATTTTGCTGCCTTGGCACCACGATACGCGATGCGGGCTCAAAGGCCGCATTCACCCATGTTGACTACGACCAGGTGCTGGAAACGGCACAGACTGGTTTACGCCTTGGCGCGCAGCAACTGCTGGTGGTGAGCGCGATGGGGGCAAACGCGAATTCGCCGTTTTTCTACAACCGCGTGAAAGGTCAGATGGAATCGGCGCTGATTGAACAAGATTGGCCGCGGCTCACTCTGGCTCGCCCCTCGATGCTGCTGGGTGAACGCAGCACGCCGCGCTTAAACGAGCGTCTGCTGGCGCCGCTGTTTAGTTTGCTGCCGGGAAACTGGAAGTCGATTGCTGCGCAGGATGTGGCGAAAGCCATGCTGAGAATGGCGAAGAATCCGGGGCGTCCCGGTGACGATTTTGTCGTCGCGTCAGCTAAGAGAAATGGCCCGGCAGTGAATTAGCCGGGCCATCGTGCGGATTACTGAATGTAGGTAAACGCGGTGGTGACGCGCTTCACGCCGCTCACGCGGCTGGCGATATCGGCCGCGGCTTTGCCTTCACGGTCGGTCACCAGGCCCATCAGGAACACTTCACCGTTCTCGGTAGTGGCCTTCACGTTCGAGGATTTCACCTGATCGCTGGTTAACAGCTGCGAGCGTACTTTGGTGGTTATCCAGGTGTCTGACGAAGAGGTGCCCAGGCTAATCGGCTGGCCCTGACGCACTTCATTAAACACTTCGGTAGCCCCATCAACGCCAACGGCAATCTGCTTCGCACGGGTCGCGAGGCTGAGGTCCGGCGCCTGACCGGTCAGCAGCACTTTGCCCTGATATGCGGTCACGTTGATACGCGCTTCTTTCTTAATTTGTGCATCTTTTGACAGTGCGCTGTTCACGCGAACTTCCAGCGTGCTGTCGTCCACCTGAGTTCCCACCGTGCGCGGGTCAGTTGCGGCTTTGGTCCCCACTGCCGCGGTGCCAACAACGGCGGCGGCAATGCATCCCTGGAGCAGCAGTGCGGAAATAAGGACCGCGAGGGTCGAAATTACCTTCATGTGTTCTCCTTAGTCGTCCTGGTGTGGGAAAAGGGTGTTATCAATTAAATCGCACAGACAGTTCACCGTGAGCATGTGCATTTCCTGAATGCGCGCGCTGCGGTGCGACGGGATGCGAATTTCCACATCCTGCTGGCCCAGCAAACCGGCCAGCTCGCCGCCGTCATAGCCCGTCAGGGCCACGATGGTCATGTCGCGGGTCACGGCGGCTTCAACCGCTTTCACGATATCGCGGCTGTTGCCGCGCGTGGAAATGGCCAGCAACACATCGCCAGCATGACCCAACGCGCGCACCTGCTTGGCATAGATTTCATCATGCAGGCGATCGTTGGCGATTGCCGTTAAGACCACGTTATCAGTATTAAGTGCAATCGCAGGTAAACCGGGACGCTCAGTTTCATAACGGTTAATCATACAGGCCGCAAAATGCTGTGCGTTGGCCGCGGATGAACCGTTACCACAACAGAGAATTTTGTTGCCGTTCAGCAGCGACTGTACCAGGGTCATCGCGGCTCGGGAGATAGCGTCCGGGAGCGCTTCCGCCGCGGCAATTTGGGTCTGGATGCTTTCGGTGAAGCACACTTTGATTCTTTCGAGCACGATATCCCTTTACATTCTATAAGCTAAAAGCGTTTTGAAGCCATTCGATCTCATTGCCCGTGAAGGCTATCACATCGAAACGGCAATCCACAGTGTCAAAACTCCCATTGTGGCGGGCGAGCCACAAACGGGCAGTCTGCAACAGTTTGTTCTGTTTGCTTCGGGTCACGCTGGCGGCCGCGCCGCCAAACGCGCTGGATGCGCGGTAACGCACTTCAACAAATACCGTTACCGCGCCATCATGCATAATCAGATCGATCTCGCCGCCGCGCTCATGCACGTTGGCGGCGATAAAGCTTAGTCCCTGACGCTCCAGCCAGCGACGGGCGCGCAGTTCCGCGGCGTCACCGGTCTGTTTCGTGGTTAGCTTGCCGGGACGATTTGCCCCTGCTGGTATTTGAGCCATGATAACTTCCTGTTAATCACGCAGTCCTGGTTGGCGCTCAGATCGCCGGTGTTGCCGTTCAGCTCAAAGCCCGGCACGCCGCGCATCTGAGAGAAATGATTGGCCAGCGCCCAGGCATCAACGCCCATCGCGTACAGGCGAGCCAGCGAGTAGTCGTTGTTGACCGCACGCAGCGCCTGCTGCATCAGCGCCGGGTTGCTGCCAGCCAGCATTGGGATCTCGCTGTACTGTAAACCTTCCATCTCCAGACGGAAATCCGGGCCAGCGGTGCCCTGCGCGCTGCGCGAGCTGGCGTACAGCATCGCACCGCTCTGGCTACCGTTACGCATTGCGATCATCGGCTTGATAAACGCAATCTCTTCCGGTGTCGCCAGGATATAGGCGGCATCGACTTTGCTGCTGCCGGTGATTTGCGCATCGGTTGGCGCGGCCGGAATAGTCAGTCCGCCGATGGTGACGCTCTGCGGCTGCGGCTGGGTGGAGGCCACTGGTGTACCCGACAGCGAGATGCCGGAGCCGCCGTTGACGCCGCCGCGCAGTTCAGAGAGCGAACCAAATTTCTGTTGCAGTACGGTACCGCCGCCCAGTTTACGCCATTCATCGGCAAAGGCCTGAGTGACGCGTTCACCGAGCGCGTTACGTGGCATCAGCAGCAGCGGCGACTGTTTTCCCTGGTCGTGAATGTGGCGCGCGGCGTCGCGGGCTTCATCTTCCGGCGACAGGGCGAAGTAGCAGATGTTGGCGCGGCTCGTCACCGACTCCGGCTGATTCAGCGCCAGCACGTTGAGTGTCGTGTTGCTTTTCAGCATCTCGTCGACGTTGTTTTTCAGCAGCGGGCCGACCACCAGGCTGACGCCATCCTGCTGCGCCTGCGCCAGAATCTGGTTTAACGGCTGAGAAGAGGTATCGTAGATTTTCAGCTCTGCTGAGGGATTCGCGGCCACGCTGGCAACGGCCTGCGGCTGTGCAGCAGGCGCTGGCGCTGCCGTTGGTGCAGCAGTGGCCTGTACAGCGGCCGTTTCCGGCTGTGCTGCGGCCTGCACCGGCGCAGCGGTGGCCGGTGCCTGTACCGGTGCCTGGGTTTGCGGGCTGGTCAGATCGCTGATTTCAGCCTGTGAAGGGCTAACGACGGGCGTGGAGGCCGCCTGGGCTACCTGCTCGGGAACGGCGCTACCGTTAACCGGCGTGGCACCGTTTTTCGCGGCTTCAAACCCTTGCTGAATGGTGCGGCCAAAGACCGATGCCTGGCCGCTTAACGGCAGCAGCAGGGCGATTTTATTGACCGACGCGGGTTTAAAGTTTTGCACGTTGGCCAGTTGTGATGGCAGGACCTTCGCCCCGGGTTCTGCGGATAGCGCGTCTGCCAGTCTTTGATGCCAGCCTTCAGCATGTCCGGATCGTTACGGTTATCAAACCACATGCGTTGCAGATCCAGCCAGCCTTGCAGATCGTTCTCATCGGCGTTGATCACCAGCGCGTTGGCTTGCTGCTGGGTCATGGCGGAGAGCGCTTGCCAGGTGGCGTCGCTGTTCTGTTGCTTTTCCTGCTGGGTAGTTAACAGCGGCGCCTGGGCAATCAGGGCGCGCAGCAGCGTCAGAGAGGGCTTACCCTGCTCGG
Organism: Kluyvera genomosp. 3; assembly: GCA_002211745.1. Classification (GTDB taxonomy): domain Bacteria; phylum Pseudomonadota; class Gammaproteobacteria; order Enterobacterales; family Enterobacteriaceae; genus Kluyvera; species Kluyvera georgiana_A. The sequence goes on from CP022114.1 coordinate 604,845, forward strand.
CGTTGATGGTATCCTGCCAGAAGCGGGCCTGGCGAACGCTGTCGAAATCATCGGCCTTCAGCGGCTGCAGCAGCGCCTGAGCGCCGGCGTAATCTTTCTGCGCAAGCTTGATTTCAACGGCCAGCAGAGACTGTTCCTGGCGCTGAACGGCATTCAGTTCTTTAGGCAGCTGGTTGTACAGTTCCAGCGCCTGCTGGCTTTTACCTTCTTTCAGCAGTGCACGAATGGCGAGTAATTGCCAGTTGGTCTTGCTATCATTCGAGCTTTGCTGCATCTGCTGCAGGTAAAAGCCGGAATCAGCCTGCGTCGCGCCCTGAAGCTGGGCGGCGCTCTGATCGGCAGGTTGCTGGATTCCGCAGCCTGCGAAAATCAGCGCGGCCAGGATAACCGGCAGACAACGCGCGGCTTTCATACGAGAAAATGTTGAGGGTACCATTCTGTATCCAGTGATATTTTTTACGCAATGCTCAATATTAAATCGGCAATACGGACGAAACAATGAAACAACACGAATCGGCGGATAATTCTCAAGGCCAACTCTTTATTGTACCTACTCCTATCGGAAATTTGGCTGATATTACCCAACGAGCGCTCGAAGTATTGCAAGCTGTTGATTTAATTGCGGCTGAAGACACGCGGCACACAGGTTTATTGCTGCAACACTTCGCGATTAACGCCCGTTTGTTTGCTTTACACGATCACAATGAGCAACAAAAAGCCGAGACGCTGGTGGCGAAGCTCAAAGAGGGCCAGAACATCGCGCTGGTTTCTGACGCGGGCACGCCGCTGATCAACGATCCTGGCTATCACCTGGTGCGTACCTGCCGTGAAGCGGGGATTCGCGTCGTGCCGCTGCCTGGCCCATGCGCTGCGATTGCCGCGCTTAGCGCCGCCGGTCTGCCGTCCGATCGTTTTTGCTATGAAGGTTTCTTACCGGCGAAATCAAAAGGCCGTCGTGACGCGCTGAAGGCGATTGAAGCCGAGCCGCGCACGCTAATTTTCTACGAATCCACCCACCGTCTGCTCGACAGCCTTGAAGATATGGTGGCCGTATGGGGGAAGCCCGCTACGTGGTGCTGGCGCGCGAGCTGACCAAAACCTGGGAAACCATCCACGGCGCGCCGGTCGGCGAACTGCTGGCGTGGGTCAAAGAAGATGAAAACCGTCGCAAAGGCGAGATGGTGCTGATTGTTGAAGGCCATAAAGCTCATGACGACGAACTGCCCGCCGATGCGCTGCGTACGCTGGCGCTGTTGCAGGCGGAGCTGCCGTTGAAGAAAGCGGCGGCGCTGGCGCGGAGATCCACGGCGTGAAGAAGAATGCGCTGTATAAGTATGCGCTGGAGCAGCAGGGGAGTAAGCCCTGCTGCCGGTTTTGCCGGGTGGCGGTTGCGCTTTACCCGGCGACTCATTTGTACAGGCCTTTAGTTAACGGGCATCGCCTCAAACACCAGTGTTTCCAGCGGTTGCAAGGTAATCACCGTCGCGTTTTTATACTCAACGGGCACGGTTTTGTTACTGCCATATACCGCTTTCAGACTAAACTGCGCCGCGTCTCCTGCCGGTATTTCGAAATCCTTCGCCAAATCCAGATAGTAGGTTTGTGGCTTATCCGACGGGTTGCGCAAACCGAGAATGGCTTTGTCTTTGCTCCAGGAGGCCCAGCCGTACACCGCAAGCGCCGTCGGGTCGCCGCCAATCCAGTGGGTATCAACCAGCACGCTGGCGTTTTCCTTCGACCATTTTGCTGCCTTCGCCAGCGTGTCCCACTTCACTTTGTTCAGCATCGACGGGGTAATATACAGCTCCTGCAGCTGGGTGCCGGTCGCGAAGTAGCTCCAGACCTGATCGGCAAAATCGCTGTCCGTTTGCACCTTCTCTAACCCGTAATAGGCATTCGCGGCGCTGACTATCCGTGGTACATCAGCGAGTTCAGCGGGAACAGCGGGCCTTTACGGACAATGGAACGGTACGTCTCGGCATCGCGGTAGGTCATCCACTGCTGTACCGGTGTGCCAGGACCATACAGGTTGATGTCATCTCCCTGACGCCAGATTGAATCGGCGTAGAACAGCCAGGACGGGCTGGCGTCGGTGCCGGTGGTCAGGTTGATAAACAGATTTGGGTTTGCGCTACGCATATTGTGCAGCAGGGCGATTGACGCATCGAAATCCGAGGCAAACGGGCTGCCCTTGATATGCGAACTGGCATTACCCATCCCGTCGAGCTTAAACGAGGTAATGTGCTCGTTTTTGATAAGCTTGATGATCTGCTCATTGAAGTTTTTAAAGTAGTTCGTTCCCGACAGCGCCAGCTTGCCGTCCACGGTTTCGAACCCATACTCTTTTGCATGCGAAACGCGAACGTCGCGCGGTTTGTTGTAGCCGCCCCACGGAGAAAGCCATAGCCCAACGGAGCTGTGCAGGCTGTCGGCTTTCTCGCGGACTTTGCTAAAACCGTTGCTGAATGCCGGGCCAAATAGCCAGCGTCCGGTCAGATCGTCCCAGCCATCGTCCAGCAGGAAAGCGTCTAAGGTCACGCCCCGGCCCGTAATGAACTCCTTGTTCCACTCGTCCATACGCCCCAGCACATCCTGTTCGGTGTACGGAGTGAAAAAGCCGATATCCATCCAGCTGTTGTAGTGCAGATAAGGCTTGTAGGGCCGTGGACGTACGTCATTAATAAACTGGTTCACGCTGCGGCGCAGCTGGCTGGTCTCCGGGAACGTGCCGAACCAGGTGGTAAAGCTGACCGGGGCTTCTGGTTGAATCGGCGTTTTCAGTTCTACGTTGAGATTGGTTGTAGCTTCATAGGCGTAGGTATTGACGATCGGTTTATCCGGCAGGATAAAGAACGAGTCGGCAACGATCGGTGAGCTATTGATTGCGCCATCTACGTAAGGAGCCTGGGACTGCTTTTTGGTTGGGAAGAAGGTGATTTTAGCCACGTCGCGCGGCTGCCCAACGGCGGCAATGGTGTAGCCGATGTTGGCGTATTTTCCCTTCACCAGGTTCAGCTTCACCGTGACGTTAAAATCCGGGTGCGTAAAGTCGATGACAATCGCGTTGTCCTGCTTTTCAACGTGCTTGATTTTGAAATCGGCGGTGTGGATTTTGCTCTCATCCGGTAGCGTCAGAAAGAACAACTCCTGCGGCGTGAGCGGATGGTTAGCCCTGTTGTCCTTCACCACGACCGTTGAGTTGGTATCATCGAACGAGAGAGCAATATTGTCGTTATTGAGGGCGTAGTTTGCCGCCACCGCGCCATGAGAAACACAGAGAGCCAGCAGTGAGAGAGTGAGCGCTTTCTTCATCGGGGTAAGGTCCTTATTTGTTATTTTTCAGCATTCGGTTAATGGACTGCTCCAGCCAGTAGCGCTGGGTGCCAAAATTAATCCGCAGGTAGTTTTCGCCGTTTTGTACATAGTGGCTGCCGTCTTCTATGACCACGCCCGCCTGTTGTGCGAAATGTTGGGTTAGCTGCGTTGCGCTACGGTCATCCGCGCTCACGTCTATCCACGCCAGATACGACGATTCCGGATTCATCATCTTCCACGCCGGGAAGTGGGTCTGGATGGCATCCGCCAGATAGCGGGCGTTGCCTTGCAGATAACCGTTCAGCGCGTCGAGCCATGGCAGACCGTGTTGATAGGCCAGAATAATTCCCCATACCCGAACATATTGGGCGAGGTAATGGAGTTCTTCTCAAGCTGCTGGCGGAAGCGCTGGCGCAGTGAGTCGTTGGGAATCATGGAGTAGGAGGTTTTCAGCCCGCCCAGATTGAACGCTTTGTTGGGTGACGTGAGCACGATCAGGTTGTCCTGTGCGGCACAGCCAGAGGTGAGGCAACTGACGAATTTGCCATCCAGAATGTGCTCGGCGTGAACCTCATCGACCACCAGAATTGTGCCGTAGCGTTGACAGAGATCGGATACCTGACGTATCTCTTCCGCGCGCCAGATCCTGCCGGACGGGTTATGCGGCGAGCAGAAGAACCACAGCGTTGGACGGTGGGTTTTGAGCTGTTCTTCTATCAGATTAAAATCAAGCTGATAGCGGTTGTCCTCCACGCGTAGCGGGTTAGCAAGTACTTGCACGCCCTGGCGCTGTGCCGCCATCGCGAAAGGATCGTAGACCGGCGTGTTCATCATCACGCTGTCACCCGGTTTGCAGAACGCCTGAACCGTGTAGTGCAGCGTGGAGACGGTGCCGTAGGTTAGCGTGATCCACGACTTTTCTACCTCAACCTGATGACGTTTACGCTGGAAGCCGATGACCGCGTCGTAGAATTCGTCAAAGCACCAGGTATAGCCAAAGGTGCCGTGCTCCACGATGCGCCGGAAGCCGTCAATCACCGCAGGCGGCGAGGTGAAATCCATATCGGCTATCCACAGGGGATAAAGGACTGCGGGACGTCACCGAAACGCGAGCACACAAAGGCATGGTCCCATTTACGGCACTTATCACTTTGGCGCTCGATGATTTTGTCGAAATCAAACATCACTCCCCTGTTAAATTAAGGCTTCAATGCCGGTTTTGACGCTCTGTACCTGCGGGCCGATGATCACCTGTACGCTGTGAGCATCAAGCACCACCACCGACAACGCGCCGGCCGCTTTCAGCGCCTGTTGATCGATAAGGCCCATATCTTTCACCACCAGACGCAAGCGGGTAATACAGTTATCAAGTGACTCAATGTTCTCTTTACCGCCGAGTGCACGCAGGATAAGCCATGATCGTATTTTGATTTTCCACGCGCGCGGGTGTTAGCCTCGACGGCTTGCTGCGCCCTTGAGCATCCACCTCGCGGCCCGGCGTTTTGATGTCGTGTTTGAGGATGTACCAGCGGAAGACAAAGAAGTAGATGGCAAACCAGGCAATACCGACCGGGAACAGCAGATACCATTTGGTCGACATTCCCTGCATCACGCCGAAGATCAGCAGATCCAGAATGCCGCCGTCGGTATTGCCGATGGTCACCCCAACAGGGCCATCACCATCAGCGCCAGGCCAGACATGACGATATGGAAGGCGTAAAGCGCGGGGGCGATAAACAGGAACAGGAACTCAATCGGCTCTGAAATACCGGTGACGACGGAAACCAGCACGCCGGAAAGCAGCAACCCCTTTATGACCGGCCGATTTTCCGGACGCGCGGTGCGGTAGATGGCGTAAGCCACGGCGGGTAAACCGAAGATAAAGGTCGGCATAAACCCTTGTGACAGAAACGCGGTAACGTGCGGGCTAAACGGCAGGCCGGCTTTAAGCTCTGCATAGAAGATATTCAGCGCCCCGGCGACCTCATGGCCATTCACCATTTCAATGCCGCCTGCGGGGTAAAACGCACCATCGCCAGCAAGATGTGATGCAGACCAAAAGGTTTCAGCAGCAGCACGCCCACGCCGTAGAGGAAGGGGCCGAAAACGCTGGTGCTCTGGATGATATGACCAATACCGCGATGCCAGCGCGACGTATTCCCACAGAAGAGGAATGAACAGACCCACCAGCGACAGGGTAAGAGCGGTCATAATCGGCACAAAACGAATGCCGCTAAAGAACGCGAAGGCGTCGTGCAGAACCGTGTCCTGAAAACGCTCGTGCAGAAAATAGGTGATAACCCAACCACAATGCCGCCCAGTACACCCATCTCCAGGGTTTGAATGCCCAGCACGATCGATTGTCCCACCTGTTTCATGGTGGCGGGGTCGGCAAGCTGGTGGGTGGCCGTCAGGTAATAGTTAATGCTCATATTCATCAGCATGTAGCCAACGAACCCGGCAAAGGCGGCGACCGCCTTGTTGCGTTTGGCAAGCCCATGGGATCGCCATGGCAAACATCAGCGGCAGATAGGTAAATGCAAAGCCACCGACCATGGCGATAAAGCCAAAGGTCAACTGTGTAAATTCGCCGCCCAGAAAGGGAAAACTCGTAATGGTGGAAGGGCTGGTCACTGAACTACCGATACCCAGCAGCAATCCCATAAAGGCAAGAAGTGAAACAGGGAACATAAAGGTTTTTCCCAGACTTTGGAAAAACTCCATGATTTTGACTTAAAAGATTTTTTTTGTGTCATGTAGGGACCTCGGATTTTTAGGATAATGGAAGGCGCTACCCGGTTTAAGGATGCGCCTTCATATTTGCGAGGCTTATAGTTATTTTGAGATATTGCTGTAATACGCTGTCGGATCAGGCCTCCGCCGGTAGCCGTAACCGATTCGCTGAGCCGCAGACGGCGATTTTGCTTCTGACCACTTCTTTCATGGCGTCCATGCCAACCCGCATGTAAAAGCGCGGATCGTTGCCCTGCGGATTTTCAGCAAACCAGGCTTTGACGGCGTCAGAGAAGGCGATCTTCAACTCGGTTGCGACGTTGACTTTGCAGATGCCCAGCTCGATGGTGCGGCGAACATATTCATCCGGCACATCGCTTGCGCCATGCAGCACCAGCGGCACCGTCACCACTTCCCGGATTTCCGCCAGCCGCTGGAAGTCGATTTTTGGCCGTTTGGTATAGAGACCATGTGCCGTGCCGATAGCCACGGCAAGGCTGTCAACACCGGTCAACTCAACAAAGCGTTTCGCCTCCTGCGGGTCGGTGAGAAAGGCGCTTTCCGCGTCGACGCTCATGTCGTCTTCTACCCCGCCCAGACGGCCCAGTTCGGCCTCAACGCTGCAATCGTTGAGGTGGCAGAAATCGACCACCGACTTCACCAGCTTCACGTTTTGTTCAAACGGATAGTGGCTGCCATCGATCATCGCGCTGCGTACACCGGCGTGAACCTTACGGCGAATGTCATCCAACGATTCGTGATGATCGAGATGCAGAGCCAGCGGCATGTCGTAAGTGAGCGAATACGCGCTGCACAGGGCGTAGATCTCTTCCAGGGCAATGTGTTTAAACGTGCCGGGTGTCCCGCGAGGATCACCGGCGAGCGCATTTCGCTGCACACCTCGAGGATCGCCTGGATCGTTTCGGCGTTGTGGATGTTAAACGCCGGTACGGCGTAGCCGTTGGCCTGCGCATCCTGCAGAAGGTATTTCGTTGAGATAATGCTCATAAGAAGATCCTCTTAAGCCTGCCACGGATGAATAATCACGCCTTGCACAACACGATTGACCGTGCCGCTGGCAGAGGGGTATCTGGGGTATTGCCAACACGAATCGACTGAGTCAGCGCAAAGACCTGGGCGTACATCAGGAAACAGAACGCCTGTTCCATGTCGATAAACGAACGGGAAGGGGCAGCAGAATATGCGGGCCTGCTTCGATGATGGCATCTGTTTCCGCGGCAATCGCGACCACGCGCATTGCCTGACGATCGCGGCGCAGTTCCGCCAGCAGATCCAGGTCGTACTGGCGCGTGTAAGAGTGGCTGGAGATGAACACCACGATAAGCGTTTCGTTATCGACCAGCGATTTTGGTCCGTGGCGGAAACCGGTTGGCGAGTCGTAGAAGGCCGCCAGTTTGCCGGCGGTTAGCTCCAGCACCTTCAGCGCAGACTCACGCGCGATACCTTGTAATCCGCCGCTGCCCAGATAGACGACGCGTTTCCAGGCGCCATCGCCAAAGACACCCTGGCTAAAATCGCCGAGTGAGTCGAGGATCGCCTGGCTGCGATCGGCCACGTCCCGGAAGGTCTGGCTGTTGATGATCTCCGGCGCGAATACCGCCAGGCAGCTTGCCATCATGGTGGTGATGCTGCTGGTCATGGCAAAGCCGCGATCGTGCGTTTCGGCCGGCATCAGCAGGGCGAAAGCGTTATCGCTGTCGACCAGATTTTGGTACAGGCTGCCCGCTTCGTTACAGGTAATTGACAGGTGGTAGCACTCAGGAACGAACTGGTTGGCCAGCTCAACGGCAGCCACGCTCTCCGGGCTGTTGCCCGAGCGGGCAAATGAAACCAGCAGCAGCGGATGCGCCGGGTTCAGATAGTCCATTGGATTAGTGACGAGATCGGTGGTGGGTACGGCGCTGATATTTTTCCCCGTGTGGCGGGAAAGCCATGGGGCGATGGTTTCGCCAATAAATGCCGACGTTCCGGCCCCGGTCAGTACGATTCGCAGATCGGTTTTGCGTAACAGCGGTGTCAGAAAAGCATCAATGGTCGATCGTATCGCATCAATATTTTTCAGTGAACGGATCCAACTCGCGGGCTGCTGGCGGATCTCTTCCTCTGTCCAGGTACCGGTTGTCGAGGCGGCGGAGATATAGGTTTCTGGCATAACGTAAGTCCTTAGTCTTGTAAATTCCACATCAGACGCTGGCAATAGGTCGCTATCTTTCGTTTCGTTTCACTTGTTCACTTTATCGGTTAATTAAAATCTATAGAAAAGAAATCGAAAGTTCAATGATCGAATGGGAAATAAAACGAAAATTATGATCTTAAGAGGGGTGTTTTATTTATGGCATTGATATTTAAATGATTAAAAGTTTTGTCGGTAAGGGGGGACTTTTTTATAGAAAGGAAAAGAAAGGCCTTGCGGTAACAAACCGAAGGCCTGAGGAAAACGAACGTGCTACAAAGAGAAAGGTTGACCCTGAATCCAGATATGCTGCAGCTGCAGTCCACCATCGAGCGCAATGATGCTGGCGCGTTTGCCGACCTTGAGCGATCCCAGCTGGCCATCGATGCCCAGCAAACGGGCGGGATGCAGCGATGCCATATGAATCGCCTCTTCGGGGAGTAGGCCGGTTAGTTCGACCATATTGCGTACCGCCGCATCGATCGATAACGTGCTGCCCGCCAGCCCCCGGAGGCGGTCCTTACGATTCCGGCACGCATCTCCACCTGCTCGCCGCACAGCGTGTATCGGCCATCGGGCATACCGGCGGCCTGCATGGCGTCGGTAATCAGCACCACTCTCTCCCTGGCGCAGCAGCCGCAAAGCTTCATGGCGGCGGGGTGAACGTGGTGTCCATCGGCGATAAGCTCCAGCCAGGCTCGTGGGTCGGTTAACCCGGCGCCGACCATCCCGGGTTCGCGGTGATGTAAACCGGTCATACCGTTATAGCAGTGAACCAGCCCGTCGGCGCCCGCGTCGAAAGCGGCGCGGGTTTGTTCATAGCTGGCGGCGCTATGCCCTAACATCACCCGAATGCCCGTTTTTTCAGATGGATAATCGCCTGTAGCGCGCCGGGCTTTTCCGGTGCCAGCGCCACGACGCGCAGGGTTTGCCGGGAAATGGCAATCAGCTCATCCAGCTCCGCCGGGTTCAGTTCCCGAAACAGCTCCGGAGGATGTGCCCCTTATTCTGTGGCGTAAAATACGGGCCTTCGAGGTAGCTCCCCAGTACCTGCGCCCTGGCCCACCGGAGTAACAGCGTTGGGCGATACGCGCCAGCGCCTGGTGAATCATCTCCAGCGGCGCGGTGACGGTGGTGGGTAGCCAGCTTGCTACCCCTTCGCGTGCCTTATGCCGGGCCAGTTTATCGAGGGCGTCCGGCGCGTCGTCCATGACATCAACGCCCGCACCGCCGTGGACGTGGATATCGATATACGCCGGACACAGCAGCTCGGCGTTGCGGCTGGCGATGCCTGCCGGTATCGGTTCGATTGCGGTAATGACGCCTTCTTCAACGCGCAGCTGATGGTCGTCGAGCCAGCCTTGCTCCGTCAGCACGCGTCGGGCGCGGAGAATGTGCGTCATATCCCTTCCTCGACGGGACTCTCCTCGCGGCAGCGGTCCAGCTCATCGACCAGGCTGGTCAAACCGCGGTGTCCGCACTCAAGGGCCTGCAGACGGAACGTCTCGCTGCTCAACCCATCGCGTTCCAGCGCCATCTCCAGCAACAGCTGCAAGTTGGTGCCGGTAATCACTTCTCTTCCCGCTTTTTGCATGGCGAGCGTCGAGGCCACGCGGAAAGGCGTGCCGCCGAGCAGGTCGGTCAGAAAAACGATATCGCCCTGGGCATCCAGCTCTGCCACCGCCTGCTCAAGCTGTGAAGTGAGCAGCGCGGTGGTTGAGGTTTCAGGAAAATCGATGGCGATAAACTGCGGCTGCTCGCCCAGAATTTGCTTCATCGCTTTTTCCATTCCGCTGGCAAAACCGCCATGCCCGTCAAAATAATACCTAGCATCTCAAACCTCTTTTGCTTTACAGGAAGTGACAGAATTTGCCGACCACGCCGAGCACGACGGTAATGGCGATAAGACGCAGTGGGCTCCAGCCGCGACGCACCAGCCAGTACATGATCAGGGTATACACCAGCGGTAAGAAGGCAGGCATCAGCTTATCAATAACATCGGCCTGCAGTTTGACGACCGCGTCACCGGCTTTGATTTCCAGCGTCGTGTTGAGACGAACGTAGGTGGCGACCAGCGCGCCAATCACCGTCATCCCACAATTGAGGCCGCGTGACCCACTTTTTTGGTGTTTGCCTTGATAAGCGGAATGGCGGCAACCCCATGCGATACGCATAGTGCGCCAGGCCGAAACGCAGGCCGAGATGCACCACGTTAAACAGCACGATAAACACCACGGCGCCAAGGATTGATCCCTGCAGCGCCAGGCTGGCGCCAATCCCGCCGCAGATAGGCAGCAGCGTTAGCCAGAACATGGCATCGCCAATCCCGCCCAGCGGTGCGCCAACGGCAATTTTGGTACTCTGAATACTGTTAACGTCCTGCTTCGAGCGCTCCATTGCCAGAATGATGCCGATAACAAACGTCACCAGGAAAGGGTGGGTGTTGAAGAAGCCCATATGGCCTTTCATGGCGCGTGCCAGGTCGCGTTTGTTGGTGTGAATCTTTTTCAGCGCGGGCAGCAGTCCGTACAGCCAGCCGGAAGCCTGCATACGTTCGTAGTTAAATGATGCCTGCAACAGCATAGAGCGCCAGGCCACGCGGTTAATGTCTTTTTTGCTCAGTTCAGCGCCAATGCTCTGATCTTCATAGACGTTTTCGTTCACGCCGGTCAGCAGCGTCTCTTCATTATCGGAAACAGTCGGCAGGGTGTGTTGGTTAGATGCCATCTTCGAATTCCTCTTTCTGTGCCGCAGGTTGGGTCGGTTCCGGGGATTTACGTAAGAGATCAATCAGCGCCATGGCCAGTGCGGCGGCGGCGATAGCCAGCACCGGAAGCTTGAGCCAGGCCGCGGCAACAAAACCAATAATGAAGTACGGGATGTAGACGTTCTTCATCATAATTTTCAGCAGTACGGCAAAGCCGATGGCTGGCATGATGCCGCCCGCAACGCCCAGGCCGTCAATCAGACGCGCTGGCAGGACATCAATGGCGGTTTTCGCGTGCTCCGCGCCGAAATAAATGGGCAGAAACGCGCAGAGGAAGTAGAAAATGCCTAACGCCAGCAGCGCCAGATAGTTAACCCGTTCAATGCCGTCGGTGTCGGCATTTGCCGCCATACGGTCACAGCGAGACATCACGCCGGACATCACGGAGAACAGGAAGGTAATGCCCATTTGTACCGCCACGGCGAACGGTACAGCGACGCCGACCGCCACATCAGGTTTGACGCCGGTGGTGATAGCAAACGTGGTCCCCACGATCGTTCCGATAATGACGTTGGGCGGCTGGGCACCTGCCAGCGGCGCCAGACCCATCCATACCAATTCCAGCGTACCACCGGTTAAAATACCGGTATGCAGATCGCCAAGGATCAGGCCGACCAGCGGCCCAAGGACAACCGGGCGGTGCATGTGCGTTAAACCGTTGAACATATCCAGGCCGGCGATAAAGGCGAGGATACCTAAGGCAAAAGCCTGCAACAGACTGATTTCCATTGTGAATCCCTCAAAGCAGTTTAAAGAGATCCAAAGCCGGTTCTGTCGGAACCCCTGAACGAAACATTCCACGCCAGCGGCCTTCAGGCCGTTAAAAGCGTTGATGTCGTTGGCGTCGACAGAAACCGTTTTGGCAATTTGTTGTTTACCTTCGGCGTAGTGCATGTTTCCTACGTTGATACGCGTGACGGGAACGCCGCCTTCAACCAGTTTGAGGAAATCGGCCGGTGTTCTGCACACCAGCAAAATTTTCTGTCGGTCGGCGGCGCGGTGGATGTTGTCGATGACTTTTTGCAGCGTCCAGAAGCGCACGGCAATCCCTTCAGCCAACACCATTTCCATTAAATTCTGCTGTACGGTGTCTTCCGCCACTTCATCGTTGGCGACCAGCACCAGATTTGCCCCGCAAATCCGACCCACTGCACGCCAACCTGACCGTGAATCAAGCGTTCATCAATACGGCTTAAAACAATATTTGGCATCGCGTTTTCCTCTTTGTTGTTATCCGTTATGGGATGTCATGCCCTGACAGGCAGCGTGATACTGCTGCAGTATGTCCTGAATGTGGCTGATGATAAGTTCTCGCGGCGTGGCGATGAGATCCCCCTCGCGAACCTTGACGTACTGCAACGGTAAATACTGGCTGATGAGCGGCAGCGGGATCGGTTCGTCCGCCAGGTTGCGCACCAGACGTTCGAAAGCGTCATCAATCTGCTCGTCCGGCCAGTAGTAACGAACGCGATCGGAATAGCTGTAACCTCGTGCCAGACGACGCGCGTTGCCGTCGCCGTGGTAGTGACTCTGCCAGTATTCCGGGCGATCGAGCATGACGGTTTCCAGCACGTGGCGCAGGCCGGAACAGGCTTTGGCGGGCAGCAATTCTTCCTCAATGGCGGCCAGCGAAAATAGCGCTTCGCGTAGGGCGAAGGTGAGCGCTGGGCCGACTTTCAGAATGGCGAAGTGCTCGACCACCAGCTGGCGCAGCGACTGCGGCGTCTGGTAGTCGGTAGAGTGTGCTTCGAACACCAACGTGTCATAGGCCTCCACCATCTTGCTCAACGCAATGGCTTTTTGCGGTTGGTAATCAATGATGTGGGTGTGGTCGAATTCGACGCCAGGTTGCACCACCAGCGCGATAATTCGCGGCCAGATGTCGCTCAGCCCTGTTGTTCAAAGGCGTGGTGGTGAGCCTCCAGCGTGGCGCGTGCGGCCTCCGGTGTTGTCACTGCCAGTTCGGTTAATGTTTCATGCGCGCCGCCCGGCACCGGGACTTCAGTGCCAATAACATAAACCAGATCCGCTTCGCCAAACTGGGCAATGCAGGTCTCTTCGGCGACCTTCGCCAGGCGTGCGGCGCGCGCGGCGACAATCTCATCAGTTAAAGGAACCGGATCGTCCTGGCAGGACATGCTGCAATCCAGATGGATCTTTTTAAAGCCTGCCGCAACGTAGCTTTTGATCAGATCGTCGGCATGCCCCATGGCGACGGCGGCGGGTTGATCCTGCCAGCGATTTGGCCCAGATGATCGCCGCCGAGAATCAGCTGCGACTGCGGAAAATGGAGTGAGTCGGCGAGTTGACAGACGAAACGGCGAAAATCGGCCGGGGTCATGCCCGTATAGCCGCCGAACTGGTCAACCTGGTTAGATGTGGCTTCGATCAGCAGCGGCGTCTGGTTGGCGTGCGCGTAGCGTATTGCGGATTCCAGTACCAGTGGATGCGCGGAACAAACGGCATAAATCCCGTTTGCCTTCCCCGTTTATGCTGCTCCACTATTTCAGTAAGATGTTTCACTTTCCTCTCCAGATAGGATGACTTCGGAATCAATCTTTCGTTTTGTTTCATTTGATACTGCATCATGGTGTTATAAAAATAAAACGAAAGATAATAGTTTTCCGATCTGTTTCACAAAAGAAACGTAATGAAAGGCCGTGAAGCTGGATTTCGGCCTGAAGAGGGACTTTATAAGACTTGCTTTTCGGAAAAAGAAAGGCGTTAATAGACAAAACGAAATGAAACGAAAGAATTTGACCAAAGGATTTCTTATGAGTAACAGCGAGTCTTCTGCAGATAAGCGGGTTTCAGGGACCAGCGAAAGGCGCGAGCAGATCATCCAGCGGTTGCGACAGCAGGGTAGCGTGCAGGTGAACGATCTTTCCGGATTGTTCGGCGTTTCCACAGTGACCATTCGTAACGATCTGGCGTTTCTGGAAAAACAGGGTATTGCCGTGCGCGCCTATGGCGGCGCATTGATTTGCGACGGCAACACGCCGGGCGTGGAACCCTCTGTTGAAGATAAAAGCTCGCTGAACACGGCGGTCAAGCGGCGTATTGCGCGGGCCGCCGTCGAGTTTATCAAGCCGGGTCACCGCGTGATCCTCGATTCCGGTACCACAACCTATGAAATCGCGCGTCTGATGCGCCAGCATAGTGACGTGATTGCGATGACCAACGGGATGAACGTCGCCAACGCGCTGCTGGAAGCGGAAGGCGTGGAACTGCTGATGACCGGCGGACACCTGCGCCGTCAGTCCCAGTCATTCTATGGCGATCAGGCGGAGCATTCGCTGCAAAACTACCATTTCGACATGCTGTTTCTGGGCGTTGATGCTATCGATCTGGAGCGCGGTATCAGTACTCATAATGAGGACGAAGCGCGGTTGAACCGGCGGATGAGCGAAGTGGCGGAGAAGATCATCGTGGTCACGGACTCCACCAAGTTCAACCGTTCAAGCCTGCATAAAATTATTGATATGCAACGTGTCGATATGATTATCGTTGATGAAGGGATCCCGCAGGAGAGTCTGGAAGGGCTGCGGAAAATCGGCGTCGACGTGATTCTGGTGCCGCTGTCGGAATAAAAAAAGGGGTATGCAAAGGCATACCCCGTATGAGCTGGCGAGGGTGATTAGGTCACCGGGCCGGGTTAAATACCGCCAGCTGGTTGTGCAATCCCATTGATCCGAGAAGGTTTTCTTACGCCCGCTCGCCACATCAAGAATGAAGTGGAACAGCTTGGTGCCCACGTCTTCAATGGTCTCTTCGCCCGTGGCGATGGTGCCGGCATTGATATCCATTAAGTCATACCAACGGTTAGCCAGCTCGGTGCGGGTGGCCATCTTGATGACCGGTACCGCCATCAGACCATACGGCGTACCGCGGCCAGTGGTAAATACCTGCACGGTAATGCCGGAGGCCACCTGCTGAGTGCCGCAGACGAAGTCGCTGGCCGGGGTGGCGGCGTAAATCAGTCCGCGTTTGGTCGGGCGCTGGCCGGGCGACAAGACTTCCACGATGGCGCTTTTACCTGATTTAGCGATCGAACCCAGCGCTTTTTCCACCACGTTGGCGAGGCCGCCTTTTTTGTTGCCCGGAGAGGGGTTGGCGCTACGGTCGGTTTTGCCCATATCGAGATAGTTATCGTACCAGGCCATCTCTTCGAGCAGACGCTTGCCCACTTCTTCATTGATGGCGCGCGGGTTAACAGATGAATGGCGTCGCGTACTTCCGTGACTTCCGAGAACATCACGGTTGCACCGCAGCGCACCAGCAGGTCGGAGGCGTAGCCGACAGCGGGGTTAGCGGTCACACCGGAGAAAGCGTCGCTGCCACCGCACTGCATACCCACCACCAGCTCGGAGGCCGGGCAGGTGACGCGCTGGCGCTGGTTGAGTTTTTCCAGATGGCGCACGGCAACCTGCAGGATATCGTCGACCATCGATTTAAAGCCCACGTGCTGCTCGTCCTGTAGGCGTACGATGCTGGCGCTGTCGACCGGGATGCTCTGCACATCTTCCGTGCCTTCCAGCAGACGCTCTGGCTGTAGCTTTTCGCAGCCGAGGCCCACCACCATCACTTCGCCACCGAAGTTTGGGTTCAGCGCGATATTATGAATGGTGCGAATCGGCACCACGGCAGCCGGCGCGTTAATCGCCACGCCGCAGCCGTAAAGGTGGTTCAGACCGACCACGCCGTCAACATTCGGGTATTTCGGCAGCAGGTCGCGTTCGATAATTTTAACCACGTAGTCCACAACGCCTGCCACGCAGTGCACGCTGGTGGTAATGCCCAACAGGTTTTTGGTGCCCACGCTGCCGTCGGCGTTACGGTAACCTTCAAAGGTGTAACCTTCCAGCGGCGGCAGCGGTTCCGGCACTTTGGTCGCCAGCGGCAGGGTGTTAAGCGGCGGCGCTTTCGGCAGCGTGACCGTGGATTCGTCGATCCAGCTGCCTTTGGCGACATCGCGTACCGCGTAACCAATAACTTCGCCGTAGCGAATGATTTCACCATTTTGAGGAATATCCACCAGCGCAACTTTATGTCCCTGGGGAATATGTTCAATTAATTCCAGACCGTCAGGAAAGCGCGTCCCTGCTTTTAATCCATTATCATTGACAATAATCGCGACATTATCAGTAGCGTGTACTTTGATATAAAAAGCAGTCGGCGATTCTTGTCTGATTTCAATGTTAGCCATTGTCCAGCATTCTCCAGCCAGGGGTAAAATGAATTAAGTATATAAATGTTTCTTTTCAGATTATGAAAAATAAAAACACTTGGATAATGGAATAAAGAATGTCAGGAGTTTGAATATAAAAATGTGATGTAGATCACCTATCACTCTCATCCCCATAGGGCAAGGACATCAATGCATGAAATTGTGCATCAGCGCCCAGTGTCGTGTGCACATGAACAATAAAATCAGTTTATAAAACTATTAACCTGGTGATTTGCACAATGTGTGGCGAAGGTATCCTGATTATACTGATTCTCGATTTCATGGTGTCTGATTATTTATTGAGATTACTCGTCATCAATTAAATAGTCAGCGAAATTCGCTTTAATAAAAATAAGAAGATTAAAGCATCCTGTACCCGAGGATAATAAAATGATACACGATACTGCTGACGCTGTTGAAGCAAAAAAGGGAATGCATACCCGTTATTTAATTCTGTTAATTATTTTTATTGTTACGGCCGTTAACTACGCTGACCGCGCAACGCTCTCCATCGCCGGTACCTCCGTGGCGAAAGAGTTGGAGCTGAGCGCGGTGTCCATGGGGTATATCTTCTCGGCATTCGGCTGGGCCTATCTGCTGATGCAGATTCCGGGAGGGTGGCTACTGGATAAATTTGGCTCCAAAAAGGTGTATACCTATAGCCTGTTCTTCTGGTCGCTGTTTACCTTCTTACAGGGCTTTGTCGGTTTCTTCCCGCTGGCGTGGGCTGGCGTCTCCATGTTCTTCATGCGCTTTATGCTCGGCTTCTCTGAAGCGCCGTCTTTCCCGGCGAACGCGCGTATTGTGGCGGCCTGGTTCCCCACCAAAGAGCGTGGCACCGCGTCGGCTATCTTTAACTCCGCGCAATATTTCTCGCTGGCGCTGTTCTCCCCGTTGCTGGGCTGGTTGACCTTTGCGTGGGGCTGGGAGCACGTCTTTACCGTGATGGGCGTGATTGGCTTCCTGTTGACCGGGATGTGGGTGAAGTTTGTGCATAACCCGACCGACCATCCGCGGATGTCTAAAGAAGAGCTGAAATTCATTGCCGAGAATGGCGCGGTGGTCGATATGGACCACAAAAAGCCGGGTAGCGACGCAGTGAAAGGTCCGAAGCTGGATTACATCAAACAGTTGCTCAGTAGCCGTATGATGTTAGGTATCTTCTTTGGCCAGTATTTCTTAAACACCATCACCTGGTTCTTCCTCACCTGGTTCCCGATTTATCTGGTGCAGGATAAAGGCATGTCGATTCTGAAAGTGGGTCTGGTGGCGTCCATCCCTGCACTGTGCGGCTTTGCCGGCGGCGTGTTGGGCGGATTGTTCTCTGACTACCTGATTCGCCGTGGCTGTACGCTGACTTTTGCGCGTAAGCTGCCTATCGTACTGGGCATGCTGTTGGCCTCGACGATTATTCTGTGCAACTACACCGACAACACTGCGCTGGTCGTCACGCTGATGGCATTGGCGTTCTTCGGAAAAGGCTTTGGCGCACTCGGCTGGCCGGTCATCTCCGACGTCGCGCCGAAAGAAATTGTCGGCCTGTGCGGCGGTCTGTTTAACGTGTTTGGCAACGTGGCCTCCATCGTCACCCCGCTGGTGATTGGTTATATCGTGAGTGAACTGCACTCCTTCAATGGCGCACTGATTTTTGTAGGCTGTTCCGCACTGATGATGATGGTTTGCTACCTGTTCGTGGTGGGCGACATCAAACGTCTCGAGCTGCGGAAGTAAGCTGCGACTAACTTAAGGTAATGAACATGGATAACGCGATTTTCCCTAACAAATTCAAAGCGGCGCTGGCTGCAAAACAGGTTCAGATTGGCTGCTGGTCCGCACTTTCCAGCCCAATCAGCACCGAAGTGTTAGGCCTGGCCGGGTTCGACTGGCTGGTACTGGACGGTGAACATGCGCCGAACGATGTGACGACATTAATCCCGCAGCTGATGGCGCTTAAGGGCAGCCAGAGCGCCCGGTGGTCCGCGTGCCGACCAACGAGCCGGTGATTATCAAACGTATGCTGGACATCGGTTTCTACAACTTCCTGATTCCATTCGTTGAAACGCAGGAGCAGGCGGCGCAGGCGGTTTCCTCCACGCGTTACCCGCCGGAAGGGATTCGCGGCGTATCCGTTTCGCATCGCGGCAATATGTTCGGCACCGTAGCGGACTACTTCGCGCAGTCCAACAAGAACATCACCATCCTGGTGCAGATTGAAAGCCAACTGGGTGTCGATAACGTCGATGCGATTGCCGCAACCGACGGTGTGGATGGGATCTTCGTTGGCCCAAGTGACCTGGCTGCCGCGCTGGGGCATCTCGGCAACGCCTCGCATCCGGAAGTGCAGCAGGCTATCCAGCATATTTTTGCCCGTGCGAAAGCGCACGGTAAACCCAGCGGCATTCTGGCGCCGGTGGAAGCCGATGCGCGCCGCTATCTGGAGTGGGGCGCCACCTTTGTGGCCGTGGGCAGCGATCTGGGCGTGTTCCGCGCCGGGACGCAGAAACTGGCGGATGCCTTTAAAAAGTAACCCCTACCGAATTAACGCAAAATTGAGGAAATAACGATGAAAGTTGGTTTTATTGGTCTGGGTATCATGGGCAAACCGATGAGCAAAAACCTGCTGAAAGCGGGCTACTCACTGGTGGTTGCTGACCGTAATTCTGAAACGATTGCCGAAGTGATTGCGGCGGGCGCGGAAACCGCGACCACGCCAAAAGCGATTGCCGAGCAGTGCGATGTGATCATCACCATGCTGCCAAACTCGCCGCACGTCAAAGAAGTGGCGCTGGGTGAAAACGGCATTATCGAAGGCGCGAAGCCGGGCACCGTATTGATTGATATGAGTTCTATTGCGCCACTGGCAAGCCGTGAAATCAGCGATGCGCTGAAGGCGAAGGGGATTGATATGTTGGATGCGCCGGTCAGCGGCGGCGAGCCGAAGGCGATTGATGGCACGCTGTCGGTGATGGTGGGCGGTGATAAAGCGATTTTCGACAAGTACTACGACCTGATGAAAGCGATGGCGGGTTCAGTGGTTCACACCGGTGAAATCGGTGCGGGCAACGTCACCAAGCTGGCAAACCAGGTGATTGTCGCGCTGAATATCGCGGCGATGTCGGAAGCGCTGACGCTGGCGACCAAAGCGGGCGTGAACCCGGATCTGGTCTATCAGGCGATTCGCGGCGGCCTGGCGGGCAGCACCGTGCTGGATGCCAAAGCGCCGATGGTCATGGACAGAAACTTCAAGCCGGGTTTTCGTATCGACCTGCACATTAAAGATCTGGCCAACGCGCTGGACACCTCCCACGGCGTGGGCGCGCAGCTCCCGTTGACGGCGGCGGTGATGGAAATGATGCAGGCGCTGCGTGCCGATGGTCTGGGTACTGCCGACCATAGCGCGCTGGCCTGCTACTACGAAAAACTGGCGAAAGTGGAAGTGACTCGCTAAGGACGTTGGGCCCGACGGCGTCGGGCTCACAAGGTAGGCCGGAACGGTGATGCGTCATCCGGCGTCGCGCGCTAATAGGCTCAGATATGAAAATCGTAATCGCCCCAGACTCTTATAAAGAAAGCCTTTCTGCCACCGAGGTAGCACTGGCGATAGAAAAAGGATTTCGGGAAATCTTTCCGGAAGCGCAGTTTGTGTCCGTCCCGGTCGCCGACGGTGGAGAAGGAACGGTTGAGGCGATGATTGCGGCGACGCAGGGGCGCGCGATGACATCAACCGTCACCGGCCCGCTTGGCGATGTCGTTACGGCACAGTGGGGAATTTCGGGCGACGGCGGTACGGCGTTTATCGAAATGGCTGCTGCCAGCGGCCTCGCGCTGGTGCCCGCGGAACGACGCAACCCTTTGATTACCACCTCTTACGGTACCGGGGAGCTGATTCTCCAGGCGCTGGAAAGCGGGTGAAGAACATCATTATCGGCATTGGCGGCAGCGCGACCAACGACGGCGGCGCTGGCATGGTTCAGGCGCTGGGAGCAAAGCTGTGCGATGCCAACGGGAAGGCGATAGGCTTTGGCGGCGGCAGTCTGATGAGCCTCAATCATATTGATATTGCCGGGCTGGATGCGCGTCTACAGACCTGCACAATCCGCGTGGCCTGCGATGTGACTAACCCGCTGACCGGGCCGTTTGGCGCGTCCTGCATTTTTGGGCCGCAGAAAGGGGCGACGGCAGAGATGATTGCCGAACTGGACCGTAACCTGGCGCACTTCGCCGAGGTGATTCAAAAATCGCTACGCGTTGATGTGAAAGACGTGCCTGGCTCCGGGGCCGCAGGCGGCATGGGCGCGGCGCTGATGGCATTTCTTGGCGCGGAGTTGCGCAGCGGAATTGAGATCGTCACCCAGGCGCTGAATCTGGAAGAACATATTCACGACTGCACGCTGGTGGTGACCGGCGAAGGACGGCTCGATAGTCAGAGCATTCACGGCAAAGTGCCGGTGGGTGTGGCCAGCGTGGCAAAAAAATACCATAAGCCGGTGATCGGCATTGCCGGTAGCCTGACTCGCGACGTTGGCGTGGTACATCAGTACGGCATTGATTCGGTCTTCAGCGTACTGAACCGCATTGGCTCGCTGGAAGAGGCGTTCCGCGATGCGGCGGACAATATTTATCTCACCTCCCGTAACATTGCCGCCACCCTGCGGGTAGGAATGCTGACGGAAAGGTGACATCAGCGCGCAAACCCTCTATACTGCGCGCCGAAGCTGACCAGACAGTCGCCGCTTCGTCGTCGTCCTCTTCGGGGAGACGGGCGGAGGGGAGGAAAGTCCGGGCTCCATAGGGCAAGGTGCCAGGTAACGCCTGGGGGGTGTAACAGCCCACGACCAGTGCAACAGAGAGCAAACCGCCGATGGCCCGCGCAAGCGGGATCAGGTAAGGGTGAAAGGGTGCGGTAAGAGCGCACCGCGCGGCTGGTAACAGTCCGTGGCACGGTAAACTCCACCCGGAGCAAGGCCAAATAGGGGTTCATAAGGTACGGCCCGTACTGAACCCGGGTAGGCTGCTTGAGCCAGTGAGCGATTGCTGGCCTAGATGAATGACTGTCCACGACAGAACCCGGCTTATCGGTCAGTTTCACCTCTTAAAAAACCCCGCTTCGGCGGGGTTTTTGCTTTTTTATCCCTCAGCGAACGCTCCATTAACTTTCCCATTTTGTTAGCGAAATCTTCTGATTGTTTACTATATCCATACAAAAAATAGAGTTATTAACTGAAATGGCCTGATGTTGTGATAGCCCTCATTTTTTGCCTTAACTTGGCATCACATTTCATTAACATTCTTTGTTGTCCGGGTTCACAAAATTCCTTTACGTTGTTGGGTTAAGGGAATAGAGAATTCTAAAAATATCATTAAAAAACAGTTTGTTATAAAATTCTGCGGCATGGAAAAATATGTTTTCTCCTCCATTGTTCGTAAAAAGAGAAATAAGCTGGCTGATTTCTCGCTATTCATGGCATGAATTTCTCCTTATCGCTTTTTTCCGGGCAAAGAGTTGCAAGTTTTTTCTCCTTAACCCGCGCTATGATCTTCACACTCCAGGAAAAAGCAGTGAATAAGCCTGTGATGATTTGTTTTTTTGAAATATCAATCTGTATCAGAACAATAAACCCTACACACCAAGAGTGAGAATTTGTTATGGAAACAATCTCAGTTTCACCGACGCACACCTCGGCGGCGGCCGCACGAGCGGGCATGTCAGAAAGTGAATGGCAGGCAGCAATAAAGTTCGACAGTACCGACGTGGGTTGGGTCATCATGAGCATTGGGATGGCTATCGGCGCGGGCATCGTCTTTTTACCCGTGCAGGTAGGGCTGATGGGCCTGTGGGTCTTCCTGCTCTCCTCCATCGTCGGCTATCCGGCCATGTACCTGTTTCAGCGACTGTTTATCAACACCCTGGCCGAGTCGCCGGAGTGTAAAGATTACCCGAGCGTGATCAGCGGTTACCTGGGAAAAAACTGGGGGATTTTACTCGGCGCGCTCTACTTCATTATGTTGGTGATCTGGATGTTTGTTTACTCCACGGCCATCACCAACGACAGCGCTTCTTATTTGCATACCTTCGGCGTCACCGATGGTCTGCTGTCGGAAAACCCGTTCTATGGTCTGGTGCTGATCTGCGTGCTGGTGGCGATCTCTTCGCGCGGCGAGAAGCTGCTGTTTAAAGTTTCCAGCTTTATGGTGCTAACCAAGCTGTTAGTGGTGGCGGCGCTGGGCGTATCGATGGTGGGGATGTGGCACCTGTACAACGCCGGTACGCTACCGCCGATGGACCTGCTGGTGAAAAACGCGATCATCACGCTGCCGTTTACGCTGACATCTATCCTGTTTATTCAGACGCTCAGCCCGATGGTTATCTCTTACCGCTCAAAGGAAAAATCCCGCGAAGTGGCGCGTCATAAAGCGCTGCGGGCGATGAACATTGCCTTCGGCATTCTGTTTGTCGTCGTCTTTTTCTATGCCGTGTCCTTCACGCTGGCAATGGGACACGACGAAGCGGTTAAAGCCTACGAGCAAAATATCTCCGCGCTGGCGATTGCCGCGCAGTTCATCAACGGTAGCACCGGTGCCTGGGTCACCGTGGTGAGCGTGATTCTCAACATTTTTGCGGTGATGACCGCGTTCTTCGGCGTTTACCTCGGCTTTCGCGAGGCAACGCAAGGGATCGTGATTAACCTGCTGCGTCGTAAAATGCCGATGGAAAAGATCAATGAGAAGCTGGTACAGCGTGGGATCATGATCTTCGCCATCCTGCTGGCCTGGAGCGCGATCGTGCTGAATGCGCCAGTGCTGAGCTTCACTTCCATTTGCAGCCCTATCTTCGGCATGGTGGGTTGTCTGATTCCGGCCTGGCTGGTTTACAAAGTTCCGGCGCTGCATAAATACAAAGGGCCTCGCTGGTGATCATTATCATCACTGGCCTGCTGCTCTGCGTCTCTCCGTTCCTGGCATTCTCCTGATTTTGGATGGTTAAGATGGTTGAAGTAACGATGAATCCGCTGTGGGATACCCTGATTCAAGCGGTTAAACAAAATGTGAAGCCTGCGATGGGCTGTACCGAGCCGGTGTCGCTGGCTCTGGCCAGCGCGATTGCCGCCTCGCATCTGGCGGGAAGGGTGACTCATATTGACGCCAAAGTCTCTCCCAACCTGATGAAAAACGGCATGGGCGTTACCGTGCCGGGAACCGGCATGGTGGGGCTACCGATTGCCGCGGCGGTAGGCGCGTTAGGCGGCGATCCGCAGGCGGGACTGGAGGTATTAAAAAGCGCCTCCGTTGAGGCCATCGCGGCCGGGAAGACGCTGCTGGCGAGCGGTAGGGTGTCGGTCTCGATTCAGGAACCGTGCGAGGATGTGCTGTATGCCAGCGCCACGGTGTATACCGACGCGGAGTCGGCCACGGTGACGATTGCAGGCGGTCATACCCGAGTGGTACGGATCGTCAAAAACGGCGTCACGCTGCTGGATGCCAGCGGCTGCGCCAGCGTCGGGGAAGAGGAATCCACCTCGTCGCTGGCGGAGGTCACGCTGGCGCAGGTGGTTGAGTTTGCCGAGCAGGTGCCGTTTGAAAAAATCAGTTTTATTCTTGATGCGGCGCTGCTCAATAGCGCGCTCTCCCACGAAGGGCTGCGTGCGCAGTATGGCCTGCATATTGGCGCGACGCTCCAGCGTCAGCGTGAACGCGGTCTGCTGGCCAAGGATCTGCTGTCCGACATTATGATCCGCACCTCGGCCGCATCTGACGCGCGTATGGGCGGAGCCTGCCTGCCGGCCATGAGCAATTCAGGTTCTGGTAATCAGGGCATTGCCGCCACCATGCCGGTGGTGGTGGTCGCTGAACATGTGGGCTGTTCGCAGGAAAAAATGGCGCGCGGATTGATTCTCTCGCACCTGACGGCCATCTACATCCACCATCAGCTGCCGATGCTGTCCGCGCTCTGCGCCGCCACGACGGCATCGATGGCGCGGCCGCCGGGATTTGCTGGCTGATTGACGGCAGCTATCGCACTATTTCAATGGCGATCAGCAGCATGATTGGCGATGTCAGCGGGATTATCTGCGATGGCGCGTCAAACAGCTGTGCGATGAAGGTATCGACCAGCGTATCGTCGGCGTGGAAAGCGGTGCTGATGGCGCTGGATGAAACCGCGGTCACCGGCAATGAGGGGATTGTGGCGCACGATGTCGAGCAGTCGATATCCAACCTCTGCGCGCTGGCCTGTCAGTCGATGCAGCAAACCGATCGGCAGGTGATTCAGATTATGGCCAGCAAGCTGAACTAGCCGTTTGCCCCGGTGCAGGCCGGGCGTTTTCTCAGGCCGCTCGCTCTTCTGCCTGGCGGTTTTCCGCCTCGGCGACGATGGCTTCTAACTCGCTCAGCATCTCTTCAACGCCAAACTCTTTTGGCGCGCTAACCGGTTGAGACATGACGACGGCTTTCACCGTTTGCTGCTTTTTATGGTTTCGCTTACTCATTTGACTTCCGCTATCCTGAAAAAACTACACTGGTAAATCTATCAGCAAAGCGCGCAGAGGGGTATCGGCAACAAGTGTGATATTCGCTTCATCCCGAATAAAGGCGCCATCGCCACAGGTTAACGCCTGTTTCTCCGCGTCATGCGCCAGTGCGTGAACCGTACCGTGAATCGACTGCAGATAGGCGCGCGGCCCGTGCAGTTGTAGATTCACCTGCTCGCCTTTTGCTAGTTCGATATGGTGTAGCCACACCTGCTGACGCAGCTGTAAGCTGTGCTGGCTGCCGTCAGGAGAGGCTAACAGCTGGTGCGTCGCCTCTTTTAACTTCAGTTTCTGCACCCGCGCGTTTTCCCGTTCCGGGCAGGCGTCCAGCCAGATTTGCATCCGGGTCAACGACTTATCTTTACTCAGATTATGTTCGCTATAGCTCACGCCGGCTGGGTAGCGATCAGCAGCGCCTCACCGGCTTTGGCCTGAATATGGTGGCCTTCGTTGTCGCGGTATTCGGCTTCGCCTTCCAGAATCAGGTTGAGAATATCGACTTTCGGATAGGTGCGTGGCTGGAAGGCCGCGCCGGGGCGAGCACTTCCTGATTCAGCACGCGCAAAGAGGCATAGCCCAGCAGTTTCGGATCGAAGTAGTGCCCAAAAGAGAAGGTATAGCGGGCCTGTAGCCAACCGAAGTCTGCTTGTCCGCACTGTTTCGCTGTTCTTGTGGTAATCATCTTCTTGACCCTCCTTTACACTAAATCAATGGTAAAGGTATGGACGCTGCATTGTTAGCCAGATATTCTGCCCGGTATGTTCAAATTTCCTGAATGAGCACGCCATGGCTAAAGAAAGAGCACTGACGCTGGAAGCACTACGAGTAATGGACGCCATCGACCGGCGTGGCAGCTTTGCTGCCGCGGCAGACGAGCTGGGCCGCGTGCCTTCGGCATTAAGCTACACCATGCAAAAGCTGGAAGAAGAGCTGGACGTGGTGTTATTTGACCGCTCAGGTCATCGAACAAAATTCACCAACGTTGGGCGCATGTTGCTGGAACGCGGTCGCGTGCTGCTGGAAGCTGCGGATAAGTTGACCACCGATGCCGAAGCGCTGGCGCGCGGCTGGGAAACGCACCTCACCATTGTGGCTGAAGCGTTGATCCCTACGCCAACGCTGTTCCCGCTGGTGGAGAAACTGGCGACCAAGTCGAACACCCAATTGTCGATTATCACCGAAGTGCTGGCGGGTGCCTGGGAGCGTCTGGAGCAGGGAAGGGCGGATATTGTCATCGCGCCGGATATGCATTTCCGCTCTTCGACGGAGATTAACTCGCGCAAGCTCTATTCGGTGATGAACGTTTACGTTGCGGCGCCGGACCATCCGATTCATCAGGAGGCCGAACCGCTGTCTGAGGTGACGCGCGTGAAGTATCGCGGCGTCGCGATTGCCGATACCGCGCGCGAGCGCCCGGTGCTGACGGTACAGCTGCTGGATAAGCAGCCGCGTCTGACGGTGACCTCGATGGAAGAAAAACGTCAGGCGTTGCTTGCCGGATTGGGCGTGGCGACCATGCCGTATCCGCTGGTTGAACAAGATATTGCCGAAGGGCGTTTGCGGGTAGTTAGCCCGGAGTACACCAGCGAGATTGACATCATTATGGCCTGGCGGCGCGACAGTATGGGCGAAGCGAAGTCCTGGTGCCTGCGTGAGATCCAAAAGCTGCTAACCGCGAAATAGAGTTGTAGGCCGGATAAGACGTTTACGCCGCCATCCGGCGATCGACGCCGAATAGCCTGATGGCGCTGCGCTTATCAGGCCTACAAAACCTCGAATTATGCCTGGCCGGGATCAGGAGAAGCGTTTCGGATCCGGTCCAAAACGGTTGTCGCCAGGCGTCCCGTTCTGACAGTTGAAGATCAGAATGACGATCCAGCCGATCACCGGAATGATCAGCAGTAACAGCCACCACGCCGACCGATCGGTGTCATGCAGACGTCGGAACTGTACTGCCCACCAGGGCAGGAAGACCAGAACACCATAAATGGTGGTGAGGATCCTTCACCGCCAGCACGCTGCCAGCCAAGCATCTTATCCACCACGCCCAACACCAGCGTGAAAATGACGTTCACCAGCACGAACATCCAATACTCTTTGCGACGGGCGCGGCCGCCAAACCCAATGTAATTACGTAGAACCTTGAGATACCAATCCATTTTTTTGCCTCAGTTGACCATTAATCACTTGTTTTTAAAGCGATCAAGCTAAGGATAGACGTGAATGAAAACATGGTAAATATTGATGGCATGAATTAATTGGGCATCGAGGACCGATGCCCGGTGTGCTTAACGGAAACGCTCGTCGCGGCCGTGCGGTTCATCCAGATCCTGCCACGGGCCTACCGAAATAATACCGGTCGGGTTGATGGTTTTGTGGCTGCGGAAATAGTGGTTGCGAATATGGCCAAAATCCACGGTTTCCGCGATGCCGGCATCTGATAGATATCGCGCAGGAAGCCGTGCAGGTTCAGATAATCGCTGATGCGGTGTTTGTCGCACTTGAAGTGGGTGACGTACACCGGATCGAAGCGGATAAGCGTGGTCCACAGGCGGATATCGGCTTCAGTGAGCTGGTTGCCTGTCAGGTAGCGCTGCTGGCCGAGTATTTTCTCCAGACGGTCGAGCGAGACAAATACGTTTTCTACGGCTTCGTCATAGGCTGCCTGGCTGGTGGCAAAGCCTGCTTTGTAGACGCCGTTATTCACGGTGTCGTAGATCCAGCCGTTCAACTCGTCGATTTGCTCACGCAGCGCGGCGGATAATAGTCGCCCGCTTTCGCGCCGAGCGCATCGAACGCCGTATTAAACATGCGGATGATTTCAGCGGATTCATTGCTGACGATAGTCTGGTTTTTCTTGTCCCACAGTACGGGACGGTCACGCGGCCGGAATAGGTCGGATCGGCATGCTGATAGAGCTGGTACAGAAACTGATGCTGATAGAGCGTATCGCCGGTTGCCGCCGGAAAATCAGCGTCGAAAGTCCAGCCGTTTTCCAGCATCAGCGGGTGAACGACCGAAACGGAGATAAACGGCTCCAGCCCTTTCAGTTTACGCAGAATCAGCGTGCGGTGCGCCCATGGGCAGGCGAGAGAAACGTACAGATGATAGCGATCTTTTTCGGCTGCAAAGCCGCCGCTGCCGGTCGGGCCTGGTTCGCCGTCGGCGGTTAGCCAGTTGCGAAAGGCGGAGACTGAACGCTGGAAACGCCCGCCGGTGGATTTGGTGTCATACCACGTATCCTGCCAGACGCCGTCGATTAATTGTCCCATCATGTTCTCCTTCAGATAGCAAAAGCGAGGAGATATCTCCTCGCTTTTTGTTCATTCAGTATAGTGCGCTTACCACTTTTTATTCAGTACACGGTCGATGCTGAATGCGCCCGGACCGGTGATACCCAGCAGCAGGTAGCCGCCAGCGATGGTCAGGTTTTTCATAAACATCAGCGAGTTCATGCCTTCAGCAAAGTTGCTGTGGAAGATGAACGCGGTCAGCAGGGTGAAGCCTGCGGTGAACAGCGCGGTGGTACGGGTCAGGAAACCGAACAGGATTGCCAGACCGCCGCCAAACTCAAGCAGGATGGTCAGCGGCAGCAGGAACCCTGGGACGCCCATCGCTTCCATGTACTGCTGTGTACCCGCATACCCGGTGATTTTGCCCCAGCCAGCTGTGATAAACAGAATTGGCATCAGAATACGAGCAACCAGGAAACCGATATCTTCTAATTTTTTCATCTTTCTCTCCAGAGAACCTTGCGGGTAGTTAAACCAATTTATTCAGCATTTACACGTCGATAGCGCGTTGCTGCTGTCGATGGAGAGAAATATAACTGCGACGTATGGCAATTGTTAGCAAGGAAAACTGTTGAACTTCTTCAAAGAATCTGAGCAATGAGGTCTGGCCGTGGAGGCGGTGATGGACAGAGGGAGCAGGAATGCCTGTACTGTGACAGCAAACGCTGACAGGATGGAAAGTATGAACAGCAGAAAAAGCCCGTATCTGCGTGCTGTCTACGGGCTTTATGTTGTGAGAAAGCTGCCGAATCAGCCTGCTTTGCGCAGCAGGCTCTTTGCCATTCGCCAGGTGCTCCAGACGCCAATACCGCGTCGCGCCCAGCGCACCAGGAAGCGAGGGTGGCGCAGCGACACCACGGCCATGGCGCTGCTGGCGACCATCACCCACGAGCGCAGACTGACGAGACGGCTCCAGCCGCGATCGTAAACCTGTGTGACATCCAGCCAGTCGCGGCGACCTGCGCTGAGATCCAGCCGCTGCTGCTGAATCTGGCGCAGCAGAAACGCTTTGCGCTGTTCCCGTTCCTGACGTGGGCTCATCATGGCTCTTCATCCTCAAGAAGGGCGCGGTCGTTGGCCAGCTCGTGGCGCGTATGTCGCAGTAACGTGGTACGTCGGGCCTTGCGAAGGGTCCAGATGCCGCCAATCAGCGCCAACAGCAGCAGCGTGCCGGTGGTGGCAATCATCACGTGTAAACGATACTGCGGGTCGACCGCCCACATAATCAACACCAGCAGGCTCATCAGGCCGAAAGCGGTAAACAGCAGGGTTAACCCTGCCATTAACAGCAGCTGGATGAGGTTGGCTTTCTCCTCTTCCAGCTCGACGACCACCAGGCGGAGTCGCGTTTCAACCATCTGAACCAGCAAGGTGAGAATGCGCTGACCAATGCCGAGGACGTTTTTCCCGGGCCCTGCGCGTGCTGAGAATCACTCATGCTTAACGGCGCGTCAGCAGTACGCCCAGCACCAGGCCGACAGCGGCGCCAATGCCAACACCGGTCCAAGGGTTTTCGCGGACGTAGCCGTCGGCTTTCGCCGCCGCTTCGCGGGTCTGCTTCGCAATGGCATCGCCCGTTTCGCCCAGACGGTCGCGGCTCTCTTTCAGCGCGCTTTCCGCTTTGCTGCGCAGTTTGCTCAACTCTTCTTTGGATTTATCGGTGGAAGCGTTCAGGACTTCTTCCAGAGTATCTGACAGGGCTTTCAGCTCTGCACGTAACTGATCTGAGGTTGAATCTTTAGCCATCGTCTCTCTCCTGTTGGGGTTCCACACACTCAATACGCGCGTGATTCCAGCGCGTTAAGTTCTTTTTTGGCTTCCTGCAGCTTATGCTCGCGTTTAGCCACTTTTTCCGCATCGCCGCTCTGCTTCGCGTCTCGCAGATCCTGCTCGCGCTCGCGAATTTCGTCCTTCTGCTCAGCGATCTTTTCCTGATGATCGGCGCGAAGCTTGCTATCAGTACAGTTGGCTTTCACCTCGCTCAGCGCCTTTTTAAGGCCGTTGATACGGTTCTGATTGTTATGCTTCTCGGCATAACCAATCTCACGCTGAATGTCCTGCTCTTTTTCCTGGCAGAGTGATGTTGCTGCTGCGCTCGCGCTAAGACAAGCGAGAGTAAGCGCAAGTACGATGCGGTATTTCATGTATTCATCTTCCATTTTGCACAGTACATCTGGAATGTACTTTTCCCAGTAGGTGAGTACCGAGACGGCACCCACAATACTAAGCATAGTAAGTAAAAGACTAAATCACCAAAGTAAGTGAAATTATTCAGATTCCTGGAAGTTTTTAGCCAAATCGATGTGAGGTGTCACGCAGTCGTGACAGCCAGCTTTGCGGATCGTTGTCTTCATCCTGTAGAGCGACAACGTAGACGTGCGGTAGGGTGCTATCCAGCACGCGCTTCGCCGCTGCGCTTTGCTCGCTGGATTCAAAGGTAATCAACAGCGAGTCATTCTGCGGGGTAATGCTTTTAAAACGAATGCCGTTGGCATCCAGGTGGTGCGAGATGGAGAAACCATCAGGCATGCTGGCCTGGCTAATCGGGCGAATCGCGAGCGTGGACTCTTCACGCTGCAGCGCGGCCCACATCCAGAGCAGCATGCACAACATCAGCATGATGCTCAGGCTCAATGCAAACCGACGAAGCTGAATGCGGTTCGACGCCATGATTATCCTCGATTACCGTATTTTTTCTTCCACATCACGATTAACGAACCGCACAGTCCAAAGACCAGCAGTACTACCGGTAGCAGCATCAGGCAGGACATCAGCGCGTCTTCATATTTCTGGAAGACCGGCGTTTTACCGAGCAGGAAACCCAGCGAGACCAGAATCAATACCCACAGCAGGCCGCTCATCCAGTTAAAGAACTGGAAGCGCGCGTTGTTGAGCCCGGACAACCCGGCGATGGTCGGCAGCAGGGTGCGGACAAAAGCGATAAAGCGGCCAACCAGCAGGGCAGACAGACCATGCTTATGGAACAGATGGTGCGCGCGCTGGTGATAATGGGCGGGAAGATGCGATAGCCAGTTCTGGACGATACGCGTATTGCCCAGCCAGTTGCCCTGGATATAGCCAATCCAACTGCCGAGGCTGGCGGCGACCGTCAGGAGAAATATCGTTTGCGGGAAGCCCATCGCGCCTTTGGCAATGAGTACGCCAACCAGCACCAGCAGGCTATCGCCCGGCAGGAAGGCGGCAGGCAGCAGCCCGTTTTCCAGAAACAGGATCATAAACAAGACAAAATAGAGCATGCCGATCATCGAGGGATTTGCGAGCGTCTCGAAATCCTGGCTCCATAAGGCATTTAACAGTTGGGTTAGTAGTTCCATTCATGATTCCTGGTACATCGATTAACGTAATGCCTGAACGCGCTGCGACGTCTTCTCTGTTTCTATTTTAATAGCATCGCGGTAAATACGCGCTGAACAGTCCCTGTTTTGGCGAAATAATCTTTTACTCAATGTCGAAACGACAAAATGCACGCAATTGTAACAAACGGCGTGGTTTCACGTCATAGAAATTGCAATTTGTTGCAGATTGATTTTGCGGTTTCGTGCGGAGAGAGGCTAGGGGATTTACAAAGGCTTACCCACACAGAAAGTCAGGCAAGCCTTGTCGAAAAAAAGAACGATTTATTTACCGCCGATGGCGACGGTATCGAGGTGAACGACCGGGTTTTCGGCGAACAGGTAACGGTCGGCGTTGAACTCGAAATCATCGCTGGTTTCGTTGAACAGCATCAGCTTGGTGTTTTCCAGATGCTGCCACATGGCAATCTTCGCGGCGTGCGGATCTTTGCGAATGAGCGCCTTGAGGATTTGGTCGTGATCGTCGCACCAGTTATCGACGGTTCGGGCGTCGATATGGTCGTGGAGTTTCTTCCAGTACGGGTTATGCACACGCTGGGTCCACATTTTTTCAACGATCGCGGCCAGCGCGGTGTTCTGCGTCGCCAGGGCGACCTGCACGTGGAACTGGAGATCCCACTCGGAGTCGCGGAAGCATTTCTCTTTGCGCGCTTTTTCCTGGATCTCCATCAGCTTCATGATGTCCTGCTTGGTGACCTGGGTGGCGGCAAATTCAGCGATGTTGCTCTCAATGAGCTGGCGTGCTTGCAGCAGCTCGAACGGCCCGTAGTTAGCGAACTCCAGGTTTTCGTCCGGCGCCTGATGATGCTTCGGCTGATTGGAGATAACGTGGATGCCGGAGCCTTTGCGAACTTCAACGTACCCTTCAACTTCGAGCATAATGATGGCTTCGCGCACCACGGTGCGGCTGACGCTTTTTTCATCGGCAATAAAGCGCTCAGCAGGCAGTTTATCGCCCACAAGGTAAACGCCTTGCTCAATGCGTTCTTTCAGCTCAGCGGCAAGTTGCTGATATAAGCGACGTGCGTCGGCGATTTCCATATACTCTCCAGGCAGGGTACGGCAGATTGAATTTGTTATACCACTTTTGCGAGCCACTCACCACAATTTGGCATGAAAAAAGCCGCCTGGATCAAGGCGGCTTGAGCGAAAACAAACTTCGGTCGCAGATTAGTTTTGCGTGGCCTGCTGGGCCGGACGATTCTGGCCGGATTGGCCATCGTCAGCCTGCTTGTTCTGCAGGACGGTCCAGATAACCAGCGCGCCTAACAGGTCAAAGATTGCCAGTACGGCGAACAGCGGGCTGAAGCCGATGGTATCAGCCAGCGCACCCACCACCAGGGCAAACATGGTGCTTGCCATCCACGCCGCCATACCGGTCAGACCGTTCGCGGTCGCCACTTCGTTACGACCGAAGACGTCAGAAGAGAGCGTAATCAGCGCGCCGGACAGAGACTGGTGAGCGAAGCCGCCGAGGCACAGCAGAGCAATCGCAATATATGGGCTGGTGAACAGGCCGATCATGCCAGGGCCAATCATCAGCAGTGCGCCCATGGTAACCACCATTTTACGGGACACAATCAGGTTCACGCCGAACCAGCGCTGGAACAGCGGCGGCAGGTAACCACCGATAACGCAGCCGAGGTCAGCAAACAGCATCGGCATCCACGCAAACATGGCGATTTCTTTCAGGTCGAAGCCGTACACTTTAAACATGAACAGCGGGATCCAGGCGTTGAAGGTACCCCATGCTGGTTCAGCCAGGAAACGCGGCAGGGCGATACCCCAGAAACGACGGGTCTGAATGATCTGCCACGGAGACATTTTCTTCGCGTTGTTGGTCTGGTGTGCCGCTTCCTGACCGCCAATGATGTACTCGCGCTCTTCATCAGTTAATTTTTTCTGATCGCGCGGGTGTTTGTAGAACACCAGCCAGCACATGGCCCAGATGAAGCTCAGCGCACCGGAGATGATGAACGCCATCTGCCAGCTGTGCATCACGATAGCCCATACCACCAGCGGCGGAGCAATCATGCCGCCGATAGAAGAACCTACGTTGAAATAGCCTACTGCGATAGAGCGCTCTTTCGCCGGGAACCACTCAGAGCTGGCCTTCAGGCCGGCAGGAATCATGGCTGCTTCTGCGGCACCGACCGCACCACGCGCCACGGCCAGACCGCCCCAGCTACCTGCCAGCGCGGTTGCGCCACAGAAGATAGCCCATGCGACGGCGAAGAAGGCGTAACCGATTTTGGTACCCAGGATGTCCAGAACATAGCCGGCAACCGGCTGCATCACGGTGTAAGCTGCGGAGTAAGCAGCGATGATGTATGAATATTGTTGTGTGGAAATGTGCAGCTCAGCCATCAGCGTTGGCGCGGCTGCCGCCACGGTATTACGTGTCAGGTAACCCAGCACGGTGCCCATCGTCACCAGTGCAATCATATACCAACGTAATCCTTTAATTTTACGCATGTAAACCTCATCGTGTTGTTATAAATGCGAGTCCTGCAGCCATCTTCCCGTTATGCCGGGGGATGTCATTCTCGAAGGGCTTACCGTGGAAGTGCTCCCCGGTACGGCCCGAACTTGCCAGTAAGTACGTGTGCTGAATTCGGTATCCGTACCGCTCAATCAGGTGTCAGTATCGACCATCGCAAATACATTCCGTCGTTCAATGTGTTTCGACGGGGGCAAGATAACTTGTCATACAACTTTAAAAGGTGAATACCGTCACAAAAGAGGTATTTTCCATAGAGTTTAAGGGTAGATAGGCCAGGCCAGGCGTGGCGCGGCTTGCAGGGGCGTTTTCGCGATTTTTCTGTCATTTTTTGTCAAGATTTATTGATCTAACTCACGAAAAAATCTTCGGCTCGGCGAAATTGGTGTGATAACTTTGTCGGCATTACAGATAAACATCTGACCCACTCGTTGAGAGGAAGACGATAATGACCCCGTTTATGACTGAAGATTTCCTGTTAGACACCGAATTTGCTCGCCGTTTGTACCACGACTACGCAAAAGACCAGCCGATTTTCGACTATCACTGCCACCTGCCGCCGCAGCAGGTTGCGGAAGATTACCGTTTTAAAAACCTGTATGACATCTGGCTGAAAGGCGACCACTACAAGTGGCGCGCGATGCGTACCAACGGTGTCGCGGAACGCCTGTGTACCGGCGACGCGTCCGATCGCGAGAAGTTTGACGCGTGGGCGGCGACCGTACCGCACACTATTGGGAACCCGTTATACCACTGGACCCACCTGGAACTTCGCCGCCCGTTCGGTATTACAGGGAAACTGCTGTCTCCGACTACCGCCGATGAAATCTGGGATCAGTGCAATGAGCTGCTGGCGCAGGATAAATTCTCCGCGCGCGGCATCATGAAGCAGATGAATGTGAAAATGGCCGGCACCACCGATGATCCGATCGATTCTCTCGAACATCACGCCACCATTGCGAAAGACGGTTCTTTCGACGTGAAGGTACTGCCGAGCTGGCGCCCGGATAAAGCCTTCAACATTGAGCAGGCCACTTTCGCTGACTATATGGCTAAACTGGGCGAAGTGTCCGACACTGAAATCCGTCGTTTCGCCGACCTGCAAACCGCGCTGACCAAGCGTCTGGATCACTTCGCCGCGCACGGCTGTAAAGTGTCCGACCACGCGCTGGACGTTGTCCTGTTTGCGGAATCCAACGAAGCGGAGCTGGACAGCATCCTGGCGCGTCGCCTGGCGGGTGAAACCCTGAGCGAGCACGAAGTTGCGCAGTTCAAAACCGCCGTGCTGGTGTTCCTCGGCGCTGAATACGCACGTCGCGAATGGGTACAGCAGTACCACATCGGCGCGCTGCGTAATAATAACCTGCGTCAGTTCAAACTGCTGGGCGCGGATGTCGGCTTCGACTCCATCAACGACCGTCCGATGGCGGAAGAGCTCTCCAAACTGCTGAGCAAGCAGAACGAACAGAATCTGCTGCCGAAAACCATCCTGTACTGCCTGAACCCGCGCGATAACGAAGTGCTGGGCACCATGATCGGTAACTTCCAGGGCGAAGGTATGCCGGGCAAGATGCAGTTCGGTTCCGGCTGGTGGTTCAACGATCAGAAAGACGGCATGGAACGTCAGATGACTCAGCTGGCACAGCTGGGCCTGCTGAGCCGCTTCGTCGGTATGCTGACCGACAGCCGTAGCTTCCTGTCTTACACCCGTCACGAATACTTCCGCCGTATTCTGTGCCAGATGATTGGCCGTTGGGTTGCCGCGGGCGAAGCGCCTGCCGACATCCAGCTGCTGGGTGAGATGGTGAAAAACATTTGCTTTAACAATGCGCGTGACTACTTCGGCATTGAACTGAACTAAGGTCTGGGTGAAGGTATGCAATACATCAAGATCCATGCGCTGGATAACGTCGCGGTAGCGCTCGCTGATTTGGCTGAAGGAACCGAAGTCACCGTTGATGGGCAGACAGTAACCCTGCGCCAGGCGGTCTCTCGTGGCCATAAATTCGCTTTACGCAATATCGCGAAAGGTGAAAACGTCATTAAATACGGTTTGCCAATCGGTCATACGCTGGTGGACGTGGCGGCGGGTGAGCATATTCACGCTCACAACACGCGCACGAATCTGAGCGACCTGGACACGTATAGCTACCACCCTGATTTCCAGGCGGAAGTTGCCCAAGCGGCCGATCGCGACGTGCAGATTTATCGCCGCGCGAACGGTGATGTAGGGGTGCGTAACGAACTGTGGATCCTGCCGACCGTTGGCTGTGTCAACGCGATGGCACGCCAGATGCAGAATCGTTTTCTGAAAGAGACGAATGACGCCGAAGGTATCGACGGCGTGCATCTCTTCAGCCACACCTACGGCTGCTCACAACTGGGTGATGACCACATCAACACCCGCACCATGCTGCAAAACATGGTGCGCCATCCGAATGCGGGTGCCGTGCTGGTGGTGGGCCTGGGCTGCGAAAACAACCAGGTTGATGCGTTCCGCGAAACCCTTGGCGAGTTCGATCCTGAACGCGTTCACTTTATGGTCTGCCAACACCAGGAAGACGAAGTGGAAGCGGGGATCGAACATCTCCATCAGCTGTACAGCGTGATGCGTAACGACAAACGCGAGCCGGGCAAACTGAGCGAGCTGAAGTTTGGTCTGGAGTGCGGCGGGTCCGATGGCCTGTCCGGCATTACCGCCAACCGATGCTGGGACGTTTCTCCGACTACGTGATTGCCAATGGCGGTACCACGGTACTGACCGAAGTGCCGGAAATGTTTGGCGCAGAGCAATTGCTGATGGATCACTGCCGCGATGAAGAAACGTTCGGCAAGCTGGTGACCATGGTCAATGACTTCAAGCAGTACTTCATTGCCCACGACCAGCCGATCTACGAGAACCCATCGCCGGGCAACAAAGCGGGCGGTATTACCACGCTGGAAGACAAATCACTCGGCTGTACTCAGAAAGCGGGTTCCAGCAAGGTGGTTGATGTTCTGCGTTACGGCGAACGCCTGAAAACGCCGGGTCTGAACCTGCTGAGTGCGCCGGGTAACGACGCGGTGGCGACCAGTGCCTTAGCGGGCGCGGGCTGTCATATGGTGCTGTTCAGTACCGGTCGCGGTACGCCTTACGGTGGTTTTGTGCCGACGGTGAAAATTGCCACTAACAGCGAACTGGCGGAGAAGAAGAAACACTGGATCGACTTCAACGCGGGCCAACTGATTCACGGTAAAGCGATGCCGCAACTGCTGGAAGAGTTTGTTGATGTCATCGTCGACTTCGCTAACGGCAAGCAGACCTGCAACGAGCGTAATGACTTCCGCGAACTGGCTATCTTTAAGAGCGGCGTCACGTTGTAATAAAAATGTGATCTGATACGATAAAACGGCGTTTCATCTTCTGAAGCGCCGTTTTTTTATGCATGCTTAACAGGGATCCCTTCCATGACTGCGTATTGGCTTGCCCAGGGCGTGGGCGTTCTGGCGTTTTTAATCGGTATCACCACCTTTATCAACCGCGACGAACGACGCTTCAAGTTTCAGCTTTCACTCTACAGCGCCACTATCGGCGTGCACTTCTTTCTGATGGGCGCGTTTCCCGCGGGGATGAGCGCCGAACTCAACGTCATCCGTACCCTTATTTCGGTCTATACGCGCCGTATTTGGGTGATGTTTGTGTTTATCGCGCTGACCCTCATCCTCGGCCTTAGCAAGCTGCAACACGCGATGGAGCTGTTGCCGATTGCCGGGACAGTTGCCAGTACCTGGGCGCTGTTTCGCTGTAAAGGGCTGACGGTACGCTGCGTGATGTGGTGCTCAACCGCCTGCTGGGTGATTCACAACTTCTGGCTTGGCTCGATTGGCGGCACGTTGATTGAGGGGAGTTTTCTGGTGATGAACGGCCTGAATATCATTCGTTTCTGGCGCATGCAGCGTAAAGGTATCGACCCGTTCAAGGTGGAAAAGAAAGTACAGGAAGAAAACCCTCCAC
Organism: Kluyvera genomosp. 3; assembly: GCA_002211745.1. Lineage (GTDB taxonomy): Bacteria > Pseudomonadota > Gammaproteobacteria > Enterobacterales > Enterobacteriaceae > Kluyvera > Kluyvera georgiana_A. The sequence continues at coordinate 642,770 of CP022114.1, forward strand.
CTGACGGCGGAGGGGGAGATGGGATTAGCTACGGAGCGCGTTTTTCTCCAGGCGAGCATCTTCTGCCTGGCAGGCTGCCGCGGTGAACAGAACGTCGGTCGACGAGTTCAGCGCGGTTTCGCATGAATCCTGCAATACGCCGATAATAAAGCCCACGGCCACGACCTGCATGGCGACATCGTTAGGGATACCGAACATGTTGCAGGCCAGTGGGATCAGCAGCAGTGAGCCGCCCGCAACGCCGGAAGCCCCGCAGGCACACAGAGAAGCCACCACGCTTAACAACAGTGCGGTTGGTAAATCGACCGGAATACCCAGCGTGTTGACCGCCGCCAGCGTCAGCACGGTGATGGTGATCGCCGCACCGGCCATGTTGATGGTCGCCCCAGCGGAATAGAGACCGAGTAGGTATCTTTGTCCAGATTCAGCTTTTCACACAGCGCCATGTTCACCGGAATGTTGGCCGCTGAACTGCGGGTGAAGAAGGCGTAAACGCCGCTTTCGCGCAGGCAGGCCATCACCAGCGGGTACGGGTTACGGCGAATTTTCCAGTACACCAGCAGCGGGTTGATCACCAGCGCCACCAGCAGCATACAGCCAATCAACACCAGCAGCAGCTGCGCATAGCCCACAGAGTGCTAAAGCCGGTGGTCGCCAGCGTGGAAGAGACCAGGCCGAAGATACCCAGCGGCGCGAAGCGGATCACCAGTTTCACCATAAAGGTCACGGCGTTAGAGATGTCGTTGATCAGATTCTTAGTGGTCTCATTGCCGTGGCGCAGCGCAAAGCCCAGGCCAACCGCCCACACCAGAATACCGATGTAGTTGGCGTTCAGCAGCGCATTCACCGGGTTGGAAACCATGCTCATCAGAAGGCCGCGCAGCACCTCGACGATACCGGAAGGCGGCGCAATGTCTTCTGCCGCCGCGCTTAAATGCAGTGTGGACGGGAACAGGAAGCTAAACAGCACGGCGGTTAATGCCGCGGCAAATGTGCCCAGCAGATAGAGGAACAGGATGGGGCGAATATTGGTTTTTTGGCCCTGTTGATGGTTGGCGATGGAGGCCATCACCAGCATCAAGACCAGTACCGGCGCGACGGCCTTCAGCGCGCCAACGAACAACGTGCCAAGCAGGCCAGCGGCAATGGCGGCCGGTTTAGAGACGAGGGCCAGGATAATGCCCAGGATCAGCCCAACCAGGATCTGTTTCACCAGACTTCCCTGAGTCAGAATACGGAGAAAACCGGATGATGCGGAAGGTTTCGTCATCATTGCATTCCTTAAAGTGATGAGTTGTGTCTTTCCAGTGACGTATTATTTGTTACGTTTATGTCTGGATGTAAAAATATGTTTGCTCGATCGAGTATAAGGAAAGTCTTCGTTTGGGGAAGCATAAAATGCTGAAATTTACGCCACGCGTCATATTATTTAACTAATAATTTACAACGTGTGACGACAATCAAAAGATGGAGCGGCCCGGGTAAGGCGTTTACGCCAGCCCGGGCGGTAAGGGCGAGTCCCGGCGTTGCTTCCTCGGCCGGGAAAGAATTTACATTTTCTTTTCTTTTAGATCGTGACGGTGATTTACCCAGGCGTTGATTAGCAGCGTCAATGTCAGAATCCCACCGACGACGCCCAGCGAGACCGAGATAGGGATATGGTAGAAATCGACGATCAACATCTTAATGCCGATAAACACCAGAATCACCGACAGGCCGTATTTCAGCATCGAGAAGCGCTCCGCCACGCCTGCCAGCAGGAAGTACATCGCGCGCAGGCCGAGGATGGCGAACAGGTTAGACGTCAGTACGATAAACGGGTCGGTAGTAACCGCAAAGATAGCCGGGATACTGTCGACCGCGAAGATCACATCGCTCAGTTCTACCAGAATCAGCACCAGCAGCAGCGGTGTGGCGAACAGTACGCCATTTTTACGCGTGAAGAAGTGCTCGTTCTCGATCTTGTCGGTCATGCGTAGGTGGCTGCGCAGCCAGCGTACCAGCGGTTTATCGCCGATCCCGCCTTCATCTTCTTTCGCCAGCGCCATCTTGATGCCGGTAAACAGCAGAAACGCGCCGAAAACGTACAGCAGCCATTCAAACTGGGAGATCAGCCAGCTACCGGCGAAGATCATGATGGTACGCAGTACGATCGCACCCAGAACGCCGTACACCAGCACTCGACGCTGCAACGCGGCGGGCACCGAGAAGTAGCTGAAAAGCATCAGCCAGACGAAGACGTTATCTACCGCCAGCGATTTCTCGATCAGGTAGCCAGTGAGGAACGCCAGCGCCTGAGGGTCGGCCACCGCGCGGCCCTGAGTCTGGACCAGATACCACCAGAACGCGGCGTTAAACAGTAATGAGAGGGTGACCCAGACCAGAGACCAGCTTGCCGCCTGCTTCATGGACATGGTGTGAGCGCCGCGACGCCCTGTAAAAACAGGTCGATGGCCAGCATGATAACCACGACGACAGCGAATCCGCCCCAGAGCAACGGTGTGCCGACAGTATTCATAGAAATTTCCTTACGCATAAAAAAACGGCTAACGTCAGAAGACGATAGCCGTTGCTTTTTATGCATAGACCTCGCCTTCCGGCAAGGTCTCACTTACAACAAAAAAAGAATGCGCTGACGCATTCCTTTTTCGTTGCCCGGCGACCGGATACGTTTTCACGTATCGTAATGACGATCCACCGACAAGGAAGTTACTCCCTTTGCGGGTAACAAAATATGACAGGCCATTGATTTCGTCAATGGCCGACAATATCCGTTTACGTTGCTTTACGCATCCGCCGGGAAGACGACGCCAGTCTGGCGACGAATCTCGGTCTGAACTTTGGCGGTGATGCGGCTGACTTCCAGCCCCGGGTGGTCAACTTCGTTGTTTTCGACCAGGCGCGCAAACTCCTCGGCTTCATACAGCATAGTATTAATATGCTGCGGCTGACTGAGATCCTGCGCTTTACTGCCGCGCGGCACGAAGGAGACTTTCTGGCATTCGGAGATTTTCTCAATCACCAACGCGCCCGCTTCCCCTGAATTTCGCTTGGCAGGGTAGAGTCGCTGACTTTCGAGTGTTGCAGCGTCACGCTGAAGTCACCGTAGTCCAGCATCACAACGCCGTGGGCATCCACGCCGCTCTCCAGCAGGCTGGCTGAAGCCTGAATCTGCTGCGGTTCTCCCCACAGCGCGATGGCGGAGGCCAGGCAGTAAAAACCGATATCCATAATCGAGCCGTTGGAGAAGGCCGGGTTAAAGGTATTTGGGTTTTCGCCATCGAGATAGCGCTGGTAGCGCGAGGAGTACTGGCAGTAGTTGATAAACGCCTTACGGATCTGCCCGAGTTTCGGCAGCGCCTGCTGGAGCTGCTGGAAGTTCGGCAGGCTGGCGGTTTTGAACGCTTCGAACAGCACCACCTGATTTTCCCGCGCCGCGGCGATCACCCGCTCGGCTTCGTCAATGTTAGAAGCCAGCGGCTTCTCGCAGATGACGTGCTTTTTATGGCGCAAGAACAGCTCGGTTTGCGGCACGTGCAGCGAGTTTGGGCTGGCAATATACACCGCATCAATAACGTCGCTTTGCGCCATCGCCTCTAACGAGGTGAAGAGGTGCTCAACGGGATAGTCATTGGCGAAGCTTTGCGCCTGTTCAAGGCTGCGGGAATAGACGGCGGTCAACTTGTACTTGCCGGTCTCATGGGCGGCATCGACAAACTGGCGGGTGATCCAGTTTGTTCCAATCACAGCGAAACGTATCATAAACGCCTTCAGGCTCCATAAAGGGATTCTGTCGTCAATGTAACACGCCTTTATGACATTGCCAGCGCCCGACTACGCAGTTTCCTTTAACGAAAGGTGCGTCAGCCAAAGGCGGGTATCAAACTCCAGTTGGTGGTACTGCGGCTCCATATGGCAGCACAGCTGGTAGAACGCTTTGTTGTGATCTTTTTCTTTCAGATGCGCCAGCTCATGCACCACGATCATCTTCAGAAAGGGTTCCGGCGCAGTACGGAAAACGGTCGCGACGCGGATCTCGGCTTTCGCTTTCAGCTTGCCGCCCTGAACGCGCGACACGGCGGTGTGCAGCCCCAGCGCGTTTTTCAATACGTGGATCTTGTTGTCGTACATGACTTTATTGATCGGCGGCGCGTTGCGCAGATACTGGCTTTTCAGATCCTGGGTGTACTGCCAGAGCGCTTTATCGGTGGCGAAATCGTGCGCGCCCGGATAGCGTTTTTCCAGCACTGCCCCAGACGCTGTTCAGCAATCAGCGTTCTCACCTGAGAAAGCAGGTGTTCCGGGTAGCCCTGGAGGTAAGTTAGTTGGTTCATCTTCACCCATGCCAATCATAAAAAGTGTATACTCACGCACCCTTTTCAGGGATAAGCCGAAATTTTACCATTCAGGAGGGCCGATGAGCCACACAGACAACGGTTTCCGTTCACTGACACTTAAACGTTTCCCGGAGACGGACGACGTTAACCCGCTGCTGGCGTGGGAAGCGGCGGATGAATATCTGCTGCAACAGCTGGACGATACCGAAATTAGCGGCCCGGTGCTGATCCTGAATGATACCTTTGGCGCGCTGGCCTGTGCGCTGGCTGAGCATACGCCGTACAGCATTGGCGACTCCTATTTAAGCGAGCTGGCGACGCGTGAAAACCTGCGCCACAACGACATTGCCGAGTCGAGCGTCAAGTTCCTCGACAGCACCGCGGAATACCCGCAGGCGCCCGGCGTCGTGCTGATTAAAATCCCCAAAACCATGGCGCTGCTGGAGCAGCAGCTGCGCGCGTTGCGCGAAGTGGTAACGCCAGAAACGCGCATTATCGCCGGGGCGAAAGCGCGCGACATCCACACCTCGACGCTGGAACTGTTCGAGAAGGTTCTGGGCCCAACCACCACCACGCTGGCATGGAAAAAGGCGCGTCTGATTAACGGCACCTTTACCAAACCGGCGCTGGCCGACGCCGCACAAACCCTGAGCTGGAAGCTGGAAGGCACCGACTGGACCATCCACAACCACGCGAACGTCTTCTCCCGTACCGGGCTGGATATCGGCGCGCGCTTCTTTATGCAGTACCTGCCGGAAAACCTGGAAGGGGAGATTGTGGACCTCGGCTGCGGCAACGGCGTACTGGGCATGACCCTACTGGCGAAAAACCCGCAGGCGCAGGTAGTGTTTGTTGATGAGTCGCCGATGGCAGTGGCCTCCAGCCGCCTGAACGTGGAGACGAACCTGCCGGATGCGCTGGATCGCAGCGAGTTTATGATCAACAACGCGCTCTCCGGCGTCGAGCCGTTCCGCTTCAACGCGGTGTTCTGCAACCCGCCGTTCCACCAGAAGCACGCGCTTACCGATAATATCGCCTGGGAGATGTTCCACCACGCCCGCCGCTGCCTGAAGATCAACGGCGAACTGTATATCGTGGCCAACCGTCACCTCGACTACTTCCACAAGCTGAAGAAGATTTTTGGCAACTGCGAGACTATCGCGACGAATAATAAGTTTGTGATTCTGAAAGCGGTGAAGTTAGGTCGTCGTCGTTAATCCAGTTAACGGTGTAGCCGCCATATCAGGCCTACCTTTGTAGGCCTGATAAGCGAAGCGCCATCAGGCAGTTCGGTGCAGATTGCCGGATGATGGAATCTATATTCCCAGCGCCAGCTTCGTCCCCTGCGCAATCGCCCGTCGGGCATCCAGCTCGCCCGCTACGTCACTGCCGCCAATTAAGTGCACCGTCTTGCCCGCCGCCAGCAGGGGTGCTTGCAGCGTGCGGTTGGGCTCCTGACCGGCGCAGATAATCACGTTATCGACCGCCAGCAGCTGCGGCTCGCCGCCGATCTCAACATGCAGCCCCGCATCATCGATCTTCTGATAGCTGACCGCCGGGATCATCTTCACGCCACGAGAAAGCAGGGTCGTGCGATGGATCCAGCCAGTGGTTTTACCTAACCCTTCGCCCGGCTTGCTGGCCTTACGTTGCAGCATCACAATCTGCCGCGGGCTGCGGGCCAGATGCGGCCCTCAGGACGCAGGCCGCCTGCCTGCTGCAGGCTGGTATCAATACCCCATTCCACGCAGAACTCAGCAATATTCTGGCTGGTTGGGTCGCCCGGCTGGCTGAGATACATCGCTGTATCAAAACCAATACCGCCGCAGCCGATAATCGCCACCCGCTGGCCTACCGGCGCTTTATCGCGCAGCACCTCCAGATAGGTCAGAACTTTTGGATGATCAATGCCTTCAATAGGCGGTGTGCGCGGGGTGATCCCGGTGGCAAGGATCGTTTCATCAAAGTTGAGCAGATCGTCTGCGGTGACGCGATGATTCAACCTCAACGTCACACCGGTGACGTCGATCATCCGGCGGTAATAGCGCAGCGTTTCGTAAAACTCTTCTTTGCCGGGGATCTGTTTGGCGACATTAAATTGCCCGCCGATCTCTGCGCTCCCGTCGAACAGCGTTACCTGATGACCGCGCGCGGCGGCGTTGATGGCAAACGCCAGCCCCGCAGGGCCAGCGCCGACAACCGCCAGATTTTTACACGTAGTCGCCGGAAGGATCGGCATTTTGGTTTCGTGACAAGCGCGAGGGTTAACCAGGCAAGACGTCACCTTGCCGACAAAGATCTGATCGAGGCACGCCTGGTTGCAGCCAATGCAGGTGTTGATCTCATCGGCGCGTCCCGACTGCGCTTTGGAGAGCAGCTCGGCATCGGCGAGGAACGGACGGGCCATCGACACCATATCGGCATCGCCGCGCGCCAGAATATCGTCGGCAACCTGCGGATCGTTAATACGGTTGGTGGTGACCAGTGGAATAGTCACCCGTCCTTTTAATTTGCGCGTGACCCAGCTAAAAGCGCCGCGCGGTACCGGCGTGGCAATGGTCGGGATCCGCGCTTCGTGCCAGCCGATCCCGGTATTGATGATCGTCGCGCCCGCGGCTTCGATCGCCTGGGCGAGGCGGACGGTTTCATCAAAGGTGCCGCCATTGTCCACGAGATCCAGCATCGACAGACGGTAGATAATAATAAAATCTTTCCCGACGCGCTGACGTACGGCTCGCACCACTTCGACGGCAAAGCGCATGCGGTTGTCGTAGTCGCCGCCCCATTGATCGTCGCGCAGGTTGGTGCGCGCGGCGAGAAATTCGTTAATCAGATAGCCTTCTGAGCCCATCACTTCCACACCGTCATAGCCCGCCTCCCGCGCCAGCTGGGCGCAGCGTGCGAAGTCGTCGATCAGCCCCAGAATACCCTCATGCGTCAGTTCGCGCGGCGTAAAGCGATTGATCGGCGCCTGAAGCGCCGAAGGGGCGACGAGGTTTGGTTGATAGCTGTAGCGGCCAGTGTGCAGAATTTGCAGCGCAATTTTGCCACCTTCCTGATGTACGGCATCGGTAATCGTGCGGTGGTGCGGCAGTTGGCTGACGTCATTCAGCATTGCGCCGCCCGCCATCCCCACACCGGTGGGATCCGGCGCTATCCCGCCGCTGACGATCAGCGCCACGCCATGACGTGCGCGTTCGGCGTAGAAGGCCGCCAGGCGCTCAGCGCCGTCAGGGTACTCCTCCAGCCCGGTATGCATCGAACCCATCAGCACACGGTTTTTCAGCTGGGTAAAACCCAGATCGAGCGGGGCGAACAGCGACGGATAGCTCATAAGAATGTCCAGTATGTGAAATTATTGTTATGTGGTCGGATGAGTTACTAATTTAGCCGTCGGCGCCAAAAAGGGAAAAGGGGAATGCAATGATTGTGATGGGATTCAAAGAACGCCCCCCACGAAACCGTAGGGGCGTGAGTTTACTGCTCGGTTGCCACCTGATTCTGGCTAACGCGCAGGGCCGCCAGCGCTTTACGCGCGGCTTTCAGCACCTGATCGCACTGCTCCATCGTCAGCGTTAACGGCGGTTCGATGCGGATGGTTTTCGCGTTGTTCAGCGTGCCGGCTACCAGCACGTGCTGGCGGAACATTTCGCTGGCAAAGCTATAGCCGATTTCGTTATCGACAAACTCAATCGCCATCAGCATCCCTCTGCCGCGGGCTTCGCGGACCAGATCCGGATATTCGCGGGCCATACAGCGGAAGCCATCCAGCAGCATATCGCCTTTCTGTTCCGCCTGAGCGGGCAGGTTCTCGGTCAGCAAGACGTTGATGGTGGCCAACGCCGCCGCACAGGCCAGCGGGTTGCCGCCAAAAGTAGTGGTATGCAGGAACGGGTTGTCGAACAGCACCGAAAACACCTCTTCGGTGGCAATCGTCGCGCCAATCGGCATCACGCCGCCGCCCAGCGCTTTCGCCAGACACAGAATGTCCGGCTGCACGTTTTCATGCTCGCAGGCGAACATTTTGCCGGTACGGCCCATGCCGGTTTGCACTTCATCAAAGATCAGCAGCGCGCCGAACTCATCACACAGCTTACGCACCGCGGGCAGGTAGCCCTGTGGTGGCAGAATCACGCCACCTTCACCCTGAATCGGTTCGAGGATCACCGCCGCCACATCGTCGCCGGTTTTCTGGCACTCGCTCAGCATTGCGCGCATGGCATCGATATTACCGAACGGCACGTGGCGGAAGCCCGGCAGCAGCGGCATAAACGGCTTGCGGAAGGTCGATTTCGCGGTCGCGGACAGCGCACCAAGCGATTTACCGTGGAAGGCGCCGCTGGTGGCGATAAAGGTAAATTTGCCGCGCGATGATTGATAAGCTTTCGCCAGCTTCAGCGCCGCTTCGACGGACTCGGTCCCGCTGTTGCTAAAGAAGCTGTATTTCAGCTTGCCCGGCGCCAGCGCGGCCAGCGTTTTGGCCAGCATAGCGCGCAGAGGATCAAGCAATTCCTGGCTGTGAAGGGTTGTTTGGCGAGCTGATTCTGTACGGCGGAAACCACCACTGGATTACGGTGCCCCACGTTGAAAATACCAAAACCGCCCAGGCAATCCAGAAACTCCTGGCCCTGGGTGTCGACAAGCGTATTTAACCCTCCCGCCTGCCACTCTACGGCTCCGTAATCCCCACCGGCAGTTACAGATTTTCGATACTCTAAAAACCCTGGATTCACATGCTCTTTAAAGTATTCCCTGACCTCCTGGTTCAGTGCTTTCATCTCCTCATGGTCAAGCGTTCGCTTTTCAATGAGATTCAGTGCGTGCGCGCTGCAGGCCAAAGCCGAGGCGCTGGAAGGTAACCTGTTCAAAATGTACTCCTGGGGTCACGTATCACACGATACTGAATTAAGTATTGCAGGGATTACGCCACTTCAGCGGCAACGGTGAAAATCGGGATAAATGCCAGGAGAAACCGGTTGTGTACAATATTTAATCGTCCAGCGGCTCAAGGATGGGGGGAGGGGAGAAGCGCAAGAGGGCAGGTTGCGCCAGGATGGGCAGATTTTGCGCCGCCATCGCGCAGCATAAAAAAAGTAGGGCTTTTGTCCATTTTGCGATCTAACGCAAAATTAACAATTAAGGTTAATTAAAATCCCTCCGATATAACAATTGTAATACATTTTCTTTCTGCACCTGAAAAGGATGTCTGTATGTCTACCCTGTCCGACCCAAACTCGTCCACATCATCGCTGGACGAGCGTACTACGCTGATGTCCACCACCGACCTCGATAGCTACATCACCCATGTTAATGATGCCTTTGTGAAAGTGAGCGGCTACGGCCGCGAAGAGATGCTTGGCAAACCGCACAATCTGGTGCGTCATCCCGATATGCCAAAAGCGGCGTTTGCTGATATGTGGCGTACGCTCAAGCAGGGAGAACCGTGGAGCGGGATCGTCAAAAACCAGCCTAAAAGCGGCGGCCATTACTGGGTGCGCGCAAACGCCATCCCGCAGGTGCGTAATGGTAAAACGATAGGCTATATGTCCATCCGCACGATGGCTTCGGCTGAAGAGATTGCCGCCGTCGAGCCGCTATATCAGGCGCTACGGGAAAATCGCAGCCACAAGCGCCTGCATAAAGGTCTTGTCGTCAGCAAATGCTGGTGGGGCAAACTGGCGACCATACCGCTGCGCTGGCGTATGCGTAGCGTCACGCTGGGATGTTACCTGCTGCTGGCCGCAAGTCTGCTGACGCTGGGGGCGCCCATATCGGCAGTACTGACATCAGCGCTGATCGTGTTGCTGGCCACCGCAGTGCTGGAGTGGCAGATTATTCGCCCTATTGAGAACGTCGCCCGTCAGGCGTTGAGCGTGGCCACCGGCGAGCGCAACAGCGTAGAGCATTTAAAACGCGGTGATGAGCTGGGATTGATGCTGCGTTCCGTCGGCCAGCTGGGCCTGATGTGCCGTTGGCTGATTAACGATGTCTCAAGTCAGGTGAACAGCGTGAGCGACGGCAGCGATGTGCTGGCGCGCGGTAACGAAGAGTTGAACCAGCGCACCCAGGAAACGGTGGTCAACGTCCAACAAACCGTCGCTACCATGAGTCAGATGGCGGTTTCCGTACAGAATAATTCCCAAACCGCCGCCGAGGCCGACAAGCTGTCGCTGGCCGCCAGCGGCGCGGCCTCTCAGGGGGGCAGGCGATGCACCGGGTCGTGCAGACGATGGAGGAGATTGCCGACAGCACACAGCGCATTGGCTCGATTACCACGTTGATTAATGATATTGCCTTCCAGACTAATATCCTGGCGCTGAATGCGGCGGTTGAAGCGGCGCGGGCGGGCGAACAGGGGAAAGGGTTTGCGGTGGTGGCGGGAGAGGTGCGCCATTTAGCCAGTCGAAGCGCGACGGCGGCCAATGAAATTCGCCAGTTGATTGAGGCCAGCGCCAGCAAAGTGCAGTCCGGCTCAGAGCAGGTGCACACCGCGGGACGCACAATGGATGATATTGTCTCGCAGGTGCAGAATGTCACCCAATTGATTGCGCAGATTAGCCAATCGACGTCCGAACAGGCCACGGGGTTGTCTGATTTAACTCGTGCCGTGGCAAAGCTGGATGAGATCACCCAGAAAAATGCCGGGCTGGTGGCGGAAAGCGCCAACGTGTCGGCGATGGTGAAACACCGCGCCAGCCGTTTACAGGATGCGGTGACCGTCCTGCATTAATCGAGCTGTGAGATCTCCAGCGCCGCGCGGTCAATAACGCCGATAATCTGTTTTAGCTGCGCGTCGCTGATTTCTCCGTGATTCACCTTCAGGTCCAGCACGGCCTTAAAGTTATCGATCGCCCGTTTCATCTGCGGATTTTTGCGCAGCTCATGCCCTACCATTCTGGCCTTTATCCGCGCCTGGATCTGTTCCAGCTGCTCCCGGTTCTCTTCCAGCGTGCGTGCGCCGTCGACGGTGATAGCGATTTTTTTGCGCCCACCGTCCTCTTCCTGAACCGTAATCAGGCCCTGGTCCTGGAGCAGATCAAGCGACGGGTAGATCACTCCGGGGCTTGGGGTGTAGTTCCCCAGCGTCAGAGCTTCAACGGCTTTAATCAATTCATAACCGTGGCTGGCGTTGTCTTTCAGAATGTTGAGGAGCACCAGACGCAATTCGCCGTGGCCAAAGAAACGCTGACGGCGTCCGCCATGATGACCACGTCCGCGATGTTCGGTATCAGAAAGAGAGCTCATTGTTCACGCCTTACTAATATTTAGATATATCTAATTTATATCTAAATTTATGTCTTTATCAATATGGAAATGAATATTTCTATATGCCATTGATTTTAATTGGTTTAATTTTGTGGTGTCATTTTTATTGCTCGTTTTCGTCTATATCATAAAAATTGCTTGCTTTCTTCTTAATTGGCAATCATTATCATTTGCAAAATGTTTAGATATATCTATTTGCCAGAGAGACGCTCAATGAAAGAGAAAAAGTACCCACAGCGCGTGCGCAATGAACTTCGTTTTCGTGAACTGACCGTACTGCGTGTTGAGCGCATCGGCGAGGCTTTTCAGCGCGTAGTGCTGGGCGGCGAGGCGCTGGAAGGCTTTAGTTCGCGTGGATTTGACGATCACACCAAATTATTCTTCCCACAAGCAGGGAGCAAAATCACGCCGCCAACGGTAACCGATGACGGTATCGTCTGGGCTGAGGGCGTCCGTCCACAATCGCGTGACTATACCCCGCTGTATAATGCTGAACGCCATGAGCTGGCCTATGACTTCTTCATTCATGATGGCGGCGTCGCGAGTCAATGGGCGATGGAAGCTAAAGCGGGTGATACGCTGACGATCGGTGGTCCGCGCGGTTCGCTGGTGGTGCCGGAAGATTATGCCTGGCAGCTTTATGTCTGCGATGAAACCGGTATGCCGGCGCTACGTCGCCGCCTGGAGGCGTTACGCACGCTGGCGCAGCGTCCGCAGGTTACCGCGCTGGTGATGGTGCGTGACGTGGCGGATAAAACCTATCTGGCCGGTTTTGATGAGTTCAATATTGAATGGGTTAGCGAGTATGACGCCGCCGCCGTTGCCGCGCGTCTGGCGCAGCTCACGGTGCCGCCGTCCGATTACTTTATCTGGCTGACCGGTGAAGGGAAGGTGGTTAAAAACCTGACCGATGGATTTGTGACCGATGCCATTGACCCGCAGCTGGTCCGTTCCAGCGCTTACTGGCACGCCAAATAACGTGATTCTGCCGCTGTTTCTCCTGCGGCCAGGATGACTTCCTGTGGCGCTTGTCAGCGCCATTCTCTCTTTTCTTCCCCCGCCGCTACGCCTCGGCCATGTTTATTGCCGCTTGCCGTAAACAATCGTCTGAAGGACGTCTTTTCCCTACTTTTTATACTTTTATTTTGCGCCTTTATGACGTGAGTTATTTGTTGTTTTGTTTTTATAATTCATTGTTTTATATGGTTATTTAATCAATATCTGTATGATATTGTGATGTCAATCACCTTATGCCTTTTGCCAATACAAAATCTATAAAACTAGATGTTTGTCGAGTTTTCATCTAAAAATAGCGGTGAAGGACTAGACACGACCATCTTATGGTTATCAAATGGTTAAAAACTCAGAGTCGAATGTAAAAAATCGACAAAATTAGAAAATGGTTAGCCTGCTTACACGACTTACCTGCGTGACAACGCACCTTCTCTGGAGAAACTATGCATTCCACTGTTAATAAAAACGAAAGCCGAACCTTTTTCGGTCACCCTTATCCGCTGGGGTCGCTGTTCTTTACCGAAATGTGGGAGCGCTTCTCGTTTTATGGCATTCGCCCGTTACTGATCCTGTTTATGGCCGCTACCGTGTATGACGGCGGTATGGGATTAGCGCGTGAAAACGCGTCGGCGATTGTTGGTATCTTCGCGGGCACCATGTACCTGGCGGCGCTGCCGGGCGGTTGGCTGGCGGATAACTGGCTCGGCCAGCAAAAAGCGGTGTGGTACGGTTCCATCCTGATTGCGCTGGGACATCTGTCTATCGCGCTGTCGGCGTTTATGGGCGACAACCTGTTCTTTATCGGCCTGATGTTTATCGTACTGGGTCGGGTCTGTTTAAAACCTGTATCTCGGTGATGGTCGGTACTCTGTATAAAAAAGGCGATGCCCGTCGCGATGGCGGCTTCTCCCTGTTTTATATGGGCATCAACATGGGGTCGTTTATCGCGCCGCTGATTTCCGGCTGGCTGATTAAATCGCACGGGTGGCACTGGGGCTTTGGTATTGGTGGTATCGGGATGCTGGTCGCGCTGGTTATCTTCCGTGTGTTCGCCGTACCGGCGATGAAGCGCTACGACAGCGAAGTGGGGCTGGACTCCACCTGGAACAGCCCGGTGGTGAAAAAGAACGGCGTGGGCGCATGGCTGCTGGCGTTGGCGGTGGGCGTCGCGGTGGTTATCACCCTGATTGCTCAGGGCGTGATCGTGATTAACCCGGTGGCCGTGGCGAGCGTGTTGGTGTACGTGATCGCGGCATCGGTAGCGCTGTACTTTATTTACCTGTTTGCCTTTGCGGGCCTGAGCCGTAAAGAACGCGCGCGTCTGCTGGTGTGCTTTATTCTGCTGGTTTCCGCCGCGTTCTTCTGGTCCGCCTTTGAGCAGAAACCCACTTCCTTCAACCTGTTCGCCAACGACTATACCAACCGCATGATCGGAGATTTTGAGATCCCGGCGGTATGGTTCCAGTCAATTAACGCCCTGTTTATTATCCTGCTCGCTCCGGTCTTTAGCTGGGCGTGGCCTGCGCTGGCGCGTAAGAACGTGCGTCCGGGCAGTATCACCAAGTTCGTGATCGGTATTCTGTGCGCGGCAGCCGGCTTTGGCCTGATGATGATGGCGGCGCAGAACGTGCTGAGCAACGGCGGCGCGGGCGTTTCCCCAATGTGGCTGGTGGGGAGCATTCTGATGCTGACGCTCGGCGAGCTGTGTCTGAGCCCGATTGGGCTGGCGACCATGACGCTGCTGGCACCGGAAAGAATGCGCGGCCAGATGATGGGGCTGTGGTTCTGTGCCAGCGCGTTGGGTAACCTGGCCGCTGGCCTGATTGGCGGCCACGTGAAGGCCGACCAACTGGATATGCTGCCGGATCTGTTCGCCCGCTGTTCTATCGCGCTGCTGATCTGTGCTGCCGTATTGTGCGTGCTGATTGTTCCGGTACGCCGGATGCTGGAAAACAGCAAATCCAGCGCGGAGCAGAACCCGGCGACTAACGTCTGATTGCCATTCAACATCACCTGCCGGCGCCGATGCGCCGGCTTTTTTTTGCGCAAACGGCGGCCAAAAGGGTGACAGCTCACGAAAAAATGCAAGAACGTGAGCGGTTTCTTTGAAATCCCGCTCGATTCCAGTCCATAGTATAGACTTGTTTACTACGTGGTTAATTTAAGGACAAGAATATGCCAGCAGTCATTGATAAAGCGTTGGATTTTATTGGTGGTATGAATACGTCTGAGCCGGTGCCACAGTCTATGGACGAAAGTACAGCGAAGGGAATTCTGAAATATTTGAAAGAGCTGGGCGTGCCCGCGAGTGCGGCCGACATTACGGCGCGTGGCGATCGCGAAGGCTGGAATGCTGGATTCACTCAGAAGGTTGCTGGCTGGGCCGACAAGGTTGACTCCGGTGAACACATGCTGATTAAAAACCCGGAATACTTCTCCGATTATATGCGCGAAGAGCTTCGTGCGCTGGTATAAACCCTAAGTCGGCGCTCTCGCTTTGACGGTGAGAGCGCAAAGTCCGTTGTTTATCTGCATATTTTCTCTCAATAAGCGATTTCGGCCTGGTTGCAATTAATCTGAAAACCGTGGGCCTGCCTTGAGCCATCATCTTCCCGCTTTTATAATTCCGCTAAGAAAGACCGAATTCAATAAAAATATAATTAAAAACATCATCATATGAATGGTGCTTTTAGCTTTTTACTCCCCTGCATCCAGAGATAAATATGAACTCAACCGTTAAATATCGTGCCGATATCGATGGGCTGCGCGCGCTCGCCGTACTCCTTGTGGTGCTCTTTCACTTTGGGCTGGGATTTCCCGGTGGATTTGTGGGCGTCGATGTTTTCTTTGTCATTTCGGGGTATCTGATTGGCGGCCATATTTATCAAAGTAAGCTTGCGGGCCATTTTTCGTGGGGCAGTTTTATGTTCGCCGAATAAAGCGAATTCTTCCCGCGCTGATTGCCGTTGTGATTGCCGTCTGGCTGGTGATGTTTTTTATCTCTACGCCAGCCGATTTCAGGAAATTAGGCCGTGATGCCGCGGCGACGCTGTTGTCGGTCTCTAACGTAACGCTCTGGAATTCCATCGACTATTTCAGCCCCAGCGCCGAGCATAATCCTTTATTGATGACCTGGTCATTGGGCGTGGAAGAACAGTTCTATTTTCTCGCGCCGCTTCTGATTCTGGTACTGACGCGTTTTGATAAAAAACTCTCTTTTTTACTGATGGGGAGCGTCACGCTGCTCTGTTTCGCCATTGCCGCTGCCGGAACCCTGCAGATTCCGCATAGCGCATGGTTTTTGACGCCGTTTCGCGCCTGGGAGCTGTTTGCCGGGGCGCTACTGGGAATGGCCCATACCCACTTTCCAGCGGCATTCTCGACAAAGGTTGATAACCTGAAATCTGTCGTGGGTGTTTTACTCATTGCCTGGTGTGCGCTTTTTTACGACGCGCAGACCTCTTTCCCTGGCCTGGGGCGCTGCCGGTAGTGATGGGCGCCGTGTTGCTGCTGGACGGGCAAACGGCGCTTATCAACCGCCGTTTGCTAACCTGGAAACCGCTGCGCTTTATTGGGCTCATATCCTATTCACTCTACCTGTGGCACTGGCCGGTTATCAGCCTTTATCACTATCTTTGCGAAGCGGAGCCGGGGAACGGGATGCGCGTATTGCTGATTGCGCTCTCGTTTTTGCTGGCGACGATCAGCTATTACCTCATCGAAAAACCTTTTCGGGCGGCGCAGTTGCCGGCATCTCGCGTATTCTGGCGCTACGGGATGGCGATGGGGCTGCTGACGCTGGTCTTTGTCACCACCTGGCTGCAAAAAGGTTTTCCCGCCCGTTGGCCTGAGGATTTTGCCCGGATGCAGTCGGAGATAGAAGAGGCGGAAGATAGCTGCATGACCTCATACGGCAATATTCTGCTGACCGGAACCCCGCGCTGTACCGGTGGCGAGGCGCAGGAGAAAATTGCGCTGATTGGCGATAGCCATGCCGGGGCGCTGGCCGCGGCGTTTCGTCAACTGGCGCACGACCGTCATCTGACGCCGGTGATTTTTGCGAAATCGTCCTGTGCGCCGCTGTTCGGCGTGTATCGACTTGCCGATGGTTGGCCGCTGCATGACGCGCAGTGTCGGGCATTCAAGCTTGATGTCGACAACTATCTGGCTCAGGATAAGCAGATCTCGACGGTGATTCTTACGGGCTTCTGGCAGTCCGGTTTGATGGCTGGAAAAGCCCCCTGGCAGTCGGAAACGACGCCGTCATTAGGCCCTGCTCAGGCGCTGCAGCAGGGGTTGGCAGAGACCATCACGCGTCTGCAGAAAATGGGTAAGCGGGTTATTGTGCTGGGCGATGTGCCGATGATGAATTTTTCCCCGCCCAAACGCGTAATGCGCTGCTTTAGCCGGGCGTTTGCTTATGCGAACCCACAAAGCGCCGGAATGTGCGAGGTGGTGGGGCACGATAGCGTTGAGCCTGATGCCAGCGCGGCGCTGATTGGCAAGGTATCGACGCAGCTGAACGCTGAATTCGCCAGCCTGAAAGACGCGTTGTGTGACACGGCGACCTGCCGTTTTGCGGAGAGCGCACATATTTACTACAAAGATCCACAGCATCTGACGCGATACGGTGCGGATAAGGTGCTGAAAAGCGTGGTGATGCCGCTGATTGCGCGCTAAGGCGAGGGGTAATGCATTAAAAGAGGCAGATGATGATACATCTGCCTCTTCTGACCCGATAGGTCTCAGAATGTTGTCGAATGATTAGCCAAAAATGGCAGCACCCTGCGATATACGGTCATACAACGCATACAGGACGCTTAGCATCACCAGAGTGATTAAGCCAAAAGCCAATGTCATTAATTTGCTTAGTGCTTTGTATGGCCGGCTGCCTGGTGGTGTTTCACTCCCCACTTCGCGCAATAGCGTGCCCACGCGACCGACGAACAATCCGGACACGACAAAGATCGTAGCGATAACGGCGCTCACTGCAGGTAGGCTGGATTTTATGCCAAATAGCAGGTCGTTGGCTGCAATAACAATCCCATTCAACGCTGTTATCCATGCCGCCAACTGCGCGGCTGTGGCACAAATATTTGTTGAACTCAGCATGATTTATTTGCGCTTCGCGGTACCCATACTTTCCGCACTGACCCAGTTACCGTCCCCGCTTTTCTTCAGTGTGAACGTCAGGCCACTAAAGCTGATATACAGCGCGCCGCTAGAGATCTGCTGAGTTGTCAGCGAGACCTTATCACCGCCAAACAGCACCGCGTCTTTGCGAATCTCCAGACCATTCAATTCCTGGCCTTCTGCATTACGCACGTCCCATTTGCCGATGTACGGGGTCATGTTCACTTTGACAGATGTATCGGCGGGTGGCTTCGGATGCTTAGCTGCCTCGGCATTTTGCTCTTTTGTTTTATGAATATCGCAAGTTTTGCCTGCATTCATTTCGTTGCACCCTGAACGACTCAGCTGTTCGCGATAATGATCGCTAATCGCGTATGCTGGTGTCGCTGCAACAACCGAGAGCGCCAGTGCGGTTAAAATCAGTTTTTTCATGGTTAAACCTTAGTGTGTTGTGTCCTGATTGATAGTGACAATTTTTTCGTGCTGCACTGCGCGAGTCTTTAGTCGCACGAATGTAACCGCTGGCTGTTAATACACCTGAATTTGTTATTTTTTGTCGTCAGCATAGCGGCGAGCATTGTCGTACAGATTTACGCACATATGTACCTCCTGGTGATTCAGTCGCAGAGCCTGATTATTTCTCTGCCGTGGTCACAGCTCGCTGTGACGTTGGCGAGTCATTTTTTTGCTGGTTAGCTGAAGATGATTTTGAAAACCAGTGATAAAACTTAACGCAATAATGTCCTGCATATGATGAATATTAATCACTGCCAGTACGAGGGCAGTTAGAAGCGCCCGACGAGCAGTGGAGACGACGATATGGCAGGGATATATATTTTATCTATAGTACTATTCTTAATTTGTGAAATATATTGGTTTCGTTGTTGATTATAAAGATTGAATGAATGGCGTGTACTAATACTGAGGTCTTAAATAGTTTGCATGATCATTTTCTTTAACTAAATAATGCGTTTTTATATTGAGAAGGCATATTGTGCTGAGACAATTTCTCCCGTGAACCGTGGTGAAGTTAAAATGTAAAAATCGACGTTGGGTGTAGGCGGTGAGAGATGATGGTTGTAGCCCCTCCTGTTCGATGAGAAGGGACTACACTGGATGTTAGAAAGAAACCTTTAGCGTAGCCTGTGCGTTGTAACCTTCTGCACTACTACCTGTCGTGTTGTGGCTATATCCACCTTGCACACCAAGCATTATATTCTCACGAACAAGCGCAGTTATACCTGCCTGGAAATCAAGTGAAGTGCCATTTTGCGATGGGTAAAGCTAACATTACTGTCGGCAGTAGTGGTCCCCATATTCATTTTGCCATTTGCACTGAACGTTCGGATTACGGATGGGCGTATCCACCAGTTTATCGGTAATTCGCTCGCTTTGTGTTTGGCTTCATTAGTAAAGCCTGAAGTAACAGAGGTACCTTTGCCGAAATTCATTTCAGAAAGATTACCTAAGCGGATACCTGCGCGGACATGCTGTGCGTGACCGTCTCCAAAGTCGACATAGCCGCCACTATCGTGTCCATTATTCAGCGCCTGGCTTTGCCAGATATATTGCACCTGAGGTTCCAGCACCAGATTTTGCGCGACGTTCAATGGAAAACCGCTCTCCAGTGAGGTCAGCCAGCCTGAGCCACGTGTATCAAAGTTGTTAGAATCTGAATTTGCTTTCAAACTGTGGCGTGAATTTTGTACGCTTATATCAGCCCACTGACCATTGGCACGATTAAGGGTTGTCAGGTACGCCCCGAAACTATATACGGTATCATGTACTTTACCCGCCGAGGATAAATCATCATTTTTTACATGAACTGAAGATTTACCTGCTGCAGCATAGATACCTGTAACAAGAGAGAGTGAATCCGTTTCATACTTCAACAGGTCACTACCGAGCTGAGTAAAACCATAGCTTCCGCTACTTTTCGGTGTAAAGCCCTGGGCGATCCCACCGTTATCCCCATGGCCTATATGGCCTCCTTGAACACGCATCCATAACGCTTGTTCAGTGGTTGCTGAACTTCGCTGGCTATAAGTGCCTGCCAGGGTGCGGTCATAGTCCATACTCTGTGCAAAGAGTGATGAATACAGGGCGACTTCAGCACGATACTCTGCTTCATTAGCAAGGTACCAGCTTTCATCCGTTTTACCTCGGCTCAGGGTGTAGTTGTATACGCCAGCTTGTAGTTTGTGGCTTAGCGCAAAAGCTCCGGCATCAGTGGTCGCTCCGTTAATGGCATCCACGACTTTGATACCACTACCCGTGGTTGCTAATCCCAGCCCAGAGTCGCCAATATTGGTAAAATTCAGCCAGGTCCTCCCGGTAGCCTTTCCTCCATCGATGACCAGCATATCGGTCATGAAAGTGGGGTCATCCAGGCGGATTGACATGTTTATGGTACCGTTACGACCAGCGAGATTTGTTATTGTGAGTGTTTCCGGAACAAACTGAGCGTTTGTTGGCGATTTGAAACTGATTGTGCCGGCATTATCCAGGTTCTCGATGATCGACTTCACCGGCGCACCTCGCTGGATATTCCAGCTGGCATTGCGATCAATAGTGACATCAGTGGGGTCAATAGCTCCGTTCATCACTGAACTACCTGACAGATGAACTGAAGTACCAGACTGTGCGACAATATTGCTGTTTATAATACTATCCTTCAGTTCCAGCGTCCCTTGTCTCAGGGTGAGTTGTGACTGCGATAGCGTTCCATTGCTAACCGTCAAGGTGCCATCGCCATCCTTAAGCAACTGCCCGTTGCCGTTTACCGAACCCATTATCGCGGCGTGCGATCCGGCGGTGGTATTAATATGCAGCAAAGCGTGGTTAGTCACATCACCCGATAAAATGGCCCCCCGTATAATGTCGTGGTTCCTGCCAGCGTACCTCCTTTGTCAACCAGTAGCCTTCCTCCCTGATTGACGATGCTATCTATTGCTGAGCCTCCGCTGAGAACTTGCTGCCAGCCGCCGTCATTCACCGTGGTATTTCTGGCGATACCGCCATCCTGAATCTGCTGAAGTGAGTCTTTATTAATGGTAGTTTCGGTCGCCGTGCCCAAAAGATATTGTTGTCCGCCGTTGCTTAGGGTGGTGTTGCTGGCTGTGCCGGTGGCGTAAACAGACTGCGTGCCGCCATTTACTTGTGTTCCATCTACATTCCCTGCCAACGTTTGTGATGCCCCAGTGTTCAACGTGGTATTGCGGGCGGAACCTTCGGCATTAACACTCTGTAATCCACCCGATTGATAACGGCATCCTCCGATGAACCACCGCTGAGAACTTGCTGCCAGCCGCCATCATTCACCGTGGTATTTCTGGCGATACCGCCGGTCTGAACCTGCTGGCGTGAGCCGCTATTTACGGTCGTATCGGTCGCCGTGCCCAAAAGATACTGTTGCCCGCCGTTGCTTAGGGTGGTGTTACTGGCTGTGCCGGTGGTGTAAATAGACTGCGTGCCGCCATTTACTTGTGTTCCATCTATATTCCCTGCCACCGTTTGTGATGCCCAGCGTTCAACGTGGTATTGCGGGCGGAACCTTCGGCATTAACACTCTGCAATCCACCCCGATTGATAACGGCATCCTCCGATGAACCACCGCTGAGAACTTGCTGCCAGCCGCCATTGACCGTGGTATTTCTGGCGATACCGCCGGTCTGAACCTGCTGGTGTGAGCCGTTATTTACGGTTGTATCGGTCGCCGTGCCCAAAAGATATTGTTGTCCGCCGTTGCTCAGCGTGGTGTTAATGGCTGTGCCACTGCCGTAAATAGCCTGTCCACCGCCATTGATATTGGTATTTATGACCGTTCCCGATACATTTTGTACACCTGCAACATCGCTATTGGTTGCTATTCCCGCGACCGATTGCAGGCCACCTTTTTGAATATTGCTACCCTCGGCTGTCGCCCCGTTATTAATCTGAAAGGTACCGCCACTTTCAACATTAACTGAAGAGGCTGTGGCCCACTAGCGAGTGTGAGGGTACCGGTACCACTCACCGTACTGTTTGTTATGGTATCGCCGCTACCTATAGTAACGACAGAGTTTATGTTTAGGTTGTCCTGGCGGCGGTGTCGCACATTGGTATGAGCAACAGAAATTTTGCTGCTAATAGTTTTTCTTTGGTTTTCATTTTCTACTTCCTGATATTAATAATGAATAACGCAATGCAAAAAAGAGTATTCAGTCCCTTGTGTAAGGAATTAGTGGTGTTCTGGGCGTTGAGTTTTTTTCACAGAACATGGAGGAATAAGAGAAGATGCCAGGGGAAGCACGCTTGCAGGGTATTCAAATGTTTTAAATAAATATTCCAATATACCCGCACCCGTAATTTAAATATGTAACTGCGCTAAAGATTGAGTGTTGAATAGCATTTTGTATGTCTTTTTAAGATTATACCTAACTTGTTCTGTTCTCATAGATGATTCTACCCAGGAAAGTGAAAATACTATTTTTGAATGTGTTTGATAATCAATGTGTATATTGTTGATAAGGTCGAGCAATTAAATTAATAAAGGGTGGGATTATTCCTGGTTTTTAATGGTTAAAGTACCCTGGTTCTATTATTTGCCCCCAAGGGGGGGATATATCAAAAAAAAGGGCCGAAATGGCCCCTTTGGGTAGATATTTTTTCACTTATTGTCGGAGCCAGGCACTCCCGTTCCACATGTAAGTGTAGTCAGCCCCATTGAAAGTGTGATAGGGGTACCGTTTCCTGTAGTTCCTGCCGCGTTGGTTCCTCCACTAAGGAAGAGTTGTGTGGCAGACGTAGCATTATGGGTTACCCTGAATTTTACGCCTTTATACGCAGCACCGGGTTCCGGCAGCATAATGTGGGGAGCCCATCGGCTGTTTCTTAATTCTACAACGTAATAGTCAATATTGTTATAAGGCAGATTCCACTCATGAATGCCATTTCGATCGGTGACCGGGTAGTATGATGTATAATTTCCCGACGTGGTGTTAGCCTGGAAGAATACGTACTGTCTTGGTTCCTCAGAGAGAATCTGTCCATCGATCGTCGCAATATCAAGGGCTGATCTACCGGCTCTTGCACCGCTCCAGCTAATCGTGAGTTGACCCTGGTTATTTGTGAGGAGGGCCGCGCTTGCAGTACTCCCATCGATCCGATATCTGACAGGTATATTTGTCATAACCCCCGTTTATCTGAGAGCGTCATCAATACCTGGTTGTTATTACCACTTCCTGCAGTTGCCCCATCAACGACCGTCAACAGGGTTACGTTAGGGAGCGTTAGCGTCAGCGTAATCGGGAAATCAATGCGCTGTTGGGCAAAATTGGCATTCCTGTACTCCACATAAGGCTTGAAGGTCGCGCCTTCAGCACCTGCGACATTACTGGCAATGGCGATGCTCATATTAAGCGTTCCCGCAGCGATATTCGTTGTGGCGGTGAAGCGGGATCCCTGAGCATTGCCTGTAGAGGTGGTGAGCCCACTGGCAATCTGTTCAAGACCCGTGACGGCATTACCGTGATCGTCACGCAATTCGTAGGTGTAATCCCAGGTCTCCCTCGACGGGTATAGGTGTTGGTATTCCCCCTCCGTGAGTGATAACGCTCTGAACCAGGCTGATCGGTCCGGAGTGTACCATCACGTTGGTGACCGGTAGGCCGATATTCTGGCCATCAATAGTCGGGATCACCATCACATTGCCGGATTTTCGTGCCGCCGTCAGTTGGCTGGCATAAACGCCTTTGGCAATTTCGGTTGGGGTCACCGTTGCCCCGCTGATAATGTCCGCATCGCTGAGTAGATAGCGAATACGATCCCTGAGATCGCCAATCGGATTATTGGCGTAATCGCGCAAGGTCAGAATCGCCGGGTGGTCGTTGGCAGTAAGCCGTTGACTCCGGTTACGCTTAGCCCGTCAGCGGAATCCAGCACCAGAGTTGATAACGTTGGCGAAATCGCAGTCGTCAGTGTCACCTCCTGTTTCAGAGTGTCGTACACCGTGGGTTGTGCCGAGAAGAAGCGCGTCACCACCGGCGTCAGGGTCAGCACACCACCGGCTTTCCCGCGCAGGGTACCGGTGTAGGATGTACCGTTGAAGCTCAGCGGACTTAGCGTGGCGTTTGACGATACCGTCGCGCCACCTGCCTGATCCACCATCAGCAGCGTGACGCTTTCGCGAGATTGCAGTTCTACCACCTGATTGCGTTTATCGCGTAATGTCAGGGTGATAATCGCGGTATCACTGTCATTTGCCGTCAGCGTATTTTTGCTCAGCGTAATGGTTGAGCGCGAAGCGTCAATGTTGCTTATCAACGTCAGCGGCTGCTGGACTCCGGCCAGACGCATGCCGTTCGAGGTCACGGCCAGAATAATCTGCCCGGAGTGGGTTCCTTTCACCACGGCGGTGTAGGTACCGTTGTTTTCCTGCGGCTTGCTGATAATCAGGTCAGCCGAAGGCACCACGCCCGTTGCTTCATAGATATCGACGTTCGCCCCCGTCACCGGGTTGCCGCTGGCATCGCGCAGGACAACCGTCGCCGTCGCCTGAGCGACGCCATCGGCTTCGATTGACGAAGTATCGAGGGTCATGGTTGATTTGCTGGCATCAGCGGTTCCCGAGCTAAACCTGACCGTAACCTGACGCGTTGTCCCATTCACCGTCGCATTGACCGTACTGTCCCCGGAGCGGGTATTTGTGACATTTATCGTCGCCGTACCATCGTTGCCCGTCACCGCAGACACCGGTACGACAGCCCCGTTGTTCGCCGAGAAGGCCACAGTGTAGCCGCTGAGGGTGTTACCGTTGGCATCGGTGACGCGTGCGCGGACGTGGCATTATCCAGGCCGTTGGCAACCGCATTGTCTTTCACGACCGTCAGGTCGTTCAGCGCAATGGTCGCGGTGGCGGCATCGGCGATAAAGTTCACGTCGGCATACTGACGGCTGCTGTTGATAGCCGCAGTCAAACGCTGTGCGCCGGCTTTCACGCTGGTTACGTTAAAGGTTGCCGTGCCGTCGCTGTCAGTGGTGACCGTCGCGGGCGCGTTCACACCGGTTGGTGCGGCGATGGCGACGGATTGATCGGATACCCGGTTACCGTGGATATCGACCACGGTGACCCGCAGTACCGCATTCGCCACGTTATTGGCCACGACATCCTGCGTGATGACCTCCAGTTGGGAGACGGTGGCGGACGTCGCATCGGCGCTAAAGTGCATATTAAGCGACTGGCTGCTGCCGTTAATGGCGGCGGTGACCGCACTCACGCCCGCTTTCAGGTTTGAGAGGATCGCCTGACCACTCCCGTCGGCACCGGTCGTCAGCGTGCTGCCGATCAGGGCGCCGTTGTCCGCGCTCAGGGAGACGGTCTGATACGGCAGGGCATTGCCATTGGCATCGGTGACCTTCACGCGAATGCGGTTGGTATCGAGGCCGTTGGCCAGTGCACCATCTACTACAGCCTCCAGATCGCCTACGGCAATCCTGGCGGTAGTGGCGTCGCCAGTGAAGTGCAGTGTAATGCTGCGGCTGGTGCCATTTACTGTGGCAATCAGGTTACTGCTCCCTGCTATCCCACTGGTGATGTCCACTACAATGCTGCCATCAGATCCGCTGACGGCCGGCGAGTTGACCTGCGCCTGGTTGTCAGCACTCAGCGTGATATTCTGACCGGCCACGGGATTGCCGCTGGCGTCAGTCACTTTCACCCGTACCTGATTACTGTCGGTACGATTGGCAAGTGCATCGTTTTTCACGATAGTGAGTGCATTGTCTGCCAGCGTTGCGGTTGTGGCATCGCTACGGAAAGTGGCGATCACGGTGGCGTGATGTCCGTTGACCGACGCGCGAATACGACTTTCGCCCGCCACGCGACTGGTCAGGGTGGCTGTTGCCGTTCCATCGGCTCCGGTCCATACCCATCGACAATGGTCGCACCATTGGAAGCCGTCAGCGTCACGTACTGATTGCTGACCGGGTTGCCATTCGCATCCGTCACTTTGACGCTGATATTATTGGTATCAACGCCGTTGGCGATAGCCTGGTCACGTTCAACGCGCAGATCGCCTGCGAGGATGGTGGCTGAGCCGCTGTTGGCGACAAACAGCACATTCACGTGTTGCGCGCTGCTGCCAAGCGTCGCCGTGACCATGCTGCTGCCAGCCTTATCGTTGGTCAGCAGGGCGGTTGCCTCGCCTTTTTCATCGGTGGTGACGTTACCCGCAACGGTTGCGCCCTGGGTGGCGCTCAGCGTGACCGTTTGTCCGGCAAGCACATTGCCGTTGCTGTCTGTGACCCGCAGTCCGACACCGTTGGTATCAATACCATCGGCCAGGGCGCCGTTGTAGATGACCCACAGGTCGCCCGCGGCGATGCGTGCGGTTGCCGTATCGGCAATAAACATGACATCGACGCTCTGACGGTGGCCGTTAATCGCCGCAGAGATCCGCTGCGCGCCAACGCGCAGGCTCGTCGCGGCGAACTGCGCGGTACCATCCTCAAGGGTCGTGACCGTTGGAGGAAGCGTGACGCCGGAAGATGCCGCCAGTGTGACGGTCTGACCCGATACCCGGTTACCGTTGATATCTGTAACGGTGACCTGCAGTACCGCTTCCGCCAGCCCATTGGCAACCACATCGTCAGTGATGACCTCCAGTTTACCGATCGTGACGGCATTCATATCCGCTGCGAACATCAGATTAACGCTACGGCTGGTGCCATTGATGCTTGCTGTCACGGCGCTGATCCCAGCCTTCAGGCTGGTGATAATCGCCTGACCGGTACCGTCGCTGCCCGTTGTCAGCGTGCTGGCAATCAACGCGCTGTTATCTGCGCTCAGCGTCACGCTCTGGTAAGGCAGTGGGTTTCCGGCAGCGTCGGTTACTTTGACCCGGATCCGGTTGGTGGCCACGCCGTTGGCATGCGCGCCATCGAGCATGATCTCCAGATCGCCCGCTGCAATGGTGGCCGAGCTATGATCGCTGGTAAAGCGTAAGGTGATGGCCTGGCTGATGCTGCCCACCGTCGCTGTCAGCAGGCTATCGCCTGCCAGGCGGCTGGTCACAGAGAACAGTGCCGTGCCATCAATCCCGCTGGTGACGGTTGGCGCAACGATAGCCTGATGACTCGCCATCAGGGTAACAGTTTGCCCTGAAACCGGATTACCCGCCTGGTCAGTGACGAGGACCCGAACCTGGTTATCATCACTACCGTTAGCAAGAGCATCATTTTTGACGATGTACAACGCATTTTCGGTCAGGGTAGCTGTCGACGAATCGCTGATGAACTGGGCTACGATGGATTCGTGTTTCCCGTTCACGGAGGCACGGATGGTGCTGTTGCCTGCGACCCGGCTGGTAAAGGTCGCGGTGGCGGTGCCATCGATGCCCGTTTGTACTCCGGGGTAATTATCGCTCCATTGGAGGCCGTGAGAGTAACATACTGATTCTCAACAGGATTACCCCTGAGTCAGTGACTTTTACGCTGATTTCATTTTGATCAATGCCATCGGCTTTTGCGCCATCACGCTGCAGTTGCAGGTCTCCTTCGGCGATGCTGGCCGAGCCGGTACTGGCAATAAACGTCACAGCTATCGTTCTGCTGGTGCTGCCCAGCGTCGCGGTTACTCTGGTGTCTCCCGCTGTCGTATTGGTGAGGAATGCAATGGCGGTGCCATCGGCAGCAGTGGAGACACTGCCGTCGACCATGTTGGCACCGTTATCAGCGCTCAGTGTTACCGTTTGTCCTGCCACTACATTGCCGTAGCTATCCGTTACCCGGATCTGTACGGCGTTGGTATCCAGACCATCGGCAAGTGCGCCATTACGGGTAATGCGCAGATCGTTGCTGGCAATGGTAGCGGTGGCCGCATTGGCGATAAACTGCACATCTGCCTGCTGATGGCTACCGTTGGTGACGGCACTCAGGCGTTGCGGGCCGGCGACGGTGCTGGTCATGGTGATGGTAGCGGTGCCATCGTCGGTTGTCGTCACGCTGGTAGGAACCGTCACCCCGCCGGGGCGCTCAGGTTGACTATCTGGTTGGAGACCGGGTTATTGTGAATATCCGTCGCGCTGACCCGAACTTCTGCGGTTGCCACGTTATCCGCGATCACGCCATCCCTGATAACTTCAAGAGCGCGGATCCGCACGCTGCCGGCATCGGCGATAAAGTTCACATCGGCACTTAAGCTGTTGCCATTAATGGAGGCGGTCACCCGACTGGTTCCCGCTCTCAGGCTGGAGATAATGGTCCGGCCTTTTCCATCGGCGCCGGTAGTCATAGTGCTGTTAATCAGGGCACCGTTATCTGCGCTCAGAGTCACGCTCTGGAATGGCAACGGGTTGCCTGATGCATCCGTCACTTTCACTTCTACCTGGTTAGCATCCAGACCGTTGGCTTTCGCGTCATTTATCGTTACCGCAATATCTCCCTCAGCAATCGTGGCAGTGGCAGGATCGCCTCTGAACGATACTGTCACAGAACGAGTGGTACCATTAACCGTCGCGCTGACGACACTATCCCAATGTTATGACTGCTGAGAGTTACGACGGCTTGGCCATTCGTATCGGTAGTCACGGAAGGGGGAATCACCGCGTTATTGCTGGCTGTTAAGATAATCTCCTGAGCGGCCACCGGATTGCCTCGCGCATCGGTGACAGTAATGTGTACCTCATTACTGTCAATACCATTAGCAACGGCTCTGTCACGCATCACAATCATATTGTTTTCCGTAATTGTGGCGGTATCCGCATCGCTGATGAACGATACCGTTACGGTAGAGTGCTGACCATTGATTGAGGCGCGGATCACGCTATTACCCGCAACCCGGCTGGTCAGGGTCGCCGTGGCTTTTCCGTTGCTATCCGTCTGGACGCTATCCGCAATCACCGCGCCGTTGGAGGCGGTCAGGGTGATGTACTGACCAGCGACCGGGTTATCGGTGGCGTCGGTGACCAGGATGCTGATTTCGTTGCTGTCTGCACCATCAGCCTTCGCGCCGTTACGCTCAATCTTCAGATTACCGTTGGCGATACTGGCAGAGGTCTGGTTGGCGGTGAATGTCACCGTGACACGGCGAGTCACCTGGCCCAGCGTCGCGGTGACGGTGCTGCTGCCCGCCGTGGTGCTGGTTAAGGTTGCGGTTGCCTTACCGTCATCGCCGGTAGTGATCGTGCTGGCAATGACGGCCTGATTATCCGCCGCCAGGCTGACTACCTGCCCGGCAAGCGGGTTACCGTGGCTGTCCGTGACGCGCAGCGTGACCGCATTGGTATCGACGCCATCGGCCAGCGCGTCGTTCCGTTCGATCGTCAGATCGCCGTCCGCAATCGTTGCGGTGGTGATATTGGCCGTGAAGGTCACATCAGCCTGCTGGTGCGTCCCGTTCGCCGCCGCGGTGACGCGCTGCTGGCCGGCCTTGGTGCTGGTGGCGTTAAAGGTCGCCGTACCCTGAGCGTCCGTGGTGACGCTGGTTGGCACGGTGACGCCGGTCGGGGCGATGATGGAGACTTCCTGGTTTGCTACCGGGTTACGGTTCAGGTCGGTGACCGTCAGGCGGAGTACCGCCTGCGCGATCCCATCGGCAATGACGTTGTCGGTCATCACCTCCAACTTGCTGACGATGGCGGCAGTGGCATCCGCCTCAAAGTTAACGTCAACCTCCTGACGGCTGCTTTCCATACTGGCGCTTATCGTGGCCGTACCGGCTTGCAGGCTGGAGACGATAGTCCGTGCGGTACCGTCGATGCCAGTGACCAGGGTGTTAGCGATTATCGCGCCATTGCTGGCGCTCAGAGTGACGACCTGGTAGGGCAGGATGTTCCCCTTAGCATCGGTGACTTTGACCTCAACCACATTGGTATCCACGCCATTTGCCAGCGCACCATCCCTGACGACGCTTAAATCACCGTTGGCGATGGTGGCGGTCAAGGTATCTCCCCGGAACATGACGTCTGTACTCAGAGAAGCCCCGTTAATGAAGGCGGTAATGGTACTGATCCCCACGGTGGTGTTGCTGATATTGACGGTGGTCAGGCCATTTTTGTCGGTCAGCGGAGAATCGGAGAGCGCTGCGCCCGCGGTCGCCGAGAAGGAGACCTTTTGCCCCTCAATCGGGTTGCCATTCAGATCGGTGATACGAACCTGTACCCGGTTTGTCGCGATCCCATCGGCGTAGGCGAAGTCGTTCAGTACGATCATGCTGCCATCAAGCAATGTCGCATCGTTATCGTTAGCAATGAAGGTGACTTTCACCGTCCGGTTCACGCTGTTGATCGAGGCGGTGACGGTTTCGTCCCGGCCTTCAGGCTGGTGATAAAGACCTCGACGGTGCCGTCATTGCCGCTGATGCCCTGAGATGTGATATTCGCCTCACCGGTCACGGCAAAATAGACGGTCTGCCCGGCAAGAGGATTGCCGTCCTTATCCGTGACGGTCGCGATCGCGCTGTTCATGCTGGCGCCATCGGCAACGGCGTTGTTACGCTCCACCCTTAAGCTGCCTGGAAGGAGGGTGGCGGAGTGCGCATCGCTGATAAAGTTCAGCGTCAGCGTGCGTGAGCTGCCGCCGAGGGTGGCGGTAACCGTTTTGCTGCCTGCCGTCAGGCTGGTGAGGATGGCTTCTGCTGTCCCATCAATGCCCGTCACGATGCTATCGCGAATGCTGACCGTGCGGTCGGCGCTCAGGCTGACACGCTGGTAAGGTAGCGGGTTCCCGTTCTCATCGGTGACTTTTACCCGCACGGCATTGCTGTCCAGCCCATTCGCTTTCGCATCGTTACGCACAATGACGAAGTCGCCATCGGCGATGGCTGCGGTGCTGTCGTCCGCGACAAACAACATTGTGATGCTGCGGGTTACGCCATTCAATGACGCAGATACGAGAGTATTGCCTACGCTGCGACTGGTGAAGGACACCGTTGCCAGACCGTTGGCATCGGTTGTGGCGATGGCGGGTAGTGAAGCATTGTTGGTAGCCGAGAGGGCAACATCCTGGTTCGCTACCGGGTTACCCACGGCATCGGTGACGCGAAGCTGGATGATGTTGGTATCGGTACCGTTGGCGACAGCGCCATCGCGGACCCGGCTCAGGCCGGTCACCGGAAGGGTAGCGGTGGTCGTATCGCTATCAAAGGTGGCAATAATGGTGCCGCGATAGCCGTTGACGGACGCACGGACAGCACTCTGCCCGGCGGTTCGGCTGGTCAGAGTGGCTCTGGCGATGCCATCTGAACCAGTGACGGTTTCTTCTGCGATCGTGGCGCCATTGGAGGCGGTCAGCATGATGCTTTGGCCCGCAACAGCATTGCCTGCACTATCAACGACGATAATGCTCACTTCGTTGCGATCCATTCCATCGGCTTTAGCGTTATCTTTCTCCATTCTCAAGCTAGCGTCCGACAGATACGCATCGCTGTTTCTTTCGACAAAGCGCACGCTTACCGTACGTGAAGCCCCATTCAGCGTGGCGGTAACGATACTGTTACCGACGGTCTGGCTGGTCAGCGTAGCCGTCGCCCTGCCGTTTGCTGCGGTCGTCACGCTATCGACAATGGTTGCGCCGTTGCTGGCCCTCAGACTGACCAACTCTCCGGCAAGCGGATTTCCATAGGTGTCAGTGACCCGAATACCCACTTCATTTGTTTCGATGCCGTCAGCCAGTGCGCCATTGAGGGAGACATAGAAATTCCCCTCGGCAATAATGGCCGTGTCGGTGCTGGGGCGAAAGTCATCGCCACGCTACGCTGTGTGCCGCCAGCCTGCGCCCACAGGGTCGCTCTGCCAGGGAGGGTGGATGTCACCGCGGCCTCGGCTGTGCCATCATTGCCGGTCGTGACCGAACCCATGACCGTGGTGCCTTCACTGGCACTGAGCATTACGACCTGACCCGCCAGCGGGTTACCTTCAATATCGGTGACGCGGACCTGAATGCGGTTGCTGTCCGTGCCGTTGGCGATGGCGTTATCTTTGGTAACGGTCAAATCGTTGTCGGCAATGGTCGCGCTGCTCGGATCGCCAGTGAACATCATGGTGACCGACACGGTATTACCGTTGTAGGTGGCGCTAATCTCGCTGCTGCCTGTTGTCAGGCTGGTCACCAGCGCGCTGGCCTCGCCGTCGCGACCGGTTGTCACCGAAGTGGCAATCTGTGCGCCATTACTGGCTTTCAGACTGATGGGTTGATAAGACAGTGGGTTACCGTCCGCATCTACCAGCTTCAGTGCCACAATATTGGTGTCCTGGCCGTTCGCCCGGGCATTATTTCTGGTGACGGAGATCCCCAGACCATCAATTTCAACCGCATCGGCAATCATAAAATTGACGTTCGTTTGTTGACGGTCTGCGCCCAGCAGGGCCGTAATTTGATGGGTTCCTGGATGTAAGCTGGTGATGGCGGCGGTGGCGGTACCGCTGCCGTCGGTAACGCTTTGCGCGGCAATGGTTCCCTTATCAGACTGCCAGCTTACGGTTGTTCCCGCACGTGGTACGCCGCTGGCGGTTTCGACGACGACCTGTACGATATTCTCGCTGCGGCCATTCGCCATCGCGTTATCACTCACAATGCTGATACTACCGGCTCTCAGACGCACATCTTCCGGGATCTGATCGTGCGTCGCGGTGGCGAGCGGATTTTGCTGCCAGCGGATGGTGGTGGTGGTGGTGCCTTCGATAGTACCGGCAGTGACCACGGCCTGATACACGCCAGGGGAGATCTCGGTGAATTCGCCAATGGTCGCTTCGGTATTGCGCAGCACGCGCGCAATACGACTGAATACGCTGAGCAGAGCGGGCTGCGCTGCTGGCGCCGTGGTAGCCTCGGCGCTAAGCTGACCGCTCTGGCCGGTAACGGCCTGTCCATTCGGGCCGGTCAGCGTGAACGTCAGGGTCGCCGTCGATTTTCCATCAGCAGGAAGGGTAGCCGGGGTGATCGACAGATTACTGTGGCTGACGTTGCTATGATCGAGGACGCTCTCGCCCGTTACGGTAATGAGCGTAGAAACGCGTTCCGACAGGTTACCTTTGGTGTCGCTGGCGACGCCGCTCAGGGCATACGTCCCCGCAATACGCGGCAGTTGAAGCTGTAGCTGCTGTGGTGTTGGGCTGGACATTGTCCCACCATTGGCCAGGAGTTCAGGTGCCTGCCAGTCAATATGGCTCAGGCCATATTTCGCTTTAACCTGCGGGGTGACCATCAACGTTTGTAACGTGTTGCCGGATAACGTCTGCGGCAGCGTCAGTCGGATCAGCTCCTGCTTACGGTAATCCAGCACGATATTGTTGTTACGCTCAACCAGTCCGTAGCGGCTGGAGGAGAGCTGGCGGGTGGCGCCGACCGCGCTGCTGTCAAAATGCTGACGCAGCGTCATATCAGGGCGTAAGGTAAATTGCAGATTTAAGCGAGTATCGTTATTGCCCGACGAGCCAGATCGGCGCTCGACGCCAGCCGTCATCAACGGGAACGGCGTCCAGGTGACGCCGGTGGTCACGGCGTGCGGGTTTTTCGCCCGATTATTCTTATCAAACAGGGCAACTTCATTACCCCGGTATTTCTCGTACGTCAATTTGCCGCCGAACTGCGGATAAGCCGGCAGCCAGCCTTCGGCGCGGATATCCCAGCCATCGGCAGGCCGCTCGTCATAATCGGCAAAGTCGCGGGATTGATGCCAGTTGGTCAGGCCAAAATAGGTGTTCCCGATAGCTTGAGGTAATCCCTCCAGGCTTCTGCGCCAATGCCAACACGGCGGTTTTTACCGGTCAGATCGTTATCCCAGAAAACGTTGGCGCCGTACATCCAGTCGCCGTGGAAAAGACGCACGCCTGAACCGATGTTGATCGTATTACGGCTGTCTTTATTGCGGTAACCCAGTTGGGTAAACAGCATGCTGTCCGGGCTGTCATAGAGGGGGATCAGCAGATCCACTGATGAGCCATCCATGGAAAGATCTTTATTCAGCCCCAGTTCGACACGGGCGGTACCAAACTGGCTAAACCACTGCTCGGCATGACTGTTCGCCATACCGGCTGCCATACCGGCAAGTTGGTTGCTACGGGCATCTGCGCCGCGCGTTCCGGCCAGATTGCCCAACTGCGACAGATTCTTCGCCAGCGTGTAGTCCTGCTGAGGGATCGCGTCAGGCTTTTTTTGATCCGCGAGCGCCAGGGAGGGCAGGGCCGTACCTGCGCCGCGCGGCACGTAAATCTGTTGTCCGGCTTTGAGTTTTAACAATGCGTCTGTAGAAAGCCCAGGATTAAGCGCCTGCAATGTCTTTGGGGTAACGTCGTAGCGTTCTGCTATTTGCCATGCAGTATCACCTGGCTGGACGGTGTAGAGCACACGCCCCTGCTTATTGATGGAAGCAGTAGCTACCATGTCCTTGACCGCCGTTGCACTGGCACTCAAGGGGGTAAAGGCATGAAGAAAAATGACAGTCCATGCTGTCCATTTCATGAAACTATTATTTTTACTGGCATTCATAGCACAATTCCTATGTGAATTGAGAAGCAAGCGAAGCTTACAAAAAATAAACGCCGTAGTTGTTATTTTTAGTGGAAAACAAGATTCGAATGGAGTGGGTATTAGTGTTAATAATGTTCGTAGATAAGATGATTAAAATAGTTTTATTTGTGGCGGGAATATTCTTAGGTTTTTGTTTTTTCGGTGATTGTAAGTTTAAGTAAGAAGGGTTTGATTTAATTACCTTTATTTACATAGCGACGGTTGACGTGAATTTAGTTGGATAAATCGAAAGAGATATAAAGAGAACTTCGTGTAGACGGTCACAACCGTTATTAATATCATCTTAAGTGATTGGCGTAACATTTATCAAAAAAACGAGTGGCTACTAAGTATTCATATTGTGGGTTGGCCATTATGAATGGTATAGCAGTAAAACTATGCGGAAACTGAAAAAATGAACGTGCGAGTACTGCTGTTATTCGTTCTTTATGATAAATGGCATAATCTCGATAAGAGGCATCTTTGCAGCCGCACCGCGCTATTTCGTATCTAAGGCTGATGCCAGCTGGGATCAGCTCTGAAGCAAACTAAAATGTCAGCGATTCTCTACCGTTGAAGGCATCGTGTGACTAAAATC
The DNA here is from genome assembly GCA_002211745.1 of Kluyvera genomosp. 3. GTDB lineage: Bacteria > Pseudomonadota > Gammaproteobacteria > Enterobacterales > Enterobacteriaceae > Kluyvera > Kluyvera georgiana_A. Next base: position 677,603 of record CP022114.1, read on the forward strand.
ACGTCGTTTGGTCGTCAAAAATGCGCTGTCGGTTGTGTTAAGCCCACCATGCGGGTGGGCTTGAATGGCTTAGCTGTGATGATGGCCATTGTGGTGTTCGTGACGGGAATGGCTGTTTCGCTCACGTGCCCAGTCTTTACGTTCCTGTTCGTGCTGCCACTCTTTTTTCTCTTCTTTGTGCTTCTCGTTTTTGTTGTGATTGGCTACCGCGACGCCGACTGCTGCCGCGCCAATGCCGACACCGACTGCCGATAATATCGGGTGGTCAGCGCAACCGGAAAGGGCCATCATTAACGTCATCGCAGTGATGATTTTGTTCAGTTTCATGGGAGGCTCCTAGCGACGTGGGACAATCGTGCCGGAGTTACCCGCATCTTTATCTTCCCAGTGGCCCCAATGATTACGGGACTGGATGGTGTATGTGGCATAATCCACACGGAACGCCAGGTTACCTTTGTAAGAGTTGGTATCGCGTACTTCGCTACCGTTCACGTAAACGCCTGAATCTTCTACGTGGATGTCAGCGACATGCTGGCCATTGTCAAAACGCGCTTCATAGTTGCCGTAGAACTCACTATCAATGCCTGCATTGGTGTGATGGCCATTGTTATGGTTTTTGTTATCGCGGCTATTGTGCTGTGAGTGGTGATTTTCGTTATGATCGTCGCTTACTTTAATGAAGCCGTGGCGTTCATTCCACTCATAGGACTTCTCCAGATCGCAGCCGTCGAAAATAGAAGACTGTGTACATCCTGAACGTTCATATTTGGCACGCTGCTCTGGACTGATAGTACATGCGGTGGTGGCCGTGGTCAGACCGATAATCAGGACTGTTAATACGCGTTTTTTCATACTATTACTCACTATCATCATTTTTATATAATGTTTAAGCCTGAGCGGCGATTTTGGTGATTGCTGCGATCGTTCTACAGGTCACGACATCCCACCCATTTCAGAGAAATACTTTCCAGACTGGACTCATCAGACATCCCTACCTCAGGCGTAGTGAACGCAACCTGCATCTGAACAGGGTATTTTGCCAGCGTCCGGAAGATTTCCGGCCAAGCGAACCTATATTCCTGAGGCTGAGGCGCAACATCTAAAAAATGGCAATAGAGCCTTAGAGAAGGACTGTTAATAATCTCTATTGCATTATTCTTTTTCGCAACATTTTTCTAAATATTGAGTCTATAATTAACACTGTTTTGCTGTGTTAAACCAAACAAACATGCCTGTGTTGTACCAGAAATAATCATGTAATCATTTGCGGATAAACAGATGTTGGTTCTCTGAACGTCGTGGAATCGAGCCTGTAACCTTTCACTGTGGCAATAGTAAGGTTTTTTATTCTGCGTTCCTAAGGTTATTAAATGTAAACATTTAATTGCGGAGTAATCTTAAATGGCTGCGGATAGTAATCATTAAAAATAGAGACAAGAGAATTATGTTATTTCTTCAGATAACCTTGATAACGCGTTTCTGCCGTGAGCATGTGAAAGTGACCCTTGATGCATTGCTAATGGCCAGGGTGAGCATCTAAACCATAGAACGTAAATAAAATAAGCGGTAATTGCAACAAATGTTATCGTTTTCGTTAATGCAATTCCCTTTCAACCATGCCTCATAGAAGCAAAGTAACTTATAGCCATCAATCCCCTTGTCCAGTCTCAATTTTTTAATGGAACTACCAATGTAATTAAGCGATGTCTTTTGAGATACCGATAATGTACTACTGATTTCTCGAAGTCCAAGCCCTTTATAATGCATTCTCATTGCATTTAACTCATTGTCTCCTATCCAGTGGATGGTTTTAAAACGATTAACTTTGTAGTAGCATATGTTTTTCTTTCTTATCAATTCATTGAATTCTCTGAAGAAAAAGGATGCCTTATCCAGGCTATCCTGTAAGCACAGGAAAAAGACGGGATATTTGAAATTGATGTGACGTAATAGTATTTCTTCTTCGTTGCTATTTGTTAAAAAAATCAAAGCGCAAATGTTTGCATGATCGATTTCGTTGATTTTTTCACATATGCGAGTACATGATAAATCTACAATAAGAACATTGGGTTTGCATCTTAAAATATTAGCAGTACCTGCCATTATATGGTTAATAGAATGCTTGAGGTAGACGTTATCACTTGCTATTTTAACATTCATTCTACGTTCCATGATTTAGAATAAAGACGTCACTCATAATTTATGAATAATTTTAACCAAGAGTTCACAAAAAAATAAAGCTATCAGTAGTGATTTGGGGATTTTAACTGCGCTGAATGAAATTATTTTATGTCTGGTGGACAATACACTAAAAAGAACACTTTCTAGATAGGAATAATCTTAGTGGGTATTAGATCTGATACGCGCTTGTGGCGGTGATTAAGCACATAATGCTTTATTACTAATAATAAGCAACCTTATTACTTAAAGGCTTTGCTCATGGGAAAGTAAACTTTGACCTTTGCATAAATATTAACGATGGCGATGAACTACATTTTCAGAATAATTGTACAAGAAGTGCCGGGTGTATAATTTTACTCGTCAAGGAAAGCCAAAATCATCTATGGTGAGAGCTGTTATGGCTGTTATTCCCACGCGGCCTATATGAGATAGCCACGCTTTTCGTGTTTTTTGGACGGCTATTATGTTGCATGAGGATGCAGTTGTGCAGGGTTGCAAATGAAGTTCCTGCGAAGAACCCGGCGTGCAGAGCGCTGAGCCTCTTAACGACGCTGACTTTTAGGATTATCGCATCTGATGATGCCTGGCCAGCTGTATGTAGTATATGATCGCATAGTAGTGCATTTTGCGGCTAACGAGTATACACCGCCCATTCCGTCGCCAGAACAATGGCAGTAGCCACTGGCGGCCATCCTGTAGCCGCAACCGCTGTAACTCGCATTGATTTATCCTGTCGGCATGCCAGGGTATTTATTCCCGTCGAGGTTTGTTAATACTGTGTCGATTTTTAAACAATTTTTCAAAGCACGAATAGCTAAAGGATTTTGCTTTCTCAGATTTCCATACCTTTTTCTTAATCGGTATCTATTTTCGGTTGCTGCCGGGCGAAAGCAGCCGTAAATTTGCGCAACTTTGTTGTGCTAAACGACGACGCAAGGCAGAGAAATATCATTCTCCGCAGGGCCGGGGAATCATTCTAAAAATGAGATAGCGAAAATGAAAAAAATCATCCTGATTGCTGTTCTGGCGGTTGCTGCATTCACTGGTGTGGCCAATGCTTGTCCTGCAGGTACCCATCCGCATGGTGGTACAGGTAGTCACCATGCAGGCGGTACCTGCTACTAAAACGAATATCCTGAGTCATTTTATTGCCAGCCGACGCTCTTGCGTGGGCCTGGTCATTGATGAATTCGCAATGGCAGAAATTTAACTCAAAATAGATTAAGTCAGTAAAAGGAGTAATCTTATCGATAACTCCTTGTTTCTATTATTACAGGAAATACCATGAAATTTATTAAAGCCGTCATTGCCGCGGCCACCTTTGCCGCATCCTTATCGGCTGGCGCCAGTACGACTTACAGCACCTACGGTAATACGACTTATGGCAGCAACGGTACCACCATGCAGACGTATGGTAATACGACCTACGGCAGTAATGGCGAGACTGCGCAGACCTATGGCAACACCACTTATGTGAATCAAGGTAACCGGACTACCACTTACCAAACATACGGCAATACTACTTATGGCAGCAATGGCGCCACGGCACAGACATACGGTAATACAACGTATATCAATGACGGTCATGGCAATACCAGCACCTGCCAGGTGTATGGCAACCAGACTTACTGCAACTAATTGGCGAGCTTCTCAAGTCAAGTCAATCATGACACCGTCATGCATGCCCTTTATGCTGTTCCATCTGGCGAGTTCTTTTCAATTTTCTCGATAAATTCTGCTCGGTGCTGACGTCATACTATCCAAAACACGTATGTGTGATAGTAAGGTAACAGTCCCGGATTGGGATTATGCGGATATTGTTGTGGATGATGGGATTTCATTTTTTGAACATTGTTCACTGCTGCTGCGATTACAAGCCTTGCGCCCCGCAGCACGGAGATTCAAAAATAGAGCGTTCTGGCGTTAACCAAGTATGAGTGAAAATGAAAAGTATTCCACGCGGTTTCAGAGTTAAAACAGTTGGGCCGCGCACGCAAGCTACAAAGAAAAAGGCCAGCAAGACTGAACGCAAAAAAATGTGGCGCAACGTATTTGCACCGCGTTGGACATTTCACGTCATACGCCTACCGGCGCAGTTATTTATGACCAGCTGAAAGCCAATCAAATGATGATGACTTACAGCGAGCTGCGCGGATTAGCGCTGGTACATCCAGACCTGAAAACGGCGAAGAATGAATATAAAGAGGTTAACGAGAAAGCAAACATATTGCAGGGCAACGTGATAAATCAGCGTAGCATGAACCGCAATCGTCATAACGATTCGCTCAAAAGAACTGAAAAGCCTCTGGTGAAACGTCAGAGCCTTACTGCCGCGCAGGTTGGAGAATATCGCAAATGGTGTGAACGGAACGCGCATAAAATTGCCAACCAGGACACCAACACCCTGATCGGAATGTTTCACCGTGATCGCAGTGAGTTTTTGGCGGCGGATGTAAAGCAGAACGTCAAAAATGTTAAGTCAGAGTCTGAAGCTGTCTTGAACCCATTACCACAGAACGAAAATTATACTCTGCAATTAATCCGGATGCCATCTGACACAGTGAGCGACCTGGGACGAGTTAGCTATGAGAATTGGCTACTGCAAAACCACTACGATACGACCAACCTGGGTAGTCAGCACTCGGAGTGGGTATATAGCGACGGTTGGCATATTAAACGCTGTGTGAATAACGTTACCGGTGAGCATGATTTTTGGCTTATTGCCTTCAATGGGCGCGGCGGTGAACCTATTGGCATTAAATCCCAGCGAGACTATATGAGTGCTTATCGTTATCTGATTGTACGAGGCTATCATTCGACGGCGTTGGAAAATATGGAACGTGGCGCGCTTTACCGGGCCTATAAGCACGAGTTGGCCAAAAAAACATCGGAACGCGAAACCATCCAGCCGAAAAAGCCAATCCGCAATACGCCAATGCGGACACCCGAACAGGTAGAGGAACGCCGCCAGCAGGCCAACCGTTTGAAAGCCCTGCGCCGAGTTGCTGTTCGCGAGGGCAAGGGCGCTTTCGTCTCCAGGTACTGGCGAACTATCACGGAGCATGCTGCATTACTGGATTGGTTGACGGTGTAGAGGCCGCACATATTGTCCCGCACCGCGAAACGGCAAACCAGCATCCCAATAACGGTTTGCCACTCATCAAAGCGCTGCATGCTGCATTTGATAGCGGTTTTTTCAGTATTAATCCCGCCGCCCTAAGGGTTGTTGTTCGTGAGGATGCCCGCGGATGGCTGAACATAGACGGCAAGCAGATCGACGATGGTGGGATCTGGCAGATTGACCGCATCGCCCTGGCGAAGCATTACGAGGCATTTATGAAAGCACAGTCTCAATCCGGGATTGGTAACTCTCAATCAAACAACTGAATTTTCAGCGCTGCAATTAACGGCAGCGCTCCGCGAGTTGCCGCACATCCGATAAGCGTTGAAATAGTTAAAAGGTTAAGCCAACACTTTGTACTACGCTCTCTGCCGCCATTTTATTGCCACTCCAGAATATATAAACAAAAAAGCCACTCTATTGAGTGGCTTAATTATATGATTTTACAGCTTAAATTTGGTGGCCTTGTTGGGTTTGAACCAACGACCAAGCGATTATGAGTCGCCTGCTCTAACCACTGAGCTAAGGGCCAATTAGCCGACGATTATAATGTAACAATGGCCGCCAATCCAGCGCTAAGCGTGCACATGCTGTTTTTATAAACAATGCATTTTCAATTCGTTATACTCGTCTCACGATGTATAGGTCGAGGATATTATGGTTAAGGACATTATCGATTCAGAGTTGCGGGTACTGTTTTGTGGTATCAACCCGGGACTGTCATCGTCTTCACTGGGCTATCCTTTTGCCCATCCAGCAAACCGCTTCTGGAAGGTGCTGCATCTGGCGGGTTTACCGATCGTCAGCTGAAGCCGGAAGAGGCGGCGCAGATGCTGAAATTTCGCTGCGGCGTGACCAAGCTAGTTGAGCGCCCGACGGTGCAGGCCACGGAGGTGACCTTGCAGGAGCTGCGTAGCGGCGGCCAGGCGCTGATTGAGAAGGTTGAGCACTATAAACCTGCTGCGCTGGCGGTGCTGGGCAAGCAAGCCTTTGAACGCGGCTTAGGGCAGCGCGGCGCGACGTGGGGAAGCAGACCTACAGGATTGACGACACCGAAGTGTGGGTGTTACCGAACCCGAGCGGATTGAGCCGAATAACGCTGGATAAGCTGGTGGAAGCGTATCAGGCGCTGGACTCGGCGTTGAAGGCACGAGGCCTGTAGGCCGGATAAGCGAAGCGCCATCCGGCAGAACCCGCGCAGATTGCCGGATGGCGGCGTAAACGCCTTATCCGGCCTACCGTTCCTGCGCGGATAACAGGCAAAAAAAAGCTCCCAAAAGGGAGCTTTTTCACATTGGCCAGGGCGATTAATCGTCCAGGAAGCTACGCAGTACTTCAGAGCGGCTCGGGTGACGCAGTTTACGCAGCGCCTTCGCTTCGATCTGACGGATACGTTCGCGGGTAACATCGAACTGTTTACCCACTTCTTCCAGCGTGTGGTCGGTGTTCATATCAATACCGAAACGCATACGCAGCACTTTCGCTTCACGGGCGGTCAGGCCAGCCAGCACGTCGTGGGTGGCGGCACGCAGGCTCTCGGTGGTCGCAGAGTCCAGCGGCAGCTCGAGGGTGGTATCCTCGATGAAATCACCCAGATGCGAATCTTCATCGTCGCCGATCGGCGTTTCCATGGAGATAGGCTCTTTAGCGATCTTCAGCACTTTACGGATCTTGTCTTCCGGCATCAGCATGCGCTCAGCCAGCTCTTCCGGCGTCGGCTCGCGGCCCATCTCTTGCAGCATCTGACGGGAGATACGGTTGAGCTTGTTGATGGTCTCAATCATATGTACCGGGATACGGATGGTACGCGCCTGGTCGGCGATGGAACGGGTGATTGCCTGACGAATCCACCAGGTAGCGTAGGTGGAGAACTTGTAACCACGACGGTATTCAAACTTATCAACCGCTTTCATCAGACCGATGTTGCCTTCCTGAATCAGATCGAGGAACTGCAGACCACGGTTGGTGTATTTTTTAGCGATAGAGATAACCAGACGTAAGTTCGCTTCAACCATCTCTTTTTTCGCACGGCGGGCTTTCGCTTCACCGATGGACATACGACGGTTGATGTCTTTCACCTGCTCGATGGTCAGGCCGGTTTCTTCTTCAATCTGCTGCAGTTTCTGCAGGCTGCGAAGAACGTCTTCTTTCACGTCGTGCAGCTTTTCAGACCACGGCTTGTTCATCGCGATAGCCGCGTTGAACCAGGTTTCGCTGGTTTCGTTGCCGGTAAAGAGGGTGATGAAGTTCTTCTTCGGCATTTTGCACTGTTCAACGCACATCTTCATGATGATACGTTCCTGGGTACGCACGCGATCCATCATGACACGCATGCTGTTCACCAGGTAGTCGAACTGTTTCGGCACCAGACGGAACTGTTTGAACACTTCAGACAGCTTCAGAATCTCTTCCTGAGCGGCAGCGTGGCTACGGCCTTTGGCTTTGATGGTGTCGCGAGTCACTTCGTACTGCGTACGCAGTTCGGCGAATTTCTCACGCGCCAGTTCAGGATCGATGCTGTTGTCATCGTCGCTGCTGTCGTCGCTATCGTCGTCTTCGTCTTCATCGTCGTCATCCATCTCTTCCTGAGACAGTTCGGAACCGACGTGAGTGGCGGTTGGCGCCATATCTTCTTCGGCGTTCGGGTCGACGAAACCGGTGATCAGGTCGGACAGACGGGCTTCTTCCGCTTCAACGCGATCGTATTGTTCCAGCAGATAGGTGATGGCTTCCGGGTATTCGGCAACGGAGCACTGTACCTGGTTGATCCCGTCTTCAATACGTTTGGCGATGTCGATTTCGCCTTCGCGGTCAGCAGTTCTACGGTACCCATTTCGCGCATGTACATGCGCACCGGGTCGGTTGTACGCCCGATTTCAGATTCCACGCTGGACAGAACCTGTGCAGCCGCTTCTTCTGCGTCTTCATCAGTGTTGTTGGAGGTTTCAGCCAGCAACAGATCATCGGCATCCGGTGCTTCTTCCATCACCTGAATACCCATGTCGTTGATCATTTGGATGATGTCTTCGATCTGATCTGAATCGACGATATCTTCCGGCAGATGGTCATTGACCTCGGCATAGGTCAGATAGCCTTGCTCCTTACCACGTTGGACAAGAAGCTTGAGCTGTGACTGCGGGTTTTGCTCCATAAGACGGTATCCACACTTAATTCATTTGATTGGTGTCGGTCGGCGAACGAACCGCCGACATTTAAAGCGAGGGCGTACTTATATTAGTGCCGCTGCGCCTCGGGCGGCTGTCGGGGCTTCCCGATAGGTATTCGGCAGTTAAGCCGTTAAATTCATTTTTTTTCCAGGGCCTGTCTGATTTCCCAGAACTCCCTGCGCTCTTCACTGCTCAAACCGTGCGTGCGATCGCGAGCTATCAACTCTTCCTGTCGCTGTTCAAGCATTGAATCAAAAATTCGGTTTAGCGTGTCGGTGAACATTTTTTCAACATTCTCATCCTTTATATCGTTCCAGGTTGAGAGTTTTTCAAGTGTTGCGTATTCACTTGCTCCGCGATAATTCTCTAACAGTTGGCCCGTTGTCAGGCCGGGTTGCGCCACACACAGGTTGACCAGTTCGCTGAACAGGTTGAGCCCCGGTAGCTTTGCCTGAGCCAGCCCATGCATAGGAGGTACAAGTGGTGCCAGATTTGGGTTTTGCACCAGTAGTCCTATCAGTATACGCATAGGCGTCTGTTTTATCTGCTGAGGCGGGCGTACCACGCCACTTTCTGCCTGTTTTGGCATTAAACGATCAAGCGCCGCATCGTCAAAGATGCCCAGCTTCAGCCCCAGCGTCTGGCGCAGCTGAATCCGGTGCGCGTCACCCGCACCTGGCTTATCAGCGGCAGAGCCAGCGCGGCGAGCTGCGTGCTGCCGTCCGGTGAGCTGAGATCAACCTGCGGTAAGAGACTGTTAAATAGGAAGACGGAGAGCGGTTGTGCGTGCTCCATCCGTGCTTCAAAGGCCTCTTTACCCTCTTTACGTACCAGCGTATCCGGATCTTCACCCTCGGGCAGGAACATAAAGCGTAGCTGACGACCGTCGGTCATGTACGGCATCGCGGTTTCCAGCGCACGCCATGCAGCGTCGCGGCCGGCACGGTCACCGTCGTAACAGCAAATCACGTTGTTTGTCGCACGGAATAACATATGAATGTGGTCCGCCGTGGTCGACGTACCCAGCGAGGCGACAGCGTAGTTGATACCGTATTGCGCCAGCGCGACAACATCCATATACCCTTCGACAACCAGCAGACGCGGTGGTTCAGCGTTGTGCTGCTGGGCTTCATAAAGGCCATACAGCTGACGGCCTTTATGGAAAATATCGGTTTCCGGGGAGTTGAGGTATTTTGGCGTATCGTTACCGAGTACGCGGCCACCAAAACCAATCACCCGGCCTCGTTTATCGCGAATCGGGAACATCACGCGATTGCGGAAACGGTCGTAGGTTCTTCCCTGGTCGTTATTGACCAGCATTCCGGCATCGAGCAGCAGCTTCCTGTTGTCGACATTTCCGCCGAAACGTTTTAAGGCGTTATCCCAGCCCGGCGGCGCAAAACCAATAGCAAACTGCTGGACAATCTCGGCACTCAGACCGCGTTGCTCCAGATACTGGCGTGCTGGCTCGGCGATGGGTTGGGCGAAGGATTGCTGATAAAAATCATTTAACCCTTCCATTAGCTGATAGAGATTCTGACGCTGGTGACGCTCTATCTGGCTAAGACCTGTTCCGGCTTCGTACGGCACTTCAAGGTTGTGCATGGCCGCCAGTTCTTCAACGGTTTCAACGAACTCGAGCTTGTCGTAGTTCATTAAAAAGTCGATGGCATTGCCGTGCGCGCCGCAGCCGAAGCAGTGGTAAAACTGCTTATCACCGTTCACGGTGAAAGAGGGGGTTTTCTCGTTATGGAACGGACAGCACGCATGGTAATTTTTGCCCTGCTTTTTCAGCTTCACCCGTGCATCGATCAGATCGATGATGTCGGTGCGCGCCAGCAGATCATTAATAAATACGCGTGGGATTCGTCCAGCCATAGGCCCCGTTTATTTTGAAGACTTATAAACGAAAACAAGCCGCGCATTCCTTTCGGAAGCACGGCCTTGCAACTACAACTCGGTCTGTAACCTGAGAGCCGATGCTCTCAAGAGATTAGTACAGACGAGTACGGCGTGCGTTTTCGCGAGCCAGTTTCTTCGCGTGACGTTTCACTGCAGAAGCTTTAGCGCGCTTACGTTCGGTAGTCGGTTTTTCATAGAACTCACGACGACGAACTTCCGCCAGAACACCCGCTTTTTCACAGGAACGCTTGAAGCGACGCAGTGCTACGTCGAACGGCTCGTTTTCACGTACTTTAATTACCGGCATGTAACTCTCACCTTTAATAAATTCGGTTTGCCGCTGGCATCAACGCCAGCTTATTTCAAAATGGTGCGGAATTTTACTGCAATTGCTGTTGCTTTGTAAAGCACCGACGCGTTTTTGAACGGGACTTTTTAAGGGTGAGGAGTATACACGAGGCTGCCTGCTGGGGCGAACAATGTTTTACAAGCCGGGACAGAAAACCTACACTGCGCGGTATTGAAACGAGGTAAATCTAGCCATGCGTGTACTGGGTATTGAAACATCCTGCGATGAAACCGGCATCGCAATTTATGACGACGAAAAAGGTCTGTTAGCCAACCAGTTGTATAGTCAGGTGAAATTACACGCTGACTACGGCGGTGTGGTGCCTGAGCTGGCGTCGCGTGACCACGTGCGTAAAACGGTTCCCCTGATTCAGGCGGCCTTACAAGAAGCGAACCTGATGGCCAAAGATATCGACGCGGTGGCCTACACCGCCGGCCCAGGTCTGGTTGGCGCGCTGCTGGTCGGCGCAACCGTAGGACGCTCGCTGGCGTTTGCCTGGAATGTGCCGGCTATTCCGGTCCACCATATGGAAGGCCATCTGCTGGCGCCGATGCTGGAAGATAATCCGCCGGAATATCCGTTTGTGGCGCTGCTGGTATCCGGCGGCCATACGCAGCTGATTAGCGTCACCGGTATCGGTGAGTACACGCTGCTGGGCGAGTCGATTGACGATGCGGCGGGGAAGCTTTTGATAAAACCGCCAAGCTGCTCGGTCTGGATTATCCCGGCGGCCCAATGCTGTCGAAGCTGGCTTCGCAGGGGACGGAAGGGCGCTTTGTGTTCCCGCGTCCGATGACCGATCGTCCGGGGCTGGATTTTAGCTTCTCCGGCCTGAAAACCTTTGCCGCGAACACTATCCGCAATAACGGCGATGACGATCAAACGCGTGCTGATATCGCCCGCGCCTTTGAAGATGCGGTAGTGGATACGCTGATGATCAAGTGCAAACGCGCGCTGGATCAAACCGGCTTTAAGCGCCTGGTGATGGCGGGCGGCGTAAGCGCTAACCGTACGCTGCGCGCGAAGCTGGCGACGATGATGCAAAAACGCGGCGGTGAAGTATTCTACGCGCGTCCGGAGTTCTGTACCGATAACGGCGCGATGATTGCCTATGCGGGCATGGTGCGTCTGAAAACGGGCGTCAATGAATCGCTGGGCGTGACCGTGCGTCCACGTTGGCCGCTGGCGGAGCTGCCGGCCGCCTGACGACTCTCTGGCCGAGACTCGTGATAAAAAGCCCTCTTCAGGAGGCTTTTTTGTGCGTGTTATTCGGCGTCTTTGGGCTTGCGCTTTTTCAGGCGCGCCCAAATTTTTGTCTCCTGCCGTCGCCACAAACGCTGAATGTTGTCATGATGACGCAGCAGAATGAGGCACGACAGCATCGATACCGGGAAGGTGTACTGGGGCTTGAACCACCAGACGTAGAACGGCGCGACCAGCGCGCTGACGATGGCGCCCAGCGACGAATAACCGCTCAGCAGAATCGTCAGCAGCCAGGTTCCGGCCATCACTCCGGTTAGATCCCAGCCGATAGGGGCAATCGCGCCAAACGCGGTCGCCACGCCTTTTCCGCCCTGAAAATGGAAGAAAACCGGCCAGATATGGCCCAGACAGGCGGCGATCGCGACCAGCCCAAGCCAGAATGGAGTAAAGCCAAGGGCATAAGCGCCCCAGACGGGCAGCATCCCTTTCAGGATGTCGAAAACCAGGACGGCTACGGCAGCACCCTTGCCGCCGATGCGTAAGACATTGGTGGCGCCGGGATTACCGGAACCACTGGTGCGAGGGTCAGGTAACCCCGCGAGGCGGCAGACCAGAATGGCGCTGGAAATTGAGCCGCAAAGGTAGGCAAGGAGGATCATTCCAGGCTCGATTGCACTCATAACGCTGTTCCATTTTGAAAATGTCGAAGTATTCTCTGCATCTGTGGATAATACGCATAATTCGCCGGAAGTGGTATCCGGTTTAGCCTAAAACCAAGCAGGTCGTGATGGATATTGTATTTATAGAGCAACTTTCGGTAATCACCACTATCGGTGTTTATGACTGGGAACAAACCATTGAACAGAAGCTGGTGTTCGATATCGAATTAGCCTGGGACAACCGCAAACCCGCCGCCAGCGACAACGTGGAAGACTGCCTGAGCTATGCGGATATCAGCGAAGCGGTAGTAAAACACGTGGAAGGCAGCCGTTTCGCGCTGGTGGAACGTGTTGCGGAAGAGGTTGCCGACCTGCTGATGTCGCGCTTTAACACCCGTGGGTGCGCATTAAGGTGAGTAAACCGGGCGCCGTGGCGCGCGCCGCCAACGTGGGCGTGATCATTCAGCGTGGCCATAATCCTAATTAATCTCATTATTCGTCATATAACTTAAACCAAAATGATTTATACCGGTCTTAGTGCCGGGTTTATTTTATTGTTTACTTTTAAGGTTTATTTAATGAGCGATATGCACTCGCTGCTGGTGGCGGCTATTCTGGGTGTGGTCGAAGGATTGACTGAGTTTCTGCCCGTCTCCAGCACTGGCCATATGATTATCGTCGGCCACCTGCTGGGCTTTGAAGGAGATACGGCGAAGACGTTTGAGGTGGTGATCCAACTGGGTTCGATCCTCGCGGTGGTGGTGATGTTCTGGCGTCGGCTGTTTGGCCTGATTGGCATCCACTTTGGCCGTTCTCCGGTGCACGAAGGTGAAGGCTCAGGCCGTTTGTCGCTCATTCATATTCTGCTCGGGATGATTCCGGCGGTGGTGCTGGGGCTGGTGTTCCACGACGCCATCAAATCACTGTTTAACCCGATTAACGTGATGTACGCGCTGGTGGTGGGCGGTGTCCTGCTGATTGCCGCGGAATGCCTGAAGCCGAAGGTGCCGCGCGCGGTTGGCGTGGATGATATGACGTATCGTCAGGCATTTATGATTGGCTGCTTCCAGTGTCTGGCGCTGTGGCCGGGCTTCTCCCGTTCGGGAGCGACCATTTCCGGCGGTATGCTGGTCGGCGTGAGCCGCTATGCGGCGTCGGAGTTCTCTTTCCTGCTGGCGGTGCCGATGATGATGGGCGCGACGGTGCTGGATCTCTACAAGAGCTGGCACTTCCTGAATGCCGGTGATATCCCGATGTTTGCCGTCGGGTTTGTGATGGCCTTCCTGGTGGCGCTGGTGGCCATCAAAACCTTCCTGCAGCTGATTAAACGTATTTCGTTTATTCCGTTCGCTATCTACCGCTTCATCGTCGCGGCCGCGGTCTACGTGGTCTTCTTCTGATGCCGTGCCTCAGTCTTTTGGCTGGGGGCAACGTTTTTCCTTCCAGTTGGCCACCGCCTGAATTCGGCGTCGTGTCAGTTCTTCGCGGATTTCCGGCCCTTTAAATCCGGCCTCAATCACTTCTTTGTTGCCCACGCTTCTGGCAACGGCCCACGCTTCCCGTAGCAGGCGTCCCTGTGGGTAATCACAGGCTTCGAAGCGAGTACGCCCGCGCACGTCGGCTTCGCTGGTAAGCGCAATCTGTTCTACACGCTGCGGCTTGCGCCAGGCGTCGATGGAGTCGAACAGTTTCACCAGCGTTTTCGGCTGCAGAATGGGCAGGGTATGGATCAGGTCATGGAATTCGGCGACCAGTTTTGCCAGCTCGCGCATGTCGTTCGGCACTTTCAGACGCTGGCACAGCTGCTCGACCAGCTTAACCCCGCCGGGCCGTGGCCGTGGTGACGAGGCCAGAACTCTTTTGGCGTCAGCCCCTTGCCTAAGTCGTGGCACAGCGTAGCGAAACGAACGTCAATATCCGGGCTGAGCATCGCGGCCATCGATACGGTCATCAGCGTATGCACGCCGGTATCAATTTCCGGGTGCCATTTCTCCGGGCCGGCACGCCAAACAGCGCGTCGATTTCCGGGAACAGCACCTTTAGCGCGCCGCAGTCGCGTAACGTCTGGAAGAAGACTTGCGGGTTACGGGTGCCGAGTGCGCTTTCCGTCTCTTTCCAGACACGCTCAGGCGTCAGGTGCGCCAGCTCGCCAGCGTCGGCCATTTCGCGCATCAAGGCCAGGGTTTCGTCGGCAATACGGAAGCTGAGATGGGCGTAACGCGCGGCAAAACGCGCGACGCGTAGCACGCGCAGCGGGTCTTCCGCGAAAGCGGGGAGACATGGCGCAGAATGCGCTGCTGGAGATCGCGCTGGCCGCCGTACGGGTCGATAATCGTCCCGTCGCTGTCCTCGGCAAGCGCGTTAACGGTGAGGTCGCGGCGCAACAGATCTTGCTCCAGCGTGACGTCCGGCGCGGCGTAGCAGGTAAAGCCGGTATACCCGGAACCCGATTTTCGCTCGGTGCGCGCCAGCGCGTACTCTTCGTGGCTGTCCGGGTGTAAAAATACCGGAAAATCGCGGCCTACCTGCTGGTAGCCCGCATCAAGCATCTGCTGCGGCGTGGCGCCGACCACGACCCAATCTTTATCTTTGATCGGTAGGCCCAATAGCCTGTCCCGAACTGCTCCGCCGACCAGATAACTCTTCACGCCACGCTTCTCCTCATCATTTTCTTTCTGATAATACGAAAGAAGTCGACTTAAGGCGAGTTGGCTTAGTTCATCCAGCGATCTTTGCGTTTACGGCTTGGAATGATGTGCGGCAGCACCAGACCGAGGATCAGGCCAATACCGAGCACGCCGCCGCCGTACATAAACCACTGCATGATGATGGTGCGCTGTTTATCATCGAGTTGCAGATTCGCGGCGTTCACCTTTTTCTGCGCCACGATAAGCTCGTTTTTCAGCTTCTGGTTCTCGTTTTTCAAACCGTTGATCACCGTATCGCTCTCAGCAACCTTTTTCTGCATTTCTGCGGTGCGCTGGTTCCAGGTGGTGTCGATGTTGTTCAGTTTGTCGGTCAGGGTTTTGACCTGATTTTCGAGATCCGGCACGCGGGTGCGCAGGCTTGGCGTCGCGGTCAGCTCTTTGAGCGGGATCCACGCGGTACGGCCGTTGCTGTCACGTACCTGGCCGTATTGGGTATTTTCGTTGGTCTGCAGCAGGGTGACTTCTTCACCCGCGTTGACGGTGCCTGCCAGGCGATAGTTATCGCCCGGGCCGCTGCGTACCCAGGTGTTCAGTTCATCGGAGACATACCGCTTTTCATCGGCGTGAGCGACGGTAGAAGCAGTAAGTGCAAGTAAAGTAATGGCAATTAAGCGTAATTTTGGCATCAGATCATCGTTTTTGTCATAAAAGTGGAACGATAGTAGTGGCAACAGTCTGACGACGCAAAGCATTCTGCGGCAATCGGAATCCTCCAGGAGGAAAAATTGCATCAGCTGTTGGCCTGACAAATTGCGCATTGCATGGCAATTTGTCGCAAAATACTATCTACTGACAAAAAGAATACCTGTAAGTTCGCCGTAAAGGTATTTCCCGGCAACGAAACCATAAGAATTCAGTCATGGCTCAAGAAATCGAACTCAAATTTATCGTCGATGGCGCTGGCGTTGAGACGCTGCGCAACCACCTTCACACACTGAACGCAGAGCACACCCCGCCGGGGCAGTTGCTGAATATCTATTACGAAACTGCCGATAACTGGCTGCGCCGCCACGATATGGGGCTGCGTATTCGCGGCGATAATGGTCGTTACGAGATGACCATGAAAATCGCCGGTCGCACCGTGGGCGGCCTGCATCAGCGCCCGGAATACAATATCGACATCAGTACGCCCGAACTGGCGCTCGACAAACTGCCTGCCGAAGTGTGGCCGAACGGCGAAATGCCCCAAGGGCTGGCCGAGCAGGTCAACCCGCTGTTTAGCACCGACTTCTACCGCGAAAAATGGGTGGTGAAGCACGGCAAAAGCCAGATTGAAATCGCGCTGGATCAGGGCGAGGTCAAAGCGGGCGAGTATCAGGAAGCCATTTGCGAACTGGAACTGGAGTTGCTGAGCGGTGAAACCGCTGACGTGCTGGCGCTGGCGAAGCAGCTGGCCGAGACCGGCCTGCTGCGTCAGGGCAGCCTGAGTAAAGCCGCGCGCGGCTACCATCTGGCGCAGGGTAACCCGGCGCGAGAGCTGCAGCCGCTGACGATTTTAACGCTGCCGCCAAAGGCAACGGTAGGGCAGGCGATGGAGGCGGCGCTGGAAAAAGCGCTGGCGCACTGGCAGTACCACGAAGAGCTATGGCTGCGCGGTAATAAAAAGGCGAAAACCGAAGTGGTTAACGCGCTGGGCCTGGTACGTCATATTCTGACGCTGTTCGGCGGCATTGTGCCGCGTAAAGCCAGCGCCAGCCTGCGCGATGGGCTAACCCAGGTTGATGCGCTGATGGCAAGCGATGCCTCTGCGCATGATGCGGTCTTCAGCCGCGAAACCGCGCTGACCAAACTGGCCTACACCGAATGGCTGGTAACGCGCGGCTGGCAGGCGTTCCTCGATGCTAAAGCCGAAGCCAAACTGGCCGATTCGTTTAAACGCTTTGCCGATATTCACCTCTCCCGTCAGGCCGCCGAGCTGCGCAAGACGTTCGCCTATCCGTTGGGGATAGCTATAGCGACCAGTTGCCGCGTCTGACGCGCGACATCAATACCGTTCAGCTGCTGTCGGGTTACTACGACTACGAACGGGCGGCGCAGTGGTTGTCCAACTGGCAGGGCCTGCGTCACGCCATCGAGACGCGCCAGCACATTGAAATTGAACATTACCGCAATGAGGCACTGTCGGTTGAGCCGTTCTGGTTACACAGCGGCAAACGTTAATTAACTTCAGGGAACCCGTGTATGACGCCGCTTTCTTCGCAGTTACAGCAGCACTGGCAAACGCTCCTGGACCGCGCCCGGAAGATTTTCCCCTTGGGCGCTGAGTACCGAAGCGCAGGCTGTTTTCACCTTTAGTGATTTTGTTCAGCAAAGTTTAACGGCGCACCCCGAGTGGCTGGCGTCGCTGGAAAGCGAGCCGCCGCAGGCGGACGAATGGCGGCAATATGCGGGCTGGCTACAGGCCGAACTGGCGGAGGTTTACGATGAAGCGGCGTTGATGCGCGCGCTGCGTCTGTTCCGTCGGCGGATAATGGTGCGCATCGCCTGGTCGCAGGCGCTGTCGCAGGTTTCTGAAGAAGATACGCTTCAACAGCTTAGCCACCTGGCGGAAACGCTGATCGTCAGCGCTCGTAACTGGCTGTATGACGCCTGCTGCCGCGAGTGGGGCACGCCGTGTAGCGCTGATGGCGTTCCGCAGCCGCTGCTGATCCTGGGTATGGGTAAGCTGGGCGGCGGCGAGCTGAATTTCTCCTCTGATATCGATCTCATTTTTGCCTGGCCGGAGCACGGCAGCACCCAGGGGGGCGTCGTGAACTGGATAACGCCCAGTTCTTTACCCGCCTGGGCAGCGCCTGATCAAAGTGCTCGACCAGCCTACGCAGGACGGTTTTGTCTACCGCGTGGATATGCGGCTGCGTCCGTTCGGCGACAGCGGTCCGCTGGTGCTGAGCTTTGCGGCGCTGGAAGATTATTACCAGGAGCAGGGGCGCGACTGGGAGCGCTATGCGATGGTCAAAGCGCGGATCATGGGCGATGACGATGGGGTTTACACCAGCGAGCTGCGCGCCATGCTGCGGCCCTTTGTCTTCCGTCGCTATATCGACTTCAGCGTGATCCAGTCTCTGCGCAACATGAAAGGGATGATCACCCGCGAAGTGCGTCGTCGTGGCTTGAAGGATAACATCAAGCTGGGGGCGGGCGGCATTCGCGAAATCGAGTTTATCGTTCAGGTCTTCCAGTTGATTCGCGGTGGCCGCGAGCCGACGCTGCAAAGCCGTTCGCTGCTACCGACGTTGACCGCCATTGAGGCGCTCAATCTGCTGTCAGAAAATGATGCGCAGGTGCTGCGTGAAGCGTATCTGTTCCTGCGTCGCCTGGAAAACCTGCTGCAAAGTATTAACGACGAGCAGACGCAAACGCTGCCCGGCGACGATCTTAACCGCGCGCGTCTGGCGTGGGTATGCATTTTGCCGACTGGGAGACGCTCACGGAGCGGCTGGATGCGCTGATGGCGCAGGTGCGACGGGTGTTTAACGAGCTTATCGGCGACGATGAAGAGAGTTCGCAGGAAGAGCAGCTGTCGGAGTCCTGGCGTGAACTGTGGCAGGACACGCTGCAGGAAGATGATTCACCGGCTGTGCTGATTCATCTGAGCGACGACGATCGTCATCGCGTGTTGTCGCAGATTGCCGATTTTCGCAAAGAGCTGGATAAGCGCACCATCGGCCCGCGCGGTCGTCAGGTGCTGGATTCACTGATGCCGCATCTGCTCAGCGAAGTGTGCGCCCGCGAGGACGCGCTGGTGCTGCTGTCGCGCATTACGCCGCTGCTGAGCGGCATCGTCACCCGAACGACCTATCTGGAGCTGCTGAGCGAGTACCCGGTACGCTGAAGCATCTGATTCGCCTGTGTGCGGCTTCGCCGATGGTGGCCAGCCAGCTGGCGCGCTATCCGCTGCTGCTGGACGAACTGCTCGACCCGAATACGCTGTACCAGCCGACGGCTACCGACGCCTATCGCGACGAACTGCGCCAGTATCTGCTGCGCGTGCCGGAAGAAGACGAAGAACAACAGCTGGAAGCGCTGCGTCAGTTTAAACAGGCGCAGCTGCTGCACATTGCGGCGGCCGATATCGCTGGCACGCTGCCGGTCATGAAGGTCAGTGACCACTTAACCTGGCTGGCCGAGGCGATGATTGACGCTGTGGTGCAGCAGGCGTGGGTGCAAATGGTGGCGCGCTACGGCCAGCCGACCCACCTGCGTGAACGCTCCGGTCGCGGTTTTGCGGTGATTGGCTATGGCAAGCTGGGCGGCTGGGAGTTGGGGTACAGTTCGGATCTCGATCTGGTGTTCCTGCACGATTGCCCGATGGATGCGATGACCGACGGTGAACGTGAAATTGACGGTCGTCAGTTCTACCTACGTCTGGCACAGCGCATTATGCACCTGTTCAGCACCCGCACCTCGTCCGGTATTTTGTATGAAGTGGATGCCCGTCTGCGCCCGTCCGGGGCGGCCGGGATGCTGGTGACCACCGCCGAAGCGTTTGCCGATTATCAGCAGAACGAAGCGTGGACCTGGGAGCACCAGGCCCTGGTGCGCGCCCGCGTGGTGTACGGCGATCCGCAGCTTCAGCAGCAGTTTGACGCGATCCGTCGTCAGATCCTGACCAATACGCGCGACGGCGCGGCGCTGCAAACCGAAGTTCGCGAGATGCGGGAAAAAATGCGCGCTCATCTCGGCGGCAAGCAGCGCGACCGTTTCGACATTAAAACCGATGCTGGCGGTATCACTGATATTGAGTTTATCACCCAGTATCTGGTGCTGCGCTACGCTCACGAGAAACCGAAGCTGACCCGTTGGTCGGATAATGTGCGCATCCTCGAGCTGCTGGCGCAAAACGACATTATGGACGAGCACGAAGCGCAGGCGCTGACCCGCGCTTACACTACGCTTCGCGATGCATTGCATCATCTGGCGCTTCAGGAGCTGCCGGGCAATGTGGACCTGGCGAGCTTCGTAAAAGAGCGCGAACTGGTGAGCGCCAGCTGGCAGAAGTGGCTGGTTCAACCGTGAAATGTGCTATTATCGCGCGAAAATTTTGATTCTCTCAGGAGACACGAATGAAAGTGACGCTGCCGGAATTTGAACGTGCAGGAGTAATGGTGGTTGGCGATGTGATGCTGGATCGCTACTGGTATGGCCCAACCAGCCGTATTTCCCCGGAAGCCCCGGTGCCGGTGGTCAAGGTGGAGACCATCGAAGAACGCCCTGGCGGCGCGGCGAACGTGGCAATGAACATTGCTTCTCTGGGCGCAAATTCTCGTCTCGTGGGCCTGACCGGTATTGACGACGCGGCGCGCGCGCTGAACAAAGCGCTGGCCGACGTGAACGTCAAATGTGATTTCGTCTCGGTGCCGACGCACCCGACGATCACCAAACTGCGCGTGCTGTCACGTAACCAGCAGCTCATCCGTCTGGATTTTGAAGAAGGGTTTGCTGGCGTGGATCCGCAGCCGCTGCATGACCGCATTCAGAGCAGCCTACCTAATGTCGGTGCGCTGGTGCTCTCCGACTACGCCAAAGGCGCGCTGGAAAGTGTGCAGCAGATGATTAAGCTGGCGCGTCAGGCGAAAGTACCGGTATTGATCGACCCGAAAGGGACTGATTTTGAACGCTATCGCGGCGCGACGCTGCTGACGCCGAACCTGTCCGAGTTCGAAGCGGTAGTGGGTAAATGTAAAAGCGAAGAAGAGCTGGTTGAGCGCGGCATGAAGTTGATTGCCGATTTCGATCTTGCCGCGTTGTTAGTGACTCGCTCCGAGCAGGGCATGACACTGCTGCAGCCAGGCAAAGCGCCGCTGCATCAGCCAACTCAGGCGCAGGAAGTGTACGACGTGACCGGTGCGGGTGATACGGTGATTGGTGTGCTGGCGGCGACGCTGGCCTCCGGTAAAACACTGGAAGAGGCCTGTTTCTTCGCTAACGCCGCCGCGGGTGTCGTGGTGGGTAAACTCGGGACGTCAACCGTTTCGCCTATCGAGCTGGAAAACGCCGTGCGCGGTCGCGCGGATACCGGTTTTGGCGTGATGAGTGAAGAAGAGCTTAAGCACGCGGTGGCCGCCGCGCGTCGTCGCGGTGAGAAAGTGGTGATGACCAATGGCGTGTTCGATATTCTGCACGCGGGCCATGTTTCTTATCTGGCGAACGCACGCAAGCTGGGCGATCGTCTGATTGTGGCGGTCAACAGCGATGCGTCTACCAAACGCCTGAAGGGCGAGTCTCGCCCGGTGAACCCGCTGGACCAGCGGATGATCGTGCTGGGTGCGTTGGAGTCGGTAGACTGGGTGGTCTCGTTTGAAGAAGATACGCCGCAGCGCCTGATTGCCGGGATCCTGCCGGATCGTCTGGTGAAGGGCGGTGACTATAAACCAGAACAAATTGCCGGTAGCGAAGAAGTGTGGGCGAACGGTGGTGAAGTGCTGGTGCTGAACTTTGAAGATGGTTGCTCAACGACCAATATTATTAAGAAGATTCAGAAGGATAGCGGGAAGTAACGCTTCGCGCTTCCCTCACCCGGCCCTCTCCCCAAAGGGGCGAGGGAGAAAACCGAACGTTCCCCTCTCCTTTTGGGAGAGGGTTAGGGTGAGGGGCAGTTCTGATTACTCTTTTTCTTCAGCAACTGGTGCCGCGTCGCGGTTTTCCAGCTCGCTAATCCGCTGTTCCAGCAGCGCCAGCTTTTCACGCGTGCGCAGCAATACCTGCGTTTGTACGTCAAACTCTTCACGACTCACGACGTCAAGGCGCGTCAGCTGAGACTGGATCACCTGGCGAACTTTCTTCTCAATATCATCCCCGAACTCTCGCAGACCTTTCGGCATGGATTCGTGGACCTGGCGGGCGATTTGTTCAATTTTCTTCGGGTCGATCATCTCTGTTTCCCTGATTCTGTCGGCGTTACTGCTATTGTAGTGTCTTCTCCCCATACGATAAACCAGAATTGTTCGAAGCTTATGCATTGCCGAAGATAGTCATTAGCGTTATAGTGAGTACGCTTATTCTCAGGGCGGGGCGAAATTCCCCACCGGCGGTAAATCAGCGATATCCACAGTATTTCGCGTTGCAGCAAGGCGGCAACGGAGTGAATCACCAGGAGTTTAGTAAACTAAATGACTGGTGTGAGCGAGGGCAGCCAACGCAGCGGCGGCGTGAAATACGAAGGATAGGCTGAAAGCCCGCGAGCGCTTCTTGTTAACTCAGGAAGGTCAGCAGATCCGGTGTAATTCCGGGGCCGACGGTTAAAGTCCGGATGGGAGAGAGTAACGATTCAGTTGGGTTTAACCCGCTCGCGTTATCTATTTGCCGCTTGTCGGCACTCCTAAGACTGCCCTGATTCTGGTAACCATAATTTTAATGAGGTTTTTTTACCATGAATCAGACGCTACTTTCCTCTTTTGGTACTCCGTTCGAACGCGTTGAAAACGCACTGATTGCCCTGCGCGAAGGCCGTGGCGCGATGGTGCTGGACGATGAAGATCGCGAGAACGAAGGCGACATGGTTTTTGCCGCCGAAAACATGACCGTTGAACAAATGGCGCTGACTATCCGTCACGGTAGCGGCATCGTTTGTCTGTGTCTGACCGACGAACGTCGTAAACAGCTGGAGCTGCCGATGATGGTGGAAAATAACACCAGCGCCTACGGCACCGGTTTTACCGTCACTATCGAAGCGGCACACGGCGTCACCACCGGCGTTTCCGCCGCTGACCGCCTGACTACCGTTCGCGCGGCGATTGCCGATAACGCGAAACCGTCCGACCTCAACCGTCCGGGCCACGTATTCCCGCTGCGCGCGCAGCCTGGCGGCGTTCTGACCCGTGGTGGCCACACCGAAGCGACTATCGATCTGGTGAGCCTGGCAGGTTTCAAACCGGCGGGTGTTCTGTGTGAACTGACCAATGACGACGGCACCATGGCGCGCGCGCCGGAGTGCATCGAGTTTGCGAAGAAACATAACATGGCGCTGGTGACCATCGAAGATCTGGTGGCTTATCGCCGTGAGCATGAACGCAAAGCCAGCTGATTGACTGAAACCAGGCAATGATAAAAACCCGGATAGCTCAGCTAACCGGGTTTTTTTATACCATTAGCCGATACCCATCGACTGCAGCACCACCAGGCTCATTCCCATCACCGACATGCCGCACAGCACGCCGTAGCTGGGATTATTGTTAGGATCTATCTCTTTCGCCAGCGGCATCAACTCATCGACGGAAAGGGCGACCATGATGCCGGCGACCGCCGCCATAATCGCCGCCATAACTACCGGCGACACCATGCTGCCAAGAATCGCCCAGGCCAGCACGCCGCCGAGAATTTCGGCCATACCGGAAATACCCGCCCAGAATACCGCTTTACGCTTTGAACCCGTGGCGGCGTACACCGGCCCGGCGACCGCCAGTCCTTCCGGGATATTGTGCAGCGCCACGGCCAGCGCAATGCCAAAGCCCAGCTCAAGATTATTGCTGGCGGTGACGAAAGTGGCGATTCCTTCCGGGAAGTTATGCAGGCTGATACCCAGCGTGAGCAGCACGGCGGTGCGACGAATATTGCGCGGCAGCGGCTGCGTGTTCTTTTGCATCAGATCCTGCGGATGGGCATGCGGCAGCATCCTGTCGAGCGCGAAGTAGCCAAGCAGGCCAACGACAAACATGCCGTAACCGAGCACCGGCGACATGCCTGGGGCATCAAGTGCAGCCGGCAGCATCTCCATCAGGGCGATGAGCAGCATAATTCCGGCGGCAAAGCCGAGGGAAAACGCCAGCACGCGGTTAGAAGGTTTCTGACCGATCACCCAAGAAAAGCGCCGATGAACGTCGCCGCCCCGGCCAATAATGTCAGAATCAGCGGAACCGACATGGTTTACTCCTTATGATAATGATTATCATTCATAATATTGAAAATCGTTTTCCCTTGCGAGAGCTGAACGCACTCTTTACGTCATCCTTACATTCAAATTTTCTGAAGATCATCATCACGCTTATCTGAGTTTATCCTCACTGAAAACAGGTTAATGTGGTGTTATCAAATCAATGCCTCTGGAAGGATAACACCATGTCTCGTAGCCGAATGCCAGCACTGTTTTTAGGTCACGGTAGCCCCATGAACGTACTGGAAGATAACCTCTATACCCGTACCTGGCAGCACCTGGGCGAGACGCTGCCGCGTCCGAAAGCGATTGTCGTGGTCTCCGCGCACTGGTTTACCCGCGGCACGGGGGTGACGGCGATGGAAACGCCAAAAACGATTCATGACTTTGGCGGCTTCCCGCAGGCGCTGTACGATACCCATTACCCGGCGCCAGGTTCCCTGAACTCGCCCAGCGGTTGGTTGATCTGCTGGCTCCGGTCCCGGTGGCGTTGGATAAAGAAGCCTGGGGCTTTGACCACGGTTCCTGGGGCGTGCTGATCAAAATGTACCCGAATGCGGATATCCCGATGGTGCAGCTGAGCATCGACAGCACCAAACCGGCGGCGTGGCATTTTGAGATGGGCCGTAAGCTGGCCAGCCTGCGCGACGAAGGCATTATGCTGGTGGCGAGCGGCAACGTGGTGCACAACCTGCGCACCGCGAAATGGCACGGTGACTCTACGCCATACCCGTGGGCCAGCTCCTTTAACGACTATGTGAAGGCGAATCTGGAGTGGAAAGGGCCGGTGGAGCAGCATCCGTTGGTGAACTACCTGTCGCATGAAGGCGGGTCGCTCTCTAACCCGACGGCGGATCACTTCCTGCCGCTGCTGTACGTGCTGGGCGCATGGGATGGCGAAGAGCCCATCACGATCCCGGTAGACGGTATCGAAATGGGCTCGCTGAGTATGCTGTCGGTGGTGATTGGCTGACGATTACTCGACGAAGATGTGCGGATAGAAGCGTGAAAGATCCTGAGTGATCAGCGCTCTGTCCTCACGAATACCGATTCCGGCTGGCTGATCGTTAATCAGCCAGCTGCCGATCAGCATGTAGCTGTCGCCAAACTTCGGCAGCGGATGGAACTGCTGGACGATCATCCCTTCTTCGCCGTACGGGCCTTCGACCTGCTCGATGGTTTTGCCCTTCTCAACGATCGAAATGTTCGCGCCTTCGCGAGAGAAGATCGGTTTCACCACAAATTTGTCCATCTGCGGATGATCGTCTTCGGCGAAGTAGGCCGGGAGCAGGTTCGGGTGATCCGGGAACATCTCCCACAGTAGCGGCAGCAGCGCTTTGTTAGAGATGATGCTCTTCCACGCCGGCTCCAGCCAGCGCACGCCAGCGTCTTCCAGCTTGGTGGAGAACATCTCGCGCAGCATATATTCCCACGGATAGAGCTTGAACAGATTGCCAATCACCTGATCCTGCAGATCGGTAAACTGGCCTTTCTCACCCAGGCCGATATCTTCGATGTAGAGGAATTCGGTTGCGACACCCGCTTCCGCCGCGCAGTCCTGTAGATACTGAACGGTGCCGCGATCTTCTACGGTATCGCGGCAGCAGGTCATGTGCAGCAGCTGGAATCCGTGCTGTTCGCGCAGTTCGTTGAAGCGATCGATCAGCTTTTCCTGCAGGCTGTTGAACTGGTCGCTGCCGGCTGGCAGATTGCCGGCGTTCAGCTGATCTTCCAGCCAGATCCATTGGAAAAATGCCGCTTCATACAGCGAGGTTGGCGTGTCAGCGTTATTCTCCAGCAGCTTCGGCTCGCCTTTGCCATCCCACGCCAGGTCCAGGCGCGAATAGAGAGACGGCTGGTTTGTCTGCCAGGACTGGCGGACAAAGCCCAGGTGTGCTTCGGAATACGGAATTTGGTCATCAGCTCATCGCTGGCGATGACGCGCTCGACCACCTTCAGGCACATCTGGTGAATCTCTGCGGTGACGTCTTCCAGTTTTTCCACCTGCGCGAGGGTGAGCTTGTAGTACGCTTCCTCGCTCCAGTACGGCTCGCCGTACATGGTATGGAAGTTAAAACCGTATTCGGTCGCTTTTTCACGCCAGTCCGGGCGTTCAACAATACTGATTCTTTCCATGGCGATCAGCCACCCATTGAGCGGGAGGTGGTGCCGGTGGCGCTACGCTGCATGGTGGACTGTTTCGCCACCGATTCACCGAAGCCGCCGCGGGTAACGGTGCTGGTGGTTGCCGGTTTCGGCGCCATAGCGGTTTTCGGCACGTTCATCGAACGGCCCGGTTGGGCTGCGCCGTAGTTTTTACCGCTGGCGTCGGTGTATTTACCGTAGGCCGGGCTGGACGGGTTCTTCGAGGTGAAGACCGGCTGCTGCTGGTAGCCGCCCATGCCGCCGCTCATCATGCGGCCCATCATGTAACCTGCCATCAGCGGCATCCAGAAGCTGCCGCTGCTTTGCGCCTGCGCCTGGTTCTCACCGGTTGGGGCCATGCCCGCCTGGGCAGGTGCCTGCTGACACTGGCCTTCGCCGAATTCCGCTACGCAGTCTTCACGGCTAGCGTATTTCGGCGCGGTGCGTTCGGCTTCTTTCAGCGCGTTGTTGAACGTTGTTGTACACTCCGCGCTTTTGCCCGGGTTGGCCGCGGAGCAGTCGTCCGCATTCTGATACAGCGTGACGGTTTCATCGGTTTTCTCACAGCCTGCGAGCATAAAGACGGCGGTAACGGCCAGTGCAACCGGTGTGAGATGGCGCGCGCCCCAGCTTTTACGGAAAGCGGCGTGCTGAATGTTGTTTGTCCGTTTCATTTTATTCTTCCTGGACCCAGTGGAATGGTATTGCAATAGCGCTCAGGATAGTGGATGAGTGGTCGAAAATGAAGCGAAGAAGCGGCGAAAGCGGGGATCTTTACGTTGCCTTACGTTGGCGCAAAAAAAAGGTCCGCACGGGGCGGACCTTGTTGCCTGCAAACGTCAGCCTTAGCGGAGGCGTGCTTTGCTGGTGGCCGGAGAGGTGTAGCCGTCGGCGGTGGCATCCTGCTGCGCATTTTCAGGCGCAATGGTGGCATTGGCGGTCGAAACCGGTTTGCCCAGGGTGTTGTTCAGCGCCAGCAGATCCTGCTCGTTCAGCGTGCCCAGTGCATTTTTGATATTCAACTGGTTGATCAGATAGTTGTAACGCGCGCTGGAGAGCTGTTGCTTCGCGTTGTACAGCGTGGTGGTCGCATCCAGCACGTCAACGATGGTACGGGTACCGACGGAGTAGCCCGCTTCCATGGCGTCTAAAGAGCTCTGCGCAGAAACCACCGCCTGTTTGTAGGCGTTGATGCTGCTGATAGAGGCATTGACGTTATTAAAGGAAGAACGCACGGTTTGCACCACGGAGCGGTGCGCGCTTTCAAGCTGCTCGCTGGCGCCGACGAAGTTGTACTGCGCCTGTTTCACCTGCGAGTTGACCATCCCGCCCTGATACAGCGGCAGGGAGAAGCTCAGACCCACTTTGTTCTGGCCGGCGTCATTGTCACGATAATTCTGCCCATTTGAGCCATTAGTAGCTGAACCGCTGTAAGAGGTGTTAGACACCCCGGTTGAGGCGGTTAAATCCAGCGTCGGCAGATGGCCGTCCTGCGCCTGGCGAATCTGCTCACGCGCCAGGTCCTGGCTCAGGCGAGCCTGCAACAGGGAGAGGTTGCGGTTCTCCGCTTCTTTCAGCAGAGAGTTCACGGCCTGCGGCTTATCGGTTTTGAAGCTGTCGACGTTCAGTGACGCCAGCTCCGGATAGTAGTTACCGGTGACCTGACGCAGCGCTTCTACCGCGTTGTCGAGGTTGTTACGCGCGGTGACTTCGTTCGCCAGCACGGTATCGTACTGTGAACGGGCGTTCTGCACGTCGGTGATGGCGACCAGGCCCACATTGAAGCGCTGGGTGGTTTGGTCTAACTGACGGTAAATCGCCTGTTTCTGCGCTTCGGTGTAGGAGAGCGAGTCAATGGCGCTCAACACGTTGAAGTACGCGGTTGCGGTATTCAGGATCAGCGTCTGTTGATCGGTCTGATAGGTCACATCCTGGATGCCCGCCGCTTTTTCTTGCAGGCTCAGCGCACGCCATTTGGACATATCAAACAGCGTCTGCGTCAACTGCAGCGAGCCGCTGGTGACGTTGGAGTTCACGCCGTTGCTGTCGCGGAAGCCGTTGGTGTAGGTATAATCGGCACCCAGACCTAACTGCGGCAACAGTGGGCTACGCGCTTCGTTGATCTTTTCGAATGCCGCATCACGATCTGCTGCAGATTTACGGAGATCCGGGTTACTGGTACGTGCCTGCTGATAGACCTGTAACAGGTTCTCTGCCTGGCTCATTGTACTGAAGCCCGTCAGGCTCAGGCCAATTAAGATAGGGAGCAATTTCTTCATTTGCATTTGCATTCCTTGTTGTGAAGCTTAGCGCTGATCTAATTCACAGAAAAAATATTTGCCGATTGTACCAGAGTCCGCCGTGTTAAAAAGTTGGCGTAACGTGCCATCTGGCGTTAATTTGCACCAATCTACCATAGAGTGAGTGGATCCTAAGACAAACAGAGTTTAAATCCACAATTTCAACACAATTACTGCATAGGCCAGTCCATGACTAAATCACGTAACCCGGTGGTCACCCTCGCGAAAAACGATGTAGAAATTATTGCACGAGAAACCGTTTATCGCGGTTTTTTTTCGCTTGATGTGTACCGTTTTCGCCACCGTTTGTTCAATGGGGAGATGAGCGGAGAAGTTCGTCGCGAAATTTTTGAGCGCGGTCACGCCGCAGTCTTGCTACCCTTTGACCCAGTGCGTGACGAAGTGGTGCTGATTGAGCAGGTGCGTATTGCCGCCTATGACACCAGTGAGACCCCTTATCTGCTGGAAATGGTCGCGGGCATGATTGAAGAGGGCGAAAGTGTTGAAGACGTCGCCCGGCGCGAATCGCTGGAGGAAGCGGGGCTAACCGTTGGCCGTATGAAACCGTGCCTTAGCTATCTGGCCAGCCCCGGCGGCACCAGCGAGCGTCTGAGCATTCTGGTGGGGAAGTGGATGCGACAACGGCTAAGGGCATCCATGGCCTGGCGGAAGAACACGAAGACATTCGCGTTCATGTGGTAAGCCGGGAGTATGCTTATCAATGTGTGGAAGAGGGAAAAATTGACAACGCAGCGTCTGTCATCGCTTTGCAATGGCTGCAGCTGCATTATCAGGACTTACGAAAAGAGTGGGCAAAATGAAGCGCTATACACCTGACTTCCCTGAAATGATGCGTTTGTGCGAAACCAACTTCGCGCAATTACGCCGCTTACTGCCGCGCATTGATGAAGCCGGCGAAACGGTGAGCTATCAGGTGGCTAATGCGCAATATCGCTTAACGATAGTCGAATCAACTCGTTACACTACGCTTGTGACGATTGAACAAACGCACCCGGCGGTGAGCTACTGGAGCCTGCCGTCGAT
This sequence comes from Kluyvera genomosp. 3, assembly GCA_002211745.1. Classification (GTDB taxonomy): domain Bacteria; phylum Pseudomonadota; class Gammaproteobacteria; order Enterobacterales; family Enterobacteriaceae; genus Kluyvera; species Kluyvera georgiana_A. Next base: position 707,251 of record CP022114.1, read on the forward strand.
GACCGTGCGGTTGTATCATGACGCGATGGTGGCTGAAGTGTGTTCAAGTCAGCAGATCTTTCGCTTCAAAGCGCGGTATGATTATCCAAATAAAAAGTTGCATCAACGCGACGAAAAGCATCAAATTAATCAGTTTCTGGCCGACTGGCTTCGATTCTGTTTAGCACATGGAGCGATGGCGATTCCGGTTTGTACATAGAACCGTTCGGGCTGCCTCTGAGGCGCTGCCAGCGACGACGCTGCCTGAAAGGATGATGTGTATGTTTGCATCGTGAAACCTAAGGACACCATTTGGAAAGCCTTTTAAACCTTCCTCTGGCTGGTGGGCCAGTGTCAGGGTACTGCAAATTACTGATACTCACCTGTTTGCTGAAAAAGATGAAACGCTGTTAGGGTGAATACCTGGGAAAGCTACCACGCCGTCTTGCAGGCGATACATGCCTCGGCGCGTGAAGTTGACCTGGTGGTAGCGACAGGCGATTTAGCGCAGGATCACTCATCCGCGGCCTATCAGCACTTTGCTGAAGGCATCGCGAGCTTTACTGCGCCTTGCGTTTGGCTTCCGGGAAATCACGATTTTCAGCCGTCCATGTACAGCACATTACAGGACGCAGGTATCTCTCCGGCCAAGCGCGTGCTGGTTGGCGAACACTGGCAGATCCTGCTGCTCGACAGTCAGGTTTTCGGCGTGCCGCACGGCGAGCTGAGCGACTTCCAGCTTGAGTGGTTAGAGAAACGGCTGGCGGAAATGCCGGAACGACATACCTTGCTGCTGCTGCACCATCATCCTCTGCCTTCGGGCTGTAGCTGGCTCGATCAGCACAGTCTGCGCAACGCCGGTGCCCTGGATAACGTGCTGGTGCACTATCCGCGCGTGAAGCATCTACTGTGCGGCCATATTCACCAGGAGTTGGACGTCGAGTGGAACGGGCGCCGTATCATGGCGACGCCGTCAACCTGCGTGCAGTTTAAGCCGCACTGCGCCAACTTTACGCTGGATACCGTTTCGCCTGGCTGGCGTTGGCTGGAGCTGCATGCCGATGGTTCGTTAACCACCGAAGTCTGCCGCCTTGCCGGGTCAAAATTCCATCCTGATACCGCATCTGAAGGCTATTAATGTCGACGCTTCTTTATCTGCATGGCTTTAACAGCTCTCCGTGTTCGGCCAAGGCCACGGCGCTTAAGCAGTGGCTGGCGGAGCACTATCCTGATGTGAAAATGCTGATCCCGCAGTTGCCCGTCTATCCGGCGGAAGCGGCGGAAATGCTCGAAGCGTTAGTGCTCAAGCACGGCGGTGAGCCGCTCGGGATCGTCGGATCGTCGTTGGGCGGCTATTACGCCACCTGGCTGTCGCAGTGTTTTATGTTGCCTGCGGTGGTGGTAAACCCGGCGATACGGCCGTTTGAGCTGCTGGTGAATTTCCTTGGACCGAACGAGAATCCCTACACCGGGCAGCAATATGTGCTAGAGTCACGCCATATTTACGATCTCAAAGTGATGCAAATTGACCCGCTTGAGGCACCGGATCTCATCTGGTTGCTTCAACAGACCGGCGATGAAGTGCTTGATTACCGCCAGGCCGTGGACTATTTCGCCTCCTGCCGACAAACGGTAGAGGAGGGCGGTAATCACGCATTTACCGGCTTTGAAGATCACTTCACACAGATTATCGATTTCCTGGGGTTGCATTAAGCAGCGCCAACTACCTACGAATAGATCATGACGCAATCTTCTTATAACGCTGATGCCATTGAGGTACTCACCGGGCTTGAGCCGGTTCGCCGCCGTCCGGGAATGTACACAGATACCACTCGCCCTAACCATCTTGGTCAGGAAGTGATTGATAACAGCGTGGATGAAGCGCTGGCCGGGCACGCGAAGCGTGTCGAAGTCATCCTCCATGCCGATCAGTCGCTGGAAGTTATCGACGACGGTCGCGGCATGCCCGTCGATATCCATCCGGAAGAGGGCGTACCGGCGGTTGAGCTGATCCTGTGCCGTCTGCACGCGGGCGGTAAGTTCTCCAACAAAAACTACCAGTTCTCCGGCGGCCTGCACGGCGTGGGGATTTCGGTGGTGAACGCCTTATCCAAACGCGTTGAAGTCAACGTTCGTCGCGACGGCCAAATCTACAGCATCGCGTTTGAGAACGGTGAAAAAGTTGAAGATTTACACGTTTCCGGTACCTGCGGGAAGCGCAATACCGGCACCAGCGTGCACTTCTGGCCGGACGAAAGCTTCTTCGATAGCCCGCGTTTTTCCGTATCCCGCTTAAGCCACCTGCTGAAAGCGAAAGCGGTACTTTGCCCGGGCGTTGAAATCGTCTTTAAAGACAAAGTCAACGATACCGAACAGACCTGGTGCTACGCTGACGGTCTGAACGACTATCTCAGTGAAGCGGTGAACGGCCTGCCGTTGCTGCCGGAAAAGCCGTTTGTCGGCAACTTCTCCGGCGACACCGAAGCGGTGGACTGGGCGCTGTTGTGGCTGCCGGAAGGTGGCGAACTGCTGACCGAAAGCTACGTCAACCTGATCCCGACCATGCAGGGCGGCACGCACGTTAACGGTCTGCGCCAGGGCCTGCTCGACGCGATGCGCGAGTTCTGCGAATACCGCAACATCCTGCCGCGCGGCGTGAAGCTGTCGGCGGAAGATATCTGGGATCGCTGCGCCTACGTGCTGTCAGTGAAGATGCAGGATCCGCAGTTCGCCGGGCAGACCAAAGAGCGTCTCTCCTCGCGTCAGTGCGCGGCCTTTGTCTCCGGCGTGGTGAAAGACGCCTTTAGCCTGTGGCTGAACCAGAACGTGCAGGCGGCCGAGCTGCTGGCCGAAATGGCGATTTCCAGCGCTCAGCGTCGTCTGCGCGCGGCGAAAAAAGTGGTGCGTAAAAAGCTCACCAGCGGACCGGCGCTGCCGGGCAAACTGGCCGACTGCACCGCGCAAGATCTCGCTCGCACCGAGCTGTTCCTTGTGGAAGGCGACTCGGCGGGCGGCTCCGCCAAACAGGCGCGCGATCGTGAATATCAGGCGATCATGCCGCTCAAAGGTAAGATCCTTAACACCTGGGAAGTCTCGTCTGACGAAGTGCTGGCCTCACAGGAAGTGCACGATATTTCCGTGGCGATCGGCATCGATCCGGACAGTTCGGATCTCAGCCAGCTGCGCTACGGCAAGATCTGTATCCTTGCGGATGCCGACTCCGATGGTCTGCACATCGCCACGCTGCTCTGCGCGCTGTTTGTGAAGCACTTCCGCGCGCTGGTGAAAGAAGGTCACGTCTACGTGGCGCTGCCGCCGCTGTATCGTATCGATCTGGGCAAAGAGGTTTACTACGCTCTGACCGAAGAAGAAAAAGCGGGCGTGCTGGAACAGCTCAAGCGTAAGAAAGGAAAACCGAACGTGCAGCGTTTTAAAGGTCTGGGTGAAATGAACCCGATGCAGCTGCGCGAAACCACGCTTGATCCGAACACTCGCCGCCTGGTGCAGCTTGTCATCAACGATGAAGATGAACAGCAGACCGATGCCACCATGGACATGCTGCTGGCCAAGAAGCGCTCGGAAGATCGCCGCAACTGGCTGCAGGAAAAAGGCGATATGGCCGATATCGAAGCCTGATTTCCAATCTCATATTGAGCCTAAAAAGGAGACGCATGCGTCTCCTTTTTTATTGCCCGCGGGCCGGCTCAATCGCCAACCTCCGAGGCTAATGAATCGATTCATTTCTAATTTCTGCGCTTTATGAAATGCCATTTTAAAATTTGGTATGACAGGTCACACTTTAGTTGTATGACTTCTACCATATTCTTCCGCTGGACATAAAACATACTTTTGAACATGGACGTCAATCTATGCAGCCAAGTGATTCGCATAGTGAATTTTATCTTTCCTTACAAGAGAATCGTCTATGTTAAGAAGAAAACTGGTTTTAAGCGTTTTATCTTTCTCGTTACTGATGGGGTCTGCGGCGGCGATGGCGAAAACGGTTTTTATCGCCTCAGATGTGCATCCCGCTGATTATCCGACGACTGCTGCGGTGATTCATATGGGGGAGAAGCTCAGTCAACAAACCGACGGGCGTCTCTCCATCAGGATGTTCCCAAGTGGGCAGATGGGAGATGAAAGCACCACGCTGGAAAAGACCCGCGCCGGGGCGATTGATATTCTGCGCGTTTCTATGGCGCCGGTTGGCGGCATCCTGCCGCAGGTGAGCGTCTTCAACATGCCGTTTGTGTTCCGCGATACCGATCATCAGCACAAAGTGCTGGATGGCGACGTGGGCAGCAAACTGGCGAAAGAGATCTCCGACAGCAATCTTGGGTTGGTTTTCCTTGGCTGGATGGACGCGGGCTCGCGCAGCTTGATCACCAAAAAACCGATCACCACCCTCGACGATCTGAAAGGCGTGAAGATCCGTCTGCAAAACAACCCGATTGGTCTCGATACCTTTAAAGCGCTGGGCGCTAACCCGATCGTTCTGCCGGTTGGCGACGTCTTCGCTAGCCTGCAAACCGGGGTGATTGACGCAGCAGAAAACAACGAGCCGACCTTTGATACCGAAAACTATGTGGTGGCCGGCACCAAATATTTTGACCTCACCGAACACTTTATGATCCCGGAAGTGCTCGCCTTCTCGAAGCGTAAATGGAGCAAACTGTCGGCGGAAGATCAGGCGCTGATCATGAAGCTGGCAAAAGAAGCGCAGGCGGAAGAACGCGTGCTATGGGCTGAATACGTCGAGAAATCCAAACAGCGTCTGCAAAGCCAGGGCGTGAAATTCCTGCCGGTGGATAAAAAACCCTTTGTCGATGCCACTGCGCCGGTTCGCGAAAAATATGGCAAGCAGTTCAGCGACTTAATGCAAGAAATTCAGGACACCAAATAATCCCCGTGGCGGCAGGACGGCGCGTGCTGTCCTGCCCGTTTTGATCTGGAGATAACAATGAAAAATATCTATGTCCTGGTCATGGATGGCGTGTATCGGATCTGTATCTGGCTGTCAGGGATCAGCCTGTTATTTATGACGTTTATTTATCTGGTGGGGATTTACGCCCGTTTTCGTCCTGATTTTCCGGCATGGCTCGATTTTCTCCCGCATGCCTCAACCAGCTGGCCGGAACCGTTATCGCAGATTTGCATGATCACCTTCTCCTTCGTGGGGCGGCCGCGGCCTATCGGGCCGGCAGCCACATCGCGATTACCATGCTGGTGGATCACATTAACCCGGCGATGAAAAAAGCGCTGGCGGTGTTCGTCGATCTGGCGATGCTGGCCACCTGCCTGTTTATCATTCACTGGGGATTATCGGTTGTATGGATGCCTGGGAGGACGTGGTGCCATCGCTGCCGTTCCTGACCTCGGGGATCACCCATTTGCCAATTCCGCTGGGCTCGTTCTTCACGCTGTTGTTCGTGGTTGAAAAACTGCTGTGCGGCCCGCAAACGCACCGCGAACTGGTGCAGTTTGGCTCGCCGAAAGTCGGTCACTAAGGGGCACAAGCAATGGACTTAACGCTGATTATATTTGTCGTGACCTTCGTGGTGTTGATGGCCGTGGGGATGCCGGTGGCCTACGCCGTGGGGTTGACCGCCGTGGTAGTGACCGCCTTCGCGGACTTCTCGCTCGATGGTCTGGTTATCACTATTTTCCACAGTACCGATAACGTCAACCTGTTGACCATTCCCTTCTTTGTGTTCGCGGGGCGATCATGGCAGAAGGGGGGATGGCGCGACGGCTGGTGGATTTTGCCGGGCTGTTCGTCGGCTGGATCCGCGGAGGGCTGTCGCTGGTTAACATTCTGGCCTCCACGCTGTTTGGCGCGATTTCGGGATCGTCGGTGGCGGATACCGCCTCGATCGGATCGGTGCTGATCCCGGAAATGGAGCGTAAAGGCTACCCGCGTTCCTTCGGCGCGGTGCTAACCGCCAGCGCCTCGGTGCAGGCGATCCTGGTGCCGCCGAGCCACAACTCGGTGTTGTTCGCTATCGTGGCGAACACCGCGGCGGTGACCATTCCGGCGATGTTCCTCGCCGGGATCATTCCGACCTTGGTGCTGTGCGTGACGCTTATCGTTATGTGTTTAATTGCGGCACGTAAAAACAACTATCCGAAAGAAGCGCGCGTTGAGCTGAAGCGCAAGATCAAGATTGCCTCCGACGCCATCTGGGGACTCGTGACCATTGTGATCATCTCCGGCGGCATCCTCTCGGGCTTCTTTACGCCGACGGAATCAGGGGCAATTGCCTGTATCTGGGCGATGTTTGTCACCTTCTTTGTCTACCGCGAATATAAGCTGAAGGATTTCCCGAAGCTTATCCACCGCACGATCAAAACCGTCACCATGGTGATGGTGCTGATCGCTTTTGCCGCCGCTTTTGGCTCGGTTATGACGCTGGTAGGGCTGCCGCAGGAGATCTCCGCCGCATTGTTGTCGCTGTCAGATAACAAGTACGTCATCCTGTTAATCATCAACATCATGCTGCTGCTGTTGGGCTGTCTGATGGACATGGCGCCGCTGATTCTGATTCTGACGCCGATCCTGCTGCCGGTGGTGGTAGAGCTAGGGATCGATCCGGTGCACTTCGGCATTATTATGATGATGAACTTAGGCATTGGGCTGATCACGCCGCCGGTAGGTTCGGTACTGTTCGTGGCCAGCGCCGTCAGCGGGCAGAAGATTGAAACCGTCGTGAAAGCGATGATTCCGTTCTACTGCGTGCTGTTCCTGGTGCTGATTGCCATTACCTATATCCCGATTCTGTCACTGTGGCTCCCGGGGCGCTTCCACTAACCTGTTGGCGCGATACGTGATTTTTTCGGTACTGCAAGGGGGTCTCACCGATCCCCTTTTTAAATGAGCTAATAAAGTAGGTCACTTCGGCAAACCCCACCTGCCGGCAATCTCGCTCACCGGCAGCGCGCTGTGCAGCAGCAGCTCGCAGGCGCGGCGCAGGCGTAACGTATTGAGGTAGTCGTGAATATGCTCCCCGGTCTCGGCGTGAAAGCGGCGTGACAGATAGCTGCGCGATTTGCCCAGTTCCGCTGCCAGGGCATCAAGGCTGAATTTCTTCTGATAGTTCTCTTCAATCCAGAACATGACCGGGCTGGCTATACCGCGCGAGGTGTCGGTCATTTTTTCCTGCACCGGCGGCAGCATATTGAATAATGTCATTAACATACAGGCTATCTGTTCAGTGCTCAGCGCGGAGAGGCTGGCGGCGCGCGCGTAAAGCCCGAACAGATGATCGATATGGGGATGCATCTCGGCTAAATCGGCGACAAATGCCGGGCGGCCACGTGTGGAAAGCATCTGCAAACGGCGGTGATTATCGGGAAAATGACGGAGAAGTTTGGCAATAGCGTGCTGATCGACGTGAATAATGGTACGGCGATAGCTGTCCTGCGCTTTCTCATCCACCATGATTTTATGCAACGTAAATGGCGGGAAGAAAAACAGTCGCCCCGGACGCATGGTGTACTGGCGATTGTCGACGATCACCACGCCAAAACCCTCTTCAACGTAGAGAATTTCAAGACACTGGTGCCAGTGATGGTAGCGCACGGTGTTGGCAAAAAGACGGCTGAATGACGCGACGGCGTCATTCAGCGTGATCAGCTCCAGATGTTCGGCATTCCAGGACGAAGTCATGTGCAATATATTTAAACTTTTACCGGTTTAATCTTACTACTAAACCACTGTTTTAAATTTTATCAAGCACCGGTTCACACAATACTATCAGTTGTGACCGGGTTAACATTTCTTCGCTGCCTGGATTCTCTATGCTTTAGCCACTTTCGAGGATGGTTAAATCAGGAGTCAGGACAGTGGCTGAAATATCAAAAATATTGTCATCACGTGAAGACGTTACAGCAACGTTGATGACGATGCTGAGCGCTCTCGATAAACAATTTCCCGCTGACGTCGCGCAGTTCTCGCTGGGTAACACCTGTGCGCACTACAGCACGGATATCGCGGAGATGGAGGGCTTATCGAGAGCGCTTTGGGGCCTGTTCCCGCTGCTGGCGGGCGGGGCGGACGTGCCGTTCAGCGACAAGTACATCACTGCCATTAAGTTAGGCACCGACCCGCAAAGCCCGTCTTACTGGGGGGAAACCGGGCCCTACGATCAGCGACTGGTCGAAATGGCCGCCTACGGCCTGGGGCTGGCGCTGTTGCAGGACAAGCTGACCGCGCATTTCAGCGACGCAGAACTGGCGAATCTGCACCGCTGGTTGAATCAAATCACCGATGCCCAGATGCCGGACAGCAACTGGAACTACTTCGCGGTGATTGTTCAGTTGGGCTTTAAGCGCGCCGGGCTGCCTTACGATCGGGCGGCGATTGACCGTCGCTTCAATATGATGGAAGCCTACTATCTTGGCGACGGCTGGTACTCTGATGGTCCCAGCCGCCCGAAGGACTACTATATTTCGATGGCGTTCCATTTCTATGGCCTGATTTACGCCACTCTTAACGCCAGCGATGACCCGGCCCGCGCGGCTACCTTGCGTGAGCGCGCCAGCCTGTTTGCGAAGGATTTTATCTACATGTCCGCCGCCGACGGCGCATCGGTGCCGTTTGGCCGCAGCCTGACCTACCGTTTTGCCATGGTGGCTTTCTGGAGCGGCGTGGCGTTTGCTGAACTTGATGTGTTCTCGCCGGGCGTCGTGAAAGGCATTATCCTGCGTCACCTGCGCTGGTGGTTGGCGCAGCCGATTTTCGATCGCGACGGTATTTTAACGCTTGGCTTCGCGTACCCGAATCTGGCGATGTGCGAAGACTACAACTCACCGGGCTCGCCGTACTGGGCGCTGAAAGTGTTCCTGATTCTGGCGCTGCCCGCTAATCACGCGTTCTGGCAGGCTCAAGAGCTGCCGCTGCCGACGTTAGACCCGGTTCACGCCATTGTCCCCGCACAGCAGATTTTGCAACACGATGAAGGTTCGCAGCACGTGGTGATGCTGACCTCCGGGCAACTGGAGCTGAACAACTACGTTAATACCGAAGCGAAATACACCAAATTTGCCTACTCCACCCGTTTTGGTTTCACCATTGAGCGCGGGCGCTACGGTATCAAGCACGCGGCCTGCGACTCCATGCTGCTGCTGTCGGATAACGACAACTACTGGCGTGGGCGTCGAGAGTGCGCCAGCGTGGAGATGCTGGACGGCGCCATCTACTCCCGCTGGCTACCGTGGCACGACGTGCAGGTCGATACCTGGCTGATTCCTTGCGGCGAATGGCATGTGCGTGTTCACCGTGTTAATACCGCGCGCCGTCTGCAGACGGTGGAGGGCGGTTTCGCGGTGATGAAGGCCGATGCGGAAATCACTGGGGGCCAAAGCCGCGTTCGTGCCGCTAATGGTACCAGCGTGGTGGTCGATCTCTCCCCGCACGCGGTGCGCCAGGCTGACTGCGTGATTACGCCGCCAAACAGCAGCGTGATGTTCCCGGAATGCGCGGCTATCCCAATGCTCTCTGGCGATATCGCCCCCGGCGAGCACTGGCTGTGCTGTGCCGTCGTCGCTAGCGGTGACACCCATGCGCCGTTGCCGGTACTGCCGATGCTGCATATTGAAAACAATGCGCTAAGCGTCAGGGATAACGTGAGCGGAAAAATAACAAATTTAAGTTTATAACCCTCCGGAAAACACAATAAACCGGAATATCCCCTCGCCAGCTTTGAATTGTCATGATTCAGAGCTGGCACCCTACAAAGTTTTGTCGAGGACCGTATGGAAAAAATAGCGTCTCCAAACAGGCTTGAATATTACAAAATAAGTTCGTTTATCTTTTTATATTTCTTTACCTGGTCTGCCAGCATTGGCCTCTTTGCCATTTGGCTTGGGCAAAAAGCGGAGCTCAGCGGCGCAGTCATTGGCACCGTTTTTGCCGTTAACGGGATATTCTCGGTAATTCTCAAACCGATCTACGGCTATATTCTCGATAAGATCGGTATGAGTAAATATCTGCTCTATTTTGTGGTGGTGATGTCCGCCCTGATGGCGCCGTTCTTTATTTATGTTTATCAGCCACTGCTGCTGTCTTACACCACCCTCGGGATTATTGTTGGGGCCATTTATCTGAGCTTCGCATGGTATGCCGGTGTGGCGGCTTGTGAATCCTATGCCGATCGTTACAGCCGTCTGAACAGCATGGAATTCGGTCAAATTCGTATGTGGGGCTCGCTCGGTTGGGCGGTGGCATCCTCGTTCTCCGGGTTGCTGTTTAATATCTCTCCGGCCTACAACTTTATTCTTGGCAGCGTGGCGTCGCTGGTCATGCTGGTAGTGCTGATTAGCCTGAAAGTGGATACCGAAAGCAGTAACGCCAGCGCGGTAATTTCGAAGGATAAGATTGTCCTGAAAGACGTTTATGACCTGCTGAAAAGCAGCAAATTCTGGGCATTCTGCCTGTATGTCGCCGGCGTGGCGTGGATGATGTTTGTTGCTGAGCAGCAATTCTCGCGCTATTTCGTGACCTTCTTTAGCGATGTCCATGAAGGGAATACGATTTTTGGCCTGCTCGGCACGGTACAGTCCGGCACCGAATTCGTCATGTATATTTTTATGCCGATGTTCGTTAACTATATCGGTGCGAAACGCGGTCTGTTGATTGTTGGCGCATTAGTTGGCGCACGACTGGTGATTTCAGGTCTGTGTGATTCTCATCTGCTGATTTCCGTTATTAAGCCGCTGTACGGTCTGGAAATTTGTCTGCTGCTGGTATCGGTCTTTAAATATATTGCTGAGCATTTCGATAAACGCGTTAACGCCACCATGTATTTATTAGGCTATCAGGCGATGCTGTATATCGGTAACGTCGTGGTCTCTTCCCGGCAGGATTATTGTACGACCGTATCGGTTTTGAAAAGACCTATATGATCATGGGTGGCATTGCGCTGTTATTTACGCTTATCTCCGCATTCACCTTATCCGCCTGTAAACGTCAGAATCATCGCCAGCCAGCCCTTGATGTGGCTGAAAATGGTATTTCTAAATAAGCCTTACTGATTGAAGGAACCGAATATGTTAAACCAAATCGTTGAGGAAAAATTACGCGAATTCCCGGGTGCTCCCGTTAATCTGCAAACGTTTAACGATGAGCTGTGCTCGGCGCGTAGCCATGTCCTTAAGCTGATTAGCCGTCATTTAACGGATTTCGGTGATAAATTCCCTGGCGAGGCCTGCGTTAAAGGTTATTACCCGTTAACCGAAAACGTTGAATGGACCACCAGCTTCTGGACCGGCCAGCTCTGGCTGGCGTGGGAAATGACCGGTGATGAGAAGTATCGGGCGTTGGCGGAAAAACACGTGCGTTCATTCGGCCTGCGCATTGCCGGGCGTCATGACACCAATACCCACGATCTGGGCTTCCTGTATACGCTCTCCTGCGTATCGGCGTGGCGCCTGACCGGCAATCGCGACGCGCGCGGTTTTTCCCTGCAGGCGGCGGAAGCGCTGCTCGAACGTTTCCACCGCAAAGCAGAAATCATTCAGGCCTGGGGCGTGTTGACCGATCCGGAGCAGGCCGGGCGCATGATTATCGACTGCACCATGAACCTGCCGCTGCTGTACTGGGCGACGGAGCAGACCGGCGACCCGCGCTTTGCCGATGCGGCCCGCGCGCATGTGCGTCAGTCGGCGAAGTACCTGGTGCGTGAAGATGCTTCGACCTACCACACTTACTACATGGACGTGCAGACTGGCGAACCGCGCTTTGGCAAAACGCAGCAGGGTTACGCTGACGACTCCTGCTGGTCGCGCGGTCAGGCGTGGGGTATCTACGGCTTTATGCTGAGTTTCCTCTACACCGGCGATAAGGAACTGATTAGCTTGTCGAAAAAGCTGGCGAACTACTTCCTTAACCGTTTACCGGAAGATGCGATCTGTCACTGGGATCTGGCGCTTGTCGGCACCGATGCGCTGCGTGATTCATCGTCGGCGGCGATTGCGGTATGCGGCCTGCTGGAGCTGGTGAAGCATCTGCCGACCACCGATCCGGATCGTGAGCGCTACCAGCAGTGGGCGATGGCATCATGTCATCGCTGTCAAAAAACTATCTGATGGGGCTGGATGAGCCGGGTACCGGCGTGCTGAAGCATTCGGTGTATCACTTCGCCAGCGATAAAGGCGTGGATGAGTGCTGTAGCTGGGGGATTACTTCTATGTGGAAGCGCTGGTGCGTATGACGCAGAGCTGGAAGTTGTACTGGTAATATAAAAAGGTAGCCCGGACGAGGCGCGTTTGCGCCGACTCCGGGCGCTCCTCGACTTTCGTCCTCGGTTTTAATCAGCTCACCGCTATTTTTAAAAACGCATCCCGTAACGTATTGCTGACGCGGGGTTCCACGCCATACCGATATCCAGTGCTTTTGCCTGCCAGGTAGATTTAAGGTGCTTACCCCGGCGGGAAGAAAACGCTTCACGCTGGCGGGTAAAAATGCCACGCCATTCCTTCCTGCGATAAGTGCCAATAGCGCAGGTATATCATCAGCGGCTGCGGTGAGATTCGCGCTCAGATGGTAATCCTGTAACAATGCGCGCGTTTGCTGTGCAAGGCAGGGCTAATATCGGGGTTAATTTCGAGTACCGGGTGTGAGCGTAGTAAGCCCTGAATATCATTTTCAGCCGCTATTGTCTCTGTCGGACGGCGAGAATAAGCCGTTCTTCAGTTAACGTTTTGGCGGCTAACGTCGCGGGTACCGGCAGGCGGAGAAAGCCAGCTTCTAGCTTGCCTTCCAGCAGCATACTTATCTGGACGCTAGAGGGAAGGTGATTTACGGTGACATGGCAGTCAGGGAATTTTTGTTGGAATAACCTTATCCATTCGGGAACGTTATGAAATGAAGATATTCCAATGCCGACTGTTAGCTTATTCTCTGTTTGATTATTGATATTTTTGGCGAAATTAATAAAGTCGGTATGTAAGTTTAATAGTTCATGGGTTCTGGAAAGCAGTTTTTCGCCAACCTCTGTTATTCTGGCACCATGACGATCGCGCTGGAAAAGCGTTTCACCGACGATCAGTTCTAATGTTTTAATCTGTTTTGATAAGGCGGGTTGCGTTAAATAAAGTACCTCTGCCGCTTTATGATAACTTCCTTTTTCCGCAAGTACGACAAATGCACGTAACAGCTTAACATCGATTCCTTTCATTTATCACACCCTATACAGAATGGAATTATACATTATTACGCTACCCGTTTATGGTCATTGTAACGATTTTTTTCGGCAATCACGATGAGAGAGCGATAAATATTATGACAATGATGGCGGCGGTTTTGTTTGATATGGATGGCGTCCTTATTGATTCCAATGCAGTTATTGAACGCGCCTGGCGGGAAGCCGCGAGCCGGTACGGGAAAATTATTACAGATGATGAGATTGTTAAACATATTCATGGTCAGCCTGGGCCGCACACTATCCAGGCGCTTTTCAGCGATCTCCCTTTGGCCGAACAACAAAAAGCGCAGCAGTATATTATTCATGCTGAAAATACGGCTGATTACGATCCTCTTCCCGGCGTCGCGGCATTGATTACCGCCCTGGATGCCGCGGGCGTTGACGTCGGTATTGTGACCAGCGGCTGGCGGGAAAAAATAGATCGTGTCACGGCAATGCTTGGGGTGGCGGACTGTATTTCTGTGATCGTTGAACGCGATGACGTTTCACGGGGCAAACCTTATCCGGATCCCTATCTGCTGGCGGCAGAGCGGTTGGCCATTCCTGCCGGGAAAACCCTCGTGTTTGAGGATTCCCGTAGCGGCATTACCGCTGCGGTTTCCGCTGGCGCATACTGCGTGGGGATTGGTGGCCTGGAACTTATCGGCTACGGCGCGAAATTGAGTATTCCTGATTTCACCGGCGTTGCCGTGATGGAGCGAGGGGATAATAGCGTGGAGATATTATTTGGCCCAGAGCATGTTCTGCGCCTGGCGAAATCACGTAGCCCGCACGAGGCGGGTTAACGCCGACTCCGGGCTACGTCGATTCCACAGGCCGGGTAAGCAAGCGCTACCCGGCAAATCACGGAACCGAAACTTAGACGCCCGGCTGCAGAATACGAATGCTGGTATCCAGCACGTCGCCTTTCACCGCCTCACCCCAGGCTTTCATGTGCGGGGTTTGCAGGTGTGCTTCAAGGTGCGCCACGCTTTCCCACATTTCGACCATCACGATCGAGTCCGGCGCGGTCGTCTGGAAGCTGACGCCTGCAGCGTGGTCTACCATTGGCGCATAGCCGTGGCAGCCGTCTTCTTTCAGGACGGTCGGGATAATTTTCGCGAACTGATCCAGTACCGCCTGACGGTGGTGTTGGCCGGGACGGGTACGGATTTCAGCAATAACTGTCAACATGATTAACTCCTTCTAATTCCTGACTAACAGTTAACCAAAAATTTTCCCAAGATGCTCGCGATATTCTGCAACGTAGCGCGGAATGTCCGGCATTTTAATCACGTCGTTGGCGATAAAGGTTGGCAGTGCTTCCATTCCCAGGAACTGGTTGGCTTTGTGGAACGGCAGATACACGCCGTCAACGCCCACGCCGTGGAAGAACTGGTCTTTATCAGTAAAGGCTTCCATCGGTGCGTTCCAGGTCAGGGACAGCATGTAGGTTTTGCCCTGAATCAGGCCGCCAGAGCCGTATTTTTTGCTCGCGTCGGAGCGGGTGCGGCCATCGCTGGCGTACAGGGAGCCGTGACCTTCGGTGAAGACGTCATCGATGTATTTTTTCACGGTCCACGGTGCGCCCATCCACCAGCCCGGCATCTGCCAGATGACGGAGTCCGCCCACAGGAAGTTCTGCACTTCGGCTTTCACATCGTAGTCGCCGTCGGCGCGAACCACTTTAACATCATGCCCGAGGTCGCGCAGGAAGGTTTCCGCGACTTCGGTCAGGGTGTCATTCAGTTGGCCGTTAGAGTGGCCGAATTTTTTCGCGCCGTTAACAATCAGGATGTTGCTCATTATATGTCCTCAATAAAATGCCTTTGTCAGTCATGATACCCGGCAACTTGCTGCGGTTAAATGTGCAAAATGTGCAAAGTCTTTTGCTGAAATAGCAATAATTGCTTCACCCGCGAATATCGACCTGGAAACCGCCATCGGGCACATTACTGAAAGTAACGGACATATGATGTAATGCTGCAATGCGCTGCACGATAGACAGCCCCAGGCCGCTGCCGGTGGCATCCTGGCCCGGTGGGCGATAGAAACGTTCACCGATGCGCGCCAGCGCCTCCGGGCTGATCCCCGGCCCGTTGTCGCGCACGCTAAACCCGTCAGGAGTCAGCGTCACGTCGACCACGCTGCCTGCCGGGCTGTAGCGCACGGCATTATCCAGAAGGTTACGCACCAGCAGCCCCAGCAGCAGCGGTTGCGCCGTCCGGGTGACCGACTGGGCATTGAGATGCAGCCGCACTTCGATACCTGCTTTTTGCGCCGTGTGGTAGATGTCCATGACTGAAGATTGCAGCAGCTCGTCCAACGCGACGCTCTGCACGTCCGCCAGCTGTTCAAGCGAATCCAGGCGTGAGAGGGTAAGCAGCTGTTCCACCAGGCGGGTGGCGCGGTCAATACCCTCGTGCAGCTGCAACAGCGCTTTGCGCTGGCTTTCGGGGTCGTCTTGCGACATCTGCGCCACTTCGGCCTGCACCCGCAGCGCCGTTAAGGGCTGCGCAGCTCATGGGCGGCGTCAGAGGTAAAGCGCCGCTCGCGGGTCATCATGTCGTGGGTACGGCGAAACAGCTGGTTGAGGGCGTCCAGCAGCGGGCGAACTTCGGTTGGCACGCCGTCGGTGCTCAACGGCTCACTGGCATCCGGGTCGCGCTGGCGCAGCGTGCGGGTCAGCTTTTTCAACGGCGCCAACTCGCGGCTCAGCAGCACGATCAGCAGCAAAAACATCACCGGCAGCGCGATTAGCCACGGCGTCAACTGGCTGGTAATGATATCCAGCGCCATCTCGCGGCGGTAATCCCACTCCTGGCCGACAACGATGCGATACTTTTTATCGGCGGTGGTCAGCCAAAGAAAACGCCAGGGGTCATCGTCATTGTTGAGTTGCCCGTCATCGAAACCATCCCGCCGATAGTGATAGGGAATGTCCGGGCCATTTTCGCCGTCGTGTAGCACCATTTTGCCGTCAGCGGTGTAGATGGCGAAGGCCAGTACATCGTCATCCAGGTGACCGTGTTTCACCTTTTTCGGCGTGCGGATCCACTGACGTGAAGTCGACAGGTCGGTAAAATCCATGGCGCTGATGCGTTTGGCAAATAACATCTGCTGGGTGTCGAAAAGCTCATCCAGCTTTTTGGTGGTTTGCTTCCAGGCGATGGCGCTGGCGAAACACCAGGTGATGGCGGCAAGCAGCATAAACAGCAGCGTCAGACGGACGCGCAGGCTAAGGTGGCGGATCAGATTCATTGGTCACCCAGGGTGTAGCCGATACCGTGAACGGTACGGATAAAGTGGCTGCCAAGTTTGCGGCGCAGATGGTGAACATGGACCTCAACGGCGTTGCTGGTGACCTCTTCATCCCAGCTGTAGAGCTTCTCCTCAATCAACTTGCGCGGCAGCACACGCCCGGCGTTACGCAGCAGCAGTTCCAGCAGCGCGAACTCTTTGGGTTTGAGCGCCAGCGCTTCGCCCTTTAAGGTGGCGGTCAAACTGCCGGGATCCAACTCGACGTCGCCGTGACGTAATACGCTGCTGGGCTGCCCATGAGCGCGACGAATCAGCGCTTCCAGCCTGGCGGCGACTTCAATCAGGGCAAAGGGCTTACAGAGATAATCGTCGGCGCCGAGGCGCAACCCTTCCACGCGCTGGCTAAGCGCATCGCGAGCGGTGAGGATCAGTACCGGTTCGCGGCGAGATTTTTCACGCCATTCGCGCAAAATATCCAGCCCATCAATGCCCGGCAGCGTCAGATCGAGGATCACGGCATCGTAAGGCGCCGTATAGAGCGCGGTTTTCCCTTCTTCTCCGCGAGTGAACCAATCAATGGTGAAGCCCATTTTCCCCAACCCGGTTTTGATGCCATCGCCGATAAGCTTGTCATCTTCCACCAATAAAATACGCATCTCTTGCTCCTTGCCGACCCTCTGACATGCCAAGTAAACCGCGCCTTTACCGCCGCTGTACAGCGAAAAAAAATCTTTTTTCCGCTTAAGAAGTTGTTAAGAATTGGTCTGTGTAATAGGTGGTATAGCCAATAACAAGGAGACATTATCATGAAGAAACTTGCTGCTTTCGCCGCTATTCTGGCACTGGCATCCGCACCGGCCTTCGCCGCTAACCAGGGCGGTTTTTCCGGCCCTTCCAGCACCACGACGACGCAAACCGGCGGCTTTACCGGCCTAGCGGAACGGTAACCACCGCGGCAAATGCGAAATCAATGCGTGATGATACCTGGGTGACGCTGCGCGGTAATATCACCGAGCGTGTTTCCGACGATCTGTATATCTTTAAAGATTCCAGCGGCACCATCAATGTCGATATTGACCACAAACGCTGGAACGGCCAGACCATCTCTCCGAAGGACCTGGTGGAAATTCAGGGTGAAGTGGATAAAGACTGGAACTCTGTCGAAGTCGATGTGAAGCAAATTCGTAAAGTGAATCCGTAATCCACACAGCGCAAGATCGGTCAGGATTCACCGCCGCCGGTGGGCAGAATAGGCCACAAGGAGGCAGTGATGAATGACCTGATAAGCGCGGCTTATTCCAAACGCCTGCGGCGCGTTTGCGACCACATTGAGCGTCATCTGGATGAGCCTCTATCGATTGAGGCGTTAAGCCGGATGGCGCACAGCTCGCCGTTTCATTTTCACCGGCAGTTTACCGCCTGGAGCGGGCTTCCGCTCTATCGCTATATCCAGTGGTTGCGTTTGCGCCGCGCGTCATGGCGGCTGGCGTTTAACCCGCAGGATAAAGTTATCGATATCGCGCTGGATGCCGGGTTCCAGAATCCGGAGTCGTTCACACGTGCTTTCAAAACCGCGTTTGGTCAAAGCCCGCGCCGG
Source organism: Kluyvera genomosp. 3 (assembly GCA_002211745.1). Lineage (GTDB taxonomy): Bacteria > Pseudomonadota > Gammaproteobacteria > Enterobacterales > Enterobacteriaceae > Kluyvera > Kluyvera georgiana_A. The sequence continues at coordinate 725,269 of CP022114.1, forward strand.
TTTCGGCAATCGCCGGACTGGCTGGCCTGGCACCAACGCGTTCCTAAACTTGCGTTACAGGAGCAGCATGTAATGGACGTAAAAATTGTTGAATTTCCACCTACCCGCGTCGCGATGCTGACGCATCTGGGCATCCGGATAAGGTCAACGCCAGCGCGGCGAAATTTATCGCATGGCGGCGCGAAACGGGCCAGTCGCCGATTGCCAGCAGTCAAACCTTTGGTATTGCCTGGCACGACCCGCAGACGACGCCGCCGGATCAATTCCGCTTTGATATCTGCGGCAGCGTCCGCCAGCCGATAGCCGAAAATGACGTTGGCGTGGTGAATAGCGAGATTCCTGGCGGGCGCTGCGCGGTGGTGCGCCATCAGGGATCGCTCGACAGCCTCCCGGAGAGCGTGTGGTATTTATTCCGCGAATGGCTACCGGCCAGCGGCGAGACGCCGCGCGATTTTCCGGTCTTCTTCCAGTACCTGAATTTCGTCAATGAGGTGGCGGAACATGAGCTGCTGACGGATATCTATCTGCCGCTTCGTTAACTTCCTCGCAACCTGTCTCACGGTTTGTGACTCAGACCGTGAGATAGGGTATTATCTGCGGCAATATTGCCGTCCGAACGGTCAGCATGCAGATTGAGGATCCCTGTTAATGAGCGATATGGCAGAGCGCCTTGCGCTACATGAATTTACGGAAAACGCCTACTTAAACTACTCCATGTACGTGATCATGGATCGTGCGTTGCCGTTTATTGGCGACGGCCTGAAGCCGGTACAGCGCCGCATCGTCTACGCGATGTCAGAGCTGGGCTGAACGCCACCGCTAAATTTAAAAAATCCGCCCGTACCGTTGGTGACGTACTGGGTAAGTATCACCCGCACGGCGACAGCGCCTGCTATGAAGCCATGGTGCTGATGGCGCAGCCGTTCTCTTACCGTTACCCGCTGGTCGATGGCCAGGGGAACTGGGGGCGCCGGATGATCCCAAGTCATTCGCGGCGATGCGTTATACCGAATCCCGCCTGTCCAAATACTCCGAGCTGCTGTTAAGCGAGCTGGGGCAGGGACGGCTGACTGGGTGCCTAACTTCGACGGTACGATGCAGGAGCCGAAAATGCTGCCTGCTCGCGTGCCGAACATCCTGCTGAACGGCACCACCGGTATTGCCGTGGGCATGGCGACGGATATTCCGCCGCACAACCTGCGCGAAGTGGCGAAAGCGGCGATTACGCTGATTGAAAAACCGCAGACCACCCTCGACGAAGTGCTGGATATTGTCCAGGGCCGGACTACCCGACCGAAGCGGAAATCATCACTTCCCGTGCGGAAATCCGCAAAATTTACCAGAACGGTCGCGGCTCCGTGCGCATGCGCGCGGTGTGGACCAAAGAAGACGGCGCGGTGGTGATTACCGCGCTGCCGCATCAGGTTTCCGGCGCCAAGGTGCTGGAACAGATTGCCGCCCAGATGCGCAACAAAAAGCTGCCGATGGTCGACGACCTGCGCGATGAATCTGACCACGAGAACCCGACCCGCCTGGTGATTGTGCCGCGTTCCAACCGCGTGGACATGGAGCCGGTGATGCATCACCTGTTCGCGACCACCGATCTGGAAAAAAGCTACCGCATCAACCTGAACATGATCGGCCTCGACGGCCGTCCGGCGGTGAAAAATCTGCTGGAGATCCTCACCGAGTGGCTGGCGTTCCGCCGCGACACGGTGCGCCGTCGTCTGAACTATCGTCTGGAGAAAGTGCTTAAGCGCCTGCATATCCTCGAAGGTTTGCTGGTGGCGTTTCTCAACATCGATGAAGTGATTGAGATCATCCGCCACGAGGATGAGCCGAAACCTGCGCTGATGTCGCGCTTTGGCATCAGCGAAACCCAGGCGGAAGCGATCCTTGAGCTGAAACTGCGCCATCTCGCCAAACTTGAAGAGATGAAGATTCGCGGCGAGCAGGATGATTTAGCGAAAGAACGCGATCAGCTGCAGGCGATTCTTGCCTCCGAGCGCAAGATGAGCAACCTGCTGAAGAAAGAACTGCAGGCCGATGCGGATGCTTTCGGTGACGACCGTCGTTCGCCGCTGCACGAACGTGAAGAAGCGAAGGCGATGAGCGAGCACGACATGCTGCCGTCTGAGCCGGTGACCATTGTGCTGTCGCAGATGGGCTGGGTGCGTAGCGCCAAAGGCCATGATATCGACGCGCAGGGGCTGAGCTATAAATCGGGCGACAGCTGGAAAGCGTCGGTGAAAGGCAAGAGCAATCAGCCGGTGGTGTTTGTCGATACTACCGGTCGCAGCTATGCCATCGACCCGATTACGCTGCCGTCCGCGCGCGGGCAGGGCGAACCGCTGACCGGTAAACTGACGCTGCCGCCAGGCGCGACCGTCGAGCATATGCTGATGGAAGGCGATGACACCAAGCTGCTGATGGCCTCTGATGCGGGTTATGGTTTCCTGTGTACCTTTAACGATCTGGTGGCGCGAAACCGTGCCGGTAAGGCGCTGATCTCTCTGCCGGAAAATGCGCATGTGATGCCGCCGCTGGTTGTTGAGGACGAGTCGGATATGCTGCTGGCGATCACCGCCGCGGGCCGTATGCTCATGTTCCCATTGAGCGACCTGCCGCAGCTGTCGAAAGGTAAGGGCAACAAGATTATCAATATCCCGTCGGCGGAAGCGGCCAACGGCACCGATAGCCTTGCGCACCTGTATATCCTGCCGCCGCAGAGCACGCTGACCTTCCACGTGGGCAAACGTAAGATCAAACTGCGTCCGGAAGAGCTGCAAAAAGTGACCGGCGAACGTGGTCGCCGTGGGACGCTGATGCGCGGCCTGCAAAAAATCGACCGCGTGGAAATTGATTCGCCACAGCGCGCGCAGGTTGACGATAGCGAAGAGTAAGTTTTTCCCCGCCGATGGCGGGGAATATTTGCTGTAAAACCGTTGTTAATTCAGCCGTTGCGATTAACAATACCCTTTTGCAGGGGTCTGCAAGTAACAAAGCCCTGTCCGGTATACGTGCCCGTAATGCCTGGCTGGAAATGTGCGCCTGACGTACATGCCAGCCGTGCACCGACGGTATAATTCTAAGCGGTTCAGGGTTCAGAGGACGCTATGCTATTTATTTTACGTGTCATTATTGTTGTCATTTACTGCATCCTGGTATGCATCTTTGGCTGCATCTATTGTCTGTTCAGCCCGCGTAACCCAAAACACGTCGCCACCTTCGGCCATATGTTTGGTCGCCTGGCGCCCGTTTTTGGTCTCAAGGTTGAAACCCGCCTGCCTGCCGGCGCGGAAAACTTCGGCAACGCCATCTATATTGCTAACCATCAGAATAACTATGACATGGTTACCGCAGCGAACATCGTGCTGCCGCCCACCGTCACGGTAGGGAAAAAGAGCCTGGTGTGGATCCCGTTCTTCGGCCAGCTTTACTGGCTGACGGGTAACCTGCTGATCGACCGCAATAACCGCGCGAAAGCGCACGGTACCATTGCCGAAGTGGTCAATACTTTCCAGAAACGCAAAATCTCCTTCTGGATGTTTCCGGAAGGGACCCGCAGCCGCGGTCGCGGCCTGCTGCCGTTCAAAACCGGCGCGTTCCACGCCGCTATCGCTTCAGGCGTGCCAATCATTCCGGTGTGCGTATCGAATACCTCCAACAAAATCAAACTCAACCGTTGGAACAACGGCCAGGTGATTGTGGAAATGCTGGATCCTATCGACACCAGCGCGTGGGGCAAAGATCAGGTGCGCGATCTGGCGAAGCACTGCCGCGAAGTGATGAAGGCTAAAATCGATGAGCTGGACCAGGAAGTGGCCCAGCGTGAAGCCGCCGCGAAAAAGTAATGCCCTGTTGACGGCGTGAGCAAACGCTCGCGCCGTAGATTGTTTTGCTGTCGGGAAAGTGATTTCCCACTTTTGATTTGTCAGTTTTGATGGAGCTTATATGTCACTCAGTCGGCGTCAGTTTATTCAGGCTTCGGGCGTTGCGCTTTGTGCAGGCGCGGTGCCGCTGAGGGCGCAGGCCGCGGGGAAACAACCCGTGCTGCCAGTGCCTCCGCTGCTGGAGTCGCGTCGCGGACAGCCGCTGTTCTTAACGCTACAGCGCGCGCACTGGTCGTTCACTCAGGGCACCCGGGCGCCGGTGTGGGGCGTCAACGGTCGCTATCTGGGGCCGACGATCCGTGTCTGGAGCGGCGATGACGTTAAGCTTATCTACAGTAACCGACTCACCGAAAACGTCGCGATGACCGTACGCGGTCTGCAGGTGCCGGGGCCGCTGATCGGCGGCGCGGCGCGAATGATGACGCCGAATGCCGACTGGGCGCCGGTGTTGCCAATTCGTCAGAGTGCCGCCACGCTGTGGTATCAGGCCAATACGCCGAATCACATGGCTCAGCAGGTCTATAATGGCCTCGCGGGGATGTGGCTGATCGAAGATGAAGTTAGTAAGTCCTTACCTTTCCCCAACCATTACGGTGTGGACGACTTCCCGATCATTATTCAGGACAAGCGTCTGGATAATTTTGGTACGCCAGTCTACGAAGAACCGGGCAGCGGTGGCTTCGTCGGCGACACGCTGCTGGTGAACGGCGTGCAGGGGCCCTATGTGGAGGTTTCCCGCGGCTGGGTACGCCTGCGCCTGCTCAATGCCTCTAACTCGCGCCGCTATATGCTGCGCATGAGCGATGGCCGCGCGCTGCACGTTATCTCCAGCGATCAGGGTTTCTTACCCGCGCCGGTCTCCACCACTCAGCTGTCGCTGGCCCGGGTGAACGCCGGGAAGTGTTGGTGGACATGACCAACGGTGATGAAGTGTCTATCACCTGCGGTGAATCCGCCAGCATCATGGATCGTATCCGCGGCTTCTTCGAGCCATCGAGCATTCTGGTTTCTACGCTGGTACTGACCCTTCGTCCGACGGGGCTGCTGCCGTTAGTGACCGATAACTTACCGATGCGCATCCTGCCGACGGAAATCCTCAGTGGTACGCCGATTCGCAGCCGCGATATCCAGTTGAGCGACGATCCTGGCATCAACGGTCAGCTGTGGGACCCGCAGCGAATCGATATTACCGCGCAGCAGGGACGTGGGAGCGCTGGACGGTTCGCGCCGACGCGCCGCAGTCGTTCCATATTGAAGGGGTGATGTTCCAGATCCGCAACGTTAACGGCGCGATGGCGTTGCCGGAGGACCGCGGCTGGAAAGACACCGTCTGGGTTGATGGTCAGGTCGAGCTGCTGGTCTATTATGGCCAGCCGTCGTGGCCCCACTTCCCGTTCCAGTACGCCAGCCAAACGCTGGAACTGGCAGACCGCGGTTCTATTGGACAGATTCTGGTGAACCCGGCGCCGTAAGTTCCCCCTCCGTAGCCCGGCCGAGCGCAGCGACGCCGGGACTTACAAGAACCTAAAAATTCCCGCTTCATTCATAGGACAATCGGGCTTATAATCCCCGACCTTTGATTATTTTTTTGCCAATTTTTTGGAAGCATTATGAGCGCTATCTCCCTGATCCAACCGGATCGCGACCTTTTCTCCTGGCCGCAGTACTGGGCCGCCTGCTTTGGGCCGGCTCCGTTTTTGCCGATGTCACGTGAAGAGATGGATCAACTTGGCTGGGATAGCTGCGACATCATTCTGGTAACCGGCGACGCCTATGTCGACCATCCGAGCTTCGGCATGGCGATCTGTGGCCGTATGCTGGAAGCGCAGGGCTTCCGCGTGGGGATCATCGCCCAGCCTAACTGGAACAGCAAAGACGACTTTATGCGTCTGGGTAAACCGAACCTGTTCTTCGGCGTGACCGCCGGCAATATGGACTCGATGATCAACCGCTACACCGCCGACCGTAAGCTGCGCCATGACGACGCTTACACCCCGGACAACGTCGCGGGCAAGCGCCCGGATCGCGCGACGCTGGTCTATACCCAGCGCTGTAAAGAAGCGTGGAAAGATGTGCCGGTGATTCTCGGCGGCATCGAAGCCAGCCTGCGTCGTACCGCGCACTATGACTACTGGTCGGATACCGTCCGTCGTTCAGTGCTGATTGACGCCAAAGCAGACATGTTGATGTTCGGCAACGGCGAACGTCCGCTGGTGGAAGTGGCGCACCGTCTGGCGCAGGGTGAAAAGATTACTGAAATCCGCGACGTGCGTAATACGGCGATTATCGTCAAAGAGGCGCTGCCGGGCTGGTCTGGCGTCGACTCCACCCGCATCGACACCCGGGGAAAATCGACCCGATTCCGCACCCGTATGGCGAAGACCTGCCGTGCGCCGACAACAAACCCGTCGCGCCGAAAAAGCAGGAAGCCAAGGCCATCACCGTACAGCCGCCGCGCCCGAAGCCGTGGGAAAAAACCTATGTGCTGCTGCCGTCCTTCGAGAAAGTGAAGGGCGACAAAGTGCTGTACGCTCACGCGTCGCGTATTCTGCATCATGAAACCAACCCGGGCAGCGCCCGCGCGCTGATGCAGAAACAGGGCGATCGCTATATCTGGATCAACCCACCCGCCATTCCGCTCTCTACCGAAGAGATGGACAGCGTGTTTGCCCTGCCGTACCAGCGCGTGCCGCATCCGTCATACGGCAAAGCACGCATTCCGGCGTATGAGATGATCCGCTTCTCGATCAACATCATGCGCGGCTGCTTTGGCGGCTGTTCCTTCTGCTCGATTACCGAGCACGAAGGGCGCATTATTCAGAGTCGTTCGGAAGATTCGATCATCAATGAGATCGAAGCCATTCGCGACACTGTCCCCGGCTTTACCGGCATTATTTCGGATCTTGGCGGACCAACGGCTAACATGTACATGCTGCGCTGTAAATCGCCGCGCGCCGAGCAAACCTGCCGTCGTCTCTCCTGCGTATATCCGGAAATCTGTCCGCATATGGATACCGACCACACGCCGACCATCAACCTGTACCGTCGCGCCCGCGAGCTGAAAGGGGTGAAGAAGATCCTGATTGCCTCCGGCGTGCGTTACGATCTGGCGGTGGAAGATCCGCGCTATATCAAAGAGCTGGCGACGCACCATGTCGGCGGCTACCTGAAGATTGCGCCGGAGCATACGGAAGAAGGGCCGCTGTCGAAAATGATGAAGCCGGGGATGGGCAGCTATCACCGCTTCAAAGAGCTGTTCGACACCTATTCGAAACAGGCCGGGAAAGAGCAGTATCTGATCCCGTACTTTATCTCCGCCCACCCGGGACGCGCGACGAAGACATGGTGAACCTGGCGCTGTGGCTCAAGCAGCACCGTTTCCGCCTGGATCAGGTGCAGAACTTCTATCCGTCACCGCTGGCGAACTCAACCACCATGTATTACACCGGCAAGAACCCGCTGGGTAAGATTGGCTATAAGAGTGAAGACGTGGTGATTCCGAAGGGCGATAAGCAGCGCCGTCTGCACAAAGCGCTGCTGCGCTACCACGATCCGGCTAACTGGCCGCTGATTCGCACCGCGCTGGAAGCGATGGGCAAAAAGCACCTGATCGGCAGCCGTCGCGATTGTCTGGTGCCAGCGCCGACAATCGATGAAATGCGCGAAGCGCGTCGCCAGAACCGCAATACCCGTCCGGCGCTGACCAAGCACACGCCGGTGGCGCATCAGCGCCAGACGCCTGCGGGAGCAAAGAAAGCGACATCAGCGCCATCTCGTCCAGTCAAAGCCGGTGCGAAGAAGCACAGTAAAACGGCGGCTGGCCGTTAAGAACAGGTCATCCCGGCGGTGAGATGATGCCTTAAAAAAAGCCCGGCGATTGCCGGCTTTTGCGTTTAACCGCCGAACTGGTCTGGATCCGGGCCTAACCGCTTGCCTTTATCCAGGGTTGCGATGTCGCCTAGTTCGTCTTTATCCAGGCGGAAATCCCAGACGTCGAAGTTCTCGGCGATGCGTGATGGCGTGACCGACTTCGGAATGACCACCAGACCACTGTCGAGGTGCCAGCGAATGACAATCTGCGCCGGGCTTTTGCCGTATTTGTCGGCAAGATGACGGATGACTTTCTGATCGAAAACGCCTTCGCCACCCTGTGCCAGCGGGCTCCAGGATTCGGTCTGAATCTTGTGGGTAGCGTTCCACGCGTTCAACTGACGTTGTTGCATTAGCGGATGCAGTTCAATCTGGTTAATCACCGGTGCGACGCCGGTCTCATCAATCAGCCGTTGCAGATGTGGAACCTGGAAGTTACACACGCCGATGCTCTTCACCAGCCCTGCTTTTGCAGGTCAATCAGCGCTTTCCAGGCCTGGATATAGTGGTCAGATGCGGGTACCGGCCAGTGGATCAGATACAGATCGAGGTAGTCCAGCTGTAAATGTTCCAGGCTCTCCTGCAGCGCGTCAGCGGCGCGCAGATGGGAGTCATTCCACAGCTTGCTGGTGATGAACAGATCCTCACGCGCCACGCCCGCGCTGTGAATGGCTTTGCCCACGCCTGACTCGTTCTTGTAGGCGGCGGCAGTATCAATAGAACGGTAGCCGACCTCAATCGCTTTGTGGATTGCGGTAACCACTTCTTCATTACTGGCCTGCCATACGCCGAGGCCCAGCTGCGGCATTACATTGCCATCGTGCAGTTTAATCACGGTTGGATGTGTCATGCATTTCTCCTTTTCATCAGCTTATCGGGCATGCCCCGATAAGATTTGTATGATTAAGTCTGGTCGAAATATGCAAAAACGAAAGCTTGTTCGTCGCCTTTCAAGCAGCAGATGCGTTGTCTGCGTCTGCTCACCCCAGTCACTTACGGGTGTAAGCTTCTGGGTGAGCTCGACATACTTAGAGCAAAAAGTGAGGAAGGGCTTAACGGGCTGCTTCGTAAATACGGCGGCTCACTTCAAGGGTAATATCCTGATTTTCACCCAGTTTGGTCATACCGTGCTCTTCGAGTTTTTTCAGCAGCGCCGGAATGGAACTGCCGTCCAGACCGTAGTCGGACAGGCGAGTCGGCACGCCCATTTGTTCGAAGAAGCTGCGGGTTGCGGCGATAGCGGCGTCGATACGCGCATCGTCAGAACCTTCGGTAATGTTCCAGACGCGTTCAGCATATTGCAGCAGTTTGGCGCGCTTGGTTTCGCGTTTTTCATTCCACAGCGCAGGCAGAACGATAGCCAGCGTTTGGGCGTGATCCAGCCCGTGCATGGCGGTCAGTTCGTGGCCCAGCATATGGGTTGCCCAATCCTGCGGTACGCCTGCGCCAATCAGGCCATTCAGCGCCTGAGTCGCAGCCCACATAATGTTGGCGCGCACGTCGTAGTTTTCTGGATCTTTCAGCGCTTTCGGGCCTTCTTCAACCAGCGTCAGCAGAATGCCTTCGGCGAAACGGTCCTGAATTTTGCCGTCAACCGGATAGGTGACGTACTGCTCAACGGTATGCACGAAGGCATCCACCACGCCGTTCGCGACCTGACGCGGCGGCAGAGTGTAGGTGTAAACCGGGTCAAGAATGGCAAACTGAGGCTGGACGTGCGAAGACATAAAGGCACGCTTGTCGCCGGTGGTTTTACGGGAGATGACCGCGCCTTTGTTCGACTCGGAGCCGGTCGCAGGCAGGGTCAGAACGGAACCCATCGGGATAGCGCTGTTAACGTTGCTGCCGTAGGTTTCGAGGATTTCCCACGGGTCGATGCTTGCATCATAGTGCGCTGCCGCGGCGATAAATTTGGTGCCGTCCAGAACGGAACCGCCGCCGACCGCCAGCAGGAAAGTCACTTTCTGTTCGCGGGCAATTTTCACCGCGTTCATCAGCGTTTCATAGGACGGGTTTGGCTCAATACCGCCAAATTCCAGCACGTCCAGTCCTTTCAGTGCGGTCAGTACCTGGTCCAGCACGCCGGTTTTTTTCACGCTGCCGCCGCCGTAGGTGATCAGCACGCGAGCGTCAGCGGGATCTGAGCGCGCAGATTTTCGATAGCGCCTTTACCGAACAGAATGCGGGTCGGGGTGTGAAGATCAAAATTAAACATTGCTCGTTCCCTTCTTGGTGGATGGAAAAACAAGGCGGCGAAGGTCGTCGCCGAATGACATCATTGTGGTCCTCGTTGCCGTACCTCTCAATGCACATTTCTGCGTTTGTCTTGCCCATTTCTCCATAAGGCTGGAGAATCACGTCAATCACGGCCACAATGAGAGCGTGAAAAAAGGTATCTGGAGCCTTCGTTGATGAACCGTGAAGCGATCTGTGCACTGCTGACAGAAAAAATTAAGCAGCTGAAAAATAACGAACAAAACCTGCGTACCCTGCTGCCTGACATTCAGCTGATCTACGGCAGTCAGCCCAGTGGACGCACGCCGGTTATGTACCGGCCGGGCATCGTGTTTCTCTTTTCCGGCTATAAAATTGGCTATATCAACGATCGTACCTTTCGCTACGACGCCAATGAATATCTGCTGCTCACCGTACCTTTACCCTTCGAATGTGAAACTTTTGCCACCGCTGAAGCGCCGTTGGCCGGGTTACGCCTCGACGTCGATATTTTCCAGCTCCAGGAATTGCTCATGGATATCGGTGAAGACCCGCTGTTCCGCCCGGCAATGGCGGAAAGCGGGATTAACTCGGCGACGTTGTCCGAAGAGATTCTTTGCGCAGCCGAGCGCCTGCTGGACGTGATGGAACGTCCGTTGGACGCCCGTATTCTCGGCAAGCAAATTATCCGCGAAATGCTCTACCATGTGCTCACCGGGCCGCGCGGCGGCGCGCTGATGGCGCTGGTGAGCCGCCAGACTCACTTCAGCCAGATCAGCCGCGTGCTTAAGCGGATTGAGAGCCAGTACACCGAAACGCTGAGTGTCGATCAGCTGGCCGCCGAGGCCAATATGAGCCTGTCGGCGTTTCACCATAATTTTAAGTCGGTAACCAGTACTTCGCCGCTGCAATATCTGAAAGCCTATCGGCTGCATAAAGCTCGGATGATGATGGCGCACGACGGCCTGAAGGCCAGCGCGGCGGCGATGCAGGTGGGCTACGAGAGCGCGTCGCAGTTCAGTCGAGAGTTTAAACGTTTTTTCGGCCTGACGCCGGGCGAGGATGCGGCAAGACTGCGCGGAATGTAACGGTTAGGCCTGATAAGCGTAGCGCCATCAGGCAACGCTGCTGCACATTGCCGGATGCGGCGTAAACGCCTTATCCGGCCTACAGATTGTACGGCGCCGCGATCAGGCGTCGCAGTATTTTTTCTTGATAACCACGATCACTGTGCCGAGCAGCCCGGCAACCAGCAGGAAGATCGGCAGCACCATCAGGAAAGTCATCACCTGATCTTCATGACGTTTCACAAACGGAATCATGCTGATGGCATAGCCAAAGCCTGTGACCACGCCAACCCACAGCAGCGCGCTCAGCCAGTTAAACAACTGGAAGCGGCGGTTAGGCAGACCGGAAATTCCCGCCATCGTTGGCAGCAGTGTGCGCACGAACGCCAGGAAGCGACCCGCGAGCAGCGCCAGCAGACCGTGACGGTCAAACATGCAGGTCGCGCGCTGGTGGTATTTGTCCGGCAGTTGCGCCAGCCAACCTTTCACGACGTTAGTGTTGCCCAACCAGCGCCCTGGATGTAACTCAACCAGCAGCCAAGGCTGGCGGCCGTCGTCAGAATGACGAGGGTAGGGACGTAGCCCATGACGCCCTTGGCAATAAGCGCTCCCGCCAATAGCAACAGGCTATCACCGGGTAAAAATGATGCGGGGAGCAGGCCGTTTTCCAGAAACAACGTGGCAAACATGACCAGATAAACGACTCCCACGACGTGCGGATTCGCCAGTGCAGCAAAATCGTGCTGCCAAAGCGCGGCGACAATATCTTGAATAACGACCATGGACATTCCTGTGGAACAGCGTTTTCGCCTATTGTACGCCCGAATTCTGAAGAACACCTTGATCCCGGACGCAACAAATGAAGCCGCATTGTTCAGTCTGGCTGACAACCGGGTACATAGGTTTACGCCTGGCGGTGATGTGAACTCGGGAACCGACTGTTCTCAACATCGGTGGCGCCTCCGCTGGACGCGCCAAAAATATTGCTAACCCACCCGGCACTGACCGTACCGGGCTTAGGCTATGTTACACGATGCGGGCGAATCCTGCCGCTAAATCCGCAATCAGATCGTCAACGTTTTCCAAACCGATGTGCAGGCGAACGAGCGTACCTTCAAAATCAATCACCCCGTCCGGACGAATGCTGGCCAGCTCTTCCGGCTGATTAGCCAGAATTAGCGATTCGAAGCCGCCCCAGGAATAGGCCATGCTGAACAGCGAGAAGTGGTCGAGGTAGTTTGCCAACTCTTCATTATTCAGGCGCTTGTTCAGTACGAAGGAGAACAGGCCGCTGCTGCCGGTGAAGTCGCGTTTCCAGAATTCATGTCCTTTGCTGCCCGGTAACGCCGGATGATTGACGCGCGCCACCTGCGGCTGTTGCGCCAGCCATTCGGCGACTTTCAGGCTGCTTTCATGGTGCTGACGCAGACGCACGCCGAGCGTGCGTAGGCCGCGGCTGGTCATATAGGCCGTGTCGGCGTCGAGCATCTGCCCCATCAAATAGGCATTCTCACGCAGTTGTGCCCAGCAGCGCTCGTTCGATACCGCCGTGCCGACCATGGCATCTGAGTGACCAATCAGATACTTGGTGCCCGCCTGAATCGAAATATCGATGCCAAAATCGAGCGCCTTAAACAGCACGCCTGCCGCCCAGGTGTTGTCGATCATGATGATGGCTTCAGGGCGACGCTGCGAACGGCGGAAACGATCGCCGGGATGTCGTGAACTTCCATGGTGATGGAACCCGGAGATTCGAGGAACACGATTCTGGTGTTCGGCTGAATCAGGTTCGCAATCTCTGCGCCAATCATGGGTCGAACCAACTGGTGGTGACGCCGAGCTTACGGAGAATTTTGGTGCAAAAATCCTGGCTCGGTTCGTAGGCGGTGTTGGTCATCAGCACGTGGTCGCCCTGTTCAACGAAGGCCAGGATAGTATTCGCCACCGCCGCCGCGCCGCAGGGAAGAGGGCGCAGCCGGCACCGCCTTCAAGCTCACACATGGCTTCCTGTAGCGAGAAATGGGTGAGCGTGCCGCGACGGCCATAAAACAGCTCGCCGTTAGCGCGGTTGTGGGTCGCATGCTTCTTGGCGGCGACCGTGTCAAAAACCAGCGACGAGGCGCGTTGAATCACGCTGTTCACCGATCCCTGGGTGTACTTTTTGCTGCGTCCGGCGTTAACCAGCGCGGTATCGAGGTGCTTGTCTGCCATGTTGGGTATACCTGTTTTTATACGTCTGGACGTCTAAACTATCACGATTGCCTCGGCGATGTAGCGTTCCTCGTGCATACAGCAGAAAATTTTGCCAAAAACCGTGCAGAAAACTTTTTTACTGCGTAAGCGCAAGGAAAGTAAGTGTGATTTGAGTCAATATGTAAATACTAATGAGAACTACTATCAATTCGACGTTGTTTTGATATTATTGTGCTCAGATTTTGTGATTTACGTCCTGGAGATACACAGTGGGTAATAATTTGATGCAGGCGGATCTCTCCGTTTGGGGTATGTATCATCATGCCGACATCGTGGTTAAAGTGGTCATGATTGGCTTGATACTGGCATCCGTCGTCACCTGGGCAATTTTCTTCAGTAAAGGTGCTGAGCTCCTTTCTCACAAGCGCCGCCTCAAGCGCGAGCAGAAACTGTTAGCGGATGTGCGTTCCCTCAATCAGGCGCACGAAACGGCCGCCGCGTTTGACGCGCAGAGCCTGAGCAGCCAGTTAATCAATGAAGCGCAGAACGAGCTGGAGCTCTCTGCGGGTTCGGAAGATAACGAAGGGATTAAAGAACGTACCGGTTTTCGCCTGGAGCGTCGCGTGGCGGCGGTAGGCCGTCATATGGGACGCGGTAACGGTTTCCTGGCGACTATCGGCGCTATCTCTCCGTTCGTCGGCCTGTTCGGTACCGTGTGGGGCATCATGAACAGCTTTATCGGTATCGCCCAGACGCAAACCACGAATCTGGCCGTTGTGGCGCCAGGTATCGCAGAAGCGCTGCTGGCAACGGCTATTGGCCTGTTCGCCGCGATTCCGGCGGTGGTTATCTATAACGTCTTCGCGCGCCTCATCGGTGGCTTCAAAGCTAACCTGAGCGATGTGGCTGCGCAGGTTCTGCTGCTGCAGAGTCGCGATCTGGATCTGAGCGCCAGCGGCGTGCATCCGGTTCGTACCGCCCAGAAATTACGAGTAGGTTAATGCCCTATGGCAATGCGTCTTAATGAAAATCTGGACGATACCGGCGAAATGCATGAAATCAACGTGACGCCGTTTATCGACGTCATGTTGGTTCTGTTGATTATCTTTATGGTCGCCGCGCCGTTGGCGACGGTTGATGTCAAAGTCAATCTGCCGGCCTCCTCCAGCCAGCCGCAGCCGCGCCCGGAAAAACCGGTCTACCTGTCGGTGAAAGCGGATAAGTCGATGTTCCTCGGTAACGACCCCATTACCGATGACAGCATGGTGCCGGCGCTGGATGCGCTGACGGAAGGCAAGAAAGACACCACGATCTTCTTCCGCGCCGATAAAACGGTGGACTATGAAACGATGATGAAGGTCATGGATACGCTCCATCAGGCTGGCTATCTGAAGATTGGTCTGGTTGGCGAAGAGACCGTCGCAAAAAAATAATCTCATCCCGGATGGCGCATTCAGCGCCATCCGTTATTCTTCTCTTAGTAATATAATATTTATCTTAAGTCTAATTTCAGCGAGTCATATCCGAAATTATTTAAATAATATTTAGCAGTGCTTAAGTGTTGCAATATATTTTAAATATGAGAGTGGCTAGTCTGAAATAACCTTCCTACGCTTAATTCTGAACGCTAACAATAATATATATCTACAGCGGGCGGAAAATATCATGGGCATAAGAACTTTGCGGCAAGCCGATGGCTCGCATCGCGACCTGATCTCGTTATCCTCGATTCGTCAAAGAGCAGACCGGCTATTATTGGTGCTGGCCTGGGTGATGTGGGCCGTTTCGCTGGGCGTGGGCTGGATGAACGATAACCCCAGTCTGGCGCTGCTGGTGGCGACGATTCTGGCGGGGCTTGCCACCCTGATGACGCTGCTTTTTGCGGGCAAACTCATCACACGCTTAGTCTATGCGTTTATTCTGATGGCCTATTCCGCACTGCTGATTCAGCTTGGCGGCGGCGAGACTGAATATCATTTCTCGGTATTTGTTTTGCTGTCAGCGCTGCTCGCCTGGCGCGACTGGCGGCCATTGATTATGGCGCAGGGTGATTGCCGTTCACCACCTGGTATTTAATTATTTACAGGAATATGGGTTGTTTAATATCACCGTGTTTATGCACGCTGGTTTGCACATGGTGATTATGCACGCGGTGTATGTGGTGGCGCAGACGGTATTCCTGGTCTTCCTGGCGGTACGGATGGAGCAGGACGCACGGTCGGCCAGCGAGGTCGCGAAGCTGGCGGCGGTCATTAACCGCGAGTCGGGCTACCTGACGCTGGAGCGTGACACCAAAACCAGCCGCTCACCTTTTGCGAAAACCTTTAGCCTGACGCTGGACGCCATGCGCAATACGCTGGAGCAGGTCAGCGGTAATGTGTCGCAACTGCTGGATGCCTCGCAGACGCTGCTGCAACGTAACACCGCGCTCTCCGAACGCACCGACAGCCAGGCGCGGTCGTTGGCGGTCACTGCCAGCGCCATGGAACAACTTGCCAGTGCGGCATCGTTAACCAGTGAGAAGGCCAGCGAAGCGCGCGAACTCGCCGGGCAGGCCAGCGCAGTGGCGCGGGAAGGGGGGAGAATATCCGTTCAGCCATGGCGTCCATGTCGCACATTCGTGATGAGTCGCTGAAGATCGGCGGCATCCTTGAACTTATCGACGGCATTGCCTTCCAGACCAATATTCTGTCGCTCAATGCTTCCGTCGAGGCTGCGCGGGCCGGTGCTCATGGGAAAGGGTTTGCGGTGGTGGCGGCTGAAGTCCGTACCCTGGCGCTGCGCTGTGAAGGTGCGGCGCGGGACATTCGCCAGCTGGTGGCCGCTTCCGTCGAGAGCACTCATCAGGGTACAGAGCAGGTTGAAAGAGCGGGGAAAACCATGGCGGCAATCATCAATAACATCGACAGTCTACAGGCCTGTGTTGATGTGTTGTCATCGATGAGCGATCAGCAGCGCGCCAGCGTATTACAGATGAAAGGCAGTATTGCGCACATTGATGCCAGCGTGCAGGAGAACGTGCAACACGTGGCGCAAACTATACAGGTCGCGCATCAGCAACAGCAGCATACCGGTGAACTGAAGTCGGCTATTTCGGTGTTCCGGTTGGTGTAAGGTCACAAAAAATGAAAGGTGTATGACAAATAATCCAGTTATGTGACAACTTTCGCAGTTGCCAGAAAACATAATACCGGTACGAAAAATGACAATATAATTGCCCACCCCATCCTCCTACATTGAAACCACTTCAATTCAGGAGGATATACGTGTGGCAAACGATACGAAGTTGTCTATTACCGAAAAGCTGGGATACGGCATGGGCGATGCCGCCTGCGGTATTGTCTACTCTTCGGTCACGATGTTTTTGACTTGGTTTTACACCGATATTTACGGTCTTTCCGCGGCGGCAGTAGGGTGATGTTCCTGGTGACGCGCGTGCTGGATGCGATAACCGACCCGCTCACCGGTATCGTGGCCGACCGGGTAAAAACCCGCTGGGGCCACTTCCGACCATGGCTGATCTGGTTTGCGATTCCCTACGCCGTGCTGGCGGTGATGACCTTCACCACGCCCGATTTTGGCGCTTCCGGTAAGCTGGTGTACGCCTACCTGACATATACCTTGCTGATGTTGTGTTACACCTTTATCAATATTCCCTACTGTGCGTTGGGCGGTGTGATCACCCGCGATGAGAAAGATCGCCTGTCGGCACAATCTTATCGTTTTACGATCTCTTCCGTGGCCGGTCTGATGGTCTCCGTCGCCACGCTGTTTCTGGTCGACTACCTGGGTAAAGAAGATAAGCAGTTCGGCTTCCAGGCCACCATGGGGATTATGGGGGCCATCGCCATTGTGATGCTGGCCTTCTGCTTCTTCTCCACCAAAGAGCGCGTGGCGCCCGCGGTGGAGCAGCAGGGCAGCATTCGCGAAGATCTGCGCTCGCTGCTGGCAAACGATCAGTGGCGCATTGTGGCGATCATTACCTTCTTCTCCAGCATGGCTGGGGTGATGCGCAGCGCGGCAACGCTGTATTACGCCACTTATTTGATGATGGGCGGCGTTGAGTCTGCGGCCGGGACGGCGATGAAGTCGGCATTTGTCTCGACTAGCGTGGTCGGTACCATTATCGGCAGCATCGCGGCGGGCTGGCTGGCGAAGCGTTACCGTGCGGTTTCGCTGTTTAAAAACATTAACCTGCTGCTGGTCGCAGTAGGTGTGGTGATGTTCTTCGTGCCGCCAACCTGGCTACCGGTCGTGTTCCCTTTGTACTTCCTTGTGGGATTCTTCCATCAGATGTATCAACCGTTTAAATGGAACATGATGGCGAACGCCGCCGACTATGGCGAGTGGAAGTTTGGCCGCCGTATTACTGGCTTGTCCTACTCCGGCAACCTGTTTGCGCTGAAAATGGGGATGGCGGTCGCTGGAGCAGTAGTCGGTTTTTCGCTGGGGCTGTTTGGCTATCAGGCGGGCGTCACCGAACAAACACCGATGGCGACGATGGGCATCGTTGGCCTGCTGACGCTGGGCCATCGCTTTCGTATCTGGTGTTATGGTGGCTGTCGCGCTTCTATAAGCTGGATGACCGCGCCATGGCGACCATTCAACGCGACCTTTCCGCACGGCAACAGGCGGCGGTGCAAACTGAGCCGCAAGCCGCCAGCGGCGTATTACATAAAGCCTGAGGAAACGACGATGACATCACATGATTATCATAACCCGATCCTCTGCGCCGACTATTCGGATCCCGATATTGTTCGCGTCGGCGGCGACTTCTTTATGGTTTCGTCGAGCTTCAACCATATGCCCGCGCTGCCGATCCTGCATTCGACCGATCTGGTGAACTGGCAGATCATCAACCATGTTTTTCAGTCGTTACCCCTGGCGGGTTACGACCAGTACCAGCCGGGAAAAGGCGTATGGGCGCCGTCGATTCGTTGGCACGACAATCACCTGTGGGTCTTTTTCAGCACTCCGGATGAAGGTATTTTCATGTGTCGGACCGACGATCCGTGGGGCGAATGGAGTACGCCACACTGCGTGCAGCCCGCGAAAGGCTGGATCGACCCCTGTCCGTTCTGGGATGACAACGGTGACGCCTGGCTGGTCCACGCCTTTGCCCATAGCCGTAGCGGAATTAAACACCAGCTTCAACTGTTCGCCATGTCGCCGGACGGCACTTCGCTGCGCGGGGAAGGGCAGATTATTTACGATGGCAGCTGCGACCAGCCGACGCTGGAAGGGCCAAAAGTCTACAAGCGCGGCGGCTGGTACTACATTTTTGCCCCTGCGGGCAGCGTCGAAACCGGCTGGGAAACGGTGCTGCGCGCGCGCAGCATGAGCGGCCCCTGGGAGGCGAAAAACGTTCTGTTTCAGGGGAATACCCCGGTTAATGGTCCGCATCAGGGCGGCTGGGTTGAGCTGGATGACGGCGAATGCTGGTTTGTCCATTTCCAGGATGCGCATCTGTATGGACGCATCGTTCACCTCCAGCCAATGCGCTGGGAACAGGACGGTTGGCCGCGTATCGGCGAGCCGCTGGGGGATGACGGCGCCGGGCAACCGGTGATGCACTGGCCGCGTCCGGCGAGCTTAGCGCCGGCGGTGCCATCACAGCCGCAAACCAGCGATGATTTTGCCTCAGGCGTGCCGGGTCTACAGTGGCAGTGGCAGGCTAATCCGGATCCCCAGTGGCTGCTGCCGGGCGATGGCCAATTGAATCTCCACTGCTGCGAACTTCCTTGCGGTGAAGAGAAACAATATTTCTATTGGCTGCCCAACCTGCTGCTGCAAAAATTTCCGGCCTGGCAGTTTAGCGCCGAAACCACGCTGACGCTGAACGCTGAAGCTAACGGCGATGCGGGTGGTCTGGTTATTTACGGTGAACGTTATGCCGCGCTGCTGCTGGAAAAACGTGACGGGCAGCATCGACTGCTGTGGCTGACCGGCTGGATGAGCGATGCGGGCGTGGTACGCGAACGCCGCGAGGTTATTGCGACGCTGGATAGCGCCACCTGCGCAATGCAGGTCGAGGTCTCTCACGGCGGCATCTGCCGCTTTGCCTGGCGTAGCGGTGAGGTGAACTGGCAGCGGGTGACTCAGCCTTTCGCCGCAGGCAAAGGGAAGTGGGTTGGGGCAAAAGTGGGACTGGTAGCAGTGTCGTTAGAAAGCCAGGCGCAGCGCGGAAGCTGCTCGTTTGATCACTTTGCCATCGACATTATCGGCTGATCCGGGCGTTTTTCGTCGTTCTTTTCAATTTTCAGGATGACGTTAGACGTGCGGTAATGACCATCGGCGAGGCTGCGGCTAATCTCAAGCGTCGCGGTCTCCCGATTCAGGACGTGCTGATAGCAGGATTCTGTATGCGCCAGGATTTTGTCGCGTAGATGGGGTAACGCGCCATCACTTCGCACAGCGCGGCGCCGAAGATCTCTTCTTTAATTTGATAACCATAGATTTCGCGGCGATGCTGCCACTTCATTTTCACCAGCGCCGCGGGAATGGGTTCGGAAAGGCCGGAAATGCGACGCCCCTCGGCGTTTTTTTCCTCGCGCAGCGTCTGCAAATTACGCTGAAGAATGGTCTCATCACTGAGCTGTGGGCTTAACGCTATATTAGTCGCGCTAACATCGACAAGTTTCATGCTCACTTATCCGTTAGATTATAAAACATTGGCGCGGTTCTTTCCTGGGTCATTAAATTAAGCCAGATTTTATTACCGTCCTCATTTATCTCCTGAGTTTTTAACTCCATAATTTGACTTAACTCCAGCGCGGAGATCTCCCCTGAACCACCAGGTTATTTAGCATAAGTGCAAAAGCTTCAATTTTAGCGATGCGATATAATCTGTCTTTAATATGACGATCGCGTTCCTCAACCAATGGGTTACGCGATTGACCGCCGCCAATCAATATCTCGTCCTGCCACGTGGCGAGCGAGGCTTTCTCCTGCTCAGCCTGCTGGCCTGGCGGCGTATCCTTGTTTTCCGCATCTATAGCGGCGATGCAGAAACGGGCTGGGATAAGGGTTTCAGCTATCATATAGGCGTCGTCTGTCGAATGGCTGGAGAATGTTTTTTATTATAGTGAGGTTCGTTGACATTAACATGACGCACTTTTAAAATCAAAAAAAGTGGAGAAAACCATGAGCGGTATTATTTATTTTGTGATGGTGTTGCTGTTACTTACCGTCATTATTTTATTTTTTATGTATGGTCAAAATAACGCACCGTCTGATACCAATAATGAAACCGTTCCCGCTCCGGCCCCCGCGCCGCTGAACAAAGACGAAGGCGAAAATCATTTTGCCGGGCTCATGAGCCGGATTACCCCTTCCTGGTACTGGCGTATTAACCACGAGTATATCGATTTTGTTCAATCGACAATTAAGCGTATGTCGACAGAGCAGCTAAAAGAAAAAGCGGGCCTGTTTGAAGCGCAGGAACGTTGCCGGAATCTCAACGGTGCCGTCTATGAGTATTACGATGAGATTAAACGCCGCTGTCTGAAAGGCGAGCGAGTGACCGACGTCGACCCGGTGGTGCTCAGCCTGCAGCGGTGCTACGAGGAATTTGCTCAGGAGGCCTATCCCGAACTGGTGGCGTTGGTTTGGCCGGACTTCCAGCGTCCCTTTATTCGTCCCCACGATGTGTAAGCCGAAGTGTTGATATGATGTTATGTGATTGCGATATACTAGGGCGAATTTGACTCGAAAACAGGACACTATGGAACGCTTTCTGGAAAATGCGATGTACGCATCGCGCTGGATCCTCGCCCCGGTTTATTTTGGCCTCTCGCTGGCGCTGCTGGCCTTAACCCTGAAGTTCTTTCAGGAGATCCTGCATGTGCTGCCGAATATCTTCAGCATGGCGGAAGCCGATTTAATCCTGACCCTGTTGTCGCTGGTGGATATGACGCTGGTCGGCGGCCTGCTGGTGATGGTGATGTTCTCCGGCTATGAAAACTTTGTCTCGCAGCTCGATATCAGTGAACACAAAGAGAAACTGAACTGGCTGGGCAAAATGGACGCCACCTCGCTGAAAAACAAAGTGGCGGCTTCGATTGTGGCTATCTCGTCTATTCACCTGTTACGGGTGTTTATGGATGCCAAAAACGTCCCGGATAACAAGCTGATGTGGTACGTGATTATTCACCTGACTTTTGTACTTTCAGCGTTTGTGATGGGTTACCTCGATAGCCTGACCCGCGCGAAAAAATAGCGATGTAGGCCGGACGGTGGCGCTACGCTTGTCTGGCCTACCCATTCACGTTTTCGGTACGGTCCTACTTATCCGACGACGCCTGCCACAGATTTAACTGACCATCCGCCACATGCTTATCAATTTGCGCCAGCTCCTCGTGGGAGAAGTGCAGGTTTTCCAGCGCCTTCACGTTCTCTTCAATTTGCTCTGGTCGACTGGCGCCAATCAGCACCGACGTCACGCGGCTGTCTTTCAACAGCCAGCTCAAGGCCATTTGCGCCATTGATTGCCCGCGCTGTTGCGCCATATCGTTGAGTAAGCGCAGACTGCTCAGGTTGCTCTCACTCAGCATATTTTCCGTCAGGCCGCGCGCCTTTTTGCCTTCCACCTGCATCCGCGAACCTTCCGGAATGCCGTTCAGGTATTTCCCGGTTAGCAGCCCTTGCGCCAGCGGGTAAAGGCAATACAGCCCACGCCGTTGCGCTCAAGCGTATCCAGCAGTCCGCTCTTGTCGACCCAGCGGTTGAGCAGATTATAAGAAGGCTGATGAATCAGCAGCGGAATTTTCCACTCGCGCAGCAGCTCAACCATCGCCTGGGTGCGTTCGGAAGAGTAGGACGAGATACCAACGTACAGCGCTTTACCGCTTTGCACCGCCTGAGCTAACGCGCTGGCGGTCTCTTCCATTGGAGTGCGTTCATCGACGCGGTGCGAATAAAAGATATCGACGTACTCCAGCCCCATACGCTGTAGGCTTTGGTCGAGACTGGCCAGCAGATACTTACGCGAGCCGCCGGAGCCGTATGGCCCTGGCCACATGTCATAACCCGCTTTGGTTGAGATGATGAGCTCATCGCGATAACCGGCAAAATCTTCCCGTAACAGGCGGCCAAAGTTCTCCTCGGCGCTGCCCGGCGGCGGGCCGTAGTTATTCGCCAGATCGAAGTGGGTAATGCCGCAGTCAAAGGCTTTGCGCAGCAGGGCGCGCTGGTCGTCTAGCGCGTGAATATGACCAAAACTGTGCCATAGGCCGAGGGACAGCGCAGGAAGCTGTAAACCGCTGCGGCCGCAGTAGCGATACTGCATCTGTTCATAACGGGCTGGGTTTGCTTGCCAGGCCATAACATCTCCTTCTCTTATTTTTGAAACGCTGTTTCCAGAATACTTGCTTTGCGTATGAATGCCCGTCGGCGCGATCACAGTGCCGGGAATTGGCTGAAGGCTTCCTCTTCAGGATTCTCGTTTAAATAGCGCTAGCCAGCGCTCAAATAATCGCTATATAATTTTATATATAACGATTGAGGGGACACAGATGGATAACCATTTTGGCAAAGGGTTGATGGCGGGGCTGCAGGCGTCTTATGCCGATAGCGCGCAAAAGGTGATTGGTTTTTGCGCCGACTATAAACGCGGCTTTGTGCTGGGCTTTTCGCACCGAATGTTTGAGAGGACCGGCGACCGGCAGCTCAGCGCCTGGGAAGCGGGGATTCTGACGCGGCGCTACGGGCTGGATAAAGAAATGGTGATGGACTTCTTTAAAGAGCATGACTCCAGCACGACCGTTCGCTACTTTATGGCGGGATACCGGCTGGAAGGGCAATAAAACCGGGCGCCAGGCACCCGGTCAATCAAGCCATTACTGCTGACGCTTATCTTCCGTATTGGTGTCAAAATCGCTGGCGGCATGACGTTCGTGCAGCTGCTCATTCAACGGACCATTGGTACGGTTGACAATACGGCCGCGCTTCACGCCCGGACGGCTGGCGATATCCTGCGCCCAGCGCAGCACGTTTTTGTAGCTTCCCGCATCAAGGAATTCCGCCGCGCCGTAGACGTTGCCGAGCACAACGTTGCCATACCATGGCCAGATGGCGATATCGGCGATGGTGTACTCTTCCCCAGCCACGTAGCGCCCGCGTGCCAGCTGTTTGTCCAGCACGTCCAGTTGACGTTTGGCTTCCATGGTGAAGCGGTCAATCGCGTACTCAATCTTCACCGGCGCGTAGTTATAAAAGTGACCAAAACCGCCGCCGAGGAACGGGGCTGAGCCCTGTAGCCAGAATAGCCAGTTCAACGTTTCGGTGCGCCCGGCCGGATCTTTGGGCAGGAAATGGCCAAATTTTTCCGCCAGATAGAGCAGGATGTTGCCGGACTCAAACACGCGGGTTGGCGGCGTGGTGGAGTGGTCGCTCAATGCCGGAATCTTCGAGTTTGGGTTCACTTCTACAAAGCCGCTGGAGAACTGATCGCCTTCGCCAATGCGAATAAGCCACGCGTCGTACTCCGCTTCCGTGACGCCTGCCGCCAGCAGTTCTTCGAGCATAATCGTGACTTTCTGGCCGTTTGGCGTGCCAAGGGAGTAAAGCTGGAGGAATGCTGGCCTACCGGAAGCGCTTGTTCATGAGTGGCACCGGAAATCGGGCGGTTGATATTGGCAAATGCGCCGCCGTTGTTTTGCTTCCATTCCCAGACTTTGGGGGCTGATAGGTGTTCTCTGACATAATCGCTCGCCTTATTTTGATGATGTGTTGAGGTAGTGAAGTTTAGCAGCTTCAGGCAAACACTCGGGCTGCCCACGCGCTGATGACGCCATTTTTCAGATGAATATTTTTCCCGATAAGGGCCATCCTCGCATACACGGGTGTATGATTAATCCACTTTTGTTGGATTAATTTCAACGTGCGAGCGAGAAAATCGCACGCGATGTTTGAGGACGGTTCATGAGCAAGGGAAGTACCAATAGTGACGCCCCATTTGGCACGTTGTTGGGGTATGCGCCGGGCGGCGTAGCGATTTACTCTTCAAATTACAGCAGCTTAAAACCAGGTGATATGCCTGACGACGCTTCGTTTCGTAGCTACATCGATAACGAATATATGGGCCACAAGTGGCAGTGCGTCGAGTTTGCCCGCCGCTTTCTGTTCATCAACTACGGATTTGTCTTCACCGATGTGAGTATGGCCTACGAGATCTTCTCTCTGCGCTATCTGCGTCAGGTGGTGAACGACGCCATTCTCCCGCTGCAGGCTTTTGCTAATGGTTCCCGTCGCGCGCCGCTCGTCGGCTCTTTGCTTATCTGGCAGAAGGGCGGCGAGTTTAATGAAACCGGCCACGTGGCGGTGATTACCCAACTGCTGGGCAACAAGGTGCGTATCGCCGAGCAGAACGTGCTGCACTCGGCGTTGCCGGCGGGCCAGCAGTGGACCCGCGAGCTTACGTTAGAGGTGAAAGACGGCCACTACACGCTACATGATACCTTCGATGACACCACCATTCTTGGCTGGATGATCCAGACTGACGATGCGCGTTACAGCCTGCCGCAGCCGGCGATTGCCGGTGAAGCGCTGAAGCTGGGCGGAGCGCGTCTGGAGAATAACGGTCAGTTTGAGGGCAAATGGCTCGACGAAAAAGATTCACTCCAGCAGGCGTATATCGCCGCCAACGGTCATGTGATTAACGGCGATCCGTATCAGTATTTCACCATGACCGAGAGCGCAGAGCAGGAGCTGATTAAAGCGACCAACGAGATGCACCTGATGTATCTCCACGCCACCGACAAAGTGATGCGTGATGACAACCTGCTGGCGCTGTTTGATATTCCTAAAATCCTCTGGCCGCGTCTGCGCCTTTCGTGGCAGCGTCGTCGCCACGATATGATCACCGGGCGCATGGATTTCTGCATGGACGAGCGCGGGCTGAAGGTCTACGAGTACAACGCCGATTCCGCCTCCTGCCACACCGAAGGCGGCCTGATTCTCGAACAGTGGCTGAAAACCGGCTATCGCGGCAACGGCCACAACCCGGCGGAAGACCTGCTGGGCGAGCTGGTGGGCGCGTGGAAACACAGCCAGGCAAGGCCGTTCGTGCACATCATGCAGGACAACGATCTGGAAGAAAATTACCACGCCCAGTTTATGCAGCGCGCCCTTGAGCAGGCGGGCTTCGAGAGCAAAATTCTCTACGGCCTCGACGAGCTGCGCTGGGATGCTGCCGGTCAGCTGATTGATGGCGACGGTCGTCTGGTGAACTGCGTGTGGAAAACCTGGGCGTGGGAAACGGCGATTGAGCAGGTGCGCGAGGTGGATGAAGACGAATACGCCGCTGTGCCGATTCGTACCGGTCACCCGGATAACGAAGTGCGCCTGATTGACGTGCTGCTGCGCCCGGAAGTGATGGTCTTCGAGCCGCTGTGGACGGTGATTCCCGGCAACAAAGCCATTCTCCCGGTGCTGTGGTCGCTGTTCCCGAACCATCCGTATCTGCTGGATACCGACTTTGAGGTGAGCGAGCATCTGGCCAAAACCGGCTATGCCATCAAGCCGATTTCCGGGCGTTGCGGCAGCAATATCGATCTGGTCAGCGGCCACGATCAGCTACTGGATCAAACCAGCGGTAAATTTACTGACCGGAAAAATATTTACCAGCAGCTTTGGTGCTTGCCAAACGTGGCGGGAAAATATATTCAGGTATGTACCTTTACCGTCGGCGGTAACTACGGCGGCACCTGCCTGCGCGGCGATGCTTCTCTGGTGATTAAAAAAGAGAGCGATATCGAACCGCTGGTGGTGATTAAAGATAAAAAATAGTAGGCCGGATAAGACGGATCCGCCATCCGGCAATCTGTGTCGGGTTGCCTGATGGCGCTTCGCTAATCAGGTCTATGTAAAGAAAGTCTGCAACAAACACAACAACAAGACAGAAAAGGAAAAAAATATGCACGATCGGCGACTCGCCGCGCGCGCGGGGAACTCAAACCCTCCGCCGTCCGCGAACTCCTCAAGCACAGTAAACTGCCCGGCGTGATTTCTCTCGGCGGCGGTATTCCGGCGCCGGAGCTTTTTGATACCGAAGGGCTGGAGCTGGCGGTGCAGAAGGTGATGAGCGAACGCTTTAACGATGCGTTCCAGTACGGGCTGACCGAAGGCTACCCGCCGCTGCGCCAGGCCGTGAGCGAACTGTGTCAGGCGCGCGGCGTGGCCTGTCAGGCAAGCCATGTTTATATCACCTCAGGCTCGCAGCAGTCGCTGGATATCGTTGCCCGCACGCTGCTCGATCCGGGTGATACCATTGTCGTTGAGCGCCCAACCTACCTCGCGGCGTTGCAGGTGTTTCAACTGGCGCAGGCCAACATCCTGAGCGTCGATACCGACGATAACGGCATGCTGGTAGAACAGCTCGCTGAGCTGCTGACCACCACGCGTGTTAAAGCCGTTTATCTGGTGCCAACCTTCGGTAATCCTGGCGGTAAAACGTTGAGCGACGATCGTCGTCGCCGTCTGGTGGAGCTGGCGAAGCAGCATGACGTGGTGATTATTGAAGACGATCCCTACGGTGAAATCAGCTTTACCGATGAAGTGCAGCGTCCGCTGTATCAGCATGCGGTGGAATTAGGCTGTGAAGATCAGGTGGTCTATACCTCGACCTTCTCCAAAATTCTGGCGCCGGGCATGCGTATTGGCTGGATCGTGATGCCGGACTGGCTGGCGCAACAGACGGTGATCGTCAAGCAGGCCGCCGATCTG
Organism: Kluyvera genomosp. 3; assembly: GCA_002211745.1. Lineage (GTDB taxonomy): Bacteria > Pseudomonadota > Gammaproteobacteria > Enterobacterales > Enterobacteriaceae > Kluyvera > Kluyvera georgiana_A. The sequence continues at coordinate 752,228 of CP022114.1, forward strand.
CACACCAATATGCTGTCGCAGGTGATTACCGCTGAATACCTGAGCCTGGGCCGTCTGGAAAACCAGATTGCGCTCATCCGCGAAGACTACCGTAAGAAGTGCGAGGCGCTGGCCGACGCGCTGGAAAGCCGTCTGGGCGAGCATCTTGAGTTCAGCCGTCCGAAAGGGGGGATGTTCCTGTGGGCGCGTTTCCGTTATCCGTTCGATACCATGAAGTGGCTGGAGAAAACGCTGGAAAATGGCGTGGTGTACGTGCCGGGTGAAGCGTTCTATAACGACAATCCGGATACCCGCACGCTGCGTTTATCCTACTCGACGGTGTCGCTGGAAGGTCTGCAAACCGCCGTTGAGCGTCTGGCGAAGTCGCTGTAATGCTTTTTCGTTCCGCGCCGCCTTCTGGCGCGGAACGTCCTCCACGGATTTATTCCGTTTCCGCAATTCTGTCGTCAAGCCAGATCAGCATCAGCGATGCTAAAAAGGCGACGGTGACGGTGCCAATAAATAACCACATCAGAACTACCTCAGCTTATTGTTCTTATTATTCTGCTGTTCACTACCGCTTTCGCTTGATTCATAGCTGACATCGCAGGGTCCGATTAAAAAACAAAGGTGAAAAATAAGAGGTTGTTCGTATCAGATCAACCCTATTTTTCGTGTGGCGGTGGCGCATGAGAGGGAATCGCTATGCTCCCTGAGGGAGCCGCAGACTAATCCGTACAGCGTAGAGCCGCTGTACCTCGTGAAGAGGAAATCTTTGCTGAAGAGAAATTGCTACCGTATTCGCTATTGAAATTGCGTACAGAATAAGCGGTAAAAATGAGTAATGGCGTTCCAGGTGTAAGCGACTATCAAGGGCCCGCAGGTGGATGGGGAGCGGTGAAAGCGGTTACCGCATCGGTATTTTCACAAAAGGCCATCGCGCGCGATGTCATCGCGATGTTTCGCATGAATCAGGTAAAGGGTTTCGACTGCCCTGGCTGCGCGTGGCCGGACCCCAGCCATCGTTCGCCGATGGAGCTGTGTGAAAACGGCGTGAAAGCCGTCTCCTGGGAAACCACCAGCAAGAAAGCCTCCCCGGAATTCTTCCGCCGGCACACCGTGGCCGAGCTGTGGAAATACAGCGATTATGAGCTGGAGAACGTTGGCCGTCTGACGCATCCGATGAAGTACGACGCCGTCACCGATACCTGGCAGGCCGTCGAATGGCAGGTGGCATTTGCCGAAATCGGCGAACGCCTGCGCAGTTACGACTCCCCGGAACGTGTCGAGTTCTATACCTCCGGGCGTACCTCCAACGAAGCCGCGTTTCTTTACCAGCTATTTGCCCGCGAATACGGCAGCAATAACTTCCCGGACTGCTCCAACATGTGCCACGGGCCAACCAGCGCCGGGCTGACCAGCGCTATCGGCTGGGGAAGGGCACCGTCGAACTGGATGATTTCGAGCACTGTGATTTGGTTATCTGCATCGGCCACAATCCGGGTACTAACCACCCACGGATGCTGACCACTCTGCGTGAAGTGGCGCAGCGCGGCGGGCGTATTATCTCTATCAATCCGTTGGCGGAGCGCGGTCTTGAACGTTTTAGCTTCCCGCAAAGCCCGACGGACATGCTGAAAGGCCATGCCACGACGCTCAGTAACGACTACTACCAGGTCAAAATGGGCGGCGACGCCTCGCTGCTGAAAGGCGTCATGAAGGCGCTGATTGAGATGGACGAAGCCAGAACCTTGCTTGGCCAGGAACCGTGCCTCGACCGCGCGTTCCTGGCTGAGCATACCCACGGCTATCAGGCGCTGTATGACGATCTGCATCGCTGTCACTGGGCGGATCTGGAACAGGACTCTGGTTTGAGTCGTAGCCAGATGGAAGACCTGGCCTACCGTTACGACCGCTCAAAAGCCACCATCATCTGCTATGGTCTGGGATTACCCAGCATAAAAACGGCACCGAAAACGTCCAGCAACTGGTGAACCTGCTGCTGTTGAAGGGCAATATCGGCAAACCGGGCGCCGGTATCTGCCCGCTGCGCGGCCATTCCAACGTGCAGGGCGACCGTTCGGTCGGCATTAACGAGGCGGCGCCGGAAGCCTTTTTGTCGCGCCTGGAAGGGCACTTTGGCATTCGCGTACCTCGCAAGCATGGTCGCTCCAGCGTTGAGAGCATTCGCGCCATCGAAAGCGGTGACGCACAGGCTTTGATCTGCATGGGCGGCAATCTGGCGGTGGCGATGCCACAACCACAGCGCACCTTTGAAGCGATGAAAAAGCTGGATTTGCAGGTCCACGTGGCGACCAAACTCAATCGCTCGCATCTGTTGATGGCGAAACATAACTACCTGTTCCCGGCGCTGGGGCGCACCGAGCGTGATATACAGGCGAGCGGCATCCAGTCGGTCACCGTCGAAGATTCCATGTCGATGGTGCACGCCTCCTGCGGCGCGCTGAAACCGGCATCGCGTTGGCTGAAGTCGGAGCCGGCGATTGTCGCCGGGCTGGCGCGCGCGACGTTGCCTGACTCGCCGGTGAACTGGGAAGCGATGACCGATAACTATGCGTTGATTCGTGAGGCCATCGGCAGCGTGATTCCGGCGTTCGCCAACTATAACGCGCGCATCGCCGAACCGGGCGGCTTCCGTATGGATACGCCCGCGTCGCGACGCGAATGGCACACGCAGAGCGGTAAAGCGAACTTTGTGGTTAGCCGCCAGCGAGCGGTGGATCGTCAGAATCAGCCGGATGATGCGCCGGTGCTGGCGACGTTACGTAGCCATGACCAGTACAACACCACGATATACGGCATGAACGATCGCTACCGCGGGATTACCGGCCGTCGCGATGTGGCATTTTTAAGCCAGACGGAAGCCGAGGCGCGGGGCTGACGGAAGGCGACGTCATTAACATTCAAGCGCTGGAGGACAACGGCGAGCCGAGCATCGATCGTGCGATGTATGGCTTGACGGTGGTGGTTTACAGCATGGCTGCCGGTTCGATTGGCGCCTATTTGCCGGAGGCGAACGTGCTGCTGTCACTTGATGCGGTGGATACCCAGAGCCTGACGCCTGCCTATAAGAGCGTGCCGGTCATCATTCGCAAAGCGTAGCGAGAGGGATAACGCGTCCACAACCCGGTTTAGCGGCCGGGTTGTGGCCTGGAACGATTGGGCTATCAGCGCTGTAATTCCGCCTGAGCCGCCGCCAGCTCTTCCTGGGCTTCATCCAGTTTCTGCTGTTTTTTAGCGACTTTATCCGAGCGCCCTGAGGCCTGAGCCTCTTTTAACTCCGCCTGGCGTTCGTTCACCTTCTCTTGTTTTTCGGCGACCTTCTGCTGACGTTCCTTTTGCAAAGAGGCATCGGTACAGTTGGCCTCAACCTCTTGCAGCGCGGTGGTCAGCCCGTTGACCCGATGCTGATTGTTGTGCGCGCGGGCATATTCAATCTGGCGGGTGATCTCTTGTTTTTTAGCGGCGCAGCCGGTTAATTCCGCGGCACTGACGCCAGTGCTGAAGCTGAAAAGGGCCGGTGCAATAACCAGAGTGCTCATTATTGTCTTTTTAATTAATAACATTTAACAGATATCCTGACGGTAATAAAAACAGAGCGTTAAGTTAAATCTTATACACTATCTGTTAATGAATGTTAAAAGGCAATGATATTTATGTGGATATTCAGCTAGTTGATATTTATGGCGTGTTTCCGTTGTGCTGGCGTTTGTTGATGGTGTGCAGCGCGGTGGACATGCTGTCCGGCGACACGAGGCTGTTAATGCGGAAGAAAAGAATATCAAAGACGATCATCTGTAGGATTTGTGGCGTCACCATGCCAAGCTTCTCGTGCGCTTCGGTATAGCTATAGGGGATGACGTGTTTGGCAATTTGGCTGACTTTGTTTTTGCCATAGCGGGTGATGGCTATCGTGTGTGCCCCGCGTTCACGGGCCAGCTCCAGCGCTTCAACCACCTCCGCCGTTTCACCGCGCGCGGAGACCGCGAGCAGCACGTCGCCGGGCTGTAGTAAAGATGCCTGCACAATTTGCGTGTGGTAATCGTAGTTGAACTGCACGTTTAATCCACAGCGAATCAGCTTGTGATTGATATCCAGCGCGATCAGCGCCGAGGTCCCGATGCCGACGAGGACGATTTTGCGGCTGTCGATCAGTAACCGCGCGCAGATGTCGATAGTTTGCGGGTCGAGCAGATCCAGCGACTGGTCGATTTTGCTGGCAAACAGGACGCGGGATTTCTCCACCATCTGCTCAGTAGAGTCGCTGGCTTCAATACCTTCGTAGATCTCCTCGCGTGCACGCGCTTTTTGCGGATGGCTGGCCGCGGCGAGCCACAGCTTCAGCTCCGGAAAACCGCTACAGCCAAGCGCTTTGGCATAGCGGATGACGGAGGAATCGCTGATCCCCAGTTCCTGCCCCATGCGGGTGGCGCTTAAATCGGAGATATCAAAATTCCGCTCAATCAGATACGTCGAGATACGTCGATCGCCGCCGTTTTTGGCGTGCGCCAGAGCCTGAATTTTGCTGATGATGGATTCCATTACGTACCTTATTTCTCGTCATGGGAAGGGCGCGTTGCGCCCTGTGCCTGATTATGACTATTCCTGCGGATCGGTAAAGCCCAGGATCATGGCGGCGACAAATCCAACCACCCATGCGCTGACGACCGCCAGCAAGAACGGCAGAATCTGTCCGGCGCCGACTAACGGCAGCAGCGATAGTCCTGCAGTACCAAACGGAATGATGATGCCTACCTTACAGGCGGCAATCACCGCACCGCCTGCCGCACCGCCGATGCAGCCCGCGATAAACGGTTTACCCAGCGGCAAGGAGACGCCGAACAGCAGCGGTTCACCGACGCCGATGATACCCACCGGCAGCGCGCCGGAAATGGTTTTCTTCAGGCGCGAATTCTTCGTCTTCAGGTAGACATAGGCCGCCGCGCCCACCTGACCCATCCCGCCCATCGCGAGGATCGGGAACAGATAGTTCAGGCCAAAAGTATCGAGGATCTGCGCGTGAATGGGAATAAGCCCCTGATGTAAACCGGTCAGCAGCAGGAACAGGAAACCGCCGCCAAGCAGCGCGCCAACCACAACAGAACCTGCGGAATTGTTGAGCAGGGAGAGCGCCACCAGGTCGCCCAGCCACTGATTAACCGCGTGCGCCAGCGGTTGCAGAATCAGCAGCGCGGCCAGCGAGGAGACCAGAATCGTCACCATGGGCGTTAAAATCAGATCCAGGCTCTCTTTGCAGTAGCGGCGGAACCACAGCTCAAATTTCGCGGCAAAGACGCAGACCAGCAGCACGGCGAAAATCCCGCCGCCGCCCGGCGTTAATGCGCTGCCAAATAGCTTGATGTTGGCGAGATCCGGCGCGGCCAGCACGGCCGCCATCACCGCGCCGATGGCGGGAGACGCTTGCAGTTCTTTGGCGGTATTCATGCCGATCATCACCGCCAGCACCGTAAAGACCGCCTTACCCATGACCGTCAGCAGGGCGAAGAGATCCTGATGGCTGGCGACAAACTCGGGGCCGATCAGGCGGCAGACGTTGACTAATCCAAGAATCAAACCGCAGCCGATCAGCGCCGGGATGGTAGGGACAAAAATGGCCGCCAGAATATTCAGGCAGCGGCGGATGGAGAAAGGTTTACGTTCTGCATCGGCGGCGGCAGGGGCGATTCCCGCGCGATTCATGCGTTTAGTCAGGATCCCCGTCACCTTTGATGCCGTACCCGCGCCGACGATAATCTGAAACTGCTCTCCGGCGTCGACGGTGCCTTTGACTCCGTCCACTTTGCGCAGCGCTTCGGCATTAAACAGGCTGCGATCGCGCAGGACCACGCGTACGCGGGTCATGCAGTTGGTCAGCGTGGCGACGTTGCCGAAGCCGCCAATATGGTGTTCGATGGCGTCAGCGATAAGCTCCAGATGTTCTATTTTATTGGCCATGAGTGGCTCCTGATAATAGCTGATCTTTTAGGGCGACAAAGGGTTGCGCGGCCATCGCAAGCGCCGCATCGGGAGAGAGGCCAGCAGGTTGCTCAGCACCGCCGCGCGCACGTTGTAGTTCACCTGCTGGAGCTGCATTTGCGCCGTGGCGTTATCCACTTCGCAGATCTGCGCCACCATGTGCTCGGCGCGGCGCAACAGCTTTTCGTTCGAGGCTTTTACGTCAATCATCAGGTTGCCGTGCACGCGCCCCAGTTGAATCATGGTGGCGGTACTGATCATCCCCAGCAGCATCTTCTGCGCGGAGCCGCTTTTCATCCGCGTGGAACCGGCCAGCGCTTCGGCACCGACGTCCGGCGCTACCGCCACGTCCGCTTTTTCTGAGATAAGGCCAGGGCCGCGGGTGGTGAGCGCGATGGTCTTTGCGCCAGTCTGGCGCGCAAAGTCGAGCGCCGACATCACGAACGGCGTGCGTCCGCTGGCGGCGATACCCAGCACCACATCCCGTTGACTCAGACCACGAGCGCGGAGTTCGGCAACCGCGGCGGCACCGTCATCTTCTACGTTCTCTACGGCGCGCAGCATGGCGTCCAGCCCGCCGGCAATGACTGATTGAACCAGGTTTGGGTCGGTGCCAAAGGTCGGCGGGCACTCGGCGGAGTCCAGCACGCCAAGCCGTCCGCTGGTGCCTGCGCCAACGTAAAACAGCCGACCACCGCTTTTCATCTGCCCGACAATCAGACGCACGGCCTCTTCCACCTGCGGAAGAACGCCGCGAATGGCGAGCGGAACGCGGGCGTCGTGCTCGTTGAGCAACGCCAGTATGTCCGGAAGCGGCAGGTCTGCCAGGTAGCGGGTATCGACATTCTGTTCTTGCGCAATGGTGAAAGCGAGCGGGTTCATGCATTACCTCTGTTGATATTCGACATTTTTAATATAAATAAATGTCGAAATTCGACAATGAGCAACATGCAGAAATGTGATGCCGGGCGAAGAACGGTGCATACACGATAATGAGATTCATTATCAAGAAGACTTTACAGCTCGATTTTGAAGTTGTATTTTAAATGCATGTTTTAGAGCCGGAGGTTAATATGAGCCATCACAGAATCCCTAAAAACTGGACTATCAAACGTTCAACCCCATTCTTCACAAAAGACAATGTCCCGGCCGCGCTGCTGAGCCATCACAATACCGCCGCCGGCATCTTTGGCCAGCTGTGTGTGATGGAAGGTACGGTGACCTACTACGGTTTCGCTGATGAGCAGGCCACGGAACCTGAAGTGAAGGTGGTTATCAATGCCGGTAGCTTCGCGACCAGCCCGCCGCAGTACTGGCACCGTATCGAAATGACCGACGACGCGCAGTTCAATATTAATTTCTGGGCCGAGCCGACATTCTCCGGTGAAGAAGTCTACAGCGCGAAAAAATCATAATCATGACGCACCTCCATCAATAAGTGGAGGTGCCTGGTCCAATGGCTGGAAAATGTTATGTTCAAATTCTTCCGACAATCGTTGATGTATGTCGATTATGGTGAGCAGGAGCTTTGCGGCGAGCAGGCTCTGTTGCACGTTGCGGAATACCAGCATTATCTTTCATCCAGCGCTTCTTTGTGCCCGGATCTGAGCCAGGAAAAGAGGCTGACTCCACCTATTCAACGGGTTGTATCATGGTAAGGCGCAGCGTTCCTGAGCACGGTCTGCGCCTGGCGTTGTTTGTTATGTTCCCGTCTTAAATCTCCCGCCTCAACCCCATTAAAACGTCAAATTGATTCTATACTCACTATCGGGTAGCGATTTAGCGCATTTATTCCCTCTGATGAGTTAGGTTTAGCGGTGTGTAATGGGTGAGATCAATAAACTTATTTTTGTTTAAATGGTGTAAATTGATTTAGATCAATTTATATGATTGTGAAAAATAAGTTAAATTGCGCATTCAGATATGCTCTTTACATAAAATTACAATTGGTTCGAGATACATATCAATACGAACAATTTCTTATTAATAGAAAAATCCTAAAATTAAATTATCTATTTGCTTGATCTTCTTATTTTTCTTTATTCATTGATCGATCAGGGCGATCTATATCCATAAAATCAATTGTTCATATCTATCAATAATAATTAATTGATCGTTTTTGACGATGTATATTCGCTGTGTATATAATTAAATCGAAGTTTGGCTTACGACTTTCTGGAAACAGGAATTATGGACATTAAATAGAATAAAATCGGATCTGGATGTTGGGGTAATATATGAGGAAATGTATTATCTCGGATAACAGTTTTTTCCTTTTGGCATTGCAAGATGATGAAGTCATTCGGAGAGGGAATGTCGCAGCAATCCACTCCAGACAATTAAAATCTAACTGTTACTTACGTCCATCGGTCAGTGATATCTTCGTGGTATATATTTCTGATATTGCCGAGCGACACCGGATACTGAGTTTAATTGCTTCATTATGCTCTCATTGCCGAATTGTACTGTTATACAAGATGGAGGGGCTCCCGGATGCGCCTTTCAGGGCCATTCCCTTGGCTCATCTCTGAAAAGATAGGTTTTTCCGAGCTTTACTTGTGTCTGTATGAAGCCGGTAAATCTATGTTTGACCGGCGGGATTTCTCTGAACAAGAGTTGATTGTCTTTCGCTATCTATGCGAAGGCTACTCCGTTTCACAAATTAATAAATTAGCAGGACTCAGCGAAAAACATATTTATTATTTGCGGCAGAAAACTAAACGAATGTTTGGGTTGCGTGGGAATAATGCCGCGACAATGTCGTTTTATCTGGATATCTCTAAGCTGAATCGACGCTGGTGACGTTATTTCTGATATCCAGATAACGGTGCTGTTGTTGGGATGTGGTTGTCTTCACATAAATAATCGATGCGTGTCAGGCAGAACCTTCATTGCCTGCCTTTAGCGCTGTTTTTAACAAAGTGAGAATAATATTCTCCATTAATCAGGAGTACATTTATGGGCATTAATAAAGTTGCGCTGGTAATTATCTCTGCGCTTTCCTTCACCTCTGCGGCAGCGCTGGCGGACACGACGACGGTAAACGGCGGCACCGTGCATTTTAAAGGCGATGTGGTTAACGCGGCCTGCGCCGTGGATGCCGGTTCTATCGACCAGACGGTACAGATGGGTCAGGTTCGTTCGGCAAAACTGGCGACTGCGGGCAGCACCAGTTCCGCCGTCGGCTTTAACATCCAACTGAACGACTGCGATACCAGCGTTTCGACGAAGGCATCTGTGGCCTTCTCCGGCACGGCAGTTGATACCACCAACAACACCGTTCTGGCGCTGCAAGGGTCAGCATCGGCGGCGCCACCAACGTGGGTATCCAGATCCTTGATAACAAAGGCAAACCGCTGGCACTCGATGGCGCGACCTTTAGCTCCGCGACCACTCTGAACGATGGTCCTAACGTGCTTCCGTTCCAGGCGCGTTACTACGCGACCGGCGCGGCTACGGCGGGTACCGCGAACGCCGACGCGACCTTCAAAGTTCAGTACGAGTAATCCAACCGGCAGGGACGCCACGAGGGCCAGGAAGGCCCGTCATCACGAGGGAATGGAGGTGATAGTCATGCGTTGGATGACAGGGTTACTGCTGATGTTTCTGCTGCCGATCGTCGCGCATGCTGGCAACCACTGGAACGTCACGTTACCCGGTGGTGGTTTACGTTTTCAGGGCGTTGTTATCGCCGAGGCCTGCAGCGTGGCGGCGGAAGATCGCCTGATGACGGTAAAAATGGGCCAGGTGGCCAGCCATCGTTTCCATGCGGTGGGCGAAGAATCTAATCCGATCGCTTTTGCTATTCATCTTGAAGATTGCAGTACGGCAGTCAGCCAGCACGTTGGCGTGTCGTTTCAGGGCGTCGCTGACGGTAAAGATCCTAACGTTCTCTCGGTGGGAGAGGGGCGGGCATCGCTACCGGTATTGGCATTGCGCTATTTGATGACCAGGGCGGATTAATTCCACTCAACCAGGCGCCCGTGCGCTGGGCGCGACTCTACGATGGGCCAACCACGCTGCATTTTGTGGCGAAATACCGTTCGACCGCACGTCAGGTCACCGGCGGTACGGCCAATGCGCAGGCCTGGTTCGCCTTGACCTACCAGTAATTAACCGGACGCAGGAAATGACGGTGAGTACAACAAGGGTAAACATGAAAAGAACGTTGATGATGATGCGCGGTGCGCTGGCGATGCTGCTGCTGATAGCGGCGAGCGGGGTAAGCCATTATGCGCACGCGGGTGTGGCGCTGGGGCGACCCGGGTCATTTATCCGGCAGGGCAAAAGCAGGTCCCTCTGGCGGTCACCAATACCGACGAGAGCGGCACTTATCTGATTCAGTCCTGGGTGGAAAACGCCGACGGCGTTAAAGATGGTCGTTTTGTGGTGACGCCGCCGCTGTTCGCGATGCAGGGGAAAAAAGAGAACACGCTGCGTATTCTTGACGCGTCCAATAACCAGCTGCCGCAGGATCGGGAAAGCTTGTTCTGGATGAACGTGAAGGCGATTCCGGCGATGGACAAATCTAAGCTCAACGACAATACCCTGCAACTGGCGATTATCAGCCGTATCAAGCTTTACTATCGCCCGGCAAAACTGGCGATGCCGCCGGAGCAGGCCGTCGAAAAACTGACGTTCCGTCGCAGTGCCGGCACGCTTACGCTGATCAATCCCACGCCGTACTACCTGACGGTTACCGAGCTTAACGCTGGTACCCGCGTGCTGGAAAACGCGCTGGTGCCGCCGATGGCGAGGCCCGGGTGAAAATACCGGATGATGCGGGCGGTGAAATTACCTTCAGAACCATTAATGACTATGGCGCGCTGACGCCGCGCATGATAGGCGCGATGCGTTAAGCCACAGGGCTGCCCCTATCCCTTGAACAGAATAAGAAATGATCGCCGGGTGATGTGAAACCGGAGGGACTATGCCATATCTGAAATTTGACCTCGCCTGTTTGCGGGTCTGGCGTATGCGGCAGCTTCCGGTTGCCATTTTGCTCGCGTCACCGACCTTTTTCGTTCAGGCGGAACTCTACTTTAACCCGCGCTTTCTGGCCGACGATCCTGCCGCCGTGGCGGATCTCTCCGGTTTTGAGAAGGGCAGGAGCTGCCGCCGGGACCTATCGCGTAGATATCTACCTTAACGATGGGTATATGACCACTCGCGATGTCACCTTCAACGCTCCTGAGGATGGCCATGGGCTGATGCCGTGCCTGACGCGCGGGCAGCTGGCCAGCATGGGCTGAATGTCGCCGCCGTCGACGGGCTGCATGCGCTTGCCGCTGACGCCTGCGTACCCTTAACCGAGATGATTAAAGAGGCGACCATCCGTCTGGATGTCGGTCAGCAGCGACTGTACCTGACCATTCCTCAGGCCTTTATGGGAACCAGGCGCGCGGCTATATTCCGCCGGAGCTGTGGGATAACGGTATCACTGCCGGATTGCTGAACTACAACTTCACCGGTAATCGCGTGCAGAACACGGTTGGCGGTAGCAGCCAGTATGCCTATTTAAACCTGCAAAGCGGGCTGAACGTCGGCCCATGGCGGTTGCGTGACAACAGTACCTGGAGCCACAGCAGCGGCTCGCAAAACGAGAACAAATGGCAGCATATCAATACCTGGCTGGAGCGTGATATCACGGCGTTACGCTCGCGGCTGACGCTGGGTGATAGCTATACCAACGGCGATATCTTTGACGGGATTAACTTCCGCGGCGCGCAGCTGGCTTCCGATGACAACATGCTGCCGGACAGCCAGAAAGGCTTCGCGCCGGTTATTCACGGTATAGCGCGCGGTACCGCGCAGGTCTCTATCAAGCAAAACGGCTATGAGATTTACCACAGCACGGTGCCGCCTGGCCCTTCACCATTAACGACCTCTATGCTGCGGGCAACGGCGGCGACCTGCAGGTCACGATCAAGGAGGCGGACGGCAGCAATCAAACCTTTACCGTACCGTATTCTTCCGTCCCGGTGCTGCAGAGGGAAGGGCACACGCGCTATGCGCTCACTGCCGGAAAATACCGTAGCGGCAACGAGCAGCAGGACGACCCGACGTTCTTTCAGGGCACCCTTATGCACGGGCTGGCGGCGGGATGGACGCTGTATGGTGGAAGCCAGCTGGCGGATCGCTATCGCGCGTTTAACTTCGGGGTCGGCAAGAACATGGGCAACCTGGGCGCGATGTCGGTGGACATTACCCAGGCCAACGCCACGCTGCCCGATGACAGTCGGCAGCAGGGCAGTCGGTGCGCTTCCTCTATAACAAATCACTTAATGAATTGGGTACCAATATTCAGCTGGTGGGCTACCGCTACTCTACGCGGGGTATTTCAGCTTTGCCGATACCACCTATCAGCGTATGAGCGGGTACTCCGTGGTGACGGAAGATGGGCCGGTCTACGTGAAGCCGAAATTCACCGACTACTACAACCTTGCCTACAGCAAACGGGCAAAGTGCAGGTCAGCGTAACCCAGCAGTTGGGCGTACCGCCACGCTTTATGTGAGTGGCAGCCAGCAAACCTACTGGGGCACTCATAACGCGGATGAGCAATTCCAGGCCGGGCTGAATATGGCCGTGGACGATATTAACTGGACGTTGAGCTATAGCCTGACCAAAAACGCCTGGCAGGATGCCCGTGACCAGATGCTGGCGGTGAACGTCAACATTCCGTTCAGCCACTGGCTGCGCTCGGACAGCAAATCCGTCTGGCGGCACGCCAGCGCCAGCTACAGCATGTCCAACGATCTCAACGGTCGGATGAGCAACCTCGCAGGGCTGTACGGCACGCTGCTGGAGGATAACAACCTGAGTTACAACGTGCAGACCGGCTATGCCAGCGGCGGCGAGGGCAGCAGCGGGAGCACCGGCTATGCCGCGCTGAACTATCGCGGTGGCTACGGCAATGCCAACGTTGGCTACAGCCGTAGCGACGGGATTAAGCAGCTTTACTACGGCATGAGCGGCGGCGTGCTGGCTCACGCCAACGGCGTCACGCTGAGCCAGCCTCTCAATGACACGGTGGTGCTGGTCAGCGCGCCGGGGCGAAAGGGACAAAAGTGGAAAATCAGACCGGGATACGCACCGACTGGCGCGGCTACGCCGTGCTGCCCTACGCCACTGAATACCGGGAAAACCGTGTGGCGCTGGACACCAACTCGCTGGCGGATAACGTCGATCTGGACGATGCGGTAGTGAACGTCGTACCGACTCACGGCGCGATTGTCCGCGCGGAGTTTAAGGCGCACGTCGGCATGAAGTTGCTGATGACGTTAATCCACAACGGTAAACCTGTGCCGTTTGGCGCGATGGTCACCTCGGACGGTAACCAGAACGGCAGCATCGTGGCTGATAATGGCCTCGTTTATCTCAGCGGCATGCCGCTGGCCGGAAAGGTGCAGGTGGCATGGGGCAAGGCGCCAATGCGCGCTGTGAAGCGGAATATCGGTTACCTGATGAGAGCCAGCAGCAGTCGCTGATTCAGCTGTCGGCGACCTGCCGCTAAGGACATGATGATGACAAAATCTTTTTACCTGCTCAGCGCGCTGCTGTCGCTATCCGCCGCCAGCGCCCTGGCCGCAGATAGCACCATCACCATCAGCGGTTACGTACGAGATAACGGCTGCGCGGTGGCGGCGAGTCGAAGGACTTTATCGTCGACCTGATGGATAACGCGGCTAAGCAGTTCAGTACCGTTGGCGCGACGACCCCGCGATACCGTTTCGTATTGTTCTCTCGCCTTGCGGCAGCGCGGTTAGCGCCGTGAAGGTTGGGTTTACTGGCGTGGCGGATAATGACAATACCCGCCTGTTGAAGCTTGACGGCGGCAGCGCTGCCGCCGCTGGCATGGGGTGCAGATCCTTAACGATCAGCAGACAATGCTGCCGCTGAATGCCACGTCATCCGCTATTCCGTGGACGACGCTGAAGCCCGGTCAGAGCAATACGCTGAACTTTTATGCTCGCCTGATGGCCACGCAGGTTCCGGTCACGCCGGGCCACGTTAACGCCACGGCGACGTTCACTCTTGAATTTCAGTAAGTGGAGGCATCAATGAAATGGGCTTATTGCGGTGTGCTATCGGCAATCGCGCTGGTCGCCTTCTCTTCGGCGCTATGGGCCGCCGATGTGACGATTACGGTCAACGGTAAAGTGGTGGCGAAGCCGTGTACGGTATCAACCCGCAATGCCGACGTTGATCTTGGCGATCTCTACACCTTCAACCTGCTTTCCGCTGGCTCAACCTCGCCATGGCATGACGTCGCGCTGGATCTCAGCAACTGTCCGGTTGGCACATCGCGCGTTACCGCCAGCTTTAGCGGTACGGCAGATGCCACTGGCTATTACCAGAATCAGGGAACGGCCAGAAATATTCAGCTTGAGCTGCAGGACGCGGCGGGCAACACGCTCAATACCGGCGCGAAGGCAACGGTGACGGTGGATGAGGCCTCGCAGTCCGCACGCTTTCCGCTGCAGGTGAGGGCGCTGTCGGTTAACGGCGGCGCTACCCAGGGAACCATTCAGGCGGTGATCAACGTCACCTATACCTACGCCTGACCAGGAGACGATCGTGATGAAGAGAGTGATAACCGTGTTGACGGTGCTGCTGATGGCCGGTTGGTCGTTTAATGCCTGGTCATTTGCCTGCCGGACCGCCAGCGGAACGACGATCCCTATCGGTGGCGGCAGCGCGAACGTGTATGTGGATCTGGCGCCTGAGGTGAACGTGGGGCAAAACCTGGTTGTCGATCTTTCGACGCAGATTTTTTGTCATAACGATTACCCGGAGACCATGACTGACTACGTTACGCTGCAACGGGGGTCGGCATACGGTGGCGTGTTGTCCAGTTTCTCCGGTACCGTCAAATACAATGGTTCCAGCTATCCGTTTCCCACCACCACGGAGACCGCGCGGCTAATTTACAACTCGAAAACCGATAAACCCTGGCCCACGATGCTCTATCTGACGCCGATTAGCTCCGCCGGCGGCGTGGCAATTAGCGCCGGAACGCTTATTGCCGTTCTGATCCTTCGCCAGACCAACAATAAAAATAACGACGATTTCCAGTTTGTCTGGAATATCTACGCCAACAACAATGTGGTGGTGCCCACCGGAGGCTGTGACGTCTCTGCGCGAGACGTCACGGTGACGCTGCCGGATTACCCCGGTTCAACATCCATTCCGCTGACAGTTTACTGTGCACAGAGTCAAAAGCTCAGTTACTACCTGTCGGGTACGACGGAGGATTCGGCGAACTCCATTTTCACCAACACCGCATCGGCTTCGCCCGCAAGTGGGGTTGGCGTCCAGCTTACCCGTAACGGTAGCGTTGTGCCTGCCAACAGCACGGTATCGCTTGGCACGGTAAGCACCTCGGCCGTGAGCCTTGGCTTGACCGCCAACTATGCGCGAACCCACGGCCAGGTAACGGCGGGCAACGTACAGTCGATTATTGGCGTGACGTTTGTTTATCAGTGACAGGAACCCGCCTTTGTGGCGGGTTCCTCAACGCGTCATCTCGCCAGCATCCCCAGGCAGGCGGCGAGAACTCCTTAGATAAAGTTCAACAATAGAAAGCTGTGATGCGGCAAAAGGCGCATTCTGAAGCCGCTTTGGTGGCTGAAAATACGGCAAATCCCCCATTTTTAGCCATCAATCCCTCTGTACGACTAAACGTCTCTCTATCCACATGTCTAAATAGCAGGTCATATTCCAATTTGCGCTAACGAGCAGATAAAGGTTCTTTATCATCCATTTTTTACAGTCCTACACTCTGGTCATTGCTCATATATCAGGATTAAAGCGTATGACCGTTTACCATTCCGTCACCGAACTTATCGGCCAGACGCCGGTACTGCAGCTGCATAAGCTGGATACCGGACCGTGCAGCCTGTTTCTGAAACTGGAAAACCAGAACCCCGGCGGTTCAATCAAGGACCGGGTGGCGCTGTCGATGATCGACGAGGCGCAAAAGCAGGGCTGCTGGAGCCTGGCGGCACCATTGTTGAAGCGACCGCAGGCAATACCGGGCTTGGGCTGGCGCTGATTGCCGCCCAGCGCAGGTACAAACTTATCCTTGTCGTACCGGACAAAATGAGCCGCGAGAAGATTTTCCACCTCCGCGCCCTTGGCGCTCAGGTGGTGTTGACCCGCTCTGACGTTGGCAAGGGCATCCGGCGTACTATCAGGACTACGCGCAGCGGCTGGCGAAAACGCTCCCCGGCGCTTTTTACATTGACCAGTTCAATAACGCCGCCAATCCGTTGGCTCACACCACAACCACCGCGCCGGAGCTGTATCAGCAACTCGACGGGCAGATTGATGCCATCGTCGTTGGCGTGGGATCGGGCGGTACGCTGGGCGGCCTGCAGGCATGGTTCGCCGAACACTCGCCGCACACCGAGTTTGTGCTGGCCGATCCGGCCGGATCGATCCTCGCCGATCAGGTCGAAAGCGGCCGTTATCAGGAAGCGGGATCCTGGCTGGTTGAAGGAATTGGCGAAGATTTTATCCCGCCATTAGCGCACATCGATAACGTACGTAAGGCATTACGCATCAGCGATCGTGAAGCCTTCACTACCGCCCGCGAACTCCTGCAGGTGGAAGGGATTCTGGCTGGCTCTTCAAGCGGCACGCTGCTGGCGGCGGCGCTGCGCTACTGCCGCGCGCAAACCACGCCGAAACGGGTGGTGACCTTTGCCTGCGACAGCGGCAATAAGTACCTGTCGAAAATGTTCAACGACGACTGGATGCGCCAGCAGGGCCTGCTGGCCCGCACACAGCGTGGTGATCTGAGTGATTTTATTGCCCTACGCCATGATGAAGGCGCCACCGTCACCGCCGCTCCCGAGGATACCCTGGCCGCCGTGCTGGCTCGTATGCGCCTGTATGACATCTCACAGCTCCCGGTGCTGGAAGAGGGAAGGGTGGTGGGAATCGTCGATGAGTGGGATTTGCTGAGCCACGTGCAGGGCGACAGCCAACGCTTTGGTTTGCCGGTGCGCGAAGCCATGACGCAGGAGGTTGAAACCCTCGACATCACCGCGCCTGAGAGCGCGCTGAAACCGATTTTTGATCGTGGCCAGGTGGCCGTGGTGGTGGATAACGAGCGCTTTCTCGGCCTTATTACCCGCAGCGATCTCCTCACGAGCTGGCGCAATCGTCTTGAACAATAAGGAATGAATAATGAAAACCTTCGACACTCTAAGCGTACACAGCGGCACTTTTACCGATAGCCACGGCGCGGTGATGCCGCCGATTTACGCAACATCAACCTATGCCCAACCGGCACCGGGCCAGCACAGCGGCTATGAATATTCGCGAAGCGGCAACCCGACGCGAACGGCGCTGGAGACCGCGATTGCTGAGCTGGAAGGCGGCAGCCGCGGCTACGCCTTTGCTTCAGGCCTGGCGGCCATCTCAACGGTACTGGAGCTGCTGGATAAAGACAGCCATATCGTTGCCGTCGATGATGTTTATGGGGAACCTACCGGCTGATTGAAAACGTGCGTCGGCGCAGCGCAGGGCTGCAGGTGAGCTGGGTCAAACCCGGTTCGCTCCCGGCGCTGGAAGCGGCTATCCGCCCGGAAACGCGCATGATTTGGGTCGAGACGCCGACCAACCCCTTGCTGAAACTGGCCGATCTGGAGGCAATCGCCAGCATCGCCCGCCGCCATAAGCTCATCAGCGTGGCGGATAACACCTTTGCCTCGCCGGTTATTCAGCGCCCGCTGGCATTCGGCTTTGATATTGTGGTGCATTCCGCCACCAAATACCTCAACGGCCACTCGGACGTTGTCGCCGGTCTTGCGGTGGTGGGCGATAACCCGACGCTGGCGGAGCAGCTTGGCTATTTGCAAAACGCTGTCGGCGGGTGCTCGATCCATTCAGTAGCTTCCTGACCCTGCGCGGGATCCGCACGCTGTCGCTGCGCATGGAACGCCACAGCAGCAATGCGCTGGCGCTTGCCCAGTGGCTTGAGCAGCAGCCGCAGGTGGAAAAGGTCTGGTTCCCATGGCTGGAATCGCACCCAGACTATGCGCTCGCCCGCCGCCAGATGGCGCAGCCGGGAGGGATGATCTCGATCGTGGTAAAAGGCGATGCCGAACGGGCAGAAGCGGTGATCAAAAAGTTGCGCCTGTTTACGCTCGCTGAGAGCCTGGGCGGCGTGGAAAGCCTGGTCAGCCAGCCGTTCAGCATGACCCATGCGTCTATCCCGCGGGAGCAGCGACTCGCCAACGGCATTACGCCACAGCTGATTCGCCTCTCTGTGGGCATTGAAGGGATTGACGATTTGCGCGACGATTTACGGCAGGCGCTGGCAGAGTAACGATATTAACCGCCGTCAGTTCGACTTAAGTCTATACTTCATATCGAAAATCTAAGCGACTGAAATAACGTCACTTATAATATGACATAGCGGCTGACGGCGCACCGGAACGAGTGCTACTCTGCGATCCATTCCCACGGTCAGGACGCCGAGCAAACGCCCCATGAGTAAACCCATCAAGCGGCTGGAAATCATCAAAAATGCCATTGAACTGGAAGATGATGAGATCATTGCCAGTCAGATTTCGCACCTGAAAGGCGACATTGACGATCCGGCGATTGACGCCATCATTCAGGCGCTGGAGTCCCGGCGCTATGGCGAGGCGATGAACGCCATCGTCAGCTGGCTGCAAAGCCAGCGCTCGATGACTCACTGGCAGGATCCGCGCATTGCGGCCAGCAAACTGGAGCTAAAAGCGCTGGAAACCCAGCTACAGGCGCTGCTTGATGCCAGGAACGCAAGGCTGACTCAGCTTGATGAGTTTAACGATCTTTATATGCAGCATCTGGGCCGCTGATGGCCGAGGTGCTGAGGCTGCGAAAGATCCTGGCGGAAGCCTCGCTGCGTAAGCGCGCCGAAATGTGTCATGACGACGATTCCCGCGAACAACGTGCGCGTGACGAAGCGCGCGAACAGTATGACACCTGGCGCGATCAGCAGCAAAAAGCGCAAAAACGCCGCGAGCATCATGAAAATATGGCGCAGGAGGATCGTCAGGAACTCAAACGATTGTGGCGCCAGGCGAGTAAGCTTTGTCACCCGGATCTGGTCGACGATGCGCTGAAGGCGGAAGCTAACGAGATGATGGCCCAGCTCAATCAGGCGCGACAACGTGGCGATCTGCCGACTATTCGTAATCTGCTAGCCCGACTCATGCGCGAGCATGAGCCAATGATGGCGAGCGAAAGGCTGAACGATCTCACGCTACTGCTGCGTAAAATCAGCGCCACGCAGCAGCAAATTGCCAGCCTGCAGGCCGAAATGCTCGCGCTTGAGAAAGAGAAATCCTGGCTGCTGGTGTCAACGCTTGCCGACCCACAGGCCTATTTCCGCCAGCAGGAAAAAGCGCTGTCGAACACGATCGCCACTCTGCGCAAGCGCATCTTTGAGTCAGGGTTGGATGAGGTGGCGTAGCTATTTCTGGAAGCGGAAATTTATCGGAACGCCAGAAAGCAAAAACCCAGCCATAGGCTGGGTTTTCTGAATAAGTGGTGCCCGGACTCGGAATCGAACCAAGGACACGGGATTTTCAATCCCTGCTCTACCGACTGAGCTATCCGGGCAACGGGGCGCATTAAACCGTAATCGCCTCGCCTCGTCAACGAAAATTATAAATTTTGCGGCGAGTTGCACAATCTATCATCACCTTGCGTATTTTGCACGCGACGTCAGGCAAAAAAGGCGGTCCAGGCGGCAGAAATAGGCATCGCCAGCAGCAGCGCGGGCAGCATATTCACCACGGCGAACATCTTGATTCCGCAGATGCGCAGGCCGGTGGCCAACAGCAGCAGGCCGCCGACGGCGGTGAAATCGGCCATCATTGCCGGGGTTGTCAGCGGCAGGATCATAAAGGCGCAAAACGCCAGCGTCAGCTGGATGACCAGCATCGGCACGCTGATGGCACAGACGGCAAAGCCGAGCGAGCAGGCGAAAATCATGGCGGTAAAGAAATCGAGAAACGACTTGGCGATGAGTATGGTCGGGTCGCCGGTCATCCCTTCGTGCATTGAGCCAAAAATCCCGGTACCGCTCGCGCAGAACAAGACGATAATCGCCACGAAGCTCTGGATGACGTTTTCATGCTCCCGGCTTTTGCCCGGCTTGAGCAGCCGCTTCTGCATCCAGGAAACGCCGTTATTGATCCCTTTTTCCAGATAGCAAAACTCACCGATCAGCGCCCCATCAGTGTGGCCAGCACCATCACCGGCATATTGGCGCACTTGATCACCAGCAGCAGGCCAATACCCAGCGAGGCGAGGCCGAAGATCGAGGTCATGGAGACGCGAATACGCTCCGGAAGACGCTGGCTTAACAGCGCGCCGATCAAACCGCCGACGAGCACCGCCCCGGCATTAATAAATGGGCCAATTACCACGTTAACTCCTGTTACTTATCGATAAGTCCTGCATTATTATGGACTGATTAATCGGTTCAGTGCTTGTTTCTCCGTGGTATTAGTGCATAAAAATTTCGTCTTGCACCCTCTGGTGAATGGTGCCATGATTGCGCGAAATTTCTCCTTTCCTGAATCGGGGCCGCCTGCAATGACATCTTCGCCATTACATCGCCAATGCCGCTTCGCCTGCTCGCGAAGGTCTGCCCCATTCTCTTTGCTCACCATGCGGTGACGCCAACGCACGCTCACTGCAGGACAACAGTAAGATTAGACCATGTCTGCTTTTACTGATGTCTGGCGGTCGGAGCTGTAACCCAGTTGCACCCAGACGCTTCGTGGGCAGAGCCAATGCTCTGCCCAGGACTTTTACTCTCCCTGAGTGGGTCGTTGCGCTTATGAAATCAATGAACATTGCTGCCAGTCGTGAACTGGTCTCTCGCCTTTCCACCCATCGTGACGTGGTGGCGCTGGATAGTACCGACTTTACCGATGTGGCAGCAGTCGTCATTACCGTGGCCGACAGCCACAGCGGCATTCTTACGTTACTCAAACGCACCGGATTTAAGCTGCCGGTGTTCGTGCTGACAAGCGATGATATCAGCGTGCCAAACGGCGTAGAGGCGGTCATCAGCGGTAAAGATCAGGAGTGGCTGGAGCTGGAAACCGCCGCCTGTCGCTATGAAGAAGAGCTGCTGCCGCCGTTTTTTAATACCCTGACTCAGTACGTTGAAATGGGTAACAGCACGTTTGCCTGTCCGGGGCATCAGCACGGCGCGTTCTTTAAAAAACATCCGGCGGGCCGCCAGTTTTATGACTTCTTCGGTGAGAACGTCTTTCGTGCCGACATGTGCAACGCCGACGTGAAGCTCGGTGACCTGCTGATTCACGAAGGCTCTGCCAAGCACGCGCAGAAGTTTGCCGCGAAGGTGTTCCACGCCGATAAAACCTACTTCGTGCTGAACGGCACCTCCGCCGCCAATAAGGTGGTGACCAATGCCCTGCTGGCCCGCGGCGACCTGGTGCTGTTCGACCGCAATAACCACAAATCGAACCACCACGGCGCGCTGATTCAGGCTGGCGCGACGCCGGTCTATCTGGAAGCGGCGCGTAATCCGTTCGGTTTTATCGGCGGCATTGATGAGCACTGCTTTGACGAGCGTTACCTGCGCGAACAGATTCGTGAAGCCGCGCCGGAGAAAGCCGATGATGCGCGTCCGTTCCGCCTGGCGATCATTCAGCTGGGCACCTATGACGGCACTATTTACAATGCGCGTCAGGTGGTGGATAAAATCGGCCACCTTTGCGACTACATTCTGTTTGACTCCGCATGGGTAGGCTATGAGCAGTTTATCGATATGATGTCCGACACCTCGCCGCTGCTGCTGGATCTTAACGAAAACGATCCGGGCATTTTCGTTACCCAATCGGTACACAAACAGCAGGCGGGCTTCTCGCAGACCTCGCAGATCCACAAAAAAGATAACCATATTCGCGGCCAGGCGCGCTTTTGCCCGCACAAACGGCTGAACAACGCCTTTATGCTGCACGCCTCAACCAGCCCGTTTTACCCGCTGTTTGCGGCGCTGGATATCAACGCCAAAATCCACGAAGGGAGAGCGGGCGCCGTCTGTGGGCTGAGTGCGTCGAGCAGGGGATTGAAGCGCGTAAGGCGATTGTGGCGAACTGTAAGATGATCCAGCCGTTTATCCCGCCGATGGTGGATGGTCGCCCGTGGCAGGATCACCCAACCAAAACGATTGCCAGCGAGCGTCGCTTCTTCAGCTTCGCGCCTGGCGCGCGCTGGCACGGTTTTGAGGGCTATGCGCAGGATCAGTACTTCGTGGATCCGTGCAAATTGCTGCTGACCACGCCGGGGATCGACGCGGAAACCGGGCAATATACCGAGTTTGGTATTCCGGCGACGATTCTTGCCCACTATCTGCGTGAGAACGGTATCGTGCCGGAGAAATGCGACCTGAATTCGATCCTGTTCCTGCTAACCCCTGCGGAAACGCCGGAAAAAATGGCGCAGCTGGTGGCAATGCTCGGCCAGTTTGAACAGCATATCGAGGACGATACGCCGCTAGCCGACGTGCTGCCGACTATCTACAACAAGTATCCGGTACGTTACCGTGACTATACGCTACGCGAGCTGTGTCAGGAGATGCACAATCTTTACGTCAGCTTTGACGTCAAGGACCTGCAAAAGGCGATGTTCCGCAAAGAGAGTTTGCCGCAAGTGGTGATGAACCCGCAGGACGCCAACAGCGAGTTTATTCGCGGTAATGTTGAGCTGGTGCGTATTAACGAAGCGGAAGGGCGCATTGCCGCTGAAGGCGCGCTGCCGTATCCACCGGGCGTGCTGTGCGTGGTGCCGGGGGAAGTGTGGGGCGGTGCGGTACAGCGTTATTTCCTGGCGCTGGAAGAGGGCGTGAACCTGCTGCCGGGCTTTTCGCCGGAGCTTCAGGGGGTGTACAGCGAGAAGGATGCTGACGGTATCAGCCGGTTGTACGGCTATGTACTGAAATAAAACGGGCCCCTCATCCCGCAGATGAGGGGTTATGCGGCGCTGCGTCGGTACATACGGCGCGGGTGTCCAATCTTGCCATACAGCATTTCCACGCTTAAAAAGCCCGCTTCTACACAGTGTTCCAGGTATCGGCGGGCGGTGGTTTTACTCAAACCCGTTTCGCTGACCACTTCATCCACAGAGAAGCAGTGTGCGGCCTGGTCGTTAAACAGCTTTCGCACCAATTCCAGCGTTTTCTCCTCAATGCCTTTACTGCCGCTGTCCTGACGATAATTTTTGGCCTGGAGTTGGTAGAGCGAATCGACGTTCTGCTGGTCGACGATTTTCCATACCCGTTGCTGCTCGGCGAACTGCACAAAGCGTTCCAGTGATTGGCTCAGACGCTTCCACGATACCGGCTTGAGGATGTAGTCAAAGGCGCCGTTACGAATCGCCAGGCTACAGGTGTTCATGTCGCTGGCGGCGGTAATGAAAATGACCGAGCAGTTGGCCTGCACCAGCATGGGGTTGCTGATGAGCGTAATGCCTTTACCGTCAGGCAGATAGTTATCCAGCAGCAATAGCTGCGGCTGCTTGCTCTTGAGCTGTGCCTGAGCGTCCGCCAGTGAAGGGGCGATACCGACGAGCCGCAGGCGTGGGTGCTTGCTGATAAGCTCCGCGTGTAGCTGCGCCAGTTCATGTTCATCTTCAACGATCAGTACATCGATAAGTTCATGTTGCATAGTCGGTATCTTCCAATTCCTGTGAGGTACATCTGACCGTTCCCGTTGCAGGAATAAACAGTGAGAAAATCGTGCCGCGTGGCGTGTTATCGGCAACTTCGATTAAACCGCCAGCTTGGGTGACATAGCTTTCGATCAGATACAGCCCAATCCCGTGATCGCCCTGCGTTTTGGTGGTGATCCCGCGTTCAAATATCCGCTCGCGGATCTCCGGTTTAATGCCGATCCCCTGATCGGCAACCTCGATAATTAACTCTCGATCGTTCAGCTTGATCATCACTTCTACGGGTTCATGCGGAATCGGGGCGCGCTGCGTGGCTTCGATGGCGTTATCCAGCAGATTACCAATAATGGAGATGACCTCGGACTCCGTCAGCGGGACAAACGGCCTGTCCATCAGGCAACCTGGGTCAAAGCGTAACGCCACGCCTTTTTCACGGGCGCGAGCAGCTTTCCCAGCAGCAGGCCACACATTGTTGGTGAGCTAAAGCGTGAGGAGATAAAGTCTAGCAGTTCCTGGGCGTGCTCTGACTGGGCCTGGATAAAGCGAATGGCCTCATCGTAGCGCTCCATATGCAGTAGCCGGAGAGGGTGGTCATTCGGTTGAGCTGTTCGTGGCGCATGATGCGCAGGTTATCAACGTAGCGCTTCACCTGGCTTAGCTGTGCGCTGAGAGAGTCAATTTCGTTGCGATCGCGGAAGGTTATCACCCAACCCTGAAGCGAATTCTCCATCATGATCCTTACGCGGCTGGCGATCACCGTCAGATCGTTAAAATGGCAGATCTCATCGTGCGTGTCCTGCTTTAGCATGGTGTTGCGGTTGAAGAACGGCATCGGGTAATGACGTCGCTAATTAGCTGTCCCGCAGCCGACGCGCCGGAAGGCTAAGGCCCAGCAGCTTTCTGGCTGCCTGGTTAATCACCTCGATACGCAGGTTATCGTCCATGGCGATAACGCCTTCGTAGATAGACTCCATCATCGCCTTTTGCTGGCGTACCAGCAGCCCTATCTCGCGGGGTTCCAGGGAGAAAATCTGCTTTTTAATACTGCGGGTGAAGAACCACGAGAAGATGAACAGCGCCAGCAGCAGCAGGACGGCGGCAATCAGGATATTCACCACCTTGTTGACGGTGATGCTGTCGAGATAGCTGGTGAGGTAGCCGACGGAGACAATCCTATCACTTTGCCCTGGTCATCAAAAATAGGCGCTTTGCTGCGCAGCGAAATGCCTAACCCGCCCTGGCGAATCGTGGTGGTGCTTTTACCCCGCAACACCTCTTCGTTATCACCGCCGACCAGCGTGGTGCCTACGCGATCGTTAAATACTGAATGAAATAGATGCCGGCCTTCATTGTCGCCAATGACAATAAAGCTGGCGTCGCTGCGCGCGGCTAATCGTTGCATAAAATCATGGATGGCAGGAATATTTTTATCGGCAACCTGTTTACGCAAACTCGGGATGATGGCAATTTCTTCCGCCTGTATTTTGGCGCGGCCGCTCATCTCTTGATAGAGCTGTCGGCCCATATCGATATAATAATAGCTACCCAGCAGCGCAAAAAGCACCGAGAAAAAGGCAACCAGCGAAATAAACAGTTTTATCTGGAATGATACTTTCATTACTCTCACGCAGGGCCGCAATGGATACCGCCAATATATCATCTTTTTTGACGATGCCAGCCTGTTTGCCGGAAACTTGTGATCCTTGCACAGCCGCCCCTGACAGGTAATTTTCTGAAAAGTGGGTTTAATTAAGGTTAAATTAATAAATGTTATTTATTTGTGCAATTTAGAAAAGAAACCATAAAAACCACGCTTATAAATAAGGCGTCAATCACATTAAATAAAAGAAACCATTAAAACCATAGGTGCCATTAAAACTTCGGTTTTAATATGCTTTTACTCACATAAAGTAAGCCTTTAAGCCCTTAGGCTAAACACACAAAATAACCAAAAGGGCTTCATTATGAGCACAACTGATGATTCATTCTCTGTTACCCACGATCCGATAGAAATTCAGCGTCCGGCGCTTAAAGAACGCTGGTGGCATATTATGGACACCTGGAAAGTTGGCATTATTCCACTGCCGCTGTTTTTGCTGGCTGGAGTACTTATCGCGATTGATTGTCTGGGCGGCAAGCTGCCGAGCGATATCGTGGTGATGGTTGCGACGCTGGCGTTTTTTGGTTTTGCCTGCGGCGAGTTCGGTAAGCGTCTGCCGATTGTCGGTAAGCTCGGTGCTGCAGCGATATGCGCCACCTTTATTCCTTCGGCAATGGTCTATTACGGCCTGTTACCGGACGTGGTGGTGGAGTCGACCACCAAATTCTATAAATCGACCAACATTCTCTATCTCTATATCTGCTGCATTATCGTCGGCAGCATTATGAGCATGAACCGTACGGTGCTGATTCAGGGCTTCCTGCGCATCTTCTTCCCGATGCTGTGCGGAGAAATCGTCGGCATGATTGTTGGCATGGGCGTGGGGATGGCGCTGGGTCTTGAGCCGTTCCAGATCTTCTTCTTTATCATTCTACCGATTATGGCGGGCGGTGTCGGTGAAGGCGCGATTCCGTTGTCTATCGGTTACGCCACCTTGCTGCATATGGATCAGGGCGTGGCGCTCGGTCGCGTACTGCCGATGGTCATGCTCGGCGGCCTGACAGCCATTATCATCTCTGGCTGCCTTAACCAACTGGGTAAACGCTATCCGCACCTGACCGGTGAAGGCCAGCTGATGCCAAACCGCGCTAACGCGGATACGCAATCTTCGCAGCCAACGGTATCCGGTAAAACCGACGTTACCACCATCGCTTCCGGCGCGCTGCTGGCGGTACTGCTCTACATGCTGGGATGCTGGGCCACAAGCTGATTGGCCTGCCAGCGCCGGTTGGCATGCTGTTTATGGCTGTCCTGGTGAAGCTCTGCAACGCCGCCTCTCCGCGTCTGCTGGAAGGCTCTCAGGTGGTTTACAAATTCTTCCAGACCTCCGTGACCTACCCAATTCTGTTTGCCGTGGGCGTGGCTATCACCCCGTGGCAGGAGCTGGTTAACGCTTTCACCGTCAGCAACCTGCTGGTTATCGTCAGCACCGTTTCGGCGCTGGTCGCCACTGGCTTCTTCGTCGGTAAAAAAATCGGCATGCACCCGATTGATGTCGCCATCGTCTCCTGCTGCCAGAGCGGGCAGGGCGGTACCGGTGATGTGGCCATTCTGACCGCCGGTAACCGTATGAGCCTGATGCCGTTCGCACAGATTGCAACCCGTATCGGTGGGGCGATTAACGTCTCTATCTCGCTGCTGGTACTGGGCAACTTCCTCGTTTAATCAGGACTGAATAATGAAACTCGCAAGCTTTATCTATCAGGGCGTACGCAGCTACGGCATCGTAAAGACCCAGGGGATGATTGATTTAGGCCGCCGTCTGGGCGACCGCTACGCTGACCTGAAGGCGCTGCTGGAGGGCAACGGGCTGGCGGACGCCACGCGCTATCTTAATGATGCGGTGGATGTACCGATGGACGCCGCGACCTTTTTACCGGTGATTGAGCACCCGGAAAAGATCCTCTGCGTGGGCATGAACTACGCCGAAAAACGCAAAGAGTTTGACCAGCATAACCCCGCGCCGACGCTGTTTGTCCGCTTCCCGGATTCCCAGACGGCGCATAACGCGCCGGTATTGAAGCCACGTCATTCGCGTGAGTTTGACTACGAAGGCGAGCTGGCAGTGATTATCGGTAAGGGCGGCGAGAACATCAGCCGTGAAGACGCGCTGCGTCACGTTGCGGGCTATAGCTGCTATATGGATGGCTCCGCCCGTGACTGGCAGCACACGTGGTTTACCGCGGGAAAAAACTGGCGTCAGACCGGGGCGTTCGGCCGTGGATGACCACGGCGGATGAAATTCCTGACCCACACCAGCTTGCCATCCGCACCTGGCTGAACGGCCGCATGGTGCAGGACGACAACACCAGCAGCATGATCCACAAGGTGGCGGAACTGATTGAATATATCAGCACCTTCACCCGCCTGAGCCCTGGCGATGTGATCATCACCGGCTCCCCAGGCGGCGTCGGCAAAAAGCGTAACCCGCCGCTGTTTATGCAGGAAGGCGATCGCATTGAGGTGGAAATTGAGCATATCGGCCACCTCAGCAACATCATCATGGAAGCGCCAGCGAACACGCTGACGGCAGCGCACTAAGTAAGGCGGCACGATGTACACGCAACCCACTTTCGATTTCCGGGTTACCCAGGTAGCGGAACATCCGGAACGTTTGGATTCGATTCGTTCGCTGCTGGTTGATAGCGGTCTTGGCATGGACAGCGACATCTCGCTGTTTGTTGAAGCCTGGTCCGGGAAAACGCTGGTGGGCTGTGCAGGTCTGGCGGCGAACGTTATCAAATGCGTGGCGGTTGATGAACGCCAGCGCGGCGCCAACCTGAGTGCCCGTCTGCTGGCTGAGGTGGAGAACGTGGCGCTGGCCTTGGGCCATTTCCACCTGTTCCTCTGCACGCGTCCCTGCAACAAGGAGCGCTTTGCCCGTAGCGGTTTCTGGCCCATTGCCCAAAGCGGTAACAACGCGGTGCTGATGGAAAACACCCCGCAGGGGATCCAGCGTTACTGCCGCGCGCTCAGCCAGAAACGCAGGCCGGGGGAAAAGGTGGGAGCCATCGTGATGAACGCGAATCCGTTCACCCTCGGCCACCGTCATCTGGTGGAAACGGCGGCGGCGCAGTGTGACTGGTTGCACCTGTTTGTGGTACGCGAGGACGCGTCGTTCTTCCCGTTCCTGGCCGTCTGGAAATGGTGCGGGCAGGCGTGGCGCATCTGCCCAACGTCACTGTGCATGAGGGCTCGCAGTACATCATCTCCCGCGCCACTTTCCCGGCCTACTTCCTGAAAGAGTCCGGCAAAGTGCAGCAGGCGTGGAGCGAAATCGACGTGCTGTTATTTCGCAATAACATCGCTCCGACGCTGGGTATTACCCATCGTTTCATCGGCTCTGAACCCTTTTGCGATGTCACCCGGCAGTACAACCAGACGCTGCACGCACTGCTGGAGGGCGACATCACGGTGGTGGAGATACCGCGCATTAAGATTACGGGAAACGCCATCTCGGCATCGGAAGTGCGCCGCTTACTGAAAACGCAGCAATTTTCTCGAATCCGGGACATTGTCCCGGCATCCACTTTCGCGCATTTAGAAGCGCATTACAGTGCGGAAGTTGCATAACTATCAGGACTAAATCATGAAAATCGTAAGGGAGGCGCTGGCCGGAACGCAGGAGTCCAGCGACCTGATGGTGAAAATCGCCCCCGCCGACGGCGAGCTGGAGATTGTCATCCACAGTGAAGTGATGAAGCAGTTTGGCGAGCAGATTCGCCAGATCGTAGCAGAGACCCTGCGCACGATGGGCGTGAAGCAGGGGCTGGTTATCGTCGAAGACAAAGGCGCGCTGGACTGTGTTATCCGCGCCCGTCTGCAAAGCGCGGTGCTGCGCGCAACGGATGCGCAGCAAATTGCCTGGGAGAAACTGTGATGAGTAAACTTCGCCGCAGTATGTTGTTCCTGCCGGGCGCCAATGCCGCCATGCTTTCCACCGCGTTTATCTATCGCCCCGACTCCATCATGTTCGACCTCGAAGATGCGGTGGCGCTGCGTGAGAAAGACACCGCGCGTTTGCTGGTCTTCCATGCCCTGCAGCATCCAATGTATCAGGACATTGAAACCGTTGTGCGCATCAACCCGCTCAGCACGCCGTTTGGCCTGCTGGATCTGGAAGCGGCGGTTCGTGGCGGCGTTGACGTGATTCGCCTGCCGAAAACCGATACCTCGGACGATATTTTTGAGCTGGAAGGCCACCTTGAGCGCATTGAACGTGAGTGCGGGCGCGAAGTGGGCTCCACCCGGGTAATGGCAGCCATTGAATCGGCGATTGGCGTAATTAACGCCGTGGCGATTGCCCGCAGCTCTCCGCGGCTTATCGGCATTGCGCTGGCGGCATTTGACTATGTGATGGACATGCAGACCGAACGCGGCGACGGCACCGAGCTGTTCTACGCCCGCTGCGCCGTGCTGCACGCCGCGCGCGCCGCTCATATTGATGCCTTCGATGTGGTGTGGTCAGACGTTAACGATGAAGCCGGGTTCCTGCGGGAAGTGGAGCTGATCCGCAAGATGGGCTTTAACGGCAAATCGCTGATTAATCCACGACAGATTGACCTCTTACATAACGCCTACGCGCCAACGCAGCAGGAAGTTGACCATGCGAAACGGGTGATTGAAGCCGCGGAAGAGGGCGAGCGTAACGGGCTGGGCGTCGTATCGCTCAACGGCAAAATGGTGGATGCGCCGATTATTGACCACGCTCAGCGGGTGCTGGAACGCGCGGCGGCTTCCGGCGTGCGTCGTTAAGGATAAAACAATGAATCAGACAGAACTTCTTCACGAAAATTTCCCCCATCTGCGGGCGCTTCAACCTTTTGATACGGCGCACAGCACTACGCCATGGTTGGGCGATATCGAGGCCAAACATCACCGCAAGCTGTGCGACTCGGTCGAGCGGGCTGTGACGCGTTGCGGCCTTAAAGACGGCATGACCATTTCGTTCCATCACGCATTCCGCGAAGGCGACCGGGTGATTAATAACGTGGTGGCGAAACTTGCACAGATGGGCTTTAAGAACCTGACGCTGGCCTCAAGCTCGCTGATGACCTGCAACGACGCGCTGATTGAGCATATCGAAAGCGGCGTGATTACCCGCATCTACACCTCCGGCATGCGCGGCAAGCTGGCGGATGCCATCTCCCACGGGTTGATGGACGAGCCGGTACAAATCCACTCACACGGCGGTCGCGTGAAGCTGCTACAGGACGGTGAATTGCAGATAGACGTCGCGTTTCTCGGCGTACCGTGCAGCGATGAGTTTGGCAACGCCAACGGCACGCACGGCAAGTCCTGCTGCGGTTCACTGGGCTACGCCATGGTCGACGCGCATTTTGCCCGCAAGGTGGTGCTGTTGACCGAAGAACTGGTGCCGTTCCCGAATATGCCCGCCAGCCTGGTGCAGGATCAGGTTGATTACATTGTGCAGGTTGAGAGCGTCGGCGACCCGGCGAAAATCAGCGTTGGCGCGGCGCGCGTCACCAGTAACCCGCGCGAGCTGAAAATTGCCCGCGATGCGGCGGAGGTTATTGAGCACTCCGGCTACTTCAAACCGGGCTTCTCCATGCAGACCGGCTCCGGTGCGGCGGCAACCGCCTGTACCCGCTTTATGGAAGAGAAGATGGAGCGTAGCGGCGTGACTGCTCGCTTTGCGCTCGGCGGTATTACCGGTAGCTTGGTGGATCTGCATGAAAAAGGGCTGATCGAAAAACTGCTCGATACCCAATGCTTTGACGGCCAGGCGGCGGCGTCGCTGGCACGTAACCCGAACCACGTGGAGATCTCGACCAACGTCTACGCCAACCCCGGCAGCAAGGCGGCCTGCTGCGACCAGCTTGATGTGGTTATCCTCAGCGCGCTGGAGATTGACGTCGACTTCAACGTGAATGTGATCACCGGTTCCGACGGTGTCATGCGCGGTGCGTCCGGTGGGCACTGTGACGTTGCCGCCGCGGCGAACCTGACCATCGTGGTGGCCCCGCTGCTGCGTAGCCGCATTCCGACGGTAGTAAAGCGAGTGACCACGCGCCTGACGCCGGGCGAAAGCATTGATGTGCTGGTCACCGACCATGGCATCGCGGTGAATCCGGCGCGTCCGGAGATCCGTGAACGGCTGGTAGTGGCCGGGCTGAAGGTGGTGGATATCGAAACCCTGTATGACCGCGCGGTCTCGCTAACCGGCCTGCCGAAGCCGATTGAATTTACCGATAAAATTGTCGGGTAATCCGCTATCGCGACGGTAGCGTGATTGACACAGTACGTCAGGTGAAGGAGTAGCATTATGACCACCGTGACACCCGTGCAGGCGGGTGTCAGCCTGGAGGCGCTGCTGGCGGCGAAAGAGAGCCGCGCGGCGCGTCAGGCTGACTGGCTAACGCATTATCAACAACCGATTATTTCCCTTACTCTGGTGACGCCGGGGCGGTTAAAAACAGCCTGCGCTATCGCAATACCATGGGCGTGGCGCTGCAGATGTGCGATCAACTGCTGTGGCAAAATGGCTGGCAGGTATTGGATCGCCAGGTCTTCTGGCTGCCTACCGGCCGGAAGCTATGTGGTGCGTGGCGCATCAGGCGCCGGAAATCAAAGCCCGCTGTGCGGCGCTGGAACAGAGCCATCCGCTAGGGCGGCTGTGGGATCTCGACGTTATCTGCCCACGGGCCGGACACGTGGGACGGCTATCGTTGGGGAGTCATATGCGACGCTGTCTTATCTGCGATGAACCGGCCCACGCCTGCTCTCGCTCGCGTAAGCATCCGCTCGAGCAGGTAGTTGGCTGCGTGGAGAAGATGATTGATGACTGGTTTATTCGCGACTAAATCCAACGCCACGTGCATCGCGGCGCTCGTGGAAGAGGCGCTGTGGCAGGAGCTTGAGCTCACGCCAAAGCCGGGCTGGTGGATAAATACAACAACGGCGCGCACCGGGATATGGACCACGCGCTGTTTGTTCGCAGCATTGCCGCCATTTCTCCGTGGTTCCCTCGGTTTGCGGAGCTGGGGGATAAGCACGCGCATAGTCCTGCCAGCGAGCAGCTGCGAATGATTCGCCCGATGGGCATCGCCTGTGAGCAGGCTATGTACGCGGCAACTGGCGGCGTGAACACCCATAAGGGCGGTATTTTCGCGCTGGGGCTGCTTTGTTTTGCCGCAGGAAGATTGGGTGAGGTCAACCCGCAGCGGTTGTGCAGTGAAGTGAGTGATATCTGCCGTGGCCTGGTTGCGCGAGAGCTGGCAGCGCGTTCATCGCAGGCGACCGCGGGCGAACGTCAGTTTCATAAGTTTGGCCTGACCGGCGCGCGTGGCGAAGCAGAGAGCGGATTCGCCACGGTTCGCAAGGCGCTGGCGGTTGGAATCGTCGTCATCTGCACGCGCTGCTGCTGCGTTTAATGGCGGTGAACCCGGACAGCAATCTGGTCTCGCGCGGTGGGATGAACGGCCTGCGCTACGTACAGGATTACGCCCAGAATTTACTGGAGAATGGCTGGGATGAGGGCGCGCTGATAGCAATGGATAACGCGCTGATTACGCGGAATTTAAGCCCCGGCGGCAGCGCCGATTTACTGTCCGTAGGATGGGTGCTATCGAGGATGTAGTAGCCCGGCCGAGCAAAGCGACGCCGGGACTGCTCGCTGCTTGAACCCGGCGTCGCTTTGCTCGGCCGGGCTACGTTACGTTAGTGGGCGACCGTCTGTACACCGGCAGGCGTACGCTCATGTTTATATTTAAACAGCCCAACAAACGCCACCGCCAGCACCAGCGAGTAGCCGGCGAAAATCAGCCATACGCTCTGCCAGTCGGTAATACCGTCTACGGTGTACATCTCCACCACTTTCCCGCTCGCCATGCCGCCGAGAATGCAGCCGAAGCCGTTGGTCATCATCAGGAACATACCCTGCGCGCTGGCGCGAATTTCCGGGCGGACTTCTTTCTCAACGAATACCGAACCGGAGATGTTGAAGAAGTCGAAGGCGCAGCCGTAAACAATCATCGACAGCACCAGCAGCACGGTGCCGAACGGCGTTGGGTCGCCGTAGGCGAACAGGCCGAAGCGCAGCATCCACGCGAAGATACTAATCAGCATCACGTTCTTGATACCGTAACGGCTTAAGAAGAACGGAATGGTGAGGATGAACAGCGTCTCGGAGATTTGTGAAATCGACATCATCACCGAGGCGTGCTGCACGATAAAGCTGGTGGCAAACAGCGGATCTTTATCAAAGCTATGCAGGAAGGTGTTGCCGAACATGTTGGTGATCTGCAGTTCCGCGCCCAGCATCATGGAGAAGATAAAGAAGATCGCCATGCGTTTGTTTTTAAACAGCGCAAAGGCGTCCAGCCCCAGCATGCTGCTCCAGCTTTGTTTCTGCTGCTGGTTAGAAACGGGAATGTGCGGCAGTGTCAGAGTGAACAGCACCAGCACGACCGACAGCGCAGCGCCAATGTACAGCTGCATATGGCTCAGCTCGAAGCCGGAGAAGCTCACCGCCCACATCGCCAGAATAAAGCCGATGGTGCCCCAGATGCGGATTGGCGGGAAGTCGGTAACGATGTCCATGCCAGCCGATTTCAGGCGGTAGTAGGAGATGGTGTTAATCAGGCCCAGCGTTGGCATATAGGCCAGCGAGTTAAGCAGAATAACGAAGAACATCGCCCCGGCGTGGTGACCTCGGCGGCCATAAATAACGTTCCTGCCCCACCAGGTGACAAAAAGCATAGACCCACTTGGCGCTAATCCATTTATCCGCCACGATGCCCAGCAGCGTTGGCATAAAGACGGCGGCGATACCCAGTGAGCTGTACACCGCGCCGATAGAGGCACCATCGAACTTCAGCGTTACAAACATGTACGAGCCCAGCGTGGTTAGCCAGCTCCCCCACAGGCAGAACTGCAGGAAGGACAGTATCTTAAGCTGCAGCTTTAAATTCATGTTAATTTCCTCACAAATAGGACCGGACAGGCGTTCGTGTAATAACATCCGAAGGCATTATTTGTGCTGATTCTATCAATGGCTGTGATGAGACATTGTTAAGCGCCGCAAAAAATTGCAATTATTTTTACTTTGCACAACGAAATAGTGACAAAACTAACATTTCTGTAGGAAGTTCAGGTGGGGAAGCCGCTTCATCCTGGGCAAATCGGGAGGAAGCGGCTGCGTTTGTGAGAATTGTTACTTACGGCGATAGCTTTTCTGCGCCGTATTCACCTTGTAGAGATAGCGACGCGATTCCGCCGACGGATGGCGGGTGGTCAGCGTCTGATAGACATCCCCTGGCGACATGCTGTTAATGATGTTCGCCGCCTGCACCTTATCGTTAGAGAAGACGCGTAGCACGCTGCCCGCACCGCCGTTATAGGCGGTAATCACCGCATAGCGGCGTGACGTTGGGTT
Source organism: Kluyvera genomosp. 3 (assembly GCA_002211745.1). Lineage (GTDB taxonomy): Bacteria > Pseudomonadota > Gammaproteobacteria > Enterobacterales > Enterobacteriaceae > Kluyvera > Kluyvera georgiana_A. The sequence continues at coordinate 786,971 of CP022114.1, forward strand.
GTCGATACCGCCAAGGTAGATATTGTTGAGGATCGCCAGATAGGCGGTCCCGGTATCGATGTTGCTGGCCGGATCGAACAGGAAGCTACGGCTTGGCGTGCCGGATTTCCCCTGCGAGCGGAAGACGTCTTTCCCGGCGGTATGCTGCACCACCTGCATCAGCCCATCGCGTCGGAACGGCTGACCGCATACGGGTTGAAGGACGATTCAGTCTGCATAATTGCCAGAATCAACGATTCGTCGATGCCGTATTTGCGTGAAGCCTGCCGCACCATACCCAGATATTTGTGCGCACGTTTATCAAGGTGGTTTGGCACCAGATTAATGGTCACGCTATAAATAATGTGCAGGCCATTGCTGCGTTTTTTCATCCGCGTTTGCAGCAGATAGTCGGCGAAGCGGGCGGCGCGCCACTCCCAGCGAATAGCCTCGCCGGTGTTATCGACCACCTGGCCGTACAGGAACGGCTCTTTGGAAATCTGAATGTCGTCGGCGTCGGAGTAAAGGTCGACCGAGCTGGGGTCGTCACCCATCAGCAGCGTGGTGATGATGGCCTGGCGCAGGCGCGCAGCGGGGTCGGTACCGGCGATGGTCTCGACGGTAATGGTACCGTCATCGAAGTTGATATGGCTACGCGTCTGGTAGCCATCGGTGTATTTAACGTAGTCTTTCGGCCCGGCGATCAGAACTTCGTTAAACCCCCAGATGTTTTCAATATTATGGGCGAACTGACCCATCAGAATGTCAAAACCGTTGGTGTCTTTTACCCAGGCTTCATTGTAGGCATCGCCCTTTTTTGAACCCGAGCAGGAAACAAGCAACGGCGCTATCAATGCCAGTGCAAATATTCTTTTTTTCATCATTCCGGGAGCGCGTGTTGTTGTTGTCTTAAAGGGCCGTCGGGCCCTTACTGTTTTTCTGGCGGCGTGTAGCCTTCAATGTGCACATCTTTGCCTTCAAACAGGAAGTTAACCATTTCCTCTTCCAGAAGCTTACGGTGCTCCACATTCATCATATTGAGTTTCTTTTCATTGATGAGCATGGTTTGCTTGTGCTGCCACTGCTTCCAGGCTTCTTTCGAAATCTCGTTATAGATGCGCTTTCCCAGCTCGCCGGGGTAGAGCTGGAAATCCTGTCCTTCGGCGTCGCGCTGCAGGAAAGTACAAAAAATGGTTCTGCTCATAATCAATCCTCTTATTTCGCCGCTCGTTAAACGAGTGAATCGGCGCGTAACTGCTGCAACAGGCGCTCAACCGGTGCGGCCAGCCCAACGACGGCGGCTGGGCTAAGTTATACCAGAGAGCGCTGCCTTCATCCATGCATGAGGCGAATGAGGACACACTAAGCCACATAGGCACAATGTCCAGATGGAAATGACTGAAAGTGTGGCGGAAAGCGGTAAGCTGGGTCAGCTTGTCTGCCGGAATCTGCCGCTCGGCCAGCCAGTCGCGCAGCGCCGCTTCATCGGCAAACTGCGGGAAACAGTATAGACCGCCCCACAGGCCGCTAGGCGGGCGCTGCTGTAAAAACACCTCGCGGTCGTGCTGCATCATCAGAAAATAGCCGGTACGCTCGGGGATGGTCTGCTTCGGTTTTTTACCCGGATACTGCGCCCAACTGCCGTTGGCGGCGGCGATGCAGCCTTTTTCCAGCGGGCAGAGCGAGCACTTGGGTTTTGAGCGGGTACACACCATCGCGCCCAGATCCATCATCGCCTGATTAAAACGCGAAACGCCATTGGCAGGAGTGACCTGTTCGCTGATCTCCCACAGCCGTTTTTCGACCTCTTTTTTCCCCGGCCAGCCGTCCACGGCATAACAACGCGCCAGCACGCGCTTTACGTTGCCGTCGAGAATGGGAAAGTGTTTACCGAGCGACAGCGATAAAATCGCCCCGGCGGTAGAACGGCCCACGCCGGGCAGCGCCGCCACTTCGTCAAACGTTTCCGGGAAACGGCCATGGTGCAGCGTGGCAACCTGCTGAGCGGCCTTGTGCAGGTTACGCGCGCGGCGTAGTAGCCCAGGCCGGTCCACAGATGCAGGACGTCGTCCAGCGGCGCGTTCGCGAGGTCGGTGACGGTGGGAAAGCGTGACATAAACCGCTCAAAATAAGGGATAACTGTGGCAACCTGAGTCTGTTGCAGCATCACCTCAGACAGCCATACTTTGTAGGGCGTCTTTTCAATTTGCCAGGGCAGGGTTTTACGCCCGTATTTGTCGTACCAGTCCAGCACCTGGGCTGAAAATTGAGACGCTTGCATAGTCAAAACCGTGCTTCCGATATCGTGCGATTAGGGTGCCAGATTGCAGCACAGCGGTACTATGCTGTAAACAGGAACTTTCCGGTGCTTGCATCCGGCAACTAACTTTGGATAATGCCCGTTTCCCGAACACTCTCACAAGCAGACTTATTTTTATGAAGAACGACGTCATTTCACCGGATTTTGATGAAAACGGCCGCCCGCTGCGCCGCATTCGTAGTTTTGTTCGTCGCCAGGGGCGACTGACCAAAGGGCAGGAACACGCGCTGGAAAACTACTGGCCGGTGATGGGCGTTGAGTTTAGCGAAGAGCCTGTCGATTTCGCCGCGCTGTTTGGCCGCGATGCGCCGGTCACTCTGGAGATTGGTTTTGGTATGGGGGCTTCGCTGGTGGCGATGGCCAAAGCGCGCCCGGAGCAGAACTTCCTCGGGATTGAAGTGCATTCACCGGGCGTGGGCGCGTGCCTGGCCTCGGCGCACGAAGAGGGTGTCGATAACCTGCGCGTGATGTGTCACGATGCGGTAGAAGTCCTGCACAAGATGATCCCGGACAACTCCCTGAACATGGTGCAGCTCTTTTTCCCTGACCCGTGGCATAAAGCGCGTCATAATAAACGCCGTATCGTTCAGGTGCCGTTTGCCCAGTTCGTGAAAAGTAAGCTCAAGCTGGGCGGCGTCTTCCACATGGCAACCGACTGGGAACCCTATGCGGAACATATGCTGGAAGTGATGTCCTCCATCGACGGGTATCAGAACCTGTCCGAGACTCAGGATTACGTACCGCGCCCGGATTCGCGCCCGGTAACCAAATTTGAACAGCGTGGTCATCGTCTTGGCCACGGCGTATGGGACTTAATGTTCGAGAGGGTGAAATAAATGGCAAAGAATCGTAGCCGTCGTTTGCGTAAAAAAATGCACATCGATGAATTTCAGGAAATCGGCTTCTCTGTAGCGTGGCGTTTCCCGGAAGGCACCAGCGAAGAACAGATCGATCAGGTTGTTGATCAGTTTATCGATGAAGTGATCGAGCCGAACAAGCTGGCGTTTGACGGCAGCGGCTATCTGGCCTGGGAAGGTCTGATTTGCACCCAGGAAGTGGGCAAGTGCACCGAAGAACATCAGGCGCTGGTCCGCAAGTGGCTGGAAGACCGCAAGTTTGAAGAAGTGCGCACCAGCGAACTTTTTGACGTTTGGTGGGACTAAATAAGCATACGGGCCAGCATTTGCTGGCCCGATTTGTACTGAGGGAAAGTTATGATGCGCAAAACGCTGCTGACGGCAGTACTCTCGTTCACGGCGATGACCGCCCACGCTGACTACCAGTGCAGCGTTACGCCACGCGATGACGTGGTGCTCAAGCCGCAAACCGTGCAGGTGCAAGGTGAAAACGGCAATCTTATTATTACCCCTAACGGCGATGTCACCTACAACGGCAAGGCGTATACGTTAACGCCGGCCAGCGTGAACAGGCCAAAGATTATCAGACCGAGCTGCGCAGCGCGCTGCCGTGGATCGACGATGGCGCACGCAGCCGGGTAGAAAAAGGCCGCGTGGCGCTGGATAAAATTATCGCCAAAGAAGTGGCGAGAGCAGCAATATGCGCGGTCGCCTGACCAAGCTCGATGCGCAGCTCAAAGAACAGATGAACCGCATTATTGAGCATCGTAGCGATGGCTTAACCTTCCACTATAAAGCCATTGATCAGGTACGCGCAGACGGCCAGCAGCTGGTCAATCAGGCGATGGGCGGTATTCTGCAAGACAGCATTAACGAGATGGGCGCCAAAGCGGTGCTGAAAGGCGGCGGTAACCCGCTACAGGGCGTGCTGGGCAGCCTTGGCGGCCTGCAAACCGCTATTCAGAACGAGTGGAAAAACCAGGAAGCGGATTTCCAGGCGTTTGGTAAAGATGTATGCAGCCGCGTGGTGTCGCTGGAAGACAGCCGCAAAGCGCTGGTCGGTACGTTGAAGTAGTCATAAGCCATCATTGAAAAAGCCGCCAGTCAGTTAACTGGCGGCTTTTTTTTGCGCAAGATAGGGTGTTACATCAGCCCCAGCAGCTGCGGAATAAACAGCGAGATCTGCGGGATGTAGGCGATCATCATCAGCGCAATCAGCAACGCGGCGTAGAAGGGCAGCAGCGGCTTGATTAACTGCTGGATCTTCACCCCGGAGATAGAGCAGCCGACAAACAGTGCGCTGCCCACCGGCGGCGTTAGCAGGCCGATGCACAGGTTGGCGACCATCATGATGCCGAAGTGTACCGGATCCATGCCCAGGTCCTGGGCGATCGGCAGGAAGATCGGCGTGAAGATCAGTACCGCAGGCGTCATATCCATAAAGATGCCGACGATCAATAACACAATGTTAATCAGCAGCAGGATCACCAGCGGATTCTCCGAGATCCCATCAGCGTGTCGCTGATCATGTAGGGAATATCCGCATTGGTCATCGCCCACGACATACCGACGGAAAAGCCGATCAACAGCAGTACGATGGAGGTTGTGACCACCGACTCGAGGATCAGTTTCGGCAGATCGCGCCACTTCACTTCGCGATAGATAATCACCGACAGGATAAAGGTATAAACCACCGCGATGGCCGACGCTTCGGTGGCGGTGAAAATACCGCCCAGAATCCCGCCCATCACGATAATCACCAGCAGCAGGCTCGGCAGGGCGTCGAAGAAGGCTTTCGCCGCCTGGGCGCAGGTTGGGCGCTCGGAAACCGGGTAGCCGCGGCGCTTCGCGATAATCGCGCAGACCACCATGATCGCCAGGCCCATCAGAATCCCTGGCAGATAGCCCGCCATAAACAGCGAGGCCACCGACACGCCGCCCGCGGTCAGCGAGAAGACGATCAGCACGTTAGACGGCGGAATCAGCAGCCCGGTAATGCACGACGAGACGTTAACCGCCGTGGAAAACGCGGGTCATAACCCTTTTTGGTCTGAATCGGGTGCAGGGTGCCGCCCACCGCCGCCGCCGCGGCTACCGCCGAACCGGAGATGGAACCGAACATCATGTTGGCGAGCACGTTGACGTGGCCCAGCGAGCCGGGAACGCGGCCCACCATCACCTGTGCGAGGTTAATCAAGCGGATGGCGATACCGCCGCTGTTCATCAGCGTCCCGGCGAAGATAAAGAACGGAATCGCCAGCAGGGCAAAGTTGTCCAGACCGTTGGCCAGACGCTGAGAGACGGTAATGACGGCGATATCCCACGGGAACATCAGCAGCATTGAGGCAACGGTCGCGATGCCGATAGAGAACGAAATCGGCACGCCGATAAATACCAGCACGAAGAAAGCGCCAAACAGCGTTAAAGCAATATACCCGTCCATTAGCGCGCTCCTTCTGCGGACTGTTTCAGGCTAATCAGGCCGTTGGCGATAAACCACAGCGCGTAGAACATCATGATGAGGCCGGACAACGGCAGGATCAGATAGACGTAGCCCATCGGATCTGCATCGCGGCGGAGACCTGTGCGGTGGCCAGCGTTTTGGCTATCAGCTTCAGGCCGCCGGTGACGATCACCGAGCCGGAGAAGAGAAAAATCAGCAGGTTAATCACCACGCCCAGCAGCGTTTGCTTACGTGGTTTGAGCGTCATGGCCAGCAGATCGATCGCCAGATGGCGCTGTGCGCCAACGGTATAGGCTGCGCCGAGCAGGCCAACCCAAATCATCAGAAAGCGCGCCAGCTCGTCCGTCAGCGTGCTGGGTTGGTTTAACACATAGCGACTGAATACCTGCCAGACGACGCAGACGACCAGCGCCACCATGACCGCGACGGAGAACGCGGCGATCGCGCGGTCCACCGCCTGTTTAGTGCGGGTAAAAATCATCGTTTGTTATCCTGGTGAAGGCGGGCCAGATGCTGGCCCGCAAGGGAATTACTCTGCGGCGGCTTCAAATTTGGCCAGCAGCGCGGCCTGTTTCGGATCTTTGTTGAAATCGTCAAACAGCGGTTGCACCGCAGCGCGGAACGGCGCTTTGTCGACTTTGACGATCTCGCCGCCCATGGCCTTCGCCTGAGCGCGCGTGTCAGCGTCGATTTTGTTCCACAGCTTCTGTTGGTAAACCTGCGAGTCGGTGGCAGCTTTCGCCAGAATTTGCTGCTGCTCCGGCGTTAGCTTGTCCCAGGTTTTGGTGGAGATCACCAGGAAGTCTGGAATAGAGGCGTGCTCATCTTCAGAGAAGACTTTGGCAATTTCAATATGACGTGTTTGCACCCACGATGGGACATTATTTTCCGCACCGTCCACCACGCCCTGCTGCATTGCGGTATAAACTTCACCGAATGAAATAGGTGTGGGCGAACCACCCATTAATTCAATCATTTTTATGGTGGTCGGGCTGGCCTGAACGCGAATTTTCAGCCCTTTTAAATCTTCTGGTTTAGTAATCGGTTTTTTGGCATAAAAACTACGGGTACCGGCAACATAAGCGGAAAGGGCGAAGAATCCTTTTTCTTTCGTTGAGTCCATAATTTCTTTGCCGACATCACCGAATACCACTTTATTAAAATGCGCCTGGTCTTTAAATAAGAACGGCAAATTATAAATGGCATAAACGTTGTCGAAAGATTCCAGATCGCTGGCGGAACCTTTGGTCATATCCAGCGCGCCGTTCTGTAATAGCTCCATGGTTTCACGCGCGCTGCCCATCTGGCTGCTTGGGTAAATACGGATGGTCATCTTGCCGTCTGACAGCTGCTTGACCTCTTTGGCCATTTCTTCAAAAGCCTGGTGCACCACGTGGCTACGCTCAAGGTTGTGCGCCAGTTTCAGCGTCACTTTTTCAGCCGCAGCGGCCCCAGCGGAAAACAACGCGAAAAGCGACGCACAGATTAGCGTTTTGCGAAAAAAGAGAGATTTCATTAATAGGCTCCATGCACATTCATTATTGTGGTCTATATCTAGAGGGACAGCGTTGAATTTCTGTATGACATATTATCCTGGTTGTCAGACAGCTTTAAGCTACCACTCTCACAATTTTCAGTTATCTGTGCATTAAATGCGGTTTTTGTGCGCTGGGTTATATTTATTACATATTCGTTATTGGCTATTAATATCTTATTTAAATATTGATGGTGAAATTATTCGGTAAGTATTGGGGTAACCACTCGGTAAAGCTGAGTGATATATTTCGCCATTATAAATAATGGCGAAATATATTTATTATTTATTCGCTAAGAAACAGTTCAAGCAGTGAGTTCAAAAACAGTTTACCGTGCTCGGTTATCTGCCAGTATTGCTCGCACTCGGTCAGGTAGCCCTGGGCCAGCGCTTCATCCAACTGTGGGCGGATGATACTTTCGTCCAGGCCGGTATAGGCGCTGAATTCGGCGCGCGGCGCGGCTTCCAGTAAACGGAAGCGGTTCATAAAGAATTCAAACGGCTTGTCGGCGTTCTCAACGTCGTGCTGGCGCTCCAGATAGCGCCCTTCCATATAGCCGCGCGGATGACGCGTTTTCGCCGTACGCAGAATGCGGCCGTCCGGGAACGTCACCTTGCCATGCGCACCGCAGCCGATGCCCAGATAATCGCCAAAGCGCCAGTAGTTGAGGTTGTGCTGGCACTGATAGCCCGGTTTGGCATAGGCCGAGGTTTCATACTGCTGATAACCTGCAGCGGTCAGCAATTGATGACCCTGCTCGAAGATATCCCACAGCGAGTCGTCGTCCGGCAGCACCGGCGGGCGCGAACCAAACAGAGTATTGGGTTCGATAGTCAGCTGATACCAGGAGAGATGCGGCGGCGACAGTTCAATCGCCTGGCGCAGGTCGCTCAGCGCCTCTTCCAGAGACTGTTCGGGCAAGCCGTGCATCAGGTCGAGGTTGAAGCTGCGCAGCCCCAGACCGCTCGCCAGGCGCGCGGCGCGTTTGGCCTCTTCCGGCCCGTGGATGCGCCCAAGACGCTGGAGCTTGCTGTCGCTAAAGCTCTGTACCCCGATAGAAATGCGATTAACGCCCGCCCTCTGGTACTCGACGAAGCGGTCAGCTTCGACTGTCCCCGGGTTGGCTTCCATGGTGATTTCTGCATCAGAGGCCAGCGTCAGACGCGCGCGAACGCCGTCCAGCAGAGCCTGCATCGCCGGGCCTGACAGCAGGCTCGGTGTACCGCCACCGATGAAAATAGTCTTCACTTCACGTCCCTGCGCGTAAGCAACGTCGGCGTCTAAGTCGCTCAGCAGATGCTGTACGTAGTCGTCGTGCGGCACTTCACCTTTCAGCGCGTGCGAGTTGAAGTCGCAGTACGGGCACTTCTGCACGCACCACGGGATATGAATGTAGAGACTCAGCGGGGGCAGCTTAACCATGACGCATGGCTTCCAGTAACAGCTTCAGCGCCTGACCGCGGTGGGAGATGGCAATCTTCTCTTCGCGGCTCAGCTCAGCGGCGGTCTTGCCTTCCGACGGCACAAAGAAGATAGGATCGTAGCCGAAGCCGCCCTGGCCTGCCGGCGCGCGGGTAATCACCCCGGCCAGGTGCCGTGGCACACCAGCGGCGTGGGGTCTTCGGCGTGGCGCATATACACCAGCACGCAGTGGAACTGCGCCTGACGCTGGTCGTCCGGCACGTCTTTTAAGGTTTCCAGCAGCTTTTCCAGGTTCTGTTGGTCGCTGGCGTCGAGGCCGGAGTAGCGCGCGGAGTAGATCCCCGGCGCGCCGCCGAGAACGTCAACCGCCAGACCGGAATCATCGGCGATGGCCGGTAAGCCGGTCACTTGTGCGGCGTGGCGCGCTTTGAGAATCGCGTTTTCAATAAAGGTCAGCCCGGTCTCCTCGGCTGACTCTACGCCAAGCTCGGTCTGGGCGACGATATCAAGACCAAAATCGCCGAGCAGCGAAGCAAGCTCGCGCACTTTACCGGCGTTACCGGTCGCGAGGACAACTTTTTGCATGGGATATCCTAAAGTTTCAGGGCGTCGACGCCCGATGGGATCTGTTGCGGATGAATAATTTTAACCTGTTTATGCCGCCCCAGTTCACCTTTCTCGATGATGACCTGGCTTTTGGCGACCTTAAACTGCTTGGCGAGATATTTCACCAGATGGGCATTTGCCTGCCCATCAACGGGCGGGGCGGTGATGGCGACTTTTAGTTCGTCGCCATGTACCCCAACAATCGCATCCCGGCTGGCCTTTGGCTGAATATACAGCCGCAGTACCAGCCCGTCATCGCAGGGAGTGACGGCACTCATAGCGCCATCCACAGTCCTGGCAGCAGCATATTACCGGTGGCTTGCAGCACTTCGGCGATGCCCATATTGATGACATACAGCAGCAGCACCAGCACCATCGGAGAAAAATCGATTCCCCCATGGACGGCAGCAGCCGGCGGATAGGGCGCAGCAGCGGCTCGGCGAGCTGCATCAGCACGAACTCAACCGGGCTACGACCCTGGCTGACCCAGCTCATGATCGCCATCAGCAGCAGCACCCAGAAGATCAGCAGTCCGATGGTCTTGAGCAGAATCAGCACCGCAGAGATCCAGATAATCGGCTGGAAGGTGATGACCATAAACAGCACGATGGCTTTCACCACGCACAGAATAAAGGCCAGCAGCAGCGAAGCGCTGTCCAGCGGGCCCATCGGCGGAATGACGCGACGCAGCGGGCCGACGATCGGTTGCGTGATCTTCACCACGAACTGTGAGAACGGGTTGTAAAAATCGCAGCGCGCCCACTGCATCCAGACGCGCAGCAGTAGCACCATTGTATACAGTTCAATCACTGTAGAGAGCAGGAAGGTCAACGTCTTCATGGCGTTCCTTGGGTTCCTTATTTTTTTGTGTAATCACGCGCACCAAAAATCGCGGTGCCAATGCGTACCATTGTACTACCTGCCGCAACAGCGGCTTCCATGTCGTCAGACATGCCCAGAGATAGCGTGTCTACGGTCGGGTAGTCTGCTTTCAGTCGCGCGAATGCTACAGCCATTTCGCGGGCAACGGCAAACTGCCGGTCGTACTCTTTTTCCGGCGCGGGAATCGCCATCAGGCCGCGCAGGCAGACATTCGGCAGGGCGGCAATGTCGGCCGCCAGCGGGTCAAGCTCGGCCAGCGGAATGCCTGATTTGCTCTGCTCATCGCTGATGTTGATTTGAATCAGCACGTTGAGCGGCGGCAAGTTGGCCGGACGCTGCTCGCTTAAGCGAACGGCAATTTTCAGCCGGTCTACGGTGTGGCACCAGTCGAAGTGCTCGGCAACCAGACGACTTTTATTGGACTGCAGTGGGCCAATAAAGTGCCATTGCAACGAGGTGATTCCCTGCTCGCGAAAGTGGAGAATTTTCTCTACCCCTTCCTGAACGTAGTTTTCACCAAATGCGGTCTGGCCCGCAGCAACGGCTTCTTCGACAGCGCTCGCAGGTTTTGTTTTACTCACTGCAAGCAGCGTTACTTCTTCTGAATCCCGGCCGCAACGCGCTGCTGCCGCTGAGATTTTCTCCCTGACCTGTGCCAGGTTATGCGCAATATCGTTCATATGGGCTGGTGGGTCTATGGATATACAAGAAATCGTGGCGCTTAGTGTAAAGCATAATGTCTCGGATCTACACCTGTGTAGCAGCGCAAACGCGCGCTGGCGCAGGGAGGGTAAGCTGGAAATTGCGCCGTTTACTGCCCGGATCCCGAAGTATTGATGGCCAGTTGGCTGAGTGAGAGTCAGCAGCAGGCGTGGCAACGACATCGGCAGCTTGATTTTTCCGTCTCGCTTCCCGGCTGTCCACGATTACGTGCCAGTGCGTTTGCCCACAGCCATGGGTCATCGTTGGTACTACGCATTCTGCCCACACAGTGTCCGACGCTTGCTGAACTGCATACGCCGGTTGCTCTGGCTGAGATGTTAAACGAAGAAAGCGGATTGATTCTGGTGACCGGGGCAACGGGTAGCGGTAAATCGACCACGCTGGCGGCGATGGTCGACCACCTCAATCATCATCTGGCGGGCATATTCTGACGCTGGAAGATCCGGTTGAGTTTCTGCATGCCAGCGAAGGCTGCCTGATTCAGCAACGGGAAGTCGGGCAGCATACAGCCTCTTTCGCGGAGGCGCTGCGGGTGGCGTTACGTCAGGATCCGGATGTCATTCTGCTTGGCGAGCTGCGCGATAGCGAGACGATTCGCCTGGCGCTGACGGCGGCAGAGACCGGCCATCTGGTGCTGGCGACGCTGCATACGCGCGGCGCCGCGCAGGCGATCGAACGTTTGGTTGATGTGTTTCCTGCTCAGGAAAAAGAGCCGGTTCGCAACCAGCTTGCCAGCAGTCTCTGCGCGGTGCTGGCGCAGAAGCTACAGCCTGACAGTCGGGGTGGGCGAGTGGCGCTGTTTGAAATGCTGATCAACACGCCTGCCGTCAGTAACTTGATTCGCGAGGGTAAAACGCATCAGATTGCTGGAGTGATGCAGACTGGGCTGCAAAGCGGAATGCAGACCTTCAGCCAGAGCTACCAGCAGCGAGTGAAAGCCGGGATGCTATAAAAAGGAAAAACGTATAGTTATTCGCCAGCATGATCGTCTGGCGAGCGCCATTGAGAAACAATGAATTCGGCTATCACATAATTGAAGGCAAAAATGTGATGGCCGTTTTATTTTAATATTCATCGCTGGGATAATAATCAATTTCTCTTTTTGTTTTGTAAATTTAATTATTGTCGCTGTTGCGGGGATGTACTTATTTGTAATTTCTGAGTGATTTTCAAAGGGCGGAAACAAAACTTCCTACGACGTTTATTCTAATATGGTATGAGTCATTACGCCATAGGTATGAGGGCTTTGTAATTAGTTAATTACATTGTGTTGCGTAGGCTTACAAAAAAAGGTTGATATTCTTTTGACACTTCCAAGGTCTTCGTTCTATCCTATTTATGTAATTAGGACTAATCTTATGAAATAAAGTTTCACTTGTCGGTTAGTTCTTATTATTAATGGTATTAGGTTTGCCTTTGCTTTGACTTATTAAATCACCATGATGGTGGATATAGACTATGGAGAGTTTCAAAATGTTTGAAGTAACTGAGAGTGTATCTAATTCCCGGAAGATTATCTTAATCACCCACCCGTCAGTACAAGCAAACGCGTTTGCAAACTATCTTACTGAATTACTTTCAGTTTCCGTCGATGTACATAATATCAACAAACCGCTGATGCAGCGCCTTAGCAAGGGCACTGTGGTATTGTTCGATATTGCTGTTTCCAACAAAAAACTGAACGGCATCTGGCGTGATATTATCCGCACGCAGTTTGATTCCCTCGCTTGTTAATTATTAACAGTGCGCAGAAGTATGAATTATACGAAATGGCGCAGTGGCCAGCACTGTATGGCGTGTTCCGTCATGACGACGAAGAATCGCGCTTAATTGAGGGCGTCAAAGCGGTCTTAAACGGCGAGCAGACGGCTGAATTGAGCGTGATGCACCCAGCCATGTATGCCGTTGAACATACTCCGGAAAATCACGATAGCGTGCCGCTGACGGAACGTGAATGTGAAATTCTGAATGAATTACGTCACGGCGCGACCAATATGGATATTGCCCGTGCGTTGTTCATCAGTGAAAATACCGTTCGCACGCACCTGTATAACGTATTCCGCAAACTGAGCGTGAAGAATAGAACGCAGGCGGTAAGCTGGGCGAACGAGAATCTGCGCCACTAATCGGCGAGCGATCTCTTCTGGCGTGTTCCCGGGAAATGATTCCCGGGCTGCCTATGGCTAGTAACCCTGCTCGAAATAACTTTCCAGAATCACCACGGCTGAGGCGGAGTCAACGCTGCCTTTGTTCAACGCTCTGAATCCCCATGTTCAAACAGCCCGGCGCGAGCCTCAACGGTGCTCAGACGTTCATCATGCAGCGTAATCGGCACGCCAAAACGTCCGTGAATTTTATTGGCAAAATTACGCGCGCGCGCGGTCAACGGTTGCTCGGTACCGTCCATATTCAGCGGGAGACCGACGATGACCGTTTCAGGCTGCCACTCTTTAAGCAGACGGGCAATGATGTTCCAGTCTGGGGTACCGTCCTGCGCCTTGATGGCGGCCAGTGGCCGGGCAGTGCCGGTAATACGTTGGCCAATCGCCACGCCGATGCTGCGCGTGCCAAAATCGAAAGCCAGCAGTGTTCCACTCATTATGCGTGCCCCGCAGCACCTGACATGGTCAGGATATTAATGCCAATCAGCTTTGCCGCTTCTTTCCAGCGTTCACCAATCGGGGTTTTAAACAGGATATTGAAATCGGCTGGCGCGGTGAGCCAGGCATTATCGAGGATCTCCTGCTCCAGCTGCCCCTTTTCCCAGGAAGCATAGCCCAGCGCGACCAGCACTTCAGACGGTTGGCGCTCGGTACCGAGGGTTTCCAGCACATCACGTGAGGTGGTGACGATCGTATTGTCGGAGATGCGGATGCTGGAAGAGAACGACGCCGGCGGCGTGTGCAGGATAAACCCGCGATCTTCTGCCAGTGGGCCGCCAAGCATGACGGGCTTATCCAGGCGAATCGACGGATCGCGAGGTTCCGGGGCGATCTTCAGTTTTTCGAGGATCCCTTCAACCTGCAAATTTTCCAGCGGTTTATTAATAATAATGCCCATTGCTCCGTCGTCGTTGTATTCGCAGATGTAAACCACGGAACGGCGGAAGATGGGATCCTGGAGGGTTGGCATAGCAATAAGAAAATGATGCTGTAAATTCATTATCAGAGGTTCTTGTCCTGTTTCAAAAAGCAGCAATGCCCAGTATGAGGGGAAAGTGCACGGCTGTCACCTGGCTTGCCTTGCTGAACGCCAGGTTGGCGGCGGGTTCCCTCCCGCCGTATTAAAGCAACGTACTATTTTTGCAGACGTTTTTCGATCGCATCCATCAGCATGCCGGTGATGGAAATCGGATATTCCGCTTCGATTTCACGCACGCAGGTCGGGCTGGTGACGTTAATTTCCGTCAGGCGATCGCCAATGATGTCCAGGCCAACGAAGATAAGGCCTTTGGCTTTCAGCGTCGGGCCGACTTTACGGGCGATAGCCCAGTCGCTTTCGCTGAGCGGACGCGGTTCGCCACGACCACCGGCGGCCAGGTTGCCGCGCGTTTCACCACCCTGCGGAATACGGGCCAGGCAGTAAGGCACCGGCTCGCCGTCGATGACCAGCACGCGCTTATCGCCATCTTTGATGGCCGGTAGGTAGTTCTGCGCCATGCAGTAGCGGCTGCCCAGCTCGGTCAGGGTCTCGGCGATAACGCCAATGTTCGGATCGCCTTCCTTCACGCGGAAGATCGACGCGCCGCCCATGCCGTCCAGCGGCTTCATGATGATGTCGCCGTGTTTTTCCCAGAAGGCTTTCAGCTGCGCTTTGTTGCGGGTGACCAGCGTTTCCGGGTCAGGTCGGAGAACCACGCGGTGAACAGCTTCTCGTTACAGTCGCGCAGGCTCTGCGGTTTGTTGACGATAAGCGTCCCTTTCTCTTCTGCGCGTTCCAGAATGTAGGTGGCGTAGATAAATTCGGTGTCGAACGGCGGATCTTTACGCATCAGGATAACTTCGAGGTCGGCGAGTTTAATATCCTGCTCGCTGCCGAACTCGTACCATTTGTCGTAGTTCTGCTCAACGCTCAGCAGACGTGTACGGGCGTGGGATTCACCGTTGATCAGGTAAAGATCGTTCATCTCCATATAGTGGAGTTCATAGCCGCGACGCTGTGCTTCCAGCAGCATAGCGAAGCTGGTGTCTTTCTTGATGTTGATGCTTGCGATGGGATCCATCACGATGCCGAGCTTGATCATTATTGTTCTCCTTTAACCCAAGTCACCAAAGCGCACCTGCAGTGCGGTGATGGCGGTGAGTGCGGTAGTCTCTGTGCGCAAAACGCGAGGCCCCAACAGAATATCAGTAAACTGGTAGCGTGCGGTCATGGCAATTTCATCCGCCGACAGGCCGCCTTCCGGGCCAATCAGCAGACGCACGCGTTCCACCGGCAGCGGCAGCGTGTTGATGCTGGCGCTGGCGCGCGGGTGCAGGTTGAGCTTTAGCGCATCGTCCTGCTCGGCGCACCATGCCTCAACGTCCATCGCCGGGCGAATCTCCGGAACCTGGTTGCGACCGCACTGCTCGCAGGCGGCAATCGCGATTTTTTGCCACTGCTGAATCTTCTTATTCAGACGCTCGGCATCCAGTTTAACCCCGCAGCGCTCGGAAAAAAGTGGCGTAATGAGGCTTACACCCAGTTCTATCGATTTCTGGATAGTGAATTCCATTTTATCGCCGCGCGACATCACCTGACCGAGGTGAATATGGATGGGAGATTCTCGGTCGTCGAGGGCGCTGCTCTGGATTTCAACCGTCACGTTCTTTTTACCGGCGTCGGTGATCACGGCATCAAAGACGTGGTTGCTGCCATCAAATAGCTGGATGGCCTGGCCTTTACCCATGCGCAAAACGCGCCCGACGTGATTCGCCGCATCTTCGCATAGGGCAACCTGCGTGCCGACGGTGAGTGATTCTGGGTGATAGATGCGAGGGATGCGCATAGTCTGAATTCCATCTGTGGCTAAGCCCTCTCCGCCGGGAGAGGGCAGGGCAAAATAACAATTGCCGCTAGTGTAGGTTAGCTCTTTTGCGCCTGGCAAGCCTGTAGCACATATGGATTATGGTTGCCCTGAATTTTGGCGATGCGCTGGTCGCGTTCGCACTCCCATTGGCTAACGGATACATTTTGTTCCAGGCGTTGAACAGCTGAGTTTGCTGGCGGGAAAGGGTCAGCTGATAGCGGTCGCGCATATAGAAGTAGATGCGCGCGATGGCGCCGCGTGAACGTTCTGGCGGCTCGGCGACTTTCTCTTTAAAGTCGACCTTCATCGCGCACTGGCCATACTGACCTTCGCCGCCGTTCCACTGCCCGTACATAAAGTTGCCGCGATCGCCGTTCACCTCACCGACGGCGGGCTGCAGGTTATGCATATCGCTCTCCATCTTGCGGTATTCCGGATCTTTGGCGCAGTTTTTCCGTCCGCCATCCTGCCAGCACTGGCGCTGGTGGCCGAACTGCCACGCCGGAACGACGTGTTCCCACTCGACGCGGCTGGCGCGGTTTTCATTTTTACGCACTTTATAACCGCAGGATTCCAGATCGATAACACCCTTCTTACCCTGCCAGTTAATTTTACAGCCGCAGTAGAAATCGCCGGGAACGTCGCTATTGACTTTTACGCCCGCGCTTTTCGCCTGGGAAAAGCTGTTAATACCCTCGGCTAAGGCCTGCCCGGAGAGTGCTGCCGCCACAAACGCCACGGCAAAAGACAAATTACGGTACATCACGAACTCCATCTCAAAACGAGCCCGCAACGTAGCGAATGTGGTTGTCAGATGCAATCAGTCAGGTCAGAAAACTTCCAGATATTTCCGTTAGTTACATTTCGGCAACTAATGGTTCGCCGCAGTGGACGCAGCGGTAGGTGGCTTCACCACGCACCACGCGATTATGGCGGCGGACGGTGAGCTGATGCTGCTGGCAGCGGCAGCGATAGGGGAAGGTATTTTTACGTACCGATTCCAGCTCGAACTGATGGGTGCGCCGCGCGGGTACGCCGAGCACGCTTTCCATCATCCATTTCCACTCTTTACCGTGCGGCGCGACGCGGCCAAAGTGTTTCCACACCAGCAGATGCGCCAGTTCGTGCGGCACCACTTCATCAATAAACGCCTGCTGGTTTTCCTGTAACAACACGGGATTGAGCCGAATTTCATACTGCTGTAGCCAGGCGGTTCCCGCAGAAGTGCCGCGCTGCTGATAGACCAGCTTCGGTTCAGGGTAGTTACGCCCAGCGCCAGGTTAGCCTGAGCGAGTTTTTCCCGCAGGCTGCGCATGACGTTTTGCTGGATGGCGATAGGAATTCGAGGGTTTTCATAACGGCTGAGAATAAAACGTGACGCGGGAGGTGCAAGAAGAAGCTTCCTCCCTGGCGGGAGGAAGCGGGGTGAAGGTTAGTCGCGAGCGCCAATTTCACGCAGTGGACGGCCTTGCATCAGGTTACGTTCAATATGTTCCAGAGAGACGTTTTTGGTTTCCGGAATCAGCCACAGGGTCAGGAAGATGAACAGTACGTTCAGACCACCGTAAACCAGAAGGTGTTGGCGCTACCCAGCGAGTTCAGCATGGTCAGGAAGGTTGCGCCGACGATCATGTTCGCAATCCAGTTAGTGGCGGTAGAGCAGGTGATACCGAAATCGCGGCCTTTCAGCGGCTGGATTTCAGAGCACAGTACCCAAATCAGCGGACCGGCGCTCATGGCGAAGCCAACGATAAACATCAGCAGCATCAGCACGGCGAAGTACTGGGCAACGGCGGAGTGGATACCGATATGCATCATGGAGCCCAGCACGCCCATGCCCACGGCCATCACGATAAAGCCGAGGATAAGGGTAGGTTTACGACCCCAGCGGTCAACCAGACCAATCGCGATAAAGGTCGCCAGCACGTTGGTCAGGCCAACGATAACGGTACCCCACATCTGCTCGGTGGTGTTGGTGTAGCCCGCCAGTTCAAAGATTTTCGGCGCGTAGTACATGATGACGTTCATACCGGTGAACTGTTGCATCACCTGCAGCAGTACGCCGAGGAACACCGCGCGACGGAAGTTGCTGTTCTCTTTAAACAGCGCCCAGCCGCTCTGCTTCACCTTCAGGCTTTCGCGGATTTCATCCAGCTCACGTTTGGCTTCGGCGCTGGTATCACGCAGACGCATCAGTACGCGTTCTGCATCGTTAAAGCGACGTTTCGCCGCGAACCAGCGTGGGCTGTCCGGCAGGAAGATAACGCCAATCAGCAGCAGCACCGCAGGGATGATGATGACACCCAGCATCCAGCGCCATGCGCCGCTGTAGCTGAAGGCGGTATCGGACAGGTACGCGCCGAGAATACCGATAGTAATCATCAGCTGGTACATGGAAATCATGCTGCCGCGGATTTTTTCCGGCGCGATTTCAGACAGATACAGCGGGGCGGTGTAGGAGGCCACACCCACTGCCAGACCGAGCAGTACGCGGGAAATCAGCAGTACTTCAACGTTCGGCGCCGCGGCGGAGAACAGGGAACCGGCGACAAACAGGATCGCACCGATCATCAGGCTTTTCTTACGGCCCAGCTTGAAGGAGAGCCAGCCGCTGCCGACGGCACCGACGGCGGCACCGAACATCATCGAGCTAACCACCCATTCCTGCGTATGGGCACTGAGTTGGAAATCGGTCGTAATAAACGGTAGGGCACCGGCAATAACGCCGATATCAAGGCCGAACAGCAGTCCGGCCAGTGCCGCCAGAAAACAGACAAAGAAGGTCATTGTCTTGTTCGAGCGACCCTGTTTTTTATTGTTAGGCATGATGCTCTCCATTGAGTCATTGATTCTATCGATGCTTAGGGTAGGAGACTACGTAGTAAAAAAATGTGATAACAATCACGACTGTGTAATCGGTTACACTGGCATTCATGTTATGTATGAGTTAAATAACAATTAAATCATATATATGTGTTTATTTTAGTCGGTGATAAAAAAACGATAATGAGATTTTACTGAAACATAACGCAGTAAGGTGAAATGACTGTTTCAGTCACGCTATGAAAGGCTTGCCGAATGGAACGCACCAATGTGTAATCGCTTTCATGAAAGTGTTTTGAAATGTAAATTGATACGTAGAGAGGCTGAATAGCAGGCATAAAAAAGCCAGCGCGAGGCTGGCTTTTATCGAAGGGAGGGCGCTTATTTCAGGCCAGCCGCTTCGCGCAGCTGAGCTGCTTTGTCGGTTTTTTCCCATGGGAAAGTTTCGCGACCGAAGTGACCGTAAGCTGCCGTCTCTTTGTAGATCGGGTGCAGCAGATCCAGCATCTGGATCAGGCCGTAAGGACGCAGATCGAAGAACTCGCGAACCAGACCAATCAACTGCTCAGCCGGTACTTTTTCGGTACCGAAAGTTTCCACCATGATGGAGGTCGGTTCAGCTACGCCGATAGCGTAGGAAACCTGAATTTCGCAACGATCAGCCAGGCCTGCGGCAACGATGTTTTTCGCTACATAACGCGCAGCATACGCCGCAGAACGGTCAACTTTTGATGGATCTTTACCGGAGAACGCGCCGCCGCCGTGACGAGCCATGCCGCCGTAGGTATCCACGATGATCTTACGACCGGTCAGGCCACAGTCGCCCATTGGGCCGCCGATAACGAAACGACCGGTTGGGTTGATAAAGAATTTGGTGGAGGCATTCAGCCATTCGGTCGGCAGAACCGGCTTGATGATCTCTTCCATCACCGCTTCCTGCAGCGATTTTTGATCGATGCTTTCTGAATGCTGAGTGGACAGAACGACAGCATCAATACCGACAATTTTGCCATCGTCGTACTGGAAGGTGACCTGGCTTTTCGCGTCCGGACGCAGCCACGGCAGGGTGCCGTTTTTACGCACTTCAGCCTGACGCTGCACCAGACGGTGGGCGTAGGTGATTGGCGCTGGCATCAGCACGTCGGTTTCGTTGGTGGCATAGCCAAACATCAGGCCCTGGTCGCCCGCGCCCTGTTCCAGCGGATCGGCACGGTCAACGCCCTGGTTGATGTCCGGGGATTGTTTACCAATCGCGCTCAGTACGGCACAAGAATTGGCATCAAAGCCCATATCAGAATGCACATAGCCAATTTCGCGAACGGTGTTACGGGTGATCTCTTCGATATCAACCCATGCGCTGGTGGTGATTTCACCGCCGACCAGCACCATACCGGTTTTGACGTAAGTTTCGCACGCTACGCGGGCTTTCGGATCCTGCTCGAGGATGGCGTCCAGCACGGCGTCGGAAATTTGGTCTGCGATTTTGTCAGGATGCCCTTCGGATACAGACTCGGACGTAAAAAGGTGTTTTGCCATATTTAATATCACCCAATGAGAATTTGGTTAGCTCAAACTGTTGTATTGAATAATCACGATGGAAGATTATACCACGGACTTAAGGGTTGCCGTCACTGGCAGTCTGAGTGTTAATCGGTATAGATGGATTAACATCTGGACGGCTATTTTAGGTCACATCTTCACCTCAATGCCAGTTTTTTTTGAGATAGCTCGCATTCTGTTGCAACTGAGATTGGAAATTTTTCCTGACACCGGCGGCAAGCTGCACATTTATATTTTGCATTTTAGGTGGGTTATCGGTATAAAACGCCGCGCGCGGCTCATACAAAAAAGCACACGTCATTTTTCGTGTTGCCACTTCCAGCCGGGCTAAGACTTTTGCTTTGGCTTGAGGTACGTCTTTTGGGGCGGCCGTGGAGGTGATACGAGATAATGAACCGTTGTATTCTGCTGATTCTACCGTGCCGTTCTGGCGCGAATATGTTCCCGCAACCCGCCATTCTGCTTTGCATACCAGCCGATGTTATACCCATTTCGGCGCTTCTCAGGACTCCCGAGCCGGTAGGTAACGGAACACTGAACAAGGGCGCTCTTGTCACGGCAAGGGTTTTCTCGTGGTTTCGCTGAACCGTCATACCCGGTTCAGGTGCGTGTTTTACAATGATATGAAAAAGAAACCGGTCGCACAGTCGCTGCGTCAGCATGTTCTGCTGCCTCATCGGGCTGTTTATGGGTTGTTATCGCAACGTCACGCTGCGATAGTAGTTAACTGTTTTACACTTGTTATAAATAATTGAGGTTCGCTATGTCTGACGACATTTCATTGGATTCGCCTTCGTCAGCAGGCGAACGCGGTGTACTACGTTCCATGCAGGAGGTTGCGATGAGCTCCCAGGAAGCCAGCAAAATGCTACGCACATACAACATTGCCTGGTGGGGCAATAACTACTACGACGTCAACGAACTGGGCCACATCAGCGTCTGCCCGGATCCTGACGTTCCGCAAGCGCGTGTCGATCTCGCCGAGCTGGTTAAAGCCCGTGAAGCACAGGGTCAGCGCCTGCCTGCGCTGTTCTGCTTCCCGCAGATTCTGCAGCATCGTCTGCGCTCGATTAACGCGGCGTTCAAACGCGCGCGTGAATCCTACGGTTACAACGGCGACTACTTCCTGGTTTACCCGATCAAGGTTAACCAGCATCGTCGCGTCATTGAGTCGCTGATCCACTCCGGCGAGCCGCTGGGTCTGGAAGCCGGTTCTAAAGCTGAGCTGATGGCGGTGCTGGCGCATGCGGGCATGACTCGTAGCGTGATCGTCTGTAACGGCTATAAAGACCGTGAATACATTCGTCTGGCGCTGGTGGGCGAGAAGATGGGCCACAAGGTCTATCTGGTCATCGAGAAGATGTCTGAAATCGCTATCGTGCTGGAGGAGGCGGAACGTCTGAACGTGGTACCGCGCCTTGGCGTGCGTGCGCGTCTGGCTTCTCAGGGCTCCGGTAAATGGCAGTCCTCCGGCGGTGAAAAATCTAAGTTTGGTCTGGCGGCCAACCAGGTTCTGCAACTGGTGGAAATCCTGCGCGAACGTGGCCGTCTGGACAGCATTCAACTGCTGCACTTCCACCTCGGTTCGCAGATGGCGAACATTCGCGATATCGCCACCGGCGTGCGCGAATCGGCGCGTTTCTACGTTGAACTGCACAAGCTGGGCGTCAATATTCAGTGCTTCGACGTCGGCGGCGGTCTGGGCGTGGACTACGAAGGTACCCGTTCGCAGTCCGACTGCTCCGTGAACTATGGCCTGAACGAATACGCCAACAACATCATCTGGGCGATTGGCGACGCCTGCGAAGAGCATGGCCTGCCGCACCCGACGGTGATTACCGAGTCCGGCCGTGCGGTGACCGCGCACCACACGGTGTTGGTGTCGAACATTATCGGCGTTGAGCGTAGCGAACACACCGAAGCCACGCCGCCTGCTGACGATGCGCCGCGCGCGCTGCAAAGCATGTGGGAAACCTGGCAGGAGATGCACGAGACGGATAACCGCCGCTCGCTGCGCGAATGGCTGCATGACAGCCAGATGGACCTGCACGATATTCACGTCGGCTACTCTTCAGGCACCTTTAGTCTTCAGGAGCGCGCGTGGGCAGAACAGCTGTATCTGAACATGTGCCACGAAGTGCAGAAACAGCTCGACCCAAGCAACCGAGCGCACCGTCCGATTATCGACGAGCTGCAGGAACGTATGGCGGATAAAATTTACGTCAACTTCTCGCTGTTCCAGTCAATGCCGGATGCGTGGGGTATCGACCAACTGTTCCCGGTGCTGCCGCTCGAAGGGCTGAACCAGGCGCCGGAGCGCCGTGCGGTGTTGCTGGACATTACCTGTGACTCTGATGGCGCGATTGACCACTACGTCGACGGTGACGGCATTGCCACCACCATGCCAATGCCGGAATACGACCCGGAGAATCCGCCGATGCTGGGCTTCTTTATGGTCGGCGCGTATCAGGAGATCCTCGGCAACATGCACAACCTGTTCGGTGATACCGAAGCGGTTGACGTGTTCGTCTTCCCTGACGGCAGCGTCGAGGTTGAGCTTTCTGATGAAGGCGATACCGTGGCGGATATGCTGCAGTACGTCCAGCTGGATCCGAATAAACTGCTTACCCAGTTCCGCGACCAGGTGAAAAACACCGATCTGGATCCCGAGCTGCAGCAGCAGTTCCTGGAAGAGTTTGAAGCCGGTCTGTACGGTTATACCTACCTCGAAGACGAGTAATCTCGCTCGCCCGGCGGCGTCTGTCCGCCGGGTTTTCCCACCTGTGTTTCTTCCTTCATCGATAACGATCACAAAATCGTTCGGTCAGAATGTGATGTCTATCACTCGATTTTTTCCACAACCGTGATGGTTTTCACTCTTTACGCCCGCGAATAGGTTCAGCCGCGATTTGCACCGGCCTGGCGGATTTACTTACCGACGCGTCGACTTCATGCTTAATCATTATCAAGGCTGGCAATCAACGTGGCGATGCGTTGCGGATTGAGCAGGGTAGCAAAGGCGCTGGGATGCGCGTCCCCATGCTGGCTAAACCAGGCCTCCAGCTCGTTATTTTGCTGCCGGAAGTCGCGTAAGGCGCCGGCAAGCTGCGTACGGATATCGGCCTGTTCACCGTACTTACGCAGCCACAGTTTGAGGCTAAGAGCCTGGGTAAAGGCGCTGTAGATATGGGTATATTTGAGGGCGCGAATCGCGCCGTCGGCGATAGCGCGCCGGGTGGGCTCGGCCAGACCGCTGTCGGGCAGCAGCTTCAGCGAACGGCTGTAGAGATAGTCGGCGAGAAAGCGGCTGCGCTGGTTTTCCAGCTCGATAAGCTGGCATTGCTGAACCCCCAGTTCGCGATCGTCGCTGGGCATCAGCGGCTGAAAAGACTGCGTCCAGTTTGCGCCGCGGGTATCGAGATGCAGCAGGTGCAGGGTGTGTTCTAAATCAGTTGGCGGGCGGCTGTGACATTGCAGCACTCGACCCAATAGCGTCGGCGTTTTGCAGCTCCACTCATGGCTGGCGATGACGATATCGCCGAGTGCGTTGAGCGTGTGCTGTGGCGCAGTGGGCGCCTGTTGCTGTAACCAGCGGTGAACGATATGCCGCGGATTGACCTCCGGCTCGTGGATGAGTGGGGCAAGGCCGAACAGGTTAAGTTCATTCTGGCTGCCGTTGAGCGTCAGGTCGGGCATCCATTCCCAGTCGATGCGTACGGTGATCGCTTCGGGTGCGCCGCCGCTATGCTGGTTAAGCCAGGCGAGACGCTGCTGAATCTCCTCAAGCAGATAGCACGGGAGCAGCGTCCAGCCATATTCCAGGCCCAGAGGTCCAGCTCGAGCCATTTGCGGTTGCTCTGGATATTAAGCAGGTTGGGGTTGCTGGCAAAGCCCGGACGGTAATCGAGCTCGGTCGCCTTAATCGAGGCGCGCACATCGTCAGGAAGGGTTTCCAGCGCCGTACGCAGCATCTGCCGGGCCAGGTTTTGTCCTGATAATCGCGCAGGATCAGCAGACGGCCAAGCTGACGAATGCCTTGATAGAGAGTTTTTAACGACGTTTTCCAATGTTCATTGCTAATGTCCGGAGTGGATAACGAAAGACGCAGGCCCGCACTGCCGGAAGCGCGGCGAGAATATGTGGAATGGTGTGCTGGAAAAAATGCTGAATAAATGCGTCGTGATTATTTTCTGAAAGAAAGAACTCAGGGAATTTAGCTTTTAATTCCTGGCTATCGGGCGTGGCTTCACCCTGTAACCAAAGCTGTAAATGATGCTTCTGGCAATAATCGCCCACCCGCCGTAAATAAATAATGGCATGCTCCTGGGCTAGCGTCAGATTAATTAATTCACTGCCTTTACAGCACCTGGAGGGGGCGCTAATCGGGCTAATAAAGATTGCTGATGAATAACGATACCCTGAAATTCATAGCGTAGCGCTTGGCCGACGGTGTATTCCACAAAAGACCAGCGCCAGATATCCGGAGAATTAATCTCCATGAACAGTAAAGGCGTTGTGGCTGTCATGGTTCACGCTCCTGTGCCCGATGGGAGCTGGGATGCTAAATCCGCCGCGCTGAAAGGTCAAACGCCGCGGTGACTGTAAACACTAAAATGTGAGCCTGCTCGACCCGCTCACCCTGATTGCGCTTATCACGTTAAATTCGAGGATTTATTATGTCTAAAGGTTCGACGCTGCAACTGGATTTTGAACATTATATTGATAGTGATACCGGGGCAAAAGTGACCCGTTTTACGCCGGTCGACGTTATTTGTCATCGTAATTATTTTTATCAAAAGTGCTTTATCGACGGCGGTCGTAAATTAATTTTTGCCGGAGAATTTGATGGGCATCGTAATTACTATTTACTGGACATCGCCAGCGGCCTCGCGACGCAATTAACCGAAGGGCCCGGCGATAATACCTTCGGCGGCTTTTTATCGCCAGATGAAACCGGGCTTTATTATGTGAAGGCCGAACGGAATTTAATGCGCGTTGATTTAGCCACGCTTCAGGAGACGGTGGTGTATCGCGTGCCGGACGAGTGGGTGGGCTACGGTACCTGGGTGGCGAACTCGGCTTGCGACAAGCTGGTGGGGTGGAAATCCATCGCGATAGCTGGCGGCCTATCAGCGACTGGAAGGTGTTTCAGGAATTCTTCGACGAGCAGCCGCGCTGCCGGGTTATCCGCATCGATCTGTACACCGGCGAGCGGGAGACGCTGCTGGAAGAGAACCAGTGGCTGGGCCACCCGATTTACCGCCCTTATGATGACAACACCGTCGCATTCTGCCATGAGGGGCCGCTGGATCGCGTCGACGCGCGCATGTGGCTGATGGATGAGCAGGGCGGCAATATTCGCAAAGCCCGCGAACCCGCGCCGGGAGAGAGCTATACCCATGAGTTCTGGGTGCCTGACGGCTCGGCGCTGATGTACGTCACCTATGTCAAAAACAGCCCGGTGCGCTATTTGTGCCGCATCGACGGCGAAACCGGCCAGGATGAACGCCTGATGGCAATGCCGCCGTGCTCGCACGTGATGAGCAACGACGACGGTTCGCTGGCGGTGGGCG
This sequence comes from Kluyvera genomosp. 3, assembly GCA_002211745.1. Classification (GTDB taxonomy): domain Bacteria; phylum Pseudomonadota; class Gammaproteobacteria; order Enterobacterales; family Enterobacteriaceae; genus Kluyvera; species Kluyvera georgiana_A. The sequence goes on from CP022114.1 coordinate 812,723, forward strand.
ATGGCTCCGGTATCCCTATTGATATCGCCGATAACGCGGGCTATGGCGATACCCGCGATCCGTGGCTGTGGTTGTTCGATCTGCGTCATAAGAAGGCGCACAAAATCGCCTGCCATAGCTCGTCATGGCAGGTGCTCGACGGCGACCGTCAGGTCACCCATCCGCACCCGTCCTTTACCCTGATGAAAAAGCCGTGCTGTTCAGTAGCGACAAAGACGGGAAACCGGCGCTGTATCTCGCCGAAATACCCGACGACGTTTTACAGCAAATTCACGCTTAAACAAGGAGTTCCCGATGCATAAGCTTATCGCCCCGGTGGCGGCGTCATTGATGCTTGCGTGTTCCTGTCTGTCCGCCGCGCAGGCGACCGAAATTCGCATCTCCTGGTGGGGCGGCAACAGCCGCCATCAGGCGACGCTCAATGCCATCAAGCTGTTTGAGGAGAAATATCCGGATATCAAAGTGAAGGCGGAATACGCCGGTTGGGAGGGCTATCTCTCCCGTTTGACGGTACAGATTGCGGGCGGCAACGAGCCGGATGTGATTCAGACTAACTGGAACTGGCTGCCGCTGTTCTCGCGCGACGGTAAGGGCTTTTACGATCTCTATCAGCAAAAGGCGGTGCTCGATCTTCAGCAGTACGATCCGCAGTCGTTGAGCACCACCACCGTCAACGGCAAACTGAACGGGCTGCCGGTGGCGGTGACCGCGCGCAGCTTCTACTACAACAGCAAACTGTGGCAGGAGATGGGCGTCAGCTATCCGCAAAGCTGGGACGAGCTGATGGCGGCAGGGCGCGCCTTTAAAGCGAAGGATGAAGAGAAATATCCGCTGGTGCTCGACTATATGGAGTCGCTGACGCTGGTGCAGTCGTGGATGGTGCAGAAATACAACATTCCGGCTATCGACGAGAGCAAAGGCAAATTTACCTACACGCCGCAGCAGTGGCAGGACTTCTTCCAGATCTACAAAGATCTGGTGGATAACCACGTTTTCCCGTCAATGCGCGTGCTGGCCTCCTACGGCAAGAGCAATACCTGGGAGATGAAGTCTTGGATTCAGGGCAAGTGGGGCGGGGTGTATATGTGGAACACCAACGCGGTGATGTACGAAAACAACCTTACCGCGCCGTACAACAAGCTGGAGCTGGGGCCGTTCTTTATGCTGCCGGGGCGAAAGACGCCGGGTTGTTCTTTAAGCCGACCATGATGTTCAGCATCGGTAAAACCACCAGGCATCCGCAGGAGGCGGCGAAGCTGATTAACTTCCTGATGAACGATCCACAAGGCGTGAAAGCGATGGGGCTCGAGCGCGGCACGCCGCTCAGCAAGGCCGCCTGGGATCAGCTCAAAGCGGACGGTCTGATTCAGGAGGACAACATTACCGTCGCCGGTATCAACTCCTCGCTGGCGCTGCCGCACGATATTCCGACCTCGCCGTACTTCGATAACCCGCAGCTGGTGGAGCTGTGGCGCAACACGATTGAGAACATCGACCACGGCAAATTCACCGTTCAGGAGGCGGCGGAGCACTTCTCCCGTGGCGCCAGCCGTATTTTAACCAAAGCCATGCGATAACAGTCTGGGCCAGCGTTGAGGCGCTGGCCCACAAAAGGTGAGCGAATGATCAAGTTTAGCGCAACGTTAACGTGCCGTTATGACACGCTTTTTTCGCCGTTTCCGCCAGAAGAGCTTGAACAGGGGCTGGCGTGGTTGGCGCAAAGCGGTTTTGATGCGGCCGAGCTCTGTATCAATGATTATCAGGGGATAGCTGTCGCCAGGCTGAAACGTCGGCTGGACAGCTATGGATTAGGCTGTACGACGATCGCTACCGGGCAGGCCGCAGGCGAGATGGCCTGTCGCTGTTGTCTGGCGATAACGCAGTGGTAGCGCGCACCCGCGCACGGTTGGCGGAACATATTGAAGTCGCTGCGCTCCTGGGAAGTCACGTCACTATTGGGTCGTTGCGCGCGCCGGACAGAGAGATGAGTAAAACAGCGTATATGCATGAACTGGCGGAAGCGATGCGCCCCTGCGTGGAGCTGGCTCAGCGCTGCGGCGTAACGCTAGTGCTGGAAGCGCTCAACCGCTACGAAATCAGCCATCTGCACAGCGCGGCGGATATGCTGGAATTTCTTACCCTCAGCGATGCGCCCGATAACGTCGGCGTGCTGTGGGATATCTTCCACGCCAACATTGAGGATCGCGATTTTTCTGCGGCGATTGCGTTGCTGGGGCATCGCCTCAAACACGTCCATTTTGCCGACTCCAACCGCGCCTTTCCTGGCTACGGTCACCTGCCGATTGACGACATTTACCGGGCGCTGAAGCAGGCGGGCTATCATCATGCCGTTTCGCTGGAGTGCCTGTGCGCGCCGTCGGTGGAAACCCTGCTGGAGGAGGCCGGGCCGCTCATTGCCCGTTTACGTCGGCTATAATTCTTATCAGGAGCAAGGAGGGGGCCGATTGTTTTGAACGTACTTGAACCCGTACAGATTAACGGCGATAATCGCCCCCATACAAGCAGTACCCCCATTCAAACCCTTCCTCGTCGGCCTAACGACGCGGAAGGGTTTTTTTATATCGACGTAAAAGAGGTCACAGCCCATGAGCACCTTAGGTCATCAATACGATAACTCCCTGGTTTCCAACGCGTTTGGTTTCCTGCGTCTGCCGATGAACTTTATGCCGTACGACAGCGACGCAGACTGGGTCATTACCGGCGTACCGTTTGATATGGCGACCTCTGGTCGTGCCGGTGGTCGCCACGGCCCGGCGGCGATTCGTCAGGTTTCCACCAACTTGGCCTGGGAGCACAACCGCTTCCCGTGGAACTTCGACATGCGTGAACGTCTGAACGTCGTCGACTGCGGCGACCTGGTTTATGCTTTCGGCGACGCGCGTGAAATGAGTGAGAAGCTGCAGGCGCACGCGGAAAAACTGCTGGCGGCGGGCAAACGCATGCTCTCCTTCGGCGGCGACCACTTTGTCACGCTGCCGCTGCTGCGCGCGCACGCCAAACACTTCGGTAAGATGGCGCTGGTGCACTTTGACGCCCACACCGACACCTATGCCAACGGCTGCGAGTTCGATCACGGCACCATGTTCTACACCGCGCCGAACGAAGGGCTGATCGATCCGAATCACTCGGTGCAGATTGGTATTCGTACCGAGTTCGATAAAGACAACGGTTTCACCGTGCTGGACGCCGGTCAGGTGAACGACCGCAGCGTGGACGACATCATTGCTCAGGTTAAGCAGATCGTCGGTGATATGCCGGTCTACCTGACCTTCGACATCGACTGCCTGGATCCTGCGTTTGCGCCGGGTACCGGCACTCCTGTTATTGGCGGCCTGACCTCCGATCGCGCCATTAAGCTGGTGCGTGGTCTGAAGGATCTGAACATCGTTGGGATGGACGTGGTGGAAGTGGCTCCGGCGTACGACCAGTCTGAAATCACCGCGCTGGCCGCGGCGACCCTGGCGCTGGAAATGCTCTACATCCAGGCGGCGAAGAAGGGCGAATAAGTGTTTGTTGGCGGTTCCCGGCGCGGCCGAGCCAGGCCGGGAACCGTCATCTTACCGATTAAAACGCGTTGAACGGGTACTCCACGTAAACGCGGACTTCGTTACCGCTGACGTTATAGTCGCTGGCGTTGCTGGAAACGCGCAGCACCGAGTAGCGAACTTTGAACTTCAGATCTTTTGCCGGGCCGTCCTGGACCTGGTATTGCACCTGGTTAAACCACTCGTGCTCTTTACCGTTGTTGGTTTCCGCCGTCTTGATGTTATCGCCGCGAACGTACGCAGTGGTCCAGCTCAGGCCCGGTAAGCCCAGTCCGCCAAAGTCCAGCGCATAAGACGCCTGCCATGAACGTTCGTCTTCACCGTTAAAATCAGACCAGTAGGAGTTCGCCAGCCAGATGGTGTTGCCGCCGTCACCCACGCCGCCCTGATTCTGGTAGCCGCCATAGTTATAGCCGGTGCTACCGCTGCTCTGCTGGTAGGCGATTTTGAAGGTGTGAATATCCCAGATATAGCTGGTCGCCAGGCTCCAGATGCTGTTGCTGCGCCCGGTATCCAGCGAGTCCGCATATTCCTGCTCCAGACGGGAGTTATAGCCGTTGAAGTCGAATACCAGCTTCTGGTTTTCGGCCAGCGGCTGAGCGTAGTTCAGGCCGAGGTACTGCTTGTTCAATACATCTTCCACGTGAGAGGCATACAGCGCGCCGCTCAGTTGATCGTTAAACTGGTAGCTCGCGCCGCCGAAGGTGATGCTTTTCAGGCCGCTGTTGTGGCTGTCATCGCTCTTACGCTGCTCGTCGGTGAAGTAACCGGCGTTCACTTCCAGACCGGCGATCTCTTTCGAGGTCAGCATCGTCCCGGTGTAGGTTTCATACAGCAGACGGGAGTCGTCGGCGTACAGAATCGGCAGCGTTGGGCGCTGGGTGCCGTAGCTCAGCACGGTATTAGAAAAGCGCATTTTGGCCGTTGCGCCAAACTTGGCGAGGTCGGACTTTGCACGACCGTCGTTGTCCTGCGCGAAGAAGTCGATTCCACCCGCGCCGCTGTTTCCACGGCCGCCGTCCAGACGCACGCCGTACTGGGCGATACCGTCGACACCAAAGCCGATGGGCCCTGAGTAAAGCCGGATTCAAAAGTGGCAATAATGCCCTGGCCCCATTCGCTTTTATCATGCAGCCCATCGCGATAGTCGCGTTTGATATACGCGTTACGCAGGAACAGATCCAGATGACTGTCATCAATAAAACCCTGGCTATCAGATTGCTGGCTCGCAAAAGCCGGTGCAGAGGCAATAATACTTAAGGCAACTAACGTTAATTTCTTTTTCACGGAGGGAACTTCTCTGTTTATAAAACTGTCAAATTGTGTTGTTACAATTTGGATAGTCGCCTGAATAAGTATCAAAAGCAATCATTGTATGAAGAGATGTTTCGCCAGACATCCCGCGGCAAGGCCCGCCATGCGTGCGTTTGTGGGTTGGCTATAGACTATTTGAAAATACGGATAATGAGCTTGATGAAAGGTAAATAATATAATCTTATTTCCTTTTTTAGAGTAATTGTCCGGCTTTTACGGTTGACGGGTATATATTCTTCTCAGTTGGTGGTGTTGTATATTTAACGGTTCGTGCGCTTAAATTATCAATTAGTGCCGTTTACTGGTTTTAATATTTTTTTCTTATTCGCGCAAGGGGCAATATTGCCCCCGGTGAATCTTTATTTAATTCCGTCGGCCTGTAAACGCTCGCGGATATGCTGTGCGCGTTCCTGGGACGCCGGGTGATCGTCAAACATGGAGCTTTGACGGCCATCTTCCAGTTTCGATAGCTTCTCGAAGCTGGTGGCGAGACCGGTTGGATTGATGCCGCGTTTTCGCAGCAGGTCATAGGAGTAGTCATCCGCCTCTGACTCCTGACGTTGGGAGAACTGCGAGTTCACCAGCTTCTCGCCCAAATCGCCAAGCTGCGACTGCGACAGGCTGCCGACGATACCGCCCGCGGAAGCTGCCGCTGCGCGCAGGGCGTTGGTCCCAATGGCTACCTGCATGCCTTTCTTCACGTGGCCCAGCGCAACGTGGCCCATCTCGTGACCGATAACCGCTTCCACTTCGTTATCGTTCATCAGATCCATCAGGCCGCTATACACGCGAATACAGCCGTTGGCCATGGCGAAAGCGTTCACATCCTTCGCCACGTAGACTTTGTAGTTAACCGGCTGGCCGTTGATGTTGTCGCCAAGCGCGGCGGCGATTTTGTTCAATCGCTGCGTATAGGCGCTGTTGGACGGCGCAATGGTAGCCTTGCTGTCCATATCCTTACAGGCCTGATCGCTCAATGCTTGTACCTGTTGATCGCTCAGGGAGAAGGCCTGCAAAGCGCCGGTGCCTGAACTTAATAAGCCATTTGAATCCATATTCTGACAGCCACTGAGCAACAAAGTAGCGCCAAAAGCCAGAACCATCGCCCGTTTCTTCATGAGATTGCTTCCAAAGTCGTTTATCTGAAAATGCCCTGGAACTGCGCCGCCAGAGTTGAGCTAAGTATAAAGAATATCGCGGCTTACGGGCGAGAGGATTACAACTTGTTAACCCCTGTTCCAGAGATTTCTGAAGAGGCAAAAGGATGCTCCATGTACATGCTTTGTCGCATAGGTTACATTGTTGACACTTTTTTCTGGCATAGCCCGTAACGTGCGCGCTTCGTGGCGTTAGGGTAGCCTTCAACAGTCCGAACTGGAGTCAAAATGTCCTCACGTAAAGAGCTTGCTAATGCTATTCGTGCGCTGAGCATGGACGCAGTACAGAAAGCCAATTCCGGTCACCCGGGTGCCCCGATGGGTATGGCTGACATTGCCGAAGTCCTGTGGCGTGATTTTCTGAACCATAACCCACAAAATCCGTCCTGGGCTGACCGTGACCGCTTTGTGCTGTCTAACGGCCACGGCTCCATGCTGATCTATAGCCTGCTGCACCTCACCGGTTACGATCTGCCGATGGAAGAACTGAAAAACTTCCGTCAGCTGCACTCTAAAACGCCGGGTCACCCGGAAGTGGGTTACACCGCTGGCGTTGAAACCACCACCGGTCCGCTGGGTCAGGGTATTGCGAACGCCGTAGGTATGGCGATTGCTGAAAAAACGCTGGCGGCGCAGTTCAACCGCCCGGGTCACGACATTGTTGACCACTTCACTTACGCGTTCATGGGCGATGGCTGCATGATGGAAGGCATTTCTCACGAAGTGTGCTCCCTGGCCGGTACCCTGAAACTGGGCAAACTGATTGCCTTCTATGATGACAACGGCATCTCCATCGACGGTCACGTTGAGGGCTGGTTCACCGATGACACCGCCAAGCGTTTCGAAGCCTATAACTGGCACGTGATCCGCGGTATCGACGGCCACGACGCAGACGCGATTAAACGTGCTGTTGAAGAAGCGCGCGCGGTCACCGACAAGCCGTCTCTGCTGATGTGCAAAACGATCATTGGTTTCGGTTCCCCGAACAAAGCCGGTACCCACGACTCTCACGGTGCACCGCTGGGCGCAGACGAAATTGCGCTGACCCGCAAGCAACTGGGCTGGAACTACGGTCCGTTTGAAATCCCGGCTGACATCTACGCTCAGTGGGATGCGAAAGCCGCAGGCCAGGCGAAAGAAGCCGCGTGGAACGACAAGTTCGCCGCTTACGCGAAAGCCTTCCCGCAGGAAGCCGCAGAATTTACCCGTCGTATGAAAGGCGATATGCCGTCTGACTTCGACGCGAAAGCGAACGAATTCATCGCGAAACTGCAGGCTAACCCGGCGAAAATCGCCAGCCGTAAAGCTTCCCAGAACGCGATTGAAGCCTTTGGTCCTCTGCTGCCGGAATTCCTTGGCGGTTCCGCTGACCTGGCGCCGTCTAACCTGACCATCTGGTCTGGCTCTAAAGCGATTAACGAAGACACCTCAGGTAACTACATCCATTACGGCGTGCGTGAATTCGGTATGACCGCGATTGCCAACGGTATCTCGCTGCACGGTGGTTTCCTGCCGTACACCTCTACCTTCCTGATGTTCGTTGAATATGCCCGTAACGCGGTGCGTATGGCAGCGCTGATGAAGAAACGTCAGGTGATGGTCTACACCCACGACTCCATCGGTCTGGGCGAAGATGGCCCGACTCACCAGCCGGTAGAGCAGATTGCCTCCCTGCGTGTGACGCCGAACATGAGCACCTGGCGTCCGTGTGACCAGGTTGAATCCGCGATTGCGTGGAAATACGGCGTAGAGCGTCAGGACGGCCCGACCGCGCTGATCCTCTCCCGTCAGAACCTGGCACAGCAGGAACGTACCGAAGCGCAGCTGGCGAACGTTGCCCGTGGTGGTTACGTGCTGAAAGACAGCGACGGCCAGCCGCAGGTGATCCTGATTGCGACCGGTTCTGAAGTTGAGCTGGCGGTTGCCGCTTACGAGAAACTGACCGCTGAAGGCGTGAAGGCGCGCGTGGTTTCCATGCCGTCTACCGATGCATTCGACAAGCAGGATGCGGCTTACCGTGAATCCGTGCTGCCGAAAGCCGTCTCTGCACGCGTCGCTATCGAAGCGGGCATTGCTGACTACTGGTTCAAATACGTGGGCCTGAACGGCGCGATCGTTGGCATGACCACCTTCGGTGAGTCTGCGCCTGCGGATCTGCTGTTCAAAGAGTTCGGCTTTACCGTAGAAAACGTGGTTGCGAAGGCGAAAGGCCTGCTGTAATCCGTATCGTGAAGTCAAAAGGCCGCGAACGCGGCCTTTTTTTATGGCGTGGCGTTAACTTTTACGTCATGCCAGTGCAGTGCCAGGCCGATGGAATTTCTTCGGCGATTATTCCTGTAAAAATGTGATGCGCGTCAGATTACTGGCGCGTTTGTCTGGACAAACATTCCTTTTATTCCACATTTCGCTTATTCTAGCTGAAGCGTTTCAGTCGATAGATTGTTCGACATTTAACCAATCAGTCACGGTTTGTGGCGGGTAAGGTTTCCCTGAACGAGCGGCTGCATTACTCTGTTTGCCACTTTGCTTCGGGATAACCTTGCAGGAGACCTATGAGCGTACGCGTAGCGATTAATGGCTTCGGTCGCATTGGCCGTAATGTGGTTCGTGCTTTGTATGAATCCGGACGTCGTGCGGAGATCACTGTGGTTGCCATTAACGAACTGGCTGATGCCGCCGGCATCGCCCATTTGTTGAAATATGACACCAGCCACGGGCGTTTTGCCTGGGATGTTCGCCAGGAGCGCGAGCAGCTGTTTGTCGGCGACGACGCCATCCGTCTTCTGCACGAACGGTCTATTGAAGCACTGCCCTGGCGTGAACTGTCGGTGGATGTGGTGCTCGACTGTACCGGCGTATATGGCAACCGTGAAGACGGCGAAGCGCATATCGCCGCTGGCGCGAAGAAAGTGCTCTTTTCACATCCTGGCAGCAACGATCTCGACGCCACCGTCGTCTATGGGGTCAATCAACACGAATTGCGTGCGGAACATCGTATTGTTTCCAACGCCTCCTGTACCACGAATTGCATAATTCCCGTCATTAAATTGTTGGATGATGCTTATGGCATTGAGTCCGGTACGGTTACCACCATTCACTCTGCGATGCATGACCAGCAGGTGATAGACGCCTATCATCCGGATTTACGCCGGACGCGCGCGGCAAGCCAGTCGATTATTCCGGTTGATACTAAACTTGCTGCGGGGATTGCCCGTATTTTCCCGCAGTTTGGCGACCGTTTTGAGGCGATTGCGGTGCGTGTGCCGACCATCAACGTGACGGCAATTGACCTGAGCGTGACGGTGAAAAAACCTGTAAAAGCGAATGAAGTCAACCAGTTGCTGCAAAAAGCAGCACAGGGTGCATTTCATGGTATAGTTGACTATACGGAATTACCGTTGGTCTCCACTGATTTTAACCACGATCCGCACAGTGCCATTGTCGATGGTACGCAGACGCGGGTCAGCGGTGCTCACCTGATCAAAACGCTGGTCTGGTGTGATAACGAATGGGGCTTTGCTAACCGAATGCTCGACACCACGTTAGCAATGGCCGCTATTGGTTTCAGGCTCGACGCTTGAGCGTCGACAAAACTTTAAGTATCAACGAGAGGATTCACCATGTCTGTAATTAAGATGACCGATCTGGATCTGGCTGGTAAACGCGTTTTCATCCGTGCGGATCTGAACGTACCGGTTAAAGAAGGGAAAGTAACCAGCGACGCGCGTATCCGTGCTTCTCTGCCGACCATTGAGCTGGCGCTGAAACAGGGTGCGAAAGTGATGGTGACTTCTCACCTGGGTCGTCCGACCGAAGGCGAGTACAACGAAGAATTCTCTCTGCTGCCGGTTGTTAATTACCTGAAAGACAAACTGTCTGCTCCGGTTCGTCTGGTTAAAGATTACCTGGACGGCGTTGAAGTTGCTGCCGGTGAGCTGGTTGTTCTGGAAAACGTTCGCTTCAACAAAGGCGAGAAGAAAGACGACGAAGCGCTGTCCAAAAAATACGCTGCACTGTGCGACGTATTCGTGATGGACGCCTTCGGTACTGCACACCGTGCACAGGCTTCTACTCACGGTATCGGCAAGTTTGCTGACGTTGCGTGCGCAGGCCCGCTGCTGGCGGCTGAACTGGACGCACTGGGTAAAGCGCTGAAAGAGCCGGCTCGCCCGATGGTTGCTATCGTTGGTGGTTCTAAAGTTTCTACCAAACTGACCGTTCTGGACTCGCTGTCTAAAATCGCTGACCAGCTGATCGTTGGCGGTGGTATCGCGAACACCTTCGTTGCCGCTCAAGGCCACAACGTGGGTAAATCCCTGTACGAAGCTGACCTGGTTGACGAAGCTAAGCGTCTGCTGACCACCTGTGATATTCCGGTTCCGACCGACGTTCGCGTAGCGACCGAGTTCTCTGAAACCGCAACCGCGACCCTGAAATCTGTAAACGACATCAAAGATGACGAGCAGATTCTGGATCTGGGCGACGCTTCCGCAGAGAAACTGGCTGAAATCCTGAAAAACGCCAAAACCATCCTGTGGAACGGCCCGGTCGGCGTGTTCGAATTCCCGAACTTCCGTAAAGGCACTGAAATCGTTGCTAACGCGATCGCTGACAGCGAAGCATTCTCTATCGCAGGCGGCGGCGACACTCTGGCAGCGATCGACCTGTTCGGTATTGCTGACAAAATCTCCTACATCTCCACTGGCGGCGGCGCATTCCTCGAATTCGTGGAAGGCAAAGTACTGCCGGCAGTAGCGATGCTCGAAGAGCGCGCTAAGAAGTAATTCAGTTCAGGCGGGGAAACCCGCCTGTTTTTCAGCGCGCGTAACAGCTCGCGAACCTTCTTCAACGGCCGAAGATACAGATACAGGACTACGTAACATGTCTAAAATTTTTGATTTCGTAAAACCGGGCGTCATCACTGGCGACGACGTTCAGAAAGTGTTCCAGGTAGCAAAAGAAAACAACTTTGCTCTGCCGGCAGTTAACTGCGTGGGCACCGACTCCATCAACGCCGTACTGGAAACCGCTGCAAAAGTTAAAGCGCCGGTTATCGTACAGTTCTCCAACGGCGGCGCTGCGTTCATCGCAGGTAAAGGCGTGAAAACCGACGTTCCTCAGGGTGCTGCAATCCTGGGTGCTATCTCCGGTGCGCATCACGTTCACCAGATGGCTGAGCACTACGGTGTTCCGGTTATCCTGCACACTGACCACTGCGCGAAGAAACTGCTGCCGTGGATCGACGGTCTGCTGGACGCTGGCGAAAAACACTTCGCTGCGACCGGTAAGCCGCTGTTCTCTTCCCACATGATCGACCTGTCCGAAGAGTCTCTGCACGAGAACATCGAAATCTGCTCCAAATACCTGGCGCGTATGTCCAAAATGGGCATGACCCTGGAAATCGAACTGGGTTGCACCGGTGGTGAAGAAGACGGCGTGGACAACAGCCACATGGACGCTTCTGCCCTGTACACCCAGCCGGAAGACGTTGATTACGCGTACACCGAGCTGAGCAAAATCAGCCCGCGTTTCACCATCGCCGCTTCCTTCGGTAACGTACACGGCGTTTACAAGCCGGGTAACGTGGTTCTGACCCGACCATCCTGCGTGATTCTCAGGAATACGTGTCCAAGAAACACAACCTGCCGCACAACAGCCTGAACTTCGTCTTCCACGGCGGTTCCGGTTCTTCTGCTCAGGAAATCAAAGACTCCGTAAGCTACGGCGTAGTGAAAATGAACATCGATACCGACACCCAGTGGGCAACCTGGGACGGTATCCTGCAGTACTACAAAGCGAACGAAGCTTACCTGCAGGGCCAGCTGGGTAACCCGAAAGGCGAAGACCAGCCGAACAAGAAATACTACGATCCGCGCGTATGGCTGCGCGCTGCTCAGACGTCCATGGTGACCCGTCTGGAGCAGGCTTTCACTGAACTGAACGCGAAAGACGTTCTGTAAGAAAAGCCTTGTTTTTAGCCGAAAGCCCGCCGTATGGCGGGCTTTTTTATTGCCTTTTCAATACGATGGATGGGCATTAAAACGTGATCAACTTGGCAAAAAACTCATTTTTTGTTTACCCTTTATACCTGCCTGCGCTTTTGCAGGCCGTTTTTAGTTTCCCATCCGGGTATCCATAAGGAATATTGAATGGAAGATTTAAACGTTGTCGATAGCATAAACGACGCCGGTTCATGGCTGGTGCGCAACCAGGAATTACTGCTGAGCTATGCGGTCAATATCGTTGCGGCAATCGCGATAATCATTGTGGGGATGATCGCCGCGCGCGTTATCTCCAACACCGTCAACCGCTTGATGCTGGCGCGTAAAATTGACGCCACCGTCGCCGATTTTCTCTCCGCGCTGGTGCGCTATGCGGTGATTGCCTTCACGCTGATTGCCGCGCTGGGGCGCGTGGGCGTGCAGACCGCTTCGGTCATCGCCGTACTCGGTGCCGCCGGTTTGGCCGTGGGTCTGGCGCTGCAAGGTTCGCTGTCCAACCTGGCGGCGGGCGTGCTGCTGGTGATGTTCCGCCCGTTCCGCGCGGGCGAGTATGTCGATCTGGGCGGTGTGGCCGGTACCGTGCTGAATGTGCAGATTTTCTCCACCACCATGCGTACCGTCGACGGTAAAATTGTGGTGATCCCGAACGGCAAAATTATCGCCGGCAATATTATTAACTTCTCGCGTGAGCCTGCGCGCCGTAATGAATTTATTATCGGCGTCTCTTACGATGCGGATATCGATAAGGTTAAGCAGATTCTGACAACGATTCTGGAGTCGGATAAGCGCGTGCTGAAAGATCGCGAAATTACCGTGCGTCTGAATGAGCTAGCGCCGTCATCGGTTAACTTTGTCGTACGCGCGTGGAGCCTCAGCGGCGATCTGCAAAACGTCTACTGGGATGTGCTTGAGCGCATCAAACGCGAGTTTGACGCCAACGGCATCAGTTTTCCTTACCCGCAGCTCGATGTGAATATGAAACCGGGAACCCCTTCCGCAGAGTAACGTCTTGCTATTCAAAAATGCCGGACTGATGTTCGGCATTTTTATCCGTAATGACATTAGAGATATTTATATCCTATTAAAATTATCAATTTCCTCTAATAATTTTATCGCGTTATAGTCAGCGCCATTCCTGAACAACATAAAGAAAACTATCGTGATATCTTATTATTTTCAAGGTCTTGTACTTGGTGCGGCCATGATACTTCCGCTCGGGCCACAGAATGCGTTCGTGATGAATCAGGGCATTCGTCGCCAGTACCATCTGATGATTGCGCTTCTCTGCGCGGTGAGCGATCTGCTGCTTATCTGCGCAGGTGTGTTCGGCGGCAGCGCGCTGTTGATGTCTTCGCCGTGGCTGCTGGCCCTGGTCACCTGGGGCGGTGTGGCGTTTCTGCTGTGGTATGGCTTCGGGGCGCTGAAAACCGCGATGGGGAGCAATATTGAACTGGCGACCGCCGAGGTGATGAAGCAGGGGCGCTGGAAAATTATCGCCACGATGCTGGCGGTCACGTGGCTCAACCCGCACGTTTATCTCGACACCTTTGTGGTGCTGGGCAGCTTAGGCGGCCAGTTGGATGCGGTGCCGAAACGCTGGTTTGCGCTGGGGACCATCAGCGCCTCATTCTTGTGGTTCTTCGCGCTTGCGCTGCTGGCCGCCTGGCTGGCGCCGCGTTTGCGCACGGCGAAAGCGCAGCGCATCATTAACCTCGTAGTCGGCATCGTAATGTGGGTTATTGCTTTCCAGTTAGCGAAAGAGGGCGTTGGGCATCTGCACGCGCTCCTTAACTAGGCCTCATCTGATGGACTTTCTCCTGGCAGCGGCTAAGCTTGCAGGCAAGACCCCGTTGTCGGGTGATAACCAAGGAGATACAACAGTGAAGTTTAAAGTGATGGCTTTGGCCGCAGCAATCGGGTTTAGCGCAATGTCCGTACAGGCAAACGAGTTGCCTGATGGCCCGCATATTGTGACGTCGGGGACGGCGAGCGTAGCGGCGGTGCCGGATATCGCGACGCTGGCCATCGAAGTGAATATTGCCGCGAAAGATGCGGCGAGCGCCAAGAAACAGGCCGACCAGCGCGTTGCGCAATATCTCTCTTTCCTTGAGCAAAACGGCGTGGCGAAAAACGATATCAGCTCCGCCAACCTGCGTACCCAGCCAGACTATGATTACCAGAATGGTAAAAGCGTGTTGAAGGGGTACCGTGCGGTGCGTACGGTCGAAGTCACGCTGCGCCAATTGGATAAGCTGAACTCGCTGCTGGATGGCGCGTTAAAAGCTGGGTTAAACGAGATTCGTTCTGTATCGCTGGGTGTAGCGAAACCGGATGCTTACAAAGACAAAGCGCGTAAAGCGGCAATTGATGATGCTATTCATCAGGCGCAATCTCTGGCAGCAGGCTTCCACAGCAAACTGGGGCCGGTTTACAGCGTGCGTTACCACGTCTCTAACTACCAGCCAAGCCCGATGGTTCGCATGATGAAGGCCGATGCCGCGCCGGTTTCGGCACAGGAAACTTACGAGCAGCCGACTATTCAGTTTGATGACCAGGTGGATGTCGTCTTCCAGTTGCAGCCAGAACAGGCTGCGGCACCAGCAGCCGCTCCGGCACCAGCCGCTGCGAAGTAATCCTGCCAACCCCTCGCGACGCGAGGGTTTTTCTTTGCTTTAGTCCTGACGCAACACTTTATGCCCATAAGCCAACAGCGCATCGGTGACTTTGCGCATCATACGGCTTTCCGGCGCAAAGCGGTGCCAGTACAGCATCCGGCGCTGGAACAGTCCTGGCGTAAGGTCAATAAGCTCACCGTTGGCTAACTCTTTCTCAATTTGCAGATGTGGAATCATGCAGCAGGTGGTGCCTTGACGCGCCAGCTGTACGAAGGCTTCCGATGAGTTAACGATATGGCACGGCACGCTGCCCGGCGGCAGGTCAAAGTTTTGCTGTAAAAACGCCTGATGCATATCGTCCAGATGGTCAAAGGCCACGGCGGGCGCTTTCAGCAGCGCAGAGCGAGTTACGCCGTTCGGGAAGTAGCGCTCGGCGAACGCTTTGGAGCCGACAAACAGATAGTCCAGCGCACCGAGCTGATCGACCAGGCAACTTGGCAGCGCCTGCGGCTGAATACTCACCGCGCCAACCACTTCACCGCGACGCAGACGTTCCTGGGTACGCGTTTCGTCCTCAACCTGAAGGTTCAGGCGAATAGGGGAGTTTGCCAGCACGTCTGCGAGGGCAGGCAGCAGCCAGGTTGCCAGACTGTCGGCGTTGACCGCCAGCGACAGCAGCAGCGGCGTGGAGCCGGTTTGCTCGTCGCCCAGCCACTCTTCTTCCAGCAGCTCAACCTGACGCAGCAACGCCAGCAGCTTTTGTCCTTGTTCCGTTGGGCGCGGTGGGACGGTGCGAACCAGCAGCGGCTGCCCGAACATATTCTCAAGCTGCTTAATGCGCTGAGAAACGGCGGACTGAGTGATGCACAGTTTCTGCGCGGCGCGCTCAAACCCACGTTCCCTGATAACGGCATCCAGCGCCTGTAGTGTTCTGTAGTCCGGACGTTTCATTGCTCTGAAATACTCCCCTGTAGGTGTTATCAAGCACTATGACATAAATTTACCCTGGATACAGACGAAATTAATTTGCCATTTACTGTGAAGTTCTTCACGAGTTACATCTTTTATTCGCCTGGCCCATGGGTCGAATTATGCCGGGGTTCTGTTCTATAATGCGCGGCAGTTGATGACACCACAGGCGATAACGATCATGACGCAGGATGAACTGAAAAAAGCAGTAGGCTGGGCGGCCCTTCAATACGTACAGCCGGGTACGATTGTCGGCGTAGGCACGGGCTCTACCGCGGCGCACTTTATTGATGCGCTGGGCACGATGAAAGGACAAATCGAGGGCGCGGTCTCAAGCTCTGATGCCTCAACCGAGAAGCTGAAAAGCCTCGGCATCACCGTTTTCGACCTGAACGAAGTTGACCGTCTGGGCATCTACGTGGACGGTGCGGATGAAATTAACGGTCACATGCAGATGATCAAAGGCGGCGGCGCGGCGCTGACGCGTGAGAAAATCATCGCCTCGGTGGCCGACAAGTTTATCTGCATCGCCGATGCCTCCAAGCAGGTGGATATCCTGGGCCAATTCCCGCTGCCGGTAGAAGTGATCCCGATGGCGCGCAGCGCCGTGGCGCGCGAGCTGGTGAAGCTTGGCGGTCGTCCAGAATATCGTCAGGGCGTGGTGACCGATAACGGCAACGTGATCCTCGACGTGCATGGCCTGGAGATTCTCGATGCCATCGCGCTGGAAAATGCGATCAACGGCATCCCTGGCGTTGTGACCGTGGGCCTGTTCGCCAACCGCGGCGCCGACGTCGCGTTGATTGGTACTGCCGACGGCGTGAAAACTATTACTAAATGATCTGACTCAGGGGAATGGCAAATTCCCCTGTTTTTTTTATTGAGGCTGAATTTGGTGACTTGTGTCACATTTCAATCTTCCGCCTGATTAACATCCCACATTTATCTTCCCGTTTAGCATTTTATGCTGGCATTTCCCTCTGCGTGAGGCTTCCTCATGTTGCCGACGCAAACGTTCATATTGCCGCAATAATTTTTTTTGATATGTTGCTTAGGTGAACTTTCGTTCACCACAACATCAGTAAAACAAAGACGGGACGGGGAAATGGCTAAGGTATCACTGGAAAAAGACAAAATTAAATTTCTGCTGGTTGAAGGCGTGCACCAGAAGGCGCTGGATAGCCTTCGCGCAGCAGGTTACACCAATATCGAATTTCACAAGGGTGCGCTGGATAGCGAACAGCTGAAAGAGTCTGCCCGTGATGCCCACTTCATCGGCCTGCGTTCCCGTACTCAACTGACGGAAGAGATCTTCGCTGTTGCTGAGAAACTGGTTGCCGTAGGCTGCTTCTGCATCGGCACCAACCAGGTGGATCTGAAAGCCGCGGCTAAACGCGGCGTACCGGTGTTCAACGCGCCGTTCTCCAATACGCGTTCCGTTGCTGAGCTGGTGATTGGCGAACTGCTGCTGCTGCTGCGCGGCATTCCGGAAGCCAACGCCAAAGCACACCGCGGTGTGTGGAACAAACTGGCCGCGGGCTCCTATGAAGCGCGTGGTAAAAAGCTGGGCATTATCGGCTACGGCCACATCGGTACCCAGCTCGGCATTCTGGCGGAATCGCTGGGATGCATGTCTACTTCTATGATATTGAAAGCAAATTGCCACTAGGTAACGCGACTCAGGTGCAGCATCTATCCGACCTGTTGAACATGAGCGATGTGGTGAGTCTGCACGTACCGGAGAACGCCTCCACCAAAAACATGATGGGCGCGGAAGAGCTGGCGCTGATGAAGCCAGGTTCGCTGCTGATTAACGCCGCGCGTGGTACTGTGGTGGACATTCCGGCGCTGTGCGACGCGCTGGCGCGTAAGCATCTGGCGGGGGCGGCCATCGACGTCTTCCCAACCGAGCCGGCGACCAACAGCGACCCGTTCACCTCGCCGCTGTGCGAATTCGACAACGTGATCCTGACGCCGCACATCGGTGGTTCAACTCAGGAAGCGCAGGAGAATATCGGCCTGGAAGTGGCGGGTAAACTGATTAAGTACTCTGACAACGGCTCTACGCTGTCTGCTGTGAACTTCCCGGAAGTATCGCTGCCGCTGCACGGCGGTCGTCGTCTGCTGCATATCCACGAAAATCGTCCTGGCGTGCTGACCGCGCTGAACCAGATTTTCGCCGAGCAGGGCGTTAACATCGCCGCGCAGTATCTGCAAACCACGCCGCAGATGGGCTACGTGGTTATCGATATTGAAGCCGAAGAAGATGTGGCGCAGAAAGCGCTGCAGAGCATGAAGGCGATTCCTGGCACCGTTCGCGCCCGCCTGCTGTACTGATTTTCCCGCACTGATGAAACGGGCAGGCCATAGGTCTGCCCGTTTTTTTCGCTTTTATGCAACGCGTACATTCACTTTACGTGCCTCGCCGCAAACGGTGATTAAAGGCATTGCCGCGCATTGTGTCTTAGCCAAAGGGATTTACGATGGGGCTCAGCAGGGGGCTGAAACGGCAAAGCCCTACCGAAGCAGGGGCCCTGAAAGGAAAGGGACAATGATGAGACTCTTCATCATACTGCTGATTCTGTTAATCATCGCTCTGCCAGCATATTAACAGTATGAACGCAGGAGGGAGGTTCGCCTCCCTCACCCTTTACCGAGGAATGTAGGTCAAAAAAACGACGCTGTCAATTGCCTGAAACGGCCTACCACTGCCAGACTTTTGACGGTGTGATCACCGCGGGAAGGGGATATCCCACTGCTCGACCGGCAGCGTGTCAACCTGCTGGCAATCGTGGGCGTAGCCGACGGGCTGGATGCCGTGCTGCTGCCAGTTTTGCAGCGTGCGGTCATAAAAACCGCCGCCCATGCCTAACCGTTGCCCCTGTGCATCAAAGGCGACCAGCGGCGTTATCAGCACGTCGAGATTAGCGAGCGGCAGAACGTCACGCACATCAAGCCTCGGCTCATGGATTTTCAAGCGGTTAACGACCAGCTCACTGTGCGGGTGGTAGTGCAGAAACAGCAGGTTGCCGGGGCTGAACGGGTGAAGCACAGGCAGGTATACGCGTTTGCCCGCGCGCCAGAGCTGTTCAATTAAGGGCTGGGTGTCGAGCTCGCCGTCAAATGATAAAAACAGCGCAACGGTTTTTGCCATCACCACCGGAGGCCAGGCCATCATGCGATCTGCGGCCTGTTCGCCGTAGAGAATTTGCTGCTGGAGCGTGAGCGCACGACGACGTTGCCGGATAAGTTGGCGAATGTTTTGTCGGGAGTTTTGTTGCTCAGATGAGTGCGTCATAAGACCGGGTAGGTAGAAGGGGAATCTCCGAGATGCCGCCGCAGGCTGTAACCCTTGAACCCTTGGTTCAAGGTGAATGCGTCGTCACAGTTTTAAGGCTTCTCGGACGGACCGAGCATGCTCACCAACCATGGAGCGCCACATTCTTGTGGTATGAAATATCGGCTCAGGGGACTGGCCCGCTTGCGAACATCTCAGAGAAATTTTTTCTTCACAGCCACTCTACCATAGTAAACTGCAAAGTGTTATTCAAAGTTTGGTGCTGATTTATCGGATATGCGACCCTGGTCAAGCAATGCCTGTTCAATGGTCTGTTGTAGCATCCGAATGCGCTGTTCCATGCTTGAAGCATAGTCACGCGTTTTCGCCCTTTCCTGAGTTAACTCGTAGCTGATGTTCAACGCGGCGATGAAAACCAGCTGCTCAGTATTTGTGACTCTAGTGCGTTCTTTCAGATCTTGCAACCGCTGATTCAGATCGTCCGCGGCCTGATTCAAAGCATCTCTTTGTTCAGGCGGGCAATTCACTCGCAGTGAACGGCCAAAAATTTGGATATCGACGGGTTGTGCAGACATGCCACCTTCCTGCTGATTGACTGCGCGTCCTTCACTCTCAGGATGTGAAGGGGCGACACTATAGCTACCCTGGTATGAACTTACAAGCCCTTTTCTGGTATCTCCAGGGTCCAAAGTGGTAGCATACCATGAATTCCACCCAACAATGACGAATGCGCATGTCTATACAGAACGAAATGCCTGGTTACACCCTGCTGAACCAGCTGTTAAACCAACAAGGGGTAGGCCTGACGCCTGCGGAAATGCACGGCCTGCTCAGCGGTCTGCTTTGCGGCGGAAACAACGACAGCTCATGGCAGCCGCTGGTTCACGACCTGACTAACGAAGGTCTGGCGTTTGGCCACGAGCTTGCTGAATCACTGCGCTCCATGCATTCGGCCACCAGCGACGCACTGGAAGATGACGGCTTCCTTTTTCAGCTTTATCTGCCTGAAGGCGACGACGTCAGCGTGTTTGACCGCGCCGATGCGCTCTCCGGCTGGGTGAATCACTTTCTGCTTGGGTTGGGGATGGTTCAGCCGAAGCTGGATAAAGTGAAGGGAGAAGCGGGCGAAGCCATTGACGATCTTCGAAATATTGCGCAACTTGGCTATGAAGAAGATGAAGATCAGGAAGAGCTGGAGATGTCGCTGGAAGAAATTATCGAATACGTTCGCGTAGCGGCGCTGCTGTGCCACGATACTTTCACCCATCCGCAGCCGACGGCACCGGAAGTCCGGAAACCAACCTTACACTAAACATAATACCTGCTCTGCTCGTCGCAGCGCGAAGGGATTGAAAGGAGATGTCATGACACAGCAAGCGTTTCTCCGCCGCCGCCAGGCACTGCTGGCGCAAATGAAGCCAGGCAGCGCGGCGCTGATTTTTGCCGCGCCAGAGGTGACGCGCAGCGCGGATTCTGAGTATCCCTATCGCCAGAACAGCGATTTCTGGTACTTCACCGGCTTTAACGAGCCGGAAGCCTTGCTGGTGCTGATAAAAAGCGATGACACCCACAATCACAGCGTGCTGTTCAACCGCGTTCGCGACCTGACGGCGGAAATCTGGTTTGGCCGCCGCTTGGGCAGGACGCGGCGCCGGAAAAACTGGGTGTTGACCGCGCGCTGGCATTCAGTGAAATCAACCAGCAGTTGTTCCAGTTGCTGAACGGCCTCGACGTGATTTATCACGCGCAGGGGAATATGCCTGGGCTGATGAGATTGTCTTCACCGCGCTGGATAAACTGCGCAAAGGTTCGCGCCAGAATCTGACTGCGCCGGACGCGATGATCGACTGGCGTCCGATGGTGCACGAAATGCGCCTGTTCAAGGACAGCGAAGAGATTGATATCCTGCGCCGCGCCGGTGAAATCAGCGCGCTGGCGCATACTCGCGCCATGGAAAAATGCCGTCCTGGGATGTTTGAATATCAGCTGGAAGGCGAGATTCTGCACGAATTTACTCGCCACGGCGCGCGCTACCCGTCTTACAACACCATCGTCGGCGGCGGTGAAAACGGCTGCATTCTGCACTACACCGAAAATGAATCGGAACTGCGCGATGGCGAGCTGGTGCTGATTGACGCGGGCTGCGAATACAAAGGCTACGCCGGTGACATCACCCGTACCTTCCCGGTAAATGGCAAATTCACCCCGGCGCAGCGTGCTATCTACGACATCGTGCTGGCGTCGCTGTACAAGGCGCTCGAGCTGTACCGTCCGGGCACTTCCATTCAGGAAGTTACCGGCGAAGTGGTGCGTATCATGGTGACCGGGCTGCATGGTCTCGGGATCCTCAAAGGCGAGATTGACCAGTTGATCGCCGATAACGCGCACCGCCCGTACTTTATGCATGGCCTGAGCCACTGGCTGGGGCTGGACGTTCACGATGTGGGCGTATACGGCGCTGACCGCTCTCGCGTACTGGAGCCGGGCATGGTGCTGACCGTTGAACCGGGCCTGTATATTGCGCCGGACGCGGACGTACCGGCGGAGTACCGCGGCATCGGTGTTCGTATTGAAGACGACATCCTCATTACCGAAGACGGCAATGAAAACCTGACGGCGAGCGTCGTGAAGAATGCGGACGACATTGAGGCGCTGATGGCGGCGGCACGCCAGCCATGAGCCTGATTATTGTCGGCGGCGGGATGACCGGCGCCACGCTGGCGCTGGCGGTATCGCAGCTGACGGCGGGGCGTCTGCCGGTGCATCTGGTTGAAGCAGCGGATATCGACGCCGCGCAGCATCCGGGCTTTGATGCCAGAGCGATCGCGCTGGCTGCGGGCACCTGCCAACAGCTGACGAAGATTAACCTGTGGCAGGCGATTGCCGACTGCGCCACCCGATAACCACCGTTCACGTGAGCGATCGCGGCCACGCCGGGTTTGTTACGCTGGAGGCGCAGGACTATCGTCTGGCGGCGCTGGGCAACGTGGTTGAACTCCACGACGTTGGTCAGCGATTGTTCGGCCTGCTGCGCCGCGCTCCCGGTGTGACGCTACACTGCCCATCGCGCGTTGCGCAGGTTGAGCGGCAGACTGACGGCGTCAGCGTCACGTTGGATAACGGCGAAACGCTGCACGGCAAGCTGCTGGTGGCGGCCGATGGCTCGCGATCAACGCTAGGTGAACGGTGCGGAATTCACTGGCAGCAGGAGCCGTATAACCAGCTGGCGGTGATTGCGAACGTCACTACCGCTATCCCGCATCAGGGGCGCGCGTTTGAACGCTTTACCGAACATGGCCGCTGGCGATGCTGCCGATGTCGCAGAACCGCTGTTCACTGGTGTGGTGCCATCCGCGGGAACGCCATGATGAAGTGCTCGGCTGGTCCGATTCACGTTTCTGTGACGAATTACAACGTGCGTTCGGCTGGCGTTTAGGTCGTATCACTCAGGCCGGTGCGCGAAACGTATACCCTCTCTCCCTGACCACCGCGACACGTACGGTTTCGCACCGTCTGGCGCTGGTAGGTAATGCCGCGCAAACGCTGCATCCTATCGCCGGACAGGGGTTTAACCTTGGCTTGCGCGATGTGATGACGCTGGCAGAAAACCTGGCGCAGGCGCATGCCGCGCGTCAGGATATCGGCGACTATACGTTGCTCTGCCAGTACCAGCGTCAGCGGGCGGAGGATAAAGCCGCCACCATCGGTGTTACCGATGGGCTGGTGCATCTGTTTGCTAACCGTTGGGCCCCGCTGGTTGTCGGGCGCAACGTGGGGCTGATGGCGATGGAATTATTTACCCCTGCCCGTGATGTGCTGGCGCAGCGGACGCTGGGCTGGGTCGCCCGTTAAGAGCTGTAAGGAGTGAATGTGCAAAGTGTTGATGTTGCCATCGTAGGCGGTGGTATGGTCGGGCTGGCGGTGGCCTGCGGTTTACAGGGCAGCGGCCTGCGGGTTGCCGTGCTGGAACAATCGTTACCGCAAGCGTTGGCCGCCGATGCGCCGCCTGCGCTGCGCGTATCCGCCATTAATGCTGGCAGCGAGAAGCTGCTGTCAAAGCTGGATGTCTGGCAGGCGATTGTCGCCCAGCGCGCCAGCCGCTACCACGGCATGGAAGTGTGGGATAAAGACAGTTTTGGCCGCATTGCGTTTGACGATCGCAGCATGGGTTACAGCCATCTGGGGCATATCGTCGAAAATGCGGTTATTCATCATGCACTGTGGCAGAAAGCCGAGCGTAGCGCGGATATCACCCTGATGGCGCCTGCGGAATTGCAGCAGGTCGCCTGGGGCGAAAACGAAGCGTTTCTGACGCTGAAAGACGGCGGTATGCTGACCGCACGTCTGGTGGTAGGGGCCGATGGCGCCAACTCCTGGCTGCGTAACAAAGCCGATATTCCGCTGACGTTCTGGGACTATCGCCATCACGCGCTGGTGGCGACCGTGCGGACGGAAGAGCCGCACGAGGCGGTAGCGCGTCAGAGTTTCCACGGCGACGGCATTCTGGCTTTCCTGCCGCTCAGCGATCCGCATTTGTGTTCTATCGTCTGGTCGCTGTCGCCGGAAGAGGCGCAGCGGATGCAGCAGGCGGAGGAAAGCGAGTTCAACAAAGCGCTGAATATTGCTTTTGATAACCGTCTTGGCCTGTGTCAGGTGGAGAGCGAGCGGCAGGTTTACCCGCTGACCGGGCGTTACGCGCGTCAGTTTGCCGCGCACCGTCTGGCGCTGGTTGGCGACGCGGCGCACACCATTCATCCGTTGGCGGGCAGGGGGTTAACCTGGGCTTTATGGATGCCGCCGAGTTGATTGAAGAGCTGAAACGTCTGCACGCGCAGGGGAAAGATATCGGCCAGCATTTTTATCTGCGTCGCTACGAACGCAGCCGCAAACACAGCGCCGCGCTGATGCTGGCGGGAATGCAGGGCTTCCGCGAACTGTTTGCCGGTGAGAACCCGGCGAAAAAACTGCTGCGCGATATTGGTCTTAAACTCGCCGATACGCTGCCCGGCGTAAAACCACAGTTGATCCGTCAGGCGATGGGCCTCAATGACCTGCCGGAGTGGCTTCGTTAAGTCGCTCACACTTTTACTCCCGGTGGTTCCACGGGAGTCTTCCCCTCATTTGAAAAATTCTAATTTCACCCATTTTTTCGCATTAGTTTTATTAATCCATCAAATTTTATGTTACGGGAAAGCCGCCCTGTTTTTCGCAGGAAATATTATCTTATGCTGAATTGTTAACCATTATTGTTAATTAAATGTGGGTTAATTCGCTTTTTTCCAGTTGATTACTCTGTATGCTTTTTGGCGACTTTTGGTCATAAGCTAATGTGATGTCCCTTTTTTCCTGATGGTTTAGCATGGTGTTCGGTGGTAAGTTCAGGGAAAAGAGAACGTTTGCGTCGGTGCCTGGACGGGCGTCGGCGCGTGTTTTTGTGGTGCGATATATTCAACGAGGACATGATGGCTCAACAAACGCCTTTGTATGACCAGCACGTGTTATGTGGCGCGCGTATGGTGGATTTCCACGGCTGGATGATGCCGCTGCACTATGGGTCGCAGATTGATGAGCACCATGCGGTGCGTACCGACGCCGGGATGTTCGATGTGTCGCATATGACGATCGTCGATTTGCACGGCCCGCGCACCCGCGAGTTTCTGCGCTATCTGCTGGCCAACGATGTGGCGAAGCTCACCAAACCCGGCAAAGCGCTTTATAGCGGGATGTTGAACGCATCGGGCGGCGTGATTGATGACCTGATCGTTTACTACCTCACCGAAGATTTCTTCCGCCTCGTCGTTAACTCCGCCACCCGCGAAAAAGACCTCTCCTGGATTACCCAACACGCTGAACCTTATGCCATTGATATCACCGTTCGTGACGACCTGTCGCTGATTGCGGTGCAGGGGCCAAACGCGCAGGCGAAAGCGGGCACGCTGTTTAGTGATGAACAGCGCCACGCGGTAGAAGGCATGAAGCCGTTCTTCGGCGTGCAGGCGGGCGATTTCTTTATCGCCACCACCGGCTATACCGGCGAAGCGGGCTATGAAATTGCCTTGCCGAAAGCACAGGCGGCGGATTTCTGGCAGCAGCTGGTCCAGGCGGGCGTGAAGCCTTGCGGCCTGGGCGCGCGCGATACGCTGCGTTTAGAAGCCGGCATGAACCTGTATGGCCAGGAGATGGACGAAAGCGTCTCCCCGCTGGCGGCCAACATGGGCTGGACCATCGCCTGGGAACCGGCTGACCGCAACTTTATCGGTCGCGACGTGCTGGAGCTGGAACGTGAAAAAGGCACCGACCAATTAGTGGGCCTGGTGATGACCGAAAAAGGCGTGCTGCGTGGCGAACTGCCGGTACGTTTTACCGATGCGAACGGCAATGCGCGTGAAGGTGTGATCACCAGCGGACTTTCTCGCCGACCTTAGGCCATAGTATTGCGCTGGCTCGCGTCCCTCAGGGCATTGGCGAGACGGCGATTGTGCAAATCCGTAACCGTGAAATGCCGGTGAAGGTCACCAAACCTGTTTTTGTACGTAACGGCAAGGCCGTGGCGTAACCGATTATTATTCTGGAGATTTTTTGATGAGCAACGTACCAGCAGAACTGAAATACAGTAAAGAACACGAATGGCTGCGCAAAGAAGCCGACGGCAGCTACACCGTGGGTATCACCGAGCACGCGCAGGAATTACTGGGCGACATGGTGTTTGTTGACCTGCCGGAAGTCGGCGCGACCGTCAGCGCGGGCGACGACTGCGCGGTGGCGGAGTCTGTGAAAGCGGCTTCCGATATCTACGCGCCAATCAGCGGCGAAATCGTTGCGGTTAACGAAGAGCTGGGTGATTCACCGGAGCTGGTAAACAGCGAACCGTACGCCGGCGGTTGGATCTTCAAGATCAAAGCTAGCGACGAAGCGGAAGTTGCCGCACTGCTGGACGCGACCGCATACGAAGCCCTGTTAGAAGACGAATAACGGTTTTCCCCCTCTCCTCCGGGAGAGGGCCGGGTGAGGGTATGTTCGCACTGTCACCCCAAACCTCTTCCTCTGGAAGATGAAATCTTAAAATCACCGCACGTTTCAGGAACCATCGCTCATGACACAGACTTTAAGCCAGCTTGAAAACCGTGGCGCGTTTATTGAACGTCACATCGGGCCGGACGCCCAGCAGCAGCAAGAGATGCTCAAAACGGTTGGCGCGGATTCACTCAACGCACTGATTGAACAGATCGTGCCGAAAGATATCCAGCTTGCCACGCCGCCGCAGGTAGGCGAGGCCACCACAGAATTCGCCGCGCTGGCGGAGCTGAAAGCGATTGCGGGTCGCAACAAGCGCTTTAAGTCGTATATTGGCATGGGTTACACCCCGGTGCAGCTGCCGCCGGTTATCCTGCGCAATATGCTGGAAAACCCGGGCTGGTACACCGCTTATACTCCGTATCAACCGGAAGTGTCTCAGGGCCGCCTTGAAGCGCTGCTTAACTTCCAGCAGGTCACGCTGGATCTGACCGGTCTTGATATGGCTTCCGCTTCCCTGCTGGATGAAGCGACCGCCGCCGCGGAAGCGATGGCGATGGCCAAGCGTGTGAGTAAGCTGAAAAACGCGAACCGCTTCTTTGTGGCGGCTGACGTGCATCCGCAAACGCTGGACGTCGTTCGTACTCGTGCGGAAACCTTTGGTTTTGACGTTATCGTCGATGATGCCGACAAAGCGCTGGAACACCAGGATGTCTTTGGCGTGCTGCTGCAGCAGGTGGGCACTACCGGCGAAGTGCATGATTACAGCAAACTGATTGCTGAACTGAAATCCCGCAAAGTGGTGGTGAGCGTTGCCGCCGACTTTATGGCGCTGGTGCTGTTAACCGCACCGGGCAAACAGGGCGCGGACATTGTCTTCGGCTCTGCCCAACGCTTCGGCGTTCCGATGGGCTACGGTGGCCCGCACGCGGCATTCTTTGCCGCTAAAGATGAATTCAAACGCGCCATGCCGGGCCGTATTATCGGCGTATCGAAAGATGCTGCGGGCAATACCGCGCTGCGCATGGCGATGCAGACTCGCGAGCAGCATATTCGCCGCGAGAAAGCCAACTCCAACATCTGTACCTCTCAGGTGCTGCTGGCCAACATTGCCAGCCTGTACGCGGTCTTCCACGGCCCGGTTGGCCTGAAACGTATCGCGAACCGCATTCACCGTCTGACCGATATTCTGGCGACCGGCCTGCAGCAGAAAGGGCTGAAACTGCGCCATGCGCACTTCTTCGACACCCTGTGCGTGGAAGTAGCGGATAAAGCGGCGGTGCTGGCACGCGCGCAGGCTGCCGAAATTAACCTGCGTAGCGACATTATTAATGCCGTCGGCGTGACGCTGAACGAAACCACCACCCGTGAAGACGTGCTGGCGCTGTTTAACGTGATCCTCGGCGAAAACCACGGCCTGGATATCGACACGCTCGATAAAGACGTGGCGCTCGACAGCCGTTCTATTCAGAGCAGCATGCTGCGTGATGATGCGATCCTCGCGCATCCGGTCTTTAATCGCTACCACAGCGAAACCGAGATGATGCGCTATATGCACTCGCTGGAGCGTAAAGATCTGGCGCTGAACCAGGCGATGATCCCGCTGGGTTCCTGCACCATGAAGCTGAACGCCGCAGCGGAGATGATCCCCATCACCTGGCCGGAATTTGCCGAACTGCACCCGTTCTGCCCGGTTGAGCAGGCCGAGGGTTATCATCAGATGATCGGTCAGCTTTCCGAGTGGCTGGTGAAACTGACCGGCTACGACGCGCTGTGCATGCAGCCGAACTCGGGCGCGCAGGGCGAATACGCCGGTCTTCTGGCGATTCGTCACTATCATGAAAGCCGCAACGATGGTCATCGTGATATCTGCCTGATCCCAAGCTCTGCCCACGGTACTAACCCGGCTTCTGCGCAGATGGCGGGGATGCAGGTAGTGGTCGTGGCCTGTGATAAGAACGGCAACATCGATCTGGCGGATCTGCGCGCGAAAGCGGAGCAGCACGCAGACAATCTTTCCTGCATCATGGTGACCTATCCGTCCACCCACGGCGTGTACGAAGAGACCATCCGTGAAGTGTGCGAAATCGTGCACCAGTTCGGCGGCCAGGTTTACCTCGATGGCGCGAATATGAACGCTCAGGTGGGGATTACTTCTCCGGGCTTTATCGGCGCGGACGTTTCGCACCTCAACCTGCACAAAACCTTCTGCATTC
This sequence comes from Kluyvera genomosp. 3, assembly GCA_002211745.1. Classification (GTDB taxonomy): domain Bacteria; phylum Pseudomonadota; class Gammaproteobacteria; order Enterobacterales; family Enterobacteriaceae; genus Kluyvera; species Kluyvera georgiana_A. The sequence continues at coordinate 840,874 of CP022114.1, forward strand.
CGCACGGCGGCGGCGGCCCGGGCATGGGCCCTATCGGCGTGAAATCGCATCTGGCACCGTTCGTGCCGGGCCACAGCGTGGTGCATATTGAAGGCATGCTGACCCGTCAGGGCGCGGTGTCCGCGGCGCCGTTTGGCAGCGCGTCGATTCTGCCAATCAGCTGGATGTATATCCGCATGATGGGCGCGGAAGGTCTGAAGCAGGCAAGCCAGGTAGCGATCCTCAACGCCAACTACATTGCGACCCGCCTGAAAGACGCTTATCCGGTGCTGTATACCGGCAGCCAGGGGCACGTGGCGCATGAATGTATTCTGGATATTCGTCCGCTGAAAGAAGAGACCGGCATCAGTGAGCTGGATATTGCTAAGCGCCTGATTGATTACGGTTTCCACGCACCGACCATGTCCTTCCCGGTGGCGGGTACCCTGATGGTTGAGCCGACGGAATCTGAAGGCAAAGCTGAACTGGACCGCTTTATCGACGCGATGCTGGCGATTCGCAGTGAAATCGACCGTGTGAAAGCGGGCGAGTGGACGCTGGAAGATAACCCGCTGGTGAACTCTCCGCACACCCAGAATGAGCTGGTGGCCGAGTGGTATCACGGTTATAGCCGCGAGCTGGCCGTCTTCCCGGCGGGCATGGCGAACAAATACTGGCCGACCGTAAAACGTCTTGATGACGTGTACGGCGACCGTAACCTGTTCTGCTCCTGCGTACCGATGAGCGAATACCAGTAATCAGCTGATTGCACTATCTTTTAAAGGCGCTACGGCGCCTTTATTTATTGGGAGAAATGCATGGCTCTTGCATTAGTGACCGGCGCCAGCCGGGGAATTGGCCGGGCTACCGCGCTACAGCTGGCACAGGAAGGGTATACGGTGGCGGTGAATTACCACCTGAACGCGCAGGCGGCAGGAGAGGTCGTCAATGCCATTACAGCGGCAGGCGGTAACGCCTTTGCGGTGCAGGCGGATATTGGCGATGAAGCACAGGTGGAAGCGATGTTTGCCCTGCTCGACAAGCAACCGGAACCGTTGATGGCGTTGGTAAATAATGCCGGAGTGTTGTTCACCCAAAGCCGCGTAGAGGCGTTAACCGCAGAGCGGATTAATCGAGTGTTAACCACCAACGTGACCGGCTATTTCCTGTGCTGTCGGGAAGCGGTAAAGCGTATGGCGATACCGCACGGCGGGAAGGGCGGAGCGATCGTCAACGTCTCCTCGGCTGCCGCGCGGCTTGGATCGCCGGGCGAGTACGTCGACTATGCCGCGTCGAAAGGAGCGATTGATACGCTAACCACCGGGCTGTCGATTGAAGTGGCGGCGCAGGGCATTCGCGTGAACGGCGTCAGGCCTGGCTTTATCTATACCGAAATGCATGCCGACGGCGGCGAGCCGGGGCGCGTTGACCGGGTAAAATCCGTTCTGCCGATGCAGCGCGGCGGGCAGCCGGAAGAGGTGGCGCAGGCGATTGTCTGGCTGCTGAGCGATAAGGCGTCTTACGTGACAGGAAGTTTTATTGAGCTGGCAGGTGGGAAGTAGTGCGGTTTGCACCCTCACCCCGGCCCTCTCCCCAAAGGGGCGAGGGAGAAAAGCAGACGTCAGCATTTGCACGAACGGTCCCCTCTCCCTTGGGGAGAGGGTTAGGGTGAGGGGAAAACCGCTTACAGATTCTCGCCGTTGCTGGCAATCACCGCCTTATACCACTCAAAACTCTTCTTCCGTGAACGCGACATATCGCCCGTGCCGTCATCGTGCTTGTTCACATAGATGAAGCCATAGCGCTTGCTGTACTGCCCGGTGGTGAACGACACGCAGTCGATGCAGCCCCATGGCGTGTAGCCCATCAGGTCGACGCCGTCATAGGTTACCGCTTTCATCATCTCTTCAACGTGCGCGCGCAGATAATCGATACGGTAGTCATCATTGATACTGCCGTCTTCTTCCACTTTATCATAGGCGCCGAAGCCGTTTTCCACGATAAACAGCGGCTTCTGATAACGCTCGTACAGCTCGCACAGTGAATAGCGCAAGCCGACCGGGTCAATCTGCCAGCCCCAGTCGGAGGCTTTTACGTGCGGGTTCGGCACGCTGCCTTCAAAGCCGGAAATGGCATCGCCGCTGCCGCCTTCTGCCTTCACGGCGTTGGTCATGTAGTAGCTAAAGCCGAGGTAGTCGCAGGTGCCTTCACGCAGAATGGCCTCATCGCCGGCTTCCATCTTGATGTTGAAGCCACGGCGTTCCCATTCGTTGAGCACGTAGCTCGGGTAGTAGCCGCGCAGCTGCACGTCGGTAAACACATAGCGTTCACGCATCGATTCCTGGGCGAACATCACATCTTCCGGCTTGCAGGAGAATGGATAGAGCGCCACCATCGCCAGCATGCAGCCGACTTTCATCTCCGGGTTGATGCGACGCGCGGCTTTCACGGCGAGGGCGCTGGCCACGAACTGATGGTGCAGCACCTGGTACATGGTCTCTTCTGGGTTTTCATGTTCGGTGTAGACCACGCCGGAGCAGCAGTAGCCGAACAGCGGCGCGCGCCAGTTGCGCTGGTTGTTAATTTCATTGAAGGTCATCCAGTATTTGACCTTGCTCTTGTAGCGCTCAAACACCACTTCCGCGAAACGCACAAAGAAATCAACAACTTTACGGTTAGTCCAGCCGCCGTACTGCTGCACCAGGTGCAGCGGCATTTCAAAGTGGGAGAGGGTAATCACCGGCTCAATGTTGTATTTGAGCAGCTCATCGAACATATCGTCGTAGAATTTCAGCCCTTCTTCGTTGGGCTGGCTTTCATCGCCGTTCGGGAAGATACGGGTCCACGCAATCGACGTGCGGAAGCATTTGAAGCCCATCTCGGCGAACAGTTTGATGTCTTCTTTATAGTGGCCGTGGAAGTCGATGGCTTCGTGGTTGGGATAGTATTTACCCGGCACTACTTCCTGAGTAATTTCGCGTGGTACGCCGTGCGCGCCACCGGTGAGGACGTCACAGATGCTGGGGCCTTTGCCGCCTTTATTCCAGCCGCCTTCAACCTGGTGCGCGGCAACTGCGCCACCCCATAAAAAATCTTTCGGTAAGGTCAGTTTTTTCATCTTTGCTATGGCTCATCGATTAGGCTTAATAAATCTGAGTCTAACAAAGGAATATTAAATGTCACGATATAACAAATTACCCCACAGGGCATATGTTACATCGAAAAAACACCCTGTATTTTTATGCTAATTTCTTCGCCAGTTTGCGGCCTAAGGATTCCAGAATATAGATAACCGGAATCTGCGTCGTAATATCGTAAACGCCTGCAATACGCGTTTGTGATACGTGCCAGGAGAGATTGAAATCCGCCAGTTTCGCCAGGCGCGAGTGTTCATGGCTGGTGATCGACATGACTTTGCAGTGGTGCAGGCTAAACTGGCTGGCGAAACGCAGGATCTCTTCGGTTTCGCCAGAGACGGAGAGAACGATCGCCAGCGCATTTTTGGCCATATCATTGGTGACCGGAAAATAAGGATCATCGATATGGTTGCTGAATTTCCCAATATTAGAAAAGAACCTGGCGCCATATTTTGCTAATGACCCGAAGTTCCCGCACCGACAAAAATAATACGCTCAGAGGCGAGAATAACGTCGACTGCGCGGTCGAGCAGTTTATCAAACTCATCATTATTGACGCTTTTGAAAAAGCTGATAATTTCACTGGCGCCGAAATTAGTCTGCTGCGGTTCTTCCTGCTCCAGATATAATTTGAAGCGAACGCGAAACTCCGAGTAGCCATCGCAGTTGAGCTTGCGGCAGAAGCGCATCACCGTGGTGGTGGAGACGCCCGCCGCGTCGGCCAGTTCACGAATGGTCATGTACATTACCGTGTCGCGATTTTTGATGACATAGTGATAGACCATCATCTCAAGATTATTGAGGCTGGCGATAGCGGCGTGGGAGAACATGCTCACGGTGGTGGATACTCGTTAATTTGAAAACCTAAAGGGAATAATACCATGCAGCCTAACGACATCACTTTTTTCAGCGCTTTCAGGATGACATTGTTGCCGGTCGCAAGACTATTACGCTGCGTGATGCGGCAGAATCCCATTTCAAAACCGGCGATATTTTACGTGTCGGGCGCTATGAAGATGACGGGTACTTCTGCACGATTGAAGTCCTTGCCACCTCAACAGTAACCCTGGATACCCTCACCGAACGTCACGCTGAACAGGAAAATATGACGCTTCCGCAGCTTAAACAGGTGATTACCGATATCTACCCTGGTGAGAGCACCTTTTATGTTATTGAATTTAAATGCATTAAATGAAATTGCGTACACCTGTTAGTTGAATAAGCTTGTTAACTTATTGATTATTCTTATTTTACAAAAAATCATCTTTTTATTTTAGCTTACATGTGTTCACTGGAACCATTCTCAGTTACGCTAGTGCCGTTGCTTGATTTGTCGTTCGCCCGGAGCGCGTAATGGATAAGAAACCACTCATTCATCAGGGATACTCTCTGGCAGAGGAAGTTGCCAATAGCATTAGTCACGGTGTCGGTTTTGTGCTCGGCATCGTCGGGCTAGTTTTGTTGCTGGTGCAGGCCGTTGACGCTAACGCCAGCGCGACTGCTATCACCAGCTATAGCCTGTATGGCGGCAGCATGATCCTGCTGTTTCTCGCCTCGACGCTGTACCACGCCATTCCTTCGCAGCGGGCCAAAGTCTGGCTGAAGAAATTCGACCACTGCGCCATCTACCTGCTGATTGCCGGTACCTACACGCCGTTTCTGCTGGTGGGTCTTGACTCTCCGCTCGCCCGCGGGTTGATGATTGTTATCTGGAGCCTGGCGCTGCTGGGGATTCTGTTTAAGTTAACCATCGCGCATCGCTTTAAGGTGCTGTCGCTGGTGACCTATCTGACGATGGGCTGGCTATCGCTGATTGTGGTGTATCAACTGGCGGTGAAGCTGGCGATTGGCGGCGTGACGCTGCTGGCGGTCGGCGGGGTGGTGTATTCGCTGGGGTTATTTTCTACGTCTGTAAGCGGATCCCTTACAACCACGCTATCTGGCACGCGTTTGTGCTGGGCGGCAGCGCTTGTCATTTTCTGGCGATTTATCTGTACGTGGGGCAGGTGGCGTAACCATTCTGTGGCCCAGTCTCCAATCCCGGCGTAAACGCCGGGATTGCACAAAACAACTTACTCTTCGTCTAACGAATACGGCAGCGGCTTGATGCTTAAGGTGTTGGCATCGTCGCGCACGCGGAATACGCTGTCGGCTTCCATATCGTTGTTCATCACAACCTGCACCAGCAGTTGACCGTCATCGAGCTGTACTGCGGCCAGCACGGTGCCGGTACGACGCCAGTTGTCGCCCATTTGCAGCTCTAAATCTTCACCAGCTTGTGGTACGCGGCTGGCTTTGCCTGCCAGCGTCCACAACGCGCGCTTGTTGGCGCCGCGGAATTTTGCGCGAGCCACCATCTCCTGACCGGTGTAGCAGCCTTTCTTAAAGCTGATGCCGCCCAGCGCCTGTAGGTTGGTGGCCTGCGGGATAAACTGCGCGCTGTTGACTTCATCAATCACCGGCAGGCCCGCTTCGATGTTCAGCGCCAGCCACTGCTGGCTGTTGTTAAGTTGCGCTTCGCCGCGTAATGCCTCGGTGACGCGTTCGGCGGTTGCTTCGTCGGTTACCAGCAGGAAACGTTCTTCCGGATGAGCAAACCACAGCAGAGACGTTTCACCTTCCTGCAGGCAAGGTTTCTCGGCCCCGGCAGCTCGGTAAAGAGATTCGCCAGCGCGGCGCGAGCCTGGAATCCGGCTACGCCCAGCAACACCAGTGAATCATCAGCGGCGATGGTGACCTTCGAGAATACGGCGTATTTCTTCAACTGGGTCAGCTGCGCTTCACGCACGCTGCGACGCTCAATCCACGCGAAACCGTCCTGGCGACGGAACAGACGCAGGTTGCTCCACATTTTACCCTTGGCATCGCAGTGAGCGACCAGAAGATGTTGGTGCTCGTCAAGCAGAGCCACATCTGCGGTCACCTGGCCCTGCAGGTACTTTTCACTGTCGGCACCGGAAATGGTTGCCAGCGCCCAATCATCAAGCGTCATTAACGTCAGCGGTAAACGCGCGGAGGCGGAGGGCTGACGCGGAGGAAAAGGAGTAAAAGCCATATTGATATCCTGAATTGAGTAACGCGCTTATTTGTTCATGGTAAAAGAGATGCCCGCCATTGCAAGCGCTTTCGATGGCCGTTTTGTGCCGTTCGCGCGTTCTGCGAAGCGGCTCGTAATCAGATGAACACCCTTCATTTTGTATGGCTTTTTTTGGAATATGACGCGTGCAACGTGATATTCCAGTAAAGTAACTGCAAAAAACACGTTAAACTAGTAGCAACGTAATGCTGGAAGGAAATTATGGACATCAATAATAAAGCCCGTATCCATTGGGCATGCCGCCGCGGTATGCGCGAACTCGACATCTCCATCATGCCGTTCTTTGAACATGAGTACGACACGCTGAGCGATGAAGACAAGGCCCTCTTTATTCGTCTGCTGGAGTGTGACGATCCGGACCTTTTCAACTGGTTGATGAATCACGGCGAACCGGCCGATGCTAGCCTTCAGCGCATGGTGCAACTTATTCAGACACGGAATCGGGAACGTGGTCCTGTGGCAATCTGATTTACGCGTCTCCTGGCGCTCACAGTGGCTTTCTCTCCTGCTCCATGGGCTGGTGGCAGCGTTTGTGCTGCTGATGCCGTGGCCGCTGAGCTACACTCCGCTCTGGCTGATTTTATTGTCGCTGGTGGTGTTTGACTGCGTGCGCAGCCAACGACGTATTCACTCGCACCAGGGGAAATTAAGCTGCTGATGGATTCCCGGTTGCGCTGGCGTAATCAGGAGTGGGAAATTCTGGGGCACCGTGGATGCTGAATTCGGGCATGATGCTGCGGATTCGCCGTCCGGGCGGTCGTCGCCAACATCTCTGGCTGGCGGCAGATAGCATGAACCCGGAAGAGTGGCGCGATCTGCGGCGGATTCTCCTGCAGCAGCCCGCGCCCACTAAGCATTAAGAGAATTGTTCGGCCATTTCGCCGAGAATCTGTTCGCACCAGCTCTGAATGCGTTCGTCGCTGAGGTCATACTGATTGGTTTCGTCCAGCGCGAGGCCAACAAACAGCTGCCCATCGGCGATGACGGGTTTCGGGCTGGTGAACTCATAGCCTTCAGTCGGCCAGTAGCCGACAAATTTCACCCCTTTGGTCGCCAGTTTGTCGTGCAACATGCCCAGCGCATCGAGGAACCACTCGCCATAGCCGAGCTGGTCGCCCATGCCGTACAGCGCGACGATTTTACCTTCCAGGTTCAACGTATCCAGCTGTTCCCAGACCGCTTCCCAATCTTCCTGAATCTCACCGAAATCCCAGGTTGGAATCCCCAGAATGAGCACGTCGTATTGCTCCATTAAGGCCGGGGAATCATCTTTCAGGTTATGTAATGTGATCAGTTCCGGCCGATAATGTCGCGAATTTTCTCCGCTGCCATCTCGGTGTAGCAGGTGCTGGAACCGTAAAAAAGGCCGATATTCATGACGTACTGCTCTCGATTCTTGCGATGACGATGCGGCTAGTGTACCAGAAAGGGCCTGATTCAGGCATAATGGTGCTGATTTAACACGCAGAGGGCTCGAAGTGGAAAAGGATCTTGCGCGAATTGAACAGTTTCTTGATGCGCTGTGGCTGGAGCGTAATCTGGCGGAAAATACCCTCAGCGCCTATCGTCGGGATCTGACCATGGTGGTCGAATGGCTGGCGCATCGAAACCTGACGCTGGAAAGCGTTCAGAGCGACGATCTGCAAAACTTACTCGCCGAGCGGCAGCAGGGCGGCTATAAGGCGACCAGTTCCGCGCGTCTGCTGAGTGCCATGCGGCGCTTTTTCCAGCATCTGTATCGCGAAAAAATACGTCAGGACGATCCCAGCGCGCTGCTGGCTTCGCCGAAACTGCCGCAGCGGCTGCCGAAAGATCTCAGCGAAGCACAGGTTGAACGCCTGTTGCAGGCGCCGCTGGTGGATCAGCCGCTGGAGCTGCGCGATAAAGCTATGCTTGAGGTACTCTACGCGACCGGACTGCGCGTGTCGGAACTGGTCGGCCTGACAATGAGCGACATCAGCCTGCGTCAGGGCGTGGTGCGGGTGATCGGTAAAGGTAATAAAGAACGCCTGGTGCCGCTGGGCGAAGAGGCGGTCTACTGGGTGGAAAACTGGCTGGAACATGGCCGCCCGTGGCTGCTGAACGGTGTGGCGATTGATGTGCTGTTTCCCAGCCAGCGCGCGCAGCAGATGACCCGACAGACCTTCTGGCATCGCATTAAACATTATGCCCAGCTAGCGGGAATCGACAGCGAAAAGCTGTCGCCGCACGTATTACGACACGCGTTTGCTACCCATCTGCTCAACCACGGCGCAGACCTGCGCGTGGTGCAAATGCTGCTGGGGCACAGCGATTTGTCGACGACCCAAATTTATACGCACGTTGCGACCGAGCGGCTGCGACAACTTCACCAACAGCATCATCCACGCGCATGATGTTGATTTAAAAGGACTGATTATGAAAAAAGGTTTAATGATGTTTACCCTGCTGGCCGCCGCGTTCTCCGGCCTGGCGCACGCAGACGATGCCGCGATCAAGCAGTCGCTCGCTAAGCTTGGCGTCCAGAGCACTGACATTCAGCCCGCCCCGGTCGCCGGTATGAAGACCGTGCTGACCAACAGCGGCGTGCTGTACGTCACCGACGACGGCAAGCACATCATCCAGGGCCGATGTACGACGTTAGCGGCGCTCAGCCGGTCAACGTGACCAACGCGCTGCTGATGACCCACCTGAAGGCGCTGGAAAAAGAGATGATCGTTTACAAAGCGCCGCAGGAAAAACACGTTATTACCGTCTTTACCGACATCACCTGCGGCTACTGCCACAAGCTGCATGAAGAGATGAAAGACTACAATGCGCTGGCATCACCGTGCGCTACCTGGCCTTCCCGCGTCAGGGCGTGCAAAGCCAGGCCGAGCAGGATATGAAATCTATCTGGTGCGCGAAAGACCGCAATAAAGCGTTCGACGACGCGATGAACGGCAAGGGCGTGCAGACGGCAACCTGCGATATCGACATCGCGAACCACTATGCGCTGGGCGTGCAGTTTGGCGTCACCGGCACGCCGGCTATCGTGCTGAGCGATGGCTTTATGGTGCCGGGCTATCAGGGCCCGAAAGAGATGAAAGCGTTCCTCGACGAACATCAGAAACAGACCAGCGGTAAATAATTCGCGTGAAACAACAGACACAACTTCGCCGCCGAGAGGTGGATGAATCCATCACCTTGCCCGCAGAGCTTTCGCCGCTGCTGCGTCGCCTGTACGCCAGCCGTGGCGTGAAGTCGCCGGACGACCTCGAGCGCGGCCTGAAAGGTATGCTGCACTGGCGTACCTTGACCGGCGTCGAGAAAGCCGTCGAGATGCTGCACGATGCCTTTGAGAATAACCTGCGCATTATGGTGGTGGGCGACTTCGACGCCGATGGCGCAACCAGCACTGCGCTGAGCGTACTGTCGCTGCGGGCGATGGGCTGTCGCAGCGTGGAATATCTGGTGCCGAACCGTTTTGAAGATGGTTACGGCTTAAGCCCGGAAGTGGTCGATCAGGCTCACGCGCGCGGCGCACAACTGATCATGACGGTGGACAATGGGATCTCGTCCCATGCCGGTGTCGATCACGCGCACAGTCTCGGGATCCGCGTGCTGGTGACCGATCACCACCTGCCGGGCGAAACGTTGCCCAACGCCGATGCGATGGTGAACCCGAATCTCGTGGATTGCCCCTTCCCGTCGAAATCGCTGGCAGGCGTCGGCGTGGCGTTCTACCTGATGCTGGTGCTGTGTAACCATCTGAAAGAGAAAGGTTGGTTTGAGTCTCGCGGCATTGCGGCGCCGAAGATTGTCGAATTCCTCGATCTGGTGGCGCTGGGCACCGTGGCTGACGTGGTGCCGCTGGACGTTAACAACCGTATTTTGACCTTCCAGGGGCTGAGCCGCATTCGTGCGGGCGTCTGCCGTCCTGGCATCAAGGCGTTGCTGGAGATTGCCAACCGTGACGCCGCGAAGCTGGTGGCCAGCGATCTGGGCTTTGCGCTCGGGCCGCGTCTGAACGCCGCCGGGCGGCTGGACGACATGTCCGTCGGCGTGGCGCTGCTGTTGTGCGACAACCTCGGTGAAGCGCGCGTACTGGCAAATGAACTGGACGCCTTAAACCAAACCCGTAAAGAAATCGAGCAGGGGATGCAGGCGGAAGCGCTGACGCTGTGCGAGCAGCTTGAGCGCAGCCGCGCGGAGCTGCCCGGCGGGCTGGCGATGTATCATCCGGAGTGGCATCAGGGCGTGGTTGGTATTCTCGCTTCGCGCATCAAAGAGCGCTTCCACCGCCCGGTGATTGCTTTTGCCCCCGCGGGGAACGGCCAACTGAAAGGTTCCGGGCGTTCTATTCAGGGCTGCATATGCGCGATGCGCTGGAGCGTCTGGACACGCTGCATCCGGGGTTAATGTTGAAGTTTGGCGGCCACGCGATGGCGCGGGGCTTTCGCTGGAAGAAGAGCGCTTTGAAGAGTTCCAGCGCCACTTTGGCGAGCTGGTGACCGAATGGCTGGACCCGGCGCTGCTGCAAGGGAGATCCTTTCCGACGGCGAGCTGAGTCCGCAGGAGATGACGCTGGAAATGGCGCAGATGCTGCGTGACGCAGGCCCATGGGGCAGATGTTCCCGGAACCGTTGTTTGACGGGCGTTTTCGCCTGTTGCAGCAGCGGCTGGTGGGCGAACGTCACCTGAAAGTGATGGTTGAACCGGTTGGCGGCGGCCCGCTGCTGGACGGCATCGCTTTCAATGTTGACACGACCGCTTGGCCGGATAACGGCGTGCGCGAAGTGACCCTGGCCTACCGGCTGGACATTAACGAGTTTCGCGGCAACCGGAGCTTACAGTTGATCATCGAGCATCTGTGGCCGATTTAGCATCTCTTACACTGTAAATAAGGGCGGGAATCCGCTAAGATTCCGCTCTTATAACCGCATTTTTCTCGTCCATTAAAAGAAAATAGACCATGTTTGAAATAAACCCGGTAAATAATCGCATTCAGGACCTCACGGAGCGTTCCGACGTTCTTAGGGGTATCTTTGACTATGATGCTAAGAAAGAGCGTCTGGAAGAAGTAAACGCCGAGCTGGAACAGCCGGATGTCTGGAACGAACCCGAACGCGCGCAGGCGCTGGGCAAAGAGCGTTCTTCCCTTGAAGCGATCGTCGATACCCTCGACCAAATGGCCCAGGGCCTGGAAGACGTTTCCGGCCTGCTGGAACTGGCTGTAGAAGCCGACGACGAAGACACCTTCAACGAAGCCGTTGCCGAGCTGGACACGCTGGAAGAGAAGCTGGCGCAGCTCGAGTTCCGTCGTATGTTCTCTGGCGAATATGACAACGCCGATTGCTACCTTGATATCCAGGCCGGTTCCGGCGGTACTGAAGCGCAGGACTGGGCAAGCATGCTCGAGCGTATGTATCTGCGTTGGGCAGAAGCGCGCGGCTTTAAAACTGAAATCATCGAAGAGTCCGAAGGGAAGTGGCCGGGATTAAATCCGTGACCATCAAAATCTCCGGCGATTACGCCTACGGCTGGCTGCGTACCGAAACCGGCGTTCACCGCCTGGTGCGTAAGAGCCCGTTCGACTCCGGCGGCCGTCGCCACACCTCCTTTAGCTCCGCGTTCGTGTACCCGGAAGTGGATGACGATATCGATATCGACATCAACCCGGCGGATCTGCGTATCGACGTTTACCGTGCCTCCGGCGCGGGCGGCCAGCACGTTAACCGTACGGAATCTGCGGTGCGTATCACCCACATCCCGACCGGGATTGTGACGCAGTGCCAGAACGACCGTTCCCAGCACAAGAACAAAGACCAGGCCATGAAGCAGATGAAAGCGAAGCTTTATGAACTGGAAATGCAGAAAAAGAACGCGGAAAAACAGGCGATGGAAGACAACAAGTCTGATATCGGCTGGGGTAGTCAGATTCGTTCGTATGTCCTGGACGATTCCCGTATTAAAGACCTGCGCACTGGGGTGGAAACCCGCAATACGCAGGCGGTACTGGACGGAAGTCTGGATCAATTTATCGAAGCAAGTTTGAAAGCAGGGCTATGAGGAACCAACATGTCTGAACAAAACGCACAAGGCGCTGACGAGGTAGTCGATCTTAACAATGAAATGAAGGCACGCCGCGAGAAGCTGGCTGCACTGCGTGAGCAGGGCATCCCGTTCCCGAACGATTTCCGTCGCGACAGCACCTCAGACCTTCTGCATGCGAAATATGATGATAAGGAAGGCGAAGAACTCGAAGCGCTGAATATCGAGGTCTCCGTTGCGGGCCGTATGATGACCCGCCGTATTATGGGTAAAGCGTCCTTCGTTACGCTGCAGGACGTTGGCGGCCGTATTCAGCTGTACGTCGCGCGTGACGATCTGCCGGAAGGCATCTACAACGAGCAGTTCAAGAAATGGGACCTCGGCGATATTCTGGGCGCGAAAGGTAAGCTGTTCAAAACCAAAACCGGTGAGCTGTCTATCCACTGCACCGAACTGCGTCTGCTGACCAAAGCACTGCGTCCGCTGCCGGACAAATTCCACGGCCTGCAGGATCAGGAAGCGCGCTACCGTCAGCGTTACCTGGATCTCATCTCTAACGATGAATCCCGCAAGACTTTCAAAGTGCGTTCTCAGATTCTGGCGGGTATCCGTCAGTTCATGGTGGGCCGCGGCTTTATGGAAGTGGAAACACCGATGATGCAGGTGATCCCAGGCGGCGCGTCCGCTCGTCCGTTCATCACCCATCACAACGCGCTGGATCTGGACATGTACCTGCGTATCGCGCCGGAACTGTACCTGAAACGTCTGGTGGTTGGCGGCTTCGAGCGTGTGTTCGAAATCAACCGTAACTTCCGTAACGAAGGTATCTCCGTTCGCCACAACCCTGAGTTCACCATGATGGAACTCTACATGGCGTACGCAGACTACAAAGATCTGATCGAGCTGACCGAATCCCTGTTCCGTACCCTGGCGCAGGATATTCTGGGCCACACCGCGGTGCCTTACGGCGACCAGACTTTCGACTTCGGCAAGCCGTTCGAAAAACTGACCATGCGTGAAGCTATCAAGAAATATCGCCCGGAAACTGACATGGCGGATCTGGATAACTTCGACTCCGCGAAGGCCATTGCTGAAAGCATCGGTATTCACGTTGAGAAGAGCTGGGGTCTGGGCCGTATCGTGACCGAGATCTTCGAAGAAGTGGCGGAAGCGCACCTGATTCAGCCGACCTTCATCACCGAGTACCCGGCCGAGGTTTCTCCGCTGGCGCGCCGCAACGACGTGAACCCGGAAATCACTGACCGCTTTGAATTCTTCATCGGCGGCCGCGAAATCGGTAACGGTTTCAGCGAGCTGAACGACGCAGAAGATCAGGCGCAGCGCTTCCAGGATCAGGTTAACGCTAAAGAAGCGGGCGATGACGAAGCGATGTTCTACGACGAAGACTACGTTACCGCGCTGGAACACGGTCTGCCGCCGACTGCTGGTCTGGGTATTGGTATCGACCGTATGGTCATGCTGTTCACCAACAGCCACACCATCCGCGACGTGATTCTGTTCCCGGCGATGCGTCCGGTGAAATAATCGCGAAAGCGAAAGGTAAAAAACCCGGCCATGTGAACTGACCCCATAATGTTGGACGGTTTATATTAAGCGGTTATCAGGGCCTGAGTTCGGTATTCCACTGGACTCAGGCCTTTTAGTTTCTGTTTTATTCTTTCATGGTTGTAATAGTGGATGTATTCATCGATAGCGATGCGTAACTCACTGATACTTTTATATTCTTCAAGGTAAAAACATTCAGACTTCAGCGTGCCGAAGAAGCTTTCCATCACTGCATTATCGTAGCAGTTTCCCTTTCTTGACATGCTCTGTTTCAGACCAACTCCCTTTAGTCGGTTCTGATAGTGCGCCATCTGGTATTGCCAGCCCTGATCTGAGTGGAGCAGCGGGTATTCGCCTTTACCCAGTACAGATACAGCCTTCGACAGCATGTCATCCACCATCGACAGAAGAGGACGGCGCTCCATCTGATACGCAACTATTTCTCCGTTATACAGATCCAGAACGGGGACAGATACAGTTTTTCTCCGCTGATCTTAAATTCCGTGACATCTGTTACCCACTTCTGGTTAGGCTTATCCGCACTGAACTGCCGGTTCAGCACATTACCCGCCACTTTTCCATACCGACCTCGGTAAGAGTTGTATTTCTTCCTTCTGATACAGCAGGTTAAATCCAGCTCCTTCATTAACCTCTGAACCGTTTTATGGTTCAGTAAGCTTCCTTCCCGGCGGATGGCCAGCGTGATTCGCCTGTATCCATATCGTCCTTTATGTTTATGGAACAGCGTTAAAATCTGCCGCTTATCATCGGCATGTTTGTCTGGTTTCTTACCGCTGGTCAGTTGCCAGTAGAACGTGCTTTTTGCCAGCCCTGCCGCTTTTAACAAGCGCGCAAGAGGGAACTCCGACCTTAACTCATTCACGACCTGCGCTTTATCCCGCGTTTTGACGTGCTTCTTTCCCTGAGTAAGGCCTGAAGCTTTTTTAGATAGGCCACTTCAGCACGCAGTTGTTCAAGCTCCTCTCGTTCATCCGGGTTAAGAGGATCCTGCAAAGGAGGGACGGGGTGATTTTCAGGACGTTCTGGCATCGTTTTTTTCCTGTATCGGCTGTCTGTAAGGGCTTCTAATCCTCCTTCATCATACAGTCGTTCCCACTGACAAACAGTGGAAAAGGCAGGGATAATAAATTTTGCGCAGACTTCGCGAACAGACAACCGGTGTTCACGCATATGCAGGATAACAGACTCTTTAAAGGCAGGAGAGTAGGTGAAATGTCGGGTTGTCAGTCCGGCTTCGCCATGAAGCTTCCAGGCTGCAGTCCACTTACGAACGGCACTGTGATCGATACCAAAACGCTTTGCGGTCGCTTGCTGCCCTTCCACGCCGGAAAGATAGTGCTGCACAACCTCAAGCTTAAAGCTGAGAGAATACTTGCTCATAAAAAACTGCACCTTACTTCGTTGGGTGTCCAACTTTTGGGGTGCAGTTCACATGGCCGGGTTTTTTTATGTCTGCGATTGGGCTAGATGTGGGCGAAATCGATCAACGCCTGACGCGCCTTCGCGTCTGCCGCCTCCATCACCATCCACGGGCTAAACGCCCACGGCGTCAGCGCGAGCGCATGCAGCGCGTCGTCGAGTTCGCACCACTGGTGCTCAATGACCTCGTCGGCATTCGGCTGTACGGCGCTGGTGATGCGAGCCGCATACACCGGACATACTTCGTTTTCGACGATACCGTTAGGCGCTACGGCGCGATAGCGGAAGTCGGGCGCGACCGGGGTAATGTGGCTGATTTCGACACCTAGCTCAAAGCGACAGCGGCGGGCAATCGCCTGTTCGAAGGTCTCGCCCTGCTGTGGATGCCGCAGACTGAGTTAGTCCATACGCCGGGCCAGGCCACTTTACTGAGAGAGCGGCGGGTGACCAGAAACTGGCCGCGATCGTTAAATAACCAACAAGAGAAGGCGAGATGCAGCGGGGTAGAGAGAGTGTGCGCGGCATACTTATCCAGTAATCCGCACGGTTGATCGTGCTCATCGAGCAAAATGACGTGTTCCCCTGCCATGGCAACTCCTGAAAATGAAAGATGACCCGGCATAAACCCACCGGGCCATATACTCAGGCAACCAGCGTAGCCATAAGTGGGAAAAAGGCATTACCAAAACAAGCCCTGCCTCCTTTTAGCCACCGGATGGCTCATGTTCTCTGTGCGCCGCATTCTCATGCCAATCCACAGCCCTGATGGTTTAGCATCTCGTGCTACCCTGCTATCATAGATTCTTCGAACGCTTTTGACCTGAGGATTCGTTTTGCGAGCAGGAAGCCAAATCTCTTCCCTACGACGACTGTTAATGTGCCTGACGATTGGTCTGGCGCTGTCTGGCTGTGCGGGTAACTCATCAGAAGGCAGCTATAGCGGTTCGGTTTACACCGTGAAGCGTGGTGATACATTGTCGCGAATTTCGCGTATGACGGGCACCAGCGTGCGAGATTTGGCGCGGATGAACGGGATTTCTCCGCCGTATACTATCGAAGTTGGACAAAAGCTGAAGGTGAGCGGCGCGTCCTCATCCAGTGCGAAAAAATCGACAACCAGCAAAACAGCAAAAGTGGTGCCGTCTTCTGCGGTACCGCAGTCATCATGGCCGCCGGTAGGGCAACGCTGCTGGCGCTGGCCGCCAGCGGTAAAGTGGTGATGAAGTATTCAACCTCAGAGGGTGGCAACAAAGGGATCGATATCGCGGGCAGCCGTGGACAGCCGGTGTACGCAGCCGGGGCAGGTAAGGTGGTTTACGTCGGCAACCAGCTGCGCGGTTACGGTAATCTGGTGATGATTAAACATAACGAAGATTACATTACCGCTTATGCTCACAACGATAAACTGCTGGTCAACAACGGGCAGAGCGTGAAGATTGGCCAGCAGATAGCCACCATGGGCAGTTCGGATGCGGATTCTGTGCGGCTGCATTTCCAGATTCGTTACCGGGCAACGGCTATCGATCCACTGCGCTATTTACCGCCGCAGGGCAGTAAGCCGAAGTGCTAACCGGTTATTTTATCGTCACTTAGCACCCAGAGTGCTTGCCAGGCGAGGAGTAAGGTTTATAATGCTCCTCGCACACCTTTGCGGGCGTAGTTCAATGGTAGAACGAGAGCTTCCCAAGCTCTATACGAGGGTTCGATTCCCTTCGCCGCTCCAGAGCTCTCCCTTGTTGCAAAACACCGCCAGTAACTGGCTTAAATGTGTTTCGCTATTAACAACTTACTTAACATAAGTTGTCTGTGATCGTTCTACCATTGAACGACGATTTACCAACAAGAGGTACACTGTTAGTTGTCACGGATAGTTACTATGGAAGTAAGAGTATAACTATTCGGCGGCGGCAGTTGTAGCCCTCACACCGCGATAGCACAACGTGAAGGAAAAGCCTGATCCGGGCATTGTCTCTTACACCAGACTGATCACACGCATTCAAGCCCGATGTGTGGCCCTATGAGCCACGTAAACAGGTTTATGGTGATAACGTGCTTACAAACGACATGTAGGCTCTATCAGCGTTTCAGCGACGCTCCTGCAAGGGTACACGGTTATCCTGATAAGGTGTGATCCCTCTGACAGTCTGATGTTGTCGCCTAACGGCTCCGCTTGTTGCTGTATCACCAACGGGGCTTTATGGCTTCTATTGTCTAAAATTAGGGAAAAGGGGAAAGGCTGGATCTCTCCAGCCTTTGGCGGTCATCTCACTTTCTTGAAGATAAGCAGGATCAGAGGGACGCAGACAGCGAAACCAATGATAGAGGCTAAAGCCGAATCAGAGTGATTTTGCGATAGCTCCTTAACAAACCAGGTACATTGAGAGGGGTAAATTCTCCGCCTTGGCTCATTGTCTCTGAAAAGTTAAGAGCGAAGACCAGATCGAAATAAAGCACGATAACGTAATACGCTACGCAGATCAGCGCGATACTCACCCACCTGATCCAGAACTTCTTATTCATCATCGTAAGTGCTTCCCAATGAACCGCCTACTGTACCGCCTGAGTATGGGGATGTTGAGCCAGCAACGGCAGCGGAATCGGCAGCAGCTTGTTGAATTTTTGCACTCCCTCCCATTGTTTGAGGGCTTTTGTTCTCGGTGTTAGGGTACTGCTGTTTGAATGTATTAGTCATTTCGACAACGAGCATTGAGGAGAAGTCTGCACTCTTTGATTCAAGATAACTTTGCAGTGATACCGGAATAGTGAAATCTTCTTCTATGTCGATTGGTAGCTGTGTTGTCGTGGATGTGTAACCGTGATCGAATAACTTTGAACCAGCAAACTTGATCCCTCAACTGAGTGGGTGGTACAGTTGCTACCAGTCACATCGTACTTATCAATCGTGCGCCCTCTTCGCTTTGTACCGTCTTGCATGTTTGGCGTTTGAATTGGTGCTACACCGCCATTCCAAAGGTTTTCGAAGAATTTACGGGTGATTTTAGGATCTGCATCATCAATGCGGAAAGCGCGAGCACCCATTTCATAAAGTTCGTATCGGTAATACTTACGCGCATCTTCGTCTTGGAAAAAGTCTAAAACCCATCCCAGTGAAGGTACTTTTATCAGTGCGTCCATAGCGTCCGTAGGTGTAGAGATAGATACTGTTATTCTCATGCACCGAAACGAAAGCATGACCTGCACTTGTCGTTTCAGTCCAGATGAAAACGCCGTTCAATAGCTGGTTATCTTCTGGCTTGCAGGTGTCAGTAAAGCTATCAGTTTGGGGATCGTCAATCGGGCCGGGAGAACGGGAAATTCCACAACGTGAGATTGGGCAGTGTCGGCTTTTGCTCCCTTTGTAGAAAATTCGTAAGTGTCATCGATGGAAGGAATAAAACGTGATTTGCAGGGCAGGAACTACGACTGTGCAGTGTTCCGGCTACCCTTTTACCATGTATGTCATCACTATCAAGACCGCCGCAGATACGATAATAGCCTGGGTGTTTGCCACAGGTTACTTTATGGCCTTCACATGCCATGTCTTTATCGAAAAATTGATGGTCGGGGCATCCTTCAAGAATCCTACCACCGCAAGCTGTCTTATCACCCCTAAATAAAAAATGACCAATAGCCATTCGTCCTTATCCTTGTTTTGCTTGTAAGTCCATGTGGAAAGTGTAGGCTTTTGGTGCTGGCGAGTAAATGAGCAAATGTAACAAAATCAAAGTGTAATTGTGGGTGAATTTTAGTTAAGTGACGCTAAAGAAAAGGGGCATTGCGCCCCTCATATTACCCTCTCAAAGCCTGTAGCCACATCATTAGCAAATGAAGCTGGCTTCCTGTCATAGCTGGCACTTTAACCCTTCTTCCGGCTTATACGTTGCACAGCGCGAGCGCTAACGCACATAATGTGCTGATTCGGCATTCCCTGATCTCCGTTGGGTTTGTTGGATATGGCGGGGCTGACTTCTTGGTGGTTGGCGGCCCCTGCCACCTGATTACCTTGCTTGTCTACTTCGTGCTGATCGCGTTTATAATCCAATCTTTCTCCTGCTGTGTTAATTCCAGTTTGTTCATTCGTGTCAGAAAGGTGTTGATTACCTGAATATCGGAATCAGTGATCTGCTTTAAGGGTAATGCACCACAGGCACTGAAGCGGTCAGTGGTTAAAGAGGGAGTTTTTTGAGTGCGTCAATGGCGGTTTGTAGCACAGTCACCATCTGGCGCTGTACCTCCGGGTCGCTCTGATGGCGGGCGTGAATCTGGTGGCGCAGCTCGGCCACGGCGTCGCGTAATGCAGGATCAAAATCGGTAGGGGCTTCGCGCATCGCCTCAGTCATGGTGTTCATCTGCTGAGCGAAGTGGTCCAGCCGCGCCTTGATAGCGTCAGCCATAGCTCTGTTTTCCGCTAGCCATGCCGTGCCTTCTGCCGCCAGCGCATAGCGCTTGCGGGTACCTTCCTGAGTGACGGTGACATAGCCGACATCCTCAAGCCAGGTCAGTGCCGGGTAAACGACCCCGGGCTCGGTTTGTAGAACCCGGCGCTTTTTTCGTCCAGCCGTTTGATCAGCTCATAACCATAGCTGGCATTCTCCTCCAGGAGGGCAAGCAGCAATAATTGCAGTTCATCGGCGCTGAACTTACGGCCGCGTAAGAACGGCGGGCGTCCACCATTGCCAAAGAAGTCACCCGGCCGCCGCGTCCAGCGCCGAAGGGCCCGCCGTGATGGCGTCCAGCCATATGGAAGCATGTCTCATCTTCGTCATCGAACGGGTTGAACATCGCCATACGAGGATCGTAGTGATGATGATAGCCATGGAGGCCGTGTTCATGGTGACCACAGGCGTGGCGATGGAATCGATCAAAAAACATAGGGTACTCCTTTTATAGCGTACGTGAATCTCTTTTTGTATCGTAAGACTGTATCTTAAGATAGTTAAAGGCTATATCTTACGATACAAAAGATCAAGCGCAGTGGTAAAAAATTGTCCGGGTGGCGGGATGACTGGTTGTAGCCAACATTTCAGCTTAACGGGATGGATCTGCAGGCAGGCAAAACGATATCCGGGGCGGATATCGTATTCGCCATTAACAATCGAGATGGTTTTTTCCCTTGTGTTGCGCGCTCATCCCGCAAACAATATTCTTTTTCACCGTAAGCTATTCCACAAAAGAATATCTCTGCGCAAGCTGTTCGCTATTTCTCAGCTTATCCGTTTTTCAGTAATCGTTATTTATTATTGTTGATTGGCCCCATCTTGCAGATGTGTATAGTGAATTTCACTTTTATAAAGCGATTTTTATTAGCAAGGAGCATTTATGCATCTGGCCCGGTTCCCCGAATTTCACTTGGTCATTTCCCCACGCCACTGGAGCCGCTAAATAATTTAAGTCAATTATTAGGCGGACCTAAAATATGGATTAAACGTGACGACGCCACCGGTCTGGCAATGGGGGAAATAAAACCCGTAAACTGGAATTCCTGCTGGCGGATGCGCTGGAGAAAAAAGCCGATGTGGTCATTACCCAGGGGCGACACAGTCGAACCATGTGCGCCAGACCATTGCAGGTGCTGCGCGTCTGGGGCTAAAAGCAAAGGCGCTGCTGGAAAAACGCGTGACTGATTTTGGCGAGGATTATCAGCGTTCAGGTAACGTGCTGCTGGATACTCTGCTGGGTGGCGACATCGTCGCTTATCTGCCGGCTGGCACAAATATGCAGCAGGCGATGGAAGAATACGCCGTGACGCTGCGCGAGCAGGGGCACACGCCGTATATCATTCCCGGCGGCGGCTCGAATCCGATTGGTGCGCTGGGCTATGTGGCCTGCGCGGAAGAGCTGTTGTATCAGTCATCTGAACGCCGTCTGCGTATCGATCATGTGGTTCACTCCACGGGCAGTACCGGTACGCAGGCCGGGCTGGTGGCGGGTTTTACGGCCACCAATAGTCATATTCCGGTACTGGGTATTAGCGTGCGCGCGCCAAAAGCGCAGCAGGAAGAGAATGTCTGGAATCTGGCCTCACGGACGCGGGAGCTGCTTGGCGTGCCGGGAGAACTGTCGCGGCATGCGGTGGTCGCGAATAGCGACTATGTCGGCGACGGGTACGGTTTGCCGACGAAAGGGACCCTCGAAGCGTTAACGCTGCTTGCCCGTCATGAAGGCATCTTGCTTGACCCGGTCTACTCCGCAAAAGGCATGGCGGGGCTAATCGATCTTATTCGTAAAGGCCATTTCCGCTCAGATGAAAACGTCGTGTTTATCCACACCGGCGGCGCGGCGGGTTTGTTTGGTTATCGCCAGGTGTTAGAGCATGGCTAAGCCTTTTCTGCTTGGCGTGCTGGGCGGCATGGGGCCGCTGGCGACGCTGGATTTTCAGCGCCGCTTGCTGGATGCCACCCCTGCGCAAAGCGATCAGCAGCAGATCCCTTCGGTGGTCTGGAACGTACCGCAAATTGTCGATCGCCAGAAAGCGCTGGCGGGCACCGGACCGTCGCCTCTGCCACAGTTACTCCACGGTATTGAGAAGCTGAATCAGGCGGGCGCAAGCCATATCGCCATTCCCTGCAACACGGCGCACCACTGGTACGATGCGCTCAGTGAAGCGAGTGAGGCGCCGATTCTGCATATCGTTGATGCCACGTTGGATGCGCTGTCACTGTCAGCGCCAAAGCCACGGCGGGTAGGGGTGATTGCCACCAAAGGCACGCTGGAAGCGGGCTGGTATCAGAACCGCCTGGCGCAGCAGGACATCGAAGTGGTTGTGCCAACGGAAGAGGAACTGACGCAGTGGTTTGTGCCTGGCTGCTACGCGGTTAAACGCGGTGCGCTAAAGGAAGGGGGAGAGTGGCTGTCACTGCAGGCTAATGCACTGTTTGCTCGCGGGCACAAAAACTGGTGCTGGCCTGTACTGAAGTACCCGTTGCGTTTGAGGCGGTCAATGCCCGTTCCGTCATCTTACCTTCGACCCGGCACAAGCGCTGGCCGAGCGATGTTCGCAGTTATGGCAAATAAAGAGATAAACCGTCCGGTGCAGTTTCGGGCGAAATCATCGGTTTCATCAAAGGAAAAATAAAATGAAAAAAAGTCTCTGCTTATTAATCGCAGCGGGTGGTTTATGGGCAAATATGAGTTTTGCCGATACGCCGGCTGAGGTCCGTGTCGCTTATAGCGGCGGTTCGCAGGTATTAATGTTGGCAAAAGCCGACGGATCTCTGGATAAAGCGCTAAACAGCAAAGTCAAATGGGTGCAATTTGCCTCTGGCGCCGACGCCTTGAATTATTTTGCCAGCAATGCCATTGATATTGCTAATTTCGGGTCCAGTCCTGCCACGGCGGGTATCGTGCGTAAATTACCGGTCGAGATTATTGGCGTGTCGGGCGTGATTGCCAGCTACGAGAGACTGATTGGCAAAGATGGCATTGTGAAAATCAATGATATCGAAGGTAAGCGTGTGGCTTATCCGCCAAACTCAACGGCACAGTACGCCCTTGAAGCCGCAATTAGCGTGAACAAGCTGGATCGCAGCAAAATTACGCTGCTGCCGCTGCGTCCGGCTGAGATGGTGGCGGCCTGGAAACGTGGCGATATTGATGCTGGCTACGTCTGGGCGCCATTTGCTCAGGAGCTGGAGGCATCGGGCGGGCATCAGGTCTTTGCGACCAAAGATCTGCAGAAAGACGGCTATCTGATCTACAACAACTACGTCGTACGCAAAGCCTTTGCGGAACAATATCCAGAAGCGGTCACCGCCTTCCTGCGCGTGCACCAGCAGAAAGTCGATGAGTTCAGGAAAGATCCGGAACGCGCCGCGGCGATTGTGGCTAAAGAGGTTGGCGCGCCGGTCACCACCGCAGCAAATACGCTCGGCGGGCTGGAATACCCGACGCTTGCCCAGCAGGGCACCGCCGACTGGCTGGGTAACGGTACACACATGTCCGACAGCGGCATTGGCAAAGCGTTGAGTAAAACGTCCAGTTTCCTCGCGGGCATCGGCGAAATTCGCCAGCGTGATATTCCCGCCAACTGGGATAACGCGATCCAGTCCCGCTACAT
This sequence comes from Kluyvera genomosp. 3, assembly GCA_002211745.1. Classification (GTDB taxonomy): domain Bacteria; phylum Pseudomonadota; class Gammaproteobacteria; order Enterobacterales; family Enterobacteriaceae; genus Kluyvera; species Kluyvera georgiana_A. The sequence goes on from CP022114.1 coordinate 864,161, forward strand.
TCGTGATGCGGCGGTGGCGGCACAATGAGATTGAGTCAGCATATCGCCATCAGCGTGCTGTCGGTGGCGGTTTTCTTTATCGTCTGGCAGGTGGCGGCGACGCGGCAGTGGGTTGATCCCCTGCTGCTGCCGTCGCTCACCGACATCGGGCTGACCACCGAAGAGCTGCTGGCAGACGGCTATCGTCAGGTGCCGCTGTGGGAGCATATCGCGGTGAGCCTGGCGCGCGCCCTCAGCGCGTTTTCGGTGGCGATTATTATCGGGATACCGCTGGGTCTCCTGATGGGTTTGTCGGAGGGTTTATCGGCAGTGCTTAACCCTTTTGTTCAGTTTCTGCGTCCGCTGCCCAAAATCGCGCTTATCCCGCTGGCGGTGGTCTGGTTGGGCATTGGCGAAGCATCCAAATTTTTCCTGATTTTTATTGCCACGTTTTTGAGCGTCGTGGTGGGGGCGTCGGCGGCCGTTGAGCGCATTGGCCGCTCGCGTATTCGTGTGGCGCAGACTCTCGGGCATCTCGCTGGCAGATTTTTCTGCGCGTGGTGCTGCCGGATGCGCTACCGGATCTTTTCACCACCGTCAGGCTTTCGATTGGTATTGGCTGGACGTCGTTGATTGCGGCGGAAATGGTCGCGGCCAGTTCGGGGCTGGGCTGGATGGTTATTAACGCCAGCTCTTATCTGCGCACCGATATCGTCATGCTCGGTATTTTGCTGCTGGGTGGCATCGGTTATTTGCTGGATCTCTTACTGCTGGGCTACAACGTCTGACGGTGCCCTGGGCGGGGAAAGAATAATGAGTGCAATCACTCTCGAAAATGTGTCGCTTGCTTTTGCGGCGAAACCACAGCCGTTTACGGTGCTGGAAGATATTAGTCTGACCCTGACGCGCGGCGAGTTTGTCGTGTTGCTCGGGCCGTCCGGCTGCGGAAAATCGACCATTCTGAACCTGGTCGCCGGGTTCAATAAACCGGATAGAGGACGGGTGGCGGCAGGGGCAAAACGGTGCGGCAGCCGGGCCGGATCGCGGGATGATTTTCCAGCAGCCCAATCTGTTTCCCTGGCTGTCGGTGCTGGACAACGTCACCTTTGGCCCGCGGCTGGGAAAACATCGCAAGGACGAAACCAACGCTCAGGCGAAGGCGTGGCTGGAACGCGTGGGCTGAAAGGGTTCGAGAATCACGCGCCCTGGCAGCTTTCCGGTGGTATGAAACAGCGCGTGGCGCTGGCTCGCGCCTGGCTTCCCGGCCCGGAAGTGCTGCTGCTTGACGAGCCGTTTGGCGCGCTGGACGCGCAAACCCGGCTGATGATGCAAGAGTTGCTGCGTGAGGCCTGGTTATCCACCGGCACCACGCTGCTTTTCGTCACCCACGATGTGGAAGAGGCGTTGTTTCTTGCCGATCGCATCCTGATCATGTCGGCAAAACCAGGAAAGATCGTCGATGAGATCGTTCTGCCCTTTGGGCGGGAGCGGGATATTGAAACGTTGGCCGAACACCCTGCCTACAGCGAGATCAAACACCACGTTCTGCATCGGGTACGGCTCGAGGCAAAGCGGCACCTGGGCTAAACGTCGGGAATGAATCAACTCCTTTTGAGCAAATGCCCCGCAGGGCATTTAAAACAAGATTTAGTCAAAGAGGTAAGCGTTAACGAGGTTTTCGAGCTGTTCCTGATGCCCACTTTGATGCTGAGGGTTAAGGTTATGCTGCTCGGCGTAGTGGGCAAGCTGCGCTAGCGACAGTCGTCCTTGCATAATTTGTTGGCCCAGTTCGCCATTCCAGCCTGCATAGCGTTTTTCAAGGCGCTTATTGAGCGCGCCATCTTCAAGCATACGAGCGGCTTTCTTCAGCGACAGCGCCATCACATCCATGGCGCCAATGTGGCCATAGAACATATCGTATTTATCGGTGCTTTGACGACGCACTTTGGCATCAAAGTTCAGACCGCCAGTCGTAAACCCGCCAGCTTTGAGGATCTCATACATCACCAGCGTGTTCTCTTCAACGCTGTTCGGGAACTGGTCGGTATCCCAGCCGAGCTGCGCATCGCCGCGGTTGGCATCCACGGAACCGAAGATATCCAGGGCAATCGCACTGGCAATTTCATGCTGGAAGGTATGCCCTGCAAGGGTCGCGTGGTTGGCTTCGATGTTGACTTTAATCTCTTTTTCCAGACCAAACTGCTTCAGGAATCCATATACCGTGGCGACATCGTAGTCGTATTGATGCTTAGTCGGCTCCTGCGGTTTCGGTTCGATCAGCAGCGCGCCACGGAAACCGATTTTATGTTTGTGTTCAACGACCATCTGCAGGAAACGGCCAATTTGCTCGCGCTCCTGGCGCAAATCCGTATTCAGAAGCGATTCATAACCTTCGCGGCCGCCCCACAGAACATAGTTTTCACCGCCCAGTTTCTGGGTTGCGTTCATGGCGGTAACGACCTGGGTTGCTGCCCAGGAGAACACTTCAGGATCCGGGTTGGTTGCCGCACCGGCGCCGTAACGGGGGTGGGTAAAGCAGTTGGCGGTTCCCCACAGTAATTTCATTCCGGTTTCTTGCTGTTTTTGCGCCAGTACATCGGTCATTACGGCAAAGTTATTCAGATATTCCTTCAACGATGCGCCTTCTGGCGAGACGTCGACATCATGGAAGCAGTAATACGGCACATTGAGTTTGTGGAAGAATTCAAAAGCAACGTCGGCTTTCATTTTTGCCAGCGCGAGCGCATCGCCAGCCTGCTGCCAGGGTTGTTCAAAAGAGCCCTTGCCAAACATATCCGCGCCATTCCAGCAGAAGTTATGCCAATAACAGGCGGCAAAGCGCAGATGTTCTTCCATTCGTTTACCCAGCACGATTTCATCCGGATTGTAATGACGAAAAGCGAGTGGATTGGTCGTTTTAGGTCCTTCAAAACGTACACGATCGAGCTGATCGAAATAATTTTGCATAATGAACTCCATAATTCAGAAAACGAAAAGTCAATCACTGTGGCTATCCTGTATTTTCCATCGCGCCTTGATCAATTACGGAATTTCATTCGTAGATTAGGAGATTGCCCAAACGTGATAACTATCACAAAAAAAATGTCATATATTCATCGTTACAATAGAACTGTAAAAATCTATTTTTAGGGTAGATTCCTCTGACCGTTGCCAGAAGAAAACGACGACTTTGTAGGCGCTATGCGGCCCGGTGCAGGCATTGCGGGAGAGTGCAAAGGCCATATTGTTGCTACGTGTACGTAAGAAATATGTGTTTTAATGATCACAAAAGTAAAAAAACGTAACCAGTTAATATAAAAACGCAATAGATTGTCGGCGGTGACCTGTGCCAAAAAGTGTTTCACATTCACAAATGAAATCGGAGACCTGATTGGAATGCGTAAAAATATAATTCAAAATCGGCATGACGAATATCACAAATTAACACGGGGTGAGCGTATTGGTTATGGGATGGGTGACTTTGCGCAGAACCTTGTATTCGGTACGATTGGCGGTTTTCTCGCGCTACACATGCTGACGGTAAATACCATTAGTACGGCAACGGCTGGATTTATATTTCTTTTTGTTCGTATCGTTAACGTTTTTTGGGATCCGATGGTCGGAACCTATGTTGATAAAAGAAGTTCAGCGGCGGGTAAATATCGCCCATGGCTTTTAAGAGCCGGTATTCCGCTTGTTATTCTTTCCGCATTGCTGTTCGCCCCTATCCCTGGGGTTCGGGTTCTGTTCCCTTTGCGTTTATTATTTATTTAGCGCTGGACCTGGTGTATTCAGTGGTTAATATTCCTTATGGTTCTCTTAACGCCTCGTTGACGCGAGATCCGGAGTCTATTGATAAACTCACCAGTACCCGCATGATGCTGGCAAACAGCGCTAACCTGCTTGTCTATACGCTGTTTCCGATGTTTGTACAAATGGCGTCACCCAAAGACAGAAGCCTCAAAGACACGGGTTTTTTTGGTCTTGAACTTAATATGGGGAACTATACCGATCCATCCGCGAATTATGCATGGTTTGGCGTATACTCCATTTATATGATAATTGGCGCAGTGGCACTTTTCGTCTGCTACAAATTCACTAAAGAGCGTGTTGTCGCGACGGCGGAACAAACCGCTAACGTGAAAACAACCGATCTCTTCCTTGAGCTGAAAAATAACCGACCTCTGGTCATTCTCGGTCTGTTCTTCATGCTGGCCTTTACCTTTATGTTCTTTATGAACACGGTCAATGGTTTCTTTAATCAGTTTGTTGTTGGTCATTCAGAATGGATGGGCGCAATTGGTCTTGTCGCCTCAATTCCCGGTATTATCTTCCCTATTTTCTGGTCCAGACTGAAGCGCATTTTTGGTAAAAAAGGGTTCTTCCATCTTTTCCTTGGCATGTTTATCGTCGGTGAATTATTGACCTACGTTTGGTCACGTGAAGGAATGCATGATGCGCTTTGGCTGGCTTACATCGCGACATTTATCAAACAATGGGGCTTAACTTCGGCCACGGGTTTCATGTGGGCACTGGTTCCTGAAGTGATTGCGTATGGCGAATTAAAATCAGGGAAGCGCAACGCCGCAATTATTAATGCGATTATGGGCCTGTTCTTCAAGATTGGTTTTACGATTGGCGGCGCGATTCCATTGTGGTTACTGGCGGCATATGGCTTTAGCGAAACCGGAGCACAGCAAAGTGCCAGTGCTATCGATGGCATTATTATGACAGCCGTGTGGATCCCTATTATTTTGGCGATTGTGTCGATGATCATTATTCAGCTTTACCCTATCTCAGACAAAAATGTCACCGAGATCAACCGTCAGCTTGATGAGATACGGGTATAGTTTAAAAACTTATTCGATTTGTGAAAGATTTAAAATAAATAATTATAGAAAGGTAGAATGATATGGCCATTATTCAAAACCCTGTATTACCTGGATTCAATGCGGATCCCAGCATTATCCGCGTTGGTGAAACCTACTATATTGCCAACTCTACATTTGAGTGGTTCCCTGGCGTTCGCTTACACGAGTCAAAGGATCTGCAAAACTGGAATCTTCTCCCCAGTCCGTTATCGACAACCACGCTTTTGGATATGAAGGGCAACCCTTCATCCGGTGGGATTTGGGCTCCGGCGCTCTCTTATGCTGACGGCAAATTCTGGCTAGTGTATACGGATGTGAAAATCACAGAAGGCGCCTTTAAAGACATGACCAACTACCTGACCACCGCGACGGATATCCGTGGCCCATGGTCAGACCCCATTAAACTGAATGGCGTTGGTTTTGATGCTTCACTGTTCCATGATGATGATGGGCGCAAATATATTGTTCAACAAACCTGGGATCACCGTGAATATCACCATCCATTCAATGGCATTACGTTAACGGAGCTTGACACCAGGTCCTTAAAATTAAAACCTGAAACCGCGCGAACGCTCTATCGCGGTACCGCTGTGGCACTGGTTGAAGGGCCGCATCTCTATAAACGAGACGGCTATTACTATCTTTTCGCCGCTCAGGGTGGGACGGTGTTTACCCACCAGGAAGTGGTTGCCCGTTCAAAAACGCTGGATGCCCACAGTTTTGAAACTGCGCCAGGCGAGGTGTTCATCACTAACGTCGATACACCAGACAGTTACATTCAAAAGCAAGGGCATGGCGCTTTGGTTTCAACGCCTGGTGGTGAATGGTACTACGCCTCGCTCTGCGCCCGTCCGTGGAATCGCCCTGGTGAGTCGATTTACGACCCGCGCGGCTGGTCAACGCTGGGCAGAGAGACATCGATTCAAAAAGTGTACTGGGATGAAGAAGGCTGGCCGCGTGTCGAAGGGGGCACGGTGGAAAAACCTTCGTTGAAGGGCCAAAGGATGCCATTTACACCGAAAGCGCCAAAGATCATAGCCAGTATGATGCCTTTACCTCATCGACGCTCGATCATAACTGGAATACGCTTCGCGTTCCGTTTAACGAAAAGATGGGCACGACCGGCGAAGGTAAATTGACATTAATAGGTCAAGGCTCGTTAGCCAATACCCATGACCTGTCGCTTATCGCCCGACGCTGGCAAGCCTTCTATTTTGATGCGCAAGTTAAGGTTAAATTTAATCCATTTAGCTATCAACAGATGGCCGGGTTAACAAACTACTACAACGATCGTCATTGGAGTTTTGTTTTCATTACCTGGAATGAAATTAATGGCTCGGTCATTGAAGTTGGTGAGAATAACCGTGGAAAATATACATCTTATTTAAAAGATGATGCGATCAAAATTCCGGAAGGTACTGAGTATGTCTGGTTCCGCACTAAAGTTCGGAAACAAACCTATAGCTATGAATATAGTTTTGACGGCACTCATTTCACTGAAATTCCTGTCACATTAGATGCTGCAATACTGTCAGACGATTACGTCCTGCAAAGCTATGGCGGGTTCTTTACCGGAGCCTTCGTTGGTCTGGCAGCCGTCGACTATTCTGGTTATGAGGTCAGTGCCGATTTTTATGATTTCTCCTATCAGGAACTGGGTGACACGTTAACCTCCGCGGGTATTTATAGCTGGGAGGCGAGCGAACGACGCTGAGCTTAACGGCAGATTAGTGAATGTAGATTGTTCACTGATAGTCTTGTGTAAGAGGCGGTAGCTGATACAGCGACCGCCTCGCATCAGGATGCGATAGATAGCGCCAGCACATTGCCAGGCGTGACGATGAAATACCGCAAGTTGTATTTTCCCTTATGGTCGAAATATCGAAATGATATCAGTCATTTGGTTAATACGCGTAGTGTCAAAATAGATTGTTTGTCTATGACTACATTTTTAATTATCCAGAATATGGAGGTTTCATTACGTCATTTATTTAAACTTACCTCTGCATAAACAAAAATAAAATCAGCTTGTTTTGGTGGCGTCTTTTTATATTTACACCAGAACGGGATGGTTATTGTCTGAGAATATAATTAATTAATTTGAGATAACCATGAAAACTGTAAAAAAACTTCCTTTAGCTATGGCGGTTATTGCCGCACTTTGCCCTCTTTCCTCTGTAATGGCACAAGAATTTACTCAGGAACAAATCGACGCCATTGTGGCCAAAGCCGTCGATAAAGCACTGGCGGATCGTCAGGCCAAAATGGACGCCGCCGCCGCGAAGAAAGTGGATCTGGAGACCAACCCGCAGACCGCAGCAGCGACGCCGGATATGGCGGTACCGTTCGGCCTGAAGTTCAGCGGCTACGCCCGCTACGGCGCGCATTTCCAGGCGGGCGATCAGAAATACGTCGGCGTGGATGGCTCTTATAACGGCGCCTCGGCAATCGGTCGTCTGGGTAACGAAGGCAACGGCGGCGAATTCCAGCTCACCAAGGCCTTTAAGAGCGAAAAAGGCGCAATCTGGGATATCAACGTGATGTTCGACCACTGGAGCGACGAAGTGAACCTGAAAAAGGCCTACGTCGGCGTGACCAACGTGCTGGAATCCAACCCGAACGCCTATATCTGGGCCGGTCGTGACTTCCACCAGCGTCCGCAACAGGGTATCAACGACTACTTCTGGATGAACCACGACGGCCAGGGCGCCGGGGTGAAAAACTTTGATATTGGCGGCGTGCAGTTCGACGTGGCCACGGTGGCTCAGGTGAAATCCTGTAGCCCGGAAGTGATGGCCGATGAGTCGAACCCGTCGCGCATCACCTGTACCGGTAACTCCGACACCGGTGACGACGGCCACTACGCGATGACCACCAAAACCCACAACATCAAAGCGGGCCCAATCGATGTTGAGGTGTATGCCAACTACGGCTTCGACTCCAAAGCGGTGGATAACGACAAGCAGCTCGATGCCTGGCAGGGCGGCCTGCTGTTAAGCCACACCAACAGCGATGACAGCGGCGTGAACAAGGTTATCCTGCGCTACTCCGATAACTCGGATAACAGCGTGTTCAACAAAACCGACGGTCTGACGGCCATCTACGCCAGCTTCGAGGGTAACTACAAGTTCACCCAGCAGGCGCAGGTGGAATACCTGCTGGCGTTCCACGACTACGACAACAGCAAAGACAAAACCGATAACCGTAAAAACTACGGCGCGATTGTGCGTCCGATGTACTTCTGGAACGACGTGCACTCGACGTGGCTGGAAGCGGGTTACCAGCGTGTGGATTACGACCAGGGCGGAGATAACCACGGCTGGAAGCTGACGCTGTCGCAGAACATCGCGATTGGTATGGGCCCGGAATTCCGTCCGATGCTGCGCTTCTACGTGACCGGCGGTCAGGTCGACAACAAGCGCACGGCGAAGGTGAACGGTACCGACGACCAGCAGCTGGATTCACTGAACTTCGGCGGCATGTTTGAGGCGTGGTTCTAAGCGAGCGTGAAAAAATCGTTTTGCCTGGAGCAGCCGGGAAACCGGCTGCTCTGTTTATTGGGTTGCCGCGGGCACGACTAGCGTCGCGTCAGCGCCAGCCGAATTCCCAGGCCAATAAACGCCGTGCCGACCACGCGATCCAACACCTTTTGCAGCGTCTGGTTACGCGAGACCGCGCCGGCGGCGCTACCGGCCAGAATGGCAAACGTGGCGTCGGTCATAAAACCAACCAGCGCATAGGCCATACCGAGGATCAGAAACGAAACGGCATGATGCTCGCCGTTCGGCATCACGAACTGCGGGAAGAAGGAGATAAAGAACAAAATCACCTTCGGATTGGTGAGGGTGGTAATAAATCCTTTTGACAGCAGGCCGCCGGTATTGGCCCTGTTTCGCTCCACCACCGGTTCATCGCCCTGTGCCGATTTCCGGCTAAACGTGCCCAGCACCATTTTCCCACCCAGATACATCAGGTATACCGCGCCGACGTACTTCACCACGGTGAACAGCAGCGGCGAGGCGGTAATCAACGCCGTTAAACCCACGGCGCTGGCGACCGCATGGGTGCAGCTACCGAGCGCAACGCCTGCGGCGGAAATCAGCCCAGCGCGGCGACCGTTTGCCACGCTCTGGCCGACGACATAGGCCATATCGGGCCCCGGCGTGATGGAGAGCAGGAACACGGAGAGAATGAACAGCCCAAAATGGGTGATATCCAGCATGATGACCTCGGTTAGTGGATAAGGGTAACGCCGCTGCGCGCAAGCGCATCGGTGAGCGGTTGATCCAGTATACCGTCGACGATCAGCGTGCTGGCGAGGCTGAGCTCGCCGATGGCGAAAGCGGAGGCGGCGTTAATTTTCTCATGAGAGGCCATGACCACGGTTTCCGAGGCTCGTTCGCTCAGCAGACGTTTTACTCCTGCCTCTTCAAAATTTCCGGTCGTAAACCCGGCGCTGTGATGCACTCCAGTGACGCCCATAAAGTACAGATCGGCGTTGATTCGGCTGGCGGCTTCGGTCATCGCCGTCCCGGTCGTGACCACCGAGTGCTTGAACAGCGTGCCGCCGAGCAGGATGACTTCAATTAACGGATAGTCGACCAGACCGACGGCGATGTTTGGGCTGTGGGTCACCACGGTGAACGGCATATCGACTGGCAGCAGCTTGATCATCTCAGAGGTGGTTGTCCCCCGTCAACGATCACCACCTGGCCCGGGCAGATTAATGCCGCCGCTTTTTGCGCGATCGTTTTCTTTGCGTCAATTTGCACGCTTTTTCTTGCTTCGAACGGGGCGATAGCGGCTGAAACCGGCAGCGCGCCGCCGTGGACGCGCTGGAGCAATCCCGCCGCCGCAAGTTCGCGTAAATCCCGGCGAATTGAGTCTTCCGAGACGTTGAAGTGCTGGCTTAACTCGGTAGAGTGCACCTGTTTATCCCGAGCCAGAATCTCAAGGATGTGCTGTTTTCGCTGGCTGGCTAGCATCATTTTCTCTATGCGTGTTTGATCTTGAATGTGCACGATTATGCATGATAGGTTGTGCGCTGTCACCTGTTACCCAAAACAACAACCTATGTGGAGCATAAGATGCAAAGTATGATCATATTGATTGCAGGTCCAGTGCGAAGTGGCACCAACGGCGATGAACGGTTGATGCATGAAAACCTGGCCCGCATGGAGCAGACGGCGCTGGCGGTGTATCAGCGTGGGCATATCCCGGTGATTGGCGAGTGGCTGGCATTTCCGCTCTCGGCGGCGGCGGGGTCGCAGAAAATTGGCGATGCCATCAGCGAAGCGTTTCTTTACCCTGTGGCTCATCGACTGTTGACGCGTTGTGATGCGGTGCTGCGCATTGAAGGCGCGTCTAACGGTGCGGATAATGATGTCAGGGTCGCGAATGAGCTTGGGCTGGCAGTGTATTACTCACTGGATGAGGTCCCCGTGAAGACGAAGCAGGCGGAGGCGTAACTCCGCCTGACGGGCGAAAAGATTAGATCCAGACGTCGTTGAGGGCGGTGCGCGCGCCGCCCTCATGGCCGGTATTGAGTACGCCGCGCGGCTCAATAAGCAGCAGATGCGCTTCGTGTACGGCTGCCGTTTTGTGCTCAATACCCCGTGGAACAACGAACATTTCGCCTGCCTGAACTTCAACAATACGATCGCGGAACGCTATTTCCAGCGTGCCCGCGAGGACGACGATCGTTTCGTCGGTTTCCGGGTGCGCATGCCAGATAAAATCGCCCTGGATTTTTACTACCTTGAATTGATAGTCGTTCATTTCAGCGACCACTTTGGGTTGCCAGTGCTCGCTGAACTGAGCAAGTTTTGACACAAAATTAACGGGCTTCTGCATGAGTGATTCTCCTGTAACAAGAGAACCCAGCTTATAAAGCGGCAGGTGGCGCGTATTGTACGTTTGTGCAGGTAGGGGACGAGAGGCCGTGGAGCTTTAGCCAGCGCCCCGGAGACAGCCCGATACACGCATTGAAGTGGCGAATCATATGACTTTGATCGGTAAAACCGGCCTGGATCGCGCTATCCGCCATGCTGAATCCGGCCAGGAGCAACTGCTTGCAGTAGCTGATGCGCCGCAGGATAACGTAGCGATGAGGGCTGGTACCGTACAGGGCGCGGAAGTCACGGCTCAGCGCCCAACGCTCGCGACCGCTGGCGGCGGTGAGTTCTTCAGAAGAGATGCTGCGGTAAAAGAATTCGTGGATATAGTCTCTGGCCCGTTCGGCGGCCGGATAATCGAAGGCGCGACGATGAAAGCGCAGCCCCCCACCGCTGACAGCGCGTGCGCAAGACCGTAGAGCGCTTCATCTTCTTCCAACGGCTGTAGCGGAGCATCAACGGCGCAGAGTAAAGGCGTGGCGGCGGCCAGCAGTCGCGGATCGGCGGATATCCCCCTTTGATATAGGGTAATGACTGGCCGCCCAGGATGGACTGTATCAGCGACGGCTCAACATAGAGCATGCGATAGCGGAAACCCTCTTCGGTTCCCGCTTCGCCGTCGTGAAGCTCATCAGGATGCAGCACGAGGGTTGAGCCGGGAAGGCCGTGTCGCATGCTGCCGCGATAACGGAAGCTCTGCACGCCAGACAGCGTGCGGCCAATGGCATAGGTATCGTGTCGATGCGGCTGATAGCCATGCCCCTGAAGTAAGCTTCAATAATCTCAATGCGCGATGGCGCGGTGGCCCGGCGAAGCCAGTCCTGGGTTGCGATGTTGTTTTTCATGCAGGAGTCCGCAGTTGGGCTGGCTGACGGAAGTGCTCTCGTTTTACCTGCCTCTCTTATTTATCGACAGAATATCACCGTCCAGCGGCTAACGTAGCATTGATGATGGTGCTCCCGTTGTTGCATGTCACACAGTCCCATTGGTCCGGAATGTATACAAATGATCGGTGAAAATGAATTTCCTGGAGACGGATTTTTGTGCGCAAATTCGCTCGAAAAAAGTTCCGTTAGTCACGTCAATATTGTGAAGAAAATGTATCAAATACGACTTTATGACTAGGTTAATTCTTAGTCTTTATATTGTTGATGGTGTAAATTATTGCCTTAAAATAAGTAACAAGCGTAATTATGTTTTCTTATCTCGTTGATATTTAACAAATAATTTTGTTTTATAAAGTTATGTCAGCTAACTGTAAATTATTCTTTTGTGTGATCCATAGCTGTATTTCACATTCGTCAAGCGGTGTTTTCTTGACCCCTGTCACGTCCTTTCATTTCGTAGGCTTATGAAATAAATCTTTACGATCTCGATCACTAAAATATCTTTCGTAAAAAAATAAAATGCAATTCCATAAAAATGAAACACAATTCCAATTGAGGGTTATTGCATGTTTAAAAAATCTCTGGTCCTGATGGCATTATGTGGCGCCTCTTTCGCAGCATCCGCAGTTACTGTCGATCTTCGTCATGAATTTATTGACGGCGGTAAAACTGATAAAACGAACGCTGACCGCGTTTCTGTCTCTCACCGTTTTGCAAACGGCTTTGGTTTCTCCGTTGAAGCAAAATGGAAATCAGGTGGTAACAACACCGATCAACCGTTCTCTGACTTCGTCGGTAACGGTCATGAAGAATCTATTAGCTACCAATACAAATTTAATAAAAACTTCTCCATTCAGCCTGGCTTTAATATTGAAAGTAACGACAGCCGTTCTATTTATAAGCCGAACCTGCGCGTTCAATATAGCTTCGACAACGGCTTCTACGTAGCCGCGCGTTATCGTTACGACTACACCCGTTATCCGTCAAATGCCAATAAAGACGATGACAAAGTTAACCGTGGTGATGCATGGGCTGGTTACGTGTTCGGTGACTGGCGTACCGAGCTGAACTACGTCTATGCACGTAGCTCAGAAGGCAATGCACGTAACAACAACAAGCCATATTCTCAGGAATATAACGTGAAAGTGGCATATAAGATCGACAAAAACTGGGCTCCGTATGGCGAAGTGGGTAACGTAGGCGTCAACGACCGTGATGACCGCCAGACCCGTTTCCGTGTGGGTGTCGCTTACTCCTTCTAATTGCCTCCTGCTTTAGTGAAACCCCCGGCGAAGCTGGCCGGGGTTCTCTACTTTTCCCTGCAAACCTTGCCACACCTTATTTGTACTCCGCCTGAATAATTTAATTAATGTTAAAGCGCAGTTGTGTCGCTATTACCCCACGTCTTTCGTATTCACATCATCGAAGAGGTTCGTGTATGGACAGCGCTATCGTCGTAGTATTACTTCTCATCGTCTGTTTCCTGATTCTGGGGGCGGATGGTTTCTCATCATGCGCACAGAAATGAAAATAGAAAAAAAGATGCATACTGAATTCGAGTTAAAAAGAGAAGAGGAAAAACAGCAAAAGATACTACAAAAATATGAGGAGTTGCTGGCGATGGAAATTGAGTGGCACACCCAGCGGCTGGCCAGCATCAGTTTTTTTATTGCTAAATTAAAGAAAAAGCAGGATGCCGAATATCGTAGTACGCAGCCCAGCATTAATGGTGATAACACGCAGCTTCATTCGAAAATAAAGGCGCTGATCTTCATTTACTTCCCGCATCTGCAGGATGATTACGCCAAGCTTTGCAAGCTGGCGGATTGCACGGTCTATTTTGATTATCTGTACGGGCGTTCAAACGACGGCACTCGCGTGTTGCGCGACCTGTCCGACAAAATGCAGAAGTTCGCTGCCCAATCTACCGAGTTCCAGAACCGAATCCGTAACGAGGTCACGGTGAAATGAGTGGCGGTCTCCATCGCCCCAGGTCTATGCTTAGCCTCGAACCCATATAAAAAATAGAGGCAATGTCATGGATAAGGAACTACAGGATGCGGGCTATCGCGTCTATACCGGGGAAAAGATTGATGTCTATTTCAACACCGACATCTGCCAGCACTCCGGCAATTGCGTCAGAGGCAGCAGCAAGCTGTTTAACCTGAAGCGGAAACCGTGGATTATTCCGGATGAAGTGGACGTTGCCACGGTGGTGCGGGTGATCGATACCTGCCCAAGCGGGCACTGAAATACCGTCATCATGACTAAGCGAGGGTGCGATGGAGATTCTGGAAGGGCATAACAAGTTTTATGTGAATGATGCAAACGGCAACCAGGTGGCGGAAATCGTCTTTGTGCCGACCGGCGAGCATTTGAGCATTATTGAGCACACCGATGTCGACCCCAGCCTGAAAGGGCAGGGGTCGGGAAACAGCTGGTGGCGAAGGTGGTGGAAAAGATGCGCCAGGAACAACGAAAAGTGATCCCTCTGTGCCCGTTTGCGAAGCATGAGTTTGATAAGACTCGCGAATACGACGATATTCGCGCCTGACCTTTTTGCGCCAGCGCAGGCTGGCGCGATTTCCTCACTTTTAGCGGAGCTGTTCAACGAGCAACATCGCCGCGATAGCCACCATCAATCCTCCGGAGATCCGGCTGACGACCCGCGCGGCCTGTGGACGGCTGGTGAGTAGCGCACGTGAACCGTAACCTACCAGCAGATAGATGAGCGTACAGGTCAGCAGATGCATCAGCCCCAGCGCCGACATTTGCAGTGCCAGCGGCCACTGACCGTGTGGATCGGTAAATTGCGGCAGCAGCGCCAGAAACAACAGAAAAACCTTGGGATTCAGGCCGCTGATGCACAGCCCTTTCAGCACCCACCGATTCCAGCCGCCGCTCTGCAGGCTGGCGCTGGAGACCGTTGCCGGGTGGCGCAGCAGGGAAATGCCTAACCACAATAAATAGAATGCGCCCAGTAGCGTGATAGCCGACAGCGCCAGCGGATGCCCGGCAATCAGTACGCCAACGCCCGCGACCACCACGATGGTCGCCAGCAGATGCCCGGACATCAGCCCGGCTACCGCCGGAACAATGCGCCGACCGTGGATTCCGGCGCTGATGGTGTAGGCCCAATCGGCCCCTGGCGTCATGATCAGCAAAAACGACACCAGCCAGAAACCGGCCACTAAGCTCATCTCCATGACCCACATTCTCCATTATTTTTCATTGCGTTATCCCCGAAAACCCTGACCCGATATCGAGAAAGAATATCGTTATTTCCGCGCAATGGGCTTTCAATGTTATGCTGGAATTCCGCGCGCAGAGAGAGAATCTTCTAAATGGATAGCATTGATCGAAAAATTCTTGCTGAACTACAGGCGGATGGCCGTTTATCTATCACCGAGCTGGCTGAACGGGTAAACCTGAGCCTCTCGCCGTGCCATCGACGCCTGCGGGCGCTGGAGCAGGAGGGGGTGATTACCGGCTATCGCGCCAACCTTGATCCAGGCAAGATGGGCTTCAATTTTGTGGCGCTGGTGTTTGCGACGCTTAAAGAGGGTGATCGCAAAGCGGTTAGCGCCTTTGAGGAGGCGGTGGAAGAGATCCCGCAGATCGTGCTGGCCCAGCGGCTGTTTGGCGACCCCGACTATTTAATGCAGGTGGTCACGCGCGATCTCTCGTCGTTCCAGAAGCTCTACGACCAAAAGCTCTCGGCCATGCCGGGCGTACAGCACCTGCGCTCGACGCTGGTGATGAAAACCGTCGTGCAGGATCGCGCTTTCCCGCTGGAGACGCTGAAAGAGAAATAGTTGGCTGAAACGTTTCATGTGTTAAAGTAGGGCGACAGGGGATGGCATTCCCCTTGAACCGCCGTGTGGCTGATGATGCCTGTTTTTATTCCTGGACCGGGAATGAACAGGCACACCTCTACCGCGTCCAGGATGATCAATTCATCTAAGGATGCGTCCATGATTTCTGAACACTTCGCGCGTAAAAATACGCTTTTCTTTCTTTTACAGTGGCTGCTGCTGGCGACAGTGATTGCTGTGTTGGCCGGTTCCGCCTCCGCGCTCTTCCTCTTTTCACTCGATTGGGCAACCGCGACGCGCATCACGCATCATTGGCTGATCTGGCTGCTGCCGTTTGCCGGTTTTGCCGTCGGCTGGCTCTACCTGCGCTTTGGCCGCTCGGTGGAGGGCGGGAATAACCTGATCCTTGAAGAGGTACATCGCCCGGCGAACACCATTCCTCTGCGGATGGCACCGTTGGTGTATATCGGTACCGTCGTTTCGCATCTGTTTGGCGCGTCGGTTGGGCGTGAAGGCACTGCGGTGCAAATGGGCGCTTCTATCGCTGACCAGTTTACCTCGTTGCTCAAGCTCAATAACGACGCGCGCCGAATGGTGTTGATGGCGGGGTCAGCGCTGGCTTCTCCTCGGTATTCGGCACGCCGCTTGCCGGCGCTATTTTCGGTCTTGAGGTGATGGCGATTGGCCGCATGCACTACACCGCCATTTTCCCCTGCCTGCTGGCGGCGGTGGTGGCTGACCAGGTGGGGCTAATGTGGGGTGTACACCATACCCACTACGCAATGTCGTTGATTCCGTCACTCTCCTTGTGGACGCTGGGGCGGTGATGGCTGCTGGCTGCTGTTTTGGCCTGGCGGCGCGCGTCTTTGCTGATGCCACGCACCTGATTGGCGGTGTGATGAAAAAATACGTGGCGTATGCGCCGCTACGTCCGTTTATCGGCGGGGTGATTGTGGCATTGGCGGTCTATCTGTTGCAGGGGGAGCGTTATATTGGTCTTGGTATTCCGGTGATTGTTGATGCTTTTCAGCACCCCCTGGCACCGTGGGACTTTCTCGGCAAGCTGGCTTTTACCGTCCTGTCGCTGGGCAGCGGTTTTAAAGGCGGTGAGGTGACGCCTTTATTCTATGTCGGGGCCACGCTGGGTAACGCGCTGGCGCCGCTGCTACATCTTCCGTTCGCTTTCCTGGCCGGCCTGGGCTTTGTTGCGGTCTTTGCCGGGGCCGCCAACACGCCGATCGCCTCGACGTTGATGGCGATTGAGCTGTTTGGCGCGGAGATTGGCGTGTATGCCGCGATGGCCTGCGTGGTTGCCTGGCTGGTCTCCGGCTATAGCGGAATCTATCGTTCTCAGCGGGTTGCTTGTCTGAAGCATCGGGTGGTGCCCGTCGGGATCACACTGGCGGAACTTCCGGCCTGGCAGCGTAAAAATTCGCGCCCGCAGCCTCCAGTGGATGAAGCGAAAGCAGATAGCTAATAACGTATTGTTGTAACGGAGTGGAATTCTTATTGCGAAAATGTAAATAACGAACTCAATATTTGTTATTTCAGAATAGCTGCGCATTCTGGCTATCTTGGTTCCAGCCCAACTATCCGGCATCGAATCAGGAGAAAACCAGAATGAGCAGACAAATCAAATTAGGTGCTTTTCTTCCCGGCGGCGGCCAGCATATTGCAGCATGGCGTCATCCGGATCAGCCTGCCGACGGCGCAACCAGTTTTGAATTCCACAAACAGCTGGCGCAAACTGCCGAACGCGGGCTGTTTGATGCTTACTTCCTGGCCGATGGCCTGGCGATTCCGGCTTCTGGCGTGACCGATGGCGGCACCGCCAAGGTGGCCGGTTTTGAACCGGTGACGCTGTTTTCCGCGCTGGCCCCGCTGACCAACAATATCGGCTTTATCGCGACCGCCTCGACCACTTATGAAGAGCCGTACAACCTGGCGCGCAAGTTTGCCTCGCTGGATTTAATCTCCGGCGGCCGTGCAGGCTGGAACGTCGTGACCACGGCGACGGAGGCTGCGGCGCATAACTTCAACCTTGATACTCAGCATCCGCACGAATATCGCTATCAGCGGGCGAAAGAGCACGTTGAAGTGGTCAAAAAGCTGTGGGACAGCTTCGAGGATGACGCGTTCCTTCGTGATAAAGCCTCCGGCCAGTTCTTTGATCGCAATAAAGTGCACGACACGAATCACGTCGGCAAATTCTTTAAAGTTCGCGGGCCACTGAATGTGCCGCGTTCTCCTCAGGGCCAGCCGGTGATCGTGCAGGCCGGGCAATCTGAAAGCGGACGTGCGCTGGCAGCTGCCACCGCCGAAGTCATTTTCACCTCACACCAGCATCTGGAGACGGCGCAGGCCTTCTATCGCGATATTAAATCTCGCGCCAGAGCAGCAGGCCGCAACCCGGATCACGTGCTGATCATGCCCGGTGTCGCGCCGTTTATTGGCCGTACCGAAGAAGAGGCCAAAGAGAAATACCACAAGCTGACTTCGCTTATCGTCGAAGCCGACGGTATTGCGCTACTGAACGGCCTGGCCGGTGGGGGATCGACCTGGGTAAATTCGATCCTGATGGCCCGCTGCCGCCGCTGCCGGTGACCGAAGGGATGAAATCGCGTCCGGAACTGATCCGCCAGATCGCCGATGAAAACAATTTCACCATTCGCCAACTCTACCAGTGGGTTGCGACCGCGCGCGGGCACTTTACCGTGGTGGGAAGCGCGGAGCAGGTGGCCGACACGCTGCAGGCGTGGTTTGAGAACGAGGCCGCAGACGGCTTCAACGTGTTGCCGCCGTGGCTACCGGGCGGGCTGGATGACTTTATCGAGCTGGTGGTGCCTATTCTGCAAAAACGCGGCCTGTTCCGTACCCAGTATGAAGGCAAAACGCTGCGCGAAAACCTGGGGCTGCCGTTTGCCGATAACCGCTACAGCGCCGCGCGCAATGCCAAAGTGGCTTGAGGAGGATCTATGTTCTATTCCACCACCCGAATTCGCCTGAAGGCTCGCCAGACAACCGCGCCCGCCTATCGGCAATGGTATCAGCGCAGCCTGTCGCTGATTGCTCGCTACGGCCTGCTGGTGCTGTTTTTTGCCGGCTGGCAAATCGCCAGCACCGCAGGCTGGCTTAACGCAGCGGTGATCCCGCCGCTGGATAAAATCTTTGCCGCGCTGTGGAACGGTATTTCTCAGGGCGCACTGCTGGGTGACATCACCATCAGTTTACAGCGCGCCGGGTTAGCTTTTGCCGCCGCTATCGTGGTGGGGATTCCGCTGGGGCTGTTTATGGGACAAATACGCCCGCTGGAGCAGGCGCTGGATCCTATCTTACAGCTCTTCCGCCAGACCTCGGCGCTGGCGCTGTATCCCATCTTTATCCTGCTGCTGGGCCTGGGCGAAACGTCAAAAGTGTTCGTTATCTTTTGGGCGGCGCTGTTCCCGATTCTGCTGTCGACCATTGGCGGTGTGAAAGAGGTGGATGGCAAGCTGCTGGAGATGGCGCGGACCTTTGGCGCCGGGCGACTGACGCTGTTTTACCGGGTGATTGTTCCTGCCTCGGTGCCGTCCATCTTTGTTGGGCTGCGTCTTTCCGCGACGACCGCGCTGCTGCTGCTGATTGCCGCAGAAATGATTGGCGCGAATCAGGGGATCGGTTTCCGGGTGATGAATGCGCAATATAACTTCCAAATACCGATGATGTTCGCGGCGATATTCCTGCTGGCGTTTGCCGGGCTATTAGCGAACGCCATTCTGGTCCTGTTGCAGCGTCGTCTGTGTCGCTGGAACTCACGTAACCATTAATTTTGCACGTTATTTTGCGTTTTTAAATTAAGCCTGATTGGGAATATCAATAATGAAAAAACAGATCTCTTTTGCGTGGGTGGCGGTACTTTTCCTCTTTGGCATCAGCACATCCGTGCGGGCTCAGGAGGCGGTCACGATGCGCTATATGGCGAGCTACGGCGGTATTTCCGCCCACGAATTAGCCGACGCGCTGGGTTATTTTAAGGATACCGGGGTGTCGATCAAAAATGCTGGTTATGCCAGCGGTGGCCCGGAGTCTTTATTTGCGCTGGCGTCGAACAGCATTGATATCGGATCGGCAGCCACGCCGGCGGTGATTAACGCCATTGCTAACGGTAACGATTTTGTCGCCGCTTACCCTACCAACGGTATTAACGAGACCACCAAATCTATCTTCTACGTGAAGGAAGATAGCCCGATTAAATCGATCAAAGATTTAGCCGGAAAAAGCGTGGCGGTGAATACGCTGGGGCGCACCTGGATTACACGTTGCGCGAGGCGCTGCGTCAGGCCCATCTGCCGGAAAACGCGGCGAAACCGGTGGTCGTGCCGGGCCCGCAGCTGGAACAAACTTTACGCTCTGGTCAGGTCGACGTTGCGGCATTTGGCTACTGGCAAACCACTTTTGAAGGGGCGGCGCGCAGCCACGGCGGCCTGCGTCCAATCTTCAACGATGCCGACGTACTCGGGCCGATTGCCGGCGGCTTCACGGTGCTGCGTGCTGACTTCGTTAAGCAGCACCCTGATGCGGCGCGCATCTTCGTGGTGGAGTCGGCGCGTGCCCTGGGCTACGCTCGCGACAATCCGGAAAAAGTGCGCGAAATTATGGCCAAAATCCTTAAGGAACGCGGTGAAAACCCGGAGGTCGCGAAGTACTTTACCGGCTACGGCGTGCGTAAAGGCGGCCAGTCTGAACCCCACGACGTGCAGTTCTGGCTGGATATCCTTGAGCGTGATGGCGTGCTGAAAAAAGGTCAGCTCAAAGCCTCTAATATTTTGCTGAAAACGGAAGGTGTGTGATGACTGCGACACTTCAGACGCCACGCGGCGATATTTCGATTCGTAGCTTGCGCAAAACGTTCTCGCTGGAAGGTAAACCGTTCGACGTTTTCCGCGACCTCAACTTACAGATTGAGAGCGGGCAGAGCATTGCCATCGTTGGGCCGAGCGGCTGCGGGAAAACCACGCTGCTGCGTATTCTGGCGGGGCTGGAAACGCCGGATGCGGGCGACGTGGTGATTGACGGTCAGGCGGTGCATGGCATGAGCCGCGAGCGCGCGGTGATTTTCCAGGAGCCACGCCTGCTGCCATGGTTGACGGTGCTGGAGAATGTCAGCTTCAGCCTCGACGTACAGGGCGTGCCGCGCAAGCAGGCCAGAGCGCGGGCGAAAGAGGCGATTGAGCTGGTGGGCCTCAGCCACTGCGAGCAGGCGCTACCGAACCAGCTTTCCGGCGGCATGGCTCAGCGTGTGGGAATTGCCCGCGCCCTGACCATTCAGCCAGAAATTCTGCTGCTGGATGAACCGCTGGGCGCGCTGGATGCGATGACCAAAATCACCATGCAGGAAGAACTGGTTCGTATTCGCGATGCGGAAAAGATGACGATGGTGCTGGTGACGCACGATCTGGAAGAGGCGATTTATCTCGCTGACCGGGTGCTGATTCTGCCGAAAATTAAGGGCGACCCGATTCGCACGATTGAAGTTTCGCTGCCACGCCCGCGCGAACGTAGCAGCACAGAGTTCGTCGTCCTGCGTCAGCAATTAATGGCTGAGTTTGGTCTGCATTAATTATTGTTTGTAATATACGTAGCTTAATTTAATTTCCGCGCAAAATGTAAGGCTGCTTTTTTTAATTAAAAAAAGCAGCCAAAGTCTATTTGTTAATGTTTTTTGTTAAATAATGGGTGATATTTTAAAATAATGTAAAAGTGCGCTACTATTGTCACACTCATTACATTTAGCTATGCGAATATCATCATTATGCCTGCTATTAATAAAAAACTATTTTCTCTCGCCACCATCGCCCTGCTGGTCAATTCCGCTGCTTACGCCAATACTGAAACCACGCAAAAAACCGATGTTCTGCTCATCGGCGGCGGCATCATGAGCGCCTCTCTGGGCACCTGGCTTCAGGAGCTGCAGCCGGACTGGAAGCAGGTGATGGTCGAGAAACTCGATAAAGTCGCATTAGAATCATCTAACGGCTGGAATAACGCCGGCACCGGCCACTCGGCTAACATGGAATTAAACTACACGCCGCAGCGCCCGGACGGCAGCATTGATGTCACTAAAGCGCTGGAAATTAACGAACAGTTTATGATCTCCCGCCAGTTCTGGTCGGCGCAGGTGAAGCGCGGCGTATTGAATAATCCGCACTCCTTTATTAATTCCACTCCACATATGAGTTTTGTGTGGGGCGATAAAAATGTGGAATATCTCGGCAAGCGCTACGATGCGCTGCAAAAAACCACGCTGTTCCAGGGCATGAAATTCTCTACCGATCATCAGCAAATTGCTCAATGGGCGCCGCTGGTCATGGCCGGTCGCGATCCGCAGCAGAAAGTGGCTGCCACCTGGACGCCGGTGGGTACTGATGTCAACTATGGCGAAATTACGCGCCAGCTGATTGGTAGCCTGCAAAAGAACGAACACTTTACGCTGCAAACCTCCTCTGAAGTGACCGAGTTTAAGCGCAACGGCGATAACTCGTGGCACGTGACCATTGAAGACGTCAACAGCGGCAAACAGCATGCTATTGACGCGAAGTATGTCTTCATCGGTGCAGGCGGCGGCGCATTGAAGCTGCTGCAAAAAACCGGTATTCCGGAAGCGGATAACTATGCGGGCTTCCCGGTGGGCGGTTCCTTCCTGATGACTGAAAACCCGGACGTGACCCGTCAGCATATGGAGAAAGTCTACGGTCAGGCTTCCGTGGGCGCGCCGCCGATGTCGGTGCCGCACATTGATGCGCGCTTTATCGACGGTAAACGCGTGGTGCTGTTCGGGCCGTTCGCAACCTTCTCCACGAAGTTCCTGAAACAAGGTTCGTTCTTCGATCTGCTGAGCACGACCACCACCAGCAACGTCATGCCGATGACCCACGTGGGTCTGGATAATTTCGACCTGGTGAAATACCTCATCAGCCAGGTGATGTTGAGCGACGACGATCGTTTTGCGGCGTTGAAAGAGTATTACCCGCAGGCGCGTAAAGAAGACTGGAAGTTGATTCAGGCCGGTCAGCGCGTGCAGATCATCAAGAAAGATGCCGATAAAGGCGGCGTGTTGAAGCTGGGTACTGAAGTGGTGGTGGATCAGCAACGTACCATTTCAGCGCTGCTGGGCGCATCACCGGGTGCCTCTACCGCCGCGCCTATCACCCTCAACGTGATTAAGAAACTGTTCCCGGAACAGTTCAACTCACCGGAGTGGCAGAGCAAAATCCACAGTATCGTCCCGAGCTTTGGCCAGAACCTGAACGGCAACGTCGCGCTGACCCAACAGGTATGGAACGACACCGCCGCGACGCTGGAACTGACCAAACCGCCGGTGATCCAGATGCCAGCCGCCCCGGTAGCGCAGGCTAAACCGGCTGAAGAGCAGCCAGCCAGCGCGTCGCCGCAGCACGATATGGCGCTGTAAACTCACCGTTTTCCAGTGATAAAAAAGACCTGTCGGGTTCCCCCGGCAGGTCTTTTTTTACATCAACGATTGTTCAACCTAAAAACATCACCGATACACACATCAACCCGACAATCAGCGTTATCAGGCTACCGATAGAGCGGTAGGGCTTCAGCGCCGGGATCTGGTAAGTCGACAGCGTCGGCATGATAAACAGAATCATGGCGATCAGCGGGCCGCTGATGGCGTAAATCATCGAAATGGCATTCGGGTTGATGCAGCAGACGATGAACGTTACTGCGGAGACCAGCATGATAGACAGCCCGCGATTGAACGAGCGGCTCTTCCGCACGCCAACCTGGTTCAGCGACGCTTTCACCATCTCACTCGCTCCTTCAATCACGCCAAAATAGGTGCCGAGGAACGATTTTGACATCGCCACAACCGCCACAATAATGCCGGAAATCGACAGCCAGCCTGGTGAGTCAGGCATCATCGATAGCGCAGAGAGGATGGTGACGCCTTCCTCTTTTGCCGTATTAATGTACGACGGCGGAATCGAAAGCAGGCAGCTGAACACAAAGAACAGCACGCTCAGGCAGATAACCAAGTACGCTACCTTCATGATTTTTTTGCATTTACCCATGGCTTGCTCGCCGTATTTCTCTCGACGGTCGATGGCGAAGGTCGAAATAATCGGCGTATGGCTAAAAGCGAAAACCATCACGGGAATGGACAACCACACCTGATGCAAAGTGTGCGTGTTGACCTCCATCTGCGTGGTCAGCAGCGACGGCTGCCAGCTTCCGGTCAAATAGAGCGATAAGAACAGGAAGTAGGCGATCAGCGGGAACACCAGCATACCCATGACGCGGATAGTGGTCTGGCGACCGGTCAGGAAGATCAGGTTCAGCAACAGCACCACGCCCAGGCTAATCAATGCACGCAAAGGTAAATCGACGGGCGTATAGCGGGCAATCTGCTCGGCCAGGGAATTGGTGATAGCGACGGCGTAGATTAGCACCACCACGAAGAAGGCAATGAAATAGAGCGCGGTGATTAAACTGCCGATCTTTTTGCCATAGTAGTGGGTTACGGCGCCAGTAATGCCAACGCTTGCCGGAGTGTTAGCGGAAAGGATGAACTGACATAAAGCGCGGTGCGGCCAGTAGGTTAACGGCCATGCCACCAGTGCGGTGATAAACAGAACTACCGCACCGGCGGCCCCTAGCTGGATGGGCAGGAAAAGGGTTCCCGCTCCGACGGCAGTGCCATATAGGGCAAAGCTCCATAGAGTTTCGTCTTTAGACCAAATTTTAGACATTATCTGAATATATCAACCATAAAACCAAAAAAATGGCGGACAATTTACCATAATTAGCTTTTCGTGTGGCTGAACATTTTCAGGCCGCTTGTTATCGGCCTGAAAAGAAGACTAATTTTGTGCGTAAAGATTCTGTTGGCGGCGTTTGATGATGCGATCGCGCAGCGTATCGTACGCCCAGTTGTAGAGCATGGTGTAAGGCAGGAAAAACAGGAAGAAACCAATCTCCAGCGTGAGTGCCTGCAGCAGCGTTACGCCCAGCACGAACGACACGATGCTGACGCCAATAACGATAAACCCACACTCAAATCCCAGGGCGTGCAGGGCACGCACTTTTGCCGTCCGCTTTACGCGAGTGACCGGCCACAGGCGGTCAAAAACGGCGTTGTAGATGATGTTCCACACCATGGCGGTGGTGGCCAGAATAATCGTGAGTCCCCCATTTCCAGTACGGACCGTTGCATCAGCCAGGCGGCGGTAGGGGCGAGGATCGCGGTGGCGATCCCTTCAAAGCACACGGCGTGGAAAATACGCTCCGGCAGCTTTCTGCGATGTAATGAATCGTGTTGCATCTGATGACCTTCGTTTTATTGAACACTGTTATGCGCATTTTATGGGTAAATGTGATAAGTAAAAGATAGAATCCATCGATAAAGTAGATACTTCATGCGCTATTCCCCTGAAGCTCTGACCGCCTTCGTTGAAACCGTCTCCTGCGGTTCCTTTTCTGCCGCGGCACGCCGTCTACGCAAAAGTCAGTCGACGATCAGCACCGCCATCGCTCATCTGGAGGTGGATCTCGGCGTCACGCTATTCGATCGCTCTGCGCGCCAGCCGGTATTGACCCCGGAAGGTCAGCGGGTGCTGAGCTACGTGCAGGCGATCCTCGCCGCCAGCGAACGGCTTGATGAGCTGGCGGTTTCATTGAGCGGTGAAACGGAAGCGCGGCTGACTTTTGTGCTGTCGGATACTCTGCATCCGGACGTGCTGGAAGATCTGCTGGCGCAGTTCGATCGTCGTTTCCCGCATACCGAGTTTGAATGTCTGGTGGGGGAGGATGATGATGTGGTCGATCTGTTGCAAAAAGGCCGCGCGCAGGTGGGGTTGATTGAGGCGCGCGACGACTACCCTACCGATATTGGTCATACCCGTCTGCCGATGCAGACGCGCATGGCGGTCTATGTCTCTCCCGATCATCCTCTGACCGCGCAGACACGCGTGGAGTGGGAGCAACTGCGCACGTGGCGCGAGCTTCGGTTGAATACCTATCTGGAGAATCGCACCGCACCCGCGCGCGGGCCAGTATGGTCGGCACCCAACTATCTGATGCTGCTGAGCATGGCGGCGCAGGGGCTGGGATGGTGCGTATTGCCCTGTGCGCTGGTGGATGAATTTGCCAGTTCGGCGGAGCTGACTATGCTGGATATTACAGGCTGGCCCATGTCGGTTTCTATCGATTTGCTCTGGCATAAAGAGGCTCCCCTGGGGCGGCGGGGAGCTGGCTACGTCAGTACCTCCAGCAGGTGTCGACGTAGCGCAGACGATAAGCAATTCCTTTGTGATAAGACTCACTTTTTTTAAACAATTGCGAAAAAAGTTGATAACAATCATCTACTATACGCAGGTTATTTTGCGCTGAGGTTGAGATGAAAGATGTCGTTATCGTAGGTGCTGTCCGTACGCCCATCGGCTGTTTTCAGGGGCGCTGGCGCGTCATTCCGCCGTCGAACTGGGTAGCCTGGTGATCAACGCGTTGGTCGAACGCAGCGGTATTGCCGCGACGTCGATCGACGAAGTGATTATTGGTCAGGTTCTGACCGCAGGTACCGGGCAAAACCCGGCGCGGCAGTCTGCGATAAAAGGCGGTCTGCCAAATACCGTATCGGCCATCACCATTAACGACGTCTGTGGGTCGGGGCTGAAGGCGCTGCATCTGGCGACCCAGGCGATTCAATGCGGTGAAGCGGATGTGGTTATCGCCGGCGGGCAAGAAAATATGAGCCGCGCGCCGCACGTGTTGACCGACAGCCGCACCGGCGCGCAGTTGGGCAATAGCCAACTTATCGATAGCCTGGTGCATGATGGCCTGTGGGACGCCTTCAACGATTATCACATGGGCGTCACGGCGGAGAATCTGGCGCGTGAATATGGCATCAGCCGTGAGCAGCAGGATGCCTGGGCGTTAAGCTCGCAGCATAAAGCCCGCAAGGCTATCGATTCGGGGCGTTTTCGCGACGAAATCGTTCCGGTGATAAATCCACAGCCTGGCGGTCAGCCGCAAATTGTGGATACCGATGAGCAGCCGCAAACCGATGCCAGCGCGGAAGCACTGGCGCGGCTGAGCCCGTCGTTCGATCTGTCGGGCTCGGTGACGGCGGGTAACGCTTCATCCATTAACGACGGCGCGGCGGCGGTGTTGATGATGAGCGAAAGCAAAGCGCTTGAACTGGGGTTACCCATCCTGGCACGGATCCGTGCGTTTGCCAGCGTGGGGGTGGATCCGGCGTTGATGGGGATTGCACCGGTTTATGCCACGCGACGGTGCCTGGAGCGCGCAGGCTGGCAGTTGAATGAGGTGGATTTGATTGAGGCCAACGAAGCTTTCGCCGCGCAGGCCATTTCGGTGGGTAAAATGCTGGAATGGAACGAACAGAAGGTCAACGTCAACGGCGGAGCGATCGCTCTGGGGCATCCGATAGGCGCATCGGGCTGCCGAATTCTGGTTTCACTGGTTCACGAGATGATTAAACGCGATGCGCGCAAAGGCCTGGCGACGCTGTGCATCGGTGGTGGTCAGGGGGTTGCCCTTGCCGTCGAGCGAGACATTCAGTAAATCTGCTTTAGTTTCTCCATTCTAATTTTTCCTTCAGAAAGACCTCATTCGAGGTCTTTTTTTGTTTATATACGCTGGGTTAAGAGACCAGGAAAGGAATTGTGTCTAGTTTCTTCCTTTATATATTTATTTTTATTTGTGTCATCTGTAAGAGATATGAATGAGTAAATGCTTAGCCGAATCATTGATTAAACATAAATTATTACTATTGCTAAGAATAACTCACGTTACTTCTTTTTAGGTAAGTTCATGTAAAGTAAGTAAATTATTGATTTTTAAATTCAGAAAAAATAAATCTTTGTGATCTAAGTTTTATTTTTTAAGGGTTGTGTCTGTTTTTTGTTGAGCTTTATCACGTCCTCCTTGTGCCAGATTTTCTGAAACAAATAATTACGATCTCGATCACTAAAATAGAAATTTGGAAAAAATAAAATCCAATTTCATAAAAAAGAAACATAATTTCAATTGAGGGATGGCAAATGTTAAAGAAAACTCTGGCCCTGGCCGTATTATCTGGCATGTCTTTCGCTGCATCTGCGGTAACCGTTGACCTGCGTCATGAATATATTGACAGCGGTTCCAACGCTGACCGTGTTGCGGTTTCTCATCGATTTGATAACGGTCTTGGTTTTGGCGTCGAAGCAAAATGGAAAACGGGTGGTGATACTGATAAACAGGATCGTCCGTTTAACGAAATGGTGGGTAATGGTCACGAAGAATCCATTAACTGGCGCTGGAAGGCGACAGATAACTTTGCCCTGAACCCAGGCTTTAATATTGAAAGTAAAGACAGCTACTCCATCTACAAACCGTACCTGCACGCGCAGTACAGCTTTGATAATGGTTTTTATGTGGCGGCGCGTTACCGTTATGAATATACCCGCGTTCCGGCCACTTCCAGCAACGGCGGCGGCGTAGATGACAAGGTCAATAAAGTGGATACCTGGGTAGGCTGGGCGATGGGCGACTGGCGTGTGGAACTGAACTACGTTTATGCACGCAGTACCGTGGCAGACGATCAGCATAAGAGCTTGTATCGTAACAATAATAAACCTTACAGCACCGAATATAACGCGAAGATGGCCTACAAGTGGGACAAAAACTGGTCTCCGTATTTTGAGGTGGGCAACGTGGGTGTGAAATCTACCGATGAACGTCAGACCCGTCTGCGTGTAGGTGTGGCTTACTCCTTCTAAATAAACAAAACCGGACCCTCATCCGTTTTCCCCCCGGAGCATTTGGCCGGGGTTTTCGTTTTTGTGGGGGAGAGAATACTCTACTCCAGAACGAACAATATATTCTCAGGCACGGACGGCCCCCTCTCCCTTTTTAAGGGAGAGGGATGGGGTGAGGGTTTTACTCTGAGCTAACCCCTCACCCTAACCCTCTCCCATGTACGGTCCGGGGACATGGTAGACAGGTGTTCGGGGACATGCTGAACACTTTTTAACACCCTTTCCCCATGGTGATCGACTTTTTCTTCAGGTCGATCACCCCTACCTTTGTGCTGTACCACCACACTTCATAACATCCATCCTCCTGCGTTTCCTTCAGCCCGACCCGTTCTCCCTGAACGCCTTACCCGCCTTCAGACTGATGCCTTTTATGCTCAGTTTCCCGACGATGTCGACCTTCCTCACCATTACCCCTCGTCGTATTCCGGTGGCACCATGATGCCAATGTACTGTCGTGCAGACGGCTGATACCGGGAGGCCGGCACCGCCATATCCAGAGCCTCGTGCGGCCGCTCAAGGTTATAGACGGTCCGCCAGTGCTCGAAGGCGCGCTGCAGTTCACCGCTGTCCGCGAACCACTTCCCCTGCAGCACTTCCGCCTTCAGGCTGCGGTGAAAACGCTCCAGCTTGCCCTGCGTCTGCGGATGGTATGGCCGGGAGTGGCCTACCCTGATACCCTGGCGCATCAGCCACAGCTCCAGCCCGGTCCAGACACCGGTCGTGTCGCCCCACGGCGCACCGTTGTCCATTGTCATCCTGTCCGGCAGACCGTAGCGCTCAAACACACTGATCAGTTGCTGCTGCACGGTCTCGCGTCGTTCATCGGTACAGGGTGCCAGGCACAGGGAGAAACGGGAGTGGTCGTCCAGCAGGGTAAGCGGATGGCAGCGGCCGCCGCCAAAGGGAAAGTGGCCCTTAAAGTCCATCTGCCAGAGCCGGTTCGGCGCGTCATGTTCAAACCGGCCTGCGGCCGGAATACCCGATACCGTTCCCGGCAGCAGGCCGTGGCGGGCCATCAGGTTATGGACGGTGCTGAAGGCAGGCATGCGGTGTCCCTGGTCTTCGAGCCAGCGCTTTATCTTGCGCGCGCCCCAGCGTTCATGCCGGTCATGGGCCATGCGCAGCAGGTAAAGGATGTCGTCTGGCGAGCGGTTAGGAGAATGATGAGGCGTGCGGGCCGATCGTGAAGACCGGAAACTCCTTCCAGAGCCAGCGGTGAAGCCACTTGTAGCCGGTGGCGGGAGATATGCCGTAAAGACGGCAAAGAGCACGGATGTTCGCCCCGTCCTGCGAGGCGAACAGAACAAACTCAGAACGTAATGACATGGTATCTCTCTCATCCCAGGGCATAAGCGACTCCATAAAACGGGTTCTTATGCCTTAGTTGTAAGTGTCTACCATGTCCCGAACAAGTGTTCACCATGTCCCCGGACTGTACACCCAAAGGGCGAGGGAATATCCGAGCCAGAGAAATAGATTGTGCGCTATAGCGACGTCCACACAAACCGCAGGCAAAAAAAAGCCCTCCAGAGGAGGGCAAGGCCAGTTACAGAAACACTAAACTTAAAATTCTTATGCTTGCATGAACTTACGTTCGGTTGGCAGTTTGGCGATATACAGCGCCGGCTTGCCGTCTTTGTCAGAGCTGAACAGCACCGCGCTGTCGTCCGGGGTAAAGGACGGGTGCGGGTGAGTCACCTGACGGCTGTTTTGTACCGTTGCCCAGGAGGTATCGTGACGGGCAACCGGGAAGTAGGCTTTCTTCGCTACGTCAAACGCGTACAGATACGGATCGTTATCGATGGTATAGCCGCTGGTGTCCTTCACGTCGACCGGGGTACCGGAGCCGTCGCCGACCAGCAGGGTGCCGTCGAAATTACTCATCAGGTGTGAACAGGCCGGCATTTGCATCAACGCTTCGTTGACGTTGGTGTCCGGGTTGAAACGGTAAATGGTACGACCCTGTTTGCCTTTCAGATAAGAAACGTAAACCAGCGCGGAGCCATTCGGAACCCAGAATTCGTGGGTGCAGCTTTCGCCTTCCGCATGTTCTTTAACTTTACGTACGTTGCTGCCGTCTTCGTTGACCATCCACATGCGCGCGTCGACCAGGTCGTGCGGGCCTTCGTGGCAGAATGCGACAGTGTTGTCGTCAAACGGACGGTAGATCGGATGGCCGAGCCAGTTTTTCTCTTCGTGGATCACCGCGCTTTCGCCGGTTTGCAGATCGACACGCAGCAGGCGGCAGTGCGGGCCTTTATGGAAGAAGTCGTGGAACAGTTTCCAGTCGTTCAGTGGCGTCCAGTCGCTTTTGGCGATTTCAATGCCAACCAGCTTGGTACAGTCGCTGTTGGACACCCAGGTACCGTAGCCAACCCAGTCGTCCGGCACGCGATAGACTTCGCGCTCGGCCAGGGTTTTCAGGTTCACTTCCAGCAGAGTGCGGTCGTTCTTAACGTAGTAAAGGGATTTGTCGTCCGGAGACAGGAAACCACCAAAGGTGTTGTCGCCAGCGCCTTCGGTCAGCTGTACGGCTTCGGCGTTCGCCACATCCAGTAAGTAGTAGTTCCAATGGCCATCGAACTCACCAGCAAACAGCAGATGGCTACCATCGTTAAAGAAGCACTTCTGATAGAAGTAGTTACGATGACAGGTGACTTCTGGTGGTGTTAAGCGGGTGACCTCCGCGCCGGTGTCCGGGTCGCGGCTGACCTCATAATTCAATTTTACCCGCATGCCTTTAGCCATGGTGCTCTCCTTTTACTGATGCGGTCGCGAGGTGCTATCAACTTCGCTGGCCGATGTGGATGTCATTTTAAAAATTAGGTGTTAATTTATCAAAACACCGTTTCAATGTTTGTGATGGCAGACGCACTTTATACGAAAAATCATCATTTCTGCGACTTTTTTGATAACCCTTTATCCCTCCCGTCAAGCGTATCTTTGATTTTGCGACATCATTTACCTCATACAGAGTATTTTTCAAAGAAAATGTAACTAGATGAATAATATTGTTTTTTATTTTTAGCTGAGGGTGGGTAACGGCGTATTCGTGATCCCATTTGCATTTTTGATATTAATTCACAGAAAAAATGAAACGATGTTTTATTTGCAATTGAAAACCCATTTCATCAGGGATAAGATACGTGCATTAACAAAACGGAACGAAGTTTCGTTCTGTAATAGAACATAAGACCACATTTTCCTGGAGGTTCAGGTGGAAGTAAGACAGAGCATTCATAGCGCTCATGCTAAAACGCTGGATACGCAGGGGCTTCGCGAAGAGTTTTTAGTTGAGCAGGTATTTGTCGCCGACGAATACACCATGGTGTACAGCCATATCGATCGCATTATCGTTGGTGGCATCATGCCGGTGGCGAAAACCGTATCGGTTGGCGGCGAAGTGGGCAAGCAGCTTGGCGTGAGTTACTTCCTGGAGCGCCGCGAGCTGGGCGTCATCAACATTGGCGGCGCGGGTACCATCACCGTTGATGGCCAGTGCTACGAAATTGGCCATCGCGACGCGTTATACGTGGGCAAAGGGGCTAAAGAAGTGGTTTTCGCCAGCGTCGACGCGGCGAAACCGGCGAAGTTCTACTACAACTGCGCGCCGGCACACACCACTTACCCGACCAAAAAAGTGACCCCTGCCGATGTGGCGCCGGTGACCCTGGGCGATAACCTCACCAGTAACCGCCGTACCATCAATAAATATTTTGTGCCGGACGTACTCGAAACCTGTCAGCTCAGCATGGGCCTGACCGAACTGGCGCCGGGCAACCTGTGGAATACCATGCCGTGCCATACCCACGAGCGCCGCATGGAAGTCTACTTCTATTTCAATATGGATGAAGACAGCTGCGTGTTCCATATGATGGGGCAGCCGCAGGAAACGCGTCATATCGTGATGCACAACGAACAGGCGGTGATTTCGCCGAGCTGGTCGATCCATTCAGGCGTAGGTACCAAAGCGTATACCTTCATCTGGGGATGGTGGGTGAGAACCAGGTCTTTGATGACATGGATCATGTAGCAGTGAAGGATCTGCGCTAGTCGCGGACAGCATTAGTTCAATGATGCCTGTCCGGTACAGGCGCTAACGATAAGGAATATAAAATGATTTTGGATTCATTCTCTCTGCAGGGCAAAGTTGCCGTTGTTACTGGTTGTGATACCGGTCTGGGTCAAGGTATGGCGCTCGGTCTGGCTGAAGCGGGCTGCGATATTGTGGGTATCAACATTGTTGAACCGACTGAAACCATCGAACGTGTAACCGCGATGGGTCGTCGTTTCCTGAGCCTGACCGCTGACCTGCGTCAGATCGACGGCATCCCGGCGCTGCTGGAGCGTGCGGTGGCGGAATTCGGCCATATCGATATCCTGGTCAACAACGCTGGCCTGATCCGTCGTGAAGACGCGATCGACTTCAGCGAAAAAGACTGGGACGATGTCATGAACCTGAACATCAAGAGCGTGTTCTTTATGTCTCAGGCGGCAGCTAAGCACTTCATCGCGCAGGGTAAAGGCGGCAAAATCATCAACATCGCTTCCATGCTCTCCTTCCAGGGCGGCATCCGCGTTCCGTCTTACACCGCTTCCAAGAGCGGCGTAATGGGCGTAACCCGTCTGATGGCGAACGAGTGGGCGAAACACGGTATCAACGTGAACGCGATTGCTCCGGGCTACATGGCGACCAACAACACCCAGCAGCTGCGTGCTGACGAAGAGCGTAGCGCCGCTATCCTCGACCGTATCCCGGCTGGCCGTTGGGGTCTGCCGAGCGACCTGATGGGGCCGATCGTGTTCCTGGCTTCCCCGGCATCTGACTACATCAACGGCTATACCGTTGCCGTAGACGGCGGCTGGCTGGCGCGCTAATTTTTAGCCTGCCCAATAAAAAAACCTGCTGCGGCAGGTTTTTTTATGCCTGTGAAAAGCATGGGCTGTATGAGATTTATCCATATAGGAAGGT
Organism: Kluyvera genomosp. 3; assembly: GCA_002211745.1. GTDB lineage: Bacteria > Pseudomonadota > Gammaproteobacteria > Enterobacterales > Enterobacteriaceae > Kluyvera > Kluyvera georgiana_A. The sequence goes on from CP022114.1 coordinate 897,400, forward strand.
GAAAATAATCCATACTTAAATGATGATAATGAAATTATCACCATTGTGTATTGCCTCTTACAGGCATTATGCAACACGGCTGGCTTCCATCTGAAAGTCAAATGTCCATCACAAAACGATGTGTCGCAGCAATATTGTCCATGTTAATAACCTTTCCCGCCTGACACTCCTGTTCATCGATCTCTTACTTTCGTTGTATGTCTTACTCTGTCTGGCAGGAAAATATGGCTTCAATCAGTAACGATCTTTCGCTCATGCCGCGTACCCAGCGCGATACCCGACGCATGAACCAGTTTGTCTCGATTGCCGCAGCGGTCGCGGGGCTGCTTTTTGGTCTCGATATTGGGTGATTGCCGGCGCACTGCCGTTTATCACCGATCACTTTGTGTTATCCAATCGCCTCCAGGAGTGGGTGGTCAGCAGTATGATGCTGGGGCGGCGATCGGCGGGCTGTTCAACGGCTGGCTGTCATTCCGCCTTGGGCGTAAATACAGCCTGATGGTAGGGCCGTACTGTTTGTTGCCGGGTCGCTCGGCTCGGGTCTGGCGACGAACGTCGAAATGCTGTTAATCGCCAGGGTCATTCTCGGCGTGGCCGTCGGTATTGCCTCCTACACCGCGCCGCTTTACCTCTCCGAGATGGCCAGCGAAAACGTGCGCGGCAAGATGATCAGCATGTATCAGCTGATGGTAACGCTGGGATTGTGCTGGCGTTTTTATCCGATACCGCCTTCAGCTATAGCGGTAACTGGCGCGCAATGCTTATCGTGCTGGCGCTGCCGGCGGTGGTGCTGATTGTGCTGGTGGTGTTCCTGCCCAATAGCCCGCGCTGGCTGGCGGAAAAAGGCCGTCATATTGAAGCCGAAGAGGTGCTGCGCATGCTGCGCGACACCTCAGAGAAGGCGCGTGAAGAACTGAACGAAATCCGCGAAAGCCTGAAGCTGAAGCAGGGCGGCTGGGCGCTGTTTAAGGTTAACCGCAATGTGCGCCGCGCGGTATTCCTCGGCATGCTGTTACAGGCGATGCAGCAGTTCACCGGCATGAATATCATCATGTACTACGCGCCGCGCATCTTCAAAATGGCCGGATTCACCACCACAGAACAGCAGATGATCGCCACGCTGGTGGTCGGCCTGACCTTTATGTTTGCCACCTTTATCGCCGTGTTCACCGTGGATAAAGCCGGGCGTAAACCGGCGCTGAAAATCGGCTTTAGCGTGATGGCCGTGGGACGCTGGTGCTGGGCTACTGTCTGATGCAGTTTGATAACGGCACGGCATCTAGCGGGCTCTCCTGGCTGTCGGTGGGGATGACGATGATGTGCATCGCCGGTTATGCCATGAGCGCCGCACCGGTCGTGTGGATCCTGTGCTCGGAAATCCAGCCGCTGAAATGCCGCGATTTCGGTATCACCTGTTCCACCACCACCAACTGGGTGTCGAATATGATTATTGGGCGACCTTCCTGACGCTACTGGATGCCATCGGCGCGGCGGGCACGTTCTGGCTGTATACCGCGCTGAATGTGGCCTTTATCGGTGTGACCTTCTGGCTGATTCCAGAGACCAAAGGGTGACGCTGGAGCATATTGAACGCAAGCTGATGAAAGGCGAGAAATTGCGGGATATCGGCGTGTGATGGAGTGCCCGGTGGCGGCTACGCCTTACCGGCCTACAAGGTACGTCAAACGTAGGCCGGGTAAGGCGTAGCCGCCACCCGGCTTTTTTACACCTTCGCTAAATACAGCGCTGGCATCCCCTCTGCGTCCGAGGTGTACAGCACCCACTTCCCGTCCGGCGAGAACGACGGATGCGGATGCGTCACCTGGCGGTCGCCGTCCAGCACCTTCCAGCTGCTGTTGTGCTGGCAGATCGCTTTTTTGTCGCCAGTTTTCAGATCAAACACCCAGATAAACGGATCGTTGAGGTTGATATCCCCGGTTTTATGCGGCGCGCCGTCGCCGACGACCAGTGAACCGTCGTGGTTACTCATCAGGTGAGAGCAGGCGGAATCTCCATCAGCTGGCGATTTTCCAGCGTTGCAGGATCCGCGCTGTACAGATAGCGGTGCGGGCTGTTTTCCTGATGGGCGACGTAATAGAGCGCCGAGCCGTCCGGCACCCAAAATTCATGCGTAAAGCTCTCGCCTGGCTGCTGCTGGCGCACGCAGCGAACGTTGCTGCCGTCGTTGTTAATCAGCCACATGCGAGCGTCAATCGCATCACGCGGCCCTTCATGGCAGAACGCGACGGTATTGTCGTCGAACGGGCGGTAAATCGGATGACCGAGCCAGCGTTTTTCCTGCAAAATGGTCCGCTGTTCCCCGGTTTTCAGGTCAATGTTAATCAGGCGGCATTCCGGGTTGGTAAAGTAGAAGGCGCGGAACTTCGACCAATCGGTGAGTGGCTGCCAGTCGCTTTTCTTAATCTCAATGCCGACAAGCTGCGTGCAGTCGGAGTTAGCGACCCAGGTGCCGTAGGCCACCCATTGGTCATCCACTTCGTACACCACATGTTCTTCCAGCGTCGTGAGATCCACGCGACGCAGCTGGCGGGTATCTTTGACGTACCATAATGACTGGTCGTCGTCGGAAAGAAAGCCGCCGAAGGTGTTATCGCCAGCACCGTCGGTCAGCTGGGTTGCCTGTTGGGCGGCAATATCCAGTAAGTAATAGTTCCAGTGCCCTCGAACGCGCCGCCAAAAATCAGCTTGCTCCCATCGCGGGTAAAGCATTTTTGGTAGAAGTAGTTCCGGTGGCAAATAATGTGTGGTGGCGTCATCCGGATCACCTCGTGACCGGTTTCGCTGTCCTTCTGATGGCGGAAATTCAGCGGGATGATTTTGCCTTTCATGTCCTTTCTCCTTGAATAAAAAAATACCCGCAACCGAAGTTGCAGGGTATTAACACATGATGGCGCGATTAGCGCATTGCGCGTTTCAGGATACGTTCACCCTGGCGCTGGAAGTCGGCTGCCGCGTCTTCAACTGATTTCTGACCATAGTCGATGTACTGCAGAGTGGTACCGAACTGGGCCACGATCTGCGGATCGTCGAAGTACGGAGACACGCTCAGTTTCGCCGGCAGAGACTGTGCCAGACGCAGGCCAGCAACGGACGGATCGCTCTCTTTCAGGATGCCGTCTTCGGTCAGGTATTTCACCGCAACCTTGCTCAGCGGCACGCCACGCTCCAGGCCCAGCGTATCCACACCTTCTTTGCTGTTCAGCAGGAAGTTGATCACTTTCGCTGCCGCTTCCGGGTTCTTAGTCGACTTACCGATAGACAGCATCTGCGCCGGTTTGAAGAACAGACCCGCGTCGGTGGCGCCCGGCAGCATTGGGTAGCTACCCAGCTCCAGCTTCGCTGGCGGCTTCAGGTTGTCAGAGTATTTGTTGATGGTGGAGTTCCACATGTAGGTACCGCCCCACTCACCCTGAATCCACGGCTTCATCTCATACATGTTGCTCTTACCAAATGACGCATAGTATTTGGTGTCCGGCATCACGTGGCTATCGACCAGCTTTTTATACATCTGGAAGAATTCAACCCACTGCTCTTTGGTGTAGGAGAATTTCTTGGTTTCCGGATTAATCGCCGGGATGTTGTACTTCTGCGTCATATACGAGTTCAGCAGCGCCAGGGTGTCCTGGTGCTCCAGTACCACCGGGTAGTACTGTTTACCCAGCTTGCTTTCAAAGGTTTTACCCGCCGCCATCAGCTCGTCCCAGGTTTTCGGGTATTCAACGCCAGCCTGTTTCCAGGTTTCGTCGTTGAAGTAGAACACGCGCGCGGTGACGGAGATTGGGATCCCGTTCAGCTTGCCGTTGACGGTGGTGGACTGCAGCTCTTTGGCATCAAACTGGCTTAAGTCGATCACGTCCTTCATTTTGTTCAGGTCGTAGAAGCCGTCGCCGTTTTTGGAGAAGATCGGCAGCCAGTTCCAGTTAGTCTGCATCACGTCCGGCTCGGTACCGCCTGCGATCTGAGTGGTCAGACGGGATAAGTGGCCGTCCCAGCCGGTGTATTCCGCTTTTACGTTAATGTCCGGGTTCTGCTTGTGGAACTCTTCCAGCGCCTTCAGTGTGACCTGGTGACGGCCATTGCCGCCCCACCAGGACATACGAAGGTCAACATCCTTAGCCATAGACGGCAGGGCGGTAAGGCCCAGAGTGGCGGAGATTGCTGCGCTTAAAAGCACTTTTTTCATTTTAATACTCCAGATTAGAGGGAGAGGTTCTGTTCAGTTTTAGCGTCAAAAATATGGCATTTATTCATGTCAAACTTAAAGTACACCTTGCGATGAAGCCCCTTATCAATCATTGGCTTAGCTTCATCTGAAGGGATGCGTGCCGTCAGCTCGTAGTTCGCGACTTTCAGGTAAACGAAGAACTCGTGCCCCATGTTTTCCACGCGGACCATCTCACCGCTGCAGCCGCCTTCAGCGAACGGCTCGTCAGACAGGGAGACGAATTCCGGACGAATACCGTAGAACACTTCCTGATTTTCTTGCGCCGTCAGCTTGTTGTGCAGATCTTCGCTCAGCGGCATAAACTCATCGCCGATGCTCAGGTTCAGTCGACCCTCTTTGCTCACCAGTTTACTGGCGCGAATGTTCATTTCCGGCGCGCCGATAAAGCCCGCAACGAACATGTTTTTCGGTTTGTGGTACAGGTTGTCCGGGGTGTCTACCTGCATGATGTGGCCAAGCTTCATCACGCAGATACGGTCGCCCATGGTCATCGCTTCGGTCTGATCGTGGGTAACGTAAACGGTGGTTGCCGGCTTACCGGATTTCTTCAGCTGCTTGTGCAGGTCGGAAATACGGATACGCATGGAGGCACGCAGCTTGGCGTCGAGGTTCGACAGCGGTTCATCGAACAGGAACACGTCCGGCTTTTTCACAATCGCGCGGCCTACGGCCACACGCTGTGCCTGACCACCGGAGAGCTGACGCGGCAGACGATCCAGCAGCTCTTCCAGCTCGAGGATTTTCGCCGCTTCGTTTACCTGGGCGTCGATCTGATCTTTCGGCATTTTGCTCAGCTTCAGGCCAAACGCCAGGTTCTCACGCACGGTCATGTGTGGATACAGCGCGTAGTTCTGGAACACCATCGCAATCCCGCGCTCTTTCGGCGCGAGGTTGTTGACGATCTTCTCACCGATGCGGACTTCGCCGCCGCTGATGGTTTCCAGGCCAGCCAGCATACGCAGGGTGGTGGATTTGGCGCAGCCGGACGGACCGACGATAACCATAAACTCACCTTCTGCGATTTTCAGGTCGATACCATGTACCGCTTTGAAGCCGTTGGAGTACACTTTTTCCAGTTTGTTGAAAATAACTTCAGCCATGATATATCCCTCTTAACCTTTAATTCCGCTGCTGGTAACGCCCTGTACGAAGTAGCGCTGTGCCAGGAAGAACACAATGATGGATGGCAGAATGGAGATGCTCGCCATTGCCAGAATTTCGTTCCATGGCGCCCCTTCGGTGACGTCGATGGACATTTTCAGTGCCAGTGCAATCGGGTACTTATCAACGCTATAGACGTAGATCAGCGGGCCGATAAAGTCGTTCATGGACCACATGAACTGGAACAGGGCGACGGAGATAATCGCCGGCTTCAGAATCGGTACCACCACATACCACAGCACCTGGATGGAGTTACAGCCGTCAATCTGTGCTGCTTCTTCCATGTCACGCGGTACGCCGCGCAGGAACTGAATCAGCATGAAGACGAAGAACCCTTGCGTGGCGAAGGCCAGCGGCAGGTACAGCGGCATATAGCTGTTCAGCATGCCCATTTCACGGAACATCAGGTACTGAGGAATCAGCAGTACGGTGCTCGGCAGCAGCATGGTGGTGATGAGCGTCGCGAACCAGAATTTCTTCCATGGAATCTCGAAGCGGGCAAAGCCGTACGCCACGATAGTGGAGGAGATAATGGTCAGAATCACTTTCGGGATCACATACTTGAAGGTGTTCAGCATGTAATGACCGAAGGTGTACTCGGTACCGGTTTTCCAGCCGTTAATAAAGCCGTCCCAGGTGGCGTGTGCCGGCCACAGGCTCAGCGTGGTGAAGATCTCGTGGTTCGGTTTGAACGATGCCGAGAACATCCACGCCAGCGGGTAGAGCATTAACAGACCGACAATCAGCAGGATGGTGTAGCGAACCCATGCGTTGATCTTCTCACGGCGAAGGGTGCGGGCAACCTCACGTTCAGCGATGCTTCTTGCGTCGGAGATTTGTTGAATATCAGCCATTTTTGCCTCCCTTATCGGCGGAGTAGAACACCCAGTATTTTGAAGACTTAAAGGCAATGGCAGCGAAGACTGCTACAACCAGGAACAGAACCCATGCCAGCGCCGCGCCGTAACCCATGTCGAAGTACTTGAACGCTGTGTCGTAGATGTACAGCGAGAACAGGTACGTTGAGTAGGTTGGGCCACCGCCGGTGATGACGTACGGTCCGGTAAACTCCTGGAATGCCTGAGTGGTCTGCATGATGAAGTTGAAGAAGATAACCGGCGTAATCAGCGGCACGGTCACTTTCATAAACATCTGCCATTTAGAGGCGCCATCGATCATCGCCGCTTCGTACTGAGACTGCGGAACGTTTTGCAGGGCCGCCAGGAAGATAACCATCGCGGAGCCGAACTGCCATACGCGCAGCAGAGTTACGGACATCAGCGCCAGAGACGGTTCGCCCAGCCAGTTGACCGGATCGAAACCGAATACACCGATAAAGCTATTCAGCAGGCCGTCGATGGCGAACAGCGCGCGCCACAGTACCGCGATAGCCACGGAGCTACCGAGGATAGACGGGATATAGTAAGCGGTACGGAAGAAGCCAATTCCGCGTAATTTAAAGTTAAGAACAAACGCAATCCCTAAAGCAAATGCCAGTTTTAATGGGATTGTCAAAAATACGTAGGCAAAAGTTACGCCCATGGATTTCCAGAAGAGCGCATCTTCAGTAAACATGTAGCGATAGTTTTCGATGCCGTTAAACACCGGCGGACTCATCAAGTCATACTCAGTAAAACTGAGGAAGAAAGATGAAACGAACGGGAAGGCCGTGAAGATTATCAACCCGATTATATAGGGTGAAATCCACGCCAAACCCAGCATTCTGTTTTCATTCATACATACCTACCTGGCGAACAAGTGTGTCAAACGGATTGGGTGTTGGTTACATCCCTCGCGCCTGCTGGCGCCAGAGCGTTTAAAGCGTTAACTTGGTGTCGGTCATGCAGCCTTTCCCTGTAAGTGAATGTAATGCAATAAAAATTAACATCGTCCATTGTTCGGTGTTGTTGCGTTTCAAAATCTCATGCTTTGCGACAATCATTTTATAAAACACCGTTTTAAATTTATTTTATTGCGATTTGTTTCTACGTCATTCGATTAATCGTGAAAATGTGATCGGAGTCGAAACGATGTTTCATTATAGTGACGGCGATGGCGTTTTTGTCCCTCAGCCAGCACCATTCGGGCTTCTGGTATGGAAGTTGACAGCCGAAATATCTATTAAGCGTGATATAATTGATTGTTAAAATGATTAAGCCGCTAATCTTTGTTGAGGGTGAAAAATATAAAGCCTCAGCGAAAAAGATGAGGCTTTGATCACAATAAAAGGCTTATTCTGGAAACATCCAGAATGTATACGTTGTATGACCCGTCAGTTATTTGTCGGAATCATCACAATACCGATTGGCGTTAAATTTGTGCAATGGCGCATCAAATCACCCGGCGAGACAAACATATTTTGGTTGCTCCGCAGCGCAGCCAGCGCATCGAAGCGCCTGACGGTGGTATCAAGGTCTAACAGCGACGCGTGCGCCTGGGCAAAATAGTAAATGGCTTCCGCCAGCGCATCGGTCATGGCGGGTGTCGGTTGCGTGTTATTGTCCATAAAGGCGTGGTGCAGAGCTTCGCACAGCGCTTCATCGCTGGCGGTTTCCGGCGCGGCGTTCATATCATATTGATTAAAGGTCACCTGGCGCTGCTTCATCCAGTCGGCGGCTTTATCGAGCAGCGTTTCGCCAATGGCCGAATCCAGCTGTGTGGCATGACGGAACTGCAGGCGGAAGGCGCTTCCGGCATCGTCAAAGCATTGGGCGACGAACTGTGAACAGACCATCGGATGCTTACCGGGCGTCTGCTGTTGCTGAATAAACTGAGTTATCGTCGCGGTCAGCTTTTTCAGTATGCGAATAATAACCTGCTGTTTTGGGCTGGTTATCGAGAATTTTTTATACATCAACAACAAACCAACCATATACAGCCCGGCATGGTCATAGGGTTCCTGGTTATTCAGGTGCTGGCGTGCCGCCTGAGTGACTGGCGTGAGCGGCGATGCTGTCGTGTGGCGATAAACATGAATGGTGCGGCCCTTAAAACGCTTTTCAGCAGGGTTGGTGGTTACCTGTGGCGGCGTTTCTTCCACGATGGTGGGCGGGCAGGTCTCAAAATACATCGCGGCGTGACTGACCGGGCATCGGTTAAAAAGGTAATCGCCCAGGAAATAAAACTTTTCTTTTCCGGTGAGAAGAGCAGCACATCCGCTGGGTGAAGATCGTTAAGTGAGAGTACTTTCATAAAAATTCCCTTTTCATTTCCTGACCAGTGACGGCAGATACGCGCTAGCATAACGCGCCTTATTTTTCGGCGACTGTGATGGAAATCGACGTTAGATCTCAGCGGAATGCGTGAAAATTTGCGGGAATCTGAGACGGTAGGGCAAACGGGATAAACGGAGAAACGCCGCCCTTCGCGATGAAAAGCGGCGGAAGCGTCGAAGCTTATGCTTTCAGGAAATCCTGGCGCACTGGGGTGAAGGTATCGAGCAGAGTACCGGCTTTCAGGCACACGCAGCCGTGCATGATGTTCGGCTGTTTGTACAGCGTATCGCCCGCGGAAACTACGTGCTTTTCGTCGCCAATGGTGAATTCAAACTCACCGGACAGCACGTAGGTCAGCTGCTCGTGCGGGTGGTTGTGCATTGGGCCAATCGCGCCCTGTTCGAAGTTGACTTCAACCGCCATCATCTTGCCATCGTGCGCGAGAATGCGGCGGGTAACGCCATTGCCCAGATCTTCAAGCGTGGTTTCTTTATGGAAAATAAACATCCGGCTGTCCTGTTTTATGTTGAAACGGTGTTTCATTAAATTTATATCAGAAACGATCAAAAAGAAAACGCGAGCCGCAGATGTGGAAAGTTGATCACAACTTTGCTTCACTGGCAGGACGACAACGCACAAGGAACCACGATGAAAACGATTGGTCTGTTAGGCGGGATGAGCTGGGAGTCGACCATTCCCTACTATCGCCTGATTAATGAAGGGGTAAAGCAGCGTCTTGGCGGTTTGCATTCGGCGCAGATCTTACTGCACAGCGTGGATTTCCATGAGATTGAACTGTGTCAGTCACAGGGCGACTGGCAGCGTGCGGGTGAGATCCTCGCTCAGGCCGCGCGGGCCTTCAGCAGGCGGGGCGGAAGGTATCGTGTTGTGCACCAACACCATGCACAAAGTCGCTGAGGCGATTGAAACCGCCTGTGAGGTGCCGTTCCTGCACATTGCCGACGCCACGGGCCGTGCGATTCAAAAACAACGGATGAACAACGTTGCGCTACTCGGCACGCGTTACACCATGGAACAGGATTTCTACCGCGGACGTTTGCAGGCGGAATTTGGCATCAGTACGCTGATTCCCGAAGCGGACGATCGGCAGAAGATTAACCAGATCATCTTTGATGAGCTGTGCCTCGGCGAATTCAGCGACGCCTCCCGCGACTATTACCTGAGCGTGATAGCGGCGCTGGCGAAGCAGGGCGCGCAAGGGGTGATCTTTGGCTGCACAGAAATTGGCCTGCTGGTGCCCGCTGAACTGAGCCCGCTACCGGTGTTTGATACGGCGGCGATCCATGCCGAAGACGCGGTGGCGTTTATGCTCTCTTGATCTCGCTAAGCACCGCCTCCAGCGGGTCGGTAATGCGTGACAGATGCGCCTGAAGATGGGCCGTAAACGTCTCCAGCAGCGCCGAGGCCGGGCGGTGTAGCGGGCGAATCAGACTGACGGTGAACGGCACGTCGACGCTAAAGCGGCGAATGGCAACGCCGCTGTTGACGTAGTCCAGCGCCGTCAGCGGGTTCACCACCGAAAGGCCGACGCCGGCTTTGACCATCGCGCAGATTGACGCGGCGCTGTGCGTTTCGACCACCATGCGCCGCTTCACCTGATGTTCATTAAACAGCGCATCCAGCAGTTGGCGATAGCTGTCGGTGCGCGACAGGCTGATGTAGTTCTCGCCCTGAAAATCGGCTGGCGTCAGCACTGCTTTCGCGGCCAGCGGGTGTGCCTGCGGCAGAACGCACACCTCGTTGAGCGTGAGCAGCGGCGTGCGCTCGGTGCCTGCGGGCGTGTGCAGCGTCTCCGTCAGGCCCAGATCGTGGCGCTGCGCCGACAGCCACTCTTCCAGCAGCGGAGACTCCTGCGGCACGATTTGAATATTGACCTGCGGGTAGCGCGCGAGGAACGGCTGGAGCAGCGGCGGTAAAAAAGATTGCGAGAACACCGGCAGGCAGACAATCGACAGCTCGCCCTGACGGAATTCACGCAGGCTTTCGGCGGCGCTGACGATGCGGTCCAGCCCATACCAGGATCGCTGCACTTCTTCAAACAGCCGCAGTCCTTGCACCGTCGGGTGCAAACGTCCTCGGCTGCGTTCGAACAGCTTTAAGCCGAGAACCTGCTCGAAGCGCGCCAGCTCGCGGCTGACGGTTGGCTGCGAGGTGTGCAGCATTCGCGCGGCTTCCGTCAGGTTTCCTGCCGTCATAATGGCATGAAATATTTCAATATGGCGCAGGTTTACGGCTGGCATCGGCGATCCTCACAGGTCTGTACTCCATATCATTTTTGCATAGACTCGCGATAAAACGATATTTTTTATTCTCTTTCGCCTGTGGCGTAATCATAAAAAAGATGATTACCGGAGTTCGCTATGCCACGCCCGCTCAACAATACCGACACTGACCTGACCGCTGACAACCTGCTGCGCCTGCCTGCCGAATTTGGCTGTCCGGTGTGGGTGTACGATGCGCAGATTATTCGCGCGCAGATTGCCAAACTGAATCAGTTTGACGTGGTGCGTTTTGCCCAGAAGGCGTGCTCGAATATTCACATTCTGCGTCTGATGCGCGAGCAGGGCGTGAAGGTGGATTCCGTCTCCCTTGGCGAGATAGAACGCGCGCTGGCTGCTGGCTATGAGCCGGGCGAAGGGCGTGACGATATCGTTTTTACCGCCGATATGATTGATGAGGCGACGCTGGCCCGCGTGCGTGAGTTACACATTCCGGTGAACGCCGGCTCAGTCGATATGCTGGAGCAGCTCGGCAGCATCTCTCCGGGCATCGCGTGTGGCTGCGCGTTAACCCAGGTTTGGCCACGGCCACAGTCAGAAAACCAACACCGGCGGCGAAAACAGCAAGCATGGCATCTGGTACAGCGATCTGCCGGCGGCGCTGACGGTGATCCAGCGTTATCAGCTGAAGCTGGTGGGCATTCACATGCATATCGGATCCGGCGTCGATTATGGCCATCTGGAGCAGGTGTGCGGCGCGATGGTGCGTCAGGTGGTGGAGTTTGGTCAGGATCTGGAGGCGATCTCCGCGGGGGCGGGCTGTCGATCCCGTATCGTGAAGGCGAGGAGGCGAGCAACACCGATCACTACTTTGGTCTGTGGAATGCCGCGCGTCAGCAAATCGCGCAACATCTGGGCCACCCGGTGAAGCTTGAGATCGAACCGGGGCGTTTCCTGGTGGCGGAGTCCGGCGTGCTGGTAGCGCAGGTACGCAGCGTAAAAGCGATGGGCAGCCGTCACTTTGTGCTGATTGACGCGGGTTTCAACGATCTGATGCGTCCGGCGATGTACGGCAGCTATCACCATATTTCCGCGCTGGCGGCGACGGTCGTGCGCTGGAAAACGCCCCGCAGATTGAAACCGTGGTGGCGGGTCCGCTGTGTGAATCCGGCGATGTCTTCACCCAGCAGGAAGGGGCAAAGTGGAAACTCGCCTGCTGCCTGCGGTGGTCCCGGGCGATTATCTGGTGCTGCACGATACCGGTGCTTACGGTGCGTCGATGTCGTCAAACTACAACAGTCGACCGCTGCTGCCGGAAGTGCTGTTTGATAACGGTGTGGCGCGGTTGATTCGTCGTCGTCAGACGATTGAAGAGCTGCTGGCGCTGGAACTTATCTGAGGAAATGCCCGATGGCGCTGCGCTTATCGGGCCTACGGGATGTAGGCCGGATAAGGCGCTTGCGCCGCCATCCGGCACGTTATTTGTAATACGGTCCCGTCGTGACCGAATCGCGCAATACCAGCGTGCCGGTGAACGGTGGTATGGTTTCAATCTCTTCGCCCGCGGCCAGCTTAATGGCCTGGTCAATGGCGGTGACGATCATGTTATCGATCGGCAGGTACACCGTCGACAGCCCGGCTCCAGCCACTTGGCGCTCGGGCATCATCAAAGCCAAACAGCGAAATGTCCTGAGGAATATGTAGCCCCGCCTGATGCAGCGCCTTCGACGCGCCCAGCGCCATGTCATCGTTACAGGCAAACAGCGCGCTGAACTTCACTTTCTCTTCCAGCAGCGCGTTGCACATGTCATAGCCGCAGTTCATGGTCGAATCGCCATGCTTCACTTTTGCTGGATCCCATTTTATGCCGTTCTGTTCCAGCGCCCGACGGTAGCCCTGCAAACGCGCTTTACCGGTTGGCGTATGAATAGGAACGGTAATGCAGGCGATGTCCCGGTGCCCTTGAGAAATCAGATACTCTACCGCCTGGAATGCGGCATCCTGCTGTTCGAAGAACACGCAGCGATCGCGCGCCTGGCTGACGTCGCGGTTAATGACGACCAGCGGCATCGGAGTCGTGTTCACCAGCGACATGATCGCTTTTTCGCTCATATGGCGGGTGTAGAGCACGATGGCGTCGCACTGGCGGTCGGCCAGCATTTGCACCGCCTGCTCTTCACGCTCGGGCGTATCGTGGCCATCGGTCACAATCAGCTGTTTACCCCAGGCTTCCGTCTGACGGGAGGCCTGCTGTAACAAACGGCCAAAGTAGAAGCCGTCGAAGGTTGAGACAACGAGGCCAATGCTGTTGCTGGTGCGATTGGCCAACGAGCGCGCCAGAAAGTTGGGCCGATAGCCTAACTCCTCCATCGCTTTAAACACCTGTTTACGGGTGCTCTCTTTGACCTGACCGGTACCATTCAGCACACGGGAGACCGTTGCTTTCGACACGCCAGCGCGTATTGAGACATCCAGCATTGTTGCCATTGTTAATCCCTGAAACTCCGTGATGACCCGCAGTTTATCACAGACATTCACCACTCATACGAACTCTACAGCGGATAAAAAACCTATCGCGATCACGCTTTTGCAGTTAATCGCGCTAAGAACCGCTCCTCCGGCATGCGGTATACCAATAATTGTATTTCTTTCTGTTTGGAATACCAAAATAGAGGTTGGGAGCTTAATCACAGAACTTTTCGTTAAGGATGACTATTTTTGGTATGCCAAAAGGTGTTTGGCTGTACACCGTATGCGCGATAAAGCCCTTAAACTTGAGGTACTTTCTATGGCATTGCAGGACAAACTGATTGATTCGCTGGGGAGTTTCGCCACGAAATTCAATAGCTATCGCTATATCATGGCGATCAAACACGCCTTTATTACGCTGATGCCGGTGATCATCGTTGGCGCCTTCTCCGTACTGATTTCCAACATGGTGCTGGATCCGAAAAACGGTCTCGCCAGCTTCCAGTCGCTGTCGTTTCTGGCGTCTCTCAAACCGATTACCAGCGCCATCAACTACGCCACGCTGAACTTCCTCAACATTGGCGCCGTGTTCCTGATCGGCATCGAGCTAGGAAGAATCAACGGCATTAAGACCCTGTTCCCCGGCCTGCTGGCGGTGATCTGCTTTATCTGCGTCACGCCGACCACCGTACAGATGATGGTCGACGGGCAGATGCATGAAGTCAAAGATGTGCTGCTGCGTCAGTTCTCTGACACCCGCAGCCTGTTCCTCGGCATGTTTATCGCCATTCTGTCGGTCGAGATCTACTGCTGGCTGGAAACGCGCAACGGGCTGAAGATCAAAATGCCGGACACCGTGCCGCCGAACGTCGCCGCGTCGTTTTCAGCGCTGATCCCGGCGATCATTACCGTCACCGCGATCGCCACCTTCGGCTTCATCTTCCATCAACTGACCGGCATGTACCTCTACGATGCGGTTTATCAGGTGGTGCAACAGCCGCTGGAGCGGGTGATGCAGAGCCTACCAGGGATCCTGCTGCTGATGTTCGTGGCGCAGATCTTCTGGGTGATTGGCATTCACGGTAACCAGATGATCAAACCCATCCGCGAACCGCTGCTGCTGGGGCGATTACCGTCAACATGAGCGCCTTCGAGCAGGGTAAAGAGGTGCCGAATATTATTACGATGCCGTTCTGGGACGTGTATATGAGCATCGGCGGCTCCGGGCTGACCATCGGGCTGCTGATCGCGGTGATGATTGCCACCAAGCGTAAAGAGATGAAAGAGATCGCCAAGCTGTCAATTGGCCCGGGATCTTCAACATCAACGAGCCGGTAATCTTCGGTATGCCGATCATGCTCAACCCGATCCTGGCGATTCCCTTCATTATTACCCGCTGGTGACCGGCAGCATCGGCTATTTCGCCACCGTCACCGGGTTTGCCGGTAAAGCCGTGGTGATGGTGCCGTGGACCACGCCGCCGCTGATCAACGCCTGGCTGTCGACCGCAGGCTCGATGGGCGCGGTAGTGACGCAGCTGATTTGTATCGTCGTGGCGGTGCTGATTTACCTGCCGTTCGTCAAAATCGCCTCCCGCCGCGCCGAGATTTCCGAACGCCTGGCGGCCAAATCCCCGGCTACCGATAACTTCTGAGGACGCTATGAGTACAAAACGGATAACGATTCCCGATGATTTTATTCTCGGGCCGCGGCTTCGGCCTGGCAAACGGAAGGCTGGAGCGGTAAAAAGCCAGGCCAGGATTCCTGGCCCGATCTCTGGTACAAGAACGACCGTCACGTCTGGCATAACGGCTACGGCCCGGCGGTTGCCACCGATTTTATCAACCGCTTTCGCGAAGACGTGCAGCTGATGAAGCTGGCGGGGTTGACTCATTACCGTACCTCCATCAACTGGTCGCGTTTTTTAACCGATTACGAGGCGGTTACGGTGGATGAAGAGTATGCCGCTTATTACGACCAGCTGTTTGATGAGCTGCTGGCCAACGGTATTGAGCCGATGATCTGCCTTGAGCACTACGAGCTGCCGGGCTACCTGCTGGAAGAGTACGGCGGTTGGGGCTCGAAAAAAGTGGTTGAGCTGTATGTGCGCTACGTGGAGCAGGTGTTTGCCCGCTACCATCACAAGGTGACGCGCTGGTTTACCTTTAACGAGCCGATTGTGGTGCAAACTCGCGTCTACCTAGACGCGCTACGCTGGCCGTATGAGCAAAACACCGGCAAATGGATGCAGTGGAATCACCACAAGGTGCTGGCGACGGCGAAGGTGGTGCAGCTATTCCGCGAGAAAGGCTATCAAGGGTCCGTCGGCTGCATTCTCAACCCGGAGGTGACCTATCCGCGTTCCTCCGCCGCTCACGACCAGCGGGCGGCGGAGGTGTACGATCTGTTCTACAACCGCGTATTCCTTGACCCGCTGGTACACGGTGCTTACCCGGCAGAGCTGTTCACGCTGCTGGAGAAACATGCGGTTGCCTGGGACTACAGTGCCGACGAACTGGCGATCATCCGCGACAACACGGTCGATGAACTGGGCATTAATCTCTACTACCCGCATCGGGTAAAAGCGCCGTCGCGCGCCTGGCATCCCGGGACGCCGTTCCACCCGGCCTGGTACTACGAACCGTTTGAACTGCCGGGCAGAAAGATGAACAACTCGCGCGGTTGGGAAATCTATCCGCAGATTGTCTACGACATGGCGATGCGCATCAAAAATGACTATCGCAATATTCCGTGGTTTGTCGCCGAGAGCGGTATGGGGTGGAGAATGAGGCCCAGTTCCGCAACGCCGATGGCGTGATTGCCGACGACTATCGGATCCGTTTTATCAGCGAGCATCTGTGGCAAACGCTGCGGGCGAAAGAAGACGGCGCCAACTGCCACGGCTATATGCTGTGGGCCTTTACCGACAACGTTTCGCCGATGAACGCCTTTAAAAACCGCTACGGGCTGATTGAAATCGATCTCCAGAACGACCGTGCGCGGCGGCCAAAAGCCTCTGCCCGCTGGTTCCGTCAACTGCGCGACAGCCGTGAGCTGACGGCGGATATCGATGATGAATGGCGCTGATTTTTGCTAAGATAGCGCCGGTATTGGCATAACGTACAGGTGAAATTGTGGAGAAGGCTACCGTCCCGCCGGAAAAGAAACCCTATCAGGAGATTGGCGATGATTTGCGCGCCCAGATTATGCAGGGCCGCTATCCCGTCGGGTCGCGCCTGCCGCCGGAACGCAATATCGCTGAAACTTACGGCGTCAGCCGTACCATCGTGCGCGAGGCGCTGCTGATGCTGGAGCTACAGGGTACGGTTGATATTCGCCAGGGCTCCGGCGTGTACGTGATGCGTATTCCGCAAGAAAGCGACGGTGAGGAAGAGCAGATGCTGAGCAGCGACGTTGGGCCATTTGAAATCCTGCAGGCGCGCCAGCTGCTGGAGAGTAACATTGCCGCTTTCGCCGCGAAGATGGCCACCCGCGCAGATATCGACAACCTCAAGCAGATTATCGAACAAGAGCAGCGGGCGATTGCGCTCAACGATACCAGCCAGGACAACGGCCGCCTGTTCCACCTGGTGCTGGCCGGGGCGACGCAAAACCAGATGCTGCTGGCGACTATCGAGCGCGTCTGGATCCAGATGGACAGCAGCCCGCTGTGGCAGCAGTTTAACGCTCATATTGCCAGCCGCACCTACCGGCTGAAATGGCTCGGCGATCGGCAGACTATTCTGGCCGCGCTACGCCGCCGCGACGTCATGGGGCCTGGCAGGCGATGTGGCAGCACCTTGAGAACGTCAAAAATAGCCTGATGGAGCTGTCTGACGAAGACGCGCCGGATTTCGACGGCTATCTGTTTGAATCGGTTCCCATCTTCCAGGGAAAATTAATGTGACCATCCTGCCGCTCTACGACCGTCCGCAGTACGCCGGTCAGGTGACCGACTGGCTATGGCACGCCTTTGGCGGCGAAGGTCTGTCGCGGGCATTTTTTGCCAGCATCATTGACCACAGCCAGCGTCCGGGCGCACTGCCGCTGACGTTTATTGCCGTTGAGGGCGATAAACTGTCAGGAACGGTGGGGCTGTGGCGCTGCGATTTAATCAGCCGTCAGGATCTGTGGCCGTGGATGGCGGCGTTGTACGTCGCGCCAGAGGCGCGTGGCCGCGGTCTGGCGGGCCAGCTACAGCAGCACGTGATGTCCTGTGCCGCGCAGCTGGATATACGGAACTGCACCTCTATTCGGCATGTCGGGATTTTTACGAACGCTTCGGCTGGCAGTACCTCGGTGATGCCCTCGATTACCCGGACACCACCGTCCATCTTTATCGCTACGATTTAACCTCTTCCGCCGGGGCGATCACCGAGTGACGGCGAACCAGCGTCGGGCTGAACAGGTGGGTGATATCCGGTAGCGGCTTGTTCTCTGCCAGCGCCAACGCCAGCTCGGCGGCCTGGGTGGCCATGGTGACAATCGGGTAGCGGATGGTGGTCAGCCGTGGTCGCACGTAGCGGGAAACCAGCACGTCATCGAAACCAATCAGCGAAATCGCCTGCGGTACGTCGATACCGTTATCATTCAGTACGCCCATCGCGCCCGCCGCCATCGAGTCGTTGTAACAGGCGACGGCGGTAAACTGCTTGCCGCGACCGAGCAGCTCGGTCATGGCCTGTTCGCCGCCGCTTTCATCCGGCTCGGCAAAGGTTACCAGCCGGTCGTTGCACGGTAGCCCGTGCTCTTTTAGCGCGTCGTAGTAGCCCGCTAGCCGGTCTTCCGCATCCGAAATCGCGTGGTTGGAACAGATATAGCCAATGCGCGTATGCCCTTGTTGAATCAGATGGCGAGTCGCCAGCCAGGCGCCGTAACGGTCGTCCAGCGCCACGCAGCGTTTTTCAAAACCGGGCAGAATGCGGTTGATCAACACCATGCCGGCATTTGCTTCATTAAATCTGCCAGTTCAGCGTCGGGAATCAGCTTGGCATGCACCACCAGCGCCGCACAGCGGTGGCGGATGAGTTGCTCAATGGCCTGACGTTCTTTCATCTCATTATGGTAGCCGTTGCCAATCAGCAAAAAATTGCCGGTGTGATAGGCGACCTGCTCCACGGCTTTAACCATGGCGCCGAAAAAAGGGTCGGAGACGTCGCCCACCACCAGGCCGACGGTTTCCGTCGACTGCTGCGCCAGCGCGCGGGCATTGGCGTTGGGATGATAGTTGAGGGTCTCCATGGCGGAGTTCACCGCCTGACGCGAGGCATCGCTGGCTTTTGGAGAGTTGTTGATGACGCGGGAAACGGTAGCGACGGAGACGCCTGCCATCCGGGCCACATCTTTAATTGTCGCCATAATATGCCTTAAACAAAATTCGATGGGTAAACGTTTACACCCTAACAGTTTTACGGAAATCCCGGTGCTATTCAAGGCCGAGTCTGTGGTGGATTGCACAATATTGATGCGCGTATGGTGCTTTGTGGAAGAGTGACACCGCGCTTTTGCAACTAAACAGGAATATTCAAACGTTTGCTTACACTTTGCGAGATGCTGTTGCGAATGTCTGCTGGAGAACGCGTTACGCGAGTTGCTAATCTGATTGTCCCAGAGGTATTGATAGGTGAAGTCGCCCACAAGGTTGACCACTCAATTACACCAACCTGCGCAGATGCGCAGGTTTTTTTTTTGCCTGAATTCACGCTGTTACAGTTCCCCATAATCGCAATACCTCGTTGCATTTCCGCTCATTCTCTTGCGGTTTTAAACTGGCTGCCAGGCGGTATGGGGAGACAATAGCGGTCCCAGAGGTATTGATTGGTGAATGTTTCAAAGTACGCTTTGCGTACGCATCACTTACACCGACCTGCGCAGAAGCGCAGGTTTTTTTTTACCTCCATCTTCCCGTCTGCTGCTTTTCCTCAGTGTTCTCGTGTACCCTTTGCAAAGATAAATCTTTGGCAAAAGGAGTTGGTATGCTTCTCTGTTTCTTCCGACAGCTTTTCAGGGTGTTATTCAGGGTACGGATGACCGGTAGCACCGAGGCGTTAAGCCAGCCTAAAGTGCTGATTACGCCCAACCACGTCTCGTTTATCGACGGCATTCTGCTGGCGCTGTTTCTCCCGGTTCGCCCGGTTTTTGCCGTCTACACCTCGATTTCCCAAAAATGGTTCATGCGCTGGCTGACGCCGATCATCGATTTTGTCCCGCTCGACCCGACAAAACCGATGTCAATCAAGCATCTGGTGCGCCTGATCGAACAGGGCCGCCCGGTGGTGATTTTCCCGGAAGGGCGCATTTCAGTCTCCGGTTCGCTGATGAAGATTTACGACGGCGCGGCCTTTGTGGCGGCGAAGTCCGGGGCGACGATTATTCCGGTGCGTATTGAAGGCGCGGAACTGAGCTACTTTAGCCGCCTGAAAGGGCTGGTGAAGCGCCGCCTTTTCCCTCGCATCCAGCTGCACCTGTTGCCGCCAACCACGCTGCCAATGCCGGAAGCCCCGCGTGCCCGTGACCGTCGCCGCATTGCCGGCGAAATGCTGCACCAGATTATGATGGAAGCCCGGATGGCGGTGCGTCCGCGTGAAACGCTGTATGAATCGCTGCTGACGGCGATGCACCGATACGGCGAGAAAAAAGCGTGCGTCGAAGATATCAATTTCCAGCCGGACAGCTATCGCAAGCTGCTGACCAAAACGCTGTTTGTGGCGCGTATCCTCGAAAAATACAGCCAGAAGGGAGAAAAGATCGGCCTGATGCTCCCGAATGCCGGTATCAGCGCCGCGGTTATCTTCGGTGCGATTGCCCGTGGCCGTATTCCGGCGATGATGAACTACACTGCCGGGTCAAAGGGCTGTCAAGCGCCATTACCGCCGCGCAAATTGGCACAATTTTTACCTCGCGCACGTTTCTTGATAAAGGCAAACTCTGGCACCTGACCGAGCAGTTGACCCAGGTTCGCTGGGTATTCCTCGAAGATTTAAAAGGCGATGTGACCACCGTCGATAAGCTGTGGATCTTTTCGCGCGTGCTGATGCCGCGTCTGGCGCAGGTGGTGCAGCAGCCGGAAGATCCGGCGATCATCCTCTTTACCTCCGGTTCGGAAGGCCACCCGAAAGGAGTGGTGCACAGCCACAAAAGCATTCTGGCGAACGTCGAGCAGATCAAAACCATCGCCGACTTTACCGCCAATGACCGCTTTATGTCGGCGTTGCCGCTGTTCCACTCGTTTGGCCTGACGGTCGGGCTGTTTACGCCGCTGCTGACCGGCGCGGAAGTGTTCCTCTACCCCAGCCCGTTGCACTACCGCATGGTACCGGAGCTGGTGTACGACCGTAACTGTACCGTCCTGTTCGGCACCTCAACGTTTTTAGGCAACTACGCGCGATTCGCCAACCCGTACGATTTCTATCGTCTACGCTATGTCGTGGCCGGGGCGGAAAAGCTGCAACAGAGCACCAAAGAGCTGTGGCAGGACAAGTTCGGCCTGCGCATTCTGGAAGGCTATGGCGTGACCGAATGCGCGCCGGTGGTTTCGATTAACGTGCCAATGGCGGCGAAACCGGGCACGGTAGGGCGCATTCTGCCGGGGATGGACGCGAGATTGCTGGAAGTACCGGGCATTGAGCAGGGCGGTCGCCTGCAGGTGAAAGGGCCGAACGTGATGTGCGGCTACCTGCGCGTTGAGAACCCTGGCGTGCTGGAAGCGCCGACGGCTGAGAATCAGCACGGCGAGCGGGAAACCGGCTGGTACGACACCGGGGATATTGTCGCTTTTGACGCCCAGGGCTATGTGCAGATTCAGGGGCGGGCAAAGCGGTTTGCTAAAATTGCCGGCGAAATGGTGTCGCTGGAAACGGTCGAACAGATGGCGCTGGGCGTATCGCCTGAGAAGATGCACGCCACGGCAGTGAAAACCGATGCCAGCAAAGGCGAGGCGCTGGTGCTATTTACCACCGATAATGAACTGACCCGCGACAAACTGTTGCAGTATGCGCGGGCCCACGGCGTGCCGGAGCTGGCGGTTCCTCGCGACATTCGCTGGATGAAACAGCTGCCGCTGCTGGGCAGCGGTAAACCGGATTTCGTCACCCTTAAGAGCATGGTTGCAGAGACGGAACACCCACATGAGTGAGTCAGTACACACTAACACCTCTATCTGGTCGAAAGGCATGATGGCGGTTATCGCCGCCCAGTTCCTCTCGGCTTTCGGCGACAACGCGCTGCTGTTTGCCACGCTGGCGCTGATGAAGCAGCAATACTATCCGGACTGGAGCCAGCCGGTGCTGCAAATGGTGTTTGTGGGCGCTTACATCGTCTTTGCGCCGTTCGTCGGCCAGGTGGCGGACAGTTTTGGTAAGGGCCGGGTGATGATGTTCGCCAACGGCCTGAAGCTGCTCGGCGCGGCGATGATTTGCGTGGGGCTGAATCCCTTTATCGGCTATACGCTGGTGGGTATCGGCGCGGCGGCTTACTCGCCGGCGAAGTATGGCATTCTCGGGGAACTGACCACCGGCGATAAACTGGTGAAAGCCAACGGTCTGATGGAAGCTTCGACGATCGCGGCGATTCTGATCGGCTCGGTAGCGGGCGGCGTGGTAGCTGACTGGAGCGTGGTGGGCGCACTGGCGCTTTGCGCGATCGTCTACGGCGGCGCGGTGGTGGCGAACATTTTTATTCCCAGGCTGCCAGCTGCGCGTCCGGGTCAGTCCTGGCGTTTTCGCCCCATGACCCACAATTTCTTTAACGCCTGCAATGTGCTGTGGCACAACGGTGAAACGCGCTTTTCTCTGCTTGGCACCAGCCTGTTCTGGGGCGCGGGGTGACGCTGCGCTTCCTGTTGGTGCTATGGGTTCCGGTGGCGTTAGGGATTACCGATAACGCCACGCCAACCTATCTGAATGCGATGGTGGCGGTGGGGATTGTGGTGGGGGCCGGGGCGGCCGCCAGGCTGGTCACGCTGGAAACGGTGGCGCGCTGTATGCCTGCCGGGGTGTTGATTGGCGTGGTGGTGGCGATTTTCGCCCTTCAGCACGCGATTTTACCGGCTTATGTGCTGCTGTTTATCATCGGCATCTGCGGTGGCTTCTTTATCGTGCCGCTGAACGCGCTGTTGCAGGATCGCGGCAAGCATACCGTTGGCTCGGGCAATGCGATTGCGGTGCAAAATCTCGGTGAAAATAGCGCGATGCTGTTGATGCTGGGGCTTTACTCGCTGGCGGTGGCAGTGAATATTCCGGTCGTCGGCGTGGGCGTAGGCTTCGGTGTGTTGTTTGCGCTGGCGATTATTGTGCTGTGGCTGTGGGTAAGCGGCGCTGATTTTTCCCGGGTCGCAAGCGACCCCGGAAGAGCACAATCTTAAGGTGCCGGGTAAGTATATACCTGATGCACCGCTTCAATTTCGGCTAATACCTCTTCACTCAATTCCAGGTGCAGACTTTCCACGTTAGTTTTCAACTGCTCCATCGTCGTCGCGCCCAGCAGCGTGCTGGCGACGAACGGCTGACGGCGGACGAACGCCAGCGCCATCTGCGCCGGGTCGAGGTTATGGCGTTTGGCAATCTCCACATAGGCGGCGACCGCTTTTTGCGTCTGCTCACCGCTGTAGCGGGTAAAGCGGCTAAACAGCGTATTGCGCGCGCCAGCCGGTTTGGCGCCGTTCAGATATTTACCGGTCAGGGTGCCGAACGCCAGGCAGGAATAGGCCAGCAGCTCAATACCTTCAAACTGGCTCACTTCTGAGAGCGCGACTTCGTAGCTGCGGTTGACCAGGCTATACGGGTTCTGAATGGTCACAATACGCGGCAGATCGTGTTTATCGGCCAGATGCAGGTAACGCATTACGCCAAACGCGGTTTCGTTCGAGACGCCGATATAGCGAATTTTCCCGGCGCGCTGATACTCGGTGAGCGCTTCCAGCGTTTCCAGCAGGGATACGACCGGTGCGGAATCAGCCCAGGTGTAGCCCAGCTTGCCGAAGCAGTTGGTTGGGCGCTGAGGCCAGTGCACCTGGTAGAGGTCGAGATAGTCGGTTTGCAGGCGCGTCAGGCTGTTGTGCAGCGCGTCGCGAATGTTCTTGCGGTCCAGCGCCTGATTGGGGCGGATGCCGCTGTCGTTATTGCGTGACGGGCCGCTAACCTTAGAGGCAATCACCAGTTTTTCACGGTTGCCGCGTTTCGTCAGCCAGTTGCCAACGTAGGTTTCAGTCAGGCCCTGGGTTTCCGGGCGCGGCGGCACAGGATACATCTCCGCGACGTCGATCAGGTTGATACCCTGACTCACGGCGTAATCAAGCTGTGCATGGGCGTCGGCTTCGCTGTTCTGTTCACCAAACGTCATTGTGCCAAGCCGAGGGTGCTTATCTCAAGAGAGCTGTGGGGATACGGTGGTACTGCATAAGCCGGCTTCCTTTTATCAACAGCGTCGGGAAAGAGTCCCGACAAAGGAATATAAAAATGGCAGAGGGGAAGAAAAAGGGAAAGCAGAAAATGAAAAAAGGCCAGCAAGCGGCTGACCTCTCTGTGTTTATCGTTTGATAATCTGTGAGACGTCGTCGCGATTGATCTGCATTCTGTTGCCCTGCTGATCTTCGTAGCTGATAAGCCCGGTGTCGTCGTCGACTTCTGGTTTTCCGTCGGTAAGAATCATTCGGCCATCTTTGGTCGCCATGACGTAATCGCTGCTACAGCCGGAAACTGCAAAGGCTAAACCTACTGCGGAAATCAATACTGCCCATTTTGTCATCGTCATCCCCTTTATCGCCGCACTCTTAATAGTCTAGTAATAACCGACTCTTGCGTTAGCATAAAGCAGTAAAATCTGAAAAAAATCAGACATGGCCTCAAAAGAGGGCCAAAAACGACAGATTAGAGCGGATTTTTTTTGTTTCTCAGCAGATTGAGGCTTTCTACTGCGATAGAGAAGAACATGGCGAAGTAGATGTAGCCTTTCGGCACGTGGACGTCAAAGCTCTCGAGGATCAGCGTAAAGCCGACCAGAATCAGGAATGACAGCGCCAGCATTTTCACCGATGGATGGCGATCGACAAACTCGCCGATTGAACGTGCGGCAAACATCATCACGCCCACCGCAATCACCACCGCCGCCATCATGATAAACAGGTGGTCAGAGAGACCAACGGCAGTAATGACCGAGTCGAGGCTGAAGATAATATCCAGCAGCATGATCTGCACAATCGCGCCGAGGAACGAATGTACGTTGGTTTTCAGGCCTTCCTCATCACCTTCAATCGACTCGTGAATTTCCTTACTGGCCTTCCAGATAAGGAACAGCCCGCCCAGCAGCAGGATAATATCGCGCAGCGAGATGGCCTGATCGAACACGGTGAACAGCGGGTTGGTGAGCTTCACCACCCAGGCGATAGAAGCCAGCAGCCCCAGACGCATCACCATCGCCCCCATCAGCCCTAAACGACGGCATGGGCGCGTTGCGCGGTAGGAAGCTTAGCCACAACCAGAGAGAGAAAAATAATATTATCGATCCCCAGAACGATCTCCAGCAGCGTCAGCGTACCGAGCGCAAGCCAGGCGTTGGGGTCGGTGATCCATGCAAATAACATTAGATAAGTCCTGCCAAAAAAAGCGAAAGCGTCAATAGATGTACTTTGTGGATGCTGTAGGGCAATCCTGCCGCCAGCAGCACGAGGAGTATAATCCCGGCGGGCGGCAGGGCAAAAAAATTAATGCGTTTGCAGCATAAAGTGGCGCGCCAGCAAGGCGGCGGTGAAGTTCTTTTTGAGATAGAAACCGCGCGGCAGCGTCATAATCGGTTCACCGTGCGCGCCGATGGCTTCGGTGAGCGCTTTGCTGTTGGCGGCCTTTGGGCGGAGCTGCAGCACTTCGCCGTGTCGGGCGGTAATGCGCTCGACCTGTCCCAGAACAATCAGATCCATTAACTCTTCCCAGTCCATTTGCAGCTGATGCTCTTCTTCCGGGCTCGGCGTCCACAGCAGCGGCGCGCCGACGCGGCGCTCGGCGAGCGGGATCGTTCTTTCGCCCTCTACCGGAATCCACAATACCCGCTTGAGCTTATGGCGAACGTGGCTGTTTTCCCAGGTGACGCCGGAATTGCCGGTCAGCGGGCGACGCAGACGAACGTGGTCTCCAACGGGCGTCCCTGGCGGTCAATGGGAATCGTTTTCAGCTCGACCCCCAGCGCGGCGAAATCCTGCTCCGGCTTACTGCCGGCGCTGGCGCCGAGCCAGATTTCCAGCAGCACGCCAATCCAGCCTTTATCACGCTTCAAATCTTTGGGCGGGACGATACCGGCCATCGCCGCCAGTTCGCCCAGCGAATAGCCCGCCAGACGCTGCGCCTGCGCGAGCAGCTCGGCCTGGGTTTGGGGCGATTCGGGAAGCGGGGCGAGCATTGACATGATAAAGCGCCTTCTGGTGAAAAAATGAACGACTGTTTTGCCGGGTGTGGATAGAGTTTAACTTTTTCTGAGTAAATATATCAACGTGATGATTATAATGGATTTTTTAAGCTATTTTTCAGCGTAAAAAGGCCGCGAAAAAAGGTTTTCCAAATCTGGTCACTGACAATGAACAGGATCTTACACCATGTTATCCACAGAAAAATGGGATAACTGGGAAAAGCCCCACTACTGTTTCAATTTACAGCCTTGACGTGCGACGAAAATCGAATTTTCGCACAAAAGATGTCTAAGATGTTGGCACAATCTGTGGATAAAATCGGCGTTGCTCGATCTTTCATCAGTTGGAGGATCCCCTATGTGATGATCATCACGTTATGCGCTAATGCAAGAGGATTAACCATAATAACTTAATGAAAAATATCATTTTACTGTGAACGGCTTGCATGCGATTATTCAGAGTAGTCTGGGTTTTCCCTGGGTAATTCCGTACTTCTTCACAACTCTATCCACAGAAAAAGTGAATAAAATCGCGGATGAACGCGGTTCTCTGTTTATAACTCTGATGATTACTGTGAGTTATTCAAATGTTATTCGATGGTCGTGCTGTAATAGAGTGGTTTACCGTTTCCAGCGAGTGTGAAACAATCATTCACATTGAAGCTTATTTTGAGGTAGTCCGGTGATTGATGACGATGGCTACCGCCCAAATGTTGGTATTGTAATTTGCAATCGTCAGGGCCAGGTTATGTGGGCCCGACGCTACGGTCAGCACTCCTGGCAATTCCCGCAAGGGGTATAAACCCCGGTGAGACAGCAGAACAGGCGATGTATCGGGAACTGTTCGAAGAAGTTGGATTAAGCCGTAAGGATGTACGGATCCTCGCTTCGACCCGAAACTGGTTGCGTTACAAATTGCCTAAACGTTTGGTGCGTTGGGACACAAAGCCGGTTTGTATCGGCCAGAAACAAAAATGGTTTCTCTTGCAGTTGATCGGCAATGACGCGGATATCAATATGCAAACCAGCAGCACGCCGGAGTTCGACGGCTGGCGCTGGGTGAGTTACTGGTATCCGGTGCGTCAGGTCGTGTCGTTTAAACGTGACGTCTACCGCCGGGTGATGAAAGAGTTCGCCAGCGTAGTGATGGCGCTTGCGGAGAGCGCGCCAAAACCGCAAAGCGCGCCTGCTTATCGACGTAAAAGAGGTTAAGCCACGCATATTATGCTCACTCGCTTACGCGAAATTGTTGAGAAGGTCGCGAGTGCGCCTCGTCTGAACGAGGCGCTGGATATTCTGGTCACCGATGTCTGCCTGGCTATGGAGACCGAGGTTTGTTCCGTCTATCTTGCCGACAACGATCGACGCTGCTTCTATTTAATGGCGACCCGCGGCCTGAAAAAACCGCGCGGTCGTACCATTACGCTCGCCTTCGATGAAGGGATCGTCGGGCTGGTTGGCCGCCTGGCCGAACCGATTAACCTCGCCGACGCGCAAAAACACCCCAGCTATAAATACATTCCCTCAGTGAAAGAAGAGCGCTTCCGCGCGTTTCTTGGCGTGCCGATCATTCAGCGTCGCCAACTGTTGGGCGTGCTGGTGGTGCAGCAGCGCGAGCTGAGGCAGTACGACGAAAGCGAAGAGTCATTCCTGGTCACGCTCGCCACCCAGATGGCGGCTATCCTCTCGCAGTCTCAGTTGACGGCGCTGTTCGGGCAGTATCGTCAGACGCGTATCCGCGCGCTGCCGGCTTCGCCAGGCGTGGCGATCGCCGAAGGCTGGATGGACGCCACCCTGCCGCTGATGGAGCAGGTGTATGAAGCGTCATCGCTGGATACGCAACTGGAGCGCGAGCGTTTAACCGGCGCGCTGGAAGAGGCGGCGAACGAATTTCGTCGTTACAGCAAACGCTATGCCGCCGGAGCGCAAAAAGAGACGGCGGCGATTTTTGACCTCTATTCGCACCTGCTCTCTGACGCCAGCCTGCGCCGCGCGCTGTTTGCTGCGGTGGATAATGGCTCGGTGGCCGAATGGGCGGTAAAAACGGTTATTGAGAAGTTTGCCGAACAGTTTGCCGCGCTCAGCGATGGCTACCTGAAAGAACGCGCGGGCGACCTGCGCGCGTTGGGGCAGCGTCTGCTGTTCCACCTTGATGACACCACCCAAGGCGCCAATGCCTGGCCGCCGCGCTTTGTGCTGGTGGCGGATGAACTCTCCGCCGCCACGCTCGCGGAAGTGCCGCAGGATCGTTTAGCCGGCGTGGTGGTACGCGACGGTGCCGCCAACTCTCACGCCGCGATCATGGTACGCGCGTTGGGATCCCTACGGTGATGGGCGCCGATATTCAGCCGTCGATCCTCCACGGGCGTACGCTGGTGGTGGATGGCTACCGCGGCGAGCTGCTGGTGGATCCTGAACCGATCCTGCTACAAGAATATCAACGGCTTATCAGCGAAGAAAACGAACTCAGCCGCCTGGCGGAAGGAGACGTTGAGCGCCCGGCAGAGCTGAAAAGCGGCGAGCGCGTGAAGGTGATGCTCAATGCCGGTCTTAGCCCGGAGCATGAGCAGAAGCTGGGGCGGCGCATCGACGGCATTGGCCTGTATCGCACTGAAATTCCGTTTATGCTGCAAAGCGGCTTCCCTTCCGAAGAGGAGCAGGTGGCGCAGTATCAGGGCATGCTACAGATGTTCAACGACAAGCCGGTGACTTTACGTACGCTGGACGTCGGGCGGACAAACAGCTGCCGTATATGCCGATCAGTGAAGAGAACCCCTGCCTCGGCTGGCGCGGGATCCGCATCACGCTCGATCAGCCGGAGATCTTCCTTATACAGGTGCGCGCGATGCTGCGCGCCAACGCGGCGACCGGTAATCTGAGCATTTTGCTGCCAATGGTCACCAGTCTGGAAGAGGTTGACGAAGCGCGCCGTCTTATCGACCGCGCCGGTCGCGAAGTGGAAGAGATGATCGGCTACGCCATTCCGAAACCGCGTATTGGCATTATGCTGGAAGTGCCGTCGATGGTCTTTATGCTGCCGCATCTGGCGAACCGCATCGACTTCATTTCCGTGGGCACCAACGATCTCACGCAATATGTGCTGGCGGTGGATCGTAACAATACCCGCGTTGCCAGCATCTACGATAGCCTGCATCCGGGGATGATTCGCGTGCTGTCGATGATTGTGCAGGAAGCGGAACGCTATGGCATCGATTTACGTCTGTGTGGCGAAATGGCGGGCGACCCGATGTGCGTCACCATCCTGATTGGCCTGGGATTCCGACATCTGTCGATGAACGGTCGTTCGGTACCGCGCGTGAAGTATCTGCTGCGTAATATCGATCTTGAAGACGCGCAAACGCTCGCCCAGCGCAGCCTTGAGGCGCAGATGGCCACCGAAGTGCGCCATCAGGTCGCGGCCTTTATGGAACGTCGTGGTCTCGGTGGCCTGATTCGCGGCGGCCTGTAGGCCGAATAAGCGCAGCGCCATCAGGCAACCCGATGCCCATTGCCGGATGTCAGCGTCGCCGGGAGTCTCCGGCGACCTTCGCTTATACATATCTTTTACATCTTCCCGCATCACCTCTCAGCCCCTTATGCTATCATTCGCACCTTTGGAGCGCCTGAAGCCTACGGCGCGCATCTCTACCGCTGTCCACTTTCGGCGGAATAACAAGCATTTGTGGTGACAGATGAATAGTGGTTATCTGCGTTTCCCGGACTTTGATCCGGTAATTTTCTCCATCGGACCGGTCTCCCTGCATTGGTACGGCATGATGTACCTGGTGGGCTTTATCTTTGCCATGTGGCTGGCGACGCGTCGCGCGAACCGCCCGAACAGCGGCTGGACGAAAAACGAAGTTGAAAACCTGCTGTATGCGGGCTTCCTCGGGGTCTTCCTCGGTGGGCGCATCGGCTACGTGATGTTCTACAACTTCGACTCTTTCCTGCAGGATCCGCTGTACCTGTTCCGCGTCTGGGACGGTGGGATGTCCTTCCACGGCGGCCTTATCGGCGTGATCGTGGTGATGATTATCTTCGCCAAACGCACCAAGCGGACCTTCTTCCAGGTGTCTGATTTCATTGCGCCGCTGATTCCGTTCGGCCTGGGTGTGGTCGTCTGGGTAACTTTATCAATGGCGAACTGTGGGCCGCGTTGATCCGAGCTTCCACTACACTATGCTGTTCCCGGGCTCCCGTGCGGAAGACCTGGCGCTGTTGCCGTCGCATCCGGAATGGCAAACGCTGTTTGATACTTACGGTTCCCTGCCGCGCCACGCGTCGCAGCTGTATGAACTGGCGCTGGAAGGGTTGTCCTGTTCCTGATCCTGAACTGGTTTATCCGTAAGCCGCGTCCGGCAGGGTCAGTTTCCGGCCTGTTCCTGATTGGCTACGGTCTGTTCCGCATCATCTCTGAATTCTTCCGCCAGCCGGACGCGCAGTTCACCGGTGAATGGGTACAGTACATCAGCATGGGGCAGATTCTTTCGATTCCGATGGTGCTTGCGGGTATCATTATGATGGTCTGGGCGTTTCGCCGTCCGCAGAAACAGATCTCCTGAGGAAGCATGAAACAGTATCTCGAACTGATGCAGAAGGTGCTCGATGAGGGCACCCAGAAAAATGACCGCACCGGCACCGGTACGCTCTCTATTTTTGGCCACCAGATGCGCTTTAACCTGCAAGAAGGTTTCCCGCTGGTGACCACCAAGCGCTGCCATCTGCGCTCTATCATCCACGAACTGCTGTGGTTCCTGCAGGGCGACACCAATGTTGCCTACCTGCATGAAAATAACGTCAGCATCTGGGATGAATGGGCCGATGAGAACGGCAACCTTGGCCCAGTCTACGGCAAACAGTGGCGCGCCTGGCCGACGCCGGATGGCCGTCATATCGACCAGATCACTACCGTCATGAACCAGCTGAAAAACGACCCGGACTCGCGCCGTATCATCGTTTCGGCGTGGAACGTCGGCGAGCTGGATAAGATGGCGCTGGCGCCGTGTCACGCCTTCTTCCAGTTCTACGTGGCAGACGGCAAACTCTCCTGTCAGCTCTACCAGCGCTCTTGCGATGTGTTCCTCGGCCTGCCGTTTAACATCGCCAGCTATGCGCTGCTGGTGCATATGATGGCGCAGCAGTGCGACCTGGAAGTGGGGGACTTCGTCTGGACTGGCGGGATACTCACCTGTACAGCAACCACATGGAACAGACCGCGCTGCAGCTGACGCGCGAACCACGCGCGCTGCCGAAGCTGGTGATTAAACGCAAACCTGATTCTATTTTCGACTACCGCTTTGAAGACTTCGAAATCGAAGGCTACGACCCGCATCCGGGTATCAAAGCGCCGGTGGCGATTTAATCTTCCTGACCGAAAAACGGCGCTGCTCTCAGCGCCGTTTTTTTATTTTCTGAATGCTGCTTCCCGTATATTTGTAACCCGCTGCAACTTGTTCACCTTTTTCCGAAGCCCGCGTAAAACGCGTAATACGCGCTCGCGCTTTGTTGCTCATCGCAGGAAACTGCCGCCATGAACAGAGAACAGGGCTACACCCTTATCGAAACCTTAATCGCCTTGACGCTGGTGCTCATCCTTGGCGCTTCTGGCCTGTATGGCTGGCGCAGCTGGCAGCAAGAACAGCGTTTGTGGCAAACCGCCAGTGCGCTACGGGACTATCTGCTTTATCTGCGTAACGATGCCAACTGGCATAACCGAGACCGTCGGCTACGGGTTAACCACGAAGCACAGGGCTGGTGCCTCACCGCGGACGATGCGGTGCTGGAAGGCTGCCCTAAGGGAAACCCGGCTATTTTCAAGCCGCCGTGGACCGAGGTTTCGCTCAGCAAAATGACGCCAAACCTGACTTTCTTCGGCCTGCGTAATACCGCGTGGGCGGGGAGCCTGATGGTGTCGAGCGAGGCGGGGAGCTGGACGGTTGTTATCTCCAGTTGGGGGCGAATTCGCCTGTGTGAGGGGGCGACATGCTGATGCGAGGTTTCTCATTGCTGGAAGTATTGATCGCCATGGCTATCAGCAGCGTATTGCTGCTTGGCGCGTCACGCTTTCTCCCGCGCTCCAGCGGGCGTACTGGCGCAGACGCAGCAGCAAACGCTGGAAGACGATCTCTGGCAGCGAGTGTTCACGGTCGCGAAGCATTTGCAGCGCGCTGGGTACTGTGGGGATGACGACTGCGGCGGCGAAGCGTTGCAGATTGCGCAGCAGGGGCAGTGCGTGATTGCCCGCTGGGATGGCGACAGCAATGGTCTCTGGCAAACGTCTCCCGCCGACGAGGCTGACAGCATTGGCTTTCGGCTACAGTCCGGCGTGCTGGAAACGCTACGTGGCGCGACCACCTGCGAAGGAAAAGGGTGGGACAAAATGACCGATCCCGCAGCGCTCACGGTGACGAGCTTTCAGGTGGTGCGCCATGCATTTAGCGGTTTTCCGCCCGAGCTTGCTATTACGTTGTTGGCAACCGGTACGCGCGGCGGCAGGGTAATCGCGCAGTACGGCGTGACGGGATACAACCAGTGAATGCCGAGCGCGGCGTTTCGTCGCTGGCCATGGTGCTGATGCTGCTGGTGCTCGGCAGCCTGATGCTACAGGGGCTGAATCAGGCGCAGCGCCAGCGGTTGGCGATGGTGAACGACGAAAGCCTGGCGATACAGCGCACGGCGCAGGCGCATTCGGCGTTGCAGTGGGGATGCGCCAACCATGGGGAACTGAAGCGGGAACCCAGTGTATGACCTATGCCGCAGATACCCGTGTTTGTCTGCGCTTATTGACCGACGGCACGCTGTTGCTGATAGCACAAAGCGACGGTTTCTCGCTATGGCAATCGGGGCGTTGGGCCGCCGGTAACCTTCAGTTTTCAGCCCATGGCTGGAGTGATTTTTGTCCCTGAAGGAGGCGCTACTATGCCAGACACCCTGAAATCACGCGGTTTTAGCCTGCCCGAGGTGATGCTGGCCATGTTGTTAATGGTGATGGTGGTGACGGCGCTGGGCGGATACTACCGCGCGTTGGCCGCCGGTAACACTCAGCTTAATCAGTATCGTCAGATGTGGCGCTATGCATGGGATCAAGCGCAGCAACTGGCCGCGCCGCTGCCGGAAGGCTGGAACAGCCAGCGGGTACAGACATCGTCACAACGTTGTGTCAGCATCAATGCTACTATTACCACCCCCATGGGCAGGCAAGGGCGTTTAACGCGTCTGCATTGCCCGGTCAGTCAGTAGTCAGGAGCGAATATGTTAAGGGTCTACCACTCCAACCGTCTGGACGTGCTGGAAGCGTTAATGGAATTTATCGTGGAGCAGGACCGGCTGGCTGACCCCTTCGAGCCTGAAATGATCCTCGTGCAGAGTACCGGGATGGCGCAATGGCTACAGATGACGCTCTCCCAGCGATTTGGTATCGCCGCTAACATCGATTTCCCGCTGCCCGCGAGCTTTATCTGGGACATGTTTACCCGCGTTTTGCCCGAGATTCCCGGCGAGAGCGCCTTTAATAAGCAAAGCATGAGCTGGAAGCTGATGACGCTGCTGCCGGGCATGCTGGACGACGAGGCTTTTACGCCGCTGCGCCACTATCTGACTGACGATGCCGATAAACGCAAGCTGTTCCAGCTGGCCTCACGGGTGGCCGATCTGTACGACCAGTATCTGGTCTATCGCCCGCAGTGGCTCACGAAGTGGGAAGCCGGAGAGTTAGTGGATGACGTCGGTGAGGCGCAGCAGTGGCAGGCTCCGCTATGGAAAGCGCTGGTGGAGCACACCGCAGCGCTGGGGCAGCCGCAGTGGCACCGCGCCAATCTCTACCAACGCTTTATCGACACGCTGGAAAACAGCAGCGAGAAACCTGACGGGCTGCCGTCGCGGGTGTTTATCTGCGGAATCTCAGCGCTGCCGCCGGTGTATCTGCACGCGCTACAGGCGCTCGGCAAGCATGTGGATATCTACGTGCTGTTCACCAACCCGTGCCGCTATTACTGGGGTGACATTAAGGATCCGGCGTTCCTCGCCGGCTGATGGCGCGCCAGCGCCGACACTATCGTGAGCAGCGTGAACTGCCGTTATTCCAGGACGCCAGCAGCGCGCCGGGGCTATTTAACGATAACGGTGAACAGGACGTCGGCAACCCGATGCTGGCCTCCTGGGGCAAACTGGGGCGCGACTATATTTACTTGTTGGCGGGGCTGGAGCGCTATCAGGAGTTGGATGCGTTCGTCGATATCGAGCCGGATAACCTGCTGCACAATCTTCAATACGACGTGCTGGAGCTGAAAAACAGCGCAGTGGCCGGGCGCACCGCTGAAGAGTTTGCCTGGAGCGGCAACAAACGCACCCTGGCCACGATGACCGCAGCCTGACCGTCCACGTCTGCCACAGCCCGCAGCGCGAGGTGGAAGTATTGCACGACCGTCTGCTGGCGATGCTGGAGGCCGACCCGACGCTGACGCCGCGCGATATCATCGTGATGGTGGCGGACATCGACAGCTACAGCCCGTTTATCCAGGCCGTGTTTGGCAGCGCCACCGGCGAGCGCTATCTGCCTTACGCCATTTCCGACCGCCGCGCCCGTCAGGCGCACCCGGCAATGCAGGCATTTATTACTCTGCTTTCCCTACCGGACAGCCGCTTCACCAGCGAAGACGTGCTGGCGCTGCTCGACGTGCCGGTGCTGGCCACCCGTTTCAACATTGATGAAGCCGGTTTGCAGCATCTGCGCCAATGGGTCAGCGAATCTGGCGTGCGTTGGGGATGGACGACGACAACGTGCGCGAACTCGATCTCCCGGCGACCGGGCAGCACACCTGGCGCTTTGGTCTAACGCGCATGCTGCTGGGTTACGCCATGGAAAGCCGCCAGGGCGAGTGGCAGGACGTGCTGCCCTATGATGAATCCAGCGGGCTTATCGCCGAGCTGGTGGGGCATTTGGCTTCGCTGCTCATGCAGCTTAATCGCTGGCGACAGGTGCTGACACAAGGGCGTTCACTCGAAGAGTGGCTACCGGTGTGTCGTGAAATGCTGAACGACTTCTTCCTGCCGGATCAGGATACCGAAGCGGCGCTAACGCTGATTGAACAGCAGTGGCAGGGGATTATCGCTCAGGGCGTGCAGTCACAATACGCCGGAGAGGTGCCGCTGTCGCTGCTGCGTGATGAGCTGGCTCAGCGTCTGGACCAGGAGCGTATCAGCCAGCGCTTCCTGGCGGGCCCTATCAACATCTGTACCCTGATGCCGATGCGTTCTATTCCGTTCAAAGTGGTGTGCCTGCTGGGCATGAACGATGGTATCTACCCGCGCGCGCTGGCGCCGCTGGGCTTTGACCTGATGAGCCAGAAGCCGCTGCGCGGCGATCGTAGCCGTCGCGACGATGACCGTTACCTGTTCCTCGAAGCCATGATGTCGGCGGAAAAATCGCTCTATATCAGCTACATCGGTCGCTCTATTCAGGATAACAGCGAGCGCTACCCATCGGTGCTGGTGCAGGAACTGCTGGACTATATCGGCCAGAGCCACTGCCTGGAAGGCGATGAGGCGCTGAACTGCGATGAAAGTGAGCGACGGGTCAAGAGTCACATCATGCACCTGCATAGCCGCATGCCGTTCGACGCGGAGAATTACCAGCATGATGAGCGCCAAAGCTATGCTCAGGAATGGCTGGCGGCCGCCAGCCGTCAGGGGAAGCGCACGGTGAATTTATTCAGCCGCTGGAACCTGTTGAACTGACAACGCTGCCGCTGGAGCAGCTTCAGCGCTTCTGGCGTCATCCAGTTCGTGCCTTCTTCCAGATGCGTTTACAGGTCAATTTCCGTAGCGAAGAGAGTGACATTCCCGACACCGAGCCGTTTACCCTTGAGGGGCTGACCCGCTACCAGCTTAACCAACAGTTGCTCAATACCCTGATTGAAGAGCAGACGCCGGATGTGATGTATCGCCGCTATCGTGCGGCGGGAGAACTGCCCTACGGGCCGTTTGGCGAAATTGCCTGGGAGGCGCAGCGTCAGGAGATGGCCGCGCTGGCGAGCCGGGTTATTGAATATCGCCGGGAAGGGAAGAGTATCGAAATAGACCTTGATTGCGACGGGGTTAACATAACCGGATGGTTACCGCAGGTTCAGGATAATGGGCTGTTGCGCTGGCGGCCATCTTTGCTTAGCGTGGCACAAGGAATGCAACTTTGGCTGGAACACCTTGTCTACTGTGCTAGCGGCGGCAGCGGCGAAAGCCGGCTGTTGCTGCGCAAAGAGGGCGAGTGGTGCTTCCCACCCTGGCGGCGGATGAAGCGAAAGCGTATCTGTCACAACTGGTCGCCGGGTACCGCGAGGGCATGTGCCAACCGCTGCTGTTCTTACCTGAAAGCGGAGGTGCGTGGATAAAAGCCTGTTACGATGCCCAAAATGATGCCATCTTAAGGGACGAGGAAACGCAGCAAAAAGCACGCAGCAAGTTTATGCAGGTGTATGAAGGCAATATGGTGGTGAGCGGCGAAGGGGCCGATGTCTGGTATCAGCGCCTGTGGCGTACCCTGGAACCCGCGCAGTATGAGGCGATTATCGAGCAAACGACGCCGTATCTGCTGCCGCTATTTCGCTTTCACCCGTCATAGTTTCTGTATAAAAATTGCGCAATCTGAGTTGTTCATTTACTATGCGCAACGCGTCACGGACCGATGAGTGGCAGCCGCCAGATCCATTTGTCTGGCCGGGAGCTGCCCGCACAAGCATTAAGATTCAGCAGTATTTGTTAATGGTGAGGTCCGTGAATGCCCCGCAGTATCTGGTTGAGTATTGTAGTTTTTGTCACCGCCTTTTGGGCGACCGTAGGTCAGGCAGACACCGGATGGCAACCGATTCAGGAAACCATCCGTAAAAGCGAAAAAGATACCCGTCAATATCAGGCGATTACGCTGGATAACAAGATGGTCGTGCTGTTGGTATCCGATCCGCAGGCGGTGAAATCGCTGTCGGCGCTGGTGGTACCGGTTGGTTCGCTGGAAGATCCTGATTCGCATCCGGGCCTTGCGCATTTCCTTGAACATATGACGTTGATGGGCTCGAAGCACTACCCGCAGCCCGATAGCCTCTCGGAATTCCTCAAGCTGCACGGCGGCAGCCACAATGCCAGCACCGCGCCGTATCGCACCGCCTTCTACCTTGAAGTCGAAAATGACGCCTTACAGGGGCCGTTGACCGTCTGGCGGATGCCATTGCTGAACCGCTGCTGGATAAAAAATACGCCGACCGCGAACGTAACGCGGTAAACGCTGAACTGACCATGGCGCGCAGCCGCGACGGTATGCGTATGGCGCAGGTTAGCGCTGAAACCATCAACCCGGCGCACCCCGGCGCGCGCTTCTCTGGCGGCAACCTGGAAACGCTGAGCGACAAGCCGAATAGCCCGGTGTATGAATCGCTGCTGGCCTTCCGCGACAAATACTACTCCGCCAACCTGATGAAGGCGGTGATTTACAGCAACAAACCGCTGCCGGAGCTGGCGCAGATTGCGGCACAAACCTATGGCCGCGTGCCGAATAAATCTATCGAGCGCCCGGAAATTACCGTTCCGGTGGTCACCGACGCGCAGAAGGGCATCGTTATCCACTACGTACCCGCGCTGCCGCGTAAAGTGCTGCGCGTCGAGTTCCGTATTGATAACAACTCAGCCCAGTTCCGCAGTAAAACCGATGAGCTCATCACCTACCTTATCGGTAACCGCACGCCGGGCACGCTGTCCGACTGGCTGCAAAAGCAGGGCTGGTTGAAGGCATTCGCGCCGATTCCGACCCGGTCGTAAACGGCAACAGCGGCGTGCTGGCAATCTCCGCCACCTTAACCGACAAGGGCCTCGCTAACCGGGATCAGGTGGTGGCAGCTATCTTTAGCTACCTCGACATGCTGCGCCAGAAGGGCGTCGACAAAAGCTACTTTGATGAACTGGCCCACGTGCTGGACCTCGACTTCCGCTACCCGTCGATTAACCGCGATATGGACTACGTCGAATGGCTGGCGGACACCATGATTCGCGTGCCGGTCGAACACACGCTCGATGCGGTGAACATTGCCGATCGTTACGATGCGCAGGCGATAAAAGATCGTCTGGCGATGATGACACCGCAGAATGCGCGTATCTGGTACATCAGCCCGAAAGAGCCGCATAACAAGGTGGCTTACTTTGTTGATGCGCCGTATCAGGTCGATAAAATCAGCGCGGAGACGTTCGCGAAGTGGCAGAAAGCGGCCGACGACATCACGCTGAATCTGCCGCAGTTGAACCCGTATATCCCCGATGACTTCACGCTGATCAAGAACGAAAAAAGCTACGCGCATCCGGAGCTGATTATCGACGAACCAAATCTGCGTCTGGTCTATATGCCGAGCCGCTATTTTGCGTCTGAACCGAAGGCCGATATCACCATGATCCTGCGTAACCCGCAGGCGATGGACAGCGCCAAAAATCAGGTGATGTTTGCCCTCAACGACTATCTGGCGGGCATTGCGCTCGACCAGCTCAGCAACCAGGCCGCCGTCGGCGGGATCAGCTTCTCGACCGGTGCCAACAACGGCCTGATGCTTAACGCCAACGGTTACACCCAGCGTCTGCCGCAGCTGTTTGGTGCGCTGTTAGAAGGTTATTTCAGCTATACGCCGACCGAAGATCAGCTTGAGCAGGCAAAATCCTGGTACAAGCAGATGATGGACTCGGCGGATAAAGGCAAAGCCTACGAACAGGCGATTATGCCGGTGCAGATGGTGTCGCAGGTGCCCTATTTCCAGCGCGAGGACCGCAAGGCGCTGCTGCCGTCGATCACGCTGAAAGAGGTGATGGCCTACCGCGACCAGCTGAAAACCGGCGGACGTCCGGAGTTTATGGTAATTGGCAACCTGAGCGCCGAGCAGTCCACGACGCTGGCGCGCGGTATCCAGTCGCAGCTTGGCGCTAACGGTAACGAATGGTGCCGTAACAAAGATGTGCTGGTGGAAAAACAGCAGAACGCTATCTTTGAAAAAGCGGGCAACAGCACCGACTCGGCGCTGGCGGCGGTGTTTGTCCCGCCGAACGTGGATGAGTTCTCCAGCTCGGCGGCAAGCGCCATGCTGGCGCAGATTGTCCAGCCGTGGTTCTACAATCAGTTGCGTACTGAAGAACAGCTTGGTTACGCCGTGTTTGCCTTTTCGATGAACATCGGACGCCAGTGGGGCATGGGCTTCCTGCTGCAAAGCAATGACAAACAGCCAGCGTTCCTGTGGCAACGTTTTAAAGCCTTCTTCCCGACCGCCGAGCAAAAGCTGCGGGCGATGAAGCCGGAAGAGTTCGCGCAGCTGCAGCAGGCGGTGATCGCCGACATGCTGCAAGCGCCACAAACGCTCGGTGATGAAGCCTCACAGCTGAGCAAAGATTTCGATCGCGGTAATATGGCTTTTGATTCACGTGCTAAAGTAGTGGCCCAGATTAAGCTGTTAACGCCGCAAAAGCTGGCTGACTTCTTCCACCAGACCGTTGTTGCGCCACAGGGCATGACGGTGCTGTCGCAGGTTTCCGGCAGCCAGAATGGTAAGACGGACTATGCGCACCCGGAAGGCTGGAAGGTATGGGAGAGCATTAGCGCGTTGCAGCAAACCTTACCGATAAGACGAGAGAACGAATGACCGTAACTGCTGAGTCCCTTAATCCCCTGCGTTTGCCCTCTACGGTGAGCGCCTGATTGAAGCCTCAGCGGGCACCGGAAAAACCTTCACCATCGCCGCACTCTACCTGCGGCTTCTGCTAGGGCTTGGCGGCGAGGCCGCCTTTCCCGGCCGATCAACGTCGAAGAGCTGCTGGTGGTGACCTTCACCGAGGCAGCAACTGAAGAACTGCGAGGGCGTATTCGCAGCAACATTCATGAGCTGCGCGTCGCCTGTCTGCGTAACGCCACCGACAACCCGCTGTATGCCAGCCTGCTGGCGGAAATCGACGATCCTCAACAGGCAGCGAACGTTCTGCTGCTGGCCGAACGGCAGATGGATGACGCCGCGGTGTTTACCATCCACGGTTTCTGTCAGCGCATGCTTAGCCTCAATGCTTTTGAGTCGGGGATGCTGTTCGAACAGCAGCTGATTGAAGATGAATCTCAGCTGCGCTATCAGGCCTGCGCCGACTTCTGGCGACGTCACTGCTACCCGCTGAACCGCGAAATTGCGCAGGTGATCGTCGAGTCCTGGAAAGGACCGCAGGATCTGCTGAAATCGATCGACCGTTATCTGCAAGGGGAAGCGCCGCAGCTGAAGATGCCGCTCAGCGCGACCGAGACGCTGGAATCACGTCATCAGCAGATCCTCGCGCAGATTGGCGACATCAAACAGCAGTGGCTGGCTGCGGTCGGCGATCTTGAACCGCTGCTGGAAAACTCGGGTATCGATCGTCGCAAATTCAACCGCGGCAACCAGGGAAAGTGGATCGACAAGATCAGCGCCTGGGCGCAGGAAGAG
This sequence comes from Kluyvera genomosp. 3, assembly GCA_002211745.1. GTDB lineage: Bacteria > Pseudomonadota > Gammaproteobacteria > Enterobacterales > Enterobacteriaceae > Kluyvera > Kluyvera georgiana_A. The sequence continues at coordinate 937,601 of CP022114.1, forward strand.
AGCAAAAACTACCAGCTCCCCGATGCGCTGGAAAAATTCAGCCAGTCGTTCCTGGCTGAACGCACCAAAGCGGGCGGAGAAGTGCCCACGCACCCGCTGTTCAGCGCTATTGAGCGTTTACTGGACTCGCCGCTCACGCTCAACGACCTGGTGATTGCCCAGGCGATGAAAGAGATTCGTGAGGCGGTAGCCCGCGAGAAGCGCCGCCGCGGCGAGTTGGGCTTTGACGATATGCTAAGCCGCCTTGATGAAGCGCTGGAGAGCGAAAGCGGCGAGGCGTTAGCCGCCGCCATTCGTCAGCGTTTTCCGGTAGCGATGATCGATGAATTCCAGGATACCGACCCGCAGCAGTACCGTATTTTCCGCCGCATCTGGCGCCAACAGCCGGAGACCGCGTTGCTGCTGATTGGCGACCCGAAGCAGGCGATCTACGCTTTCCGCGGCGCCGATATCTTTACCTACATGCGTGCGCGCAGCGATGTGGCGGCGCACTATACGCTCGATACCAACTGGCGTTCCGCGCCGGGCATGGTGGCAAGCGTCAACCGCCTGTTTGGGCAGGTTGATAACCCCTTTATGTTCCGCGACATTCCGTTCCTGCCGGTCAAATCCGCCGAGAAAAATGCCTCGCTACGTTTTGAGGTTGACGGCGAAAATCAGCCGGCAATGAACCTCTGGCTGATGCCTGGTGAGGGCGTTAGCGCGGGCGACTACCAGATCTTTATGGCCCAGCAGTGCGCGGCGCAGATTCGCGACTGGCTCACCGGCGGCCAACGCGGCACGGCGCTGCTGTGGCGCGGCGACAGCGCGCGTCCGGTGCAGGCCTCAGACATTACCGTACTGGTGCGTAACCGCCAGGAAGCCTCGTTGATTCGCGATGCGCTGAATGCGCTGGCTATTCCGTCGGTGTATCTTTCCAACCGCGACAGCGTATTCGAAACCCCGGAAGCGCAGGAGCTTCTGTGGGTGTTGCAGGCGGTGCTGACGCCGGAGCGGGAAAATACCCTGCGCAGCGCGCTGGCGACGGCGATGTTTGGCCTGAACGCGCGGGACATTGAGCAGCTGAATCAGGATGAGCACGCCTGGGATGCGCTGGTGGAGGAGTTCAGCGACTATCGGCTTATCTGGCAGCGCCGCGGTGTGATGCCGATGATTCGTGCCCTGATGAATGCGCGCTCCCTCGCGGAAAACCTGCTCGCCACTCACGGCGGCGAACGGCGTTTAACCGATATTCTGCACCTTAGCGAGCTGCTACAAGAAGCGGCCACCGGCTTGAGAGCGAGCACGCGCTGGTACGCTGGCTGAACCAGCAAATTGCTGAGCCGGACACCAACGCTTCCAGCCAGCAAATGCGTCTGGAGAGCGACAAACACCTGGTGCAGATTGTCACCATTCACAAGTCGAAAGGGCTGGAATATCCGCTGGTCTGGCTGCCGTTTATCGCCCGTTTCCGTAAAGAGAAGCAGGCGTTCTATCACGATCGGGAATCCTTCGCGCGGTGCTGGATCTTAACGAAAGCGATGAAAGCCTGGAGTTGGCGGAGGCCGAGCGTCTGGCAGAAGACCTGCGCCTGCTGTACGTCGCCTTAACCCGCGCCGTGTGGCACTGTAGTCTGGGGCTGGCGCCGCTCACCGCGCGGCGCAGCGATAAACCGACCGATACCGAACTCCATCACAGCGCGCCGGGAAGGTTGATGCAGAAAGGCGAGGTACTCGACGCCGCGGGTCTGGAAGCCTGTCTGCGTGCGCTCTGCGATGAACACATTGCGCTGACGCTGGCGACAGCGCCCGACGACGCGCGTTGGCAGGCCACTCAGGCACAAATGCCTGAACTGGCGGCGCGTCAGGTGCTGCGTCGCGTCGTGGACGACTGGCGAGTCACCAGCTATTCCGGCCTGCAACAACGCGGCCACAGCGTGGCGCAGGATCTGTTGCCGCGTCTGGATATTGACGCCGCCGGCGCACAGGAAACGCTGCCGGAACCGACGTTGACGCCGCATAATTTCCCGCGCGGCGCATCGCCGGGACTTTCCTGCACAGTCTGTTTGAAGACCTCGACTTTACCCAGCCAGTATCATCCGAGTGGATGCTGGAAAAACTGCAAAGCAACGGCTTTGGCGAAGAATGGGAGCCAGTGCTGACGGCTTGGATTTCACAAGTGCTGGCCGCGCCGCTGGCGGATACCGGCATTGCGCTCAATCAGTTGAGCGCAAAACAAAAACAGGTGGAAATGGAGTTTTATTTGCCCATCAACCGGCCGCTCGACCCGCTGGCGCTGGATGCCTTAACCCGCCGCTATGACCCGCTTTCGGCAGGCTGCCCTACGCTCGATTTCCGCCAGGTACGCGGCATGCTGAAAGGCTTTATCGACCTGGTGTTCCGCCACGATGGGCGCTACTACCTGCTCGACTACAAGTCCAACTGGCTGGGAGAGAACGGCGAGGCCTACACCCAACAGGCGATGGCCGAAGCGATGCAGTCGCACCGCTACGACTTGCAGTATCAGCTCTATAGCCTGGCGCTACACCGCTATCTGCGCCATCGCATTGCCGATTATGACTATCAACGCCACTTCGGCGGTGTGATTTACCTGTTCCTGCGCGGCGTTGACCGCGACGCGGGCAGCAAGGATATTCACTACCCGGCCAGACCCCGCGCTCATTGCGGCCATGGATGCACTGTTTGCCGGAGAAGGCGAGGAGATGGACGCATGAGTCTCGAACAACGTTTGTTGGATGCCGTTGAGCAGCGTCTGCTGCGCCCGCTCGACGTACAGTTTGCGCTGATGGTCGCGCACGACGAGCACCCGGCGGTGATGCTGGCGGCGGCGATGCTCAGCCGCGATACTGGCGAAGGGCACGTGTGCCTGCCTCTGTCGCACCTGAGTGCGACGATGCAGGCGAAAGGGCGCGCGCGTGAATTCTGGCAGCAACTGTTCAGCGATGCCGACGCGCCAGAAGACTGGGCTGAGCTGTTGCTGGCGTCTAAGGCCGTGAGTGCCGGTGAACGCCCGTCGCCGCTGATACTGAGCCGTGACCGACTGTACCTCAACCGCATGTGGCATAACGAGCTGACGGTGGCGCGTTTCTTTAGCGACACCCAGGTTCCGCTGGCGGTAGACGAGGTGCAGCTCCAGCAGACACTGAGCGCGCTGTTCCCCACCAGTGACAACGTCGACTGGCAGAAAGTCGCTGCCGCCGTTGCGCTGACGCGGCGTATTTCGGTGATCTCCGGCGGCCCTGGCACCGGGAAAACCACCACCGTCGCCAAACTGCTGGCGGCGCTGGTACAGATGGCGAATGCCGAAAAACTCCGTATTCGTCTGGCGGCCCCGACGGGGAAAGCGGCTGCGCGCCTTACCGAATCTTTGGGCGCGGCGCTGCGTAAACTGACGCTAAGCGACGCGCATAAAGCGATGCTGCCGACCGAGGCCAGCACGCTGCACCGCCTACTGGGCGCGCAACCCGGCAGCCAGAAAATGCGCTACCACGCGGGCAACCCGCTGCACCTTGATGTGCTGGTGGTCGACGAAGCCTCAATGATCGACCTGCCGATGATGGCGCGGCTGATTGACGCGCTGCCGCCGCACGGGCGAGTCATCTTCCTCGGCGACCGCGATCAGCTGGCGTCGGTTGAGGCGGGCGCGGTACTGGGGATATCTGTAGCTGGGTGAACGCTGGCTATACGCCTGAACGCGCGGCGCAGCTAAGCCGCCTGGTAGGGAGCGACCTCCCGGCGGGTGAAGGCCAAACGGCGGGGGCGCTGCGCGACAGCCTCTGCCTGCTGCGCACCAGCTACCGTTTTGGCAGCGACTCGGGATTGGGCAACTGGCGGGTGCGGTAAATCGGGCGATAAAAAGGCCGTTGGCGAGGTCTTCGCCCGCGGTTTTAGCGATATCGAACTTAAACCGCTGCGCGCGACGGATGATTATGCCGCCATGCTCGACGATGCGCGGATGGGCTACGGTCATTATTTACAGCTTTTACGCGAGCAGGCCGAGCCCGCGGAGGTGCTGTCGGCGTTCGGGAATATCAGCTATTGTGCGCACTGCGGGAAGGCCGTGGGGCGTCGGCGGGCTGAATACGCAGTTCGAACAGCTGTTGGCGCGTCATCGTCTGATTCAGCCGCAGCGCCACTCGCGCTGGTACGAAGGTCGTCCGGTGATGATTAGCCGTAACGACAGCGCTCTGGGGCTGTTTAACGGTGATATCGGCGTGGCGTTAGATCGCGGGCAGGGATGCGCGTCTGGTTCCCGATGCCGGACGGGACGATTAAATCGGTGCAGCCAAGCCGTCTGCCGGATCACGATACCGCCTGGGCGATGACGGTGCATAAATCGCAGGGTTCCGAGTTCACTCACGCCGCACTGGTACTGCCGACGCAGCTGGTGCCGGTGGTTAGCCGTGAGCTGGTTTACACCGCGATTACCCGCGCGAAGTCACGTCTGTCGATGTATGCCGATGAAAATCTGCTGGCTACAGCGATTGCCACGCGTACAGAAAGACGCAGCGGGTTGTCGGCGATATTTGCGGAGATGGCATAGTGCGTTAAGGGCGCACAATGTGCTCCCTTTACCTTTAAAGCTGTCTGTTATACACAAATTCGTGCGATAGGACCGAATATCTGTCAGTAAGGAGAGGGATTCCGTTCACTTTACGTAGGGTGGAATATGACGTTATATCACCGGTGAACGGGCCAAGGGGGCGGCCGCGCCCCCTTGACAATCCCGCGGCCCGCGGGAAATCGGTGCTTCGCACTACGCTCACCTACGAACTCCAGCCTGCGGCACGGCGAAACTCGACGTCCTGTCTCGGTTCGCCTCAGTCCGCCATCCATGGCGTCCTGACCTTGTCTTCCATTCTCCGGCTCGCCGATTTCCAGCGGGACTCATCGGTTTCAGTGGCTCTGGTTTTTGCTGTTAACTAAAAGACTGCACTGGTATTGGTGGCGTCTAAATCGCCGAGGCGTTCCCTGTAGGCCGGGTCAGCCCACATGGATGTGGGCTGAGGCGTGGTTCACATGGATGTGAACTCGCGCCCGACCCGAAGCCGGAAGGGATAAGCTGAGGAACCACGCAGTGGCGATTTTGCCGCCAGAGCCCGGGGTGCAGGGGCGGCGGCGATTGGCCGCCCTTGCGCGCTCCCTGCGCCCGTGCAATTTATGTGGCGAGCGCTGAAAAGGAGCGCAACGGAGTGATCAATCCAAATACACCTCCCCCCCTTTCTGATAACTGTCGCCAAGGATTATAAGAGACAGCTTCAAAAGGAAGAGGGCGAGGGGACCGCTCGGCGCAGCTAGACTAAATCCGCCATCAGCACCTTCGAACGACGCTGATAGTTATAAAGCTGCTTCTTACTCTCCGGCAGCAACTCGACATCAACCGGTTTAAACCCACGCTCCTGGAACCAGTGAATACTGCGGGTGGTCAGCACGAACAGATGATTCAGCCCATTTGCTTCGCCTGCGCGGTAATGCGCTCAAGGAGCACTTCGCCGCGCGAGGAGCTGCGATAGTCCGGATGCACCGCCACGCAGGCCATTTCGCCAATTTTCTCTTCCGGGAACGGGTAGAGTGCGGCACAGGCGATGGTGGTGTTATCGCGTTGAATAATCGTGAACTTGTCGATCTCCATCTCCAGTTGCTCGCGTGAGCGACGCACCAGAATCCCCTGCTGCTCCAGCGGCGCAATCAGGTCGAGGATACCGCCGATATCGTTAATGGTGGCGCGGCGGATCTGCTCGGCGCTCTCCATCACAATCTGCGTACCAATACCGTCGCGTGAGAACAATTCCTGTAACAGCGCGCCGTCTTCCTGATAGCTGATCAGGTGGCTGCGACGCACGCCGCTGCGGCAGGCTTTCACCGCGCCGCGCAGGAAGCGCGCGGTACCGGAAAGGTAGTCGCCTTCCTGTTCCAGCTCTTCGATGCGCGCCTGCGCTTCGTTCGGGAACAGCTCAGGAACGATTTCACCGGCTTCGTTGTAAACGCCCTGCGACGAGCAGAAACCAATCATCTTCTCGGCCTTCAGCTTAATCGCCAGCTGAGTGGCGATTTCTTCCGAAGTCAGGTTAAAACTTTCGCCGGTGACGGAGACGGCTACCGGCCCATCAGCACAATGGCGCCGCTGTCGAGCTGGCGGTGGATCGCCTCTTCATCAATACGACGAATACGCCCGCTGTGACAGTAGTCGATACCGTCATCCACGCCCAGCGGCTGGGCGATGATAAAGTTACCGCTGACCACATTGATGTGTGCGCCCTGGAGCGGCGTATTGTTCAGGCTCATCGACAGACGCGCGGTGATATCCAGCTGCAGCTGGCCCGCTGCCTGCTTAACCAGTTCAAGGGTTTTGCTATCGGTGACACGAATGTGTTTATGATAGGTTGGCTGATGCTGATGTTCGGCCAGATTGGCGTCGATTTGCGGACGCGCGCCGTAGACCAGCACCAGGCGGATGCCCAGGCTGTGCAGCAGCCCTATATCATTGACAATGCTTGAAAAGTTCTCATGCTCAATGGCTTCGCCGCCAAGCATGATGACAAACGTCTTGCCCGATGAGCGTTAATATAGGGGACTGAATGACGAAACCCTCGACCAGTTCGGTTCTACGTTCCTTCACCACGGCACAACCCTCAATGCATGATTATTCGTAATAAGTGTATTTTTATTCTGTTTTTGCGCTAAACGCAAGCCGGAATTTGCCTAAACATGGGAAAAATCTCCGCCAAATTTCGCTTAACCAACGAATGTTTACCCTTTTATAGATGACAGTTTATTCGCCTTTGGTTAAAGTTTTCGGTCAATCATATTTTGCTTAATTTGAAATCGTCTTTTTTTGCCTGGGATAGAGCATGTCAGGAAGTCAGTCTTTGAGTCGTCGCCGCCTGTTAAAAGGGCGGGCGCCATGTGGTTGCTAAGTGTCAGTCAGGTTGGTTTCGCTGCCGTCAGTCAGGTGGTGGCCGTCCGCATCTGGCCTGCGTCCAGCTACACGCGCGTTACGGTGGAGTCCAACCGCGTGCTCAAGTATCGGCAGTTTGCGTTGAGCAATCCCGACCGCCTGGTGGTTGATCTTGAAGGGTGAACCTCAACTCGGTGCTGAAAGGGATGGCGGCGCAGATTCGCGGCGACGATCCGTTCATTAAATCCGCGCGTGTCGGCCAGTTCGACCCGCAGACCGTGCGCATGGTGTTTGAGCTGAAGCAGGACGTCAAACCGCAGCTGTTTGCCCTCGCGCCGGTTGCCAACTTTAAAGAACGTCTGGTGATGGATCTCTATCCGCTAACGCGAACGATGTGCAGGACCCGCTGCTGGCGCTGCTGGAAGAGTACAACAAAGACGGCCTCGAAAAGCAGGTGCCGCCGGCGCAGAGCGGGCCGCAGCCGGGGAAAGCTGGTCGCGATCGGCCAATTGTCATTATGCTTGACCCCGGACACGGCGGTGAAGACTCCGGGCGGTGGGCTGTATAAGACGCGGGAAAAAGACGTGGTGCTGCAAATTGCCCGTCGTCTGCGCGCGCTGATTGAGAAAGAAGGCAACATGAAAGCCTACATGACGCGCAACGAAGATATCTTTATTCCGCTGAAGGTGCGGGTGGCCAAAGCCCAGAAACAGCGCGCCGACCTGTTTGTTTCTATTCACGCGGATGCCTTTACCAGCCGTCAGCCGAGCGGCTCATCGGTGTTTGCGCTTTCCACCAAAGGAGCCACCAGTACGGCGGCGAAATACCTCGCGCAGACTCAGAACGCCTCGGACTTGATCGGTGGCGTCAGCAAAAGTGGCGACCGCTACGTCGACCACACCATGTTCGATATGGTGCAATCGCTGACCATCGCCGACAGCCTGAAGTTTGGGAAAGCGGTGCTCAAGAAGATGGGGCAGATTAACAACCTGCATAAAAATCAGGTTGAGCAGGCCGGATTCGCGGTGTTGAAAGCGCCGGATATTCCGTCGATCCTCGTCGAAACGGCGTTTATCAGTAACGTTGAAGAAGAACGTAAGCTGAAAACCGCGAAGTTCCAGCAGGAAGTGGCCGAGTCGATCCTCGCCGGGATTAAGGCCTACTTCGCCGACGGCGCAACGCTGGCGCGGCGCGGGTAACCGGGCGTGTCGCGTCTGAAAAGCGCCCACGGCGGCAATATCCGCGAAGCGGCGGCGCTGATGGGAGTTTCCGCCGACCAACTGCTGGATTTCAGCGCCAACATTAACCCGCTGGGCATGCCTGAAAGCTTAAAACGCGCGATTGTCGCCCAGCTCAGCTGCGCCGAACGTTACCCTGACGTCGAGTATCAGCAGCTGCATCAGGCGCTGGCGTCGCACCATAACGTTCCGCCGACATGGATTCTGGCGGGCAACGGCGAAACCGAATCCATCTTTACGCTCGTCCAGGGCTGCGCCCACGCCGGGCGATGGTGGTTGCGCCCGGGTTTGCCGAATATCGTCGGGCGCTGGAAACCGTTGATTGCGCCATCGAGACCTTTTTCCTGCGTGAAGAGGACGACTGGCAGCTGACTGACCGTATTCTCCCGGCGCTGACCGCCGAGCTGGACTGCCTGTTTCTTTGCACGCCAAATAACCCTACCGGCCTGCTGCCGGATGGCGCGCTGCTGACGGCAATCGCCGAACGCTGTCGCGCGCTGGAAATCGCGCTGGTCCTCGACGAAGCCTTTCTCGATTTTATTCCCGATGAGGCGGCTTTATCCCACGGCTGGCGCAGTATCCGCACGTCTGGGTGCTGCGATCGCTTACCAAATTCTATGCCATTCCCGGCCTTCGACTGGGCTATTTGCTGAACAGCGATGAACGAGCGGTAGCCAGGCTGCGTCAGCGGCAGATGCCGTGGTCAATCAACGCTTTTGCCGCGCTGGCCGGAGAGGTGGTGCTCAACGATCATGATTATCAACAGGCGACGTTTCGCTGGTTAGCTGACGAAGGCACGCGCTTTTACCGGGCTCTGGGTGAGATTGAGGGCTGAAGGTGTATCCGGGCGGGCGAACTACCTTTTCCTGCGCTGCGAGCGAGCGGAGGTTAATCTGCAGTATGCGCTGCTGGAAAAACAGATTCTGATTCGCAGCTGCGCCAACTATCCGGGGCTGGACGGGCGCTACTTCCGCGTGGCGATTCGCAGTCGCCAAGAAAACCAGCGGTTATTGACGGCGCTGCGTCAGGCGCTGGCCTGAACCCCGCCATTCACTGACGCGAGCAGATGCCGCTGCGGCCAGTGCGCCGCCAGGTCGCGCTGTGCCAGTGCCCAGTGCAGATAATCCACATCGTGATAGCGACGGTCGAGCATCAGCCCGACCACGCTGCCGCTGTGCGCCACCGTCAGGCCGTACAGGCCACACCTTTCGACAAGTGAAAGCAGCGCCGTAAAACCCGGCTTTGGCAGCAGAGTCTGGCTCGCGACAGCGCTGAGCGTCGCCGCTTCGCCGAGCAGGCTGGGGTTGCAGCCTGTGCAGGCGGTTTGTACCTTATCCCATGCCTGTTGCAGCACCCCGGCGTTGGCCTCCAGCGCCGTGCGTCGCTGCAGGCGGTGATAGTCGGCGGTGCGAAGCTGAACCGGGCTCTCTAGCACCAGCAGGTCAAAATGAGGGCGGGGCGCAGGCAATCTGGGTTTGGGCATGGTGGTGGTCGAAAAGCGTCAGCGCATGAAACAGGGTGCTGTCCGTCGGCTCCAGCGAGACGCACAGCGCCGCCAGTTCAGATTCACTGAGTGAATGTCCCAAATGATGCGCAGTGGCAACGGCAGTGGCGGCAATATCAGCGGTGCTGCTGGCCATCCCTTTCGCCACGGGAATGGTCGAGTCAATCTCAATGCGCAGCGTCTGGCTCAGCGTTGGTGGATAGCCCAGTGCGCCAGCAGCGTATTGACCATCGCCCGCGCCAGCGGTCGCTCATTGACGAGCGGCACGCCCTCGCGCACTTCCACGGTGCTATACCAGTCTATCGGGCAGGAGACGAGCTTTTCGCTGCCGAGAATCCAGCCCTGAATCAGTTCCCCACCGGAGGCGGACAGCGCGCCACGCTCATGATTTTCCTTGCCTTGCCAAACGAAATATAACTACCGTAAATAAATATGCCGGTATTGTCATAGCGCAACGAAATCCTTCTTTCGCGGCGCTAGAGTAACCTGCTTTTTATTTTATGCGGGCCGATGTGCCGGCATAAATCTGCAACCAACAGGTTTGGCATAGTATGTGCCAGGGAAGAGGGTGTAAATCCCTCGCAGCCCCGCTGCTGTAATGCTGACGACCCCGTGAAGACCACTGATCCTGAGGATCGGGAAGGACGGGTGAGGATGACGCTAAGCCAGAAGACCTGCCTGTTGGCCATTCACAACAACTTCGGTGGGAAGTGGGTTGCTTTGAGTCGCACAGTCTTCGGACTGGGCGTGCGCACGGCTATACCCGAGAACCACCCTGAATAGGGTCAGGGTATGGCAGCCAGACAGCACGTATTTATCCTCGCAGGCACCGGCAGCGGCTGTGGTAAAACCACGGTGACGCTCGGCCTGCTGAGGCTGCTTCAGCAGCGCGGCCTACGCGTTCAGCCCTATAAAGTCGGCCCGGACTACCTCGATACCGGCTGGCACAGCGCGCTGTGTGGCGTCGCGTCCCGCAATCTCGACGGCTTTATGCTGCCCCTTCTACGCTCAATGCGCTGTTCGGCGAACAGATGCAGCAGGCCGATATTGCCGTTATTGAAGGCGTGATGGCCTCTATGATGGTTACGGTACCGACCCCAACTATTGCAGCAGCGCGGCGATGGCGAAACAACTGGGCTGCCCGGTCATCCTGCTGGTGGACGGCAAGGCGGTCTCTACCTCCATTGCCGCCACGGTGATGGGGTTTCAGCACTTCGACCCGAGCCTGAATATCGCGGGCGTCATCGTCAACCGCGTCAACAGCGATAGCCACTTCCAACTGCTGAAAAACGCCATTGAGCGTTACTGCGACCTGCCGGTGCTCGGCTACGTGCCGCGCGCGGAAGGGTATCACTGCCGGAACGTCACCTTGGGCTGGTAAGCGCCCGAGAATCGCTCATCGATGCGCAGCCGTGGCAGGATTTCGCCGCGACGCTGGAACGGACGCTGGATGTTGATCGCCTGCTGGAACTGAGCGCGTTGGACACGTTACCGCCGGGCGAGTGGCCACCGATGCCGGCCAGCGGCGAGGGCTTACCCTCGCGGTCGCGGATGATGAAGCTTTCAGTTTCTACTACCCGGATAATCTTGCGCTGCTGGAACGCGCGGGCGTGACCCTTGTCCGCTTTAGCCCATTGCATGACGCGGTACTTCCCGACTGCCAGATGATCTGGCTCGGCGGCGGCTACCCGGAACTGCACGCCCGAGCGCTTGCCGCCAACGCGCCGATGCTGGCCCAGCTGCGGGCGGCGCATGAGCGCGGCGTGGCGATTTACGCCGAATGCGGCGGCCTGATGTATCTCGGCAGTACGCTGGAAGATGCGCAGGGCGAGGTCTACGCCATGGCAAACATTCTCCCCGGCGACAGCAAAATGGGCAAACGTCTCACCCGCTTTGGTTACTGTGAAGCGCAGGCTGAGCAGCAAACGCTGCTTGCCGCGCCCGGCGAAGTGCTGCGTGGTCACGAGTTCCACTACTCTGATTTCACCGCCCGACTCCCGGCGGAGATGGCCTGCCGGAAAACTCGTGATGGCGTCGTGCTTCAGCGATGGCAGGGGGCTGGCAGCTTGGCAACACGTTTGCCAGCTATCTCCACGTTCACTTTGCCCAGCGCCCTGACATGCTGAATCACTGGTTTACTGCCGCAAGGAGCGCTCTATGACGCTGCTCGCCTGGTGCTGTGCATGGCTGCTCGACTTTCTTCTCGGCGATCCGCAGAGCTGGCCGCATCCCGTGCGCTGGATAGGTAACCTGATTCATTTCGTTCAGCGCGTCGTGCGCCGTATTTGTCGCAGCGATCGCGCCCTGCGTATCGGCGGCGGCGTGATGTGGCTGGCGGTGGTAGGGCTGACCTACGGCATCGCCTGGGGCGTACTGCACCTGGCGACGTTGATTCACCCGTGGCTGGGTTGGGGCGTTGAGGTCTGGATGATTTTCACCGTGCTGGCCGGACGCTGCCTGGCCCGCTCTGCGCAGGATGTTGAGCGACCGCTACGCGCGGGCGACCTGGCCGAGAGCCGAATTAAACTCTCATGGATTGTCGGCCGCGATACTTCACTGCTTCAGCCCGAGCAGATTAACCGTGCGGTGGTGGAGACGGTGGCGGAAAACACTGTCGACGGCATTATCGCGCCGCTATTCTTCCTGCTGCTCGGCGGCGCGCCGCTGGCCATGGCCTACAAAGCCGTCAACACCCTCGATTCGATGGTCGGCTACAAACATGAAAAGTACCGCGCTATCGGCATGGTCAGCGCCCGGCTGGATGATGTCGCCAATTTTATTCCCGCTCGCTTGAGCTGGCTGCTGATAAGCGTAGCCGCATTTCTTTGCCGTTTTGACGGCCCGCGCGCGCTGCGCATCGGCTGGCGTGACCGTTACAACCACAGCAGCCCGAACTGCGCGTGGTCAGAAGCCGCCGTCGCCGGGGCGCTGGGCGTGCGTCTCGGCGGCCCGAACGACTATTTTGGTCAACGCGTGGAGAAGCCGTGGATCGGCGATGCCCGACGCGCTATCGCCATCGATGACATTTCCCGAACGATACGACTGATGTGGGTGGCCTCCACGCTGGCCCTGCTGCTGTTTATGGCGGTCAGGTACGGATTGATGGGCGCGGCCTGAGGAGAACAGCATGAACTATATCCAGCAACCGCAAGCGATTGAGCGCAAGAGCTTCGAAATCATCAGCGACATTATCGCGCAAACCCGCCCGGCGTATCGTTTCGAAAGCCCGCTGCACGAGGCGATTATCAAACGGGTGATCCACACCACCGCCGATTTTGAGTGGCTGGATATTCTGTGGTTCGCGCCCGATGCCTTAACCCGGCTGAGTGCAGCGCTCAGCCGCCCATGCACGCTGTACACCGATACCACCATGGCGCTCTCCGGCATCAATAAAAATCTGCTGGCGACCTTCGGCGGCGAGTGCCGCTGTTACATCAGCGACCCGCGCGTGGTGCGCGAAGCCAAAGCGCAGGGCATTACCCGCTCGATGGCGGCGGTGGATATTGCCGCCAAAGAAGAGGGCGACAAAGTGTTCGTCTTCGGCAATGCGCCCACCGCGCTGTTCCGTTTGCTGGAGCATAACGAGCTGGAGGTTGGTGGGGTGATTGGCGTGCCGGTCGGTTTTGTTGGTGCGGCGGAATCGAAAGAGGCGCTGAGCAAAAGCAGCCTGCCGGGCATCGCCGCGCTGGGGCGCAAAGGCGGCAGCAACGTCGCGGCGGCGATCGTTAACGCCATTCTCTACCATCTGCAGGCCGCGCAATGAACGACGCTGCCTTCGACGCCCCGGTCTGGCATAACGGCAAGGCGCTGCGCAAGGGCTACACCACCGGTTCGTGCGCCACGGCGGCGGCGAAGGTTGCCGCGCTAATGGTGATGCGCCAGCACCTGATTCACCAGGTATCGATCGTCACGCCGTCGGGCGTCACGCTGAACCTGAACGTAGAGTCGCCGCATGTGGAAGGTCAGCAGGGGATTGCCGCCATTCGCAAGGACGGCGGCGATGACATTGATGCTACTCATGGGATGCTGATTTTCGCCCGCGTGACCCTTAACGACAGCGGCGAGATTACCCTGCACGGTGGTGAAGGCGTTGGCACGGTGACCCGCAAAGGCATTGGTTTGCCCATCGGTAGCGCGGCGATTAATCGTACCCCGCGCCACACTATCGAAACCGCCGTCCGTGAGGCCATCGGCCCGGCGCGTGGCGCTGAGGTGGAGATTTTTGCCCCGGAAGGCGAGGAGCGGGCGAAGAAAACCTATAACTCGCGGCTGGGTATTCTGGGCGGGATCTCGATTATCGGCACCACTGGCATCGTGACGCCGATGTCGGAAGAGAGCTGGAAGCGCTCGCTGGCGCTGGAGCTGGAAATGAAGCGCGCCGCCGGGTTGGAGCGGGTGGTGCTGGTGCCGGGCAACCACGGCGAGCGCTTCGTGCGTGAACAGATGGGCATTGACTCACAGGTGGTGGTCACCATGAGCAACTTCGTCGGCTATATGATTGAAGAGTCGGTGCGCCTTGGCTTCCGTCAGATTGTACTGATTGGTCACCCCGGCAAGCTGGTCAAAATCGCCGCCGGGATTTTCCACACCCACAGCCATATCGCCGACGGTCGCATGGAGACGCTGGTGGCTCATCTGGCGCTGCTCGGCGCGCCGCTTGAACTGCTCACCCTGGTGAGTGAGTGCGACACCACCGAAGCGGCGATGGAGCATATCGAGGCCTATGGCTTCCAGTCTCTCTACAACCACCTTGCCGGGCGTATCTGTCAGCGCGTGCTGCAACGTCTGCGCTTTACGCAAAATCCCCCATCTGTGACGCCATTATGTTCTCGTTTGATAACCAGCTCCTCGGTAGCAACCGTCCGGTCGGCGATATCGTGAGGGACATGCAATGTTAACCGTTGTGGGGATGGGCCGGCAGGCATGCAGTTGATGACGCCGCTGGCGCAAGCAGCCGTTGCGCGCGCTGACGCGCTGGTCGGCGGCACGCGGCACCTGGCGCAGTTCCCGGACTTTACCGGCGAGCGCTGCCCGCTGGGGCCAATATTGCGCAGGTACTGACATGGATTAGCCAACGCGAGGCACAGAACGTGGTAGTGCTGGCCTCCGGCGACCCGCTGTTTTACGGCATCGGCACGCGGCTGATTGCTCACTTCGGCCGTGAAAACGTGCAGGTGGTCCCCGGCGTCAGCGCGGTGCAGTACCTGTGCGCGCGGGCGGGCATTGATATGAACGACATGTGGCTAACCAGCAGCCACGGGCGCGACGTGTGCTTCGACACGCTCGCCGCGCATCGCAAGGTGGCGATGGTCACCGATAAACGCTGCGGGCCGAAAGAGATTGCTGGCGCGCTGGTTGCTCGCGGTAAGGGCCATCATTGGATGGTGATTGGCGAAAATCTGGCGCTGGACAACGAGCGCATTCACTGGCTGCCGGTGAGCGCAGTCCACAACGACTATGAGATGAACACGGTGGTGATCCTCGATGAAAGATGAGCTGTTTCTGCGCGGCGAAAAGGTGCCGATGACCAAGGAAGCGGTGCGGGCGCTGGCGCTCTCAAAGCTGGAGCTGCACTGGGCCAGCCACCTGATTGATATCGGCGCGGGGACCGGCAGCGTGTCGATTGAAGCCGCGCTGCAAAATCCGACGCTGGCGGTCACGGCGATTGAACGCAACCCGGCGGCGCTGCGTTTGCTGGCGGAAAACTGCCAGCGCTTTGCCTGCGGGAACGTGTCGATTATTGCCGGTGAAGCCCCTGACGTCAGCGTCGAACGCGCCGACGCGATCTTTATGGGCGGCAGCGGCGGTCACCTTACCGCGCTGATTGACTGGTCGCTGCGCCATCTGCGCCCCGGTGGGCGGCTGGTGATGACCTTTATCTTGCAGGAAAACCTGCATTGCGCCCTCGAACACCTCCAACTGGCGGGCGTGACGGCGGTGGACTGCCAGCAGCTGAACGTCTCGGCGCTTACCGCGCTGGGCAGCGGCCACTATTTCAAACCGCATAACCCCGTTTTTGTGATTGCCTGTCAGAAGGAAGAAATCCATGAGTGATGCTTTTGATTCACGCTGTGTCTGGTTTGTCGGCGCAGGCCCCGGCGACCGCGACCTGATCACCCTGAAGGGCTACCGTTTGTTACAACAGGCGCAGGTGGTGATTTACGCCGGTTCGCTGATTAACCCCGAACTGCTGAGCTACTGCCCGGCTGAGGCCGAGTGTCACGACAGCGCCGAGCTGCACCTTGAGCAAATTCTCGACCTGATGGAAGCGGGCGTGAAGGCCGGAAAAACGGTGGTACGCCTGCAAACCGGCGACGTGTCGCTATACGGTTCGGTGCGCGAGCAGGGCGAAGAGCTGGCCTGTCGCGGCATTGCCTGGCAGGTGGTGCCGGGGGTGAGCGCGTTTCTCGGCGCGGCGGCGGAGCTGGGCGTCGAGTACACGGTACCGGAAGTGTCGCAGAGCCTTATCATCACTCGCCTCGAAGGGCGCACCCCGGTGCCGGAGCGCGAACAGCTGGAGTCCTTTGCGCAACATCGCACCTCGATGGCGATTTACCTCTCCGTGCAGCGCATTAACAAAGTCGCCGAGCGGCTGATGGAGGGCGGCTACCCGGCAACCACGCCGGTGGCGGTGATTTACAAAGCTACCTGGCCTGAGAGCCAGACCGTACGCGGCACGCTTTTGGATATCGCCGACAAGGTGCGCGATGCCGATATACGCAAAACCGCGCTGATCCTGGTCGGTGACTTCCTCGGCGAGGAGTACCACTACTCGCGTCTCTACGCCGCAGACTTTAGCCATGAATACCGCAAAGCCTGAGCGCATTGCGCTCTTTTGCCTGACCCCCGGCGGCGTGGCGTTGGCAAAGCGGCTGAGCGACGCGCTGCCGATGGCCTGTTATACCCGCGCAGGGCTGGTGGAACCGGGATTCCTGCCGTTTGACGGCGGCTTCGCGGCGAGCGTCGGGCAGGCGTTTCATCGCGATACGGCGCTGATTTTTATCGGCGCGACCGGGATTGCGGTGCGCACGCTTGCGCCGCTGCTGGTCGATAAATTCCACGACCCGGCGGTGGTGGTGATTGATGAACGCGGTCAGCACGTCATCAGCTTGCTCTCCGGGCATATCGGCGGGGCGAACAACCTCGCCCGGCATCTGGCGGGCATTCTCGGCGTCGACCCGGTTATCACTACCGCCACCGACGTTAACGACGTGGCGGCGCTGGATACGCTGGCCTGCCAGCTTAACGCGCGGATGCACGACTTCCGCACGGCGGTGAAAACCGTTAACCAGATGCTGGTTAGCCAGCAGCGCGTGGGGCTGTGGTGGGACGACATGTTTGCCGATGAGGTCAGCCGCTGCGACCGACGCGGGTTTATTACCGTCAGCGACCTGAACGCGCTGCCTGAGCTGGATGCACTGGTGTGCATCACCCTGCGCGCTGCGCTGCCTGAACTGAAACTCCCACACTGGAAGCTGGTACCACGACGCATTGTGGCAGGCATTGGCTGCCGACGCGGCACGCCTTGCACGCTGCTCGGCGAGTTGTTGCATCGTCAGCTTGCGTGTCAGGAGGTAGACCCGCTGGCGCTGAAGGCTATCGGCAGCATCGCCCTCAAGCAGGACGAGTTGGGGCTGATTCAGCTGGCAAGCGACCTTGACGTGCCATTTAACGTGTTCAGCGTGGACGCCCTTCGCGAACACGAACACCGTTTTCCCTCGTCGCTGTTTGTGAAGCAAACGGTCGGCGTCGGCAGCGTTTCCGGCCCGGCGGCGTGGCTGCTGAGCAATGGGCATCTACTCGGTGAGACCCTGCGCGAACAGGGCATCACCATTACTTTGGGAGTAACACACTGATGTTAAGCGTTATTGGAATTGGCCCTGGCTCGCAGGCGATGATGACCATGGAGGCCGTCGACGCGCTGCAGGCGGCGGAAATCGTCGTCGGTTATAAAACTTACACCCATCTGGTGAAGGCTTTTACCGGCGACAAGCAGGTGATCAAAACCGGGATGTGTAAAGAGATTGAACGCTGTCAGGCGGCGATTGAACTGGCGCAGGCCGGGCACAACGTGGCACTAATCAGCAGCGGCGACGCGGGCATCTACGGCATGGCGGGGCTGGTGCTTGAACTGGTCAGTAAACAGAAGCTCGACGTGGAAGTGCGCCTGATTCCGGGGATGACCGCCAGCATTGCCGCCGCCTCGTTGCTGGGCGCGCCGCTGATGCATGACTTCTGCCATATCAGCCTGAGCGACCTGCTGACGCCGTGGCCGGTGATTGAAAAACGCATTATCGCCGCCGGGGAAGCCGACTTTGTTATCTGCTTCTACAACCCGCGCAGCCGGGTCGTGAAGGCCATCTGGCGCGTGCCTTTGAACTGCTTTCCGCCGTTAAAAGCGCCGACACCCCGGTGGGCGTGGTGAAATCTGCCGGACGTAAAAAGCAGGAAAAATGGCTCACGACCCTCGGTGCGATGGATTTTGAACCGGTGGATATGACCAGCCTGGTCATCGTCGGCAACAAAACCACTTACGTGCAGGACGGGCTGATGATTACCCCGCGAGGCTACGTGCTGTGAGTTTCGGGGAGGTTCTGGTGGTGGGCGGCACCAGCGATGCGCGGGCGATTTGCCAGCTATTGGATGCGGCAAATGTGCAATACACCGTCTCGGTCGCCACGCCTACCGGCGAGGCGTTGGCCGGGGATATTCAGGGACAGGTGCGCTGCGGGCGGTTGGATTGTGCGGAGATGGTTGCCTGGCTTCAGGCGCACGGTACCCGCTGGGTGATCGATGCCTCGCACCCGTATGCCGAAGCCGTCAGCCGTAACGTACTCGACGCCTGCTCACAGGCGGGCGTTTTGCTGAGCCGCTATCAGCGCCCGGAGCAGCTTGATGCGCTAGTGCATCCGCTGCTGCATTACGTCGCCAGCATCGAGGAGGCCTGCGCGCTGATACGCCCGCTGGGCCAGCGCGTGCTGCTGACCACTGGCAGCAAGGACCTGGCGCAGTGGCGCGCGGGTCTGCCGGAAAAAACGCTGCTTGCCCGCGTGTTGCCAGTCCCTGAGGTGGTACAGCAGTGCGCCAGCTTGGGCTTTGGCGTCGGCGACATTTTCGCGATCTGCGCACCGTTCAGCGCCGAGTTTAACGCCGCTTTTTACCGACATTGCCGCGCCGACGTGGTGGTCACCAAAGCCTCCGGCGCAGAAGGCGGCTATCAGGAAAAGGTGCAGCCGTGCCTTGATGCCGGCATTCCCTGCGTGGTCATAACTCGCCCGATGCCGCTGGTCGGCGGCGATGAGTTACTCGACAGTTTACCGGCCTTTGCCGAGCGCCTGGCGCGCTGGCAGGCTTCGGCATAAGGAATTCAACATGAAAAAAGCCCTATTGGTGGTGAGTTTTGGTACCAGCTACCACGACACCTGTGAGAAAAATATTGTCGCCTGCGAACAGGCGCTGGCGGCCAGCTGCCCGGACCGCGAACTGTTTCGCGCCTTTACCTCCGGGATGATTATCCGCAAGCTCAAACAGCGTGATGGGATTGACACCGACACGCCGCTGGAAGCGCTGCAAAAGCTCGCCGAACTGGGCTTTGACGATGTGGCCGTCCAGTCGCTGCATATTATCAACGGCGACGAATATGAAAAAATCGCCCGCGAAGTGCAGAGCCAGCGTCCACGATTTAAACGTCTGACGCTGGGCACGCCGTTGCTGAGCAGCCACAACGACTACCAACGTTTAATGCAGGCGCTGGAACATCAGATGCCAGCGCTCAACGTCAACGAAAAGGTGGTGTTTATGGGCCACGGCGCCAGCCACCACGCTTTTGCCGCTTACGCCTGTCTCGACCATATGATGACTGCCCAGCGTTTCCCGGCGCGGGTTGGCGCGGTGGAGAGCTACCCGGAAGTGGAGGTGTTGATCGACAGCATGAGCAAAGAGGGCGTACGTGCTGTGCACCTGATGCCGCTGATGCTGGTGGCGGGCGATCATGCGATTAACGACATGGCCTCTGACGAAGACGATTCGTGGAAAACGCTGTTTAATGCCGCCGGTATTCCCGCCACGCCGTGGCTGCGCGGACTGGGGGAAAACCCGGTGGTACGGGCAATGTTTGTTGAGCATCTAAAGCAGTCTCTGGAGGCGGCATGAGCGGCAAACTGTATGCCCTGAGCACTGGCCCCGGAGCATCTGACCTCATTACCGTACGCGCGGCGCGTATCCTCGGATCGCTGGATATCCTTTACGCCCCGGCAGGGCGCAAAGGCGGTGACAGCCTGGCGCTCTCTATCGTGCGTGAGTACCTCGGCGAGCAGACGGAAGTGCGCTGCTGTCACTTCCCGATGAGCGCCGACAGCGCCGAAAAAGAGGCGGTGTGGGATGACGTGTCGGCGGCGCTGGTGCGTGAAGTGGAGGCCGGAAAAAACGTCGGCTTCATTACCCTTGGCGATGCGATGCTGTTCAGCACCTGGGTCTTTTTACTCCAGCGCATCGGACACCCGGCGTGGCTGGAGATTGTGCCCGGCGTGACCTCGTTTGCCGCTATTGCCGCTGGTGCGCAAATGCCGCTGGCGATGGAGCAGCAGTCGCTGGCGGTGGTCGCCTGCACCGCGACGGAAGAAGAGATTGAGCGCGCGCTGGCGCAGCACGACAGCCTGGTGCTGATGAAGGTCTACGGGCGTTTCCCGCGGATCAAAGCGCTGCTGGCGAAAGCCGGGTTGCTGAACCACGCGCTGCTGATGGCCGAAGCGACGCTGCCCGGCGAGCAGTGCTGGCGCAATCTGGCCGAGGTTGATGACGATCAGCCGCTGCCCTATTTCTCGACCATCCTGGTGAACAAGCAGTGGGAGGCGAAACGATGAAAGCGGATCAACAATTGAAAAAGCTGTCGTTGAGCGGTCTGGCAGCGGCGCTGTTGCTGCTGGTGGTGCCGGAGCAGGCGTTCGCCATGCACATTATGGAAGGCTTTCTGCCGCCGATGTGGGCGCTGGCCTGGTGGCTGCTGTTCTTGCCGTGCCTGTGGTACGGGCTGGTGCGCCTGCGCCGCATCGTGCAGGACGATAGCAACCAGAAGGTGCTGCTGGCGCTGTGCGGGGCGTTTATCTTTGTGCTCTCAGCGTTGAAGATCCGTCGGTGACCGGGAGCTGCTCACACCCGACAGGCGTCGGGCTGGCGGTGATCCTGTTCGGGCCGGGCGTCGTGGCCATTCTTGGCGCGATCGTGCTGTTGTTCCAGGCGCTATTGCTGGCGCACGGCGGGCTGACAACGCTCGGCGCGAACGGCATGTCGATGGCGGTGATTGGCCCCATCGTCGGCTATCTGGTGTGGAAAATGGCCTGTAAGGCAGGGTTCCGTCGCGATGTATCGGTCTTTCTCTGCGCCATGTTTGCGGATCTGGCGACCTACTTTGTCACCTCGCTACAGCTGGGTGTCGCCTTCCCGGATCCGCAGGCGGGCGCTATCGGATCGAGCCTGAAGTTTATGGCGATCTTCTGTTTGACGCAGATTCCGATCGCCATTGCTGAAGGATTGTTAACGGTGATGATCTACGACCAACTGACCAAACGGCAGTTGATCCCGGCGCGAGGGCATTAAGATGAAAAAAACGTTGATCCTGTTGGCGCTGGTTATTGCGCTGATGATCCTGCCGTTCTTCATTAACCACGGCGGTGAATACGGCGGTTCCGACGGCGAGGCTGAAAGCCAGATTCAGGCCATCGCACCGCACTATAAGCCGTGGTTCCAGCCGCTGTATGAACCGGCGAGCGGTGAAATAGAAAGCCTGCTGTTTACCTTACAGGGCTCCCTCGGCGCGGCGGTGATTTTCTATATCCTCGGCTATTACAAAGGGCGTCAGCGTCGTGATGACCGGTCTTGACAGACTAAGCTACCAGAGCCGTTGGTTTCACATCGCCCCCGAGCGTAAGTTTCTGTTCTGGCTGTTGTTGATGGGGCTGGCCTTCAGCCTGCCGCCGTTGTGGCAGGCGCTGCTGATGGTGATAACGGCGGCGTTCACCTGCTGGCTGCTGCGCATCTCGCTGTGGCGCTGGTGCCGCTGGATGGCGCTGCCGCTGGGATTCCTCGTGGTAGGTGTGCTAACGATTGTCTTTAGCGTCAGCCGCGATCCGCAGACGCTGCTGGCGGGCGTGCCGATTGGGCCGTACTGGCTGGGCGTTACCGCACAGGGAATCGCGACCGTCAATGCGACCTTCTGGCGCAGCCTCGC
Source organism: Kluyvera genomosp. 3 (assembly GCA_002211745.1). GTDB lineage: Bacteria > Pseudomonadota > Gammaproteobacteria > Enterobacterales > Enterobacteriaceae > Kluyvera > Kluyvera georgiana_A. Next base: position 959,466 of record CP022114.1, read on the forward strand.
CGCACTCTCAGCCACTTTCTGGCTGGTGCTGAACCTGCCGTTCCCACAGCTGATTGTGCTACTCAAGCGGGCGCGGGTGCCGCGTCTGCTCACCGAGCAGATTCTGCTGACCTGGCGCTTTATCTTTATCCTGATTGACGAAGCTATGGCCATTCACCGGGCACAGACGCTGCGCTTTGGTTACCGCAATGTGCGTCTCGGCTATCGCTCGCTGGCGATGCTGGTGAGCCTGTTGTTTACGCGGGTGCTGATGCGTTATCAGCAGATGAGCACCGCGCTGGATATCAAACTGTATCAGGGTGATTTTCATCTTTAAGGAACGCCATGCTTGCCACCTCTGACCTGGAATTTCGCTACCAGGACGCGCCTATTCTCAAAGGGTTAACGCTGGATTTTTCTCGCCAGGCCGTCACCGGGCTGGTGGGCGCCAACGGGTGCGGGAAATCGACGCTGTTTATGAACCTCAGCGGGCTGCTGCGTCCGCAGCAGGGGGCGGTGCTGTGGCAGGGTAAACCGCTGGACTACAGCAAACGCGGGCTGCTGGCGCTGCGCCAGCAGGTGACCACCGTGTTTCAGGACCCGGACCAGCAGATTTTCTATACCGATATCGACAGCGATATTGCCTTCAGCCTGCGCAATATCGGCGTGGCGGAGACGGAGATTGCGCGGCGTATCGACGATGCGCTCACGCTGGTCGACGCTCAGCAATTTCGCCAACAGCCGATCCAATGCCTGAGCCACGGGCAGAAAAAGCGCGTGGCGATTGCCGGCGCGCTGGTGCTGAACGCGCGCTACCTGCTGCTGGATGAACCGACAGCAGGGCTGGACCCGTCCGGACGCGCGCAGATGATAGACATCATCAAGCGTATCGTCGCGCAGGGCAATCATGTGGTAATTTCCAGCCACGATATTGATTTGATTTATGAAGTCAGCGACGCGGTATATGTACTGCGCCAGGGGGAAGTGCTGGCGCAGGGCGCTCCCGGCGAGGTATTTGCCCAGCGTGAGTTGATGGAACAGGCGGGGTTGAGCCAGCCGTGGCTGGTGAAGCTGCATGCGGCGCTTGGGCTGCCGCTGTGCAAAACCGAGGCGGAGTTTTTCCGCCGAATGCGAGAAAAAGGAACGATATGACCCAGGCCATTATGTTACAAGGCACGGCTTCCGACGTCGGTAAAAGTATGCTGGTGGCGGGGCTATGCCGGATTTTTTATCAGGATGGCCTGCGCACCGCGCCGTTCAAATCGCAGAATATGGCGCTTAATTCCGGGATCACCCCGGACGGCAAAGAGATGGGGCGGGCGCAGATTTTTCAGGCGGAAGCCGCAGGTATTGCCCGGGCGTGCGGATGAACCCCATTCTGCTCAAGCCAACCAGCGACCGCAAAGCACAGATTGTGCTGATGGGAGAAGTGGCGAGCAATATGGACGCCGTCAGCTATCACGACTACAAACCGCGTCTGCGCGAGCAAATCCTCAGCGTCTATCGCAGTCTGGCGAGCGAGTATGACGTGCTGGTGCTGGAAGGGGCGGGTAGCCCGGCGGAGATCAACCTGCGCGACCGCGATATCGTCAATATGGGCATGGCGGAGATGGCGCAGTGCCCGGTGATTCTGGTGGCGGATATCGATCGCGGCGGCGTTTTCGCGGCGATTTACGGCACGCTGGCGCTGCTGCACGAGCACGAACGGGCGCGGGTGAAGGGGGTGATCATCAATAAGTTTCGCGGCGATGTGGCGCTGCTGCATTCCGGGATTTCACAAATTGAAGCGCTGACCGGCGTGCCGGTGCTGGGCGTGATGCCGTGGCTGGAGGTCGATCTGGAAGATGAGGACGGCGTCGCGTTGCAAAAGGGCAAGTACCGCAGCGCGGGCGAGCGTGATGTAGATATTGCCGTGGTGCAACTGCCGCATATTTCTAACTTTACCGACTTCAACGCGCTGGCCGCCCAGCCGGACGTACGAGTACGCTACGTGCGCCATGCGCAAGAGCTGGCGGGCGTGGACCTGATTATTCTGCCGGGCAGTAAAAACACGTTGGGCGACCTGTTGTGGCTGCAGGATAGCGGGCTGGCGCACGGGATTCTCCAGGCGCAACATCAGCGTGTGCCGGTACTGGGCATTTGCGGTGGCTATCAGATGCTCGGCGATATGCTGATAGATGAAGTGGAATCCGGATTGGGGACGCTGCCGGGATTGGGGCTGCTCAATACCGTCACGCGTTTTGCACCGCAGAAAACCACCACACGGGCTACGGCAACGCTTAACGCCGCGCTGCCGGGCTGGCTGGCGGGGGTGTCCGGTATGGCGCTGCAAGGCTATGAAATTCATATGGGCGAGACGGCGCTGGCGGACAACGCGCTGTCGTTAATGCAGCTGTGTAAAAACGGCCAGCATCAAGCGGATGGCGCGGTTAGCGCGGACGGACTGGCGTTTGGCACCTACCTGCACGGGCTGTTCGATAGCGACGCCTTTACGCGTGCGCTGGTCAACGGGCTGCGTGAAGGCAAAGGATTACCGGCAAGGGACAACGATTTTCACTATGCGGAGTATAAGGCGCAGCAGTTTGATATCCTGGCGGAATCAATGCGTCAGCATATTGATATTGAAAAGATTTATACGATTATGCGCGAGCATAAAGAAGGGTAGGGAAGCGGCGCGCCATTCGTGAGGATGGCGTACTTTCGCTGGATAACAGGCAAAAAAAAACACCCTGATGGGTGTCATTTTAATTGGTTGCGGGGCCGGATTTGAACCGACGACCTTCGGGTTATGAGCCCGACGAGCTACCAGGCTGCTCCACCCCGCGTCCGTCTTTACTCTTCATCGAGTAAACTTGCATCAGATTTTAATTGGTTGCGGGGGCCGGATTTGAACCGACGACCTTCGGGTTATGAGCCCGACGAGCTACCAGGCTGCTCCACCCCGCGTCCGTCATTACTCTTCCATCGAGTAACGTTACTGCTTCTGATTTTAATTGGTTGCGGGGGCCAGATTTGAACTGACGACCTTCGGGTTATGAGCCCGACGAGCTACCAGGCTGCTCCACCCCGCGTCCGTGGATGCGCACTATACTCTGCTGAGCATTTGTTGCAACCCATTTTTGATATAAAGCTCTCATTTTTTTATGAGTTGTGCGTATTAGGCACAATCTGAACGTTTTTTGTTCGAAATTATGACAGGGCTGCGCAATCGCATTTCAATACCCCTGGCGGTTTGTTATCTTCAGCGGGCACTTTCGATTATGCGGAATACAAAACACCATGAAAGGACGTTGGGTAAAATATGTGGCAACGGGGGCAATGCTGGCAATGCTGGCCGCCTGTTCGTCAAAACCGACCGATCGCGGTCAACAGTATAAAGACGGGAAATTCACCCAGCCTTTCTCTTTAGTCAATCAGCCTGATGCGGTCGGCGCGCCGATCAACGCGGGCGACTTCGCGCAGCAGGTGGGCCATATCCGTAGCGCTTCGCCGCGTCTGTATGGCAATCAGAGCAACGTATACAACGCCGTGCAGCAGTGGCTGCTCTCCGGCGGCGATACCCGTACCCTGCGCCAGTATGGTATCGATGCCTGGCAGATGGAAGGGACCGACAACTACGGCAACGTGCAGTTTACCGGCTACTACACGCCGGTGGTGGAAGCGCGTCATACGCCGCAGGGCGAATTCCGCTACCCGATTTACCGTATGCCGCCGAAGCGCGGCAAACTGCCGTCACGCGCGGGTATCTATGCAGGTCAATTAAGCGACAGCTACGTGCTGGCTTACAGCAACTCGTTGATGGATAACTTCATCATGGACGTGCAGGGCAGCGGCTATATCGATTTCGGCGACGGCTCGCCGCTGAACTTCTTCAGCTATGCCGGCAAAAACGGCTGGGCCTATAAGAGCATCGGCAAGGTACTGATCGATCGCGGGGAAGTGAAGCGCGAAGATATGTCGATGCAGGCCATCCGTCACTGGGGCGAAACCCACAGCGAAGCGGAAGTTCGCGAACTGCTGGAACAGAACCCGTCGTTCGTCTTCTTTAAACCGCAGTCTTTCGCGCCGGTGAAAGGCGCCAGCGCCGTGCCGCTGGTCGGACGTGCGTCGGTGGCGGCTGACCGTAACGTGATCCCGCCGGGTACCACGCTGCTGGCGGAAGTGCCGCAGCTGGACAACAACGGCAAATTTAACGGTCAGTACGAGCTGCGCCTGATGGTGGCGCTGGATGTCGGCGGCGCGATTAAAGGCCAGCACTTCGACATCTATCAGGGCATCGGCCCGGATGCCGGACACCGTGCAGGCTGGTATAATCACTACGGACGCGTGTGGGTGCTGAAGTCATCCGGCAGCGCGGGTAACGTATTCAGCGGCTAATGGCCCGATGGCGTATCCGGTCTACACATTAACGCGTAGGCTGGATAAACGAAGCGCCATCCGGCAGTGGAATGGCGCTCAGGGCGGCATTGTCCGCTCTTTTTGTTTTTAACTCTGAGGTTCTATGTCTGTGGTTATCAGTGACGCCTGGCGCCAGCGTTTTGGCGGCACGGCACGTTTATACGGTGAAAAGGCGCTGCAGGTGTTTGCCGATGCGCACGTTTGCGTGGTTGGGATTGGCGGCGTGGGCAGTTGGGCGGCGGAAGCGCTGGCCCGCACCGGTATCGGCGCTATCACGCTGATTGATATGGATGACGTGTGCGTGACCAACACCAATCGTCAGATTCATGCGCTGGGCGGCAACGTTGGCCTGGCAAAGGCTGAGGTGATGGCTGAACGTATTCGCCTGATTAATCCCGAATGCCGTGTGACCGTAATTGACGACTTTGTGACTCCGGATAACGTCGCGGAATATCTGGGCGTGGGCTACAGCTATGTGGTGGACGCTATCGATAGCGTGCGCCCAAAGGCGGCGTTGATTGCTTATTGCCGTCGCTATAAAGTGCCGTTGATCACCACCGGCGGCGCGGGCGGGCAAATCGACCCGACGCAGATCCAGGTGAGCGATCTGGCGAAAACCATCCAGGATCCGCTGGCGGCCAAGCTGCGCGAGCGGCTGAAAAGCGATTTTGGCGTGGTGAAGAACAGTAAAGGTAAGCTGGGCGTGGACTGCGTCTTTTCCACCGAGGCGCTGGTATACCCGCAGTCTGACGGTTCCGTGTGTGCGATGAAAAGTACCGCTGAAGGGCCAAAACGGATGGACTGCGCCTCAGGCTTTGGCGCGGCGACGATGGTCACCGCGACCTTCGGTTTTGTCGCGGTATCCCATGCGTTGAAAAAGATGCTCGCGAAAGCGGAGCGTCAGGCCAGCGCCTGACGCGCGGCATCAATCATTGCGTCATTCAGGGCCGTCAGGCCCTGACTGCGTGAGGCGCTCAACTGGCCGCGTAACCCGAGCTCATCGAAAAAGTCGAGCGGGCTGGTAGCCAGAATCGCTTCCGGGCGTTTGCCTTCCGCGGCGGTCAGCAGCACCGCCAGCAGGCCGCGCACGATCCTGCCTTCGCTATCGCCAAAGAAATGCAGCGTTCCATCAGCCTCCAGCGAGTAGCCCAGCCAGACGCGGTTTTCACAGCCGGGAATCTCTTTGGCCTGCGCTTTGAGATCGTCCGTCAGCGAGGGGAGCTGTTTGCCCAGCAGAATCAGCTGCCGGTACTTCTCTTCCCATTGGCTAAGTGCGCCAAACTGTTGCCGTAATGCCTCAGGCGTTACGGTGGTGCCGAACGGGTGTCCGGCGAGCAAAGGAGTCGTCATTAATCCACCAGAAGTTCGAGCGCACGGTCAACGGCGTTGACCAGCGCGTGTACATCGTCTTGCGTATTATAGGGGGCGAACGAGGCGCGCAGCGTGCCGCTGACGCCCAGTGCCGCCAGCAGTGGCTGTGCGCAGTGCTGACCGGCGCGCAGGGCGATCCCGTATTCCGCCAGCAGCGTCACCATGTCACTGTGATGAACACCCGTAAAATCAAAGGCTAACAGGCTTGAATCCTGGCAGCGGAAGGAGCGGAACCCCGGGCGTTTTGCCAGCTCATCTTCCGCCAGCGTCGCTAAGCCCCGACTCCAGGATTCGGCCTGCACGATATCCACCTCAGACAGCCATTCCAGCGCCGCGCTCAGGCCAATGACGCCCGCTACGTTCGGCGTGCCTGCTTCCAGGCGGTACGGCACCGGCTGGGTGGTAAAGCCGTTAAAGGTCACTTCGCTAATCATTTTGCCACCGCCCAGCCACGGGCCATGGCATCCAGCAGTTCGCTCTTGCCATAGAGTACGCCGATGCCGGTCGGCCCGTAGAGCTTATGGCCGGAAAAGGCATAGAAATCGATATCCAGCGCCTGCACGTCCGCCGGGAAGTGCACCGCGCCCTGTGCGCCGTCAACCATCACCACCATACCGGCCTGATGGGCGAGAGTAATCGCGCGCGCCAGATCCGGACAGCCGCCGGTGACGTTCGACATTTGCCCCAGCGCCAGAATGCGGCTGCGCGAGGTGATCAGCGTGGTGAGTTGTTCGACGTCCGGCAGGCGGTTAGCACCAAGAGGCAGTTGCACCACCTTCGCGCCAGTCTGCTCCGCCACCATCAGCCAGGGCACCAGGTTCGCGTGGTGCTCGGCGGTGCTGACGATAATTTCGTCCCCTGGCTGCAGGCGCGGGCGCGCGTAGCACTGGGCCACCATATTGATGGCTTCCGTCGTGCCGCGCGTCCAGACAATGTCTTTGCCGCGAGGGGCGTTTAGCCAGCGGGCGACCTGATCGCGCGCGGCTTCGTAGCGCGCGGTCAGGCGCTGGGCTTCGGCGAACTGGCTGCGATGGACGTTCCCCGCACTTAGCGAGTAGAAGTGTTGAGTTGCCTCGATCACCGCCTGGGGTTTTAACGCGGTGGCGGCGCTATCAAGGTAAACCCCGGCATCGTGCAGGGCGGGAAATTGCGCGCGAAACTGCGCGGGGTTGAAAGCGTTCATGGTATTCCTCGGTTCAATCAACCGATCGTGGCGCAAAATGAGTATTGATACAAGGTTTGTGCCAATCCTCGGAATCGTCTGGTTCTGCTGGCACTATCCGACCAGTGTCTTATGCTAAATAACGTTAGGCAAATATTTTCGCCTGTTATGAAATGGGCTTTAGATAGCATAAATCGCTAAAGGAGAAGAAGATGAAAAAGACTGCCGCAATGATTTCTGCCTGTATGCTGACGTTTGCCCTGAGTGCCTGTTCTGGCCCAAACTACGTGATGCACACCAACGATGGTCGTAGCATTGTTTCCGAGGGCAAACCGCAGACCGATAAAGACACCGGTATGATTTCTTACACCGATGCCAACGGCGTGAAACAGCAAATCAACCATAGCGATGTGAAAGAGATGGTGGCGCTGGAGAAATAGCGCGCCAAATCGCAGGCAAAAAAAAGCACCGCAATTAGGCGGTGCTACATTAATCACTATGGACAGACAGGGTAAATGTACAGGAAGTGAAAAAGGGTAGCCTTGCTACCGTGATCTGAATTGCAGACCAATTGCAAACACAACAACACAACATCACAACCGTAAGCCAAAAGCCCTTCAGAACACGCATTCCAAAAAAAGCTTCTCGTTCCGGCTCAGGAAGTGCCGCCATCATAGGTATTTGCTGGTAGAAGCTCAACGGACAAATTATAATGTCTCAGATAAAAAAAACTAATAGGTTAACTGTTGTTTCCTATTTGTTAAATTCAATTAACAATTGGGTTCTGGGACCATGTCAAAGCGTTTGCCACCTCTTAATGCATTACGTGTATTTGATGCAGCCGCGCGCCATTTAAGTTTCACCCGCGCGGCCGATGAGCTTTTTGTGACGCAGGCCGCAGTAAGCCACCAAATCAAGTCTCTTGAGGATTTTTTGGGGCTGAAGCTGTTTCGTCGGCGCAATCGTTCGTTGCTGCTGACTGAAGAGGGGCAGAGCTATTTTCAGGATATCAAAGAGATCTTTTCGCAATTAACAGAGGCAACGCGTAAACTACAGGCACGCAGCGCGAAAGGGCGCTTACCGTCAGTTTATTGCCCAGTTTTGCGATTCAATGGCTGGTGCCACGCCTCTCAAGCTTTAACTCAGCTTATCCGGGAATCGACGTCAGAATCCAGGCGGTAGACCGTCAGGAAGACAAGCTGGCGGACGATGTCGACGTGGCGATTTTCTACGGTCGCGGCAACTGGCCGGGGTTACGCGTCGAAAAACTGTACGCGGAGTATTTACTCCCGGTTTGCTCTCCTCTGCTGCTGACCGGCGATAAGGCGCTGAAAACCCCCGCCGACTTAGCCAAACATACGCTGCTGCACGATGCTTCCCGCCGCGACTGGCAAACGTATACGCGCCAGCTGGGGCTCAACCATATCAACGTACAACAGGGACCGATCTTCAGCCATAGCGCCATGGTGCTACAGGCTGCCATCCACGGACAGGGGATTGCGCTCGCCAACAACGTGATGGCGCAGTCAGAGATTGAGGCAGGCCGTCTGGTGTGCCCGTTTAATGATGTTCTGGTCAGTAAGAATGCGTTTTATCTGGTTTGTCATGACAGTCAGGCAGAACTGGGTAAAATAGCGGCCTTTCGTCAGTGGATTCTGGCGAAAGCGGCCCATGAGCAAGAAACTTTTCGTTTTCGTTACGAACAATAAATGAATTTAGGGTAATACCATCATGACCAGCCGTTTTATGCTGATTTTTGCCGCTATCAGCGGTTTTGTCTTTGTCGCACTGGGCGCTTTTGGCGCACACGTGCTGAGCAAATCGCTCGGCGTTGTTGAAATGGGCTGGATCCAGACCGGTCTGGAGTACCAGGCGTTTCATACGCTGGCGATTTTTGGCCTGGCGGTGGCGATGCAGCGCCGCATTAGTATCTGGTTCTACTGGAGTAGCGTATTTCTGGCGCTGGGTACCGTGCTGTTCAGCGGTAGCCTGTACTGCCTGGCGCTCTCTCATTTACGCCTGTGGGCGTTTGTTACCCCGGTGGGCGGCGTCAGCTTCCTTGCCGGTTGGGTGTTGATGTTAATTGGTGCCATTCGACTTAAGCGTAAGGGTGTTGTTCATGAATAAGGTTGTGCTGTATTGCCGCCCTGGGTTTGAGAAAGAGTGTGCTGCGGAAATCACCGACAAGGCCGGGCGTCGTGAGGTGTTTGGCTTCGCGCGCGTAAAAGATAACTCGGGCTATGTGATTTTCGAATGCTATCAGGATGGTGACGCCGATAAGCTGGCGCGCGAGCTGCCGTTTAGCTCGCTCATCTTTGCTCGCCAGATGATCGTCGTCGGCGAGCTGTTAAAAGATTTACCGCCAGAAGACCGCGTCACGCCGATCGTCGGCATGCTGCAAGGTGTGGTGGAGAAGGGCGGCGACCTGCGCGTAGAGGTGGCTGACACCAACGAAAGCAAAGAGCTGATGAAGTTCTGCCGTAAGCTCACCGTGCCGCTTCGCGCGGCGCTGCGAGAGGCGAAAGTGCTGGCGCCGTACGAGACCACCAAACGTCCGGTGGTACACGTGTTCTTTATCGCGCCAGGTTGTTGCTATACCGGGTACTCCTATAGCACCAACAATTCACCGTTCTATATGGGCATTCCGCGTCTGAAGTTCCCGGCCGATGCGCCGAGCCGTTCTACGCTGAAGCTGGAAGAGGCGTTCCACGTCTTTATTCCCGCCGACGAGTGGGACGAACGTCTGGCAAACGGCATGTACGCGGTTGACCTGGGCGCTTGCCCCGGCGGCTGGACCTATCAGCTGGTGAAGCGCAACATGTGGGTTTCCTCAGTGGATAACGGCCCGATGGCGCAGAGCCTGATGGACACCGGTCAGGTGACCTGGCTGCGCGAAGACGGTTTCCGCTATCGCCCGAACCGCAACAACATCTCGTGGATGGTGTGCGACATGGTGGAGAAACCGGCGAAGGTGGCCGCGCTGATGGCGGAATGGCTGGTTAACGGCTGGTGCCGTGAGACCATCTTCAACCTGAAGCTGCCGATGAAAAAGCGTTATGAAGAGCTGTCGCAGAATCTGGCGCACATCCAGGCAAAGCTGGACGAGCACGGTATTAACGCGCAGATTCAGGCGCGTCAGTTGTATCACGATCGCGAGGAAGTGACCGTACACGTGCGTCGCCTGTGGGCTGCCGTGGGTGGGCGTCGCGACGAGCGTTAATCACGCATAACGCGGTCGAATGCGATTTGTAGGGTGGATAGGCGAAGCCTTATCCACCCTACGTTATTACGCTATCTGTTAAGCCTGAGCTGCTGCAAATTGCCATCAATATGCAAGTCGGTTTGCAGGCGCGCAATATCCCGGCATAAGAATGCCATCTCCCGATGCTCTTCCAGCTTCTTGCGCCACTTCTCCGGCACCTCATCCAGATGTTCGTACAGCGCTTCCAGCGTGGGGAACTGCGTCAGCAGTTGAGTGGCGCTCTTCGGGCCAATACCCGCGACCCCAGGTACTTTCGAGCTGCTAATTCCCGCTAGCCCCCAGTAGTCGGGCAGTTGTTGAGGCTGCACGCCAAACTCTTTTTCGATAAACGGCACGTCGAGCCAGCGCTTCTGGAAATAGTCGCGAATGCGCAGGTTGGGTGAGAGCAGCTGGCAGTAGCCTTTATCGGTGGAGACGATGGTGGCCTGATGTCCCGCGCCAGCAACTTTCACCGCCAGCGTGGCGGCTAAATCGTCGGCCTCGTTACCGCGAGATTCCCAGCAGCGTACGCCGCGCAGCTCAAAAGCGGCGCGCAGGGCGGGCATTTCGGCATGCAGATCGTCCGGCATAGGGGGACGACCGGCCTTGTAGTCAGGAAGTCGCTGATGCCGCCAGCCGCTGTTGCGCGCTTCATCGTCAAATACCGCTACCGCATGCGTCGGCTGGCTGTGCGCAATCAGCAGATCCAGCGCGTGCTGACAGGTTTCTACGCAGGGGGATCCCTGAACGGCATGAATACGACGAATTAAGTTGAGTGCGTCAACGATAAGCAAATGGACAGCCACGGGCGTTCTCCCTAACAGATTGGGCGCTAAGGGTAACATTCAGGGACGGGTGAGGCTATTGGCGGGAGATAAAACGGGAAGAGGCCTCGCAAAACGAGGCCTCTGGGGAACGTTAGTCGCAGGCTACCACTTTCATCGCCAGCCCGCCGCGAGAGGTTTCGCGGTATTTGGCGTTCATGTCTTTGCCGGTTTCGTACATGGTCTCGATAACTTTATCGAGACACACGCGCGGCACGCTGGTACGACGCAGGGCCATACGCGCGGCGTTGACCGCTTTCACCGACGCAATAGCGTTACGCTCGATGCACGGCACCTGAACCTGGCCAGCAACCGGGTCACAGGTCAAACCGAGGTTATGTTCCATGCCGATTTCCGCGGCAATGCACACCTGCGCCGGGCTACCGCCCAGCAGCTCAGCCAGACCTGCCGCCGCCATGGAGCAGGCGACACCCACTTCACCCTGGCAACCCACTTCAGCGCCGGAGATAGAGGCGTTCATCTTGTAGAGCGAGCCAATCGCGCTGGCAACCAGCATATAGCGCGCCAGCGAGTTGGCGTTCACTTCACGGATAAACTTGTCGTAGTAAGCCAGCACCGCCGGAACGATACCGCAGGCACCGTTGGTCGGCGCGGTGACGACGCGGCCACCGGCAGCGTTTTCCTCGTTCACCGCCAGGGCAAACATGTTAATCCAGTCAACCACAGCCATCGGGTCGCTGCTGATTTTGTCCTGGCTGACCAGCATACGGCGCAGCGCGGCAGCACGACGCGGAACGCGCAGTTTGCCCGGCAATACGCCTTCGGTCGTGGTGCCGTGCTCGATTCCGCCTTTCATTACCGCCCAGACGTCAGCGAAGTGCTTTTCCAGCTCTTCTTTGCTGTGCAGCGCGAGTTCGTTCTGCATCATCAGGCCAGACAGCGACAGGCCGGTTTCCTGGCAGTGACGCTGTAAATCCGCGGCGCTTTTATACGGGTATGGCACGGCAACAGGCGCTTCAGTCTGTTGGCCGAAGTGCTCTTCGTCGACGATAAAACCGCCGCCGATGGAATAGTAGGTTTTGCTGTAAACGGCTTTGTCACCTGACAACGCGGTAATACGCATGCCGTTTTCGTGCAGCGAGAGGTTGTCGGCATGGAAGTTCATGCACTGATCAACCGGGAATTCCACTTCGTGCTGACCGTTAGCCAGCATCAGGCAGCCATGGGTATTCACGTCCTGGATAAACGCCGGAATGGCATCGATATCCACCGTATCCGGCAGGTTTCCAGCCAGACCCATAATAATGGCGATATCGGTATGGTGGCCTTTACCGGTCAGAGAGAGTGAGCCGTAAACATCGACGACTACGCGAGTGATATCAGTCAGAATCCCACGCGCAATCAAGTCGTCCGTGAATTGTTTGCCTGCTTTCATTGGCCCGACGGTGTGTGAGCTGGAAGGACCAATGCCGATTTTGAAAATATCGAATACGCTAATCATGAGGCGTCCATTGTGTATCGAGGTGCGCCGCCCGAAAGGCGGCGCAGGGGGATTAACTAAACAGAGAGTAGGAGATTGCGGAGATAGCGATGAGACCTACCAGCACAACGAAGACGTTGCTGATGTGACCGCTGTACTTACGCATTGCCGGTACTTTCTGAATCGCATACATCGGCATCAGGAACAGAATCATCGCGATGATCGGGCCGCCCAGGGTTTCAATCATGCCCAGGATGCTTGGGTTCAGGGTCGCCACAATCCAGGTGGTAACCAGCATGAACAGTGCAGTGATTTTGTTCAGTTTGTTGATTTCGATGGATTTGCCTTTGCTACGCAGAGACTTAATCACCATCCCGTTAAAGCCTTCACGTGCGCCCAGGTAGTGGCCCAGGAAGGATTTGGTGATAGCGATAATCGCGATAATCGGTGCCATCCAGGCGATAACCGGCGCGTTAAAGTGGTTCGCCAGGTAAGACAGGATAGAGATGTTCTGCTCTTTCGCCGCCGCCAGGTCCGCCGGGACAGGCTCAGTACGCAGCTGAAGACGAAGAACATAACGGTCAGCACCATCATGATGTGGGCACGTGCCAGGATAGAGGAACACTTCTTCTCTGCGCTCTGACCGTACTCTTCACGCTTCGCCACCGCGAAGGAAGAGATGATCGGCGAGTGGTTGAAGGAGAATACCATCACCGGAATCGCCAGCCACAGGGTCATCCACAGGCCGTTGCCGGTAGAGGCTGCGCTGCTGAAGGACAGGGTTTCCAGTGCTGCGCCGCTCCACTGCGGGATCAGGTACAGCGCCAGCACCATCAGGGCTGCAACGAACGGGAACACCAGGATGCTCATCGCTTTAACGATCATCTGCTCACCGAAACGCACGATAGTCATCATACCGACGATCAGAATCAGCGACAGGATAGCGCGCGGCGGCGGCGTCATGTGCAGCTGGTGCGCCAGGAAGCTTTCCACGGTGTTCGTGATTGCTACGCTGTACACCAACAGGATTGGGTAGATAGCGAAGAAGTAGAGCAGGGTAATCAGTTTACCGGCGCCTACGCCGAAGTGCTCTTCAACGACTTCGGTGATGTCTTCGCCCGGATTTTTACCGGACAGCACGAAGCGGGTCAGGCCGCGGTGTGCGAAGAAGGTCATCGGGAAGGCGAGGATAGCCATGATGATCAGCGGGATCATGCCGCCGACGCCGGCATTGATCGGCAGGAACAGTACGCCGCGCCGATCGCGGTGCCGTAAAGACCCAGCATCCACATCGTATCTGTTTTGCGCCATCCGCTAGCAGATTCTGCTGTGACGACCGTGCTGGTTTGAGTGTTTTCCATCTGTATCTCCTGGAGGAAGGAAAAATGCTAATTTTTTAGTCAAATAAAGTGAAAAAAAATAAAAACGTAATATTAAATTTTAGAAGTATTGGTTTTTTTGTGATTTTTACCCAACACCATTTTCGACGAGCGCAAATGTACATTTAACTGGTAAATGTATCAGTGATCACGATCCCAAATGTAATAATCCACTTTTAGCAGGGTTATTGCAGGTCTTTTTACTGTAATAACCTTTTTAGTGAAAATTTATGGTCGCGAAGGCTAGCATTCGCAGTATGTGTGGTAAATGGGGAGGGGCTAAATACGATGTTTTTGCTGATAAAAATGATGGAAATGGCGTTTTTTAGCGCCGAATCATAATTATTGCTAATAATATGCGGTTGCATATAGCACGCAAACGATTGGCTTTGTGCGAATTAGGGTGTTTATGCGTGCGGTTTGAGAGAAAAACCGGCGGTGAGGACCGCCGGTAAGTAGTGAAATGCGCTGCGAATAGTATCAGGCGCAGATTTCGTAGCAGGGTATATAGGCGGAGCCAGGCAACTTCATGCGGTGTTGCGCCACGAAGCCCTGTAGCAGTTCATCCATGCGGCGCATCATCTCTTTGTCGCCGTGAATTTTGTACGGACCAAACTCTTCGATAGCGCGAATGCCTACTTCCTTCACGTTGCCCGCCACGATGCCTGAGAAGGCGCGGCGCAGGTCTGCGGCCAGCACTTCAACCGGTTGATCCGGATAAAGCTTGAGGTTTGCCATGTTCTCGTGCGACGGCTCAAACGGCATTTGCAGGTCTGGCGCAATGCGCATCGACCAGTTGAAGCTGTAGGCGTCGCCAGTATCGCGGCGGTTCTCTTTCACCAGCGGCATCGCTTTTTTCATCTGGCGCGCCACTTCCACTTCATCATCAATGATGATCTTATAGTGGCGACGCGCGCCTTCGCCAGCGTATGCACCACGAACTCGTCGAGCACGCGGAAGTAGTCGGCGCTCTCTTTCGGGCCGGTGAGGATAAGTGGCAGTACCTGGTCTTTATTCGCCGGGTTCATCAGGATACCCAGCAGATACAGCAGCTCTTCCGCAGTACCTACGCCGCCTGGAAAGATGATTATCCCGTGGGCAATACGGACAAACGCTTCCAGGCGCTTTTCGATATCCGGCATGATGATCAGTTCGTTCACCAGCGGGTTTGGCGGCTCAGCGGCAATAATCGACGGTTCGGTCATGCCGATAAAGCGCCCTTCTTTGTAGCGCTGCTGCGCATGGCCGACCGCGGCGCCCTTCATTGGCGCTTCCATCGCGCCAGGACCGCAGCCGGTGCAGATGTTTAACTCACGCAGGCCAAGCTGGTTACCCACGCGACGCGCGTAGAGGTACTCGTTTTCGTTGATCGAGTGACCGCCCCAGCACACCACCATGCTCGGCGCTTCGCCCACGTGCAGCGCGCGCGCGTTGCGCAGAATGGAGAACACCAGGTTGGTGATATGGGCGGAGCTTTCCAGATCGAGATTCGGGAAGCGTACGGTGTTATGAATCTGCCCGTAAACGAACAGAATATCGCGCAGCACGGCGAACAGGTTGGCCTGGAGCGAGCGGATAATGCGCCCGTCGACGAACGCCTCTTCCGGCGGATTAATCAGTTCGAGCTTAACGCCGCGTTCGCGGCGCAGCACGTTAATATCGAAGCTTTCGAAGCGGGACAGCAGCTCTTTACTGTTATCGGTCAGGCTGCCTGAGTTCAGTACGGCCAATGAGCAGTTGCGGAACAATTGATACAGGTCGGTGCTGGCCGTGCGTTTAAGCATGTCGACTTCCAGCTGCGACAACATATCCATTGAGCCAAGCGGGCTAATATGTGTAATCAAGTGGACTCCTTAACGGGACGAAAATCGTCTTCCTTAGTGATTACAATAGCCTCGCTGGCTTGTTTACTACAACCTCAGTCGCGGAACAATGTGCGCATTATTGAGAAATTGTTCAGCTTACTGGCGCACCAGACGGCCAATTGCCGGCACAAATTCACCGTTTGCCCGCCACGGGTTGATATCCAGCCCGCCGCGGCGAGTGTATCGCGCGTAGACGCTCAGGCTCTCCGGCGCGCAGAAGCGCAGAATATCGTTGAAGATACGCTCGACGCACTGCTCGTGGAACTCGTTGTGATGGCGGAAAGAGACCAGATAGCGCAGCAGCTTTTCCCGGTCGATCTGTGGGCCACGGTATTGAATTTGTACAGAACCCCAGTCCGGCTGGTGGGTGATCAGGCAGTTTGATTTCAACAGATGGCTGACCAGCGTTTCCTGCACCACTTTCTGGCCGGCTGCGCCGTCGAGGTAGTCGGCGTTGAACTGGTAGTTATCAATCTCGATATCCTGGTCATCAATACAGCTGCCATGGAAATGGGCAATCGGCTGGCCTTCAATCTCATCAAGGCGGTAGAGGGCCACCGTCACGTTGCCCTCGGCGCAGGCGCTCAGGTCGCGTTGCAGCGTTTCCTGCACGTCTTCCCAACGGGCGAAACGCGTCTGGTTGAAGCTGTTGAGGTAGAGCTTAAAGCTCTTTGACTCGACCAGGTTCACCGTGTCGTGGCTCAGCTCGACGTGGCCGACCGCGACCTGGGGCAGGCCTTTGGCGTTGAGCCAGGAAAGCTCGTACAGCGTCCAGATATCCGCGCCGTGGAAGGGCAGGGAATCGGCGTGCAGCCCGAGCGGATCGCGGTTCAGGCTGCGCGGAACGCCCTGTAGCAGGCTGGCGTCGTAGGTATCGCGGTAATCTGTGGTTTTACCGAGCGTCAGGCCGGCAAGCGCCTGATGGTTATCATAAGAAGACATGTTTCACCGTTATAAAGCAGGTACACTATGGCTTCTAGTGTATCCTGGCTAACCTGAAGAGAGAAATTCGTGGATCAGCAGACTGCAGACGCATTACACGCCTTTACCCAACGCTATTGCGATGCCTGGCAGCGCACCTATAACAGCCTGCCGCGCAGCGAAGAGCTTTACGGCATCCCGTCGCCATGCCAGGTTTCGACGAGCGGCGACGCGGTCTTCTGGCAACCGCGGGACTTTGACGGTGAACCGAATGTAAATGGCGTTGAACGGGCAATGGATATTGTGGTACAACAACCCATTCACACCTATTATACCACTCAGTATGCGGGTGATATGCAAGCGCTTTTCATGGGCGATGCCCTGACGCTGCTGCAGGTGTGGAGCCCGACGACTTCCGTCGCGTGCAGGAAAACCTGATTGGTCACCTGGTCACGCAGAAGCGCCTGAAGTTGTCGCCGACGCTGTTTATCGCCACGCTGGACAGCGAACTTGACGTGATTTCCGTCTGTAACGTGACCGGTGAAGTGGTCAAAGAGACGCTCGGAACGCGCAATCGCCTGCCTCTGGCCTCCTCCCTTGCGAGTTTCCTGACTCAACTTGAGCCTATTCTGTAAGACAGTTTGCCCATCCCTTTGTGAGAGATCTCTTACACGCACTGTGAGAGATCGCCAGATTATAAGTAAGACTCTTATCCCTATGTTTTAGTAATTTCGTTTTATATCAATATGATAATTGTTCTATAAGGTGATTTTCTTGCGTGTAAGCCTTAAGGGATTGTCTGAGGGCGCTTGTAAGACGAAGCGAAATAGCGGATTCTATCTACGTCGACAGGGAGTCGCACAATGAAGTGAACATCAGGATGATGACGCTTCATAGGACACACCGGGAAGGTGATTCAAGGAAAGGCTTCAGGATGAAGCAAAAGGATAGCGCAGGAACGCGTTAAAGGACACCTCCAGGACGGAGAACGAGAGCCAGACAGGATATCTGGTGGATCAGGAAGATCAGGACACACTCAAGGATTGGGTGAAATCACATCGGGGTGGTGTGATGCAGGAAGCAACCGTTTAGGGACGAACTGGTCAGGAGACCACAGGAAAAGTTGTCACGGACGAGCAGGGAGCACTAAAAGTAGCTGGATTGCTGCGAAACGAACCGGGGCACTGTTTTTACAGTGCCCCTTTTTTTGTTTCCCGCCAACTAGTGGTATCCTGCGCGCGATTTTCATTCCTCAGAGGTTTCCATGACACGCCACGACAGCCTACGCGACCAACTACTGCTTATTGAAACGCTGCTGCGTCAGCATCAGCACTGGCAGGAGACGGCGCCGAACGAAAGCGCCTTTGCCAGCGAACAGCCGTTCTGCATGGACACCCTGGAGCCGCTGGAGTGGCTCCAGTGGGTGCTGATCCCGCGCATGCATCAGCTGCTGGATAGCGAAATGCCGCTGCCAAAAGATTTTGCCATCGCGCCGTATTACGAAATGGCGCTCGACGCCGCGCATCCGCTGCGCGCGATTATCCTGCCGCCGCTTGAGCAGCTGGATGCCTTCTTTACGAGCGATCCCCACTGATGCTGGAAATTATCTACCAGGACGAATGGTTGGTGGCGGTGAACAAACCGTCAGGCTGGTTGGTGCATCGCAGCTGGCTCGATCGCGATGAAAAAGTGGTGGTGATGCAGACGGTACGTGACCAGATTGGCCAGCACGTCTTTACCGCCATCGCCTCGACCGTCCGACCTCCGGCGTGCTGCTGATGGGGCTGTCCAGCGAAGCCGGACGGCTGCTGGCGCAGCAGTTCGAACAGCATCAAATTCACAAGCGCTACCACACCATTGTGCGCGGCTGGCTGGCTGATGAAGCGGTGCTGGACTACCCGCTGGTGGAAGAGCTGGATAAAATCGCCGACAAGTTTGCCCGTGAGAATAAGGATCCACAGCCAGCGGTCACTCACTACCGGGAATGGCGACGGTGGAAATGCCGGTCGCGACGGGCCGCTACCCGACCACGCGCTACGGCCTGGTAGAGCTGGACCCACGAACCGGCCGCAAACACCAACTGCGCCGCCATCTGGCACATCTGCGTCATCCGATTATTGGCGACAGCAAGCATGGCGACCTGCGCCAGAACCGCAGCGCGGCGGAGCATTTCGGCTGCAACCGCCTGATGCTGCACGCCAGCGAACTCTCGATGACCCATCCGTTTACCGGCGAACCGCTGACGATTCGCGCCGGGCTCGACGACGTCTGGATGCAGGCTTTATCACATTTCGGCTGGCGCGGGCTTCTCCCTGAGAATGAAAGGGTTGAGTTTGTCGCCGACTGCGGTCAGGATGAAGCTATCCAGAAGTAAACAGGGAGTTAAATCATGGCTGAAGTAGGGATTTTTGTCGGCACCATGTACGGCAATTCGCTGCTGGTGGCGGAAGAAGCGCAAACCATTCTCGGCGGTCTCGGGCATCAGGCGAAAGTCTTTGAAGACCCGACGGTGGCGGATTGGGAAAGCTACACCGGTAAATACGCGCTGGTGGTGACCTCCACCACCGGTCAGGGTGACCTGCCGGATAGTATCGTGCCGCTGTTTAACGATCTCCAGGATATGTACCAGCCGCATCTGCGCTACGGTATTATCGCGCTGGGCGATAGCACTTACGCGAACTTCTGCGGCGGCGGCAAGCGCTTTGACGCGCTGTTGCAGGAACAGGGCGCGCAGCGGATTGGCGACATGCTGATGATCGATGCCTCCGAAGACCCGGAACCGGAGAGCGTCTCCAATCCATGGGTCGAGCAGTGGGCAACGCTGCTTAAATAAGCAAGGTTTATCCTCTTTCCGGTGCGGCGTCGTCGCACCGGCTGCTATTTGTTCATTTACCACATCGTTGAATAATATTCCCCGTTAATATTGTGCATTTGCACGATGAGCTGCCGCACGCCTGTTTCTATACTGTTGTTAGCCATAATAATAACGATTGCCAGATTTCTCGCTCCTGACGTGTCGGGCTGGGCATGTTAATACCCGTGCTCTGTTTACGGCCGTCGACCCAGTAGACAAGGATTTAACCATGACCATTCACACTTCCACGCCCGTTGTCACGTCCATGCAGGTGATTCCCGTTGCCGGACGCGACAGCATGCTGATGAACCTGAGCGGGGCACATGCGCCGTTCTTTACCCGAAATATCGTGATAATTCAGGATAATGCCGGGCACAAGGGCGTGGGGAGATTCCGGCGGCGAAAAGATTCGCGCCACCCTGGAAGAATCTATCCCGCTGGTGGTGGGGAAAACGCTCGGCGAGTACAAAAACGTCCTGAACCGCGTGCGTGCGGCTTTTGCCGACCGCGATGCCAGCGGGCGCGGCCTGCAAACCTTCGACTTACGCACCACGATTCATGTTGTGACCGCCATTGAATCGGCCATGCTTGATCTGCTGGGCCAGCATTTGGGAGTGAATGTGGCCTCGCTGCTTGGCGAGGGTCAACAGCGTAGTGAAGTGGAAATGCTTGGCTATCTGTTCTTCATCGGTAACCGCAAGGCGACGCCGCTGCCGTATCAGAGCCAGCCGGATGAGCAGTGCGACTGGTACCGCCTGCGCCACGATGAGGCGATGACCCGGATGCCGTTGTACGTCTGGCGGAGGCCGCGTATGAAAAATACGGTTTTAACGACTTCAAACTGAAGGGCGGCGTGATGGCGGCGAAGAAGAGGCGGAATCGATCGTCGCGCTGGCAAAGCGTTTCCCGCAGGCACGTGTAACGCTGGATCCGAACGGCGCATGGTCGCTCGATGAAGCGATCAAAATCGGTAAGTACCTGAAAGGGACGCTGGCCTATGCTGAAGATCCGTGCGGCGCCGAGCAGGGCTTCTCCGGCCGTGAAGTGATGGCGGAATTCCGCCGCGCGACCGGCCTGCCGACCGCCACCAACATGATTGCCACCGACTGGCGGCAGATGGGGCATACGCTGGCGCTGCAATCGGTGGATATTCCGCTGGCGGATCCGCACTTCTGGACCATGCAAGGCTCGGTACGCGTGGCGCAGTTGTGCCATGAATTCGGCCTGACCTGGGGCTCGCACTCCAATAACCACTTCGATATTTCGCTGGCGATGTTCACTCACGTCGCCGCCGCTGCGCCGGGAAAAATTACCGCCATTGACACCCACTGGATCTGGCAGGAAGGTAATCAGCGCCTGACCAAAGCGCCGTTTGAAATTAAAAACGGTAAGGTGCAAGTGCCTGATACACCGGGCTGGGCGTTGTGCTGGATATGGACCAGGTGATGCAGGCTAACGCGCTGTATCAACAATACGGCCTGGGCGCGCGCGATGATGCCATGGGAATG
Organism: Kluyvera genomosp. 3; assembly: GCA_002211745.1. Lineage (GTDB taxonomy): Bacteria > Pseudomonadota > Gammaproteobacteria > Enterobacterales > Enterobacteriaceae > Kluyvera > Kluyvera georgiana_A. The sequence continues at coordinate 980,409 of CP022114.1, forward strand.
CAGTACCTGATCCCAAACTGGACATTTGATAACAAACGCCCCTGCATGGTGCGCTAAGCTTACTGCCGCCACTTCGCACAAGGACAGCTTATGAAGATTGTGATTGCCCGGACTCATACAAGGAAAGCCTGAGCGCCCTCGAGGTCGCCAGTGCGATTGAAGCGGGATTTCGCGAGATCTACCCGGACGCCGAGTACATCAAGCTTCCGGTTGCCGATGGCGGAGAAGGGACCGTCGAGGCCATGGTGGCGGCAACACAAGGGCGGGTGGTTGAGGTTGCGGTGACCGGCCCGCTCGGTGAGCCAGTGCAGGGCTTTTATGGCATCTCCGGCGATGAATCCTGCGCATTTATTGAAATGGCGGCGGCCAGCGGGCTGGAGCTTTTACCTCCCGCCGCGCGTAACCCGCTAAAAACAACCTCGTGGGGCACCGGAGAGCTGATTCGCCATGCGCTGGATCTTGGCGTGACGCGGATGATTATCGGCATTGGCGGTAGCGCCACCAACGACGGCGGCGCAGGCATGGTGCAGGCGCTTGGCGCGCAGCTACTGACCGCTAACGGCCAGCCGATTGCGCCCGGTGGCGCGGGGCTGTCGACGCTGGCAACGATTGACATCAGCGGTCTGGATCCGCGCCTGGCGCAATGCCGCATTGATGTTGCCTGTGATGTGACGAACCCGCTGGTCGGTGATGAAGGGCGTCGGCGGTATTTGGACCGCAGAAAGGCGCGACGCCAGAGATGGTTGTGCAGCTCGACCGTGCATTGGCGCACTATGCCGGGCAAATTGCGCAAGATTTAGATCTTGATGTGCTGACGCTGGAAGGCGGCGGTGCGGCAGGAGGGATGGGGCGGCGCTGTACGCATTTTGCGGCGCAAACCTGAGACCGGGTATTGATATTGTGACCGACGCGCTGCACCTGGATGCGCTGGTAGCCGATGCGGATCTGGTGATTACCGGGAAGGGCGTATCGATAGCCAGACGATCCACGGCAAGGTGCCGGTAGGCGTGGCGCGGGTCGCCAAACGTTATCAGATTCCGGTGATTGGCATTGCCGGTAGCCTGACGGCTGATGTGGGCGTTGTACATCAGCATGGGCTGGATGCGGTATTTAGCGTGCTGCATCGAATCTGTTCGCTTGATGAAGCGCTGGCGGAAGCCGGGCGAATGTTCGTATGGCCGCGCGGAATATCGCGGCGACGATAAAAGTGGGACAGTCGCTGTAGGCCGGATAAGGCAACGCCGCCATCCGGCAATCACACACAAGCCTGATGGCGCTGTGCTTATCCGGCCTACAGGTTTGGGCTAGCCCAGCATTTTCTTCGTTTCCCGCGTCACATTATCCATTTCATCCAGCAGTTCCAGCAGCTCCGGCTCCAGCTCCTCCGCCGGGTGCCGCTACGCAGCTGGCTTTCAATCAGCTGGCACAGATGTTTAAGACGCGGTACGCCGCTGTAGCCGCAGCTGCCGTGCAGTTTGTGAATGGCATCGACCAGATTCTCCGGCTCTTCGCCGACCAACTGCTCCTCCACCTTATTGCGCACCTCCGGCAGGAAGGCGATCAGCATTTGTAGCATCTCCCGCGCCAGATCCGGCTTATAGGCGGCCTGGCGTAGCGCCAACTGCCAGTCCAGCGTGGCGTTCAGATCGATCGGCGGCTCCACCGGCGCGGACTGCGCGGGACGCGGCGGCGTAATGACGCCTGGCTTATAGCGCAGCAGCAGGTCGTGCAGACGGTTCTCTTCAATTGGCTTCGCCAGATAGTCGTTCATGCCGGCGGTCAGCAGCTTCTCTTTCTGCCCGGCAAGGGCGTGGGCGGTGACCGCAATCACCGGCGTTTGCTGCTGATGCGGAAGCTGACGAATCAGCTCACAGGCGCGAATACCGTCGATATCCGGCATCTGGATATCCATCAGAATCAGGTCGAATTTCATCTGCTTAGCGCACTCAATCGCCTGCTGTCCGCTTTCGCACAGCTCAACGTGCTGTACCTGATCGTCCAACAGCGCGCCAATCAGTTTCAGGTTTGCCGGGTTATCGTCCACCGCCATCACCGTCATCGGCAGGCGATGCTCGGTCACCGGGACGGCCACCTGTGTGGGCGTACTGCGGCTGAATTCCTGCAGCACCGGCAGCAGACGAGTAATGGTCAACGGCTTCAACAGGCAGGCAGCCGCACCGTTTTGTTTCAGCGACTCGGCGTCAACCTGGGCGTGACACGGCAGCGCCAGCACCAGATGGTTGGTCATGCCGAGCGCGGTACTCAGCTTATCGCGGTGAATGCTGAGGTCGCGCACCGAAACCGGTACGGCAACCAGCAGAATGTCGTAGAACTCGGTGGGCAACGCGGCAATACTTACCGCATAGACGACCTCGAGCGGCGTTGTCGCCAGCATATCCAGCGTCGCCTGCGCGGCGGCGGCATTGGCCTCCACGTAGGCGATACGCTTGCCTTGCAGGCTGCTGGTATCCGGCCCTTCAGAAATGACGTTCGGATTAAGATCGAGGTTGATATTGAACCAGAACGTTGAACCACGGTTGGGCTGGCTGTGGAAGGAGATATCGCCGCCCATCTCGCGCACCAGTTTTTGCGTGATCACCAGCCCCAGCCCGGTGCCGCCGTGACGTCGGGAGATGCTGGCATCGGCCTGGCGGAAGGCCTGGAACAAACGGGACTGATCGCGCTCCGGAATACCGATGCCGGTATCGCGAATCTGGACTTCAATTTGTACCTTGTTATTGCTGACGGCGCGCTGTTCTACCAGAACGTCAATGTTGCCGTTTTCGGTGAACTTGATGGCGTTACCGACCAGATTGGTAATGACCTGCTGCAGACGCAGCGGGTCGCCGATGACGTTGTCCGGCACGTCATTTTTAATGTTCAGCGTCAGCTCAAGCCCTTTATCGTGCGCCGAATGCGCCAGCAGCGTGACCACTTCATCCAGCGAACTGCGCAGCGGGAACGGAATGCTCTCCAGCAACAGCTTGCCCGCTTCCAGCTTGGAGAAGTCGAGCACATCGTTGATGATCGCCAGCAGGTTGTTGGCCGACCGTTCGATGGTATTGAGGTGGTCGCGCTGGGTCGGATTGAGCTCGGTTTTTAAGGTCAGCCGGGTAAAGCCAATCACGCCGTTGAGCGGTGTACGCAGCTCGTGCGACATGTTGGCGAGGAACTCTGACTTGATGCGCGCCGCTTCCTGGGCGCGCTTCTTGGCGAGATCCAGTTCAACGTTTTGGATCTCCATCTGTTCGAGCGTCTCACGCAGGTCCGAAGTGGCCTGGTCGACGTTATGTTGCATCTCCTCGTGATAAGCGGCCAGCGACATGGCCATCGAGTTGATGCCGTTTTTCAGCATATCCAGCTCGCCGAGCATAAAGCCCTCAACGCGGCTGTCGAGCTGCCCGCGGCGGATCCGGTCAACGGTGTTCACCATGTTGCGAATTGGCCCGGTGACATCCTGCATTAACCGCCAGCCGAAGATCAGCGCAATGCCGATGCAGAACAGCATCATCACGCTGGAGATAAAGATCTCTTTATATTGCTGAAGCCTGACCGACTTGAGATCCAGCTCCAGCGCTACGTAGCCGAGCATATTGACCGGCGTTTTGGCGTCCGACTGCGGTGATTCATCCGGCGAGTAGTGCTCGGAGATAATCGGCGTGCGTAGGATCATGATATCGCCGTGGCGCGTCACGCTCAGCCTTCGCGGGAAGGGCATGCCGCGCGGCAGCTGCAGCTCGCCAGGATCCAGTTGATAGTTTGAGGTGACGAACAGCTTGTTGTGTTCGTCATAGACGGAGATCGCCCGTACGATATCGGAGTGGCGACGGTGCAGCACGCTTATCAACTGGCCGATCGACTCACGGTTTTGCAAATTCATACCGTATTCGCTGGAGACGGCAAGCGGCTCGATAATGCTGGCGCCGGCGTCTTCCAGTTGACGCTGCAGGTCGTTATAGCGGTGGACGACGAAGAAGATGCTGAGCAGCAAACCGATTAATACGGTCGGCGCCAGGATCAAAATCATCATTCTTGCACGCAGGCTGTAGTTGGTCATGGAGGTCCGTTGTGGGAGAATCAGTGCAATATATTTGATTGAGAAAAATCTCTACGATGGCGCAATTCTACTCTGCAAAACGGCGCGTGACGACGCGCCAGATCATAACCGTGACAGTCAGCAGTCTTGATCCCTTCGGGCAAGGTGTGGCGCGCCACAACGGTAAAGCATTATTCATCAATGGTTATTGCCGGAAGAGCGCGCGGAAATTACCCTGACGGAAGACAAAAAACAGTATGCACGTGGCCAGGTAAAACGCCGTCTGAGCGACAGCCCGGAGCGCGTTGAACCGCGCTGCCCGCACTTTGGCGTTTGCGGTGGCTGCCAGCAGCAGCATGCGTCGGTTGCACTACAACAGCGCAGCAAACGTGCGGCGCTGAATCGTTTAATGAATCGCGAAGTTGAGGAGGTTATCGCCGGGGAAGCCTGGGGATACCGCCGCCGCGCGCGCTTAAGCTTGAATTATCAGCCAAAAAACCAACGCTTGCAGATGGGTTTTCGCAAGGCCAACTCGAACGATATCATCGATGTGGTGCAATGCCCTGTTTTGGTGCCCAATCTTGAGGCGTTGCTACCCGCTGTGCGTGAATGCCTGAGCAGCCTGCAAGGCCTGCGTCATTTGGGGCATGTGGAGCTGGTCAGCGCCGATAACGGGCCGCTGATGGTGCTACGCCATACGGCGGCGCTTAACGGCGAAGATAAAGAAAAACTGGAACGCTTTTCGCATTCTTCCGGCGTGGCGCTGTATCTGGCGCCGGAAAGCGAGATACTTGAACGCGTTACCGGTGATGCTCCCTGGTATTCCTCAGACGGGCTACGCTTAACCTTCAGCCCGCGCGATTTTATTCAGGTTAACGACGGCGTAAATCAGCAGATGGTGGCGACGGCGCTGGCATGGCTGGACGTGCAGCCTACTGACCGGGTGCTGGATCTATTCTGCGGAATGGGCAACTTTACGCTACCGCTGGCCAAACGCGCGGCCAGCGTGGTCGGCGTTGAAGGCGTGCCTGCGCTGGTGGCGAAAGGGCGCGAGAATGCCGAACTCAACCACCTGCAAAATGTCACCTTCTTCCACGAGAATCTGGAAGACGATGTAACACTTCAGGCATGGGCGAAACACGGTTTTGACAAAGTTTTACTCGATCCTGCTCGTGCTGGCGCACCGGGCGTGATGCAGCATGTTATAAAATTAGCGCCGACGCGGGTGGTGTATGTCTCCTGCAATCCGGCGACATTGGCGCGCGATAGCGAGGCGTTGCTGAATGCGGGTTACCAAATTCAGCGTCTGGCAATGCTGGATATGTTCCCGCACACTGGGCACCAGGAATCTATGGTGCTGTTTGAGCGTAGGTAATAACGGTGGCTTGTCGACTTCGACAGGCCGGTCCCTGAAAGGAGAGGACAATGGTTGCGGTAAGAAGTGCACATCTCAATAAAGCTGGTGAGTTTGACCCACAGAAATGGATCGCAAGTCTGGGAATTTCCAGCCAGCAGTCGTGTGAACGCTTAGCCGAGACCTGGGATTACTGTCGCCGCCAAACCGTTGGCGTGATGACGCCGAGCTGATGCTGTGGCGCGGGTTGAGATGGTTGAAATCCTCTCGACGCTGAGTATGGATAACGACACGCTACGCGCGGCGCTGCTGTTCCCGTTAGTCGACGCTAACGTGGTCAGCGAAGAGGTGCTCAGCGAGAGCGCCGGGCAGTCGGTAGTGACGCTGATTCACGGCGTGCGCGACATGGCGGCCATCCGCCAACTGAAGGCCACCCATACTGACGCGGTCTCCTCCGAACAGGTAGACAACGTCCGTCGCATGCTGCTGGCGATGGTCGACGATTTCCGCTGCGTGGTCATCAAGCTCGCCGAGCGTATTGCCCACCTGCGTGAGGTGAAGGATGCGCCGGAAGATGAGCGCGTGCTGGCGGCGAAAGAGTGTACCAACATCTACGCGCCGCTCGCGAACCGTCTCGGCATTGGCCAGCTCAAATGGGAGCTGGAAGATTACTGCTTCCGCTACCTGCACCCGGCGGAATACAAACGTATTGCCAAACTGCTGCACGAGCGTCGTATTGACCGTGAGCATTACATCAATGACTTCGTCGGCCACCTGCGCAGTGAAATGAAAACCGAAGGGGTAAAAGCCGAGGTTTACGGTCGTCCGAAGCATATCTACAGCATCTGGCGCAAAATGCAGAAAAAACATCTCGCGTTCGACGAGTTGTTTGACGTGCGTGCGGTGCGTATCGTCGCCGAGCGCCTGCAGGATTGCTACGCCGCGCTGGGATAGTACACACTCACTATCGCCACCTGCCGGATGAGTTCGACGACTACGTCGCCAACCCGAAACCGAACGGCTATCAGTCCATCCATACCGTGGTGCTGGGCCTGGCGGCAAAACGGTTGAGATCCAGATTCGTACTAAACAGATGCACGAAGATGCCGAGCTGGGCGTCGCCGCGCACTGGAAGTACAAAGAAGGTACCGCCAGCGGCGCGCGCTCCGGCCACGAAGATCGTATCGCCTGGCTGCGTAAGCTGATTGCGTGGCAGGAAGAGATGGCCGATTCGGGCGAAATGCTCGACGAAGTGCGCAGCCAGGTCTTTGATGACCGCGTCTACGTGTTTACGCCGAAAGGCGACGTGGTGGATCTGCCGGCCGGCTCCACGCCGCTGGACTTTGCCTACCACATTCACAGCGATGTCGGACACCGCTGCATCGGCGCGAAGATCGGCGGGCGCATCGTGCCGTTCACCTATCAACTGCAGATGGGCGACCAGATTGAAATCATCACCCAGAAGCAGCCGAACCCAAGCCGCGACTGGCTGAACCCGAACCTGGGCTATGTGACAACCAGCCGCGGGCGTTCGAAAATCCACGCCTGGTTCCGTAAACAGGATAAAGACAAGAACGTGCTGGCCGGGCGGCAGATCCTCGACGACGAGCTGGAACATCTGGGCATCAGCCTTAAAGAAGCCGAAAAGCACCTGCTGCCGCGCTACAACTTTAACGACGTGGAAGAGCTGCTGGCGGCGATTGGCGGCGGTGATATTCGCCTCAATCAGATGGTGAATTTCCTGCAGGCGCAGTTCAATAAACCGAGCGCCGCTGAACAGGATGCCGCCGCGCTTAAACAGCTGCAGCAGAAATCTTACACGCCGCAAAACCGCAGCAAAGACAACGGTCGCGTGGTGGTTGAAGGTGTTGGCAACCTGATGCACCACATTGCCCGTTGCTGCCAGCCGATTCCTGGCGATGAAATTGTCGGTTTCATTACCCAGGGGCGCGGCATTTCGGTGCACCGCGCGGACTGTGAACAGTTGGCGGAGCTGCAATCGCACGCGCCGGAACGTATCGTTGATGCGGTGTGGGGCGAAAGCTACTCGGCGGGTTACTCGCTGGTGGTGCGCGTGCAGGCTAACGACCGCAGCGGCCTGCTGCGCGATATCACCACCATTCTCGCCAACGAAAAGGTCAACGTTCTGGGCGTAGCCAGCCGCAGCGATACCAAGCAGCAGATGGCGACCATCGACATGACCATTGAAATCTACAACCTGCAGGTGCTGGGCCGCGTGCTTGGCAAGCTGAACCAGGTGCCGGACGTGATCGATGCGCGTCGACTGCACGGCGGTTAATTTCCCCTTACCCTCTCCCTGTTGGGAGAGGGTAACGCTCTATTTTTGCAAGGAAACACCATGACTCAAATCGACCGACTGCTCGGTATTATGCAGCGCCTGCGTGACCCGGAAAACGGCTGCCCGTGGGATAAAGAGCAGACGTTCAGCTCCATCGCCCCTACACGCTGGAAGAAACCTACGAAGTACTCGATGCCATCGCTCGCGAAGATTTTGACGACCTGCGCGGTGAACTTGGCGACCTGCTGTTCCAGGTGGTGTTCTACGCCCAGATGGCTCAGGAAGAAGGGCGCTTTGATTTCAACGACATTTGCGCCGCCATCAGCGACAAGCTGGAACGTCGCCACCCGCACATCTTCGGCGATGCAAATGCCGGCAGCAGTCAGGAAGTGCTGACCCGCTGGGAGCAGATCAAAACCGCCGAACGCGCTGAAAAAGCGCAGCACTCCGCGCTGGACGATATTCCTCGCGCTTTCCCGGCGCTGATGCGGGCACACAAAATCCAGAAACGCTGTTCGGCGGTGGGTTTTGACTGGACGACGCTGGGCCCGGTGCTGGACAAAGTGTACGAAGAAATTGATGAAGTCATGGACGAAGCCAGGCAGGCGGTCGTCGATGAAGCTAGACTGGAAGAGGAAATGGGCGACCTGCTGTTCGCCACCGTCAATCTTTCACGTCATTTAGGCGTCAAAGCCGAGACCGCGCTGCAAAAAGCGAATGAAAAATTTGAGCGTCGTTTCCGCGAGGTTGAGCGAATTGTCGCTGAGCGAGGCCTGGAAATGACCGGCGTAGACCTGGATTTGATGGAAGAAGTTTGGCAACAGGTAAAACAGCAGGAACATGATCTCTAAAGAATTTTTGCGGGAAAGGGCGAAAAGTGCGAAATCTTAAATGACAAGCGCTTGATTTGCGTCAAAAACATTTACCCAAAAGGGGCTATTTTCTCACTCCCCATGTTTGTTTCTGCGGCGATTGAGGAGCGAGAATGAAAGTTTGTGGCGCTCGCCATGTTCGGGTATACTACTTTCCCGTCTTGGTTATTCCATCGTTTCACCCTAACTTCTCAGGTTCAGCATGACAACGAACTATATTTTTGTGACCGGCGGGGTCGTATCCTCTCTGGGTAAAGGCATTGCCGCAGCCTCCCTGGCAGCCATTCTTGAAGCCCGTGGCCTTAACGTCACCATGATGAAACTGGATCCGTATATCAACGTCGATCCTGGTACCATGAGCCCGATCCAACACGGGGAAGTGTTCGTTACCGAAGACGGCGCTGAAACCGACCTGGACCTGGGTCACTACGAGCGTTTCATCCGCACCAAAATGACTCGCCGTAACAACTTCACTACTGGCCGTATTTACTCAGACGTCCTGCGCAAAGAGCGCCGTGGCGACTATCTGGGCGCGACCGTACAGGTTATCCCGCATATCACTAACGCGATCAAAGAGCGCGTGCTTGCCGGTGGCGAAGGCCACGATGTGGTGCTGGTTGAAATCGGCGGCACCGTCGGCGATATCGAATCTCTGCCGTTCCTGGAAGCGATTCGTCAATTAGCGGTGGATATCGGTCGTGAGAATGCGCTGTTCATGCACCTGACGCTGGTGCCATATATGGCGGCTGCCGGTGAAGTGAAAACCAAACCGACTCAGCACTCCGTTAAAGAACTGCTGTCCATCGGTATTCAGCCAGATATCCTGGTCTGCCGCTCCGATCGCGCGATTCCGGCAAATGAACGTGCAAAAATTGCATTGTTCTGTAATGTGCCAGAAAAAGCGGTTATTTCGATGAAAGATGTCGATTCCATTTATAAAATTCCAGGCCTGTTGAAATCTCAGGGCTGGACGATTATATTTGTAAACGATTCAGCTTGAACTGCCCGGAAGCGAATCTGTCCGAATGGGAACAGGTTATTTACGAAGAAGCGAACCCGGCAGGCGAAGTGACCATTGGTATGGTCGGCAAGTACATTGAACTGCCGGACGCCTACAAATCGGTTATCGAAGCGCTGAAACACGGTGGCCTGAAAAACCGCGTCAGCGTCAACATCAAGCTGATTGATTCGCAGGATGTGGAAACGCGCGGCGTCGAAATTCTGAAAGATTTAGATGCTATCCTGATCCCAGGCGGCTTCGGCTACCGTGGCGTAGAAGGTAAGATCGCTACCGCACGCTACGCGCGTGAAAACAATATTCCTTATCTGGGCATTTGCCTGGGTATGCAGGTTGCGCTGATCGAATTCGCGCGCAACGTTGCGGGGATGGACAACGCCAACTCTACGGAATTTGTGCCAGACTGTAAGTACCCGGTTGTGGCGCTCATTACTGAATGGCGTGATGAAGAAGGCAATGTCGAAGTTCGTACTGAAAAGAGCGACCTCGGCGGCACCATGCGCCTTGGCGCGCAGCAGTGCCAGCTTAGCGATGACAGCCTGGTTCGTCAGATGTACGGCGCGCCAACAATCGTTGAACGTCACCGTCACCGCTATGAAGTCAACAACATGTTGTTGAAACAGATTGAAGCTGCAGGTCTGCGCGTTGCGGGCCGTTCCGGTGATGATCAGTTGGTCGAGATCATCGAAGTTCCGAATCACCCGTGGTTCGTTGCTTGTCAGTTCCATCCGGAGTTTACTTCTACGCCGCGTGATGGGCACCCGCTGTTTGCTGGCTTTGTGAAAGCCGCTGGCGAGTACCAGAAGCGTCAAGCGAAGTAAAAAAAGTTAGAACGGCAGCGCCCCACGAGGGGCGTTGTTTGTCTGGAGTTTTAGTTTAACTTGTACTGAGGAAAACCTAATGTCCAAAATCGTTAAAATCATCGGTCGTGAAATCATCGACTCCCGTGGTAACCCGACTGTTGAAGCTGAAGTACACCTGGAAGGTGGTTTCGTCGGTATGGCAGCTGCCCCGTCAGGTGCTTCTACTGGTTCCCGCGAAGCGCTGGAACTGCGCGATGGCGACAAATCCCGTTTCATGGGTAAAGGCGTACTGAAAGCTGTTGCCGCTGTTAACGGCCCGATTGCTCAGGCTCTGCTGGGTAAAGATGCTAAAGATCAGGCTGGCATCGACAAGATCATGATCGATCTGGACGGTACTGAGAACAAATCCAACTTCGGCGCGAACGCAATCCTGGCTGTTTCCCTGGCGAACGCCAAAGCAGCAGCTGCCGCTAAAGGCCTGCCGCTGTACGCTCACATCGCTGAACTGAACGGCACTCCGGGCAAATACTCCATGCCGGTTCCGATGATGAACATCATCAACGGCGGTGAGCACGCTGACAACAACGTCGACATTCAGGAATTCATGATTCAGCCGGTTGGCGCGAAATCCCTGAAAGAAGCCGTACGTATGGGTTCTGAAGTGTTCCACAACCTGGCTAAAGTTCTGAAAGCTAAAGGTATGAACACTGCAGTTGGTGACGAAGGCGGCTACGCGCCGAACCTGGGTTCCAACGCTGAAGCACTGGCTGTTATCGCTGAAGCTGTTAAAGCTGCTGGCTACGAGCTGGGCACCGACATCACTCTGGCGATGGACTGTGCAGCTTCTGAATTCTACAAAGACGGTAAATACGTTCTGGCTGGCGAAGGCAACAAAGCGTTCACCTCTGAAGAATTCACTCACTTCCTGGAAGACCTGACCAAACAGTACCCGATCGTTTCCATCGAAGATGGTCTGGACGAGTCTGACTGGACTGGTTTCGCATACCAGACTAAAGTTCTGGGCGACAAAATCCAGCTGGTTGGTGACGATCTGTTCGTAACCAACACCAAGATCCTGAAAGAAGGTATCGAGAAAGGCATCGTTAACTCCATCCTGATCAAATTCAACCAGATCGGTTCCCTGACCGAAACTCTGGCTGCGATCAAAATGGCGAAAGACGCTGGCTACACCGCTGTCATCTCTCACCGTTCTGGCGAAACTGAAGACGCTACCATCGCTGACCTGGCTGTTGGTACCGCTGCTGGCCAGATCAAAACCGGTTCTATGAGCCGTTCTGACCGCGTTGCTAAGTACAACCAGCTGATTCGTATCGAAGAAGCGCTGGGTGCACAGGCTCCGTACAACGGTCGTAAAGAGATCAAAGGTCAGGCGTAATCCTGTCTTTATCTGATATAGAAATGCCAGCCTTTGGGCTGGCATTTTTTTTTACTTAAAATCGACCGCCATCTGCTGTGGAATTGAGAGTCCACGCGTGGTTTGTACGCAGCGATCAATATAGTCGGTAAAGCGCGGTGGTTTTGGCATGCCGATACTGAGCAACTTGTCGTTGCTAAATCGCACGTTCAGCGTGGCGAAAGCGCCATACAGCCGCATCGCTTTCAGCATCAGCCGCTCGTTGCAGGACCAAAAATACCTTTCAGTTCGCGCCGCATTTGCACCAGCGCTTCATAGCTGACTTGCGCATAGCGGTCGCCAACCGGTGCCTGCTCCAGGGCTTGCGCCATCGCATAATCAATATCGGCAAAGCGAACGCTATTCTCTTCTCCTGCCGAGATATGTATCACTTCCCCTTGTACCAGCGGTGCATCCAGCAGCAGAAGCAGCGCGTTGGCACAGTAATCCACCGGCACCACATCAATTCTGTCTTCCATCGAGCACAGGAATTTTTGCAGCATCAGCCCCATGCTGAAGACCCAGAAAATGCTGCTGGACGGCTGGCAGCCGTGGCGAGTATGGCCGACTACGATCGAAGGACGGGCGATAATCAGGGCAGCGTTGGAAGCTGCTGTTGCATCAGCTGTTCGATGGTCGATTTGGAATGCGTGTACTCTACCAGGTGTTCGGCCCGCTCGCGGAACTCTGCGCTTTCAGCGACCAGAGAGTCCGGCTCTGGCGAGCAGGACATTGCCGTACCGACGTGTAGAAAGCGCTGTAAGCCTTCCACCTTTGCCATACGGCGAGCAAACTGTAGCGTACCTTCTACGTTCACCTTCCAGATCAGCGGGTTGCTGCCAAAGGAAGCCACAGCGGCGCAGTTCAGCACGTGGGTTACCTTGTCCAGACGCGCATCATTGAGAAAACTCTCCGGGTAGGCTAAGTCACCCAGCAGGATATGGCGTGGGGCGAGCTTCGCCAGCTTCTCTTCATCGATATTGAATTTACGTAAGTTATCCTTAACCCTTGCGACAGCGGCTTCACCGTTATCTGCACGGACTAACAGCAGTAAATTAACGTCGCTGTGGGTATTGAGAATGGCTTCCAGCGCCGCGCCGCCAAGAAAACCGGTAACGCCCGTGATTAATAATGTATTCATGAATACTGTCTCGTCATGGTTGATTTGCGGATTCTAGGATCGGAAAAGTAAACGGCGCTTAAATAAAGAAGGGGTAATAAAGGGAGAGCTTAAGCTTATTTTAAGCTTACGTACTGGCGCGGATTAAATTTGACATCTTGATATTTAAAAAGATTCAATAAATCTTATTTTCAATGATAACTTGTTGTTTGTTAAGGATTGTATAAAACTAATAGTTGTATCTTAACTGTAAAAATAAACATTTTTTGTTACACCATAAATGCCATTCTAAAAGAAGAAAAACAATCCGTAGCGGGCTTGGCTACGGATTGTTTATAAAAATTGTTTTTGGGAAATATTTAGATAATTAAATCGAGCAATAATACAATTAACAGACCGACAACGGAGTTAGTTAATTCTAAAAGTCCCCAGGTTTTGAAGGTGTCTTTAATCGACAGGCCAAAATACTCTTTGAATAACCAGAATGCGGCATCATTGACGTGGGTTAGCGTGTTGCTTCCCGAGGCGGTCGCCAGCACCATCAACGCCGGATCAACATTAAAAGTCGTAATCATTGGCCCCACAATACCCGCCGCGGTAATCGCCGAGACGGTACCTGCACCGGTAGCCAGACGCAGCAGCACGGTGATAAACCACGCCATAATCAACGGCGAGACGGAAGAGGTACGCATCATATCGGCGATGTAATCCCCCACGCCGGTATCCATAATGATCTGCTTAAAGGCGCCACCTGCACCGATGATAAAGACGACCAGCGCCACTTTCTCAATGGCGGTGGAGTAAGAGCTCATCACCTCGGTCATCGATTTACCGCGCGCGGTACCGAATGCATACAGCGCGACCAGTACGGCAATCAGCATGCTGACCTGCGCGCTACCGATAAAGTTAAGGAACGAGATAACGCTGGCTCCTGCCGGGATAAACAGCTTAATCACGGTCACGCCGGTGATGATGATTGCCGGAATGAGCGGCACCAGCAGGCTGGTGGCGAACGACGGCATTTCGTCATCGCGAAAGACCTTCTGTGACTCCAGCAGTTGTGGAATTGGACGCTCCAGATTGCCCAGCAGTTTTGGCAGCAGAATGCCCGAGCAGATGACCGTTGGAATAGCGACGATAACGCCGTAGATATAGACCATCCCCATATCGGCGTGGAAAGCGGCAACCAGCGCCGTTGGGCCTGGCTGCGGCGGAAACAGGCTATGCGCGGTTGTCGCGGCGGCGACCATCGTGATGCCGAGTTTCAGGAACGGAATTTTGGCTTCGCGAGCAATACTGATCACCAGCGGCGCGAGGATCAGGAAAGCAACCTCGTAAAACATCGCCAGGCCGAATATCAGGCCAATGACCATGATTGCCCACTGCACCTTTTTTGGCCCGAAGCTTTGCAGCAAAGTTGAGGAGACACGCTGGGCCGCGCCGGAATCGACCATCAGCTTGCCGAGGATCGCACCGAACAGAATGATTAACGCCAGATGCCCAGCGTGCTGCCCACGCCCGCTTCAATCGATTTCCCGATAGCCTCCAGCGGCAATCCTTCACAGACGCCAACAAAAATCGCCGCCAGCAGCAGCGCCAGCATCCCGTTGATCTTAAATTTCATATTGAGAATAAGTAGCAGTACAACGCCCAGGGCGACCCAGATCACCGGCAGGGCTTCAGCAAACGCGTTCATCCTTTTTCCTTGTCAAAATTTATAATTGGTATGATATGTAGCCGGTTTTGGATATTACTCACGAAAATGTGTCATACCAATTTGAATCACGCAGCAACATGTTAAACAGTGAAAGAGGGCGAATAACGATGTAATGAAAATGTTAATTTTCATCAAAAGGATTGGATACATCACAGAAAAGCCCCGTTAAGTGCGTCGGCAAAAAAGCAACGTGCGGTTGCGCAAGAAGTGCGAGGGATCGCTGGCGCGAAATATGCAATAATGACGGTTTACCACTACTGAAGAGCCGATGATGCAGTACCCGATTAACGAGATGTTTCAGACCCTGCAGGGTGAAGGTTATTTTACTGGCGTCCCGCCATCTTTATTCGTTTACAGGGATGCCCGGTAGGCTGTGCCTGGTGTGACACCAAACATACCTGGGATAAGCTCGAGGATCGGGAAGTGTCTCTGTTCAGTATCCTGGCGAAAACCAAAGAGAGCGATAAGTGGGGGCGGCAAGCAGCGACGATCTGCTGGCGATTATTAGCCGTCAGGGCTGGACCGCGCGTCACGTGGTGATTACCGGCGGTGAGCCGTGCATTCACGACTTAACTCCGCTTACCGCGCTGCTTGAGCAGAATGGCTTTAGCTGCCAGATTGAAACCAGCGGTACCCATGAAGTGCGCTGCACGCCGAACACCTGGGTGACCGTGTCGCCGAAGGTGAACATGCGCGGCGGCTACGATGTGCTGTCGCAGGCGCTGGAACGCGCCGATGAAATCAAGCATCCGGTAGGCCGCGTGCGCGATATTGAAGCGCTGGACGAACTGCTGGAGACGCTCTCTGACGAGAAGCCGCGGATTATTGCCTTGCAGCCAATTAGCCAGAAAGACGATGCTACCCGTCTGTGCATTGAAACCTGCATTGCGCGCAACTGGCGTCTGTCGATGCAGACGCACAAGTATCTGAATATTGCCTGATGATATTTGCCGCCGGAGGAGGCGCATCGCGTCTCCTCCGGAAACATCCAGCATCGCTTCGCTCAGCCGGGACGTTCAGCTTTACTTCGCCGCGTCGTTCATAACTTTCGAGAAGGTGTCCATCGGGCAGAAACCGTTCGCATCAACCGGGCAGCCTTTTAGCGACAGCGTGACGCGCTGCGGCGGTGTTTTCAGGGTTAATGCATCCGCATTACGCAACTGCTCGGCGCTCTGATAAACATACTCAATCTTCATCAAATCCCGATTTGCTGGCGTATCATGCCAGCGCTGGAACACAATTTTCCCGCCGATTGGCGTGCGTTCGTACTGACCT
Source organism: Kluyvera genomosp. 3 (assembly GCA_002211745.1). GTDB lineage: Bacteria > Pseudomonadota > Gammaproteobacteria > Enterobacterales > Enterobacteriaceae > Kluyvera > Kluyvera georgiana_A. Next base: position 996,317 of record CP022114.1, read on the forward strand.
GGCAACGTGTAGGCGTTGAAATCCAGCGCCGTCAGCAGCGAAGCAATGTTCGAGTCATGACCCACCAGAACCGTGATTTTCGGCGTTTTCGCCGCTTCGGTTACCAGCGCATTATCGATATATTTCACCAGCGGTTTTGCTACGTTACGCGCGACTTCTGGCGAGGTGAACAGGCTGTCCTGATAGCCGTTTTTAAGTTTTGACAGCAGACGCCACTGCTGATCGGTTTTAATTTCCCCCAGGCCACCTGGTCAAGCGGGAACCCTTCGTAATATTGCAGCGTGAACGCATCGACCAGCGAGTTACCGATTGCCAGCGGCCCTTTAACGCCCGGCTCCTTCTGGTAGTTGGCGCTAAAGCTGTCTTTGGCATCGCTCAGCGAACACTGTTGTTTCTCTTTGCAGGAAGGAGAATCCTGATAACGGGCAATCTGCGCCAGCAGCTTATAGCTCTCGTCGAGCTGTTGAGCCTGCCGCGCTTTCTCCATCGCCTGTACTGCCTTCTCACGGAATGAGGCAGAGTCGTCGGTGATCACCGGGTTAAAGGTTGGGTCCATGGTGCCCATTTTTTCCTGGTGGTGGACGACAACGTCGCAGCCGGGAAGGCGCCGTTAATAAAGAACTGGGCGGTGGCAACGGTGCGTTGCAGGCTGTTGGCATAGGCGTATACCGTGTCCGGCGCCGGGCATTCCCCGCTGGTGACCATTCCCTGCTGCGCCAGCCATTCACGCATATAGTGGCCCATATAGACTTCGAGCACGCCGCCTTTGGTGGTGAGCTGTCCGCCGGAACGTCCCATTCCGGCCAGGCATTTGGCGTCGACTGTTCGAGCACGCTACCGTTAGTCGCCAGCGGCGCGCGCAGGTTGTGACGGCTCATCACCAGCACCTGCTGAAGTTGATAGCCTTCAGGTGGGGTTTGCGCCTGGCTCAGCCCTGAGAACAATAACAGTGCCGGCATTGCTGCGGCGAGAAGCGTTTTTTTCATCCCTTATTCCTCACAATGTATTAACCAACCCAAAGAGTGTGACAGAACTTCGTCATTTTTCCTGGGCGGATGCCGCATTCTGAAAGATTAGGGAAATGAATGTGATAGGAGACGACGGAAGGGAAACGGGGAGACGCGAACCGACTCCCCGCTTGCCGCCTGACTTACTCGCCGCGGTAGACGCAGCCAGCGGTACAGGTTTCTTTCACCATTACCGCGCTAAGCAGCGGCACAACCGGTTTAACCTGTTCCCAGATCCAGCGGGAAAGCACTTCGCTGGTCGGGTTTTCCAGACCCGGAATATCGTTCAGATAGTAGTGATCCAGACGATCGTAGGTCGGTTTGAACGCCGCTTTCAGTTCGGCAAAATCCATGATCCAACCGGTATGGGGATCAACTTCACCGGTAATCTCAAGACGCACCATAAACGAGTGGCCGTGCAGGCGACCGCACTTATGCCCTTCCGGCACATGTGGCAGATGATGGGCGGCTTCGAAGGTGAAATCTTTAAACAGTGTGGTGGACATCATGAACTCTCAGTCTTGCGGAAAAAAACGCCGCATAGTACCCGAATGCACATTTTTCTGCATTAACTAAAAGGGATAAATGTCCAAAGAGAACATTAATTGTGCACGGTGATAATTATTATCTATTTATATCAATAATTTATTTAATCTGTTTTAGTGCTATTAACTACCAGGAAAAGAGGTTAGTCCATTTGGTTATTTGATATTTCTATCCCTTCTTTAATTGTTATTATCCACGTCGTTAACCTTACATTCAGTTTTGTTTTTTCTGATTAGAAACAGCTTTGCTACTGGAACATAACAACGCATGACAACACAGTCTCCCCTTCAGCTTTGCTCCCGCTTAATCCGGAGCAGTTAGCGCGCCTTCAGGCGGCCACTACTGATTTATCACCCACCCAGCTTGCCTGGGTTTCTGGCTATTTTTGGGGCGTGCTTAATCAGCAGCCTGGCGCCGTAGCCGTCTCCGCCGCACCGGCTGCCGTCGAAGTCCGGCCATTACGCTGATTTCCGCCTCGCAGACTGGCAATGCCCGCCGCGTCGCGGAAGCGCTGCGTGACGATCTGCTGGCCGCCAAACTGAACGTGAACCTGGTGAACGCCGGGATTATAAATTCAAACAAATCGCGTCGGAAAAGCTGCTGGTTGTTGTGACCTCTACGCAGGGTGAAGGGAAACGCCGGAAGAAGCGGTAGCGCTGCATAAATTCCTGTTCTCGAAAAAAGCGCCGAAGCTGACCGATACCGCCTTTGCGGTGCTGGCCTTGGCGATACTTCCTATGAGTTTTTCTGCCAGGCAGGGAAAGACTTTGACAGCAAGCTGGCTGAGCTTGGCGGTGAGCGCCTGCTCGACCGCGTCGATGCAGACGTGGAGTACCAGGCCGCCGCGGCGGAATGGCGTGCGCGTCTGGTTGAAGTACTGAAAGCCGCGCGCCGGCTGCACCTTCCGTGCAGGCGGCAGCAAGCGGGCGGTGAACGACATTCACTCCAGCCGTACACCAAAGAGGCGCCGCTGTCGGCGTCCTTGTCGGTCAACCAGAAAATCACCGGTCGCGATTCTGAAAAAGATGTCCGCCATATTGAAATTGACCTCGGTGATTCAGGCCTGCGCTATCAGCCAGGCGATGCGCTGGGCGTGTGGTATCAGAATGATCCTGCGCTGGTGCAAGAGCTGGTTGAGCTGCTGTGGCTGAAAGGTGATGAGCCCGTTACCGTCAACGGCAAAACCCTGCCGCTGGCCGAAGCGCTGCAGTGGCACTTTGAACTGACGGTGAATACCGCAAATATCGTGGAAAATTACGCCACGCTGACGCGCAGCGAGTCTCTGCTGCCGCTGGTGGGTGATAAAACGCCGCTTCAGCAGTATGCAGCCACCACGCCTATCGTCGATATGGTGCGTTTTTCCCCGGCGCAGCTCGACGCTGAAGCATTAATCGGCCTGCTGCGTCCGCTGACGCCGCGTCTGTACTCCATCGCCTCCGCGCAGGCGGAAGTTGAAAGCGAAGTGCACGTGACCGTCGGCGTTGTGCGTTACGAGATTGAAGGCCGCGCCCGCGCCGGCGGAGCTTCCAGCTTCCTCGCCGACCGCGTGGAAGAAGAGGGCGAAGTGCGCGTGTTCATCGAGCACAATGACAACTTCCGCCTGCCGGCTAACCCGCAGACCCCGGTGATTATGATTGGTCCGGGCACCGGTATCGCGCCGTTCCGCGCCTTTATGCAGCAGCGCGCCGCCGACGGTGCGGAAGGCAAGAACTGGCTGTTCTTTGGTAACCCGCACTTCACCGAAGATTTCCTTTATCAGGTTGAATGGCAGCGTTACGTGAAAGAAGGCGTGCTGAGCCGGATCGATCTGGCCTGGTCTCGCGATCAAAAAGAAAAAATCTACGTACAAGACAAACTGCGCGAACAGGGCGCGGAGCTGTGGCGCTGGATCAATGACGGTGCCCACATTTATGTCTGCGGCGACGCCAATCGCATGGCGAAAGACGTTGAGCAGGCGTTGCTGGAAGTGATTGCTGAATTCGGTGCAATGGACATCGAAGCGGCGGATGAATTTTTAAGTGAGCTGCGCGTCGAGCGCCGTTATCAGCGAGATGTCTACTAATGAGCGAAAAACACCCAGGGCCTTTAGTGGTCGAAGGCAAACTGACTGACGCAGAGCGCATGAAGCGTGAAAGTAATTTCCTGCGCGGCACCATCGCGGAAGACCTGAATGACGGCCTGACCGGCGGCTTCCACGGCGATAACTTCCTGCTGATCCGTTTCCACGGCATGTACCAGCAGGATGACCGTGACATTCGTGCCGAGCGCGCCGAGCAGAAGCTGGAGCCGCGTCACGCGATGCTGCTGCGCTGCCGTCTGCCGGGCGGAGTGATCACCACCACCCAGTGGAAGGCGATCGACAAATTCGCCGCTGACAACACGATTTACGGCAGCATCCGTCTGACCAACCGTCAGACCTTCCAGTTCCACGGTATTCTGAAGAAGAATGTCAAACCGGTGCATCAGATGCTGCATTCGGTGGGCTGGATGCGCTGGCGACTGCCAACGACATGAACCGTAACGTGCTGTGCACCTCCAACCCGTATGAGTCGCAGCTGCACGCGGAAGCCTACGAGTGGGCGAAAAAGATCTCTGAGCATTTGCTGCCGCGCACCCGCGCCTATGCGGAGATCTGGCTCGATCAGGAGAAGGTCGCGACCACCGACGAAGAACCGATCCTCGGCGCAACCTATCTGCCGCGTAAATTCAAAACCACGGTGGTGATCCGCCGCAGAATGATATCGATCTGCACGCCAACGACATGAACTTCGTGGCGATTGCTGAAAATGGCAAGCTGGTGGGCTTTAACCTGCTGGTCGGCGGCGGCCTGTCTATTGAGCACGGTAATAAGAAAACCTACGCGCGTACGGCCAGCGAGTTCGGCTTCCTGCCGCTGGAGCATACCCTGGCGGTAGCGGAAGCGGTGGTGACGACCCAGCGTGACTGGGGTAACCGTACCGACCGTAAAAATGCGAAAACCAAATACACGCTTGAGCGCGTCGGTGTCGACACGTTCAAAGAAGAAGTTGAGCGTCGCGCGGGGATCAAATTCGAGCCGATCCGTCCGTATGAGTTTACCGGTCGCGGCGATCGCATCGGTTGGGTGAAAGGGATCGACAACAACTGGCACCTGACGCTGTTTATCGAAAACGGTCGTATCCTGGATTACCCGGGACGTCCGCTGAAAACCGGCCTGCTGGAGATCGCGAAGATCCACAAAGGCGATTTCCGCATCACCGCTAACCAGAACCTGATTATCGCCAGCGTGCCGGAAAGCCAGAAAGCGAAGATCGAGAAGCTGGCGCGCGACCACGGGTTGATGAATGCGGTGAAACCGCAGCGCGAAAACTCGATGGCCTGCGTGTCGTTCCCGACCTGCCCGCTGGCGATGGCGGAAGCCGAGCGTTTCCTGCCGTCGTTCACGGACAAAGTCGAAGCGATTCTGGAAAAACACGGCATCCCGGACGAGCATATTGTGATGCGCGTGACCGGCTGCCCGAACGGCTGTGGCCGCGCGATGCTGGCGGAGCTGGGCTGGTGGGCAAAGCGCCGGGTCGCTACAACGTGCATCTGGGCGGCAACCGCATGGGACGCGTATTCCGCGTATGTATCGCGAAAATATTACTGAATCAGAAATTCTCGATTCTGTTGACGAACTGGTTGGGCGCTGGGCGAAAGAGCGTGAAGCGGGTGAAGGCTTCGGCGACTTTACGGTGCGTGCGGGCATCATTCGCCCGGTGCTCGATCCAGCGCGTGATTTCTGGGAATAACACCGTCCCCCTCACCCTAACCCTCTCCCGCAGGGAGAGGGGACCGTTCGGTTTTCTCCCTCGCCCCTTTGGGAGAGGGCCGGGGTGAGGGGAAACACACAAACGAGGTCCATATGTCCAAACTCGATCTAAACGCCCTGAACGACCTGCCAAAAGTCGATCGCGTACTGGCGCTGGCCGAAACCAACGCCGAACTGGAAAAACTGAGCGCTGAGGAGCGCGTGTCCTGGGCGCTGGAAAACCTGCCGGCGAATACGTGCTCTCCTCAAGCTTTGGTATCCAGGCGGCGGTGAGTCTGCATCTGGTGAATCAGATTCGCCCGGATATCCGGTGATCCTCACCGATACCGGCTACCTGTTCCCGGAAACCTACCAGTTTATTGATGAGTTAACGGACAAACTCAAACTTAATCTCCAGGTCTATCGCGCCAAAGAGAGCGCTGCCTGGCAGGAAGCGCGCTACGGCAAACTGTGGGAGCAGGGCGTTGAAGGCATTGAGAAATACAATGACATCAACAAGGTCGAGCCGATGAACCGGGCGCTCAAGGAGTTAAACGCGCAGACCTGGTTTGCCGGCCTGCGCCGCGAGCAGTCAGGTAGCCGTGCTACGCTGCCGGTGCTGGCGATTCAGCGCGGCGTGTTTAAAGTGCTGCCGATTATCGACTGGGATAACCGTACCGTTTACCAGTATCTGCAAAAGCACGGTCTGAAATACCATCCGCTGTGGGATCAGGGCTATCTGTCGGTGGGCGATACGCACACCACGCGCAAATGGGAGCCAGGCATGGCGGAAGAAGAGACGCGGTTCTTCGGGCTGAAGCGTGAGTGCGGGCTGCACGAAGGGTAATCCCGTGCCTGATGAATTCAACGCCTCCAGCGCGATGCTGGGGCGTTTTTTTATGCCTTTGTAATACGATGAGGGTTAGCTGCTTTTTTCTGCCTTCGCCAGCTCCCGCATCAGCGGCATCATCACTCTGACCACTTCACGGCTACGGCGCTCAATACGCCCGGCAGCGCTTTATCAATATATTGCTGGTTGTCGAGTTGCGCGTTATGCCAGCTGGTGCCGTCCGGGAAGCTGGCGCTTTTCGCGCGCTGCTGGTAGCCGTCCTTTTTGCCTAGCGACCAGTTGGTGGCTTCGACGGAGAGTACCGGGATACCCGCCTGGTCGAAGACTTCGGCATCGTTGCAGCAACCAGTACCCTGCGGATATTGCGGATTGAGGCCTGGGTTGGTGGCGGCAGCAATGCCACGGCTGTGGGCCAGGGTCAGCGCCCGGTCGCGGGTTAACTTGCGCACCGAGGCCGGAGTTTTGACGCCGCTGTTAAAATAGAGTTTGTCGCCGACGACCAGGTTATCGAGGTTAATGACCAGCAGCGTATTTTTCTTTTCCGCGCTGCTCATGCGCTTAAGTAAATTCTCAGCGCCGAGTTTTCCCTCTTCTTCACCGCTGGTAGCGATAAAACGGATGCCATACTCTGAGGGAATATTTTTAAAACGTTCCGCCAGTTCCAGCATCACGCCGAGGCCCAGTGCGTTATCGTCGATGCCCTGAAGCGTCAGACCGCCGAGATTCTGTTCGACGTCGCTGTCGCTGTGCGGCGCGTAGGTGTCGAGATGCGCCATGATAATAATCTGCTGGCTGGATTTCCCTTCATGCGCCGCGATAACCGTACTGCCGACCACGTTATGCCAGTTTTTTCGGTTATCTTTGCTGGTGTAGATATAGCGGCTGTTAAAGGTACGGATATCGCTCTGGTAACCCATTTGCGCAAACTGCTGGCGAATATAGTCGGCGGAGAGCATTTCAGCGGGCGTGCCGGTAATGCGTCCGGGAAATAGGTGGCAATATAGCGAGCCTGCGTATTGGCGATGGTGCCCAGTGACGAAGCGGCGGCCTGTGCCGGGAGGGAGAAGCATACGCCGAGCGCCAGGGCTGCCATGCAGTGGCGCAATGCGGAGAACATAGGAAGTCCTTACAACAGAGCAAAAAAATAGACGCGCTTAGTATGAAACTGTGGTTTTCATTACACAATTTCAAAAGCTCTTAAATGCCAGAAAAATAGCATGTTAAGCACTTTTTGATATTTGCTTTTCCAGCGCGTTATTCCTTTGAGTAACTACTCATTCCTTTTCGTAATTTCATTTGGTCTAAACCTACCCTATAGTCCCTCTATTGCTGATTGTTAGCGAGTTGTAGCACGACCCCGCAGCAACAACCCAATAAGCGCCAACGACAAGATCGGCCCTCAACACAACAGACGTGCAATGAATCAGGCTTAAGGAACGGTTATGGACCAAAAACGACTTACTCACCTGCGGCAACTGGAGGCGGAAAGCATCCATATCATCCGTGAGGTGGCCGCCGAATTCTCTAATCCGGTGATGATGTACTCCATCGGCAAAGATTCCAGCGTAATGCTGCATCTGGCGCGCAAGGCGTTTTATCCGGGTACGCTGCCGTTCCCGCTGCTGCACGTTGACACTGGCTGGAAGTTCCGCGAAATGTACGAGTTCCGCGACCGTACCGCGAAAGCCTATGGCTGCGAACTGCTGGTGCATAAAAACCCGGAAGGGGTGGCGATGGGATCAACCCGTTTGTTCACGGTAGCGCCAAGCACACCGACATTATGAAAACAGAAGGGCTGAAGCAGGCGCTGAACAAATACGGTTTTGATGCCGCGTTCGGCGGCGCGCGCCGCGATGAAGAGAAATCCCGCGCCAAAGAGCGTATTTACTCCTTCCGCGACCGCTTCCACCGCTGGGATCCGAAAAACCAGCGTCCGGAGCTGTGGCACAACTACAACGGGCAGATCAACAAGGGTGAAAGCATCCGCGTCTTCCCGCTCTCTAACTGGACCGAGCTGGATATCTGGCAGTATATCTATCTGGAAAACATCGAAATAGTTCCGCTGTACCTGGCCGCTGAGCGCCCGGTGCTGGAACGTGACGGCATGCTGATGATGATCGATGACGATCGTATTGATTTGCAGCCGGGTGAAGTGATCAAAAAACGCATGGTGCGTTTCCGTACCCTGGGATGCTGGCCGCTGACCGGCGCGGTAGAGTCCGACGCGCAAACGCTGCCGGAAATTATCGAAGAGATGCTGGTCTCGACCACCAGTGAACGCCAGGGACGCGTGATTGACCGCGACCAGGCCGGCTCCATGGAGCTTAAAAAACGTCAGGGTTATTTCTAAGGAGCCGCCATGAACACCACTATTGCACAACAAATTGCCGATGAAGGCGGCGTTGAAGCGTATCTGCACGCTCAGCAGCACAAAAGCCTGCTGCGTTTTCTGACCTGCGGCAGCGTGGATGACGGCAAAAGTACGCTGATTGGCCGTCTGCTGCACGATACTCGTCAGATTTACGAGGACCAGCTGTCATCGCTGCATAATGACAGCAAGCGTCACGGCACCCAGGGCGAGAAGCTCGATCTGGCGTTGCTGGTGGATGGCCTGCAGGCCGAGCGCGAGCAGGGCATCACCATCGACGTGGCGTACCGCTATTTCTCCACCGAGAAGCGTAAATTTATTATCGCCGACACCCCGGGCACGAGCAGTACACCCGTAACATGGCCACTGGCGCGTCGACCTGCGACCTGGCGATTTTGCTGATCGACGCGCGTAAAGGCGTGCTGGATCAGACCCGTCGTCATAGCTTTATTTCCACACTGCTGGGCATCAAGCATCTGGTGGTGGCTGTCAATAAAATGGATCTCGTCGGCTACAGCGAAGAGACCTTTAACCGCATTCGCGAAGAGTATCTGACCTTTGCCGAGCAGCTGCCGGGCAACCTCGATATTCGCTTCGTACCGCTGTCCGCGCTGGAAGGCGATAACGTTGCCAGCAACAGCGACAAGCTGCCGTGGTACAGCGGCCCGACGCTGCTGGAAGTGCTGGAGACGGTGGAAATTCGTCGTACGGTGGATACCCAGCCGATGCGTTTCCCGGTTCAGTACGTGAATCGCCCGAACCTCGATTTCCGCGGTTTCTCCGGCACGCTGGCTTCCGGCACCGTGAAGGTCGGCCAGCGCATTAAGGTACTGCCGTCTGGCGTAGAGTCTACCGTGGCGCGCATCGTGACCTTTGACGGCGATCTGCAGGAAGCGGCGGCAGACGAAGCCATCACGCTGGTACTGAAAGATGAAATCGACATCAGCCGTGGCGACCTGCTGCTTGACGCGCAGGACGCGCTGCCGACGGTGCAACGCGCTTCCGTTGACGTGGTGTGGATGGCCGAGCAGCCGCTGGCGGCAGGGCAAAGCTATGATATTAAAGTCGCCGGTAAGAAAACCCGCGCCCGCGTCGATGGCATTCAGTATCAGGTTGATATCAATAACCTCACCCAGCGTGAAGTGGACGCGCTGCCGCTGAACGGTATCGGCCTGGTGGATCTGACTTTTGATGAGCCGCTGGTGCTCGATAAATATCAGGAAAACCCGGTCACCGGCGGCCTGATCTTTATTGACCGCTTAAGCAACGTGACCGTCGGTGCGGGCATGGTGCGTGAACCGAATACCGAGGATGCGGTGGTGAATTCAGAGTTCAGCGCTTTTGAACTTGAGCTGAATGCGTTGGTGCGCAAACACTTCCCGCATTGGGGCGCGCGCGATTTGCTGGGAGGCAAGTAATGGCGGCACATGACGAAAACGTCGTCTGGCATGCCCATCCCGTCACCGCGCAGCAGCGTGAACAACTCCACGGTCACCGTGGGGTTGTGCTGTGGTTTACCGGGCTTTCGGGCTCGGGTAAATCCACCGTGGCCGGGGCGCTGGAAGAGGCGCTGCATGAGCTTGGTGTAAGCACCTATTTGCTTGATGGCGATAATGTGCGCCACGGGCTGTGCAGAGATCTCGGCTTTACCGATGCAGACCGTAAAGAAAATATTCGCCGCGTCGGCGAAGTGGCGAAACTGATGGTGGATGCCGGGCTGGTGGTATTGACCGCATTTATCTCGCCTCATCGCGCCGAACGGCAGATGGTGCGTGAACGCGTAGGGGACGATCGCTTCTTTGAAGTCTTTGTCGATACGCCGCTGGCAACTTGCGAAGCCCGCGATCCGAAAGGGCTGTATAAAAAAGCGCGCGCCGGAGAGTTGCGTAATTTCACCGGAATTGATTCATCGTATGAATCACCCGAGCAGCCTGCGATCCACCTGGACGGTGAACAATTAGTAACAAATTTGGTTGCGCAATTATTAGATCTACTGAGGCAGAGCGATATTATCAGATCCTGAAAACGTGTCGGAGTTTGCCTGCTCCGACCTAACAGGATTATTTATGCGTAACACTCAGAACATCAACGTGGCCCAGCCCGAGTCACTAGCCTCTGCTTATGATGAAACCACCTGGTCTTTGTCAGGGGCTTTTGTCGGCTTTGTGGCGTGGTTGATGGCGCTGGGTATCCCCTATCTGCATTACGGCAATAACACGCTGTTCTTTTTCCTCTACACCTGGCCTTTTTTCCTTGCCCTGATGCCCGTCGCGGTGGTGGTTGGCGTTGCGTTTCACTCGCTGGTGAAAGGCAAGTTAGGTTACACCATTGTTGCAACGCTGCTGACCGTCGCCCTCCTGTGTGGTTTGCTATTCATGTGGATTATGAGTTAATTCCTTCGTATGAGGGTCAACGGCGGCGGATTGCACGCCAATAGGCAAAGGAAATGTGGTACATTTCCGGCGATATGCGGTATCGCCTGCGGCCGGAGTGGAGTATGACGGCAAGTTATGGGATGATAGAGCCGTTTTTCAGGGGCAGGATGGGTAAATTAACGCTGCTATTACTGGCTTTGCTGGTCTGGCTACAATATTCGCTGTGGTTCGGAAAGAACGGTCTGCATGACTTCAGCCGAGTCCGTGATGATGTATCCGTACAACAAACAACCAACGCAAAATTAAAAGCGCGCAACGATCAGCTTTTCGCCGAAATTGATGACCTTAATGGCGGCCAGGAAGCGATTGAGGAACGCGCACGTAATGAACTCAGCATGACCCGTCCGGGCGAAACGTTCTATCGTCTGGTTCCGGATGCGTCTAAACGCACGCAGGGCGCGGGCAAACGCAAACTAATCGATAATCAGTCCCAGGATGACGACATGGCCGTGACTTTTCCGGGCGTATGCGCCGTGGTGCCGGCAGCCGGATTTGGCCGCCGCATGCAAACGGACTGCCCAAAACAATATCTCTCAATCGGTAACAAAACGATTCTTGAACACTCGGTGGATGCGCTGCTGGCTAACGCCCGCGTCCAGCGGGTGATTATCGCCGTCTCTGCCGGAGACGAACGCTTCGCGCAGCTGCCTCTTGCGCAACATCCCAGATTACCGTCGTTGAAGGCGGCGCTGAGCGCGCGGATTCCGTGCTGGCGGGCCTGCGTGCGATTGATGATGCGCAATGGGTGCTGGTACACGACGCGGCCCGTCCGTGTCTGCATCAGGACGATCTGGCGCGTCTGCTCAGCTTAAGCGAAACCAGCCGGGTCGGCGGTATTCTGGCCGCGCCGGTGCGCGATACCATGAAGCGCGCCGAGCCGGGGAAAGCTGCGATTGCGCACACTGTCGATCGTAACGATCTGTGGCATGCGCTGACGCCGCAGTTTTTCCCGCGCGAACTGTTACTGGATTGCTTGACCCGCGCGCTGAACGAAGGCGCGTCGATAACCGACGAAGCGTCGGCATTAGAATATTGCGGCTTTCATCCCGAGTTGATTGCCGGACGTGCTGATAATATTAAGGTGACCCGCCCGGAAGATCTGGCGCTCGCTGAATTTTACCTCACCCGCTCGGGTAACCCGGAGAATGCATAATGCGAATTGGACACGGTTTTGACGTACACGCCTTTGGCGGCGAAGGCCCGATTATCATTGGCGGCGTGCGCATCCCGTATGAAAAAGGGCTGCTGGCGCACTCCGATGGCGACGTTGCGCTGCACGCGTTGACCGACGCCCTGCTGGGCGCGGCGGCGCTGGGCGATATCGGCAAACTGTTCCCTGACACCGATCCCGCCTTTAAAGGCGCGGACAGCCGCGCCCTGCTGCGCGAAGCGTGGAAACGCGTGCAGGCCAAAGGCTACACGCTTGGCAATGTTGATGTCACGATCATTGCCCAGGCGCCAAAAATGCTGCCGCACATCCCACAAATGCGCGTGTTTATTGCCGAAGACCTCGGCTGCCATATGGATGACGTTAACGTAAAAGCGACCACCACCGAGAAGCTGGGTTTTACCGGGCGCGGTGAAGGCATTGCCTGCGAAGCGGTCGCACTGCTGCAAAAGGCTACGTCATGATTCAGTTTGATGCACTGACCTACCTGCACGGCAAGCCGCAGGGAACGGGGCAGTTAAAAGCCAGCCCGGAAGATTTCCTGGTGGTTGAAGATTTAGGTTTTGAGCCGGACGGCGAAGGCGAGCACATTCTCGTGCGAATTCTGAAAAACGGCTGCAATACCCGATTTGTTGCCGACGCGCTGGCTAAATTCCTTAAAATACATGCTCGCGAAGTGAGCTTTGCCGGACAGAAAGATAAGCATGCGGTCACCGAGCAGTGGCTGTGCGCGCGCGTGCCGGGCAACACGATGCCGGATTTAAGCCAGTTTCAGCTGGAAGGCTGTCAGGTGCTGGAATACGCGCGTCATAAGCGTAAGCTGCGTTTAGGCGCGCTAAAAGGCAACCAGTTTACGCTGGTGCTGCGTGAGGTGAGCGGCCGTGATGACGTCGAGACGCGATTACAGGCGATTGCCGAACGCGGCGTGCCGAACTACTTCGGCGCTCAGCGTTTTGGCATTGGCGGCAGCAACCTGCTGGGCGCACTGCGCTGGGCAGAAAGCGGCGCGCCGGTGCGGGATCGTAATAAACGCAGTTTTTGGTTGTCGGCGGCCCGCAGCGCGTTGTTTAATCAGATAGTGAGCGAACGCCTAAAAAAACCGGACTTTAATCAAGTTGTTGACGGCGATGCGCTACAATTAGCGGGACGCGGCAGCTGGTTTGTTGCCACCGATGAAGAGCAGGCCGTACTGCAGGCTCGCGTCGACGCGCGTGAATTAATGATTACCGCAGCGCTGCCTGGGAGCGGCGACTGGGGAACACAGCGTACCGCCCTGGAATTTGAACAGACCGTGCTGGCCGAAGAGACGGCGCTGCAGTCGCTGCTGCAGCGTGAAAAAGTCGAAGCCGCGCGCCGCGCCATGCTGCTCTATCCGCAGCAGCTGAGCTGGAACTGGTGGACGACGTCACCGTCGAACTGCGCTTTTGGCTGCCGGCGGGCAGTTTCGCGACCAGCGTGGTAAGGGAACTTATCAATACAACAGGTGATTATGCGAATATTGCTGAGTAACGATGACGGGATCCATGCGCCAGGCATTCAGACGCTGGCCAGAGCCTTGCGGGAATTTGCCGAGGTTCAGGTAGTTGCACCCGATCGTAACCGCAGCGGCGCGTCGAACTCGTTGACGCTGGAATCCTCGCTTCGTACCTTCACTTTCGATAACGGCGACATTGCCGTGCAGATGGGCACGCCAACCGACTGCGTCTATCTGGGCGTCAATGCGCTGATGCGTCCGCGTCCGGATATCGTGGTTTCAGGCATTAATGCCGGCCCCAATCTGGGCGATGACGTGATCTACTCTGGCACGGTTGCCGCCGCCATGGAGGGCCGCCATTTAGGCTTTCCCGCCCTCGCGGTGTCGCTAAACGGTCATCAGCACTATGAGACCGCCGCGGCGGTGACCTGCTCGCTGCTGCGTGCGCTCGCCCGTGAACCGCTGCGCACCGGGCGCATCCTCAACGTCAACGTGCCCGACCTGCCGCTCGACCAAATCAAAGGCATTCGCGTGACCCGCTGCGGCAGCCGCCATCCGGCGGATAAAGTGATTCCACAGCAGGATCCGCGCGGTAATACTCTCTACTGGATTGGGCCGCCGGGCGATAAATGCGACGCCGGGCCGGACACCGATTTTGCCGCGGTGGACGCGGGCTACGTATCGGTGACGCCGCTGCATGTGGATCTCACCGCGCACAGCGCGCATGAGGTGGTCACCGGCTGGTTGGAGCAGGCGAGGGTTGATGTGCAATGGTAGTCAGTAAACGTATCCAGAGTCTGCTCAACCAACTTCGTCAACTGGGCATCCGCGATGAGCGGGTGCTTGATGCGATGGCGCAGGTTCCGCGCGATAAATTTATTGATGAAGCGTTTGAACATAGCGCGTGGGAAAACGTCGCGTTGCCGATAGGCCAGGGCCAGACGATTTCGCAGCCCTATATGGTGGCGCGCATGACCGAGCTGCTGGAGCTGACGCCGGAGTCCCGGGTGCTGGAGATTGGCACCGGGTCGGGCTATCAGACGGCGATTCTGGCGCATCTGGTGCATCATGTCTGCTCCGTTGAGCGGATAAAAAGTCTGCAATGGCACGCCCGGCGTCGCCTGAAGCAGCTTGATTTACATAATGTATCGACCCGCCACGGCGATGGCTGGCAGGGGTGGCAGGCACGCGCCCGTTTGACGCTATCATCGTTACGGCGGCACCGCTGGAGATTCCGGTTGCGTTAATGTCGCAGCTGGACGAAGGCGGTATCCTTGTTTTACCCGTGGGCGACGATCGCCAGTACCTCAAGCGCGTTCATCGGCGGGAGACGAATTTATTATTGATACCGTTGAGGCTGTTCGCTTCGTTCCCCTGGTAAAAGGGGAGCTGGCCTGAGTCCCGGATTTTTCTGAGGGTATTCAGCGAAATTCAGCGTATGGTGAACACGTTTTCCAGTGTTCATCGCCTGCGTTGCACGGTATTAAGTCACTGGCAGTTAACCTATTCCTGGGGATAAATGAGCGCGGGAAGCCCTAAATTTACCGTCAATCGTGTTGTGGCATTATCACTGGTTTCACTTTGGTTGGCCGGTTGTACTTCTTCGAATAATACACCAGCGCCAGTCAGCTCCGTGAACAGCGGAGGCTCCAGCAGCACGAACTCCGGCATGCTGATTACGCCGCCGCCAAAAATGGGCAGCACGGCGCAGTCAACGCCTCAGATTCAACCGGTACAGCCGGTTCAGACCCAGCCGGTGCAGGCGCAGCCGCAAGTCGCGCAGCCTGTTGCTGAACAACCGGTGCAGATGCAGAACGGTCATATCGTCTATAACCGTAAATATGGCGACATTCCTAAAGGTAGCTATACCGGCGGCAGCACCTACACGGTGAAGCATGGCGATACGCTGTTCTACATCGCGTGGGTGACCGGGAATGATTTCCGTGACCTGGCCCAGCGCAACAACGTCGCGGCGCCGTACGCCCTGAATGTCGGCCAGGTTCTGCAGGTGGGTAACGCTTCAGGCCAGCCGATCACCGGCAATAACCCTGTCGCCATGGCCAGCGCACAGGCCAGCAGCGGAAATTCCGGATTAGTCTCAAAACCTGCACAAAATTCAACCGCGGTTGTTGCGTCGACTCCGACAATTACGTATTCTGAGGATTCAGGTGAACAAAGTGCTAACAAAATGTTGCCTAACAACAAGCCTGCGACGAC
Source organism: Kluyvera genomosp. 3 (assembly GCA_002211745.1). Classification (GTDB taxonomy): domain Bacteria; phylum Pseudomonadota; class Gammaproteobacteria; order Enterobacterales; family Enterobacteriaceae; genus Kluyvera; species Kluyvera georgiana_A. The sequence continues at coordinate 1,012,151 of CP022114.1, forward strand.
AGTCACAGCGCCTGTAACGGCACCAACTGCGAGCACAACCGTACCGACTGCCAGCAGTACTTCAACCAGTTCGCCGATCTCTTCATGGCGCTGGCCAACTGACGGCAAGGTAATCGAGAACTTTAGCGGCACCGACGGTGGCAACAAAGGTATCGATATTGCAGGCAGTAAAGGACAGGCAATCGTCGCAACCGCCGATGGGCGCGTCGTCTATGCCGGTAACGCACTGCGCGGTTACGGTAATCTTATTATCATCAAACACAACGATGATTACCTGAGTGCCTACGCTCATAACGATACAATGCTGGTCCGGGAACAACAGGACGTCAAGGCGGGCAGAAAATCGCTACCATGGGTAGCACCGGAACCAGTTCAACACGTTTGCATTTTGAAATTCGTTACAAGGGGAAATCCGTCAACCCGCTGCAGTATTTACCGCAGCGATAAGTCGGCAAAGTACTTCACATGAACGCTTTCAGGTGACGTCGGCGACCGCAGAGGTCGCCTGAAAAGTGACATGATAAGGTGCATTGCCTGGGGATCACGGGTAGGAGCCACCTTAAAATGAGTCAGAATACGCTGAAAGTTCATGATTTAAATGAAGACGCGGAATTTGATGAGAATGGAGTAGAGGCTTTCGATGAGAAGGCCTTAAATGAAGAGGAACCCAGTGACAACGAACTCGCGGAAGAAGAGCTCTTATCGCAAGGTGCCACTCAACGTGTACTCGATGCGACTCAGCTTTACTTAGGCGAGATCGGCTATTCTCCGTTATTGACCGCTGAAGAAGAAGTTTATTTTGCACGTCGTGCCCTGCGTGGCGACGTTGCCTCACGCCGTCGGATGATTGAAAGCAACCTTCGTCTGGTGGTGAAAATTGCCCGCCGTTACGGCAATCGTGGTCTGGCACTGCTGGATCTGATTGAAGAGGGTAACCTGGGGCTGATTCGTGCCGTAGAGAAGTTCGACCCGGAGCGTGGGTTCCGTTTTTCAACCTATGCCACCTGGTGGATTCGTCAGACCATTGAACGGGCGATCATGAACCAAACCCGTACCATTCGTCTGCCTATCCATATCGTTAAAGAACTGAACGTCTATCTGCGTACCGCGCGTGAACTGTCCCACAAGCTGGACCATGAACCGAGCGCGGAAGAGATAGCTGAACAGCTGGATAAGCCGGTTGATGACGTAAGCCGTATGCTGCGTCTCAATGAACGCATCACTTCAGTTGATACGCCGCTGGGCGGAGATTCTGAGAAAGCGCTGCTGGATATCCTGGCCGATGAAAATGAAAACGGCCCGGAAGACACCACGCAAGACGATGATATGAAGCAAAGCATCGTGAAATGGCTGTTCGAACTGAACGCCAAACAACGAGAAGTGCTGGCGCGTCGTTTTGGCCTGTTGGGGTATGAAGCAGCTACGCTGGAAGATGTCGGCCGCGAGATTGGCCTGACCCGCGAGCGCGTGCGTCAGATTCAGGTTGAAGGTCTGCGTCGTCTGCGTGAAATTCTGCAGACACAGGGGCTGAATATCGAAGCGCTGTTCCGCGAATAAGCCTGTTTTATTCAAAGAGGTCAGTCGTCAGACTGGCCTTTTTCTTTGCTTTTTTTCCGCGTTATTCCATCATCTTACGAATTAAATGTGTAAATTGCTCCCGTTCCTGCGGCGTCAAACGCTGCAAAAACTCATCATCCACGCGGTTTCCCACCGGCTGGCTCGCCGCCAGTAGCGCTTCCCCGTCCGGGGTTAAAAAAACAAAACGCCGACGCTTATCATCCGGGTCATGCTCGCGTTTGACCCACCCGCGAGCCTCCATTCGGCTCAGCATTTCAGCGAGCGTCGCCTTGGTGCTAACCGCCACGCTGGTCAACGCCACTTGTTCAATGCCTGGGCATTCGGCGATGGAGCGCATGACCGCATACTGCGGCTTGGTGAGTTCCGGCAACTCGTGCTGCCAGCGTGACGTATGCTGTTGAAAAAGATGGCGGAGCAGGTGAAACGCTTCGTTTTTGATCTCCATGATCGCTCTCCGGCAATGTATCTGCGCTTATGATAGCCGCTCCCGACTCATTGAACAAAAAATGCGAGCTTCGCTGAACAACCTTGCCAGACTCATTCAACAGGAGTAGCTTAACCATATTGTTCGTATACGAACGAAAATGAGGTGAGAGATGAGACTGATTATTGGCATGACGGGAGCAACCGGCGCGCCATTGGGGGTTGCGCTGCTGCAAGCGCTGCAAGGCATGCCGGAGGTGGAAACGCACCTGGTGATGTCGAAATGGGCCAAAACCACCATCGAACTGGAAACTCCGTGGAGCGCACGCGATGTTGCCGCCATGGCCGACTTCAGCCACAGCCCGGCCGATCAGGCTGCGACCATCTCTTCCGGCTCTTTTCAGACCGACGGCATGATTGTTATCCCATGCAGTATGAAAACGCTGGCCGGTATTCGCGCTGGTTATGCGGATGGTTTGGTGGGGCGTGCCGCTGACGTGGTGCTGAAAGAGGGGCGCAAGCTGGTGTTGGTACCCCGCGAAATGCCGCTGAGCACTATCCATCTGGAAAACATGCTGGCGCTCTCCCGCATGGGCGTTGCCATGGTGCCGCCCATGCCCGCGTTTTATAACCATCCGGAAACGGTGGACGACATCGTGCAGCACGTGGTGACCCGCGTGCTCGATCAGTTTGGCCTCAAACATGACAAGGCCCGTCGCTGGCAGGGTTTATCGGCGGCGAACCAATATTCACAGGAGAATGCATAATGGCTTTTGATGATTTACGTGGATTCTTGCAGGCGCTGGAAGACCAGGGACAACTACTGAAAATCAGTGAAGAGGTCAATGCCGAGCCCGATCTGGCCGCCGCGGCCAATGCCACAGGCCGCATTGGCGACGGCGCGCCCGCGCTGTGGTTTGATAATATTCGCGGTTTTACCGATGCTCGCGTGGTGATGAACACCATTGGTTCCTGGCAGAACCACGCTATCTCCATGGGGCTGCCAATCAACACGCCGGTGAAAAAACAGATTGATGAGTTTATTCGCCGCTGGGATAAATTCCCGATTGCGCCGGAGCGCCGCGCTAACCCGGCGTGGGCAGAAAACACCGTCGACGGCGAAGACATTAACCTCTTCGATATCCTGCCTTTGTTCCGCCTGAACGACGGCGACGGCGGTTTTTATCTCGATAAAGCGTGCGTCGTCTCACGCGACCCGCTGGATCCGGATAACTTCGGTAAACAGAACGTCGGCATTTACCGTATGGAAGTGAAGGGTAAGCGTAAGCTTGGCCTGCAGCCGGTACCGATGCACGACATCGCGCTACATCTGCATAAAGCGGAAGAGCGTGGCGAAGATCTGCCGATTGCGATTACCCTGGGCAACGACCCGATTATTACCCTGATGGGCGCTACGCCGCTGAAGTACGATCAGTCAGAATATGAAATGGCCGGCGCGCTGCGTGAAAGCCCGTATCCGATTGCCACCGCGCCGCTGACCGGTTTCGACGTGCCGTGGGGCTCTGAAGTGATCCTCGAAGGGGTGATTGAAGGCCGTAAGCGTGAAATCGAAGGTCCGTTCGGCGAGTTCACCGGACACTACTCCGGCGGTCGTAACATGACCGTGGTGCGCATCGATAAGGTTTCGTATCGCACAAAACCGATTTTTGAATCTCTTTACCTCGGCATGCCGTGGACCGAAATTGACTACCTGATGGGGCCGGCGACTTGTGTACCCTGTACCAGCAACTGAAGGCGGAGTTCCCGGAAGTGCAGGCGGTGAACGCCATGTACACCCACGGTCTGCTGGCGATTATCTCCACCAAAAAACGCTACGGCGGTTTTGCCCGCGCGGTGGGGCTGCGTGCGATGACCACGCCACACGGTCTGGGCTACGTGAAGATGGTCATTATGGTTGATGAAGACGTCGACCCGTTCAACCTGCCGCAGGTGATGTGGGCGCTATCGTCAAAAGTTAACCCAGCGGGTGACCTGGTGCAGTTGCCGAATATGTCGGTACTGGAACTGGATCCGGGCTCAAGCCCGGCGGGTATCACCGACAAACTGATTATCGACGCCACCACTCCGGTTGCGCCGGACAACCGCGGTCACTATAGCCAGCCCGTACAAGACCTGCCGGAAACCAAGGCCTGGGCTGAAAAACTGACCGCTATGCTGGCTAACCGTAAGTAAGGAGGAAAAGATGATCTGTCCACGTTGCGCCGATGAGCATATTGAAGTGATGGCGAAATCGCCGGTGAAAGGTGTCTGGACCGTATACCAGTGCCAGCACTGCCTGTACACCTGGCGTGATACTGAGCCGTTACGCCGCACCAGCCGCGAGCACTACCCGGAAGCGTTCCGCATGACGCAGAAGGATATCGACGACGCGCCGATGGTGCCGAGCATTCCGCCGCTGCTGGCGGAAGATAAGCGCTGATTTTGATGCTGTTTCTGTGTAGCCCGGATAATCCGGGCTTTTTTTATTTTGCGAGCAGGCTCGTAGCAACGGACGGCGTTTATTTGCTAAGCGGCAGGCAGGAATAGAATAGCGGCGGGTGCTTGAGGCTTTCTGGGCTTTGAGCATTTTCAGGGTTCCAGAAAGGTGAAAGCCCCAGGCGATATTTCTATCAACCTGAGGCTAGCATCGAACCCGAACAGTTCAGATGGTAGTCTCTTCTTTGCAGGGAGGCAAGATATGCTGACGAAGTACGCCCTGGTGGCGATCATCGTGCTGTGTGCCACAGCACTGGGGTTCACGCTAATGGTGCGCGATTCGCTGTGTGAATTGAGTATCCGTGAACGTGGTATGGAGTTTAAAGCTATTCTCGCTTACGAACCGAAGAAGTAGCGACGACGCGGGGGAAACCCGCGTATTGGCTGTCCGGATTTGTCCTCCAGCACCCATTTTTCACCTGCCGGGCTACTCACGTAGCCCGGCCGAGCGCGGCTACACCATGCCTTTCAGACGATAAATCCACTCCAGCGCCTGACGTGGCGTTAATGCGTCCGGATCCAGACCTTCCAGTGCCTCCACCGCCGGTGATACCTCTTCGGGTACAGACAGCAACGACATTTGCGTGCCGTCTATCTGCGTGGCCGCCGCATTCGGCGAAAGGCTCTCCAGCTCGCGCAGCTTCTGGCGCGCGCGCTTAATCACTTCTTTCGGCACGCCCGCCAGCTGTGCCACCGCCAGGCCGTAGCTCTTGCTTGCCGCGCCATCCTGCACGCTGTGCATAAAGGCGATAGTCTCGCCGTGCTCCAGCGCGTCCAGATGCACGTTGGCGACGCCTTCCATTTTCTCCGGCAACTGGGTCAGCTCGAAGTAGTGGGTGGCGAATAGGGTTAACGCTTTGATCTTGTTAGCCAGATTTTCCGCGCAGGCCCACGCCAGCGACAGACCGTCGTAGGTGGAGGTGCCGCGACCGATTTCATCCATCAGCACCAGGCTGTGTTCGGTGGCGTTGTGCAGAATGTTGGCCGTTTCGGTCATCTCTACCATAAAGGTGGAGCGGCCGGAGGCCAGATCGTCCGCCGCGCCGACGCGGGTGAAGATACGGTCGATAGGACCAATCTCGACGCTTTGCGCCGGAACGTAGCTGCCAATGTAGGCCAGCAGCGCAATCAACGCAGTCTGGCGCATATAGGTACTTTTACCGCCCATGTTCGGGCCGGTAATGATTAACATCCGGCGCTGCGGCGACAGGCTCAGCGGGTTGGCGATAAACGGTTCGTTGAGTACCTGCTCCACCACCGGATGGCGGCCTTCGGTAATCCGAATGCCGGGTTTATCGGTAAAGGTCGGGCAGGTGTAGTTCAGCGTATAGGCGCGTTCCGCCAGGTTGACCAGCACATCCAGCTCAGCCAATGCGCTGGCGCTTTGCTGAAGGTCGGCCAGGTGCGGCAGCAGCAGTTCAAACAACTCGTCGTACAGCTGTTTTTCCAGCGCCAGGGCCTTGCCTTTCGAGGTCAGAACTTTGTCCTCGTACTCTTTCAGCTCGGGAATGATATAGCGCTCGGCGTTTTTCAGCGTCTGACGGCGCACGTAGTTAATCGGTGCCAGATGGCTTTGCCCACGGCTGATTTGGATGTAATAACCGTGAACCGCGTTATAGCCGACTTTCAGGGTATCCAGCCCGGTACGCTCGCGTTCGCGGATCTCCAGGCGGTCGAGGTAATCGGTCGCGCCATCGGCCAGCGCGCGCCATTCGTCCAGCTCTTCGTTATAACCCGGGGCGATTACGCCGCCGTCACGAACCAGCACCGGCGGCGCATCGATGATGGCACGCTCCAGCAGCTCGCGCAGTTCGGTAAATTCACCCATTTTCTCGCGTAGCATCTGTACCGGCGCGCTGTCGACGCTGGCCAACTGAGCGCGCAGTTCCGGCAACTGCTGGAAAGCATGGCGCATGCGGGCAAGGTCACGCGGACGGGCGGTACGCAGCGCCAGACGTGCGAGAATACGTTCCAGATCGCCGACCTGGCGCAGCACCGGCTGCAGTTCGGCGGTGGTATCCTGCAACGCGCCAATGGTCTGCTGGCGCTCGGTGAGAATTTTTGTGTCGCGCACCGGCATATGCAGCCAGCGTTTGAGCATGCGGCTGCCCATCGGCGTGACCGTGCAGTCGAGCACCGACGCGAGGGTATTTTCAAAGCCGCCGGCCAGGTTCTGGGTGATCTCCAGATTGCGCCGAGTCGCAGCGTCCATGATGATGCTGTCCTGCTGACGATCCATGGTAATGGATCGAATATGCGGCAGCGAGGTGCGCTGGGTGTCTTTGACATACTGCAGCAGGCAACCCGCGGCGCACAGGCCGCGCGGCGCACTTTCAACGCCGAAGCCGACGAGATCGCGAGTGCCGAACTGCAAATTCAGCTGCTGGCGCGCGGTATCAATTTCAAACTCCCATAGCGGGCGACGACGCAGCCCGCGGCGGCCCTCAATGAGCGACATCTCGGCAAAATCTTCGGCGTACAGCAGCTCGGCCGGGTTGGTGCGCTGCAGTTCCGCCGCCATGGTTTCGCGGTCGGTCGGTTCGCTCAAGCGGAAGCGACCGGAGCTGATATCCAGCGTTGCATAGCCGTAGCCTTTGCTGTCCTGCCAGATGGCCGCCAGCAGGTTGTCCTGACGTTCCTGTAACAGGGCTTCATCGCTGATGGTACCCGGCGTGACGATGCGTACCACTTTACGCTCAACCGGACCTTTGCTGGTGGCCGGGTCGCCAATCTGTTCGCAGATGGCGACCGATTCGCCCTGATTGACCAGCTTGGCGAGATAGTTTTCCACCGCGTGATGCGGGATACCCGCCATGGGAATCGGTTCGCCGGCAGAAGCGCCGCGTTTGGTTAACGAGATGTCCAGCAGCTGCGATGCGCGCTTCGCATCGTCGTAGAACATTTCGTAGAAGTCGCCCATGCGATAGAACAGCAGAATTTCCGGATGCTGTGCTTTTAGCTTCAGGTACTGCTGCATCATGGGGGTGTGAGCGTCGAGATTGTCGATTTTACTCATGGGGTGTAATCCAGGTCCCTGGTTAAAAGTGGAAAGCGAACTTTTTCATTTTCGTTTTTGTCGCAGTGGGTGGCTATGATAACGGAGATAGGTATTTCAGGGAAAGCGGTGAAGACGAAAGTGGGAGAGTTGTTCCACCAGGATGTTCGAGATTCGGCGGCAGGCTGAACCGGGCAATTCAGCCTGCCGCCGGAGCGGTGTTAACCGAACCTCGGCAGCAGGTTAAAGGTGCTGCCGAATCAGCACAGAATGACCATCACGCCAAACAGAATCACTACCGCGGGAATCGCTTTGCCGCCCCAGACGGTGAACATTTTGTCCGGGAAGCGCTCGCGCGATTTGAGCGCCAGGAATGCCGGTACGATGACAGCCCAGATGGTTGCACAGAGCCCGCGCCGCCGATGGCGTAGATAAACCCGTTAGGGAAAATCAGGTACAGGGCGGCGGGCGGTAAAAAGGTGAGTAGCAGCGTCTTAAATCGCCCGGACGGCGAATTATCCATTTTGAATAAATCCGCCAGATAGTCGAATAGCCCAGCGTCACGCCAAAGAAAGAGCTCGCAACCGCCAGGTTGGAGAAGATCAGCAGGAAAAATTCAATGATGCCGTGCTGATTGGTACCTAAAAATGACTTCACCAGCGAGTCGACGTTGCCGCCTGAGGCGATGATCTCTTTGAAGTTGCTGCGATGGATATTGCCCATCGTGCAGTACAGCCAGAACAGATAAATGACCAGGGCCAGCAGCGAACCAAAGACGATGCTTTTAATCAACTTATCTTTGCGTTTGCCGTAGCAGATAATCAGGCTGGGAATATTGCCATGGAAACCGAACGAGGCCAGGCAAACCGGCACGGCCATCAGAATATAGGGGAGGTAGGTTTTATTGGCTTCCGGTGCGGCGAGATCGCGCAGGATCGTGTAGTCAACCTGGAAGAAAAACGATCCAAATACCACGATAAAGGCGATGATCTTGATACCAAGAAATAAAGAGGTAATGCGGCTGGCAGCCAGCGAACTGACCCACAGAATACACGCGACAAACACCGCGCTGCCGATACCGACGATTCGCGGATTAACGTGCGTTCCGGAATTGATCGCGATAGTTTCGCTGATAATGGCGCCGTTTGCCGAAATATAGGCATAGGTGAGAATATACAGTACGAATGCGACGGTGATTCCGCTTATTATATTCCACTTCGCGCCAATTAAATCTTTGGTAATGGTATTAAAACTGGAACCCACCGGATAGTTCAGATTGGCTTCCAGTAATAATAGCCCGGAGTGCAGCATGGAAAACCAGGCAATAATAAGAATAAAAGCGCCCCAAAAAAACCAGGCACCGGCAAGGTCAACCGGTAAAGCAAACATCCCGCCACCGATCACGGTGCCGGCAATCACCATAATTCCCCAAAATGAGGAATGTTTTGTATTTGAATCTTCTTCCATGGCTTTCCCTTATTGATAACGGCGAATGCGTTGTTGTTGTCAGGAATATCGTAATGCCAGGCATGAATAAGCCAGTGGCTATATCCGGGATATAACCACTGGCGCTTAGGTTAATTACACTTCAGTCAGTTTGGCGGTAAAGTGGCGCAGCACTTTAGGCTCGTAGGTAAAGGTTAATCCTTTAATATTGTGGGCATTCTCTTTGACATGTTCGAAGGCCTCAATAATAAAGTCCATATGCGTTTGGGTGTAGGTCGCGCGCGGAATGGTTAAGCGCAGCAACTCTGCCGGACACGGCAGCTGCTTGCCAGTTTTCGGGTCGCGGCCCAGCAGGAATGAACCAATTTCTACCGCGCGGATCCCCGCGACTTTATACAGCTCGCAGGCCAGCGCCTGAGCCGGGAACTGGTCAGCTGGAATATGCGGCAGCAGCTTACCGGCATCGACAAACGCCGCGTGTCCGCCAGCCTGCTGACAGGTCACGCCAATGGCTTCCAGCCCGTCGACCAGATACTGAATCTGGGTGATGCGGTAGGCTAACCAGTCCTGATTCATCCCGTCATACAGGCCCACGGCCAGACGCTCCATCGCGCCGCCTTCCAGCCCGCCATAGGTTGGGAAGCCTTCCTGCACGACGCAGAGGGTACGGCATTCGGTGTACACGTCGAAGAAGCTGTCGTCTTTGATGCACAGCAGGCCGCCCATGGGCACCATGGCATCTTTTTTCGCCGACATCGCGAGCATATCCGCGTACTTATAGGTTTCGCGGGTAATTTCTTCGATACTCCAGTCCTGATAGCCCGGTTCGCGTTGCTGAATAAAGTAAGCGTTTTCCGCAAAGCGCGCCGAATCCATCACCACCGGAATATCGTATTTCTTCGCAATCGCGTACATCGCCTTCAGGTTCGCCAGCGACACCGGTTGGCCGCCCGCCGAGTTACAGGTAATGGTTGCGACAATATACGGCACGTTATTCGGACCGACCGTTTCAATGCCGTGCTCTAAGCCCTGCAGGTCGAAATCACCTTTAAAGTCGTTACGCGCGGCGGTGTCGAACGCCTCTTTAATATAAACGTTACGCACGGTACAGCCGTTAATCTGGCTATGACCCTGGGTGGTGTCGAAGAAATAGTTGGAGAACGCCACCATTTTGCTGCGGTCGAGGCCTTTTTCCTGCTCACGTTTTTTGATCAGCACCGGAATATAAATTTGCTCGGCGCCGCGCCCCTGGTGCGTCGGAATAGTGTGCTGATAGCCAAAAATATCTTTTACAGCATTGCACAGCGCATAGTAGCTACGGCTGCCGCTATAGGCTTCATCGCCACGCAGCATCGCCGCCTGCATATTTTGCGTGACCGCGCCGGTGCCGCTGTCGGTGAGCAGGTCAATAAACACGTCTTCGCTGTCGAGCAGGAAGGGGTTCATCCCGGCCTGAATAATGGCGTTTTCGCGGTGTTCGCGGGTGGTGCGTTTTACAGGCTCAATGACGCGAATACGGAACGGTTCTGGCAGATGTTTAAAGTTATTCATGGTGTCATCCTTAAATCTTTATTTTTAGCGCGCGGCTTCCCGCTGGTTATTCATGAAATATGAAAAACCACTTTTTGGCGCAATACGAATACCATCTCTGCTCTCGGTATATTACGGCATCAATCTACACGGCTCGTTAAAAAGGCGTGCAGCGTCGCTGTAATAAAACAGAAAGGCATAGATTTTTATTGGATATCAGAAATAGCGGTTACACCACTATTTACAATGATACAGGCGTGGAGTCGTTCGAGGAGTTAAGGACGGTGATTGACGATGACGTTGTCAATATTAAACCACTTCGAAATTTTATACGTTCTATTCAGGATGTTCATAATGTATGTTCTCCATCAGACACGCCCATACATTATGATAATTTATTTTTTTGTCTATTAACTGTGCATTCAATTGTGAATCTGGTCACGATTGATTATATCTACGCGCTAAAGCAGGGTTATGTTTCCTGAGCTTAATAAATGACAGAATAATCACCTACGCAATCATCCTGTCGCAAGGCCCCATCGCTAGGGGCCAGATAGACCTGCGGTACCGCCGCGTCAGGGTGTTGGTTCATGCTGATATCGGCACCGTACCAGCGGTGAATCACTGACTGCTGAATCACCTCCTGTGGCGTGCCCTGGGCGACCAGCTTGCCCTGATGCAACAACAGAATAGTGTCGGCCCACAGGGCGGCGAGGTTGAGATCGTGCAGTACAATGCACACGTGCAGTTCGCCGCGGCGGGTCAGCTTCTTCAGCAGCCGCAGCAGGTGCTGCTGATAGAACAGGTCCAGCGCCGAGGTCGGTTCGTCGAGAAACAGCCAGCCCTGCGGACCATCGTCGCGCCACAGTTGCGCCAGACTGCGCGCCAGCTGCACGCGCTGCTGTTCGCCGCCGGAGAGCGCCGGATAGAGACGGCCCGCCAGGTGGGTACAGCCGGTTTCGGCCATCACCCGCTGGATAAGCGTCGGGTCCACTTCCGCTCCCCACGGCGCGCGCCCATGGCGATCACTGTTTCCACCGGCCAACTGGCGTTCAGCTGCGTGCGTTGCAGCATCACCGCCCGGCGGCGGGAGAGGGCGGAGGCGGACCACTCGGCAAGCGGTTTGCCTTCAATGTTCTGCTCGCCGCTGTCGGCGTTGAGAAAGCCGGTAAGCAGCCGCAGCAGGGTCGATTTTCCCGCGCCGTTGGGGCCAATCAGCGCGGTGACTTCGCCGCGCCGCAGCTCCAGCGATATGTCATCAATCACCTGACGTTTGCCCAGACGCAGCGACAGCGAGCGGGCAGAATAGTGTTTATCCATGGGGAGATCTCTCCTGACGGAAAATAAGCCACAGGAACCACGGCGCGCCGAGCAGGCTGGTCAGCAGCCCGACGGGCATTTCGGCCGGTGCGGCAACCGTGCGGGCGAGCGTGTCGGCAATCAACAGCAGAATGGCACCCGCGAGCAGCGAGCCGGGGATCAGCCCGCGGTGATCCGGCCCAGCCACATACGCATCAGATGCGGGACGACCAGACCGATAAAGCCGATCACCCCGCTTATCGCCACCGATGCCGCCACCAGCACCGCGCTACACAGCAACAGCACGCGCTGCAGCACCCGGACGTTCACGCCGAGATAGTGTGCCTCTTCATCGCCCAGTTGAAGCAGATTGAGGCGCGCGGCCATCCACCACACCACCAGCGATGATGGGATAATCAGCGTGGCGGAGACCAGTAGCGTCGGCCACTCCGCCTGCCCAGGCTGCCCATCCCCACAGCGACAGCTGGCGTAGCTGCGCATCGTTGCTGATCCACGACAGCATCCCCACCAGCGCGCCACACAGGGCGTTAATCGCAATACCGACCAGCAGCAGGCGCGAGAGCGAACCGTCGCCAGCCTTACTGAGCACAAAAATTACCGCCATCACCGCCAGGCTGCCGATAAACGCCGCCAGCATCGGCGCGTACAGCGCCACCAGCACCGGTACGGAAATCGGCAGTACCAGCCAGAATGCCACCGCCAGCGCCGCGCCGCTGCTGATACCGAGCAGCCCAGGGTCGGCCAGCGGATTGCGGAACAGCCCCTGCATTACGCAGCCGGAGAGCGCCAGCGCGCTACCCACCAGCAGCGCCAGCAGCACGCGCGGTAAGCGGATAGTGAGCCAGATATGGCGCAGTACCTCATCGCCCGACGGCCAGATACTCGCCAGCGGCAGGCGCATCGCGCCGAGCGTGGTGGCAAACAGCGTCAGGGCCACGAGCAGCAGCACCATCAGCCACAGCGGGCGTGAGGCGGTCGCGTTCATCAGTGCGTCTGCTCCGCTTTCTGACGCAGCGCCATCAGCGCCTGCGGCGTGCGCGGGCCAAAGCCGAGCAGCGCCATATCGTCAATCACCAACACCTGCTTATTGCGCCCGGCGGGCGTTTGCGCCAGACCTGGCAGCTTCCACAGCGAGGCTTCACCGCCCATGCCTTTCAGGCCGTCGGCGGAGATCACCACCAGATCCGGCTCACTGGCAATAACCCCTTCCTGCGACATGGTGCGATAGTGGTCAAAGCCCTGCATGGCGTTTTGCAAACCGGCGAGCTTAATCGCGCCGTCCGCCGCCGTCTGCTGCCCGGCCACCAGCGCCCCGGAGCCGCCGTGGCTGAGGATAAACAGCACGCGCTTGTTCAGCGGGCGTGCCGGGATTTTCGCCATATCGTCATGCAGCGTTTTACGCAGCACCTCGCCCTGTGTCTGCTTGCCCAGCGCGTCGGCAATCACCTGGACTTTGTTGTCCATCGCCGCCGCATCGTAGCCGCCCGGCACATTCACCACCTTCACCTTGCTGCCTTCCACCTTTTGCAGCACCAGCGACGGCTGCGCCTGGCTGCTGGCCAGCACCAGCGTTGGGCGTAGGGAAAGAATGCCTTCTGCATTGAGCTGGCGCAGGTAGCCAACGTCCGGCAGCGATTGTGACGCCGCCGGCCAGGTGCTGGTGCTGTCGCGCGCCACCAGCTGCGACTGGGCATCCAGCGCGTAGACGATTTCCGTCACGTCGCCGCCGAGGGTAATAATGCGCTCGGCGGCGTTAGCCAACAGCGGCAGCGCCGCCAGCAGAATCAGCAGCCGCTTCATACGGTCTGGCCTTCCGCCGTCAGGCTGTCGACCTGAGTGCGCCACTGTTGCTGCTCCGGATGGCCTTCGCTGCGCTGCCCGTACAGCTGGGCAATCTGGGTGCCGTCTTTGGCAAATAGCTCTACGCTGGTGACGTGACCGTCAACGGTGGGTTTACGCGTCACCCACACTTCGTCGATGGTCTCTTCGCGCAGGTGCAGGGTGAAGGCGCTGTTGAAAATGTTGATCCAGCCGCGCATCGGCGTCAGCTTCTCCAGCACGCCGGTGAAGATTTGCACGCAGCCGCGGTTGCCAACGAAAATCATAAATTCATTGCCGTCCTGTTGCAGGGTCTCCAGCAGGCGAGGCAGAGCATCCGTATTGATGCGACAGGCCAGGTCGTCGTTGACCAGGCGGAAAGCCTGCTGGCGGAGAGGTTGTATTTGCGCAGCAGCGCGAAGAACTGGTGGACGTCGGTCATTGCGCGCCACTCTTTTTCCAGCGCCGCGCCGTCGGCCGTGTCGGCATAGCGCGCGTTTTCCACCGGACGAAGCGCCAGCGGCGCTGGCGTTGATTGGGTCTGTTCGGCAATCAGCGCCTGCCAGGCCGCGCTGTCCGTGTTGTCAGTGGTATAGACCTTCAGCGCCGCGTCGCCGTGCGGGTCAAAGAACTGAATGCTCTCGCGCCCTCCATCGTTAACGTGAAACGCGCTGGCCCACTGGCTCAGGAACAGGCGCAGGTCGAGAGCACGCGGGTTGAGTATCAGGCCCGCGTGGCCGTCGAGGTGCTGGTGGGTGAACGCGCCAACCTGCTCATGCACCGCGTACTCATTGCGGCAGATGCATTTGGTTTCGCCGACCTTTTCCAGCGAAGCGAGGATCGCGCGCGCATTATCCTGCAGGCGCACGGCGTCGTGGCCAACGCGTGCTGCGGTCAGTTCCGCTTCGCTCACCCCCATTACGGCGGCGATATCGCGAGCGTATTTGGCGGCGCCGCTGGCTTTGACGTCCTGATAGCGCTGCCACAGTTCAGTTGATGCGTTTTGCATAACTCTCTTCCTTATCATTACCCCGGCCAGCGGCCGGGGCAGGTTTTGTTGATGTTGTTATCAGAAATCGACGTTGACGCCCAGCTGCCAGGTACGGCCCGGCATTACCGCCAGCGACTTATCGTTGGCGTCCTGATTGGTGGACGTTTCAATGTTGCGGCTGCTCAGGTAGTCCCAGTATTTACGGTCGGTCAGGTTATACACGCCGCCGTTGATACGGACGTTCTTCGCGACGCGCCAGTAGGCCGTCCAGTCGAGCATGCCGTAGCCAGGTACGCGCATGTATTCGCTGGTGGAATCGGTAATCGCGCTGCCGGTGTTGGTGTAGCTCTCACGGTTGGTGGCAGTGGCGCGTTTGCCTTTCACGAAGGTGGCGGTCAGCGCGGTACCGTACACTTTCGACGGATCGTCCCACGCCACGCCGACGATCGCTTTCATCGGCGCTACGCTATCGAGGTCGACGTATTTGTCGCCGTAGTAGCTGGATTTTGATTTCCCTTCGCTGTAGCCGTAGGCCAGCGTTGCGCTCAGGCCGTCAACCTGCTCAAACCAGGTGCCAAAGTTGAACTTCGCGCTGATCTCACCGCCGTAGATATAGGCTTTATCACGGTTTTCCGCCTGATAAATGGTGTAGATGTTCGACGGTACGTTGGCGAATTGGGTTGGATTGTTGGAACGGGTGTAGCGGGTATAGGCGATAAAGTCTTTATAGTTGTTGTAGAACAACGCGGTACGCATGGTGATCCCTTCGGTCACTTCACCCTTCATGCCCACTCGACGTTGTCGCTGGTTTCGGTTTTCAGATCGGTATTGCCGATCAGCGCGTACTGACCGCGGCCCGCGTAGCTGGAACCGAGGTTCCATGAACCGTACAGCTGGCTGGTGTTCGGGAACTCCGCGCCGCGTTTGTACTGCAGGTAGGTCATCATGCGCGGCGTAATGTCGTACTGGAAGGTCAGCGATGGCAGCGCCTGGGTGTCCGAGTTTTTCCCGTACAGGGTCGACACCGAGGATTCGGTCAGTACCGTGCTGTTGGTGGTCAGGCTGGAAAGATTCTCCGGCTTCGTAGACTGATGCACCACGCGAACGCCCGGGATCACCGCAAAGTTATGCCCGTCGAGATCGAAGTTGATCTGATCCTGCAGGAAGCCGCCGATCGTGTACTCGCGGCTGTCCGCTTCCGGCTGCATGATCTCGCTGTAAACGCTTGGGATAGGCGACTGGCTGAACGGACGCTGGGTTTTGGTGGTGCTGGCGTTAAAGCCCGCGCTCAGGTCATGGCGGCCGAGGGTTTTGGCCAGCGCGGTCTGCATACCCAGGTGTCGGTGTCATAGTTGGAGTACACCGTTTGCATCTTGCTGGTGAAGCTGTCCGGCATATAGGTCCGGTCGTGCGCTTCGGTATGCTGGTAGTAAACCCTGGTCGATGCGCTGTCGATGAAGTCGTTCATCGGCGTCCAGTCGTCTTTCAGGCTCAGGCCCAGCGGCGAGTCTGGCTGGTCTGCTGCGCGTCGCCGATGGTTTTGCTACCGCTGTCGTTCCACACATCGTAGTGGGTGTGGTTGGTTTTATGGTAGTAGTCGAGGGTGCTGGTCAGTTTGTGCTGATCGTTAGGTTGCCAGATCCCAGAGGCCATAAACGCGTCGGAGTGCCAGTTCGCCGGGAACGCGTCCACGCTCGAACTGTTGGTGGTGGTCTCCTGGCCATCGCGGCGGCTGTAGACAAAAATGCCGCGCAGCGTTTCGTCGCCGCCCGCTGCCGTCAGACCATTGTGCCAGCTGCGGTCAGACGAGTCATACTCGCTGCGGTAGCTAAAGGCACTGGTTTTGCCCGGATGCAGATAGTCGTCCGCCGATTTCGGCTGGAAGGAAACGTTGCCGCCGATGGAGGTATTGGCGGTCTCGGTGTCGGTCGCCCAGATTGAATATCCACGCTGCCGTACATGTACGGGTCGATATAGTCGCGGCCAATGCCGAAGGTGTTAAGCCCGGCGCGGCTGACGTAGCTGCGGCCGGTGGCGTTCGGCTGCGCAATGCCGTCGACGTCGATGCCGACGCGGTTGCTCTCAAGGCCACGAATGTTGTAGCCAGTGTAGCCGCCGCGGTCGAAGCCGCTTTTGCCGTTGCCGGATCCGCCGCTGGCACCGGTCGCGCCGATCAGCGGTTCATAACGCATAATGGAACCAAAATCGTTGGCCCCTTTGTCCTGAAGCTCCTGCGCGCTTATCGCGTGCTGACTGCCCGGTTTAAGTACCGGTGCGGGGGCGGTGACGGTCATCTGTTCCGCGCTGTCGACGGCGGTTTTGTCCTGTGTTTCAGCCGCGCCCGCGGAAGTCTGATAGATTGCTGCGAGCAAAGAGGTCACCAGTAGGCTTTTCTTGCACCACGCCTCTGATTGAATGGATTTGTACATAGTTGCCATGCCTTCATCGTTATTAGTATTGGCTCACGCGTAACTTCCAGAATCTGCTTTTCCTTAAGCATCTTGACGCCCTCCAATTTTATGCAATGCGAATGTTAATGATAGGTATTATCATTTGCAATAATATTTGCAAATAAATCTGCTTGCATGCAACAATTTGATTACAATTTTGTTTTTTGACTCTCCCGAGATAGCGATGACCGAGAAAGCGGCAGTTACCATCACCTACTGTTCCCAATGCAACTGGATGCTGCGTGCCAGCTGGATGGCGCAGGAACTGCTACACACCTTCAGTACCGATATTGCCTGCGTAACGCTGATACCGGGTACCGGCGGGATTTTTACCATTACCGTCGGGGATGAACTGGTGTGGGAGCGCAAGCGTGACGACGGCTTCCCGGACGCCGCCGAGCTCAAGCGTCGGGTGCGCGACGTTTGCTTCCCGGAAAAACCGCTGGGCCATGTGGATAAGCACGAAGGATAAAGCGGCTGCGAACGCGCCATTAAACGTGTATTATTAATGCATCTTTATTGGTGAGGGACGGGCTATGGCAGGCAAACGTATCGATCGTGAAAAACGGACAATCAGCAGCATGATTGCGCTCTATCAGCGCCGCTGTCCGCAGGCGTTGCACGATGCTGAGCATTACCAGGCGCTGAACCATTATGCCGATAAGCGGCTGGATAAGTGCGTGTTTGGCGAACAAAAACCGGCCTGCAAGCAGTGCCCGGTGCACTGCTACCAACCCGCGAAGCGTGAAGAGATGAAACAGATTATGCGCTGGGCAGGTCCGCGGATGCTCTGGCGTCACCCGCTGCTCACGATCCTCCATTTGATTGATGACCGCCGTCCGGTTCCCGAGCTGCCGGAGAAATATCGGCGCAAAAAATAGCCTTACAGGGTGCGGCAGTGACGACGATACTCCGACGGCGAGCGGGCAGTATGCTTGCGGAAGATGCGGCAAAAGTAGTTGCTGTCCTCAAAGCCACAGTGGTGGGCAATCTCTTTAATTTTCAGCTCATAGCCGCGCAGTAATTTCTTTGCCAACTCCAGGCGCACGGCGGTGAGGTATTCGTTAAAGCCGACGGTGCTGGACTTCTGAAACAGGTGCGACAGATAGTTCGGGGTGATGTGAAACTTCTTCGCCACCGTCTCACGGCTGAGCGCCTCGGCGGCGTGTTCGTCGATATATTCCTGAATCGCCAGAAACAATTCTCTGCTTTTGCTGACTGTATCCGCCAGATGGGTCAGTTGATCGATACAGTGGCTGAGCAGGCCGCTGAGGACTATCTGCGTGGTGGGCATCACCGGGCGAATCGCCAGCTCATTCATTGCCAGCAGTAGATACGATCCCACCCGCGGGCCGAGTCGCGCCACGTGCTGCTTGCGGATCTCAACGAATTTTTTACCGTCGAAGCGTTGAAGGCTGAAGCCCAGTTTTTGTTTGCTGAACAGAATGCTCAGCGAAGTTGCCGGGCCGTGCCACTGCGGGGCATTCCAGCGCCCGCCGGGAATATACAGCGCATGCAGCGGCCCAAGCGGTGCTTCCAGGCAGCCATCCGCCAGCTCGCCTTCCAGCACAATCTCAAGGCGGGGAAATGATACGCTCATCGCCAGCTCCGGCGCGGGCTGGGAGATTTGCGGAAAACGCACCACGAGCTCGTTCTGCCGGGTAAGCAGCTGTTTCAGCACGGGGACGAGGGTTGGTTCTGACATGCTCATGTCCTGTTGTAATTCTGGATTTTGAGTCTCATCACACTTTATTTTGCTGTACACAAAAATCCAGTGTTGTGTAGCTATCTCATACAGAATGGCGGCCACGCCTGCAGTAACTTTTCATACATGTTGTGAAATGGTTAACAAAAGAGAGGCAATATGGACAAGCAAGCGGCATTCTGGCTGGATGCACTGGGCGCCAACGGCGAACTGTCAGACACGATGAAACATGAGCTGGATACCCAGGGCTATACGATCGTTCACGGCGTAGCGGATGCCGACTGGCTGGCTGCGATGCGGGAGCGAATTGATTTTTTGGTGGAACACGAAGGTGAGAATCTGGCGATAGAACATCATCAGGAAGCGACGGCAACACGCGTGGCTAATCTGGTGAATAAAGGCGTGGTGTGGGAGAAAGTGTGGGCTCATCCGCTGATTCTGTCAGCGTGCCGCTATATTTTTGGGGGCGCGTTTAAAGTTTCCAGCCTCAACGCCCGCGAGGCGCTGTACAACGGCGGACACCAGCCGCTGCACGCCGACTGGAAAAAGCCGCGCCCGGACTTCCCGAAAGTGCATCTGGTGAACACGATCTGGGCAATTGACGATCTCTCCGCCGCGAACGGCGCGCCGCGTATTATCCCGCCACTCACCTGCGCCCTGAGCTGCCGGAAGAGGTGCTGGAAAATGTGGAAGCGCCGCATCCGGATGAAGTGATTTTTGCAGCCCCGGCGGGTAGCGTGATGATTTACAACGCCCATACCTGGCACGGCGGCACGACTAACCGCGAAGGTTCGCGTCGTCGCGTGCTACACGGCCTGTACATCGACCGGGCAGACGCCGCGCAACAGGATCAGCGCCGTTGGCTCACCCCGGAAACCGCCAGCCGCTTGACGCCCGCGCAGAAGTGGCTGCTGGATGTGGAGTAGCGTTTCGAGTAGTTCCGTCATCCTTTGTGGGGCTGTCTCTTATACACAAATTTAAGAGACAAGACCTGATATCTGTTAGTAAGGTGCAAGGTTCCGTTCACTTTACGTTGGGTGGAATATGACGTTCTATCACCGGTGAACGGGCCAAGGGGGCGGCCGCGCCCCCTTGACAATCCCCGCGGCCCGCAGGGAAATCGGTGCTTCGCACTGCGCTCACCTACGAACTCCAGCCTGCGGCACGGCGAAACTCGACATCCTGTCTCGGTTCGCCTCAGTCCGCCATCCATGGCGTCCTGACCTTGTCTTCCATTCTCCGGTTCGCCGATTTCCAGCGGGGACTCATCGGTTTCAGTAGCTCTGGTTTTTGCTGTTAACTAAAAGACCGCACTGGTGTTGGTGGCGTCTAAATCGCCGAAGCGTTCCCTGAAGGCCAGGGCAGCCCACAGGGATGTGGGCTGAGGGCGCGGCTTTACAGGGATAATGAGATGGACGCTCCAGATTTTACGGTATCAAAGTACCAGACTGGATCGTTGCAATACGTCCTGAAAAATGAGGAGCGTCCACATGAAAGTATCAACTCTTGGTATCGACCTGGCAAAGAACGTTTTTCAGCTTCATGGTGTCGATCACGAAGGCCATACTATTTTGCGTAAAAAGCTCACCCGGGCTAAGTTTGTTCAGTTTGTTATTCAACTGGAACCTTGTCTGATTGGCATGGAAGCCTGCTCATCCAGTCATCATTTCGCGCGATTATTCACCCGCTATGGTCATGAGGTAAAACTCATTCCTCCGCAGTATGTGAAGCCTTATGTGAAAACGAACAAGACGGATGCAGCAGACGCTGAAGCAATCTGCGAAGCGGTAACCCGCCCGAATATGCGTTTTGTACAGATAAAAACCGAAGAGCAGCAGGCCGTTTTAGCGTTACACACTGAACGGGGAATACTTATCCGCGAGCGGATCGCCTGTTCCAATAGTTTAAGAGCCACACTTGCTGAGTTTGGTATTACGATTGGAGCCGGACAAAGCCATTTAACCCGTGAGCTGCCAGCCATTCTGGAGGACGGCGAAAATGGTTTATCTCCCTTTGTCAGAACCAGCATCTACAGACAGGCTAAACATATCCGGGAACTTGAGGAGCAAGTTAAACAGGTAGAAGAAGCTCTGGCCTCCTGGTATAGAACGCAGGAAGCCTGCCAGAGAATAGCCAAAATCCCGGGCATTGGCATGCTAACGGCCACTTATGTCGTAGCAGCAGTGGGTAATGCCCGACAATTCAGTACCGCAAAGCAGTTCGCTTCATGGCTGGGGCTGACACCAAAGGAACATTCCAGCGGCGGGAAACAGCAACTGGGAGGGATCAGCAAACGTGGAGATGGATATTTCCGATACTTGCTGGTTCACGGCGCACGCGCACTTACCGCCTGGGTCAACCGGAACGGCGCGATTGAGGAGAATGCCTGGCTTCGGGGCTACTTGAGCGGAAGCACTACAATGTAGCTGTTGTCGCCATGGCGGCAAAAACAGCGAGGATCATGTGGTCAATGTTGACACACAATACTGAATATCAACCTCGCCAGCTCGCCTGACACAAGGTCAGTCAATCTGACGAGGTGCTGAAAAAAGTTAAGTCCTGGTAGGCGCAAGTGACTTCAGAAGATGGCAAAACAGGTAAGACCGCAGGCAGGATACACCGAGAGGTAACAAGGGCAAGTTAGCCCGTAGAGGATGATTGGTACCTGCCTGGCGGATTTCATCATGGTTCGGGATAAAAAATCCCATCAGAAACCGGATATATGGCTGCACCTACCCGTTTTATTACTGAACTGAAGAAAGCATTGCATTCCGGGAGCGTCCATATATGTTACCTCGCGCCCGACCCGAAAGCCGTAAGGGATAAGCTGAGGGAACCGCGAAGCGGCGATTTTGCCGCCAGAGCCCGGGGGTGCAGGGGCGGCGGCGACTGGCCGCCCCTTGCGCGCTCCCTGCGCCCGTGGAATTTATGTGGCGGGAACCGGATAAGGAGCGCAACGGAGTGATCAATCCAAATACATCTCCCTCCTAACTGATCACTGTCGCCGGGGAACTGTCTATAAGAGACAATTGCGGGGAGTGGCCGCTCGCGTCAACGCTCCGGGCCATTACGCCAAATCTTCCCCGTTGCTGGCAATCACCTTCTTATACCACCAGAACGATTTTTTACGCGTCCGCGCCAGCGTCCCGTTGCCCGCGTCATCGCGGTCGACGTACACGAATCCGTAGCGCTTGCTCATCTCTCCCGTCGATGCCGCCACCAGGTCAATACAACCCCACGTGGTGTAGCCGATCAGCGGCACGCCATCTTCGATGGCATCGCCCATCGCGCGGATATGTTCGCGTAAATAGCTGATGCGGTAATCGTCGTCGATCTGCCCATCGGCGTTGACGACGTCCTTCGCCCCAAGACCGTTCTCCACCAGGAACAGCGGCTTCTGGTAGCGGTCGTACATCATGTTCATGGTGATACGTAGGCCGAGCGGGTCGATACCCCAGCCCCATTCGCTGGCCTCAATGTACGGGTTCTTCAGCGACTTCACGATGTTGGCGGCGTTGGTGTTGTTGGCATTCATGTCCGCCGATGCGCAGCGTGAGGCGTAGTAGCTGAACGACACAAAATCGACCGTGTGCTTAAGCGCTTCATCGTCGCCAGCTTCTTTGGCGATGGTCACGCCTTTCTCGCGGAACACTCGAGCCGAGTAGGCCGGGTAGCGGCCGCGCGCCTGCACATCGATAAAGAACAGGTTCTCGCGATCTTTCTCCAGCGCCGCCCACACGTCTTCCGGCTTGCAGGAGTAGGGGTAGAAGTTGCCGCCCGCCAGCATGCAGCCTACCTGGTTCTGCGGGTTGATCTCATGGGCGATTTTGGTGGCCAGCGCGCTGGCCACCAGCTCGTGGTGCGCGGCCTGGTACTTCACCTGATCCTGATTTTCGCCTTCTTCGAACACCAGCCCGGCCCGGAGAACGGGCTGTGCAGCATGATGTTGATTTCATTGAAGGTCAGCCAGTATTTCACCAGCCCGTCGAATGCTTCAAAGCAGGTGCGGGCGTAGCGGGTAAAGAACTCCACCATCTTGCGGTTACGCCACGAGCCGTACTCGGTCACCAGGTGCATCGGCGCGTCGAAGTGGCACAGCGTCACCAGCGGTTCGATACCGTACTTTTTACATTCGCGGAACAGATCGCGATAGAAGGCGATACCTTCCTCATTCGGCGTCAGTTCGTCGCCGTTCGGGTACAGACGGCTCCAGGCGATGGAGGTGCGGAATACGCCGAAGCCCATTTCCGCCATCAGCGCGATATCTTCTTTATAACGATGATAGAAGTCGATCGCCTGGTGGCTGGGATAGAACTCATCATCGCGCAGGGCGAAACGCTTCTCCTGGCCCAGTTTGACCGGCAGACGGTTGACGCCGTGCGGGATCATATCCACGGTGGTCAGCCCTTTACCGCCTTCAAGATAGGCGCCTTCTGCCTGGTTGGCGGCAATGGCGCCGCCCCAGAGAAATCCTTGCGGAAATGTCGACATGCGTTACCTCGCTAATAAATTTATGAAATCTGTGCGGCTGCGGCATTGACTGGCGCGCTAGCCTGACGTTTGCGTGCTTCAGCGGCGGCGTCTTCTACCGGAATGTCCTCAAAGCCGAGGATCAGCGTCAGTACGAACGACAGCACCACTGCCAGCGCCATCACGCCGAACACCCAGACGATGGTCATCGGGTTAGCCGGGTCGAAGAACTGCACGCTGGTAAACAGCCCCGGCGCGGCCATGGAGTGGCTGGCCAGCCCGGCGATACCTGCGACCGCGCCACAGATAAAGCCGCTAATCAGGCTGGCGATCAGCGGACGCTTCAGGCGTACGGCGACCCCGTACAGCGCCGGTTCCGAAATGCCAGCCAGAATGGCGGACGCGGCGGCGGCCAGCGCGGTCTGGCGTAGTTCCGGGTTTTTGGTTTTCCACGCGACCGCCAGCGACGAACCGCCGAGCGACAGGTTGGCGCCGATTTCTGACGGCATCACCATCCCTTCTTTGCCGGTTTCGGCGATGGTCTGAATGATGGTCGGCGTAAACACGCGGTGCATCCCGGTCATTACCAGCAGCGGCCACAGCGCGCCCATAATGGCGACCGACAGCCAGCCCAGATAGCCGTGAATGGTGTACACCAGCGCGGAAATGGCGCTACCGATCCAGATCCCAATCGGGCCAATCAGCAGGATCGCCAGCGGCGCGGCGATCAGTACGATCAGCATGGGTTTGAGGAAGTTTTTGGTCACGGCGGGCGTAATCCTGTCGACCCAGCGTTCAATGTACGAGAGGCACCAGGTCATCACCAGCGCCGGGATCACCGTGTAGGTGTATTTCACGGCGGTCACAGGAATCCAGGCAAACTCGACGTGCTCACCCTGCGCGGCTTTCGCCATCAGTTCAATAAAGCTCGGGTGGACCAGTACCCCGGCGATAGCAATCGCCAGCGACATGTTGGTTTTGAATTTCACCGCCGCAGAGGCGGCGACCATCAGCGGCAGGAAGAAGAATGCGCCGTCGCCGATGACGGTCAGAATAGTAAGCGTCGGCGCGCCTTTTGGCAGCACGCCGGTCATTTCGAGGATCATCGCCAGCAGCTTAACCATCGATCCGCCGATAATCGCCGGGATCAGCGGCGACATGGTGCCGATCAGCGCATCGAGGATCCCGGCGCCAATGCGACGCAGGGTCAGCTTCGGTTTCCCGACCGGAGCGGCTGGCTGCATGTCGTTCGGCAGCAAGTTGACCACTTCACGGAAGGCCTGCGAGACGGTGTTGCCAATAATCACCTGGCACTGGCTGTCGGTGCGTACCACGCCCATCACGCCGCTGATGCCTTTAAGCGTTGCGCTATCGACCTGCGTGTCATCTTTCAGCACGAAGCGTAGACGGGTCATGCAGTGCGTGACGGCGGAGATATTCTCCACGCCGCCAAGCGCGCTCACCACAGATTGCGCCAGAGCCGCATAATTTTTAGCCATCGGAAAATCCTGTTTTATCAGTAAGGTACTTATGGTTCATCTCCTGAATGGTTCAAAAGATGAAACGCTGCATAGGAAACCGGTTCCACATAATCATCATGCGTTTATTTTGTTGCTACAAGATCTAAATTTTATTTTTGATTGATTCGTGAAACCGATCACAGGAAATAACCCTGATGAAAGATTCACCCGTTTCACCATTGCTGAAAATCGCCAGGCGGTGCAGTACACTGCGGACAGATAATTTCTCAAAGGTATGAATATGACGACGATGCTAGAGGTTGCACGACGGGCGGGCGTATCGAAAGCCACCGTGTCCCGGGTGCTATCGGGCAACGGTTATGTCAGTCAGGAGACGAAAGACCGGGTGTTTTTGGCCATCGAAGAGAGCGGCTACCGGCCGAATCTTCTGGCGCGTAATCTGGCCACTAAAAAAACGCAGACGCTCGGCCTGGTGGTGACCAACACTCTCTACCACGGCGTGTACTTCAGCGAGCTGCTGTATCACGCGGCGAGCATGACGGAAGATCAGGGCGTCGTCTGGTACTCGCGGACGGTAAACACAGCGCCGAAGAGGAACGTGAGGCGATTCAGTATCTGCTCGATTTGCGCTGTGATGGCATTATTATTTATCCACGTTTTTTAAGCGTCGACGAAATTGACGATATTATTCAGCAGCAGCAACAGCCGGTGATGGTCATTAATCGTCGTCTGCGCCGAAATAGCAGCCACTGCGTTTATTGCGATCAAAAATCCTCCAGCCAACAGGCGGTGGAAAAATTAATTACGCTCGGCCATCGCGATATTGCCTTTATTACCGGTTCGCTGGATTCCCCGACCGGCGTTGAGCGTCTTTCCGGCTATAAAGATGCACTGGCGAAACACGGCATTACGCTACGTAATGAGCTGATTGTGGAAGGAAAATGGACGCCCGCCACCGGCGCGGCAGGTGTCGATATTCTGCGTGAAAGGCAGGTCACATTCAGCGCGCTGGTGGCCAGTAACGATGATATGGCGGTGGGGCAATCAAGCGGCTTCATGCTCACGGAATAGCGGTGCCGCAGCAGGTATCGGTGATTGGCTTTGACGATATTGCGTTAGCGCCGTATATGATTCCGTCCCTCTCGAGCGTGCGTATTCCGGTCACGGAAATGATTAAAGAGACGATTCACCGTCTTATTTTTATGCTCGACGGCGGCGATTTTAAATATCAACAAACCTTCCCCGGCGAATTGATCGAGCGCGAGTCCATCGTCGCCGGCCCACATCGTTAATGTCGTCAGCTGTCATCGTCATTAGTGACGATGACAGCCTGTTCCGGCAGACATTCTTTTAAATCCCTTACGAATCAATGAAATAAAAGTTGGCTCGAATAATGCATTCTCCCGCGCAATCACTGTCATAGCTGGAGAAGTTGATGAACCGTTTCATCATCGCTGATGCGAGTAAATGTATTGGCTGCCGTACGTGCGAAGTCGCCTGCGTGGTTTCTCACCAGCAGGATCAGGACTGCGCCGCGCTGACGCCACAGTCTTTCCTGCCGCGTATTCACGTTATTAAGGGCGTAGATGTTTCTACGGCCACCGCCTGCCGCCAGTGCGAAGACGCGCCGTGCGCCAACGTCTGCCCGAACGGCGCGATTGTTCGCGACAAAGGGTTTATCCACGTGATGCAGGAGCGCTGCATTGGCTGCAAAACCTGCGTGGTGGCCTGCCCGTACGGCGCCATGGAAGTGGTGGTGCGTCCGGTTGTGCGCGACAGCGGCGCGGGTCTGAAGGTGCGTGCGGAAAAAGCGGAAGCCAACAAGTGCGACCTTTGCTTCCACCGTGAAGAAGGCCCTGCCTGTATGGAAGCGTGCCCGACCCACGCGTTGTTCTGCGTAGACCGCAATAAGCTGGAACAGCTTAGCGCGGAAAAACGCCGTCGCGCCGCGCTGGAAAGCGCTGCGTCTATCTCTCTTTAATCATCCCTATTTCTCTTTTAACAGGTCTGTTACTGATGAAAAAAATCACGAGTGTATGCCCTTATTGCGGTGCTGGTTGCAAACTGAAGCTGGTCGTCGACCACGGTAAAATCATTCGCGCCGAGGCGGCTGACGGGCAAACGAACCAGAATGAGCTGTGCCTGAAAGGCTACTACGGTTGGGATTTTCTGAACGATACCCAACTGCTGACGCCGCGTCTGACGCAGCCGATGATCCGCTATGAAAAAGGGGCAAATTCACCCCCGTGAGCTGGGATGAAGCCATTCGCTACACCGCGAAACGGCTGAGTGAGATCAAAGCCAAATACGGGCCGCGCGCCATTATGACTACCGGGTCATCGCGCGGTACCGGTAATGAAACCAACTATGTAATGCAGAAATTCGCCCGCGGCGTGCTGCACACCAATAACGTCGATTGCTGCGCCCGCGTGTGTCACGGCCCATCGGTTGCCGGGTTGCAGGACGTGCTG
Organism: Kluyvera genomosp. 3; assembly: GCA_002211745.1. GTDB lineage: Bacteria > Pseudomonadota > Gammaproteobacteria > Enterobacterales > Enterobacteriaceae > Kluyvera > Kluyvera georgiana_A. Next base: position 1,039,325 of record CP022114.1, read on the forward strand.
GGCAACGGCGCGATGAGCAACAGCATCGGCGATATTGAAAACTCCCGTTGCCTGCTGGTCTTTGGCTATAACTGCGCGGATTCGCACCCGATCGTGGCGCGACGCGTGATTAAAGCCAAAGATAAAGGGGCGAAAATTATCGTCTGCGACCCGCGCAAAATTGAAACCGCGCGCATCGCCGACCAGCACCTACAAATGCGTAACGGTAGCAATATGGCGCTGGTGAATGCCTTTGCCCATGTGCTACTGGAAGAAGAGCTGTACGACAAAGAGTATGTTGCGCGCTACACCACCGGGCTGGATGAAATGCGTGAAGTCGTTAAAGACTACGCGCCCGAAGCGGTGGAAGAACTGACCGGTATTCCTGCCGCACAGGTTCGTCAGGCGATGCGCACTTATGCGGCGGCGCCGTCGGCGACCATCATGTGGGGCATGGGTGTCACCCAGTTCGGCCAGGCGGTCGACGTGGTGAAAGGGCTGGCAAGCCTGGCGCTGCTGACCGGCAATCTCGGGCGCGAAGCCGTCGGCGTTGGCCCGGTGCGTGGGCAGAATAACGTGCAGGGCGCGTGTGACATGGGCGTGCTGCCTAATCAGTTCCCTGGCTATCAGGACGTGACGGACCCGCAGGTGCGTGAAAAATTCGCCAATGCCTGGGGGATTGATGCCAGCCTGATGGACGACAAAGTCGGCGTGCGCATTACCGAAGTGCCGCATCTGGCGATGGAAGGCAAGATCAAAGCCTACTACATCATGGGCGAAGATCCGCTGCAAACCGAGGCGGATTTAGGGCTGGTGCGCAAAGGCTTCGAAGCGCTCGATTTCGTGGTGGTGCAGGATATTTTCATGACCAAAACCGCCGAACAGGCGGACGTGCTGCTGCCCGCCACTTCCTGGGGCGAGCACGGCGGCGTCTTTACCTGCGCTGACCGAGGCTTCCAGCGCTTCGATAAAGCCATTGACGCGAAGTACAACGTCAAGCGCGACTGGGAGATTATCAGCCTGATTGCCAGCGAAATGGGCTATCCGATGCACTACGACGACAACCAGCAAATCTGGGACGAAATGCGCGAGCTGTGCCCACTGTTTTACGGCGTGACCTACGAAAAAATGGGTGACATGGGCCACGTGCAGTGGCCTTGCCCAACGCTGGATCATCCCGGCACACCGTACCTGTATGAAGGTAATCAGTTTGCTACGCCGGACGGCAAAGGCCATCTGTTCGCCGCACCGTGGCGCGCGCCGGCGGAAACCCCGGATGCCGACTTCCCATTGGTGCTGTGCACCGTGCGCGAAGTGGGGCACTACTCCTGTCGCTCGATGACCGGCAACTGCGCGGCGCTGCAATCGCTCGCCGATGAGCCCGGCTTTGTGCAGATGAACCCGCAGGATGCCAGACTGCTTGGTATCCATGATAAGCAACTGGTGTGGGTTGCCTCGCGTCGCGGCAAGGTAATTAGCCGCGCCTGCGTGAGCGAACGTATCAACCGCGGCAGCGTGTATATGACTTATCAGTGGTGGATCGGTGCGTGCAACGAACTCACGCAGGATAATCTTGATCCTATCTCGAAAACACCGGAAACCAAGTACTGTGCGGTCAAGGTTGAGCCGATTGAGGATCAGAACTGGGCGGAAACCTTTGCGCTGGACAGCTATCAGTTGATGAAAACGCGGCTGAAAGCGGCAATTAACGGGTAATCAGATGAGTGCAAACGGCGTGCAGATCCGCATCTGCGGAAAAGTACAGGGGTGGGCTTCCGCCCCTTCGTCTGGCAGCTGGCGCAGCAGCGCGGCTGCCGGGGCGATGTCTGTAACGACAGCGCGGGGTACTGCTGCGCCTGTACGGCGATGAAGTGGACTTCATCGCCGCGCTGTACCAGCACTGCCCGCCGCTTGCACGCATCGACAGTACCCAGGTTAAGCCGTTTGACTGGCCGACCATCCCAACCGACTTTACTATCCGCCAGAGCGGAAGTGGGGCGATGAGCACGCAAATTGTTCCCGATGCGGCGACCTGCCCGGCCTGTCTGGCGGAAATGAACGACCCGCAGGAGCGGCGCTACCGCTACCCGTTTATCAACTGCACCCACTGTGGGCCACGTTTTACCATTATTCACGCTATGCCGTATGACCGGCCTTTCACCGTGATGGCGGCATTCCCACTTTGCCCCAGTGCGAGGCGGAGTATCGCAACCCGTATGATCGACGCTTTCACGCCCAGCCGGTGGCCTGCGGCGAATGCGGCCCGTGGCTGACGTGGCTTAGCGGTAGCCAATGCGCGCAGAAAGAGGACGCGCTTCAGGCCGCCGTCGCGCTGCTGAACGCTGGCGGCATCGTCGCCGTGAAAGGGATTGGCGGTTTTCATCTGGCCTGCGACGCCAGCAACGAAAGGGCTGTTGAACGGCTGCGTGCCCGTAAGCATCGCCCGGCGAAACCGCTGGCGGTGATGCTGCCGAATAGCGATGCGCTGCCAATCGACGCAAGATCGCTGTTGAACACGCCCGCCGCGCCGATTGTGCTGGTGGATAAAGCGCGTGTGACGGGGCTTTGTGACCTTATCGCGCCGGATCTGGCTGAGGTGGGCGTGATGCTGCCCGCCAACCCGCTCCAGCATTTGCTGATGCAGGCGCTGGGTCGCCCGCTGGTGATGACCTCCGGCAATTTGAGCGGCAAACCGCCCGCCCTCAGCAATGACCAGGCGCTGGCGGATCTCGCCGCCATCGCCGACGGTTTTCTGCTGCATAACCGCGATATCGTCCAGCGCATGGACGACTCGGTGGTGCGCCAGAGCGGCGAGATGCTGCGCCGTTCACGCGGTTTTGTGCCGGATGCGCTGCCGCTGCCGCCGGGCTTTCATCACGTGCCGCCCATGCTGTGTCTTGGTGCTGATATGAAAAACACCTTCTGCCTGGTCCGTGGTGATCAGGCGGTCGTCAGCCAGCATTTTGGCGATCTGACCGACGACGGTGTTGAAAGCCAGTGGCAGCAGGCGCTGGGATTAATGCAGGCGATATACGATTTTACGCCGCAGGCCGTCGTCGCCGACGCGCACCGTGGCTACCGTTCCTCACATTGGGCAGATGCGAGCGCATTGCCGCAGCAACGCGTGCTGCACCACCATGCGCATATCGCCGCCTGTCTGGCCGAGCACGACTGGCCGCTCGACGGGGCGAGGTTATTGCGATGGCGCTGGACGGTATCGGAATGGGCGAGAACGGCGCGCTGTGGGGCGGCGAGTGCCTGCGCGTGACCTACCGGGAATGCGAGCATCTGGGCGGCTTGCCGCCGGTGGCGCTGCCGGGTGCTGACCTGGCGGCGAAGCAGCCGTGGCGCAATCTGCTGGCCCACTGCCTGGCGTTCGTTCCCGACTGGCAGAGCTTCGCTGAAACCCAACCGCTGCAACAACAAAACTGGCCGTTGCTGAAGCAGGCGATCGCGCGAGGGTTGAACAGCCCACAGGCCTCCTCCTGCGGCCGCTTGTTTGATGCGGTAGCCTGCGCGCTGGGCTGCGCGCCGCAGATGCTGAGCTATGAAGGCGAGGCGGCGTGTCGGCTGGAGGCGCTGGCGACCAGCTGCCCGGGCGTCGCCCATCCGGTGACGATGCCGGTGCGTGAAGGCCAGCTAGACCTCGCCACCTTTTGGCAAACGTGGCTGCGCTGGCAGGCGACGCCTGCGCAAAAAGCCTGGGCGTTTCACGATGCGCTGGCGTGCGGTGTGGCGGCCTTAATGCGTCAACATGCTGAACCAGCGGCAATTTCCACGCTGGCGTTTGGCGGCGGCGTGCTGCACAACGCGCTGCTGCGCGCGCGGTTAATGCACTATTTACACGATTTCACTTTGCTCTTTCCGAAGCGTTTACCCGCGGGTGATGGGGCGATTTCATACGGGCAGGCCGTGATTGCGGCAGCTCGTCATCAGCTTTAAAGGAGTTATTCATGTTGTGGAATGTTCTTCGTCAACAGCCGCGGGCATCGCTGCTGGTGTTGGTTCTGGTGTTAGCGAACCTACTGGCCTGGGGCTGGGCGTGGCAGTCATTTGGCCATAATGGCGCGCTGATGGCCGCCAGCCTGCTGGCGTGGGGCTACGGTCTGCGCCATGCGGTGGACGCTGACCATATCGCGGCGATTGATAACGTCACCCGCAAAATGATGCAGCAGGGCAAGCGCCCGTTTGGTGTGGGGGCCTGGTTCTCGCTCGGCCACTCTTCCATCGTGGTACTGGCGTCGGTGGCGATTGCCGCCACGGCGACCGCCTTCCAGCATAAGATGAGCTGGTTCCACGAAACCGGCAGCATTATCGGCACCACGGTTTCTGCCGTGTTCCTGCTGGCGATGGCGCTGGTAAACCTGGTTATCTTACGTGGCGTATGGCGCAGCTTCCAGGCGCTGAAAAAAGGGGAATCGGTTTCTGCTGACGTCCCGGTGACCGGTGGGTTGATGAATGCGCTGTTCAGCCGTACTTTCCGCCTGATCGGCAAAAGCTGGCATATGTATCTGGTCGGCTTCCTGTTCGGCCTTGGCTTTGATACGGCAACCGAAATCGGTGTGCTGGGCATCTCTGCCGCCAGCGCTTCCAGCGGCATGTCGATGTGGTCGATTATGGTTTTCCCGGCGCTGTTCGCGAGCGGTATGGCGCTGGTGGATACGCTGGATAACATCCTGATGGTCGGCGCCTACGGCTGGGCCTTCAACAAGCCGCAGCGCAAACTGTATTACAACATGACCATTACCGGAGCTTCCGTGGTCGTTGCGCTGTTTATCGGTGGCCTGGAAGCGTTGGGGCTGATTATCGATAAATTTGACCTGACGGGCGGTATCTGGAGCGGCGTATCGATGCTGAGCGACAACCTCGGCAACGCGGGCTTTGTGGTGATTGGGCTGTTTGCGCTGTGCTGGCTGGTGTCGATGGTGAACTACCGCTGGCGCAATTATGACGCGCTGGTGGTGCGCTAAGCGCAGAGAAGCCTCAACCGCAAAACAAAAAAAGCCCCGGGCACCGGGGCAAAATCAGACTTCAGTACTTCCATGTGCTTGAGGGTTAAGTAAAACAGTGGACAGAGCGCTGACTTCTTAACTGGCGAGCGACTTCAACAAACTAAATGCTTCTTTCATTCTTTCCTCGCTGACCACGAACGCCCGTAACTGCTGGCTTTCGTCGTAGCCCTGCGCCAGCATGCCGTCGGCGCGAGTTTCAATGGTCCAGTTCAGATCCTGACGGCGGGTTTCTCCGGCCAGATGCAGCGGCAGATCCGGCGTCTTCACTTTCACCAGCATATTCGGCAGTTTCAGCTCGCCGGGCTGGCCGAGAATGTTTTTCGCCAGGCACATGGCGCTGAGCAGAATCGGTTGCAGGAACGGCATCACCGTACCGTTAATTTCCGCACAGTCGCCCAGCGCGTAGATATCCGGGTGGCTGGTGCGCAGGGTGCTATCGACCTTCACACCGCGGTTAATCTCAAGGCCAGCCATCCGCGCCAGCGCCGTTTCCGGACGCAGGCCGGTGGCGGCCACTACCGCATCAACCTCAACGTGGCGGTCGCGGTCAAAGCTGGCGCGAATGCCGGTGGCGGTCTGTTCAAGCGACTGGAGCTGCGTTTTCAGCAACAGATGGATACCCATGTCGGTCAGGCGATGCTGCAGGCGACTGCTGACTTCCGGCGGCATCAGTGAGGCCAGTACGCTGGCCGAATTGTCGACCACGGTGACGGCTTTGCCAGCGCGACAGAAGTCCATCGCCAGCTCGCTGCCGATCAGCCCGCCGCCGATAATCAGCACCCGTTGGGCATCGCGGAGCGTACTTTGTGCCGCGCCAAATTCCTGCTGGCTGTTGAGGGTTAACATCAACTCTTTGCCCGGCACCGGCGGAACGATTGCCGCCGCGCCGGTGGCCAGGACCAGTTTGTCGTACCGCCACTCATGATTCTGGCTTTTGACTACGTGCGCTTCGGCGTCGATGTGGGTGACCCAGGTTTGCGGGAACAGGTTCAGATTGTACTGTTCGGCAAACTCACCGGCGGATTGCAGGGTGAGGTCAGCGGCGGTTTGCCCCGGCTCACCACGTGGCTCAAGTCTGGTTTGTTGTATTCGTCAATGCTGTCGGCGGCGATGAGCGTCAGTTTGACGCTCGCATCCTGTTTACGGATGTTTTTCACCAGTTGGCGGCCGCGAAGCCCGATCCAACGATCACAATGCCATGATTCATTTTGCCTCCGTTGCCAGCACGTCGAAGACGTCTTTGCCTAATGAGCATTCCGGGCACAGGAAGTTATCCGGAACGTCGCTCCACGGGGTTCCTGGCTGGACGTCCTGGTTCGGTTCGCCTTTCGCTGGGTCGTAAATCCACTGGCACACGCTGCACTGCATGCTTGGGCCGAGGTCGGCTGCTGCCGCGGCGGCACAGGCGCACGCTTCTTTCGCTGTGGCTGACGCGGTGTTCATTTCCGGCAGCGGCGCCAGCGCCCACTGACGGGCAATTTCACGACCGTGCTGACGGCACAGTTCCAGTGCATCCAGATCCGGACGCCATTTGGCTTTCAGGCTCAGGGACATTTCGAAACCGGCATCCTGTAAGCGGGTAGACAGGCGGTCAACCGCGCCGCCGCTCCAGCCGTGAGAGCCGAAGGCGCTGGCGCGTTTGTTGCGAAAGCGCAGGCCGGTCATCTCTTCCACCAGGCCGGCGATTTTCGGCATCATCACATTGTTCATGGTCGAGGTGCCGACCAGCACGCCTTTGGAACGGAAGACGTTGGTCAGGATTTCGTTTTTATCACTGCGGGCGACGTTAAAGATTTTCACCGCCACGTTCGGGTCAACTTCGTTGATACCCTGGGCAATGGCGTCCGCCATCATGCGGGTGTTGTTGGACATGGTGTCGTAGAAGATAGTGATGCGATCTTCCTGATAGTCAGCGGCCCATTTCAGGTACAGCTCAACGATCTGCGTTGGGTTGTCGCGCCATACCACGCCGTGAGAGGTGGCAATCATGTCCACCGGCAGGTTGAAGCCGAGGATTTCGGTAATTTTCGGCGTCACCAGGCGGCTGAACGGCGTCAGAATGTTAGCGTAGTAGCGCTGGCACTGTTCGAACAGTTCGGTCTGGTCGACTTCGTCGTTGAACAGGCGTTCGTCGCAGTAGTGTTGACCGAAGGCGTCGTTACTGAACAGCACCGCGTCGCCGGTCATGTAGGTCATCATGCTGTCAGGCCAGTGCAGCATTGGCGTTTCCACGAAGATCAGCTGTTTGCCGTTACCGATGTCCAGCGAATCGCCGGTTTTCACCACGTTGAAATTCCACTCCGGGTGATGGTGGTGGCCGGTGATGGAGTCAATGGCGTTGGCAGTGCAGTAAATTGGCGTATCGGGAATCTGAGTCATTAGCTCGGTCAGCGCGCCGGCATGGTCTTCTTCCGCGTGGTTAATGATGATGTAGTCGATATCGGCAAGGTCGATTTCGCTGCGCAGGTTCTGGACGAATTCACGACTGAATTTATGGTCAACGGTATCAATCAGGACGTTTTTGCCTTCGCGAATCAGGTAGCTGTTGTAGCTGCTGCCGCGCAGGGTTTTGTATTCAGTCCCGTGGAAATCACGTACTTCCCAGTCACGTTGGCCAACCCAATGAATGTTATTTTTAACCAGAATAGACATAGCAACCTCAATTAATTCAGCGTTTTCAAAAAAGATGTATTGCTTATTGCAGGTTGCATGCCAACTTTTTAATTAATTGATTTTATTGTTTTATTTTGTTTTTACTCCTTTCTTGTTAGTCAAAATGACTATGCATAAAATTGTCAATATGACATCATGCATTGTCGAAATGACTATTTGAGGTTGCCATGAGCTTTTCTGTTGACGTACTGGCGGGCATTGCCATTGAACTTCAGCGCGGCGTCGGCCATCAGGACCGCTTCCAGCGGCTGATTACCACGCTGCGCCAGGTGCTGGAGTGCGATGCTTCGGCGTTGCTGCGCTACGAGGCGCGGCAGTTTATTCCGCTGGCGATCGACGGCCTGGCGAAAGATGTGCTGGGCCGCCGTTTTACGCTGGAAGGGCACCCGCGGCTGGAGGCTATCGCCCGCGCGGGCGACGTGGTGCGCTTCCCCGCTGACAGCGATTTGCCGGATCCCTACGATGGCCTGATCCCGGCCAGGAGAGCCTGAAAGTGCACGCCTGCATCGGCCTGCCGCTGTTTGCCGGGCAGAACCTGATTGGCGCGCTGACTCTCGACGGCATGTCGCCGGATCAGTTCGACGTCTTCAGCGACGAAGAGCTGAGGCTGATTGCCGCACTGGCGGCAGGGGCGCTCAGTAACGCGCTGCTGATTGAGCAGCTTGAAAGCCAGAACATGCTGCCCGGCTCAGCGAGCGACTTCGAGCAGGTTAAAGAGACGCAGATGATTGGCCTGTCGCCGGGCATGATGCAGCTAAAAAAAGAGATTGAAATCGTCGCGGCCTCCGATCTCAACGTGCTGATCAGCGGCGAAACCGGCACCGGGAAAGAGCTGGTGGCGAAGGCGATTCATGAAGGCTCGCCGCGCGCGGTGAGCCCGTTGGTTTACCTGAACTGCGCCGCGCTGCCGGAAAGCGTGGCCGAAAGCGAGCTGTTCGGCCACGTGAAGGGGGCGTTTACCGGGGCCATCAGTAACCGCAGCGGCAAGTTTGAGATGGCCGACAACGGCACGCTGTTTTTAGATGAAATTGGCGAACTGTCGCTGGCGCTACAGGCCAAGCTGCTGCGCGTGCTGCAATACGGTGATATTCAGCGCGTCGGCGACGATCGCAGCCTGCGGGTCGACGTACGCGTGCTGGCAGCGACCAACCGCGACCTGCGCGAAGAGGTGCTGGCGGGCAACTTCCGCGCCGACCTGTTCCATCGTCTGAGCGTATTCCCGCTCTCGGTGCCACCGCTGCGCGAGCGGGGTGATGACGTAGTGCTGCTGGCGGGCTATTTTTGCGAGCAGTGTCGGCTGCGATTAGGCCTGTCCCGCGTGGTGCTGAGCAGCGGCGCACGCGCGCACCTGCAAAGCTACGGCTGGCCAGGCAATGTGCGTGAGCTGGAACATGCGGTTCACCGCGCGGTGGTGCTGGCGCGGGCGGCCCGCAGCAGCGGCGAAGTGGTGCTGGAGGCGCAGCATTTTGCCTTTCAGGAAGGGCGCCAGCGGCGGCGGTAGAGGAGCGGCTAGTCGCGGCGGCGGTGCATAATTTACGCGACGCGACGGAAGATTTTCAGCGGCAGATGATTCGCCAGGCGCTGGATGCGAACCAGCACAACTGGGCGGCGAGCGCGCGAGCGCTGGAGACAGACGTCGCCAACCTGCATCGGCTGGCGAAGCGTCTGGGCCTGAAGGATTAAAGAATCCCGGCCTGATAGAAGTTTTGCAGGTTAATCGCGCCGACCAGACGGTGATCTTCATCCACCACCGGCGCGGCGCTGATTTTCAGCTTCATTAGCTTCTCTTTGGCATCGATGGCGCGCGCCCGATCGTGGAGGGTCACGCCGCCTTTGGTCATCGCGTCGTTGACGCTGTCGGCCAGCGAGCCGCCGCTCACCAGCCAGCGGCGCAGGTCGCCGTCGGTAAACACGCCATGCACCTGCATCACGTCATCGCAGACGGCGACCATGCCCATCCCGGTACGGCTCAGCTCCAGCATGGCGTCCATGATGCTGGCGTGTACGTTGACCTGCGGAATATCGGCCTCTTTACGCATCAGGTGATGCACGCGGTTGAGCAGACGCGCACCGAGCGCCCCGGCCGGATGCGAACGGGCAAAATCTTCCTCATTAAAGCCACGCGCCTGCATTACGGCGATGGCCAGCGCGTCGCCCATCATCAGCGTGTTGACGGTGCTGGAGGTGGGGCCAGGTGCATCGGGCAGGCTTCGCGTTCAACGGAGATATCCAGCACCGCGTCGGCTGCCAGCGCCAGCGGCGAATTCGCTTTGCCGGTCATCGCCAGCAGCACGACCGATTTCTCCTGCAGACGAGGGATGAGGAAATCCAGCTCTTTGGCGCTGCCGGAATAAGAGATAAACAGCATCACGTCGCGGCTTTCAACCATGCCCAGGTCGCCGTGCAGCGCTTCTGCCGGGTGGACAAAGAAGGCGGGGTGCCGGTACTGGCAAAGGTGGCGGCCAGCTTTTTGCCGATATGACCGGACTTGCCCATTCCGGATACGATCAGTTTGCCTTTGCAGTCGAGAATGGCTTTTGCGGCCTGCACAAAGGTCTCGTCAAGACGGTCGGGGAGGCGGCTGGCTTCCTGTAATTCCAGTAACAGGGCCTTACGCCCGGCGTCTAACAAAAAATCACTCATGACTTTCTCCGATAATTAGCGCGTCACACGGTCCAGTTTTGCGCGGCGATGATAAAACATTCCACCCATTGAGATCATCGATTGCATCATGATTGTTCGGAGTCGGAGATTTTTTTTCCCGCCGGACCAGAAGGCGCTTCCTTGCAGCGAGGCGGATGCTTTACCATATTTAACTCTTGCTGATATTGTTAAACGGAAGTCCCATGTTGAAGCGTCGCGTTCTGGCTTTACTCCCCTGTGTGTCCTGCTCGCTGCCTGTAGCAGTAAGCCGAAAACGGCTGAATCACCGGCAACCACCTCCGGCGGTTTTCTTCTTGAACCCCAGCATAATGCGTTGATCCCGACCGGTGATTTTGCCAATAACCCGGCGGCAGAACAGTTCATCGACAAGATGGTGAGCAAGCACGGATTTGACCGTCAGCAACTGCACGAAATTCTCTCCCAGGCCAAGCGTCTGGACTACGTGCTGCGCCTGATGGACAGACAGGCCCCGACCGGCCTGCCGCCAACCGGCCCGAACGGCGCGTGGCTGCGCTATCGCAAACAATTTATTACCCCGGATAACGTGCAGAACGGCGTGGCTTTCTGGAACCAGTATCAGGGGCGCTACAGCGCGCGCAGCAGGTTTACGGCGTACCGCCGGAAATCATCGTGGGGATTATCGGTGTTGAAACCCGCTGGGCCGCGTGATGGGGAAAACCCGCATTCTTGACGCGCTGGCAACGCTCTCCTTCAACTATCCGCGCCGCGCCGAATACTTCTCCGGCGAACTGGAAACCTTCCTGTTGATGGCGCGTGATGAAAAAGACGATCCGTTGGATCTGAAAGGCTCGTTCGCCGGCGCGATGGGCTATGGGCAGTTCATGCCATCGTCTTATCGTCAGTACGCGGTGGACTTTAACGGCGATGGCCACATCAACCTGTGGGATCCGGAAGATGCCATCGGTAGCGTGGCGAACTACTTCAAACAGCATGGCTGGGTGACGGGCGACACGGTAGCGGTGCAGGCGATGGGTCAGGCGCCGGGGCTGGAAAACGGCTTCAAGACCAAGTACAGCGTGTCGCAGCTGGCGGCGGCGGGCTTAACCCCGATGCAGCCGCTGGGTAACCATCAGCAGGCCAGCCTGCTGCGCCTGGATATTGGCACCGGCTATCAGTACTGGTATGGGTTGCCGAACTTCTACACCATCACCCGTTACAACCACAGCACCCACTACGCGATGGCCGTCTGGCAGCTGGGGCTGGCGGTGTCTCAGGCTCGCGGTCAGTAATTTTCCTTTCTTGCCCCTCTCCGTCCGGGAGGGGCTTGTTACATTTTGCATCATTTCTCGCCGTTTACATCTTAGATCTCATCTCGTATTGTTATGTTATAACATAATATGATGAGGCAAAGATGTTGACTCCTGTTTTTATGGCGTCCAGCGCGACGCGTCTGTTGTTGGCCTGCGCGCTGCTAGCCGCGCTTTGGCTGGCGGTTTGGTGGGCGGTCACGCTGCCATGATTGAACTGGACAACCTGGTCGCAGGATATGAAGGCGCGGCGATCACGCCTGCGCTGAGCGGCGTGATTCACAAAGGTAGCATGACGGCCATCGTCGGTCTGAACGGCTGCGGTAAATCCACCCTACTAAAAACGTTGGCCGGATTTATTCCGCCAGTGAGCGGCGTGGTGCGCTGGTCGCCGACGCGCCCGACGATCGGCTGGCTGGCGCAGCGTCACGCGCTGGAGTCGCAGTTTCCGCTGACGGTGCTCGATGTTGTGAGTCAGGGGCGTGGCCGCGTATTTCGCTGCTGCGCGGCCTGCGTAACGACGTGCGGCGGCGCATCCAGGCCGCACTAGCGCGTGTGGGGCTGACTGAGATGGCGAAAACGCCGATCGAAGCACTCTCCGGCGGCCAATTTCAACGCATGTTGTTTGCCCGTGTGCTGGTTCAGCGCGCGCCGCTGGTGATGCTCGACGAACCCTTTACCGGCATTGACGAGAACACGACCCATGATCTGATGGGCGTGATTCAGGAGATGCATCAGCAGGGGCAGACCGTGCTGGCGGTGCTGCACGATAACCAGCGGGTCGCGGACTATTTCCCGGAAACGCTGCTGTTGGCGCCGCAAAATGCCTGCTGGGGGCCAACCCATGAGGTGCTGCCCGCGTTTCGCTCCGTGAGGCACGCATGATCTGGCATACCTTTTTTCAACCGTTTATTGAGTTTGGCTTTATGCGCCGCGCGCTGGTGGTGTGTCTGGCCCTGTCGCTCAGCACTACGATTCTCGGCGTATTTCTGCTGCTAAGACGCATGAGCTTAATGGGCGATGCGCTGTCGCACGCCATTCTCCCCGGTGTGGCGGTGGGCTATCTGGTGAACGGCATGTCGCTGCTGGCAATGACCGTCGGCGGCTTTATCGCCGGGATTGCGGTGGCGCTGGTGGCGGGGTGGGTGAGCCGGCGCACGCCGCTGAAGGAGGATGCCAGCTTCGCCGGATTCTATCTTGGCTCGCTGGCGCTGGGCGTCACGCTGGTGTCGCTGCGCGGCTCAAACGTCGATCTGCTGCATCTGTTGTTTGGCTCCATTCTGGCCGTTGATAACGACGCGGCGCTGTTTGTGGCGGGCGTTGCCAGCCTGACGCTCATCTGCATCGCGCTGTTTTATCGCGGGCTGGTGAGTGAAGCCTTCGACAGCGCCTGGTTACAGGTCAACGCGCGCTGGCTGCCGGTTCTGCTGCACGGCCTGTTTCTGGCCTTACTGGTGCTTAACCTGGTGGCGGGTTTTCAGGTGCTCGGCACGTTGATGGCGGTGGGGGTCATGATGCTGCCCGCCGTGGCGGCACGTTGCTGGGCGAGGACCCTGCCGGGAATTTTACTGCTGGCGGCGCTGATGGGCAGCGTCTGCGCGTGGATGGGGCTGAGCCTGTCGTGGGCCGTCAATTTACCCGCCGGTCCTTCGATCGTGTTGACCGCCAGCGGCGTCTTTTTGGTCTCGGTGTTTTTTGGCAAGCGAAGCCGGCTGACCGTCAGCTGGCAAAAACTCACAAGATAGGGGAAAACATGAAACGTATTGGGGTGATTCTGGCGCTGGCATTGGGGCTATCGGCGCAAGGGGCGATGGCGAAAACGCTGAATGTGGTCAGCAGCTTCTCGGTGCTGGGCGATATGGTGCAGCAGGTGGGCGGTGAGCACGTGCATGTCGACACGCTGGTCGGCCCGGACGGCGACCCGCATACCTTCGAGCCGTCGCCGAAGGACAGCGCGCTGCTCAGCAAGGCGGACGTGGTGGTGGTTAACGGGCTGGGGCTGGAAGGGTGGATCGACAGGCTGATTAAAGCTTCCGGTTTCAAAGGCGAGCTGGTGGTGGCCTCTACCGGCGTGAAGACGCATACGCTGGATGAGGACGGGAAAACCGTGACCGATCCCCATGCCTGGAACAGCGCAGCTAACGGTGCGCTGTATGCGAAAAATATCATGAACGGGCTGATAAAAGCCGACCCGGAGGATAGCGCAGCGCTGAAGGCTTCCGGTGAACGCTATATCGCCCAGTTAAACGATATTCATCATTGGGCGAAAAGTCAGTTCGACGGTATTGCGCAAGCGAAGCGTAAGGTCCTGACCAGCCACGATGCTTTTGGCTACTTCTCCCGCGCTTACGGTGTAACTTTCCTGGCTCCGCAGGGGCTGTCGTCGGAAAGCGAAGCCAGCGCGGCGCAGGTGGCAGCGCTGATTAAGCAGATTAAAGCTGACGGCGTGCACACCTGGTTTATGGAAAATCAGCTCGACCCACGGTTGGTGAAGCAGATTGCTACTGCCACCGGTTCACAGCCGGGCGGCGAACTGTACCCCGAAGCGTTGTCTGCGCCCGGCGGCGTGGCGGACAGCTACGTGAAGATGCTGCGTCATAACGTGAAGCTGATTGCGGATAGCATGCGCTGAGTCTTGCTCTTTTTGCCCCGGTTTAGCCGGGGCGATACATTTTCTGAAGCCCCCTCGTAAAATCGTCATCCCGTCCCCACATCTCTGTTGAAAGTGCTATCTTTGATGGCCTCTTTATCGGGCTTAAGCGGAGCGACAATGACAGATTCAGAATTACTGCTGCTAAGCGAGCAGGTAGGCCTGGCGCTGAAGGCGCGCGGCGCGACCATGACCACCGCAGAGTCCTGCACCGGCGGCTGGATTGCGAAAACTATCACCGACGTGGCGGGCAGCTCCGCGTGGTTTGAGCGCGGTTTTGTCACCTACAGCAATGAAGCGAAATCGCAGATGATCGGCGTACGTGAAGTGACGCTGGAGCAGCACGGCGCGGTCAGCGAACCGGTCGTGGTCGAAATGGCAATTGGCGCACTGCGCGCGGCGCGCGCCGACTTCGCGGTCTCGGTCAGCGGTATCGCCGGGCCGGACGGCGGCAGTGCGGAAAAGCCGGTCGGTACCGTCTGGTTTGGTGTCGCCAGTGCTAATGGGCAGGGCGTGACCCAGCGCGAATGCTTCTCTGGCGACCGTGAATCCGTGCGTCGTCAGGCGACGGCTTACGCGCTAAAACTCCTCTGGCAACAATTTCTACAAAATACTTGATACTGTATGACCATACAGTATAATTGCCTCAACAGAACAGAATTCACTATCCGGTAACACCCGGTATGACAGGAGTAATAATGGCTATCGACGAAAACAAACAGAAAGCGTTGGCGGCAGCGCTGGGCCAGATCGAAAAGCAATTCGGTAAAGGCTCCATCATGCGTCTGGGTGAAGATCGCACCATGGATGTGGAAACCATTTCTACCGGTTCGCTGTCCCTGGATATCGCGCTGGGCGCCGGCGGCCTGCCAATGGGCCGTATTGTTGAAATCTATGGGCCAGAATCCTCCGGTAAAACGACGCTGACGCTGCAGGTTATCGCCGCGGCGCAGCGCGAAGGTAAAACCTGTGCGTTCATCGATGCGGAACACGCGCTGGATCCAGTGTATGCGCGTAAGCTGGGCGTCGATATCGACAACCTGCTGTGCTCCCAGCCGGACACCGGTGAGCAGGCGCTGGAAATCTGTGACGCGCTGGCGCGTTCTGGCGCGGTAGACGTTATCGTGGTCGACTCCGTAGCGGCGCTGACGCCGAAAGCGGAAATTGAAGGTGAAATCGGCGACTCTCACATGGGCCTGGCGGCGCGTATGATGAGTCAGGCGATGCGTAAGCTGGCGGGTAACCTGAAGCAGTCCAATACGCTGCTGATCTTCATCAACCAGATCCGTATGAAAATTGGCGTGATGTTCGGTAACCCGGAAACCACCACCGGCGGTAACGCGCTGAAATTCTACGCCTCCGTTCGTCTGGATATCCGTCGTATCGGCGCGGTGAAAGAAGGCGATAATGTCGTCGGTAGCGAAACCCGCGTGAAGGTCGTGAAAAACAAAATCGCGGCGCCGTTCAAACAGGCTGAATTCCAGATCCTCTACGGTGAAGGCATCAACTTCTTTGGCGAGCTGGTCGATCTGGGCGTGAAAGAGAAGCTGATTGAGAAAGCGGGCGCCTGGTACAGCTACAACGGCGACAAAATTGGTCAGGGTAAAGCGAACGCTATCTCCTGGCTGAAAGAGAACCCGGCGGCGGCAAAAGAAATTGAGAAGAAAGTTCGTGAACTGCTGCTCAATAACCAGGACGACAAACCTGACTTCGTTGTTGATAACAACAGCGTTGAAGAAACCAACGAAGACTTCTGATAACCTCGGAATCGACACTAAGGGCTGCTTATGCAGCCCTTTTGTATTTATCACGATGGCAGGATAACGATGACCGAAAACTCACCGCGCCGTTCCGCCTATGCTCGCCTGCTGGATCGCGCTATCCGTATTCTGGCGATGCGCGACCACAGCGAACAGGAGCTGCGGCGCAAGCTTACCGCCCGGTGATGGGGAAAAATGGTCCGGAGCCTATCGATGCGCCGCCCGAAGATGTTGAAAAGGTGGTGGCATGGTGCTTTGAAAACCGCTATCTCGATGATAGCCGCTTCGTGCAGCAGTTTATGGCCGGGCGCAGCCGCAAAGGTTATGGGCCCGCACGCATTCGCCAGGAACTGGGCCAGAAGGGAATTGCCCGTGAGGTGATTGAACAGGCGATGCGCGAATGCGAAATCGACTGGGCCGCGCAGGCGCGCGAACAGGCCCAGCGAAAATATGGCGAACCGCTGCCAATCGTCTTCGCTGAGAAGGTCAAAATTCAACGTTTTTTGCTTTACCGCGGCTACCTGATGGAAGATATCCAGGAAATATGGCGAAATTTTGCTGATTGACCCCACTCGGGATTTTACTTCCCACTAAAGAAAACTTATCTTATTCCCACTTTTTCCGTCCGGGCGCAGGTCGTTTTATCGCGATTAGCGTCTACGACGAATATTCCTTAAATACACAAAATCATTCAAGCCGCACCAAGGCGGCAAGTGAGTGACCCCCTGAGCGTGCATCAGTAGGTGACTGGGGTGAACGAGCGCAGCCAACGCAGAGGCGGTTTGAAGGATGAAGTGTAGCTTGATTTCAGGATAATTATGAGCAAGAGCACCGCTGAGATCCGTCAGGCGTTTCTCGACTTTTTCCATAGTAAAGGCCACCAGGTAGTTGCCAGCAGCTCCCTGGTACCGAATAACGACCCCACTCTGTTGTTTACCAACGCCGGGATGAACCAGTTCAAGGACGTGTTCCTCGGTCTCGACAAACGTAATTATTCTCGCGCGACCACCGCGCAGCGTTGCGTGCGTGCGGGCGGTAAACACAACGACCTGGAAAACGTCGGCTACACCGCGCGTCACCATACCTTCTTCGAAATGCTGGGTAACTTCAGCTTCGGCGACTACTTCAAACACGACGCTATCCAGTACGCATGGGAACTGCTGACCGGTGAAAACTGGTTCGCCCTGCCGAAAGAGCGTCTGTGGGTCACCGTGTATGAAACCGATGATGAAGCATACGAAATCTGGGAAAAAGAAGTCGGTATCCCGCGTGAACGCATTATCCGTATCGGCGACAACAAAGGCGCGCCGTACGCATCCGATAACTTCTGGCAGATGGGTGACACCGGTCCTTGCGGCCCGTGCACCGAGATCTTCTACGATCACGGCGACCATATCTGGGGCGGCCCTCCGGGATCTCCGGAAGAAGACGGCGACCGTTACATTGAGATCTGGAACATCGTCTTCATGCAGTTCAACCGTCAGGCTGACGGCACCATGGAACCGCTGCCGAAGCCGTCCGTGGATACCGGTATGGGCCTGGAGCGTATCACCGCTGTCCTGCAGCATGTTAACTCCAACTACGAAATCGATCTGTTCCGTAAGCTGATTGATGCCGTCGCGAAAGTGACTGGCGCAACCGATCTGAGCAACAAATCGCTGCGCGTTATCGCGGACCATATTCGTTCCTGTGCTTTCCTGATCGCCGACGGCGTGATGCCGTCTAACGAAAGCCGCGGCTACGTGCTGCGTCGTATCATTCGTCGCGCAATCCGCCACGGCAATATGCTGGGCGCGAAAGACACCTTCTTCTACAAGCTGGTTGGCCCGCTGGTAGAGGTGATGGGTGCCGCAGGCGAAGAGCTGAAACGTCAGCAGGCGCAGGTTGAGCAGGTTCTGAAAACCGAAGAAGAGCAGTTTGCTCGTACCCTGGAGCGCGGTCTGGCGCTGCTCGATGAAGAGCTGGCAAAACTGACCGGCGATACGCTGGACGGCGAAACCGCTTTCCGTCTGTACGACACCTACGGCTTCCCGGTTGACCTGACGGCGGACGTTTGCCGTGAGCGCAACATCAAAGTTGACGAAGTGGGCTTCGAAGCGGCGATGGAAGAACAGCGCCGTCGCGCGCGTGAGTCCAGCGGTTTTGGCGCGGACTATAACGCAATGATCCGTGTTGACGGTGCGTCCGAATTTAAAGGCTACGACCATCTGGAACTGAACGGTAAAGTCACCGCGCTGTTTGTTGATGGTAAAGCGGTAGAGTCTATCGCTGCGGGCCAGGAAGCCGTTGTCGTTCTGGACCAGACGCCGTTCTACGCGGAGTCCGGCGGCCAGGTTGGCGATAAAGGTGAGCTGAAAGGCGCGGGCTTTAGCTTTGCGGTCAGCGATACTCAAAAATATGGTCAGGCTATCGGCCACCTCGGCAAGCTGGCAACCGGCGCGCTGAAAGTGGGTGATGGCGTGCAGGCTGATGTCGATGAAGCGCGTCGCGCTCGCATCCGTCTGAACCACTCCGCAACGCACTTGATGCACGCGGCGCTGCGCCAGGTTCTGGGCACTCACGTTGCGCAGAAAGGCTCTCTGGTTAACGATAAAGTGCTGCGTTTCGACTTCTCTCACTTCGAAGCGATGAAGCCGGAAGAGATTCGTGCTGTTGAAGATCTGGTCAACGCCCAGATTCGTCGCAACCTGCCTGTTGAAACCAACATCATGGATCTGGAAGCGGCGAAAGCGAAGGGTGCGATGGCGCTGTTTGGTGAGAAATATGACGACCACGTGCGCGTACTGAGCATGGGCGACTTCTCAACCGAGCTGTGCGGTGGTACTCACGCTTCCCGTACGGGTGATATTGGTCTGTTCCGCATTGTGTCCGAATCGGGTACTGCGGCAGGTGTACGTCGTATTGAAGCCGTAACCGGTGAAGGTGCCATTGCCTCTGTGCATGCGGAAAGCGATCGCTTAAGCGACATCGCCCAACTGCTGAAAGGCGATAGCCACAACCTGACGGAGAAGGTTCGTACCGTTATCGAGCGTACCCGCCAGTTGGAAAAAGAGCTTCAGCAGCTGAAAGAGCAGGCGGCAGCACAGGAAAGCGCGAATCTTTCCAGCAAAGCTGAGACGATTAACGGCGTTAACCTGCTGGTGAGCGAGCTCGCTGGCGTTGAGCCGAAAATGCTGCGTACCATGGTCGACGATCTGAAGAACCAGTTGGGTTCTGCGATTATCGTGCTGGCGACGGTAGCGGAAGGTAAGGTTTCTCTGATTGCCGGTGTGTCTAAGGATGTAACAGACCGTGTGAAAGCAGGGGAGCTGATTGGTATGGTCGCTCAGCAGGTGGGCGGCAAAGGGGCGGTCGTCCGGATATGGCGCAAGCTGGCGGTACCGACGCGTCTGCACTCCCTGCTGCACTGGCCAGCGTGAAAGGCTGGGTAAGCGCTAAACTGTAATAACAATAAACGCACGCAGACGCCTTAACGTTATCTGTTACGGCGTCTTGCATATGCGGTACTGATAACGATAAAGTCAGGTTGAAGTCATGTAGATCGGCTAGACTTACATTTAACAGAATGTGATGCCGTGACTGCTTACACGTGAAGGTGTTTGTCATCGCTGACCTTTTGGCGTTATATGATGGAAAATGCCGGGATACAGAGAGACCCGACTCTTTTAATCTTTCAAGGAGCAAAGAATGCTGATTCTGACTCGTCGAGTTGGTGAGACCCTCATGATTGGAGATGAGGTCACTGTGACAGTTTTAGGGGTGAAGGGTAACCAGGTGCGCATCGGCGTAAATGCCCGAAAGAAGTCTCTGTTCACCGTGAAGAGATCTACCAGCGTATCCAGGCTGAAAAATCCCAGCAGTCCAATTACTAAGTTCTCGCGTCTCACCCAGTGGGTGAGACGCAAATCCCACCGCTTGTCTCGTTTTATCCTCTGTATTAACCATTTTTTCTTCTGCTTATCTCTTTGATGTCATTTTCCCTGGTTGCCGTTTTGCGGCCTTCATCGCGTTTTATCTGTTGATAAAACATCCGTTCTGCTTTTTTTAACACCTGATTGCCTGTGAAATGTGCAAACGAAAAAAATCTGCGGAAAATTGTTTGACTTATAAGTCCCAGAAAGTAATATGTGCGCCACACAGCGACGATGAGCAGAAACAAGTTCTTCGAAGCACTCGCAAGAGGTGTTGTTGGTGAGGTGGCCGAGAGGCTGAAGGCGCTCCCCTGCTAAGGGAGTATGCGGTCAAAAGCTGCATCCGGGGTTCGAATCCCCGCCTCACCGCCATTTGCATCCGTAGCTCAGCTGGATAGAGTACTCGGCTACGAACCGAGCGGTCGGAGGTTCGAATCCTCCCGGATGCACCATATTACTTGATGTGGCTTTAGTAGCGATATCAATGTCGGCAGTAAAGCAAGTTTCACCGATGCATCCGTAGCTCAGCTGGATAGAGTACTCGGCTACGAACCGAGCGGTCGGAGGTTCGAATCCTCCGGATGCACCATCTCTTGTTTTCTCCAATCTCGTTTTACCGATGCATCCGTAGCTCAGCTGGATAGAGTACTCGGCTACGAACCGAGCGGTCGGAGGTTCGAATCCTCCCGGATGCACCATATTCTCCGAGATAACAGCTAGACTGTTGTTTCAAGGTCTGCGAGATAATCGCCAGCACCAGGGAGGATAGCGTTGCTTTAGCAACGACCCGCAGGGCGAGGCGCAGCCGAGTAATCCTCCCGGATGCACCATTCTTTGTTTTGCACGATACTTAGCTTTTCCGATGCATCCGTAGCTCAGCTGGATAGAGTACTCGGCTACGAACCGAGCGGTCGGAGGTTCGAATCCTCCCGGATGCACCATCTTCTCGAAGTTCCTGTGCTTTCACATCTCTCCAGAGTTTATCTTTCGCGTTATCAAAAAATCTTCTTCACACTTTTCCCATTGGCAACTCATTCTTTCCTCTATAATTTATCCTTGTATACACCCTTATTCTGGTGACATGACTGCAAGGAGAGAAATCCATGAAATGGTTCAAAGCAACGTCTGCGTTTTGCGCTGCGCTTCTGATGGCTATCTCGCTGTCCGGCTGTGCTGGCTCGTCAACGAAAGAGAGCACCGGTGGTTACATTGACGATACTGTCATTACCACCAAGGTGAAAACGGCGCTGTTTAGCGACAAAGATATCAAGTCCAGCGAGATTAACGTGCAGACCTTTAAAGGCCGCGTGCAACTGAGCGGCTTTGTGTCGTCGTCCGCGGATGCTAAGCGTGCCGTCGAGGTAACCCGTAAGGTGCAGGGCGTGCGTGTCGTTGAAAACGATATGCAAATAAAATAATCCGTGGCATGCGAATCATGATAAGGCGCTGAAAGGCGCCTTTGTTGTCTCTGCGGCTAACAGCGACAATCATCCCCATTTACGATAAAGTAACGTCACATTATCCGATGGGTGAGAAGACGATGTACGAACGCTACGCTGGATTGATTTTTGATATGGATGGCACCATCCTTGATACGGAACCGACGCACCGTAAGGCGTGGCGCGAGGTTTTGGGTCGCTACGGTATGCGTTTCGATGAACAGGCAATGGTGGCGCTTAACGGTTCGCCCACCTGGCGTATTGCGCAGGCGATCATTGAAAGTCATCAGGCCGATCTGGATCCCATCTTCTGGCGCGTGAAAAAACCGATGCGGTAAAATCAATGCTGCTGGACTCGGTTACGCCGCTGCCGCTGATTGACGTCGTGAAAGAATGGCATGGTCGTCGACCGATGGCCGTCGGCACCGGTAGCGAAAGCGCGGTGGCCGAGGCGCTGCTCGCTCATCTGGGCCTGCGCCACTATTTTGCGGCCGTTGTCGCCGCCGATCACGTTAAACTGCATAAACCCGCACCGGACACCTTCTTACTGTGCGCGGAGCGTATGGGCGTGGCGGCGGAACGCTGCGTGGTGTTTGAAGACGCCGATTTTGGCCTTCAGGCAGCCGCCGCTGCGGGAATGGATGCTGTCGACGTTCGACTGCTGTGAATGAACTTCTGGCGTTGGGATCGCTGTTTGCGAGCAGCTTTCTCAGCGCAACGCTGCTGCCAGGCAACTCCGAAGCCGTGCTGATTGGCCTGCTGCTAGCGGGCGCAAGTAAGCCCTGGCTTCTGGTAGTAATAGCAACAATGGGTAATAGCCTTGGCGGGGCTACAAACGTTATTCTTGGTCGTTTTTTTCCATTACGCAAAACATCGCGTTGGCAGGAAAAAGCGGTGGGCTGGTTGCGGCGCTATGGCGCGGCCACGCTGCTGCTGAGCTGGATGCCCGTTATCGGTGATTTGCTGTGCCTGCTCGCAGGCTGGATGCGCATTTCCTGGGGACCGGTACTCTTTTTTTTATGCCTGGGTAAAGCGCTGCGCTATATCGCAGTCGCGGCGCTGACGCTGCAAGGCATGACGTGGTGGCACTAATTGGATGGCTTGTGGAAGAGTCCTCATCTCCACGATGACAATTATGCTTAATAAAATGAATTCGACAGGCGGGAGGTCAATTTGATCCCGGACGTATCACAGGCGCTGTCCTGGCTGGAAAAACACCCTCAGGCTCTTGAAGGGATCCAGCGCGGTCTTGAGCGCGAAACCCTACGCGTTAATGCAGATGGTTCTCTGGCAACAACCGGTCATCCGGAGGCGCTGGGCGCCACGCTGACCCATAAATGGATCACTACCGATTTCGCCGAAGCGCTGCTGGAGTTTATTACTCCGGTCGACGGCGACATCAACCATATGCTGACGTTTCTGCGCGATGTGCACCGTCACACTGCGCGTCAGCTCGGCGACGAGCGTATGTGGCCGCTGAGCATGCCATGCTACATCGCGCCGGGTCAGGATATTGAGCTGGCGCAGTATGGCACGTCGAACATTGGCCGCTTGAAAACGCTGTACCGTGAAGGGCTGAAAAACCGCTACGGCGCGCTTATGCAGACCATCTCCGGCGTTCACTACAACTTCTCTTTGCCGATGGCTTTCTGGCAGGCGAAGTGCGGTACAGAGGATAAAGAAGCGATTTCAGCCGGTTATTTCCGCCTGATTCGTAACTATTATCGCTTTGGCTGGGTGATTCCGTATCTGTTCGGCGCTTCGCCGGCGATCTGTTCTTCCTTCCTGCAGGGCAAACCGACGACGCTGCCGTTTGAGAAAACCGAATGCGGCATGTACTACCTGCCGTACGCCACCTCGCTGCGTCTGAGCGATCTGGGTTATACCAATAAATCGCAAAGCAATCTCGGAATTACGTTTAACGAATTGCACGAGTATGTGGCAGGATTGAAGCGCGCGATTAAAACGCCTTCGGAAGAGTATGCCCGCATTGGTCTGGAGAAAGACGGCAAGTATCTGCAGATCAATAGCAACATTCTGCAGATTGAAAACGAGCTGTATGCGCCGATTCGTCCTAAACGTGTGACCCGCGACGGCGAAACCCCGTCCGATGCGCTGCTGCGCGGCGGTATTGAATATATCGAAGTGCGCTCACTGGACATCAACCCGTTCTCGCCAATTGGCGTCGATGAGCAGCAGATTCGCTTCCTCGATCTGTTTATGGTCTGGTGCGTGCTGGCCGACGCTCCGGAGATGAGCAGCGATGAGCTGCTGTGTACCCGTACCAACTGGAATCGCGTGATTCTGGAAGGGCGTAAGCCGGGGCTGACGCTGGGCATTGGCTGCGAAACCGCGCAGTTCCCGCTGACCAAAGTGGGCAAAGATTTGTTCCACGATCTGAAACGTGTGGCGCAGACGATGGATAGCATGAATGGCGATACTGCCTACCAGACGGTTTGCGATGAACTGGTGGCCAGCTTCGATAATCCGGAGTTAACCTTCTCCGCACGCATTCTGCGTTCTATGCTTGATCAGGGGATTGGCGGAACCGGCAAGGCCCTGGCGGAACAGTATCGGACAATGCTGCGTGAAGAGCCGCTGGAGATTCTCAGCGAAGAGGATTTTGCGAAGGAGCGGGATGCTTCAAGAGCGCGTCAGCGTCAGATTGAAGAGGCGGATAACGAATCGTTTGAAGCGCTGCTGGCGAGACACGCCTGATACAAAAGAAAAAGGCCACATCACTGTGGCCAAAATATACATCTCTGAATCAGGGATGATGATAACAAATGCGCGTCTTTCATATAGTAAGACTGGCATGGGAACAAAGAGTTCAGTTTATTTTTAAAAAAATCACATTATCCTGAAGCAGAACGTGGTGGATTGCATAAATCATAGTTTATTCAATAAGTTAAATATTTTTATCTTAATGAAAAAAATGCAGCGCCCGGGAGCAAGAAGGTGATATCGGAGGTTACGAAATGCCGTTGTTAGATAGCTTCACAGTCGATCATACCCGTATGGAAGCCCCAGCCGTTCGCGTGGCGAAGAAAATGAACACCCCGCACGGCGACGCGATCACGGTTTTTGACCTGCGTTTTTGCGTACCGAACAAAGAAGTGATGCCGGAAAGAGGGATCCACACCCTTGAGCATCTGTTTGCGGGCTTTATGCGCGATCATCTGAACGGTAATGGCGTTGAGATTATCGACATTTCCCGATGGGCTGCCGTACCGGCTTCTACATGAGCCTGATTGGTACACCGGACGAGCAGCGCGTAGCGGATGCCTGGAAAGCGGCGATGGCCGACGTGCTGAAAGTGCAGGATCAAAACCAGATCCCGGAACTGAACGTGTACCAGTGTGGTACCTACGAGATGCATTCTCTGAGTGAAGCGCAGGAGATTGCGCGCCATATTATTGAACGTGATGTGCGCATCAACAGCAATGATGAACTAGCGCTGCCGAAAGAGAAACTGCAGGAACTGCACATCTAGTTGATACGTGGATGTGGTGATAATAAAACCCTGGGCTAGCCTCGGGTTTTTTATTTCTCGGGTTGTAATTATTTGTTATTTGAATGAAAAAAAGTAATGCATATCTTAAATAAAGATTTCTATTTTTATTTTGTGAGCTGTTAAACAAAATGATTTTGGATGCCGGCATTAATCCGTTTGTCGATCACATAAAATGAAAAACGTAATCGAATAGTCGAAAAACATAATGGAATCCCGTCCCGTAACTGTCAAAAATACCCCAAAGAAACCGGTTTCATGACCAAAAATTAAAACGGGAGTGTATATGTCTACAGGGGATAGAATTTCTATTCGGGAGAAGATTGGCTATAGCCTTGGGATGCCGCCAGTCATATTGTTTTTGACTCGTCAGTGGCTATTCTGGCCTATTTTTACACCGATATTTACGGCCTGCCGCCTGCGGTAATGGGCACTATGTTCCTGCTGGTCCGGCTGCTGGATGCGATAACCGATCCGATTATGGGGGCCATCGCCGATGCGACTTCTACGCGCTGGGGCCGCTTCCGTCCATGGCTGCTGGCGATTTGTGTGCCGTTTGCGGTCAGTTGCGTGCTGGTCTATTCCATCCCGTCTTTCTCGGATACCGGCAAAGTGGTTTACGCGGTCGCGGCGTATATCTTTATGACGCTGATGTACACCGCGATTAACATCCCTTACTGCTCGCTGGGCGCGGCGCTTACCTCCGACCCGCGCGAAAGTCTGTCTTTGCAGTCCTGGCGCTTTGCTATTACGCCGATTGGCGGCGCGCTGGGCACCGCGCTTATTCTTCCGCTGGCCGATTTCCTCTATCCGGCCGATCGGGCGACCGGCATTCAGGTTTCTATGGCTCTGTTTGGGGTGATTGGCTGCCTGATGTTTATTACCTGCTTCTTCACCACCAAAGAACGCGTTCAGCCGATCAAAGAAGAGAATCTCAATATTGCGCGCGACGTTAAAATTCTCTTCAAAAACGACCAGTGGCTGATTCTCTCCGTCTATAACTTCATGATGCTGGTTGCCGTGGTGCTGCGTGGCGGTGCGGTGGTGTATTACATCAATACGGTGCTGAATAAAGGCGCTGATATTATTTCTCTGTTTATGCTTGGCGGGATGTTTGCTTCCATGGCGGGGTCCGTGCTGGCAAAACCGTTTGGTACCCGTTTTTGCAAGGTGAAGCTGTCATTCTGGATTAACCTGCTCACCGCCGCATTTGGCGTTATTTGTTTCTTCGTTCCTCCGCAGGCATGGATAGCGATATTTGTTATTCACATTATTATTTCCATTATTCAGGGCGGAAACGGTGCATTGCAGTGGTCGATGATCACCGATACAAATAATTACGGCGAATGGAAAACGCAGCGTCGCATTACCGGTATGAATGTTGCGGCCAATATATTCATTATTAAGCTGGGGGTTGCCGTCGGTGGCGCCATTTTAGGTTGGGTATTGGCTTATTTCCATTACGAATCCGGCGTGGCCGTACAGTCTCCTTCCGCCGCGCAGGGCGTGATGCTGTTATTTACGATTGTTCCGGCAGTGTTCTACGTGCTGACCGCGTTCTCGATCAAATTCTATGGTTTGAACGAAACCAGAATGAACGGCGTGGTTGATGACCTGAAAAAAGGCATCTTTGCCCATTCGTAAGATAAATCGTCGGGAAGGGGTAATCACGTATGCATCAGGCTTTCATCGGTAAACCCCTGGAGGGGTTTGCCGAATTCTCGATGACCGTTGCGGCGCAGGGCGCGGTATTACTAAAAAACAGGCCGCGGACGCTACCGCTGGATGAACTGGATACGATCGCCATTTTTGGCCGTACCCAAATCAATTACTATCGCAGCGGCACGGGATCCGGCGGGGCAGTAAACGTCGTATCAACCTGTAACCTGCTGGATGCGATGCGCGAACG
This sequence comes from Kluyvera genomosp. 3, assembly GCA_002211745.1. GTDB lineage: Bacteria > Pseudomonadota > Gammaproteobacteria > Enterobacterales > Enterobacteriaceae > Kluyvera > Kluyvera georgiana_A. The sequence goes on from CP022114.1 coordinate 1,066,101, forward strand.
CTGCGGCGCGCGGGTCAATAGCATCGTGGCGCAGAGCTATGAGCAGTGGGTTATCTCGCACCCTTTTGATAACGGCGGCGGAGGCTGGGCGCAGGAACCGTGGTTTCAACAGGAGATGCCGCTTGGCGATGAGCTTGTTGCCAGGGCCAGTCTGGTTTCCAATAAAGCGGTGGTCGTGATTGGCCGCACTGCCGGTGAAGATAAAGACAATGCCGATGTGGCCGGTGGCTATCGCCTGAGTGATGCTGAATACGCCATGCTGAAAGCGGTATGCCAGCGCTTCAATAATGTGATCGTTGTGCTGAATGTATCTTCGATAATCGACATGTCATGGTCGGAAGACCCGGCGCTGCGTCCACATATTGGCGCCATTCTCTACGCCTGGCACGGCGGCCCGCACGGAGGTCGGGCGGTTGCCTCGCTGCTGTGCGGTGATGTGACGCCTTCCGGCAAGCTGACCGATACCCTCGCCACCTCGCTGGACGAGTACCCTTCAGCTGCCTGCTGGGGCGATAGCGTGCAGAATATTTATCAGGAAGATATTTACGTAGGCTATCGCTACTTTGAAACCTTCCGGCCGCACTCCGTTCTGTATCCGTTTGGTTTTGGGCTGTCCTACACGCGTTTTGCCATCCACTCTTTGCGGGCTGAGTTGATTGTCGATCCCTCTCTGTCGTTGCAGTTCACGGCGAAGGTCGACAACGTAGGTGAGCGATTTGCCGGTAGCGAAGTGGTGCAAGTCTACCTTGAAGCCCCTCAGGGCGTGCTAGGTAAGCCCGCGCGCCAGCTGGCCGCGTTTGGGAAAACTCGAGTGCTACAGCCGGGTGAGTGTGAAACGCTGACGCTGTCGGTGCCGCTGGAACGGCTGGCTTCGTGGGATGATAGCGGCGCCACGGGTAATCCCAACTGCTGGGTACTGGAAGCGGGAACCTATCGTTTCTGGGCGGTAATCAGGTGCGAAATTTACAGCCGATTAGCGTTCAGGGCCTGGAGGGCTACGTGCAGCCTATGCTGCGGGTTATCTCCTGCCATGAGCAGGCGCTGGCGCCGACCGTCGCGTTTTCACGGCTGCGCCCGGTAAACGTCTGCAGACTGGCGCATGGCTGGAGGAGTGGGAAGAGACGCCGCGGCGTAAGGGTTCTCTGCGTGAGCGCATTCATTCCCGTCTGCCCCGGCGCGGTCGTTGACTGGCGACCGCGGTATTCGCTTTGCCGATGTGGCGCAGGGCGTGCCGATATGGCGGACTTTATCGCCCAGCTCGAGCCCGAGGAACTGGCGTGCCTGGTGCGTGGCGAGGGAATGTGTAGCCACAAGGTTACGCCGGGCGTGGCCTCAGCGTTTGGCGGCACCAGTGACAGCCTGTTGGAAAAAGGCATTCCGTTAGCCTCTACGGCGGATGGTCCTTCCGGCATCCGTATGGATAACGGCGCGCATGCCACGCTGATGCCCAGCGGTACGCTGCTGGCTTGCACCTGGGATCCGGTGCTGATCGAGCGTTTATACGCGATGGAGGGCAAGGAGCTACAGCGCAATCAGATCGATCTGCTGCTGGGGCCGGGAATGAACATCCACCGTCATCCACTTAACGGGCGTAACTTTGAGTATTTCTCGGAAGATCCGTTCCTGACAGGCATGATCGCGGCGGCCACGGTGCGCGGTATTCGTAGCGGTGGCGGCATCGCTACGCTGAAGCACTTTGCCTGCAATAACCAGGAGCAGGCGCGTGCCCAGGCAAACGCGGTGGTTTCGGCGCGTGCGCTACGTGAAATTTATCTGCGTGGTTTTGAGTATGCGGTGAAAGAGGGCGGTGCGATGGCGGTGATGACGGCGTATAACCCGATTAACGGCCACTGGTCGGCGTCAAACTACTGCCTGAACACGACGATTTTGCGCGATGACTGGGGCTTTCAAGGCATCGTGATGACCGACTGGTGGGCAAAGATGAATGATGCCATCGTTGGCGGTGACGCGACGGTTAACAACACGGCGGCGATGATCCGGGCGCAGAACGATCTGTATATGGTGGTTAACAACAACGGCGCAGAGATTAACGCCGGGCAGGATAACACGCTGACGGCGCTGGCTGACGGAACCCTGACCCTCGGCGAGCTTCAGCGCTGCGCCAGCAATATTCTGTCGTTTATGCTACACACCCAGGTAGTGAAACGGGGTGAGGTGCCAAAAGTGAGGGTGTCGATAATCACCACGGACAACGAGTTGTATATTGAAGATGCGATTAAAATCGCGCCCGAGTCGCGGCTACGCTACACCGAACCGCTGGCGATTTATATTCCGCACGCTGGGGCGTATGACCTGCTGGTGAGCGTGAACGCGGCGGCGATGCCGCTGGCGCAGACGGCGACCAACCTGTTATTCAACGGTAAGTTTGTCGCCACGATACAGACGCGCGGCACTCTGGGCAGAGGGTGGTACAGAAACTGTGTCGTGTGCAGCTTGAGCCGGGATACTACCGGGTGCAAACCGAAGTGATTAAAGCCGGTCTGGAAATCGACTGGCTGGAATTCAAGCGTATTGCTTCCTGAGTGCCATCTGGTTGCAGAACAAAAAAGCCAGCTCAATCGAGCTGGCTTTTTAACTAGTGAGCGCCTCCGCCCCGCTGCCTGCGCCAAATGGCGGTCTGGCGAACCATACCAGCCCCAGCAGCACCAGGAAGATCCCGCCGAAATCCAGAAGATTTCATTGGCTGAGACAATCAGCCCCTGGTTGGTAATCTGCTGGGCTATCCAGCCTGAAGCCTGCTGCTGCGTCATCCCATGCCTTGCAGCTGATCGTACATCTGCTGGGCATTGGGGTTGAACGGCGTCACCGACTCGGTGAGCTGCGCGTGGTGCATCGCTTCACGGTTAGTCCACAGCGTGGTGGTAATCGACGTCCCGATGGAGCCTGCCAGCGTACGGGTAAAGTTCGACAGACTCGATGCGGCCGCCAGACGCTCAGGCGGTAGCCCGGAAAGCGTGATGGTGGTCAACGGCATGAAGAAGCACGCGACGGCGAAGCCCTGAATAAACTGCGGCCACGCCGAGGCGCCGAAGTCCATTCCCGGTTCGAAGGTGTAGGCGCGCCAGTAGAAGCACACGGCATACATAATAAAGCTGAAGGTCACCAGACGGCGCATATCCAGCTTATGGGCAAAGCGGCCGATAATCGGCGACAGCAGCACCGGAATGACGCCCACCGGCGCTGAAGCCAGACCGGCCCAGGTTGCGGTATAACCGTAGACCTCCTGCAATAGCTGCGGCAGCAAAACAATCGCGCCGAAGTAGAGCATATAGGCCAGGCTGATACACAGGCAGCCGATGGTAAAGTTTCGCGACTTAAACAACGATAGATCGACTATCGGGTTATCGTCGGTTAACTCCCAGACTATCAGGAAGCTCAGCGACACCACCGCCACGATGGTCAGCACGATAATTTCCGTGGAGTTAAACCAGTCGAGCTCTTTCCCCTGGTCGAGCATCACCTGCAGGCTACCAATCCCAGCACCAGCAGCGCCAGGCCAATGCCGTCGATACGCCTTTGCTCGGTACGGGTCTCACGCCCGCGCAGGGTCTGGAGGCTTAACAGCACCACTATCGCGCCAATCGGCACGTTGATAAAGAAGATCCAGCCCAGTGGTAGTTATCGCTGATGTAGCCGCCGAGGATTGGCCCGCAGATCGGAGCCACGATCACCGTCATCGACCACAGCGCCAGCGCGATTGAGCGTTTGGCGGGGGATAGTTGCTGAGCAGCAGACTCTGTGACAGCGGGATCAACGGCCCGGCAACGATCCCTGAATCACGCGGAAGAAGATCAGCATGCTCAGGCTGTTGGACATCCCGCACGCCCATGACGCAATGACAAAGGCGACGGTCGACCACAGGAACAGCTTCACCTCACCGACGCGCTTCGCCAGCCAGCCGGTAATCGGAATGGAGATGGCGTTCGCGACCCCGAATGAGGTGATAACCCACGTCCCTGGCTCAGCGATGAGCCAAGGTTACCGGCGATGGTGGGGATAGCCACGTTCGCGATGGTGGAGTCCAGCACCTGCATAAAGGTGGCCAGCGACAGCGCAATGGTCATAATGACCAGCTGCGCGCCTTCCAGCGGTTTTTGCTGTTGCATTACGCGCACCCCAGCATTAGTTGGCGTTGGCCTGGACGATGTCGTTAATCAGCTTGTTCACCGGATCGAGGCTGATTTCACGCGCATTGCTCTCGTAAACCGGGCTGGTACGAATCTGGTTAGCCAGCATCTGACCGTCGCGGTTGGAGGTATCAACCTTCACCAACGTAGAGAGACCGATACGCAGCGGGTGTTTCGCCAGCTGATCGGCATCCAGTTCAATACGCACCGGCAGACGCTGCACGACTTTAATCCAGTTACCGGTGGCGTTCTGCGCCGGCAGCAGTGAGAAGGCGCTGCCGGTACCCATATCGAGACCGACCACTTTCCCGGTGTACTTGACGTCGTCGCCGTAGATATCACTGATGACCGTCACCGGCTGGCCGATACGCATGTGCGCCAGCTGCGTCTCTTTAAAGTTCGCGTCTACCCACAGGTTGCTGGCCGGTACTACGGCCATCAGCGGGGTGGTTGGGCTAATCTGCGCGCCCGGCTGGACGGAACGGCGGGAAACATAGCCGCTCATCGGACTGACAATTTTGGTACGTTGCAGGGCAAGCCAGGCGTTACGAACGTCGGTTGCGGCCTGGCGAACCGTTGGCTGATCTTCCAGTTTGGTACCCAGAATCATCGCCTGGTTAGCGTTGTACTGCTGTACCGCCACATCGAGAGCCGCCTGAGCGCTGGTCACTGCATCTTTCGCGTGCTGCAGCTCTTCACGGCCAATCAGATTAGCGCTGCCCAGCGGAATACGACGGTTGAGGTCGGTTTGCGCCTGAGCCAGCGTGGTTTTGCGAATATCGATATTCGCCTGCAGCTGCTTGTTGTTGATCATCAACTGGCGCATCTGACGCACGCTGGAGGCCAGCTGGGTCTGCGCTTTTTCAAACGCCTGCTGGGCGTCGGTCTGGTCAAGCGTGACCAGCACGTCACCCTGCTGGATGTAGTCGGTGTTGTCAGCCCAGACTTTCGTCACGCTGCCGGACACCTGCGCCATGATTTGTACCTGATTCCCTGCCACGTAAGCGTCATCGGTTTCTTCGAAGTGACGCAGAACCAAAAACCAGTAGGCCCATAGGCCACGGCAATAATAACAAAGAGCAAGGTCAACAAGATGAGGGCGCGTTTACGTTTGCCTTTCTTGTTGGCGGGTTGCTGCGGGGTTTGAGTCTCCGCATTTGCGCTCATGTGATTCTCCACATTTCTTATTATTGATATCGGCAACGCCGACCTGTTTACCAGAAAGGCCAGCAGGGGTTATCTGCTGGCCTGTTTGTTTTCCTTGCGATCGCGGTAGTATCAGCGCAGGGCGTCGAGTACTGAGCCATCCTCTTCCATCTGATCCAGACGGGTAAGAAGTTTGCGGGTGATATGCTCAAGCTGATCTTTCTCAGCCGCGCTGAGAGACGACCAGAGCTGATGCAGGCAGTGATGCTGCGGAGGCAGAACCTCGTTCAGGAATTCGCGACCTTTGTCGGTGAGCTGCAGATGCAGGCAGCGGCGGTCATTGTCGCTTTCACGACGTTCAATCCAGCCACGTTTTTCCAGTTCATCGGCGATGCGGGTGGCGTTGGTACGCGATGACCCGAGCGCGCAGCTGAGTTCGGAGGGCTGAATGCTGTGATTTTCTTGAGACTCCAGCGTGATTAGCGCCATAAATAACGTCTCGTTAATCCCTTGAGCTTTCAGCATTTTATTGCGGTTATCCAGCAGCTTACCCTGCATGTGCATGCACAGGCGAGTCAGGAGAATTTCCTGGAAAGGGAACTCTTCGCAGCGGCTGGCGCGAAATTTCAGCATTTGTTCAATGGGCGTAAACGAACTATCCATCTGGGCATTACCTCATTAGTTACAGCCGATATAGTAACGACAGTGACAAATAAAGTAAATGAATTATTGCCAGTAATTTATGTGATGGGTCTATGGCATAGGGGTGATGAATACGTATGCTCATCACCCCTGGTCACTACTCGGCTGCCTGCCGATGGTAGCCCCACCACCAGACCAACAGGTTGGCGACGGATATCGCCGCGCCAGCCGCACAGACACCGAGCCAGCCGGCGTGCTGCCAGGCCCAGGCCGACAGCAGCGACCCTGCCGCACCACCGATAAAGTAGCTGGTCATGTAGCCAGCGGTGAGTCGGTTACGGGCGTCCGGCTGCACGCGATAAATCACCGTCTGATTGGTGATATGCACGCCCTGAACCGTCAGATCGAGCACCAGAATACCGATAATCAGCGCAATGGCGGAGGTCTGGCCGTACGCAATCGCCACCCAGGAAAGCAGCAGCAACACCAGGCCCCAGGTGGTTGTCAGGTGCGCTTTGCCTTTATCCGCCAGCCCGCCGACAGGACGTGCGCCCAGCGCGCCTGCCGCGCCCGCCAGACCAAACAGGCCGATCGTGCCTTCCGAGTAGTTGAACGGTGCGCCCGAGAGCAGAAACGCCATTGAGGTCCACAGAATGCTGAAGTTGGCAAACGTCAGGCAACCGAGCAGCGCGCGGGTGCGCAGCAGCTTATCGTGCGCAAAGAGGCTAAAGATGGAGCCGAGCAGCTGTGGGTAGTTGAGGTGCGTTTCCTGCTTGAGTTTCGGTAGGCCACGCCACAGGGCGAAGGCCAGTACCAACATCAGCACGCTGGCGACCCAGTAAACGGTACGCCAGCCGCCGAGGCTTGCCAGCAGTCCGGCGACGGTTCGCGCCAGCAGAATACCCAACAGCAATCCGCTCATCACGGTTCCGACCACCTTGCCGCGCTTTTCCGGTGAGGCGAGGGTGGCCGCCATCGGCACCAGAAGCTGCGCGACGACGGAGAAGAGTCCCGTAAGGGCGGTACCGAGGATCATCATGCCCAGCGAACTGCTGCTGGCGGTGATTAGCATGCCTCCCGCGGCGAGCAGCGTCATGGTGACAATTAGCGCGCGGCGTTCAAACATATCGCCAGCGGTACGAGAAACAGCAGCCCGGCGGCGTAGCCTAACTGGGCGGCGGTAACGATAAAGCCCGCCTGTCCGGCGCTCAGTGAGAAGTGACGGGCGATGGTCTCCAGCAGTGGCTGTGCATAGTAGTTACTGGCAACGGCGAGACCAGTGGCGATGGACATTAAGGCGATTAACGCTGGGCTAAGCCCGTGAGCAGGTTTAGTCATGGTATTAAGAATGTGAGGAAGAATAGGGACGATAATAACGAAAGGCAGGGAGATGCGGGAACATGTCGCGTAGCGGAACGTGCTTTTTGATGGCGGGCTGGCCTCGTACAGGCCGGATAAGACAAAGCCGCCATCCGGCGAACGGTGGCGGCTTTGTCCGATACAGCTACGCTTATCAGGCTTTATTCTGCGCGGCCAGCGCTTCTTTTACCCAGCCGTCAAATACCTGCTGGTGGGCTTTAATCCAGCCATCCACCTGGCCCTGAACGTCGGCTTCGGATGCTTTACCGGCATGCATCATGGAGTTCTGCGCGTTAATGTCAGACAGCGGCAGTTTCATAATGGCGAACAGTTTCGCGGCCGCCGGGTTTTTCTCCGCCCAGGCTTTGTTGGCAACGATATGGATAGTGCTCACCGGGAAGCCGTAGTTAGCGCCGTTAGGCAGCTTGGTATCGGCATCTTTCGGTACGCCAGGCAGGGAAGAGAACGGCACCTGCAGCCACACCACGTCTTTACCCGGTTTCAGCACATCGCTCACCCAGTACGGCGTCCAGGTGTAGTAGAAGATTGGTTTGCCTTCTTTAAAACGAGTAATGGTGTCGGCCATCATCGCCGCGTAGTTACCCTGATTATGATCGACGGTTTTGTTCAGGTCGTAAGCATCCAACTGGTGATTGATGGCCGCTTCACAGCCCCAGCCTGGCGTACAGCCAGTCAGGTCGGCTTTGCCGTTACCGTTGGTGTCGAACAGTTTGGCGATCTTTGGATCTTTCAGCTGCGCAATATTAGTGATGTGGTATTGATCGGCGGTTTTCTTATCGATCAAATAACCCTGTGCCGCGCCGCCAACCAGCGTCCCTTCACGATAGAACTTCTTATCCCCGCCCGCCGCGGCGTACATGTCGTTATGCAGCGGGATCCAGTTGACGGCAGTGAACGTCGCATCGCCGGCGGCGATCGAGGTGTAGCCGACGTTATAATCGACTTCGTTCGGTTTACTGACGGTGTAGCCCAGTTTTTCCAGCGCGCGGCTCACCAGCAGCGTCTGGAAGGTCTCTTCTGACAGGGTGCTCTGCACCGGCTGAACGGTAATGCCTTTCCCTGGGAGGTCGGCAGCAAACGCGCTGGTGGAGACCAGCGTGGTAAAAGCAGTGGCTAAGACAAATGAGTGTCGCATCGTTGTTCCTTTAATAGTGATAGTCGTGGAGCGTTGGCCCGGCAGCGCGGGCCAACACGATGGTTACTTAGTGAAAGGGCGAAGCAGCAGACCCAACGGGCCGGTGCTGTACCAGCGGCGGTTGCCACGGCTGCGGGAATCCCGGCCTACGGCCTGCGTCAGGCGGTCGAGGATAATGGCGAGGATAACGATCCCCACGCCGCCAACCGTCGCCAGGCCCATATCGAGACGGCCAATGCCGCGCAGCACCATCTGGCCCAAACCGCCCACAGCGATCATCGAGGCGATAACCACCATCGACAGGGCCAGCATCAGCGTCTGGTTCACGCCTGCCATAATGGTTGGCATGGCCAGCGGCAGCTGTACTTTGAACAGCATCTGACGCGGGCTGGCGCCGAAGGAGCGCGAAGCTTCAATCAGGTCCGCCGGTACCTGGTTAATCCCCAGAATGGTCAGACGCACAATCGGTGGCAGGGCGAAGATAATGGTTACCACTACGCCCGGCACGTTACCGATACCGAACAGCATGACGATCGGCACCAGGTAGACGAACGCCGGAGTTGTCTGCATCGCATCAAGCAGTGGGCGAATAATCTTCGCCGCTCGCGGGCTACGCGCCAGCCAGATCCCTAGCGGCAGGCCTATCACCACGCAGAACAGCAGGGCGGTGAGCACCAGCGCCAGAGTGATCATCGCCTGCGACCAGGCACCGATGGCGCCGATGGCAATCAGCGAAATAAAGGTCGCGATGCCCATCCCAACGCTGGAAATCTGCCAGGCAATCAGGGCGAACAGCACGATCGCCACCGGCGCAGGCATCCCCAGCAGCAGCTGCTGAAAGGCGCTCAGGATGTAATCGACAGGAACGCGAATGCCCTGGAACAGCGGACGGAAGTGCGTGACCACCCAGTCGATACCGTGCGTCACCCAGCTATCGAGCGGGATCAGCGTCTTATGGAACGGGTCCATAATGTCGAAGTGTTCGGGCTGCGGCGCAGGCGCGCTGTGCAGCCAGTCGGCGTTGCCGCCGGACGGTGCCGAAGCCGGTGAACCCCAGGCATCGGCGGAGTTAGCCGCGCTATCGGCGGCCGGAGTGGTATCCCACGGGTTAGATTGATCAGCCATTGTTGTTTGCCCCTCGCGATCTAATGCCTGTAGCAGCATTCTTTTTGAAATAACGCCGACGTACTGCTGCTCTTCTCCAACAACCGGTACGGCGCAGGGGGCATGGCCCACATGAGAGAGCAATTCGCTGAGTGGCGTTTGCGCATCGACGGCCAGTGGCTCATCAAGAAGCGCCGCGTCAATTCCCTGGTTGGCTTTTAACGCCTCTTTCAGGGAATCAATGGAGACAATACCGACAAACTTATTCCCGCGTTCGATGACGTAGCCGTATTCACGGTCATCATCCTGCAGTAATTTCAGCGCTGAGCGCGGGCCAAAGCCCGGTGTTTTACGGATCAGACCATCCGGATTACGGCGCGCAATATCCTTGGCGCTAAATACCTGGCTAATATCCACGCCGCGGAAGAAGGTGCGGACATAATCATTTGCCGGATTATTCAGAATTTCATCCGGGGTACCGATCTGCACCACTTCGCCATTTTGCATAATGGCAATGCGATCGCCAATTCGCATAGCTTCATCAAGGTCGTGGGAAATAAATACCACGGTCCGCTGATGTTTGGCCTGTAATTTGACTAACTCATCCTGCATCTCGGTACGAATTAACGGATCGAGCGCTGAGAAGGCTTCATCCATTAACAGGATATCAGGGTTAATGGCCAGCGCGCGGGCTAAACCGACGCGTTGACGCATCCCGCCGGAGAGTTCGTCAGGATAAGCGTGCGCATAGTTTTCAAGGCCCACCTGGCGTAGCGCGTCCAACGCTTTCTCCTGGCGCTCTTTCACCGGCACACCGGCCAGATCCATGCCAAACGCGGTGTTATCCAGTACGCTCATGTGTGGCATGAGGGCGAATGACTGGAAGACCATTGCAATTTTTTTACGGCGGACATCGCGAAGCTCGGCGTCGGATATTTTGGCAATATCCACGCCGTCAATCAGCACCTGTCCACGAGTCGGTTCAATCAGACGATTGAGAAGGCGTACCATGGTGGATTTGCCGGAGCCGGATAACCCCATGATGACAAATATCTCGCCTTCTTCAATGGCCAGACTGGCATCTTTGACGCCAAGCGATAACCCTGTTTTTTCCAGAATTTGCTCTTTGCTGAAACCTTTGTCGATATATTTAAATGCTCGCTGTGGATGCTCGCCGAATATTTTATAAAGATTCTTAATTTCTAATTTAACTGCCATGCAATATGAAATTTCCTGTTTTTAGTTTATGTCGATATGCTACCTGATGAAAATAATGACCTGTATATACCCTAGCATACTGAGACGATGTGACAACCCTCAATCTGTTCTCATCCGAAATAGCCGGTAGGGTGATATCGCTCTCATTTCCCATGATATAAGGGCTGAGCGCAAATTCGCGGTGGTTGATTTTTTTATAATTTAAGTCAGGAAATTTGGTCGAGATCTAAAAAATGCACTGAATATTTTCTGAAAAAATGGCGGCGATTATTTGTATGATGATGACGTTTTTTTAGGAAATATCCGGGTGAAAAATAAGGACGTGTTTTGCTGAATTAACGCGAAATATTCGAGATAAAATAATGCCCGTGCATGGCGATGATTCACGGGCACCTAGGGACTACATCCGCATGCCAACGGCCAGGCGGTTAAAGGCATTCATCAGGCTGATGGCAAAGGTCATGTCGCTGATCTGCTCGGCGCTGAAGTAGGCCAGTAGGGGTTGATAGACGCTGTCTTCAGCGTGTGTTTCGGCGACGTACGTCAGATCTTCGGCCCAGGCCAGGGCGGCGCACTCCGCGTCGCTGAAGTGATTACTCACTCTCCATCCAGCCAGCGCATCTAATTTGGCTTGTTCAACGCCAGATTTACGCAGCGCTTTGCTGTGCATTTCCAGGCAGAACGCGCAGCCGTTGATTTGCGATACGCGTAAATACAGCAGTTCCAGCAGCGTACGCTCCAGCGAGCTTTTTTCCAGCGCGATACTGGCCTGTACCAGCCCGGCATAGACGTTGGGGCTGAGTTCACTATAGGGTTGGCGTAATGCAGTCATTGTCTTTCTCCTCGTTCAAGATGCGATAAAAATAGCACTATAATGGTCTTAGAAAGATGACCATATTAAGAGTAAAAAATAAGACCATGAAGCAGAAGAGCGAACCGCGTTACCGGCAAATAGCTCGCCAGCTGAAGACGGCGATTGAACAAGGAGAGCTGGCGGCAGGCAGGCGTCTGCCATCGAGCCGTCTCTATGCTCAGGAGCTTGGCGTTTCAAGGGTGACGGTGGAGAACGCCTACGGCGAACTGGTGGCACAAGGGTGGCTTGAGCGACGCGGACAGGCCGGTACGTATGTAAGCGATCACTTAACATTGGAGGCAGCGCCAGTCGAGCCACTTGGTTTTGGTGGCGAACAGTTTCAGCCGCAACCGTTTCAACTGGGACTACCCGCGCTGGATCTCTTTCCGCGTGGAATATGGTCCCGTGTGATGGGCGTCGGCTGCGTACGCAAACGCGTTTTGATTTAGCGCTTGGCGACGTTTGCGGCGAAATGGCGTTACGCCAGGCAATTGTTGAATACCTGCGATTGTCGCGAAGTATTGAATGTGAAGCTGAGCAGGTGTTTATCACCTCGGGCTATGCGGCCGCGATGAGCCTGACCTTACAAGCTCTGTCGGGCGTGGTGAGGGGATGTGGGTTGAGGACCCTGGTTTTCCGCTGATTCGCCCCACCATCGAGCAGGAAGGCGTGACGCTGCATCCTGTGCCGGTCGATGGCGAAGGGATGGACGTTGACTGGGCGCTCAAACATGCCGCCAATGCGCGTTTTGCGCTGCTGACACCCGCGCATCAAAGCCCGACGGGCGTGGCGCTATCGTTGCCGCGGCGGCGGCAACTGCTCGACTGGGCTGCGCATCACCAGGCGTGGGTGATTGAAGATGATTACGACAGCGAGTTTCGCTATCACGGCAAGCCGCTGCCGCCGCTGAAAAGCCTGGATGCACCGCAGCGGGTTATTTACATCGGCACATTCAGCAAAGCGCTATTTCCGGCGTTGCGTACCGCCTGGCTGGTGGTGCCGATGCCGCTGGTGGCGGCGTTCCGCCGCCAGGCCCAACGCGTGGCCTGCCCGGTACCGCTGCTCTGGCAGCAAACGCTGGCGGACTTCCTGCGCGAAGGTCACTTCTGGCGGCATCTGAAGAAAATGCGTCTTCACTACGCTCAGCGTCGGCGCTGGCTTGAAACAGCACTCGTGGCGCATGGTTTTCAGGTGGTGGAACAGCTGGGGGCATCCAGTTGGTGGTATCGGTCGACGGGGATGATCGAATGATGGCTCGCCGGGCGCGAGAGGCGGGCCTGGCGGTGCAGGCGATAACCGACTGGCGCATGGCTCATCCCGGAGATGTCGGGCTGATTATGAGTTTTACTAATATAGTCTCGCCGGTGATGGCCAATGAACAGGTCGCGGCGCTGAGGCGAGCGATAAAATAAAAACCCCGGAGCATCAAAGATACTCCGGGTAGACGCGTTTTTATTATCAACATCGTTATGGTTATATTATCGGCGCGATCCCAATAATACGCCAATAAAAATCCCCACTGCCGCGGCAGCGCTCACACTTTGCCACGGTTTATCGCGAACATAGCTGTCTGCGGTGTCAGCAACATCGCAGGCGCTCTGTTGTAAACGGCTGCGACCATGAATACGAGCGCGGGTTTCACTCAGCAACGCTTTGGCTTTGCGTCGTGCAGTTTCCACCTCATCTTTATTCTCGCTGGCCCAGCTCTTGAGAATATCCTCCAGGCTATCGGCTAATTGGCTGACATCGTTATGAATATCCTGAGCTTCATCTTCTGCTTCATTGCGGTTAAATAATTTGGGCATAACGTCCTCCACGAAATTTGCTGGAGCGTTAAGTGTAGGTCATCCGCTATAAATTGCCGTGATTTAACGTGTTTATGGATTTATCTGAAAGCGAGGCGAATACTGATTCATGTAAGGTGGCGATGCAGTAAAAGATGACGAGGAAAAAATATGTATCTACGACCTGATGAGGTGGCGCGCGTTCTTGAAAAAGCGGGCTTTACCATGGATGCGGTAACCGCCAAAGCCTACGGCTATCGCCGGGGGAAAATTATGTTTACGTCAACCGCGAAGCGCGGATGGGCGTACGGCGCTGATCATTCACCCGGCGCTCAAAGACCGTAGCTTTAAATTTGCCGAACCGGCATCTGATATTAAAGCGTGCGATCACTACGAACAGTTTCCGTTGTACCTTGGCGGCGATGTTGAGCAGCATTACGGTATTCCGCACGGCTTTAGTTCACGAATGGCTTTAGAACGTTTCTTAGATGGCTTTTTGGTGAGAATATCTAAATAAGAGACTGGCATGGCCAGTCTCTTATTACCCTGCTATCAGGCTTTCGCTTGGGTGTATTGCTCGACGCGGAACAAGCGACGGCAGAAATCGAGGAAGTAGCCGTAAGCGGCACCCATCACCAGCGATATCACCGCGTTTGAGCTAACCGCAGCGATAATCTGATGCCAATCGGCACCCACGCTCAGCAGAATTAAGACGTATACCGGCGACTGGAAGGTCACGTACGCTAGCGGATCCGCCACTCTTTTCATCCAGCCAGCCGGGCTGATTCGCGCGGCCTGGCGCATGATGAAGTCACGGTAGATACCGTATGGCCATGCAATAATAATGTTCACTGGAATCGCCACCAGTCGAGACGAAAGTGACTGCTCGAAGGTCATTCCCGAGAGAAAAATTTCAATCATCATGTTCACGACGGAACAGTAGACCACCATGGCGAAAGTGTCTGCTGCCGCATGACGCAGGCGTGACTGCGCAGAGAACATCGGTATGCTCCTCGAAAATAAACATTAAAACTGAGAGAAAACGTGTTTTTTGGCGTTTTGGGTTGGTTTGTTCAACGCGTATAGGTTATCCATCTGCAATAAAACAAACAACTAGTGAAATATTTTTATTTAATGCGTTTTTATCAATAAAATACTCTGTTTTTGGTTGTTTTTTAATCTGTGCGCTATTTTTGTTTTCGATTCTAATTTTTGTCTTAAAAATCATTTAATTAAGCTTTGTTATCGAACGGTTAATTGTATTGGAAGCGCAGGTCTTTTTTGCTGTCTGCGCGCTAATGCTGATTTTATTGTGATTGTCGTCACTAATGGTGTTTTTATCTGACTTTAAGGTGTTTTTTTAGCATTAAACGCTGATGTGGTGTGTGGGAGGGTATGCGTGATTTATGGGTAAACATTCAGTTTCGTGAGAAGAGGCGGTGAGGCTGGCTCACCGCGGGGAGGTCTTAGCAAACGCCAAAGTCGCCTTCTTCACGATACGGGGCGACGTCATCGTTTTTCAGCGTGTATTGCTTACCGTGCTCATCGCTGGCCTGGACGGCCACGATGCTGTCTTCGTGTGCTTCAATAACCTTTAATTTTGGTCCGCCCATTTTCGGCTGAACCAGATCGCCAGGTGCAAACATCAACGTGCTCCTTTGTTATCTCTTGTCTTCATTAACGTTGCCGCAGCAGCGATAGCGCTTATCGCCTGTTCCACGGCATCACGGCTAGCAGGCGCGCCATACCGCAAAATCCGGTCATCCCGGCCAGGGTTAAGCCTGCGCCCACAAATGCGCTCAGCAAGAAGAAGGCGCTGGATACGCTATAACCCAGTACGACGCCCAGTAAAATTAGCACGCCTGCGGCGATCTGTACCTGGCGCATAAGGGGTAGCGGCTGTGTTTTATCCTCGACCATCGACAGACCCGCCTTTCGCCAGGCGTCGATTCCTCCGTCAACGATTTTGACTTCTGCTGGCGCGGCTGCGGCAACCAGTCGCGCCTCGTTGTTACGCGTGCGGTTGCCGGACTGGCAGTGAAAAATCACGACGCCACCGTCGGAAGAGGGTAGCGTTTGCCCTTTTTCGATAGCGCTGAGCGGGAAGGGCGGGCCATGGGAATGTGTTCACGCACATACTCATCGGCATCGCGTATGTCGATGAGGGTGGCACCCTGCTCAATGAGCGTAAGCGCGGCTTGTGGGGAAAGATATTCAACGGACATGTTCAGGTGTTCCTCAAGGGCAGAAAAGCGTTTTTAAGGTAGCGACGATCTGCCTCACCGCGTCGTTTTTAATCGAGTAGTGGATGCGTTGGGCAGCGCGCTGGCTGTCAATCAGCCCCTCCTCGCGCATGCGAGCGAGATGTTGAGATGTGGCTGACGGGCTTAAGCCGGTGACTCGCGCGAGCTCGCCGGCGCTGGTACCGGGGCATCGCACAGCATGCAAAGGATCAGTAGCCTGTGGGGGTTGCTCATCGCTTTCAGTAGCGTGGCGGCTTCACCGGCACGAGCCTGCAAAAAATCGATTTCGTTCATATCTTATTTTAGTGTTTTCTTAATTAAGTGAATGCTAAATCAAGGTTGTTCCAATGACAAGCCCTGTTGTTCGAAGATGCTCTTAATGCTTAGCGTGATTATTATCAGAATTTAAAAAGTCCAGAGGGTTATGGTGTTCGGATTATTCTTACTTTGATTCATGTTCAGCATTTTTTGTTACGCAGATAATCTGATGTCATGCCTTGTGGTGTTAATTTCGTTAAATTTTAAAAGGTGGTGTTAATAATTGTTGGCCGTGCATTTGACACCGACACGTTGATAATCCTTTGTGGATAACATTTAGTGATAATTATCTATTTCTGCGAGTAAATAGAAGGTTCTTTTACGATATTTTTACGTAATTCTTTGTTGCAATGGTTTTTAATGTGGATATGATTAATGTCGTATTTCTAATGCACTTAATGAATTAGTGGTTAGTCTTAACTTAAAAATAAAAAATACTCTCCGTCTTTATAAAGGCGCGGAGTGCGATTACTTGTTTAATACCCTGTGGATGGAATCGAAGATTAATAATCATGGAGGGCTTTACGGCGAGGCGCGGATAAATCGTTTTTACCCGGCAACCGTCAGCATCAATGTATATCAATCAGAGATGAAGAATGAAAACACAATTTCGTATTATGGCAAGTGTCATCGGCTTAGTGGTATCGGGTGCGGTAGCCGCTGCTGGTGTGACCACTAACCCTGGTTCAACAGCGGGACGCAAGGTACAGGCGGGCAGGTTGAATTCACCGGCTCCATTACGGATGTTTCCTGTAACGTCACCAGCAAAAGCGCCAATCAGCAGGTCGATCTTGGCAAATGGGCAAAATCCTATTTCACCGGGAGCGGCATTGAGACGACCAAAACTGCCTTCCATATTAATGTCGAAGATTGCCCAAGTTCGGTAACTCAGGTTGCCGTACTGTTTGATGGTAATAAAGACAAAACTGACTCGTCTCTGCTTGCAATTAACACGGGTACCGGTAACGCCACGGGTATCGGCATCAAGCTGTATGAAGAAAATCAAAGTAAACAGGTGGCTTTAGGAGCGGTAACGGATAAGCATCCGGTTACTGCGGGACATCTGGCACCGGCTCTGCCGATCTCACCTTCTACGCCGACTATAAGTCTACGGGCACTGCCGTCACTACCGGGAATGCAAACGGTGTCGCTGACTTTAACATGGTTTACAACTAATTAAAGCTCTGAGCAGAAGGTGCCTTCTGCTCAATCTCTCTTTTATTTTCTAACTCTGGTTTTCCAATGAATCGTTTTATCGCGAGCCTGGCTATTTCTTTATTCATAATCTCATCTGGCGCTCAGGCGGGATCGTTATGGCGGTACCCGCGTTATTTATGAAGAAGGTAAGCGTGAGGCATCTATTTCAGTGACGAATGCCGATAGCGCTACACCTTATTTGGTCCAGTCGTGGGTGGAAAATTATCTGACTACGGATAAGGGGCAGCCACCGTTTATTGTGACTCCTCCGCTCTTTCGTCTGGAGCCTGAGCAGAAAAATGTGCTGCGAATTAATTACACCGGCGCGCAATTACCTGCTGACCGTGAGTCCGTGTTCTGGTTGAACGTAAAAAGTATTGCCCCGACGCAAAAAGACGATGCCAATAAACTGCAGGTCAATATTAAATCGAAGTTTAAGATCTTTTATCGACCGAAAAATTTAGCCGGTGAGGCGGAAAACGCCTGGCAGGCGCTAACATTCCGTTCGACCGGGAGCCGTCTGGTTGCTCATAACCCCACAGCCTATTTTGTCTCCTTCTTTTCACTGTCCGTTGGCGGCAAGAACTGGAGTCGCCAGGCATGATTGCTCCCTTCAGCGATCAATCGTGGCCGGTTAATCGTTCAGGCGTCGTGAAGTGGCGAGCGATTAACGACTTTGGCGGTATTACCGACTACGCGCAGCAGTAACCTGACTGGCTCTCATTGTGAAAAAGTTAACCTCCGACAACGTGTTTGATGAGGCTAGCGTTGGCCGTCATCCGCTGATGGCCTGCGTACCAGCAGCGCTTTTGCTGCTGTGCTACCAAAATACCACGCGGGCAGAGGACTATTTTGACCCTTCGGCGTTAGAGCTTTCCGACCCACAACAGAAAATGGCCGACTTGCACTATTTCGCGAAACCGGGTGGCCAGCAACCGGGCGTTATCCGGTGGATGTGTGGGTCAATAACCAGCAGATGGGCCATGAAACCATTGAATTTGTCGATGTTAATGGCAGGCTGCAGCCACTTTTAACGCCAGTGCAGCTGGCCGAGTATGGCGTAAACGTTAGCGCCTTTTCGGCATTTGACTCGCTGCATGAAGGGGAAACTTTCAGCCTGATTGGCAAGTTCATTCCCGATGCTTCCAGCACGTTTGATTTCACCGAACAGCGACTCAAACTGAGCATTCCGCAGGCGGCGATGAATCTGCAAAGCCATGGTTATGTCGACCCTTCCCGCTGGGATGATGGCATTCCCGCCGCATTTGTCGACTATAACCTGACCGGTGCGCAGACGCAGCAAAGTGGCGGTGACTTTCGCTCCAGCTATTTAAACTTGCGCAGCGGTATTAACCTGGGCGGCTGGCGGTTGCGCAATATTGCCGCCATGCAGTACGACAAGACTCGCCGCTGGCGCTCGCAAAGCACCTATCTACAACATGACGTGCGCGCTTTACAGAGTCAGCTGCGCATGGGCGACACCTATACCAGCGGTGATATTTTCGACAGCGTGCAGTTTCGTGGTATTCAACTGATGTCCAACGAAGAGATGCTTCCGGACAGCCTGCGCGGCTTTGCGCCGACAATTCGCGGCATGGCTCACAGTAACGCCAAAGTGACGGTCTCTCAGCATGGCTATGTCATCTACGAAACCTTTGTCGCGCCGGGCGCATTTGTCATTAACGATCTGTACCCGACTTCGCAGAGCGGCGATCTGGACGTGACGGTCAAAGAGAGCGATGGCTCAGAGCGTCAATTTACCCAACCGTTTTCAGCGGTGCCGTTTATGCTGCGTCAGGGGCGCATAAAATACAGCGTCAGTGCGGGACGTTTTTATTCGGCGCAGGCGCAGACACGCCGTCCGCAGTTTATGCAATCCACTTTGTTCTACGGTCTACCTGCTGGCGTGACGCTCTACGGCGGCGCGCAGATTGCGGAGGATTACCAATCCTGGTCGGCCGGCGCGGGGCGTGGATTTGGCGTACTGGGCTCGCTGGGCGCTGATTACACCAGCGCGGTTACCCGCACGCCGTCAAAACAGCGCTATAACGGGCATTCGGCGCGGCTACAGTATCAAAAAGACTTCGTGACTACCGGCACGACATTGAGCCTGGCGAGCTACCGCTACTCTTCCAGCGGTTACTACGATTTTAGCGAGGCCAACGCCCTCGAGGGCGCTATGGCGAAACGGACAACAAGCGGAATCGTGAAGAGATCTCGCTGTCGCAAACCTTAGGGAGCGCAGGTAGCCTGTCCGCTTCTGCCTGGACGCAAACGTACTGGCATTCCCGCGCCACGATCAGACCGTTCATGTGGGATTCTATAGCGCATGGCACAGCGTTTCCTGGGGGTGGGCTATTACTATACGCAGTCGTCGCAAAGCAATAAAAACGATCGTTCGCTCTCTTTCAACCTCAATATCCCGTTAGGCCCGGTGCTGCCGGATGCCTCCGTTAGCTACAGCACCACCTCCGATAACAACGGTTATACCTCACAGCAGGCTTCGCTGTATGGCTCAGCGCTGGAGAAGAATAATCTCTATTACACCGTGCAGCAGGGCTATGGCAATAATGGTCAGGGTAGCAACAGCGGTGTATCGCTGGACTATCGCGGCGGCTATGGCGAAGCGCAGCTTGGCTACCAGCGCGATAAAACCTCCCGCCAGATTAACTGGGGAGCGTCTGGCTCCATTGTGGCGCATCCTCACGGCATTACCTTCGGCCAGTATACCGGCGACAGTTTTGCCATCGTTCGCGCTCCTGGCGCGGACAATGTGGCGATTCAAAATGGCACCGATCTGCACACCGACTGGCGTGGCTATGCCATCGTGCCGACGCTCACGGCGTATCGTAAAAACGATATTAGCCTGGATACCGAATCCATGGCGGATGACACCGAGGTTGAACTGGAAGGCCAAACGGTGATCCCCGGCGGCGGCGCGATCGTAGAGGCTGATTATCAGACGCATATTGGCCAGCGCGTCTTGTTTACGCTTCGAGGCAAAAACGGCCCGCTGCCGTTTGGTGCTAGCGCAACGCTTTCTGGCGTGGACGGCGCGGCATCGGGGATCGTGGCAGAGCAAGGCCAGGTGTATCTTAGCGGCGTTCCGGATGAAGGCACCCTGGCTGTGCGCTGGGATGTTGGCCATGTCTCGCAAAGCTGCGCGGTCCATTTCCATCTTCCCAACAACCAACAGCGTAATCCGGTTAAAACGGTGAACGCGGTCTGTTTATAAAAAGGCTTGAGTATGTACATCGGGTTACGGCGTATTTGCGTTTTTATACTGTTCATCGCGGGCTGAATAGCTCGCAAGCCTGGGCGGAAAACTGCAGTAATACCATCGGCGATATGACGGTGAATACGCAGAACATCAAATACCTGCCTTCGCTGCCGATCAATTCGCAGATGTCCGGTTCAATGGCCGATAACAGTAGCGGTATACGCTTTACCTGCGACTTAACGGTTCCCGCCGCGGGTTGGAAGCGCCTGGTATATCAGCAGATGGATACCCGGGGGCGGCGATCGCCGTGAATGGCGTGCATATTTTTGCCAGCAAGCTCAACGGTCTGGGTTACTCGCTTGGGTTCCAGTGCAATGGCGGTCCGGTGCATTATATTGACGGGAGCTCGTCTCCGGCAGGGAGCGAGTCGGCGACCATTTGCGATAGCGGCGATATGCCTACGCTGCTTGGCATGAAAGAGGTGATCATTAAGGCGTATATCACTTTCTACAAAACCGGCGAGGTGAACCTCTCCGGGGCAATCATACCAACGTTGATGCGCAGCCGCAGGTGGGGAAGCTGTTTATGGAACTGCAGCCGGCATCGGGCAAACCACGACCAGTACGTCGCCAACTTTCCTCGGGCTGTCGGCGCTTAACGTCGATATCGGCGCCAGCGGTAGCTGCCAGGTCACCACGTCCACGATTCATGTGGCGTTAGGCTCCGTCAATAAAGCTGAATTTAAAGGCATTGGGACGACCGGTGGGCGCGCCCAGACGTTCGCTATTCCCGTTTACTGTTCGCAGCCGACGGAGGTACGGATGGGATTCTTTGGCGTGGAGGATACGTCCGGGCAGCCGAATATTCTGGCGCTCACAAAGACCAGCGCGGCGGCCAGCGGCGTTGGTGTGGCGCTGAACTACGGTAACAACGGCGCATCAGCGCCCGCAGAAGGAACGGCGGTGAGTATTAATGAAGCCACGAACCTTCCGGTACTGAAGACGATTACGGCAAGCAACGCCGCCAGCGCCGAGCGGATTAATTTCTCTGCCCATTACGTGCAGACTGGCGCGGTGGTCAACGCCGGGACGGCGAACAGTATGGCGACGTTTACGCTGGTTTATAATTAATGGGGAAGGGTGAGCTCCCCTATCGTCGTTGAATTGATCTGCCGTCTTAAAAGGGCCTGACCGATGTAAAAAAAGCCGCTGATGCGGCTTTTTTGTATGAACGTCCGGTTACTCGCTGACTTTTTTCTCAAGTTCAGCGGCGCCGTCTTTGGTTTTATCCCAGCCTTCCTGAGCGCCTTTTTTAGTGGCGTCCCAGCCTTTCTGGCTGACTTGCTTGGTTTTATCCCAGCCTTTCTGCGCGCCTTCTTTGGTGGCATCCCACCCTTTTTCCGTTCCTTCCTTGGTTTTATGCCAGGTTTTCTGCGCACCCTCGCTGACCTGGCTGCCGACGCTGTCACTTTTCCCTTCGGCGGCATGTTTCGATTTCAGCTTCAGCTCTTCACCCTGATTCTGCGCCTGATGCAGCTTTTCCTTCGCAGTGTTGGCGTTTTCCTGTGCTGCGGCTACGGTGTCGTCAGTTGCGTGAGTCGTTGCGGCAAAAACCGGTGATGCCAGCATAAGTACAGATAATGCAATCATTGTCTTTTTCATAATATCCTCATCTAACGATCTCAGTGTTATGAGCATGAACAAGGTTGGCATACCAGAGATTATGCGTCTCCAGGAATAAACTGTAAGTGAATCGTCTGGGTTTTGAATGAATGTTATGACCGTTGGGGCAAAGGTGAGCTTCACTCACGGCAGTTTGTATCGTAAGCGACTGGGCGGTTTACGCACTAAAAGTATGGATTTTCCCTCGGTAGCGTCCTATCCTGAGAGCAAATATACGAGGTTATCATTATGAAAGATGTTGTTGATAAGTGCAGTACCAAGGGATGTGCAATCGATATTGGTACAATTATTGAAAATGACGATTGTACCTTTCAAATCGAGCGAATTTTTCCAACGGAAAATGAAGCGGAGCTAGCGGTCGCTAAAATCCAGAAACTGGCTTCTGCTGCGGCATCGGATGGGAATCCAGAGGTTGAGTATCAGATTCTGAACGTCGATAACGAGGTGAAACTGGACGCTTCTGTCACATTTTCTTGTCAGGCAGAAAAGATCATTTTTGAATTATCACTACGTTCCGCATTCTGAGTGTAAGTGCGCCTGCCGGGACGTTCAGTTGATGAACGGCGGCAGGCCTGGTCAACGCCATCTTGTAGGCTCTGCCGGGAAAATGTGTTTATCTACCTCGGTTGCCATCGTGCTATATCGAGCTTTCTTGTCCTTTATTATCTTGCTCGTACCTATCAGCCGGAGGCTGCATAGGTGCATTTGTTTGTCTGAAGCTGATAATAATGCAACTGCCAGAGCTAACTACTGCGGGAATTTATTAACAAAGTAAGTCCTTCACCGTACGTTTAGACCTAATGAAAAAGTAGAGCTTTTCGTTGGGCCTATTAATGGGCCTAAAAGGTTCAGATTTAATGAGTTCTCTTCGGACTTTGCGGGATAAATTGCAGACACAAAAAAGCCCGCAGGGCTTACGCCGTGCGGGCTCTCAGGACTTCATCGGATGACTCTGGTAATCACCGATGGAGAATTTTGGTGGAGCTGGCGGGAGTTGAACCCGCGTCCGAAATTCCTACATCCTCGGCACTACATGCTTAGTCAGTCTTTACATTCGCCTGGCACCTGCGGACAGACACGCCACTACCAAACTAGCCTGATTAGTTTTAACGCTTCAACCCCAGGCAGGGCTTCCACGCGATCTCTTTTGGGTTTGACCTCTCTTTGATCCCCGTCTTAAGAGCGGAAGCTAGGGAGAGAGGGCTCAGAGCAGGTTATTAAGCTGCTAAAGCGTAGTTTTCGTCGTTTGCGACTATTTTTTGCGGCTTTTTACGAGGCCAACCGCCCTCGGCATGCACCTTGGGTTTCGCAAATCCCGTCGAATCCAGAATCAGCCCCAATGTGTACAGCAAGTATAACAGAGTTGTGACAGCCGTTGCCAGTGAAAAACGTGGCGCAACAGGCCGTTGGCTGTGCGTTTATCGCTCACGTAACGCTTCTTTCGTCTTATTAAAGGGCTTCAGTAGGTAGTCCATGATGGTTTTTTCGCCGGTTTTGATATCTACCGAGGCGATCATACCGGGCACAATAGAAAACTTATGGCCTAATTTGTTGATGAGAAAGTCCTGATGCGTGCGGATAAACACTCGATAGTAGAAGATGTCAGGTTTCGCTTTATCCTGGATGGTGTCCGGGGAGATGGTCTCAACTTCACCTTCCAGCCCGCCGAAGATGGCGTAATCATAGGCGGTGATTTTCACCAGCGCGCGCTGTCCGGGGTGAATGAAGGCGATGTCGCGTGGCGATAGCCGGGCTTCAATCAGTAGACGGTCGTCGACCGGGACAATCTCCATCATCTCACCGTTGGGGGAATGACACCGCCGATAGTGGTGACCTGGATATTTTTCACGATCCCACGCATCGGGGAGCGGACGGTCATGCGTGAAACCGAATCTTCGCGGCCTTTAATCACCGCTAGAAGCATGTCGACTTCGGCATTGGACTTCGACAGCGCTTCTCGCGCCTGAACATAATACTGCGAGCGCAGGTCGGTGATGCGCAGCCCCAGGTCGCTTTTTTGTCGCTGTAAACGGAGCACTTCGACGTGGCTTGCCGCACCGCTTTTTTCCAGGCGCTGGGTTATCTCCAGCTCTTTATTTACGGATACCAGCGCATCGCGAAGCTCTGCCTGCGAGTCGGCGAGCTGGTCGCGGCGGCTTTTGTAGAGCCGGGTTTCGGTGGCAATCAGCTCGGGCCAGGCTTTAAGCGAGTCGGGGAAGACCAGCGGTTTATCGTTTACTTCGGCATACAGCCGCGCGCTGGAGGCTAATGACGCACGGTAGCGCGCCGTACTTTCGCCGACGTTGGACTCCGAGCGCGTGGGGTCGAGGCGCGCGACAATCTGCCCGGCCTGCACTTTATCGCCTTCGCGCACGGTAAGGTCAGCAAGAATGCCGCCGTCGAGTGACTGTAAAACCTGCTCACGCGAGCTGGGGATCACTTTCCCCGTGCCGGTGGAAACCTCATCAAGCTTGCCGAACCATGCCCAGATACCGGTGATGAGCAGCAGCAGAGCAATCAGAAAAATGATTTTCGATGCGCCGGAGAAGGCGCGGTCACGGCTGATATCCAGTTCATCGATCGCTGCATCATGCGGATTGGTTTTCATTGTTCCACCTCGTGCCGTTGGCCGACGCTGCGGGCCGCTCAGTATTCAGCGCTTGTGCTTTTGGGCATCCATTACCAACTGACCATCCTTTAACACCAGTATACGATCGACCAGATCGAGCACCGGCACGCGGTGTGTGGCCACGATCAACGTCCGGTTGCCAAGCCAGGCGTGCAGGCGCTGGATAAAATCACGTTCGGTATGTTCATCCAGCGAAGCGCTCGGTTCATCGAGCAGTACGATATTGGGGAGCGTAGCAGCATGCGGGCGAGCAGAATGGACTGCCGCTGGCCGCCGGAAAGTCCGTTACCGCCTTCCATGATCGGGTGGTCGAGCCCTTTGGGCAGCCGTTTCACAAAGGCCGCGCCGCCGCTGACTTCCAGCGCCTCAAAAATGGCGGTATCGCTGGCGTGTGGCGCACCCAGGCTTAAGTTCTCACGCAAGGTGCCGTAAAACAGCCGGGCGTTCTGGCTAAGGAAACCGATGTTGCGCCGCAGGTCAGCCATATCAATCTGCATCATGCTGAGGTTATCTAACCGCAGCTCGCCGCTGACCAGATCCAGCCCGCCCGCCATTGCTTGCAGTAGCGTGGATTTCCCGGCGCCGTTGCGCCCCAGTATCGCCACGCGTTCACCGGGCATGATTTCCAGGCGGGTGATGCGTAAGGGAATGCTTTGATCCTCCTGGCGATAGCAAAACTGGGCGTTCTCAAAGAGATAGTGGCCGTGGAAAATTTCCTGATGCACCAGGCTTTCTTCGCGCAACGTTTCTGTCGGGAGTTGCATGATGCTGTCGAGTCCCTGCTTCGCCGCTTTCATTTGCTGCCAGCGGGCGAGCACTCCGCACAGACCGGACATAGGGGCAATCATCCGTGAGGCGAGCATGGAGGCGGCGACCATTGAACCGGTCGTCATGCTGCCCTCGATCACCAGCGGCGCGCCGAAGAGAATCACCGCCGCATAGACCAGGCTTTGCACCGACATCCCCCAGCCGATAAGCCCTGGGTGTACTTACGGGTGCGTAGCCCTGATTCGCCGGTAATGCGGATATAGCTGTTCCACTGTTGCAGGAAGCGGTTTTCAGCCTGCATCAGCTTGATATCTTCCAGCCCCTGCACGCTCTCAACCAGCACCGCATTACGTAACGTCGACTCGTGCGCCGCCTGGTTCGCCAGAACCGCCAGCTTTTTTTGCAGCAGCAGGCCCGGGAGTACCATCATGATGGCGGCAACCGGGCAATCCATGCCAGTTCTGGCGCGATAATCGCCAGTACGACGATAAACAGAAAGAAGAAGGGGAGGTCGACAATCGTCGACATCGTGGAGGAGGTGATCATTTCTCGCACCTGCTCCAGCTCGCGGAGCTGTGAGATAAAGCTGCCAGTCGAACGCGGGATGGCGCTGTTGCGAAGCCGCAGCGCGTGGCCGAAGACGCGGTCGGAGATACGCATATCGGCGCGCTTGCCAAGCATATCCATAATGTGAGTGCGCGCCTCGCGCAGCAGAAAGCCAAATACCACCGACAGCAGTACGCCAAATGCCAGCACGTACAGCGTCGGGTAAGACTGGGCGGGGATCACCCGGTCATAAACCTGCATTGAGAAAATAATGCCGGAGAGCGACAGCAGGTTGACAAAGAAAGCGGCGATCATCACCGGCCAGTAAGGTTTGAGATCCTGAAAGGCGAGCTGCTTCATCCAGTCGGGGCGAAAGCGCGAGATATAGCTATCAACGCGGCGGTCGCGTACGGCGGAGAGCGGGCGCAGGGCGGCGATATAGCGAATGGACGGCAGCAGGTCTTTGGCGGCAACGCGGTTGCTCTGCGCGCTGCCGTCGGCGAGGAAGATATCCAGCATCTCTTCACCATCAAAATGCTCAATGACGATCAGTTCACCGCTTTCGAGCTCGGCGACAATCGGCAGCCGCCATTGGTTTAGCGCGAATTCACCTGTTTTGGGCTGATGAAAGGAGAGCCCTGACTGGCGTGAAAGCTGCCCTAACGCCAACTGGCGAGGCTTGCCCCGAAACCACGGGGCATTGGCCTGAATAGTGCCGGGAGAACAGGCCACGCGATAGTGGCGAGCAATATGGGAAATCGCGAGCGCCCATTGGCTTAACGCGCGGTCACCGATAGGTTCGTCTTGCGGCGGGTGGGATTGCGTCATGGCTGTATCTCCACAGACTGAATACTGCGGCTTTCGAGCTTGAAGGCCTGGCGGAGCTTGCCGCTGTTATAGAGGCAAGTAAGCTGCAATTGATGTAGCTGGCTGGTGGTCTGGAGTTCGGCAAAACGTGCCTGATAAACTTCCTGCTCGGCGTTGAGCACATCCAGCAGCGGGCGAGAGCCGAGGTCGAGGTACTGCTGCTGGTAGAGTTCGCGGGTTTGTTCGCTAAGCTGCTGCTGACGGCGCTGTATTTGCAGCGACGTCGCGAGGTTGATGGCCTGGGTGCGTGCTTCCTGTAGCTTCTGACGAACGTCCAGCCGCGTGCGTTGAATGGTGAACTGTGCCGCTTCAACCGCATGGCTGGCGGCGCTGCGCCGGGCGTTCAGGCCGCCGCCCTGATAAATCGGCATTTCCACTTTCACCCAGGTGGAGTACTGCGTTTTATCCAGCACTTCATGGCTGGGGTAATTGTCATTGAGATAGTGCTGAACCTGCGGTTCCAGTGAGATGGTGGGTTTGGTCTGCGCGTCGGCGTAGTCCAGATTCGCCTGGGCAATATTGGACTGCGCCCACGCGGCCAGTACCGATGGCACCAGGCGGTCATCGCCCTGTGGTGCATCGCAGCTCTGAGCGAGTTTAGCCGGGAATTCATCGCTGATGGCGTTAAGCGAGTCCCAGCCGAGCAGGGTCATGAGCTTCTGTCTGGCGGTGTCGAGATTGGCCTGATACTGCGATTGCTGTGCCCGGGCGCCTTCAATACGCGCGTTGGTCTGCACGACGTCGGAGAGCGACGTTGCACCTTCATCGCTTCGCTGTTGCGTCAGGCGGCCAATATTGTTCAGGGCTTCAAGCTGCTCGTTAGCGGCCTCCAGCATTTGTTGCCAGGACTGCACTTCAACCATCGCCGTGGCCGTGTCGTGTGTGACATCGTCAATGCTAAGCAGGACGTTAGCCTGCTGTTGTACGGCGCCTGCGCGTTCAGCCCGCACCTGGCTTGAGACTTTCCCGAAGTCATACAGCATCTGAGAAACGGAAAGCACCAGCGAGGGGCTGAATCCGTGGTCGACGTAGGTATTGCTGTAGCCGTTGTTCATCCCCGCGCTAACCTGCGGGTAATATTTTGATTTTGCAGCTTCTATCTGATCTTTTTGCGCGAGAAGTTTCCCCACCGCTTCGCGAATAGCAGGGTGCCAGCTCACGGCGCGATTCACTGCATCGTTGATTGTCAGCACCCCAGGACTCGGGGCTGAAAGCGGTAGCGCCTCGTTGCGGCCATCCAGCGCGGGGAGCGATGAGCTGATTGGCCCCTGTGAGTCAAAGGATAACGAGTTTGTATCGGCGAAAGCGTGTAATGAACATAACCACAGCGCCATAAGCGCCGTGGCGGATTTTTTTATCTCCATTGTCTGTCCCTTTTAAAAACACAGCTTGTTTATTTTATTAACCCCAGGCATCTGCGTGCCTGGGGCTGTTTTTATTAGCCGGTAATAATGCTGTTGTGGTCTATCAGCTCCTGTAATGTGGTATGCACGTTATCCAACGTTATCAGCGTCGTTGGCTTAAAGGTCGAGCCTGCGCCGTCACGGTCGATGGAGATAACCGTGTTGGCGCCAACCGTTGAGACCTGGATGAAACTACTCAACGTTGAAGCCTGGTGATCCCAGCCGCTGAGCAGCGAGTGGAGATCGATTTTGTCTCCCTGTGCGATGGAGAAGTTCGTCCATTCATCAGCGCCGTTGCCCCCGTTTGCGCTGCTTATCGACAGCAGGTTGTAAATCAGCGTATCTCCATAGGCCGAACCGGTTATTAGATCGTTCTGACTCGAGCTGGTGAGCTGCGGATTCATGTTGATCGTTAAGGTCGCCGAATCGGTATGCCCGTTTTGATCGTTGAGGGTGTAGGTGAACGTCTCTTTACTGGTGATTGACGACACTTTTATTCCACTATTCAACGTGTAGGTATACGAACCATCAATTTTGAATGTTAGCGTACCGTACAAACCTTGCACGGTTGTCTGCGTAATAATGCCAGCGGGATCAAGCGATGCGCTGCTCGTATTATTGTTGCCGCTAATGGTTAATAGCGTATGAACGGTAGAAAGCTGATCCAGCGCGCCAGCGGCATCGGTACCATCGTAAATATTACCGGTCACGACGCTGCTGCTAGCGTTGTAGGTATCCAGATGCGTGAGAGTACCGTTAAACGTTGGGGTAAGGGAGATGGTTGAACCTAGCCATGAGCCCGTGAAATTACTGGTGATGACGAGGGTATAGTGGCCCGCACCTAACTCTTGAGGGATCGCGAGGTTATAGCTGTTTCCGTTTTGCACTGAGCTGATGGTCCCGCCCAGCCCCTGTACAGCAACGCCATTTGAGAGAATGGACCAGGTTAAACCCAAAGTCCCGATGGCAAGACCGGACGTGATCTTGACGCTGATTGATGACAGGGTAAGGGAGGTGTTCGCCGCTACGTCGAAATCGGTAGAGCTGCTGCCTACTGTTTTTGACGCGTTACTGGATGCCGTATTTAGCGCGCCGCTGCTGTAGGTGATGGTGTCCTGAGTGGTGTTAATGAGCATCGCCGAGCTCACGTCATCAATGGCGTTCAGCGCTTTTGGCGTCAGCGAAATGCTCAACGATGCTGAATCGGTATCGCCGTTCGGACCTTTTACCGTGTAGATAAAGTTCTCTGGCGTGTTGATGCTATCCGCGCCGGTGCCTTTGGTCAGGTTGTAGGTATAGTTCCCTTTCGCATCAATGGTCAGCGTGCCGTACAGCCCTTTGATAACGGTGGTGCCCGTGGCGGAAATCGCGGTGCCGTTGACAAAGGTAATGAGGGAGCCGGTCGGGCGACATCGTTGGTCAGCACGTTGCCGCTGGTGGTCGCCAGCAGGCTATCGACCCCGTAGGTATGGTCCTGATTGAAAGCGATGGAATAACCGGTTGCAACGCTGATGCCGTTGCCGTTGAGCATAAAGATGTAGTCGCCGCCCGGCAAAATAATGTCAGTAGGGTTTGACTTGCCGCCGAGGAACGCGGGATCCAACTGGAGATCACTTTGTATTGATCGTATTGCTGGGTAGCCGCGTTAAAGCGATAAATGTAGAGGTCAAAGGTACCGACAGTGATGCCACCCACGCTCCCGGTGAGCGACATGACGCGCGTTGAGCCCTCTTGAACGTGGAAACTGAGCGGGTGGTCATGTTGGCTAGCACGTTCAGGCTCAGCGTTTTGCCAAGCGATACGCCAATCAGCGAGAAGCCTCCCTGGTTTGGCGTGTTGTTGTCCACGTAGCTGACGGCGGTATCGTAGGTAATGGCGGCGCTGTTATCCACGGCGACAACGGTGCTGGCCGCAGGCTGCGGCCCCAGTGAGATAACCAAATGGGCCGAATCGCTCGCACCGTTTGCCGCAATGGTGTAGGTGAAACTCTCCTTGTGGCCGACAACGCTGCCGGTGGCGGTGTTGAATAGCGTATAGGTATAGCTACCGTTCTGGTTGATATGCAGCGTGCCGTAGTTGCCCACCACGTCAATACCGTTTGCTCCTACGGTCTGCACGACGCCCTTAGCGTCGGTTATTGTGGTGACGGCGGTTCCGGTCGGGGCGTTATCCACGCCATGGGTTCCATCAACGTCGGTAATGACGTTGCCGCTCGTCGACGTTGTACCCGACAGCACCCCGGCGCTGCTCTGGTCGACGGAGACTTCCAGGTTGGTGTAGGTCCCGGTTGCCAGCAGGCTGCTGTTCCAGGTGAGTACCCGATAGCTGCCTTCGCTTAAGGCCTTCATGGTTAAGGTGACGCCGCTGCTGGTGATGGCCAACAGGTTGGCGAAACTGCTGTTGCTGCTATCGACCACGGTGACCCAGTAACCCAGCGAGGTGTCATAGCGCTGAATCAGGATGTTCTGCGATGAGAGCAGCGTCAGCACAATCCCGGTAGCCGCGGCATCTATTTTCACGTCGCCTGAACCGCCAGCGGCGATGGAGAAATTCACCTGTGCAATCGTGCTGCCGAGCACCGAAGCCACGTTGCCGAGCGCCCCAACCAGTTGGAGACCATAGGCATCGTAATGCTGTGATGACAGCGTTGACGTTGAGGTTAACGCCAGGCTGGCGACGTTATCGCTAGCTGACAGCGCTAAGAGCGGGGCCTTGATGCTTACAGAATCCGAAGTGTTCCCTGCCGCATCGACAGCAGAGGCCCGAATGTCCTGATTCTCAATTTGTCGGACCGGCAGCGTCAGGCTCCATGCGCCGCTGCTGTTGGTGGTCGTGGTTAGTTTGGTGTTGTTCGCCAGCGTAACCGTAATCGTACTGTTGGCTTCAGCTGTCCCGGTCAGCGTGCCGCCGTCGGCGCTGATGCCCATGGTGACAATAGGCGCGACGGTATCGACCAGCACGGAAACCGGAGTCGATGTGACCCCCGTACCGTTGGCGTTAGTGGCGGTGGCCGTAAACGCGTGGTTACCTTCGCTCAGGATAACGCTCGGCTTATAGCTCCAGATACCGTTGGCGTTGGCCAGCGCCGTCCCCATTAGCACACCGTTGTTATAAACCGAAACGGTGGCGTTAGCCTGTGCGGTACCGTTGATGGTTGGCCGAGGATCGTTGGTCAGCCCGTTGGTGATAGTGCCGGTGTAGGGGTCGGCGTTATCGTCAATGCTGGTAATGATTGGGGCATCCGGTACGCGCGTATCCGGTGCAATCACGCCTGAGGTTCCCCCGTTGTTCCCCGCTTTATCCTGCGCATAAACCAGAAGCGACTGGCCGCTGGTCTGCGTTGGCGAGAGCGTCACGGTAAAGTTCCCGAGGCTGTCTGCGGTCGCGGTTCCTAGCACGGTGGTGCCAGCGCTGTTGGTGACGATGACGGTGCTTCCTGCTTCGGCAACGCCCGTGACGCGGCTACCGGCGGTGTTAATGGCAATACCGGTCACCAGCCCTGGCGCGATGGTGTCAATGATGATTCCTGCCGCAACGGATGGCGGGCTAACGTTACCAGCGGCATCGGTTGCGGTGACGGTAAAGGTATAGGTTCCATTTGGCAGCGGGTGGTTGGCGTCCAGGTCCAGTTACCTGAGCCATTGGCGGTCACGGTGGTGACATAGACGCCGCCGTTATAAATCATCACCGTGCTGTTTGCTTCTGCCGTACCGTTAAGCGTAGGCGTCGTGTCGTTCGTCGATTGGTTATTGCCGACGGGACCGACAATGTTAGGCGCATCATCCATGATGTTGGTGATCACTGGCTGAATCGGTGCCACGGAGTCGACGGTCAGCGTAAAGCTCTGGGAGGCATCGCTGATGTTCCCTGCGGCATCGACGGCTTTTACCGTTAACGTGTGCAGGCCTTCGCCGAGCGGTGTTGGAACGCTCCACGCGCCCAGACTATCTGCGGTGGTGGTCGCAACCAACGTCGTGCCATCGTAAATATTGACGGTACTGTTTTTCTCCGCGCTGCCGCTGATGACAGGACGATTATCGTTGGTTGTCTGTCCGCTCGCCAGTTTGCCAACGATACCGCCATCCGCGGCGTCAACGACCGTACCGATAATCGGAGGGTCGGTTTACCGGTATCGATGTTGATCGTAAAGCCGGTGGACGGCAACCCAACGTTGCCTGCGGCATCGACCGCCACGGCATTTAGCGTCTGGAGACCATCAGCTAGCAGAGAGGTTGTTACACTCCAGGCACCCAGACTATCGGCTTTGGTCGTGCCGACCTGGTTGCCGTTGGCGTCGTAGATATTGACCGTTGCACCAGCTTCAGCGGTGCCGCTGAGCGTTGGCGTATTGTCGTTGGTGAACTGACCGTTCAGAACGGGACCCTGTACCGGGTCTTTGTCATCCAGAACCTGCAGAATAACCGGCTTCAGCGGTGCTACCGAGTCGACGACCACGTTGAACCCGCTCGTTTTCGCGCTGACGTTGCCCGCCTGGTCGACGGCGCTTAACGTAAAGTTATGGCTACCCTGGCCCAGTGGGAGTGTCGGTGTGATGCTCCACTTACCGGAACTATCGGTGGTCATGGAGCCGATTAGCGTGCCGTTATCATAGAGGTTAACGGTGGCATTAGCTTCAGTGGTGCCGCTAAAGGTGGGTTGAGTATCTCGAGTCAGCGCGCCAGACGTCAAATTGCCTGGAATGCTGCTCTGATCGTCATAAACGCTGACGAGCGTTGGCGCGTCCGGCGCGGTGGTGTCGATGGTAAAGATGCGCGGCACGGATGCAGCACCGGTGTTACCCGCCGCATCGGTAGCGGTGGCGGTAATGCTGATTGACCCGGGAGCGAGGCCACAGAAGGGGTAAAGCTCCAGGCTCCCGGAATGGTATTGGACGCGGTGGTGGTACCGAGCAGCGTACTCCCATTGTAGATAGTTATCGTGCTGCCAGGTTCAGCAGTACCGCTGATGGTTGGCAGCGTACCGTTGGTAAAGCCGCCTTCAGCCACGTTGCCGAGATCCGTCACATTGGTGATGGAAGGGGCGCCCGGTAGCGTGGCATCTACGTTAACGGTGAACGGTAAAGAAGCCGGTCCGGTGTTGCCTGCCGGGTCAGTCGCTTTCACGGTTAGCGTATGGATGCCATCAGAAAGCGCGGTGGTAAACGTGTAGCTCCAGTTACCGTTGTTGTCGGCAATAATCGGAGCCAGCGTTTGCACTGGATTAAGGCCATCCATAATGGTAATGGTGGCACCTGCTTCGGCACGGCCATTGAGCGTAGGCATGCTGTCGTTGGTGAGCTGCCCGCTGATCAATGAGCCGACGATCCCACCAGCAACATCGTCGATAACCGAGGTGAACGTTGGGGCGTTCGGCGCCTGGAGATCGATAGTGATGTTGTAAGGTTGTCCCAGCGAGCTGGTATTGCCTGCGGTATCGGTCGCGGTGGCGGTCAGGCTATGCAGGCCACTTGACAGTGTGCTTATTAAACCGGTACCTGGAACAGACCAGCTTCCGTCAGGCCTGCCGTTACGGTCGCCAGCAGATTGCCGTTATCATAAATTTTGACCGTGCTACCTTTTTCGGCCGTCCCGCTAATGAGTGGCCGGGGGTCATTGGTTGCCCCGCCGCTGGCTATTGTGACCAATGGTGCACCATTATCGTTTTGTACCAATGTAATGGTTGGCGCATCAGGCGCAACGGCATCAATCGTTATCGTGTAATTCAGGGAAGAATCGCCAATGTTGCCAGCATCATCAGTGGCGGTGGCGGTGAAAATATGTGTCGTGCTGTCCAGCGCTGAGGTTGGCGTGAAGCTCCATGAACCATCGGCGGCGGCGGTCGTGGTGCCGAGGAATTTTCCATCGACGGAAATCGTAATGAGGGCATTTTTTTCTGCCGTACCGATGAGCGTAGGGCGCGCATCGTTGGTTAATCCGCCTGACTGAATAGAGCCTAAGCTGCCAGGGATATCGTTGAGCGCATTAACAATAACAGGGACATCAGGTGCATGCAGGTCAACGGTAATGGTGATTGGCGCTGATATGGCACCGGTGCCTACGGCGTTAGTCGCCTGAACCGCGAAGGTGTGGGAGGCCTCCGTGAGTGGTGTGGTGATATCGTACGTCCAATGACCTGTCGCATCGACGGTTGCATTACCGACATTAACGCCATCAATATAGACGGCCACGCTTGAGCCAATATCAGTTGTCCCGCTGAGCTGTGGCGTCGTGTCATTGGTGCTGCGGCCGGGAAGTACAGGGCCAATATTATTCGCGACGTCATCGTAAATTTGATCGATCGTCGCTAAATGTGGCAGGCCGCTGCTCGAGCCAGTGAATGATATGGACCCGCTTGGGTTTCCGGCGATATCCTGAGCCGTGGCGCTGAGTTGCTCGCCACCGGTCTGGGCTGCGGTAAGCTGAATACTGTAGTGACCAAGCGCATCCGTGGTGCCAGTACCGATGACTTTCCCACCCGCATCTTTAATTGTGACCGTTATTCCATTAAGAATTAATGAGCTATCGCTTACAAAGCCGGATACGGTCACCCCGTCAGTACTGATCGCCGGAGTGCCAATAAAAGTCGGCGGAGTGGTGTCTACCGTGACCACTATTGCGTTACTGGCTGCGGTCGGGAGCCCATCCATTTTGGCGGTAGCGGTGAAGGTATGTTGCCCTTCAGACAGCACCGCTGTCTCTATTGACCATGTGCCGTTTGGGTTGACGAGCACGCTGGTGGAAATCAACGAGTTGGTATCCAGAAGGATGACGGTGCTGCCTGGTTTTGCCGTACCAGTGATCACCAACTGCGTATCATCGGTCACTATCTGTGTGGCTTCCAGATCTAACGGACCACTGATTGAGCCTGCATCATCCATGATAGCGGTAATAACAGGGATCGTGAGTGGAATGGTGTCAATAGAGTATGGGGGGACGCGTCGCTGACGTTCCCAGCGGCATCGGTGGCGGTTGCCGTCAACGAATACTGTCCGTTAGGCAACGGATTTGTCAGAGTAATGCTCCAGATTCCCAGCGCATTGGCTGTGGTCGTTGCGATAGGCGCAGTATTGCTGCCGTTATAAATATTGATTACGGCATTAGGTTCTGATGTGCCGTTTATAATGCTAGCAGGGTCCACGCTTAGCGTAATTGCTGGCGCTGGTGGCTTTTGTGTATCAATGGTGAGCGAGATTTCCGACGTTGGGTTGCTGGCGTTGCCCGCCACATCAGTCTCTATCACGCTTATCTTATAAGCACCATCCTGGTGAACATCTGGGGTGAATGTCCACGACCCGTTTTCGCCAACCGTGGTGGTCCAATTTTCTCCTGGGCCGAGTGGATTACCGAGTCCGTCGACGGGGGTCATCGTGATTGCGATAGTGCTTCCGACTTCACCGGTCCCTTTAAATGTTGGCGTTGGATCGTTGGTATAGCCGGAAGTGATGTCTCCGACTATCGGCGAGACGCTGTCGGTAATCGTCGGCTCAACGGCGATCGGCTTGGTGATGTCGATGTTCACCGAGAAGACGCCGGAAATGCCGCTGGTGTTGCCAGCCGGATCTGTTGCCGTTGCGGTGATCGTGTTCAGACCTTCTGGCAGTGGTGATGCCCACTCATAGGACCACGCCCCCGTTTTGGCATCCGCCTTAATGGTTGTTCCGGTCGTGAACGGCTGGCCGTTGAGATAAAGAGTGATGGTTGAACCGGGCTCTGCGCTGCCGTGAAGCAGTGGGCTCTGATCTTTGGTAAGCCCCCATTGACCAACTGTGTGGTAGTCGTGCTATTTACCTCGATATCGGCATACAGAATCTGCGGAGCATCAGGCGCGGTCGTATCGATGTTGAGCGTGAACACGGTGGGAAGGCTGGGGTTCCCCGCCGGATCGCTCTCTATTGCCGTCAATTTATGCTGGCCTTCGCCTAGCGGAGCCTTGAGCGTGATAGTCCAGGTTCCGTCGGATTGCACGATGCCTGTACCCAACAGCTTGCCGTTGTCATAGACAGTGACAGTATCGTTTTCCGCATTACCCTTACCGCTGATGGTGGGTGACGTTACGTTTGTCGCTACGCCATTCTCCAATGCGGTGCTGTTGTTGGTGACATTAAGGGTTGGCGCGAGCGGTGCCTGCGTATCAACGTTGATGGTCCAGGTATTGGAGAAGCTCGTGGTATTGCCGTTAGCATCGCTGGAGGTGACTTTAAAGATGTGCTTCGAGGCATCAGCCAGCGCGTCCGTCAGCGTATAGCTCCAGGTCCCTGAGCTTGAGACGACGATATCGCTCTTCAGCAGCGTTGTATTATCCCAAAGCTGAATGGTGGCACCTGGTTCACCGGTTCCGCGGATAGTCGGGAGCGTATCGTTGGTCACGCCGTTATCCGCAATAGGCCCAATAATGCTCCCAACATCGTCGAGCACCAGCGTGATGGTCGGCATTAATGGTGAAACCGTGTCAACGGTCAGGTCAAAGCTGCTGGCGGCGCTGGTGTTGCCTGAGGCGTCGGTAGCGGTAATGGTTAAATGATGTGCGCCCTGGTCGAGTGGCTGCGACGGTACAAAGCTCCAACCACCGTTGGAGCCTGGGGTGTAGTCCCGAGTATCGGCTTGCCGTTATCATAAATTGTAATGGTTGCGCCAACTTCGGCGGTACCAGTGATAGTCGGTTTTGGATCGTTTGTGGTCTGACCGTTTTGCATCGGGCCGACAACATCCGGAACGTTATCAATGACTGAAATGATAATTGGGGCATTAGGTGCTGTGATATCCGGCGCAATAGCGGTGGCAGGATCGCTGGTATTGTGCGCGGTATCTGCGGCCGTCACCGAGACGGTTTGGCCGTTAGCCTGCGCAGGTGAAATAGTCACGGTAAACTGCCCGCTGGTGTCTGCGGTGCCGGTGCCAATGGTTGCGCCGCCTGCATCTTTAACGGTAATGATGGCACCCGCGTCGGTATGGCCGCTAACGGCGGTACCGGTGGTGTTCACGGTGACGGTATCCGGGATAGCTGGCGGCGTGATATCTGGGGCAACAGCGCTGGCGGCAGCGCTGACGTTGGGGACGGGAGCGTGATCCGAGGCCGTCACGACCACCACTTCGCCGTTCAGCAACGGCGGTACTAACGGAATCGCAAATGAACCACCTGGGCCGTTTGCGATTCCTGTCGCAATCACATTACCTTTGGTATCGTTGATAGTGATTGTGGCCCCATTTCGGCAAAACCGGTCAGGACAGCACCACTGCTGGCGATGGTTACACCCGTAGGGGCGCCTGGCGGTGTGATATCAGGCGCAAGGAAGGATGTCGACGGGCCAATATTACCGGCCTTATCCTCGGCTAAGACTGTCACCGTTTCACCATTTTTTTGCGGCGTGGTCAGGGTAATAGTGAAGGCACCTTTCGAATCCGCGGTGCCTGTACCAATGGTGGCTCCGTTGCTATCTTTCACCGTAACGGTGCTGCCTGCTTCTGTGGTACCAGTAAGCACTTGGCCTTTCGAATCGAGCAGCAGGTTATTCAGCCCAGGGAGGCCGGTATCAACATTCACGGTATAGCTTAGTGAGTCACCGCTGGAGCCAATGCCGTTGTTCGCTGTTGCCGTGAAGACATAGTCTCCGTCGGGAAGTGGTGTCGTGAATTCGTAGTACCAGTTCCCGTTAGGATCTGCGGTCACTGGCGGTGGCATGGCTATGCCGTTGACATAAATTGTGACCAGGCTATCCGCTTCTGCGGTGCCGCGTATCGTAGGCGTTTTATCATTGGTATAGCCACCATTGCTCACTGGCCCGGTATAAGGGACAGTATCATCATCAATGGAGACAATAATCGGCTGGCTAGGGAATTTGGTGTCTGCTGCAGGGAAAATGGTTGGTTTGCTGGCATTACCTGCGGGGTCTGTGACGATTGCGCTTAGCGTTTCACCGTGAGTTTGCGCCGGGTGCAGCGTTATCGTAAACGTACCGCTGTTGATATCGGCGGTGGCTGTACCGAGTAGCTTACCCTGAGCGTCGTAGATAGAAACGGTGCTGCCTTTTTCGGCTTGCCCGGTGATTTGAGAGCCGTCCACTGACTCAGTCGTGATTGTGGCTTGATCTGGTGCCAGGGTGTCGACGGTGAAAGCGGGGATCAGAAGGGTGCCGCCTTCAATGCCTGCCTTGCTGGTCTGTGTCACGGTGAGATCGTTATGCAGCCCATCAGACAACGCCTTATTGGGGCGATACTCCAGTGCCCACTGCTGTCGACAATGGCGGTGCCGATCACGGTCGTTCCCTGATACAACGTGATGGTGAAACCAGCCTTACCCGTCCCTGAGATAATCGGCTGAGTATCATTCGTTTGCGACCCGAGGGTAATTGCGCCGATATTCGGCGCTTTATTGTCCGCGATACCATCCAATCCCGGTGCTGCTGGCGTTGCTCCATCTATGTTAAGCGTGAAGTTGCCTGAATCGCCGCTTTTGCCGGAACTGTTGGTGGCATAAACGTTGATGGTATGGCTACCATCCAGGAGATCGGACGGTAGCGTAAGCGTCCATTTCCCGTCCTTGCCGACGATAACGGTAGCGACTTCGGTTCCGTCCACTTTGATATGAACCGTTGAACCCGCCTCACCGGTACCGGTGAGGCCTGGTTTACGGCTCGCAGTCCAGCCGTTATTGGCCAGTGCGCTGGTTACGGTGCCCACAATTCCTGATGCTGAGGTAATCTCGGGCGTTGAAGGGGCTTTTCCCGGCGTACCCGAGGTATCGGGTACACCATTGTCTCCGCCGCTGCCATTGCCGCCACTGCTGCCATTGTTGCCATTGTTGCCATTGTTGCCATTGTTGCCATTGTTGCCATTGCTGCCATTGTTGCCACTGTTGTCATTGCTGCCATTGCTGCTGCTTGCGATAGCAACTCCGGCCCCAACGGCTGCAACACCGCCTAATACCCACGGCCAGATGGCTCCGCCGGCTACTGAATGCGAACTGTCTGCAATCAGAAGATCGTCAATACTGGCTATCTCGACGAAGTGGGCGGCGTGCTCCGTATCCTGTACCCACCAGAGTGCACCGTGCTCGTCTTCAAGAACGAGCTGACTTGTTTGTCCGTCCGTCGTGACATAAAAATTCTTAATGGTGATAACTTCGCCTGAATGCAGAGTAATGACCAGGTCGTGATTAATACGTGCCATTGAGGCGATTTCGCTGCGTTCCAGGCTCAGCTTCACAATCGAAGGTGTGTTTAATGTCACTACATCGCCTTCTACACGAGTGGAGACTGTTGTTAGCCTGGAAATAATTGATGAGGTACGCATAGTTTCACTCCGTTCAGGACGAATGAGGCAATAGTGAGCTAGTGAAAAATCATTCTTGTCAGTCAGTTATGCGGTTGTTTCCATTGCTTTAATTTAGATAAAAAATACCCAACCCACTGATGGCATGGGTTCTGGAATGAATCTAAAAAATATTTTTGAATGGATTAAGTTACTTTATTACAAGTGAATATATTGCTGTGTATGTTCTTTAATTTATTTGGCGTTGATTTTGGTATAGCGTAGGAATAGTATTTTCCACAAGTTTAGCGGGGCTGATGTGGCATTTAATGTACGTTAAAGTATTATGGATTTTTAAGCTATCTATCAGTTTTTAAAGGCATTTATTTTGTATGGTTAATTGTTAATCCATTGATTGGTTGGGTTTTTATGCTAAATTGTTTGGGCGATTTTTTGATGGGTTGATGAGGCATTGATGAGGTGATACACAAAATCTGTTATTAGGAAATGTCTGATTTTTGATTTGGTTAATGTTTTTATTGGAAAGGCATTAATAACTGATAGGGATATATCATATAGTTAAAAATGGCTTTATATTATTTTAGAACAATCATTTTACCTTCTCTTTTCTTGAGTGTAATTAACAACCGAATTTAATAGTTTTTGTACGTCATTATTTCGTATGAGAAAAATATTAATGCGAAGCATTAGATAACTGATTGTATATTTTGGAGTTATATTGTGATGCAAAGACATGCCCCCGCTGACAGGGGGATGTCTCATTAAATGGTTTGAAGCGGTGGCTTAGCGTCCTGCATGCTTCATAATACGCGCTTTATCGAGCTGCCATTCACGATCTTTCAGGTCGGAGCGTTTGTCGTGCTGCTTTTTACCTTTGGCGACGCCGATTTTCACCTTACACCAGGCGTTTTTCCAGTACAGCGACAGCGCGACTACGGTGTAACCTTCGCGGTTGATACGCCCGTACAGAGAATCCAGTTCGCGCTGGTTGAGCAGCAGTTTACGCGTGCGGGTAGGATCGCAAACGTAATGCGTAGATGCCACGGCCATCGGGGTAAAGTTGGCGCCGAACAGGAACGCTTCACCGTCTTTCAGGATAACGTAGCTGTCGCCGATGTTGGCTTTACCTGCGCGCAGGGATTTCACTTCCCAGCCCTGGAGCGCCAGGCCCGCCTCAAACTCTTCTTCGATAAAGTATTCGTGGCGGGCGCGTTTATTCAGCGCAATCGTGGCCGATCCAGGTTTGTGTGCTTTTTTCTTTGTCATAATATCCTGAAATTATCGCTAATCTGATAAACCTAGCCTCAAGCTCCCGCGAGGCGTAATGCGTTATCTTAGCACGATATAGCCTGTGTCCGTTTTTTTTAACCGTAGATAAATGATACTATTTACGCCGTGTTCGATCATGGAAATTGCTATGCCTCAGATTAGCCGTACTGCGCTGGTTCCCTACAGCGCGGAGCAAATGTATCAACTGGTGAATGATGTGAATGCCTACCCGGATTTTCTTCCCGGTTGTACGGGCAGCCGCGTTCTGGAGTCTGGACCGACGCAAATGACGGCGGCGGTCGATGTCGCGAAAGCGGGTATCAGTAAGACCTTTACCACGCGTAATACCTTAACCGATAACCAGAGCATTTTGATGCATCTGGTCGATGGGCCGTTTAAAAAGCTGATTGGCGGCTGGAAGTTTACGCCGTTAAGCCAGGACGCTTGTAAGATTGAATTCCATCTTGATTTTGAGTTTACCAATAAGCTTATTGAACTGGCGTTTGGTCGTATCTTTAAAGAGCTGGCGCTAAACATGGTGCAGGCATTCACGATGCGTGCCAGAGAGGTTTACCGTGTCGGGTAAGATTGCCGTGGAAGTGGCTTACGCGCTGCCGCAAAAGCAGTACGTGCAGCGTGTCACCCTGGAGGAAGGGGCCACGATCGAGCAGGCGATTCAGGCAAGCGGCTTGTTGGCGCTGCGTGATGATATTGACCTGAGCAAAAATAAGGTCGGTATTTATAGCCGTCCTGCTAAATTGCAGGATGAAGTTCACGACGGCGACCGGGTTGAGATTTATCGTCCCCTGATTGCCGATCCGAAAGAGCTTCGCCGTCAGCGGGCGGAGAAGTCGGCGCAGAAAAAGGGATAGCGCCTTACCGTGATTTACAGAGAATAAAAAAGCGCTCAATGAGCGCTTTTTTTGTCACCGCTGACTTATTTGGTCAGCGCTGGTTTGTTATCGATGTTGGTCAGCACACCGCTGCTGTTGAAGGTCAACGTCAGCGTTTGTTGGGTTGCTTTTTCATGCCCAGGCTGCTGGCGGAAAACATAGAACCAGGTGTTGGTGCCGAACGGATCGGTCATCATCGGGGTACCTAAGGTGTAGGCGACCTGTTGTTGGGTCATGCCTGGACGAATTTTCGCTACATCGTTAGGTGCCAGGTAGTTCCCTGACTAATATCAGGACGGTAAACCACTCGCTCCAGAGTGGAACAGCCTGCAGTCATCATCAGAAGAACCGCTGCGGCAGCAGTCAGCGTTTTACAGCGCATAGTGATTTGATTCCTTTTCGGGCCCGAGCAGTACGCGGCTCATATGTCATGTGCCGATGATAATAGACCTGAGGTAAGTTGGAAACCTTTGATATCAGGTCTTACGGCGTTTTTATTGTGAACTCAGACTCTAAGAAATCAAAAAAGTTTATGCGGCCAGCAACTCTTTCGCATTCGCCAGCGTATTACGGGTGACTTCACTGCCCCCAGCAGCCGCGCCAGCTCTTGCAGGCGAGCGCGTTTGTCCAGGGGTTGCATATGGGTTTCGGTCATTGCGCCGTCGGTCTCTTTGCTGACGTAGAGGTGGTGGTGCCCACAGCCTGCAACTTGCGGTAGGTGGGTCACACACATCACCTGGGTCGATTCACCCAGTTGGCGCAGCAACTGACCGACGACTGCCGCCGTTGGTCCGCTAATCCCGACGTCCACTTCATCAAAAATCAGCGCAGGCGTTTCCATCTTGCGTGCGGTAATCACCTGAATGGCCAGCGCGATACGCGACAGTTCACCGCCTGAGGCGACCTTGGCAATCGCCTGCAGTGGCTGCCCGGGTTAGTGGTGACGCGGAACTCAATACGATCTGCACCTTCGGCGGTCAGATGCTGTTCTTCAAAGCTGACGTCAATATCAAACAGGCCGTGCGGCATCGAGAGCATATGCATGCTGTCGGTAATCAGTTGCGCCAGCTCCTGTGCGCTGGCCTGACGCTGCGCGTGCAGCTGGCGCGCGGTGTCCAGTGCCTGTTGGTGATAGCGAGAAACCGCCAGTTTGAGCGTTTCGAGTGAGTCGCTCTGGTCGTCGAGTAACTGCTGTTCGTCCAACAGCGACTGGTAGTATTCAGGCAGCGCTTCCGGCGAGATTTGATGCTTCCGCGCCAGGGAAATCTGTTTTGACAGACGCTGTTCCAGCTCGAACAGACGGTTTGGATCGAGATCCATACGATCGCAATAATGGCGCAGTTCGTCGCTGGCCTCGCTGAGCTGAATGGCCGCTTCTTCCAGCATATCCAGCACGCCGGAGAGTTTGCTGTCCATGCTCACCAGTTCACCGGCTAACTGGCGGGCGGTGTAGAGCTGGCTTTGCAGGTTTACGTCGTCGCCGTCGGCCAGGATAGCCAGCGCGTGCTGGCTCGTGGAGAGTAACTGGCCGCTATTTGCAAGGCGCTTGTACTCTTCATCGATTTGTTCATATTCACCGGGCTGCGGATTGAACTCGATCAGCTCTTTCAGCTGGTATTGCAGCAGTTCGGCTCGCGCGGCACGTTCCTGGCTTTGCTGCTGGTGAGCCGCCAGATCGCGGCAGCTTTGGTGCCAGAGACGGTAATTTTCCGCCATTTGATGTGTGAGAGTCGATTCGCCTGCGTAGGCATCAAGCAGCGTTTTCTGGTGTTCGGATTTGACTAACTGCTGGTGTGCGTGCTGGCCGTGGATCTGAATAAGCAGCTGGCCCAGCTCGCGCAGTTGGGAAAGCGGTACGGCCGTGCCGTTAATAAAGCCACGAGAACGACCGTCGCTGCTGATGACGCGGCGCAGCAGGCACTCGCGGCCATCTTCCAGCTGGTTTTCCTCGAGCCAGCGCAGGGCCGCAGGCGTGTCCTTCAGCGCAAAGCGCGCGCAGAGATCGGCGCGAGTGGCGCCAACGCGGACCATGTCGGCTTCCGCTCGGCCGCCCAGGCACAGCCCGAGGGCATCAATTGCAATAGATTTACCCGCACCGGTTTCCCCGGTGATGGCCGTCATGCCGCTGTTGAAGTCGATTTCAAGTTCACGAACGATTGCAAAATTGCTGATGGTCAGTTGTGCCAACATAGCCGCTTTCCTGTATGAAAACCCATAACTGTGTTTTCATACAGTATAGACTGGTTTTTTATCCAGTAAAGAGGCGGCGATAAAATTAGAACAATTTTTTTGACCAGCCAAGTTTTGTGCTTAATGTATTGAAATAGCTGTAGTCTTTAGGGTGAATGAGATTCAGGTGATAGTCGCTGCGGCGGATCAAGACATCTTCGCCTTCCTGGATGGGCAGGGCAATCTGGCTATCACAGCTGATTTCCAGGTCGCTGCGGCGGTGCGAAAAACGCAGGCGGATGGTGCTGTTGCTGTTAATCACCAGCGGGCGCGCGGAGAGCGTATGCGGGAACATTGGCACCAGAGTAATCGCATCTAATGATGGGGTGAGAATCGGCCCGCCGGCGGAAAGTGAGTAGGCGGTGGAGCCGGTTGGGGTGGAGATAATCAGGCCATCGGAACGCTGGGAGAAGGCGAAGGTCTCGTCGATATACACTTCAAACTCAATCATGTGCGCCACTTTGCCCGGGTGCAGCACGACTTCGTTGATGGCGGTGCTGATCCGCTTTTGGCAGTTCTGCTGGCACACCTGTGCTTCCAGTAAGAAGCGCTTTTCAGCAATGTAATTGCCGTCCAGCACGTCGGCAAGCTGCTGATGGGCGTTGTCCGGGTCAAGGTCGGTCAGGAAGCCGAGGTTGCCGCGGTTAATGCCAATGACGCTGATGTCGTAGCGTGCGAGAGTACGCGCCGCGCCGAGCATATTGCCGTCGCCGCCAACCACCACCGCGAGATCCGCTTTTTGACCAATTTCGGCCAGCGTGCCGGTTTTCACATTATCGAGCTTCAGCTCCTGGGCTATCTGGCGCTCAACAATCACATCGAGGCCTTTGGTGCACAGCCAGCGATA
Source organism: Kluyvera genomosp. 3 (assembly GCA_002211745.1). Lineage (GTDB taxonomy): Bacteria > Pseudomonadota > Gammaproteobacteria > Enterobacterales > Enterobacteriaceae > Kluyvera > Kluyvera georgiana_A. The sequence goes on from CP022114.1 coordinate 1,110,889, forward strand.
GAGCATTTCATGTGTCGTCAGGGCCGTCGGGTGACGAGGGTGTCCTACAATACCGATACACTTGAAATGATTGTTCATTTTCTGAATGTCCTTGTGCCGAAGATTGGTGACAATGTGAGAGCTTCCCTTGAAACCCGAAATCTTATCCCATAATAAGCCAAGTTAGCGAGATGATTGCGAAAAAACGCGGAGAAATTCATGAGTAGTAAAGAACAGAAAACGCCTGAGGGCAATCCCGGAAGAAATTATCATGGAACAGCACGAAGAAGTTGAGGCGGTTGAACCAGACGCTTCTGCTGAGCAGGTGGATCCGCGCGACGAAAAAATTGCGAACCTTGAATCGCAGTTGGCGGAAGCCGAAACTCGCGAGCGCGAAAGTGTGCTGCGTGTGAAGGCCGAGATGGAAAACCTGCGTCGTCGCACTGAAATTGACGTTGAGAAGGCGCACAAGTTTGCGCTGGAAAAATTCGTCAACGAACTGCTGCCGGTGCTGGATAGCCTCGACCGCGCGCTGGAAGTGGCCAACAAAGACGGCGACGCGATGGCGGCGATGATCGAAGGTATTGAACTGACGCGTAAGTCGATGCTGGACGTGGTCGCGAAATTTGGCGTGCAGGTTGTCGCCGATATCGACGTGCCGATGGATCCGAACGTTCACCAGGCGATTGCGATGGTGGAGTCTGACGAAGTGGCCGCTGGCAACGTGCTGATGGTGATGCAGAAGGGTTACACCCTGAACGGTCGTACTATTCGCGCGGCGATGGTGTCTGTTGCGAAAGCGAAGGCATAACCTTCGCGTTACCCTCTCCCCAGCCGGGGAGAGGGATATCTTTAATCCTTCACGCTTTCCCGTAGCGGTTTCACCGGTTCACCTGCACCTGCTTAATCACGTTATCCTGCACCTCGAGAATATCGATATCATACTGGGCAATGCGAACGCGCGTGCCTGCAGCCGGAATCTCTTCCAGTGCTTCAACAATCATCCCGTTCATGGTGCGCGCTTCGTCTTCCGGCAGGTGCCAGTTGAAGGCTTTATTCAGTTCGCGCACGTTGGCGCCGCCGTCGATAATGACGGAGCCATCATTTTGCGGGTTAACTTCTTCGGCAAGCGATGGTGACATAGAGGTGGTGAAGTCGCCGACGATCTCTTCCAGAATGTCTTCCACCGTCACCAGCCCCTGGATATCGCCATACTCGTCAACCACCAGTCCACTTTCTTCTTATTGCGCTGGAATTTCACCAACTGGGTGCTGAGCGGCGTTCCCTCTGGCACGAAGTAAATCTCATCGGCGGCGCGTAGCATCACCTCTTTGGTGAACTCTTTTTTCTCGGTCATCAGACGGTAGGCTTCGCGCACGCGCAGCATACTGATGGCGTCGTCGAGGCTATCGCGGTACAGCACGATGCGACCATGCGGCGAGTGGGTGAGCTGGCGGACGATAGATTTCCAGTCGTCGTTGATGTTGATACCGACGATTTCGTTGCGCGGCACCATAATGTCATCGACGCTAACTTTTTCCAGATCCAGCACCGACAGCAGCATGTCCTGATTGCGGCGTGAAATCTGCGAGCGGGATTCATTCACGATGGTGCGCAGCTCATCTTTGCTGAGCGCGCTGCTGATAGTGATGTCGGTTTTAATGCCCATCATGCGCATCAGGATGCGGGTGATGAGGTTAAGCAGCCAGACCAGCGGCATCATCAGAACTTGCAGCGGCGCGAGCAGGAAGCTGCTGGGATAGGCGACCTTTTCCGGGTAGAGCGCGGCGATGGTTTTGGGCAGCACTTCAGCGAACACCAGTACCACAAAGGTCAGCACGCCGGTAGCGATGGCGACGCCCAGATCGCCATACAGGCGCATGCCGACAATGGTACCGAGCGCGGAAGCCAGTATGTTGACCAGGTTGTTGCCAATCAGCACCAGGCTGATGAGACGGTCAGGCTTTTTCAGCAGCTTTTCAACTCGCCGCGCGGATTTGTCGCCCTGCTTCGCCAGATGACGTAGTCGATAGCGATTGAGCGTCATCATGCCGGTTTCAGAACCGGAGAAATAGGCGGAGATGACCACCATGATGATCAGCGTCACGATCAGCGTGGTGGTAGAGATATGTTCCAAGAGAATTCCTTAGTACTTAGCCCACGAATTGTTGAATCACGCGGCTACCAAAGTAGGCGAGCGTCAGAATGCCAGCGCCCGCCACGTTAAACCAAACCACCCGGCGACCGCGCCACCCTTCGTGATAGTGACCCCATAACAACACGATATAGACGAACCAGGCGATGATGGAAAGGACAGCCTTGTCGATATTTTCCATGCTAAAGAGGTTATGCATGTAAAACAGGCCGGTACAGAGGGTCAGCGTGAGCAGAACGACGCCAACCTGGGTGATGTGAAACATTTTGCGCTCAATGACCATCAGTGGCGGCATTTCGTGATTGAACGCCAGCTTCTTATTCTTGAGCTGATAGTCAATCCATGCCAGCTGTAGCGCATACAGAGCGGCAATAATCAGCGTCGCGTAGGAGAACAGCGACAGGCCGATATGCACCATCATCCCCGGTGTCGCTTCCAGATGGGTAATAAACTCATTGGGCATAAAGGTGGCGAAGGCGAGATTGATCAGCGCGAAGGCATAGACGATGGGCAACAGCAGCCAGCCGCGGTTACGCGAAGCCACGATGGTCATCACCGTACAGATCATCAGGCTCACCAGCGAGCCAACGTTTAACAGGCTGAGATTCTGCCCGCTGTCACCGCCGGCAGGATACGGGCTTCCAGCGCAAATGCATGGCACACCAGCGCCACGGTGGCGGAAAGAATCGCCATACGCCGCCAGCCGCTGTTTTTTTGCAGCAGTCCGGGGATGATCAGCGCCAGGCTGATGGAGTAGGCAACAAGCGCGAGCAGGGCAAACACAGGCATAAAGAGTCGGCAGTCGTCAAAGTGAAGAAAGAGAAGCAGTATATACGCAAAATCCTCGAGTTGTATCAAGGCGCACAGGTGGTGTGAGGGCGATGGCGTCACGTTACGCGATATCAGCGCCAACCACGGCCTCACAACTCGCCCGGTGTCGTGTTATACTCCGCAAATTTCCGTTTTTTTGTCGCGTAAGCGACTCACCGTTTCCACCCCAGGCGAGAGACAATGTTTGATAATTTAACCGATCGTTTGTCGCGCACGCTGCGCAATATCAGTGGCCGTGGACGCCTTACTGAAGACAACGTAAAAGAGACGCTGCGCGAAGTGCGCATGGCGCTGCTGGAGGCTGACGTTGCGCTGCCGGTAGTGCGTGATTTTATCAATCGCGTAAAAGAAAAAGCGGTTGGTCATGAAGTTAACAAAAGCCTGACCCGGGCCAGGAATTCGTCAAAATCGTGCGTAGCGAACTGGTTTCGGCGATGGGCGAAGAGAACCAGACGCTGAACCTCGCCGCGCAGCCGCCGGCAGTCGTGCTGATGGCGGGCCTGCAGGGTGCGGGTAAAACCACCAGCGTCGGTAAGCTGGGTAAATTCCTGCGCGAGAAGCACAAGAAGAAAGTCTTGGTGGTTTCTGCCGACGTTTATCGCCCGGCGGCGATCAAACAGCTGGAAACCCTGGCTGAACAGGTTGGTGTGGACTTCTTCCCGTCTGACGTTGGCCAGAAGCCTATCGACATCGTTAACGCGGCGCTGAAAGAAGCGAAGCTGAAATTCTACGACGTGCTGCTGGTGGATACCGCCGGTCGTCTGCACGTTGATGAAGCGATGATGGACGAAATCAAACAGGTTCACGCGGCGATTAAGCCCGTTGAAACTCTGTTTGTCGTTGACGCGATGACCGGTCAGGATGCGGCAAACACCGCCAAGGCCTTTAACGAAGCGCTGCCGCTGACCGGCGTAGTGCTGACCAAGGTCGACGGTGATGCGCGCGGCGGTGCGGCACTCTCTATTCGTCACATTACCGGCAAACCGATTAAATTCCTCGGCGTCGGCGAGAAAACCGAAGCGCTGGAGCCGTTCCACCCGGACCGTATCGCTTCCCGTATCCTCGGCATGGGCGACGTGCTGTCGCTGATCGAAGATATCGAGAGCAAGGTTGACCGCGCGCAGGCTGAGAAGCTGGCGACCAAGCTGAAGAAGGGCGATGGTTTCGACCTGAACGACTTCCTGGAACAGCTCAAGCAGATGAAAAACATGGGCGGCATGGCGAGCCTGATGGGCAAACTGCCGGGCATGGGCCAGATTCCAGACAACGTTAAATCGCAGATGGATGACAAAGTGCTGGTGCGTATGGAAGCGATCATCAACTCGATGACGCTGAAAGAGCGCGCGAAGCCGGAAATCATCAAAGGTTCCCGTAAGCGTCGTATCGCCCAGGGCTGCGGCCTGCAGGTGCAGGACGTGAACCGTCTGCTCAAGCAGTTCGACGACATGCAGCGCATGATGAAAAAGATGAAGTCGAAAGGCGGCATGATGAAAATGATGCGCGGAATGAAGGGTATGATGCCCCAGGATTCCCCGGCAGATAATACGGATTGCATTTTGCCCAAAAATGAGTAAAATTTTCGGGCTTTTAATATGACACCGGGCCCTTCCTCGATGGGGCCGGTTGTTCTATTCACACAAGAGGATGTTATGGTAACTATTCGTTTAGCACGTCACGGCGCTAAAAAGCGTCCGTTCTACCAGGTTGTTGTTACTGACAGCCGTAACGCACGTAACGGTCGCTTCATCGAGCGCGTTGGTTTCTTCAACCCGATCGCTTCTGGCGCGGAAGAAGGCACCCGTCTGGATCTGGACCGTATCGCACACTGGGTTGGCCAGGGCGCAACTATCTCTGATCGCGTATCTGCGCTGATCAAAGAAGCTAAAAAAGCAGCTTAATCTGTCACGGTGGTCATGATGAGCAAGCAACACACCGCACAAGCACCTGTTGATCCGATCGTATTGGGGAAAATGGTTCTTCCTACGGTATCCGTGGTTGGCTCAGAGTGTTTTCCTCCACCGAAGACGCCGAAAGCATTTTTGACTATCAGCCCTGGTTAATCCAGAAGGCGGGTCAGTGGCAGACCGTTGAGCTGGAAAGCTGGCGCTACCACAATCAGGATATCGTCATTAAGCTGAAAGGCGTTGACGATCGCGATGCCGCGAATCTGCTGACGAACTGCGAAATTATCGTGGATTCCTCGCAGCTGCCGGCGCTGGAAGATGGAAGCTATTACTGGAAAGACCTGATGGGCTGCCAGGTAGTGACCACGGAAGGCTACGGTCTCGGTAAAGTCATCGATATGATGGAAACCGGGTCGAATGACGTTCTCGTCATTAAGGCAAACCTGAAAGATGCATTTGGCATCAAGGAGCGGTTGGTTCCGTTCCTCGATGGGCAGGTTATCAAGAAAGTCGATCTCGCTACTCGTACTATCGAAGTAGATTGGGATCCTGGTTTTTAAACCACCGGATAAACGGTAAAAGACGGCGCTATGTGGATTGGCATAATTAGCCTGTTTCCTGAAATGTTCCGCGCAATTACCGATTACGGGGTAACTGGCCGGGCAGTAAAAAATGGCCTGCTGAGCATCCAGAGCTGGAGTCCTCGTGACTTCACGCATGACCGGCACCGTACCGTGGACGATCGTCCTTACGGCGGCGGACCGGGATGTTAATGATGGTGCAACCTTTACGGGACGCCATTCATGCAGCAAAAGCCGCGGCAGGTGAAGGCGCAAAGGTGATTTATCTGTCACCTCAGGGACGTAAGCTTGATCAAGCGGGCGTCAGCGAACTGGCCACGAATCAAAAGCTGATTCTGGTATGTGGTCGCTACGAAGGTATCGATGAGCGTGTGATTCAGACCGAAATTGACGAAGAATGGTCTATCGGCGATTACGTTCTCAGCGGTGGAGAGTTACCGGCAATGACGCTGATCGACTCCGTTTCCCGGTTTATTCCGGGTGTACTGGGTCATGAAGCATCAGCAATCGAAGATTCGTTTGCTGACGGGTTGCTGGACTGCCCGCACTATACCCGCCCTGAAGTGTTGGAAGGAATGGAAGTACCGCCGGTTCTGCTGTCGGGAAACCATGCCGAGATACGTCGCTGGCGTTTGAAGCAGTCGCTGGGCCGCTCCTGGCTTAGAAGACCTGAACTTCTGGAAAACCTGGCTCTGACTGAAGAGCAAGCAAGGTTGCTGGCGGAGTTCAAACAGGAACACGCGCAACAGCAACATAAACATGATGGGCTGGTCTGAGACCCCAAATATCAGTTTACCCAGGATAAGAGATTAAATTATGAGCAACATTATTAAGCAACTTGAACAAGAACAGATGAAGCAGGACGTACCTTCCTTCCGTCCGGGTGATACCGTGGAAGTGAAAGTATGGGTTGTTGAAGGTTCCAAAAAACGTCTGCAGGCATTTGAGGGCGTGGTTATCGCTATTCGTAGCCGCGGTCTGCACTCTGCATTCACTGTTCGTAAAATTTCCAACGGCGAAGGCGTTGAGCGTGTCTTCCAGACTCACTCTCCGGTAGTTGACAGCATTGCTGTTAAACGTCGTGGTGCTGTACGTAAAGCTAAACTGTACTACCTGCGTGAGCGCACTGGTAAGTCTGCTCGTATCAAAGAGCGTCTTAACTAAGATTCGCGCAAGCGACATCCTGTTAGAAAGGGCTGGCCGAAAGGCTGGCCCTTTTTTTATCCTCAAACGCACCATGCGTTAACATTTGGTTGTTAAATCATTTACAATGCCCTCATTCATTGGAGGGTAGTGTGAGCGGCAGAGCATCCAACATCACAGCACTGAAACAGTGGGCCGCCAGGCTTGCGCTGTTGGCTATGGCGCTGATTATCTTTGCTCCGCTGGTCTCTGTGTCGCTACAGCAATCGCCGATGAGCGCGATGCCCGGTATGCACCATGAGATGAGTATGCCAATGCCCACGCATCATTCGATGCCGGACAGCATGCCCATCGACCACGGTGAGGCCTGTGGCTACTGCGTGCTGTTGGCCCATGTTCCCGGCATGATGCTGGCGCTGTGCGTACTGCTGTGCGCGCTGTTGCTGCGCGTGACGATTACCGCTTTCCCGCCGCTGGTGACCCACTGGCGCTATTTCCCCTGGCTCTTCCCGATACCGCGCGCCGCCGCGTTTGTCTGCTTTACCTGCTTAAAAATGATAAATGACGCCTTAGCGTCACACCTCTTTTCGCATGTATGAAGGAAGAGTATGACAACCTGCACCTCGCGGGCGGCTTGGGTGCACCTGCTGCGCCGCCTGCATTTTTTTATCGGTCTGTTTGTTGGGCCATTTATTTTCGTCGCGGCCCTGACGGGCACACTGTATGTCGCCACGCCGCAGCTAGAGAACCTGCTGTATCGCGATGCGCTACACGGCACCGTTGGCGGAGAGCGGCAGCCAATAGCTGTGCAGATTGCGGCTGCGGAACGCGCATTGAATACGCCGTTGCGTCTGAGCGCCGTTCGACCTGCGTTGGAAGCGGGTGAAACCACACGCGTGATGTTTGCCGATCCGGCGCTTCAGGCCTCGGAAAATCGCGCCATCTTTGTTGATCCGGTGACGTTGGCAGTGAAAGGCGATATGACGGTCTATGGCACCAGCGGTATTTTACCGCTGCGTCAGTGGATTGATTATGCGCATCGCTCGCTGCTGCTGGGGATATGGGGCGTTTGTACAGCGAGCTGGCCGCCTCGTGGATGTGGGTGGCGGCGTTGGGGGGAATCGCTCTGTGGGCCTTTACCCGCCTAAGCGACGCATCAAAAATCGTCTGCAGAATACGCGCCGCGTTCATGTCACCCTTGGCTGGTGTCTACTGGCAGGGATGCTGCTGTTCTCCGCCACCGGCTTAACCTGGTCGCAGTGGGCCGGAGGGAATGTCGATAAGCTGCGCGCTGCTTTTGGTTGGCTGACACCGCAGGTCAATACCCAACTGCACGGTGGTGAGATGATGGCGATGGATCCTCATGCGGAGCATCGCGGCCATGCTGACGAGATGATGCCGCATGCCTCGCCGATCGCCTGGGATCGGATCGATGCCGTCCTTAACGTTGCTCAGCGCGGCGGCATCGATGCCACCCATCTGGAGATCCGCCCGCCGCGTAGCGCCGATCGCGCGTGGACGGTAACTGAGATCGACCGACGCTGGCCCACGCAGGTCGATGCCGTTGCGGTTGATCCGCACTCTCTGGCGATTATCGACTACACGCAGTTTGCTGATTTCCCGCTGATGGCAAAGCTCACGCGCTGGGGTGTTGATTTCCATATGGGGATCCTGTTCGGTTTACCAAACCAGCTTTTGTTGATTGCCTTTGGGCTGGCGCTGTGCGTGGCGATTGTGATGGGCTATCGGCTCTGGTGGATTAAACGTCCTGCCCAGATACCGATCAGCCCGCTGCAAACGCTGACGCAAAGCTGGCTGGCATTGGCGCTGCCTGCGCGCATTGTGACGCTCGTCGTCACCGTGGCACTTGGTCTGGCGTTGCCGGTGATGGGGCAAGTTTGCTGCTGTTTGTTGCCATTGACTGGGGGCGCTGGCGCGGCAGGGTCGCACAGGGATTATCGCGCGTAGCTGAGTAGCGCGCTTAACTCAGGGTGAACGCATTGGCGTTCGCCCTTTTTTATACCTCTTAATTAAGAGTGTAATTATTATTGTACACTTTAACGGCGATTATTTTGCCATTAATAGGATGGTGTAAAGAATAATTTACGTATTTTGGATTGATATCTTTACTCATTATGATATTGTGAGTTCACCTCATTGAGGAAACAACTATCGCAAACGAGCCATAACAGGTAATGCCATCATGCAAAAAGACGCGCTGAACAACGTAAATATCGCCGATGAACAGGTTTTGATCACCCCGGATCAGCTGAAAGCTGAATTCCCGCTCACCGTTGAGCAGGAAGCGCAAATCGCCCAGTCACGTAAAACGATTTCTGACATTATCTCCGGTCGCGATCCGCGTCTGCTGGTAGTGTGTGGGCCTTGCTCCATCCACGATCCTGAAGCTGCCATCGAATATGCGCGTCGATTTAAAACACTGGCGGAAGAGGTCAGCGATAGCCTCTACCTGGTGATGCGCGTCTATTTTGAGAAGCCGCGTACCACCGTCGGCTGGAAAGGGCTTATCAACGATCCGCACATGGATGGCTCGTTTGATGTGGAAGGCGGACTGAAAATTGCCCGTCGTCTGTTGGTTGAACTGGTCAGCATGGGGCTGCCGCTGGCAACCGAAGCGCTGGATCCGAACAGCCCGCAGTACCTGGGCGATCTGTTCAGCTGGTCAGCGATTGGCGCGCGTACCACAGAATCACAAACTCACCGCGAAATGGCTTCTGGCCTGTCGATGCCGGTCGGTTTCAAAAACGGCACCGATGGCTCGCTGGCGACCGCCATCAACGCGATGCGCGCTGCGGCGATGCCGCACCGTTTCGTGGGATCAACCAGGCCGGTCAGGTTTGCCTGCTGCGCACTCAGGGCAACCCGGATGGTCACGTAATTCTGCGCGGCGGTAAAAAACCGAACTACGGCCCGGAAGATGTCGCGCAGTGTGAAAAAGAGATGGAACAGGCGGGACTGCGCGCATCGCTGATGGTAGATTGCAGTCATGGTAATTCCAATAAAGACTACCGTCGTCAGCCTGCGGTAGCGGAATCCGTTGTCGCGCAGATCAAGGACGGTAACCGTTCCATTATTGGTCTGATGATTGAGAGCAACATTCACGAAGGCAATCAGTCTTCCGAGCAACCGCGCTGTGACATGAAATACGGCGTATCGGTAACCGATGCATGCATCAGCTGGGAAACGACCGATGCGCTGCTGCGTGAGCTCGACAAGGATTTACGCGGCCATCTGGCGGCTCGTCTGGCGTAAGAGGATTGTATGGTTGCTGAACTGACCGCGCTACGCGATCAAATTGATGAAGTGGATAAGGCGCTGCTGAACCTGCTGGCGAAGCGTCTGGAACTGGTGGCAGAAGTTGGCGAAGTCAAAAGCCAGTACGGCCTGCCGATTTATGTTCCGGAACGTGAGGCTTCAATGCTGGCTTCGCGTCGCAAAGAGGCTGCCGCATTAGGCGTGCCGCCGGATTTGATTGAAGACGTGCTGCGTCGGGTGATGCGCGAGTCCTACTCCAGCGAAAACGACAAAGGCTTCAAAACGCTCTGTCCGTCGCTGCGCCCGGTGGTGATTGTCGGCGGCGGCGGCCAGATGGGGCGGCTGTTTGAAAAAATGCTGACCCTGTCCGGCTACCAGGTGCGGACGTTGGAAAAAGAAGGCTGGGCAAACGCGCCAGAAATGGTGGCGGATGCCGGTATGGTCATCGTCAGCGTGCCAATCCATGTGACTGAACAGGTGATTGCGAAGCTGCCGCCATTACCTGCGGACTGCATTCTGGTGGATCTGGCCTCGGTGAAAGCCGGGCCGATTCAGGCGATGCTGTCGGCACATTCGGGCCTGTTGTGGGGCTGCACCCGATGTTTGGCCCTGACAGCGGCAGCCTGGCCAAACAGGTGGTGGTCTACTGCGATGGTCGCCAGCCGGAAGCCTACCAGTGGTTCCTTGAGCAGATTCAGGTTTGGGGCGCGCGTTTGCACCGTATCAGCGCGGTTGAGCATGACCAGAATATGGCGTTTATCCAGGCGCTGCGTCACTTTGCGACTTTCGCCTATGGCCTGCATCTGGCGGAAGAGAACGTGCAGCTGGAACAACTGCTGGCGCTCTCTTCACCGATCTACCGCCTGGAGCTGGCGATGGTAGGCCGTCTGTTTGCCCAGGATCCGCAGCTGTACGCCGACATTATTATGTCGTCCGGCAACAACCTGGCGCTGATCAAACGCTACTACCAGCGTTTTGGCGAGGCAATTGGCCTGCTGGAGCAGGGCGATAAGCAGGCGTTTATCGACAGCTTCCGTAAGGTGGAACACTGGTTCGGCGACTACGCGCAGCGTTTCCAGAGTGAGAGCCGCGTCCTGTTACGCCAGGCGAATGACAGTCGGCAGTAATCGAAAACTGTATATACTTGAAAGCCAGGGGAAATCCTCTGGCTTTTTTTATGGGATGAAGACGATGGCTGAAGCAAACCTGCTGTTTGATTACACCGGACATCTGCCGGAATGCCCGACCTGGAGTGACGCCGAGCAGGCGTTGTACTGGGCGGACATCATGGAGTGTGAAATTCACCGCTATGTGCCCGCAACGGGCGACCACCAGATCTTACAGTTCCCGGAAGAGGTGGGCTGTTTTGCGCTGCGGGAGAAGGGGGCTTTATCGTCGCGCTACGCAGCGCAATCTGGCTTGCCGATAGCCGCGGTCTGCTCCAGCATAAAATCTGCGATAACCCAAGCAATCCACAGCTGGCGCGCTTTAATGACGGCGGCACCGATCGCGATGGACGTTTTTATGCCGGTACCTTCTGGGGCCGGGTGATTACAACGGTGCGCTGTTGGTGAGGGTCGATAACCAACTGAGGCCAAAGGTGATTCAGTGTGATATTCACGGCGCGAACGGTCTGGCATTCAGCGCGGATAAACGCTGGATGTACACCTCGGATACGCCGAACGGGGTGATTTATCGTACGCCGTTGGACGCCGACGGCGAGCCGGGAACCCGGGAGATTTTCCGCTTGTTTAAAGACGGTGAGGGGATCCCGGACGGCGCGGCCATCGATGAAGAAGGCTGTTACTGGAGCGCGTTGTTTGACGGTTGGCGAGTGGCTCGCTTCTCGCCAACGGGAGAGCAGCTTGCGGAATATCGTCTGCCGGTGCGTTGCCCGACAATGGTCTGCTTTGGTGGCGCGGATATGCGTACGCTGTTTATTACCACGACGCGTGAGAATATGTCGGCTGATGAGGTGGCGAAGTATCCACTGTCCGGCGCTATCTTCACCCTGCCAGTGGCGGTGGCAGGGATGAAGAAACGGCCTTTTATCGAACGTTAGACCGGGTCGACCGGTACGACGTTTTCGCTTGGGTAGCAACCCAGCACTTTCATCGAGCGGGTAATACCGGAAAGCTCTTTGAGCGCCTTTTGCATCGGCAGCGCGTCCAGGTTCGCCTGGACGTCGAGATAAAACATCTCTTCCCACGGATTGCCGTGAATCGGGCGCGATTCGAGCTTGGTCATGATCAGGTTGTGGTTACGCAATACCAGCAGCGCTTCAACCAGCGCACCGGCCTGCTGCCCGGTGGCGATCAGCAGGGTGGTTTTCGCCGGTACCTGGTCGGAGACGTTCACCGCTTTGCGCGCCAGCACCAGGAAGCGCGTGATGTTCTGCGTCTGATTGGCCTGGCAGTGCTCCAGCACCTGCAAACCATACAGCTTGCCGCCGGCTTCGCTACCCAGCGCCGCGACGGTTGGTGAGTTGGCCTGCGCCACTTTCTCCATTGCTGCCGAGGTGCTTTCGGTGTACTCAATTTTCCACTGCGGATAATGGCTCAGGAACTGGCTGCACTGCTGGAACGGCTGCGGGTGGCTATACACCGTCTCAATGGTGTCGAGTGTGGTTGTACCGTTTACCAGCACGCAGTGGTCGATAGGGACCGTCATTTCACCCACGATCGACAGGCTGGTGTGTTGCAGCAGGTCGTAGACGTCGTTAATACCGCCGGAGCTGGTGTTTTCAATCGGCACCACGGCGTAGTCAGCCTGGCCGGTCTCAACCTGGTTAAAGATATCGGCAAACTTCAGGCAGCCGCTTTCGATGAACTGCTCAAAGTGGCGGGCTGCGTACTGGCGGGCCGCCAGATGAGAGTAGGAGCCTTTCGGGCCCAGAAACGCAATACGCGCTGAATGTGGGTTAATCTTATTCAGGTGCTGCTGGAGCAGCGTTTGCTGGGTAAGCACGGAATCTTCAATGATGAGCTGGAACAGGCGGGTGATGTAGTGCGCGTCAAGCTGGTGGGTTTTGCCTAGCGTAATCAAGCGCTCCAGCAGATCACGCTCGCGATCGATGTCGCGGACCGGGCGGTGAGAGGCCAGCTTGGCTTTACCGACCTCAATAGCCAGACCACGGCGCTCGGCCAGCAGACTCACTAATTTCTCATCAAGGGCGCTTATCTTATCGCGTATCGCCAGTAACGGGTTTTCCGAAGTCATCATGTTTGCCTTTCTTGTTATCAATAAAAAAGGCCCCCCGGTGTGGGAGGCCTTATTGTTCGTCTTCGCATTCTTTATCACACGACGAAACGCCTCCCATTCAGGGGAAGGTAAAAAAGAATGCGAAGAAAAACGGTAGAAGTTTCACTATCAGGTTAAATCCTTAGCGTGATGAGGTTTTACAGTACTCGTTCTGTTTTCGTTCTGTCAATAAAAAACGCGCCCGAAGGCGCGTTGGCGATACACATTAAAGTACAAAGTTCAGTTTACTCTTCTTCAACTTCTTCTACGAAGCTTGCGTCTTTCACCGACGTTGCGGCGCGACGGGCTTCCCCTTTGTGTTGCACCTTATTGAGCTGCCGTTCCAGCTTGTTGATCAATTCGTTAATGGCGGTGTACATATCTTCATGTTTCGCACTGGCGACCAGATGCCCGTTAGGGGTGTTCATCGTGGCGTCCGCTACAAATCCCTGTGGCTCTTTGGACAGAATGATATGCGGGTTGATTAAGTGGGTTTGCCATTTTTCCAATTTTGCGAGACGGTCTGCGACATGCTGGCGAATAGCCGGAGTAATTTCCATTTGTTTACTGGTAATGTTCATTGTCATAAATTTTACCTCTTGTCTTTCCGTCTTGGTGATTCCAGCATACCTCGGATTTGCTTAAAATGTGTGATATAGATCACATTATTTTGTCACTTTTTGTCAGCGCATTCATTTTGTGAGTCAAGACAGGAAGAAGTGATTTTTTACTTGTCGATTCGGGAAAATACAGCCATATTTGATAGGATGACCTCGCGCTAAACCGCTTCAGCAAGTCATTAAAACGAATAAAAAAACGGCAGCCATCGGGCTGCCGTTTTGCTTTCTAAAAGGTTTGAATCAGGACTGAGTGCTTTTGCCGTTGGCGGCAATGATTTTCGCGACTTTATCAGCCTGTGCCGTCATCTGCATTTCGCGGTAGGCATTTTCCATCTTCGGCAGAGCATCGCGAGTCGCCTGAGTATCCGGGAAGTTACGCATCATGTTTTCGACGCGGTTTACGACAGCAACCCACGCGCCGCGGGCGGTGTAGTAATCAACAACGGAAAGTTCATACTTCGCCAGACGGTCTTTCAGGAAGATAAGACGTTTGTTGGCGTCGGTGACGTATTGACTGTTCGGGTAGCCGCGCACCAGCTTCGAGAAGTCGTTAAATGCGTCACGGGCGTGCTGCGGATCGCGGTCGGAGCGGTCTACGCCGAAGAAGCCCTGCAGCGCGCTATCGTCCAGCGCCATGTTGGTTAAGCCGCGCATGTACATCACGTAGTCGATGTTCGGGTGCGTCGGGTTCAGACGAATGAAACGGTCAATCGCGGCCTGAGCCAGCGGCAGATCGGCATTTTTGTAGTATGCGTAGATCAGATCCAGCTGTACCTGTTGAGAATATGGCCCGAACGGATAGCGGTTATCCAACGCTTCCAGTTGCGTTATTGCCTGTTTCCAGTTACCGTCCTGCAGCTTTTGCTGAGCAGTTGCGTAGATTTCATTAGGCGGATTATCAGGAACCTCTTCCTTTGAACCAGAGCACCCCGCCAAAGCCAGGCTCAACGTGGCCGCTGCCACCAGATATTTCATGCGCGTCATGACGTTTTGACTTTCCTCAAAATGTTTATACGGGATATTCACAGTTCCTGTTCCCGATTAAGACCAGCTACAATAGCACACTATATTAAACGGCGAAGCCGTAAAAACCCAACGTTAACGAAGAAGCTGTATATGGCACAACGAGTACAACTCACCGCAACGGTGTCCGAGTCACAACTCGGTCAACGCTTAGATCAGGCTTTGGCCGAAATGTTCCCTGATTATTCGCGATCGCGCATAAAAGAGTGGATCCTCGACCAGCGCGTTCAGGTCAATGGCAAAGTTTCAGACAAGCCGAAAGAAAAAGTCATGGGTGGCGAGTCCGTCGCTATCGATGCTGAAATCGACGAAGAGATCCGCTTTGAAGCGCAGGATATCCCACTCGATATTGTATATGAAGATGATGATATCCTCGTCATCAATAAGCCGCGCGACCTGGTTGTTCACCCGGGCGCTGGTAACCCGGATGGCACGGTGCTGAATGCGCTGCTGCATTACTATCCGCCGATTGCCGATGTGCCGCGTGCGGGCATCGTCCACCGTCTGGATAAAGACACCACCGGTTTAATGGTGGTGGCCAAAACCGTTCCGGCGCAAACACGCCTGGTTGAATCACTGCAGCTGCGCGAGATTACCCGCGAGTATGAAGCGGTGGCGATTGGTCACATGACTGCGGGCGGTACCGTTGAGGAACCGATTAGCCGTCACCCGACCAAACGTACGCACATGGCGGTTCACCCGATGGGGAAACCGGCGGTAACGCACTATCGTATTATGGAACACTTCCGTGTGCACACGCGTCTGCGACTGCGTCTGGAAACCGGGCGTACACACCAGATCCGCGTGCACATGGCGCACATCACCCATCCGCTGGTGGGCGATCAGGTCTACGGTGGCCGTCCGCGTCCGCCAAAAGGCGCGTCGGATGAGTTTATTTCCGTACTGCGTAAGTTTGACCGTCAGGCGCTGCATGCGACTATGCTGCGTCTCTATCACCCGATCTCGGGGATTGAAATGGAATGGCATGCGCCTATCCCGCAGGATATGGTCGATTTGATCGCCGCGATGCGTGCCGACTTTGAAGAACATAAGGATGACGTAGACTGGTTATGACCAAAATCATTGTCCCGGAATGGCCGCTGCCGCAAGGCGTGGCCGCCTGTAGTTCAACGCGCGTCGGTGGCGTCAGTGAAGGCGCGTGGGATTCTCTGAATCTCGGCGCTCACTGTGGTGATAATCCCGAACACGTTGAGGAGAACCGTAAGCGTATGTTCGCGGCGGGCCAACTGCCGTCGAAACCGGTGTGGCTGGAGCAGGTGCACGGTAAAGATGTGCTGCATCTGACCGGCGAGCCTTATGCTTCGAAGCGTGCGGATGCCTCCTACAGTAATACGCCCGGGACAGTGTGCGCGGTGATGACAGCGGATTGCCTTCCGGTTCTGTTTTGCAATAAAGCTGGAACGGAAGTGGCCGCGGCACATGCGGGCTGGCGCGGTTTATGCGACGGCGTGCTGGAAGAGACCATCGCCTGCTTCAAAGACACTCCTGAAAATATCCTTGCCTGGTTTGGCCCGGCGATTGGTCCGCTGGCTTTTGAAGTCGGCCCGGAAGTGCGTGAAGCGTTTATGGCCAAAGACGCCAACGCGGTTAGCGCATTTCGTCCAGCAGGCGAAAAATATTATGCCGACATCTACCTTTTGGCACGTCAGCGTTTAGGGAATATTGGCGTCACCGCCGTCTTTGGCGGCGACCGCTGTACTTTCAGCGAAAAGGATGATTTTTTCTCTTATCGCCGCGACCGTATTACGGGTCGTATGGCAAGTTTCATCTGGCTGATATAACCTATAGAATCAAGACGATCCAGAAGGCAGACATTTTTTTCTCATAGACCAGGTCATTTAACCTTGAATAATTGAGGGATGACCTCATTTAATCTCCTGTAGCAAAATTGACCTATATATGGGAGGAGTCATGCGTCTGGATCGTCTTACCAATAAATTCCAGCTTGCTCTTGCCGATGCTCAGTCACTCGCACTGGGGCACGACAACCAATTTATCGAACCTCTTCATTTAATGAGCGCCTTGCTGAATCAGGAAGGGGCTCGGTACGTCCTTTATTAACATCCGCGGGCATTAATGCCGGCCAGCTACGCACGGCTATCGATCAGGCGCTGAGCCGTTTACCTCAGGTGGAAGGCACCGGGGAGACGTGCAGCCGTCTCAGGATCTGATGCGCGTGCTGAATCTTTGCGACAAGCTGGCGCAAAAACGCGGCGATAACTTTATTTCGTCAGAACTGTTCGTTCTGGCGGCGCTTGAGTCTCGTGGCACTCTGACCGACCTGCTAAAAACCGCGGGCGCAACTACCGCCAATATCACTCAGGCAATTGAACAGATGCGTGGAGGTGAAAGCGTGAATGACCAGGGTGCCGAGGACCAACGTCAGGCATTGAAAAAATACACTGTCGATCTGACTGAACGCGCCGAGCAAGGCAAGCTCGACCCAGTGATCGGCCGTGATGAAGAAATTCGTCGTACCATCCAGGTACTGCAACGTCGTACTAAAAATAACCCCGTCTTGATCGGTGAGCCGGGCGTCGGTAAAACCGCCATTGTTGAAGGGCTGGCGCAACGTATTATCAACGGTGAAGTGCCGGAAGGCTTGAAAGGCCGCCGCGTACTGGCGTTGGATATGGGGGCGCTGGTGGCCGGGGCGAAATACCGCGGTGAGTTTGAAGAGCGTCTGAAAGGCGTGCTGAACGATCTGGCAAAACAGGAAGGCAACGTCATCCTGTTTATCGACGAGCTGCACACTATGGTTGGCGCGGGTAAAGCCGATGGCGCCATGGATGCCGGTAATATGCTGAAACCGGCGCTGGCGCGCGGGAACTGCACTGCGTCGGTGCGACCACGCTGGATGAATATCGTCAGTACATCGAAAAAGATGCGGCGCTGGAACGTCGCTTCCAGAAAGTGTTCGTGGCAGAGCCGTCGGTGGAAGACACCATTGCGATTTTGCGTGGTCTGAAAGAGCGTTATGAACTGCATCACCATGTGCAGATCACCGACCCGGCGATTGTCGCGGCGGCGACGCTCTCTCACCGCTATATTGCTGACCGTCAGTTGCCGGATAAAGCCATCGACCTTATCGATGAAGCAGCTTCCAGCATTCGTATGCAGATTGACTCGAAGCCGGAAGAGCTCGACCGTCTCGATCGCCGTATCATTCAGTTGAAGCTGGAACAGCAGGCACTGATGAAAGAGTCTGACGAGGCGAGTAAGAAACGTCTCGACATGCTGAACGACGAGCTGAGCGATAAAGAGCGTCAGTACTCTGAGTTAGAAGAAGAGTGGAAAGCGGAAAAAGCGTCACTTTCTGGGACGCAAACTATCAAAGCGGAGCTGGAGCAGGCGAAAATCGCCATCGAACAGGCGCGTCGTGTCGGTGACCTGGCGCGGATGTCCGAGCTGCAGTACGGCAAAATTCCGGAACTGGAAAAACAGTTGGAAGCGGCGACGCTGTCCGAAGGCAAAACCATGCGCCTGCTGCGTAATAAGGTGACGGATGCGGAGATTGCCGAAGTACTGGCGCGTTGGACCGGTATTCCGGTGGCCCGTATGCTGGAGGGCGAGCGTGAGAAGCTGCTGCGTATGGAGCAGGATCTGCATAGCCGCGTGATTGGCCAGAACGAAGCGGTTGAAGCGGTCTCTAACGCGATTCGCCGTAGCCGTGCAGGGCTGTCTGACCCGAACCGTCCGATTGGTTCATTCCTGTTCCTGGGGCCAACCGGGGTAGGTAAAACCGAACTGTGTAAAGCGCTGGCTAACTTTATGTTCGACAGCGATGACGCGATGGTGCGTATCGACATGTCCGAGTTTATGGAGAAACACTCCGTGTCTCGTCTCGTGGGCGCGCCTCCGGGATATGTCGGTTATGAAGAGGGCGGTTATCTGACAGAAGCGGTGCGTCGTCGTCCTTACTCCGTCATCCTGCTGGATGAAGTAGAGAAAGCGCATCCGGATGTGTTCAACATTCTGCTGCAGGTTCTGGACGATGGGCGTCTGACCGACGGGCAGGGGAGAACGGTCGACTTCCGTAACACGGTGGTCATCATGACCTCTAACCTCGGTTCTGACCTGATTCAGGAGCGCTTCGGTGAACTGGACTACGGGCATATGAAAGATCTGGTACTGGGCGTGGTCAGCCACAGCTTCCGTCCAGAGTTCATCAACCGTATTGATGAAGTGGTTGTTTTCCATCCGTTGGGTGAAAAACACATTGCGTCGATTGCGCAGATTCAGCTGCAGCGTTTGTACAAACGTCTGGAGGAACGTGGCTATGAAACACAGATCTCCGACGAAGCGCTGCAACTGCTGAGTAAAAATGGTTACGATCCGGTGTATGGTGCACGTCCGCTGAAACGAGCTATCCAGCAGCAGATTGAGAACCCGCTGGCACAGCAAATCTTGTCTGGCGAGCTGTTGCCGGGTAAAACCATTCGCCTGGAAGTGAAAGACGATCAGATTGTGGCAGTGCAGTAAGTCACAAAAAGAAGAAAACGAGCCCTACGGGGCTCGTTTTTGTTTAAAAACCAGGCAAAAATAAGATAATTGAATGAAAAGTGAGCGTGTGAAAACTTTTTTCTATTTTATGCTTGCGGCTTCTCATTTTCTCCCTATAATGCGCCTCCACTGACACGGAACAACGGCAAACAAGCCGCCGGGTCAACGAGGTTCTCCTGAGAACGTCGGCGAAGAAAGCGAAAATAAACGCTTGACTTCGTAGCAGGGTGGCGTATTATGCACACCCCGCGCCGCTGAGAAAAAAGCGAAGCGGCACTGCTCTTTAACAATTTATCAGACAATCTGTGTGGGCACTCGAAGATACGGATTCTTAACGTCGCAAGACGAAAAATGAATACCAAGTCTCTGAGTGAACACGTAATTCATTACGAAGTTTAATTCACGAGCATCAAACTTAAATTGAAGAGTTTGATCATGGCTCAGATTGAACGCTGGCGGCAGGCCTAACACATGCAAGTCGAACGGTAGCACAGAGAGCTTGCTCTCGGGTGACGAGTGGCGGACGGGTGAGTAATGTCTGGGAAACTGCCCGATGGAGGGGGATAACTACTGGAAACGGTAGCTAATACCGCATAACGTCGCAAGACCAAAGTGGGGACCTTCGGGCCTCACACCATCGGATGTGCCAGATGGGATTAGCTAGTAGGTGGGGTAACGGCTCACCTAGGCGACGATCCCTAGCTGGTCTGAGAGGATGACCAGCCACACTGGAACTGAGACACGGTCCAGACTCCTACGGGAGGCAGCAGTGGGGAATATTGCACAATGGGCGCAAGCCTGATGCAGCCATGCCGCGTGTATGAAGAAGGCCTTCGGGTTGTAAAGTACTTTCAGCGAGGAGGAAGGCGTTGTGGTTAATAACCGCAGCGATTGACGTTACTCGCAGAAGAAGCACCGGCTAACTCCGTGCCAGCAGCCGCGGTAATACGGAGGGTGCAAGCGTTAATCGGAATTACTGGGCGTAAAGCGCACGCAGGCGGTTTGTTAAGTCAGATGTGAAATCCCCGGGCTCAACCTGGGAACTGCATTTGAAACTGGCAAGCTTGAGTCTCGTAGAGGGGGTAGAATTCCAGGTGTAGCGGTGAAATGCGTAGAGATCTGGAGGAATACCGGTGGCGAAGGCGGCCCCCTGGACGAAGACTGACGCTCAGGTGCGAAAGCGTGGGGAGCAAACAGGATTAGATACCCTGGTAGTCCACGCCGTAAACGATGTCTATTTGGAGGTTGTGCCCTTGAGGCGTGGCTTCCGGAGCTAACGCGTTAAATAGACCGCCTGGGGAGTACGGCCGCAAGGTTAAAACTCAAATGAATTGACGGGGGCCCGCACAAGCGGTGGAGCATGTGGTTTAATTCGATGCAACGCGAAGAACCTTACCTACTCTTGACATCCAGAGAACTTAGCAGAGATGCTTTGGTGCCTTCGGGAACTCTGAGACAGGTGCTGCATGGCTGTCGTCAGCTCGTGTTGTGAAATGTTGGGTTAAGTCCCGCAACGAGCGCAACCCTTATCCTTTGTTGCCAGCGGTTCGGCCGGGAACTCAAAGGAGACTGCCAGTGATAAACTGGAGGAAGGTGGGATGACGTCAAGTCATCATGGCCCTTACGAGTAGGGCTACACACGTGCTACAATGGCATATACAAAGAGAAGCGACCTCGCGAGAGCAAGCGGACCTCATAAAGTATGTCGTAGTCCGGATTGGAGTCTGCAACTCGACTCCATGAAGTCGGAATCGCTAGTAATCGTAGATCAGAATGCTACGGTGAATACGTTCCCGGGCCTTGTACACACCGCCCGTCACACCATGGAGTGGGTTGCAAAAGAAGTAGGTAGCTTAACCTTCGGGAGGGCGCTTACCACTTTGTGATTCATGACTGGGGTGAAGTCGTAACAAGGTAACCGTAGGGGAACCTGCGGTTGGATCACCTCCTTACCTTAAAGAAACGTTCTTTGAAGTGCTCACACAGATTGTCTGATGAAAAGTAAATAGCAAGGCGTCTTGCGATTGAGACTTCAGTGTCCCCTTCGTCTAGAGGCCCAGGACACCGCCCTTTCACGGCGGTAACAGGGGTTCGAATCCCCTAGGGGACGCCACTTGCTGGTTTGTGTGAGTGAAAGTCGCCGACCTTAATATCTCAAAACTCATCTTCGGGTGACGTTTGAGATATTTGCTCTTTAAAAATCTGGATCAAGCTGAAAATTGAAACGACACACTGTGTCTGTTCTCCGTAATAAGAACAGATAAGCGGTGTGTTCGAGTCTCTCAAATTTTCGCAACACGAAGTGAAACATCTTCGGGTTGTGAGGTTAAGCGACTAAGCGTACACGGTGGATGCCCTGGCAGTCAGAGGCGATGAAGGACGTGCTAATCTGCGATAAGCGTCGGTAAGGTGATATGAACCGTTATAACCGGCGATTTCCGAATGGGGAAACCCAGTGTGTTTCGACACACTATCATTACGTGAATACATAGCGTAATGAAGCGAACCGGGGGAACTGAAACATCTAAGTACCCGAGGAAAAGAAATCAACCGAGATTCCCCAGTAGCGGCGAGCGAACGGGAGCAGCCCAGAGTCTGAATCAGTTTGTGTGTTAGTGGAACGGTCTGGAAAGTCCGACGGTACAGGGTGATAGTCCCGTACACCAAAATGCACAGGTTGTGAACTCGAAGAGTAGGGCGGGACACGTGGTATCCTGTCTGAATATGGGGGACCATCCTCCAAGGCTAAATACTCCTGACTGACCGATAGTGAACCAGTACCGTGAGGGAAAGGCGAAAAGAACCCGGCGAGGGAGTGAAAAAGAACCTGAAACCGTGTACGTACAAGCAGTGGGAGCACCCTTTGGGTGTGACTGCGTACCTTTTGTATAATGGGTCAGCGACTTATATTCTGTAGCAAGGTTAACCGTATAGGGAGCCGAAGGGAAACCGAGTCTTAACTGGGCGTTAAGTTGCAGGGTATAGACCCGAAACCCGGTGATCTAGCCATGGGCAGGTTGAAGGTTGGGTAACACTAACTGGAGGACCGAACCGACTAATGTTGAAAAATTAGCGGATGACTTGTGGCTGGGGTGAAAGGCCAATCAAACCGGGAGATAGCTGGTTCTCCCGAAAGCTATTTAGGTAGCGCCTCGTGAATTCATCTTCGGGGTAGAGCACTGTTTCGGCTAGGGGGTCATCCCGACTTACCAACCCGATGCAAACTGCGAATACCGAAGAATGTTATCACGGGAGACACACGGCGGGTGCTAACGTCCGTCGTGAAGAGGGAAACAACCCAGACCGCCAGCTAAGGTCCCAAAGTCACAGTTAAGTGGGAAACGATGTGGGAAGGCTCAGACAGCCAGGATGTTGGCTTAGAAGCAGCCATCATTTAAAGAAAGCGTAATAGCTCACTGGTCGAGTCGGCCTGCGCGGAAGATGTAACGGGGCTAAACTGTGCACCGAAGCTGCGGCAGCGACATTTAGGTGTTGTTGGGTAGGGGAGCGTTCTGTAAGCCTGCGAAGGTGTCTCGTGAGGGATGCTGGAGGTATCAGAAGTGCGAATGCTGACATAAGTAACGATAATGCGGGTGAAAAACCCGCACGCCGGAAGACCAAGGGTTCCTGTCCAACGTTAATCGGGCAGGGTGAGTCGACCCTAAGGCGAGGCCGAAAGGCGTAGTCGATGGGAAACAGGTTAATATTCCTGTACTTGGTGTTACTGCGAAGGGGGACGGAGAAGGCTATGTTAGCCGGGCGACGGTTGTCCCGGTTTAAGCATGTAGGCGGAGCGTTTAGGTAAATCCGGACGCTTACTAACGCTGAGGTGTGATGACGAGGCACTACGGTGCTGAAGTAACAAATGCCCTGCTTCCAGGAAAAGCCTCTAAGCATCAGGTAACATCAAATCGTACCCCAAACCGACACAGGTGGTCAGGTAGAGAATACCAAGGCGCTTGAGAGAACTCGGGTGAAGGAACTAGGCAAAATGGTGCCGTAACTTCGGGAGAAGGCACGCTGATATGTAGGTGAAGTGATTTACTCATGGAGCTGAAATCAGTCGAAGATACCAGCTGGCTGCAACTGTTTATTAAAAACACAGCACTGTGCAAACACGAAAGTGGACGTATACGGTGTGACGCCTGCCCGGTGCCGGAAGGTTAATTGATGGGGTTAGCGGCAACGCGAAGCTCTTGATCGAAGCCCCGGTAAACGGCGGCCGTAACTATAACGGTCCTAAGGTAGCGAAATTCCTTGTCGGGTAAGTTCCGACCTGCACGAATGGCGTAATGATGGCCAGGCTGTCTCCACCCGAGACTCAGTGAAATTGAACTCGCTGTGAAGATGCAGTGTACCCGCGGCAAGACGGAAAGACCCCGTGAACCTTTACTATAGCTTGACACTGAACACTGGTCCTTGATGTGTAGGATAGGTGGGAGGCTTTGAAGCGCGGACGCCAGTTCGTGTGGAGCCATCCTTGAAATACCACCCTTTAATGGCTGGTGTTCTAACGTAGACCCGTAATCCGGGTTGCGGACAGTGTCTGGTGGGTAGTTTGACTGGGCGGTCTCCTCCTAAAGAGTAACGGAGGAGCACGAAGGTTAGCTAATCCTGGTCGGACATCAGGAGGTTAGTGCAAAGGCATAAGCTAGCTTGACTGCGAGAGTGACGGCTCGAGCAGGTGCGAAAGCAGGTCTTAGTGATCCGGTGGTTCTGAATGGAAGGGCCATCGCTCAACGGATAAAAGGTACTCCGGGATAACAGGCTGATACCGCCCAAGAGTTCATATCGACGGCGGTGTTTGGCACCTCGATGTCGGCTCATCACATCCTGGGGCTGAAGTAGGTCCCAAGGGTATGGCTGTTCGCCATTTAAAGTGGTACGCGAGCTGGGTTTAGAACGTCGTGAGACAGTTCGGTCCCTATCTGCCGTGGGCGCTGGAGAATTGAGGGGGCTGCTCCTAGTACGAGAGGACCGGAGTGGACGCATCACTGGTGTTCGGGTTGTCATGCCAATGGCATTGCCCGGTAGCTAAATGCGGAAAAGATAAGTGCTGAAAGCATCTAAGCACGAAACTTGCCCGAGATGAGTTCTCCCTGAGACTTTAAGTCTCCTGAAGGAACGTTGAAGACGACGACGTTGATAGGCTGGGTGTGTAAGCGTAGCGATACGTTGAGCTAACCAGTACTAATGAACCGTGAGGCTTAACCTTACAACGCCGAAGATGTTTTGGCGAAGAGACGAAGATTCAGCTTGATTACAGATTAAATCAGAACGCATAAAGCGGTCTGAAAACAGAATTTGCCTGGCGGCTGTAGCGCGGTGGTCCCACCTGACCCCATGCCGAACTCAGAAGTGAAACGCCGTAGCGCCGATGGTAGTGTGGGGTCTCCCCATGCGAGAGTAGGGAACTGCCAGGCATCAAATAAAACAAAAGGCTCAGTCGAAAGACTGGGCCTTTTGTTTTATCTGTTGTTTGTCGGTGAGCGCTCTCCTGAGTAGGACAAATCCGCCGGGAGCGGATTTGAACGTTGCGCAGCAACGGCCCGTAGGGTGGCGGCAGGACGCCCGCCATAAACTGCCAGGCATCAATTAGTGAAGAAGCCCATCCTGACGGATGGGCTTTTTTGCGTCTGTGCGATCCCGTCTCGCATGCCGGATGTTGGCGCTAACATCTCCTTACGTGTACGTGATGCACAATACTCCACTTTTTTTCCATTCCATTTCCCTCTATTCCTCCTGCAGCTAATCCTAAATCGTGATCCTGCTAACAGAAAATGTGACTCTCATCACTAATTTGTAAATAACAATTATATAACATTTCATTTACTAAAATATCTGCCTGCGTGACGTGTACGCCCGGTAAGGCAGGAGAGCGCTATTGGCAGGAGTTAACAAATGGCCGTAACCAGTGTGACCCCAGAAGAATCGCTGACCAACAGCGATACTCGCCGTCGCGTGATGGCAATTGTCGGGGCATCATCAGGGAACCTTGTTGAGTGGTTTGATTTCTACGTCTACTCGTTCTGTTCCCTCTATTTTGCTCACATCTTTTTCCCGTCAGGCAATACCACTACCCAACTGCTGCAGACTGCTGGCGTATTCGCCGCGGGTTTTCTGATGCGCCCAATCGGTGGTTGGCTATTTGGCCGCATCGCAGACCGCCGTGGACGTAAGGTCTCGATGCTCATTTCCGTATGCATGATGTGCTTCGGCTCGTTAGTTATTGCTTGTTTGCCGGGCTACAGCGTGATTGGCACCTGGGCTCCCGCACTGCTACTGCTGGCGCGTTTGTTCCAGGGGCTGTCCGTCGGCGGCGAGTATGGTACCAGCGCCACCTACATGAGTGAGGTTGCGGTTGAAGGTCGTAAGGGCTTCTATGCGTCCTTCCAGTATGTCACGCTGATTGGCGGTCAATTGCTGGCTGTACTGGTGGTGGTAATTCTGCAAAATGTGCTTAGCAGCGAAGATCTTCACGCCTGGGGATGGCGAATTCCATTTGCCCTGGGGCCGTACTGGCGATTGTCGCCCTGTGGCTGCGTCGCCAACTGGATGAAACCTCACAGAAAGAGACGCGCACGCTAAAGGAGGCCGGTTCATTCAAAGGGCTGTGGCGTAACCGCAAGGCATTTGTGATGGTGCTCGGTTTCACCGCCGCAGGCTCGCTGAGCTTCTACACCTTTACGACCTATATGCAGAAATATCTCGTAAACACCGCCGGGATGAGCGCCAATCTGGCAAGCGTCATTATGACTGCCGCGCTGTTCGTCTACATGCTGGTTCAGCCGTTCTTTGGACTGCTATCGGATAAAGTCGGCCGCCGTACCTCGATGCTCTGCTTTGGCGCGCTGGCCACCCTGTTTACCGTGCCGATTCTCTCCGCGCTGCAGAACGTCACATCACCGTACGCGGCATTTGCGTTAGTCATGTGCGCGCTGCTTATTACCAGCTTCTATACCTCTATTAGCGGGATCCTGAAAGCTGAAATGTTCCCGGCGCAGGTGCGCGCGTTGGGGTAGGCTTGTCTTATGCGGTGGCTAACGCCTTGTTTGGCGGTTCAGCCGAATACGTGGCGTTGTCGATGAAGTCTGCGGGTATCGAAACCGCCTTCTTCTGGTATGTGACGGTAATGGCGGCGATTGCTTTCCTGGTCTCACTTAAGCTGCATCGCAAAGGAAAAGGTCTACGCCTGTAGTTTAATGTTGCGCGAGCTGCCACACCGCATAGCCGGTGGTGGCGCCGGCAACGTCCCAGGCAAAGTCCTTCCAGCTCCAGCCGCTCCCTGCCGGCGGCTGTCCCAGAGCTCTTTCGTCGCCCCCAGGCTGACGGAAAACATCAGGCCAATCGCCGCGCTGCGATCGCGGCTGAGCCCCTGGTGCTGCGCATACTCATTACCGGCGGCTGAAAGCATGGCCGAGGCAATAAAATGCTGAGCTTTATCCTGCCCGCTCCAGCTATCGTTCGCCATGTGGCTGCAACCGCTGAGCGCCAGCATTGTGCACATCAGAAGAGGACGTAGCATAAAGACTCCAGTCATAAAAAAGCCCCGATATGCGGGCTTCAGTTTACAGGATACGGCTAATCAGCCTGTCGATACGAATTCGACGCAGACGACGAATCAGCTTACGTACTTTTACCGGATAGTCCGCGATGCTTTGCAGGTCGCGGAAGTGATTAACTACCGTGGTATGCTTACGGATAAGATCCAGCTCTTTCTGGCGCATCGACGCCAGCTGCTTTTTCGGATCGTGAATCAGCACCGCGTTTTCCAGATCAAGACGCCACGCACGAGGGTTGAGGTTATTGCCGGTCAGCAGAATCCACTCGTTGTCGACCCACATCCCTTTCAGGTGATAGCTATTATCGCCGTCTTTCCACAGGCGCACCGTCAGCTGATCGGTATTGATGTAATATTGCAGGCGGCTCAGGAAGCGGCGCAGGTTAATCTCGTACAGATACGGTAGCGCGCCGATAATTTTAAACGGCTCATTTTCCGGAATATAGAAGTCATTCGCCGTTTTGTCCCCGACGATAATCTCTACTTTCTTCCCTTCGCGCAGCAGACGAATGATGCTGCGGACCAGCAATGCTGGCAGGTTAAAGTAAGGGGTGCAGATAGTGAGCTTTTCTTCGGTGCACGGCATCAGGTGGAAAATAGCTTTATTCAGCTGGCTGGTTTTCCCCAGACCAACCAGCGGCGTAACCGTCAGCTCATCATCACCGGCATTACCTGTGAAATGGTAGCTGGTATCACGCAGTTCCTGGCGATACTGGCGGATATCATTTTTGATTTCCGGGCTTTTCGGACGCTCAGTGTTGTCCAGGCGATTTACGCCACGGCCTTCGACCAGATTCTCCGATACCCAGTTGAACATGATATCGGCCATCTGCGGATTGCGAATACATTGGTAGCGATCATAACGATATTTATCGTGCTGATGCAGATAGACATCATTGATGCTCGCGCCGCTATACAGCACGCAGTCATCAATGATGAAGCCTTTAAAGTGCAGTACGCCGAGCGCTTCACGGGTATTCACCGGCACGCCATAAACGGGAACCTCGACACCTGGGTTCTCTTTTGCGGTGCGGCAGTACCAGTCCGCGTTGGTATTGGATGCGGCAGCACCAATGCGCCCACGCTGTGCGCGATGCCAGTCAACCAACACGCGAACATCGAGTTCCGGGCGTTGACGTTTGGCATCGTACAGGGCTTGCAGAATCATCTTTCCGGCGTCGTCCTGCTCAAGGTACAACGCGACGATACAGATTCGGCGCGTGGCGCTGGCGATTTTTGCGAGCAACGCTTCACGAAAATCTGCTGGAGCATAAAAAAACTCAATATCATCAACAGACTGTGAAAGCTTGGGTAGTTGGGCAAGGTGTTGTTGATGTTTATTACGCTTAAATTTTGACAACATCACAGTGCGTTTCTTCTCTGGTTTAGTGAAGGGTCCTCTGTACCACGCAGACGACGTAAGCGGTCAATGATACCATCTCTGTCGGGTAAGGGCAGCATTTCCAGCAGCTTAGTCATCACTTAGCCTTAATGACAGCCCGACAATGCCATCTTCCAGCTGAATATCTACGTCAAAACCGAGCTTCCTCGCCAGAGCAATCATTCCACGATTGTTTGGCATGGTAATACCATTCAGGCGCTGTAAACCATGGGATCGGGTGTAGCCAATAAGTTTGTCCAGCAGACGCCCACCCAGCCCCAGACCTTTCAGGTCGGAGCGCACTAATACAGCAAATTCCGCATCAATGTTGTCGGGATCGGAAATCGCGCGAGTCACTCCCAGGATCTCGGTACGATCGCCTGACGAATAGACTGCCACGAAAGCCATTTCTCGATCGTAGTCGATCTGCGTCATATTGGCTAAATCGTCGTGGGTAAATTCGTTGATCTCGCTGAAATAGCGGTAATAAAGATCTTCTTTCGTCACCCGGGCGATAAACTGCTGAAGTAGCGGCTCGTCTTCCGGCAGAATTGGGCGGAACAGGCAGCGCTCGCCGTTCTTCATGGTCACCCACTCTTCAAGGTGCTGCGGGTAAGGCCGCACCGCCAGTCGACTTTCGCTTGACCCGCTAAATGGCGCAATATCCAGCGTCACGTCCAGAGCGGTAAATTCGTTGCCAGAGGCAAGCAGCGGGTGAATATCCAGCCGCTGAATCTCCGGGCAATCCACAATCAGGTTCGACACCTGTACCAGCAGTTGGCTCAACCCCGCAACATCCAGCGGCCGCAGCGCGCTACGCCCGCGGATTTTCTTGTTTTTAATCGCCTGAATGACCAGATAGCGCGCCAGCGTCATATTCAACGGCGGTAAGGCGACAGCGGCCTGATCCTCTGCGCGCCATTCCACACCGCCTTCACCCAGCATAATCAGCGGTCCGAAAACCGGATCGTGTTCGACGACGACGCGCAGCTCCTGAGCGCCAGCGCGGTTGGCCATACTTTGCACCAGCAGCCCGTGAATACGTGCCTGTGGCCAGGTCATTTTTACACGGTCAAGGATGGCGTCCGCCGCCTGCTGCACTTCGCTGGCGGTACGCAGGTAGAGCATGACGCCCTGAACTTCCGATTTATGCGGAATGTCCGGCGAACGGAGCTTAAGCGCGACCGGATAACCAATCTGCTCGGCAATGTGTACGGCCTCGGCGCTGTCTGCGGCAATCCAGGTGGGAAGCGTATTCAGACCGTAAGCGGCTAAAATTGGCCGTACTTCGTGCGTGTCCAGTGCGCTGATGCCGTTATCAATCGCCTGCTGTAATAATTCATGCGCCTGGCCGGTATTGGCGGTCAGGCTGTGCGGGAGGGCCGGGGTTTCCCGTAGCTGCTTCTGGTTGCGCCGGTATTCCACCATATGCATAAAGGCAGTAATGGTGCCTTCCGGCGTGCGGTAGGTCGGGATCCCGGCGTCGCTGAACATCCGGCGCGCTTCTATCGATGAATACTCGCCGCACCAGTTGGTCAGTACGCTGATGTAGTTGCCGCGCGGGTGTTGCTTAATCAGGTCAATCAAGGCCGCAGCGCTTTCGCTGCCTGGCGCAGTGGCGCTGGGTGAGTGGATGACCATCAGCGCATCGAGGTCCGGGCTATTCAGCAATACATTCACCGCCGCCAGATAGTGGCCAATACTGGCATCATCACGTAAATCCAGCGGGTTGTTAGCCTCGACGGTATCGGGCAATAGCTGTTGAAGCTGCTGGCGCGTCTCGTCGCTCAGCGTGGCCAGCTTGCCATTACGCGCCCAGTGTTCATCTAACGCTAGCGCCGCAGGCGCCGCGCCGTTGCTGATGATCATCAGTCGCTCGCCGCGTAGCGGCCGCATATGACTGAGCGTTTCAACGGCAGAAAACAGTTCGTGCGTGTCCTGTACGCGGAGCAAACCCGCGCGCTGGATAGCCGCATCCCAGGCCGGATCCATCCCGAATTCACGTGCAGTAGCCGCTGTGCCGCTGGGCTACGACCACTTTTAATCACCAGAATGGGCTTATTACGGGATGCGCTACGGGCGGCAGAGACAAAGCGGCGTGCGTCGCTGAGTTGCTCGAGATACAGCAGAATAGCGCTGGTTTTACTATCGCGCGCCAGATAGTCGAGCAGATCGTCGACGTCGATATCGAGGCTGTCGCCGAGCGCGATAAAATAGGAGAAGCCCATTTCGCGCTGCTGCGCCCAGTCCAGTATCGTGTTGGAGACGGCGGCGGACTGCGAGATAAAGGCCAGCTTGCCCTTGCGGATGGGCACCGGCGAGAAGCTGGCGTTCAGCCCCTGCCACGGGCCAGTAACCCGAGGCTGTTCGGCCCCAGTAGTCGCATCTGATAACGGGCGGCGCAAGCTTTTAGCTCGCTGAACTGGTCCGGAGGGAGGAGAGAATAATACAGGTTTTGCAGCCTTTTTCGCCCAGTGACTCCAGCAGCTCAAGATTGCGGCGCGCATGGGTGCACAAAACCGCGAGATCGGGGAGAAGGGGAGGCTTTCAATCGTCGGCCAGGCCAGCACGCCCAGCACGGCTTTCCACGCGGGCGTCACCGGTAGTACCGGGCCCGCGAAACCACCCGCCAGCAGGTTTTGCATCATCAGAAAACCGGCGCGCTGAGGTTTCATTGATGCGCCAATCACTGCAATCGATTTGGGTCTCAGCAGTGCTTCCAGCCCACGTTGGCTCATACCGGTCTTCCTTACGCGACAATGACGGTAAGAGTTTAACCGTTTTCCGTCTCGACTGCTGTGACGCTGCCCTGATGCTGAGATTTTCCTGCCAGATAGCGGCTGCGAAAGCGGGTGAAATGCTCACTGAGTGCCGATGCAGCATGGGTATCATTCGCTAAATCGAGCAGCGCAATCGCCACTTCAGCGGTGCAATACTGCCCTTCGGCGTGCACTTCGCGCAGGCTGTAGGCCGATACGCGCGAAAGATCGACGGAGATCAGCGGCAAATTGTCCAGCCACGGGCTTTTGCGAAACATTTTGCGCGCTTCCGGCCAGGTTCCGTCTAACATAATAAAGAGCGGTGGTTTACCTGATGGCGGGGCGCTCAACACTTGCCTGTCGGCATCGGCGTAGGAGGAAGGAAAGACGACCATCGGCTGATAGTCGGGGTTGCTGACCAAATCCAGCAGCGCCTGGGGCGGTTCGGTACGCGACCATTGAAAAGCCTCGGTCTGCGGCAAAATATCGGCGATCAGACGGCCAGTATTACTGGGTTTCATCGGCTCGGTATCAAACATCACCAGGCAGAAACGACTTTTTGCCGGCTGCGGCGTGATGGTGTCACAGAGACAATAGCGCTGCACCAGCAGGCAACGCTGGCAGCGACGAACCCGGTTACCGCGGGCAAGAAAAGGACGAGTCGCGCGGGCAAGACGCTCTGCGCGCAACCGAAGAACGGCGTTATCAATCATGGGATTCGAACGGCAAAAACGCTATTGTCGCAGAGGCGGATTCGGGGCACAAGATGTGCCCCGTGGGTATCAGGCTTGCAGGGCCTCGTTCAGCCAGCTTTCAAACGGCGCTTTGGGGACGGCGCCGTTGAGCATATCGATCACTTCGCCATTTTTGAAAATCATAATGGTCGGGATACTGCGAATACGGAAGCGGGCGCTCAGTTCACGTTCGGCTTCGGTGTTCACTTTTACGAAGCGCATCGTGCTGCTGCGCTCTTCGGCGACGTCTTCAAATATCGGCGCGAAATTGCGGCAGGGGCCGCACCATGGCGCCCAGAAATCAACCACAACCGGGAGATCGTCCTTCAGCAGTTTGTCCAGCGTGCTGTCCGTGGCGTTAATAACATCGCCATCAAACAAGTCTTCACCACAGCGTCCACATTTTGCCGCCTCGTTAATGCGTTCTTCTGGAATGCGATTAAGCGCCTGGCAGTGGGCACAAACGGTATTCATAACTCACCTCTGGGTCTCGTGTTGCAGAACGGCAATGTTGCCGGATGTTTCTATAATGTTACACATTATCGTTCAGAGCGTATTAATCGACAATGCGTTTTATCCAATGGGTACAATAGTCGTGGTCTTTTGTACGAAGTCATAGCTAAGCGCTGGCACATCAGGTAATCTGCGCGCTTCGCGCAGCGCAGGTGGAGAAAAACATGAGCGACGAACTGAAAAACAAAAACGGCAAGGTCAAAGTGATGTACGTCCGCAGTGACGATGACTCGGACAAACGCACCCAAAATCCACGTACTGGTAAAGGCGGAGGCCGTCCAGGCGCATCCCGTGCCGGTGCTTCCCGTGCCGAAGGCGGTCGTCGCCCTGCCCGTGATGAGAGAAAGGGTCAAAACAGCGATCGTGGTCGTGAGCGCGGTCGCGATCGGGATGTTGAACGCGATCGCGAACGTGGTGAAGGCTCCCCATGGCGTACGGTTTCCCGTGCGCCGGGTGACGAAACCATCGTTAAGCCCGATCACGGCGGCATCAGCGGCAAAAGCTTTATCGATCCGGAAGTTCTGCGTCGTCAGCGTGCGGAAGAAACCCGCGTCTATGGTGAAAACGCCTGTCAGGCGCTGTTCCAGAGCCGTCCGGACGCGATTGTTCGCGCCTGGTTTGTGCAGAGCGTCACCCCGCGCTTTAAAGAAGCGCTGCGCTGGATGGCGGCAAACCGTAAAGCCTACCACGTGGTGGATGAAGCCGAGCTGGCGAAAGCGTCCGGCACTGAACATCATGGTGGCGTTTGCTTCCTGATTAAAAAACGTAACGGCACTTCCGTACAGCAGTGGGTCGCGAAAAGCGGCGAAGACGATTGCGTACTGGCGCTGGAAGATGCGGGTAACCCGCACAACCTCGGCGCGATGATCCGCAGCTGCGCGCACTTTGGTGTGAAAGGCGTGGTATTGCAGGATGCGGCTTTGCTGGAGTCTGGTGCCGCGATCCGTACCGCTGAAGGCGGCGCTGAGCATGTTGAGCCGATTACTGGCGACAGCTTCATTGCTGCGCTGGAACAGTTCCGCGATGCGGGCTACACCATCGTCACGACCAGCAGCAATGGCCGCGGTCTGCCGCTGTTCAAATCAGAACTGCCTAAGAAAATGGTGCTGGCGCTGGGCCAGGACCGCGATGGCGTTTCCGAAGCGGCTGCCTCTATTGCTGACATGAGCGTGTCAATCGACGGGACGCGCGCCGTTGAAGGCCTGAACGTCTCCGTGGCGACGGGCGTGCTGCTGGCGGAATGGTGGCGTCAGCATAAAGCGTAAGAACGTGAATGAAAAAAAACCGGTAGAGGCGACTCTACCGGTTTTTTTATGCCTGCTTTAGCTAGACCTGCTCCGGCAGCACCGGCATCCAGTCAATCGGCGTCTCGCCGCGCTGTTCAAGCCACTGGTTGGCCTGCACAAAGTGATTACTGCCAAAGAACCCGCGATGCGCCGACAGCGGCGACGGATGTGGCGCTTTCAGCACGCGATGACGCTGAGGGTCAATAATCGCCCCTTTCTTCTGCGCGTGCGATCCCCACAGTAAAAAGACCACGCCTTCACGATGTTCGTTAATCAGCGCAATCACCTTATCGGTAAAGGTTTCCCAGCCAAGGCTGGCGTGAGAATGCGCCTGTCCGGCACGCACGGTGAGCACGGTGTTGAGCAGCAGCACACCCTGGTGCGCCCAGCTCTCCAGATAACCGTGGTTCGGACGGGTAAAGCCGGGAATGGTGCCTTCCAGCTCTTTATACATATTCAGCAGCGACGGCGGTATGGCAATGCCCGGCTGGACAGAAAACGCCAGCCCGTGTGCCTGATTGGGCCGTGGTACGGGTCCTGGCCCAGAATCACCACTTTCACATCGCTCAGTTCGGTATAGCGAAAAGCGTTGAAAACATCTTTTTGCGGCGGATAAATGGTCACGCCCGACTGGCGCTCGCTGGCCACGGTCGCCAGCGTGTTAACAAAATAGGGCTGCTCTTTTTCGGCGGCCAGCACGTCGTGCCAGGTTAATGGGTTGTCATCTCGCTCTCCTGCGAATTTCTCTCGCTATAGCTTAACTGCTTCTTTCTCCATCACAAAATCGGATAGTGGAAGGGGAAGTCTGTAGAATAAAAAAAGTTGAATATTTACAAATATTTTTAGTGCTTACAGGGTGCGTAACTTGATGCAAAACAAGTATTTTCCTGTATCACCACTTTTATGGTGTGGTTTTTGTTGATTTAAATCAAAGAATCAAGGGTGTTCGAGGGGTATATATACACTCAAGCAACAATGGTTTTACCAATTGGCCGGGAAGCGGCCAGTTAAAAACGAATATAAAGAGCCTAGGGAGGCATCAAATGATTACTGGTATCCAGATTACTAAAGCTGCAAACGACGACCTGCTCAACTCATTCTGGCTGCTCGACAGCGAGAAAGGTGAAGCCCGTTGCCTGTGTGCGAAAGGCGGTTTTAAAGAAGATGACGTCGTTGCCGTTAGCGCGCTGGGCGATATCGAATACCGTGAAATCCCGGTTGAAGCGAAACCAGAAGTTCGCGTAGAAGGTGGTCAGCACCTGAACGTCAACGTACTGCGTCGTGAAACTCTGCTGGACGCCGTTGAGCATCCGGAAAAATACCCGCAGCTGACCATCCGTGTTTCCGGTTATGCGGTACGTTTCAACTCTCTGACTCCGGAACAGCAGCGCGACGTTATCGCCCGTACTTTCACCGAGAGCCTGTAATTTCTCAGGGTGGGAAATGGAGGCGTTGGGTTAATCCGGTGCTAACAGACAAATCCCCGCAGGATACCTGCGGGGGATTTTTTTATCTGGACTGCTCGCGCCCGACCAGAATGGTGGTCAGCGTGAAGGAGAGCACCAGCGCGATGGCCACGCCAGAGATGGCGAAAATAAAGTAAGGGCCGATGTACGCGGGCAGGCTGAAAATACTCGATAAAATATAGCCATACAGTCGTACGCCAAAGAAGGCGATAAACGCTGAAGCCAGTGAGCTGGCGATCGTGGCGGCGATAAATGCTTTCTTGTAGCGGGTCAGCACGCCGAACAGCGCCGGTTCCGTAATGCCCAGCAGCGCGGAGATCGCAGCGGAAAGCGTCACCGTGCGGTTTTCTTTGTTCAGACGCCAGATGGCAAACGTGGCTCCGGCAATCGCCATATTGGCCATAAACATCATCGGCATCAGCATGTCGTAACCGCGATCGCTGAAGTTTTGTAGCGCGATAGGCGTCATCGCGTGATGCATCCCGGTCAGAATAGCGACCGGACGAATGGCGCCCACGACCAGCCCGGCGAAGCTCGCCGAAACGCCAAACAGCCCTTCGATAAACCACGCCAGCATTTTACCCAGCCAGATACCAATCGGCCCAATCACCACCAATGCCGCCAGCGCGCCGAGGAACAGCGTTAGCGTGGGCGTAAAGACGGTTTTCAGCACGTCGGGCATGATCCTGTCGACCGCCTGGTGAATGTACTTCAACGCCAGAATGGAGAAGATCACCGGGATCACGCTGGAGGCGTAGTTGAATACCGATACCGGAATGGCGTTAAACAACCAGAGCGCGGAGGCGGCATCGGCTTGATGCGTGGCGAGCGCTTTCGCTGCGTCAATCAGCGTAGGGTACATCAAGCAGGCGGCGACGGCGGCGGCCAGGTATTCGTTGGTTTTAAAGATCTTCGCCGCCGAGACGGCAAGGAAGAACGGCAGGAAATAAAATACGCCGCTGGCGATAAGATCGATGATCATCACCGTTTCGCTTTTCGGCGATACCACTTTTAGCGCAATCAGCCCCGCAAGCAGGCCTTTGATCATCCCGGCGCCGGCGATGGCGGGGACGATTGGGCCGAATACCCCGGAGACGGTATCCATAAACAGCGAAACCAGGCTTTTGCGTTCTTTGCTTTTGCCGCTAACAGTCGACTGGCCGCTATCGCCGAGGGCTTCCTGCAGCGCTTCATACCAGCTGTTCACCTTCGGGCCGATAATAATCTGGAACTGATCGCTTTGTAGCTGTGCGCCCAACACGCCGGGCAGTTGCTTAATTTCATCCTGCGCCACTTTATTATCATCAATTAAATCAAAGCGCAGCCGGGTCATACAGTGCCAGACTTTATTGATATTCTCCTGTCCACCTACCAGACGAATAATCCTGCTGATAGCCTCTTGCGTCCCATAATGGCTCCTGCGGTATGTTTGTTGTTTTGTTTGTCTCGCTGAATGGTAAGTAAGCCCATCTTTAAAAACAAACCAATAAAATATGATTTCAATCACAACTTACGTCTATAAGGTGGTTAAAACATGGTTTGTGTTTAAATTGGTTCGTTTTTTAAATAAAAACAAACCTGTTTTTGGACCAAAAAATATATTGAATAAAAAGGTTTACCGAACGCCGAAAATAGAGTGAAGATAATGGCAATCCTATTATTATTTTCCACAGGGAGCCTTCTGTGAAACCTACGCTGATTACTGCGATAGATTGTTTTATCACGCGTCCGGACCGCCACAACCTCGTGACGGTACGGGTGACGACCGACAGCGGCACCATTGGTTACGGCTGCGCCACTTTCCAGCAACGCCCGCTGGCGGTAAAGACGATGGTCGATGAATATCTGCAACCGCTGCTGGTGGGCGTGATGCCAACAATATCGAAGATCTCTGGCAAATGATGAACGTCAACGCCTACTGGCGCAACGGCCCGGTCATGAACAACGCCATCTCCGGCGTGGATATGGCGCTGTGGGATATCAAAGCAAAACTGGCCGGGATGCCGCTATATCAGCTGCTGGGAGGAAAATCGCGGGATGCGATTGCCGCATACACTCACGCCAGTGGTGAAACGCCGGAGGAACTGTTTGTCTCCGTGGATAAGCTGCTGGAGCAGGGGTATCGCCATATTCGCTGCCAGCTAGGCTTTTACGGCGGTACGCCGCGCGAAATGCAAACGCCGGAAAATCCGACGCCGGGAGCCTGGTTCGATCAGGATGAGTACGTTCGCAATACGGTAGAAATGTTCCGTCTGCTGCGTGCGCGTTACGGTCATCGTTTCCATATTCTGCATGATGTCCACGAGCGACTCTTCCCGCAGCAGGCGCTCCAGATGGCAAAGCTGCTGGAGCCTTATCAGCCGTGGTTTATCGAAGATATTTTACCGCCGCAGCAGAGCGCGTGGCTGGCGCAGATTCGCCAGCAGACCTGCGTGCCGCTGGCGATGGGGAGCTGTTTAATAATCCGGCGGAGTGGCATGACCTCATCGTCAACCGGCAGATTGATTTTATTCGCTGCCATATTTCGCAGATTGGCGGCATCACCCCGGCCCTGAAGCTGGCGGTGCTATGCCAGGCCTTTGGCGTACGTTTGGCGTGGCATGGTCCGGGCGATATGACGCCTATTGGGGTCGCGGTGAATACGCATCTCAACATTCATCTGCACAATGCCGCGATTCAGGAGTTTATTCCGCGTTCCGCCGCCACGGATGCCGTTTTCCCTGGCGCGCCAGAGGTGAAAAACGGCTTTATCTATCCGCCGACGGCGCCGGGTATTGGCGTGGGCTTTGACGAGGCGCAGGCGCTGGCGCATCCGGTCGTTTATCGCCCGCATGAGTGGACGCAGAGCCGCCTGCCGGACGGCGCGATACACACGCCGTAGGCTAGCTCTGCGGCTGCTGGCGAAAAGCGAGATTGTCGCGATTATGGGGATGACGTAGGTGCAGGAGTAGTTGATATCGACGATGTCGCTTATCTCATAAACCTGCCGCCGTCGAGGATCCCCCGATTGTTGATGTGCATGGCCGGACTGCCTTTTTTACAGCCCAGTAGCGCAGCCTGCTCGCGGCTGACGTTAATCGCCCGATAGCTGGTGAGCAGGTGGGAGATGGGATAACCTTTTTCCAGCACGTACTGCTGAAGCGAGCGTTCAATCACCTCCTGGTTAAGGTCACTGAACATCGCCGCAGGCATCCGTGAGACTTCAATCTGGGTGGCAATATCATCGACGAAACGCAGGCGACAGAACTGCCAGATAAAATCATCGTCGGTCAGGCCGAAAATCTGCCGGTCCTCCCGCTCGGGCCGTTTCTTGTGCAGGCTGATCATCCGGTAACGCATTTGGTCAAAGCGTTTTTCGGTAATTGAGTTATAGACCAGCGGGTTGCCTCGCGTTTGCTCGTTAATCCAGATGCCAGAACCCTGCACGATGCGCACCACACCAATGCTGGCAAGCTTTTCCAGCGCCTGGCGAATGGTGAAGCGAGAGACGCCGTACTCCTCGGCCAGCTGGCGCTCCGGCGGCAGCTTGCGCGGCCCATCGCCAGGCTGTTGGTAAATTTTGCTGAGGAGATCCTGAGTCACGAACTCTTTTTTCTTCATGGCCGCTGTCCCTTACTCTTCAATATAAAAACGCCGGGAACATGTCCCGGCGTTTGTTTTACTCTTCGGTGCTCTTTTCCGCTGCACCGGTACCGCTCGGCTTGCGGCGCTTGCCAACGTTTTTGAGATCGCGGTGACGTACCTTCACGCGCGGTTTTTCTTTATCTTTCTCTTTTTTCTTCTCGGCACGTTTCGCCAGCACTTTCTTCGACGGTTTGCCAGTCATCTTCTCGCTTGGCGCTCGCGTAGTGGGCGCAGCCCATCAATGACGCGCGCTTTCAGCTGTTCTTCGATATAGCGACCAATCTTCAGCAACAGCAGATGATCGTGCGTTTCAACCAGCGAAATCGCCGTGCCTTTACGGCCCGCGCGGCCGGTACGGCCAATGCGGTGCAGGTAGGTATCGGCGCCGCGCGGCATATCGAAGTTAATCACGTGGCTGACGTCAGGGATATCGATCCCGCGCGCCGCGACATCCGTCGCAACCAGCACATTCACGCGGCCATCGGTCAGACGTTTGATACCTTCGTTACGCTTAATCTGCGGCATTTCGCCTTCGAGATAGCAGTTGTTGATCCCGGCCAGACGCAGCGTTTCCGCCAGCTCATGCACGCGCTCGCGTTTGCGCACAAAGACGATGGTACGGGTGGCGTCTTCCTGCTTGAGCAGGTGCTTGAGCAGCTCAACTTTGTGCTCATAGTTGTCGGCACGGTAGTACCACTGGTGAATCTTCTTGCGCTCGCGGGTGGACGGCGTCGCGGAGACTTCCACCGGATCTTCCAGCAGACGCTCGGCGAAGTCTTTAATCGCTTCGCCTTCCAGCGTCGCGGAGAACAGCAGCGTCTGTTTGCGCCAGCGGGTTTCTCCGGCGATGTGTTCGATATCCTGGGCGAAGCCCATGTCCAGCATGCGGTCGGCTTCATCGAGGATCAGCGTCTCAACGGCACGGCAGTCGAAGTTTTCTTCTTTGATGTACTGCAGCAGACGGCCTGTGGTGGCGACCACGATATCCTGGTTTTCGCTGAACACTTCGGCGTGGTTCATATACGCCACGCCGCCAGTAATGGTGGCGATGTCCAGATGGGTGTTTTTCGCCAGTTCGCGGGCATGGTCAGCGACCTGCATTGCCAACTCACGCGTTGGCGTGAGGATCAAAATACGCGGCGGGCCGGATTTTTTACGCGGAAAGTCGAGCAGGTGCTGCAACGCAGGCAGCAAATACGCCGCTGTTTTACCGGTGCCGGTTGGCGCAGAACCGAGAACATCACGTCCATCGAGCGCAGGCGGAATGGCGGCAGCCTGAATGGCAGTCGGGCGTGTAAAGCCTTTACTCTGGAGGGCTTCCAGCAGGCTTTCGTCAAGTTCAAGTTCGGAAAAAGTCGTTACAGTCATGATTACCTCTGTGTGAGGCGCTGATTATAGACGTTACGGCTGTAATCTTCATCTGTTTGTATGGCTATCTGTTCTCGGGTATTGTTCATAGCCGAATGCTTATGTGGATTGGCCTGCAAGGTTACTTATGACGTCTGATTCTAAATCCGCGCTGCGCCGCAACGGATTTACCTTTAAAAAGTTTTTTGTTGCCCACGACCGCTGTGCGATGAAAGTGGGCACCGACGGCATTTTACTCGGCGCCTGGTCGCCGATCGCCCGGGTGAACCGAATCCTCGATATTGGCACGGGAAGCGGGCTGCTGGCGCTGATGCTGGCGCAGCGTACCGAAGAGAACGTGACGATCGACGCCGTCGAGTTGGATGAAGAGGCGGCGGATCAAGCGCGGGAAAACGTGGCGGAATCGCCGTGGGCCGGGCGAATTGAGGTGCATACCGCGGATATCCAGCAGTGGGTTGCCGGGCTAACCACGCGCTACAACCTGATCGTCAGCAACCCGCCTTACTACGAGCAGGGCGTTGAATGCGCCACGCCGCAGCGAGAACAGGCGCGCTACACCACCACGCTCGACCATCAGGCGCTGTTGGCCTGCGCCGCGAATGCGGTGACCGAAGACGGCTTTTTCTGCGTGGTGCTACCGGAAAATATCGGCCAGACTTTCACCCAGCAGGCGCTGTCAATGGGCTGGCATTTACGTCTGCGAACCGACGTCGTGGAGACGGAGATGCGCCTGCCGCATCGCGTGCTGCTGGCTTTTTCACCGAAAGGCGGAGAGTGCTATAGCGACAGGCTAACGATCCGTGGGCCAGAGCAGCAGTACTCGGAAGGCTACACTGCGCTGACCCAGGCGTTCTATTTATTTATGTGAACCAGCGGCGAGAGCACCGATGGGCCGGATTCCGCGAGCAGTTCCGGGTAGTCCAGCGTGTAATGCAGCCCACGGCTCTCTTTACGCATCATCGCGCAGCGTACAATCAGCTCGGCCACCTGCACCAGGTTGCGCAGTTCCAGCAGGTTGTTGGAGACGCGGAAACGTGAGTAATACTCGTCCAGCTCTTGCTGTAGCATGGTGATGCGGCGCAGGGCTCGCTCCAGCCGCTTGGTGGTACGCACAATGCCGACGTAGTCCCACATAAACAGGCGCAGCTCGTGCCAGTTATGCTGAATCACCACCAGTTCGTCAGAGTTTTCCACCCGGCTTTCGTCCCAGGCGGGTAGTTTCTCCACCTGACGGGCGTACGGCATGCGCTTATGAATATCTTCCGCCGCCGACCAGCCGTAAACCAGGCACTCCAGCAGCGAGTTTGACGCCATGCGGTTCGCGCCGTGCAGGCCGGTATAGCTCACTTCGCCAATGGCGTACAGGCCGTCAACGTCGGTGCGTCCATAGTCGTCGACCATCACGCCGCCGCAGGTGTAGTGCGCTGCCGGAACAATCGGCACCGGCTCTTTGGTGAGATCGATACCCAGCCCAGTAGCTTCTCGTAAATCATCGGGAAGTGCTGGCGCACAAAGGCTTCCGGTTTGTGGCTGATGTCGAGGTACATGCAATCAACGCCGAGGCGTTTCATCTCGTGGTCAATGGCGCGCGCCACGATATCGCGTGGTGCAAGCTCGCCACGTTCATCAAAGTCCGGCATAAACCGGCTACCGTCGGGGCGCTTCAGATGTGCGCCTTCGCCGCGCAGGGCTTCGGTGAGCAGGAAATTACGCGCCTGCGGGTGATACAGCGCGGTCGGGTGGAACTGGTTAAACTCGAGGTTAGCGACGCGGCAACCCGCGCGCCAGGCCATGGCGATGCCGTCGCCGGAGGAAATATCCGGGTTGGTGGTGTACTGATACACCTTCGAGGCGCCGCCGGTAGCCAGCACTACGGACTTCGCCGAACAGGTTTCCACCTTCTCTTTATTACGGTCCCAGATCCACGCGCCAACAACCCGGCGGGTGCCCGGCAGGCCGACTTTATCCGACACGATAAGATCGACGGCATTACAGCGTTCCAGCACGCGAATATTCGGGTGGCTCATCGCTTTACTGACCAGCGTGTTCTCGACTTCGCGTCCGGTGGCGTCCGCCGCATGCAGGATACGGCGATGGCTATGGCCGCCTTCGCGCGTCAGATGATAACTCTCTTCCCCGTTAGCCTGGATTTGCGTATCGAACAGCACGCCTTGATCGATCAGCCACTGCACGCAGTGTCTGGCATTGCTGGCAACAAACGACACCGCCTGACGGTCACAGATGCCCGCGCCGGCAATCAGCGTATCCTCAACGTGTGATTCAATGCTATCCGTCTCGTCAAAAACGGCTGCAATGCCCCCTGAGCATAAAAGGTAGAACCTTCGCTCATCGGGCCTTTGCTGAGGACAATCACGGAACTGTGCTCCGCAAGGCGCAATGCCAGCGAAAGCCCAGCAGCGCCGCTGCCTATAATCAATACATCACAGGAAAGTTCTGGAAGTGAGTTCATCTTCTTTGTTTAATTTACTAAACACGGTGATCGGAGATTAGCACTATAAAAGCGACATGTGCAGGGTTTTTTTACTTCAGGGTTATAATGGCTAAACATGCTGGCTGAAAAGGCGGCGTGGGCGAGGGCAAAAAATCTGAATAAAGCCAGGTGTTATCACCGCTATTTATGGTGAAATCAAGGCCGGGTTACGATACTCTTCACTGGATTTGCGTTTTTATTTCGCAACTTACACATCTGTTCACATCAGCAGACTTATAATGACAGACAATGAACGGCCTGCTGCGAAACAAAAAACAAAGCGTAACGGAACTTTACGAAAACCGGACACTCTAACCTTCTGCTTGCTCATAATGCAGTGTTGGAGTGGCATTCTGATTACGCATGGGAATAGGGTTTGGGGAGACATTACCTCGGATGAGCGAGCAGTTAACGGACCAGGTCCTGGTTGAACGGGTCCAGAAAGGAGATCAGAAAGCTTTTAACCTTCTGGTAGTACGCTACCAGCATAAGGTCGCGAGCCTGGTTTCCCGCTATGTGCCATCCGGCGACGTGCCGGATGTCGTACAAGAGTCTTTTATTAAGGCCTATCGTGCGCTGGATTCTTTCCGGGGAGATAGTGCTTTCTATACGTGGCTGTACCGCATTGCGGTGAATACGGCTAAAAATTACCTGGTTGCTCAGGGCGTCGTCCGCCGTCCAGCGATGTGGACGCGAACGAGGCCGAAAACTTTGAAAGCGGCGGCGCTTTGAAAGAAATTTCGAACCCTGAGAACTTAATGTTGTCAGAAGAACTGAGACAGATTGTTTTTCGCACCATTGAAGCGCTTCCGGAAGATTTACGCATGGCAATTACCTTGCGGGAGCTCGATGGCCTAAGCTATGAAGAGATAGCGGTCATTATGGATTGTCCGGTAGGTACGGTTCGTTCACGTATCTTCCGTGCGCGAGAAGCTATCGATAATAAAGTTCAACCGCTTATCAGGCGTTGACGGAAGCGGGATACTGGAAAAGGTATTAGGCATGCAGAAAGAACAACTTTCCGCCTTAATGGATGGTGAAACGCTGGATAAAGAACTGTTAACTGAGTTAACACGTTCCACAGAGTTGCAGAAAACCTGGGAGAGCTATCACCTCATTCGTGACTCGCTGCGCGGCGAAACGAGTGAAGTCCTTCATTTTGATATCTCCTCTCGCGTGATGGCCGCCATCGAAAATGAGCCCGTTCGTATACCGACTGCGCCGCTCATTCCTGAAGCCCAGCCAGCACCTCATCAATGGCAGAAAATGCCGTTCTGGAACAAGGTCCGTCCATGGGCCAGCTCGCTCACCCAAATGGGCGTGGCGGCTTGCGTATCACTGGCTGTTATTGTCGGCGTTCAGCACTATAATGGGCAACCAGATTCCTCTCAACCTGAGTCACCGGTATTTAACACGCTGCCGATGATGGGCAAAGCCAGCCCGGTTAGCCTGGGCGTTCCTTCGGACGCGTCGGCGGGTAACGGTCAGCAGCAGGTTCAGGAACAGCGTCGTCGTATTAATGCTATGCTGCAGGACTATGAATTGCAGCGTCGCTTGCATTCAGAACAGCTTCAGTTTGAGCAGGCACAAACTCAGCAGGCTGCTGTTCAGGTGCCAGGCTATCAAACTTTAGGAACGCAATCGCAGTAATGAAGCAACTTTGGTGTGCCATGTCACTTGTGGCTGGTAGCCTGTTCTTCTCCGCAAACGCCTCGGCTGATGTATCGTCCGGGCGTTGTTGCAGGAAATGAATCTGGCCAGTCAGTCACTCAACTACGAGCTGTCGTTCGTCAGCATCAATAAATCCGGCGTGGAATCGTTACGCTATCGTCACGTGCGTCTGAACGGTCAGCCGCTGGCGGAGCTGTTGCAAA
The DNA here is from genome assembly GCA_002211745.1 of Kluyvera genomosp. 3. Taxonomy (GTDB): domain Bacteria; phylum Pseudomonadota; class Gammaproteobacteria; order Enterobacterales; family Enterobacteriaceae; genus Kluyvera; species Kluyvera georgiana_A. The sequence goes on from CP022114.1 coordinate 1,155,222, forward strand.
TGGACGGTCCGCGTCGCGCGGTGGTCCAGCGCGGTAACGAGATCAGCTATTTTGAACCGGGTCTCGATCCCTTCACGCTGAACGGCGACTACATTGTCGACTCCTTGCCTTCGCTGGTCTATACCGATTTCAAACGTCTGGCGCCTTACTACGACTTTATCTCCGTCGGGCGTACGCGTATTGCCGATCGCATGTGCGACGTGATTCGCGTTGTGGCGCGAGACGGCACGCGCTACAGCTATATCGTCTGGGTTGATTCCGAAAGCAAACTGCCGATGCGCGTCGATCTGCTTGACCGCGATGGCGAAACGCTGGAGCAATTCCGGGTGATTGCTGTCACCACCGGCGATCAGGTCAGAGGCACGATGCAGAACCTGGCGAAGGCTAACCTGCCGCCGCAGCTCTCTGTGCCGACCAACAACAATGTTGATCTGAATTGGTCCGCTGGCTGGGTGCCGCAGGGCTTTAAAGAGATTTCCAGCAGCCGCCGCACGTTGCCGAGCGTTGATAGCCGGTCGAGTCGCGCCTGTTCTCCGATGGGCTCTTTAGCTTCTCAATTAACATCAATCGCGCCACAGCCAACAGCAGCGATCAAATGCTGCGTACCGGACGCCGGACGGTGAGCACCACGGTGCATAACCAGGCTGAAATCACCATCGTTGGCGAACTGCCGCCGCAAACCGCGAAGCGGGTCGCAGACGGTATTCAATTCAAGGGCGCGCAATGATTAAAGAGTGGGCCACCGTTATCGCGTGGGACAACGGCCTGGCGCAGGTCAGCTGCGATGTGAAAGCCTCTTGCAACAGCTGCGCCTCGCGCGCGGGCTGCGGCAGCCGGGTGCTTAATAAGTTAGGCCCGCAAACCACCCACACCATCACTGTACCGAGTGCGGAACCGCTGGTGGCGGGCAAAAGGTCGAGTTGGGCATTACCGAAAGCAGCCTGTTGGGTTCCGCGATGCTGGTATATATGTCTCCGCTGCTCGGTTTGTTTGTGGTCGCGGCGCTATTTCAGGTGCTGTTCGGCACCGATATCGCCGCGCTGTGTGGTGCGGTGCTGGGCGGTGTCGGTGGATTTCTTATTGCGAAAGGGTTTTCACCACGCCTTGCCGCGCGGCAAACCTGGCAGCCGGTCATCATCAGCGTGGGGCTTCCCCCGACCTGATTCGCACGGCATCTTCATCTGAAATGAGCCAGTGATTACACTGGCTTTATTTTTTGGAACGCTCCTCGCAGGAAGCGCTATGCTTGCGGGAAGAGCATTTCCTGGTTGCGCGGTTGTAGTGTAGAATGCGGCGTTTTCGAACGACAACAATGTCAGGCTCCGTACCGCGGCCTCAAAGTATCCGTAAGGCATAAATATTTTAATATATGAAGAATATACGTAACTTCTCCATCATTGCACATATCGATAATCGCAACAAAGACACCCGCCGCTAACCCCGACAAAAACCTCGTAAGATCCCGTCAAATCAGCTTTCACAAAAATTATACTGGTTGCATGTACAGTCAACCTGCGACATCATAAGCCAAGGTTTTTGTGTCCACCAGTGCGTCCATATTCTATGATGGACACAGAGCCTCCCGTTCTGATGGACACACGCAGAGAAAAACCATGGCTATTTCCGATAGTTATCTAAAGTCGTGCCTCGGGCGCGAACGTGAAAAAGTTGAAGAGAAGGCAGACCGAGACGGCCTGTGGGTTCGCATTTCCAAAAAGGGGGCGGTTACCTTCTTTTACCGCTTCCGCTTCCTGGGCAAGCAAGACAAAATGACGATTGGCAGCTACCCGGAGTTTGGTCTTAAAGCTGCGCGTGACGAAGTGGCGAAGTGGTCGGCTATTCTTGCTCGCGGCGAAAATCCACGGATCCGACAAAGTCTCGACAAAGCCAAAATTAACAGCCAGTACACGTTTGAGGAACTATTCCGCGAATGGTACTCCATGGTTTGCATCCAGAAAGAAACGGCTGACCAGATTCTGCGCTCATTCGAACTTCATGTTTTCCCCAAGCTCGGCAGATATCCCGCGCATCAGCTTACGCTGCACAACTGGCTCACTGTTCTTGACCGGCTTGCGGAAGGGTACTCTGAGATCACCCGCCGGGTAATCAGCAATGGTCGGCAATGCTATTCATGGGCGGTGAAGCGCCAGTTGCTGGAGGTGAACCCGTTATCTGAATTGTCCGGGCGCGATTTTGGCATCCAGAAAAAAATGGGTGAACGAACCCTGGACCGTAAAGAGATGGCGCTTGTCTGGCGAGCCATTGAGGATTCCCGGCTAATTGAGCGGAATAAAATTCTCTATAAATTATGTCTGGTGTGGGCATGTAGGGTGGGTGAACTCCGTAAGGCCGAAGTGACGCACTTTGATTTTGAAGAAGGGATCTGGACCGTACCGTGGGAGAACCACAAAACAGGCAGGAAAACTAAAAAGCCAATTCTTCGCCCGATCATTCCTGAAATGCTACCAATGTTGCAGCGGGCGATCGCGCTGGCACCGGGCCGCTTTATTTTCTCGAAGTATGAAGACAGGCCAATGAGCGAATGCTTCCACATGAGCATCAGCAGTAACCTGGTGAAGTTCATGCTCAAGGCATATAACGAACAGATCCCCACTTCACTGTGCATGACCTGCGCCGGACGGCGAGAACGAATTTTTCTGAACTCACAGATCCTCATATCGCCGAGATAATGCTCGGCCATAAACTACCTGGTGTGTGGTCGGTGTACGATAAGCACACCTATATCGAGGAAATGAGAGAGGCATACGGCAGGTGGTGGGCCCGATTGATGAGCATCATCGAGCCCGATGTTTTGGAATTCACGCCGCGTCAGACCGGATAAGCCGACCCCTGTTATCGCGAGGCAAGTTCAGGTGAGACATAGGGCGGCGAACAGGACGCGACATTTCCCGGCGCTGCCATTCTTCGACTTTGGTTTTTAGCCACTTATTGGATCCGCCCATGTATGCGCAGTCAGGCTCCGGGAATGGGTTGCTGTTACGCGGGCGCTTCCGGTAGCGATCAAGCGTTCTCGACGAAATCCTTAATTGTTCGCAAATTTCGCGGGTGTTCATCAGCTCAAATTTGTTAGTAGCTTTGCTCATCATTTTCTCCAGTGGCCCTGTCCGGGCCATTTCAGTATTAATCAATTCACCTGGCCCGGCAGCGAACGCAGCCGACGCATCCCGGTCATCGCAGTGGCTACATAGCTTCGACTACGGTTGACTACTTCCACCCAGACCTTCACGCCTTCAACCCGCACCGTGTACGTTTCTTTCATTTTGCTGCGACCGTAGTCGCCGTAGCGCTCCTGATGCGTAGCCAGGGCGATGGCGCATGCCTGGCGAGCGAGCGGGGATTGTTTACTGCCGCGGTTGATTAGCTTCATGCTCTGGCCCTCCGAACGCAGCGGTTACGCTGAGAGGCGATCAGGGCAACACCAGTGACCGTTTTCTGGAGGCGGGATAACTCTGCCCAAACGGTCGCTGCCCGGCGCCACAATCCGCGCTTTTCCAGTTGCGTAGCAGTCGCCTGCAGTTGCCGTAACTGGCCGTGTTCTGTCGGCTCCGGTGCTGGTCCGTTTACCAGTTCGTCGGCATACCAGTCGCTTACGACGAAATTGTGAATACGGCCATCGACGGTATTTCGGGTGCGGATAATCATGCCGCTTTCCGTCATCACGCCGATAACGTAGCGCGTAGCCCGGTCGGTAAGGCAAAGCGCTTCACTGATTTGTGCGGGACAGGCCTGCGGATTTTCGAGCAGGTAATGAGCGACCGCTTTCTGACGTTCAAATTTATCTACCATGCTGATAATTCGGCCCCAGCCGGGCCGACCTCCGTTAGCCAACGTATTCCGGTTTCATGTCGTCGAGCGTTACGCGGAACTGCTCGTACACTTCATCGCCCAGGTGACGGCGCGCTGCGGTGAGTGTTGCTTCTGCCTTCGTAAACAAATCGGCTGCGTCCGGTTCGCCGGCAGACGGCAGGGAGTTAATCGTTGCCTCGATTTTGTTCCGAGCATTCACTCGGTGATATCGCTGCGTGGCTTTGTTCTTTAGTTCGGTGAACAGTGCTGAGCCCAAAGTCGCCTTGGCCTGGTTGATGTCTTCGCCCACGGCTTTCGCTGCGTCGATATCCTCGGCGGCATCAATCCGGTCCCGGAATTCGTCAGCGATCGCGTCAACATTCACTGCGGATTCACGCGCGCTGCTGGTGGTTGAAATTGTGTCACCTGCAATTTCAGCTACGCTCACCCTTTGTGCATTCCCTGGATTAATAACCTTTTCTTCTCGATCTTCGACTTCATCAGCGCTGTAAACACCTAGAATCACATCCGGACAGTACAGGCGGGCCCAGCGTTTAACAGCGAGATATGCGAGTTGCTGGCGCGGATCGCTTGCCCAAAGTGTCGAGTTGCGAACCTGAGCTTGCGAGAGCATGAGTACCAATTCGCGTGGCTCATCTTCTCCTTTCATCGTGGCCCACACTCTCACGCCAACACCAGACTCATCCCGCAGATCCCAACCGGGCGCGATGTACTTGTTGCCTTTCGTGCTGGTCTTTTCTACAAATCGGCCAATGATGTTTTCCCATGGACCAAACCAGTCGTAATGGAGGCGATCTTTAGTGGGGACATCTTGGTAATGACGGCATTAACCAGTTGCGCTTCGTAGCCCAATGCGCCGCTAACAATATGGGTCTTCTGAGCGACGGCGAACGGGTCCATGCCCCATCGAGCAGCCTGCATGACCACAGCCATGCAAGCATCAGGTTTCCCGCGGAAGTGGTCAGGCACGAACGCACCACTGTTAGCCATCACGGCCGACAAGGTGCGCAGGCGGTCAAAGAGTTCTCCATTGGTCAAAATGGAAATGTTGTCGATCATTTGCGTCTTGTTTTCGTTGGTAGTAATCACGGTAGACATGTTCATTCCCCTTATGCCTGAGTACGCAGCGCTTCAAGGCGGCGTTGGTCGAAGTCGTTCAGTTCATCGGTGTAATCAGCGGTGATCGGCGCTGGCCACTCGCCAGTATCAAAGCCGGTCGCGATAGCGCGCATCGCCTTGCGGTACTCCAGCATGCCCAGTTCCAGCAGCTCGGTAGATGCTTCAATAATGGCGATCCAGTGGTAGTTCTCGTCTTTGTTGACGAAAATCCAGAAGAACTGGTCAAGAGCTGCGGTTTCGCAGTACATCGCTGCGCTCAGGTGGTAGTCGCGATCGATAATTTCCCGGTGCAGCCTGGCGCGCAGACCTTCCTGCTTCACGTTCCACATGCTGATGGTTTTCAGGTCGGCGCCGATGCGCACACCGTCTAGGTCGATTTCCAGATCCGGGCGTACACGGACTTCCAGCCCGGTTTCGTCGTCGAACCCGAAATAACTCACCTCAACAGCGCGGCTTGGGTGCGTTAGCAGCTTGCCGGCGGTAGGGTGGTTCAGCAGCGCTTTCTGGATGGCCAGCGCGGTGCTCAGCTGCTGGCGGGTGACCAGCACTTTGCCTTCCGGGTTTTCGCGCCATGCGTCCAGCAGTTCGTCGGCGAACACGGCGCCCGGGTTAACAGACTTCACCGCCTGAATCAGATCGGCCTTCGTGCCGGATACTTTGAGTGGCTGCGGTTTCTGTGCTTCCTGCGCCACCAGGTCAGGATTGATAATCGCCAGCTGCTCCAGCAGCGCGTCACGGCTACCGCTGGTTTTCACCTGCGGCGGCAGGGTGGCGTTGTATTCTTTGATGCAGGCTTTCATCGCCGCTGCGGTTTGCTTCTGACCGTCTTCAATTCGCTGGAACTCCGCGGGCAGCGCCATGTAACTCTGTCCGGTTTCTTCAAGCGAAGCGCCGAGCGGCACCTGCGGCGGCGGGGTGGCGTTGTATTCTTCCAGCAACGCTTTGATGTCGTCGGCAGACAGCTGCGCCGGCAGGCTGGCGTTGTGCTCGTCGATAAAGGCGCGGATCGTTGCCGTCGTGGTAAACGCACCTTCCGGGATAACCGGTTCAACGCTGAATTCTGCATCCAGTTGTTCTGGTTGCAGCGCCAGCGCATGCACCAGGTTGCCCATGTCCAGCACCGGAGAGCGCTCTTTGACGATGGTCTTCTCCACGTGGCGGGCATTGAAGTACATCAGGGACACGCGCGCGTCTTTCACCTGCGTGGAGCTGATGCCGTTGGCGCCGTGGTAAACCTCGTTCGGCAGACCTTCATAGCGGCCAGGCTCAAAGAAAGCGGGGTACTCGTCAACTGGTGCTGGCTGCGGTTTCTCCGGCGCTTCGGTGGCTTCCTCCTGCGCGGTTTCGACTTCCGGCACGGATTGTTCGTCGCTCATTGAAGTCGCGCTGGCCAGACTCGGCGCGGCGGCGGCCAGAATCGCTGCTGCGTCTACGGTATCTGTCTGCGGATCATCTTCCACAACACTTTCGCCTGCTGATACCGCATCGTTATCTTTGCTTTCGGCGCGCTCAGTCTCTTCCATCTGCACATCACTGGTGGTTTCCTCGGTATTGGTTTGATGTAATTTTTCTTCAGCGGCGCGCTGGCGTACCTGGTCAACGACAGAAAGCGCTGGTTCCGGCTGCTCCCCATCAGGCCATCGATGGAGAAAACTCCGTTGCCCATGTTGGCGATTTCTGGTTGTGGTTTGGTCAAGTCTTCATGCACCCACTTCGGATCCGTAGGGTCGCTGATACCCGGAACGAATTCCCCACGTTCGGCTGCCAGTCGGTGGCTTATCTCGTTTTCCCAGCTTTTTTCTGGAACGTGACCAGCTGCCGCCAGGGTTTCTTCGGTTGGGTGCTCGTGGTCGGATTCCGTCAGATTTGCGTTGATATAAGTCTGCAGACTGACCGGGAAGTGGTGAACGTTCTCGGCGGCGCCGCGAATGAGAGCGAAGATAGCAGCACGCGAGTAGTCCAGAATGCCAGCCGTTTTACGCAGCGCTTCAGACCACTCTTTGAACGGACTCTCTTTCTTACTGACGATCTCTTTTGCACGGCGGAAAACTCCACCAGGAACATCATGGATGTTGAAGTCCATTGGCAGAGTGGCCAGCGCAATTTCAATGTCCAGAGTGTCCAGCGTGTGGATAAGGGTCGGGTTACGATCAGTCTTATTGCCGCCGCCAGCGTTGGTTTTAACGTCGGTGCGTTGAATAAGCGCCACGCGGTTACCTTTCTGCCACTCTTTGACCAGCAGCACGCGATCGAGGTGTTCGGTATTCACCCACGCTTTGACGAACTGGATCACAAGGTTTAGTTCGCTGCGCTTATCCTGCGGGAAAACCTTTTTCACCGCGTCGGTCAGTTTCCAGAGCGTCGGCATGTCGAATGCTTTAACTTCCGGGCAGTTCTCGACGGCCAGCAGCAGGTTCTGAACATAGGTGTTATCCGTGTCCATTTCGAGACTGGCAAGGTGCGCGCGGGTTTCCTTGTTGATGTGCCATACGTGACCACCTTCGGCATTGAACTGAGCCAGCAGCTGAACGCGAAAGCCCATCGGCGCGATGTTGTCGAGCGTGTCGATAATTTTGCTGCCAGCTGAGTTTTCTTCCTCTTCCTGCTCTTCTTCAGTATCAGCACCTGTATCATCAGAACCAGCTTCTTCCTGATGGAAGGAATCCTGCGGTGCCGCGCCAGCTTTCAGCTGCCAGGTGCGCTGGTCCTCGGCCAGTTCGTAGCGTTCGCACCAGGTTAAATCAACAGTGTTTTCTTCCGGCAGGTCGTTAAATACCGGGAAATCGGTACGGACGGGCTTCATGTAGTCTTTGCCGCGGCCAGTTTCAATGCCAGCATCTTCCAGCGCGACGTCCAACATCAGCGCTGCGCGAGATTCGGTTTTTGCATCAATCCAGACAAAAGCATCAGGCTTTCCTGATTTTTGTGTGGCTCTGATAACAAATGGAAATTCCATGTTCAATCCTCTTTTTTGGATGTTAGAATCCCGGGCCATTGATAGCGCCCATTGGGTGTGTTCATTGGTTTTTGAAAATCTCCGGTGTAACTTTGGTCGGAAGCACCGGACGTACAGGCCCGCCTTGCGCGGGTTTTTACGTTATGAATCGTGGGCCATCTGGTCGTAAGAGGCGCAACGTACACAGCAGTAATCGCGCTCTTCATGCTTCAGCTGCGCGCCGTGGATCAGCGTCAGCGTGTTCTTCACTTCTTTGCCTTGCTCAATCGGCTTTCCACACAGGTGGTAAGCGCATTTCTTCTCCTGCATAACCACTCCTTAAAACTGCCTTGATGCCGGGATTTCATCGGCTGGAATGACCGCATCTACCGGGTAACATTCACCAGAAACATGCTGCTCAACTGCAGCGATTTCGCATTGTTGCTGGTTGTCGTACACGCCAAGAACGATTTCCTGATAGGTGCCGTTTGTCATGCCGACCGATAACACCAGAGCAAACAGCGGCCCGGTCATACGCCGAACCCATATTTAGCTGAATCGGCGATCAGCCATTCATAGGTAGAAGATTCGATCACTGCTTGCTGGCTATCAGCATCACAAATGGTCTCGTCACCCTGGATGTCATAGATGCACTGCAGGTCGCTAACTTTCACATCCTGATATTGCTTAATCATTGCCAGTCTCCTGTGTTTTGCCTTGGCCGTTGATAACTCAGTGAACTTCGCTGGTGGCGCCGTGTAGCTGATACCCACGGTTGAGCTTTTTCACTCTGCACTTCACCACCGCGAAGCCCACTCTTTGTGTCTTGCCTTGTCGCCGGCTAGCGGAACATTTCACCTGACAACGATGCGCTTGTTGTCGATGCAACAAACAATACAACCAATAGTTCGATGTGTAAAGTGCAATGTGGAACTATTGGTTCTATTTTGGGGCGAAAAAAAGCACCGCTTCGGGTGCTATCTGAGCGATTTCAAACCAGGAGGGTTATTTTTTTAATTCGTTAATCAGATCTGAAACTTCGTCCTTGAGGAGTCTAGGTGGTTAACGACTGATTTTGTGTGAAGGATTACCTTAAGTTTTTCGGCTTCCGGCAGTTGGTTGAAGAGCGCCAATAACGCATCTTCTTTTTCATCGAGAACTCTTGGCCTTATCTCTGATTCACTACCTTCCGAACCTGGCTCCATGAAGAACCAATATTCGGGTCTCCCTGTAACTGCCGACAATCTTTTTAGCCGTTCACCGCTAGCAACAGACACGCCAGAAACCCACTTCCTTATTGATGTGTGGGACAGCATTACGCGCCTTGAAAGATCAGCCATAGACCAACCGTTCTCATCCATAACTTGCTGGATGCGCTGAGAGAATATTGGGTGAAGGTTTTTATTCATATTTTCATTTTACAACCATCAGTTCCATTATTCATTGGAACTATTGGGTTGATTTTTGTTGGAACCTAAAGTTTTAAGTGGTAATCTTCAGTCAATCGCACGAACAACTGGAGAACAGCATGAACAATCAACTCAAAGCAAAAATCAGTAACCACATGACACAAGTGAGCATTGGCGAACACCTCGGGATTTCTTCGCAAGCCGTTGGTAAATGGCTTCGTAAAGGCGTCATTCCAACAAAGCGGATTGTTCCTTTGTGCGAAATCCTCAATTGGAAAGTCACCCCCCATGAAATTGATCCGTCGTCATACCCCAACCCAACCGACGGACTACCAAAGCAAGGAGCGTAATCATGCAGGCTCTCAATTTTCACCAGGATACAGGAACGCCGCAGCCAGCGGTGATATCGAATTATCAAAGCGTTACTCGCAATACCAGTAAGCTAACTCGCATTCGCGAAGCCGTGCGCGCCTGGCAGAAAGCCACACCGGGACAGGCGCAGATCTACATCTCGCAGCTGGTGGCTAAGGAGTGGATTGCTCGCGGCGGGCGCGGTCTGCTGCTGGCCGGTTCTGAGGTTAACACCCGGCAGAACTTCTTCCGAATGATTAACGAGCCGGGGCCGAAAAACGATAAAAACCTGACGCTGCTGATCCCGGTCATTGCAGACGTAATGTCTCGCGATAACGAGAAGGTGGCGCGCGAATACGGGCTTCTCGCAAAGACGGAAGCCGAGCTGATTGCCGATGCGATGAAGGAGTGCACTGAAGCGCACCAGGCAAAGCTGCTCGGGCAACCGGTGCAACGGATTGAGAAAGAGGTGAGGGAAGCAGCCGAAGCGCTACTGCGTTTCCTGCCGACGGAATCGATCGCTGCTGTGGTGACGAGCTTGGCAGCCATGGCGCCGGGGTTACTGTGATGAATCACATTGAATTCGTGGAAAAACACGTTCGCGAAGAACTCATCCGACAGGGCTTCACTGCGGCAGTGGCGCAGGGGGGGGCATTTCAGGCAGTCGACATGTACAAGCGTATGAGTCAGGCCAGTCGTAAGGGAGGATTTTTGACGATGTATTGCGACACGCGAAGTTATGGGCAGAGAAGCAAACACTGCCATCAGACAAGTTCGAGAAGAAACGTGTTAAGCGTAATCAGCCGCAGCCTGGGCTGTTCTGAAAAGGTGAAGACTGTTGTGCGCCAACACAGCCAGTCTTCGAGTGCAAAAACGGTGCGTTATTGCGGAGTCAGTATGTCAAACACCGCTGAAGTTATCAAATTTCCCATAAACGTCGAGAACACAGGAGGTCGTATGGCCGACCTGTCCAATGGGTATACCCGGATTGCTAACGAGATTCAGAAACTAAAACCACGCCTGCGCATGTCCGGGCGTGAGTGGCAGTGTCTGGAGGCGGTGATCTGGCTAACCTACGGATGGAATAAAAAACAGGACCGGGTTACAAACACAGTAATTTCCGAGCTTACAGGCCTCAGCGATTCACACGTTTCTGATGCAATTCGGTCGCTTTCTGAGCGTGGGATTATCTTCAGTCGTAAGCAAGGCGTGATGAAAACTGTCGGTATAAATACTGAGCTTTCTGCCTGGATTTTAGACAAACCGAAAACGGGAAAAGTCTTCCCGAAAAAGGAATATCCTTCCCGAAATCGGGAAAAACCTTCCCGGAAACGGTAGACACCCAAGACTATAACAATAACAATATTAAAAGATCATCGTCCGAGAATTCTGACGAATCCTCTGACGACCGTCTGAATAAGTTTTTATCTGCTCATCCTGACGCCGTGATTTACACCCCGAACTTTACCAGGTGGGAACAGCGGCAGACCAGCAATGCGCCGAATGGCTCGTTGTCCTGGTCGAGAAAGTTAAACCCTTCCCGAAGAAACCTATCATGGCCTCCTGGGCTAACGATGTGCGTCTGATGCGCGAGCTTGACGGTCACAGTCACCGTGAAATTTGCGAGCTGTTCCTGTGGGCCAGCAAGGACGCTTTCTGGCATACGAACATCCTCTCTCCGGCAAAGTTGCGTGCCAAATGGGACACGCTAAGCCTCCAGCGTGATGCTGGCGCTGCTCGAGCAACCACTGGCGGCCGCCAGGCTATCGATTTCAACAACACAGACTGGATCAACGGGGTGTTCGATGAAAACTCTCTCTGAACAGATGGTCAACTTCGACCGTGAAAACTTTGTACGCGTGGCCCATGGCATGCCGGAGGCGCAGGACACCCAGACACCGCAGGCAGAGCAGACGGCTGAAATCTTCAACGCACTGTTCAGCGCGCTGCGCGCCGCTTTCCCGGCCAGTGTCCACAGCTTCAACGACCAGGACGCATTCAACGAACTGCGCCGCCAGTGGTTGCTGGCATTCCGCGAGAACGGGATTACCACCATGGAACAGGTAAACGCCGGTCTGCGCGTTGCGCGCCGTCAGGAGCGCCCGTTCTTACCATCGCCGGGGCAATTCATTGCCTGGTGTCGTGAAGGCCGTAGCGCGCTTGGCATTAGCGCTGCTGACGTCATGGCCGAGTACTGGAAGTGGCAGAAGCTGGTTTTCCGTTACCCGTCCAGCGAGCAATACCCATGGCCTAAACCTGTGCTGTATCACATCTGCCTGGAACTGCGCCACCGTAGCACTGAGGGCCAGTTGAGCCGCCAGGAACTGGAGCGCGAAGCTGTCGCCGTTCTGGACATGTGGGAGCGCCGGGTGCAGTCGGGCAAACCAGTGCCACCAATCCGCCGCGCGCTGGCTGCACCGAAAGCGGCAACCGGGCCGACACCGGCTCAGATGCTGATGGCGCAGTACAAACGCAACAAAGACGCGGGGAGGGCGTGAGCATGAACGAAACCACAGTGATTCAAACCAAAAAGGCGATCGCAATCATCGCGGAATATATCCAGCGCGCCAGTAAAAACGAGCAGTTGCAGGAGGCAAAAACTCGCCTCGATAAGAAAGTGTTTTTATTTTCGGATCCCGATGAAAACTGCGATCAGGGCATGCTGATGGCTGCGTTCGTACCGGCCATGACCAGCCACAGTCGGGAGAAGTTTTTCGAAGAAATCTCCGCCGCGTTAGAAGGAGCCGCACAATGAGTGAGGCCTCTATTCTTGATGTGTGCTGCGGTTCCCGCATGTTCTGGTTCAACAAACGCGATACTCGCGCGGTATTCGCTGACATTCGAGCTGAAGAGCACAAGCTGTGCGACGGCCGCCGCCTGGTTATCAGTCCTGACCTGATTGCAGATTTCCGGGCGCTGCCGTTCGCCGACGATTCATTCCCGGTTGTCGTGTTTGACCCTCCACACCTGGAACGTGTAGGCCAGACCGCGTGGATGGGCAAAAAATATGGGCGCCTGAACAAAAAAACATGGCGTGCTGACATTCGCGCTGGGTTCAAAGAGGCGTTTCGCGTTCTGCGGCCACACGGTGTGCTCATTTTCAAATGGAACGAAACGCAGATCCCTGTCAGCCAGATTTTGGCACTCACTGACGAGAAACCAGCGATTGGCCAGCGTACCGGAAAGAACGACAAAACCCACTGGATCATCTTTGTGAAGGAGTCAGCCCAATGAAGGACAACATCAAAGCGCTGAACTACGACCCGGCAGACCCGGACAAAATGCGTCTACCCGCTGGCGTGACGTGTGGTAATTGCCACCATATCCAGCGCTGTAAAGCGATGTTCGGACATACCGAAACGGACACGTATTGCGATTGGTCACCGTCGCGTTTCATTCCTGTAAAGACTGAAGGAGCTGCCCAATGAACGATATCACCGCACTGGCGCAGCGCATGTCCGTCGAGCGCATCCTGGAAATTGCTAAGGGTGGCACCCCAACAATCGGTGAAAAAGAGCGCTTGGCTATCACGGCGCTGTACTTCCACCAGGAGCTGCAAGTTTGCACTCAAGCATTTCAGGCGGCGGGACTGGCTCAGTTAGCAGGTGAAGATGCGCTGGAGAAGGCGCAGCAGCGTATCGCTGAACTGGAGTCCTGTGCCGTTGAACTACCGCTGCCATCCTGTACGTATGCGGATCACAGCTATCCGGCATATTCAAAACGGCAGGTGGTCAGCATCCTGGTCGCCGCTGGCATCCAGGTTATCGAAGGAGAAGGACAATGAGCTTATTGCCAGTAACGCACGACGAGCTTTGTCTGATCGCCTGCCGGTTCCTGCAAAATAACGGCTTCAAAGTCGCTTTTCATGACCGCTTCCGCGCCTGGACTCCTTACGGCGAACAGGCTGATGCAATCGGCTTTCGAAACGGCGCTAGTTGTCTGATTGAAGCTAAATGCTCTCGCTCTGACCTGCTAGCTGACCGCAAGAAGCCTTTCCGGGTTGAGCCAGAGAAGGGTATGGGTGATTGGCGTTTCATGATTAGCGAGCCGGGCATTGTGAATGTTGAAGATTTACCGCCGGGTTGGGGGTTGCTTCACGTCGTCAAAGGTCGGGTTAAGAAAGTGCATGGCTGGCCCGGAAACGGACTGTGGGTTAACCGGGATAGCAAACCATTCCAGGCCAACAAACAGGCCGAGTGCGATTACATGTTTAGTGCACTACGCCGCATGGATTTACGCGGTCATCTCAAAGAGGTTTATGACGGTGTAATCGTGAACAAACCAGAGGAAAGCGCAGCATGACAACCAACTTAAAAGCCCTCAAGCACCAGTAACCGATGAAGAACTTGACCATCTCATCTGGGGCTTGAACGCTACGGACTTTATCCGCGCCAGCTGGCGGCCCTGAAAGAGCTGCGGGAGTGGCGAAAAACTGCAGGAGTACCACAAAACTGCAGGAGCATCGCAAAAGTGCAGGTGTTGCCGCCCGGCATGCAGACCGCGCCAACGCTGGATTCTTCACCGAAAAATGCCGAGTCGCCCAGCGGCATGAATGCAACGCCGGTTAACGATGTCACCAGCGGTAAACGGTTGACCATCAGCCTGCCTGATGTCAGTTCGAAAGCATTCTGGAGCGGAACAGCCAGGCATGAAGTATTCCATCCTGAAACCTATAAGCGCTGGGTGAAGGAAGCGATTGAGCGAGATTGCATTATCGCCGGTGTAGGCGTGAAGGTGAAGTAATGGACCCATTACTCGAGTACGCCTGTAAGCGCGTTATTGAGCTGGAAGGTCTGCTGCTGGTGGAGGTTCCTGAAACGGTATGGCCTGCCGAAGTCGGCATGGTCTTATCTCAGATTGAAGTCGCCGGGGAACTCCCGGCGCATCACCAGCGCCGCCTGCAGCACCATATCAATCGCATGTGGCTGGAAAAAATGCCGGTACCGTCAATCATCACCGCGGCCCGTTCGCTGGCCGCTGCCATGGAGAAATACGCGTGAGAGATTCAGAAATCATTGTTGATAATTTTGCTGGCGGCGGCGGGCATCTACTGGCATTGAAATGGCGACCGGCCGCAGCGTGGATATTGCGATCAACCACGACCCGAACGCGATAGCGATGCACACCACTAACCACCCGAACACGCTGCACTATTGCGAGTCGGTTTATGCGGTTCGCCCGAAGGTTGCGACCGCTGGCCGCCGTGTTGCGTTGGTATGGTCCTCGCCGGATTGCCGCCATTTCTCGAAAGCGAAGGGCGCTAAACCCGTTGAAAAAGCGATTCGTGGGCTGGCGTGGGTAACTTTGCGTTGGGGGCTGGATGTTGACCCGCGGGTGATGATGCTGGAGAACGTCGAAGAGTTCAAAACGTGGGGCCGCTGCTGGCGGCAGAAATGCGCCCTGATCCGGCGCGCATCGGCGAAACATTCCAGGCCTTCGTTGGCATGCTGACAACCGGCATTCCGGCAGATCATCCTGCGCTGGTGGAGTGCTGCGAATTTCTGGGATCCCTCTCGACAGCAAAGACGCTGCGCGATTGGTAAAAGGGCTGGGTTATGTCGTTGAGTACCGCGAGCTGCGCGCATGCGACTACGGCGCGCCGACTATCCGGAAACGGTTTTTCATGGTTATGCGCCGGGACGGGGAGCCGATTGTGTGGCCGGAGGTAACGCACGGCGATCCGAAATCAGCTGCCGTTCTGAGTGGCAAGCTGGCGCCGTGGCGCACTGCGGCAGAATGCATCGACTGGTCAATTCCGGCCCAAGCATTTTCGACCGCAAAAAGTCTCTGGCAGAGAATACGCTGAAGCGGATCGCGCGCGGCATCCAGCGGTTTGTTATCGATAGCCCGTCGCCGTTTATCGTGAAGTGTAACCACACCACCTCGAAAGGAAGTTATGACTGCTTCCGTGGCCAGGAGCTTGACGCACCGCTGCAGACCATTACCAAAAAGCACGGCTATGCGATCGCCGTACCGCACCTGACGAAGTTCCGCACCGGCGCAACCGGCCAGCCAGTTACTGAGCCTGTACCGACGGTTACCGCTGGCACGTCAGCGCGCCCGGGCGGGAATGGGCATGCTCTCGGGTAGTTGAGGCGGCGCTGACCCGTTCCTGGCTGGAAACGGCGGCAGTGAGTACCAGGCGAAGCCGCGCCCGCTGGATAAACCTGCCCATACCATCATGAAGCAATCCCGGGCCTGTCTGGTTGCGCCGGTCATCGCCCGGCAGTTCGGCGGCAGCATCGGCCACCGGGCAGATGAGCCAAGCGCGACTATCACGGCGGGCGGTGGCGGCAAATCGCAACTGGTGACGCCGACGCTGATTCAGATGGGGTACGGCGAACGCCCCGGCAGGAACCGCGCGTGCTGCAACTGGACAACCCGCTGGGCACCGTTACCGCCGGCGGCAATAAATTTGCCACTGTGAGCGCGTTCCTGGCGAAACACTACGGCGGGAACTACTCCGGCCCGGGCGTCAGCCTGGACGAACCAGCACACTCGGTCACCACCGTCGATCACCATGCTGTCGTCGCCTCACACCTGGTGAAGCTGCGCGGAACTTGCCGGGACGGTCAGCGCACGGATGAGCCTATGCCAACGGTCACCGCTGGTGGCCAGCACGTAGGGGAGGTGAAAACCACACTGGCAGCTGACGGGTATGACGAGCACCGTGCACAGCAAACGCTGGATTTCCTGCGGGAATACTGCGGCGAGGATTGCGACGGGCTGGTGACTGTTGACGGTATCACTTACCGCATCGTTGATATTGGCATGCGCATGCTGCAACCGCATGAGCTATACCGCGCGCAGGGCTTCCCGGAGTGGTACATCATTGACCAGGACTATACAGGCAAGAAGTACCCGAAGGACAAGCAGGTTGCGCGCTGCGGCAACGCCGTGCCGCCACCGTTTGCTGAGGCGCTGGTGCGGGCGAACCTGCCGGAAATGTGCCAGTCGAAACAAAAAGCGGCCTGACCTATAATCCCCTCAGATACCGGGGGATTTTCTTATGTCTGATTTCAACATCGCAGCAAAATCAAAAGACGAGCAGGACAAGGTAAACGTTGACCTTGCGGCAAGTGGCGTGGCGTACAAAGAACGCATGAATATGCCGGTTATCGCCGAGCAGGTAGCGCGCGAGCAGCCTGAACACCTGCGCGAGTATTTTATGGAGCGCGTACGCTACTACCGCGAGCAGAGCCTGACACTACCGAGAGCATCTGACCCGCGCTATCTCGACATGGCGTCGCAGAACGAGAAGAAGTGATCACCTTGACGCGTCATCGATAAAATAATACTGTTTATGCATACAGTATTTTATTGATGAGGCGTCGCATGGCCTTCCCGTCCCAGCAAAAGATTACATAGAAACGCCGCTGACAGTTGAGAGCCTGTGTCAGGTGGACGCTAACTGCATGGTCATTGAGACAACAGCTGGCTACGCGGTAATAGACCGCTCTCTGCGTGCTGAGCAGGGTGATATGGTGCTGATTAATCACTGCTCACGTAACCAGTTTGCAAAACTGTTGGGAAAAGCGCTGATCACCGACGATGGCGAATCGCTGGAAGGTGAGGCGCTTGATGACGTCGATGTAGCCGGGGTGGTGACATACACTGTCAACGACCTGAGGCGAACGCCTGACGATGAACTACCTGTCATTTGAACGGACTATCTCAACCTGATCACGATGAACCCGCTTCGGCGGGTTTTTTGTTGCTGATATAAAAACACAATGGAAACAACGCGGTAACTTGCACAAAAAATGCTTTTTCGGGATTGATAAATCTCCCGTATGGGTATACTGTTTATTTATACAGTATTTCGAGCGGGAGGAATTATGAAAGTTGAAGTGACGATCGACAAAACCAAAAAACTGCCCACTGGCGCAGAAGCTGCGCTGCAAACTGAACTGCTTCGCCGCCTGAGCCAGAACTACGACGATTGCAAACTGATTGTGCGTCGCGCAGGTTCCGACGGCTTGAGCGTTCTCGGTGGTGCAGACGGCGACAAAAAGCGAGTCGAGCAAATCCTCCAGGAAACCTGGGAAAGTGCGGACGACTGGTTTTATTGAGTATTTTTGTGATAACCGCGCCCATTCCTGTGCGGTTACTGGGTATTTTTTATTGCGTCTGGATGTCGCTCAGGGGGAAATGTTGTGGGTGCAATTGACTCAGCTCCTACTGGAGACTTTAGAGCGACCATCACAGATGCCAGTGGCCGCGAAATTTTGTCTTTTGAACTGGCCGCCAGCGATCGATTCATTCTGTCGTCATCCGATGGGAAGGTTTTAAGCCGGAAGCTCAACAAAGATGATCATTATTGGTCCCGAACGACTCTGCTGGAAGTAGTCAGAGAAATGACCGCAAAAAATTGACCGTTTTACCGTATATCTAGCATAATCAGCACACTGGTCTGAACAACCAGAACCTGACGACTATGCGCCACGGAGTAACAACCATGGCGCACGAATTACACCTCATAAAGCACCAATCAGGAATACTGATCTCCGCAACGCCGGAGACCAGCGATATTCTGCAATCAAAAATCAAGCTCGGCGCCGTGCTGGTGGCTGAGTTCAAACAGGTCCGCAACCCGGCATTTCACCGCCGCTTCTTCGCGCTGCTCAACCTCGGCTTCGAATACTGGGAACCTGTCGGCGGCGCTATCTCGTCTAACGAACGCAGACTGGTGACCGGGTACGCTAAATACCTGTCGGCATACGGTGGCAACGAAGGCGCGCTGCTGGATGCCGCTGAACAGTATCTGGACCAGATCGCCAGCCGCCGCGTCACCAACGGAATCAGTCTTTGCAAATCCTTTGACGCGTACCGAGCCTGGGTAATCGTCGAGGCCGGGCATTACGACGCCATTCAGCTGCCTGACGGCACACTACGCAAACACCCTCGCAGTATCTCTTTCTCCAACATGGACGAAACCGAGTTCCAGCAGCTGTACAAGGCCGCGCTTGATGTTCTCTGGCGCTGGATATTGTCCCGCACGTTCCGCACGCAGCAGGAGGCCGAGAACGCCGCCGCCCAGCTGATGAGCTTCGGGGATGATGCCGATGAAATACAGCTGGTTCCAACATACCGACTGCACCACCGAACAGGCCGACGAGCTGGTGGCCAACTACCGGCGCCGCGGCGTAAAAGTCGAGCGCAGCCTGAACCGCGACAACATAACCTGGACTGTCAGTGCGCAGCTGCCGGAAGGTGATAAAGCGCCGCGCCCGAGCCGGGTATGGCAAAGCAAGGCGTGGGGTGAGCATGGCTAAGTTACCGCGCCGCAAGTGCGCCAACAAAGCATGCCGCCAGTGGTTCCACCCGTTACGCGACACACAGACCGTATGCGGTTATGAATGCGCCAGCGCCGTCGGCAAAGAACAGACCCGGAAAGCCCGCGAAGCCGCTCAGCGAAAGGAGTCTGCCAAACAGCGCGCCACCGAGAAGAAAGAACGCCAGCGTCGCCAGAAGGCGCGCGAGTCATTAAAGACTAAATCCAATGGGATAGAGAGGCTCAGGCCGCTTTCAACCGCTATATCCGGATCCGCGATGAGGGGAAACGGTGCATCAGCTGCGGCAGCCTGCTCATGGGGAAAAGCAATTATCTGACTGGGAGCGCTATCGATGCCAGTCATTACCGTTCCCGCGGCGCTGCATCACATCTCAAATTCAACGTGTTTAACGTTCACTCTGCCTGTACCCGGTGCAACCGGCAATTAAGCGGAAACGCCGTCGAGTACCGCATTCGACTGATTGAACGCATAGGCCTGGAACGTGTCGAGCGCCTTGAATCCGACAACGAGCCTCGCCGGTTCGATATCCCATACCTGCAGCGCATCAAATCTATATTCACCCGTAAAGCCCGCGCGCTGGAAAAGCGCCGCGCCCGTCATCAGGAGCATGCAGCATGAGAAAAATACAATACCCAATGACCACAGCGGCTGTTTTTGATGATGTGGTATACCCAATTAACCTCGACGGGCCTCATCAGATAGCGAGCGAAGTTGAATCTGCAGTCAGGTGGTTCTGCCGCTGGCATAACGAAGAGATCGCTGTTGTGAGGGGTAATGTGCTGTTCAGTTGTTGGGGGCTTTACCTGACTCATGACCAACTGATGGCGGAGGCCGTATGACCAGAGAGCAGATTATCCGGTACCAAGCTGAAAGCGTCATACGCGCCAAACTGCCGCCAGTAGCAAAGCACAGTCAGAACCAGACCAAAACCCAACAGCCAAAGAGGGCCGCAGCGTGAATCTTGAAAATACAGTAAAATACCACTTCGCCAAATCGACGCTGATTAGCGACTCCCGCGCGCGACAGCATCCGACTCATTGACCGGAACCGACATCATGGCTGCCATGGGGATGACGCAGGAGCGCGCCGCTCTGGGTTACAGCGCATTCCTCGGTAAGATGGGCATCAGCCAGAACGACCGGGAGCGGGCGATCTCACTGCTGGCTGAATATGCGCTGACCAAATGCGACAAGGTTGCCGCGCTGCGCAAGCTGGCTACCGGGATTAAGCCGTTGGTCATGCATCAGCTCGCCACCTTCGCTTTTGAGGACTATTCCCGCAGCGCCGCCAGCGTTAAGCTATGCGACTGCTGTGCCGGAAAAGGGTTTATTGAGGCTGACGTGTTCACGATGAAATCGCACTACACCATGAGACTCCCCAGTGGGCAAAAGACCTGAAGCAGTCACCCAGTGATTTCGAGGTTAAGCGTCAGGTGAAAGAGGTGGCTCGCGTACTGTGCTCGGCCTGCAATGGTAAGAAGGTCATCAGTTGCGCCTGTAGTGATTGCCGGGACGCGGTAAAGCCGTAGACCAGAAGGAAACGAAAAAACAGGGCGTTCCGGTTATGGCTGACTGCAAACGCTGCGGCGGTCGTGGCTATGAGCGAATTCCTTCGACCGAGGCCCATGCGGCTGTCTGTCAGATTACGGATGCTATTAGCCTGGACACATGGAAGAAGTCCGTTAAACCGTTCTATGATCAGCTGATCACTAAATTTGATATCGAAGAAGCCTGGGCCGAAGCACAGCTGAAACAGATAACGCGATAGGGGTTATGGAAATTAATTCGAGCTATTTACTTTTCCCGAATCTGTGTTAATTTTATCCCAACGATGGGTTAATGCCTTCGTTTCAAGCCTGCGGTTAACACCGTGGGGCTTTTGCGTTTCTGGAGGGTAAGAAAATGCACCAGTAAACGGATAGACCGCAGCCGAAAGGCAATGCAGCAGTTATGATGCTGCCCGAGTCGCGTAATGGCGAGCCTGTGTAGTGATGGGTAAGGGTTCATAGATCAAAACTAGCTCCGGTAGAGCAGCGCGAACGCCAGACGCGCACCGGTTATCAGCGGCGATAGAGCGACAGCACCTCAAGGGCATGAGCGTGGCCACTCCGGGTAGTGGCATAGAATTTTTAGAGGCTGCCGTTTGGCGGCCTTTTTCTTTTTCAGGCTCCGGGAAAACTCATCGACGCGTGTTGTTGTTAAATCAGCCCGAGAGCCTGAACCCCTTACACACAGCACCCCGAAATCCCGGAGGTGTGGAATGCAACGTATGAACCCGACAGATGGACATAACCTGCCGTACTGGTGGTCAACCGCTCTGGGGGTATTTTCCTTGCTCAGTTTACAGGATTACGTCTTTATCCTCGGCGCGCTGATATCGGCGTACTTCACGATAAAGACCTATTACGCGAAGCGCAAAGAAGAGCGGGAACGCCTCGAAGAAGAAAAGAAACGTACACAGCTGCTGGCCGATTACCTGGCTGATGTGATTCAAAAACCACACTCCGATCGCCCGGCTTCCGCTGAGGTGGTAACGGAGGCCATGCGGAGAATTGCCAGTGGCCAAGTTGAAACTGAGTAAGAAAAGCGGGGCCGTGGGTGTTGTGTGCTCCGTTGGTACCATCATTGCCATTGTCTTGAACGCCGGTCATGTTCGCACGAACGAGCGAGGCCTGGAGTTAATCGGCAATGCTGAATCCTGTCGCCGTGACCCTTATGTCTGCCCGGCTGGAGTACTGACGGACGGAATTGGCAATACCCACGACGTAAAAGCTGATGTCCGAAAAACGGATGAGCAGATCGCTCGCGACTGGGAAATGAACATTTTGGAAGCTGAGAAGTGCGTTAACAACTACGCCAGCGGTAAGCGGCTCAGCGACGATACATTCTCTGCTGTCACATCCATCACTTTCAATGTTGGTTGCGGCGCCATGCGGAAATCTACGCTTTACGCAATGCTGCGTGACGGGCCGTTGCCTGGCCTTCAGCCTGCAACCAGTTCACGCGCTGGGTATACGGTGGAAAGACCATTCTGCCGGGTCTGGTTAAGCGCCGTGACGCGGAGAAGCAGCTCTGCCTGGATGGTCTGAAATGATCACGCTGGCAGATTTGAAAATCGGCTGGCGCTCTATCTTGCTGGTGGTGGTCGTAACCATCATCGCGGTGCTCTGTGTGCTGCTGGCGCGCAGCAAAGCGGCACTGGCCACGTCCGAGAGTGATAACCGGGTGCTGCGCAGCGACAACGCACTACAGGCGACGGTGATAACTGCGCAGGCGTTCAACTTCAACCGGTTTAACCGGGTGGCGGAGAACGCCAGCCGCATGAATTCGCTGATAGATGCTGGTGCCGAGAAAACTGTCATTGAATACCGGGAGATTCTCCGACGTGAAAAGACATGTGATCTGCCTGTTCCTGCTGATGTCGCTGGTGGGCTGCTCAAATACGCGTACAGTTTACGTGCCAGCGCAATGCACCCGATACCGGGAACACTGACTCAGCCGGTGATAGCGCCGCTGCCGCCAGCGCAATAACGTACTGTCAGGCTGTGCTGTGGATTAACCCGCTGTTGGCTGCAATTGAGAAGGCTAATAACCAGTTGGCGGGAATACGGGAAATAGAGAATATCAGAGCCGCGCATTAGCCGGCTTAAACATCACTACTTAGAGGTCATTATGGAAGGGAAACAAACCAGCTTCGAACAAGCTGCTGAGCCGCTGATTAAGTGGCTGGCTGAAAACGTTCATCCACATCATACCGTCATCGTTACCTCAACTGGAGCAGAATTGCTTCAGGGTGAAAAGTCTCACCAGACTGACAAATTCCTGGTCGATTGACATTACAGAGGTCATTCAATGAGTGGCCTCGATAATGTCAACCTGAGGAAACAGTAATGGCAAAACCGGACTGGGGCGAGCTTCAGCAACGGTTCCTGTCCGAACATGCCACATCCGGCATTTCCCGAAAGAATGGTGCGAAGCGCAGGGACTGAATTACTCGACCGCAAAGCGCTACATCAAAGTTACGAATTACGGTGCGAATTCGCAGAAAGGAAGCGCGAAAAAAAATGCGAATTCGCAGAAGGGAAAGAGTAGTAAGCAAAGGACATCAGCAAAAGCTGATAAGCCAGCAAATCGCAATAAGCCTTCAAATTCTCCAGAAACGAAACCGATACGCGGCACGCGGCGCTCACCGCCAACAAACCCATTCCAGCCCGGCAATCAGCATGCACTGAAACACGGTGGCTACGGTCGCCGCATGCTGCTCTCTGACGCTGTGACGGAAGACGCTCAGGCGCTGACGCTGGATGATGAGTTGTTCTGGCTGCGAGCTGCGAGCCTCACCGCTGCGGAGAATATTGGTCGCTGGCGTGAAGAGTTGGAAGGAGCGGACACCGAAGAGGCGAAGGTACTGCACGACCTTATTTCTTCCGCTGAGAAATCCATGCACCGCAATACGGCGCGCATTGAGTCCCTCGAGTACACGAAGGGGAACCTCGCGAAGATGCAGGTGGATTCAGCTTACCGAGAAGCCGCGACCGAGAAGATAGAGCTTGAAGTGGGCGTGTTGAAAGACGGCGGCAGCGATAACGCGATCGTCGTGCATAACGCATTGCCAATACCAGGAAGATGATATGGCTGATATTCACCTGCCTACGCTGCACGATGGGCAGCTGAAAGTCTGGTCTGATGCCTGGGATTATCCACTTAACGCGGTACGCTGCGGACGTCGGTGGGGTAAGACCTTCATGCTTTCCAGTGCTGCCGTTACGTACTCCACTGCACCATTTAAACGCCCGGGTATGGATATAGAGCTCGGCGGCCGGGTGGGCATCTTCACCGCTGAATATCGTCAGTATCAGGAGATCTACGACAAGCTCGAAGAAATCCTGCTCCCACTGAAGAAAAGCTTTAGCCGCCAGGAAAAGCGCCTGCTGCTGAAGAACGGAGGCAAGGTCGACTTCTGGGTTACCAACGACAACAAACTGGCCGGGCGCGGTCGTGAATATGATCTGGTTCTGATTGATGAGGCCGCATTCACCAAATCGCCTGAAATGCTCACGGAGATATGGCCCAAGTCCATAAAGCCTACGTTGCTGACGACAAAGGGGCGTGCCTACGTATTCTCTACGCCTGATGGTGTTGATGAGGACAACTTCTTCTACGCCATCTGCAATGACCCGAAGCATGGCTTTCATCAGCACCATGCGCCGACATCTTCAAACCCGTTTGTTCCTCCTGACGAGCTAGAGAGAGAAAGGGAGCGCTGCGAGCCTCGAGTATTCCGCCAGGAGTTTCTCGCGGAGTTTGTGGACTGGTCCGCTGATGCTCTGTTTGACGTGAGTAAGTGGTTTGTCGACGAGCAGCCAGTTGATTACCCGGAAATGTGCCAGGCGGTATTTGCCGTTATGGATACTGCGGTTAAAGGCGGCGCTGAGCACGACGGAACTGCCGTTGTCTATTACGCCGTTGATACGCGCCCGGCCTGATGCGCTTAACGATCCTCGACTGGGATGTGGTGCAGATTGATGGCGCGCTGCTCGAAGTATGGATGCCGTCAGTATTTGAGAGGCTCAACGAACTTTCAGGCCAATGCGTAGCCGTCAACGGCAGCCTGGGCGTGTTTATCGAAGACGCCAGTATGGGCAGCATCCTTCTGCAAAAGGGCGAAAGCCTCGGATGGCCGGTCAACAAGATTGAGTCCGCCCTGACCAGCAAAGGTAAGGACGAGCGCGCCATTATGGCATCAGGTTATCACTACCGCGGACTAGCGAAGATATCCCGGTATGCCTACGAGAAAACCGCCGTATTCAAAGGTGAGACCGCAAACCACCTCCATAAGCAGGTTTCCCGCTTCCACCTGGCCGACAAGAAAGCGCAGAACCGCGCTGACGACCTGCTCGATGACTATACCTACGGGCTAATCATCGCGTTCGGTAACGGCGACGCACTCTGACGAGAAAACCAATGAACGAAGATGATTTCGAAATCGGCAGCAGCTCGCCGGAGCTTGTCACGCTCCTGGAAAGTGATGATATCCAGCCGGGGATGACGGCGGGCTATCAGACCTGCAAAACGATTTACCTTTACCACCCGCTAGGCGGGAAGATGGTCGACCGCCCGGTTAAGATGGCAATGAATGAGCCGCGTACCGTCCACGTAGCCGGAACGTACTCGCTTGAGCAGCGCCTGCGGGATGCATTCGAAAAAGAGTGGAAAGCTCTCGGAGCGGATCGTCATATCGCTAATGCGGCGCGTATTGCGCGCATCTACGGTACGGCGGCTATTGCGATGCTGGTGGATAATCAGGAACCGTCACAGGCGGTAGACTTCACCACGCTGTACAAGCACAACGTCAGCTTCAATATTCTGGACCCGCTCAACACCGCCGGAAGTATCGTGCTGAATCAGGATCCGAATGCTCGCGACTTCCAGAAAGTTGATGGAATTACTGTTGCCAGTAAGGCGTACCACAAATCGCGCTGTGTCGTTATTCAGAACGAAGACCCGATTTACCTGGCGTACAACCCGGCAGCATTCGGTTTTACCGGGCGTAGCGTCTACCAGCGCGCGCTGTTTCCTCTGAAATCGTTCATCCAGACCATGCGCACCGATGACATGGTTGCCGTGAAGGGTGGCTTGCTGGTTACCAAAATCAAAGGTCCAAGCTCTGTCGTAAACAACATGATGCAGAAGCTCAGTGGCATTAAAAGAATGTTGTTGAAGCGAGGGAAAACCGGCGATGTTCTGCAAATTGGGGAGCATGACGATATAAAATCAATCGACCTGAGCAACCTCGAAAAGCCGCTCGACTCAGCGCGTAACCACATCCTGGCGAATATCGCCGCGGCTGCTGACATGCCCGCAATCATCCTCAATAGCGAAACCTTCACCCAGGGGTTTGGCGAAGGTACGGAAGATGCCAAGGCTGTTGCCGTGTACATCGATGACATGCGCGCCTGGATGGAGACGCTGTACAACTTCTTCATCCGCATTTGCCAGTACCGGGCATGGAGCATTGAGTTCTTCCAGGCTCTTCGTGCTGAAATGCCGGAATTGAAGGTTACGTACACCGCCTACTTCACCAAGTGGATAAACAACTTTGAGTACCGCTGGCCGTCATCCCTGAAAGAGGCGGAGAGCGAGAAGGTGAAAGTCGATGAGATACGCTTCAAAGCGATTATCAGCATGGCTGAGGTGTTGCTTCCACAGCTGAAGGATGACCCGACGAACCGGGCAGACCTCATCGAGTGGATGCAGCAGAACGCCAACGCTAATGAACGACTGTTCCCGCAGCGTCTGGATCTGGATTACGACTCTCTCGAAGCCAACCCGCCGAAAGGGGAACCACCCGAGTCTGAGCCTGGCGGCGGGATGATGCTATGAACACCTTCACCAGAACCGTACGCGATGCGGTGAAGTTCTTTCTTCGTAATGGGTACTCATCACGTGAAGAACTGGAGCGCTGGCAGGCTCTAATCCGACAGGCTGCTGAAGGGGAAACGGCGGACGATTACCTTGCGATGGTCACCAGGAGCCTGACGAAATCCTACGACCTTCAGGTTACCCGAGCGGGGCGCTAAAGCGGCACAAGGGCTAACGCGTTTCACGATTAACTACCTTGAGCCGAAATTGCGCGCCGAGCTCGACCGCCGGATCCTTTCCAGCGTCGACCTGATTCAGCTCAACCGGCGAAAGGCCATCGACACCACGCTATCCCGCTTTAGTGGCTGGGCGAGCAGTATCCCGACGGCTGATTCCATCGCTCTGACGGGCGTGCAGGGAACCATGCTGGATACCGCCCAGCACATTCAGAAATCTGCCGAACAGGTCGACTTCGAAGCGCGGCGGGTGATGATTGACCAGAACCATAAGCTGATAGCCAACATCGACAACGTGATCGCAACCAGTAATAACGCGATCGCGGCGATTTGGCACAGCCACTGGCGCCAGTCCGGCTACGACTTCCGAGAGGACCACAAAGAACGCGATCAGTTGTTCTATCTGATACGCGGAAACTGGGCGCAGAAAAACGGATACGTGAAAGCCGGTCCTGCGGGTTATCTCGACGAAATCACGCAGCCAGGTGAAGAGGTCTTTTGCCGCTGCTACGTCACCTACATCTACAACCTCCGCAGCATCCCTGAATACATGCTGACCCAGAAAGGCAGCAAGTTTATGGAGTCGATTAAGAAAGCAGCATAGGAGCATTGAATCGTGGCTATTTTCGCTAGCGGTATCATGTTCCGGCAGGGGAAGAAGATATTTCTCATCCAGCGATCTGACGATGGCACCTGGTGCCCACCGGGCGGCAAGCTTGAGCCTGGAGAAATAGCAGCTGACGCTGCAAGGCGTGAGGTGATGGAAGAGGTGGGTTATCAGTACGATGGCCCGCTGACACCGTACAGCGCTGCGAATGACTATCTCACCTACCGGGCCGACATTGGCACCCAGTTCGAACCAACCATCAACGATGAATCACTGGCTGCTGGCTGGTTTGACATCAACGACATGCCTAAGCCGTTACATCCTCCATTCGCCGAGGTGATGGCGGCACCGGCGCTTAATGAAACGCAGGTGGCGGCGCTGATTTCCGACGGCACGCTGAGCAGCCCGCAATTCTTTACCAACATGTGGATGTACGCCATCCGGGTGACCGGAACCGGCGTTACCTGGCGTTCCGCAGACCAGCAGATGGCATTCCGTAACCCGGATGACTATCTCACCCCGAATTTCTCCAGCGCGTGGCCGGTGTTCCGCTTATCTGGCTGCATCCGGAGAAAAACAAACTCGATAGCGATGAATTCGCCAGACGTGTTATCGGCACCCTGACAAACGCCTGGGTTGCAGATAACGGCGAGGTGTGGGCGATCGCCCGCGTGTATGACGCCGAAGCCGCCGAGATTATGGCGACCAGGCAACTGAGTACCTCACCGACGGTCACGTTTAGTGAAGTGCCAGATTCAATCATCAAAGTCGACGGTCAGCCTCTGCTGGTGGAGCCATCCCTCAGCTGCTCGACCACGTTGCAATTTGTGAACAGGGCGTATGGGACAAGCTCCTTGACCCCACCGGCGTTAAATCTGATTCCATACCTAGTGAGGCTGAAAAGATGGACGAGGAAAAAATCGTAGCGCTTATCAACAAAGCGATTGATGCGCGAATGGCTAAGGCAGACGAAGAGAAGGATGCC
This sequence comes from Kluyvera genomosp. 3, assembly GCA_002211745.1. Lineage (GTDB taxonomy): Bacteria > Pseudomonadota > Gammaproteobacteria > Enterobacterales > Enterobacteriaceae > Kluyvera > Kluyvera georgiana_A. Next base: position 1,183,349 of record CP022114.1, read on the forward strand.
AAAGCTAAAGCTGATGCAGAAGAAGCCGCCAAGAAAGAAAAGGCTGATGCAGAAGCGAAAGAGGCGGAAGAGGCCAAAGCGAAAGCCGATGCTGAAGAAAAGGCCGCCAAGGAAAAATCGGATGAAGAGGCCAAGGCTAAGGCCGACGCAGAAGCCGAAGAGAAAGCAGCAAAAGAAAAAGCCGACTCCGATCTTCGTCGTGAAATCGCCGAACTGAAAACGCGCATCCCAACCGAGTTGAGTGATGAAGAGCGTAACGAATTGGCTGATGCACAGGTGAAAGCTGACAGCGTATTTGCGGCATTCGGCAATCGCGCCCCGCAGCCGCTGGCTGGTGAAAAGCCGATGGCATATCGCCGCCGCCTGATGGTTCAGTTGCAGGAACACTCTGCTGACTACAAAGGCGTTGACCTGTCATCTATCGCTGATGCTCAGGTGCTCAAAATTGCTGAGAAGCAGATTTATGCGGATGCGCAGTCGGCCGCAAGCCTGTCTGTTGGTCCTGGCCAGCTTCGCGAAATAAAACGCGCAGATGCCACCGGCCGCCAGATTAGCACCTTTGAAGGCGATCCGGCTGCTACCTGGGCACCTTTCCAGTCTGGCAAGCGCCAGGTAACCCGCATCAACAACCAGGCTTAATGGGAGCTTTAAAGCATGGCTAATTTATCACTCAACCCGATGACCACCACGAATGCGCTTGGCTCATTTAGCGTGCAGTCTGATGGTTATATTCAGGGGGTTGCCCTTGACGATCCGGCAAACCGTTTCAACCTGTCATCCGGTACCGTCGTATCAACGGAAACGAAACCCATGTGGGGCGGCCTGGCTATCGCCGAGCTTTTGCCTGGAAACCAGTCAAGTCCGCGCGGCTCGAATATTCGCCGAGCAGTATCGGTAGATGAACTGGAAGGATTTACGGTGTTCAATCAGGCTCACAATGGCCTGACTACGCCACAATCTCCGGTTCCGCAGTTCGCGTCTGGTATGAGCGTGTCTTATTACCGACTCGGTTCTAACATGCGAGTCCCGCTTAAAGCGTCGGCGCAAGTGGTTGCGCTGGGAACCTCGGGTGCATCGGTGCGCACTCCGCTGGCCTGGAACTTTGTACACGACGAAGTAACTACCGCTGCGGCTGCTGGTTACTCAGGCTCTGATATCGACACCACTGCCGTGACATACACCTCTGGTGTGGCGACTGCGACCACTGCCTCCGCACACGGCCTGACCGCTGGCCAGTACGTGAAAATAAGCGGCGTGGTACCGGCGGCCTATAACGGCACTGTCGTTGTTTTGTCGGTCCCATCCACAACCACATTCACCTACGCACCGGCCACCGCACCAAGCGGCTCCGCTACGACTCAGGGCGCTATCGGTGCAGTAGATATTGCAGACATCACTCTGCCGGTGAAGCTGCTCGCCGTTGGTACGGAAAACGCTAAAACTGTCAGTTATGACAGCGCTACCGGATTCCTTACCTGGGCCACAACGACAGCATTGCGCTGGTCTTACTTTAATAGGGAGCTGACTTAAATGGCTGCAATTACCCCAGCTACACCATCGTCAATCCGTCGTATGTTGCGCCGGAATTGATCATCAGTTACCAGCAGGCGTCCGGCGCGTTTGAAACCATCGCAAGCGGTAATCCGCAGGTTCGCCTTGGCACTGGCGACCAGTACGTTTACATGCGCAGTCTGGATATCCGCACCCAGGTTACTTCCAGCCAGTCTGGTAACGGCAACCAGTTGCCAAGCGTGGCGCTGGATGCGCGCATGATTTCCACACCAACCTACATGTTCCGTGCCCGCGGTATCTATGATCATCACGATACTGCCGCTGCTGGTAACTGGAATGTGGCGTTACCTGAAGCCCAGCGCCTTGGCATGCGTCAGGGCATCTTCCAGCAGCTCCGCAACGCGTTGTTGTTTGGTATGAACCCGGCAGGTGGAGAGGGCATGCTCAACACCGTTGGCGCGACTACTGAAACACTGCCAGCTGATAGCGACGGCAACACTACCGTTTTGACCTATGACCACGGTCAGATGGCCGTTTACCTGCTTGGCCATGTGCAGGCTGCGTTAACCCGCACCATGCAACTTGGCCGCCAGCTGCGCGTCGTCATTCTCGGCCTCAGCGCGTGCTTGGCGCCATGGAGATTCAGCAGATTGTCCAGCTGACTTCATACCAGCGTCCGGGCGGCGGTACAGCGACCGTGAAAGGAACCATGGCTGGTGTTCTCTCTGATGCCGGGATTCAGATTGACTGGGTTTATGACGATACCCTGATTGGTGCCGGTGCTGGTGGCACGGATGCGGTGATGATTACCATCCCTGAAGTTGAGGTACCGGAGGTTAACCCGACCATTAACACGAACGAATTTGCGAAACTGTCTCCATCTCTGGCGGCAAACGCACTGATGTTCTGCGACATGGCCGCACCTCGCGAAATCCCGACCCCGATCCCGGGCGGCGCGGTGGATGTTCTTTCTGAACTGCGCTCCACTTCTGGCTGGGCTGTTCGTCCGGAAGCTATCACCATCCTGTCGATGGCCTATCAGTAATAAAACAGTCGCAATCAAAGAGCCCTTTCCGGAACCCGGCGGGGCTTTTTTTTGAGGGAAATCCAGTGAAACTCTATATCGCCAACACAACTAAGCAGCGCCATATCTTCACCTTCCGCGTTCTGGAATCAGGCCGCCTGCGTCAAATCCCGATCACTCACGGCTCACAGATGATGGTGCATGAAGGCTCAACTGAAGAGCTGAATGCCATTATCAGCCACCATGCCGTTTACGGCCTGGTTGATGCATCGAAAATCGACCAAAACAAAGACTTTATCGGTCTGTGCTACAGCATCGATAAGCCGGTGCCAGCGAAGCTCATCGAAAAAGCGCTGCGCGATAACGATAACTTCCTCACCCGCAACGCGCATAACCGCCGTCAGGCCTCCGTAGCGGCGCTGGATAGCTCTCTGCGTGAAAGTGGAACCGGGTACTCTGGCGACATGGAAATCAGCGCAGAGCAAACGAAAGGGCGTGACGATACCGACGAGACCCGACGGTGAGCGAAACCATCGCGACGGAGAAGCGGGGTAAAAAGTAATGACCACCAGTCTGTCGGGTTTTATCGAATTCGTTCGAGCTGACATGGGGATTACCACAGACCAGGTTCCCGACGACTCGCCGTCATTTACTTTGGCGTATGGCGGCGCGGTTGAGTGGGTTAACCAAGATATCGCGATCGTCATGCCAAACTTTTACACCGTTGCCGTTTATAACCTCGGTGCGTCGTTCCTGGTCAACTACGGAACCGAGTCCGTTTTCGCCGAGTTCAGGAAGGAATACGGCCTCAATAACTTTAAAGCTGGCGTCATTACTGGTGCTGGTGATAACTCAACGAGCTCGCAGCGTCTGGTCCCTGATTTCTTCAAAGACCTTTCTCTGGCGGATCTGCAGATGCTGCAAGACCCATGGGCCGTCGTTATCTGATGATTGCTCAGCAGTTCGGCAGCTTGTGGGGGCTCTCATGATCACCCTGCATCTTGGTGTGATGGACATCCCTACGAGGACGAGAACACCACCACTGGTGATGTGGCTGAGTTCCTCGAGGGGAAGTACAAAATCATGCAGACGTTCTTCGACCGTCACGGTCAGGATATTGCCGCTCTGATGGCTGACGACCTTGCTGGTGGTCTGGAAAACATGCTGGCAGGTGCGCCGACGCCTCGCGACCCTTTCGCGGAGTCGATGTCGCGTGTTCATGACTTGTTTGTCGCCTTCCTTGATAACGAAGAGATGAACGGCATTGATGGCGTCCCGACCCGGCGCGCGCTGCTGGGCATCAGTAAGCGCTTTAAAAACAAAAAAGGTAATCCAAGACCCTCATTTATCGATACCGGGACATACCAGGCAGCGATGCGCGCCTGGGTAAGCGGGGTGCTGAATGCCTTCCCTCAGTGAACTGCAACAAACTGCTAAGACCGAGCTTAACGCCGCTCTGACGCAGGGACTTGATGATCTAAGCCGCTATGAGGTGGTGACCTTCACGAAGTACATCCGCAAGGTATTACCGCTGGATGGCTTCGTTTTCTGGGTAAAAGCCTCTGTGCTGAGTGATGACCCTGACCCCGCGCCGGATACGAAGGATGTTAAGGGCTTTTTGCACCTGACCACCGAAAGTATTCAGGACGACGAGCAGCTATACGATCGCAACGTGGTGACGTTTACCGCGCAATCAGATATTGACCCGTTCAATGACATTGGCGGTGACGTGCTCTACATCGGTGAGTTCTTCGGCATCCAGTTCTCGTTCTCCCGGCGTACTGGGTTGAATGAGTCGGCTGGGCTGTTCCACTATACCGGCGAGGCGATTTTCCCGTATATGCGGTCGCAGATTATCAACTCTGCCGCCGATATCGATCTGAATGATGTGGTGGTATCCAGTTCGCTGCCCATCTGGCTGACTCTCAACCAGTTCATGCCTATGTACCCGGCCATGCTTTCGTTGCAGAACCTGACGCCGCCTTACGCAACTGTGAAGTGCTCAAACCCTGTGGGTGTGGCCTCAGGCTCTTATCTGGATGACCATTCAAGCCAGTGGCAGCTCGTCAGCGAAGAAGTGACCATTTCTATAACCGGGTTGCGAAACGCCGCGGCGGAAGATTTTCTGACCTACGTTCACCAATACACCATGGGTGATGATGCCGAAATGGGCGTAATGAATATTCCTGTCATTCAGGATGACCGCATTACCCAGAACGAGTTGAACATCATCGCGATGCGTAAAACCATCAAATTCAAAATCAACTATTACCAACAGCGAATGAGGAATGTTGCGCGCTCGCTGATCCTGTCTGCAATTCCATCCATTTACGTGGGGAAATAGCCAAATGGCAATTGTTAACATCAACGTATCGGTAACCAACCCGCCGAAGCCGTCCCAATTGCTGAAGTCCGGCGCGCTGGTTTCGGTCGGCGGCACCACACTAACAGCGGGCAGCTACCAGTTACTTTCAACGAAAGATGATCTGAAAAGCATCCTTGCACCGGCGAAAACCATTACGGCGCTCGCCTGGGCGGCGAACGTGGTTACTGTGACGCTCTCGGCAGCGCACGGCTGGACAACTGGCGATACCGTTCCGGTGGTTATCTCAGGGGCAGCGCCAACCGCCTACAACGGGGCATTTACGGCAACGGTCACCAGCTCAACAGAGTTTACCTATCCGCTCAGTTCAGATCCGGGCACCGCGACAACCATGGGAACGGTAACCACCGTTAGTGCGCTTGAAATCCAGCAGATGAACACCTCGTACTGGGCTCAGGGTACAAACCGTTCCGTGTATGTACTCGAGTTAGGCGGCGTCAGCAATGTTGATGCGATTATGGCTCTGAGCGATTTTATCGATGAAGATATTGCGCTGGGAAACACTTACCAGACGTTCTTCTCGTACCTTGTGCCGCGTGAGTTTGCTGATGAAGCAACATTCAAAACCCTGACCGGTCTCTATACGTCGCCGAGCTCACTGGTTTACTTCTTTGTGACCACTACTATCGCAAATTATGCCGATTGGGTTGCTACCGCAAACAAATCTGTATGTGCTGGCGTTGAGGCTCCGGCGATTGCCGCAAGCGAGTTCTCCATGGCGGCAGTTTTTCAATCATCCTTGTCCAACGACCCTGGCTCCTCGAATCAGGTTCCGCCGATGGCCTGGCGCTTCATGTACGGTGTGACGGAATATCCGCCAGCAGGTAACAGCACGCTGTTGAAAACGCTGCAGGATAACAACATCAACTATATCGGCTCAGCGGCGGAAGGCGGCCTGAGCAACAAGATGCTGGTGGCCGGTCACATGCTTGACGGAAAACCTTTCAACTACTGGTATTCGGTAGCCTGGGCAGCTATCAATCTTGAGTTGGATCTGGCGAACGAGGTGATCAACGGCTCCAACACCAATATCAACCCGCTCTACTACGAGCAGAACGGCATTGACCGATTGCAGAACCGCGCGCTGAAGACGCTGCGTAACGGCATCAGCTACGGGCTGATTCTGGGGCAGACTGTAGGCACCAAGCTCACTCAGACCGATTTCAATGCGGAATATGAAAATGGAACATACGCAGGCAATGCGGTTATCAATGCGGTTCCGTTCTCCAGCTATACCAGCCTAAATCCATCGGATTACCAGGACGGTAAATATAACGGCCTCAGCGCTGTTATTACTCCGCGCCGCGGCTTCGAATCCATCACGTTTAACGTGAACGTAACTAACTTTGTAGGGGCGTAAAAAATGGGAAACCCAATGGTGCCTCAGGGCTTTTTGAACCGCGTCAAAGGGCCGTCTCAGTTACTGATAACCCCAATTTAAACATCACTGCGCCATACCTCGGGAAAGAGATGATCAGCCTGCGCCCTGACGGAGCAGCAACAGATATTATCCCTACGGCAACCGGTACTGTAGGTAGCCAGGTTCCATATCAGCAGGTGACGCTCACCGTTCATCTGCTGAAAACGCAGTCCATCGGTGCTAGCTACCAGCAGCGCTTTCTGACCGATACCTCTCTGGGTGAAGTTGTTGTTACTCCTGATGCAACTACGTTTGGTAATTACACCTTACAGAACTGCTACCTGGTGAACTTCAACGAACTCTCTTTCAGCGGAGCTGATGCCGGGTACGTCGTGACGATTTCAGGGTATCTGCCGATTAACGACAATATGTGGAACTGATCGTGAAAATTGACCGCAAACTAAATTTTGTCAGCACCGTTATTCGTGAAGATGGAACGCTGCTATACCTGCACGCTGTGCCTCTTCCTTATGAGGTTGTCGAGGAAAACTGTGTGCTGCTGGGCGGCATGTTCAATAACTTCTTCTCGATGGTGGGTGGCATTGGCGCGCCGCGCGTGGCCGCTATGATGCTGCGCAAAGCGCTAAAATCTCAGCAGGAAAGAGATCCCGGTACGCCGACGATCATTGATGACATGCAGCGCCTCACCACTGTTGTCTGGAACGATGGTGGCACGTGGAAAACCACACCTTTGGACACCGCATTCAAGCAGGGAATTATCTCCCGGATGAATACCGTGAAGTCGAAGGCGAGGTTGTTTTTTTTATGGTGGCCTCTGCCATTCAGAAAGCGAATCTGATCGCCGGAACGGTGGGACAAGCGCTCGATGCGTACAATGGTCAACTTACCTCATTGACCAGTACGGGTATCGCGATTCTTTACCGACATCGAAAACGGATACCGATACCCAGACCCCGATTCCCCAGCAGGAACTGTCACACATACCCTCCTGACGTGGGCCTCCAATGAAGGCTTCCGTGAGCTCTGCCGTGAATTAGACATGGGCGACTATGAAAGCCCGTTGCAGTTCCGGCAGCGCTTCATCCTGGAAGCAATAAAGCAGAAGGGATACTTCAATGGCAGCTAAGGCGATTGTCGATATTGCTGTTAATGACGACAGCTTTAACTCATTTCTCGACAAGTTTAACGGGTACAAAAAAGCGGTCGATGAATTGCCAGAGGCCTGGCGGATGTCGTCACGCGGCATCGGTGACTCTGCCAAAGAAACCGAAAAAATGCGCCACAGCATGGATGCTGTCACCAAAGCTTTTACCGACGGCGTCGCTTCAATATCCGCGCTGAATGGCGGCCTGGACCAGCTAAACCAGAGCCTCGATAAGGCCGGGAAAACGCAGTCTGACCTGAATAAGAAAACCAACGGTGCCAGCAACTTTCTGAGCAAGGCCAGTAAGGATGCGAAAAGCCTTGCAGGGCACCTGAAGGACGCAACGACCAGCCTGCTGTCATGGGGAGCATCGTTGGCGTTTTCACTGGGCTCGCGGGTGCTGGTGGTCTGTGGGGCATGAATCGTCTGGCCGGTTCAGCATCGGCGCAGAGATTCACTGCCATGGGGCTGGGAACCACGGCCGGCGGCCTGAACTCTGCAGCGGTAAACTTCCAGAGCGCGCTGGGTAACCCGGTAGGAACGCTGGGGCCATCCGCGATGCCCAGGCCGATCTCGGCAAGCGCTGGACCTTTAATGCCATGGGCGTGGATGCCAATCAGGATCCGACGAAGCTGTTGCCACAGATGATTAAATCTGCGCGTGACATCTTCGTGAAGAACGGTAGCACCCAGCAGGGAGCAGAGGCTTACGGGTTAACGAACTACTTCACCCTTGATGACCTGAACCGCTTCAAAAAGATGAGCGATGCGGAAATTGACGCGATGGCGAAGCAAGCCGCCGTCGATACGCAAAAGCTCCAGGTGTCAGACCGCCAGCTGAAGCAGTGGCAGGATTTCAACATTCAGCTCGACCGCAGCAAGGTCAGCATCAGCAATACCTTTATCCGCGGGCTCGCTCCGCTAACGCCGGAGTTAACAAAACTCTCCGACGCGTTTTCTGGTGCTATTGATACCGTTCTTAAATCACCTGAACTGGGTAAATGGATCGACAGCCTGGCTGGCGGCATTCAGAAGTTCGGCAGTTACCTTGCTTCACCTTCGTTCAAATCTGACGTTGATGCTTTCATGTCCGCGGTGGAAAAGCTGGGCAAGGTCATCATGAGCGTAATAGGGTGGATCACTGGCGATTCTTCATCGGCTTCCGGCCTGCAGGCTAATTCCTCGTTCCTGAATAACACCGTTAAAACGGACGCAGCCGGCACTCACTATGTGAAGGGTGGGTTGAGCGACCCGAATACCCCTGCATTTTCTAAGTGGGTGACGAGAAAGCTATACGGGATGACCGGCACTGCGCCTACGGAGTATGACCAGTACTTTGAAGAAGCTGCGAAGAAGTATGGCGTCGATTCAAAGATGCTGAAGGCTATTACTGGTGCTGAATCATCCTGGGATCAAAATGCAAAAAGTAAGGCCGGCGCACTTGGGTTGATGCAGGTGATGCCATTCAATTTCCAGAATGGTGAAAACCCGTATGACCCACGTGACAACATCATGGCTGGTGCCAGGACATTAGCTTGGGCGAAAGGGCAGGCAGGTGGTGATGTTGATGAGATGCTGCGCTATTACAACGGCGGTAGCCGCAGAGGTAGCAAAGAGAATATCAATTATCCTGGCCGGGTTCGCGAGCAGTATATGGCCCTCTACGGGAAGAATATTCCAGCCGCGGATCCTAACCAGCAAGCTGTTGCTGGTCAGCAGAGCGCGAACAAAACCAACCAACTCCTGCAACAGATTGCTGAGAACACCAGAGATGGCGGTCGAGGTGTGACCATTAACAACAATACCGGCGGCAATGCCGTTGTGACCAGTACGCAGCTCGGAGGGTTTGGCTGATGGCATTTACGCGTGAGCTTTACCGGCTTGGCTTCGAGATCTCCCGGTTATCCTCTGTGAAGGTATTGCGCAGGCGATACCGGGCGGGATGCTGCCTATCGTAGCGCTGACGCAGAGCGCCAGCTTCGTTACAGGGCTGCTGAGCGGTGCCAGCAACCTCACGAACATGGATAAATACTTCTGCCACTGGCGTGCGGCGCAGGGCGGTACAATGCTGGACTATGAAATAGGCCGGTACCCGTTTGCAAACCAGACGGTGGCCGCTAACGCGTTGCTGGCTATGCCTCTGCAGATCTCTCTGCTGATGGATGCTCCAGTTAATGAAAATACTGGGGCAATGACAAAACTGGTGTCGCATAGTGCGCTGCAGGCGACCCTTCAGGCTCACGCTAACCTTGGCGGTACGTTCATTGTCGCCACGCCAGCGCTGATTTACAGCGGCTGTATCCTGAAGAGCGTCAGAGATGTTACCGGGGGCGGCGGAAGCGATCCCACTCCGCAGCGCCAATGGCTCTGGAGCTTTGAGCAGCCGCTCGTTAGTGAAGCGCAAGCTGGTCAGGCGGTGAACAACTACTTCAGCAAGATTGATGCTGGCGACGTTACGACAAGTAGCGCATGGACGAATACCGTAGCGGCATTGGGGAACACCTCGCTTGGAGGTGGCGTATCCGATGCGATAACCGGCCTGATTGGGAAATTGAGCGGGACATTCGGCATATGAGCACAGACCTGTATCCCTTTTCAGGGAATGAGAAAACCAGCATGGTTTTCACTCCTGTTCTGGACGGTTCCGTTTATAACTGCCAGATAAAATGGAATATCGCTGGCCAGCGTTGGTACCTGAACGTAACTGATAACTCCGGGGCTCGTCTTCTGACCACCCACTAATCGGTTCTCCTGTCGGTACCGATATCAATCTTCTATTCGGTGTTTTTTCGTCAACGAAAATGGTCTGGCGCTATCCGAATGCTCAGATAGAGGTGATCAGCTGATGCGGTATTACGACATTAAAATATCCTACCCACCCGATAGCAAAGGTAACCCAGGAAAGCTCTACAAGCAGTACTCCAGTCTGCGAAATGGTGTTTTTAATCCTGGAAACCTCATGGTTGAGTTTGATATCCAGAGGTTCGGGAGTCTACCCGAAGGGCCAAAGCATTATTACCATCTGGGCATAAGTCCTCAGGAAATGCAGCAGTCCCGGCAAGATATGTTCGGCATGGTCATCGAAATGTGGGTTGGCATGTCCAAGGGATTGCCTTTAGCTAAGCCTGGACAGTCTGGATTGGTAATGAAAGGGACCGTATGGCAGGTGCTGGGTAACTGGCAGGGAACCGAGCTGAGGATGGACCTTATCGTTACCGCAGGTCCGGTTTCCCCAACTAATCCGGCACCGCTTGCCCTCTTAACCTTACCTTGCCGTGGAATAAGGGAATAAAGCTCTCCGTGGCTCTGACTCAGTGCCTTCAGAATCTTGGTGGTGGTTATAGATTCAATATCAGCATCAGTGACCGACTGATCAACAGCTACGATAGCCAGATGATATGCGGCAGTCTGACCGAGTTAGCCAGCCGGCTTAATTCACTAAGCCGCGGGATAATCCAGGATGCTAACTACACCGGCGTTGAAATCTCTGTTGTTAATGGCAATGAGATACGCGTATTTGATAATGATTTCTCTAATCATTCAGATGGTAGTGAGAAGGGCAGCGCCAACTACCGAAGGAACAATCCAATCCAAATTGAGTTCACCGACCTTGTTGGGCAACCAACATGGGTACAGTTTGGCGTTGTCACGATCCCATGCGTCATGCGTAGCGATATTCAGGTAGGCGATTACATTCGTATGCCGAAAAAACTAAGGCCTATGGTCCAGGCATCCTCTTATTCACAGTTCCGCAATGATGCGACATTTTCCGGGACTTTTTAGTCTCATCAGAGAGATTGCTGGGGAATAGCCGACAGCCTGATGCTAATTCCTGGGTGACCATTATTGAGGCGCAGCCGGCACCGGAGAACACATCATCATGAGCACTGAGAAAAAGCTCAGCTTCGCAGGCAATATGAATAATTTTGCGGCGAACAAGATCGCACAAGCCCAGTTAATGGCTGGGAAGGTTTTGCCGGCCGCCGTTGTAGAACGCAATGGAAACATGGTGGTGGTCCAGGTTCTTCTTCGGAATGTACCGTATGTCGTTCCTCACCTGACAGTACCTCTGTTCGGCCCGGAGTATATCCGCTATCCATTACAGCCGGGTGATAAAGGGATTCTGATCCCGCAGATACGTATCTCGGCGGTATTAGCGGACTTGGTGGTGGTACTGCTGACCTTACGCCGCCGGCAAACCTCAGTGCTCTGACACTCCTCCCGATAAGCAATACAGAGTGGGAGGGTGTAGATCCGAACGTGCTTACTATGTATGGGCCTGAGGGCGTTACGCTTCGTGATTCAGGAAGCAACACTACATTCCTTCTTACCCTGACAGCATCACCATCGTCACGCCAAACCTTTTCAAAGTAACGGTTGGAAGTACGGTGTTTACATTGACGGATGGTTCGTGGTCTCTAACCGGCAATAGCGGGACTCTGAAGGACAATGATGCCAGCACAAGCCCATCAATAATGCATACCGGCTGGCAGCAACTGCTGACATGGGTGAATGCACACGAGCATACAAATGGGAATGGCGGGAGCAACACTGGTGCACCGACAACTCAGTTTGATGGGAGCATCACGCAATGAGGACATACGGACGGGATGAGAGCGGGAAGTGGTTGAAGGTTGAGACGGACAGTAACGGGTTTAATGATTCGGTTTATCTGACAACTCTCATTCAGAACCTGAAACTGGCACCTCAGGAATCACCGTTTTTTGCGGAAAACGGGATACCCGCAAACGGATCTGTGATCCAGCAGATACTGCCAACTTTTTACGTTAACCGGATTCAGCAGCAATTTAGCCAGTATTTTTCCTCGCTGCAGATCGCTCTGACAGAGAGTGACCCTCCGGCCTACACCATTACAGCCATTACAAACTCGGGCTCAAAAATTATAACGCAGGTATATGTATGAGTGATTTACCAGTCATTTATGATGAATCTGGCCCCGTCCCGCAAACCGCCGAAGAGTTGCGCGCCAAAATCGTATCGCTGGCCACTGCAATGGCTCCAGGGATCACGACAGAGCTTCCCGGCTCATTAATCGAGGATATGGTCAGCACCAGTACCGGCGGTGCGATTGTCTGCGACCAGGCTCGAGTGGATCTCCTTAACTCAGTCGGTCCGCTAGGTGCAAATATCTCACTTCTGAACTTACTGTCTCAGCAATATGGCGTTCCTGGGCAGAAATCAGAGGGATTAACGACGGCTCCAGTATCGTTTTCCGGTCCTGCAGGGTTTGCGATTCCTCAGGGGTTTCTGGTGGGTGATGGTAATTATCAATACGCAGTTGATGAGGTGACGATCATTCCGTCTTCAGGAACTACTGCTCCTGTAACCTGCAATGCTACCGTAGGTGGCGTATGGGCCGTCCCCGTTGGTACGGTGACCAATATAGTAACGAGTTTGCCTGCAGACATAACGCTGACCTGCACCAACCTGACCGCCGGCGTACCAGGTAGTGAAACCGAAACCATCCCAGAATATAGGGTTCGTGTGTGGGATGCGGGGATGAAGACCGTCCAGGGATATCCAGGGTTCATTAGAACCGAGCTTAATGCGGTCGAAAACGTTGTAGCCAGGCTGACCTCGGTCGTTCAGGATGGTAACTACTGGGTGATCATGTGCGGTGGCGGGGATATTTACTCGATGGCCGGGGCTATCTACAAGGCAGCCGGAGACATTAGCCGGTTGAAAGGCAGCACATTAAATGTGACTGGAATCAGCAATGCTAACCCTGGAGTGGTTACTACCGACTTAACCCACGGATTTACCTCGGGCAGGTTGTAAGAATCACCGGAGCGAATGGTATCTCCGGCGTAAATAATGTCGATCTGACGATTACCGTGATTAGCCCTCACTCCTTCTCGATAGGCATTGATACCAGTAGTTCTGGTTCATGGACGAGCGGTGGAGTGGTGTCGCCAAATCTAAGAAACCAGACTGTCACGATTAATGACTGGCCCGATAATTACGTAATCCCTTACGTAACGCCGCTACAGCAACTGGTTACGATAACCTATCAATGGCGAACTGAAGGTGTGAACTACCTGACGGATGCGACCATATTGTCATTGGTTTCTACGCCGACAATTAATTACATCAACGGAATATATTCAGGGAAGCCGTTGAACATTAATACGCTCAAGGATGTGTTTCTTGATGCGGTTAATAGCACGCTGAATAAAGACCTGTTCAGTGTTCTTAATGTCGTGGTCACAGTGAACGGAACTATTACGGATGTTGACACCAATACCAACATCATTAGTGGAGACCCATACAGTTATTGGTTTATTCCTGATGATGGGGTTTATGTTTCTGGAGCATAATGATGCTTGAAGATATTATCCGGGCTTACCTTTACACCCAGTATAACGATGATGAAAACCTGCAAGCATTTGTTGATGCGTACAATACCGTAGCGAAAGGTGTTTATGACTGGATGGTCAACGCTAACCTTCCGGTGTTTATTGGCCTTATAATTCTGGCGACCAATTGAAATGGATTGCAGCGGGGATCTATGGCGTAAGCCCCCGATTCTTATCAGTTCAAAGCAGAATATCTACGGCCCATATAACGCATTAACCTTCAACACGATTGCGTTTAACGGAAGGAAGGTTGTTGACCAGTCTGAACAGGTTGTGGCATCAGATGACTTGTTTAAGCGGATAATGACATGGAACTTCTACAAGGGTGATGGCTTCTACTTCACTATTCCATGGCTTAAGCGCCGTGTTTTACGATTCCTGACGGGTGTGGATGGCGTCGATGTTGTTAATGACCAGCACTGGAGTATATCCGTTCTGTTCTCTTCATCCGGAGCGACGATCTCAATCATCAAGGGTTACCGGAAGCTTACCGAATCGGCAATGTTTAATGGAAACGCATTCAACACGCGCACCTTTAACCAGAATAGTAGCGCCTTGATTAAAAGCACGGAGTATGAATACGCAGCGTTGTTCAAGCAGGCCTTTGATAGCGGCCTGCTCCATATGCCATTTTACCAACCAGTTACTGTGACGATTGTTGGTTGAAAGTAATCAATAATTATATTGGTTTCAATATGTCAATAAGCGACTGATAGCCGCCATTACCGCATGTTGAAAATCTAACAAAAACATCGCTGCCTATTCTTGATATTTCCTCTGAGCGAGCAATATCGCCATTACTTAACTTCTCAAAGTTTGTTGGAATTACGAATGTTTGCCCGTCTCGGCGAGTGAACTTTAAAAGCTCAATATATCTTCCGGATTTTGAATGCTGACTTCCTGTAATCCTCATAATTCCTTCGTTAACTGAGCATCCATCGCTTTTTGATGGGTCATGTCTAGGTCAGTGAAGCCTACATTATTTGTTATTTCATCTGCAAAAATCTGTGGTTCAGCTCCAGCAACCGCGGGAATAAGCAGCATGGCGGGAAGTAAAAAATTACGTAATTTCATTATATCCCTTGTGTTCTGTAAATTTCAGGAGGGCAAATGTCCTTGACCTTACTGGCATCAAACAATGCCTCAACAGTACTTGCTTCGTCAATCAACGCGAGCGCCACGACTTTGACTGTAAACACCGGAACCGGTGCGCTATTCCCCAGCCCGGTATCAGGCGCAAGCTTCTTCAAGCTTACCCTCATCGACGCGGCGACAGGGCAGTTAACAGAAATTGTACACGTCACAGCCAGAACTGGCGATGTGATGACTATTGAACGAGCGCAAGAGGGGACCGCCGCGCGAGCATGGTCAGCGAACGACATCGCTGCGAACATGCTGACTGCTGGAACCATGCAGCTATATGCGCAGAAGGATCAGGCATTACTGATTGCCAATAACCTATCGGAAATCGCCGCGGGTGGCCCGGCAGCTGTTGCAGCGACTCTCTCAAATCTTGATTTGGGAGATGCCAACGGATACGTGGGCCGAAAGATTGCCGAGCAGTGGATCACGTCATCAAAAACAGTAACGTTAAACCCACTTACGAAGCGCATTAAAGTGACTCTAACGGGCGGTGGTGGTGGAGGTGGTGGGCGTTCAGTAGTGGGGCATCCAGCGATAACTTCTCGGGTGGCGGCGGTGCAGCGGGGGCAACTGGTATCAAATGGTTCAATGTGGCTGATATCACAAACTGGACACTTGTTATTGGCTCTGGCGGCACAGAGGCAACTAAAGGGGAGATTCGACATTCAGTGGCATTGTTGCTCCGGGAGGCGCTCCATCTGTTGCATCAACTGTTTTTGCCTCCGGCGGTACCGGAGTAGCAGGAACTGGAGCGGACGTTAACATGCCAGGGGTGATGGTGGTGACGGCCAGAACGGAACATATCTACTTGCGGGTTTTGGCGGGGCGAGTCATTGGGGCGGCGTTCGACGTGCAGGGCAAGGGCAATCAGGATCAACAACAATTCCCCAAGCGGGATTCCTGGTGGCGGTGGCGGTGGTGCTTTTGACACACAAAAAATGAGCACTCGTTTTTATGGCGGGCAAGGTGGTAACGGTTGCTGTCTGATTGAGGAGTATGCGTAATGCGATATGCACTAATTCAAAATGGTATTGTTGTGAACATTGTCGAATGGGATGGCGAGGGGATTTGTTCGACGGTTACGAGACTGTCAATGTTGACGACATGCGCTGTGGTGTAGGCTGGGAATATCAGGACGGTAAGTGTATTGCTCCGCCGGATGATTCTGTTCTGCCTGATGAGTAAGGCGCCGGGATGTTTTATCGCCAGCGCCAAAAAAAATATTAACTAATTGGTGCCGATGGTACTGGCTTGGTCCCGTCGGCGTTTTTGATATAAGCACGTAGCTTTTTTCGGTAGTCAGTCCAGGTCGCCAACTCAGCCTTCACATCTACTTCAGTCGTTCCCGCATAGTCTGCATCTTCGATCTGCTCATTTAGCGCCACAATGGCTACGCTGGCACGTTCATACTCAGATGCAGCTTTAGCCATGTTTGCTGCAGCTAATTCTTCTGGTGTCTGCTCGGGTGTTGGCGGTTGACGAAAATCACTTCCATCATACAACCAACCGATACCGACCTGAGCAGGACACAAAACAGCCTCTCCTGTACCCGGCTGCCATTCCGATTGCCCATCCCAGACAACTATGTTGATCACAACTCCATTTTCAACACCCTCTATAAAAAATTCCCTGCGAATGTAAACGAAGGTAAGAGGTGTAACGGCATCTGTTAATCATCGGATCGCATGCTGACGATTGGCGCGCTACAGTGTAATATGCACGCCAATGCACGGACAGGTAGGTTTTCCAATGTGTCCACCGATGTGTCCATTAAATAAAAAACGAGACGCAACAGGGTTAAAAAATCCTTATTTATGAAGAATATACGTAACTTTTCGATCATTGCACATATCGACCACGGTAAATCAACGCTGTCTGACCGTATTATTCAGATTTGCGGCGGCCTTTCCGACCGCGAAATGGAAGCCCAGGTTCTGGACTCAATGGATCTGGAACGCGAGCGTGGCATTACCATCAAAGCGCAGAGCGTGACGCTGGACTTTAAAGCGGCCGATGGCGAGACCTATCAGCTGAACTTTATCGACACCCCAGGCCACGTCGACTTCTCTTATGAAGTTTCCCGTTCTCTGGCGGCCTGCGAAGGCGCACTGCTGGTGGTTGACGCCGGGCAGGGCGTAGAAGCACAGACGCTGGCGAACTGCTACACCGCCATGGAAATGGATCTGGAAGTCGTGCCGGTTCTCAACAAAATCGACCTGCCTGCCGCCGATCCTGAGCGTGTTGCGGAAGAAATTGAAGATATCGTCGGCATCGATGCGACCGACGCTGTACGCTGCTCGGCGAAAACCGGCGTGGCGTTACCGATGTACTGGAGCGTCTGGTGCGCGATATTCCGCCGCCGGAAGGCGATCCGGAAGGCCCGCTGCAGGCGCTGATCATCGACTCCTGGTTCGATAACTATCTGGGCGTGGTTTCGCTGGTGCGTATTAAAAACGGCACCATGCGTAAAGGCGACAAGATTAAAGTGATGAGCACCGGTCAGGTTTACAACGCCGACCGTCTGGGCATCTTCACGCCAAAACAGGTTGATCGTACCGAGCTGAAATGCGGCGAGGTAGGTTGGCTGGTTTGTGCGATTAAAGACATCCTCGGCGCGCCGGTTGGCGATACCCTGACGCAGGCGCGTAACCCGGCGGACAAACCGCTGCCAGGCTTCAAAAAAGTGAAGCCGCAGGTTTATGCCGGCCTGTTCCCGGTCAGCTCTGACGACTACGAAAACTTCCGTGACGCGCTCGGCAAGCTGAGCCTGAACGATGCCTCCCTGTTCTACGAGCCGGAAAGCTCAACCGCGTTGGGCTTCGGCTTCCGCTGTGGCTTCCTCGGCCTGTTGCACATGGAGATCATTCAGGAACGTCTGGAACGTGAATACGATCTGGATCTGATCACCACCGCGCCGACCGTAGTGTATGAAGTGGAAACCACGGCGAAAGAGACTATCTACGTCGATAGCCCGTCCAAACTGCCGCCGCTGAACAACATCTACGAACTGCGCGAGCCGATCGCTGAGTGTCACATGCTGCTGCCGCAGGCTTACCTCGGTAACGTCATTACGCTGTGTATCGAGAAGCGTGGTGTGCAAACCAACATGGTTTACCACGGTAACCAGGTGGCGCTGACCTATGAAATTCCGATGGCGGAAGTGGTACTCGACTTCTTCGACCGTCTGAAGTCGACTTCCCGCGGCTATGCGTCGCTGGACTACAACTTCAAGCGTTTCCAGGCCTCTGACATGGTGCGCGTTGATGTCCTCATCAACAACGAACGTGTCGATGCGCTGGCGCTGATTACCCACCGCGACAATTCCCAGAGCCGTGGCCGTGAACTGGTTGAGAAGATGAAAGATCTGATCCCTCGCCAGCAGTTTGATATCGCGATTCAGGCGGCCATCGGCACGCACATCATCGCGCGTTCAACGGTGAAGCAGCTGCGTAAAAACGTTCTGGCGAAATGCTACGGTGGCGATATCAGCCGTAAGAAAAAGCTGCTGCAAAAACAGAAAGAGGGTAAAAAGCGCATGAAGCAGATCGGTAACGTCGAACTGCCGCAGGAAGCGTTCCTCGCCATTCTGCATGTCGGTAAAGACAATAAATAATCTCTAAGGAGTTGGCATGGCGAACATGTTTGCCCTGATTCTGGTGATTGCCACACTGGTCACGGGCATTTTGTGGTGCGTTGATAAGTTTATCTTCGCGCCCAAACGGCGGGAACGCCAGGCGGCGGCGCAGGTTGCCACCGGCGAAGCGCTGGATAAAAAGACGCTGAAAAAAGTCGGCCCGAAACCGGGTTGGCTGGAAACCGGCGCGTCGGTCTTTCCGGTGCTGGCGATCGTGCTGATCGTGCGTTCATTTATTTATGAGCCGTTCCAGATCCCCTCCGGTTCGATGATGCCAACGCTGCTGATTGGCGACTTTATCCTGGTGGAGAAATTCGCCTACGGGATTAAAGACCCGATCTACCAGAAGACGATTATTGAAACAGGCCATCCGAAACGCGGCGATATCGTGGTGTTCAAATACCCGGAAGATCCGCGTCTGGACTACATCAAACGTACCGTCGGTCTGCCGGGCGATAAGGTCACTTACGATCCGATTGCGAAACAAGTGACAATTCAACCGGGATGCAGCTCCGGCCAGGCGTGCGGTAGCGCGCTGCCGGTCACTTACTCCAACGTCGAGCCGAGTGATTTCGTTCAGACCTTCTCCCGCAGCAACGGCGGCGAGGCGACCAGCGGCTTCTTTGAAATGCCGCAGGGCGAGCGCAAAGCAGACGGCGTACGGCTGGATCAACGTCAGGAAACGCTGGGCGATGTGAACCACCGTATTCTGACCGTGCCGATTGCTCAGGATCAGGTGGGATGTACTACCACCAGTCCGGTCTGCCGCTGGCAACCTGGATCGTCCCACCGGGGCAGTACTTCATGATGGGTGATAACCGCGATAACAGCGCGGACAGCCGTTACTGGGGCTTTGTGCCGGAAGCGAACCTGGTCGGTAAGGCAACCGCTATCTGGATGAGCTTTGAAAAACAAGAGGGCCAATGGCCTACCGGCGTGCGTTTAAGCCGCATCGGTGGATTCATTAATCCTCCGTTTGACTTCACGCGGCGGCCAGGCGTGCGCCGCGTGAATTATTTAGTTTTAATCTATTCAAACTAACGACATCCCTTGTCGTTGCGTATAGAATATCCCCCGAAGTTTCGGATGTCTCTTATGGGAGACACGGCACACGAAACCGCGTTGGTTTCCCTCAGGTCTGTTTCGTGTGCTGCATTGTGGACGCATTTATTTATTTGGTATCGCATGAACCCCATCGTAATTAATCGGCTTCAACGGAAGCTGGGCTACACTTTTCTTCATCAGGAGCTGTTGCAACAGGCGTTAACGCACCGCAGTGCCAGCAGCAAACATAACGAACGCTTAGAGTTCCTGGGCGATTCCATTTTAAGCTACGTGATTGCCAACGCGCTCTATCATCGTTTTCCGCGCGTGGATGAAGGCGATATGAGCCGCATGCGTGCGACGCTGGTGCGTGGTAACACGCTGGCCGAGATCGCGCGTGAGTTCGAACTGGGCGAATGCTTACGCCTGGGGCCGGGCGAGCTGAAAAGCGGCGGCTTCCGTCGGGAATCTATCCTGGCGGATACCGTTGAAGCATTAATCGGCGGGTGTTCCTCGACAGCGATATTCAAACCGTCGAGAAGCTGATCCTCTCCTGGTACCAGACGCGTCTGGACGAAATCAGCCCGGGCGATAAGCAAAAAGATCCAAAAACACGCTTGCAGGAGTATCTGCAAGGCCGCCATCTGCCGCTGCCGTCTTATCTGGTGGTTCAGGTGCGTGGGGAAGCACACGATCAGGAATTTACTATCCACTGCCAGGTTAGCGGCCTGAGTGAACCGGTGGTCGGCACAGGTTCCAGCCGTCGCAAGGCGGAACAGGCTGCCGCCGAACAGGCGCTGAAAAAGCTGGAGCTGGAATGAGCGAAGAAAAAACCTATTGCGGATTTATTGCCATCGTCGGTCGTCCGAACGTCGGCAAATCCACGTTATTGAACAAGCTGCTCGGGCAGAAGATCTCGATTACCTCCCGTAAAGCGCAGACCACGCGCCACCGCATCGTGGGCATCCATACTGAAGGTGAGTATCAGGCGATCTACGTCGATACTCCGGGCCTGCATATGGAAGAGAAGCGTGCCATCAACCGCCTGATGAACAAGGCAGCCAGCAGCTCTATCGGTGACGTTGAGCTGGTGATTTTCGTGGTCGAAGGCACCCGCTGGACGCCGGACGACGAAATGGTGCTGAACAAACTGCGCGAAGGCAAAGCGCCGGTGATTCTGGCGGTTAACAAAGTGGATAACGTGCAGGAAAAAGCGGATCTGCTGCCGCACCTGCAGTTCCTCGGTAGCCAGATGAACTTCCTCGATATCGTGCCTATCTCTGCGGAGAGCGGGCTGAACGTGGACACCGTTGCCGGTATCGTGCGTAAGCACCTGCCGGAAGCGACACACCACTTCCCGGAAGACTACATCACCGACCGTTCTCAGCGCTTTATGGCCTCGGAAATCATCCGTGAAAAGCTGATGCGTTTCCTGGGGCTGAACTGCCATATTCGGTGACCGTTGAAATCGAGCGCTTCGTTTCTAACGAACGTGGCGGCTACGACATCAATGGCCTGATCCTGGTTGAGCGTGAAGGGCAGAAGAAGATGGTGATTGGCAACAAAGGCGCCAAGATCAAAACCATCGGTATTGAAGCCCGTAAAGATATGCAGGAGATGTTCGAAGCGCCTGTTCACCTGGAACTGTGGGTGAAAGTGAAATCAGGCTGGGCGGATGACGAGCGCGCGCTGCGCAGCCTCGGTTACGTCGACGATCTCTGAGAATAACCCCGATGGAGGGCTGGCAGCGCGCATTTGTTCTGCATAGTCGCCCCTGGAGCGAGACCAGCCTGATGCTGGACGTCTTCACGGAAGAATCGGGTCGCGTGCGCCTTGTGGCGAAAGGCGCACGTTCCAAACGTTCCAACCTTAAAGGCGCGCTTCAGCCCTTTACCCCCTGTTAGTCCGTTTTGGCGGCCGTGGCGAAGTGAAAACGCTGCGTAGCGCTGAAGCGGTTTCGCTGGCGCTTCCTCTGAGCGGCATTACGCTGTATAGCGGTCTGTACATCAACGAACTGGTGTCGCGCGTGCTCGAGCACGAAACCCGCTTTTCTGAACTCTTTTTCGACTATCTGCACTGTATCCAGGCGTTGGCTGGCGCAACGGGCTCGCCTGAACCGGCGCTGCGCCGCTTTGAGCTGGCGTTGCTAGGGCACCTCGGCTATGGCGTCGACTTCCTGCACTGCGCCGGCAGCGGTGATGAGGTTGACGACACCATGACCTACCGCTACCGGAAGAGAAAGGATTTATTGCCAGCGTCGTTATCGATAACAACACTTTTACCGGCCATCAGCTGAAAGCGCTGGCTAACCGTGAGTTTCCGGATATTGATACGCTGCGCGCAGCGAAACGCTTTACCCGCATGGCGTTAAAGCCGTATCTTGGCGGGAAACCGTTAAAGAGCCGCGAGTTGTTTCGACAGTTTATGCCGAAGCGGTAACCCTGATTGCACCCATCCCGCTTTTCCCCTCGCCCCTTTAGGGAGAGGGCCGGGATGAGGGAAACGAAGTTAAAAATAAAAACACGAGGATTGTCATGGCTGAATTACTGTTAGGCGTCAATATTGACCACATTGCCACCCTGCGTAACGCACGCGGCACCGCTTACCCGGACCCGGTACAGGCCGCGTTTATCGCCGAGCAGGCCGGTGCGGATGGTATCACCGTGCATTTACGTGAAGATCGTCGCCATATCACCGACCGCGATGTGCGTATTCTGCGTCAGACGCTGGACACCCGCATGAACCTGGAGATGGCCGTGACCGAAGAGATGTTGGCCATCGCCTGTGAAACCAAACCGCATTTCTGCTGCCTGGTGCCGGAAAAACGTCAGGAAGTGACCACCGAAGGCGGTCTGGACGTGGCGGGTCAGTTCGACAAAATGCGTGATGCCTGCAAACGCCTTGCCGACGCGGGCATCCTGGTGTCGTTGTTTATTGACGCCGATGATGCGCAGATTAAAGCCGCCGCTGATGTGGGCGCGCCGTATATCGAAATCCACACCGGCTGCTACGCCGATGCCGTCACTGATGCGGAGCAAGCCAAAGAGCTTGAGCGTATCGCGAAAGCCGCGACCTACGCCGCAAGCCTGGCCTGAAGGTTAACGCGGGCCACGGTCTCACTTATCACAACGTGAAAGCGATTGCCGCGCTGCCGGAAATGCACGAGCTGAATATCGGCCACGCCATTATTGGCCGGCGGTGATGAGCGGCCTGAAAGACGCGGTGGCGGAAATGAAGCGCCTGATGCTGGAAGCGCGCGCGTAATGGCGATTCTGGGGCTTGGAACAGACATTGTCGAAATCGCCCGTATTGAAGCGGTGATTGCCCGTAGCGGCGACCGCCTTGCGCGTCGGGTACTTAGCGATAATGAGTGGGCCATCTGGGAGACGCACCAGCAGCCGGTGCGTTTTCTGGCGAAGCGTTTTGCGGTGAAAGAAGCGGCGTCGAAGGCGCTGGGTACCGGCATTCGTAACGGCCTGGCGTTTAATCAGTTTGAAGTTTTTAACGATGAACTGGGCAAGCCGAAGCTGCGTTTATGGGGAGAAGCAAAGTTACTCGCCGAGCGTATGGGCGTGGCCCATCTGCACGTGACGCTCGCTGATGAGCACCACTACGCTTGCGCGACGGTGATTGTCGAAAGCTAGATTTTGTCCGCGTGATGCATCTGGACAAATTTATCCCACAGCTGCTCTTCACTTTCTAAATGTGCCGGGTCCTTGAGAATGGTATTCGGATCGGGCACACTTTCTGGCAGGTCGGCGTTTCGTAATGGCCGATGCACTCGGTGCAGCGATCGTGGTCGATCTCATAGATGCTATCACCCATCGAAATGGCCTGGTTCGGGCATTCCGGTTCGCACATATCGCAGTTGATACATTTTTTGGTGATTAACAGCGCCATCAGTAAATTCTCAGTAACTCGATAAACAGGGCGCGCATTATACGCGCATTTTCCGCGCAGGCCATACCTTTTCTGTGGTCATCGCACCGCAGATCAAACCAGCTTTTTCACCAGCGCCTCGCTATGGCGAATACGCTCCGGCGCCTTTTCCAGATCCTGCTGCACCAGGCCATAAACAGCAGATCGGTGAGCATCATCTGCGCGCTGGTGGAGGAAATCGCGGCGCTGCGCGTTGCCTGCTCTTCGGCAATGGTATACAGGCAGTGCGTCGCGCGCTGCTGTAGCGCGTTGGGCGAAAAGCCGGTAATGGCGAGCACTTTGCCGCCTACCCGTAACGTTTCGTCGGCGGCGAGATTGATCTCGCGACGCGCGCCGGAATAAGAGATTGCCAACAGCAGATCGTCCTGCGCCATTGCCTGAACGGTGGCGAGCAGGGCGTGCATATCAAGCTCCGCCACGGCGTTGAAGCCAATTTTCATCAGCTTCCAGCTAAAATTGCGCGCCACCAGCCCGGAAGCGCCGATGCCGGTGAGGATGATGCGCCGCGCGCCGCGTAGCAGGTTGATGGTCTCCAGCAGTTTGTCTTCACTGTTGACGTCCAGTGAAGCATGCATTGCCGCGACGTTATCTTTAATCAGCTTCTCGCCGACCAGCCGTAGCGGATCGTCGCCGCAAATCTGATTATGTACCGGCACGGAGTGCGGGTTGACGTTACTCGCCAGCGCCTCGCTGAGCGCCAGCTTCAGCGCCGGAAAACCCTTGAAGCCGAGCTTCTGGGCGAATTTCACCACGCTGGACTGGCTAACGCCTGCCTGGCAGGCTAGCTGCTGTGAACTTAAATGACGCGCCTGATCCGGCTGCGCCAGAATAAAATCCGCCAGCTTACGATCGCTTTGCGCCAGCTGAGGATAACGCTGGCGGATACTGATTAGACAATTCATAAGAACCTCATGGGCAAGATCGCCATCTCGCGCCAGAACACTGTTCTGATCATCTGCAAGAATTATGTATTCTATTATACCGGAATATACCGAATTAAATATTCCATGCGCCGCTAAAAACGCAACTCTTTTCGCGCATCAGGTCCGTTAACTCGCCGTTTGGCGAAAGACGGTCGGCAATCTGCTAGTCTGTGGGCTGGCCCGCTAAGGAATACAGGAGGCTCTTTTGACTAGCCACTCTCGCCGCGTGGTGTTTTTCGACCTTGACGGTACGCTACATCAGCAGGATCTGTTCGGGGCGTTTATCCGCTATTTGCTGCATCGTTTGCCGCTTAACATGCTATTGGTGCTGCCGCTGCTTCCCGCCATTGGGTTGGCGATGCTTATCAAAGGTCGCGCGGCCCGCTGGCCGATGAGCGTTCTGCTGTGGGGCTGCACCTTTGGGCGCCGCGAAGCCACGCTCAAGGCGCTGGAGGCGAGCTTCATTATCTGGTTTCGCGCTACGGTGACGCCTTTTCCGGTGGTGCAGGCGCGTTTAGACAACTATCTCCAGCACCATGAGGCCGACGTCTGGCTGATTACCGGCTCGCCGCAAACCTTGGTAGAGCGTGTCTATGCCGATGCGCCCTGGATGCCGCGCGTGAACCTTATCGGCAGCCAGATGCAACGTGCGCTGGGAGGCCGGGTACTGTCGGTGCGCTGCCTTGGCCATGAAAAGGTGGTGCAACTGGAACAGCGCCTTGGCGCGCCGCTGCGCCTGTACAGCGGTTACAGCGACAGCAAGCAAGATAATCCACTACTCTTTTTCTGTGAGCATCGCTGGCGCGTAACGCCGCACGGCGAGCTGGAACAGCTGGAATAGCGGGCGCTGCGCTTTGCTGGATATTGTGTATAATGCGCCGCGTTTGAAAACCTGGAGTCCCGACGTTGTCCGACATTGAACAAAATCATGAATACTGGATGCGCCACGCGCTGGTGCTGGCTCGTCGTGCCTGGGAAGAGGGTGAGGTGCCGGTTGGCGCGGTGCTGGTACACAACAATCAGGTAATTGGCGAAGGCTGGAACCGGCCGATTGGCCGCCACGATCCCACTGCACACGCGGAAATTATGGCGCTACGTCAGGGCGGGGTGGTGCTGCAGAACTATCGGCTGATCGACACGACCCTCTACGTCACCCTGGAACCGTGCGTGATGTGCGCAGGAGCGATGGTACATGGGCGTATTGGCCAGCTGGTGTTTGGCGCGCGTGATGCTAAAACCGGCGCGGCCGGTTCGCTGATTGACGTCCTGCATCATCCTGGGATGAACCATCGCGTGGAAATCACCGAAGGGGTGCTGGCGGATGAGTGTTCGGCCATGCTGAGCGACTTCTTCCGCCATCGTCGCCAGCAGCAGAAGGCGCTGAAGCAGTCGCTGAAAAATAGCGTTTAACGGGGGAGTCTACGCCACCGTTCGTTTTTCTCTTTCCGCACTCGGTGAATGCTGAAAAAAACGACTGTAGGCCTCGGTTAAACGGGGCAATGAGCTAAATCCGCAGGCGCGGGCAATACTGGCCACCGAGCGTTCGGTGGTGCGCAGCATTTCCTGCGCTTTCAACAGGCGGTAGCGTTGGACGAACTGATCCGGCGTAAAGCCAGTAAACTCCTTGATAAACCGGTACAAAGTGCGCTTGGGAATGGCGCACTCTTCGGCCAGATGCTCCCAGATGACGTCCTGCTGCAAATTGTCCCGAATGCTGCGCAACAGCCGTCGTTTTTTATCATCATAACGACCGCCCCGCGGTAATCTGACGCTGTTCTCCATCAGCATGCCCACGATCGTCAAAAGTATGGCTTCGGTGGTGACGAAATAAGTGCTGTCATAATCATCATCCGTTTTGCTGTGAATCTCCCCGGCCAACTGGACCACACGCGCCAGCATCGCTTCGTTTAATGAGGCCGGCCGCTCGCGGTCTGCGTCTGAAGCTGCATCAGCAGCGGCAGCAGCGATTTTACGAACTGAAATTCGCCGTCGCGGCGTAGCAGGATATTAATCAGCGACAGATGTCGGGTGGATTCGTAATAGTGAATGTCGTTGGCGGAGACGAAGAAAAAATCGCCCTTAAACACCAGATTGACGCGATCGTTGATGATGTGAAACCCGCAGCCCTCTTTCACAATGACGATTTCGTGAAAATCATGGCCGTGAATATCCGCCATCTCCTGATCGCGCGAGCTGAACAGCGAAAACGCGTGGGTATCGGAGAGGAAGTAGTCCTGGGCGAGCATAATCTTCATTCTTCCTCTCCTGACATTGTTAGTTTACAGGCAGCGTTAACGCTTGCCCGGCGCTAAGCGGCCAGCTTTCGCCGCGCAGCCGCAGCACGCCGCCGCCGCGGGAGGCGCGAACCGTCAGCTGATTGTCGCGTAAGGTGAGCGTGACTTCACCCTCTTTAATCGGCAATGTGCAGTCCAGCACGCTAAAAGGTGCAAGCCACGGTTCAATGGCGAAGGTTTCATAGCCCGGCGTTAGCGGATGCAGGCCGACAAAGTAGCGCCCCAGCAGGTAGAGCGGGCTCGCTCCCCAGGCGTGGCACAGGCTTTTGCCAAACTTGTCGCCGTACATCGCGTAGTGTTCGTCGCCTTTAATATCCGGGTTGTACTCTTCCCAGAAGGTCGTGGCACCCAGCGCCAGCATACCGCCCCAGTAATCGCGCATCCGTTGCCAGACCACATCCTGTCGGCCGCACTGGCACAGCGTATCCAGCTCGAAAAAGGTGAAGTAGGGGTGACGATGGGGCAATGGCCTCGTTCATCAGTACTCGCTCGACGATGGTCTGTCGCCGTTCGGGGTTACGGTATCAAACATCAGCGCGAAGATGTTGGCATGACGAGTCACGTGACGTTTGCCGCTCTCATAGCTATCGATATAGGCGCCTTGCTCTTCGTCCCAGAAGAAGAGGTCGATGCTTTCTGCCAGCTTATCGGCCCGCCGCTGCCACTCGGCAGGATCCGCACCGGCGATCTCCGCGCACAGCGCCAGCGAACGCCAGGCCTTCAGCAGCAGCATCTGTTCGGCGCACACCGCGCCGGTTTTATCGATCTCGGCCCAGTCGATAAAAATCCAGTCGCCTTCTTTACCGCGAATAAAACCGCTTTCGTCGATATCGGGCATCAGCCATTCCATCAGGCTGACCATTTTGCCGTATACCTGACGGACAAACGCCGCGTCGTTGCTCATCAGGTAGTGCTTCTCAATGTTGATCACCCACAGCAGCGAGTAGTCGACGATGGTATTGATATGCTGGCGCATCGGGTCGCGGCCGCGAAGGGCGAGCAGGGTGCGGCGGTTGATATCTTCATCGAAAAACAGATACGGGTTGATCAGCGTGCACTGCCAGGCATCGCCTGACCAGATCCAACGGTCGCGTTTCACGCCGTCGATGAAAAACAGATCGCTGCACAGGGCGAACGTCTCGCGCGAAACCTGCCAGATCTGGTCGATCAGCGGATCGTTGCTGTGGAAGCTGGCGCAACGCGGTTTGGCGATAAATTCATGCTCCGCCGCCAGGCTGACTGCGCCAGGCGCGACATCGGGAATAAAAACGTAGCGGAAGGCGCGTTTACGGATGGCGGAATCCGGCGTGACGTTGGTCTGTGAGTAGTAGCAATATTGGGTGTCCAGCGCTTCCGCCTGGGATTCGCCATAGCACAGCGTCACCGCCGGTTGCTTATCGCTGTTGAAGCTGACCGCGAGCTCCCCATTAACCACGCGCACGAAATCGAAAAGCACGCCGCCATTCACCGCGCGTTCGCTTACCGGCAGCCGTGGTTCACGCTCAAAGTTAACGGCATTGGGAGAGGTCTGCGCCGAGGTATAGAGCGCATCACAGCCCACCGGGCGGTGTCGATATAGTCACTGGCAAACCAGCTTTCATCGCTGAAGACCTGCTCGCCTTCGACGCGCAATGCGGGAAGCCCGCTGGCATTGGCGACGTAGAAGGTGAGCGTTTGCTCGCCCACCGGGCAGGTGAGAGGGCCGTTGAGCGGCTGTTTTTGGCCGTCAATCAGCGCGTAGCCGGAACCTTCTACCTGTACGGTGAAGGTCTGCGGTTCGCTAAAATAGTAGCGGCGGGTAAAGACGACGCTTTTGCAGCAGTCCTCTACGTGCCAGTAGGCGGGCCAGTCGAAACCGCGCTCTTCGCGCTGCAGGTTTTGCAATAACGCGTGGCGGATCTCAAAGTCTCCGGCCAGCCAGATCCATTTTGCGCGAGCATTACGCCTTGTCATCATCAATTCCCCAGACCTTCTGCATTCAGTAATTTTTGTTCTGCGAGCTGCTTCTTAATCTCTTCATACTGGTTATCGAGGGTATAAAAACGCCCCATCCACAGCATCGAGACCACAATTAACCCCGCCGGGATCCACAGATAGCAGGCTTTAATCGCCATAATCGCCGCCGCCGACTGCTGCGCTTCCGCAACGTAACCGGTAGCCGAGAGCATAAAGCCGCTTAATGCCCCGGCTGCTGCCATCGCCACCTTGCCGATAAAACCGTTTACCGAGGTAAGAATGCCCGCCGTGTTGATGCCGGTTTTCCACTCGCCGTAGTCCACCGGATCGGCCTGCATGGAAAAATAGATAGCATTACGTTGCCCGAACCCCAGCGCCAGCAGCACCGCGCCAGACATCAGCCCCAGACGTTGACGCAGGAGAGCATCATAATGACCATACCGCCGAGGTTGATGGCGCAGGCCAACTGATACACCTGAATCTTACGCAGCCGTTTGGCGAGGAACGGCACGGTCAGCGTGCCCAGCAGCGGTACAAACGAGGCGATGCCTGCCGCCACGGAGGTGAGCGCGGTGTTACCCACGTAATATTTAAAGAAGTAGATCAGCGCGCCGGACTGTAAAAAGAACGCGCCCCACATAAAGAGAATATTGATGGCGAACACCTTCCACGGCGTGTTCTCTTTGAGCCCCTGCCAGGCGCGACGCAGGGTCATTTTTTCCGGCGTAATGGCGTAGCGCTCTTTCACGTTGCAAAAGCTGACAAACAGAAAGAAAGTCGACAGCACGCCGAACAGCGTGGCGGTATAGATAAACCCACGATCCTGATTACCGTTGCCCAACCAATTGACCAATGGCAGCGTGGCGACCGAGACAATCGTCGAACCAATAAAACTGAACATTATTCTCACGGAGGAAAGCACGGTACGTTCATGCGCATCGTTGCTTAAGAAAGGAAGCATCGCGTTATACGGAATATTGACTACCGTAAACATCACCGACAATAAAAAATAGGTGATAAACGCCCATATTAGTTTGCCTGTAGTGCCGAAGTCTGGAATATAAAAGGCGAGAATACATAACAGGCCAAAAGGGATAGCGCCAATCGCCAGCCACGGGCGGCAGCGGCCCCAGCGGGTGCTGGTATTATCAATGAGGATCCCCATTAATACGTCCGTGACCCCATCGGCCAGCCGCGTGATCAAAAACATAATGCCGATATAATAGGCTGGGAGCTTCATTATATCGGTATAGAAATACATTAAATATAATGAAATTAATTGCCACACTAAATTACAGGAAATATCGGCTACGGAAAAACCAAGCCGTAATCTCCAGGGAGACGCCGTTTTTGTTTCCATACAAACCTCATTAAACTCATGGGATAGTTGGCCGTATTAGCGATCCGGCCTGAGCATAGAGGTATTAGATAACAGCGTCTTTGCCGAGTCATCGGCTTGATTTGGCACTGGCGCGGAAACGAGCGTGACGCTGTCGGCGTTTTTGAACGGTAATCTAGTGTTTCGCCGGAAAATAGAGCAGAGAGGCGTCGTTGCCGCTCTGGCTGTCCTGGCGTAAAAAGGAGAACAGCCCGAAAAGGTTGCTGTCGCGGTGAAGCTCATCAAGGGTCACCACCGGGTAAGCCTCTGCGATCTCCAGCCGCTCCGTCGCCTTCTTCTCTTTCTCCTGCAAATAGCCCACCAGGCTTATCTGGTACTTACGGATGTTCTCGACGTAGGTATAGGCCTCATGGCCGCGCGCGTAGCCATAGGTCAGCTTACTGTACCATGGCTTCTGGCTGAGCAACGGCAGGCGCTGTTTTACGTCCGCCCAGCTGTCCGGGTTGCCTTTTTGCTTCGCCGTCAGCGCGCGGGCGTCGAGCATATGCGCGTAGCCCATGTTATAGGCGGCGAGCGCAAACCAGATTTTCTCTTCCTGCGGCACGCTGTCCGGCACCTTATCCATCATGTCCTGCAGATAACGCATGCCGCCGCTGATACTCTGCTCGGCGTCGGTGCGATCGCTCAGGCCTAAGCTCTGGGCGGTATTTTTGGTCAGCATCATCAGGCCGCGTACCCCGGTCGGCGAGGTTGCCAGCGGGTCCCAATGCGATTCCTGGTAGGAGATGGCCGCCAGCAGCTTCCAGTCTATTGCGCTGGCGTACTTTTCAAAGAGCGGTTGCAGGTCGGGCAGGACGTTATCGACCGCGCGCAGGAAAGAGCGCGTATCGACGTAGTCAAAGTCGTCGCCGTGCCCAAGGTACTTTTCCTCCAGGCGGGCGAGGGTGCCGTCTTCATTCATATTATTGAAAAAGTCGAGCATGGCTGCAGAAAGCGTGTTGTCGCCGTCTTTCAGGCTAAACCAGGTCACCGGCTGTTCGTCAGTGACGTCGAGCGCGACGGCCAGCTCCGGGTGTACGCGCTGGAACAGTCCGATGGCGACGGAATCCGCGATCGTGTAATTGAGTTTACCGTCGATGACCGCCTGCATAAGATCGACCGAACCGCGTTTGTCATCCACCGTCCAGGCGAGGTCGGGGTATTTCTTCTCTTTTAACGTCTGGAGATCGTTGATGACCACCTGTCCCGGCGCGACGGTGAGTTGCTCTGCGGTGACATTACTCAGGCTACGCGGGCGGTTGCTGCCCACACGGTAGACCAGCTGTTGTGAGACGGAGTAGTAGGTTGGCCCCGCCTGGTAGTTCTGTACGCGTTCAGTGTTATAGACCAGCCCAGCGGCCAGTAAATCGGCATCGCCGTGGTCCAGGTCGTCAAACAGTTGGCTGATATTCTGACGCACGGTTATCTTCAGTTTGACGCCGAGGTAGTCGGCGAACTGTTGTGCCAGCTCGTAATCAAGCCCATACACTTTGCCGTTAATGGTGGCGTAGGTCAGCGGCGACTGGACGGTACTGACGCGCAGCTCCCCCGCTCCACAATGGCGGCGATGCGATTCTCTGGTTTGCCAAACCAGGGGAGTGAGGGCCAAAGGGCCGCTGCCAGCAGCAACGTGACAACGCCGATCAGCAGATAATTAATCTTTAATTTTTTCAAACGGTTAATTCGCTGCAGTACCCGAGTGTGTCCCTGATAACATTACGGTTTGTTACAGAATGAGCGGCATTTTGCTTAAGATTACGCCAGTTGGCAACTGATTCGCGATGTGTGTCACACCTATTGGTAAAGACGAGAGATGATTTTATTTCGACGCAAACGGTTTCGTCAGGCCGCAGGATTCTCTATAATAGCCGCCGTTCTCCCCATTGCGCACACTGAAAGCTGAGAAGACGAGAGACTTATGATGGAAATTCTGCGTGGTTCGCCTGCACTGTCTGCATTTCGTATTAACAAACTGCTAACGCGGTTTCAGGCAGCCAACCTCCCGGTAAGCAATATTTACGCCGAGTATGTCCATTTTGCCGACCTGGACGCGCCGCTGACCGAAGACGAGCGGGCCCGACTCGAGCGACTGTTGCAGTATGGCCCAAGCCTCAACAGCCATACCCCTACCGGTAACCTGCTGCTCGTCACTCCCCGCCCTGGCACTATCTCTCCCTGGTCTTCCAAAGCTACCGACATCGCCCACAACTGCGGCTTATCGCAGGTGCTGCGCCTCGAGCGCGGCGTGGCCTACTATGTTGAAGCCGCAAGCCTAACCGACGCGCAGCTGAACGCCGTGGCGGCGGAGCTGCACGACCGCATGATGGAGAGCGTGTTTGCTTCCTTACAGGATGCCGAAAAACTGTTTGCGCATCATCAGCCTGCACCGGTCTCCAGCGTCGATCTGCTCGGTCAGGGCCGCCAGGCGCTGATTGACGCCAACGTGCGTCTCGGCCTGGCATTGGCGGAGGATGAAATCGACTATCTGCAGGATGCGTTCAGCAAACTGGGGCGCAACCCGAACGACATCGAGTTGTACATGTTCGCGCAGGCCAACTCCGAACATTGTCGCCACAAGATTTTTAACGCCGACTGGATTATCGACGGTCAACAGCAGCCGAAGTCGCTGTTTAAAATGATTAAAAACACCTTCGAAACCACCCCGGATCACGTGCTGTCGGCCTATAAAGACAACGCCGCGGTGATGGAAGGCTCTGAAGTTGGACGTTACTTCGCCGACCACAAAACCGGTCGCTACGATTTCCATCAGGAACCAGCCCATATCCTGATGAAGGTGGAAACTCACAACCACCCGACGGCCATCTCTCCATGGCCGGGCGCGGCAACCGGCTCCGGCGGTGAAATTCGTGATGAAGGCGCCACCGGGCGCGGCGCGAAGCCGAAAGCCGGGCTGGTGGGCTTCTCTGTTTCCAACCTGCGTATTCCTGGCTTCGAACAGCCGTGGGAAGAAGATTTCGGCAAGCCGGAACGTATCGTTACCGCGCTAGATATCATGACCGACGGCCCGCTGGGCGGCGCGGCGTTCAACAACGAATTTGGTCGTCCGGCGCTGACCGGTTACTTCCGTACCTACGAAGAGAAGGTCAACAGCCATAACGGCGAAGAGCTGCGCGGCTACCATAAGCCGATCATGCTGGCGGCGGGATCGGCAACATTCGCGCCGATCACGTGCAGAAAGGCGAGATCGTTGTTGGCGCGAAGCTGATCGTCCTTGGCGGCCCGGCGATGAATATCGGCCTCGGCGGCGGGGCGGCTTCTTCAATGGCCTCCGGTCAGTCTGACGCTGACCTCGACTTTGCTTCCGTACAGCGCGACAACCCGGAAATGGAGCGTCGTTGCCAGGAAGTTATCGATCGCTGCTGGCAGTTGGGCGATGCCAACCCGATTCTGTTTATTCACGACGTCGGCGCGGGCGGTCTGTCTAACGCCATGCCGGAGCTGGTGAGCGACGGTGGGCGCGGCGGTAAATTCCAGCTGCGCGACATCCTGAGCGATGAGCCGGGCATGAGCCCGCTGGAAATCTGGTGTAACGAATCCCAGGAACGTTACGTGCTGGCGGTCGCCGCCGATCAGTTGCCGCTGTTCGATGAACTGTGCAAGCGCGAGCGCGCACCGTACGCGGTGATTGGTGAAGCGACCGAAGAGCAGCATTTAACCCTGAGCGATAGCCATTTTGACAACCAGCCGATCGACATGCCGCTGGATGTGCTGCTGGGCAAAACGCCGAAGATGACGCGCGACGTACAGACGCTGAAAGCGAAGGGCGAAGCGCTGGCGCGTGAGCAGATTACGCTGGCTGACGCGGTCAACCGCGTGCTGCACCTGCCGACCGTCGCCGAGAAAACCTTCCTCGTGACCATCGGCGACCGTACCGTTACCGGTATGGTGGCGCGCGACCAGATGGTTGGCCCGTGGCAGATCCCGGTAGCCAACTGTGCGGTCACGACCGCCAGCCTCGACAGCTACTACGGTGAAGCGATGTCTATCGGCGAACGCGCGCCGGTCGCGCTGCTGGACTTCGCTGCCTCCGCTCGTCTGGCGGTAGGGGAAGCGCTGACCAACATCGCCGCCACGCAGATCGGCGATATCAAACATATTAAGCTGTCGGCAAACTGGATGTCCGCCGCCGGTCACCCGGGTGAAGACGCCGGTCTGTACGAAGCGGTGAAAGCCATCGGTGAAGAGATGTGCCCGCAGCTGGGCCTCACCATTCCGGTGGGCAAAGACTCGATGTCGATGAAAACCCGCTGGCAGGAAGGTAACGAACAGCGCGAAATGACTTCGCCGCTGTCGCTGGTGATTTCCGCCTTTGCTCGCGTGGAAGACGTCCGCCATACCATCACGCCACAGCTGGTGACCGAAGACAACGCCCTGCTGCTGATTGATCTCGGCAAGGGCCACAATGCGCTGGGCGCAACGGCGCTGGCGCAGGTATACCGTCAACTGGGCGACAAGCCGGCCGACGTGCGCGACGTGGCGCAGCTGAAAGGCTTCTACGACGCGATTCAGGCGCTGGTGGCGCAGCGTAAGCTGTTGGCCTACCACGACCGTTCTGACGGTGGTCTGTTGGTCACCCTGGCGGAGATGGCGTTTGCCGGTCACTGCGGCGTGGAAGCCGACGTGGCGGCGCTGGGCGACGATCGCCTGGCCGCGCTGTTCAACGAAGAACTGGGTGCGGTGATTCAGGTCCGCGCCGCTGACCGCGAAGCGGTGGAAGCGATTCTGGCAGCCAACGGCCTGGCCGACTGCGTGCATTACCTTGGTAAAGCCGTTGAAGGCGACCGCTTCACCCTGACCGCCAACGGTCAGCCGGTGTTCAGCGAAAGCCGCACCACGCTGCGTATGTGGTGGGCAGAGACCACCTGGCAGATGCAGCGTCTGCGCGATAACCCGGAATGTGCCGATCAGGAACATGAAGCGAAAGCGAACGATAACGATCCTGGCCTCAACGTGAAGCTCACCTTCGATATCGATGCGGATGTTGCGGCACCGTATATCGCTACCGGGGCGCGTCCAAAAGTGGCCGTACTGCGCGAGCAGGGCGTGAACTCCCACGTTGAGATGGCGGCCGCCTTCCACCGTGCGGGCTTCGACGCTATCGACGTCCACATGAGCGACCTGCTGGCAGGGCGCACCGGTCTGGCGGACTTCCAGGCGCTGGTGGCCTGCGGCGGTTTCTCCTACGGCGATGTACTGGGCGCGGGTGAAGGCTGGGCGAAATCCATCCTCTTCAACAACCGCGTGCGCGATGAGTTCGCCACCTTCTTCCATCGCCCGCAGACGCTGGCGCTGGGCGTATGTAACGGCTGCCAGATGATGTCAAACCTGCGCGAGCTGATTCCGGGCAGCGATCTGTGGCCGCGCTTTGTGCGTAACCATTCCGACCGTTTTGAAGCGCGCTTCAGCCTGGTGGAAGTGACCAGCAGCCCGTCGCTGCTGCTGGCAGGTATGGAAGGCTCCCGCATGCCGATTGCCGTTTCCCACGGTGAAGGGCATGTGGAAGTGCGTGACGGCGCACACCTCGCTGCGCTGGAAAGCAAAGGTCTGGTGGCGCTGCGCTTCGTCGATAACTTCGGTAAGGTAACCGAAGCCTACCGGCGAACCCGAACGGCTCCCCGAATGGCATTACCTCGGTCACCAACGAAAGCGGCCGCGTTACTATCATGATGCCGCACCCGGAACGCGTGTTCCGTACCGTGGCGAACTCCTGGCACCCGGAAAACTGGGGCGAGGACAGCCCGTGGATGCGTATCTTCCGCAATGCGCGTAAGCAGCTTGGCTAATCCTTCCAGCCCTCTCCGGAGGGGCTTTTTTTATTCTGCGGTTTAGGTAGGGCGGCAACGCGATACTGAAATTTCGCAGGTGTCGGTAAATCCCGACATACCACTCAGGCTGCTGTCTCTAAATGGAGACATTTAATTAATTGATTTTAATGAAATTTATTTTTATTGGAAAATGGTGTCTCTGATTGACGACACTGTGAGTAAATTATACACAACTCGTTAACTGCGCTTTTTTTATATATTTTCCATATATTTCATTATGTTAATTTATTGTTTTGTATATTGGCACACATCGTGCATAATATTAACCAGTGGCTCATTCACCTTCTTATGTCAGCCCCTTCGGGACGTGCTACATAAACTTCGAATGACGCACAACAAGGTGCCTGCCGTCCAGCAACTGATAATAGCGCTGCTTTATCAACCATCGGGCGAAACGTTGAGTTAGGCACCGCCTTATTCCATAACAAAGCCGGGCTTTTGCCCGGCTTTGTTATTTCTGGCCTTTCCCTCGCTGATATCCTCAGTTAGCATTCCGGTACGTTGATTTACTGAGACACCTCCGTTGAAACGCCTCTCTCTTTCGCCCCGATCGCTGCGCCAATTGGTGACGCTGGCCTTTCTGCTGATTCTGCTGCCGCTGCTGGTGCTGGCGTGGCAGGCCTGGCAGAGCCTGAACATCCTGAGCGCGCAGGCTGAACAGACTAACCGTACCACGCTTATCGATGCTCGTCGTAGCGAAGCGATGGCTAACGTCGCGCTGGATATGGAACGGAGCTACCGTCAGTATTGCGTGCTGGATGACCCGACCCTGGCAAAGGTGTATCAGAATCAACGTAAGCGCTATAGCGATATGCTGGATGCACACGCGGGCGTGCTGCCTGATGAAACCCTCTACCAGCGGCTGCGCCAGAATCTGCACGATCTGACGCAGCTTCAGTGCACCAACAGCGGCCCGGAGAAGGCGGCGCTGGCCCGGCTGGAAGCATTCTCTACCGCCAACGCCGAGATGGTGCAGGCCACTCGCACCGTGGTCTTCTCCCGTGGGCAGCAACTACAGCAGGCGATTGCCGAGCGCGGTCAGTTCTTTGGCTGGCAGGCGCTGGTGCTGTTCCTGGTGAGTCTGGCGATGGTGTTGCTGTTCACCCGCATGATTATCGGGCCGGTGAAGGGCATTGAGAGTATGATTAACCGATTAGGGGAAGGGCAATCGCTGGACGGCGAGGTTATGTTCCGCGGGCCGCGCGAGCTGCGATCCGTCGGGCAGCGTATTATCTGGCTCAGCGAGCGTCTGTCGTGGCTGGAGTCCCAGCGCCATCAGTTTCTGCGTCATCTTTCCCATGAGCTAAAGACGCCGCTGGCCAGCATGCGTGAAGGTACCGAACTGCTGGCCGATCAGGTCGTAGGGCCGCTCAGCGCCGAGCAAAAAGAAGTGGTAGCCATTCTTGATAGCAGCAGCCGCAATCTGCAAACGCTGATCGAGCAGCTACTGGACTATAACCGTAAACTCAGTGAAACCGCGGTGCGAATGGAGTATGTGGCGTTGGCGCCGTTGGTTGAGATGGTGGTTTCCGCGCACAGCCTGCCAGCGCGAGCTAAAATGATGCACACGCAGGTCGACCTGCAGGCGGCTGGCTGTCTGGCGGAGCCAACGCTATTAATGAATGCGCTGGATAATCTCTACTCGAATGCGGTGCACTACGGCACTGAATCCGGTAACATTTATCTCCGAAGCCGTCGGGAAGGGGCTCGGGTTTATATTGATGTTATCAATACCGGCTCACCTATCCCGGACGCAGAAAAATTAATGATTTTCGAGCCTTTCTTCCAGGGCAGCCAACAGCGCAAAGGCGCGGTGAAAGGGAGCGGTCTGGGGTTAAGCCTTGCGCGCGATTCCGTGCGCAAAATGCACGGCGAACTGCATCTTCTTGATCCTCAGGACGGCAACGTCTGTTTTCGCATCGAGCTTCCGGCCCCTGGGCTTGAAAAAACAATCACCTGAATCGATATCGAGTGACTATGCCCAACGATTAGCACGTACGGGTCAACGACGACGGCAGTGGCGAGACGGTCTGTTAGGCCTGGCCTGTCTGATGCTCTCCGGATGTAACGCCACGCTTCTACCGCACAATGCGGGGCCAGCGGCGAGGTCAGCGAACCGCGCCAGCAGGTGGCGGATTACCTGTCGACCGATTGCGATGATATCTGGTCGCTAAACGGCGGTACTGCCGAAAACAATCCACTCTACTGGTTGCGCGGTATGGACTGTGCCGACCGTCTAACGGCAGCCCGCGCCCGTTCGGAAGCGAGCTCTCTGGCTGCCGACAGCTGGCAGGGCGCGTTTAAGCGCGGCATCCTGTTGGCGAATGCCAAAATTGCCCCGCAGAGCGGCGTCAACTGGTCAACGACATTGACGCGCTGAGTCCGCAAATTCCTACTCGCATTCGTCCGCTCTACCAGGTATGGCGCGATGGTCAGGCGCTGCAATTGTCATTATCCGAAGAGCGCCTGCGCTATAGCAAACTGCAGGAAACCAGCGATGGTCAGCTGGACGCGCTGCGTCTGCAACAGCAGCAGCTCCAGGCTGAGCTGGACCTCACCACCCGCAAACTGCAAAACCTGACGGACATTGAACGCCAGCTTTCCAGCCGTAAGCCGGGCGCTGATATGTCACATCCGGCGGCATCTGATGAGGATAAACATGAGTAACCGTAAACCTGCGCACCTGCTGCTGGTGGATGATGATCCCGGCCTGCTTAAGCTGCTGGGAATGCGCCTGGTCAGCGAGGGCTACCGGGTGGATACGGCGGAAAGCGGTCAGCAGGGGCTTCGCGTACTGGCAAAAGAACGTATCGACCTGGTGATTAGCGATTTGCGCATGGACGAAATGGACGGCATGCAGCTGTTCAGCGAAATTCAAAAAGTACAGCCAGGTATGCCGGTGATTATCCTCACGGCACACGGCTCTATTCCGGATGCGGTCTCCGCCACGCAGCAAGGCGTCTTCAGCTTCTTAACCAAGCCGGTGGATAAAGACGCGCTCTATAAGGCCATCGACGAGGCGTTAGAACGTTCTTCGCCTGCCAATGATGAGCAGTGGCGGGAAGCCATCGTTACCCGTAGCCCATTGATGCTGCGCCTGCTGGAGCAGGCGCAAATGGTGGCGCAATCGGACGTCAGCGTGCTGATTAACGGCCAGAGCGGCACCGGCAAAGAAATTCTGGCGCAGGCTATTCACAATGCCAGCCCGCGCCACGCGAAGCCGTTTGTGGCGATTAACTGCGGTGCGTTGCCGGAACAGCTACTTGAGTCCGAGCTATTTGGTCACGCTCGCGGGCTTTTACCGGCGCGGTCAGCAATCGTGAGGGGCTGTTCCAGGCGGCTGAGGGCGGCACGCTGTTTCTTGATGAAATTGGCGATATGCCCGCGCCGCTGCAGGTGAAGCTGCTGCGCGTGCTGCAGGAGCGTAAGGTGCGCCCGCTGGGCAGCAACCGCGATCTGGACATTAACGTGCGGATTATTTCCGCCACCCATCGCGATCTGCCGAAGGCGATGGCGCGCGGCGAATTCCGTGAGGATCTGTTCTATCGCTTGAACGTGGTGAATCTGAAGATTCCAACGCTTGCCGAACGTACCGAAGATATCCCGCTGCTGGCGAATTATCTGCTGCGCCAGGCCGCCGATCGGCACAAACCGTTTGTGCGCGCGTTTTCTACCGATGCGATGAAGCGCCTGATGGCGGCCAACTGGCCGGGCAACGTGCGTCAACTGGTGAACGTGATTGAGCAGTGTGTGGCGCTGACCTCTTCGCCGGTGATCAGCGATGCGCTGGTGGAACAGGCGCTGGAAGGGGAAAACACCGCGCTGCCGACCTTTGTTGAGGCGCGTAATCAGTTTGAGCTCAACTACCTGCGCAAGCTGCTGCAAATCACCAAAGGTAACGTTACCCACGCCGCGAGGATGGCGGGCCGCAACCGCACTGAGTTCTATAAATTACTCTCGCGCCATGAACTGGACGCCAACGATTTTAAAGAGTAGCACCGTACATACGAGTGATTTATGATACGGTAAGCAACCGGTTACGCGATAAAAACGACAGGAACACCATGAAAAAGATTGATGCGATTATTAAACCCTTCAAACTGGATGACGTCCGTGAAGCGCTGGCGGAAGTGGGCATCACCGGGATGACGGTAACGGAAGTGAAAGGCTTTGGTCGCCAGAAGGGCCACACCGAGCTGTACCGCGGCGCCGAGTACATGGTCGACTTTCTGCCGAAAGTAAAAATTGAAATCGTGGTCACCGACGATATCGTCGATACCTGTGTGGATACTATTATCCGTACCGCCCAGACCGGCAAAATCGGCGACGGTAAAATCTTCGTCTTTGATGTGGCGCGCGTGATTCGTATCCGTACCGGCGAAGAGGACGACGCGGCTATCTAAGCCCGTTGTCAGCTGCCTGCGGCGATATGCAGGCAGCTCATCACGTTATTCCGCTAATGCTGCTGCCGGGCTACCGAGCAGGCGGCGCAGTGCGACCAGCGCCACAATGAGCGCCACGCAACCCAGCGTCCATTCCCCATCTGTGAGAAAAAGTGCCCATAGGCGTCGATCGCCGTTTCGCTGATCTGCGATTCGGTGGTTTTTTGCGCCACTACGCCCGCCAGCCAGTTAGCGACGGAGCCGGTCGCCAGCATGTAGATACCAGTCAGTACGCCAGTAACGCCGGGCAGATTCAGACGGGTAATCTGCGCCATCGCGACCGGGTCAATAAACAACTCCGCGAACCCCATTAGCGCCAGACCTACGATCATCATCCCCATCGACGCCTGTCCGTGAAGTTGGGCGCCACGCGCGTTCAGCGCCAGCAGCATAAAGCCTGCGGCCATCAACGCCAGCCCAAAGGCGAACTTCAGCCACACTCGCAGCGTTGAACTGGCGCCGCCTTCCGGACGCGCAAGCCAGGCCAGCAGCACGCCAGCCGCCATGACTGCGATCGCGTTGACCGACTGGAAGAGCGCGGTCGGTACTTCGATATTCAGCCAGCGGCGGTTGACGAAGTGGTCGATAAACAGGCTGATAGAGCTGCCGCCCTGCTGCGCCAGTACCCAGAACAGCGTACCGGTGAGCATCAGCAGAACGATTTGCCACAGCGCGCGGCGGTGCTGCGGAAAACGCAGCATGATTCGCGCGACGATGCCGGCGGCAATCGCACAGACCAGCGCCAGCAGATAGCCTGACCAGTCATGTTCCAGCAGCAGCGTAAAGAATACCGGCGCGATGCACAGCATCAGCACCAGCCAGCCCCAGGTCGGTAACGCGAACCTGACTGCGCGTAATGCCGGCTGGTTCACGCCCTGCGTGTGGCGGAAGTGACGGTGGCCGCTTAAGAACACCATCAGGCCGATAAACATCCCGACGCCCGCCAGCGCAAAGCCGACGTGCCAGCCATACCACTGCGCCGCCAGCCCGCAGGCGATCGGCGCGGCGATGGAGCCGATATTACCCGCGGCATACAGCAGCGAGAAACCGCCGTCGCGGCGATGGTCGTCCGGCGCGTAAAGCTCGCCGAGCAGGCAGCTGATATTGGATTTAAACAGGCCGTAGCCGCAGATAATTATCGCCAGCGCCAGATACAGGCTCCAGGTCGCGTCAGATTCGACACCGAGCACCACGTGGCCGAGCGTCATCAATAACGCACCGGCAATTACCGCCGTGCGGTTGCCGAGCAGGCGGTCGGCGAGCCAGCCGCCCAGAATAGGGTCACATAGACCAGAGAAGCGTAAGCGCTGAAAAGATTGATTGCGTGGCTGTCGTTAAAGCCGAGCTGGTGGGTGAGATAAAGGATGAGGAGGGCGCGCATGCCGTAAAAGCTGAAGTATTCCCAGATTTGAATCGCCACGATGTAGTAGATCGCGCGCGGTTGTGAGGGTGTTTTCATGTGAACTCCTTGCGGCGTGAAAAAAGGGAAGCGGCACGCCGCTTCCCTCTACTTTTTTATTATTTGCTGTTTTCAGCTTTCAGTACTTTTACGGTGTAACGGCCGTCAGCCTGACGATAAGCGCCATGGATGTCGGTTTCGAAGCCCGGATAGTGCGCGCCGATTTCGCACAGCATCTGCAGGAACTCCAGCACCGGACGGCTCTGTTCGGTGATTTTTTCACCCGGCATCACCAGCGGAACACCCGGAGGATACGGCAGGATCATGTTGGCGTTGACGCGGCCAACCATCTCTTCCAGATATACCTCTTCGGTTTCACCGTGCAGCTCTTTCTGGAAGGCGGTATACGGCGTCATCTCCATTTCTGGCAGCACTTCAAACGCGCGGAACATCAGGTCCGGCAGGTTGTGATGCTCAACCAGTTTATGGATATTCTGCGCCAGTTCCTGAATACGCATGTTTTCATAAAACTCCGGTGCCTCGCGGTACAGCGCCGGCAGGATGTTTTTCACACGCAGGTTCAGGTCGAACGCGCGTTTGAACTCGGTCAGCGCGCGCAGCAGGCTCAGGGCCTTGGTTTTATCGATCCCGATGCTGAACAGGAACAGCAGGTTGTACGGGCCGGTTTTCTCAACGATGATGCCGCGCTCGTCGAGATACTTCGCCACCAGGCTTGCCGGAATACCGAACTCGTCCATGGTGCCGTCTTTCTTCATCCCGGGTCAAAATGGTGACTTTGATCGGGTCGAGGTACATGTGCTCGTTATCGATGTTTTTGAAACCGTGCCACGGGCTGTCGGAGCGCAGCGGCCAGCATTCCGGGCCATCGATATGATCCGGCTGCCAGACATCAAAGAACCAGCCTTCGGATTCGCCTTTCAGACGTTTGATCTCTTTACGGAACTTGATCGCGCGTTCAATAGAGCCATTAATCAGGCGCTTACCGGCATTACCTTTCATCATCGCCGCGGCGGTTTCGGTGGAGGCCACGATACCGTAGTGCGGAGAGGTGGTGGTGTGCATCATGTAGGCTTCGTTGAAGGTCTCTTCGTTGACGTCACCCTTCACGTGAATCATCGAAGCCTGAGAGAACGCGGCCAGCAGTTTGTGCGTGGACTGGGTTTCGTAAATCACTTTACCTTCCACACGGCCGCCGCTCATCCCGCATTTACCGGCATAAATCGGCGAGAAGTTGGTGTAAGGCACCCACGCGGAGTCGAAGTGAATGGATTTCACATCCAGCGTTTTCTTGATGTAGTCAGTGTTGTACAGCAGGCCGTCGTAGGTGGAGTTGGTGATAACGGCGTGTACCGGCCAGGTGGCGTTCGGCGTCTCTTTCACGCGTTTAGCAATCGTCGCGTGCTGGAATTCGCTTTGCGGAATCCCACCCAGGATGCCGTAGGCGTTACGGGTCGGGCGGAAGTAGATTGGCGTAATGTCGCTCATCATCATCAGATGGGTCAGCGATTTGTGGCAGTTACGGTCAATCAGTACGGTGCTGCCCGCCGGCGCGGAGTACATGCCGACGATTTTGTTGGCGGTAGAGGTGCCGTTGGTCACCATGTAGCTACGTTCGGCGTTAAAGACGCGGGCAATATACTCTTCCGCTTCTTTGTGCGGGCCGGAGTGATC
Source organism: Kluyvera genomosp. 3 (assembly GCA_002211745.1). Taxonomy (GTDB): domain Bacteria; phylum Pseudomonadota; class Gammaproteobacteria; order Enterobacterales; family Enterobacteriaceae; genus Kluyvera; species Kluyvera georgiana_A. The sequence continues at coordinate 1,226,859 of CP022114.1, forward strand.
CAGCAGAGAACCCAGTTCGGAAACGGAAATCGACACGTCAGACTTCATGGTATTCGGGCCGAAGAAGTCATAGAAGATGCTGCCGACCGGGCTTTTCTGGAAGGCGGTACCGCCCATGTGGCCTGGCGTACAGAAGGTGTATTTTCCTTCGCGAACGTATTTGAACAGCGCTTTGGTCAGCGGCGGCAGAATGGTGTCGATGTACTCGTCGGTGTTCTGGCGAATTTTCGCGGCGATATCGTCGGCGGCGCCCAGCGCATACTCGAAGAAGCGAACCTGCATGCGCAGATCGTTGAGGCTCACGTCGAGGGTGGAGTAGCTGTTCGCGAAAGCGTAAACGGGCATGTACTCGTTCATCGCGCTGATCTCTTCACACAGCTCGAGATTATATTTGTCCCAGTCGAAGATCACGCCGCACAGACGGGCGTTGTTTTCGATCAGCTTCAGCAGGTCTTCGCGGTCATTCGGGTAAACAATCTGGAAGTTCAGGCCTTCCAGGGCGCGGTGAAGCTCACGGATAGGCTCTTCTTTAAAGTAGACGCCCATGTGGTTCATGATAGCAATAACGTTCATAGTCATAGTCATGTTTCCAGGTAAAGGAGGCCCTTCCCACCGCGTTAGCGGCAGGGGAGGAAGGGCCTGTAGAAATAGGGGAGTTAGCGGTTAGAGCGCTTCAGCCGGTTTGTTGTCGTGGTCGTCATGCTGACGCTGATGCATTTTGCGGCCATAGAACATCAGGATGACCAGGCTGACGATAAAGGTGCCGGACAGCTCGAAGGAGTTGGCCCCATCAGCGCGATAAAGCAGAATGCGCAGCCCAGCACGGAGCACACGAGGCTCGCCGAGTTACGGATGTTGAAGCCTTCGAAGCGAATCAGGTCAACGCAGGAGTAGAAGTACGGCAGCATGGTCAGCAGAACCGCAATACCGGTCAGTTCACCGAACAGGTCAGAGGCTTTACCGCCGCTGGAGTTCATGATGGTGATGATAATCATCAGCGCGGTCATTTTGACGGCGGCCAGCAGCAGGCCTTTTTTCGGGATGCCGTTTTTATCGACTTCGCCGTACACTTTCGGGAAGTTACCATCGTTAGCGGCACGAACGCCTGCCTGGCCAACCAGCATCATCCAGGAGCCCAGAGAAGTCAGACACGCAAAGGCGGTAAAGGCAGACACCATTGGCGCAGCCCAGCTACCCATAATAGTCGAGGCGCTGACGGCGAACGGCGCGCCGGAAGAGGCCATCACGGAAGCCGGATACATACCGGAGATCACCTGGGTTGCGGCGATGTAAATCACGCCCGCAATCGCGGTACCGAGCATAGTGGCCAGCGGTACGGTACGTTTCGGGTTTTTCACCATACCGGTACTGACAGCGGCAGATTCCACGCCAACGAACGCCCACAGGCACAGCAGAATACTTTTGATCACCGCGTGCGGATCGGTGGTTGCCGAGGTGTTCCAGTTAGCCTGATAGGTTGCCATATCAAACCAGTGCCAGCCGATAACGGCGGTGACGACAACCGGGATAAGCACCAGTACCAGACCAATAGTCGTCAGTCGGCTTACCCAGGTCCACCGAGCATATTCACGAAGGTGAACAGCCAGACGATGGCAATACAGGCGATACCCGCTGGAATCGGGTCGTTTAATACTGGGAAGAAGGTCGATAAATAAGAGACGGCGGTAATCCGATTGCCAGGTTACCAATCCAGTTGGCATGGTAATAAAGCACACCTGTCTGGAAGCCAAATGCCGGAGATAATTCACCCGCATAGGCAATTGGGCCACCCTGCTGCGGGTTTTTGGTTGCTAGTCGGGCATAAACATATGCCAGCGACATTGCGCCAATAATAGAAATTACCCAGCCCCAAATTGCAATACCACCGATGCTGGCGAGGTTTGCAGGTAATAAGGCAATGCCGCTCCCCATCATATTCCCGGCGACAACGCCGGTGCAGGCAAATAGCCCAATCTTCTTAGCGGAACTCATGTTCGTTTCTCCTGAGCAGTATTTTTAAGTGCGGACCGCGAGGTGAGCTATGGCGAGCGACCCGACCAACTGACGGCAATATTACTGAGCAGGCTAAGAGAAGTCCTAAAGTTAAAGTGAAATAAACACAAACATCGAAAAGATGAGGTGTTTAGCTTTTTACATTAACATGTCAGGATAAAAAGTTTATATCATGGAAAGGTAAATATTGAGTAATTACAAGGTGGTAGGTTTTCTTCTTGCGGGGGGGGTGATGTTGCTGCAAGGTAACAATTAAAACCTTGCAACAACATCAATATTACATCTTGCGTGCCCTTATTTAACCATGATAATGACGGTCAACGCCCGCTAAGCGGTTTTGGGCAGGAAGGTTTGCAGATAAGGAACAATTTTTTCTATCGACGTCTGGAATATTCCGTTCTGAATCCAGTACAGCGTATTGTCGCCGGGGCGTAAATTAAAGGCGGTGATATAGGCGTCAGCGGCAAGCCGACTCTCACCTTTCATTTCGTACACTTTTCCCAGCACCACATAATTAAGCCATGACATTTCCAGCTCAATGCTTTTATTAATAGCCTCGTACGCGTTATCAATACTGCCTTTGCCTAACGCGTCAATTGCCTGAATTCGATAAAGCACTGCGCTATTTTGCAGTTCCGGCATGTTGGCCACGTGATCTAATTCATGGCTTAGCGCTACCAGTTGGGTGCTATCAAACGGTTGCTGCGAATGACGTAATACATCCACCATCGCTTTCTGGGCATAGCCATAGGCGAAATCGGGCGACAGCTTAATAATACTGTCGAGCATGGCGCTCGCCTTAGTTAAAGACGGCGCGTCGCCCTGGGAAATTAACAACAGTGCCTGATAGAACTGCGCGAGTGACATCGGCTGGGGCATATCCAGATGGGCCAGCATAGTTTGCATCTGTGCTGGCCATGGCTGCGTCAGCGCGGTAGAAAGGCTGTCAAAAAGATCGCGCTGAATAGACACCAGGTTTCCGTCGGTGACGAAATAACGCTTATCAAGCATCTTTGAACTGTCGGCGTTATCCACCAACAGTACCGACATAAAGCACTGCTGGGCGCGGTAGTGACGCTGGTTGACGAAGCTGATGGTCAGCGTTTTCCCGGAACTGCTGGTTCATTGACGTTGTAGTTGGTTTTGTCATGCACCATAAAGGTGGAGTAGGTATTCAGCGAGGTGGTGATCAGCGTTCCCAGCCCAATGGCGTAGGCCTGCTGTGATACCCAGTTATTGCACGATGCGCCCGGCTCAAAGCGTACGTCGATGTCGCGCGGGTTCAGCAACAGATGTGAGCGGGTGATCTGCGGATGGGGACGAATGACGGTCAGTAACACCATCGCTATCAGCACGCCCAACGAAAGCAGGAAGGCAAACTGAGTCCAGACGTTGGAGTACCAGCGGCGTTTCGCTTTGAGTCGCGGGGCTGCTGACGCGTTTGCCGGCGCGGCCGTGGGGCTGGCGAAACGACCGGTGCCTCAGGTGTTTGATTCTCTTCTGTTTCATCAAGCCAGGTGACTTCAGCCGTGAGCTGATAGCCGCGTTTGGGAACGGTAATAATATAATCAATGTGCCCATCGTCGCCGTCACGCAGCGATTTGCGCAGCTCAGAAATGCTCTGGGTGACCACATGGCTGGTCACGATGTTACGCATCCAGATGTTATCGATCAGTTCATCACGGCTCAGTACCTCCCCGGATGCTGGGCAAAGTACATCAGCAGATCGATTAATCGCGGTTCCAGAGTGAGGTGTCGGCCTGCGCGGCTGATTTGATTAATAGAAGGCGTGATCAGCCATTCGCCAACGCGTACAACCGGTTGTTGCATATAAATGAATCGCCAAAGGATAAAAAATGGGACAGGAGATTAATCATAACACAATTCGCTGTCCGGTTTTTTGACCTTGCAGAGCGTACGATGGGGGAGGAAGACGGGCAAAATATGCCCGTCTGGAAAGAAAAGATTACAGTACTTTATGCGGACCGAAGCATTCATAGTGAATACGATCGCTGCTGACGCCTAGCGCCACTAACTGTTTGGCCGCGTGCTGCATAAAGGCAACCGGGCCGCAGAGGTAGAACTGCATCTCTGGGTTCTGTAGATTCGCGGCCAGTGGTTCCAGCGCCATCAGCCCTTCGCTATCAAAAGCGGCGGCTTGACGGTCTGCCTCGGTAGGCGCGCGATACCACAGGTGTGAAGTGAAATGCGGCAGCTCTGCGCCCAGCGCGTTGACTTCATCGGCAAAGGCGTGAACCTCGCCGTTTTCCGCGGCGTGGAACCAGTTCACCTGCGCCGGATGACGATTCTTCGCAAGCGTATCGAGCATCGCCAGCATCGGTGTCTGGCCGACGCCGCCGGAAATCAGGGTCACCGGCGTTTGTGGCGACACGTCGAGGAAGAAGTCGCCAGCCGGCGCGGCCAGATGGACAATATCACCTTCTTTTGCCTCGTTATGCAGCCAGTTTGATACCTGGCCGCCATTTTCGCGCTTCACCGCAATGCGGTAACCCTTGCCATCTGCCTTGCGGGTCAGTGAATACTGACGAATTTCCTGAAACTCAAAGCCCTCGGGCTTCAGCCATACCGCCAGATACTGGCCCGGTTGGTAATCCGCTACCGGCTGGCCATCTACGGGTTCCATTTCAAAGCTGGTAATCAGCGCGCTGCGCGGGTTTTCTTCACGATATGGAAGGCGCGGGTGCCTTCCCAGCCACCGGTTTTGCCGGCGTTATCCTGGTAGATCTCTGCTTCACGCTTGATAAACACGCCTGCCAGTACCCGTAGGCTTTGCCCACGCGTCCAGCACTTCCTGGCCAGGGCTGAACATCTCATCCAGAGTCGCCAGCAGGTGTTCGCCGACAATGTTGTACTGCTCAGGTTTAATCTGGAAGCTGGTGTGCTTCTGGGCGATTTTCTCCACCGCCGGCAGCAGGGCAGGGAGGTTTTCAATATTGCTGGCGTAGGCGGCAATGGCATTGAACAGCGCTTCACGCTGATCGCCGTTGCGCTGGTTGCTCATATTAAAAATCTCTTTCAGCTCCGGGTTATGGGTAAACATCCGGTCATAAAAGTGGGCAGTAAGCTTTGGGCCGGTTTCCACCAGCAGCGGAATCGTGGCTTTAACGGTGGCGATAGTATGAGCATCAAGCATGGCAGGTCTTCCTTTCGTGTTATTAATTGTTGCATGTTAAATGCATCTTATAAAAATACCCCTGCTTTGTAAATGGTTCTTTGTTTTAATGGGTCTCCTGGTTACAACATGAATAATTCGCATCACAATCCTGAAAAGAAATCCGTTTGCGCCCTGAAGCGCTTTATTGCTCAATCCCTTGTGTGGCTTGAAGGTAAACGTTTGCGTAATTTCGTTTGTCAAGACCTGTTATCACAGAACTAATCAGTTATACTGTGGGCCGTTGTCCAACAGGACTGCCTTTTTCAGGTCAAAATTTTATTGTTAGCTGAGTCAGGAGATGCGGATGTTAAAGCGTGAAATGAACATTGCCGATTATGATGCCGAACTGTGGCAGGCTATGGAGCAAGAAAAAGTACGTCAGGAAGAGCACATTGAACTGATCGCCTCCGAAAACTACACCAGCCGCGCGTCATGCAGGCGCAGGGTTCTCAGCTGACCAACAAATACGCTGAAGGTTATCCGGGCAAGCGCTACTACGGCGGTTGCGAGTACGTTGATATCGTTGAGCAACTGGCTATCGATCGCGCTAAAGAGCTGTTTGGCGCCGACTACGCTAACGTGCAGCCGCACTCCGGTTCTCAGGCTAACTTCGCTGTTTACACCGCGCTGCTGCAGCCGGGCGATACCGTTCTGGGTATGAACCTGGCGCAGGGTGGCCACCTGACTCACGGCTCCCGGTCAACTTCTCCGGTAAACTGTATAACATCGTCCCTTACGGTATCGATGAGTCCGGTAAAATCGACTATGACGAAATGGCGAAGCTGGCCAAAGAGCACAAGCCGAAGATGATTATCGGTGGTTTCTCTGCCTACTCCGGCGTGGTTGATTGGGCAAAAATGCGCGAAATCGCTGACAGCATCGGCGCATACCTGTTCGTCGACATGGCGCACGTGGCTGGCCTGATTGCCGCTGACGTGTACCCGAACCCAGTTCCGCACGCTCACGTTGTTACCACCACCACCCACAAAACTCTGGCGGGTCCGCGCGGCGGCCTGATCCTGGCGAAGGGCGGCGATGAAGAGCTGTATAAAAAACTGAACTCTGCTGTTTTCCCAAGCGCGCAGGGCGGCCGCTGATGCACGTGATCGCCGGTAAAGCAGTAGCGCTGAAAGAAGCGATGGAGCCGGAATTCAAAGTCTACCAGCAGCAGGTTGCGAAAAACGCGAAAGCGATGGTGGAAGTGTTCCTGAACCGCGGCTACAAAGTGGTTTCTGGCGGTACTGAGAACCACCTGTTCCTGCTGGACCTGGTTGATAAAAACCTGACCGGTAAAGAAGCTGACGCAGCCCTGGGCCGCGCTAACATCACCGTGAACAAAAACAGCGTCCCGAACGATCCGAAGAGCCCGTTTGTGACCTCCGGTATCCGTATCGGTTCCCGGCTGTTACTCGTCGCGGCTTCAAAGAAGCGGAAGTGAAAGAGCTGGCTGGCTGGATGTGTGACGTGCTGGACAACATCAATGATGAAGCCACCATTGAACGCGTGAAAGCGAAAGTGCTGGATATCTGTGCACGCTTCCCGGTTTACGCGTAAGCGTGAATCGTGTGATGTGAAAAAGGCCGCGTATGCGGCCTTTTTTATGCCCGATGGCGCTACGCTTATCGGTCCTACTCGTAGGCCTGATAAGGCGAAGCCGCCATCAGGCAAACGATCAGCGCTTATCTAACGAAATTTTGCCCGGCCGACAATTGCCAGCAGCAGGAACGCCCCGAGATACTGATATTTTTGTAGAAGTTAATCATATTTGGCATCACCGCATCGCCGGTCATGTTCCAGTAGTGGTGGCCAATCACCGCTGTCCCCAGCGTATAGAACAGAAAAATCACCGCCAGCGGACGTGTAAAGAATCCAGAATCACCAGAATAACGGCGGGAACTTCCATCACGATCGCGATGATAGCCGCCAGCGCCGGCATCGGTGTGCCGATGGAGGCCATGTACTGCACCGTACCGTCGTAGTGGAGCATTTTGGGATAGCCGGAGAGAATAAACAGCAGCACGATAGCGATACGGGCAATCAGCAGCAGCAGATCGCGCGAAGCGCCAAAGTCGAGATAGCGAAGCGAGTTCATGACAGTTCCTTTGGGTAAGTACGTTTGATTTAAACGTAATACACAATTTTGTGGCCTGCCACACAGGGCGAAAAATCAGTAGATTGGATGGTACTTTGGTATGGCCCTTCGCCGTATCGATAAGAAGGGGCCGTTATGCGCACCTGCTATAGCGACTTTAAGGGTACGCTTTCATCACAAAGGGCGTCTTCACTGACTACGCGTCCTGACTGAATCAGCTTACGCAGCACGCGTACTTCACGTCCGTTGTTCAGTGCTACCGCGCCTGCCAGCGCGCCTTCACGTAGGTGGAGCCAGATGGCTTTTCTATCCCCGGTTCACCGCGGCATAACCAGTTTTCTCCCTGCATTTCACCAACAAATTGCAGGTTATCACTGTATTGATCGGTCCAGAACCAGCCCGGGGTGGCATCCGGCACGGGTAAACCGAGCATGGCAGCGGCGGCGACCTGAGCCTGGAAGTTGGCATTTTCCCAGCTTTCTATACGCCTTAACGAGCCGTCTGGCTGACGAGTGAGCGCCACATCACCAGCGGCGAAAATGGCCGGGTCGGCGGTGGCACAGGTGCTATCGACAATAATACCGTTAGCGGTTTCCAGCCCGCTTCGCGTGCCAGTGCATCGTTGGCCACGATCCCGATACCGTAAACCACGGCATCAGCCTGTAGCGTTTCGCCATTTTGCAGGGTAAGCGAGAGGAACTCGCCCGCTTCGGCGTGCTCAATGGCGCTGTTGAGCAGCACCCGCACGCCGGCTAGCTGATGGCGTGCCAGCAGATAATCGCGTACCGGAGCAGGAGCACTGCGGCCCATTACCGTATCCGCTAGTTCGACCACCGTGACGCGGCAACCGCGCTGGGTGGCGCTGGCCGCCAGCTCCAGGCCGATGGTGCCTGCGCCGACGATGACGATCGATTTTCCCGGCTGTAGCGCTGCCCGGAGACGCTCGGCATCGCCGGCATGACGCAGGGTAAAGCAGCGCTCGCCCAGCGCATCCAGCAGCGGCAACGGCCTGGCGGCGGCGCCGGTAGCCAGCAGCAGCTGTGACCAGCGGTAGGTTTGCCCATCGGCGAGCGTTAGCGTGCGGGTAGCGCGATCGATCTCGCGTATCGTGACGCCCATATGCAACTGCACGTTGTGTTCCTGCCACCAGTTGGCGGGCAGAACTGGCTGAAGCTGTGGGTTATCGTCCAGCAGCATGGCCTTCGAGAGCGGTGGGCGCTCGTAAGGCAAATGCATTTCGTTGGAGAAAAGATGCAGCGGCCCGCTAAACCCTGCTGTCGCAGCGCGGCGGCGGCCATCGCCCCGCCTGGCCGCCGCCGATAATGGCAATAATCTGTTCGCTCATGCTCGCTCCTTACAGATCCAGACCGGCGGCCACGTGGCGGATCCCACGGATCCCAGCCCGGCATCGGCGTTGATCATCACGCCGCTTAGCGTACGGTTGTTGCGGCGTGAAGCCAGCATCACGTACGGGCCGGTGAAGTCAGCCGGTTCCGGGAAGAACTGCAGCGGCAGAATGGCGGCAATTTTCTCCGGCGTCAGCGACTGCATTATTGAGGTATCGTTCTGACCGAGTGCCTGCGGGCCACGCAGATCGGTGGCCATGCCGCAGGGGCCGACACCGTTCACCCGCACCTTCGGCGCCAGCTCGTAGGCCAACTGGCGAATCAGCCCGGTGGCCGCGTGCTTGCTGGCGGTATACAGCGGCCCACCGCCGCCGGATACCAGGCCGCGTTAGAGAGGGTAAAAATCATGCTGCCTTCGCTGGCGATAAGTGCGGGAGCGCAGGCTTTCGCGCCCAGCAGATAACCCAGCACGTTAACGTTAAACAGCTCGTGGAAGCCGCTCTCCAGCGCATCCGCAGGCGTATTCACCAGGGAAGCGTTGTGATCCCAGATCCCGGCGTTGCCGATAAAGCAGTCCAGTTTGCCAAAATTGCTGAGGATCTGATCCACCGCGCGCTGGTAGTCGGCGTAACAGGTGACATTACCTTCCACCGCCAGCACATGATCGCCAAAGCGCTGGCGCAGGCTGGCGACTTTGGCTGGCGAAAGTTCCAGCGTGGCAACCTTCGCACCTTCTTCAATAAAGCGTTCGACCAGTGCCAGCCCCAGCCCGGAGCCACCGCCGGTAATAAACACAACGTTATCGCGTAAATCGCTCATCAGGCCTCCTCGGAATATCGATAAACACTTCGCCGCCTTCCACATGTACCGCATAGGTGGTCAGCGGATCGGTGGCGGGCAGGCACAGCGCTTTGCCGGTTTTCAGGCAGAAGCTGGCGGCGTGCAGCGGGCATTCCACCGTCGCATCGTCTTCCAGATAGCCCTCTGACATCGAGGCGTTGCCGTGGCTACAGCGGTCGTTAATGGCATAAAACTCGCCGCCGATATGGAACAGCGCGATGACGGGCGAGGTCTCCAGGCGGAGGGCTTCCCCTCCGGTAGCTCCGTGGCGGAGCAGGCCAAAATACGGTTCATCAGAAAAGAATGCTCAGGTTGTGGGAGGTGATCACCGCCTGATCGAGCACGATCTCTCGTGCCAGCAGACGCCACGTGTCGTCAGGCAGACGACGGACTTTATCCACGCGTGTACCGACGTAGAACGTTTCATCACGCTCCTTTTGCGCGCGGTACAGCAGATAGTTAAGGCGCACGGCGAACACGTCCGGCTGGTCGGTTTCGCTCACCTGCAGGTTACTGATCATGTGGCGGGTGCGGGAAGGCGGCTCCTCCGCCCACGCCATGCCGGTTTCCAGCCGCGCGATGCGGCGCTCAAGCTGGTCTTTGTTGTCGTTGAAAATCCAGGTGGTCGGTGGTTGTACACCTTTACGGCGGTCGCGCGTCTGGGCATTGACCGTGGTCCGCATGGTGTAGCGAATCTCTTCATCCAGTTGCGCCAGCCAGTCGCGAAACTGCCAGTCGTCCAGCAGACGCGCTTCTTCATACAGGAACTGGCTGATGCGGTGATGCAGCTCAGGGGAGACTAACGCGCTCATTTGATCACCTCCTGCTGGTATGCGGCGGTTTTTTCCTGCACTTCCTGCCAGCTTTCGCTGCTTAATAAATCGGCCCAGCGCTGATACATGCCGCGGGCAGCGGTTTCCGAGAAGATGTAGTTAGTGATCCCCGGAATACCGTCTTCACGGCGTTTTTCCTGGCCGAGACCCATCTCCAGGCACAGGTTGGTGTTGCGTGCCGGTGGCCTTTGAGCAGTTTTTGAATTTCACACCAGTTTTCAGAATCGTCCTGCTCAAGGAACCCGCCGGTCCGAAAGCGCGGTGGCGCTGTTTTCAAAAGCGGCTTTGACTTCATCAGAGGCGGCTTTATCAGCGATGCAGAACGCCCATACTTCGACTTTGTCCGGCCGCGAGGGTGCCAGACGCGCAGCGTGGCGGTGCCATTCAGCCAGGAGAGGGTGGGGAAAATGTTGTTGTGACCGGCGAGACGCAGCGCGCGTACCTTGCCCAGACGCTGCTCGGCCTCTTCATAGGTGTCGCGATAGTAGCTGGAGACTTCGCCGTCGACCCAGACGTTGGCGTCCGGTTTCTCGGTAAAGAAGAAGCCGCTGCCGTGTCCGTCCTGGCCGAACTGCAGCGCGTCTTTGGCGGTTTCCCACACCGGGCGGGCGGTCTGACCGTCGCCGAGGCGCTTATCGCTGCCGTCATCCTTCGCCCCAGCACCTGCACGGCGGAGGCGTGGCTGAACAGCGCGTGATACTGGTCGCTGGCGAACTGTTCGGCGGGAATTTCCAGTTACAGTCGATGGTCCACTTCTGCACGCCGCCGACGATTTCGGTGCCGCCTTCACGGCGATCCAGCACGCCGTCGAGATACCAGGCGATGTCGCCGAGATAATCGCGCAGATTCGGCGCGCTGGTATCCCAGTTACCGAAAATCAGCCCTTTGTAACTCTCGACGCACGGCACTTCGTTCAGCCCCAGTGGGATTTGCACAACCCTTGCGGGTAGGCGCGCGGCTCCAGCGGCACGTCGATCAGCTCGCCGTTAATGCCATACGACCAGCCGTGATATGGGCAGGTGAAGGCGCGGGTGTTACCGCAGTCGGCGTAACTCACGCGCATCGCGCGGTGGCGACACTGGTTGAGAAACGCCTTGATGCTGCCGTCCTTCTGGCGCACCACCACCACGGCGTCTTCGCCCATATAGGTGTTAAAGAAATCGCCCGGTTTGGGGATTTGGCTTTCGTGGGCCAGAAACAGCCAGCAGCGTCCGAAGATGCGTTCCAGCTCCAGTTGGTAAATGTCAGGGTCGGTATAAATTCGTGGGTTACGCGACCGTGTTGGGTATCAATCAGTTGGTAGATGTCTAAATTTGAGGGTGTGGTCATATTTTTTAATCCTGAAAGCTAAGATGTATTGACCTTCTTTTTTTGTGCCCTAAGGATGTTGCTGGTTAGTTATCAATCTGTGAAATAGTAAATATCTACCAGCTGAGACGTTTTTTCGATAACAAGGAGAGGGACATGGAACTGAGGCACCTACGCTACTTCGTCGCGGTGGCGCAGGAGTTAAACTTCACCCGAGCTGCAGAGAAATTGCACACCTCGCAGCCCTCCCTGAGTAGTCAAATACGCGATCTGGAGCAGTGCGTGGGCGTCGCGTTGCTGGAACGCGACAAGCGCAAAGTGACCCTCACGGCAGCCGGTGAGTGTTTCCTGCAGGATGCGCAGGCCATTCTGGACAATGCGGAACAGGCCAAGCTGCGGGCGCGTAAAGCGGCGCTGAATAACGACCATCTGGCGATTGGCTTTGTTCCCTCCGCCGAGGTGAATCTGCTGCCAAAGGTACTGCCGATGCTGCGTCTGCGTCAGCCTGAAACCCATATCGAGCTGGCGAGTCTGATAACCACGCAGCAAGAAGAGAAGCTGCGGAGCGGTGAACTGGACGTCGGGCTGATGCGCTATCCTGTTCACGGCAGGACATTGAATTTATTGAGCTGTTTCATGAACCGCTGGTGGTGGTGCTGCCGGTAGGTCATCCACTATCCCGCGAGGAGAGTATTTCCGCCCAGCAGTTACACGGTGTGAATTTTGTCACCACCGACCCGGACTATTCCGGCGAACTTTCATCGGTAGTCAACGCGTGGTTTGAGAAAGAGCGCAGCCAGCCGAATATCGTACAGGTGGCGACCAATATCCTGGTGACCATGAACCTCGTTGGTATGGGGCTGGGGACCACTTTGATACCCGGTTATATGAATAATTTTAATACCGGACAGGTGGTTTTTCGGCCAATTAAAGGCGAAGTGCCGACGCTGGCGCTGCTGATGGCGTGGAAAAAGGGCGAGCTAAAGCCCGCCCTAAGGGATTTTATCGAGCTGGCGCAGCGTCAGGCAATGGCGTAGACGCTACCTCACAATAACGGTGATGGTCGCGGTACCGCTAAATTTCCCAGGCGCGGGTGTTCCGCCGAGCAGATTAATCGGCCAGGCCTTCAGGCTGACGGCCCCCGGCCTGAAGTATCGATACTCATCAACCCGTTTGTGAACGGGATATTGATAGCACCGCCGCCGCCATCGGTACGGGCCATTCTCACACCGATGTCCGGGACGTTATCGCCCTCCCGGCGGCGGGCGACTAACGTGTACTGATCAACCACATCATCGCCATCAATCCTCATTTCCATGTCATTTTTGATGCTGGTGGTATCGCCGCAGTCATAGCGAATATCAAAATTGACCGGCGTATAGCCGTCCGGCATAACATTTTTGGTGGTGAAGCGGTTGGCATTGATAAAACCGAGATCGACCTGAATCACGTCGCCCTGGTTGATTTTGCAATCCTGAGGCACGGTAATGCGCCCTGGAGACGTAGCTCGGCGATATCCTCCATCATGCTCATCGGTTGAAAGCTCGTCGTGGTACTCCATCCAGCCCGAACCGCCGCGACCAGTGTGTCCGGGATCACCAGTTCCCCAGAAAGGGTTTGGTGACGTACAACGTAAAACGGGTATTTGCGCCGATCGTCACGGGGCGGCGCGAATGTCAGGCGGATCGGCTCTGCACACGCTGCCTTTGCTGCTACTGGGCTGTAAGAGCCACTTTCCTGAATGGGTTTCGTGTTCAGCGGCGTGATGGCCGTTGCGCCGGGAATATCGTCAACTTCGGTTTTAATATCCAGATTATCATTGAGATGGTAATAGCCGCTGAGTTTACCTTTTTGCGATAGCGCACTGCTGACTGTGTAGAACAGGCCCACTTTTGTCCCTGCATCACAGCTGCAATCTATTTGATAGGCGCTTCCAGTGAGGGGGTTGGCAATTCCTGCGTCGTTCCAGCGACGTTCTCGGCTTGCGTCCAGTCTTTGGTTGCATTTGTGCTGAAACTGCCTTTTGCGGAGCAAGCTCCGGAGATCGCGTGGGCTGGGGTCGTCAATAGCGCCAGTAGCACGGCAATAATGGTGGTTTTTATTAACGGCTTCTTCATTGACATAGTGCACTCCCATTCTGGATTGCGGCGCTGCGACCGGTATTTTCCGGCAGGCTAAAGGTGAATTGGCACTGTTGATCCGGCTGGTTGCCCAGCGTACGGACCAGCTCTGCGGCTGGCTGTTCACTCCGGTGATGTACAGCACGCCACCTTCATCGACGATACTCTGCTGCGTCTGACTGCTGGCCATGGCGCCAAAGGGCAGCGCTTTCCCACGGGCATCGGTAAGTTTCAGCAGCACGCGGTAACCTGTCTGAGCCATAAAATGCGCAGTAACGGCGGCGCCCGGTTAGGTACCACGGTGCGCACGGTTTCAGTGACATCGACGTTATCTGGCATTTGCGTGGTGTCGAGGGCGATGGCGTTTTCCTGATACGCCGTCAGGTAAGGGATAACGGCATAGCCAAAATAGTCGGTGGCGATACCGGGATAATTTTTCACCCGAATCCCAGCCGCACCGTTGGCGTCAATTAGCGCAAAGGCATTGCCCAGCGGCTGCGACAACGTTACGCCGTGGCGATGGGCGACGATACCGCCGGAAAGGCCGTAGCTCAGTTGGCGGTTATCGCTGCTGTAGTCATAGCCAGCATTCAGCGTACCGTAGGCAGAACGGTAGCTGCCGTACAGGCTGCTGCTGTCTGAGTCGTCGCCCTGGCTTTGGCGCTGTTTCAGGTTGTAGCTCAGTCGATTATCTTCCAGCAGTGAGCCGTTAATGCCCACCTCATGCTGAGTAGCGCGATTGCGCTGATCGGTGGTGCGCCAGGTCGCCTGGGCGTGCGACAGCCAGCGATCGAGCGGCACGCTCAGGCTGAGCGACAGCGTACGATCGTTTTCGCTGTCCTGCGAATGAGTGAACTGGCCGCTGAGGTTATAGCTCACGCCCCACAGATTACCGTTCAGGCCAATCGACAGATTTTTATCCTGTTGTCCACGATCCCAGTACTCCTGTTGTGAGCCGGAGGCATAAAAGCTCATGCCGACCAATAGCGATTGGCTAATGCTGAACTGAGTTTCGCTGCGCAGGCGGTCGTCGGCGTTGATATCCTTCTGGTTGGCATCAGAGAAGTTGAAATAACCGCTACTGGTGTAGCGGTAGTAGCTTAGCGACACGCTGGTGCCGCTTTCCGGTAGATCTTTGATGTACTGAGTGCGCCAACTGTAGCCGTGATAGTTTTCGTCGTTATTAAGCTGAGTGTCCGCGCGGCTGACGTCCACTGATACCGCCCCAGTACGCCGAGCGTAGAACCAAGGCCCAGAGCCACCGCCCGGTAGTCCTGCGAGGCGTTCAGCCCACCATAGAGCGTGAACGTATTGTTCAGACCATAACTGGCAGTGCTTTCAAGGAACTCCGGCTCGTTGCTGTCCTGCGCGCTGGCCGCGCGAAAGCGCCCAGCGGTGACGCTGTATTTCAGATAGCCCGGTCTTTGCATCTGTGGCAGTGCGGAGAACGGCTGGACGAAATGGCGTATGCTGCCGTCGGCTTCTTCGATAGTGACGTCTAAGTCGCCGCTGAACGCAGAAGGGTAGAGATCGTTGATTTCAAAGGCACCCGCCGGGACGCTACTTTGATACAGGGTATAGCCGTTTTGCCGTACCGTGACGATAGCGCTGGAGTTGGCGATGCCGCGAATGGTTGGCGCAAAGCCGCGCTGGCTGTTGGGCAGCATGGTTTCATCGGAGTAGAGCCGTACGCCGGCAAACTGATAGCTGGTGAATACCGTGCCTTCGGTTGCGCTTTCGCCCATCACCAACTGCGATTTCAGGCTTTTGATATCCCGTTGCAGCCAGCTATTAATGCTATCCCAACGCGTGTCGTTTTCGCTGTGTGTCCAGGTCGAGTAGTTGCGCAGTCGCCAGGGGCCGATGTTGGCGCCATTTTGCATATTCAGATACTGGCGTTGGTTACTGTCATTGTCGTACTGGTTTTGCGAACCGCTAAAGTTGTAGTTGGTGAACAGTACCGGCATCCCATCGTCCCAGCGTGCAGGATCAACATAGCCTCGGGCGTCACGATAAAGGGCAATCTGCGGTACGCTGAGATGAAGCCGACTGTGATTGATATCAAACTGCGAGATGCTGCCGGGTATTGCCTGCGCCAGATTGGCAATGATTGTGCTGTTGTCCTGCTCCGCCAGCTGTGGATAATCGTCGATTTTAAAGCCCAGTTCACGCAGTTGCCCAAGGGTAAACTGAGGTATTAGCTGGTGGTCCTTACCCGCGATAAACGGTAACTTACGCTGGGTTATTTTCTTTTTATTAATATAAATATCAACGATATAATCTCCAGGGAGTTGAGCGTCATTCTGAGAGAATATCGTGAGATCCACTGCCTGCTGGCCGCTTTTCTCCGTTTCCAGTAGGGTGGGGTCAAAGTAGAAGTCACCGGCCCAGGCATGAACGGAGGCCAGACACCCGCTGGCGATGGCGCAGTGCAGCCAGAATGCGAGCGGTTTCATGGTTGATAAATGCGGCGTTCTTGGCACCATATCGCTTGTCGTTCCCTGAAAGCTATCATTGTGAAGAGTGGCTTATTGCAGCGTCCGGGTTTCCGTTTTGGTGGTGCCGCCGTAGTCGTTGATGGCGGCCCACTGCACCGTTTTCCCTGCAGCTGCGGGCACAGCCAGCCGTTGATGTTCACCGGGAGCGATATACTCGATTTTATTGGTGAGATCGGTTTTCCCTAACGCAAGACCGGCGAATACGACGTAATAAGCGGATGGGTTATATATATCTAAATCATTACCCTCATATTTATATTCAAGAGATTTATAGGCATCGTACGGCTTGCCGACTAAATTTTCCGGACGATAAAACAGTTTGATTCGTGTTTTAAAGACCAGCGTTAGCGTATTATTCTCATCTGCGGATTGGCTTTTGGCAGGGATAGCACGCACGTTAATAAAGAAAAGCGACTCTTTATTACTGGCAATATTTCCCGATGATTTAATTATTCTTAACGATGAATCACTACCGGCATTCAGGCGAAAAAGCGGTGGTGTAATAATAAACGGGCCACGCGCCGTTCCCTGCGCATTATCGACCCATGACTGCAATAGATAGGGCAGTTTCTCGCTGCGGTTTGCCACCGGCAATGCTGCCTCTTTTTTCGCGGCATCGTAGATGACGCGGGTTCTCTCCAGCACAATGCCACCGGCGATGCACTGGCTGACCCAACCGCCCAGCAGCAGTGTCAAAATGAGCAAGGTGTTTTTTTTCATCGCAGTTATCCTTAACCTGGCGAGAGAAAGTGTCTCTTTCCCTGTTTATGGAAAGAGGGAAAGAGACGGCGAATGAGGATTAGCGATAGTCGATGGTGACATCAACGATAGCGTTGGCTTCCCCGGGGTGATCTGCAATGGGTCGACGGTGGATACGTAGTAGGCTTGCAGCCCTACGGTTGTGGTGCCGTCAGCCTCAGGAGTAAAACTGATTTTTGGTTCAGTGAGTTTATTGAGCGACATTTGCGCGCCGTCGCTGGCCCTGTCAATACGGATACCAACACCCGTCGCAGCGGTATCCAGGCTGCTAACGGCGACCAGATCGTCGTGGCCGGCCACGGTGCCGCCAGTACGAGTTTCCAGCCACAGTTGGAACGAATTGTCCGTTGTACCGTCAACGTGCAACCACGGTATGGTTGGGCAGTTTTTCAGTGGAATATCAACGGGAATCGCCGGGGAGCGATCGCCAACGTTTTTAAACTGCTTTGCAGCGTAATGACCCAGTTCTATGTTGATAGTATCGCCATTGGTGAATTCACAGGTGCTGGATAAAATCTCACCCGTAAATTCAATAGTACCGTCCGTTGCCCATGCGCTTCCTGCTGAAAGCGCCAGCAGACTGACCGCTACCGATTTTGCAACTTTGTTCATCAAAGTACCTCGTTCTTCCATGTAATATATAAATGAATAAATAATTAATATTTATTTGCATTATCCAAAATAATATTAATATCGCGAGGATAATATTACATGTGCGATTTTCGATCTGTTCTATGCGCTTTTTTTCGGATTTTATTTATGCCTGTTGTTACGATGTCTATTTACTATTAATAATAAAATTGTTAACGGCGAGTGTTTTGTCTTGTGAATATATATAAGACAGAAAGGCAGGTGTGATGCACCG
The DNA here is from genome assembly GCA_002211745.1 of Kluyvera genomosp. 3. GTDB lineage: Bacteria > Pseudomonadota > Gammaproteobacteria > Enterobacterales > Enterobacteriaceae > Kluyvera > Kluyvera georgiana_A. The sequence goes on from CP022114.1 coordinate 1,244,708, forward strand.
CCAGATATAATGTTATTGCTCAGGGGCAAAGCCAGAAACCCGCATTGCCGTTCAATACGAGCATTGTAGTGGCAATCTTCTGACGATTTTCAGGTATGAGGCAGATGTCAGATAGCGGTAATGCTTGCAGCACAAGTTCTTCTTCGCGGAGGGACGCATCGGGTAATCAGGGCGGTATCGCTACCGCCCTGGAGGAGACGCTTAACGGGAATCTTTGAGGATCTGGTCGCATTTCTCGTTGCTGGCCTGGCCATTGCCGGACATTGCCGCCTGAATGCACTCCTGATAATCCATTGGCGAAATGGTTTCGCTACTGCTGCTGTGCGTCTGTTGTACAGGCGTTGTACTGCCGCAGCCAGCCAACAGGAGGGGTAGCAGAATCGATAGGTATTTTTTCATAGATATCCCAGTCGTTAGTGTTCGTTACTGTAAAGGGTGAATAACAGCGTTTGCGAAGGAGCATCCTGCCAGCTTTTGCCGCCATCGGAGGAGCGGCGCAGCTTGCCACCGGCATAGTGTGCGCTGTCGCTGCTCAATGTGCCGTAGCTGTTTGTGCCTACCGCGTCGCTGGCGGCGGAATCCTGTGAGCTGAGTAATAAACCGTAGCGTTTATGCTTATCCAGTCCGTTTAAGCGCGGCCACAGCGAGTAAATAGCCGGTTTCGCGGGCAGATTGAACGGCGGCAGTGCGGCGCTGAACAACGTTTTCTCCGGGACATTCTGGGCATTAAGCTGCACAATCTGCACGCGGAAGTTATCGCCCGGTACGGTGTTGACGTAGTTTTCAAACAACCAGAAATCAATCTTCGGCAGATCGCTATTCTTGAGCGTGAAGGTTTGCATCAGCTGATGCGGCCCATGGAGATCGAAGCGCTTTTCGCCACTTTGCGGGCCATCGCTGACGATACGCATTGCCGGTACGGCGCTCGCCGCGTGATAGGCGTTAATCTGCGGCGGCTGAACGTTGCCTTTGCTGTCGAGATAGCTAAGGCGAATCTGGCGGGCGCTGACCGCCGGGAAGGCAACGGTTCGCCGATCGCCAACCAGATAGCCGCGCGTCAACGGATGCCACTGCACACCGTCACCCCACGACAGCGTGTAGTTGCGTATGGCGAACGGCTCGGGTTCCTGAATCGTAATCTGGTTCAAACGGGTAGGGCGCGGGAAGGTCAGCGTAAAGCTCTTCTCGGCGCGACTTAGCTGCAAACCGGCGGCCAGATCTCGAGGTGGCTGCACCGTGCTTTGCGGCGTATGAGTAAAGTGCAAAATAGCCGTTTCACCCGCCGCGAGCCGATAGTTAACCTCATCCGTTTTCTGCTGCCAGCGGGCGCCGTCGTACAGGCTGTTAACCTGCCACGGTGTGCTGCCCGTCAGGCCCAACTCGGCGGTGGTGATTCGCCATGACTTTTTCGTATCGCCCCAGTTAGTAAACGAGACGTAGACACTATTATCTGGCGCATGTTGTACCAGCACCTCCGGACTATGCTCGCCCTGATGATAGACGTTGTTCAGGCTTAACGGGCGTGCGGCGACACCGGTTGTGGCGAGCGCCAGTAGCGGTTTATTTTCCAGCCACGTGCTGCGGTCCTCGTCGACAAACGGCAGATTATCGCCTGCCAGCCAGTGTCCGCCATCCATGGCGACGGCGGTTGCCAGCCGCAGCGCGGCTCGTTGTCCGGAGCGGGAATCACCCTGCAATAGCTGTTCCGGCACGAACATGTCGGCATCGTTGTAGCGATACAGCGTGCCGTTGCTCCACCAGGAAAGCGCACTGTTAAACGCCTGGCGTTCAATACCGCTATAGTCGGCAACGCCCAGCGAGGTGTCACAGGCTGCGCGACGGCCCTGGGTAAAGGCGCGGGTAGCAGCGGCGAGATCGAGGCATCGAGGAACACCGGATGCTTCGCCTTCAGCGCCTCGTCGCGCATAATTTGCATGCCGAGGCGATAGTTCTGAATACCGTTCACTGCCGGGTCATGGTGCTGGCCTTCGTACAGCCCATATCGAGAAAATCGAGCTTGATGTAGTCAAAGCCCAGTCGATATAGTTTTTGATATTGCGCCGCACGATGTATTGCGCCGCCGGATGGGACATGTCCAACGCGTAGCTGCCGAGATAGGTTTTAATCAGCTTGCCGTCTTTATCTTTCAGGCAGGCGTCCGGTGGGTGTAGCCGGTATCATCCACCGGCAGATCCAGCCAGTTTTCATAGATAGCGAATGGGGTCAGATAGCCGCCCGCCTTAAGCCTTTTTTATGCACGTAGTCGGTGAAGGTGGTCATTCCTTGTGGATAGCCGTCGGGTTGAAAACCACCGTCCATGTTGACGTATTCATAGCCCAGCGGTTTAAGGTGTTGGGCGATGTAGTCGGTCATGGCATACATATCGCGGGCCTTGCCGTAGCTGTCGTGCGAGTAAAAGGCGTTAAAGCCGACCGGCACCTTGCCCTGCCAGCGCATGCCTGACTCGCCCTGGTTATAAACCGCGCCGTAGGTTTCCAGCCCGTCGCGGTAGTCGCTGAAGTAGCCGAGGAAAAAGAGGTCCGAGGCCACCTGCGTGCCGCGCTGCTCGCCACCCCAGTTGTACAGCGCGAACTGGCTAAGCGGCGCGTTAGGCTGTTTCGCCTCGCCCAGTTGTTGGCTGCTTTTCCATTTTTGTACCGTTGCCGCGCCGGCCACCAGACCGTGACGATTCTGGTTATCAAAAAGCGCCGTCACCCAGTGGCTGATGCCGTTGAACTTCACCATCGGCTCTTGCGGGTCGGCGAAGCGGTCGGTGCCGTTCTGGCTCAGGCCAAAATGATTGACCGGGGCAACGCCGAAATCAAAATTGTTGGTGTAGGGCGTGGTATAGATGCGTTTATCGCCGCCCACGCCGATATCGGCAAAAGCGGCGGCAATGGGGGTCAGACGGCTTACGGTTAGTGCTGTTGGCGCGGAAACCATCATGTCGCTCAACAGCCACGGTTTGTCATCAAAAAACCAGAAGTCGGTGGTGAGCGTACGTCCGTCGGCAAAGCGAGCGGTTAGCACCAGTTTGTTGCCCTTGCCCAGCGTTTGTCGTTAATGGTTTGCCATTCGGATGAACGCTGGCTGGCCTGCTGGCTGTTTAGCGTTAACGCCTGCAACTGCGCTTTGCTGTGAAAACCAGTAATCAGCGGGGTATCGCGCCACAGAATGTCGCCTTCGCCACTGTTGAGGCGATAGCGCAGTGTATAGTCGCCGTGCTGGACGGTGACTTCGTTCCCCTGCTGGCTGAACAGCGCCGCCTGGGCGCAGGGGAGCAGAGCGGCAAACAGCAGCCCGGCCCATTTCAGTGATAGTGTCATCGTATTCTCGCTAGTAGCTAAGATCAGAAAATAGTGAACGGTGCAATCACGTTGAATTTGATATCAATTTCGTCCTGGAACATGTTGTTGTAACCGTTGCTGTAGTTCGGGTTACTGCCGTGGTTGTCGTAGGCAATGTAGTGCAGGTTAAACAGCGTGCCTTTCAGGCGACCGGTCTGGACGGTGTGGGCGATATTGAGTGTCCAGGCTGATTCATCGATACGCTGGCTCTGGTCTACCAGTACGCCGTTAACGGTACAGGTGGTGCAGGGTTTGGCGTTCCAGCCGTAGGCGTAACCGACGCCGACCGCCCAGCCGGGCAGATCGTAGTTTTTCAGGTCATAGGTGACGGCAGCAAAGGCCGAGGTTTCGCCGTTGGCGTCGAAGTCGGAAGCGGCATCCCACCAGATATCCAGACGACCGTTAGAGCTGGCGTAAGCTGGGGTAATACGTTGCAGGAAGAAGCCCTGGTTACCTTCTGCTTTTACCGTCTGCGCCTCCAGGCGGAAGTCGAGCGTATCGACGGTGTAGCCGAGGGTGATCCCTGGAGCCACGCCAGACCGGAGTATTCATCGTTGATTGACCCATAGGCGCCCAGGGTGCCATCGCCAACCATATCCTTCGCGCCGTAGAACTGATAGCTGGTGCGCAGCATATTGCCCGCGACCGGGAAGCTGTAAGAGACCTTCCCCATGTACTGGTTCATAAAACCTTCCGCCTGCGCCCAGGAAGCTTCCAGCAGCAGGTTATTTTTGAAGTCGTATTTCACCCCAGCGCCTGAACGTAGTCGATTTTGGTTTTATTATCGGCGGCGCGGAATTCATACATCTCGGTATACCACGGGCCTTATATTTATCTGACCATAAATAAGAACTGGAGAGGGCACCGTATTGACCGAAATCCCAGCTGCCGCCGACTTCACTACCCTGATAGGCGCCAGGGACAAAGCCCCAGTGCACGGCTAATAGGGTCTGGCCGGAGGGTTGAATATAACCAGAACGCATCCAGTAATCGTTATATTTTAATTTCATCGCCGCTTTATAGAGGTTAAAACCGCCGTCATCGCCCGCCCATTTTTCGCCCCAGCGCTGGTTAGCTGAACTGAGGCTGATTTCGTTTGGGTGCGCGGCGTTGCCGGTCGCCAGGTTAGCGGCGGCAAAGCCGCGACGTCGAAACCAATAAAATCGGCGGCGTAGCCGGAGGTAAAATCGAGATTGGCATTAAAGGTAGCGTGGTGGAGATCTTCAACGTAATCGCCGTAGGTGGCGCTGCCCGGCGTCATATCGCGCTTATCGCGATAGCGCTGAGAATAATAGATCCGCCGGTTAAATGTGAGTCATCCCAGAATCCTGCAGCCTGCGCCGAAGAAATAAATAACGGTGCAGTCAGCGCTGCGCTAATAAGACTAAACAGAGGAAGATTGTTGTTTTTTGACATGAGGAAATCCTTCTTCATGACGAAGAATAAAAGGGCTGTTTTATTTTATGGGGCGTTAAGCCCCTGAGTTAAATGACTAGAGGCGGCGCAGATGCCAGATGCGGCTGGTATAGTCGCGGCTCAGCGGCGGATCAATCCACATTCCGCGATACAGCAACTCGTCGCCGCCAACCGGGGTATCCTCCTCGTCAATGCGGTAGCTGGCGCTTTCATCCAGACCGGCAAGACGCAGCAGACGCAGCGGCGCAGAAGCCTGGCTGACCAACGAGAAGGCCATCACCAGCGCTTCGCTCTGGTCCGGAGCGACAAACATCCATGCGGCAAAATCGCTGTTTTCCCACGGGCTAACCAGCCGCCAGAAGGTACCGAACTGCAACAGCTGGCGGTGCTGCTTATAGAAGGCAATTTGCTGTGTCACCGCCGCGTCGCGTTCGCTGTCGCTGCGCATCAGATCCAGCATCAGGCCATAGTTACCGCTCATCGCTACCGCGCCGCGCATCTCTATGCTGGTGCTACGTCCCATCTGATGGTTTGGCACCTCAGAGACGTGGGCGCACTGCATAATCGGTGGATAGAGTAAGCTGGTGGAGTACTGAATATGCACCCGCGAGGCGGCATCGGTGTTATCGCTGACCCAGGCCTGCGGCATGTAGTAAAGCATCCCTGGGTCGAAGCGTCCGCCTCCGCCCGCGCAGCATTCAAACAGAATGTCCGGGAAGCGGTGGGTCAGGGCGTCGAGTAAGGCATACACGCCGCGAATATAGCGGTGCGCCGTCTCCTGTTGGCACTCCGCTGACGCGGTGCTGGAGCCCACTTCCGTCATATTGCGGTTCATATCCCATTTGATGTAATCAATCGGGTGATCGGCCAGAAATGCGCTCATCTGATCGAGAATGTTGTCGCGAACCTCTTCGCGACCGAGGTCGAGAATATACTGGTTGCGCCCTTCCGATAGCGGCTGATCGCCCGCGTTGAGCACCCAGTCCGGATGCTGGCGAAACAGCTCGCTGCGCCGGGAGATCATCTCCGGTTCAAACCACAGACCAAACTTCATCTCCATGGCGTGTACGCTGTCAATCAGCGGTCGCAGCCCTGCGGGAATTTCTGCGTGTTAACGAACCAGTCGCCCAGTGAAGAAGTATCGCCATTTCGCTCGCCGAACCAGCCGTCGTCGAGCATCAACAGTTCGACTCCAGCGATTTGGCGTTGGCGGCAAATTTCAGCAGCTTCTCCTCGTTAAAGTCGAAATAGGTGGACTCCCAGTTATTGGCGAGAATCGGGCGCGGCTGGTGGCGGTGCGGCCCGCGCGCGAGGTTATCGCGATACAGGGCGTGCAGCGTCTGCGACAGGCCGTTAAGGCCGCTATCGGACCAGGCCAGCACCGCTTCCGGCGCCTGAAACTGCTCGCCTGGCATCAACTGCCAGCCAAAACCGTGCGGGTTGATACCCAACAGCAGGCGGGTCTGACGATAGGCATCGACCTCGGTGCGGGCGCTAAAGTTGCCGCTGTACACCAGATGGATGCCGCAGGCTTCGCCCTGCATTTCCGTCGTTTCCGGGCGCACCAGACCAATAAATGGCTGCTGGTGAGTGCTACTGGCGCCGCGCTTGCTGTCGAGCACGTTAATGCCAGGGTTTAGCGGTTGGCGATGCCACTGGCGCTCACGGGCCCAGGCTCCGGGGAACTGAATCTGCTGCCAGCGGTCGTCGGGTAAATCGATGCCGCAGCTAAGCGCCCGCAGCAGCCGCATAGGTTGCTGTGCGCGATTGGTGAAGCGCGCCGAGCGAGCGATAACCGCATGGTGGCGGAAAAGGGTATAGCTCAGCTCAACTTCCAGATGCGTGACCGGATCGGCGAGGGTGACCAACAGCGTTTCAGCGTCATTGTCCTCTGCAACCCAGGTTGCGGGAAGCCCACAAAGCTCAGGCTTACCTGCTACGATACGGTGGCTGACGTAGTGCAGGTTACTCACCTGATGTCCGTTAGCGTAGCGCACCTCGAAGGCCGGTTCGCGATAGTCGCCCGCACCGTGGCCAGGATACTCCTGCGGCGCGGTGTCCAGCGAAAAGGTGCGGTCCGGCCAGCCCGCCGGCGTCGGCGAAAATGAGGAGCGATCCAGCGCGGGATAGTCGTAGCCGGTGCTCCAGGCGCTCAGTCGTTTACCCCAATAGCAGTGCGCCAAATAGCGGCCGTGAGCGATAGCCATCACGTAGCTAATAGTGTCGTTCTGCAGGTGAAAGGTCTGGGTCTTTTCATTCCAGATAATCATGGTGTCACTTCCTGCGGTTTTTTATTACGATTGTGAATATCATCGAGAATTTCGAAGAAGCGTTTTTCGGTAATTTCATATTTTGCCAGCGGCAGCAAACTTAAAATGGTCAGGATGCCGGGGATCAGCGTGAAAAATAATCCAATCCATAGCGCGGCCTGATCGGTTTGCACCGCATGTGGAACATATCCGGCCAGGATAAACAGAAACCGCCAATAGCACCGCCGATGGCACCGGAAAGTTTGGTTTTAAATATATTGAGTGAGAACACCATTCCTTCCGAGCGGTTACCGCTAATCCATTCACCATATTCCACACAGTCAGCCACCATGGAATAAAGCGCAATTTGCCCAACACCGCCAAAGAATGGGCCAGGGTACCAATGATAAAAATCATTGAGATATTGCTCTGGAAGAAGAATAGCCCCATACAGGACAATGACATTAAAAAGCTGCTATAAATTGCGGTATTCTTTTTGCCTATTTTAGCCGAGATAAATGGCGAGGCGATGGCACCGGCGACCTGGGCTATCTGCGACACTGTCAAAAATGCGGCAAGCGCCACCTCAGCATTCAGGTTATAGATAAAAAAATACAGCTGGAAGGTGCCGCGAATAATACCTATCAGTTCCAGCATAAACATCCCGATAAGTAAATAACGCAACGGTCTGTTTTGTTTCAGTAGCGTCCAGAAGCCTTTAAAACTCTGGCGTTCTTTACGTGGTACGGCGTATTTTTCTTTGACGCCGAAGAAAGTTATCAGCATACAGATTAAGAAGATGGCGCTGAAAACCAGAGATACCCCCACCAGCTGCCAACGAACTTGACCAGCCACAAAGTTGAGGCGCTGACCGTCAGAAAGCCAAAGGTGGCAATGGTTCTGGGTATGGTAATGACCTTTGTACGCTCTGTTGGATCCTGGGTAATAGCCGCGGACAGTGACCAGTAGGGAATATCAATGACCGCAAAACAGATGCTCCAGAGAATGTAGGTCGCATAGGCGTATACTAATTTCCCAGCCTCTGATAAATCAGGGCTTAAAAAACAGGCAACGGTGGTCAGTGATACCAGAATGCTGCCGACGAGGATCCAGGGTCTGAATTTCCCCATTTTTGTGTGAGTATTATCAACCAGAATGCCCAGCGCAATATCAGTTGCGCCATCGACCAGTCTGGCGACTAAAAAAAGTAAACCAACGGCGGCAGCCTTAATGCCAAAACTATCGGTATAATAAAGCATCAAATATATAGCGATGAACGCATACATCACGTTCGCGCCATAGCTTCCCATGCCATAGGATATTGCGGTGGTCCACGATACTTTATCTCGTGGATAATGTTTTTTTTCTACAGCCGCTTCTGCACTTGAACTGGTTAACTCCATTTGAGTTCCCCTGAATTGAATAAATGATCGGATTTAACGACAATGAACTTCAACTTTCGGGTGGTAGCGTAGAGCAACCAGTGCTGGCGGACTTTGCGCCGAGATTTATATTTCAGTAAACAAAGATTACTAATCGTCTTTCACGGATTAACCATAGCCTAAAGAGATCAGGCCTGTGCCAACGCCGCTTCAACAAATAAATAGCCGATGCCGGTAATCTGCTGCTGACGGGTCAGATTGCCAAAACCAATCTGCGTCTGACGAGTGCGCACCGCGTCGCCCTGGTCAAAGGGAGTAAAGCCGATTTGCTGGTAGATAGTCTCTAGCCAGCGCTCACCAAACTCACAGCTGCGGCCATAAAACCAGATTTGATTAATATTTAATATATTCAGAAGGTTATAAAGCGTCAGTCCGATAGCGTTCGCCGCCAGTTCAACCCACTGCACGACCTGCTCATCACCGTTATGCCAGGCGTCAATCAGCTGCCTGCTGGTCATGGCCTGGGATCTAAATCGGGCGTCGTCGGGCGCGATTTCAGCCAGACTCGGGCCTGCTTTTTCAGCGCTGAGAGTGATGCGACGGTTTCCAGGCAGCCGTAACGTCCGCAGTCGCAGGCGATGCCGTCGCGGTCAAAAATGGTATGGCCGATTTGCCCGCTGCCGTTGAGCATGCCGCGATAGATTTGGCCGTTGATGACAAACGACGAACCGATGCCGTAGTCGACGTTGACGATGCAGAAATCCTGACGGTTGCTGCCGTTTTGCCACTTCTCCGCCAGCGCCAGCATGATGCAGTCGTTATCCACCCGCACCGATACACGTAGTCGTTCTTCCAGCAGATATTTAATTTCCACCGGTTTTTTCCACGGTGCCTGCGGCATGGTTTGCGATACGCCAGTATCCGGGTCGACCTGACCGTGAACCCCCAGCGCCAGATTGATAATCCTGCCGGGGCAATTTTTCTGCTGCTGACGCCATAAATCTTCAATGGCGGTCAGCAGCGCTTCCGGCGTTGGGGCGTTGACTTGGGTGTGACGAAAATCGCCAACCGGCGTCATCTGCGCATCAATTAGCTGGCTCTCAATGCTGGTCGGTGTCACGTTCATGCACAGAATCAGCGGCCCGTCGTTGGGGATCTGATAGTGCCCGCTGTTCATTCCCCGCGAGCTGAGGTTTTCGCTGGAGTGGCTGAGTTTGCCTTCGCTAACCAGTTCGTCGAGGATTTTGCTGACCGCCGGAATGGATAACCCGGTGTGCGTGGCGAGTTGCGATTTACTCAAACGCTTATAGCGCCAAATCAGCGCCATTATCGCCCGGCGGTTGTGCTGCCTTACCGTTTGGTTATTCAGTCCTGCTATCTGCATCTTACTAAACCTTGTTAATTGTAATGCGTGAGCATCGCGCAATTTACCGGAAATTAACTCCTCTACACTGCCATCCTATCGTATTTCACTGTGTTTTGTTTACTGGAGAATGGTTATGTACGGAGTGGTTAAGGTCTGGCAAGAGACCCTTACGTTGCCAACGTGGACAACGGGCAACGAAGACGCAAACCCGATGTTTCTCGAAAAGCGTGTGTATCAGGGGTCGTCGGCGCGGTGTATCCCTATGGCGTGATTGATACGCTGACCGGCGAGCGGGAGATGCGCGAGTATCAGGGATCTGGATGGAGAATGACTTTGTGCGCATTCTGCTGCTGCCGGAGCTGGGCGGGCGTATTCATCGTGCGTATGACAAGGTCAAACAGCGCGATTTCGTCTACTACAACGAAGTGGTGAAACCTGCGCTGGTTGGGCTATTGGGGCCGTGGATTTCCGGCGGCATTGAGTTCAACTGGCCGCAGCACCATCGCCCAACCACCTTTATGCCCGTCGACTTCACTATTACGCAAGGCGAACACGGTGAACAAACGGTGTGGATGGGCGAGGTCGAGCCGATGCGCGGCTTGCAACTGATGGCTGGTTTCACGCTGTACCCGGACCGGGCGCTGGTGGAAATCACCGGCAAAGTGTTTAACGGCAACGCCACGCCGCGCCACTTCCTGTGGTGGTCAAACCCGGCGGTGAAGGGTGGCGACGATCACCAGAGCGTGTTCCCACCGGATGTGACGGCGGTATTCGACCACGGTAAGCGCGATGTCTCTGCGTTCCCAATTGCGACTGGCACATACTACAAAGTCGATTACTCGGCGGGTGTGGATATTTCACGCTACAAAAACGTGCCGGTGCCAACCTCCTACATGGCGGAAAAGTCAGCGTATGATTTTGTCGGCGCCTGGCATCACGGCGAGCGCGGTGGCTTGCTGCATGTGGCTGATCACCACGTCTCGCCTGGGAAAAAACAGTGGACGTGGGGGCATGGTGAGTTTGGTCAGGCCTGGGACCGGCAGTTGACCGACGACAACGGCCCTTACATTGAACTGATGACCGGGGTGTATACCGACAACCAACCTGACTTCACCTGGCTTGCGCCGTATGAAGAGAAGGTTTTCGTGCAGAATTTCCTGCCCTACAGTGAGCTATCTTCGGTGCAGAACGCCAGCACCCGGCTGGTGATGCGTCTTGAACGTCAGGCGTCGCAGCTGGCGCTGGGCTGTATGCCGTTGCGCCGTTGCACGATGTGCGGGTGGAAATTCGCGATGGCGAGCAGACATTGTGGCATACGCAGGTGACGCTGGAGCCGGGCGAAAGCTGGCAGGAGACGCTGGCGGAGAGTTGGCCGCAGCGCCTGACCATGGCGGTACTAGCCAGCGATGGTACGCCGCTGTTGCACTATGAGGAGCACATTCCCGAAGCGACGCCGCTGCCCAACGCCGCCAGCGCACCGAAGCTGCCGCAGGAACTGCATAACCCTGAAGAACTCTATTTCATCGGCCAACATATTGAGCAGTACAACCACGCCAGCCGCTCCGCCGAGGATTACTACCGTCGGGCCATTGAACTGGATCCGGAGGACTATCGCAATAACGTGGCGCTGGGCAATCTGGCGCTGAACCGTGCCGACTGGCTGATGGCGCAGCGCTGCGCCGAAGCGGCGCTGGCGCGAGCCCATCGACTGAACAAGAACCCGCGCGACGGAGAAGCCAGTCTGCTGCTGGGAGCGGCTTTCGAGCGTCAGGGCGAAGTGAGCAAAGCGTGGGATAGCTACTATAAGGCAAGCTGGAGCGGCAACTGCCGCGATGCGGCGTTTTATTCGCTGGCACGGTTGGCGATGGCGCGCGGCGATGAGGCCGACGCGCTGGCAAAGGTTGAACTCAGTCTGCAGTTTAACGCCAGTAATAACCTGGCGATGGCGCTGAAAGCGCTGGCGCTGGCAACAACTCAGAGCCAACGGGCGGCGTTGACCTATATTGACCAGGCGTTGAAAACGCACCCGCTGAGCTATGCGTTGCACTACGCGCGTTGGGCCATTAGCGGCGATGCGGCGTCGGGCGACGCCCTGCGTCAGGTGACCGGGGACGAGGTATTAACGCCAGTACGCTGGCGGGGTGGCTGGTATCGCTGGGTAAAAAGCAGGCGGCTCGCGAATTGCTGGCGCTGCTGGACTGTCAGGAGACGCTGCCGCTGCTCTGGCAAGCTTCGCTCTGCGATAATCCGCAGCCATATCTACTTAATGCCCAGCGCTGTTTTGCCAAATGCGTCCGCTTCCCTAATACGCTCGATGAAGTGGTGATGCTGCAATCTCTGCAACAGGACGCCTTTGCCTGTTATCTGCTTGGTTGCTTCTGGTACAGCAAACGTCGCTATGATGAGGCCGTCGCCTGCTGGCAGCAGACGCTGGTGCAGCAACCTGAATTTGCGCCAGCGCATCGTCTGTTGGGGATCTACACCTGGAATAAACAGCATAACGCCGTGCAGGCGAGCGAATACCTTCAGCGAGCGGTAGCTCTGGAACCAGACAACGCACGCTTCCTGTTTGAGCTGGATTATCTCAACAAACAGCAGGGTCAGAGCCGGGAAGCGCGACTGGCGCTACTGACGCCGCGCCGCGAGGTGGTGCTCAAGCGTGACGATCTTACCGCCGAGATGCTCAGCCTGTGGAACGGCGTGGGGGAATATGCGCAGGCGGCGCAGGTGCTGCGCGAACGTGATTTCCATCCCTGGGAGGGCGGGGAAGGGAAGGTGACAGGTCAGTATTTGCTTAACCAGATCCACCGCGCACTGGCGGCGATAGCCCAGGGCGATAGCGGGCTGGCGATAGAGCTGCTACAGCAGGGGCTACGCTATCCGCTGAACCTGGGGAAGGGCGCTTGCCGGGGCAGACTGATAACGACATCTGGTATCTGCTGGCGCATTGCCATCAACTGCGAGGTGAGGACGCGCTAGCCGCTCAGGCGCTGACGCTGGCACTGCAGGGGGATTCCGGGTTGAGCGCCGGGCGTTACTACAACGACCAGCCTGCTGATTATTTGTTCTGGCAGGGCATGGCGATGCGGGCAAACGGCCAGTCTTCTCAGGCGGATGCACATTTTCACAGCTTCCTCGATTGGGTGGAAAAACAGCGAGATTGCGTGCCGGAAACGGACTTCTTCGCCGTATCGCTGCCGGATCTGGTGGCGCTGGATGCCAGCCCGGCGCTGCGTCATCAGCAGCACTGTCTGTTTATTGAGGCGCTGGGGAATTTGGGGCTCGGTCATCGGCAGGCCTGTCAGCGAGCCATGACGATGCTGCTGGCGCTGAATCCGGCTCACGATAAAGCGCTGTTGATAAATCATGCGCTGACCATTGGCCTGTTTGACTAACCCTCAGCAGCCGGGCGGTAGAACGCCCGGCGCTATTCTGGAACGCTAATGACGCAAATACGCTTACTAAGCGCGGAACTGGAAGCGACGATAGACCCGCAGGGCGGAAAAGTGCTGCGGCTCATCTCTCGTCCTCAGGAGCTTCCTGTGCTGTATGAGAATCCGGCGGGCGGTTTGTTCCCGATGCTGCCTGTTGCCAACCGGGTGGCGGGTAACCGCTTTATTTTTCAGGGACGGGAAATTGTGCTGCCGCGCCACGCAGCGGATGCGGATTTCTTTCTGCATGGCGATGGCTGGCTGCGACGCTGGGAGGTGGTGGAAAGCGGCGAAGGTGACTGCGTACTTCAGTTGCGCTGCCAGCATGTCTGCGGTTTCGATTATCTGGCGCAGATTCGCTATCAGTTGCAACAAAATCAGCTTACCGCGGTGCTGACGTTAACCCACTGCGGTGCAGTTCCAATGCCTTACGGTGGTGGTTTTCATCCCTGGTTTACCTTCGATAAACAGAGTCAGGTGCAGTTTCAGGCCAGCGGCTACTGGCCCGAGGGTGAGCAGCACCTGCCGCGCGACTGGCAGGGTACGCTGCCAGGCTATGCTGATTTTTCACAGCCGCAGTACGGTGAGGATACATGGCTTAATGTAGGCTACTCCGGCTGGAATGGATGTGCGAAGGTGCTTAGTGATGTGATGGATATCACAATTACTTCGCAAACTCCGTGGCTAATGCTTTTCAGAATGCGGGGTGAACCGTTCATTTGCCTCGAACCTCAGAGCCACCGGTGAATGCCCACAACATGGATGGGCAGCCTGGATTGCGGGTTTTGGGGGCCGGAGATGTGCTGGAATTTACGATGAAAATCACGGTACAACGTCGGAAATAGCGCTTTTTCGCTCTCTTGCGCCAGCGCGTATTTATCGCCAGACTATCGCCTCCATAACGGGAGGAACCCATGGTTTTGCACTCCACGCGCTGGCTGGCGCTCAGTTACTTCACCTACTTCTTTAGCTACGGTATTTTTCTGCCTTTCTGGAGCGTCTGGCTCAAAGGCGCGGGGCTCTCTCCCGAAACCATCGGTTTGCTGCTCGGCGCCGGGCTGGTGGCCCGTTTTCTCGGCAGCCTGCTGATTGCGCCGCGGGTGAGCGACCCTCGAAACTGATTAGCGTTCTGCGCATTCTGGCGTTGATGACGCTGCTGTTCGCGCTGGCCTTCTGGGCGGGCAGCAACGTAGCGTGGCTGATGGTGGTGATGATTGGCTTCAACCTCTTTTTCTCACCGCTGGTGCCGCTGACCGATGCGCTGGCCAATACCTGGCAAAAACAGATAACCATGGACTATGGTCGGGTGCGCCTGTGGGGGTCGATTGCCTTTGTGATTGGCTCGGCGTTGACCGGCAAGCTGGTGAGCTTGTTTGACTATCATGTGATTCTGCTGATGCTGAGTCTGGGCGTTGCTTCGATGCTGCTGGGCATGTTGCTGAAGCCGTCGGTGATGCCGCTCGGCGAGTCCCGTCACCAGGAATCAGTGGGCTGGCCGGCCTGGTGCGCGCTGGTGGTACAAAACTGGCGTTTCCTTGCCTGCGTTAGCCTGCTGCAAGGCGCGCACGCGGCCTATTACGGGTTTAGCGCGATTTTCTGGGAAGGCGCAGGCTACTCGGCGTCGGCAATTGGCTATCTTTGGTCGTTAGGCGTGGTGGCGGAAGTGCTGACCTTTGCCCTGAGCAAAAAAGTGTTTCGTCGCTTTAGCGCGCGGGACTTACTGCTGCTCTCCGCCATTTGCGGCGTGATTCGCTGGGGGCTGATGGGCTGGACCACCAGCTTACCGTGGCTGATTTTGATTCAGATCCTCCACTGCGGCACCTTCACCGTCTGCCATCTGGCGGCTATGCGCTACATTGCCGCGCGCCAGGGCAGCGAAGTGATTCGCCTGCAGGCGGTCTACTCGGCGGTGGCAATGGGCGGCAGCATTGCGGTGATGACCATGTTTGCGGGCTTCCTCTACCAGCATCTGCACCAGGGGCTGTTCTGGGTGATGGCGCTGGTGGCCCTGCCTGCGCTGGTGCTGCGGCCAAAAGCCGTCGTCCGCTAGGTTTCGAGGATCTGGCAGATACGCTGCTGCTGGTGTTCGCTGAGCGACTGCTCGGCGTGGATCAGCGGCGGCGAAAACAGCGGCAGCACAATCGCGTAAGGCGATATCACCAGCGTGCTGTCCTTTGGCGCTCCTTCTTTCTGGAAAATATGTGCCGCCAGATATTTCACGTTGAGCGGCAGCAGGGTCAGCTCACGCAGTTGCTGCTCAATCTCCTGTTCCAGCGCCGGGTTATCGCCGGTCAGTAATACCACCTGTTTCTCGTGCAGCTCGCTCTCCTGCATTAACCCCGCGCCGAAAATCACCGCAATCAGCGCCGCTTCGTCATCGCTGAAGCGCAGGGCGTAACGCGTTTCAAAATCAGCCAGCGCGCTGCGGGTGGTGCGAATTAAGCGCGGATAGAGGCGATGGATCTCCTCCGGTAGATGATGATCGATGCCGATCCCGAACACACAGCGGTTGAGCGCCTGCGATAAATGAACATAAAGCTGGTTGTGCAGCGCGCGTTCGTCGGTAAAGTGACATCCGGCAAGCTGCTGGAAGCGATCGATCAGATGGGATATCGCCAGATGTAGCTGCTGCTCCCGCTGGCGGCCATCGTCGTGCGGATTGGGGATTTTCAACAGCATAAAGAGTAGGGCGAGGAAATGCTGTTCATAAGGGTCAGGCGTCTGCATAACACGGCGCTGCCAGTGGCGCACGATATCTGCCGCCATCTGGTATTCGTCGGTCGACTGGGTCCAGGCGCTTTGCAATGTTGTGAACCGGGGGCTGACACCCTGATGATGTTGCAGCAGACAATATTGTAAAAACAGGCGTAAAAACTGACCGTCCCGGCACTCAAACTCGCGTTCCAGGCTGCGGGCACAGCGGTTAACCAGCGCCTGGAGGTTGGTTTCATCATACAGCGTTCGGGCAATTTTCAGCTGTTTCAGCTGCGTTTTGATAGCCGGTGTAAAATGGTTGGCGACAAAATGCGGGCATAGCCGCAACGCACGGCGCAGCCAATGCAGCAGACACAGGCGCAGGTCGAGGGTGGTGCCTTCAATCCGATAGCTGCCATCCGCCTGAGTGGCGATTGCCAGACGATGGTAACGCTCAATCTCCTCGCCGGCGTCAACGATATCTTGCCGGGCGGTTGAAACATCGACATTATTCACCATGCCAATGTATTCCGCGGTAATGGTATGCCCTGGGAGATACAGCATCAGCAGCGCCTGGCAGCGGCGCTGGGGACTGGAAAGCACAGATGGCGGTTCAAGTACGGTCATCATCAGCTAGATCCAGTTTTAGGTAACCAGGATTAAGGATAGACAAAAGATAGCGGCGACCACGGCGCTTTCGCTAAGGAATGCTGGCGACGCTCACAGAATTTTTCACTGAGGAACGGATGAAGAGAGTGAAACAATGCGCGGTAATGGTGTTTCTTGCGTTTTTATCATTAAACGCCAGGGCGCATCCGCACAGTTTTATCACCATCACCAATCAATTGGTGGTGAGCGATGGCGCGCTTACCGGCATGAAAATGCGTTGGGTGATGGATGAACTCACCTCGGCCGACCTGCTTTACGACGCGGGCAATGCAAAGCCGGGGGATGAGGTATGGAAAAAACTGGCGGCGGAGGTGATGGCCAACGTGCTGGGGCAGCATTACTTCACCGAGTTCTGGCACAACGGAAAAAAGGTGAAGTTTAACAATCTGCCTGAAGACTACGGTCTGGCGCGTCAGGGGCATCAGGCGGTATTGACCTTCACGCTGCCGCTGGCCTCACCGCAACCGCTGGCGGGCAAACCTATACTTTTTCCACCTTTGACCCGACCTATTATGTCGATATGAGCTACGAAAAAGACAGCGACGTGGCGTTTGCCGCAGATTTTAAAGGTGCGTGCAAGGTTCGTGTGCACACGCCGCAGCCCAACGAAGAGATTCTCTCCTACGCGCAGTCGCTCGATAAAGAAGACGCGCCGGAGGAGGATATGGAGCTGGGGAAACAGTTTGCCCAGAAGGTGACCGTGCAATGTCAGTGATTTCCGTTAACCGACGCCGTCCGCCGCGCCGCTGGGTCTCGCTCTGGCCGCTGGCGCTGTTTCTTGTTGCCGCTGCAGTAGGGCTGGTCTGGCTGTGGCAGGCGTGGCCGCAGGTGATGCTGAAAAGCGTTATCTGGCAGCGTGACGTGAACCAGCAGATGAGCGGTCTACTGAAAGCGGTGGCTGATAATCCCACCCAGGCGGGCGGTGCGCTGCTGCTGTTCAGCTTTGCCTACGGCGTGTTGCACGCGCTGGGGCCGGGACACGGCAAAGTGGTGATTACCACCTGGCTGGCGACCCATCCGTCAAAACTCAAGTCGAGCATCGGTCTGACGCTGGCTTCCTCATTATTACAGGGGCTGGTGGCGATTGCGTTGGTGGTTATCGTGCTCACCGTATTACGGCTTCCGGCGCGGCAGCTGCATCTCAGCAGCTTCTGGCTGGAAAAGGGAGTTACGCGCTGGTGGGCATACTGGGGCTACTGCTGTGCTGGCGGGCGCTGAAAAAGCTGCGCTTACTACTGCGTAAACCGAAATTCACCGCCTTTACGCCGCATCATGTTCACCATGACGGCTGTGGCTGCGGACATCAGCATTTGCCGAACCCGCAGCAGCTTGAACAGAGCGACGACTGGCGCGCGCGGCTGATGATTATTCTTTCGATGGGAATGCGCCCTTGTTCCGGCGCCATTATGGTACTGCTGTTCAGTAAAGTGATTGGCGTCTTTAGCTGGGGCGTTGCTTCGGCGCTGGCGATGGCGGCAGGGACGTCACTCACCATCTCGTCGCTGGCGCTGCTGGTTCACGGTTTCCGTACGCTGGCGGTGAAGCTGAGCGGCAATAAAACACCGGTGCTGTGGCGGCAGGTGGGCTGGACGACGCTGGCCTTAGCGGGCGGCGTTATTCTGATTGCCGCGGCGGTCGTGATGTGGCTGAGCGCGGTGCCGGTGGGCAGAGGGCTGAGACCGTTTTAGCGTTGATGTCGAGGGACATAAAACGGTCTGAGCCCGAAAACAGGGCATTGAGGGCAGTTCTTCTGTGGCATACCTCATCTGCGCCTCTTTTATCAGAGGCGCCAGAATCAGCGGTTTCGCGTTAGTTCAATGTATAATCCAGCGTAATTTCCGCTTTTAGCAGCTGTGATACCGGGCAACCGGCTTTCGCTTTCTGGATAATGCCATCGAACTGTTGCGCGTCAATACCAGGGACCGCCACCTTACTTTGCAGCGCGATTTTGGTAATGGCAAAGCCACCGTCGGTTTTATCCAGCGACACGTCCGCCGTGGTATCAATAGAATCTGCGGTATAGCCTGCTTCGCCCAGCATCAATGATAACGCCATCGAAAAACAGGCCGCGTGAGCCGCGCCAATCAGTTCTTCCGGGTTGGTTCCTTTAGCGCCTTCAAAACGGGTATTAAAGCCATAAGGCTGCTGGTTAAGAACGCCACTTTCGGTAGAAACCGTCCCTTTTCCGTGTTTGATATCGCCTGACCAGTGTGCGGAACCGTGCTTGTGAATTGTCATGTTCGCTCTCCTTTTGGCTAACAAAAGGCTAAGTATAGACGACGGATTTGGCAGCAACGGGAATAGAGATAATTCTGGGAAGGGATAAAAAAGAAGCCCGCGAACGGGCTTCTTAATGACACGCGGTATGAACTTAGCGCTTCAGCGCTTCGCTCAGTTCGTCGCGCATGTTCGCCAGCATGGCTTTCACCACACGTGGGTTACCGGCAACGATGTTACCGGTCATCATGTAGTTGTGACCGCCAACGAAATCGCAAACCAGCGCGCCCGCTTCACGTGCGATCAGCTCGCCCGCGGCGAAGTCCCACGGCTTCAGGCCGATTTCGAAGTAACCGTCAACGCGCGCAGCGGCCAGGTAGGCCAGATCCAGCGCGGCGGAACCAGAACGGCGGAAGTCCGCGCACTCGGTAAACATTTTGCCGAGGATGTTCATGTAAGCGGTCGCGTGCTGCTTGGCTTTGAACGGGAAACCGGTGGCGATAATGGTGCCATCCAGATCGCGGGCAGTGCTGCCGCGCAGACGGTAACCGTTGAGCTGTGCGCCCTGGCCGCGAGTGGCGGTGAACAGTTCGTTGCGCATCGGATCGTAAACGACAGCCACTTCAGTACGGCCTTTAATGCGTACGGCAATGGAAACAGAGAAGTGTGGCAGACGTTTGATGAAGTTGGTGGTGCCATCCAGCGGATCGATAACCCATTGTACATCCAGATCTTCGCCAACGTGTTCACCGCTTTCTTCGGTGATGATGGTGTGTTGCGGGTAAGATTTGCGAATGGTGTCGATAATTACCGCTTCGGCTGCTTTATCAACGTTGGTCACGAAATCGTTGCTGCCTTTCTGGCTCGCTTCAACAGCTTCTGGCGTTTCGTAGTTTTTGGCAATCAGGTTACCCGCCTTGCGCGCTGCGCGCACGGCGATGTTCAGCATCGGATGCATCAGGTTACTCTCACTGGATGTTAAAGAACGGGAAAACGGCGCATATCATAGCAGCGAATTCGGATTCTGTCTCAGCTTTATGGTAATATGGCCGAATAATCTTTAGACGAAGAATGACAATGCTGCAAAATATCCGAATCGTGCTGGTCGAAACCTCCCATACCGGCAACATGGGCTCCGTTGCCCGCGCTATGAAAACCATGGGTTTAACGAACCTGTGGCTGGTTAACCCGCTGGTGAAACCAGACTCCCAGGCCATCGCCCTGGCGGCAGGCGCCAGCGATGTCATTGGCAGCGCGCAGATCGTCGACACACTCGACGAAGCGCTGGCCGGTTGCAGCCTGGTGGTCGGCACCAGCGCGCGTTCCCGCACTCTGCCGTGGCCGATGCTTGACCCGCGTGAATGCGGTCTGAAAAGCGTCGCTGAAGCTGAACACGCGCCGGTTGCGCTGGTGTTTGGTCGTGAGCGTGTGGGTCTGACTAACGACGAACTGCAGAAATGTCATTATCACGTGGCGATTGCCGCTAACCCGGAATACAGCTCGCTAAACCTGGCGATGGCGGTACAGGTCATTTCTTATGAAGTGCGTATGGCCTGGCTGGCGGCGCAGGAAAGCGCTGAACCGAAGGTGGAACACGAAGAAACACCGTACCCGCTGGTGGACGATCTCGAACGTTTCTACGGTCACCTGGAGCAGACGCTGCTCTCCACGGGCTTCATTCGTGAAAACCATCCGGGGCAGGTGATGAACAAGCTGCGTCGTCTGTTCACCCGCGCGCGTCCGGAAAGCCAGGAGCTGAACATCCTGCGTGGGATTCTGGCGTCTATTGAGCAGCAGAACAAAGGCAAGTAATTGCGTAAATGCCGGATGGCGCTTCGCTTATCCGGCCTACAACTCGAGCGGCCAGTAGGCCGGATAAGCGAAGCGCCATCCGGCAGATCAATACCGCACGGAACGTCAAATACCTGACTAAATCACTCAAGTAAATAGTTGACTGATTTAGTCGGGAATGTCAGACTTGCTCCTGCTATGCAATACCCACAATATTATTAAAAACCCCGGCAGGGGCGAGTTTGAGGTTAAGTAAGACATGAGACTGACATCTAAAGGGCGTTATGCCGTAACCGCGATGCTGGACGTTGCACTCAACTCCGAAGCGGGCCCGGTGCCGTTGGCTGATATTTCTGAACGTCAGGGAATTTCACTCTCCTATCTGGAGCAGCTGTTCTCCCGTCTGCGTAAAAATGGCTTAGTGTCCAGCGTACGTGGTCCAGGCGGCGGTTATCTGCTGGGTAAAGAAGCAAACCATATCGCCGTTGGCGAAGTGATCAGCGCAGTGGACGAGTCCGTTGACGCGACCCGCTGCCAGGGGAAAGGTGGCTGCCAGGGCGGCGATAAATGTTTGACCCACGCTCTGTGGCGCGATCTGAGCGACCGTCTGACCGGTTTCCTGAACAACATCACCCTTGGTGAACTGGTAAACAACCAGGAAGTTCTGGACGTGTCCGGCCGTCAGCACTCGCACGACACCTCCCGCACGACTCGCGTACAAGACGCAATCGACGTTAAGTTACGCGCATAATCCAACCGCTCTGCTGCGTACTGCGCAGAGCGAGTTATAGATAACAATGAGATTTCAGAGTCAGGCCGGGACACTCTCCCGTCAACGCGGTCGTACATCCAGCCGGTTGCCTGACTCCTTGCATTGAGTGATGTACGGAGTTAAAGAGCAATGAAATTACCGATTTATCTCGACTACTCCGCAACCACGCCGGTGGACCCGCGTGTTGCCGAGAAAATGATGCAGTTTCTGACCCTGGACGGGACCTTTGGTAACCCGGCTTCTCGTTCACACCGTTTCGGCTGGCAGGCTGAAGAGGCGGTAGATATCGCCCGTAACCAGATTGCCGACCTCGTGGGCGCTGACCCGCGTGAAATCGTCTTCACCTCCGGTGCGACTGAATCCGACAACCTGGCGATTAAAGGTGCAGCCAACTTTTATCAGAAAAAAGGCAAGCACATCATCACCAGTAAAACCGAACACAAAGCCGTGCTGGACACCTGTCGTCAGCTCGAGCGTGAAGGTTTCGAAATCACTTACCTGGCACCGCAGCGCAACGGCATTATCGATCTCAAAGAGCTCGAAGCGGCGATGCGTGACGACACCATCCTCGTCTCCATCATGCACGTGAACAACGAAATCGGCGTGGTGCAGGACATCGCGACTATCGGCGAAATGTGCCGTGCGCGCGGCATCATCTATCACGTTGACGCCACCCAGAGCGTGGGCAAACTGCCTATCGACCTGAGCCAGCTGAAAGTTGACCTGATGTCCTTCTCCGGTCACAAAATCTACGGTCCGAAAGGTATCGGCGCGCTGTACGTTCGTCGTAAACCGCGTATCCGTATCGAAGCGCAGATGCACGGCGGCGGTCACGAGCGCGGCATGCGTTCCGGCACCCTGCCTGTTCACCAGATCGTCGGCATGGGCGAAGCTTACCGTATCGCGAAAGAAGAGATGGAGACCGAAATGGCCCGTCTGCGCGGTCTGCGTAACCGTCTGTGGAACGGCGTGAAGGATATGGAAGAGGTTTACCTGAACGGTGACCTTGAGCAGGGCGCACCGAACATCCTCAACGTGAGCTTTAACTACGTTGAAGGCGAATCGCTGATTATGGCGCTGAAAGACCTGGCGGTTTCCTCCGGTTCTGCATGTACTTCCGCAAGCCTTGAGCCATCCTACGTGCTGCGCGCACTGGGCATGACCGATGAGCTGGCGCATAGCTCCATTCGTTTCTCTTTAGGTCGTTTCACTACCGAAGAAGAGATTGACTACACCATCAATCTGGTTCGCAACTCCATTGGCCGTCTGCGCGACCTTTCTCCGCTGTGGGAAATGTTCAAGCAGGGCGTGGATCTGAACAGCATTGAATGGTCACATCATTAATCGGTACCGATAAGGAGAATTCATCATGGCTTACAGCGAAAAAGTAATCGATCATTACGAGAACCACGTAACGTAGGTTCCTTCGACAACAGCGACGAGAGCGTCGGCAGCGGTATGGTCGGTGCGCCGGCTTGCGGCGATGTGATGAAGTTGCAGATTAAAGTCAACAATGAAGGTATCATTGAAGACGCGCGTTTCAAGACCTACGGCTGCGGTTCCGCCATTGCTTCCAGCTCCCTCGTCACCGAGTGGGTCAAAGGGAAATCCCTGGACGAAGCACAGGCGATTAAAAATACCGATATCGCCGACGAGCTTGAACTGCCGCCGGTGAAAATTCACTGTTCTATTCTGGCAGAAGACGCGATTAAAGCCGCTATTGCGGATTACAAAAGCAAACGTGAAGCAAAATAATTAAGAAGAGTTGAGGTTTTTATGTCGATTACCTTAAGCGACAGTGCAGCAGCGCGAGTCAATACCTTCCTGGCAAACCGCGGTAAAGGGTTTGGTCTGCGTCTGGGCGTCAGAACGTCCGGCTGTTCAGGTATGGCCTATGTACTGGAATTTGTTGACGAGCCGGCGGCAGAAGACACCGTTTTCGAAGACAAGGGCGTGAAGGTGGTCATCGACGGTAAGAGCCTGCAATTTCTTGATGGCACGCAGCTCGACTTCGTCAAAGAAGGTCTCAACGAAGGGTTTAAATTTACTAACCCGAACGTGAAAGACGAGTGTGGTTGCGGCGAAAGCTTTAACGTCTGATTTTGTGTCCTGCCAACCCCACCATAGCGCCACTGCTGTGCGTGGGGTTTGTTTTAAATAGTTAACCCTGAGAACGTCATGGATTACTTCACTCTCTTTGGATTGCCAGCCGGTTATCACGTAGACACTCAGGCCCTCGCGGCACGCTTCCAGGACCTGCAGCGTCAGAATCACCCCGACCGTTTTGCCAGCGCCAGCGAAGCTGAACAGCTCGCGGCGGTCCAGCGCTCCGCGAATATCAACCAGGCATGGCAAACGCTGCGTCACCCGCTGACGCGCGCCGAATATCTGCTCTCTCTGCACGGCTTCGATCTGGCCTCCGAACAGCATACCGTACGCGATACCGCGTTCCTGATGGAACAGCTGGAGCTGCGTGAAGAGCTGGACGAGATTGAACAGGCGAAAGACGCTGACCGTCTGGAAGCGCTGCTTAAGCGCATCAAAGCGATGTACAGCCAGCGTCAGCAACAGATGGTGGCGGAACTTGATTCGCAAACGTGGGACGCGGCGGCGGATACCGTACGTAAACTGCGTTTTCTCGATAAACTCCAAAGCAGCGCTGAATTACTCGAAGAAAAGCTGCTCGATTTCTGATTCTGGAAGCTTAACATGGCCTTATTACAAATTAGTGAGCCGGGTCTGAGCGCCGCGCCGCACCAGCGTCGTCTGGCGGTTGGCATTGACTTAGGCACCACCAATTCCCTGGTTGCTACCGTGCGTAGTGGTCAGGCGGAAACGCTGGCCGACAATCAGGGGCGTCACCTGCTGCCTTCTGTTGTGCACTATCAGGCGCAGGGCCACGTGGTCGGCTACGATGCGCGTACCAACGCCGCGCTGGACCCGGCCAACACCATTAGCTCCGTAAAACGCATGATGGGCCGCTCGCTGGCGGATATCCAGACGCGTTACCCGCACTTGCCTTACCAGTTCCAGTCCAGTGAAAACGGCCTGCCAATGCTGGTAACCAACGCCGGTGTACTCAACCCGATCCGCGTCTCGGCTGATATCCTCAAAGCGCTGGCGGCGCGCGCCACCGAAACGCTTGATGGCGAACTCGACGGCGTGGTGATTACCGTTCCCGCTTACTTTGACGATGCACAGCGTCAGGGCACCAAAGACGCCGCGCGTCTGGCTGGCCTGCACGTGCTGCGCCTGCTCAACGAACCGACCGCCGCGGCGATTGCCTACGGCCTCGATTCCGGTCAGGAAGGGTGATTGCCGTCTACGATCTGGGCGGCGGTACCTTCGATATCTCGATTCTGCGTCTCAGCCGCGGTGTGTTTGAAGTGCTGGCCACCGGCGGCGACTCCGCGCTGGGCGGCGACGATTTCGACCACCTGCTGGCAGATTACATTCGCGAACAGGCAGGCATTGCCGATCGCAGCGACAACCGCGTACAGCGTGAGCTGCTTGATGCCGCCATCGCTGCCAAAATCGCCCTGAGCGATGCCGACAGCGTCACCGTTGAGGTGGCTGGCTGGAAAGGCGAAGTGACCCGCGAACAGTTTAACGATCTGATTTCCGCGCTGGTGAAGCGCACCCTGCTGGCTTGCCGCCGTGCGCTGAAAGATGCGGGCGTGGAAGCCGAAGAGGTGCTGGAAGTGGTGATGGTCGGCGGTTCGACTCGCGTACCGCTGGTGCGTGAGCGCGTGGGCGAATTCTTTGGCCGCACGCCGCTGACCTCTATCGACCCGGATAAAGTGGTGGCGATTGGCGCCGCTGTTCAGGCCGATATTCTGGTCGGCAACAAGCCGGACAGCGAAATGCTGCTGCTCGATGTGATCCCGCTTTCTCTGGGCCTCGAAACCATGGGCGGCCTGGTAGAGAAGGTTATCCCGCGTAACACCACCATCCGGTGGCCCGCGCGCAGGAATTCACCACCTTTAAAGACGGCCAGACCGCGATGTCCATCCACGTGATGCAGGGCGAACGCGAACTGGTGCAGGACTGCCGTTCGCTGGCGCGCTTCGCGCTGCGCGGTATTCCGGCTCTCCCGGCGGGCGGTGCGCACATTCGCGTCACCTTCCAGGTGGATGCTGACGGTCTGCTGAGCGTCACGGCGATGGAAAAATCCACCGGCGTGGAATCGTCTATCCAGGTGAAACCGTCCTACGGTCTGACCGACGGTGAAATCGCCACCATGATTCAGGATTCCATGAGCTATGCCGAGCAGGACGTGAAAGCACGTATGCTGGCCGAGCAGAAAGTGGAAGCGGCGCGCGTGCTGGAAAGCCTGCACAGCGCGCTTGCCGCCGATGCCGCGCTGTTAAGTGCCGCAGAGCGTCAGGAAATTGACGAGGCCGCTGCGGCGTTGAGCGCGGTAGCTGAGGGCAATGACACTGACGCCATCGAACAAGCCATTAAAAACGTTGACAAACAAACCCAGGAATTTGCCGCTCGCCGCATGGACCAATCTGTTCGTGTCGCGCTGAAAGGCCAATCCGTGGACGAGGTTTAATATGCCAAAGATTGTTTTTCTGCCCACCAGGACCTGTGCCCGGATGGCGTAGTTGTGGAAGCTGAGACCGGTGAAACCATTCTGGATGCCGCGCTGCGTAGCGGTATCGAGATTGAACACGCCTGTGAAAAATCTTGTGCCTGCACCACCTGCCACTGCATCGTGCGTGAAGGTTTCGACTCGCTGCCGGAAAGCACCGAAGACGAAGACGATATGCTGGACAAAGCCTGGGGCTGGAACCGGATAGCCGCCTGAGCTGCCAGGCCCGCGTCACGGATGAAGACCTGGTGGTCGAAATTCCGCGTTACACAATTAACCACGCGCGCGAGCACTAAGAGGATAGTATGGGACTGAAGTGGACTGATAGCCGTGAAATCGGTGAAGCGCTTTACGATACCTTCCCGGATACCGATCCGAAAACGGTACGTTTCACCGACATGCACCAGTGGATTTGCGACCTCGAAGACTTTGATGACGATCCTCAGGCATCAAATGAAAAAATTCTTGAGGCAATTCTGCTAGTCTGGTTGGATGAAGCAGAATAATTTTTGCGTCATGATTCGCGCCGCAGGTGCGTTGGCTACGTTCGCTCACCCCAGTCACATAGTTATCTATGCTCCCGGGATTCGCTCACTTGCCGCCTTCCTGCAACGCGAATCATTTAGCAAAAGATCTAACGGGCTGCCATTCGGCGGCCCGTTTGCTAATAAGGATAAATAAAATGACAGAAGCGATGAAAATTACCCTGTCTACCCAGCCAGCCGATGCGCGCTGGGGTGACAAAGCGGCCTATAGCATTAATGATGAAGGGATTACCCTGCACCTGACCGGCCGTGACGATGCGGGTCTTATCCAGCGCGCGGCGCGTAAAATCGACGGCATGGGCATCAAGCATGTTGCGCTGAGCGGTGAAGGCTGGAACGTTGACCTCGCCTGGGCCTTCTGGGCGGGCTACAAAGGGCCGAAAGGCACCCGTCAGGTTGCATGGCCAGAGCTTGACGATGCGCAACGTCAGGAGCTGGATAACCGTCTGACCTACATCGACTGGGTTCGCGATACCATCAACGCCCCGGCGGAAGAGTTAGGCCCGGAGCAACTGGCGCAGCGTGCGGTAGATTTGCTGTGCGGCGTGGCGTGCGACAACGTCTCTTATCGCATCACCAAAGGTGAAGATCTGCGCGAGCAGGGCTACACTGGCCTGCATACCGTAGGCCGTGGTTCTGAACGTCCGCCGGTTCTGCTGGCGCTGGATTACAACCCAACGGGCGATAAAGACGCGCCGGTTTACGCCTGCCTGGTTGGTAAAGGTATTACCTTCGACTCCGGCGGCTACAGCATCAAACAGAGCGCATTCATGGACTCCATGAAGTCCGACATGGGCGGCGCGGCGACCGTGACCGGCGCGCTGGCGCTGGCGATCACCCGTGGTCTAAACAAGCGCGTAAAACTGTACCTGTGCTGTGCGGACAACCTGATCAGCGGCAACGCCTTCAAGCTGGGCGATATCATCCACTACCGTAACGGTAAAAATGTGGAAGTGATGAACACCGATGCGGAAGGTCGCCTGGTGCTAGCCGATGGCCTGATTGACGCCAGCGCACAGAAACCGGAGCTGATCATCGACGCGGCAACCCTGACCGGAGCGGCAAAAACCGCGCTGGGTAATGATTACCACGCGCTGTTCAGCTTCGACGATAAGCTGGCGAACCGCCTGCTGGCAAGCGCTAGCGCGGAAAACGAAGCCTTCTGGCGTCTGCCGCTGGCCGAGTTCCACCGTCACCAGCTGCCGTCTAACTTCGCTGAACTGAACAACACCGGCAGCGCGGCCTACCCGGCAGGTGCAAGTACCGCGGCGGGCTTCCTGTCCCACTTCGTGGAAAACTATCACGAAGGCTGGCTGCATATCGACTGCTCGGCGACCTACCGTAAATCTGCCGTTGAGCAGTGGTCTGCGGGCGCGACCGGGCTGGGCGTGCGGACGATCGCCAATCTGTTGACCGCTGAGTAAATTTTTCCCCTCACCCTAACCCTCTCCCCATAGGGAGAGGGGACCGTCCGGTTTTCTCCCTCGCCCCTTTGGGGAGAGGCCGGGGTGAGGGGAGATACCCACACCTTCTGGAACCACTATGTCCGAAACCAAAAACGAACTCGAAACGCTGCTGGAACAAGCGGCGACGGAACCTGCTCATCGCCCGGCCTTTTTCCGCACTCTGCTGGATTCCACCGTCTGGGTACCCGGCTCCGCTGCCGATGACCAGCAGGTTGTCGACGACAGCGCGCTGGAACTTCAGCACTGGGAAAAAGATGACGGCACCTCCGTTATCCCGTTCTTTACTTCACTGGAAGCGCTGAAACAGGCGGTGACTACCGAGCAGGCATTTGTTGTCATGCCGGTACGCTCGTTGTTTGAAATGACCCTCGGCGAGACGCTGTTCCTCAACGCCAAACTGCCGACCGGCAAAGAGTTCACCCCGCGTGAAATCAGCCACCTGATTGGTGAAGAGGGTAACCCGCTCAGTACGCAGGAAGTGCTGGAAGGCGGTAGCGCGCTGCTGCTTTCTGAAGTGGCGGAGCCACCGGCACAGATGGTGGAGTCGCTCACCACGCTGTTCAAAACCCTGAAAACGGTCAAACGCGCGTTCCTGTGCTCGATTAAAGAGCATGCGGACGAGCAGCCAAACCTGCTGATTGGCATTGAAGCGGAAGGGGATATCGAAGAGATTATCCACGCCGCGGGCAGCGTCGCCACCGACACCCTGCCGGGTGATGAGCCGATTGATATCTGCCAGGTGGTGGAAGGTGAGAAGGGCATCAGCCACTTTATGCTGGCGCACATCACGCCGTTTTATGAAAAACGCTGGGGCAGTTTCCTGCGCGATTTTAAACAGAACCGGATTATCTGACCCGAGGAAAGCCGCCCGAAGGGCGGCATCCTGGCTTACTTGCCCTGCGCGTTGCTTATCACGCTAACAGCGCTGACGGAGTGACTCCGTTCGCTGTCGGTGCGAAAAAACAAGGCGGCAGAAACAATCAGCACGATACAGAAGTATCGTCTGTTCATTGCGCGGTCCATGCGAAGACCGCATCACAGCAGCACCGCTGGCGATAATGTTGCGATAGCAAGCGCTATGGTGTGCCTGCATATACGGCCATGGGACATCCTTTCCCGAAGCCAGCGCCCGTTTGCGAGACGGCGGAAAGGGCCGGGATGGATTATACATCAACAGTCAAATAGTCACTCTTGTTACTACCTTGACTTTGTCCGATTTTAAAGCCACTATGATGCACACTATGGTGTGCCTGCATTGCTTTAGCAATGTAGCTTGCTGGAAAGGCCGCGAACCGGACCAGCACAAAATAACCGCTGTTACAGGCGGTTTTTTTGTGCCTGAAGCTCGCCTGATTACCCCGTCGCCTCCAGCAGCAGTAAATCCATCAACAGTACCAGATTGGACTCAAATGACGTGATATCCGCCGCTTCGGCGGCAAAATGCGCGGCTTCGTCATACAGCGCAAAATGCAGATCCGCCAGTCCCGCCAGGGTATTGGCGGAGGCGCGGGTGAAGGCGACGACCGTCATGCCCACGTTGCGGGCGATACGCGCTTTATCCAGCACCTGCTCGGTTTCGCCGCTGCGCGACACCGCGATAAACACCTGGTAGCGCGCGGCGTTACTGAGAAAGATGTTCCGGCTATCGCCCGGGCCGGAAATAAAGGCCGTTTTGCCGAGCACCTGCAGCTTTTTCGTCAGATACTCGGCAAAGAGATAAGAAAATCCTGCGCCATAGAGAAAGAAGCTCTCCTGCTCGCGCAGCAGGCGGGTAAACTGCTGCCGCTTGTCCGCCGTTGCCCACTGAAAAGACTGCTGGTAGTTGGCGATAAAGCGGTTGAACAGCTCGGGAAATTCCGCGCAGGACTCAGTGCGATGCGCCGCAATATGCGGCGTTTCCGCCAGCAGGCTTTTACAGTGCCAGATAAACTCGCTGTAGCCGCTAAAGCCCAGCTTTTGACACAGCCGCATAATGGTTGCCGTGGAGACAAATGTCGCCTGCGCCAGCTGACGGACGGTGATCTTGCCTACCAGCAGCGGATGCTCTGTCAAATGCGCCAGCACCCGATACTCCGCGCGGGTTAAGGACGCTCCGCGCGTCAGCAGCGTTGCCAGGCGATTATCCATTACTGCGCAGGCTCTATCGGCAGGTCGGCGCGGGCACCCCATTCACTCCAGGACCCGTCGTACAGGGTTACGTCGTCGGCCTCAAGCGTGGCCAGCGCCAGTGCGACCACCGCCGCCGTCACACCGGAACCGCAGCTCACGATAATCGGCTGATGTAAGTCGACACCCTGACGAGCAAAGATAGCCTCGAGCTGGTCGGTGGTTCTTAGCTCACCGTCCACCACCAGGTCTCCCCATGGAACGTTGTGCGCGCCAGGTATATGCCCACGACGCAGTCCAGGACGTGGTTCGTCTATCTGGGCATTGAAGCGCGGTGCCGGACGGGCGTCGACGATTTGCGCGGAGCCTTCATGACTGGCCAGCAGCACGTCGGTCAGTCGTTTGACTGCTTCGGCATGGAATGTAGACTCAAACTCGCCCTCAGCGCTTTGTACGTCTCCCTGCTCAAGCAACAGATCGTCACGCTGCCAGCCGGCAAGACCGCCAGCCAGGATAGAGACCCGATCAGCGCCAAAAGTGCGCAGCATCCACCACGCGCGCGGCGCGGAGAACAGGTTGCCTTCGTCGTAAATTACCAGGTGTTTATCGCGGCTGACGCCCAGTTCGCGCATGGCGACGGCGAAAGCCTCAGGGCGCGGCATCATATGCGGCAGCGGCGAGGTGTGGTCGGAGAGGGCTTCAATATCAAAAAAGACCGCGCCCGGCAGATGCCCGGCGCGGTATTCCGCGTGCAGATCGCGGTGTTCTTGCCCGGCGGCGCCATACGGGCGTCGATAATCTGCACTTGCGGGTCATCAACGTGCTCAGCCAGCCAGTCGGCGGCAACAAAAAACGAAGTGGTCATGGTACCCTCCATTGATGAATCATAGAGAGATTGTCGGTGTTTTTGCTCACACCGACAAGCGACCCGCGGTTTATTAGCGCGTTGCCTCACCATTTTGCCATGCATGTTGCAGCTGCGGCCAGTAATCCCGGTTGGCGACAATCATCTCGTCAAGAATGGCGCGCGCGTGTTCCATTGTCGGCACGGTGCGGTTGAGGGTAAAGGCCTGTAACGCTTTTTCATAGCTGCCCTCCAGAGTCGCCTCAACCAACAACTGCTCCGAGGCCAGTTGCTGCATCAACAGCGTCTGGTGGAACAGCGGCACATTGCCATCCGCACCGGTTCCGGGCCATTAGCGGTGATGTAGGCCGGGACTTCTACCATGGCATCGTCCGGCAGATTGGCGATGGCGCCCTGGTTTTCGACGATCACTAAATGGCGCTGGCGTAAATCAAAGGCCAGAGAACGGGCCACTTCGACGATAAACTCACCGTGCACGCCAACGTGGAAAGCATCCGGCAGAATACCGGTTTGCTGATACTCCACGGCTGCTGCAAACAGCTTCTTCTCTCGCCCGTCCATCACTTCGTTGGCGCGCGTGTAGTCCGGGTTCTGGTGCTCGACGATTTGGTTCGGCATCAGGTAGTACTGCAGATACGGGTTGGGCAGATATTCCGGGAAGCAGTCCATAATCGGCTTGATATTGCGCCAGGTTTTCACCCATGACGGATCGGCATGCTGCGGGTCCGTTTGCGCGGCGTCTTCGGTCAGCAGGCCGAATTTCGCCACGTGGCGACGTAACTCAGGCAGTTTGTCTTCGCCATCGACCCGTACCTGGGTAAACCAGCCAAAGTGGTTGAGACCAAAGTAATCCACATCGAGCTTGTGGCGGTCGACGCCGAGAATCGCCCCATATTGCGCATGGCTGCCACCGGCATATCGCAGATATTCAGCACCCGCGCCTGTGGTCGCAGACGGCGAATGCCTTCGGCCACAATCGCCGCCGGGTTGGAATAGTTGACGATCCACGCTTTGGGATCGGCATAGCGCTCAACGAGATCAATCAGCTCTACCATCGGCAGAATGGTGCGCAGGCCGTAGGCCAGGCCGCCAGGGCCGCAGGTCTCCTGGCCGACCACGCCGTGGCGTAGCGGAATTTTTCATCCTGCTCGCGCATTTTGTACTGGCCGACACGCATCTGGGCAAAGACGAAGTGCGCGCCGCTAAATGCCGTTTCCGGGCAGGTGGTCACGGTAAATTTGATGCTCTGGCTATGGTCGCGAATCACCTTTTCCACCACCGGGCGATGGTGTTTTGCCGCGCTTCATCAATATCGTAGAGGCGAATTTCCGCCAGCGGGAAGTCGCTCAGGCGTACCATCAGGCTTTTGACAATGCCGGCGTGTAGGTGCTGCCACCGCCGGCGATAGCCAGAATAAATGGGATTTCAACATGTTATAGCCTCCTTCAGAGAAACATCTCAACGGCTTCTCGCATTTTTTTGACGTGCAGCCCGTAGACCACCTGAACGTTATTACCTTGTTTAATAATGCCTTTCGCACCGGTTGCCTTGAGCTGTGGCTCGTTAATTCGTGCGATGTCCTTCACGGTGACGCGCAGCCGGGTGTAGCAGTTATCCACCACCTCAATGTTGTCGCGCCCGCCTAATCCCTCGATGATGCTGGTGCCCAGACCATCGTTATTGCCCTTCGCCTGATACTCCTGCTTGCTGTAGAGCTTCGTTTGCTGGTCATCCTCTTCGCGGCCCGGCGTTTTCATGTTGAAGCGCAGGATCAGGAAGCGGAAGATGACGAAGTAGAGCGCGAACATAATCAGCCCGACCACGATGTACATCGGCCAGTTGGATTTCTCCGTCCCAGCGGCAGGTTGTAGAGAATAAAATCGATAATGCCGTTGGCCCGATGGCGTGGACGCCGAACAGCGAGAACAGCATCATGCCGATGCCGGTCAGCACGGCGTGCACCACGAACAGCAGCGGCGCGACGAACAGGAAGGAAAACTCAATCGGCTCGGTCACGCCGACCAGCAGTGATGTCAGCGCCGCCGGGATCAGAATGGCCTTAGCGGCCGCTTTGCGTTCCGGTTTCGCGGTGACATACATCGCTAGCGCGGCGGCAGGTAAGCCGAACATTTTGCTGATGCCGCGCGCGTCCCACACCACGGTACTGCTCAACTGTTTGACGTCAGGGCAGGCCATTTCAGCGAAGTAGATATTGCGCGCACCCTGGTACAGGTTGCCGCAGACCTCGTGCGAACCGCCCAGTTCGGTATACAAAAATGGGGTATAGACCAGGTGGTGCAGACCGGTTGGCACCAGAATACGTTCGAGGAAACCGTAAATCGCCACCCGAACGGTCCGGAGCCTTTAATCGCCAGCGCCAGCGCGCTGATACCGTGCTGCGCCCACGGCCAGAGTTCGCTCATCACCACGCCAAGGATAATCGCCACCGGCAGAATGATGATGGTGACAAAACAGTGACCGGAGTAGATAGCCATCGCCCGGAGAACTGTACGCCGGAGTAACGGTTGTAGAGATAGCCAGTCAGCGCGCCGGTGAGGATCCCGGCGAAAACGCCCATCTCCAGTACCTGTACGCCCAGCACCATACTTTGCCCAGCGGTGCGCATCTGGTCAGCCGGGCCAGTTCGCCCTGCCATTGCAGCGTGAAGTTCATGGCGTTGATAAACACAATAAACGTCACCAGCCCCAGCAGAGCGGCGTAGCCTTTATCGCGAGCGGCGAGGCCGATGGGAATACCGACAGCAAAGATCATCGCCAGATTCACCAATAGCGAAACGGCGGATTTGGCGATCAACTGCCCCAGATGCTGGACCGCAGAGTAGCCCAGAAAAGGGACGTACTCTGCAAGACTGCCGTTGCCCAGCACGTTGCCGAAGGCGATAAACAGCCCGACAATCGGCAGAATCAGCACCGGGCCATAGAGGGACTTACCAAAATTTTGTAGGGCATTAACGGCTCTTTTCATTATTGTCTCCGATGTTGAACCGCATAGAGGGGACCTCATGTCCGGCAAAAGGTAGCAGCAGAAGGGGCGGAGAATCCAGCTATCCTATTGTTTTAAAAACAAAGTACGCATAACGTTACATGTTACGTTATGAGTTGTGATCGCAGTAACATCCCACAGAGAACTACTGGCAAACGCCTCCCTGGGCATAATACTGTGTTGACGACTCAAACAGACTTCACCAGTCAGAGGTTCCAGGATGAAACCCTTTCGTTTGGCTACGCTGGCGCTCGCGCTGGCAATGACGTTTACGCTGGCCGGCTGCGACAATAAGAATGACGACAAGCCCGCCGCCTCCTCGACGCCTGCCGCTGCTGCGCCGGCGAAACCCGACGCCGCCCAGCTTGAAAAACTCGCCCGGCAGAGCCAGGGCAAAACGCTTACCCTGCTCGATGCCTCCGAAGTGCAGCTCGACGGCGCGGCAACGCTGGTGCTCACTTTCTCCATACCGCTTAACCCCGATCAGGATTTCAGCAAAACGGTCCACCTGGTAGACAAAAAGAACGGTAAGGTTGACGGCGCATGGGAGCTGGCGCCGAATCTCAAAGAGCTGCGGCTGCGCCATCTGGAACCGAAACGCGACCTGATTGTGACCGTCGATCCTGAGTTGGCGGCGCTGAATAAGTCTACTTTTGGCACCAGCGTCGAAAAAACGCTGACCACCCGCGATATTGCGCCGAGCGTCGGCTTTGCCAGCCGCGGATCGCTGCTGCCGGGCAAGGTGGTGGAAGGGCTACCGGTGATGGTGCTCAACGTGCCGCACGTTGACGTGAACTTCTTCCGCGTGAAGCCGGAATCGCTGGCCGCGTTCGTCAGCCAGTGGGAATACCGCAGTTCGCTGAGCAACTGGAGTCGGATGAACTGCTGAAGATGGCCGATCTGGTCTACACCGGGCGATTTGACCTTAATCCGGCGCGCAACACCCGGGAAAAACTGCTGCTGCCGCTGAAAGATATCGCGCCGCTACAGCAGTCTGGCGTCTACATCGCGGTGATGAACCCGGCGGACAATATAGCTACAGTAACGCCGCGACGTTGTTTACCCTGAGCGACGTCGGCGTATCGCTGCACCGCTATCACGGCCAGCTTGATGTGTTTACCCAAAGCCTGGAAAACGGCGCTGCTCAATCGGCAGTTGAATTGGCGCTGTTAAACGACAAAGGTCAGACGCTGGCGCAGGCGACCAGCGACGCTAAAGGTCACGCCACGCTGCAAACCGACAAAGACGCGGCATTGCTGCTGGCGCGTAAAGACGGGCAGACGACGTTGCTGGATCTGAAACTGCCCGCGCTGGATCTGGCTGAGTTCGATGTTGCCGGCGATCCTGGTTATCGCAAGCAGTTCTTTATGTTTGGCCCGCGCGATCTCTACCGTCCCGGCGAAACGGTGATCCTCAACGGCCTGCTGCGCGACAGCGACGGCAAGCCGCTGCCCGACCAGCCGGTGAAGCTGGAAGTGGTGAAACCGGACGGCCAGGTGATTCGCAGCGTGGTGAGCCAGCCGCAGAACGGCCTGTATCAATTGACCTACCCGCTGGATAGCGGCGCGGCGACCGGCATGTGGCATATCCGCGCCAACACCGGCGATAACCAGCTGCGCGAGTGGGATTTCCACGTCGAAGACTTTATGCCCGAGCGCATGGCGCTGAGCCTGACACCGCAGACGACGCCGCTGGCCCCGCTGACGACGTCAAATTCGCCGTTTCCGGCTACTATCTGTACGGCGCGCCCGCCAGCGGGAACAGTCTGCAGGGAAATTGTTCCTGCGCCCGCTGCGCGATGCGGTCGCGGCGCTGCCGGGCTTCCAGTTTGGCGATATTGCGCAAGACAATACTTCCCGTAGCCTGGATGAAATGAATCTGACGCTGGATGACAAAGGGCGGGAGAAGTGACCACCGCCAGCCAGTGGCAGGAAACGCACTCGCCGCTGCAGGTGATTCTCCAGGCCAGCCTGCTGGAGTCTGGCGGTCGCCCGGTAACCCGTCGGGTGAGCCAGCCTATATGGCCCGCCGCCGAACTGCCGGGATCCGCCCGCAGTTCGCCAGCAAGGCGGTCTATGACTACCGCACCGACACCACGGTGAATCAGCCGATCGTCGAAGAAAATAGCCAGGCCGCGTTTGACATTGTTTACAGCAACGCTGCCGGTGACAAAAAAGCCGTTTCCGGCCTGCAGGTGCGGCTGATCCGCGAACGCCGCGACTACTACTGGAACTGGTCGGAAAGCGATGGCTGGCAGTCTCGCTTCGATCAAAAAGATCTGGTGGAAGGCGAAGAGACGCTGGATCTCAAAGCCGATGAGACCGGCAAAGTCAGCTTCCCGGTGGAGTGGGCGCTTACCGTCTGGAAGTGAAAGCGCCGAATGACGCGGTCAGCAGCGTGCGCTTCTGGGCAGGCTATAGCTGGCAGGATAACAGCGACGGTAGCGGCGCGGCGCGACCGGATCGCGTGACCTTAAAACTTGATAAACCGAGCTATCAGCCGGGTGATACCATCAAGCTGCACGTAGCTGCTCCGGCGGCCGGTAAGGGCTATGCGATGGTAGAGTCCAGCGATGGCCCGCTGTGGTGGCAAGAAATTGACGTCCCGGCTCAGGGCTGGATCTGTCTATTCCGGTCGATAAAAGCTGGAATCGTCACGACCTCTATCTGAGCACGCTGGTGGTTCGTCCGGGGATAAATCACGTTCCGCGACGCCGAAACGTGCGGTTGGCGTGTTGCATCTGCCGCTGGGTGATGAACAGCGTCGACTGAACGTGGCGCTGGAAAGCCCGCAAAAAATGCGGCCAAACCAGCCGCTGAGCGTCAAAGTGAAAGTGAATCGCAAGGAAGGCGCGGCGCCGAAGCAGGTCAATGTGCTGCTGTCAGCGGTTGACAGCGGGGTGCTGAATATCACCGATTACGCCACGCCGGATCCGTGGCAGGCGTTCTTCGGCCAGAAACGTTACGGCGCGGACATCTATGATATCTACGGTCAGGTCATTGAAGGTCAGGGGCGGCTTGCCAGCCTGCGCTTCGGTGGCGATGGTGACGAGCTGAATCGCGGCGGCAAACCGCCGGTGAATCACGTCACTATCATCGCCCAGCAGGCACGACCGGTAACCCTTGATGACAACGGTGAAGGTACCATCACTCTGCCAATCGGCGATTTTAACGGCGAGCTGCGGGTGATGGCGCAGGCGTGGACGAGCGAAGATTTCGGCAGCGCAGAACAAAAAGTGGTGGTGGCCGCGCCGGTGGTGGCCGAGCTGAACACCCGCGCTTTATGGCCGGTGGCGATAGCGCGCGACTGACGCTGGACGTCACTAACCTTACCGATAAACCTCAAACGCTGAACGTGAAGATTGCGGCTACGGGCCTGTTGACGCTGAAAAGCGGTCAACCGTCGCCGGTGACGCTGGAGCCGGGCGTGCGCACCACGCTGTTTGTGCCCGTCAGCGCCAGTGATGGCTTCGGCGATGGTGAGGTGAACGTCACCGTCTCGGGATGAATCTGCCGGGAGAAACGCTGGCCGACCTGCATAAGCAGTGGAAAATTGGCGTGCGTCCGGCCTTCCCGGCGCAAACGGTGAACAACGGCGCGGTGCTGCAACCCGGTGAAAGCTGGAGTGTGCCGGCTAACCAGAACGCGCTCTTCTCGCCGGTGACACAGCAGGGCCAGCTCCTGCTCAGCGGGAAACCCCGCTGAACCTGGCGCGCTATATTCGTGAGCTGAAAGCCTATCCGTACGGCTGTCTGGAACAAACCGCCAGCGGCCTGTTCCCGCAGCTTTATACTAACGCCGCGCAGCTGAAAACGCTGGGCATTGTGGGTGACAGCGATGACAAACGCCGAGCGGCGGTGGACATCGGTATCTCGCGGTTGCTGCAAATGCAAAAAGAGAGCGGCGGCTTTGGGCTGTGGGATAAAGAAGGGCCGGAGGAGTACTGGCTGACCGCCTATGCTATGGACTTCCTGGTGCGCGCGGCGGAGCAAGGCTATAGCGTTCCGGCGCAGGCGATTAATAACGGCAACAACCGGCTGCTGCGCTATCTTCAGGAGCCGGGCTGATGAGCGTTCGCTACACCGACGATAATGCCGCCAGCCGCTTCGCCATTCAGTCCTATGCCGGGCTGGTGCTGGCCAGACAGCAAAAAGCGCCGCTGGGCGCGTTACGCGAGCTATGGGAACGCCGCGAGCAGGCGCGCTCCGGTCTGCCGCTGATGCAGTTAGGTATCGCGCTGAAGGCGATGGGCGACGCGCCGCGCAGCGAACAGGCATTACAGCTGGCGCTGACCACCAAACGCTCGGACCAGACCCGCTGGTTGGCAGACTACGGTAGCGACCTGCGAGATAACGCGCTGATGCTGGCCCTGTTGGAAGAGAACAAGCTGCTGCCGGACGCGCAGAATGCGCTGCTGCAAACTCTCTCCGAGCAGGCATTTAGCGAACGTTGGCTGTCAACTCAGGAGAATAATGCGCTGTTCCTCGCGGCGAGAAGCGTGCTGGACCTGCCGGGTAACTGGCAGGCGCAAACGACGCTGGACAGCCAGCCGTTGCAGGGCGAAAAGGCGTTGACGCGCAACCTCGATGCTGAACAACTTTCGGCGCTGAAAGTGACCAACAGCGGCCAGCAGCCGCTGTGGCTGCGCCTCGATAGCACCGGCTACCCGGAACACGCTCCGGCGGCCAGCAGCAACGTGCTGCATATTGAACGCCAGTTCTATGGCACTGATGGGCAGCGTAAATCGCTCTCTTCGCTGCGCAGCGGTGAACTGGTGCTGGTGAAACTGGATATCAACGCCAGCCAAAACGTGCCGGACGCGCTGGTGGTGGATATGTTGCCTGCCGGGCTGGAACTGGAAAACCAGAATCTGGCTAACAGCAGCGCGAACCTGCAGGATAACGGCAGCGAAGTGCAGGAGTGGCTGAACCAGATGCAGCAGGCGGATATTCAACATATGGAATTCCGTGATGATCGCTTTGTGGCCGCGGTGGCAGTGAATGCCAATCAGCCGGTGACGGTGGTCTATCTGGCGCGGGCGGTGATGCCGGGGACCTATCAGGTGCCGCCAACGCAGGTGGAATCGATGTATGTGCCAGCCTGGCGTGCAGTTGGCGCGGCGGACGATATGCTGATCGTCGTACCGTAAGATGCGGATCGTCTGCTGGAAACGCCCCGT
This sequence comes from Kluyvera genomosp. 3, assembly GCA_002211745.1. Lineage (GTDB taxonomy): Bacteria > Pseudomonadota > Gammaproteobacteria > Enterobacterales > Enterobacteriaceae > Kluyvera > Kluyvera georgiana_A. Next base: position 1,283,802 of record CP022114.1, read on the forward strand.
CTGGCGCTGGCTGGCCGGGCGGTGGTACTGTTTTGCGGCGCGATTGTGCTGGCGGATAAGCAGTGGCCGCTGCCGCTGCATGAAGTGTCCCCGCGCGGTCGTGGTCGCCGAAGATGGCAGCCCGCTGTGGCGCTTTGCCGACGCCGAGGGGATCTGGCGCTACCCGGTCACGATTGAAGAGGTCTCGCTGCGTTACCTCGACGCTCTTATTCAGTATGAAGACCGTTGGTTCTGGGATCACCCCGGCGTTAATCCGTTTTCTATCGCCCGCGCCGCCTGGCAGGATCTCACTGCCGGGCGCGTGGTCTCTGGCGGCAGCACGCTCACCATGCAGGTGGCGCGGTTGCTGGACCCGCATCCGCGCACTTTCGGCGGTAAGTTTCGCCAGCTCTGGCGCGCTTTCCAGCTGGAGTGGCACCTCTCTAAGCGCGACATTCTTACGCTATATCTCAACCGGGCGCCGTTCGCGGCACGTTACAGGGGATCGGCGCGGCAAGCTGGGCCTATCTCGGCAAACCGCCCGCCGAACTGAGCTACGCTGATGCCGCGCTGCTGGCAGTTTTACCGCAGGCGCCGAGTCGGCTGCGTCCGGATCGCTGGCCCGAGCGGGCGCAGGCGGCACGCAATAAAGTGCTTGATCGTCTGCTGACGCAGGGCGTCTGGCCTGCCAATGTGGTTAACGAGGCGAAAGAAGAGCCGGTCTGGCTGTGCCCGCGTCAGATGCCACAGCTGGCGCCGCTGTTTGCCCGCGCGATGCTGGCCCGCAGCCGGGAGGAGAAAATTGTCACTACGCTGGATGCCGGGCTACAGCGGCAGCTGGAAGATTTAGCGCTGAACTGGAAATCGCGGCTGCCGCCGCGCAGCTCGCTGGCGATGATCGTGGTGGATAATCGCGACATGAAGGTGCGCGGCTGGGTCGGTTCGGCGGATATCGCCGATGACAGCCGTTTTGGCCACGTGGATATGGTCACCGCAATTCGCTCGCCCGGCTCGGTGTTGAAGCCATTCTTATATGCCATGGCATTGGACAGCGCGTTGATTCATCCGGCGTCCCTGCTACAGGATGTGCCGCGGCGGATCGGCGATTATCGCCCTGGTAACTTCGATAGCGGTTTCCACGGCCCGGTGAGTATGAGCGACGCGCTGGTGCGATCCCTTAACCTGCCCGCAGTACAGGTGCTGGACGCCTATGGGCCGAAACAGTTTGCCGCGCGTTTGCGTAATGCGGGGTTGCCGCTGATCTTACCGGCAGGGCGGAACCGAATTTGTCATTGATTCTCGGCGGTGCGGGCGCCCGTCTGGCCGATATTACCGCCGCCTATAGCGCCTTCGCCCGTCATGGGAAAGTGGGTAAATTGCGGATGCTGGCAAGCGATCCGCTGGTTGAACGCCCGCTGCTGTCGCCAGGCGCGGCGTGGATTACTCGACGTATTCTGGCGGGGAAGCGCAGCCTGTGCCGGATGCTTCGCTACCGCAGGTGCCGTCGCTGGCGTGGAAAACCGGCACCAGCTACGGCTATCGCGATGCCTGGGCGATTGGCGTTAACGCGCGTTACAGCATCGGGATCTGGACCGGCAGACCCGATGGCACACCGGTAGCCGGACAATTTGGTTTTGCCAGCGCCATCCCGCTGCTCAATCAGGTGAACAATCTCCTGGCTTCGCGCGGCGTGCGTCAGCAGGAAGGGCGCGATCCGAGGCCGGCCTCAGTGAGCGCGGCGGAAATCTGTTGGCCGGGTGGTCAGCCGCTGCCGGCGGGCGACGGTAACTGTCGTCGTCGGTTATCGACCTGGGTGCTGGATAATAGCCTGCCGCCCACGCTGCTGTTGCCGGAACAGGAGGGGATGCAGGGTATCCGTTTCCCGCTGTGGCTGGACGCCGCAGGCAAGCGGGTGGCGGCGGACTGTCCGGATGCTCGCGAGGTCACCCTTAACGTTTGGCCGCTCCCGCTGGAACCGTGGCTCCCGCCGGGGAGCGCCGTGCGGCGCGACTGCCGCCAGTTTCAGCAACCTGCCGCCGAGACAGTTGCAAAATGTCGCACCGCTGATGCTCACTGGCGTGCGGGATGACGCGGTCATTCGCCGCCTGCCGGGCGCGCGTAGCGCGCAGGTGGTGCTACAGGCCATGGCGGAGAAGGTCGGCGCTGGTGGTTCCTTAATGGCGACCCGCAGGCGGATGCGGACGACCGTCTGGTGTTAACGCTGGAGAAAACCGGAGCCTATCAGCTGGTGGTGATGGATGATGCGGGCAAATGTCGGTGGCTAACTTTACGCTACAGTGATGGATATTGTCGGGCGGCGTAATCGGGTAGGCACGATAAGCGTAGCGCCATCGGGCACAACGGGCGCACCATGCCGATGATAGGCTCGGTAGCAGATCTGTTGCTTAAAAGTATTTTATTTTAAAAAAATGTTACCTTCATCCATAGGCAACGGCGCAGAGGCTCATTATAATCCGCGCCAGATCATACAATGCGTATGCACGACAACAGAATAAATTTTATTAGAGGTAATCATGGCTATTGAACGTACTTTTTCCATCATCAAACCAAACGCGGTGGCAAAAAACGTTATTGGCAGCATCTTCTCTCGCTTTGAAGCAGCAGGGTTTAAGATTGTTGGCACCAAAATGCTGCACCTGACCGTTGAACAGGCTCGCGGCTTCTACGCTGAGCACGACGGTCGTCCGTTCTTCGATGGCCTGGTTGAATTTATGACTTCCGGCCCGATCGTGGTTTCCGTGCTGGAAGGCGAAAACGCCGTTCAGCGTCACCGCGACCTGCTGGGCGCAACTAACCCGGCCAACGCGCTGGCGGGTACGCTGCGCGCTGACTACGCGGACAGCTTCACTGAGAACGGTACCCACGGTTCCGACTCCGTTGAATCCGCCGCGCGTGAAATCGCCTTCTTCTTCGGCGAAGGCGAAGTGTGCCCACGTACCCGTTAAGGGTCGTTTACACTTTATTTCGTGAATGCGGCGTGCAGACGTGGCATCCATGCGCCAGAATTTGTACAATGCAGCGCCCCGGACGAGCAGACCGCTGTCCAGGGGCGCTTCTTTTTATCAACCCTCCAGGGCCATAACGTGTAACAACGAGGCCGGAATAGAAAATGTCTGAACAAATTGTCACGCCTGAGAGCGCCATCCCGGCGGTTCCCAACAAAGATGGAAAAATTAACCTGCTGGATCTCAACCGTCAGCAGATGCGCGAGTTTTTTAAAGACTTAGGCGAAAAACCCTTCCGCGCCGACCAGGTGATGAAGTGGATGTACCACTACTGCTGCGACGACTTTGATGAAATGACCGACATCAACAAAGTCCTGCGCGGTAAGCTTAAAGAAGTCGCTGAAATTCGCGCGCCGGAAGTGGTTGAAGAGCAGCGTTCTTCGGACGGCACCATCAAATGGGCGATTGCCGTCGGCGATCAGCGCGTTGAAACCGTTTATATCCCGGAAGACGATCGTGCGACCCTGTGCGTCTCCTCACAGGTCGGCTGCGCGTTAGAGTGTAAATTCTGCTCTACGGCTCAGCAGGGTTTCAACCGTAACCTGCGGGTATCGGAAATTATCGGCCAGGTGTGGCGCGCGGCGAAAATCGTCGGCGCGGTCAAAACCACCGGCGTACGTCCGATCACCAACGTGGTGATGATGGGGATGGGCGAACCGCTGCTGAACCTGACCAACGTGGTCCCGGCCATGGAAATCATGCTCGATGATTTCGGTTTTGGTCTGTCTAAACGTCGCGTGACGCTGTCTACTTCTGGCGTAGTGCCTGCGCTGGATAAACTGGGCGACATGATTGACGTTGCGCTGGCTATCTCTCTGCATGCGCCGAACGACACCATTCGTGATGAAATTGTACCGATCAACAAAAAGTACAATATTGCCACCTTCCTGGAGTCCGTTCGCGGCTACATTTCGAAGTCCAACGCCAACCAGGGCCGCGTGACCATCGAATACGTCATGCTGGACCATATCAACGACGGTACCGAGCACGCGCATGAGCTGGCTGAACTGCTGAAAGACACGCCGTGCAAAATCAACCTGATTCCGTGGAACCCGTTCCCGGGCGCGCCGTATGGTCGTAGCTCCAACAGCCGCATCGATCGCTTCTGTAAGGTACTGATGGGTTATGGCTTTACCACCATCGTACGTAAGACCCGCGGTGACGATATCGATGCCGCCTGCGGCCAGCTGGCCGGTGATGTTATTGACCGTACCAAACGTACCATGCGCAAGCGTATGCAGGGTGAATCTATCGCCGTGAAAACGGTGTAATCCCGCGCCGCGTGCGTCAGAAATGGCGCACGCAAAGTTAAGTGCTTAAGGATTAGGCGAAACGTACTGATCTGGTTAATAATTACGGTGCGTTTCATCAAGTATTGAGGCAGTATGTAGCGTTACATCGACAGCGTGAATAGGGCTTTTGACGCTGTTTTGGAGTAGGGTATACCGGGCAGCTTGTCTGTCTGTTCGATAACACGACCGGATGTTTCGCGGTGCGAGAACGGCTTCGCATCAGAACCTTAAATTTCACGAATCAGCAGTTGTAGCGAATGAATACTGAAACCAACCACGACCAACAAGAAGCACAAACTACGGGTGTCCGTTTGCGTAATGCCCGTGAACAACTCGGACTCAGCCAGCAAGCCGTCGCAGAACGCTTGTGCCTGAAGGTTTCCACCGTTCGTGATATTGAAGAAGATAAGGCGCCTGCTGAACTCGCTTCAACATTCTTGCGTGGTTATATCCGCTCTTACGCTCGCCTCGTGCATATTCCTGAGGAAGAGCTGCTGCCGATGATGGAAAAGCAGGCGCCGGTTCGCGCAGCGAAAGTCGCGCCGATGCAGAGCTTCTCTCTGGGCAAACGTCGTAAAAAACGCGATGGCTGGCTGATGAGCTTTACCTGGCTGGTGCTGTTCGTGGTGGTGGGGTTAACCGTCGCCTGGTGGTGGCAGAACCACAAAGCGCAGCAGGAAGAAATCTCGACCATGGCTGACCAATCCTCCGTTGAGCTGAAGGCCAACGGCAGCGATTCACAAAATATTCCGCTGAATACGGGCGCAGATGCGACCTCGTCTCCGGCAACTACCGATACCGCGGCCGCGCCGAATTCCAGCGCCGCTACACCGGCGGATACTTCCGCGCAGGCGCCGGCAGACACCGCTGCGCCAGCCGCAACCGCCCAGAATAATGCCGTGGTGGCGCCGTCTCAGGCTAACGTTGATACCACCACCGCGCAGACCACCCCTGCACCGCAGACCGCGACCCCTGGCGCGCTGCCGACCGACCCGGCACAAACCGCCGCGCCGGTGGCTGACGCTAACGCGCTGGTCATGAACTTCTCCGCCGACTGCTGGCTGGAAGTGACCGACGCCGCCGGTAAAAAACTGTTCAGCGGCCTGCAACGTAAAGGTGGCAATCTGAATCTGACCGGTCAGACGCCTTATAAACTGAAAATTGGCGCACCGGCCGCAGTGCAGATCGAATTCCAGGGTAAACCGGTCGATCTGAGTCGTTTTATCAGAACTAACCAGGTTGCGCGCCTGACCGTGAGTGCTGAACAATCACCGGCACAATAACAGACGCGTAATGCGGGAGATTTTTCATGCACAACCAGGCTCCTATTCAACGTAGAAAATCCACACGCATTTACGTTGGGAACGTGCCGATCGGCGATGGGCACCTATCGCCGTCCAGTCAATGACCAATACGCGCACGACGGATGTCGAAGCGACGGTTAATCAAATCAGAGCGTTAGAACGCGTGGGTGCGGATATTGTCCGCGTCTCCGTGCCGACGATGGACGCCGCAGAAGCGTTCAAGCTTATCAAAAAGCAGGTGAACGTTCCGCTGGTCGCCGATATCCATTTTGACTACCGTATTGCGCTGAAAGTCGCGGAGTACGGCGTCGACTGTCTGCGTATTAACCCGGGCAACATCGGCAACGAAGAGCGTATCCGCATGGTTGTTGACTGTGCGCGCGATAAAAACATCCCGATCCGTATCGGCGTTAACGCCGGATCGCTGGAAAAAGATCTTCAGGAAAAATACGGCGAGCCAACCCCGCAGGCGCTGCTGGAATCGGCGATGCGCCATGTCGATCATCTCGATCGTCTGAACTTCGATCAGTTCAAAGTCAGCGTGAAGGCTTCCGATGTGTTCCTGGCAGTGGAGTCTTATCGCCTGTTAGCTAAACAGATCGATCAGCCGCTGCATCTTGGGATCACCGAAGCGGGCGGCGCGCGCAGCGGTGCGGTCAAGTCCGCAATCGGCCTCGGGCTGCTGCTGTCCGAAGGCATCGGCGACACGCTTCGCGTTTCGCTGGCAGCCGATCCGGTTGAAGAGATCAAAGTTGGTTTCGATATCCTGAAGTCGCTGCGCATCCGCGCGCGTGGGATCAACTTCATCGCTTGCCCAACCTGTTCCCGTCAGGAATTTGACGTGATCGGCACGGTGAACGCGCTGGAGCAGCGCCTGGAAGATATCATCACCCGATGGACGTCTCCATCATCGGCTGCGTAGTGAATGGCCCTGGCGAAGCGCTGGTGTCGACGCTGGGTGTCACCGGCGGCAATAAGAAAAGCGGCCTGTATGAAGACGGCGTGCGTAAAGACCGCCTGGACAACGATGATATGATTAGCCAGCTTGAAGCCAGAATTCGCGCGAAAGCGTCGGTGCTGGATGAAGCTCGCCGTATCGACGTTCAGCAGGTTGAAAAATAACGAGATGGGAAGCCGCTTGCTTCCCGTGTATGATTGAACCCCGCGGGCGTGTTCTGCGCCGAGGGTTCATTTTTATATATAAAGAGAATTAACGTGGCAAAAAACATTCAAGCCATTCGCGGCATGAACGATTATCTGCCTGGCGAAACCGCCATCTGGCAGCGCATTGAAGGCACACTTAAGCAGGTGCTCGGCAGCTACGGTTACAGCGAAATCCGTTTGCCGATTGTAGAGCAGACCCGTTATTCAAGCGCGCAATCGGTGAAGTGACCGACGTGGTTGAAAAAGAGATGTACACCTTTGAAGACCGCAATGGCGATAGCCTGACGCTGCGTCCGGAAGGGACTGCGGGCTGCGTACGCGCCGGCATCGAACATGGTCTTCTGTACAATCAGGAGCAGCGTCTGTGGTACATCGGGCCGATGTTCCGCCACGAGCGTCCGCAGAAAGGCCGTTACCGCCAGTTCCATCAGTTGGGGCGGAAGTGTTTGGTCTGCAGGGGCCGGATATTGATGCGGAGCTGATCATGCTGACCGCGCGCTGGTGGCGTGCGCTGGGTATTGCTGAACACGTTAATCTGGAACTGAACTCTATCGGTTCATTGGACGCGCGCGCCAATTACCGCGATGCATTGGTCGCCTTCCTCGAACAACACGTTGAAGTGCTGGATGAAGACTGCAAGCGCCGTATGTACAGCAACCCGCTGCGCGTGCTGGATTCTAAAAATCCGGACGTGCAGGCGCTGTTAAACGATGCGCCGAAGCTTGGCGACTACCTGGATGAAGAGTCCCGCGAGCACTTTGCTGGCCTGTGCGCGCAGCTGGATGCCGCCGGTATTGCCTATACCGTGAACCAGCGTCTGGTTCGTGGTCTGGATTACTATAACCGCACCGTATTTGAGTGGGTCACCAACAGCCTGGGCTCACAGGGTACCGTCTGCGCAGGTGGCCGTTACGATGGTCTGGTTGAGCAACTGGGCGGTCGTGCGACCCCAGCCGTGGGCTTCGCTATGGGCCTGGAACGACTTGTTTTATTAGTTCAGGCAGTTAATCCGGAATTTAAAGCCGATCCTGTTGTCGATATATACCTGGTCGCCTCAGGTACCGGAACTCAGTCAGCCGCAATGCGCCTGGCCGAGCAGGTGCGTGATGCGTTACCGGACGTGAAGCTGATGACGAACCACGGCGGCGGAAACTTTAAGAAGCAGTTTGCCCGCGCGGATAAATGGGGTGCTCGTATTGCCCTGGTTCTGGGGAGTCTGAGGTTGAGCAAGCCAATGTTGTCGTGAAGGATTTGCGCTCTGGCGAGCAGACAACCGTAACGCAGGAAGGCGTTGCCGCGCATTTGCGCACTATTCTGGGTTAATCTCCAGGACATCATTATCAGGAGAAGGGCTGCGTGGAAATTCATAACGAAAACGATCAGGTTGAAGCGATTAAAAACTTCTTTGCCGAAAATGGCAAAGCGCTGGCCGTTGGGGTAATTTTGGGGATCGGTGCGCTGGTCGGCTGGCGCTACTGGAACTCTCATCAGGTAGACTCGGCCCGGGAATCTTCCATGGCCTACGAAAATGCCGTTTCTTCTCTTAGCTCAGGGAAACCGGAAGCACTGGCTTCGGCAGAAAAATTCGCCGCCGAAACCAAAAACACCTACGGGTCGTTTGCTTCTCTGGAACTGGCGCAGGTCTTCGTCGATAAAAACGATTTGGCACAGGCGGAAAAGCAGCTGCAGCAAGGGCTGGCTGCCGCTTCTGATGACAACCTGAAGTCGGTTATCAACCTGCGTCTGGCGCGCGTTCAGCTGCAAATGAAGCAAGCTGATGCGGCGCTGAAAACGCTGGAAGGCGTGAAGGGCGAAGGCTGGACGGCGATTGTTGCTGATTTACGCGGGGAAATCCTGCTCAGTAAAGGTGACAAGCAGGGCGCGCGTGCAGCGTGGGAAGCTGGCGCTAAGAGCGATGCATCTCCGGCGCTCAGTGAAATGATGCGCATGAAAATTAATAATTTGTCCGTCTGAGAGGGACCCGATGCAATTGCGTAAACTACTTTTGCCAGGACTGCTTTCTGTCACTCTGTTGAGTGGTTGTTCATTGTTCAGCGGCGAAGAAGACGTTGTGAAAATGTCTCCGCTGCCGACCGTAGAGAACCAGTTTACTCCGTCTACCGCCTGGGACGTTTCCGTCGGTAGCGGGATTGGCGATTTCTACTCCAACCTGCATCCGGCTTATGCGGATAGCGTGGTGTATGCCGCCGACCGTAAAGGCACCGTGAAAGCGGTCAATGCGGATGACGGTAAAGAAGTCTGGTCCGTGAATCTGGCGGAAAAAGACGGCTGGTTCTCTCGTAAACCGGCGCTGCTTTCCGGCGGTCTGACCGTTTCCGGCGGCCACGTGTACGTCGGCAGCGAAAAAGCGCAGGTTTATGCGCTGGACGCGGGCGACGGTTCTATCGTCTGGCAGACCACCGCGGCGGGTGAAGTTCTCTCTCGCCCAACGGCGAGCGATGGCCTGGTGCTGGTTCACACCAGTAACGGCCAGCTGCAGGCGCTGGATGAAAATAGTGGCGTCGTGAAGTGGACGGTGAACCTGGATATGCCAGCGCTCTCTCTGCGCGGCGAATCCGCACCGGCTGTGGCCTATGGCGCGGCGATTGTTGGCGGCGATAACGGTCGCGTGAGCGCGGTCCTGATGCAGCAAGGCCAGCTGATTTGGCAGCAGCGTATCTCCCAGGCGACCGGCACGACCGAAATCGACCGTTTGAGCGACGTGGATACCACGCCGGTTATCGTGAATGGCGTGGTTTACGCCTTAGCCTACAATGGTAACCTGACGGCGCTGGATCTGCGCAGCGGCCAGATTCTGTGGAAACGCGAGCTGGGTTCGGTGAATGATTTCATCGTTGACGGCAACCGCATCTACATCGTCGATCAGAATGACCGTATTCTGGCACTGACCACCGACGGCGGCGTGACCCTGTGGACGCAGAGCGATCTGCTGCACCGTCTGCTGACCGCACCGGCGCTGTATAACGGCAGCCTGGTTGTCGGCGATAGCGAAGGCTACATGCACTGGGTTAACCCGGAAGACGGGCGCTTTGAAGCGCAGCAGAAAGTTGACAGCTCTGGCTTCCTGACGGAACCGGTGGTCGCCGACGGTAAACTGCTGATTCAGGCAAAAGACGGCACGGTTTACGCGATTACGCGTTAATTTCGGCTGTCGTAACTCTATTGGCGGCTCCTGTTTAATCAGGGCCGTTTGCTATTTTTAGATTTTGAGTAAATGAGGCTTTAACATGGTACCTGTGGTCGCGCTTGTCGGGCGCCCTAATGTTGGAAAATCCACGCTATTTAACCGCCTGACGCGCACTCGTGATGCGCTGGTTGCGGATTTCCCGGGTCTGACTCGTGACCGTAAGTACGGTCGTGCTGAAGTTGAAGGGCGTGAATTTATCTGTATCGATACCGGCGGTATCGACGGCACGGAAGAAGGCGTGGAAACGCGCATGGCGGAACAGTCGCTGCTGGCGATTGAAGAAGCCGACGTTGTACTGTTCATGGTTGATGCGCGCGCCGGGCTGATGCCGGCGGACCAGGCCATTGCTAACCATCTACGCGCGCGTGAAAAGCCGACTTTCCTGGTGGCGAATAAAACCGATGGTATCGATCCGGATCAGGCCGTCGCCGATTTCTGGTCGCTGGGCCTTGGTGACATTCACCCGATCGCTGCCTCTCATGGCCGTGGCGTAACCACGTTGCTGGAGCAGGTGTTGCTGCCGTTCGTGGATGACGTTAATCCGCCAGAAGAGGTGGACGAAGACGCAGAGTACTGGGCGCAGTTTGAGGCGGAAAATGGCGAAGGTGAAGAAGAGCCGGAAGACGACTTCAATCCGCAGGATCTGCCGATCAAAATCGCTATCGTTGGCCGTCCGAACGTAGGTAAGTCAACGCTAACTAACCGTATCCTCGGCGAAGACCGCGTGGTGGTCTATGACATGCCGGGCACCACCCGTGACAGCATCTATATCCCGATGGAACGCGATGAGCGTGAATACGTGCTCATCGACACCGCCGGGGTACGTAAGCGCGGTAAAGTGACGGATACGGTAGAAAAATTCTCGGTTATCAAAACATTGCAGGCCATTGAAGACGCGAACGTCTGTCTGCTGGTGATTGATGCGCGTGAAGGCATTTCCGATCAGGATCTGTCTCTGCTCGGCTTTATCCTCAATAGTGGGCGCTCACTGGTCATCGTCGTCAACAAGTGGGACGGCCTGAGCATGGAAGTCAAAGAGCAGGTGAAAGAGACCCTCGACTACCGTCTGGGCTTTATCGACTTTGCGCGCGTGCACTTCATCTCTGCGCTGCACGGTAGCGGTGTTGGTAACCTGTTTGAATCTATTCGTGAAGCTTATGACAGCTCCACCCGCCGCGTGGGGACAGCGATGCTGACCCGCATCATGACCATGGCTGCTGAAGATCACCAGCCGCCGCTGGTGCGCGGTCGTCGCGTGAAGCTGAAATACGCCCACGCCGGTGGTTATAACCCGCCGATTGTGGTGATTCACGGCAACCAGGTAAAAGACCTGCCGGATTCTTACAAGCGCTATCTGATGAACTACTTCCGCAAATCGCTGGACGTGATGGGCACCCCTATCCGCATTCAGTTCAAGGAAGGCGAGAACCCGTATGCGAATAAACGCAATACCTTGACGCCGACTCAGATGCGTAAACGTAAGCGTTTGATTAAACACATTAAGAAAAGCAAGTAAGCGTTCACGCTAAGCGCGAATTTGCCAAATATATCAAGCCCGCATAATGCGGGCTTTTTACTGCCCGTCGTTCAGATAACCGGATTCGCTCGTACAGATCCAAACTGAAGACATTGACACATTTGCATTATTGCTGAATTGTAAATGGAAATGGTGGCCGACTTTAACATCCATCGGCCTCTGCAACCCAGCATGAGTAAAGGTGAAAACGTGCAGCGAGCGCGGTGTTATCTGTTAGGAGAGAGCGCGGTGGTTCTGGAGCTGGAACCGCCGCTGACGCTGGAAAGCCAGCAACGGATTTGGGGCTGGCGCAACGTCTGGCGGGAGTGCCCGAAGTGGTTGAAGTGATTCCGGGGATGAACAACATCACCGTGATGCTTCGTAACCCGGCGTCGTTGGCGCTGGATGCCATCGAGCGTTTACAGCGCTGGTGGGAAGAGAGCGAAGCGGTGACTCTGGACTCACGGCAGATAGAGATTCCGGTGATTTATGGCGGTGAGCACGGCCCTGATTTAGCGGATGTGGCGCGGCATACTGGCCTGAGTGAACAGCAGGTTGTTGAACGCCACGCGTCAGCGGACTACATCACCTACTTTATCGGCTTCCAGCCTGGTTTCCCCTATCTTGGCGGCCTGCCAACCGAACTGGCGACGCCGCGACGGGCGGAACCGCGCCTTGCCGTACCGGCGGGATCGGTGGGAATTGGCGGCAGTCAGACGGGAATCTATCCGCTGCCGACCCCGGTGGCTGGCAAATCATTGGCCGTACCGATTTACGCCTGTTCGACCCGCAGCGAGAGCCTGCGACGCTACTACAGCCAGGCGATCGGGTTCGTTTTGTGCCGTCTAAGGAGGGCGTGTGTTAGAGATTATTCGCGCAGGGATGAGCACCACCTTGCAGGACGGCGGGCGACACGGTCTACGGCAGTCGGGGATTAGCCGCTGCGGGGCGATGGATTCTGCGGCATTGCGCATCGCTAATCTGCTGGTCGGTAACGCCGCCGACAGCGCCGTACTGGAAATTACGCTGGGCAGTGTGATTTGGTTTTTCATCGCGACGGCTGGTTTGCTCTCGCGGGCGCGGACTGCGCGGCCACCCTCGACGCTCAGCCGGTGTGGTCCGGCTGGCGTTGGCCGGTGCGCACGGGCCAGCGCCTCAAACTGGCGCTGCCAAAACGTGGGATGCGCAGCTATCTGGCGGTGGCTGGCGGTTTCGATGTGCCTTGCATGATGGGTTCTTACAGCACCGATTTAAAGGCCGGATTCGGCGGCTTTGAGGGGCGAAGCCTGCAAGAGGGCGATCGCCTGCCGCTGCGCCCGGCAACGCGTGACTTCCGTCAGCGTCGCGGCGTGCGTCAGTTGCTGTGGGGCAACCGCGTACGCGCTTTACCGGGGCCGGAGTACCATGAGTTTTCCGCCGCCGCGCATGAGTCCTTCTGGCGTGCGCCGTGGAAGCTCAGCCCGCAGAGCAATCGCATGGGCTACCGTATGCAGGGCCAGGTGCTGGAGCGTACGGAATCTCGTGAGATGTTCTCCCACGGTCTGCTGCCCGGCGTGGTACAGGTGCCGCACAACGGCCAACCGATTGTACTGATGAACGATGCGCAGACCACCGGCGGTTACCCGCGCATTGCCTGCGTGATTGAGGCGGACATGTACAACCTGGCGCAAATCCGGCTCGGTGAAACGGTACACTTTGACCTCTGCACGCTGGAAGAGGCGCTGGCCGCGCGCGCTCAGCAGCAGCGTTACTTTGAACAACTGGAATGGCGATTGAAAGATGAAGATTGATTTAAACGCCGATCTCGGCGAAGGCTGTGAGAACGACAGCGCGCTGATGCCGCTGATTACGTCGGCCAACATCGCCTGTGGATTCCATGCCGGGACGCGCAGACCATGCGCCAGAGCGTGTTGCTGGCGCTGAAACACGGTGTGGCTATCGGCGCACACCCGAGTTTCCCCGACCGGGAAAACTTTGGCCGTACTGCGATGCAGCTACCGCCTGACGTGGTCTATGCGCAGACGCTGTATCAGATTGGCGCGCTGGCGGCGATCGCCCGCGCCGAAGGCGGTGCGCTAACGCACGTTAAACCTCACGGCATGCTGTACAACCAGGCGGCGAAAGAGCCGCTGCTGGCGGATGCTATCGCCAGAGCGGTGCACAATGTTGAACCGTCTCTTATCCTGGTGGGGTTAGCCGGTAGCGAGCTCATTCGCGCAGGTATACATCATGGGCTGACCACTCGGGAAGAGGTGTTTGCCGATCGCGGCTATCTGGCGGACGGCTCGTTGGTTCCGCGTAGCGAGGCTGGCGCGCTGATTCACGATGAGGATGAGGCGGTAGCCCGTACGCTGGAAATGGTGCTGAATGGCCGGGTAATGAGCCGTGATGGCGTCTGGGCAAAGGTGAATGCCCAGACCGTGTGTCTGCACGGTGACGGCGCGCAGGCGTTGGCATTCGCTCGTCGGCTGCGCGAAGCGTTCGACGCCCGGCATATTGCCGTACGCGCCGACTGAGTTTCCTGCGCTCGTCGTCCGTCTCCGGCGAGCGCCTTGCTACAGCGACGCCGCAGCCGCGCGGCGGTGTCGTACAGCGAAGAGATGGTCCGCAGCAACTGGGCGGTCTCGCCAATCGAATGTCCCGGAATACCGCTCTCCACCTGAATCGAAATCAAACACGCTTCACGCACGTCGCGGTATTTCATGCACAGCGCTTTCCCTTCTTCCGTGGTGTAGAAATAGAGTTCCTTACCCACTTTCTCACTGGTGACGTAGCCCGCTTTGACCAGTTTTTTCAGCGCATAGGTCACCACGTGGGTGTCTTCCACGTTCAGCACAAAGCAGATATCCGCCAGCTTCTTCTTGCGATTGCGATGGTTCACGTGATGCAAAAGCGACACATCAAACGCCCCCATATCCGGCTCGCCCGCCGCGGTCATACAGCGCACCATCCATTTGTTGAAGGCGTTACTGGTCATGATCAGGGCGTACTCCAGCTCCGATAATTCCGCGCAGCGCTCGGAGATCAGATGGCGTGAGGAGACGATCCGGCTTTCGTTGATATCGTCGTTTGTGGCAGGTGTAGCTGTTTTTTTCGAGGTCATAACTGTCCTTACGCAATTGTGACTATTCGCAAAGAATGTAAATGAAACGAGATAATATAAGAACGTTTTATTGATAAATTGTTTACATGTTATCCGCGTTCAGATATAGATTTTTAGCACAGACCGATGACGCATACGTAGATTTACGTGGTCTGATGACACAACACAACATCGTTCGCCGCAATGCCGCACGCTTCACCTTGAGGTGACGCGATAAAAAAGAGCCTTCGGCGTGCAACGCACACTTTGGATAGGGTAAACGTTTATGGACGGTACGACACTGATGCCGCTTATCGGGATTCCGGTGGTGGTAATTGGCTTTGCGCTGCGCTTTAACCCGCTGCTGGTGGTCGTTGTCGCCGGTCTGGCGACAGGACTGCTGGTTGGTATGGATTTCGGCATGCTGCTGGAAACCTTTGGCGAAAAGTTTGTGAATAGCCGCTCGCTGGCGACTTTCATTCTGATTCTGCCGGTGATTGGCCTGCTGGAATACTACGGTCTGAAGGAGCGCGCGCAGGCGTGGGTGGCTAAAATCGCCAGCGCCACCTCGGCGCGTATTCTGATGCTCTACTTTGTGGCGCGTGAGGGGACGGCCGCGCTGGGCCTGATGTCACTGGGCGGTCATGCACAGACGGTACGCCCGCTGCTGGCGCCGATGGCGGAAGGGCGGCGTTGAATGAATACGGCGAACTGCCGCAGCACATCCGCGATAAAATCAAAGCGCACGCCGCCGCCTGCGACAATATTGCCGTCTTTTTCGGCGAAGATATTTTTATCGCCTTCGGCGCGGTGCTGTTGATTGACGCCTTCCTCAAAGAGAACGGGATTAGCGGGATTGAACCGCTGCATATTGGCCTGTGGGCTATTCCGACGGCCATTTCCGCGCTGATTATCCACATGATTCGCCTGCTGCGTCTGGACGCCAGCATTCGCCGTGACGTGATGGCGTGGCGCAACGCCCAGGGCTCGAAGGCGGTGACGCCATGAGTACACTTATCACCATCAATCGCGTTTATTACCTGATCGGTTTTGTCGTGATGCTGCTGGTTATCATGACGCTGCGCGATCGCGGCAACCCGAAACGTTTTACCACCGCGCTGTTCTGGTTCCTGTTCGGCGGGATTTTCCTGTTTGGCGATCTGATGGTCCAGGAACTGGGGAAATCGCTGGCTTATCGCATTATCGGCGGGCGGTGATTGTCATTGCGCTGCTGGCGGGCTGTGGGCTGGTTGGCAAAGGCGAATACAAAATGTCGAGCGACAGCGAACGTGTTGCCTCGTCTAACCGACTGAAAAATTGGTTATTCCTGCCTGCATTAATGATTCCAGTAGTGACGGTCATCGGTACGCTGTTCCTGAAAGGCGTATCGATTGGCGGCGTGTATCTGCTTGACCAGAAGCAACTGACGCTGGCGGCGCTGTGCGTGGCCTGTGTGGCGGCCATTCTGACCGGCTGGTGGTTGACGCGCGGCACGCCGCTGCATGCCATTCGTCAGTCTCGCCGTCTGGTGGACACCATTGGCTGGGCGGTGATTCTGCCGCAGATGCTCGCCATGCTGGGCGGCGTATTTGTGGTCGCGGATACCGGCGAATCGGTGCAGAAGGTGGTGAGCCTGTTTGTGAACCCGGATAACCGCTTCATGCTGGTGGTGATTTACTGCGTCGGTATGGCGCTGTTTACCATGATCATGGGCAACGCCTTTGCCGCCTTCCCGGTACTCAGCGCCGGTATTGCGCTGCCGTTCCTGATTCATCTTCACCACGGCAACCCGGCGCCGCTGCTGGCGATTGGGATGTATGCCGGCTACTGCGGCACGTTGATGACGCCGATGGCCGCCAACTTCAATATTGTGCCCGCCGCGCTGCTTGAGCTGAAAGATAAGTATCAGGTGATTAAGGTTCAGATCCCCACGGCGCTGCCGCTGCTGGTGGTGAACGTCTTTTTAATGTACTTCCTCGTGTTTCGCTAAGCGCGGTGACTTTTTCAGGAGCTGTTATGGAATTAACGCAACATCAGGCTGACGCTTTCGCCCGTATGCCCTTGACCTATTTGCGCCAGGAATATCCAAACCACATCATGCATCTGCTGAATGATGATGGCGATGTGCTGCCGCCCGTACGCTGCACCCGATTTTTCATGGCTGCTTCGACTGGCACTCGGCGGTACACGGCTACTGGCTACTGCTGCGCTGCGTGCGCCTTTACCCGGATCTGCCGTGCCGCGATGAAATCATCGCGCTGTTTGACGAGCACTTCACCGAGGAAAACGTGGCGCAGGAGCTGGCCTATTTCACCGCGCCGTTCCGCGCGTCGTTTGAGCGTCCTTACGGCTACGGCTGGCTGCTGGCGCTGGCGCAGGAGCTGAAACACGCCGCTCTGCCGCAGGCCGCGCGTTGGTTTGCGACGCTCGAACCGCTGACGCAGGATATCCGTACCCGCCTTATCGATTATCTCAGCAAGCTGACCTACCCGATTCGCGTGGGCACGCACTACAACACCGCTTTCGCGCTGGCGCTGGGGCTGGACTACGCCCGCGCGCTGTCCGATAAGACGCTGGAGGGGCGATTCTCGACGCCGCTAACCGCTTCTATGTGGCCGACACGCAGTACCCGGCGCATTATGAACCGGGCGGTGACGAGTATATTTCCGGCGCGTTGACCGAAGCGCTGCTGATGAGCAAAGTCGCGGGGAACTTCCCGGCGTGGTTTGATGCCTTCCTGCCGGACGTGGCGTCGGTGTCGGCACTGATGAACCCGGCGGAAGTGAGCGACCGTACCGACCCGAAAATTGCCCATCTTGACGGCCTGAACCTCAGCCGCGCCTGGTGTATGAAACATATCGCCCGCGCTTTGCCGCAAGACCATGCGGCGCAGCAAGCGCTGGGCGACGCCGTGGCGCGCCATCTTTCCGCCAGCGTTGAGCACGTGGTGGGCAGCCACTACAGCGGAGGCCACTGGCTGGCGAGCTTCGCGCTGCTGGCGCTGGAGTAAGCTTCATAAGGTACTCCGGTATCGCCGGGTACCTTTTTCCCGGCAAGGGAAATGGCAAAATGTTATTGGTCTAATGGCGGTTTCTGCTTATCTCGACCATCCTTTCTTTATTCGCGTATGTGCGCGACTCACTATCCACAGCCAAAAATAAATCTCTTCGCCCAGGACATGATAATGCGTAGCGCGCTTCTTCCTGTCATTGCCGCCGTGTGCCTGTTTCTGGCCGGTGTTTTTATTTTGAATACCCAGCTTTGGTATTCCTCTCGCGCGGAAAGTCTTGGCGGCGCCCGATATGCCGCCAATAATATTAACCTTATTCTCGATGAAGCTTTCCGGGCGACCCGCGTGGCCACCGATATTGCGAATAAAGGATGTAATCCGGAGGGGCAATACCAGCTCGGTACTGAGGCCGCATTGCAGCCACATTTGCGCACGATTGTTATTGTTAAGAATGGCGCGATCTGGTGTTCATCGCTACCGGGTAATCGTATTTTACTGTCACAAATTCCGCCGATGGAGGCGCGTAATTTGCTGCTGGTCCCCGCTCGCGAGACGTCGAATGGGCTGCCGATTCTTATTTATAGCACTCAGTTAACCGCCAGTCGCATCCTGGTCACCATTAGCGACCAGCATATTCGCGGCGCGTTGAATATTCCTCTGAAGGGCGCGCATTTTGCCTTACGGGTAGGGGAGTCGACGATTGGCATGTTCGGCGACGTGGTGAGCGGAAACGCTCGCTATAGCGGGCAAATCAGCTCGACAAAATATCCCTTCAGTATTGTCTACAATCAGCCGCCGTTATTTAGCCTACAGCGCATGATCACCCGCGGATTAGGCATCCTGCTTTTTCTTGGCGTTATCTCAATTGTCACGGCCTATGTGCTGGGTAAATACCTGAACAAAGAGATGACGCCGGAAGAGATGCTGCGCCGGGCGATAGCCAACGGTGAAATCGTCCCTTTTACCAGATGGTGGTGAACGGTAGGGAGGGGACGCTGCGCGGCGTTGAAGTGCTTGCCCGCTGGAAACACCCGCGCGCGGGCTATATTTCCCCGGCGTCGTTTATTCCGGTGGCGGAAAAATCGGGGCTGATTGTGCCGCTGACGCGTAGCCTGATGGCGCAGGTCGTGGACAATATGAACGCCATCGAAAGCAAACTGCCGGAGGGATTTCATGTTGGCATTAACTTTAGCGCGTCGCATATCGCCAAGCCGGACTTTGTCGAGGAGTGCCTGCGCTTTAAAGACAGTTTCCACCGCAAGGATCTCAACCTGGTGCTTGAAGTGACGGAACGCGAGCCGCTGCACGTGGATGAAGATTTGGTACAAACGTTGAATACCCTGCACGAAAACGGTTTTGTGATTGCGCTGGATGATTTCGGTACCGGCTATTCGGGATTGTCTTATCTTCATGATCTACATATTGATTATATAAAAATCGACCAAAGTTTTGTCGCACGGGTCAATGCCGATCCGGATTCGACGCGCATTCTGGACTGCGTGCTGGACCTGGCCCGCAAGCTTTCGCTGAGCATTGTGGCTGAAGGCGTCGAAACCAAAGAACAACTCGACTATCTCAACAAAAATGACATTACGTTCCAGCAGGGATACTACTTTTATAAACCGGTGAAATTCACTGAGTTGATTAAAATTCTGCTGTCTAAACCGAAAGTGAAGGTGATTGTTGAGTAATTTGCCGCCCGTATGAAAACGCACGTTGACCTGATAGCGCGTAACGTAGGATAGTCACCGTTTTGCCAGTCTTTATTCCAGGAGCTGTCTATGACGCACGAAATCCCGCTGAAATTTTATGACATCGTCGATGAATACTCGACCGAAGCCGCGCAGGCGGTGAATGACGCCGAGCGTGATGCGCTGGCACACTATTTCCAGCTGCTGATTACCCGCTTAATGAACAACGAAGAGATCAGCGAAGACGCGCAAAAAGAGATGGCCGCTGAGGCGGGCATTAAAGAACAGCGCATTGATGATATTGCGGAATTCCTCAATCAATGGGGCAATGAATAGCACGATTTCTCGTCGGCAAGGCCGCTGAAAGGTACGAGGTAAATTATGGGTCATCATTCTCCATCCGATTTTAATATCAGCACGCAAATTACCCAGCTAGGCCGGGATACTTCCCGCCAGGCAGGGTTTGTGAATGCGCCGATTTATCGCGGCTCTACGGTAGTCTTTCCGACGGTTGACGATCTTGAACATAATCGCGCCGAATTTAACTACGGCACAATGGGTACGCCGACCATCGCCAGTCTCGAGAACGCCTGGAGCGTGCTGGCCGGTGCCGCCGGGACCGTACTGTCACCGTCCGGGCTGGGGGCGATTTCGCTGGCCCTGCTGACAACGCTGAAAGCGGGCGATCATCTGCTGATGCCTGATAGCGTTTACCGACCGACTCGCAATTTCTGCGCCGGTATGCTGGCCAAAATGGGTATTGAGACCACCTATTACGACCCGCTGATTGGCGCGGAGATAGCCTCGCTTTTTCGCGCGAACACCACCACGCTGTTCCTTGAGTCCCCGGCTCGCAGAGCTTTGAGATTCAGGATGTTCCGGCGATGACCCAGGCGGCGAAAAAACAGGGGATCGCCACCATTATCGACAATACCTGGGCGACGCCGATTTTCTTTCGTGCCCACGAGCACGGTTGCGACCTCTCGCTCGAGGCGGGGACCAAATATCTCGGCGGCCATTCTGACCTGCTGATGGGGCTGGTGTCAGCTAATGACGCCTGGTGGCCGCGGCTGCGTAAAACCTACGATCTGATGGCCATGCTGCCCGGCGCGGAAGACTGCTTCCTGGCTCTGCGCGGGCTGCGTACGATGCATCTGCGCCTGAAAGAGGCTGAACAGCGCGGTCTGGAGATGGCGCATTGGCTGCAGGCGCGCCCGGAAGTGTTGAAGGTTCTGCACCCGGCGCTGCCGGAGTGCCCGGGGCACGAGATCTGGAAGCGTGATTTCACCGGCTCATCCGGGCTGTTTTCGCTGGTGCTGAAGCCCGAATTTACCAAAGCGGGGGTGGCGAATATGTTGGATCATATGCGCATTTTCGCCATGGGCTATTCGTGGGGCGGTTTTGAAAGCCTGATTATCCCGTTCAACTGTGCCGATTACCGCACCGCGACCAGCTGGCAGCCTGGCGGCCTGACGCTGCGCATCCAGATGGGGCTGGAAGATATGGATGATTTAAAAACCGATCTGGCGGCTGGCTTCGACCGTCTGCGCGCGGTGCGCTAAACCCAATAAGCCATCGCGGACACGTTTCTGTGATGGCGCTTCACGCATAATGCCCGCCGTATTGTTTTTCTGCATGAGTCGAATGTTATGAATATTGGTTTTATCGGCCTCGGGTCGGTGGTTGAAACCGCCTATTTGCCTGCGCTAAAGGCGCTGTCGCTGCCAGTGAGCTCGATTTGCGGCTATGACAGCAATCCGCAGCGGGTGCTGCCGGGCGTAACGACCTATAAATCCCTTGCCGCACTGCTGGCGCAGCCCATCGACACGCTGTTTATTACCACCGTTTCGCTGGCGCATTTGCCGGTACTTGAACAAGCGCTGCGTTCGCCGATTCCGCGGATTGTGGTAGAAAAGCCGATTGCCGCCACGCTGGACCAGCTTACCGCGCTGCGCCAGCTGCTTTCGGTGCCGGATAACGCTCGGCGCGTGCTGGCGCTGGATCACTGGATGGCCCGGGACGGCGTATTGTGTCTGGCACAGGGCCGAATGGATGACCGCTGGCAACCTGAAGATGGCGCGGTAATTGACCGCCCGGTGGTCACCGCACTGGACGAGATTGTCAGCATCGACGGTTTTCTGCTGGAGCCGAGCGGCTATAACGCCGCAGGTGAACCTATCGCGCTGAATTTTGCCACCGGGCAACCGGATACCCGCCAGCTGCGCCACCCGGACGGGGTGATTGTCGATATTGGCACTCACGTACTGGCGATGATGCGTGAGACGGTGCGCTATCTCGGCGGCAGCGATGACATTGTGCTGCGGGCTGAACGGGTTAAGGACCGCTTAGGGCAGCCCATTGCGCTGGGCGATACCGAAACGGCAGAGGGCGAGGCACATCTGATTGGCTCGCTTGGCGGTATTGCGGTCAACCTATGGCTGAATAAATACGCCGGGCCGGGCGTCGAGCGCAAGGGCATCCGTATTTCCTTGCGCGACGGGCGAGTGATAAGCCAGAACCGTGGCCCGAGGGCGAGCGCGTTGAGCTGATTTGTGGCGATTCCGTACTCGGCTGGACCCGTCGCGGCGCAATTTATGCCCACTGTCTGGGCGATCAGATTCTGGGCGCGCAAAGTTTGTATTCCCGTGCGCCGCAGGAAGTGGCGAAGCTCACGGCGCGGCGTATTGGCGAGGTCGAGGCGCTGTTGCAGATTCAGCAGCGGTTACGCGGGACGCACTGAGACGTGATAAAATGGCGGCACAATACGATGTTAAGGAGTCGCCATGGAATTCATCTGCCCAACCTGTCAGGCCTCGCTGGAGGTGCAGGGCCAACAGGCGCACTGCGCGCACTGTGATAAAACCTTTACCCTCGAGCCACGCTGCCCGAGTGCCATAAGCCGCTGGAAGTGTTAAAAGCCTGCGGCGCGGTGGATTTCTTCTGCCAGAACGGCCATGGGATGATCTCGAAAAAGCGGGTTGAGTGGGTGCCTGCGGGGAATAAGCGAGAGGATACCGGGCCTGTAGGCCCGGTTATGTTGAACGATTAAACGGCTTTTTTCCGTGAGCGCGTTTTTTTCACCGGCGTCACTGTTTTAATTTCACTCTCGACCCAGCCGTCTGCCAGCCGGGTCGTCAGCATTTCTCCGGCTTTTGCCTGTTTTGCCTGTTTCAATACCTTGCCATCGCTGGCGGTAGTGACGCTATAGCCGCGCGCCAGCGTCGCCAGCGGGCTGACGGCTTCCAGATGCGTGACCGCATTGCCAAAGCGTTCGCGCTGTTCGCTGAGGCGTGCGCGAATGGTTTCGGCCAGGCGATATTCCAGCTGCTGGATACGCGACTGGGCGCGATGAATATGCGGTTGCGGATTCTGCTGGTTCAGACGTTGCAGCATGCGCTGCTGGCGCTGATTGGCCTGTTTGATCTGGCTTTCCAGCGCGCTGTTCATGCGCTGACGCAGCCGTTCCAGCGAGGTTTGCTGGCGCGCTAGGCGCAGCTGCGGATGCTGCTGCTGCAGGCGATGGAACATCTGAGTAAAACGACGGCTACGGTTGGCGAGGTAGTAGTCCATCGCCATGCCCAAACGCTGCTGGGCGGATTGAATCTGACGCAGCAGTTCCTGTTGATTACGGCTGACGATCTCCGCCGCCGCCGATGGCGTGGGGGCTCGCAGGTCGCCGACAAAATCGGCGATGGTAACGTCGGTTTCGTGGCCGACGGCGCTAACCACCGGAATACGGCTGGCAAAGATGGCGCGCGCCACGCGTTCATCGTTAAAACTCCACAAATCTTCCAGCGAGCCGCCGCCGCGCCCGACGATTAATACGTCGCACTCGCCGCGGGCGTTGGCCAGCTCAATGGCGCGCACAATCTGCCCCGGCGCATCGTCGCCCTGTACCGCGGTGGGGTAAATCACCACCGGCAGCGATGGATCGCGGCGTTTAAGAACGTGGAGAATATCGTGCAGCGCCGCGCCGGTTTTTGAGGTAATCACCCCGACGCAGTGGGCCGGGGAGGGCAGCGGCTGCTTGTATTGCTGATCGAACAACCCTTCCGCCTGCAGTTTGGCTTTAAGCTGTTCATATTTTTGCTGCAACAGCCCTTCGCCCGCAGGCTGCATGCTCTCGACGATAATCTGGTAGTCGCCGCGCGGCTCATACAGCGTGATGTTGGCGCGCACCAGCACCTGTTGTCCGTGCTGCGGGCGGAACGTCACCCGGCGGTTGCTGTTGCGGAACATCGCGCAGCGCACCTGGGCGTTATCGTCTTTTAAGGTGAAGTACCAGTGGCCGGAAGAGGGCTGGGTAAAGTTGGAGATCTCGCCGCTAATCCACACCTGGCCCATCTCTTTTTCGAGCAGCAGACGCACCGACTGGTTAAGGCGGCTAACGGTAAAAATTGCGGGGCTTTGTGAGGATAACATGTGAGCGGGATCAAATTCTAAATCAGCAGGTTATTCAGTCGATAGTAACCTGCCAGAGGGCGATCGCAAGCATTTTTTGCAAAAAAGTGTGGATGCAATCGCTTACGCTCTGTATAATGCCGCGGCAATATTTAATAACCTCCCAGGTGAGATATTGCCCATGCTACGTATCGCAAAAGAAGCCCTGACGTTTGACGACGTCCTCCTCGTTCCCGCTCATTCTACCGTTCTGCCGAACACGGCTGACCTTAGCACTCAGCTGACCAAAACCATTCGTCTGAACATTCCTATGCTCTCTGCGGCAATGGACACCGTGACTGAAGCGCGCCTGGCGATTGCCCTGGCACAGGAAGGCGGCATTGGTTTTATCCACAAAAACATGTCTATCGAGCGCCAGGCGGAAGAAGTTCGCCGCGTGAAAAAACACGAATCCGGCGTGGTAACCGACCCGCAGACCGTGCTGCCAACCACCACTTTGGCAGAAGTGAAAGAGCTGACCGAGCGCAACGGCTTCGCGGGCTATCCGGTTGTGACCGAAGACAATGAACTGGTAGGTATCATCACCGGCCGTGACGTGCGTTTCGTCACTGACCTGAGCCAGCCGGTGAGCGTCTACATGACTCCGAAAGATCGTCTGGTGACCGTTCGCGAAGGCGAAGCGCGTGATGTGGTGTTCGCCAAAATGCACGAACGTCGCGTCGAAAAAGCGCTGGTGGTTGACGATAGCTTCCATCTGCTGGGCATGATCACCGTTAAAGACTTCAAAAAAGCCGAACGTAAACCGAACGCGTGTAAAGATGAGAAAGGTCGTCTGCGCGTTGGGGCCGCAGTGGGCGCGGGCGCGGGCAACGAAGAGCGTGTTGATGCGCTGGTTGCGGCGGGCGTTGACGTCCTGCTGATTGACTCCTCTCACGGTCACTCTGAAGGTGTGCTGCAGCGTATCCGTGAAACCCGTGCGAAATATCCTGACCTGCAAATCATCGGCGGTAACGTCGCGACTGGCGCTGGCGCTCGCGCACTGGCGGAAGCCGGTTGCAGCGCGGTGAAAGTGGGTATCGGCCCAGGCTCCATCTGTACGACTCGTATCGTGACCGGCGTGGGCGTTCCGCAGATCACCGCCGTTTCCGATGCAGTTGAAGCGCTGGAAGGCACTGGTATTCCGGTTATCGCCGACGGCGGTATCCGTTTCTCCGGTGATATCGCTAAAGCGATTGCCGCTGGCGCCGCTGCCGTGATGGTGGGCTCCATGCTGGCCGGTACCGAAGAATCCCGGGCGAAATTGAACTCTACCAGGGCCGTTCTTACAAATCCTACCGTGGTATGGGTTCTCTGGGCGCGATGTCCAAAGGCTCCTCCGACCGTTACTTCCAGAGCGATAACGCCGCCGACAAACTGGTGCCGGAAGGTATCGAAGGTCGCGTAGCGTATAAAGGCCGCCTGAAAGAGATCATTCACCAGCAGATGGGCGGCCTGCGCTCCTGTATGGGTCTGACCGGTTGTGGTACCATCGACCTGCTGCGTACGAAGGCTGAATTCGTGCGTATCAGCGGTGCGGGTATCCAGGAAAGCCACGTTCACGACGTGACCATCACCAAAGAGTCCCCGAACTATCGCATGGGCTCCTGATAAGTTTCCGCGCCCGGTTTTAAACCGGGCGTTTTGTTATTGTTTCACTTGCCTCGGAATTATCGTCAAATGACAGACAATATTCATAAACATCGCATTCTCATCCTCGATTTCGGATCGCAGTATACTCAGCTGGTCGCGCGTCGCGTCCGCGAACTGGGCGTCTACTGTGAACTGTGGGCATGGGATGTTACTGAAGCACAAATCCGTGAGTTCAACCCGAGCGGCATCATCCTCTCCGGCGGCCCGGAAAGCACCACCGAAGCAAACAGCCCGCGTGCGCCTGAGTACGTCTTTAACGCCGGTGTACCGGTATTCGGCGTCTGCTACGGCATGCAGACCATGGCGATGCAGTTAGGTGGTCATGTTGAAGGTTCTAACGAGCGTGAGTTCGGCTACGCCCAGGTTGAAGTGCAGACCGACAGCGCGCTGATTCGCGGTATCGAAGATTCTCTGACCGCAGAAGGCAAACCGCTGCTGGACGTGTGGATGAGTCACGGCGACAAAGTGACCGCGATCCCGGAAGGCTTTGTCACCGTTGCCAGCACCGAGACCTGCCCGTTCGCCATTATGGCGCACGAAGAAAAACGCTTCTACGGCGTGCAGTTCCACCCGGAAGTGACCCACACCCGTCAGGGCATGCGCATGCTGGAGCGCTTCGTACGCGATATCTGCCAGTGTGAAGCCCTGTGGACCCCGGCTAAAATCATCGACGACGCCGTTGCGCGTATTCGTGAACAAGTTGGCGAAGACAAAGTTATTCTGGGCCTGTCTGGCGGCGTGGACTCTTCCGTCACCGCGATGCTGCTGCACCGCGCTATCGGTAAAAACCTGACCTGCGTCTTCGTCGATAACGGTCTGCTGCGTCTCAACGAAGCCCAGCAGGTGATGGACATGTTCGGCGACCACTTCGGCCTGAACATCGTTCACGTGGAAGGCGAGCAGCGCTTCCTGGAAGCGCTGAAAGGCGAGAACGATCCGGAAGCGAAACGTAAGATCATTGGCCGCGTGTTCGTGGAAGTGTTCGACGAAGAAGCGCTGAAGCTGGAAGACGTGAAATGGCTGGCGCAGGGGACTATCTACCCTGACGTGATCGAATCTGCGGCGTCTGCCACCGGTAAAGCACATGTCATCAAATCTCACCACAACGTGGGCGGCCTGCCGAAAGAGATGAAGATGGGTCTGGTTGAACCGCTGCGCGAACTGTTCAAAGATGAAGTGCGTAAGATCGGTCTGGAGCTGGGCCTGCCGTACGACATGCTGTACCGTCACCCGTTCCCGGCCCGGGTCTGGGCGTGCGCGTGCTGGGCGAAGTGAAGAAAGAGTACTGCGACCTGCTGCGTCGTGCGGACGCTATCTTCATTGAAGAGCTGCACAAAGCTGACCTGTACAACAAAGTGAGCCAGGCGTTCACCGTGTTCCTGCCGGTTCGCTCCGTTGGCGTAATGGGCGATGGCCGTAAGTACGACTGGGTTGTTTCCCTGCGTGCTGTCGAAACCATCGATTTTATGACCGCGCACTGGGCACACCTGCCGTACGATTTCTTAGGCCGCGTGTCTAACCGCATCATCAACGAAGTGAACGGCATTTCCCGCGTGGTGTATGACATCAGCGGTAAGCCGCCAGCCACGATCGAGTGGGAATAATTTCCCCTCTCCGTTAGCGTGCAAAACCCTCTGCCTGGCAGAGGGTTTTTTTATCCCTGCATAAACACCACCTCCTATGGAGGTGGTCAGCAACAGGTTGGCTCTGCCAGTAATGCTACTCATGGGAAAATCCGAATCTGTTATCCCCATAACTGATAAGGATTTAACCATGAGTAGGTTCCAGAAAGCATCTCATGTGCTTTGGTGTTGTCAATATCATATCGTTTGGACACCCAAGTACCGATTTCGCATCCTGAAGAACAATATTGGTAAAGAGGTCTATAAACAGATAAGGATCTCAAGCGAACAGCTCGGTATAGAAGTGGTGGAGCTGAATGTCCAGATAGATCATGTTCATTTGTTGGTAAAAGTACCGCCGCGGCTTTCAATTTCACATGTAATAGGTCATTTAAAGGGTAAAACGGCACTTCGATTGTTCAGTAAATTTCCCTATTTGCGGAAGAACAAGTTATGGGGAAATCATTTTTGGGCACGGGGTTACTGTGTGGATACCGTAGGTATAAACGAAGAAATGATCAGAAAGTACGTTAAGTATCAGGAAAAACATGAAGTTGAAGAGAGCCAGCTTTCACTAAAAGAAGTGTGAAGGGAAGGCTCTCAGAGTCTGGACTCAGTACGCCCCTATGGGGCGTTATCAATGCCACCTGCTAGGCAGGTGGTTTTTTACGCCGCTTCGTCACGTCTGCGCCGATACTGCAAACTTGGCTCCGCCCCGGCACATCGTTAATTTCTCTGACCAGCCTCATTCCGCACTTCAGCAATACCTTCTGTGATGCCAGATGATTCTTGCGCACAATACCGACGATCTCATCAAGTTTTAACGTCGTAAACGCATACTCCACCGCCGCGAGGGCAAATTCTGTCGCCAACCCTTTTCCCCACGCCTCGGGAGCAAAGCGGTAGCCCAGGTTATTCACCGCGCCGAAAGGATATTCGACAATGCGCAGCCCGCCAAAACCGATGACCTGTTCGGGTGTCTCCCGCAGGCTGAACGCCCAGTTGCCGAAGCCGTGAGCGTCACGATGTTCAAGCCACCCCGTCAGGATGCGGTGAGAGTGTTCGATATCCGGATGTGGGCCCGCGGGATTAAAAGTGTTGGTCGCCGGATCGCCATAAATACGGAAAAGCGCGTCAAGGTCTGTGATCGCCGCCGGGCGGAGGATCAGGCGTTCGGTTTGCAGGTGCATGGGGTTATCCTTGTCGTGAAGCGTGTTGAGCGTTGTTTTTTGTTATGCGAGCAGTCTGGCACAGCGCAATGGTCACCGCCAGCCCAGCGGCTATGACGGCAAGGGCTGCGGATACGGTAAGGCTTCCCTGCATACCCAGCGTCTGATTGAGCCAGGCGTAGGCAAACGGCGAGGCGGCAGCCAGCAGTTGGGCGGGGATCAGCAATACGCCAGTGCGGCGGGCATAGTCTTCGGCGGCGAACAGTTGAAGTGGCAACGTGGCTTTGAATACCGTGGTCAAACCGTTGATTGCGCCGTACCCGAGGACAAATCCTCCGGCCGCCCAGCCAATATGTGTGCTGCTGATACCCAATGCAAAGCACAGCGGTATGAAAAAGACCGTGAGCAGCGTCAGTCTGATAGGGGTTAACACGGAGCCGGAGGCAACTTCAAGAAAGCGCGCCCCGGTCTGCCCGACGCCCCACAGAATACCCACGGCGATGGGGAGACCGTGGGCGGCGATAAACTCCGGCAGATGCGTAGAGGTGCCATTAGAGATAAAGGTCACGATGGCAATCAGTGCGGCGTAAAGCCAGCCCATATGAACGTCGCGGGAGAGGGCTGCGGTAGGGCTGCGCGGGCTCACTGGTGGCAGTTTTTGGTTGGGCATTGGGATGAGAATCAGAGCGCTCAGAAACCCGAGCAGACTGTACACCAGCAGCGCATGTCGCCAGTCGATTAGCGTGAGTAATGCACTGCCCAGCGGCCAGAAGAGCGCGGAGGCTAGCCCGCCGGCTAAGGTGACGCGGGAAATGGTTGCTCTGGCTCGCTGGCCGTAAAGGTTCACCAACGCGGCAAACAGACCGTCGTACAGGGCCAGCCGCATGCCGACGCCGGTCAGTATCCAGGCGCAGTACCATCCCGGCAAAGTGTGGATGAGAGACATCAAAAGACAGCCTATGGCAATCAGCATTGTGCCGCCGATCACCACACGCTGGCCGCCAAAATGTGCCAGCAGGCGGGCGACCCATGGCGACAGTAGCGCCATGACCAGCATGGCCAGCGTCAGGCCGAAATAGATATGCGTCGCTGCCCAGCCGGTATCTTGCGTAATCGCACGGGCGAAGGTGCCAGGCATATAAAACGAGATTCCCCAGTTAATCAACTGGTTACCTCCAGAGGCAAGGGTAACAGAAAGAGGGGCGGCAGGTGTTTTCATTATCTTCTCGTCAGTTATGCAGTTGCTGGCAGCATAACGCTCACGCTATTGTGCTGGCAGAGCCCTCCGTTTATGACCCTGATAAGAGAAACTTTGCATGACGACCCTGAATCTGGGATATCTGGCAACCTTACGCCTGGTGGTACAACGCGGCAGCTTTTCGGCAGCGGCTGACGTGCTGGGTATCTCTCAGCCGGCGGTAAGTCTCCAGGTACGTCAGCTTGAACAGTTCTTACAGGCAAGGTTGATTGAGCGTACCGGGCGCGGCGTGAAGGCGACGGCGGCAGGAATGGCGTTGCTGCTGCACGGCGAGCGGATTGAACAGGCGGTGAATGAAGCCGTGCAGTCGGTAAACGAATGCAGCGAGCAGGTGAGCGGTGAGATTACGTTGGGCACCGGGGCTACGGCGTGCATTCATCTGTTGCCGCCGATGCTGCAGGAACTGCGTGAGCGTTACCCGCTGCTGACGGTCGGGGTGACCACTGGCAATACGCCGGATATCGTGCGGGCCATAGAAGAGAATCGGCTCGATTTGGGGCTGGTCACCTTGCCCGCTAGCGGGCGTAGTCTGGAGGTCATGGCGGCTCAACGAGAAGAGTTTGTGCTGATTATTGCCGCGGCGCAACGGACGCCAACGGCAACGCCTGCCGGGTTGCGGGCGCTACCGCTTATCGCATTCGAGCAAGGAAGCGGCACGCGTAGTCTGATTGACGGCTGGTTCCAACGCGCAGGCGTAGAAGCCCGGCCGGTGATGCAGCTGGGCAGTATTGAAGCGATAAAGCGCATGGTGGCCGCCGGGCTGGGCTACAGTATTATTCCGCGTATGGCGGTTGAGGCGCCCGAGATCGTGAAGGGCTGCACGTCAGTTCGCTGGCGCCACTTTTGCACCGCCAACTGGCGGTGGTGATGCGCCAGGATAAGATCCTCAGCAAAGGGATTGCTGAATTAGTGAAGCTGTTGCAAAGGGCACCCTCGTGCCCTCGGATTAATCAACCAGCTGTAGCTGCGGGTGCGCTGGCGCGGTCACATTCTCAACGCGAATATCCATCTGTGGATAAGGCAGATCGATGTGATTGGCATCCAGCGCCTCTTTGATGTTCTCCAGCAGGTCGTAGTAGGTGTTCCAGTACTCGGCATTGCGTACCCACACTCGCACATAAAAGTTCAGCGATGAGGCGCCCAGCTCGCCGAGGCGGACGGTGACGCCGCGCTGGCGGTCAATTCGCGAGTCTTTTTCAATCAGCTGATTAATGACGCGCTTCACGTCGGCAATGCGGCTCTGGTAACCCACGCCAATCACCAGGTCGATACGGCGGAACGGGTGACGGGAGTAGTTGATAATGTTGTCAGCGATAATCTTGCCGTTGGGGATCACCACTTCTTTGCTATCGCCGGTCAGCAGCGTGGTGGAGAAAATGTGCACCTTCTCTACCGTGCCGGTCATGGCGCCAATCTGTACCACTTCGCCGGCGCGGAAAGGGCGCAGGGAAACCAGCAGCACGCCCGCGGCAAAGTTGGAGAGCGAGCCCTGAAGCGCCAGACCTACAGCCAGCCCCGCAGCGCCGATGACGGCGATGATCGATGAGGTTTCAATCCCCACGCGGCCCAGCGCGGCCACGACAAAGAAAGCCAGCGTGATGTAGCGTACCAGCGCGGTGAAAAACTGGACAATGGTGATATCGACTTTACGTTTGAGCAGCAGCTTCTCCAGCCCGCGAGAAAGCAGGCGTGAGATGGCTTTGCCCACGAACAACAGGATAATAGCGGCAACAACATTCCAGCCAAATTGAATAACCGCATCGCTGTGGCCAGCCATCCATTCAACGGCATTTTTTATTTTTGGAAATAAGGTAAAACCGGTCATCACAAGCCCTGCTTGTTAAAAATAATGGCGAAAAAATCAAATGAAAATATATAAAATATCTATATATTTGTTTTCATATATCCAAGGTGGATGGGTTAGCGATTATTTGCGCAGTTATTGTCTTTTTTCTGCCCATTTATCAAGACTATAAAAAAACAGCGCGAATGGTGCGGCGAAGCGAAAAGAAAATTTTGTGTATTCGTGCGGGAAACGTTTTTTTGCCCAATTTACGACAGGATATGGCCTGTCATGCAGATCCCTTACCGGATGGTTAAACGAGATGCTTAGCCATTCGGTAAGGAATCTTTCGGGGGATTAACGGTCGTCGGTTTGTGCGGGGGAGTCTGTTGAGACAGGCTGCTCTGCTGGGATTCTTTTTTGTCCTGGTGGTGATGCCACGCACCGATGGAGGAGTAGACGAAGCGTCCGAAGAAGAAGAGGAAACTGATAAGCAGTACGATCCGGGTCATTCGACTGTTAAATCGGTGTCGTTTTCGTAGGCTGGTAACCTGGCTCACAAAGGGGTCCTTTAGCAATACCCATAGACGGGCGATGTGTACATTAAGGCACAGAGTGACGCACGGGTCAATTGAGGGGAATGTAAAAATCCGTCAGATAAAACATTAATTAATGTTATATAAGATATTATACGTATTCACAAAGATAAATTAATAATTAGATAAACGGCAAAGAAAACGAAATTATTGTTTTTATGTACGCGGTTTCTTGACTCACATCAAACTTCATTCGTAGCTGATAACTAAAATTCTCGCTATACCCGCGCATTGCCTTCTTTCGCGGACGTTTAAGCCAGGTTGGATGCCTGTCTGAAAATACCCAGCAGGATTTGGGGTATCTATAGAGCATCTATGAATTTCTGTAAAATATATAAGCAATATCGCGATTGCTGGTGGGGTCTTCCGCTGATATTGCCACTCCTGATCTTGCCAATAATTAGACTTGCTAATACGTACACTTATGTGGGCGGCGGCAAGACCTACCTTTATTATCTGCCGATGCCGTTTCTGCTGTGTATGATGCTGTTTTTCGGCTGGAAAGCGTTGCCTGGGCTGATGGTTGGTATTGGCTGCTATCTCACGCGCGATCTGCATATGGTTGAAGAAATAGGCATCACGCTGCAGTTTCTGATTCCTACGCTGGTGGCATGGGCGGTTATCAGTACTTCAACAGCGGGCGCAAAATGGTGTCGCATGGCGACACGCGACTCATGGCGCAGCGGTTGTTCTGGCAGATGTTTGTCCCGGCCACGCTGTTTATGTTGCTGCTCCAATTTACGCTGTATATCGGTATTTACCCGAGCTTCAGCGATGTACAGTGGACCTCGCCGCTCACCCAGCGCAATTTGATCAACTACCAGTCGCTGCTGATGGGCTACCTGACTGGCGTGCCGTTGTGTTATTTGCTGATTAGATTAATCCGCAACCCATACTATATTCGCTCCTTTATTTCGCAGGTACGCCGGGACTTTGAGCCAAAAGTGAAGTGGCCGGAAATGATAGTCTGGAGCGGCTTCTTGCTGGGGACTTTCTCCTTGCTGATGAAGCCGCTGGACAGCGGCAGCACCATTTTCAGCACCAACTATACAATCTCTTTGCTGCTGCCCATTATGCTGTGGGGATCAATGCGCTTCGGCTACCGCTTTATTTCGGTGGTCTGGACGCTGCTGCTGATTGTGGCGATTCACTACCACTATCACTATGTGCCGCACACCACAGGTTACAGCGTACAGCTGGCAATTAC
This sequence comes from Kluyvera genomosp. 3, assembly GCA_002211745.1. Taxonomy (GTDB): domain Bacteria; phylum Pseudomonadota; class Gammaproteobacteria; order Enterobacterales; family Enterobacteriaceae; genus Kluyvera; species Kluyvera georgiana_A. The sequence continues at coordinate 1,316,799 of CP022114.1, forward strand.
CTCGTCCAGCTTCCTGGTGTTCTCGTTTATCATTGCTTATATGGCCATGCTCTCAAGCCGTCAGCGGGCGATTCACGAGCGGGTGCGACGGATGGCGTTTATCGATCCCGTGGTCAATCTGCCCAACATGCGCGCCTTGAATCGGGCAATCGGCAAGGCTCCATGGTCGGTACTGTGTTTCCTGCGTATGCCGGACCTCGAAGTACTCACGCGGCACTACGGTATTATGCTGCGTATCAACTACAAGCAGAATCTGGCGGAGTACCTGAGCGAGGTGCTGCGTCCTGGTGAAGGGGTGTACCAGCTGACCGGTAGCGACCTCGCCGTACTGCTGCATACGGAATCCTACAAAGAGCGCATTGAAGATCTCTATGCGCGTCTGAAGATGTTCCGCTATAGCTGGAACGGCATGCCGTTACAGCCGCAGATTGGCCTCAGCTACTGCTACATTCAATCGCCAGTGTCACACCTTTCGCTGATGCTGGGCGAACTGAATACGGTGGCCGAGCTGTCGCTGGTGACTGACCGCCCGGAAAACCTCCAGCGGCGCGGCGCGCAGCATTTACAGCAGGAGTTGAAGGACAAAATCGCCATGATGGTCCGCGTTCAGCAGGCGCTGGAGAACGACCGTTTCCGCCTGATGGCGCAGCCGATCGTCGGCATTCGCGGCGATAATTATCACGAAGTGCTTTTGCGAATGTTGGGCGATGATGATGATGAGTTGATCTCGCCAACGCTGTTCCTGCCGGTCGCTCACGAATTTGGTATGGCCTCGCGTATCGACCTGTGGGTACTGGAAAATACGCTGCGCTTTATGGCCAGCCGCCGGGCGAGCAACCCGGGTATGCGGCTGGCGCTGAACCTGGCGCCATCAACGGCAAGCGGGCTAGGCTTTTCCAAACAGGTCGCGCTATTGCTGGAAGAGTATGGCATCGAAGCCTGGCAGTTGGTCTTTGAAATTACGGAAAGTCATTCATTGGTCAACGTTGAGCAGGCGCGTCGCACGCTGCGAGAGTTGCAGGAATTAGGCTGTCGGGTGGCGATAGATGATTTTGGTACCGGCTACGCCAGCTACGCCAGGCTTAAGCATATCAGCGCTGATATCCTCAAAATTGACGGCAGCTTTATCCGCAATATTGCTACCAGCAGTATGGATTATCAGATTGTGTCGTCGATTTGCCATCTGGCGCGGATGAAGAAAATGCGCGTGGTGGCAGAATATGTGGAGAACGAAGAGATTCGTCAGGCGGCGATTGCGTTGGGTATTGATTACTTGCAGGGTTATAGCATTGGTAGGCCAGCTCCCCTTGAGGAGCTGGTGGCAGCGGAGTGCAAAAGCAGCGAATCAGGCCGCGACAACTTCGTCGGGCGCACGCTCCTCGGTGATTTTTAACAACCAGCCGGTAACGCTCTCCCAGTATTCCTGCTCTTTTTCCAAATCGAGCAGCACCAGCGCGTTCTGAGTAAACCAGTCGTGCGGGAAGCAGAGCGTCCAGTGGTTGGCTTCGGTCGTGAGCTTCAGCGTCGGCGGCGTGGTGGTTGCCTGACGCTGGTTGTTCAGCAGCACGCCCAGGCGTAGCAGCTGGATCATCGGCAGGAACTGCTTCTTCTTGAACAGGGTAAAGCGCGGCAGTTCGTCGAGCTTGATGGCTTTACGATGGAAGCGTACCAACGTCGCCATCAGGTACTGTTGCTCCTGATTGAACCCCGGTAGATCGCTGTTTTGCAGAATGTAGGCGGAGTGGCGATGCATACCGCTGTGATTAATATTCAGCCCCACTTCGTGCAGCATCGATGCCCATTTCAGCAGCGCGTTCAGCTGCGGATTCCCCAGCTTCGGGTTTTGCTCCAGCCACTGATCGTACATTTGCATGGTGGTTTCGAGTACGCGCTGGGCCTGCTCGCGGTCGATATTGTACTGGTTTGCCAGGCTTTGCGCGGTGCGGCTACGCACGTCCTGATGGCGGAAGCGGCCTTCCATCTCATACAGCACGCCTTCACGCAGCGCGCCGTCAGATAGACGAAGTTCTTTAATGGCCAGCGCGTCGAACACCCCACAAAGAATCGCCAGCCCCGGCACAAACACGCCTTTACGTTCTTCGGAAAGTCCCGGCAGGCTCAGGCTGCTGAAGTTCTTATACTTCAGCACTTCTTCCACCAGCTTCTCCAGGCGCTCAGGGGTGATGAAACCGTCTTTTTCGCCCATTTCGAGCAGCACTTCATGCGCGGCCTTAATGGTGCCGGAAGCGCCCATCGCCACGTTCCAGCCCTGGATGCGGAACTGCCACGCCAGCGTTTCCAGCTTTTGCACTGCCGCCATACGGGCGCGCTGGAAGTTCTCGCGGTTGATGGTGCCCGCCAGGAAGAACTGCTGGCCGAAACTCACGCACCCCATACGACGGCTTTCCACCAGCTTGGGTTCGAAATCTTCGCCAATCACCAGCTCCGTTGAGCCGCCGCCGATGTCGATGACCAGCTTGCGGCCTTTCTCCGGCTGTGTGTGCTCTACGCCCATGAAAATCAAACGGGCTTCTTCATTCCCGGAGATGATTTCAATCGGGTAGGGGATCACTTTTTCCGCGCGCTTGAGAAACTCGGTCGCGTTGGCGGCCTGACGTAACGAGTGCGTGCCCACGATACAGACGCTGGAAGGGGAGAAGCCCTGTAGTCGCTCGGCAAACAGCGACAGGCAGCTTAACCCGCGTTCCATGGCCTCTTCGCTCAGCATGTTGTTCTCATCCAGACCGTCAGCCAGATGAACGCGCTGTTTCAGGCGGCCGATGATCTGCATTGCTCCGTCGACGACGCGCGCAATGACCATGTGAAAACTGTTCGAACCAAGATCAACCGCCGCAAATTCCTGCGGCCGGGGTGCTTTGCTTTTTATTGGCATAGGTTAGTCAGGTTGTTCAAGTGATTTGATGTAATCGTAAATCGCCTGCTGCGAGCGGACCTTACGGCGGTTGCCGCGCGGAACATAGCGATTACTCAGTTCTTTATCAATAAAGCGGGCTTTCACCGTGTCGCTAAACAGAATATCGATAATATCGAGGATCCGTTGTTTGAGACGCGGATCGAGCAGCGGCGTCGCCACTTCAATACGGTAATCAATATTACGGGTCATCCAGTCAGCAGAGGAGAGATAAACGCGTTTATCGCCGCCGTTCTCAAAAATATAGATCCTGTCGTGCTCAAGGAAACGATCAACGATGCTGATCACACGAATATTTTCGCTGATCCCCTCTAATTCAGGAATCAAAGAACACATGCCGCGAATCAGCAGATTGACCTGTACGCCCGAACTGGAGGCCGCATACAGGCGATCGACCAGGCCTTTATCCACCAGGTTGTTGAGCTTGAGGGTGATCCCGGCTGCGATACCGTTCTGAGCGTTGGCGATCTCGCGGTCGATCATTTCGTACAACAGGCGGCGCGAGTTCTGCGGGATACCAGCAGATAGTCGAAGCTCACCGGACGATAGGGGTTCTCAATAAAGTTAAATACCCGGCGCACTTCGTTGGTGATACGCGCGTCGGCGGTCAGCAGCGAGTAGTCGGTGTAAATACGCGCGGTTTTCTCGTTAAAGTTACCGGTGCCGATATGGGCGTAACGCACCACATCATCGCCTTCTTTACGCGAGATGAGGAACAGTTTGGCGTGAATTTTCAGCCCCGGCGCGGAGAAGATGACATGAACGCCCGCTTCGGTGAGCCGCTTCGCCCAGTGGATGTTGGCCTCTTCGTCGAAGCGCGCCTGTAGCTCGACCACCACCGTCACTTTCTTACCGTTGTGCGCGGCGTGAATCATCGCATCGATGATGCGCGAATCTTTCGCCACGCGATAGATGTTGATTTTGATCGCCAGCACGCTCGGGTCGAAGGAGGCTTGACGCAGCAGTTCGAGCACGTGTTCAAACGTGTGGTACGGATAATAGAGCAGCACATCGCGCTCGCGAATGGCGTCAAAGCCGTTGCGGAACTTATCGAACCACAGGTGACGCAGGCGCGGCAGTGGTTTGTTGACCAGGTTGGCCTTACCGACGTTCGGGAAGCCGATAAAGTCCTTAAAGTTGTGGTAGCGGCCGCCCGGCACGATTGAGTCGTAGCGGGAGATGGTCAGCTTTTTGCGCAGCATTTCGACCATCGCATCCGGCATGTCGCGCTGATAAACAAAGCGCACCGGTTCGGCGGTGAGGCGCTGCTTGAGGCTGGAGGACATCAGCTCCATCAGGCTCGATTCCATTTCGTGCACCAGATCGTACTCGGCATCACGGGTCATTTTCATCGAGTAGGCGTTGAGAGCATCGTAGTCGAAGAAGCCTTTGAAGATGTCGTCAAGGCAATAGCGCAGGATGTTATCCAGCAGAATCATTGGTTTGCGGCGACGTGGCGTCTCCGGCGGCAGATTAACGAAGCGCGGAACCTTATCAGAAGGAATTTCCAGCAGCGCGTAGTTGATCTCTTCGCCACGGATAATTTCCACCGCCAGATAGGTGTAATCGTCTTTCAGGAACTGCACCAGGTCGGTTTCGCGGTTCAGCAGAATCGGCGTGATGTGCTGGCGCAGGTGCTGCTTAAAGTAGTGACGCAGCCAGCCCTGTTGGTTGACGGACAGCTGGCGTTCGTTAATCAGGAAGATCTGGTTTCGCGCCATCTCCAGCAGCAGTTCGTTGTACAGTCCATCGAACTCCTGGTCGGCTTTCAGCACCCGGGCCTGGATTTTACTCAGCAGGTGGCGGGAATGTGTGGTCACGCCCTGTTCTTCGCTGATGATGATGCGACGCTTCAGTTCCGCAAAGCGGACCTTATAAAATTCGTCGAGGTTGTTGGAGTAGATCCCAGAAAACGCATGCGCTCAATCAGCGGGTTGCTTTTATCTGCCGCTTCCTGAAGGACGCGCTCGTTGAAGGACAACCAGCTCAGTTCTTTTTCGATGTACAGTTTTTCCTGACCCATTACTACTCACACTCCGGTTAATTCACGGGACGCGGCAAAGTCGTCTCACTGTTTATATTGCTAGCTTTGCCGGGTTATGTCCAACTGTGTCATCTTAGTATGACAGTTATCCGGTTTTGCTTAAGAAATTATTCGCTATCCGTTTTGATATGTAAGCTTTTTTTAGCCTTTCTTCGTACCTGTGGTACGGATAAAAAGGCATAAAAAAGAGGGCCATAAAGGCCCCCCTCATTATTGTGCGTATCGACGTGATATCACTCTTCCGCCGCGTAGCCCGCGGGCGGCAGCTGTACGCCATCAAGCCAGGCGTGATTATCCTGCATCTTCAGGCGGCCATCGAGGAACCAGCCCACCACCAGCGGGTAGATAGCATGTTCCTGAACCTGCACGCGTGAAGTGATTTCCGCTTCGTCATCACCGTCAAAAACCGGTACCTTGGCCTGCAATATGACCGGCCCACCGTCCAGCTCTTCGGTCACGAAGTGCACGGAAGTGCCGTGTTCCGCATCGCCGTTATCCAGCGCCTGACGATGGGTATTCAGGCCGGGATATTTTGGCAGCAGGGAAGGGTGGATGTTGAGCAGTTTGCCCCGATAGTGCTGTACGAATTCAGCGCTCAGGATGCGCATGTATCCCGCCAGCACCACGACATCCGGCGCGTAGGCGTCAATCTCGTGCATCAGCTCGCGGTCGAACGCCTCGCGGCTGGCGAACTGGCTGGCAGACAGGGCATGCTGAGGAATACCTGCAGAGCGGGCGCGCTCAAGGCCGAAGGCATCGGCCTTATTGCTGAATACTGCCCGGATGGTGCCATGAATCCTTTTCTGCTCACAGGCATCAATGATGGCCTGTAAGTTGCTGCCGTTGCCGGAAATCAGCACCACGATATTTTTCATTTACTCGATGACCACACGCTGTTCGGAATCCGTGGCTTTGATATAGCCGATTTTCCACGCGTTTTCACCTTTTTCGTTCATCAGGGCGATGGCTTTATCGGCCTGATCCGCCGCCAGGGCGATCACCATGCCGACGCCGCAGTTAAAGGTGCGGTACATTTCATGACGGCTAACGTTACCGGCATCCTGCATCCAGTTGAACACCGCAGGCCACTGCCAGGAGGACTCGTCGATCACCGCCTGGGTGTTGTCCGGCAGTACGCGCGGGATGTTTTCCCAGAAGCCGCCGCCGGTCAGGTGGGCGATGGCGTGAACGTCGACGTTCGCAATCAGCTCAAGAATGGATTTCACGTAAATGCGGGTCGGTGCCAGCAAATGGTCGGCCAGGGTTTTGCCTTCCAGCATGGTGGTGTCCGGGTTGCAGCCGCTGACTTCGACAATTTTGCGCACCAGCGAGTAGCCGTTGGAGTGCGGGCCGCTGGAGCCCAGCGCGATCAGCACGTCGCCATCGGTGACTTTGCTGCCGTCGATGATTTCAGATTTTTCGACCACGCCCACGCAGAAACCCGCTACGTCGTAATCTTCGCCGTGGTACATGCCCGGCATTTCAGCGGTTTCACCGCCGACCAGCGCACAGCCGGACTGCAGGCAGCCTTCGGCGATGCCGTTGATCACGCTTGCCGCCGTGTCGACGTCCAGCTTGCCGGTGGCGTAATAGTCGAGGAAGAACAGCGGCTCGGCGCCCTGAACCACCAGGTCGTTGACGCACATGGCGACCAGGTCAATGCCGATGGTGTCATGACGTTTTAAATCCATCGCTAAACGTAACTTCGTGCCAACGCCGTCAGTGCCAGACACCAGCACCGGTTCACGATATTTTTGCGGCAGCGCACACAAGGCACCGAAACCGCCTAGTCCACCCATCACTTCCGGACGGCGCGTTTTCTTCACCACCCCTTTGATACGGTCAACCAGAGCGTTTCCTGCGTCAATATCAACACCGGCATCTTTATAGCTGAGAGAGGTTTTGTCGGTCACTGCAAGTCTCCACGCATTTGCGATAGCAAGAAAAATCGGCGCAATTCTATCAGTCCAGGCAAACGTTTGCGAGCCTATTCTGCACCCAATTTTTCGCCTGCGTATTTTGCTGCGATTCCATCATTAAATTGGTCAAATATGATACTGCTCACGAAAATGAAACCGGGTACACCCTTGTCCTTGCATCCTCTCTGATGAATCCACATCATAGTAATGAAACCGGTTTCTGTTTTTGTTGCATAGCGCCCGGTAAGCGATCTGAAAATGGCCAGAAGGGATTGAATGGAATGAAAATTGCTGCCTTTGATATTGGGGGTACGGCGTTAAAAATGGGGTGGTCGCCGACAGCGGCGAGCTGCTGGAAAAGGGAAAACAGCCTATCACTGACAGCGATGGCGAGCAGATTCTCGCGGCGATAGCAGGCTGGATCACCGCCCATCCCGAATGTGAAGGCGTCGCCATCAGCGCGCCTGGCTACGTTAACCCGCATACCGGCTATATCGAAATGGGCGGTGCGATTCGCCGCTTCGACAACTTTGCCATTAAAGACTGGCTGGAGGCGCGCTGCGGGCTGCCCGTCGCTATCGAAAATGACGCCAACTGTGTGTTATTGGCCGAGCGTTGGCAGGGCAAAGGGGCCGAACTGTCCGATTTTCTGGTGCTGACCATCGGTACCGGCATCGGCGGCGCCATTTTCTGCAACAATCAGCTGGTGCACGGCGCGCGTTTTCGCGCTGGCGAATTCGGTTATATGCAAACTTCACGCCCGGTTCTCGCGACGTACGCCGCTACTCCATGAACGAAAACTGTACCCTGCGCGTACTTCGCTATCGCTATGCGCAGCATCTTGGCAAAACGCTGGAAGAGGCCACCGGCGAGGAAATTTTCGACCGCTTCGACGCGGGCGATGTCGTCTGCCAGCGCCTGGTCGCCGAATTTTTCAACGGCCTGGGCACTGGCCTCTATAACCTGGTGAACCTGTTCGACCCGCAGACGATTCTCATCGGCGGCGGCATTGTTGAACGTCCCGGTTTCCTGGCGCTGATGCGCGAGCACCTTGCCTGGTTTGGCATTGCCGACTACATCGATACCGTCAGCCACGGCAACGACGCCGGGCTTATTGGCGCGGTTTACCATTTCAATCAGCACTATTCGCAGCGACAACTTACTGATTAACGAGGGAAAGATATGTCTGGATTTAAAGCTGGGTTTCTCTGGGCGGCGCGGTCGCAGCACATCAACTGGAAGGCGGCTGGAAAGAGGGCGGCAAGGGGGTAAGCGTCGCGGACGTGATGACGGCGGGTGCGCACGGCGTGCCGCGTGAAATTACCGACGGCGTGCTGCCGGGGAAAAATTACCCCAACCATGAAGCCATCGACTTTTACCATCGCTATAAAGACGACCTGAAGCTATTCGCTGAGATGGGCTACAAATGCTTCCGTACCTCTATTGCCTGGACGCGTATTTTCCCGAATGGCGACGAGTTGACGCCAAACGAAGCGGGCCTGCAGTTCTATGACGACCTGTTCGATGAGTGCCTGAAGCTGGGGATTGAGCCGGTTATCACGCTGTCGCACTTTGAGATGCCGTATCACCTCGTCACGGAGTACGGCGGCTGGCGCAACCGTAAGCTGATTGAATTCTTTGTCCGCTTCGCCAAAGTGGTGTTTACCCGTTACCAGCACAAAGTGAAGTACTGGATGACGTTTAATGAAATCAACAACCAGGCCAACTACCACGAAGATTTCGCACCGTTTACCAACTCTGGCCTGAAGTACCAGCCGGGTGAGGATCGCGAGCCGGTGATGTACCAGGCCGCACACTACGAGCTGGTGGCCAGCGCTCTGGCGGTGAAGGCGGCGCGTGAAATCAACCCGGCGCTGCAAATTGGCTGCATGATCGCCATGTGTCCTATCTATCCGCTGACCTGCGCGCCGAACGACATGATGATGGCAATGAACGCCATGCATCGCCGCTACTGGTTTACCGACGTGCACGTGCGCGGTAAGTATCCGCAGCACCTGCTGAACTACTTCCAGCGTCGCGGTTTTGCGCTGGATATCACCGATGAAGACCGTCAGGCGCTCACTGAGGGCTGCGTCGACTACATCGGCTTTAGCTACTATATGTCGTTTGCCACCAAGGCCACCGACGATAACCCGCAGCTCGACTACGACGAAACCACCAGCCTGGTTTCCAACCCGTATGTGCAGAAGTCCGACTGGGGCTGGCAGATTGACCCGGTGGGCCTGCGCTACTCGCTGAACTGGTTCTACGATCACTATCAGCTGCCGCTGTTTATCGTGGAGAACGGCTTTGGCGCCATCGACGTGCTGGAGAGCGACGGCACGGTGAACGACCAGTATCGTATCGACTATCTCTCCGCGCATATCGCCGAAATGAAAAAAGCGGTCGTGGAAGATGGCGTGGATCTGATGGGCTACACGCCGTGGGGCTGTATCGACCTGGTATCTGCGGGCACCGGCGAGATGAAAAAGCGCTATGGCTTTATCTATGTCGACAAAGACAACGAAGGCAACGGTACGCTGGCGCGCAGTCGTAAAAAATCTTTTGCCTGGTATCAAAAGGTGATTGCAACCAACGGCAGCGAGCTTTAACTCGCTGAATAGATAAAATAAAACCCCGCTCGTCGGGTTTATTTTTATCCTGTCTTATACTGACAGATGCGCCATTCGCCGCTTTGCTTGATCCTGGTCAATCATCATAGGTATGGCGCAGCCGAAAAAAAGCGGTATAATCCCGCGATTTTTTTTGTGGCTGCCCCATCTAAAGGAGAAAGAGAATGAAGATTGTGGAAGTTAAACACCCACTCGTCAAACACAAGCTGGGCCTGATGCGTGAGAACGACATTAGCACCAAACGCTTCCGTGAACTCGCCTCCGAAGTCGGTAGCCTGCTGACTTATGAAGCCACTGCCGGTCTGGAAACGGAAAAAGTGACTATCGAAGGCTGGAACGGCCCGGTAGAAATCGACCAGATCAAAGGTAAGAAAATTACCGTCGTGCCAATCCTGCGTGCAGGCTTGGGGATGATGGATGGCGTACTGGAAAACGTCCCAAGCGCGCGTATCAGCGTGGTGGGTATGTACCGTGACGAAGAGACGCTGGAGCCGGTACCGTACTTCCAGAAGCTGGTTTCCAACATTGATGAGCGTATGGCGCTGATCGTTGACCCGATGCTCGCGACCGGCGGCTCCGTTATCGCCACTATCGACCTGCTGAAAAAAGCGGGCTGCTCCAGCATTAAGGTGCTGGTGCTGGTTGCTGCGCCGGAAGGTATCGCGGCGCTGGAGAAAGCGCATCCGGACATCGAGCTGTACACCGCATCGATCGACCAGGGGCTGAATGAGCAGGGATACATCATCCCGGGCCTCGGCGATGCCGGCGATAAGATTTTTGGTACCAAGTAAACGAAAAAATAAAAAGAGCCGACTTTGATAGTCGGCTTTTTTTTGAATAAAAAACCCAGACTAATAACACAGAGGAAAACACAATGACGCGCCGCGCAATTGGGGTAAGTGAGAGACCACCGCTTTTACAGACCATCCCGCTTAGTTTGCAGCATTTATTCGCCATGTTTGGCGCAACCGTGCTGGTGCCCGTGCTGTTCCACATTAACCCAGCCACCGTGCTGCTGTTCAACGGCATCGGCACGCTGCTGTACCTCTTTATCTGTAAAGGGAAAATTCCGGCCTACCTCGGGTCGAGCTTTGCCTTTATTTCTCCGGTGCTGCTGCTGCTGCCGTTAGGTTATGAAGTGGCGTTGGGCGGCTTTATTATGTGCGGTGTGTTGTTCTGCCTGGTCTCTTTCATTGTGAAGAAAGCGGGTACCGGCTGGCTGGACGTGATGTTCCCGCCGGCGGCGATGGGCGCAATCGTTGCCGTCATCGGTCTTGAGCTGGCGGGCGTAGCGGCCAACATGGCAGGCCTGCTGCCGCCGGATGGCCAGTCAGCGGATACCAAAACCATTATTATTTCCCTGGTGACGCTCGGCGTGACCGTATTCGGCTCCGTGCTGTTCCGCGGCTTCCTGGCGATTATCCCGATTCTGATCGGCGTGCTGGTCGGTTATGCGCTGTCCTTCGTGATGGGCGTAGTGGATACCACGCCGATTGCGCAGGCGCACTGGTTCGCGCTGCCAACCTTCTATACCCCGCGTTTCGAGTGGTTCGCTATCTTCACTATTTTACCGGCGGCGCTGGTGGTGATTGCCGAGCACGTCGGTCACCTGGTGGTGACGGCGAACATCGTCAAAAAAGACCTGATTCGCGACCCGGGCCTGCATCGCTCAATGTTCGCCAACGGTCTGTCGACGGTGATTTCTGGTTTCTTCGGTTCTACCCGAACACCACTTACGGTGAAAACATTGGCGTGATGGCGATTACCCGCGTGTACAGCACCTGGGTTATCGGCGGCGCGGCGATTATTGCGATTCTGCTCTCCTGCGTCGGCAAGCTGGCGGCGGCCATTCAGATTATCCCGCTGCCGGTGATGGGCGGTGTGTCTCTGCTGCTGTACGGGGTGATCGGCGCATCCGGTATCCGCGTGCTGATCGAATCGAAAGTCGATTACAGCAAAGCACAGAACCTGATCCTCACCTCCGTGATTCTGATCATTGGCGTCAGCGGCGCGAAAGTACACATTGGCGCGGCCGAGCTGAAAGGTATGGCGCTGGCGACGATCGTCGGTATCTGCCTGAGCCTGGTCTTTAAACTTATCAGCGTACTGCGCCCGGAAGAAGTGGTGCTGGACGCCGCGGACAGCGACGAAGCGAAGTCGTGATCCGCAAACCGGGCGGGATCGCCGCCCGGTTCTCTCATCCGTTATTTCTGTGGTAAACTCTTCACGTTTTTTCGTAAGCCCATGTTGAGGTCTCCTCTGAACGCACCGGCACAGCTCTCTTTGCCACTTTATCTTCCCGACGACGAAACCTTTGCGAGTTTCTTCCCGGGCGATAACCCTTCTTTACTTGCCGCACTGCAAAATGTGCTGCGGCAGGAACATAGCGGATACATCTATATCTGGGCGCGCGAAGGCGCCGGGCGCAGCCATTTGCTGCACGCGGCTTGTGCCGAACTCTCTCAGCGCGGCGACGCGGTTGGCTACGTTCCGCTGGATAAACGCACCTGGTTTGTACCGGAAGTGCTGGAAGGAATGGAGCAGCTCTCGCTGGTCTGTATCGATAATATCGAGTGCGTGGCGGGAGACGAACCGTGGGAGATGGCGATCTTCAACCTGTATAACCGCATTCTGGAATCCGGCAATACGCGCTTGCTGATCACCGGCGATCGTCCGCCGCGCCAGCTGAATTTAGGCCTGCCGGATCTCGCTTCGCGCCTTGATTGGGGCAAATCTACAAGCTGCAGCCGCTCTCGGACGAAGACAAGCTCCAGGCCTTGCAGCTGCGTGCCCGTCTACGTGGTTTTGAAATGCCGGACGATGTCTGCCGTTTTATGCTCAAGCGCCTGGACAGGGAGATGCGAACGTTATTCCAGACCTTGGATCAGCTCGATCATGCCTCCATCACCGCCCAGCGTAAGCTGACCATCCCGTTTGTTAAAGAAATTCTGAAACTCTAGGTTTCCTGCGCGCCGTAAGGGCAAAGCTGGAAGGCGCATACCGTCTGGCGCGGACAGCGCCGGAGCTCCGGCATTTCATTGCCGGGGCAAAGCGTGCGTTGTTTGAAATAATCCCACAGCGAAAGGCTATACGGGAACGCGTGCAGCACCTGAATTTTCCTGACTTTCCCGTTCACAACCATGCCAAACGGCGTGCTGTCCATCACCGAACCCTGACGTAAAAAGTAGTCGCCTTTACACCAGAGAATCATCTGTAGGTTTTTGGCGCTGACGGCCAGACTATACATGGTCCCGGTATCAGGGCAGACAATGAATTTCTGAATATTCCAGTTCATTTTGCTCCTTATCATCAGGTTTTTTCGTTGTGTAAACGCAGAATTACCGATGTGAGTTGAACTGTCATCTCAGTTTAAATAGTTTTTAAAAACATGGTGTTATATATAAAAACTGAACGTTCATGACAAATGTTATCAGCGGTAGGCGCTATGTCAGTGCGGCTCGGAGAGAAAGCTGATAGTTAAGCTGAGCTTATCAGAAGGAAATGCCCGGCGTCGCGATGCTCGGCCGGGCGGGGGGTTAACTGTTGAGGGACAAATCGTTGAGCAAATGCTGCATCAGCAGCGGAATTGGCCTGCCCGATGCCACGCTTTTGCCGCCTTCACGCCACAGCGCCGTCCCGCTGACGTCAAGATGTGCCCACGGAATATCCGCAGGACAGAAGTGATGCAGCAGCCAGGCGGCAGAAGCGCTGATCGCCGCGTTGTTGGTCGGCGTGTTGCACAGATCGGCAATCGCGCTCTCGGTTTGCTTTTTCAACCGCGCATCGAGCGGCAGCGACCACACTTCATCACCGCTCTGTTCACCGGCCAGGGTTAACGCTGAGCGCAGTGCGTTATCCTGGGTCATCAGCCCGCTCAGCTCATAGCCCAGCGCTTTGACTACTGCGCCGGTAAGGGTGGCTAAGTCGATGATATAACGCGTTTGTGCATGGCGCTGGCTGGCCCAGGCGATGGCGTCCGAGAGCACCAGACGGCCTTCGGCATCGGTGTTGTTGATCTCCACCGTCATGCCGTTGCAGGCGCGCGCCACGCTACCCGGCTGCATGGCGTCCGGGCCGATAGCGTTTTCCGCCAGCGCCAGCACGCCCATCACCCGCACCGGTAACGCCAGCTCGGCGATGCTTAGCATCAAGCCCAGGACGTTGGCTGCGCCGCACATGTCGTATTTCATCGTATACATGCCCGCGCCGTCTTTCAGCCACAGACCGCCGGTGTCGAAGGTGATGCCTTTGCCGACGTAGCTGCGTACCGGGCCATGACTCGCTCCCTCATAGTGAATCGCCAGCAGGCGCGGAGGACGACTGGCCCTTTGCCTACCGCGTGCAGCAGACCCAGACCTTGCTCGATAATCGCTTGCTCATCCAAAACCTCACAGCGCAGTGCAGGGAAGGCCGCGCACAGGCGCTGCGCTTCTTCCACCACAAACTGCGGTGTGCATTGCTCGGAGGGAATATCCGCCAGGCGTCGGGCGGCAATCATCCCGTTGGCGATGGCCTGCTGTTGCTTAAACAGCGGCTCAAGGCGCGCCAGTTCGCTATCCGGGCAGTAGGCATAAATATGGGTCAGACGTGTATCGTTTTGCGCCGTGGTTTTCAGCCCGAGATCCGTCAGCCGGTGCTGCTGGTTAAACAGGAAGCGCAGGGTTTTCGCCAGTACCGTGTCGTGAATTTGCGTGCAATCCAGCAGTACCTCGCGGCACATCGGTGAAGCAAACAGCGGGCGCAGAAAAGTGAGCAGTGAATCGGTCAGATTGTCCTGCCATGCGCTTTGCGGCACCAGCGTGATACGGGCGAACGGCCCGCAACCGAAACAGGTATCCGCCAGTTTTCCCTGAGCGGCGCGCGCCGTCATCTCGGCAATCAGCGGGTTTTTACGTAGCGCATCCTGCTGGAGCAAGGGCTATCGGGTCTGGTGATAAGATGACACTGTTCCTGTTCGCTGGGCAGCGCCGTGACTAATCGGTAGTGAATCATCGTTTACTCCTCAATGGGCGCGCGAATGCGATCGGCATAGGCCTGCATCCAGGCGTCGTCCACCGGCTGATAATGGGTTTTCTCTTTGACGCGCTCGGCGCGGAACACCGTGAGCGGCTGGGTGGCGGTTGCGACCACGAAAGAGAAGGTTTTGATGTTGGTCGCGGCGCCGAACTCGCCTTTGCGGTTCATACAGACCACGGAGAGATCCCCGCGCGGCCAAAGCGCGACATCAGCTTATCTTCCAGTTCGTAAACCACGGAATCAGCCGCCTGCTGCGGCGTCATTCCCTGTTCCATACGGCGAACAATTTCATAGCTGGTGCAGCCTTTCATGAGATCTTCGCCCACGCCGGTGGCGGTAGCCGCGCCAATCTGACTGTCGCAGTAGAAGCCAGAGCCGATAATTGGCGAGTCGCCAATCCGCCGCGTTTTTTCATAAACAGGCCGCTGGTCGAGGTGGCGACGCTCATTGACCCTTTTTTATCGAGAGCAATCACGCCGACGGTGTCGTGACCATCGTAGGGGCTTAACCCTTTATCCAGCGTTTCGCGACAGCGCTTGCGGTAGTGCTGCATCGCGCGTTCGGTGAGCATTTTTTTCTCGGCGAAACCCTGGCTCAGCGCCCATTCTCGCGCCCCTGGCCGACCAGCAGCGAGTTATAGCGCTGGCGGCCCAGGGCCTGGGCGACTTTAACCGGGTTAGCGATGTCGACCAGATTGCCTACGGCTCCAAAGGCCAGGGTGTCGCCGTCCATCCAGGCCGCGTCCAGCTCAACCTCGCCGTTCTCGGTGGGCAGGCCGCCATAGCCCACCGATTTATAGAACGGAAAATCCTCTACCGCGACCACGGCATCCACGACGGACGTTGTTGCTGCGCTTCCAGCCGCCAGCGCAGAAGCTGACTCGCCTACGCCTTCCAGCGCCATGCGCCAGGTTGCAATAATTCCCCACATCCTTTGCTACTCCTGTTTTGCTAGCGTGCCGGATTCCTCAACGGCACTGATTTCCGCATTGCGGTACTGCTTGTCGACGATGCGCATAAACGGCAGGTACAGCATCGCGCCAATCAGCAGGTTAATAATTTGCATCACGCTGCCGGAAATATGCCCGGTGACGATAAATCCGCTGATGACCGGCGGCAGCGTCCACGGGATAAACACCCCGGTAGTGACCGCAACCGCACCGATTTTCATCGCCAGATACTGGATGGTCACCAGCACCAGCGGTACCAGGTTGAACGGAATCAGCATGATTGGGTTCATGATCACCGGCAGGCCAAACAGCACCGGTTCATTGATATTAAAGATGGAAGCCCCGCACCCAGACGCGCCACTTCGCGCATGTTTTTACTGCGGGCGAAAATCAGCATTGCGATGACCAGTGACAGCGTGGCCCCGGCACCGCCCATCCAGATCATGTCGAAAAACTGTTCGGTAATAATATGAGGCGGCGTGACGCCCGCCTGAATGGCGGCGATGTTGTCGGTCTGGTTTTCCATCCACAGCGGACGGATGATGCCGTTGACCATGGAGCCGGAGTTAATCCCCACCGACCACAGAATCGTGATGCTGAATACCGTCATCAGCGCGCCAAAGTAGGAGGTGCCGAAATGACGAACCGGGGTGGCGACGACGTCGTAAATAAATTGGTGAATGGTGTTGTAGTGGGTGTTTTCAAAACCGATGCGGATAGCCAGCACCAGAATCATCACCACCAGCGCGGGGATCAGCGCGGCAAATGATTCCTGCACCGCGGGCGGTACCCCTTCGGGCATTTTGATCACCAGCTTTTTGCGCTTCAGCCAGCAGAACAGCTCCGTCCATAGCAGCGAGCCAATCATGGCGACGAACAGCCCTTTGGTGCCAATCCATTCTACCGGCATCACGGTAATGCCGCCGTTCTCGGCGACCTTAATAAACGGTGTCAGGATAAGGAAGCACACCAGCGCGAGGATGCCGCTGGAGATTTTGTCATCGCCGTAGTGCTCCGCCAGACGGTAGGCAACGAGGAAGCTAATAAACAGCGACATGGTGGAGAAGACCGCGTTAAACGGAATCTCGATAATGGCGCTCCAGCTGGCGCCAAAAGTGCTGGACATAAACTGCTGATAGCTCTGATTCGGGAACGACGAGATAACCAGCAGGATAGAGCCGACGATAATGAACGGCATAAAGGAAACATATGCGCCGCGGATAGCGCCGAGATGACGTTGCTGTGCGGTTTTCGCCGCAATCGGCATCAATTTCTCTTCTAAAAATCCCAGAACATTGTTCATTGTGAACTCCGTATAAGATTAACGGACATTGTGTGTGTTATGTAATAGAAAACGACGAGGGGATTATCGGAGAAAGGTGGGGCAGAAAGGTGAATCGGGTCACAATGCATCGACTTAACCCATATAAATCTCATATGATTAGTTACTTACTTTTTAAGGAATGCCATGGAAATTAAGCTGCACGCTAATGCGACGACGACGCCACGTATCCGCAAATATCTCCAGGAATCGAATAAAAGTGACCGTGAACTGGCAGTTGAGCTAGGTATTTCCGTGACGACGGTTCGCCGTTGGCGTAATCGCGAGCAGACGGCAGATCGAAGTACGACGCCAAAGGTTGTACACAAAGCGATGAGACAAGAACAGATTGTATTGATTAACGCCCTGCGTGAAATCCTTAGCGCGCCGTTGGACGATCTGCTGTTTATCGTGGTGGAAGGTTTAGGCATTCCGCTATCACGGGCGACGCTTAGTCGTTATCTGGCGCCATCTTATTCGAAAACGGCTGAACAGGCGTTACAGGGTAAGAAGGCGCTCAAGGCGGGAATGCGGCCGCAGACGCTAACGCTGCACTACCGCGCGTTGTCGCTGCATATGGATGATGATGGCGATCATCACCTGCTATGGGGCAGGAGCCGGTGAGCGGTTGGTGCGCGGCGCGGATCTACTCGGGGATGTCGTCGCCGCTGGTGATTCACTGGCTGGATGAGGTGCTGGCGCAGTTCCCGGGTGATACCCAATCTGTTGAGATTAAAAGTGACGAGTGGCTGAATGATGCGTATATCGCCACGCTGCGCCAGCATCTGGCTGAGCGAGGAATAAACGCCAGCGTCATGCCCTCGGGAGAAAAACGGCAGGCGGTCACGGTGGCTTCACCGCTGGCAGAGATCATTCCGGCGGCAAGTATCTACACGCCGGACGAGCTGGCGTGCAGGTTGTGTGGGTTATTCAACGGCGGGAAGCAACAGAAAAAGCTGGGGAATATGACGCCGCAGGCCTTTCTGGAAGCGCTGCGGCCTTAAGGCAAATTAGCCCACAATCTCCAACACCTGCTCCGGCGGGCGGCCAATGCGCGCCTGGCCGTTTTTGACCACGATAGGGCGCTCAATCAGTTTCGGGTTCTCGACCATCGCCTGGATAAGCTGCTCTTCGCTGAGTTGACTATCGGCAAGGTTCAGCGTTTTATAGAGATCTTCTTTCTGCCGCATCAACTCGCGGGCGCTACTGAGGCCAAGCATCTTAATCAGCTTAGCCAGGGTTGCGGCGTCTGGCGGCGTGTCGAGGTAAAGCACGACGTTGGGGTCAATGCCGTTATCTTTCAGCAGGCTCAAGGTCTCGCGGCTCTTTGAGCAGCGCGGGTTGTGGTACATCGTGACCGAATCCGTCATCGTCTCTCCTGTTACATTTTCTGATAAGGGCGGAAGCGTTCCTGCAGCTCTCGCAGCTGGTCGATACGCGCATCGTAGCGCGCCTGCTGCAGGCTGCGTAATTTCACCTGCGCGCTGGCGGCGCTCAACAGGGAAATGGCCTGGTCGAGCCGACCGACCAGCGCCATATTTTCGGCGCGTGCGGCCAGCTCCTGGTCGCGGTTGCCGAGCTTCGCTTCCGCCTGGGCCAGCAGATCCCAGCCGTTGGTATCATCTTTGTTATTAAAGGTGTAGCGGTTAAGAATGGTGGCCGCTTCGCCAGCTTGCCCGCCCTCTAACAGGGCGTTAGCCAGGTTAAGCTGAAGGACTGGGTTAGTGCGCAGTTCGCGGGCATTTTTCAGCCGGCTAATTGCCTCGTTGGTTTTGTTCTGGCCCAGGTCGATATCGGTGGCCAGGTCCAGGAACCAGGCGTTTTGACCGTCAGCGCTCAGCAGCGGCTGGAGCAGCTTGCTGGCTTCGGCGTAATTTTTGGCTTCCATGGCCAACAGCGCACGACCGTACTGGGCGGCGTGCTGTTCGCGCACGTTGCCTTTCGACCAGCTGTCGAGCAGGTCGCTGCCGAGCTGGTTTTGCCCGTTGTTGTACATGCCAAGCGTACGCGCTTTAGCAAAGTAGAAGTCGGCGGAAGACTGCACCACCACCGGACGCATCTGGTTGGCGCGGTTACGCGCATCGGACAGACGGCTCTCGGGTAAGGGGTGGGTTAACAGCATTTCCGGCGGACGTGAGGAGTAGCGTGACTGATCGAGCAGCTTCTCCATAAATGCAGGCATGGCCTGCGGGTCGAAGCCGGCGCGCTGAAGTACCTGAATACCGATGCGGTCAGCTTCTTCTTCGTTCTGGCGGGTAAAGCTGATCATGCCCTGTTGGGTACCGGCTAAGGTACCGCTCAGCGCCGCCATCCCGGCCTGCGGGCTGGCCATCGCCAACAGAATAGAACCGAGTGCGCCGACCCACGTCAGCGGAGCATTGCGTTTTTGATCTTCCATCGCGCGCGCCAGGTGGCGTTGGGTGACGTGGGAGATTTCGTGCGCCATGACCGACGCCAGTTGGCTTTCGTTATCTGAGTAGCGGAACAGCGCCGAGTGCAGCACCACGTTGCCGCCGAAGAAGGCGAAGGCGTTAATGTCGTCGTTATTGATCAGATAAAAATGGAACGGGGTGCGCACGGAAAAAGCGTGCGAGACCAGCCGCATACCCAGTGAGTTAATGTACTGCACCAGCAGCGGATCGTTAATCAGCGGCGCGCTTCCGCGCAGTTGTCGAACATAGTAATCCCCCATCTGCATCTCCTGACCAATGGAGAGCGTGCTTCCTGCGGATGTACCCATATCCGGCAGATTATCCGTTGTGTCCGCGAAGGCGGGGCAATCTGGCCGAAAGCGAGCGTCGCAATAAGGGATGCCAACAGCGTTTTTTTCAACTGCCTGAACATAACCTCTGTCCTGTAATGTGGGATGTGCCTGTTTTGACCAACAGCATAATGTTACGTTCCATTATGGGCTACTTTGGCAGTGTATCTATCTGATCACGGGTTGAAAACGATAATCACCAGATCGCAGGGATAAAAATAAAAAGCGGAGTCTTTTTTGTGACACTTAGATACAATTCATGTTCTGTATGAACGCGATAGGCTTCAGGGAATAGATTTATGCTCGAGATGTTGATGCAATGGTACCGCCGCCGGTTCAGCGACCCGGAGGCCATCGCGCTGCTGGTCATCCTGGTGGCCGGGTTTTGCATTCTGTTTTTCTTCAGTGGCCTGCTGGCGCCGCTGCTGGTTGCACTAGTGCTGGCTTACCTGCTGGAATGGCCGACTGTTCGCCTGGAGCGCCTGGGCTGGTCGCGCACCTGGGCGACTAGCGTGGTGCTGGTGCTGTTTGTCGGCATCCTGCTGCTGATGTCATTTGTGGTGATGCCAATAGCCTGGCAGCAGGGCATTAACCTGATTCACGATATGCCGGGCATGCTCAATAAGCTTTCCGACTATGCCGCCACGCTGCCGCGACGTTATCCGGCGCTGATGGATGCGGGATTATCGACGCCATGGCGGAAAACATGCGCACCCGCATGCTGACGATGGGCGACTCGGTGGTGAAGTACTCGGTGGCATCGCTGGTAGGGCTGTTGACGCTGGCGGTCTATCTGGTGCTGGTGCCGCTGATGGTCTTCTTCCTGGTGAAGGATAAAGAGCAGATGCTCAACGCCGTACGCCGCGTGCTGCCGCGCAACCGCGGGCTGGCGGGGCAGGTGTGGAAAGAGATGAACCAGCAGATCACCAACTACATTCGCGGCAAAGTGCTGGAGATGATCGTGGTGGGAATCGCCACCTGGCTCGGTTTCCTGATGTTTGGCCTCAACTATTCGCTGCTGCTGGCGGTGCTGGTTGGGCTATCGGTACTGATTCCCTACATCGGCGCCTTCGTGGTGACCATTCCGGTGGTCTGCGTGGCGCTGTTCCAGTTTGGCCTGGGTACCGAGTTCTGGAGCCTGTTTGCGGTGTATCTGATTATTCAGGGCTGGATGGCAACCTGCTGGTGCCGGTGCTGTTCTCTGAGGCGGTGAACCTGCATCCGCTGGTGATCATTCTCTCGGTGGTAATTTTCGGTGGCCTATGGGGGTTCTGGGGCGTGTTCTTCGCCATTCCGCTGGCCACGTTGATTAAAGCGGTCGTGCACGCCTGGCCGGATGGGCTGGTGGTAGAAGAGGATTCGTCAGACTGACGTGTGGCCGGACACAACCCCTGAGGAAACGCCAATGCTTCCCGGCCTCGCTGTGCTTGGCCGGGTTGCTGATTTGGCTTAGGCGTTGGCTTGCAGCCAGCCCAGCACCACGTCATGGTGGTTGCTGGTCTTGAAATCATCAAAGACGTGTTCAATTTTGCCGTCGGCGTCAATCAGGAAACTGATGCGGTGAATACCGTCATAGGTTTTCCCCATGAAGGTTTTCTCACCCCAGATGCCAAATTGTTCGCAGACCTGGTGATCTTCATCGGAAAGCAGGGTGAAGTTCAGCAGCTCTTTTTCAGAGAAGCGGGAGAGTTTTTCCGGTTTATCGGTGCTGATACCCAGAACCTCAACGCCGGCTTTTTTCAGCTCGTCCATATTATCGCGAAGGCCGCATGCCTGCACGGTGCAGCCAGGGTCATCGCTTTCGGGTAAAAATAGACCAGAACACGTTGTCCCTGGAAGTCGGTCAAATTTACTTGCTCGCCGTCTTGATCGGGCAAACTAAATTTCGGTGCGATATCACCGGCTTTCAGTGGGTTCATTACTCAGCTCCATCCTGTTCATCATGCTGTGAATAATTAATCACGTTTATACTGCCTTGCGCTTTCAATTCTGTACATAGGGCTTTGAACGCTTGCTCAATATTTGATGCATTTTGCGTAGCCGGGCTGTGGGCGGTAATTTGAATAAACAACTGCGCCGCCCTTCATCGGAGCCCGGTTGGGTACGCGACACCAGCTCGGCAATATTCATCTCCCAGCTGTCGAACAGGGCAGTAAAACGCTCGATAATATGCGGTGAATCAGGAACTTCCACCTGTACCCACACGGTAGCCGGCATGGCCGGTCTCGGGCTGGCGGTGGTTCGTTTCATGACGATCAGCAGGTCCAGCTCCGCACCTTTCAGCGGTAAGGTGGACTCAATCAGCGTAATCGCATTCCATGTTCCGGACAGCAGCATAATAAAAGTGAATTCATCTCCCAGCATCGCCAACCGACTGTCTTCGATATTACAGCCGCAGCTGCTCACGTGACGAGTGATCGTATTGACAATGCCAGGGCGATCCGCGCCCAGGGCTGTTATGACCAGATAGTGTTGTAATGAGGCTGTCAAACCTGTTCTTCCTTTAAAAAGGTGCGGTATACCCTAGGAAAGCATAAAAAAAACCGGCATACAACATTCTGAAGGGCCTCAGTCTCTTGCTTTTATTACAGTACCAAACGTACCATTGAGTTTCATGTCCGCACGTCAGCACAGAGGATGGCCCATGTTCACGGGAAGTATTGTAGCGCTTGTCACGCCGATGGATGAAAAAGGTAATGTCGACCGTTCAAGCCTGAAAAAACTGATTGATTACCATGTCGCCAACGGAACCTCGGCGATTGTGTCGGTAGGGACTACCGGCGAGTCAGCAACGCTTAGCCACGAAGAGCATGGCGATGTGGTCTTAACCACCCTGGAACTGGCCGATGGCCGTATTCCGGTTATCGCAGGAACGGGGGCAAATGCAACCGCAGAGGCGATTAGCCTGACCCAGCGTTTCAACGACAGCGGCGTCGTTGGCTGCCTGACCGTTACCCCATACTACAACCGTCCTACCCAGGAAGGTCTGTTCCAGCACTTTAAAGCGATTGCCGAGCATACTGACCTGCCGCAAATCCTGTATAATGTGCCGTCCCGTACCGGCTGCGATATGCTGCCGGAAACCGTAGGTCGCCTGGCGAAAATTAAAAATATTATCGCGATTAAGGAAGCCACGGGGAACTTAAGCCGTGTTCATCAGATCAAAGAGCTGGTTTCAGACGATTTCATCCTGCTCAGCGGTGATGATGCAACCGGTCTGGACTTCATGCAGCTCGGCGGTCAAGGCGTTATTTCGGTAACGGCGAACGTCGCGGCGCGTGATATGGCGGAAATGTGCAGACTGTCCGCAGCTGGAGAGTTCGCGCAGGCGCGCATCATCAACCAGCGTTTGATGCCGCTGCACAATAAATTATTTGTCGAACCCAATCCTATCCCGGTGAAATGGGCATGTAAGGAATTGGGGCTTGTGGCGACCGACACCATGCGCTTGCCGATGACACCGATTACCGACCACGGTCGTGACGTGGTGGCATCCGCACTGAAGCATGCCGGTTTGCTGTAAAGTTTAGGGAGATTTGATGGCTTACTCAGTACAGAAGTCGCGCCTGGCCAAGGTTGCGGGTGTATCGCTGGTTTTACTGCTTGCGGCCTGTAGTTCCGACTCGCGTTATAAGCGCCAGGTGAGCGGCGATGAGTCCTATCTGGACGCTACGCCGTTAAGTGAACTTCACGCCCCTGCGGGCATGATCCTGCCGATCGAAAATGGCGACTACAACATTCCTGTCGCCAATGGCAGCGGTGCCGTCGGTAAAGCGCTGGATATCCGTCCGCCGGCTCAGCCGTTGGCGCTGGTCGCTGGTGCGCGTACCCAGTTTACGGGCGACACCGCCACGCTGTTGGTGGAAAATAGCCGTAGCGGCTCTCTGTGGCCGCAGGTGGTCAGCATAATTCAGGGGAAAAACTACACCATCACCAAACGTGATGATGCTAGCCAAACGCTGACGACGGACTGGGTCGAGTGGAATCGCCTTGATGAAGACCAGCAGTATCGTGGTCGCTATCAAATCTCCGTGCAGCCACAGGGCTACCAGCAGGCGGTGATGGTGAAGCTGGTTAACCTGGAACAGGCGGGCAAACCGGTGGCCGATCGCGCTTCTTTACAGCGCTATAGCGCCGAAATGCTGAACGTGATTTCCGCTGGTCTGGATAAGAACGCCAGCGACGCACAGGCTTCTCGCGGTTCCGCGGGCGCGACCTTTGATGTACAGAGCGCTTCTGATGATACCGGTCTGCCAATGCTGGTGGTGCGCGCACCGTTCAACCAGGTCTGGCAGCGTCTGCCGGGCGCGCTGGAAAAAGCGGGCATGAAAGTGACCGACAGCACCCGTTCTCAGGGCAGCATCGCCGTGACCTATAAGCCGCTGTCTGACAGCAGCTGGCTGGCGTTGGGCGCGAGCGATCCGGGTCTGGTCTCCGGTGACTACAAGCTTCAGGTCGGCGACCTGGACAACCGTAGTAGCCTGCAGTTCATCGATCCGAAAGGTCATACGTTGACGCAGTCGCAAAATGACGCCCTGGTAGCAGTATTCCAGGCGGCATTGAGTAAGTAATTTATCAGGGCTGGAGCAATCCGGCCCTTTTTTCTGTATAGTGACGCAAACGTGTGCGTCAGCAGAAAAGCACAAATTTTTATGGTTAATCATCACTGGAGTGACAAAGATGCAAAAGCTAGCTGAGTTGTATCGTGGTAAAGCGAAAACCGTATACAGCACCGAAAATCCGGATCTGTTGGTACTCGAATTCCGTAACGATACGTCAGCAGGGGATGGCGCTCGCATTGAGCAGTTCGATCGTAAAGGTATGGTGAATAACAAATTCAACCATTTCATTATGAGCAAACTGGCGGAAGCGGGTATCCCGACCCAAATGGAAGCGCTGTTGTCCGATACCGAATGTCTGGTGAAAAAGCTGGATATGGTGCCGGTGGAGTGCGTTGTCCGTAACCGCGCCGCCGGTTCGCTGGTGAAACGTTTAGGGATCGAGGAAGGTATTGAGCTGAACCCGCCGCTGTTCGACCTGTTCCTGAAAAACGATGCCATGCATGACCCGATGGTTAACGAATCCTACTGCGAAACCTTCGGCTGGGTGAGCAAAGAGAACCTGGCGCGCATGCAGGAACTGACCTTCAAAGCGAACGACGTGCTGAAAAAGCTGTTCGACGACGCGGGCCTGATCCTCGTGGACTTCAAGCTGGAGTTCGGTCTGTTCAAAGGCGAAGTGGTGCTGGGTGATGAGTTCTCGCCGGACGGCAGCCGTCTGTGGACAAAAAGACCATGGATAAAATGGACAAAGACCGTTTCCGCCAGAGCCTTGGCGGCCTGATCGAAGCCTACGAAGAAGTGGCGCATCGTTTAGGCGTGAAGCTGGACTAAGTTATGACGTCCCGGCCTCGCCTGCGCGTAGGCCGGATAAGGCGTTGACGCCGCCATCCGGCAATGTGTTCGTCGCTTGCCCGATGGCGCTGCGTTGACCCGCTCATCTCCCTTCCTGATGTATTTCCAGTGGTAATCCTGCCCGTAACCGCCTACGATCGTATCAGTAACAATAAAAGAAGATCGAGGTAGTTATGCGTTGGCAAGGCCGTCGTGAAAGCGACAATGTAGAAGACCGGCGGAACAGTTCTGAATCCCCACTCTCCGGGCGCGGCCCTGGTTTCCGTATTCCCAGCGGTAAGGGCGGTATCATTCTGCTGATTGTCGTGCTGGTTGCGGGCTATTACGGCGTCGACTTAACCGGCCTGATGACCGGCGAGCCCATTGGTCAGAGCCAGCAACAAAGCTCGCAGCGCGTCAGCAACCCGAACGATGATGAAGCGGCAAAGTTTACCTCGGTTATCCTTGCCACCACTGAAGACACCTGGGCGCAGCAGTTTAAAGAAATGGGGAAAACCTATCAGCCGCCGCGTCTGGTGATGTACCGTGGCGCGACCCGCACCGGTTGCGGTACCGGCCAGTCGGTGATGGGCCATTCTACTGCCCGGCCGATAGCACGGTTTATATCGACCTCTCTTTCTATGACGATATGAAAAGCAAACTCGGTGCAGGCGGCGATTTTGCGCAGGCTACGTGATTGCGCATGAAGTGGGGCACCACATCCAGAAACTGCTCGGCATCGAGCCGAAAGTCCGTCAGATGCAGCAGGGCGCATCGCAGGCTGAAGTGAACCGCCTGTCGGTCCGCATGGAGCTTCAGGCCGACTGTTTTGCGGGTGTCTGGGGTCATAACATGCAAAAACAGGGATTCTGGAGGCTGGCGATCTTGAAGAAGCGCTGAATGCTGCCGAAGCGATTGGCGATGACCGCTTACAGCAGCAGAGCCAGGGCCGCGTGGTACCCGATAGCTTTACTCACGGCACATCACAGCAGCGCTACACCTGGCTGAAACGCGGCTTCGATAGCGGCGACCCGTCCCAGTGCAACACCTTCAGTAAATCGCTTTAACGGGATGTCGAAGGTCATGGATGAGCTGCTCGCGCAGGCCGCGCGAATGGCGCAGGAGGGATTCGCCGTCTGCTGGTGGTTAGCGGCGACCCTGACTGGTGCGCAGAGCAGGCAGTAGCGTTTCGCAACGCTATCGGACACGACGTGCTGTGGGTGGGCCCGCAGACCGTCGCTCCTCCTTGTTGCCAGCCTGGCAAACTTGTCACGCTGCTCGGGCGCGAGTTCCAGCACGCCATCTTTGACGCTCGCGCCGGTTTTGACGTGTCAGCGTTTGCCGCGCTGGCGGGACCTTGCGTGCCGGTAGCTGGCTGGTGCTGCTGGTGCCGGACTTCTTACGCTGGCCTCTGCAACCCGATGCGGACTCGCTGCGCTGGAGCGATACGCCGGAGCCCATCGCCACCCCCATTTTGTTCACCATTTTTGCCGTACTCTGGCCGCCAACCCGCAGGCGAGAATCTGGCGTCAAGGTGAGCCACTGACGCCGCTCAGTGACCCTCCGCGACCACCGTGGCAGCATGCTAACGGCCAACCGACGTTGAGCAGCAAGCGATTTTGTCAGCGCTGGCCAACGCCACCGCACAGGTTTGTGTGGTGACGGCGGAACGCGGGCGTGGCAAGTCGGCGCTGGCCGGCATGCACATCCGACAACTTTCCGGCACGGCGCTGGTCACGGCACCGTCCCGTGCTTCGGCGGAGGTAATTGCTGCCTTTGCCGGCGAGCGCTTTCGTTTTATCGCGCCGGATGCGCTGCTGGCCTCTGATGAAACCGCCGATTGGCTGGTGGTCGATGAGGCCGCAGCCATTCCCACCCGCTGTTGCAAAAGCTGATGACCCGCTTTTCGCGGGTGCTGCTAACCACCACCGTGCAGGGGTATGAAGGCACCGGACGTGGCTTTGCGCTGAAATTCTGTGCCGCGTTCCCGCAGCGGCAGGCGTTTACCCTGAGTCAACCCATTCGCTGGGCGGCCGGCTGCCCGCTGGAGGCGGTTGTGAACGAGGCGCTGATTTTCGATGATGATGCCTTTACCACCCCGCCGCAGGGCGCGATAACGTTGAAACCCGTGGCGCAGTCAGCCTGGCGAACGTCCCCAGCGCTGCCGCGCGCCCTCTATCAGCTGCTTTCCGGCGCCCATTATCGCACCTCGCCGCTGGATCTGCGGCGTATGATGGACGCGCCGGGCCAGCATTTTCTGAGTGCTCAAAGCAGTGACGGTCCGGCAGGGCGCTGTGGCTGGTCGACGAAGGCGGGCTTTCGGCGGAACTGAGCCGGGCAGTGTGGGCCGGTTTTCGCCGCCCGCGCGGTAACCTGGTGGCGCAATCGCTGGCGGCTCACGGCGGCAGTCCGCTGGCGGCGACGCTTATCGGGCGACGCATCAGCCGCATTGCGGTACATCCGCTACGCCAGCGCGAAGGTCTCGGCCAACGGCTGGTCGAACGGGCGTGGCAGGACGCTGAGGGGTGTGATTATCTCTCAGTGAGCTTTGGTTATACCGATGCGCTATGGCGCTTCTGGCAGCGCTGTGGCTTTACGCTGGTGCGTATTGGCACTCAGCGGGAGGCCAGCAGCGGCTGCTACGCGGCGATGGCTATTCGTTCGCTGACGGCGGCAGGGGAAGCGTTGATGTTACATGAGCATCAGCGATTGTGCCGCGAATGGCGCTGGCTACGCCGGTGGGTAGATGAAAAAGTGCCTCTGGCGGAAGTGACAGAGACTATCCTTACTGAGGATGACTGGTGGGATTTGGCCGGTTTTGCCTTTGCTCATCGCCCGATGCTGGCGGTGCTGGCGAACCTGCACCGGTTGAGCGAGCTGACTGAGCTGGCGATACCCGCGCTGCGCGGGCGTTTGTGCGGCGAGGCTGAGTCGGAACTCTGTGCTCGTCTGGGCGTGCAGGGGCGTAAAGCGCTGCTGGCCCGGCTTCGTGCAGAAGCGGCGCAGGCGATGCGCAACGTTGACGCTGAACGCACAAACCGGCTGGCGGAACAGATCCCACAACTGCAATTTTTTTAACTGACTCATTCAGTTAAATGGCATGGTCATTATTCTGGTGCGGCGTAAACTGACCGTCAAAACCAAGGAGACAGCCATGACGCACGATCATTTTGTTGTTCAAAGCCCCGCGAAGCCCGCTCAACAGCTGCTGCTGTTGTTTCATGGCGTGGGCGATAATCCGGTTTCAATGGGGCAGATCGGCAGCTGGTTTGCGCCGCTGTTTCCGGATGCCTTGATTGTCAGCATTGGCGGCGCAGAGCCGTGCGGCCCGGCGCCGGGTCGTCAGTGGTTTTCGGTGCAGAGCGTGACCGAAGAGAACCGCCAGGCGCGTGTTGATGCCATTATGCCGACCTTTATTGAAACGGTACGCTACTGGCAAAAACAGAGCGGCGTAGGCCGCAGGCCACCGCGCTGATCGGCTTTTCACAAGGGGCGATTATGTCGCTGGAAAGCATCAAAGCCGAGCCAGGTCTGGCTTCACGCGTGATCGCTTTTAATGGCCGTTACGCCACGCTGCCGCAGCAGGCGACGACCAGCACCACGATCCATCTGATCCACGGTGGAGAAGACCGGGTGATCGATTTAGCCTGGGCGGTGAAAGGTCAGGAAGCGCTCCTGGCCGCGGGCGGCGATGTGACGCTGGATATTGTCGACGATCTGGGGCACGCGATTGACGATCGCAGCATGCAGTTCGCGCTCGATCACCTGCGTTATACCGTGCCGAAGCACTATTTCGATGAGGCATTGAGCGGCGGAACGCCGAAAGATGACGATATTATTGAAATGATTTAAGGATTAACGGTTCGCTGGGAATCTGTAGGCCGGATAAGGCAAAGCCGCCATCCGGCAATTCGTGGCGGCTATGCCTGATGGCGTTGCGCTTATCAGGCCTACGTGTGCTTATTTCTTCGGCTGGTCTTTCTTCGGCCAGTCGTCGTCATCGTCCCACTTATCATTGCAGTCGCGATGCGGCGGAAGCTCAGGTTTATCGGCAAGGAATTTTTTATGATCGACGCGACTAAGATCCTTAATCACGTTGATAATCACCCCCACCAGGAAAACCAGCACCAGAATCCACCAGTATTTTGTCAGCCAATCCATGCGCATTACCTCTTTTGTTGTGCCGTCAGGCGACAAGTTGTTCCATGATACGCTGATACATCCGCGCCAGCATCTGCAGGTCTGCGGCATTTACGCATTCGTTTATCTTGTGAATGGTCGCGTTCACCGGACCCAGCTCAACAACCTGCGCGCCCATCTGGGCGATAAAGCGACCATCTGACGTCCCGCCGGTGGTCAGTAACTGCGGTTCTATTTCATTATAGTGCGCAATCGCGTTAACCACCGCGTCGACCAGCTTGCCGCGTGCGGTCAGGAACGGCTGCCCGGAGATCCACCAATCTACCGAGTAGCGCAGTTGGTATTTTTCCAGCAGGGCGATCACACGCTCTTTGATCATCGCGTCGGTCAGCTCGGTGCTGAAGCGGAAGTTGAACTGCACGAACAGATCGCCAGGGATGACGTTGTTGCTGCCGGTACCCGCTTGGATGTTGGCAATTTGCATGCTGGTTGGCGGGAAGAATTCGTTGCCCTGGTCCCACTCGATAGACACCAGTTCGTTCATCCACGGCGCGGCGCGGTGAACCGGATTATCGGCAAGGTGCGGGTAGGCCACGTGGCCCTGCACGCCGTGAATGGTCAGGTTACAGGTCATGGACCCACGACGGCCATTTTTCACCACGTCACCCACCACTTCGGTGCTCGACGGTTCGCCCACCAGGCAGTAATCCAGACGCTCGTTGCGCGCCATCAGCGCTTCCACCACCTTCACGGTACCGTGGGTGGCGCTGGCCTCTTCATCGGAGGTGATCAGGAACGCCAGGCGGCCTTTATGGTTCGGGTGCTGGGCGACAAAACGTTCTGCAGCAACAACCATCGCAGCCAGCGAGCCTTTCATGTCCGCCGCGCCGCGGCCAAACAGCATGCCATCACGAATGGTTGGTTCAAATGGCGGGTTAATCCAGCGATCGGCATCACCAGCCGGCACCACATCGGTGTGGCCTGCAAATGCCAGGGTTTCCCCTTTACCGCGCCAGGCCCAGAAATTCTGGGTATCACCAAAATCCATGGACTCAACGGTAAAACCTATAGCGCGCAGGCGTTCAATCATTAATGCCTGACAGCCCGCGTCATCGGGCTGAGAGACGGGCGGCGAATAAGCTGCTGAGCCAGCTCAATGACTGGGCAAGACATAAACTAAACCTCGTTATTTTTCGTTATCTGCAAAAAGTCAAAACGGGGCGGCGGCATTAGCGCATCTGGGCGAGCCACTGACCGTAACTGGCATCACTAAAACCCAGCAGCATAGGCTGTGCAGGCGCGCAGAGCAATGGGCGTTTAATGATCGCCGGCATTTCCAACATTAGCGCAGCGGCGGCGTCGGCATTGTTGATGCTCATCCGCACGCTTTCGTCCAGCTTACGCCAGGTGGTACCGCGGGTATTCAATAAGGCTTCCCAACCCAGCTCGGCAATAAAGGATGCCAGTAACTCGGGGGCAGGCCGTCAACGCGATAATCATGAAAGCGATATTCAACCTGATGGTCGTCCAGCCAGCGACGGGCTTTTTTAATTGTGTCGCAATTTTTTATTCCATAGAGGATGGTCATGTTCCACCTTTATATCAGCAGGTTTTTTAGGGTCTCGAATATACACGGAATTCCCGTGGCTGCCTGTTTTAATTTTATCCTGATAAACAGGCTGAAATTCGTACAGTTTATCATGCTGTCTACGACGAAAGTCGCAGTTTGTTCATTTTGTTGTAGGGTAAATTCTTATCATATGATTCACATTCCGATAACTATTTCAGAATGTTGCTGTTCGTCACATTAAATGTCAACATTCCAGCCCATAGTGGCCTTAAGCAGTAAACAATCGTTGGCAGCGGCAATCAAAGTAATCGGATTAACCGTATTCACAGGTCATACATTTGTACGTAATATACGCATAATAATAAGAGAGGTAGTTATGATCGAACGTGAACTGGGGAACTGGAAAGATTTTATCGAAGTGATGCTTCGTAAATAATTTTCAGACAGGTGAGTGATTAAGCGCTGTGTTCTTTCAATTACCATGATGGTGTTGTTTGCAGTACAGAGTCAATGCTCAACATAAAGATAAAAAGGCGACAGTGACTGTCGCCTTTTCTGTTTTTATTCAGGCTTTTCTTTTAGCGGGAATCGACGACGTACCAGCACAAAGAATAGCGGTACGAAGAAGATAGCCAGCACCGTTGCCGAGATCATCCGCCAACCACGCCGGTACCCACCGCATGCTGGCCGCCGGAACCCGCGCCGGTGGTTAATGCCATGGGCAGAACCCGAAGATAAACGCCAGCGAGGTCATCAGGATGGGACGCAGGCGCTGGCGGCAGGCTTCGAGGGTCGCCGACATCAGGTCTTCGCCTTTCTCATTCATTTCATTGGCAAATTCAACGATCAGAATGGCGTTCTTCGCCGAGAGCCCGATAACCGTCAGCAGCCCCACCTGGAAGTAAACGTCGTTTTCCAGCCCGCGCATCCAGGTGGCCAGCAGCGCGCCAATCACCCCCAGCGGTACCACCAGCATCACCGAGAACGGCACCGACCAGCTTTCATACAGCGCCGCCAGGCACAGGAACACCACCAGCAGTGAAATGGCGTATAGCGCAGGAGCCTGCGCGCCGGAGAGGCGTTCCTGGTAGGACATTGCTGTCCACTCCAGACCAAAACCGGTCGGCAGCTGTTTGACCAGATTCTGCATCACGTCCATTGCGGTACCGGTACTGACGCCCGGCGCGGCTTCACCGATAATTTCGACGGCTGAATAACCGTTATAGCGCTCCAGGCGCGGCGAGCCGGTTTCCCAGCGTGAGGTGGCGAAGGCCGAGAACGGCACCATCTGACCCGCGTTGTTACGCACATACCACTGATTAATGTCATCCGGCAGCATGCGGTACTTCGCGGCGGCCTGCACGTACACTTTCTTCACGCGCCCACGGTCCATAAAGTCGTTCACATAGCTCGAACCCCACGCGGTTTGCAGCGTGTCGTTGATATCGTCGATAGAGACGCCCAGCGCCTGCGCTTTACGCTGATCGATATCGATCTGCAGCTGCGGGCTGTCATCAAGGCCGTTGTGGCGCACGCGGGTGAGCTGCGGACTCTGTCCTGCCAGCTCCAGCAGCTTATCGCGTGCGGCCATCAGCGCATCGTGCCCGGCGCCGCCGTGATCCTGCAGTTCCATATCAAAACCGGCAGAGCTGCCCAGGCCGCTGATGGCTGGCGGGCTGCTGGCGTAGACGCGCGCCTCTTTAATCTTGTTCAGCGCTTTGGTTGCGCGCTCGATAATGGCAAACGAGGTGCCAGTGGTGCTATCGCGCTCGTCCCAGTCTTTCAGGCGCACAAACATGCGCGCGACGTTCTGCCCATTACCACCCGGGCCTGACCCGATGGTGGCAAAAATGGAGGTGATATTGTCCTTTTCGTTTTTGAAGAAATAGTCTTCAACCTGTTCCACCACTTTCAGCGTTTGCTGCTGAGTGGAGCCGCTCGGAAGCTGGACTGAAGTCGTGAACATGCCGCGGTCTTCCAGCGGCAGGAACGAGGAGGGCAGGCGCAGGAACAGGAACACCATGCCGCCCAGCAGCACCACATAAATCAGCATCCAGCGTACGCTGCGGTGGAGGATTTTCGCCACGCCGGACTCATAGCGGCGCGCGCTGGCATCGAAGTTACGGTTGAACCAGCCAAAGAAGCCTTTGGTACCGTGCACTTCGCCTTTATGAATGGGTTTGAGAATGGTGGCGCACAGCGCGGGCGTCAGAATCATCGCCACCAGTACCGACAGCACCATCGCCGAAACAATAGTAATCGAGAACTGACGATAGATAGCCCCGGTGGTGCCGCCAAAGAAGGCCATCGGATAAATACCGCCGACAGCACCATCGCGATACCCACCAGCGCGCCCTGAATCTGGCCCATCGATTTACGCGTTGCCTGCCTTGGCGTCAGCCCCTCGGTACTCATAATACGCTCGACGTTCTCGACAACCACGATGGCGTCATCCACCAGAAGCCCGATGGCGAGCACCATGGCGAACATCGTCAGGGTGTTAATACTGTATCCGCAGGCGTAGAGAATGGCGAAGGTGCCCATCAGCACCACCGGTACGGCGATGGTGGGAATCAGCGTGGCGCGGAAGTTTTGCAGGAACAGGTACATCACCAGGAACACCAGCAGGATGGCTTCCAGCAGCGTTTTCACCACGTCTTTGATCGATGCTTTGACGAAGGAAGTGGTTTCGTAGGCGACTTTATACTCCAGGCCATGCGGGAAATAGGCTTTTAGCTCGTCCAGGCGCTGAATAACGCGCTCGGCGGTCGCCATTTCGTTGGCCCCTGAGGCGAGTTTGATGCCAAGGCCAGACGCCGGGTTGCGATTATAACGGCTGAGATAGTCATATTTTTCCGCGCCCATTTCGACGGTGGCAACGTCGCCGAGCGTCACTTCTGAGCCGTCCTGGTTAACGCGCAGGGTGATGTCGCGGAACTGCTGTGGCGTTTGCAGCAGCGATTGCGCATTAATGGTGGCGTTCAGCGCCTGCTTATCAACCGACGGCGTTCCGCCAAGCTGCCCGACGGCAATCTGTGCGTTCTGCGATTTAATGGCGCTGGTGACGTCGGAAGCGGTTAACTGATAGCTGTTGAGCTTGGCCGGATCCAGCCAGATGCGCATGGAATATTGCGAACCGTAGGCGTCAATGTCGCCAACGCCGTCAACGCGGCTGAGCGGGTCCTGAATGTTACTGGCGACATAGTCGGAAATATCTTGCTTATCCATACTGCCGTCGGTGGAGACGAAGGCGATGGTGAGAATGTTGGTATCGCCTGTTTTACGTACCGTGACGCCTTGCGTCTGCACCGCCTGTGGCAGCTTGTTCATTGCCGTTTGCAGCTGGTTTTGTACCTGCTGTACCGCTTCGTCCGGGTCGGTGCCGGCGACGAAGCTCAGCGTGATTGACGCCTGGCCGGTGGCGCTGCTTTGAGAGGACATATACATCAGGTTATCGATGCCAGTCATGTTCTGTTCGATAACCTGGGTGACGGTGTTTTCCAGCGTTTGCGCGGACGCGCCCGGATAGTTGGCGGTCACACGGACGTTCGGCGGCGCGAGGTCTGGGTACTGCTCTACCGGTAATGAAAATATCGCCAGGGTCCCGGTAAGGCACAAAAGGATTGCTAGCACCCAGGCAAAAATGGGGCGATCGATGAAGAAATTCGCCATCAGGATCCGAACCT
This sequence comes from Kluyvera genomosp. 3, assembly GCA_002211745.1. Taxonomy (GTDB): domain Bacteria; phylum Pseudomonadota; class Gammaproteobacteria; order Enterobacterales; family Enterobacteriaceae; genus Kluyvera; species Kluyvera georgiana_A. The sequence continues at coordinate 1,351,163 of CP022114.1, forward strand.
CGTGTTGGTCATTTTTTTTACGTACTGAATTGCGTCAAACACTGTAGCCGTAAGGCTCCCGGCAATCGTGGAGAAAATAAGAAGATAATGTAAATAATCATACCGCTTTGGCGAAACGGTTTGCATATCCTTACGCAAGCCGATTTCTGCCCCTGAAACGTAATTTCATTTAAGCTGAAATTTTTTGATCTGCCACAGCTTACTGACAAATAGTCGCCGATTCTGGGCAAATGGACATTGCCTGTACGGGATTCCTCGGCTAATAAATAGGACTTATAAATATAAGGTTTTTTAACCATAGGCTGAGCGAGTATGAACCGTTTTATTAGGGTAGATAGCCAACAATGCATTGGATGCAGGGCGTGTGAAGTTGCCTGTGTGATGTCGCATAACGGAGAGCAACATGTGCTCGACGCGTCGCAGTTTATGCCGCGCATCACGGTCGTCAAAATGAACCATCAACGAGGGGCCGCTACCTGCCATCATTGTGAAGATGCCCCTGTGCACGCAGCTGTCCGAACGGCGCGATTCGCCAGGTCGATGACGCCATCCAGGTCGACCAGGCGAAGTGTATTGGCTGTAAATCCTGTGCGGTTGCCTGTCCGTTTGGCACCATGCAAATTGTGCTCGCGCCGACTCAGGACGGGCGTGTAAAAGCCACGGCCCACAAATGCGATCTCTGCCACGAGCGCCCGGCAGGCCCGGCTTGTGTGGAGAACTGCCCGGCGGACGCCCTACAGCTGATGACCAGCCAGCAACTGAGCGATATTGCGCGCACCAGACGCCTGCAAACGGCCTGCCGCGAAGCGCAGCCGTGGCACAGCGAGAGTCGTGCGCCGGCTGCGAAGATTCAGCGTAGCAAGGTGCAGCAGATGGCGCTGACACCCGCCCGCGGTGAGGCGGATAAACTCAATCTTGCCGCCCGTAAAACCGGCTTTGGCGAAATTTATCTGCCGTTACGTCACGAACAGGCGCAACAGGCTTCCGCACGCTGCCTGAGCTGTGGCGAGCATAGCGTTTGCGAATGGGCCTGTCCGCTGCACAACCATATTCCGCAGTGGATCGAACGGGTCAACGCCGGGGATATTGACGCGGCGGTCGAGCTGTCGCATCAGACCAACCCGCTGCCGGAAATCACGGGCCGCGTCTGCCCGCAGGATCGCCTGTGTGAAGGGGCCTGCACCCTGCGCGATGAGCACGGCGCGGTCACGATTGGCAATATTGAGCGCTATATCTCTGACCGTGCGCTAGCCAAAGGCTGGCGTCCGAATATTGGCAATGTCGCCAGCAGCGGTAAGCGAGTGGCGATTATCGGCGCCGGGCCTGCCGGGCTGGCATGCGCCGACATTCTGGTGCGTCAGGGCGTGGAGCCGGTAGTGTTTGACCGCCATCCGGAAATCGGCGGACTGCTGACCTTCGGCATCCCGGCATTCAAGCTGGATAAATCGCTGATGGCCCGCCGCCGTGAAATCTTTAGCGACATGGGGATTCGCTTTGAGCTGAACTGTGAAATTGGCAAAGACATCACCCTGGACAGGTTGCTGGAAGAGTACGACGCCGTGTTTGTCGGGGTGGGTACCTATCGTTCCATGAAGGCGAACCTGCCGAATGAAGATGCGCCGGGGTGTATGACGCGCTGCCGTTCCTGATCGCGAACACGAAAAACGTGATGGGGCTCGAGGCGTTGCCTGAGGAGCCGTATATCAATACCAAAGGGCTTAACGTGGTGGTGCTTGGCGGTGGCGATACGGCGATGGACTGCGTGCGTACCGCACTGCGTCACGGTGCGGAAAAGGTCACCTGTGCCTATCGTCGCGATGAAGCCAACATGCCTGGGTCGAAAAAAGAGGTCAAAAACGCGAAGGAAGAGGGGCGGAGTTTGAGTTCAACGTTCAGCCCGTCACGCTGGAGCTGGATGCTGAGGGCCGCGTGTGCGGCGTCCGTTTCCTGCGCACCGAGCTTGGTGAGCCGGATGCTCAGGGGCGCCGCCGTCCGACGCCGATTCCCGGCAGCGAGTTTGTGATGCCTGCTGATGCGGTCATCATGGCCTTTGGTTTCCATCCGCACGGTATGCCGTGGCTGAACGCGCAGGGCGTGGAGGTTGACGACTGGGGACGCATTCGCGCCAATGTGCTTTCGCGCTACCGTTATCAAACCTCGAATCCCAAAATTTTCGCCGGTGGCGATGCGGTGCGTGGCGCCGATCTGGTGGTGACCGCAATGGCTGAAGGCCGTCATGCGGCGCAGGGGATCCTCGACTGGTTAGGCGTGAAAATCACCCGCGCGCATTGACGATACCCCGGCTTCACGGCGTAATATGACGCGAAAGCGTTATCGCCGTGGAGCCTGTATGTCCCTTAATATCAACGTTATTAAAGATAAAATCCTGTCCGAAAACTACTTCGTCCTGCGCAATATTACCTACGATTTGACCCAAAAAAATGGCGAAGTGGTGCAACACAAACGCGAAGTTTACGACCGTGGCAACGGCGCGACGGTGCTGCTCTACAACCGCCAGAAGCAGAGCGTGGTGCTGGTGCGTCAGTTCCGTGTCGCCACCTGGGTGAACGGTAATGCCAACGGTATGCTGATTGAAACCTGCGCTGGGTTGCTCGACGACGACGAGCCGGAAGCGTGCATTCGCAAAGAGGCTATCGAAGAGACCGGCTATCAGGTCAACAACGTGCGTAAAGTGTTTCAGCTGTATATGTCGCCGGGCGGCGTGACCGAAATCGTCCACTTCTTTATTGCCGAATACGACGATCGTCTGCGCGATAACGCGGGCGGCGGCGTGGATGATGAAGATATTGATGTGCTGGAGCTGCCGTTCACCCATGCAATTGAGATGATTCGCACTGGTGAAATTTGCGATGGTAAGACGGTGATTTTACTCCAGTATCTGCAAGGTTCAGGCCTGATGGCGTAATTTTCTGGCCAGCTCAATCCGATAAATCCGATTGAGCGCTACCGCTTCGTCCTCCAGGATAGCCCGGTAAGTTGATGCTTTTTTCTTCTGGGGTTGTACCGTCCATGCGTTACCGCATTCTCCTTTTTTTCTTCTGCATCGGGTGGCTCCCGACGTCGTTGACGTGGGCGGCGCCGACGCAGCAGCTTTTTTCCGACTGGTTGGTGACCTGTAATAACCAGAATTTCTGTGTGACCCGTAACGTTGGCCTGCACTATGGTCTGGTGATGACCCTTAGCCGCAGCGCCGGGGCGCACACCGATGCCCAACTGCGTATTGAGTTGGGCGGGCTGGTTAATCCGGTGGCGGCGGTCCCGGCGATCGAACCTCGGTTGCTGCTTGATGGGAAGCCGCTAAAGCTCAGCGGCGAGCACTGGAAAATACAGCCGAAATGGCTGTCGACCGGCGATAGCGTCACCATAGACGCCTTCCTGCAACAAATTCAGGATGCTCAGGCCATTACGCTGTCGAAGGGCGTGCAGGTGATGTCGTTACAGGGCTGAAGGCGGCGTTGCTGTTTATCGATGCCCAACAAAAACGCGTGGGTAATGAAACCGCGTGGATCCGTAAAGGCGACGAGCCGCCGCTGAGCGTGCCGCCTGCTCCGCCGCTGAAGACCGTCGCAAAAGTTAGCCCTGCGCCGACGCCGCTCGGTCGCGATGAATACAACGACCTGCTCGATTTCGCCACCTGGCGGATGAACAACGTGCAGTGTTCGCTGGATCCGCTGCGGCGTGAAGTGTGGGTGACCGCGTTAAGTGACGATAAAGCGCTGATCATGACCAGCTGTGAATCCGGAGCCTACAACACTATCTACCGTGCCTGGCTGGCGTCGCGCAAAAAGCCGTTTGCCACCACGCCGATTCGCCTGCGTTTGCCGTTCCTGCCTTCCGGTAAGGAGGGCGTGATATTGAACTGGTGAATTTGACGTTTAACGAACATACGCGTGAACTGATCACGCTTGAGAAGGGACGCGCCCTCGGCGACTGCGGTACACAGACGCGCTGGCGCTTCGATGGACAACGCTTTCGCCTGGCGCGTTACGCCACTCAACCGCAGTGTGACAACTGGCAGGGAGCGGACGCCTGGGCAACACAGTGGGTTTCCGGTTAACGTTTTCACTATTCCATTCCAGGGGCAGCCGCCCTCCGCGTCTTTTCAATGTTGATAAAAATGTATCAACAACATGATTAATATAACGATTTTAGATGATGGCTTAACGAGGGCGGTTTCCCCAGGATGGTAGACTTGCCCCTGCATCGCCCGGATGGCGGAAGGCGATAGCCGTTTGGTTATGGCTGGCATAACAAAAAAGCATATCCGGAAATCATGATCTTACTATCGATAGTTGATAACATAAGTGACATAAATAAATAACAAAGCAAGGCGTGTTCGCAAGAGTATGGCGGCCTTCAAAGTTTACCGGGCGGTTACAGGCGATACTAGGCGCTTCCTTCGGGAGTGCATCAGGACGTAATTGCGCTTCACCCTTTTAGTTTGATACGTGAAAGGAACCCTAAATGGACGACCAATTAAGACAAAGTGCCCTCGATTTCCATGAATTCCCCGTTCCAGGCAAAATTCAGGTAGCGCCGACCAAGCCGCTCGCCACCCAACGCGATCTCGCGCTGGCCTACTCGCCGGGCGTTGCCGCGCCGTGTCTGGAGATCGAAAAAGATCCGCTGGCGGCCTACAAATATACCGCGCGCGGTAACCTGGTGGCGGTGGTGTCCAACGGTACCGCCGTACTGGGTTTAGGCAATATCGGCGCATTGGCCGGTAAACCGGTAATGGAAGGTAAGGGCGTTTTGTTCAAGAAATTCGCCGGTATCGACGTTTTCGATATCGAAGTGGATGAAACCAACCCGGACAAATTTATCGATGTCGTGGCGGCGCTGGAGCCGACCTTTGGCGGCATCAACCTCGAAGACATCAAAGCGCCGGAATGTTTCTACATTGAACAGCAGCTGCGCGAGCGCATGAACATTCCTGTGTTCCACGACGATCAGCATGGCACCGCGATTATCAGTACCGCGGCCATCCTCAACGGCCTGCGCGTGGTGGAGAAAAACATCTCTGACGTTCGCATGGTGGTCTCCGGCGCGGGCGCGGCAGCGATTGCCTGTATGAACCTGCTGGTGGCGCTGGGATGCAGAAACACAATATTGTGGTCTGCGACTCGAAGGGCGTGATCTATGAAGGCCGCGAGCCGAACATGGCGGAAACCAAAGCCGCCTACGCGGTGAAGGATGACGGCAAACGCACGCTGGACGACGTGATTGCCGACGCCGACATCTTCCTTGGCTGCTCCGGCCCGAAAGTGCTGACCCATGAGATGGTGAAGAAAATGGCTCGCGCGCCGATGATCCTCGCGCTGGCGAACCCGGAGCCGGAAATTCTGCCGCCGCTGGCTAAAGAAGTACGCCCGGATGCGATTATCTGCACCGGCCGTTCCGACTACCCGAACCAGGTGAACAACGTGCTGTGCTTCCCGTTCATCTTCCGCGGCGCGCTGGACGTTGGCGCGACGGCGATTAACGAAGAGATGAAGCTGGCGGCAGTTCACGCGATCGCCGAACTGGCTCACGCCGAGCAGAGTGAAGTGGTGGCTTCCGCTTACGGTGACCAGGATCTGAGCTTTGGCCCGGACTACATTATTCCAAAACCGTTCGATCCGCGCCTGATCGTTAAGATCGCCCCGGCCGTGGCGAAAGCGGCGATGGACTCCGGCGTGGCAAAACGCCCGATTGCCGATTTTGACGCCTACATCGAGAAACTGAGCGAGTTTGTCTACAAGACCAACCTGTTTATGAAACCTATCTTCTCGCAGGCACGTAAAGAGCCGAAGCGCATCGTGCTGGCGGAAGGGGAAGACAACCGCGTGCTGCACGCCACCCAGGAGCTTATCACCCTGGGGCTGGCGAAGCCGATTCTGATTGGCCGTCCGAGCGTTATCGAGATGCGTCTGCAGAAGTTGGGCTTGCAGATTAAGCCGGGCGTCGACTTCGAAATCGTCAATAACGAATCAGACCCGCGCTTTAAAGAGTACTGGCAGGAATACTACAGCCTGATGAAGCGTCGCGGTATCACGCAGGAACAGGCGCAGCGCGAGATGCGCAGTAATACCACCGCGATTGGTTCAATCATGGTGCAGCGCGGCGAAGCGGACGGCATGATTTGCGGTACGATCGGTGATTACCATGAGCATTTCAGCGTGATCAACCCGTTATTCGGCTACCGTGACGGCGTGCATACCGCGGGCGCGATGAACGCGTTGCTGCTGCCGAGCGGTAACACCTTTATTGCCGATACCTACGTCAACAACGATCCGACACCGGAGCAGATTGCTGAAATCACCCTGATGGCGGCGGAAAGCGTGCGTCGTTTCGGCATCGAGCCGCGCGTGGCGCTGCTGTCGCACTCTAACTTTGGCTCTTCCGACTGCCCGTCGGCCAGCAAAATGCGCGATGCGCTGGAGCTGGTGAAGGCGCGCGCGCCGGAGCTGATGATTGATGGCGAAATGCACGGCGACGCCGCATTGGTTGAAAGCATCCGTAACGACCGCATGCCGGATAGCCCGCTGAAAGGTTCGGCGAATATTCTGGTGATGCCGAATATGGAAGCTGCGCGTATCAGCTATAACCTGCTGCGCGTTTCCAGTTCCGAAGGGGTGACCGTTGGGCCGGTGCTGATGGGGGTATCGAAACCGGTACATATCCTGACGCCGATCGCCTCCGTTCGCCGCATCGTCAACATGGTGGCGCTGGCGGTGGTTGAAGCCCAGACCCAGCCGCTGTAAAACAAAAAAAGCCCCATTTTGGGGCTTTTTCGTGAGGCCTGATGGCGCTTCGTTTATCAGGCTTACGAAAGCCAGTCTTTCACTTTGATAAATTCGCTCAGCGCCGCTTCCGGGCTGTTTTCATCCGGCTGGTAGTTATACTCCCAGCGCACCAGCGGCGGCATCGACATCAGAATCGACTCTGTGCGCCCGCCGGTTTGCAGGCCAAACAGCGTGCCTCTGTCCCACACCAGATTAAATTCAACGTAGCGCCCGCGACGGTAAAGCTGGAAATCACGCTCGCGTTCACCGTAGGCGATATCTTTACGACGCTCGACGATCGGCAGATAGGCGTCGGTAAAACCTTTCCCACCGCCTGCATAAAGCCAAAGCAGTGATCGAAGTCTGGCGTATTCAGATCGTCAAAGAACAGGCCGCCAATGCCGCGCTGCTCGTTACGATGCTTAAGATAGAAGTAGTCGTCGCACCACTTTTTGTAGCGCGGGTAGACGTCGTCGCCAAACGGCTGACACAGGTCGCGTGCGACGGTGTGCCAGTGCACGGCATCTTCGTTAAAGCCGTAGTAGGGGGTTAAATCGAAACCGCCGCCGAACCACCACACCGGCTCTGCACCGGGCTTTTCAGCAATAAAAAAGCGCACGTTGGCGTGGCTGGTTGGCACATACGGATTGCGCGGATGGATAACCAGCGAGACGCCCATCGCTTCGAAGCTACGTCCTGCCAGCTCCGGACGGTGCGCCGTGGCGGAAGCTGGCATGGCGTCGCCGTGTACGTGGGAGAAATTCACGCCTGCTTGCTCAAACAGCGCGCCGTCGCGTAGCACCCGGCTGCGGCCACCGCCGCCGGCTTCACGCTGCCAGCTATCTTCAATAAATGCGCTGCCATCGAGCTGCTCAAGCTGCCGACAAATATCGTCCTGTAGCCCGAGCAGAAAGGCTTTGACCTGCTCTACGTTAATCTTCATCAGCGGCGCTTCGCGTGGGCTTTCTGGTTATCGAACCAGTGGAAGTAGCTGATGATGCCAGAAGCAATCGCATCGGCAATTTTCTGGCGAAACGCGGCCGTACCCAGCAGTTTTTCTTCCGCCGGGTTGGTGATAAACGAGGTTTCCACCAGCACCGACGGGATCGACGGCGACTTCAGCACCACGAACGCGGCTTGTTCAGTGCTGCGGCTGTGCAGCTTATGCACGGGCTTGATTTTCTTCAGCACGTGCGAGCCGAGTGTGAGGCTGTTTTTGATGGTATCGGTTTGCACCAGATCGAACAGCACCTGCTGGAGCAGATGGTCTTTATCCTTGGCCTTTTTACCCGCCAGTTCATCGGCGGCGTTTTCACGGTCTGACAGATATTTCGCCATGGCGCTACTGGCCCGCGGTTGGAGAGGGCAAACACCGACGCGCCCGCAGCGGACGGATTGGTAAAACCATCGGCGTGGATCGACATAAACAGGTCCGCGCCGTGCTTGTGGGCAATCTCAACCCGATCGTACAGCGGAATAAAAGTGTCGCCTGAACGGGTCAGTTTGGCGTCGATACCGTTTTTCTGCAAAATGGCGCGCACGTTTTTAGCAATCGCCAGTACGACGTGCTTTTCTTTGGAACCGTTGTGGCCAATTGCGCCGGTATCAATACCGCCGTGGCCTGGGTCCAACATGACCAGTCGGCGATTCGAAGACTTTTTCGCCGGTTTGCTGTGACCATTGCTGGTTTTTAATGTTGTGTCTTTCGCGGCTGCCTGAGACGCGATTCCCGACAGCGTGAGCGCAGCCAATCCGGCTTTTAGCACCTGACGGCGCGAAGTCAGTATTTTTAAAGGTTTAAACGTGCTCATTCCGGCCTGAGTTGTAAAAACAAGAATCTGTATGTTATATCGTATCGCGATTTTGGTTACGACTGTTCGCGATGAGAATTGTTTTACTTTTCATTTCAATACGTGTCTGTACCTTATTATGCCATTTTTTTCACTGTGCCGCGTCAGATATTGGCTAAATTGGCCGTTCACGCCATAATCACTGTTTTTAAACCTGAAAAGGTGGGCAATACCATGGAGATACGCGTTTTTCGCCAGTCGGACTTTGAAGAGGTCATCACCCTGTGGGAGCGATGCGATCTGCTGCGACCATGGAACGATCCTGAGATGGACATCGAACGGAAGGTGAATCATGACGTCAGCCTGTTTCTGGTGGCGGAAGTGAACGGCGAAGTGGTTGGCACCATCATGGGCGGCTATGACGGCCATCGCGGATCGGCCTACTATCTCGGCGTGCACCCGGAGTATCGCGGGCGCGGCATTGCCAACGCGTTGCTCAACCGTCTTGAGAAAAAACTCATTGCTCGCGGCTGCCCGAAAATCCAGATTATGGTGCGCGAAGAAAACGACGTGGTGCTGGGCATGTACGAGCGCCTGGGCTATGAACACGCCGATGCCCAAAGCTTAGGAAAGCGCCTGATCGAAGATGAAGAGTACTGATTTCTCGCCCGCTGATTACGATGCGCAGGGCCGTCTGCGTTTGCCGTTTCTGTTCTGGTGCCTGCTGTTGTTGCAAGCGCGGACGTGGGTATTGTTCCTGATGGCGGGGGCCTCCCGCGATCAGGGCGATGCCTTACTGAATTTGTTCTACCCGACCACAGTCTCTTCTGGATTGGCCTGCTGCCCGGCGTACCGGCGGTGCTGGCGTTTTTGCTTAGCGGACGGCGACATGTCTACCCGCGTTTATGGCGTCTCCTTCATCCGGCGTTAGTTGTGGCCCAGTTGATTCTCCTGTTTTGGCAGCCGTGGTTGTGGCTCAGCGGCGAAGCCGTCTCCGGCGTTGGAGTAAGCCTGCTGGTTCTCGATATTTATGCTCTGTGGTGGCTGCTGAGCAACCGACGTTTACGCGCCTGTTTTCGTGATGTCACAGATTGAACGGCACTTTTTGTGTTTACTGGACTCCAATAGGCCTGACTTGAATTTATAGGAAGTAGGAATGAAATCGCTGCGTTTACTCTTGTGTGCACTGCCGCTGGCGCTGACCGGCTGTTCAACGTTGTCTTCGGTTAACTGGTCGGCGGCCTATCCGTGGAACTGGTTTGGATCTTCTGCTGGCGTGACCGAGCAGGGCGTTGGCGGCATTACCGGCACCACGGCGCTGAGCGAGCAGGCGATTAGCGACGCACTCGGCAGCGATTACCGCCTACGTAGCGGCATGAAGGCGCATGACGGCAACATCGTCCGCTATTTTGAAGCGCTGCGTGGCGACAAGGTGGCAATGGTCATCAACGGTGACAGCGGTACCGTCAGTCGTGTTGATGTGTTGGATGACGGCATTGTCGCCGCCGACGGGGCGAAGGTCGGCACGGCCTTCAATACGCTCTACGACAAAGCGTATGGTCACTGCCAGGCCGCAAGCGGAGACGAGAGTAACGTCGTGGAATGTAAAGCGAAAGACAGCCAGCACATTAGCTACCAGTTCTCCGGCACCTGGCAGGGGCCGCAGGGCCTCATGCCACCTGACGACGCGCTGAAAAACTGGACGCTGTCGAAAATCATCTGGCGACGCTAAATTTGATGTTGAATTGACCCGCTGCGGTGAAAAGCGGGTACAATATGTGAGGTTTTTCTATGCCACGATGTCGTGGCATTTTATTTTCAGGAGGAGCGATGTCTCAGGTTCAGAGCGGCATTTTGCCGGAACATTGCCGCGCGGCGATTTGGATTGAAGCCAATGTGAAAGGGGACGTTAACGCCCTGCGTGCCGGTAGCAAAATTTTTGCCGAAAAGCTGGCGGCGTTCCAGGATAAATTCCCGGAAGCGCATTTAGGCGCGGTAGTTGCGTTTGGCCACGACACCTGGCGCGAGCTGAGTGGCGGCGTGGGCGCTGAGGAACTGAAAGATTTTCCTCAGTATGGCAAGGGCTGGCGCCTTCCACGCAGTTTGACGTACTGATCCACATCCTCTCTCTGCGTCATGACGTGAACTTCTCCGTGGCCCAGGCCGCGCTGGCAGCTTTTGGCGACTCGCTGGACGTGCAGGAAGAAGTACACGGCTTCCGTTGGGTTGAAGAACGCGACCTGAGCGGCTTTGTTGACGGCACTGAAAACCCGGCCGGTGAAGAAACCCGTCGTGAAGTGGCGGTGATCAAAGACGGCGTCGACGCGGGCGGCAGCTATGTTTTCGTGCAGCGCTGGGAGCACAACCTCAAGCAGCTTAACCGCATGAGCGTGCCGGATCAGGAAATGATGATTGGCCGTACCAAAGAAGCCAACGAAGAGATCGACGGCGACGATCGTCCGGAAACCTCGCACTTGACTCGCGTAGACCTGAAAGAAGATGGTAAAGGACTGAAGATTGTGCGTCAGAGCCTGCCGTACGGCACGGCCAGCGGTACGCACGGCCTGTACTTCTGCGCTTACTGCGCGCGTTTGCACAATATTGAACAGCAGTTGCTGAGCATGTTTGGCGATACCGACGGTAAGCGTGACGCAATGCTGCGCTTTACTAAGCCGGTGACCGGTGGGTATTACTTTGCGCCTTCGCTGGATAAGCTGGTGGCGTTGTAATTCAGAGCCGCCCTCACCCTAACCCTCTCCCCATGGGGAGAGGGGACCGTTTGATGCGGTTTGATGTAACGAAACTGATGTTCAGGCTCGTTTTTCACCCTCTCCCTCTCAGGGAGAGGGCCGGGTGAGGGTAATTGCGACACCAGAGCCTTCAGAATCTGCGCCAACACAGCCTCTTCATTGTCTATCAATTCGTTATTCCAGAATCTCAGCACTCTCCATCCTTGTCGCTCAAGCCACGCTGTTCTCCGCGCATCGTACCCGCTTCTTTCATCATGCTGCCCCCATCCAACTCAACGGCAAGATGTGCCGCACAGCAGGCAAAATCAAGAATAAACGGCCCAACCGGATGCTGGCGGCGAAACTTAAACCGCGCAAATCGGCGATCCCGCAATTGATACCATAACCGGCGTTCCTCTGGTGTCAGCCTTTGTCTGAGCTGACGAGCAAAACCAAACGTATTCTCCATATCTGGCACTTTGCCCGCATGTTTGCGCTTTGTCAGAATGCAGTTACGATTCTGGAATTGTGCTTCAGAAAGTCGCATTCGCCGCTTATTCCCTTTTCAACTTCCAAATCACTAAACGGTATATAAAACCGTTACTCCTTTAGTACCCGTTATAAATACACTGATGCTCAGAAAGTCCTCACACTATAGGGTGCGCAATGGCGATTAAGTTACTGAAAAAAGGATACCTGACTCTGGCGGCATCTGTGCTGCTGATGGCTCAGGCGCAGGCGACGGAACTGTTGAACAGCTCCTATGACGTTTCCCGCGAGCTGTTTGCCGCCCTGAATACGCCGTTTGAGCAGCAGTGGGCGCAGGAGAATGGAGGGGACAAACTGACTATCAAGCAGTCCCATGCCGGTTCTTCCAAACAGGCGCTGGCAATTCTGCAGGGCTTAAAAGCAGACGTTGTAACTTATAACCAGGTAACCGACGTGCAGATTCTGCATGACAAGGGCAACCTGATTCCGGCGGACTGGCAGGCGCGTTTGCCGAATAACAGCTCGCCGTTCTATTCGACCATGGCGTTCCTGGTACGTAAGGGCAACCCGAAGAATATCCACAGCTGGAATGATCTGGTGCGCCCGGACGTGAAGCTGATTTTCCCGAACCCGAAAACCTCCGGTAACGCGCGCTATACCTATCTGGCGGCGTGGGGCGCGGCGGATCAAGCTGACGGTGGCGATAAAGCGAAAACCGAGCAGTTTATGACCCAGTTCCTGAAAAACGTCGAAGTGTTTGATACCGGCGGCCGTGGCGCAACCACCACTTTCGTGGAGCGTGGTCTGGGCGATGTGCTGATCACTTTCGAATCCGAAGTGAACAACATCCGCAAACAGTATGAAGCACAGGGCTTTGAAGTGGTGGTGCCAAAGGTCAATATTCTGGCGGAGTTCCCGGTGGCATGGGTGGATAAAAACGTGAAGGCCAACGGTACCGAGAAGGCGGCGAAGGCTTACCTGAACTATCTGTCCAGCCCGCAGGCGCAGACCATCATCACCGATTACTACTACCGCGTGAATAACCCGCAGGTGATGGACAAGCTGAAAGATAAATTTCCGCAGACCGAACTGTTTCGCGTGGAGGACAAGTTTGGTGCCTGGCCGGAAGTGATGAAGACGCACTTCGCCAGCGGTGGCGAGTTAGACAAGCTGTTAGCGGCGGGGCGTAAGTAATGTTTGCTGTTTCCTCCAGGCGTGTGCTGCCGGGCTTTACCTTAAGCCTCGGCACCAGTCTGCTGTTTGTCTGTTTGATTCTGTTACTGCCGCTCAGCGCGCTGGTGATGCAGCTCGCTGAGATGAGCTGGTCGCAGTACTGGGAGGTGATCAGCAACCCGCAGGTGGTCGCTGCCTATAAGGTGACGCTGTTGTCGGCATTTGTCGCCTCTATCTTTAACGGCGTATTTGGTTTGCTGATGGCGTGGATTTTAACGCGCTACCGTTTTCCTGGCCGCACGTTGCTGGATGCCTTGATGGACCTGCCCTTCGCGCTGCCGACGGCAGTGGCTGGCCTGACGTTAGCATCGCTGTTCTCGGTGAACGGTTTGTACGGCGAATGGCTGGCGAAGTTTGATATCAAGGTGACCTATACCTGGATCGGTATCGCGGTGGCAATGGCGTTTACTAGTATCCCGTTCGTGGTGCGTACCGTGCAGCCCGTGCTGGAGGAATTAGGCCCGGAGTATGAAGAAGCGGCAGAAACCCTGGGCGCAACGCGTTGGCAGAGCTTCCGTAAAGTGGTGCTGCCGGAGCTGTCTCCGGCGCTGTTGGCGGGCGTGGCGCTGTCCTTTACGCGTAGCCTCGGCGAGTTTGGCGCGGTGATATTCATCGCTGGCAACATCGCGTGGAAGACGGAAGTGACCTCGCTGATGATCTTTATTCGCCTGCAGGAGTTTGATTATCCGGCGGCGAGTGCGATTGCTTCGGTGATCCTTGCAGCTTCTCTGCTGCTGCTGTTCACCATCAATACTTTGCAAAGTCGCTTTGGTCGGCGTGTGGTAGGTCATTAATGGCGGAAGTGACTCAATTGAAGCGTTATGACGCGCCCGCTTTAACTGGGGCAAATGGTTTCTGATAGGTACCGGGGTACTGGTTTCGGCCCTTATCCTGCTGGTGCCGATGATTTATATCTTCATCCAGGCGTTCAGCAAAGGATTAATGCCGGTATTACAAAACCTGGCCGATCCGGACATGTTGCACGCCATCTGGCTGACGGTGATGATTGCGCTGATTACCGTGCCGGTAAACCTGGTATTCGGCGTGCTGCTCGCCTGGCTGGTGACGCGTTTTGACTTCCCGGGCCGCCAGTTGCTGCTGACGCTGCTGGACATCCCGTTTGCGGTCTCGCCGGTCGTGGCGGGTCTGGTGTATCTGCTGTTTTACGGCTCCAACGGTCCGCTCGGCGGCTGGCTGGAAGCACACAACCTGCAAATTATGTTTGCCTGGCCGGGCATGGTGCTGGTGACCATCTTCGTCACCTGTCCGTTTGTGGTTCGCGAGCTGGTCCCGGTGATGCTCAGCCAGGGTAGTCAGGAAGATGAAGCGGCGATTCTGCTTGGCGCGTCCGGCTGGCAAATGTTCAGACGCGTAACGTTACCGAATATTCGCTGGGCGCTGCTGTACGGCGTGGTGTTGACCAACGCTCGGGCTATCGGCGAGTTCGGCGCGGTATCGGTGGTTTCCGGCTCAATTCGCGGCGAGACCCTGTCGTTACCGTTACAGATTGAACTGCTTGAACAGGATTACAACGCCGTCGGTTCCTTTACCGCGGCGGCGCTGCTGACCCTGATGGCGATTCTGACGTTGTTTTTAAAGAGTGCGTTGCAGTGGCGTTTGCATAATCAAGAAAAACGCGCGCAACAGGAGGGAAATCATGAGCATTGAGATTGCCAATATTAAGAAATCTTTTGGTCGCACCCAGGTGCTGAATGATATCTCTCTGGATATCCCTTCCGGCCAGATGGTCGCGCTGTTGGGCCCTCTGGCTCCGGGAAAACTACGCTGCTGCGTATTATCGCCGGGCTGGAGCACCAGACCAGTGGGCACATCCGTTTCCACGGCACTGACGTCAGTCGCTTGCATGCGCGCGATCGTAAGGTGGGTTTCGTGTTCCAGCACTACGCGCTGTTCCGCCATATGACGGTGTTTGACAACATTGCTTTCGGTTTGACGGTGCTGCCGCGTCGTGAACGACCTAATGCCGCCACCATTAAAGCGAAAGTGACCAAACTGCTGGAGATGGTGCAACTGGCGCACCTTGCCGATCGCTATCCGGCGCAGCTTTCCGGCGGGCAAAAGCAGCGTGTGGCGCTGGCCCGAGCCTTGGCGGTGGAGCCACAAATTTTACTGCTCGATGAACCGTTCGGCGCGCTGGATGCGCAGGTGCGTAAAGAGCTGCGTCGCTGGCTGCGTCAGCTGCATGAAGAGCTGAAATTCACCAGCGTGTTTGTTACCCACGACCAGGAGGAGGCGATGGAAGTTGCCAACCGCGTGGTGGTGATGAGCCAGGGCAATATTGAACAGGCCGACGAGCCGGATCAGGTATGGCGCGAGCCAGCTACGCGCTTCGTGCTGGAGTTTATGGGTGAAGTGAACCGTCTGCAGGGTATTGTGCGCGGCGGGCAGTTCCACGTCGGCGCGCACCGCTGGCCGTTAGGCTACACGCCATCCTATCAGGGGCCCGTGGATCTGTTCCTGCGTCCGTGGGAAGTGGATGTCAGCCGCCGTACCAGCCTCGATTCGCCGCTGCCAGTGCAGGTGCTGGAAGCCAGCCCGAAAGGGCACTACACCCAATTAGTCGTGCAGCCGCTGGGGTGGTATCACGATCCGCTAACCGTGGTGATGCGCGGTGACGACGCGCCGCTGCGCGGCGAGCGTCTGTTTGTCGGCTTACAGAACGCGCGTTTGTATCATGGTGACGAGCGGATCGAATCCCATGAGACGCTTGCTCTGGCCGAAACGGCCTGATAGCTTAATCGCACGTGGTTTTGCCGGGGGGCGCTACGCTTGCCCGGCCGACGGCCCGGTACGCAAAACGCTGCCGGGTTTTTTATTGGACAGCAGAAGTGAATACATTAGAACAAACGATCGGCAACACGCCGCTGGTCAAATTGCAGCGTCTGGGGCCGGAAAACGGCAGCGAAATCTGGATCAAACTGGAAGGTAACAACCCGGCAGGGTCGGTAAAAGACCGCGCGGCGCTGTCGATGATCGTCGAGGCGGAAAAGCGTGGTGAAATCAAACCGGGCGACGTACTGATTGAAGCCACCAGCGGAAATACCGGTATTGCACTGGCGATGATTGCCGCGCTGAAAGGCTACCGCATGAAGCTGCTGATGCCGGATAACATGAGCCAGGAACGCCGTGCGGCGATGCGTGCTTACGGCGCCGAATTGATTCTGGTGACCAAAGAACAGGGGATGGAAGGCGCCCGCGATTTAGCGCTGGAGATGGCCCAACGCGGTGAAGGCAAGCTGTTGGATCAGTTCAACAATCCGGACAACCCGTACGCACACTACACCACCACCGGCCCGGAAATCTGGCAGCAAACAGAAGGGCGTATCACCCATTTTGTTTCCAGCATGGGCACCACTGGCACCATTACCGGCGTGTCGCGTTTTCTGCGCGAACAGGAGAAAGCGGTCACCATCGTTGGCCTACAGCCGGAAGAGGGCAGCAGCATTCCGGGCATTCGCCGCTGGCCTGCCGAGTATATGCCAGGGATTTTCAACGCCAGCCTGGTGGACCAGGTGCTGGATATTCACCAGAACGACGCGGAAAATACCATGCGCGCGCTGGCGGTAAAAGAAGGGGTGTTCTGCGGCGTCAGTTCCGGTGGCGCGGTTGCCGGCGCGATTCGCGTAGCGGAACAGAATCCGGGAGCTGTGGTGGTAGCGATCATCTGCGATCGCGGCGATCGCTACCTGTCTACCGGCGTGTTTGGCGAAGAGCACTTCAGCCAGGGGCGGGGATCTAAACCGCAGGACTATCCAGCAGGTCGGTGCCGTAGGAGTTGTCTACCGTGCACAGCCAACGCCCTTCCTGCTGGCGAAACACGTAGGTCGCACGGCGCGTGACCTGTGTCGTGCCCCTTCGGCGAGTGGGATATCTAACCGCGTTTCCATAATCACCAGCGCGTTATCGCCCCTTCAATAATCTCCATACGACCCTGCGTTACCACCAGTCGATGATGAAAGTAATCAGCGATGGCGATAAACGCTTTGCGGATGTTTTCCTTGCCGCTGACTACTATCCCCGGCTTGACGACCAGGGTGGCGTCGTCGGCATAGTATTCCATCAACGTGGCGTAGTCTTCCTGCGAGATGGCGCGGTCGCAGGCTTCGATAACGGCTCTTAGCGATGATGCTGGCATGTATTCTCCTTATAACCGTGTGCGATCCCGGTGGCGCTGCGCCGTAGACGAACTGGAGGGCGATTGGGTCAGCTTATCAAGGAATTCCCACAGTTTCTGGTTCATTTCACGATAATCATGGGTACGCATCTCATCTACTGAGCGAATGAATGGCTTGCCTTTGGCCTCAGCCAACTCCTGTTCAGAGTGTTGAATCAGCCCTTCAACCGCCTCGGCGGTAAATTCCATATGGCACTGGAAGCCGTACACCTTATCGCCATATCGTACGATCTGACGTGGACAGCCATCACTTTCGGCCAGAATGACCGTTCCGGCGGCTAAGCCCGGCATGTCGTTATGCCAGTGGCCGACGATGAGCGGTGAGCCAAAGTGGCTGAACAGCGGGTGCTGTTGGCCTGCTGCGGTGAGGGTAATCGGGTAGTGACCAATCTCTTTTTCCGGGCTCTGACAAACGGCTGCGCCTAGCGCTTCACCAATCAGCTGCGAACCCAGGCAGATGCCGACGACGGTGCGCCCGGCGTCTATCGCCTGACGAATCAACCGCTGCTCGGCTTGTGAATCAAAGTAGGGGCACTCGGCAAGCGTTGTACGTGGCGACTGAGGTCCGCCGAACACCACCAGCATATCAAAGCCGTCAGCGTTGTCGGGGACACTTTCATACCGATAGACGTGAGTCCAGCTAACGTCGTGGCCGCGAGACTCGGCCCAGGGGAGGTAAGCGCCTGCGGATTCAAACGATTCGTGAAGCACAAAATGGACGCGCATGGATGTTCTCCTGTCAGAGGCTAAGCGCATGATAAATATCGGCCGCCAGACGATTGATGTCGTTGTCGTTAAGGGTTGAAAGGGTGATACGCAGGCCGTGCGCGGGCGCGTTGACGCCAAACGCTTCGCCTTCGCGGACCAGCCAGCCAGCTTTTGCCAGCGCAAACGCTGTACGCTGACTGGGGGTTGCAAGCGGTAGCCATAGGTTCAGGCCGTCCCCTGAAGCACACCGTCTACACCGTGGCGGCCCAGTGCCTCAGCCAGTTTCTGCTGTTGGCCAGCATAAAACAGGCGGGATTCGGTGAGAGTACGTTGGTAGGCTTCGTCCGCCAGGCAAGCGTAAACCAGATCCTGTAACAGATGGCTGACCCATTGGCTACCGGCGTTAAGCCGTAGTCTTAGCCTGGCTGACGTGGCCGGGTCGCTGGCGACAAAAGCCAGCCGCAGGTCCGGGCCTAACGTTTTAGACATTGAGCGAACCACGGCCCAATGCTGGGTTTGCGGCGTGAGTACCGGATGCCAGGCCGCGGACGACAGCAGCGCAAAGTGGTCATCGACAATAACCAGTACCTGCGGGTAGCGACTCAGCACCTGCTGGATAGCGGCGGCGCGAGCGGCGCTCAGGCTGTAGCCTGTGGGGTTGTGGGCGCGTGGCGTTAAAATCACCGCGCGCGCGCCTTTGGCGAGCGCCAGTTCAAGCTTCTCTGCCACCAGTCCTTCGCCATCAATCTCTACCGGGCTGGCATTAAAACCGCTGTAGCGCAGCATGCTAATGCTACTGAGAAAGCAGGGGTCTTCCACAACCACGCTGTCGCCGGGGAGCAAGTGCGCGCAGAGCAGGCGCTCAATGGCATCCACCGCGCCGTTGGTCAGGTCGATATCGCCGGCGGCGGGCATGGCATCCTGCATCCATGCCAGCGCCCAGTCATACAGCGCTGGAGATACCGGCGCATCACCGTAAAGGCGTGGCGTGCGGCTGATGTGCGAAAGATAACGCGCCAGGTCAGGTAATCTGGTCGTCGCCGGATTGCCGCTGGAAAGGTCGGTGAGCGGCGTATGCGGATTTCCACCTTCCAGTGCCGTTGGCGCAGGTGTCTCTTTCACAACGGTGCCGTTGCGTCCCAGGCTTAGCGCCAGCCCTGAGGTCACCAGCCGTTTGTAGGCAGACGCCACCGTATTACGGTTTACCCCCAGTCTTGCCGCCAGTTCCCTGACCGGCGGCAGCGTTTCACCCTTCGCCAGTTGGCCGCTGGTGATATGCTGACGAATACTGTCAAAGATTTCGTTGGCGCTTTTTCCGTCGATCATTATTGACCTATGACAAAATGAAATTTAGCATATGACGATAATAGTGAGGCGCTCGCCCGCTGTCCAGAGTCATGAGGAGAAGGAGATGGGGCAGGATAGTGAAATACAGTCGGTGCTCTTCAACGATACGCACCGCGCGCTGCAAACGGATATCGTTGCCGTGCAGTCTCTGGTGGTTTATGGCAGCGTCGGCAACAGCATTGCCGTTCCGGCCATAAAAGCGCATGGCCTACGGGTCACCGCGGTACCAACGGTGCTGTTCAGCAACACGCCGCATTACGAGACGTTCTACGGTGGAATTATTCCCGGCGAATGGTTTGGCGGTTATCTCACCGCACTGAATGAACGTGACGCGTTGCGCGAGCTGAAGGCCGTGACCACGGGCTATATGGGCAGCGCTGAGCAGATTGCGCTGTTGGCGCAGTGGCTGAAAATGGTGAAGATCACGCATCCGGATATCTGCATTCTGGTCGACCCGGTGATTGGCGATGTCGACAGCGGGATGTATGTGAAGGCAGAAATTCCAGAGGCCTATCGTACGCACCTGTTGCCGCTGGCGCAGGGGCTAACGCCGAACGTATTCGAGCTGGAAATGCTCAGCGGTAAGCCCTGTGGCACGTTGAATGAGGCGATTGCGGCGGCGCAATCGCTGTTATCTGAGACGCTAAAATGGGTGGTGATCACCAGCGCGCCGGGCCAGACGACAGAAAATATTACGGTGGCGGTAGTGACCGCGGAATCTACGGCCATCATTGATCATCCACGTCTGGAAACGGACTTAAAAGGCACTGGCGATCTGTTCTGCGCCGAGCTGATTAGCGGCATTGTGCAGAAAAAAACGCTGTCCGATGCCGCCCATGATGCGGCACAGCGGGTGCTTGAGGTGATGAGCTGGACGCAGAAATGCGGCTGCGATGAATTAATTCTGCCGCCGGCAGAGGAGGTGCGATGAAGAGCTACCGTCTGGTTATTCGCCATAACGGGCGTCTGGTGGGCCATTTTGATACCAGTGGGCAAAATGCGCTGGAGGATGCCTGCGTCGCGCGTGCGATGTTCGGCGTCACCGGTGGTTATCAATGTGAGCTGCAGGTGTCCGATTCCGAACGTCGGATACTGGAAAGTGGCCCGGAGGGGATGAAAATCCTGATGCGCGAGCCGTGCTTTCGCCGGTGACCTCGCAGCTGTAATTGGTAGGCCGGATAAGGCGCTTGCGCCGCCATCCGGCAATCGTATGGCATATTGCCTGATGGCGCTGCGCTTATCAGGCCTACAGGCAAAAAAAATGGCGCCAATCGGCGCCATTTTTATATGCGGTTAAGAATTACTTCTTAATGCGAATCACCGGAGTTTCACCCACGGTAACGCTACCGGAAAGCTTGGTCAGCTCTTTGATCTCGTCCATGTTGGAGATAACAACCGGCGTCAGGGTAGACTTGGCTTTCTCTTCCAGCAGCGGCAGATCGAACTCGATAACGGTGTCGCCAACTTTCACGCGCTGGCCTTCTTCCGCGATACGTTTGAAACCTTCGCCTTTCAGTTCAACGGTGTCGATACCGAAGTGAACGAACAGCTCGATGCCGCTATCGGATTCGATAGAGAAAGCGTGGTTGGTTTCAAAGATTTTACCGATGGTGCCGTCAACCGGCGCAACCATTTTGTTGCCGGTCGGTTTGATAGCAATGCCATCACCAACGATTTTCTCAGCAAACACTACATCCGGTACGTCTTCGATGTTGACGATTTCACCAGAGAGCGGTGCAATGATCTCAATGGTTCCGGTGTCTTTTTTATCATCAGAAACCAGAGATTTCAGTTTATCGAACAAACCCATGATCTTCTCCTAAGCAGTAATTTGGGCCGCGTCTCGTGGATTAGCAGATTGTTTTTTCTTCAATGAACTTGTTAACCAACGCCAGTAATTCGTCTGTTGTTGGTTGCGCAAGTGCTTGCTCTGCTAATACCTTCGCATCTTCGAAGTTCGTGTTACGGATAATCTTCTTAATGCGCGGGATAGAAATGGCGCTCATAGAGAATTCGTCCAGACCCATCCCCAGCAACAGAAGTGTAGCACGTTCGTCGCCTGCAAGCTCACCACACATGCCAGTCCATTTGCCTTCAGCATGAGAAGCATCAATAACTTGCTTGATCAAGTTGAGGACAGACGGCGACATTGGCTGGTAAAGATGTGAAATCATATCATTACCACGGTCAACTGCCAGAGTATACTGCGTTAAATCATTGGTGCCGATACTAAAGAAATCAACTTCTTTGGCTAAATGACGCGCAATTGTCGCCGCCGCCGGTGTTTCCACCATCACGCCGATTTCGATTGACTCGTCAAACGCTTTACCTTCGTCACGCAGTTCCTGTTTGTAGATCTCGATCTCTTTCTTCAGTGCACGCACTTCTTCAACGGAGATGATCATCGGGAACATGATGCGCAGCTTACCGAAAGCGGAAGCACGCAGGATGGCGCGTACCTGGTCACGCAGGATCTCTTTACGATCCATCGCGATACGCACGGCACGCCAGCCCAGGAACGGGTTCTCTTCTTTCGGGAAGTTCATGTACGGCAGCTCTTTATCGCCGCCGATATCCATGGTACGAACAATCACCGCCTGAGAGCCACAGGCTTCAGCAACGGCTTTGTACGCAGCAAACTGTTCTTCTTCAGTTGGCAGCGCGTCGCGGTCCATGAACAGGAATTCGGTGCGGTACAGACCAACACCTTCAGCGCCGTTACGCTCAGCACCGTCGATATCACGCACGGTACCGATGTTGGCACAAACTTCAACCTGGTGGCCATCAAGGGTGATTGCCGGCAGATCTTTCAGTTTTGCCAGTTCGGCTTTCTCAGAAGCAACCTGCTCCTGAACGGCACGAAGCTTGTCAATTTCTTCGTTGGTTGGGTTGACGTAAACCACGTTGTTTACGGCATCCAGAATCAGATAGTCGCCATTTTTCACCTGAGTGGTGACGCTACCGGTACCCACGATTGCTGGCAGTTCCAGGGAACGCGCCATGATGGAAGTGTGGGAAGTACGGCCACCGACGTCAGTGATGAAACCCAGCACCTTTTTCAGGTTCAGCTGTGCGGTTTCTGATGGCGTCAGGTCAGCGGCAACCAGGATAACTTCGTCCTGAATCGCGCTCAGGTCAATAATCGCCAGACCCAGGATGTTGCGCAGCAGGCGCTTACCGATGTCACGTACGTCAGCTGCACGTTCTTTCAGGTATTCATCATCCAGTTCTTCCAGGGCAGTCGCCTGACCTTCGATAACTTCATGCGCAGCTGCATCAGCCGTCATGTTCTTATCTTTAATCAGGGCTATGATTTCCTGCTCCAGCTCCTCATCTTCGAGCAGCATGATATGCCCTTCGAAGATGGCTTCTTTTTCTTCACCGAAAGTTTCGCCAGCTTTAGTTTTGATAGCTTCGAGCTGCGCGGACGCCTTAGCGCGACCGTTCAGAAAACGCTCAACTTCCTGCTCAACCTTATCGGCAGAAATTTTCTTCCGGTCGATGACAATTTCATCTTCTTTCAGCAGCAATGCTTTACCGAAAGCGATACCCGGGATGCTAAAATGCCTGAAATCATAACCCTACCTTACTTGTGACTGATATTTAAAAGAACTCGTTGAACTTACTCGAGTTCAGCCATCAGTTTAACCAGATGCTCAACTGCTTTCTGCTCGTCTTCACCTTCTGCGGACAGGGTGACAACAGTACCCTGAGTCAGGCCCAGAGTTTGCAGTTTGAACAGGCTTTTCGCGCTAGCGCTTTTGCCGTTGGAAGTCACAGTGATCTCAGAAGTGAAGCCTTTCGCTTCTTTAACAAACTGAGCAGCAGGGCGGGTATGCAGACCGTTCGGAGCGGTAATGGTAACTTCTTGCTGGAACATTATATTTCCCCAACTTATAGGTTTAGTGTTGTGGAACTAAAGTCTAGCCTGGTGGCTACACTTTAGCCTGTATTACTCAATTCAAGCGACGTCCACAAAATCAGCACTACCATCGGCGACAAACCTTCCGACGCAGACGCTTCTGGCCTTTGACGTTTCGCTTATCATTAAACATTATGCCGCGAAAGCAGGATTTGAACCAAATCATAAAATCGATTCAGCACAGGAAAAGCTGTAATGAATAATTTCGCGGCTCAAAATAAATATGATGGTTAAATACCAGACCTACGGAGGTGAAGCAATGCCAGGGGGGGTAAAAGTTTGACGTGCACCACAAAAAAGCACCCAAAAGGGTGCTTTTTTACACAATTTTAACGCGCTGGCATTACTGTTGCAGTTCTTTCTCAGTGAAGAGATCTGCGAACAACGCCGTGCTCAAATAGCGTTCACCCGAAGACGGTAGGATAACCACAATATTCTTATTGGTAAAGGTTTCATCTTCCTGGAGTTTCAGCGCTGCCGCAACCGCTGCACCGGAAGAGATCCCAGCCAGAATACCTTCTTCTTCCATCAGGCGACGCGCGGTGGAGATGGCTTCTTCATTCGTAATCGCGACGACTTTATCGATCAGCTTCAGATCGAGGTTGCCCGGGATGAAACCAGCGCCGATCCCCTGGATCTTATGCGGGCCTGGCTTCAGCTCTTCACCGGCCAGCGCCTGAGCGATAACCGGGGAGTCGGTAGGTTCAACGGCGACGGAGATCAGATCCGTTTTGCCTTTTGTGCCTTTAATATAGCGAGACACGCCGGTCAGCGTACCGCCGGTGCCCACGCCTGCAATGAAAACGTCAACCTGTCCGTCGGTATCTTCCCAGATTTCCGGGCCGGTGGTTTTTTCGTGAATTTCCGGGTTAGCCGGGTTGCTGAACTGTTGCAGCAGCAGATATTTTTCCGGGTTACTGGCGACGATTTCTTCCGCTTTCTGAATCGCGCCTTTCATCCCTTTCGCGCCTTCAGTCAGCACCAGGTTCGCGCCCAGCGCTTTCAGCAGCTTACGGCGTTCGATACTCATGGTTTCCGGCATGGTCAGCGTCAGTTTGTAACCGCGAGCGGCAGCGACATAGGCCAGAGCGATACCGGTGTTACCGCTGGTCGGTTCAACCAGTTCGATACCCGGTTTCAGTACACCGCGTTTTTCGGCATCCCAAATCATATTGGCACCGATACGGCATTTGACGCTGAAGCTCGGGTTACGTGATTCAACCTTCGCCAGGATGCGCCCGTTACCGATGCGGTTCAGTCGTACCAGCGGCGTATGACCGATAGTCAGGGAGTTATCTTCAAAAATCTTACTCATGGCCTGTCCTTAACTGTATGAAATTTGGGGTACTGGACCAGCATACCTGCTTAAAGATTCTGCGGAAGTAAGGATTTCGCATATCTATATACTGAAGGGAAATAATGGCAAGCGGGATGGAATAAGACAAGGTATAAGCCCATCCATGTGGATGAGGCATGATATGCGTTAGCCCTGAGTCGCGGAGATCGGCGCTGGCGAGGTGCGGCCATAGCGTCCTTTACCCAGCACCTGAATGCCGATAAGCGTAATCACCCAGGCAATTACGCCCATCACCAGGTAGGTTTTGGCGAAGCCGTAGCGATCGTAGAGCATTCCGGCAATGGGGTTGATGAGTGCAATACCTAAGTAGTTAAAGCAGCCGAGCACCATATAAACGGTACCGGTTAAGCGCTTATCGAAATAGAGGGAGAGATATTTAAAGATGGATACCAGCAGCAGCGCCATTTCCAGACCGTAGAACGGTTTAATAATGGCAATCATCCACGCGTGGGTCGCCAGTGCGGAAACAATCAGCCGCAGTCCAATCACAAAACCCGCTAACAAGAGACCGTTGCGCGCGCCGACTTTATTAATCAGCCAGGGAATAGAAAACATAAGAATGAATTCGACGGCGGATTGAACTGAACCCATATAACCGAGCATCGCGTTACCCTGTTTATGGTCGGCAAAGAAGCTGACAAAATAACGCGGGAACTGCTGTTCGGCGCTCTGCATCATCCAGATAATTCCGCCGTAAAAGAGCATCAGGATCCAGAATCCACTTTGGGTAAAGAGCATTTTAACGTCAGTTTTATTGACCGGCGCTTTTTGCCCGGCGTTCACCGCCTGCCAGTCGATGCCTTCGCCCTGCGTTTTTAGCATGCCGAGCAGCATAAGCAGCACCACGCAGGCCAGCGATGTGACGCAGAAGTTGTAGCTCGGCGACAGATTGAACAGCTGCCCGGCAAACAGCGACGCTACCGCCCAGCCCATCGAACCCCACATTCGCACGCGGCCAAACTCAAAAGACCAGGCGCGGCTGTAGCGGTCGGCGTAGGATTCAAACACCAGCACCCCGCCAGATACGCGAAGGAAAGATACAGTGCGCCAACCAGCATACCGGCAATCAGATTAAAACCGAGCAGCGGTTGATAGACCCAGATGAAAAAGGGAGCCGCCAGCACCGAAGCGAGGGTCACGATGACCAGCAGGTGTTTGCCGAGGCCGAGCTTATCCATGATATAGCCGCAAACGGGCTTCATCGCCAGCGCAAACAGGGCGTTGATTGACAGGACAAAGCCAATCTTTTCACTGTTCAGGCCGACGTTATCGGCCAGCCAGATTGCCAGAAAGGACCAGCTGGTGGACCATGCAAAATAGAAAACAAACAGACAGAGGCTTATTCTGATATAAGCCTGCTTATTTATAGTGCTGACCATATAATTCCACTCCATCGCGAAATGATGGCGCTACGTTAGCCCGAATAAGCGTCGCTGACTTTTATCTGATTGCCACCCTTCGGCCAGCCTGTCGTTTTTATCCTCAGAAGCTGTGTTGGCCCTCACAGAATGAAAATGACGCTTTTTCAAGCGCTGCCTGAGGACAATAAAACTCAATTTTCAGCCGTGATTTTTAAATTATTTCCCTTTAAAAATAAGGTGTTTGACAAGTTAATCGCCGGCAGTTTAATTTCGCTACTCTGACGATAGCTCAGGAAATGGCCATGCAAACTTTGCATCAATCCCGCGTATTCAATCGCCCGGCGATCGTGTTTGCGTGCAATATTGGTTGCCTGGCATCGCTTACCCGAGCACGATCACGATTATCACGAAATACTCTTTTTGCTCTCCGGGACGATGACCCATATCGTCAACGGCTACCCCTGGTTTATGCGCGCGGGCTCTTTTATGGCGCTGCGCGCCGACGATCGTCACGCTTTTACTGAAATGCGGGAAACCTGCGTCATTAACCTGTTGCATGTTCCGCTGGGAGAGTTGAACTGGTTTAAAAGTCGTACTGCGCTGCTGTTTGAGGAACCAGAGCCACAGTTATGGTATATGGCGGTTCCCGAGTGGCTGAAGGTAGTGGGGAGATTAACGCATTTGCCTGCACTGAGATGGGGGAGTGCAACGAGAGTGAGATGCTGCGTAGCGCGCAGCAGGAAACTTTCCTGTTGCGGCTGCTGAGCCAGTTGCCGGGTTATCGCCAGAAAACGAATGCGAAACTCAGCGTGGAGGAACGGTTATGCCTTGCGCTTTCATGGATAGAGTGTCACTGGCAGTCCAGAGTAGAGTGGACGACGCTGGCGGAACGTTATTCACTGACGTTACGCACCTTTCAGCGCCGTTTTAAACAGCGAACCGGGATGACGCCGCAGCAGTATTTAATCGCCCTACGGCTGCGTTACGCCCGATTTTTAATGCAGCAAGACGTTCTCTCGCTGCGGGATATTGCCGAGTACTGTCACTTCTACGATGCCAGTCACCTGAGCAACTGCCTGAAACAGCAGGCGCTTACTTCCACATCGCGTGTTTATCGCGATAGCAGTCGACCCACATTGCCGTCGCGCCGCAGATAGCTACCGGGATGATCACCAGGTTAAGCACCGGAATTAAGGTGAACAGGCTGGTAAGCGCGCCAAACTGCATGTTGGTGACCTTACGCGTGCGTAGCGCTTCACGCATGGTTTTAAACGGTACCTTATGGTTATCGAACGGATAGTCACAGTACTGAATCGCCAGCATCCACGCGCTGAACAGGAACCACAGCACCGGTGCGACCGTCTGACCAATGCCCGGAATGAAATAGAGCAATAGCAGCACAACGGCGCGCGGCAGATACCACGCCAGCTTCTGCCATTCACGTTTCATGATGCGCGGCAGGTCTTTCATAATACCGACAATACCGGTATCCGGCGGAGTTGCGCCGGTTAAGCGCGCTTCCAACTGCTCGGCCAGCAGGCCATTAAACGGTGCGGCTATCCAGTTGGCGATAGTAGAAAAGAAGTAGCCGAAGACCAGCAAAATCGAAATAACGATAACCGGCCAAAGCAGATAGCTCAGCCACTGCAGCCAGTCGGGAATACGCCCCATCAGCGAGGGGATCCAGCTCTCCAGCTTGCTGAACAGCCACCAGAAGGCGCCGCCCATCAGCACAATATTGACCAACAGCGGTAAGATGACGAATCGACGAATGCCCGGCAAGCCGATCAGTTTCCAGCCCTGAGAGAAATAGTAAACGCCGCTACGTGCGGCAGGGGTGGACGATGAAACCATGGTCAGATGAAGCTCCTTTGTCTGACTACATTAAAAGACGACACTATATTAGCGAGTTGTTGGACAATGACCAGTTAAGAAATGTTCGAAAAACAAGCAAAAAGTACGATTTAATTCATCTTTATGCGGTGAATGTCATGTGTACACTTGCACTTGACGTGATGGGCAAATACTCTTAGTGAGTAAATGTTTGCCGTGGTGGCAAGGTGTTAGAACAACAGAGAATATAATGATGCAGGATTTGCGTCTGATATTAATCATTGTTGGCGCGATCGCCATACTCGCTTTACTGGTTCATGGTTTCTGGACGAGCCGTAAAGAACGTTCCTCGATGTTCCGCGATCGCCCAATCAAGCGTATGAAGTCTCGTGATGCCGACGATGAGTCGGAAGATGACTTTGATGACAATGTTGAAGGCGTGGGTGAAGTTCGTGTCCACAAGGTCAATCACGCCCCTGGGGTTGCCGGGGAGCATGAAGCACCTCGTCACGCGCCCCAACACCAGTACCAGCCGCCTTACGAGCGTCAGGCGCCTCAGCCTGCGCGCGTGCAGGAGCCGGTACAGCAGCCGCCCGTGCAACCGCCGCATCAGCCTGCTCAGCACGCGCCGGTTCCACCGCCGCAGCCAGTGCAGCCGCAACAGCCTGTGCGCCCTCCGGTTGTTGAACAGCCGCAGCACGCGCCGGTACAGCAACCGCAGCCGGTTGCTCAGCAGCCCGTTGCGCCACAGCCCGCTCAGCCAGTAGAAGCGCCAGCGCCGCAGCCGGTACAGCAGCCTGAGCCGGTCGCTCAGCCCGCGCCGGAACCTGCTCAGCCGGTCAAGCCAGAGCGTAAAGAGACGGTGATCGTGATGAACGTATCCGCTCACCAGGGCTCGCACATTAACGGTGAGTTGTTGCTCAACAGCATTCAACAGGCCGGATTTAAGTTTGGCGACATGAACATCTTCCACCGCCACCTTAGCCCGGATGGAAGCGGCCCGGCATTGTTTAGCCTGGCAAACATGCTCAAACCCGGTACCTTTGATCCGGACAACATGAGCGATATGCAGACCCCTGGCGTGACGATTTTCATGCAGGTGCCGGGCTACGGTGATGAGCTGCAAAACTTCAAGTTGATGCTCCAGTCGGCGCAGTACATTGCCGATGAAGTGGGCGGCGTGGTGCTCGACGATCAGCGTCGTATGATGACCCCGCAAAAGCTGCGCGAGTATCAGGATCGTATTCGCGAAGTGAAAGACGCCAACGCCTGATAAGGTTCGTGCGTTTTCAATCCTTCCTGAACCCCGCCTGTCGGGGGTTTTTTATCATTGATGGTGTGATATGCAACCAATAGAACAACGACTGAATGAACTGCGAGCGACGCTTCGCCATCATGAATACCTGTATCACGTGCTGGATGCGCCGGAACTGCCCGACGCCGAGTACGACCGCCTGATGCGCGAGCTGCGCGAGCTGGAGGCGCAGCACCCTGAGTTAGTTACCGCTGACTCACCGACCCAGCGCGTCGGTGCAGGGCCGCTGGCGGCCTTTAGTCAGATTCGCCACGAAGTGCCGATGCTGTCGCTGGATAACGTTTTTGATGAAGAGAGCTTCCTGGCGTTTAACAAGCGCGTTCAGGATCGTCTGAACAGCAGCGATAAGCTGACCTGGTGCTGTGAACTGAAGCTCGATGGCCTGGCGGTGAGCATTCTCTATGAAAATGGCGTGCTGGTCAGCGCGGCGACGCGCGGCGACGGCACCACCGGGGAGGATATTACCTCTAACGTTCGTACTATCCGCGCTATTCCGCTGAAGCTGCACGGTGACAACATCCCGGCGCGTCTGGAAGTGCGCGGTGAAGTATTCCTGCCCAGGCCGGGTTTGAAAAGATTAACGAAGAGGCGCGCCGTACCGGCAGCAAAGTGTTCGCTAATCCGCGCAACGCCGCCGCCGGTTCGCTGCGCCAGTTGGATCCGCGCATCACAGCGAAGCGACCGCTTACTTTCTTCTGCTACGGTGTGGGCGTACTGGAAGGCGGCGTGCTGCCGGATACCCATCTGGGGCGTTTGCTGCAGTTTAAAGCGTGGGACTGCCGGTGAGCGACCGCGTGACGCTGTGCGACTCGCCGGAGGAAGTACTCGCTTACTATCATAAGGTTGAAGAAGATCGTCCGACGTTGGGTTTTGATATTGATGGCGTGGTGATTAAGGTCAACTCGCTGGCGCTGCAGGAACAGCTTGGCTTTGTCGCCCGTGCTCCGCGCTGGGCGGTGGCGTTCAAATTCCCGGCCAGGAGCAGATGACCTTCGTGCGCGACGTCGAATTCCAGGTGGGGCGCACCGGGGCGATTACGCCAGTGGCGCGTCTGGAGCCGGTTCAGGTGGCGGGAGTGTTGGTCAGCAACGCAACGCTGCACAACGCCGATGAAATTGAGCGTCTGGGGCTGCGCATCGGCGATAAAGTAGTGATTCGTCGCGCCGGTGACGTGATCCCGCAGGTCGTCAACGTGGTGCTTTCTGAGCGTCCTGCCGAAACGCAGGAGATTGTTTTCCCGACCCATTGCCCGGTATGTAACTCCGACGTTGAACGCGTTGAAGGGGAAGCCGTGGCCCGCTGTACCGGCGGTTTGATCTGCGGCGCGCAGCGGAAAGAGTCGCTCAAGCATTTCGTCTCCCGACGCGCGCTCGATGTTGACGGCATGGGCGATAAAATCATCGACCAGCTGGTGGAGAAAGAGTACGTCCATACCCCTGCGGACCTGTTCACGCTGACGGCTGGTAAGCTTACCGGGCTGGATCGTATGGGGCCGAAATCGGCACAGAATGTGGTTAACGCGTTGGAAAAAGCCAAACAAACGACCTTCGCCCGTTTCCTCTATGGCTTAGGTATTCGCGAAGTGGGTGAGGCGACGGCCGCCGGGCTGGCTGGCTACTTTGGCACGCTGGAGGCGCTCGAAGCTGCATCCATTGAAGAGCTACAGAAGGTGCCGGATGTCGGTGTCGTGGTCGCTAACCACGTGTTTAACTTTTTTGCCGAAGCCAGCAACCGCGAAGTTATTCAGCAACTGTTAAAAGAAGGCGTCAACTGGCCTGCTCCGGTGGTGATCAATGCCGAAGAGATAGACAGCCCGTTCGCCGGTAAAACGGTGGTGCTGACCGGCAGCCTGAGCCAGATGTCCCGTGATGATGCCAAAGCGCGGCTGGTTGAACTCGGGGCTAAAGTCGCGGGCAGCGTATCGAAGAAAACCGACCTGGTGATTGCCGGTGAAGCGGCGGGCTCTAAGCTTGCCAAAGCGCAGGAACTGGGTATTGCGGTGATTGATGAAGCCGAAATGCTGCGGCTGCTGGGAGTCTAAGGTGGATAAAGCGCAGCTGGTTGAGATTGCTAATACCGAGATGCCATTCGGTAAGTATAAAGGCCGACGTTTAATCGACGTTCCGGAAGAGTATCTGCTGTGGTTTGCCCGCAAAGATCAGTTTCCGGCGGGCCATCTTGGTGAACTGATGCAGCTGACGCTGTTGATTAAAACCGAGGGGTTGAGCCAATTGGTGCAACCCCTCAAGCGCTAACTTTACACGCGGGCCTGTTCTTTGGCCTGCAGTTTTTCCGTCTGCGCTTTATAGCGGCGCGCGAGCACCGCGCAGGTCATCAGCTGAATCTGGTGGAAGATCATCAGCGGCAGCACCATCATCCCCAGCACCGACGTCGGGAAGAGAATATTGGCCATCGGGATACCGTTGGCCAGACTCTTTTTCGAACCGCAGAAGACAATCGTGATTTCATCCGCTTTATTGAAGCCCATCCGCCGAGCGACCACGGTGTTAATCAGGATCACCAGCGCCAGCAGCACGATACTCACAATCACAATAAACAGCAGTGAACCCACGCCCACTTTATGCCAGATACCGTTGACGACCGCTTCGCTGAAAGCGGAGTAGACCACCAGCAAAATGGAGGTCTGGTCGGTTTTGGCGATCCATTTCTTATGCTTTGTCACGAAGGCGGCGGTCCACGGGCGGGACAGGTGGCCGAGGACAAACGGCAGCAGCAGTTGCAGCATAATTTTGCCGACCTGCTCAAGGCTGCCGCCTGCGCCGTGGACGTTCATCACCAGGCCAACCAACAGCGGCGAGAGGAAGATCCCCAGCAGGCTGGAAGCCGAAGCCGAACATACCGCAGCGGCGACGTTACCGCCGCCAGCGAGGTAAAGGCGATTGCCGACTGCACGGTAGCAGGCAGAATGCACAGATACAGGAAACCGGCATAGAGCTGCGGGTCGACGTTAATGGGCGCCCACCAGGCAAACAGTACGCCCAGCACCGGAAAGACCACAAAGGTGCTGCACATCACCCACAGATGCAGACGCCAGTGGCTGCCGCCGGCAATAATTGACTCACGCGATAATTTGGCGCCGTGCATGAAGAACAGTAGCGCGATGGCGGCGGTGGTCAGGTTTTCGAAAAACGGCACAAAGTCGCCGCGCGCCGGGAAGAAGGTGGCGAGCAGGACAACGGCGATAAGGGTTAGCGTAAACGGGTCTAAAACGCGAAAAAGTTTCATAAAGACTCCTGAAGATCGATGCAGACATTTTGCTTTTTTATTTTTGAGAAATAAAATTGATTTATTGCATCCATTGATGAAAAAAACAGATGAATTACTCGCTGCGTCAGTTAAAGGTGTTTGTTACGGTTGCCCGGGCCAAAAGCTTCAGCCGAGCCGGGGAGATCATTGGCCTCAGCCAGTCGGCGGTGAGTCATAGCGTTAAGGAGCTGGAACATCAGACCGGCGTGCGTTTGCTCGACCGCACCACGCGTGAGGTGGTGCTGACCGAGGCCGGGCAGCAGCTGGCGCAGCGGCTTGAACGACAGCTGGATGAGTTGCACAGTACGCTGCGTGAAGCCGGGCGGATTGGCCAAAAGCTCAGTGGGACAGTGCGAGTAGCGGCAAGCCAGACCATATCCGCACACCTCATTCCGCAGTGTATTGCCGAGAGCAATCTGCGCTATCCCGAGATTCGCTTTGTGCTGCACGACCGCCCTCAGCAGTGGGTACTGGAAAGTATTCGTCAGGGGGACGTGGATTTTGGCATCGTTATCGATCCTGGCGTGGTAGGGGATTTGCAGTGCGAAACGGTACTGTCGGAGCCTTTTTTTCTACTTTGTCGACGCGATCATTCATTTGCGGATTTGCCGTACGTCAGCTGGCAGGCGCTGCAAGCGGCAAAGCTAGTGCTTCAGGACTACGCCTCAGGCAGCCGAATGTTGATTGATGCCGCGCTGCGCCTGCACGATATTGAGGCGGATATTGTGCAGGAGATTGGTCACCCGGCGACGTTGTTCCCGATGGTGACGGCGGGCATTGGGATTAGCATTATTCCCGCGCTGGCATTGCCGCTTCCGGAAGGCAGCCCGCTGGTGGTGAAAAGGCTGGCGCCGGGCGTTGAGCGCCAGTTAATGCTGGTACGGCGGAAAAACCGTTCGCTCTCCACCGCCGCACAGGCGTTGTGGGATGTGGTGCGCGAACAAAGCCAGCGCCTGATGGATGAACGCCAGCAGGATCCGTTGTATCAGACGTAGATGTCGATCTGGTGCTCGTCGCTGGGCTTGTTGACATTGGCGATAGCAGTCACAGAGGCTTCTTGTTTTTCCTGCGCTTTTTCAGCTTGTTGGTTCTGCAGCTGCGCCAGCTGGGCTTCCAGCATGGTAATTTGCTCCTGAATCATTTCGGCTTGTTTCTGTTTTTCTTCGGCGTTGCCGTTACCGTCGGCGATTTCTTTCAGCTGCTGGGTGAGTTTGACGATCTGCTGGGTAATGCGCGCCATTTGCGAGGCTGCGTCGTTACCGCTCGGCGCGGCGGTGCTGGTGGTGGTTTTCAGGGCTGGAATAGAGGTAGAGCTGATAACGGTCATGGTGTACGCCTTATGCGGGTAAATATAAGGAGTATCGGCAGAATATGGCTGAACTTGAATGGGGGATGTCGCGGCGTCTGGTGGGGTTACTTAGCTTATCTTTCAAATCGCAGATAGCAAAAAGGCGCCTTTAGGGCGCCTTTTTACATTGGTGGGTCGTGCAGGATTCGAACCTGCGACCAATTGATTAAAAGTCAACTGCTCTACCAACTGAGCTAACGACCCGAAGTGGTGGGTGATGACGGGATCGAACCGCCGACCCCCTCCTTGTAAGGGAGGTGCTCTCCCAGCTGAGCTAATCACCCACTTCGGTACTTCATTTTGTTGTAAGAAATCCAGCTGGCGAGAAAGTGGTGGGTGATGACGGGATCGAACCGCCGACCCCTCCTTGTAAGGGAGGTGCTCTCCCAGCTGAGCTAATCACCCACTTCTCAATTTCTTACTCTACACGGCGGAGACTACATAAAGTAGTTGGTGGGTGATGACGGGATCGAACCGCCGACCCCTCCTTGTAAGGGAGGTGCTCTCCCAGCTGAGCTAATCACCCCGCTGTGTGGAGTCGCATTATAGGGAGAGTTGAAAATGAGTCAACGCCTTTTCTAAAGAATTTGTTCGTTCGTCGTAAAAATAAACAAAGCGATCGCAAAACGCGCTATGTTGTATGAATTATATGCAAAATCAGCAAAGCATGCGCTTGCGGTGGGAACAACCGAGTGGGAGTGCTAGAATATTGCCCACTTGTATTTCCGGGATTTGCCGGTTGTCGGCATCTTTATAAACGTAAGGCCATTTCATGAAAATCAAAACTCGCTTCGCGCCTAGCCCGACAGGCTATCTGCACGTCGGCGGCGCTCGTACTGCTCTTTATTCCTGGCTTTTTGCACGTAACCACGACGGTGAGTTTGTGCTGCGTATTGAAGACACCGATCTTGAGCGCTCAACGCCAGAAGCCATTGAAGCCATCATGGATGGAATGAACTGGCTGAATCTGGAGTGGGATGAAGGTCCGTACTATCAGACCAAGCGTTTCGATCGCTACAACGCGGTGATTGATGAAATGCTGGAAGCGGGCACTGCGTATAAATGTTACTGCTCCAAAGAACGTCTCGATGCGCTGCGCGAAGAGCAGATGGCTAACGGTGAAAAACCGCGTTACGACGGCCGTTGCCGCCATGGTCACGAACATCATGCTGCCGATGAGCCATGCGTGGTGCGTTTTGCTAACCCGCAAGAAGGTTCCGTTATTTTTGACGACCAGATCCGCGGTCCGATCGAATTCAGCAACCAGGAACTGGACGATCTGATCATCCGCCGTACCGACGGTTCCCCGACCTACAACTTCTGTGTGGTGGTCGATGACTGGGATATGGAAATCACCCACGTGATCCGCGGTGAAGATCATATCAACAACACGCCGCGCCAGATCAACATCCTGAAAGCACTGAATGCGCCGGTACCGGTTTATGCGCACGTGTCGATGATCAACGGTGACGATGGCAAAAAACTGTCCAAGCGTCACGGCGCGGTCAGCGTGATGCAGTATCGTGATGACGGCTACCTGCCGGAAGCGCTGCTGAACTACCTGGTGCGTCTGGGCTGGTCCCACGGCGATCAGGAGATCTTCACTAGTGAAGAGATGATCGAGTTCTTCTCTCTGAATGCGGTCAGCAAATCTGCCAGCGCGTTCAATACCGATAAACTGCTGTGGTTGAACCATCACTACATCAATACGCTGGCGCCGGAATACGTGGCGACACACCTGCAGTGGCACATCGAACAGGAAAATATCGATACCCGTGTTGGGCCGCAGCTGTGCGAGCTGGTGAAACTGCTGGGCGAGCGCTGCAAAACCCTGAAAGAGATGGCGCAAAGCTGCCGCTACTTCTACGAAGACTTTGCTGAGTTCGACGCCGATGCGGCGAAGAAACACCTGCGTCCGGTTGCGCGTCAGCCGCTGGAAGTGGTGCGCGATAAAATTGCCGCCATCACTGAGTGGACTGCGGAAAACGTTCACCACGCGATTCAGGCAACCGCCGATGAGCTGGAAGTGGGAATGGGTAAAGTGGGTATGCCGCTGCGCGTTGCGGTGACCGGGGCTGGGCAGTCGCCTGCGCTGGACGTCACCGTGCACGCAATTGGCAAATCTCGTAGTATCGAGCGCATCAACAAGGCGCTGGGTTTTATCGCTGAGCGTGAAAGCCAGCAGTAAAACGGCGTTGAGCAAGAAAAAAGCGGGGAAACCCGCTTTTTTTACGTCTCGTCCTGGCTTAGCCCTAGCCGGGAAAGAAATCCGCAAATGCCTTCACGCGCCAGCAAATGGTGCAGACGCTGCTGTTCCTGCGGCGTCATGTTCTGCAGGACGTCGGTAATTTGTCGCCACACCACCTCAGATTCATTTGTCGTGTAGCTGCGAGGCGGTTCTCCAAGCTGGCTTTGCGTGGTATGGCTACGCAGCGCTGGGGTATTGGCGAGGTAGTCCAGCACTTCAGGAGTGATAAAAATCAGGCGCGCGCGGCCACCCTTAATGCCCGGCATGGGTTCGGTGTGCCAGCCTTGCTCGCGAATCCAACGGTTAACGGTTTGTCGGGTTATCCCTAAGCGCTCGGCGAGCTCTTCGGTCGACATTTTGGCAGGAAGTGTTTTCATCTCTTGCGTTTAACCACGGATTCCTAAACGTTGCAATAAACCGCTAATTCCTTCCCGGAGTAGCAGCGAGGTCAACTGTTTCTGTTCAGTTTCGGTCATTTCATCAACCAGCGTCAGCAGCAGCGTATGGAAGGGGTTATCGGAAATGTAGGGAGCAGGGGGCTCTGAAGCGCGCTGCGCGCTGTGGATAAACTCCACGACTTCATCGTTGACGTGGACGACCCTGGCTTTACCGCCCTGAACGCCGGGACGAGGAGACGTTTTCCAGCCTTCCTTACGCACCCATTTGTTAATGGTCTGGCGGCTATAGCCTGTCAGGTGGGCGATCTCCTCCGGCGTCATTCGTTCCTTGAGCATACTATTTCCTGAGTTGCTGTGTGGGAATTACAGGTTCATGTTATAGCATCGTTTTAGTGGAAAACGTGACATGCATAACTCCTGTTTGCGAGCAGGCGCGTAAACCAGCGCGTTTGTCTGCTTTTTCAGCGATTAGATGCCGTTAGCGAATTTTGCCGTTGACACTGTGCGAGGGAATTCATATTATGCCGCCCGTCAACTCGACAGCTTTACGTTGGGGCTATAGCTCAGCTGGGAGAGCGCTTGCATGGCATGCAAGAGGTCAGCGGTTCGATCCCGCTTAGCTCCACCAAATCCTGCTCCCATCAGGTTTTGGAACGTAAAGGCACTGTGGGGCTATAGCTCAGCTGGGAGAGCGCTTGCATGGCATGCAAGAGGTCAGCGGTTCGATCCCGCTTAGCTCCACCAAAATTTGAAACCCTCGCCTGAAGGCGGGGTTTTTTTCATCCTTGTCGTGTACAAAAATACAGCGATTTACCTTCAAAAGTCCGGTGTAGATCAGGATTTTATCGCTTAAACTTGCGCCAAAAAATTCGCGACCATAATATTTAAAGAGTCAAATTACGTACGATAAAGGATATCGGCTGATACGCATGACGGTGATAAGGACTAACCCACTCAGGAAATTCTGCCTGGCTCTTATATTGAGCCTGGTGGCTATTCCATTATCCAGATATATCTCTCCTACTGCTTTTTATGATGGGCATTCTGTATATCTGGCCTGGCTACCGCTTGGCGTAATGATTGCATTGATTATGCTTTTTGGCCGTCATGCTATCGCCCATTGGCGATTGGTTTTACCGTCACTAACTATTGGCAATTGCATTTATCGCCCTTTTATTCATTAACGTTGCTATTCTGTCAGTTGGCCGCAGTATGCATCTCCTGCGTTATTCTACGCTATATGCATGGGCGTCGATGGCGACACGGTATTCCTATAAAAAACATTGGCTTAAATGTTTTCTGGTTGGGGTTTGTCACCCCAATCATGGGCAAGGTGTTGATGTACGTTACCGGTGAGATTATTGACATTCCGGAGTTAATGTACAGTTATTTTAATATAACATCCGTTATTTATTCTATTGTTGATATTCAGGGCCTGGTTTGTGCATCACTGATATTTACTCGTCTTTTTTATTACCCCTTCAGGATGTGCTTGAACCCACGTTATGCCAGGGCATTCTGGTATCGTAATATCGCTTGTTATACCAATCTTAGAAATAAGATATTTATTACCTGTTGGTTTATTAGCCTGATAGGTATGATGATATTTTTGTGTGCGCCGTTTGGCGATTATTATTTTGCGGGTTATCTGGTTCCGGCAATATTTATCTTTTTCTCTTTTGGCATCAGCCAGTTGGCTTACCCGCTTGTCGTCATGACCTGGACGGTTTCCGCCTTCCTGCTGGTGATGTACAACAAAAATTTCCTTCATGGCATACAAACCCAGTATTCGCTGGCTTTTATTTTGTCGTCGCTGATCTCCTTTACGGTGTGCCTGCTTTACTTGCTCCAGGTCTACCATCGCAGCCAGCGGCTGCAGGCCAAGTGGCAGGCGCAGGCCATGCAGGACCCGATAACTGGCTTACCGAACCTGCGTGCGCTGGAGGAGTATATGATGACGCCGCGCGCTGGCGCGATCAGCCTGTGTTGTCTGCACATTGGTAACCTCGACTTCCTCAGTCGTCACTATGGCATGATGATGCGTATGCATTGCAAACGCAGCGTCACGCATATCCTACAGCCGATGCTGTTCAGTGAAGAAAAGTTGTTCCAGCTGCCGGGTAATGAACTGCTGCTGGTGCTGAACGGTCCGGATACCGAGGCCCGGCTGAAGCATCTGATTAATTTTCTGAGCAATAAAGAGATCCACTGGAACAATGCGGTTCTGAACCTGGAATACGCGATCTCCTGGGCGCCGGTG
Organism: Kluyvera genomosp. 3; assembly: GCA_002211745.1. GTDB lineage: Bacteria > Pseudomonadota > Gammaproteobacteria > Enterobacterales > Enterobacteriaceae > Kluyvera > Kluyvera georgiana_A. The sequence continues at coordinate 1,389,748 of CP022114.1, forward strand.
AGCCCGCGGGATAAAAATATGCACCATATGCTGGGGCAACTGAGCTGGTTAGTGGAGCAGGCCGATGAAGGGAATCAAATCCTCAAGCTGGATAACGGCCACGTTGACGCTTTCGACCAAAGCAGCGAACAGGTTGTGCTGTTGAATCGGGTTAAAAACGCGCTGGACTGGGCGGTTTTGTGCTTTACGCCCAGTCGATCAGAAAGCCTTCCGGCGAAGGTTACTACGAGATACTGAGCCGCCTCGTTGACGCTGACGGTATGGTGACGCCGGATAAATTCATCCCGGTCCTTGCGCAGTTCAACCTTAGCAAGCGCTTTGACATGCAGGTACTGGAGTACCTGTTCAGCTCGCTGGATGAGCTTCCCGATAAGAATTTCTCGGTGAATCTGATGCCGTACACCTTGATGCAAAAGGGGAGCGCCGCCGAGATTATCGCGCTGTTCCGCCGTTATCACGTCGATGTTAAACGCATTATTATCGAGATTACCGAAGAGCAGGCTTTTTCCAACTCTGACGTCAGCGTTGCCAATATCCAGCAGTTGCGTCAGTTTGGCTGCCTGATTGCGATTGATGACTTCGGTACCGGCTACGCGAACTATGAGCGCCTGAAGCGTCTGGAAGCCGACATTATCAAGATAGATGGCTGCTTCGTACGTGATGTTTTAAACAACCCGATGGATGCGATGATTATTCGCTCTATCTGCGAGATGGCGAAGCTGCGGAATTTGTCCGTGGTGGCAGAGTATGTCGAGACGGAAGAACAGCAACAGCTGCTGGAACGCCTTGGCGTGCACTATATGCAGGGCTACCTGATCGATAAACCGCGTCCGCTCTGGCAGCTTGAGAACAAAAAAAGGACCTGTAACAACGTTACAGGTCCTGATGTTAGCGACGGTGAATTACAGAACCAGCGCGGCGATAGACGCAGACAGCACGCTCACCAGCGTAGAACCGTAAACCAGCTTCAGGCCGAAGCGAGAAACCACGTTGCCCTGTTCTTCGTTCAGACCTTTAATCGCACCGGCGATGATGCCGATGGAAGAGAAGTTGGCGAAGGAGACCAGGAACACGGAGATGATACCAACCGCGCGCGGAGAGAGCTCAGCGGCGATTTTCTGCAGGTCCATCATGGCGACGAATTCATTGGAAACCAGTTTGGTTGCCATGATGCTGCCCACCTGCAGGGATTCACTTGCCGGTACACCCATGATCCATGCAACCGGATAGAAGATGTAGCCCAGAATGCCCTGGAAGGAGATGCTGTAGCCAAACCAGCCGGTCACGGTGGCGAACAGGGCGTTCAGCGCGGCGATCAGGGCGATAAAGCCGATCAGCATCGCAGCAACGATAATTGCCACTTTGAAACCTGCCAGAATGTATTCACCTAGCATTTCGAAGAAGCTTTGACCTTCGTGCAGGTTAGACATCTGAATGTTTTCTTCGCTGGCATCAACGCGGTACGGGTTGATCAGCGACAGGACGATAAAGGTGCTGAACATGTTCAGTACCAGCGCCGCGACAACGTACTTCGGCTCCAGCATGGTCATGTAGGCGCCAACGATAGACATAGACACGGTAGACATCGCCGTCGCCGCATGGTGTACATGCGGTTACGGGACATTTTACCAAGGATGTCTTTATAGGCGATGAAGTTTTCAGACTGACCCAGAATCAGGGAGCTGACGGCGTTGAAAGACTCCAGTTTGCCCATGCCGTTGATTTTCGACAGCACGGTACCAATCGCACGAATGACGATAGGCAGTACGCGGATGTGCTGCAGGATACCAATCAGCGCAGAGATAAACACGATCGGGCACAGTACTTTCAGGAAGAAGAAGGCCAGACCTTTATCGTTCATGCTACCGAAGACAAAGTTGGTCCCTTCGTTGGCGAAACCGAGAAGTTTTTCGAACATCTCGGAGAAGCCTTTCACAAAGCCCAGACCAATATCGGAGTTCAGGAAGAACCAGGCCAACAGCACTTCAATGACCAGTAGCTGGATAACATAACGAATGCGGATCTGTTTGCGGTTAGAACTGACCAGCAAGGCCAGGATCGCCACCACAACGAGCGCGAGAATAAAATGCAAGACGCGGTCCATATTTGCTCCAAACATGAGACGGGTTAAATTTTCGTGCACATTCTATGTAACATGGTTAAATAAAACGAGATCTGTCTCTCACTATATTCAGAACCTGTGAGCAAACTCAAAATTAGTGATCAAGCATGCATTTTTGTTATGTTGAGTAAATGTATGAAAAGTTTCCACGTTGTACTACTCTCTTCTTAAGCGTATACCAAACCTTCCCAACCTCCAGTCTGGCTATTGGTTCCGGCTATCAGAATAATCATTATCACCTTGCTTAAATGAACTTGATAATCATTCTCATTATGTTAGCCTAAAACATAGCAAAGGCTATGTTTTTGAGGCAGAGAATGACAAACAGTCGCATTGAAACTAACAGCTGTCGTACCGCACGCCGTATGCGGCTGGCGCTGATGGGGCCGGCATTTATTGCTGCGATCGGCTATATCGATCCGGGCAACTTTGCGACCAACATTCAGGCGGGCGCCAGCTTTGGCTACCAGTTGCTGTGGGTGGTGGTGTGGGCAAACCTGATGGCGATGCTGATTCAGGTGCTTTCAGCGAAGCTGGGCATTGCTACCGGAAAAAACCTCGCGGAGCAGATTCGTGACCATTACCCACGACCGGTGGTCTGGTTCTACTGGGTGCAGGCGGAAATTATCGCCATGGCGACCGATCTGGCCGAGTTTATCGGTGCGGCGATCGGCTTTAAGCTGATCCTGGGCATTTCGCTGTTACAGGGCGCGGTGCTGACCGGGATTGCCACCTTTTTGATTCTGATGCTTCAGCGTCGCGGGCAAAAACCGTTGGAAAAAGTGATCGGCGGCCTGCTGCTGTTCGTGGCGGCAGCGTATATCGTCGAGCTGATATTCTCTCAGCCCGAACTGGCGCCGCTGACCAAAGGTATGCTGTTACCGTCGTTACCCAATGGTGAAGCGGTTTATCTGGCTGCGGGCGTGCTGGGGGCAACCATCATGCCGCACGTTATTTATCTTCATTCATCGCTGACCCAGCATCTGCACGGCGGTAGCGCTAAAGAGCGCTATCAGGCCACCCGCTGGGACGTCGCTATCGCCATGACCATCGCCGGCTTCGTTAACCTGGCGATGATGGCGACAGCCGCTGCGGCCTTCCATTTTCACGGGCATACTGGCATTACCGATCTCGATCAGGCCTACCTGACGCTTGAACCGCTGCTCAGCCATGCGGCGGCGACGATCTTTGGCCTCAGCCTGATTGCCGCCGGCCTGTCTTCTACGGTGGTTGGTACGCTCGCCGGTCAGGTGGTGATGCAGGGCTTTATTCGTTTCCATATTCCACTGTGGTTCCGCCGCGCGGTCACCATGCTGCCGTCGTTTATCGTCATTCTGATGGGGCTGGACCCAACGCGTATTCTGGTGATGAGCCAGGTGCTGCTGAGCTTTGGCATTGCGCTGGCGTTGGTTCCGCTGCTGATTTTCACCAGCGACCGCAAGCTGATGGGCGAACTGGTCAACACGCGGTGGATTAAACGCATCGGCTGGGCGATTGTTGCGGTGGTGGTGGCATTAAACGGCTGGCTGCTGCTGGAACGCTGCTGAATTAATGGCCTGATTACCGTGACCCGCGACAGGTCACGGTTTCTTTACCGTTTATTCGCTATGCTGCATTTTGCGTTTAACCTCAGCGATCGTTCATGAACTCTTTTGATCTCTCTTTTCTCAAATACCTTCAGGATAACAGCCCGCTCGCGGTTGATAGCGCGGTGCTGCGCTTTGGCAAAACGCTTTCCACCCTGAAGCGAACGATGAAAGAGCTTAACGAACTGCTGCCGGACGAAGCGCATCTCCACCAGGATAATGCATTTATTACGACCGGTATCACCTACAGTGATTACATCCAGTTTTTGCAGCGCGTGCGTTTCAACCGTTATCTCACGACCGGTGAAGAGCGCGTTCAGGATCTGTTTGTTGCGCTCTGTCTGCACGATGTGGTCAATAAAAATGAGTACTATAAAAAGTTCTATGTCAGCGCCGGGACGGTGAAAAACGATAACCCGCTCATGCTCAACCGGGTGCAGGAAAGTGGGTTAACGCTGCTGAGCATACCGAGAAAGGGTTCGCAACTGGTGGGTGATGAATTCAGCCTGCGTCTGGCAGCCTGTATGTCGATTCTGAAAACCGTCGAGATTGGTACTGGTCATCAACTGATTGCGCATCAGGCCAACGAGCCTATCAATCGTTCCATAGCTGAGCAGTTTCTCCATGAGTGCGCGCAGGAGATCGGCCAGGCGGCGGCCTGTTATGAAAAGGTCATCAGCCCGGTGATTCACCTTGGCTACAATGGGCGGAAATATCTGCTGGTCTATCTCAGCCTGGCGCTACAGCGTATTCGTCGCGGACGGCGAATCAATGACAGCTCGGCGGCAGCATTCCTGACCACCTATCCTATCGCGTGTTGGCGGAGAAAGATGAAAATGCCTGCCTGGATATGCTCATTGCCTCACTCACCTTTACCTGGCGTCCCTTTACGCTGTACGACGCGCGGCTGATCGGGCACGTTAAACAGGCCTGCGAGGAGATGTCCCGCGGTCTGAATGCGACGATTCACAACCACCACGCCTGGTTTGCCGAAATTTACCATTTTATCTACGCGGCGATTGTGCAGAACAAACTGCGCCTGTGGTTTGATGATAAAAAGCTACACGATGTACAGCGCCGCTACCCCGACCTTTGGCAGCACGTCCAGCGTGCCCTGCGCGAAATAGAATCGTGTTGGCAGATGTCGTTTTCAGCGATTCATCTGGCGACCCTGGTGCTGATTATCAAAAAGCACGAACTGAAAAATCGGGTAGTGGGGGATGTGAAAAAACGCGTCATCATTGTGACCAACTCCTCAGAGAGTAAGGTGGGCTACTTCAAAGAGGTGCTGCTTTCGCGTTTTCACATTGAGGTGCTGGCCTGCGTCAACATCAACGAACTGGACCGGCTCCAGCAGCAGGATTTTGACCTGCTGATTGCCTTTACCAATAAAATTGCCAGTCACCTGCGTCACGCTCAACTCAGCTATGTGAAGGTGAATTTCTATCTGACGCAGGACGATTTTCAGCTGCTGCGCGAGCATGGGCTAAGCCCGGCGCGCAAAAAAATACCCGTTGACGCGTTCGTGCAACAGGTACAGGGATGAGCCCGCAGGCGCTTAAAGCCTTCCTTGAGCAGCAGTACGGCGACGTTTTTATTTAACCAGCGGCTGGCACACGCCACGACACCACACCGCTTGCAGTTCTTGCTGGTCGTCGAGCACCAGAATATCGGCATCTTTGCCCGGCGTCAGGCTACCTTTGCGATCCGCCACGCCTGCGAGGATGGCGGGGTTGAGGCAGGCTATCTGCGCCGCTGACACCCAGCCGTGCTCCAGCCGGCCAACCACGTTTTTGACGGAGTCGAGAAAACTCATTTCCAGCTTGCGGACTTCGGGCCAGTCTTCGGCGCTGATGGTGCGTGTGCAGCCGTGGCAATCGGTAATTTCCAGCGACTGCTGGCGGATACGAAATGTCTCCTGGCGCAGATAATGATGAAATTCGAAGCCTTCGGGAAAGTCGACGTAACCAAGACAATCGCTCATCATCACCAGCCGACGATCCTTTTTCAGCCGGTAGAGAATGTCGAAGACCTCCGGGCGCAGGGTAATTCCGCTTTGTTTTGCCACTTCGGCGTAGGTGTCTTCATAGTACATCAGTGCACCCACCACGCCAGGCTCGCGGTGGTGCAAGCCGCGCATGGCGCTGAAGGCGTGGGTAAAATGGCTCAGACCCGCGGTAATCGCCTCGCTGATTTCGTCAAACGTGGCATCCGTATGGCCGCCGAAACGGTGACGCCGGATTGATGCAAATGGCGAATCAATGCCAGTGCGCCGGGAAGCTCCGGGCCAGCGTCATCAGGCGAACATGGCCGCGCGCGGCGCGTTGATAGCGTTCGAACCCGGCGATGCTGGGGGCTGAACGCTGTCCAGACGCTGCATACCGATAAACTTCGGGTTGATATATGGGCCTTCCATATGGATACCTACCGCTTCAGCGCCGTCGGCGGGCGTGGCTTGCACGATCCATTCGGCGGCGGTAGCCAGGCTTTCACACAAGAAATCCTCTGGCTGGGTGGCTGAGGTGGCAAGCCAGGCCGTCACGCCTGCATACACTAAATCTTCACTCATGGCGCGTAGCGAGTCCCGTTCACCTTTCCAGGCAAATGATCCTCGCCCCAGCCGTGTACGTGAATATCGACAAACCCGGCATCAGCATCGCATCGTGATAGTCGATGACGCGCCCGCGGGGTGTCTCATCGATGCCGGTAATTTTATCGCCGCAGATGTGAAGGTAGCCGGAGCGTATACCGTCCGGCGTCACAATTCGCTGACTGGCGAGAGAGAGCAGGGCGTCACTCACCATGGGCCTCCTGCACGCGTGCGGCGGTTTCCAGCGCTATCTCTGAGCACAGCCCGATGTAGTGCGAAGGGTCAATCAGCGCGTCAATTTCCGCCTCGCTGAAGTTCTGCTGAATCACCGGATCCTGGCGCAGCACCTCCCGTAGGGAATACCTTCATGAGTGCTGCGCATGGCCAACTGGTAAACGCGCTCATGCGCCGCATCTTTCCCGAGCTTCGCCACCAGATGCATCATGATTTTTTCGCTATTGATGAGGCCGTGGGTCAATTGCACGTTCTGCTGCATCCGCTCGGGTTGATTACCAGCGTGCGGGTCAGTTCCTCGGCGCGCATAACGATCTCGGCGATGCACTCCATGCTCTCCTGAATATTGCCATCAAAGATAAAGTAGGCCGAGCTATCTGCCTCGAAGGGGCGTGGGCTGACGTACAGGCACGAGGTATGTACGGAATAAAGCTTTTGTGCGTTAGCGATAATGCCTTTCGCCAGTTTCGGGTTGACCTTTTGCGGCATGGTGCTGCTGCCGACGGTCCCTTTGGTAAAGGCTTCGGAGACTTCGCCAAACTCTTCGCTTGAGGTCTGGTAAACCTCTTCGGCAATTTTGTGCAGGGTGGTGGCAAGCAGGCACAGGTTGCTGATGTACTCGGTGCGATACACGCGCGAGTTACGCGATGGAATGGCCATCGCGTGCATACCTAAGGCTTTCGCTACGCTCTCCTGTACGCGTCGTCCGGTTTCTCCGGTCGCGTGAAACGCGCCGACGGCGCCCCCATCATCACGGTGAAGACCCGTTTTTCCGCTTCTTGCATACGCTGCTGGGCGTTGAGTAACTCATCAATCCAGACGGCGGCTTTGTATCCCCAGGTGATCGGCAATGCATGTTTGCCGTGGGTGCGTCCGGCCATGAGCGTGGCGTGATGCTCGCGCGCCATGTGGGCCAGATTGCGCAGAATGTCATCCACGAACCCTGCAGCAGGACGTTGAACTGTTTTGCCAGATACAGCTGGGCCGTTTGCTGAATATTCTGCGTGGTGACGCCATAGTGCACATACTTGCCGCTTTCGCTGTCGCAGGCTTTAACCAGCACTTTGATCATCGGCACAAAGCCATGGCCAATTTCGCGTAACAGGCGTTCCATTTCCGCCAGGTCGATATTCTCAACCCGGCAGTTGGCGGCGATATTCGCCGCCGCGCTGGCCGGAATCATTCCGTGTTCGGCCTGCGCCAGCGCCAGCGCGGCTTCAACATCCAGCCATGACTGCACTCGAGCCTGCTGACCGAGCAGTACCTTCATGCCGCGGTCGTCAATGGTTTTACTTTTTGAATCATACAGTGCGCGCATTGCCGCCTCCTGGTTGTTTATTTCGCGCCGACAATACGGTCATCAACCGCGTTGCGAACAAATTCTACGTGTGGGCCAAAGACCACGTGCACATGGTTGCTGGAGGGAATAAAGGTTCCCAACGAGCCGGATTCTTTGAGGATATCCATGTTGATTTTCTTCTGATCCTGCAAATCGATGCGCAGACGAGAAACACAGTTTTCGACGCGTTTGATGTTATCCCGGCCGCCGAGACCTTCAATCACCATGGCGGCGACTTTGTCGTACTCTTTATTGTTCAGTAAGGTGCTATCGGCAATTTCACTTTCACGGCCCGGCGTTTTGATATCGAATTTACCGATTGCAAAACGGAACACGAAATAAAACACGACGAAGTTCACAATACCGAGAAGAATTAAATTTACCCAATGCGTATTTTCGTACATCAAGCCAAAAATGCCGAAGTCGAAAATGGTGCCGCGAATATAACCGATGGAGACTTCCAGCATCTGTAGTGGGATAGTGAGTAACCCGCACAGCACCGCATAAACGATAAACAGTTTTGGCGCTATAAACAGGAAGGAGAATTCCAGCGGCTCGGTAATATTACCCAGCATGGCTGTGAGTACGACGGTGAGAATCATCCTTTGGCAAATTTCTTGTTTTTGAAATAAGCCATATGATACATCGCCAGGCCAATGGCCGGCACGCGGAACAGGGTCGTCAACATCTGCGAGGAGGCCAGGTAGCTGGTCAACGTAGGCATATATTCTTGCCACGCAGGATGTGAAGGGCCCAGTTCAAAGAGGATCTTATTCATGGCAGGCAAAATGCCGACGTAGGTTTGCCCATCAATAAGATAGGTACCGCCCGCGGCGGTGAAGCGCACGGTGGAACTCAGTACATGATGCAAGCCGAACGGTATCAGCAGACGGTTAAGCGTCATGTAGATACCGGCACCAATGTCCGGCGCCATCATAATGGTTGAGACGGCGCGCATTCCTGCGGTGAAAAGATCCCAGATAAAGGGGATGATCAGCCCAACCGGAATCGCAAAGGCAATTGCCAGAATCGCCACTGATTTCTTGCCGCTGAAGAATGCAAAGGCCAGAGGCAACTGCAGTCGGTAGAAGCGGTCGGTGATTTTGGCCGCCAGCAGGCCCGCAATAATACCGCCCAGCGCCTCGATTTTTAGCGTCTGGACGCCGAGCACCATGCCCTGGCCCACCAGTGAAAGATCCTCTTTCGCCAGGGTTCCGCGAGCTTCAGATGAACGTGCATGGCAATCAGCAACGTTAAATAGGCGACGACCGAGGCAAATACCGCAATGCCTTTTTCTTTTTTCGACATGCCGTAGGCAACGCCCATCGCAAATAATAATGGAATATTATTAAAAACAACGCTGCTGATTAAACCCAGAGACGATAAAACAGCTTTGAAAATATCATTTCCCAGAAATGGGAGTTTATCGATCATATAGCTCTGGCCAAGCGCCGAGCTGATTCCCATTACCATCCCGACGGGAGCTAATACCGCGATAGGTAACAGTAGTGAACGACCGAATGTCTGAATTTCATTTTTAAAATTAGCATTCATGATGTTAATCCTGACGTGAAATATCTTGAGGATAAGATACTGGCAGGATTTTTTTGCTCAAGGGCAAATGCTGATAAATAAGAAGCGCAGGATTTGACCATAAAAAAAGAGCCCGTAGGCTCTTTGATTGGTTATTCAGGCATAGCGTGCTGTGCCTGAATAACCGAAATTAGTGGCGACCATGTCCGTGTCCATGACCGCGCCCGCGTCCACGATGGTCATCACGGTCGCCCCAACCGTCGCGATAGCCACGTTCGTAGGCTTTATTACGTTTATCCCAACCGCGGTGCCAGCCGTTGTCGTGGCGATACCAGTGTTTATGCCAGTAATCGCGGTCGCGCCAGCGGCCGCCATCCAGTAGTTACCGTAATTATCGCGATCGCCAATTTGTAATTTTATGGATGGCAGCAGGGTGATTTCACCAGCATTAGCGAACATCGGGGCCGATGCTAACAACACTGCCGCCAGAATCAGTGACCTGAACATACTTCTCTCCTATACGATCGTGGCCAGAAAGGCCTGTTAACGCAATATTACAATTCGGTAAACACTCGAATTATTGGGTTAACTCTTAAACCGCCAGGAGAGAGCACTTTTTGCTAAAAACGCTGTTATTTTATGCTGCGCAAAATGGCATCAATTTCGGCACACTCTGAGGCGCTGAAATGACGGTTTGCCAGCATGCCCACCGCATCGTCCAGCTGTGAAATTTTGCTGGCGCCAATCAGAACCGAGGTGACCGCCTGTTGACGCAGTACCCACGCCAGTGCCATCTGCGAGAGTTTTTGTCCACGCTGTTCCGCCAGTACGTTCAGTTGGCGAACGGCCTCAAGCTTGCTATCGGTGAGCTGTTCTGGCTTGAGGAAGATGCTACCGCTCGCGGCGCGAGAATCGGCGGGAATGCCGTTCAGGTAACGGTCGGTAAGCTGCCCACCGGCCAGCGGCGAGAAGGCGATACAGCCGACCCCTTCCTGCTGTAGCACATTCAACAGGCCGTTTTCCACTCCACGTTCCAGCATGGAGTACTTCGGCTGATGAATAAGGCAGGGGTGCCCAGATCGTTGAGTATGTCAATTGCCTGCTGTGCGAGTTCCGCCGGGTAGTTGGAAAGCCCAACGTACAGCGCTTTGCCCTGACGGACGACGTGATCCAGCGCGCGCATGGTCTCCAGTAACGGCGTTTCAGGGTCCGGGCGATGGTGGTAGAAGATATCCACATACTCAAGCCCCATGCGCTTCAGACTCTGGTCAAGGCTGGAAATCAGATACTTACGTGAACCCCAGTCGCCGTAGGGACCGTCCCACATGGTGTATCCAGCCTTTGTGGAAATAATCAGTTCGTCGCGGTAAGGGCGAAAATCTTCACGCAGAATGCGGCCAAAGTTACTCTCAGCAGAGCCGGGAGGCGGTCCATAGTTATTGGCGAGATCGAAATGGGTAATACCCAGATCGAATGCGTGGCGCAGCAGCTGGCGGCTGTTCTCTACGTGGGTTTCATCGCCAAAGTTATGCCACAGCCCAGTGAAACTACGGGAAGCTTGAGGCCGCTGTTGCCGCAGCGCTGAAACGTCATGGTCTCGTAACGCGCGCGACTTGCCTGATAAACCATTGTGTCCTCCAGAATATCCGCTTGTGTATACGCTTACACTAGCGAATGTCCATCGGCTCGTACACAGCTGAAATCTGTAAAATTTGCTTTCCAGACGACTTTCTTATCAATACTGGACACGCTTAACACTTCTTCAATACTCAAAGAAATAACCGGCTGAAGGAGTGGCACCATGGTTTCGTCCTATACCGTGGCAGATTACCTGCTTGATCGTCTGGCTGACTGCGGCGTCGAGAGTCTGTTTGGCGTACCCGGAGACTACAATCTCCAGTTTCTTGACCACGTCATTGCTCACCGCACGCTTCGTTGGGTGGGCTGCGCCAACGAACTGAATGCCGCCTATGCCGCCGATGGCTACGCGCGAATGCAGGGCAGTGGTGCACTGCTCACCACCTACGGCGTGGGTGAACTGAGCGCGCTGAACGGCGTGGCCGGTAGCTTCGCCGAGCACGTTCCGGTGCTGCATATTGTCGGAGCGCCCTGTACCGGCGCACAGCAGCGTCGCGAATGTTTGCACCACACGTTAGGCGACGGCGACTTCGATCATTTCCGCCAGATGAGTGCGCCAATTTCCGTCGCCCAGGGCGTGCTGACGGCGCGCAACGCCTGCCAGGAGATCGACCGCGTGCTGCAGACAGTGATGCACCATCGTCGACCGGGCTATCTGCTGCTCCCGCCGATGTTGCCGCGTTGCCGACGGCGAAGCCTGTAAGCGCTCTCACCATAGCGCCCTGGTATCGGATACGGCCCAACTTGAGGATTTTGTTATACATGCGCGCGGCCTGCTGGAGGGATGTCTGCATGTGTCGTTGCTGGCGGACGTGCTGGCTCATCGATTTGGTCTCCAGGCGACGCTCAATCAGTGGATGCGTGCGCATCCCATTCCGCACGCCACGTTGTTGATGGGGAAAGGGCTGTTTGATGAACAACAGCCAGGGTTTGTCGGCACTTACAGCGGCGGGGCGAGCCTGCCGCAAACGCGTGAAGCGATTGAGGATGCGGAGGCGATCATCTGCGTCGGCACCTGTTTTACCGACACCATCACTGCAGGCTTTACTCACCGGATTGCGCCGGAAAAATCAATCGAGGTACAGCCGTTTTCCGCTCGCGTAGGTGCCCGCTGGTTTAGCGGTATTGACATGCAGGCGGCGGTGGACGCGCTGATAACGCTGAGTGAAGAGTTAGCCCCATGGCACACCGATGTCCGGCGGATATCCTCGCCGACGGTGCTCGACACCGGGCATCTGACCCAGCGTCACTTCTGGCAAACGCTGCAGAAATACCTGCAACCGCACGATATTGTTCTGGGCGATCAGGGACGGCTGCCTTTGGTATCGCGGCATTAACGCTGCCCACCGGTGCCAGTTTGCTGGTTCAGCCGCTGTGGGGATCGATTGGCTACACGCTACCCGCCGCATTCGGCGCACAAACGGCGTGTTCGGACCGGCGCGTGGTGCTGGTGGTGGGGGACGGTGCGGCGCAGTTAACCATTCAGGAGCTCGGCTCCATGCTGCGGGACGGGCAACGGCCGCTGATCCTGCTACTCAATAACGAGGGCTATACGGTTGAGCGTGCGATTCATGGGCCAGAGCAGCGCTATAACGAGATCAGCCTGTGGAACTGGACCCAACTGCCACAGGCACTGAACCTCGACAGCCGGGCCGAATGCTGGAAGGTGAGCAACGTCGCGCAGTTGAATGACGCGCTGGCGCGTGCTGCGCGCCGCGACAGGCTAATGCTGCTGGAGGTGATGCTCCCCAAAATGGACATCCCTCCGCTGCTTAAAGCCGTTACCGACGCGCTGGAGGCGCGAAATAGCGGCCGTTAATCCTTACGCTTACGCGGCACCATCATCGTGGGTTTCCCGCCAGCAACAGCCAGGCGGGAGCATCACGATACACAGTAGCGGCAACAGCGTGGTATCCGGTACGACCACCGCAGCCATAAACAGGCTGAGCCAGGCATCGCGGGTGACCACCAGCACTAATCCCATAATGGCGCAGGAAACGGTAATCGCGGCCGGCACCGCTTCAACGTGCGCATGCAGCATCAAACCCAGCGCCACGGCAACAAAAACCGCCGGGAATATGCGCCCGCCGCGGAAACCGCAGGCGGCAGCGACGACCAGCGCCGCCAGTTTACTCAGTGCGAAAAGCATGTAGTCGCCTGCGCCGAAATTTTGCCCGGCAGTCAGCCGCTGCATTTCATCGAGCCCTTTAAACAGCGTTAACGGACCGCCAATCGTGCCGATAATCCCAGCACAAATCCCCAACGCCGAGAATCAGTACCGGATGTTTTAAACGGTGAACTAATCCATGCAGATGCGGCAGGCACCAGACGCCAATCATACCGATAGCGATGGCGATAATAGCCACTATCGCGCCGCTGAAAATATCGACGAGGCGCATCGTCTGATAATGCTCGATGGGCAGCGAGAACTGAGGGTGAAAGAACAGGCCTGTGGTCAACGCGCCGGCGGCGGCGGCCAACAGAGGGCAAACAGGCGATCCCACAACGGCGCGTCGTTACTGCTGGTTAACGTCTGGGAAAAAATGAGCGCGGCGGCAACCGGTGTTCCGAACAGTGCGCCAATCGTCCCGGCGGCGGCGAGAATCGTCCAGTCAAGCGAGCTGACTCGTGGGAAGAAGCGCGCGCCCAGCGCCACGGCCAGCGCAATGTTGACCGACATAATCGGGTGTTCTGGCCCCAGGCTCACACCGCCCGCGAGCCCGAGGATCAAGGCGATCGCCAGCCCAGGCAGATGGGCGACGGGAACCGCGGCGCCGATCAGCGGCTCGCTGGCGGGATCCGGGCCGGCATGGCCTGGGCTATAGCGAATCACCAACCCGACGACAAGACCGGTCATCGTCAGCATCAGGATAATCCACAGCGACGAATTCATATCAATGCCGAGCGCATTCGGTAGGTTACTCCACAGCAGATGCTGAAGCACCGCAGCGATCTTCATCACCACGATCAAAATCAGGCTGGAGGCGACGCCAATCAATACCGCGGGATGGAGAGCAACAACATCGTTCGGGCTCGCGGGTGGAGCATGGTGATATCCTTTTTGCTGAATACTGAGTTTACTTTGCATTTTCCTGAGCCAACGTTCAGCGCAAATGGTGCTGAAACGATACGGCTCTACAGGTTATCCCGTTCTGTACCTGTTAAAAAATACGCAAAAAATGTGACCTGGATCGATAATCCTGGGGCGCTCACGTCATCGCCATTGTTGTTAACGCGCCTTGAATTTACAGTGTGGCAAAGATTTATTCTGACTTTAGCGGAGCCGTAACGGAATGACAAAGTTTGCTTTAGTGGGTGATGTTGGGGCACCAATGCGCGTCTGGCATTGTGCGATATTGCCAGCGGTGAGATTTCGCAGGCGAAGACCTATTCTGGCCTGGATTACCCAAGCCTGGAAGACGTGGTTCGCGTCTACCTCGACGAGCATAACGCGTCGGTGGAAGACGGCTGTATTGCCATTGCCTGCCCGATTACCGGCGACTGGGTGGCGATGACCAACCACACCTGGCAGTTCTCCATTGCGGAAATGAAAAAGAACCTTGGGTTCGCGCACCTGGAAATCATCAACGATTTCACCGCGGTCTCGATGGCGATCCCGATGCTGAAAAAAGAGCATCTGATTCAGTTTGGCGGCACCGAGCCGGTTGAAGGCAAGCCGATCGCCGTTTACGGCGCGGGAACCGGTCTTGGCGTAGCGCATCTGGTTCACGTCGACAAGCGCTGGGTTAGTCTGCCGGGCGAAGGCGGCCACGTTGACTTTGCGCCAAACAGCGAAGAAGAGGGGATTATCCTCGAAGTGCTGCGTGAGGAGATTGGCCACGTTTCCGCCGAGCGCGTGCTCTCCGGTCCTGGCCTGGTGAACTTGTACCGGGCTATCGTCAAGTCGGACAACCGGGTGCCGGAAAACTACAAGCCGAAAGACATTACCGAACGCGCGCTGGCAGACACCTGCACCGACTGTCGTCGCGCGCTGTCGCTGTTCTGCGTGATCATGGGCCGTTTCGGCGGCGATTTGGCGCTGACGCTGGGCACTTTCGGCGGCGTGTACATTGCGGGTGGCATTGTGCCGCGCTTCCTCGAGTTCTTTAAAGCGTCCGGCTTCCGCGGCGGTTTCGAAGACAAAGGTCGTTTCAAAGACTACGTACACCCGATCCCGGTGTATCTGATTATTCACGACAATCCGGGCCTGCTGGGTTCTGGCGCGCACCTGCGTCAGACGTTGGGTCAGGTGCTGTAATACACAAAGCCCGGGGCGTTCCCCGGGCTCTTTCTGCCGCCGATGTCCCGTCAGTGGCTACAAATGCATGATCTGCCGAAACTCTTTTACCTTACTGCGGCTCACCGGCACCTGAAACTCAAGGTCGCGCAGGCGCAGAATGTAGGTGTTATTAAACCACGGCTCTATCTCGCGAATTTTATTCAGGTTCACACAGAACGAACGATGGCAGCGAAAAAAGTGGCTACTCGGCAGCTTGCTGCAAAACTCGGTGATGTTCATCGGCATCACGTACGATTCGCGGCGGGTGTAGACGAAGGTCATCTTTTCGTGCGCTTCAGCGTAGTAGATATCGCTGATCGGCGTCACGATGATGCGCTCATCTTTTACCAGGTTGATGGTGTCGTTTTCACGCGGCGCGCTGGGCTGCTGCTGACGATGCTCGATTGCTGCTGCTGCCAGGCCGCCTCCAGTTTTTGCAGCATGCTGACGATGCGTGATTCCTGGTACGGCTTCAGAATGTAGTCGAACGCTTCCAGCTCAAAGGCTTCTACCGCATGCTCTTTCCACGCGGTGATAAACACGATAAACGGCTTGTGGGCAAACTGACTGATGTTCTGCGCCAGCAGCACACCATCCAGTGACGGAATGTTAATGTCGAGGAAGATGGCGTCCACTTTGTTGTGCTGCAAAAATTTCAGCACGTCCAGACCGTCGTCAAAGGTGCCGACAATCTCCATCTGACTGTGCTGCTGAATCAGCCAGGTTAGCTCCTGTTGCGCCAGGAATTCATCTTCGACAATGATGACTTTCATGGGGACTCCGGGTTAAGGCAATAATGTGGCAGCCGCCGGAACGGCCGTGCGCTGGTTAGGAATGTAGAACGCGATTTCGGTTCCCGGATCGAGGCGGCGGATATGCAAGCCCTCGCCGTAGAGCAGTTTAACCCGATGATGAACGTTCAGCAGGCCAATCTTATTGCCGGGCATTTCATTGGCTTCCACCCGCGCGATGACCTGAGGATCGATCCCCGGCCCGGTATCGCGCACGCCGATGCGCACGCGGTTGCCAGACTCGGCAATGCTGATGGTCACCACGCCTTTACCCTTACTGCGCTGAATACCGTGCACGATGGCATTCTCGACCAGCGGTTGGATCAGCAGGCTTGGAATCACGCAGTTCACCTCATCGTCAATATCGTAGATAACCGTAAGCTTGTCGCCAAAGCGCGCCTGCTCAATGGCGATATAGTCCTTAATCTGATACAGCTCCCGACGGATATCTATCTGCTCATCGTCTTTTAATTCAATGTTATAGCGCAGGTAGCGCGACAGATTAAAAATGAGCTGCCGCGCAGTGTCCGGATTGAGGCGAATGGATGATGAAATGGCGTTCAGCGCGTTGAACAAGAAATGGGGATTGATTTTACTCTGGAGCGCGCGCAGCTCTGCCTTATTTGCCATCTCGCGCAGCTGTTCGGCGCGGGAAACTTCCAGCTGCGTGGAGATAATCTGCGACAGCCCAATGGCCATCTCCTGCAACGACGAGGTGATCTGGTGCGCGTGGCAGTAGTAGATTTTCAGCGTACCGGTAATCACGCCTTTCTCCGACAGCGGGATCACCAGCATTGAGTGAATTTCCGGCGTGCGATAGGCTTCATCGTTGTTTTTAATGATGATTTCGCCGTTGTTAATCGCCTGACGGGTGACCGGGCTAATGGAGTCATCGTTATTGTGGTAGTTATCTTCCCGACGCCGACATAGGCCAGCACGCGTTCGGTATTGGTGATAGCGACGGCGTCGGCGCGAATATCCTGACGAATGATGTCGCAAATCTGCCGCAGAGTGTCGCTGTTAATCTGGCGAAACAGCGGCAGCGTTTTATTGGCAATATCCAGCGCCAGCTTAGCCTGACGCGCGGCGCTGGCCTCTTTCTCGCCCTCTACGCTTTGCACCAGCAGGACAATAAAACCGATGCACACGCTGCCGGCAATCATCGGAATGCCGATCTTCGACACGATATCGACGCCGAGCGCGATGGTGGGCGCCCAAACGACCACCAGAATCATGGTCAGGGTTTCGCACAGCATGCCGCCGAGGATACCAATTTTCCAGTGCAGCTCTTTCGGTACCCGACGGTTAATCAACCCCGACAGGATCCCGGCGATAATACTGGTGATAAAACACGGCACGGCGGTAACGCCGCCTGCGTCAATCAGGTAACGGTGGATCCCGGCAATGACTCCGACGATGCCGCCAACCCACGGGCCAAACAGGATCCCGCCTGACATCACCGCGATAATACGAACGTTAACCAGCGAGCCTTCCACCGGCACGCCGGACCAGGTACTGAAGATGGCGAACATCGAGAAAATGACGGTAACGGCCAGCAGCTCTTTCGCCGTATGGGCCGTTTTGTGCAACAGTTCGCGGAACAGGCGGATGCGGATCAGAAAAAAGAGGCAAATCAGCATTAATGCGGCCCGGTCGTAGACCGCGAGCAGCATATCGAATATTTCGTGCATGGGGCGCCGAATGTTTTCAGTAAAGTCTTATGATAAGTAACCCGGGGCAGATGACCAGCAGTACGCGGAATAGGGAAAAACCTTAATTTTAAAAGGGGATTGTGGGACAAACGTATTGAACAGGAAGAGATGGCCGCTTCAGGGAGGACTTGAACCACCTGCAATGAAAAATAATAGATAATTTATTGTTACCATTGTGTTTTATATCCATTGAATCCTTTATTTTAATGAATGATTCTTGTTTTCATTAGTTCCTCTTTTTACCGATACAACATTTTTTCGCTTACCCTCTCGACAGCGCTATTTTTTTCAGGTTATTTTCTGTTCATGCCACATCGGTGGCAGCGTCGCTCGAACGGTTCGGGCGCTAACGTAATCCTGAGGAACCTATGGCTGATTCCAGCTCTGAACGCCGTTTTACGCGTATCGATCGCTTACCCCCGTACGTTTTTAACATTACCGCTGAACTTAAGATGGCTGCGCGTCGGCGCGGCGAGGATATTATTGATTTCAGTATGGGGAACCCAGACGGCGCCACGCCAGCGCACATTGTTGAAAAGCTCTGCACCGTGGCCCAACGCCCGGACACCCATGGATACTCGACCTCACGCGGTATTCCTCGCCTGCGCCGCGCTATTTCGCGCTGGTATCAGGACCGTTATGACGTTGAGATTGACCCGGAAAGCGAAGCGATTGTCACCATTGGTTCGAAAGAGGGCTGGCGCACCTGATGCTGGCTACGCTCGATCACGGTGACACCGTGCTGGTGCCGAACCCAAGCTACCCCATTCATATTTACGGCGCGGTGATTGCTGGCGCGCAGGTGCGCTCCGTACCGCTGGTAGAAGGCGTCGATTTCTTTAACGAGCTGGAGCGCGCTATTCGCGAAAGCTACCCGAAACCGAAGATGATGATCCTTGGCTTCCCGTCGAACCCGACCGCCCAGTGCGTGGAGCTGGAGTTCTTCGAAAAGGTGGTCGCGCTGGCTAAACGCTATAACGTGCTGGTGGTACATGACCTGGCTTATGCGGATATCGTGTATGACGGCTGGAAAGCGCCGTCGATTATGCAGGTGCCCGGCGCGCGTGACGTCGCGGTAGAGTTCTTCACGCTCTCTAAGAGCTACAACATGGCGGGCTGGCGTATCGGCTTTATGGTCGGTAACAAGACGCTGGTTAACGCACTGGCGCGGATTAAGAGCTACCACGATTACGGTACCTTCACCCGCTGCAGGTGGCGGCTATTGCCGCGCTGGAAGGGGATCAGCAGTGCGTACGAGATATCGCTGCGCAGTATAAGCGTCGCCGCGATGTGCTTGTGAAGGGGCTGCATGAAGCCGGCTGGATGGTTGAAATGCCTAAAGCGTCGATGTACGTGTGGGCCAAAATTCCGGAACACTACGCCGCGATGGGCTCCTTAGAGTTCGCGAAAAAGCTGCTGCAGGACGCCAAAGTGTGCGTTTCGCCGGGCATCGGTTTTGGTGACTACGGCGACACCCACGTACGTTTCGCGTTGATTGAGAACCGCGATCGCATTCGTCAGGCTGTGCGCGGGATTAAAGCCATGTTCCGCGCTGACGGCCTGCTGCCGTCAGAGCAAAAATCAGCGGGATAATTTTCCCGTCGCAGAAATGCAAACAGGAGCCAGATGGCTCCTGTTTTTTTTGCATTTTTATCGACTAGATCATCAGGGCAAACGTGCCGGCAAAAACGATGACCATAAAGGAAATGCCCATAAAGAAATATTTCACGACTCATCTCTCCGCGTATCTTTTTTCTACGCACTTATGAACGGTGGTGGTACTGCGAGCTGGTAACAACCAACGAAAAAAACGGACCTCTTTCGTGGCTGGCATCACCTCAGAATTCTGTGCTGTTGTGCTCCAGATGGCGCTAATGTACGCCTAAAAATTGGGGATACAAGAGGGTTTTTTTATTAATTTTTAGTTACTTACAACTGTCGTGATTCGGCGACACTTTAATTTCATACGGTAATAAATTTCATTTTGGCGACGCTTCGTTTGGCTCTGAACAGGGCTATAAACCCTATTGATTTTACGCCTATTTTTCTGGCGTTATTCCGAAAATGCTTTTCTCACTGAATGCCCGACAGTGGTCGCAGGGAATGAGAGGGCAAGCGCATTTTTGTTTTTTACTTTTTGTGCTGACTGTGAATACTTCAGCCACACGGATTCAATTTTCAGGAGTTTAAGATGATGAGACATCGCGTTAAGCGGGTAATGCTAATGACAACGGCCTGTATGTCGCTGTTGCTGGGAGTGCGCCGCTGTATGCGCAGGCGAACGACGTTCAGCAAAAGCTGGCGGCGCTAGAGAAAAGCAGCGGGGGCGGTTGGAGTGGCGCTGATTGACACCGCCGATAACGCACAGACGCTCTATCGCGCCGACGAGCGCTTTGCCATGTGCAGCACCAGTAAGGTGATGGCAGCCGCGGCGGTGCTCAAGCAAAGTGAAACGCAAAAGAAGGTGTTGAGTCAGAAGGTTGAGATTAAATCTTCAGACCTGATTAACTACAATCCCATCGCTGAAAAACACGTCAACGGCACGATGACGCTGGCGGAATTGAGCGCCGCAGCGTTGCAGTACAGCGACAATACGGCCATGAACAAGCTGATTGCCCATCTCGGGGGCCGGATAAAGTGACGGCGTTTGCCCGTGCGATCGGGGATGACACCTTCCGCCTCGATCGTACTGAGCCGACGCTCAACACCGCGATCCCCGGCGACCCGCGCGATACCACCACGCCATTAGCGATGGCGCAGACGCTTCGCAATCTGACGTTGGGCAGTGCCTTAGGTGAAACTCAGCGTGCGCAACTGGTAACGTGGCTGAAAGGCAATACCACCGGC
Source organism: Kluyvera genomosp. 3 (assembly GCA_002211745.1). Classification (GTDB taxonomy): domain Bacteria; phylum Pseudomonadota; class Gammaproteobacteria; order Enterobacterales; family Enterobacteriaceae; genus Kluyvera; species Kluyvera georgiana_A. The sequence continues at coordinate 1,410,419 of CP022114.1, forward strand.
GCTGCCAGCATTCAGGCTGGGCTACCCACATCGTGGTTGTCGGGGATAAAACCGGCAGCGGTGATTATGGTACGACGAATGACATCGCCGTTATCTGGCCGGAAGGGCGTGCGCCGCTTATTCTGGTCACTTACTTCACCCAGCCAGAGCAGAAGGCAGAAAGTCGTCGTGACGTGCTCGCGGCTGCCGCGAAAATTGTCACTGACGGTAATTAGTCCTAAAAATGTGGAGCGCTCTGTCGCTCCACTTCCTATTTGTGCTCTAGTGTTGACTATTCTCTTCGATGTTTTGGCTGCGACTTCTGTATGATGATTAATGCTCATCTTTATCACTAATGAACTCGTTTTTCAGGAAGAAAAACTTCCTGTCAAAATGATGTATATTCGCGTCACGCCCATGAATTATTGAATTTAGAATAGTACCACCAATAATTAATTGTATCGTCGAGTCTTTTTGTTGTAATTATCTGATTTACATTCGCAGAATTCCTGGAACTTCCCCGGAAGATATTTTTCCGCCTTTCTTTTCCTCTATTTCCGTACGGTTGTTTTTTCGCCTTTTTTCGATGGATAAGAATATTGTTTTACCCTCATATTTATAAATTTTTCGCTCAGAAAAGAATATTGACAATATTTAACCTCAATGAAATTATTCGATCACGGATAAGGAGGGACAATGATGTCGCTAAATAATGATTGTGGAAGAATCAACTGTATGAGTTGCCCTTCTAACTGTGAAGTTAAACCCAATACTTCGCTACGAGTTTCTTTTTGCCAGAACTATTGTTTTTGTACCTGGCCGGAAGCGAGTGGCTATTTTTCTCTTGGGGTCATGGAAGGGCTTCTTAAGCAAAGCTATAACTATCTGTACCTTGGGTGTATTTTTGTTGATTTTTCTATCAGCTATCTACGTTGTTTTACCGATAAACGCTGGATTGATTATCTACGTGAAACAAAATTGAAAATTGTTATCGTTTGCGATAAATACCTTAAACCATTAGCAAACTATTGGTTTAAACACTCAAAAGATATTTTTCTCATTATATATCAACAGGATAAGTTAAGCATTGCTTGTGAGAAATTAAAGAAACGCTTTATCTATCAACGCGATGCTTTCTTCCGTGGAGAGGTGCTGTCGACGCTGGAGTTTTCTGTCCTGAGCGCGCTGATCGCTGGTGAAGGCTGCAACCAGCTGGCCAGCGAACTCAATGTCGACATCCGGACGGTGTATGCCGCAAAGCGTCGCGCGGAAAAAAAGATGGGCGCAGATATTAATACGCTGTTTCGGTTTTCACACGCTCTGCAAATGTGACTAAATAATTAACCGATGTATTTATAACAATCACCTCGCGGTGAGGGAGGCCTGCACCCTAAATATTCAAAATGAATAAAAAGCATCCCGGAAAACCCTACGTTGACGCCATGGTCGACGCGATTTTCTATTGTTAAGAAAAAAGAAAGTCTTGAATAAATATTAAAACAACACTGGCAGCGACATAAAAGGAAGAAGACAAGGAGTTTATTATGATGCCGATACCCTTAAAACCCAGGAAGTTAGCATTGTGTATCACTGTCGCATTGCTGGCGACAAATATCAGCATGAGTGCCGTGTATGCCAACACGCTAAATGCGAATAACACCCTCTATTACTACTCGTCCGGTAATCCGAACGGCAACAACAGCGACTATACCAACTACGATGAAGTGGTTATCACGACCAATGCGATAGCGTCAACCAGCGGGCTGAAAGGCTGGGCTATTTATATGAACGGCGAAAATTACAAGTTTAACGATCTCACCGTTAACACTTCTGGGATGTTATCTGATGGCATCCATACCAAAAACGGCGGCGGTAATATCGTCATTGAAAATTACAAGGCGATAACCAGTTCCTACAGCTCTGATGGCATTAACCTGGGCGGGAGCTCTCGGCGAACTATTCCCGGGTGACGGTGAATAATGAGACCAATATTAAAGCGGCGGGAATGGGCGTTCGTGCCAACGCCTCGGTGAACAGTGCGAATGCGGTAGCAACCATTACCCTTAACGGTCCAACAACCATTGAAACCACCTCCGCAGGCTCTAATGTTGCCGGCTATACCGTTTATGCAGGACAGGATACGGAAGCCAACTCTACGGTGGTGAAGGGAAGGCGGAAATTTTCCTGAACGGAGATAGTACGCTTAAAACGGTGGGTAAAAATGCCCATGCGGTCTATGCTCGCGCAGCGGGTACCATTTCTCTGGGAAATGTGGATATTTCGGCGACGGGAGCAACGGCGAATGGACTGTTTGCTTCCTCGACGACGGCCGATCAGCAGGCCGCTATTTACCTGGCTAAAAACGCCACCATTAATGTCGCAACCGGTTCGGCAATATACGCGACTGGCGACGAAGCGCGGGTGAAATCTTACGATCTCAACACCGCGACTGATGTGGCGGGCACCTATGTCGTTAATGGGGATATTGTCGCGGATAAGGGCGGGCAGATCCAACTGCATATGGCAGAGGATAGCGCGTTTACCGGTGTGACCAACTCTAACCAACTTCCCACCTCGGCAGCCGATGCCGGGACCATCGCGCTGACAATGGATGGCTCGCGTAGCCTCTGGACGATGACCGGCGATTCAGTGCTGTCATCGCTTACGCTGAACAATAGCACGGTCGCCTGGTCGGGGCCGCGGCGGGAAATATCCTGACCGTGGCTGGGAACTACCGCGGTAATAATGGTCTGCTGAAGCTCAATACGGTGCTCGGTGATGACAGTTCGGTCAGCGATAAGCTGGTCGTTCAGGGCGATACCTCCGGGACCACACGCGTTGCCGTGGCTAATGCGGGCGGGAGTGGCGATAAGACGATTAATGGTATTGAAGTCATTCACGTCGACGGCGCTTCTGATGGCGATTTTGTGCAGGCCGGGCGTATTGTCGCTGGTAGCTATGAATACGCATTACGTCGTGGGGAAGGGACTGAATACAGTAACTGGTTTTTGATGAACGCACCGGCAGCGCCAGAACAACCGGATCCGGAAAAACCAGAACCTGAAAAGCCAGAACCTGAAAAACCGATACCCGAACCTCCCGCGCCTGAGCAGCCGACGCTGCGTCCGGAAAGTGGTTCGTATATTGCTAACCTGGCCGCAGCTAACACGATGTTTACGACCCGGCTGCACGATCGTCTGGGCGATACGCAGTACATAGACATGCTGACGGGAGAAGTGAAAACGACCAGCCTGTGGATGCGTAATGTTGGGGGTCACACGCGTTTTAAAGATTCCAGCGGCCAATTGAGCACGCAAAGCAATCGCTACGTTTTGCAGTTGGGCGGCGATCTGGCGCAGTGGAGTACCGACGGTCTGGATCGTTGGCATCTGGGTCTGATGGCGGGTTACGGTAACAATCAGAGCAACACGCGCTCGGATGTCAGTCGCTATCACTCTCGCGGTCAGGTGACGGGGTACAGCGTCGGGTTGTATGGAACCTGGTACGCCAATGATGAGAACAAAACCGGTACTTATCTGGACAGCTGGATCTTGTATAACTGGTTCAATAACAAGGTGTATGGCCAGGGATTAGCCAGCGAGAAATACGATTCCGATGGTATCACCGCCTCCGTTGAAGGTGGCTATAGCTTCCTGATGGGAGAGCGTAGCGACGGGCGTTCTACCTACTGGCTCCAGCCGAAAGCGCAACTCACGTGGATGGGGGTGAAGGCCGACACTCACACAGAAGCCAACGGTACCCGAGTAGAAGGCAAAGGCGACGGTAATCTGCAAACGCGGCTGGGATGAAGGCATTTATCAAAGGCCATAGCGCAGTGGATGAGGGGAAAGAGCGTGAGTTCCAGCCTTTTGTTGAAGCTAACTGGATCTATAACTCCCGATCCTACGGTGTCGCCATGAATGGCGTCACGAACTATCAGGCTGGAACGCGCAATATCGGCGAGCTGAAAGCCGGCGTTGAAGGCCAGATAGGCAAAAATCTGCATATCTGGGGAAATGTCGCTCAGCAGATTGGGGATAAAGGCTATAGCGATACACAGGGTATGCTGGGGATCAAATACGCATTCTGATGCATTTAACTACCGCTGATGTGCTGTGGTATCGAGAACGCTATGAATATTTACGCTGAAGAGTTGCGCATCATTATGGACGTCATCATGGATATCATCTTTTACGCACGAGAGGAGAATCGAGGTGATGCGGCATTCCGTCGGTTGTTACATGAACTGGAAACGCGAGAGTATCCGGAATCGGTGAAAACGCTGTGTCAGCAGGCGGCAAACACCTGGTTTTTATCCAGCAGCATCACGGAAATGGCAGATAAAACGACGCTACAGCAGTCGTCTACCGTATACCTGTTAGCGGCTTTTGGTCGAATCAATGCGCTGGCGACCATGGAAGAATACCTGGAGCAAAGGAATAAAGAGTTGTTCGGCCTGCGCTAAGTGGATAACTGTTTTCCCTGAAAGATTTGCCCGTGAGAGACCACGGGGCTTTTTTTATGGCGAGTTAGTGCTCTAAATAGGTAGTTAATCACTCGTTTTTCTATCTTGTGAGGATGTGGACTGTGGAGATGTATCTGCAAAGAATGAAAAAAGAGTGGCTGACGCTGCTCGGTCAAACGGAACCTCACATCAGACAACAGGTTGTGACTGGCATGAACGACACGTTTGATGCGTGACAGGAAAGTAATCTGCTTATCATTTTTGGTTAACACACAGCACAAAGGGGACTGTGGGTTTCCTAAGAGCCAGGCATTGCCTAATGGACTTAAGCGTAACTGGCGCTCGGTTCCTTCAGGAACAAAGAAGAAACTCTGTTTGATAATCTCATCATCAGCATTGTCCCTTGATGTTTTTATATAGCTCATGTTTCTCACGATTATTTCACCGGGAACCTTAATATCATAATCAAACATGATGTTACGTGAGACAGTCTGCCTGCCAGTTGCTGTATCGATGCTGCCTGAGAGAACGACCAGCCCTTCAAAATCACTGTCCAGCCTGAACGTTAACTCCAGAGTGGAAATATAGTCTGGTTTTGCATGGTCATAATGAAGGATGGTTGAGCAATTTACTTTCATACCTGGTTTCTGCGCACTTTTATGCCACAATAACCCTGCCGATATGATTATCAGTCCTGAAGTTACTATCGCAATCCATTTTTTTTCAGGTTTTACTTTCATATCCGCTCCAGTAAAAATTCAGGCATGAAATATATTCATTATCTTTCAGCGTACACCTGCTGATGAACGCTCTGCCTTCGCGACCGTAAAGATACGCCTCAGAAACCTGATACAGGAATGATGTATCTTTCAGACAAGCAATATCACTCTCTTTAACAAGTTCAAGAAAGAGTGATTTCTTGCGCTCTGAAAACGCGGCAGAGTTATTTTGCGTGGTGTAAACCGAACACTGATCATAGTTGAAAAGAAGAAACGTTGGCACATCTTTCTTCTGAGTCTGCACATTTTCCTGATGCAGGAAGTCAGCAGGTATAAAATGAATCCCTGTTGCAATGACACCTAATGCGATTGCCGCACTAATAAATAATCGACTGGAGATAAAGGATACGTAGGTTTTTTTTGTACCGCCGTTGACACTATTATCGGTAATACTATCGAGATTTTTTTCTGACCCGGTATCCTGCTGACCGTCAGCAATAACCTGTACCTCTACATCGCCGTTAAACATAAAGCCAATTCTGGGAATTGTCGCGATACACTCAGACGTAACGCCAAAATTTTTAAAATGTTTTCTGAGCTCAGAAAGGTACTTATTCAGAGTGTGATTTGACGAATGCAGCCCATGTATATCCCAGACGTTTTGCAGCAACTCATCACGGGTCACTACCTGGCCTCGTTGTTCAATAAGATATGAAAGCAGTCTGTTCATTATCACCGTCAGGATAATTAGCGATCCTTCATCATCCTGGAGCCATATCGCACCATCATCAGTGCGATATCTAATCCGCATATCAATCAAATAAACCATTTCCGACTCTCCGTGCCTCATGGTGAAAGGTAGCCAGAAGACGCAGACTTCCGGTTCTTACATACCTGGTTGATTCTCTTCAATGATATCACAAAACACCTCATCATCACCATTTGGAGTTTTTGCTTGTAATTTTGATGTTTTTTAGTTTTTTACTCTGTAAATTACATGGCCGTCAATACATATTGCCAGGGTGGCGAGCGCATGGTTACTATTTGGCTCAGGAAAAAGGAGCCATACTATTAACACACACAATAATTTCATCATGCCACTCATTTCCCCTGACTGATAACGATATTTTATCTGCTGGGGGATAAGGAACTAACAGGCAACTCTCTCTTCTGAAAGAGAAGAACGTGTACATTTTTCAGGAGTATTTTTTATCGAAACTTGCCAGTATGAGAGATTTTTGCAATCGAATTTAACTATATAGCCATAATTATCTGATAATGGAAAATATCATTTTGAGTAAAAATGCATTTATCACCTGTGCATTTCGCCAAATTTTTAACGAATGCGACTGTAAAGATGTCTGTGTTGTGGATATAGATTCATACGGTTCGCTCAATGAATTATTGAACAATATGAAAAAGGGGAAGTTAAGTGTAAATCAGAAGGTCTATTTTCTAAAAGGAAATAGTGTTTTATCAAACATGCTCATTTCCATAACAGCCTTTCATGTTCTTGACTCACTGTCACATATTCGAAAGGTGATTCTGACAGGAATCGCACCCTGCTATGTGTTTGTGGGGAAGTATATAATGGACTCAGAGAACTCAGTGTGCTGACCTATAGAGAAAAGCAGATAGTATACGCACTCGTGAATTATAAAGATGTGTCCAGCATAGCGCGAGCAATGAACGCTAACCATAAAACTATTTATTCTCGTGTGCGGAAGATTGCTATCAAGTTGAATTTGCGTGATATCAGGCAGGTGCGAAAGTTTATTTTTTCTGAAATCACTACATAAAAGCACATCCGATAAATAGTCAATTCGTTTAAGTACAAACAAGGTTAATGATTTATGCGAAGATTCTTTCGTCATTTTGTATGGATTAATATCCTCATCCAGTTTCTTTTTCCAGTTACTGTTGCCTTTACTCCGGCTATGGCGGGAGCGGGAAGCAATAAGCGCTTCTTAAATCCGACGGCGGGCGAGCAACTTAACACGCAGGTCTATACACTTCAGCCCGGCGAAACGGCTGAGTCCGTGGCTGCAAAGTTTAACATGAGCATGGCGGCGCTGAAAAAGCTCAATCAGTTGAGGACCTTTGCCCGCGGCTTTGACAACATTCAGGCTGGCGATGAGCTGGATGTACCAACGTCACCGTTACCGGAGATCGTCTGGGGCGAGAGTGCGTCTGCAATGTCTACCGACAATGAGCAGGCGAAAAACATCGCGGGCGTCGCCTCTAAGGCAGGGAACTTCCTTGCCAGTAATCCACACTCTGACGCCGCAGCTTCCATGGCCAGAGGGATGGCAACCAGTGCTGCCGGCAGTGAAATCCAGGAATTCCTCAATAACTTCGGGAGTGCGCGAGTTCAGTTGGAAGCAGACAAAAACTTCACGCTCAAAAATTCACAGCTCGATCTCCTGGTTCCGGTATACGACCGGGACAACACGGTGACATTCACCCAGGGCAGCATACATCGTACGGACGATCGCAGCCAGACTAACCTGGGAGTCGGTATTCGTCATTTCACTTCTGGCTACATGCTGGGTGCCAACCTGTTTGGCGATTACGACCTGTCTCGCGATCATGCGCGGGCAGGTATCGGTGCTGAATACTGGCGAGATTTCCTGAAGCTCAGTACGAACGGGTACTTTGGCCTAACGGGCTGGAAAAATTCTCCCGACGTCCGGGATCACGAAGAGCGCCCTGCTAACGGCTGGGATATTCGTACCCAGGGTTGGCTGCCTGCTGTGCCGCAGCTAGGTGGGAAACTCACCTGGGAGCAATATTACGGGAAGGAGGTTGCGCTGTTTGGGAAAGATAATCGTCAGAGCAACCCGCATGCGATGACGGTCGGGCTGGAATACACGCCGGTGCCGCTGTTAACTCTGAGTGCGGAGCAGCGTCAAGGGCGGTCGGGGCAAAATGATACCCGTCTTGGGCTGGGGCTGAATTACCGGCTGGGCGTTCCGTGGCATCACCAGGTTGATCCGGGAATGGTTGCCTCAATGCGCAGCCTGACCGGAAGCCGTTATGACCTGGTCGATCGTAATAACAATATTGTTCTGGAGTACCGCAAGCAGGATGCTCTGCGTATTGACCTGCCGGAGGTGATGGAAGCGGAAGCGTCCAGAACGATCGTGATTCCGGTAACTGTTCAGAAATCTAAATACGGTGTGAAAGACACCGAATGGACGCCTTCTCAGGCGTTTCTGGAGCAGGGCGGCTCGCTGCATAAACGGTCTGCCATCGAGCTGGAAGTTCGCGTACCGGCGTGGAATTATAGCGCCCCTGATGCGGCGAAGCAGGAATACACCCTGACTGCGGTCAGTATTGATAACAACGGGCGACGTTCAAATACCGCCACAACACTTATTCGCGTGCTGCCAGCGCAGAGCGACATCGAGACCCTGTCTGTGACTCCGGACGAAGCCGTTATCGCGGATAACGTCCAGTTTGCCACCCTGACCGCGAGCATAAAAGATGCGTCCGGAGCCGTGGTGCCGGGCCAGGCGCTGACATTCAGCGTAGAGGGTCTCAATGATGCACAAAACGCATCTGCCGCCACGCTGTTCACCGATACTCAGTCACATAACAAACAGCTGGCCGTGGTCACAGATGCGCGCGGTCAGGCTGCCGTGATGCTGCGCAGTAAAGTGGCGAAGAAAGGCACCGTGACCGTGAAGATGGACAACGGAAAAATCAAAACGGTGCCGGTTACCTTTACTGCGGATACCGAAAGCGCGAGCGTCGCGTCCCTTACGGTGACGAAAAACGATGCCCATGCGAACGGCGTTGATGCCAACGAGATCGAGGCTGTCGTACATGATGTTCACGGTAATCCGCTGGCCAACTTCACCGTAGAGGCCGATGTGGATAATGATGGTGTGGTCGATATCTCTTCCTCAACGGATGTGAACGGCCGGACCACGCTGAGGGTCACCAACGAGCGGCAGGGGAAACCACCGTCACGGTACGTTCCGGCTCGATGGCGCGCGCGTTTAAAGTAGCCACTGTCCATTTCCACGTTGATAAGTCTGCAACCCATATCGCCGCAGGCGACCTGACGGTGGATACCGGAGCAAAAGCAGACGGTACTGACAGCAATGCGCTGACGGTAAAAGTGACCGACAGCAACGGCAACGTGGCGAAGGATGTTACGCTTGAAATCAGCGCGTCAGGCACGGCGGGCAATGCGGTTGTGACACCGTCAGTGGTGCAAACCGACAATAACGGTCTGGCGAGCGCAGCCGTCACCAGCCTGAAAGCAGGGCAATTCACCGTAACCGCCGTGGTTCGCGAGTCGGGTAAATCTGCGAATGCGACAACCGAATTTGTCAGTGATGACGCTACAGCGACCATCACTGACAGCAATATGCACGTCACCAGCGGAGCGAAAGCGGACGGCAAACTGACAAACAGCGTTCAGGTTATTGTGACTGATGCTCAGGGTAACCTTGTTCCCGGCGTGAGCGTGTCTTTTGTCGCCGATAACGCTGCCGTTAAGTTTGCGGAAAGCGCGCCGACAACGGATACCAACGGCGTGGCCTCTACCACGATGACCAGCACGCTTGCCGGTCAATTCAAAATTACCGCGACGGTAGGAAACGTTAGCCGGAATATGGACACGACCTTTATCGCTGACATATCTACGGCCCAAATCATTGCAGATAATCTTACTGTAGGAACCGGCGCGCTGGCTGACGGTATCGACAAAAATACTGTACAGGCAATCGTAACGGATGCGGAAGGCAACCTGGTTTCCGGTGCCAGCGTGACGTTCGGCGTAAGCGGCGATGGCAGCAAAACGATAATCACCACGCTGAAGGGATTACGGGAAGCGACGGGTGGCTACCGCAGAGGTGACCAGTAAAGTTGCAGATGAATTCACGGTAGCCGCAATTGTGCTGGGCAGAAAACGGAAAAAAACACGGAGTTTGTGGCCGATGTGGCGATTGCAAGTCAATCAAAGCTGACGACTAACAAGCAACAATATTTAGCGGGAGAGGAAATCATCGTCACTGCAACGCTACGGGATGCCTTCGGCAATCCGGCGGATATGTCGGGAGTAACACAACTGACCGTCGAGGGTGCTGAATTCAAAGAAAAACTCAGCGAGCAGCAGGGGATATCCGCTGGTCATATACAGCGACGACACCAGGGCTCTACAGCGCCCATCTATCCTGGAATAATGCAGGGGAGAGCATGTCTTCAACTGAGTATACGATTGGCGTTGGTAGCGCTGTTGCCGAGAAATCAACGATAAAAACCGATCGTACCGGTTATATTTCGGGTGATGATATGGCGGTGACCGTAACGCTTAAGGATGCCTATGATAATGCTGTTTCCGGTCAGGCATCTCGTCTTACAGAAGAAATCGTTGATGTCCAAAGTGCACAGATTAAGCCAGGAAGCCAGTGGACTGAAGGGCCTGACGGCGTTTATCAGCGTGTGTATCAAGCTACGACGTCTGGGATTGGATTTAAAGCCACATTGACGCTCAATAATGAGCAGAGCTATTCGTCAAGTTATATGGTCAATGTGGGTAGCATCTTTGCTGAAAATTCTTCAATCGTGACAAATACTTCTTCTTATGCACTTGGGAGGATATTCAAGTTGAAGTCACTCTGAGAGATTTTGGTGGTAATGCTATTAAGAGCCAATCCAGCACATTACGAGTCTCTGTTACGGTAGATAACGCCACTCGTAAAACAGATGATTGGGTTGATAACGGCAACGGGGTTTACACAGCGGTCTATACAGCGAGTCAGGTATCAGCGTCCTCACGTGCTTATTTAAGTATCGACAGCATTGGTTCTAAAGAGGTAATGAGTGATTCATTTGTAATTAAAGAAATTACAATTAAGTCACTGGACGTCCCGGGGGATATTCCCATTCTCCTACTGTAGGATTTCCAACAATCGGTTTTTCACGGGCGAACTTTACCATCAAGCTTAATGGCGCCAAAGCAACGGACTATGACTGGTCATCGAACAGACCTGGTGTAGCGTCCGTCAATGAAAATGGGGTTGTCACCATGGCGATAAGTTTGACGACTGGATACGATGTCACCATTACCGGAAAGCGTAAGAATGGTTCAGATACTATTGGCGTTATTACTTACCAGTTTACGATAAATCAGTGGATCAGTATGCTTAACCAGACGACGTTTGATGTTGCACTGAATGCATGTTCTCGTAGCACATTGATGGATCGTAGCGACATTATCAACGATCTTTATATAGGATCGCTGAGGGGTGAATGGGCCATCTTTCTTACTACTCTGCTTTTGCAAGTTCGGGAACCTTCTGGACAACGCATGATTATATGTCCCAGTTTACTGAGGATAGATACTTCGTGAAATTCAACTGGATAGTTCGGTTTATTCGTCAGGTAACTTTGATTTAGCTGGACCAGAAACACACACAACCGCGCATCCAATGTGTAAGCGAGTCTTTTAATTTTGATTAGCTAAAGACAGTCCCCCTGTTGTCAGGGGGCGTTGTCTTTGTGCCAAAAATGACGTAACCGATCTCGGTTAAATCATCCTACCGATAGTGATATTAACTCAATCATCAATCAGGCACTCTCAAGAAATTGATTGTGCAATTCAAGACACTTTGCCCTAATGTGAAAATTCCTATTTTGGAGTTGTCCGAATTAAGACTTTTTCTAACTTGAACTATTAACTTAACTATTTACACTACTCTCTCTGTTGTTTTATTTTTATATTGATTTAAATCAATTATTACCTTTTATTGCTTAAATAAACCAGACCTTTTTAATTGACTGGGATAACTCACTGGCAACAAGAAAAATAGCAATGAAAAATTCTGTTTTTTCTGGGGTTTAAACACAAATCTCGAGAGAAAATTCCTAAAATTCCAGTTTTGACAGATCTAAGATCTGTAAAATTGATCTTGACTCGAATATTATCCTGCTGTTTCATGCGAAAGTATTACACGCGTTATGGCGATTGAGTATAACAACGAGGGTTGGTTAGATGAGCGATAGTTTCCAAAGCGAGGTGCCTAAGGCACGTATTAACTTAAAGCTGGATCTGCATACTGGTGGCGCAACGAAAAAGACGGAATTACCTCTAAAACTGCTGGTGGCGGGGATTTCAGCAACGGTCAGGAGGATGCATCGTTGTCTGAACGGGTTAAAGTGAATATTAATAAAAACAACTTTGATGCAGTCCTTTCCGAATATTCCCCAAAAATAAATCTTACCGTAAAAAATACGCTGGCAGATGACGGCAGTGAAGAAAACATCAGCCTTGCATTCCAGAGCATGAAAGATTTCACGCCAGAACAGGTTTCCCGTCAAATACCGCAACTGAAGGCCATGCTCTCGATGCGTAATTTGCTGCGCGATTTAAAAGCCAACTTATTAGATAACCAGGCTTTCCGAAAAGAGCTGGAAAAAATCCTACTGGACCCGGCGTTAAGCGCAGAGCTTCGCGCCGAACTGTCTGCCCTGGCCCCTAAACAACCCTAACCGTCACCCGGTAATCACGGATTAACCAAGGAATGCTCATGTCTGTAAAAAATGAAAACGCCGCGGCTGGCGACAGCGTTGTGCTGGAACGTCCTGCTGCGGGCGGGTGTACGCGTCGCTGTTTGAAAAAATCAATCTTAGCCCGGTGTCTGAACTGAGCGCGCTGGATATCTGGCAGGATGCCCAGGCGATGTCGGATGCCACCGCGGATGAACGCCTGACCGCCGGTATGCAGGTGTTTCTGGAATGCCTAACCAAATCGGGTTCACGAGTCGAAAAACTCGATAAAAACCTTATCGATCACCACATCGCTGAACTTGATTACCAGATTAGTCGTCAGTTGGATGCGGTAATGCACCATGAAGAGTTTCAAAAAACGGAAAGCGTCTGGCGCGGTCTGAAGTCACTGGTCGATAAAACGGATTTCCGCCAGAACGTCAAAATCGAACTGCTGGATATGTCGAAAGACGACCTGCGTCAGGACTTCGAAGACAGCCCGGAAATCATTCAGAGCGGCCTGTATAAGCACACCTATATTGACGAATATGACACCCCGGCGGAGAACCTATCGCCGCGCTGATTTCGGCGTACGAGTTTGACGCCTCGGCGCAGGATGTCGCCCTGCTGCGCAATATCTCGAAAGTGTCCGCTGCCGCCCACATGCCGTTTATCGGATCCGCCGGGCCGAAATTCTTCCTCAAAGAGTCCATGGAAGAGGTGGCCGCCATTAAAGATATCGGCAATTATTTCGACCGTGCCGAGTATATCAAGTGGAAATCTTTCCGCGAAACGGACGACTCCCGCTATATCGGCCTGGTGATGCCGCGCGTGCTGGGGCGCCTGCCGTATGGTCCGGATACCGTGCCGGTTCGCAGCTTTAACTATGTGGAAGAAGTGAAGGGCCGGATCACAATAAATATCTGTGGACCAACGCGTCGTTCGCTTTTGCCGCCAACATGGTGCGCAGCTTCATCAACAACGGCTGGTGCGTGCAAATTCGCGGCCCGCAGGCTGGCGGCGCGGTGCAGGATCTGCCTATTCATCTGTATGATCTGGGGACCGGTAATCAGGTTAAAATTCCTTCTGAAGTGATGATCCCGGAAACCCGCGAATTTGAGTTCGCCAACCTCGGATTTATTCCACTTAGCTACTACAAAAACCGCGATTACGCCTGCTTCTTCTCAGCAAACTCGGCCAAAAACCGGCGCTGTACGATACCGCTGACGCTACCGCGAACAGCCGCATCAATGCCCGTCTGCCGTATATCTTCCTGCTGTCGCGCATCGCGCACTACCTGAAGCTGATTCAGCGCGAAAATATCGGTACCACCAAAGACCGTCGTCTGCTGGAGCTGGAGCTCAATACCTGGGTTCGCAGTCTGGTCACCGAAATGACCGATCCGGGCGACGAACTGCAAGCTTCTCACCCGCTGCGTGACGCCAAAGTAGTGGTGGAAGATATCGAGGACAACCCAGGCTTCTTCCGCGTGAAGCTGTATGCGATCCCGCACTTCCAGGTAGAAGGGATGGACGTGAATTTGTCGCTGGTTTCCCAGATGCCGAAGGCTAAATCGTAACCGAAGGCAGGAAGCTGATGAAAACGGAACAACCGTTATGGGCAGGGGCGTTATGGTCTCTCCCCAGCACTTCCAGCAACAGGCCGCGTATGCGGCCTGGTCTGCCGAAGGTATTGCCCGGATGGGCCTGTCTCAGCCCTGGGGCGTGATTCATGTTGCTTTCGAAACGGATACGCTAAAGCTGGGGCGCCTGCAGGCCAGCCATTTACACGTGCGTTTCCAGGACGGCACGCTGATCGACACGGACAATGCTGACGCCTTACCGCCGACGTTGACGCTCAACCAGGAATCACATGAGGTGATTGTAGTTCTGGCCCTGCCGCTGTTGCGGGCGAACGGCGGTAATTGCCTGAAACCGGAAGAGGTGGCCGAGCGGCCAGTCCGTTTTCGTCAGCGCTGGCACGATGTCCGCAATACGTTTGGTGACGATACCCGCCAGATTGCGGTCATGCAGCCGGAGCTGACCCTGCGTTTTGCCCATCAAAACAACAGTGATTACCTGACATGTGCGGTTGCCCGTTTGCGACAAGACTCGCAGGGCGGTTGGGTGATGGATGAGACGTTTCTTCCGCCTCTGCTGACTCTGCAGGGCAGCCGTTGGCTGGTATTACAGCTTGAACAACTGATGACGCAGCTGCGTGCCAGACTCAGTCGCCTGATGGCCATGCGCCGGGAAAGTAACGAACGCATGGCCGATTTCGCCGTGGCGGACGTTTCGCTATTTTGGCTGCTTAACGCCCTGAACAGCGCGGAGCCCGTACTCGGGCAGTTTCAGCGCAACCTGCAAAATCCCCGGAGCGGCTATATCCGGAGCTTGCTCGCCTTGCCGGTAGTCTGCTGACTTTTTCACTGGAGCATCAGGTTAGCGCCATTCCCGCCTGGCACCATGAGCAGCTAAATCAGGTGTTCCCGCCGCTGTTTGATCTCCTGAGCGACCTGCTGGAAGCCAGCCTGCCGTCGCGCGTGGTAGCAATTGAGCTTGAATATGATGCGCGGCTTCACTTCTGGCAGGCTCGCCTGCACGACCCCGCCTGCGCGAAGAGGCGGATTACTACCTCTCTGTGCGGTCGCCGATGCCGGTGGCGCAGTTGCAGGAGCAGTTCCCGCGTCAATGCAAAGTCGGCAGCCCCGATCACGTCAGGAGCATAGTGAACTCATCGCGCGTTGGCGTGCCGCTTACGCCGCTACGTCATGTGCCTGCGGCTATTCCGCTGCGTCTGGAAAATCAGTATTTCAGTCTTGATGTGACCCATCCTTTGGCGGCCGAAATGCTGCAGAGCGGTTGCTGCATGTTTTACGTTCCGGGGATGCTCGGCGAGCCTGAACTTGAACTCTTTGCGGTATTAAGAACATGAATGAGCATAAACACGGAAAAGCCGCGCCTATTGATATCGACGGCCTTCTGCAGGACACCTGGCTGCAGGTCATTAGTTTGCGCTATGGCCCGATTTTTCAGGAAGGCGAAGGACGCTTGCTGTGGGAGCGCTGTGTCGCCGACGTGGAGCGCGTCCAGCGTGAGCTAAAAGCCAGTGGGCTGGATGAGGCAAGCTGCCAGCACATCCTGACCGCGCAGTGCGCCCTGCTTGATGAAACGGTCAAAGGCCGAGGCGTCGACGATGACGCCTGCGTGCAGTGGTATGACATTCCCCTGCAGGGGCGTTTCCTCGGCACCATGGATGCCGGTGATACGCTGTGCGAGCGGATGCGCGAGGTTCTGCATGAGCCGGCCCCGAGACGGCGGTGGTGACCTGTTTTCAGCGGGTGATGATGCTGGGTTTTCTCGGTCATTACCGTTCGTTGAACGATCCGGAGCGGCAAAAACTGGTTGAGGCGCTCAGCGAACGCGTTGCGCCATTTAGCTATCCGCAGACGCATCCCGTGCTGGCGGAGTGCCAAAACGGGTGGAATCTGGGCGGCTGGCTGGCGTCGTGGCCTGTGCGTATTGCGTTAAGCGCTGTTGTTGTCGCCGCGCTCTGGTGGGGGCTGGATCATTGGCTTAATCAAACGCTGTTAACCCTGCTGCCGGAGCGGTGCAATGAGTCCTGCACAACGGCGCGGGCTGGTTCTCTGGGCTGCGGTGCTATGCGCCGCGGTGAGCCTGTTTTTTTTGCCGGTTAACCGGTGGGTTTCCGTTCTGCTTCTGCTGGTGATTTTCGGCCTGACGGCGACGTTTTGGGTGATGACTCGCCGCCGTCATCAGGATGAACTCATGCTGCGTCTTGAGAACCTGCCGGAAGCGGCATACCGCCAGCCTGTCGTCCTGGTTTGTGGCGATCTGCCGCTCTCCTGGTCGCAGCTCTCGCAGGTGTTGACCGTAACGCAGGGCTGCTGGATTCGGGTTGAAGAGCATCAGGAACTTGAACAGGTCGCGCGTGAGCTGCTAAGACAGCGTCCCGACTGGGGACGCCAGCTGTCGGTCATGGTCAGCGTCTGCCCGCAAAAACATGCAGACAGCGAAGCACTGACCAGCCGCCTGTTATCGCTGCGTTGGCAAATTAGTCAGTTGCGTAAGACGTCCGGCCACGATGTGCCGCTGGTGCTCAATGCTCAGGTGGGTAGCGCCATGGTGGACGATATGCTCTGGCAGGCCGCTATTCCGGATGAAGGGGTGAGGATTTGGCGTGCTGCTGCTGCCCCAAGTTCCATTGCCGCGTGGGTCAGTACTGGCGGGGCAATCGCCATGCAGCAGCAGGTCTTGATGAACAGCCTGGTGAGCTGGTTTCGTCAGTCGGTCAAATCGGTATTTATCGATGAGAATCAGGATGTTCCGGCTATCGTGCCGACGGCGGTGCTGTGGGGGATTGGCCCGATTGTTGCCGGAAGCCTGGCATCCTCTCTCTGGACTGCCTGGCTTTCTCGCCACACCGCGATGCAGCAGGTTGAAGGCTGGCAGCCCGTGGGCACCGACAGCACCGTACTCTCTCCTTTTCCTGATTTTGTTCTGCCGCTATTGCCGGAAGGCAGAGGCTTAACGCCGCGTGCCCGTACCCGGCGCTGCGCGTTAGGCATCTTCATGCTGGCTACCCTCGCGGCGCTACTCTGCAGCGGCTGGAACAACGATCGGCTATTGCACCGCGTGAGCTTTGATATCGCCCACTATGACGCGATCGCCATGGATAACTTCGGCCCGAAAGCCGATGCCCTTGCCATTCTGCAACAGGATGCCGCGCAGCTTGACGACTGGGCGCGCAATGGCGTGCCGGTCAGGCTGAGCCTTGGCCTGTATCAGGGGAGCGCCTGCGGTTGCCGGTACTGGAGGCGATTCGCACGTATGTGCCACCGCCCCCGCCGCCCAAACCGCAGCCGAAGCGAAAGCCAATCCCGAAAATCATCCGTCTCGACAGCATGTCGCTGTTCGATTCAGGCAAGTACGACCTTAAATCGGGCTCCACCAAACTGCTGGTCAATTCGCTGGTTGGCATTAAAGCCAAACCGGGCTGGCTGATTGTGGTGGCGGGCATACCGATAACACCGGTAATCCGCAACTGAACCAAACGCTGTCTCAGAGACGCGCCGAAGCGGTGCGTGACTGGATGCGTGATACCGGCGACGTACCGGAAAGCTGTTTTGCGGTGCAGGGCTACGGTGAAAGCCGTCCGATCGCAACGAATGATACGCCGGAGGGCCGTACGCTCAACCGCCGTGTCGAAATCAGTCTGGTACCGCAGGCGAACGCCTGTTTGATACCAGGCCAACCCTCAGCGTCATCGCAGGATGATGACGCTTCACAACACAATGGAGAGTAATCCATGGCAATTCCTGTTTATCTTTGGCTGAAAGACGACGGCGGCGCGGACATTAAAGGTTCTGTAGACGTTCAGGATCGTGAAGGCAGTATCGAAGTGGTGGCGCAGGAGCATAACCTGTACATCCCAACCGATAACAATACCGGCAAGCTGACCGGTACGCGTATCCACACCCCGTTCCTGTTCACCAAAGAAATCGACTCTTCCAGCCCGTATTTGTACAAGGCGGTCACCACCGGTCAGACCCTCAAGTCTGCGGAATTCAAGTGGTACAAAATTAACGACGCGGGTCAGGAAGTGGAGTACTTCAACACCAAACTTGAGAACGTGAAAGTGGTGAAAGTGAATCCTGTGATGCACGACATCAAGAATCCTTCTTTCGAGAAGCACAATCACCTCGAGCAGATTGAACTGCGTTACGAAAAAATCACCTGGACCTACAAAGACGGCAACATCATTCATTCCGATTCCTGGAACGAACGCGCCACCGCGTAAGACCGATGCGGACAGTTTCGCTGTCCGCAGTTTTTTGCTGAGCGCCTGTCCTGACAGGCATTGAGCAAAGAGTCACACAATCTGCCTGCCTGACCTGATGCGCTTTGGGTGCCTTATTAAAAGGGAAAGCGAAGGGCGGTAGCGTGCCCGGGAATCATCAAGAGAGAGAAAAATGGAAAACTCAGCCGTCCTGTTACGTCGCCTCAATCCTTACTGCGCCCGCGCGCTGGAAGGGCCGCTTCCTTGTGTCAGACCCGCGCGCATGCTGAAATCCTGCCGGAGCACTGGCTGCTGAAACTGCTGGAGCAGGCGAAGGCGACATCACCGTGCTGGCTCGCCGTTACGAGTGGGACATGGACGACATGTGGCAGGCGCTGCTGGGCTGGCTGGACGCGCTGCCGCGCTCGGTGCGCCAACGTCCGCAGCTCTCCGACGCACTTAACGCGCTCTTAAAACAGGCGTGGATGGCCGCTTCTTTGCAGGGCGAGGAACACATCCGCAGCCTGCATCTGCTGATGGCGTTAATTGAAAGCCCAAAACTCGTTCACTGCGATGATTTATGGCCGCTGCTGACGCTGGTCAGAGCCAGCTTGAGCGCCTTCGCCCGCTGCTGGACGCTCAGTCTGAAGAACGTCCGCAAGCACAGCTCGAAGCCGAACTGGCGCACCCCGCGGGCGACGTAGAATTTGTTGGTCGCCCGGTTGGGGTAAACACTCCGGAGGGCGAGCTGAACCCGGCGCTGCAAAACGCGTTGGATAAATTCACACTCGACGTCACCGCCAAAGCCAAAGAGGGTAAAATCGACCCGGTATTTGGGCGCGATACGGAGATCCGCCAGATGGTGGATATTCTCTCCCGTCGCCGCAAGAACAACCCGATTCTGGTTGGCGAACCGGGCGTCGGCAAAACTGCGCTGGTGGAAGGACTCGCGCTACGTATTGCCGAAGGCAACGTGCCGGAGTCCCTCAAACCTGTGATTTTGCGTACGCTCGACCTCGGCCTGCTGCAGGCGGGCGCGGGTGTGAAGGGCGAATTCGAACAGCGCCTGAAAAACGTGATTGATGCGGTGCAGCAGTCTCCGGTACCCATCTTGCTGTTTATCGATGAAGCGCACACCATTATTGGCGCTGGCAACCAGGCCGGCGGCGCGGATGCCGCCAACCTGCTGAAACCTGCGCTGGCGCGCGGCGAACTGCGCACTATTGCCGCCACAACCTGGAGCGAGTACAAGCAGTACTTCGAGCGCGATGCCGCTCTGGAGCGCCGCTTCCAGATGGTGAAAGTGGACGAGCCGGATGATGATACCGCCTGCCTGATGCTCCGCGGTTTGAAATCACGCTATGCCGAACACCACAATGTGCATATTACCGACGACGCGGTTCGCGCCGCCGTCATGCTCTCCCGCCGCTACCTGACTGGCCGCCAGTTGCCGGATAAAGCCGTTGACCTGCTCGATACCGCCGCTGCCCGCGTACGCATGAGCCTGGACACGGTGCCGGAGCAGCTAACCCGCATCCGGGCGCAAATCACCGCCCTTGAAATCGAGAAACAGGCGCTGCTGGAAGATATTGCCGTTGGCAATCAATGCCATGGAGAGCGTCTGCCGGTGATTGAGCGCGAAGAAAACACGCTTGTTGCGGCGCTTGAAGCCCTGGAAAGCCAGTACGACCTTGAGCTTCAACTGACTGAGCAACTGCTTGAAAGCCGCCGGGATATCTCGCGCCAGAGTGAAACGCATCGCCTGCAGCAAGCGCTCAACGATATGCAGCACAGTGACCCGCTGCTGTCGGTGGATGTGGACGTCCGCACCGTCGCCAATGTGATTGCCGACTGGACCGGCGTGCCGCTCTCCTCGCTGATGAAGGATGAACAGAGCGAACTGCTGAGCCTGGAAAAGGAAATCGGCAAGCGCGTGGTCGGGCAGGATGTCGCGCTGACCGCTATCGCCCAGCGACTGCGCGCCGCTAAAACCGGCCTGACTTCGGAGAACGGTCCGCAGGGCGTATTCCTGCTGGTTGGCCCAAGCGGCGTCGGTAAAACGGAAACCGCGCTGGCGCTGGCCGATGTGATGTACGGCGGCGAGAAGTCGCTAATTACCATCAATCTGTCTGAATACCAGGAGCCGCACACCGTATCCCAACTGAAAGGATCGCCTCCCGGCTATGTTGGTTACGGTCAGGGCGGCATCCTCACCGAAGCCGTGCGTAAGCGCCCCTACAGCGTGGTGCTGCTCGACGAAGTGGAAAAAGCGCATCGCGATGTGATGAACCTGTTTTATCAGGTGTTCGACCGCGGCTTTATGCGCGACGGTGAAGGGCGTGAAATCGACTTCCGTAACACGGTGATTCTGATGACCTCGAACCTCGGCAGCGACCCGCTGATGCAACTGCTGGCGGAAAGCCCGGAAGCCAGCGAAGGCGAACTGCACGAATTGCTGCGGCCAATTCTGCGTGACCACTTCCAGCCTGCGCTGCTGGCCCGCTTCCAGACGGTAATTTATCGGCCGCTGGCGGAAACGGCGATGCGTACCATTGTCGAGATGAAACTGGGGCAGGTAAGCCAGCGTCTGCACCGTCATTATGGGCTGACGACGCATATCGACAGCACGCTGTTTGATGCCTTGACCGCCGCCTGCCTGCTGCCGGATACCGGCGCGCGTAACGTTGACAGCCTGCTTAACCAGCAGATCCTGCCGGTGCTGAGCCAGCAGTTGCTGGCGCATATGGCCGCCAAACAAAAACCGCAGTCGCTGACCCTGAGCTGGAGTGAAGAAGAGGGATTGCGCTGGAATTTGCACAGCCTGAAGGAGGGCGCGTATGAGCATGAGCCTGCCGATATTGTTCAGCCACAACCACCACCTGCTGGTGGTCAAAGGCTGTGAGTCCGCCCTCGACGTGCTGGCGTTTGAAGGCGACGAAGCCCTAAGCACGCCGTTTCGCTACCGTATAGAGTTCACCAGCGCCGACCATGCCATCAGCAAAGAGACGATGCTGATGAAAGCCGCATCGCTGACGCTGCAGGCCCCGGTCGACCAGGGTTTTGGCATTAAAATTCAGCAGCCGGTGCGGGTGATTCAGGGAGTGGTTACCGGTTTCGAACGTCTTCGCACCTCGAAGGATGAAACCCACTACGCCCTGACGTTGCAGCCGCGTCTGGCGCTGCTCGACCGTTCGCACCAGAACGCGATTTACCAGGATATGTCGGTCCCGCAAATCGTCGAGAAAATTCTCCGCGAGCGTCACAACATGCGCGGACAGGATTTCCTGTTTTCGCTAACCAAAGAGTACCCGCGCCGTGAGCAGGTGATGCAGTACGGCGAGGACGATCTGCACTTTATCACTCGCCTGCTGGGCGAGGTGGGCGTCTGGTTTCGTTTCACCACCGACACGCGCCTGAACATTGACGTGGTGGCGTTTTATGACGGTCAGCAGGGCTATGAGAAGGGGCTGACGCTGCCGTCGATTCCGCCGTCAGGGCAGCATTCGCAGGGTGTGGACGCGGTGTGGGGATGGAGTGCCATCACCAGGTCGTACAAAAGCAGGTCAGCACCCGCGATTATAATTACCGTCAGGCCACGGAAAACATGAACACGCGAGTGGATGCCACCCGCGGCGACGATACCACCTACGGCGACGCCTACCACTACGCGGACAACTATCTGACGCCGGGCAGCGCCTATGACCGCAACCCAGCGCCGGAGTCCGGGGCGTTTTATGCCCGCATCCGCCATGAGCGCTATCTGAACGGCCAGACCCAGGCTCAGGCGCTCACCAGTTGCCCGACGCTCTCGCCGGGACAGGTGTTGAAAGTGACCGGCGGCTATGAAGTGGCGGAAGTGTTTACGGCAGGTGTGGTGGTGACGTCGATGCACTGCCATGCCCGTCGCGATACAGACTTTGGTGTGTTGTTTAACGGCATCCCGGACAGCGCCGATTTCAGCTTCCGCCCGCAGCCCGGCGCCCGCCCGGTGATGGCCGGCACGCTCCCGGCTCGCGTCACCAGCACCACGGAAAACGACACTTACGGGCATATCGATAAGGACGGTCGCTACCGCGTCAACATGCTGTTTGACCGGGACAACTGGGAAACCGGCTTCGAGAGCCTGTGGGTACGCCAGTCGCGCCCGTACGCCGGCGACACCTACGGCCTGCACCTGCCACTGCTGGCGGGCACCGAAGTGGCGATTGGTTTTGAGGACGGCAACCCGGACAGACCGTATATCTCCGGAGTCCTGCACGACTCGGCGCACGGCGACCACGTCACCATCCGCAACTATAAACGTAACGTGCTGCGCACCCCGGCGAACAACAAAATCCGCCTCGATGACGAGCGCGGGAAAGAGCATATTAAGGTCAGCACGGAGTATGGCGGGAAGAGTCAGCTCAATCTCGGGCATCTGGTCGACAGTGAGAAGCAGAAGCGGGGCGAGGGGTTTGAGCTCAGAACCGACAGTTGGGGAGCCATCCGGGCACAGAAAGGGATGTTCATCTGCGCTGATGGTCAGACGAAAGCACAGGGTCAGGTGCTGGAGATGCAACCGGCGGTCAGTAATCTGGGTGATGCCCGGGAGCAGATGACGTCCATCTCCGATGATGCGCAGAAGGCGACCGCGAACCCGGCCGATCTCCAGGCGCAAATCAAACTGCTGGAACAGCAGCTGGCAGACCTCAAAAAATCAGTACTGCTGCTCAGTGCGCCGGATGGAATGGCACTGACCAGCGGACAACATCTGCAGGTCTCTGCTGGTCAGAACCTGATAGCTACTGCCGGCAAAAATGCCGACGTCAGCGTGGTGAAAAATCTGTTCATCGGGGTAGGTAATGCCCTGAGTGTGTTTGTTCGTAAGCTGGGGATCAAGCTCATCGCGAACCAGGGACCGGTGCAGGTACAGGCGCAGAACGACCTGATGGCTCTGCTTGCTCGTAAGGAAATTAGTATCGTAAGTACTGAAGATGAAATCAAAATCATCGCGAAGAAGAAGCTGACCCTGAACGGTGGAGGAAGTTACATCACTTTAGATGGTAATGCTATTGAATCAGCCACGTTGGGTGAGTATAGAACAAAAGCCGGGCATTATGGACGAAAGAATAAAGCCAATAATAAAGAAGCTGTACCTGCATTAACTCCAGAGCAAAATACTCCATCTGGAAAGTTTATATTTTCATAAAGGATTTAAAGATGATTATTAGTCCTCCATATTTAAGGCCTCATTCAAAAAATGAAAGTGATGAAGCATGGGTGGGCAAAATGATGCCCGTTGATGTTAGTCGTGGGTTTCCGATTAATGGGAAAGAATCATGGCACGGCGGTGTACATATAAAACATAATGATTCAAGTCATCCTCCAGAGATGTTGCGTGCGATAGTTGATGGAACTATAGTTTTTATTAGGGAGCCTGCCGAAAAAGAAAAAACAAAGAAGGAACCTTTGAATTATAATGGTTATACAGATAATGGTTGTATTGTTATAAAGCATGAAACTGAAATCGGTTCTGGAGAAAACGCTAAAATCACGTTTTTTTCAATGTATATGCATTTGAATTTCATATCGAACACACTTTCTGTTGGGGGAAAGGTCGGAAGAAAAGATTCATTAGGCACAACTGGCATGGTCGATGGAGTGAATGCTACACATGTGCAAATATATTGTGAAGACCAGTATATAGAAAAAATCACTGGAAGGTCACAACCGCACCTTGATACATCCAAAAATGGAAGGGTTGATGTATGTTTTGGTGATATTCATTTCTACATACCATCAGGTATCCATTTTTATAATGGTAAAAGCATAGATGGTGTTACTGTCGTTGACGATAGTACACCGATATACACTAATCTAGCTGAGCTATTTGTAACTGTTGAAACTAAAGGAGAGACTCGTGTAATAACCACTAGGCAGAATGGGAAAGAAGATGGTCAGTTTGATATCGTTGGCGAGCCTATGAATGATGCCAGTGGTTTGAATGAAAATAATATGTATGAATATGCCCTCAAAGAACACCCGGACTCTATTTCATCAGGTTATGAATTACTCAGGTTTGGCCGTGTTCTAAATTCTGAAAGTAAGCCTTTATCCGATAAAAGCAATAACTACTGGCTGAAGATGAATTATCCTGGTGGATGCGGTTTCATAAATGTCGCATCAGATTTAGTAAAAAAATATAGCGATGCGGATTTTCCCCATTGGTTGGGCTGGATTTTAGTAACAGATGATTCAGATATGAATAGCCAGTGCAATTCAAATATTGTACTCAATTCAAAAAATGAATGCAGAAGTCGATTAATTTGTAGATTCCCCTTTGAATGGGATCAAAATACGCTAGAGCAGCGACTTGGATGGTTGCAGGAGAAAAATGAAACTGTTGATCCTCCTTTAGATAATGACTCTTGGGCTAAATTACTAGCTCATGCTCGAGCTCTATGCATAAGTGGAGATGTCCCTAAAAACAGGATATGGCATTTTGACCCCAGAGCGTTTATTACATTGTTTCGGAAATGTAATTGGCTTTCAGCAGAAGAATTAGAAAAAGTCTATCCAGATAACCTCTATCCTCTTAAGGCATTGCAAAAGATAGGCACGTCTCCAAAGGAGGTTAGAGAAAAATATAGAGAGATAATCAACCGCTGTCTTGAAAAATACTTCATTACCACGCCAACAAGAAAATCACATTTTTTTGGGCAGGGTGCAATTGAGTCAGGGATGTTATCGCTAATGATTGAAGGGGCTGCCAGTTTTTCACGAAACCCCACCCATTCAAGTTTTGCTTCTGAGATAAATGGGTACTATAATCCTCTGCCTGGAGGCTATCTTGATTATCTTAATGGACGACTTGGAAATATTGAGCCAGGAGATGGTCCGAAATTTAGAGGCCGGGGGATGAAACAGCTTACAGGCCGCGAAAACTACAGTAAATACTGGGGTTATAGGGATGGATTGACTTGGAGAAATATCCTATGAACTACAAAGGATTTATAAATGGATGGTGGAGACCTGTTAATTTGAGAAAAGCTCCTGCCATTGATGACCCACAGCTTCTATCCATTTCCCCATACAACTGTATTGACGCTGGTGCCTGGTACTGGATTGCTGGTTCTTATACCGCTGGTTTTCGTCCAATAAATGCAAAAATTGTGGAGTTGGATGTTTCACATGAACACTCTAAGGTTGTAACCAAAGCTATTAATGGTGCGTATACTGACGAAGAGCGCCGATGGAAGGAAACAACTAGAATCTCTCATATTTTGATGGACTAACAAATGAATCTGATTATTTCAATAATTGCCGGTTTTTTTCTTTCATTTAATGCATATGCATCAGGTGTCATATTAAATGGAAATGACTCAGTAACCGTAAATATTAACAATCATACAAAGACTCTTACATTTGACACTGTTATCAATGGCTATAGTGTTAAATGTAGTGGTGATAAAATAATTCTCTGGGGTAAGCCGAAAGCAATTAATGAGGGAAATCCCCAAGATACAAATGTGATTCTTGTAGATTTGGAGCATGGATATAAAAGGATTGAGAAAGGAGTGAGTGAAGGTGTCTTTGGTGTGGATTTTATAAAAGAAAAGGAACTCGCTTATATCGGAACCAATCAGGGGTTGTTTTTTAATCTTGAAAATGGAAAATTGAAATCAGTAGGGCAAGAATTTGATCCTACAGATGATAATAATTTTGAGAAATGTAATAAAAATAGCTCATGGGAATTCAATAGATACCCTTGATATCAATGTGGGAAGTGGAGTGGGAAAGATGGTGGTGATTATGCTATCAAGGAGTTAGCATGAGATTTTAACTATAATCGTTAATGCTTAATATATTATTTACTTCCTATTCTCTGAATAAAGTTAATGTGTGACATAAGCATTTGAACAAGTTTTTGATTGATTAACTAGCGCTTACAATCCATAACTGTCTGAATTGGAAATGTTGTTTATTGCTCTTCTGGGAAGGTGAGTATGAATTTTAAAAAATTTAGGATTACTTTTATGCTTAATTGTTTCTTTGCCAACCTAGCAGGAAGCAATTTGAAAACAAATCATGTGGAGTGTTGATCAGTTCTGGAGGCGATACGTTTTCATTTTATGAAAGGAATGGCGTTCAAGAATTCGAAACAAAAAGAAAGACAAGCGGTTAATGTCAAAGAAATACTCATGTACCTGTATGCCTTATAAATCTGAGAGTGAAGAATACATTCGTGGGATAACAAAAATTGAATTTGTAAAAGAAAATTTCTTAGGGCAGAAAGAAATAGACAAGATTTATCTTTCAGAAGTTGACAGTACTGTTCAAGGCATACCTCCGGCAAATATAGATAATGATAAAGCCAATAAATTATATTTTGGCTACGATAATGTACCTCGCTTAGAAAATAATTTTTTCTATAAAGTTGATATCACTAATATTTATAATTTTGAAACGTATGGGTTTACATTTGCAAAAAATTGAGTGTGCTCGCTTGATGGTAAAGCTATGAAATACCGGAGATGTTATTAGGCGGATCTTGAGAAAGGTCTTCTTGGTGAAGAGATTAATGATGCTTATGTAAAAGGGAATTATGTCGAGGAAGGTCATCATGTTCTTTATGACCCAAATAGTGATGTTGCATTTATTGAGATTAAAAATAGAGATTATAAAAAAGATAAGGTGCTCTTTGATAGATATCTCTGAAAGAACCAAACGATCTTTCTATTTTAGCTGAATTTTAGAAATTTTGAAGTATGAGAGTATAAATGCCGTATTCACTTAAACATCTTCCTGAATGTTATCCACGGCCGGATTCACCAAGAACATCGCGCTGGATTGCTGTCCTGGTGGCAATTCTGGTCATTAGTGTGATCCTTATGCGGATATTTGGACGTTATATCGATAATAGCCACTTCTGGATGTTGGCTATTGGAACCCCATTCGTTGTGTGGATTGTGTGTTTCACTATTCGCATGTGGGTCTGGTCATTACAGGACAGTAAAGCGAATGGTTTTGACCGGCGTCGGGAGCAATGGATCTTGAGTGAGACCCGTAGGGCTCGTCGTGCACTTCAGGTTTTGAATGCGACATTTATTACAGCCCATCAGGAAGACGAACAGCGTTCTGTTGCTGATGATATGCTCAATAATCACAGCATTATCATTTCGCAGTCGGACTGGAAAGGCGAAAAAAGCAGGAGGCTGAGCCGTATTACGGCAGAACCTGAAGATACTCCTGGATTGGTTATCTCACGTTTGTTCTCTGAGCTTATTGCCGCTCTTCCAGTTCACCAGTTTCCTGAGAACGCTTCGCTTGTTGTTATCCTTGATGTCTCATCATCTCTGCCATTCCCTGCTGTCAGAAATATCTGGCAGGAAGCCTGGCAGGAGAGTGGCATAACCTGTGCGCTTGAGTACACAGACAGCAATGGGCCGGGGGTAGTTAACCACTGGCTGGATCACCGCATCAAAGATGATGCGATGTTATTGATTGTTGGCCTCCAGATTGATCCGGTTGTTTCAAATAATACCGCTGAAGCAGCTGTTGCTCTGCTTCTTGGCAACCGCCTGACCCAGGAGTTACTCGAACCTCTCGCTCTGCTACACCGACCAGATGCTGCTCCATCAGGTGAACTGAGGGAGGGGATGAACATGGCTGCCTGGAATGTTCCACTCAAAGAAAATATCGTGAAAAATTTATGGCTTGCCGGGCTGACGAGTGAGCAGCGCGCAGAAGTTATCGGGTGTCAGAATGCTCATCCTGCACAGGCTGTAGAGAACGAATCAGTCGTTTCACTTGATATGTCTATGGGACATGCCGGAGCAGCAGCCCCTGGCTGGCTATCGCTGCTGCCACTGAAATCGCCAGACAAACTCAGTCACCACAGATGATTATCTGCGGTGATACCACACAGAATGTGCTGTGGAGCACGCTCATTACCCCGATTGCTTCCCGACAGGAGATTGATCCGTGAAGCTACCTTTAGCACCGAAGACTACGGAAGGCCGCTATCTTGCTGTCGCATTAATTTTCTTTTTGCTGTTAGTCGTTATGACGTTCATGGTCTGGAAGCAGCCGGATATTGCCGGGATTGAAAACGGCAGTCAGCAACAAATTTACTGGCTTATTGCTGGCGGCTGTATTTCAGGCTGTTCCCTTATCGTATCTGTGGTGCTCCTGGCGGCGGTACGCAGTGCCGGTAAGCAGGAGTTTAATGCGCTTGTCGACAATACCAGCGGTGATGATGAGAAAAAGAAACGGGAAAATGATAAAGCACCTGTTCACCCTGCGGTGACCATGTGTGACAGGATTCGGACACATCTTCGCACCCGTATCGGTCTTTACTGGCGCCATAAAACCCACCTGCTGCTTATTACCGGCGACGAAACGGCGATTGAACAACTGGTACCTGGCCTGCAGGAAAACCAGTGGTTTGAAGGTAACCGTACCGTTCTGATTTATGGCGGCAGTCTGACTGCTGAGCCCGATAAGGAAAAATATACCACACTGCGCAAACTGCGCCGCGGACGTCCGCTGGACGGGATTGTCCGCGTCATGTCGCCGTCGCTTAACCTTACTCCACAAATCAGTGACAACGATTTACGCGGACTGGAAAAAATCAGTGAGCTGCTCGGTTATTCCGCTCCGGTCTGGCTGTGGCAGCTGTGCGACAGCGCCTGGTCGCAGGCAAAACGCACTGAACAAACGGTTGGAGCCGCTTTCCCGCTGCGTGCCAAAGCTGACGATATTACCCGCCAGCTTGAGCGGATGCTGCCTGCCCTGCGGACGCGGGGGTGAGTCAGGTCGCTGAGAACAATGGCCACGACTTCCTGCTGCGCCTGGGCCAGCACCTTAAAGACGGCGGTATAGCTCGCTGGGCTCAGCAGCTGGTGCCATGGCTGTCTGCCTCACAGCAGCGCGTTCCGCTGCGTGGCCTGATGTTCAGCCTGCCGGAGAATAAACCTGCCACTATCGCAGGAGAAACAGCCGGTGCTGCACCTGCCGAGGCTGAGAAATATACCCCGGAATCCCAACGCCATGCGCTGACCCTGCCGGTAACCTGGCAGGGCATTGTGGATGACTGTACCCACGTGCGTGGCCGCCGTGTCGGTATGGCCTGGGAGCAGACGCTGGCCTGGACGCTGATGGCCATTATCGGTGTCTGGGGGGCGGGGACACTGATGTCGTTTGCGGTCAACCGCCTGCAGATTGTCTCCGTGGCGCAGCAGGCGCATGCTCTGGTGGAGCATCCCTCCGTATCGGATTATCAGCTGACGGCTCTGCATACCCTGCGTAATGACGCCGGCCGCCTGCAGCACCGTATTCAGGAAGGCGCGCCATGGTATCAGCGCTTCGGTCTGGACCATAATCAGCAGCTGCTCGACGCGATGCTGCCCTGGTACGGCGTGGCGAACAACCGCCTGATCCGAGACCCGGCAAATGCCGCCCTGACGCAGAAGCTCAGCGTGCTGGCAGGCTCTGCTCCGGCAGCGACCAGCGGGCACAGCTAGCGAAGCCGGGCTATGACCAGCTGAAGGCCTGGCTGATGATGGCCCGACCTGATAAAACCGATGGCGTGTATTACGCTCAGACCATGAAAGCCGTGGAACCGACGCGGATGGGTATTTCAACCGGCCTGTGGCAAAGCCTGTCACCGGATTTGTGGCCTTCTACATCACCGAACTGCCAAAGCAGCCACAGTGGAAAATCACGCCGGATGAACAGCTGGTGAGCCAGAGCCGCCAGGTACTGTTGCAGCAAATTGGACGACGTAACGCGGAAAGCACCCTGTATGAAAACATGCTCAAATCGGTACGTCGTAACTTTGCCGATGTGTCTCTGGAAGACATGACCAGCGGTACCGATGCGCGGCGACTGTTCACCACCGAGGAAGTGGTACCGGGCATGTTTACCCGCCAGGCGTGGGAAGGGGCATTCAGCAGGCTATCGAAAAGGCCGCAAATTCACGCCGGGATCAAATTGACTGGGTGTTGAGCGACAGCCGGAAAGCGGTTTCCTCAGACCTGTCGCCGGAAGCCCTGAAAGCACGTCTAACGCAACGTTACTTCACCGACTTTGCCGGCAGCTGGCTGAGCTTCCTCAACAGCCTACACTGGAATCCGGCAAACAACATTGCTGACGTGACCGACCAGCTGACGCTGATGAGTGATGTCCGTCAGTCGCCACTGATAGCCCTGATGAACACCCTCGCCTGGCAGGGGCAGACCGGCCAGCAAAGCGAAGACCTTTCGGACTCCATCATCAAATCGGCTAAAGATCTCGTAGGCGGGAAAGACAAACCTGCGATTGACCAGTCTGCTTCAGGGCCTCAGGGGCCGCTGGATGAAACCTTTGGCCCGCTGCTGCAGCTTCTGGGTAAAAACAAAGGCGGTAACGTCATGTCGGCGGACAACTCCCTGAGTCTGCAGACGTATCTGACCCGTATCACCCGCGTGCGTCTGCGACTGCAGCAGGTGGCCAGCGCTTCTGACCCACAGGCAATGATGCAGACCATGGCGCAGACCGTGTTCCAGGGCAAAAGCGTGGACCTCACCGACACTCAGCAATACGGCAGCCTGATTTCGGCAAGTCTTGGCGAGGAGTGGAGCGGATTTGGCGGCACAATGTTTGTACAGCCGCTGACCCAGGCCTGGGAGACCGTGCTTCAGCCGTCGGCAGCCAGTCTGAATGACAAATGGAGCCGTTCGGTTGTTGCTAACTGGCACACCGCCTTTGACGGGCGCTTCCCGTTTGCGGCAAGCAAAAGTGATGCCTCTTTGCCAATGTTGGCGGAGTTTGTGCGCAAGGACAGCGGACGTATTGAGCGCTTCCTGACGACAGAGCTCAGCGGTGTGCTGCACAAAGAGGGCAGCCAGTGGATACCGGATAAAGTAAACAGCCAGGGGCTGAACTTTAACCCGGCTTTCCTGCGAGCTATTAACCAGCTGAGCCAGTTGTCAGACATTCTGTTCACCGATGGTAGTCAAGGCATCAGCTTTGAGCTGCAGGCGCGTCCTGTGCCGCAGGTGGTGGAGACGCAGCTAACCATTGATGGACAAAAGCTGCACTACTTCAACCAGATGGCCGACTGGCAAAGCTTCCGCTGGCCGGGAGATACCTACAAGCCGGGACGATGCTGACCTGGACCACGGTCAACGCCGGTGCGCGTCTGTTCGGGGATTTCAGCGGGACCTGGGGTTTTATTCGCTGGCTGGACCAGGGCAAGCGCCAGCAGCTTGACCGCAGCCAGTGGATGATTAGCTTCACCGCCCCGGATAGTCGAACACTGCAGTGGGTGCTGCGTTCACAGCTTGGAAAAGGTCCGCTGGCGCTGTTGGATCTGCGAGGTTTCACGCTGCCGGATCAGATATTCAGTGTCGACAGCGCGGCCACTGCGCAGACGCTGATGGCCAACACCGGAAACAGTGGTATTGATGGAGTCGAATAATGAGCACACTGCAGAATCTGGTCGCCGCCTGTCATTCTGACGGCATGCAGCTACGGCAAGGGGCGCAGACACGCACGGATAACTGGCAGCCCTGGCTTGCACCGATAAATGACGCCAGTCCGACCGGAGAAGACCCCGGCTATGACGATGATTTTCAGCGTATCCGGGAGGAGGTCAATAAACTTTCCGGCATTGATACCGGGTTGATTTGCACGCTTGCCGAAAAATTGCTGACCACCACGGCAAAAGATATCCGGATTGCCACCTACTACTGCTGGGCGCGTCTTCACCAGGACGGAGAAACCGGCTTTGCCGAAGGACTTGAGCTGTTGGCTGGATTAATACAGCGCTATAGAACGCAGCTTCATCCTCAGCGCGAGCGGAGCCGTAAACCGGCGCTGGAGTGGCTCGCAGGTTCCCGTGTCCTCGACAGCTTGTCACTCTGGCCGGAGGTGGTTCGCGATGATGCTCTACGTACTGCCGGTGCGCTGCTGCTGATACGCGACAGTCTGGAGACAGAGCCGTATACGTCACAGCCAGATTTGAACGCCCTATACAGTGCGCTGGAATCTCGTCTGATGAAAGCCGGTGGTGTGGATGCTGTGGTGCCGCAGAACGCTGGTGATAAGGAACAGTCACAGAGCTCCGCGCATGCGACCGAGTCAGACGCGCCTGCTCTGAGCCGCATTACCTCCGGTCAGGATTTGCTGGCCCAGGCCCGTACACTGGCCGGGTATCTGCGTGAGCAACCTGATGGCTGGCTTGCCGCCCACCGGCTGATGAAAAGCCTGCGGCATGACACGTTATATAGTATTCCTGCCCGGATGCACAAGGGAAAACGCGCATCGTACCGCCCGGGCTGACCAGAGGGCGATACTCAAACGCCTGTACCTGCAGCAGAGCTGGTTGGAGATTCTGGAGCAGGCAGACAGCACTTTCTCGCGTGGCGCCAATCACCTCTGGCTGGATTTGCAGTGGTACACCCACCAGGCACTGGTGAAGTTGGGCAGAATGTATTGGCCGACATTATCACCGCCGATCTGAAAGGGCTGCTGCACCGCCTTACCGGGCTTGAAACCTTGGCCTTTAATGACGGTACGCCGTTTGCCGATGAGGTCACGCTTAACTGGATAAATCAGAGCGTGCTGGACGATATGTCAGGCTGGAGGGATGAACCGGTCAGTACTGCCAGCACGGCAGACAACGATATCCTGGCCCTTGAGCCGGAAGCGCTGGAGAAAGCGGACAGCGAAGGCCTGGATGCCACTCTCCAGTGGTTACAGACACGTCCGGGTACCGACGCCACAAAAGACAAATGGCTGCTGCGTCTGCTGATGGCACGTGTAGCCGAGCAGAAGGGCAAAAATGAACTGGCCCTGCATCTGCTGGGCGAGCTCGACAATGCCGCACAGTCGATCACCCTCATGCAGTGGACACCGGCACTGTTGTTTGAAGTGAAATCACGTCGCCTCAGGCTGCTGCGCATGAAAGCCACACGCAGTGAAACAGATAAATCACGGCTTCAGCCCGAGATGGATTTGCTTCTGTCCGGTCTGATTGCGCTCGATCCGGCCAGCAGTGCGGTACTTTGCGGGTAATCAGAACTGAATTAAGGGAAACGTATGGGAGCTGAAGGGTATTATCTGGTGCAGGGTGACAAAACCACCTGTGGCGGCAAAATTACTACGGGCGCAGAGGATCACACGCTCTTTGATAAACCGGTTGCCCGGGAGCTGGACAGCGTGACCTGCGGTAAACATGCCGGGCTTTTCAAAATAGCCGGTGGCATCGACAACGATACCATTCACGACAGGCGAATGGCCGGAACCCTCGACAGCTACAGCACCTGCCCCTGTAAGGCGAAATTTATTCCGTCGATGATGGATGATACATACGAGAAAAGTTCAGCAGGAACAGCAGCTTATGCTGAGGAGCCTGGAAAGACATCGATAGCAAATGCCGTTTCTCAGGCTTTTCTGGCAGGCGCGCAGGCTGATACGATGTTAGCTCCGGATATCCTACGTTGATTAACACCCACACCGTCCCGGATGATAATGTGCGAGGGATGCTAAAACGTAACAGACATGATTTCCTCTTGCTGACGCTGGAGGAATGCCAGAGGATTATTGACGGCTGGGATTTCGTTAAAAAGAAATGGAAAGATGCCACAACAAATCCTATTGGGAATACTGTTAAAACATATGCAACGAATATAGATGATGCAGTTAATGCTTCAGCGATGGTTTACAAATTTGGAAGTATCGGTATTACCGCTACGGTGTTTGTTAATCACAAAGGAACACGGCTGATAAAGATTAGTGGTTATGCAGCAATCAGGAAAACGCTAAACGCCCCGGTCTTTGCAGAGATGAACCCAAAAATCATCGAAGCAGGCATAGGGAAATTTGGTTTGCAAAAAGCCATTGTCGATGGTGCGATTCTAGGTTTTGTCTATGTATCGGCAATAGATACAATTGACTTCATATTGAATGATGAGACTACACTTGCAATGTTCCTTGGAACACTTGCTACCGACCTCGTCAAAGTAGGCATTTCTTCAGCAGCGCTTTACGCTGTTGGGTTATATACAATGTCGGCGTATGTTGTCCTGAACATAGCCATAGTCCTTGTTTTTGGGCTGGTTTGGCTTGGGTGTTAAACACTATTGATAAGAAATATCATATTACAGATAACCTGGTTGATTTTATAGCTCCTTACATCGAATCAGCCCAACAAGAATTTGTGGAAAAATCCCGAGAGGTTTCAAACGATGTACTGGATTTAGGCGCTATGTATGTTGATGGAGTGCTTAGAAAAGGCCGGCAGGTCGTCGAGTCTGAGATAAAACAATACGTTAAAAAATACATTGGCGATTTAACTTCACAGGTTATTGATTTATGAGTCCAAAACGTAGATTTATTGGAACACTTATTATTTGGTGTGTTTCATCGTTTGGTTCTTTATGGTTTTCATATGATGCATTCACTGGACTATTTGAATTCGGAAATGAGATTGTTTTTTCACCAACAGTTTCCGCTCTACTAATGATACCGATAATCCTTCTTTTTCCATGTATATATTGGTATCTGGCTATGCGGCACGGAGAGGAACAGGCGATTATAAAATGCAAAAAGACCAATAGCATTTTTATAGGTTTAGTCGGTGTTTTTCTCATGAGTTCTGTCATTTTTTCCTTTGCATACACTTCGGCTCTTCAAAGTAAAGGCTATGTGAAATGTACCGGCCGTCCTGATGGATGGATGCCGGGGATGGCCACTGAGTATGTACTACCACCATCAGTATGTGGGCCGCGTGATAATTAATAAGATGTTCCTGTACTCAGGAACATCATCAGCACAATTTTATTTAGATAATACTACTCATTCGGCAATTATTGAGCAGAAATTAATATGGATGACTTAACCCTGCGTTACTACGACGCCGAAATGCGCTACCTGCTGGAAGCTGGCGAAGAGTTTGCCCGCGCTCACCCTGAGCAGGCGGCCATGCTCAATCTTGATAAAGCGGGCGCGCGCGACCCTTACGTTGAGCGCCTGTTTGAAGGCTTTGCCTTTTTGATGGGCCGTCTTCGAGAGAAGCTTGATGACGATCTGCCTGAACTGACCGAAGGGCTGGTCAGCCTGTTATGGCCGCATTACCTGCGCACCATTCCTTCGATGTCGGTAGTGGAATTCACGCCCGACTGGCGCGAGATGAAAGAGCCGATGCGCATCGTCAAAGGCTTCGAGGTGCTTTCCCGGCCAATAGGCGAGAAAGGCACACGCTGTCGCTATACCACCACCCAGGAGAGGCTGCTTCAGCCGCTCTCCCTTGAGCAGGCCCGGCTGAGTACCGATGCCGAGGGCCGTTCGGTGGTCACGCTACGCTTTCATTGTAGCGACCTGGCGGACTGGAGCCGTATCGACCTTCGCCGCCTTCCGCTCTATTTTAATGCCGATGCGCCGCTGGCCTGCGCGATGCACGAAGCGTTCACCATGAACGTCGCGCGGATGTGGCTGCGAATGCCCGGCGAGGTTGACGCCAGGCCGCTGGACGCGCATTTTGCCGCGCTGGGGTTCGGGATGACGACATTCTCTGGCCGAAGGGCAACAGCAGCTTCAGCGGCTATCAGCTGCTGCTGGAATATTTCACCTTCCGCGAGAAATTTATGTTTGCCGGGCTGCGTGGGCTGGAGAGCGTCGCATTTCCCGCCGCGCTCCCTGGTTTGAAATCGACGTGGTGCTGAGCGAACGCTGGGAGCATGACTTTAGCTTTACCGAAAAGCATCTGCGCCTGAACTGTGTTCCGGTGATTAACCTGTTTCCGCTGGAGTCCGACCCGCTGACGTTAAATGGTCTCCAGACCGAATATATGCTGCGCCCGATGCGCGTACAGGATGGCCATACCGAGATCTACGCGGTGGATTCGGTGATGTCATCGAGCCAACACCGCTATGTGCCGTTTTCAAGTTTTCGCCATAAAGGGGGAATGATGCGTCATGAAGCCCCGGAATATTACTATCACACCCGTGTGCGCCGTGGCCATCCGGGCTGCATAACACCTGGCTTATCCTTGGCGGAGAGGCGTTTGATAACCACACGGTACCGGAGGATGAAAGCCTGTCGCTGACGCTCACCGGCACCAACGGTCAGTTGCCTCGCCGGGCGCTGCAAAGCACCGTGCTTGATACGGTGATGAAAACCACTTCGGCCAGCATCGCCGTACGCAACCTTTGCGCCCCAACGCTACCTTGTTACCCCCGGCCCAGGACCGTTTTCACTGGCGCGTGTTGAGCCATCTTGGCAGCGGTTTTTTGTCGATGATGGACAACGCGGACGTACTGCGCGGCACGCTGGCATTGTATGAGTGGACAGACAGCGAGATGAATCGCCGTCGCCTGGAGGCCATCATCGATGTTAAGCACAGTGAAACCGAGCGTTTTGAACAGGGCTATCTGGTGCGCGGCGTTCAGATAGAAGTCACCCTCGATAGCCACGGTTTTGCCGGGCGAGGAGACATCTGTCTGTTCGGCGAAATGCTCAGCCGCTTCTTCGCGCTCTATACCGACATCTATCTGTTTAACCGCCTGATTATTATTCTGCAACCGACCGGAGAGCGTCTGGAATGGGAAGAGAAGCACAACCGCCGCATTCCCGGCTAAACCCACGGCTGGAAGCCGACCTGTATCGCATCAACTTTTACCGTTTCTGTCAGCTACTGGAAAAACGTCAGCCGGGAAAACCCTTACTGGGTTCGACCAGCCATCCCGCCGACGACCCGGTGCGTTTTGCGCCGCATTCAGGCATGGGCTTTCCGGCCAGTGAACTCAAGGCGATTGAATATGACGAGAACGATGACAGCAGGCCGCCG
Organism: Kluyvera genomosp. 3; assembly: GCA_002211745.1. Classification (GTDB taxonomy): domain Bacteria; phylum Pseudomonadota; class Gammaproteobacteria; order Enterobacterales; family Enterobacteriaceae; genus Kluyvera; species Kluyvera georgiana_A. The sequence goes on from CP022114.1 coordinate 1,447,692, forward strand.
GTGGTGCGCACCACTTTCATGGGGCTGTACGGTGTCGATTCGCCGCTTCCCACCGCCTACCTTGATGACATCACCCAGCGGCGGGAAGGGCACGAAGCGTTGCAGGGATTTCTCGATATTTTCAGCCACCGTATCCTGACGCAGTTTTACCGTATCTGGCGCAAATATTCCTACCCGGCCACGTTTGAACCTGGGGGACCGACAGCATCTCGCAGTCGTTGCTGGGCTGGTAGGGCTGGGGATCCCGGGACGGCAAAGCAGATTGCCACGCCGGTATCACGCTTTCTGGCGCTGCTGGGCGTGCTGCGCCAGCCGGGTAAAACCCAGGAAGGGATACAGGCGCTGGTCAGTCTGTTGGCCCGGATACTCGTGTCAACGTCAGCCCATACTGCCTGCGTCCCGTGGCGGTCAGCCAGCCTTTAGGGTTTTACGGTGATGAGGATTTTTTGCTGGATGGTAATACGCCGCTGGGTGATGAAGCGATGGATGCCAGCAGCCAGCTTCTGATCGCACTGGCAACCGACAATCAACAGGAAACCCAGGGCTGGAAACCCGACGGCCTGCTGTATCAGGATTTTCTCATCATGCTGAGGGTATATCTGGGCTGGCGCTTTAAGGCCAAAATCACGCTAACGACCCAGACCCGTTTGCTGACCGCGCCACCGTTGGGCGAGGGCCTTTCTGGCTGGGGATGAATGGCGTACTGGGCGCTGATGAAGAACCCTTGTCTGGCGATATTCCAAATGCGTTTACCACTGAACTGGGCTATTACACCGGCCTTCAGCCGGCAACACCACAACAAGGAAACCGACGTGTTACGTACAAGTTTGACTAAATCTACACGCTGGCTGTTACCCGTGCTGGCAATCATCCTCTCCGGCTGCGGCCTGACCCAAAGCGTCAGCGATGGCACCAAATCGGCCTTTAGCGCGGTGTTTTATAAAAAGATAAAAGTGCTGCATCTGGATTTCACCGCGCGTGAAGCCTGAATATTGATGTGCGCGAGAATAACTCGTTGTCTGAATCGGTGGTGGTGCGAATTTATCAGCTTAAAGATATCAAGACCTTTGATCGGAGTGTCTATCAGCAACTGTTAAATGACGGCGAAACGACGCTGGGCGCGGATTTACTGGCCACTCGCGATGTGGTGGTGAAACCCGGCGGCGATGCGCTGCTGAATATGCCGATGGAAGAAGAAGCAAAATATGTGGCGGTGGTGGGGTTGTTCCGCCATCCGGATATGCACACAAACAGCTGGAAGCTGACCATTGACCGTGAAGCGCTCGACCCGGACAAGGCGCGGGTGATTGAAGCCGGCAATAACCAACTGATGTTATTACCGCTTAAGGATAAATAATGCCTCAGTCCCATAAGTCGCCCTCGCTGTATGAGATGCTCTCCGGTCATTTCGCCGGGGGCTTGAGCTTCATCGGGTTAGCGAGGAAAACCAGGTCATTTTGTCCGTGCTCGATAACATGCAGCGTATTCTCAACTGTCGAGCCGGTACGCTGGCGCACCTGCCTGACTATGGCCTACCTGACATGACTAAAATCCTCCAGGGAATGCCCGGCACAGCGCATGAACTGATGGGCACGCTGTCTGCCGTCCTGCTCAAGTATGAGCCACGGCTAAAAAAAATCACCGTTGTCCTGTTGGAACAGAACGTCCCGGAGAACTGCGTTATGCGATTGATGCTGAATTAAAAGGGGTGGGCTGGTGCGCTATGGCACCGAATTTATGCCTGAAGGCGGGTGCTGATCAGGCATTTTAAACAGCAGCAGTATCTCGACGACACAAACAGAATCTGAGCCACCTTTAACCATCTCGCGCTGAAGGCTGCAACGTCATCAAGACGTGAAGCCGCAGCATTTCCTCTCTTCTCTTTTGCTAACGACGTCAAATGGACAACCGGTCATGAATGACACTCCCGCGCGTAAAATTAAAACCGGCGGCGACCCGCGGACGCTGCCGGACTATGCACTCCTTCGCGATGAACTCAACAAGCTAACCCATCCGCCCGTCCGGACGTGAACTGGCAGTATGTCGAAAAACTCTGTCTCTCCCTGTTTGAGCAGAACGGCGTGGAGCTGCAAACGGCAGCCTGGTACACGCTTGCGCGTACCCATCTTGCCGGGCTGAACGGTCTGAACGAAGGGCTGGGATCCTTGAGGCGTTGATAAGCCATCAGTGGGGCGCGATTTGGCCTCAGGCGATTGCCGCCAGAGTGGATATTCTTAACAGCCTCAGCCAGCGATTACAGCAGCTCATGCGGACGTGGTCGCTGAAGGGCGGCGATCTCAAGGCGCTCTATCTGGCAGAGCAGCGGCTCTCACATCTTGGTGCGGTGCTAGAGGAGCGGGAGCTAAAGCATCTCAGCCAGTTGGATACTTTGCGTAACCTGATCCATAACGGTGCCGTGCGTCTGGAAAACGCCGATGGCTCGTCTCTGAAAGCGCAAGAAGTGGAGGAGAACGCGCTGCAAAGCACAGATAAGTGGGTGTATGTGGTTGAGTCACAACGCCAGCCGAATGTTGACGTCTCGGTCGCCGTGGCGGCGCCGAGGCAAAAGTGGACATTCTTCGCCGCCGGAATGGGTACCATGCTGCTGGTTAGCCTGGCGACGGCGTATGGCTGGCACGCTCTGCACCGACCGGACCCGCAGTTGGCCCGGCTTGATGCTACCCTGGCCCCGCTGCCTCAGCCGCTGTCGGCGGCGCAGCTTCAAGCCCTGAAACCACCTGCGTCTGCGGCTCAGTCCTATATCAACGCCACTCAACGTCAGCTGGCGCATCTGGAACGGCTCTCTCCTGACTGGACGCTAACCTACAGCCGTCAGTTGCTGGAACAGGCGCAGACGCTGTGGCCTGAGCAGGCAACCCCATTGCAAAGCCAGTGGCAGAGGCAGATCAAAGCCTCTGCGCTGCCGACAGAAAAATTAAACGGCTGGCATCAGGGCATGACAACGCTCCAAAAACTGAGCGATCGGCTGAATGGACTTGATGAGCAGAAGGGCAAATACATGACTGTTAGCGAGCTGAAATCAGTGGTTTTTTCCACCATGCAGTCCTTTAATCAATCCATACCGGTCGAAGAGCAACTGCGTGTTTTATCACAATATACGGCTGGTGAACCTTTACCTGAAGCTGCCCGGTCTCAACTGGAAATGCACCTGAAGCAACTGATCGCTCGATATACGATGCTGGTTCAGCCTGAAATGTATCGCATCAATGAAAATAACATTAATGAATAGTAGAGGGCGGAATGCTGTTTATCAGGAGTTTTTAGTGAATTCGGCAGACGCCAGGAGAGTGATATATTATTTATATTTTGATTTCGGTGGGCGCCTTAGTAGGAGCCCTAGGCATTGTGGTCAGAAATGCTGACTTAAACAAGCCTGATGACCTTTCAAATTTTATTCTGATTTTACGATCACCCGCTCGTTTTTTATCCGGTAGTAAGTCCCTCGGCTGATTCTTGTTGCCTTCATGATGAGTTCAGGTTTTACTCCTTGCTCCAGCATCTCTCTAACGATCTCTCGTGCTTCCTGATTTTTCTCCCTGCCAATGTATATTCCTTCGCTTTTAGCTCGTTCAATGCCTTGCTGTTGGCGTTTACGACGTGCTTCGTAATCCCGCCGCGCCATTGTGGCAAGGATATCAATCAACATGGTATTTACGGCTCTCAGGATGCCGCGGGTTAGGTCATTACCTGACATCTCTACCATCTGCCAGCTCGTTGGCAAATCCATTGATATAATGATTAACCCTTTTCAGTTGACCACTACAGTTCAATCCATGTGCTATGTTCTAGGCGACTCAGACGATCTATAGCTTCCACTAGCAACAGATCGCCAGGCTGGGCTTTGGATAATAGTCGCATAAGCTCTACGCGCTCCGGCTTCGCTCTGCTAGCATTTTCTATGTATTCTCCAGCTATGTGCCAGCCGTTTAATTTTGAAAATTCACGTAGGCTGGTAAGTGCCCGATCAGCGAGTTGCCCCCTCAGTTGATGCTCGGCAGTAAACCCTCTAGGCTACCCTGAAATTACCGATTGTCTGGCGAGCCTCTCAATGGTGGATGTGACCAATGAAAAGAGCGCGAAACGTCTGGGAATTGCACCAGATTGGATGGATTCCATAGGTACCAGTCAACTAACCTAATACAGAATGCTCCTTTACTGGGTGCTGTTTGTCTTGTTCTTCGTAGCCCTACGTATACCAATCAGTAGCTCAGATGTGAGCTGACACTGTTACTTATCTGAGTTGAACGTAACCAAACCTTCACCTTTGTGCTGGGAGCGGACATTCTTATGAGGGTACTATTCACACATATCATTCAGTCCTAATTACTCAGGCAACAGAACCTCGTATAACAGGATTTTTATGGTGGATTTCAAGATGGCGGTATTTAAATAAGCAGTAACCAATTTAGAGCAAATCATTGATAACATATTGATTGGTAAGCAATTGATGGTTTTTGTGATGATTTTTATTTGTAAGTTCTTACCTATTTTGATTAAATAATGCTATAGGAATGATCTTACGATTAAGCGCATTCCTTGTTGATTGACTCATCAAGGAACAGAAATGACTATCGATTCTTTTCAATTAATATCTCTTTTCAAGAAATATGGTTTTGAATATAAAAAAAGTTCGTCAGGACATGGTTTTTACGCTTTTACATTTAAAGCTGGTTTCTTTCATAACGCGGAAGTGGTTTATTCTAATGAGGCAAATACTGAGGAAATAGAAAAATGCTTGAGTGAACTTGACAATATTGGGTACTCAACAAAAAAATCACTATTTGAAAGTATTGAAGATGTTGCTGAACAATTATTTAAAGGTTTCTTCAACGTTGATGAATGGAAGGAAAGGATTGCTACTGAGTACAAGCATTATTGTGAAAAAATGATTTCATTGCTGCCAGATGGAGCAATGAATTATAGTTATGTTCAAGTGCCCTATGATAAAAATGGCTCAAAACATAACTCCGGAATAATTGAAGATATAATATCTGAAATAAATTCAGAAGATTCAAAATTAATAATTATTGAAGCTCCGGCGGGATTTGGTAAAACTTGCACATCTTATGAGATATTGACCTCATTAATATCAATTGAAGATGCCCTATTCCTTTCTTTACTGAATTTTCTCGAGATAGACAAGCAAAAGTTTTTAGCCATGTTTTTGTTCGGGAGGTTGATAGAAGTTTCCGAACAGTCAAAAGTGATCTTGTTATAGATGAAACAAAAAATGGGAAAATAGTTTTAGTTCTTGATGGGTTTGATGAGTTGCTAAACGAAACATCCTCGAATAAAACTAGTGATGTCGACTTTGAAAAGGCCCAACCAATGCTTGAAACCATTGGTGAATTATTAACGAAATCTGCAAAAGTGATTTTAACATCACGCAGGGCTGCAATATTTGATGGTGAGATATTCCAAGAATGGAAGGATAAATATCGGGACAATTTTAATGTTGTAAGATATAAATTAAATTCACCCGAGATTAGAGACTGGCTCAGTAGCGATAGGATAGTGAAACTTGAAGATGCCGGTATAGATATAAAGAAACTGGCTAATCCAGTTTTACTGGCGTTTCTCCGTTCAGTTGAAAATGAAGAGTTCAATAACCTATGCAAGCAAAGTTCGAGAATAGTTGATCATTATTTTCAAGCAATGCTTGAAAGGGAAAGAGAACGACAAGATTTGCTCATGACACCTGAAAAACAAGCTTCCATACTGACTATGGTTGCTTTAGATATGTGTGAGAATGACTACACTAGCGACAATAGAGATAAGATTGTATCACTTATAAAAAATAAAAGCCTAAACATATTAGAGGATACTAGGCAATTATATACGGGTAAGGACAGACCTACTTTAGAAGCGCTAGCTAGTAAATTGGCTACTCATGCTTTTTTTGACAGAAGCAATCAAGGTGATAATAAAATAGAGTTTGTTAATGAGTTTGTATTCGGGAATTATATTGCAAATGGTGTTATAGAGAATGAATCTAATGATTGGTTAGCTAATGATGAGCGTTTTGTTGAGCCGGCAGTACAATCATATTTGCCAAGGAATTTAGAAGAACGTAATTTGTTATGGAAAAGATTAAGTGGTATGCGTGAATTTTTAAGTTCGACAGATCACATGAAATATGAGTATTTGTTATCACAAGAGGTTGATCAACCAATTTATAGTGAAACAACAATTACTGGTTTGGACTTTGATAATGCTCTGTTTTTTCCAAAATCAGAAATTAAAAACTCTGTTTTTAATGAGTGCGTGTTTTCTAATATTGTATTTAATTTTAAACAATTTGATGATGTTACATTCATATCATGTCAATTCTATGATTGTGAGTACGATAATAACCACCATCCTTACAATATAAGTTTTCTTAACTGTTCAGATAATAATGGGATTATAGATGAGATTGAATCCTATGAAGAAACGAGGGCGATGAAAACTTAGAAATACAATTGGAAAGGGAAGTGTTATCTAAGTTTATGCCGTTAGGTTCAACATCTATTACTCGGTTACATATCTACACAGGTGTTTTATATAGAATTGATGGTTATACAAGAAAACAAATAACAAGAGCGATAAAGACTCTTAAGGAAAAAGGCATACTTGAAAATGCTAACAAGAGTTCTTTCACTGCAATAAATAGATTCAGTGTAGGTGAAGTTAAAAAGATTTTGGGGCGTTAACATGAATAATTTCAGCTTTAGCGAATCATTAAGAGTCGATGTCGAAGCTTTAATATCGGCTAAACTTAACTGTCTTGGATAATGTTCAGATTATTCTCCAGAAACAAAGATACACAATCTCTATCTAAAAAACTGGAAAATCCTAAATATGGAGAAACCCATAAAATACAGGATGCACTCGGTATAAGAATTGCTCTATATTTTAATGATGATGTTGAGTTAGTTCATGGAATATTAAATGAAATTTTCACTGAAAGAGAGAAAGATCATAGTATTGATATAATGAAAGCTGCTGAGTTTTCAGCGGTTAGATATAATATAATATATGAGTTACCACCGAGTTTGTTAGAGAAAGAGTATTCATATCTAAAATTCTCCGATAAGATAGACTCAACATTTGAGTTACAAATAAGATCTATTTTATCGGAGGGTGGCATGAGGTAGAGCATGATCTTCGCTACAAGGCTAAATATGATTGGGAAGGAAATGATATTGAAAGTAGAAAGCTGAATGGAATATATGCTACCTTAGAAACATCTGAATGGACAATGATAAAAATCTTTGATGAGTTAGCATACAAACATTATAAGAACAAAAATTGGAATGGTATGCTCCGTCAGAAATTACGCTTAAGATTAAGTTCGCAAGAATTACATTCCGACATCGTGAACTTTCTTAATGGAAATGTAAGTGTAGCCAAGGATATATATAGAATACCTCGTAAGGATTTATTAAATAAAATGTCTGAAAAAGGATTTTCTCTTCCTTTGAACCTCAATACACTTATATATTTCTGCAACTTGTTTTTTACTAAGGACAAAACTCTTTCTGAACTAACACCTGATATCTTTACTGAAGAATTCACAGAGTAAATATCCCATTAAATTTAAAAGGTCAGCCTATCTGGCCTTTTGAAATAATCTGTCTGTTAAAGCTCTATATTTTTTATTTAGAGATAACTATCGCTAAATATTATTGGGTGCTAATCAGGCCTTAATTAGAAAGAGGTGTGCTCTAGTTTATTTTTTATAGAAAGACACCGTCGCTGGCATTCTAAATACATGGTTAATATTCTGGCATGTGCCTCAGAATGTGAGCCGGTACATTAGGTTTTAAATTATTAAAATTTCAAGTTTTCGCTTCCATGATGCGCTTTTGCTATATGGTTAAAATAGTAATCTACAGACAACAGCCCTCAGAATCGTGCTTCGCGCTCACATTTCCGGTTGGGTATTTCTGAGTCAATTCAACTCAAAAGCGTCGGAAAAATCGCTTATAAAGTTGATTTTCTATTGATGGTTTCTTCTGGGTTTTTTGATTGTTGATTGCTTTATATATTTGATTATTAAGTGATTTTAAATGGAAAGCCCTCTTCAAACTAATATCAACTTATTCTTATAGAATGATTGATTTCTATAAGTACTTTTTCTCAAAATTTGATTATACTGATGGAGGCCCATCAAAGAAACGTCATTCTTTTCTAAAACTTTGATTTTTGTTGACGGTGTTAGCTGGGCTCCGGTTAGGGACCAATGACCAGCGTCTTTTCTTTCCCTTCGAACCGGTACTGCATGCGCCACACCTTTTTCCCTGATGGCGGAACGAACAGGAAAAGGCCGCCTGAATCTGCAAGGCGATATGATTTGTCAGCAGGTTTGGCTGCTTCGATCTGCTTTACCGTAAGCATGTGGCATAAATCCGTGGCCATTTTCGAGAGTGCCCACAATATGCCCGCAAAAGTTTGGCGTAGTCAATTCATGTTGGGTAACGTCAGGTAATGAGAAAGTGTTCTGTAAGTATGTGGGGATGGGGTGTTTGGTAACGTCGGGAAGTGTGAGGTAACGCTGATATGGTGTCCCCTGCAGGAATCGAACCTGCAACTAGCCCTTAGGAGGGGCTCGTTATATCCATTTAACTAAGGGGACGAAGTGGCACGAGTATAGCGTTTTTTGCTCATCTGGGTAAGAGCGGTGCCGCTTGACTGCTCAAACAGTCGCCATTCAGAGCTGTTTTTCCTCACGTTTCTGCTTTTTGGCCTCTTGTTCCGCTTTTAAACGAGCCTCTTCTTTGCGTTTATTGCTCATGTCGTTGCGAATTTGCGCGTGACTCATTAAGGCAAAGATAAACGTGCCGCCGAAAATATTGCCCGCCAGCGTGGGAAGCGCGAAGGGCCAGATAAAGTCACTCCAGTGCAGCGTGCCGTTGAAAACCAGATAGAGTATTTCTACGGAGCCCACCACAATATGGGTGGTGTCGCTAAGTGCGATCAGCCAGGTCATCAGGATGATAACCACGATTTTGGCCGCGCCGGCTGCGGGAAACATCCACACCATGGTCGCAATAAGCCAGCCGGAGATAATGGCGTTGGCGAACATCTCCGTTGGGCTGTTTTTCATAACGTCGAGGCCTATCTTAATAAAGGCATCCCGGGTCTCTTCTTTAAAAATAGGCATATACTCAAACGCCCAAGCGGCAAGACCGGTGCCGATCAGGTTGCCGAGCAGGACCACGCCCCACAGGCGCATTAGCAAGCCGACGTTACCCAGCGTCAGATTTTGCATGACCGGCAGGACGGCGGTGACGGTATTTTCGGTAAACAGCTGCTGGCGCGCCATAATGACGATGATAAAACCGAAGGTGTAGCCGAGGTTTTCGAGTAAATAACCGCCCGGTACGCCGTCCAGTTCGACATGAAAAATCCCTTTGGCAACCAACGACGCGCCCATCGATAACCCCGCGGCGATTGCCGACCACAGCAGGGCCATTGCATCGCGCTCCATCTCTTTTTCGCCTTCCTGACGAATATGTTCATGAATCGCCATGGCACGAGAGGGGAGCCGGTCCTCATCGATTTCGATTTTTTCCCCGCTAAGCTTCTCTTCGCTTTCAACCTTGATGTCATCCATCATAATGTTCCTGAGTAAAGAGGCGTATTGCTAAAGCGTAGCGGCTGCTGGCTTAATGGGCGGTGGATATATTCTGAAAGTGCAAAAATGGTAATATTTGTTTTGTTCTCGCCGTTAGAATATAAGCGCCACGGCGTGCTCTTTACCAGGCTATGATCAGATCAATAAAATTGGCTATATAGACATCGTCGGCGTGCTGTTACAATCACTTACACCTAAACAGGCGGATACGATTAAGGTCCGTCATGGATGGCAATCAGTGATAGCCATAATCACCAGGGAGACATTTATGAAGCTTCGCCTGTCGGCGCTTGCGCTCGGAACAACACTGCTGGTGGGCTGTGCAAGTTCCGGAACAGAACAGCAGGGGCGTTCTGACCCGTTTGAAGGTTTTAACCGTACGATGTACAGCTTCAACTTTGACGTGCTGGATCCGTACATTGTTCGCCCGGTCGCCGTCGCGTGGCGTGACTACGTTCCGCAGCCCGCGCGTAATGGCCTTGGCAACTTTACCAGCAACCTGGAAGAGCCGGCCATTATGGTCAACTCTTTTCTGCAAGGCGACCCGTACACGGGGATGGTTCACTTCACCCGCTTCTTCCTGAACACCATTCTGGGGATGGGCGGTTTTATTGACGTCGCCGGTATGGCAAACCCGAAACTGCAGCGCGTGCAACCGCACCGTTTCGGCAGCACGCTGGGGCACTATGGCGTAGGTTATGGCCCGTATCTGCAGCTTCCGTTCTACGGCAGCTTCACGCTGCGTGACGAAGGCGGCGATATGGTCGACACCACTTATCCGGTGCTCTCCTGGCTGACCTGGCCGATGTCTATCGGCAAGTGGATGGTTGAAGGCGTAGAGACGCGCGCTCAGCTTCTCGACTCCGACGGCCTGCTGCGCCAGTCTTCTGACCCGTACATTATGGTGCGTGAAGCCTACTTCCAGCAGCACGACTTTATCGCTAACGGCGGCAAGCTGAAGCCGGAAGAGAACCCGAATGCGCAGGCGATTGAGGGCGATCTGAAGGACATCGATTCAGAATAAAAAAAGGGTGAACCGCAAGGTTCACCCTTTTTGTCTTCACGTCTTAAGGATTAAAACGCGTAGTTCAGGTTCACGCCGTAGAGCCAGGCTTTACCTTCAGATTCGAAGCTGTACGGGCCTTCTTCGAACTTCACTTTCTGACCATGCATATAAGACACGCCGACGTCGACAGAGGCATCTTTATTAAACGCATAGGTTGTCCCGGCGCTCAGCCAGAAACGGTCCTGATCCGGAATTGAGATGGAGCGACGGTTTGCTGGAACCGGGCTGTCATCGAAAGCGATACCGGTACGGAAGGTCCAGTTATCGTCGTAATAATATGTGGTACCCAGCGCAATGCGGTAAGAGTCTTTAAAGCCTTCTTCTTTATAGAAGAGCGTCTCGCCGTTGCTGTTTTTCGCTTTCAGCTCCTGGAACTGGCTCCAACTGGTGTACGCGATGCTGTAGTGAATTGCCCACTGCGGCGCAACGCGGTTGTAACCTGAAATTTCCCACATTTCCGGCAGGTTCAGATCCAGAGATCCGTCGATGGTTCTGCCATCGGTGCCTGCTGGTAGCGGCAGGCTGGCGAACAGTGGACGGAACGCAGCTGGCAGGGATTGTGATGACGGCAGTGAGCTACGGTAGTCGCCATCGAAGTCAATTTTAACTTCAGAACGGTAGGTGAAGCCGTAGCGGTTGTCTTTGTCTACTTCATACAGCAGACCGGCGTTCCAGCCGAAGCCCCACTCATCGCCTTTCAGACGGGCAATTTGCGTATCCGGCTGGATATTATTGGCATACCCAGCCGCGCCTTGCAGCGCCGGGCTCTGGGCAAAGCCAGGCCTCTGACTGATCTGGCCGGCAATCAGCTGGCCCAAATCGCCCGCGTAGCGTTCGAGCTTCGCTTTGGCATATACGGCGTTAAAGCCTAAACCGAAGCTGAAGTGGTTATTCAAACGGTAGGCACCGCTTAAATTCAGGTTGATGGTTTCAAGGTCGGTTTTCCCGCCCATTGAACCTGCGGCGTAGCTGTTATTAAACTCCGTCGCCAGACCATAGTTAGAGGTCACAGAAGCGCCCCAACCAAACTGATCGTTAATTGGAGCAACGTAGTGGAAGTTCGGTACCCAGGCGGTAGGCGCAATATTGTCCTGGCTGGCATCATTCAACGCCGATCTACCGGTAATGTTGACATCCGGGTCAACAAAAATTGCGCCCGCGGACAGCGTCGGGCGATCGAACATCATAATTAATGCCGGGTTACGGCTGGCGTTACCCGCGTCATCGGCGATAGCGCCTTCACCAGAATAGGCACGGCCCAGACCAGAGGACGAAAATTCATTAAGCTGGAAGCCCGCTGACCAGGCTTGGGTTGAAACAAGTGCCACTGCGACAGCAAGAGCGGACTTCGTGTAACGGGTTTTCTGGCTCATGACCATAACCTCATTGAGTTATTTTTATACAAACAATGTTACATGTAGTAACAGAAGCGCGAAGTGTAGGGGCTGGACTACGACAGAGAAATCAGACCAGTGACGAGAGTATAGGTCTGACCAGCTGGTATGTTGCAATATTGTTTATTGTATTTTTCTAAGATGTTGTTTGAAACGAGATCTGGTTGGCAAAAATGCGGGTTTGGTCATAGCGTCAGAATGCCGGAATTTGTTTTAGATCATTTTTAATTGTGATTTCGGTCACTTATCGCCTTGGATCACATTCTCGACTGGAGACGCACAAAGGGCGGGCGTAAAATAGGCGCATAGTTTATCTGGCACCCTGAGTGCACCAAACAGAGGAAATCTACGATGAGTAAATGTAGTGCTGATGAAACTCCGGTATGCTGCTGCATGGATGTTGGTACCATTATGGACAACTCCGACTGCACCGCATCTTACAGCCGCGTATTCGCCAACCGCGCAGACGCGGAAGAGACGCTGGCGGCGCTGACTGAAAAGGCGCGCAGCGTAGAATCCGAACCGTGCAAAATCACCGCCGACTTTAAAGACGTTGAAGGCGGCGTGCAGCTGGATATCGACTTTGTCTTTGCCTGCGAAGCAGAAACCCTGATTTTCCAGTTGGGCCTGCGTTAATCGCCCCTGCAAACCACTTGTCTATTAACGCCCCCGTTGCTGATGCAATTGGGGCGTTTTCTTTTCTGCTCAGTGTGTTTTAGCTCGCATTTTTTCCTCTCCCTGATTGGCTAAGTGTAAAAAATTAGTTAAGAATGTTATCAGGTCAGACCACTTGGTCGATTTCCGATAACAGGGGAGAGTTATGAGTCAGGCGTTACCACTAATCACCCGCCAGGGCGATCGCATTGCCATTGTCAGTGGGTTACGAACCCCTTTTGCCCGACAGGCGACGGCTTTTCACGGTATACCTGCCGTTGATTTAGGCAAAATGGTGGTGGGTGAAATGCTGGCGCGCAGCGAAATTCCCCCGACGTTATTGAACAGCTTGTTTTTGGCCAGGTTGTGCAGATGCCGGCTGCGCCCAATATTGCCCGAGAGATTGTTCTCGGCACTGGGATGAACGTGCATACCGACGCCTACAGCGTCAGCCGCGCCTGCGCCACCAGCTTTCAGGCGGTGGCGAACGTGGCGGAAAGTCTGATGGCGGGAACCATTCGCGCGGGTATCGCCGGTGGGGCCGATTCCTCTTCTGTTCTGCCGATTGGCGTCAGTAAAAAGTTGGCCCGAACGCTGGTTGATGCCAACAAAGCCCGTACCCTTGGCCAGAAGCTGAAACTTTTTTCTCAGCTGCGTCTGCGCGATCTGCTGCCGGTACCGCCTGCGGTTGCAGAGTATTCCACCGGGCTGCGTATGGGGACACCGCCGAGCAGATGGCTAAAACCTACGGCATTACCCGCGAACAGCAGGATGCGCTGGCAAACCGGTCGCACCAACTGGCTGCGCAGGCCTGGGCGGCGGGTAAACTGACTGAGGAAGTGATGACCGCCTACGTGCCTCCCTACCGCAATCCGTTGGAACAGGACAACAATATTCGCGCCAACTCTACGCTGGCGGATTACGCCAAACTGCGTCCGGCGTTCGACCGCCAGCATGGCACCGTCACGGCGGCCAACAGTACGCCATTAACCGACGGCGCGGCGGCGGTGATTCTGATGACGGAATCGCGCGCGAAAGAGCTGGGGCTGACGCCGCTGGGTTATCTGCGTAGCTACGCCTTTACCGCTATTGATGTCTGGCAGGATATGCTGCTGGGCCGGCATGGTCTACGCCGCTGGCGCTGGATCGCGCAGGGCTAACTTTCTCCGACCTGACGCTGATTGATATGCACGAAGCCTTTGCTGCGCAAACGCTGGCGAACATTCAGTGCCTGGCTAGCGAAAAATTTGCCCGCGAGGTTCTGGGGCGCAGCCAGGCAACTGGCGAAATTGAAGAGAGCAAATTTAACGTACTGGGCGGCTCCATCGCCTACGGACATCCGTTTGCGGCAACCGGCGCGCGTATGATCACCCAAACGCTCAATGAGCTGCACCGTCGCGGTGGCGGCTTCGGGTTAGTCACTGCCTGTGCGGCTGGTGGATTAGGCGCGGCGATGGTTCTGGAGGCTGAATAATGGACGCGATGAAATCGGCATTTACCTTCACCGTACGCCCGGACAATGTTGCGGTCGTCACGATCGATGTTCCTGATGAAAAGATGAATACCCTGAAAGCGGAGTTTGGCGGTCAGGTGCGTGCCATCCTCAAACAAATTCGGGACAACAAAACGTTGCAGGGCGTGGTGTTTATCTCCGCCAAGCCTGACAACTTTATTGCCGGGGCCGACATTAATATGATTGGCCGCTGTCAAAGCGCCCAGCAAGCCGAGTCGCTGGCGCGTCAGGGGCAGCAGGTGATGGCGGAAATTCAAAGCCTGTCGATTCCGGTGGTGGCGGCGATTCACGGGGCTTGCCTTGGCGGCGGTCTCGAGCTGGCGCTGGCCTGCCATGCGCGCATCTGTTCCGACGATGGGCGGACGGTGTTGGGGCTACCGGAAGTGCAGTTGGGTCTGCTGCCGGGGTCCGGCGGCACTCAGCGGTTACCGCGTCTGATTGGCGTCAGTACCGCGCTGGACATGATTTTGACCGGCAAACAGCTTCGCGCACGTCAGGCGCTGAAAGTGGGGCTGGTGGATGAGGTTGTACCGCGTTCGATTTTGCTCGACGCCGCTGCGGAATATGCGCGTAAAGCGCATCATGAACATCGCCGTCTGTCAGTGCGCGATCGTATTCTGGCGGGTCCGTTGGGGCGTCATCTGCTGTTCAGCATGGCGGCAAAGAAAACCGCGCAGAAGACGCAGGGCAATTATCCGGCAACGGATAAAATCCTCAAGGTGATTGAAACCGGGCTGGCGCACGGCGCCAGCAGCGGCTACGAGGCGGAAGCTCGCGCTTTTGGCGAGCTGGCGATGACGCCGCAGTCGCGTGCGCTGCGCAGTATTTTCTTTGCCAGTACGGATATCAAAAAAGATCCTGGCGCCAGCGTTGCGCCTGGCCCGCTGGGCTCGGTCGGTGTATTGGGCGGCGGCCTGATGGGCGGCGGTATTGCCTACGTTACCGCCATTAAGGGCAAGCTGCCGGTACGTATTAAGGATATCAACGCCAACGGTATCAACCATGCGTTGAAATACAGCTGGGATCAACTGGAGCAAAAAGTACGTCGTCGCCATCTGAAACCTGCCGAGCGCGACGCACAGCTGGCGCTGATTTCCGGTAGCCTCGACTACCGTGGTTTTGCGCATCGTGACCTCGTGATTGAGGCGGTTTTTGAAGACCTCGCGCTCAAGCAGAAGATGGTGGGTGAGGTTGAACACTATTGCGCTCCTCACACTATTTTTGCTTCAAATACCTCTTCTTTGCCCATTGGCGATATTGCTGCTCAGGCACAGCGCCCTGAGCAGGTGATTGGTTTACACTTTTTCAGCCCGGTAGAGAAAATGCCTCTTGTGGAGGTTATCCCGCATGCGGGGACGTCTGAACAGACGATCGCAACGACCGTTAAGCTCGCGAAGAAACAGGGTAAAACGCCGATTGTGGTCGCCGATAAAGCCGGATTCTACGTAAACCGTATTCTCGCCCCGTACATCGCGGAAGCCATGCGCATGCTTGTTGACGGTGAACGTGTGGAAGACATTGATAATGCATTGGTTAAATTTGGTTTCCCGGTTGGGCCTATTCAGCTACTGGATGAAGTGGGTATCGATACGGGCACGAAAATTCTCCCTGTGCTGGAAGCGGCCTACGGCGAACGTTTTAGCGCCCCTGCAACGTTGATTCAGGCAATTTTGAATGACGATCGCAAAGGCAGAAAAAATGGCCGTGGTTTCTATCTTTATGGTGTAAAAGGGCGTAAAAGCAAGAAACAGGTGGATACTGCGGTTTACGCCCTCGCGGGCATGTCGGCGCGTAACGCCCGCTGCTCGGCAGAGCAGATTGCCGAACGTTGCGTGATGCTGATGCTTAATGAGGCGGCACGCTGTGTTGATGAAGGCATCATCCGTAGCGCGCGCGATGGCGACATCGGCGCGGTGTTTGGTATTGGTTTCCCACCGTTCCTCGGTGGCCCGCTCCGCTATATGGATTCGCTTGGCGCGGGTGAAGTGGTTGCCAGACTGCAACGACTGGCCGGTCTGTATGGCCCGCGCTTTGCGCCGTGCGATGCGCTTTTGCAGCGGGCGGAGCGGGGAGAGACCTTTTGGCCCAGGGATGAACAGATTCCATGAATGGCTGTCAAAGTAGGTGAACCCTGATGAATCGCAAGGTTTCTGGCTATTTTGTAAACAGATGTTGACTATACTTACGCCAGTAAGGTAAAAATCAGCGTTTCATTCAGTGAATGGATAAGGCACAATGCCCGGCTACCGCGTCACCCTCAGGGTGACGCTGGTGCTTCTGGTTAACAAAAGCGGTGCAATATGCAAGTGTTTATTATGCGTCACGGCGACGCTGCCCTCGATGCAGCCAGTGACTCGGTTCGTCCCCTGACCGGCTGTGGTTGTGATGAATCTCGTCAGATGGCAACCTGGTTGAAAAACCAAAAAGTGGATATCGGTCGCGTTCTGGTGAGCCCATATCTGCGTGCGGAACAGACGCTGGAAGTGGTAGGGGAATGTATGAACCTGCCAAAAGAGGTGGATGTTTTGCCCGAGTTGACGCCGTGCGGCGATATCGGTCTGGTCAGCGCCTATCTCGGGGCATTAGCGAATGAAGGCGTGTCATCGGTGCTGGTGATTTCTCACCTGCCGTTGGTGGGTTACCTGGTCGCTGAGCTCTGCCCTGGCGAAGTTCCGCCAATGTTCACCACCTCCGCCATTGCCAGCGTCACCCTCGACGCTAACGGTAAAGGCACCCTGAACTGGCAAATGAGTCCCTGCAATCTCAAAATGGCCAAAGCGATTTAACGCGATCGCCATCTGTGCCTTCTCTGTAGGCCGGATGGCGCTGCGCTTATCCGGCCTACGTTGACTTACGGCAGCTCCGGCGGCAGCCACTCTTCTACTTCAATCAGCACCAGCAGCGCGGCATCGCCGCCATACTCCTTCGATGCCTGATGAAAGGCCATCACGTGAGGATGTTGGGCCAGCCACAGCGGCGTCTGCTGTTTGAGAATATGTTTACCGTGACCATGCATGACGCAGGCGCAGAACACATGTTCGCGGCGGCAGGCGGCGATCAGCGCGCCCAGTTCCTGCTTGGCCTGCATCTGCGTTAAGCCGTGTAGATCGAGGAACAGCTCGGGCGAGTAGTCGCCGCGACGCAGCTTCTTCAGCTCAAAATGGCTGACATCCTGGCGCACGTATTTTACCGGCCCGTTAGTATTGAGCAGCGGCTGGAATTCGTCGGAAAAGTAGTGGCTGTTGTCCGCCTGCTCCTGCAATAAACGCTTAGGCGGCACTTCGCTGATTTTCTTACGCTGCGGGCGGTGGACAATGGTGTCCTGCTTTATTTTGCGCGTGCCCGTCATCAACTGCTGGAAGAGCGCCTGATCCTCCTCGCTCAATGAGTTTTTGTTTTTCATCGATTCTTCTCAAATTCGCATTTTTATCTAGTTTACCTTTTCGCTGTCCTTCCTGCAGCGAAAACGCTTTTTTCCCCGCGCCCTACGCAAGAATGCTGATTTATCGCCGTCTTCATGGCAAACTAGCCGCCGAATTTACCCCGACGCATGCCCTGGAGGACAACGTGGATAAGATTTTTGTTGAAGAAGCAGTCAATGAGCTGCACACCATTCAGGACATGCTGCGCTGGGCGGTAAGCCGCTTTAGCGCGGCCGAAATCTGGTACGGTCACGGAACCGATAACCCGTGGGATGAAGCCGTCCAGCTGGTACTGCCGACGCTGTACCTGCCGCTCGATATTCCGGAAGATATGCGCAACGCGCGCCTGACCACCAGTGAAAAACAGCTGATCGTCGAGCGCGTGATTCGTCGCGTCAACGAGCGTATCCCGGTAGCTTACCTGACCAATAAAGCCTGGTTCTGCGGCCATGAATTCTACGTTGACGATCGCGTGCTGGTGCCGCGCTCGCCGATTGGCGAGCTGATCAACAATCGCTTTGCCGGCCTGATTAACCATCGCCCAGAGCATATTCTCGATATGTGCACCGGCAGCGGCTGCATCGCAATCGCCTGCGCCTATGCCTTCCCGGAAGCGGAAGTTGACGCTATCGACGTCTCCCCGGATGCGCTGGCCGTGACCGAATACAACATCGAAGAGCACGGCATGATCCACAACGTCACGCCGATCCGCTCCGATCTGTTCCGTGACGCGCCCCAGTTGCAGTACGACCTGATCGTCACTAACCCGCCGTACGTGGACGAAGAAGATATGTCCGATCTGCCGTCAGAATATCGCCACGAGCCCGAGCTGGGCCTGGCCTCCGGCTCCGACGGCCTGCACCTGACCCGCCGCATCCTCGGCTGCGCGCCGGATTATCTGACCGACGACGGTATTCTGATTTGTGAAGTGGGTAACAGCATGGTACATCTGATGGACCAATATCCGGATGTTCCGTTCACCTGGCTTGAGTTTGATAACGGCGGTGACGGCGTCTTTATGCTGACCAAAGCGCAGTTGGTTGCCGCGCAGAACCACTTCGGGCAGTACAAAGACTGATTTATCCAGCACGCAACAACAGAACAACGATAACGGAGCCGTGATGGCAGGAAATACAATTGGACAACTCTTTCGCGTAACCACCTTTGGCGAGTCGCACGGCCTGGCGCTGGGCTGCATCGTTGACGGCGTGCCGCCCGGCATTCCGTTAACCGAAGCGGATCTCCAGCACGACCTGGACCGTCGTCGTCCGGGCACGTCGCGCTACACCACCCAACGTCGCGAACCGGATCAGGTGAAAATCCTCTCCGGCGTATTCGAAGGCGTGACCACCGGCACCAGTATCGGCCTGCTGATTGAAAACACCGATCAGCGCTCGCAGGACTACGGCGCCATTAAGGACGTCTTCCGTCCGGGCACGCCGATTACACCTACGAGCAAAAATACGGCCTGCGTGACTATCGCGGCGGCGGACGTTCTTCCGCCCGTGAAACGGCGATGCGCGTGGCGGCAGGGGCGATTGCCAAGAAATTCCTCGCGGCGAAGTTTGGTATCGTCATTCGCGGCTGCCTGACCCAGATGGGCGATATTCCGCTGGCGATTAAAGACTGGGAGCAGGTTGAACAGAACCCGTTCTTCTGCCCGGATCCGGACAAAATCGACGCCCTGGATGAACTGATGCGCGGCCTCAAAAAAGAGGGCGACTCTATTGGCGCGAAGGTCACCGTCGTGGCCGACGGCGTACCGGCGGGCCTCGGAGAACCGGTATTCGATCGCCTGGATGCGGACATTGCCCATGCGCTGATGAGCATCAACGCGGTGAAAGGCGTGGAAATTGGCGACGGTTTTGATGTGGTCAAACTGCGCGGCAGCGAAAATCGCGACGAAATTACCAAAGCCGGTTTCCAGAGCAACCATGCGGGCGGTATTCTGGCGGTATCAGCAGCGGCCAGCAGATTGTGGCCAATATTGCGCTGAAGCCGACTTCGAGCATTACCGTTCCGGGCAAGACGATCGATCGCTTTGGCGAGGAAGTCGAGATGATCACCAAAGGTCGTCACGATCCTTGTGTGGGTATCCGCGCGGTGCCGATCGCTGAAGCGATGCTGGCAATCGTGCTGATGGATCACTTTATGCGCCAACGCGCGCAAAACGCCGATGTGACGACCTCAATTCCACGCTGGTAAACATGAGAAAAACCGTTATTGCGCTGCTGGCTCTGGTGGCCAGCAGCACCGCGCTGGCGGCAACGCCGTGGCAAAAAATCACGCAACCTATTAACGGTAGCGCTCAGTCTATCGGGGCGTTTGCAAACGGCTGTATCGTCGGTGCCGAAGCGCTGCCATTGCAGTCGGAAACCTACCAGGTGATGCGTACCGATCAGCGCCGCTACTTTGGCCATCCCGATCTGGTGCAGTTTATCCAGCGTCTGGGCCGTAACGTGCAGCAGCACGGAATGGGGACGATGCTGATTGGCGACATGGGGATGCCAGCGGGCGGGCGCTTTAACGGCGGACACGCCAGCCACCAGAGTGGGCTGGATGTCGATATTTTTCTGCAATTACCGAAAACGCGCTGGAGCTCGTCGCAGTTGCTGAAGCCGCAGGCGCTGGATTTGGTCCGCGCCGACGGTAAAGGCGTGTCGCCTGCGCTATGGAAACCGGAGATTGGTCAACTGATCAAGCTGGCGGCGCAAGACAGCGAGGTGACGCGCATTTTCGTCAACCCGGCGATTAAACAACAGCTGTGCCTGGAAGCCGGCAGCGATCGCGACTGGCTGCGTAAAGTGCGCCCGTGGTTCCAGCACCGCGCCCACATGCACGTCCGGCTGAAATGCCCGGCCAACAGCTTCGAGTGTGAAGAGCAGGCGCCACCGCCTGCGGGCGACGGCTGCGGCGCTGAGCTGCAAAGCTGGTTCGAACCGCCAAAACCTGGCACCACCAAACCTGTGAAGAAGACGCCTCCACCGTTGCCGCCTTCCTGCCAGGCGCTACTGGATGAACACGTACTCTGATGGACAGTTTCTCCGCGTTATTTATGGTTGAGCCGCTGATGCTGGTGGCGCTTTTTTTCATCGCCATACTGGCGGGCTTTATTGACTCTCTGGCGGGCGGCGGCGGTTTGCTGACCGTCCCGGCGCTGATGGCTGCGGGCATGCCGCCCGCGCAGGCGCTGGCGACCAATAAGCTCCAGGCCTGCGGCGGCTCGCTTTCTGCCTCGCTGTACTTTATTCGCCGCAAGGTGGTGAATCTGGCCGATCAGAAGCTCAATATTTTGATGACCTTCATTGGTTCAATGAGCGGCGCGCTGCTGGTACAGCACGTGCAGTCTGACGTTCTGCGCCAGATCCTGCCGATTCTGGTGATTGGCATTGGTCTCTATTTCCTGCTGATGCCAAAGCTTGGCGAAGCAGACCGTCAGCAGCGTCTGTACGGCCTGCCGTTTGCGCTGGTGGCCGGCGGCTGCGTGGGCTTTTATGACGGTTTCTTCGGACCCGGCGCGGGCTCATTTTACGCGCTGGCATTCGTCACACTGATGGGCTTTAATCTTGCCAAATCCACGGCGCACGCCAAAGTGCTGAACGCGACGTCAAATATCGGCGGGCTGCTGCTGTTTATTCTTGGCGGCAAGGTCATCTGGGCAACTGGCTTTGTGATGATGGTTGGCCAATTTTTCGGCGCGCGCATGGGCTCGCGCTTAGTGTTAAGCAAAGGGCAGTCGCTCATTCGCCCAATGATCGTCATTGTTTCGGCGGTTATGAGCGCCAAGCTGCTCTACGACAGCCATGGACAGGAAATCCTTCAGTGGTTAGGGATGAGCTAATGACAAAGACGCATGACTACCAGCAGTTGATCGCCATCTTCGATGAATGCTTTGCCGACGAGTTTAATACTCGTCTGATTAAAGGCGACGACGAACCCATCTATCTTCCGGCAGATGACGAAGTGCCTTACAACCGTATCGTTTTTGCTCACGGTTTTTTTGCCAGCGCGCTGCACGAAATTTCTCACTGGTGTATTGCCGGCAAGGCGCGCCGCGAGCAGGTTGATTTTGGTTACTGGTACTGTCCGGACGGGCGCGATGCTAAAACCCAGGGCAGTTTGAAGACGTTGAGGTAAAACCGCAGGCTTTTGACTGGCTGTTCTGCGTGGCGGCGGGCTTCCCGTTCAACGTTAGCTGCGACAACCTCGAAGGTGATTTTGAGCCGGATCGCATCGTCTTTCAGCGGCGCGTTCACGCGCAGGTGATGACCTATCTTAACGAGGGCATTCCGCCGCGCCCAGCCAAATTTATCCAGGCCCTACAGAATTATTACCAGACGCCGAGCCTAACGGCGGAACACTTCCCATGGCCGGAGGATCTCTAAGCCATGTTACAGAAAGAGGAAAGAAGATGATCGCGGAGTTTGAAGCACGCATTCTGGCGTTAATTGATGAAATGGTGGAACACGCCAGTGATGATGAGCTGTTTGCCAGCGGTTATCTGCGAGGTCACCTGACGCTGGCGGTTGCAGAGCTGGATGAAAGCGAAGCGCACTCGGCAGAAGCGCTGTATCGCAACGTGACCCAGAGTCTGGAAACGGCCATTGGCGCGGGCGAACTGTCGCCGCGCGACCAGGCGTTGGTCAAGGATATGTGGGACAGCCTTTACCAGCAGGCTTCCCGCTAAGCCAGTTTGCCCGGTATCGCTGCCGGGCAAATCTCCTCACTTACTTCACCGCCTTTCCCTTCAGCAGTTTTCGAACCCACAAACGATTTGGATTCAGGCCTGCCAGCGTTTGCGCGTCCAACGGCAGCGGTTCATTGCTCATCTGCGCCGCCAGCACTTCTGCGGTTAACGGCGCAGAGCATAGCCCTCGCGACCCAAGGCCGCCAAGCATAAACAGCTCGGGATAGATTGGCGCGGCACTTGCCGTCTCTGGACTTTCGTTCAGCGTGGCGTATTCGGCAAGCGTGGCGGCATAATCCGGCACGTTTCCGACCATCGGCAGATGATCGCGCGTGGCGCAGCGCACGCCGCAGCGGGCATCGTTAGCGCTGACATCAACCTCCTGCGGCCACGTCTGCTGTGGGAAACAGTCCAGCAGGCGCTGGCGGTTATGCTGCTGATCGTCCTCGTTGAAGGTCATCTCGCGCTGGCCGCGATGATAGCTGGCGCCGATACAGTGCTGCTGATTATTCGGATTCTGCGGCGTGAGATAGCCGTCGTAGCACAGCACCTGTTCAAGCTTTGAGAGATTTTCGGTGGTCGGAATATGGCTCACCTGGCCACCAACGGCGTATACCGGTAATGCTTCGGTTTGCGCGAACTGATTGATGTTGTGGCCGTTTGCCAGCACGACGCACGGGCGATGCTTGTCTCTCCGTCGCTGAATGCCAGCTGCCAGCCATCGTCCTGCCGGGTGAGGGTCGTCAGCGTTTTCCCCCAGTGCGCCTGTAACCCTTGCTGGCGCGCCAGTTCAAATGCGCCTGCGGTGAGTTGTGCCGGGCATAACCAACCGCCCAGCGGGTACTGAATCCCCCGCAGCCGGTCTCCAGGCCGATACTGGCTCGAGCCTCTTGCGCCGTGACCGCGCGGGCGATCTCTTCGGGCAGGCCCAGCGTCAGCATTTGGGCAATCTTCTGCGCGCTTTTTTCATCCCAGCCAAGCTGCGTGACGCCGCACCATTGATGGTCGAAGTCGATGGGTAGCGTATCGTACAGGCGACGAGCATAGAGATAGGCAGCGGGGAAGAACTGCGCCAGCGCCGCGTCGTGGGCGCTCAACAATGGATAGAGCGCCCCCTGGCGGTTGCCGGATGCGCCTAGTGCGGGTTCAGCATCGGCGCAGTAGAGCGTTACCGACCAGCCGCGGCGCAGCAGGGCAAGCGAGAGCAGGGCACTGGCGATGCCGCCGCCGATAATCGCGGCTTCCCGTGCCTGGCTACCGCTACGCGCAAACCACGGCGTACGGGTGGCGTCGGGCTGGGGGCCATCATTTCACCGACCAGCATTTCGCGCTTACGGCCAAAACCTTTGCTCTTGCGCATGGTGAATCCGGCTTCCTGTAGCCCACGACGCACAAAGCCCGCCGAGGTAAAGGTCGCCAGGGTGCCTCCCGGCGGGCGGTGCGAGCCATGGCGGCAAACAACGCGGGCGTCCACATATCCGGATTTTTGGCCGGAGCAAAGCCGTCGAGGAACCAGGCGTCTACCTGCTGATTGAAGGTATCGTCGAGCTTATCGGTCAGCTCATTGATATCGCCGAACCACAGGTCCAGCGTCACGCGCCCTTCATCGAGCAGCAGGCGATGACATCCCGCCAGCGGCAACGGCCACTGCGCCTGAAGCTGCTCTGCCCAGGGTGCCAGCTCCGGCCAGTGCTGGTGCGCCAGACGCAAATCGTCGGCCTTCAGCGGAAATTTTTCAAAACTGACGAAATGCAATCTTTGTAGCGTAGCGTCAGGATGCTGACGGCGGAATGCGTCAAAAGCTTGCCACAGCGTCAGGAAATTGAGGCCGGTGCCAAAGCCGCTTTCTGCTACCACGAAAAGTGGATGTGGGTGCAGGGGAAAGCGTACCTCTATCTGGTTACCCCGAGAAAAACGTAGCGGGTCTCCTCCAGACCGTTATCGTTGGAGAAATAGACGTCGTCAAAATCTCGGGAAACAGGTGTACCCTCACTGTTAAATTCGAGGTTGGCTGATTGTATGGCGTTTTGTTTCACGTAAGTTACTCGCGCGGCAAGGAGTCTGCCGATCTTAACGATGAGCGTCCGCAGGCGCAAATTTCTGCATAAATTTGCTGATCGGACTTGTTCGGCGTACAAGTGTACGCTATCTTGCGACTCGAAACTTTAAAATAGTGATGACTTACAGAGGTATTGAATGAAACGTGCAGTGATTACTGGCCTGGGCATCGTTTCCAGCATCGGTAGCAACCAGCAGGAAGTCCTGGCATCTCTGCGTGAAGGACGCTCGGGATCACTTTCTCTCAAGAGTTCAAAGATTCTGGATGCGTAGCCACGTCTGGGGTAACGTCAAACTGGACACCACGGGTCTGATCGACCGTAAAGTGGTCCGTTTCATGAACGATGCCTCTATCTATGCTTATCTCTCCATGCAGCAGGCGGTTGAAGACGCTGGCCTGAAAGCAGAAGAGTATCAGAACAACCCGCGCGTGGGCCTGATTGCCGGTTCCGGCGGTTCCTCCCGTGCGCAGGTATTTGGCGCAGACGCGATGCGCAGCCCGCGCGGCCTGAAAGCGGTTGGCCCGTACGTGGTCACCAAAGCGATGGGTTCTGCGGTTTCCGCGTGCCTCGCAACCCCGTTCAAAATCCACGGTGTGAACTACTCTATCAGCTCTGCTTGCGCCACTTCCGCGCACTGCATCGGTAATGCGGTAGAACAGATTCAACTGGGCAAACAGGACATCGTGTTTGCTGGCGGCGGTGAAGAACTGGGCTGGGAAATGGCCTGTGAGTTCGACGCGATGGGCGCACTGTCCACCAAATACAACGAAACCCCAGAAAAAGCCTCCCGTACCTATGACGCGCATCGTGATGGTTTCATCATCGCAGGCGGCGGCGGTATGGTTGTGGTTGAAGAACTGGAACACGCGCTGGCACGTGGCGCGCATATCTATGCAGAAATCGTTGGCTACGGCGCAACCTCCGATGGCGCAGACATGGTTGCTCCATCCGGTGAAGGCGCGGTGCGCTGCATGAAGATGGCGATGCACGGCGTTGACACCCCGATCGACTACCTGAACTCTCACGGTACCTCCACTCCGGTAGGCGACGTGAAAGAACTGGGCGCTATCCGTGAAGTGTTTGGCGACAACAGCCCGGCTATCTCCGCAACGAAAGCGATGACCGGTCACTCTCTGGGCGCCGCTGGCGTACAGGAAGCGATCTACTCTCTGCTGATGCTGGAACACGGCTTTATCGCTCCGAGCATCAACATTGACGAGATGGACGAGCAGGCGGCTGGCCTGAACATCGTCACGGAACCGACCGATCGCAAACTGACCACCGTGATGTCCAACAGCTTCGGCTTTGGCGGCACCAACGCCACGCTGGTGATGCGTAAGCTGTAATTTTACGGCGGATGAGAAAAAGGAGCCTTCTGGCTCCTTTTTTTATCCCTGCATAAACACCACCTCCTATGGAGGTGGTCAGCAACAGGTTGGCTCTGCCAGTAATGCTACTCATGGGAAAATCCGAATCTGTTATCCCCATAACTGATAAGGATTTAACCATGAGTAGGTTCCAGAAAGCATCTCATGTGCTTTGGTGTTGTCAATATCATATCGTTTGGACACCCAAGTACCGATTTCGCATCCTGAAGAACAATATTGGTAAAGAGGTCTATAAACAGATAAGGATCTCAAGCGAACAGCTCGGTATAGAAGTGGTGGAGCTGAATGTCCAGATAGATCATGTTCATTTGTTGGTAAAAGTACCGCCGCGGCTTTCAATTTCACATGTAATAGGTCATTTAAAGGGTAAAACGGCACTTCGATTGTTCAGTAAATTTCCCTATTTGCGGAAGAACAAGTTATGGGGAAATCATTTTTGGGCACGGGTTACTGTGTGGATACCGTAGGTATAAACGAAGAAATGATCAGAAAGTACGTTAAGTATCAGGAAAAACATGAAGTTGAAGAGAGCCAGCTTTCACTAAAAGAAGTGTGAAGGAAGGCTCTCAGAGTCTGGACTCAGTACGCCCCTATGGGGCGTTATCAATGCCACCTGCTAGGCAGGTGGTTTTTTACGCGTTGACAACGGCCTGAAAGAACAGGCAAACTCGCGGCTCAACATTATCATCATGATAATGCGTAAGCGTTTAACGTCATCCGACGCACCTTAATCCTGATCGCCAGGTAGAGGGGCGTGGCTACAGATCCTCGCCTTACTCAGCATTCGGAGTAAAGCATGACCGCAGTAACTCAAACTGAAAGTACTTCTTCATCCAACGTGCCGCTTTTTCGCATCGCGTTCGCGGTGTTTTTGACCTATTTAACCGTCGGTATTCCGCTGCCGGTCATTCCGCTATTTGTTCACCAGGAACTGGGCTACGGTAACACCATGGTGGGTATCGCCGTCGGCATCCAGTTTTTCGCCACGGTATTAACCCGTGGCTACGCCGGGCGTCTTGCCGATCAGTACGGCGGCAAGCGTTCTGCCCTGCAGGGCATGTTTGCCTGTGCCTTTGCCGGGCGGCGTGGCTTGGCGCGGCGCTGTTGCCGATGGATACGATGGTCAAATTTGGCCTGTTGATTGTCGGGCGCTTAATTCTTGGCTTCGGTGAAAGCCAATTGCTGACCGGCACGCTCACCTGGGGATGGGGCTGGTTGGCCCGAAGCGTTCCGGTAAAGTGATGTCGTGGAACGGGATGGCGATTTTTGGCGCGCTGGCGGCCGGTGCGCCGTTGGGGCTGTATATCAACAGCCGCTATGGCTTTGCCGTGCTGGCTGGCGTCACGATGGCGTTGCCTTTGCTGGCCTGGGCCTTTAACGGCTCGGTGCGTAAGGTGGCGGCGATGGCCGGGGAACGTCCGTCGCTGTTCAGCGTGATTGGCCTTATCTGGAAACCGGGCTTGGGGCTGGCGCTACAGGGCGTGGGCTTTGCGGTGATTGGCACTTTCGTCTCACTGTACTTTGTCAGCAAAGGCTGGTCGATGGCGGGCTTCACCCTGACGGCCTTCGGTGGCACCTTTGTGTTGGTGCGCATTTTGTTTGGCTGGATGCCTGACCGCTTTGGCGGCGTGAAGGTGGCGGTCGGCTCACTGCTGGTGGAAACCGTTGGTCTGTTGCTGCTGTGGCTGGCGCCCGACGCATGGTATGCGCTGGCCGGCGCGGCTTTAACCGGGGCCGGTTGTTCGCTGATCTTCCCGGCGCTGGGGTGGAAGTGGTTAAGCGCGTGCCGCAGCAGGTACGTGGGACGGCGCTCGGTGGCTATGCCGCGTTCCAGGACATCGCGCTCGGCGTCTCCGGGCCGCTGGCGGCATGCTGGCAACCTCGTTCGGCTATGCGTCCGTGTTTCTCGGCGGGCCATTGCCGCCATACTGGGAATTGGCGTCACGCTGTGGTCGTTCCGCAAATAGCGTTTATCGGCTGGCTCTTCGCACCTGCGAGCCGGTCGTCGCTTTGCGCGGCAGAAAATATTTCACCTGGAACTCGAACATGTTGGTGTAGAGAATGGAGTAATCGATAGGGTTTTGCTGCTCATCGACGGCCTGAGTCTGCATCCTGACTATCGGATCCAGCGCACTAATGTGCAGGAGCTGCGCTACCTCTGGCGACGGCAAAATCGGCTGGATAGATTCATAACAACCCATAATTTTCACCCCACACTCATTCTCGATATAGGCAAATTTGGAGTTCTTCATGTGGGCGATCGTCAGGTCGGGAAAACGGCTGGCGGAAAGCCAGGTTTCCTCCACCTGCATGGCGATATTGTCGATAAAGCGCAGCCGTTTGGCGTAATAAACGGGTTCGCCGTGGCTGACTCTCAGACTGGTGGCGATATCGTCCGATGCGCGCTGAAGCTCAAACTTCAGGATCTGACTCGTGGGTGTTTTACCTTCATTGCGGGCAATTTCAGTAAAGCTGTCGAGGTGCGTCAGCGACGCCTGAAAATGTTTGTTCCGCAGGTAGGTTCCCGAACCGTGCCGCCGTTCAATCATCCCTTCCTCTTCCAGCGTTTTTAACGCCTTGCGTAAGGTATTGCGCGAAACATCATAAAGTGCCGCCAGCTGTTTTTCCGAGGGAGAAGATCGCCCACATTGTAGATTGAGCTGTTTAATCTGTTTTTCAGCAAATTTATGATGTTCTGATATACCACTTTTGAACCTCCTTAAATCCTTTTTAAACAACTGGTTATAAAATCACTTTGGCGACGACGGGCCAACACGTTCATCTATTTCCCGATTATTGAACAACTTAGGCATGGTTAACTGTGATCGAAATACGGGTTACGAAAATTAACAATAATTAAAGTGATCGTCAATTAATGACCTTTTTACCAATATTCTCGCCAGATATGAGAAATGGTGCAGTTATTAAATGAATTATGCCTAATCATTTTATTTTAAATTTAAGGGTTCA
This sequence comes from Kluyvera genomosp. 3, assembly GCA_002211745.1. GTDB lineage: Bacteria > Pseudomonadota > Gammaproteobacteria > Enterobacterales > Enterobacteriaceae > Kluyvera > Kluyvera georgiana_A. The sequence continues at coordinate 1,476,486 of CP022114.1, forward strand.
CTATGGGTTTAATGAATTCATTTGAACGAGGGATGGAAAAAATCCTTGTTCCGGTTGCGATAAAATTGAATTCGCAGATACACGTTTCGGCTATTCGGGATGCTTTTATTTTGTCATTCCCGATAGTCATGGCCAGCTCGCTGATTATCCTTATCAATTTTGCTATTCTCTCGCCGGATGGTTTTATCGCCAGTATTTTACATTTAGGCACCTTATTCCCTAATCTGGCCGACGCGCAGCAAATTTTTACGCCGGTGATGAACGGTTCGGTCAATATTATGGCTGTGCTGATTACTTTCCTCGTGGCGCGCAATATGGCGATCAGCTATCAGCAGGATGACCTGCTGTGCGGCCTGACGGCAATTGGCGCGTTCTTCGTGGTGTATACTCCGTATGTGATTATTGACGGCCAGGCCTATCTCACCACCAAATATCTCGGGCCTCAGGGGCTGTTTGTGGCGGTGATAGTGGCGCTGATTTCCAGCGAAATATTCTGTCGTCTGGCCCGAAACCCGAAGGTGGCTATCACGATGCCGGACGCGGTACCGCCGGCGGTGGCGCGCTCTTTTAAGGTGCTATTACCTATCTTTTTCGTGATGATCTTCTTCTCGGTGTTGAACTACCTGCTATCAAAAATCTCGCCAAACGGGCTGAACGATCTTATCTACACCCTGATTCAGGCGCCGCTGAAGGATATGGGCACCAATATCTTTACCGTGTTGATTCTCGGGCTGGTGGCTAACTTCCTGTGGATCCTCGGTATTCATGGGCCGAATACGGTTGCCGCCATTCGCGAAACCATTTTCTCAGAAGCGAACCTGGAGAACCTGTCGTATGCCGCCTCCCACGGTTCAACCTGGGGTGCGCCGTATCCGATTACCTGGACCGGCATCAACGATGCCTTCGCCAACTGCGGCGGCTCCGGGATGACGCTGGGCTTGCTGCTGGCCATTTTTATCGCCTCTCGCCGGAAGGACTACCGCGACTTAGCGAAAATGGCCTTTGTGCCAGGCCTGTTCAACATTAACGAACCGGTGATGTTCGGCCTGCCGATCGTACTGAACCCGATTCTGGTGATCCCGTTTATTCTGGTGCCGTTCGTCAACTCACTGATTGGCTATTTCTTTATCACGCTGGAGATTATTCCGCCGATAGCCTATGCGGTACCGTGGACGACGCCGGGGCCGCTGATCGCCTTCTTCGGCACCGGCGGCAACTGGATGGCGCTATTTGTTGGCGTATTGTGTCTGGTGGTGGCGACGCTTATCTATCTGCCGTTCGTGATTGCCGCGAATAAAGTGAATATGTCAGCAGCAGAACAGAATACATAACGTCCTGGTGTGGATATTCCTTCGCTCTGCAATAGCCGCCGCGGAGTGGGGATTATAAGGGGAAGTGATGCTCTGGCTGGCAATATTATTCCGATAACCCTGGGACGTGAGTCAATTCAGACGTCACGACCTGGGTTTTTAATTTTCGGAAGAGGAATCTTCTTGCTGACCACCATAAGGCGGAGAGGAGGGCGCTGAACTTACAGCACCAGCCACAGTAGCATCGCGACGACAATCAACACCACGAAAGCCAGGCCCGGGCGCGCCGACAACGATTTCAGCGTGTTGATGGCCGGGGCAAATGGCGCATAAATGGGCTGAAGATCGCGCGCTTCCAGGGTATGGGCGTGGGCCACGCGCTCGCGCTCGATACGTTTAAGGAACAGCAGATTCAGCAACTCCTGTACCTGCACCTGGGTCAGCACCGTCTGCGGGGTGGCGTTCCAGTTTTGCTGGGCGAAATCGCGAAGCGCTTGTCCTTCCTGCGGCTCCAGCGGTTGTTTGAGCGCTGCCTGCAAAACGTTGAGCGTTGGGGCGGGATGCGTGCTGAGGGTCAGGCGCGCCTGCAGTAGCGTGACCAGCGCGTTAAAGTGTTTCGCGGGTAACGGGTCGCCGGACTTCACGCCGGAAAGCTCAAGCAGCGACTGCCAGATCAGCTTGGTAGAGTCGCCAGTGGCGGCGGAAACCTTGGTCACCAGCTGATTCAGGGTATTGTGCTCGGCAGGCAGCAGGGGCGATCGGTCGCCGGGCGCTGCTGAGGCTGCGGAATAGAAAGCTGCCCTTGTTGAAGCAACTGCAGGACGTTTTTCAACTGCTGCGGCGTCAATTGGCTGAGGGCCGTTTGCCCGTACTGTTGACGGATATAGTCGCTGACGGCCTGGCGATTATTGCCCTGATTCAGCAGTTCAGTCAGTTGCGACAGCGTCTGGCGCGTGCTGAGCTTTTGTTCGGCAGTACCAATACGTTGATTCAGATTCTGCTCAGCGGCAGGAAAGTGGCGCGCCAGCAGCGGCGTGTCGTTTTTCAGCCCCAGATCGTGTTTTACGCCCGCCCAAACCTCAGCATTCTGCTGCGAGGTCATCGCGATTAAGCGCGTGATCAGTCGTTCCAGCACCGTGCGTTGCTGGGTACTAAGCGGCTGTTCTCCGGCAGGAGAGAGCTGAGTGGGGCCTGTCCCCGGAGGGCGCGCGGGCATACCTGAAATGGGTTGCGTCATGATTGATCCTTTCCAAACCGAATACTGATGCCCGGCGCAAGTATGCCTGGCGGCCAGATTATGGCACACTTCCCCGGTTTACTCTCGTTCTCAGACAGGTACTGAACCGTGAAAATCCTCGTTGATGAAAATATGCCCTACGCCCGCGAACTTTTTAGCCGTTTGGGTGAGGTTAAGGCTGTCCCCGGCCGCCCGATCCCGACCGAGGCGTTAACCGATGCCGATGCGCTGATGGTCCGCTCGGTGACAAAGGTGAATGAAGCGCTGCTGGGCGATAAGGCGATTAAGTTCGTTGGCACCGCGACGGCGGGCACCGATCACGTCGATCAGGCGTGGCTGGAACAGGCAGGGATTGGTTTCTCCGCCGCACCGGGGTGTAACGCGATTGCTGTCGTTGAGTACGTATTTTCTGCGCTGTTGATGCTGGCCGAGCGCGACGGTTTTGCGCTGGCCGACCGCACCGTGGGTATTGTTGGTGTGGGTAACGTAGGCGGACGCCTGCAAAAACGGCTGGAAGCCCTGGGCATCAAAACGCTGCTCTGCGATCCGCCACGCGCCGACAACGGCGAAGAGGGCGATTTCCGTTCGTTGGACGAGCTGGTGGCGCAGGCCGACGTGCTGACTTTCCACACGCCGCTGTATAAAGATGGTCCGTATAAGTCGCTGCACCTGGCCGACGAAGCGCTGATTGCCAGCCTGAAGCCGGGCGCTATTCTGATCAACGCTTGCCGTGGCCCGGTGGTGGATAACGCCGCGCTGCTGAAATGCCTGAACGCCGGGCAGCAGCTGAGCGTGGTGCTCGACGTCTGGGAGCCGGAGCCGGATCTCAACCTGGCGCTGCTGGATAAAGTCGACCTCGGCACTTCGCATATTGCGGGCTACACCCTGGAAGGGAAAGCGCGTGGCACCACCCAGGTGTTTGAAGCCTATAGCCAGTTTATCGGTCAGCCGCAGGAAGTGGCGCTCTCGTCACTGCTGCCCGTGCCGGAATTCGGACGGATTAGCCTGCACGGCCCCCTCGATCAGCCTACGCTGAAAAGACTGGTGCATTTGGTGTATGATGTGCGCCGCGATGACGCGCCGCTGCGGAAAGTGGCGGGGATCCCGGGCGAATTCGACAAGCTGCGCAAAAATTACCTTGAGCGTCGCGAATGGTCATCGCTGACCGTCGAGTGTGATGACGCCGACGCAGCCGCGCTGCTGCAAAAACTCGGGTTTAACGCCGTACACTGTTAATGTCTTCTTAATGCCTCTGCCGGATACTCCGGCAGAGCCGCTTTTTTTCTGGAGTAAATCACCATGTCTGAAGGCTGGAATATTGCCATCCTGGGCGCAACCGGCGCCGTAGGCGAAGCCCTGCTTGAAACCCTTGCTGAACGTCAGTTCCCGGTGGGTGATATCTACGCGCTGGCGCGCACCGACAGCGCGGGCGAACATCTGCGTTTTAACGGTAAATCGGTAAGAGTGCAGGATGCGGCGGAGTTTGACTGGACGCAGGCGCAGCTGGCGTTCTTCGCGGCTGGCGTGGAAGCCAGCGCCACCTACGTTGAAGAGGCCACTAACGCCGGCTGTCTGGTTATCGATCTTAGCGGCCTGTTTGCGCTGGAGCCGGACGTACCGCTGGTGGTGCCGGAGGTGAACCCATTTGTGCTGGCCGATTATCGCAACCGTAATGTGATTGCGGTGGCGGACAGCCAGACCAGCCAACTTTTGGCAGCGCTGAAGCCGCTGATTGATGACGGCGGCCTGTCGCGCATCAACGTGACCAGCCTGATCTCCGCCTCGGCGCACGGTAAAAAAGCCGTCGATGCGCTGGCCGGGCAGAGCGCCAAGCTGTTGAACGGTATTCCAATCGATGAAGATGATTTCTTTGGCCGCCAGCTGGCGTTCAACATGCTGCCGATGCTGCCGGATCGTGAAGGCGCGGTGAGCGACGAACGTCGCATTGTTGATCAGGTGCGTAAAATCATGCAGGACGACGCTCTGATGATCTCCGCCAGCTGCATTCAGTCGCCGGTGTTCTACGGTCATGCGCAGATGGTGACGTTTGAAGCCATGCGTCCGCTGTCGGCGGAAGAAGCGCGAGACGCCTTTGCGCGCGGCGAAGATATTGTGCTGTCAGAAGAGCGCGAATTCCCGACTCAGGTCGGTGATGCCACCGGTAGCGCCCATCTGTCCGTGGGCTGTGTGCGTAACGATTACGGCATGCCGGAGCAGGTTCAGTTCTGGTCGGTGGCGGATAACGTTCGCTTTGGCGGCGCGCTGATGGCGGTGAAAATCGCCGAGAAACTGGTGCAGGAGTATCTGTACTGATGTCTGAAATGGAGCAACTGCCGGTCTATCGAATTGCGCTGGGCATTGAGTACGACGGCAGCAAATACTACGGCTGGCAGCGGCAAAACGAAGTGCGCAGCGTGCAGGAGAAGCTGGAAAAGGCGCTTTCGCAGGTGGCTAACGAACCGATTAATGTCTTCTGCGCCGGTCGCACTGACGCAGGCGTACACGGGACCGGCCAGGTCGTGCACTTCGACACTCATGCCGTACGTAAAGATGCGGCGTGGACGCTCGGCGTAAATGCGAATTTACCTGGTGACATTGCGGTGCGTTGGGTGAAAGCTGTGCCCGACGATTTTCACGCGCGTTTTAGCGCGACGGCGCGCCGCTATCGCTACGTGATTTACAACCACCGGCTGCGTCCGGCGGTGCTGGGGCAGGGGTAACGCACTATCACCAGCCGCTGGATGCCGAGCGGATGCATCGCGCGGCGCAAAGCCTGCTGGGCGAAAACGACTTTACTTCGTTTCGCGCGGTGCAGTGTCAGTCGCGCACGCCGTGGCGTAACGTTATGCACATTAATGTGACGCGTTACGGCGCTTATATTGTGGTGGACATTAAGGCAAACGCCTTTGTTCACCATATGGTAAGGAATATTGTTGGCAGCCTGATGGAAGTTGGCGCAGGAAACCAGCCGGAGAGCTGGATTGCAGAACTGCTGGCGGCAAAAGACAGGACGCTTGCCGCCGCAACGGCGAAAGCGGAAGGGTTGTATCTGGTGGCGGTGGACTACCCGCGCACTTTGCGCTGCCTTCCGTGCCGATGGGCCCGCTATTCCTGGCGGACTAACGTAGTCATTTGGGGCTAAACAATATGGATCTTATCCGTTTTTTAATTGATTTCATTCTGCACATTGATGTGCACCTGGCGGAGCTGGTCGCGCAGTATGGCGTCTGGGTGTATGCCATTCTGTTCCTGATTCTGTTCTGTGAAACGGGGCTGGTGGTAACACCATTCCTGCCGGGCGACTCGCTGCTGTTTGTCGCCGGGCACTCTCCGCGCTGCCGACGAACGACATCAACGTGCATGTGATGGTTGTGCTGATGGTGATTGCGGCGATTGTCGGCGATGCGGTGAACTACACCATTGGCAGGCTGTTCGGCGAGAAGCTGTTCAGCAATCCGGACTCGAAAATTTTCCGTCGCAGCTACCTGGATAAGACCCATGCCTTCTACGATAGACATGGTGGAAAAACCATTATTCTGGCGCGATTTGTCCCCATCGTCAGAACATTCGCGCCTTTTGTGGCGGGAATGGGCCACATGTCCTATCGTCATTTTGCGCTCTATAACGTCGCGGGCGCGCTGCTGTGGGTGCTGCTGTTCACCTACGCGGGCTATCTGTTCGGCGACCTGCCGGTGGTACAAGAGAACCTGAAGCTGCTGATTGTGGCGATCATCGTTCTGTCGGTGCTGCCGGGGTAATCGAAGTGATCCGTCACCGTCGCAAGGCGGCAAAACAGGCAAAATAAACCCTGCACGCGGGCACGATTCAGCCGTGCCCTGTTACGACATGTTTCGCGGTTCGACCACTTTTTTATGCCAAGTTTCGGGCTGTTATGTTTTAATGTGCAACATTCATGGTCTATGAAGGGGAAAAGTGGCATTATGCGCGGCCCCTTAATGGCAAAACTGGCATCGACCAGGTTCAGGCAGAAAGGTTATCAATGAGCTGGATTGAACGAATTAAAAGCAACATCACACCTACCCGCAAGGCGAGCATCCCGGAAGGGTATGGACCAAGTGCGATAGCTGTGGTCAGGTTTTGTATCGCGCCGAGCTGGAGCGTAACCTCGAGGTTTGCCCGAAGTGCGATCACCACATGCGTATGTCAGCGCGTAATCGCCTGCATAGCCTGTTGGATGAAGGGTCCCTGGTAGAACTGGGTAGCGAACTTGAGCCGAAAGACGTGCTGAAGTTCCGTGACTCTAAAAAGTATAAAGATCGTCTGGCATCCGCTCAGAAAGAGACGGGTGAGAAAGACGCGCTGGTGGTCATGAAGGGCACCCTGCATGACATGCCGGTTGTCGCTGCGGCCTTCGAGTTCTCCTTTATGGGCGGCTCTATGGGTTCCGTGGTTGGCGCGCGCTTTGTGCGTGCCGTTGAGCAGGCGCTGGAAGACAACTGCCCGCTGATCTGCTTCTCCGCATCCGGCGGCGCGCGCATGCAGGAAGCGCTGATGTCCCTGATGCAGATGGCGAAAACCTCCGCTGCGCTGGCGAAAATGCAGGAACGCGGTTTACCGTATATTTCCGTGCTGACCGACCCAACCATGGGCGGCGTCTCCGCCAGCTTCGCGATGCTGGGCGATCTGAACATCGCAGAACCGAAAGCGCTGATCGGCTTTGCTGGCCCGCGTGTTATCGAACAGACCGTGCGTGAGAAACTGCCGCCGGGCTTCCAGCGCAGTGAATTCCTTATCGAAAAAGGCGCGATCGACATGATCGTTCGCCGCCCGGAAATGCGTCTGAAGCTGGCCAGTATCCTGGCGAAGCTGATGAACCTTCCGGCACCGAATCCGGACGCGCCGCGTGAAAGCGTGGTGGTACCGCCGGTACCGGATCAGGAACCAGAGGCCTGATGATGTAAAGGGCAGGGCCGGCTGGCTCTGCCCTTTTGCTTTTATCTCTATTCACCGTTGAAAGTTGCGGGCACCATGGACAAACATCTTATTCCTCAGGCCACGTCGCCCCTGGCTACGTGGCTTTCTTATCTGGAAAACCTCCATTCAAAAACCATCGATCTGGGGCTGGCGCGCGTCAGCCAGGTCGCGGGTTCGCTCGATGTGCTGCAGCCGGCACCGTTTGTTTTCACCGTCGCGGGCACCAACGGCAAAGGCACCACCTGCCGCACGCTGGAAACCATTCTGATGGCGGCGGGCTATAAAGTGGGCGTTTACAGTTCCCCGCATCTGGTGCGCTACACCGAACGTGTCCGCGTACAGGGAGAGGAGCTGGCGGAAAGCGCCCATACGGCTTCGTTTGCCGCGATTGAGGCGGCGCGTGGCGACACCTCGTTAACCTATTTTGAGTACGGCACGCTCTCGGCGCTGTGGTTGTTCAAACAGCAAAACGTTGACGTAGCGATTCTCGAAGTGGGCCTCGGCGGGCGGCTGGATGCTACCAACATTGTTGATGCCAACGTCGCGGTGGTGACCAGTATCGCGCTGGACCACACCGACTGGCTGGGCCCGGATCGTGAAAGCATTGGCCGCGAAAAAGCGGGCGTGTTCCGCGGCGGGCGACCGGCGGTGGTGGGGAACCTGATATGCCGCGCACAATCGCCGACGTCGCGCAGGAGAAAGGCGCATTGCTGATGCAGCGTGACGTCGACTGGCGCTATACGGTGGGCGAGCACAGCTGGAGCTTTAGCGACGCGCAGGGTGAACTTCGCGAGCTGCCGTTGCCGAATGTCCCGCAACCGAATGCCGCCACCGCGCTGGCTGCGCTGCGCGCCAGTGGGCTTAAGGTGAGCGAAGAGGCTATTCGCGAGGGCATCGCCAGCGCGATTCTGCCGGGCCGATTCCAGACCATCCAACTGCAGCCTCGCGTGATTCTCGACGTTGCGCATAACCCGCATGCCGCAGGCTACCTTGCCGGGCGTCTCAAATCATTGCCGAAAACCGGGCGAGTACTGGCGGTTATTGGTATGCTGCATGATAAAGACATTGCCGGTACGCTGGCCTGTCTGGAAAGCGTCGTCGACAGCTGGTACTGTGCACCTCTCGAAGGACCGCGCGGTGCGACGGCAGAGCAGCTGCGCGAACATCTGCGCGCGGGTGCCGTTTATGGCAGCGTGGCGCAGGCGTGGCATGCCGCAATGGCGGACGCCGCGCCGGAAGATACGGTGCTGGTGTGTGGGTCTTTCCACACCGTAGCGCATGTGATGGAAGAGTTAGACGCGGGGAGAGCCGGTGGCAAGTAAGTTTCAGAACCGTCTTGTCGGGACGATAGTGTTGGTTGCTCTGGGGGTCATTGTGCTGCCAGGGCTGCTTGACGGGCAAAAAAAGCATTATCAGGACGAGTTTGCGGCTATCCCGTTGGTCCCTAAACCAGGCGATCGCGATGAACCGGATATGTTGCCGACGGCGACTCAGGCGTTGCCTGCACAGCCGCCGGAAGGCGCAGCGGAAGAAGTTCGGGCAGGCGATGCCGCGGCACCGTCGCTCGATTCCAGCCGCCTGGCGGTAAACGGCAACGGCGATCTGGAACAGATCCCACCGACTGCCGAACCGATAAAGCCGAAACCCGTGGAAAAACCGAAGCCGCAGCCGAAGCCGGTGACGGAACAGGTTGCCGCCACGACGCCGCCGCCAAAAGCGGCGCCGGAAGAGAAACCCGCGCCGGTGGGCAAAGCCTACGTGGTGCAGCTTGGTGCGCTGAAGAACGCCGACAAGGTTAACGAAATTGTGGCCAGCCTGCGCGGTGCGGGCTACCACGCTTTCACGTCGCCTTCGACGCCGGTTCAGGGTAAAATCACCCGAATTCTGGTCGGCCCGGATGCCTCGAAAGATAAGCTGAAAGGTTCGCTTGGCGAGCTTAAACAGCTGTCGGGGCTGAGCGGTGTGGTGATGGGGTACACGCCGAACTAAGGCGTGGGATTTTCCCCTCACCCTAACCCTCTCCCCTGAGGGAGAGGGGACCGTAGGGAGTTGTCGATAAGTTCAGCTCCAATCTTCTCCCTCGCCCCTTTGGGGAGAGGGTCGGGGTGAGGGCCACAAACAACGCCGAAAGCGACCAGAAAAACGATGGTGTTGAATATTTTTTCAGCGCCATTTTTTATTTATGCCAGGGAAGGAAATCCCTACGCAAACGTTTTCTTTTTCTGTTAGAATGCGCCCGAACTGGATGACAGGGCGTAAAATCGTGGGACAAATATGGTCTGGATTGATTACGCCATTATCGCGGTGCTGGCTTTTCTTGCTTAGTGAGCCTTATCCGTGGCTTCGTTCGTGAAGCGCTATCGTTGGTCACGTGGGTTGTGCTTTTTACGTAGCCAGCCATTACTACACTGACCTGTCTGTCTGGTTTACGGGCTTTGAAGACGAACGGGTTCGAAATGGGATTGCTATTGCGGCGCTGTTTATCGCGACGCTCATCGTCGGCGCTATCGTCAACTACGTGATAGGTCAGCTGGTGGAGAAGACCGGTTTGTCGGGTACCGACAGGGTATTGGGCGTCTGCTTCGGCGCGCTGCGCGGGTGCTGATTATCGCCGCTATCCTGTTCTTCCTCGACACTTTTACCGGCATGGCAAAAAGCGAAGACTGGCAGCAGTCGCAGTTTATCCCCTATTTTTCGCCGGTTATCAGATGGTTTTTTGAATACCTTCAAAGCTCGTCAAGTTTCTTGCCCAAAGTATAAGCTTTGGGTCGTTGCTTAACGAGGAAAAGACGTATGTGCGGTATTGTCGGTATCGCCGGTGTCATGCCGGTAAACCAGTCGATTTATGATGCGCTAACGGTGCTGCAGCACCGTGGACAGGATGCCGCTGGCATCATCACCATTGATGCCAACAACTGTTTCCGGTTGCGTAAGGCGAACGGTCTGGTGAGTGATGTCTTTGAAGCCCGCCACATGCAGCGTATGCAGGGCAATATGGGTATTGGCCACGTGCGGTACCCAACGGCGGGCAGCTCCAGCGCCTCTGAGGCTCAGCCTTTCTACGTGAACTCCCCATATGGCATTACGCTGGCGCATAACGGTAACCTGACCAATGCGCACGAGTTACGTCAGAAACTGTTCGAAGAAAAACGCCGCCACATCAACACCACCTCTGATTCAGAAATCCTGCTCAATATCTTCGCCAGCGAGCTGGATAACTTCCGTCATTACCCGCTGGAAGCCGATAACATTTTTGCTGCCATCGCGGCGACCAACCGCCAGATTCGCGGTGCGTACGCCTGTGTGGCAATGATTATCGGCCACGGCATGGTGGCTTTCCGCGACCCGAACGGCATTCGTCCGCTGGTGCTGGGCAAACGTGACGTTGGCGATGGCCGCACCGAGTATATGGTGGCCTCCGAAAGCGTGGCGCTGGATACTCTTGGCTTTGAATTCCTGCGTGATGTTGCGCCGGGCGAAGCGATTTACATTACTGAAAAAGGGCAGCTGTTTACCCGTCAGTGCGCCGATAACCCGGTCAGCAACCCGTGCCTGTTCGAGTACGTCTACTTTGCGCGTCCGGACTCCTTTATCGATAAAATCTCCGTCTACAGCGCCCGCGTGAACATGGGTACCAAGCTTGGCGAGAAGATTGCGCGCGAGTGGGAAGACTTGGATATCGACGTGGTCATTCCAATTCCGGAAACCTCCTGCGATATCGCGCTGGAAATCGCCCGTATTCTGGGTAAACCGTACCGCCAGGGGTTCGTGAAAAACCGCTATGTGGGCCGTACCTTTATCATGCCGGGCCAGCAGCTGCGTCGTAAATCCGTACGCCGCAAGCTGAACGCTAACCGCGCGGAGTTCCGTGATAAGAACGTGCTGCTGGTGGATGACTCCATCGTGCGCGGCACCACCTCTGAGCAGATTATCGAGATGGCGCGTGAAGCCGGGGCGAAGAAGGTTTACCTGGCCTCTGCGGCACCGGAAATTCGCTTCCCGAACGTTTACGGTATCGATATGCCGACCGCTAATGAGCTGATTGCTCACGGGCGTGAAGTGGATGAGATTCGCCAGATCATCGGCGCCGACGGTCTTATCTTCCAGGATCTTGACGATCTGATTGACGCGGTGCGCGCAGAAAACCCGGATATTCAACAGTTTGAATGCTCGGTATTTAACGGTGTGTACGTGACCAAAGACGTTGACCAGACCTATCTCGACTTCCTCGACTCACTGCGTAACGACGATGCGAAAGCCGTTCAGCTGCAGAATGAAGTGGAGAATTTAGAGATGCATAACGAAGGGTAAATCTTGTAGCCAGCGGTGTCTCGCCGCTGGCTTGTTTTATTGCCGTACGACACCAAAACGAATCCCGTATTTTTGCACCTTGTAGTTTAGTGTTGTCCGCGAAACATTAAGGCTACGTGCTGCCGCAGCGATATTTCCCTGATAAGTATCGAGTGCTGTCTCAATCAGGCTCCTTTCGTAGCTGGCTACCCGTTCTTCCAAAGAACCCTCATTGCTAAGATCTATGGGCGGGATGTGGTTAACAGCTGTAGGGATATCCGGTATGCCTAAATTAAGTTCTTCTTCTTCAAAAACGATCTTTTTCAGCATACCATCGCTTTCCTGCATGATCATACTGCGGACAATCGCATTCTCAAGCATCCTTACGTTACCCGGCCACGCGTGTCCAAGAAGCGCAACACGTGCGGCTTCGCTGAGCCCATGAATATCTTGCGGTACCTCGCGTCGATACTTATCGATGAAATAGTTGGCGAGCAACGGGATATCTTCTGGACGTGTACGTAGCGGAGGTAGGGTGAGCATGCCGACATTCAGCCGATAAAAGAGATCTGCGCGCAAACGCCCCTGCTGAATTAACTGCATGGGTGCTTCATTCATTGCCGCAATAATACGAACGTCAGAGTGAATCGGGTGTTGGCCTCCTAATCGCCAGAAAGTCTTGTCCTGTAAAAAACGCAGGAGTTTGCTTTGCATCTCGATGGGCATGGCGTTCAGTTCATCGAGGAACAGTGTCCCTCCGTTGGCGAGCTCCAGATAACCCTGGCTATTTTCTGCGCCGGTATAGGCACCGCGCAGGGTACCGAAAAGGGTGCTTTCAACCAGAGTAGGCGGCAGAGCACCGCAGTTCAGGGCGATGAAGGGTTTGTCAGCCCGCTTGCTGCATTGGTGAATCAGGCGTGAAAAGAGCTCTTTACCTGTTCCGGTTTCCCCGACAATGGTCACGGGAATGTTGCTCACTGCCAGCCGTTTTGCTTTAGCGATGTTACTCAGCATTTCTGGGCTTTCGGTAATAATCGCGTGCTGTTTTTCGTGATTATCGGCATAAAGAAGATGGTTTAGCTCAACGACCTGTTCCTGTAGGCGCCTGACGCCAGACATATTTCGCCCGATTTCGATAACGCCGACCATATTGCCCTGGCTGGAGTAGAGTGGGGCGGTGGTATGCTGGTAATCTACTGCCTGACCACGCGCGTTGTAATAAATCTGATAGTGACCAATGTACTCCACGCCCTCCTTCAGCGATGAAAGCATAGTACTCTGATTCTCTTTCATACTCGGGTATACATCCAGCATATGCTTACCCATCGCCTGTTTAATGCTGTACCCGTCCAGATCTGCACTCTCCTGGTTGTAGTAGATGTATTCCCCTCGCTCGTTAATCACTGCCAGTGGCTGGTGTATCAGGTCGAAAAATCGGGAAAACATCTTGAGTGCAGTCGTCAGCTCTTCGTTAGTGGATGTCATGTGAAACTTTATTCCCTATCTAATTAATAGCCCTATTTTATAAGTGACAAATTTTCGTCGTTGTGATGAATAACACACTCAATGACGAAAAAAACAAAACACGAAAAAATTAATTTATTGATTTTATTGAATAAATTATGTGGCATGGTTGTTGCTTTATATCCATTAAGAAATTGTGGCTTTTTATGATGAACATAAAGCAGAGGATGTTATGACTGACATGAACATTGAAAATTACAATCAATTACGTAGCAGAGTCGTGGAGGGCGATCGCCGCTTTCAACAGAAAGATGGGCATCTTTGTTTCGAGGGAGTGGATCTGGATGCCCTTGCTCATAAATATCCCACACCGTTCTATGTTTTCTCTGAACCCGAGATAATTCGCAATATCAGCGAAATTCAGCAGGCTTTTGCGGCGCATAAAAAAACGAAAACATTCTTTGCGTCAAAAACCTGTTCCGTTATGGGCGTTTTACAGGCTATTCGTGATGCCGGTATCTGTGCAGAAGCTAACTCGCAGTATGAAGTTCGTAAATGCCTTGAGATTGGTTTTCGCGGCGACCAGATTGTATTTAACGGCGTGGTGAAAAAACCAGCCGACCTGGAATACGCGATTGCTAACGATCTCTATCTGATTAACGTCGATAGTCTGTATGAACTGGACCATATCGATGCGATTTCCAGAAAGCTGAAGAAGGTCGCCAACGTCTGTGTGCGTGTCGAGCCGAATGTTCCGTCCGCGACGCATGCTGAACTGGTGACTGCGTTCCATGCTAAATCAGGTCTGGATCTGGAACAGGCGGAAGAGACCTGCCGCCGTATTCTTGAGATGCCTTATGTTCATTTGCGCGGTTTACATATGCACGTAGGCGATCAGGTTCCGGAATCTGAGCCGTTTGCAAAAGCGACTAAAGTACTGGTTGATGAGTCGCGTCGTCTGGAGGAGGTGCTGGGCATAAAATTTGATCTAATTAATGTTGGCGGCGGGATTCCAGTTCCTTATAAATACGACGAAGAAAATGGCGATCCGCTAAAAGACAATATGTACGCCGGGATTACGGCACAAGATTTTGCTGATGCGGTTATTCGTGAAGTGCATAAATGGCGTACAGATGTGGAGATCTGTATTGAACCAGGCCGTAAAGTGACCGGTTCAGCGGCGGTTCTGCTGACGGAAGTTGCCTGCGAAAAACGCAAAACCAACTACGATCTCAACGGCAATGTGGAGTGCCATGTTGAATGGAAATTTGTTGATGCAGGATACAGCATTCTCTCCGACAGCCAGCACTTCGACTGGTTCTTCTACGTTTATAACGCCTCACGCATTACGCAAGCGCACGATGCGTGGATAAAACTTGCTGGCCCATTATGTGATGGTGGTGACTATTTCCATATGGGGTAAAAGGGGAAGAGTTTCTGATGCCGGAAACCACCGCGCCGGGCGATATTGTGGCATTCCTTGATGCAGGTGCTTACACGATTGAAAGTCAAACTGTTTATAACAACCGTCCACGTTCTGCCGTTGTGATGATAGATAAAGAGGGTCATGACCGCTTAATCCGCCGGGAAGACACCTACGACGATATGGTCAAGTACGACATTTACTAATTCTGGATTGTCGGGCTTTAGCGAGCGTCTAAAGCCCCTGGATATCGCGATTCTGACGGAATAATGAATTCCGTACGAATAACAGGAGATGGCCATGAGTAACAACAGTTCTGGCTTACTTGGTATTAAAGACATTGTTTTTATGAATGTCATAGCCATTCTAAGTCTACGACAAATACCCAACGTTGCCCCTTACGGTGCTTCAGCAATGCTGTTGTGGGTTATTGCGGCATTTTGTCTGTTCTTCCCTCTAGCAATGGTGTGCGGTGAGCTTTCTACCGGTTGGCCGAAAGATGGCGGCATTTTTGTCTGGATTAAAGAAGCATTCGGTAAACGTATCGCGTGGATAGTGGTGGTTTGCTTCCTTTTTTCATGCGTATTATTTTTCCCGCTTATGCTGCAGTTTGGTTTTACTGCACTGGGCTATATGATTGGTAATGGTCTGGCAGAGAATAAAGCATTTATTGGCATCGGATCAGCCGTTATATTTTGGCTACTGACGCTGATGAATATTCGCGGTATGGAATGGACCAAAATCATTAATAGCGTCAGCGCCTGGTGTGGTGTCTTCATTCCCTCTGCTATTTTGATTATCCTGGCTATAGTCTGGTTAGCAACCGGGCATCCGATGCAAACAGACTATGCAACAGCGACAAACTGGGTTCCTGACCTGAGTCATTGGGATACGATAGTTTTCCTGTCCAGCATGATGTTTGCTTTCGCAGGGCTGGAAGTTGCGCCAATGATTGCCGGACGCACACGGAATCCACAGCGTGATTTCCCGCGCGCGATGGCCGTTTCTGCTGCTGTGATAGTCGGTATTTACATGGTTGGCACGTGGGCGTTAAACACTCTGTTGCCTGCGGGTAAAACGGATATTGTGGCCGGAGTTATGCAAGCGATGCATTCCGCTGCGGATACGCTGCATATGCCATGGCTGATTCCTGTAATGGCTATCTGCATGTTTTTCGGTGCGCTTGGTCAGATTAACTCCTGGCTTGTTGGCCCTATCTATATGCTTCAGGAAGCATCCCGCGAGGATAATCTGTTAGGCGATAAAATTGCGCAATTGCATCCGGTATGGAAAACACCCGCTTTTGCGCTCGTCGTACAGGCAATTATTGTCACCGTTCTGTGTTTTTCAACTTTTATCTCCCGAGCGTTGCCGCGGCCTACTGGATGTTAACTGCGCTGACAACCATAACTTATTTTATCCCTTATCTGGTGATGTTCCCTGCGTTCTGGTGCTTGCGTAAGACTCAGCCAGATACCCCAAGAAGCTTTAAAATTCCAGGAACAATCCTTCCCGCTTTGCTGCCTGCGTTGGGCTTTATTTCCATTGCCTTTGCTGTAGCTCTTCTGTTTATTCCACCATCGCAAATTGATATGGGTGGCTATTTTCAATATGCCGGCAAAATTATTGGTGGTGCACTATTAGCAGTGCTGGTCGCTGAATGGATTTACCATCGAGCAATGAAACGTAATGCACGTCTGAACGTGGTTGAGGGAAAGTAAAATGTATATGCCAACTCTGCACATCAATTTACGGAAGCTTGAAGAGAATGCGCGTACTGAAAAAGCACTCTTAGCAAGCAGTGGTATTGAGGTGATGGCGGTAAATAAAGTTTTCGATGGCTGCGTTGAAACTGCACAGGCTGTTTTTGATGGTGGAATCAAGGTTATTGCGGAGTCCCGAACCTATAACCTGAAAAAAATACGTGATATTGGTTGTACCACCTGCCTGCTACGTAGTCCTTGTCTTAGTGAAATTGAAGATGTAGTCCGTTATGCCGATATCAGTTTAAATAGTGAACCTGTTGTTCTGCGCGCGCTCTCGCAGGAAGCGCAGCGTCAGCAAAAAACGCATCAGGTTTTACTGATGGTTGATATGGGCGATTTACGCGAAGGTATCTGGTTTAGCGAATATCAAAAAATCCTCTCCACAATTTCTTTGATTAAAGAATTACCTTGTCTGGATCTCTACGGCCTTGGGACTAACTTCAATTGCTATGGCACCGTTCTGCCAACCGTAAAAAACGGCGAAGATTTCCTGGCGCTTGCCGCGCGGCTTGAACAGGACAGCGGCATCACCATTCGCCGTCTCTCCGCAGGTAACTGTACCAGCTATCACCTATTAGATAAGGGCATCTGGCCGCGCGGGCTGAACCATCTTCGTATTGGCGGGCTGCATGAGTTTGGCATCGAATACGTCGAGATGAAATATCTGGATGAGTTTCACCACTCGACAAAACCGGTCGATAAGGCCTGCTCGGATATGTACGTGCTGGAGGCAGAAATTATTGAACTGAATAGTAAACCGACGGTTCCCGTTGGCGAACTAGGGTTGATGCCTTTTTGCAAAGTAAAACGTTTGTCGATAGCGGCGTACGCAAACGCGCACTGCTGGCGTTTGGCCGCCAGGATGTTCCATCGGATAACTGTGTTCCCTGTGATGATGGGATCAGCATTCTGGGACAAACCAGCGACCATACGCTTGTGGATATTGAGGCGTGTACCCAGCCGTTACGGGTGGGGGATGTGATTCGCTTTGAGCTGGATTACACCGGGCTGCTAATGGCTTGTCAGACCAAAGGTGTTGCCATGCGATTTACTCGATAAGAAGCGCGCTACGGGCAGGGCCGTAGCGTTATTCTGAATCCTGAAAAGACAGGGAGAAACCATGAGTACCCTGCAAGAGCCTTCTCTTATAGAGCATAAGGGCGAGCTTCGTCGTAACTTAAAAAAACGCCACCTGCTGATGATGTCCTTAGGTGGCACCATCGGTACGGGATTATTTATCGGTATTGCCGAACCGTTGTATAACGTTGGTCCAGCGGGTACGCTGCTGGCCTATCTTCTGGCCGGCGGAATCATGCTGGCGACCATGATGTGTCTGGGGAGCTGTCGTGCGCGTTTCCTCATTCGGGTTCTTTTCAGCACTATGCCTTAATTTTTATTCCTAATCCGCTGTGGAGCTATACTATCGGCTGGCTTTACTGGTTCAGCTGGGTCTTTTCTCTGGCTGCCGATTTAACCGCCGCAGGTTTTATCGCGCATCACTATTTCCCCTCCATTCCTGTACATTATTTTTGCCTTATTATCCTTGTTACGTTAACGCTCATTAATCTCTGTTCGGCGAAAAGTTTCGGTGAATGTGAGTATTGGCTTTCAGCCATTAAAGTTTTTGCCATCGTACTGTTTATTGTGGCGGGGCCGTAATGATCTATTCATTGGCCGGACAAGCCCATTGGCATCCGACGCTGAAAACATCTGCCGGATGGTTTCCACACGGCTGGTGGCAAATTCTGGTCTGTATGACCGTTGTTATCTACTCTTTTCAGGGCGTTGAGTTAGTGGGGAATGCTGCGGGGGAAACTGAGTCACCACAGACTATTTTACCGAAAGTGATTCTTGGCATTGGTATGAGGATCATCTTATTCTATGGCCTGGCTATCGCCATTCTGGCACTGGTGTATCCCCGAGACAGTATCCCCAATGGGCAAAGTCCCTTTGTCTGGGTATTTTCTCATGCGGGATCCCAGGGGCTGAGGTATTAATGACGTTGGTTATCTTCTCTGCTGCGGTGTCAGCGGCGAACTCGGCGATTTATGCTAGCTCGCGCATGCTATGGTCGATGGCGGGTGATCGTTTTGCCCCGGCGTGTTTCAGTCGAGTCAGTCGCAATGGCGTGCCGGTAAACGCCATTATGTTGACCGTCGTTCTGGCGCTGGTCTCAATGTTGACACGTTATATCTCTGCACAGCAGTTTTATCTCTACCTGATAGCGAGTACCGGGCAGGTCGGATGTCTGGCGTGGATCGTGATTGGCTGGTGCCAGTATCGCTTTCGACGTGCGGTGAATCAGGGCGTGTATTCGCGCAGCTTACTGCGTTACCGCTCGCCGTTATTTCCCTGGGTGGCAGGGTTTGTGGTGGTGACCAATATCGCGATTATTATTGGCACCTGGTTTAGCAGGCAGGGGCTGTTGATTATGTTGATTGAACTGCTGCTGATGGCCTGCATTATCGCCTCATGGTTTTGCTTCAGGCCCACATTGAAATAGGAAAAAGCGTTCCCGCATCGCGAGAACGCTTTACTCTTCAGAATAGATTACGCCTCGTCCACCCAAATCCGCATTTCGCCCTCGCCACGGTTGGCCCAGCTAAACCACGGAATAAAGGTTAAGGTCTGCTTTTCGGCCGCCGTCTGGCGGTTATCAAAGCTGTACAGCGGTTTCTCTTCCAGCGCCGTCGGGACACGTAGCCCCTCCGCCTGCAGTAGCACTTTACCTTTCAGTACGCCCACGCCCTGAATCTCACGGAACACGCTGGTTTTCGGCAGCGACAGGTTGTGCAGCTCGGTGCCGTTATCCGCTTCTTCCAGGCAGTAGACCAGCGGCCCGCGCTGAATCGCCACTTTACCGGCAGCGTGGCGCACCAGCGGGTTGGCGTAAACCCGGCGAATGGTCATCGGCAGATGCAGCGTAATCACGTCGCCTTCCTGCCATTGGCGGTGCAGATGCAAATAGCCTTTGATGGTTTCGCCCTGCGCGGCTTCACCGTTCACTTGTACCTGAGGTGCTTCGCACCATTCCGGCAGGCGCAGCGCTAGCGTATGTTCAACCGTCTGCGGCTGGCTAAAGCGGATCGTGACCTGCTCATCCCACGGATAGTTGCCCTCAATTTTCAGCGCCAGAGTCCGATCGTTCACCGTGAACTGCGCCTCGCTACCGGCGTAGAAGTTGATAAACAGGGCGTCCTGCCGCGGAGTGAAGAGGTAGTGGCCAATGGCGACCAGCGTGCGGGCGATGTTCGGCGGGCAGCAGGCGCAACCGAACCAGCGCTGGCGAACGGGTTTGATATGGTCGTAAATGTGGTTATGCGGAATGCTTTTCGGGTGCGTTTCCAGTGGGTTAACGTAGAAGAAGTGCTTGCCGTCCAGCGCCATGCCGCCCAGCACCGTGTTGTAGAACGCGCGCTCCATGACGTCGGCGTAGTGGGCGTCGCCCTCCATCTCCAGCATGCGGCGGGCAAACATCATCAGGCCGATGGAGGCGCAGCTCTCGCCGTAGGCGGTGTCGTTCGGCAGATCGTAATCGCTGGTGAAGGCTTCGCCGATACCCTGCGAGCCAATGCCGCCGGTGATGTACATGCGGCGCTGCACCATATTGTTCCAGATGCGCAGGCAGGTCTGGCGCTTCTCTTCATCCTGGGTCATGCGTGCAATGTGCGCCAGGCCGGTCATCAGATACACCGAACGCACCGCGTGGCCGACGGCTTCGTTCTGCTCTGACAGCGGCTTATGCGCGTGGGTATAGCTTTTATCTTTAATCATTCCCGGCCATGCTTCGCCCCAGCCGATCCAGTGCCGGGTACCGCCGCGTTTTTCAAACTCAATATCGTAGTAGTACGGCTGCTGGCCGCGCTCCTCGACGAAGAAACTGGCCAGCGCCTGGTATCGCGGTTCCCGGGTGACTTCGTACAGGCGCATCAGCGCCAGCTCGATTTCCGGGTGCCCGGATAGCCGCGCAGCTGGCCGTCGTTCGGGCCAAAAACGGTGTCGATATGATCGGCAAACCGGCAGGCGATTTCCAGCAGACGGCGCTTACCGGTGGCGTTGAAGAACGCCACGGCGGCTTCGAACAGATGTCCGGCGCAGTACATTTCGTGGCACTCGGCGACGTTGGTCCAGCGCTGGCCCGGCTCTTTCACGGTATACCATGTGTTGAGATAACCATCTTCGCACTGTGCTTGCGCCAGCAGCTCGATCACTTCATCGGCGGTCTGTTCAAGCCGGGCATCCGGCTTCTGGCTCAGCGACCAGGCAACCGCTTCCAGCCATTTGGTGACGTCACTGTCCTGGAAGACCATGCCGTAAAACTCACCCTGTTCAAGCCCGGCGGCGATGCGATAGTTCGCCAGCGCATGGCTTGGCTCGGCCTCCGGAAGATTGTCATTAAGCGCTTCCCACTGATAAGGGATCACCACATCGCGGATCAGCCGCTGATATTCGCCCAGAAACGGGTCGGTGACGGTAATACGGTTCAGATCGGCTTCAATCACATCAGACTGCATCATGTTTACCTCAAGAAATGTGTGAATGTCTTTGGTGAAGATCGGTAGAAATACGTTTCATCATCGGGCCGTTCAGACGGCACTTCAGCAGGCACAGGGCGAGAACAAAGTGGAACAGCGCTGGAACCAGGCTTTGCAGCAGGGTAATGCCATGAATAGATGCTGGCGTCTGGTTCCCCAGCCCTGGTTGGTAGGCCACCATGATCAGGATCAGGCTGATAATGCCGCCGGAAGAGGCCCAGGAGAGCTTGATGAAAAAGAGGTTAAAGGCGAAGTTCATGCCGGAGGAGCGCACGCCGGTTTTCCATTCGCCATAGTCGTCGGCGAAGGCCATAATCGAGAAGTGCAGCGGCAGGGTGAAGCCCTGAATCACGCTGTTAACCGCAATGCAGATCAGCCAGAGTATCTGGAACTGCGGGCCGGTGGGCAGGAAGTACATACCGACGCCGAAAGCGACCAGCACCAGGTTGGTCCAGTAGTACAGACGTACCATATCCACGCGGCGGGAGAGCGGATTGACGATCACCGCGCCAGCGATCCCGGCAATCGTCAGAATGCCGAAGAACAGCGACATGTAGGCCGCACTGCCTTGCAGCACGTAGGAGATAAAATACATATAGCCGCCGCCGCGGATGCACAGAATGTTTACCAGCAGGAACGACATAATGAGCATCATCAGCAGTTGATCGTTTTTACGCAGCCCCTTCAGGTGTTCGCGAAGGGTGAAATTGCCCGCCAGCGATAAGGGACGCGCTCTTTGACCCAGAAAAAGCACAACAGAAACAGCACCATGCCGATGGTGCACAGCACGGTTACGCCATACTGATAACCTTTCGCCAGGTTGCCCTGACCAAAGAATTCCACCATCCACGGCAGACCGACGGAAACGAGGAAACCGGCAATGCCGCTGAGCACAAAGCGCCAGGACTGACAGGACATCACCTGATCGTGGCGGTTGGTGATGGCGTTAATCAGCGCGCAGTAAGGCACGTTGTTGGCGGTATAGCCGATGGAGAGCAGGAAATAGGTGCCGAACGCCCACGCAATTTTCATGTTTGCGCTCATGTCCGGGACGGTAAACGTCAGGATACCAATCACGCCAAGCGGTACGGCGGTCCACAGCTGCCACGGACGAAAGCGCCCCCAGCGGCTGCGGGTGCGGTCGGCAATCACGCCCATTACCGGGTCGGAAATCGCGTCGAAAATTCGCAGCGTAAAGAACATCGCACCGACGATAGCCGGGCTGAGCCCAAAGACGTCGGTATAGAAAAAAAGTAAAAAGCCGCTTATCAAATCTGAGATGCAATGCCCGCCAGCATCGCCTAATCCATAGCCTATCTTTTCGCGGTAGAGAGCGTCTCTCCCGCATCAACGGTCTGGACATCGGTATCCAGGTTATCAGCAATGGTCATAACCAATCCTCGAACAGGGTGTGATGATTCAAAAAGTCATTACGGCGTATCTCTGACGAATTTTTAGTAAATAACTAGCGGCGTTGAGGATAGAACCTGGGCCAGATGTGGGTATATAACGTAGATTTCAAATGGTGAAATTGATCTTGTTTTTACTATAAATAAACTAAAAATGGTGATTGTTATCACAATTTATGTTGGTTGGAGAGGGTTTTTCGCCGACACGAACACATATTGGTGCTGAGTATTAAAATGTTTAGTAAAAATAAAACTTAAGATTGCAGGGGGATGACCACGCGTGATACTCTTTGTCCCGTCAGGCCGTTAATGAGGTAAAGCGAAGGATGGTGAAGAAAACCCGAATCAAAGACATTGCCAGCGCGTGCGGCGTCTCGATTGCGGCAGTTTCTCGTGCGCTGAAAGGGCAGCCGGGGCTGAGCGATGAAACGCGACAGCGTATTCTGGCGATTGCCCAGGCGGAAGGGTACGACTTCAGCCGCCTGCGCAGTGGGCGCATCAAGCGGCTGCTGTTTTTGCTGCACCGCGAACACAATATCGCCAGCGCGCTGCCGTTCTATTCCACGGTGATGCTCGGCGTGGCGGATGCCTGCCGTGAAAACGACATCGCGATGAGCTTCCAGCCTATTGGCCCGGAAGATGCGGTGGCGGATCTGATTAATCTGCACCAGCCGGACGCGTTAATCTGCGCGGGATATCTTGAACCTGAGGTATTGGCAGAGTTACGCCAGTCGGCGCTGCCGGTGGCGCTGGTCGATCTGTGGGCGGCCGACTTTCCCTGCGTGAACCCGGATAACTACCACGGCGGCTTTGTGGCAACCCGCCATCTGCTGGAGCAGGGAGAACGCGCATTGCGTTTCTGGGCACGTCTCAGCGCCACTACAGTATTCGCCAGCGCGTCGAGGGCTACCAGCAGGCGTTATTCGATGCCGGTCTGGTTCTGCCCGCGGCCTACCGCATTGAGGTGCCGCCGGTGAAGGATATCGAGCAGGCGCTGGTGGAGGGAATGTCACAGCTGTTGGCGCTGGCGCAGCCGCCGGATGCGATTTTCGCCTACAACGACGTGGCGGCGCTGGTGGCAATGCGCGAATGCGCGCGCCGGGGGATTCGCGTCCCGGAAGACGTGGCGATTGTCGGTTTCGATGATATCGACGCCGCGGCCTGGGCGCATCCGCCGCTGTCGACGGTGGCCGTCGATAAACGTGAGTTGGGGCGTGATGCTTTCCAGTTGTTGCTTGGCGAGGAGAGCGAAAGAAATCTGCTGCTGCCGGTAAGGCTGGTGGCCCGCGAAAGTTCTGTGACCGACGCCAGCGCGTCACGGTTGCGTCTGGCGCCGTAATCCGGCAAAGTTGGCGCCATTACGGATACAAGGCGGTCAGCGTGAAACGACTCATCATTGGAATCTCCGGCGCCAGCGGCGCCATTTACGGCGTGCGTATGCTCGAAGTGCTGCAATCTGTACCGGATGTGGAAACGCATCTGGTGATGAGTCTGGCGGCACGACAGACGCTATCGCTGGAAACGGACCTGTCGCTGCGTGAGGTTCAGGCGCTGGCCGACGTCGTACACGACGCGCGGGATATTGCCGCCAGTATCTCCTCCGGTTCGTTCAAAACGGCGGGTATGGCGATTTTACCCTGTTCCATCAAGACCCTTTCCGGCATCGTGAACAGTTACACTGACGGCCTGCTGACGCGCGCTGCCGACGTGGTGCTGAAGGAGCGTCGCCCGTTGGTGCTGTGCGTGCGTGAAACGCCGCTGCATCTGGGGCATTTGCGGCTGATGACTCAGGCGGCAGAGATAGGTGCCGTTATCATGCCGCCGGTGCCGGCGTTCTATCATCGACCACAAACGCTGGATGACGTCATCAACCAGACCGTTAACCGGGTGCTCGATCAGTTCGATATCGCGTTGCCGGACGATCTGTTTACCCGCTGGTCGGGAGCCTGACCGCGCACGAAAAAGCGCGCTTAATGTATCTTTTGCCCTGTTTCAGGGCAAATCTGCAACGCCGATCAAATCCTCGCTATTTAATCATCCCGATTGCGTTTTTGTGCTCGATTTATACGCTGCGGCTGATATCTTCCCTCATGTTCACCTCTTGTTATCTTATTGTTAACATATTTAACGTTGTTTGCTGTTATGACGAAAAATATGGCACAGAAGATGCAATGTCAGGTTGGCAAGCACAACACAACATAACTATATCGCAGTTAACAACATCACGATTTAATAGGGGAACGTATGAAGAAGACGGTTCTTGCTCTCTCTTTGCTGCTGGGCCTCAGCAGCGCCGCCAGCGTTTTTGCCGCACTGCCGCAGAGCATTCGCATCGGTACCGATACCACCTACGCACCGTTCTCATCGAAAGATGCCAAAGGCGATTTCATCGGCTTTGATATCGATCTGGGCAACGAAATGTGCAAACGCGCCAGCATCAAGTGCACTTGGGTGGGGAGCGACTTTGATGCGCTGATTCCTTCGCTGAAAGCGAAGAAAATCGATGCCATCATCTCTTCATTGTCCATCACGGAAAAACGTCAGCAGGAGATTGCCTTCTCCGACAAGCTTTACGCGGCTGACTCTCGCCTGATAGCCGCGAAAGGCTCGGCCATTAAGCCGACGCTGGACGCCCTGAAAGGCAAGCATATTGGCGTGCTGCAGGGATCGACTCAGGAAGCCTATGCCAATGAAAACTGGCGGAGTAAAGGCGTTGACGTGGTCGCTTATCAAAATCAGGACCTGATCTACTCCGACATGGCCGCCGGGCGTCTTGACGCCGCGTTTCAGGACGAAGTGGCCGCCAGCGAAGGCTTCCTCAAACAACCCGCCGGGAAAGATTTTGACTTTGCCGGTCCGTCGGTGAAAGACAAGAAATACTTCGGCGACGGCACGGGCGTTGGGCTACGTAAAGACGACGTTGAGCTGAAAGCGGCACTGGATAAAGCGCTGGCGGAACTGCGTGCCGATGGTACCTACGACAAAATGGCGAAGAAATACTTCAACTTTAACGTCTACGGCGACTAAGCGGTCCGAAGTGTCATCATGGTGCATATATTTTGCGATGCACCATGATGGTGCGTTTTTTGCTCGAAAGTTGTGCGCGGTTGCATAATTAAGCATTTTTAATGAGAAAAAAGCCAGCAGGAAGGGCAGAATACTTTGCCTTGATGGGCCGAAAGATGGCACGATAACTGCTCAGATAATTTCTAAAAACCCACAAGAATTTCGGTCTGTTGAGGATGATTATGAAAAAACTGGCGTTGTCTTTTTCTCTGGTCTTAGCGCTTGCTTCTGCTTCCAGCGCATTTGCAGCAATTCCGCAAAAAGTACGTATCGGCACTGACCCAACGTACGCACCGTTCGAGTCGAAAAATGCCCAGGGTGAATTAGTGGGTTTTGACATTGATCTGGCAAAAGAGCTCTGTAAGCGCATCCAGGCACAATGTACCTTCGTGGAGAACCCGCTGGACGCACTGATCCCCTCGCTGAAAGCGAAGAAAATCGATGCCATCATGTCATCGCTGTCGATCACGGAAAAACGTCAGCAGGAAATCGCCTTTACCGACAAACTTTATGCCGCCGACTCGCGTCTGGTGGTGAAAAAAGGTTCCCCGGTTAGCCCGGACCTCGCCACGCTGAAAGGCAAGCGCGTGGGCGTGCTGCAGGGCACCACCCAGGAAACCTACGGTAACGAGCACTGGGCGCCGAAAGGGATTGAAATCGTCTCCTACCAGGGCCAGGACAATATCTACTCTGACCTGACAGCCGGCCGTATCGACGCGGCGTTCCAGGATGAAGTGGCGGCGAGCGAAGGTTTCCTGAAACAGCCGATCGGCAAAGACTACCAGTTCGGTGGCCCGTCCATTAAAGACGAAAAGCTGTTTGGCGTCGGTACCGGTATGGGCCTGCGTAAAGACGATACCGAACTGCTGAACGCGTTGAACAAGGCGTTTGCTGAAATGCGTGCTGACGGCACCTACGACAAGCTGGCGAAGAAGTACTTCGATTTTAACGTTTACGGCGAATAATCATCACGAGTAACCCATCGCTTCGCACGCACGGGGCGATGGGCGTAAAGACAGGACTGGCAGCATGCTGTACGGGTTTTCACAGGTAATTTTTCAGGGCGCCCTTGTCACCCTTGAGCTGGCTATCAGCTCAGTGGTTCTGGCCGTGCTTATTGGTCTGGTTGGCGCGGGAGCCAAGCTCTCCCGAAATCGCGTACTGGCGTTAATTTTTGAGGGCTACACCACGCTGATTCGTGGGGTGCCCGACTTAGTGCTGATGCTGCTGATCTTTTATGGTCTGCAGATGGTACTTAACCTTATCACCGACTCGCTCGGTATCGGGCAGTTTGATATTGACCCGATGATCGCCGGGATTATCACCCTGGGTTTCATCTACGGTGCCTATTTCACCGAAACCTTCCGCGGGCCTTTATGGCCGTGCCGAAAGGGCATATTGAGGCCGCGACGGCCTTTGGTTTTACCGGCGGTCAAACCTTCCGTCGTATTCTTTTTCCGGCCATGATGCGTTACGCGCTGCCGGGGATTGGCAACAACTGGCAGGTGATCCTCAAAGCCACCGCGCTGGTGTCGCTGCTGGGGCTGGAAGATGTGGTCAAGGCCACCCAACTGGCCGGCAAGAGCACCTGGGAACCGTTCTATTTTGCCATCGTCTGTGGCTTGATTTATCTGCTATTTACTACCGTTTCCAATGGCGTGTTGCTGCTGCTCGAACGCCGCTACTCCGTGGGCGTGAAGAGGGCTGACCTGTGATTGAGATTATTCAGGAGTACTGGAAAGCGCTGCTGTGGACCGACGGTTACCGCTTTACCGGCGTGGCGATCACCCTGTGGCTGCTGGTGCTGTCGGTGGTGATGGGCGGCATTATGGCGCTGTTTCTCGCCATCGCCCGCGTCTCAAGCAACAAATACATTAAGTTTCCGGTGTGGCTGTTCACCTATATTTTTCGCGGCACGCCGCTGTATGTGCAGTTGCTGGTGTTCTATTCCGGGATGTATACGCTGGAGATTGTCAAAGGCACCGAACTGCTGAACGCCTTTTTCCGCAGCGGCCTGAACTGTACGGTGCTGGCCTTAACCCTCAACACCTGCGCTTACACCACCGAGATTTTCGCTGGGGCGATTCGCTCGGTGCCGGCGGGGAAATCGAGGCTGCGCGCGCCTACGGCTTCTCATCGTTTAAGCTCTACCGCTGCATTATTCTGCCGTCGGCACTGCGCATCGCACTGCCTGCCTACAGCAACGAGGTGATCCTGATGCTGCACTCGACAGCGTTGGCGTTCACCGCGACCGTCCCGGATCTGCTGAAAATTGCCCGCGATATCAACTCGGCGACCTATCAGCCGTTTACCGCGTTCGGCATTGCAGCGGTGCTCTATTTGATTATCTCCTATGTGCTGATTCGCCTGTTCCGCAAAGCGGAAAAGCGCTGGTTACAGCATATGAAACCGACTTCTACGCACTGAGAACATGATGGCTGATAAAAAACTAAACGTAATCGACCTGCACAAACGCTACGGTGAGCACGAGGTGCTGAAGGGCGTGTCGCTGAAAGCTAACGCTGGCGATGTGATCAGCATTATCGGTTCGTCGGGGTCGGGAAAAAGTACTTTTCTGCGCTGCATTAACTTCCTCGAAAAGCCGAGCGAAGGCACGATTATCGTCAATGGGCAGAATATTGGCCTGGTGCGCGATAATGACGGTCAACTCAAGGTGGCTGATAAAAACCAACTGCGCCTGCTACGCACGCGCCTGACAATGGTCTTCCAGCACTTCAATCTGTGGAGCCACATGACGGTGCTGGAGAACGTGATGGAAGCCCCATTCAGGTGCTGGGCCTGAGCAAGCAGGAAGCGCGCGAGCGGGCGGTGAAGTATCTGGCAAAGGTGGGCATCGACGAGCGGCAACAGGGTAAATATCCGGTGCATCTGTCCGGTGGACAGCAGCAACGTGTGTCCATTGCCCGGGCGTTGGCGATGGAGCCGGAGGTCTTGCTGTTTGATGAACCGACTTCCGCGCTGGACCCTGAACTGGTGGGCGAGGTGCTGCGTATCATGCAGCAACTGGCGGAAGAGGGGAAAACCATGGTGGTGGTGACCCACGAAATGGGCTTTGCGCGCCATGTCTCTTCGCACGTCATTTTCCTCCATCAGGGGAAAATTGAGGAAGAAGGCAAACCGGAAGAGGTGTTCGGCAATCCGAAAAGCCCGCGTTTGCAGCAGTTCCTCAGCGGCGCGCTGAAATAACCCTTCTCGCCCTCACGGATGAGTGAGGGCGTTTTCCCGCCGATACACCCAATCGTCAAAATGCTCGCCGTTAAGCTGATAGGCTTTTTCCAACACCTGTGTACGGATAAATCCGTGCTTTTCCAACAGATGCGCCGAACTCTGATTATCGCCCAGTACCCAGGCATTAATAGCCCACAGCGAAAGCTGGTGAAAACCATAATCGCAAATGGCCGCCAGCGCTTCGCTGGCGTAGCCCTTACCCTGTGCCGACGGTAATAGCGCGTAACCGACATCCGCCTCGTGCGGGTTTTTACTGCTGATGCGCAGGCCGATATCGCCCAGCGGTGTGCCCTCGGCATCGCGGATCACGAAAATCCCAGCTTCCCGGCAGCGCGCATTAAACACTGTACGTATCGCCTCTTCATCCAGCACTTCGCCCATATAGCGCATCACCTCGCGGTTTTGTCGCAGTTGTAAAAAGAAGGTCCAGTCGTGCTCATTGAAGGGGAAAGCTGTAGCCGTGAAGTACTAATGATTGCCATAAGAGTGTCATTGTGCGAAATCGTAAGAGATAACCTTAGCACTAGAAAACGAGTGATAACAGCCTATTAACCGCGGGCCGCTGCGCGTTCCAGGCCTTGAAAATAGTGCAGTACCGTATTGATCTCGGTTGACGCGCGCAGCTGCAGTGCGAGATTGAGGCTATCCAGCGTGCGGGCATGGGCAACCATCGGCGATTGCGCAGGAATCCGCCCCTCGGCAACCAGCCACTCCACGACCTTCTGCCAGCGCCAAAGCGGGGAGTTGCCTTTCACTCGCTGTACAGGCCCGGGAAACTGGCCGCTTCCACGCGCGCCGTCTTTGAGCAAGGCGATAGCCTGACGAGAAACGCCGGTCAGTTCTGCAATATCGCTCAGACCGACCAGCGCGGCATCGACGGATTCAACGCGGACATTCAGCCCTGGAGCTGATTCAATATCCTGAATTGCCGAGAGGATGGCATGTTCCAGCGAGTCGCTTTCACGGTCGAAATCGAGGTACACGGCGGTACCGTAGAAGCAGATTAACGCGTCATTGCAGTGCGCTGCATATAAGGCGTCTTCCAGGCCGGGCGTGTCGTTGGTGATGCCGGAAAGCGTGAGTGTGAAATTAAAGAGTGCCATTGTTCGCTGCCTCTGGTGCTATGAATGTTTTGGCTGACAATGGTCAACCATGCGCATGATTTGCCGTGCGTGATGAATCGGTACCGCCGGTGTCGACCAGATGCTCATCATATGTTCGCGGTGTTCTGCGATACCGCACTTCAACCGCCCAAAGCAGTGAGCGCTGCCGCCGCTGGTGCTAAATAACCATCCGCGAGCCAACGCATAGGCAATGGCCGATCTGATATGTTTATCGGGATGTTCCTTCATCGCTTTGTTCCAGGAAGTATCAAACGGATGTTGACGTTTGTCAACAGTATTGCGCCTTAACGCTGCGCGCAAACCGTTATGACAAAGCGCGGAAAAGCACGCTGGAATGGGCTTCACGGTTTGTGTCGCGCTGCGTTAATACATGCAGCAAATGCGAAGCGGCTTCCAGATGAGGAGGGCCGGTGATAGCCGAGCCCTATCACCGGATAGACATAGGTGGCGCTAGCGCAGAATATCGCCCAGCGCTTCATCCAAATCGTACCAGCGGAAGGTAAACCCGGCCGCTTCCAGCCGTTTGGGTAGCGCGCGCTGGCCGCCGAGTACCAGCACGGACGATTCTCCCATCAGCAGGCGGATGGCGGTGGCGGGAACGCGCAAAAAGGCCGGACGGTTTAAGGCCTGACCCAACGCGTGGGAAAACTGTTCGTTACGGACCGGGTAGGGGGAGACCATATTAAACGGCCCGCGCAGATCGTTATCCAGCAGCCACAGGATGCCGTTGACCATATCGTCGATATGAATCCACGCCAGGTACTGCCTGCCGTTGCCGATGGGGCCGCCGAGCCCCAGCTTAAATGGCGGAACCATTTTGCCGAGGATCCCTCCGTTGCGGGCCAGCACCACGCCGGTACGCAGCAGACAGACGCGGGTGCGGTCGCTCTGCGCGGAGCTGGCGATTTGCTCCCAGCGGGCGCACAGCTTGTGGGTAAATTCGTTATGCGGCGGCTCTTCTTCCGTGACCACGACCTCACCCAGGTCGCCATAGTAGCCGGTAGCCGAGCCGGAAATCAGCACGGCAGGCGGCGTCTCGCTCGCCTGAATGAGTTCGCTGATACGCTGGGTGATTGCCCAGCGGCTGTCACACAGTTTCTGCTTTTGCGCGTGGGTCCAGCGCTTGTCGGCGATGGGTTCACCGGCCAGGTTAACGACCGCGTCGACACCGTCAAGGGTGGACACATTCTGCAGGCCTGGCCAAATCTCGACGCGCGCGTCGAGCATCTGTCGGGCTTTTTCCGGAGAACGGGTCACGACGCACACCGTATGGCCCAGCGTCAGCAAGCGCGAAACTAAATGGCGGCCTATCAGCCCAGTGCCGCCGGTAAGCAGAACTCTCATATGACCTCCCGCAGGGGGCGCTTAGCGTTGCCAGCTTAGGGTGATGGACACCGAGTCGGCATAACGCAGCGCGTGAAGTTTATCGACCTCCACTTCAGCATAAGTGACCCAGTGATGTTCGCGTGCGATATCGAGCACATCCTGAGTTAATTTTTCCAGCAAAGAGAAACGGTTACTCTCTACGTGGCGAATAATATTTTTGGTGATAGTGCGGTAGTTCAGCGCGTCGTTGATATCTTCGCTGCTGCGTGATTTCTCTGCCGGATAGCGAATTTGCAGATTGATGACGATGTCCTGACGATTCGCGATCTCCTCTTCTTTGATGCCGATAAAGGTGCGCAGGCGCAGGTTTTTGATGCGGATGACGGCGTCAGACTGAGACATTGCAGGTGTTCTCCTTATTTATTGTTGTCCACTTCATCATACACGAAAGCGCCTGTCACGCGGCAAGCTCTGACGTAGGTCATCACTGATTGCAAAATCCTCATGTCGCAGGAAAGTGACATCCATAGAAAGACCCGCTATGTTGGCAATGAGATCTCATGGACGCCGATTCATGCCCTCGTCGTTCGTTTTTCGCCTGCCCATCATTGAGGAAACTATGAGCCAGCCCACTCTTACGCTTTGGTCCGATTCTGATTTCTTTTCGCCTTATGTGATGTCCGTTTATGTTGCCCTACAGGAAAAAGGACTGCCGTTTACCCTGAAAACTGTCAATCTCGACCAGGGCGAACATTTACAGGCTGGCTGGCGCGGCTATGCGGCGACCCGTCGCGTTCCCTTGCTCGAAGTCGATGATTTTGCACTCAGTGAATCCTCCGCGATCGCGGAATACCTTGATGAGCGTTTTGCACCGCCAGAGTGGGAGCGGTTGTATCCGCACGACCAGCAAAAACGCGCGCTTACCCGACAGATTCAGGCGTGGTTGCGCAGCGACCTGATGCCTATCCGCGAAGAGCGGCCGACGTCGGTTATCTTTGCTGGTGAGAAAAAAGCGCCGCTGACGGAGGCAGGACGCAAAAGCGCGGCTAAACTGTTTGACACCGCCAGTGCGCTGCTGGCTCACGGTCGACCCAACCTGTTTGGCGAGTGGTGTCTGGCGGATACCGACCTGGCGCTGATGCTTAACCGGCTGGTATTCAACGGAGATGATGTGCCGGAACAGCTTGCAGACTATGCGGCCTTCCAATGGCAGCGCGCCTCGGTGCAACGTTATGTGGCGCTTTCGGCAAAACGCGCAGGCTGAAAAAGTCGATGTAATCCATTATGATATTGGGGTTTATCATTGTGGGGATTTGATTAATGAAGCTGATGTTTGCATCGGATATTCATGGCTCCTTACCGGCTGCCGAACGGGTGCTGGCGCTGTTTGCCGAGAGCGGCGCACGCTGGCTGGTGATTCTGGGGATGTTCTTAACCATGGGCCGCGTAACGCACTGCCGGAGGGCTATGCCCGGCCCAGGTGGCAGAACGCCTCAATAGCGTTGCCGAGCGTATTATCGCCGTGCGCGGCAACTGCGATAGCGAAGTTGACCAGATGCTATTGCACTTTCCCATTACCGCGCCGTGGCAGCAGGTGCTCACCGAACATCAGCGGCTGTTTTTGACCCACGGGCATCTTTATGGTCCGGCGAATCTTCCGCCATTGGCCGCGAATGATGTGTTGGTTTACGGACATACGCACCTTCCGGTGGCAGAAAAACGCGATGAGATATTCTTATTTAACCCCGGTTCAGTTAGCATTCCTAAGGGCGGTTTTGCTGCCAGCTATGGGCTGCTTGACGGGCATAAACTGCAAGTTTTAGCACTCAATGATCAACAGGTTATTGCAGAGGTTGCTATTAACCCGTAAGTTACCCATCAATCACAAAACGCGCCGTAAAGAGCGCTTTCAAGGTAAGGTTTTCGGATGGTCGAGCAGAATCATTTGGCAAGCACGGAATGGGTCGATATTGTCAGCGAAGACAATGAGGTCATCGCGCAAGCGAGCCGTGAACAGATGCGCGCGCAGTGCCTGCGTCACCGGGCAACCTATATCGTCGTGCACGACGGCATGGGCAAAATCCTGGTGCAACGCCGCACCGAAACGAAAGACTACCAGCCGGGTATGCTGGACGCCACCGCTGGGGGTGTCGTTCAGGCAGATGAGCCGCTGCTGGAGTCCGCTCGCCGCGAGGCGGAAGAGGAACTGGGCATTGCTGGCGTGCCATTCGCCGACCACGGGCAATTCTATTTTGAAGATAAGCACTGCCGTGTTTGGGGAAGCCTGTTCAGCTGCGTTTCACACGGGCCGTTTGCCTTGCAGGAAGAAGAGGTGAGCGAAGTGTGCTGGATGACGCCGGAAGAAATTACTGCCCGCTGTGATGAATTTACCGATGACTCGCTGAAGGCGCTGGCGCTGTGGATGACGCGAAACGCCAACAACGAAGTCCACGTTGAGGAAGAAGCCGAGTAATCGCTAGCAGCTATCCCTCATGCATAAACTGGAGACGATGGTTTTCCTGTCGCTCCAGTCTCCCTCGTTAAGGCGTTCCAGAAGCGCGCGTCCAGCCTCCAGACCAATTTTATGATGCGGTACAGCCATGGTTGTCAACGGCGGTTGACATACCCGGCTAACGTCGCTGTCGCCAAAGCCGACGACGGCTAAATCATCCGGCACTTTAATCCGCCGACGTTGGCATTCATAGAGCACCCCACAGGCAAGCTCATCGGAAACACAGACCAGCGCATCCAGCTCCGGCCATGCCAGAATAAACTCGGGAAGCTGAGAAGCGCCCGTGGAAAAGTTAGCGGGCAGGGCCGCGTTAATCACTCGGGTGGGCGACATATGGTGGCGCAACATCGCTTTATACCAACCATGTAAATGCTGCTGGA
Source organism: Kluyvera genomosp. 3 (assembly GCA_002211745.1). GTDB lineage: Bacteria > Pseudomonadota > Gammaproteobacteria > Enterobacterales > Enterobacteriaceae > Kluyvera > Kluyvera georgiana_A. Next base: position 1,510,512 of record CP022114.1, read on the forward strand.
AAATCCACTGTTCCTGGTTGGCGCACAGTAAACCAATATTCTGATATCCGCGATGGATAAGCATTTCAGTCAGCTCGAACATGGCGGCTACGTTATCAATCCCAATATTCATATCGAGAGGATCGGTCCGCATTGCACCGATTTCCATGACCGGAATCGAGGCGTTCTTTAGCCAGTGACGTACGGTGTCGCTATGTTCAACGCTAAGCAGTATGGCGGCAGCGATATTTGAGGCCAGCAGCGTTTCCAGCAACTTTTCTTCCTGCTCAAGACGGTGTTGCGATTCTGCGAGCATGATTTGATAGCCTGCCGGCTGCAATATCTGCTGAAGCCCGGCAAACATGGCGGAACAGCCCGCCTCGGCAAGATTGGGCACCACCATGGCGATGGTCTTTGAAGAGGCGGATGCCAGCGCGCTGGCGGCGAGATTGGGCATATACCCGAGTTCTGCAACCGCCGCTTCGATTTTTTCTCGTAGCTTATCGGATACCTGTTCCGGCGTGCGAAGCGCACGGGACACGGTCATGGTGCCGACGCCAGCTAACTGAGCAACATCGGCGATCGTCACCTTGCCGGTACTCCGTCGTTTTCGGGTAAGAGACATACATATTCCTGCTAAACAGACGTTTTTTATTATCATCCATTACTTCATCTGTCAGGGAGTATACGCCTAACCGGGAAATTTTTCTGCGTTTTCATGTGATGATTGCGAAATGATAGCGCTATCACAAATCTGTGTGTTCTTGAATGATAGCGCTATCTTTGTGAGCGCCCTCTCAGATAACTGTTGCCTGGTTGCATAAAGTTTGCCCATCTTTTGCGAAAAGACGAGGGACAAAATGCTCAATACCTGGATCTCCGATGCCACTATTACGCTGCAACAGCGTGTCGAAGACTGGTCGCAGGCGTTGGATATCTGCGCCCGGCCGCTGCTGGAAGCGGGCGTGATTGAAAAAAAATACGTGGCGGCCATCGTGGAACAGCATCGTAAGCTGGGCCGTACTATGTGCTGGCGCCGGGTTTGGCTATGCCTCATGCGCGGCCAGAAGAAGGCGCCAACGGCTTAGGGCTGTCACTGCTGAAATTACAGCAGGGCGTATCATTTGGCTGTGAAGAATTCGATCCTGTGGACCTTGTTATTATGCTGGCGGCACCGGATAAGCATAGCCATATTGAAATGATCTCTGCGCTGGCGGAATTATTTTCCAGCGACGAAGATATGCATAAATTACATCAGGCAACCAGTCTCGAGGAGATTAAAACTATCATCGCACGTTTCTAATTTATTTATACAATCCGACTTATAGCACATTACGCGCCAGCGTGATGGAATGCACTCTACCCAAAAGGTGACAATAATGAAAATTATGGCAATTTGCGGTTCTGGCCTGGGCAGTAGTTTTATGGTTGAGATGAATATTAAAAAAGTGCTTAAAAAGCTCGAAATAGAGGCTGAGGTGGAGCACTCGGATCTGTCATCGGCCACCCCTGGAGCGGCTGATTTATTCGTGATGGCCAAAGACATCGCCGCCAGCGCCAGCGTGCCGGAGAGTCAGCTGGTGGTCATTACTAACATCATCGATATTAACGAACTCGAAGCGCAGCTGCGCGCCTGGTTTGCCAAACAATAATTCTTTATAGCGAGGCGGATATGTTTATCCTTGAAACGCTGAATTTTGTTGTTGATATACTCAAAGTGCCTTCGGTGTTGGTCGGGTTAATTGCGCTAATTGGCCTGGTGGCACAAAAGAAATCTTTTTCCGATGTTGTGAAGGGAACGATTAAAACTATCCTAGGGTTTATTGTCCTGGGCGGTGGGGCGACAGTATTAGTTGGCTCACTGAATCCACTGGGAGGGATGTTTGAACACGCCTTTAATATACAAGGCATTATTCCGAATAATGAGGCGATTGTTTCTATTGCGCTTGAGAAGTACGGCGCGTCAACGGCGTTAATTATGGCATTTGGTATGGTCGCGAATATTCTGGTCGCCCGTTTTACGCGCCTGAAATATATCTTCCTGACCGGCCATCACACCTTCTATATGGCCTGCATGATCGGCGTAATCCTGACAGTTGCGGGTTTCGACGGTATCGGACTGGTCTTTACCGGCTCGCTGATCCTCGGCTTGGTCATGGCATTCTTCCCGGCGCTGGCACAGCGCTATATGAAGCGTATTACCGGCACCGATGACATCGCCTTCGGCCACTTCGGTACGTTGGGCTATGTGCTTTCGGGCTGGATCGGCAGCGTCTGTGGTAAAGGGTCGCGTTCGACCGAAGAGATGAACCTGCCGAAGAACCTGAGCTTCCTGCGTGACAGCTCTATCTCCATTTCACTGACCATGATGATTATCTACCTGATCATGGCGGTCAGCGCAGGGCGTGAATATGTTGAAAGCACCTTCAGCGGCGGTCAGAACTATCTCGTCTACGCCATCATTATGGCGATCACCTTTGCTGCCGGTGTATTCATCATCCTGCAAGGGGTGCGCCTGATTCTGGCTGAGATCGTACCGGCATTTACCGGTTTCTCGGAAAAGCTGGTGCCGCACGCACGCCCGGCGCTGGACTGCCCGGTGGTGTATCCCTACGCCCTAACGCGGTGTTAATTGGTTTCTTGTTCAGCTTCCTGGGTGGACTCGTTGGGCTGTTCCTGTGTGGGCAGTTTAAGTGGGTGCTGATTTTACCCGGCGTGGTGCCGCACTTCTTTACCGGCGCGACGGCCGGCGTGTTTGGCAATGCCACTGGTGGCCGACGCGGCGCGATGATTGGCGCGTTTGCTAACGGTCTGCTGATCACCTTCCTGCCTGTGCTGCTCTTGCCAGTACTAGGGCGATTGGCTTTGCCAATACGACCTTCTCGGATGCTGATTTTGGCGTTGTCGGTATTGTGCTGGGAACCTGGCCCGCTACCTGTCGCCGTTTGCTATTACGGGCCTGGTCGTCGCCTTGTTTGCAGCGCTGGTGGCGTACAACGTTTTTGCGAAAAAGAAATCTGTGGGCGGCAGCGCGCAGGAGAACAACGGGGCTAAATCATGAATGTGAAAGAAGTGAGCGCACTGGCGCGTGAGATTCGCGTGGAAACCCTGAAATCGCTGACCAATCTGGGGTTCGGCCATTACGGCGGCAGCATGTCCGTGGTGGAAACGCTGGCCGTGCTGTACGGCGCGGTAATGAAAATTGACCCGGCAGACCCGGACTGGCCAGAACGGGACTATTTTGTGCTGTCGAAAGGGCACGCCGGCCCGGCGCTGTACAGTACGCTGGCGATTAAGGGATATTTCCCGATTGAGGAGCTGAGTACGCTGAACCAAAACGGAACGCGGCTCCCGAGTCATCCGGACAGGCTCAAAACGCGCGGCGTGGATGCGACGACGGGTCGTTGGGCAGGGGATTTCCATCGCGGCGGGTATGGCGCTCTCGCATCAACTGGCGGGGCGCGCGAATCGTGTTTTCTGCATCGTGGGGATGGCGAACTGAATGAGGGGCAGTGCTGGGAGGCGTTCCAGTTTATTGCCCATCATCGTCTGAATAACCTGACCGTCTTTGTCGACTGGAACAAGCTGCAGCTTGACGGCAAGCTGGATGACATTATCTGTCCTTTCAACCTTGACGAAAAATTCCGTGCCTTTGGTTTTGACGTGGTGACCGTAAAAGGCGATGACATCCCAGGGCTGCTGGCAGCGGTACAGCCGGTGCCGCCTGTTGATGCTCGCCCACGGGTGGTGATCCTCGATAGCGTCAAAGGCCAGGGGTGCCCTATCTCGAGAATCTCGCCAATAACCACCATTTACGCCTGACGGATGAGATGAAAGAGACGATAAACGAGAGCATTCGTCAACTGGAGGCTGAACATGATTAAGGTTGCCCTGCAGGACAAAAAGACGCTCTGGAAATGCGTAAAGTATACGCCGGATTTGTTGCCCAGCAGATTGCCGAGGGCAGCCCGATCATTGCGCTGGAAGCTGATCTGATGAGCTCTATGGCGATGGATAGCGTAGCGCGCGAGTATCCGCAACATGTGATCAACTGCGGCATTATGGAAGCGAACGTGATTGGCACCGCCGCCGGCTATCGCTCACCGGACGTAAGCCGTTTGTTCACACATTCACCGCATTTGCCAGCCGCCGCTGCTTTGACCAACTGTTTATGTCGCTGGATTATCAGCGCAATAACGTCAAGGTGATTGCCTCTGACGCGGGAGTGACTGCCTGTCATAACGGCGGTACGCATATGTCTTTTGAGGATATGGGGATTGTCCGCGGTCTGGCGCATTCGGTGGTACTGGAAGTCACCGATGCGGTGATGTTTGAGGATATTCTGCGTCAGCTCATCAACCTCGACGGTTTTTACTGGCTGCGTACCATCCGCAAGCAGGCGCCGAGCGTGTATGCGCCGGGGTCAACCTTTACCATCGGTAAGGGTAACGTATTGCGTGAAGGTAGTGATATTACGCTGATTGCCAACGGTATTATGGTGGCAGAAGCCCTCGAGGCGGCACGCCAGCTTGAGCAGCTTGGGGTCAGCGCGGCGGTGATCGACATGTTCACCCTCAAGCCTATCGACAAAATGCTGGTAAAAAACTATGCGGAAAAAACCGGGCGTATCGTGACCTGTGAAAACCACAGCATCCATAACGGCCTGGGGTCAGCGGTGGCGGAAGTGCTTGTCGAAACGTGTCCCGTACCGATGCGGCGGGTGGGGGTGAAAGAACGCTACGGCCAGGTGGGAACACAGGACTTTTTACAGAAAGAATATGGCCTGACTGCGCATGATATTGTGTCGGCAGCGCGAGAGCTACTGTAAATAAAAAGGCGACCAAGTTGGTCGCCTTTTTCATGCCATCAGCAAGAATTACTGCTGCTGTGAAGACTGGATCGCGGTCAGAGCGATGGTGTAGACGATATCGTCTACCAGCGCGCCACGAGACAGGTCGTTCACCGGCTTGCGCATACCCTGCAGCATCGGCCCGATGGAGATCAGGTCGGCAGAACGCTGTACCGCTTTGTAGGTGGTGTTACCGGTGTTCAGATCCGGGAAGATGAACACGGTAGCGCGACCTGCAACCGGAGAGTTCGGTGCTTTGGATTTTGCTACGTCAGCCATAACAGCGGCGTCGTACTGCAGCGGGCCGTCGATCATCAGGTCAGGACGTTTTTCCTGTGCCAGACGAGTTGCTTCGCGAACTTTCTCTACGTCGCTACCTGCACCAGAGGTGCCGGTGGAGTAGGAGAGCATTGCAACGCGCGGTTCGATACCGAAAGCAATGGCGGATTCAGCGGACTGAATCGCGATTTCTGCCAGCTGTTCTGCAGTCGGATCCGGGTTGATCGCGCAGTCGCCGTAAACGTAAACCTGTTCAGGCAGCAGCATGAAGAACACGGAAGACACCAGAGAGCTACCCGGCGCAGTTTTGATCAGCTGCAGCGGCGGACGAATGGTGTTCGCAGTGGTGTGAACCGCACCGGAAACCAGGCCGTCTACGTCGTCCTGTTCCAGCATCAGGGTACCGAGAACCACGTTGTCTTCCAGCTGTTCGCGGGCAACGGTTTCGGTCATGCCTTTGTTCTTACGCAGTTCGACCAGGCGAGCCACGTAGCTTTCGCGAACCACATCCGGGTCAACGATTTCAACGCCAGCGCCCAGTTCAACACCCTGAGAGGCCGCAACGCGGTTGATTTCGTCCGGGTTACCCAGCAGGACGCAGGTTGCGATGCCGCGTTCCGCACAGATAGCGGCCGCTTTAACGGTACGCGGTTCGTCGCCTTCCGGCAGAACAACGCGTTTGCCCGCTTTACGCGCCAGCTCGGTCAGCTGGTAGCGGAATGCCGGCGGAGACAGGCGACGGCTGTGTTCAGAGGTCGCAGTCAGGGAATCAATCCATTCCGGGTTGATAAAGTTGGCAACGTATTCCTGAACTTTCTCGATGCGCTCGCGGTCATCAACCGGAACTTCCAGGTTGAAGCTCTGCAGGCTCAGAGAGGTCTGCCAGGTGTTGGTGTTCACCATGAATACCGGCAGGCCGGTAGCGAATGCACGTTCACACAGCTTGCTGATGCGCGGATCCATGTCGTAGCCGCCGGTCAGCAGCAGGGCACCGATTTCCACGCCGTTCATCGCGGCCAGGCAGGCTGCAACCAGAACGTCCGGACGGTCTGCGGAGGTCACCAGCAGGGAACCTGCACGGAAGTGCTCCAGCATGTGCGGGATGCTACGCGCACAGAAGGTCACGGACTTCACGCGGCGGGTGTTGATATCGCCTTCGTTGATCACGGTGGCGTTCAGGTGACGCGCCATATCGATCGCGCGAGTGGCGATCAGATCGAAGCTCCACGGTACCGCGCCCAGTACAGGCAGCGTGCTGTGGCCTTTCAGCTGTTCAGCGTCGATTTTCACGACCTGCGCTTTGGATGAGTCGTCGAAGATCTCAGACAGATCCGGGCGAGTACGGCCCTGTTCATCAACCGGTGCGTTCAGTTTGTTCACGATAACGCCGGTGATGTTGGTGTTTTTCGCGCCGCCGAAGCTGTTGCGAGTCAGTTCAATACGCTCGTTCAGCTGTTCCGGAGTGTCGGTACCCTGAGACATGACGAAGACGATTTCCGCGTTCAGCGTTTTCGCGATTTCGTAGTTCAGAGACTGAGCGAACTGGTGTTTACGGGTTGGGACCAGGCCTTCAACCAGCACCACTTCTGCATCTTTGCTGTTCGCGTGGTAGTTAGCAATGATCTCTTCCATCAGCACATCTTTCTGATTGCTGGAGAGCAGCGTTTCTACATGGCTCATCTTCAGCGGTTCAGCCGCTGTCGTTGTTGATGAGTTTGCGCGAACGATAGTGGTAGTCTGGTCAGGCGCATCGCCACCGGAACGTGGTTGAGCGATAGGCTTAAAGACGCTCAGACGAACGCCTTTGCGTTCCATAGCACGGATCACGCCAAGGCTGACGCTGGTCAGGCCGACGCTGGTTCCGGTAGGGATCAGCATAATAGTACGGGACACGGTTTATCCTCTTTCGTTACCGCCAGTTTCGGGCGGGATACAAAACAGCACCGCCAGCTAGGCTGGCGGTGTGATATCAGGCAGTCAGACGGCTGGCGTCTTGTGCAATGACCAGTTCTTCGTTGGTCGGGATAACGATGGCAGGACGAGTGCCTTCTTTGTTGATGAAGCCAGACTTGCCGAAACGGGCAGCCAGGTTACGTTCGTGATCAACTTCGAAGCCCAGAACGCCCAGTTTGCCCAAGGACAGTTCACGCACCATTGCCGCGTTTTCACCAATACCACCGGTGAAGATAACCGCGTCCAGACGACCGTCCATCAGTGCAGTGTAAGCACCGATGTATTTCGCCAGACGGTGGCAGTAAACGTCCATTGCACGTTTAGCGTCTTCTTTATCTTTGTAGTTGTCTTCTACATAACGGCAGTCGCTGGTCACTTCGGTCAGACCCAGCAGGCCGGACTCTTTGGTCAGCAGCTTGTTGATCTGGTCGATGCTCATGCCCAGGGTGTCATGCAGATGGAAAATGATAGCCGGGTCGATATCGCCAGAGCGAGTACCCATCACCAGACCTTCCAGCGGGTCAGACCCATGGAGGTGTCTACGCACACGCCGTTACGGATAGCGGAAACGGAACCGCCGTTGCCCAGGTGGCAGGTGATGATGTTAACTTCTTCAACCGGTTTGTTCAGAACTTTCGCGGCTTCCTGAGTCACATAGAAGTGGCTGGTGCCGTGCGCGCCGTAGCGACGGATGCCGTGTTCTTTGTACAGGCTGTACGGCAGAGCATACAGGTAAGATTCTTCCGGCATGGTCTGGTGGAACGCGGTATCAAATACAGCAACGTTCTTGTCTTTCAGCTGCGGGAAGGATTTCAGCGCTTCGGCGATACCGATCAGGTGAGCCGGGTTGTGCAGCGGAGCGAAAGAGGCAGAGTCTTTGATGCCCTGGATAACGGATTCGTCGATCACAACGGAGCTGGTGTACTTCTCGCCGCCGTGTACGATACGGTGGCCGATCGCGGTCAGCTGAGCAGACAGTTCTGGTTTTTGTGCCAGAATTGTATTAACGATGAAGTTCAGCGCTTCACTGTGAGCGGCGCCTGCACCTAAAGCCGCTTCTTGTTTACCGCCGTCCATTTTCCACTTGATACGTGCTTCTGGAAGATGGAAACATTCGGCTAAACCAGAGAGGTATTCTTCACCATTAACTGCATCGATGATTGCAAATTTCAGTGAGGAGCTACCGCAGTTCAGAACCAGTACTAACTTACTCGACATGGAAGTACCTATTTATGATACGTGGCTAAAAAAACGTCAATGAGTCATTAAGCGTAGCGCAGGATGACACCGACATTTATGATTAACATCATGCCCGGAACACTTTTCAGGCATGATCTAAGAAATACATATTGATTCTAAGCCATTTTGCATAATTTTCAGCCAATGGCAGAATATGCGATAATTTGATGTGCCGGAGTGTATAGAATCAGGTTATCTCAGGCTGGCACAGGATACCCGATTGCCGGGGCTATGCCAAAATTTTTTGAACGATGTCATACCCAGTTGTTGTTTTGCAAAAATATTTTAATTTTTATACGAGAAGTTGAGGTTAGCCATGTCGACTCCCGAGCAACGCCCGGTCAGTTTTTTCAGTTTGTTTAGCCGGGGCAGCACTATGCAAAGACGTGGCCGCTGGAAAAACGTCTTGCGCCGGTGTTTGTTGAGAATCGCGTGATTCGCGCGACGCGCCATGCGATACGCCTGATGCCGCCGCTGGCGATTTTTACGCTCTGCTGGCAAATCGCCCTGGGTGGTCAGCTTGGCCCGCGGTGGCCACGGCGCTCTTTGCGCTGAGCCTGCCGATGCAAGGTCTGTGGTGGTTGGGTAAGCGTTCCGTCACACCATTGCCGCCGTCAATCCTGCAGTGGTTCTATGAAGTGCGCGGCAAATTACAGGAAGCCGGGCAGGCGCTCGCGCCGGTCGAAGGAAAGCCGGATTACCAGGCGCTGGCTGACACGCTTAAGCGCGCCTTCAAACAACTGGATAAAACTTTCCTCGATGATTTGTAATTGATAGCGAAAAACGCATATAAAAGAAGACACAAACCTTGTGTCTTTTTTTTTATGCTGCAAAGCGCAACAGGAGTCGAAAAATGGAAATGACCCATGCTCAACGTCTGATTTTGTCCAATCAGTACAAAATGATGACTATGCTTGATCCCGACAACGCTGAGCGCTACCGCCGCCTGCAGACCATTATCGAACGTGGTTATGGTTTACAGATGCGCGAACTGGACCGTGAATTTGGCGAACTCAAAGAAGAGACCTGTCGTATCGTTATCGACATCATGGAGATGTACCACGCGCTGCACGTCTCCTGGACCAACCTGAAAGACGCCGACACCATTGATGAACGTCGTGTCACTTTCCTCGGCTTTGATGCGGCGACCGAAGCGCGTTTCCTGGGCTATGTCCGCTTTATGGTGAATGTGGAAGGCCGCTATACCCACTTTGATGCGGGGACTCACGGCTTCAACGCGCAGACCCCGATGTGGGACAAATACCAGCGCATGCTGAACGTCTGGCACGGTTGCCCGCGCCAGTATCATCTGAGCAGCAACGAAATTAATCAGATCATTAACGCCTGATGGAGGCCGCTGTGCAGTGCAAAGGTTTCCTGTTTGATTTAGACGGTACGCTGGTGGATTCGCTGCCGGTGGTTGAGCGTTCCTGGCAGTTTTGGGCGGAAAGCTACGGCGTTGATCCGCAAGCAGTTCTGGACTTTATTCACGGCAAACAGGCGATCACCACGCTGCGTCATTTTATGCCGGATAAATCGGAAGCGGAAATTCAGGCCGAGTTTCTGCGGCTGGAACAGATAGAAGCGAACGATCTCGACGGTATTCGTGCGCTGCCTGGCGCGGTGGCGCTGCTCCAGCATCTTGATGCGCAAAGCGTTCCATGGCCATCGTTACCTCTGGCTCCATTCCGGTCGCCCATGCGCGTCATCGCGCGGCGGGCCTGCCGATGCCTGCGGTGTTCGTCACCGCCGAGCAAGTCAAACGCGGAAAGCCGCAACCGGACGCCTATTTACTGGGGCCGAACTGCTGGGTCTGCCGCCGCAGGCGTGTCTGGTCGTCGAAGATGCGCTGGCGGGCGTACAGTCGGGGTTAGCGGCGGGCTGCCATGTCGCCGCCGTGAACGTACCGCAGGAGACGCCCGAGCTGCTGGAGGTCGACTTTGTCCTCTCGACGCTGGCGTCGCTGCGGGTTGAAAAACAGGCTGATGGCTGGGTTAACGTCTCGCAGAATGCATGATCTTATGATTTAGCCCCACATCGTTGGGGCTTTTTTCTGTCACTATAGTCAACGGCTTTTTACTTGAACAACTTACCGCTTATTTGATGACAAGGATGTGCTGTGAACGGTGAACTGATTTGGGTGCTGTGTCTGCTTGCAATTGCGGTGGTGCTTTTCGCCACCGGCAAGGTGCGCATGGATGCGATCGCGCTGGGCATCATTGTGGCCTTTGTGCTCAGCGGCACGCTGACCCTAAGCGAAGCTTTTTCTGGCTTCAGCGACCCTAACGTGATTTTGATTGCCGCGCTGTTTATTATCGGCGACGGCCTCGTGCGTACCGGTGTGGCGACCAACATGGGCTCCTGGCTGGTACAGGTGGCGGGAAACAGCGAAACCAAAATGCTGGTATTCCTGATGTTAACCGTCGCCGGGTTGGGGGCGTTTATGAGCTCGACCGGCGTCGTCGCTATCTTTATCCCGGTGGTACTTAGCGTCTCGGCGCGCATGAATATTTCCCCTTCGCGTTTAATGATGCCGCTGAGCTTTGCCGGGCTTATCAGCGGTATGATGACGCTGGTGGCTACGCCGCCTAACCTGGTTATCAACAGTGAGCTTATTCGCGAGGGCTTGAGGGTTTCAGCTTCTTTAGCGTCACGCCAATTGGTCTGGTGGTGCTGGTCTTCGGCATCCTCTATATGCTGGTTATGCGCTTTTTACTGAAGGGCGATGATGGCAGCCAGCCGCGAGATAGCCGTAAACGCAGTACCTTCCGCGATCTGATTAAAGAATATCACCTGACCGGCCGTGCCCGTCGTCTGGCGATTCGTCCCGGCTCGCCGATGATTGGCCAGCGTCTCGACGACATGAAGCTGCGCGAGCGCTATGGCGCCAACATTATCGGGTGGAACGCTGGCGTCGTTTTCGCCGGGTGATTGTGAACGTTAACGGGGTGTCTGAGTTTCGCGCGCGCGACGTGCTGCTGATTGATATGTCCGCCGCTGAAATCGATCTGCGTCAGTTCTGTAGCGAGCAGATGCTTGAGCCGATGGTGCTGCGCGGCGAGTATTTCTCCGATCAGGCGCTGGACGTCGGATGGCGGAGGTGTCGCTGATTCCAGAGTCCGAGCTGATTGGTAAAACCATTCGTGAAATGGGCTTCCGTACACGTTACGGTCTGAACGTCGTCGGAATGAAACGCGATGGCGAGGCGCTGGATGGCTCGGTCGTGGATGAGTCACTGCAGTTGGGCGACATTGTGCTGGTGGTCGGCAACTGGAAGCAGATAAGCCAGCTGGCGCAGAATGGCCGCGATTTCGTGGTCCTCAATCTGCCGGTTGAAGTGAGCGATGCATCGCCGGCGCACAGCCAGGCGCCGCACGCCATCTTTTGCCTGGTGTTGATGGTCGCGCTGATGCTCACCGATGAAATTCCTAACCCCATTGCCGCGATTATCGCCTGTCTGCTGATGGGCAAATTCCGCTGTATCGATGCCCAGAGCGCCTATAAATCAATTCACTGGCCGAGCATTATCCTGATCGTCGGGATGATGCCGTTCGCGTTAGCGCTGCAAAAAACCGGCGGTGTCGATCTGGTGGTAAAAGGGCTGATGGACGTCGGCGGCGGGCAGGGGCCTTATCTGATGCTGGGCTGTCTGTTCGTCATGTGCGCGGCGATTGGTTTGTTTATCTCTAATACGGCCACGGCGGTGCTGATGGCGCCGATTGCGCTGGCGACGGCAAAATCGATGGGAGTGTCGCCCTATCCGTTTGCGATGATCGTCGCGATGGCGGCCTCGGCGGCCTTTATGACGCCGGTGTCGTCACCGGTAAACACCCTGGTGCTGGGGCCCGGAAGATACAGCTTCAGCGACTTCGTCAAAATCGGCGTGCCGTTTACGGTGCTGGTGATGATCATCTGCGTGGTCCTGGTGCCGATTTTATTCCCGTTCTGATGAGCGGGATAGGTAGGCCGGATAGCGACGTAAACGTCTTATCCGGCCTACAAACTCACCGTCGTCGGGGATTAAAGCGGCGAGTCCTGGCTTATTTCATCCAGTGAAAGATGGAAGCTGGGTACGAACACCGCCATAAAGTAATCCATCTCTTCGCTGCGCCGTGAGGCCAGCGTTTTCTCCAGACGACCTTTCGCCAGCAGGAATTCGTTGTTACCGGCTGATAGCTCTTCCAGGCACTTCAGGTAGGCGCACAGGGCGTCTGCCTGCTTCACAATCGCTTTCTCTTCTTCGCTGCTTTGATGTTCGTCGACAAGCGGCGCAAAAATATCGCGCAGTTCGTCCGGTACCATCTCAATGAGCTTCTGCTGGGCGATTTTTTCTATCGCCTTGTACTCCTGGGCAATCTGAGAGTTGAAATACTTGACCGGGTCGGCAGATCGCCGGTCAGCACTTCGGAAGCGTCGTGATACATCGCCAGCAGTGCAATACGCTCGGCGTTGAGCTGGCCGTTAAACTTGCGGTTTTTAATGGCGGCGAGCGCGTGAGCGACCATCGCGACCTGAAGGCTGTGTTCAGAGACGTTCTCGGTGCGCACGTTGCGCATCAGCGGCCAGCGGTTAATTAACTTCAGGCGGGAGAGGTGGGCAAAAAAATGACTCTGATTCATAACAACCCTTACTCAGTAGCTTTAGTAAAGGCATTGTGCGCAGAGATGGCCGCCGGATGCAAATGCCGGCGGCCAATTCAGATGATGATTACAGCTGGTGATAGCCAGACAGGAAGCGACCAAAACGGGTGATGGCCATTTCCAGATCGTCCTCACGCGGCAGGGTGACGATACGGACGTGATCCGGCCACGGCCAGTTAAAGGCAGTGCCCTGAACCAGCAGGACTTTTTCCTGTAACAGGAAGTCCAGCACCATGCGCTGATCGTCGTGAATATTGAAGCGTTTCGCGTCGATTTTCGGGAACATATACAGCGCGCCCTGTGGCTTGACACAGGAAACCCCAGGGATCTCGTTAATCAGCTCCCACGCGCGGTTACGCTGTTCGTACAGACGTCCGCCCGGCGTAATAAATTCACTGATACTCTGATAGCCGCCCAGTGCGGTCTGAATCGCGTGCTGCGCCGGAACGTTGGCGCACAGGCGCATCGAGGCCAGCATTTCCAGCCCTTCAATGTAGCCTTTCGCGTGTTTCTTCGGCCCGTTGAGCACCATCCAGCCCTGACGGAAACCGGCCACACGATAGGTCTTGGATAAACCGTTGAAGGTCACGGTCAGCAGATCCGGCGCCAGGGCGGCAATCGAGTGATGCTGCGCCGCATCATAGAGGATCTTGTCGTAGATTTCGTCGGCGAAGATGATCAGATTGTGCTCGCGGGCGATCTCCACGATCTCCATCAGCAGCTCTTTTGAGTATACCGCGCCGGTAGGGTTGTTCGGGTTGATGATCACGATGCCACGCGTGCGTGGGGTAATTTTCGCGCGGATATCGTCGAGGTCCGGGAACCAGCCGGCGGACTCATCGCACAGATAGTGCACCGCATTACCGCTGGATAATGACACTGCCGCCGTCCACAGCGGATAGTCCGGAGCCGGTACCAGTATTTCGTCGCCGCTATTGAGCAGGGCCTGCATGGCCTGCACGATAAGCTCGGAAACGCCGTTGCCAATGTAAATGTCTTCTACCGTGACGTCACGCATACCGCGCGCCTGGTAGTGCTGCATAATGGCCTTACGCGCGGAATAGAGACCTTTGGAGTCGCAATAACCCTGCGCCGTCGGCAGGTTGCGGATCACGTCGACCAGAATTTCATCCGGCGCGTCAAACCCGAAAGGCGCCGGGTTGCCGATATTCAGTTTAAGAACTTTGTTGCCTTCTTCTTCAAGGCGTTTGGCCTCTTTGAGTACCGGGCCGCGAATGTCGTAACAAACGTTGTCTAATTTTCTGGATTTTTCGATGGGGACATGAACCTTTGACCTTTTTAGCTGTTATTGCCACTCCCTGCCGTGGAAGTCAGCACCGAACAATGTACTCCCCATCCCCGCTGTTTTGAAGGGTTAGCAGTAGAAGATTTTGTTCATTTTTTGTCGTTGGAACATTATTTTTTACTGGGGAATGACGGCTGTCTTTGTTTGATGTTTTGTTAATTTATTGTTTTGTAGTTCGATATGCCATCATTCCTCGATAAAGTGGTTTTTATGTCTAAGGAAAAAGAAATGGTTTAGCTTAGGTATCGTTGGCCAGGATATACTTTAAGCCTGCTTCAACCATTTTAATTTAAAATAAAATCCCAACAAATAAGGATTAGTAATGATACCTACTTTTGTGAAGTTGATGTTAATGGCGGCATCCGATAAAGATTAATATTTTTTTATATTTTGAAAAGTAATGAATGTGATTTGTTAGATTTCTTAAATTGTTTTGATTCTGAACCTTTTTTCCCTTTGAGATACAGCTTATTTAGGCTTATAAATCCTATGGTTTTCGGTTAATATGTTATGGTTAGTAAGACCCTTAAGAGTTAGTTTCGTTGATGATTATCAATGATTGTTTTTATAACTCACTGTTATTCATCATGTTTACTGGCTTATTTTAAAACGTACAGCAATCTTCCTGGCGCATTATCGTGACGACGCTTCTTGCCACTTCCTACGCAAGGCTTCGCTCGGGGGAGTCCGATAAATAGCTACAGGCTAAAGGATATATTGTTAAAAGGAACTGTTGCTGACTCTGGCAACAGACAATTTTAATACTGACACTCGTCAGGCAGTCATTCGTCAGCGATTGGTGAAAGATGATTAAAGGATTAGCCTGAAATTTTTGAGTGCAGCATCAATAAGGCAGGCCGGTCTCCGAACCTGTAAGTGGATTAATATGATAAATGCCAATCGTCCGATACTGAACCTCGATCTCGATCTGCTGAGAACGTTTGTTGCTGTTGCCGATCTGAGTACCTTTGCCGCCGCCGCCGCTGCGGTATGTCGAACCCAATCCGCCGTGAGCCAGCAGATGCAGCGTCTGGAGCAGCTGGTGGGAAAGGAGCTCTTCGCCCGTCATGGGCGAAATAAGCTGCTGACGGAGCATGGAATCCAGCTGTTGGGCTATGCGCGAAAAATTCTGCGATTTAATGATGAAGCATGCACATCGCTAATGTTTAGCCCGCTTCAGGGCAACTGACGCTGGGCTCATCTGATGAATCGGCGGACACCATTCTTCCTTTTTTACTAAACCGAATTAGCTCGGCCTATCCGAAGCTGGCTCTTGACGTGCGCGTGAAGCGTCATAGCGTTATGGGCGATATGTTGCGGAACAAAGAGGTCGACCTGGCGCTGACCACGCATCCGCTGGAAGGCTTTACCTCGACGGTGCTGCGTACCTCACCGACGCTTTGGTACTGTGCGTCAGAATTTATGCTGCGTCCTGAAGAGCCGCTGCCGCTGGTGCTGCTTGACGATCCGAGCCCGTTCCGCGATACGATTATTAAAACGCTGGATGCTGCAGGCATGCCATGGCGATTGGCCTATGTCGCCTCGACGCTCTCAGCCGTCCGCGCGGCGGTGAAGGCAGGGCTTGGCGTCACTGCGCGTCCGGTGGAAATGATGAGTCCGGATCTGCGTGCGTTGGGTAAAGGCGAGGGATGCCGGAGCTGCCGGAAACCGAATATATGCTGAGCTATGATGCGCAGAGTGAAAACGAGCTGACGCAGATGATCTTCCAGTCTCAGGAACCGCGCCACAATCCCTGGCCCTCAGCGGGAATGTATACCCGGAAGACGGAGAAAATACCCTCATGTTTGAAAGGGACATTGATTAACATTCCGGTTGAAAAGTGGTAACAAAATGTAAGTGCAAAAAAGAATCGTAGACGATAAAAAACGAGTTTGCGGTTCTTTTTTTGTGCTTTTGCGATACCGAAGAAAAAATGAATCTAATAATGTGATAATAATCATGTAATTAGAAATATTTCATCCATCAATTCCCCTTCACCAAACGCGATGTCATATCACCTGCTAATGTTAAAAAAACGGATAGATTGTTGCCGTTTTACAGGGCGAATTAACAAAAGCGTGTCTTAGATCAAGAAAATACCTCTCTTTGGGGGATGAATCATCAGAAAATCCTGTCAAAATAGAGGGTAATTCCGGTTAATGCTACAATACGGACACGATTCAACAACAGGTAAACCGTAAGGTCTTCTGAAGCGAATCGAATCAAAGGGCACGTAATGTTAATGAAATGCCTTTGATGTAAATTAATGTGAGGAAACTTTTGTTAAAGTTGACAAAAGGTTATAGAAAGGAGTAAAAAACCTCAACATTTTGCGGTCTACGTTTCCAATTGGGCTGTTTGTAGGTTTTTTAATCCTCCCATGAATCGATGTAGCGTCCATCTGCCGGTAAGAGCAGAGCAGGTCGTGCTACTTATTTGGTAAAGCTTTGCGTATGTCAACATCCACTGAAATCATCGCTCATCACTGGGCATTCGCTATCTTTCTGATCATTGCCATTGGCCTGTGTTGCCTGATGTTAATCGGCGGCTGGTACCTTGGCGGTCGCGCGCGCGCGCGAAGCAAAAACACCCGTTTGAATCGGGTATCGACTCCGTTGGCTCCGCACGTTTGCGCCTGTCGGCCAAGTTTTATCTGGTCGCGATGTTCTTCGTCATCTTCGACGTGGAAGCGCTCTACCTGTACGCCTGGTCAACGTCCATCCGTGAAAGCGGCTGGGTTGGCTTTATCGAAGCCGCCATTTTCATATTTGTGCTGCTCGCCGGCCTGGTTTACCTCGTTCGCATTGGCGCGCTGGATTGGACGCCAGCACGTTCTCGCCGCACGCTGGTTAACCCAGAAACCGACAGCGTCACTAACCGTAATACGCAGTAAAAGCGAGGCAATAAGATGGATTATACGCTCACCCGCATAGATCCTAACGGTGAGAACGACCGTTACCCTCTGCAAAAGCAGGAGATTGTCACCGATCCCCTGGAGCAAGAGGTGAACAAAAGCGTGTATATGGGGAAACTCGAACACGCGATGCACGATATGGTCAACTGGGTCGTAAGAACTCAATTTGGCCATACAACTTCGGCCTTTCTTGCTGCTACGTTGAAATGGTGACGTCATTCACTGCGGTGCATGACGTTGCGCGTTTTGGTGCGGAAGTTCTGCGTGCCTCCCCGCGTCAGGCAGACCTGATGGTGGTGGCGGGAACCTGTTTCACCAAAATGGCCCGGTAATTCAGCGCCTGTATGACCAGATGCTGGAGCCAAAATGGGTTATCTCGATGGGTGCCTGCGCCAACTCCGGCGGCATGTACGACATCTACTCCGTGGTGCAGGGCGTCGATAAGTTTATTCCTGTCGATGTGTATATCCCTGGCTGCCCACCCGTCCGGAAGCCTACATGCAGGCGCTGATGCTGCTGCAGGAATCGATTGGTAAAGAGCGTCGCCCGCTGTCATGGGTGGTTGGCGATCAGGGCGTTTACCGCGCCAATATGCAGTCGGAACGCGAGCGTAAACGCGGCGAACGCATTGCAGTGACCAATCTGCGCACGCCTGACGAGATTTAATTTGCGCCTGCGGGCGGTGGCATTTTGACTTCGCAAATCAACATACAACAGCGCGAAGGCCACTCCCGGCAGTCACCACGGACCTTTTGCAATGGTGAACAATATGACCGATTTAACCGCGCAAGAAGCGGCCGCATGGCAAACCCGCGATCACCTTGATGATCCGGTCATCGGCGAACTGCGCAACCGTTTTGGGCCGGATGCATTTACCGTTCAGGCCACCCGCACCGGGTTCCTGTCGTTTGGGTTAAGCGTGAACAGCTGCTGGAAATTGTCGATTTCCTGAAGAAGTTGCCGAAACCTTACGTCATGCTGTTCGACCTGCACGGTATGGACGAACGCCTGCGTACTCACCGCGACGGTTTACCGGCCGCGGATTTTTCCGTTTTCTACCACCTGATCTCCATCGACCGCAACCGCGACATCATGCTCAAGGTGGCGCTGTCTGAAAACGATCTGAACATACCGACGCTGACCAAACTTTTCCCGAACGCCAACTGGTATGAGCGTGAAACCTGGGAAATGTTCGGCATCACCTTTAACGGCCACCCGAACCTGCGTCGCATCATGATGCCGCCGACCTGGGAAGGCCACCCGCTGCGTAAAGACTACCCGGCGCGCGCCACTGAATTCGATCCGTTTGAGCTGACTAAAGCCAAGCAGGATCTGGAAATGGAAGCGCTGACCTTCAAACCGGAAGAGTGGGGGATGAAGCGTGGACCGAAAACGAGGACTTTATGTTCCTTAACCTCGGCCCAAACCACCCGTCTGCGCACGGTGCATTCCGTATTATTCTGCAGCTTGATGGTGAAGAGATTGTCGACTGTGTACCGGACATCGGCTACCACCACCGTGGCGCTGAGAAGATGGGCGAGCGTCAGTCCTGGCACAGCTACATTCCGTACACCGACCGTATCGAGTACCTCGGCGGCTGCGTGAACGAAATGCCGTACGTGCTGGCGGTTGAGAAACTGGCGGGGATTACCGTGCCGGATCGCGTCAACGTGATTCGCGTGATGCTCTCTGAACTGTTCCGCATCAACAGCCACCTGCTGTACATCTCAACGTTCATTCAGGACGTCGGCGCGATGACCCGGTGTTCTTCGCCTTTACCGACCGCCAGAAAATCTATGACCTGGTGGAAGCGATTACCGGTTTCCGTATGCACCCGGCTTGGTTCCGTATCGGCGGCGTCGCGCACGACCTGCCGCGCGGCTGGGATCGCCTGCTGCGTGAATTCCTTGAGTGGATGCCGAAGCGTCTTGATTCCTACGAGAAAGCCGCGCTGCGTAACACCATTCTGAAAGGCCGCTCCGTCGGCGTTGCCGCCTATACCGCCAAAGAAGCGCTGGAGTGGGGCACTACCGGTGCTGGCCTGCGTGCAACCGGTATCGGCTTCGACGTGCGTAAATGGCGTCCGTACTCTGGTTACGAAAACTTCGACTTCGAAATCCCGACCGGCGGTGGCGTTTCTGACTGCTACACCCGCGTGATGCTGAAAGTGGAAGAGCTTCGCCAGAGCCTGCGTATTCTTCAGCAGTGCCTCGACAATATGCCGGAAGGGCCGTTCAAGGCGGATCATCCGCTGACCACGCCGCCGCCGAAAGAGCGCACGCTGCAACACATCGAAACCCTGATTACCCACTTCCTGCAGGTTTCCTGGGGCCCGGTGATGCCGGCGCAGGAATCTTTCCAGATGGTGGAAGCCACCAAGGGTATCAACAGTTACTACCTGACCAGCGACGGCAGCACCATGAGCTATCGTACCCGAATCCGTACCCCGAGCTATGCGCACCTGCAGCAGATTCCGGCGGCGATTCGCGGCAGCCTGGTATCCGACCTGATCGTCTATCTGGGTAGTATCGATTTTGTTATGTCAGACGTGGACCGCTAATTATGCACGAGAATCAACAACCACAAACCGAGGCTTTTGAGCTGAGTGCGGCAGAGCGTGAAGCTATTGAGCACGAGAAGCACCACTACGAAGACCCGCGTGCGGCGTCCATTGAAGCGCTGAAAATCGTTCAGAAGCAGCGCGGCTGGGTACCGGACGGCGCGATTTACGCTATCGCTGATGTGCTGGGTATCCCGGCAAGCGACGTAGAAGGCGTCGCGACCTTCTATAGCCAGATTTTCCGCCAGCCGGTGGGCGCCACGTTATTCGCTACTGCGACAGCGTGGTGTGCCACATTACGGGTTATCAGGGTATTCAGGCCGCCATTGAGAAGAAGCTGAACATCAAACCGGGTCAAACCACCTTTGATGGCCGTTTCACTCTGCTGCCGACCTGCTGCCTGGGCAACTGCGACAAGGGGCCGACCATGATGATTGATGAGGATACTCACAGCCATCTGACGCCGGAAGCCATTCCTGACCTACTGGAGCAGTATAAATAATGAAAAATATTATTCTGACTCCCGAAACCCATCCGCTGACCTGGCGTCTTCGCGACGACAAGCAGCCGGTGTGGCTGGAAGAGTATCAGGCGAAAAACGGTTATGCCGGCGCGCGTAAAGCGCTCGGCGGCATGGCGCCGGACGAAATCGTCAACCAGGTCAAAGACGCTGGCCTGAAAGGGCGCGGCGGCGCGGGCTTTTCTACCGGCCTGAAGTGGAGCCTGATGCCGAAAGACGAATCCATGAACATCCGTTACCTGCTGTGTAACGCCGATGAAATGGAGCCGGGCACCTATAAAGACCGCCTGCTGATGGAACAGCTGCCGCACCTGCTGGTGGAAGGCATGCTGATTTCCGCGTTCGCCCTGAAGGCGTACCGCGGCTACATCTTCCTGCGCGGCGAATATATTGAAGCGGCACAGCATCTGCGTCGCGCGATTGCCGAAGCGACCGAAGCGGGGCTGCTTGGGAAAAATATCCTTGGCACCGGTTTTGATTTTGAGCTGTTCGTGCACACCGGGCAGGGCGCTACATCTGCGGCGAAGAAACGGCGCTGATTAACTCCCTGGAAGGCCGTCGTGCTAACCCGCGCTCCAAGCCGCCGTTCCCGGCGAGCTCCGGCGTGTGGGGTAAACCCACCTGCGTCAACAACGTGGAAACGCTGTGTAACGTCCCGGCGATTCTGGCGAACGGCGTCGAGTGGTACCAGAACATCTCGAAGAGCAAAGATGCGGGTACCAAGCTGATGGGCTTCTCTGGCCGCGTGAAAAACCCGGGCCTGTGGGAGCTGCCGTTTGGCACCACTGCGCGTGAAATCCTTGAAGACTACGCTGGCGGCATGCGTGATGGCCTGAAATTCAAGGCCTGGCAGCCGGGCGGCGCGGGCACTGACTTCCTGACCGAAGCGCACCTTGATCTGCCGATGGAATTTGAAAGCATCGGTAAAGCGGGCAGCCGTCTGGGTACGGCGCTGGCGATGGCCGTCGACCACGAGATTGGCATGGTATCGCTGGTGCGTAACCTGGAAGAGTTCTTCGCCCGCGAGTCGTGCGGCTGGTGTACGCCGTGCCGCGACGGTCTGCCGTGGAGCGTGAAAATTCTGCGCGCCCTTGAAAAGGGTGAAGGCCAACCGGGCGATATCGAGACACTTGAGCAACTGTGTCGATTCTTAGGCCGGGGAAAACCTTCTGCGCGCATGCGCCTGGCGCGGTTGAACCGCTGCAGAGCGCCATTAAATATTTCCGCGACGAATTCGAGGCAGGCATTAAGCAGCAGTTCAGCAACACTCATGCAATTCATGGATTCAGCCGAACCTGCTTAAGACGCGCTGGTAATCTAAAGATTTATTTATTTTGGAAGCACGCTAATGGCTACGATTCATGTAGACGGCAAAGAATACGAGGTTAATGGAGCGGACAACCTGCTACAGGCATGTCTCTCTATGGGCCTTGATATTCCATACTTTTGCTGGCACCCGGCGCTTGGGAGCGTCGGTGCTTGCCGCCAGTGTGCGGTGAAGCAATATCAGAACGCGGAAGACACGCGTGGACGCCTGGTGATGTCCTGTATGACTCCGGCATCCGACGGCACCTTTATTTCTATCGACGACGCAGAAGCGAAGCAGTTCCGCGAGAGCGTGGTGGAGTGGCTCATGACCAACCACCCGCACGATTGCCCGGTCTGTGAAGAAGGCGGCAACTGCCACCTTCAGGATATGACCGTGATGACCGGCCATAGCTTCCGTCGCTATCGCTTTACTAAACGTACCCACCGTAATCAGGACCTGGGGCCGTTCATCTCTCACGAAATGAACCGCTGCATCGCCTGCTACCGCTGCGTGCGTTACTACAAAGACTACGCTGACGGCACCGATCTCGGTGTGTACGGCGCGCACGATAACGTCTACTTCGGCCGTCCTGAAGACGGTACCCTGGAAAGCGAATTCTCCGGTAACCTGGTCGAAATTTGCCCGACCGGCGTGTTTACCGACAAAACGCATTCCGAGCGCTACAACCGTAAGTGGGATATGCAGTTTGCGCCAAGCATCTGCCAGCAATGTTCGCTGGGCTGTAACACCAGCCCGGGTGAACGTTACGGCGAACTGCGTCGTATCGAAAACCGTTACAACGGTACCGTAAACCACTACTTCCTCTGCGACCGCGGTCGTTTCGGCTATGGCTATGTGAACCTGAAAGACCGTCCGCGTCAGCCGGTTCAGCGCCGTGGCGATGACCTGATCGCGCTGAACGCCGAACAGGCGATGCAGGGCGCGGCAGATATTCTGCGCCAGTCTAAGAAAGTGATCGGTATCGGTTCCCCGCGCGCCAGCATCGAAAGTAACTTCGCGCTGCGCGAGCTGGTTGGGGCGGAAAACTTCTATACCGGTATCGCCGAGGGCGAGCAGGAACGTCTGCAACTGGTACTGAAAGTGCTGCGTGAAGGCGGTATTCATACCCAGCGCTGCGCGAAATTGAATCCTATGATGCGGTGCTGGTGTTGGGTGAAGACCTGACGCAAACCGGCGCTCGCGCGGCTCTGGCGGTACGTCAGGCGGTGAAAGGCAAAGCGCGTGAAATGGCGGCGGCGCAGAAAGTGGCTGACTGGCAGATTGCGGCGATCCTCAACATCGGCCAGCGCGCGAAGCATCCGCTGTTTGTCACCAACGTCGACGATACCCGTCTTGACGACATCGCGGCGTGGACTTACCGCGCGCCGGTGGAAGATCAGGCACGCCTTGGTTTTGCTATCGCGCATGCGCTGGACAATAGCGCGCCGGCCGTTGAAGGCCTGGATCGCGACCTGCAAAACAAGATCGATGTGATCGTCCAGGCGCTGGCCGGGCGAAGAAACCGCTGATCGTTTCCGGCACCAACGCCGGTAGCGCGGAGATTATTCAGGCGGCTGCCAACGTGGCGAAAGCGCTGAAGGCCGTGGCGCCGACGTTGGCGTAACCATGATCGCACGTGCGGTGAACAGTATCGGTTTGGGCATGATTGGCGGCGGTTCTCTGGAAGCGGCGTTAAGCGAGCTGGAATCCGGCGCGGCTGACGCGGTCGTGGTGCTGGAAAACGACCTGCATCGCCACGCTTCTGCGGCACGCGTTGACGCCGCGCTCGCCAAAGCGCCGCTGGTGATGGTGATTGACCATCAGCGTACCGCGATTATGGATAAAGCGCATCTGGTCCTCTCTGCGGCAAGCTTCGCAGAAAGCGACGGTACGGTTATCAACAACGAAGGCCGCGCACAGCGCTTCTTCCAGGTGTATGACCCGGCGTACTACGACAGCAACACCGTGATGCTCGAAAGCTGGCGCTGGCTGCACTCGCTGCACAGCACCGTGCAGAGCCGTGAAGTGGACTGGACGCAGCTCGATCACGTTATTGATGCGGCCATCGAGAAGCTGCCGCAGCTGGCGGGCATTAAAAATGCCGCGCCGGACGCCAGCTTCCGTATCCGCGGTCAGAAACTGTCGCGTGAACCGCACCGCTACAGCGGTCGTACGGCGATGCGCGCCAACATCAGCGTGCACGAGCCGCGTCAGCCGCAGGATAAAGACACCATGTTTGCCTTCTCGATGGAAGGGAACAACCAGCCGTCAGCGCCGCGTTCGCAAATCCCGTTCGCCTGGGCGCCGGGCTGGAACTCCCCGCAGGCATGGAACAAGTTCCAGGCCGAAGTGGGCGGCAAACTGCGCCACGGCGATCCGGGCGTGCGTTTGATTGAAGCATCGGAAAGCGGTCTGGAATTCTTTACCACCGTTCCGGCAAGCTTCCAGGCGCAGGAAGGCAACTGGCGTATTGCGCCGTACTACCATCTGTTCGGTAGCGACGAAATGTCCCAGCGCTCTCCGGTATTCCAGAGCCGTATGCCGCAGCCGTACATCAAGCTGAACCCGGCAGATGCCGCGAAGCTTGGCGTTAACGCGGGCGCGAATATCGCCTTTAGCTACGACGGCCAGACCATCGTTCTCCCGCTGCTCATCTCTGAAGGGCTGGCGGCAGGGCAGGTGGGCTTACCGATGGGCTTACCGGGCATTGCGCCGGTGCTGGCGGGTGCGCGCCTTGATAATCTGCAGGAGGCAAAAGCATGAGTTGGTTAACGCCGGATCTGATTGAGATCCTCCTCAGCATTGTTAAAGCAGTGGTCATCCTGCTGGTGGTGGTCACCTGCGGGCGTTCATGAGCTTCGGCGAACGTCGCCTGCTGGGTCTGTTCCAGAACCGCTACGGGCCGAACCGCGTGGGCTGGGGCGGTTCGCTCCAGCTGGTTGCGGACATGATCAAGATGTTCTTTAAAGAAGACTGGGTACCGAAATTCTCGGACCGCGTCATCTTTACGCTGGCACCGATGATCGCCTTTACCTCGCTGCTGCTGGCCTTCGCCATTGTGCCGGTCAGCCCAAGCTGGGTGGTCGCCGACCTCAATATTGGCGTCCTGTTCTTCCTGATGCTGGCAGGCCTCGCGGTGTACGCGGTGCTGTTCGCCGGCTGGTCGAGTAACAACAAATACTCCCTGCTGGGGCGATGCGTGCGTCTGCGCAGACCCTGAGCTACGAGGTGTTCCTCGGTCTGTCCCTGATGGGCGTGGTGGCGCAAGCCGGTTCATTCAATATGACCGACATCGTTAATAACCAGGCTCACCTGTGGAACGTGATTCCGCAGTTCTTCGGCTTCATTACCTTTGCGATTGCGGGCGTAGCGGTGTGTCACCGTCACCCGTTTGACCAACCGGAAGCCGAGCAGGAACTGGCTGATGGTTACCACATTGAATATTCCGGCATGAAATTCGGTCTGTTCTTCGTGGGGAATACATCGGCATCGTTACCGTATCGGCGATGATCGTGACGCTGTTCTTCGGTGGCTGGCAAGGCCCGTTCTTACCGCCGTTCATCTGGTTCGCGCTGAAAACCGCGTTCTTCATGATGATGTTCATTTTGATTCGCGCCTCATTACCGCGTCCGCGTTATGACCAGGTAATGTCCTTCGGCTGGAAAGTGTGCCTGCCGCTGACGCTGATCAACTTGCTGGTAACGGCGGCTGTCATTCTGTGGCAGGCGCAATAAGGGGCGAATAGACCATGACCTTAAAAGAATTACTCGTAGGCTTCGGCACCCAGGTACGCAGTATCTGGATGATTGGCCTGCATGCGTTCGCCAAACGCGAAACGCAAATGTACCCGGAAGAGCCGGTTTACCTGCCGCCGCGCTATCGTGGCCGTATCGTGCTGACGCGCGACCCGGACGGCGAAGAGCGCTGCGTGGCCTGTAACCTGTGCGCGGTAGCCTGCCCGGTGGGCTGTATCTCTCTGCAGAAAGCAGAGACCAAAGATGGCCGCTGGTATCCGGAGTTTTTCCGCATTAACTTCTCGCGCTGCATTTTCTGCGGCCTGTGTGAAGAAGCGTGCCCGACCACGGCGATTCAGTTGACCCCGGACTTCGAACTGGGCGAATACAAACGTCAGGATCTGGTGTACGAAAAAGAGGATCTGCTGATTTCCGGTCCGGGCAAATACCCGGAATATAACTTCTACCGGATGGCGGGTATGGCAATCGACGGCAAAGATAAGGGCGAAGCAGAGAACGAAGCTAAGCCTATCGACGTCAAGAGCCTGTTACCGTAAGGAGAGGGGCAATGGAATTCGCTTTTTATATCTGTGGCCTGATTGCTGTCCTCGCGACGCTGCGAGTGATTACGCACACTAACCCGGTACATGCGCTGCTGTATCTGATTATCTCGCTGCTGGCAATTGCCGGGGTGTTCTTCTCGCTGGGCGCGTATTTCGCCGGTGCGCTGGAGATCATCGTTTACGCGGGCGCCATCATGGTGCTGTTCGTCTTTGTGGTGATGATGCTGAACCTGGGCGGCGCTGAAATCGCTCAGGAACGTGAGTGGTTGAAGCCGCAAATCTGGATTGGCCCGGCGATTTTGTCCGCCGTGCTGCTGGCGGTGATGGTTTACGCCATCATCGGCCTGAATGACCAGGGCATCGACGGAAACGCCATCAGCGCGAAAGAAGTCGGTATCGCACTGTTCGGGCCGTACGTTCTGGCGGTAGAACTGGCGTCGATGCTGCTGCTGGCCGGGCTGGTGGTGGCCTTCCACATTGGCCGTGAAGACCGTCCGGGCGAAGTGCTGAGCAACCGTTCCGGCGATAGCGCGAAAAGGAAAACGGAGGAACACGCATGATTCCTTTACAACATGGGCTGATCCTCGCCGCGATTTTATTCGTGCTGGGTTTAACCGGCCTGGTTATCCGCCGTAACCTGCTGTTTATGCTGATTGGGCTGGAAATCATGATTAACGCCGCCGCGCTGGCCTTTGTGGTCGCCGGCAGCTACTGGGCCAGACCGACGGTCAGGTGATGTATATCCTCGCCATTACCCTTGCGGCTGCGGAAGCAAGTATTGGCCTGGCGCTGCTGCTGCAGCTCCATCGTCGCCGCCAGAACCTGAACATCGATTCAGTAAGTGAGTTGCGCGGATGAACATGCTTGCCTTAACCATTATTTTCCCGTTAATTGGCTTTGTCCTGCTGGCTTTCTCCCGCGGGCGCTGGTCAGAAAACCTGTCCGCCACCGTGGGGATTGGCTCGATTGGTCTGTCCGCGCTGGTCACGGCGTACGTCGGCATCGACTTCTTCGCTAACGGCAAACAGGCGTTCAGCCAGCCGCTGTGGACGTGGATGTCCGTCGGTGATTTCAATATCGGTTTCAACCTGGTTCTGGACGGCCTGTCGCTGACCATGCTCTCGGTAGTAACCGGGTCGGCTTCCTGATCCACATGTTCGCCTCCTGGTACATGCGCGGTGAAGAGGGTTACTCCCGCTTCTTCGCCTATACCAACCTGTTTATCGCCAGCATGGTGGTTCTGGTCCTGGCCGATAACCTGCTGCTGATGTATCTGGGCTGGGAAGGCGTGGGCCTGTGCTCCTATCTGCTGATCGGTTTCTACTACACCGATCCGAAGAACGGCGCGGCGGCGATGAAAGCCTTCGTGGTAACCCGTGTGGGTGACGTGTTCCTCGCGTTCGCGCTGTTCATTCTCTACAACGAGCTGGGCACGCTGAACTTCCGCGAAATGGTGGAACTGGCGCCGGCGCACTTTGCCGCAGGCAATAACATGCTGATGTGGGCAACGCTGATGCTGCTGGGTGGTGCCGTGGGTAAATCCGCGCAGCTGCCGTTGCAGACCTGGCTTGCGGACGCGATGGCCGGCCCGACGCCGGTCTCCGCGCTGATCCACGCCGCGACAATGGTTACCGCAGGTGTCTACCTGATTGCCCGTACCCACGGCCTGTTCCTGATGACGCCGGAAGTGCTGCATCTGGTGGGTATCGTTGGGGCGATTACGCTGGTGCTGGCAGGCTTTGCCGCGCTGGTGCAGACCGATATCAAACGTGTACTCGCGTACTCTACCATGAGCCAGATTGGATACATGTTCCTGGCGCTGGGCGTGCAGGCGTGGGATGCGGCCATTTTCCATCTGATGACTCACGCGTTCTTCAAAGCGCTGCTGTTCCTGGCGTCCGGCTCGGTGATTCTGGCCTGCCATCACGAACAGAACATCTTCAAGATGGGCGGCCTGCGTAAGTCGATTCCGCTGGTGTATGCCTGCTTCCTGGTCGGTGGCGCCGCGCTCTCTGCGCTGCCGCTGATTACCGCGGGCTTCTTCAGTAAAGACGAAATCCTTGCCGGGGCGATGGCTAACGGTCATATCAACCTGATGGTGGCGGCCTGGTCGGTGCGTTCATGACCTCGCTGTACACCTTCCGTATGATCTTCATCGTCTTCCACGGTAAAGAGCAGATTCGTGCGCACGCAGGGAAGGGGATTACCCATCACCTGCCGCTGATTGTGCTGATGGTGCTGTCGACCTTCGTGGGCGCGCTGATTGTGCCGCCGCTGCACGGCGTACTGCCGGCGACGACCGAACTGGAACATGGCCGTGTGCTGACGCTGGAAATCACCTCAGGCATCGTGGCGATTGCCGGTATCCTGATTGCCGCATGGCTGTGGCTGGGTCAACGTAAGCTGGTGACCTCTATCGCCAACAGCGCGCCGGGCCGTCTGCTGGGTACCTGGTGGTACAACGCCTGGGGCTTTGACTGGCTGTACGACAAAGTGTTCGTTAAGCCATTCCTGGGCATCGCCTGGCTGCTGAAGAGCGACCCGCTCAACGCGCTGATGAACATTCCGGCGATCCTTTCCCGCTTTGCTGGCAAAGGCCTGGTGCTGAGCGCGAACGGTTATCTGCGCTGGTATGTTGCGTCAATGAGCATTGGTGCCGTGGTGGTGCTGGCGCTGTTGATGGTATTGCGTTAATTCGTTGGGAGGGTTTTCCTCCCATGAAAATGTCGTGCTGTTTTCCTGTTCCGGCGAGCGATGTCGCCACCGGATAGTTGAATAAGGAAATGAATTGCCATGTTATTACCCTGGCTAATACTGATTCCCTTTATTGGCGGTTTCCTCTGCTGGCAGACCGAACGCTTTGGCGTGAAGATGCCGCGCTGGATAGCGCTGATTACCATGGGACTGACGCTGGCGCTTGGCCTGCAGCTGTGGCTGCAGGGCGGCTACTCACTCACGCAATCTGCCGGTCTGCCGCAGTGGCAGTCTGAGTTCATCCTGCCGTGGATCCCGCGTTTTGGGATCACTATCCACCTTGCTATCGACGGCCTGTCGCTGCTAATGGTGGTGTTGACCGGTCTGCTGGGTGTGCTGGCGGTGCTCTGTTCCTGGAATGAAATCCAGAAATACCAGGGCTTCTTCCACCTCAACCTGATGTGGATCCTGGGCGGCGTTATCGGCGTGTTCCTCGCCATCGACATGTTCCTGTTCTTCTTCTTCTGGGAGATGATGCTGGTGCCGATGTACTTCCTGATCGCGCTCTGGGCCATAAAGCCTCCGACGGTAAAACGCGTATCACGGCGGCCACCAAGTTCTTCATCTATACCCAGGCAAGCGGTCTGGTGATGCTGATTGCCATCCTGGCGCTGGTGTTCGTGCACCACGATGCGACCGGCGTATGGACCTTCAATTATCAGGATCTGCTGAAGACCCCGATGTCCCACAGCGTGGAATATCTGCTGATGCTTGGCTTCTTCATCGCTTTCGCGGTGAAAATGCCGGTGGTTCCGCTGCACGGCTGGCTGCCGGACGCGCACTCTCAAGCACCTACCGCCGGTTCCGTTGACCTCGCCGGTATCTTGCTGAAAACTGCGGCCTACGGTCTGCTGCGCTTTGCGCTGCCGCTGTTCCCGAATGCTTCCGCCGAGTTCGCGCCTATCGCCATGTGGCTGGGTGTCATTGGTATCTTCTACGGCGCGTGGATGGCGTTTACCCAGTACGATATCAAACGTCTGATTGCTTACACCTCCGTTTCCCACATGGGCTTCGTGCTGATTGCCATCTATACCGGCAGCCAGCTGGCGTACCAGGGCGCGGTGATTCAGATGATTGCGCACGGTCTGTCCGCGGCCGGTCTGTTCATTCTGTGTGGCCAGCTGTACGAGCGCCTGCATACCCGTGACATGCGTCAGATGGGCGGTCTGTGGAGCAAAATTAAGTGGCTGCCGGCGCTGTCAATGTTCTTTGCCGTCGCGACGTTGGGATGCCGGGTACCGGTAACTTCGTCGGCGAATTTATGATCCTGTTCGGCAGCTACCATATCGTGCCGGTGATTACGGTGATTTCCACCTTTGGTCTGGTCTTCGCTTCAGTGTATTCACTGGCGATGCTGCACCGGGCGTACTTCGGCAAAGCGAAGAGCGAAATCGCGGCCAAAGAGCTGCCAGGGATGTCGCTGCGCGAGCTGTTCATCGTGCTGTTGCTGGTCGTGCTTCTG
This sequence comes from Kluyvera genomosp. 3, assembly GCA_002211745.1. Lineage (GTDB taxonomy): Bacteria > Pseudomonadota > Gammaproteobacteria > Enterobacterales > Enterobacteriaceae > Kluyvera > Kluyvera georgiana_A. The sequence goes on from CP022114.1 coordinate 1,540,573, forward strand.
GTTCTGCTGGGCTTCTACCCGCAGCCGATTCTCGACACGTCACATTCTGCGATGGGCAACATCCAGCAGTGGTTTGTTAATTCTGTTTCAACTACAAGGCCGTAATTCGCCATGACAATAACTCCACAACAACTGATCGCGCTGTTACCGCTGCTGATCGTCGGCTTGACGGTGGTGGTTGTGATGCTCTCCATTGCGTGGCGACGCAATCACTTCCTCAATGCCACGCTGTCGGTCATTGGGCTTAACGCTGCGCTGGTGTCGCTCTGGTTTGTTGGCCAGGCGGGCGCGATGGACGTCACCCCGCTGATGCGCGTTGACGGTTACGCGATGCTCTACACCGGGCTGGTGCTGCTGGCGAGCCTGGCGACCTGCACTTTCGCCTATCCGTGGCTTGAGGGCTACACCGATAATCGGGAAGAGTTCTACCTGCTGGTGCTGATTGCCGCGCTGGGCGGCATTCTGCTGGCTAACGCCAACCATCTGGCGGCGCTGTTCCTTGGGATTGAGCTTATCTCTCTGCCGCTGTTCGGTCTGATTGGCTACGCCTTCCGCCAGAAACGTTCGCTGGAAGCGAGCATCAAATACACCATTCTGTCCGCTGCCGCATCGTCGTTCCTGCTGTTCGGTATCGCGCTGCTGTACGCGCAGTCTGGCGACCTGTCGTTCCTGGCGCTCGGTAAGAGCCTCAGCGACAACATGCTGCACGAACCGCTGCTGCTGGCGGGCCTTGGGATGATGATCGTCGGTCTGGGCTTCAAGCTTTCGCTGGTGCCGTTCCACCTGTGGACGCCAGACGTTTACCAGGGCGCGCCTGCTCCGGTCTCCACCTTCCTGGCGACAGCCAGCAAGATTGCCATCTTCGGGTGGTGATGCGTCTGTTCCTGTACGCGCCGGTAGGCGACAGCGAAGCGGTACGCGTGGTGCTGGGGATTATCGCCTTCGCCTCTATCATCTTCGGTAACCTGATGGCGCTGAGCCAGACCAACATCAAACGTCTGCTCGGTTACTCCTCTATCTCCCACCTCGGCTATCTGCTGGTGGCGCTGATTGCGCTGCATAGCGGTGAGATGTCGATGGAGACCGTTGGCGTTTACCTGGCCGGTTACCTGTTCAGCAGCCTCGGCGCGTTCGGCGTTGTCAGCCTGATGTCCAGCCCGTACCGCGGCCCGGATGCAGATTCCCTGTACTCCTACCGTGGTCTGTTCTGGAACCGTCCGATTCTGGCGGCGGTGATGACGGTGATGATGCTGTCGCTGGCCGGTATCCCGATGACCCTCGGCTTTATCGGTAAGTTCTACGTGCTGGCCGTCGGCGTCCAGGCGCACCTGTGGTGGCTGGTTGGCGCAGTGGTGGTTGGCTCCGCGATTGGCCTCTACTACTACCTGCGCGTTGCCGTGAGCCTGTACCTCAGCGCGCCTCAGCAGCCGGGCCGCGATGCGCCGTCTAACTGGCAGTACAGCGCGGGCGGTATCGTGGTGCTGATCTCCGCGCTGCTGGTGCTGGTGCTGGGTATCTACCCGCAGCCGCTGATTAACATCGTTCAGCTGGCGATGCCGCTGATGTAATCCAGCGTGATGCTGTCAATAACCGCCGATTTATCGGCGGTTTTTTTATGCGTGAAAGCGTGTAGGGTAGTCGCGTATAAATCTGAATGGAGCCGCTAATGAGAACGCAAAAAAGATGTCTGGGACACGTGGCCATTGTGGTCGACGACTACGACCGCGCGATTGAGTACTACACGGACAAACTGGGGTTCACGCTTATTGAAGATACGCCACAGCCGGGCAAACGCTGGGTGGTGGTATCACCCAACCCGGAAAGCGACTGCAATCTTCTGCTGGCGCGCGCGTCCAACGAACGGCAGGAAGGTTTTATCGGTAACCAATGCGGCGGAAGAGTCTTTCTGTTCCTACAGACCGATGATTTCTGGCGCGATTACCATGCCATGAAGGCGAAAGGCGTGCATTTCTGCGAAGCGCCGCGTGAGGAGGAGTACGGTACGGTGGTGGTGTTTGAAGATCTGTACGGCAACCGCTGGGATCTTTATCAGAACGCGTAGCCCGCGTGATGACAGGCGATCCTGGCGATCGCCTGTGTGTTGTGAGGTTACTTCGCCGCCAGCTCGCGACGAATGATTTCCGCCCCGCGCTCAGCGCGTTGAGCTTGCCCTGGGCCACATGGCGCGGCAACGGTGCCATGCCGCAGTTGGTTGATGGATACAGTTTGTCGGCATCCACAAACTGCAGGGCTTTACGCAGGGTATCGGCAACTTCTTCCGCCGTCTCGACGGTATGGTTGGCGACGTCAATGGCCCCAACCATCACCTTTTTACCGCGAATCAGTTCCAGCAGGTCCATCGGCACGCGGGAGTTATGGCACTCCAGCGAGATGATATCGATATTCGACGCCTGCAGCTTCGGAAACGCTTCTTCATATTGACGCCACTCGTTGCCCAGCGTCTTTTTCCAGTCGGTATTGGCTTTAATACCGTACCCATAACAGATATGCACGGCGGTTTCGCATTTCAGCCCCTCAATCGCGCGCTCCAGCGTGGCGATGCCCCAGTCGTTAACTTCATCGAAGAAGACGTTAAAGGCCGGCTCGTCAAACTGGATAATGTCCACGCCCGCCGCTTCCAGCTCGCGCGCTTCCTGGTTGAGGATTTTGGCAAATTCCCAGGCCAGCTTTTCGCGGCTTTTATAGTGGGCATCGTACAGGGTATCGATCATGGTCATCGGCCCCGGCAGCGCCCATTTTATCGGCTGTGTGGTGAGCTGGCGCAAATAACGCGCGTCATCAACAAATACCGGTTTTTTACGCTCGACGGCACCGACCACGGTTGGCACGCTGGCATCGTAGCGATTACGAATTTTCACCACTTCGCGTTTTTCAAAATCGACGCCGCTGAGGTGTTCAATAAAGGTGGTGACAAAATGCTGACGGTTTGCTCACCGTCGCTGACAATATCAATTCCGGCCCGGAGCTGATCGTCCAGTGACAAACGCAGCGCATCCTGTTTGCCCAGAATTAACTCTTCATTCTGCAATTTCCACGGCGACCACAGCGTTTCCGGCTGCGCGAGCCAGGACGGTTTCGGTAAGCTGCCAGCCGTTGATGTTGGGAGCAATGTTTTCATAATAGATAACCTTTCAATGTGAATTCATTAAAGCGCGTAGTCGGCTGACCATTGCTCAAGAATATGTTTGTACGGTTTGATAAAGTGTTCTTCGGTGAATTTGCCTTGCTCAATGGCGAGCCGGCTGCGTTCTTCCCGGTCGTAAACAATTTTGGTTAATGAATGATCCTGCTGACTCAGATTCGGCTGATAGTGCAAACCTGCCGCGGAGTTAGCGTTATAAATTTCCGGACGATATATTTTCTGGAAGGTCTCCATCGTGCTGATGGTGCCGATCAGTTCCAGGTCGCTGTAGTCGCTCAGCAAATCGCCGGTAAAGAAGAAGGCCAGCGGCGCGACGCTGTTTTTCGGCATGAAATAGCGCACCTTCAGGCCCATCTTGCTGAAATAATGTTCGGTTAACGAGGTGCCGTGCTGCTGGTATTCAATCCCCAGAACCGGATGCTGATTGCCCGTCTGCTGATAGGCGTTCTTATTGGATACGCTGAGACAGATGACCGGCGGTTTTTTAAACTGTGCTTTGTATTCTGCTGAATTAACGAAATGCTTAAAAATGTTGCCATGCAAATCGCCAAAGTTTTCCGGGATCGTAAATTCAGTACGATGCTTATTATGCTCCAATAGCAGGACGCTAAAGTCATAATCGCGAACGTAAGATGAGAAGTTATTGCCAACAATCCCTTCAATTCGTTCGTTGGTTTTTTTATCAATAATATTGGTTTTCAGAATTTCAATGGCCGGAAAGGCGGTGCCCGCAATATGCATTTCAACGGAAATAATATCCAGCTCAACGGAATAACGATCGCCTTGCGGATTATCCCAGTACGCTAAGGTATTGAAGCGATTATCAATCATCTTGAGCGTATTGCGTAAGTTCTGCTGACGGTTTTCACCACGGGCGAGATTGGCAAAATTAGTCGTGATGCGGGTATTCTCAGAAGGATTATAATTTTCGTCGAAAAGGCTGTGCTTAATAGTAAAAGTAAAATCGTTATTCATGGCAGTCTTGCCTCCTGAGTCGGGAAATGAAAACCGAGCCTGTTGATGATTCAGCGTGTTTTGCTTCACGCATCTGGCGGCTTCATGTTGCCAATAAGTTAATAATGTGTATTTTATGCCAGAGCCTCTGGAGGAGTGAAAGCGACTTAATTTCATTGCAACATGAGACATCTTCATGATGCGCTAGCGCTACGGCGGTTTTCCTCAACATCACCCGGCACCACTCGACGGGGCGCATAACGCCCTGACCTGGTAAATCCCGAAAAACGCACCTATAGTCGTGACAGATTTCCCGCAACAGGACTCCGCAATGCGCTTTAACGGACTGACCAAAGGTTTCTTCATTTTCATTCTTGCCCTCGTCACCTGGGCATTTTTCGACGTTCTTTCTCCCTATTTTTCCGCCATTCTGTGGGCGGCTATCCTCACCGTGGTGTTCAACCCGGTGAAAAATAAGCTGCGAAGCGCGTTGGGCGAGCGCAACGAGCTGGCATCGCTCATCACGATTGTCATTATTTGCCTGATTGTGTTTATTCCGCTGATGGCGATCCTGTCATCGCTGGCGCTTGAGCTGAACGTGATTTACACCAAGCTGCAGGAGAACAACACGCGTTTTCCGCAGGTCATTGCCAGCATTTTTTCGCATCTGCCGCACTGGGCACGCGGTTTTCTGATAGAGCACGACCTGGATAACGTCGCGCAAATTCAGAAAAAACTCTCAGACGTCGCGCTGGCGGGGGGCAGTACCTGGCCGGCAGCGCGTTCCTGATAGGTAAGGGCACTTTCGGTTTCGCCATTAGCTTCGGCATCATGCTGTATCTGCTGTTCTTCCTGCTAAAAGATGGCCCGTATCTGGTGAATCAGATTCTGGACTCGCTGCCGCTGACCGACTTTGTGAAACAGCATCTGTTTGCCAAATTTGTCGGCGTTACCCGGGCGACGGTCAAAGGCACGGCGGTGGTGGCGGTGGTTCAGGGACGCTGGCGGCATTGCGTTTGCCATTGTCGGTATCGACGGGAGCGTGCTGTGGGGGCGCTGATGGCGTTTCTGTCGCTGGTACCCGCCGTGGGTTCGGCGATTATCTGGGTTCCGGCAGCGATATTTCTCTTCGCCACCGACCAGCTGTGGCAAGGCTCTTTATCGTCGGTTTCTTTATCGTGATTGTCGGGCTGGTGGACAACATTCTGCGCCCGCTGCTGGTGGGGAAAGACACCAAAATGCCTGACTACCTGATCCTGATTACCACCATTGGCGGTATGGAAATTTACGGCATCAACGGCTTTGTCATCGGTCCGCTGGTTGCGGCGCTGTTCCTCGCCTGCTGGAACCTGTTCTCCGGCGTGACCACGCGGGAACGTTGAAGGGTTGGACGAAGAGTTTATGGCGGAAGGAAAAAATCCTCCAGATGCGTAATGTCATGACGATAACAAAAGGCGGCTACGGCCGCTTTTTTTATTGTCACGCGGAAATGGGCATTTCCTATAATTTCCATGATGCTTATTGAATATTCGTCGCAGAAGGAAGCCATCGGTGAGAATAGCGACCATAACAAACTGGGCCTACGGCGCGACGGTCTGTCTGACTATCGCCTCTGGTATCGTCATGTTGATGGCCTCCAGCGCGGACAATACCGAACGTCAGGCGGTGGCGCAGCGACAGGTGTTCGACCAGCTCACGGAGGAGATCGACAACGACGCCTGGGCGCTATCCGATCTGGCGCGCTTGTACGTCGTCGGCAAAGACCCGGATGTGCTGAAGGAATACCGGCAGAAGGAAACCGCGCTGAAATCGATTGAACACCGATTATCAAAACTGAACGACGCCGGGCGACGGCGAGGAGCTGGCGCTGTTGCACGAGGCGTGCAGATTGTCGATGCGCTACAGGACGAGCAGCAAGCGGCGCTGGCCAATATGGCGCGCGGTGAAACCGCACAGGCGATGGCGCTGCTTTACGGCAAAATTTATGAGCAGGAGTTGGACCGCGCGCAGGAACGACTCGATCACTTCCGCCAGCTTCTGGATAACCGCGCGCGCGATGCCATTGACGATGCGACGCGGGCGTCCCGCACGCTGCGCACGCTGTCGGAAGTGATGGTGGGCTGACGGCGATGCTGTTTTTATTCGTGCTGGGCTTTATTTTACAACACCGCGTACTGCGCCCGGTCGTGCGTTTGAGCGACGTGGTTCACCGGCTGGCATCGCAGGATTATGCCGTGGAGACGCCCGACTTCAAGCAGATTGACGAAATTGGCGATATGGCGCAGGCGGTGCGTATTTTCCGCGAAAACGGCCTGGCCCGGCAGCAGCTGGAGAAAGAGCGCGATGCCAACTGGGCGATACGCGAACTGCTGGCGCGGATGACTCAGCGCCTACAAGGCTGCGAGAATTTTGACGACGTCATTAACGTCGCGGAGCTGTTCGCGCCGAACATTGCGCCCGGCGTGGCCGGACGGCTGTTTGTTCTCGACCGCGATCCCTGGCAGATGCGCTGTGTTGCCGAGTGGCTATCGCCGGAGGGGAAAGCGAGTCCTTTCCACCCGGATGAATGTTGGGCGGTACGTCGCGGCCAAAGCCATCCGCCGGTGCATGGCGAGCCGGATATCGGCTGCTACCATCTGCCGGAGACGTGCCACAGCCATTCCCTGTGCGTACCGCTGATTGCCCAGGGCGAGGCGATTGGGCTGCTCTCATTCCAGAATCTCAATGAGCAAACCGCCTCGACACGCGCCTATCTGGAGCTGATGGCGGAGGCGCTGGGGCTGGCCCTGGCCAACCAGCGGCTGCGCGACGCGCTGCTGGAAAAAGCGCTGTACGACCCGTTGACTGGGCTGCGTAATCGCCACCACCTCGAAGATATGCTGGGCACTCAGCTGAACCTGGCCATGCGCAGCAAAGAACCGCTCAGTTGCCTGATGATCGATATCGATCACTTTAAACACATTAACGACCGGTTTGGCCACGAGGCGGGGGATGGGTGATTAAAAGCGTCGCCGCGATTATTCAGCGCGTGGTGCGCGATCAGGGCACGGCTTTCCGCTACGGCGGTGAAGAGTTCCTGGTGCTGCTTAACGGCATGGATGAAGAGGCCGCCAGCCGCGTTGCCACCGATATTTATAACGGCGTGCGCGAGATGGCGCTGCGTTTTGCCGGGACGGATATTGGCCACGTGGACGTCTCGATAGGTGTCGCCAGCTACCCGGAACATGTCCAAAGTGACAACCTGCTGCGCGCTGCCGACGTGGCGCTCTATCGCGCGAAAGAGCTGGGCGGGCGCGAATTGTCAGCTTTGGCATGCTGGAGGCCGGATGACCGGCATTGCGCTGGACCGCCGCTTTCCAGTACTGTGATTAAATGTAAACAGAAAGTGAAGCGGGCCTATGCATCTCGATTTTCGCCAACTGCGCAACTTTGTCGCGCTGGTTGAATATGGCAGTTTTAATCGCGCGGCGGAAGCGGTCTGCCTGTCGCAATCGGCGTTCAGCCGCAGCATTCAGGCGCTGGAGCAGAGCGTCGGCCATCCGCTTTTTGACCGTCAGAGCAAGCTCCCGACTCTGACGCTACATGGGCAAACCCTGCTGCCCTACGCGCGTCGCTTTCAGGAGCTGAACGTCGAGTTAAGCAGCCATCTGCGTGAAGCAGACGATGCGCAAAACGGCGAAGTGGCGTTTGGCTGCGGCCCGGCACCCGGCGCGCGGTTGATTCCGGCGGCGGTCGGTGAATTTCATCGTCGTCTGCCGCAGGCGAGGGTGCGTTTTCATATCGACAACTGGTATGCCCTGCACCATGCGCTGACCTCGCAGCAATACCCGTTTGTGGTGGCCGACAGCTGGCAGGCCGAGCTGGATCCACAGCTGCGGGTGCAGCCGCTCAGCCCACAGCGCTGTTTTTTCGTCTGCCACGCCAGCCATCCGTTGGCAAAGCAGGGGCCTGTTTCTATTCAACAGATGTTGCGCTATCCGTTTGCCGCCCCTATTTACCGCCGGGTGTGCGTAAAGTGTTGGCGACGCTGAGCCAGCGGCAAGACTTTACCCCGGCGATCCAGTGCGACCATATCTATGCGCTGTGGTCGACGCTGGCGCATACCGAGGCGATAAGCTTCGCCAGTGAAGATGGTTTTGCGCTGTGCCAGCACAGTCATCAGTTGGTTAAGCTGGTGTTGAGCGACCTGCCGGACGAGTGGCGGCTGATGCAGACTCGGTTTGCGATTATCTCCCCGGTTCATGCGGCCCAGCCGCCGCTAGCAGAAAAGCTGATGGAGATTATCCTGCATGCCGACCGTCAGCTTCAGCCGTTGACGCAGGGAGTGAGCGTTTAACCAGCGTTGAGCGGCTGGCCCTGAGGATTGTACTGCGGCCAGTGTTTCTCCAGCTTCTGGCTTTTCAACGCCTGTTCGACAAACTGGCCGTCTACCCATTGCTTCGCGTCAAATGCGCTGCGGATCAGTCGACCATTTTTGGCCTGTTCGACGCTGCTGCTGAAGCTCTCGGTCAGGAACGGATCGATACGCGGCGAGGTGCTAAAGTTCAGCTCCTGCGGCTGGAGCTCTTCGAGGAACAGGGCTTGCGGAATCTGGCTCTGTCTGGCCATTTCCGCTGACCAGGCTTCGCGATTGGCCTCGTTGCTGATTTCCGCCGCATTTTTTACCAGCACGTCGATAATCTGCTGGGTGGCCTGCGGCCAGGCTTCGATAAAGCTCTGGGTGCCCAGGAAGCCCGCCTGGGTGGTGTTCTGACGGCCGGAATCACCGCTTTTCACTACCACGTCTATCTTATCGCCGCGCAGCGCCAGCAGCGAGACGCCGCCCCACACCGCATCGACGCGTCCGGCGGCCAGCGCCGCTTTGCCCGCGTTCCAGTCGAGATTGATCACCTGCAGTTGACGCTCGGTCAAACCGGCGCTCTGTAACGCGCGGTCAAAGGCCAACTGGTCAGCCGTGCCACGATAGACCGCCACGCGCTTACCCTTCAGGTCGGCCAGCGTTTTGATGCCCGAGGCTTTGGTGGCGGCGAGATAGGATTCTGAACCGCGGCTGCCTAACAGCAGGCGCGTCGGCAGACCGTTGGCCTTGCCAATAATGGCGGCCAGGTCACCAAGGTAAACGAAATCAAGCTGTCGGTTGGCCAGCGCTTCATTCACCGCCGGGCCCGCGCCTTTAAAGAACTGCCATTGAACCTCGACGCCCTGCGGCTTGAACACGTCTTCAAGCTGATGGCGAATATACGCCATCCCCACCGGCCCCTCGATAAACGGCTGACTGCCCGCGCTTTGGTCCGGTACGCCGATACGGATGGTACGCAGCTCTTCTGCGTGAAGGCTGGTCATCAGACCGACCGTTGCCGTTAGCGCCAGTAAGGTGCGGCGAAAAAGTGCTTTCATCATAACGTCTTGCTCCCCTGAGTTTTTTTCTCACCCTAAAGAGCCGCCCGCCCCGCTGTTAAATACTTTTATTGGCAAAGCAAAGGCAAAAAAAAGCTAAAGCAAAGGCCGCGTACCCGGCAGGCTGAAATGCATTTGTTGCATCGGGATTATTCACGTAACGCAATGGCGGCGTGAGAAAAGTCACGTTTTTATAGCGGCATAACTTCACGAAAAGTGGACCGCTATGTCGCAGATACTCATCAGAACCCGCCTTCCCGGAAGGCCCATATTCCGGTTGAACGGCTGGCCGTGGCTGTTGCCCGCGCTGCTGTTTGTCCTGTGGTTCATCGCCGCTCGCGAAGGCTGGATGCCGGAACAGATCCTGCCGCCACCGTCGGTGGTTGCCGATACCGCGCTGTCGTTATTCAGCGGCGACCTGCTGGCGCAGTGGGGATTCAGCCTCCAGCATCTGGCGCTGGGTCTGCTGTTAGGCACCCTGGCTGGAACGCTGCTTGGCGCGCTGTTTGGTTTAGTCCCTACGGCGGCGCAGCGGGTGGAGCCGCTGTTTTACGCGCTGGCGCAGATTCCCACGCTGGGCTGGATCCCGCTGTTTATGGTGCTGTTCGGCATTGATAACGGTCTGAAGCTGGCGGTAATTGTGAAAACCACCGTCGTGCCGATGACGCTGAATACCCAGCAGGCGGTGACCAGCGTGCCGCTGACGCTGAGTGAAGCGGGCAGGGTGATGAATTTTTCCCGCTGGCAGCGCCTGCGCTGGCTGGTGATCCCGGCGAGCCTGCCGGGTTGGTTTACCGGCCTGCGCCTGGCGCTTTCACAGGCCTGGGTGTCGCTGATTGTTGTCGAACTGCTGGCTTCTTCGGAAGGCATTGGCTACCTGATGGTCTGGGGACGTCAGCTGTTTCAACTGGATATCGTCTTCGTCACCATCGCCGTGGTGGGGATTAGCGGCATGCTGATGGAGTGGGCGGCGAATCGCGCCTACTCGCGGCTGGTGTTCTGGCCGCAGCCCGCGACAGGTCGCCTGGCCTGGAAACCGCAGGCCAGCTGGCGCGCGTTGCAGCTGCCGGCGGTGCTGCTGGTGTTGTGGCAACTGGCGAGCCAGTGGGGCTGGATCAACGGCGCGTTGTTCTCCTCGCCGCTGGCGGTGGCCGATCGCTTTGTGTTGGGGATGGTGAACGGTGAGCTAACCGCGGCGATGCTGGCAAGCCTTGGGCGCGCGCTGATCGGCGGCGCGCTGGGATCGCGAGCGGCCTGCTTTGCGGGCTGCTGTTAGCGCTACGACCGCGCGCGGGACAGATCTTCACGCCAACGCTCAACGTTCTACGCCATATTGCGCTGTTCGCCTGGTTGCCGCTGCTGACCGCATGGGTGGGTAACGATAACGGCGGCAAAATTGTCTTTATCGCCCTGGCCTCCTTCTTCCCGATGTTCTTCAGCACTTTACAGGCTGTCACCCAGCGCAACCCACAGCTGGACGAGGTCGCTGACGTCCTGCGTTTAAAAGGCTTCGCGCGTTTGCGTTCCCTGATTCTCCCCGGCGCCGCGCCGGGTATCTTCGCCGGTCTGCGATTGGCGCTGATTTATGCCTGGCTTGGCAATATCGGCGCGGAGTACTTCATGTCCTCCGGCGTGGGTATCGGCAGTCTGATGATCAACGCCCAGCAGTTGCTGGATATGCCGACCATTCTGTGCGGCATGGTGCTGGTCGGTGTTACCGGCGCGGCGCTGGATAAAGCCGGGCGTTTACTGGAAATTCGCGCCACCCGCTGGCGCCAACAGGAGCAACTATGACCTCTTCGACGCTGGTCTCTTTTCAGCATGTGCGTAAATCCTGGCAACAGGTGACGGCGCTACAGAACTTTAGCCTGGATATTGCCGCCGGCGAGCTGGTGGCGCTGGTGGGCAGCAGCGGCTGTGGGAAATCGACGCTGCTGCGAATGCTGGTGGGCCTGGAGCCGACCACCCAGGGCGAGATTCGGATCAACGGCGAGCGGGTGACCGGCGTGGGTAAAGAGCGCGGCATCGTCTTTCAGGAGCCACGCCTGTTCCCGTGGCTGAACGTTATCGACAACGTGATGCTTGGCCTCGCGGATGAAAAACTTAGTCGGGCCGAGAAGCGCCAGCGGGCGCAGGCGATGCTGGCGCGCGTGCAGTTGACTGAGTTCGCCAGCGCACTGCCTGCCCAGCTTTCCGGCGGTATGGCGCAGCGCGTAGCGATTGCCCGCGGCCTGATCGCTCGTCCACAGATTCTGATGCTGGATGAACCGTTCGGCGCGCTGGATGCCCTGACGCGCCACACGCTCCAGCAGGAACTGTTACAGATTCACCAAAGCACCGGCACCACCACGCTGCTGGTGACGCACGATGTGGAAGAGGCGGTGGCGCTTGCTGACCGGGTGGTGGTGCTTTCACCGCGCCCGGGACGGATTCGCGAAGTGGTGAGCCTCGCGCTGCCGCACCCGCGTCTACGCGACGACGCGTCGTTTACCGCCGCCTGCCGGCACATTCGCCAATTGATTACTTCAGCCTGATTCTTTTCTTTAAGGAGCAAATATATGGGACATCCTTCCGTCTACCCAACCGGCGCCACCCTCTACGATCCACAGCGGGCGTGGAGCGGTTACACCCTTTTCCAGGCCACCGAACACGGTGCGGTGCTGGTGGATATGAACGGCAACGTGGTGCGTGAATGGCCTGAATTGCACGGGTTTCCCAATAAAATCCTGCCCGGCGGCGCGATTCTTGGCCACAGCGGCGAGCGCGACCCGCGCTACGGCATGCAGGATATGCTCGACCTGATTCAGGTGGACTGGGAAGGTAACGTTACCTGGAAATTCGACCGCTACGAGCAGGTGAGCGATCCGGGCAATGAAACCCGCTGGATGGCGCGCGCGCACCATGATTATCAGCGAGCGGGTAACCCGGTAGGCTACTATGCGCCGGGGCTGGAGCCGCAGGTGGAAGGGGGCAACACGCTGATTCTGGCCCATACCAACCTGGTGAATGAGGCCATTTCCGACAAGTTGCTGCTGGACGACACCATTATTGAGGTCGACTGGCAGGGCAACGTGGTATGGGAATGGCGCTGCAGCGACCATTTTGAGGAGCTGGGGTTTGACGACGCGGCGCGTACGGCGCTGTATAACAATCCGAACATGCGCGCCAGCGGCGGCGGCATGGGCGACTGGATGCATATCAACTCCATGTCGGCGCTGGGGCCGAACAAATGGTACGACGCAGGCGATCAACGCTTCCATCCGGACAATATTATCTGGGATGCCCGCGAATCGAATATTATCGCCATTATCGATAAACAGAGCGGCAAGATTGTCTGGCAGCTTGGGCCCGATTACAGCAAGCCGGAGCTGAAGCATATCGGCTGGATTATCGGCCAGCACCACGCGCATATGATTCCGCAGGGGCTACCGGGAGCGGGCAATATCCTGATTTTTGATAACGGCGGCTGGGCAGGATACGGCGCTCCGAACCCGGCATCGGCGGACGGCGTGAAAAACGCCTGGCGCGATCATTCGCGGATCCTCGAGATTAACCCGATTACCCTTGATATCGAGTGGCGCTACTCGCCGTATGAGGCGGACCTGCCGCAGCCGACCGATTCTTACCGGTTCTACAGCCCGTACATCAGCAATATGCAGCGTCTGGAAAACGGCAACACCTTGATTAACGAAGGCTCGAACGGGCGTATTTTCGAGGTCACCCGTGACCATGAAATCGTCTGGGAATACATTTCGCCGTTCTGGGTAAGACGCTGAATAACAATATGGTTTACCGCGCTTACCGTATACCGTATGGCTGGATCCCACAGCTGGCGCAGCCGCAGGAGACGCCGATTGCCGCCGTCGATGTTCGCACCTTGCGCCAGCCCGGTGCGGCAGCGGCAGGTCCCGCGCAGAGCGTGGTGCGGGTGGCGGGCGTGCAGCCCTACAGCAAAAGCGCCGACGCGCTGTGCGTGGCGACGGATAATGACACGCTGCGCCGCAGTCCGAAGCTGTTCCGCGTCGCGGAAAGTGCCTTCAGGCCCATCGCTACGGCAAGCGAGCTGGAGAGTGAACGACCGATTCTGCTGTTCGTGGGCGCGGAGCGCTGCGTACATTGCCGCAAACTCTGGCAGCTGCTGGCGCATGAAAAACTCAGCCAGCGGGTTGCCGCGCTCGACAGCCGCTATCTTGATGCGGACCAGCATCAGGAACTCGCCGCGGCCCTCGGCGTACGCGGTTTGCCGACGTTACTGGTGCTGAAACAGGGCCAGCCCACGGCACGCGGGCCTGCGCAGCTCTCTCTGGAAGGGCTGCTGGCATGGCTGGATGAGAACGCGGCGTGAGTTGAATAAGGGCAGGGAAGCCCGTTTTTCCGCTAAGTGGTTTTTATCTCAGCAGGGCGACGTAAATGACGTTCTGATAGCCATCAACAACAGGCGCGCACATCCTGAAAGCCTTACCCTAAATTTCGCACTTCCTTCAACCCGCCGTGATTCGTAGTATATTGAGTGTATTGTTGGTTATCAGGTGCGCTTTATGTCCTACTCCATTGGTGAATTTTCCCGGCTTTGCGGCATTAATGCCACGACGCTTCGCGCCTGGCAGCGTCGCTACGGCCTGCTTAAGCCAGAGCGCACCGATGGCGGGCACCGTCAGTACAGCGATGATGATATCCAGCAGGCGCTCAAAATTCTCGACTGGGTGAAAAAAGGGGTGCCGGTCAGCCAGGTGAAACCGCTGCTGTCCCGCCCGGGCGCACGGCAAACCAATAACTGGCTCACCTTGCAGGAGAGCATGCTGCAACGCCTGAAAGAAGGCAAAATTGAGTCCCTGCGCCAGCTAATTTACGACGCCGGTCGCGAATATCCCCGTCCTGAACTGGTGACGGAAGTGCTGCGCCCGCTGCGCAGTAAAGTCTCGGCCAACGTCGCGGCAATGATGACGCTGCGGGAAATTCTCGACGGCATCATCATCTCCTACACCTCGTTTTGTCTGGAAGGGGATAAACGCGCGCCGGGTGATAATTACCTGATTACCGGCTGGCACCTTAGCGACCCTTGCGAAATCTGGCTTGAAGCGCTGAAACGTACCGGGCAGGGGCATCGCATTGATGTACTTCCCGCGGCGCCCGCCGCGCTGGCCCCGGAGATTTTCCCGCAGCGCAAATGGCTGCTGGTCACTTCCGGCAAACTCACCGTCGCGCGAAAAAAACAGATAGACCTCTGGCAGCAGCAGGTCGATTCTCTTGATGTGATCCCGCTGTAACACCTCCCTCTCAGCCATCCCGACGTTTTTTCCTTGCCGCTGTTCAGGTGGCAGGGCTGATTTTTGTCATTTTAAACCCATCACAGAATGCTTTTTATCAAATTGAATTTAAAAGGATTAAAAATTTATTTTACCCAAAACTTGGACAAATATTATTAATTGTGTAAGTTTTAAGTATGCCATCACACGATGTTGTTGCACGACAAGGTAGGATCTATGAGCGCATTGCCATCCGTCATCGACAGGTTTGTTGATTACTACTCCGGCTGGACAGCCAGCCCGCTTCGGCGCTTGCCGCGATCTATGATGCGGATGCCACGCTTGTCGATCCTTTCGGCACCCATCGCGGGTTGCTGACGATCCAGCGTTATTTCACGCACCTGCTGGCTAACGTCAACGCCTGCCGCTTTGCCATTGAGACGCCGCTGTATGACGCGCCGCGTTGTGCCGTGGCGTGGACCATGCACTGGTCGCATCCCCGCATTGCTGCAGGCGCATCGCTGGCCCTGAAAGGGTGCTCGATGGTTAAGATTCAGGATGACCGGATCGTTCACCAGCGCGATTACTACGATGCCGGCGAGATGCTCTACGAACACCTGCCGGTGCTGGGCTGGGCGGTGCGTGGCGTCAAACGGAGGGTGTGCTCATGATGACTGTCCTCATCACCGGCGCAACCTCCGGTATTGGCGCCGGGCTGGCAAAATCGTGGGCCGATGACGGTTATCACGTCATTGCCTGCGGCCGCGATGCCCTGCGCCTGGAAACGCTGCGCCTGTACAGCCCCAATATCACCGCGCTTCAGTTCGACATGACCGACCTGGATGCCTGTCGCCAGGCGCTTCAGGGGTGCTACGCCGATCTGGTCATTCTCTGTGCCGGAACCTGCGAGTATCTCGAACGCGGCGTCATCGACGCTGAGCGGGTCGCGCGGGTGATGACCACCAACTTCATGGGGCCGGTCAATTGTCTGGAAGCCTTGCAGTCGCAGCTGATTAGCGGCAGCCGCGTGGTGCTGGTGAGTTCAATGGCGCACTGGCTGCACTTCCCTCGGGCGGAAGCCTATGGCGCGTCGAAAGCGGCGTTAAGCTGGTTTGCCGACTGTCTGCGTCTGGACTGGGAGCCGAAAGGCGTTGCCGTTACCGTGGTTTCTCCGGGATTTGTCGATACGCCGCTGACCCGCAAAAACGATTTCCCCATGCCCGCTCAGGTGAGCGTGGAATATGCGGTGAAAGCCATTCGCCGCGGGATTGCGAAAGGGAAAAACCATATCGCCTTCCCGACCGCTTTTGGCATCGCGCTACGCGCGTTGGCCGGCTTCCCGCATGTCTGCAGCGCGTATTGTTACGCAGGATGGTGCGCTCATGAAGATCGCGATTATTGGCAGCGGCATCGCCGGGCTGACCTGCGCCTGGCGGCTGGCTGGGCACCATCAGGTCACCGTTTTTGAAGCGGAAGCGACGCCGGGCGGCCATACCGCGACGGTTGATGTCGCTACGCCGCAGGACACTACGCCATTGATACCGGCTTTATCGTCTACAACGACCGCACCTATCCGCGTTTTATGGGCTGCTGAGCGAACTGGGTATCCACGGCCAGAAAACGCAGATGAGTTTCTCGGTGCATAACCCGCAAAGCGGCCTTGAATACAACGGCCACACGCTCACCTCGCTGTTCGCCCAGCGGCGTAACCTCGTGAACCCGGCATTCTGGGGCTGCTGAAGGAGATTGTCCGTTTTAATCGTCTGGCCAAACAGGCGTTAAACGATGCCGACCCGTGCGCCACTTTACAGATGTTCCTCGAAGAGCACCGTTTTGACGCCTTTTTTGCCCGTCATTACATCCTGCCGATGGGCGCGGCAATCTGGTCATCATCGCTACACGAAATGCGCCGTTTTCCGCTGCCGCTGTTTTTACGCTTCTTTGAGCATCACGGCCTGCTGGATATCCGCGACCGTCCACAGTGGTATGTGGTACCCGGCGGCTCGCGTGAGTACATTCGCGCGATGCTGGAACAGTCAGGCGATCGCCTGACGCTGCGCCTTAACGCGCCGGTACAGCAGGTGATTCGCTACGAGGGCGGGGTGAAAATCCAGCTTGAAGACGCCGTCCACGCCTTCGATCAGGTGATTTTCGCCTGCCACTCCCGACAGGCGCTGGCGATGCTGGAGGAACCCACGCCTGCCGAGCGAGACGTTCTGGGCGCTATTGGCTGGCAGCGCAATGAGGTGGTGTTACACGGCGACCGCCGCTGGCTGCCGGTGCGTGAACGCGCCTGGGCAAGCTGGAACTATCGGCTGAGCGAACAGGAGCGGGACAGCGCCTGTGTCACCTACAACATGAATATTCTGCAGGGTTGCCCGCAGGCAGCCCGCTGTTCTGCGTCACGCTCAATCCCGACGCCCGATTGACGACCGCTACATCTGGCGACGCTTTGTTTACGAGCACCCGTTGTTTAACCCGGAAAGCTGGCGCGCGCAGGCGCGTCGCAGCGAAATCAACGGCTGCATCGCAGCTGGTTCTGCGGCGCTTACTGGTATAACGGTTTTCACGAGGACGGGGTTCGCAGCGCGCTGGATGTCGTGCACGGAATAGGGCGCTCAAATGAACAGTTGCCTTTACCAGGGCGTATTACGCCATCGTCGTTTTCAGCCCAAAGCGCACCAGTTTTGCTACCACGTGTTTATGGCCTGGCTCGATCTGGATGAACTGCCACAGCTTCCCGGCGTGGGGGTGAAGCGCAATCGCTTCGCGGCGGCGGCGTTCTATGATGCGGATTATCCGCTGGGAACGCCGTTAAAAGCGCGTGCGCTGGAGCAGCTTGCCCTGCTGACCGGCGAGCAGCCTGATGGCCGCGTTATGCTGCTGACGCAGTTGCGCTACCTCGGCTTCCATTTTAATCCGGTCAATTTTTACTACTGCTATGACCGTTCAGACAGCCTGCGGTGGGTGCTGGCCGAAGTCCGTAATACGCCGTGGAATGAGCGCCACTACTATGCCGTCGACGCCCAGGCGCTGCGGCCGGTGGAAAAAGCCTTCCATGTCTCGCCGTTTAACCCGATGGACATGATCTATCACTGGCGCTTTAACCCGCCAGGTAAAACGCTGCATATGCACATCGAAAATCATCAGACGGCGAAGATATTTGATGCGACCTTGACGCTGAAACGCGAGCCGCTGACGCGAAGAAACCTGCGTTCACTGCTGCTGCGCATCCCGTTGATGACGCTGAAAACCGTACTCGCTATTTACTGGCAGGCGCTGAAGCTGTGGCTCAAGCGCGTGCCGCTATACACCCATCCGTGAGCAGGAGTAAACGATCATGACCGATCCCGTCTTTGCGCTTGAACCCGATATTCCGCGCAACGTCCGCATCGCGCGCTGGTTGCTTTTCCGGCTGCTGAGCGGCATTCGCTACGGCTCGCTGACGGTGCGGGAAGGGGCGCAAACCTTTCAGTTTGGCGACGCGTCTGCCGCATTGCGCGCCGAAGTGCATATTCTCTCCCCAGGGTGTACTGGCGGGCGCTGACCGGGGAAGTCTGGCGGCGGCGGAAGCCTGGATTGACGGCGAGTGGCAAACGCATGACTTAACGTCATTGCTGGAGATCTTTGCGCTCAACGGCAGCACGCTAGGAAAGCTGGAGAACGGTTTTCGTCTGCTGGGCAGGCCCATCGAGCGTCTGCGCCACTGGACGCATCGCAACCATCGCCAGCAGGCGCGAGAAAATATCGCCGCGCATTACGACCTGGGTAATGAATTTTATGCGCACTTTCTCGATGAAGAGCTGCTCTATTCCAGCGCGCTGTTTACGGACGATGAGCAGGCGTTGACGCAGGCTCAGCAGGCCAAAATGGCGCGTCTTTGCGAGCAGCTGGCGCTGACCGCCAGCGATCATCTGCTGGAGATTGGTACGGGGTGGGGCGCGATGGCGGAATACGCCGCGCGGCATTATGGCTGCCGCGTCACCACCACCACGCTTTCGCAGGAGCAGTTCCTGTGGGCGAAAGCGCGCATTGCCCGCGCCGGGCTTGAGGATCGGGTGCAGGTGTTGCTGTGTGACTATCGCGATCTCACCGGGGAGTTCGACAAACTGGTCTCGGTGGAGATGATTGAGGCCGTCGGCCAGCGCTATCTTCCCACTTTCTTCCGCACCTGCCAGGCGCGCCTGCGTCCGGGGGGAAAAATGGCGATTCAGGCGATCACCATTCAGGATCAGCGCTACCGTGACTACAGCAAAAGCGTTGATTTTATTCAGCGTTATATCTTCCCGGCGGTTTTTTGCCTAGCATCACGGTGATGAGCGAACTGATGACGCGGCATACCGATTTCGTGGTGCGCAACCTGTTTGATATGGGGCCGGACTATGCCCGCACGCTGGCGCACTGGCGGCAGCGTTTTACCCACGCCTGGCAGGATATCGAGAAACTGGGCTTCGACGAACGCTTTCGCCGGATGTGGCTGTACTACTTCGGCTACTGCGAGGCCGGTTTCAACGCCCGCACGATAAGCGTGGTGCAACTGACGGCAGAGCGCGTATGAAACGCTATCTACAGATTTTTCTGTTAGCCGTCGGCTTCGACCTTTACTGGTTTCTGGTGGTGTTCTTTCGGGAGCAAGGGCTGGTGTTGTGGCTCGGGATAGCCATTCTGGCCCTGATGCTGCTGCCCACCGCGCGCCGTTTATACGCGTTACTGCTGGCGGTGGCCGGCAGCTGCCTGGATGCGCTCTGGGCGCTGACGGGGCTGATTGATTTTCATGGCGAAGGCGTACTGCCGCTCTGGATGATTGCGCTATGGCTGATGTTCGCGACGGTCTGGACGCAGCTCGCCAGTTCAACCACGCTGCCGGGATGGATACTGGCGCTGATGGCGGTTTGCGGCGGACCGGTAGCCTACTGGCTGGGACAACGTCTGGGCGCCATCACCTTTTTGCAACCGACGATTGTCGTCGTCGGCGCGCTGACGACAGGCTGGCTGGTGTTAATGCTGTTATTTCACATTCTGTTGGGGAGACGGCAATGAAATCTGCGCTACTGATGCTGTTGTGCCTGGCGGTCGCTGCGCCATCGGCCGTTGCCGCGGACTGGTTGAGCTGGCGGAAAGTCGGCGACGCGACGCTGACCTGGGGGCCGTTCACGGTTTACACCTCCCAGCTTCGCGCGCCGGACGGGCAATATCATGGTTTAACCCAGGATCAGGCGCTGATCATCACTTACGCCCGGCATATTGAGCGGGAGGATCTGGTTAACGCCACCCGCGAGCAGTGGCAGGCGCAGGGGATTCTGGCGCGTGAGGCGCAGAGTCAGGCCTGGCTGCGCATGCTGGCGGAATTATGGCCGGACGTCGAGCCGGGTACGCAGCTGGCCTTCGTGCTGAACGATAAACAGGGTCAATTCTGGTACCGCGCCTCGGCGGCGCAAACGCGCTTTATGCCGCTGGGGCCACGGCAGTCGGCGGATTTCAGCCAAAACTTTCTCGCCATCTGGCTCGCTCCGCGTACGCAATACCCGGAGCTGCGCCAGCAGCTCACTGGAGGTCAAAAATGAAACGTTTACTGGCTTTAAGTCTGCCCTTAATGATGCAACTGACGGGCTGTAGCGCCGACATCGCCGACTACCGCCAGCAGCAACCTCGGCTGGATATTTTTCAGTATTTCCAGGGAGAAACCCAGGCCTGGGGGATGGTTCAGGATCGTAGCGGCAAACAGCTGCGACGTTTCCACGTGGCTATCAATGGCGACGTCGTGGGCAATACCTTAACCCTGAATGAACGGTTTGTTTATGACGATGGCGAGAAGCAGCAGCGGGTGTGGCACATCAGACGGCTTGGCGACGATCGTTATGAGGGAACCGCCGGAGACATCGAAGGGGTCGCCAAAGGGCAGGCAGCGGGAAACGCGTTCAACTGGCATTACAGCATGAATGTGAAAGCCAATGGCAAAACCTGGCTACTGCATTTTGACGACTGGATGTATCTGCAGGATGGCAACCATCTGTTTAATAAAACCGAGATGAAGAAATTCGGTTTCACCGTCGGTACGGTGACGCTGTTCTTCTCCCGTAAAGCGCCATAACGAGGAGGACGCCATGAAAACGCAACCGGTGATTGGGATCAGCAGCTGTTTAACCGGCGCGGCCGTGCGCTTCGACGGCGGCCATAAACGGACGGACTTTGTGATGGACCGGCTGGCGCAGTGGGTATCATTCCGGCCCATTTGCCCGGAAATGGCGATTGGCCTGCCGACCCCCGCCCGGCGCTGCGGCTGGTGCAAACCACCGCAGGTGATATCCGTATGCGGTTCAGCCACGCGCCTCATGAAGACGTCAGTGAAAAAATGGCCGACTTTAGCGCCGGGTATCTGGCCGGATTAGGCGAGCTATCCGGTTTTATCGTCTGCGCGAAGTCACCCAGCTGTGGTATGGAGCGGGTGCGGCTGTATGACGAGAAGGGCAATCGCGGACGTAAAGAGGGGACGGGTCTGTTTACCGCTGCGCTGATGGCGAGGTACCCGTGGCTGCCGGTTGAGGAAGACGGGCGGCTGCACGATCCGCTGCTGCGAGAAAACTTCGTTGAGCGGGTCTTTGCGCTGCATGAGCTACAGCAACTGCGTAAAAATGGCCTGACGCGGCGGGCGCTGCTTGATTTTCATAGTCGCTATAAACTGCAGCTGCTGGCGCATCACCAGGCCGGATATCGGGAGATTGGGCCGTTTGTCGCCTCACTGCATACGTGGGAGGATCTGGACGCATTCTTTGAGGCGTATCGAGATAAGCTGATGGCTATTCTCAAGAAACCGGCTTCGCGTAAAAACCATACCAACGTGTTGATGCATATTCAGGGCTACTTTCGTAATCAGCTCAACACGCGGCAGCGTACGGAGCTGCGGGATGTGATTCTTCATTATCGTGCGGGGGTGCTGCCCATTCTTGCGCCAATGACGCTACTGAAACACTATCTTGCGGAATACCCGGATGGCTATCTGTTAACGCAGAATTATTTCGACCCGTATCCGCAAGGCCTGGCGCTGCGTCTGGCGGTGAATTAGCGTTGGGAGAGTCGGCGTCGGTATCTTCCGCCGCCGACACTGCGTATAATGCGGCGTCGAAATCTTTTAAACAGGACTGCCGTTAATTCTATGAATCTCAACCGCTGGTGTTATTTGCTGCTGGTCCTCGCGGCGATCGCGAGCCTGTTTACCGCGCATCCCGTGATGATGTGGCTGCTGTTGGCGAACCTGCTGACGCTGGTGATTTACGGGGTCGATAAGATGGCGGCACGCAAGGACTGGCGAAGAGTGCCGGAAGCGACACTGCTGTTCTTTGGCGTGGTAGGGGGATGGGTTGGCGCGATGGTTGGGCAGCAGGTTTTTCGCCATAAAACCCAAAAGCAGCCCTTTAAAACCTACTTTATGATCAGCGTCATCGTCAGTATCTCTGCCACCATCGCCATCTATTATTTCTCGCCGTTTCGCGCTTTCTAACCCTCAACGCATTCTGCCGCGGCCATGCGAACCCGCGGCATTATCTCTCATTGACACCCTAAATGGGTCATTGTATAAAACTCCGCCTCAGTAATGAGTTTCATTTACATTAAAAAAAGACCACCCGGTTTTCGATAACCCTTTTGATGAAGGATAGCGTTTAAATGAAAAAGACCCTCTGCGCGTTGGGCCTGGTGTTGGCGTCGGTCAGCTCTGCTATGGCCACGACCTATCCTCTGACCATTGAAAACTGCGGCTATCAAGAGACGTTCAGCAAACCGCCGGAGCGCGTTGTGGCGCTGGGGCAAAATACGGTGGAGATTTTGCTGCTGCTCGGCCTGCAAAATAACGTGGTTGCCAGCGCCTTCTGGCCAACGAAGGTGCTGCCGCAGCTGGCGAAGCAGAATGAAAAAATCAAACTGTTGACGGTGGAGATTCCTACGCTTGAATCTATTCTGGCGCAAAACCCTGATTTTGTTCCGTCACAAAACCCCCTCTTATTAGGCCCGGAAAGTAAGGTCGCTAAACGCGAAGACTTCGCGACCCTCGGCGTAAACAGCTATGTTTCACCCGGCATGTGCGCCACCAAAAAAGGCACGGGCGATATGTACGGCAGCCGTCAGCAGCTCTGGGACATGACCTGGCTATATAAAGAGATTGAAGACTTCGCCACCATTTTTAATGTGCAGGACCGGGGCACCGCGCTGGTGGCGGATTTCAAAAAGCGTGAAAATGCGCTGCGCACGGAGTTCAGCAAGAATAAAAAAGATCTCTCCTTCGTCTTCTGGTTCTCCAGCGCATCGCCTTCAGCTGATGCCTACGTTGGGGGGAAAAATAGCGCCTCTGGCTTTATTGCCAACGTGCTGGGCGGCCATAACGCCATTACGTCTGAAACCGAATGGCCGACGGTAAGCTGGGAAAGCATTATCGCGGCGAACCCGGATGTGATTGTGGTCTCCAGCCTCGACCGCAACCGCTGGGCGCTGGATAACGCAGAAGAAAAAATCAAATTCCTGAAAACCGATCCGGCAGTCAGCCAGCTGGACGCGGTGAAAAAAGGCCATATCGTGGTGATGGACGGGCAGGCGATGAACCCGACCATCCGCACTCTTTACGGCGCTGAACAGGTGGGCGAACAGCTCAGAAAACTGGGGCTCAACTGATGACGGCTGCCGCTATTGCGTCACGTCAGGGGCTGTTTCTGACGACCTCGTGCCTGTTATCTATCATCTTGTTATTGCTGGTGATTGCGGTAGGCGTCAGCGTGGGAGAGCTTGCCATCCCGCTGCAAAACGTCTTTTACGCCATCGGTAATAAGATGGGGCTGACCGACGTCCCGCTTAATCGTATCTATGAAAGCGTGATTTGGGACTTTCGCCTGAGCCGCGCGCTGGTGGCGGCTTGCTGTGGCGCGGGCTGGCTATCTGCGGCGCGGTGTTACAGAGCCTGCTGAAGAATGCGCTGGCGGAACCCTATGTCCTCGGCGTTTCTGCCGGGGCGTCGACGGGGCGGTTTCCGTGGTCGTGCTGGGTATCGGCACCGGCGCGGTATCGCTGTCCGCCGGGGCGTTTGCCGGGGCCTTTGCCGCTTTTGCCTTCGTGGCTTTTCTGACCAACGGCGCCCGTGGGGGAACGAACGCACTATTCTGGCGGGCGTTGCCGCTTCTCAGCTGTTCAACGCCATTACCGCCTACACCATCAGCACCTCCGCCAGCGCGCAGCAGGCGCGTGACGTGATGTTCTGGCTGCTGGGCAGTTTTAGCGGCGTGCGCTGGCCGGAATTCCAGCTGGTGCTGGTGGTCGTGGTGATTGGCCTGGCCGTTTGTTTGTATTATTCCCGGGCGCTGGATGCTTTTACCTTTGGCGACGATGCCGCCGCCTCGCTGGGGATCGCGGTCCCCTGGGTGCGCCTCATCCTCTTTACCACCACCGCGCTAATCACTGCGACCATCGTCAGCATGGCCGGCTCGATTGGCTTTGTGGGGCTGGTGGTGCCCACGTGATGCGTTTCTTCTTTGGCCCGCTACACCGCACGTTGCTGATTGCCTGCGCGCTGGCCGGGGCGATTTTAATGGTGCTGGCGGATATCGCCTCTCGCCTGCTGATTGCGCCGCAAAGCCTGCCGGTAGGCGTGGTGACGGCGCTGGTCGGCGTGCCATTCTTTGCGATTATTATCTACCGTTCAAGGAATAAGTGATGAGTATCTGCGCTGAACATATTACCTGGAAGGTCGGTAAAAAGGTCATCGTCAACGACGTTTCGCTACAGGTTGCGCGCGGTGAAACCGTGGGCTGCTTGGCCCTAACGGCTGCGGCAAATCGTCGCTGCTGCGCATTCTTGCTGGCCTGCGTCGCCCGGATGCGGGCCACGTGACGCTCGACGGTAAAGACATTGCGAAGATGGCGAAAAAGCAGCTTGCTCGCCGGGTGGCGTTCGTTGAGCAGCACGGTATGACTGACGCCAATATGCGCGTTCGCGACGTGGTCAAACTGGGCGAATTCCGCATCATACGCCGTTTTCTAACTGGAGCACGCACGATGACGAAACCGTCACCGCGGCGCTGCAACGCGTCGATATGCTGGATAAAAGCGAGCAGGGGTGGCTGAGTTTGTCCGGCGGGGAGCGTCAGCGGGTGCATATCGCCCGTGCTTTGGCGCAGACGCCGACGGAAATCCTGCTTGATGAACCGACCAACCACCTCGATATTCATCACCAGATGCAGTTAATGCAGCTGATTAGCGAACTGCCGGTGACCAGCATTGTGGCTATTCACGATCTGAACCATGCCGCCATGTTCTGCGATTCGCTGATTGTGATGCAAAAAGGGCAAATTATCGCCAGCGGAACGCCGCAGGATATTCTCAGTGAGGAACTGCTGTGGGATGTTTTTCGCGTGAAGACCAAAATTGAGATTTCCCGCTTCCATGGTAAAAAACATATCCACTTTATTGTTTAAGGCCGGATAATTGCATGCTGCGTTTTCCCCTGCGCCCCGCTACGACGCTCTGGCCGCCGGTATTACTGGGTAGCCAGTTTGTCTTTAATATCGGCTTCTATGCGGTAGTGCCGTTTCTGGCGATATTTCTGCGCGACGACATGCTGCTTTCCGGTGGC
The DNA here is from genome assembly GCA_002211745.1 of Kluyvera genomosp. 3. Classification (GTDB taxonomy): domain Bacteria; phylum Pseudomonadota; class Gammaproteobacteria; order Enterobacterales; family Enterobacteriaceae; genus Kluyvera; species Kluyvera georgiana_A. Next base: position 1,565,944 of record CP022114.1, read on the forward strand.
TGATTGGCCTGATTCTGGGGCTGCGTACTTTCTCACAGCAGGGGATGTTTATTATCGGTGGAGCGCTCTCCGACCGGTTTGGCGCGCGTACGATTATCCTGATTGGCTGTGTTATCCGGGTTGTGGGATATCTGCTGTTGGCGCTGGGTGAATCGCTGTGGCCGATTATTCTGGGAGCCTGCCTGACGGGGATCGGCGGGGCGCTGTTTTCACCCTCCATTGAAGCCTTGCTGGCCAAAGCCGGAACACAAAGTGAGGCGAGCGGCAAACGCAGTCGGGCGGAGTGGTTCGCGCTGTTTGCGGTCTGCGGTGAGCTTGGTGCCGTGCTGGGGCCCGCGTTGGGCGCGCTGCTGACGGGCTTTGGTTTTCGTCAGGTTGCGCTGGCGGGGCAGGGGTTTTTATCGTTGCGCTGATCCTGCTCTCCTTCGCTTTGCCCGCCGCGCCGCGACGCACGCAGAAGATCAACATTCTGCCGTGGTGGACGACGTTTCGTCAGCCGCGTTTCGTGGCGTTTATTATCGCCTACAGTTCGTGGCTGCTAAGCTATAACCAACTCTATCTGGCGCTGCCCGTTGAGATCCAGCGCGCGGGCGGCAGTGAAAAAGATCTCGGGCCGCTGTTTATGCTCGCCTCGCTGCTGATTGTGGTGTTGCAGCTGCCGCTGGCGCGTGTTGCTCATCGCGTGGGGCCGTCCGGATCCTGCCGGTGGGCTTTTTGCTGCTCTCCACCGCTTTCGCCAGCGTGGCGCTGTTCGCCTCGACGCCGCCGGCAGAAGGCTGGCAGCGGTTAATTCCATCGATATGTTTTGTGACGCTGCTGACCTTAGGGCAAATGCTGCTGGTGCCGTCGGCTAAGGATCTGATCCCCGTTTTGCTGAGGAGTCGACGCTTGGCGCGCACTATGGCGCGCTCGCCACTGCCGGCGGCGTCGCGGTGCTGGCGGGGAATTTAGCGTTTGGCGGGCTGCTTGACGAGGCGCTGACCCCTCAACGCAGGCCATCTATCCCTGGCTATTGCTGGCGCTGTTTCCCCTGTGTAGCGCCGTGGCGATGGTGCTGATTTGCCGCCCGTTGCTCACCAAAACCCGATTTGGTTAAGGTGGCTGTCCTGGCCTTCGCAGGTGTATTGCTGTTAACCGGCTGCGTGGTGGGAAATCGGAATTGCTTCGATGACGACAATGTTTTGCCATAAGGATCCCGATATGAATCGTTTTTATCAACTCACCGCGACGAGTCTGGATGGTCAGCTCATCCCGATGGCCGACTACGCCGGCAAGCTGGTTCTGGTAGTCAATACCGCCAGCCATTGTGGTTTCACGCCGCAATACGCAGGTCTTGAAGCGCTCTACAAGAAGTATGCCGAGCAGGGGCTGGTGGTGCTGGGTTTTCCCTGCAACCAGTTTGGTCAGCAGGAACCCGGAAATGCAGATGACATCGCGCAGACCTGCCACATCAACTACGGTGTGAGCTTCCCGATGTTCGAGAAAGTGGAAGTCAACGGTGCGGCGGCGCACCCGGTGTTTTGTTATCTGAAGGATGCGTTGCCTGGCGTGCTGGGTGGGCGAATCAAGTGGAACTTCACCAAGTTTCTGATTGGCCGCGACGGCAAACCGCTTAAACGTTTTGCGCCGTTGACGACCCGGAGAAAATGGAAGCTGCAATTAAGGCCGCGCTTGATATCTGAGTTTCCTGTTATTTGATTTTATTTCAGGATGCTCGGGCGGAGCTTAAAAAAACAAACAGGACTGATGCTGTCGATATCGCGATCTTTAAAATTGATGCTCATCACATTGACGCGTTCTTAAATGAATTTAACTTAAATCTCTTTCTATACTCTTTATTTGTTCATCTTTTCCGAGGAATAAATAATGTTCGATCATGTGAAATTCGGCGTAAGTGATTATGAAAAAAGTAAGACGTTCTTCCTCAATGCGCTTCAGCCGCTTGGCGTGACTCTCATCGATGAAGGCACACCGGACTACGGTGTTGAAATGAGTTCCGACAATGTTTCACTTTGCCTGTTCCACACGAATGACAAACCGGCTCCTCTGCATCTGGCGTTTGTCGCCAAAACCCGGCAGCAAGTTGATGAGTTTTACAATGCCGCTTTGCGTGCGGGCGCCCAGGATAACGGAGCGCCAGGCTTACGTTCCTACGGTGAAAACTACTATGCGGCATTTGTCATTGCCCCTGATGGCCATAATATTGAGGCGGTCTGCCATGCGCCGGGCTGATTAAAGGCCAGCTATCCGAGGGATTGGGACGGGGAGGGGCATTTTTTGTCTGTGAAAAATGTCGGGTAAACGTCGTCTGGCTGTTTACCTCATAACAGCAGGGAAAGAAACTGTGTATCCGGGAAACGTGCTAAGGGCTACCATGCTTCGCAGTTTGCGCGGATACAGGCGCTTTATAAAAAATTGAATCTGCCTGAAAAGCGGTCATAACGGTGTTTATTTTTGGTCATGGCATAGGATTTAACGCTCGGTTATCACTTTTTTGACAAGCAGCCTGACTCATTATTTATGCAAGTAAGGTCTGCTGTGTGCCATAAGCGGACGTCGCTCCAACGCAAGCTTAGCTGTCTTTGAACAACGTAGACACACAGGGCAGATTGCGGAACTTGTTCTGCCAGGGCATGCCATATCCTATGAGTAGATCATCATTCTCCATCTCATATGCGTAATAACACCGTGCAGGAATGGATACACGTCCGGGTTTAACAAAAAGGACGGCAACCGAGACTGACTGTGGATGATATTTTTCGTTAAGATGCTCCACAAGACGTCTCATTGTCCCCCCTGATTCGATCGCGTCGTCGATAACAATGACATGTCGTCCCTCAATTCCAATGTTGTTGTGGAAGACAATTTCTGACGCGTTATTACGTTCACCGGGTGTGTGTGGACAGGAAATATAATCCATTTCAACATCAAAGTTCAGTTTTCTCGTTAAGTCAGCAGTAAAAAATATCCCGCCGGGTACGACGGTAATAATCACAGCATCGCTGAAATCAGCATTAAGCCTGTCCGCAACAAGATTGACACCTTTCGCGATTGTGGATTCATCGAGAATAATTTTTCCAGTATGTGAACCATTCATTTTAGTTACTCTCCTTTACTGAATATGTTTTAACACTCTTGCGGGCACTCCACCGGCTATAACTCTGTCCGGAATATCGCGGGTCACCACACTCCCGGCGGCAATGACAACATCATTGCCGATCTTTACGCCTGGAAGAACAACCGATTTACCTCCAATCCAGACTCGGTCGCCTATGGTGACCGGCTGGACATACTCTATCCCTGTACTCCGGTGTCCGGGGTTGATGGGATGACTGACGGTATAAATGTTCACCTGAGGACCCAGTTGAACATCATCCCGATAGTAACGTCTGTGAGATCCAGGATGACGCAGTCTACATTACAGTAGAAATTCTTCCCCGCCCGGATGTTATACCCTCTGCTGCAATGAAAAGGAGTGGTGACAGATACACCTTCTCCACATTCAGGCAACAGTTCTTTCATCAATCGCAGGCGGGCGCCAGTTTCAGCGGGGTCAGTGTGGTTAAAACGATGAAGAAGTGATTTTGTCCGCAGGGAATCTGCTTTTATAGCTGGCTCTGTAGGGAAGAAATAATCCCCATCTTTAAGACAGATACGCTCCACCCCGACGTCAGCACAGGGGGCAATTTTTCGTTCATTAATCCAGTCTCCTGCGTATTCAACGTGTATTCGATCATCGGTACTTCGTGAACAAGCTATTCATATGAAAAACATGGCCAGTTCTTGTTGTTTCTCTCACAAAGTATCATAATCGAGCATAAAGTAAAGATTAAAACCACTTAATCGAGCGCAATCGAGCTAGTGAATAACATCATGTTCCCCTCCTGAGACAAAAGGATCGGCCAATAGTTGGTAATGAGGAAGCACGTAATGAAACGAGTGGTTCTGTTTTCAGGAGGGAGTGCCTGTCGCTCACTGAATAATGCTTTGTGCCGGGAAGATGTCTCTCTGACCCGCATAGTGCCTGCCTGGGACAGTGGCGGGAGCTCGAGAACAATCAGACTGAGTCTCGATATGCTTTCTGTTGGAGATATTCGTCAGGCCCTGATGACGATGGCTCATGGGGAAAAACGGTCAGGTGACGTCGTGCGCATTTGTAACACACGTTTATCCTCCGATCTGCAGTCTCAGGATGCGAGAACGGAATTTACAGCCTACCTGGAGGATATCACCCTCTACTTGAAAGGCTGGAGCCCGGTCTCCGGGGGCTATCGTAAATTACCTGAAAACCTTTGCAGCAGAAGCCGGGAATACCTTTGATTACCGAAATGGCAGTATCGGGAATTTTATTCTTTCCGGTGCCTATCTTGCGCATAACAGAGATATCAATACTGCCATTTTTGTGTTCAGAAAGCTTTGCGGTATTTCAGGTAACGTCTGGCCTTCATCGCTCTGTAACGATCTCATTCTGTCGGCAACGCTGAATGACGGAAAAATTGTTTCGCCTCAGGACCAGATAACCAAGATGGCCGAATCGGATGCTTCAACGGGCATCAAAAATATTGAATTACGCACGTCTGACGGTCATGTACCTGGTGCTAACCCGGTCGTACTGGAAGCAATCAGGGATGCTGATCTCATTGTATTTGGTCCGGGAAGTTTCTATACCAGCATTCTTCCTCATCTTCAGGTCGACGGGATCACATCGGCTGTATCGCAGTCAGGATGTCCGGTTGTGTTTATCAGTAATATCCTTCAGTGCAAGGAGAGCCTGGGTCTTGGGTTAAGAGAAGTGTCAGAACGTTTTGAACGGGAATGGAAAACCCAGAGCAGTAATGTAGCTTTGCCGGTTCTGTATCTCTTTGGTAACCGTCGATTTCTCGCTATAGATAAATACGTTAACGGATTTGCTTATCTGAGTGATGAGGTCAGTGAATGCGAGGAATATCGTGTTGTGCTGGATGAGTTTGAAGATGTTTGGGAACGGGGAAAACATGATGGTACAGCCGTAGCAGCGAAGCTGCTTGCTCTGACTGATGGCTCTGTTCTGTCTCTATAAACGGTTCCGGCGCCGCGAACCTGGTGTACAGTACGCCTCCCTTCCATAGGAGGCGTATCGTCAGAACGTTCTCAGGATAAGATTTCCCCTGAATACCTTTGCGTCAGTGCCGGGTGCATTGTGAAACAGCGCTGCTGCTTTATGTAGTGCTTCCCTGATAAGTTCCGGATAATTTATGACGACAACATTAACATCCTGATGCTCAAGTACCGGATCGTAAATTTCATCAAACGTAATCAGTAAAGGGAAACAGGTATCTGCTGTTCGGACAGGGCCTGTGATACGCCATTATAGATTTCAGTATTGCAGGTAATGACAGCAGATACGGACTTTTTGCCCGACAGGAGGCCAGACATGGCCATGCGCCCCGCCTGAAAATTCCTTGCGCAGGGAACCAGATGATATTTCGAACGAGGCAGTTTGAGCTTCCTGGCAGCACACCTGAATTGTTCAATAATCTCGCAGTCAGGCGTTCCCGGCGAGAAATCACCGAGTATGGCGATATCATCACGCTCATAGCGGGTTAACATCTCCACCAATCTGAGAATACATGGTTGATAATCCACCCAGATAGCATGGCGCGGATTTTGTATTAACCGTTTATTAATAAGAATGATATCTGCTGCAGAGCGCTCAATTATTCGCCCCAACTCTGCGCTACCCATCGATACACTCATGATCAATATCACTGCACACTGCTGATTCTCCAGACGGGCGATGCCCTGCCGTTCATCCTCAGCATCAGCCCTGGCATCCGTTATAATAAGTTTCTTGTTATGCTCCTGCGCAAAATGCGCGGTGAGCCGGATGAGCTCAGGAAAATACCGTGTTTTATATACAGCCTCACTGACCAGCAAACCAATATTTTCCGCAGACTGAGTCGATAAACTCTGTGCAGTCTGGTTAATGGCGTAACCTGTTTCAGCGATAACATCCATGACTCTTTTATGCGTGTCCGGGACACAGCGTTTGCTCCCGATAACACCCTTGATACTGTCGCGATAGAGACGCCCGCGTGACGGGCGACATCAGTCATCTTAACCATAGCTATCATCCTGAACTATTTTCAGTGCGCCCTTCGGATATAGTGGAATGGTCACACCTTCTGCATATGAATAATCAGCAAAACCACATACCGGCGCCGATACCCTATCAGCCGAGCAGACTCTCCCGACCATCACGCTTCTCGTTTTCAGGGTCATCAGGGCGACCAGGATCATCAGCACGCTAATACAGATGAACGCTGCGGGTAATGTGCTGAAGTGGGCAACATACCCGACGATGGCAGGCCCTGCCAGAACGCCAAGGTAACCCATCGTTGTCACAGCTGGAATTGCCACTGCTGCAGGCATGACAGCCTGTCGACCTGCTGCGGAGAACATGACAGGAACAATATTGGCGCAACCCAGGCCCACTAACGCATATCCGGCCAGGGATATTTTCCAGTCTGGGATGAATAGCACCAGCGCAAACCCGGCGGCAGCGATGAGAGCCCCGGCAATCACAACCGGTATAGCGCCCAGCCCTGTAATGATGCGGTCCCCAATCAGTCTGGCAACAGTCATTGCCAACGCAAATGTCGCGAAACCTAGCCCACCGTTAGATTCAGCCACGTCCCTGATTTCCGTCAGGAAAACGGCGCTCCAGTCAAGTACCGTGCCTTCTGCAAGAAAGACACTGAAGCAAATAATCCCCATCCACAGGACAATCCCTTTTGGCTTCGCAAAAGTGGGGCCTTCCACATGGCTGGATTCAGTCAGGAGCCCCTTTTGACTGATAATAAGCAGCGCAATCACCACTACCGAGACAAACGCCGTCGCAACAGAAATTGATATACCCACAGACAGGAGTACAGTCATAAGCCCAGCACCGGCTATCCCTCCGCAGCTGTACATGCTGTGAAAGCCAGACATAAGCGGTTTACCGGCTTTTTTTTCCACGATGACAGACTGGATATTGATGGCCCCGGCAGTAATACCGATTCCGGTCCCAAATATCAGCAGCGCTGCCGCCAGCAGCAGCGGTGAGGTGATCAATGAGAGTAAAGGAAGTGAGAAAATAATACTCCAGACGGAAGCCCGGATAACCTTTTTGCAGTTGTATTTTGCCGTCAGATATCCAGTAAGTGGCATGGCCAGCAATGCGCCACCACCGAGACAAAGTAGAAGGGTACCCAACGTAGCTTCGTTTACACCAGTATTGGCCCTGGCATAAGGCACCACCACGGCCCACGAAGACGAGCTAAATCCCGTGATAAACAAAATGAGTTTTGTACCTAAGCGCTGATAGCGTTCCAGTAATGAAATGGACATGAATGACCTTTATTTAGATGAATTAAGTACTCTGAGGACTTCAGCATGTAGAACTGGCCCGGAACTGGCCAGATAGCCGGAATGCGGTCCGGATAGCTCTGTCACACATCCGCCAGCATTTTTTACCAGCAGGATCAGTGGTGAGAACGCACTCATCTTATCGGGATGAATGACGCACAAATCGATATAACCGGCAGCCAGCATGGTCATGGCGTGGCACGGATCGCCCCATCTTGACATCAGCACTCGGACGACAGGCTTTGAATACCTTTCCGGGTGGCATCTTCGAAATAATCGCCTTCACTGACGTGCATAATCGACTGATGCAACTGGATATTTCTTCTGGTATTAAGTCGAAATTCACCGAAAGGACTGCAGGCCATGGCTTCGGCGCCCTCTGCCCAGAAACGTTCCCGTGTGAAGGGGCTGACGACCATGCCAGCCACGATTTTTCCCCGGTGAGATAATCCGGCGGTGGCACCTCTCGCAGGAATGCCACGGTCGCTCAGCATTTCCATATTAAAAACATCAACAGACCATACAAATTCATCACCTGACTCATCCTGACTGTTGTCAAACACGGTGTGTCCAGGGAATGCCGTCGAAATATAGTCCTTTAAAATGTCCTGGATTTTGCCACTGCAGCCATAATGGAGTTCGTGATTAGTAATATCCCTCCCTCCCAGTTGATTTACGGCCGCTGCGTGCTCCTTCAGAATGAGATCTTCAGATAACGCAGCGAGTTGGTTCAGAAAACTCACATCAGGAATTGCTAACACTTTAAGGCCTCATCTTTGTATACAGAGAGTTGACATGAGGATCATGAATGCACGATCATGCTCTCTGATGCTTCATTTAGATAACTTCAGGTAAAACACATGCTCGATTATGCAACTTTCCCCGACCAACGACAAGAGTACATAAAAGAATCTCTTCGTGAGACAGGCAGAGTGTTTGTCGCCGAATTAGCCAGTACCCTCAATGTATCTGAACACACAATTCGCCGTGATTTACATGAACTTAGCAAAGATGGATTTTGCAAAAAGGTCTATGGTGGGGCGGTAATCATCATCCCTGAAGTGAGTGATTTTACCGTCAGAAAATCGCTGAACACCTCATCAAAGAGCAAAATCGCGCATAAATGTGCACAACTGGTTAAGCCAGATACCTGCATTTTCATTGATTCAGGAACAACTAATCTGGTCATGGCAGAGGCTGTTCCTGAAGACATTGGCTTAACCGTGGTGACGAATTCGCCTGAAATAGCGACTGTGCTTCTGAATAAACCATTATGCGAAGTGATCATACTTGGCGGGCAGATTCAAAAGGGTGTGAACGGTTGTATCGGTTCCACTGCCTTAGCTCAGATCCAGGGAATAAATTTTGATCAGGCATTTATTGGTGGATGTGCGATGGCCCCGGAATCAGGATTAACGGGTTACGACTATGCTGACTGTGAATTCAAAAAAGCCGTCATACAACAAAGCAGCGAAAATATTGTTGCTCTAACGGCAGAGAAAATGCCCGGTGTTGCAAGATATGTTGTGGCAAAAAGTACCGATATCGATGTCATTGTGACAGAGGAAAATACAGTAAAAGAATATGTGAATGCATTCAAAGGCCTGGACATTCGTGTTCATCAGGTCTGAAAAGGCTAATTATGGTCTGAACAGAAAATGCAACTAATCAACATCGGAGCCCCAGGAATATGAAAATAACTGGAACAGCACAGGCTGAGTTTTTAGCTCTCCCGACCCACTCTAAGGCGAAGGTGATACATGCTATCGACAGGTTCCTGCTCGGCGATGGTTTCTCTACCCTGGTAAGGGTGGATAATAATTTAACAGGGATTCAAACAGAAGGAGCTGGCATCCAAAGAGTTATTTTCATTCGCAGAACCGTTGAAGGTGAGGTAATTTTAGGCGTAGCAATGAAGAAAAAGAAGCGTTTCAACCAGAATGACGCCTTAGCATTTTTGGCAGACCGACTGGCCTTATCAAAACCAGCTAACCATGAATGCTGGAAAAATTTCAGAAAAAAGGCACTTACTGTAACAGCGGTAAAAAGCGGCTTTGAAAATGAAGTTTTAAAGGAAACTCTCCAGCAAACACTGATGAAATGGCGCAATTTCTCTGGCCTGACGCGACAACAACTCGCCAACAAAATGGGGTGTCTTACAAATATCTATGTAGTATAGAAGCAAACCCATCCAAAGTGAGCATTATTACCCTTTACCATTATGCTAAGAAGTGTAATGTCAAAAGCCCTCAAATTTATCTATAAATAAAAATACAAGATGCATTTCATCGAATTTTAGCTAATGTCCCAAGACTCAATTGCGCTCAAGATAACAGCCTAATCCTTTTACCAAGCTGAACTGTTTCAGACTGGGTCAGTTTGGATATCGAAAATTATTGTACGTTAATGTCGTTTTTTGACCTTCCTACTTTAGCTGGCCGCTGACCTGATCCCGGTTGATTATTACATGTCAATGTTAGTCCTACATCCCTGCGGTTATGATAAATGCCAACTTCCGCTTCTCGCTCACAGCGGACCTTCCTTTCAGTTAGCCTGGCAACTCCGTACCTGAAGCGAACACAACCAAAAACAGACATTATTACGCGAAATATTGCCGTAAAATATTTTCTCATAGTGAAAAAATGACGGTCACCCTTTTGGGCATAATCGACTGGTAAAGACGATATAAGTAAAGCTGCCATTTTTCTTGTGCTGGTTCCGGCGGTTGAGCGTTGTAGGGTAACGCTATCGGAGGTCTTCAAGGTTTTTTGACGCCCCCAAACATGCAATGAGATCTGGAGATGCGACCAGAATATGTTCAACCGGAGTGATGAAGGTGCTCCGTACCGAAAGCGAACGCTGAATCAGTTAGGACAGACGCTATAAATTATTCATAATAAGAATAATTCCCCGCGAGCCTGACATAAGGAACTGCATCACCATCATGCTAATAAAATGGACTAAACGCTTTGTTTTGCTGGTGGTTTTCGTACTGCTTGGCGTGCTGGGTACGCGTGTTTACGACATCCAGAGCCAGCCTGCATTGCAGCGCTGGCATACCTTTGTGCCGCACGAGATGCGCGCGAAAGAGATAGATAAAGCCAGCTGGCAGGATTACATCAATGCGGAAAACCGCCTTTTTGAGGACGTTCGCGTCAATGTCACCGACAAGTTAGCCCTGATGAGCAGATCCCTTCAATCGCTATTACGCCAAAAGCGCGAATTATCCTGGCCATTTTGCCGTCGACTGGAATCGCTCCTTTATCCTGAAACCGCAAGGCCAGCCGAAAGGGCGGTGGTGTTACTGCATGGGCTCACCGACTCGCCCTACAGCATGCGGCACATCGCGATAAACTATCAGCAGCACGGCTACGTGGCGATTGGCATTCGTTTACCCGCGCACGGCACGGTACCCGGAGCTCTCACGGATGTGGACTGGCAAGACTGGGCTGCCGCCACCCGGCTGGCGGTACGAGAGGCAAAGGCGCTGACGGCAAAACAGCTGCCATTGCATCTGGTGGGATATTCAAACGGTGGGGCGCTGGCGCTGAAATACGCGTTGGATGCGCTGGATGACCCCATGCTGGCGAAACCGCAGCAGGTGATTCTGATCTCACCGATGATCGGTATTACCGCTTTTGCCCGTTTTGCCGGGGTTGCGGGCTGGCCGGCGGTGTTTCCGGCATTTGCTAAAGCCGCGTGGCTTGGCATTGTCCCGAATATAACCCTTTTAAATACAACTCGTTCCCGGTCAATGCCGCACGTCAGTCTTACGGGCTAACCCAGGCGCTGCAAACGCAGCTGCTTGCCGCTTCCCGACAACACACGCTGAATGCGCTGCCGCCGATACTGACCTTCCAGTCGGTAGTGGATTCGACGGTCAGCAGCAGCGCCGTCATTTCCGGCTTATATGAAAGGCTGCCGGCAAACGGCAGTGAAGTGGTGCTGTTTGACCTGAACCCGGCGGCGAGCGTGACGCCATTGCTGCGGGCCTCGTCGTCGACGGCGCTCTCCCGGCTGCTGCCCTCGCCACCGCGAAAATACGGCGTCACCATCGTGTCGACCGCCTCGACAACCTCCACCGATAGCGAAGCGCGCACTCTTCCTGCGGGTGAGGTGAATGACATGGTTGAACCGTTGGGCATTGAGTATCCGCGCGATATTTATTCGCTGTCCCACATTGCGCTACCGTTTCCGATGAGTGATTCCCTCTATGGACGTTACCCCGAACCGCGAAATGAATTTGGGATTAGCCTGGGCACCTTCGCCGCACGCGGTGAGCGTTCGACGCTGGTCGTGGAACTGGATTTCTTGATGCGAATGTCCTCCAACCCATTCTTCCCCTATATGATTAATCGTGTTGACCACACCATGACCCTTAGAGCATCGCGTATGAATATTTTTCTTGTCAGTGAACAGGGCGAGCTGGTTTTGCAAAAGGGCAGCCAGCTGATTGTTGAGTTTGCAAACGGCATGCGGCTCGAGCTCTCTGAAAGCCCCACACCTTTACCGCCGACCATTCCTCACGGTCTGTCTATTCGCAGTGATTGTCAGCCTCCGGCGCCATTGAACATCACGCTCGTGGCGGCAAACGGCATTGTCGTGGCCCTGGGTCAGGAAAATAGCGTTGGCATAACGATGCATATTGCCGATGCGGCGCGCTGTCTGCAGACAGTCAAAGGCAACAAGGTATTGATCAGGCTGAATAATGGCAAAACCCTCGAAGTGATGGAGGATTACGCCCGCCGTGGCCTGCTTATCTGGGAGGGCGTGAGCCCATTCCCGGTCTGCCTATGGACGAAGTGAAAGCCAGAACCGAGAGCCTGGGCCTGTATCCGCTGGCCAGTAACCTGATTCACCTCTTTCCCTGGCGCCTGGAATAGGGGACGCGATGCGTTTGTTGCTGATATGATGCTTTTATGTGAACAACAGGGGCAGTGCATGAACGCCGACTCGACAGCAACACGCTTCAAATTCCCACGCTGGATTGACGTCGTCAAAAGATGTGTTAACCGTGTTTCTCCGCGATCATCATCAGAACAGAGGGCGCGCAGCGATGGCCGTCAATTTTGATCTTAACGATCTCTATGCGTTTCGCGCGCTGGTGGAATACAGCAACTTTCGTCTTGCCGCGGAATCAATTTGCCTTTCGCAGTCGGCATTAAGTCGCCGGATTGAAAAGCTGGAGTCGGCGCTGGGGTTAAGCTGTTCGACAGAACCACCCGCCACGTGACGTTGACGCTCTACGGGCAGACTTTTGCAGAACGTTCCGGTCAGTTGCTGATGAACGTCGAGTCGGTGCTGGCCGACGTCAATAAAGCGAGCCAGGATCGCGTGGGGTTAGTGACGGTAGCGACGGTGCCCTCTGCGGCATATTACTTTATGCCGGATGTGATCCGCCGCTTCCAGCTGCGTTATCCTCGCGTGCGGGTTAAGATAATCGATAGCAGCGCGGGAAACGTCATTGCCGCGGTCGCCAGCGGACAGGCCGACTTCGGCATCTGCTTTGCGTGCAATTTACAGCCGGATATCGAGTTTTTGCCGTTGGTGGCGGACGTCTACGTGGCGGCCTGCCGACGCGATCACCCCATCGCCCGTCAAAAAAGCCTGACGTGGCAGGCATTTTATCAATACGACTATATCAGCCTCGATAAAACTTCCGGCAACCGTAATTTGCTCGATCAAATGCTGGGGACGTGACGCCAGAGCGGCCCAGCATCTGTGAAACGCGGCATGTGACGACGATGCTGGGGATGGTTGAAGCGGGGATTGGCATCGCAGCGGTGCCCGCCATGTCGATGCCCGCCGCAGAACATTCGGTCTTAACCCACCGTCCGCTGACCCACCCGGAGGTGAAACGGACGGTGGGGCTTATCAGACGTAACGGGCGGATGCAGTCCTATGTCGCCGCCGAGTTAGAAAAGCTCATCACCGAACAGTATCATGTTGGACACCGCCACGGAGTTTAACGCGCTAGCGGCTTTAATGACTGGTTTGCAGCGAGAGCGCCCGGCGGCGATACAGATACAGCGTCGCTAACAACGCGCAGACGGCGGCAAAGCTCATCCAGTAGCCGGGTGACGCTTTATCGCCGGTATATTCAATTAATGCGGTTGATATCACCGGCGTGAATCCGCCAAACACCGCGGTCGCCAGGCTATACGCCAGTGAAAATCCCGCCACCCGTACTTCTACCGGCATAATCTCCGTTAACGCGGGGATCATTGCGCCGTTATACAAGCCGTAGATAAAAGAAAGCCACAGCAGCACTGTCAGCATCATGCTGAAGCTCGGGCGTGAGCCAGCATGCTGAGTGCGGGGTAGGCGGTGATGAGCGCCAGCAGTGCCATCGTCACCAGCACCGTTTTGCGGCCAAAACGATCCGACAACGCGCCGCCAATCGGCAGCCAGATAAAGTTAGAGATGGCGACCAGCAGGGTGACCAGAAGACTGTCGGATGCACTGAGCATCAGCACTTTTTTACCGAAAGTCGGGGCATAGACGGTAATCAGATAGAAGGCGGTTGTCGTCATAGCGACCATCAGCATGCCCGCTACAACAACCTGCCAGTTGGCCAGCAGGGTTTTAAAAACATCCCGCATCGCCAGATGATGGCGACGGGTCTGGAACTCCTGCGTCTCTTCCAGCTTGCGGCGCAGCAAAAAGATGAACGGTACGATCAGGCAGCCGAACAGGAACGGAATTCGCCAGGCCAGTAGTGGATCGTACTCTCTTCCAGCGCCATATTCAGCGCGAAGCCCATCGCCGCGGCCACCATAATCGCCACCTGCTGGCTACCTGACTGCCAACTGGTATAAAAGCCTTTATTGCCCGGCGTGGCAATCTCTGCCAGATACACCGATACACCGCCCAGTTCCGCGCCGCGGAAAAGCCCTGCAACAGACGGCCACAAAGTACCAGCAGCGGCGCCCACAGGCCGATGGCCTGATAAGAGGGAATTAGGACGATCAGAAACGTGCCGGCAGCCATGATAGAGAGCGTGACAATCAGCCCTTTACGGCGTCCCACTTTATCGATGTAAGCGCCCAGCACAATCGCGCCAATTGGCCGCATCAGAAAACCGGCGCCAAAGACGGCAAAGGTCATCATCAGCGAGGCGAATTCGCTGCTGGCGGGGAAAAAGGTATGCGCGATGTAGGTGGCGTAAAAACCGAACAGGAAAAAATCGAACTGCTCCAGAAAGTTACCTGAAGTGACGCGCAAAATTGCGCCAGCCCTTGCCTGAATGGTCATTGTTGTAGCAGGTAGATGCATTTTTATCTCCAGTCTGTTCGTGACGCTTATAGCGCGCCTGTTTCAGCAGACTGGATCAAGACAATGAAGGAGATAAGCGCATTAAAATCATCGACTGATGCGTATTACGCATTAATCAGCGTTAACAATCTTATGCAGTCAGTTGCAACATGGATTTAACAAGTGTCTGTTGTGCGAAGGGGATTGATCGCATGCCAAAAATGATGACTGCGTTTTGTGACCGGGATCATTTCGGCAGATAGACGGTGAGGGCTGGCTACGCAACAGAGCGCGTAGCCACAATGGTCGCTATTACCTCACAGCATGCAGCGCAGCGTCGCTCTTATTGCCATATTTATTGAGCACTTGCTCAATCACCGAGGCCAGCTCGTTAATCTCAAACTTGGCGACGTAGCCATCGGCGTTAACTTTGCGGATGTGATCTTCGTTAGCGTTGCCCGATAGCGAAGAGTGGATCACCACCGGGATATTTCGCAGACGCGGGTCAGTTTTGATCTTGCGGGTGAGGGTAAAACCGTCCATCTCCGGCATCTCGAGGTCGGTTAGCACCAGGGCGATTTTGTCGCTCACCGGTACCCCTTCCTGCGCTGCCTGCTGGGCAATCAGCTCAATTTTCTCCCACGCTTCTTTGCCGGTGACGTGTAGCTGCGCGGGAATATCCATGGCCTTGAGCCCTTTTTCCAGCATCGCGCGCGCCACTTTCGAGTCTTCAGCGACTATGGCCGTTGCCCCGGCTTAATGTTGAACTTACGCGGATTGAGCGCTTTGGCGTGCAGATCGTGGTTTGACGGGGTGATGTCATACAGAATTTGCTCCACGTCGATAACCATGGCCAGGTTGTTGCTCTCCTGATGGTCGTCGAGGCAGGCGATGCTGGTGATGTACTTACCATTGACCGCTTTCTCGGCGGTGTGGATTTGCGTCCAGTCGAGGCGGGTGATGTTCTCAACCGATTCCACGGCGAACGCCTGCACGCTGCGGGCGTATTCGGTAATCAGCAGAATATTCAGTCCGTTGCTCGGGGTGCACCCCGTGACGGCGGCGAGATCGATAACCGGGATGATCTGATCGCGAATATTCACCATCCCCATCAGCGGCGGCTTAATACCCGCGGGCGGGTGAAGCTCGGCATCGGGACAATTTCGCGCAGCTTAAAGACGTTGATGCCGTACAGCTCTGAAGCCTCGCTCTGCGAGGCTTTGCCCAGGCGGAACAGCAGCAGCTCAAAACGGTTGGACAGGGTCAGGTTAGCCCTGTCGTCGATCTCTTTCTGGAAGTTATCCATGGTGCCCTCAGCATGATACAGCGTGAACTTATTAGCTGAGTTATCGGCACGCTGAGGCAAAACGTTATTCTGGCGTGAAGGTGGAAAAATCCTCCGCCAGTTCGCAGTTCGCAAAGTGGCTCTGGCACTCGGCCAGCAGACGGCGACAGCCTTCGGCATCGTAGCGCGAACTCACGTGAGTGATAATCAGCCGCCTGGCGTTGGCCGCCAGCGCCAGTTGGGCGGTCTGCTCGCTTGAGGAGTGACCACGGCTATTGGCTTTCTCCGCCATCGCCGCTTCCAGCGTGGCCTCGTGGACCATCAGATCAACGTCGCGGGCCAGCGCCAACGCTGCTTCACAGGGTGCGGTATCGCCAAAAATGGCGATTTTTTTGCCGGGGTCGCCGGGGCGAGATAGTCAGCGCCGTCGATGATACGCCCATCCGCCAGCGTAATGCGCTCGCCTGCTTTGAGCTTCTGGAACAGCGGGCCGAAGGGGACGCCGTCGGCAATCAGCCGTTTTGCGTCCAGCGCACCGGGTTTGTCGTGTTCTTCAACGCGAAAACCATAGCACTCTACCGGATGATTTAGCGGGTAGGCGCTCACCTTGCGCAGCCCGTCATCAAGGATCTCGCCGGCGCTGATCTCCACTATCGTCAGTGGGAAGTCGGTCCATGAACCACTCAGGCGCAGCGTCGTTTCAACAAACGCTTTCAGCCCCGTTGGGCCGTACAGCGTCAGCGGCTGAGCGCTACCGGCCATTGAGCGGCTGCAAATCAGCCCCGGCAGGCCAAACAGATGGTCGCCGTGCAGGTGGCTGATAAAAATACGCTCAATCTTGCCTGGGTTAAACGGCGTATGCAGCAACTGGTGCTGAGTGCCTTCACCGCAGTCAAAAAGCCACAGTCCCGGTTGGGTCGGATGTTGCAGGTTCAGCAGCATTGCTGTTACGTTGCGGGTACGGGTTGGCACGCCCGCGGATGTGCCTAAAAACGTCAATTGCATAGTGCCGCGCCCCTGGCGGTAAAAATAAGGTCTAAGGAGCCTACCATGATTCGCTGGCAAGATTTGCACCATTCTGAACTCACCGTCCCGGCGCTGTACGCGCTGCTGAAATTGCGCTGCGAAGTGTTTGTGGTGGAGCAAACCTGTCCGTACCTCGATGTGGACGGTGACGATCTGCTGGGCGAGAACCGTCATCTGCTGGGCTGGAAGGATGACCGGTTGGTGGCCTATGCACGAATTCTGGTGAGCGAGGAAGAGATTGAGCCGGTGGTGATTGGCCGGGTCATCGTCAGCGCCGATGTGCGCGGCGAACGTTTAGGTCATCAGCTCATGACACGGGCCGTCGACGCGTGCCAGCAGCGCTGGCCGCAGCGGGCGCTCTACCTCGGCGCACAGGCGCATCTGCGCGATTTTTACGCCCAGTATGGCTTTGTTACCGTCACCGACGTTTATGACGAGGACGGCATTCCGCACGTGGGTATGGCGCGCGAAGCGGTGCGCGCATAACCGCGAATCCTGGCTATAGTAAAAGACAAAGTCCGTTGATTTTCAGTGCGATATTGCCTTCGCGCTTATTTACTCCCTAATCGTGGGTACTGCAATTTACGGGTAGTACCCTTATACTATGTGGTTTTTATGATAGGGAGGTTGGCGTGCGTTCGATTTTAGCGGCGTTGCAGCGCCTGTCAGCGCTTCTGGCAGACGATTTTCCCGCGTTGCCCGGCATGCGAATCCTTGAAGCAGCTTTCCCTCTGAATGATGCCTTTGACCCGCTCGCCTGGCTGAACGGTCAGGCGGTCTGGCCACAATTTTACTGGCAGCAGCGCAGCGGCAAGGAAGAGATTGCCGCGCTGGACACCGTGTGCACGTTCTCCTCGTTGGCGCAGGCGAATGCCTTTCTTGCTACGCTGCCGCGTGATGACATCCGCGTGTGCGGCGTTAATGCCTTTGAACCGACACGCGGCACGCTGTTTTTGCCGCGTCTGGAATGGCGACGTGAAGCTGGCCGGGCCACCCTGCGGTTGAATCTGTGGAGCGAGACTTCGCTGGCACAGGACGCCGAGCGGGCGCGGCCTGTCTGGCGGTGCTCAGCGCCCATCATTCCTCTGCTGAACTCTCGCTGCATCAGGAGAGCGAAACCCATCGTCCAGGCAAAGAGGGCTGGTGTCGGCTGATTCAGCTGGCGACCCAGGCGATCCGCGACGGTGAGTTCACGAAAGTGGTGCTGGCGCGCGCGACGGATTTCACTTTCAGCCATGCGCCGGACGCTGGTGCGCTGATGGCCGCCAGTCGCCGGGTCAATTTCTCTTGCTATCATTTCTACATGGCGTTTGACGCTCGCCGGGCGTTTCTGGGTCATCGCCGGAACGTTTATGGCGGCGACGTGGCGTGCAGCTGCTGACCGAGGCGCTGGCCGGTACGGTGGCAGCGCATGACGATCCGGTCATCGCGCAGCGGTTGGGCGATTGGCTGATGCACGACGATAAGAACCAGCGGGAAAACGGTCTGGTGGTTGACGATATCTGCCAGCGGTTGCAGGACGTCACGCACTCGCTGGATGTGCTGCCTGCGGAAATCGTCCGCCTGCGTAAGGTGCAGCATCTGCGCCGTCGCATTCAGGCAGATCTCACGCAACCGGACGACACGCTGTGCCTGCTCCAGCTTCAGCCGACGGCGGCGGTCGCCGGATTACCCAGAGCGGCGGCGTTGGCGTTTATTGACCATTTTGAACCGTTTACCCGTGAAGAGTACGCGGGTCCGCGGGTTATCTTTCGCGGCAGCAGAGTGAGTTTTGCGTCGCGCTGCGTTCAGCCAGGGTGGAGGACAAGACCGTGCGGCTGTATGCGGGGCCGGGATTGTCGAAGGCTCCGACCCCGAGCAGGAGTGGCAGGAAATCGAAAATAAAGCGGCGGGGCTGCGCTCATTGCTATTCTCTGAATAGAACATTATCGACTCATATCAAAATCCTACGCTGTCGTAGTCTTTATACTGAGTCGCAATATTTGATACCGGACAAATTCATGTCAGTAAGCGCATTTAACCGACGCTGGGCGGCGGTGATTCTGGAAGCTTTAACCCGTCATGGCGTGCGCCACGTTTGCATTGCCCCCGGGTCGCGTTCAACGCCGCTCACTCTTGCGGCGGCGGAAAACCGCGCCTTTATTCATCATACCCATTTTGATGAACGCGGCCTTGGCCATCTGGCGCTGGGCCTGGCGAAAGTGAGCCGCCAGCCGGTGGCCGTTATCGTCACCTCCGGTACCGCGGTGGCGAACCTCTATCCTGCGCTGATTGAAGCCGGGCTGACCGGTGAAAAAATTATTCTCCTCACCGCCGACCGCCCGCCGGAGCTGATTGACTGCGGCGCGAATCAGGCGATTCGCCAACCGGGAATGTTTGCTTCGCACCCGTCGCAGACCGTATCGCTACCGCGTCCGAGCCAGGATATTCCAGCTCGCTGGCTGGTATCGGTGGTGGATGATGCGCTGGGTGCGCTGCATTCTGGCGGCGTCCACATTAATTGCCCGTTCGCGGAACCGCTGTACGGCGATATGGATGACACCGGGCTGGTCTGGCAGCAGGCGCTGGGCGACTGGTGGCAGGGGATAAACCCTGGCTGCGCGAAGCGTTGCATCAGGAGAGCGCGGTCCAGCGCGACTGGTTCTTCTGGCGGCAGAAACGCGGCGTAGTGGTGGCGGGCGCATGAGCGCGGAAGAGGGCAAACGTGTCGCCGAATGGGCCAAAACGCTGGGCTGGCCGCTGATTGGCGACGTACTATCGCAAACCGGGCAACCGCTGCCCTGCGCCGATCTGTGGCTGGGTAATCCGGCCGCGGTCAGCGAGCTGCAACAGGCGCAGATTGTGGTGCAAATCGGTAGCAGCCTGACCGGCAAACGGGTGCTGCAATGGCAGCTTGCCTGCGAGCCGGACGAATACTGGCTGGTAGACTCGCTCCCCGGCCGCCTGGACCCGGCACACCATCGCGGGCGTCGACTGGTCAGCAATATCGAGCAGTGGCTGGAGAAGCATCCTGCTGAAAAACGCGCGCCGTGGGCCACGGTTATTCCGGCGCTCTCCGCGCAGGCCTGGCAGGCGGTGGCTGCCCAGAGCGAGCGTTTCGGCGAGGCGCAGTTGGCGCACCGTATTCGCCACTATCTGCCGGATCAAGGGCAGCTATTTGTCGGCAACAGTCTCGTGGTGCGCCTGATTGACGCTTTAGGCCAGCTGCCTGCGGGCTATCCGGTCTACAGCAACCGTGGCGCCAGCGGGATTGACGGGCTGATTTCGACGGCGGCGGGCGTGCAGCGCGGCAGCGCGCGGCCAACGCTGGCAATCGTCGGCGATCTTTCGGCGCTCTACGACCTTAACGCGCTGGCGCTGCTGCGCCAGGTCTCCGCGCCGCTGGTGCTGATTGTGGTCAACAATAACGGCGGGCAGATATTTTCGCTGCTGCCGACACCGGTGGAAGAGCGCGAGCGTTTCTACGCCATGCCGCAGAACGTGCACTTTGAACATGCGGCGAAAATGTTTGGCCTGAACTACCATCAGCCGCAGGACTGGGCGGCGCTGGAGTCCGCGCTCGGTGCCGCCTGGCGTGCGCCGGCAACCACGGTGATTGAACTGGTGGTTAACGACACCGACGGCGCGCAAACGCTGCAACAACTGCTGGCGCAGGTGAGTCATCTATGATTCTCCACGCCGTCGCCGAGCGGGGCGACCCAACGCAGCCTTGGCTGGTGTTCCTGCACGGTTTTTCCGGCGACCATCGGAATGGCAGCCAGTGGGCGAACGCTTTACGCGTGCCAACCGGTTGTATATCGATCTCCCCGGCCATGGTAGCTCGGCGAACGTGCAGGTAGACGGCTTCGCCGACGTGGATGCGTTGCTCACGGCGACGTTGCTTAGTTACAACATACTTAATTACTGGCTGGTGGGGTACTCGCTGGGCGGCCGGGTGGCGATGCACTACGCCTGTGGCTCGCGGGCAGACGGCCTGGCAGGCGTTATCGTCGAAGGCGGTCATCCCGGCCTGATGGACGACGCCGAGCGCGCGCAGCGCTGGCGCAACGACCGACAATGGGCGCAGCGTTTTGCCCAGCAGCCGCTGGCTGAGGTCTTTGCCGACTGGTATCAGCAGCCGGTGTTCGCCAGCCTGACCGCCGAACAGCGCGATGCGTTGGTGGCGCTACGCCAGCAGAACCACGGCGTTGGGCTGGCGGCGATGCTGCTGGCCACCTCTCTCGCGGTGCAGGACGATCTGCGTCCGGCGCTGCAAGCCCGTACTTTCCCTTTCTGGTATCTCTGTGGCGAGCACGACCGCAAGTTTCAGGCGATTGCCGAAACGCTGGCGCTGCCTTGCCATATTATTCGTGATGCCGGACACAACGCGCACCGGGAAAATCCCGCAGGCGTCGTTGCGTGTCTGGCGCAGATTTTGCCTGCTAACTTATAGGAATCGCTATGATTTATCCTGATGAAGCTATGCTGTACGCCCCTGCCGAGTGGCACGACTGTTCCGAAGGCTTTACCGACATTCGTTATGAAAAATCGGCTGACGGCATCGCTAAAATCACCATCAATCGCCCGCAGGTCCGCAACGCGTTTCGTCCGCTGACGGTCAAAGAAATGATCCAGGCGCTGGCGGACGCGCGCTATGACGACAACGTCGGCGTGATCATTTTAACCGGCGAAGGTGATAAAGCCTTCTGTGCCGGCGGCGACCAGAAAGTACGCGGTGACTACGGCGGCTACCAGGACGACAGCGGCGTGCATCACCTGAACGTTCTCGACTTCCAGCGTCAGATTCGCACCTGCCCGAAACCGGTGGTGGCGATGGTGGCTGGCTACTCCATCGGCGGCGGCCACGTGTTGCACATGATGTGCGACCTGACCATTGCGGCGGAAAACGCCATCTTCGGCCAGACCGGCCCGAAAGTCGGCTCCTTCGACGGCGGCTGGGGCGCGTCTTACATGGCGCGCATCGTGGGTCAGAAAAAAGCGCGTGAAATCTGGTTCCTGTGCCGTCAGTACGATGCCAAAGCGGCGCTGGATATGGGCCTGGTGAACACCGTGGTTCCGCTGGCGGATCTGGAAAAAGAGACCGTGCGCTGGTGCCGCGAAATGCTGCAAAACAGCCCGATGGCGCTGCGCTGCCTGAAAGCGGCATTGAACGCTGACTGCGACGGCCAGGCCGGTCTGCAGGAGCTGGCGGGGAACGCCACCATGCTGTTCTACATGACGGAAGAAGGTCAGGAAGGCCGCAACGCCTTCAACCAGAAGCGTCAGCCTGACTTCAGCAAATTCAAACGGAACCCGTAATGCGTAGCGCGCAGGTTTATCGCTGGCAGATTCCAATGGACGCGGGTGTGGTGCTGCGCGACCGGCGGCTGAAAACCCGCGACGGGTTATTCGTCTACCTGCGTGATGGCGAACGGGACGGCTGGGGAGAAATCTCCCACTACCGGGCTTTAGCCGCGAAACGTTGGACGAAGCGCAGTCTGCGCTGCTGGCCTGGGCCGACGCCTGGCGGCAGGGCGGTGACGCGCCGTTGCCCGACGTGCCTTCCGTGGCGTTTGGCATCAGCTGCGCGCTGGCGGAAGTCAACGATGCGCTGCCGTTGGCGGCAGACTATCGCGCGGCGCCGCTGTGTACCGGCGATCCTGATGATCTGGTGCTGAAGCTTGCTGAGATGCCCGGTGAGAAAGTGGCGAAGGTGAAAGTGGGCCTGTACGAAGCGGTACGCGACGGCATGGTGGTTAACCTGCTGCTGGAAGCGGTGCCTGAGCTAACGCTGCGTCTTGACGCCAACCGCGCCTGGACGCCGTTGAAAGCCCAGCAGTTCGCCAAATACGTTAATCCGGATAACCGTTCCCGGATTGCCTTCCTCGAAGAACCCTGTAAAACCGTGACGACTCGCGCGCCTTTGCCGGGAAACCGGCATCGCGATTGCCTGGGACGAAAGCCTGCGAGAAGCGGATTTTCGCTTTGCGGCTGAACCGGGCGTGCGGGCGGTGGTCATTAAACCGACGCTGACCGGCAGCCTGGCGCGGGTGAAAGAACAGGTCGACGCGGCGCATGCCCTTGGCCTGACGGCGGTCATCAGCTCTTCTCTCGAATCCAGCCTTGGGCTGACCCAACTGGCGCGCATTGCCGCCTGGCTGACGCCGCAGACCATACCGGGTCTCGACACGCTGAATCTGATGCAGACGCAGCTGATTCGCTGTTGGCCGGAAAGCCCGCTGCCGTGCGGCGCGATTGAGGATATGGAGCCGTTACTGTGACTTTCACAACCTGGCCATGGCGACACTGGCGCGCGCGACGCGACGGGAAGATAGCGCTACGTTTTGATAGTGAAAGCCTGAACTGGTCAACGCTGTGCCAGCGTATTGATCGGCTCGCCGCGGGGTTTCAGGCGCAGGGCGTCAAAGCTGAGGATGGCGTGGCGCTGTGCGCGCGTAACAGCGCGGACGCCGTGCTGGCCTGGCTGGCGCTGCTCCAGTGCGGCGCGCGAATTTTACCGCTCAACCCACGCCTGCCTGCATCGCTGGTTGGCGAGCTACTGCCGGCTCTCACCCTGAGCCACATCCTGAATCTCGACGCGCAAGCGCATTACGGCCTCCCGGCGCTCAGCCTGCAAGAGGCGGAGGAGTATCGCGACGTTGAGTGGCAGGCGGATCGTCTGGCATCAATGACGTTGACCTCCGGTTCGACAGGGTTGCCGAAGGCCGCCGTACACCGCTGCGCGGCGCATCTGGCGAGCGCGGAAGGGGTATTGAGCCTGATACCGTTCGGCGAAAATGACGGTTGGCTGCTGTCGCTGCCGCTGTTTCATGTCTCCGGGCAGGGCATCTTCTGGCGATGGCTGCTGGCGGGCGCGCAGATGGCGGTCAGCGAACGTACATTAGCCGAGGCGCTGGCGCATTGCACCCATGCCTCGTTGGTGCCGACGCAGCTGTGGCGACTGCTGAACGACAATCAACCGCTGTCCCTGAAGGCGGTATTGTTGGGCGGTGCGGCCATTCCTGCCGAACTGACCGAACAGGCGGCAGCCCGAGGGATTCGCACCTTTTGCGGCTATGGTCTGACCGAATTCGCCTCTACCGTTTGCGCGCGTGAGGCCAACGGTGGGACGATGTGGGCGCACCGCTGCCGGGCCGGGAGTTGCGCCTGGTGGACGGCGAAATCTGGTTGCGGGCCAGCAGCATGGCGGCAGGCTACTGGCGCGATGGGCGTTTAGCGCCGTTAGTCAACGCCGAAGGCTGGTTTGCCACCCGCGATCGCGGCGAGCTGCATGACGGTCGGCTGCGGGTGATTGGCCGCCTGGATAACCTGTTTTTCAGCGGCGGCGAAGGTATTCAGCCGGAAGAGGTCGAGCGGGTTATCGTCCAGCACCCTTTGGTGAATCAGGTGTTTGTTGTCCCGGTGGATGACGCTGAATTTGGTCAGCGCCCGGTGGCGGTGGTGGAGGGCGAACCTGCGCTGGATTTACCGCAGTTGGCCGCTTGGGCAAAAGATAAACTGGCTGGTTTCCAGCAGCCTTGCCGTTGGCTGCGCTTGCCCGAAGCGATGACAAGCGGCGGCATAAAAGTCTCACGACATCAGCTGACCCTCTGGGTTGCCACACAGTTATCCTGATCAATAATAAATTGCAGCTATTTTGTGAATAATAAACATCATTGTTGCGGATGGATGGGAAGTAATTCGTTACAATCCGGCGATTATTGTCCGTTTCGTACATTGAATCCGCCGTGTATCGCAGTACAATTCAGCGGGTTATGGGGTTTATTTTCGCTTTGCGTGAAAGGAATAAGATGAAAAAGAGCGTGTTATTGAGTCTGGCGGGCTGATGTTTGTCTCTGCGTCAGCGAGTGCGATCAGTTTTAACGGTCAGGCCGGTAAAGATTATACCAACCTGGGCTTTGGTCTGGGCACCGAAACGTCGGGCCTGGCATTAACCGGTAACTGGACGCACAACGACGACGACGGCGACGTCGCGGGTCTGGGCCTTGGGCTGAATATCCCGCTGGGTCCGTTCCTGGCGACCGTTGGCGGTAAAGGTATCTACACGAACCCGAACGATGGCGACGAAGGCTATGCGGCAGCGGTTGGCGGCGGCCTGCAGTGGAAAATTGGCGACAGCCTGCGTCTGTTCGGCGAGTACTACTACTCTCCGGATTCCCTGTCCAGCGGCATCGACAGCTACACTGAAGCCAATGCGGGCGCGCGTTTCACCCTTATGCGTCCAATCAGCATTGAAGCGGGCTATCGTTACCTGAACCTGGCGGGTAAAGACGGCAACCGCGATAACGCCGTGGCCGATGGTCCATACGTTGGCGTCAGCGCATCATTCTGATTTTCTCCGGCGCAGCGTCCGCTGCGCCAGTTTTCTCTTCTTAAATCCTTCGCTTGCGTTATAGTTAATCGTCCTCTTTTTATTGGAGAAAGTGATGATAACGGTAGAGATGCTGTCCACCGGTGACGAAGTCTTATCGGGGCAGATCGTCGATACAAACGCAGCCTGGCTTGCCGATTTTTGTTTCCAGCAGGGTATTCCGTTGTCCCGCCGCAATACCGTGGGGGATAACCTGGACGATTTAGTGGCGATTCTGCGCGAGCGTAGCACGCAGGCTGACATCCTCATCATCAATGGCGGCCTGGGGCCGACCAGCGATGACCTCAGCGCTCTGGCGGCCGCCACCGCGAAGGGTGAGTCGCTGATTCTGCACGAGGAGTGGCTGGCGTTTATGGAGCGCTTCTTCAGCGAGCGTGGCCGCGTCATGGCGCCGAGCAATCGCAAGCAGGCTGAGATTCCCGCCAGCGCCGAGTTGATTGATAATCCGGTTGGCACCGCCTGCGGTTTTGCCGTTAAGCTCAACCGTTGTCTGATGTTCTTCACACCGGGCGTGCCGTCTGAATTTAAGGTGATGGTGGAACATGAAATCTTGCCGCGCATTCGTCAGCGTTATCCGGTCGGCGAGCCGCCGGTTTGCCTGCGCTTAACGACGTTTGGCCGCTCGGAAAGCGATCTCGCCCAGAGCCTGCAGCATCTCGATCTGCCGCCGGGCGTGACCATGGGCTACCGTTCTTCCATGCCGATTATTGAACTGAAGCTGACCGGGCCGTCGGAACATCGCGAGGCGATGCTGGCGTTATGGCCAGAGGTGCAGAAAGTGGCCGGGGAAAGCCTGATTTTTGAAGGTACTGAGGGGTTACCTGCACAGCTGGCCCGCGTGCTGAAAGAAAAACAGCTAAGCCTGACGCTGAGCGAGCAGTTTACCAGCGGGCTGATTGCGCTCCAGCTCTCTCGCGCCGGTGCGCCGCTGCTGGCGAGTGAAGTGGTGCCGCCGCAGGATGAAACGCTGGCGCAAACCGCACGTTGGGCCGCCGAGCGGCGGGTGAATCATTTTGCCGGGCTGGCTTTGGCGGTGAGCGGGCTGGAGAGCGAGCACATTAACTTTGCACTCTCGACGCCGGAAGGCACTCACGCGCTACAGGTGAAGTTCAGCAATACGCGTCATGGTCTGGCGATACGCCAGGAAGTGTGCGCCATGATGGCGCTGAACATGCTGCGTCGCTGGCTCCACGGCAAACCGGTGGCCAGCGAACATGGCTGGATTAACGTGGTTGATTCGCTGGTGCTGTAAGCGCCCGCGCCAACAGCGTGATGGGATGTTCACAGCGCTTGCTGGTGGACATCTCAATCTGCCATTTACAGGTCTCGCAATCGGTGATCACCAGATCCGCGCCGCTGGCCTCAATTTGGGCAAACAGCGGCGCGCCTATCGCCTGCGATGTCGGGTAGCTCTCGCTTTTGAAACCATAGGTTCCGGCAATACCGCAGCATTGCGATTCGAGCACCTGAAGCTCCAGCCCGGAATTTGTCGCAGCAGTTCCAGCGTATACAGCGACCAGCCCATCTTCTCCATATGACACGGCGTGTGATACACCACCTTCAGCGGTAATGGTTTGAGCGGCAGCTTCGCGCCGTCATCCAGCTTGCGCCACAGCCAGCGCGTGGCCAGCTCAATGCTGTCGCGCAGGCCGTGATTATCAACCTCCAGCAGATGCGGATACTCATCGCGTAGCGTAAACGTGCAGGTGGATGAGGTTGCCAGCACCGGCAGATGGTTTGTCTCGATGGCTTCTCGCAGCGAAGCGACATTGGTTTGTGCCTGACGCCGCGCTTTATCAAAGAAGCCGTTAGCAATCAGCGGCACGCCGCAGCACTTCTCTTTGCTGAGCAACTGCACGCCGATGCCCATCGCGTTAAGCACGCCAATCAGATCGAACCCCAACTGTGGGTGGTTGTAGTTCACGTAACAGCCGTGAAAGAACGCCACCTGTTCAGCATACTGCGCTTGCTGCGCGGCGATCCGCTGATAGCGGCGACGGAAGCTGCCGAAGGAGTATTTTGGCAGGCTGCGGCGATGGTCGATTTTCAGCGCGGTGTCCAGCAGCTGGCGTACCGGCTTCAGGCCGGTGCTGGCGTTGACGATGGGCGCAAACGGCGAGGAAAGCGTACCCATCAGGTCGGTATGGCTAAGAATCGCATCGCGCAGGCCGGGTTTTTGTTGGCTATAGTCGGCGCGCGCGCGCTGGATAATATCGCCGATTTTCACATCGGAAGGGCAGGCCACTTCGCAGCGCTTGCAGTTGATGCAGTACTTGAGCGCTTCATCGTACAGCGCGCTGTCTTTACGCCGCAGGCGTTCGCCATCCGGCCCCGCCTGTTTTGGCCCCGGATAGCGCGGGTTGACGCGGCTCACCGGGCAGACGGTGGTGCACACGGTACATTTGATGCAGTTTTCAAAACTTTGCTGGTTCATGCTTCACCTCCCGCCAGGCCGATGATCTGTTTGGCGGCATGCAGGGCGGTCGCGGCACAAACGCCGCCGCCGCAGCCTTGGGCAATCGGATCGTAGCCGCCTAATACTGAACCAATGGCGAACAGGTTCAACACGGTTTTCCCGTGCAATGCGGGCGCAAGGCGTTATCGACGATGACACCAGACTGCTGCCATGGCTGCGGATCAAAGAAATCGTTGCGATACCAGGCGGCGCGCGGCGCGGGCTGCATAATATCCAGCCCAGCACTGACTCGCGAATCCCATCGCGTTCGGCGGTTAAGCC
The DNA here is from genome assembly GCA_002211745.1 of Kluyvera genomosp. 3. Classification (GTDB taxonomy): domain Bacteria; phylum Pseudomonadota; class Gammaproteobacteria; order Enterobacterales; family Enterobacteriaceae; genus Kluyvera; species Kluyvera georgiana_A. The sequence goes on from CP022114.1 coordinate 1,594,006, forward strand.
GTTGCTGAAAAAGCTACCGCTGGCCAGTACGGCAAAGCGCGGGCGCAGCGGTATATCGCCGTGATTACGCGTCCAGATAGCCTGAATTTCCCCTCGACCTGGCTGACGCGTACCACCTCGTCGCCTGCCATCCAGGTACCGCCGAGAGCGATAAACCGCCGCTGAAGCGCGGCGTGCAGACGCATACCAGGCACCGAGGGCGGCAGCGTAGGCAACAGAAATAATGCGCAGGGCAGGCTGGCGTTGAGCCAGTCAAACAGCGCGGTATCGCGCAGACCAAAGACGGCGGGCATGAGCAGCGCGTCTTGCCCAGCACACAGCGGCAGTAATGCTTCATACAGGGGAGGCCAGAGCGCTTTTTCATCCAGCACGCGGCGATATTGGCGGCGCGAAACTCGGTAGGGTTGTCGCGCAGTACGTCCAGTTCCGGCAGATCGATTTCAGCGGTATCGACCGCCAGCCCCTGCTGTTGCAGGGATTCGGCCGCCAGATGCGGCTGGAAATCCAGAAAGCCGCTGATACCGACCACGCGAAGTGAACCTGTCGCCAGCGGCGCAACTGGCACTTCAGCCGGGCTGAGCCAGGCGGGGCGTAGCGTGCCAAGCGGCGTGACGCGCTGGTGTGGCTGCGCTGCGTGACCCTGCATTTTGATACCGCAATCGCTTAATAGCGTCTGCGTTTGCTGGGCGTAGTGCAGCACATTATCGCTGCCCAGTCGGGAATAAGGATGCTGCGGCGACTGCGCGGCCAATAAGGTCAGCCCTGTCGCTGGATCATCGACTCCTTGGCCGTCGGGCAGGGCGCTGAGCAAGTCCAGTGAGCCGGATGAAAAATGCAGTGCGCTCTGGCCGCGAGTGACGATTGCACAACGAAGCCCTGCCTGCTGTAGTCGTATTCCGCACAGCAGCCCGGCCAGCCCACCGCCGATAATCACGCTATCAAATTTCATGACTGGACTCCTTGTCTAAACCACACAGCCCTGATACACCCAGCGGGTTAGCTCGCTTTCACGTAGCGCATCGCCCAGGCGATAGGTTGCACGCCTTTCCAGCGTTCGTTGAGAAAATCGGACAGCTGCTCCAGCGACTGCGCAGCGGTGGTAACGTTATAGCGATGCAGCAAGCCGCTCGCCCGACATGCGCAGAGCTCCCCTGGCAGGTCCCCATGCCGACCCGCGTACGACGGCGCAAATCCAGCAGATTATTGACCGCCAGATTTTCCACCGCGTACTGCACCTCACCCGCGGTCACCGCTTCGCATTCACACACCACGCTGCGGTGCAGGCGGCTGTTGCCAAGCCACTCCGGGGTGCGATCGCCGTGGCGATAAACTGCCGAGCCGCGCAGCGGCGCGGGCAGCGAAATCATGCGCTGCAAGGTTTTTTCCGTAGACTCCTGCGAACCGGGCAGCGGCGTGTCGGCGGTGACGCAGGGGCGATGATGATTCAGCTTGCGGCAGACGGCATCGGTGGCCCATTCCGCCATCAGGCGATAGGTCATCAGTTTGCCGCCGGTAATGGTGATAAACCCTTCCAGACCATCGCGCTCGGCGTGGTCCAGCAGCACAATACCGCGGCTGACGTTGCGTCCGCTGGGATCGTCGTCGCTGGCAACCAGCGGGCGCACGCCGCAGTAGGCGCGCAAAATACGCGTACTGGCCATGCGCGGGGCCAGTTTTTCCCCTTCACGCAGCAGGATGTCCACCTCGTCAGGCGTGACGCGGCAGCGGTCGATATCGGCATAATCAATGTGTGTCGACGTAGTGCCAATCAGCGAAATAGTGTCGCCAGGCACCAGAATATCGGCGTCGGCCGGCGGGCGACAGCGGTTGATCACGTGCTGGTTCATCCGGCTTTCGAAGATCAGCAGCGATCCTTTGGCCGGGAACATGCGGATGCGTAAATCGGCATATTCCGCGATGCGCTGGCCCCAGATGCCAGCGGCGTTAACCACCACCGGCGCATGCAGTTCGCACATTTCACCGCTATGGTGATTCAGCAGCGTCACGCCCTGTATGCGATCGCCGTGGCGGATAAGGCCCATCACTTCATGAGCGGTCAGAATAGTGGCGCCGTGTTCGCGCGCATCGAGCATATTGGCAGCGGTCAGGCGGAAGGGGTCTACTGTGCCGTCCGGCACGCGTACCGCGCCGACTAACGCGGGTTGACCGACGGTTCCATTCTTCTGGCCTGAGCAGGGTCGATGGCTTCGGCCTCAATGCCTGCGGCGCGGCAGGCGTTGATAAAGGTGTGTTGGTACTGGAGGTCATCTTCCGGCAGGGTGATGAACAGGCCGCTGGTTGGCTCAATGCAGTGGCGAGCAATACGGCGCAGGATCTGGTTTTCGCTAATACACTCGCGCGCCGATTCGCTGTCGGTGACCGCATAGCGTGCGCCGCTGTGCAGCAGGCCATGGTTACGTCCGGTGGCTCCGGTGGCGATATCAAAGCGTTCAACCAGCGCAGCCTTCAGGCCGCGCAGGGCGCAGTCGCGGGCAATACCGGCGCCAGTGGCGCCGCCACCGATAATAATGACGTCAAAATCACGTGCAGAGGCGCTGTCCATTATGTGTCCTCAATGTTCGTTTTAAGCACATTAAGTCACATTACCAATATAAATTGTTTGATATCGAACATATTCGAGCATTTATCGAAAGCATTACTGCGCGTTTTGCGGCATATATCGACTTTCTTAAAGGCTTCCGTCGTGAGCCAACTGGTGCAAGCATGCGAGCAGCCGTTGCAACGGACTCCCTTCGACCGGCTGCTCGCGGGCGATCAGTGAAATCTGGCGATAGAACGCGGGCTCCAGCGGCACGGAATGCAGCGGCTGCGCCAGCGTTTTGAGCGTCAGTTCCGGCAGAAGCGCGATGCCCAGCCCCTGGTGGATAAAGCTCATTGCGGTGCTGGGATGGTTAAATTCGTATTTGATTTGCGGCGTCATATTCATGCCCGCAAACAGCGCCATGATGCTCATTTCATAGCGCCCTTTACTGACGATAAGCGGTTCGTCGCGCAGCGCGCTGAGCGAGACCTGCTTTTGCGCCGCAAAAGGGTGATTCTCGGGGACCACGACGGTAAAGCGGTCTTTGTATATTGGCGTGACAAACATACCTTCGACCGGAATATGCACAAAACCCGCGTCGATATCATTATTGCGAATTGCCTCAATAATTTCCGCGCTGTTGGCTTCATGAGGAACAATTTTAATATTCGGATGATGCTGTTCAAAATAGCGCACCACGGCGGGCAGCACGCTGGCGCAAATACTCGGGAAGCAGCCAATCCGTAGCAGGCGCTGCGGGGTCTTTTTTTCCTGTTCGGCAATTTCTTTCACCGCGTGAACTTCGCTCATTAAGCGGTGCAGGTGAGCGACGATACGCTCGCCCGCGGCGTCAGGCAAATCGCTTTACGCCGCTCGCGTAGCATAATAGCGACACCTAACTCCTCTTCCAGCGCGGAGATGGCCTGGCTGACTGCCGATTGCGTCATAAACAGACGTTTACCGGCCTCGGTGAATCCGCCGCATTCCAGCACCGTCAGCAGCGCGTTGATTTGCGTGAGTGTCATTAGTTATCTCTAATTAAACTTATTAAAATGATTAATTTTACTAATTAAATAATGATGCCTATTATTTTTCAACGGACTTAATCACAAAATTACGCACGCAATTATTTTTATTTGTGATGCATTATTGAATTTATATATTCAAGGTGAATGTATTACTGCGCGCCGTAGGGACAAGGTTGCCAATCAATGAAAGAAAAATTATGGACTAAAGATTTTTGGGCCATCACGATTATTAGCTTTATTATTTTCTTCGTGTTTTATGTCCTCCTGACGTTACTCCCTATTTATATTGCCGATACCCTGCACGCCACCGCCGATAAGGCCGGCCTGTTGGTCACATGCTTCCTCGCCGCTGCGATTGTTGTGCGACCGTTTGCCGGGCAGTGGGTGGGGAAATATTCGAACAAAACGATTCTGATGCTTTCCTCTCTGGCGTTTTTGGTTGTCACCGCGCTGTATCCATTTTGCCATTCTATTGAAGCGCTGCTGTTTATTCGCGTGCTGCACGGAATAACCTTCGGGATTATTACGACGGTAAAAGGGACCATCTCCGCGCGGTTGATACCCGCCTCCCGACGTGGGGAGGGCATCAGCTTTTTCTCTTTAGCGATGGGGCTGGCGATGGTCGTGGGGCCGTGGATTGGCCTGAACATGGCGCGCCATAGCGCATTCAGCCAGGCGTTCTGGATGTGTACGGCGGTGGCGGCGATTGGCATTGTGTTGTCATTGATTGTCCGTGTACCGCCGGTGATTCTTCATGCGGACGGTTCGCAGCCGAAGCTCGGCTTCTCCGCCATGTTTGATAAAGCCGCGATGCCGTTTGCCATGGTCACCTTCTTTATGACCTTCTCCTACGCTGGCGTCTCGGCCTTCCTGGCGCTGTATGCCCGTGAGCTGGACCTGATGGCCGCCGCCAGCAACTTCCTGCTGTGTTACGCGGTGTTCCTGATGATCTGTCGCGCCTTTACCGGCAACGTTTGCGACCGCAAAGGGCCGAAGTATGTGGTCTATCCTTGCCTGTTGGCCTTCACCGTCGGCCTGGTGGTACTGGGCTATACCCACGGCAGCGTGTCGATGATTCTCGCTGGCGCGCTGATTGGCATCGGCTACGGCTCGGTAACGCCCATCTTCCAGACGCAGATTATCAGCTCGGTTGAACCGCATAAAATTGGCGTGGCGAACTCACTGTTCTTTAATGCGATGGATGCCGGGCTGGCGATCGGCGCGTTCGTGATGGGGCTGATGGTGGAAGGGGTCGGCTACCGGGCGATTTACCTGGTCGGCGCGGTGCTGGTGGTACTGGCGGGCGCGCTGTATATCGCGCAGATGAAACGCCGTGGCGCGATGCCGTTAGTTAGCGCACACGAAGTGCACTAACCGTTACATCTCAATTTCGATATCACCTTTTGCCCTGCAGCAGCAGGGCAAAATTTCGTCCGGCTGAATAAAGGCCAGCGGTTCGGTCAACCAGTCAACCTGACCGGAGACCAGCCGCGTACGGCAGGAGCCGCAGTAGCCTTCGCGACACTGGTACTCCACCTCAACATTGTGAGACTCCAGCGCCGCCAGCAGGGACGGGTGTTCATCCTGGCACAGCAACCGCGTGCCAGTGATGCGCAGAAAAACGCGGCTCATATCAAAGCTGGAAGTTGCTGAGATCGTCAGTATCGACTTCCGAGTCAATCTGCCCAACCAGATAAGAGCTGACTTCCACTTCCTGCGGCGCGACCTGCACGTTATCAGACACCAGCCAGGTGTTGATCCATGGAATCGGGTTGGAGCGCGTCTGGAACGGCAGATCCAGACCGACCGCCTGCATGCGGATATTGGTGATGTACTCAACGTACTGGCACAGAATGTCTTTGTTCAGGCCAATCATTGAGCCGTCGCGGAACAGATAATCCGCCCACTCTTTTTCCTGCTGGGCGGCCTGCACGAACAGGTCGTAGCACTCTTGCTTGCACTCTTCGGCAATTTCCGCCATTTCCGGGTCATCCGCGCCGCTGCGCAGCAGGTTCAGCATGTGCTGAGTGCCGGTCAGGTGCAGCGCTTCGTCGCGGGCGATCAGACGAATGATTTTGGCGTTGCCTTCCATCAGCTCGCGCTCGGCGAAGGCGAAGGAGCAGGCAAAGCTGACGTAGAAGCGAATGGCTTCCAGCGCGTTGACGCTCATCAGGCAGATATACAGCTTTTTCTTCAGCTCGCGCAGGTTCACGGTCACGGTTTTGCCGTTAACGGTGTGGGTGCCTTCGCCCAGCAGATGCCAGTAGCTGGTCATCTCGATCAGGTCGTCGTAATAGCTGGAGATGCCTTCGGCACGTTTCTGAATTTGTTCGTTGGTGACGATGTCATCAAACACAATCGCCGGATCGTTGACGATGTTGCGGATGATGTGGGTGTAGGAGCGCGAGTGGATCGTTTCGGAGAACGCCCACGTCTCCACCCAGGTTTCCAGCTCAGGAATCGAGATCAGCGGCAGCAGCGCTACGTTCGGGCTACGGCCCTGAATGGAGTCCAGCAGGGTCTGATACTTCAGGTTGCTGATGAAAATGTGCTTTTCGTGTTCCGGCAGCGCCTGATAGTCAATGCGGTCGCGGGACACGTCAACTTCTTCCGGACGCCAGAAGAAGGAGAGCTGTTTTTCAATCAGCTTTTCGAAGATGTCGTATTTCTGCTGGTCGTAGCGTGCCACGTTGACCGGCTGGCCAAAGAACATCGGCTCTTTGAGCTGATCGTTTTTCGTCTGTGAAAAAGTGGTGTATGCCATTGATGTCAATCCTGTCTGGAGAGTAATGCCGGATGGCGTTTACTTACCTGCTTACAATATCATCGCAAATAAATCCGTACACCGAAAAGGGTTTTGGTTGGTACGGAAAGCAAGGCCGGGTCAGCGTAGCGCTGCCCGGCAATCGTTATTAGATCTTACAGGCGCCGCTTTCGCAGCCATCGTCCTGAATGGACGGCACCAGATCGTCCTGCGCATCTTCCGCACCGTCGCGGGTGTTTTGATAGTACAGAGTCTTCACGCCAAATTTATAGGCGGTCAGCAGGTCTTTAAGCAGCTGCTGCATCGGTACTTTGCCTGACGGGAAGCGCGTCGGGTCGTAGTTGGTGTTGGCGGAAATCGCCTGGTCGATAAACTTCTGCATAATGCCGACCAGCTGCAGATAGCCATCGTTGTTCGGCATTTCCCACAGCAGCTCGTAGGCGTTGCCCAGGTGTTCGTAGTCCGGCACAACCTGACGCAGAATACCGTCTTTCGATGCTTTGATGCTCACGTAGCCGCGCGGCGGCTCAATGCCGTTGGTGGCGTTGGATATCTGCGAAGAGGTCTCGGACGGCATCAGCGCGGAGAGCGTGGAGTTACGCAGGCCGTGGGTCTTGATGGACTCACGCAGCGCTTCCCAGTCCAGGTGCAGCGGCTCGTTGGTAATCGCATCCAGGTCTTTCTTGTAGGTGTCGATCGGCAGGATACCCTGGGCATAGGTGGTTTCGTTGAACCACGGGCACGCGCCTTGCTCTTTCGCCAGCTCGTTAGAGGCCTTCAGCAGGTAGTACTGAATGGCTTCGAAAGTCTGGTGGGTCAGGTTGTTGGCGCTGCCGTCGGAGTAGCGCTTACCATTTTTGGCCAGCCAGTAGGCGAAGTTGATGACGCCGATACCCAGCGTACGACGACCCATCGCACCGCGCTGTGCGGCTTTAATCGGGTAGTCCTGGTAATCCAGCAGGGCATCGAGCGCACGCACGGCCAGCACGGCCAGCTCTTCCAGTTCAGCAAGGCTGCCGATGGCGCCCAGGTTGAACGCCGACAGCGTACACAGGGCGATTTCGCCGTTTTCGTCGTTAACGTCGTCCAGCGGTTTGGTCGGCAGGGCGATTTCCAGGCACAGGTTAGACTGGCGCACTGGCGCAACGGCCGGGTCAAACGGGCTATGGGTGTTGCAGTGGTCAACGTTCTGAATGTAGATACGGCCAGTAGAGGCACGTTCTTGCATCATCAGCGAGAACAGGTCGACCGCTTTCACGCGCTGTTTACGGATGCTGTCGTCGTTTTCGTATTTCACGTACAGACGCTCAAATTCGTCCTGGTCGGCGAAGAACGCATCGTACAGCCCCGGGACGTCGGACGGGCTGAACAGGGTGATGTCGCCGCCTTTCAGCAGACGGGTGTACATCAGCTTGTTGATCTGTACGCCGTAGTCCATGTGACGCACGCGGTTACCTTCAACGCCGCGGTTGTTTTTCAGCACCAGCAGGCTTTCCACTTCCAGATGCCACATTGGGTAGAAGAGGGTTGCCGCGCCGCCGCGCACGCCGCCCTGCGAACAGGATTTCACCGCGGTCTGGAAGTGCTTGTAGAACGGGATGCAGCCGGTGTGGAAGGCTTCACCGCCGCGAATCGGGCTACCCAGCGCACGAATGCGGCCGGCGTTGATACCGATACCGGCACGCTGGGAAACGTATTTCACAATCGCGCTGGAGGTGGCGTTGATGGAGTCCAGGCTGTCGCCGCACTCGATCAGTACGCAGGAGCTGAACTGACGGGTTGGGGTACGCACGCCGGACATAATCGGCGTCGGCAGCGAAATTTTGAAGGTGGAAACCGCATCGTAGAAGCGCTTCACGTAGCTCAGACGGGTTTCACGCGGGTAGTTAGAGAACAGGCATGCCGCCACCAGAATATAGAGGAACTGCGCGCTCTCGTAGATTTCGCCGGTGACGCGGTTCTGGACCAGGTATTTGCCTTCCAGCTGCTTAACGGCAGCGTAGGAGAAGGTCATGTCACGGTCGTGAACGATAAACGAGTCCATCTGCTTGAACTCTTCTTCCGTATAGTCTTCCAGCAGATGATTGTCGTATTTACCCAGGTCAACCATGTTTTTCACGTGGTCGAACAGCGCCGGCGGCTCGAACTGGCCATAGGCTTTTTTACGCAGGTGGAACACCGCCAGACGCGCGGCCAGGTACTGGTAGTCCGGCGCTTCGCGAGAGATCAGGTCAGCAGCGGCCTTAATAATCGTTTCATGAATGTCAGACGTTTTAATTCCGTCGTAGAACTGGATGTGCGAACGCAGTTCGACCTGAGAGATCGACACGTTATGCAGCCCTTCCGCCGCCCAATCCAGCACGCGATGAATTTTGTCGAGGTTAATGCGCTCTGTGCGGCCGTCACGCTTCGTCACCAGCAGACTCTGATTCATGTGATTTTTACCTGTCCGTGAAAAGGAAAATATCCCCGATTTATCCACAATTCCGGTAGTCGTAAAACCTGTGGATAAATACTACATGTAGGGGTTCGTTGATTAATTGAACGCTATATGGTGAGTATTCTAGTCTGGATTCTTTTGAGTACAAGGGTTGATTTTGGCGTTAAATTGAGGTTGATAAAGCGTAAAAAAGGCTAAGTCCACGGCGCATAAGGGCTGGCGGGATGTCAATAATATGCAAAAAAAAATGAAAATTTGATCGAGTGCTGATTTCTTCGACGAAGGGGAAATTGCGCAAATGATGCAGCGCAATTTCGTCGTAGTGACAATACTAATGATTGGTAGGCCTGATAAGCGAAGCGCCATCAGGCATTGCTGTCGGAATCATTGCCGGATGGCGACGCTGGCGCGTCTTATCCGGCCTACAGAGCGTGTTGGCTGCTTATTCGGCTTTTGCCGTGGTGTGCAGCATATAGTTAACGTCAACGCCCGGCGCTAGCTTGAAGCTGTTGGTGATTGGGTTGTAGTGCAGACCAATCATATGGCGCTCTTTCAGCACGGTCTGGTCAACCCAGCTCAGCAGTTCGGCAGGCTTGATGAATTTCTTCACATCGTGCGTCCCCTTCGGCACCATGCGCAGAATGTATTCCGCGCCGACCACCGCCATCAGCCAGGACTTGCCGTTGCGGTTAAGGGTAGAGAAGAACACCTGGCCGCCGGGTTTTACCAGCTGCGCGCAGGCTTTGACCACCGACTGTGGGTCCGGCACGTGCTCGAGCATCTCCATGCAGGTCACCACATCATACTGACCGGCATGCTTTGCAGCGTGCTCTTCAACCGTCTCCTGGACGTATTCGACGGGAATACCGGTTTCCAGTGAGCGCAGTTTCGCGACCTGCAGCGGCTCAAAGCCCATATCTAACCCGGTGACCGTCGCGCCTTCACGCGCCATGCTTTCGGCCAGAATGCCGCCGCCGCAGCCAACATCGAGCACCTTTTTACCGAACAGGCCGCCAGAACGTTCGGCGATATAGCCCAGACGCAGCGGGTTAATGCGGTGCAAAGGCTTAAATTCGCCTTCCAGATCCCACCAGCGTGACGCGACGGCCTCGAATTTGGCGATCTCTTCGTGGTCAACGTTATGCGCTACCGCAGCTTTTTCGGCATTCATGGGTGTTCCTGCTCCTTATTTCATTATTGTCTGCGAGTATATCAGCACCGACGCGCGAATAAAGCGTCTGGCAGGTGCTAATGGGTTTACCTGTCTTTACGCTAATGTGTTATAATTTGCGACCTTTGAATCCGGGAATACAGTAGAGGGATAGCGGTTAGATGAGCGACCTTGCGAGAGAAATTACACCGGTCAACATTGAGGAAGAGCTTAAGAACTCTTATCTGGATTATGCGATGTCGGTCATTGTTGGCCGTGCGCTGCCGGATGTCCGAGATGGCCTGAAGCCGGTACACCGTCGCGTACTTTACGCCATGAACGTATTGGGCAATGACTGGAACAAAGCCTACAAAAAATCAGCCCGTGTCGTTGGTGACGTGATCGGTAAATACCACCCGCACGGCGACTCCGCGGTATATGACACCATCGTTCGTATGGCCCAGCCGTTCTCGCTGCGCTACATGCTGGTGGATGGCCAGGGGAACTTCGGTTCAATCGACGGCGACTCCGCCGCGGCAATGCGTTATACGGAAATCCGTCTGGCGAAAATTGCTCATGAACTGATGGCCGATCTCGAAAAAGAGACGGTGGATTTCGTGGACAACTATGACGGCACGGAAAAAATTCCGGACGTCATGCCGACCAAAATTCCTAACCTGCTGGTTAACGGTTCGTCCGGTATCGCCGTAGGTATGGCGACCAACATTCCGCCGCATAACCTGACGGAAGTGATCAACGGCTGTCTGGCCTATGTCGATAATGAAGACATCACTATCGAAGGCCTGATGGAACACATCCCAGGCCCGGACTTCCCGACTGCCGCCATCATCAACGGCCGCCGCGGAATTGAAGAAGCCTATCGTACCGGTCGCGGCAAAGTGTACATTCGCGCGCGCGCGGAAGTGGAAGTTGACCCGAAAAACGGTCGTGAAACCATCATCGTGCACGAAATTCCGTATCAGGTGAACAAAGCGCGCCTGATCGAGAAAATCGCCGAGCTGGTAAAAGATAAACGCGTTGAAGGCATCAGCGCGCTGCGTGACGAGTCTGATAAAGACGGTATGCGCATCGTGATTGAAGTGAAACGCGACGCGGTCGGGGAAGTGGTGCTGAACAACCTCTACTCCCAGACTCAGCTGCAGGTCTCCTTCGGTATCAACATGGTTGCGCTGCACCATGGTCAGCCGAAGATCATGAACCTGAAAGATATTATCGCCGCCTTCGTGCGTCACCGTCGTGAAGTGGTGACTCGCCGTACCATTTTCGAACTGCGTAAAGCACGCGACCGCGCGCACATCCTTGAAGCGCTGGCGGTTGCGTTGGCGAACATCGACCCGATCATTGAACTGATCCGTCGCGCGCCAACGCCGGCCGAAGCGAAAGCGGGCCTGGTGGCACAGGCGTGGGATCTGGGCAACGTTTCCGCGATGCTGGAACGTGCGGGCGACGACGCTGCGCGTCCGGAATGGCTGGAACCTGAGTTTGGCGTACGCGACGGTAAATACTACCTGACCGAGCAGCAGGCACAGGCGATTCTGGATCTGCGTCTGCAGAAACTGACCGGCCTTGAGCATGAAAAACTGCTCGACGAATACAAAGAGCTGCTGGAACAGATCGCTGAACTGCTGCACATTCTGGGCAGCGCCGAGCGTCTGATGGAAGTGATCCGCGAAGAGCTGGAGCTGGTTCGCGAACAGTTCGGTGACGAGCGTCGTACCGAAATCACCGCCAACAGCGCCGATATTAATATCGAAGATCTGATCAGCCAGGAAGATGTTGTCGTGACGCTGTCTCACCAGGGTTACGTCAAGTATCAGCCGCTTACCGATTATGAAGCTCAGCGTCGTGGCGGTAAAGGCAAGTCAGCAGCCCGTATTAAAGAAGAAGACTTTATCGACCGCCTGCTGGTGGCCAACACCCACGATACGATCCTCTGCTTCTCCAGCCGTGGACGTCTGTACTGGATGAAGGTCTATCAGCTGCCGGAAGCCAGCCGCGGCGCACGTGGCCGTCCGATCGTCAACCTGCTGCCGCTGGAAGCGAACGAACGTATCACCGCTATCCTGCCGGTTCGCGAGTACGAAGAGGGCGTGAACGTCTTTATGGCGACCGCCAGCGGTACCGTGAAGAAAACGGCGCTGACCGAGTTCAGCCGTCCGCGTTCTGCCGGTATTATCGCGGTGAACCTGAACGAAGGCGACGAGCTGATTGGCGTTGACCTGACTTCCGGAACCGATGAAGTCATGCTGTTCTCCGCCGCAGGTAAAGTGGTGCGCTTTAAAGAAGATGCCGTGCGTGCGATGGGTCGTACCGCGACCGGCGTACGTGGTATCAAGCTGGCGGAAAAAGACAGCGTTGTGTCGCTGATTATTCCGCGTGGCGAAGGCGCTATCCTGACCGTGACCCAGAACGGCTACGGTAAACGTACCGCTGCTGAAGAGTATCCGACCAAGTCGCGTGCGACGCAGGGCGTTATCTCTATCAAAGTGACCGAGCGTAACGGCTCCGTCGTGGGCGCGGTACAGGTTGACGACTGCGACCAGATCATGATGATCACCGATGCGGGCACCCTGGTGCGTACTCGCGTATCGGAAGTTAGCGTGGTAGGGCGTAACACCCAGGGCGTGATCCTCATCCGTACGGCGGAAGATGAAAACGTGGTGGGTCTGCAGCGCGTGGCCGAGCCGGTTGACGACGAAGAGCTGGACGCTATCGACGGTAGCGTGGCGGAAGGCGATGATGAAATCGCGCCGGAAACCGACAGCGATGACGACGTTGCGGACGACGCAGACGAGTAATCGTGATATGACGTTGCGAAAGGGCTGGTGAAAACCGGCCCTTTTTTCATTAACATTGCGGTAAAAGTCTTTTACCGCTACCTTAACCACATCCTGTTTGTCATTGACGGCGGAGTTTCGTCAACTTGAAATATCTTGTCTCCTTTCGCACAACGCTGAAAGTCTCACGCTACCTGTTCCGGGCTTTGGCGCTGCTGCTCTGGCTGCTTATCGCGCTGGTGTCGGTGTTCTATATTGTGAATGCTCTGCATCAGAAAGAGTCTGAAATCCGCCAGGAGTTTAACCTCAATTCCGATCAGGCGCAGCGCTACTTCCAGCGAACCTCCGATGTGATAAAGGAGCTGAAGTACATTGCGGAAAACCGCTTAACCGCCGCCAACGGCGTGTTGCCCGCCATTTCCTCAAAAGACAGTTCTGACGTGCCGGACTTTGAGCCGCTATTCTCTGACTCCGACTGCGGCGCGCTCGATACCACCTGGCGTGGGCCGCTGGAGTCGCTGGCCTGGTTCCTGCGCTACTGGCGTGAAAATTTCTCGGCGGCTTATGACCTTAATCGTGTCTTTCTGATCGGCAGCGACAATCTCTGTATGGCCAACTTTGGCCTGCGCGAAATGCCGGTTGAGCGTACCGAAGCGTTGAAAGAGCTGCACCAGCGCATTATGGACTACCGCAACGCGCCGCAGGACGATCGCGGCGGCAATCTGTTCTGGGTCGGACAGGGGCCGCGCCATAGCGTTGGTTACTTCTACGCGTTGACGCCGGTTTATTTGGCTAACCGCCTGCAGGCACTGCTGGGCGTGGAGCAAACCATCCGCGCCGAAAACTTCTTTACTCCGGGAAGTATGCCCATGGGCGTGTCGATTCTTGATGATAATGGCAATACGCTGATCTCGCTGGCCGGGCCGGATACACGTCTGCGTATCAGCACGCGCGGGATGCAGGAACGGCTATGGTTTGGCTACACCGCCGGATATCGTGAGCTGGTGCTGAAGAAAACGCTGGCGCCTTCATCATTGAGCATTGTCTATTCAGTACCGCTGGACGCGGTCCTGGAGCGTATTCGTATTCTGGTGCTTAATGCACTGCTGTTGAACCTGCTCACCGGTATCGCGCTGTTTACCATGGCGCGGATGTACGAGCGGCGAATTTTCTTACCCGCTGAATCTGACGCATTACGTCTGGAAGAGCACGAGCAGTTCAACCGTAAAATCGTCGCTTCGGCGCCGGTAGGGATCTGTATTCTGCGTACCCAGGACGGAACCAATATCCTGAGTAACGAGCTGGCGCACAATTATCTCAATATGCTGACCCACGAAGACCGCCAGCGGCTGACGCAGATAATCTGCGGCCAGCAGGTGAACTTCGTCGACGTGCTGACCAGCAACAATACCAACCTGCAAATCAGCTTCGTGCATTCGCGCTATCGCAACGAAAACGTGGCGATCTGCGTGCTGGTGGACGTCAGTTCCCGCGTCAAAATGGAAGAATCGCTACAGGAGATGGCGCAGGCGGCTGAACAGGCCAGCCAGTCGAAATCGATGTTCCTGGCCACCGTCAGCCATGAGCTGCGTACGCCGCTGTACGGGATTATCGGTAACCTGGACCTGTTGCAAACCAAAGAGCTGCCGAAGGGCGTTGACCGCCTGGTGACGGCGATGAATAACTCTTCCGGGCTGCTGCTGAAAATCATCAGCGATATTCTCGACTTCTCGAAAATTGAGTCCGAGCAGCTGAAAATTGAGCCGCGCGAATTCTCACCGAAGGAGGTGATGAACCACATCACCGCCAACTATCTGCCGCTGGTGGTCAGAAAACAGCTGGGAATGTACTGCTTTATCGAGCCGGATGTACCGACGAAGCTGATGGGCGACCCGATGCGCCTTCAGCAGGTGATTTCCAACCTGCTTAGCAACGCCATTAAGTTCACCGATATCGGCTGCATCGTGCTGCATCTCAAGCGGGAAGGGTACTATCTGAGCATCAGTATCCGCGATACCGGTGTTGGGATCCCGGCCAAAGAGGTGGTGCGGTTGTTTGACCCGTTCTTCCAGGTGGGGACAGGCGTGCAGCGTAATTTCCAGGGAACCGGGCTGGGGCTGGCAATTTGTGAAAAGCTGGTCAATATGATGGACGGCGATATTGCCGTCGATACCGAACCGGGCATGGGCAGCCAGTTTACACTGCGTATTCCACTGTACGGCGAGCAGGACGCCACGCCGCTGGAGATTGACGGTCTGGCGAAGATTCGCTGCTGGCTGGCGGTGCGTAACGCTTCGCTGGCTGATTTTATTCAGTCGCTGCTCGCTTTCCACGGCATGGACGTACGGATTTATGACGGCGAAACGCCAGCGCCGGATGATGTGTTAATCACCGATGATGAGCTCTCACAGCCGTGGGCAGGCAGAGCTGCGGTGGTCTTCTGCCGTCGACATATCGGCATTCCGCAGGAGTTCGCGCCGGGACAATGGGTGCACAGCATCGTTTCGCCACACGAATTGATGAGCCTGCTGGGGCGCATTTATCGGGTTAAGGTGGCGACGGGCGGCGTGGAAGAACTGCAATCGACGCCGGAAGCTCCGGAGGACAGCAACGACGATATGATGATCCTGGTGGTCGACGATCATCCGATTAACCGTCGTCTGTTGGCCGATCAGCTGGGATCGTTAGGTTATCAGTGCAAGACCGCCAACGATGGCGTTGACGCGCTGAACGTGCTGAGTAAGAACCATATCGATATTGTGCTGAGCGACGTTAACATGCCGAATATGGACGGTTATCGTCTGACGCAGCGCATTCGCCAACTGGGGCTGACGCTACCGGTTGTCGGCGTGACGGCAAACGCGCTGGCAGAAGAGAAGCAGCGTTGCCTGGAGTCGGGTATGGATAGCTGCCTGTCGAAGCCGGTAACGTTGGACGTGTTGAAACAAACGCTGACGGTGTATGCCGCAAGAGTGCGTAAAGCGCGAGAGTAAGGGATTTTGTTGGTAGGCCGGATAAGGCAACGCCGCTATCCGGCAATTTGTGCGAGGTTGCCCGATGGCGCTGCGCTTATCGGGCCTACGGAAAGCAGGCCCGATAGGCAACAAGGTTTAGTCTTTGTCTGACGGCGACAGCGTCACGGAGGAGAGGTAGTTCAGCAGCGCGATGTCGTTTTCCACGCCCAGCTTCATCATTGCCGATTTTTTCTGGCTACTGATGGTTTTAATGCTGCGGTTCAGCTTCTTGGCAATTTCGGTCACCAGGAAACCTTCTGCGAACAGACGCAGAACTTCACTCTCTTTCGGCGACAGGCGTTTGTCGCCGTAGCCGCCAGCGCTGATTTTCTCCAGCAGACGAGAAACGCTTTCCGGGTAAATTTCTTCCCTTTCTGCAGGGCTGCCAGCGCTTTTGGCAGATCCGTCGGGGCGCCTTGCTTCAGCACAATCCCTTCGATATCCAGATCCAGCACGGCGCTCAGAATGGCCGGGTTGTTGTTCATGGTCAGTACGATAATCGCCAGTCCAGGGAAATGGCGCTTGATGTACTTAATCAGCGTAATGCCATCGCCGTACTTGTCTCCAGGCATGGAGAGGTCGGTGATCAGCACGTGGGCATCAAGTTTTGGTAAGTTGTTAATTAGCGCGGTGGAGTCTTCAAATTCGCCTACAACGTTTACCCATTCAATCTGTTCCAGGGATTTACGAATCCCGAACAGCACAATCGGATGGTCATCGGCAATAATTACGTTCATATTGTTCATGTAAAGGCTACCTTGCTACAGCAAGCTCTTGACGTAGGCGTCAATGTCGCTGATGTATTTTTCTATGCTGGATGCATCTTTCTCACGAATAAGATGTTCAAGCGTTTCACATAACTGCTTGCCAGGTACCAGATTTAGCATGGCAAACACACCCTTAAGGCGGTGAGCTGTCTGTGCCAGTGCGGCAAAGTCCTTTGCTGCGGATTCAGTATACAGCCTGCTAACATCTTCCGGAACCGTATCAACAAACAGCGCATAATAGCCGCTGGCCTGAAGCTCGGCGTTTTCATCACCACCCAATGGTGATTCCGAGACTTCTTCCTGCGCCAGCTGCTCTTCAATCAGCTGGAGCACGGCATCCTGCATAGCGTTACTCATGTTAAAGTTGACGCGCAGTTGACCAGGGCCAATTTGGCGTACTCCAGCCTCATCATCGCTTAAAAGCAAGCCGGAAGCAGTAAGATTAGACGGATTATCAGTTAAAAACAGATCAAATTCTTGACTTGTTGCGCGCTCATCCGGGCTGATGCAGGTTGCCCCCAGCTTTCCAGCTGGCGCGTGACAATATTGCGGATTTCGTTAGAGGTGATATCCACCATGGCGATCACGTCATCAAGCAGCAGTTCTTCCACCTCTGCGTCTTCTTCACGCACCGGCATTTTCACGTGTAGCGTATAGCGGGTCCCCAGCGATTCTCGCGCCTTAATATTCAAATGACCGCCAAGCTTACGCGCCAGCTGATCGCACAGCCAGAAGGTGAGGGCGTTGGCCTTACCGTAGCGATCCGACTGGGTATCGTTAAGATACGGGAAGTGCAGATTGTCGATTTCGCCATGCGATACGCCGCTACCGGTATCGAGAATGCGGAAGGTTAAGCGCTCTTCCGCCGACTCCTCAGCGCTGATCTCAAGGGTAATTTTGCCTATCTGGGTAGTGGTGACCGCATACTGAATCAGCAGCAGCAGGATCCGGCGTAGCGCGTCGCGGTCGCCGTGGCGCTGCTCTTTGGCCGGGACCTGGTTGTTGATTAACAGCTGCAGCCCTTTACGTTTGATCGACGGCAATACCTCCGGCACCACTTCATCGATCAGCTCTTGCAGCGAGAATTGCGTGGAGGAGCCTTTCCAGCTGTCATTTTCCAGCATATTCGCCAGCTGAATTTCGTCCACCAGCCGTACCAGCAGATCGGCGTGATTAGCCAGCCGTTGGCTGTCCGGGGTATCGATGTGGCTGGCTTCGTTTGCTAATGCCTTGATCGGTTGTTTCAGCGTGTCGCTGATGTTCTGCATAAACGCGGCGCGGCCCTGCTGGTTTTTCTCGTACAGTCTTTGCGCCTGTTTGAGTTTCTTGTTCACCAGCACTTCACGGTCCTGATCGCGGATGATGAAAATCTGTGTACGCGGTGATACCTGACTGCGGAACTGGCGAATCTCATACAGTTCGTTATTGATGGTGGCCTGAATCACCCCTGATGCTGATCCGCCATGCTGGTGATGTTCTGCAGGTTGAGGTGCGGCAGCAGATGGTCGGCAATTTTATTGCTGATGACCGTGCGGTTCGATTCCTGGTCGTGTACCAGCAACCCCAGCGGTAATAAAGAGACAATTTCTTCATTAATTGCTCGGAGCACGCGCAGCTCATTATTGGTGCCGCTTGAAGACACGCTGCTGCTGGTGCTGCCACGCGTAGGCAGATTACGGAAGGTGGAGTAGCCAAACAGCGCCAGCGCCAGCAGGCCAATGTTCAGCAGCAGCGGTAGCATGATGTTCTGGAAGGTATCCAGCAACAGGGTGCCAAACGGCACCTGCCACACCAGGCGCATACCGGTGGTGTTCAGCGCCGAGGTAATCTCAATGCGTGAGCTATTAAAGTTGATGGCAACGCTGTCGCCCGGATCTTTCTCCTGGCTGCGCTGGGCATTCTGCGCCGGATCGGGCTCGAGACGGAAGCTGTCCAGCGACATGGTCGGCGGAACCAGGTCGTTGATCGGCAAATCGAACGCCACGACGGTCGCCAGGTGCCCCGGCTGATTAAAGGTGGTACGCAGCGTAAAGTAGCGTCCGTTCTGCCAGGCCAGGCGGCGTAATGATGAGAAGGTTTCACGTTCATCCAGCGTGTTGGCTTGCTGGAGCATCTCGGCGCGACGCGAGTCAACAATGCTGCCCACCGTCGACTCTTTAAAGCCGGAAGAGAGATCTTTGAGCGGTAGCGTAGAGATAAGGATCAGGCTGTTGTCCTGACCGTTAAGGTAGTACATCGACCACGGCACATTTTCTGCGCCCCATAGGGTATCGAGATAAGTCGACATTCGCTGGGTAATGTCGAGCGTCGCGCTGTCGTGAGAACCGAAAATCAGCGCTTCGGTTTTACGCCGTGGTTTTTCCAGATAATAGACATCCTGCTTCAGTCGTGTTTCCTGAAGGCCATCGCCAGGAGCGGCGTTGGTGCTGGAAGCGGCAATATTGTCGTAGATTTGCCAGGTGGTGTAGCGCCAGGTATCAATGCGCTTATGTACGGCATGTGTCATATCGACAATCTGGTAGCTCTTGTCTTTCAGCCATGCGTTAACCGCGCTCTGAATCATCACGCCCATCGTCACCAGCAGGACAATGATCATAAGAAGGAAGAAACGCGTGATGCTCCCAGGAAGCAGGGAGAATTTCGTCGGGCTCATCTTGTCGGACTGACTCATTGGCGTGTGTAACCCATCATAACGGCATCTGAATGAGGATATGCTCAAGCTTATAACGCGTTGAGGCATGCAAACCCTGTTTTTGTACTGCAGGCAGTATATACAAAAAATTCACCAGGATGTATCAACGAGGCAAAATCGTCGTGGGTAAGGACGCGGTGATCAGCTGGAACGAAAAGGCGTTTTATTATTTGAGTGCAGGGAAATTCAGCGTTGGGGATAATCTGTACAATTCAGACTGTATTGTACAATTATTTACCAAATCACAAGGAAAAATAGCACTAAATAACAAGACATTAATTGTTATCGGTGTGCAATGACATTTATTTGGCTGAAAAACGATTAGTTAATAGTCGTTATAATTTACGATGGGTAGCACACGTTGATTAAGTTTGCGTAAAGAAAGGTAAAAAAAAACCGGATGCGAAGCATCCGGTGGAAATAGGGGTAAACAGACATTCAGAACTGAATGACGGTAATAAATAAAGTTAATGATGATAGCACTGACTATTTTAGTTATGGGTGAAGGTTTTGTTTTACCATTCAGTGCTATACCTTTTATGTTTTTTAACCTATTGATTTCGTGTATGTATTTTTTCTGTTTTTGATTATTAGTGCTATTTTTATGGTCCTTTTGTGCTTATAAAAGTTCCCTCAAATTTACATTTAGAAACATCTATGTGGATAAATGAAACATTTGAATGGTTTTCGTATCATATTCCTGTTGGATTATTCCTGTTTTTACAGCACAATGGGTCTGCCGACTGATTAATGAGGGTTAATCAGTAAGCAGTGGCATATATAAAGGCATATATATATAACAGAGGGTTAATAACATGAAAGTTAAAGTACTGTCCCTCCTGGTACCGGCTCTGCTGGTAGCGGGCGCAGCAAATGCGGCTGAAATTTATAACAAAGACGGCAACAAATTAGATCTGTACGGTAAAGTCGATGGTCTGCACTACTTCTCCAGCGACAATAGCGCTGACGGCGACCAATCCTACGTTCGTCTGGGCTTCAAAGGCGAAACTCAGGTTAACGACCAGCTGACCGGTTACGGCCAATGGGAATACAACGTTCAGGCGAACAACACTGAAGGTTCTTCTGACCAGGCATGGACTCGTGTAGGCTTCGCAGGTATCCGCGTTGCTGACGCAGGTTCTTTCGACTACGGTCGTAACTACGGCGTTGTTTACGACGTAACTTCCTGGACTGACGTTCTGCCGGAATTCGGCGGCGACACCTACGGTTCTGACAACTTCATGCAATCCCGTGCTAACGGCGTTGCGACCTACCGTAACACCGACTTCTTCGGTCTGGTTGACGGCCTGAACTTTGCTCTGCAGTACCAGGGTAAAAACGGCAGCGTATCCGGCGAAGGCGCGACTGCTAACGGTCGTCAGGCTCTGAAACAGAACGGTGACGGCTTCGGCGGCTCCCTGACCTACGATCTGGGCGCAGGCTTCAGCATCGGTGGTGCGATCTCTTCTTCTAAACGTACTACCGACCAGAACAACAGCGTTTACGTTGTTCGTGATGAAAACACCGGCGTTCCGACTGGCGCAACCAGCAAAATCTACGGTAGCGGCGACCGCGCAGAAACCTACTCTGCTGGCCTGAAATACGATGCTAACAACATCTATCTGGCAACTCAGTACACTCAGACCTACAACGCAACTCGTTTCGGTGGTTCCCCGAACGCTGGCGTTTACGGTTTTGCTGACAAAGCTCAGAACTTCGAAGTGGTTGCACAGTACCAGTTCGACTTCGGTCTGCGTCCGTCCATCGCTTACCTGCAGTCTAAAGGTAAGAACATCGACAACGGTATCGTGAACTACGGTGACCAGGACCTGCTGAAATACATCGACCTGGGCGCGACTTACTACTTCAACAAAAACATGTCTACCTACGTTGATTACAAAATCAACCTGCTGGACAAAAACGACTTCACTCAGGCCGCTGGTATCTCTACCGATAACATCGTTGCACTGGGTATGGTTTACCAGTTCTAATACTGTTAAGACCATTGCAAAAGGGCCTTTGGCCCTTTTTTTGTGCCGAATTTCAGCAAATTAGTGTACTCTTGCGCCGATTGCAGGAGGGTAATAACGGATGGAAATGACTTTTTTACGAATGGCGCTGTTGAGCGTCGTGATTCTGCTGACGGGCTGTGATAACGCCAGCGCGCCGGCGACCCCCAAAGCCGCGGTAACCGTGCTGGAAGGGAAAACCATGGGCACCTTCTGGCGCGTGAGCGTGGTGGGTGTGGATAAGGCCCGGGCGGAAGATCTCCGTACCAAAGTACAAACCCAACTCGATGGCGACGATCGTCTGCTGTCGACCTGGAAGAATGACTCGGCGCTGATGCGCTTCAACCACTCGCGGAGTACCACGCCGTGGCCGGTCAATGAAGCGATGGCGGATATCGTCACCGAGTCGTTGCGCATTGGGCGTAAAACCCAGGGGCGATGGACATAACCGTTGGCCCGCTGGTGAACCTCTGGGGCTTTGGCCCGGACAAACAGCCGGTCAGTACGCCAACTCAGGCGCAGATTGACGCTGCGAAAGCGCGTACCGGGCTGGACAAGTTAACCGTTATCAACCGCGCGGACAGGCAGTATCTGCAAAAATCGATCCCCGATCTTTACGTCGATCTTTCTACCGTCGGTGAGGGCTATGCTGCCGATCATCTGGCGCGTCTGATGACTGAAGAAGGTATCTCTCGCTATCTGGTCTCCGTAGGGGCGCGCTGGTGAGCCGCGGAATGAACGCCGACGGCCAGCCGTGGCGGGTAGCGATTCAGAAACCGACCGACCGGGAAAACGCGGTGCAGGCGATCGTGGATATTAACGGTCATGGCATCAGCACCTCGGGCAGCTACCGCAACTACTATGAACTCGACGGTAAACGCATTTCGCACGTGATCGACCCGCAAACCGGACGTCCGATAACGCACAAGCTGGTGTCGGTGACCGTCATTGCGCCGACCGCACTGGAAGCCGACGCCTGGGATACAGGCCTGATGGTGCTGGGACCGAAAAAGCCCAGCAGGTGGTGCGCGAGCAGGGGCTGGCAGTGTATATGATAATGAAAGACGGCGACGGTTTTACCACCTGGATGTCGCCGCAGTTTCGCGCCTTCCTGGTCAACGGGAAAAATTAAAAAGCAAGATTGCGGGTTTTTTATTTCCTCCTTTCAGGCACTGTGGCAGTTACACTAGAAGGAGGAGCCTGTTATGACGATTGATACTCTACACACCGACGAGGCGCGCTGGCAGGCGGTTCTCGATCGCGATGCGAAAGCCGACGGTCAGTTTGTCTTTGCCGTGCTGACCACCGGCATTTTTTGCCGTCCTTCATGCCGCGCGCGTCATGCGCTGCGTCAAAACGTCCGTTTTTTCAGCGATGCCAGCGCGGCGCTGGCGGGCGGTTTTCGTCCCTGCAAACGCTGTCAGCCGGATGCGCTCTCGCCTGAGCAGCAGAAAATTGCCAAAGTGGCCCACGCCTGTCGGCTGCTGGAGCAGGATAGCCCGGTCACGCTTGACGCGTTGGCGCAGGCGGTCGCCGTCAGCCCGTATCACTTCCATCGCATGTTTAAATCAATAACTGGCGTAACGCCAAAAGCCTGGCAACAGGCCTGGTGCGCAAACCGCCTGCGGGACGCGTTGAGCGAGGGTGAACCGGTGACGCAGGCGGTGCTGGCGGCGGGCTTTCCGTCGAGCAGCAGCTACTATCGCCACGCCGACGCGCTGCTAGGGATGACCGCGCGTACCCGCCGTCGGGCGGCGAAGCGACGGAGATTCACTATACCGTCGGTAAGTGCTCGCTAGGGCGCTGCCTGGTGGCGCTCAGTGAGCGCGGCGTGTGCGCCGTATTGCTGGGGGACGATGAGGCTAGCCTGCTTAGCGAGCTACAACAGAGTTTTCCGGCGGCCAGGCTGCTGGTTGCCGGGCGGAAGTCCGCGAGACAACTTCCGCTGTGATGGCGAGCCTCGAGTCGCGCGCGGCGGCGCTGAGCTTACCGTTGGATATCCGCGGCACCGCGTTTCAGCAGCAGGTCTGGCAGGCGCTACGCGCCATTCCGTTCGGTGAAACCCGCAGTTACCAGCAGGTGGCAGAGGCTATTGGCAAGCCGAAAGCGGTGCGTGCGGTGGCCAGCGCCTGTGCGGCGAACCGACTGGCGATACTGGTGCCCTGTCACCGGGTGGTGCGCGGCGACGGCAGCCTGTCGGGATACCGCTGGGGCGTGGCCCGTAAAGCCCGATTGCTTGCGCGTGAAAAAGAACAGGAGAGCGAATGTTAGATCTGTTTGCCGACGAGGCGCCGTGGTCGGAACCATTGGCGCCTGGCGCGGTGATCCTACGCCGGTTCGCGCGGGCGCATAGCACCGCGCTACTGGCGGCTATCGAGCAGGTGGCGGCGGTCTCGCCATTTCGTCATATGGTCACGCCGGGCGGCTATACCATGTCGGTGGCGATGACCAACTGCGGCCCGCTTGGCTGGAGTACGGACCGTCATGGCTACTGCTACGCCGCCGTTGATCCGCAGAGCGGAAAACCCTGGCCCGCGATGCCGGACTGTTTTCGCCAACTGGCGCAGGAGGCAGCAACTGGCGCGGGTTACCCCACGTTTAACCCCGATGCTTGCTTAATTAACCGTTACCAGCCGGGGGCGAAGCTGTCGCTGCATCAGGATAAAGACGAAGCCCGGTTGGACGCGCCAATCGTGTCGGTTTCGCTCGGCCTGCCTGCGGTGTTTCAGTTCGGTGGTCTGAATCGCAGCGATCCGCTGCAACGCGTGCTGCTTGAGCATGGCGATGTGGTGGTGTGGGGCGGTGAGTCGCGGCTGTTTTATCACGCGATTCTGCCGCTCAAAGAGGGGAGCCACCCGCAGGTCGGCCCGTGGCGCTATAACCTGACCTTCCGCCGTGCCGCGGAATGACAAATAAAAATAAGAATTATTCTTGATGTAGTCTGTCAGCAGTTTACACTGCTGGCTGTTTTTTCTTGCCCTGGTCATTGCTATGGAACTTCTGTTACTTGTCTGGCGTCAGTATCGCTGGCCTTTTATCGGCGTTATCGTCTTAAGCCTGTTGAGCGCCGCGCTCGGTATCGGGCTTATCGCATTTATTAACGTACGTCTGATTGAGACGGTTGATACCACGCTTGCCGTACTGCCCGAATTTCTTGGTTTGCTGCTGCTGCTGATGGCGGTCACGCTGGGTTCACAGCTGGCGCTGACAACGCTCGGCCACCATTTTGTCTATCGCCTGCGCCGGGAATTTATCAAACGGATCCTCGATACCCAGGTGGAGCGCGTCGAGAAGCTGGGCAGTGCTGCGTTGCTGGCGGGGCTGACCAGCGATATCCGTGCGATCACCATCGCTTTCGTGCGTTTGCCGGAGCTGGTGCAAGGGATCATCCTGACCGTGGGTTCCGCGGCCTATCTGGCGATGCTGTCGAGCAAAATGCTGCTGATTACCGCCCTGTGGATGGCGTTGACCATCTGGGGTGGCTTCGTGCTGGTGGCGCGAGTGTATAAACATATGGCGACACTCCGTGAAACCGAGGATCGGCTGTACGACGATTACCAGACGGTGCTGGAAGGGCGTAAAGAGTTGACCCTGAACCGCGAGCGCGCGGAGTACGTCTTTGAACAAAAATTCACGCCGAATGCCAAAGACTATCGCCACCATATCGTGCGGGCCGACACCTTCCATCTGAGCGCGGTCAACTGGTCAAATATCATGATGCTGGGGGCCATTGGTCTGGTGTTCTGGATGGCGAACAGCCTCGGCTGGGCCGACACCAACGTTGCCGCCACTTACTCGCTCACGCTGCTTTTCCTGCGCACGCCGCTGCTGTCGGCGGTGGGCGCGCTGCCCACGCTGCTGAGCGCGCAGGTGGCGTTCAATAAACTGAATAAATTCGCGCTGGCACCGTATCAGGAAACTTTCCCGCAGCCGACGGCGCACCCGAACTGGCAGACGCTGGAACTGCGCGATGTGACCTTCCACTATGAAGACAACACCTTCGCGGTTGGCCCGCTGAACCTGACGCTCAAGCGTGGCGAGTTGGTCTTTCTGATAGGCGGCAACGGCAGCGGTAAATCGACGTTGGCGATGCTGCTGACCGGGCTGTATCAACCGCTATCCGGGCAGATTCTGCTGGACGGTCAGCCGCTGGCGGCCGATAAGCCGGAAGACTACCGCAAGCTGTTCTCGGCGGTGTTTACCGATGTCTGGCTGTTTGACCAGCTATTAGGCCCGGAAGGCAAGAACGCGGACCCGGCGCTGATTGAGAAATGGCTGACTCAGCTACAGATGACGCACAAGATTAAGCTGGAAGACGGGCGCATTCTGGATCTGAAGCTGTCAAAAGGGCAGAAGAAGCGCGTGGCGCTGCTGCTGGCGCTGGCGGAAGAACGCGACATCATTATGCTTGATGAGTGGGCCGCCGATCAGGATCCGCACTTCCGCCGCGAGTTCTACCAGATATTGTTGCCGCTGATGCAACAGATGGGGAAAACCATTTTCGCTATCAGCCATGACGATCACTACTTTATTCATGCCGATCGTCTGCTGGAAATGCGCAATGGTCAGCTGAGTGAACTGGTGGGCGAGGAGCGTGAACGCGCTTCCCGCGACGCCGTCGCCCGTACCGCCTAACGTTTTTTTTGCCGCTCTGCCGATTTTTTCACCGTACGGGTGGCTTGTTTAAACTTTTTTACATCTCTCCGCGCTATGCTTAATTCGCCCGGCCATCCGGCTGGGCGACGTCTCACGAATAAGGATTATTCATGTCTCTGTTGAAAAAGAACAGCGCCCGCCTGCGCGATGAAGAGCGTCAGCGCTTGATCTGGCTGCTGACCACCGATAAAGCGGTAACTTCCGCGCTGCTGGGCAAACTCACGCTCGCCGAGCAGTACGATGAAGGCACGTTGGTTGACGACCTCGCTGAAGTCGGCAGCTTAGTGGCGCACCTGCCGCCGCCGGATCTCGCCGATACCCTGGAAGCGTTACCGTCCGAAGAGCGCCATGCATTGTGGAACATGGTCGAAGACGATCGTCGCGGGAAGGTGTTGCTGGAAGCATCGGAGAACGTCTGGGACGACCTCATCGAAGATATGAGCGACCGGGCGTTGCTCGATGCATTGCAAACGCTGGATATCGACGAACAGATTTACCTGGTGCAGCACCTGCCGCGCGACCTGACCGGACGCCTGCTGGCGTCGATGTCGCCGGAAGAGCGCGCGCGCGTACGCCAGGTGATGAACTACGCCCACGAGCAGGTGGGGTCGATCATGGAGTTCGAGGTGATTACCATTCGCCCGGACGTCACGTTGGCCTCGGTGCAGCGCTTTTTGCGCCGCCTGGGTAAAATGCCGGAGAACACCGATAAACTGTTTGTTATCCAGCGCGATCAGACGTTGATTGGCGAGCTGGAGCTGAAAACCATCCTGCTCAATTCAGCGGACAAGTTTGTGCATGAGGTGATGGAATCCGATCCGGTCGCCTTCCATCCGGAAGAAAAATCAGAAATCGTGGCTCGTACCTTCGAACGTGACAACTTAATCAGCGCCGCGGTGATTGATTCACAGGGTAAGCTGATGGGACGTCTGACCATCGATGAGATCGTTGACGTCGTCTATGAAGAGACCGACAGCGATCTGCGTCGTATGGGCGGTCTGAGCAGTGAAGAAGACGTGTTTGCGCCGGTGACGAAAGCGGTGAAAACCCGCTGGGCGTGGCTGGCCATCAACCTCTGTACTGCGTTTATCGCCTCGCGTGTGATTGATGGATTTGAACACACCATTTCGCAGCTGGTGGCGTTGGCCTCGTTAATGCCGATCGTCGCGGGTATTGGCGGTAATACCGGTAACCAGACGATTACTATGATCGTGCGCGCGCTGGCTTTACAGCATATTCAGCCGGGTAACTTCTCGTTCCTGATCCTGCGTGAGATGGGGGTGGCGCTGATTAACGGTATCGTCTGGGCGGCATCATGGGCACCGTGACCTGGCTGCTATATGACGACCTGGCGCTCGGCGGCGTAATGACGCTGGCGATGATCCTGAACCTGCTGGTGGCGTCGATTATGGGCGTGCTGATCCCGATGATCATGGCTAAGCTTGGGCGCGACCCGGCGGTCGGCTCGAGCGTGATGATCACCGCGATCACCGACACCGGCGGTTTCTTTATTTTTCTGGGCTGGCGACGGTGTTTCTGCTTTAAGCTTCGCACGATGCTTCAGGCGTGCAGGCACGATCGCCATCATGATGATCCCCGCCAGTACGCCAATCGCCAGATTACCGGTACTGACCGTTGCGCCAACGGTGACCAGCATCACCAGCGTTTCCGGCCACGGCGCGCGCTTGAGCGTCGCGGGCTGGAGGCTTGGCCAGCTAAAGGTCTTAACGGCCACAATCACCATAATCCCGCCAGTACTGCCATTGGGATCTTCGCCATCACTTCGCTTAACGCGGTCACCAACAGCAGCAGTACCAGCGCGGCGGCGATCGTCGAAACGCGGCTGCGGCCTTTTCCCATCTCCACGTTGACGATGGTCTGACCGATCATCGCGCAGCCGGCAATACCGCCGTAGCAACCGGCCAGCATATTGGCGATACCCAGACCTGCGCTTTCACGCGTTTTGTTGGACGGCGTGGCGGTGAGGTCGTCCACCAGTTTCGCCGTGAGCAGGGATTCTATCAGCCCGACGAAGGCGATACTCAGCGCGCAGGGCCAGATAATTTGCAGCGTTTGCAGGTTAAAAGGCACTAACCATGGAGTCAGCCCCGGCAGTCCGCCGCTCATTGAACCCGCGTCACCGACGGTGGGTAGGGTCTGCCCGCTGGTCACGGTAAACAGCGTTAGCAGCACGACGGCAATCAGTGGGGAAGGGATGCTTTTCATTACGCGCGGTAGCCACAGTACGATAAGTATCGTGGCGGCAAACAGCGCGACAATAAGCGGGCTTCGGCTCCAGAAGTGCGGCACCTGGGCAAAGAAAATCAGAATACCGAGCGCGTTAACGAAACCCGTCATTACAGACTGGGGAATAAAGCGCATCAGTTTCGCCATGCCGCACAGAGCAAACAAAATTTGAATGATGCCGGCCAGCAAAACCGCAGGTAAAATGTAGGCCACGCCGTGTACGTGGACCATCGGGCCGATAACCAGCGCGACCGAACCCGCGGCTGCCGTGACCATCGCCGGGCGTCCGCCAAGGAACGACATGCTCAGGCACAGCACGACCGAGGCGATCAGGCTGACTTTAGGGTCAACGCCAGCAATCACCGAAAACGAGATCACTTCAGGGATCAGTGCCAGAGCGGTAATGACGCCAGCCAGGATTTCGCGGGTGAGCAGAGATGGCGAGCGCAGAATGCTCAATGAGGAGATGTTCGACATAGGTTATTCGCAGGTTATCGATGGCCGGTTTTCTATAAGCCACAGCTTCCGTGCGTACCATCACAAAGGGGAGAATAATACCGCTTCCCGTCACATTCTACTAGTACCAAATCTCATTTCTTGTACACATTTATTAAACATTTTAATAACAGATCTCAAAACTCAACTTAAATTTTAAACAATATTTAAATTTACCCGTCCTGGTGGTAACGTAACCGCACGGATGTTTTTACCTGCGTGTAACAACTCGACAGTCAAGTAAGGCCCCTACGATGAAAAAAAAGATAGCTGTACCCAACTCACAGAAATCGGGTACCGAGAAGACTTCTGTGGCGAATAAGGCGAAAGCTCGTGCAGTTCACGAGACGGATGTATTGCTGATCGGTGGCGGAATTATGAGCGCTACGCTGGGTACGTGGCTGCAGGAGCTTGAACCAGACTGGTCGATTACCATGGTTGAGCAAATGGAGAGCGTTGCGGAAGAGAGCTCAAACGGCTGGAACAATGCCGGTACCGGGCACTCGGCGCTAATGGAACTGAACTACACTCCGCAAAAAGCTGACGGCTCTGTCAGCATCGAAAAAGCCATTGATATTAACGAAGCGTTCCAGATTTCTCGTCAGTTCTGGGCGCATCAGGTCACACGCGGCGTGCTGACGCAGCCGAAAAGCTTTATCAATACCGTGCCGCACATGAGCTTTGTGTGGGGCGATGACAACGTCAACTTCCTGCGCGCCCGCTACCGTGCGTTGCAGAAGAGCCCGCTGTTTAACGGCATGCGCTATTCCGAAGACCACGAGCAGATCAAAGCGTGGGCGCCGCTGGTGATGGAAGGACGCGATCCGCAGCAGAAAATCGCCGCTACGCGTACCGAAGCCGGCACCGACGTGAACTACGGCGAGATCACTCGTCAGTTGATCAATGCGTTGAAAAAGCGTGATGGTTTTTCGCTCCAGTTGAACACCGTCGTCCGCCGTTTCCGTCGTAATGCAGATAACAGCTGGAGCGTGACGGTTTCCGACGCTAACAACAGCCATGAAAAACGCACGATTAAAGCGAAGTTTATCTTTATTGGCGCGGGCGGTGCGGCGCTGAAGTTGCTGCAACAAACCAAAATCCCACAGGCAAAAGAGTATGCGGGCTTCCCGGTTGGTGGTCAGTTCCTGGTGTGCGAGAACCCGGAAGTTGTGAATCACCACCTGGCGAAAGTCTATGGCCAGGCCTCCGTGGGCGCACCACCGATGTCGGTACCGCATATCGATACGCGTATTATCGACGGTAAACGCGTGGTGCTGTTTGGGCCGTTCGCCACTTTCTCCACGCGCTTCCTGAAAAATGGTTCGCTGTGGACCTGCTGGCGTCTACCAATAAATCCAACATTTTGCCGATGCTTAACGTGGGCCTGGATAACTTCGATCTGGTCAAATATCTGGTTAGCCAGGTGCTGCAGAAAGATAAAGATCGTCATGCTGCGTTGCGCGCCTACTACCCGATGGCGAAAAAGCAGGACTGGCGTCTGTGGCAGGCAGGCCAGCGTGTACAGATTATTAAGCGCGATGCCCGCATTGGCGGCGTGCTGCGTTTGGGGACCGAAGTGGTGAGCGACGATGAAGGTACCATTGCCGCGCTGCTGGGCGCATCGCCAGGCGCGTCTACCGCGGCACCGATCATGCTGGAACTGATGGAGAAAGTGTTTAAGGATAAGATGCAAACCGCTGAATGGCAGAGCAAGATTCGCGCGGTGGTGCCAACTTATGGCTCAACGCTGACCGAAAACCCGCATCTGATTGAGCAAACGCTGGCCTACACCAGTGAGGTACTGGGTCTGCGTCATGAAGCGCCGCGTGAAGCGGATCCGGTTCCGGCTGTTCAGACGACACCGAAAGCCGTGCCGGTAAAAGAGGTTGCCGATATCGCGCTGTAAGTGCGGGACAGGTTATTATCAGGCTGTAAAAAAAACCGGCATCGCCGGTTTTTTTATCATCTTTTTTAAACTACCTCCAGGGGAGGTGGCGAGCGTTCATTAACGCACTTCGGCGTTATGTACCGTTTCCTGGGCTTCCCAGATGCGGTATCTGACTTCCACATTTTCCGGGGCGTAAACCACGATCGGCAGCTTGCTGTTGTAGCGCAGCATGCCATCGTCACCCAACGAAGCGGTGATGAACTTCTTGGTTTTTTTCTGGTCAGGGCAGGCCATCATCGTTGACATCGGGCCGCTGACTTTCTCTACCACGTAGTAGTCATAACCCCAGCCTTCCAGCGTTTTGCTTTCCAGCTCGGCACCCAGACGCTGATGGTTGCAGTCAACCTCCAGCGTTTTACCAATCAATAACTCTACCTTATAGGCCGACTCATCCTTCTGCGCCGGTAACTGAATGACCTGACGCTTCATACCTTTCTCAGCCTGCGGGTAAGGGGCAACTTTTTCCAGCGGCTGTTCTGCGGCCCAGGCGCTGCTGGATACGCAAGCGATGGCGAGTAATGAAGCGGCAAGCTTATGTGATTTTTTCACTGTTCATCCTTTTTTATCAGTTGTAACGAGGAAAGCATAGCATTCCTGAGGTGAATGGTAATCGTCTTTTACTGTATTTTGCATTAGGAATGGTTCTATATTTTGTATTTTTGCTGTTTTATGAGTGTTTGATGCTGCTTTCTTGTGTTTTTTGTCTGCTTTTATGCTTGTTTTTGAAGGGGTGTTTGTTCTTTATACTTTTCGACTAATCTTGCAAAGGCCGAGAAAAGATGAAAAAGAACAAAGGGATAAAGGAATAAGCAGAACCAGGTATCTTATTCTGAATGGCTTATCAACAGTATTAACGCATCATTTTTTAAACAAAAAATTATCTTAATTAGATACATATATTTGTCACCTTGTATATGTGACTTATAGCACTTTCGGATGAAATAAAAGGCGTATTTAAATTGATTTAAATCAATCATGGTTGAATATCATTCATTTTCATAATTAATTAATTCGCGTCGTAAAATAAAAATAGTGTATGTTTATTTCATTATGTGACTGTTTGTATTTTAATTATTGTTAATGGTGATGGTTTATGTTTGTTAATAAATTATTGATAGTGGTTTCTTTATTGGGTACCACAGTGGCTTACGCTGCTGATGATATGGTTGCCGCGCAACAACAAGTTGCTCATGCTCAACGTATGCTGGATGCGGCACAAGGCGATGTTGATTCTGTAAATGCGAATTATGGTCATGGTACTGTTGTGGGCTGGGCGCAAGCGGCCAGTGAGGCGGGGCGTTACGTTCACAGGCCCAGGCCGATTTGAAAGCGGCGCAAGTTAATCTTGCTAACGTGTCAGCTAACACCATGAATGTCGCGGCTTCAAGCCTTAATCCGGCAACTAAGGTCCAAACCAAAAATGGTGTTGTCGCCGCGGATCTCTCCCCCAACAACACAAGTTGCTATTGCCTACCACAGCGTATTTAGCAAACCAGTGCGCGGTGGAAACAGCCATTCTTCAGGCTTTGATCATGGCGAGCATGGAACCGGCAACGGTGCCAACAATGCCGCCAACTCTCACAGCGCTCATGGTTTAGGTGGTAGAGATCATATCGGTGGCGGTCGTACAGGTGGGGTTTCCACTACTGATAGTTAAGGCCAGGTAGGATAATTTCAATATATTCTCAGCAAGTCGTCAGGTATTTTCCTGTCATGCCGATTAAATAGACCCGCTCATGAGGCGGGTTTTTTATTGGCTATTGTGTGCCTGTTTCATTACGACTAAACACAAAAATGACGAGGGTTATCTTAAATCTACCAGCGTAATACAAAAAAAGCTGAGGTTACGGGATTGCTTATTAAGTCACGGATTCAGGAACAGATGAAAAACACGAAATATCAAACGAGAGATAAACAGCCGGATATTTTGAATTCCTGACATAGCTGTGGGTATAGGGCAGGTTTGAGATGTATTTGGTCGATTTGGAAAATAAAAAAACAGGGAATAGTCCCTGTTTTCTCAAAGAGTTGGTCGGCACGAGAGGATTTGAACCTCCGACCCCGACACCCATGACGGTGCGCTACCAGGCTGCGCTACGTGCCGACGCATGGGGAAATACTACCGCTTTTATCGCCGATTGCAAGCAGGTAACTAACTGATTGATTCATAATTAATCAATCAGTTAGCGATAAACCGTTTTTCCTCGGTCAGCACCTGTAGCAGCAAGCTGAGCTGGGCTTTCTGGTCACGTACGCGGTCGCCCTCGGCGGTCCAGGTTTTATAGTGGCCGTTATGATCGAGCACTACAGTGATGGCGGGCGTGGTGATCGCCAGCGTGTTGCTATCCGCCGCGGTGACCCAGTTATGGCGGCGGGTCGAGCTGAACAGATCCTGACCCTGCGAGTACTCGTTGGCAGGGGTGCTAACGTGCAGCAGGCGCTGCATCAGCGTGGTCATCACATCTTTATGGTCGGTCAGCAGGTCGATGCGCTGTGCCGGGGTACCAGGCCAGTGGATGACCAGCGGTACCTGTAGCTGGGCTCGCGACCAGTTGAAGCTATTTTTCTGCCCGCTGAGCGGCACGCCGTGACCGGCGGTAATAATCACTACCGTATTCTCAAGCTTGCCAGAATCGCGTAGAGCGTCCAGTAAGCGGCCGATTTGCTCATCGACCTGCGCGGCTGCGCGGCTGTACTGACGATCGCTTGCCTGCGCGCTGCTGACGTTCGTGCCGTTAAACGACACCCATGAGAACCAGCGTGTTTCATCCTGCGCATTGTTGGTCAGCCAGTTGATCCACTGGCTTGCCGTCTGGGTATCATTCTGCGACTTGCCAGGGGCAGGGAGAAGTCGGACAGCAGCGCCTGACGATAAATCGGGCTTTCAAAGCCGTCAGAAGAGAACAGCCCCAACTGGTATCCCTGCTGATTAAGAGCGCTGATGAGTGCCGCTGGCACACGCGCGGCAAGTACGCCGTCCATATAGCCAGGCGAGATGCCGTAGAACAGGCCGAAGATACCGCTATCGGCAGTGTTACCGGCGCTCATATGCTGGGTGAAGTTAACGTTATCGTTGGCAAAGCGTGCCAGCGACGGCATCTGCTGCTCAAAGCGTGAATAGTTCAGCCCATCGACGGTAATCAGCAAGACGTTTTGACCCGCGCCCATATCGCGATAGCGTAGATCGCTCAGCGGATATTGTACGGTGACCGCTTCCGGGTCGCCTTGCTCCACCAGGCGTCGCTGGTAGTCCTGCGCGTCAAGCAGCCCGTGTTTCTCCAGGAAGCGGCGGGCCGTCATCGGGTAGGAGAGCGGCAGGTTGGCGCGCTGCATGGTGATTGGGCGATAGAAGTTAGCGTCTGCCCAGATGTACATCACGTGCGAGGCGATAAACGAGGCAAAGAAAAACCACGCGACCGGGCGCGCGTAGTGTCGGCGGCGCGTCAGGCTGCGCAGTTTCTGCCAGCTCCAGGTGGCAAACAGCATTTCGACAAGCAGAATCACCGGCACGCTGATAAACATCAACTGCCAGTCGCGAGCCGTCTCATTTTGATCGGGGTTGATAACCAGCTCCCACACCACCGGGTTAAGGTGCAGGTGGAAGCGGGTAAAGACCTCGCTGTCGATAATCAACAGCGTCATGCCCGCCGTCGCCAGAATGGCGGACAGGAAGCGCATCAGACGCTGGGACATGACGATAAAGGTCAGGGAAACAGAATCAGCAGATAGGTGGAGAACACCAGAAAGCTGAAATGCCCGACGAGGCTGATGTAGGAGAACACGCGTCCTGCCAGCGTCGTCGGCCAGTCGGCGACAAACAGATAGCGGCTACCGAGCACCATGGCCAACAGCATGTTGAACAAGGCGAACCAGTGTCCCCAGCTAACCATCTGGGAGACCTTTTCTCGGTAAGGCTGACGATGTGTCACCATAAACTGTTGCTTGTACCCTTAGTGCGCAGAATCGCTATTAATGGAAGATTGCAGCGCCTGGGCGAAAGAACGCGCGATAGCCTGGCGTTGAGCCGGAGCCACGCTGCTGTTAATCAGGTTGGTTACCATATTGCCCAACACCATCAGAGAAAGGTCGGTCGGGCCTTATGTTGTTCCAGCACGTTAGCCAGCTCGCTCAGCAGCTGTTCTACGTGTTCATCACTATAGCGGGATTGTTGTGGCATAAATCGAAATCTGTCTGTTCATTAAAGGGCAGTATATTACCGTAGCAGCAGCATTTTTTCCGCTTTTTTTCGGCGTAACGCGTTATCCTTTGCGCATTATACTGCCGCGACCCGGTAATATGCGAGTTGCACTGTGATATCGGGGTGGTTGAATACACCCGATCTTAAAGGAGAGTTTAACATGAGTCTGGATATCGACCAGATTGCTTTGCATCAGCTCGTCAAACGCGATGAGCAAAACCTCGACGTGGTGCTGCGCGACACGCTGCTGGAGCCGACGGCGCCGGTTGAAGAGATGATGGCCGAGCTACATCGGGTGTATAGCGCCAAAAACAAAGCCTACGGCCTGTTTACCGAAGAGAGTGAACTGGCGCAAACGCTAAAATTACAGCGCCAGGGTGAGGAAGATTTCCTCGCGTTTAGCCGCGCGGCCACAGGGCGTCTGCGCGATGAGTTAGCGAAGTATCCGTTCGCCGACGGCGGCATTGTGCTGTTCTGCCACTACCGTTATCTGGCGGTGGAGTATCTGCTGGTGGCGGTGCTGAACAACCTCAGCAGCATGCGTGTCAACGAGCAGCTGGATATCAGCGCGACTCACTATCTGGATATCAATCATGCGGATATTGTGGCGCGAATCGATCTCACCGAGTGGGAAACTAACCCGGAATCGACCCGCTACCTGACCTTCCTCAAAGGCCGCGTTGGGCGCAAAGTCGCCGACTTCTTTATGGACTTCCTCGGTGCCAGCGAAGGCTGAACGCCAAGGTGCAGAACCGTGGTTTGCTGCAGGCGCTGGATGATTTCGCTGCTGAAGCGGAGCTGGATAAAAACGAGCGTCAGAACGTGCGTCAGCAGGTGTATACCTACTGCAACGAACAGCTGCAAGCGGGTGAAGAGATTGAACTGGAGTCGCTGTCAAAAGAGCTGTCCGGCGTGAGCGAGGTCAGCTTCAGCGAGTTTACTGCTGAAAAAGGTTACGAGCTGGCAGAGAGCTTCCGGCGGATCGTAGCACCCTGCGTCAGTTGACCAAGTTTGCCGGCAGCGGCGGTGGGTTGACGATTAACTTCGACGCGATGTTGCTGGGTGAACGCATCTTCTGGGACCCGGCGACTGACACGCTGACGATTAAAGGCACCCCGCCGAATCTGCGTGACCAGCTACAGCGCCGGACGTCAGGCAAAAGCTAATCCCTAAAGCCCGCCTTCGTGCGGGCTTTGTCTATTTGCTCTCTGCGCATGGTGAGTGACCCCACTCGCAATTCTGAGATCGCTTCTTTTGTATGCAGGTCAAATCTTGACCTGACTCTCAGTTATTTCGCATGAAAATAAATAAAAATGCGTTTCATTTTAAATGCAAAATTATTTTGATTTTATAAAGGGAGCTGTTTTTACAACAGCAGCTCATGAACGCGGTTATTTGTGCCCAATGCCGCGGAAAACTGAGAGGAAAAATAAAACATGCACAATACCTTCAGGCATTCCCGAATTGCGCTGGCTTCGGCGCTACTCTTTACAGGCCTGCTGAGCGGCTGCGACGACAGCGCTGCCGCCGAGCGCGCTGAGTTGGCAGCGCCGCAGAACGTCCAGTCGCCGGTACTGTCAGCCGACGATGGGCACGTGGTGCTGGTTTGGGAAAAGCCGCTCGCGGAAGCAGAGAAGGTGGTTGATTACCATATTTATCGCGATGGCGTGTTTACGGGGAGCGCGCGGGATAACCAGGACATTTACTCGCCAGCCAAGCCCTATATCGATAACTTCTACCAGACGCTGGACGACGGCTGGCAGCAGAAAGTGGATTTGCGCACGTTTACCGCCGATGGCCTGAACGCTGACACGGAATACCGTTTCACCGTGCGCGCCGTTTATGAGGGCGGTAAAGAGTCTGCCGACAGCGCACCCATTACGCTACGTACAACCAAAACGCCGCACGTGGTGAACGTGAAAGATTTTGGCGCGGTGGGCGATGGCAAAACGTTGGATACCGCTGCGCTACAAAAAGCGATCGACAGCTGTACCATCGCAGTCTATCCCAGGGATGCAAAGTCAGCGTGCGTGGTGGCGTATTTAAAACCGGCGCGCTGTTCCTGCACAGCGATATGACGTTGGACATAGCCGACGGCGCCACGCTGCTGGGTTCCGATAACCCGGCGGACTACCCGATGAGCAAGGGCTATTATCTCTATCCTTATACCGATAACCCGCTACCAAAACGTCCTCCGTCGTTGCTTAATGCGTTGGAGGGAGATGATCGTGGCAGCTCGCATGCAGGCACCTTCCAGAATATTCGGATCGTTGGCAAAGGGAGTATCGATGGCAATGGCTGGACGCGGGGCATAAAGGCCGGGGGCGCGGAGTCGATTGTGGATGAACTGGGTAACTCGCTGCCGCAGTACCGCGCCAGCAATGCGAAGAAGGTGGGGGAGGACGGCGTGCTGGCGAAATACCAGACCGAACAGGCGGTGGCGGAAGGGATGGACCGCGACAGCGCCTATAAAAACCGTCGCTCCAGCCTGATGACGTTACGCGGCGTGCGTCATCTTTATCTGGAAGGGTTAACCCTTCTCAACCCGGCATTTCACGGCATCATGGTACTCGAGTCGGAGAATATCGCTTTCAACGCGCTGACGCACAAAACCTTCGACGGTAACAACGCCGACGGCATCGAGCTCGGCAACAGCCAGAACGGTTTGGTATTCAATAACTTCTTTGATACCGGTGATGATGGCATGAACTTCGCGGCGGGCTACGGCAAAGGCGTGGAGACGTTTGGTCAGAAAGCGCAAAGCGGTACGTGGATTTTCAACAACTACTTCCGTAAAGCACACGGCGCGGTGGTGACTGGCAGCCATACTGGCGCGTGGATTGAAAAAATTGTCGCGGAAGATAATGTTATGTATCTGACCGATATCGGCCTGCGGATGAAAAGCCGGCCTTACTACGGCGGCGGTGCGCGTGACGTCGTATTCCGCAACAACGCAATGAAAGATTTAGCCAAAGAGCCGTTTATCTTCACCATCAAATACAGTGCGGACGTCAACGACACCACGCCAGCCGCTGAACCTGCGCAGTTCCGTGATATCACGGTCGAAAATGTGACTGTTGACGGCACGGCGGCGAAGAACAGCATTCTGGTTGATGGTATGACGGCGGATGAGATGGCGGCGGCCTATGGCATCACTTTTTCCCGCGATGCGTATCATCAGAATCTGTCGTTCAGACACGTTAAGTTCCGTAATACAAAGGCGACAGATATTTCCTTCCTGCGTGACAGTCAGTTCAATAATGTGACGTTTGAGAATACGGCGCAGGCGTGGAATTTTGCCGAAGTCAGCGGCATTACGCTGACGGATAGCGTCAATAATGAAACTATTGCGGCGACAGGAACAGAAACGGTGATACGAGAAGCGGCAACTCAATAAACGGCAGGCATAAAAAAACGGCTCCCGATGGGAGCCGTTTTTTCGTCACGTAGACTCGCTGGCGATTAAGCGCGAACGAAGTCGATGTGAGACAGTTTCGGCTTGAACGGGTGACGCTGCACCGCCTGAGCCTTAACTTTTTCTTCTTTACCATCAACAACGATGGTCAGAACTTCGCTGTAGAATTCAGCGTTGTTCTGCAGGTTCCACAGCTTGTCGTGATCCAGTTCAATAGCAACCGGAGCTGCTTCGCCACCATAAATGATAGCCGGGAACTTGTTAGCTGCGCGCAGGCGGCGGCTCGCACCCTTACCCTGCTCTTTACGTACTTGTGCTTCGATAGTAAACATTGAATAGCTCTCTTGATTAATCCTGCTACAGGCGACCCAGCAGCAGGCAAATGATCTGCTTCACGGATGTGAAAGCGGGCGGCATTATAGCCTCCAATCCCGCGCGGGCAATGAAAACCTCGCCATCAAATCAGCCGTTAGCGTCAAGAACCTGCGTATCCGGTGAGATGTTCCTAATCTGTCCGTGCGGTTTCGTTTATCCTCTACACTGAAGTGATAATCACTTTCAACAGGAGAGAACATGAAGCTATGGCCCGTCGTGACAGGTGTTGCTATTTCATTGGCGCTGGTGGCCTGTAGTTCGCCGACGCCGCCAAAAGGGGTCACGCCGATAAGTGATTTTGACGCGAGCCGCTATTTGGGCAAGTGGTATGAAATTGCTCGCCTGGAAAACCGCTTTGAGCGAGGGCTTGAGCAGGTTAGCGCGACCTACGGCAAGCGTTCCGATGGCGGTATTTCAGTCGCCAACCGCGGCTTCGACCCGCAAAAGGGCGAGTGGAAGCTGAGTGAAGGCAAGGCCTACTTCACCGGTAAGCCCACGACAGCGGCGCTCAAGGTTTCCTTCTTTGGCCCATTTTACGGCGGCTATAACGTGATTGCGCTGGATGACGACTATCAGTACGCGCTGGTAAGCGGCCCAAACCGCGACTACCTGTGGATCCTGTCACGCACACCAACGCTACCACCGCAGGTTCGGCAGAATTACCTCACCATCGCCCGTGGTCTGGGTTTCGCGGTTGATGACCTGGTGTGGGTAAAGCAGACACGCGATTAACGTAGCTCGTTGGCTCGGCGGTATCGCCCTTCGTAGTCGAACACTTTTTCACGCACCTGCCAGTAAGCCCCTTTTTTGCGGGCGACAACAAAATCCGGTGCGCGCAGCAGCGGCTGTTGGGCGATAATATCGGCAGGCGTAATCCAGCGCAGCGGCACGCCGGGCGTGCGGGTATGCGGGCGGATAAATAGCTGCTCAAACGCTGTTTTTTGCGCCGGGGTGTGCAGGCGGAAACGCTCGCTAACGTCGGCGCCGTCTTCGTCGTAGTAGGTGATTTTCAGCCAGCCGCCTTTCTCGTCCATCCCGTCCTGCAACACCATGCCGCTACAGCGTAGCACCAGCGCGTCCTTGAGTTTTAGCGCGGCCTTCAGCATGTCGTCCGGGTCGACCAGCACCGTATCGCACTCGCGACAACGGCGGGCGGCAATATCGTTTTCGGCGTTACACTGCGGGCAGTTTTTAAAGCGGAAGCGATAGTCGCACTGCTCGCGATGGCCGTCATCGTCCTCCAGCCAGCCCTGACAGCGGCGGCCAAAGTGTTCAATCAGCGTGCCGTCGGCGGTGGTTTTGCCCCAGAAGGTGTTGGCAAAGCCGCAGCCGGGGCAGAACACCTGAACCGGCACGTTGTCGCTTTTGCCTTTCGGTGCACCCACTTCCGGCGCGTACAGGTCGTGCGGGTTGCCGGCGTAATCAAGAATCAGACAGTCGGTTTTCCCCGATGCCAGGCGCAGGCCGCGGCCAATAATCTGCTGATACAGACTGATCGATTCGGTCGGCCGCAGAATGGCAATCAGGTCGACGTGCGGGGCGTCAAAGCCGGTAGTCAGCACCGCCACGTTGACCAGGTAGCGGAACTGCTGATTTTTAAAGGCATCAATCAACGTATCGCGCTGTGGCCCTGGGGTTTCACCGGTGATCAGCGCAGCGTCATCGGCGGGCAGCAGGCCGGTAATTTCCCTGGCGTGCTCAACGGTGGCGGCGAAAATCATCACCCCTTTGCGCGTTTGGGCGAACTCTTCAATCTGGCTAACGATGTGTGGCGTAATACGCTGCTGCTGTTTCAGCTCACGGTTGAGATCCGCCTCGCTGAACAGGCCGTTGCTGTTGGCCTGCAGGCGGCTGAAATCATACTGCACCACCGGCATATCCAGCCGTTCCGGCGGGGTAAGGTAGCCGTGCTTAATCATATAGCGCAGCGGTAGCTCGTAGATGCAGTCGCGGAATAGCGCTTTTTCATCGCCGCGCACCATGCCGTGATAATGGAACTGATAAATCCAGCCTTTGCCGAGGCGGAAGGGGTGGCCGTCAGCCCGAGCAGGCGAATCTGCGGGTTGACCTTTTGCAGGTGGCTGAGAATTTGCTGGTACTGGCTGTCGTCATCATCGCTGATACGATGACACTCATCGACGATCAGCAGCGAAAACTCCCCTGAAAATGGTCAAGATTGCGGGCGACGGACTGCACGCTACCAAAAACCACCTTACCGTGGCTCTCTTTGCGCTGTAGCCCGGCGGCATAAATATCGGCCTCCAGCCCCAGCGCGCAATATTTCGCGTGGTTTTGCGCCACCAGCTCTTTGACGTGGGCCAACACCAGCACGCGCCCACGCGCTAGCCGCGCCAGCTCGGCGATAACGAGGCTTTTGCCCGCGCCGGTTGGCAGAACAATAACCGCAGGCTGCGTGTGGCGGCGGAAGTAGGCCAGCGTGGCGTCAACCGCTTCCTGTTGGTAGGGCGAAGTGTAAAAGTCATGAGCGTTGTGATTGTCCTTAACAGACAAATAGTATGCCATGAATCTTTTCACTTGAGTGGCAGGGTAAGCCCGTTATACTTACCGATTGTTATTACCCCTTTTTTCGGACGCTTCGTCCGGCGCCCGGCACTTTTTACAGGCTAAAAATACTTCATGCGACTTGATAAGTTTATCGCTCAGCAACTCGGCGTCAGCCGTGCTATTGCCGGGCGTTTGATCCGCGGCCACCATGTGACCGTTGATGATGAAGTGGTACGTGATACCGCTTTCAAACTGCAACCTGAACATAACGTGGCCTATGAAGGCAATTCGTTGACCCAGCAGAACGGTCCGCGCTATTTCATGTTGAACAAGCCTCAGGGCTACGTCTGCTCGACGGAAGACCCGGATCACCCGACGGTGCTCTATTTCCTCGATGAGCCGGTCGCGCACAAGCTGCATGCCGCGGGGCGTTTAGATATCGACACCACCGGGCTGGTATTGATGACTGACGATGGTCAGTGGTCGCATCGCATCACCTCGCCGCGCCATCACTGCGAAAAAACCTATCTGGTCACGCTGGAAAACCCGGTGAGTGACGATACCGCCGCGCAGTTCGCCAAAGGCGTACAACTGCATAACGAAAAAGATCTGACCAAACCTGCCGTGCTGGAAGTGGTGACGCCGACCGAAGTGCGTCTGACTATCAGCGAAGGCCGTTATCACCAGGTGAAGCGCATGTTCGCCGCTGTGGGGAACCACGTGGTAGGGCTGCACCGTGAGCGTATCGGTGAAATTATCCTCGACCCTGAGCTGGAGCCTGGGGAATATCGTCCGTTAACCGCAGAAGAAATCGCCAGCGTTGGCGCGCCAATGCGCTAACCCACTGAACAGAGGTAGATTGTGACGTCCAGGCCGCGCTCGTCGTTAAAAATTGTTTTCATTCTTGGCCTTCTGGCCATGTTAATGCCGTTGTCGATCGACATGTATCTTCCGGCGCTGCCGGTGATTTCCGCACAGTTTGGCGTACCGGCCGGCAGCGCGCAGATGACCCTCAGCACCTATATTCTGGGATTTGCCCTCGGCCAGTTGCTGTATGGTCCGATGGCCGACAGTCTGGGACGTAAGCCGGTCATCCTGGGCGGCACGTTTATCTTTGCGGCGGCGGCAGTGGCCTGTGCGTTAGCGCCTTCCATCGATTATCTGATTACCACGCGTTTCTTCCACGGCCTGGCGGCCGCGGCGGCGAGCGTGGTGATCAACGCCCTGATGCGCGATATTTATCCGAAGGAAGAGTTTTCACGGATGATGTCGTTCGTCATGCTGGTCACCACCATTGCTCCGCTGGTGGCGCCGATGGTCGGCGGCGCGGTGCTGGTGTGGTTTAGCTGGCACGCCATTTTCTGGATTCTGGCTATTGCGGCGTTGCTGGCTTCGGCGATGATCTACTTCTTTATTGACGAAACGTTGCCGGTCGACAAGCGCCAGCCGTTCCGTCTGGGGACCACGCTCGGCAACTTCGCCTCATTATTTCGCCATAAGCGCGTGTTGTCGTACATGCTGGCGAGCGGCTTCAGCTTTGCCGCCATGTTCTCATTCCTCAGCGCCGGGCCGTTTGTCTATATTGAGCTGAACCATGTCTCGCCACAGCACTTTGGCTACTACTTCGCACTGAACATTGTCTTCCTGTTTATTACGACCACCATTAATAGCCGCTTCGTGCGTCGGGTCGGGGCGCTGCGTATGTTCCGTACCGGGCTACTGATTCAGTTCGTGATGGCTATCTGGATGGTGGTGACCGCGCTGCTGGACGTGGGGTTCTGGTCGCTGGTGCTGGGCATTGCGGCATTTATTGGCTGCGTATCAATGGTTTCGTCTAATGCGATGGCGGTGATCCTCGATGAATTCCCGCATATGGCCGGGACCGCCTCGTCGCTGGCGGGAACCTTCCGCTTTGGCATTGGCGCAATCGTCGGGCGCTGCTGTCGATGGCGACCTTTACGACCGCCTGGCCGATGCTGATTTCCATTGCGCTTTGCGCCTCCTGCTCGATTCTTTTCTATCTTTACGCCAGCCGTCCCCGCAAAACCGCGCACTAATACACCTTTAGTAGGGGCGAAATACGCCCCTTTGTTGATACATATCAACAGAACTGCCATTGCCGCTGGGGTGTAATGTTTCTTTTATGTAAAATCCATTAATGTAAAAAGTCACATTGTTGTAGATAAAAAGGTTGCGTTAGATCACAGTTACGGGTACATATAGCGCGGAAATGCATCAGTACACCGAACAATGTCGTATGAAGAATGTTGAATGCAGGCGTTTTTTTGCTGGATGCAAGACGATTTGTCAACAATGTGTTAATATGGATGTGAAATAATTGTGAAGCCATGTAGCTTCCGGGGAAAAACGTAATGACATTCCAGCTTTCAATCGTACATCGACTGCCACAGGACTATCGCTGGTCTGCGGGTTTTGCAGGTTCCAAAGTTGAACCGATTCCGCAAAATGGCGTGGCGGGCGATAACGCGCTGGTCGCGCTAAAACTTCTGAGTCCGGACGGCGATAACGCCTGGCCGGTGATGCACTCGCTTAGCCAGGCGTTGACGGATATTTCCGTTGATTGTTCGGTGCTGGAGTGTGAAGGGGAGCCGTGCCTGTTCGTCAAACGTCAGGACGAGTTTGCCGCTACCTGCCGCCTGAAAAACTTCGGCGTGGCGATTGCCGAACCCTTTTCCGGCAACAACCCGTTTTGACCGTCAGCTCAGTGCAATGAGCTGACGCGTATACGCCTGCTTCGGTTCGGCAAACACGTGCCGACACTCACCCTGCTCGACAACCTCTCCCTGTCGTAACACGATAACCTGGTGGCACAGCGACCGCACAACCTGCAGATCGTGGCTGATAAAGATATAGGCCAGACGGTGCTTTTTCTGTAATGCCTTCAGCAGCGTCAGGATCTGCGCCTGAACCGTGCGATCGAGCGATGAGGTAGGTTCGTCGAGAACGATCAATTGCGGTTTGAGGATCAGCGCCCGGGCGATAGCGATTCGCTGCCGTTGCCCGCCGGAAAACGCCGACGGATAGCGCTGGCGGGTTTCGGGATCCAGCCCGACT
This sequence comes from Kluyvera genomosp. 3, assembly GCA_002211745.1. Taxonomy (GTDB): domain Bacteria; phylum Pseudomonadota; class Gammaproteobacteria; order Enterobacterales; family Enterobacteriaceae; genus Kluyvera; species Kluyvera georgiana_A. The sequence continues at coordinate 1,638,124 of CP022114.1, forward strand.
TCCTGCATCACGTGGATAACCTGCTGTTCACGTTCAGCGGCGCTCAGTAACGGATGGTGCACCCGCAACCCTTCTTCAATAATCTGCAGCGCCGTCAGTCGCGGGTTGAGCGATGAGTTCGGATCCTGAAAGACCACCTGAATACGATGACGCAGCGGCAGCATCTGTCGCCTGTCGCGACCCTGAATGGCTTCGCCCGCAAAACGAATATCCCCTGTGAGGCAATCAGCCTTAGCAGCGCCAGCCCGGTGGTGCTTTTCCCCGACCCTGACTCGCCAACCAGCCCCAGCGTTTCTCCGGCCCGCAGCGTAAAGCTAAGTGCCTTCACCACGCGGTTATGATCGACAACGCGGCGCAAAATACCTTTGCGAATGGGGAACGCGACGCTGAGCTGGTTCACTTCGAGTAGCGGTGGGCATCCGGCGGCAGGGGAACAGGCCCGCCCGCCGGTTCGCTGTCGAGCAGTTTACGGGTGTAGGGATGCTGAGGTGCGGCAAACAGCGCTGTTGCCGCGTTTTGCTCCACGCAGCGGCCATGCTGCATCACCGCTACCCGGTCAGCCAGCTTGCGCACGATACTCAGGTTATGGGTGATAAACAGCAGCCCCATATTGAGCTCGACGCGCAGTTCGCGCAGTAGCTGAAGAATTTGTGCCTGCACGGAAACGTCCAGCGCGGTGGTGGGTTCATCGGCAATCAGCAACTCCGGGCGGGTCAGCAGCGCCATGGCGATCATCACCCGCTGGCGCTCGCCGCCGGAGAGTTGATGCGGATAGTCCGCCAGCCGCTTTGCCGCCTGACGGATACCCACGCGGTCCAGACAGTCGAGAATTTCACCGCGTGCCGCTTCTTTACGCATCCCGCGGTGCAACGACAGCACTTCGTAGAGCTGTTTCTCCAGGTTATGCAGCGGATTCAGCGACACCATCGGCTCCTGGAAAATCATCGCGATGCGGTTGCCGCGAACGCCGCGCAGCGTCTGTGGGCTGGCGTGAAGCAGCGACTCGCCGGCAAAACGGATATCACCCGTAGGGTAGGTCACAGGAGGTTCCGGCAGCAGACGCAAAATGGAGAGCGCCGAAACGCTTTTCCCCGAACCGGACTCGCCAACCAGCGCCAGGGTTTCTCCGGCGTTCAGCGACAGCGATAGCTGTTCGACCACCGTGGTGGTGGTGCCCTGCTGGCGGAAGGCGATGGAGAGGTTGTCGATTTCGAGAAGTGGCTGCTGCATTTTACACCGCCTTAGAAGGATCGAAGGCATCGCGTACCGCTTCGCCAATAAAAATCAGTAGCGACAACAGGATGGCGACGCAGAGAAAGCCGGCGATCCCAAGCCATGGGGCTTGCAGGTTGTTTTTACCCTGTAGCAACAACTCGCCCAGCGACGGCGAACCAAGCGGCAAACCAAAGCCGAGAAAATCGAGCGAGGTCAGGGTGGTGATGGAGCTACAGAGAATAAACGGGATAAAGGTCAGCGTGGCCACCATCGCATTGGGCAGCATGTGGCGCAGAATAATGCTGCGATCGCCCACCCCAGCGCCTGTGCGGCGCGAATATAGTCATAGTTGCGGGTACGCAAGAACTCAGCGCGCACCACGCCGACCAGAGACATCCAGCCAAACAGCACGGTAATAGCCAGCAGCCACCAGAAGTTGGGTTGTACCACGCTTGAGAGCAGAATAATCAGGAACAACGTTGGCATCCCCGACCACACTTCAATAAAGCGCTGGCCCCAGAGGTCGATACGCCCGCCGTAGTAGCCCTGTACGGCACCGACTACCACGCCCATCACGCTGGCGCAGAAGGTCAGAATCAGGCCGAACAGCAGCGAAATCCGCGTACCGTAGAGAATGCGTGCCATCACGTCACGGCCATTTGCGTCGGTGCCCAGCCAGTTCTGGCGGGAGGGTGGGGAAGGGAAGGGGACATTGCTCGCATAGTTAATGCTGCTGGCGCCAAAACGAATGGGTGCCCACACGACCCAGCCGTTATTCTCCAGCCGCTGCTGGAGCCACGGATCCTGATAATCGGCCGCGGTGGCAAATTCGCCACCAAAGGTTTTCTCGTCGTAGTTTTTCAGTACCGGCATGTACAGGCTGCCCTGATAGCTCACCAGCAGCGGTCGATCGTTGGCGAGAAGTTCAGCGCACAGGCTGCACACAAATATGGCCAGAAAGATCCACAGCGACCAGTAGCCACGGCGGTTATGGCGAAAGCGCGCCCAGCGCGCCTGATTCACGGAACTCAGGGTCATTATTAGCGGCCCTCAAAATCAATGCGGGGATCGACCAGCGTATAGCTAATATCGCTGACGATATTCATCAGCAGGCCAATCAGGGTGAAGATATAGAGCGTGCCGAACATTACCGGGTAGTCGCGCGAGACGGTGGCCTCATAACCCAGCAGACCCAGTCCGTTGAGGGAGAACATCACCTCAATCAACAGCGACCCGGTAAAGAACATGCTGATGAACGTGGCGGGAAAACCGGCAATCACCAGCAGCATGGCGTTGCGAAAGACGTGTTTCCATAAGATCTGTTTTTCGCCGACGCCTTTCGCGCGGGCGGTGACGACATACTGTTTGCGGATTTCATCGAGAAACGAGTTCTTGGTCAGCATGGTCAGCGCCGCAAAGCCGCCAATCACCGTCGCCAGCACCGGCAGGGTGATATGCCAGAGATAGTCAGTGATTTTTTGATACCACGGCAGGGTGTCGAAATTGGCCGAGACCAGCCCGCGTAGCGGGAAAATGTCGTAGTAACTGCCGCCCGCGAACAACACGATCAGCACGATGGCGAACAGGAACGCCGGAATGGCGTAGCCAATGATAATGCCGGTACTGCTCCAGATATCGAAACGACTGCCGTTATAGACCGCCTTGCGGATGCCAAGCGGAATAGAGACCAGATAGATGATCAAAGTACTCCATAGCCCTAGCGTGACAGAGACGGGCAGGCTTTCTTTCATCAACTGCATCACTGAGGCGTTGCGGAACAGGCTGTTGCCAAAATCGAAGCGCAGGTAGTCGCTCAGCATCTTGAAATAGCGCTCGTGTAGCGGCTTGTCGAAGCCATAGCGTTGGGTGATTTCAGCGATCACCTCCGGGTCGAGCCCGCGCCCGCCGCGATACTGACTTTCGGCAATATTACTGACGCCCGCGCGTGCCTGGCCGCCGCCCATTCCACCGCCACCGCCGGGCAGGCTGCCCTGGTGGCCGAACTCCACCGCCGCGATGGCCTGATCGACCGGACCACCCGGCGCAATCTGCACAATAAAGAAATTAAGCGTGATGATGGCCCATAGGGTTGGGATAATCAGCAACAGTCGACGAATCAGGTAGGCGCCCATGTTCTCTCCTTAGCGTCGTGATGCAGGCAGCGTGGCTGCCTTGTTGACGTCATACCACCAGGTGTCAAAACCGGGCGCGTCAATGCCGGATGATGAATAGAGCGGATGCACCTGTGGGTAAGAGAACTTATTCCAGTAGGCCGTACGGCTCCCGGACATGTACCACATCGGTAGCATGTAATTATTCCAGGTTAGCACCCGGTCGAGCGCACGGCCGAGTGGTACCAGCTTCTGCTTATTGCCCTGCCAGCGAATGATCTGATTGATCAGGCTATCAATCGCCGGGTTAGCGACGCCGGGCGCATTGTACGACGAGTTGATGTATGCCGACGACCAGGAGATCTGTAAATCCGCGCTGGGCCACGGCGTCGCCCGCCACAGGCTTGGCATCATGTCATAATCGCGCTTACGCAGGCGGTTGGTGAGCTGGGAAATATCCACCTGGCGGATGTCCATTCTGACGCCAAGCCGCTGTAAATTATGCTGGAAGGGCATCACCCACTGATCGTTTCCACCGGAGGCCAGCAGCAGTTCGAAGCGCAGCGGCTGGCCGGTTTTTTCATTGACCCGCTGTTGCCCCTTCAGAACCCAACCCGCTTCATCCAACAGCTGTCCTGCCTTGAGCAGATTTTCGCGGTCGAAGCCATCGCCGTTCGACGTCGGCGGCTGATAAATTGAGGTAAACACTTCCGGCGGCAGCTGGTCTTTTAGCGGCCCAGCAGAACCAGTTCGTCGGCGTCAGGATAGCCGCGGCGGCGTACTCGGTGTTCTGAAAATAGCTGTTGGGGCGGCTGTAAGCGTTATAGAACAGCGCCTTGTTCATCCACTCAAAATCAAACGCCAGGCTGACCGCCTGACGCACCCGACGGTCGGCAAATACCGGTCGCTGGATGTTAAAGGCGAGCCAGCGGGTATCCTGCGCGGCATCGTTCTTTTGCTGATCTTTCACGATATAACCGCTGGTAAAGTTTTTGCCAATATAGCGGGTGGCCCAGTTTTTGGCGCTGCTCTCGGAGCGCACGTCATAGGCTCCCGCCTTAAAGGCCTCGAAGGCGACGTTATCATCCAGATAGTAGTCGTAGCGTAGCGTGTCGAAATTCCAGCGCCCGCGGTTAACCGGTAAATCGGCGCCCCAGTAGTTTTTGACGCGGGAATAGACAATGTATTGCCCCATCTTCCAACTGCTGATGCGGTACGGCCCACTGGCCAGCGGCGGTGTGCTGAGCGGATCGCTGAGTTTATGATTTTTCCAGAATTTTTCCGGCAGAATCGGCAGCGTAAACAAGCCGAGCATATCCTCTTTACCGGGCTTTGCCAGCTCAATACGCACGGTAAGCGGGGCGATAGCTTTGACGGTCGATCCTTTGTAAATCAGACGGAACTGCGGTACGCCCTCGGTCATAAATTTGTGGAAGGTAAAAGCGACATCTTCGGCGGTGATTGGGCTGCCGTCGTGAAAACGGGCGCGAGGGTTAATCGTCAGTTCCATCCACGAATAATCGTCAGCATAACGCGCGCGGTCGGCAACCAGCGGATAGTAGCTGCCTGGCTCATCGTCGGAGGTCGTGAACAGCGCGTCGTACAGCGATTCAGTGCGAACGGCGGCATTGCCGCGCAGCGCATAGCGGTTAAAGTTATCGAAGGTGCCGATAGCCGCAAGCGTGACGCTGCCGCCTTTGGGGCCGCGGGGTTAACGTAGTCAAAGTGGTGGAAATCAACGTCGTATTTGGGCTCGCCGATCACCGCAAAAGCGAAACTCTCTTTGATCGTTTGTGCCTGCGTCGGTAAAACGCAAAGCAGCAGCAGGGCAAAACAGATACGCGCTATGATCACGACAGGGCTACCCCGCATTGAAACATCTTGATTGAACACATCTTTTATCACGAAATCTTAATCGAGCGTCATTCCGTTGTGAAATACTTTGCAGGCTTATGGTATTCCGCCGTCAGGTCTTTCAGCGTCAGTGGGCGGCTTATCAGGTAGCCCTGCAGAAAATCGACGCCATGGTCACGCAGCCAGGCCGCCTGTTCTTCTGTTTCCACGCCTTCGGCTACCGTGACAATATCCAGCCGCTGAGTTAGCGTCAGCACGGCATCCAGCACCGGAGAGGTAATCGTCTCCCGGCCAATGGCGCTGACAAAACCGCGATCGATCTTCAGATAATCGAGGGTAAAACGCTCGAGGTAAATCAATGCGCTGTGGCCGGTACCGAAGTCATCAATCGCCACCTCAATACCTTCGCCACGCAGCCAGCTGAACAGACTCATCGCCTTTTCCAGATGGAGCATGTCGCGTTCGGTGATTTCCAGCACCAGTTGGAAATAGTTGTCGGGCAGGCTTGCCGCGAGCTGACGGATATCTTTCTGGAAACTTTCCGCGTGCAGATGCCCCGGCGCGATGTTGATTCCCAGCTTCGCGCCGGGAGGCAGAATGTCTTTCAGGGTGGCGGCATCACTGGCGATCAGTTCGAACAGATGCTGGGTGAGGGGAACAATCAGATTCTGCGCTTCGGCAAAACTGATAAAGGCATCCGGTGGAATATTGCCTGCGGTCGGATGCGCCCAGCGCATGAGCGCTTCGACTCCGGCAATCTGCTGATTTTTGGCGTCTACCACCGGCTGATAAACCACATAGAACTGACGATGCTTGATAGCAGAGAGGATCTCTTTCCCCGGTCGTGAGCGAATGGTCAGGATATAGAAGCACAGCAGCCCGCCAATCAGACCGCAGGTCAGGCCTAATAGCAGCGCATAGAGCGAGTTATCGGTACCCGAGGCGTTACTATAAAGATACACCTCCAGTGGAACGCCTTTAATTTTCACATGGCGCACCGGGGTGTCGGTAATATCGCTCAGCGCGAGCGGTTTGCTGCTAAAGGTCGAGATTGCCGTTTTGCCGTTCACCACCAGCGCCACGCCGTTGTACGGCGTTTGTTTCGATGAGTAGAGGACCACGGCATTAAATTGGCGTTAATCGACGCGAAGATACCGCGATTTTCCAGCAGCGGGCTCTTAACCCACAGTACAAAGGCGGGCGTGGTGGGCATCATCGGCGTACCGGCGACGATCCCCATGACGTGCGTTTTGTTGAGATCAAGATCCGGCACCAGATCTTTCAATGGCAGCGACATCTGTCCAGTGGCGGAAGAGCAGTAGGCAATATGATCTTTCACCAGCAGAAACGCGCGGACGTTCATGCTGAAGGCGGCGCGAGCGGTCAGCTCAGAAGACACATCGTCACACGGGTTCATGGTCAGCGGCTGGAGTGAATCCATCGTGACCAGGATCTGACGAAAATAACCGTTGAGGTAGTTCTGCAGGCTTGAAATGGTGGTATCGAACTGTACCGCGCGACGATGATGAAAGACAGAAAACTGGATCACCCCGGCAAGCAGAGCAATCATCAGGCCAGCGACAACGCTGGAAGAGATAATGTGGCGGTTAATCGACGAATAACGAGTGAACATGCAACTTCTCTATGCTACGGAACTCCAAAGAAAAGAATACTGATGAAGCATAAAAAAAGCACTGCCGAAGCAGTGCTTTTTTTATGCTTACCGTCAGCCAAGGGAAACCGACGGTAAACCTCATTACGAACGACTCAGGACACGGCGAGCTTCGTTGTAACGCTTGTTCCAGTATGGTTCATTCATGCTGGAAATAGTCACACCGCTGCTGGTGGATGCATGAACGAACTGATTGTTGCCGATATAGATACCAACATGGCGACCGGTAGAACCGGCACGGAAAAGCACTAAATCACCGGTGCGCAGCTGACTGCGTTTAACGGATTTGCCCGTTTCCTGCTGCTCCCAGGTGGAGCGCGGCAGCTCTAAACCGAACTGTTCACGGAAGGTGCGTTGTACGAAGCTGGAACAATCGATACCACGTTTGGTGTCGCCACCCAGACGGTAACGAACGCCTTTCCAGCCTGCGTATTGATCCATCAGACGAGATTTCACGTCGAGGTTACGCACCATATTTTCAAATTCATCCTGAGAGGCTTGCAGTGATGAGGCATCTTCGGTGCCCACAGCATGCGTCTCAGAATGCATGTTCTTTGCGGTATTACTGGTTGAACTACATGCAGAAAGCAGAACCGCAACTGCTACCGCTGGAATCGCTCGCAAGATATATCTCAAAATCGGCTGAGATTTGACCATTTTCGTTGTTTTCCCTTGAAGTCCTTAACGACCGTAGCCGTTATAAAAAATGCCAAACGCGTCTGAGACTAAATACACGCAATCAATGAGACAATTCTTTGAATTCAGATTTGTGGTGCAGCGCACAAACTTTAATTTATGACCACAATAATTGCTCTTTGAAACGACAAACGCGAGTGAGATTACCTTAACGAAAGCGGCATTGCGAGCGCTTTTGGCCGATTTTTTATAAGAAATAGTGATACACAAAGTTAAAATTTGTGAATGGGTAAAAATTCAGCGTTAGCGGGTAAAAAATCAACAACTCATTCATTATTAGAGTGAATATTGTGACCGGAAGATGACATTGATGAGGGAAATATAAAAAATAAAAAGAGGGCGATAGCCCTCTCTTTGGAATGTCAGATGGAAAGGTTATTTAATGACCTGATTTGAGTTTAGTGAAATAGGGTAAATTTCGCTCAAATAACCCAATCACTCTATCGCTTAATGGCGTCATCAGTACCCACGGTACGCCAATCAAAACGGCGGTGAGTGAGCCGATGGCGATATCGGTAAACCAATGGGCGCCAATCATGACCCTTGGAAGGCAAAAACCACAAAAATAACCAGTGAAATAAGAAATGCGCGACGGCCAAAATAGCGCCACATAAATGCGGCAAATATCAGCAGCATCATTCCGTGATCCCCGGGAAGCTATCCCGGGAGCCGTCTTTGGTGGAGAAGGCAATAAAATCACTGACGCGGTGCACGCCCGGCAGAGAAACCGACGGGCTGCTGCGAGTGACGGGCATCAGGTGCTGCGCCAGCTGGTTGATGATCACCGCCGCCAGCAGCATCACCAGGCCAATAATGACGATATGGCGGCGGCCACCGGCATCCTCTTTGAGCCAGAAGCTCAGCATCAGGCAGCCCATTGCCAGCAGCGAACAGCCGTCAAAGGCGCGGTTATTGATGATGGCTAAAAACCATGCGTAGCCGAGGTTATCGGCGCTCAGCCACTGATTGAAAAAATGAAATATCGCCAGATCAACGGTCGACCACAGCCCGTGGTTCGCCGGCAGGAACCACGACATAAAGAGCGCAACGCCAGCGGCGTTAAGCAATAAAATCAGGGGAAAACGTGTACGCATCGTCATATTCACCGCAGTTAGTCTCGGCGCAAACCTTAGCGGTATCACCCTAAACGAAGTTTCAACAGCGCCGATTGTAGTGCATTCCAGTCGCTTTCAGCATCGTTAATCAGTTCAATACGGCTATCGGGCGGCGCGACGTTTTGCGTTTCGATATGCAGGTCTGCCCCTGACGGTTAATACGCACCAGGCCTTCAGGAATGCGCATCACCGCCTTTAGTCTGGCAACCGGGGCGAGTCGCGCCCACTCCAGCAGGCCGATGGTGTCAAAGGTCGTATCGGCATCAAAAATCCATCCGCAGGCATAATAACCCTGACCCTGGTTCACGCTACGACGCCAGCGCTGATGTTCCGGCAGACTTAACGCCGCCAGGCCCTTGTTCGAGGGATGTGAGTGAGAGTGGGCGGCGCTGGCTTTCAGTTCAACCCGATTGCGGCGAGGAATATCAAGCAGGGCGACGTCGATATTGCCCTGGGTCGCGTCAACGCGCAGGCGCTCGCCGCCGTTCTGCTGCCACCATTCTGCCATCGCTCGTTGGCTCTCAGCGGTGGCGCGGTCGGCTTTATTGCTGACGATAATATCGGCGGACGCCAGCTGATCGCGGAAATTTTCGTTATGCAGGACCTTTTCGTCCAGCAACTGGCGTGAGTCCATCACGCAGAGTGTGGCTCGCAGGTCGATCCATGGCTCATAGACCGGCGCGGTGAGCAAATCGAGAATTTGCTTCGGATGGCCCAGGCCGGTTGGCTCAATCAGCAGACGATCCGGTTTCCCCTGGCGCAGCAGCGTGTTTAAGCCGACCTGCATGGGCAGACCGTTGACGCAACACATGCAGCCACCGGGAATTTCCTTCAGCAGTGCGCCGCTGTCGGCCAGCAGTGCGCCATCAATGCCCACCTCGCCAAATTCGTTGACCAGGACGGCCCATTTTTCATCGGCGGGTTTATGGGCCAACAGGTGCAGAATGGAGGTAGTTTTACCGCTGCCGAGAAAGCCGGTGATCAGATTGGTTTTAGTCACGAAAACTCCGGGATGAAAGAGAACAGTGTTACCTGGATCACTTTATCCTGGCGAAAACGGGATCAAAAGAGAAGTCCTGAAGCGGGCCTGAGATTAAATGGCCCGCTTGATGGCAGGAAAAGTTAACGGTTGAGCGCCGTCAGCACCGCCTGGCGCGCGCCCTCACGGACAAGACTTTGCCAGGCTTGTTCCACGGCCTGCACAAACTGCGGGTTGGCGGGCAGGTCGCTGCCGAAGATTTCTTGCAGCGTCAGCAGGGCTGCCACGCGGTTTTCATCATGGCTGGTTTCAACGATAGCGCGAATTTTCTCGGCCAGCGGATCACGAATATCAATGGCATTGCCCATATCATCCACGCCGCTCACGTAGCGCATCCAGGCCGCCACGCCAGCGCCAGCAGCGGCCAGCGGCTACCCTGTTTAAGGTGAATACGAATACCGTCGAGCAGGCGCTGCGGCAGCTTCTGACTGCCGTCCATGGCGATTTGCCAGGTGCGATGCTGGAGCGCCGGGTTGCTGAAACGCTCGATCAGGCTGTCGGCATAGGCGCCCAGATCTACGCCGGAGATACGCAGGGTCGGCGCTTGTTCTGCCATCATCAGGTGACGTGCGGCGCGGCGGTAGGAAGCGTCCTGCATACAGTCGCTGATGTGCGCGTAGCCCGCCAGATAGCCGAGGTAGGCGAGGAAGGAATGGCTGCCGTTGAGCATCCGTAGCTTCATCTCTTCCCACGGCAGTACGTCGTCAACCAGTTGTGCCCCCACGCTGCCCCAGTCCGGACGCCCAGCGACGAAGTTATCTTCAATGACCCACTGAATAAACGGCTCGCAGCTGATGGCGCAAGGGTCTTCCACGCCAAGCTCGCGGGTGATTTCCGCCAGCGACGCGTCGGTGGCTGCCGGAACGATACGGTCAACCATGGTGCCGGGGAAACTGACATGTTCGGCAATCCAGCTTGCCAGTTGCGGATCGCGTTTAGCGGCCATGTCCAGCACCGCGTTTTTCACCACGTGGCCGTTGTCGGGAATGTTATCGCAGGAGAGTACGGTGAATGCCGGCAGGCCGCGCTCGCGACGGCGGTGCAGCGCTTCGACAAGGATCCCCGGCGCGGAATGCGGCTCGTCAGGCGCTTGCAGATCGTGGACGATCCTCGGTTGGGTCAGATCCAGATGCCCGGTGGCCGGATCGATGCAATAGCCTTTTTCAGTAATGGTCAGAGAGACAATCGCCACCTGAGGTTCGCAGAACTTTTCGATGATCGCCGCCAATGAATCGAGCCTGGCGTTCAGGCACTCTTTTACCGCGCCAATAATAATCGGCTGGTTACCCGCCGCACTTTTCTCCATGACGGTAAACAGATGATCCTGCTGACGCAGCTGGCTCATCAGCTGGTCGCCGCTGAACAGGCTGATTTCGCAGATTCCCCAGTCGCCGCCGTGCTGATTGAGCACCCGGTTGGTCAACAGCGCCTGGTGCGCGCGGTGAAAGGCGCCAAAACCGAAATGCACAATTCGCGAACGCAGCTGTTGTCTATCATATTGAGGTAACTGCACGTTGGCGGGGAGGGTGCACGAGGCGATTGTCTTCATTGTCTATACATCCGATTAACGATTAATTAACGTCGGCAGTGTAAAGTTATATGACAGCAAATTGAATTGGTGTGCCGTATTTATCGCGTTAGTGTGAGCTGGATCAATCAATCCAGGCGGATTATTTGACGCTCCGGAATAAACATGTATGGTAGTCGTCATTAACAGCGATTTTATTGGTATAACAACTTTAGAGGTGAGGCAATGGAACAAACCTGGCGTTGGTACGGCCCGAACGATCCGGTATCTCTTGATGATGTGCGTCAGGCTGGCGCTACCGGCGTAGTCACGGCATTGCACCATATCCCGAACGGTCAGGTGTGGCCGGTAGAAGAAATCAAAGCGCGTCAGGCGCTGTTGGCGGAAAAAGGGCTGACCTGGTCCGTCGTCGAAAGTATTCCGGTGCACGAAGATATTAAAACTGGTTCTGGCCAGTACCAGACCTGGATTGCTAACTATCAGCAGAGCATCCGCAACCTGGCGGAATGCGGTATCGACACCGTATGCTACAACTTCATGCCGATCCTCGACTGGACGCGTACCGACCTTGAGTACACCCTGGAAGACGGCTCTAAAGCGCTGCGTTTTGACCAGATCGCGTTTGCGGCTTTCGAGCTGCATATCCTGAAACGCGAAGGTGCGGAAGCGGATTACTCCGCCGAAGAACAGCGTCAGGCGCTGGACTACTTCAACGCGATGAGCGAAGCGGAAGTCACTAAACTGACCCGTAACATCATTGCAGGCCTGCCGGGAGCGGAAGAGGGCTATACCCTTGACCAGTTCCGCGCGCGTCTGGCCGAATACGATCACATCAGCAAAGATCAGCTGCGTGAAAACATGGCCGTATTCCTGCGCGCGATTGTGCCGGTTGCAGAAGAAGTGGGCGTGCGCCTTGCCGTACACCCGGACGATCCGCCGCGCCCAATCCTCGGCCTGCCGCGTATCGTTTCCACCATTGAAGATATGCAGTGGCTGAAAGAAACCGTTAACAGCATCAACAACGGCTTCACCATGTGCACCGGTTCTTACGGCGTACGCGCCGATAACGACCTGGTGAAAATGATTGAAACCTTCGGCGATCGTATCCACTTCACGCACCTGCGCTCTACCTGCCGTGAAGACAACCCGAAAACCTTCCACGAAGCCGCGCACCTGCAGGGCGACGTGAACATGGTTGCCGTGGTTGACGCAATCCTGACCGAAGAGCAGCGCCGTAAGAAAGCGGGCGACCTGCGTCCAATTCCGATGCGTCCTGACCACGGTCACCAGATGCTGGACGACCTGAAGAAGAAAACCAACCCGGGCTACTCCGCGATTGGTCGTCTGAAAGGTCTGGCGGAAGTGCGCGGCGTTGAGCTGGCGCTGAAAATGACCAAGTTCCGCGACCTGCTGTAAAGATGATTTCCCCGTCCTGATTCTCTCCTCAGGAGCGAGTCAACCGTCGCGGCGCCCTTGGGCCTCGAGGTGCGCATCGCGCGGTTTTTTCTCTCTGCTTTTGGGGGGAAGGGCAATACAGCAAGTATAAAAAAGGACAGCCATTTGGCTGTCCTTTTCTTTTGCTATGTGAAAACCAGCGCTTAGTCCGCGCGGCCCATGTAGCGTTTTTCTTCGATATGGATGCGGATCTTCTCGCCGGTGGTCAGGTATTCCGGCACCTGCACAACCAAACCGGTGGTCAGGGTAGCCGGTTTGGTACGAGAGCTGGCGGATGCGCCTTTGATGCCCGGTGCGGTTTCAACGATTTCCAGATCGACCGTCTGCGGCAGTTCCAGCGCCAGCACCTGGCCGTCCCACAACAGCACCTGCATGTCCGGCATGCCGCCTTCCGGGATAAACTGCAGCTCTTCCGCAATCTGGTCGTGGGAGAAGATATACGGGGTATAGTCTTCTTTATCCATGAACACGTATTCGTTGCCGTCGATATAGGAGAAGTCAACGAAGCGGCGGTTCAGGGTCACGGTATCAACCATGTCGTCGCCTTTGAAGCGTTCTTCCACTTTCAGACCGGTGCTGACGTCAGAAAAACGCATTTTGTACAGCGTTGCAGCGCCACGGGCGCTCGGTGACTGAATATCAATGTTTTTTACAATCAGCAGTTTGCCGTTGTAATTCAGCACCATACCTTTTTTAATTTCGTTCGCTCTTGGCATTGCAATTATCCTGTGAAATAGGGGGCTAAAATATCGCGTAAAAGTACTCGCGCCGGGCGTTTCAGGCAAGCGGAATTAAAGGCTTTTGCTAACCCTCATTAAAAGGTGGTACTGTGCGCCACAACCACCTTGTCACCTTAACAGAGAACCCGCGATGGAATGTCGTCCGGACTGCGGGGCTTGCTGCACTGCACCTTCTATATCCAGCCCGATCCCCGGTATGCCCAACGGCAAGCCGGCTAACACGCCCTGTGTGCAGTTGGATGAGAATCAGCGCTGTAAAATTTTCACTTCGCCTCTGCGCCCGAAGGTGTGCGCCGGGCTTCAGCCCGCGCGCGACATGTGCGGTGCGAGCCGGGAAGAGGCGATGACCTGGCTTCTGGATCTTGAAGCGTTGACGGCGCCCTAAACGTCTTTAATGCGCATCAGACAGCCGATGGTGGCGACGCACAGCACCAGCGCAATCCAGAACACGGTGTGATAGTTCCAGATTTCCGCCACCACGCCGGCCAGTGAACCGGCGATAATCCAGCCCACGCGCGAGGTGTTGGCGTACAGCGTCGTGGCTGACCCGGCCTGGCCTGGCATGAGATCCTGGAAGTAGAGCATGCCAATCCCGCCGAGAATACCGATATAAATCGCGTTCAGCAGCTGCATCGCCAGCAGCAGCGCTGGGCTGTTGAAGGTCAACATACCGATATAGAAGCATAGCCCCGCAACCGCCGCGACGCGCATCAGGAAGCGTTTACCCAGCCGTTTGGCAAAGTAGCCCGCAATCAGCATCGTCGGGATTTCCAGCCCGGCGGCGGTGCCCATCATCACCCCGGCCAGCTTTTCCGGCAGGTGCAGTTCGTTGATGATGTAAAGCGGCATGTTGATAATGTAGAGGCTGTTGGTTCCCCACATCAGGGTACAGATGACAAACAGCAGCAACGCATCTTTGCGGTTGGTGCGCGGTGCCTGAATGGCGCCGCTAACGGCCACTTTCTCTTTGCGCATGGTCGGCAGAAACAGCCAGACCATCGCCCCGCACACCACAAATGCCACTGCCGCAGACAGATACATCACCGTGAAACCGAAACCCATCGCCAGCGCATAGGCCAGCGGCGGGCCGATCACCCATGCCAGCGACACCTGGGCGCGCATGATGGAACTGAACATCACCGCTTCACGGCCCGTTTTATCCGCATGCTCACGGGCGAGAGCAAACATCTGTGGGTTGGCGGTAGAGCCGAAACTGCTGAGGAACACACCCACGAACAGCAGGATGAAGTAGTTGCGGTTCCAGGCAAACAATACGCAGGCCAGCACGCCAAGCAGGCAACAGAAGACGATCAGGTTTTTCCGGTCGCCGCGTTTATCCGAGTAGCCTGCCAGAAACTGGCTGACGAAAATGCCAATCACCGCGCTGCCCGTAAAGAAAAAACCGACCATTGCCGGCGGACGTGGACCTCATTACTGAGAAACAGGCTCAGCGTCGGCGTTTGCAGCGCACCGGCGATACCGGTTAAAAACGCGACGATCAAAAAAGAGGTCGAGGTGAAATCAAGCGATCGCCGTGGGCGGCGGCGGTACTGTTTTGCATGGTGTTGTATCGGTCACTGTAGGAGAGGCGGCGAGTTTACGCCGCGAGCCAGATTATGAACAGTCACCTAAATCAAATTTGGCACGGAAAATTAAAAACGCATTTCAAAAAACGAGCTTACATCATGCTGAAGTGGTGAAGGTGAGCGTCATCCCGCTTCAGCAAATGTGGCAAGAATGCTAACGAAATGTGCTGTGGATCTAATTTATGCGATCAATTTGCCAGCAAAACTTGCAGGCTGATTAAGAAAGGCACAGAATTATTGAAACGTTTCAGCGTCGTCTTCCGCAGTAACTCAGGCAGGTACGGCGATTTTTTCTCACAAAAGCTGAATCGATTCAATTCAGCGAGCGAGGGGAACCATGTTCCAGTTAACTGTTCAGGATATCCATCCCGGCCAGCAGGCCGCAAATAAAGAAGAGGCTATTCGCCAGGTTGCCGCTGCGCTGGTTAGCGCGGGTAACGTTGCGGAAGGCTACGTCGCCGGCATGCTGGCGCGTGAGCAACAAACCTCCACATTCTTAGGTAACGGCATTGCGATTCCGCACGGCACTACCGATACCCGCGATCAGGTGCTGAAAACCGGCGTTCAGGTTTACCAGTTTCCGCAGGGCGTAACCTGGGTGAAGGGCAGACCGCCTATGTCGCCATTGGTATTGCCGCCAGCTCCGATGAGCACCTTGGCCTGCTGCGTCAGCTGACGCACGTGCTGAGCGATGACGAGGTTGCTGAACAGCTGAAAACCGCCATCACCGCGGAAGAACTTCGCGCCTTGTTGATGGGTGAAAAACAGAGCGAAGCGCTGAAGCTGGACAACGACATGTTGTCTCTGGACGTTGCCGCCAGCGATCTGGTGACGCTGCAGGCGCTGAACGCCGCGCGGCTGAAAGAAGCCGGTGCTGCGGATGCGAACTTTGTGGCGAAAGTGATCAACGAGCAGCCGCTGAATCTGGGGCAGGGCATCTGGCTGAGCGACAGTGCGGAGGGCAACCTGCGCAGCGCTATCGCGGTAAGCCGCGCGGCCACTCCGTTTGCTGTAGGCGAGGAGACGGCTTCCGTGCTGCTCACCGTGGCGATGGCCGATACGCAGCCGACCGCGGTGCTGAACCGCCTGGTCAACCTGCTGCTCGACAACAAAGCTGAACGTCTGCTGAAAGCTGATGCCGCCACGCTGCTGGCATTGCTGACCAGCGATGATGCAGCGGCTGATGATGTGCTGAGCGAAGAGTTCGTGGTGCGTAACGAACACGGTCTGCACGCTCGACCGGGCACCATGCTGGTAAATACCATTAAACAGTTTAACAGTGACATCACCGTCACCAACCTCGATGGCAGCGGTAAACCGGCTAACGGTCGCAGCCTGATGAAGGTGGTCGCGCTGGGTGTCAAAAAAGGTCATCGTCTGCGCTTTACCGCCCAGGGAGATGATGCTCGCCAGGCGCTGGACGCCATTGGCGAAGCCATTGCTTCAGGCCTTGGGAGGGCGCATAAATGAGCAGAAGAGTAGCCACAATTACCTTAAACCCGGCCTATGATTTGGTAGGGTTTACGCCAGAAATCGAACGCGGCGAAGTCAACCTGGTGCGTACCACCGGGCTGCACGCGGCGGGTAAAGGCATCAACGTGGCAAAAGTGCTGAAAGATCTCGGCATTGATGTGACCGTTGGCGGCTTCCTGGGGAAAGACAACCAGGACGGTTTTCAGCAGCTGTTCAGCGAGCTGGGTATTGCCAACCGTTTCCAGGTGGTGCAGGGCCGCACGCGCATTAACGTTAAGCTGACCGAAAAAGACGGCGAAGTCACTGACTTTAACTTCTCCGGCTTCGAAGTCACTCCGGCTGACTGGGAGCGTTTTGTCAACGATTCCCTGAGCTGGCTGGGCCAGTTCGACATGGTGTGCGTCAGCGGCAGCTTGCCTGCCGGCGTCAGCCCGGAAGCGTTCACCGACTGGATGACCCGTCTGCGCAGCCAGTGCCCTTGCATTATTTTCGACAGCAGCCGCGAAGCGCTGGTTGCGGGTTTGAAAGCCGCGCCGTGGCTGGTGAAACCGAACCGCCGCGAGCTGGAAATCTGGGCAGGCCGTAAGCTGCCTGAAATGAAAGATGTGATCGATGCCGCCCACGCGCTGCGTGAGCAGGGTATCGCCCACGTGGTGATTTCGCTGGCGCGGAAGGCGCGCTGTGGGTGAATGCCTCCGGCGAGTGGATTGCCAAGCCGCCGTCAGTGGAAGTGGTCAGCACCGTAGGGCAGGGGATTCGATGGTTGGTGGTCTGATTTATGGCCTGCTGATGCGCGAGTCCAGCGAGCATACCCTGCGTCTTGCCACCGCCGTTGCGGCGTTAGCAGTAAGCCAGAGCAACGTCGGTATTACCGACCGTACCCAGTTGGCCGCGATGATGGCGCGTGTCGACCTGAAACCTTTTAACTAACAGCAGGGGAGAGGCGTATGAAAACGCTGCTGATTATCGATGCCAAACTCGGACAGGCTCGTGCTTATATGGCGAAGACCCTGCTGGGCGCGGCGGCGCAGAAAGCGCGCCTGGAGTTAATTGATAACCCAAACGATGCCGAACTGGCCATCGTGCTGGGTTCCACGCTGCCAGCCGATACCGCGCTGGTAGGCAAACAGGTTTATCTTGGCGATATCAATCGCGCGGTTTCTCATCCGGAACTGTTCCTGAGCGAAGCCAAATCGCACGCGCTGCCCTATGAAGCTCCGGCGCAGGCCGAGCCGACGGCAACCGGCGCGGTGAAGCGTATTGTCGCGGTGACCGCATGCCCAACCGGCGTTGCGCACACCTTTATGGCGGCGGAAGCGATTGAAACCGAGGCCAAAAAGCGCGGCCTGTGGGTGAAAGTAGAAACCCGCGGTTCCGTGGGCGCTGGCAATGCCATCACGCCGGAAGAAGTTGAACAGGCTGACCTGGTTATCGTGGCGGCGGATATCGAAGTGGATCTGGCGAAATTTGCCGGTAAGCCGATGTATCGCACCACGACCGGCCTGGCGCTGAAGAAAACCGCGCAGGAGCTGGACAAAGCGATGGTCGAGGCCAAGCCGTACCAGCCTGCTGGCCAGAGCAAATCGCCTGCCGATGCGGCGAAAAAAGAGAGCGGCGGCGGGGCGTATCGTCACCTGCTGACCGGCGTTTCCTACATGCTGCCGATGGTGGTGGCGGGCGGTCTGTGTATCGCGCTGTCCTTCGCGTTTGGTATTAAAGCCTTTGAAGTCAAAGGTACGCTGGCCGCGGCGCTGATGCAGATCGGCGGTGGTTCAGCCTTTGCCCTGATGGTACCGGTGCTGGCAGGCTTTATTGCCTTCTCCATCGCTGACCGTCCGGGTCTGACGCCGGGTCTTATCGGCGGTATGCTGGCGGTAAGCGGCGGCTCCGGCTTTATCGGCGGTATCATTGCCGGTTTCCTGGCCGGTTACGTGGCGAAACTTATCAGTACTAAGCTGAAGCTGCCGCCGAGCATGGAAGCGCTGAAGCCGATTCTGATCATCCCGCTGGTCTCCAGCCTGATTGTCGGTCTGGCCATGATCTACCTGATCGGTACGCCGGTTGCGGCGCTGCTGAACTGGCTGACCCACTGGTTGCAAACCATGGGCACCGCTAACGCAGTCCTGCTGGGCGCGATACTTGGGGCGATGATGTGTACCGATATGGGTGGTCCGGTGAACAAAGCGGCATACGCGTTCGGCGTGGGCCTGCTGTCTACCCAGACCTATGCGCCGATGGCGGCGATTATGGCCGCCGGTATGGTGCCACCGCTGGCGATGGGTATCGCGACGCTGGTTGCGCGTAACAAGTTCGACAAAGGTCAACGTGAAGGCGGTAAAGCGGCGCTGGTGCTGGGGCTGTGCTTTATCTCTGAAGGGGCGATTCCGTTCGCTGCCCGTGACCCGATGCGCGTTCTGCCATGCTGTATCGTTGGCGGCGCGGTAACCGGCGCTATCTCGATGGCGGTAGGCGCGAAGCTGATGGCACCGCACGGTGGTCTGTTTGTTCTGCTGATTCCTGGCGCTATCACGCCGGTGCTGGGCTACCTGATTGCGATTGTCGCGGGTACGCTGGTGGCTGGCCTCTCTTACGCGGTGCTGAAGCGCCCGGAAGGTGAAGTTGCGGTAAAAGCGTAAACGTTCAGTGAATGTGAAAAAGGGCCGATGATTCGGCCCTTTTTTTACGTCTGATGGCGGCTACGCCTTATCATGCCTACCCGAATCAGTAGGCCGGTAAGCGCGGCGCCACCGGGCAATCAAGCCGCAGCGGACTCAGTCTGCTGCGCTTTCAGCCACGCAATTTCTTCCGCCCAGATATCCGGATTAATGGTTTCCAGCACCAGCGGGATACCGTCAAAACGCTCATCTTGCATGATAAAGCGGAACGCGTCGTGGCCGATGTTACCTTCGCCCAGACTATGGTGGCGGTCAACGCGGCTGCCGAACTCGCTTTTGGCGTCGTTCAGGTGCATACCGCGCAGGTACTGGAAGCCGACAATACGTTCAAATTCCGCGAAGGTGTCTGCGCAGGCTTCTTTGGTGCGCAGGTCGTAGCCGGCGGCAAAAGCGTGGCAGGTATCTATGCATACGCCGACGCGCGACTTGTCTTCTACGCCGTCAATGATGGCGGCCAGATGCTCAAACTTAAAGCCGAGGTTGCTGCCCTGGCCCGCCGTGTTCTCAATCACCGCCGTCACGCCTTCGGTTTGCGCCAGTGCGATGTTGATGGATTCGGCAATCCGCGCCAGACATTTGTCTTCATCAATCTGCAACAGGTGGCTGCCCGGATGGAAGTTCAGCAACGTCAGTCCCAGTTGCTGACAGCGCGTCAGCTCGTCGATAAAGGCTTCCCGGGATTTCTCCAGCGCTTCTTCAACCGGATGGCCGAGGTTAATCAGGTAGCTGTCGTGCGGCAGTATTTGCGCCGGGGTGTAGTGGTACTTTTCACAAGCAGCTTTGAAGTCGTCGATGATCTCGGTGGTTAACGGCGCGGCGCGCCACTGACGCTGATTTTTGGTGAACAGGGCGAAAGCGGTCGCTTCGATTTCTGCGGCCCGAATTGCGGCGTTGGCCAGACCGCCTGCGGCGCTGACGTGCGCTCCGATGTATTTCATAAAAAGTAAACCCGCCATACTCAAATTGGGAGAGTGAGTATAGCGGGTTCAGGGGGTTAGTCGTTGTCGATTATGCCATCAGGTAATGAATCGCGTAGTTAATCGCACCGCCGCCAACAATCAGCCAGATGAACAGCACCAGCGCCATCATCAGCGGTTTCGCACCGGCTTTTTTCAGTGCGCTAACGTGAGTGGTCACACCCAGCGCCGCCATGGCCATCGCCAGCAGGATGGTGTCCAGCGTAATCAGCATTTGCACAACGCTGTTGGGCAGCAGATGGAACGAGTTAAAGATAGTGACCACGATGAACATGATGGCAAACCATGGGATCGTGATTTTACTTTTCTGCGACGCGCCTGCCGGAGCCAGCTGTTTTACACGCGCTGCCATAAACAGCAGAAACGGAGCCAGCATCATCACGCGCAGCATTTTGGCAATCACCGCCGCGTTTTCGGTTTCCGGCGTCACCGCATGACCGGCTGCCACTACCTGCGCGACTTCGTGCATGGTCGAACCGATGTAAATGCCGTAGGTTTCAGGGGTAAACCAGTGCGCCAGTAGCGGGTACATGGCCGGGTAGATAAAGATAGCCAGCGTCCCGAAAATCACTACCGTTGCGACCGCGACGGTCACTTTGCTCGCTTCTGCTTTAACAACAGGCTCGGTTGCCAGTACCGCCGCAGCACCACAGATGCTGCTACCGGCGCCAATCAGCCAGCTGGTGTGTTTGTCCAGACCGAACACTTTCTGCCCGAGCCAGCAGGCCATCATAAAGGTACTGCACAACGTCAGGGCATCGATAACAATTCCGCTCACGCCCACGTCCGCAATCTGGGCAAAGGTCAGGCGGAAACCGTAAAGAATGATGCCCAGACGCAGTAAATGCTGTTTAGCGAACAGCACGCCGCCGTCGCACGACTGCCAGAGTTTCGGGTAAATCGTGTTACCAATCACCATCCCAAACAGGATGGCCAGCGTCAGTGCGCTCATGCCGACGCCTGCCACGGCCGGGATATTGCCGATCCAGACTGCCGCGCCGGTAATCACGGCGCTCAGTGTGAGCCCTGGGATAAAATGTTTGATACCGCGATGATGATGCGTTTCTAAGGTGACTTGTGTCATAACCTTCTCCTTTGTCTGGCTAAAAGGTTACGCTCGGCTGGCTTAAAGGTAAAATTGATTATATATTTATAATTAATCGTAATAACTGGTAAGGGCGGCTCTTGCGGGCTGAAAACATATGCATATCACGCTGCGGCAGTTAGAAGTTTTTGCGGAAGTGCTGAAAAGCGGTTCGACGACTCAGGCTTCGCAGATGTTGGCGCTGTCGCAGTCGGCGGTCAGCGCGGCGCTCACTGACCTTGAGGGGCAGCTCGGCGTTCAACTCTTCGACCGTGTCGGCAAGCGGCTGGTGGTCAATGAGCACGGACGGCTGCTGTACCCGCGCGCGCTGGCGTTGCTGGAGCAGGCGGGCGAAATTGAACAGCTGTTCCGTGAAGATAACGGCGCCATCCGCGTGTATGCGAGCAGTACTATCGGCAACTATATTTTGCCGGAGATTATCGCGCGCTATCGCAAAGATTTTCCTTCGTTGCCGCTGGAGCTGAGCGTGGGCAACAGCCAGGATGTGATTAACGCCGTGGCCGATTTCCGCGTCGATATTGGCCTGATTGAGGGGCCGTGCCATTCGGCGGATATCATTGCCGAACCGTGGCTGGAGGATGAGCTGGTGGTGTTCTCCGCGCCAGACAGCGCCTGGTTGCAGGGTGAGGTCACGCTGGAAAAGCTGGCGATGGTGCCGTGGATCCTGCGTGAGAAAGGCTCTGGCACGCGTGAAATCGTTGATTATTTACTGCTTTCACATCTGCCGCAGTTCCAGATGGGAATGGAGTTGGGTAACTCAGAGGCCATCAAACACGCCGTGCGCCATGATTTGGGCGTCAGTTGCCTGTCGCGGCGGGTGATTGCCGAGCAGCTCGAGGCCGGTACGCTGAAGGAGGTGACTATCCCGCTACCGAAGCTGAGCCGCACGCTGTGGCGCATCCATCATCGGCAAAAGCATCTTTCTAATGCCTGAAGCGCTTTTTGCACTACTGCGATATCTAAAACCGCCAGTGGATGCTTTACTTATAATAAGAGACCAATCATGAAGGTCTCTTATAACTGCGCATTTCTACCGTGATATAGCGGAATCGTCTGCTACAATCGCGCCTCATTTTTTGGATGGATAGCATTTTCACATGGGTTCCGAAACGAAAACCACACAAGCGCCCGCGTTACGTCGCGAACTCAAGGCGCGTCACCTGACGATGATCGCCATTGGCGGTTCTATCGGTACGGGTCTGTTTGTTGCGTCCGGCGCAACCATTTCTCAGGCGGGCCCGGGCGGCGCGCTGTTTTCCTATATTCTGATTGGCCTGATGGTCTACTTCCTGATGACCAGTCTGGGCGAGCTGGCGGCTTATATGCCGGTATCCGGCTCTTTCGCCACCTACGGTCAGAACTATGTGGAAGAGGGCTTCGGCTTCGCGCTGGGCTGGAACTACTGGTACAACTGGGCGGTGACCATCGCCGTTGACCTCGTGGCCGCGCAGCTGGTGATGAGCTGGTGGTTCCCGGACACGCCGGGCTGGATCTGGAGCGCGCTGTTCTTGTGCGTTATCTTCCTGCTGAACTACATCTCTGTGAAGGGATTCGGCGAAGCGGAATACTGGTTCTCGCTGATCAAAGTGGCGACCGTGATTATCTTCATCGTCGTTGGCATTATGATGATCCTCGGTATCTTCAAGGGCGCGCAGCCGGTCGGCTGGAGCAACTGGACAACCGGTGACGCGCCGTTTGCTGGCGGCCTGTCGGCGATGATCGGCGTGGCAATGATTGTCGGTTTCTCCTTCCAGGGCACCGAGCTGATTGGTATCGCGGCGGGTGAATCTGAAGATCCGGAGAAGAATATCCCGCGCGCTGTGCGTCAGGTGTTCTGGCGTATCCTGCTGTTCTATGTGTTCGCGATCCTGATCATCAGCCTGATTATTCCGTACACCGATCCAAGCCTGCTGCGTAACGACGTGAAGGATATCTCCGTCAGCCCGTTCACTCTGGTGTTCGAGCACGCGGGTCTGCTCTCTGCGGCGGCGATTATGAACGCCGTTATCCTGACGGCGGTACTGTCGGCGGGTAACTCCGGCATGTATGCCTCTACCCGTATGCTGTACACCCTGGCCTGCGATGGCAAAGCACCGCGCATCTTCTCGAAGCTCTCCCGTGGCGGCGTGCCGCGTAACGCGCTGTATGCTACTACCGTGATTGCCGGTCTGTGCTTCCTGACCTCAATGTTCGGCAACCAGACCGTGTACCTGTGGCTGCTGAACACCTCCGGGATGACCGGCTTTATCGCCTGGCTGGGGATTGCGATTAGCCATTATCGCTTCCGCCGTGGTTACGTTATGCAGGGTCACGATATTAACAACCTGCCGTACCGCTCCGGGTTCTTCCCGCTGGGGCCGATCTTCGCCTTCGTGCTGTGCCTGATTATCACGCTGGGCCAGAACTACGAAGCGTTCCTCGCCGATACCATCGACTGGGGCGGCGTCGCGGCGACCTATATTGGTATCCCGCTGTTCCTGGTTATCTGGTTCGGCTACAAGCTGACCCGTGGTACGCACTTCGTTCGCTATAGCGAAATGCACTTCCCGGAACGCTTTAAGAAATAACGGCTCGGGTTCCCGGTGATAACAAAAACCTCTCTTCGGAGAGGTTTTTTTATGCGCGGCATTTTTGTTACGTCTTGACATAACTTTAAATAATCTTAATTGATAATTATTATCATTACTTTTATCATCCATGCCCATACAAATGGATGAAGCCACTTCCTTATCCCGGTGAAGCTGATACCGGAGGGACCAGCCACATCTGCATAAAAAACAGGCCGCCAGTGAGCGGTATCAAGCAGCATTTGTGAGTAAGACCCTTTTGTTTTAATTCAGTATTCACCTCATGGAGAAAGGAAATGTTTAGGTTAAACCCCATCGTTCGGGGCGGACTGTGCGCGTCCGTAATGTCCCTGGCGCTGCCCGCAGCGGCCGCAGATAATGATGAAGTGCTGGTCGTGACGGCGGCGGCTACCGAACAAAGCGTAAAGGATGCCCCGCGAGTATCAGCGTCATTACCCAGGAAGACCTGCAGCGCAAGCCGGTGCAGAACCTGAAAGATGTGCTGAAAGAAGTGCCGGGCGTCCAGCTCACCAACGAGGGGGATAACCGTCAGGGCGTCAGCATTCGCGGCCTGGACAGCAGCTACACCCTGATTCTCATCGACGGTAAACGCGTTAACTCGCGAAACGCCGTTTTCCGCCACAACGACTTCGACCTGAACTGGATCCCGGTTGACGCCATCGAACGCATCGAAGTGGTGCGCGGCCCAATGTCTTCCCTCTACGGTTCCGATGCGCTGGGCGGCGTGGTGAATATCATCACCAAAAAAATCGGCGCGAAATGGACCGGTTCCGTCACTGCCGATACCACCATTCAGGAACATCGCGATCGCGGCGATACCTGGAACGGCCAGTTCTTCACCTCCGGCCCGCTGGTGGACGGCGTGCTGGGCATGAAGGCATTTGGGAGCCTGTCGAAGCGCGAGAAGGATAGTCCGCAGAGTTCAACGACCAGTACCACCGGCGAATCACCGCGCATCGAGGGTTACACCAGCCGCGACGGTAACGTGGAGTTTGCCTGGACGCCGAATGAAAATAACGACATCACCGCCGGTTACGGTTTCGACCGACAGGACCGTGATTCCGATTCTCTCGACCGTAACCGTCTGGAGCGCCAGAACTACTCGCTGAGCCACAACGGGCGCTGGGATTTAGGTAACAGCGAACTGAAGTATTACGGCGAAAAGGTGGTCAACAAGAATCCGGGCAATAGCAGTAATATCACTTCGCAAAGTAACACCATCGACGGCAAATACGTGCTGCCGCTGGGGCGATTAATCAACTGGTGACCTTTGGCGGCGAATGGCGTCACGATAAGCTGAGCGATCCGGTCAACCTGACCGGCGGTTCCAGCAGCGAAACCTCCGCCAGCCAGTATGCGCTGTTCCTCGAAGACGAGTGGCGCATCTTCGAACCGCTGGCGCTGACCACCGGGATCCGTATGGACGATCACCAGACCTATGGCGACCACTGGAGCCCGCGTGCGTATCTGGTGTATAGCGCCACCGATACGCTAACGGTGAAAGGGGGCTGGGCAACCGCGTTTAAAGCGCCATCGCTGCTTCAGCTTAGCCCGGACTGGAGTTCCAACTCGTGCCGCGGCGGCTGTCGTATTGTCGGTAGCCCGGACCTGAAACCGGAAACCAGCGAAAGCTTTGAAATCGGTCTTTATTACCAGGGGAAGAGGGCTGGCTGGAAGGCGTGCAGGGCAGCGTAACCACTTTCCAGAACGATATCGACGATATGATTAACGTGAGCCGTACGCGCGATCGCAATGCCGCGCCGGGCTATCCGAACTTTGTCGGCTTTGAAAACGGTGTGCCGGTATTCTCTTACTACAATGTCAATAAAGCGCGTATTCGCGGCGTTGAAACCGAGCTGAAGGTGCCGTTTGGCGAAGAATGGAAGGTGACGCTGAACTATACCTACAATGACGGTCGCGATCTGAGCAACGGCGAGGATAAACCGCTACAGGAGCTGCCGTTCCATACCGCGAATGGGCGTCTGGACTGGACGCCGGTGCAGGACTGGTCGTTCTACCTGGCGGCACGCTATAACGGCAAGCAGCGCGCGGTGAGCGAAACCTCCAAAACGCCGGGCGGTTACACCACCTGGGATCTCGGCGGAGCGTGGCAGGCAACCAAGGATATCAAGCTGCGCGCGGGCGTGCTGAACCTCGGGGATAAAGATCTGTCGCGCGACGACTACAGCTATAACGAAGATGGCCGCCGCTACTTTATGGCAGTGGATTACCGCTTCTAACCAGTGATGATGGTCGTGCCGGGTTTTACCCTGCGCGACCATATTGCGCGCTCGCGTAGGCCCGATAAGCGTAGCGCCATCGGGCAACCTCTCTTACCAGTAGCTACGCCAGTTCTGTACCGCCCGCGTGATCGCTTCTATCAGGAAGTAATCCCCCAGCTACAGCACTCGTTCACCCCAATTCCACCTTTGAAGTAGTACACCGAATGCTTCAGCAGCCCCTGGCCCGGTGTATGTTCACGATTCACATAACCGTCGATCATATTGCCGATCATGCGTAGCGCCAGCGTTTCGTAGGTCTCCTTATCCGGATGCGTGGCCGGGAGATGTTTCACTAATTCCAGCAGCGCGCAGGCGACGATGGCCGCTGCCGAGCTGTCGCGTTCGCTGGTGGGGTCGGTGAGCGCCAGATCCCAATAGCAGATAAGGTCGTCTGGCAGACGATTCAGGTAGTAGTTCGCCAGCGTCTGGCTGAGTTCCAGCAGGCGTTCGTCGCCGGTATACAGGTAGTTCAGCAGGAAGCCATAAACGCCCATGCCTGGCCGCGCGCCCAGCAGGAGTCGTCAGAGAAGCCCTGATGGGTGTTGCCAAAACGCGGCGCGCCGGTCTCAACGTCCATATACCAGGTGTGGAAGGTCGAACCATCTTCACGCACGATATAGCGACGCGCGCGCTCAATATGCTGCTTTGCCGCCTCGGCGTAGCGCGGGTCGCCGCTCGCGCGGCTGGCCTCGTACAGCAGCGGCAGATTCATATTACAGTCGATGATCATACGCCCTTGCTGTTCAGGGTTGTTCAGCTCCCCCAGGCCTGGATGATCCCGGCTTTTTCGTTATAGCGTTCCATCAGCGCTTCGGCAGCGAGCAGGGCGATATAGCCTGCTTCGCGGTTGCCGGTCAGGCGCTGGCCCGCCACGCATGACAGGCTGTAGAGGAAGCCCAGATCGTGGTGGTTAGTATGATCGCGGTTAATAATCCGCTGGCCGAACGAATGAATATGCTGCTCTGCAAGCGTGCGGTACTGTTCCTGCCCGGTCCATTCATAGGCCAGCCACAGCTGGCCGGTCCAGAAGCTGGTGGTCCACTCAATATTGTCGATGATGGGATAGATGCCTTTCTCGCAGGCCGCATCCGGAAAACGCTGGCCAAAGTAGTCCGCGTTGCTCTCAATTGCTTTCAGCAGGTCGGGCATTATCCGCGAATTTTACGGCCAAGTGCTTCACGTTCGCCCGGCTGGAGCGGTTGGCAGGCGAGCGGTTCTTTGCTGATCGTTTCAGACGTCATGCTGTCATATTCCCGTTTTTAATTAATCGCTTCGTGTTTGATTTCCTGGCCTACAGCGTTCTTCTTGTGGCTGTAGCAGGCAGAGAGAGTGAGGGCGGATACGCCGGTAAAGACCAGGGCGATGATGCCCATAATCAGATAGGTATGTTCAAAACCGATAGTCTGATAGGCATAACCCGCAGGCGGCGCGACCACGATAGAGCCGACGTAAATCATCGCCTGGTAGCCCAGCAGGTACATGGTGGCGTTAACGCGTTTGTCGAAATGCTCGGCGATATACTTAAACACCGACACCAGAATCAGCGCGATTTCAATGCCGTATAGCGGTTTCACCAGGCAGATAATCAGCGGGTCGCTGGTCAGGCCGGAGATAATCAAGCGCAGGCTGATTACCAGCCCGGTGAGCAGCATCCCTGCTTCGCACCGATGCGATTGATAATGGCGGGCACCAGCATCATGCCGAAGAACTCGGCGGCGGACTGAGCGGTGCTCATATAACCGAACATGGCGTTACCTTCTTCTTTGGTGGCAAAGAAGGTGACGAAGTAACGGGAGAACTGCTGCTCGGCGATAAACATCATCCACGCCACGCCGGCAATATAGAGCGCAAACATCCAGAATTTGCGGTTCGCCAGCAGGTGCAGCACGTCGGTAATCACAATCTTATCTTTCGACAGGACGTTGTTTTCCTCCTGGCCGAAATGGTCGACCTTGAGCGTCAGCAGCACGGCGAACATACACAGCGCCGAGACGCTGCTGATGGCAAAGTTGATTTTAGGCGAGATGTTATAGAGGAAGCCGGAGAACGACGAGGCGGTGGCCCAGCCAGCGCCGCCCACATGCGGATGCGGCCAAACTCCATGTTGTAGAGGCGGCTGAAGCGGTCAACATAGGACTCTTCCGCCGCGACGCCGGCATACCAGCCGAGGCTAAAGAACAGCGCGCCGACGATCATGCCGCTGATAAAGTGGCTTTGCAGCAGCGGCAGATAGATCCAGATATAGAAGGGGCCATCAGCGCCGAGACAATACAGACAAAATAGAGCAGGTGCTTCTTCATGCCGATTTTGTCCATGATGTAGCCGTACACCGGCTTAATCACCACGGCGAATACGCCGTTCACCGCAAACACGGTGCCAATATCGACAGCGTCCAGCCCGGCTTTGTCGCCAAGCCAGATGGCGTACAGGCCAAAGCTTGCCGCCCAGGTAAAGGTAAAGAGGAAAACAAAGAGACTTAACTTGATATACGCCGAACGAGTCGACTGAATTGTGGTTGTCATTACGGTCTCCGCCGTGATTCAGAGGTCAGGTTTATACCAGCGTGAGCGAGTTACCGTTCACGGTTAACTGTCGTGTAGCAGGGTCAAACTCCAGCCCTCCGGCAGCGGTCGCGCGGTGCCCAGGTCGGCGCTAACGTAGCAGGCCAACCAGTGGGTACCGGCGCTCAGCGACGCGGACAGGCAGGGAATATTGGCTGGGGCGGCGTACAGCACATTGCTGTTTGGCGGCGTGGTAACAACAAGCGGCTGGCGATTGCCGTACAGGTTAACCACCTGGCTGTAATCATCTGCCGTTTGCACAGTGACGGCATCGGCAAGCTGTTCGAGCCGCGTCTGGCGGTGGCGGTTGGCGGCAAATCCCCTTCGACGCAGTTCAGCGCCCGCGGTGTGTTCACACGGTGAATGCGGATGTGGCCGCTTTCCAGCGGGATGAGCCAACTGGTGACTTCGACGTCGTGCCACGGGCGCCACTCGCTGCGTACCCAATGTTGGGTCACTTGCGAACGCTCACACTCGCGGCGGCCGCGATAGTAGTCATCCCCCGCGCTGAACAGCAGCATGGAATCGACGGCGGCGTGATTCAGCCCATAACGCCCGCGCTCCAGGGTGAAGCCGAACTGGCTGGAATAGGCGAATTTGCAGTATTTTTGTTCAAAGTTGACAAAGTTGTTCTTGTCGAACTGACCGGACATCAGCATCCAGGCGTGGCGGTTTTCACTGCTGTGGACGATGATTTGCCCGGCTTCGGGAATCGGGTGAATTGTTGACAATGCGGGCAGCGCTTCGCACTCGGCTTGCCAGAAGGCGCTCTCTTCCGGTAATGCCAGAATCAGCATCGCCTTCAGCGCCCAGTACGGTGAACCGGGGCTATTGTAGTCTTCGGCCATAATCAGGTTCGGGTAGGCATAGCCGATCGTAAATAGCCCATCTGCGTCGATAAACGGCTGCGTCTGCCAGTGCTCCAGATTGCGCAAAATCAACCCTTTGACCACGCCCGGCGTGAAGACGTCCAGCCGGTAAAGGCCACGGCGCTCCAGAAGGCGACCTGCACAAAGCGATAGGTCAGGCTACGGCCAAACGGAATGCCCGCGCCGTCGGCAGTGAAGTAATAGCGATAATCCTGGGCAAACTGCTGGGCACGCTGGCGATAGCGCAGGCAGCGCTCCGGGTCGATATCTTGCATAAAATGGCTGTAGATCAGGCCATAGAAATGGAAGGCGCTGGAGATGTAGTAATCACGCGGTTTACCTTTACCGTCGCAGTACCAGCCGTTGCCCAGCCAGAAAGGTTCGATGGCGTCGAGATGCCGGTGGATCACCGCCATGTCATATTCACGGCCAACGCATTTCAGACCCAGTTGAATCAGCACCGGGAAAAAGTGCCAGTTATTGTCCGGCACGGCGACATCCGCGCTTTGGCTAAGCCAGCGCACGAGGTTATCCTGTTCCGCGGCGGACAGCGCCTGCCACAGTCCGTTGTTCGGTAGCGCCAGCCCGAGGCCAAATGCGGCCATCTCAACGCAGCGCTGATCGTTATCGCCGACATCCCCCAGTAGCCGGGATGCTGCGGGTTACAGCCGTTGCGCACGCCGGTGATGAATTTATCGTGCCACTCCGGCGTTGTGCCGCCGCTAACCAGTGGAAACAGCCCCCACAGCAGACGAATAAAACCTTCCATCCCGGCCACCTCGTCCGGGTATTGTGCAGCGGTGTTTCCTGCGTGAAGGCGCGTGCAATCGGCCGACAGATGGGGAACGGCTGCCGTAATCCAACGTGTTAATTGTGCACTGTATTCTTGTTTCGTCCGCATGATGAAATCCCGTTTCATATCGTTGATGGCGGACGAATAATAGGAAGTTGCCCCGTGTGGCAAATGTGATTGCGCTCTTACTTTTACGCATCTCAGGTAATTAAAAATAATTTTATGGCGTATTTTGGCCTGAAAGTTTTACTTCGATGATGAAAGTTTAAGTTTATTAACATGCGAGGCAAACGCGGTGGCCCACTCCCAGCGAACGGAAGACACGACTTATCTTGAGCTGATCCATTTCAACGATAAATCGATTTATTTCAATCGTATGCAAAATATGCCGGCCAATTACTATCACTGGCATCAGTGTGCGGAGATTCTCTCGGTGTCGCGTGGCGTCGGGATTGCGCTGATGGAACACCAGCAGTACACGGTCAAACCGGGTCGCCTGTTTATCTTCCCGCCCGGTAAGCTGCACAAGGTGTACGTCGAGCAGGATGAACGTAACCTTTATCATCGTACGACCCTGCACTTTAACCCGCTGCTGTTAGAACCGTGGTTACGGGATTTTCCCCGTCAGCAGATGCTGCTGCGCCAGCTGTGTGGCCGCGGTGAGAAGGCGCGGGTGTTTGATGTGGGCGACCTGCAGCCGGTGATTGAAACGCTGTTGCAGCGCTTTGAAACGTTGACCCATGAGGAGAGCTGGAGTACCAGCGACAGCGCCTTCCTGATTATGCAGCTGATTAGCCTGCTGCCGCAGCAGGAGCAGGCGACCGGGCATAATACCTTTTCATCGACCATCATTCGCTGGCTGGAAAATCACTACCACGAACGCTGTTCGCTGGAGGAGATTGCGGCGGTAATGGGCTGTTCGCGCGGACACACCTCGCGGCGTTTTCATGATGAAACCGGCGGCACGATTCAGGAATATTTGATGATGCGGAGAATTCGTCAGGCTTGCGAATTATTGCTGCATTCACAGCTCTCGGTGCGGGAAATTGCTGAACGGGTCGGTTTTACCGAATACGCGTGGTTTATTACCTGTTTTCGCAAGAATATGGGCAAAACGCCGTTGCAGTATCGCAAGGCGTATCCCTACACGCTGCCGGGTGCTGATTTGTAGGCCGGATAAGGCGTTTACGCCGCCATCCGGCAGGGTAAGGCAGATTACCGGATGGCGCTGCGCTTATCTACGCAAAGAGATGCTCCGCGTGGAACCGCAGATGGTCTTCAATAAAGGAGGCAATAAAGTAATAGCTGTGGTCGTAACCCGGCTGAATACGCAGGGTGAGCGGCCAGTCTTTCTGCCGCGCGGCTTCGGCAAACACCGCAGGCTGTAGCTGGTCGGCCAGGAATTGATCGTTATCGCCCTGGTCAATGAGTAGCGGAACCGGCGCTTCAGCGCGGCTTGCCAGCAACAGTTCGGTGCTGTCCCATTCGGCCCAGCGTGCAATATCGTCACCGAGATAGGCGCTAAAGGCTTTCTTTCCCCAGGGCACACGGCTTGGGTTGACGATGGGGCAAAGGCCGAAGCGCTGCAATATTGACCCGGATTTTTCAGCGCCAGCATTAACGCGCCGTGGCCGCCCATCGAGTGGCCGCTGATGGCACAGCGTTCACTCACGTTAAACTGTTCCTGAATAAGCGCCGGCAGTTCGTCACGCAGGTAATCGTACATGCAATAGTGGGCGGCCCACGGTGCCTGGGTGGCGTTTAAGTAGAAGCCAGCACCCTGGCCAAGATCGTAAGCGGCATCGTTAGCCACGCCTTCGCCACGTGGGCTGGTATCCGGCATGACCAGCACAATACCCAATTCTGCGGCAACACGCTGCGCGCCCGCTTTGGTGGTGAAGTTCTCGTCGTTGCAGGTCAGACCGGACAGCCAGTACAGCACTGGCGGCGGCGTTTTTTTGCCTTCCGGTGGCAAAAACAGGCTGAACGTCATCGGGCAGTTCAGCGTGGTGGAATGGTGCTGCCAGCGCTGCTGCCAGCCGCCATAACAGCGGTGCTCTTCAAGCATTTCCATGCGGGCTCCTCGCGGTTTTGGTCAGAATTAATAGTCCCATCATACAGATAATTCATCGCTGGTGAGTAACTTTCACTTCCGCATAACATTTACATGTTGCATCATAAAGATAACTTTACATTCACATTTGAGGCTTTCATGCCGGTACGAATTGCGCTCAGCGGCTTTCTGGTGCTAGTGGCAACGATGGGGATTGGGCGCTTTGCTTTTACGCCTCAGGTGCCGCTGATGATTGCGGAAGGTGAGCTGACGCTGACCAGCGCCGGGCTGGTGGCGGCGCTTAACTATCTGGGTTACCTGGTGGGCGCCTGGGATGCCATGCGGACCCATCGCGGCGTTGAGGCCCGACTGTATCTTGGCATCATTGGTGCGGTGGCGCTGACCTTTCTATCCGCGTTGGCGGATAACGCCTGGCTGCACGGTGCGCTACGTTTTGTTATCGGCTGCATGAGCGGCTGGTCGATGGTGCTGACGGCGGCATGGGTGAATGAACGGCTGGCGCACTATGCCAGGCCGGGGCTCAGTGCGGCGGTGTTTGCCGGGCCGGGGCGGGGATCGCGATAAGCGGCCTGCTGGCGTATTTATTCATGCGCAGGCGCTGAGCGCGGCGGCGGGCTGGCAGCTGTACGGCGTGCTGGCGCTGCTGCTGGTGGCGTTGATTGGCCGCTGGTTGCCGCGGCCCGGCGAACTGCACCGTAGCGGCGAAAAGCCGGAACCATTAACCTTAACCCGTAACCTGAAGCGGCTGGTGTGGAGCTACAGCCTGGCGGGCTTTGGCTATATTCTGCCTGCCACCTTCTTATCGCAAATGGCCAGCCAGCGTTTTCCGGACAGCCTGTTTGCTCAGTTTATCTGGCCGGTATTTGGCCTCGCGGGGGCAACAGGGATTGCGCTGAGTATTGCTACGCGTGGCCTGGGTCACACGCACCAGCGGTTGGCGATAGTATTGTGGCTGCAGGGCGTCGGCGTGCTGGCCGCCTGGCTGCTGCCGGGGATGAGCGGGCTGGTTGTCGGCGCGCTGCTGGTTGGCGGCGGATTCCTCGCGGCGGTACAACTCTCTCTGCTTTATGGCCGCGAGCTGGCGCCAAATCACGCCCGCTATATGGCCGGGCTGCTGACCACCGGCTATGCCGTCGGGCAACTGATTGGGCCAATGACTTCGGCGCTCTCGACCTGGCTGACCCAGCGACTGGAGCCCGCGCTGGGGATTGCTGCGGTTGCGCTGCTGATCGGTGGCGCGCTGGTCTGGCGTCCGCAGCCTGAAAGGTAAGAACGATTGCAATAATTATCGCGACGAATACTGGATTCTGTGCGTCGCCTCACGCACAATGAGTGCAAACTTTGCACCGACAAAAGCAAAGTGCACACCTGCAGGAGAAATAATAATGTCATCACTGAGTAAAGAAGCGGTCCTGGTACACGAAGCGTTGGTCGCCCGTGGTCTGGAAACCCCGCTGCGCCCACCGGTGCGCGAAATGGATAATGAAACCCGTAAGCGCCTGATTACCGGACATATGACTGAGATCATGCAGTTGCTGAATCTCGATTTAAGTGATGACAGTCTGATGGAAACGCCGCGCCGCATCGCCAAAATGTATGTGGACGAGATTTTCTCTGGTCTGGATTACGCCAATTTCCCGAAAATTACCGTCATTGAAAACAAAATGAAGGTCGACGAAATGGTGACCGTGCGCGATATCACGCTAACCAGTACCTGCGAACACCACTTTGTGACCATTGATGGTAAGGCGACCGTCGCCTATATCCGAAAGATTCGGTGATTGGCCTGTCGAAAATTAACCGTATCGTGCAGTTTTTCGCTCAGCGCCCACAGGTGCAGGAGCGTTTAACGCAGCAAATCCTGACTGCGCTGCAAACGCTGCTGGGGACCAACAACGTGGCGGTCTCCATTGACGCGGTGCACTACTGCGTGAAAGCGCGCGGCATTCGCGATGCCACCAGCGCGACCACGACCACGTCGCTCGGCGGTCTGTTCAAGTCTAGCCAGAACACCCGCCAGGAGTTCTTGCGCGCGGTGCGTCACCACAACTAATACATCAGCGGAGCAGGGACATGGAGAGAAACGTCACGCTGGATTTTATTCGTGGCGTTGCCATTCTGGGGATTCTGCTGCTGAACATCAGCGCCTTCGGCTTGCCGAAGGCCGCCTATCTTAACCCGGCCTGGTACGGCGAGGTCACCTCGCGCGATGCCTGGACGTGGGCCATTCTCGATCTCTTTGCTCAGGTCAAATTCCTGACGCTCTTTGCGCTCCTGTTTGGCGCCGGGCTCCAGCTACTGCTACCGCGCGGTTCACGTTGGATCCAAAGCCGCTTAACGCTGTTGGCGCTGCTGGGCTTTATCCATGCGTTGCTGTTTTGGGACGGTGATATTCTGCTGGCCTACGCGCTGGTAGGGCTTATCTGTTGGCGGCTGGTGCGTGACGCGGGGAAGTCAAAGCGTTGTTTAATACCGGCGTGATGCTCTATGTCGTCGGCGTAGCCGTGCTGATCCTGCTGGGGTTGATTGCCGACAGCGGCCAGAGCCGTTCATGGGTGCCGGATGCTTCCAGTCTGCTGTATGAACACTACTGGAAGCTGAACGGCGGGCTGGAGGCGTTCAGCAATCGCGCTGATATGTTATCCGCTAACCTGCTGGCGCTGGGCGCGCAGTACGGTTGGCAGCTGGCGGGCATGATGCTGATGGGGGCGGCACTGATGCGCTGCGGCTGGCTGAAAGGGCAGTTCAGCCTGCGCCACTACCGCCGCTGCGCGGCTGTCTGTATTCCGCTCGGCATGGTGATTAATCTGCCAGCCATTGCCGCGCAGTGGCATCTCGGCTGGGACTACCGCTGGTGCGCTTTCTTGTTACAGGTCCGCGGGAAATCAGCGCACCCATCCAGACACTGGGCTATGCGGCGCTGGCCTATGGCTACTGGCCGCAAATCAGCCGTTCTAAACTTGCTGCAGCCGTTGTCTGCGTGGGCCGTATGGCGCTCACTAACTATCTGCTGCAAACGCTCATCTGCACTACGCTCTTCTATCATTTCGGTCTGTTTATGGAATTCGATCGCCTGACGTTGCTGGCTTTCGTGGTTCCTGTCTGGCTGGTCAACCTCGTCTTTTCCGTGCTGTGGCTGCGTCGCTTCCGTCAGGGGCCGGTGGAATGGCTATGGCGGCAGTTGACGGCAAAAGCCGCTGGTGTTTCATTCCGCAATACATTTAGATAACGATCGAGATCACAACCATTAACAAAATGGATGTAACCGTTTCCAGGCGTGTGACCGCCCTCACGTAGTTGCCGCCAGCTCGCTGCCAGAATAGCGCATCTTGATGGACCCAGGAGGTGTCACGTGAACTGCAGCACTATTCAATCGGGCGGTGAGTATGGTCACCATTCGTGATGTCGCGCGCCAGGCTGGCGTTTCCGTTGCTACCGTCTCCCGGGTGCTGAACAACAGCGCACTGGTAAGCCAGGATACCCGCGAGGCAGTGATGAAAGCGGTTGCCGCGTTAGGTTATCGGCCAAACGCCAACGCGCAGGCGCTGGCCACCCAGGTCAGTGATACCATTGGTGTGGTGGTGATGGACGTCTCCGATGCTTTCTTCGGGCGCTGGTGAAAGCGGTTGATACAGTGGCCCAGCAGTATCAAAAAAATGTACTGATTGGCAACAGCTATCATGAAGCGGACAAAGAACGTAACGCCATTGAAGTGTTGATACGTCAGCGCTGTAGCGCGCTGATCGTCCATTCAAAAGCGTTAAGCGATCGGGAGTTGAGCGAGTTTATGGCTCAGATGCCCGGCATGGTGCTGATTAATCGTATCGTCCCCGGCTATGCGCACCGCTGTGTTTGCCTCGACAACGTCAGTGGCGCGTTGATGGGCACCCGAATGCTGCTCAATCATGGCCATCAGCGTATCGGCTACCTGGCCTCCAGTCACAACATCGAAGATGACGACATGCGCCGGGAAGGGTGGGCGCGAGCCTTACTGGAACAGGGCATCGTGGCGCCGGACAGCTGGGTTGGCACCGGGACGCCAGATATGCAGGGCGGTGAGGCGGCAATGGTTGAACTGCTCGGGCGCAACGCCGGACTGACGGCGGTTTTTGCGTATAACGATAACATGGCCGCCGGGGCGCTAAGCGCGCTCAAAGATAACGGTATTGCGGTGCCGCAGCAGGTTTCGGTGATTGGTTTTGATGATATCCCGATTGCGCGCTATACCGATCCTCAACTCACCACCGTGCGCTATCCGATTGTTTCTATGGCAAAACAAGCCACTGAACTGGCGCTGCTCGGCGCTGCCGGGAAGCTTGACGGTGACGCTACGCATTGTTTTATGCCGACCCTGGTTCGCCGCCACTCGGTGGCTCAGCGGCAATTTGTGCATCCCATCACGAACTAAATTGTTAATCCTATGTAACCGTTTTCAATCTGTGAGTAAATTCACAGATTGTTAACATCGCGATGGCTATAGTGGCAGCGTTTATCAGGCTGAAACATGATGTAACGGTGATTAATCACTTTTTATAGCGTAGACCAGCTGCAAACACAGAATAAATCGTACTCTGGATCGTTACTCAACACGGAAGAACAAATTTTGATCAGTGAATTTCGTCGGGTGGTAACATTCCATTAACCATGCCCGCCGACTATTTTCACCCGTACTACCCTGCATAATAAAACCGGAGATACCATGAATAAGAAGGTGTTAACCCTGTCTGCTCTGATGGCCAGTATGTTTTTCGGTGCCGCAGCGCACGCTGCCGATACCCGTATCGGTGTGACTATCTATAAATACGACGACAACTTCATGTCCGTTGTGCGCAAGGCGATTGAGAAAGACGGCAAATCTGCCCGGATGTTCAGCTGCTGATGAACGACTCCCAGAACGACCAGTCTAAGCAGAACGACCAGATTGACGTGCTGTTGGCAAAAGGCGTGAAAGCGCTGGCGATCAACCTGGTTGACCCGGCAGCGGCGGGCACGGTGATTGAAAAAGCGCGCGGCCAGAACGTGCCGATCGTTTTCTTCAACAAAGAACCTTCACGTAAAGCGCTGGATAGCTATGACAAAGCCTTCTATGTCGGTACCGATTCAAAAGAGTCCGGTATTATCCAGGGCGACCTGATTGCTAAGCATTGGGCGGCGAACCCGAACTGGGACCTGAACAAAGACGGTCAGATTCAGTTCGTCCTGCTGAAAGGCGAACCAGGCCACCCGGACGCGGAAGCGCGTACCACCTACGTTATCAAAGAGCTGAACGACAAGGGTCTGAAAACCCAGCAGCTGCAGCTGGATACCGCAATGTGGGATACCGCTCAGGCGAAAGATAAAATGGACGCCTGGCTGTCCGGCCCGAACGCCAACAAAATTGAAGTCGTGATTGCCAACAACGACGCGATGGCGATGGGGCGGTTGAAGCGCTGAAAGCGCACAACAAATCTTCTATCCCGGTGTTCGGCGTCGATGCCCTGCCGGAAGCGCTGGCGCTGGTTAAATCGGGTGCGATGGCCGGTACCGTGCTGAACGATGCAAATAACCAGGCGAAAGCCACTTTCGACCTGGCGAAAAACCTGGCTGAAGGTAAAGGCGCCGCTGATGGCACCACCTGGAAAATTGAAAACAAAATCGTCCGCGTTCCATACGTTGGCGTAGATAAAGATAACCTTAGCCAATTCACCGGTAAGTAATCTTTAAATATATGGGGCGCACATCCGTGTGCCCATAAATACTGACTCAGAATTATCGCGGCCAGGTATATATATGGACAACAATAATAGAGAGCCGTCAGGTGAATTCTTGTTGGAAATGAGCCAGATCAACAAGTCTTTTCCCGGCGTAAAAGCACTCGATAATGTTAACCTGAGAGTTCGTCCACACTCTATCCATGCATTAATGGGTGAGAACGGTGCGGGCAAATCAACGTTATTAAAATGCCTATTTGGGATCTATCAAAAAGATTCCGGCAGCATTCTCTTCCAGGGCAAGGAAATCGATTTTCATTCCGCTAAAGAGGCGCTGGAAAACGGTATTTCGATGGTCCACCAGGAACTGAACCTGGTATTACAACGCTCCGTGATGGATAACATGTGGCTGGGGCGTTATCCCACCAAAGGCATGTTTGTCGATCAGGACAAAATGTATCGCGATACCAAAGCCATCTTTGACGAGCTGGATATTGATATTGACCCGCGTGCGCGCGTGGGCACGTTATCTGTTTCGCAGATGCAGATGATTGAAATC
Organism: Kluyvera genomosp. 3; assembly: GCA_002211745.1. Taxonomy (GTDB): domain Bacteria; phylum Pseudomonadota; class Gammaproteobacteria; order Enterobacterales; family Enterobacteriaceae; genus Kluyvera; species Kluyvera georgiana_A. The sequence continues at coordinate 1,676,781 of CP022114.1, forward strand.
GCTAAAGCCTTCTCCTATAACGCCAAAATCGTGATTATGGATGAACCGACCTCATCGCTGACGGAGAAAGAGGTGAACCATCTGTTCACCATTATCCGTAAGCTGAAAGATCGTGGCTGCGGCATCGTCTATATTTCGCACAAAATGGAAGAAATCTTCCAGCTGTGCGACGAAATCACCGTTCTGCGCGACGGGCAGTGGATTGCTACCCAGCCGCTGGAAGGGCTGGATATGGACAAGATCATCGCCATGATGGTAGGGCGCTCGCTAAACCAGCGCTTCCCGGACAGGCAGAACGTACCGGGGAAGTGATCCTCGACGTGCAGCACCTGACATCCCTGCGCCAGCCATCGATTCGCGACGTATCATTCCAGTTGCGTAAAGGGGAAATCCTCGGTATCGCCGGGCTGGTGGGCGCCAAGCGTACCGATATCGTTGAAACGCTGTTTGGCGTACGTGAAAAGTCGAGCGGGACCATTACCCTGCACGGTAAGAAAATCAACAACCATAGCGCCAACGAAGCGATCAATAACGGTTTTGCGCTTGTTACCGAAGAACGCCGCTCAACCGGTATTTATGCTTACCTTGATATTGGCTTTAACTCTTTAATTTCGAATATCAAGAGTTATAAAAACAAAGTCGGCCTGCTGGATAATTCACGCATGAAGAGCGATACCCAATGGGTTATCGACTCGATGCGCGTAAAAACCCCAGGGCATCACACGCAAATTGGTTCGTTATCCGGTGGTAACCAGCAGAAGGTCATTATTGGACGCTGGCTGTTAACTCAGCCTGAAATTCTGATGCTGGATGAGCCGACTCGCGGTATCGACGTGGGTGCAAAATTTGAAATTTATCAATTAATCGCCGAGCTGGCAAAGAAAGATAAAGGGATCATTATTATTTCTTCAGAAATGCCAGAGCTGCTGGGTATTACTGACCGTATCCTTGTCATGAGTAATGGCCTGGTTGCCGGAATTGTAGAAACGAAAACCGCAACGCAAAACGAAATTCTCCGTCTTGCGTCATTGCACCTTTAATTTCAGGGCTCGACATGAGTGCGTTAAATAAAAAAAGCTTTCTCACTTATCTGAAAGATGGCGGTATTTACGTTGTTCTTTTGGTTCTGCTGGCTATTATTATTATCCAGGACCCGACTTTCTTAAGTTTGTTGAACCTTAGTAACATCCTGACTCAGTCTTCTGTACGTATTATTATTGCCCTCGGCGTTGCCGGGCTGATTGTGACCCAGGGTACCGACCTGTCGGCGGGTCGTCAGGTCGGCCTCGCGGCGGTGATTGCCGCGACGCTGTTGCAGTCGATGGAAAACGCCAACAAGGTTTTCCCGGAAATGGCGACCATGCCAATCTTTGTAGTCATCCTGATTGTTTGCGCGATTGGCGCGGTGATCGGCCTGATTAACGGGATTATCATCGCTTACCTGAACGTGACGCCGTTCATCACCACGCTGGGTACGATGATCATCGTTTACGGCATTAACTCCCTGTACTACGACTTCGTGGGCGCGTCGCCGATTTCCGGCTTTGACAGCGGCTTCTCGACCTTCACGCAAGGGTTTGTCGCACTCGGTAGCTTCCGCCTTTCGTACATTACCTTCTACGCGTTGATTGCCGTTGGGTTTGTCTGGATCCTGTGGAACAAGACTCGCTTTGGTAAAAACATCTTCGCTATCGGCGGCAACCCGGAAGCGGCGAAAGTCTCCGGTGTGAACGTTGCGTTGAACCTGCTGGTGATTTATGCGCTGTCAGGCGTGTTCTACGCCTTCGGCGGGATGCTGGAAGCGGGTCGTATCGGCTCAGCAACCAACAACCTCGGCTTTATGTACGAACTGGATGCTATCGCGGCCTGCGTCGTGGGTGGGGTTTCATTCAGCGGTGGCGTGGGTACGGTGCTCGGCGTGGTGACCGGTGTTATCATCTTCACCGTTATCAACTACGGTCTGACCTATATCGGCGTCAACCCGTACTGGCAGTACATTATCAAAGGCGCGATTATTATCTTCGCGGTGGCGCTGGATTCACTGAAATACGCGCGTAAGAAATAACATATACATTAGGCAAAAAGCCGGCGTTTGAACCGGGCTTTTTTACGTTTAAGGGTTGAGGTTATCAGGATTTTTTCTTCTGCAACTCCAGCAGCTGCTCCGGCGTTACCGCCGGGTACCCCTGCGCATCATCCGGTACTTCCTGCTGGGCAGGAATCGGGATCAGCGGGCCTAAGAAGCGCGGCTCGCGCTTAAACAGGTAAAGATCGGCCAGCGCGCCAAAGCGGGCACCGAATTCACGCAGACGAACGCTCCACATATCTTTCGGTGATGGCACCGCATAGCACTGCGCCTGAATGCCCATATGCAGGGCGATAAACAGCGCGCGTTCGCAATGGAAGCGTTGGGTAATGATGATGAAGTCGTTGGTGTCGAACACTTTACGGGTACGGACGATGGAATCGAGCGTACGGAAGCCGGCGTAATCCAGCACGATATCTTCCGGCGCCACGCCAGCTTTGATCAGATCGCGGCGCATGGTCATCGGTTCGTTATAGCTTTGCAGCGCGTTATCGCCGCTCAGCAGCAGATAGTTGACCTTGCCGCTGTTGTAGGCGTTAAGGGCACCCTGAATACGGTAACGGTAATACTGGTTGATCACGCCGGTGCGATAGTACTTCGCGGTGCCGAGCACCACACCCACCTGACGGTAGGGGAGATCTTGCAGCTCGTCATAGATGTAGGGCGCTGTTTTCCAGCTCATCCAGCGATCGAGACCCAGCACGGTCAACAGCAGCAGGCCGCACAGGACTAACAGGCTGTATAACACACGCTTTAACATGAACTTGGCTCAACCGTGGACGAGGGAGACATCAGGCTACTTTACCCGTCGGGCAAGCGCAAGAAACCATCGTTTAATTGCGGGGAAATTAGACAACGGAGGCGGATTACCGTTTGTAGGCCGGATAAGGCAAAGCCGCCATCCGGCAATCCGCGCCAGTCAGCCTGATGGCGCTGCGCTTATTGGGTTATGCCAACAGAACGCGATCGATATTGTGGCAGCCGAGCGCTTTCAGCGTGGCGGCGGTGGCATCCCACTGAATCAGCGGCGCGTCGGCGCGTTCGGCCAGAATGGCGCGCTGAATATCCGGGTAGTCGTAGCCGTTCAGGCTCAGCAGGTTCAGTGCGCCCTGCAACGGTGGCAGCGTTGGGTTAAACGCGGCGTTTTCAGCGTAGCTGCCGCTGAAAATGGTGCCATCGCGTAACTCCAGCGCGACGCCAGACGGCGATTGGCTGTACGGGGTATGGCTCTGATTCGCGGCCCGAATCGCAGCCTGCGCAAGCGCGTCGCCCTCGAGCGGATAACCGTGATCCTGTGCGTCCATCAGCAGGGTCTTGATCTCCAGATCTTTCGGGCCAAAGGCGTCCGGCAGGTAATCCTGCAACGTGTGTGGCTGACGGCCCGGCAGATTGATACGCAGCGCCAGTCCGCTGTTCAGCTCGTTCATAAACTGACGGCAGTGGCCGCACGGCGTGTAGTTGACGGTAATCGCTTGCAGCGCCTTTTCACCGCGCAGCCAGGCATGGCTGATGGCGCTTTGCTCGGCATGAACCGTTTGTTGCATGGTCGCGCCAAGGAATTCCATGTTGCCGCCGAAATACCAGGTGCCGCTGACACCGCGGGCAATCGCGCCAACGTTAAAGTGAGAGAGGTCTGCGCGGGCGCAAGCGGCCGCCAGTGGCAGGAGCGCGAAAGCGAGCGCGTCTTCGTCCAACCCGTCGCCTGTTGCAGCGATGAGACCTGCCCGGCGCTTAACAGGGCAGGGAAGTGCGGATCGGCTAACAGCGGAGCGATAGCGGTCTGCAGGTCTGCCGCCAGTTGCGTAAAAGCAGATTGAAAACGTGGATGCATGGCGTTGTGCCTCATAACAATGTAATGGGATCGTAGTGTACGGGGCACGAACGCGACAATAAGTGATCAATATCTCATTGCTAGTGCAACGCATGCAATCTCAACTAAAAATGTGTGATTTGTCTCGTTTTATCCCACGACCGCCAGAATAATCGGGAACAGGAACGGTGCGATCAGCGAGGTAATAATCCCGCAGATGACCAGGGCCAGTGAACTAAATGCCCTTCCTGGTAGTCCAGCTCCGCGCAGCGGGCGGTACCGAGGGCGTGCGACGCGGTGCCCATCGACAGGCCGCGTGAGGCTTTAGTGGTAATGCGCATCAGATTCAGCAGCGTATGGCCAAACACCGCGCCGAGGATCCCGACATAAATCACGCACACCGCGCTAATGGCTGGAATACCGCCGATGCTGCCGCTCACCGCCATCGCAATCGGGGTCGTGACCGATTTCGGCAGAATAGAGGCGGCAATTTGCGGCGATGCGCCCATCATCAGCGCCACGGTGGTGCCGGTAATCATCGCCACCGCGCTACCGATAAAGCAGATAGTGATGATGGATTTCCAGCGCGCGCGAATCTGGTGCAGCTGTTCGTACAGCGGGTAGGCGAGGGCGACCACCGCCGGTTGCAGCAGATCGTTCAGCACTTCGCTGCCTTTGAAATAGTGGTCGTACGGGATTCCGGTCAGCATCAGGAACGGAATGATCACCACCATAGAAACCAGCAGCGGGTTGAGCAGCGGCATTTTGAAACGCGCGCCCAGCTTACGGGCGGCAAAAAAGACAACCAGGGTCAGCGGCAGCGACCACCATATATAATGGAGCATTATTTTTTCGCCTCTTCTTGCCCAACGACGTTACGTTCCCCGTGTACCAGATGTGAGCTCCAGCTGACCACGACCAGCACCACCAGGGTACTGATCGTGCAGGAGACTACCACCGGGCCAAACTGCGCGCTGAGCAGAGCGAAATACTGCATCACGCCAACGCCAATCGGCACAAACAGCAGCGCCATATAGCGAATAAGCACGTAGCAACCGGGGTTGACCCATTTGGCGGGCAGAATTTGCAACGCCAGCAGGACGAACAGGATAAGCATGCCGATAATGCTACCGGGGATGGTGATGGGCAGCAGCGAAGAAACAAAAATTCCGGCATAAAGGCAGGCGTAAATCAGCACGAATGCACGCAGGTATTGCCAGATAATATTCAGTGATTTGAGCATGGGATTCACCTTTGGTGGAATGCATTCATCATACAATTAAACCCTGAAATGTGCTACCGATCACAACATGAAATCTGAGCATAGCTGATATAGATAAGCGGAACATCAGCCATTTATCCGCGGGTTAGTCCTCATGGTGTACCGGATGCGATAAAAAGTGGAGAAAACGGCTCAGCGCCAGCGACGGGAGATCCTTCTTGCGCCAGAATACGCCAACGCTGCCTTTCTGCTCAATGCGCGGCAGCGCCAGAATCGAGAGCTGTCCCTGACGTTGATAGCGTTCGGCCAGACGTAAGGAGAGAATCGAAATCATATCGCTGCTTTGCAGCAGGTTAACGCTGATGTTCATGGACGCCGATTCGATGGTATTTTCCGGCAACATCACGCCGTTTTCCACTAGCGCATTATCGATACTCTGGCGGATGGGCGTGCCGTTTGGCCAGACTATCCAGCGCCACGGGGCCAGATCGTTCCAGGTCAGGCTGGGGAGGCGCGCCAGCGGATGGTCGGTGCGCGCCACAAAGCACACCGGTTCGGTATACAGCACTTCATAGTTCAGCGGCAGTTCCAGCGCCCGGCCGCCGATACGCCCCACCACCACATCCACCACGCCGGACTGTAAATCATGCAGCAGCGGCGTCATTACCTTTTCTTCAATATTCAGATGTAGCGTCGGCATTTCGGCCAGCAGTGGGAAAATCGCCTGGGAAACGCAGTCGGTGGCCACCGGCGAGCAGCCAATTTTCAGGCTGCCGACCAGCCCGCCTTGCTTAAAGCGCTCCATCTCAAACTGTGAACGTTCGATATCGTTGATCAGCCGCTGGGCGTGCTGAAGCAGCAGCTTGCCGCCTTCCGACGGACGTAACCCTTTACTGTGCCGCTCGAACAGCGTCAGACCCAACTCTTCCTCAAACTGGGTCAGCCACTTCGACAGAGCGGGCTGCGTGATGTGCATTCTTTTCGCCACCTGGGTGAGATTTCCCTGCTCGCCGAGCGCCACCAGGATATGCAAATGATGTAGCTTCAGTTTCTGCGTCCAGTCCGCCATCAGGTATAACCTCCAGGTTATGGTTAAGCATGAAATGCCATTGTACAACTCATTTCTCTTATCACAAAATGGCAACATAAAAGCAAAAAAAGAAACATCTTACCCTGTGCCGTTCGGGCCAGACGCGCGAACGGCGAAATGGATAACCTGCATTTACCGAGGCCCTCCCTATGACGCAACGACGTGAACTTCAGGCGCTAATCGACGCCGCCCTATCGGCGCGATGCAGTGGCGCGTCATTATTTGCTGTTTCCTGGTGGTGATGATGGACGGGTTTGATACCGCCGCCATCGGCTTTATCGCCCCGGCCATTCGTGAACACTGGCAACTGAGCGCCGCCGATCTTGCCCGCTGTTTGGCGCCGGTTTGCTGGGCCTGACTGCAGGCGCGCTGCTGTGTGGCCCGCTCTCCGACAAACTTGGGCGTAAACGGGTGATTGAATGGTGCGTCGCGCTGTTCGGCCTCTTCAGCCTGTTGTCCGCCTTCTCGCCCAATCTGGAAATGTTAATTGTACTGCGCTTCTTAACCGGCCTCGGCCTCGGCGGCGCGATGCCTAACACCATTACGATGACCTCGGAATATCTACCGTCCCGCCGTCGCGGTGCGCTGGTCACCCTGATGTTCTGCGGCTTTACCCTCGGTTCGGCGCTCGGCGGTATCGTCAGCGCGCAGCTGGTGGCGGTGATTGGCTGGCACGGCATTCTGGTGCTGGGCGGGGTGCTGCCGTTGGCGCTGTTTTTCGGCCTGCTGGTCGCGCTGCCGGAGTCGCCGCGCTGGCTGGTCCGTCGTCAGCGTCCGCCAGCACAAATCAGCCGTACGCTCAGTGCCATGACCGGCGAGCGCTACGAAGACACCGAGTTCTGGCTGGATGAGCCCGCAGCCACGCAAAAGGGCAGCATCAGCCAGCTATTCGCCGGGCGTCAGCTCACCATCACGCTGATGCTGTGGGTGGTGTTCTTTATGAGTTTGCTGATCATCTATCTGCTTTCGAGCTGGATGCCGACGCTGTTGAACCATCGTGGTATCGATTTGCAACACGCCTCGTGGGTGACGGCGGCGTTCCAGGTCGGCGGTACGCTGGGCGCGCTGTTATTGGGCGTGCTGATGGATAAATTCAATCCGTTCTGGGTGCTGGCCGTCAGCTATGCGTTGGGTGCGGTATGCATTGTGATGATTGGCCTGAGCGAAAACGGTTTGTGGCTGATGGCGCTGGCGATTTTTGGAACCGGCATCGGTATCAGCGGGTCGCAGGTGGGGCTTAACGCGCTGACCGCGACGCTCTATCCCACGCAAAGCCGCGCTACCGGCGTGAGCTGGTCCAACGCCATTGGCCGCTGTGGCGCCATCGTCGGTTCGGTCTCCGGCGGCATGATGATGGCGATGAATTTCTCATTCGACACCCTGTTCTTTGTGATTGCCGTACCGGCCGCCGTTAGCGCCGTCATGCTGACATTGCTGACGCTGGTCGTACGCCAGTCATCCCGAGTACCCGAATCGCAGCCCGTCATGGGCGCGGTGAAAAGTTAAGGAGAATAATAATGACTGCGGATGTAAAACACGATCGCCAACAGTTCTACCAGCACATTTCCGGGCAAAACCTGACGCCGCTGTGGGAATCGTTGCATCACCTGGTGCCTAAAACGCCGAACGCCAACTGCGCACCGGCCTACTGGAACTACCAGGAAATTCGCCCGCTGCTGCTGGAAAGCGGCACGTTGATTGGCGCGAAAGAGGCTGTGCGCCGCGTGCTGGTGCTGGAAAACCCCGGCCTGCGCGGTCAGTCATCGATTACCTCGTCGCTGTATGCGGGCCTGCAGCTGATCATGCCGGGCGAAGTGGCGCCAAGCCATCGCCATAACCAGTCGGCGCTGCGTTTTGTGGTGGAAGGTCATGGCGCGTTTACCGCCGTGGACGGAGAGCGCACCCAGATGAGCCCGGCGACTTTATCCTCACCCCGCAGTGGCGCTGGCACGACCACGGCAACCCGGGCGACGAACCGGTTATCTGGCTCGACGGTCTTGACCTGCCGCTGGTGAACTATCTCGGCTGCGGCTTTGCCGAAGATTACCCGGAGGAACAGCAGCCGGTGACGCGTAAAGAGGGGATTACCTGCCGCGCTACGCCGCCAACATGCTGCCGCTGCGCCACCAGGTGGGCAACTCATCGCCGATTTTCAACTATCGCTATGACCGCAGCCGCGAGGCGCTGCATGACCTGATGCGTCTGGCGAGGCCGACGAGTGGGATGGCTACAAGATGCGTTACGTCAACCCCGTCACCGGCGGCTACCGATGCCGTCGATGGGCGCTTTCCTGCAACTGCTGCCGAAAGGCTTCCAGTCGCGTCAGGCGCGGACCACCGACAGCACCATCTACCATGTGGTGGAAGGCAGCGGCGAAGTGACCATCGGTGAGCAGACCTTCAGCTTTAAAGCGAAAGATATTTTTGTTGTGCCGACCTGGCACAGCGTGTCGTTCAACACGCCGAAGAGACCGTGCTATTCAGCTTCTCGGATAGACCTGTCCAGGAAGCCCTGGGTCTGTTCCGCGAAGCACGCTATTAATTCAGGAGAAGAAAAATGAGCAAATACGTATTTGAACCCCAGGCCCGGTAGCGATTCCGGTTGTTGGCAGCGATGAGCAGTTCCCGGTACGCCGCGTTTACTGCGTAGGCCGTAACTATGCCGCTCACGCCCGTGAAATGGGCTTTGATCCGGATCGCGAACCGCCGTTCTTCTTCTGCAAACCGGCCGATGCGGTGGTCCCCGTTGCCGCGGGCGAAACCCTGAACCTGGCCTACCCGGCGCAGACCGACAACTATCACTATGAAATTGAGCTGGTGGTTGCCATTGGTAAAAAAGGCAGCGATATCCGCTGGAAAAAGCCGAAGAGTACATCTGGGCTACGCCACCGGTCTGGATATGACCCGCCGCGACCGTCAGATGGAGATGCGTCAGATGGGCCGTCCGTGGGAAATCGGCAAGGCGTTTGACCTCTCTGCGCCGATTGCGCCGCTGCATAAAGTCGCCGACGCGCCGTCGCTGGAAAAAGCGCCAATCTGGCTGCAGGTTGATGGCAAAGATCGCCAGCGCAGCGATATTGAACATCTGATCTGGGATGTGAAAGAGACCATCAGCTATCTGTCCGGCTTCTTCGAGCTGCAACCGGGCGACCTGATCTTCACCGGAACGCCGGAAGGCGTGGGCGCGGTGGTGAAGGGCGAAACCATCACCGGTAACGTCGAAGGGTTAACGCCAATCGCGGTGAAAATTGTTTGAGGTGAGCGATGAAGCTGTACAGTTTTTTTAATAGTTCGGCCTCTTACCGCGTACGGATTGCGATGGCGCTGAAGGGCATTGATCACCAGACGGTAGGCGTCAACATCCGTATCGGCCAGCAGAACGCGCTGGAGTATCGCCGACTGAACCCGGTGGGGCTGGTGCCTGCGCTGATTACCGATAACGGTGAATCGCTGGGCAATCGCTGGCGATTATTGACTGGCTGGACAGACATTTCCCGCAGACGCCGCTGCTACCGGCGAACGATCCGCAGCGCATGCGCGTGCTGGAAGTGGTGTACGCCATCTGTTGCGACATCCACCCATCAACAACATGCGCGTATTGCGCTACCTCAGCGATGAGCTGAAGGTCAGTGAAGAACAGAAAAAACGCTGGTATGCACACTGGATCCAGCAGGGGCTAAGCGCGGTTGAGCAACTGCTGCGTCGAAGCCAATCCGGGCGTTTTGTTTTGGCGATGCGCCGACGCTCGCCGACTGCTGCCTGGTGCCGCAGTGGGCTAACGCCGAGCGCATGGGCTGCGATCTGAGCGGATTCCCGCGCTGTAAAGCGGTCTATGACACCTGTACGGCGCTGCCGGCGTTTATCGCCGCCGCTCCGGAAAACCAGCAGGACAAGATCCCGGCGTAGTCAGAAAAGGAGAATTATCATGGCAAAAGTCACGCGTGCAATCATTGTCGGCGGCGGTATTGGCGGTGCGGCCACCGCGCTGTCGCTGGCGCGTCAGGGCATTCAGGTGATGCTGCTGGAGCAGGCGCACGAGATCGGCGAAATTGGCGCCGGGATCCAGCTGGGGCCGAACGCGTTTTCTGCGCTCGATAGCCTGGGCGTAGGCGACGTCGCCCGTCAGCGTGCGGTCTTTACCGATCACATCACGATGATGGATGCGGTTAACGGTGAAGAGGTGATCCATATTGAGACGGGACAGGCGTTCCGCGATCACTTCGGCGGCCCGTATGCGGTTATTCACCGTGTGGATATCCATGCCACGGTCTGGAAGCGGCACTCCAGCATCCTGGCGTGAAATATCGCACTTCCACTCATGTGGTGGACATTCGTCAGACGGCGGATGATGTCACCGTATTTGATGATAAAGGCAATAGCTGGACGGCGGATATTCTGATCGGCTGCGACGGCGTGAAATCTGTGGTGCGTCAGAGCCTGCTCGGCGATACGCCGCGCGTCACCGGTCACGTGGTGTACCGCGCGGTGGTGGAACGCGACGATATGCCGGAAGACCTGCGCATCAACGCGCCGGTGCTGTGGGCTGGCCCACACTGTCACCTGGTGCACTATCCGCTGCGCGGCGGTAAACAGTACAACCTGGTCGTGACCTTCCACAGCCGCGAGACGGAAGAGTGGGGCGTGCGCGACGGCAGTAAAGAAGAAGTGATGTCGTACTTCAAAGGCATTCACCCGCGTCCGCGCCAGATGCTGGACAAACCGACCTCCTGGCGGCGCTGGTCCACCGCCGACCGCGAGCCGGTGGAGAAGTGGGGTAACGATCGCATTACGCTGGTAGGCGACGCCGCACACCCGGTAGCCCAGTATATGGCGCAGGGCGCCTGCATGGCGCTGGAAGATGCGGTGACGCTGGGCAAAGCGCTGACGCAGTGTGACGGTGATGCCGCCCGCGCGTTTGCACTGTATGAATCTGTACGTATTCCGCGTACCGCACGTATCGTCTGGTCCACCGCGAAATGGGTCGCCTGTACCATGCGGCGGGCGTTGAGCGTCAGGTGCGTAACCTGCTGTGGAAAGGGAAAACCCAGGACGAGTTTTATCGTGGGATTGAGTGGCTGTACGGCTGGAAAGAAGATAACTGTCTGGAACCGCGATAGCCGCGGTTGCCACGATGGGCTCTCTCTCTCTTTTCAGGGCTGTCTCTTATACACAAGTTCTCGATGATAGCTATCAGCGAGGGGAGGTGTATTTGGATTTCTCACACCGTTGCGCTCCTTATTCAGTTCTCGCCACATAAATTGCACGGGCGCAGGGAGCGCGCAAGGGCGGCCAATCGCCGCCGCCCCTGCACCCCGGGCTCTGGCGGCAAAATCGCCGCTTCGCGGTGCCCTCAGCTTATCCTTACGGCTTTCGGGTCGGGCGCGAGGTAACGTATATGGACGCTCCCGGAATGCAATGCTTTCTTCAGTTCAGTAATAAAACGGGTAGGTGCAGCCATATATCCGGTTTCTGATGGGATTTTTTATCCCGAACCATGATGAAATCCGCCAGGCAGGTACCAATCATCCTCTACGGCTAACTTGCCCTTGTTACCTCTCGGTGTATCCTGCCTGCGGTCTTACCTGTTTTGCCATCTTCTGAAGTCACTTGCGCCTACCAGGACTTAACTTTTTTCAGCACCTCGTCAGATTGACTGACCTTGTGTCAGGCGAGCTGGCGAGGTTGATATTCAGTATTGTGTGTCAACATTGACCACATGATCCTCGCTGTTTTTGCCGCCATGGCGACAACAGCTACATTGTAGTGCTTCCGCTCAAGTAGCCCCGAAGCCAGGCATTCTCCTCAATCGCGCCGTTCCGGTTGACCCAGGCGGTAAGTGCGCGTGCGCCGTGAACCAGCAAGTATCGGAAATATCCATCTCCACGTTTGCTGATCCCTCCCAGTTGCTGTTTCCCGCCGCTGGAATGTTCCTTTGGTGTCAGCCCCAGCCATGAAGCGAACTGCTTTGCGGTACTGAATTGTCGGGCATTACCCACTGCTGCTACGACATAAGTGGCCGTTAGCATGCCAATGCCCGGGATTTTGGCTATTCTCTGGCAGGCTTCCTGCGTTCTATACCAGGAGGCCAGAGCTTCTTCTACCTGTTTAACTTGCTCCTCAAGTTCCCGGATATGTTTAGCCTGTCTGTAGATGCTGGTTCTGACAAAGGGAGATAAACCATTTTCGCCGTCCTCCAGAATGGCTGGCAGCTCACGGGTTAAATGGCTTTGTCCGGCTCCAATCGTAATACCAAACTCAGCAAGTGTGGCTCTTAAACTATTGGAACAGGCGATCCGCTCGCGGATAAGTATTCCCCGTTCAGTGTGTAACGCTAAAACGGCCTGCTGCTCTTCGGTTTTTATCTGTACAAAACGCATATTCGGGCGGGTTACCGCTTCGCAGATTGCTTCAGCGTCTGCTGCATCCGTCTTGTTCGTTTTCACATAAGGCTTCACATACTGCGGAGGAATGAGTTTTACCTCATGACCATAGCGGGTGAATAATCGCGCGAAATGATGACTGGATGAGCAGGCTTCCATGCCAATCAGACAAGGTTCCAGTTGAATAACAAACTGAACAAACTTAGCCGGGTGAGCTTTTTACGCAAAATAGTATGGCCTTCGTGATCGACACCATGAAGCTGAAAAACGTTCTTTGCCAGGTCGATACCAAGAGTTGATACTTTCATGTGGACGCTCCTCATTTTTCAGGACGTATTGCAACGATCCAGTCTGGTACTTTGATACCGTAAAATCTGGAGCGTCCATCTCATTATCCCTGTAAAGCCGCGCCCTCAGCCCACATCCCTGTGGCTGTCCCGGCCTTCAGGGAACGCTTCGGCGATTTAGACGCCACCAACACCAGTGCGGTCTTTTAATTAACAGCAAAAACCAGAGCTACTGAAACCGATGAGTCCCGCTGGAAATCGGCGAACCGGAGAATGGAAGACAAGGTCAGGACGCCATGGATGGCGGACTGAGGCGAACCGAGACAGGATGTCGAGTTTCGCCGTGCCGCAGGCTGGAGTTCGTAGGTGAGCGTAGTGCGAAGCACCGATTTCCCTGCGGGGCCGCGGGATTGTCAAGGGGGCGCGGCCGCCCCCTTGGCCCGTTCACCGGTGAAAAGACCTCATGTTCCGCCTGACGTAAAGTGAACGGAACCTTCACCTTACTGACAGATATTAGGCCCTGTCCCTCGATTCAGGGGAGGGAGCTGAATGTGCCGCAAACTAACCCACCAGCGCCTTATCTTTGGCTAACATAAACGGCCGCAGATACCCCACGGCGTTAGAGAGCGGTATCACGTCATCGCTCAACGCAATATGCAACGTCTCGCGAATATACGCCCGGCGCGCCTCGATACGCGCCCACAGTTGCGGATAATCCCGCGCGATCTGCTGCTGCAATACAGCGTCTGCCAGCGCCACGCTCTCTTCGGCGCTCACCCCGGTATACCCCGGCACCGACGGAATAATATCGATCTGCACGATCATGCCGCTTTTCAGCGTCTCGGCGGAGTCAGGATAAACCGGTGACGACATCCACTCTTCATCGGCGCTCAAATGCCCCGGATTAAGATGCCAGCCGTATTGCGCTTTTGGCAGCACGCGTTCGACTAAATCGTACAGCTCGCCGCCCGACATACCGATCTTAATATGTTCAAGCCACGTTGCTACCGCGCCGAAGTACGGCTTTGCCACCCGGTCTAAATAATCGCGCTGGTTTTCCGGCAGCTCGCTTTCATCGGCAATGACAAACCCGGTTCGACTGGACAGCCCGCCCTTAAACCCGGTGGTCATCGACAGCGGCTGGCCGCGCCCGACCTTTTTCCATGAAGGGTAGAGATTAGCCTTCTCAAAACGCTGCCCGGTTGCGGCGATGGTGACGACTGACGGTGCCTGCCCTTCGGCGGCGAGCAACGCGCCCAGCTCCACCTCACGAATACCCACTTCAACGGCATCCAGCGCTGCCAGCATGCAGCGAGAAGCCAGGTTCGCGCCGTACTCATAATGGGCGATTTCGTTGGCGTTATTCACCACTCTCACCCCTTTGTCGCCGCCAATAAACAGATGCGCGGCGTTTATCAGCTCGGCGTGAGTGCTCTGTTTTATTGCGTCGACGATAAACCACGGCAGGTCAAACAGCTTCGCGTTGTCACTCCCGGCAGCCGTAAACATCTTCCAGCCCACGAGGCCCACTTTCGACATCGCGCTCAGCCCTGTTTCGCTAAACAGTTGTGCCAGCGGTTTTTCGTTATCCATTGGCTGATTCGGCAGCGAGAACAGCGGGCAGTGCTTTAGCGTGACCGGAATACGCGAGTGAGCCGCCATCTTCAGGTTTTCATTACCGAGGATCGCGGTGGCGTGCCCGGATTTATGCAGCACCAGCAGACCTTCCTCAAAACGCGGGATAAATCCGGTCAGGTATTCAAAATTACTGCCGTGCTCTTTATCGGCGTAAATGATCAGCGCGTCAAAACGCTCTTCCTGCATCCGTTCGAGCAGCTTCGTTTTGCGCTCAAGCAGGGTGGCATCGGTCAGCGTGACCGGCGGTACGTCGCTGAAGCCGCGCGGCGGCTGGATACGCTTTAGCTGGATATCCCTGGTATTCATTATTCACCTCCTGATGTGTCGACTGGCAGTGGAAAGCGGCATACTAAGACGTTACCATAGCGCCTCTTTTTTTTCCGGATAACAATATGCGTGTTTTACTGGCACCGATGGAAGGTGTGCTCGACTCCTTAGTGCGTGAGCTGCTGACCGAAGTGAATGATTACGATCTGTGCATCACCGAATTTCTGCGCGTGGTGGACCAACTGCTGCCGGTAAAATCGTTCTACAAGCTCTGTCCGGAACTGCATAACGAGAGCCGCACGCCTTCCGGCACTCGTGTGCGTATCCAACTGCTGGGGCAATATCCCGAGTGGCTGGCGGAGAACGCCGCCCGCGCGGTGGAGCTCGGTTCCTGGGGCGTGGATCTCAACTGCGGCTGCCCGTCGAAAACGGTTAACGGCAGCGGCGGCGGGCCACGCTGCTAAAAGACCCGGAGCTTATCTATCAGGGCGCAAAAGCCATGCGCGAAGCGGTGCCGGCGCATCTGCCGGTAACGGTTAAAGTGCGTCTGGGCTGGGACAGCGGCGCGCGGCAGTTTGAAATTGCCGACGCGGTGCAGCAGGCAGGGGCCACTGAACTGGCGGTGCACGGGCGCACCAAAGAAGATGGCTATAAGGCCGAGCGCATCAACTGGCAGGCGATTGCCGATATCCGCCAGCGGCTTTCCATTCCGGTTATTGCTAACGGTGAGATCTGGGATTACGACAGCGCGCAGGCGTGCATGGCCGTGACCGGCTGCGACGCGGTGATGATTGGTCGCGGCGCGCTGAACGTGCCAAACCTCAGCCGGGTTATCAAATACAACGAGCCGCGGCTGCCGTGGCCGCAGGTGGTCGATATACTGAAAAAATATGCCTATCTGGAAAAGCAGGGCGATACCGGGTTGTACCATGTGGCGCGCATTAAGCAGTGGTTGGGCTATTTGCGTAAAGAGTACGCTGAAGCCACCGAGCTGTTTACCGCCGTGCGCGCGTTGCAGGAATCGAAGCTGATTGCCCGGGCGATTCACGACTGGCAGGCATAAAGTATCCGATCTGCATCACAATTTTCCCGTCGTTCCATTGAGCAAAGCGACCGTTAAATGAAATACTCGTAGCCGATTGTTACTGCTACGGCAGGCAAAACCTGATTATCTGACGTTTGTCAGGAGTCAGGTTTTTTTGTTTCTGGGTTCATAAATGCAGATCGCCAAAGTTCTTAATAATAATGTGGTGGTGGTTCTGGATGAACACCGGCGTGAGCAGGTGGTGATGGGGCGAGGGCTAGCCTTTCAGAAACGCGTCGGGGACTTATTGGATGAGTCGAAA
Source organism: Kluyvera genomosp. 3 (assembly GCA_002211745.1). Classification (GTDB taxonomy): domain Bacteria; phylum Pseudomonadota; class Gammaproteobacteria; order Enterobacterales; family Enterobacteriaceae; genus Kluyvera; species Kluyvera georgiana_A. The sequence goes on from CP022114.1 coordinate 1,692,906, forward strand.
ATCGAGAAAATTTTTGCCCTGCAAAGCGATGAGCTGGCGGGGCGTTTAGGTGAATTACTCAGTCAGATCCCGCTGGAGGTGATGACCACCTGCGACCGGATCATCGAACGGGCGCGCGAGCGGCTCGGAAAATTGCAGGAAAGTGTCTACATCACGCTGACCGATCACTGCCATTTTGCCATTGAGCGGCAGAAAAATGGCGTCGCGCTGCGCAACGTGCTGCTGTGGGAGACCAAACGGCTCTACCCGAAAGAGTTTGCGCTGGGCCAGGAGGCGCGGGCGCTGATTGCCCAGCGTCTCGGCGTTGAGCTAGCGGAAGATGAAGCCGGGTTTATCGCCCTGCATCTGGTGACCGCGCAGCTCAACAGTGAAATGCCGGAAGTGATGCACGTCACCCGGGTAATGCAGGAAATTTTGCAACTGGTGAAGTATCAGCTGCGGTTGGAGTACAACGAAGAGTCGTTAAGCTATCAACGCTTCGTGACTCACCTGAAGTTTTTCGCCCAGCGGATGCTCACGCGAACGGTGGTAGAAGACGACGACGCAGAGCTGCACAGCGCGGTGAAGGACAACTACGCCAAAGCGTGGAAGTGCGCGGAGACCGTCGCCCTGCATCTGCAAAACAGCTACCAGCGGTCGCTGACGACGGAAGAAATTATGTTTCTCGCCATTCACATTGAACGGGTGAGAAAAGAGGGGCGTTAGCCCTTCCACAACTGGATTGTTACTGCATCATGCAGGCAAAACCTGAGCGCGACGTCTTACCGGCGTCGTTCTCGGGTTTTTTTGTTTTTAATACTCGGTCAAGGAATATTGCATGGAATACAAAGCACTCGCGCAGGATATTCTCAGCCACGTTGGTGGCAAAGAGAATATTGTGAGTCTGGTTCACTGCGCCACGCGGCTGCGTTTTAAGCTTAAAGAGAGCGGTAAGGCGGATGCTGAAGCGCTGAAGGCCAACCCGGGCGTCATCATGGTGGTGGAGAGCGGTGGCCAGTTTCAGGTGGTGATTGGCAACCACGTCCACGACGTCTGGCAGGCGGTGCGCTATGAAGCGGGGATCACCGATGACAGCGAACCGGTAGCGGTGAAGGGGAAAAAACCTCTCTCCTCGGCCAGGTGATTGACGTGGTTTCCGGTATTTTTGCCCCGTTTATCGGCGTGATGGCGGCGACGGGTCTGCTGAAGGGGCTGCTGGCGCTGGCGGTGGTGTGCGGCTGGCTTAATCCTGAGCAGGCGACTTACAAAATCTGGTTTGCCGCCAGCGACGCGCTGTTCTTCTTCTTCCCGCTTTTCCTGGGCTATACCGCCGGGAAGAAGTTCGGCGGCAATCCGTTTATCTCAATGGTGATTGGCGGCGCGTTAACGCATCCGTTGATGATTCAGGCCTTCGAAGCCGCGCAGGCACCGGGAGCGAGCGCCGAGTATTTTCTCGGATCCCGGTGACGTTTATCAACTACAGCTCGTCGGTTATCCCGATTATTCTCGCCGCGTGGGTCAGCTGCTGGATTGAACGGCGCAGCAACGCGCTGCTGCCGTCGGCGATGAAAAACTTCTTCACCCGGCGATTTGTCTGGCGATTGTGGTACCGCTCACCTTCCTGATTATTGGCCCGGTGGCGACCTGGCTCAGCCATATGCTGGCGAACGGCTACCAGGTGGTGTACGAAGTCGCGCCGTGGCTGGCCGGAGCCGCATTGGGCGGGTTGTGGCAGGTGTGTGTGATCTTTGGCCTGCACTGGGGGCTGGTGCCGCTGATGATCAATAACATGACCGTCCTTGGCCACGACTCCATGCTACCTATCATTCTCCCCGCGGTGCTGGCGCAGGTGGGGCGGTGCTGGGTATTTTTCTTGCTACCCGCGATATGCGTCAGAAAGTGCTGGCGGGATCGGCGTTTTCCGCAGGACTTTTTGGTATCACCGAACCGGCGATTTATGGCCTGACGCTCCCGCTGCGTCGCCCGTTTATTTTTGGCTGCGTGGCCGGCGCGTTGGGCGGGGCGATTACCGCGTTCAGCAATAGCTACGCATTCTCGTTCGGTCTGCCGAACATCTTCTTCCCGGCGCAGATGATCCCGCCAGGCGGTATTGATGCCAGCGTGTGGGGTGGGCTGATTGGCACCGCAGTGGCCTTTATTCTCGCCTGTGCGCTGACCTTCTTTGCCGGATTACCGCGCAAAACAATTGAGCCGATGGCGGTCGTGAAAGCCGGTGAAAATGACGTGTTGTCGCCAATGACCGGCACCGTGCTGGCGCTGGATCAGGTGCCGGACAGCACGTTCGCCAGCGGGCTGCTCGGCAAGGGCGTGGCGATTATCCCCAGCGAAGGCAACGTGATCGCGCCGTTCAGCGGTGAGGTGGCGTCTATTTTTCAGACCAAACATGCCATCGGTTTATTGAGCGACAGCGGGATTGAACTGCTGATCCACGTGGGGATCGACACCGTTAAGCTCGACGGCGCGCCGTTCACCGCCACGTCAAAGAGGGCGACAAAATTCAGGCGGGCGATCTGCTCTTGACCTTCGACCGCCAGATGATTCTGGACGCCGGTTACGACCTGGCGACGCCGATTATTATCAGCAACAGCGATGACTATCCGGGGCTGGATATTGTTGCCGCCAGCGCGGTAAGCGCCGGTCAGCCGCTGTTAACCGTACAGCATTAATCACAGGAGAGAGAGAGATGAAAACATTCCCACAGACGTTCCTTTGGGGCGGCGCGACCGCGGCAAACCAGGTTGAGGGCGCATATCTGGAAGATGGCAAAGGATTGTCAACATCCGATGTCCAGCCTCAGGGCATTTTTGGTGAGGTGGTTGAGCGCGTCACGGGCGACAGCGGTATTAAAGATATCGCCATCGATTTCTATCACCGTTATCCGCAAGATGTCGCTCTGTTTGCGGAAATGGGCTTTAACTGCCTGCGCGTTTCGATTGCCTGGACGCGTATTTTCCCGAACGGCGATGACGCGCAGCCGAACGAAGCCGGGCTGGCCTTCTACGATAAGCTGTTCGACGAGATGGCCCGTCACAACATCACGCCGCTGGTGACGCTCTCGCACTACGAGATGCCGTGGGCGCTGGTGAAAAACTACGGCGGCTGGGGCAACCGCAAAGTGATTGATTTCTTTGAACGCTACGCGCGTACGGTATTTGAGCGCTATAAGGGCAAGGTCAAACTGTGGCTGACCTTCAACGAAATCAACATGTCGCTACACGCGCCGTTGACCGGCGTGGGCCTGCCGGCGGGCAGCAGCAAGGGTGAAATCTATCAGGCGATTCATCATCAGCTGGTGGCCAGCGCGCTGGCGGTTAAAGCCTGCCACGAGATCGTGCCGGAAGGCAAAATCGGCAATATGCTGCTGGGCGGCCTGATGTACCCGCTGAGCTGCAAACCGGAAGATGTATTTAAAACGCTGCAGGAAAACCGCAGCTGGCAGTTCTTTGGCGACGTGCAGTGTCGCGGCGCTTATCCGGGCTATATGCTGCGTTATTTCCGCGATAACGGTATCGCGTTGGACATCACCGACGCCGACCGTGAGGCGCTGCGCACCACCGTCGATTTTGTCTCCTTCAGCTACTACATGACCGGCTGCGTGACCGCCGATGACGCGCTGAATAATCAGGCGCGCGGTAATATTCTCAATATGGTGCCGAACCCGCACCTGGCAAGTTCGGAATGGGGTTGGCAGATCGACCCGCTGGGCCTGCGCACGCTGTTGAACGTGCTGTGGGATCGCTATCAGAAGCCGCTATTTATTGTTGAAAACGGCTTAGGGGCGAAAGACAAAGTGGAAGCTGACGGCAGCATTAACGATGACTACCGCATTAGCTACCTGAACGATCACCTGGTGCAGGCGCGAGAGGCGATTGAAGACGGCGTTGAATTGATGGGCTTTACCAGCTGGGGGCCGATTGACCTTGTCAGCGCGTCGAAAGCCGAGCTGTCCAAACGCTACGGTTTTATCTACGTCGATCGTCACGATGATGGCACCGGTACGCTAGCGCGCAGCAAGAAGAAAAGCTTTGACTGGTATAAAGAGGTGATTGCCACCAACGGCGCGAGTCTGAAAGCGTAAGCTTCGGTGAATTGCCGGATGGCGCCGGGCTTATCCGGCCTACAATGCTAACGATCTGTAGGCCGGATAAGGCGTAGCCGCCATCCGGCAATCCCAACTCACACCGGCTTACGCGCGCGCAGTAAAAAGATCATCGGCCGCTCTTTTTCTTCATCCAGCGCCGGATTCGCGGCAATCTGTTGCGCCGTTGGTCCCCACTCATCCAGATGTTCCACAACCAGCCCGGCGGCGACCAGCGCGTTAATCCAACTGGCGAGCTTGCGGTGCTGTTTTTTCACGCCGTCGGCAAACCAGTTGCTGATGCGTTCACCCTCCTGCTGATAGTGACTCACCGGCCAGCTTTTTTGCCCGTTCTCGTCCAGCCGCCAGCCCTGCTGCAACGGCGCGGTGTAGATCGGATGCTCGGCGGAGAACACCAGCACGCCGCCTGGCGTCAGCGCCTGATAAACGGTGGCCAACAGCGGGGCAATATCGGGCAGATAGTGCAACGCCAGCGAACTGTACACCAGGTCGCAACTGTTGGCGGCAAGCGTTAAGTTTTGTAGATCTTCACAGCGGTAGGTAATGCCTTCGCCATCGGTCATCTCCTGCGCGCGTGCCAGCATACGGCTGGAAAGATCGTAGCCGATAACGTCTGCTGCACCCTGATCGCGCGCCCAGCGGCAAAACCAGCCGTAACCGCAGCCGAGATCAACCGTGCGTAAACCGGCGAGGGGCGGCAGCATTTGCTGGATTGCTGGCCACTCCGGCGCGCCGTCCAGTCCTTTCACCGAACGGTCGAGCGTGGCGTAGCCTGCGAAAAAGTTCGGGTCGTCGTAGATGTTCTGACTCATGTTCACTCCATGACGCTAAAGTGTTATTAGCTGTTTTTAAGTATGTCTATTTATGTTCCCACACGCTTTACTAAAAGGATTTGATTCATTTAAATTATTATCACTTTCCTTCTTTTGTAACCGACCTATCACATGAACTTGACTCTGAAAAAAAGCGTGCTGTCGGGCTTGCCCTGCTCATCGCGCTAGCTGGCTGCGCGCCGTCGCACGATATTGGCAGCCCAATTAAGCAGCAGGCTCCGGCCTCCAGCGTGGCGACGGATTTACCCGCCGCAGTGAAAAATGGCTGGCCGCAGAGCAACTGGTGGCAAGACTATCACGACGCCCAGCTTAATAACTTGATTAGCCGCGCGCTGGCGAATGCGCCAGATATGCAAATTGCCGATCAACGCATTAAGCTGGCGGAAGCGCAGGCCCGGATGTCGAAGTCGTCGCTGGGCCCCGAAGTGGATTTCGGCGCGGACCTTGAGCGACAGAAAATGTCGGCAGAAGGGCTGATGGGCCCGTTTGCCACCGACTTAGACGGTAATACCGGGCCATGGTACACCAACGGGACTTTCGGCCTGACCGCCGGTTGGGATCTCGACCTGTGGGGGAAAAACCGTGCTGAAGTGAAAGCGCGCATTGGGGAAGTGAAAGCGCAGGTGGCCGAGCAGGCGCAAACTCGCGAGTTGCTCTCCAGCAGCGTGGCGCGTCTGTACTGGCAGTGGCAGACCGAAGCCGCCATCCACAGCGTTCTTGAGCAGGTGAAAAGCGAACAAAATAATATCGTTAGCGTCGACACCGCGTTGTTTGAGCACGGTATTACAAACTCCGCCGAAGGGGCCGAAAACGATATCAACGTCAGCAAAACGGATCAGCAGTTGGCCGACGTTGAAGGCAACATGAAAGAGATTGAGGCGCGGCTGATGGCGCTGACCAATAGCCAAAGTCAGTCGCTGAATCTGCGCAAAGTTGAGCTGCCTGCCGTGGCCAGCAAAATGCCGTCGCAGTTAGGCTATGATCTGCTGGCTCGCCGCCCGGATTTACAAGAAGCGCACTGGTATATCGAAGCCTCGCTCAGTGAAATTGACGCGGCGAAAGCGGCCTTCTATCCGGACATCAACCTGATGGCCTTCCTGCAGCAGGACGCGCTGCACTTGAGCGATCTGTTCCGCCATTCTGCGAATCAGATGGGCGTGACCGCAGGGTTGACGCTGCCAATCTTCGACAGCGGTCGTCTGAATGCAAACCTCGATATTGCCAGCGCGCAGAATAATCTGTCGGTGGCGAAATACAACAAAGCGGTTGTTGATGCGGTGAATCAGGTGGCGAAAACCGCCAGCCAGGTCGAAACGCTGATGGCGAAAAACCAGCAGCAAGCGCAGGTTGAGAAAGACGCGCAGCGCGTGGTGAATCTGGCGCAGGCGCGGATGAATGCCGGGATTATTCCGGGGTCGAAGGTGAGTCTGGCGAAACTGCCAGCCTTACAGGAGCGAATCAGCGCTCTGCGTTTGCATGGCCAGTGGGTAGATGCCAGCATTCAGTTGACCTCCGCGCTGGGCGGCGGTTATCACATCACCGACAAGTCGTAAACGGCTGTGAATTTATTTCCCCTGTGTTGAAATACAGGGGAAATGAAAAACCAATATTTAGATTAAATAATATTAATTGCTATTATATCTATCAAAAATCTAATTTTTAATTTAATTAAAAATAAATGTTGGGCGCTAATTAAAATATGCTGGCGATCACGTATTTATATTTAAATAAATGACAGCACGTTTCCCTCCCACTAGTATCGCTCACCAGAAAAACAATATCTCTGGTCTTATTTTTATTATTGAAAAACATATTCATTTTTTAAATATTATAGCCAGTTCCTCCTGATTTTATTGTGACATTAAAAAGCAGAGGACGATTGCGTGAAAAAATTAATAACTCTTGGGATGCTGGCGTTTGTCAGCGCATCGGCGAGCGCGGTAACGATTGACTTGCGTCATGAATATACCGACACCTCGCAGGGACAGAAAGACAGGGTGCTGATTTCGCACCGCTTCGCTAACGGTTTTGGTTTCTCCGTCGAAGCCAAAACGAAATCAGGCGGTGAACATTCGGATAAAGCGTTTAATGATGTAGTTGATAATGGCGATGAATATGTTCTGAGCTATCAATTTAATGCAATGCCGAATATAACTGTTCAGCCGGGTTTTGCCTTAGAAACGTCATCATCGAAGGCAATATATAAACCGTATATTCGCGGACAATATAGTTTCGAGGGCGGTTTTTATGTCGCTGCCCGTTATCGCTACGAATATACCCGTGATACGTCCAGCACGAAAGATGATGAACATGTGAACCGTGGCGATCTGTGGTTAGGTTATAAAACCGGGCCGTGGACGTTTGAAGGAAATTATCTGTATAAGAAAAGCGAAGATTATAATCGCTACGATAACGGTAAAGATGACTACGAGCTGGATTTCAAAGTGGCTTATAGCATCGATAAAAACTGGAAGCCTTACGCGCAGATCGGTAACGTCTCCGTCAGCAGCGACGAAGACGATCGCCAGACCCGTTATCGTGTGGGCGTGCAGTACACCTTCTGATCCTCATTACCTCTGGGCCTTACCGGGGCGCTTCGGCGCCCGGTTATTCATCCGTCGAACGTTTTTCCCGCCGTTTGAACCACCAGCGCAGCGCGACCACTAGCGCCACCGCCAGCGCCAGCCAGATAATGTGCTTCAGATGTTTATCCAGATGATGCAGCCACGGGCCGATAGCTTCGCCGCCCAGGTAGCCGAGGGTGGTGAACAGCAACGCCCAGATCAACGCGCCAAGAATGTTCAGCGGCAGGAAAATCTTTGGCGGTAGGCCGCTGGCGCCAATTAACAGTGGGCCAATGACACGAAAGCCGTACATAAAACGCGTACCGATGACAAATAGCTTCGGACGGCTGTTAATCAGCCGCTGCGCCTTCCGAATACGCGCCTGATGGCGTGAAAACCGTTTTAGCAGACGCCCGCCGAACTTCCGGCCTAAAAGATACAGCACCTGATCGCCGATCATCCCGCCCAGCGCCACCGAAATCACAACCAGCGGAAATTTCAATAGCCCTGATGCGCCGCCACACCACCGAGTAGCGTAATAGTTTCGCCTTCCGCCATACTGCCAATAATCAGCGCCGCGTAGCCATAGTGGGAAATCAGGTTATTGATATCCATACAAACACTCACTCCTTACCACATCATACTATTCATCATACACCCTCAGGGCGAGATTGCAGGGCCGCTATTTTTTGCGTTGTACATAAAATAATCATTGGTGTGAATTATACTTACAGCAACGTGGTACGAAGCCGTGCAGAGGAGGCGTTATGAACCATGTATGGGGACTGTTCTCCCACCCTGACAAAGAAATGCATGTTATCCGCAGCGAGAACGAAACCGTTTCTCACCACTATGTGCATCATGTGCTGGTCATGGCGGCCATTCCGGTGGTCTGCGCCTTTATCGGCACCACTCAACTGGGCTGGAATTTTGGCGACGGCAACGTGGTCAGGCTGTCGCTGATGACGGGCCTGGGCATGGCGGTGCTTTTCTATGCCCTGATGCTGGCGGGTGTCGCGGTGATGGGACGGGTGATCTGGTGGATGGCGCGTAACTATCCGCAACGACCATCGCTTAAACGCTGTATGGTGTTTGCCGGCTACGTCGCGACGCCGATTTTCCTGAGCGGTATCGTGGCGCTTTACCCGTTGGTGTGGCTGTGCGCACTGGTCGGGACGGTTGCGCTGTTTTATACCGGGTATCTGCTTTACATCGGCATCCCGACTTTCCTCAACATCGATCGGGAAGAGGGCTGAGCTTCGCCAGTTCCACCCTGGCTATCGGCGTGTTGGTACTTGAAGTGCTGCTGGCGCTGACGGTGGTGCTGTGGGCTATGGCTACCGATTATTCTGAGTTCTGATATGCATTGCTGATGTGAATTAAATCACGTCAGCAATGCAGCATTTATTCACCATTATTTTCTGGCAGATGCTGCGTTCTACGCGCTATGATGGGCCATTCCGCTTCGCAACCGTTTGGTGCGAAGCGGTTGTCCATCATTATGTGCATAAATAACCGCCAGAATACTCACCATGCAGAAATTTCGCGTTTCCCTGCTCAGCCTCGCTCTCGTGCTGGCTGTGCCTTTTGCGCCTCAGGCGAGTGCTAAAACCGCCGTCTCCGCCGTGGCCTCGCAGCCGGAAATTGCTTCCGGTAGCGCGATGATTGTCGACCTTGAAACGAATAAAGTGATTTATGCCAACCAGCCCGATCTGGTGCGTCCGATGGCCTCCATTACCAAGCTGATGACGGCGATGGTGGTGCTGGACGCCCATCTGCCGCTGGATGAGATGCTGACCGTGGATATCAGCCACACGCCGGAGATGAAGGGCATTTATTCCCGCGTGCGTTTGAACAGCCAGATTAGCCGTAAAAACATGCTGCTGCTGGCGCTGATGTCTTCCGAGAACCGCGCGGCTGCCAGCCTGGCGCACCATTATCCGGGCGGTTATGACGCATTTATTCGCGCCATGAATGCCAAAGCCAAATCGTTGGGGATGACTCGTACTCGCTATGTCGAGCCGACGGGGCTGTCCATTCATAACGTTTCGACCGCACGCGATTTGACTAAACTGCTGATTGCCACCAAACAGTATCCGCTGATTGGCCAACTGAGCACGACCAAAGAAGACACGGCGACCTTCGCCCATCCGGCGTATACGCTGCCGTTCCGCAACACGAATCATCTGGTGTACCGCGATAACTGGAGCATTCAGCTGACCAAAACCGGCTTTACCAACGCGGCGGGTCACTGCCTGGTGATGCGCACCGTGATGAACAAACGTCCGGTGGCGATGGTGGTCATGGATGCGTTCGGTAAATATACCCATTTCGCCGACGCCAGCCGTCTGCGTACCTGGGTTGAAACCGGAAAGGTGATGCCGGTTCCTGCCGCGGCGCTGAGCTATAAAAAGCAGAAAGAGGCCCAGGTGGAAGGCAATATTGCGAAAGCCCAGCTTAGCGGGCAAACCACCCAGGACGATTAAACGTTCTTTATTCCGGCAGCGTCCAGTCACCGTCGTTGAGTGGGCGCTGCATAATCACCGTATCCGCCAGTCACCCATCTTGTAGCCGACGCTGCGCAACTGTCCCGCCACTTCGAAGCCGTGTTTTTTATGCAGTCGCAGCGAAGCGGTGTTGTTATTTCCGTCGCCAATTACCGCCAGCATCTGCCGCCATGGCCCCTGTTCGCATACGGCGATTAATGCCGTCAGCAGGCGGCTGCCGATACCGTGAGCGGTCATTGTGGTGTCGATATAGATAGATTCTTCCAGCGTATAGCGATAGGCCGGGCGAGGGCGATAGGGGCTGGCATAGCAGTAGCCGACGATAACCCACGATACAGCGCCACCAGCCACGGCAAACCTTGCTGTTGAATGGTGTTCATGCGTTGCTGCATTTCATCAATGGAAGGCGGCACCTCTTCAAATGAGGCGCGGCCATTAAGTACGTGCCAGGCATACAGCGCGGCAATGGCTTGTACATCGTCAGCCTGCGCGTCACGAATTTCAATATCGGCGTCGCGAGTGACATCAAGCGTAGACATGCTTGAATTCCTTATGGTTTCCATCGTTAATCTGGCTCGCAGTCGGCCGGATAGCGCTACGCTTATCCGGCCGACTGCGAATTTCCCGACGTCATATCACGCGTCTGTTTTCTCGCCCAGTATTTGAGCTTACTGGTTTTACCGATCCCGGATTCATGCTGTTGGTCGGGTCGTTTTCCCGGTAGTGGCGTTTGAGGTTTTCATCGGCTTCATACAGATGCCCGACGTTATGTTCCGCCGGATACTGGGCCCCACGCTCGCGCAGCAGCGCCAGCATCTGCTCCTTCAGCGCGTGGGCGTCGACGCCTTTTTTCACGATGTAGTCCTGGTGGAAAACGTGGCACATAAAGTGGCCGTAGTACAGTTTGTGCACCAGCTTGCTGTCGATTTCCGGCGGCAGATGCTCGAACCATTCGGTGTCGTTACGACGCAGCGCGATGTCCAGCGCCAGAATATCCTCCACTTCATCCGCGTGTACCGCCTGATAACGGATGGCCGCACCTGCCGCCGCGAAGCGGTGCAGGAACGCTTTGCTGCCTTCTTCTGGCGTACAGACAAAGAAGTCGCCTTCCGCCTGCTTGAAGTACTCCACCAGCCAGGCTTTAGCCTCGTCAATGCCGTCGCCGGACATTTTCAGCAGCAGATGGTGCTCGTATTTATCACGCCATGTTTTCATCCGTTCCGGCAGATGCGCCGGGAAAGCGTGGCCTAGCTTCTGCATAAAGCGGTCGGTGAAGTGCGGCTTGAACAGGGACACCTTTTCCAGCATGGCGTCGGCGCGGCCCTTCATGGTGAAGAAGAACGGCATTTTGTCGGTGCCGAGCTTGTCGATCATCAGGAAGGTGTCTTTACCGTACTGCTCGGCGATATCGTAAATATCGCGATGCATATATTCGCCTGCTACCGGCAGGTTGTTAAATTCAGCCAGAATATGGCGGCGAATTTCCGTCAGCACGTCCGGCTGATTCGTTCCGATGTAGAACACCTGTTGACGTTTTTCTGCCGGGAAGGTGTCGAGACGCGCGGCGAATACCGCCAGCTTGCCCGCGCAGCCGGAGGATTCAAACAGACGCTCCGGGTCGGCGTTGTAGCGCGCCGGGGTATCGGCGTTGACGTCGCGCACGCGGTTGACGTAGTCGTGATCGTGCGCGTGACGGCCATCGTGACGCACATCGCTGTCCTTCACCCGATCGTCATCAAGTTTGCTGAGGATCTGCTCCGGGGTTTCACCCAGATCGATGCCCAGATGGTTAACCAGCGTCAGCTTGCCGTTTTCATCAATGCGCGCAAACAGCGACATCTCGGTGTACGCCGGACCGCGCTGCACCAGCGAACCGCCGGAGTTATTGCAGATCCCGCCGATCACCGACGCACCGATGCAGGAGGAGCCAATCACCGAATGCGGTTCACGGCCCAGCGGCTTGAGCGCTTTTTCCAGTGAATAGAGCGTGGTACCTGGCCAGGCCAGCACCTGCTCGCCTTTATCCAGCAGATGCAGTTTATCGAGGCGTAGGGTGCTGATAATGACGATATCGCGGTCGTAGTCGTTGCCGCTGGGCGTTGAACCTTCGGTCAGGCCGGTATTGGCGGCCTGCATCAGAATAATTTTGTCCGCATTGACGCAGGCGTTGAGCACGCGCCATAGCTCCAACAGCGAGCCTGGAAACACCACGGCCAGCGCATCGCCGTGCCCGGAACGGAAGCCTTTACGGTAGCGGGCGGTTTTGGCCGGGTCGGTGAGCAGGTGAGCGTGACCAACCAGGCGCGAGAGTTCGTTAATCAGCGCGTTATTATCATTTGTAGTTTGAGAAGCCATTCTCCACTCCTTGTGGTGGGACAAATTGTCGTTTCTAAGAATAGCGCTTTGTATGATCATTGGGGAGTGAATGTTTCTAAAAATCAGAGAATAACCTTAGCTTTCTGTTCCGCGCTCCTTTACCTTTATGGCAAACTGCGGCTTTTCATCGACTCTCAGCCGCTCTCCCCGGCATGGATACAAGAGACTACAAAAATATGAAATGGCTATTTTCTGTTGGCGTCGCCGTGAGCCTGGCGCTGCAACCCGCTCTGGCGGAGGATTTGTTCGGTAACCATCCACTCACCCCGCAGGCGCGGGATGCGTTTGTGACCGAGCTGCTGAAAAAAATGACGGTCGATGAAAAGATTGGCCAGCTGCGCCTGATTAGCGTTGGGCCGGACAACCCGAAAGAAGCCATTCGCGAGATGATCAAAGACGGTCAGGTCGGCGCGATTTTCAATACCGTGACCCGCCAGGATATCCGTGCGATGCAGGATCAGGTGATGTCCCTTAGCCGCCTGAAAATTCCGCTGTTCTTTGCCTACGACGTGGTACACGGCCAGCGTACCGTATTCCCGATTAGCCTTGGTCTTGCCTCTACCTTCAACCTCGACGCAGTGAAAACCGTGGCCGCGTGTCAGCCTATGAAGCGGCGGATGACGGCCTGAATATGACCTGGGCGCCGATGGTTGATGTCTCGCGCGACCCGCGCTGGGGCCGCGCTTCCGAAGGGTTTGGCGAAGACACTTATTTAACCGCCGTGATGGGCGAAAACATGGTGGAAGCGATGCAGGGTAAAAGCCCGGCGGATCGCTACTCGGTGATGACCAGCGTTAAACACTTCGCCGCTTACGGCGCGGTGGAAGGCGGCAAAGAGTACAACACCGTCGATATGAGCCCGCAGCGTCTGTTTAACGACTATATGCCGCCGTATAAAGCGGGGCTGGATGCGGGCAGCGGCGCGGTGATGATCGGCCTGAATTCGCTGAACGGCACGCCGGCGACGTCCGACACCTGGCTGCTGAAAGACGTGCTGCGCAACCAGTGGGGCTTCAAAGGGATCACCGTCTCCGATCATGGGGCGATTAAAGAGCTGATTAAACACGGCGTTGCCGCCGACCCGGAAGACGCCGTTCGCGTGGCGCTGAAGGCCGGTATCGATATGAGCATGAGCGATGAATACTACAGCAAGTATCTGCCGGGCTGGTGAAATCCGGCAAGGTGACGATGGCCGAGCTGGACGACGCCACCCGCCACGTGCTGAACGTCAAGTACGATATGGGGCTGTTTAACGATCCGTACAGCCATCTGGGGCCGAAAGCGTCCGACCCGCAGGACACTAACGCCGAAAGTCGCCTGCATCGTGCCGAAGCGCGCGAGGTTGCGCGCCAGAGCCTGGTGCTGTTGAAAAACCGTCTCGAAACGCTGCCATTGAAGAAAAACGCTACCGTGGCGGTGGTGGGCCCGTTGGCCGACAGCCAGCGTGACGTGATGGGGAGCTGGTCTGCCGCCGGTGTGGCTGGGCAGTCCGTGACCGTACTGACCGGGATTAAAAACGTGATGGGCGGCGAAGGCAAAGTGCTGTACGCCAAAGGCGCGAACGTGACCAGCGACAAAGGCATCATCGATTTCCTCAACCTCTATGAGGAAGCGGTGAAGGTTGACCCGCGCTCGCCGCAGGCGATGATTGACGAAGCGGTTACCGCAGCGAAACAGTCCGACGTGGTTGTGGCGGTGGTGGGCGAAGCGCAGGGCATGGCCCACGAAGCCTCCAGCCGTACCGAACTGTCAATTCCGAAAAGCCAGCAGGATCTAATTGCTGCATTGAAAGCCACCGGCAAACCGCTGGTTCTGGTGCTGATGAACGGTCGTCCGTTGACGCTGGTGAAAGAGGACCAACAGGCCGACGCTATTCTGGAAACCTGGTTCGCCGGTACCGAAGGCGGTAACGCCATCGCCGACGTGCTGTTTGGCGACTACAACCCATCCGGGAAGCTGCCGATGTCCTTCCCGCGCTCCGTGGGCAGATTCCGCAGTACTACAGCCACCTGAACACCGGTCGTCCATACAACGCCGACAAGCCAAACAAGTACACCTCGCGCTACTTTGACGAAGCCAACGGCCCGCTGTATCCGTTCGGCTACGGTCTGAGCTACACCACTTTCTCGGTCTCCGACGTGAAAATGTCCGCACCGACCATGAAGGCTGACGGCAGCGTCACCGCCAGCGTGCAGGTGACCAACACCGGCAAACGTGAAGGGGCGACGGTAATTCAGATGTACCTGCAGGACGTGACCGCGTCGATGAGCCGCCCGGTGAAACAGCTGAAAGGCTTTGAGAAGGTGACGCTGAAGCCAGGTGAAACTCAAACCGTGAGCTTCCCGATTGACGTTAACGCGCTGAAGTTCTGGAACCAGCAGATGAAATACGCCGCTGAGCCGGGCAAGTTTAACGTCTTTATCGGCGTGGATTCGGCGCGTGTGAAGCAGGGCGAATTCGAGCTGCTGTAAGGCGACCCTTCAGTTCAGTACAAACTATCAGGCCGCACTCAACGGTCCCCTCTCCCCAGCGGGAGAGGGTTAGGGTGAGGGGCAACCCTCAAACCCCACTCCCGCATCATTTTGTGATCCCCTCGCTATTCTCTGCCCATCACCGTGCAATCTGCGCTAAACGGCCCGTTTAATGCGCTAACTAAGCTTCTTTTTGTGACGTTCCTCACTTATCACCCACCCCGACACATCGCGTTTTGTGCGCTTGCTCAAAAGCCGCATCAGGCCGCCATAACAGGCGTGACCCCATTCACTAATACGTAAAAAAGCCCGCTTCTGCCCGCGAGAGGCGCGGCGAATCCGCGTTAAATGCAGCTATCTCAACATTCGCAGGTAGCCACATGAAGATTTCACTGCATAACACCTCTCTTGACCGCAGCGGTAAAACGCCGCTGACCGCGCAGCTGCAGCAGCTGATTGACGAAATTGACCGCGCCGGCGGCGGTACGCTGGTGGTGTCGGCGGGCGACTGGATGACCGGCACGCTGATTCTACCGTCCAACTTTACCCTGCATCTGGAGGCCGGCGCGCGTTTGCTGGCCAGCCCGAACGCTGAGGACTATCCGGCGGAGTTGACGCAAACCGTTGCTGAACTCTCCCGCATGGCGCTGATTTATGCCCGTAACGCTCATCACATTACGCTGAGCGGCGAAGGTTGTCTGGCAGGGGCGCGAGCGCCTGGTTCGCAGAGCGTGCCGATGAGCAGGGTTATCGCCAGCCGAAAACCATGCGCCCGCGCATGCTGGTGCTGGAAGGCTGCCAGCAGGTGCGCATTCGTGATATCACCATCAGCGACTCGCCGATGTGGACCGCGCATCTGGTGAGCTGTAATCAGGTATTCATTCAAAATCTGACCATTGATAACGATCTGGCGCTGTCCAACACCGATGCGCTGGATATCGACAGCTGCCAGCATGTGCATATTAGCGATAGCTACTTCAGCGCTGCCGATGATGGCATCTGTATCAAAACGACCCGCAAACCGCAGGAACTCCAACAGGCGACCCGCCACGTGGTGGTCAGCAATTGCCTGATTCGTTCGAAAAGTTGCGCTATCAAAATCGGCACCGAAACCTTCGCCGATATCAGCCATATCGCCGTGCACAACTGTTCAATCTTTGAGTCCAACCGCGGCATCGGCCTGGTCTCCCGCGATGGCGGCCGGTTCAGCCAGATGATTTTCAGCAACATTTTGTTCGACTGCCGCCACGGTCACCCGTGCCACTGGGGAAAAGCCGATCCGGTCTTTATCTCGGTGCGCCATCGAGACCCGCAGGTTCAGCCGGGCCAGGTTGAAGACATCACCTTTAGCCAGCTCTCTGGCGTGAGCGAAGGGCCATCAACCTGCACGCGGAAACACCGGGCGATATTCATCATGTCACCTTCAACGGGCTGTCGCTGCAGCAGCTCTCCGGCCCCTCTGATGAGCAGGGCTGCTATGACGTGCGCCCACCGTGCAACCCGGCGAGCCCAACCGGCATGGGGCTCGATAACGCCTACCGCGTGAACCCGCAAACCGGCCGTGCCTGGGTGTCGATGCCTATCCTGGCGGCCTACCGGCGTTCTACGCCAACGGTGTGCAAGAACTGACGCTCAACGATCTGCGCATTCGTCGCCCGACGCCGCTGCCGCAGGGATGGAACATCAACGCCATCGTGCAGGAAAACGCCGACGCCTGAAGCTATTTGATGACGGCGCGGCTTTCGCCTCGCCGTTCTGTACTGTTCAAGGGATGGAAAATGATAAAAAAAGTGCGGGAGATAAAACTCCACAACTACATCTGCTATGGCCTTGCGGATGTGATCGGTTCAGGCGCGTTTACTCTGGTGAGCGCCTGGCTGCTGTTCTTCCTGACCACATTCTGCGGCCTGACGCCCATTGAGGCAGGCTCGCTGTTTGCGGTGGCGCGTATCGTCGACGTCATCATGTGCCCGTGCATGGGGTACATTTCCGATAACTTCCACAAAACGCGCCTCGGCCGCCGCTTTGGCCGCCGCCGCTTCTTTCTGCTGCTGAGCATTCCGCTGGTGGCGGTTTACAGCCTGCTGTGGGTTCAGGGTTTCAACTACTGGATCTACCTGCTGGTGTACATCCTGTTTGAAATCGTTTATTCGATGATTCTGATCCCGTACGACACCCTGTCGGCGGAGATGACCTCCGATTTTACCAAACGCTCTAAACTGACCAGCGCACGTATGTACATTGCCCAGTTCGCCGGCTTCACCGCTGCGTTCCTGCCGGGGCGTCTGCTGGCCTACTTTGGTTCCGACTCGGCTATCTCTTTCTTCTACGCCGGGGCTATCTTCACGGTCGCCTTTATGGTGGTGCTGTTCTTCGTCTACTTCGGCACCTGGGAACGTTCAATTGAAGAGATTGAGCAGAGTGAGCGCAGCGTTGAGAGCGAAGAGAAGCAGCCGCTGGGCAAACGTCTGTTCGATATCTACTACGATTTTGTGTCCACGCTGAAAATCAAAACCTTCCGCTCCCACCTCGGCATGTACCTTGGCGGCTCTGTCGCGCAGGATATCTTCAACTCCGTCTTTACCTACTTCGTGGTCTTCGCGCTGGCCACCTCGTCAGTGGTGGCCAGTAACCTGTTGAGCGTGATTAACGGTCTGCAGTTCTTCGGCGTCGGCGTGGCAACCTGGCTGACGCTGCGTTACTCCCCGTCCCGGGCGTTTGCTACCCAGGCATTGATGGCGCTGGTGGCCTTTGCGCTGTTCGCCCTGACCTATGTCTATGGCTCCACCAGCATGTCGCTGCTGTATCTGGCGGCGGGCGTGGCGGGTCTGGCGCGCGGCGGTATCTACTCCATTCCGTGGAACAACTACACCTTCGTGGCCGATGTGGATGAGATTCTGACCTGCAACCGTCGTGAAGGGATCTTCGCGGGCTTTATGAGCCTGCTGCGTAAAGCATCTCAGGCATTCTCCATCTTCCTGGTGGGCGTCGCGCTGCAAATGTCCGGCTTTATTACCGGGCACAGCAGCCAGCCGCAGTCGGCGATCAATATGATCCTCGCCATCATGATTGTGCTGCCGGTGGTTCTCACCCTGTGGGGCATCTGGTCCGCCTTCCAGTTCAAGGTGAACAGCCGTACCCACGCGGTGCTGAACGACGAAGTGGCGCGCCTGAAGCAAGGCGGCAGCAAAGCTACGGTTACCGCCGACACCAAAGCGGTGATCGAAAGCCTGACCGGTATGCCGTATGACCAGTGCTGGGGCGATAATACCGTCGGGCACGTCAACCGCAGCCTGTTGAAAGCGAAACAGCAGCAGTTAGAACAGTTACATAACGTGTAAGTACTTTCCCGGGCGAGCATCGCGACCCGGGAATTTTGTGGATAACAGAAATGACCGATCAAAGTTTATATATTCAACAGGGTATCTGGGCGCGTCTGGGTCTGCCGCGCGAGCTGGTGTGGGGATTTGTCGGCGTCTTCCTGTTTATTACCGGCGCCACCATTGAACAAAGCTGGCTGGCATCACTGCTACAGCAGCGCGGCCTTGATGCGGTGCATATCAGCCTGCTGTCTTCGGTCTTTGGCCTGTGCGTGGCGGCGATCTCCTGGTTCTCCGGAATTGGCGCGGGCGTGCTGGGCGTTCGTCACCTGATGTGGCTGGCGACGATTCTCTATTTTGTCGGTTCGGTGCCGTTTATCTTTGTCGCGCTGCCTGATAGCAACTATCCGCTAATGATGGTGAGCTACGCGGTACGCGGCATGGCTTATCCGCTATTTGCCTATTCGTTCCTGGTGTGGATCAACCAGCGCTGTGAAAGCCGCATTCTGGGGCGCGCCGTTTCCTGGTTCTGGATTGCCTTCGGCGTCGGCATGACCATCGTCGGCCATGGTTCTCGGGGTTTATGATCCCGCGCCTGGGGAAACGACCACGCTGCTGTCCGGCTTTATTTTCGTGCTGGCGGGCTGCGGCTGCGCGCTGATCCTCAACCGCGATAAGCCTCAATGGCAGCAGGGGCAGGCGGTTGGCCAGGCGCTGGCGGAAGGCCTCATTGTGCTGGTACGTGAGCCGAAAATGCGTATCGCCGTGGTGGTGAAAAGCATCAATGATATCGGCAAATTCTCGCTGGTGATCTTGATGCCGGTGTATCTGCCGCGCTTTGGGTTCAGCATTGAAGAGTGGCTGACCATCTGGGGGCTGGTGAACGTGATTAATATCTTCGCCAACTACTTCTTCGGCTGGCTGGGCGACACCATTGGCTGGCGCAACACGGTAGTGTGGTTTGCCGGCACGCTGTGCGGGCTGGCGGCATTGGCGGTCTGCTACGCGCCGGTGTTGTTCGGCCACAGTAGCGCCGCGCTGATTGCCGCGCTGGCGATTTATGCCATCGGCCTTGGCGCGTTCGGCCCGTTAAGCGCGCTTATTCCTTCACTGCTGCCGGAAAACAAAGGCGCGGCGATCTCCTGTCTCAATCTCGGATCCGGCCTCAGCAACTTCGTCGGGCCGTTTATCGTGACGCTGTGCGTGAATCCGCTGGGCGTTGAAGGCACGCTGTGGGTAATTGCGCTGCTGTATTTTGCCGCCAGTTTGCTGACGATCCCGTTAAAAATGCCGGAACAGGGCTGAATTCTCCATTTTCGTCTACGCTTTTTGCTTAAGCGCCTGTTAATTGAGCGCAAAATAAGAGGAAAGCGTATGACGATTGCAAGGGGATGGACGCTGGCATTGCTGGCCGCGGTAAGCCTGCCGGCGCTGGCTGCCGAGCCGGTGAAAGTAGGATCAAAAATTGACACCGAAGGGGCGCTGCTCGGTAATCTGATTTTGCAGGTGCTGGAAAGCCACGGCGTCAGCACCGTCAATAAAGTTCAACTGGGCACCACGCCGGTGGTGCGCGGGGCCATCACTTCCGGCGCGCTGGATATCTACCCGGAGTACACCGGTAACGGCGCTTTCTTCTTCAAAGATGAAAACGACCCGGCGTGGAAAAACGCCAAAGCGGGCTATGACAAGGTGAAAGCGCTGGATGCGCAGAAAAATCATCTGGTCTGGCTGACGCCGGCGCCTGCGAATAACACCTGGACGCTCGCTGTGCGTAAAGATGTGGCCGAAAAAAATAAACTCACCTCGCTTGCCGATCTGAGCCGCTATCTTAAGGATGGCGGCACCTTCAAGCTGGCGGCCTCGGCGGAATTTATCGAACGCCCTGACGCGCTGCCTGCCTTCGAAAAAGCCTACGATTTTAAACTCTCCCAGGATCAACTGCTGTCGCTGGCCGGTGGCGACACGGCGGTGACCATCAAAGCCGCCGCCCAGCAAACTTCGGGGTGAACGCGGCGATGGCCTATGGTACCGACGGCCCCGTGGCGGCGCTAGGATTGCAAACCCTCAGCGATCCGAAAGGCGTGCAGCCTATCTATGCGCCCACGCCGGTGGTACGCGAAGCGGTGCTGAAAGTCTATCCGGATATCGAAAAATGGTTACAGCCGGTGTTTGCCAGCCTGGATGAAAAAACGCTGCAAACCCTGAACGCCAAAATTGCGGTAGAAGGGCTGGATGCGAAAAGCGTGGCGGCGGGCTACCTGAAAGAAAAAGGGTGGGTGAAGTAACCGATTATCCCATGACTCGTTGTTCTAACCGCGTGGTGGCGCTGCTGGCACTGATGCTGCTGGCCGCCAGCGCGCTACCGTTTG
The DNA here is from genome assembly GCA_002211745.1 of Kluyvera genomosp. 3. GTDB lineage: Bacteria > Pseudomonadota > Gammaproteobacteria > Enterobacterales > Enterobacteriaceae > Kluyvera > Kluyvera georgiana_A. The sequence continues at coordinate 1,713,445 of CP022114.1, forward strand.
CCAATTTTGCCCCGAACCGGCTGGTTTCGGGCAATGGCCTGTGGTTATGGCAAATCTGGTCGTTCTCGCCGCTGGCGCTGCTGGCGGTACCGGCGGCGTTGTGGATTTTATGCTGGCTGCCCGGCCGCTTTCCCGGCCTGCTTATTCTGCTGCTGGCGCAGTCGGGCTTCACGCTATTGCTATGGGCTGCGGGGAGGCTGCCAACCATCTTGCGGCAACCGCCAGCCCGCTGGCGCGTACCTCGCCCGGTAGCGGGCTATGGCTGTGGTTACTGCTGATGCTGCTTATCGCCAACGATGCGATTCGTCGTCTCACGACTCGCGCGGCGTGGCGATGGCTGCTTAACGTTCAACTGTGGCTGCTGCCATGTTGGCTGCTTGCGAGCGGGGCGCTGGATGGGTTATCGCTACTCAAAGAATATGCCAACCGCCAGGATACCTTCAATGACGCGCTGTACCAGCATCTGACTCTGTTGTGGGGCACGCTGCTGCCCGCGCTGCTGATTGGCGTTCCGCTGGGGATGGCGTGCTGGCGTCATCCGCGACGGCAGTCGAGCGTCTTCACGGTGCTGAACATTATTCAAACCATTCCTTCTGTCGCGCTATTTGGCGTGCTGATTGCGCCGCTGGCCGGGCTGGCGCAGCGTTTTCCGTGGTTGGCGACGTTTGGCGTGGCTGGCACCGGCCTGGCGCCCGCGCTGATTGCGCTGGTGCTCTACGCGCTGTTGCCGCTGGTACGTGGCGTGGTCGCCGGGATGCAGCAGGTATCGCCGCAGGTGCTGGAAAGCGCGGCGGCGATGGGCATGGGCCGTGGTCAAATTTTTCTGCGTGTGCAACTGCCGCTGGCGCTGCCCGTGCTGCTACGCAGCCTGCGGGTCGTGGTAGTACAGACCGTGGGGATGGCGGTGGTCGCCGCGCTGATTGGCGCAGGGGTTTTGGCGCGCTGGTGTTTCAGGGGCTGCTCAGCAGCGCGCTGGATCTGGTGCTACTGGGGGTGATCCCGGTGATTGCGCTGGCGGTAACCCTGGATGCGCTGCTGAGTCTGGCCGCCACCTTACTTCAAGGAGAAGCCGGTGATTGAATTTTCGCAGGTCAATAAAACATTCGGCGGTCATCCGGCGGTGAAAAACCTGTCACTACGTCTTGAGGAAGGCGCGTTCTCGGTGCTGATTGGCACTTCCGGCTCGGGAAAATCGACCACCCTGAAGATGATTAATCGACTGGTGGAGCCGGACAGCGGGATGATTCGCTTCGCCGGGCAGGATATCCGCGAGCAGTCGCTGCTGGCGCTGCGCCGACGAATGGGGTACGCCATTCAATCGATTGGCCTGTTTCCGCACTGGACGGTCGCTCAGAACATCGCCACCGTACCGCAACTGCTGAAATGGCCGAAGGCCAGAATGAACGCGCGTATCGACGAATTGATGGCGCTGCTCGGGCTGGAAGCCACGCTGCGCGGTCGTTACCCGCATCAGCTTTCCGGCGGCCAGCAGCAGCGCGTCGGCGTGGCGCGGGCGCTGGCGGGCGATCCCGACGTTTTGCTGATGGATGAACCTTTCGGCGCGCTGGACCCGGTCACCCGTAGCGCATTGCAGCAGGAGATGCGCCGCATTCACCGGCTGCTGGGGCGTACCATCGTGCTGGTGACGCATGATATTGATGAAGCGCTGCGTCTGGCGGATAACCTGATTTTACTTGATGGCGGTGAAGTGGTGCAGCAGGGCTCGCCGCTGCATATGCTCAGCGCGCCGGGCAATGAGTTTGTCCGCACCTTTTTTGGTCGCAGCGAGCTGGGTGTACGCCTGCTGTCGTTACGCCAGGTAGCCGACTACGTGCGCCACGGTGAACGCGTTGCAGGAGAAGCGATAGCCGATACATTATCGCTGCGCGATGCGCTGTCGGGGTTTATGGCCCAGCGGCGTACGGTGTTGCCGGTGGTCAACGAGAAAGGCGTGGCATACGGGGCGCTGCATTTTGCCGACCTGCTGCGTGAGGAGCCTGCCGATGCGCATCCTTCGTGATCCGCTGCTATGGCTGCTGGCACTGTTTATCGCGCTGCTGATTGGCCTGCCGTATAGCGAGCCGCTGTTTCACACGCTTTTTCCGGAACAACCGCGCCCGCTGTATCAGCAGGCGGGGTTTCTTGCGCTGACGCTGGCGCATGGCAAGCTGGTGGTCATCTCCAGCCTGGCGGCGATTGTGATTGGCGTTGGCGCGGGCGTGCTGGTTACGCGTCCCGCGGGCACGAGTTTCGTCCGCTGGTGGAAACGCTGGCGGCGATGGGGCAAACCTTTCCGCCGGTGGCGGTGCTGGCGCTGGCGGTGCCGGTGATGGGCTTTGGGAACAGCCGGCGATTGTCGCGCTGATTCTCTACGGTATTCTGCCGGTACTGCAGGGAACGCTGGCCGGATTAGCGTCCGTACCCGTCGGGGCGCTGAGCGTGGCGGAAGGAATGGGCATGACGGGAGGACAGCGGCTGTGGAAAGTCGAGCTGCCGTTGGCGGCACCGGTGATCGTGGCGGGTATCCGCACGTCGGTTATCGTCAATATTGGCACGGCGACCATCGCCTCAACGGTGGGGGCCAATACGCTGGGCACGCCAATTATCATTGGCCTGAGTGGATTCAATACGGCCTATGTGGTGCAGGGGCAATTCTGGTGGCGCTGGCGGCGATTATCGTCGACCGCGCCTTTGAGCGCTTATGCCTGAGGCTCAGCCGACACCGCCGCGCACAATAAACGAGTAGCCGGCGAGCATCACGCCACCAATTCCGCTGATAGCCATCAGGGCAAAAAGGACGATCGCGGCGAATTTAGCTGACTTCATTGTGTACTCCTTTTGTTAACCAAAAGATTATACCGCGAAGCTCAGCTGTTAACGAACGATTAATTAGCAGGAAGTGCGAAGGCCACGCCGTCCTCTTGCCAGCGTGCAAGCTGCTGTAGCTGTTGGGTGCCAGGGGCCGCACCGCACCAGATTAACAGCGTCTGGCCGGGGAACAGCTCTGGGTGAATCTGCGTGAGCGGGTGGGCCAGTACGTCGACGCGCCATCCCTGTTCACAGGCCACCCAACCCTCCAGCCACAGCCGGGTGATATCGGTGACGTTCCAGCCCACCACCAGCGCGTGCGGTCCGGATTTACGCCGGGCGGAAGCAAGGCTGAGCGCAATGTCGTTAATCAGTACGCCATCCAGCAGACCAAGCAGAGTCGGCAGCGCCACCTGCGCGTTTTGCAGACGCTGACGCAATGGGATGAAGAGATTATCCACCAGGGTTCGGGCGCTATGACTGCGACGCAGCTCTTTCACCCATTGTCGCAGATGGGTGAGGTTGCCGTTGCGCAGGTCGCGCAGCGCAGCCTCCTGCTGTTCCTGCCAGCCGTCATCCGGCTCACTCAGCAGGTTTTTGACTTTACTGACCTGGACACCGTTTTCTATCCAACGCTGGATTTCGCGGATGCGGTCAATATCGGCATCGTTAAACAGGCGGTGCCCGCCGTCGCTGCGCTGCGGTTTTAACAGCGCGTAGCGCCGCTGCCAGGCCCGCAGCGTTACCGGGTTGATATCACAGAGCTGAGCCACTTCGCCAATCGTGTAAAGCGCCATCTTATCCTCCGGGTATGCGATCCCCATTTAACTTTAGACGGGGTTTGCCGTCGCGGCCTGTTGCGGTTGTTTTTTATTCATTTCGTGCCCGGACGGAATGGGTAAAATGTGATCGGTAGCATTTTTTGCACTTTTTTTGCCAGGTTTCAAAGAAAGTTATGCCGACTAAGTGTATGTTACGCAGTTTTATTTCTGCTGTGGTGTTGGGGTATGTACGAGTTTAATCTGGTGTTGCTGCTGCTTCAGCAGATGTGCGTTTTTCTGGTCATCGCTTGGTTGATGAGCAAGACGCGGCTGTTTATTCCCCTGATGCAGGTCACTGTGCGTTTGCCGCACAAGCTGTTGTGTTATGTCACCTTCTCCATTTTTTGTATCCTCGGCACCTATTTTGGTCTGCATATTGAAGACTCTATCGCCAACACCCGCGCCATTGGCGCCGTGATGGGCGGCCTGCTGGGGGCCCGGTAGTCGGCGGGCTGGTCGGCCTGACCGGCGGGCTGCACCGCTACTCAATGGGCGGGATGACCGCGCTCAGCTGTATGATCTCCACCATGGTGGAAGGGCTGCTGGGCGGGCTGGTGCACAGCATCCTGATTCGCCGTGGTCGCCCGGATAAGGTCTTCAGCCCGTGGACGGCGGGGGCGATTACCTTTGTCGCCGAGCTGGTACAGATGCTGATTATTCTGCTGATTGCGCGCCCGTTTGAAGATGCGCTGCATCTGGTGCAAAGCATCGCCGCGCCGATGATGGTGACCAACACGGTCGGCGCGGCGCTGTTTATGCGCATCCTGCTGGATAAGCGGGCGATGTTTGAGAAATATACCTCGGCGTTTTCGGCCACCGCCCTGAAGCTTGCCGCCTCGACAGAAGGGATTTTACGCAAGGGCTTTAATGAAGAAAACAGCATGAAGGTGGCGCAGGTGCTAATTCAGGAGCTGGACATCGGCGCGGTGGCGATCACCGACCGGGAAAAATTGCTCGCCTTTACCGGCATCGGCGAAGACCATCATCTGCCGGGCAAGCCGATCTCTTCGCGCTACACGCAGAAAACCATTGAAACCGGTGAGGTGGTTTACGCCGATGGCAACGAAGTGCCGTACCGCTGCTCCATTCATCCCAACTGCAAACTGGGTTCAACGCTGGTGATCCCGCTTCGTGGCGAAAACCAGCGGGTCATCGGCACCATTAAGCTGTACGAAGCCAAAAATCGGCTGTTCAGTTCGATTAACCGCACCCTCGGCGAAGGCATCGCGCAGCTGCTGTCGGCGCAGATTCTGGCCGGGCAGTACGAGCGGCAAAAAGCGCTGCTGACGCAGTCGGAAATCAAGCTGCTGCACGCGCAGGTGAACCCCCATTTTTTGTTTAACGCGCTGAACACGCTGAAAGCGGTGATTCGCCGCGACAGCGAGCAGGCCAGCCAACTGGTGCAGTATCTGTCGACCTTTTTCCGTAAGAACCTCAAGCGCCCGTCGGAAATTGTCACCCTGGCCGATGAAATAGAACACGTGAACGCCTATCTGCAAATCGAGAAGGCGCGTTTTCAGTCGCGGCTGCAGGTGCATCTGGAGATACCCGATGCGCTGTCAAACCAGCAGCTTCCGGCATTTACCCTGCAACCTATCGTGGAGAACGCCATTAAACACGGCACCTCGCAGTTGTTGGACGTTGGCGAAATTACGCTACGCGCCAGCCGGCAGGGCAGCATCTGCTGCTCGAGATTGAAGATAACGCCGGTCTGTATCAGCCCAACGCGCCGTCCAGCGGGCTGGGCATGAGCCTGGTGGATAAGCGTCTCAAGATGCGCTTTGGCGAAGACTGCGGCATCTCGGTTGCCTGCGAAGCGGACCGTTTCACCCGTGTAACCCTGCGGTTACCTCTGGAGGAGAGCGCATGATTAAAGTGCTGATTGTCGATGATGAACCGCTGGCGCGGGAGAACCTGCGCGTGCTGCTGCAAACCCAGGCGGACCTGGAGATTGTCGGCGAGTGTGCCAATGCGGTGGAGGCTATCGGTGCGGTGCACCGTCTGCGTCCGGACGTGCTGTTTCTGGACATTCAGATGCCGCGCATCAGCGGCCTGGAAATGGTCGGCATGCTTGACCCGGAACATCGCCCATACATCGTGTTTCTGACCGCTTTTGACGAATATGCGGTCAAAGCGTTTGAAGAGCATGCGTTTGATTATCTGCTCAAGCCCATTGAAGAGAAACGCCTGGAAAAAACGCTCGCCCGCCTGCGGCAAGAACGCGCGGCGCAGGACGTCTCGGTGCTCAGCGAGGGCCAGCGGGCGCTGAAGTTTATCCCCTGTACTGGGCACAGTCGTATTTATCTGCTGCAAATGGACGATGTCGCGTTTGTCAGTAGCCGGATGAGCGGCGTATACGTGACCAGCGGCGAGGGCAAAGAGGGTTTTACCGAACTGACGCTGCGCACGCTGGAGAGCCGCACGCCGCTGATTCGCTGTCATCGCCAGCATCTGGTGAACATGGCGCATTTGAAAGAAATTCGTCTCGAGGATAACGGCCAGGCTGAACTGCTGCTGCGTAACGGTCAGACCGTGCCGGTGAGCCGCCGCTATTTAAAGAGCCTGAAAGAGGCGCTGGGACTGTAATTCGTGTAGAATCGGTCATCGAATTTTTCATCACCACCGTCGAAGGCACTATGGTCAGTAACGATATTTTACGCAGCGTCCGCTACATCCTGAAAATGAACAACAACGATCTGGTGCGTATCTTCGCGCTGGGCGAAGCCGCAGTCACCGCTGAACAGCTGGTGCCGTGGCTGCGCAAAGAGGATGAGGAAGGCTTCGTACGTTGCCCGGACATTATGCTGTCGTGCTTCCTGAACGGCCTGATCTACGAAAAACGTGGTCGCGATGAGTCCGCCCCGGCGCTGGCGGTGGAACGCCGTATTAACAACAACATCGTGCTCAAAAAGCTGCGTATCGCCTTTGCGCTGAAAACCGATGATATTCTGGCGATCCTGACGCAGCAGCAGTTCCGCGTGTCGATGCCGGAAATCACCGCCATGATGCGCGCGCCGGACCACAAAAACTTCCGCGAATGCGGCGACCAGTTCCTGCGCTACTTCCTGCGCGGCCTGGCGATTCGCGAGCACGCGGCGAAATAAGCCATACCCTACAAAAAACGCTGCCGAAGCAGCGTTTTTTTATGCAGTTTATTTCACCTGCTGGCCTGGTTTCGCCCCGTCATCCGGGCTTAACAGGAAGATATCTTTGCCGCCAGGACCTGCGGCCATCACCATCCCTTCCGAGATACCGAAGCGCATCTTACGCGGCGCCAGGTTGGCCACCATGATGGTCAGGCGGCCGATCAGCGGCTGCGGGTCCGGGTATGCGGAACGGATGCCGGAGAAGACGTTACGTTTCTCGCCGCCCAGATCCAGCGTCAGACGCAGCAGCTTGTCGGAACCTTCCACGAACTCGGCGTTTTCAATCAGCGCCACGCGCAGGTCAACTTTGGCGAAATCGTCAAAGGTGATGGTTTCCTGAATTGGATCGTCCGCCAGCGGGCCGGTTACCGGGGCTGCGGCAGCTTTCACTTCTTCTTTTGACGCTTCCACCAGCGCTTCCACCTGTTTCATTTCAATACGGTTATAAAGGGCCTTGAAGGTGTTGATCTTATGACCCACCAGCGGCGCGTTGATCGCATCCCAGCTCAGTTCAGTGTTGAGGAATGCTTCGGTACGCGCGGCCAGCTCTGGCAGAACCGGCTTCAGCCAGGTCATCAGCACGCGGAACATGTTCAGACCCATGGTGCAGATAGCCTGCAGGTCGGCGTCGCGGCCTTCCTGTTTCGCCACCACCCACGGCGCTTGCTCGTCAACGTAGCGGTTAGCCACGTCGGCCAGCGCCATGATTTCACGAATCGCTTTACCGAATTCACGGCTGTCCCACGCTTCGCCGATGCTGGCTGCCGCATCGGTGAAGGTTTTGTACAGCTCTGGGTCAGCCAGTTCAGCAGACAGTACGCCGTCGAAACGCTTAGCAATAAAGCCAGCGTTACGGGAAGCCAGGTTGACCACTTTGTTGACGATGTCGGCGTTGACGCGCTGGATAAAGTCTTCCAGGTTCAAGTCGATATCGTCGATGCGGGAAGAGAGCTTCGCCGTGTAGTAGTAGCGCAGGCTGTCGGCATCGAAATGATTCAGCCAGGTGCTGGCTTTAATGAAGGTGCCGCGAGATTTGGACATCTTCGCACCGTTCACCGTCACATAACCGTGGACGAACAGGTTGGTCGGTTTGCGGAAGTTGCTGCCTTCCAGCATCGCCGGCCAGAACAGGCTGTGGAAGTAGACAATGTCTTTACCGATAAAGTGATACAGCTCGGCGTCGGAGTCTTTGTTCCAGTACGCGTTGAAGCTGGTGGTGTCGCCGCGCTTGTCGCACAGGTTCTTGAAGGAACCCATGTAGCCGATTGGCGCGTCCAGCCAGACGTAGAAATATTTGCCCGGCGCGTTCGGGATTTCAAAGCCGAAGTACGGCGCATCGCGGGAGATATCCCACTGCTGCAGGCCGGATTCAAACCATTCCTGCATTTTGTTCGCGACCTGCTCCTGCAGCGCGCCGCTGCGGGTCCACGCCTGCAGCATTTCGCTGAAAGAGGGCAGGTCAAAGAAGAAGTGCTCAGACTCACGCATCACCGGGGTCGCGCCAGATACCACGGATTTCGGCTCGATAAGCTCGGTCGGGCTGTAGGTTGCGCCGCACACTTCGCAGTTATCGCCGTACTGGTCCGGTGATTTACATTTCGGGCAGGTGCCTTTAACGAAACGGTCCGGCAGGAACATGCCTTTTTCCGGATCGTACAGCTGAGAGATGGTGCGGTTTTTAATAAAACCGTTCTCTTTCAGGCGACCGTAAATCAGCTCGGACAGCTCGCGGTTCTCATCGCTGTGCGTTGAGTGGTAGTTGTCATAGCTGATGTTAAAGCCCGCAAAGTCCGTCTGATGCTCCTGACTCATCTCGGCAATCATCTGCTCTGGGGTAATGCCCAGTTGCTGCGCTTTCAGCATAATTGGCGTGCCGTGGGCATCGTCCGCGCAGATGAAGTTAACCTCGTGGCCGCGCATTCGCTGGTAACGGACCCAGACATCAGCCTGGATGTGCTCCAGCATATGGCCGAGGTGGATGGAGCCGTTGGCGTACGGCAGTGCGCACGTTACCAGAATCTTCTTCGCGACTTGAGTCATAGTGGGTATTACTTCTTCTGTTGTAAAAAGGGGTTTTGATATTACCAAAAGGGTAGTGGGTGCGCCATACATGCTTGACCGTAGCTGTGGTAGACTTAGGCGTACTGAAAGCAATTGAAAACAACAAAGGAGTCGGGATGAACTCAGAATCCCAGGCCAAATCACCTGAACGTCTACGTGCGATGGTGGCCGGTACGCTGGCAAACTTCCAGCACCCCACCCTGAAGCACAACTTAACGACGCTGAAAGCGCTGCACCATGTCGCCTGGCTGGACGACACCGTTCACATCGAACTGCAGATGCCGTTTGTCTGGCACAGCGCCTTTGAAGAATTAAAAGAGCAAACCAGCGCTGAACTGCTGCGGGTGACCGGTGCGAAAGCCATCGACTGGAAGCTGTCGCATAGCATCGCCACGCTGAAGCGTGTGAAAAACCAGCCGGGCATCAACGGCGTGAAAAACATTATTGCCGTCAGTTCCGGCAAAGGTGGGGTCGGTAAATCATCCACCGCCGTTAACCTGGCGCTGGCGCTGGCTGCCGAAGGGCGAAAGTAGGCATTCTGGATGCCGACATCTACGGCCCATCGATCCCGAACATGCTGGGCGCGGAAAACCAGCGTCCGACGTCTCCGGACGGCACCCACATGGCGCCGATTATGGCGCACGGTCTGGCCACCAACTCCATTGGTTATCTGGTGACTGACGACAACGCGATGGTCTGGCGCGGCCCGATGGCCAGTAAAGCGCTGATGCAGATGCTGCAGGAGACCCTGTGGCCGGATCTCGACTACCTCGTGCTGGACATGCCGCCAGGCACCGGTGACATTCAGCTGACGCTGGCGCAGAACATTCCTGTGACCGGGGCCGTCGTGGTCACTACGCCGCAGGATATCGCGCTGATCGACGCCAAAAAAGGCATCGTGATGTTCGAGAAGGTCGAAGTGCCGGTGTTGGGCATTGTGGAAAACATGAGCATGCACATTTGCAGCAACTGTGGTCACCACGAGCCTATCTTCGGTACCGGCGGCGCGGAGAAGCTGGCGGAGAAATACCATACCCAACTGCTGGGCCAGATGCCGCTGCACATTAATCTGCGTGAAGATCTCGATAAAGGCACACCGACCGTGGTCGCGCGCCCGGACAGCGAGTTCACCGAGATTTATCGCCAGCTTGCGGGCCGTGTCGCCGCGCAACTCTACTGGCAGGGTGAGGTTATCCCAAGCGAGATTGCATTCCGCGCGGTGTAATTCCCCCTATTCTCGTGCGGTGCACCTTGTACCGCACGAGCTAAGATTTATTTTTCTGAATATATCCTTATTTATTATCTTATTCCCGTTATACATTTATTTTTATAATAACATTGCATCCGAAAAAGTAATTATTTGGTTGTTTTGATGTTAATCAATCATGCAATTTAATAACATTGTTTTCTCTCTCAGTGTATGAGATGTTCAATTTCATCACCCTTTGCAAAATTTGAGCGTTAATCATCTCCTGTTATTTGTGGTAATTATTATTAATGCGGCAATGGAGAGAAAAATGAATAATGAAACGTTGATGATGAAGTTGCGTGAGCTGCTGGTATTGCTGATGCAGAGCCGCTCGCTGAGCGAGAAGTCCGCCGATGCGATGCGCTACTGCCGCGAACAGATGGTTGAGAAAACGTTGCCGGTCAATATTTATGGTGAATATCGGGAGATAATAGAACATCTGAGCGAACTGGCGGAGGAAAGTCATCATATCGCCCGGATGATCTGTTACGCAGCGGCGGCGATTTACTATTAAGCATCCTGTTATTATATGAGCGTCTGGCGGGTGAGGTAGCGGTTAATCAATATTTGAATCAGAACGGCGTACATTATTTCTAGCCAATAAAACGAGCCAGCGGTGAGGCGATCGCCGCTGGCGGGTGATTAACGGTGATAGAAAATTTCACCGTCGTAAATCTTGCTGATTTTGCCGTCGGTATCACCGATCTGTACATAGTTCCCGCCCATGTACGTCCAGTGGGTGCCGGCATCCGGCGCGGGCAGATTACGCTGCTGCCACTGCTTGATGTTGTACTCCGGCGTCAGGTACATCGCGGGAGCGTTATCGCCAATTTTGAATCGCGTGAAATCGGCGGTGAACTCTTTCAACTCATACTGCTTGATGCCGGTGGCCGGAGCCGCCCATGCCGCACCTGCCGTTGCCAACAGTACGCCCAGAAGCATCATTTTAGTTTTACGCATACTATCCCCACATTATCCTGGATATAAAATTGCAGCTCCGTATGATTCCTGATGCGCGGGCTGAATGGCAAGCGCTGCTTTCTTAAAAAGTGTAAGCAAACAGCGATGATGCGCGTTTTGAGGATTATTCTGTGAGGAGCCAACATGTTCAGGCTGGAAGATTTATCACTGTTCGTCCGCGCGGCGGCGCTTGGCAGTTTTAGCGAGGCAGCGCGAGAGGCTGGCATCCCGCCCGCGCAGGTTAGCTCGGCAATCAAGCGTCTGGAGACGGCGCTCAATATTCGCCTGTTTGCCCGCTCAACGCGTAGCTTACGGCTGACGGTGGAAGGAGAAACCTGGCTACCGTACGCTCTGCAAATGCTGGATGCGCTGCAAAACGGGCTACAGCAAATTAACACGCCAAATGATGAAGTCAGCGGCACGCTGCAAATTGCCGTGCCGTCCGATCTCGGGCGTAATCTTCTGCTCAATGTTTTCCGTGAGTTCCGCACACGACACCCGGCGCTGCGGCTGCGGATTTTGTTTTCCGATCATCGCACCGATGTCTTTAAAGATCCGGTGGACGTGGCATTCCGCTACGGTGAAAACGACGATGCATCGTTCGTCTCGCTGCCCGTCGCGCCGGAGAATCGCCGGGTGCTGGTGGCGTCGCCAGACTGGATTGCCCGCCACGGCGAACCGCAGACGCTCGCCGACCTTGAACGCTGCAATGCACTAACCTACGTGCTGCGCGGACGTCCCTTTGACCGCTGGCCGCTCAGCCTCGACGGCGTAGAACACAGCGTGCAGGTTTCTGGCAATATCACCAGCGATGACGCTGAGGTGATCCGTCGTCTGGCGGTAGCCGGTGAGGGGATTGCGTTTAAATCGGGGCTGGATGTCAGCGACGATCTGCAAGAAGGGCGGCTTAAGGTGCTGCTGCCGCACTATCTGGGCGACAGAGTGCCGCTGAATATGATCTGTCCGCACCGCAAACAACTCTCGGCCGCGGTGCGGCTACTGTATGAGGCGGTGAAGGCGGAATGTGCGGCGAAGCAGCCTTAAGCGCCGTTGCGTTGGACGCCTCGTCAGCTTATCCCGCACCGCCAGCCGCTTTCCGCGGCGGTGCGGGTAGCCCATATCAGACGATGTTCGTCATCATTGCGCCGTCGGTTTCAGCAAGCCACCCGTCGATTTATTATTCTCTAAATATTGATGCTGGAAAATACACATACGTATCGTGTTGCGGTATTCGCCGTTAACGAAAAACTCATGTATTAACTCGCCTTCCTGGATAAAACCCAGCTTACGATAAATATGGATGGCTTTGGCGTTTTCTTTATCCACGATGAGATAGAGCTTATAGAGATTCAGGACGGTAAAACCGTAATCCATCGCCAGCTTAGCGGCGCGTGTCGCCAGGCCTTTGCCCTGATATTCTGGTGAGATAATAATCTGGAATTCAGCTCGCCGATGAATATGGTTTATTTCAACCAGCTCCACCAGACCTGCATTATTGCCATTATACGAAATGACAAAACGGCGTTCGCTCTGATCGTGGATGTGTTTATCGTAAAGATCGCTTAGTTCAACAAAGGCTTCATAAGGTTCTTCGAACCAATAGCGCATCACGCTCGCGTTATTATCGAGCTGGTGCACAAAGCGCAAATCTTCGCGTTCAAGGGTCTTAATTTAATGTCTGATTGTTCTGGCATAATATTTTCAGCCTCTTTGTAAACTGAAAATATATTATCTACTGATGGTGGGCGTCATCAAGATTTGAAAAAAATTACAATCAATTCAGCGTGATAATTCTGCTCCCCACCAGACGGGCGTGTTTGCCACGCTCATCTGATGGGGCCTGCAAGATTAGTGTCGCACCAGCGTCGCAAAGTAATACACCAGCGGCACTGCCAGCACCCACAGCCCGACAGGAATCTCGCGCCATTTACCGGCGATTGTCTTGATCACGATGTAAAACAGCAGGCCACCGGCAATCCCGGTACCGAAGCTGTTAGCAATCAGCGTGATCATCACCATCATCAGCACCGGCAGACCGTCGGTAAAGTTGGCCAGATCGACCTTGCGCAGGCCGCTGAACATATTCAGACCAATCAGAATCAATGCTGGCGCGGTGGCTTCTTTCGGGATCATCAGAGCCACCGGGTGAACAGCAGCATCAGCAGGAACATCACCGCCGCGGCCAGCGCCGTCAGGCCGGTTTTGCCTCCGGCTTCTGCCGCGGCTGAAGATTCAATCAGCGCGGTGGCCGCCGGGATCCCCAGCCATGGCCCTACCGCGGCGGCAATCGAGTCGACCATAAACGGACGATTGATATGCGGCATATTGCCTTCTTCATCCAGCAGCCCGGCTTCCCGCCGACTGCCAGGGTAGTGCCCATGGTGGAGAAGAACTCTGAAGCGAAGAAGACAAACAAGAATGGCAGGAAGGCGATATTGAGCGCTCCCAGCATATCAATCTGGCCTAGCACGGGCGTCAGTGAATGCGGCACATCGATAAAGTGGTTTGGCAGACGGGTGACGCCCGCCGGAATACCGACCAGCGTGGCAAATAAAATGGCCCACAGAATGGCGCCTGGAATGCGTCGCGCCTGCAGAGCGATGGCCAGAAATAGCCCGCACAGCGCGACCAGCGCGCCAGGAGCCAGGAAATCGCCCAACATTAAGGCGTTCGTTTTGGCGTTCGCCAGCACCAACCCGGCGTTGCGGAACCCCAGCACCGCGACAAACAGACCAATAGAGGCGGTTAATCCGAGCTTTATCGACTGCGGTACCGAGCGGGTGACGACTTCGCGCAGGCCGAATTTGGTTAACAGGAAAAAGAGGATCCCTGACCAGCAGGCAATACCTAAGCCAATCGGCCAGCCGATGTTTTCACTGCCCGCGAGCGTCACGCCTACCAGCACCGACCCGCCAATACCGGGCCGACGATAAACGGCAGGTTGGCATAAAACGCCATCAGCAGCGTCCCGCCGACGAACACCAGAATGGTACCGGTGGTGGCCGCCCCTTTATCCATTCCGCCTACTGCCAGCAGGCCTGGAATGACCACTAAAAGATAGGCGGCGGCCAGAAAGCCGGTGATGCCCGCCAGACATTCGGTACGCAGCGAACTGCCGCGCGAGTAAAGCGCAAAGCGCCGTTCCAACCAGCTCCCGGAGGTGGTGGAGTTAAGGGTATTATCGGCCATGATGTGGCGCTCCCATGATTATTGTTGTGCTGTGTGTTGTGATGAAATGACCGGGTCGACAATCTGTCGCGTGGTGCCGTCGGTCAGCCCTAAATCGGTTAAATGTGGCCCGGCGTTACAAGCAAGACAGGTGCCTTCAATCGCCTTAAAGACCCGATACGGCGGCTCCCAGTCGGCAACCTTCGCGCTGAGATCGCGAAGATTGCGGAATTCCGCGGCCAGCTCGTCGGCGGGTTTGTCAGAAAGCATCCCGGCAATCGGCATCGCCACGTGGGCCAGAATGCCGCCGTTTTGCGCCAGCGCCATGCCGCCGCCCGAGGCGATCAGCTGATTGGCCGCCAGGGCCATATCTTCGGGGTGACGGCCCAGCACCACCAGGTTGTGCGAGTCGTGCGAGTAGCTGGTGGCGATAGCGCCGCGCAGTTCGCCCCAGCCTTCCAGCAGGGCAATCTGCGGCGTGGCGGCATGTCGGCCATGGCGATGCTTAACCCAAATCAGGCTAAATCCTTCGGGAATTTGCACCTGGCCGTCACGGATCTCGACGTCCACTTCGCCCCATTGGGTAAAGCGCGCGCCGCGGATGTGGCGAAGCCGCGCGACGCCGTGTTGAATGCGGCCAACTCGCAGCGCGAAGTCATCGGCGCTGAGCGGATCCAGGTGCAGCGTATTGCGCGGCGGCGTCACGCCGGGGGCCGGGGGAATCGCTGCCAGCAGCTTGCCGTCGCGGGCGATTTGTTTCCCAGCGACGTAGACCGCGCGGGCGGAGAGTTTATCCAGCGAATCAAAGACCACCAGATCCGCGCGGCGACCGGCGGCAATCAGCCCCAGATCGTTTCGCTGCAGACGAATGGCGGCGTTCAGCGTGGCGAAACGCAGAACGTCGGTGGCCCTCAGTCCGTTTTCAATCAGTAAATTGAGCAGGGCGATGATGCCGCCTTTTTCCAGCAGCATATCCGGCGGCACGTCGTCGGTGCAGACCGTAATCTGCGAAGAGAGATGCGGCAGCGTTTGCAATGCTTTGACGATATCCGGCAGCAGGTAAGGGTGGGAACCCCGAATTTCGAGCGTCAGCCCGGCGCGCAGCTTTTCCAGCGCATCGTCAGCGGAGGTCAGTTCATGGTCTGAGGTGACGCCTGCGGCCAGATAGGCTTGCAAATCGGCGCCGCTCAGCCCGCGAGCGTGGCCTTCGATCAGTTTGCCGCTGTCCAGCCCCGCCTGCACAATCTCCTGCATGCGGCAACTGCCGTGCAGCACGCCGTGCATATCCATCACCTCCGCCACGCCGCGCACTTCCGGCCAGCCGAGCATGGTGTTCATTTCCGCGCCGGCGAATTCGGCCCCCGACATTTCCAGACCCGGCGTCGACGGGACGCTGGACGGCGCGGCAACCATCACCTGCAACGGCAAATGGCGGCTCGCCTCTACGGCATAGCGCACGCCTGCCACGCCCAGCACGTTGGCCAGCTCATGGGGATCCCAGAAGACGGCGGTGGTTCCCTGCGCCAGCACAATTTCGGCATAGCGCTCCGGCGGCAGATGTGAGCTTTCCAGGTGGACGTGGGTGTCCATCAGGCCGGGAGAGAGGAATTCACCGGGCAGGGAGTGGCGTTCAAGGGCGTCGCTGCGGCTACCGCGCGGGTGGACGCTGGCAATCATGTCGCCGACGATACCTACGTCGGCTTCACGAATTTCACCCGTCGCCATATCGACGATGTAAGCATCGGTGAGCAGCAGGTCGAACGGAACTTCACCACGAGCGGCCTGAACGGCGCGGCGGCGGTTTTCAGCATTGCTGGACATAACATCTCCGGCACAGGGATAATGTGCGCTACTTTAGGGGCAGAGCAAACGGTTGCCCAGATGAAAAAACTTATCACCTGATAACTTCGGCTTATTCTGCGTGATCGTCACGAGTGAAGCACAACATGACCGAACCCTGGCAGCGATTGCCCGCGCTCTCGCTTAAACAACTGCAGTATTTTGTCACGCTGGCCCAACTGCGTCACTTTACGGACACCGCGAATCGTCTGGCCATTAGCCAACCGGCGCTCAGCAGCGCTCTGCGGCAGACGGAAGCGGTGCTTGGCGGCAAGCTGGTGAATCGTACCGCTTCGGCGGTGACGTTAACCGAGCTGGGGCGGCGATACTTCCCCATGCCCAGCGGGTACTGAGCGTGGCGCAGACGGCGTTTCAGGATATGCAGCAAATCGTCGAAGCGGGCGGCGACGGAACGGTGCGCATCGGGCTGGTGCCGTCGGTCAGTTCGCTGTTATTTCCTTTGCTGCCGAAGATGCTGGCACAGGCGTTCCCGCGTCTGCGCGTTGAATTTCACGATCGCACCAACGATGCCATGGTTGGCGACCTGCAAAGCGGGCAAATTGATTTTGGCGTCGGCGCCATCGACAGTTCGCTGCCGGCTGATTTGCAGCTCTTCCCGCTGCGTGAAGATCCGCTGGTGGCGGTTTTGCACAGGGACGACCCGCTAGCCGGGCAGCCACATTTACCCTGGAAACTGCTGGCGGGGCGCGATATTGCGGTATTCTCAAAAGGGAACGTGCAGCGTCTGGTCGGGGCATTGGTTGAAAGCCAGCGGCTGACGTTGAATACGCGTTATCAGGTGGACTATATCGAAACGCTGTACGGGCTGGTGCGCTCGCAGCTGGCGGTGGCGATTTTGCCGCAGCTTTACACCACCCACCTTGAAGACCCAACGCTGCGGGTCGCGCAGCTTCAGCAACCAGCGCTGACGCGTACGGTGGCGCTAATGCGCGGCCGCAGACGCTGCCGCCGCTAATTGAGTCCTGCTTTACGCTGCTGCTTAAAGCGCTGCGTGAGAACGCCGCCGAGTAGCGCCAACAGAATAAGGGAGGCGTCTGCCTCCCTGTATCCATCTTTATTGTTTGACGGTCAGCATGCCGTTGTCACGGCCATGGGTCTTATTCCACGATGCGCTTTCAATGCCGTCTGCATTCATGCTGACGGAAATAATATAGCCCGCTCCGCGAATTTCATAAAAATTGGCGTTAACACGCTTCACAACGGCTTTTTTGCCATTAATCGTCGCCGAGAAGAAACCGTTCGACAGCGTTGCTTTTAGCACATTAGAAGAGAGCGTCGCTTCACGCATTGGGTCGGCGACGTGCGCCGCCTGGGCATGCTGCTCCGTTTCATGCGTGCGCGTAGCGTTTGCGGCATTGGCATAAGCCGCAGCCATTGCAGCGTTGTTAATACCTTGCTGTCTATTTTGCTCAGATAAATAGCATGTATCTTTAGAAATACCCTGCGATTCACATTCAGCTATCCGCTGTGCCGGGCTTGAACAGCCCGCCAAAATAGCTGAGCTGGTCATTACGGCTAACAGGATCAATTTTGCTTTCATCATTAACCTTGCTTTTTATAAAGTTCAGAACGCAGCCTGAATATATGTATAACGTTCCTGGTATTATTATTGGGACGTTACTAATAAATTATTATCAGGTTGTGAATGTTATGAGTGATAACAGTCGTTCTCTATTATTGATATTGCATTGCTACACACTACGGCACCAAATGCCCCGTTGCTACCAGAGCGAGGGAAACGATAGCGTAAGCAATAATAAGTTTTTTCATTGACTATCAATCACTAAGGCAAGTGGAGTTTTGCCGCTTTCTTTGTAACGCGAAGCAACTATCCAGTAAGTTGACTATATAAATATTGATTAGGATCATGATTTTTGTTGATAGATTCACGTGGTGAATGCAGTGAGATTTAAATGTTATTTTTCAATAAATTCATGGTGTTAGCTTTACTCATTCTACCATGCGTCGATAGGGATTATTCCTATAGAAAATAGTTTTTATGATTGGTTCTAAAGCGAGTCTAATGATTTTCTTTGTTTTTTTATTTTTCCTTTCGTCGCGGGTTTAATTATGGCTATCTGGTTTTTCGTTTCGTATGAAAGAAAGTCATGGCTATCTTTTTTTTACCTGTCGTGAGCGTGTTAATTAAAGTTTAACGACTATTAGATATAACCTTGCTGTTTATAGCGTGATTTCTCGCGGTGGAAGAGGCTTGCTTAAGCGAGAAACTTCCCTTACGCTTGCAAAAAAGCGGCCACGCCGCTAAACGACTCGGGGTGCCCTTCCTTGTGAAGGCTGAGAAATACCCGTACCACCTGATCTGGATAATGCCAGCGTAGGGAAGTCAGAGGCCTCCAGGTCATTGCTTCTTCGCGTTATGGCAGGAGCAAACCATGCACGTTGACCTGCTAAACCCGCGCAATCCGCGCGCACTGCCCATCTTCTTCACCAGCATGCCCTCTTGTTCACTGTATGACCAACGATGTCGTGCAGACTTTCACCGCCAACGTATTGTTAGCCCTTGGCGCCTCGCCCGCGATGGTGATTGATGCCGGTGAAGCCGCGCAGTTTTCCGCCATAGCCAGTGCGGTCCTGATAAACGTCGGCACTTTAACCCAGCCGCGTGCGCAGGCGATGCGTGCGGCGGTGGAAAGCGCGAATGCGGCGAAGACGCCCTGGACGCTCGATCCGGTTGCCGTTGGCGCACTGACGCTGCGCAGTGAATTCTGCCGCGGCTTACTGCAATTACAGCCTGCGGCGATTCGTGGAAATGCCTCTGAAATTCTGGCGCTGGCGGGCGAGAGCCACGGCGGGCGCGGCGTGGATACCACCGATACGGCCGCGACGGCGCTGCCAGCGGCACAGAAGCTGGCGCGAGAAAGCGGCGCGATTGTGGCGGTGACGGGAGAAGTGGATTACATCACCGATGGTCAGCAAACGCTGGCAGTGCAGGGCGGGGATCCGCTGATGACGCAGGTGGTGGGTACCGGCTGCGCGCTGTCGGCGGTAGTAGCGGCCAGCTGTGCGCTGCCGGGCAGCCGTCTGGAAAATGTGGCGGGCGCCTGCGCGCTGATGAAATTCGCCGGGCAGCAGGCCGCTGAGGGGCGAGGGCCGGGCAGCTTTATGCCTGCCTTCCTCGATGTGCTGTACGCGATGAATACGGAGGTGGCGGCATGAAGCGCATTAACGCCTTAACCATCGCCGGTACCGACCCTAGCGGCGGCGCAGGCGTTCAGGCCGATCTGAAAACCTTCTCCGCGCTGGGTGCCTACGGTTGTTCGGTGATGACCGCGCTGGTGGCGCAAAACACCCGCGGGGTGCAATCGGTCTATCGCATTGAACCCGATTTTGTCGCCGCGCAGCTGGACTCGGTGTTCAGCGACGTGCGCATTGATACCACCAAAATCGGCATGCTGGCCGAGACCGATATTGTTGAAGCTGTGGCCGAGCGGCTGGCGCGTTATCGCATTCAGAACGTGGTGCTCGACACGGTGATGCTGGCGAAAAGCGGCGACCCGCTGCTGTGCGCATCTGCGGTGACGACGCTGCGTCAGCGTCTGCTGCCTCAGGTGTCGTTGATTACGCCAAACCTGCCGGAGGCGGCGGCGCTGCTTGACGCGCCGCATGCCCGCAGCGAACGTGAGATGCTGGAACAAGGGCGCGCGCTGCGGGCGCTGGGCTGTGAGGCGGTGCTGATGAAAGGCGGCCATCTGGACGACGCCGAAAGCCCGGACTGGCTATTTACCGCCGACGGTGAAACGCGGTTTACCGCGCCACGGGTGGTGACCAAAAACACCCATGGCACCGGCTGTACGCTGTCGGCGGCGCTGGCGGCGTTACGGCCACGTCACGCCAGCTGGCAGGAAACGGTGCCGGTGGCGAAAGCCTGGCTGTCGAAAGCGCTGGCTCAGGCCGATACGCTGGAAGTGGGCGAGGGGATTGGCCCGGTGCACCATTTCCACGAGTGGTGGTAACTGTCCCGTCTGCGTGCCAGCAGCGTGTGCGTTAAAACCGACAAAAGTTGGACATTCTACGCCCCCGGTACCAGGCTTATCCTGCTCAAAAAACTTGAGCAGGACATCCAGCCGACATGATGTCGGCGCTTACGGGAGCATAGCTATGACTGATATTGCGCAGTTGCTTGGCAAAGACGCCGACAGCCTTTTACAGCATCGTTGTATGACCATTCCAGCCGACCAGCTCTATCTGCCTGGCCACGACTACGTTGACCGGGTGATGGTGGATAACAACCGCCCGCCTGCGGTGTTGAGAAACATGCAGACGCTCTACAACACCGGGCGTTTAGCCGGTACGGGCTACCTGTCGATTCTGCCGGTCGATCAGGGCGTTGAGCATTCGGCCGGGGCCTCGTTTGCCGCCAACCCGCTCTATTTTGATCCGAAAAACATCGTCGAACTGGCCATTGAGGCGGGCTGTAACTGCGTGGCCTCAACCTACGGCGTGCTGGCGTCGGTTTCGCGTCGCTACGCGCACCGCATTCCATTCCTTGTGAAGCTCAACCACAACGAAACGCTGAGCTATCCGAATACTTTTGATCAAACGCTGTACGCCAGCGTTGAGCAGGCTTTCAACCTTGGCGCGGTGGCCGTAGGGGCGACCATCTACTTTGGTTCAGAAGAGTCTCGCCGCCAGATTGAGGAGATCTCTGCCGCTTTCGAGCGCGCGCATGAGCTGGGGCTGGTTACCGTGCTGTGGGCCTATCTGCGCAACCCGGCGTTTAAGAAAGACGGCGTTGACTACCACGTCTCCGCCGACTTGACCGGGCAGGCTAACCATCTGGCTGCCACTATCGGCGCGGATATCGTCAAACAAAAAATGGCCGAAAATAACGGCGGCTATAAAGCGGTGAACTTTGGCTATACCGACGATCGGGTATACAGCAAATTGACCACCGACAACCCGATTGACCTGGTGCGTTATCAGCTGGCGAACTGCTATATGGGCCGCGCGGGGCTTATTAACTCCGGCGGCGCGGCGGGCGGTGAGACCGACCTGTCCGACGCGGTACGTACCGCGGTTATCAATAAACGCGCTGGCGGCATGGGGCTGATTCTGGGCCGTAAGGCGTTCAAAAAATCCATGGCCGACGGCGTGCAGTTGATCAACGCCGTGCAGGACGTTTACCTCGATAGCAAGATTACCTTCGCCTAAAAGTTTGCCTCCTCGCCCGCCAGGGTGAGGAGGCCGATCCCCTTCACACTTCGTTATCCTTTTGTGAAAAACATCACGCCTCCTTGTGCGCATGCCCAAAAAACAGTCGATTGTTAGCGCTATTTGTCCGTGGAAGCGCTGTTATTTTGTGCTTAGATTAGTCATGAAACGCCTTTTCAATTCCCTAAAACCGTTTTATCGGATCAGTGTTGGACACAGGATTGTGGCGCGTTAAGCGCCATGTCGAATGTTGTACTAAGGACACATAATGAAAATTGAATCTGTAAATGTCACAGTTTTCCAGCATCCCACTCGACGCGTCTCCGATAGCGCCGGGCACTCCCATCCGGGCCAGAAAGCATGGCCAAAATGGCGATGCTGACGATCACTGCGGACGATGGCAGCAAGGGTTACTCGTTTGCGCCGCCGGAAATCGTGCGCCCGTTCGTGGTAAATACCTTTTTCCGTAAAGTGCTGGTTGGCCAGGATCCGTTCGACCGCGAACGCATCTGGCAGGACCTGGTGCACTGGCAGCGCGGCAGCGCGCATCAGCTGACCGAACGCGCGTTGTCTTTCGTGGAACAAGCATTGTGGGACCTGATTGGGCGTAAGCTCAATATGCCGGTCTACAAACTGCTCGGCGGCTATCGTGACAAAGTGCCGGCCTACGGCAGCACCATGTGTGGCGACGATTTAGAAGGCGGTCTGTCCACGCCGGAAGAGTACGCGGCCTTTGCCGAAACTCTGGTGGCGCGCGGCTATAAGGCTATCAAGCTGCACACCTGGATGCCGCCGGTCTCCTTCGCGCCAAACCCGAAAATGGATATCAAAGCCTGCGCCGCGGTACGCGAGGCGGTGGGGCCGGATATCGATCTGATGATCGACGGCTACCACTGGTACAGCCGTACTGAAGCGCTGTGGATAGGTAAGGAGCTGGAAAAACTCAACTTCGCGTGGTTTGAAGAACCGATGGAAGAGGACAGCATGTCGTCCTACGCATGGCTGGCGGAAAACCTCTCTATCCCGATTATCGGGCCGGAAAGCTTTGGCGGTAAGCACCACAGCCGTGCGGATTGGGTGAAAGCGGGCGCGTGCGACATTCTGCGCGCGGGCGCTAACGGCGTGGGCGGCATTACGCCAACGATGAAGGTGGCGGCGCTGGCGGAATCCTTCGGCATGGACTGCGAAGTGCACGGCAACGGCGCGGCGAGCCTGGCGGTGGTCGGGGCGATCCGCAACTGTCGCTGGTATGAGCGCGGTTTGCTGCATCCGTTCCTCGACTACGACCAGCCGGCGGCCTACCTGAACAGCATCATCGACCCAATGGACGCGGATGGCTTTGTTCACCTGTCTCAGCGCCCAGGACTGGGCGAAGACATTAACTTTGCATATATCGAAGCCAATACCGTCAGCCACGACTGACACATAACAAAGACAAGACAGGCGCGTACGGATTCGTAGCCTGTCGTACCCTACAGGCGATAGATAGATGAAAAAATCCTCCTTACTGGGAGCGTGTTTGCTCGCGCTCACCATGACGATGGGGAGCGGGGCGGCGTTGGCGAAAACGCCGCCGGATCAGCTCATTATCGGCATGAACATGAACAACCTGCTGACCCTCGACCCGGCTGCGATGACCGGTAATGAAGTGGTGGGTATCGTGGTCAATCTCTATGATTCGCTGGTTGAACTGGACCCTGAACAGCTGACCAACGTCAAACCGGCACTGGCCAAATCCTGGGACATCAGCCCGGATGGCAAAACGCTGACCTTCCATCTGCAAAACAACGTTAAGTTTCACTCCGGTAACCCGCTGACCGCCGCCGACGTGGTGTGGTCGATGCGCCGTATTCTGCACCTTAACCTCGCGCAGGCATCGGTGTGGAAGTCTTACGGCTTCAGCAAAAAGAACGTCGACAAGCAGGTTACCGCGCTGGACGACTATACCGTGCAGATCGTCCTGCCGAAGGCCAACGACCCGCAGCTGGTGATTTACTCGCTCGGCGCGCTGGGTAACCTTGGCGTGCTCGACAGCAAAACCGTGCAGAGCCATGAACAGGATAACGACTGGGGCAACAAGTGGCTGACCACGCACGAAGCCGGATCCGGGCCGTTTATGCTGGAGACCTGGCAGGCCAAAGACGTGCTGCGCATGAAGCGTAACCCGGACTACTGGCGCGGCGAGCCGAAGATGAGCCGCGTGGTGCTGCGCCACTTCCAGGAGTCGCAGACCCTGCGCCTGATGATTGAAAAAGGCGACCTTGATATTGCCAACAACATGGCGGTATCGGACATCAACGCCCTGCGCAAAGACCCACAGCTTACCGTCGACGCGGTGCAACGCGGCACCATGTACTACGTGGCGATGAGCATGAAAGAGGCGCACTTCGCCAATCCGAAGGTGCGTGAAGCGGTACGCTACCTGATTGATTATCAGGGGATTAACAAAGCGCTGATGCCGGGCTACGGCGTACTGCACCAGCGGCCAATCAAGGCGGGGATGCCGTCAACGCTGCCGGATCCTGGCTACAGCTTTGACTTAGCGAAGGCGAAAAAGCTGCTGGCGGAAGCG
This sequence comes from Kluyvera genomosp. 3, assembly GCA_002211745.1. Lineage (GTDB taxonomy): Bacteria > Pseudomonadota > Gammaproteobacteria > Enterobacterales > Enterobacteriaceae > Kluyvera > Kluyvera georgiana_A. The sequence continues at coordinate 1,737,262 of CP022114.1, forward strand.
GGCTATCCGGACGGTTTTGATACCACGCTGCGCGTGCTCTCGGACCAGCCGTTCCTCAACATCGCCATCGCCGTGCAGTCGACGCTGATGCAGGCGGGCATCAACGCCAAAATTATCACCGGCACCGGCAACCAGATTTACGGCGCGATGCGCGAACGCAAGTTTGACATGCTGGTCGGGCGCGGCGGCAGCGGCATGGAGCCGCATCCGCACTCCAGCCTGCGCGCGCTGGTCTATAACCCGGACAACAGCGACGAAGCGCGGCTCACCAACTTCCAGGGCTGGCGTACCGGTTTTTACGACAAGCAGTTGAACGAGATGATCGACGGCGCGCTGCTGGAACGTAATCCGCAGAAGCAGATTGCCGACTATCAGGCGATTCAGACCCGCTTCGACGCGCTGATCCGGCGATGATCCCGGTCTCGCAGATGGTCGATTCCGTGGTGGTGCGTAACGAAGTGAAAGACTACCAACCCACCCGTCGGCGACCACGTTCCTGCGTGACGTCTACAAAGTGAGCGAAGGAGATAAAGGATGAGTACGGCAATTCTCGCGCCCGGCTCCCGGACCCGGCGCTTTTCAAAACGGTTGATGCAGGTGGCGATTACGCTGTTTGGCCTGCTGTTGCTGACCTTTTTCATTGGCCGCGTGATGCCCATCGACCCGGTGCTGGCGATTGTCGGCCCGGATGCCGACCAGAGCACCTACCAGCAGGTCTATCACCAGTTGGGCTTTGACCAGTCGCTGATGACCCAGTTTGGTATTTATTTCGTCAACCTGCTGCACGGCGACCTCGGTAACGCGCTGCTGACCGGTAAACCGGTGACCGACGACATTATTCGCGTCTTCCCGGCGACCATGGAACTGGCGACGATGGCGATTATCGTTGGTGCGGGCCTCGGCATTCCGCTAGGCGTACTGGCGGCCGCGCGTCGTAACAGCATCTCCGATTACGTGGTGCGCATTATCAGCCTGGCCGGTTACTCCACACCGATTTTCTGGGTGGGGATGATGGGGCTGCTGGTGTTCTACGCCTGGCTTGGCTGGGTGGGCGGTGCCGGGCGCGTTGACCTGGGGCTGGACGGCATCGTGCCGCGCCGTACCGGGCTGATGACCGTCGATGCGCTGCTGGCCGGTAACAGTGAGGTGTTCTGGAACGCCATCAATCACCTGATTCTGCCTGCCGCGCTGCTGGGCTTCCACTCGCTGGCCTATATCAGCCGTATGACCCGTAGCTTTATGCTGGCGCAGCTGTCGCAGGAGTTTATCATCACTGCCCGCGTGAAAGGGTTAACCGAACGTCAGGTGATCTGGAATCACGCGTTTCGCAACATCCTCGTGCAGCTGCTGACGGTGGTGGCGCTGGCCTACGGTTCGCTGCTGGAGGGGGCGGTACTGATTGAAACCGTCTTCTCCTGGCCGGGCTTTGGCTCCTATCTCACCGGCAGCCTGCTGCTGGGCGATATGAATGCGGTGATGGGCTGCGTGCTGCTGGTGGGGTGATCTTTGTGATGCTCAACCTGCTGTCCGACATGCTGTATCAATTCTTCGATCCGAGGACAAAATCATGACGGTTTCTCTGGATACGTCTCTGCGCGGCGGCGCTGGCGAAGGCCGCCAGCGTTTGCAACGTGCGCTGGTCCGCGCCGGTGGGTTTATCGGCAAGATGGCGCGTAACCCGTTAACGGCGATTGGCGGCGGGATTATTTTCCTGCTGCTGGTGGTGGCGATTTTTGCGCCGCTGATTGCCCCGTATAACCCGCTGGTGCAGGACTTAAGCAACGCGCTTACCGCGCCGAACGCTCAGCACTGGTTTGGCACCGACGAGTTTGGCCGCGATATCTTTAGTCGTCTGGTCTACGGTTCGCGCATTACGCTGTACATCGTGCTGCTGGTGTCGGTGACTGTCGGCCCGCTGGGGCTGCTGCTCGGCGTCTGCGCGGGCTACTTCGGCGGCAAGGTAGACATGGTGCTGATGCGCGTTACCGACATCTTTATCTCCTTCCCGAGCCTGGTGCTGGCGCTGGCGTTCGTCGCCGCCTTAGGCCAGGGCTGGAGCACGTGGTGATCGCCATTACGCTTACCGCCTGGCCGCCGATTGCACGTCTGGCGCGCGCCGAAACGCTATCGCTGCGCCAGGCGGATTTTATCTCCGCCGTCCGCTTGCAGGGGCCTCTCCGGCCGCGTGCTGTGGCGCCATATTGTGCCGCTGTGCCTGCCGTCGGTGATTATTCGTATCACCATGAACATGGCGGGGATCATCCTGACCGCCGCTGGTCTCGGCTTCCTCGGCCTCGGCGCACAGCCGCCGGAGCCGGAGTGGGGGCGATGATCTCCAGCGGCCGTACCTACATGATGGAGTGCTGGTGGGTGGTGACGATTCCGGGGCTGGCGATTCTGATCAACAGCTTAGCGTTCAACTTCTTAGGAGATGGCCTACGTGACATCCTCGATCCTCGCAGCGAATAACGCTGCACCGCTGCTCGACGTGCGCGACCTGTGCGTCGACTTTGTCAACGGCAGCGCGGTCACCCATGCGGTGCGCGGTGTCTCCTTCCAGTTGGGGCGTGAAAAACTGGCGATTGTCGGTGAATCCGGTTCGGGAAAATCGACCGTCGGGCGCGCGCTGTTGTATCTGCACCCGAAAAAGGCGCGCATTGACGCCAGCCGGATGCAGTTTGGCGATATCGATCTGCTTAACGCCAGCGAAGCGCAGATGCGCACCATTCGCGGCAAACGAATTTCGATGATTATGCAGGACCCGAAATACTCGCTGAACCCGGTGGTGCGTGTGGGCGATCAGATTGCCGAAGCCTGGCTAACGCACCATACGGGCATAAGGCGGAGGCGAAAGCCAAAGCGCTGGAGATGCTCGACGTGGTGCGCATCCGCGACCCGCAGCGCGTTTATAACCTCTATCCGCATGAAATCTCCGGCGGCCAGGGCAGCGCATCATGATTGCGATGATGCTGATTACCGACCCGGAGCTGGTGATTGCCGATGAGCCCACCTCGGCGCTGGACGTTTCCGTACGTTTGCAGGTGCTGGGGCTGCTCGACGACCTGGTGAAATCGCGCGGGCTGGGGCTGATTTTTATCAGCCACGACATCAACCTGGTGCGCAGCTTCTGCGATCGGGTGCTGGTGATGTACGCCGGTCGGGTGGTGGAGTCCATCGCCGCCTGCGATCTCGACAATGCGAAGCATCCGTACACGCAGGCCTAATCAGCGCGCTGCCGGATATGCAGCATCGTCGCCCGGTGCTGCCGGTGCTACAGCGTCAGGCCTGCTGGCTGACGGATTAAGGAGCGCATCATGATTGAAGTGAAAAATCTGAACCTGGTGTTTGGTGAAGGCGAGAAGCGCAACCAGGTGTTGTATGACGTCAATTTCCACGTCCAGCCGGGCGAGATTTACGGCCTGGTGGGGAGTCCGGTTCCGGCAAAACCACGGTGCTGAAGTGCCTGGCCGGGCTGTTTAGCCACTGGCAGGGCGAGCTGGCGATCAACGGCCAGCGGTTGGATCACAACATCAGCCGCGAACGCTGCCGTAAGGTGCAGATGGTGTTTCAGGATCCTTACGGTTCTCTGCATCCGCGCCATACCATTGGCGATATTCTGGAAGAGCCGCTGCAAATCCACGGTATCAGCGAGCGTGACCGGCGCATCAACACGCTGCTGGATCGCGTGGGGCTGAATCGCGCGTTTCGCGACCGCTATCCGCACCAGCTCTCCGGCGGCCAGCGTCAGCGCGTGGCGATTGCTCGCGCGCTGATCCTTGAGCCGCAGGTGCTGCTGCTCGATGAACCCACCTCGGCGCTGGACGTCTCGGTGCAGGCGGAGATCCTCAACCTGCTGGCGGAGCTGCAAAAAGAGTCGAACCTGACCTACCTGATGGTGACCCACGATCTGGGCGTGATTGCCCATCTCTGCCAGAAGGTGGCGGTGATGCAGTACGGCAAAATTCTCGAAACGCTTAGCGTTGACGCACTGGTGAACGGCGAGGCCAAAACGCCGTACACCCAGATGTTGGTGAACGCCAGCCGCCAGTACACGCGCGAAATGGCGCGGGAGGTGGCGGCTTACTAGCCGTTCTCCACGGGGCCGGATGGCGGCGTAAACGCTTTATCCGGCCTACCTCTACTTTTCCAATTTGCCTCCGGGAATAATTAAAAATGCCTAAAAAGTCATTCCGTATTGCTCTCCCGTTATTGCTGTCTGCCTGTACTACCTCCGCGCTGGCCGCGGAAACCATCGACCTGCGTATGTCCTGGTGGGCGGCAACAGTCGTCATCAGGTAACCTTGAAAGCGCTGGAAGCCTTCCATCAACAAAACCCGGATATCAACGTCAAAGCGGAATATACCGGCTGGGACGGCCATACCTCGCGTCTCACCACGCAGCTGGCGGCGGCACCGAGCCGGATGTGATGCAAACCAACTGGAACTGGCTGACGCTGTTCTCGAAAGACGGCAACGGTTTTTACGATCTCAATAAAGTGAAAGACGAAATCGGCCTGGACCAGTTCACCGCCAAAGATCTTCAGCCGGTGACGGTGAAGGGCAAACTGAACGGGATTCCGGTCGCCATGACCGCGCGCATCTTCTACTACAACGATCAGACGTGGAAAAAAGCGGGATTAAGCTATCCGCAAAACTGGGATGAGTTGATGCACGCCGGGAAAACCTTTGAGACTAAGCTCGGCAAACAATACTATCCGGTGGCCCGGAAAGCCTCGGCGTGCTGGCGTTGCTCAACTCTTATATGGTGCAGAAATACAACATGCCAGCCATCGATGAGCAGAGCAAAAAGTTTACCTATAGCGATGCGCAATGGGTGGAGTTTTTCCAGCTCTATAAAACGTTGATCGATAATCACGTTATTCCCGACATGAAGTACTACGCTTCCTTCGGCAAGGGGAATATCTATGAGATGAAGCCGTGGATTGAAGGCGAGTGGGCGGCGTGTACATGTGGAATACCGCCGTGACCAAATATTCCGATAACCTGAAACCACCGGCGAAGCTGGAGTTGGGGAGTTATCCGATGTTAGCTGGCGCCACCGACGCAGGGCTGTTTATGAAGCCGTCAATGATGCTGTCGATTGGTAAAACCACCCAACACCCGCAGGCGGCGGCGAAGCTGATTAACTTTCTGCTCAACAGCAAGGAGGGCGTGACGCTGCTCGGCCTGGAGCGCGGTGTGCCGCTCAGCAAAAGCGGCGTGGAGACGCTGACGGCATCCGGCGTGATCAATGACAAAGACCCATCGGTGGCCGGCATTAAGCTCGCGCTGTCGCTACCGGCGAAGGTCGGCGTGTCGCCGTATCTGGAAGATCCCAGCTGGTGCAGGAGTTTGACAGCGCGTTGCAGTCCATCGACTACGGCAAGAAAACCGTCGCCGAAGCGGCGGCGGATTTCAAGCGTCAGTCGGAGCGCATCTTAAAACGCGCGATGCGTTAACGCAGCAGCGGGCAATCCGGCGGCAGGCGACAGCGCAGCGCCGCCGGTAAAATCTCCATGCGGAACGAGGTCCCGCAGAGCGGCTCGCCGTCGAGGTTAAAGGTCATCTCATGCGATGCGGTGACCTCAAACCACGGTGATACGCTGTCCACCAGGTTCTCTTTACCGTCGTCGCTGGCGAGCGTATTCAACAGCGCGGGCAGCAGCTCTTCGCCGGTGAAAATACGCAGATGCAGCAGGCCGTCGTCAATCAACGCCTCCGGGCACAGCTGTTGCCCGCCGCCCGCCTGGCGACCGTTGCCGATGCCAATTACCAGCGCGTCGCCCTGCCAGCTAAAGTTCTCGCCACGAATTTCGCAGCGGTCGGGTTTCAGGGTATCCATGCGCATCAGGCCGTGAATCAAATACGATACACCGCCCAGCGCGGACTTCAGCTTCTCCGGCGTTTCGGTGGTAATGCGCGTGCCAAAGCCGCCGGTTGCCATATTGATAAAGCAGGTCTCACGATTGACTTGGGCAATGTCCACCGGCACGTCACGACCGGCAATCGCCAGCTTAAGGGCGTTAGCCATATCGGTGGGAATATTGACGCTGGTGGCGAAATCGTTCGCGGTGCCGAGCGGCACAATACCGAGCGCCGGTACCAGCTGCTGTCGCACTGAATCAGCGCTGTCGCCACTTCATTGATCGTGCCGTCACCGCCGCCGGCAATCACCGTCGCCACCTGCAGCGCAACGGCTTCTTCGACGTAGCGTTCGGCATCACCTTTCTCCCAGGTAACGCGCACGTGAATCACCACGCCTTCATCGCGCAGCAGGTTTACTGCCTCGCGCAGTTCAGGATTGTTGGCTCCTTTGCCGTTAAGTATCAATAAGCTTGCTGGAAAGTCTGACATCCGTGGCGCCTCTTTATGGGGATGTAAAGAGTGTAACAAACGATGCGCAGATATGCCTGTTGTCTCTTATAGGTGACAAATACATTGTCTTGCTGTCTCTTATAAGTGACAATATAGAACCGACAAAGGAATGAGGGTAATGGGATGTATAAATCTCAATTTTACCAGGATGCAAACGGTAATCAGCCTTTTTGTGATTGGCTGGCCGGTTAAAAAAGAAGGATCGAACGGCTGCCGCCAGGATCGATATCAGGATAGACCGGGCTGAGTCGGGGAACTTCGGAGATCACAAGTTTGAAAGGGAGGGGGTCTGGGAGCTACGTATTGATTATGGCCCCGGTTATCGGGTGTATTACTCGTTAGAAAATGGCGAGATTATTCTATTACATATTGGCGGCACGAAGAGAACACAGGCCGCTGATATAGATAAAGCAGTTGAATATCTTAAAGATTTTAAAGCGAGGGCTAAATGACAATCACAACTAAAAAAACCAATGCAATGCCGCCAGCGGTAGATCGCGACAAGCTCATGATTGAAGCGTTTCGTGCCGATCCCGATTACGCCGACCTCTATCTAAAAACCGCGCTCGAGGAGATTAACGAGGAAGGGGGTTTAGGAGGGTTCCTTATCGCTTTGCGCCGTGTATTAGAGGCCCGGGTGGGATTGCCGAGGCGGCAAAAAAAACGGGGCTGGCGCGTCAAAGTATTTACCGTGCGTTATCTGAGAAGGGGAATCCGACGGTTACGACGCTAGCTCAGCTCGCTGCGGTAGCGGGTTTACAGCTCACCTTAAGTAAGGCGCGGCACTGAACTTTGCTTTTGTTTAAAAAAATAAGCCCGTGTAAGGGAGATTACACGGGCTAAGGAGGTGGTTCCTAGGTACAGCTAGCATTTATGGGTTATGTTTTTCAGCGAGGGAATAGTATCTGGAATCAATAATTCCGTCTGTGATCCATTTCTAAGAATCCTTGCTATTGAAAAACAATATAAATGTACTAGCCGTTATGCGGATTGCGAGTGGATTGTCCTGAGAAATTACGCATCAGCAGGCCATACTCCAGCGCCATATCTTCCGGCACGGGCAACCATACGGTGTGGCCGTCGCCGGGCGCGACCGGCATCACTTCGCCTTTGGCGTTTTCCATATGTTCCAGCGTGAAGTTGACGTTGCCCTGTGGGGTCATCAGCTCCAGGCTATCGCCAATCAGGAATTTGTTTTTCACCGCTACCGCGGCCAGGTTGCCTTTACGCTCGCCGGTAAATTCGCCGACAAACTGCTGACGCTCGGAAACCGAATAGCCGTATTCGTAGTTCTGATAGTCGTCATGGGTGTGGCGACGCAGGAAGCCTTCGGTATAGCCGCGATGCGCCAGGCCTTCCAGGGTTTCCAGCAGGCTGGTGTCGAACGGTTTGCCGGCGGCGGCATCGTCGATGGCCTTGCGGTACACCTGTGCGGTACGCGCGCAGTAGTAGAAGGATTTAGTACGGCCTTCAATTTTCAGCGAGTGCACGCCCATCTGGGTCAGACGCTCAACGTGGGCAATGGCGCGCAGGTCTTTCGAGTTCATGATGTAGGTGCCGTGCTCGTCTTCAAAGGCGGTCATGTACTCGCCCGGACGTTTGGCTTCTTCAATCATAAACACCTGGTCGGTCGGCGCGCCGACGCCCAGCGTAGGCTCAACGTTTTGCACCGGAATCGGCTCATATTTGTGGACGATGTTGCCAACGTCGTCTTCTTTGCCTTCCTGCACGTTGTATTCCCAGCGGCAGGCGTTGGTGCAGGTGCCCTGGTTCGGGTCGCGCTTGTTGATGTAGCCGGAAAGCAGACAGCGGCCGGAGTAGGCCATGCACAGCGCGCCGTGAACGAAGATCTCAATCTCCATATCCGGCACCTGGCTGCGAATTTCTTCAATTTCTTCCAGCGACAGCTCGCGGAAAGAATGACGCGGGTCAGCCCCATCTGTTTCCAGAACTTCACCGTGGCCCAGTTGACGGCGTTCGCCTGTACCGACAGGTGAATGTCCATCTCCGGGAAGTGCTCGCGCACCAGCATGATCAGGCCCGGATCGGACATAATCAGCGCATCCGGCCCATATCCACCACCGGCTTCAGGTCACGAATAAAGGTTTTCAGCTTGGCGTTATGCGGCGCGATGTTCACGACCACATAGAATTTTTTACCCAACGCGTGGGCTTCGTTGATGCCGAGCTGCAAGTTTTCGTGATTGAATTCGTTGTTACGTACGCGCAGGGAGTAGCGAGGTTGGCCCGCGTAAACCGCGTCAGCGCCGTAAGCGAAAGCGTAACGCATATTTTTCAGCGTTCCCGCCGGGGAAAGGAGTTCCGGTTTAAACATGATTTTCTCGTTCTGATGACAGGTCAGATTCGCCGCACCTGATGCGGCGAGTTGGGGAGTGCCCCACATTAAGGGCGGGCATTGTAGCGCTGTGGGAGGCGAGGTAAAGCGCCGGGTCGTCGCGGGAGACAACCCGGCGGAGGATCTGCCATCAGGTATTATCTTTGACGGTCTCGCTGGCGCCGTTGGTTTTCACCGAGGCGATGCCTTTATCACGCGATTGCTCGGTCGCGTAGAGTTGACTGGTGCCAATGACCTGGTGGTTGCCCGCTTTCAGGTTGAAGTGGAATTTGCCGTTGGTGGCGGTTTTCTTTTCATAATGCGCGTCCTGCGGGCTGTTGACCCGCACCGAGGCGATGCCTTTTTCCGCGGCCGCCCGGGTGGTGTACAGCTCGCTGGTGAGAATAACCTCCCCGTTTCCCGCCTTCAGAACAAATCGAAACTGATCGTTGCTGCTTTTGCTTAATTCAAACCAACCAGCCATGGTGACTCCTTGATTAAATTAACATCGTTGAACGTATCGACTGACACTATGAGTATGGGAGAAATTGGCGAAGTTGCGAGCAGAGGAGAAGTGAGAGCGGCGAGCGCGCGCCGCTCGAAGGTATCAGGACAGACGGCAGGCGTCGGCTTCCCAGCGATAGCCTACACCGTACACCGCGCGGATAAACGACTGATCGGCGTCAAGCGATTCCAGCTTGCGGCGCAGGTTTTTAATATGGCTGTCGATGGTACGGTCGGTCACCACGCGGTAGTCGTCGTACAGATGATTCAGCAATTGTTCGCGCGAGAACACTTTGCCAGGCTCCTGCGACAGCGTTTTCAGCAGGCGAAACTCGGCAGGGGTGAGGTCCAGCGGGCGATCGCGCCATGAGGCTTGAAAACGGCTTTCATCAACGATGAGCGGGCTTTGTTCGTCCAGCGTTTGTAGTTCGTGACGCGGCTTGCAGCGGCGTAAAATGGTTTTCACGCGCGCAACCACTTCGCGCGGGCTGTACGGCTTGCAGATGTAGTCATCGGCGCCGATCTCTAAGCCCAGCAGACGGTCGATCTCTTCAATTTTAGCGGTCACCATAACCACAGGAACGTCGGAGAAGCGACGAATTTCGCGGCAGAGGGTGAGACCGTCGGTGCCCGGCAGCATCAGATCCAGCAGGATGAGATCCGGCGGCGTCTGATGCACGTACGGCAGCACTTTGTCGCCGTGGCTAATCAGCGTCGGGGCGTAGTGCGCTGCCAGTAAATAGTCGATGAGCAACTGCCCCAGCTTGGGTTCATCTTCCACAATCAGGATGCGTGGGGCATTTTCATCAATCGGTAACTCGGTCATATTTCTCTCGGTAATACACGTTCCAGCGGTAACTCTACTTTAATGCTAACCCCACCAAAAGGCGAATGCCCAACGTTGAGGTGCCCGCCGTGGGCGGTGACGATGTTCGCGCAAATGGCCAATCCCAGCCCAGAGCCGCCGCTGGCGCGGTTGCGAGAACCTTCGGTACGGTAGAAACGCTCGCAAAGCCTCGCCAGCTGTTCATCGCTGACGCCGGGGCTGCTGTCGGCGAATTCCAGCACGATGCTTTGTGGGAGCAGTTCGGTGCGAATCAGCACCTGGCCGCCGCTGTCGGTATAGCGCAGGCTGTTTTCCAGCAGGTTATTGAATAACTGCATCAAGCGGTCCGGATCGCCAAACACGGTGGCGTTTTCTGCCAGCGCCAGATTGAGCGTCAGCCCACGGCTGGCAAGACGTTCGCGGAAGGCATCGGCGGCGATTTCAATCAGGCTAATGATATCGACCGGCGCTTTCTGGTAGGCCAGCGCCCCTTCATCGGACATCGATAGCTGATGCAGGTCATCAACCAGCTTGGTCAGGGTGGCGACTTCGGCCTGCAAAGAGGTGACCGATTCCGGGGTGAATTTGCGCACGCCGTCCTGAATCGCCTCCAGCTCGCCGCGCAGTACCGCCAGCGGCGTGCGTAGCTCGTGGGAGATATCGGCCATCAAATCACGACGCATCTGCTGGTTTTTTTCCAGCGTGCTGGCGAGCTGGTTGAAGTCCTGCGCCAGTCTGCCCAGTTCATCGCTGCTGCTCACCGGGACACGGGTGGAAAAGTCGCCCGCCGCCAGTTTGTGGGTGCCTTCCACCAGCCGCCGCACCGGGGCAATCAGCCCGCGTGCCAGCGGGAAGGTCGCCAGCGCCGCCAGCAATGTCGCCAGCCCGACGATAAGCCAACTGGTGCGGCGCTGCTGTTGATCGAAGTTGATATCGGTGTTGCGGGTCAGCCGCTCGACCGGTGAAGCGATCACCGCGCCGACCTCCATACCGTTGACGATAATGCCGCGCCGGGAGCCGTCGTGCGGCACCGCTTCGCGCGGGCCGACCAGCACGCGAGCGTTTTGGTCGACTACCCAGAACTGCGTGCGCCAGCCGTGCGGCGGCATGCCGCCGCGATCCGGGCCGCGAGGCGGTTCGCCGTCCGGCCCGGAGGGCCGGGCGGCTGGCGGTCATCACTGTTGTCATGTTCAAACGAACGGAGGATCTGGAAAATAAAACGATCGTTATTGCGTAAGAAGCGCCAGTTTCCGTGCTGGGCATACTGCTCAGCCAGTGCGTCGCTCAGCAGCTGCAACCGCTGCTCGTTGCCACGCTTGATATAGTCAATAAAGCCGCGCTCAAAGCTAATGCGCACGGCCCAATGCATGCTGATCAGCAGCACGATGCAGGTGGCTAAGATGGCGAGAAACAGTTTGCCGGAAATTCCCGGGCGCCATAATTTCACGGTCTACTCCTTCAGTTTGCGTCGGGCAATAACCACGTTTTTGCTGGTGTCGTCCGGCACGCGCGCGAAGACGAGAGCGGGAAGCGCAATAATGATGGCCATACAAATATAGGTGTACATAAAGACGTGATGCGTCGCCTCGCTGCCGATGGCAATGTGCTGCTGACCGAACATGCCCAGCAGAATCCCGGCGATGGTAACGCCGATACTCATGGAGAGCTGCATGATCATCGACAGCAGGCTGTTGCCGCTGCTGGCGAATTCGTCCGGCAGGTCTTTCAGCGTCAGGGTATTCATCGAGGAGAAACGGCTGGAGTTGACCATTCCCTGAATAAACAGCACCACCGGTAGCGCGTAGTACCAGCCTGCCAGCGCGGTGAACATAAACAGCAGGCTGATTAACGACAGCCCGAGCGTGGCGAATACCAGCACGTGGCGGTAACCGAAGCGGTTGACCACCTGCACCACTATCCGCTTCATGCCCATGCTGCCCAGCACCATCGGAATCATCATCAGCCCTGCGTGGAAGGGGCTGAAGCCCAGGCCGATTTGCAGGAACACCGGCGTCATAAACGGCAACATGCCGCTGCCGATGCGCCCGGCAAAGCTGCCTGCCAGCCCCAGCGAGAAGGTGGAGGTGTTAAACAGCTTAAGGCTGAACAGCGCGCTGTCGTTGCCGCGCGCATGCCACAGATACAATCCAATCGACATCATACCGACGGCGACCAACATGCCCATCGTTAGCGATGAAATGCCAAGGCCTTTCTGGCCGTCGAGGGCTAAGGTTAACGTTGCCATGCCCAGCGCCAGCACCACGAAACCCGAAATATCAAATTTCCGCGTCTGGACGGTGTAGTTAGGCATCAGCATCAGGGTGGCGATGCAGCCAATAATCCCGACCGGGATGTTGATCAGGAAAATCCAGTGCCAGGAGGCGTACTCCACCAGTATCCCGCCCAGTGCCGGGCCAAGCAGCGGGCCAACCTGGCCGGGCAGGGTGACGAAGGTCATTGCCGCCATATACTGCTCGCGCGGAACGATTTTCATCACCGTCAGCCTGCCGACGGGCACCATCATCGCGCCACCAATCCCCTGTAGCACGCGCGCCATGACCAGCTCATTGAGCGTGCTGGAAAGTGAGCAGAACAGCGAGCCGAGGGTGAACAGGATAATGGCGGTGAAGAAAATATTACGCACGCCGACACGATCGGCGAGCCAGCCGCTGGCGGCAGCATGACGGCGACGGTCAGCACATAGGAGACCACCACCATGTGCATATGCAGCGGGCTCTCCCCCAGGCTTAACGCCATGGAGGGAGGGCGGTGTTGACGATGGTGGTGTCCAGCGATTGCATAAAAAAGCCGAACGCCACGATCCAGAGTTGCCAACGAACGTTAGCGGGTAGTTCAGTCATCGTTATTCAGTTACCGATTGTCGGGGTTGACGCGAAAAACGCAGACGCAGACGATCGAAGAACAGATAAACCACCGGGTGGTATAGAGGGTTAACAGCTGGCTCATCACCAGACCCCCTACAATGGTAATCCCGAGAGGTTGACGCAGTTCGGAGCCATCGCCCCCGAAATCACCAGCGGCAGCGCGCCAAACAGCGCCGCCAGCGTGGTCATCATTATCGGGCGAAAACGCAGCAGACAGGCCTGGAATATGGCCTGTTCCGGCGGCAGATTGCCGTTACGCTGGCTTCAAGGGCGAAGTCGACCATCATGATGGCGTTTTTCTTCACAATGCCAATTAATAGCATGATCCCGATAAGGGCGATTAGGCTGAACGGGCATTGAACAGCTCCAGCGCCAGCAACGCGCCAACGCCCGCCGACGGCAGCGTGGAGAGAATGGTCAGCGGGTGCACGTAGCTCTCGTACAGGATCCCCAACACGATATACACCGTGGCGATGGCGGCGATGATCAGGATAATCTGCGAATTCATTGTCTCCTGGAATACCTGCGCCGTCCCGGCGAACGAGCCGCGCACCGTGTTCGGCACGCCAAGCTGGGTCATGGCGCGGTTAATCGCGTCGCTGGCTTCCGACAGGGATTTACCGGTCGGCAGGTTGAAGGAGACGGTCGATGCCGCCGACAGCCCCTGGTGGTTGACCGACAGCGGCGCGTTGGAAGGCTGCCATTTGGCGAAATAAGAGAGCGGAATGGCTTTCCCGTCGCTGTTAATGACGAACATTTTATCCAGCGCGCTCACATCCTGGGTGTAGACCGGGTCTACCTCCATCACCACTTTGTACTGGTTCAGCGGTTGATAAATGGTGGAGATCTGCCGCTGGCCGAAGGCGTTGTTCAGCAGGCTGTTAGCCGCCTCGACGTTAATGCCCAGCCGTGACATGGTTTCACGATCGTAGACCAACGCCATTTCTGCGCCGTTGTCCTGCTGATCCGAGTTGACGTCCGCCAGCTCCGGCAGCGCCGCCAGCGCTTTGCGGATTTTGGGCTCCCACTCACGCAGCGCGCTGAGGTCGTCCGACAACAGCGTGTACTGATAGCTGGCGTTCGACTGGCGGCCACCCACGCGGATGTCCTGCACCGCCATTAAGAACAGGTTGGCCCCGGCTCTTTGGCCAGCTTTTTCCGCAATCGGTCGATAATTTGCTGCGCCGACTCCTGGCGCACGTCGCGCGACTTCAGGGTGATAAACATCATTCCGCTGTTCACCCTGGAACCGCCGGTGAAACCGGTGACGTTATCCACCGCCGGATCTTCACGAATAATCTTCATGAAATCCTGTAGCTTACCGCGCATCGCCTGGAAGGAGATGCTCTGGTCGGCCTGAATGCCGCCCATCAGCACCCCGGTATCCTGCTCCGGGAAGAACGTTTTCGGGATGGAGATATACAGCCAGACGTTCAGCGCGATGGTTGCGAGGAACACCACCCCCACCAGCTTCGCATGGTTCAGCACCCAGCGCAGCGATTTACCGTAACCCTGCTGCATGGCGACCAGCAGACGCCCCAAACCTTTATTACGGGTTGGCGAATGCGGGCGGCTGGATTTCAGCATCCAGCCGCACATCATCGGCGTCAGGGTCAGCGAAACGGCCAGCGAAATACCGATCGCCACCGACAGCGTGACCGCAAATTCCCGCAGCAGTCTGCCGGGCAGACCTCCCATCAGCAGCAGAGGCAGGAACACCGCCACCAGCGAAACGCTCATCGACAGGACGGTAAAGCCCACTTCGCGGCTCCCTGTAGCGCGGCTTGTAGCGGTTTCATGCCCGCTTCCAGGTGGCGGGAAATATTCTCCAGCACCACAATGGCGTCATCGACCACGAAACCGGTGGCGATGGTCAGCGCCATCAACGACAGGTTGTTAAGGCTGAAACCGCACAGGTACATCGCGGCGAAGGTGCCGATCAGCGAGACCGGCACCGCCACCGCCGGAATCAGCGTGGCGCGGCCGGAGCGCAGGAACAGGAACACCACCAGAATCACCAGCGCCACTGAGATCACCAGCGTTTGCTCAACTTCCTCAAGCGAAGCGCGGATCGTCGGCGAACGGTCCTGGGCAATTTGCAGGTCGATAGCCGCGGGAATGGTCTGTTGCAGCTCCGGCAGCTCCGCACGAATACGATCGACCGTGTCGATAATATTGGCTTCCGGCAGCTTGCGGATCATCAGCAGGATGGCCGGTTTAGCGTTGGTCATCCCGGCGTTGCGCACGTCCTGCACCGAGTCGCTGACCGTCGCCACGTCGCTGAGACGCACCGCCGCGCCGTTGTTGTAGTGCACGATCAGCGGCTGGTACTCAGCGGCTTTTTTCAGTTCATCGTTAGTCTGCACCTGCCAGCGATGGGCGCTATCGTCGATCGCCCCTGCGGTTTACGCACGTTGGCGTTGCTGATGGCCGTGCGCACCGCATCCAGCGAGATGCCCTGGTTAAACAGCGCCTGCGGGTTCAGGTCAACGCGCACCGCGGGCAGCGAGCTACCGCCGACGTCCACGTCGCCCACGCCGTCAATCTGCGCGATGCTTTGCGCTAGCTGGGTGGAGGCGAAATCGTACAGCTCGCCCTGCGAGTAGGTATCCGAGGTCAGCGTCAGGATCATGATCGGCGCATCGGACGGGTTGGCTTTGCGATAGGTTGGACGGCTGGGCATCCCGCTTGGCAGCAGGTTTTGCGCGGCGTTAATCGCTGCCTGCACGTCGCGCGCCGCGCCGTTGATATCACGATCGAAGTTAAATTCGAGAATGATACGCGTACTGCCCAGTGAGCTGCTGGAGGTCATCTCATTGACCCCCGCAATGCGCCCTAACGAGCGCTCCAGCGGGGTCGCCACCGATGAGGCCATGGTTTCCGGCGACGCGCCGGGCAGCGAGGCGCTGACCATAATTACCGGAAAGTCGACCTGCGGCAGCGGGGCCACCGGCAGCAGACGAAAGCCGAGCACGCCGCAGAGGGTGATGGCGACGGATATCAGGATCGTCGCCACCGGGCGGTAGATGAAGAGGGCAAAAAATTTCACTTACGCTTCCTCTTCACGGCGCGGGAAGCGGCTTTTCAGGTACAGCGACAGGCGGTCAAACAGCAGGTAAATCACCGGTGTCGTAAACAGGGTGAGTACCTGGCTGACCAGCAGGCCACCCACCATGCCGATCCCCAGCGGGCGACGCAGCTCGGCGCCAACGCCGGTGCTCAGCATCAACGGCAGCGCGCCAAGCAGCGCGGCGAGCGTGGTCATCAGAATCGGACGGAAACGCAGCAGACAGGCCTGATAAATCGCTTCGCGCGGCGCCATTCCCTGCTCACGCTCGGCGGCCAGCGCAAAGTCGATCATCATGATCGCGTTTTTCTTAACGATACCGATCAACAGGATAATGCCGATAATGGCGATCACGTCCAGTTCGTTGCCCGCCAGCATTAATGCCAGCAGCGCGCCGACCCCGCGGTCGGCAGGGTCGAGAGAATGGTGATCGGGTGGATAAAGCTCTCATACAGCACGCCGAGCACGATATACATCGCCACCACCGCCGCGACCACCAGCCAGATGGTGCTGCTCAGCGCCGACTGGAAGGCGAGGGTGCTGCCCTGGAACTCGGTACGGATATCCGCCGGGAAGTTCAGGGTTTTCTCACTGTCCAGAATGGCCTGTACCGCATCGCCCAGCGAGTAGTTATCCGGCACGTTGAACGAAATGGTGGTCACCGGAACTGGTCGAGGTGGTTAATCGACAGCGGCGCAAAGCGCTGTTCAATTTTGGCGATCGCCGTCAGCGGCACGATGCCGCCATCGCTGCTGGTCAGGCGCACGTTATCCAGCGCCGCCAGGCCCGGCGTGGCGCGGGTGTCGTGCTCCAGCACCACGCGGTACTGGTTGGCCTGGGTATAGATGGTTGAAATCAGGCGTTGACCAAAGGCGTTGTACAGCGCGTTATCGACGTCGGCCATTGAAATACCGAGACGGCTGGCGCTATCGCGGTCGACGTTAACGTAGGCCACCAGCCCTTTGTCCTGCCAGTCGCTGCTGACATCGGAAAGCTGCGGCAGCGCCTGAAGCTGGGTCATCAGCTGCGGCACCCATTCGCTGAGCGCATCCAGCGAGTTGGCCTGCAGCGTAAACTGGTACTGCGTGCGGCTGACGGTGGTGTCGATGGTCAGATCCTGCGTCGGCTGGAGATACAATTCGATGCCGGGAATGCGGTCAACCGCGTGTTGCAGCCGGCTAATGACCGTCTGTACCCGATCGTCACGCTCGTCGAGCGGTTTCAGGTTGATCTGCAAACGTGCGCTGTTGAGCGCCGGGTTGGTGCCGTCGACGCCGACAAACGACGTGAGACTTTCTACCGCCGGATCTTTCAGGATGGCGTCGGCAACCGTCTGCTGGCGTTGCGCCATGCTGGCGAACGACACCGACTGCGGCGCCTGTAGCGTGCCCTGAATAATGCCGTTGTCCTGAATCGGGAAGAAGCCTTTCGGAATGGCGATCCACAGGATGACCGACAGCGCCAGCGTACCCAGCGCCACGCCGAGCGTCAGCCACGGATGGTTCAGCACGCGGGCCAGCAGATGGCCGTAGCCTGCAATCACCCGGTCGAAGAAGCGCTCGCTGGCGCGGGAGAAACGGTTCTGTTTACGCAGCGATTCGTGGCTGAGCATGCGCGCGCACATCATCGGCGTCAGGGTTAACGACACGACTGCCGAGATGAGTATCGCCACTGCCAGCGTGACGGCGAATTCGCGGAACAGGCGGCCCACGATATCGCCCATAAACAGCAGCGGGATCAGCACCGCGATCAGCGAGAAGGTCAGCGAGATAATGGTAAAGCCAATCTCACCCGCGCCTTTCAGCGCGGCGGCCATGGGTTTTTCGCCTTTTTCGATATAGCGCGAAATGTTCTCGATCACCACGATGGCGTCATCGACCACGAAGCCGGTGGCGATGGTCAACGCCATCAGTGTCAGGTTGTTGATGGAGAAATCGAGGAACACCATCACCGCGAAGGTGCCGACCAGCGACAGCGGCACGGCGACGCCCGGAATAATGGTCGCCGGAACGTTACGCAGGAACAGATAGATGATCATCACCACCAGTGCAATCGCCAGCATCAGCTCAAACTGGGTGTCGGAAACCGAGGCGCGAATATTAGTGGTACGGTCAGACAGGACCTCGACCTTAACGGATTTCGGCAGGCTTTCGGTTAGCTGCGGCAGCATCTGGCGGATGCTGTCCGCCGTCGAGATGATGTTTGCGCCAGGCTGGCGCTGGACGTTCATCACGATGGCCTGCTTTTTGTTCGCCCATGCGCCAAGCCAGGTGTTTTCTGCGCCTTGCTCGATGGTTGCCACGTCGCCTAAGCGAATAGCCGCACCGTTTTTATAGGCGATAATCAGCGCCCGATACTCCTGCGCCGACTGCATCTGGTCGTTGGCTGAGAGCGTTACCGCGCGTGCCGGGCCATCGAGACTGCCCTTGGCCGAGTTGACGTTGGCGCTGGTAATGGCGGTGCGAATATCTTCGCTGGTCAGCCCAGCGCGGCGATAGCCTGGGCGTTGAGCTTCACGCGCACTGCCGGGCGCTGGCCGCCAGCGAGCGTCACCAGACCGACGCCGGAGACCTGGGAAATTTTCTGCGCCACACGGGTTTCGACCATGTCTTCTACTTCCGTCATTGGCGTGGCGGACGAAGTGACGGCGAGGGTCATGATCGGCGGATCCGCCGGGTTGACCTTGCTATAGACCGGTGGGTTAGGCAGGTCGCTGGGCAGCAGGTTAGTAGCGGCGTTAATGGCAGCCTGGACCTCCTGCTCGGCGACATCCAGCGGCAGGGTAAGCTGGAACTGAAGGGTGACGACCGACGCGCCGCCGGAGCTTTGCGACGACATTTGCTTCAGGCCGGACATCTGGCCGAACTGGCGTTCGAGCGGCGCGGTTATCGCTGAGGTCACCACGTCGGGGCTGGCGCCCGGATAGAGCGTCACCACCTGAATGGTCGGATAGTCCACCTCCGGCAGCGCGGAGACCGGCAGGAAACGGTAGCCGATGATCCCGGTCAGCAAAATCGCCACCATCAACAGCGTGGTGGCGACAGGGCGCATAATAAACAGGCGGGATGGGCCGCCCGTATTGCTCGGCGGTAACACTTGCATCAGCCGCGCGCTCCTTTATGGCCTGCTGCTGCGGCCGGTTTTTCCGCGCCTGCGGTGGAGGCGTCATGAGCGGTAACCACTTCCACTTTCGCCCCTTCGGTTAAGCGGTCGATACCGTCGGTGACCACCCGGTCGCCCGCGGAGAGTCCGGCATCAATCACCACTTTCTGACTATCCTGGATACCTGGAATCACGGTGTGTTTGCTGACTTTGTTGTCGCTGTTCAGCACCCACACGAAGTGACCGTCATTGCCCATTTGCAGCGCCGCGGTTGGGATGACCACCGCATTTTGCTGGGTATCAACCAGCATACGCGCGTTAACAAACTGGTTCGGGAACAGCGCGTCGTCCTGGTTGTTGAAACGGGCCTTCAGCTTGATGGTGCCGGTGGTGGCGTCAATTTGGTTGTCGAGGCTCAGCAGCGTGCCCTCGCTCAGCTTCTGTTTGTTGGTGCGATCCCAGGCTTCTACCACCAGCGTTTTACCGGCCTTTTGCGCGGCCACCACGGTGGCGATGTCGTTTTCCGGCAGGGTGAAGACGAGATCGATCGGATGCGTTTGGGTCAGCACGACGATACCGGTGGTATCACCGCTGGAAATCTGGTTGCCGATATCCACCTGTTTTAAGCCCACGCGACCGTCAATCGGCGCGGTAATGCGGCTCCAGTCGAGCTGCAGCTGGGCGCTGGCGACGGCGGCCTGGTCGGCTTTAATCGTGCCTTCGGTTTCGCTCACCAGCGATTGCTGGGTATCCAGCTCCTGGCGAGAGACAAGATTGGTTTTGACCAGTTGCTGATAGCGGGCTAAATCACGACGTGCATTAGCGAGCGTGGCTTTATCCTTAGCCAACTGCCCCTGCGCCTGAGCCAGCGCCACTTTAAACTGGCTGGGGTCAATTTCCGCCAGCAGATCGCCGGCTTTGACCTGCTGGCCTTCCTGGAAGTGAATGGCCATCAGTTGGCCGTCGACGCGGCTACGCACGGTAACGGTATTGGCAGCGGTAATGGTGCCCAGCCCGCTGAGATAGCGTGGCACCGCTTCACTGGTGGCGGTAGCGGCCTGGACCGGCGCCAGCGCGCCGCCAAAGCGTCCACCGTGTCGCCCGCCGCCAGCTGACGGCGCTCCCGCCGGTTTGGCTGCGGTAGAACCCGAGGTGTCAGAATTGCTGCTAAAGTGCCAGATGCCAGCCGCCCCGCGACCACCACCAGCACGGCCAACGCTACCCGCCAGCGAATTTTATGACTGCCTTTCATCGTTATAGGTGTCTCGTCCTGAATCATTTCACGAAATGATACTAGTTTAGTAACGGAACGCTCGGGAAAAATGGAGGAAATATGAAACACGGAAGGAATCGTCTGAATCGCGTCAGCTTTACGAGGCTCCTCGCAATCCGCGGCGATGAAAAACCTCGCAATCGCCGCGTGTGCTACCGTCAGCGGCGTTTAGCAGGGCGCTAAAACAGGAAAGCCCCTCCTGACGAAGGGCCTTATATAAGGAAAGGGTTATGATGAGGCTAGTCATCATACTGGTAATACTCTTAGTGATTAGCTTATCGGCTTACTAAGATACCAGGGGAGGAGCAATCCTCCCTTACCCTCATTCCTTTACGATAGGTCGAAAAAACAGCGAAGTCAACGACGATATATCAGGCAAAAACCACCTGCGCCCAGCGGGCCAGACCGGCGGTGACCGAGCCAAAATCATCGCCACCGGCAACGGGAATGCCCGGCAGCTGTTCGGCCAGCGCTTTTTTAATCAGCGGCGAGCGCGCGCTGCCGCCGGTTAAATAGATGACGTCCGGCTTTTCGCTGCTGTTTTCCAGCGCCAGCTGCACCTGTTCAAGAATGCGGGTCAGCGGCTGGTTCAGCGCCGCTTCCAGCCCGTCCTGGCTGATGGCGGTGGCCAGCGTGTCGCTGATAAACGGCAGGTGGGTATCGATTTGTGCGCTTTCGGACAAGGCGATTTTGCTCTCTTCCGCGCTGCGCACCAGACGATAGCTTAAACGCTGCTGCCATACCTTGTAGAGCAGAGCGACCTTTTCCGCATCGCGGGCATCGCGCGCCAGGTCACGCAGCAGGCGGCCATTGGCCGAGCTGTAGAAGTCGGTCTGTGCCGGAACATCGTTGATCGCCACCGCGTTCCACCACGGCAGAATGGGCAGGGCGATGCCTTTTTCGGTTTCGCCGCCCATGCCGAGCAGCGGCATCAGGCTTTTAAACGCCAGCGCGATGTCCAGATCGTTACCGCCCACCCGACAGCCGCTGTGGCCGAGCAGGCTCTGTTCGCGGTCATGACGGGTCCGCCACAGCGGCCCATCAGCAGCACCGAGCAGTCGGTGGTGCCGCCACCGATGTCGACCACCAGCACGCGTTTTTCTTCGCTGAGGCTGGCTTCGAAATCCAGACCGGCGGCAACCGGTTCGTACTGGAAAACCACGTCGCGGAAGCCGGCACGCTGCGCCGCGCGTTGCAGAATACCTACCGCCTGTGTGTTGGCTTCATCGCCACCCAGACCCTGGAAGTTAATCGGGCGACCAATTACCGCCTGCTCGATGGTTTCCTGAAGCTGTGACTGCGCCTGCTGGCGAATATGCAGCATCATCGAACAGACCAGATCTTCGAATACGGCGACCTGCTGCGGCTTGAGGCCGCTAGCGCCGAGGAAGGATTTAGGTGACTTAACAAAGTACACCTCTTCCGGATCGTCGATGTACTGCTTGAGCGACGCGAGGCCGAACTGCACGCTATTGCCCAGTACCTCGATATCTTCGTCGCGGTTGTAGTTCATCGCCCGACGCAGCAGCGCCTGAGTTTCATCACCCGTTGCCGGTACCTGATGGTGGCGGTACAGCCACTCGCTGACCGCTTCGCGGGTCGGGGCCGACAGCATGGACGGCAGTAGGGAACTGCCGTTTTCCATCATCAGCATGCGCGGTGCGCCATCCTGCATCACGGCGACAGAGCAGTTCGCCGTCCCGTAGTCAAAACCAATAAACACGTCAATCATCCCCATGCCAGTGAAGAAAGGGGGGCGACTTTAGCGGAATGTGGTGATGGCGGCAACAGGAATATGAAAGCAAGGTTTTCCCATTGATTAACCGCTATGCTGTAACGCAATCTTTGCTGTCTGACGAGAAGGATAAAGGATGTTTGAACTGCCCTGGCTGCCGCCATATGACTGGCGCTGGATGTTCGGTTTTTTACAGGCGCGTGCTGTCGCAGGTATCGAATGTTTCCATGATCAAAGCTATACCCGCAGTTGGGGGCTCGGGCCACACCATGGGCTTATCACCATGACGCCTTATCCCGCCCGCCAGGTGCTGCGGGTCACGCTTTCCGCCGGGCTGCTGCCAGTCGCTGACGAAGCGCTGATGCGGGTAGCGAAATTGCTGGATCTGCACTGCGATCCACAACAAATATCGCGCGCGCTCGGAACGCTGGCGGCGGCAAAGCCGGGGTTACGACTGCCTGGCGCGCTGGACGCCTTTGAACAGGGCGTGCGGGCGATTCTCGGGCAACTGGTGAGCGTGACGATGGCCGCGAAGCTGACCGGTAAAGTGGTGGCGCTGTATGGCGAGCCGCTCGCACAGGACGCCTCTTTCTCATTGTTCCAACGCCAGAGCGGCTGGCGGCGGCGGACCCGGCGGTGTTGAAAGCACTGGGCATGCCGCTCAAACGGGCGGAAGCGTTAATACATTTTGCCCAGCGTGCGCTTAGCGGAGAACTGTCGCAAACGCAGCCGGACGACGTGGCGCAGGCGCTAAAAGCGCTACAACAATATCCCGGCATTGGCCGTTGGACGGCAAACTACTTTGCCCTGCGCGCCTGGCAGGCGAAAGATATCTTTTTGCCGGACGACTACCTGATTAAGCAGCGCTTCCCGGGTATGACGCCCGCGCAGATTCGCCGTTATGCTGAACGTTGGCAGCCCTGGCGATCTTACGCGTTATTGCATATCTGGCACGCCGACGACTGGTCGCCAGAAGAATGTACCGGGGTATAAACCGTCACGATACCGCGACCGTTATTTTTTGAGGTGTAGCAGGCGGCATCGGCCTGAACCAGCACTTCCGCCAGTTGGGCGTTATGGTTGTGAATCAACGTCAGCCCCGCGCTGGCGCCAATACGGTGCAACCGTCCTGCCCAGAAAAATTCGTAATGTTTGATGGCATCGACAATGCGCTCGCTGGCGCTAAGCGCCTGCTCGGTAGAGCAGTGACGCAGAATAAAACCAAATTCATCACCGCCAAGTCGCGCCAGAATATCGCCCGGTCGCAGCAACGAGCGCATTAGCCCGGCAATTTCACGCAGTAGCGCATCACCGGCAGCGTGCCCGGCACTGTCGTTGACGGCTTTGAAGAAATCGAGGTCGAGCATCACCAGCGCATGCGACTGATGTCCTCCGGGCAACGATTTCAGCAGGCCTTTCAGCTGGCTTTCAAAGCTGGAACGATTGGGCAACCCGGTGAGCGCGTCGTGGCTGGCGCTGTAGCTGAGCTGGCGCAGCAGGCGGCGCGATTCCGTGACGTCCTGAATGACCAGCACAAAACCGATATGCTCGCCTTCCTGGGTACTGAGCGGGTCATGCTGTGGTGAATATCAAAACTGCCGCCGTAGCGGCTATGCAGGACTTTGTTCAACTCAATATCGCTATCCAGGTTTTCATCGCTGTACAAATTCTCCAGCCGCGGGCCCTGGTCTCCCTGCGTAATATACAGCACTTCGTGCAATGATTTCCCTTGCGCCTCAGCCTGCTTCCAGCCGCTGATTTTCTCGGCAACCGGGTTCATAAAGATAATGTTTTGCTGGCTGTCGGCGCTGATCACCGCTTCACGAATGGAGTCGAGAGTGATGTGCAGGCGTTCTTTTTCCTGGAACAACGCTTCGTTGGTTTCGGTTATCTCCGCCATCAGCCGTTTGTTGGCTTCGCGGCTCTTTTTCAGATCGTTAATATCTTCAATCTGCTGGATGAAATAGAGCGGCGTTCCATCAGCGTTGCGTACCAGCGAGACGGCCAGCAGCGCCCAGACCGCTTCGCCCTGGCGGGTACGGTAGCGCTTTTCAAGCGAGTAGCTCTCAATTTCGCCACGCGCCAGACGGTCCAGCTGTTCAAGGTCTTGTGCTAAATCTTCCGGCCAGGTGACCTGCTGGAAGGTCATTTGATGCAGTTCGTCAGGGGGTAGCCAAGAAACTTGCTCAGCGCTTTATTGACCTGCAGCCACTGCCCATAGGCATCGACTATCGCCATGCCGACGGCCGAGTATTCCATGGCGTTACGAAAGCGGGTTTCACTTTCCGCAATGCGGCGCCGTTCACTGTATACCGCATACATCGCGATGCTCATTACCCCTGTGGGCAATTGCACCATCAGGAATGGCAGCCCCAGCATATTGCTCAGCCGGTAGTTGTTAAGGGTGTTTTCGATGTTCTCCTGTACCAGCGGATGCTGCGCGGAGAGGGTCAGAACCATCATAATGATGAGTAAAAAGATCAGGAAGGCTTCAATACGCGGCAGACGTACCGCGCTCCACATCATCAGTACCATTATGAAGGTAAACGGCCAGGGCAGATACAACATGGCGATTACGCTGAGCGCGAGGGTGATGGCTGCGGTCAGAAGCGTCGAGATCAGCAGCGTGCGATTACGATAACGCTGAAAATAGTCTGCCCGGATGAGCATTCCCAGCGGAACCAACGCCAGGGCGCCTGAGGCATCCGAAAGCATCCAGACCAGCAAGGTCTGGAAAGCATTGCCTCCGGGCGTTAAACTGGCCACCACAATACCGCTCAACAATGGCGGGATCAGCGCGGTGGCGATCGCCATTTGAGTCCAGTGGCGTAAATTTCTTAGCGGGTTGTCGAGGTTCAGCCATCGGCGCAGCAGTAACGCGCCAACCAACGCTTCCATAAGGTTGGTCAACGGATGCAACAGCCCATTCTGCTCGGGGCGTAAAGCGCGGTGGCGAGGACAATCCCCAATACGCCAGCAACGCTCATGCAGGGCCATAGCGAACGCTTAACACGGTAGAATGCGACGGTCATGATGGCCGTCGGAAACCAGACCGGCGATAGCACATTGTGAGTGTGCATGAGTGATAATGAAAAGAGGGTGAACAAAAATGTCGCTGCCCACAAACCAAACAGTATTTGCAGTGAGTGCTGTTGTGACGCGGGCGGAGAGGTTTAACGCTGATATTGTTCTTCATTACCACTGTTTTTCCGGAGGCGACGCTGCTCCGGCCATGCTGAATTAAGCCGTGATTATGCAACAACATTAGCGGAATTTATCAGATACGTGACGCTAATTGACAATAATCATCAGTTTGTGTCACCCGTAATATCATATTCGTTAATGTATGACGTCAGTAGAAACCGACGTACGGGCGTTTCTCCTTTTGTCATCGCCGATCGTTGTATTCGACTAGTATCGTTGCCCTGAAATCCCTATAATTGCCGCGTTTGGCGCTGATACACGTGACTATTCGGAACGTTTCCTCTTGAATAATATTGTCTATTCGTGCCGTCCTTCCTAACATCCAGGTTAATCGGGTCGCAAAATTTATGACTGATAAGTCTCATCAGTGCGTCATTGTAGGCATCGCCGGCGCATCGGCTTCAGGTAAAAGTCTTATTGCTAGTACGCTGTATCGCGAACTGCGCGAACAGGTGGGCGATGAGCACATCGGTGTCATTCCTGAAGATAGCTATTACAAAGACCAAAGTCATCTGTCGATGGAAGATCGGGTTAAAACTAACTATGACCACCCGAACGCGATGGACCACAGCCTGCTGTTCCAGCATCTGCAAACGCTGAAGCGCGGCAACCCAATTGAACTGCCGGTTTATAGCTATGTCGAACACACCCGCATGCAGGAAACGATTCATATTGAACCGAAGAAAGTGATCATCCTTGAAGGGATCCTGCTGCTGACCGACGCGCGTCTGCGCGAAGAGATGAACTTCTCTATCTTTGTTGATACGCCGCTGGACATCTGCCTGATGCGCCGCATCAAGCGTGACGTTAACGAGCGTGGTCGCTCCATGGACTCCGTGATGGCTCAATACCAGAAAACGGTGCGTCCGATGTTCCTGCAGTTTATCGAGCCGTCCAAGCAGTACGCCGACATCATCGTGCCGCGTGGGGGCAAAAACCGCATCGCTATCGATATTCTGAAAGCGAAAATTAGCCAGTTTTTTGAATAACTCACACGAATTGTGTAACGTGCAATAAACGCCCTCAACCGTGGCGGAAGAGGGCCGTCGTACAAAAGGAGAGTGATATGCGTCTGTGTGACCGTGATATAGAAGCCTGGCTGGACGAAGGGCGACTGTCGATTAACCCGCGTCCGCCGATTGAGCGTATCAATGGTGCCACCGTTGACGTGCGTTTAGGCAACAAGTTTCGCACCTTCAGCGGCCACACTGCCGCCTACATTGATTTAAGCGGGCCGAAAGCGGAAGTCAGCGCGGCGCTGGATCGTGTGATGAGCGAAGAGATTGTGCTCGCGGAAGGCGACGCCTTCTATCTGCATCCGGGCGAACTGGCGCTGGCGGTGACGCTGGAATCGGTCACGCTGCCCGCGGATCTGGTCGGCTGGTTGGACGGTCGTTCCTCGCTGGCGCGTCTGGGCCTGATGGTGCACGTCACCGCGCACCGTATCGATCCGGGTTGGTCGGGTTGCATCGTGTTGGAATTCTACAACTCCGGTAAACTGCCGCTGGCGTTGCGTCCGGGGATGCTGATCGGCGCACTGAGCTTCGAACCTCTGTCGGGCCCGGCGGCGCGTCCATACAACCGTCGTGAAGATGCCAAATACCGCGATCAGCAGGGCGCGGTTGCCAGTCGTATTGATAAAGACTGACCCATCGCAAAGCGGATGAGGGTGCCATGAGAAGAATATTGACGACACTGATGATTCTGCTGGTGGTACTGGTTGCCGGCCTGTCATCGTTGGTGCTGCTGGTCAATCCTAACGATTTCCGCAGCTATATGATCAAGCAGGTGGCTGAGCGCAGCGGATATCAGCTGGAGCTGGACGGTTCCCTGCGCTGGCACGTTTGGCCGCGGCTAAGCATTTTGTCCGGACGCATGACCTTAACCGCGCCCGGCGCCAGCGCGCCGCTGGTGCGGGCGGACAATATGCGCCTCGACGTGGCGCTGCTGCCGTTGCTGTCACATCAGCTGCAGGTTGAGCAGGTGATGCTCAAAGGCGCGGTGGTACAATTGACGCCGGAAACCGAGGCGATTCGCGACCAGCGAGCGCCGGTGGCGCCAAAAGGAACCTCGCTGCCTCAGGAGTCTGGCGATCGCGGCTGGTCATTCGATATTGCCGGGCTGCAGGTCATTGACAGCGTGCTGGTATTCCAGCATGAAAGCGATGAGCAGATGACGGTCCGCGATATTCATCTGCAGATGCAGCAGGATGCCGGGCATCAGGCCACCGTCGATTTCTCAGGCCGCATGAACCGCGATCAGCGCGACTTATCCCTTCGTTTCTCCGCCGCCGTTCAGGCGGGCAACTACCCGCAGAGTTTGGATGCGCAGCTGTCGCAAATCAGCTGGCAGCTTCAGGGCGCCGATCTTCCGGCCCAGGGCATTAACGGTAACGGTAGCGTGAACGTTAGCTGGCAGGAGGACGCGAAGACGCTCAGCTTTAACGCGCTCAATCTGATGGCCAACGACAGTACGCTGACCGGTAAAGGCAGCGTGGTGCTGGGCGATAAGCCGGTGTGGTCGCTGAACCTCCAGTCCGACAAGCTCAACCTCGATAACTTGCTGGTGCGCTCGGATATCCTCCTCAGCGGTGGCGCGCAGCAGGCGCAGTCGGCGCCGAACAAACCGCGTCCGGTGATAGCCAACGGCGTCAATTTACCGCCTTATAGCGGCCTGAAAAGCTTCGATGGTTCGCTTGCGATGACCGCGAACCAGATCGTCTGGCGCGGGCTGCCGTTTACCCATGTGACTCTGCAGGCCGATAACCAGCGTGGGCTGCTGCATATCTCTCAGCTGGAAGGTTCACTGGCGGGAGGGCAACTGTCGCTGCCGGGCACGCTGGATGCGCGTAGTCGGACTCCGCAGGCCGAATTTCAGCCTAAGCTCGACAACATCGAGATTGGCAGCCTGTTGAAGGCCTTCAACTATCCCATCAACATGACGGGCAAACTGTCGCTGGCCGGTGATTTTTCGGGTTCGGTGATTGATGCCAACCACTTCCGGCGCGACTGGCAGGGCAGGCGAATCTTGAACTAAGAGACACCCGTACCGAAGGGCTGAACTTCCAGCAGTTGGTTCAGCAGGCGGTTGAGCGTAGTACCGACGTGCAGGCGCAGGAAAACGATGACAGCGCCACGCGGCTGGATGAACTGACGACCGATGTTGACCTCGATAGCGGCATTCTGGCGCTCAGTAACATGAAAGGGAAATCTTCGCTGATGCAGATGACCGGCAAAGGCACTCTCGATCTGATGAAAGAGGAAGGTGATCTGCAGTTCGGTATTCAGGTTACTGATGGTTGGCAGGGGCAGGGCAAACTGGTGGATATTCTGAAGTCTACGGCTATTCCGCTGCGCGTTTACGGCAAATGGGAAGCGCTGAACTACAGTTTGCAGGTAGACCAGATACTGCGCCGTCAGCTACAGAACGAGGCGAAGCGTCGGTTAAATGACTGGGCGGAACGCAATAAGAACACGCAGTCCGGTAAAGACGTCAAGCAGCTCCTCGATACGCAGTAACATCCCTAAGCCCGGCGGCATGGCGCCGCCGGGAAAATACTACACTTCGTAATCCCACTCTTCCTGCTGCGGCGGGATAATCTGCACTTTCTGTACCCTGTGGCTCTCGACCTGTAAGGTTTTCAGCGTCCACGGGCCAATCTGCACCTCTTCACCGGCTGTGGGAATGCGCTGCAGGTGTTCCATGAGCAGCCCGGCAATGGTGTGGTACTCGCGCTTTTCATCCAGCGGCAGCGGAACGTACTGCACCAGGTCTTCCAGCGGCATGTGGCCATTTGCCGTCCAGCTGCCGTCGGCATTTTTCTGGATGTCGTGGCGCGCATCAATCTCTTCAGCCTCGTTTGGCAGGTTACCGGCAATGGTCTCGGTCACGTCGCTTAAGGTCACAATCCCCTCGACCGAACCAAACTCATCCACCACGAAGGCAAAGTGGGTTCGCGCGTTACGGAACTGTTCCAGCGCCGAGAGCAGCGGCAGCGCCTCCGGGAAGACCAGCGGCTGGCGGATCAGTACACGCAGATCCAGCGGCTCACCGCGCAGCGACTGCTGCAACAGATCGATGACGTGCACCACGCCGAGCAGATCTTCTTCGTCATCGCCGCCGGTTACCACCAGCCGGGTATGCTGGTTTTTCTCCAGCAGCGCGCGAATTTCGCTTTCCGGCGCGCTGAGGTCGATGTGCTCGATATCGTGACGTGAAGTCATGATACTGCTGACCGTCCGCTGGTTAAGGTTGAGCACACGCTCAATCATCCGCCGTTCCTGCGGGTCGAAGATTTGCTGATCGTCCTGGTCCACCAGCAGCGAGGCAGTACCGACATCCAGCTCGGCATCCTCTTTCTTGCCGCTCAGCAGGCGCATAACCGCCTCCGTCGTGCGGCTACGCAGCGACTGGTTAGCGGTGAGGAAGCGACGACGGTTGAAGATAGCCAGCTGGTTTAAGAACTCGATCATTACCGAGAAACCGATAGCCGCGTACAGATAACCTTTAGGAATGACGAGGCCAAAGCCTTCCGCCACCAGGCTAAAGCCAATCATCAACAAGAAGCTCAGACACAGGATAACAATGGTCGGGTGGCTGTTCACAAAGCGGGTGAGCGCCTTACTGGCCAGCAGCATCAGGCTGATGGCAATAATCACCGCCGCCATCATCACCGCCAGATGGTCGACCATGCCGACGGCAGTGATCACCGAGTCGAGCGAGAAAACGGCATCCAGCACCACAATCTGCGCCACTACGCCCCAGAAGCGCGCGCCGCGCCGCTGGGTAGGGTTATCGCTGTCTTTCCCTTCCAGCCGCTCGTTGAGCTCTACCGTGGCTTTAAAGAGCAGGAAGAAGCCGCCGACCAGCATAATAAGGTCGCGGGCGCTGAAGGTGAAATCACGGATGCTGAATAAAGGCTGGGTGAGCGTGACCAGCCACGAAATAGAGGCCAGCAGCAGAAGGCGCATCAGCATGGCCAGAATAAGCCCGGTGACGCGCGCGCGGTCGCGCTGGGTTGGCGGCAGCTTTTCCGCCAGGATGGCGATAAACACCAGATTATCAATTCCGAGAACCAGCTCAATGACGACCAGCGTCACGAGTCCCGCCCAAATAGAGGGATCGGCAATCCATTCCATACGTTGGTTAAAACCTTATGTTACAAGACAAATTGATCATGGATAAAGCCGCGGCAAAATGCAACGTCTGCCTGTGATTTATCATGACAAAATCTAAGGATATTGTGAAAATAGGGGATAATATTCCCGTGAAATATTTGATGGTGAGAAACTCACTCTGTAATCTGTCAATATAAAGAAATTCCTAAAAATACTCGATTAATTAATCTTAATATTATTCTTAAAAATATTTTTTAAGCGGCAGTTACCTTGCCTGCTATTCGCTTAACTGCAACAATTCTCCCGGTACTGAATGGAATAGCCATTTATGTGCGTCATAAAATAGTCATGCAGGGATGTTATCCCTGCAATTATATATCCAGGAATATTCTCTATTCTTTTTATGAATGGGTGGGTTTCCTATAACAACATGATTTTTAGGTGAATTGGTAGCTGAAAGCCAAGGGCGGTAGCATGCCTGAAGGCGTGACGTAAAGCCTGAATTATTCTGTCAATAGCCTGCGGATGAATCCCAACTTTTTTAGGATATATGCCAGTTATATTCATCGGCAAATAAATGCATGGTGAGTTTACAGGTAATCAAATCGTACGGATTAATATAATTCGCACAGGATAATTTTCTGCCAAAGTGATAAATAATCAATGATGAAATCCAAACTAAAATTGATGCCATTATTGGTGTCGGTAAGCTTGATGAGTGGTTGCACCATACTTCCAGGCAGCAATATGTCTACCTATGGAAAAGATGTGATTAAGCAGCAGGATGCTGATTATGACATTGGCCGGATGGTGAATGTTTATCCGCTGACCCCGCGACTGATTGAACAATTACGCCCACGTCCCAACGTCGCGCAACCGAACATGTCGCTGGATCAGGAGTTAAGCAATTACCAGTATCGCGTCGGTTCAGGCGACGTGCTGAACGTCACGGTGTGGGATCACCCGGAGTTAACCACCCGGCGGGGCAGTACCGTAGCTCCAGCGATACCGGTAACTGGGTCCAGCCGGACGGCACCATTTTCTATCCCTATATTGGCAAAGTGCAGGTGAAAGGGCGCACGCTGGCGGAAATTCGCCAGACCATTACCCAACGTCTTGCCGCCTACATCACCGACCCGCAGGTCGACGTGAACGTTGCCGCCTTCCGTTCGCAAAAAGTGTATGTCTCCGGGCAGGTGAACAAATCCGGCCAGCAGGCTATCACCAACGTGCCGCTGACGGTACTGGACGCGATCAACGCGGCGGGTGGCCTGAGCGAACTGGCCGACTGGCGCAACGTAGTGCTGACTCACGATGGCAAAGAACAGCGCATTTCAGTGCAGGCGTTGATGCAAAACGGCGATCTGAGCCAGAACCGTTTGCTCTATCCGGGCGATATCCTCTTCGTACCGCGTAACGATGATCTCAAGGTCTTCGTGATGGGCGAAGTGAAAAAACAGAGCACCCTCAAAATGGACTTCAGCGGCATGACGCTGACCGAAGCGCTCGGCCAGGCGGAAGGCATCGACCTGACGACCTCTAATGCCAGCGGTATCTTCGTGATTCGTCCAACCAAAGCGGGCAACAACGGCAAGATGGCCAACATCTATCAGTTGGATATGTCCGATGCGACCTCACTGGTCATGGCAACCAACTTTATTCTCCAGCCGTATGACGTGGTTTACGTCACCACCGCACCGGTTGCTCGCTGGAACCGTCTGATCAACCAACTGTTGCCGACCATCAGTGGCGTTCGCTACATGACCGATTCGGCGAAAGACATTCATACCTGGTAACCGTCATGTTTAACAAAATTCTTGTGGTTTGCGTGGGAACATCTGTCGTTCCCCACGGCGGAAAGGCTGCTACGCAGCCATCTGCCGTCATTGACCGTCGAATCGGCGGGCTGGGAGCATTAGTGGGTAAAGCGGCGGATGAACGCGCCGCGAGCGTTGCCGCCGAGCACGCGATTTCGCTGGAAGGGCACTGCGCGCGACAAATCTCTGGCCGTATGTGTCGTGAGTACGATCTGATTCTGGCGATGGAAAAACGTCATGTCGCCACCCTGCATGAAATGGCGCCGGAGATGCGCGGCAAGGTCATGCTGTTTGGTCATTGGGATAACGAACGTGAGATTCCCGATCCGTATCGCAAAAGCCGGGAGGCATTTGAAGCGGTGTACCAGTTACTCGACAGGTCTGCCAGCCAGTGGGCGCAGGCACTGAAAGCACAGCAGGGATAACCATGACAGATAAAGTAAAACAGATAAGCCCATCGGTCTCGGGCAACGATGAGATCGACATTGGTCGCCTGGTGGGCACCGTGGTGGAAGCCAAATGGTGGGTCATCGGCATTACCGCCCTGTTTGCCGCGCTGGCGATTGTCTACGCGCTGTTCGCCACGCCGATTTACAGCGCCGACGCACTGGTGCGCATTGAGCAAAATCAGGGCAGCGCGCTGGTGCAGGATATCAGCAATGCGCTCACCAGCAAGCCGCCGGCCTCCGAGGCGGAAATCCAGATGATCACCTCGCGTATGGTGCTCGGGAAAACCGTTGAGGATCTGGGCTGGATATTGCCGTGAGCAAAAACACCTTTCCGATTCTGGGGCGGGCTGGGAACGGCTGATGGCCGCCAGAATGAGACGGTGAAGGTCAGCGCCTTTAATCGCCCGGCCTCGATGGCCGACAGCACCTTTACGCTGGAGGTTATCAACCCAACGCGTTATCGCCTGAGCAACGACGACGGCTTTAGCGCAGAAGGGAAGGTAGGGGAGACGCTGAATAAAGGCGGCGTTTCGCTGCTGGTTACCGGGATCGCCGCCCACGATGGCGCGAGTTTTACCGTCACCAAATATTCAACATTGGGGATGATCAATAACCTGCAAAATAGCCTGAGCGTCACCGAGGATGGTAAAGAGTCCGGCGTGCTGACGCTCACGATGGTGGGTGAAGACAAAGATCAGATCCGCGACATCCTCAACAGTATCGCCAACAACTACGTGGCGCAGAACGTGGCGCGCAAATCGGAAGAAGCCGCGAAAAGCCTCGAGTTCCTCGAAGTGCAGCTGCCACAGGTGCGCAGCCAGTTGGACGTGGCGGAAAACAAACTGAATACCTACCGTCAGCAGCAAGACTCCGTAGACCTGCCGCTGGAAGCGAAATCGGTGCTCGATTCGATGGTGAACATCGACGCGCAGCTGAACGAGCTGACGTTCCGCGAAGCGGAAATCTCCAAGCTGTATACCCGAATCCACCCGGCCTATCGCACGTTGCTGGAAAAACGCCGGGCGCTGGAAGAAGAGAAGGCCAAGCTGAGCAAACGCGTGACGGCGATGCCGAAAACCCAGCAGGAGATTGTACGCCTGACCCGTGACGTGGAGTCTGGTCAACAGGTTTATATGCAACTGCTGAATAAACAGCAGGAGCTGAAAATCACCCGGGCGAGCACCGTCGGCGATGTGCGGATTGTCGACCCGGCAATTACTCAGCCGGGGGTGGTGAAGCCGAAGAAAGCGTTGATCGTGCTGGGCAGCATTATTCTTGGCCTGATGTTGTCGATCGTCGGCGTGCTGCTGCGCTCGCTGTTTAACCGTGGTATCGAAAGCCCACAGGTGCTCGAAGAGCATGGCATCAATGTTTATGCCAGCATTCCGCTCTCCGAGTGGCAAAAATCGCGCGATAGCGTGAAGAGCGTCAACGGTGTGAAGCGCTATAAGCAAAGCCAGCTGCTGGCGGTGGGTAACCCGACCGACCTGGCGATCGAAGCCATTCGCAGCCTGCGCACCAGCCTGCACTTCGCCATGATGCAGGCGCCGAACAACGTGCTGATGATGACCGGGTTAGCCCGTCTATCGGTAAAACCTTCGTCTGCGCCAACCTGGCGGCGGTGATCAGCCAGACCATAAGCGCGTACTGATGATCGACTGCGATATGCGTAAAGGCTATTCCCACGAACTGCTCGGCACCACTAATGATAACGGCCTGTCCGAGGTACTGGTGGGGAAAGCGACGTTTGAAAGCAGCGCGAAACGGACGTCGGTCGCCAACTTTGACCTGATCCCGCGCGGGCAGATTCCGCCAAATCCGTCGGAGCTGTTGATGGCCGAGCGCTTTAGCGAGCTGCTGAAGTGGGGTTCAGCGAACTATGACCTGGTGCTGATCGATACGCCGCCGATTCTCGCGGTCACCGATGCCGCTATCGTGGGTCGCCACGCGGGCACCACCTTGATGGTCACGCGCTATGCGGTTAACACCCTGAAGGAAGTGGAAACCAGCCTGAGCCGCTTTGAGCAGAATGGCATTGCGGTGAAAGGGGTGATCCTCAACTCGATCTTCCGCCGCGCGACGGGATACCAGGATTACGGGTACTACGAGTACGAGTATCAGTCGGATTCGAAATAATAGCATCCCCTCACCCCGGCCCTCTCCCAAAGGGCGAGGGAGAAAACCGAACGGTCCCCTCTCCCTATGGGAGAGGGTTAGGGTGAGGGGAACAACCGCTCAAACGCTTATTCGGGATATACCATGACAACAGACAACCCGTTGATCTCCATTTATATGCCGACCTGGAACCGACAGCAGCTGGCCATTCGCGCCATCAAATCGGTACTGCGTCAGGACTATCCTCACTGGGAAATGATTATCGTCGATGACTGCTCCAGCAGCTACGAGCAGCTTCAGCAGTTTGTCATCGAACTCAACGATCGCCGCGTACAGTACACGCGCAACGATTTTAACTCCGGAGCATGCGCGGTACGTAATCAGGCCATTCTGCAGGCCAAAGGGCAGTTTATCACCGGTATTGATGATGACGATGAGTGGACATCCAACCGCCTTTCGCTGTTTCTCGAACATAAACAGCAATTGATGGATCACGCCTTTTTATACGCCGATGACTACGTCTGCGAAGGGGAGGTGTACTCGCAGCCTGCCAGCCTGCCGTTGTACCCGAAATCGCCGTTCTCCCGTCAGTTGTTCTATAAACGCAACATCATTGGTAATCAGGTGTTTAGCTGGGCTTGGCGTTTTAAAGAAAGCCTGTTTGATATCGAACTGAAGGCGGCGCAGGACTACGATATTTTCCTGCGCATGGTGGTGGCCTATGGCGAGCCGTGGAAGATTGAAGCCGCTACGCAGATTCTGCACATCAACCACGGTGAAATGCAGATCACCTCGTCACCCAAAAAGTTTTCCGGCTACTTCAGCTTCTACCGCAAGCACAAAGAGAAGTTTGATCGGGCGAGTAAGAAGTATCAGCTGTTCACGCTCTATCAAATTCGTAATAAGCGCATGACCTGGAAGACGTTTCTGACGCTGCTGTCGGTGCGCAACGGCAAACGCTGGGTCGACGGACTGCGGAGTAAATGATGCTACTGGAAGATTTACGCGCCAACAGCTGGAGCCTGCGCCCTTGCTGCATGGTGATCGCCTACCGTGTGGCTCATTTTTGCTCGGTGTGGCGCAAGAAAAATGTGCTGAACAACCTGTGGGCGGCGCCGGTGCTGGTGCTGTACCGCATCATCACCGAATGTTTCTTCGGCTATGAAATCCAGGCGGCGGCGACCATTGGCCGACGTTTCACCATCCACCACGGCTATGCCGTGGTGATCAATAAAAACGTGGTGGCGGGAGACGATTTCACGATTCGTCACGGCATCACTATCGGCAATCGCGGCCCGGAGAGTCTGGCGTGCCCAAGGATTGGGGATGGCGTTGAGCTGGGGCCAACGTGGTGATTATCGGCGGCATTACCATCGGTAACCACGTGACCATTGGCGCGGGCAGCGTGGTGCTGGACGACGTTCCGGACCATGCGCTGGTGGTGGGCGAAAAAGCGCGAGTGAAGGTAATCAAATGAATATTCTGCAATTTAACGTCCGTCTGGCCGAAGGCGGCGCGGCGGCGTGGCGCTGGATCTGCATCAGCGCGCACTCCGTCAGGGTCTGTCGTCAAAATTTGTCTACGGCTATGGCAAAGGCGGTAAGAAGAGCGTCAGCCATGACCGTTATCCGCAGGTGGTGAAGCAGACCGGACGGTTAACCTCAATGGCGAACCTGGCGCTGTTCCGCCTGTTTAACCGCGATGTGTTTGGCAACCTCAATAACCTGTATCGCCAGGTCACCCGTACTGACGGCCCGGTGGTACTGCATTTTCACGTTATGCACAGCTACTGGCTGAATCTGGCGGATGTGGTGAACTTCTGCGAACGGGTGAAGGCGCATAAAAGCGATGCGACGTTTATCTGGACGCTGCACGATCACTGGAGCGTGACCGGGCGCTGTGCCTTTCTTGACGGCTGCGAAGGCTGGAAAAGCGGCTGTCAGAAGTGCCCAACGTTGAGTAACTACCCGCCGGTGAAGGTCGATCGCGCACATGCGCTGGTCGATGAAAAACGTCAACTTTTCCGCCAGATGCTGGCGCTCGGCTGCCGTTTTATTTCACCCAGTCAGCATGTTGCCGAGGCCTTTAACAGTCTCTACGGCGCAGGGCGCTGCCAGATTATCAATAACGGTATCGACGTCGCCACCGAAGCGATTCTTGCCGAGCTGACGCCGGTAAAACGCTTCTCCTCGCGGCCTAAAATCGCCGTGGTGGCACACGACCTGCGCTATGACGGGAAAACCAACCAGCAGCTGGTGCGCGATATTATCGCGCTGGGCGATAAGGTCGAGGTCCATACCTTTGGTAAGTTCTCGCCGTTTGAGGGCAGCAACGTGGTGAACCACGGTTTTCTGACCGATAAACGCCAACTGATGAGCGAACTGAACCCGCTGGACGCGCTGCTGTTTAGCTCGCGGGTAGATAATTACCCGCTGATTCTGTGCGAAGCGTTATCGATTGGCGTGCCGGTCATTGCTACCATAGTGAGGCGGCAAAAGAGGTGCTGGCAAAATCCGGCGGCCATACGGTGGATGAGGCCGAGGTGCTCACCCTGGTACAGCAACCGAAAGCGGAGATCGCCGAGCAGATTTTTGGCACCACGCTGGAGAACTTTAGCGCGCGAAGCCGCAAAGCTTACAGCGGACAACAGATGCTGGAGGAATATGTCTCGTTCTATCAGAGTCTGTAGCTATCTGCTGCTGCCGTTAATCTACCTGTTGGTTAACGTGAAGCTGGCGCAGCTGGGGAGAGCTTCCCCATTACCATTGTGACGTTCCTTCCGCTGTTGCTGCTGTTGTTTGTTGAACGCATTAATCTGAAAAAACTGATGATTGCCCTCGGGCTGGGCGTGGGATTGACGCTGTTCAACTATCTGTTTGGACAATCGCTGGACCCAGCAAATACGTCACCTCGACGATGCTGTTTGTCTATATCGTGATCATTATCGGCATGGTCTGGAGCATTCGCTTCAAAACCATTTCGCCGCATAACCACCGTAAGATCCTGCGTTTTTTCTATGTGGTGATTACCCTGGTGGTGGCGCTGGCGGCGCTGGAGATGGCGCAGATTATTCTCACCGGCGGCAGCAGTTTGATAGCGACGATTTCGAAATATCTTATTTACAGTAATAGCTATGTGCTGAATTTTATCAAATTCGGTGGAAAGCGAACCACTGCGTTATATTTCGAACCGGCATTTTTTGCTCTGGCATTAATCTCAATTTGGCTTTGCATCAAACAGTTTGGTATCAAAACCCGAAGTCTGATGCTATGATTCTGGCAGGGATAATTCTTTCTGGATCGTTTTCTGGGGTTATGACATTTATCCTGTTCTATCTGCTGGAGTGGGCTTTCCAGTACCTGAACAAAGAAGCGATCAAGAAAAAGTTACCGTTGGCGATTATCTCATTAGGCGCATTTTTTATCGGTCTGGTGTTTGCATTTCCCTATATTGCCGAGCGTATTGGTGATTTAGGAACGGAAGGATCGTCATCGTATTACCGTATAATTGGTCCATTGGTGATGGTCGGTTATTCATTAACCAGCATTGATGGGGTCGTACGTTTTGGCTCTCTTTACGAATATGTTGCATCATTCGGAATATTTAACGGTGCGGATGTCGGTAAAACCATAGACAATGGTCTGTATCTGTTAATGATTTATTTTTCGTGGTTCGCTGTAATATTAACGGCTGGGTATCTGTACTACGTATTTAAAATGTTCATTAACGCTTTTGGGAATAATCGTAATTTCGCCGTGCAGCTGTATCTTTTCACGCCGATATCATTATTTTTTACCGGTTCGATATTTAGTCCGGAATATGCATTTTTAATTGTTTGTCCTTTTATTCTGCGTAAAGCGCTGAATATTGCTGACAGCAGATGAGGTGAAGCATGTTGTTAAGCGTGGTTACCGTCGCGTTTCGTAACGTTGATGGCGTGGTGAAAACCTGGCGTTCTCTGGCCCATCTGGCAAACGATCCCAGCCTCACTTTCGAGTGGATTGTGGTGGATGGCGGTTCTAACGATGGCACCGCAGAGTTCCTCGAAAAACGTAACGGCCAGTACCACTTACGCTACGTCAGCGAACCGGATAAAGGGCTTTACGATGCGATGAACAAAGGCATCCGCATGGCGCAGGGCAAGTTTGTGCTGTTTCTGAATTCCGGCGACAGCTTTCATCCGGATGTGTCGCAGTTCGTCCGTCAGCTGCGCGGTAAAAGCGACGATGCCATGTACCTTGGCGATGCAATGCTGGACTTTGGCGACGGCACCCAGATTCGCCGTAGCGCTAAGCAGGGTTGGTATATTTATCACAGCCTACCGGCTAGCCATCAGGCTATTTTCTTCCCGCTGCGTGGGCTGAAAAATCATCCTTATGATGTGCAGTATCGTGTCTCTTCTGATTATGCGCTGGCGGCCCGGATGTATAAGTCGGGATATGCCTTCAAGCGTATTAAAGGGCTGGTGTCGGAATTTTCAATGGGCGGCGTGTCCACCACCAATAATCTACAGTTGTGCCAGGATGCAAAAAAAGTGCAGCGTGAAATATTACGTATGCCGGGCCTGCTTGCAGAATTATCTTATTTATTACGTCTGCGCACAACGGGGAAAGCAAAAGCCTTATATCACAAAGCATAAGGATACCAAATGCAGGAATTATCGGGCTTTTCGGTACCAAAAGGCTTTCGCGGCGCCGGGGCATAAAAGTACAAATATGGTGGGCGGTTCAGGCCACATTATTTGCCTGGTCTCCGCAGATATTGTATCGCTGGCGCGCATTTTTATTGCGTCTGTTTGGCGCGAAAATAGGAAAAAACGTAGTCATTCGCCCATCGGTAAAAATCACTTATCCATGGAAATTAACCATTGGAGATTATGCCTGGGTGGGCGATGACGCAGTGTTATATACCTTGGGTGAAATTACCCTTGGGGCAAATTCGGTGGTTTCGCAGAAATGCTATTTGTGCACCGGCAGCCACGATTATCAGAGCGCGCATTTCGATATTAACGCTGCGCCGATTGTGGTTGGTGAGAAATGCTGGCTGGCGACGGATGTTTTTGTTGCCCCCGGCGTCACGATTGGCGAGGGCACAATCGTGGGTGCCCGCAGCAGCGTTTTTAAATCGCTACCGGCAAATATGATTTGCCGTGGCAATCCCGCAGTGGTTACGCGTGAGCGCGTAGAGAAAGTGACTCCCTAAACGGGACAATTTGAGGAAAATAGAATGTCAAAAGTCGCACTTATTACCGGCGTAACGGGGCAGGACGGTTCTTATCTGGCAGAACTGCTGCTGGAAAAAGGCTATGAAGTTCACGGGATTAAACGCCGTGCTTCTTCCTTTAACACCGAACGTGTCGATCACATCTATCAGGATCCGCACAGCAGCAACCCAAAATTTCACCTGCACTACGGTGATTTGACCGACAGCTCCAACCTGACGCGCATTCTGCAGGAAGTGCAGCCGGATGAAGTGTATAACCTCGGCGCGATGAGCCACGTTGCCGTGTCGTTTGAGTCGCCGGAATATACCGCCGACGTGGATGCAATGGGCACGCTGCGTCTGCTGGAAGCCATCCGCTTCCTGGGGCTGGAGAAGAAAACGCGTTTCTATCAGGCTTCCACTTCGGAACTGTACGGCCTGGTGCAGGAAATTCCGCAAAAAGAGACCACTCCGTTCTATCCGCGCTCGCCGTATGCGGTGGCCAAACTGTATGCCTACTGGATCACCGTTAACTACCGTGAATCTTACGGCATGTACGCCTGTAACGGCATCCTGTTCAACCACGAGTCTCCGCGCCGCGGCGAAACCTTCGTGACGCGTAAAATCACCCGTGCCATCGCTAACATCGCTCAGGGCCTGGAGAAGTGCCTGTACCTCGGCAACATGGATTCCCTGCGCGACTGGGGCCACGCCAAAGACTACGTGAAAATGCAGTGGATGATGCTGCAACAGGACCATCCGGAAGATTTCGTTATCGCCACCGGCGTGCAGTATTCGGTTCGCCAGTTCGTCGAAATGGCGGCGGCACAGCTGGGTATCAAACTGCGCTTTGAAGGTAAAGGCGTGGAAGAAAAGGGGATTGTCGTTTCCGTCACCGGTCACGATGCGCCGGGCGTGAAACCGGGTGATGTGATGGTGGCCGTGGATCCGCGCTACTTCCGTCCGGCAGAAGTTGAAACCCTGCTCGGCGACCCGACCAAAGCGCATGAGAAACTGGGCTGGAAACCGGAAACCACCCTGCAGGAGATGGTCTCTGAAATGGTCGCCAAAGACCTGGAAGCAGCGAAGAAACATTCCCTGCTGAAATCCCACGGTTATGAAGTGGCGATCGCGCTGGAGTCTTAAGTATGACCAGACAACGTATTTTTGTGGCGGGCCACCGGGGAATGGTGGGCTCGGCCATCGTCCGACAGCTTGCACAACGCGGCGACGTGGATCTGGTGGTTCGCAGCCGCGATGAGCTCAACCTGCTGGATAGCCGCGAAGTGAACGACTTCTTCGCCGCTGAAAATATTGATCAGGTGTATCTGGCGGCGGCGAAGGTGGGCGGCATTGTGGCCAACAACACCTACCCGGCGGATTTCATCTACGAGAACATGATGATTGAAAGCAACATTATTCACGCGGCGCATACGCACAACGTGAATAAGCTGCTGTTTCTCGGTTCATCGTGCATCTATCCGAAAATGGCTAACCAGCCAATGCACGAAAGCGAGCTGCTGCAGGGCACGCTGGAAGCGACTAATGAACCGTACGCGATTGCGAAAATTGCCGGTATCAAGCTGTGCGAGTCCTACAACCGCCAGCATAATCGCGACTATCGCTCGGTGATGCCGACCAACCTGTACGGGCCGAACGATAACTTCCACCCGAGCAATTCGCACGTTATTCCGGCGCTGATGCGCCGCTTCCATGAAGCGATACAGCAAAACGCCGCGGACGTGGTGGTGTGGGGGAGCGGCACGCCGATGCGCGAGTTCCTGCATGTGGACGATATGGCGGCAGCCAGTATCCATGTGATGGAGCTGGATCGCGGCGTCTGGCTCGAAAACACGCAGCCTATGCTGTCGCATATTAACGTCGGCACCGGCGTTGACTGCACCATCCGTGAGCTGGCACAGACGATGGCGAAAGTGGTGGGCTTTAAAGGGCGGGTGGTGTTTGATGCCACCAAACCCGACGGCACGCCGCGCAAGCTGCTCGACGTTTCTCGCCTGCATCAACTGGGCTGGTACCACGAAATCGCGCTGGAGGCTGGTCTTGCCAGCACTTACCAGTGGTTTCTGGAAAACCAGCACCGCTTCCGGGGGTAACGCATGTTTCTGAGCCAGGAAGCGTTTGCCACCGTGGTGCAGTCTACGCCGCTGATCTCCATCGATTTGATCGTCGAGAACGCGCAGGGCGAGTTTTTGCTGGGTAAGCGCAACAATCGTCCGGCGCAGGGGTACTGGTTTGTGCCGGGCGGTCGGGTACAGAAAGATGAAACGCTGGAACAGGCGTTTGCCCGCCTGACCGAGGCCGAACTGGGGCTGAGCCTGCCGATGACGGCAGGCCGCTTTTACGGCGTCTGGCAGCATTTCTATGACGACAACTTCTCCGGCACGGATTTTTCGACCCATTACATTGTGCTTGGTTTCCGCCTGCAGGT
The DNA here is from genome assembly GCA_002211745.1 of Kluyvera genomosp. 3. Classification (GTDB taxonomy): domain Bacteria; phylum Pseudomonadota; class Gammaproteobacteria; order Enterobacterales; family Enterobacteriaceae; genus Kluyvera; species Kluyvera georgiana_A. The sequence continues at coordinate 1,779,715 of CP022114.1, forward strand.
GGACGCCGGAACCTTAACGCTGCCGGACGATCAGCATAATGAGTATCGTTGGCTGACACCGCCTGCGTTACTGGCGTCGGACAACGTTCATGAAAACAGCCGCGCCTATTTCCGGGTCGACAAATTGGCCGAGGTGCCGGGCCTATGAAGATTCTGGTGTATGGCATCAACTATTCGCCCGAACTCACCGGCATCGGCAAATACACCGGCGAAATGGTCGAGTGGATGGTGCAGCAGGGTCACGAGGTGCGAGTGATTACCGCGCCGCCGTACTATCCGGAATGGCAGGTTGGCGCGAAATACTCAAGCTGGCGCTACCGCCGGGAAAACGGCGATGCCACCGTCTGGCGCTGCCCGCTGTATGTGCCAAAGCAGCCGTCGACGCTGAAGCGTTTGATCCATCTCGGCAGCTTTGCGTTCAGCAGTTTCTTCCCGCTGATGGCCCAACGTCGCTGGAAGCCGGATCGCATTATCGGCGTGGTGCCGACGCTGTTCTGCACCCCGGTATGCGCCTGCTGGCGAAGCTCTCCGGCGCGCGTACGCTGTTGCATATTCAGGATTATGAAGTCGACGCCATGCTCGGGCTGGGCATGGCAGGTAACGGTCGCGCCGGCAAGGTGGCAAAACTTGCCAGCGCCTTTGAGCGCAGCGGACTGCACAACGTCGACAACGTATCGACCATCTCGCGCTCGATGATGAACAAAGCCTGCGAGAAGGGCGTTGCGCCGGAGAAGGTGATTTTCTTCCCCAACTGGTCGGAAGTTTCCCGTTTTCGCGAGGTGCCGGAAACGCTGGTGATGGCGCTGCGTCAGCGTCTTGGCCTGCCGGATGAACGCAAAATTATTCTCTACTCCGGCAATATCGGTGAGAAACAGGGGCTGGAGAGCGTGATTACTGCCGCCGAACAGCTCCGTGAACAGCCGTGGCTGTTTGCCATTGTCGGCCAGGGCGGCGGTAAAGCGCGGCTGGAAAAAATGGTCGCCGAACGTGGGCTGGATAACGTCAAGTTCCTGCCGCTGCAGTCGTACGAAGATTTACCCGCGCTGCTGGCGATTGGCGACTGCCATCTGGTGATTCAGAAGCGTGGCGCGGCGGATGCGGTGTTGCCTTCCAAGCTGACCAATATTCTGGCGGTGGGCGGCAACGCGGTGATTACCGCTGAACCGCAGACCGAGCTCGGCCAGCTATGTCTGGACAATCCGGGCATTGCGGTGTGCGTGACGCCTGAATCGGTTCCGTCGCTGGTCGACGGGATTGAGCAGGCGCTGAAGATGCCGAAGCGAAATGCGGTCGCCCGCGCCTGGGCCGAACGTTCGCTCGATAAAGAACACGTTCTCAACCAATTTATTGCTGATATTCGGGGTTAAACGATGAGTCAAACTACGCTTTTCCCGGTCGTGATGGCCGGTGGCTCGGGTAGCCGACTGTGGCCGCTGTCCCGAGTGCTGTACCCCAAACAGTTCCTGTGCCTGAAAGGGGACATGACCATGCTGCAGGCCACGGTGAACCGGCTGGACGGCGTGAAGTGCGCCAGCCCGGTGGTGATCTGCAATGAGCAACACCGCTTTATCGTGGCGGAACAGCTGCGTCAGCTCAACAAGCTGACCGAAAACATTATTCTGGAACCAGCAGGGCGCAACACGGCGCCAGCCATCGCCCTGGCGGCGCTGGCGGCTAAGCGTCGCGAACCGGACGGCGACCCGCTGATGCTGGTGCTGGCGGCAGACCACGTCATTCAGGACGAAGAGGCCTTCCGCGCGGCGGTTCGTCATGCCACGCCGTATGCTGAAAATGGCAAGCTGGTGACCTTCGGTATCGTGCCGAACGTGCCGGAAACCGGCTACGGCTATATTCGCCGTGGTGATGTCACGCCGGGTACCGACGACACGCTGGCCTTCGACGTCGCGCAGTTTGTCGAAAAACCCAATCTCGATACCGCACAGGCCTATGTCGCCAGCGGTGAATATTACTGGAACAGCGGCATGTTCCTGTTCCGCGCCGGGCGCTATCTGGAGGAGCTGGGCAAATATCGCCCGGATATTCTTCGCGCCTGTGAAAAAGCGATGGACGTCACCGACCCGGATCTCGACTTTATCCGCGTCGATGAAGCGGCGTTCCTGAGCTGCCCGGACGAATCCATCGATTATGCGGTGATGGAGCAGACCGCGGATGCGGTAGTGGTGCCGATGGACGCGGGCTGGAGTGACGTTGGTTCCTGGTCATCGCTGTGGGAGATCAGCAACCACACGCCGGAAGGCAACGTGCACCATGGCGATGTCATCAGCCATAAAACCGAAAACAGCTATGTCTATGCAGAGTCTGGCCTGGTGACGACCGTCGGGGTAAAGGACCTGGTGGTGGTGCAAACCAAAGACGCGGTGCTTATCGCCGATCGCAACGCGGTGCAGGACGTGAAAAAGGTGGTCGAGAAGATTAAGGCCGACGGCCGCCACGAACACCACATCCACCGGGAAGTCTACCGCCCGTGGGGCAAGTATGACTCGATTGATTCCGGCGATCGCTATCAGGTTAAGCGCATCACCGTGAAGCCGGGGAAGGGCTGTCGCTGCAGATGCATCACCACCGAGCGGAACACTGGATTGTGGTGGCGGGCACCGCCAAAGTCACTCTCAATGACCAAATTACGCTGCTGGGTGAGAACGAATCTATCTATATCCCCTTGGCGTCACCCACTGCCTGGAAAACCCGGGGAAAATCCCGCTCGACCTGATTGAGGTGCGATCTGGCGCCTATCTGGAAGAGGACGACGTGGTGCGTTTCCAGGATCGTTACGGGCGCGTGTAGCGCCCGGCTGGCCGGATAAGCGCGGCGCATCCGGCAAATCACGACACCAAAATTGATGGCCATAACGGTCAGGGCGAACTGTTGCCTGAAGAAAGGTAAAAACATGACTAAATTAACCTGTTTTAAAGCCTATGACATCCGCGGCAAGCTCGGCGAAGAGCTGAATGAAGACATCGCGTGGCGCATTGGCCGCGCTTACGGTGAATACCTGAAGCCGAAAACTATCGTGCTGGGCGGCGATGTGCGCTTGACCAGCGAGGCGCTGAAACTGGCGTTAGCCAATGGCCTGCGCGACGCGGGCGTTGACGTGCTCGATATCGGGCTTTCCGGCACCGAAGAGATTTACTTCGCCACCTTCCACCTCGGCGTCGATGGCGGCATTGAAGTGACCGCCAGCCATAACCCGATGGACTACAACGGCATGAAGCTGGTGCGGGAAGGCGCACGCCCATCAGTGGCGATACCGGCCTGCGCGACGTACAGCGTCTGGCGGAAGCCAACGACTTCCCGCCGGTCAATGAGGCCGCGCGCGGTAGCTACCAGAAAATCAACCTGCGTGACGCCTATATCGACCACCTGCTGGGCTACATCAACGTGCAAAACCTGACGCCGCTGAAGCTGGTGGTGAACTCCGGTAACGGCGCGGCTGGCCCGGTGATTGACGCGCTGGAAGCCCGCTTCAAAGCGCTGAATGTGCCGGTGAACCTGATCAAAGTGCACAACACCCGGACGGTACCTTCCCGCACGGTATTCCTAACCCGCTGCTGCCGGAGTGCCGCGCGGATACCCGCGATGCGGTCATCAAATACGGTGCCGATATGGGTATCGCTTTTGATGGCGACTTCGACCGCTGCTTCCTGTTCGACGAGAAAGGGCAGTTTATTGAGGGCTACTACATCGTCGGCCTGCTGGCGGAAGCCTTCCTCGAAAAGAACCCCGGCGCGCGCATCATTCACGACCCGCGTCTGTCGTGGAACACCGTGGACGTGGTCACAGCGGCGGGCGGCACGCCGGTGATGTCGAAAACCGGTCATGCCTTTATTAAAGAGCGCATGCGTCAGGACGACGCGGTTTACGGCGGCGAAATGAGCGCCCACCACTACTTCCGTGATTTCGCCTACTGCGACAGCGGCATGATCCCCTGGCTGCTGGTCAGCGAGCTGCTGTGCCTGAAGGGCAAAACGTTGGGTGAACTGGTGCGCGACCGTATGGCAGCGTTCCCGGCGAGCGGTGAAATCAACAGCCATCTGGCGGCACCGTCAGAAGCGATTGCCCGCGTGGAAGCACACTTTGCCGGCAGCGCGCTGGAGATCGACCGTACTGACGGCATCAGCCTGGCGTTTGCCGACTGGCGCTTCAACCTGCGTTCTTCCAATACCGAACCGGTGGTGCGCTTAAACGTGGAGTCTCGCGGAAATACGCCGCTGATGCAGGCGCGAACGCAGGACATTCTGGCGTTGCTTAATCAGTAATTATTGCCCCTCACCCTAACCCTCTCCCCAGAGGGGAGAGGGAACCGAACGTGCAGGCTGCGGATTGGTTTTTCTCCCTCGCCCCTTTGGGGAGAGGGCCGGGGTGAGGGGAAACGACGAATAGGACCAACGATGACGACTCTAAAAAAGCGCGAACGAGCTAAAACGAATGCATCGTTAATCTCCATGGTGCAGCGTTTTTCCGATATCACCATCATGTTGGGGGGATTGTGGCTGGTGTGTCAGGCGGTTGCGTTGCCGTTTTTATATCTCCATCTGTTGATGGCGCTGGTGACGCTGGTCGTTTTCCAGATGATTGGCGGGATTACCGATTTCTACCGCTCCTGGCGCGGCGTGCGTATCACCACCGAATTGCTGCTGCTGTTGCAGAACTGGACGCTGAGCCTGGTGTTTGCCGCCGGACTGCTGGCGTTTAACGATGATTTTAATACCAACTTTACCATGTGGCTGGCGTGGTACCTGATTAGCACCATCGGCATGCTGGCGAGCCGCGCGTTCATTCGCTACGGCGCTGGCATGCTGCGCCATCGCGGCTATAACACCCGCTATGTGGCCGTCGCCGGGGACATGCCGGAAGGGCAGGCGCTGCTCGAAAGCTTCCGCAACCAGCCGTGGCTGGGCTATGAAGTGGTCGGCAGCTATTACGATGCTAAACCGGGCGGCGTTAACGCCGACTGGATGGGCAATCTTGAACAACTGCTCGACGATGCCCGCAGCGGCAAAATCCACAACGTCTACATCTCGATGGCGATGCAGGAAGAGAGCCAGATTAAAGAGGTGGTCCGTTCTCTCGCCGACACCACCTGCTCGGTGCTGCTGATCCCGGATGTTTTCACCTTCAACATCCTGCATTCACGCGTAGAGGTGGTGAACGGTATTCCGCTGGTGCCGCTGTACGACACGCCGCTCTCCGGGTGAATCGTATTATCAAACGGCTGGAGGATATCGTGCTGGCGCTGGCATTCTGCTGCTGATTTCGCCTGCGCTGTGCTGCATCGCGCTGGCGGTGAAGCTGAGTTCGCCGGGCCCCATCATCTTCCGCCAGACCCGCTACGGCATGGATGGTAAGCCGATCAAGGTGTGGAAATTCCGCTCAATGAAGGTCATGGAGAACGACAAGGTGGTGAAACAGGCGACGCAGAACGATCCGCGTGTGACCCGTGTCGGCAACTTCCTGCGCCGCACCTCGCTGGATGAACTGCCGCAGTTTATCAACGTGCTCACCGGCGGCATGTCTATCGTCGGCCCGCGTCCGCACGCGGTGGCGCACAACGAGCAGTACCGTCAACTGATTGAAGGCTACATGCTGCGCCACAAAGTGAAGCCTGGCATTACCGGCTGGGCGCAGATCAACGGCTGGCGCGGTGAAACCGATACCCTCGAGAAGATGGAAAAACGGGTGGAGTTCGATCTCGAATACATCCGCGAGTGGAGCCTGTGGCTCGATATCAAGATCGTCTTCCTGACGGTGTTCAAAGGCTTTGTCAACAAAGCAGCCTACTGAGGAAGTGACATGGGCCTGAGAGAAAAAACCATCAATGGCGCGAAATGGTCGGCGATGGCGACGGTGGTGATTATTGGCCTGGGGCTGGCGCAGATGACGGTGCTGGCGCGGCTGTTTGACGGCCATCAGTTTGGTCTGCTCACCGTGTCGCTGGTGATTATCGCGCTGGCGGACACGCTGTCGGATTTTGGTATCGCCAACTCGATTATTCAGCGTAAAGCCATCAGCCAGATTGAGCTGACCACGCTCTACTGGCTAAACGTCGGGTTGGGGATTGCGGTGTTTGCCGCGGTGTATCTGCTGAGCGATACCATTGCGCGGTTGCTGCACAACCCGGATCTCGCGCCGTTGATCAAAACGCTGTCGCTGGCCTTCGTGGTGATCCCCACGGCCAGCAATTTCGTGCGCTGATGCAAAAAGAGCTGGAGTTTAACAAAATCGGCTCCATTGAGACCGCAGCGGTGCTGTCGGGCTTTACCTTTACGGTGATCAGCGCCTGCTTCTGGCCGCTGGCGATGACCGCAATTTTGGGTTATCTGGTCAACAGCGCCGTGCGTACGCTGCTGTTCGGCTATTTTGGCCGCAAGATTTACCGTCCAGGTCTGCATTTTTCGCTGACCACGGTCATGCCGAACCTGCGCTTCGGCGCGTGGCTGACGGCGGACAGTATTGTTAACTACATCAACACTAACCTGTCGACGCTGACGCTCGCGCGCATCCTCGGCGCCAGCGTGGCCGGGGATATAACCTCGCCTACAACGTAGCGGTGGTGCCGCCGATGAAGCTTAACCCAATCATCACCCGCGTGCTGTTCCCGGCGTTCGCTAAGATTCAGGACGACACCGACAAGCTGCGAGTGAACTTCTACAAGCTGCTGTCGGTGGTGGGATCATCAATTTCCCGGCGCTGCTGGGCTGATGGTGGTGAGCAATAACTTTGTGCCGCTGGTGTTCGGCGACAAATGGCTGCACATCGTGCCAATCCTCCAGTTGCTGTGCGTGGTGGGCTGCTGCGCTCGGTGGGCAACCCGATCGGTTCGCTGCTGATGGCCAAAGCGCGAGTGGATATCAGCTTTAAATTCAACGTCTTTAAGACCTTCCTGTTTATTCCTGCGGTGATTATCGGCGGGCAGCTCGGCGGCGCGATTGGCGTCACGCTGGCTTCCTGCTGGTGCAAATTATCAACACCATCCTCAGCTACTTTGTGATGATCAAACCGGTGCTGGGCCGGGCTACCGCGATTACCTGCTGAGCCTGTGGCTGCCGTTTCGTCTCTCTCTGCCGACGCTGATTTCAAGCTACGCGGTGGGGCGACTGTTGGAAGGCAGCGTTTCGCTCTCGGCGCTGCTGGCGATGCAGGTGCTGGCAGGCGTAGTCAGCTTTGCGCTGGTGATCATGCTGTCACGCAACAGCCTGTTGCTTGAACTAAAAAAACCGCTCTGTCGGAGCGGAAAACTGAAAACGTTATTACGCGTTCCTGATTGATTTGCTTGAACCCTTTTTGATGAGGCCATGATGAAATTACTAATTTTGGGAAACCACACCTGCGGCAACCGCGGCGACAGCGCCATTATGCGCGGCCTGCTCGATGCGATTCTTCGCCAGCAGCCGGACGTTGAGATGGACGTAATGAGCCGTTTCCCGATCAGTTCCTCCTGGTTGCAGGGGCGTGAGATTATTGCCGATCCGCTGTATCAGCTGAGCCAGAAACAGCAGGCGGCGGCAGGAGTGAGCGGGCGCGTGAAGAAAGTGCTGCGTCGCCGCTTCCAGCACAAGATCCTGCTGGCCAAGGTGACCGGCGAAGGCAAACTGCGCAACTTTGAAATTGCGCCTGAGTTTCATGATTTTGTGCGCTTCCTTGGCAACTATGACGCGATTATTCAGGTAGGTGGGTCGAACTACGTCGATCTCTACGGCTTGACTCACTTTGAGTACCCGCTGTGCGCCTTTATGGCTAACAAGCCTATCTACATGATTGGCCACAGCGTTGGCCCGTTCCAGAACCCGGACTTCAACGAGCTGGCAAACTACGTCTTTGGCCGCACTAACGCGTTGATTCTGCGTGAAACCGTGAGCCGTGAACTGATGGCGAAAGCGCAAATTGATACCAGCAAAGTAGAGCAGGGCGTGGATACTGCCTGGCTGGTTGAGCACCGTAACGACAGTTTCGAACCCAGTTATGCGGTACAACACTGGCTGAACCTGACCGCACAGCGTAAAACCGTGGCGATCACCCTGCGCGAGCTGGAGCCGTTTGATAAACGTCTGGGTACAACCCAGCAGGCCTATGAGAAAGCGTTTGCCGAGGTGGTGAACCGTATGATTGACGACGGTTATCAGGTGCTGGCGCTTTCTACCTGTACCAGTATCGACCGCTACAACCGCGATGACCGCATGGTCGCGCTGCGCATGGCGCAGTACGTTAAAAACCGCGAGCATTTCCATATCGCCATGGACGAACTTAATGACGTGGAGATTGGCAAAATTCTTGCCTCCTGCGAACTGACCATCGGTACCCGCCTGCACTCGGCGATTATCTCGATGAACTTCGGCACGCCGGCGATTGCCATTAACTACGAGCACAAATCAGCGGGCATTATGCAGCAGCTGGGTATGCCTGAGATGGCCATCGACATTCGTCACCTGCTCGACGGCTCGATGCAAGGTGTGGTGGGCGATATTCTCAACCAGCTTCCGGCGCTGGGCGAGAAAGTCGCCGCGGCGGTGGAGGGGAACGCCAGAAGGGCTTCACCATGATTGAATCGGTGCTGAACCGCATCCGGGAGGGCCGATGAAAGTCAGCTTCTTCCTGCTGAAATTCCCTTTATCGTCTGAGACGTTTGTCTTAAACCAGATCGTGGCGTTTATCGAGATGGGTTATGAGGTGGAGATTGTCGCCCTACAAAAGGGCGACCTGACCAACACTCATGCGGCTTATACCCAATATCAACTGGCGGACAAAGTTCGCTGGTTACAGGATGAGCCGTCAACGGCGCTGGAGAAGCTACGCTATCGCGCGTTCAGCACGTTGCGCGGTTTACACCGTCCCGCCGTCTGGCGGGCGTTAAACGCGCGGCGCTACGGCCAGGAGGCGCGCAACCTGATCCTCTCTTCTATCTGTAGCCGCACGCCCGCGCCGATTGTCGCCGATGTTTACATCGCCCACTTTGGCCCGGCAGGCGTGACTGCCGCCAAGCTGCGAGAACTGGGGTGATCGACGGGAAGATAGCCACCGTCTTTCACGGTATTGATATCTCAAGCCGCGGAGTGTTGAACCACTACACCAGCGAATATCAGCAGCTGTTCCGCCGCGGCGACATGATGTTGCCCATCAGCCAACTGTGGGCCGACCGGCTGCAGGCGATGGGCTGCCCGACGGATAAAATTACCGTATCAAGAATGGGCGTAAACATGGACCGCTTCTCGCTGCGCCCGCTAAAAGCGCCCGATGGCTGCTTGCAGATACTCTCCGTTGCGCGTCTGACTGAGAAAAAGGGGCTACATGTAGCGATTGAGGCCTGCCGTCAGCTGAAAGAGCGTGGCGTCAACTTTCGCTATCGCATCCTCGGCATCGGGCCGTGGGAGCGCCGTCTGCGCACCCTGATTGAACAATATCAGCTGGAAGATCACGTAGAAATGCCGGGCTTTAAGCCCAGCCATGAAGTGAAAATGCTGCTTGATGAAGCTGACGTCTTCCTGCTGCCCTCGGTAACGGGGCCGATGGCGATATGGAAGGTATTCCGGTGGCGCTCATGGAGGCGATGGCGGTGGGGATCCCGGTGTTGTCGACGGTCCACAGCGGCATCCCGGAACTGATTGACTCCGGTCATTCCGGCTGGCTGGTGGAGGAGTACGACGCCACGGCGCTGGCGGACAAACTGCAATCACTTGGCCGGATGGATGCGCACAGCCTCCAGCCGGTGCTGGCGCGCGCACGTGAGAAAGTCGAAACCGATTTTAATCAGCAGGTGATTAACCGGCAGCTTGCCAGCCTGCTGCAGACGCTTTGCTAAGGAGGCGCTATGCACACCTTAACCCGACGTTACTTCCTTACCGCCGGGGCAACGCTTGCCGCGGCCTTACCGGTACTTTCAGCAACCGGCGCGCGTGCCGCCGAGAAGCGCTCGGCAGTGGACATACGTGACTACGTGCACAATGGCGACTGGATCCGCGCGTTCAATGAGGCCTTCGCGCAGGCCGACACGGTCAACGTGCCAGCGAGTGTGGTTTGCGACAATATCAATACGGCGATTACGCTGCCGCCGGGAAAAACGCTGGCGGTTGCCGGTGCCCTGAAAGGTAACGGGCGCGGGCGCTTTATCCTGCAAAAGGGCTGCCAGGTTATTGGCAGCGGTGATGCCAGCCTTCACAACATTACGCTGGACGTGCGTGGCAGTGATTGTACGATTGCCGGATTGACGATGAGCGGCTACGGCCCGGTGGCGCAGATTTTTATCGGCGGGAAAGACAAGCGTACGCTGCGTAACCTGACCATTACCCGCCTGACCATCACCAAAGCCAATTACGGTATTCTGCGTCAGGGTTACCATAATCAGTGGCTTGATGTGAACATCACCCACTGCCACTTCAGCTATCTGCAGGGCGACGCCATTGAGTGGAACGTGGCGATTAACGACCGCAATATCCTTATCTCCGACCACGTCATCGATCATATCGACTGCACCAACGGCAAGGTCAACTGGGGCATCGGGATCGGCCTGGCCGGCAGCACCTACGATAATGGCTATCCGGAAGAGCAGGCGGTGAAAAACTTTGTCGTCGCCAACATCACCGGCAGCAACTGCCGCCAGCTGGTGCACGTGGAAAACGGCAAACACTTTATTATCCGTAATGTGAAAGCCAGCAATATCACGCCGGAATTCAGCAAGCAGGCGGGAATAGATAACGCCACGGTGGCGATCTACGGCTGTGATAATTTCGTTATTGATGGTGTCGATATGGTTAATAGCGCGGGAATGCTGATTGGCTACGGTGTTATCAAAGGTAATTATTTGTCGATACCGCAAAACTTCCGCCTGAATAATATACAGATGGACAACAGTGCTTTGGCCTATACGGTCCGCGGTATTCAAATTTCCTCGGGTAACAACCCCTCGTTTGTCTCTATCACCAACCTGTCCATGAAGCACGCTTCGCTGGAGATTCATAACAAACCGCAACACATTTTTTTGAGGAACATCAACGTGATGCAGCTCTCCTCTCGTGGGCCTGCGCTGAAGCTGAACTTCGATTTACGCAAGGATGTGCGTGGGAAGTTTATGGCCAAGCAGGATACGCTGCTGTCGCTGGCGAACGTGAGGGCGGTGAATGAGAAAGGGCAGGCGGCGGTGGATATTGATCGGGTCGATCAGCATGTTGTCAACACAGAACGCCTCAATTTTGCGCTGCCGCGCCGCTGAGCACGGCAATCCACTGAATTATCGGATTACATCCAGGGATCATCCTGACTCAAATCAGTACTATGACAAAACAGAGTGGATTAAACATGTTTAATCGCTATAATTCATCAACCGATATATAGGTGGACAAGATAATGGTTAATTTGAAAGCAGTCATTCCGGTAGCGGGATTGGGTATGAACATGCTACCTGCCACGAAGGCCATCCCTAAAGAGATGCTGCCGATCGTTGACAAGCCGATGATTCAGTACATCGTCGACGAAGTGGTTGCTGCAGGGATCAAAGAAATCGTTCTGGTCACACACGCATCGAAAAACTCGGTGGAAAACCACTTCGATACCTCGTATGAACTGGAAGCACTGCTTGAGCAGCGCGTGAAGCGTCAGCTGCTGGCTGAAGTTCAATCTATCTGTCCTCCTGGCGTGACCATCATGAACGTTCGCCAGGCGCAGCCGCTGGGCCTGGGGCACTCTATCCTGTGCGCACATCCGATTGTCGGCGATAACCCGTTTGTGGTTGTGTTGCCGGACATCGTGCTGGACAACGCAAGCGCCGACCCGCTGCGCTACAACCTTGCCGCCATGGTGGCGCGTTTCAACGAAACCGGGCGTAGCCAGGTGCTGGCGAAACGTATGCCGGGCGACCTGTCTGAATACTCCGTCATCAAAACGAAAGAGCCGCTGGATGTCGAAGGTAAAGTTAGCCGCATCGTTGATTTTATCGAAAAACCTGACCAGCCGCAGACGCTGGAATCCGATCTGATGGCCGTAGGGCGCTATGTACTTTCCGCCGATATCTGGCCTGAACTGGCGAAGACTGTGCCAGGGGCGTGGGGCCGAATTCAACTGACGGATGCAATCGCCGAATTGGCGAATAAGCAGTCTGTTGACGCGATGCTGATGACGGGCGAGAGCTACGACTGCGGGAAGAAGATGGGGTATATGCAGGCGTTTGTGCAGTATGGGTTGCGCAACCTGAAGGAAGGGCGAAGTTCAGGAAAAGTATTGAGAAGTTGTTATCTTAAGTCGTTTCTCAGTAAACGATAAAGCAAATTTAAGAATGGCGTTTTAGAACGGCAGATGGCATAAGTATGTAGGGTAACCTACTACTAGCTTCACTGCCTTTTTATTTCATAAAACAAAGTAAAAAATAACAATAGGTTAGAAATGCAGGCGCTGCTTATCGTTTATAAGATTTTTCCTTGAGTTCAAATGCATTTAAGACGAAAATAGTTGCCGAAATTTTTTGGGTTTGCAGGTGGGAGTCGTTGCGGATTTTTGCCTTGACATAAATGATTTTTATCATTGAAGGTGCAGTGCGCTGGTAGCTGGAGAGCCAGGGCGGTAGCGTGTCTAATCGTAAGTGTCTTTTTTAATATTCAGATTGTTCTTAACAAACATTCATATTATCAAGCCATAAGTTATAAGTCATAGCGGAAATTCAACGTGAAAATACTGGTTACAGGTGGTGCAGGTTTTATTGGGTCTGCAGTTGTTCGTCATATAATTAATAATACGCAAGACTCTGTCATTAATGTTGATAAACTTACCTATGCAGGTAATTTGGAATCTCTGACAGAGATTGAGAATAACGAGCGGTATAAATTTGAGCATGCGGATATTTGCGACAGCGTTGCAATAGCCAATATTTTTGCACATCACCAACCAGATGCAATAATGCATTTGGCAGCCGAAAGCCACGTTGATCGTTCAATCACAGGCCCTGCAGACTTTATTGAAACCAATATTGTTGGAACATATATCTTACTAGAAGAAGCTCGTAAGTATTGGCTAGCACTTAGTGAAGATCGCAAAGGTGCATTTCGCTTCCACCATATTTCTACGGATGAGGTTTATGGTGACCTTCCTCATCCGGATGAAGTATCGTCAGATACAATATTGCCATTGTTTACAGAACAAACTTCATATTCCCCTAGCAGTCCATATTCCGCCTCTAAGGCATCCAGTGATCACTTAGTTCGTGCATGGCGGCGTACATATGGATTACCCACCATAGTGACAAATTGTTCTAATAATTATGGGCCGTACCATTTCCCTGAAAAACTCATTCCGTTAATTATTCTGAATGCAATTGCGGGTAAACTTTTACCTGTTTATGGGAACGGTGAGCAAATTCGAGATTGGTTATATGTTGAAGATCATGCCCGGGCACTTTATGAAGTCGTCACAAAGGGTGTGCCGGGAGAAACATATAATATTGGTGGTCATAACGAACGTAAAAATATCGATGTAGTGAAAACTATTTGTCGCATTCTCGATGAATTGATTGCAGATAAACCAGATGGCATTGAAAATTTTGAACAGTTGATTCGGTATGTTAGCGATCGTCCAGGGCATGACCTTAGATATGCCATTGACGCCAGTAAAATTAAACAAGATTTAGGTTGGGTGCCGCAAGAAACGTTTGAAACGGGTATCACTAAAACCATTCACTGGTATTTAAATAATAAAGAATGGTGGCAGCGTGTGATGGATGGTTCGTACGCTGGTGAACGCTTAGGGCTCGTAGAATAGTAAGGATAAAAGATGAAAGGTATTATTTTAGCAGGTGGCTCTGGCACTAGATTGTATCCAATAACTCGTGGTGTATCAAAACAACTATTACCAATCTATGATAAACCAATGATTTATTACCCGCTTTCCACACTTATGCTAGCGGGTATTCAAGATATATTAATAATAACCACTGAAGAAGATAATGCGAGTTTCCAGCGGTTACTCGGTGATGGCAGTAATTTTGGTATTCGGCTTAATTATGCCGTGCAACCCAGCCCTGATGGATTAGCGCAGGCATTCCTCATTGGTGAGAAATTTATAGGAAACGATAAAGTTTGTTTGGTGCTGGGTGATAATATTTTTTATGGCCAATCATTTATCAAAATCCTGCAGAATGCTGTTGCAAGAGAATACGGTGCAACAGTATTTGGTTATCAAGTGAAAGACCCTGAACGCTTCGGTGTAGTTGAATTTGATAGCGAGATGCGGGCTGTATCTATTGAAGAAAAACCGTCAAAACCAAAATCAAATTATGCAGTCACTGGACTTTACTTCTATGATAATCGCGTTATCGATTTCGCTAAAAAAGTTAAACCTTCAGTGAGAGGGAGCTGGAGATTACTGATCTTAATGACATGTATCTCAAAGAAGGTACTCTTAACGTAGAGCTACTGGGGCGTGGTTTTGCTTGGTTGGATACAGGGACCCACGAAAGTTTGCATGAAGCGTCATCCTTCGTGCAAACCATCCAGAATGTTCAGGGCCTCAAGGTTGCATGTCTTGAAGAGATTGCATTAAGAAATGGTTGGTTAAGCAAAGAAGAAGCAATAAAAAATGCACTACCTATGAAGAAAAATGATTATGGTCAATACATTATAGCACGTGCAAAAGGTGAATGATGGATTCTAGAAAAAATGGAGTCCTGATTACAGGCGGTGCTGGGTTTATAGGTAAAGCATTGATCACCGAAATGGTCGAAAGGCAGATCCCACTAGTGTCGTTCGATATTTCGGATAAACCAGGATCGTTGCCTGAGCTAAGTGAATATTTTAACTGGTATAAATTTAGCTACCTCGAATCTTCTCAGCGTATAAAAGAACTGCATGAGATAGTCAGCCGCCACAATATTAAGACAGTTATTCATTTGGCAACAACTATGTTTCCACATGAATCGAAAAAAAATATCGATAAAGATTGTCTGGAAAATGTTTATGCGAATGTCTGTTTTTTCAAAAACCTATATGAAAATGGTTGTGAGAAAATTATATTTGCATCATCGGGTGGCACTGTGTACGGAAAATCCGATACACCATTTTCTGAAGATGATGCACTTTTACCAGAGATCAGTTATGGCTTAAGCAAAGTTATGACTGAGACATATTTACGATTTATTGCTAAAGAACTCAATGGTAAATCCATATCATTGCGGATCTCGAATCCTTATGGAGAAGGGCAGAGAATAGATGGTAAGCAAGGTGTAATACCAATATTTTTAAATAAAATCTCAAATGATATTCCAATTGATATTATTGGTTCAATGGAGAGTAAAAGAGATTATATTTATATAAGTGATCTTGTACAAGCCTTCATGTGTTCATTAGAATATGAAGGACATGAAGATATTTTTAACATAGGTTCTGGAGAATCTATTACGTTAAAAAAACTTATTGAAACTATCGAATTTAAATTGAATAAAAAGGCAATAATCGGTTTTCAAGATCCTATCCATACCAATGCTAACGGAATTATTTTAGATATTAAGCGAGCTACGACTGAGTTAGGATGGCGTCCGACGGTTGTACTCGATGATGGCATTGATAAATTAATAAAATCAATTAGGTGTAAGTAATTATGAATAAGGTCCTTATCATTGGTAGTGGATTTAGCGGTGCAACAATAGCAAGACTGTTGGCTGAAGAGAATATTAAAGTAAAGATAATAGACGACAGAAAGCATATTGGTGGTAACTGCTATGATGAGCGGGATGAGAAGACAGGCATTAATGTCCACGTTTATGGACCGCATATTTTCCATACGGATAATGAAGATGTATGGAATTTTGTGAATAAATATGGGACATTCCAGCCATATACAACGAGGCTTAAAGCGAATGCAAAAGGCCAGATTTATTCGTTACCTGTAAATCTTCATACAATTAATCAATACTATAAAACGGCATTGTCTCCTACTGAAGCCAGGAAACTGATTGCGAGCAAAGGTGATCAGACAATTAATGATCCTCAGTCTTTTGAAGAACAAGCTTTAAAATTTGTTGGTGAAGATTTATACAAAACATTCTTTTATGGCTATCCTAAAAAACAGTGGGTATGGATCCAAAGGAAATACCAGCATCTGTATTAAAGCGTCTCCCAGTACGTTTTAACTATGATGATAACTATTTTTTCCATAAATTCCAGGGCATACCTCGTGATGGCTATACACCATTATTTCAAAATTTACTGAACCACCCAAATATAGAGTTTGAATTAGAAAAGAAAGTAAATAGAGCAACTATTGAAGAATTAATCACCTCCGAGCAATACGGACATGTATTTTTCTCCGGAGCGATTGATCATTTCTACGACTATGAATTTGGCATGTTGCAATATCGTACGCTGGATTTTGAAAAGTTTTACAGCGAAGACGATGATTATCAGGGTTGTGTTGTAATGTCTTATTGTGATGAAGATGTTCCTTATACACGCGTAACGGAACATAAATATTTCACGCCATGGGAAGAGCATAAAGGAAGCGTGTTATACAAAGAGTTTAGTCGTAGTTGCGATAAAGAAGATATTCCATATTATCCAGTTAGACTTGTCTCTGGAAATAGCATATGGAACAAATATGAACAAAAGGCAAAAGAAGAGACTAATATAACATTCATCGGGCGTTTGGCGACATATCGCTATCTCGATATGGATGTCTGTATTAAAGAAGCTATTGAATGTGCTCAATTGTATATAAAGAATAATAAAGAATGATATATACGGTAGTCATGGTCTCGTACAATCGGACGAGCAAGTTAAAAGAATCGATAGTACAGCTTTTAGCAACAAATATTAATGAAATTATTATTGTTGACAATCATTCAGGTAAAGAAACAAGAGCCATATTAGAGGAAGCCTCACTTCAGGATGAACGTGTTAAAATTATAAATCTTGATGAGAATAGAGGAGCATCATTTGGTTTCAGCATTGGGTTGAACTATGTTGAAGAAAAATATGAGCAGTCTGTGACGACTTTCTTAGATGATGATGCGTATTTTGATCAAGTATTCCTTGATAACTTAAAAATCGAATGCAAACACTATGAATATCGATTTCCGTTTATAACCCCAAGGTTATCAATAAAAAAGGAATGCGCTTAACGATGAATCGGCCAATGACCTGCATTCCCAGGTCCTTGTTTAAAGTAGTAAAATATTTAAAAAATAGAAGACAGTTTGGGAGAAAAGTGAGCTTGTGGAAGCAGCAAGTTTTATAGGGTTAACGATTGTTAACACTGCTGATGATAAAAAATCATTACTTATCCCGATTGATTATTTTATTTATTATGATGATCTCACATTCACTCATCGATTAGCTAAAAAAAATGGTGAACTAGGTATTTATCTTAATGATCTAATTGTCATGCATGATATTGAGGGGGCGTGAGAAAATATGATGCCTTTAGGTTGTCATATTTACTTTCAAACAGTATTAAATTTAGCAAAGAGGTTGGTGATACACTATATATGTACTCTATATTTATTCACTGCTATCATTTTTTAAATTGCCTGAAGAATTTAAAACTGACAGTCTTTGTTAGAGCTCTTTTAAGAAAAAGGTAACATTAGTATCATGTCGTTAAGAACTCTTGAATTGGTTTGGGTTAAAGCAAAGCTTAATCTAAAATCAGAAGCATCAATAAACTATTTGAGTTATGCTTGGTGGATTATCGAACCAGTCCTTCAAATGGCAATTTACTATTTGGTTTTTGCATATCTTCTTAAGCAAGGTGGCCATGATTACGTCCCATTCTTGTTAACTGGACTGATTCCCTGGATATGGTTTGGTCGCAGCGTAAGTCATGCACAAGGGAGTATCATTCAAGGAAAGTACCTAATGAATCAGGTACATATTTCTAAGATATTCTTCCCTTTGACATTTATATTGCAGGATGCGCTAAAGCAGATACTTGTATTTATTCTGCTATATATTTTTTTAGTCTTGTACGGCTATGATTATACTCTTGGCTTGCTTTGGATTATTCCAGTCATTTTTGTTCAGCTATTACTAATAGTTGCATTTTCTTTGATAGTGTCAATCATTGTTCCCTTTGTCAGAGATTTTTCATTTGTAATTGAAACCGGCCTTCAAATAATGATGTTTTGCTCAGGTATATTTTTCAATTACAAAAGTATACCGGCGATGGAATCGAAGATTTTCTTCATTAACCCGATGGCAGTAATTCTTAGTTCGTACCGTGATGTATTGATGTATCATAATGCACCAAATATTAAGCTGCTCGCATATGTAGTTCTGCTTTCTTTAATTATGATTTCTATTTCGTTGTATGCATTTAAGAGATTAGAATTCATCTTCCCACGAGTTGTTCAGAAATGAAGAATGAAAAGATTATTGAGCTAAAAAACGTAGGTTTAGTTTATAGAGAAAAGAAAACACTCTTTACTTACGATGAATATGAAGCTTTGACAAACATTACATTCGATGTTTATCGTGGCGAAACTCTTGGAATAATTGGGCGTAATGGAGCTGGGAAATCTACATTACTACGAGTTCTGGCGGGTATTATTAAGCCTGATTCTGGGCAAATAACTATTCATTCAAACAGTATTTCTCTAATGGCCCTTCAGGCAGGATTTGATCCCAACTTATCAGGTCGTCAGAATACTATCTTTAGTGGAATGGTCCTCGGTCATAGACTGTCCTATATCAAATCAATTATTGAAGACATCAAAGTATATTCAGAACTTAATGAGTTCTTCGAAAAACCAATTAAAAATTATTCATCAGGTATGCTGGCACGTTTGGGTTTCTCAATTGCCATGTATACTACCCAGAAGTTCTGTTAATTGATGAAGTACTGGGCGTTGGTGACGTGACTTTCGCAGAGAAAGCGCAAAAAAGCATTCGTGAAAAAATAAAATCAGATACAACAGTCGTCATCGTTTCGCATGACGAACACCAGTTGAAACTCCTGTCTGATCGACTTGTATGTATTGAAAACGGTGTTGTTCTGGATGAAGGTCCTAGTGACAGTGTATATAATAAATATAATTTGATTATGAAACTTACAAGTTATGGACTTAAGCTTTTAGAATATAAAAATAATGAAACTGTATTTTTTAAGGTAGGCGATATAAATCCAACAGCTAATTATTCGGACTTCAATTTTAATATTGATGTTGATGTGATTACTGTCAGTTTTAAAACCACAACAGGTGAGTGGGAACGAGTCTCAATTAAAGACGACAGTTTCTGGCTTCGTCTTGAACATAATAAAATTTATAAAATTAAATTTACAGACGTCAAAGGCAATGACGGTATATTTGAGCTGTCAGTCGGTTATTAAAATGGCAATTCTAAAATTCAATATGCAATTTATGTCACATCAAATAATAGTGTAACTGAGTATGTAAAAATATTAGCTCTGTGGGCACCATTCGTCTTGGTAATCATCTTAAAATGCTTTTAAGTGATGCTCTCCGTTTGCAAAAGCGGGAAGTTGAAATCCGGCTATTCATTTTATTTTGGAAATTGGCGATCAGCTTTAGTATTTGTGACGATATTGAATTTGTTACAGATACCGATCGCCTCTGCCCAATTGATGTAGATTACCAAAAATTTGATAATACTAAAATCCGGGATATCATTTACTGGAAACCAGAATTAAAAGCGACAGATATGTTTCGTGATTTACTCCAGCGCACTGGTAAAAAGAAATCGCATCTGACCGCATTCCTCTGAATCATTAATAGGATTCTATTGTTATGAAAGTTAGAAGTAAAGCGCCTCTGCGTTTAGGCATTGCAGGAGGTGGAACAGATGTTTCACCTTATAGCGATACATTCGGTGGTGTGTACTGAATGCGACCATCAATATGTATGCGTATGCTTACATTGATGATGAGCTTGAAGGTAGTAAAGTTATTTTTGAGGCTACCGACCTTAATATCAGAGAAGAGATTGATCTTGCCCATGGTGTGACGATTGAGGGGAAGCTAAAACTGCATCGAGCGGTTTACCTTCGAGTTATGAATGATTATTTTGGCGGCGAATTAAAACCGATTCGAATCATTACTCACTCTGATGCTCCTGCGGGTAGTGGTTTGGGTCATCATCGACGGTTGTTGTTTCAATGCTTGAAGGATTACGGCAAATGTATTCTCTGCCTCTTGGAGAATATGATCTGGCACAGTTGGCTTTCAAGATTGAGCGAGTCGACTGTGCTTTATCCGGAGGTAAACAAGACCAGTATGCTGCAACATTTGGCGGTTTCAACTTCATGGAGTTTTATGAAGGTAATCGCGTAATTGTTAATCCACTTAGAATTCGCAGATATATAATTAATGAGTTAGAGTCATCTCTGATTCTTTATTTTACGGGGCTTCAAGAGACTCTGCAAAAATTATTGATGATCAAATTAGATCTTTAGAAAGTGACAAAAAATCTAAACTGATGGCTATGCATAAAGTTAAAGAATCAGCATACCAGATTAAAGAACACTTACTCAAATCTGATATCGATGCTATGGCTGCTACATTTCGGGATGCATGGGAAAGCAAGAAAAACACATCATCATCTATCAGTAATCCGATGATTGAAAAAATCGAGAAAGGAGTGTTTAATATCGGCGTTAAGTCAATGAAAGTGTCAGGTGCCGGTGGCGGTGGTTTTATTATGTTATTCGTTGAACCGGAGCGAAAACAGCTCATCGAACGAAAACTACAAGAGTTTGGTGGCGAAGTTTATAAATTCCAATTTGTCGAGGATGGGGCATATTCATGGACAATGTAAATTATATTAAAGCATATCTTGATGACAGCATTGCAGTAAAAAAATTACTTCAGGAATCTGACAGTGTATTGAGCCAAATCTCTTTAGTTGCGGATTTGATTATCAGTGCATATAAAAATGGTAATAAAGTAATTCTTGCCGGGAATGGTGGTAGTGCTGCTGATTCTCAGCATATCGCGGCTGAGTTCGTCAGTCGCTTCTTTTTCGATAGACCAGGATTGCCAGCCATTGCTATCACCACTGATACCTCGATGCTAACGGCTATCGGCAATGATTACGGATTTGATAAATTATTTGCAAGACAACTGCAAGCTCAAAGCAAGCCAGGTGATGTTTTCATTGGCATCAGTACTTCAGGAAACTCCGTTAATATCATTAACGCGATGGAACTTGCAAAAGAACTGGGTGTGACAAGCGTGGCGCTATGTGGTGAAGCTGGTAAGCTTAAAGATTTGGTAGACTATTCAATTAATGTACCTTCTAAAATTACACCATACATTCAAGAATGCCATATTTGCATTGGTCATATGATCTGCGCAATTGTTGAACGTGCCATTTTCAAACCAGAAGATAAATAATTATGTATGATGTAGTTATTTTGGCAGGAGGGCTGGGTACTCGTCTTAAAAGTGTTAGTGGCGAGCTTCCTAAGCCAATGGTGGATATTTCAGGGCAACCATTTCTTTATCGTCTAATGACGTATCTTGAAAAGCAAGGGCTACCAGAATTATACTATCATTATCCTACAAAGCTGACTATATCATCGACAGGGTTGTGCATGACAACCCTGTTGGTTGTGAGGTTGACTTTGTTGTCGAAAAAGAACTGCTAGGAACTGGTGGCGCAATTAAATATGCCAGTTCCAAAGTCAGAACGGATAAATTCATTGTTCTTAATGGTGATACGTACTGCGAGCTTAATTATAGTGACTTCATAGAAGCTTCGACTGGAACAGATCTTCTAATATCTGGTGTCGAAGTTAATGATGTCGCTCGTTATGGTAGTTTAGATTTAGATGAGAATTCTAATGTTAATGCTATGGTAGAAAAGGGAAGAGCTGGCCCAGGAATTATTAACAGTGGAATTTATATTGTTTCAAAGGAGATTATGAGCAAGTTTGCTGGCAATAAATTTTCTTTTGAATCTGATTTTTTGCCTAAATTCAAAGGGAATTTAAGGCCTACGTTAATTCCTCATATTTTATCGATATTGGAATTCCTGAAGATTATTACATTGCATGTGAGAAATTTAAATGAAAGTGGCGTTTCTTGATCGTGATGGTGTAATTAATAAGGAAGTCAATTATCTATATAAGATTGAGGATTTTGAATTCACCAAAAACTGCATCAGTGGCATGAAAAGATTTATTGCTCATGGTTATAAGATAATCATTGTGACAAATCAGGCCGGAATTGCCAAAGGATATTATACCTTATCTGATTATGATAAATTGACAAAGTGGTATAGGAGTATCTTACAATCACAGGGTATCGATATATTAGATATCTATTATTGCCCTCATCATCCAGATGGAATTGTCCCTGAATATCGTTGTGATTGTTCGTGCCGCAAACCTAATCCAGGTATGCTCGAGTCTGCAGCTCGTGATTATTCAATTGACTTAAAACAATCTTTTATTGTAGGCGATAAACTAGGTGATGTAGAGGCTGGTTTAAAATTTGGGTTGGAGCGAGTTTTTTTAGTTGAGACGGGCCATCAGATTCCGGCTATAGGTTATGCTACATATCCAGTTTATTCAGATCTGTTATCTATTCCATTATGAAAAACACAATCACCAAATTTTTGAAGAATAATATCGTTAAATTCAGGTATACCAAGCTCGCACGTGAGCTATGGAAATTATTTATCCTCATAGTTAATACATATTACCCAAGGCGGTTATTAATTAAAGCGTTGAACGTTAATGCTGAGCAAAATACAAATGAATTTACGGTTTTTCCAAAAATTATAAAGTCCAATTCAGAAAAAAATGCGCTAGTCATCATGCCTTTTTATGGTAATGATGCTACTGGTAAAAATATAGATACAAAAATTGCAACATTAAAATCCTAGGATTCACAATTCACGTTATTGTTTTCAATAATTCACCTTGGGATTCAAGTAATCCCGAATGGGATTATACTTACAATATAAAATGCCGAAATGGAAAATTTGGCACTCTAAGACATGATGTCAATCAGCAAATAATTCCGGATGGAAATAAAATTGATGATTGGCTTGATGATGAGATATGTCAATTTGTTGCTGCTCTCTCTGCGATGAATAATTATCAGATTGCAATTGTTAATTATGTTTTCCTATCAAAATTGTGTTTATACCTTAAACCTAATACAGTTTCAGTGATCGATACTCACGATGTTTTTGCTAAGAGAAACACTAGAATGGCAAAAATTGGTATTTCACAAGATAAATTCTATTTCTCAACATCGAAGAAAGAAGAAACTATTGGCTTATCACGAGCTAATTATATATTTGCTATTCAAGAAGCAGAAGGCCGTTACTTTAGGGAGAATGTTAGTTCCCAAGTCATTGTCCAGCCACCTATTCTTGACGTAAACGTTATTGATTATGTCCCAACATCCAATAAAAAAATCGTTGTAGGCTTTATGGCCTCTGGGCACTATCCAAATGTCGTTGCGATCAATAATTTTATCGATAGTTTAAGTAAACTAGATCATAATGTAAGACTCGATATTTCAGGAACAATTTGTGGCGCTCTTGAAGGTAGACAGTATCCTAATTTTGTTAATATCATGGGTTTTGTGAAAGCCTTGATAAATTCTACCATTCTTGTGATGTAATTATTAATCCAGATGAATTACTTTCCGGTATTAAAGTTAAATGTCTGGAGGCGCTTTCTTATGGCGTTCCATTAGTTTCTACGAAAGCCGCTATGGAAGGGATTGAGTCCACAGAAGACTACCATCAGATTGAATCTGCGCAAAAATGTGCTGAGTTCATTGCATCGCTAAAAAAAGATGAGCTTATTAATATGGCTACTCAGAGTCGAAATGTCTTTGCCAACTTTAATCAGCGTTATAATTTCAAATCAACTTTGCGAAAGGTTTTAAAAGATAATGGGTGATGATATCTTTAAAATTTCCGTTATTTTACCAGTTTACGGCGGCGAGATTTATTTAGAACAATGTCTCGACAGTGTGCTGTCTCAAACATATAAAAACCTGGAAATAATAATAGTCAATGACGGTAGTCCTGACGCTTGCCCTCAGATTATTGATCGATACTCCGCTAACGATACAAGAGTTATTGCTATCCATAAAAAAAACGCAGGGTATGGAGCTGCAATTAACTCAGGACTGGATGTTGCCACCGGTGAATTTATTGCCATCATTGAGACAGATGATTGGGTTCAGCAGGATATGTTTGAGCGTCTAATCGATGCCTATAATAAGTTCCCAAACCCTGTAATTAAAGCTAGTTTTAATAGAATAAGTAATGAAGTTTTAATCGGTACTCAATCCCTTGCGCATTTAAGTAAATTTGATGATGACAATTTAGCAGAAATCGTACCAGAAAATTCAGTAGAGCTTTTCTTACTTGAATCATCAATATGGACTAGCTTGTATCGAAGAGATTTCCTTGAAGATAATCACATTCGTTTCTATGAAAGTCCTGGAGCCTCATACCAGGATATGCCTTTTAAATTTATCACCTATTCGTCTGTAGAAAAGATCACACTTCTGAATGTACCTGTTTATAATTATCGGGTAATGAACGCTGGATCATCCAGTGCTAGTGCAGGTAGAGCATTAATATCTTTCAATAATTATGACATTGTTAAAAAACATCTCCTTAGTGTTGGAAGTTTTCAAAAATACCTAAATCATTTTTATTTTCATCATCTCTTTGATTTGGTTTTCCATTCATCACGTTTGAACGGCGATGGATTGAAAGCATATCAGGAAGCCGCTATTGCTGTTTTTGAACAGGCTAAGGAAGAAGGTTTTCAGCCAGAAACATCTAATGTTTCATTTTCCCCTGATACAAATGATTATTATCATAATCATGTTCTTCCAATTTATCATGAGTTGATGAGTAAAAAGGTTATTAAAACCGTGCAGACTAAAAACAAAATAAAAAGACAGGTGGTATCTAAATTACGCTTTCTTACAAGTAAATTAATAATTGAACCGATTGTTAATTCTATTTCATCAAAAATCGATTCTACCTCATCTATTCTCTCTAAAAATTTAGGCGATAAGGTGGATTCTTCGATTTTGAAGATGTCGCAAGAACTTACTGATAAAATCGATGTCATTTCAGGACAGAATAAAAATGGTTCTGTACTAATAAAAGTAGCGCCTACTAACCAGTTTTATTATTACATGAAGGTAAATTCCTCTCGGATCTCTAAACTACGTGAAGAATTCAAACGCGGCCTTGATGAATTTAGCCTTCAAAATGAGAGGAAATTATTTGGTTTTTATGAATTACTGCCATACTTTGAACATCAAGGCATTGAGTTGGAATTACCTTTATCTTTAACATTATTTACGGATGAAGATAGAGTTATATTGTCAAATATTGATTCAATCTTACGTCACGAAAAAGAATTAATTCAGCATCTTGATCTATCTGAATTACCGGTTACTCTAGCAACCAACTATTTCAAAGCTGGCTTGAAGTATCTTCCAGGCCGATTCACTGAAGAATTCAAAGGCTCTGTTGCTATAGATTGTGGGCTTGGGTTGGTGATACAGCTATCATGTTCGCTAGCTTTGGATTTAAAGAAGTACTTGCCTTAGAACCTGTAGCTGATAATTATAACTGTATGATTCGGAATCTTGAGCGTAATCATCAATATTTAAATGATACTATTAAACCCTTAAATGTTGCTGTCAGCAATGTATCTGGCGAACTTTCGATGATGAAAGTTGGGGATGATGGAGTAGGCTCATGTGTTGTTGAAGACGAGCAGTCTGACATTAAAGTTCAATCGGTCACTATTGATAGTCTGACGTTTGAAGATCGTGTTGGTTTGATTAAATTCGATATTGAAGGCTATGAGATTAATGCCCTTAATGGTGCAATCGAGACAATCAAGAAACACAAGCCCGTGTTGCTGATTTCTGTTTATCACTTGTGGTTGCAGCCAGAGCAAATTTTTGAATGTAAGAAATTTGTTGAAAATCTCAATATGGGTTATCAATTCAAGTTTGTTCACCTCCAGCCTGAGCGTGATCTGGTGTATGAATACATGCTTGTGTGTTGGTGATTTGTAATACTCTTTTTTTGATTCACAAACAAATCAGGGATGATTTGTTTTGCTTTATTTAAAACTGATATTTTCTTCGAAGTGTAAGATGACGTGCTGAGGTTTTAAATTTTAACAGGATAATAGCTTAAGGAAGGAGATGTGAGTTTTAAATATGAAAATAAAGATATGTTATTTTGTGAACTCCGCTTGGTATTTCGAATTACATTGGTTAGATCGTGCCTTATCAGTTCTGGAAGCAGGATATGATGTCTATATTTTTGCGAATTATTCTGACAAGTCTATTCTGGATCGCTTTACTAGTTTAGGATTTAAGTGTGTTGATAGTAAAATAAAAGAGCAAAATATCAATCCTGTTGTTTTCTTCTGCGATATAATTCGCTCATTTAGAACATTGAATAAAATAAATCCTGATATTGTGCACAGCGTCACGATTAAACCTGGTGTGATTAGTTGTTTATGGCCAGAATCAGAAATAAAAAAATGGTCTATAGTTTTGTTGGGTTAGGTAGAGTTTTTGAAAGCAATAAGATCATTTACCAAATGGTTAAGTTCTTAATTGCTAATATGTATAGAAGATTCTTCTTAAATATTGATTGTTGTATCCTCTTTGAACATAAAAAAGATCAGCAAAAAATAATTGAACTATTAGATATTCCAAAAAATAAAACTGAAGTCATTGATGGCGCAGGTATTAATATAGACTATTTTTGTTATAGTACACCACCTGATAATCCCAAGGTTAAAGTTTTTTTTGCAAGTCGCATGCTTTGGAGTAAAGGGCTACGCACGTTAATTGATGCTAGTAGAATTTTAAAATTACAAGGCATCGAATTTGAGATATTAGTTGCGGGCATTCTTGTTGACAATGATCGCGATGCTATAAGTATAACTCAGATAGAGGAGTGGCATAACTCCGGTGATATCAATTGGCTGGGCAAGCGTAGCGATATCAAGGAATTAATTGAAAGTGTGGATATAGTCGCTTTGCCATCTGTCTACTCTGAAGGTATTCCTCGAATTCTTTTAGAAGCCGGTGCAATCGGTCGTCCTGTTATAAGTTTTGATACTGGTGGTTGTGGGAGTTTAATACTTGACGGTTATAATGGTTTCCTTGTGCCTAAAGGAAATGTGAACCTATTTTCTCAGAAGCTTGGTATCCTTATTAGCGATCCTCTTGAGCGCACTAAGATGGGCAGAATGCCAGAAAGCGAGTAGAGGAAAAGTATTCATCTACCGTTGTCATACGAAAAACCGTTCAAATCTATAATAAACTCATAATGCAAGAAGTGCTCTAATATTGAGCAACAACTTATCAGAGCTTGTCGCTATGCGTTTTTTAGTAACTTATGACAGTTATTAATTTCACTCAAACATCTAATTCTTTATACAACTTGCCGTTCTCCTAATATATAATTTCTTAAATTCTGTCTGTTCATAGACAGATACCACCTGACAGGAGTATGTAATGTCTAAGCAACAAATCGGCGTAGTCGGTATGGCTGTGATGGGGCGCAACCTGGCGCTCAACATCGAAAGCCGCGGTTATACCGTCTCTATCTTCAACCGCTCCCGTGAAAAAACCGAAGAAGTTGTCGCTGAGAATCCAGGCAAAAAGCTGGTTCCTCACTACACGGTCAAGGAGTTCGTCGAGTCTCTTGAGACCCACGTCGTATCCTGTTAATGGTGAAAGCAGGCGCGGGCACCGATGCTGCCATCGATTCCCTGAAACCTTACCTTGATAAAGGTGACATCATCATTGATGGTGGTAACACCTTCTTCCAGGACACCATTCGTCGTAACCGTGAGCTGTCAGCTGAAGGCTTCAACTTCATTGGTACCGGCGTGTCCGGTGGTGAAGAGGGCGCGCTGAAGGGCCATCCATCATGCCTGGCGGCCAGAAAGAAGCGTATGAGCTGGTTGCGCCTATCCTGACTAAAATTGCCGCTGTGGCGGAAGACGGCGAGCCTTGCGTAACCTACATCGGTGCTGACGGTGCGGGTCATTACGTGAAAATGGTCCACAACGGTATCGAATACGGCGACATGCAGCTGATTGCTGAAGCCTATTCTCTGCTGAAAGGTGGCCTGAACCTGTCTAACGAAGAGCTGGCAACCACCTTCACCGAGTGGAATGAAGGCGAGCTGAGCAGCTACCTGATCGACATCACCAAAGACATCTTCACCAAAAAAGATGAAGACGGTAAATACCTGGTTGATGTGATCCTCGACGAAGCGGCGAACAAAGGCACCGGTAAATGGACTAGCCAGAGCTCTCTGGACCTGGGCGAACCGCTGTCGCTGATCACTGAATCTGTTTTCGCGCGCTACATCTCCTCCCTGAAAGAGCAGCGCGTGGCGGCATCTAAAGTGCTGACTGGCCGCAGGCTAAACTGGCTGGCGATAAAGCAGAGTTCGTTGAGAAAGTGCGTCGCGCACTGTACCTGGGTAAAATCGTCTCCTACGCGCAGGGCTTCTCTCAGCTGCGTGCCGCGTCTGACGAGTACAACTGGGATCTGAACTACGGCGAAATCGCGAAGATCTTCCGCGCGGGCTGCATCATTCGTGCACAGTTCCTGCAGAAAATCACCGACGCCTACGCTGAAAACGCGAGCATCGCCAACCTGCTGCTGGCGCCGTACTTCAAAAATATCGCTGATGAATACCAGCAGGCGCTGCGTGACGTCGTGGCCTATGCTGTGCAGAACGGTATTCCGGTACCGACCTTCTCTGCAGCAGTGGCGTACTACGACAGCTACCGCGCTGCGGTACTGCCAGCGAACCTGATTCAGGCTCAGCGTGACTACTTCGGTGCGCATACCTATAAACGCACTGATAAAGAAGGTGTGTTCCACACCGAATGGCTGGATTAATCTGAATTAGTTCATCCGTAAAGCCAGGCCCGGAGCGCATCTCCGGGCTTTTTTATTGTCTGAAAACAGCATTCAGTCAGGTCTGATAGGCGGCGACACGGTAATTCGCGATATACTGGCCGCAAGCCGATCCGACAACGTTGGGTCCCACGGTGGTGATGCATTCACCCTCAAATGTTTAACCGGAAGAAGTTACAGAGCGAATGAAGATAACTATTTCAGGAACAGGTTACGTCGGCCTGTCGAACGGCATTCTGATCGCCCAGCACCACGAAGTGGTGGCCCTGGATATCGTTCAGGCCAAGGTCGACATGCTGAATCAGAAACAGTCGCCGATCGTCGACAAAGAGATCGAAGAGTATCTGGCGACCAAACCGCTGAATTTCCGTGCGACCACTGATAAGCGCGATGCTTATCGCGATGCAGACTATGTGATCATCGCCACCCCGACCGATTACGATCCCAAAACGAACTATTTCAATACGTCCAGCGTTGAGTCTGTTATCCGTGACGTCGTTGAAATCAACCCCAATGCGGTGATGGTTATCAAATCTACCATTCCGGTAGGCTTTACCAATTCGATTAAAGAAAAACTGGGTATCGACAATATTTTCTTCTCGCCGGAATTCCTGCGTGAAGGCCGTGCGCTGTACGATAACCTGCATCCGTCGCGTATCGTTATCGGCGAACGTTCTGACCGAGCCGAGCGTTTTGCCGCGCTGCTGCAGGAAGGGGCAGTGAAGAAGGATATCCGACGCTGTTCACCGACTCGACCGAAGCCGAAGCTATCAAGCTATTCGCGAACACCTACCTCGCGATGCGCGTGGCTTATTTCAACGAGCTGGATAGCTATGCGGAAAGCCTGGGCCTGAATTCCGCCAGATTATTGAAGGCGTGTGCCTGGACCCGCGTATTGGTAATCACTATAACAATCCATCTTTTGGTTATGGTGGTTATTGCCTCCCGAAAGATACTAAACAACTGCTGGCAAATTATGCGTCTGTGCCAAATAACATCGTCGGTGCGATTGTTGACGCTAACCGTACCCGCAAGGACTTTATTGCCGATTCTATCCTGGCCCGCAAGCCGAAAGTGGTTGGGGTATATCGCCTCGTCATGAAGTCAGGATCCGACAATTTCCGCGCATCCTCGATTCAAGGGATTATGAAACGAATCAAAGCGAAAGGCATTCCAGTGATTGTGTATGAACCTGCGATGAAAGAAGATGAATTCTTTAATTCCCGCGTTGTACGCGATTTGGATGCATTTAAGCAAGATGCGGATGTCATCATTTCTAACCGGATGGCGGAAGAATTGGCTGATGTGAAAGAGAAGGTGTATACCGCGATCTGTTTGGTAATGATTGACAGGTTCGTGCAGCAATAATAAAGCCCGGTGTTATCGCCGGGCTTAAATTTATCCGTTACTTATGCCGTTCCCGCAAATTCTCAATCACCGCCGTCAAATCCAGCTCCTGATCCTGCAATAGCACCAGCAGGTGATACATCAAATCCGACGCCTCATTCTTCAGCTCAAACTTATCGTGCACCGTGGCGGCCAGCGCGGTTTCCACGCCTTCTTCGCCCACTTTCTGCGCGATACGCTTGGTGCCGCTGGCGTACAGCTTAGCGGTGTACGAGCTTGCCGGGTCGGCGCTTTTACGCTCGGCCAGCAGCTGCTCAAGCTGATACAGGAACAACCACTGGTGGCTGGTGTCGCCGAAGCAGCTTGAGGTGCCTTTATGGCAGGTCGGGCCAATCGGGTTAACCAGCACCAGCAGAGTGTCGTTGTCGCAGTCGGGCGCGATGCTTACCACATTGAGGAAGTGGCCGGAGGTTTCTCCCTTGGTCCACAGGCGCTGTTTGGTGCGTGAGAAAAAGGTCACTTTGCCCGTTTCCTGCGTTTTGGCCAGCGCTTCCTCGTTCATATAGCCAGCATCAGCACTTCACCGGATACCGCGTGTTGGATAATGGCGGGCATCAGTCCGTCGGTTTTTTGCCAGTCCAGTTGTTCAGTTAACATACCCGAATCTCCACGCCTGTGTTGCCAGGTACGCTTTTAGTTCACCAATATTAATAATCTGTTTGTGGAATACCGAGGCTGCCAGCGCGCCGTCAACATCGGCATCACGGAACGCTTCGAGGAAGTGTTCCATGGTCCCGCACCACCAGAGGCGATCAGCGGTACGCGGCAAACGTCGCGCACTTTTTTCAACTGCTCCAGGTCGTAGCCGTTACGCACGCCGTCCTGGTTCATCATATTGAGGACGATCTCGCCCGCGCCGCGTTTCTGCACTTCCTGCACCCAGTCCAGCGTTTCCCATTGGGTCACGCGGGTGCGGCTTTCATCGCCGGTGTATTGATTGACGTGATATTTGCCGGTGTCAGCGTCATACCAGGTATCAATACCCACCACGATGCACTGCACGCCGAAGCGGTCCGCCAGACGGGTGATCAGCTCCGGGTCGGCTAACGCCGGGGAGTTGATGGAAATTTTATCGGCGCCGAAGGAGAGAATGCGCGCCGCATCGTCAATGGACTTAATGCCGCCGCCACGCAGAACGGAATATCAATCACTTCGGCAACACGGGAAACCCAGCTTTTATCAACCACGCGGCCATCGCTGGAGGCGGTGATATCGTAGAACACCAGTTCATCCGCGCCTTCGTCAGCGTAGCGTTTGGCCAGCGGGACGATATCGCCGATGATCTCGTGATTGCGGAACTGCACGCCCTTAACAACCTGACCATCACGCACATCAAGACAAGGAATTATCCGTTTTGCCAGCATTGGATGGCCTCCGTTACGTTGAATTTACCTTCCAGCAGCGCGCGGCCGACAATCACGCCGCGCACGCCGGTGCCGCGTAGGGCGGCGATATCGTTAAGATCGCCAATGCCGCCGGAGGACTGGAACGCCACCTGCGGATAGCGGCGCAGACCTCTTCATACAGCGAAACGTTGGAACCTGCCAGCGTGCCGTCGCGGGAAATATCGGTGCACAGCACGTGCTGAAGCCCACGGGCAGATAGGTCTCAACCAGCTCTTCCAGCGTGACGCCAGAGTTCTCCTGCCAGCCGCTCACTGCCACCTGTTTGGCGCCGCTATCATCGATGCGCACGTCCAGCGCCAGCACCAGGTGCTCAGCGCCAAAGCGCTGGAACCAGCCTTTAACCACTTCCGGCGATTTCACCGCCGTTGAGCCGACCACCACGCGCGCCACACCCGCGTCCAGCAGTGCCGCGACGTCATCTTCGGTGCGCACGCCGCCGCCAACCTGTACCGGCACGTTCACGCCGGCGACCAGGGTTTTCAGCAGCGGAATCTGGCGCTGTGCCGGGTCTTTCGCGCCGGTTAAATCTACCAGGTGCAGCACTTCGGCACCCTGAGACGCGTAGTCCTGTAAACGGGGAAGCGGATCGGTGCCGTAGTCGCGCTGCTGTCCGTAATCACCCTGATGCAGGCGTACCACGGTGCCGTTAATCAAATCTAAAGCCGGAATGATCATTACATCTCCAGGAAGTTTTTCAGCAGCTGTGCGCCCGCCGCGCCGGAGCGTTCGGGGTGAAACTGCACGCCGTAAAAGTTATCTTTCTGTACTGCGGCGGTAAACGCTTCACCGTAGTGGCATTGCGCGATGGTGTATTCATTGACCGGCATCGCGTAGCTATGGACGAAGTAAAAATACGCGCCGTCCTCAATGCCGCGGAACAGACGGTCGCCCGCCTTCGGATAGACGCGGTTCCAGCCCATGTGTGGCAGCGGCAAGCCGTGGTCGGTCATTTTCGGCACGTCCTGGTCAATAATTCCCAGCAGGTCGACGCCGTTTGTTTCTTCACTGCGGCGTCCCAGCAGCTGCATGCCGAGGCAGATGCCCAGCACCGGCTGGGTGCAGGCTTTAATCAGCTCGACCAGGTCGCGCTCGTGAATCTGATCCATCGCCGCCTGCGCGGTGCCCACGCCCGGCAGGAACAGTTTGTCAGCGCGCAGCACCACATCCGGGTCACGGCTGACCACCGGCTCGTAGCCGTGACGGGCAATCGCCGCTTTCACCGAATTGAGGTTGGCGCAGCCGGTATCAAGGACAACCACATTCATCACAGCACTCCTTTTGAGGAGGGAAGGGCATTGCCGTCCACGCGGATCGCCTGGCGCAGCGTGCGGCCAAAGACTTTAAACAGGCTCTCCACACGGTGGTGATCGTTTTTGCCTTTGGTTTTCAGGTGCAGGGTGACGCCCATGGCATAGGAGAGCGAGCGGAAGAAGTGCTCGATCATCTCGGTGCTCAGGTCGCCTACGCGCTGATAGGTAAACTCGGCTTTGTATTCGAGGTGCGGACGGCCGGATATATCCAGCGCACAGCGGGCCAGGCATTCGTCCATCGGCAGCACGAAGCCGAAACGGTTAATGCCGCGCTTATCGCCCAGCGCGACTTTCAGCGCTTCGCCCAGCGCCAGGCCGGTATCTTCCACCGTGTGGTGATCGTCAATATAGAGATCGCCTTTCACGGTAATGTTCATACGGAAACCGCCGTGGGTGGCGATCTGGTCCAGCATGTGGTCGAAGAAACCAACGCCGGTGTTAATTTTGCTGCCGCCTTCGCGATCCAGCCACACTTCGACATCAATCTGCGTTTCGCGGGTGTTGCGCTCAATGTGGGCGTAGCGGTCGCGGCGGGTCAACTGCTCGCCAATCGCCGCCCAGTTAAGCGTTTCGCGGTTGTAGCGCAGGCCGGTGATGCCCATATTGTTGGCCAGTTCGACGTCGGTGGCGCGGTCGCCAATCACGTAGCTGTTGGCAGCGTCCATCACGCCGTCCGCCAGCCAGGCGGTAACCATCTGCGTTTTCGGCTTGCGGCATTCGCAGTTGTCGGCCGGCATGTGCGGGCAGATCAGCACATCGTCAAACACCACGCCCTGCGAGGTAAAGACCTGCATCATCAGGTTGTGCGGGCCGTCGAAATCCGCCTGCGGGAAGCTGTCGGTGCCCAGCCCGTCCTGGTTGGTGATCATCACCAGCTTAAAACCCGCTTTTTGCAGCTTCAGCAGTTCGGGAATGGCGTCCGGCTCGAAGGCCAGTTTATCGAAACGGTCTACCTGATAGTCGCTCGGCGGTTCGGAAATCAGGGTGCCATCGCGATCGATAAAGAGAAACTTCTGGGTCATACGGTCTCCGCTTTCAAAGCGTCAATCACGCGCTGGCTCTCTTCGCGAGTGCCGATAGTGATGCGCAAACAGCCGCTTAAAGAAGGTTGTTTATTCTGGTCACGTAAGATAATGCCTTGATCCATAAAGATTTAAATACGCTGCTTGAGGCTTTAATACGAGCCAGTACGTAGTTGGTCTCGGAATCAAATACCTGCTCGACGCAGTCGATGGTGCGCAGCGCATCCACCAGGTACTGACGTTCATTGAGGATTTGCGCGACGCGTTCGCGCATGGCGGCGATTCCTTGCGCGCTAAGCGCCTGGGCCGCAATATCGGCAACCGGGGTAGACAGCGGGTAAGGCGCAATCACCTTCATTAATAGCGCGATCACCTCTTCATTCGCCAGCGTAAAGCCGCAGCGCAGCCCGCCAGCGCAAAGGCTTTGGACAGCGTGCGCAGAATTACCAGATGCGGGTACTCGGCCAGCCAGCCGGCCAGTGTGGCCTGCGGGCAGAACTCAATATAGGCCTCATCGGCGACAACCAGCGCTTTGTCACGGGTCATCTCCAGCAGCGTACGGAAATCCTGCGGGTTGATAATCTGCCCGGTTGGGTTGTTCGGGCTGCATACGTAAACCACTTTCACGTTGGCCAGACTGTCGGCAATCGCTGGCAGATCCAGCTGCCAGTCGGCTTTGGTCGGCACGGTGCGGCATTCGACGCCGATGGTCTCAGCACTGACGCTGTACATACCGTAGGTCGGCGGGCAGAACAGCACCGCATCGCGGCCCGGTTCGCAAAACGCGCGTACCAGCAGTTCAATGCCTTCATCCGCGCCGCGGCTAACCAGCACCTGCTCCGGCTTGACGCCCGCATAGGCAGCGTAGTTTTCAATCACCGCTTTTGGCTGGCATTCCGGGTAGCGGTTCAGCGTCTGCTGGCTGAGTTCGAACGGCACCGCCGTCGGATATTCGTTGGCGTTCAGCCAGACGTCGCCTTTACCGCCAAGGCGGCGCGCCGACTGATACGGGGTCAGGGCGCGAACGTTGTCGCGGGCTAACTGTTCAATGCTCATGCTTGCTCCTTGAGGGCGTTCACGCGCAGGGTAACGGCATTTTTGTGGGCGGTCAGCCGCTCGGCGGCGGCCAGCGTTTCAATGGTGGCGGCAATGGCCGAGAATCCGTCACGGGATAATTCCTGAACGGTCATCCGTTTCTGGAAATCCGCCAGTCCCAGGCTGGAACAGGTGGATGTGTAACCGTAGGTCGGCAGCACGTGGTTGGTACCGGAGGCATAGTCGCCAGCCGATTCCGGCGACCAGTCGCCAAGGAATACCGAACCGGCACTGGTGATCTCATCAACCAGTTCACGCGCGTTGCGGGTCTGAATAATCAGGTGTTCCGGGCCGTAGGCGTTGGAGATCGCCACGCACTGCGCCAGATCGTTGGCCACAATCAGGCGGCTGGCAGAGAGGGCCTGACGTGCGGTATCGGCGCGGGACAGCTCGGCAAGCTGGCGTTCTACGGCCTCGGCCACGCCTTCGGCAAGTTTCGCGTCCGGCGTCAGCAGAATCACCTGTGAGTCCGGGCCGTGCTCGGCCTGAGAGAGCAGGTCGGAGGCGACAAAGTCCGGCGTGGCACCGCTATCGGCGATGACCAGTACTTCAGACGGGCCTGCTGGCATGTCGATGGCCGCGCCGTCGAGACGCTGGCTGACCTGACGTTTCGCTTCGGTGACGTACGCATTGCCTGGCCCGAAGATTTTATCCACCTTCGGAATAGACTCGGTGCCCAGCGCCAGTGCGGCAATGGCCTGCGCGCCGCCGACGTTAAATACCTCTTTGACGCCGCACAGCTGCGCCGCATACAGAATCTCATCGGCAATCGGCGGCGGCGAGCACAGCACCACTTTTTTACAGCCGGCGATGCGTGCCGGAGTGGCCAGCATTAATACGGTGGAGAACAGCGGCGCTGAACCGCCAGGAATATAAAGCCCACGGAGGCGATCGGGCGGGTGACCTGCTGGCAGCGTACGCCCGGTTGAGTTTCGATATCCACCGGCGGCAGAATCTGCGCGGTGTGGAAGGTATCGATGTTGCGCACCGCAGCCTGCATCGCCTGCTTCAGTTCGTCGCTCAGACGGCCTGCGGCCTGCTGAATTTCTTCCTCAGTCACGCGCAGCGCGCCAACCTCGGTTTTATCAAACTTCGCGCTGTATTCACGCAGCGCTTTATCGCCGTTATTTTTAACGTTTTCCAGAATTTCGGCCACCGTACGGGTGATGCTGTCGGAAGCGGAAATGGCCGGGCGCATTAACAGCGCCTGTTGTTCTTCGGGGCTACAGCGGTTCCAGTCAATCAGGGTATTGAAGCTCATGGCGCTTACTCCATCATCTTCTCAATCGGCAGTACCAGAATCGAGCTGGCACCCAGGGACTTCAGTTTTTCCATGGTTTCCCAGAACAGGGTTTCGCTGCTGACCATGTGCATCGCCACGCGCTGCTGGTCGCCCGCCAGCGGCAGAATGGTTGGGCGCTCGGCGCCAGGCAGCAGGGCAATCACTTCTTCCAGGCGTTCGGTTGGCGCGTGCATCATGATGTATTTCGATTCGCGCGCCTGAATCACGCCCTGAATACGGGTTAACAGACGGTCAATCAACTGCTGCTTGGCGTCGCTCATCTCGCCGTCGCGTTGAATCAGGCAGGCTTTAGAGCGGAACATCACTTCTACTTCACGCAGGCCGTTGGCTTCCAGCGTCGCGCCGGTTGATACCAGGTCGCAGATGGCGTCGGCCAGACCGGCACGCGGGCCACTTCAACAGAGCCGTTCAGCAGGCAGGATTTAAAGCTGATGCCTTTCTGGTCGAGATAACGTTTGAGCAGGTGCGGGTAAGAGGTGGCAATACGTTTGCCGTCGAGCGCAGCCGGGCCGTTCCAGGCTTCATCCGCCGGGGTCGCCAGCGACAGACGGCAGCCGCCGAAGTCCAGACGACGCAGGGTAAAGTAGCGCGGGTCTTCGCCTTGTGCACGGCGGCTCAGCAGCTCTTCTTCCAGCACGTTTTCACCGATAATGCCGAGATCGACCACGCCATCCATAATCAGCCCGGAATATCGTCATCGCGAACGCGCAGGATATCGATCGGCATGTTCTCCGCCATCGCGATCAGGCGCTGGGTGTGGAGATTGATTTTGATACCACAACGGGCCAGTAATTCGCGTGAATCATCGCTCAGGCGGCCTGATTTCTGAATAGCTATGCGTAAACGGCTGTTATCTAACATTCTGTATTCCTCATTACCCTGCTGAATTTGGTTCAAAAAAAAGCCCCGGAAGATGATCTTCCGGGGCTCTCTTGCGTTCATGCACCACTGGAAGATCTGAACGTCTCCCAGCACACATCGCCTGAAAGACTAGTCAGGATGATGGTGATGATGGTGGTGTTTAAATTGAACGCGGCTCATAAATTTCTCGTTGAATGACTATTCACTTGATGTCTTTTAACCTAAACCACTTTTGTCGTTGAGCGCAAGCGCTTTTTTCATTCATTAAATCAATTCATGTTACCACTATAAATTGTCAGTTTTCTCGCTGTGGCGTAGCCTTATGAGAGGAGTGCAGGATGAACCAGGAGATAGCGCAATGAAGAAGGTGGCAATTGTCGGTTTAGGGTGGCTGGGTATGCCGCTGGCGCTGTCGTTGATGGCGCGCGGCTGGCAGGTAACGGGCAGTAAAACGACAGAGGATGGCGTGGAAGCCGCACGGATGTGCGGGATTGACAGCTATCCGTTGCGGCTCGATCCGCAGCTGGTTTGTGAGGCTGATGACCTTGATGCCTTAATGAATGTTGACGCGCTGGTCATTACGCTCCCGCGCGCCGCAGCGGCCCGGGCGAAGATTTCTATCATCAGGCGGTGCAGGAGATTGTGGACTCCGCGCTGGCGCACCAGATTCCGCGCATTATCTTTACCAGCTCCACTTCGGTCTACGGTAAAGAAGAAGGGCTGGTAAAAGAGAGCACGCCGCGTGAACCGGTTACCGCTAGCGGTAGAGTATTAAAAGAGCTGGAAGACTGGCTTCATCAATTGCCGGGGACGTCGGTGGATATTCTGCGTCTGGCGGGGCTGGTGGGGCCGGATCGACATCCAGGGCGATTCTTTGCCGGTAAATCCGCGCCGGATGGTCAGCACGGCGTGAATCTCGTCCATCTGGAAGATGTTGTTTCTGCTATTACGCTTTTATTACAGGCGCCGAAGGGTGGACACATTTATAACATTTGTGCGCCGTTGCATCCCGCTCGCGGTATTTTCTATCCGCAAATGGCGCGCGAGCTGGGGTTAGCGGTTCCGAGCTTTAGCGACAGCGGTAATGGAAAAGGCAAAATCATCGACGGTAATCTCATTTGCCGTGAGCTCGGCTTTGAGTATCAGTATCCTGACCCGTTACGTATGCCGATGGAATAATCGCCTCTGTTTTAGCAAATAGTGCTATTGATGAGATTTATGATTCGGGAGTTGCTGAATTATCAGTCGTTTAGACGAGAAGGCGTGCTGATTATGCTCTCAGCGGCTTGTCTTTTTGCTACCGTTTGGGGCAAAATATGTCGAATGTAAAAAATTGAGATTAACCGACGTGCTTGCCGCGTCGGTTATTTTTTTTACATCAAAACAACCATCAAATTAAAGAGGCCGGGCTTCGTACCGGATAGATACTTACTTAAAAAACGACAGTCGTTGTCGCTGAGGAAACAGAAAAAAAATGGGGCAATTTTTCAATTTTGCGCCGGCCATCGCCGTAATGGAGACTGACCGTGTCGCATAACGTTACTCCAAACACCTCTCGCGTGGAATTACGTAAAACGCTTACGCTTATTCCGGTTGTTATGATGGGCCTGGCCTATATGCAGCCGATGACGCTGTTTGATACGTTCGGTATCGTATCTGGCATGACCGATGGTCACGTGCCAACAGCTTATGCCTTCGCTCTGGTGGCGATTCTGTTCACCGCGCTGAGCTACGGTAAGCTGGTGCGCCGTTATCCTTCGGCGGGCTCTGCCTACACTTATGCCCAGAAATCCATCAGCCCGACCGTTGGCTTTATGGTGGGTTGGTCTTCGCTGCTCGATTATCTGTTCGCGCCGATGATCAACATTCTGCTGGCAAAAATCTATTTCGAAGCGCTGGTGCCGTCGATACCGTCATGGGTATTCGTGATTGCACTGGTTGCCTTTATGACCGCCTTTAACCTGCGCAGTATCAAATCTGTCGCCAACTTTAACACCGTGATCGTGGTGTTCCAGGTGGTACTGATTGCCGTGATCCTGGGTATGGTGATTTATGGCGTGGCGCACGGCGAAGGTGCCGGTACGCTGGCAAGCAACCGTCCGTTCTGGTCGGGTGATGCGCACGTGATCCCTATGATTACCGGGGCCACGATTCTGTGCTTCTCCTTTACCGGCTTTGACGGTATCAGCAACCTGTCTGAAGAAACCAAAGACGCTGAGCGTGTGATTCCGCGTGCTATCTTCCTGACGGCGCTGATTGGTGGCCTGATCTTTATCTTCTCCACCTATTTCCTGCAGCTCTACTTCCCGGATATCTCTCGCTTCAAAGATCCGGACGCCTCACAGCCTGAAATCATGCTGTACGTGGCGGGTAAAGCCTTCCAGGTTGGCGCGTTGATCTTCTCCACCATTACCGTGCTGGCTTCCGGTATGGCGGCGCATGCGGGTGTGGCGCGTCTGATGTACGTGATGGGTCGTGATGGCGTGTTCCCGAAAAGCTTCTTCGGCTATGTGCATCCAACCTGGCGTACCCCGGCGATGAACATCATCCTGGTTGGCGCGATTGCGCTGCTGGCGATTAACTTCGACCTGGTGATGGCAACGGCGCTGATTAACTTTGGTGCGCTGGTAGCGTTCACCTTCGTGAACCTGTCCGTTATCTCTCAGTTCTGGATCCGAGAGAAGCGTAATAAGACGCTGAAAGATCACTTCCAGTACCTGTTCCTGCCAATCTGCGGCGCGCTGACCGTTGGCGCACTGTGGGTGAACCTGGAAGAGAGCTCTATGGTTCTGGGCCTGATCTGGGCTGGTATCGGTCTGATCTACCTGGCCTGTGTGACCAAAAGCTTCCGCAACCCGGTTCCGCAGTACGAAGATGTTGCATAACTGAATTTAAAAACGATGGTTGCAAAACCGGAGGTCTGGGCCTCCGGTTTTTTTTGTCTTACGTTTGTGGAGTGATTAAAAAATCAATATTAATAACCGTCGGGAATAATATAGAGCTTTTGGTTATTGGAGCCGTCCGGCGGGGTCAGGAATAATTTTAAGACTGATAATATTGAGTTAATTGATTCTTATGTTGCACATGATAATAAGTGGCATGATTTGCGGGGCCTTACTGGGATTCGTTATGCAGCGCGGTCGTTTCTGCCTGACGGGCGGCTTTCGCGATATGTATATCACCAAAAATAACCGCATGTTTTACGCACTGCTGATTGCTATCTGTATCCAGAGTATCGGCGTGTTCGCGCTGATCCAGCTTGGCCTGGTGCAGTACGATGCGGGCGCATTCCCGTGGCTCGGCACCGTGGTGGGCGGATTTGTTTTTGGTATCGGTATCGTTTATGCGGGCGGCTGCGCCACCGGCACCTGGTATCGTGCCGGGGAAGGGCTGATTGGCAGTTGGATTGCACTGGTCACCTATATGGTGATGAGCGCGGTGATGCGCTCGCCGCACGCCGCGGGCCTGAACAAGTTTCTTGGTCAGCACACGACCGCGCATAACGGTATTGCCGAAACCCTGAATATCTCCGTCTGGCCGATTATTGCGCTGCTGGTGGTGGTGACGCTGTGGTTTGTGCGCAAAGAGCTGCGCAAACCAAAGCTGAAGGTTGCCTCTCTGCCGCCGCGCCGCACTGGCCTGGCGCATCTGCTGTTTGAAAAGCGTTGGCATCCGTTTGTGACCGCCGTGCTGATTGGCCTTATCGCCCTGCTGGCCTGGCCGCTGAGTGAGGCCACCGGCCGTATGTTTGGCCTTGGTATCACCTCGCCGACCGCCAACATCCTCCAGTTCCTCGTTGGTGGCGATAGTAAATTCCTCAACTGGGGCGTCTTCCTGGTGCTGGGGATCTTTATTGGCTCGTTTATCGCCGCGAAAGCCAGCCGTGAATTCCGCGTCCGCGCTGCCGATGCCAGCACCACGCTGCGTAGCGCCAGCGGCGGCGTGCTGATGGGCTTCGGTGCCAGCATTGCCGGCGGCTGCTCGATCGGCAACGGCCTGGTGATGACGGCGATGATGACCTGGCAGGGCTGGATTGGCCTGGTATTTATGATTCTCGGCGTGTGGTGCGCGTCGTGGATGTTGTATGTTCGCCCGCAGCGGAAAGCAAAACTGAAAACCGCAACGGCTTAAGGAGTAGAAAAAATGGTTGTGAAGAAACTGGACGTAGTCACGCAGGTTTGCCCGTTCCCGTTAATTGAAGCGAAGGCGGCGATGGCGGAACTGGCCAGCGGCGACCAGCTGGTGATTGAGTTCGACTGTACTCAGGCGACGGAAGCCATCCCGCAGTGGGCGGCGGAAGAGG
The DNA here is from genome assembly GCA_002211745.1 of Kluyvera genomosp. 3. Classification (GTDB taxonomy): domain Bacteria; phylum Pseudomonadota; class Gammaproteobacteria; order Enterobacterales; family Enterobacteriaceae; genus Kluyvera; species Kluyvera georgiana_A. The sequence continues at coordinate 1,821,327 of CP022114.1, forward strand.
GCTTTACGGTCACGGACTATCAGCAGTCTGGCGATGCGGCGTGGACCATCACCGTACAGAAATAATGCCCCAGGCATCAAGCGACGCCAGGAAGATTTTCCGGCGTCGCTGCGTTGAATTAAACAATCTCCTGCACGTACTGATACAGCGCCTTCAGCAACGACAGCTTCTCGTTATTCCCCTCATACTGACCGTACAACATCTCCAGTTGCTGGGCGTAGGCCTGTAAAAATTCCGGGGTGAAGATCTGCCGACGATGCTCCAGCCAGCGCTGTTGTTCATTTTCATCCAGCGTGCCCGGGAAGTTACGCGCGCGATAGTTAAACAGCAGCTTCTCGATACGCTTGTCGGCGAAGGTGATGTCCAGCGCCGGCAGATTGCGTGGCTCGGTCTCAAGCACGATTTTCATCGCCGCACGGTCGGCGTCGCTAAAGAAGCCGTTATAGAGCTGGGCGTCAACGTTATCCGACGGCACAAACGGCTCGGCTTCGGCGAATATCGCCACCACCTTCTCGCGCACCTGCGGGTTATCGCGCAGCTGCTTCAGGTTATCCAGACAGTGCTGGCGGTTGATGCCCAGACGGTCGGCATCCTCCGGCCGTAGGGTATTGGCCTGCGCCAGCACCGGGCACTTATTCAGATGCACCAGCTTAATCGGCACCGGCGAACTGTCGCCGAGCTCGGCCTTCGGCGTATACAGGCGCTCGCGCAGCGTATCGGCATCCAGCTCGAGCAGCGGGGCGATGTCGCCCGCCAGGTCGACCATGATCACCGCGTTGCGGTTATCCGGATGCCAGGCTAGCGGCGCAATCCAGCTGGTGTTTCCGCGCCAGGCGCCAAACATTCCCGAGACATGCACCAGTGGCTTCATCTGCGGGACGTCAATCAGCGTCATCAGCTTGTTTTTGCCCCGGTAGGCATACAGATAATCAAAAAGCTTCGGCTGCTGGGCCTTCACCAGCTTCGCCATGGCGATGGTGGCATAAACGTCGGCCATCGCATCATGGGCGTTGCTGTGCTCAATGCCGTTGGCTTTGGTTAAATGTTCGAGGCGAAAGCTCGGCAGACCGTCGTCGTTTTCCGGCCAGTTGATGCCGTCCGGCGCAGGGCATAGCAGGCGCGCATCACGTCAAGCAGGTCCCAGCGCGAATTGCGGTTTTGCCAGCTCCAGGCGTAAGGGTCGTAAAAGTTACGGTAGAAAATATTGCGCGTCACTTCATCATCAAAGCGGACGTTGTTGTAGCCCACTACGCAGGTTTCCGGCACCGTGAAAATATCGTGAATACGTTTGGCAAATGCGGCTTCGTTTTCGCCCTTAGCGCGCGCTTCCTGTGGGGTGATGCCGGTAATTAACACCGCTTCCGGCTGCGGCAGATAGTCGTCCGCCGGCTTACAGTAAAAAACCTCCGGCTCACCGATGATATTGAAGTCCTTATCGGTACGAATAGCGGCGAACTGCGCGGGTCTGTCGAGGGAAGGGCTGGTTCCGAACGTTTCATAGTCGTGAAACAGGAATCCCGGCGCGCTGGAGGTCTCTTGCATGGCGTTAACTGTGTCCGTGTATGGCATTGAATGTCCATGGTAAACGATTTAGCCTGGCATCAGAAGCGCCAGAACCGTTTCTGGAATCCGTCACGCAGGGGATTTTTTTGTGTGAAAATAGAGATATGTCATATTTTCTTGCAATTTAGCCCTGTCATGAGGCACAAACTTCCGTAAAAAGGACGGCGAATTTGTAAAAGTTGAGGATGTTCCGTTGAAAGCCCGTTTTCTTGTTGCCGTTTCTTTGCTCGCTTCGAGCGTTTCGTGTGCATTTGCCGACAATATCGCAATGCCTGCTGTCACCCCGCCCGCGATTAAAGCAGGTTCGTGGGTACTTATGGATTATACAACCGGGCAGATTTTAACCGCAGGTAATGAACATCAGCAGCGTAATCCAGCCAGTCTGACTAAGCTCATGACCGGCTACGTGGTGGATCGGGCTATTGATAGCCATCGCATCACGCCGGACGACATCGTCACCGTCGGGCGCGATGCCTGGGCGGCGGCTAACCCGGTGTTTAATGGTTCGTCGCTCATGTTCCTGAAAGCGGGCGACCGCGTTTCGGTTCGCGATCTGAGCCGTGGCCTGATAGTGGATTCCGGCAATGACGCCTGTGTGGCGCTGGCGGACTACGTGGCCGGCGGCCAACCGCAGTTTGTCAAAATGATGAATGACTACGTGCAGAAGCTGAATCTGCGCGACACGCATTTTGAAACCGTCCATGGCCTTGATGCACCGGGCCAGCACAGCTCAGCTTACGATCTGGCAGTGCTTTCGCGCGCGATTATTCACGGTGAGCCAGAGTTCTATCATATGTACAGCGAGAAGAGCCTAACGTGGAACGGTATCACCCAACAGAACCGTAACGGCCTGCTGTGGGAAAAAACCATGCACATTGACGGCCTGAAAACCGGGCATACTTCCGGTGCCGGGTTTAACCTGATCGCGTCATCGGTGGATGGTCAGCGTCGTCTGATTGCCGTTGTGATGGGCGCCGACAGCCCGAAAGGTCGTGAAGACCAGGCCCGCACGCTGCTGCGCTGGGGCCAGCAAAACTTTGATACCGTGCAGGTTCTGCAAAACGGTAAAAAGGTCGGGACTGAGCGTATCTGGTATGGCGATAAAGAAAAGATTGCTCTCGGTACCGATCAGGATTTCTGGTTAGCGCTGCCGAAAGCCGAAGTGCCGAATATTAAAGCCAAATACGTGCTGGATAAAAAAGAGCTGGAAGCGCCGCTGGCTGCTCATCAGCGGGTGGGGGAAATCCAACTGCTCGACCGCGATAAAGTGGTGGCGCAGTGGCCGCTGGTGACGCTGGAGAGCGTTGGCAAAGGTGGGCTGTTCTCGCGCTTAAGCGATTACCTGCATCACAAAGCCTGATGTAAACTCTATTTAATCGATTAGCGCCCTTTTCAGGGGCGTTTTTGCGCTCCCGGTGGTCGTTGCCTGACGGAGCAGGTACAATTTGCCCTTTCGTTTTTTGTGGAGAGTGGATGTGCGTCCGGATAAGTCACTCAGCCCGTTTGAAATACGCTTATATCGACACTATCGTACCGTGCACGGCGCACGCATTGCGCTGGCTTTTGTCCTGACGTTTCTTATCGTCCGCCTGCTTGGTATTCCTGACGGCTCCTGGCCGTTGATCACGCTGGTGGTGGTCATGGGGCCGATTTCGTTCTGGGCAATGTGGTTCCGCGCGCCTTCCAGCGGATTGGCGGCACGGTGCTTGGCTCCGCGCTGGGCCTGGTCGCCCTCAAGCTGGAGCTTATCTCACTGCCGCTGATGATCATATGGTGCGCGGCGGCGATGTTCCTCTGCGGCTGGCTGGCGCTGGGTAAGAAACCGTATCAGGCGCTGTTGATTGGCATCACGTTGGGGTGGTGGTCGGCGCGCCGCCGGGCGATATGACCACCGCGCTGTGGCGAAGCGGCGACGTGATTTTCGGCTGCCTGCTGGCGATGCTGTTTACCGGTATCTGGCCGCAGCGGGCGTTTATCCACTGGCGTATCCAGATGGCGACTTTCGTCACCCAGTTTAACCGTATCTACCAGGCGGGCCTGTCGCCTAACCTGATTGAGCGGCCGAGGCTGGAAAAACACCTGCAAGCGGTGCTTAACGACGTGGTGAAAATGCGCGGTCTGATCACCCCGGCCAGCAAAGAGACGCATATTCACAAAGGCATCTTTGAGGCCATTCAGACCGTGAGCCGCAATCTGGTGTGTATGCTGGAGCTGCAAATTAACGCCCACTGGGCGACCCGCCCAAGCCATCTGCTGATGCTCAACGCTCAGACGCTGCGTGAAACTCAGACCATGACGCAGCAAACGCTGCTCTCCATCGCCCACGCGCTGTACGAAGGTAATCCGCGGCCTATTAAGGCCAACAGCGAGAAGCTCAACGATATTGTCGCCGAACTGCGCCAACTGGTGAATGACTACAAGGGCGATAACCTTTCGGAAACGCCGATTCATGGTTACGTCTGGCTGAGTATGGAACTGGCGCGGCAACTGGAGCTCCTCTCCAGTCTGATGTGCCGCGCATTGCGTAAATAAAAGGCAGATGCGCAGGGTTTTTCGTCTGGTTGTTTCGATTCAGCTGGATTTAGGGTTATGATGAACTCAAAGCAAAAATGATTGTTTGCCGCAACGGTGATACGCGAAGTCATACTGGTTGAAGGGGATATCAGTAATGTGTACCTTATCGTGTAGCCGTTGTTTTAACGAATCCGACTCTCAACTATCAGGGGTATAAAAATGGAAACCACGAAACCTTCGTTTCAGGACGTACTGGAGTTTGTACGTTTGTTCCGTCGTAAGAACAAACTGCAGCGCGAAATCCAGGACGTTGAGAAAAAGATCCGTGACAACCAGAAGCGTGTCCTGCTGCTGGACAACCTCAGCGACTACATCAAACCGGGCATGAGCGTTGAAGCTATTCAGGGCATCATTGCCAGCATGAAGGGCGACTACGAAGATCGCGTTGATGACTACATCATCAAAAATGCTGAACTGTCCAAAGAACGCCGCGACATCTCTAAGAAACTGAAAGTGATGGGCGAGCAGAAAGGCGAGTAACCGTCCTTCTCGGGTGGCGGCGCTGCCGTCACCTGGCCATTGTTTTTCCTTCCCCTAATCCCACCGACACAACCTCAGTGACATCGCGAGCAATGCGGAGTATAAAGCTCTGTGTTTGATATATTAGCCACAGTTATGTGGGAACATATTGATATCAAAGGAACTCGCTAACAATGCAGCAACATCAGGAAGCGCAATCATGATGCTGGTGACCGGCGGCGCGCGCAGCGGCAAGAGCCGCCACGCTGAATCGTTACTCAGCCAGTACTCCCGGGTTTGCTATATCGCGACCTCGCAAGTTTTCGACGCCGAGATGGCCGAGCGCATTCAACATCATCGGGACAGCCGCCCTGCACACTGGCGCACCGAAGAACGCTGGCAACATCTTGCCGACATCATTACCCTCACAACGATCCCAGCGAAGCCATCTTACTGGAATGCATCACGACGCTGGTGACCAACATTCTCTTTGCCTCGGATAACCCGGACGAGATTGAGCGTTGGGACTTCGACGCGCTGGAACGCGAAGTCAACGCAGAAATCGACGCGCTGATCGCCGCCTGTCGAGCATGCCCGTCACCGGTGGTGCTGGTGACCAATGAAGTGGGGATGGGCATCGTGCCCGAGAATCGTCTGGCCCGGCATTTTCGCGATATTGCCGGCGTGTGAACCAAAAGCTGGCGCAGGCGGCGGATGACGTCTGGCTGGTGGTATCAGGGATTGGAGTCAAAATAAAATGAGCCGACTGTTTTTCGCCACCCTTTCGTTTATGAGCCGTCTGCCGGTACCGCAGCGCTGGTCGCAGGGGCTGGATTTAGACCGCTACGTCAGCGGCGTGATCACCTTTCCGTTTATTGGCTTGCTGCTCGGGGCGCTAAGCGGCCTGGTATTTATCATCGTTCAGGCCTGGTGCGGGATCCCGCAGGCGGCGTTCTTTGCGGTACTGGCGCTGGCGTTGCTTACCGGGGCTTCCATCTGGATGGGCTGGCGGATACCTGCGACGGCGTTTTCTCCGCACGCCGTCGTGAAAAGATGCTGGAAATTATGCGCGACAGCCGCCTGGGCACTCACGGCGGCCTGGCGCTGATCTTCGTCCTGCTGGCGAAAGTGCTGGCCGTCAGCGAACTGGCGCTACGCGATACGCCGATGCTCGCCGCCATTGCTGGCGCCTGTATTGCCGGGCGCGCGGGTCGGTGCTGATGATGTACCGCCACCGCTATGCGCGGGAAGAGGGGTTGGGCAATCTGTTTATCGGCAAAATCAGCTTCCGCCAGACCTGGGTTACGCTGGTTATCGGCGGCGCGCTGGTTACCGCCATGCTGGGTATGCATGGCCTGCGTGCGTTGCTGGTGGCGTTTATTGGCGTCTTTATTTTAGGACTGTTGCTGAAACGCACGCTCGGTGGACAAACCGGCGATACGCTGGCGCGGCCATCGAGCTAGGCGAAGTGATTTTCTTGCTGGCGCTACTGTAAGCCAGCGTTTAACGGGGTAAATAATAAAATATGCAAACACTGGCTTCATTATTAGCGGCGATTCCTGACGTCGATAACGCCGCGATGGCACAAGCACAGCAACATATTGATGGGCTGCTGAAACCCACCGGTAGCCTCGGGCGTCTGGAGTCTTTGGCGGTGCAGCTGGCCGGTATGCCGGGGCTGCACGGTACGCCGCAGGTGGCGAAGAAAGCCATCCTCGTAATGTGCGCCGACCACGGGTCTGGCATGAAGGGGTCGCGGTTTCGCCGCAGATTGTCACGGCAATCCAGGCGGCAAATATGACTCGCCATAACACCGGCGTCTGTGTGATGGCCGCCCAGGCCGGTGCCGACGTGCACGTGATAGATGTCGGTATTGATGCCGATCCGATTCCCGGCCTGATTGATATGAAGGTCGCGCGCAGCAGCGGCAATATTGCGCAGGGGCCGGCGATGAGCGCGGAGCAAGCGCAGTCGATTCTGATGGCAACTATTCGCTATACGCGTCAACTGGCGGAGCAGGGCGTGACGCTGTTTGGCGTGGGCGAGTTGGGCATGGCAAATACCACCCCAGCAGCGGCGATGGTGAGCGTGCTCACCGACAGCGAGCCGGAAGCGGTGGTTGGCGTAGGGGCAAACCTGCCGCAGACGCAGCTGGGGCATAAAGTTGAGGTTGTTCGCCGCGCTATCGCTGTGAACCAGCCTAACGCCGACGATGGTCTTGATGTGCTGACGAAAGTGGGTGGTTATGATCTGCTCGGGATGACCGGCGTGATGCTCGGCGCCGCGTCCTGTGGCCTGCCGGTGGTGCTGGATGGTTTCTTGTCCTATGCGTCAGCGCTGGCCGCCTGCCGGATAGCGCCGGGGGTGAAACCGTATCTGATTCCTTCCCATTTCTCCGCTGAGAAGGGGCGCGTATCGCGCTCGCGCATCTCGAGCTTGAGCCGTATCTGCACATGGAGATGCGCCTGGGCGAGGGCAGCGGCGCTGCGATGGCGATGCATATCGTCGAGTCGGCCTGCGCCATGTATAACCGTATGGGGACGCTGGCGGGTAGCAACATCGTCCTGCCGGTATAACGGTTTATTTCGTTATCATCTGTCGCAGCAGCCATTCCCGCAGCGCCAAAATATCCTGGCGCTGCGCGGTTTCTTCGGTTGCGACCAGATAGTAGTTCGCGCCGGGCAACGTCATGTTGAACGGTGCGGTGAGCACTCCGCGTTCCAGCAGATCCCGCGCCAGCAGTTCGCTGGCAATCACCACGCCCTGGCCGCGACCGCGGCCTGTAGCGCATGCGTTTCATCGCTAAAGGTTAATCCAGCCTGAATGTTTAAACCTTCAGGTCCATAGCGCTTTTGCCAGTTTTCCCAACTCGGTTCCGCGGCTGGAACGCGGCGATTCTCTACATGGAATAAGGTCACCGCCTGCAAATCCTCGGGTTTGCATATCTTCAGCGTCGGGCTGGCGACGACGATAAAGCGATCGGTATACAGCTGCGTGCAGTGCAGCGCCGCTTCCGGCCTCTCGCGGTAGCGAATTGCCACGTCTACGGTTCGCTGGCTGAGATCGACGCGCTCGACGCTGGTGTGCAGACGCAGGTCTATGGCCGGGAATTCCGCTTTAAAGTCGGCCAGCCTGGGCACCAGCCAGTGGGTTAAAAAATTGGACGTGGTGGTGACCGTCAGCGAGGGCGGCTGCTGAGCGCGAAGTACCTGTGTTGTGGCCTCTTCGAGTGCGGCAAAGGCGCGCTGAGTGCCTGCATAAAGCACTCGGCCACTTTCCGTCAGACTCATGCCCTGCGCGCTGCGCTCGCAGACCCGGCACCCAAGCACTGACTCCAGAAGTTTGATTTGATGGCTGACTGCCGTGGCGCTCACACCCAGCGTGTCGGCAGCCCGTTTAAAGCTCTGGCTTTCGGCGACTGCGTGAAACGCCCGCAGCGCGCCAAGCGGCGGGAGGCGTATTTTTTTCATACCTGAGTTTTTCTCATCTATAGCTGAAAACTATGCGTTTGTTTAAGCCATTATACAGGGCGTAGGCTACCCGGCATGTAAAGCGAGAAGTGAATTATTCTCATGATGATGTCGGGAGTCGAAAATGAGTACAGAGATACATAACGCTACGTTGCCGGGCGAAGCGGGTGCGCTACGCGCCATTGCGCTAGGTTCCGGGATCGCTGCGGGTGGCTTGTTGCTGAAAATGGCGACGATTGTTGGCGTGGGCATCAGCGTGATCCTGCTGGCCGCATTGGTGGCAAGCGCCGCTCTGGGCGTTGTGCTGGCGCGTCAGCGGGGGATCGCGCGTCACGGCTTTCTGCTGGCCGCTGCGGCTGGCTGTTGGTATTGCTGACCACGTTGAATGCGCATCCAGGGATGGCACTGTTGCCCGGCATTCTTATCGCTGGCGTAGGGCTGGGGCTGGCCCACGGTCAGCACGCTGTCGAGAAACGGATGGGCACGATGATGAGTTGCGCCGTGGCGCTGACGGCAGTCTTACTGATTCAGGCTTGCGCAGCACCAGGCTTGATGGGGTACGTCTTTGCGCTTGCGTTGCCTGTCGATCTCGCCTTGCTTGGCGCATTGCTGGTTCGAATTGCGGAACAGGAAAGGCGTTAAAAGCAAAAATCCCGCTTAAGTTTCCTTAAGCGGGATCTTCGAATTTGGCTCCTCTGACTGGACTCGAACCAGTGACATACGGATTAACAGTCCGCCGTTCTACCGACTGAACTACAGAGGAATCGTTGTGGAGTCGTATCTTAGCGGCGAAAAAATTTTTGTCAAACCCCAATTATGACTTTGTGGTGCAGTTGCCTATTCCATCAACAATTTGTCGTCATTCCAGACAAAAATTAAGGAAAAATGTTTTGCAGGATCGGTGATTCTCCCTCATCATTTGAAATGGAGTTTCAACTTTCAGAACTAAGGTCCATTTTGAACGTCACCGCCGTGCTTCGCCAGGCCGTCTCGCGCACGCCCTGGTATAAAAAACGCAAAAGTTATCGAGTTCTCTTCTGGCGTGAAATCACCCCCCTTGCTGTACCCATTTTTCTGGAAAATACCTGCGTTCTGCTGATGGGCGTGCTGAGTACCTTCCTCGTCAGTTGGCTGGGAAAAGAGGCTATGGCAGGTGTCGGTCTCGCCGATAGCTTCAATATGGTGATTATGGCGTTCTTCGCCGCCATTGACCTTGGGACAACGGTGGTGGTGGCGTTTAGTCTCGGCAAGCGGGATCGCCGCAAGGCGCGTGCGGCGGCGCGGCAGTCGCTGGTGATCATGACCCTGTTTGCGGCGATTCTGGCGGCAGTCATTCACTATTTTGGCGCCGGGATTATTAATATCGTTGCCGGCGACGCGACGCCCGAAGTGAAGGCGCTGGCGTTGACCTATCTCGAGTTGACCGTTCTGAGTTATCCCGCCGCCGCGATCGCGCTGATTGGCAGCGGTGCGCTACGTGGTGCCGGAAATACGAAGATTCCGCTGATGATTAACGGTGGGATGAATATCCTCAATATTATGATCAGTAGCGTGCTGATTTACGGCGCATTTGGCTGGGATGGCCTTGGCTTTGCCGGGCGGGGCTCGGGTTGACCATTTCACGCTACATCGGCGCGGTGATGATCATCATTGTGCTGATGGTGGGTTTCAATCCGGCCCTGCGCATTCCGCTTAAAAGCTACTTTAAGCCACTGAATTTCGCGATTATCTGGGAAGTGATGGGATAGGGATCCCGGCCAGCGTCGAATCGGTGCTGTTTAACGGCGGTAAACTGTTAACCCAGATGTTTGTCGCCGGGATGGGGACTGATGTCATTGCCGGTAATTTTATTGCCTTCTCGGTGGCGGCGCTGATAAACCTGCCTGGTAACGCCCTGGGATCGGCATCGACTATTATCACCGGTAAACGGCTTGGCACCGGTCAGCTCGCGCAGGCCGAACGGCAACTGCGTCACGTCTTCTGGATGTCGACCATTGTACTTACCGTGATTGCGTGGGGACGGCGCCGTTTGCCGGGCTGTTTGCGTCGTTCTATACCCATGAAGAGGATGTCAAAGAGGTGGTGAAAATCCTGCTGTGGATGAACGCTGCCTTTATGCCGATTTGGGCGGCTTCCTGGGTGCTGCCGGCGGGCTTTAAAGGGGCGCGCGATGTGCGCTTCGCCATGTGGGTTTCCATGCTGAGCATGTGGGGCTGCCGCGTGGTGGTCGGTTACGTGCTGGGTATCCTGCTCGGCTGGGGAGTGGTTGGCGTCTGGATGGGGATGTTCCTCGACTGGGCAGCGCGTGCCGCACTTTTCTATCGCCGTCTGGTGACCGGGCGCTGGGCGTGGAAATATGCGCCAGCTAAAAAAGAAGATGCCGTATAACGGCGAGTTGCGGGTAAAATCGGCAAAAATCGTCAGTTTTCAGCCTGATTGCAGATTAAATCAGCAAACGATTTATTTTCTGCAAATCAGGCTTTGACAACCACGGGGTACCCGATAATATGCGCCTCGTTCACACGATTCCTCTGTAGTTCAGTCGGTAGAACGGCGGACTGTTAATCCGTATGTCACTGGTTCGAGTCCAGTCAGAGGAGCCAAATTCGAAGATCCCGCTTAAGGCAACTTAAGCGGGATTTTTTGTGCACAGAAAACCCCAGCTAGGCTGGGGGTTCCGGAAAGCTTTCAGCTTTGAGCCAGTTATTAAAACCCCTTTTGATTTGTTAAAACACCTTGTGGTCTGGCAACTGCAAGTGTCCAACAAGAAATCAAAAGGGGGTCCCAATGGGGACGAAAAGAGCTTAGCGCACACCCGATGGAACTGTAAATATCACATAGTTTTTGCGCCGAAATACCGAAGACAGGCGTTCTACGGAGAGAAACGTAGAGCAATAGGCAGTATTTTGAGAAAGCTATGTGAGTGGAAAAACGTACGGATTGTGGAAGCTGAATGCTGCATAGATCATATCCATATGCTTGTGGAAATCCCGCCCAAAATGAGCGTGTCCGGTTTTATGGGATATCTGAAAGGGAAAAGCAGTCTGATGCTTTACGAGCAGTTTGGGGATTTGAAATTCAAATACAGGAACAGGGAGTTCTGGTGCAGAGGGTACTACGTCGATACGGTGGGTAAGAACACGGCGAAGATACAGGACTACATAAAGCACCAGCTTGAAGAGGATAAAATGGGGGAGCAGTTATCGATTCCCTATGCGGGCAGCCCGTTTACGGGCGGTAAGTAACGAAGTCTGATGCAAATGTCAGATCGTATGCGCCTGTTAGGGCGCGGCTGGTAAGAGAGCCTTATAGGCGCATAAGAAAAACCTCCGGCTATGCCGGAGGATATTTATTTCGTCTTTTCTCTGGTGACGCAGACTGTGAATCGGGCCTGGCGTTTCCTGTTGCCATATTAAAACAACCAGTAACGTGAATGAGTAAATGATTTCTCGGGTTGTCATTGTCCATTATGGCGTATTAGATTTTATTATATTGTTATGGTGCATATAATGCATATGAGTCATTTATTTCATTTATATAAATGAAATCCTAAAAAACAATAGCTGCCATTAATTCACTTTAAAAAACTTTACGTAATGGATAAGGTTTCAGTGTCCACGGATCCAATATGTCAATGCCGGGTTTAATTTTATTCCTGCGAGAGGTGCTATTTACTGAGAATAGATTAAACCTTCGTCTTTCAGACTGGATTGTAGAGGACGTAAAAACTATTTAAAGGAGAATTAAATTGAAATTTCATAATAAGCTTAGTCTGGCCGCTCTGATTGCATTCGGTATTACCGCACAGGCTCAAGCTGCGGATTCTGCGAATATTGATTTTGCTGGTAATATCACTGCATCCACTTGTGATGTTAGCGTTGACGGAGCGGGCACCTCGAAAGAAATCACCCTTGCTGACATTACCGTTCCTTCAATGAAGGATGCAGTCAGCAGCCCAGCAATGAAAACCAACTTCCAGATTACCGTTAAGAATTGCGCCACGGCACCTGCGGGAGGCAAAGTTCTGGGGCAATTCTCAACTAATGGTAACTTCAACAGTACCAGCAATGCTCTGCTCAACACGGTAGCTGCGGGCGATAAAGACGCGGGTTTCCAGGTTGAAGATACTGCTACCAACACAATTATCGATTTCAAATCAGCGACACCACAATCCTCCGCCGATTATGATGATACCAACGGCGCGGTATTTAATTACACTGTTGGCTATATCTATTCGGGCGCGGGCACTCCGACTGTGGGTCAGGTAAAAGCGAACAGCACATTTACTACCACCTATCCGTAATTAATTAAACACTGCATTTGCAGTTTGATAAATGAACTGTAGCCCTACGTAATAGGGGTACAGTTCATAATAAAGAAATAAAAACATGAAAATAAAAAATTCCCTCAGGCTAATGATGTTTTCTGCTTTTGCAATGTTCAGTTATTCATCGGCGGCCAGCATTGTCATTAATGCAACTCGCATTATTTATCAATCTGATGCTAAAGAAGCTTTAATTAAAATGGTCAATCAGGGCGAGCAGCCGTTGCTGGTTCAGTCCTGGTTAGATGACGGTCATGAAGATGTCGACCCACAATCATTAAATGTTCCTTTTATTGCCTCGCCGCCTGTGAGCCGGGTTGATCCTAAACAGGGGCTGACCGTGCGCTTGAATTGGGATGGCCAGGCGCTCCCAGCAGATCGGGAAAGCGTCTATTGGTTTAACGCCCTTGAAATTCCTGGGAAAAATAAAGACACCGAAAAGTCTAACAAGCTGCAAATTGCGCTGAAAACCCGCATCAAAGTGTTCTATCGCCCCGTCTCGCTGTCCGGCTCGTCGGAGGAGGCTATCCAGAAATTACGCTGGACGTTGGGCAAGCAGGGGAAAGAGGTGTGGGCGACGGCGAAAAATGATTCTCCCTATTTCGTCTCGATGACGAGCGCCACCGTCACCTCAGGTGGCAAGAAATACGCCTTTGAACCAGACATGGTCGCGCCGTTCTCCAGTGCTAGCTATCCCGTGAAATCGCTGAGCTCGGTCCAGCTTGATGCCATGGCCTGGACGGCGGTCAATGATTACGGCGGGAATGTCGACGCAAGAAGCAAGTAGAACAAGGAATTGTCATGCGCGTTTTCCGATACACATTTATCACGACTTCCTTTGTGTTGCTCGGTATGAGTCATTTTGCGTATGCCGACGATAGTTACATTGAGTTTAATGATGATTTTATCTTCGGCGGCGCGGGAAAAAAGTCGAGTATTGATGTGTCGCAATATGCTCGGGGTAACCCGGTAAAACCGGGGTGTATACCGCCACGGTGTGGATCAACGGCGAACAGCAACAAACGGCAAAAATTCGCTTTCTTGACAACCAGACACCTAATGCATCGCCCTGTCTGACTCGCCAGCTCCTTGAAGAGGCAAACGTTGATGTCAGCAAGCTACCCGCCGAAAGTTCAGAATCCTCAGCGGGAGAAGAACAATGCTTTATTCTGGCGGACTATTACCCCTCTTCCAGCGTCAGTTACGATCCTAATGCTCAAAATTTGATGCTCACCATCCCGCAGTTGTACTTAGTCAGCCATCCTGCGGGCTATGTTAATCCTGCTCGCTGGGATGCCGGGATTCCAGCGGCAATGGTAGACTGGAACTTCAGCGGTTATCACAGCGAAAACAACGGTATCGCTTCTGACAGTGGATACCTTGGCTTAAGTTATGGCTTCAATCTGGGGCATGGAGGCTACGCTCCAGCGGCGCATTGAACTGGACCAAAGACGATAGCGCCACGTGGGATAACTACGATCTCTATCTGGCGCGCGATATCCCCCAATGCGAGCGCAACTTGAGATGGGGCAGGTGACTTCGCGTAGTGAAGTGCTTGATAGCGTGAGCATAAAGGGGCTGCATGTGTATAACGACAAACGCATGGATCCGCACGATGGTCGCTATGTTCCGGTGATCAACGGTGTCGCCAACAGCAACGCCAAAATTACCGTACGCCAGCAGTCACGCATTATTTACGAAACTACCGTACCGCCTGGCCCATTCGCCTTAAAGACTACTATGTCGCAATTAACGGCGCCGATCTGGATGTGACCGTCGAAGAGGCTGATGGCTCAAAACGCCTGTTCACCGTGCCCTATGCTTCGGTTGCGCAATTAATGACCAAGGGCGAAGTGGACTGGGATTTTGCCGCCGGGACATTAGATGATGATGGCGATGAGGGCTCACCGTGGGTGCTCACTACCAATGGCAACTATGGCCTGAACGATATCTTTACGCTCTATGGCGGCGTGCAGTCAATGGAAGAGGAATATTTCGCGGGATGGTCGGCCTGGCCATTAACACTCCATTTGGCGCCGTAGCGCTGGATGTAGTCCACTCCCGCACCTCATTGGACGACGTTGGCGTATTGCAGGGACAGAGTTACCGCTTTACTTACAGCAATGTGCTGGAGGCGACGCAAACCAACTTTAGTTTTAATGCGTTTCGCTACAGCACTGAAGATTATCTCTCGTTGAATGATGCGATCTCATTAAAAGACAGCCTCAATAACTATACCGATGAGCACAACACCAGCCGCAATGATGCCTACCGTCATAGCTACCAGCACTCGAAAAATGAATTTCAGGCCAATATTAACCAGCCGTTGAATTTCAACGGTGAGGATTATGGCGCATTTTACCTTAGCGGTTCCTGGACCAGTTATTGGAAGGGGCGGATAGTACTTCTCAATATTCGCTGGGATACAGCAATACGTTTCGTTCCATATCCTGGAATATTTCCCTGCAACGTAACTATAACGAATGGGGGGATGAAGACGACAGCCTGTATCTTGGCCTCAGTATCCCTTTTGGCAGCGGTACGCGTGACCAACCTCCAGTTTTCAATACCTTGAATATGAACGCAAATACTGGCTTTGACGGTAGTAACGGTTTTACCAGCACGGCGAGCGGCAACAGTAAAGACAGCAGATGGAATTACAGTTTGAGCACCAGCGCCAACCAAAGCCACGAGGGGACGATAGCTACTCTGTGAGTGGGTATTCCACCTATAACGGCGCGCATGGCAATACCAGTGTCTCTGCGATGATCGATAAAGATCATAACCAACAGTATTCGCTGAGCAATAACGGAGGATTGTTGCTGCACAGCGGCGGCGTGACGTTCTTGCCGGGTAACGTCAACGCGCAAAGCGCCATTGCATTAATTGAAGCCAAAGGCGCCAATGGCGCCACGACCACCAACGGTTTTGGTGAAGTTGATCATGCCGGTTACGCCGTCGCCACCAGTTTGACTCCGTACGCCGAGAATACCGTTGGGCTGGATCTCAGCACGATTAAAGCGGATGTTGAGGTAAAAAATACCTCTGCCGCCGTCGTGCCGCGTGATGGTGCAGTAGTAAAAGTAACCTTTGCGACTGAGCAGGGGCAGTCGGTCTTTGTCACGCTGAAGCGCAGTGATAACAGTTTTATTCCTTTGGGAGCCAATATTCTCAACGAGCAGGGTGAGAACGTTGGCACTATGGGCAGGCTGGGCGTGCTTTCTTACGAGGTATTGAGCCACGCGGCAGTCTGAAAGTGGTTTGGGGCAGCGAGGCGACAAGCTACTGCAACGTGACCTATCAAATCCCTGATTCGCCAGCGATGATAGGAAAATCAATCCGTCTGGATACTTTAGTGTGTCAGATGTCAGGAGCGGGGAAATAGCGTATGCGTCAGCTAATGCTTGTGTCTTTTCTAATATGTAGCCCGTCACTCTTTGCAGCAGATGTCACCGTTAATTTTAAGGCTAATTTGCTCGCCACAACCTGCTCCGTCAATATTGTCGTTGGTTCAAGTAAAGCGGTGAATCAAACTGTCGATTTCGGCGTATTAACATGGGCCGAAATAGAAGCTCAGGGAGTAATACCCGGAAAGATTTTTCTCTGGAATTTAGTGATTGCTATATCACGAACTCCGGAACGAAAACCTCGCAGACACTGAACTGGATGCAAACCTTACCAAAGGCGAGTTCTTCATGGAGTGGATATCCTACAGAAATGAAAGGCGGGCACGTGGGCGTGGCAGGCGTGCTGTATCGAACCAATAATCTTAATACGCCGTTGCCGCTCGGTGTAAACAATTCTGAGAAAATAATCTGGAGCAGCACTGAGCTAAGCAGCGGTAAATTGCCATTGTCCCTATTTCTACGCCCAACATCTTATCCAGGCACTCTTACGACTTCAGGGGTATACAGTGCGACATTAACTTTCACCACTTCTTATCAATAGGAGCCACCGTGAAATTTATACCAGGAGTCTTATTGTTGATATCCACGCCGTTATGGGCAGCGGTCAGTACCAGTACCAATGTGCTCACGGTAAAAGCCGAGGTGGTCACCGGCAGTTGCGATATCCAAGCTTCCGATGTTGATCTAGGGGAGCTGAGTGAAAGCGAATTCGCCGCAGGTGGTGCTTGGGCGAATTTATCTGCCACATCAGTTGGTAACGTCACCACGCAAACGCTGAAAGTCAGAGCCCGCTGTGACTCAGGCTCCGCTGCAAAAACCTTAGTCCTGAGCTTTAAACCGCAAAAAGCGCAGCTAACCGGTAACCAGATTTTCCCCAATGAATATACCGGCCCGACTGGAGGGGTTACTTCCACAACGGCGGCTGAAAATATTGGGGTAGTGGCTTTTAATGGGAGTAACAATGTCCTCAACAAAGACAACAGTTCAGCGGTCAATATTACCGGTTATATAGGTTCTGCCGATACGTATACCGATTACAACTTTAAGGTTCGCTATCAGAAAGTGGACTCCGCTAAGCCGGTCACCGCTGGCGGTGTATTAAGCCATGTGCAGATTACAGTGAGTTATAAATAATAATGAATGCCAGGTTAGCTGATATGAATAAAACAATTGTTCGTGGCTTTTTAGCACTCATTTTTGGGGTGCAAGGGATTATCGCTTTTCCTGCCTGGGCACTGGAATGTCCTCTGGATCAAAATTACGATGTAAGCATAAATGGAGGTACCATTAATATAGATAATACCATTTTATCGCCCAATAGCGACATTGATGTAAAATTGGCTACAATTTATGTAGGTCAGGTTGCTAACGTAACCTGTAGTACGGGTAATG
Source organism: Kluyvera genomosp. 3 (assembly GCA_002211745.1). Classification (GTDB taxonomy): domain Bacteria; phylum Pseudomonadota; class Gammaproteobacteria; order Enterobacterales; family Enterobacteriaceae; genus Kluyvera; species Kluyvera georgiana_A. Next base: position 1,838,516 of record CP022114.1, read on the forward strand.
ATGGTTCCGACTGGTGGGGCTGGACAAACAATACTTCGGGAATCCAATCAGATTCATGGACAACTCATGGTAATACTGGAAAGGGCACGGTTTATACCTATAGCAGAGGTTTTTGGCCTACAACAATTCCCGGTATTTACTATACTGTTTATTTAACTGGGAGTGGTTCTTATCATTATGATGAGGGAGCATATTTGCCATCTTCTACGTCTGCAACTCGAATGTTGGATGTAAATATGGATCTCACGACACATATGGACATTAGCATTGGTGTTGAAATATGGCAACGAGGTATAGTGACTGCGGTAGGTGATGCGAAACCAACACAAAGTGGGTTGTTAGGAACGATTCGTGCTGGAGACTCTGGTAACCCTCTGCTTAAGATCAACGTGAGTAGCAGCTCTTTCACCGTGAAATTCAAGACCCCAACCTGTAACTTATCGGTATCCCCTCAACGATTGACTTTGGCGATGTGGGAAATGACAAACCGAGAAAAAGTTTCACGTTAAGTAATACCGGTTGTGTCAATGCCTCTGGTGTGACTCTAAAGCTGACGTCCACCAAAGCTGTTTATGATAATGCGGGGCTATCAATTCTGGCCAATACCACCACCGGCAGCTCAGCGGCGGGGGGCGTGGAGTGGCTGTTTCCTACGAGGGATCGTCCCGGCAATATCTGTCGGCAAATGACGCCAACTCCTCGGTCACCATCAATTTTGGCAGTATTGTGACGGCGAAAGATATCTCGATGGCGGGCTCCTCACCTGTACTTCAGCCAGCAATAACGGCACCTGCGATAACTATACCCCGGCGCTTTCACCGCCTCTGGCATCATCAGCGCAACCTACAAATAAATGTATCAGCGACACACTGGCTGGCAGCGTGTCGCTGATAACAAGAGGCTTATCGGAATGGCGGTTCGTTGAAGGTACGCAGTTTGCGCGAATGCAAGCGATCTCCCTCGGCGCGCAGCAGATCGATGGCCCGAATGCCAATCTGCAGGTGCTCGGAAATCGCGCCTTCATAGAAGCGGTTGGCCTGGCCGGGCAGTTTTATCTCTCCGTGCAGCGGCTTGTCCGACACGCACAGCAGCGTGCCGTACGGGACGCGGAAGCGATAGCCCTGGGCTGCAATGGTCGCGCTTTCCATATCAATGGCTACCGCGCGGCTCAGGTTAAAGCGCAGCGCGGAAGCCGAATAACGCAGCTCCCAGTTACGGTCGTCGGTGGTGACTACCGTGCCGGTACGCAACCGCTGTTTGACTTCTTCTCCTGGCATACCGCTAACCTGCTTGGTGGCGTCGTACAGTGCACGCTGCACCTCGGCGATGCTCGGAATTGGAATATCCGGCGGCAGCACCGCGTTGAGCACGTGGTCATCGCGCAGATAGGCGTGCGCCAGCACATAGTCGCCAATCGACTGACTTTCACGCAGGCCGCCGCAGTGACCAATCATCAGCCACACATCCGGGCGTAATACCGCCAGGTGATCGCAGATATTTTTGGCATTGGATGGGCCGACGCCGATATTAATCAACGTAATTCCCTGACCATCTTTAGTGAGCAAATGCCAGGCGGGCATTTGGTGCTTCTTCCATGCCAGATCGGAAATCGCTTCTTCCGGTGCTTCAGTATCGGCGGTGATCCAGATCCCGCCCGCGCAGGAAAGCGATACGTACGGGCTGTCAGGATCGAGGATCTGGCTGCAACCCCAGCGCACGAACTCATCGACGTAGCGGGTGTAGTTGGTGAACAGCACAAACGGCTGGAAGTGTTCGACCGGGGTACCGGTGTAGTGACGCAGACGGGCCAGCGAAAAGTCGACGCGGCGGGCATCAAAATGCGATAACGGATAAAACTCGGTGGCATGGGTTAAGCCATCCGCCGTTTCATCGCCAATCTGCGACAGCTCGGTTGTCGGGAAAAAACGGGTGAGATCGGCGCTCATTGAGCGATCGAGATTGAGACCGTCGATCACGTAAGGATATGGGATCTCGTGCTGCGACAGGCTAACTTCAATATGCGCATCGTAATCCTCATGCAGCAGCGACAGTTGTTCCAGCAGATAGCTGCGAAATAGCGTTGGGTGGGTGATGGTGGTTGTGTAGCAGCCGGAGTGGGTAAAGCGGCCAAACGCACGGGTTTTCTGCGCCTTGTGCGCGCAGCCGCTCCAGGAGACCGAGAGCTGTGGGTAGACAAATAATCCGTTGGCCCGCGCTTCGGCGCTGGGCAGTGAGCGATCGTCAATAAACAGACGGATGGCGTCACGTAATGCATTTACCGATTGATCGTACAGCGCCTGGAGTTGATCCAGTGCCTGTTCAGGGTCAGACTCACGCCCGTATTACTCATCGTTCGCTCCTTGTGTCAGGTCTGCGGCTTTTTTCGATAGTATGCCAGCGCATGATGAAACAAAAGCGTTAGCCGGTTCCCTTATAACAACTGATTAACCTTTAACCATATTCTTCGTACGCAACGGGAATAGCAGCGCGGTGAGTGAAAAAAGCTATAATTAACCGATATCTGCCGTGAATGAGGAAAGGGAAATGGGACCTCGTGTAAAACTCTGGTGTGCGTTAATTCTGGCGACGGCTAGCCATAGCGCCCTTGCCGTAACTTATCCGCTTCCCCCGGAGGGAAGCCGTTTAGTGGGCAGCACGCTGAATATCACGGTGCCGCAGGATAACCGGCTGCCGCTGGAGGCATTTGCGGCCCAGTACGGGCAAGGGCTGAGCAATATGCTGGAAGCGAATCCGGGGGTTGACGTGTTTCTGCCGAAATCGGGATCCTCGCTGGTGATCCCGCAGCAGCTGATTTTACCCAACACCGTGCGTCAGGGGATTGTGGTGAATGTGGCAGAAATGCGTCTTTATTATTATCCGCCGGACAGCAATACCGTTGAAGTGCTGCCGATCGGCATAGGTCAGGCCGGACGCGAAACGCCGCGCAACTGGGTGACGGCGGTGGAGCGCAAACAGGAAGGGCCAACCTGGACGCCGACGGCGAACACTCGGCGCGAGTATGCAAAGCGCGGCGAAAGTCTGCCTGCTTTTGTGCCTGCCGGGCCGGATAACCCGATGGGGCTGTATGCCATCTATATTGGGCGGCTTTATGCCATTCATGGAACCAATGCGAATTTCGGCATTGGCCTGCGCGTCAGCCAGGGCTGTATCCGTTTGCGAAACGACGATATCAAGTACCTGTTTGATAACGTGCCTGTGGGCACGCGGGTACAGATTATCGACCAGCCGGTGAAGTACACCACCGAGCCGGACGGTAGTCGTTGGGTAGAGGTGCATGAGCCGCTGTCGCGCAACCGCACAGAATATGAATCGGATAACAAAGTTCCGTTGCCAATGACGCCCGCCTGCGTAGTTTTACTGAAGGGCAGGGAGTTGATGTGAATCGCGCAAAATCGGTACTCGAGCGACGCTCGGGTATGCCAGTGAATATTAGCGTCTCACATAACACTCTCTAAGCGATCAATACATATCGTCAGGCCCGCTTCGTGCGGGCTTTTTGCTGGGTATTTCCAGGGAGAATGAGATGAGCACCGTCGTGAATTGGGGCGTACTGGGCTATGCCGAATCGCCAAAAATTCGATTATTCCGGCCATTGCCCGCGCGGATAATGCGCGGCTGTACGGCGTAGCATCACGCAACCAGGCCGACCTGCCAACCGGTGAATGGGAACAGAGCTACGGCGATTATGCCGCGCTGCTTGCCGATCCGGCCATTCAGGCCGTTTATATCCCGTTGCCAAACTCGCTGCATAAGGAGTGGGTACTTCGCGCGCTCGAAGCGGGTAAGCACGTGCTGTGTGAAAAACCGATTGGCCTGACGGCCGCCGAAGCGCAGGAGATGCAGCAGGCCGCGGTACAGCATAACCGCCTGCTGATGGAGGCGTTTATGTATCAGTACACCGACCGCGTACGGGTGATCAAACAGGTACTGGAAAGCGGCGCGCTGGGTGAACTTCGACATATTAACGTCTCGTTCCGTTTCTTGCTGGATCGTCCAAATACCATCAAAATGCAGCCTGCGCTGGGCGGCGGGGCGCTGTACGACGTGGGCTGTTATCCGGTGAACTTTATCGGCATGGTGACCGGACGCTTGCCGGTACGCTGCAAAGCGCTGTGCGAAACGGACCAGGGCGTTGATACCAATCTCTCGGCATTGCTTCAGTATGAAGATGGGCTGATTGCGAATATTCACTGCGGTTTTAACGCTTATGGCCGCAATTACGCGGAAATTATCGGCACGAAAGGCATGCTGATTGTGGATAAACCGTTCCTCGACGATGCCGGCGCGCTGCACCTGCATACCGCTGAAGGCGTGCGCGAACTGCCGGTGAGCGAGTCTGACCGCTATCAGGCCGAAATTCGCCATTTCTCCAGCGCGGTGCTCGACCAACCTTCGCGGCTGCTCCCGCTGGATGAGACCGTCCGCAATATGCAAGTGCTGGATATGATTCACGCCGCGCTGTAATCCCGTTCTCGCGGCGCTGGGCGTTCCCGGCGTCGCGTTATCGCGCAAACCGCCGCGACCCGATCACACACAAAATCACGCCGAACGTCACCATCATCATCTGCGGGCTTATCGCCTCGTGAAGCAGGATGGCCGAGAGCAGCAAACCTAAAAATGGCTGTAATAGCTGTAGTTGCCCCACGGCGGCGATCCCGCCCGCCGCCAGCCCTTGTACCAGAAAATAAAACCAATCAGCATGCTGAATAACGAGACGTAGCCCACTGCTGTCCAGGTCGAAAGGGAAAATGCATCCAGCACGGGTGGTCGGGTGATAAAGGCGGCGAGCAACATGGCTGGCAATGATATCACCAGCGCCCAGCCGATGACCTGCCAACCGCCCAGTTCACGCGTTAGCGTTGCGCCTTCCGCATAACCCAGGCCACAGGCCAGAACGGCGGCAAGCATCAGCACATCACCGGTCAGAGATAGCGTTGCGCTTTGCCAGAGCGCAAACCCGGCCACCAGCAGGCTGCCGAGCAGTGAGAAGATCCAGAAGGCGATACGTGGTCGTTCGCCGCCACGCAGGACGCCGAAAATCGCTGTTGCCAGCGGCAGTAGCCCGATAAATACAATGGAATGGGCGGCGGTGACGTAGCGCAGAGCAAGCGCGGTCAGCAGCGGAAAACCAATAATCACCCCAGAGACACAATGAGCAACGGCAGGATTTGCCCGCGATGTGGCCTGGGCTGACGAAATACCTTCAGCAGCGTGACGGCGACCAGCCCTGCGATGGAGGCGCGTAAAAAAGTCAGAAAGAACGGATCCATTTCCAGCACCGCTATTCGCGTCGCCGGTAGCGAGCCGCTGAAAATAATCACCCCCAGCAACCCGTTGAGCCACCCGGAATGCGCCTGCTGTTTTGCGTCTACGATATTCATCCCTTGCTCCTTGTCGTTGAGTCATTGTCGCGGCGATGGTAGTTTCTTCTATTCGGTACAATCAAATTATTGTCATGGATACATTGCATGAAGGCGCGATACAAAACGCTGGTTGACGCCTATGCCCAGGCTATTCGCAGCGGGAAACTGATGGCGGGTAGCCGTTTACCCACGCATCGGCAGCTGGCCGCCGAGCATCATATTTCGCTGGCGACGGCGACCCGGGTGTATGCCGAGCTGGAGGCGATGGGGTTAGTGAGTGGGGAGACCGGGCTCGGCACCTTTGTGCGAGAAATCGCGCTCGCCGTGGGCACGGTATCGATCAACAGGCGATCGCCGCAGATGTGCTCGATCTTAACTTCAACTATCCTTCGTTGCCGGGGCAGGGCGATCGGTTACGTGAAGGGTTGCGGCAACTGGCTAACGTTGGCGATATTGAATCGCATCTCCGTTATCAGCCCCACGCCGGGAGGCTGGGAGACAGGGACATTATTGCCCATCACCTCAGCGCTCAGGGGCTGGCCACACGGGCAGAGAACGTGTTGATTGTTAACGGTGCTCAGCATGGGCTGGCCGTTTCGGTCATGGGGTTGCTGCGTCCCGGTGATGTGGTGGCCGTCGATGCCTTAACTTACCCGGGATTCAAAGCGCTAGCCGCACTGTATCAACTGGAGCTGCTCGCCATTCCGGTTGGCGATGAAGGCCCCGATCTCGATGTGCTTGCCCGTCTATGTCAGATACGTCACGTGCGCGCTGTCTATACTATGCCAACGTTACACAACCCGCTCGGCTGGGTGCTGAGTAGCCGTCAGCGCCGGCGGTTGGCTTCTATCGCCCGCCAGTACGACCTGCTGGTGATTGAAGACGCAGCCTACGCTTATCTGGCTACACGCGCGCCGTCACCGGTAGCCAGTTATGCGCCGGAAAGAACGGTTTATGTGAGCGGTTTTTCAAAAGATGTCGCCACCGGAATCCGCGTGGGGATGGTGGTCTGCCCCAATGCCTGGCGTCCTGCGCTTGAACGTGCCATACGGGCAACTACGTGGAATACCCTTCGGTGATGAGCGCGCTGGTTTGCCAGTGGATTGTGGACGGAACCGTCTCAAAGCTGGCGACGCAAAAAAGGCGCGATGCTCGTCTGCGCCAGCGTCTCGCCCGCGATGTGCTGGGGCCGCTGCCCTGCATCAGCCACCCGGACTCGTGGTTCCTCTGGCTGCCTCTCGCCGACGAGAGCCGGGCAGATCGGGTTGCGAAAATCCTGATGGATCAACATATTTCGGTCTCAACCGCCGAACCCTTTTGCGTGACACCTAATGTTCCGCAGGCAATCCGAGTGGCGCTGGGTTCGGTTTCGATGGAGCAGCTTAGCGTTGCGTTGGCGGCAGTACGCGCAGCGATTGAATATGAGCAAAGCCGCTAGGAGAGGCCCTTTATCCACCTCCTCGCCTGAGATTTGCTGTTCTTAGGGCTGTTTTTATTCATAGGTACAGGCCGGGAATTTAAACTATCACGCTTAGCGATGTTGCAGAATATCGACATAACCGCCACTCGCTAACCGGATACCTGAATGCTAAGCGCCCTGAATTTAAGCTGTGAACGTGATGAACGCCTGCTGTTCAATGGGCTGTCTTTGCACGTTCAGCCAGGAGAATTGGTACAAATTACCGGCGCGAACGGCTGTGGCAAAACAACGTTGCTGCGGGTACTGGTCGGGCTCGGGCGGCCTGATGCCGGTCAGGTTTATTGGCGAGGCGAACCGCTTGCTCGCGTTCGGGATAATTACCATCAGAATCTGCTGTGGATTGGCCATCAGGCTGGGTTAAAAACCTCGCTAACCGCGCTCGAAAACCTGCACTTTTTACATCCAGCGGCCGCGCAGGAAAGTCTTTATCAGGCGCTTGCACAAGTGGCATTAGTGGGGGTAGAGGCGTTGCCTGTTTGCCAGCTTTCAGCCGGGCAGCAACGGCGGGTCGCTCTGGCGAGGCTGTGGCTGAGCCAGGCACCGCTGTGGATCCTTGATGAGCCTTTTACCGCACTGGACGTCGACGGTATTGCGCGTCTAACCCAACAGATGGCGCTGCATGTTCAGCAACAGGGCGCCGTTATTCTAACCACTCATCAGCCAATAACGACGGATGTCCCGTTGCGCCAGATTGATTTAAACCGTGTGGAGTCTGCGGCGTGATGTGGCTTATTTTCCGCACTGAGCTGCGTGTTGTGCTGCGCCATGGCGTAGAAGTCGCCAATCCGCTGTGGTTCTTCTTACTGACGATCGTGCTGTTTCCGTTGAGCGTAGGGCCGGAGCCGCAACTGCTGATGCGGATGGCTCCCGGCATCATGTGGGTTGCCGTGTTGCTGGCATCTATGCTGGCACTGGAGCGCTTGTTTCGTGACGATCTGGCGGATGGCAGCCTGGAACAACAAATGCTGCTGCCGATTCCTCTACCAGCTGTGGTGCTGGTGAAAGTGCTGGCGCACTGGGTTGTGACGGGTGTGCCGCTGCTGCTGCTTTCTCCGTTAGCCGCGCTGTTGCTGGGGATGGATGCTGACGGCTGGCAGATGCTGGCGCTAACCCTGTTGTTGGGCACGCCGACGCTAAGTTTTCTTGGCGCACCGGGCGTCGCGTTAACGGTAGGGCTGAAACGCGGTGGCGTTTTACTCAGCGTATTACTTTTGCCTCTCACAATCCCTTTGCTGATATTTGCGACTGCGGCGATGGACGCGGCGGCGATGCATCTACCCGTTCGCGGCTATCTGGCGATCCTGGGCGCTTTACTTGCCGGTAGCGCGACGCTAAGCCCTTTTGCAACGGCGGCGGCTTTGCGCATCAGCGTGCGCTAGCTACCCCATTATCGATCTTGCTTTACGTCAGGTGACCATTATGTGGAAAACGCTTCATCAACTTGCAATTCCGCCGCGCCTTTACCGGCTATGCGGCGTTTTTATCCCTGGCTCGCCGTGCTCAGTCTGCTGACGTTGGGGGAGGCTGGATTTGGGGTTTTGGCTTTGCTCCGGCGGATTATCAGCAGGGCGAAAGCTATCGCATTATTTATCTGCATGTTCCAGCGGCTATCTGGTCGATGGAATTTATGCCGCGATGGCGGTAGCGGCGGTGTTTACGCTGGTCTGGCAGATGAAAATGGCGGGACTGGCGCTGGCGGCGATGGCGCCGATAGGGGCGATCTGCGCGTTTATTGCGCTGACGACGGGGGCTGCGTGGGGAAAACCGATGTGGGGAGCCTGGTGGGTGTGGGATGCGCGCCTGACGTCGGAGCTGTTGTTGCTGTTTCTTTATGCAGGAGCCATCGCACTGTGGAGCGCCTTTGACGACCGTAAGCTGGCGGTGCGGGCGACCGCTATTTTAGTGCTGGTGGGGGTGATAAACCTGCCGGTAATCCACTATTCCGTCGAATGGTGGAACACGTTGCATCAGGGTTCTACCCGCATGCAGCAGAGTATTGCCCCAGCGATGCGTTCGCCGCTGCGCCTCTCGATACTGGGTTTTCTGTTTCTCTGCGTGACCCTGACGCTGATGCGGATGCGGAATCTGATCCTTGATCAGGAACGTCGTCGCCCGTGGGTGCTCGAACTGGTCAAAATGAGGGGGCAAAAATGAGCAGTGCGTTTATCTCCTGGAGCGCATTTTTCGCCATGGGCGGCTATGCCTTTTATGTCTGGTTGGCCGTCGCTTTTACCCTGTTGCCGCTGGCCGCGATTGTGCTGCATACCCGATGGCGGCGACGGGTGATTATTAGCGTTGTCGTCCAACGGCAGTCCAGAGATATTCGGCTGAATATCCGCAAGGAGGCGCAATGAATGCACGTCGTAGACAGCGTTTTTACCTGGTCGGGGCTGTGGTGCTGGGGATGGCGTCAACCGTTGGGTTAGTGCTGTATGCGCTAAGCGGCAGTATCGATCTGTTTTATACGCCAGGTGAAATTCTTCACGGTAAACGAGAGACGCACCAGCTTCCGCAAATCGGCCAGCGGCTCCGCGTGGGCGGGATGGTGGCGCCAGGCACTGTTAAACGTTCAACTGACTCGTTGGCGGTGACGTTTCACCTGTATGACGCACAGGGCGAAGTGACGGTCAGCTATACCGGTGTGCTGCCTGATCTTTTCCGCGAGGGGCAGGGGTTGTCGTTCAAGGGTTCTGCAGACAAGCAACCACGTTCTGGCGAAAGAAGTCCTGGCGAAACATGACGAAAATTACACGCCGCCGGAAGTTGAGCAGGCGATGCGGGATAACCACCCGCGTCCGAAACGTCCGTCGAAGGAGCCCGCTTTATGATACCCGAATATGGTGACATGCTACTTTGCCTTGCGCTGGGTATCTCTCTGCTGCTGTCGCTTTATCCGCTGATTGGCGTTGCTCGCGGCGATGTACGGCTGATGGCTAGCGCCAGGCTTCTCGCTGGATTGGTATTTCTGTGTATCGCAGGGGCGTTCGCTATCCTGGTGAATGCTTTCGTGGTGAATGATTTTAGCGTCACCTATGTTGCGAGCAACTCGAATAGTCAGCTCCCGGTGTGGTACCGAGTGGCAGCGACCTGGGGTGCGCATGAGGGCTCGCTGCTGCTGTGGATCCTGTTAATGAGCGGTTGGATGCTAGCTGTAGCATGCTGTAGCCGTCGGATCCCGCAGGCGATGACGGCGCGAGTGCTGGCGGTGATGGGGATGATTTGTGCCGGATTTCTGGCCTTTATTTTATTCACCTCTAATCCGTTTTCCCGCACGCTGCCCGCTTTTCCGGTAGAGGGCCGTGAACTTAATCCAATGCTGCAGGATCCCGGGCTGATTTTTCATCCTCCATTACTCTATATGGGCTATGTCGGCTTCTCGGTGGCATTTGCTTTTGCTGTCGCGTCGCTGCTGTGTGGACGGTTAGATAGCGTCTGGGCGCGGTTCTCTCGCCCCTGGACGCTGGCTGCCTGGATTTTTCTGACGCTTGGGATTGTGCTGGGCTCAGCGTGGGCCTATTACGAACTGGGCTGGGGCGGCTGGTGGTTCTGGGATCCGGTAGAGAATGCGTCGCTGATGCCGTGGCTGGCGGGTACTGCGCTGCTGCATTCGCTGGCGGTGACGGAGCAACGCGCAAGCTTCAAAGCCTGGACGTTGCTGTTGGCGATTGCCGCGTTTTCGCTGTGTTTGCTGGAACATTTCTGGTGCGTTCAGGTGTTCTGGTCTCAGTCCATGCTTTTGCCGCCGATCCGGCGCGCGGCATGTTTATTCTTGCTTTTATGACCTTGGTCACTGGCGGTTCGCTACTGCTCTTTGCGCTACGGGGGCGACGCCTACGTTCGCGGGTGAATAATGCGCTGTGGTCGCGAGAATCTTTTCTGTTGGCAAATAACGTCCTGCTGCTGACCGCAATGCTGGTGGTGCTGCTGGGAACGCTGCTGCCGCTTGTGCATAAGCTAGTGGGATTGGGAAGCATCTCGATTGGCGAACCGTTTTTCAATACCGTGTTTAGCGTATTAATGGTGCCGTTTGCGCTATTGCTCGGCATTGGCCTTTGGTGCGCTGGGGCGTGACAGGCCACGGAAAATCCAAAAAATGCTGTTGGCGGCGCTGTGCCTTACGGCAGTGTTGTCGCTGTTGCTGCCCTGGCTGCTGGAGGGGAGCATTGTCGGCATGACGGCGGTGGGGATCGCGATAGCGTTATGGATCCTGCTGCTTTCCGTAGCGGGAATGGCGCAGGGGGAAGATTGACGCACAGTCGTTTGGGTATGACGCTGGCGCACGTCGGTGTGGCCGTCACGGTCGTAGGGATCGCGTTTAGCCAGAATTACAGCGTTGAACGGGATGTCCGTATGCATAGGGGGATAGCGTCGCGCTACACGCTTATCACATCACTCTGCGCGAGATCCGTTCTGTCGATGGGCCAAACTGGCGTGGTGTAGAAGCGGCGCTTGAGGTGACACATAACAATCGGTTCGAAGCGTTACTGCGGGCAGAGAAACGATTTTATCGCAACAGCCAGAGGGTGATGACGGAGGCGGCAGTTGATGGCGGCGTGACTCGCGATCTATATGCCGCGCTGGGCGATGAGCTGGACAACGACACCTGGGCGATACGCTTATATTATAAACCGTTTGTGCGCTGGATTTGGTTCGGTGGCGTGCTTATGGCGCTGGGCGGGCTCCTGTGCCTGATCGATCCGCGTTATCGCCAATGCAGGAGGCGATATGAGACGTAATGCACTGCTGGTGCCGCTGATTATCTTCACCGCTATCGTCATAGCGTTGTTCTGGCAACTGACGCGTAACGCGCAGGGGACGATCCGACGTTACTGGAGTCGGCATTGATTGGCAAAACGATGCCGCAGTTCCATCTGGCATCGTTAACCGATCCCTCGCAGCGGTTCGATAATCGCGTGTTTATGCAGGGCAAGCCGCTGTTGCTGAATGTCTGGGCAACCTGGTGCCCGACCTGTCGTGCCGAGCATCAATATCTGCGTCAGCTAGCGCTGGAAGGCGTGCGGGTTGTGGGCGTGAATTATAAAGATAATCGACAGCAAGCGAACGCCTGGCTGCGTGAGCTCGGCAATCCTTACATCATAAACCTCGATGACGGCGACGGCATGTTCGGGCTGGATCTTGGCGTATATGGCGCACCAGAAACATTTCTTATTGATGGTAACGGCGTGATTCGTTATCGCCACGCTGGCGAGCTGAATGCCGAAGTCTGGGAGCGGGAAATGAAACCGCTGTGGGAGCGCTATTCTCGGGAGGGGCGCTGATGAAAATATTTTGCTCGTTATTGCTGCTGCTATTTTCCGGCGTGGCTTTTTCTGCCACCGATACGATGACCTTTCGTAATGAGGCGCAGGAGCAACAGTTTCGCCAGTTGACGGCAGAGCTGCGCTGCCCAAAATGCCAGAACAACAGCATTGCCGATTCTAACTCAATGATAGCGATGGATATGCGCCAGAAGGTGTATCAACTGATGCTGGAGGGTAAAAGCAAATCCGAGATCGTGGCGTATATGGTGGCGCGTTACGGTAATTTTGTTACCTATGAACCCCGTTGACGCCTTTAACTTTTCTTCTCTGGCTGCTTCCGACGGCAGCAATAGCGGCAGGCGGTTGGGGGATTTTCGCCAGAACGCGCCGGCGTCGCCTGTACACTCAGGATGACGCGTTACCACAAACGGCTCCGGGCTCTTCGACCGCCAGCCTGTGGCTGCTGCCAGCGGGAGGGATGGCTGCATTGATGATGAGCGCGGGTTGTTACTATTTCACCGGGAGTTTTGCCGCGGTGCGCCTCTGGCAACAGGCAACGGCGCAAACGCCGACGCTGCTGGCGCGCGCCTTTGGGCCGGATGCGCAGACGTTAAGCCAGCAAGAAATGGCTAATCTGGCACTCGGGTTGCGGACACGGCTACAGCATGAGCCGGGTAGCGTAGAAGGGTGGATTGTTCTGGGGCGTGTCGGCATGATGATGAGCGATGCGGAGACCGCAACGCAAGCGTATTCCCGAGCCTATGCGCTGGATTCTCACAACAGCGAGGCCGTGAGGGGCTACGCGCAGATGCTGACGCTCTCCGGCGATCCTCAGGATAATCGGATGGGAGAAGCGTTGCTGCGTCGACAGCTTAAAAACGACCACTCCGATACCCGCGTACTGGGCCTGCTGGCGTTTAATGCTTTCGAGCAACAGCGCTACCACGAGGCGATTGCCGCATGGCAGATGATGCTCCGCTTGTTGCCGGTAGACGATCCGGGTAGGGCGGTTATTGAACGCAGTATCGGGCAGGCGCAGCGGCTGCAGCCTTAGCTTTCATTGTGCCGCGACCGGCTGCATTTCCGCCCACGTTTTGCGCAGAACATCGAGAACTTTCTTTAATTGTGGAACGTTTAGCGCGCCGAAGCCAAAAAACAGAACCGAGCCGTGGAAGGTCTCATTCCACGGGCCTTCCGAACCATTTTCCAGCTCGGCGAGTGTGTCAAACCGTACGCCAGCCTGTAGGCAGCGCTGGCGAAATTGGGCGACGATCGCCGCAGGGTACGGCACCAGCAGCGTCAGATGCAGGCCGCGAAGGTTCCCCAGATCTCTCCTTCCGGGAAAATGGCTGTCAGCCCGGTAGTTAATAACCGCTGGCGGGCTTCATATTCGCAGGTTAGCTTGCCGATGTGGGTATAGAAGCGCTGCGTTTGCATCAGTTCAGCAAGGAACTGCTGTAAAAGCCAGTGGCTGCCATTGTTATTGAGCGCCTTCAGATTTTGTACCGAATCCAGCAGCGCATCGGGACAGACAATGTAACCCAGACGCGCACCAGGTCCGAGGCTTTTGGAAAACGTGCCCATATAGATCACCCGATCCTGGCTGTCCATCGCTTTCAGCGCCGGTAGGGGATTATCGGTGTAGCTAAACACCGCATCGTAATCGTCTTCAATAATATAAGCACCGCAGCGCTGTGCCCATTGCAGTAATGCCTCCCGGCGCTGTAAAGAAAGGGTGCTTCCCATGGATAGTGATGGGCGGCGGTGACATAACAGAGATGGGTTGATGTTTCCGGCAGGCGACTCACCTGTAGTCCCTGACTATCAACCGGAACCGGCGTTATTTGCGCGCCATAATAATTAAACAGATGCCAGGCGCCGGAATAACAAGGAGCCTCTGTAACAATATGGCATTTTTGATGATGTTTGTTATTTTGATGTAATATAAATATCTGCCCTAATAGCGATAATCCCTCCTGGATTCCATTGGTGATAATGATATTCTCTGCACGGATATTCATTCCCCGGGATAAATGGAGATAACGCGCCAATTCATTACGTAGTGATAATAATCCACAAGGGGAGTGATAACGGGTAACTAATTGTTCTTTGTGTACTGAAGGTGTGTTATTCCAGCGGCGCCAGCTAGACCAGGGAAAGGCATTTGGGTCAGGGACGCCAAGTTGACAGTAATATTCTTTACCGGTCTCGAGCCAGATATCTGTAGCGCGTTTTGCGGGATTGATCTGTAGCGGTTTTGGGCCCTCCGTAGACAGTAGCGGCAATGTAACTGGCACTAGCTGGCGGGAAAATATCACTTCGTATCCTATGCCGTGCCGGCTTTTGATATACCCACCGGTAGAGAGTTTTTCATATGCCATGATGACAGTGATTCTCGCTACCTGGAGTTGGCGAGCTAGCTCACGAATTGAAGGCAATTTATCACCGCAGAGAAGATCGCCCCTGGTGATAGCCTGATAATAGTATCGAAAGAGTTGGGTCTGTAACGACGTAGAACTCTCTTTATCCAGGGTCGGCATTTTCATCAACATAGTCCTTTTATTTATTGGCAACGATAATGTAATAGATATTTCGGCGAGCAAAATTGACATGTCGCAATAACTAAAAGGCTGTATCTATTCACCGAGCAGCGTGTCTCTATTGCGCCTCCTGGCTATCAGTTATTGTGCGCCAATAGGTAATTTATGGGGCATTAGAGATGGTCTGGACTAAACGACGGGCGTTATGGTCGGCAGTAGTGGGCGCAGTCGTCGCTCTTATTGCTATTTTCGGTACCTGGCAAGGAATTCATTATACCAGTACGACAGAATTTTGTTTGTCATGCCATTCAATGGGTACTGCGGGGAATGAATATAAGCAAAGCATTCACTTTAAGAATGCATCTGGCGTTCGGGCCGAGTGCCGGGATTGCCATATTCCACCTGGTATCATTCCAACTATTGTGCGTAAAACAGAAGCGCTTAACGACCTTTATCATACGTTTATTTCACCTTCGATAGATACTCCAGAAAAGTTTGAGGAGAAACGGGCTGAACTCGCGCAACGTGAATGGAAACGTATGAGCGATAGCGGGTCGGCAACCTGTAAATCCTGCCATAGCTATGAAGCTATGGATCATGCCAAACAGTCCTCAAATGCCGCCGTACGTATGACGGAAGCCGCAGCAAAAAATAGCAATTGTATCGATTGCCATAAAGGAATTGCACATCACAAACCTGATATGAGCAGCGGTTTTCGTAATGATTTCAAAATGCTGCAGCGGAAAAGTGCCACGCTGCCTGATGCTAAAACGCTTTTTACACTGACGGAAAAACCTATCTATGCCGAGCCTGGTGGCACTACAGGCCGGGCAATGCTGATGCCAGCAACGGAAGTTCATGTGCTGAAGCAGGAAGGGAATAACCTGCAGTTGGAAATTGTGGGCTGGCGTGAAAGCGCAGGCCGTGGGCGAGTGATAACGCAATATCCGGGCAAACGCGTCTTTGCCGCCGTGCTGGATGAGTCGCTGATGAGCGGTGTGAAAGTGCTGAAAACGCAGGTTGATCCCGATTCACATCAGGAGTGGCAGCAGATAAGCGTTGTAGCGTGGAGTCATTCCGACGGCTTTATTGGCGATATTGAGCCTGTCTGGCAATACGCCAGCCAGATGTTGCAGAGCACCTGTAGCGCCTGTCATAGCGTTCCCTCTACAACTCGCTACAGCGCCAATGGCTGGATTGCCGGATTGAAGGCAATGTCTACCTACTATCGGCTGAGCAAAGAAGAAGAACGAACCCTACTCAAGTATCTCCAGACCCATGCCAGCGATGTGTCGCTAACGGATAAAAAATAAGGAAATGTTATGAATAACCAGCAGGTTGATTTATCAAGAAGGCGGTTTCTTACCGGCGTTATGGCGGTAGGTACTGTGACTATGCTCTCCTCTGGGCCGCTCATGAGAAAGGCGTGGGCAGCCGGTGAGAATACGGAACGCTGGATCCAGTCCGGTTCGCATTATGGTGCATTTGAAGCAAAGGTGGTAAACGGTGAGTGGCTGGAAACTCGCCCTTTCAAACACGATAAATATCCATGCGATATGCTGCAAGCCGTCCGTGAGATTGTCTATAACCCTTCGCGAGCTCGCTACCCGATGGTGCGTCTTGACTGGCTGCGCAAGCGGGAAAAATCAGATCGCAGCCAGCGAGGTGATAATCGCTTCGTCCGCGTGAGTTGGGATCAGGCTTTAGATCTCGTGTATGAAGAACTGGAGCGTGTACAGAAATCCTACGGCTCATCTGGCGTATTTACCGGCCTTGCCGATTGGCAAATGGTTGGTAAATATCATAAAGCCGGCGGCGCAATGGACCGTGGGTTAGGGTTGCACGGCAGCTATGTCACCACCGTTGGCGACTATTCCGCAGCGGCCGCCCAGGTGATCCTGCCTCACGTCATTGGTTCGCTGGAAGTTTATGAACAACAAACGTCTTTGCCATTAGTGATTGAACAGACGAACACGATCGTACTGTGGGGATGCGACCCGATTAAAAACCTACAGATCGAATTCCTTGTTCCCGACCACGATCCTTTTGGCTACTGGCAGCAAATAAAAGAGAAGGTAGCTGCCGGGAAAATGCGCGTCATCAGCGTTGATCCTGTGCGCAGCAAAACGCAGAACTTCCTTAATTGTGAACAGATTGCGCTACGCCCACAGACGGATGTGGCACTGCTGTTGGGCCTGGCCCACACGCTTTATGAAGAGAAGCTCTACGATACGGCGTTTATTAAGGATTATACCGTTGGTTTTGAGACATTCCTGCCTTACCTGCTGGGGGAGAAAGACAGTCAACCGAAAAATGCCGAATGGGCGGCGGATATTTGTGGCTTGAGTGCGGATCAAATCCGTGAATTTGCCC
This sequence comes from Kluyvera genomosp. 3, assembly GCA_002211745.1. Lineage (GTDB taxonomy): Bacteria > Pseudomonadota > Gammaproteobacteria > Enterobacterales > Enterobacteriaceae > Kluyvera > Kluyvera georgiana_A. Next base: position 1,855,554 of record CP022114.1, read on the forward strand.
GTTTATTAGTGAAAGGTCGTACGCAGTTTATGGGGGGTGGTGCGTACAGCGTATGCACCACGGTGAGCAGTATCCCTGGATGTTAGTCGTACTGGCCAGCATGGTAGGGCAAATTGGGCTACCGGGTGGAGGCATTGGCTTCGGCTGGCATTACAATGGTGGCGGTACCGTCACGTCTAAAGGCCCTGTGCTTTCCGGGCTGGGCAGCATTAACAACCCCCTAAACCTCTCCACGATGCGGATTTCCGCGGTGCTTCAGAACACATCCCGTTTCTCGCATTGTGGATTGCCTGTTATCGCCGGGCAAACAGATCGCGTTTAACGGCGAAACGCTGACGTTCCCGGACATTAAAATGGCGATTTTCAGCGCCGCAAATCCGTTCCACGCCCAACAGAACCGTAATCGGATGATCGATGCCTGGAAGAAGCTGGAGACCGTCGTCGTTCTGGATCATCAATGGACCGCATCCTGCCGCTTCGCAGATATTGTTCTACCGGTCACGACCCGTTTTGAGCGTAATGACGTTGAGCAATTTGGTACGCACTCCAATAAAGGGCTGATGGCCATTCATCAGGTCGTTGCGCCGCAGTTTGAAGCGCGGCATGATTTTGAAGTCTTCGCAGGGCTGTGCAAACGCTTTGGTCGTGAAGAAGTCTATCGTGAAGGCCGAAATGAGATGCAGTGGATTCGTGCCATTTATGAGGAGGGGGTGAAGCAGGGCGCAGCAAGTGGTGTGACTCTGCCGGACTTTGACTCATTCTGGAATGGAGACGGCTATATTGCTTTCCCGGCGGGCGAACCCTGGGTTCGACACAGTGATTTTCGTGAGGAGCCCGATATAAGCCCACTCGGAACCCCTTCGGGGCTCATTGAAATTTTCAGTAAGACAATAGCCGGTTTTAGCTACGAGGATTGCCCTGGGCATCCTGTATGGATGACGCCGTTTGAACTAAGTAAAGTGGAAGGTCAGGAGCAGAAATATCCGCTCCATTTGCAATCATGTCACCCGGATAAACGCCTTCACTCACAAATTTGTTCCAGTGATGCCTGGCGTAAAACCTACGCTGTCGCTGACAGAGAACCACTTTATATCAGCCCGGAAGACGCTAAAGCACGCGGGTTGAAAGCGGGCGATGTTGCGCGTGTATTCAATGGTCGTGGACAGGTATTAGCCGGTGTGGTGATTAGCCAGGATTATGCCCCGGGCGTTATTCGAATCCATGAAGGCGCATGGTACTCCCAAAAGAAGGGGGCAAAGCGGGTACCTTGTGTACCTACGGTGACCCGAACGTACTGAGTGAGGATATCGGGACGTCGCAGCTGGCACAGGGGCCATCTGCCCACAGCGTGCTGGTGCAAGTGGAGCGCTTCCAGGGGAATTGCCTGCTGTCACGGGGTTTGGTGGCCCGGTAGAAGTGAAGCAGGAGGCTAACAATGCCGCTGGATAGGGTGTCGAGCAAGCGCGCCGAGGTGTATCAGTGGTTTGCACAATTGTTGCATCAAGAGTTGACCGATAGGCAGTTGGAGCAGCTAGATAGTAGGGAACATCGGGAGTGGGTGGCATCACTGGCAGCTATTCCCGGTATGTCGGAGAATGCTGTGGCGTTTGAGCGCAGCCATGAGCATATACTGACCCGTGAGGATCGGCAGCAGGAGCTCGCGGCAGATTACGCTACGCTCTTACTGACGGGCCCGCCGCTGGGTGTTTCTCCTTATGCTGGTCACTACCCCCATACCTCTCCGGCTGAGTCACGGCTTGAAATGAGGCGGTTGTTAGTGCGCTATCAACTTGCGCCGGTGGAGAGCGAGGCGGTTGATCACATTGCTATCCAGTTGGCGCTGATGGCTGCATTGATTGACGGCAATGCTTCCAGGGAGGAGCAGTGCCATTTTGTCCATACTCATCTGATGAGCTGGCTGCCGGTGTTCAGCAACAGCTGTGCTACGCGTGATAAAGAGGGATTCTACGCGACGGCAGTACGGCTAATTGTTGGTTTTATCGAGCAGGATGAAATTTGGTTGACGGGAGAGATTTAAAAGCAAAAAGCCTGCTCGAAAGCAGGCTTTTCTAAATTTGGCTCCTCTGACTGGACTCGAACCAGTGACATACGGATTAACAGTCCGCCGTTCTACCGACTGAACTACAGAGGAATCGTGTGAACGGGGCGCATATTATCGATGTCCCTACGGCTTGTCAAAGGGTGAAAAGCGCGAATAAGTTCGTTTGCTGACAATTTCAGCAATTTGGGGTTTGTTGCTCATTTTCTCCGCAGCTTGCACCGTGAAAGTGCATATTTACCCCTTATGGGCATAGGGCAATCTTCTGACCGGGGCAAAAAAGGGCGCCAGCGATAGGATTCCCAGGTTTCAACACGATTTTTAAAACTGGCAAGCATCTTGCAACTCCTCCGATTACTTAACGCCAGCGTGGCAGTGGATCTCGTACCGGAGGCAAAAATGAACTTAAGACGGCTGAAATACTTCGTGAAAATCGTCGATATCGGCAGCCTGACTCAGGCGGCTGAAGTATTGCATATCGCGCAGCCTGCACTGAGCCAGCAGGTCGCAACGCTGGAAGGTGAACTTGACCAACAGCTGCTTATTCGCACCAAGCGCGGCGTGACGCCAACCGAGGCTGGAAAGGTACTGTATACGCATGCCCGCACGATTCTGCGTCAGTGTGAACAGGCGCAACTGGCGGTGAACAATGTCGGTCAAACGCTCAGTGGCACCGTTTCAATCGGGCTTGCGCCGGGAACGGCGGCCTCGTCAATTACCATGCCGCTGCTGCAGGCGGTGCGTAACGAACTGCCGGACGTGCTGGTGTATCTGCATGAAAACAGCGGCACCGTGCTGAATGACAAGCTACTCAACGGCCAACTGGATATGGCGGTGCTGTACGATCGCGCGCCGCTGGCGGGGATTATGAGCCAGCCGTTGCTGAAAGAAGATCTTTATCTGGTGGGCACCCGCGATTGCCCGGGCAGAGCGTGGATCTGACCGCCGTTGCTGAAATGAACCTGTTTTTACCCCGCGACTATAGCGCTGTCCGCGCCCGCGTTGACGAAGCTTTTTCGCTGCGCCGCTTAACGGCAAAGATTATCGGTGAAATTGAGTCAATCTCAACACTGACCGCCGCCATCGCCAGCGGTATGGGAGTGACCGTTCTGCCGGAGTCGGCGGCTCGATCGCTATGTGCCGCGGCGAACGGTTGGATGGCGCGCATTACGACGCCATCGATGAGCCTGCCTTTATCGCTCAACGTTTCGGCGCGAGGCCAGTTATCGCCGCAGGCGCAGGCGGTGAAAGAGATTTTGATGTCGCTGGTGAGTCGGCCAATGCTGGATAACCGTGAATTGCAGCTTGTGAGCTAAGCTTATATTCCATTCAGGAATATGTTGCTGGTTTTTATTATTTGTTTGTCGACCTGACAAACTTTAACAATAGCGTCATATCTGACTGAATCGGGGTGACGCGTGAACTTCCAGCAACTTAAAATTATTCGCGAAGCGGCACGGCAGGATTACAACCTGACCGAAGTCGCCAATATGCTCTACACATCGCAGTCTGGCGTAAGTCGACATATTCGCGAGCTTGAGGAAGAGTTAGGGATTGAGATCTTCATTCGTCGTGGGAAGCGCTTATTAGGTATGACCGAGCCGGGCAAAGCCCTGTTGGTGATTGCCGAACGTATTCTGAATGAGGCCAGCAACGTTCGCCGTCTGGCCGACCTCTTTACCAACGATGCCTCCGGCGTACTGACTATCGCCACCACCCACACTCAGGCGCGCTATAGCCTGCCGCCGGTGATCAAAGCCTTTCGTGAGATCTTCAAAGATGTGCGCCTGGAGTTGATTCAGGGCACGCCGCAGGAAATCGACGCGTTGTTGCACAGCGGCGGCGCCGATATCGGTATCGCTAGCGAACGGCTGAGCAACGATGCCACGCTGGTGGCTTTCCCATGGTTCCGCTGGCATCACAGCCTGCTTGTCCCCACCGATCACCCGCTCACTCAGACCACGCCGTTGACGCTGGAAGCGATTGCCCGCTGGCCGCTGATTACCTATCGTCAGGGAATTACCGGGCGCTCGCGCATTGATGAAGCGTTTAACCGTAAGGGGCTGACGCCGGATATCGTGCTCAGCGCGCAGGATTCGGATGTCATCAAAACTTACGTCGAGCTGGGGCTGGGAATTGGGCTGGTGGCCGAGCAGTCGGGCGATGCGCAGGAGTCCGGTAGCCTGGTGCGGTTGGATACCCATCATTTGTTTGATGCCAATACCGTCTGGCTGGGGCTTAAACGTGGTCAGCTACAGCGGAACTATGTGTGGCGCTTTATCGAACTGTGCAATGCCGGATTGTCGCTGGAAGAGATCAAACGCCAGGCGATGGACCTGGAAGAGACGGTGCTGGATTACCAGATTTGATGGTGTGTCGTTTGGCGATTCTGCGGTGGCATACCGCAGAAAGCAAAAAGCCTGCTCGAAAGCAGGCTTTTCTAAATTTGGCTCCTCTGACTGGACTCGAACCAGTGACATACGGATTAACAGTCCGCCGTTCTACCGACTGAACTACAGAGGAATCGTGTGAACGAGGCGAATAGTACTGGGCACGAATATTTGTGTCAACACTAAATTTAACTTGCTGATTCAATTGGCTGAATTTAGCACAAGGTGTTGTTTTAGTGTACTGCCGGGGGATTTTCATCCTGCTGGCTATTATCTCGTAACCGCTGTAACGGGTCCTGGCCATAGAAACCGCAAAAACGTTGCCACAGCGCCGGGAAGCGTGGAGCGAAAAGTTCAGGCGCGCTGAAAAAGTACTCCGAAAGTACCGCAAAACATTCTGCCGGGTCGGTCGCGGCGTAGGCATCGATGCTGGCGGCGTTTTCGCCAACTAAATCAATCTCGTCCTGGATATTATTCATGGCGGCATGCAGGTCGTGTTCCCAACCCGCCACTTCACGCAGCGGAATAAACGGCACGCCGCTGGCGCGGTCACCGTTGCGCGTATCGAGCTTATGCGCGACTTCATGAATAATCAGGTTAAAACCGGAGGCATCGAAGGAATCCTGAATATCGAGCCAGTTGAGTACGATCGGCCCCTGTTGCCAGCTTTGCCCGGACTGAACTATCCGCTGGTTGTGCACCAGCCCAATATCATCCTCCCATTCGTCGTCGACAATAAACGGGGCGGGGTAAATGAGAATTTCATGGAAACCGTCGAGCCACTCTAAGCCAAGCTCCATGACCGGCAGGCAGAACAGCAGCGCAATACGCGCTTCGGTGATCGGTTCAACGGTTAGCCCCTGTAAAAACACCATCCGCTTTTGCTGGAGGAATCGATCGGCAAGCTGGACCAGCTTCACCTGCTCGTCCGTAGACAGATTGGCTAACAGCGGGATCGCCAGGGCCTGCGCCCACGGCAAATCAGCTTTATCGGCAGTGTCACTCGCTTTCCAGGGCCATTTAATCATCATTCTGCTCGTAAACTCGTCACTTGAACGTAATTGAAGAGACTGGGTCTGTTAAAATGCCAAAATTCCTGGCATGATGGCAACCATCAAAACGGAGAGATGCCGGAGCGGCTGAACGGACCGGTCTCGAAAACCGGAGTAGGGGCAACTCTACCGGGGTTCAAATCCCCTCTCTCCGCCACTATTCAAGCACTTACGTCGTTTCATTTCAGTGACTGAAATCCCACTGAGAAAATCCTTCGAGAAAACAATGCACCGGAAACGCTTCCCGGCGCGTATCCATTTTACCTCTTTTTGTTCGATGTCGGGCTGGTCCTCATCTCGCGAGCATACACTCATAAGTACCTTCCTGAATGGAAACAGAACATTGGGGCGAGGTTAATATGGATTGCGTTTTAAATGAGCTAATAAAAAGCTGCCCGTAGGCAGCTTTTAAACACCTCAAGCATTACGGCGTGACGATATTGAACCAGAATTCAAATTTGTCCATGTAGCCCAGCATCTCATCAAGCTTAGCACCGTTGCCGGTGACCTTAACTTCACCTTTCTCTTCAGCCTGCTTGAGCGTTTCTTCTTTCAGGATGATCTTATTTAGCGTCGCGCGGTCGAGCGCGATGGTTGCATCGGCATCTTTCGCTTCTGCGTTCGCCGTGTGGTTCAGCACGCCGTTTTCCAGCTCCAGCTTGTATTTACCGCCATCGCTGCCAAGGTCAATGTTAAACACCGACTTCGCTGTGCCGGCTTTCTCGCCGTTAATATGGACCGCCAGATAGTCGAAGAACATCTCTGGTGTCATCGCGCGCACGGTATCCGGACTGGCCGTATTTGGCGTAGGTCCTTTCACCACGCCGTTACGCAATTCCTGCGCGCCGGTCAGATAGAAGTTACGCCACGGGCCAGATTCTGCCTGATAACCCAGCTGTTCCAGCGCATCCGCTTCAAGATTACGCGCGTCCTGGTTATTCGGGTCGGCAAACACAATTTTGCTGACAACCTGAGCCACCCAACGGTAGTTGCCCTGATCGAAGTCCTCTTTGGCTTTCTTCATGATGGCGTCTGCACCGCCCATATAATCAACGAACTTCTTCGCCGCTTCTTCAGGCGGCAGTTCATCGAGGGTGGCTGGGTTGCCATCGAACCAGCCAAGGTACAGAACATATGTCGCCTTCACGTCATGACTCACGGAGCCATAGTAACCACGGTTCGCCCAGGTGTGTGCCAGGCTATCCGGCAGCTTGAAGTTGGCGGCAATTTCATCACGGGTGAGGCCCTGGTTAGCCATGCGCAACGTCTGGTCGTTGATATAACGATAGAGGTCTCGCTGGCTCTTCAGCAGGTTGACCACATTTTCGTTGCCCCAGGTCGGCCAGTGGTGTTGGGCCATAATGATTTCAGCTTTGTCGCCCCAGCGAACAATCGCTTCGTTGATGTACTTAGACCACGGTAACGGCTCACGAATTTTCGCGCCGCGCAGAGAGTAAGTGTTGTGCAGGGTGTGGGTTACGTCTTCCGCAGACTCGATGAGTTTTTTCTCTTCGATATACCACAACATTTCAGACGGAGCTTCAGAACCCGGCGCCAGCATGAAGTCGTAGGTCAGGCCATCAATCACTTCTTTCTGGCCATCTTTGTCGATGATATTGGTGGGGGCAATCAGGGTAACCGTACCCGCTGAGGTCGTGGTACCGAGACCCGCGCCAACCTGTCCCTTCGCGTCAGGTTTCAGCAGGTTGCCGTACATGTAGCTGGCACGACGGCTCATAACGTTACCGGCCATGATATTTTCCGCCACCGCGGCTTCCATAAAGCCTGCCGGCGCATACACCTTCACTTTACCGGATTTCACATCGGCTTCATCCACGACGCCGCGTACGCCACCATAGTGGTCAACGTGGCTGTGGGTGTAAATAATCGCGACAACCGGTTTTTTACCGCGATTTTTGTAGTACAGGTCCATCCCGACTTTGGCGGTTTCGGCAGAGACCAGCGGGTCAACGACCGTAATGCCTTCTTTACCTTCGATGATGGTCATATTGGAGAGGTCGAGGTTACGGATCTGGTAGACGCCGTCTGTCACTTCAAACAGGCCGCTGATGTTAATCAGCTGAGACTGGCGCCACAGGCTCGGGTTGACGGTATCGGGGGCCTTTTCACCTTCTTTGATAAACGCATACTGCTGCGGATCCCAGATGACGTTACCTTGTTCGCCTTTGATAACGTCAGTTGGCAGTGCGGCAATAAAGCCCTTATGCGCATTAGTAAAATCAGTATTGTCAGAGAATGGTAATTGGTTATACAGCGCGTCGTTGGCTTTTTGGGTGGTGTCGGTTGCATCTTTGGGGGTGATATCAGCATAAGCTGGCAGAATGACCGTTGACATCAGCCCGGCGAGCGCCAGACTTTTGACAATAAGCTTCAGTTTCATTGGAACCCTCTTTGACTTGTTGGACCAGGTAATACCTTTATGATGGTAACGTCTTAATACATTTACAGAATTTATGTGGATATTTTCATTTAAACGATAACCTTTTTTTTACATTTAGCAATACTACACCTTCAAATATTTGGTCTAACTTGGTAATAATTTTATTTTTTATAATGAAATACTTATGATGCGCACAATGTATTGATATTACTCAATTTTATTGGTTTTTTGATGGGTTCTTTAAAATTTGACTGATTTCAATTTTGCTGCTAACAGTGTGAGTGTAAAAAGCTCGGAAATATTAATTGAATTAACTCCATTGCACGGAGTTAACGAGTTGTTAATGCTTTCTTTGCTGTCGGTGGTGAGGGATTGTAAGGCGGAAGGGAGAAAAATAGTCTCTTTAATATTATTTTAAAAAAGAGACTGTTAACAATGTTATTAATTTTATTGAGGTATTATTGCGAATCAGAATTGATAGCTGTAATTCACGCTGGCAAACCAAAGCCACGGGTTGTTATATTCTCCTTCAAAGGCAGCTGACTTAACCTGAGATGACTGCATATGCAAATAGGCAAGCGCAAATCCCACATTGCTGGCATGCGTAATCTGATATTGCGCACCCGTAGCAAAGCGCCATTCGTCCCCGGTCGGTAATGAGAGCGCGACGTCACTTTGCGATTTATAGGGAGTGCTGTCAAAGGCAACGCCAGCGTTAATCCGCCATTGTTCATTGGGCCGGTACTGAACGCCGACAGCGGTATGCCAGGTATCCTTCAGACGATTGTTTCGATCGTTTGTGTTGCCGTTGACTGAAACCTGCGGGCTGCCGAACTGGCTCCAGTCCTGCCAGCCCAGATCGCCCATCACCGACCATTGCTTGTCGATATCATGCACCAGGCTCATCATCAGTTGCTGCGGTGCGTGAACCTGTGCTGAAATCGGCAAGTCATACTCAACGTTTGGCAGGTTAGGGAAACGTGCCTTGCCGTCGATATTAAAGTGATAATCCGTTTTGCTGGTCCAGGTCATACCCGCCCGAGTCTGATCGGTTAATTCTATGAGCAGGCCCAGGCGGTAGTTCATCGCCCAGTCATGATCATTTTGTTTTTCGTCATTACCATCCACGTTACGAGTCAACGACAAAAAACCATAATTCAGCCCGGTTGCTGCACCAACGGAGACTTTATCACTCAATTTCCAGGCAATACCTGGACTGAGCGTCATGGCGACCATAGTGCTTTTTTTGATCAGGCGATCGCCCGCCCAGTTTCCAAAATCGATACCTAGACCATAATTGCCGTAAAGGCCTAAGCCGGCAGTCACTGTATCGCTCAGGCGCTGTGTGTAAAACATGCTGGCGTTGGGGAAGAGTTTCATGACGTTGCCCGGGCTTTGGCGTCCCGCGGACTCATCATCCAGTGAATAGGGGATATCTCCACCCATGGCCTGTAATCCGCCGGTAACCATATGATCCGGTAAGTGAGTCATACCCGCTGGGTTTGTAAGTAGCGTTGAAGCATCCTGAGCACGTGCTGCCTGACCTGCTCCAGCCAATGCAGCATCTTCTGTACCAATCTCATAAAAGTAGAGAGCACTTGCGTGGCTTAATGACGAAAAAAGTAACCCAGAGCCGAGAATTAGATTTTTATTCATTCCATTACCTTCAATGAGTTGTAGTGAGAATTAATCGTCTGTTGTTTGAAAAGCTGGCATTAGCTGACGGCCTATAAAACTATAGAACTGCTTTTCAAATCGTGGAGGAGGATCATCGATGGTACGGATTCTGAGGGAATTTGTTGATATGTTGTTTGTGTAAAAGTAGAAACAAAAAAGCTTGTGTTAGCGGTTTTTTGTCAATCGGGTGTTGTGCTTCTCTGGCATATAATCTTTTGTTTTGTATTTTCATCTGGCGCAGCCTGGTATTACTGCTCTTAATGATCGCTTTTGCCTGCTGATTTTGTTCGTGGCAGTTTTTCTTTGCTAAGATTTTTGGGCTGCGGATTTTCTGATGCCGCGGTCATCGAACGAAACGTTTAAAATAACCTATGGTCGGGTGAGCAAAGATGAAGTACATCATTCTGCTGATAATTATTATTTCCGTGCTCTATGTGCATTTCCGGGGAAAGGTGCGGTTTCGCTTCTGGCGCCAGCTTTCCGATCATTCGACGTTCACTGCACCGTTGAATGGTTTTATGTATCTTTTCTCGCGCGTCGACAATACGCCATATCTCCGCCCAGAATCGTTTCCCGAGCTTGCTGTATTACAGGAAAACTGGGAAGTGATTCGTGATGAAGGGGTCCATCTGCAAAATATGGAGAAAATTAAAGCGGCCGAAAAATACAATGACGCTGGCTTTAACTCATTTTTTAAAACCGGATGGAAACGTTTCTACCTGAAATGGTATGAGGAGGCGCATCCGTCGGCCAGCACACTGTGCCCGAGAACCACCGAACTGTTGCGTAGCATTCCTTCCGTAAAGGCGGCGATGTTTGCCACGCTCCCCGACGGTAGTCGCTTACCGCGTCACCGCGACCCTTACGCAGGCTCATTGCGTTTCCACCTGGGGCTGTTGACGCCCAATGACGATCGTTGCTTTATTGAGGTCGACGGCGAACGCTATAGCTGGCGTGATGGTGAAGGGGTTCTGTTTGATGAAACCTATATACACTACGCAGAAAATACAAGCGGTGAGAATCGCCTGATTTTGTTCTGCGATATTGAGCGTCCTATGCGTTACCGCTGGGCGCAAAGGGTAAACCATTGGCTGGGACGCAATTTAATGAGTGCGGCGGTAGCGCCGAATGACGTCGGCGACCGTATCGGCGGCATTAATCGTAGTTTTCGTTATATTTATCAGATTCGTATTGTGGGAAAACGGCTGAAAAAATGGAATAAGGCGGTGTACTACATCGTTAAATGGGCGCTGTTTGCGGGGATCGCGGTACTTATCTGGCGAGCATTTTGAGTCGGTGGCCCTGGTCGCCGTTTCCATAATGATAGGCCAGGGAATTGCTTTCTTTGTTTAGATTTAAACAAAGTTGCGGTTTATCGCGGGTTCGGGATATGCGTAAATGCTTAATTGTGCAATTTTTACGGACATCCTGTTGCGCTCTATAATCTTAGGGAATGGAACTAATCAGGTATTTCTATGCATATTTTACCGCCTATCCGCCCGGAACAAAGTATCCAGCGTTTGACGGCACTGCTTGAGCCGATTGCCGAAAAAATGAAGGTTGTGCCGCGAAAGCGCATGACCTGGACATACAAAAACCAGCCCCAGCTGTACCTGTTTCTGCAAGGTGAGCTGTCAATCCTCAGGGCTTCCGACGGGCTCTTGATTGTCTCCGTTTATGACCCGCACCTGTTTGGCATTGCCGAAATGATCCAGCCCGTACGGGGCCATTTGCTGCGTGCCGAAACCGAGTCCACGATCCTGCGCGTCGATGCAAACACCGCGATGGAGATGTTTCGTCAGCACGGGGTCTGGGAAGACGTTGCCGCGCTGCTGTCTTACCACACTGCCTATCTTTTTTATCGCGATGCGCTGGTGGTTCAGCAGCGGACCTACTCGGTGATTCGTAACCATTTGCTGGATATGAGCCAACTGCCGGAAGAGATGCGTATGCGCGTATCTATTCTTGATTATATTCAGGAACGTACGCACCTGTCGCGCAGTAGCATATTAAACGTGCTATCAGCATTGAAGAGCGGCCACTATATAACGTTTAAACGTGGCGGCTATCTTATGGAACTGCATAATTTACCGGAACGCTTTTAATAAGACGTTCCTCCTAAAGATTAAAGGCTACCGCCTCAGACGGTAGCCTTTAATCATACCTCGGTAAGTGGTCGAAGGACCTCATTGACTTGCTGTAATCCAGCCGCGTTCTGCTCCTTCATATAAAGGTTGTTCATCAGTCGAATTTGATCAAGTTTTGATAGAGAGATATAAACCTGATGTGCCTGACTGTGCTCGTCAAATATTTCCGCCGTTTTCACATTCAGCAGATAGTCCGTCTTCAGATTCAGCGTTGTATTATCAAGAATCGATTTATTCTGCTGATAGAGTGAACTCATTGCAGCAACGTCAGCTGATGGCGAGCCATTTTGTACGACAGGAATTTGGATCGCGTCAATTTTCGTCAGCATGGCGGGAGGTTGTGAAGTGCAGCCCGCTAGCCAGAATGTCAACACCATAAGCAGCAGTTTACGCATTAGTTATCCTGAGATAAATGAATATGCTGCTCATTATCTTTTTTCGCTGCGATATCGCGAGTGTTGATTTATCCATTTTTAAATGATGCGAAGTCTTGACGTCCAAATTTAAATTTAAATGACTTATCTTTTCCTCTGTATCTCTGCCGGTGCTAGCTTAATGCCATTGTTATTTTCGTTAGATGTCACCTGCCGCCGATTATTTATATCAATATTTTCTTTCCTGTGCGGCGAAATGTAAAAACAGAGGTTTTATGAAACTGAATAAAATGGTTGGCTGGATGGCTATTGCCGGCGTGTGCTCAACATCCCTGATTTCTCTGCCTGTTATGGCACAGGAAATGGGAAACGATGCCACGGTACAGACCAAAACGAGCAATGACGCGCTGTACAAAACCCTGCCGTTCGCCGACCAGACCGACTTTATGAATGCGCATAAAGGTTTTATTGCTCCACTGCCACAGGAGTTGATTAAAGGCGCAGCCGGCAACGTGGTATGGAATCCTCAGCAGTACAACTTCATCAAAGAGGGCGAGAAAGCACCGGATACCGTCAACCCGAGCCTGTGGCGTCAGTCTCAGTTGATCAACATCGGCGGCCTGTTTGAAGTCACCGACGGTGTCTACCAGATCCGTAACCTCGACCTCTCCAATATGACCATCATGGAAGGCAAAGAGGGGATCACGGTCATTGACCCATTGGTTTCCGCCGAAACGGCGAAAGTCGGGATGGACCTGTACTACAAAAATCGCGGTAAGAAGCCCGTTGTTGCGATTATCTATACCCACAGCCATGTGGATCACTACGGCGGCGTACGTGGCGTGGTGGATGAAGCCGACGTGAAATCCGGCAAGGTAAAAGTTTACGCGCCCGCAGGCTTTATGCAGGAAGCCGTGTCGGAAAACATTATGGCCGGGAATGCCATGAGCCGTCGTGCCAGCTACATGTACGGCAACCTGCTGAAGCCGGGGCCAAAGGTCAGGTGGGCGCAGGGCTGGGAACCACCACGTCCGCAGGGACCGTGACGTTAATTGAGCCGACTGATTACATTACCCACACCGGGCAAAAAGAGGTCATCGATGGCCTGACCTATGACTTTATGATGGCGCCAGGCTCGGAAGCACCTTCAGAAATGCTGTGGTATGTGGAAGAGAAGGGGATGATCGAAGCGGCGGAAGACGTGACACACACGCTACACAATACCTATTCATTGCGTGGGGCAAAAATTCGTGATCCGCTGGCGTGGTCGAAGTATGTCAATGATGTGATTGATCGCTGGGCGGTAAGGCGAAAATTATTATCGCTCAGCACCACTGGCCGACCTGGGGCAATGAGAACGTCGTTAAGTTGATGAAAAGTCAGCGCGATATGTATCGTTATATCAACGACCAGACGTTACGTTTGGCTAACCAGGGCCTGACCCGCGATGAAATTGCTGCTAACTTCAAGCTGCCGTCGGGCCTGGCAAACTCATGGGCCAGCCGCGGCTATTATGGCTCCGTGAGTCATGACGTGAAGGCGACCTACGTGTTTTACCTCGGTTGGTTTAATGGCAACCCGGCCACTCTCGACGAGCTGGCACCGACCGATGCCGCGAAGAAATATGTCGATTATATGGGCGGTGCGGATGCCATTATGCAAAAAGCGAAAGCTGACTACGCGCAGGGGCACTATCGCTGGGTGGCGCAGGTCACCAACCAAATCGTCTTCGCTGATCCGAGTAACCAGGCGGCACGTAATCTGGAGGCAGATGCGCTGGAACAGCTGGGTTATCAAGCTGAGTCAGGCCCGTGGCGTAACTTCTACCTGACCGGCGCGCAGGAACTGCGTAACGGCGTGGTGAAAGGACCTACGCCAAATACGGCCAGCCCGGATACCGTCAAGGCGATGTCGCCGGAGATGTTCTTCGACTATCTGGCGGTGCATATTAACGGCGAAAAGGCGGCCAACGCAAAAGCGGTGTTTAATGTCGATCTCGGCGGCGAGGGGGCAAATACAAGCTGGAGCTGGAAAACGGCGTGCTGAACCATAGTGCGAACGTTCAGGCCAGCAACCCGGACGCCACCATTGTGCTCAACCGCGAAACCCTCAACAAAATTATCCTGAAGCAAGAATCGCTGCAGCAGGCGGAAGCGCAGGGAGACGTACGTGTTACCGGCAATCATGCGAAGCTGGACGAGATGCTGAGCTATATGGATAAATTCGAATTCTGGTTCAATATGGTGACGCCATAAGCGTTCAGGAGAGCCCGGACGAGGCGAGAACGCTGATGCCGGGCATTGACGATAGTCCGTTACGCGCCAGAGCTGGCGCGTACCACCAGTTCTACCGGTAGCAGAGCATTGGTCTCCATTTGCCCGGACAACAATACCGCCAGCGCTTCGCGCCCCAATCGCTGCTTATCGACCGCAATGGTGGTTAACGGCGGCTGCGACCATGCCGCAGGTTCAATATCATCAAACCCCACCAATGCAATGTCTTGTGGCACGCGTAGCCCACGTTCGGCGCACACCGCTAATACCAGCAGCGCGGTGGCATCGTTGTAGGCAAAAATCGCATCCGGCGGCTCGGCGAGATCGAAAAGCTCGTGAATGGCGCGCACCAGGGATTGCTCGGTATCAAGTTGCGGTAGCGCGATGGCCTCGTACTCCGGAGGCATCAGCAGCTGAGCCTCATACAGCGCCTGGCGATAGCCTTTTTCACGCTGACGGATACTGTAGTGTGACAGCGTGCTGGCGAGAAAGGCGATGCGCTTACGGCCCAGCGACAATAAATGACGGGTGGCTAGGTAGCCGCCCTGCATATTATCGGGGTTGATGCAGGGCAGACCCGGCGACCAGAGATCGACCAGGACCAGCGGCAGCTTTAGCTGTTCCAGTAGGGCTATTAGCTCTGGCTCAAAAAAACCGGCGCAGATTAGCGCATCAGGCTGGTGACGCATCACCTGTTCAGCCAGCGCGTCACCGGGGCCGGTTGCCAGAAAACTCAAGGCGATACCCTGTTCACGACACTCGGCCTCAATGGCCAAAAACAGCGGCGAATAGAAGGGCAGCGCGCGGTTGATATTGTGTTGCCGATGGAGCAAAAACAGAACGCGTTTTATTTTATCGCTGCGCAGGCGCGAAAAATCGTAACCCTGCTGCTCGGCAGCGGCGATGATGCGCTGCCGGGTTTCCTCGCGCAGGCCGGGTTGACCTTTCAGTGCGCGGGATACCGCTCCTGGCGATACGCCGCACGCGGCGGCAATATCGCGAATTCTGACTGCTTTAGCCATCTCTCTCTCGATGTGTGTTATCGACGCTGCGCCCCAAGCCAGGCTGCGCCACGCACGCCGCTGCTGTCACCATGACGCGCCTGTACGACAGGGGTACAGCATTGCTTACCAAAGACATACTGCGCAATGCGTTCCTGCAGGCCGGTATACAGCTGTGGAATATTTGACACCCCGCCGCCAAGCACAATGGCATCCGGATCGAGGGTATTAACGATTCCCGCTAGCGCGCGCGCCACCTGGTCCTGATAGCGATCCCATAGCGCGGCAATCACCGTATTCCCCGCATTCAGCTGAGCAATAATTTCCGGTACCTTATCATGTTTACTAAATATCTGGAAATACTGCCTTTCCAGGCCGCTGCCGGAGATAAAACTCTCGATACAGTTGGTTTGCCCGCAGTAGCAAACCTCGCTGGCACCGTCTTTCTCGGGGTGATAGTGAGGAAGCGCGTTGTGCCCCCATTCGCCAGCACAGGCGTTGGGCCCGGTAATCAAACGGTTGTCGACGCACAGACCGCCACCGCACCCGGTGCCTAAGATAACGCCGAAGACGACGTCGTAGTCTTTACCTGCGCCGTCGATGGCTTCCGATAAGGTAAAGCAGTTAGCGTCATTGGTTACGGCGACGGGCATGGCAAGCTGCTGCTCGAGGTGCTGGACAAATGGCTGCTGATTTAGCACCAGAATGTTCGAATTTTTGATTAAACCGTCGCGGCCTGCGGCGCCCGGTATTCCCAGACCTATGGAGATATTGTGTTGTGTGGCGTCGCGCGCAGCATGAATGGCGCTGATGACAGCCTGCAAGAAATCCTCATAGCGCTGTTTTGGCGTAGCGTAGCGCTGTCGATAGATGATTTCCCCTCCATCATCTAATACCACTGCCTCTATCTTTGTCCCGCCGATATCCAGTCCTAATCTCATGGTTGCTGTCCTGTTGTTGGAAACGATGGCGGAAGTGTAGAACTTTTGTTTACTATACAAAATATGTAATGCGAAAAAATGTGAGATGGAGAGGTGGCAAAGGCGACAAATTAACAGGATGAAGTGAGAGTACGTATAGTGGACAAGATGGGAGGGTATTAAAAAGGCCCTGAAGAGTCAGGGCCTGAAGAGTGATTAGAAGTGGTAACTTACGCCTGCCTGGACGCTGGCATCGTTATCCACATCGCCGGTACCGAAGTACACGCCGGTATTCAGAGAGAAATCTTTACCGATGGTGGTATTAATCCCTGCGCCGAAGATACCCATGGTGGCGTTATGACCGTTGGTGTTGTGATAGTCCGCCGCTTTGATATCGGTGTTATCGCTAAACTCGGTTTGATAGCGCGCATCCAGCCATGGATACAGCTCAACGTTTTTATTGAGATCCGCCAGTTTGGTGGTCACCCGCATACCGATGCCGGTGTTCCATTCCGATACCTGGCTGTCGCCGAAGGTGATGGCCTGGTCAGAGAAGCCGTCTTCCTGCGCTTTATCCCAGCCGAGGGTTGCGTAAGGCTGGATAACGGTTTCACCTGGCAGTACGACGTTAACGCCCGCCCGCGCTTGGGTGGTGTACAGATTGCCGTCGGAAGACCCGTCCAGTGCCTGGGTCATGCCGGTCGTGGCGTTGCTAACGTTGTTGGCTGAAGTGGAATAGCGCATATCGCCATAGCTGAAGCTGCCGTCAACGAACATGCCCCACAGGTTATCGTGCAGCGACTGTTGCCAGCCACCGTACACGCTGTAGTAGTTGCCATAGACGCTGTCGTTAAAGTTGTTGCTACCGCCGTTGGTGCTGCGATCACGGCTGCGGGTCCAGCCCAGCGCGATACCGCCGGTCAGGCTGTCGCCATTGTTCAGATGCGTGGTCCAGTCCACACCGCCCTGTACGCCCTGAGTAATATCTTTATAGTCAACGTCATCGCTGTAATCGCCGTTCTGGTAGAGGAAATCACCCCAGACCTGCGCACCATCAACGCCGTGGCCGAACAGATTCTGCAAGTGTACCTGGGTCAGGCGGTTCGCCAGGTCGTCGGTAATCATGCGGCCTGCTTGTTTGGCGGCATCCAGACCGGCGATCATCCCCTGCACGTCGCTGGCGAGGTCGCCGCGAGAGCTGCTGAACATGACGTTGTACACGGTATCGTTGTTGGCTTGCAGCAGGCCGTTGGACACCGTGCTCGGCTGCGCTTGCTGCGTCAGGCTGTTGTTGTAGTTGTAAGCCCCGTTGCGGCTCTCAACCTGCTGTGCGCCGTTGCTGAAGGCGACGGAGACGGCATTCGGTGGGTTGCTGGCGCTGGTGGTATAGGTAGCAATCGCCAGATTCTGCTGGTTTGCGGTGCTCATCGAGGTGTTGCTGACCACCAGATTGCTGTTCGCTGTCGCGCCAACGGTGCCTAGGTTCACCAGGCTGTCGGAAGACATATTGACCTGTACGTTACTACCGGTGGTGTTGGTTACAAACAGCGTAGAACCGGATTGGATATTCCAGGTGGTGTTATCTTCAATGGTATCAACGGTCAGGCTGTTATTACCTGCGGTGTTGACGGTTTCGAACTGAGCGATAGACCCATCAACTGAGCTCCCCGCATCCAAGGAAAGCGTATCGGCGCCCGTACCGCCGTCGACAGTGCCAGTCACATGTGAATTATTCGCTAATGTGATGGAATCATTACCCGTGCCGGTGGTGATATTGCCATTGACCGTCGCGTTGTTCAGTGCGACAGCGGTGTTGCCTTCATTCGTCGCATCAATGTTGCCTGTTAATGTGCTGTCGCTCATTGATACGGTTGCGGCGCTGTGATCGGCGAGGAGGATATCGCCAGTAACGTTGCTGTTTCCGCTCAGGTTTAGGCTTGCAGTGGAACTGCTGCCGGTGCCTACCATGGCAATATCACCGGTAACTTTACTATTGCTCAGCGCAACGCTTGAAGCCTGAGTGCCGGATACGCCCATGGCGATGGTGCTACCGTTCAGCAGGTTATCAATGGTGGACGCATTGCTATTGCCAGAGATATTATCTTCAAAATATTTTAAAAGCGTTTTGTCTGTCGGTTCGCTGGCCGAGCCAACGACAGTACTATTCTCCAGAGTAATGGTATTATTGCCGCCATTACTCATAGCATAAATGGCTCCCGTTGAACCATTTGTACCGCCGATCGAGCTGTCGGACATCGAGATATTATTATCCCCGCCCGTGACAGCATACACAGAGCCCATTAGCGAGCTGCCATTTTTGATGCTGATATTATTGGTACCAGCGTTAGATCCGGAGTCGACAAAGAGTGCCGCGCCGTCCATGTAAGCTTTGTTACCCTTGGCTGGTTTGTAACCATATGCCGTGCTGTCGTCTTCGCCGTTTAAGGTCGAGTTATTAATTGCCAGGTTAACGTTTGTAGAATCGCCGCTATCATGATTACCAGCTTCAATCATATCGGTGGTGGCATTATTCAGGGTGATATTTTTGGTGCCAATATAACCACCTTGAATATATGTTCCGGACATGTCGGTACCATTTACCGTTAAGGACTGCGTATCTCCGGCTGTCTGATCCCACAGGTATATCGCGTTGCTATTCTGGGCGTCACTCATAATGGCAGAGCCATTATTGTTTACAAAAATCAATGAGGTGCCGTTTGGTCCTGTGCTGGTTTTATCCTGAAAACCACAGGTCGTTGTTGATGTACCGGTGCAGGGATCGGTTTGGTCAGCGAGCGCAGAACCTGAGATAGCCGAAAGAGACAGAAGAATGCACTGGGAAAGCAGTGTCAATCGAGCTGTATGACGCATTTTAAAAGTCCTTCATATTGTTTTGTGATAATGACGGACTGAGTATTATTTGAATTAACGATTTTATTAATTCGATAAATGTAATGTTATGTATTGAGTAGGTTGTTATTTTTAATGTTTATTCTTCAGGTGAATAGGACGTTAGCACTAATCCTATATTTACTCAATGAATGTATTTGATCAATAAATGAGCGCAATCGCGTATTCTGGTCGAATTTCCTGAGATTTAATTATAAATAAATCATGGCTTGCGTTTAATTGACGTTAATTGATAAATGCATTACGTTTCGTTTTTAGATGTATTGTACAGAATTGAAATATTTTCTTACCGCCATAAAAAAAGCTAGCATTGAATAAATGCTAGCTTGATATCAGAAAAGATATTAATCAAGGCAGAGCGATAGATTATCGCTGCGCACACCCCGCGCACTGCTTGTTCTGTATCTGCTGGAAGAAATCATTCCCTTTATCATCCACCAGAATAAACGCCGGGAAGTTCTCTACTTCAATTTTCCAGATGGCCTCCATACCCAGTTCCGGGTAGGCCACGCATTCCAGACTCTTGATGCTGGTTTGCGCTAACACGGCGGCCGGGCCGCCGATGCTGCCAAGGTAGAAGCCCCCGTGATTGTGGCAGGCGTCAGTCACCTGCTGGCTACGGTTACCTTTCGCCAGCATCACCATGCTGGCACCGTGAGACTGCAGCAGGTCAACATAGGAGTCCATGCGGCCTGCGGTGGTTGGGCCTAAGGAGCCGGATGCATAACCTTCTGGCGTTTTTGCCGGACCGGCGTAGTAAACAGGATGATCTTTGACGTATTGCGGCAGCGGTTCACCGTTATCCAGTAGCTCTTTGAGTTTCGCGTGCGCGATGTCACGGGCCACGATAATGGTGCCGTTCAGCGACAGACGGGTAGAGACCGGGTGAGCGGACAACTGGGCCAGAATATCGCTCATCGGCTGGTTGAGGTTGATGCTGACCGCATCGCCTTCACCCTGCTGACGCAGCGCCTCGGGAATATACTGCGCCGGATTGTGCTCCAGTTTTTCAATCCAGATACCGTCACGATTGATTTTAGCCTTAATGTTACGGTCGGCAGAGCAGGAGACGCCCATCCCAATCGGACATGATGCGCCGTGACGCGGCAGGCGGATTACGCGGATATCATGGGCGAAATATTTACCGCCAAATTGCGCGCCAAGACCGAGGTTACGCGCTTCTTCCATAAGCTCCTGTTCCAGCTTCACGTCGCGGAACGCCTGACCGTGTTCGTTACCTTCGGTCGGCAGACCGTCGTAGTAGCGAGTGGAGGCCAGCTTGACGGTTTTCAGCGTTGATTCTGCCGACGTCCCGCCGATAACAAACGCAATGTGATACGGCGGGCAGGCTGCTGTCCCCAGCGTACGCATCTTCTCAACCAGGTAATTTTTCAGTTTTGCCGGGGTGATCAGCGCCTTGGTTTCCTGATACAGATACGTTTTGTTCGCGGAACCGCCGCCTTTGGCGATACACAGGAATTTATATTCGTCGCCATCCACGCTGTAGAGGTCAATCTGTGCCGGCAGGTTAGTGCCGGTATTCACTTCTTTATACATGTCCAGCGCGGCATTCTGTGAATAGCGCAGGTTGTCGGAGATATAGGTGTTATACACGCCCTGCGACAGCGCGGCTTCATCGCCACCCCCGGTCCATACGCGCTGGCCCTTTTTCCCCATGATGATCGCGGTGCCGGTGTCCTGACAGGTCGGCAGCACGCCTTTCGCGGCGATGTCGGAGTTACGCAGGAACTGCAGCGCCACGTATTTATCGTTTTCACTGGCTTCCGGGTCGCTGAGGATGGCAGCAACCTGCTGCTGATGAGAAGGGCGCAACATAAAAGCCGCATCGTGGAACGCCTGCTGGGCCAACAGCGTTAACGCTTCTGGCTCAACCTTGAGAACATCCTGACCGTCAAACTGGGCAACGGAGACGTGTTCACGGCTCAGCAGATAGTATTCGGTATCGTCATGAGACAGTGGGAAGGGTCCTGGTAGACAAACGGTTTGTTCGACATAGCTCTTCACTCCATAAAAATAAAACCGCCGGAGGTTGCCCGCCGACGGTTATGAATCAGAACATCATAGACATCCACGGGTAGCCGATGACCAGCAGGGCGACCAGGAAGATGCCGCCAAAGATGGTGCCAAGGCGCCAGTAGTCTTTGGTTGGCAGATAGCCGCTGCCGTAGTAAATCGGGCTTGGGCCGGTGCCGTATGGGGTGATGATCCCATGATACCCAGCGAGGTCACCATCAGCAGCACGAACACTTCCATATTCATACCCGGAATGGTCGAGGCAATGGTGAGCATTGCTGGCAGTAGCGCAGTGGTGTGCGCAGTGGTGCTGGCAAACAGGTAGTGCAGCAGATAGAACGCCAGCAGCAGCACGATGGTCGCTACGCCCGGCGAGATACCGCTCATCAGCATACCGCCTTCTTTACCCAGCCAGCCGATAAAGCCGGTGGAAGAGAGGCCGTCGGCCAGCGCCACAAGGGTGGCGAACCACACGAAGGTGTTCCATGCGGCTTTGTTGCCGGTAATGTCGTTCCACTCCAGCACGCCGGTCCACAGCATCAGGCCGATGATCAGCAGGGCAGCCATTGCCGGTTCAATCCACGCCGCGGCGAAGATCCACATCATCAGCGCACAGCAGACAAACACCAGCAACAGAATTTCATTGCGAGACAGTTTACCCAGTTTCTCCAGCTCACGAGCGGCCCACAGCGGCACCTCATCGTTCACCTTCACTTCCGGTGGGTAGAACCAGTAGGCCAGCAGCGGCATAGTGAGGATAAGCAGCACGCCGAGCGGCAGGAAGGCGATAAACCAGGTACCCCAGGAAATGTTGATACCGACAATACTTTTCACCAGCGCCAGTGCCAACAGGTTAGGGCGAGGGCTGAGAGGAACATCGAGCTGGTAATACAAGCGGCGGTGATAGCCACCCACATCAGGTATGAGCCGATTTTGCGAGCGCTCGGATCGTTCGGTTTGGAGCCATACAGCGGCGGCAGGTTGGCGATAATCGGGTAGATGGTCCCGCCGCTGCGCGCGGTGTTAGAGGGAGTAAACGGCGCCAGAAGCAGGTCCGCCAGCGTGATGGCATAGCCAAGCGTCAGGCTGCGGCGGCCCAGATATTTCACCAGAATCAGCGCCAGTCGGCGGCCAAAGCGGGTCTTATCGTAGCCGGCGGCAAACATAAAGGCGCCAAAGATCAGCCACACGGTAGAGTTACCAAAACCGCTGACCGCCCATTTAAAGGACGCACCCGCCAGATGGAATTTATCGGCAGCCATCTGTTCCGGGCTAAACAGCACCCATTGGCTGCACAGCGCGATGGCGACGACGCCAGTCAGGCCAATCACGGCGCCCGGGAGCGGTTCGAAGATAAGACCCACGATCACGCCGACGAAGATAGCAAAGTAGTGCCAGGCATAAGGAGGAAGCCCGTCAGGAACCGGGACGAAAAGTAACAGCACGGCCACGATAATGGGCAGGGCCATCATCACAAGACGGTTTTTCTTGCCGTCTTTCGGTTTACTCACCGGCGTCGGCGAGTGCGATGTCGCAGATTTCTCGTTCATATTACGCTTCTATAAGTAGTTAATAATTCGATTCGCAAAAACTGCCGGCTGCTTTTTTTAGTTTTTTTACTTTATTTATGTTTCAAAAGTACTGCGGGCAATTTCGAGTATAGGTAATTAACGCTATTTTATTTAGCGCCAATCTGAAAAGTTCTTATATTCATATAATGCGCTTTTAAAGGCTGTTGCAATTGATCGCGATCAAAAAAAGACAACCATGGTGTTATTTTTATGCTGCGATGAATAACCCTATTAGATTATAGGTTATTAACGACTCATGAAGGCGGTGAAAATTATATATCGAGTGTTTTTAATGCCTTTGTTAATTATCATGTGATTGATTTTGTTGTATTTTATTATGGATTATAAGTGGTTAGCCCACTGATTTTGAAGTGGTATTTAGCACGGGTTATATTAAATAATTGTGAACGAATTATATTGTAATTAGTAACACCATGGAGGTATTCCTGTTATTCGAGGGATTAAATAGTTTTATAACTAACGTAATGACTTTAGTAACTAAAATTATCGCTATATTAATATCATGATATCGGCATAACAAATAACTCAAATGCAGCCCGATCCCGAATTCTTGAATTTAAATCTTTTAAAGTTTGGAGTTTATTCTTATGAACAGTGATCATCGCGTACTTAGCTCCTTTACCTTGCCCAATGGCACAGAGCTGAAAAACCGTCTGTTTATGGCGCCTATGACGACGTGTTCGGGTTATTTCGATGGCTCAGTCAGCAGCGAACTGGTGGAGTACTACCGTGTTCGTGCCGGGCGTATCGGTACCATCATCGTCGAATGCTGTTTTGTTGATGACTTAGGCCTGGCTTTCCCGGGGCGCTGGGTATCGACAGCGACGATAAAATTGCCGGGCTGGCGAAAATTGCTGAAGCCATCAAATCCCAGGGTTCCAAAGCGCTGCTGCAAATTTATCACGGTGGCCGTATGGTTGATCCGAAGCTGATCGGTGGGCGTACACCGGTCGGGCCAAGCGCCGTGGCCGCACCGCGCGAAGGCGCTGCGACACCGGTCGCGCTGACCACGGCAGAAGTGGAAGGCATGGTGGGTAAATTTGGTGAAGCGGTGCGCCGCGCTATCCAGGCCGGTTTCGACGGTGTGGAACTGCACGGTGCTAATACCTATCTGATTCAGCAATTCTATTCCCCAAACTCCAACCAACGCGACGACGAGTGGGGCGGCAGCCGTGACAACCGCGCAAAATTCCCGCTGGCGGTGCTGGAGATCACCCACAAAATGGTGCGCCAGTATGCGGATGATGCCTTTATTATCGGCTATCGCTTCTCGCCGGAAGAGATGGAAGTCCCGGGATCCGCTTCGACGACACGATGTATCTGCTGGAAAAACTGGCCGCACGTGGCCTGGACTACCTGCACTTCTCCGTTGGCGCGACCCTGCGCCCGTCTATCGTTGAGACCAATGACCCGACGCCGCTGATTGAAAAATATGTGGCCATGCGCTCTGAAACGCTGGCGCAGGTACCGGTCATGGGCGTTGGCGGCGTGGTAAACGACAACGACATCGAGAGCGCAATGGAACACGGTTACGACCTGGTGGCCGTCGGCCGTGCCTGCATTGCTTATCCGGACTGGGCGGACCGTATTGCGGATGGCCAGACGCTGGATCTGTTTATTGACAGCACCCAGCGTGAAGCGCTGAACATTCCGGAACCGTTGTGGCGCTTCTCGCTGGTGGAAGCGATGATCCGCGATATGAGCATGACGGTGTCGAAATTTAAGCCGGGCGTGTTTGTGGAGACCGTTCAGGATGATGCCGGTGAACTGGTCATTAACGTAAGCCTGGAAACCGACCGTATTGCCGATATCGAGCTGACCGGTGGCGTCGATCAAGACGTTGAGTTCGTCACCAGCTTTGAAGAGATTCGTTCCCGTATTCTCGACGCGAATACACCACATGTTGACGCCATTTCCGGTGCAACCAGCCAGAGCGAGGCGGTGAAAAAAGCGGTCTCCAAAGCGATGGTGAAATCCAGTAAAGCGCTGGTGGCGGAAGAGGGCGGCGATGCCGCTGCGCCAAAAGCCTACGACGTGGTCGTCGTTGGCAGCGGTGGCGCCGGTCTGGCGGCGGCGATTCAGGCTCATGATGATGGCGCGAGCGTGCTGATCGTCGAAAAAATGCCGACCATCGGTGGCAACACGATTAAAGCTTCTGCCGGGATGAACGCGGCGGAAACCCGCTTCCAGCGCGTTAAAGGCATTCAGGATAGTAAAGAACTGTTCTACGCCGAAACGCTGAAGGGCGGTAAAAACAAAAACAACCCGGCGCTGTTACACCGCTTTGTGGAAAATGCGCCGCAGGCGATCGAATGGCTGGCGGATCGCGGCATCATGCTCAACGACATCACCACCACCGGCGGCATGAGTATTGACCGTACTCACCGCCCGAAAGACGGTTCTGCCGTTGGTGGTTATCTCATCAGTGGCCTTGTGCGTAACGTCACGAAACGTGGAATTGATGTCATGCTCGACACTTCGGTGGTCGATATTGTGATGGAAGGCGGCGAAGTGGCGGCGGTGCGTCTGCTGACCGACGAACAGGAAAGCGTCACCATTCCGACTCGTAGCATCATCGTGGCGACCGGCGGTTTCAGTGCTAACAGCGAGATGGTGGTGAAATACCGTCCGGATCTGGCGGGCTTCGTAACTACCAACCACAAAGGCGCCACCGGCGGCGGCATTGCATTGCTGGAGCGTATTGGTGCTGGCACGGTGGATATGGGCGAAATCCAGATTCACCCGACGGTGGAACAGAAAACCTCTTATCTGGTGTCGGAATCCATCCGCGGCGGCGGCGCAATTCTGGTGAGCCAGCAAGGCAACCGCTTCTTTAATGAAATGGAAACCCGCGATAAAGTCTCTGCGGCGATCATTGCGCTGCCGGAACATTACGCCTATATCGTCTTTGACGAACACGTCCGTAGCAAAAATAAAGCAGCGGATGAGTATATCGCCAAAGGTCTGGTGACCAGCGCCAGCACGGCGAGTGAACTGGCGGCTAAACTCGGATTAAACGAAGAGACTTTCCTGGCAACGCTTGCCCGCTATAACGATGCCGTGGCGAAACAGGACGACGAAGAGTTTGGTCGTAAAACCGCGCTGCGTGCGCCGATTAATGAAGGGCCGTTCCACGCGATTCAGATTGCGCCGGGCGTACACCACACCATGGGTGGGGTAACCATTAATACCGAAACTCACGTGCTGAATGCGCAAAAGCAGGTGATTCCAGGCGCTTATGCTGCCGGTGAAGTGGTCGGTGGTATTCACGGTGGCAACCGTATTGGCGGAAACGCCGTTGCTGATATTATTATCTTTGGTACGCTCGCCGGCCATCAGGCTGCGTTGCGCGCGCAGCAGGTACCCTGGGCCATGCTGGAATCAGCATAACGAACGGATGGCACAGTCCATAGCCCGGCGTTGCCGGGCTATTTCAGCTGAAGTGAAGGGGGATTTTGATGTCAGATACCACTCGGGTATACAGTTATTCCGCTATTCTGATGGGCTCGCCCATCCTGCTAAAACTCTTCGTCCACGACGAGGCGCTCGCCTCCCGCGTGTTCCGTCTGATTAAACAGTATGAAGATCTGCTGACCGTAAACCGCGCTCAGTCGCAGGTGATGGATATCAATCATGCGGCGGGCCAACGTGCAGTGATGGTCAGTAGCCCGGTTTACGCCCTGATCAAATGCGCAAAAGCGGCAAGCGAGCTACCACAGAGTGCTTTTAACCTGGCGATTGGGCCGTTGGTGAAGCGCTGGCGGATTGGCTTTAAGGGCGACAGCGTGCCGCCAGCGGATGAAATTACGCATCTGCTGACGCTGACCAGGCACGAGCAGGTCATCCTCAACGACGACGATGAGAGCGTTTTTCTGGCGCAGCCGGGAATGGAGATCGATCTCGGTGCGATCGCCAAAGGGTATATTGCCGACCGTGTGCGCGATTTTTTACGTCAGGAAGGCGTGGCTCAGGGGCTTATCAATCTTGGCGGTAACGTACAAACGCTGGGCATGCCGGAAGGCGGGTGGTCAATTGGCCTGAAAAAACCGTTCTCTACCGCAGGCGCGATGATTGGCACGCTTGACGTCGAAAACAAGTCGGTCGTGACCTCCGGCGTTTATGAGCGATTTTTTGAACAAGACGGCCAGCTGTATCACCATATTCTCGACCCGCGTACCGGCTACCCACTGAATAATGAACTCAATAGCGTGACGATTGTCAGCACAAATTCCATCGATGGTGATATCTGGACCACGCTGATGTATGGCATGGGGGTCGAAAAGGGCTGTGCGGCGCTACGCGCAAGGCCGGATATTGAGGCGATTTTTGTGACGAAAAAGAAAGAAGTGGTCCTGTCATCGGCCCACCTCTATCGTTTCACGCTGCTGGATAACGAGTATCGCCTTACTGACAGTACTGTTTGAGCAGGCCGTATTGTTCCGGCTGCAGGCGATAGCGATAGACCGGACGGCCTGTCGCCCGTAGTGAATACTGGTAAAGAGAATGTTGATTTGGGCAAGCCAGATCAGATATTTACGGCATGAAACGCGGGAAATATTCACCGCCTGCGCCAGATCGTCGGTGGAAAACTCCGTTTCCGGATGCGCATCAATCCACTGGCACAGCGTGCGCAAGGTTTGCGGCGTCAACCCTTTCGGCAGCCGTTTGGTGTCTGCCAGTTCGGGCGAGCCACCGTGCAGCAGGCGGTCGACATCGGCCTGTTCATAGTAGGCGTGACTCCCCATCAGCTGCTTTTTCTCGCGCCAGCTCAGCAGCGCTTCTTCAAAACGCGGGAACTGGAAGGGCTTAATCAAATAGTCCACCACACCGTAGCGCAGCGAAGTCTGAACGGTGGCGGCATCGGAGGCGGAGGAGATCATGATAACGTCAATCGCGCGCCCGGCGTTACGCACCTCAGGCAGCAGATCCAGCCCATTGTCCTGCTGCATATAAACATCCAGCAGGACCAGATCGATAGACAGCGCAGGATCCAGCAGCTTGTCTCGCGCCTGCTGGAGCGTTGAAGCGATACCGCAGCAGGCAAAACCGTCCACCCTCTCGATATAGCAACGATTCAGGTCGGCCACCATGGCATCATCATCGACTATTAACACATTAATCACGCGCTGTTCCTCTCGCTATCCCACGGAATATGTACAAAAAATTGCGTAAATACGCCAGGCTCTGACTCGACGGAAAGCGTTCCGCCAAGGTTCTCCGTCTGCTGACGGGCCAGGAACAGCCGACGCCGCGGTTTTCGCCTTTGGTTGAAAATCCTTTATTGAAAATAGCGTCGATGCGCACCGGGTCGATCCCCGGGCCATCGTCGCTGACTTCGGCACTCAGCCAGCCATTCTGGTAGTGTAGCAGCAGGCCAATTTCACCTTCGCCCTGGCCGGCCATGGCGTCCAGGGCGTTCTCAATCAGGTTGCCAAGCACGGTCACCAGAACCGCCACCTGTTCTTCGTTTGGATTATCGGGCACCAGACTCTCTTCAGCCAGCGTCAGATTCACCCCCACGTCGCCCGCGCGGTTGATTTTACCCAGCAGGAAACCGGCAATAATCGGTGATTTTATTTTATGCTGCAGCGTACCAATATCCGCCTGATAGTTCTGAGCGGTTTGCAGAATGTAGTCTTCGAGCTTGTCGTAGCGCTTCATGTGCAGTAACCCAAGAATGACGTGCAGTTTGTTCATAAATTCATGGGAATGGGCGCGCAGGGCGTCGATGTAGTTGACCAGCCCATCCATACGCTGCATCAACTGACTAACCTCGGTTTTATCGCGGAAAGTGCCGATGGCACCAATGACGCGCTTGTTGTTGCGCAGCGGAACGATGTTACACAGCAGCAGACGGCCGTTGCAGCCCATTTCACGGTCGGTCACCGGTGAGCCGCTGGCGAGCACTTCTTTGAGGTTAGTGAGCAGCGGCGCGTGTTGCTCAGCGCCTAATGCATGGGCATCGGCAGAAAAAAGAATGTGACGCGCGGCCTGATTAATCAGGGTCACACGGCCTTTGTCGTCAACGGCTATAACGCCTTCGCGCATGGATTGCAGCATGGCCTGGCGCTGCTCAAACATCCTGGAGATCTCATGCGGCTCGAAGCCAAACAGGATATTTTTCAGCACGCGCACCAGCCCCAGATCCCAGCGTGCCGACGACCGCGCTAAACAAGACGAACCAGATAGCGGTCCACCGCGCTGCGCTAATTTGTTCATCCACTTTCTGAAGTGAGATACCGACGATAGCCACGCCAATTTGCTGGTGTTGGTCATTGTAGATGGGCGTGAAGACGCGTAGCGCCTCGGCCAGTACGCCGTGGTTAATGGACAGATTCTCATGGCCTTTGAGCGCAGGCTGCAGATCGGCGCCGATAAAGTGCTGGCCAATCAGATGGGTGTTGGGGTGCGAGTAGCGCACCGCATCCATGTTGGTGATAACGGCATACAGCAGGCCATTGCGCTGCTGTACCGCTGTCGCAATCGGCTGAATGATATTGTGTTCAGGCGACCCGGTGAGCCCGCGTTTGATCTCCGGTGAATCGGCCAGCGTGCGGGCGATGGCAAAGGCCTTGTCCTGCAGGCCGGTGCGAGTCGCTTTAGTGATCTGCATGAAATAGAAGGCGTAAACCACCAAAAGGACGGAAATAATCACGCTGCACACCATTAGCGTCACCAGCGTACTGAGCTTCATCGGGCGCTTAGCCTGAGGTGGCTGTTGCGGCATATTGCGCATGAAAACCTTCTATTATCAACGGCAAAAAATCATTATCGCCGATGTATCCCTTTTCTTAAAGCCATCGTGTCCTGACAAAACCAAACCTTTCTTTGTGACCGTACTCGCAGAGCTTTCCATACAAAACACTTTAGTATTGTTGAAGAACCCATAATAAGGAGTCCGTTTATGAGCATTAAGCTTGCAGGTTCAGTCATGGAAAGACGCAGTTCGACGACCGCTGAAATTGACCGACTGTCCACTCACGATATGTTAAGTCTTATTAATCAAGATGATAAGATAGTTTCAGATGCTGTCACCTCCTGTCTTGATGAACTTACACGTCTGGTCGACCGCGCGGTGGCAACCTTAAGCCACGGTGGCCGGGTGGTGATTGTCGGCGCGGGCGCTTCGGGCCGTAACGCGGTGCTGGCCGCTAATGAGTACGCGCCGGATGAAAAACATCCGCTGGTGGGTCTGATCGCGGGCGGGGCGCTGGCGATGCTGCACGACATGCGCGAGGCGGGGCAGGACTATAACCGCGGTGTGCTGGATCTGCAGGCCATCGGGTTTACACAAAAAGACATGCTGATCGGGCTCTCCGTACGCGGCAAAACACCGTGGCTATGGGGCGCCATGCGCCATGCTTGGTCATTGGGGGCGACAAGGGCGCTGATTACCCGCAACGTGCACAGCGAAGCCGCCGAGCTCGCCGATATCGTCATTGCCCCGCAAACCGGCGCGGAAGTGGTGGCGGGCTATGGTAATCCGAAGGCGATTCTCGCGCAGAAGCGTGTGCTCAATATGTTGACCACTGCGTTGGCCGTCCGTACTGGCCGGGTCTACAGCAATATGCGTGTTGATATTCGCGGCAACACGACGCAGATGATGGAGCGGCAGATTGCGATTGTGATGGAGGCGGGGGCTGCACGCGCGCGGCGGCGAAAGCGGCGCTGGAAAGTTGTGACCATAACTGTAAAACAGCGGTACTGATGGTGCTTACCGGGATGGATGCCTGGAAAGCCCATGAACTGCTGGCGCAAAATAACGGTTTTGTGCGTCTGGCGCTACAGGAAGCGCCATAGCATAAAATCCACAAAAAAGCCCGCATGATGGAATGCGGGCTTTGTTTTATCGGCGTTCTGATTAGAACTGGTAAACCATACCGATGCCGACTACGTCATCGGTAGAGATGCCGTTTGCACTGTAGAACTGGGAATCTTCATCCAGCATGTTGATTTTGTAATCCACATAGCTTGAGAAGTTCTTGTTGAAGTAGTAGTACGCGCCAACATCAATGTAATTCACCAGATCCTTATCGGAGAGGTCATTACGGCTATTGTTATTGTGCGCCACAACGTCAACACCGCGAGAATATACCCACGCCAGAGACGGACGCAGGCCGAAATCAAACTGGTACTGCGCGGTAACTTCGAAGTTTTGCGTTTTGTTGGCAATACCCTCGTCACCATATGGCGTCATGTTGCGGGTTTCCGCATACATCATTGCCAGATAGACGTTGTTGGCGTCGTATTTAGTCCCAACGGTCCAGACGTCAGCTTTATCGCCGCCTGCGTTTACGCTGCCTTTTTGAATGTTAACACCAGCATAGCCAACCTGCTCGTTAGTACGATCAGAGGTAGCGTAAGCCGCACCAACGGTCAATCCTTGCAGTTCTGGGACGACATCGCTGAAGTCAAAGGTGGTAGACATGCTGTAGCCGTCACCATTCTGGAAACGAACGTCACCGTGACCGTTTTTAGTGCCCTCCTGATCTTCAGTGGCGTTTGGACCTTCATTAGCCCTTGATACTGAAGCGCAAAGTTCCAGCCGTTTACCAGACCGAAGAAATCACTGTTACGGTAGGTTGCTACGCCGTTGGTACGGCCAACCATAAAGTTGTCGGTCCAGGTGTAGGAGTCGCCGCCGAATACCGGCAGCATGTCGGTCCAGCCTTCAATGTCATATACTGAGCCGTAGTTACGGCCATAATCGAAGGAACCAAAGTCGGCAAACTTCAAGCCAGCAAACGCCAGGCGGTTGAAGGATTTGTCACCAGCGCCTTCGGTGTCGTTAGCGTAGGTTTTGTATTCCCACTGGCCGTAGCCAGTCAGGTCGTTAGTAATCTGGGTTTCGCCTTTGAAACCGATCTGCACGTAGGTTTCATCGCCGTCATCGCCAGCGTTGTCGGAAAATGTGTGACGTGCATCGACCTTACCGTACAGATCAACTTTATTGCCGTCTTTATTATACATTTCCGCCGCATTTACCGCGCCTGCCATTAATAAGGCAGGAACCAGCAGTGCCAGTGCTTTAATTTTCATTATACTTTCCTTTGCATGATAACGCATGTGAATAGAGTAACATCATCCGACGCTACAAGTTTGAATACTATATTGGGAGTTCAATTTGCCTCACGATATAAATGTAATAAAGTTATATTAAATATTTCAAATGATTTCATTTATAATAAAAGTAATATGATTTAATTGCCTTTTATTTACGGGAGGTATCTAATTCATTGTATTATCTGTTTTTATTTTAGTTTTCGATGTACTTATAGATTTGTATTATGACTGTTTTTTAGCCAAAAAAATCCCGACTGCACTGGCATACAGTCGGGAAGGTCACAAGTAAAAATATCTTGATGCATAAACAAAAGGCTAATAACGACAATAATAATGACATCCCGCAAATAAAAAAGAAAGTGTTTTCTCTTTTTTAAATATATTGACAGTGAATATTAAGTGATAAATAAATACTATTTTATATAGGTGCAACTCTGAATTTCAGCGGTAAATAAGGCGCCTGATAAAACATTAATATTTGAAGAAACCATTAAACATCTGGCTTAGCAGCTTGTTATGCGGCACAGAAACTGGCACAGGAACAAACTTGCCAGAGATCAAGTCAGTGACACTTCATGGTTTGAAGCCGATGCTGGAGGGTTTATCGTGCCGCTTTAATTGTTATAATGTGATTTGCGTCACACCATTTGTGTGGCGGCCGTTTGAATGATGTGTGTGATGAGAGTGTTTTTATGGAAGAAAAGATGGACCGTGGCCCGGAGGCAAGCTGGCGCTGTGGGTCTTTTACGCGTTTTGCGGCTACTTTGTCTGGGCGATGGGTCATTACATTTGGGTCATCAGCGATGTGCAGACCATACCGGGAGCAACCATAGACGGAGAAATTGGCTCCACCAGCGGTAAGTGGCTTGGCGCGCTGCTGGGTTTTTTGGTCCTGAGCGTTGTTGGTGGGCTCCTCGGCGGAATAGCCTGGTACACGCGCCCTCGTCAGGCAGAGCAGGAAGAACGCTTCTGATATTGCTATGCTGAGGGCTGACACTCACTCAGGGATAATTAAATGGATCTCACCGCATGGCAGCAGGACGTTGAGTTCTGGTTTAAAACACATGAATATAGTGGCGACGCATCACATGATATCGCCCATTTCCGCCGCGTCTGGCGCACCGCGCGACAGATAGCGGAAGGGCAGCCCGTCGATTTACTCGTCATCCTGCTGGCCAGCTATTTTCACGATTTGGTCAGTTTGCCAAAGAACCATCCCGATCGCGCACGCTCTTCCCAGCTGGCGGCGCAGCAAACCCTGGAGATCCTCCAGCGTGATTTCCCCCATTTCCCACCTGAACGTTACGATGCTGTCGCTCATGCGATAGCGGCGCACAGCTTCAGCGCCAGGATTCTACCGCAAACAGAAGAAGCGCGAATTGTCCAGGATGCCGACCGGCTTGAGGCGCTGGGTGCCATCGGTTTGGCCCGCGTGTTTGCCGTCTCGGGTTCGATGAATACGGCGCTGTTCGATGCTGACGATCCCTTCGCCGATCGCCGGGCGCTGGATGACAAAACCTACGCGCTGGACCATTTCCAGACCAAACTGCTGCGCCTGCCTGCGACGATGCAAACTGAGAAAGGGCGGGAATTAGCGCAAAAGAATGCTGATTTCCTGGTGCACTTTATGGCCAAACTGAGCGCCGAACTGGCGGGCGACCCGCTGTCGCTGGATGCGGATGTGCTGCGGCGATTCGCGCCACAAGAATCCAGCAAACTGTGATAATCTCGCCTTTATTTGCGCTTTCTTTTTCCTTTTCTGTATCTGGTCAAATTTATGCAACAACGAGTCTTATCAAACGAGGTAGCGTTACCCGACGAGCCGGACGCTCAGGCGCTGCTGGAGCATATCCTGGAGATTTACGATCTTAAGACCGTTGTCGCCGAGCTGGTTGCCGTAGGGGAACAGCACTGGAGCCCGGCTATTGTTAAACGTGTCGTCACGTTGGGGCGTGCCAATACCCGACTCAGCGAAAACGAGCAGGCGCATCTTGCTGGGTTGCTGCCGAAGCCGCCCGCTCATCATCCGCATTATGCATTCCGCTTTGTCGATCTTTTTGCCGGTATTGGCGGAATACGCAATGGCTTTGAGGCGATTGGCGGCCAGTGCGTGTTCACCAGCGAGTGGAACAAACACGCGGTGCGTACCTATAAGGCGAACTGGTACTGCGATCCGCATGAGCACCAGTTCAACGCCGACATTCGCGATGTCACGCTCAGTGGCCGCACCGAGGTCAGCGACGCTGAGGCCCAGGCGCATATTCGCCAATGTATACCGCAACATGATGTTCTGCTCGCAGGCTTTCCCTGCCAGCCGTTTTCGCTTGCCGGGGTATCGAAAAAAAATGCCCTGGGCCGTGCGCACGGGTTTGCCTGTGATACGCAAGGCACGCTGTTTTTTGACGTAGTACGAATTATTGACGCACGCAGGCCGCCCATCTTTGTGCTGGAAAACGTCAAGAATCTCAAGAGTCACGATGGCGGGAAAACCTTCCGCATTATCATGCAAACCCTGGACGAGCTGGGCTATGAAGTTGCCGATGCTGCGGATATGGGGGCCGATGATCCGAAGATTATCGACGGTCAGCACTTCCTGCCGCAGCACCGCGAACGTATTGTGCTGGTTGGCTTCCGCCGGGATTTAGGCCTGCATCAGGGCTTCACCCTACGCGATATTCCCGCGCTTTACCCTGAGCGCCGCCCGACGTTTGGCGAGCTGTTAGAGCCGAATGTCGATGCCAAATTTATCCTGACGCCGGTGCTGTGGAAGTACCTCTATCGCTATGCGCGTAAGCATCAGGAAAAGGGCAACGGATTCGGTTATGGCCTGGTTGACCCAACGCGAGCCAGCAGCGTGGCGCGTACGTTGTCGGCACGCTATTACAAAGACGGCGCGGAGATCCTCATCGATCGCGGCTGGGATCGCGCGTTGGGCGAAAAACATTTTGACGATCCACAGAATCAGTTACGTCGACCGCGTCGCCTGACGCCGCGCGAGTGCGCGCGGTTGATGGGCTTTGAATCGCCGCAGGGCTACCGCTTTCGCATTCCGGTCTCGGATACCCAGGCCTATCGCCAGTTTGGTAACTCGGTGATCGTGCCGGTATTTGCCGCCGTGGCCAGGCTGCTGGAGTCGCGTATCTTGCAAGCGGTACAAAAGCGGGATGCGGAGAAGAAGAATGGCGGACGTTCACGATAAGGCTACTCGCAGCAAAAATATGCGTGCCATCGGTACGCAGAATACCGCCATTGAAAAAAGGATGGCGTCCTTGCTCGAGCAATTGGGCCTGCGCTGGCGGGCTCAGGACACGCGTTTGCCGGGGCGGCCAGATTTTACGCTCGATGACTATCGTTGCGTCATTTTTACCCACGGCTGTTTCTGGCATCAACACGATTGCTATTTGTTTAAGGTGCCCGCCACGCGAACCGAGTTCTGGCTGGCGAAAATTGGCGCTAATGCTGCTCGCGATCGACGGGATATCGGCCTGCTGGTCGAACAGGGCTGGCGAGTGCTGGTGGTATGGGAGTGCGCGCTACGCGGACGACAGAAGCTAAGCGATAGCGCGCTGAGCGAACGGCTGGAAGAGTGGATCTGCGGCGGCGAAGGCAGCGCGCAGATCGGGATTCAGGGGATCACGAATCTAAACCTGCTTTCTTCGTCGGGCAGGGAGTAGCCGACGCTTTCGCCGGGAACAGGTATTTGCCTAAGGTCACCAGGACAACCGCCGCAATGATAATCGCCAGCGCCAGCCACTCAGTCGCAGAGAGATGCTCGCCATTAAAACCGGTGCCCAACAGCACGGCGACCACCGGGTTGACGTAAGCGTAGCTGGTTGCCACGGCGGGGGTAACATTACGAATCAGATACATATAGGCATTAATGGCGATGATAGAACCGAAAATCGCCAGGTAACCTACCGCCAGAAAACCGTGCAGATCCGGTAACGTCGTCAAGCGTTCACCGCTGAGCAGCGAGGCCAGCATCAACACAATACCGGCGGCCAGCATTTCAATTGCCCCGGCCATCATGCCGGTTGGCAGCGTGATACGTGATCCATACACCGAACCAAACGCCCAGCTTAGCGAACCAATCAGAATCAGCAGCGCTCCCCACGGGTTGCCGCTAAGGTTGCCGCCGCTGTTTAACAGCACGATGCCCGCCAGACCGATGGCGATCCCCAGCCATTCCAGCTTACGGTGGCGATGCCGAAAAAACGGCTAAAGCACAAGGTAAACAGCGGTACGGTCGCCACCATGACGGCGGCGATCCCGAAGGCACATGCTGATGTTCCGCCACCGTCACCATGCCGTTCCCCACGGCCAGCAGCAGTACGCCAATCAGCGCCGCGTTGAGCAGCGGCCCGCGCGGCGGCAGCCGATGCCCGGTCGCCAGCAGATACATCATCAGCACCACGCCCGCCGACAGGAAGCGCACGCCCGCCATCATCAGCGGGGGCCAGCTGGCAACGCCAATGCTGATGGCAAAATAGGTCGACCCCCAGATGATATACAGCGCGAACAGCGCGCCAATCAGGGGTAACAGTTGTTTAATACGCATACTTCCTCACGGCAAAATAGCAAGCAGGCTGATAGTAAACGCGAAAACGAGTTCGCTGGCGAGTGCTTTAATTAAGGGGTTGATGTTATTTTTATGTTATAAATATGTATCTCTTACACCCCGCGCTATTTTGCTTCATACTTTACTCTCAATAACAAAAAGGAAGGATGTCGCTTGTGGCGGGAAGTAGTTTATTAACCTTATTAGATGATATCGCGACTTTACTCGACGATATCTCGATGATGGGCAAACTGGCGGCGAAAAAAACCGCCGGTGTGCTGGGCGATGATTTATCGCTGAATGCCCAACAGGTGTCAGGCGTGCGCGCCAACCGTGAATTGCCGGTGGTGTGGAGCGTGGCCAAGGGGTCGCTGCTCAATAAGGTGATTCTGGTACCGCTGGCGCTGCTGATCAGCGCCTTTATCCCCTGGGCGGTGACGCCGTTGCTGATGATCGGCGGGGCCTATCTGTGCTTTGAGGGCGTGGAGAAGGTGCTGCATAGCCTGCATGCGCGTAAGCACAAGGGCGATGAAGCTGCCCGTCAGAAGCGTCTGGAGACGATTGCGCAGCAGGATCCGGCTATCTATGAGCGCGATAAAGTCAAAGGGGCGATTCGTACCGACTTTATTCTGTCCGCGGAAATCGTGGCGATTACGTTGGGCATTGTGGCACAAGCGCCGTTGCTCAATCAGGTACTGATTTTATCCGGCATCGCGCTGTTGGTGACCGTGGGCGTCTACGGCATTGTCGGGGTGATCGTCAAGCTGGATGATATGGGTTACTGGCTGGCCGAGAAGCGCAGCGTGCTGGCGCAAGGGCTGGGAAAAGGCCTGCTGGTGGTAGCGCCGTGGCTGATGAAAACGCTCTCGGTGGTGGGAACGCTGGCGATGTTTCTGGTGGGCGGCGGCATTGTGGTTCACGGCGTAGCGCCGTTGCATCATGCCATTGAAGGTTTTGCCCAGCAGCAGTCGGTGTGGTTGGCCATGGCGTTGCCAACGCTGGCAAACCTGGTCTTGGGATTTATCATTGGCGCCGTGGTGTTGGCCGCGGTGAATCTCATTGCCCGTTTGCGTAAAAAGTCGGCATAAATAATCCAATTCCGCTACGCAAAGAGGGCGTGACCAGGCTAATGTAAAACTGTTTCACCCTGATACCGGAGGCAATAATGGTCTTTTTGGTCAGTGATGAAGTCCGGCCCAAAAACGGTGGGCCGCGGATGGTGGTAACCGGTTATGCCAGCGGTATGGTGGAGTGTCGTTGGTATGATGGTTTCGGCGTCAAACGGGAAGCATTCCGTGAAGATGAGCTGATTCCCGGCGCCATCCATCAGCAAGAACAGGCATCATAACCGTGTTTACGCCCGGCATTTGCCGGGCGTTTTAGACCCGATCTTATCGGGCTCTTTGTCGTAGAGCAGTGTAATGGAGCAGCATGAATTTTCAGCAACGCAGTAGTGGGATGTGGGATGGTTCTGTGAGTATCAGGAGGCCAATGTGCGTCCCTTGACCGCCACCACGGCGGCTTCGTCAGGATGGTGGGCGCGGCTCACGCGTCGGGTTAGCCCGAACGTGTAGTGAATATCTGCTTTCTGGTGGTGCTGTTCTTCTCCACGTTGCTGACCTGGCGCGAAACCATCGTGCTGGAGGATGCGTATATCTCCAGCCAGCGCAATAACCTGAAAAACGTCGCCAACGACATGGACGCGCAGCTGCAGTTCAACACTGACCGCTTGCTGTTTTTTCGCAACGGTATGGAATCCGCGCTTCAGGTGCCTCTGGCCTTTGAAGTGTTGCGCACCGCTGAGCAGGAGTTTGAGCGCAAGCGTGCGTTCGCCGACTGGCGGATCTCGCTAAACAACAACCGTACGTTGCCGCTGAACGGCGTCTCGGATAACTTCGTCAAACACACCAATCTCCTGTCGCGTGATAACTCGCTGTTGGGCAACGAGTTTATGGCCGCCATCGAACTGGGCTATCTGCTACGCCTTTCTTCCATTACGCGTCAGCATCTTTCCCGTTTTGAAACCCATATGCTGTACGTTTCGCGCGCCGGGTTCTACCTCAGCACCGAACAGAATCAGGGCAATGGTATCACCGAGTACTATTACAGCCTGGCGACCAGCCCATGGTTTATCCAGCAGTCACAGCGAGATAACCCGGGCGCGGTGTGAAATGGCACACCAGCTTCAACCGCGATAAAGTGCCGGTAGCCCAGATGGTCACCGCCTCTGTACCGCTCGATTACGATCACTACTGGTTTGGCGTGTTGGCCATTCAGCTGTCGGTTAACGAAATGACCCAGTTCCTGATGCAGTCTGTCGAAGGGGAGGAAGAGGGGAATATCAGCTCTACGATCGCCGAATGAATCTGATTGCTTCATCCGAAGAGGAGCCGCAAAAACGCACGCAGCTTTCGCAAGAGATTCAGGCGCAGCTGGCCTATGCCTACGAGCACGATAACGAAGGGAGCGTGCGCCAGCTTTCCCGCTACATCAGCTGGGAAAAACTGCGCAATTTCGACGGCGTGTTGTTGCGCATTCACAGCCTGGAGGAAGGGATCCGCGGCGACTTTGGCAGCATCAGTATCGCGCTAACCCTTTTGTGGATACTGTTTACCTCCATGCTGCTTATCTCCTGGGCCGTCATCCGCCGCATGGTACGCAATATGTCGTCGCTACAGGATTCGCTGGAGTGGCGCGCCTGGCACGATATGTTGACCCGTCTGTATAACCGTGCCGCGCTGTTTGAGCGAGCAGGTAAAGCGCTTGCCGTCAGCCAGCAGCGAGGGGCGCCGATGTCGGTGATTCAGCTGGATCTGGATCACTTCAAGCGTATCAACGATCAATATGGCCATCAGGCCGGAGATCGGGTGCTTACCCATATTGGCCGGGTGATTATCAATAAAATTCGCAAATCGGATATTGCCGGACGCGTCGGCGGCGAAGAGTTCTGTATCGTGCTGCCGGAAACATCGCTGGAACAGGCGGTGGTTATCGCTGAACGCATTCGTGAGAGCAT
The DNA here is from genome assembly GCA_002211745.1 of Kluyvera genomosp. 3. Classification (GTDB taxonomy): domain Bacteria; phylum Pseudomonadota; class Gammaproteobacteria; order Enterobacterales; family Enterobacteriaceae; genus Kluyvera; species Kluyvera georgiana_A. The sequence continues at coordinate 1,895,021 of CP022114.1, forward strand.
CTATAGCCGTGAAATTCTCATCAGCCGCAATCAGACGCTGCGGGTGAGCGCTTCGTTGGGAGTGTGCAGTAGCGAAGAGTTACAGCGCTATGATTTCCAGCACCTTCAGTCGATTGCTGACGGTCGGCTGTATCAGGCTAAACAGGGCGGGCGTAATCGGGTGTGTGCGGAAGGCTGATTACGTAGGCCATAGCAGCGAAAATCATAAATTTAGCTTATGGATAAGTATTGTAATCAGAATAATCCCAAAACATTAACAATGATTCCGTTTAGAGGAAGTTGCCATCTGATTGATTTATATCGATGTTCTTAAAAGAAGAAACAATGCGTGACGGAGAGGTCATATGTATTTATTAGGTGAATAATTCTTGTCATTCAACATAAACAACGATAATGTTTCACCACGTCAGGTTTCCTGATGTAACGAATATTTCAATGCTTCTTGCTTCGGCAAGGTTGATCCCGACGCAGACGTGTCGGGATTTTTTTGCCTTCAACGCGTCACCTCTGTCACGCTGAAGTCGTGAACATCCAGCTCGAAAGCTTCCGCCAGTTCTCGCCAGGTATGGTATTCACGACCGTCGACGCTCACGTGGTGTGGATCGTTCGACGAACGGTGGATTTCGCTTTCGCTGATTTCGTTGATAGCTGCCAGTAGCGCATCAACGTTGATGTCACGAGGATCGATCGCTGATTTCATCACAGATACCCTTTTTACCGCTCCCTGTATAATTATACATGCGTCTTATAATGCTGCTCACTTTTTGCTCAATTTTTGTTATTGGTGGATATTTAGCCAGTTGGTTGTCAAGGCCGCTGTCAGCATGACAATTTTGTTCTACACTGGGAAAAACCAATCAGGAGAGGCGTTTATGCAAGTTAACGATCGTGTGACGGTCAAAACCGATGGGGGGCCGCGTCGCTCCGGAGTGGTGCTGGCCATTGAACAGTTCAATGAAGGGACGATGTATCTGGTCGCGCTGGAAGACTATCCGCTGGGGATCTGGTTTTTCAACGAAGTGGGCCATCCTGATGGAATTTTTGTTGAGAAAAGCGAATCGTAATCGATCATCTGGCGGTAGCCCTACCGCCAGTTTCCCTGCCTGGATATCCTAGCGCATATTGACGAAAATGCCCGAGGTGACATTTTCCGCCAGGCGCACAACATGATAAATAACCTGTTTGTTATGCGTTTTTATTTTCTTCTTAATATTACCCTTATGTGATGATACGGTTTTTGCTTTAATATTCATCTGATCGGAAATCTGAATCGTTCCCTGTCCGACATCCACATTTTCAGCATGCTTGATTCTGTCCTGCTTAATGACAGAGTAGACATATTAGTTTGCTTTACGTCTGATTTTTCTTTTTTCAGATAATTCCCCAGAATGCTATCCAGGGTTTCCGGTTTTATCGATTTGGAACTTATTAGCAGATTACTCCGCACCATCAGGTATTCGTCAAAATGAATATTGGCAATAGCCATAAAAACAATGAACAAAGTCCTGGGATGTTGATTAATGATCTGCTTGATATGCAAGCTACTCTGCACATCGTGGATGAAGCAGTCCTCATTAATGAACACGACAGATGGATGACGAGTCGCGCAAACTTCTGTAAGTGCTTCTACGCTCTCAACATTGTCAATATCTCGTTTCTTCACTCCACGACTGGCCAGGTATCCGGTTAACCCTAGCCGCGTATAACTGCATAGATCCATAATAATCGTTGACATGGCATACCCTCACTCAATGCGTAACGATAATTAACCCATTACCCTCGAACTTCATCGTCGCAGCGAACCTAATGAAAATAAAAAATTGAGAATGAAGACGATCAGGCGGCATCAACTATCCCGTAAAGTTACGTATAATTTGCCAGGAATCATCTCAAAGTAAAGTAAATGTTAGGTTATGTGAAAGACGTAAAAACAAATAACCCGCGCCAGCGATATGCTGGTAGATGTTTTTGCAAATTTACTTTAGGAATTTCCTCATAATAACCTGGAGGGTACTATGGAGAATTTATACGTGGTAACTCACTGATAATATCAGCTAATAGATCAAATATTTCGCTAAATAAGTGTTCACAGAAGGGGGCCACTAATGGCATTAACGCCGCCATCAGCATAATGCCGACGGTCAGGGTGATGGGGAAGCCGATAACAAACACCGACAGCTGTGGGGTCATGCGGTTCAGCATCCCGAGCGCCAGGTTAACGGTCAGCAGTAGGGTAATGATCGGCAGCGCAAGCATGAGACCGTTGAGGAAAATCATGCCGCCCGCGCGGGCGAGCGCGAGAAACGCATTGCTGTTAATGGGCTCACCGCCGATAGGCAACGTGTGGAAGGTGTCGACCAGCAGTGAAATCAGCCACAGATGGCCGTTGAAGACCAGGAACAGCAGCATGGCCAGCATATCGAGAATGCGCGCCAGTACCGGCATGTTGAGATTGCTGCCCGGATCGACAAAGGTCGCGAACGAGAGACCCATTTGCAGGCCCACAATCTCGCCGCAGGTTCGTACGGCGGCAAAGGCAAACTGCATCGTAAAGCCTAGCGCGATGCCGATGAGGATTTGTTGTAACGCCAGCCAGAGCGCGTTGGCGGAAAAAATCGGCACATCGACCGGCGGCAGCGAAGGGGCAATGACGAAGGTGATAATAATCCCCAAACCGACTTTCACCCGTTTAGGCACAGAGCGTTCACTGAGTATCGGCGCGGTGGTGATCAGCGCCAGCACGCGCAGCAACGGCCAGAAGTAGAGGCCGAGCCATGAAACCCACTGGTCGCTGGTCATGTGAAGCATAATGCTTAACCGATGATGTAGGGCAGGTTGCTAAACAACGTGCGTACATAGTCAAGCAGCAGATTCAGCATCCACGGCCCGGCGACGATGATCGCGATAAACACGGCGATAATTTTGGGATAAACGACAGCGTCATTTCGTTAATCTGCGTGGCCGCTTGCAGAATACTGATAATCAGACCGGTGACCAGCGAGACCAAAAGCAGCGGTGCCGCCAGAGCCAGCGCCACTTTCATCGCCTCGGTGCCCATCATCATGACGGATTCAGGGGTCATGGTACTCCTTAACTGTAAAAACTCTGCGCCAACGAACCGACCAGTAACTGCCAGCCATCGACCAACACAAACAGCATCAGCTTGAAGGGCAGGGCAATGGTCGCGGGCGGTACCATCATCATCCCAGCGCCATCAGCACACTGGCAATGACCAGGTCGATAATCAGAAACGGTATAAAAATAGTGAAGCCAATCTGGAAAGCGGTTTTCAGCTCGCTGGTGACGTAGGCGGGCAGCAGAATGCGCATCGGCACGGCTTCCGGGCCTTGAATCGGTGCGCTGTTGGCCAGCCGGGCAAACAGCGCCAGGTCGGCTTCGCGTGTCTGGCGCAGCATAAATTCACGCAGCGGTTGCGCGCCTTTATCTAACGCCTCCTGCATGGTGATTTTATCTTCGCTAAACGGCTGATACGCGTCGGTATAAACTTTATCAATCACCGGCGACATAATAAAAAAGGTGAGAAACAGCGCCAGCCCAGCAGCACCTGGTTAGGCGGCGCGGACGGCGTACCCAGCGCGCTGCGGAGCAGGCCGAAGACGATGATGATGCGCGTAAAGCTGGTCATCATGAGCAAAATCGCCGGGATAAAGGTCAGCGAGGTGATAAACACCAGCGTTTGGATCGGCAACGACCAGCTCTGCCCGCCGTTGGCCAGCGGCTGGCTGATTAAACCCGGAAGCTGAGCAAAGGCGGAAGGCGAGAGCAATAGCAACCCGCCCAGCGCGAGGGAATAAATACGGCGCATCAGGATCTCCCGGGACGCTTAAGCATGTTTTTCATCAGTGAAGCAAATTCCGGCGCGTTAGCCTGCGGCGGCGGGTTTTCCGGCGGCGCTGGCGGCAGGGTATGCAGCAGCGTTACCTGCTGGGCGGTGACGCCCAGCACCAGCCGCGCATCCTCGACGTTCACAATCACCACCCGCTCACGCGCCCCTAACGATGCGCTGGCGCTCACCTTCAGGCCGCTGCTGCTTCGGCCCTGCACGGTACCGGGCAGAACGCGTTTAATGACCCACGCGGCGGCCAGAATCAGCACGATAATGCCCAGTAGCGCGCCGCTCACCTGAATCAGCGGTGAAGTCGTCGGTTCATTGGCGTGCGCTACCGTCACCGGCGTGGTGGTGTGGCTCGCCGGCGCAGCGTGCGATGGTGTTACTACAGGCGCGGAGTGGGTTGCGCTCATATCAGCGGCTCAGACGGCGCATGCGTTCTGACGGCGTGATGATGTCGGTAATGCGAACGCCGTATTTATCGGCAACCACCACCACTTCACCTTGCGCTATCAAATAGCCGTTAATCAGAATATCCAGCGGTTCACCGGCCAGACCGTCCAGCGCCACCACCGAACCTTGCGTCAGACGCAGCAGCTCTTTGATGGTCATGCGCGTGCGGCCTAACTCCACGGTCAGCTTGACCGGGATATCCATAATTAGGTCGATATCCTGCAACGTACCGCTGACATCACCGCCGCCCAACTGTTGGAAGACCGCGTCGGCGGCGCTTTTTCCGGAGGTGGATTTTTGCTCGTTCAGCGCTTCAGCCCACAGATCGTCCACGGATCCGCTGTTGTCATCGGGTGGAGTATTCATATCACTCATTTGGGCTGTTCCTCGTTCAGCGAATTCAAAATCGGGTTGATCAAATGTTCTACGCGCAGCGCATACTGGCCGTTCACGGTGCCGTACTGGCTGGTTAACACCGGTACGCCGTCGACGTGAGCGATAATGCGGTCTGGCTTGTCAATCGGCAGAACGTCACCGGGTTTAAGTTTGAGTATCTGTGACAAACGCAGCGAGATATCGGCGAAATTCGCCACCAGTTCCAGCTCGGAATGCTGCACCTGGCGTACCAGGTTCTCGCGCCAGTTTTGGTCCTCGTGGCGTGAGTTTTCCAGCGGCGGGTTGACCAGCAGTTCGCGCAGCGGTTCAATCATGCTGAACGGCAGGCAAATGTTAAATTCGCCGGTCAGGTTGCCGATTTCCACGTGGAATGGCGTGTTCACCACGATATCGTTCGGTGAGGTGGTAATGTTGGTGAACTTCACCTGCATCTCCGAACGGACGTACTCCACCTCCAGCGGGTTAATCGCTTTCCAGGCATCGCTATAGCCTTCCAGCGCCAGCTTGAGCATGCGGTTAATCACCCGCTGCTCGGTATGGGTGAATTCACGTCCCTCAACCTTGGTCGGGAAGCGACCGTCGCCGCCGAACAGGTTGTCCACCGCGATAAACACCAGGCTTGGCGAGAACACCACCAGGCCGGTACCGCGCAGCGGCTTAAGGTGAATCAGGTTGAGGTTGGTCGGCACCGGCAGGTTACGGGCAAACTCGTGGTAGGGCTGAATGCGGATCGCCCCCACGGTAATGTCCGGGCTACGACGCAGCAGGTTGAATAACCCCATACGGAAGTGGCGGGCGAAACGCTCGTTAATAATCTCCAGCGCCTGCAGTCGCTCACGGACCACGCGGCGCTGGGTATTGGGGTCGTAGGGCGAATGTCATCTTCGCCCGTCGCGCCCGCCAGCGGTTCACTTGATTTGTCGCTGTCGCCGTTTAACAGCGCATCGATTTCGGCCTGAGAAAGAATACTGTCGCCCATGGCTCTACCGCAGAATAAAGGCAGTGTACAGAACGTCGGTAACGTTCTGTTTCGGCTGACCGGCAATTAACGGAGCGCTCAGCGTCTCTTTAATATCGTTTGCGAGCTGTTTTTTGCCTTCGTCTGTTGCCAGTTTAGTCGCATCCTGACGCGACAACAGCAGCAGCATGCGGCTGCGCACTTCCGGCAGATAGTCGTTCAGACGGGCGCGGTCAGCTTCGGACTTCATGCGCAGCGTGATGCCCACGTACAGCACGCGATCGGCATCGCCCAGGTTGACGGTGAAGGTATCCAGCGGGAAAAAGACCGGTGCGGCCGGCGGCGGCGCTTCTTTTGGCGCGGCCGGGCGTTCTGATGCTCAATGCGCCAGTAGCTGTAACCTGCTGTGGCGCAGGCGGCGAGCGTTACCAGCACCAAAAGTGGGATCCAGAGCGAGCGTTTGCTCTTTTTATTGATAGCGGTGTCAGTCATCTGATGCGGTCTTCCTTTTTACTACTGCTTATCCAATGATTATCCCGCCTCCCGCGCCGGTCAAAGCGTGGAAAAGACGGGAATAATCGTGTTACCTCTGGCGTTTAAGCGAAGATATCTACCGCGTTATCGCCGCGAGAGACGGCGTGCAGGGCGGCAGGGACGGCCAGCATCTCAGCGTCGTCCTGAGCATCGCTGGCGTTGGCGTCAGCGCGCGAGGCGAACGATTGCTGGGAAGAGGGCTGCTGTTGCTGGCCCGCAAAGCCGTCGCTGCTGATATTGCTCTGGCCCAGTTGGATTCCGTTGTCTTCCAGTTGGCTGCGCAGCACTGGCAGAGCGGCTTCCAACGCCGCGCGTACGTGGCTGTGCGGCGAGGCCATTTGGATCTGCGCGAGGTTATCTTCCACCTTCAGCGTAATGTGTACCTGGCCTAACGACTCGGGTGCAGGCGCAGTTCGGCGGTTTGCTGGCCCTGACGGGTAAACAGCGTGATGTGCTGGCTGACGTTCTGCTGCCAGTCCGGAGTACCAAGCTGGGCATGGACGTTGGCGCTGGCGGCCATCGGGCGGCCAGTGAACTGCTGCTCTGTGGCGAAATCGGCGACACCGTCGCCGTTGGCGCGGTTGGGCTTGGCGTGCTTTCCGCTTCTGCTTTCTGCGCCGGGATCACAAAGGCGGCGTCGGCGGATAGCGCACGGGCATCGGTTTGCGGTTGCGAGGCCGGAGCGCTTTTCACATCGATAAAACCGTCGGCTTTTGCTGAGTCACGTTTGAGTGGCGCGTTTAACGCGTTCAGCGTATCGCTGGTAGCGCTGGCGGTCGAATTCACCGCAGTCTGCGGGCTTGCGGCGGCGTGGGCAGCATAGCCATCAACGCATTCAGGCTGCGCTGTTCGTCGTCGCTGAGTTTGTCCTCGTCGCTCTCTTTATCGCAGAGCTTATCCTTACCTGACGCTATTTCGCCTTTAAGGTGTGCCGCCAGCGAACTGAGCAGCGTTTGCGCGTCGCTTTGTTCGCTGATATCTGTCGCTTCACCAATCTCAGCGGTGGCGCGTGTCGCTTCCTGCTGTACCAGCCATTCGGTGATGGATTGACCTTTCGCTTTGACATCGCGCAGCGCCGCCGCGTCCTCGCCGGACAGTTGGGCGATTTTGCCCGCGTTTGTTGCATCGCCGGCTTGCGTTAATGCACCCGCCAGCAGGGCCAGAAAATCCTCGGCGCCGCCTGCGGTTTTGGCTGCGGTATCGGCCCTGCGAGGCTTGCATCGCTGATGGCCAGGTTAGGCAGAGTGATCATTCTGGTTTCCTCATGGTTGCTCGTTGGGCAAATTCATCCATCTTTTTCTGATCCAGACGGTTTTCCGCAAGCAGCTCCGCAGAGGCCTGCCGGTCCTGTAGCGTTTGCCATGCCTGCAAACGCTGTTTTTTCTCGCGCCAGAAGTTCAGCGCCTGTTCGACTTTGTTGTTCCACTGAATAAGCTGCTGACGATGCTGGTCAATGGCTTTTTCCAGTGTCTGAATAAACTGCTGGTAGTTTTGCCAGCGCAGGCTCGCGATCCCCTGCGTCATGTCGTTATTCAGGCTGTTCTGGTATTCAAGCTGATAGTCCATCAACATTTTGAGTTGTTCTTCCGCCTGCTGGCAGCCGCGTCGCATCTCGCCCAACACCAGAGCGGCGTTGTCGACATCGGTTTCTGCCAGTTCTTTAAGCGTTGCTAATGCACCGTGCTGCGCCATATTGGTGATCCTCTTGCTTCACTATGACGTTGGGAAAATCAATTCCAGCGCCTGGATTGATGATTCCCAGTCTGCTTTTTCAAGAATGCCTTGCTGTAAAAATGCTTCCAGGTGCGGCCAGAGCGTGATGGCTTTGTCCAGCATCGGATCGCTGCCTTTGGCGTACGCGCCGACGCTAATCAGGTCTCGGTTACGCTGAAAACTGGAAAGCAGCTGTTTAAAATTGCGCACTCGCGCGTAGTGTTGCTCGCTAATCAGCGCGGTCATGGCACGGCTGATAGAGGCTTCAATATCAATTGCCGGGTAATGACCGGCCTCGGCCAGCCGTCGCGACAGCACGATATGGCCGTCTAGAATGGCGCGGGCGGAGTCGGCGATCGGATCCTGCTGATCGTCGCCTTCGGTTAACACGGTATAAAACGCGGTGATCGAACCGCCGCCGCTGATGCCGTTCCCGGCGCGTTCAACCAGCGCGGGCAGCTTGGCAAAGACTGAAGGCGGGTAGCCTTTGGTGGCCGGTGGTTCACCGATTGCCAGGGCAATTTCACGCTGCGCCATCGCGTAACGGGTCAGCGAATCCATGATCAACAGCACATGCTGTCCGCGATCGCGGAAATCTTCCGCCACGCGGGTGGCGTAAGCGGCGCCCTGCATACGCAGCAGAGGAGAAACGTCGGCGGGCGCGGCAATCACCACGGAACGTGCGCGGCCTTCGGTGCCGAGAATATTCTCGATGAAATCTTTCACCTCGCGACCACGCTCGCCAATAAGACCGACGACGATGACGTCCGCGCGGGTATAGCGCGCCATCATGCCGAGCAGTACGCTCTTACCGACGCCGGAGCCGGCAAACAGCCCCATACGCTGGCCGCGACCGACGGTGAGCAGGGCATTGATTGGCCGCACGCCGGTATCCAGCACGTGCTCAATCGGCGTACGCTGGAGTGGGTTGAACGGCGGCGTGATCAGCGCGCCGGTTTCCGTGGTATCCGGCGCGGGCAGGCCGTCGAGCGGTTTGCCGCTGCCGTCGAGTACGCGGCCAAGCAGCGCCGGGCCGAGCGGAAGCTGTTTACCGCTTTGCAGTCCGTCGCCGACGGCGCTACGGGCATAAACCCGCGCGCCGGGTAAAATGCCTTCAACTTCTTCAAGCGGCATTAAAAACAGGCGATGACCATTGAAGCCGACCACTTCGGCTTCCACTTCCTGCATCTCGGTACCCTGTTGACGCTCAATAATGCAGGTTGCGCCAAGCGGCAGCTGCAGCCCGGTGGCTTCCAGCACCAGCCCGGTGGCCCGGGTCAGGCGGCCGTAACGGCGCACGGCGGGAAGCTGGGCAATGCGGGCCTCAAAGTTGTCGAGGGTGTTCAGCCAGCGGGTCAGGCGCACGGTCATCAGCAGGCTCCCGGTGCCGCCAGGCGGCACAGTTCCTGCCAGCGCGTGGCCACGCTGGCGTCGAGATCGCCCTCATCTGCGGAGACCTTACAGCCGCCGGGGTGCAGCGTTGGGTCGCCGCGCAGCCGCCAGCCGTGAAGATTCAGCGTGGCGCCCAGCATCTCCTCGACGCGCGGTAAATCTTCCGGGCTGACCCGCAGCTGCGGCTTGCCGCTGAACAGCGGCTCTTGCTGCAGCAGCGATTGAATCTGTTTGATCAGCGCGGTGTTATCGACCACCGGCATCTGGCCGACAATTTGTCGCGCGGCTTCCAGCGCCATCTGCATCAGACGTGAGGCGATCACGCTGTCAAGCGTATCCAGGGTGTGCTGAAATTCGCTCGCCAGCTGCTGCATGCGGGCATGAATAGGGGCCTGATCCTGTTTGGCTTGTGCCAGGCCCTGTTCGAGCCCCTGCGCCAGACCTTCCTGATAGCCCTGTTGTTGACCCGCCGCGTGGCCTTCACGCAGCCCGGCCTGATAGCCTTGTTCATGAGCCTGGATCTGTAGCTGAGCCAACTGCTGTTGCTGCAACTGCTCGGCAGAAATTTCTTCCTGCACGGCGTCCGGTTCGTCGAGGGTGAGAGGAGTAAACTCCACCTCCACCGGCGGCGAGAGATCGTCAGGCTGCCAGACTTTCCACGGCGTGGTATCAGACATAGGTGTCGTCTCCGCTGCCAATCACCATCTCGCCGGTTTCGGCCAGACGACGCACAATAAGCAGAATGGCTTTCTGTTCGTTCTCGACCTGCGACAGACGTACCGGGCCACGGTTGGCGAGGTCGTCGCGCAGAATGTCGGCAGCACGCTGGGACATATTGCGCAGGAACTTCTCGCGTAGCGGCGGCTCGGAACCTTTGAGCGCGATAAGCAACGATTCGGAATCCACTTCCTGCAGCAGGCGCTGGATGCTGCGATCGTCGACCTCGACCAGGTTTTCGAACAGGAACATTTCGTCGATAATTTTTTGCGCCAGCTCGCCGTCGAATTCGCGTACCGCGGTAATAACCGCTTCTTCCTGCTGCGTTTTCATCAGGTTGATAATTTCTGCCGCCGTTCTCACACCGCCCATTTTGCTGCGCTTGAGGTTCTGGCCGTCGAGCAGACCGTTCAACACCTCTGTCAGTTCCGCCAGCGCGGCCGGCTGCACGCCGCCGAAGGTGGCGATACGCAGCATGACGTCGTGTCGCAGACGTTCATCGAACAGCGCCAGAATATCGGCCGCCTGACCACGCTTGAGGTGGACCAGAATGGTGGCGATGATCTGCGGATGCTCGTCACGGATAATATCGGCGGCGCTCTGCGGTTCCATAAAGTTGAGCGTCTCGATCCCGCTGGTGGTTTCGCGGGTTTCGAGAATGTCCTCCAGCAGGCTGGAGGCGCGCTCTTCGCCCAGTGCTTTAACCAGCACCGAGCGCAGATATTCATTGGCGTTAACGCTCAGCGCCGCGAACTGCTCGGCCTCTTGCTCAAACTCGGCCAGCACGTCGGTCAGCTGTTTATTCGAGATCTGCTTGATGCCCGCCATGGCGGTACTGAGCTGCTGTACTTCGCGGGTGCTGAGGTGCTTAAACACCTCGGCGGCGCGATCTTCGCCAATCGTCATCAGCAAAATGACGCTTTTGTCGATTCCGGTAAGATTACTCATGGTCGTTATTCATCCATTGGCGAATGACCAGCGCCACGACGCGCGGATCGTTATCAGACATTTCGCGAATACGCTGGCTCATCACCTCGGCGCTCAGGCGCTGGTTGGCACGGCGTTGCTGGGTCTGTTCATCTTTGCTGAGGCGAACCTCAACGGCTTCCTGAATTTCCTGCTGCGCTTTGGCTTTTTCCACTTCGGCCTGGGCGGCCTGTTCACGGCGCACAAGCTGCGGTTTAATCGCTTTACGCCACAGCAGCCAGGCAACAATCAGCACCAGCAGCCAGCGACCGGCGGACATCAGCTGATCGATAAACGACTGCTGCTTCCAGAACGGCAGTTCACCACCGCTGTCATCGCTGCTGTTAAACGGCGAGTTGACCACGTTCAGGGTATCGCCGCGCTGGCTGGAGAAGCCCATCGCCTCGCGGGTTAAATCTTCAATCTGTTTCATCTGAACGCTGGTCAGCGGCAGCGGCTTACCGTCTGGCAGATTGCGATAGTTGACCACCACGGCGACCGACAGACGCTGAACATCGCCAACGTTCTTTTTGGTGTGCGAAATGGTGCGATCGAGTTCGAAGTTGCTGGTTTCGCTACGCTGGGTATTGCGCGGACCGGTGGTGGCGGCTGTGCGGGTATTGGCATTCTGCGCGTTAGCCTGATTCGCCGGCGGGTTGGCAATCGGCGCCGACGGCGCCGGTGCCGGGGTGTTCGACAGCGCGCCAGGAACGCCGCCCGGATACGGGCTACCGACCTGATCGTTTTCGCTCACCTGGCGCGAACGAATGGCGGCCTGGTTAGGATCGCCGTTCGGGCGATACTGTTCGTCGGTTTGCTCTTTATTATCGAAGTTCACCTGCGCGGTGACCTGCGCATGCACGTTACCGTTACCGACGATCGGCCCAAGAATCGCTTCAATGCGGCGCTGAACGCGGCCTTCAACGTCGGCGGTGTATTTCAGCTGCGCGTCATTCAGGTCACGAGCGCTGGTATTGGACTGGGTCAGCAGATGGCCGCCCTGATCGACCACGGTGACGTTGCCCGGCGGTAAACCCGCTACGGCGCTGGAGACCAGATGGACCACCGCGGAGATTTGCCCTTCATCAAGCGCGCGGCCCGGTTCGAGGTTGACGGTAATGGAGGCAGAAGGGGATTTCTGCTCGCGTACGAACAGCGAAGGTTTTGGCATCGCTAAGTGCACGCGGGCGCTTTTGACCGGACCGAGGGTTTCGATGGTACGCGACAGTTCACCTTCCAGCGCGCGCTGGTAGTTCACCTGCTCGCTGAACTGGCTGATGCCGAATTTTTCCTGATCGAGCAGTTCAAAACCCACCGCGCCGCCTTTCGGCAGGCCGAGCTGGGCCAGTCGCAGGCGCAGTTCATGCACTTTGTCAGCGGGCACTTCCAGCGCACCGCCGTTATCGGCGAAACGATAGGGGACGTTCATCTGGGTCAGTTGGGTCACGATGGCCCCCCGTCCTGATCGGACAGGTTACTGAACAGCGTGCGATAGTCCGGGGATTTGGCCCACAGTACCATTGCCACGAGAATAGCCACCGCGGCGGCACTGGCCACCATCAGTGGAATTTTTGGATTAGCGCGCAGGCGATTGACCCATTCTACAGTTTTATTTTGTGGCGTAGCCGTAGCACTCGCGCTCATTGCGCACCTCGTCGATCCTGATCAATGGCGTTAAACGTAAACGAAAACAAAGCAGACTCCCTGGCGCAAAACACATAAAGACAGCTATGCCATTATTTGATGCTTCGGGAAATTTGATGGGCCAAATAACCCGTTTTTATAGCGCTATTTAGCGCCTTTATCTTATTGACAAACTGATAAGCTCGTTCCCAGGTTAAACACAATCTGGGAGTCAACATGGCGATTCAGGGTATTGAGGGCGTGCTGTCGCAGATGCAGGCAACGGCATCAATGGCGCGCAGTCAAAGCGTGGATACACAGCCAACCATCAGCTTTGCCGGTCAGCTGCACGCGGCGCTCGACCGCATCAGCGATACGCAAAATAGCGCCAAAGCGCAGGCGGAGAAGTTTTCACTGGGAGAACCCGGCATCGCGTTGAACGATGTGATGACCGATCTGCAAAAAGCGTCCGTTTCATTGCAGATGGGGATTCAGGTGCGTAATAAACTGGTGAGCGCCTATCAGGAAGTGATGGGGATGCAGGTGTAATCAATCTAACTCATTGTTTATACTTCTTTAATCACATCCAATCCTACGGGCTGGGGTATGAGTGGGACAAACTGATTTAATTTCTGGTTCAGAATGAGTATCTGTTCCTGATTGTTTTCATACATCCTGGTCCGTAAACCAGACAGACTATTTGTGCATCAGTATGGCTTATTCACTATCCTCCAGCGCCTGAGGACCTGCATGCGTAAGTATGTCTTGAGTGGTGTGTTCTTCGATAGCGCACACCAACTCGTCCCATTTCTGTTTTGCCATAAAAGATCTTGTGAGCTTTGAGGTGTTTCGAGCATAGTTATTCAGTAATAAACTCAACTGAGAGATAAAAATGAAAGTACTAATGCTGATAGCCTCCGCGTGCATTCTCACTGCATGCTCCACATCCCAGGAAATAAAACGTCCAGATGGTTCCAGTGAGTACGACATCCAATGTGGTGCCGCGACGGGTTGGGATGTTTGCTATTCAAAAGCAAATGAGGTTTGTCCTGGTGGTTATCAGGATCTATCAAAAGAAGGCGGTTTTAATCGCAAGGAATTGCACATTCTCTGTAAGAAGTAATCCGTATTGCCATTAGGATGGGTCTGCCCATGGTGATGGCAATATAAAACCGCCCGGAGGCGGCTCAAGAGATCCAGGTGATTACTTGCAAGCAATCATCATATTTCTATAGATTGTAGTACTACCGAATGCTGACTGCGGATTAGCAGTGAATACTGCCCCTGCTCCCATTGACACTGAGAATATTATACCCCGGGTTCCGCACAGCTCGCCAGCTTTCTTCTGACAATCTCCCCAGTCCTGAACAGTACCGGAACAAGCTAATTCATAAGCTTCTTTTCCATCTGGACCGTAAGTTTTGCTAACGGTTGTACATCCAACGAGGAATACCGGAAGTAATAACAGTAAAGTTTTCATATGTGTGCCTTAACCAAGAGTTCGCCCCATTATAGTCTCTCCCGGCGCTCATTTTTAAATTAGTACCAGTTTATTTAATTAATTTTTTGCGATTATCCTGAACAGGAAATTATTTGAGGTCTCTACTGGGCGAACTTCGTCGATTACGAAAAATACATGCTCATATGAAAGGCAGGTAAGTCTGCGTCTGTCACTCTCTCAATGGAGTTCAATGTTGGGAGAGTCCTGCCTCCGTTCGTCCGGATTACCCTCTACGCACCGTCTTTTCCGTGAAACCCCACAGGTTTAACGCTATAATGTTTCTGTTTTTTTCTCCCGGAACAGGATGAATAATGAAAAAATTAGCCATTGTGGCAGCGCTGATGACGCTGGCGGGCTGTGCGCAGATTGAAAACTACTCAACCGTGGTGAAATCGCCTGCTCCGGCAGGGCTGGCGGGCTACTGGCAGACCATGGGCCGCAGCGTGCGCTGGTCAGCCCGGAGGCGATAGCCAGCCTGATTGTCACTCGCGACGGCGACACGCTGGACTGCCGCCAGTGGCAACGGGTGATTGCGCTGCCGGGTAAACTCACTCTGCGCGATAGCGATGTCTACAACGTGACCAACAAGCTGGATGTTTATGCGGTGGAACGCGATGGCAATTCGCTGAAATACGATGGAATGACATTGCAGCGGGTTGAGCGGCCCACGGTAGAATGCGCCAACGCATTGACTAAAGCGCCACTGCCGTCGGTGCTGCCGTAAGATTTGGTCGCTCCGGCATGGTTGATGCCGGAGCGCTATTTATCAGTGATTCAGGTCTACATTATCCTGCGGAACCAGTACGTGACCGCCTGATTACCGTAGGTCGTCATCACCGTTTTCTGGATTGACGATTGTCCAACCAGTTTCGCCAGTTCGTCCATACGGGCCTGCAACAGGCGCTTTACGGTATTTTCGTTATCAAGCACTTTACGCAGCATCGGGCGAAGTTGTTCCTGAAGCGGTTCCGTTGGCTGGCTCTCTCGCGTCAGTTGAGCAATCTTTTGCACCGCATTGACGTACTCCATTTCGCTGGCGATTAATTCGTCCCACAGTCCCTCCGTGGCAAGCCGTAGCATCAGATTGCTTTTTTCAACCAGCTTTTGGTACGACAGATAAAGGTGCGGTGCATGGCTCATTAGACGGCGTCCTGAATCAAGTTAGGCGTAAGAAGAGATTCCTTCCAGGCATCAGCGATGTTGCGCATTAACGCCTCAACTTCCTCAATGGCGCTAACATCATTGTGCAGGTTGGCTTGCAGAAGGCGTCTGACCATATAGGCATACAGCGACAGCAGGTTCTGCGTCAGCTCGTCGCGGCTGTCCTCATCCAGGCCAATTTTCAGCCCGTTTTCGATAATGTTGATGGCTTTCGACAGGGAAAGACCTTTCCCTTGCTGGTTGCCGTCCTGCATAAACAGGCGGGCGCGGATCAGCGCGCTGAGCGCGCCGTCAAACAGCATGGTGACAAGCTGCTGTTGACTGGCGCTCATGACGGCGCTTTCCACTCCAATCTGTGCGTAGGCCTGCGTACCTTTTGCCCCGTACATGATGTCTCTCCCGATCAAAAGTGATTACTTGGAATTGCTGGTCGATTCAAACTGCTGCGTCAAGTAGCTGCTGGTACTGTTCAGCGAGGTCATTAACACATCCAGCTGGGTAAACTGTTCTTTGTAGCGCGCAACCTGCGCATCGATACGATCGCTGGCGGCGTTGTAGTCTTTGGTTAATTTGTTCAGCGTTTTGCTGACGCCATCGGTGGCGGCCTTGATGATGCCGGTGGTGGAAAGCCAGCTGGTCAGGTTGGTGCCGATGGTAGTGGTGATGCCGGTTTTTTTGCCGTCGCCGACGATCAGAGTACCGACGCCGGTAGCGTCTTTTTTCAGCGCGGCGGTGAGTTTGTCGGCATCCAGCTCAAGCTGGCCGGTGCTTGGGTCGGTAGAGATACCGATCTGCGCCAGCGTTTTGAACTGTGAGGAGCTGGCGCTGTTGCTCAGCATGCTTTTGAGCTGAGTCTGAATCGTGCGCAGCGTCGAGTCGCCGAGCAGGGCGCCGTTGTTTGCGCTCTGGCTATCGGAACCTGCGTCGACGGCGGTGTATTTTGTCAGGCTACTAAAGGTGTCCAGCAGCGAGTTATAGGCGGTGACCCAGTCGCTGATGGCCTTTTGCGCCTTGGTGGTGTCCTGGGTGATGGTCAGCGTCTGGTTGCCGGTGGTGACATCGTTCAGGTTCAGGGTGATGTTTTCCAGCGCGTCGCTGATGGTGTTGCTGCTGTTCTCAATGGCCACGTTGTTGACGGTCAACTGGGCGTTCTGCGCAATAACGGAGACATCCATCCCGTTGCTGCTGGCTTTAGCGTCATAACCCATAAAGCTTTGCAGCGCGTCGTCGCCTTTGACGGTCAGCGTCATGGCGTTATCGCTACCGGTGTCATTTGCGGTCACCGACAGACGATATTCGCCGTTACCGACGTTGATGATACTGGCGCTGACGCCCGCTTTCGCGTTGTTGATGGCATCGCGAATACCGCTCAGCGAGGAGTTGGCCGCGCTGATATCGATGGTGATCGGATCTTTACCGCCGCCTTGCTGAATGGTCAGCGTGCTGTCGCTGGTGGCGATTGCGGTTTTGGTATCGCTTTTGGTGGTGCTGGTGGTCAGCGTTTGCGCCTGCGCCAGATGGCTGATGCTGATGGTGTATTTCCCGGCAATCGCATTCCCTGCCGTAGTGGCGCTAAACGCGGTGCTGCTGCTGGTGGTGGTGGTGGCGGAAAACAGGTCAGCCTTCGACAACGCGGTGTTAGCGGTCTGGAACGTGGTCAGTGCGCTTTTCAGCGTCCCGTAGGCGCTCAGCTTTGCGGTATAAGATGTCTGCTGTTTAGAGATAGGCGTCAGCGTCGCCTTCTGGGCGGCGGTGAGGCTATCAAGAATGCTACTTAAATCCAGGCCCGACCCGACTCCCAGCGATGAAATACTTGCCATGTGATTTCCTTTTATCTGTCGACACGTAGAACGAATACCGGGTTATCGGCCTGAATGTCACAAAGTTTACGCTTAATTCTAAATTTTTAATGGCGGGAATAAGGGCAAGAGAAAAGAGTATTTCGGCGGCTAAAAAAATGCGTGATTGCGAAAAAAATTCTAAAGGTTGTTTAACGGCAGACGATAACAAGTTTGACGGCGATTGAGCCGACGGGTGGAAACCCATTACGTAATCAACGACTTGCAATATAGGATAACGAATCATGGCACAAGTCATTAATACCAACAGCCTCTCGCTGATCACTCAGAACAATATCAACAAGAACCAGTCTGCTCTGTCCAGTTCTATCGAGCGTCTGTCTTCTGGCTTGCGTATCAACAGCGCGAAGGATGACGCAGCGGGTCAGGCGATTGCTAACCGTTTCACCTCCAACATTAAAGGCCTGACTCAGGCTGCGCGTAACGCCAACGACGGTATCTCCGTTGCGCAGACCACTGAAGGCGCGCTGTCTGAAATCAACAACAACTTACAGCGTATCCGTGAGCTGACCGTTCAGGCCACTACCGGTACTAACTCCGATTCTGACCTGGACTCCATCCAGGACGAAATCAAATCCCGTCTGGACGAAATTGACCGCGTATCCGGTCAGACCCAGTTCAACGGCGTGAACGTGCTGGCAAAAGACGGCACCATGAAAATTCAGGTTGGTGCGAATGATGGTCAGACTATTTCGATTGACCTGAAGAAAATTGACTCTGATACTCTGGGTCTGAACGGTTTTAACGTGAATGGGTCTGGCACTATTGCTAACAAAGCAGCGACTATCAGTGATTTGACCGCTGCTAAAATGAACGCAGCCAACAACACTATCACTACAACAAACAACGCATTAACTGCTGCTCAAGCTCTGAATCAGCTGAAAGATGGCGATACTGTTACTATCAAAGCTGATGCTGCACAGACTGCAACAATTTATACCTATAATGCTGCTTCAGGTAACTTCTCGTTTGACAATACTTCTAACAATACCGCTGCTCTGGCTGGTGGTGTTGCGGCTGGGCTGCTTCCACCGGCAGGACAAACGTCAAGCGGCGTTTATAAAGCAGAAAGCGGTGAAGTCAATTTTGATGTAGATGCAAATGGCAAAATCACTATCGGAGGACAGGATGCGTTCCTGACTACCGATGGTAACTTGACAACGAACGATGCCGGGGGGCAACAGCTGCGACTCTTGATGGTTTGTTCAAGAAAGCCGGTGATGGCCAGTCAATTGGTTTCGACAAAACAGCATCCGTCACGATGGGTGGAACAACATATAACTTCAAAACAGGAGCTGACGCTGCTGCTGCTGCTGCTAATGCAGGTGTGTCTTTCACTGATACTGCTAGCAAAGAAGCTGTATTGAATAAAGTTGCTACCGCTAAACAAGTCGCTGCTACAGCTGTAGATGGTGATACATCCGCGACGATCACCTATAAATCTGGTGTTCAGTCATATCAGGCTGTGTTTGCTGCAGGTGATGGCACCGCAAGTGCAAAAACATCAAATAATACGGCGATTGCCGGTGCTACCGCGACATATACAGATTCTGATGGTGAGATGACAACTGTTGGTTCATACACCACCAAATATTCTATTGATGCTAACAATGGTAAGGTAACTGTAGACTCAGGAACTGGTACTGGTAAATATGCGCCAAAAGTTGGTGCCGAGGTTTATGTTAGCGCTAATGGAACACTGACTACCGAGTCAACAAGTGAAGGAACCGTAACCAAAGATCCTCTGGCTGCTCTGGACGCTGCTATCAGCTCCATCGACAAATTCCGTTCTTCCCTGGGTGCTATCCAGAACCGTCTGGATTCCGCGGTAACCAACCTGAACAACACCACTACCAACCTGTCTGAAGCGCAGTCCCGTATTCAGGACGCCGACTATGCGACCGAAGTGTCCAACATGTCTAAAGCGCAGATCATCCAGCAGGCCGGTAACTCCGTGCTGGCGAAAGCCAACCAGGTACCGCAGCAGGTTCTGTCTCTGCTGCAGGGCTAATCGCTCTCAACCTGACCCAACCCCGCCTCGGCGGGTTTTTTTGTTACTGAAATTTCACTTTACTGCGCAAATAACCCCACATTTCTCCCACTGTTCCACCGATTAAAACGGCTATAGAAACGGATAATCGTGCCGATAACTCATATTAATGCAGGGCTGTTTATCGTGAATTCAATGTATACCGCTGAAGGTGTAATGGATAAACACTCGCTATGGCAACGCTATGTGCCGTTGGTGCGCCATGAAGCGCTGCGCCTCCAGGTGCGTTTGCCGGCGAGCGTGGAACTGGACGATCTGCTCCAGGCGGGCGGTATCGGCTTATTGAATGCTGTTGAACGCTATGACGCTCTGCAAGGTACGGCATTTACCACTTACGCAGTGCAACGCATCCGTGGGGCGATGCTGGACGAATTACGCAGCCGTGACTGGGTGCCGCGTAGCGTCCGGCGGAACGCGCGTGAAGTTGCGCAAACACTGGGTCAACTGGAGCAAGAGCTGGGACGAAACGCGACGGAAACCGAAGTCGCGCAGCGATTGGGGATTGCGGTTGAGGAATACCGTCAGGTGCTGTTAGATACCAATAACAGCCAGCTTTTTTCCTACGACGAGTGGCGAGAAGAGTATGGCGACAGCATTGAACTGGTGACGGAAGAGAATCAGCACGAAAACCCTCTGCATCAACTGTTGGAAGGCGATCTTCGCCAGCGCGTGATGGAGGCGATTGAAGCCTTACCGGAACGTGAGAAGTTGGTGTTAACCCTCTATTACCAGGAAGAGCTCAATCTCAAAGAGATTGGCGCGGTGCTGGAAGTCGGGGAATCGCGCGTCAGCCAGTTGCACAGTCAGGCGATCAAGCGTCTGCGCATCAAGCTGGGTAAGCTGTAGGTTGGTATAACGTTACGTTCAACCAAAGAATGCCGCATTAATCAATGAAAACCCGGAGTTATCATGATGATGCAGGTAAAAAGACGGCCGTTAAGCCGCTATTTGAAAGACTTCAAACACAGCCAAACACACTGCGCGCACTGTCATAAACTGCTCGACCGCATCACGCTGGTCAGGCAGGGGAGATAGTCAATAAAATCGCGATATCCCGTCTCGATACCCTGATGGACGACGCGGCCTGGCAGCAGGAACGCGATGCGTGGTCGGCGCTGTGCCGTTTCTGCGGCGATCTGCACTGCAAAGAGCAGAGCGCCTTCTTCAATATCATCGGCTTCAAACAATACCTCCTCGAACATACCGACATGAGTGCCGGTACCGTACGTGAATACGTCGTGCGTTTGCGTCGTTTGGGCAACCATTTTTCCGCGCAACAGGTGCCGCGCACGCTGTTGCTGGAGCGCCAGGCTGACGTCAAGCTGGAGGCGTGGCTGCCGGATACCAGCACCAACAATTATCGTATTGCACTGCGTAAATACCTGCGATTTCATCACCAGCAGGCGCAGAACAACGCACAAAACTTCGCAGACCGTGAAACCTCTGATATATATTAAATTGGAATAACATGGATCTTATGGGTGTTTGTCATGGATGATGAACGGTTTACACTACGGAAAAATAATGTTTTTCGGGGTATAATGAAACTGAAGTTTCTGGGTCGTCAGGCGCTGATGGGCGTAATGGCCGTTGCGCTGGTTGCGGGAGCAAGCGTACAAGCCTTTGCTGCCGAAAATTTATTAAACCAGGTTAAAGAACGCGGCACGCTGCGCGTTGGGCTGGAAGGGACCTATCCTCCGTTTAGTTTCCAGGGTGATGACGGCAAACTGACCGGTTTTGAAGTCGATTTCGCTAACGAACTGGCTAAACACCTTGGCGTTAAGGCCGATCTGAAACCGACCAAATGGGACGGTATGCTGGCGTCGCTGGACTCCAAACGTATCGACGTGGTGATTAACCAGGTAACCATTTCGCCGGAACGTCAGAAGAAATATGACTTCTCCACCCCGTACACCATTTCCGGTATTCAGGCGCTGGTGAAGAAGGGCAGTGAAGACTCCATCAAAACCGCGGCGGACCTGAAAGGTAAAAAAGTCGGCGTTGGTCTGGGCACCAACTATGAAGAGTGGCTGCGTCAGAACGTGCAGGGCGTGGACATCCGGACTTACGACGATGACCCGACCAAATATCAGGATCTGCGCGTTGGCCGTATCAACGCCATTCTGGTTGACCGTCTGGCGGCGCTGGATCTGGTGAAGAAAACCAACAATACGCTGGCGGTGGCTGGTGATGCGTTCTCCCGCCAGGAATCAGGCGTTGCGCTGCGTAAAGGCAACGACGATCTGCTCAAAGCAGTGGATAGCGCTATTGACGCCATGAAGAAAGACGGTAGCCTGAAGGCGCTGTCCGAAAAATGGTTTGGAGCTGACGTTACGCAGTAATCGCTCTGAAGGAAAAAAGGCGCTGAAAGGGCGCCTTTTTTTATTTACGGCGCATAATAAAAACGAGACTAAGGAGATGCTATGTCACTGCAAAATTTAACCCGTTTTCCGCGCCTTGAATTTATTGGCGCGCCGACGCCGTTGGAATATCTGCGGCGCTTTTCCGACTACATCGGGCGCGATATTTTTATCAAACGCGACGACGTGACGCCGCTGGCGATGGGCGGAAACAAACTGCGTAAACTGGAGTTTCTCGCTGCAGATGCGCTACGCGAAGGGCCGACACGCTGGTGACCGCTGGCGCGATTCAATCTAACCACGTACGCCAGACGGCGGCGGTGGCGGCAAAATTGGGGCTGCACTGCGTGGCGCTGCTGGAAAACCCGATGGGGACGAAGGCAGAAAACTATCTCAGCAACGGCAACCGTCTGCTGCTGGATCTGTTTAACACCCAGGTCGAGATGTGCGAGGCATTAACCGACCCGAACGCGCAGCTGGCTGAACTGGCGACGCGTCTCGAAGCGCAGGGCTTTCGTCCTTATGTGATTCCGGTTGGCGGTTCAAACGCGCTGGGTGCGCTGGGTTACGTGGAGAGCGCGCTGGAAATCGCGCAGCAGTGCGAAGGTGCGGTGTCGATTTCCTCCGTGGTGGTCGCTTCCGGCAGCGCAGGAACGCATGCCGGTTTGGCCGTGGGGCTCGAACAGGTTATGCCGGAAGCCGAGCTGATTGGCGTCACCGTTTCCCGCAAGGTGGCCGATCAACTGCCGAAAGTGGTCACGCTTCAGCAGGAGATTGCGCGCAGCCTTGAACTGACGGCTACTGCCGGAATCACGCTGTGGGACGACTATTTCGCCCCGGCCTACGGTATTCCGAACGACGACGGCATGGAAGCGGTGAAACTGCTCGCGCGTCTGGAAGGCATCCTGCTCGACCCGGTCTATACCGGCAAAGCGATGGCCGGCTTATCGACGGCATCAGCCAGAAGCGCTTCAAAGATGAAGGGCCCATTCTGTTCATCCATACCGGCGGCGCGCCTGCGCTGTTCGCCTATCATCCTCACATTTAAATAGAACGCGCTCATGCAAGAAAGTATTCAATTAGTGATCGACTCCGCGCCGTATCTGCTCAAAGGCGCGGTCTTTACCCTCCAGCTCAGTATTGGCGGATGTTCTTTGGCTGGTTCTGGGCTTTATTCTCGCATTGATGCGCCTGTCGCCCATTGCGCCGGTGCGCTGGCTGGCACGTTGCTATATCTCTATTTTTCGCGGCACGCCGCTGATTGCCCAGCTATTTATGATCTACTACGGTCTGCCGCAGTTTGGCATCGAACTGGATCCGATTCCGTCGGCGATGATCGGCCTGTCGCTGAATACCGCAGCCTATGCTGCCGAAACGCTGCGTGCGGCGATTTCGTCGATCGATAAAGGCCAGTGGGAAGCGGCGGCGAGTATCGGTATGACCCCGTGGCAGACGATGCGCCGGGCGATTCTGCCGCAGGCGGCGCGCGTGGCGCTACCGCCGTTATCGAACAGTTTTATCAGCCTGGTGAAGGATACCTCGCTGGCGGCGACGATTCAGGTGCCGGAACTGTTCCGTCAGGCGCAGCTGATCACCTCGCGTACGCTGGAAGTATTCACCATGTATCTGGCTGCATCCCTGATTTACTGGGTGATGGCGACCGTGCTGTCGGTGCTGCAAAACTATTTTGAAAATCAGCTTAACCGCCAGGAGCGAGACCCGAAATGAGTGCAATTGAAGTCAAAAACCTGGTTAAAAAATTCCACGGACAGACCGTGCTGCACGGTATTGATCTCGAGGTGAAAGAGGGCGAAGTGGTGGCGATTATCGGGCCAAGCGGTTCCGGCAAAACCACGCTGCTGCGCAGTATTAATCTGCTGGAACAGCCGGAGAGCGGCACCATACGCGTCGGCGATATCACCATTGATACCGCACGCCCCATCGGCCAGCAGAAAGGGCTGATTCGCCGCCTGCGCCAGCACGTCGGCTTCGTGTTCCAGAGCTTCAATCTGTTCCCGCACCGTACGGTGCTGGAGAATATTATTGAAGGGCCGGTGATCGTGAAGGGCGAGGATAAAGCCGGGGCGGTTGCTCGGGCTCGCGAGCTATTGGGCAAGGTGGGCTTTCAGGAAAAGAAGAGAGCTATCCGCGCCGTCTTTCCGGCGGCCAACAGCAGCGTGTGGCGATTGCCCGCGCGTTGGCGATGCGTCCGGATGTGATCCTGTTTGATGAACCGACGTCGGCACTGGATCCCGAGCTGGTGGGGAGGTGCTGAACACCATCCGCGCGCTGGCGCAGGAGAAGCGTACGATGGTCATCGTGACTCATGAAATGAGCTTTGCTCGTGATGTCGCTGACCGCGCCATCTTTATGGACCAGGGGCGGATTGTGGAGCAGGGCGAAGCCAAAGCGCTGTTTGCCAACCCACAGCAGGCCCGTACCCGCCAGTTCCTCGAAAAATTCCTGATGCAGTAGTCGCTTTGAGGTACGCCAGCAATACACGCTGGCGTGCCTTCTACGGGACTTAATTCGCATAGCAAATAATGACGCCCTGTACCATCGCCTTTTTAATGAAAAATTTTACTTAAGCATGCCCAATCAATAGGTAAATATTATTCCGTCTGAAAGGTCCATAAAGCGCCGGAAAGCCGGAATATCGTGCGCTAAGTTACAGAAATGAGGCAAATTAAGATTATTTCAGGCAGGCGTGATATTTTATACATATAAATAAGATTTATGTGTTAGGTTTCTGTATTCATAAAAATGATTATTGATCAGGGGGTTTCTCGTTCGTTATGAGAGACGATGATTTTTTCAGTTGGCGGCGGGAAATGCTGCATCTTTTCCAGGCGGCTTCGGCAAGTGAACAGATATACGCGCTACTTCAAGCGCAAACAGAATATCTGGAATACGATTTCTTCGCCCTGTGCGTCCGACATCCGGTGCCGTTTACCCGGCCGCGTATTTCTGTGTATACCACCTATCCTGATGCCTGGATGTCGCATTATAAGTCTGCGAACTATATGGCTATCGATCCGGTGCTAAAACCTGATAATTTCTCGTTGGGCCACTTACCCTGGGACGATGAGTTGTTCAGCGACGCGCAGGAGTTGTGGCAAGCCGCACGCGCACATGGTCTGCAAACCGGCGCCACACAATGCCTGATGTTGCCTAACCATGCGCACGGTTTCCTGTCGGTGTCGCGTACCCATACGCCGGGATCTATTCAGGACCAGGATGAAATCGCTTTGCGTTTACAAATTCTGCTGGAAATGAGTCTGCTGGCGCTATTACGCGTAGAAGATGAAATGGTTATGCCGCGGGAGATGAAATTCAGCAAACGGGAATTAGAAATTCTGAAATGGACGGCGGAAGGGAAAACATCTGCGGAGATCTCGATGATTTTGTCGATTTCCGAGAATACGGTGAATTTCCATCAAAAGAACATGCAGAAAAAATTTAATGCGCCGAATAAAACGCAGATTGCCTGCTATGCAGCGGCGATTGGATTGATCTGACCTGTATTCGCGTTCTGCGTGCCAGACGGCAAACCGGCTGTCAGCAGCGATGCTGACAGCCGGTTTTTTATTACTGGCGGTAAGCTTGTTTAATTTGCTTAACGGTGCTGGAAAATACGGCAGCCTGAGCTTCATCTTCTAACTGCGCAATTTGCTTTTCCATTTTAATAATCACGCGGCCAGCATCAGCCTGGCCCATCGCCTGCAGCATCAGGGTCAGAAGAGACTTCAGGCAGGAAACTTCCTGGGCCAGATTTTGATTATTTTCTGCAGTGGAAAAATCAGGTGTGCTCATTTATTGCCTCGTACAATTTCTGCGCATTATGCGCGATGCGGATTATGAAAGCGGCGCAGTATACCACAAGCCGGGAGAAAAAAAGGAGTGCCTGTTTTTTGCGCGCTGCTCAGATCTGATATTAATTATTATTTCGTCTGCGTAGACAGCAGGTTAGGCGCAAATTGTTTAAATACGGTTTTGTCATCGTTAATTGTTGTTACATATTATAAGGGCTATTTATCAAATATACGACAAAGCGCCTGTTTACGCCGTTAATCCCTGTAAGCATACTGATATCTGCCATCGGCATCTTACTGTTTTTTAGCGTTTTCCAGTCTCTGTACATGATTATTGCCAAAAACGAGATCAAAATCGGAGCCCTGGCATTTTTAGACTTTCACAGATGATATAAAACCCGGTAGTATGGGGGAATTAAGCAGTAGTAGCGTTATCCCTATTCTGGAGATTATTCCTTTGATCAACGTCCTTCTTGTTGATGACCACGAACTGGTGCGCGCAGGGATACGACGCATTCTCGAAGATATAAAAGGTATTAGAGTCACCGGCGAAGCCAACTGCGGGGAAGATGCGGTTAAGTGGTGCCGTGCCAATCCTGTCGATGTTGTATTGATGGACATGAATATGCCTGGCATCGGTGGCCTTGAAGCAACGCGTAAAATTGCGCGTTCGGCGGTTGATACCAAAGTTATCATGCTAACCGTACACACGGAAAACCCGCTGCCGGCGAAAGTTATGCAGGCTGGTGCGGCGGGTTATCTGAGCAAAGGCGCCGCGCCGCAAGAGGTGGTTAACGCTATTCGCTCGGTGTTCTCCGGTCAGCGCTATATCGCGTCAGACATTGCTCAGCAAATGGCGTTAAGCCAGATTGAGCCGGAAAAGACAGAATCGCCATTCTCCAGTTTGTCTGAACGTGAATTGCAGATTATGCTGATGATCACTAAAGGTCAGAAGGTGAATGAGATTTCAGAGCAGTTGAATCTGAGTCCCAAGACGGTGAACAGTTACCGCTACCGTATGTTTAGCAAGCTGAACATACACGGTGATGTTGAGCTGACTCACCTGGCAATTCGCCATGGCCTGTGCAATGCGGAGTCGTTAGCAAGTCAGTGAGTGATGTTTTTGATTCAAAAGCCTTTCTGAAAACCGTAACCAGCCAGCCGGCGTTTATCGTATGTATGATGCCGGCGGCACGGTTATTTATGTTGGCAAAGCCAAAGATCTCAAAAAGCGCCTTGCCAGCTATTTTCGCGCTCAGGTGTCTTCTCGCAAAACGGAAGCGCTGGTGGCGCAAATTGCCCAGATTGATGTCACCGTCACCCACACCGAAACGGAAGCGCTGCTGCTGGAGCATAACTACATCAAGCTCTATCAGCCGCGCTATAACGTGCTGCTGCGTGACGACAAATCGTATCCCTTTATTTTCCTCAGCGCAGATGCCCATCCGCGCCTGGCGACGCATCGCGGCGCCAAGCATGCCAAAGGCGAGTACTTCGGTCCTTTCCCCAACGGTTATGCGGTGCGGGAAACGCTGGCCCTGCTGCAAAAAATCTTCCCTGTTCGCCAGTGCGAAAACAGCGTTTATCGCAACCGCTCGCGTCCTTGCCTGCAATACCAGATTGGTCGCTGTCTGGGGCCATGCGTGAAGGGGCTGGTCAGTGAGGAAGAATACGCGCAGCAGGTGGACTATGTACGTCTGTTCCTCGCGGGGAAGGACGATCAGGTGCTGACGCAGCTGATTGCGCGCATGGAGAAAGCCAGCCAGGCGCTGGCGTTTGAGGAAGCCGCCCGCATCCGCGATCAGATTCAGGCCGTACGGCGAGTGACGGAAAAACAGTTTGTCTCGAATAACGGTGACGATCTGGATGTTATTGGCGTGGCGTTCGAGGCGGGAATGGCCTGTGTGCACGTGCTGTTTATCCGCCAGGGCAAAGTTCTCGGTAGCCGCAGCTATTTCCCTAAGGTGCCGAGTGATACCGAACTTGGCGAAGTGGTAGAAACCTTCGTTGGCCAGTTCTATTTCCAGGGCAGCCAGATGCGCACGCTACCGGGCGAGATCCTGCTCGATTTCTCGCTCAAAGATAAAACGTTGCTCGCCGACTCCCTTTCTGAGCTGGCCGGGCGACGCATTCAGGTACAGACTAAACCGCGCGGCGACCGTGCGCGTTACTTAAAGCTGGCGCGCACCAACGCGGTGACCGCGCTGTCGACTAAACTGTCTCAACAGTCGACCGTACATCAGCGCCTTCAGGCGCTGGCTATCGAACTGAAGTTGCCGGCGATTAAGCGGATGGAATGTTTCGATATCAGCCACACTATGGGCGAGCAGACCGTGGCCTCTTGCGTGGTGTTTGATGCTAACGGCCCGCTGCGTGCCGAGTATCGTCGCTACAACATTACCGGTATTACGCCGGGCGATGACTATGCCGCGATGAATCAGGTGCTGCGCCGTCGCTACGGTAAAGCGATTGATGAAAGCAAAATTCCGGATGTCATTCTTATCGATGGTGGCAAAGGGCAGTTGGGCCAGGCGAAAGCGGTTTTTGCTGAACTCAACGTACCGTGGGATAAGCATCACCCGCTGTTGCTCGGGGTGGCGAAAGGCAGTGACCGTAAAGCCGGCCTCGAAACGCTGTTCTTTGAGCCGGAAGGTGAGGGCTTTAGTCTGCCACCGGACTCTCCGGCGCTGCATGTGATCCAACATATCCGCGACGAATCGCACGATCACGCTATCTCCGGGCACCGCAAAAAGCGCGCTAAAGTGAAAAGCACCAGCTCGCTGGAGACCATTGAAGGCGTTGGGCCGAAGCGACGCCAGATGCTGCTTAAATATATGGGCGGGCTGCAAGGTTTACAGCAGGCCAGCATTGAGGATATCGCCAAAGTGCCGGGAATCTCGCTTGGCTTAGCAGAAAAGATCTTCTACTCGTTGAAACATTAGGGCTCTGTAGCAACATAGGGCTAATATTTACTAACAACAGATAGTTACCACGCCATGCAATATAATATCCCTACATTGCTTACGTTGTTCCGCGTCATCCTGATTCCGTTTTTTGTGCTGGCGTTCTACCTTCCGTTCGTCTGGGCGCCGTTTGTCTGCGCGCTGATCTTCTTTGTGGCCGCCGTTACCGACTGGTTTGATGGCTATCTGGCTCGTCGCTGGAACCAGAGCACCCGCTTTGGCGCTTTCCTCGATCCTGTTGCGGATAAAGTGATGGTGGCGATTGCCATGGTGCTGGTGGCGGAGCACTACCACACCTGGTGGGTGACCTTACCGGCCGCCACGATGATCGCTCGCGAAATTATTATCTCCGCGTTACGTGAGTGGATGGCCGAGTTGGGCAAACGCAGCAGCGTTGCCGTCTCGTGGATTGGTAAAGTGAAAACCACCGCGCAGATGACCGCGCTGGTGTGGATGCTGTGGCGTCCGAATATGTGGGTTGAGTGGGCGGGTATTGCGTTATTCCTCGTGGCAGCAGTGCTGACGCTGTGGTCGATGCTGCAATATCTGAACGCCGCGCGCGGCGATTTGCTTCAAGAGTGATCGTTTCGGCGTAATTTTCAGCAAACGATACAAAGTTGCGAAAAATACCGTTGACTCACCGCGTGAGATAAGTAGAATGCAACGCATCGAACGGCAGCACTGATTGCCAGACGATAGCAAAATCAAGTGGTTAATGAGTCAACTTGATAATGCGGGAATAGCTCAGTTGGTAGAGCACGACCTTGCCAAGGTCGGGGTCGCGAGTTCGAGTCTCGTTTCCCGCTCCAAATTAAGAGCATCGGCAATAGCGGATGTTTAAGATTTAAAGGCGCGTTAGCAAAGCGGTTATGTAGCGGATTGCAAATCCGTCTAGTCCGGTTCGACTCCGGAACGCGCCTCCACTTTCTTCCCTGGCCGGATGGTGGAATCGGTAGACACAAGGGATTTAAAATCCCTCGGCGTTCGCGCTGTGTGGGTTCAAGTCCCACTCCGGCTACCATGGGAAAGACAAGAATAATCAAAGCAATAAGCAGTGTCGTGAAACCACCTACGGGTGGTTTTTTTGTTTTTGTACGCCGCTTTCGTATTATCACTTCATAAAATTCATTGCCCACCATTCGCCCGTTCTCCTCTAATTGGTTGATCGAGATAATCCGCGTTCAGTGCAAAAAGTCTTCCGTTTTTTATCTCCGGGATCGTTTGGTGATTCCAATATCAATATATATGATTTAGCATATATGTATGCAAAGGGAAGGGAGTACAAGATGCTACAGCCTGTTCAGCTATTTAAAATCCTGTCGGATGAAACCCGCCTCGCGATTGTCATGCTACTCAGGGAGGCCGACGAACTGTGCGTATGTGACATCTGCGCAGCGACGGCTGAATCACAGCCTAAAATTTCTCGCCATATGGCTATCCTGCGAGAGGCCGAGCTGGTACTGGATCGTCGGGAAGGGAAATGGGTTCATTATCGACTATCCCCCATATCCCGGCATGGGCCAGTGAGACGATAACCACGTCATGGCAGTGCCTACGCGATGATGTGCGTGAATGGCTGGATAAATCGGCATGCACGTCTTGCTGATAGTTTATTCACATATGTATAAACATATATAAAGAGGTCCGGGATGTTTTTGGCAGGGAGTATTTTTATACTGACGCTGGTGCTGGTTATCTGGCAGCCCAGAGGACTCAGTATTGGCTGGAGCGCAAGTATTGGTGCCGTGCTGGCGCTGGGAACAGGGGCATCCACATTGGTGATATCCCCGTGGTCTGGAATATTGTCTGGAACGCAACAGCGGCATTTATTGCGGTGATTATCATCAGCCTGCTGCTCGATGAGTCCGGTTTCTTTGAATGGGCCGCACTGCATGTTGCCCGGTGGGGGCACGGGCGCGGTCGACTGCTGTTTACATGGATAGTATTGCTTGGCGCTGCTGTCGCTGCTCTGTTTGCTAACGACGGTGCCGCATTGATACTAACACCTATTGTGATTGCGATGCTGCTGGCGCTGGGATTCAGCCCGAGGACGACACTGGCCTTCGTCATGGCTGCAGGATTTATCGCAGATACCGCCAGTCTGCCGCTGATTGTCTCTAACCTGGTCAATATCGTCTCTGCGGATTTCTTCGGCCTGGGATTTACTCAGTACGCCTCCGTGATGGTCCCAGTAAACCTGGCGGCCATTGCTGCCACCTTGGTTATGCTGCATCTCTTCTTCCGTCGGGATATCCCGGCCAGATATGACGTTTCACTGCTGAAGATGCCCGCCAGTGCGATTAAGGATCCGGCGACGTTCAGAGCGGGCTGGATAGTCCTGCTGTTCCTGCTGGTTGGTTTCTTTGTTCTGGAACCGTTGGGGATCCCCGTCAGCGCGATAGCCGCCGTTGGCGCCGCAGTGCTGTTCGTGGTGGCAAAACGTGGAAATACAATTAACACCGGGAAAGTGCTTCGTGGGGCACCCTGGCAGATCGTGGTTTTCTCGTTGGGTATGTATCTGGTCGTCTACGGCTTACGTAATGCCGGACTCACTGAGTATCTGTCTGCCGTACTCAATATGCTGGCTGACAACGGTCTATGGACTGCCACGTTCGGCACCGGTTTCCTGACGGCGTTTCTGTCATCGGTGATGAACAATATGCCGACGGTGTTGATTGGCGCATTATCCATTGATGGTAGTGCGGCGACCGGCATCGTCAGAGAAGCGATGATTTACGCCAATGTGATTGGTTGCGATTTAGGCCCAAAAATTACGCCAGTTGGTAGCCTGGCGACTTTGCTGTGGCTGCATGTGCTTGCACAAAAGAATATGAAGATTGGCTGGGGATATTATTTCCGCACCGGAATTGCGATGACCCTGCCTGTCCTGTTTGTCACGCTGGCTGCGCTGGCGCTACGTCTCTCTTTCACTTTGTCATGAGATACTGAAAATGAGCAACATCACCATTTATCACAACTCAGCCTGTGGTACATCGCGCAATACGCTTGAGATGATCCGCAACAGTGGTACTGAACCTACGATTATTCATTATCTTGAGCATCCACCGTCACGCGATGAACTGGTAAAACTGATTGGGGACATAGGCATTACCGTACGGGCTCTGCTGCGGACAAATGTTGAGCCTTATGAAGCGTTAGGACTTGCGGAAGATAAATTTACTGACGATCGGCTAATCGATTTTATGCTGCAATATCCGATCCTGATTAATCGCCCCATTGTGGTGACGCCGCTGGGAACGCGGCTGTGCCGGCCGTCAGAAGTGGTGCTGGATATCCTCCCGGACGGGCAAAAAGCCGCATTCACCAAGGAAGATGGCGAGAAGGTCGTTAACGATGTTGGTAAAAAACTGAAATAAATATCAAGGGGCTCATGCCCCTGGCTTCAACGATGCTCATTTTCCGTGTCAGAATCCCCGCCCTGCAAAACAGCCTTTATCAATGCCTGATATTCATTCTCTGCCAATGTGAAAGGTTATGCGTGCTTCCGGCGTTTTGCTGAGTACATCACCTCATCGCTTTCTTTAAGCATTTCCCGCAGCGAAGGGTAGCGATCCGGGTCATTACGTAACATCCCATAGGAATAATTGATGTTATAGGGTTTGCCCGAGTTTTCGTTGTACTCATCTACATCGCTGCGCAAACCGTGTAAAAATGCATCCGCATCGGCGTGGTGGGCGAGGAGAACGGCAAATTCATCGCCACCGAGGCGTCCTGCAATATCTCTGGTGCCCAGGCGCTTATATAGCATCGCGGCAAATACTTTTAATACCTCATCACCTTCTGCATGCCCCCAGAGATCGTTGATAGGTTTGAACTTATCGAGATCAAAAAAGATAAGGCTGAATGTTGCATTCGTTTTAGTCAGGGAATGGAATCGCTTTTCGCCTTTACTGTAGAAACCACGACGATTCGGTATGCCCGTTAGGCTATCGGTCATGGCGATACCAATAATTTTAAATTCATCTTCGACAATAAAAGCTAAATCTCTGAGGCAAGCAATATCCTCGTCGCTGAAGCCGCGGGCGTGGAATGAATCAGACAAAGCGTACCCGCAACCGCGCCATCAGGCAGATGTACGGGATAACCCGCGTAGAATCTGATGTAAGGTTCCCCGGTCACCAGCGGGTTATCATGAAAACGTTCATCGTGCGATGCGTCGTTAACAATAAAGGGCCATCCTCTAAAATGGCGTGGCTACAGAAAGAGATGTTGCGAGGCGTTTCGCGGGTACCCAAACCTTCGCACGCTAGCATCCACTGACGCTCACGGTCGAGCAGACTTATCAGTACCACGGGCACCTGAAAGATTTTTTTGGCCAGACGGGTTAAACGATCGAATCGTTCTTCGGAGCCGGTATCAAGAAGGTCTGCCAGATAAAGGGATCTTAATCGTTCTTCCTCATTATCCGGGATGCCTGGGAATTTCATATCACCTCGAAGAAATAGATATGTTGATGCCAGATACATTCTGGCGTAAAGCCGGATTAAGGCTGACCAATCATTTGAATATAGTTCAAAAAAGTGCTCCGCAGCCTGAATGCCCCGATAACCCTCACAACGGTTATCCGGTGAATCAATATGTCGCTCCCGGCGGGATTATTTGTTATGCCCATCGCTTGCACCACCGCGCAGCATAGTTTGCACAACTTGCTACAAAAATGCGCAAAGCGTGACTATTGCAATATTTATGTACTTTATTGTTAACCAGATGTGATCCCTCCCGTAATTTCACTTCGCCGGTGCAGAGGCCCTGTAACGGCGCTCTATACTCAACATTGTCTAAATCCCTGCGCTGGTTGCGAAAAGTTGGCAACCATTTTGCTTAATGATTTGACCTGAAAAGCGTAAGGAAACCTCGCCGTTATCAGCAGGATATTGTCAGGATGTCGTATGTCCGGCGCGTGCGCCGGTGGTTCGGCTTCACACCGTTATGCATAAACCTCTTTTGCTAAGGTAGATAATAATGTCGCTGAAATTAATAAGAAGTCCGCTTTCGATTGTGTTGGCAGGGTGTCTGGTGACGGCGTTTTCCGCCCAGGCCGATATTGTGATTGGTGTCGCCGGGCCATTTACCGGGCCAAACGCCACTTATGGCGATCAATATTGGCACGGCGCAACCCAGGCCGCGGCGGATATTAACGCCGCCGGTGGGATTAACGGCGAGAAAATTAAGCTGGTGCAGGGCGATGATGCCTGCGAGCCGAAGCAGGCCGTGGCGGTGGCGAACCGTCTGGTCGATCAGGACAAAGTTCAGGCCGTCGTCGGCCACTTCTGTTCCTCTTCGACGATGCCCGCCTCCGAGGTTTATAACGACGCGGGCGTGCTGGCCATCACCCCGGGTTCAACAAACCCGCTGATCACCGAGCGCGGAATGAACGATATGTTCCGTATGTGTGGCCGCGATGACCAGCAGGGCGACGTCGCCAGCAACTTCATCATTGATAAGCTGAAGGCTAAACGGGTGGTTATCATTCACGATAAAGATACCTACGGACAGGGCCTGGCGGATGCGACCCGCGCGGCGCTGGCCAAGCGCGGCGTGAAGGATGTGATGTATGAAGGCCTGTCGCGCGGTGAAAAAGATTTCAATGCGTTGGTGACCAAAATTGGCGCCCAGAAGCCGGATGTGGTCTTCTTCGGCGGCTGTCACCCGGAAGCGGGGCCGCTGGTGCGTCAGATGCGGGAGCAGGGCGTACAGGCGAAATTCTTCTCCGGCGACTGTATCGTCAACGAAGAGATGGTTACCGCCGCCGGTGGTCCGCAGTACACCAACGGCATCTATATGACCTTTGGCAAAGATCCGCGCCTGATCCCGGACGGCAAGGCGGTGATCGAAAAATTCCGCGCCAACAAGTTTGAGCCTGAAGGTTATACCCTCTATTCCTATGCCTCTATTCAGGCAATCGCCGCGGCGTTTAAGGCGGCAGGCCCCGACTCGGCGAAAGCCAGCGAATGGCTGAAGGCCAACCCGGTCGAAACCGTCATGGGCAAGAAAGCCTGGGACAGCAAGGGCGATCTGAAAGTCTCGGACTACGTCGTTTATCAGTGGGATGATAAAGGCAAGTATAAGGAAGTTGAGTAACCGGACGGAGTCACGCTCAGCGCCGGTGTGCTCGCATACCGGCGCTCTATAACATGGCCAATAACACGAGCGCGCGATGATGGAGACATTCTTTCTGCAACAGTTAGTCAATGGCTTGACGCTAGGATCGGTCTACGGGCTGATCGCCATTGGTTACACCATGGTATACGGTATTATCGGCATGATTAACTTCGCTCACGGCGAAGTGTATATGATCTCAGCCTATCTCTGCGCCATCGGTCTGGCGCTGCTGTCCTTCTTTGGCCTGCACTCTTTCCCCTTGCTGATTCTCGGCACGCTGGTCTTTACCATCGTGGTTACCGGCGTGTATGGCTGGACGATTGAGCGTATTGCCTACAAACCGCTGCGCAATTCCACCCGCCTGGCGCCGCTTATTTCCGCCATCGGCATGTCGTTAATTTTGCAAAACTACGCGCAAATCAGCCAGGGTCCGCGCCAGCAGGGGTTCCCACAATGCTGGATGGCGTGCTGCGTCTGCATATCGGCGAAGGTTTTGTACAGATCACCTACACCAAGATCTTTATCCTGCTGGCGTCGTTTGCCGGGATGCTGCTGTTAACGTGGATTATTGGTCACACCCGGCTCGGGCGGATGTGCCGGGCGGTGCAGCAGGATCGCAAAATGGCCTCGATTCTTGGGATCAATACCGATCGTATTATCTCGCTGGTGTTTGTGATCGGTGCGGCGATGGCGGGGCTGGCGGGGGTGTTGATCACCATGAACTACGGCACTTTCGACTTCTATGCCGGGTTTATTATCGGCATCAAGGCGTTCACCGCGGCGGTGCTTGGCGGTATCGGTTCCCTGCCGGGGCGATGCTGGTGGGCTGCTGCTTGGCGTGGCCGAAGCGCAGTTCTCCGGGATGGTCAACTCCGACTATAAAGACGTGTTCTCGTTCGGGCTGCTGGTGGTGATCCTGATTTTTCGCCCGCAGGGGCTGCTTGGCCGCCCGATTGTGGCCAAAGTGTAGGAGCTGACAATGACGCATTCAACGGCTTCACACGAGGTATTTTCCCTCAAACGCTGCATTCTTGACGCGATTTTTTCCGGCCTGGTGGCGCTGATTATCTTTGGCCCATTGTCGGGGTAGTGCTCGACGGCTACAGCTTTAACTTTGAAGGCCAACGTCTAATCTGGATTATCGCCGCGGTAATGATAGGGCGTTTTGCGCTTAGCGCAATGGCCACCACCGCCATTGGTCGACGCTTTACCTCTCGTTTTGAAAGCGATAACGCTGGCGTCTATGTCCGCGCCCCGGACTATAAAAGCCGGATGCGCTGGATAATCCCGCTGGTCGTGGCGTTAGCGGTTTGTTTCCCGTTCGTCGCCACCAAATACGTGCTGACCGTGGCGATCCTCGGCCTGATTTACGTGCTGCTGGGCTGGGGCTGAACATTGTGGTCGGCCTCGCCGGGCTGTTGGATCTGGGCTACGTGGCGTTTTATGCCATTGGCGCCTACGGGCTGGCGTTGGGTTATCAGTATCTGGGGTTAGGATTCTGGTCAATGCTGCCGCTGGCGGCGCTGATGGCCGCGGCGGCGGGCGCGCTGCTCGGCTTTCCGGTGCTGCGCATGCACGGCGACTATCTGGCCATTGTGACCCTTGGTTTTGGTGAAATCATCCGTCTAATTCTCAATAACTGGCTCAGTTTCACCGGCGGCCCGAACGGGATTTCTGCGCCGCCGCCGACCTTCTTCGGCCTCGAATTTGGACGACGAGCGAAAGAGGGCGGTGTGCCATTTCACGAGTTTTTCCATCTCACCTATAACCCTAACCTGAAGTTTATTTTTATCTACGCGGTTCTGGTGTTGGTGGTACTGCTGGTGCTGTATATCAAGCATCGTCTGACGCGTATGCCGATTGGCCGCGCGTGGGAGGCGCTACGTGAAGATGAAATCGCCTGCCGTTCAATGGGCCTGAATCACGTGCTGGTGAAGCTGTCGGCTTTTACGCTCGGTGCGTCGACCGCCGGGATTGCCGGCGTGTTTTTCGCCACCTATCAGGGCTTCGTCAACCCGACGTCATTTACCTTCTTTGAGTCGGCGCTGATCCTCGCCATCGTGGTGCTGGGTGGAATGGGCTCAACCATCGGCGTGGTACTGGCGGCGTTTGTGCTGACCGTCACCCCCGAACTGCTGCGCAGCTTTGCCGAGTATCGCGTACTGCTGTTTGGCGTATTGATGGTGGTGATGATGATCTGGCGTCCTCGGGGCTGATTCGCATTAATCGCAGCGGATTTGCGGTGCGTAAAGGAGTGGCGCCATGAGCCAGGATGTGATTTTAAGCGTTGAGCATCTGATGATGCATTTTGGCGGTATTAAGGCGCTGAACGACGTTAATCTGGAGGTACAGCGTGGCTCGATTACCGCGCTGATCGGCCCAAACGGCGCGGGAAAAACCACGGTGTTTAACTGCCTGACCGGTTTCTACAAGGCCTCCGGCGGCAAAATCCTGTTCAACACGCGCGGGAAAACCACTAACGTCATCCAGATCCTTGGGCAGAAGTTTCAGCCGGGTGATTGGGTGAATCCGGCGCACCTCGGGCAGCGTATTTTTTACAAAATGTTTGGCGGGACCCACCTCGTCAACCGGGCCGGGTTGGCGCGGACGTTTCAAAATATCCGTCTTTTCCGTGAGATGTCGGTGGTGGAGAATCTGCTGGTTGCACAGCATATGCAGGTCAACCGCAACCTGGTCGCCGGGATCCTCAATACGCCAGCTTACCGTCGGGCAGAGAGCGCCGCGCTGGATCGCGCTTTTTACTGGCTTGAGGTGGTGGATCTGGTTGACTGCGCTAACCGGCTGGCGGGCGAGATGTCTTACGGCCAGCAGCGCCGTCTGGAGATTGCCCGCGCCATGTGCACCGGCCGGAGATGATTTGCCTTGATGAACCGCCGCCGGGCTGAACCCCGTGGAAACCCGGGCGCTGAGTAAAATTATTCGTTTCTTGCGCGAGCATCACGGCATAACCGTGCTGCTGATTGAACATGATATGGGGATGGTGATGGACATTTCGGACGATATTATCGTGCTGGACCACGGCGATGTCATTGCCCAGGGCAAGGCGGAGCAAATTCAGCACGATGAGAAAGTCATTGCCGCCTATCTCGGCACCAGCGAAGACGAGGTCAGCCTATGAGCGAACCGATGCTGGAATTTCGTGAGGTCGATGTCTATTACGGCGTTATCCAGGCGTTAAAGCAGGTTTCGCTGCAGGTCAATAAGGGCGAAACCGTCTCGCTGATTGGCGCCAACGGCGCGGGGAAATCGACGTTGTTGATGTCCATTTTCGGCCAGCCGCGGGTGCGCAGCGGGCAAATTCTCTTCTGCGGCGACGATATCAGCCATCGCACCACCCATTATGTCGCCTCGGCGGGGATCGCTCAGGCCCGGAGGGGCGGCGCATTTTCCCTGATATGACCGTGGAAGAAAATTTACTGATGGGCACGATACCAATTGGTAATCAGCATGCCGCTCAGGATCTGCAAAGCATGTTCGATCTGTTCCCCGCCTGAAAGAACGGCGCAAGCAGCGGGCGATGACCATGTCCGGCGGTGAGCAGCAGATGCTGGCGATTGCCCGCGCGCTGATGAGCCGACCGAAACTGCTATTGCTTGATGAGCCCAGCCTCGGGTTAGCGCCGATTGTGGTGAAGCAAATTTTCCATACGCTGCGTGAACTGGCCCGCGACGGGATGACGATTTTCCTGGTGGAACAAAACGCCCACCACGCGCTGAAGCTGTCTGACCGGGGATACGTGATGGTTAACGGGCAAATTCGTCTTAGCGGCAGCGGCGAGGAACTGTTGGGCAATCAGGAGGTGCGTAAGGCCTATCTGGGCGGCGCGTAGCAAAGCATTGCTGGAGTTCAATGCTAAACTCCTGCATCATTGCGCCTGAACTGAATGACCTCATCAACAACGACAGAGATTGAGTATGAAAACGGGACCTTTAACCGAAAGCGAGCTGGAATGGCTGGACGAGACCATTGCGAAGTATGCCTCTGACGCGTCAATTATCGACGTCTCCGAACTGGACGGTATGCTGACCGCCATCCTCTCCTCACCGCTGGAGATTGAACCCGCTGAGTGGATGTTTGCCGTATGGGCGGGGCAGACCATGTGCCGCACTGGGCGACCGACCGCGAGCGTGACCGTTTTGTGAATCTCACGCTGCAACATATGAGTGATATCGCCGATCGCCTGAACGACTATCCGGACCAGTTTGAGCCGCTGTTTGGTACCCGTGAAGAAGAAGGTCAGGAGCTGACCATCGTGGAAGAGTGGTGCTATGGCTATCTGCGCGGCGCGCGCCTGACCGACTGGTCCGGTCTGCCGGCAGAGCAGCAAGCGGCGTTTGACAGCATTGCGCTGCACGGCGATGAAGAGAAAAGCGCGGCGCTGGAGGCTTTCACGGCTGAGCAGTATTTCGATAGCATTGATAACATTCGCCCTGCGGCATTGAGTCTGTTTGATTACTGGATGGACAATCCGAAAGAAGCGCCGGTTAAGCAGCCGATTAAAAACGAACAGAAGGTGGGACGTAACGACCCTGTCCGTGCGGCAGCGGAAAAAAATACAAGCAGTGCTGTTTAGCGAAATAAAAAAGGGGCCGATTGGCCCTTTCTTCTACCACGAAACTTACCCTACCGACGGTAACAGCCCGGTCGCGATCCCTGCCTGAATGACAATCACCGCGATCCCGCAGGCAAACACCAGCCACAGCATCGGTTTTCCTCCGGCGACGCGATAGCCGCCCTGAGGGTGATGTTTGCGGCTTTGCAGCGTCAGCAAGGAAGGAATAATCAGCGCCAGTACCGCCAGAGCCACGCCCGCGTAACCCAGCGCCATAACAAAACCGCGTGGGTAAAACAGCGCGAAGGCCAGCGGCGGCAGGAAGGTGATACCACCGGTTTGCAGACGGCCACGGACGGTGTTTTTGCGCTGAAACAGGTCCGCCAGATAGTCGAATAGCCCCAGTGCGACACCAAGGAAAGAGGTCGCCAGCGCCAGGTCGGCAAACAGGTGGACGGCCAGCTCAACGTGCGGCGAGGCGACCACTTCGCGAATCGCCATCAGCAGGCCGTTCAGGCCCGCGTGCTGAGACATGAGTGTGCTAAACACCGGCGAGTCGATGCTGCCAAGGGTTGCTAACTGCCAGAACAGATAGGCGACCAGCGGGATGGCGCTACCAATGATAAAAATACCGCGCAGTTTGCGCACGTCGCCGTTCATGTAGCTGACGATACTCGGTACGCTGCCGTGGAAGCCAAACGAAGTAAAGATAACCGGAATCGCCGACAGGGCCAGCCCCTGGGCAAGCGGCAGCGTCATCAGGTTTATTTTGTGAATATGCGGCAGCAGCAGCGCCAGCATGACGATCAGAAAGATGATTTTGGCGCTGAACAGGAAGCGGTTAAACAGATCGACCAGCGAGGTGCCCACACAGATGACCATGCCGCCAATCGCGGTAAACAGCAGAACGCCCAGCGCAGGCGGCATATCCATGCTAAACCACTGGCTGAGGCTTGACGCCAGTAGTTCGCCCGCGCCGCTGATATAGGCCGCCGTGAGGGCGTACATCAGGAACATCATGCTAAAGCCGGTGACCCATTGCCCATGGCGTCCCAGGTAGCGTAGCGCCAGAGAGCCCAGCCCGGTGTCGGCGGGAACGTGTTGATATACTTCCAACAGCAGCAGGGCGGTGTAGCACATTAATGCCCACAGGCCGACCAGCAGCACCAGCGTGACGCCAAAGCCGACGCCCGCCGAGGCGAGCGGCATTGCCAACATTCCTGCGCCGATGGTGGTGCCGGCGACGATTAAAATACTCCCCAGAGTACGGTTCTTCACGCTTTCCTCTACTTCACAACGTATTCACAACGAAAGATGTCGCGCAGAGTATGTGAATCCGCTGCTTTCGTCAAATCTGAATTACAGCTGATGTATACTTATGTTTACGGTTTTAATAAGGCTACAGAAAGCTGCGCTAGCGCAAAACATGCAATACAAATGCAGTTTATGGTGGCGTTTTTTAAGGGAGAAATAATGGACTCTATTCACGGTCACGAAGTACTGAATATGATGATTGCATCCGGCGAACAGTACAGTGTTGAAAGCCTGGAGGCGGCTATTCATGCGCGTTTCGGCGAGCAGGTGCGTTTTCATACCTGTTCAGCGGAAAATATGACCGCTGGCGAGCTGGTGGCTTTTTTGCAGAAGAAAGGCAAGTTTATTCCGCAGGAATCTGGCTTTACGACGGAAGAAAGTAAAATTTGCCGTCATTAATCGGCAGCGGCGTAAAAACGCCGCTGCACAAATATTAATTCTGGGTATCGAGCGTGGCCAGCTCTTTATCAATAAAGTACAGCCCTTCGCCGCTTTTGCCCGCCAGCGTTAACTTATCGATTACTGATTTAAACAGTTTTTCTTCTTCATGCTGTTCAGCGACATACCATTGCAGGAAATTAAAGGTCGGATAATCCTGGTTGGACATGGCGGCGTGAGCCAGTTCATTAATTTTGCTGGTAATCAACTGCTCGTGTTCGTAGGTCACGCGGAACAGTTCGTCCAGTGAGGCGTACTCGGCAAAAGGTGAAGAGACTGTGTTGATGCGCGGCAGGCTGCCGGTGTCGGTCAGATAATCGAACAGGCGCTGCATATGCGTCATCTCTTCCTGCGCGTGGCGGCGTAAAAAGGCGGCGGCGCCTTCAAAGCTGTTGTAGCTGCACCAGGCGCTCATTTGTTGATACAGCAGCGAAGAATAAAGTTCGAGATTCATCTGTTCATTTAATTTCTCGATCATTGGCGCTTTCAGCATGGTGTCGCTCCTGAAAAAATACGTTAATAGTTAATTACATCGGAACTATAAATTGTTATTTATTTATTTGCAAAAGGTAAATATAAAATGATTTATATAATAATGCGAATGTGAATAAAACTCATTGGCAGAAATATAACAATAGATATCAAGAGGGAAATAATAACGCCGGAATTCACCGGCGAGTGAACTAATACCAGGCGCTGGTAGCAGGAATATTGGCGACACCCCGGCACTGGTATTGCAGGGTAATATATTCGTTGAGGCACAGTGAGCCGCTAATGGTGGAGCAGGTGGAAATGGGCTGACCATAGGAAAATGCGGTGGCGTAGCCCATTTGCTGGCAGGCCTTATTGGCCTCGGACTGGGCCAGGTAACTGTCGGTGCGGGCGTTTTGCAGTACCGCCTGCCCGTAGGTCAGGCGAACGATACCGCTGGTCGCATCAACTTCGCTGACGCTTGCTGTGCGGGGAACCGAGCACGCGGAAAGTGCCAGCAGGGCAGGGATAAGTAGGAGGCTTTTCATCAAGTCGCTCTGCGCAATCTGTCGTAATCTTATTGTAGCCGCCACCCTCGGTGGCCAATCCCTTGAATAGTCGCCAGATTCAGGGGTTAATCCGCTTGTGACTCATAAATGGCCTGAAACTGCAGATGCAACTGGCAAAACAGTTTGACCAGCGTCGGATCAAAATGGCTGCCGGAACTGCTGACGATAATTTCGTAGGCACGTTCATGGGAGAAGCTGGGCTTGTAGACTCGTTTTTGCCGCAGGGCATCGTAAACATCGGCGATTGCCAGAATGCGTGCCTCCAGCGGGATGGCTTCACCGGCTAATCCATCCGGATAGCCGCTGCCGTCCCATTTTTCATGATGATAATGGATCAGGTTTTCCGCCACAGAGCCGAGCACCAGCCCCTGGACGATACGCCAGCCTTTCACTGAGTGCTGCTGAATTTGCTTAAACTCGTCCTCGGTGAGTTTGCCCTGCTTACGCAGAATCATCTCGGGAACGGCAATTTTGCCAATATCATGCAGCGAAGCGAAATTTTCAATGTCACGAATCTGGCGCTGGGGCAGCTTCATCGCGCGGGCCAACAGGCTGCAATAGGCAGAAACGCGACGGATATGGCAACCGGTCTCATCATCGTGGACGTGATTAATCTTTTCCATTGCCTCGACAATACTGCGGTTAATCGCCCGGTTTTGGTTCATATGTCGCCACATCATCAGCATCATACTCAGGATAAAGATCAGCGCGGCCAGCAGCCCGGCGCTAATAATTTGTAATGTATTTTTACTTAGCGACGTGGAGGCCGCGACGCTGGTGGGAGGCATGAGCTGGTGACGATAGCTGGAGATGAGATGAACCTGAGCCAGCAGCGCGTGCAGAGGGTGATCGATGTTCACCCAGGTCCCTATCTGATAGCTGGAATGGGTCAGCCCGGCAACTTTCAGCGCGCCGCGGAACAGATCGCTGCCGCGTAGGGCTTGCTCCAGCGAGCTTAAATCACCAAGAATAAAGTCGATTTGGTTGTTATCGATGGTATCCAGCAGTTCGTCGATGGTGGCGCGGGCGACCAACGTCACGTCGGTACCAAACCGCTGGCGCAGATAGTATGCGGCAAACGAACCGCGTATCACGCCAATCCGCTGATAGCGCACCTGTTCTTCATCAAGAATAAACGGCTGACCGACCTTATTGTAATAGGCGTTGTACCAGTTCAGCAGCGGGCCAACCAGGCCTTCCAGCTGTGCGCCGTCGCGGACATCAATAATATCGGCAAGCCGCAGTGGCCACTCTTCGTTCTTCATGCGAATCAAATAATTATCAACGAATTGAACGTCAACGTTGATATTAAGCAGATCGCGAAGATCGTTAACCATGCTGATGGCGCTGCCATGATATCCCTGATTATCTTTCCAGATAATGGGAGAGAAGTTCTCATTCTTCGGCAGCCACAGCGTCAGACGATTTTCCTGTAACCAGTTGCGCTCTTCGGGGTGATGATGAGGTTATGGCGGAGAAACTCTATCTGGCTTTGCTCTTCCAGCGCCTGAAGCTTGCCGTTTTGCTGCCACTCGTTAATCAACTGATTGATGTTGTTGCGTAGTGAAATGAGTTCCGGGCTTATCCCGAATGAGGCGGTGATACGCAGTGAATCAAATGGACGAGAAATGGTGTAGTAGTACTGTGGGCTGCCGATTTCTCTGTCTTCGTTGATGTAGAAATCGGCACCGCCGCTGCGCAGAATTTGCAAGGCCTCTTTACTGCTGTCGACCTCGATGATTTGTTGAAATGTCAGGGAGGGATAAGCTTGTTTGACGATCGTCTGGGTTGGATCGTGCCGGCGGAAAATGACTCTTGTGTCGTTCAGGTCTCGTACGGTCTTGGCTTGTCGAGTGATGCTGGCGGTAACGATGGTGTTTTCGAGCAGGCGTAAGGAAAGGATTGTATTCTTCAGATGTTCACGGGTTTGCAGCACGCTGGCGTAGAGCCCGTAGTCATGATGGCTGAAGCGCTGTTCGAACGTGGTGCCGTCAATGGGCTGCAGGGTCAGATTATAGCCGTAGCGTGAATTGATGGCGTGCAGCAGTTCGGGATAGAACCCGCGAAACTGTCCGTGGTCGTCGCGCCAGAATTCAAAATTATCGGCATCGAGTATCCAGACAGGGACGGTGGAAGCCGTTTTGACTTTTTGTGGCGGTACGGCAAGAGCGCGAGTCGTGCAAACGAGCAACAGGGTCAGTAGAACAAGGAGACCCAGCCCGCGTCGAAGAGATCGGCAGTTCTGTGTCACAAGTCAGTTCCTTTGCGAAGACTATTTTATCCATTTAATAGCGTATATTTTGTGGGCCCATTATTGCCCTTAAGTCAGTTTAGACCACCGTGTGGCCTGGTAACAGTAAAAAAATAATGGTTTATGTAATGATTTATCTACCCGGCATAGGCCAAAAGTGTGACCGCCTCAGTAAAAAGTAAAACCATTTTTCATAAAATTTGAAAGTGCGTTTGTCTGGTAGTAAGGTTACTGTAACGTAATCGAACGACTGCGGGAAATCCCGCGTAGCTTTCAGGAGAGGAAAGAATGAAAATTGCACTGATGATGGAAAACAGCCAGGCCAGCAAGAACGCGACTATTCATCATGAGTTAAAAGCCGTTGCCGATGAAAAAGGCTTCCCGGTCTACAACGTGGGCATGAGCGATGAAAACGATCATCACCTGACCTACATTCACCTGGGTATCATGGCCAGCATCCTGCTGAACTCTAAAGCGGTAGATTTCGTCGTCACTGGCTGTGGTACCGGTCAGGGTGCGCTGATGTCCCTGAACATCCACCCGGGCGTTGTTTGTGGCTACTGCCTGGATCCAGCAGACGCCTTCCTGTTTGCCCAGATCAACAACGGTAACGCGC
This sequence comes from Kluyvera genomosp. 3, assembly GCA_002211745.1. Taxonomy (GTDB): domain Bacteria; phylum Pseudomonadota; class Gammaproteobacteria; order Enterobacterales; family Enterobacteriaceae; genus Kluyvera; species Kluyvera georgiana_A. The sequence continues at coordinate 1,939,684 of CP022114.1, forward strand.
TGTCTCTGGCCTTCGCCAAAGGTTTTGGCTGGGGTGCGGAACTGAACGTTCGCTATATGTTTGAAAAAGCGTTCACCGGTCGTAACGGTGAAGGCTACCCGCCAGAGCGTAAAGAACCTCAGGTTCGTAACGCCGGTATCCTGAACCAGGTTAAAGCGGCGGTGGTGAAAGAGAACTATCTGGATACTCTGCGCGCTATCGACCCGGCGCTGGTGAAAACTGCCGTCTCCGGTCAGCGTTTCCAGGAATGCTTCTTTGAAAACTGCCAGAACAAAGAAATCGAAGCCTTTGTTCGCGAGATCCTGGCGTAAGTCAGACGTTCTCCTTTCTAATAAAAACCCACGCTCTGGCGTGGGTTTTTTTATGCCGTGAACTCAGGCTTTGGCTTTCTTCGACACCGCGCTGCCCGCGTCTCGCGTCAGATGCAGGGTATCTATCATCCCCACCAGGCAAATCAGCGCGATAAAGACAAAGGCCAGACGGAAGCTGATACCGGGTACCGCGCTGAGATCCAGTACGGCGCTGAGTTTCTCACCGATACGAATCCCAATCGCCCGAGTGTGATACCCAGGCCAATCGCCAGCTGGCTGGCGGTACTGAACAGCGTGTTGGCATAGCTCATTTGCGGTGAGGGTACGTCGGCAAAGGCCAGCGTGCTGACGCCGGTAAATTGAATCGAGCGGAACACGCCGCCGAGGTACAGTACCAGCATAATCACCCATACCGGCGTCTGCGGTGTCAGGAAGGCGCAGGCGACCAGCGCCAGTACGTTCAGCGCACCGTTAATCAACAGCAGGCGGCGGAAGCCCAGCCAGCGAATGAGCGGAGTGGTGGCCGGCTTAATCGTCAGGTTGCCCACGAACACCGCCAGCACCAACAGGCCGGAGTGGAACGGATCCATACCAAAACCGACCTGAAAGAGTAGGGGAAGCAGGAACGGTACGGCACTGATGGAAGCACGGAACAATGAACCGCCGTACATCGTGACGCGGAAAGTGGGCACCTTGAGAGCATCCATTCGGATCATCGGCGCCGGGCTGCGGCGGAAATGGGACAGCGCATAGTAAAAAGTGGCGCTGCCAAGCAGCAGTAGCGTGATGATTAAGCCGCCCTGCATCTTCTCTGCGCCCAGCAGTTCCATCGCGTAGACCAGGCTCACCATTGACACCGAAGTGGCGAGAAAACCCGGTAGATCGAATGGCCGCCGCTCATCGTCGCGGATGTTGGGGATAATCCGCAACGCCAGCAGGATGGCGATAATGCCCAACGGGACATTAATGAAGAATATCCAGCGCCAGTCGGCCACTTTGGTAATAAATCCACCCAGGGGAGGCCCGATAATCGGCGCAATCAGCGCAGGCCAGGTGAGCGTGGCAATGGCGGTGATGAGCAGGTGTTTTGGCGTGGTACGAAGGACGGCTAACCGCCCGACAGGAACCATCAGCGCGCCGCCTACGCCTTGTAGAATACGCATGGCCACGAAACCGTGAGCGCTGGTGGCGAGGCCGCAAAATACGGAAGAGACGGTGAAAATGGCGAGCGCGAGGCTGAATATGGTGCGCGCGCCGAAGCGGTCCGCTATCCAGCCGCTGGCCGGTATGAGTACGGCCAGCGTGATCAAGTAGGCGCTAATGCCGATATTAAGATCGACGGCTTCCACGCCAAAGGTTTTCGCCATATCTGGCAGGGCGGTGGCAATCACCGTCCCATCGAGGAACTCCATAAAGAATGCACCGGCAACAAGCAGCGCTGCAGGGGATACCCACGGCTCGCCTGGGCCTGGAGAGGCTCATTCATCGTTGCGTTACCCTATCAAATTAATACGTAAAATTTATAGATTTTGTAGATGCTGCAAGTGACAGATTTTCATAACAATTTCTTTATAAATTTAACATGTATGGTAATTATTATGTGATTTAACTCTCAAAATGGTTGATTTTTGTGATGGCGCTCATATTATGTACCTAAAGACAATAACACCTGCATAACAAAAACTGGAGCATCAACATGAAACAGCGCATGCGTAAAATCCTCAAAAGCATGTTCGAGAACTATTGCAAGACTTTCAAAGACGTACCGCCAGGCGCTATGTTCTGATAAAAAAACCTGCTGCGGCAGGTTTTTTTTATCTTCAGCAAAAGTAGGTTACTATTACGCTCCGCAAAACAGGAGCAAAAAATGTCTCAGAACCTCACCCGAACGATGAACTGGTTTCCGACGTTGTCGCCTGCCAACTCGTTATCAAACAGATCCTCGACGTTATCGATGTTATCGCGCCAGTTGAAGTTCGTGAAAAGATGGCAACCCAGCTGAAAGCGATTGACTTTACCACTCATCCGGCGGGGCCGATCCGGTAACGTTGCGGGCGATTCAGAAAGCGATTGCGCTGATTGAGCTGAAGTTTACGCCACAGGATGCGACGCACTGATCCGGAATTGATGTCCTCAGGACTAAGTTCAGAAAGAACAAGGGCGGCCATGGCCGCCCTTGTTGCGTAATTAATGCTGCTGTTGGTTAACGATGTTCAGCAGATGCTGGTCCGTTTGCTGGATGCAGAGGCCCGCTTTACGCGCGCTGCGCACTTCATCCAGAATGGTCTTCAGCAAGATACCATCCTGTTCCTGCTCTTCTTCCAGTGCGTTGAGGAAACTCAGGGTGTTATCGTCATGAAGCACTTTTGCCTGTTCAGTCAACTCAGACAGCGTAGAGCTGCGCTGCGCGTGATCTTCAATGGTTTTCAGGAAAAGATCTTCGAGGGTGGCGCACTTATCTTCTTGGGTTTCAAAAGCTTTCACGACCGGATAAGCGCCAGATTTTTTCATATAATCGAACACACGCATCATTTGCGTTACGCTGGATTGTGCCCGTGAACGTAAAAACGTCGCGGTACCATTCAGTCGATGTTCTGAGCACCACTCGCTCAAACGCAAATAATGATTAGATGCATAAAATTCGAGATTCATCTGAGCATTAAGCTTTTGAACCATTCCTGGAACTGCCATACAAATATCCTTATTACTGGTAGGAACGATACGCGTGATACCGCATAGTATCTTAATAGCCGCTAACCATGCGCTATTTACGCGTTGGAGTGTAACTACATATTACTCGTAGTCTTCAACCATGAACAAAAGATATAATTCCTCTTGTGTTCAGAAAAAAGAATACTCTTAGTTTTGGTATAAGAAAACTCTCATGAGCCGCTTTTTACGTTTCGTTACAACCTATATTGCTAATATCTTAATTCGCAAAATATTATTTTCGTAACCCTATGAATTATAGAGAATGTAACTTTCCGGCATACTCTGCGTAAGGCTTTGTTAACATACGAATTCTATGTTGCATTACGTACATCATGAAGTGTGATCTAACTCTGATTTTCAACCGGATAACGATGGCTCAGATAGGCGCGTTACGCATTATTTGCTATCAATAGTGCATCGCGAATAATAATTCTTATTTATATATCATGATATATGTCGGCTCCCCAATATTAGAATGATGGCAAATTTGTTTTAGATCATTTTTGATAATGGCCGGCAAGAGGATTATGTTCGCGTCATGACGAGTACGCCAAATCCTTCCCCATTCGTCACCAGGAGGGATTCGTTTATATGAATTTACAGGAGTTAAAATGAAACAGGTTGCTGTACTGCTGGCCCCGGGTTTTGAAGAAGGGGAAGCGATTGTCACTATCGATATCCTGCGCCGTCTGCATATTGGTGTTGAGCTGGTGTCGTGCGCTGAGTCACGCGCGGTGGTGAGTTATCACGATATCCCGATGGTGGCTGACGCCACGCTGGCAGAACGTCTTGATACCCTGTACGACGCTGTCGTCCTGCCGGGTGGCCCGCAGGGGAGCGTGAATCTGGCGGCGAATAAAGACGTAGTTAATTTTGTGGCCGCGCATGATGCCGCGGGCAAACTGATCTGCCCAATCTGCTCAGCCGCTGCGCGCGTGCTGGCCGGCAATGATCTGCTGAAAGGCCGTCGCTATGTCTGCTCCGGGGATCTGTGGCAGGACGTGAAAAACGGGGAATACGTTGATGCGCCGGTGGTTGAAGACGGCAATCTGATTAGCGGTAAAGGATTCGGTCATGTCTTTGACTTTGCCTTTACCGTCGCGGCACGTCTGCTGGGCGATGAAGCGCCGGTGCGCGACCACGCCGATCATATCTATTACCGCTGGTAATTAATCGGCCACCTCAGAGAAAGGTATATCTTCGCTGAGGATATAGATAAATAAGCTATTCTCTCTGCGCGAATTGTCTGACAATTCGCGTTTTTTATATGTACTTATCTGCTGAATCTATGCATCACCTTACTGTAATTCAGGGGTGTGATGGCGCTCTCTTCTGAATGGTTAATTCCTGGCTATTAATGTTTCAACATAGTTAACGCTGTTAATTGTGCAGCTAATACTTTGTTTTATGTCCGATTTAAATGGTTTGTCTGATTTTCCCTACATAAAAGAACATTAAGGCTGGAGTTAACCATGCACAAATTTACGAAAGCGCTGGCGGCCATCGGGCTGGCGGCGGTTATGTCACAATCGGCTATGGCCGAGAATTTAAAGCTTGGTTTTTTAGTAAAACAACCGGAAGAACCCTGGTTCCAGACGGAATGGAAATTTGCCGATAAAGCCGGCAAAGACCTTGGTTTTGATGTGATTAAAATTGCCGTTCCGGACGGTGAGAAAACCCTCAATGCTATTGATAGCCTGGCGGCCAGTGGTGCCAAAGGTTTTGTTATTTGTACGCCAGATCCAAAATTAGGGCCCGCTATCGTGGCGAAAGCGCGCGGCTACGACATGAAGGTCATCACCGTCGATGATCAGTTCGTCAACGCCAAAGGCAAACCGATGGAAGATGTGCCGCTGGTGATGATGGCGGCGAGCGAAATTGGCGCGCGCCAGGGGCAGGAGCTGTATAAGGAGATGCAAAAACGCGGCTGGGACGTGAAAACCACCGGCGTGATGGCCATTACCGCCAACGAACTGGATACCGCGCGCCGCCGTACGTCGGGTTCTATGGACGCGCTGAAGGCAGCCGGTTTCCCGGAAAAGCAGATTTATCAGGTGCCCACCAAATCGAATGATATCCCCGGCGCGTTCGATGCCGGTAACTCGCTGTTAGTACAGCATCCGGAAGTGAAGCAGTGGCTGGTTGTTGGCATGAACGACAACACTGTGCTCGGCGGCGTACGCGCAACGGAAGGTCAGGGGTTCAAAGCGGCTAACGTCATCGGTATCGGCATTAACGGCGTGGATGCGGTGAACGAACTGTCAAAAGCGCAGGCTACTGGCTTCTTTGGCTCGCTGCTGCCGAGCCCGGACATTCACGGCTACAAAACCAGCGAGCTGCTCTACAACTGGGTGGAGAAAGGCGCAGAGCCACCGAAATTTACTGCGGTGACGGATGTCGTGCTGATTACCCGCGACAACTTCAAAGAAGAGCTGGCGAAAAAAGGCCTCTGAGTCCTGTTGGTTCTCCTCCCGCCAGGCGGGAGGAGAAGGAGCGTGTCATTGTGGAGGTTGCGATGCAACAGTCTACCCCTTATCTCTCTTTCCGCGGTATCAGCAAAACTTTCCCCGGCGTAAAGGCGCTGTCCGATATTAGCTTTGATTGCTATAGCGGCCAGGTACATGCGCTGATGGGCGAGAACGGTGCGGGCAAGTCGACGCTGCTGAAAATTCTTAGCGGTAACTATGCCCCGACGTCCGGCACGCTGGCGCTGCGCGGAGAAGAGATTTCTTTTGCTGATACCACTGCGGCGCTGAACGCGGGTATCGCGATTATTTACCAGGAACTGCATCTCGTCCCGGAAATGACCGTGGCGGAAAATATCTATCTTGGCCAATTGCCGAGTCGCGGCGGTATTGTTAACCGCAAACTGCTGAACTATGAAGCGCGTATCCAGCTTGAACATCTGGGGTTGGACATCGATCCCGATACGCCGCTGAAGTATCTGTCGATTGGCCAATGGCAGATGGTCGAAATTGCCAAGGCGCTGGCGCGTAACGCCAAGGTCATCGCTTTTGATGAACCAACCAGTTCACTTTCCGCGCGCGAGATAGACAACCTGTTCCGGGTCATCCGTGAGCTGCGCAAAGAGGGGCGAGTGATCATCTATGTGTCTCACCGCATGGAAGAGATCTTCGCGTTGAGCGATGCCATCACCGTGTTTAAAGATGGCCGCTATGTCTGCACCTTTGCCGACATGATGGAGGTGAGCCACGATCGCTTGGTGCAGGCGATGGTGGGGCGTGACATTGGCGATATCTATGGCTGGCAGCCGCGTCAGTACGGTGAAGAGCGTCTGCGTCTATCGCAGGTGAAAGCGCCGGGCGTGCGCACGCCGATTTCGCTGACCGTTCGCAGCGGTGAAATCGTGGGGCTGTTCGGCCTGGTGGGTGCCGGACGTAGCGAGCTAATGAAGGGGATCTTCGGCGGGACAAAAATAACCGGCGGTGAGATTTTCATCGACGGTGAGCGAGTCACTATCGACAAACCGGCGCAGGCGATTCGCGCGGGGATGATGCTGTGCCCGAAGATCGTAAAGCTGAGGGGATCATCCCGGTCCATTCCGTGCGTGACAATATCAATATTAGCGCCCGCCGCAAGCATATCCATGCGGGGTGTCTCATCAACAACGATTGGGAGGCCACTAACGCCGACCATCACATTCAGGCTCTCAACATCAAAACGCCGGGCGCTCAGCAATTGATCATGAACCTTTCCGGGGAAATCAACAAAAGGCGATTCTCGGACGTTGGCTGTCAGAAGACATGAAGGTGATTCTGCTTGATGAGCCCACCCGGGGTATCGACGTAGGCGCAAAGCATGAAATCTACAACGTGATTTATGCGCTGGCGTCATCCGGCGTCGCGGTGCTGTTTGCCTCCAGCGACCTACCGGAAGTGCTGGGCGTTGCCGACCGTATTGTGGTGATGCGTGAAGGGGAGATCTCCGCCGAGTTGCTGCACGAGAGCGCCAATGAACAACAGGCGTTAAGCCTGGCGATGCCAAAAGTCAGTCAGGCCGTTGCCTGAGTTAGGAGGTTATGATGTCAACTGTTACTACGCCTGGCGCCAGCCGCTCGTCGCTGAGCTTTAGCCGTATCTGGGATCAGTACGGAATGCTGGTGGTCTTCGCCGCGCTGTTTATCTGCTGTGCGATCTTTGTTCCGAACTTTGCCACCTTTATCAATATGAAGGGGCTTGGGCTGGCCATTTCGATGTCGGGGATGGTGGCTTGCGGGATGCTGTTCTGCCTGGCGTCCGGTGATTTTGATCTGTCGGTTGCCTCGGTGATTGCCTGTGCGGGCGTCACTACCGCGGTGGTGATAAACGTCACTGAAAATCTATGGATTGGCGTATTTGCCGGACTATTGCTCGGGGCGGTAAGCGGGCTGGTTAACGGCTTTGTGATTGCCCGTCTTAAGATAAACGCGCTGATCACCACGCTTGCCACTATGCAGATCGTGCGCGGGCTGGCCTATATCATCTCTGATGGTAAGGCGGTAGGGATTGAGGACGAGCGTTTCTTCACCCTGGGCTACGCCAACTGGCTGGGCCTGCCGGCACCTATCTGGCTGACGGTGGGTTGCCTGATTATTTTCGGCCTGCTGCTCAACAAAACCACCTTTGGCCGTAACACGCTGGCGATTGGCGGCAACGAAGAGGCCGCTCGGCTGGCGGGGTTCCGGTGGTACGCACCAAGATTATTATCTTTGTGCTCTCCGGCCTGGTGTCCGCTGCTGCGGGGATCATTCTGGCCTCGCGTATGACCAGCGGACAGCCAATGACGTCGATTGGTTATGAGCTGATCGTTATCTCCGCCTGCGTGTTGGGCGGCGTCTCGCTGAAAGGCGGGATTGGTAAGATCTCGTACGTGGTCGCCGGGATTCTGATTTTAGGCACCGTGGAGAACGCGATGAACCTGCTCAATATCTCTCCGTTCTCGCAGTATGTGGTGCGCGGGTTGATTCTGCTGGCAGCGGTGATCTTCGACCGTTACAAACAGAAAGCTAAACGCAGCGTGTAGCGCTGTCTGCTCGCCGAAGTCATTCAAAATGACCCGGGGGAATGGACGTTCTCCCGGTTTTTGGGCTTTTCTCAACGGCATTGTTACAACGTCACAAGCAAAACATCCACACCGCTGTTTCCCACAATGCTTTTTGCCGAGCAGGTCGCACGGGAAAAGAAACTTTGGTTATGGTTACCGCAAATCACCAGGTCGACCGCGTATTTTTTACTGAATGCTTTGATATGTTCGCCCAGTTCACCGCAGGCGATTTGGCTTTTCCAGATGGGATAGTCGGTGGTATCAGCCAGCGTTTGCAGAAACTGTAGGGTTTCTTCTTGCATCAGCTCTCGCAGGTTTTCCATCATCGGGGCCGCGAGGTGATTGTACATTTCCGGGTCGGTCGACAGGGTGATAAGGCTGATACGCGCGTTGAGGGCCGCGCGATGGCGACAGCTTTCCGTAGCAGGGCCTGGCTTTCCGGGGTGGGCGCGACGGCCACCAAGAGATGTGAGTAAGACATCAGACCTCCTTGCTCCAATAATACGTACTCTCTTTTTATTCTCTTACTCTTTTTGCCTCAACCCTGCAAGGGGAACACAGAATAAATCTGTCTATAACTTAACCTGATACATAAGTTTTTTTTATGCGAATAATTGCGTGATTATTGTACAGATTGCATAAGCAATGCTGAATATATCATGTAATCAATATGGCGAATAAACATTTAATTTTTGCTGAATTAATGTTAATGAGAAGTAAATAATATGCAAATGAATATACTGCAAATGATTCGATGTTTCAATTTATTGAATTTACGATGAATTTTATATATTAGATGAAACTATGATCTGTGATAATTTTTTCGCATTTGTCTCAAGTAAAGTTGCCCACCGTCGATCGTTATTGGATAGTTTCGGTGAATGAATATCCGCCAGACAGGAATAAAACAACGTTTTAAATGGTTATTTATTGTTCAAAATACAACTATGACTGATGGATACAGTGTAAAAATACGGTTTGATTTTGTGATGGAGATCACATAAATTTCAAATTAACAGTGAAGTAACATTGTATGTGTCACATCTGGCGAGTAAAGTTGCGTCGAATTAGGAAAAATCTTAGTAAATTGTAAGAAATGTTTAGATTTGTCGGGCCGTGCGTTCAAAACGTTGCCCGGCGATGGGGCATGAGATTCACCTAATCGGCTATGCATTTTGACCGATTCTTTTTTATCGGCCTTGCCCGACGACATCACGGGGTATGCGGATTTTCCGCATAAAAGTACAAATTGGTTATTCGGGATGGGGAAAATGCATACATCCGAGTTGCTAAAGCACATCTATGACATCAACTTGTCCTACTTGCTTCTTGCACAGCGTTTGATCGGTCAGGATAAGGCTTCAGCCATGTTCCGCCTCGGTATCAACGAGGATATGGCGAAAGTCCTCGGGGAACTGACGCTCCCGCAAATGGTTAAACTGGCCGAAACCAATCAGTTGGTTTGTCAGTTCCGTTTTGATGACTCCCAAACCATCACCCGTCTGACGCAGGAGTCACGCGTTGACGATTTACAGCAAATTCACACCGGTATTCTGCTCTCCACACGACTGCTGAATCAGGCCAGTCATACAGGCGAACCTGCCCGTAAGAAAAGGGCCTGATCATGAGCGAAAAAAGCATTGTTCAGGAAGCGCGCGATATTCAGCTTGCTATGGAGCTGATTACCCTGGGCGCGCGTTTGCAAATGCTGGAAAGCGAAACACAGCTGAGCCGTGGTCGCCTGATTAAGCTCTACAAAGAACTTCGCGGCAGCCCGCCGCCGAAGGGGATGCTACCGTTCTCCACGGACTGGTTTATGACCTGGGAGCAGAATATTCACTCTTCCATGTTCTGTAATGCCTGGCAGTTCTTACTCAAAAGTGGGCAATGTTCCGGCGTTGATGCGGTGATCAAGGCTTACCGTCTTTACCTTGAGCAGTGTCCGCAGCAGGATGCCGGGCCGCTGTTGGCCCTGACGCGCGCGTGGACGTTAGTCCGTTTCGTCGAAAGCGGCATGCTTGAACTCTCCAGTTGCAACGCCTGTGGCGGTAACTTTGTGACTCACGCTCACCAGCCCGTTGGTAGCTTTGTATGCAGCTTATGCCAACCGCCATCACGAGCCGTAAAAAGACGTAAACTTTCTGAGGATCTTGCCGATAGTAATCCACAACTGCTGGATGAACAGATAGAGCAAGCTGTTTAACCCCACACGGTGTGACGAAAACACTCCAGCAGCGGCCATTATGGCCGCTGCTTTTTTTTACCTGCGTGTGGGTGAAATTGCTCATCTGTCTCCTCTCTTAGTCAACAGTGGAAGGATGATAGCGTGCTGATCTTAATAGGTTACCTGGTTGTTTTGGGGACAGTTTTCGGCGGTTATATGATGACTGGCGGACACCTTGGAGCACTGTATCAACCGGCCGAGCTGGTTATTATCGGCGGGCGGGGGTTGGCGCTTTCATCGTGGGAAACAACGGCAAGGCGATTAAGGGCACCCTGAAAGCGTTGCCTTTACTATTCCGCCGCTCAAAGTACACCAAAACGATGTATATGGATTTGCTGGCGCTGCTCTATCGCCTGATGGCCAAGTCACGTCAGCAGGGGATGTTTTCGCTCGAGCGCGATATCGAGAATCCGAAAGAGAGCGAAATTTTCGCCAGCTATCCGCGCATTCTCGCGGATACCGTGATGCTGGAATTTATCGTCGATTACCTGCGCCTGATCATCAGCGGCAATATGAACACCTTCGAAATTGAAGCGTTGATGGATGAAGAGATTGAAACCCACGAAAGTGAAAGCGAAGTACCAGCCAACAGTCTGGCGCTGGTGGGCGACTCACTGCCGGCGTTTGGTATTGTTGCGGCGGTCATGGCGTGGTGCACGCCTTAGGATCTGCCGACCGTCCGGCGGCAGAACTGGGCGCGCTGATTGCCCACGCGATGGTCGGTACGTTCCTCGGGATCCTGCTGGCCTATGGTTTCGTCTCACCGCTCGCGAGCGTGCTGCGTCAAAAGAGCGCGGAAACGACCAAGATGATGCAGTGCGTCAAAATTACGCTGCTGTCTAACCTCAACGGCTACGCGCCGCCTATCGCCGTCGAATTTGGCCGAAAAACGCTCTACACCAGCGAACGCCCGTCGTTTATCGAGCTGGAAGAGCACGTCCGCGCGGTGCGTAACCCGGCGGGGCAACAGCAAACGACCACCGAGGACGCATGAAGAACCAAGCGCATCCTATTGTCGTCGTTAAGCGGCGCAAACATAAATCTCACGGCAGCGCCCATGGCTCGTGGAAGATTGCCTATGCCGACTTTATGACGGCAATGATGGCGTTCTTCCTGGTGATGTGGCTGATCTCCATCTCCAGCCCGAAAGAGCTGATTCAGATAGCGGAGTACTTCCGTACGCCGCTGGCCACCGCGATCACCGGCGGCCAGCGGATGGCGAACAGCGAGAGTCCGATTCCCGGCGGCGGGGATGATGTCACCCAGCAGCAGGGCGAAGTACACAAGCAGCCAAATATTGACGACCTGAAAAAACGGATGGAAACCAACCGCCTGAAACGTATTCGTGGCGAACTGGACCAGTTGATTGAGGCCGATCCCAAGCTGCGTGCGCTACGTCCGCACCTGAAGATTGACCTCGTACAGGAAGGGCTGCGCATTCAGATTATCGACAGCCAGAACCGACCGATGTTTAAAACCGGCAGCGCGGAAGTGGAACCCTACATGCGCGATATCCTGCGCGCCATTGCGCCGGTGCTGAACGAAATTCCCAATAAGGTCAGTCTGGCCGGCCACACTGACGACTACCCGTATGCCACCGGTGAACGTGGCTACAGTAACTGGGAACTGTCGGCGGATCGCGCCAACGCCTCGCGCCGCGAGCTGGTGGCCGGCGGGCTGGACGATGGCAAAGTTTTACGCGTAATTGGGATGTCAAACTCGATGCGCTTATCAGAGCACGGCGGCAACGATGCGATTAACCGTCGCATCAGCCTGCTGGTGCTGAATAACCAGGCTGAGCAGGCCATTCTCCATGAGAATGCCGAGAGCCAGAATGAACCTTTAAGCGTATTACCGTCGCCGACGACCTCACCGTCTGCATCAGGTACTACGGCGCCACAACCCGACTCGAGGTGATTGCGTGAGCATGGATATCAGCGATTTTTATCAAACATTTTTTGATGAGGCCGACGAGCTGTTGGCCGATATGGAACAGCATCTGCTGGATCTGGCGGTGGATGACCCTGACGCTGAACAGCTGAACGCGATCTTCCGCGCGGCACACTCGATCAAGGGCGGGGCGGGCACCTTCGGCTTCTCCGTGCTGCAGGAAACGACGCATCTGATGGAGAACCTGCTGGATGAGGCACGCCGTGGGGAGATGAAGCTCAACACCGATATTATCAACCTGTTTTTGGAAACCAAAGATATTATGCAGGAACAGCTCGACGCCTATAAAAGCTCCAGCGAACCGGATGCTGCCAGCTTCGAATATATCTGCAACGCCTTGCGGCAACTGGCGCTGGAGGCGAAAGGCGAAAGCGTCCCACCGATGGCCGCAAGCGCCCGCCTGAGCGTGGTCGACAACAGTATGCAGACCGAGACGGTCGCGATCGATACTGCCGCCGTCGGCAAAACCCAGATCACGCTGTCGCGCCTGAAGGCCGGTGAACCCGATATGCTGGAAGAGGAGCTGGGCAATCTGGCGACGCTGAGCCAGGTCAACAAAACGGCCGATAGTCTGACCGCGGTGCTCGACGGTAGCGTGGATCAGGACGATATCGTCGCCGTGCTGTGTTTCGTGATCGAGGCCGACCAGATAGCGTTCACCACCGTTGCTGCGGCCACTGAGCCTGCGCTGGTGGAAATAGCCGAAGCCGAAGAGATCGTCGAACTGCCGGTTGTCGCCCCGGCGGCGCCGGCCGTTGCAGCAAGCCAGACGGCACCCCGCGTAGAGCGTGAAAAACCGGCAGCGCGCAGCAGTGAATCTACCAGTATCCGCGTGGCGGTTGAGAAGGTCGACCAGTTGATTAACCTGGTTGGCGAGCTGGTCATTACTCAGTCGATGCTGGCCCAGCGTTCCAACGCGCTGGACCCGGTCTCGCATGGCGATCTGATCACCAGCATGGGCCAGCTTCAGCGCAATGCGCGCGACCTGCAGGAATCGGTGATGTCCATCCGTATGATGCCGATGGAATATGTCTTTAGCCGCTTCCCGCGTCTGGTACGCGATCTGGCGGGTAAGCTCGGCAAGCAGGTGGAGCTGACGCTGATGGGCAGCTCCACTGAACTGGACAAGAGCCTGATTGAACGCATTATTGACCCGCTGACTCACCTGGTGCGCAATAGCCTGGACCATGGTATTGAGCTACCGGAAACGCGTCTGGCGGCCGGGAAATCTGCCGTGGGCAACCTGATTCTCTCTGCGGAACATCAGGGGGCAATATCTGTATCGAAGTCACTGACGATGGCGCGGGGCTGAACCGCGAACGTATTCTGGCGAAAGCCGTGTCGCAGGGGATGGCCGTGAATGAAAGCATGACGGATGAAGAGGTCGGCATGCTGATCTTTGCGCCAGGCTTCTCCACCGCCGAGCAGGTGACCGACGTTTCCGGGCGTGGCGTGGGTATGGACGTGGTCAAACGAAATATTCAGGAGATGGGCGGCCATGTTGAAATCCAATCGAAGCAGGGGCCGGGACGACGATCCGCATTCTGCTGCCGCTGACGCTGGCGATTCTTGATGGCATGTCGGTGAAGGTTAGCGAAGAGGTCTTTATCCTGCCGCTCAACGCGGTGATGGAGTCTTTGCAGCCGCGTGAAGAAGATCTGCATCCGCTGGCGGGCGGCGAACGTGTACTGGAAGTACGCGGCGAATATTTGCCGCTGGTGGAACTGTGGAAAGCTTTCGATGTACAGGGCGCGAAAACCGAGGCCACGCAGGGCATTGTGGTCATCCTGCAAAGCGCGGGTCGTCGCTATGCGCTGCTGGTCGATCAGCTGATTGGTCAGCACCAGGTGGTGGTGAAAAACCTGGAAAGCAACTATCGCAAAGTGCCGGGCATCTCGGCGGCGACCATTCTTGGCGACGGTAGCGTCGCGCTGATTGTTGACGTCTCCGCCCTGCAGGGACTGAATCGTGATAAACGTCTGGCGAACACAGCCGCCTGAAACGCAGAAAAAAGGTAGAAAACATGACCGGTATGACGAATGTAACAAAGCTGGCGGGAGAACCGACAGGTCAGGAATTTCTGGTATTTACCCTGGGCAACGAAGAGTACGGTATCGATATCCTGAAGGTGCAGGAGATTCGGGTTACGACCAGGTCACACGCATTGCCAACACGCCAGCCTTTATTAAAGGTGTCACCAATCTGCGCGGCGTGATCGTGCCGATTGTCGATCTGCGGGTGAAGTTCAGCCAGCAGGACGTTGAGTACAACGACAACACCGTGGTGATCGTACTGAACCTCGGTCAGCGCGTCGTCGGGATCGTGGTTGACGGCGTTTCCGATGTGCTGTCGCTGGCGGCGGAGCAGATTCGTCCGGCACCCGAGTTTGCCGTAACGCTGTCTACGGAATATCTCACCGGGCTTGGCGCGTTGGGCGACCGGATGCTGATTCTGGTCAATATCGAAAAGCTGCTGAATAGCGAAGAGATGGCCCTGCTGGATAGCGCAGCTAACCACGCGGCATGATGAAATCCGGCCCGGCGGCGTGCGACGTCGGGCCGGATTTCAAATAGCCGCTAACGCAAATTCTTTTTTATTAAAATAAGAGAATGAAAAAAATGTGCGATAACTGCGTGCACAGATAACATTTTTCATGTCTTTCTTTTTTCCTTTTGTATCCTCTTTTTCTGTTATTTTGAAAATCACATCACTAAAATCAATATAATTATTGGATCGATTTTTCATGCGTATATTCTAATGAGTGAAAGAGAGCTTGCCTTTATTTTAAATAAAGGTTGTTAATATTTAACCTGCCAGATTATCCGATAAATTAGCCTGCTATGATAAAATTGTGTTAAAAGCAGGGTTGGTAAATGCTGTTTTTAACATTCATTAATGTTTCTTAGTTAAATCTTAATGGTTTAATCTTAATATTAAGAAACACTTTATTTCAAAAAATAAGTAAATCGCTAATAATTTGAATTAAATAATAATTGTTTTTGTTGTTTTTAAAACATCTTGTGAAAGGATGAAAGAAAATAATTCTTAGTGATCGCTCTCTTATTTTTTATTTTTACGCATAGAAAATAAAATCGTTCTGTCATTAATATCTGCTCGTGGAAATAATTTGTTTTCCCGACTTACTAAATTAAAGCAGTCAAAAAAACGAACTTAAATATTAGGTTAAGGGATTTCTATGCGCGTAAAAAAAGTAATGATTAAACCCTCTATTATCGCTCTGGCTATTACTGCGGCGGTAGGTGCACCAGCTTGTGCTCTGGCAAGCAGCGGCGACTTTGCCTCTCCGGCGTATACGGCGACGCAAACCAAAGGGGAAATGGTCTATAAAAGCGATGATACGGCGGTCTCCATTATGGGTTCCGTACGTTTGTATGCGAAGGACGATTCCGCGCATAGCGTAGAACATAATATTCAGAATAATGACTCGCGTCTGGGCGTCGCATTACGGCAGAAAATTAATGACAAAGGTTATTATGCGGTAGGTTATTACGAAACCGGTATTCACGGTCTGGATTCCGCCACTGACGATCAGGGTAATGATGTCTATACCCGTCAGGCGTACGCCGGGCTGGGCAATGATGAATATGGTGTAATCACATTTGGTAAACAGTATGCGCCAACAGACTGGGGGCTGGGTATTGATACCACTTATGCTTACGGCGGTAAGGCCAAACACGATACCGCCGGGATGTCGACGGATATTATTAACTCAGCAGCTATCTATTACTACAACACCAAAGAATTTACCGTCGGCGTCATGGGCCAGGGTAATGATGATGTAGATAAAATTGGCTTCGGTAGCGGTTATGGCGATGGCCCGGATATGCACGATGCTTACCATGACGGTTCTGCCACCGTTCACGGCGGTGCGGCGCTGGCGGCGCAGTATCGCTTTGACAATGGCTTCTCTGTTTCCGGTGCGGCAGCGTACAACAATTATACGGTTAACCAGGGGACAACGACGACCAATATGACCTATTACGACCAGAATGGTAACCCAATGGGCACCGTACCGGTCACCAACGTCACCGGCCCGTCATACGATGGTAACACCTACTCGATGGGCTTAAACGCCAAGTACACCGCCAATTTTGACGGCTTCACCTGGTATAACGCCGCGCAGGCGACTTACTACATCAACAAAGTTGACGATGTTCACGCAGCGGTCAGCGGCACCAGCAACGCCACCGACGATCAGGAAACTATCCTGGGCCTGGAATATGCTTCTCAGTTCAAAATTACGCCGGAGTGGAGCGTTTACGCTAACTTTGACTGGACTGAAGGCGGCGATGCGATGGACGGACAGCATTTCCAGTCCACCACGCTGGGTACTGACTACTGGTTAGGTAAAAACGCCGTCACCTATATCGAATACGGCTATGAGAAAGCCAGCGGGAATACCGATGATTCTTATAACGTCTCCGATCACCTGGCTGCGGTAGGCCTGCGTATCTTTATCTAAATGCTGTAAACCCCCATCTTATGCCAGTGGGGTGGGGGCCGTACTTTTCATTTGCTCTTGTTACTATTGTGTTGATGTCGCTGTGGGGAGGGGGAGTGCTTCGCGGCGATAATGGCAGGTTTATTTCCTATTTAGCCAGACCCGGAGGTCTGGCTTTTCTTTTATGTCGCCCTGTCGTTTACATATTCTGCTGTACGACTTCGGGAGCTTCCTGCGCCAGCTCGCCCTCGTTCTGCGACAGCATCGCCGTCGCGACGCCGTTACCCAGAACGTTAATCGCCGAACGGCCCATATCGAGGAAGTGGTCAATGCCCATCAGCAGCAGGATACCCGCAACCGGAATATTAAAGCTCGGAATGGTCGCTGCCAGCACCACCAGCGCTGAACGCGGCACCCCGGCAATCCCTTTGGATGCCAGCATCAGCGTCAGCATCAGTACCGCAATCTCAGAGAAGCCAAGGTGGATATTGTAGGCCTGTGCAATAAACATGGATGCAAAGGAGCAGTACACCATCGAACCCACCAGATTAAAGGAGTAACCAATCGGCAACACGAAGGAGACGATGTTGCGCGAGCAGCCAAATTGGGTCAGCTGTTCAAGGGTTTTCGGATAGGCCGCTTCGGAGCTGCTGGTGGTAAACGCCACCAGCACCGGGTCTTTGAGCATGCTGAGCAGACGGAAGACTTCTTTCTTCAGCACCATATAGCCAATGGCCACCAGCACGCAGCAGGTCAACAGAATTGCCACGTAGTAGCCGCCAATAAATGAAGCGTAGTTCAGCAGGATCCCCAGCCCTTCGGTGGCGATAACCGAGGAGATGGCGGCAAAAATAGCCAGCGGCGCAACGTACATCACGTAGCCGGTGACTTTCAGCATGATATGCGAGACCACATCCAGCGCGGCCACTAACGGCGCGTTGAATTTCTGTCCCAGCGAAGCTCCGCCGATGCCGAAGAACATCGAGAAGACCACAATCTGCAGAATTTCGTTATTTGCCATCGCGCCGACAATGCTGGTCGGGATGGTATGTGAAAGGAAGCCCTTCAGACTCATGCCGCTGACCGCCAGACCGGTATCAACCGCATCTTTTGGCACGGTCAGATTCAGACCCGCCCCGGCTGTTGCAGTGTGACGATAAACAGGCCCACCAGAATCGACAGCACCGAAGAGCTGATAAACCACACCATCGCTTTACCGCCAACGCGGCCAATCGTCGAGGTTTCACCCAGCTTCATGATCCCCACCGTTAAGGTGCTGAACACCAACGGCGCGATGACCATTTTGATTAGCCGGAGGAATATATCGGTGAGAAGAGTGATGTTACCAGACCATACTTCGATGGTGGTTGCTGATGCATAGGAATGGATCATTGCGCCGGTGAGAATCCCCGCCAGCATGAAAATCACGATAAAAATCGTGAGCTTATTTGCGTTTGCCACAAAAATACCCCGTCAGATTACGAAAAAGCCCTGCGATGAAGAAAATGATTTTTTAGTTATTAAATACCATCAATTTATTCACCACATAAATTGTATGAAAGTGAGGGGATTTACAACTTTTTTTTATATTTTATAAAAAGCGTTGTGATTCAGTGGGTCACACGTACCGTCGTTTTGCTGCCTGAGAACGCTCACGATTTTTACCCTGCGTGCACATAAAGTTTCTTTTTGGGATGCCGATAACAGCGAATAACACGTTATTGAGAAGGTGCTGTATGTTAAACCGTATCCGCGTTGTCACGCTGCTGATGTTGGTGCTGGTCGTCTTCGCACTTTTGCAGTTGGTCTCCGGGGGCTTTTTGTTCTCCTCGCTGCATCAAAACCAACAGAGTTTTGCGCAATCTAACACGCTTCGTACGCAACAAGCCGAACTCACCAAAGCGTGGGATCTGCTGCTGCAAACCCGCATCAACCTCAGCCGCTCTTCGGCGCGGATGATGATGGACACCGCTAACCAGCAAAGCAGCGCCAAAACGGAATTGCTGAAAAATGCACGCACCACGCTAACCCAGGCGGCAGAACACTTTGCGCGCTTTAGCGAACTTCCCTCGCAGCCGGCGATGAATGACGCCAGCGCCCAGGTCACGAAGACCTATCAGAACTATTCCGCGGCGTTACAGGAGCTGGTGGAGTTCCTGGAAGGCGGCAATATGGACGCCTATTTTGCCCAACCGACGCAAGGCATGCAGAACGCCATGGGCGAGGCGATGAATCAATACGCCACGCAAAGTGAAGCGCTCTATCAGCGCGCCTTTACCACCAGCAGCAGCGACTACCAGATTGCCCGCTGGCAGCTGGCGATTCTGGCGGTGGTGCTGGTGATCGTGGTGGTCGGCGCTTGGTTTGGCATCCGCGCGATTCTGCTTAAGCCGCTGGCCTCCGTGATGGCGCACATTCGCCAGATTGCCGCCGGTGATTTAACTCAACGCCTGACGCTGCGCGGACGAAACGAAATTACCGAACTGGCCGATACGGTCACCCATATGCAAAGCGCGCTGATTGATACCGTTACCCACGTACGGGAAGGGGCAGAGGCTATCTATCACGGCACCAGCGAAATCGCCGCCGGCAATAACGACCTTTCCGCGCGTACCGAGCAGCAGTCGGCGTCGCTGGAAGAGACGGCGGCCAGCATGGAGCAACTGACTGCCACGGTGAAGCAGAATGCCGAAAACGCACGTCAGGCGTCACAGCTGGCGCAGCGCGCATCCGACACCGCGCAACATGGCGGCAGCGTGGTGAACGGCGTGGTGAATACTATGCATGAGATTGCCACCAGCTCGCAGAAAATTTCCGATATTACCGGCGTTATTGATGGCATTGCTTTCCAGACCAATATTCTGGCGCTGAACGCCGCCGTGGAAGCCGCACGCGCCGGGGAACAGGGGCGTGGGTTCGCGGTGGTGGCCGGCGAAGTGCGTAACCTGGCAAGCCGCAGCGCTCAGGCGGCGAAAGAGATTAAAGCGCTGATTGAAGACTCCGTGGCGCGCGTTGAAACTGGCTCCGTGCAGGTTGAAACCGCGGGGGAAACGATGACCGATATCGTCAATGCCGTGATCCGCGTCACCGACATTATGGGGAAATCGCTTCGGCTTCTGACGAACAGAGCCGCGGGATCGATCAGGTCGCCATCGCCGTTGCGGAGATGGACAGCGTCACCCAACAAAACGCCTCGCTGGTGGAAGAGTCAGCCTCTGCCGCCGCCGCGCTGGAAGAACAAGCCGAACGCCTGAACCAGGCCGTCGCGGCATTCCGATTGAACGTCGCCTCAGGAAATAGAGCGACGACATCTGTACCGGCAGCAACGCTGGCGAGACCTCGCCAGGCGCCCGCCGCCAATCGAACATCTGATTCTAACTGGGAAACCTTCTAATTTTATCTGCGGTCCAGGGCCGCCTCCAGGAGTGTGGTGATGCTTTATCGTATTCGAATCTCTACCACGTTGTTTCTGATTTTGATTCTCTGCGGCATTTTGCAGATTGGCAGTAACGGACTCTCTTTTTGGGCGTTTCGCGACGGACAAAACAATATTTATCAAGTGGATCAGAGCAGCCAGCAGCTAAGCACGCTCACGGAATCGCGAGCGGCCATGCTCCAGGCCAGCACCATGCTCAACAAAGCCGGTACGCTGGCGGCGCTGAGCTATCCGCCCAATGAAGTACGGGCCATGGTTGACGATGTGAAGCAGAACCTTTCGCAAGGCGAGGCGCTGTTTCAGGGCTTTATGGCGCTGCAACTGATGAGCGAGAGCGATAAGGCGCTGCAAGAACAGACGGCGAAAAGTTTTACCACCTGGCACGAGATGCTGGCGCATCAGGTCGCCTGGCTGGAAAACAATCAGCTGTCTGAATATGTCGCGGCACCCGTGCAGAAAACGCAGGACCAGTTCGATGCCAACTATGAAAGCTGGCGCAAGAATATTGAGCGCTATGTGGCGGCGGCGAAAAGCGAAAGCCAGAGCGACTATGCGCGTTCCACGATGATGTTTATCGCGATGGTGATTATCTCCGTGGCGATTACCCTCGTGGCATTGTGGTGGGTGCGCCATATGGTGGTCAAACCGCTGGCCATTATCAGCAGCCATTTTGACAGCATTGCCAAAGGCAATCTGGCGCGTCCAATTGCGGTATACGGTAAAAATGAAATCAGCGCCATTTTCGCCGGGCTGAAGTCGATGCAGCAATCTCTGCGTAAAACGGTAGGCGAAGTGCGCCAGGGCAGTTTTGCGATGCACACCGGGATTTCGGAAATTGCCGCTGGCAACAACGACCTTTCTTCCCGTACGGAACAGCAGGCGGCGTCGCTGGCGCAAACCGCGGCGAGCATGGAACAGTTAACCGCAACCGTCAGTCAGAACGCCGACAACGCGCGTCAGGCTTCTAACCTGGCCCATGGCGCGGCGGACACCGCTAAACGTGGGGGCGAACAGGCCAACCACGTGGCGCAGACGATGCAGAATATCGCCACCAGTTCGAAGAAAATCAGCGACATTATCAGCGTCATCGATGGGATTGCCTTCCAGACCAATATTCTGGCGCTGAACGCCGCCGTGGAAGCAGCGCGTGCGGGCGAGCAGGGGCGCGGGTTTGCGGTAGTGGCCGGTGAAGTGCGTAACCTCGCCAGCCGCAGCGCCCAGGCGGCAAAAGAGATCAAAGTGCTGATCGAAGAGTCGGTGGCCCGCGTACAGGAAGGATCGGCGCTGGTCGAAACCTCCGCCAGCACCATGAGCGAGATTGTCCAGTCGGTTACCCGGGTGAACGACATCATGGGGAAATCGCCTCCGCCTCTGATGAGCAGCGCCGGGGCATTGAACAGGTCGCGCTGGCCGTCAGCCAGATGGACCAGGTGACGCAACAGAACGCCGCGCTGGTGGAAGAAGGGGCGGCCGCCACTGAACAGTTGGCAGGCCAGGCCGATCGCTTAACCTCTGTGGTCTCTGTGTTTGAACTCGAAGAAGTGAAGGTGGCCGCCGGGCGTGAAAACGTCTCGCTGGCCGCAGTACCTGCTGTTTCCTGAATGATGTGATGTAAGAAGGCGCTATGACTGTATCTCTGCCAAATGGGCAATCGCAATTACTGAGCCAGCTGACGCAGCGCCTGACGCTCACCGACGCGCAGTTTCGTCGGATCTGCCAACTGATCTACCAGCGCGCCGGAATCGTGCTGGCAGATCACAAACGTGACATGGTTTACAACCGACTGGTTCGGCGCCTGCGGGCGCTGAATCTGGATGATTTTGGCCATTATCTCAGCCAACTGGAGGCCAACGGCGACAGCGCGGAGTGGCAGGCGTTTATCAATTCGCTGACCACCAACCTGACGGCGTTCTTCCGCGAGGCGCACCATTTTCCGACGCTGGCGGAGCATGCTGCGCGCCGGCAGGGTGAGTACCGGGTCTGGAGCGCCGCGGCGTCGACGGGGAAGAGCCGTATTCCATCGCCATTACCCTGGCCGATACCCTGGGCACCGCGCCGGGTCGCTGGAAGGTGTTTGCCAGCGATATTGACACTGAAGTACTGGAAAAGGCGCAAAACGGCATCTATCGCATGGAAGAGTTGAAAACGCTCTCCCAGCAGCAGTTGCAGCGCTATTTCATGCGCGGAACCGGCCCGCACGAGGGGCTGGTGCGGGTGCGTAACGAGCTGGCGAACTATGTGGATTTCACCACGCTGAACCTGCTGAATGCGCACTACAACGTTCCCGGGCCATTTGACGCTATCTTTTGCCGTAACGTAATGATCTATTTCGATAAAACCACACAGCAGGAGATCCTCAAGCGCTTTGTGCCCTGCTGAAACCCGACGGGCTGCTGTTTGCCGGGC
Organism: Kluyvera genomosp. 3; assembly: GCA_002211745.1. GTDB lineage: Bacteria > Pseudomonadota > Gammaproteobacteria > Enterobacterales > Enterobacteriaceae > Kluyvera > Kluyvera georgiana_A. The sequence continues at coordinate 1,962,228 of CP022114.1, forward strand.
ATTCGGAAAACTTTAGCCATCTTGCCGTGAGTTCAGCCTGCGCGGCCAGACGGTCTATGCGCTAAGTAAGGGAAGAGCATGAGTAAAATCAGAGTCTTGTCGGTAGATGATTCGGCGCTGATGCGCCAGATCATGACGGAGATTATTAATAGCCACGACGACATGGAGATGGTGGCGACTGCGCCGGATCCGCTGGTGGCTCGCGACCTGATTAAAAAATTCAATCCAGATGTGCTGACGCTGGACGTGGAAATGCCGCGCATGGACGGCCTCGATTTTCTCGAGAAGCTGATGCGCCTGCGGCCGATGCCGGTGGTGATGGTCTCCTCGCTGACCGGCAAAGGGTCGGAGGTGACGTTGCGCGCGCTGGAGCTGGGTGCGGTGGACTTTGTCACCAAGCCGCAGCTGGCATTCGTGAAGGGATGCTGGCCTACAGCGAAACCATTGCCGATAAAGTGCGCGCCGCCTCCCGCGCGCGCATTAGCGCGCACAAGCCGTTAGCCGCGCCGGTGACGCTAAAAGCCGGCCCGCTGCTCAGCTCTGAGAAGCTGATTGCTATCGGCGCCTCTACCGGCGGCACGGAGGCGATTCGCCACGTGCTGCAGCCGCTGCCGCTCTCCAGCCCTGCGCTGCTGATTACTCAGCATATGCCGCCGGGCTTTACCCGTTCGTTTGCCGAGCGCCTCAACAAGCTGTGCCAGATTACAGTGAAAGAGGCGGAAGACGGCGAGCGTGTGCTGCCGGGCCATGCCTACATCGCGCCAGGCGACAAGCATATGGAGCTGGCGCGTAGCGGCGCGAACTATCAAATCAAGATTCACGACGGGCCGCCGGTTAATCGCCATCGCCCGTCGGTTGATGTGCTGTTTCATTCGGTCGCGAAGCACGCGGGGCGCAATGCCGTGGGGGTGATCCTCACCGGCATGGGCAACGACGGTGCGGCCGGGATGCACGCGATGTACCAGGCCGGTGCCTGGACCATCGCGCAGAATGAAGCCAGTTGTGTGGTGTTCGGCATGCCGCGCGAGGCCATCAATACCGGTGGCGTCAGCGAAGTGGTCGATCTTAGCCAGGTAAGCCAGCAGATGCTGGCGAAAATCAGTGCCGGACAGGCAATACGTATTTGATCAGGAGAATTATTTTATGGCGGATAAAGAGCTTAAGTTTTTGGTTGTGGATGACTTTTCCACCATGCGTCGCATCGTACGCAACCTGTTAAAGGAACTGGGATTTAACAACGTTGAAGAAGCGGAAGACGGCGTTGACGCGTTAAACAAATTGCAGGCAGGCGGGTTTGGCTTCGTGATTTCCGACTGGAACATGCCAAACATGGACGGTCTGGAACTGCTGAAAACCATCCGCGCTGACGGCGCGATGGCGGCCATGCCGGTGTTAATGGTGACCGCGGAAGCGAAGAAAGAGAACATCATTGCTGCGCGCAGGCTGGAGCCAGTGGATACGTGGTGAAACCGTTCACCGCCGCGACTCTGGAAGAGAAGCTGAATAAAATCTTCGAGAAACTGGGCATGTGAGGTGACAGTCATGATGCATTCTTCTATTAAGCCGGCGATGAACACTCCGCCGCGGACATTATTAGCCGCATCGGCAATCTGACCCGCATGCTGCGCGATAGCCTGCGCGAACTGGGGTTGGATCAAGCCATTGCGGAAGCGGCGGAGGCGATTCCCGATGCGCGCGACCGTCTCGACTACGTGGTGCAAATGACCGCGCAGGCCGCTGAGCGTGCGCTCAACAGTGTTGAAGCCTCTCAGCCGCATCAGGATGAAATGGAAAAAGGCGCGAAAGCGCTGACACAACGCTGGGATGCGTGGTTTGAAAATCCGATCGAGCTGGCCGACGCCCGCGAACTGGTGAGCGATACGCGTAAATACCTTGGCGACGTGCCGGGGCATACCAGTTTCACCAATGCGCAGCTGCTTGAAATCATGATGGCGCAGGATTTCCAGGACCTCACCGGTCAGGTTATCAAGCGCATGATGGATGTGATTCAGGAGATTGAACGCCAGCTGCTGATGGTGCTTCTGGAGAATATTCCGGATCAGGGATCGCGGCCAAAACGTGAAAATGACAGCCTGCTCAACGGGCCGCAGGTCGATACCTCCAAAGCGGGCGTCGTCGCCAGCCAGGATCAGGTGGACGATCTGCTCGATAGCCTGGGCTTCTGATCGCCGCCAGCCAGCCTGGATAGCCGCAATTCGTTCTGGATTGCGGGCTATCTCAGGCTGGCGACATGCTTTACCGCCGTTTTTTACATTTCAGAGTACCGTGGTCATTTTATTTCTCTCCCGCTAATTTCATTTCCGAAAATGAAGCCAACGTCACGGCGGCTTACGCCTGAGTGACAGTGCAATATATAGACTTGTCATAATTATTGCGCTTAAATAGTTATCAGTAAGAAACAATATAATATTTATATTTCTATCACCTTATTTAAACTGAGGGCAGGATGTTATTGTTTGAATGAAAACAAGGGGAGTTATGCAAATTTTACAGGAAAATGATTTTTTTCATTCTGCCCAACATGCATTTTGCCTTTTCCTGATTAATAAACAGTTAAAGATCGACGTGCATGGCCATGAGTTTGATGAAATAGTTATCGTCCGTGAAGGAAGCGGTTTTCATATCATTAATGATGTGGTGCAGTTTATCTGTCAGGGTGATTTTTTCCTCGTGACGACCAAGGATACGCATAGTTATATTTCAACTAACAATTTATCAATAATTAATATATTAATTCGTCGAGACCGCGAATTTTATTTTTTACAGGGTATTGATAGTTTGCTCGAATGTATCCGGACGCCAGGGCCAAAGAGCGGCGCTCAAACGTTGTCTGTGGCCGCCTTAAGGCGCATCGAATGCTGGTGTAAGGACGTTATTGCATGCAATGAGCGCGGCGATGACAGGCGCTGTTTTCTGTATATGGAAACCCTGTTTTTAAATATCATCAACGAGCTATGCTTTTGTGAAAAACAGGCATTCACGTTAAGCCGCGAGGAGAAGGGGCGTGCCAGTCTGATCAACATGCTGAAGCTCAGTTGTCACAGGCAGCTTGACTGGAGTGCGCTAAGCGATGAAAGCGGCATTGCCAAACGCACGATGTTTCGCTTTATTAAACGCGTTACTGGCTACACGCCAATGCGATTTCAACTGCTTTATCGCATATTAAAGGCACAGGAACTATTACGCACCACGGATAAAAGCGTTGGTGAAATCGCTGCGCGCTGCGGCTTTCCCAATACCATCAGGTTAACTGAAGCCTATAAACGCCATTTTAAATATTCGCCTACGCATGAACGTGAACTGCATTCACGCATTTTAATAATAACCTGACCTGTGGCTCTTGTCGTTAAGCGAGATGTTATCTCGCGGCGGCGCGCTGCCTCGCGTCTTCAATGATGTTTATTTTCTATTTTTATTCAATAAGGGAAATGTTATGTCAAAAGAGAAAATACCTAACCCATGGTATGTTGGGGTGGTATCAGGAATGGCATCATATATTGATTCAGCGGCGATTATTTCCAACGGCACCGCACTGGTTATTTATCAAAAGACGATCGGGATTACCGCCGTAGAAATTGGTATTTTGTCCGGCTTGCTAACGTTAGCTATTGCGTTAGGCGCTTTTAGCGGCGGCCGATTAGGCGACAGGCTTGGACGCCGTAAAGTATTTATATTCACCATGTTAATGATTGTGATGGGTACCTTGTTGCTGGCATTTGGGCTTAATTTCCCACTGCTGCTATTGGGTACACTGCTGGTGGGGCTGGCGACGGGGCCGATCTTCCGGTTTCGCTCGCGACAATTTCTGAGGCCGCCAATGATGAAAATCGCGGAAAAATTATTGGCCTGTCTAATATGCTGTGGACCGTGGGAATTGGCGTCACGATCGCAATTTCATCCATCGTAGGAGACTGGGGCAAGCTCGGAGCGCAAATCCTGTTTCTGCACGTTTGTCTTGTCTCTGCGATCGTGCTGCTGCTGCGCCTGTCTATCCCTGAATCTCCGCTGTGGCTGGTGGCAAGGGATGAACTCAAACGAGGCGTCGCCACCGTGCGCGCGCAAACGTCTTCTTATAAAGATCTGCTCAGAGGCAAATATCTGTGGCCCTTTATCGCGCTGAGCGTCTTCTATACCTTTACCAACCTCGCCGCCAACACCGGTGGACAGTTCGGCGCCTATATCGCCGTCAACGTTGTCGGTATATCGATTAGCACCAGCTCGCTTTGGGGCTGTGCATGATGCCTGTCGGTCTGTTTTTCAATCTCTTTTTCATGCGCATTGTGGATACACCTAAACGCATGACGTTCTTCGTCATCGGCGCTCTGGCGATGGTCGCCGGCTATTTGATTCTGCCGGTGTTACGTTTCACCCCTGCTGCGCTGCTCGGCAGCATGTTCCTGCTTGGCGTCGGTAACGGGTTGGCCTTCGAAGGCATTATGAAAGTGTGGGCGCAGGAATCGTTCCCCACCATGCTGCGTTCAACCGCCAGGGATTAATTGTGGCGATTGCTCGCCTGACCTGCGGGGTGCTGGCTTTCGTCACTCCCGTGCTGCTCGATGCCGGACCGGTCATCTTTTACCTGCTGCTGGTCACCATTGTGAGTATTGGCCTCGTTGCTGGTTGGCTCTGTTTTCACGGTACACAGCGGAATGAATTTAACGCAGAGGCCGAAGCGCTGGACTCTGTATCTGGCTTAAAATGATCCTGGAGTAAAATATGCTACGTGTTGAAAAGATCCTGTTTAACTATGCCGAGCGGCTGCAAGGAACGGAAGATTTCCCGGTGGTTGGCTGGCAGATTCAAAGCGATAGAAACCATGTTATCCAGAAAAGCTGGCGGCTGCAGGTGAGCGAAGACGCTGGTTTTGCTGAACCAGTGTACGACAGCCAGAGGGTGGAGAGCGCGCAGTCGCAGCACATTCATTTGCGGGAAATCGCGCTGATGCCTTCCCGACGTTACTTCGTGCGGGTGAAAATCAGCGATAACGACGGAGAATGTAGCGAATGGAGCCAGGCTGCCGAGTTTGTCAGCGGGTTGCCGGCGGAGTGCTGGCAGGGGAAATTTATCTCGGCGGAAGAACCCGCGGATAAAGTTATCTCAAAAGGCACGCTTCTGCGTAATCAGCTGCATCTGGCGAAATTAGAGGATATTGCATCGGTATTTGTCCACGCCAGCGCGTTGGGGATCTATCAGCTTTACTGCAATGGTCGCAAGGTGGGGAATGACGAACTCACGCCCGGCTGGACCAGCTATGACCATCAGCTGCTCTATCAGACCTATGATTTAACACCGTTGGTGAAGGCGGGGAACAACGTTCTTGGCGCCAGCATTGGCGCGGGATGGTATAAGGGCGATATGAGTTTCAACCGCTATCGTAATTACTACGGAGAGCGCACTGCCTTTATCTGTCAGGTGGTCATCAATTATAAAGATGGCACCCGGCAATTATGGGAACAGACGAACACTGGCAATCATCTTACTCGCCGGTGCTATTCTCTGAGATTTACGACGGTGAGATTTATGATGCCCGGCTCGAACAGCCCGGCTGGAACAGGGCGGAGTTTGATGCCGGGAAGTGGCGAGCCGTGAGCGTTATTGACGCGGACCTATCGGTGCTTCGGGCGCAGGGCGACGCCACTGTTCAGCAAATCGAAACCATTGCGCCGGTCTCCTTTTTTACCACGCCGAAAGGTGAACGGGTGATCGACTTTGGTCAAAACCTGACTGGCTGGGTGGCCTTTAGCGTTAAAGGCAGGGCGGGAGACAAAGTGGTGTTGCGCCATTTTGAGGTACTGGATGCGCAGGGAATGTCTACCTGGCCAACCTTCGCAGCGCGAAACAGCGGATTGAATACGCCCTTAAGGGCGCGGAAGAAGAGCATTACCATCCCGCTTTACCTTTCAGGGATTTCGTTACGTTAAAATTGAATCCTGGCCCGGTGAGTTCTCGCTAAGCCAGGTGACGGCGGTGGTCATTCACAGCCAGATGCGGCAAACCGGGGAGTTTGTCTGCTCTAACCCGGATTTAAACCAGCTTCATCACAACATCCTTTGGGACTAAAAGGCAATTTTGTCGATGTTCCGACCGACTGCCCGCAGCGTGATGAGCGGCTCGGCTGGACCGGTGATGCGCAAATATTTTGCCGTACCGCCAGCTATCTGATGCAGACCCGTAATTTCTTCGCCAAATGGCTGGCGGATTTACGTTACGATCAAACGCCAGAAGGCGCGGTGCCGCATGTGGTACCGGATATCCTCACCGGCAAGAGTGATAACGACCTGAATTTAACCAACGGCGGTACTGTCGCGGCGGCGGCGTGGGCCGATGCGGCGGTGATCAACCCCTGGACGATGTATCTGATGTATGGCGACAGGGAAACGTTGCGTCAGCAGTACGCCAGCATGAAGGGCTGGGTCGATTTTATGCGCAACCATGCGGTAGATAATCAATGGCGCTACAAGCTGCAATTTGGCGATTGGGTGGCGCTGGATGCCAGAGAGGGCAGTTATTTTGGTGCCACCCCCGACGATCTGATTTGCATGGCGTATTTCGCCTTGTCCACGCTGCTGTTTGCTAAAGCGGCGAAAGCGCTGGGTGAAGAAGATGACTACCAGCACTATTTCGCCTTACACCAGGCTATCGTCGAGAGTTTTCAGCGGGAATTCTTCACTGCCACTGGCCGTCTGGCGGTCAGAACGCAAACGGCGCATATTCTGGCGCTTTATTTCAACCTGCTGCCGGAAGCATACAGAGCGAAAACTGTTGCAGGGCTACTGGAATTGCTTGCCGAACATGATGGTCACCTGGTGACTGGTTTTGTCGGTACGCCGTATTTTTGCCATGCGCTCAGTGAAAACGGTCAGGTGGATGCCGCGTGGCAGTTGCTGCTAAAAGACGATTTCCCGTCATGGCTGTATCAGGTGAAGGCCGGGGCGACCACAATCTGGGAGCACTGGGATGGCGTTAAGCCGGACGGCACGATGTGGAGCCCGGATATGAACTCCTTTAACCACTACGCCTATGGCGCCATCGGTGAATGGTTATATCGGGCGGCGGCGGGAATTAATACCCGGGAAGATGAGCCTGGATTTAAGCATTCCATCCTGCGTCCACTTCCTGGCGGTGGTCTTGAATGGCTGAAAGCGCGCTATTCATCGGTGTACGGCGATATTTGTGTCCACTGGCAGCAGGAAGCGCAGACGGTAACGCTGGAGTTAGACATCCCGGCGAACACCCGCTCGACGCTGATACTTGACGGGGCGCGGACGCTGCTGGACGCCAACGGCATTGCATTTGCGCCGATGGACGGCGGCTACAGCGCTGAAGTGGGTTCCGGGCATTATCGCGTCATTTTCCTGCGTGAGAACAGATAATATCCACGGCGGCCATTGCGCCGCCGTCACCGGTTAACGGTCGAATTCCTTCCTTTTCATTCCTTTATTCTGCGCATTGGCAAACGCGCGTCTCGCGATAATACTCGCGACCGTATTTGCGAGAGTGAAGCCGTGGCAGAAGAAAGCGACGACGACGACAAAACAGAAGACCCACACCCCAACGGCTTGAAAAAGCGCGCGAAGAGGGGCAAATTCCGCGTTCCCGCGAACTGACATCGCTGCTGATGCTGCTGGTGGGCGTTTGCGTGCTCTGGCTGGGCGGGGAGTCTCTCGCCCGTCGATTGGCCAATCTTCTTTCTGGCGGGCTGCGTTTTGACCACAGCATCGTCAGCGATCCTAATCTGATCCTTGGGCAAATTATTCTGCTGCTCAAAGAGGCCATGCTGGCGCTGCTGCCGCTGATTGTCGGCGTGGTGACGGTGGCGCTGGTGGCGCCGATGATGCTCGGCGGGCTGGTATTCAGTACTAAATCGCTCGCTTTCAAGCTCGACAAACTTAACCCATTGCCCGGCATTAAACGTATGTTCTCCGCGCAAACCGCGGCAGAGCTCACCAAAGCCATTATGAAAGCGGTGCTGATGGGCTCCGTGGCGGGCTTTTTTCTGTGGATGCACTGGCCGCAGATGATGCGGCTGGTCAGCGAGTCGCCGCTGTCGGCGATGGGTAACGCGTTGAACATGGTCGGACTGTGCGCGCTGCTGGTGGCGCTGGGCATCATTCCGATGGTCGGGTTCGACGTCTTCTGGCAAATCCACAGCCATCTGAAAAAGCTGCGCATGTCGCGCCAGGACATCCGCGATGAATTCAAACAGAGCGAAGGCGACCCGCACGTGAAAGGGCGTATTCGCCAGATGCAGCGTGCGGCGGCGCGGCGTCGCATGATGGCGGACGTGCCGAAGGCCGACGTTATCGTGAATAACCCGACTCACTACTCGGTGGCGTTGCAGTATGACGAAAACAAAATGAGCGCACCGAAAGTGGTGGCAAAAGGTGCGGGCCTGGTGGCGCTACGCATTCGCGAAATTGGCGAAGAGAACCGAATTCCGATGCTGGAAGCACCCCCGCTGGCGCGTGCGCTGTATCGCCATGCCGATATCGGCCAGCAGATCCCCGGTCAGCTGTACGCGGCGGTCGCGGAAGTGCTGGCGTGGGTATGGCAACTGAAGCGCTGGCGACTGGCGGGCGGCGTGCCGCCGAAAAAACCGGATAACATACCGGTGCCTGAGGCACTGGATTTTTTGAACGAGAAGGACTCTGATGGCTAATCTTGTCGCAATGCTGCGTCTCCCCGGCAACCTGAAATCTACCCAGTGGCAGGTGCTTGCCGGGCCGGTGCTGATCCTGCTGATTCTGTCGATGATGGTGCTGCCGTTGCCGGCTTTCGTCCTCGATCTGCTGTTCACCTTTAATATCGCGCTTTCCATCATGGTGTTGTTGGTGGCGATGTTCACCCAGCGCACGCTGGAATTTGCCGCCTTCCAACCATTCTGCTGTTCACCACGTTACTGCGCCTGGCGTTGAACGTCGCCTCCACCCGAATCATTCTGATGGAAGGGCATACCGGCGGCGCGGCGGCGGGAAGGTGGTAGAAGCTTTTGGCCACTTCCTCGTGGGCGGTAACTTCGCCATCGGTATCGTGGTGTTTATTATCCTCGTGATCATCAACTTCATGGTTATCACCAAAGGTGCGGGTCGTATCGCCGAAGTGGGCGCGCGCTTCGTGCTGGACGGGATGCCGGGTAAACAGATGGCGATTGACGCCGATCTCAACGCCGGAATTATCGGCGAAGACGAGGCCAAGAAGCGTCGCGCCGAAGTGACTCAGGAAGCCGACTTCTACGGTTCAATGGACGGCGCCAGTAAATTTGTGCGCGGCGATGCGATCGCCGGGATCCTGATTATGGTGATTAACGTCATCGGCGGTCTGCTGGTGGGCGTATTGCAGCACGGGCTGGATCTCGGCAAAGCGGCGGAATCCTATACGCTGCTGACCATCGGTGATGGCCTGGTAGCCCAGATTCCGGCGCTGGTTATCTCTACCGCCGCGGGTGTGATTGTGACGCGCGTCAGCACTGAGCAGGATGTCGGCGAGCAGATGGTGGGGCAACTGTTCAGCAACCCGCGCGTGATGCTGCTCAGCGCCGGGTACTCGGCCTGCTGGGGCTGGTGCCGGGAATGCCGAACCTAGTGTTCCTGCTGTTTACCGCGGCGCTGCTGGGGCTGGCATGGTGGATTCGCGGACGCGAAATGAAAGCGCCGGAGCAACCACAGCCGGTGAACGTGCCGGAGAGCAGTTCACAGGCCGTTGAAGCCACCTGGAGCGACGTGCAGTTGGAAGATACGCTGGGGATGGAGGTGGGTTACCGCCTGATCCCGATGGTTGATTTTCAGCAGGACGGCGAGCTGCTGGGGCGTATTCGCAGCATCCGTAAGAAATTTGCCCAGGAGATGGGCTTCCTGCCGCCGGTGGTACATATCCGCGACAATATGGATCTCTCACCGGCGCTGTACCGTATTCTGCTCAAAGGCGTGGAAATTGGCAGCGGCGAAGCCTATCCGGGGCGCTGGCTGGCGATTAACCCCGGCACTGCCGCGGGAAGTTTGCCGGGTGAGGTGACAACCGATCCGGCGTTTGGCCTGGATGCTATCTGGATTGAGAGCGCGTTAAAAGAGCAGGCGCAGATCCAGGGCTTTACGGTGGTGGAAGCCAGTACGGTGGTGGCGACACACCTGAACCATTTAATCAGCCTGCATGCCTCGGAGCTGTTTGGCCGTCAGGAAGCACAGCAGCTGCTGGATCGCGTGACCCAGGAAATGCCAAAACTGACCGAAGATTTAGTGCCGGGCGTAGTCACGCTGACGACGCTGCACAAAGTGCTACAAAATCTGCTCGATGAGAAAGTACCGATTCGCGATATGCGCACCATTCTCGAGACGCTGGCGGAGCATGCGCCGATCCAGACCGACCCGGGCGAACTGACTTCGGTGGTGCGCGTGGCGCTGGGCCGGGCTATTACCCAGCGCTGGTTCCCGGGCAACGACGAGGTGCAGGTGATTGGGCTGGATACGCCGCTGGAGCGCCTGTTGTTGCAGGCGTTGCAGGGCGGCGGCGGGCTGGAGCCAGGGCTGGCAGACAGATTGCTGGCGCAGACGCAGGAGGCGCTGGCGCGTCAGGAGATGCTGGGCGCGCCGCCGGTGCTGCTGGTCAATCACGCGCTGCGTCCACTGCTGTCGCGCTTCCTGCGCCGTAGCCTGCCGCAGCTGGTGGTGCTGTCGAATATGGAACTCTCCGACAACCGTAATATCCGCATGACCGCGACCATTGGAGGTAAATAATGCCGCGATTTCTTCCGCTGCTTTGCCTCCTGCCGTGTCTGGCGCAGGCGGCGGGTGAGGGGGCCTGGCAGGCCAGCAATATTGGCATTACGCTCAACCATCGTGGCGTGGCGGCCTCGTCACGCCCGCTGTCGCCATCGCAGCCTGTACAGGGTGCAACTACGCTGGTTGCCTGGCGCTATGAACTCAACGGGCCGATTCCTGCCGGACTGCGTACGCGACTGTGTTCGCTTTCGCGCTGTACGGAGCTGGATGCCCTCAGCGGTACCACGATGGCGTTCAATCAGGTTTCCGCCGCTGAGCCGTTTCGTTTTATTTGGGAAATTCCTGGTGGCGGGCGATTAATTCCCGCTCTACAGGTTAAAAGCATTCAAATCATCGTTAACTACCGCTAAGCACCGCACATTCCTCCACTCGCCACCAGATTCTGGTGGCGAGCTCTCATTTCTGGCCCCTGCTTTTGATTGTAAAGAAACGTTGTTTTATAAATCAGTGATGCATATGCCACGACTCTTTGCATTTTTGCCAACCCTACGCCCGCACTGGCAGAAATAGGAAGGTATCCCTTGATGCATACTTTTACTGTAGCCGTGTCAGTACTCCTTTTGTCTCAGCCTTAGCGAGGGAAGGAGATTCATAATAAAAAGCACAGGATTGACGGCTCATGAATAGAACGCGAAAAATAGGACTGGTGAATTACTTCGCCTACGGGTCGGGAGATTTTCTCGGCGCGGGTACGACAGCGTTGACCGCTGCATGGCTTCTCTATTTCTATACCACTTTCTGCGGGTTAAGCCCCATTGAGGCTACCTTTATCTTCGCCACCGCCAGGGTTCTGGATGCGGTGGTCAGTCCGTTAATGGGCTTCCTGACCGACAACTTCGGCTCCACGTGGTTGGGTAAACGCTTCGGTCGCCGTAAGTTCTTTATTCTGTTGGGTATTCCTTGCGTGTTCAGCTATTCCTTTATGTGGATAGGGACATGGGCTTCTGGTATTACCTCCTGACCTATCTGATTTTTGACGTGGTCTACACCATGATTCTGGTGCCGTACGAAACGCTGGTACCGGAAATGACCGACGACTTCAAACAGAAAACCAAGTTCTCCGGCGCACGTATTGGTATGGCGCAGATGTCCGCCATTCTGGCCTCTTTCCTGCCGGGTATCCTGCTGACTCACTTTGGTAAAGACAACGCTATCTCTTTCTTCTACGCCAGCTTGGTGTTCTCCGTACTGTGCGCGCTGATGCTGACCTTCGTCTGGTTCTTCACCTGGGAACGCCCGCGTGAAGAGTGGACAGCGGCAGCCCTGAAGGCGGAAGAAGAGAAAAAGCACCTGACCTTTGGTCAGAGCATGAACCGCCTGTTTGTCGAACTGAGCTCCACGCTGCGCATTAAGATTTTCCGCCAGCATTTGGGCATGTACCTCGGCGGCTATATTGCCCAGGACGTGTTCAACGCCGTCTTTACCTACTACGTGGTGTTTGTGCTGATGCAGGAAGCTTCCGTGGCTTCTAACCTGCTGGGCACGATGGCGATTTTCCAGTTCATTGCCGTTATCGCCATGATCCCGCTGTGCATCCGCTTCGGACCAGCGCCGTCCTACCGTATGGTTGTCGTCCTGTTTGGGTTGGGTCTTTCTCCTATGCCGCGCTGTACTATGCAGGCATGAGCGACATCTACTCGCTGCTGCTGCTGATCTCCGCTATCGCAGGTCTGGGCGCGGGGGCATCAACTATGTCCCGTGGAACACCTACACCTATATTTCTGACGTCGATGAAGTGATCACCGGTCAGCGTCGCGAAGGGATCTTCGCCGGCATCATGACCCTGACCCGCAAAGCCTCTCAGGCCGGTGCGGTCATGCTGGTGGGGATCATCATGCAGCTGTCTGGCTTTGTATCTGGCCAGAAAACGCAGCCGCCTGAAGTCAGCCATACCATCCTGATGATCCTCAGCATGGGCACCATCATCGTATTGGCGTTGGGCTTCTTAGTTTCCCTGCGCTTTAAGCTGAACCTGAAAACTCACAGCGTGCTGCGTGAAGAAACCGCGAAAATGCGTGCGTCTGGCCACGTGGTGCCGGAGACCGTCACGCCGCAAGCGCGCGCTACGGTCGAGATGCTGGCGGGGATGCCTTATGAATCCCTGTGGGCAACAACAATATTGGCTACCTGAATCGTAACAAACCTGCTGCACCTTCACTGAAGCAGGCTGCAACATTGAATTCGACTTACAACAGAGGTTAAGAATATGAAAGTTTGGCCCGTCAAACATAGCCCATTATTACGACAGCCGGAACGCTTTATCTCCCGGGAAGAGCTGAAAGCCTTGATTCAGACGGTGACGAACAATCTGGTGAATATCAAGGATGAAACCGGTCAATTTCTGCTGCGCCTGGACGATGGCCGTATCATTGATACCAAAGGTTGGGCGGGCTGGGAATGGACGCATGGCGTAGGTCTGTACGGTATTTATCAGTACTACCAGCAGACCGGCGATGTGGCGATGCGCGATATTATCGACAACTGGTTTGCTGACCGTTTTGCCGAGGGCGCGACCACCAAAAACGTCAACACCATGGCGCCGTTCCTGACCCTGGCCTATCGCTATGAAGAGACGGGTAATCCAGCATACTTGCCGTGGCTCGATAGCTGGGCTGAATGGGCAATGAACGAGATGCCGCGCACCGAACACGGCGGCATGCAGCACATTACCCTGGCTGAGGAAAACCATCAGCAGATGTGGGATGACACGCTGATGATGACCGTGCTGCCGCTGGCGAAAATCGGCAAGCTGCTGAATCGCCCGGAATACGTGGAAGAGGCAGTGTATCAGTTCCTGCTGCACGTGCAGAATCTGATGGACCGGGAAACCGGCCTGTGGTTCCACGGCTGGAGCTACGAAGGCAACCATAACTTTGCCAACGCCCGCTGGGCGCGCGGCAACAGCTGGTTGACCATCGTGATCCCAGACTTCCTTGAGTTGGTCGATCTGCCGGAAAACAACGCGACGCGTCGTTACCTGGTGCAGGTGCTGAACGCACAGATTGCCGCGCTGGCGAAATGTCAGGATGAGAGTGGCCTGTGGCACACGTTGCTGGACGATCCGAACTCCTATCTGGAAGCATCGGCGACTGCCGGTTTTGCCTACGGTATTCTGAAAGCGGTGCGCAAGCGCTACGTCAGCCAGGAGTATGCGAGCGTTGCGGAAAAAGCGATCAAAGGCATTGTGAAGCACGTATCTCCGGAAGGCGAACTGCTGCAAACCTCCTTCGGTACCGGGATGGGGTCTAACCTCGATTTCTACCGCGAAATCCCGCTGACCTCTATGCCGTACGGGCAGGCGATGGCGATCCTGTGCCTGACCGAGTATTTACGTAAGTTCTTCTAAGTTCTCATTCTTCAGCCACCCGGCAGCGTCAGTTGCCGGGTTTTTTATTACCCGCCTAATCAAAATTTTTTGAAATTTTCACTTTTGGTTATAAAAAATTTTTAAGTGGATCGCATTCCTGTGTGATGAGTAATAGCCGTAATGACATTAGTGATATAGCTCACATTTAACCCGCCGCCATAAGAATATAAAAACAGTGTTTCAAAATAATAAAACACGAGGTTTATTTTTCATGGCAAGAAATACGGCTTCAGCCCCCACGGGCTGCAGGGAAGACCTGTCAATCTGCGCCATCAATTGGCATACGGAGGCGGAAACCTCTTAGGTAGCGGCGCGCTGGCGATCAGCGGCGCGTGGTTGTTGTACTTCTACACCACCTTCTGCGGACTGACGTTAATCGAAGCCGCATTTATTTTCTCCGTCGCCAGCGTCATTGACGCCATCAGTAACCCGCTGATGGGTTACCTCACCGATAACTTCGGCAAAACGCGCCTCGGTAAGCGCTTTGGCCGCCGCCGCTTCTTCCTGCTGATCGGCATTCCGCTGATGATGTTCTACCCGTTGCTGTGGGTGGAAGGGCTGAGTTTCTGGTACTACCTGTGCACCTATGTGATGTTCGAGATTATTTATACCTCCGTCATGGTGCCGTATGAAACATTAGCCACCGAAATGACCGACGACTTCGCGCTGCGCTCGAAGCTGACAGGCTATAAAGCGATTTTCGGCAAACTGGCCAACTTCCTCGCCGCCTTTATTCCGGGGCAGTTCATTCTGCTGTACGGCAAAGATTCAGCGACCCCGTTCTTCCTGACTGGCTTAACCTACGGCGCCATCCTGATCGCGGCGGTGGCCTGCCTGTGGTACAACAGCTGGGAACGTCCGCGCGAAGAAGAGACGGAAGTGCAGGCGAAAACCGGTTTGCTGAATACGCTGCTGTCGCTGGCGAAAGATATGCGCTCAACCTTCTATCTGCGCGTATTCCGTAAGCATCTGGGCATGTACCTGTGCGGCTTTGGCGCCGAGTGGCTGTTTGCCTCCATTTTTACCTACTTTGTTATTTTCGTTCTCCAGCACGATCCGGCGATGGTTGCCGGGCTGAACAGCCTTAACTCTATTCTGCAGCTGATTTCTACGGCGCTGTTTATCGGCCTGTGCGTGAAAAAAGGCTTCAGCAAGCCGTACATTATTGCGTTGAGCATCGTTATCTTCGCCGTGTTGCTCTATACCTCGCTGTGGTTCTTCCATCTGCCGGTGCATCTGGCGACCATTCTGATGTTCGGCATCACGATCATTTTCGGCCTGGGGACCGGCGGCGTGTACTACATTCCGTGGACCGTTTACACCTTCCTCGCGGACGTTGATGAAGTCTATACCGGCCGTCGCCGTGAGGGCATCTATGCCGGCGCGATGACCTTCTCCGGCAAGATTCTGCGTTCGATTATCGTGTTTGTGATGGGGGCCATCCTCAGTTACTACGGCTTCCAGTCAAAAGCCCACGTGCAGCCGGAAAGTGCGGTTAACGCGATTGCGGTGGTGTTCTGTGGCGGCGTAGCGTTGCTGGCGCTGATGGCGATTGTCTTCAGTAAACAGATGAAACTGGATCGCGAAACGCACAAAGTGGTGTTGCAGGAAGTCGCGCGTATTAAAGCAGGCGGCAAGCTTGAGGATATCACCCCGGAAGTCCGTGCGGTGGTGGAAGATCTGGTAGGGCACCGCTACGAAGAGTGCTGGGGCAATAGTCCGCTGTTTAAAAACGACGACGCCCCTGTTGTTGTGGAAGCGGTTTCCGCCGGGCGCTAAGGCACCCGACGTTCATGCCTCTTACCCCTGGGACGGCGGCTGCGGCTGACCGTTCTGGGGGCAAAAAGATGGTCGAGGATTTGGCGCATCACCGGCGCCGCGACCACGCCGTCACTCCCCCCATTTTCCAGCACCAGTGCCACGGCCACCTGTGGATTTTTATATGGCGCAAAGGCGGTATAAAAAATATGGTCGCGCAGGCGCGTTGGAATCATCTTCGCGTTATAGGTCTGGTTCTCCTTCAGGCTAAATACCTGAGAGGTGCCGCTTTTAGCCGCAATACCGTACGGCGCGGTGTGGAAGAATTTGTAGCCGGTGCCGTTGGGTGCATTCGCCATGCCGAACATCGCCTGGCGTACCAGATTCCAGTAAGGTGAAGAGGCGCTGGCAATCTGCGTTTCATTTTTGGGTTCCCGATAGGGTGTCACCGTGTTGCCGGACTCCTCGTCCTTCAGCAGGTGAGGGGGATGACGCGACCATTATTGAGCAGCGCCACCATCGCTTTCACCATTTGAATTGGCGTGGCTATCCAGTAGCCTTGCCCGATGCCGACCGAGATCGTATCCCCCTGATACCACGCTTTTTTATGCACCCGCTCTTTCCAGCTGCGGCTAGGCAACAGACCGTTGTACTCTTCATCAAGATCGATGCCGGTGGGCTTGCCGTAGCCGAACTGGCTGAGCATATTATGAATGCGGTCGATACCCATCATATACGCCACCTGATAAAAGAAGGTGTCGGCAGACTCTTCAATCGCTTTGGTCACGTCGAGCATACCGTGGCCGGTTTTCTTCCAGTCGCGGTAATGGCGCTGAGTCCCCGGCAGGGTCCAGGTCGGCGCGCCGAAGAAGCTGGTTTGTGGGCTAATCACGCCGTCGAGCAGCGCCGACATCGCCATATAAGGTTTGACGGTTGAGGCGGGCGGGTACAATCCTTGGGTCACGCGGTTAATCAGCGGCAGATCTTTATCCTGCAACAGCGTGTTGTAGTCCTGATAGCTGATGCCTTTGACGAAGGGGTTCGGGTCATAGCTTGGGTTAGAGACCATCGCCAACACGGAACCGTCGTGCGGATCCTCCACCAGTACGGCGGCGCGTTGGCCAACCAGCAGGCTCTCAATATACTCTTGTAGATGCAGATCCAGCGTGAGGTGAATATCTTTACCCGCCACCGGCGGCACGTCTTTTAACAGACGAACGATGCGCCCGTGGTTATCCACTTCCACTTCCTGATAGCCGGTTTTTCCGTGCAGCTCGTTTTCGTAATAACGCTCGATACCCTGCTTACCAATGTTGTGGTCGGCGGCATAGTTCTCGGCAATCCCTTCTTTATCCAGCGTTTTGAGATCGGTATCGTTGATTTTCGACACGTAGCCCAGTACGTGTGCTAATTCGGCACCATACGGATACTGACGGTCCTCATAACTGTCTATCGTCACGCCACTGAAACGGAACTGATTCACGGAGAAACGGGCAATTTCGACGTCGGTCAGCGCGTTTTTCAGCACTACCGGGCGATAGCGGCTGCTCGATTTTAATGCCTTGTGGAATTGCTCGATATCATCTGGCGTCAGGTCGACAAGGGGCGTCAACTGGCGCAGCAGGGCATCCATATTACTGATTTTATAGGGCGTAACAGAAATATCGTACCAGGTCACGTTTTTGACCAGTGGAATGCCGTTGCGATCGTAGATGATGCCGCGCGTCGGCGCGACCGGCAGCATTTTGATGTCGTTGGCGTCCGAACGGGTGGTGTAGTAGTCGTGTTCATCAACCTGGAGATGATACAGGTTGAAAATCAATATACTAAAGCAGATGACGACCAGGCCAAAGGCCACTAGCGCGCGACGCAGAAAGAGTTTTCTCTCCGCTTCATAATCTCGAAATGTCATGAACGGTACCCAGTGTATAAGCCGCCTAATGATACGGAGCGGTTACTGGCATGACAGGCAAAAAATGTACCATCCCTCCTGGAAATGTGTCATTCCTTGTGTTTTGTAACAAATTGCGCGGGATACGCGGAGTAAGGCCGAAAAACGGGTAGTTGTAGATGAATGCTTCTTGAGATATTGAGATGAGGGGGATTGACTCGCTTCGCTCGCCCCTTCGGGCAGCCCGTTCGCTGCGCGCCCGGTCTGTCCAACTGGCTTTCGCCAGTTGTCGAACCCCGGTCGGGGATTCTCATCCCCCCGCAGCGTGCAACATGCGAAAAAAAAGCCCGTACTTGCGTACGAGCTCTTCTTAAAATATGGCGGTGAGGGGGGATTCGAACCCCGATACGTTGCCGTATACACACTTTCCAGGCGTGCTCCTTCAGCCACTCGGACACCTCACCATATTGTTTCGCTGCTCACCGTAGGTGGTCAACGGGGCGCTACTATAGGGAGTTGACCTGAAACGGTCAAGCATAATTTATGCATTCTTTTCCGTTCGGTTAAGCATTGAGCACTCCCCCGCGAAAAACAGCGGGGAGTGGCGATTAGCGCTGGGAATCAAGCTGTTCGCTATTCTTCACCACATCCTGCGCTTTCGTGTAGCTTTCGATAAGCAGCTGATAGGCCGGGAAGACTTTGGTGTAAATCTCGGCCCATTCGGCGGCGTCCGGACGGTTCCAGGTCCGCTGCAACTCGGAAGCGACGGCTGCGGTATCCATCGGAACGACACCGGCCTGCACCACACGGGCGAGCGTGATTTCCTGCGCCATTTTGCTGTAGGTGCCGGAGGCATCGATTACTGCAAACACCTTATAACCGTCAGCGACGGCGGCAATCGCCGGGAACGCCATGCAGACGCTGGTGATGGTGCCGGCGATAATCAACGTTTTACGGCCGGTCGCTTTTACCGCTGCGACGAACTCCGGGTTATCCCAGGCGTTGATTTCGCCTTTACGCGCGATGTACTGCGCATGCGGCGCGTTTTCATGAATTTCCGGAATCAAGGGCCGTTTGGCCCTTGTGGTACGGAAGCGGTGGTGATCACCGGCAGCCCGGCAAGCGTCGCCATCTTCGCCAGCGCCGCGGCGCGTGCGCGCAGCTCAGGCATTGGCATATCGCCAACCGTCTGGAACAGACCGCTTTGATGGTCAATTAACAGCATTGCGGTATCATTCACATCAATAACCGGACGTGCACCGTTGAAATTAGCGGGAGTAGACATTCCTTTCACCTCTGTTGTTTATATTTGACCAAAGCGGCCGGAGTTAAAATCGCGTACAGCTTCAGCGATTTCGGTTTGACTGTTCATCACGAAAGGGCCGTAACCAACAATCGGTTCATTAATAGGTTCGCCAGCCAGTACCAGCACTTTCGCATCGCTGTTGGCGTGCAGATGCACACGTTCACCCTGATGGCTGAATACCACCAGTTGCGCTTCCTGCACGGTGCTTTCACCGTTGACCGTGACGCTGCCTTCCAGTACCACCAGCGCGGTGCTCCAGCCATCGGGCTGCGTGAAGGTGGTCTCTTTATTCTGTTTAAGCTGCATATCCCAGACGTTAAGCGCTGAGAAGGTGCGGGCCGGACCCGTGGCATCGGCGTAACGTCCGGCGATTGCCCGCAGCGATCCGCTGTCGTCTGGCAAATCGACCACAGGAATGGCTGCGGCTTCAATGCTCTGATAGCCCGGCGCAGTCATTTTGTCTTTCGCCGGCAGGTTGACCCACAGCTGAATCATCTTCAGTTCGCCACCGCGATTGGCAAACGCCGCCGAGTGAAACTCCTGATGCAGAATTCCCGCGCCTGCCGTCATCCACTGTACGTCGCCTGGGCCAATAACCCCGCCTTTACCGGTGGAGTCACGGTGTTCCACTTCGCCGGCGTAGACGATAGTGACCGTCTCAAAACCACGGTGCGGATGCTCGCCGACGCCGCGCTTTGCGCCATCTGCCGGGAAGCTGTGCGGCCCGGCGTAGTCGAGCAGTAAAAATGGGCTCAGGCTTTCGCCGTGCGACTGATACGAAAAGAGCGAACGTACCGGGAAGCCATCGCCCACCCAGTGCGGACGTGGCGCGGTATAAACACCTGTAATCTTTTTCATCTGTTTCTCCTGGGAGTGAGCGTTGATGTGGATTAGCTTATATTCAGGATTAAATTCCCGGTAGATGGCAAAAATGGCCTACACTGTTGCAAAAATAGAACAATGGAGTGGATATGCAGGATCTCAATGATTTCGCGTGGTTTGTCCGCGTGGTCGATCACGGCGGTTTCGCGGCGGCGGGTAGGGCGCTGGATATCCCCAAATCGAAACTCAGTCGCCGTATTGCCCAGCTGGAAGAACAGCTCGGCGTACGTTTGATTCATCGCACGACCCGGCAGTTTACGGTGACTGAGGTCGGCCAGACCTTTTATCAGCACTGTAAAGCGATGCTGATTGAAGCAGAGGCGGCGCAGGAGGCGATTGCGGTGCTACAGGCTGAACCGCGCGGCAGCGTCAGGTTGACCTGTCCGGTCACACTGCTGCATGTTCACGTCGGTCCGATGCTGGCGCGCTTTATGATGCGCTATCCCGGCATACAGATTCAGCTTGAAGCCACCAATCGGCGGGTTGATCTCGTGGCGGAGGCATCGATGTGGCGATTCGCGTTCGACCCAGGCCTTTTGACGATAGCGATCTGGTCATGCGTGTACTGGCCGATCGCGGGCACTGCCTGGTGGCTAGCCCGTCGCTGGTGGCGTCCTTGGGTAAGCCCCACTCGCCGGATGAACTCAGCCGCTGGCCGGGGTTGAGTATGGCGGCCGGAAAGCATGTTCATAAGTGGTTACTCGGTGGGCCGGAAGGAGCCAAAGCGGAGGTCCATTTCACGCCGCGCCTGATTACTGGCGATATGCTGGCGCTGCGCGAAGCCGCTGTTGCGGGGTTGGCGTAGTGCAACTGCCGATCCTGATGGCCCGAGAGCAGTTGGCAAATGGCACGCTGGTTCGTGTACTGGACGACTGGGAGCCGAAACGCGAGGTGATTCACGCGGTGTTTCCTTCACGCAGGGGCTATTACCAGCCGTGCGGGCGCTGGTGGATTTTCTCAGTGAAGAGTATGCGCAGATGATTGAGGAGTAATTGACCGTCGGCAGCCTGCCGTCCGGCAAATCACACATGGTGAAAAATCAGGGAATAACCTTGCTCGCGCCAGTGCTGTAATAGCTCCTGTTGTCGACGGGTTGGCGTGATGCCGGTCCAGACGATCAGCTGCTGTCCGGGAAACAGCTCCGGGCGAGGGATTCCTGGGGTTCAGCGAGCACGGCAATATGCCAGCCTTGCTGAGACAGACGCCAGGCTTCAAGCCACAGACGGGTACGGTCTTCGGTATCCCAGCCGATAAGCAGTGCATCTTTCCCTGCTTTTTTACGTGCTTCGGCGAGGCAGGAACAGACAAACTCAATCAGAACACCGTCAAGCAGGCTACACATGATGCGCGCGGTATTTTGATCGAGGCTGATGCGCTGGCGGACGGGGATAAAAACGTGGTCGATCAGGTCGCCAGAAGCGTGTTCGCGGCTCAGGGCGCGGATTTTAGCCCGCAGCTTGGCGGGATGCGCAAAGCGAAGCGCCGCCATCATTTCTTCCTGCAGCGTCAACCAGTCGTCGTGGGCCGTGACCTTACTTTGTTCCAGCAGGGCTTTCACTTTGCCCACCGGTACGCCGTTCTTAATCCAGCGTTTTATCTCTTCGATACGCTGGATGTCCTCCTCGTCAAACTGGCGATGCCCACCTTCACTTCTTTGGGGTTTCAACAACCCATAGCGACGTTGCCAGGCTCGTAGGGTGACAGGGTTGATACCACATCGTTCGGCGACATCGCCTATGCTGTAAAATCCCATTCAGCCCTCATCTCTATGCTTGTACGTCTCGTGAAATAATTACGTATCGGTACCAATTGTACAATTTATAATTTATTGTACAGCTGGTTTTTAATCAAGCGAAGCGAGAAAAGCCCTAATATGGTCGGGATGTGAAGAGGAACAAATTATCTCGTTGATATAAAGGAGAAAATGATAGCCTTACGCCTGCCACCTGGCGGTGACAGGGCAACATATGCGGTTACAATTCAGTTTTTTTCTCAGGCCATGCCACGGCGGGGATGCCGTGAAAACAGGGGGATGCAAACAAATGGCCCTGGAATTCCGTGATGCCTGCTGACTCCAGCCACATCCACTCTTCTGCCTTTTCCACGCCCACTGCGGATACCCCAATTTCAAGCGAAGTACAGCATTTAATAATGGCATGAATAATGGCCTGACGTGGCCCGCTTTTGTGTACATCCTGAATAAGGTCGCGGTTGATCTTAATTCTGTCGGGTTGAAATTGCGCGAGCAGCTGCAGGCCAGCGAATCCCGCGCCAAAGTGATCGATAGCGACACTTATCCCGCGCCTTTCAACGCGCGTACCGCGCGGCTAAAGCCATCGAACTGGGAAATGGCTTCGCTTTCAGTGAATTCCACGATGATCTGCTCAGGAACGAGATGATTCTCGGCGATGGCCTGAAGCAATATTTCGACCGCATCCGGCACGTTGACCAGCGTCATCGGCAAAATATTGACGGACAGAGTGCAGTCGCCCAGATCCAGCGCCGCGGCCAGCGCAAAAGCCGTCTTTTTGCTATGTAAATCTGCCAGATAGATCTCATCGCTGCTCAGGCCAGCGAAATAGGCCTGCGGTGAGTCGCCAGAGGTGGTACGTAGCAGCGCTTCAAGGGAGATAACTTCACGAGCGAGAGGGTCGATGATCGGCTGAAAGGCAAAACCGCAGCTGGCCTCGGGGTTTAACTGTTGAGGAGAAAGGCGTCGAGTGCGTTCAGTCGCAATAAAATCCCAACTATCGGCAGAGGGGATTTCGAAGTAATTCTCTTTTTCGATGGCTTCCACGAAAGTCCGGAAAAACTGCAACGCACGATCGCGATAGGTCAGTTGATAGCGTGAGGTTCCCTTATCAAGAATAACTTGTAATACCTCATCCCTTCCGTGTTCGCGCAGATCGAAAAGCTCCATTCCCCTCATACCAAAGCGCCTTGAGGGGCTGTAATCGCAGAGAAGTTCAACCACATTGTAGTGACGGTTATCTGCACAGATAGCGTGATAAATCGCTTTTACGTTCTCTTCAGGGCCTTCAAGTAGCTGGAAAAAGTGGGTGCCGTTGAATAACAGGATCCCGTTACATCCGCACGATTATTCTTGATATTGGCGTCGGCGACCATACTTTCGAGCGCTTTTACCGGGACATCATCACGAAGATGACTGCGGTAGATAATAGTGGTGAGCATGATTTTCCGGCATAGGAGGGAATGTCCTCTAACCCTACCAGATTACGCTGCGCTTAACACATTAAATTAACATGGTTTTTACCTGTTAAGCATCTTGTGTCTTTCTGGAAATAACTGAGCCCGCTGGCGTCAAACTATCCTCGTGATTTGGTGTACACATATTACTATTTATCTGATGCATTAAATGTCATTAACTATATGAAAATAAAAGATTAGCATTTTTTGTTAAATATGATTCGTTCGGTTGTACAGATTTTGTGTACAATTTTTTGTATCGTTTAATCACACTCTGTTTATCTTTTACTTATCTCGTACAGGAGAAACACATGCAGCAAAATGGTTACATTTTTGATACGGCTGGTGCCATTGCACAGTATTTCAATAAGGCCAGCTTGCCAACGCAGCAGGAAACGCTGGGTCAGATTGTGGTCGAGATACTGCACGATGGTCGTCACCTTAACCGTAAAGCGCTTTGTACGAAGTTACTGAGTCGGCTGGAGAAAACCTCGTGCGAGAAGGAGAAAGGCCACTACAACGCGTTGATCGGTCTGCTTTTTGAGCGCTGAATGGCGTACTCAACCCTCGATCGCGGCTGCGAACGAGGGACAATCGAAAGAGAGAGCGTAGTTAATGAAGCGAAGTGACATTGAGAAAGTGACTGACGAACTTATTGGGCGGGCAGTGTTGTTATTACTCAAGCGTAAGGCGCCGGTAAACTCGATGGCTCTACTTACCGAACTGCGTTCTCTGCAGGCGATCGAAACCGACGCGAGTCGACGCCGTGTCTATACATCGGTCATTGCTGATATTGAGGCGGTACTGATGGATAAAAACCAGGAAACGAAGCAGCAAATCACGCGTGGACAGATGGAAGTGGTCCAATCGTTATCGGGTAAAAGCGCAAGCTTAAACTCAGGAAAGGGAAAAGTGCACTGAGACCTTACTTTTATTAATGGTGAAAAAAATGAACGCAGCAATGACTCAACAACCCGATATTTACAGCGCGTTACGCGATCATTCTCTGTCAGACCATTTTCGTCACTCTGGTGAAGTGCTGGCTGAAGAAGCGGTTGTTTTAGGTTCCATCATTCGCCATATTCTGATGCGGGGAGAATGCATTAATAATAAAAATATCATTTTATCCCTCGTACAGCGTTTGGAGGTTACCGAAGACATTGTTCAGGCCGACGTGATTAGAAATACGCTGGAGATTGTTGTGGGTCATACCATGGATGATATTTGAATATAAGGTTCGATAATCGTTAAATATTAAACGGTTGGTCAATAATTCATTATCGACCTTACCCTGTTTCGCCTTCACTGGATAACTTCATCATGCGTAGAGACGACTATGTACGGACAAAGCATGCCGATTTTTGGCTTTCGGATAATTATCTCAGGCAGGGACTCGAGAGCATCTTTACCCAGTTCTCATTGGCGGATGACACAATTCGCTATGTGTTTTTAACCGAACAGAGATACAGTGAAGTTCGCGAATATAATTATGATCTGCAAAAAACGAAAATAGTGTTACTGACCGATAGCTCATTCTTTCAATTTCTGAATAACGGGTCGATTTATCAATTTCCAATGCGGTCAAGCATTGAGGAATTGCAGCGGTTTGTTATTTCAATTGCTGATAAAACAGAAGAGCCGCGAATGTATAAATCGTCGGTTTCCTTAAGCCAACGTGAACGGCTGTTAATTGATTTAATTAAGCAAGGCAAACGGATCGCCGATATGAGTGAGCTGATGGATCTGCATATCAAAACGGTTTACCAGGCACGCCAGTCGCTGATGAAAAAAATAGGCTGTAGTGGGCCGTGGATTTGATGCACAAACTGCACAGTGACATCTTCAAAAATTGGCTGGCGGAGAGTCACCGGTTGCATTGAGTTTGTTGCTGGCAGGCCGATGAATAAAAAAAGCCCGCGTACTGACGCGGGCTTTTTTTCATATCTGCATCGAATTACATACGTTCTACGGTTTCAATACCCAGGGTATCGAGGCCGAGCTTCAGCGTTTTCGCTGTCAGCAGCGCCAGTTTCAGGCGGCTATTACGCACCGCTTCGCTCTCGGCAGAGAGGATTGGGCAGTGCTCATAGAAGCCAGAGAACAGACCGGCCAGATCGTACAGGTAGGCACACATCACGTGCGGCGTACCGTCGCGAGCGACCACGTTCAGCGTCTCTTCGAACTGCAGCAGGCGCGCGGCCAGTTGGGCCTCACGTTCTTCGGTAATGGTAACCGCGGCGTTAACGATCTCGCTTTCTTCCAGCTCCGCTTTACGGAATACGGACAGCACGCGAGTATAGGCGTATTGCATATACGGCGCGGTGTTGCCTTCAAAGGCCAGCATATTGTCCCAGTCGAACACGTAGTCGGTGGTGCGGTTTTTGGAGAGATCCGCATATTTCACCGCGCCGATACCGACGGCGTTAGCCAGTTTTTCCAGCTCGTCTGCCGGCATATCCGGGTTCTTCTCTGCCACCAGACGACGCGCGCGCTCCAGCGCTTCATCCAGCAGATCCGCCAGCTTCACGGTACCGCCGGCGCGGGTTTTGAACGGCTTGCCGTCTTTACCCAGCATCATGCCGAACATGTGGTGCTCCAGCGGTACGGAATCCGGAACGTAGCCCGCTTTACGCACGATGGTCCACGCCTGCATCAGGTGCTGGTGCTGACGGGAATCGATGTAATACAGTACGCGGTCGGCGTGCAGCGTTTCGTAGCGATATTTCGCACAGGCGATATCGGTGGTGGTGTACAGGTAGCCGCCATCCTTTTTCTGGATGATGACCCCATAGGTTCGCCTTCTTTGTTCTTGAATTCGTCAAGGAACACCACGGTTGCGCCTTCGCTCTCTACCGCCAGACCTTTGGCTTTGAGATCGGCTACGATACCCGGCAGCATCGGGTTGTACAGGCTTTCACCCATCACGTCGTCACGGGTTAGCGTCACGTTCAGGCGATCGTAGGTCAGCTGATTCTGGGACATGGTAATGTCGACCAGCTGACGCCACATTTTACGGAAGTATTCGTCGCCGCCCTGCAGCTTCACCACGTAGCTACGCGCGCGCTCGGCGAAGGCTTCGTCTTCGTCGTAATGTTTTTTCGCATCGCGGTAGAAACCTTCAAGGTCAGCCAGCGCCATTTCACCGGCGTTGTCCTGCTGCTGCTTTTCCAGCCACGCAATCAGCATACCGAACTGGGTGCCCCAGTCGCCGACATGGTTGGCGCGGATAACCTTATGGCCCATCAGCTCAAGGGTACGTACCGCGGCGTCGCCGATGATGGTGGAGCGCAGGTGGCCCACGTGCATCTCTTTGGCGACGTTTGGCGCGGAGTAGTCGACCACGATGGTCTGCGCTTCCGGCTGCGCGATGCCCAGACGATCGCTTTTCAGCGCCTGAGTGACATGCTCGGCCAGGAAGGCGGGATCAAGGAAGATATTGATAAAGCCCGGCCCGGCGATTTCCACTTTATTGGCGATGCCATCAAGCTGGAGATGAGACAGTACCTGCTCTGCCAGTTGTCGCGGCGCCATGCCCAGCTTCTTAGCAACCGCCATCACGCCGTTAGCCTGATAGTCGCCGAACTGTACTTTTGCTGACTGACGAACCTGTGGTTCGCAATCGGCAGGTGCGCCTGCCGCAATCATGGCCTGACTGACTTTTTCTGAGAGAAGAGCCTGAATATTCACCGGAATACCTTACGTTTTAGACGCCGTCACCATGCTGGTTCAGCGCCGGGTGTGGATAAATTAAGGCGGGAGTATACTGCATTTGCCGGATGCCGTCAGCATTGGCCCAACGCCGCCTGAACAGGGATTAATCGCTTGTCCGCCTCATAGGTTGGTTCAGCGCCAACAACAGGGTAGATTAGCCTTTTCATTGATTAAGAGTAGGGCTGAAATGGCAAACTGGCAGACGATGGCACAGCTACAGGATATTTCTGCGGATCTCCCGCGTTTCACCGAGGCGCTCAGCGCGCTTGCCCGGCGACTGGGGTTGGATATTGCGCCGCTCAATGCTGACCACATTTCGTTACGCTGCCATCAGAATGCCACTGCCGAACGCTGGCGAGCCGGTTTCGAGCAGTGTGGTACGCTGCTGTCGGAAAACATTATCAATGGTCGTCCCATCTGCCTGTTCAAACTTGATGAGCCGGTCTGCGTCGCGCACTGGCAGTTTACGGTCGTTGAACTGCCGTGGCCGGGGGAGAAGCGTTATCCCATGAAGGTTGGGAGCATATTGAAATCGTCCTGCCGGGCGAACCGGCGCAACTTAACGCCCGCGCGCTGGCGTTGCTGTCCGATGACGGCCTGAGCCAGCCGGGTATTTCGGTGAAAACCAGCTCGCCGAAAGGGGAACGCGAACGCTTGCCCAACCCTACCATGGCGGTGACGGACGGCAAGGTGACGGTAAAATTCCATCCGTGGACGATTGAAGAGATCGTCGCCAGTGAGCAGGCAGTGTAACAATGTGAGCTAACGCGGGGTCTGTCGCACGGAACAGTGGCATGATCGGACGCTGGAGAAAAATGGAGAGAGACATGGCATTGCTGGAGATCTGCTGTTACAGCACGGAATGCGCGGTTATCGCGCAGCAGAACGGGGCCGACCGCATTGAACTGTGCGCCGCGCCGTTGGAAGGTGGTCTGACGCCGTCGTACGGCGTGTTGAGAGCCACGCGCCAACGGGTGACGATACCCATCCATCCCATTATTCGCCCGCGAGGCGGTGATTTTTGTTATACCGACGGTGAGTTTGCCGCCATGCTGGAAGATGTTCGCCAGGTGCGTTCGTTGGGGTATCCCGGCGTTGTGATTGGCGTGCTCAACCCGGAAGGGCAGGTCGATATCCCGCGGATGCGACAAATTATGGTAGCCGCGGGCCGCTGGCGGTGACATTCCACCGGGCGTTTGATATGTGTGCAAATCCGCTGCAAGCTGCTGATGCACTGGCGGAATTAGGTGTCACCCGCATACTGACTTCGGGGCAACAGCCATCGGCGGAAAAAGGTATTTCATTAATTCGGGAACTAATCGCCCGTAACGATACTCCAACCATTATGGCGGGTGCAGGAGTAAGAGCGAGCAACCTTTCGCTCTTCCTGGAAGCAGGCGTCAAAGAAGTGCACAGTTCAGCGGGGCAATGGCTGCCCTCCGACATGCGTTATCGCAACCCGGGTTGTCAATGTCAACGGATCCTGAAGCTGATGAGTATTCGCGTTATGCCGTCGACGGCGCGGCAGTGGCCGCAATGAAAGCGATCATCACGCAGCATGAGTAGCTAACGTTTTTTACCGCGCGTCATATCGCCCAATATGATGCTTGCTTGTACCAGGCCCCTGCCCATTAAACAGGGGCCTTTTTTTCTCCGTCATATTTCAACCTGCCACTGCGTTGGCTTTCCTCGCTCGCCCCAGTCACGTACTGATGTACGCTCCAGGGGACTCGCTGCGTCGCCGCCTTGTTGCAGGCTGAAATATTTAGGAGAAAATGTGCCTGGGAACGGAAAATAGGGTTATGGCTTCCGGGCAATCAGCACCGCGCGCAGCGGGCGGGATAGCCCTCCACCGTTTTGCTCGGGTCGTTCGGGTCAAGGAAGTCAGCCAGCGACTCGGTCACCATCCATTCGGTGCGGCGCTGCTCTTCGGTGGTCGTCACGCTCATATCAGCGATGCGTACGTCGACAAAGCCGCACTTCTCGAGCCAGTTTTTCAGCGCCAGCGCGGACGGAATAAAATAGACGTTGCGCATTTGCGCGTAGCGATCGCCCGGCACCAGCACCGTATTCTCGTCGCCTTCCACCACCAGCGTTTCCAGTACCAGTTCCCCGTCGCTGACCAACTGATCTTTCAGCTGCCAGATATGCTCCAGCGGCGAGCGGCGGTGGTACAACACGCCCATTGAAAAGACGGTATCAAACGCTTTCAGCGCCGGCAGCTGCTCGATACCCAGCGGCAGCAGGTGCGCGCGTTGATCGTTACCCAGCAATTTACGCACCGCTTCAAACTGGCACAGGAACAGTTGGGTCGGGTCGATACCGACTGCCAGATGCGCGCCTGCGCCAATCATACGCCACAGGTGATAGCCGCTACCGCAACCGACGTCGAGAATGGTACGCCCGCTCAGGTCAGACAGATGCGGTAATACGCGCTCCCATTTCCAGTCGGAGCGCCATTCGGTGTCGATGTTAACGCCATACAGTGAAAACGGCCCTTTACGCCATGGCATCAGGTTACGCATCAACGTATCAATGCGTTTAAGCTGGCCTTCACTCAGCGGCGTTTCACTTTCCGCGGTGACGCTGTGCAGCAGATCAAGCTTCCACGGCTGAATTTCTGGCAGAAATTCAACGGCATTGGCCCATTGCTTAAACAGACCGTGCTGATCGCGCTGCCAGGCGCCAATCTGCGCGGGCAGCGTTTCCAGCCAGTGGGAGAGCTGGCTTTTCGCGATTAACTGATAAAAATTGCCGAACTCGATCATGCCGGGGTTCCTGCTTTCAGTGCCACCAGGGAGCCAAAGTTAAAGCACTGGAACCACAGCTCGCTGTGTTCGAAACCGGCTTCGCGCAGACGCGCTTTGTGCACTTCAACGGAGTCGGTCAGCATGACGTTTTCCAGCATGCTGCGCTTCTGGCTGATTTCCAGCTCGCTATAGCCGTTGGCGCGCTTAAAGTCATGGTGCATGTTAAACAGCAATTCGCCGACGGTCGCGTCTTCGAAGCTGAACTTCTCTGACAGCACCAGCGCGCCGCCAGGGTTGAGCCCCTGATAAATTTTGTTCAATAACGCCTGACGTTCAGCGGGTTCAAGGAACTGCACGGTAAAGTTCAGCACCACCATGGAGGCGTTGTGAATTTCAATATCGCGAATGTCACCTTCAATCACCTCGACCGGGGTCGGCGCTTTGTAGGCGTCGATATGGCGGCGGCAGCGTTCAATCATCGCGGGAGAGTTGTCGACGGCGATAATACGGCAGTCGTTATAGGCGATGTTACGGCGTACGGAGAGGGTGGCCGCACCCAGCGAGCATCCCAGATCGTAGACCTGCGTGCCGGGCTGCACAAAGCGCTCGGCCAGCATGCCAATCATCGAGATAATATTCGAGTAGCCCGGTACGGAACGTTGGATCATATCCGGGAAGACTTCGGCTACCCGTTCGTCGAAAGTCCAGTCGCCAAGATGGGCGATCGGGGCAGAAAATAGCGTGTCGCGGTCAGACATAAGGTGAAATCCGGAAAAATAAAAACGGCGTATTGTGCGCTAATGAAGGGAGAAAACCAACTCCCACGGCATATACCAGAGGTTCGCCAGCACCATTAGCAACAGCGAAATGTAGGTTGCGCTCATGCCGGAGCGCCGCCAACGGAAGAGGCGATGATGGAATCCATAATAGTGCATCAGCCGCCCGGCCAGCAGCAACAGGCCGCAAATGTGCACCATCCAGGTCTCAGCGCCGTTCATTTCCATAAACAGCAGCAGTACCACGCCAATGGGGATGTATTCCACCGCGTTGCCGTGAATGCGGATGGCGCTCTGCAGCTCGCTAAAGCCGCCGTCACCGTAGGCAACGCGGTACAGCATACGCAGGCGAACGACATCAAAGGAAAACTTTATCAGCAACAATGCCGCCAGCACGGCATACAACGCGCTAACCATACAAACTCCCTTTCTGTTGGCAGATGGCACTCATTATCATAGGTAGGAACGTCAGAAAAGAGAAGATTGTTGTGGTATTGCCGGCGCCTCGCCGAGGTCGGGAAGGGCGGCGCGCAGCGTATTCCACAAAGCGTCTACCAGCTCGGGCGCCTGGGCGATATCCGGCGTATGCAGGAACAAATAGGGCGTGGCGGTTTGCTGCCATAGCGGCAATTTTTCCAGCCACGGTGTAAACATCGCCAGATTTTGCGCCATATTATCGCTGCCGATAAAGCGCACCATCGGCTGCCCGGCGGTGACCACGGCGTGCACCGGCACCTTCGGCTTTTTACGCTGTGCCTCGATGATAGCTTCATTGTGCGGGATCGCGGCATGCACCGGGCGGCTGTCGAGAATCACGCGATTCACCCGCGTTCGTGCAGGCCACGATTAAGCTGCCGTTCTTCATCCCCTTTACTGAAAAAGCCAGGATGACGAACTTCCACGCCGTAATGGAAATCTTTCGGCAGGCCGTCGAGGAAAGCCCATAGCGCGGGGAGGTCACGCGGCCCAAAGGTCGCGGGAAGCTGTAACCAATACTGGCCAATCCGCCCGGCGAGCGGCGATAGCCGCTGGAAAAATTCCAGCGTGAGATCGTCACACTGGCGCAGCGCTGCCTGATGTGAAATGGTCGCCGGAAACTTAAAGCAGAAACGGAAGTTATCGTCCGTCTGCGCCTGCCAGCGGGCGACGATCTCGGCTTTTGGCAGCGCATACAGCGTCGTATTGCCCTCTACGCAATTGAAGAAGCGAGCATACTGTTCAAGGCTGGTAATACCCAGTCGCCCCCATTTCGGGTGCGACCATTGGGGAAGCCCTAGATAAATCATAAGGCGGCCAGGATCTCCTCGGTGCTGCGAACCCGGGCGATGCGCGGGAAGATGTGCGTCATGCTGCCCTGATGCTGTTCAGCGGAAGCGGCGCTGCACGCGTCTTCGGCGATGATCAGATTAAAGCCCAGCTCCCAGGCGTTACGTGCGGTCGACTCGACGCCGATGTTGGTCGAAATGCCGCACAGAATAATGGTGTCAATGCCGCGACGACGCAGCTGCATCTCAAGATCGGTGCCGTAGAAGGCACCCCACTGGCGTTTGGTCACTTCAATATCGCTGTCCTGTTTACCCAGTTCCGCTGGGTAGGTCCACCAGTTGTCCGGCAGCGCTTTTGCCGGGGCCTGCGCGTCAACCGGTTGTTTTAACGCTTCGGCAAAGTCGGCGGACCAGCCCACGCGAACCATCACCACCGGCGCAGAGGCGGCGCGGCATTTTTCGGCTAAACGCGCGGCGCGTGCCACGACGTCGCTCGCGGTATGCGGGCCGCCGGCGAATGGCAGAATACCTTCCTGCAAGTCAATGACGACAAGAGCGGTTTTGTTTGCGACTAAATTCAGCATGGTTTTTCCTCTGTAAGCGGGCTGTCGGGGCATACCTTACAATCGTCGCCAGGTGATCGAATGGATAATTATTGTTAATTTTTGTGAGCGTAAGCAATAAGCGTTCAGCAAACAGGCGTATAAACCGCACTGGGCTTATCGTCAGCGAGAATTTCCAGTATAATAGCCCCTTTTTTCATCCAGTAGTGACATTCAGCTAAAGCTGCGACAGTAACGCCTGCAGGGCAGGCGACAATCCGCCGACGGCTAAGTTAAGGGATATCTCATGCGTACAGAATATTGCGGACAGCTTCGACAGTCCCACGTTGGGCAGCAGGTGACTCTGTGTGGTTGGGTCAACCGCCGTCGTGATCTCGGTAGCCTCATTTTTATCGATATGCGCGACCGTGAAGGCATCGTACAGGTGTTCTTCGATCCGGACCGTGCGGATGCGTTGAAGTTAGCCTCTGAACTGCGTAATGAGTTCTGCATTCAGGTAACCGGCACCGTTCGTGCGCGCGACGAAAAGAACATCAACGCGGATATGGCAACCGGCGCTATCGAAGTTCTGGCTTCCGATCTGGTTATCATCAACCGTTCAGAATCACTGCCGCTGGACTCTAACCACGTCAACACCGAAGAAGCGCGTCTGAAGTACCGCTACCTCGATCTGCGTCGTCCGGAAATGGCTCAGCGCCTGAAAACTCGCGCTAAAATCACCAGCTTCGTGCGCCGCTTTATGGACGATCACGGTTTCCTCGATATCGAAACCCCGATGCTGACCAAAGCGACCCGGAAGGCGCGCGCGATTACCTGGTACCGTCTCGCGTTCACAAAGGTAAATTCTACGCGCTGCCACAGTCGCCTCAGCTGTTCAAACAGCTGCTGATGATGTCCGGTTTCGACCGCTATTATCAGATTGTAAAATGCTTCCGTGACGAAGATCTGCGTGCTGACCGTCAGCCTGAATTTACCCAGATCGACGTGGAAACTTCCTTCATGACAGCCCCGCAGGTGCGTGAAGTGATGGAAGCGATGGTGCGTCAGCTGTGGCTGGAAATTAAAGGCGTGGATCTGGGCGACTTCCCAATCATGACCTTCGCCGAAGCCGAACGCCGTTACGGTTCCGACAAACCGGACCTGCGTAACCCGATGGAGCTGGTGGACGTTGCTGACCTGCTGAAAGACGTGGAATTCGCGGTCTTCTCCGGCCCGGCAAACGATCCGAAAGGCCGCGTAGCTGCGCTGCGCGTACCGGGCGGTGCTGCGCTGACCCGTAAGCTGATCGACGAATACGGCAACTTTGTGAAGATCTACGGTGCGAAAGGCCTGGCATACATCAAAGTCACCGAACGCGCCAAAGGTCTGGAAGGCATCACCAGCCCGGTCGCTAAATTCCTGACCGCCGACATCATTGAAGCTATCCTTGAGCGCACTGGCGCGCAGGACGGCGACATGATCTTCTTCGGCGCGGATAACAAGAAAGTGGTTGCCGACGCGATGGGCGCGCTGCGCCTCAAGCTGGGTAAAGACCTGAATCTGACCGACGAAACGATGTGGGCGCCGCTGTGGGTTATCGACTTCCCAATGTTTGAAGACGACGGTGAAGGCGGCTTGACCGCGATGCACCACCCGTTCACCTCGCCGAAAGACATGACCGCCGAAGAACTGAAAGCGGCACCGGAAGACGCAGTCGCCAACGCCTACGATATGGTGATCAACGGCTACGAAGTGGGCGGCGGTTCTGTGCGTATTCACCGTGGCGACATGCAGCAGACCGTGTTCGGTATTCTCGGCATCAACGAACAAGAGCAGCGCGAGAAGTTTGGCTTCCTGCTGGACGCGCTGAAGTACGGTACGCCGCCGCACGCGGGTCTGGCATTCGGTCTCGACCGTCTGACCATGCTGCTGACCGGCACCGACAACATCCGTGACGTTATCGCTTTCCCGAAAACGACCGCGGCTGCCTGCCTGATGACCGAAGCGCCAAGCTTCGCCAATCCGGCCTCTCTGGGCGAGCTGGGTATCCAGGTTGTGGCAAAAGAGCCGAAAGCGTCGGCGGAGAACGAGTAACATGCTATTCAAGCAGCCCGTCTCTATTCTGGTGGTCATTTATGCCCAGGACAGTAAACGGGTGCTGATGCTGCAGCGACGCGATGACCCGAGTTCTGGCAGTCGGTTACCGGCAGCCTGGAAGCGGGGGAAACCGCGTCGCAGGCCGCCATGCGTGAAGTAAAGGAAGAGGTCACCATTGACGTTGTTTCTGAGCAACTGACCTTGATGGACTGTCAGCGCACGGTGGAGTTTGAAATTTTTCAACATTTACGACATCGCTATGCCCGGGCGTGGTGCGCAATACGGAATCCTGGTTCTGCCTTGCGCTGCCCACGAACGGGAGATTGTGTTCACTGAACACCTGGCCTACCAATGGCTCGATGCGCCCGTTGCGGCTGCGCTGACCAAGTCGT
The DNA here is from genome assembly GCA_002211745.1 of Kluyvera genomosp. 3. Classification (GTDB taxonomy): domain Bacteria; phylum Pseudomonadota; class Gammaproteobacteria; order Enterobacterales; family Enterobacteriaceae; genus Kluyvera; species Kluyvera georgiana_A. Next base: position 1,996,968 of record CP022114.1, read on the forward strand.
GGAGTAACCGGCAGGCGATTGAAGAATTTGTCATTAACGCTGCCTGATAGGGCAAAGTTTTTTGGAGATATTTTTATGGCAGGTCATAGTAAATGGGCCAACACCAGACATCGTAAAGCGGCGCAGGATGCAAAGCGCGGCAAAATTTTCACCAAGATCATTCGTGAGCTGGTGACGGCGGCCAAACTGGGCGGCGGCGATCCGGATGCTAACCCGCGTCTGCGTGCGGCGGTGGATAAAGCACTGTCCAACAACATGACCCGTGACACCCTTAACCGTGCCATTGCGCGCGGTGTGGGCGGTGATGAAGACTCGAATATGGAGACCATCATCTATGAAGGTTACGGTCCTGGCGGCACGGCGGTGATGATTGAATGTCTGTCCGATAACCGTAACCGTACCGTTGCGGAAGTGCGTCACGCGTTCAGCAAAACTGGCGGCAACCTGGGAACTGACGGTTCCGTTGCTTACCTGTTCAGCAAAAAAGGCGTGATCTCTTTTGAGAAAGGCGACGAAGACGTCATCATGGAAGCAGCGCTGGAAGCCGGTGCAGAAGACGTGGTGACCTTCGATGACGGCGCGATTGACGTTTACACCGCGTGGGAAGAGATGGGCAAAGTGCGCGACGCGCTGGAAGCCGCAGGTCTGAAAGCTGACGCCGCTGAAGTCTCAATGATTCCGTCGACCAAAGCGGACATGGACGCGGAAACCGCGCCGAAGCTGCTACGTCTTATCGACATGCTGGAAGACTGTGACGACGTTCAGGAAGTCTACCACAACGGTGAAATCTCTGACGAGGTTGCTGCTACCTTAGAATGAGGTGGCTGAACCCTAACATAACAGGAGATGCGTGATGGCTATTATTCTCGGCATTGACCCGGGTCGCGCATCACCGGTTATGGCGTGATTCGCCAGGTGGGTCGTCAGTTGACTTACCTCGGTAGCGGTTGTATTCGCACCAAAGTCGAGGATCTCCCGTCGCGTCTGAAGTTGATTTACGCGGGCGTGACGGAGATTATCACCCAGTTCCAGCCGGACTATTTCGCGATAGAACAGGTCTTTATGGCGAAAAACGCCGACTCGGCGCTTAAGCTGGGGCAGGCGCGCGGGGTGGCGATTGTCGCCGCCACCAACCAGGAACTGCCGGTGTTTGAGTACGCCGCCGTCAGGTCAAACAGACCGTGGTGGGTATCGGTAGCGCGGAAAAAAGCCAGGTTCAGCATATGGTGCGCACGTTGCTCAAACTGCCCGCCAACCCGCAGGCTGATGCCGCGGATGCGCTGGCTATCGCCATTACCCACTGCCACGTCAGCCAGAACGCCATGCAGGTGAGTGACGCCAGGTTGAATTTAGCGCGTGGGCGGTTACGATAATCACAAATGAGGCTGGATAAACATCCAGCCTTTTTTTATGATAGTACATTACCTTTTCAGCCCTTAACGCAGGAGCGTCACGTGATAGGCAGACTCAGAGGCATCATTCTCGAAAAACAACCCCGCTGGTCCTTCTGGAAACCGGCGGCGTCGGCTATGAAGTGCATATGCCCATGACCTGTTTTTACGAGCTGCCGGAAGCCGGGCAGGAAGCGATTGTCTTTACCCACTTCGTGGTGCGTGAAGACGCGCAGTTGCTGTACGGTTTCAACAACAAACAGGAACGTACCCTGTTTAAAGAGCTGATTAAAACTAACGGCGTCGGCCCGAAGCTGGCGTTGGCTATTCTCTCCGGTATGTCGGCGCAGCAGTTTGTCAACGCGGTCGAGCGTGAAGAGCTGGGCGCACTGGTCAAGCTGCCGGGGATTGGCAAGAAAACCGCCGAGCGTCTTATCGTCGAGATGAAAGACCGCTTCAAAGGCCTGCACGGCGACCTCTTTACGCCAGCCGCCGATTTGGTACTGACCTCACCGGCTGGCCCGGAGAGCGACGACGCCGAGCAGGAAGCGGTTGCCGCGCTGGTAGCGCTGGGCTATAAACCTCAGGAAGCCAGCCGGATGGTGAGCAAAATTGTCCGTCCGGACGCCAGCAGCGAAACATTGATCCGCGAAGCGCTCCGCGCAGCGCTATGAGGTAAAGGATGATTGAAGCAGACCGCCTGATCTCAGCAGGTAGTACGATAGCGGAAGAGGTGGCCGATCGCGCCATCCGCCCCAAATTACTGGAAGAGTACATCGGCCAGCCGCAGGTGCGCTCGCAGATGGAGATCTTTATTCAGGCGGCGAAACTGCGCGGCGACGCGCTGGACCATCTGCTCATCTTCGGTCCGCCGGGTTTAGGGAAAACCACGCTGGCGAATATCGTGGCCAATGAAATGGGCGTTAACCTTCGCACCACCTCAGGCCCCGTGCTGGAGAAAGCGGGCGATCTGGCGGCCATGCTTACCAACCTTGAACCTCATGATGTGCTGTTTATCGATGAGATCCACCGCCTGTCTCCGGTGGTCGAGGAGGTGCTGTACCCGGCGATGGAAGACTATCAGTTAGACATTATGATTGGTGAAGGCCCGGCTGCCCGGTCGATTAAAATCGATCTGCCGCCCTTTACCCTGATTGGCGCCACTACCCGCGCGGGTTCGCTGACCTCGCCGCTGCGCGATCGCTTCGGTATCGTACAGCGGCTGGAATTTTATCAAGTGCCGGATCTCCAGCACATCGTGGGCCGCAGCGCCCGCTATATGGGGCTGGAGATGAGCGATGAAGGCGCGCTGGAAGTGGCGCGTCGCGCACGCGGTACGCCGCGTATTGCCAACCGTCTGCTCAGGCGTGTGCGCGATTATGCGGAAGTGAAGCACGACGGCACCATTTCCGCAGAGATTGCTGCGCAGGCGCTGGATATGCTGAACGTTGACGCGGAAGGCTTTGACTATATGGACCGCAAGCTGCTGCTGGCGGTGATTGATAAGTTCTTTGGCGGCCCGGTCGGGTTGGATAACCTGGCGGCGGCAATTGGCGAAGAGCGAGAAACCATTGAGGACGTGCTGGAGCCCTATCTGATTCAGCAAGGGTTCTTGCAGCGCACGCCACGTGGCCGTATGGCAACCTCACGCGCGTGGACGCACTTCGGCATCCAGCCGCCTGAGATGCCTTAGTGCCTGATGGCGCTTCGCTTATCAGGCCTACGGGATTGTGTAGGCCCGGTATGCGAAGCGACGCCGGGAAAATCAGGCGGCCGCTTTCTTCGTCATACTCAGAATAAACAGTAGCGCCGCGCACAGCACCACGGAAGGGCCGGCTGGCGTATCGTAAAACGCTGAGAAGGTTAGCCCACCGGTTACCGCAATCATCCCAACACCCACCGCAATCCCCGCCATCTGCTCTGGCGTACGGGCGAAGCGACGTGCCGTCGCGGCTGGAATAATCAGCAGCGAGGTGATAATCAGCGCCCCGACAAACTTCATCGCCACGCCGATGGTCAGCGCTGTCACCAGCATCAGCAGCAGCTTAACCCGCTGTAGCTTCACGCCGTCGACAAACGCCAGATCCGGGCTGATGGTCATCGACAGCAGATTACGCCATTGCCAGAACAGAATTGCCAGCACCACAATCACGCCGAGCGCGATCGAGATAAGATCCTGCGGGGTGACCGCCAGCAGGTCGCCAAACAGGTAGGCCATCAGGTCGACGCGGATGTTCGACATCAGACTGACTACCACCAGGCCAAGTGACAGCGCGCTGTGCGCCATAATGCCGAGCAGGGTATCCACCGCCAGGTGAGGGCGCTTTTCCAGCCACACCAGCCCCGCCGCTAGCAGCAGCGTCACGGCGATGACCGCATAAAACGGATTCACGTCGAGCAGTAAACCAAAAGCGACACCCAGCAGGGAAGCATGCGCCAGGGTATCGCCAAAATAGGACATACGACGCCAGACCACAAATGAGCCTAACGGGCCGGCAGCACACGCCAGCATCATTCCGGCAAGCCAACCGGGAAGTAAAATTTCAATCATGACTGCCCATTTCCCCGACGTAAAACAATACGGCCCTGTAAATCGTGGCGGTGGTTATGTTGATGACGATAAATTCCGAGCTGCTCGGCGCCGCGCGGCCCAAACATTGAGATAAATTCCGGGTGCATTGAGACCACATCCGGCGTGCCGGAACAGCAAATATGATGGTTGAGGCACAGCACTTCGTCGGTTTTCGCCATAACCAGATGCAGGTCGTGCGATACCATCAGTACCGCGCAGTCCAGCTCCTGGCGCAGCTGGTTGATCAGATCGTACAGCGCCACCTGACCATTAACGTCAACGCCTTGAGTCGGCTCATCCAGCACCAGCAATTGCGGTTTGTTCAGCAGCGCACGAGCCAGCAGTACGCGCTGGGTTTCGCCACCGGAAAGCTTCTGCATGGGCGCATCCTGCAGGTGTCCTGCCTGCACGCGCTTGAGCGCCGGCAGGATATCTTCTTTACGTGTAGCAGGGTGCAGACGCAAAAAACGCTTGACGGTCAGCGGCAATGTCGCATCAAGGTAAACCTTCTGTGGCACATAGCCGATACGCAGCTGTTTTTCGCGCACCACGACGCCTTCGCTGGGCGCAACAAGCCCGAGCACCACGCGTACCAGCGTAGATTTACCCGCGCCGTTAGGGCCAAGCAGCGTCAGAATGCGGCCTGGCTTGAGATTCAGTGAGATGTCGGAGAGCACCCGGCGCTGGCCGAAGCTGACGGAGACATTTTCCAGCGATACAAGATTCGTCATAGCAATTAGGGGTTGCACAAGAGAGTAAATGTTATAATATCACACTTCTTTCATTCATTTCGAACAATAGACGCATTATGTTACAGAAAAATACGCTTCTTTTCGCAGCTTTATCCGTCGCTTTATGGGGGAGTGCTGCACAGCGTGCAGATGCTGCCGTTGTCGCCTCACTGAAACCGTTAGGATTCATCGCTTCAGCGATTGCCGATGGCGTCACTGAGACCCAGGTTTTGCTGCCTGACGGCGCGTCTGAGCATGACTATTCACTGCGCCCATCTGATGCAAAACGCTTACAGAACGCGGACTTAGTGGTCTGGATTGGTCCGGAGATGGAAGCCTTCATGGACAAGTCAACGCAAAGCATTTCCGCCGCAAAAAAAGTGACAATCTCGCAGCTGGACGGCGTGAAACCGTTGCTCATGAAAGGGGCTGATGACGACGGTGACGAAGGTGCGGAAGAGGGCGATCATGACCACGCTCACGGCGAAAAAGGTGACGCACATCACCATCATGGCGAATACAACATGCATCTGTGGCTATCCCCAGAGATAGCGCGGCTTTCGGCGGTTGCAATCCATGACAAATTAGTGGAACTTATGCCCCAGAGTCGAGCCCGGCTTGACGCCAACCTGAAAGATTTTGAAGCCAATCTGGCTGCAACCGACAAGCAGGTGGCGAATGAGCTGGCGCCGGTGAAAGGAAAGGGGTATTTCGTTTTTCATGATGCCTATGGTTACTACGAAAAACACTACGGTTTGACGCCGCTTGGGCACTTCACCGTCAACCCTGAGATTCAACCCGGTGCGCAGCGTTTACATCAAATAAGAACACAGTTGGTTGAGCAAAAAGCAACCTGCGTTTTTGCTGAGCCACAATTCAGGCCCGCTGTCGTTGAATCTGTCGCGCGGGGTACCAACGTTCGCATGGGAACGCTGGACCCACTTGGCACGAATATACAGCTGAGCAAAGAAAGCTATCCGGCGTTTCTGACTCAACTGGCGACCCAGTATGCGAGCTGCCTGAAAGGAGATAAGTAAGGAAGTGAATACGTGCAGCAGATAGCCCGCTCTGTCGCTCTGGCATTTAACAATTTGCCGCGGCCCCACCGCGTTATGCTGGGGTCACTCACCGTTCTCACGTTGGCCGTCGCCGTATGGCGGCCATACGTTTACCATCCAACCTCTTCATCACCCGTCACGCGGACGATTGAGCTGGAGAAAAAAGAAATCCGCTCTCTGTTGCCGGAGGCCAGTGAACCGATTGACCAGGCCGCGCAGGAAGATGAAGCCATCCCGCAGGACGAACTGGACGACAAAGTCGATAACGAAACGGGCGTGCATGAATATGTGGTATCCACGGGCGATACCCTGAGCAGCATCCTGAATCAGTACGGTATTGATATGGGAAATATCAGCCAGCTTGCCGCTTCTGATAAAGACCTGAAAAACATGAAGGTGGGCCAGCAGCTCTCCTGGACATTGAACGATGATGGCGATCTCCAGCGTTTAACCTGGGAAATGTCGCGTCGTGAAACCCGTACCTACGATCGCGTTGCAAACGGTTTCAAAATGAGCAGCGAGATGCAGCAGGGCGACTGGGTTAACAGCCTGATTAAAGGTACCGTTGGCGGCAGCTTTGTCTCCAGCGCAACCAGCGCCGGGCTAACCAGCGCGGAAGTTAGCGCGGTAATTAAAGCGATGCAGTGGCAGATGGACTTCCGTAAGCTGAAAAAAGGCGATGAGTTCTCGGTGCTGATGTCGCGCGAAATGCTCGACGGCAAGCGTGAGCAGAGCCAACTCCTTGGCGTACGTTTACGTTCTGATGGTAAAGATTACTACGCGATCCGCGCGGAAGACGGTAAGTTCTACGACCGTAACGGCACCGGGCTGGCGAAGGGCTTTCTGCGCTTCCCAACCTCGCGTCAGTTCCGCGTATCGTCTAACTTTAATCCACGTCGCCTGAATCCGGTGACCGGGCGTGTCGCGCCGCACCGTGGCGTTGATTTTGCGATGCCGCAAGGGACGCCGGTTCTCGCGGTGGGCGACGGTGAAGTTGTTGTCGCCAAGCGTAGCGGCGCTGCCGGGTATTACGTTGCACTGCGTCATGGTCGTACCTACACCACGCGCTATATGCACCTGCGTAAGCTGTTGGTGAAACCGGGTCAGAAGGTGAAACGTGGCGATCGTATTGCGTTATCGGGCAATACAGGGCGTTCAACCGGCCCGCACCTGCACTATGAAGTGTGGATTAACCAGCAGGCGGTGAACCCGCTGACGGCGAAACTGCCGCGTACCGAAGGGTTGACCGGTTCTGACCGCACCGATTATCTGGCGCAGGTGAAACAGGTTCTGCCGCAGCTGCGTTTTGACTAGTTTCGTCTAAGAAGTAAACGTTCAGAGCCGACGCCCACAGGGTGTCGGCTTTTTCTTTTGTGCGAAGCACCTCACCTCGCTAAACTATCTGATTATCCACACCGACCTGATGATGCGACCCTGGAACAGGCATGGAAACGAAAAAAAATAACAGTGAATACATTCCCGAGTTTGAGAAATCTTTCCGTCACCCGCAGTACTGGGGGCATGGTTAGGCGTGCTGGCATTTGCAGGGATTGCCTACGTTCCCGCAAAAATCCGCGACCCTATCCTGGGAAAACTGGGTCGTCTGGCGGGGCGATTTGGCCGCAGCGCTCGGCGTCGCGCGCAAATCAATCTTCTGTACTGCTTCCCGGAAAAAAGCGAAGCCGAGCGCGAAGCGATTATCGATGAGATGTTCGCTACCGCGCCGCAGGCGATGGTAATGATGGCCGAGCTGGCGTTGAAGGGCCGGAAAAAATTCTGCCGCGTCTCGACTGGCAGGGGCAAGAGATTATTGACGAAATGCGCCGCAACGGTGAAAACGTTATCTTCTTGGTCCCGCACGGTTGGGGGTCGATATCCCGGCGATGGTGATGGCTTCACAGGGCCAGAAAATGGCTGCGATGTTCCACAACCAGGGCAACAAGGTGTTCGACTATGTGTGGAATACCGTGCGTCGTCGCTTTGGCGGCCGCCTGCATGCGCGTAATGATGGCATTAAACCTTTTATTCAATCAGTGCGTCAGGGCTATTGGGGCTACTATCTGCCCGATCAGGATCACGGCCCGGAGCACAGCGAGTTTGTCGATTTCTTTGCAACCTACAAAGCCACGCTGCCGGCGATAGGGCGACTGATGAAAGTGTGCCGTGCGCGCGTGGTGCCGTTGTTCCCGGTTTATAACGGTGAAACGCATCGTTTGACGATTCTGGTTCGCCCGCCGATGGACGACCTGCTCGAAGCGGATGACAACACCATCGCCCGCCGCATGAATGAAGAAGTGGAGATCTTTGTGGGGCCGCACGCCGAGCAGTATACGTGGATTCTGAAGCTACTGAAGACGCGCAAGCCTGGTGAGATCGAGCCGTATCAGCGTAAAGAACTCTACCCAAAGAAAAAGAAATAGCTTAAAGCCTGGGCGAGCAAAGCGACGTCGGGATGACTCCAGACCGTTCACGCCCTGCTTTGAGTGCAAAAAAAAAACCGGACATCGTGAACTGCACCCCAAAAGTTGGACACCCAACGAAGTAAGGTGCAGTTTTTTATGAGCAAGTATTCTCTCAGCTTTAAGCTTGAGGTTGTGCAGCACTATCTTTCCGGCGTGGAAGGGCAGCAAGCGACCGCAAAGCGTTTTGGTATCGATCACAGTGCCGTTCGTAAGTGGACTGCAGCCTGGAAGCTTCATGGCGAAGCCGGACTGACAACCCGACATTTCACCTACTCTCCTGCCTTTAAAGAGTCTGTTATCCTGCATATGCGTGAACACCGGTTGTCTGTTCGCGAAGTCTGCGCAAAATTTATTATCCCTGCCTTTTCCACTGTTTGTCAGTGGGAACGACTGTATGATGAAGGAGGATTAGAAGCCCTTACAGACAGCCGATACAGGAAAAAAACGATGCCAGAACGTCCTGAAAATCACCCGTCCCTCCTTTGCAGGATCCTCTTAACCCGGATGAACGAGAGGAGCTTGAACAACTGCGTGCTGAAGTGGCCTATCTAAAAAAGCTTCAGGCCTTACTCAGGGAAAGAAGCACGTCAAAACGCGGGATAAAGCGCAGGTCGTGAATGAGTTAAGGTCGGAGTTCCCTCTTGCGCGCTTGTTAAAAGCGGCAGGGCTGGCAAAAAGCACGTTCTACTGGCAACTGACCAGCGGTAAGAAACCAGACAAACATGCCGATGATAAGCGGCAGATTTTAACGCTGTTCCATAAACATAAAGGACGATATGGATACAGGCGAATCACGCTGGCCATCCGCCGGGAAGGAAGCTTACTGAACCATAAAACGGTTCAGAGGTTAATGAAGGAGCTGGATTTAACCTGCTGTATCAGAAGGAAGAAATACAACTCTTACCGAGGTCGGTATGGAAAAGTGGCGGGTAATGTGCTGAACCGGCAGTTCAGTGCGGATAAGCCTAACCAGAAGTGGGTAACAGATGTCACGGAATTTAAGATCAGCGGAGAAAAACTGTATCTGTCCCCCGTTCTGGATCTGTATAACGGAGAAATAGTTGCGTATCAGATGGAGCGCCGTCCTCTTCTGTCGATGGTGGATGACATGCTGTCGAAGGCTGTATCTGTACTGGGTAAAGGCGAATACCCGCTGCTCCACTCAGATCAGGGCTGGCAATACCAGATGGCGCACTATCAGAACCGACTAAAGGGAGTTGGTCTGAAACAGAGCATGTCAAGAAAGGGAAACTGCTACGATAATGCAGTGATGGAAAGCTTCTTCGGCACGCTGAAGTCTGAATGTTTTTACCTTGAAGAATATAAAAGTATCAGTGAGTTACGCATCGCTATCGATGAATACATCCACTATTACAACCATGAAAGAATAAAACAGAAACTAAAAGGCCTGAGTCCAGTGGAATACCGAACTCAGGCCCTGATAACCGCTTAATATAAACCGTCCAACATTATGGGGTCAGTTCAATCGTCCGGTTTTTTACATCAATAACGTGAGTGTTACTCGACGGTCAGAATGCGCGTGGTGTTGGTTGAACCCACGGTGCTCATTACGTCGCCCTGGGTGACAATCACCAGGTCACCGGACATCAGGTAGCCTTTATCACGCAGCAGGTTTACCGCATCGTGGGCTGCCGCAACGCCGTCGCAGGCGCTGTCGAAGAACACTGGCGTGACGCCACGATAAAGCGCGGTCAGGTTCAGCGTACGTTCATGGCGAGACATGGCGAAAATCGGCAGACCGGAGGTAATGCGTGAGGTCATCAGCGCGGTACGGCCGGATTCGGTCATGGTGATGATGGCGGTAATCCCTTTCAGGTGGTTGGCCGCGTACATTGCCGACATGGCGATCGCTTCTTCGACGTTGTCGAACTGTACATCAAGACGGTGTTTAGACACGTTGATGCTTGGGATCTTTTCTGCACCCAGGCACACGCGCGCCATGGCCGCAACGGTTTCGGATGGATACTGGCCAGCCGCGGTTTCCGCAGACAGCATCACCGCATCGGTACCATCCAGCACGGCGTTCGCCACGTCCATGACTTCCGCACGGGTCGGCATCGGGTTGGTGATCATCGATTCCATCATCTGGGTTGCGGTAATGACCGCACGGTTCAGCTGACGCGCGCGACGAATCAGCGCTTTCTGAATACCGACCAGCTCCGGGTCGCCAATTTCGACACCGAGGTCGCCGCGGGCAACCATCACCACGTCGGAGGCGAGAATGATGTCGTCCATCGCATCCTGGCTGCAGACGGCTTCCGCACGTTCAACTTTGGAGACGATTTTCGCATCGCAACCGGCTTCGCGGGCCAGACGGCGAGCGTAGTTCAGATCTTCGCCGCAGCGCGGGAAGGAGACGGCCAGATAGTCGACGCCGATTTTGGCGGCGGTCAGAATGTCGGCCTTGTCTTTTTCGGTCAGCGCTTCAGCGGACAGGCCGCCGCCTAATTTGTTGATGCCTTTATTGTTGGACAGTGGTCCGCCGACGGTCACTTCGGTGAACACCTTCATGCCCTGAACTTCCAGCACTTTCAACTGCACGCGGCCATCATCCAGCAGCAGGATGTCGCCCGGTACCACATCGGCAGGCAGGCCTTTATAGTCAATGCCTACTTTCTCTTTGTCGCCTTCACCTTTACCCAGGTTGGCGTCCAGCAGGAATTTGTCGCCAATATTCAGGAAAACTTTGCCTTCTTTGAAGGTCGATACGCGGATTTTTGGTCCTTGCAGATCGCCAAGGATAGCTACATGGCGCCCAGCTTTGCTGCTATTTCGCGTACTTTGTCGGCACGTAACTGATGATCTTCTGGCGTACCGTGAGAGAAATTCATACGTACGACGTTAGCGCCGGCGGAAATTACCTTCTCGAGGTTATTATCGCGGTCGGTTGCTGGGCCTAACGTGGTGACGATCTTGGTTCTGCGAAGCCTTCTGGACATGTAATACTCCGTTGACTAATACAACTCAGGTGTTGCGTGAACAGGAATTCGGCAATATGCCAATAACGGGTTACCGAATGCTTAAATAGGTTACACTTTTTTTATCGCTTTTAGTGATTATCGCTGTGTGTCGATAGCTCTTTATCAAAGCGCGATTCCTTCAACGCTTCTTTGACTCGCTTCAAGTTATCCCTGAATTTCGCCCGCGGCGCAAGGTAAAGCCGGTGGCCAGGACATCGATCACGGTCAACTGCGCCAAACGTGACACCATCGGCATGTAGATATCGGTATCTTCAGGGACGTCCAGCGTGATGGCGAGCGTGGCCTCGCGGCCAGCGGCGTACCGGCGGAGGTGATGGCGATGACCATCGCGTCATTTTCCCTCGCCACCTGGGCGACCTCGACCAGGCTTTTCGTTCGCCCGGTATGGGAAATCAGCACCACAACGTCGTCATCGCTGCAATTCATACAACTCATTCGTTGCAAAACGATGTCATCGGAATAGATGACAGGGACGTTAAAGCGAAAAAATTTGTTCATGGCGTCGTGCGCCACGGCGGCAGAAGACCCAGACCAAAGAAGGCGATTTTTTTTGCCTGGGTCAGCAGATCCACCGCGCGATTCACCGCCGACATATCGAGCGATTGCCGCACGTGAGCAAGGCTCGCCATCGCCGATTCGAATATTTTGGCCGTATAGGCTTCAACGCTGTCATCTTCGTCCACATTACGATTAACATACGGTGTACCGTTAGCCAGACTTTGGGCAAGATGCAGTTTAAAATCAGGAAAGCCTCGGGTTTCCAGACTGCGGCAGAAGCGGTTAACGGTCGGTTCACTGACCTCAGCTTCAAGGGCGAGTGCGGCAATGCTTGAATGAATTGCCTGTTCAGGGCCGCCAGAATCACTTCTGCGACTTTTCGCTCGGATTTGCTAAGGTTTTCCAGTTGGGACTGGATTCTTTCCAGCATGTTCATCGTGACAAGGCGCTCATAGATTGAAACGATTCCATTAATGGGTGAAATCTGCAGGCGTTTTAGCAAGAATATACGCTTGAAGCGGGATGAAAAGTGAATAGGAACAGCAAAATATGTTGTTTTTTTTCATTACATGATCGGTGTCGTATTTTAACTGACACCTTTCGGGCGAAAGAACGAACAAAACTGGCCAATTGCCCTGACTATACGGCGATGGTGGTTCCGAATTGTGCGATCGAAGGCGGTCAAAGCCGTTAAAGGGTTTCGGCAATTTCGTAAACACAGTACAGTGCACCGTAAGAAAATTACAACGATATCCGTCGTTTTCATAAAAACCTGAACGGCGACGGATAGATAGCCTGGCATAGAACCGGGATTATAAACTGAGGAGAATGACATGGCGGTAACGCAAACGGCCCAGGCATGCGATCTGGTCATTTTCGGCGCGAAGGGAGACCTGGCCCGCCGAAAACTGCTGCCTTCCCTGTATCAGCTGGAAAAAGCCGGCCAGATTAATCCGGACACCCGGATTATCGGCGTAGGCCGTGCAGACTGGGATAAAGCGGCATACACCAAAGTTGTCCGCGAAGCGCTTGAAACCTTCATGAAAGAGAAGATTGATGAAGGTTTGTGGAATACCCTCAGCGCGCGTCTTGATTTCTGCAATCTTGATGTGAATGATGCGCCGGCGTTTTCGCGTCTTGGCGAGATGCTTGATCAAAAAAATCGCATCACCATTAACTATTTCGCGATGCCGCCTAGCACCTTTGGCGCCATCTGCCGCGGTCTGGGTGAAGCGAAGCTGAACGCCAAACCGGCGCGCGTCGTCATGGAAAAACCGCTGGGCACCTCGCTGGAAACCTCCCGCGAGATTAACGACCAGGTGGGTGAATACTTCGAAGAATGCCAGGTTTACCGTATCGACCACTATCTGGGTAAAGAAACGGTACTCAACCTGCTGGCGCTGCGCTTTGCTAACTCCCTGTTTGTGAACAACTGGGATAACCGCACTATTGATCACGTGGAAATCACCGTGGCCGAAGAGGTCGGTATTGAAGGCCGTTGGGGTACTTCGACCAGGCCGGTCAAATGCGCGACATGATCCAGAACCACCTGTTACAGGTTCTGTGCATGATTGCCATGGCGCCTCCTTCAGATTTAAGTGCTGACAGCATCCGCGATGAGAAAGTGAAAGTCCTGAAGTCTTTGCGTCGCATTGACCATACCAACGTGCGTGAAAAAACCGTCCGTGGACAATACACCGCTGGTTTTGCGCAAGGGCAGAAGGTGCCGGGCTACCTTGAAGAAGAGGGCGCGAACAAATCCAGCAACACCGAAACCTTCGTTTCCATTCGTGTGGACATTGATAACTGGCGCTGGTCGGGCGTGCCGTTCTACCTGCGCACCGGTAAACGTCTGCCGACCAAATGTTCAGAAGTGGTTGTGTACTTCAAAAACCCAGAGCTGAATCTGTTCAAAGAGACCTGGCCCGAGCTGCCGCAGAACAAGCTGACCATTCGTCTGCAGCCGGATGAAGGCGTGGATATTCAGATTCTTAACAAGGTTCCGGGTCTGGAGCACAAGCATAACCTGCAGGTGACCAAGCTGGATCTGAGCTACTCCGAGACCTTCAATCAGACGCATCTGGCCGATGCCTACGAACGTCTGCTGCTGGAAACCATGCGTGGCATCCAGGCGCTGTTCGTACGCCGCGATGAAGTGGAAGAAGCATGGAAGTGGGTCGATTCCATTACCGAAGCTTGGGCTAGCGATAAAGACGCGCCGAAACCGTATCAGGCGGGAACCTGGGGCCGGTGGCATCCGTCGCCATGATTACTCGCGATGGCCGTTCCTGGAACGAGTTTGAGTAAGGCCAGACGGTAATCCAGAAGTGTTATTTTACCGGTAACATGATCTAACACAGCAAGTAGTGCTATTTTTGCGCATTTAAGCCCGGAGGATTCACCCCGGGCTTTTTTTATTACACTGCGAGTAGACCTTTGCCTCTGAGCTGCGCTATACGGGCTTTATTCATTCGTCAGACCTATGTAAACACCGTCATGAGCCGCAGCCTGGACAGAAAAAATTTAAGGAGCCTTTATGAACTCTGTAATGTTACGGGTAACAAATCGCATTATCGAACGCTCTCGCGATACGCGCGCGGCTTATCTGGCACGTATCGAACAAGCCAAAACTGAAACGGTTCACCGCTCTCAGCTCGCTTGTGGCAACCTGGCGCACGGTTTTGCCGCCTGTCAGCCAGACGATAAAGCGTCGCTGAAAAGCATGTTGCGTAACAATATCGCGATCATCACCTCCTATAACGACATGCTTTCTGCCCACCAGCCTTACGAACACTACCCGGACGTGATCCGCAAAGCGCTGCACAGCGTGAATGCGGTGGGCAGGTTGCAGGCGGCGTGCCGGCGATGTGCGACGGGGTGACGCAGGGTCAGGACGGGATGGAACTTTCGCTGCTGAGCCGCGAAGTGATTGCCATGTCCGCTGCGGTGGGGCTGTCTCATAACATGTTTGACGGCGCGCTGTACCTTGGCGTGTGCGACAAAATCGTCCCAGGGCTGGCGATGGCTGCTCTATCATTCGGCCACTTGCCATCTGTCTTCATTCCGTCAGGCCCCATGGCCAGCGGCCTGCCGAACAAAGAAAAAGTACGCATCCGCCAGCTGTACGCGGAAGGGAAGGTTGACCGTAACGCGCTGCTGGAGTCCGAAGCCGCGTCCTACCACGCGCCGGGCACCTGCACTTTCTACGGCACCGCCAACACCAACCAGATGGTGATTGAATTTATGGCATGCAGCTGCCGGGCTCTTCATTTGTTCACCCGGATGCGCCGCTGCGCGCCGAACTGACCGCTGCTGCGGCACGTCAGGTGACCCGCATGACCGGCAACGGTAATGAATGGATGCCGCTGGGTAAAATGATTGACGAAAAAGTGGTGGTCAACGGTATCGTGGCGCTGTTGGCGACCGGCGGTTCGACTAACCACACCATGCACCTGGTGGCGATGGCGCGTGCGGCGGGCATTATCATTAACTGGGATGATTTCTCTGACTTGTCAGAAGTAGTTCCGCTGATGGCGCGTCTGTACCCGAACGGCCCGGCCGATATTAACCACTTCCAGGCAGCGGGCGGCGTGCCGGTGCTGGTGCGCGAGCTGCTGAAAGGCGGGCTGCTGCACGAAGACGTGAATACCGTCGCCGGTTTTGGCCTGTCTCACTACACCATGGAACCGTGGCTGAACGAAGGCAAGCTGGACTGGCGTGAAGGCGCCACCGCGTCGCTGGATGACAACATCATTGCCACCTTCGATAAACCGTTCTCAAAACACGGCGGCACCAAAGTGCTGAGCGGCAACCTTGGCCGCGCGGTGATGAAAACCTCCGCCGTGCCGGTTGAAAACCAGGTGATTGAAGCGCCGGCGGTGGTTTTTGAAAGCCAGCATGATGTTCTGCCAGCCTTTGAAGCGGGCCTGTTGGACAAAGATTGCGTCGTGGTTGTGCGCCATCAAGGCCAAAAGCGAACGGGATGCCAGAATTACATAAACTTATGCCGCCACTTGGTGTATTATTGGACCGCTGTTTCAAAATTGCGTTGGTCACTGATGGACGACTGTCCGGTGCATCCGGTAAAGTACCGTCAGCGATTCACGTAACGCCTGAAGCCTATGACGGTGGCCTGCTGGCAAAAGTACGCGATGGCGACATGATCCGCGTGAACGGCCAGACCGGCGAGCTAACGCTGCTGGTTGATGACGCTGAACTGGCCGCACGCCAACCGCATATTCCCGATCTGAGCGCTTCGCGCGTGGGACAGGCCGTGAACTGTTTGGCGCATTACGGGAAAAACTGTCCGGTGCGGAACAGGGCGCAACCTGTATTACCTTTTAAGATGACACGTTTTGTAGATCTGGCGAGAGAATATTTCTGATGAAAAACTGGAAAACAACGGCTGAAGCAATCCTGACCACTGGCCGGTAGTCCCGGTAATCGTGGTTAACAAGCTTGAGCACGCAGTACCGATGGCAAAAGCGCTGGTTGCCGGTGGCGTTCGCGTACTGGAAGTGACGCTGCGTACCGACTGCGCGATGGACGCTATCCGCGCCATTGCGAAAGAAGTTCCGGATGCTATCGTGGGCGCGGGTACCGTGACTAACGCACAGCAGCTGAAAGAAGTGACCGACGCTGGCGCGCAGTTTGCTATCAGCCCGGGCCTGACCGACGAACTGCTGAAAGCGGCTACCGCAGGCACTATCCCGCTGATCCCGGTATTAGCTCTGTTTCTGAACTGATGCTGGGTATGCAGCACGGCCTGAAAGAGTTCAAATTCTTCCCGGCTGAAGCGAACGGTGGCGTGAAAGCGCTGCAGGCGATTGCAGGTCCGTTCTCTCACATCCGTTTCTGCCCGACTGGCGGTATCTCTCCGGCTAACTACCGTGACTACCTGGCGCTGAAAAGCGTGCTGTGTATCGGCGGTTCCTGGCTGGTTCCGGCAGATGCGCTGGAAGCTGGCGACTACGATCGCATCACCAAGCTGGCTCGCGAAGCGGTTGAAGGCGCGAAGCTGTAAGGTGTCTGCTGTACCCGGTCTGATGATCGGGTAAGCAAAAGAAGGGCGGGTATGCGTGAGCAGCCGCCTTTTTTCTTATTCCTTAATAACGACGGCTGCCGCAGCGATTTTGGCGCGTTCAACGGCATCTTCAACGCTATCGCCGGTGGCCAGCGCTACCCCCATGCGGCGTGAACCGGCGATATCCGGCTTACCGAACAGCCGCAGTTGCACACCCGCGCCAAGCGCATTCTGCACGTTATCAAAAGTCACGTTGTTACTGGTCAGCGTTGGCAGCAGCACGGCAGAAGCGGAAGGGCCATACTGGCGAATGGCGCCAATTGGCAAGCCAAGGAAAGCACGCACATGCAGAGCGAACTCTGAAACGTCCTGCGAAATCAGCGTGACCATTCCGGTATCATGCGGACGCGGCGAAACTTCGCTAAACACCACATCGTCGCCACAGACAAACAGCTCAACGCCGAACAGGCCGTAGCCGCCGAGTGCCAGCACCACCTCGCGCGCGATTGCCTGCGCGCGCTCCAGCGCCAGCGCGCTCATCTGCTGCGGCTGCCAGGATTCACGGTAGTCGCCATCTTCCTGACGGTGGCCGACTGGCGCGCAAAAGTGCACGCCGTCTACGGCATTAACGGTCAACAGGGTAATTTCAAAATCAAAATTGACGACCCCTTCGACGATTACGCGCCCGGCACCGGCGCGGCCGCCTTCCTGCGCGTACTGCCACGCCTGAGCGAGCTGGTCTTCACGGCGAATAAAGGTCTGGCCCTTGCCGGATGAGCTCATCACCGGTTTCACGATGCACGGTAAGCCGATGTCGGCAACCGCCTGGCGAAACTGGGCTTCGCTATCGGCGAAGTGATAGGCTGAGGTTGGCAGCTTGAGGAGTTCGGCCGCCAGGCGGCGAATGCCTTCGCGGTTCATGGTCAGTTGGGTGGCGCGTGCGCAGGGCACGACGTGCTGACCCGCCTGCTCCAGTTCAATCAGCATATCGGTGGCGATAGCTTCAATCTCCGGCACGATATAGTGCGGTTTTTCCTGCTCAACCAGCGCTTTCAGCGCCGCGCCATCGAGCATGTTAATTACATAAGAACGATGCGCGACATGCATCGCCGGGGCGTCGGCGTAGCGGTCAACGGCAATGGTTTCGATACCCAACCGCTGGCATTCGATCGCCACTTCCTTGCCTAACTCGCCGGAACCCAGAAGCATTACGCGCGTCGCAGCCGGACGCAGAGCTGTGCCTAATAACGTCATTTTACCTATTCCACCGTCTCACGAAAATTTGCCGCATTATAAACGAAAACGTTTGCGTGTGTCTCGTTGTCGGCAATCGGGCCGCGCTATCGCTGGATATTTGCGCATCTTTATGTGGAACAGACATATCCTGACATCAGCTCGCTTAGGCTGAGCATCTCACATATTTATACTGGAGGTCGTATGTCAGGCTGGCTTAATCAACTGCAGTCTCTGCTGGGGCAAAAATCGGGTAGCGGTAAAAGCGACCTCAGCCAAATGCTGGTGCCCGGCGCATTAGGCGGCCTGGCCGGGCTACTATTGGCCAGTAAGTCGTCCCGAAAAATGCTGGCGAAGTACGGCACCGGCGCGTTGCTGGTGGGAGGCGGCGCGGTCGCTGGCAGCGTGCTGTGGAACAAGTATAAAGATAAATTACGCGCAGACCCGCAAACCGCCAGCCAGTACGGTGAAGCGCCAGCGCCGCTGGATGTGCGTACCGAACGCTTGATTCTGGCGTTGGTCTTTGCGGCGAAGAGCGATGGACATATTGATGCCAAAGAACAGCAGGCCATTGAACAACAGCTGCGTGAAGCCGGCATTGAAGAGCAGGGGCGTGCGATGATTGCGCGGGCGATGGAACAACCTCTCGACCCTCAGCGTCTGGCAAGAGATGTGCATAATGAAGAAGAGGCGCTGGAACTGTACTTCATCAGCTGTGCGGCGATCGATATCGATCATTTTATGGAGCGCAGCTATCTGAACGCACTGGGCGAAGCGTTGAAACTGCCTCTGGAGGTCCGTGAGGGATAGAACGCGATTTACAGCAGCAAAAACAGCAACTTTAATGCGTTTTATCACCGCTTTTGCTTGCATCATTGTTTAATTTGTCCACCCTTATAGTGTGTGACTAAAACAGAAGAATAACGAGATGCCGCCAAAAGCAAAACGGATCCCTCACGCCATGACCTTGCATGGCGATACGCGCATTGATAACTACTACTGGCTGCGCGATGACACGCGCGCCAGGCCCGCGGTTATCGACTATTTACAGCAGGAAAACGCCTATGGCCGCCAGGTGATGTCATCCCAGCAAAGCCTACAGGATCGCGTGCTGAAAGAGATTGTTGACCGAATCCCGCCGCGAGAGGTTTCCGCCCTTACATTAAAAATGGCTATCGCTATCGCCAGGTCTTTGAGCCGGGCGTGAATATGCCTTTATCAACGCCAGGCGCTGGGAGAAGAGTCGTGGTCGCTGCTGATTGATGAAAACAAGCGCGCGGCACACAGCGAATTCTATACCCTTGGAGGGCTAAACGTTGCTCCCGACAATAATCTGCTGGCGGTAACCGAGGATTTCCTCTCGCGCCGCCAGTACGGTCTGCGGATTCGTCATCTGGAAAATGAGACCTGGTTACCGGAGGTGATTGAAAATGTTTCGCCGGGCGTGGTGTGGGCCAATGATTCTCGCTCGCTCTATTACGTGCGCCAGCACCCGACGACGCTACTGCCGTGGCAGGTATGGCGTCATCAGATAGGGGAACCCGGTACCCAGGACGAGCTTATCTATGAAGAGCAGGATGACACGTTCTACGTCAGCCTGCATAAGACATCGTCACGCCAGTTCGTGGTGATTGCGCTGTCCAGCGCGACAACCAGCGAAATGCTGCTGGTGGATGCCGATACCCCGGACGCGAAACCGCAGACATTTTTAGCTCGCCGTAAAGATCATGAATACAGCCTTGATCACTACCAGGGGCATTTCTATATTCGCTCAAACCGCGAAGGTAAAAACTTTGGCCTCTACCGGGCGTAAACGGGAAGAGGGGACTGGCAGACAATTATCGCCGCGCGCGATACGGTGATGCTGGAAGATTTCACGTTATTCCGCGATTGGCTGGTTGTGGAAGAGCGTCAGCGCGGATTAACCAGCTTGCGGCAGATTCACCGGCAAACTCATCAGGAGACGGCCATCGCCTTTGACGATCCGGCCTATGTCACCTGGATTGCCTATAACCCGGAACCGGAAACGGCCTGTTTGCGCTACGGCTATTCGTCGATGACCACGCCGGATACCTTGTTTGAGCTTGATATGGACAGCGGCAAGCGTCGCGTGCTCAAGCAGCAGGAGGTGAAAGGCTTCGACGCCAGTCGTTATCGCAGCGAACGCTTGTGGGTAACTGCGCGTGATGGCGCTGAGGTGCCGGTTTCGCTGGTCTATCGCCATGAGCATTTTCGTCGGGGTAAAAATCCGTTGCTGGTCTACGGCTATGGCTCTTACGGCGCCAGCATGGACGCCGATTTCAGCAGCAGTCGTCTGAGCCTGCTCGATCGCGGTTTCGTCTTTGCTATCGCTCACATTCGCGGTGGCGGCGAACTGGGGCAGCAGTGGTATGAAGACGGCAAATTCCTCAAAAAGCACAACACCTTTAACGACTATCTGGATGTCTGCGATGCGCTGCTGGCGAAGGGCTATGGCGCGCCGAATTTGTGCTATGGCATGGGCGGTAGCGCTGGCGGCATGCTGATGGGCACCGTTATCAACCAGCGACCTGAACTGTTCCACGGCGTCGTCGCGCAGGTACCGTTTGTGGATGTGCTGACCACGATGCTGGATGAGTCGATTCCGCTCACTACCGGCGAGTTTGAAGAGTGGGCAATCCGCAGGATGAAACCTACTATCGCTATATGAAATCCTACAGCCCGTATGACAACGTACAGCCGCAGGTTTACCCGCACCTGTTGGTCACCAGCGGGTTGCATGACTCGCAGGTACAGTATTGGGAACCGGCAAAATGGGTGGCCAAACTACGCGAACTTAAGGTCGACGATAACCTGTTGCTACTGTGTACTGAGATGGATGCCGGGCACGGCGGTAAGTCCGGACGCTATAAGAGCTATGAAGGGGTCGCGCTGGAGTATGCCTTCCTGATTGCCCTGGCGCAGGGAACCCTGCCAGGACAATCAGAGCGTTAGCTATTGGCCGAGATAGTGCTTCAACGTTAAACGCAGTTCCGGGCTCATGCGGTCAAGGTTGTTAAACAGCCAGCGCAGGTAGCCCGGATCGTTTTTTGCCACTTCCGCCACTTCCTGTCCGCGGTATTTACCGAAGGTAAAGGTGCGCAACAGAGCGGGGCGCCCGGTGACGTCAACCATCTGTTCCGGCGTCCAGCCAGAGGTTTGTATGATATCGATCAGCAGCGCGGCAGTGATGTAGCAGTCATACAGCGCGCGGTGGTGATGTAGCCCGGCGGTGTGGCTACGTTCAGCTTGCGGGATTTGTATAACGCCATATTGCTGTACTTAATTCCCGGCCACAGGCGACGCGCCAGTTTCATGGTGCAAATCCATTCGCCATCCATCTCCGGCAACACGCGGCGGTCAAAGCTGGCGTTATGGGCGACATACCAGGGACTTCCCTGGTAGAACGGCACGACGTCTTCAATCCATGGTTTATCGGCGACCATTTCTTCGGTAATCCGGTGGATCGCCATCGCTTGCGCGCTGATGGGGCGGTCGGGTCGAACCAGGTGACTCATCGGGTTGACGATTTGCCCGTCAATAACATCGACGGAGGCAATCTCCACGACGCCTCCTTGCAGGTCACAGGTTTCGGTATCAATAACGCGCAGCATGGCGAACTCCCGGCCAAAAGGACTAGCGTAATGGAATGATCTCGCCTTGCCAACCCTGAGCGCTTTTTCTGCCGGTGAGCAGCAATTCTCCGCTGTCGGCACGAACGATCAGCTGGCCATTCTCATCCCACAGCGCGCTGCCTCCAGAAAAGGTTCCGCTGGCGTAATTCGACTTCAATACCGCGATAGCGTACTTATGCGCAAACCGCTGCAGACGTTGGGTGATACGCTGCTGCTGTGGTTCCGCCATGCAGCTGACGGTCGCCAGCAGCGAGGCCTGAGGGGAAAGCTCACAACCTTCGTGGTTTAGCTCAAAGACGCTGACCTGATCCGATTCTGGCGCCAGGCAAGTACCGTGCCCTGCTGTTGCTTTATCGGCGCATCGGCATCGGGCGCGAAAATCACGATTCCCTTAATACGTTTGCCCGCGTTCTCCATTGGCAGCCCGGCAATGATGGTCATCCGGTGGCGCTGCGCGGCATCGCGCAGCGGTTGCAGCTGGCTATCACATGGCGGCGCGGGGAGCGTGTGCTCGTCGTTGGGGCCGGTAAGGGAGAGTTCAGGAAAAATGAGCACTTTACACGCCTGTTCGGCTGCGGCGTCAATAAAGCGCAAATGGTGGGTGATGTTGTCTGCGATATCTCCCTTCGGGGCGCATATTGCGCTGCAGCAATAGTCCATGTCAGCATCGTTGCGTCCTTCAACACGTTGTCAGCGAGTTTTATTCCGGACAATAGTAACAAGCCTGATGTAAGGAATTGTAACTAACAGTAATAATTATTTCTGTTTCGGCTCGTACGGCAGGCGGGAAAGGTTTACCGATGCTAAACGATGCGTAATGAGCCGCTCGCGAAACCAGTCGCGCAGGTGCGCTGGCTGTTCACGCTCGACGACTTCGGCTACAACCGGCATGTTATATCGCTCTTTGAAGGCAACGCCCGCCGCGGCAAGATCGACGTTAACTTTATCCATTTCCTGCTGAGGCAGGGCAGCCAGGTTGGTTTGCATGGTTTTCTCCTTGGGAATACGCGCAAAAGTTACTAAGAGTCTCGCAAAATGGCAAGTCCGGAGGGCGCTCATCTCGACGTGAACATTATACAGCGTTATTCTTTGACTTATATTGATAACAAAAGGGAATGATGGAAATGAAATTCACCGCGCCTCGCACGCTCTGCGCCACACTGCTTCTTCTGAGTGCCTTCGGCTCCTCGCCCGTATGGGCTCACGCTCACCTGCAACAACAAACACCTGCCGCCAATGCTGAAATCACGTCGACGCCGCAAACGCTGACGCTTAATTTTTCTGAAGGTATTGAGGCTAACTTTAGCGGCGTTAAGCTGATCGGCCCGGAGCAACAGCTTGTTGACACAGGCAAGGCGACGCGCAGCGAAAATGACAAAACGCAGCTGATTGTTCCGTTATCCCAAACGCTGACGCCTGGTCTGTATACCGTTGAGTGGCACGTGGTGTCGGTTGACGGGCACAAAACGAAAGGTCAGTACCAGTTTAGCGTGAAGTAACCATGCTAGCGGCACTCTATATTGGTCTGCGATTCATCCATTTTGCCTCGCTGATGGTGGCCTTCGGCTGCACGCTTTACGCGGGCTGGTGGGCGCCATCTGAACTACGCCGACTGTTGATACAGCGTTTTTCCCAGCTGTTGCGTAGCTCGTTAGGGCTGAGTGTGCTGTCGGCTATGCTGATGCTGGTGGCGCAAGGTGGGTTAATGGGGAGGGCTGGTCAGACACCTGGCGCCCGGAGGTCTGGCAGGCCGTACTGCATACGCAGTTTGGTAGCGTCTGGCTGTGGGAAATCGTGCTGGCGTGGGTGGCGCTGGGTATAGCGTGTGTACAGCCACGGCAGATGATGCGGCGACTTTTGCTTCTGTGCGTCGCGCAGTTTATTCTGCTGGCTGGCGTTGGCCATGCGGCGATGTATGAAGGCGCCGTCGGGGTGGCACAGCGCATTAATCACGCCGCGCATCTACTTTGCGCTGCGGCGTGGGCCGGCGGGCTGGTCCCCTTTTTGTACTGTTTGCGGTTGGCAAAAGGCCGCTGGCGCAAGCTCGCCATTACGACGATGATGCGTTACTCCCGTTATGGGCATCTTGCCGTGGCAGGTGCGGTAGCAACGGGCTGGTCAATACCTGGATGATTCAGGGTGGTTTCACCGCCTCGACCCCGTACGGCGTTGCGCTGTGGGTGAAAGTGGGATTGGTCGCACTGATGATTATCATGGCGCTGTTTAACCGCTATTTACTGGTGCCGAGGATGACGGCGGCGAATGGATGGGCGCAGCGCGTCTTTTTACGTACCACGCAGGTGGAAATTGTTTTGGCGGCGCTGGTGCTGGCGTGCGTCAGCCTTTTTGCCACCTGGGAACCTTTTTAATTGAACTGGCGAATTATGAAAAAGATTATTCTCTCTTTGTTGTTGTTAACCACTGCCAGCAGCGCGCTGGCAGCGCAGGTCATTACCGTCAGCCGCTTTGAGGTGGGAAAAGAGAAGTGGGCATTTAATCGCGAAGAGGTCATGCTGACCTGCCGTGCGGATAATGCGCTGTATGTGATTAACCCGAGCACACTGGTGCAGTATCCGCTGAACGATGTGGCAGAGCAGCAGGTAAAGGCCGGTAAGACTCAGGCGCAGCCGTTGAGCGTAATTCAGATTGACGATCCGAATCAGCCTGGGGTGAAAATGAGCCTTGCGCCATTTATCGAGCGCGCAGAGAAACTTTGCTGATACATAGCAAATCTCTTTAATATTCAATAAAAAACCGCAACTATTCTCGCAGAATGGTTGCGGTTTTTTTTATGCTATGCCGTTTATTCGACGAAAATTTTCCACTCACCAGGCCTGTGGACTGGAAAAGCTTTCACGGTCATCTATTCTTATAAAGCAAGGCGACTTAGCCTGCATTAATGCCAACTTTTAGCGCACGGCTCTCTCCCAAGAGCCATTTCCCTGGACCGAATACAGGAATCGTATTCGGTCTCTTTTTATCTGTATCATTCTATTGGTGATTTACATCGGGGTTTTCCCACCCGATGAAAATGTCCTGCAATCTCCATATGCTCTCTAAACCATATCATACTCAGCACCACGCCCGTCCAGATCTTTTTGCGTTATTGTTAAATTTTTGTGTTCTGCCAGTCGGGGGGAATGTCATCATCACGTGCCTTTGTATAAGAGTCAGTTTGATAAGCTGCGAAAGTGCGATGAACGGTAGAAGATCAGGATAGGTAGATGTTCGCAGCCGTCGGTCCTTTCAGACCGTTGATACGACAAAACTCAACGCGGACGCCAGGTATCAGGGATTCGGATTCACTGCTATACACTGCGGAGATATGGAGTAAAACGTCTTTTCGACCATCTGATGGGGTGATAAAACCTTTGCCGCTGAGGGCATCAAAACTTTTGACAATTCCTGTCATTTTACGAGACAAATAGATTCCTTTTAAAAAAACTCGGGCAAACTATACGCTTAAAAAAATAAAAAGCGAATTTTATTGCCATATTTAAATAAAGACTGCTGGACGGCTAAAATAAAATTTGCTAATCATCGCGGAACATGCATTAATGGTAATGGCAGTTTGCAATGCATACAACGTAAAACATTCTACTGAGTAGTCCTCATCGTCTGGCGCTATCGCTGATATCTTCTCTCTTTGAATTCAACGTACAATATCTGCGTTTCAGGGAAATGATTTAAATACCCTGTTTGAAGGGCGCAATGTTGAGTTTGCCATTCAGCAAGGTCTGGCGTCAGAATTTTTCTGTGTCAGATATTTCCTGGTTCAAAGGGCTGACACCCTACACATTTATTCAGAGCATCGCTGGTGTTTTATTGCATAAAGTTAAAATTTCAATGAATGCAATGTTGTTGAAACACAAAGTGAAGTTTCTCCCCTTAAGAGGTATATCTTATGAATTTAAATATTCATTTTCGGTGCCCATGTTGTCATGGCTCCCAATATCGAACATCAGTATTTGATGTTTCAGAGAAAAATCCATTTGGCGCAAAATGTATTTTTTGCAAAACCAATATGGTCTTTAATGAAACTGCAACCGTCAGGGGCAGGGATAGAGCACCGAGCGTTGCCGTCTAGTCTGATGTGCTAAAGAGTAAAAAAAGCTGTTTTTGTGTGCTGAAGAAATCATAACAAAAAGTTGAATTTTCTTTGTCAAAAACATGTTTAAGCTTGACCTGTGTCTTTAATCACAGGAAGAAAAAATGAACAAAATAATGAGTCTGATGTTGCTGTCTACCGCGGTCTTCGCACCGGCTGCGTTTAGTGCGCCTGCAGGAACCCTTAGCGTTCATATTCTCAACCAGCAAACAGGAATCCCTTCAAAAGACGTTGATGTCACTTTGGAAAAACAACAGTCGACAGGTTGGGATATGCTTGCGCAAGGGAAAACAGATAGCGATGGCCGTATTAAGTCCTTGTACCCTGAAGACAAGGATATGCAGCCAGGGGTGTACAGAGTGACGTTCAAAACAGGCGATTATTTTAAGCGCGAAAAGCTGTCCTCATTCTTCCCTGAGGTGCCGGTGTTGTTCACCGTGACAAAGACAAACGAAAAGCTTCATATTCCTCTCTTGCTAAGTCAGTATGGATACTCGACTTACAAAGGGAGTTGATACTCGTCACAGCACCACTCATCTTAGCCACTCAGCCAGCCTAGCCGCTGGCTTTTTGTTTTCTATTATGGCGATGTACAGTATGCAAATCCTGATAGGGTGCTTAGCCTATTTTTCGGCAGAGGAATTTGTCTTTAATGACCCCATCAAAAAAGCGTCCTTTTGACTTCACGCTGAGAAATGTTTCATACGTTTTTGAGGTGACGCCGACATACTGGTAAATGCCTGAACTGAAGAACTCTATTTCCAGTGTTTTTTGCTTTGCATCATAACCAATTGATTTAATTCTTGATGATGAGACGTTCTGACGCTGCATTATGTTCTGATTACTCCCTTCATCTTTTGAGTTGCAGGTGGGCCAACTCGATTGAACCCTTATCTTAACGCTTACTGAAGATTCATCCGCGAAAATTTGATCGCAAAGAGGAATTTTCTTATCACTCATGTGCGCAGGGAAGGTGAGGGTAACCAGGAATCTTACCCGATTTCTTTAAGTTCTGTTCCAAACATAACCGAGAGTCAAAGCATCACGCACCGTCGCACTGATAAAAAGAAAAATGATTAAAAACATCATGTTAAAAGTTTCATAACCCGCTAATAATATGAAAAGTTAGCATTAAAAAAATAATTTTGTAATGTGAATTAAATTCTCTATTTTTTTGCAGCAAAAAGGCGCATGCTTGCGGCGAGTTGAGCCACAGCCTGCCACCCCGCCTCATACCTCTGATACCAGCCGTTTGTAAATAAACGTCCGGGAAGTGAATTTGTCGAATGCAGCAGGGTCCAACATATACACAAACGCATAAAGATGAATGAACGGAATCGATTCTCCTTAAGTGTTACCCTTGCATTTCGTTGCTGGAAAGAATGATGTTTAAAAATTTTGATACCGCTTTACTTCACCCGCGCAACGGGCTGAAGTGGTTCGCTCTGGCCGCCTTGTGGCTGGTTGTACAGTTACCTTACCCCGTTTTACATCTCCTTGGCACGTCGCTGGGTAAAGCATCCGACGCTTTCTAAAACGCCGGGAGCAGATTGCGGCACGTAATATTGAACTTTGTTTCCCGCATATGGATGTCGCGGACCGTGAGAAGCTGATCGAGCAAAACTTTATGTCTCTGGGCATGGGCTGATTGAAACCGGGATGGCCTGGTTCTGGAGCGATGCCCGCGTTAAAAAATGGTTTGATGTGGAAGGGTACGCCAACCTGATGAACGCGTTGAAAGAGCAGCGCGGCGTTATGGTGGTTGGCGTTCACTTCATGTCTCTGGAGCTGGGTGGCCGTGCGATGGGCTGTGTCGTCCGATGATGGCGACCTATCGTCCGCACAACGATCCGCTAATGGAATGGGTGCAGACTACCGGGCGTCTGCGTTCGAATAAAGCGATGATTGACCGTCGTAATTTGCGGGGGCTGGTGCAGGCGCTGAAGGCCGGTGAAGCGGTATGGTTCGCGCCCGATCAGGACTACGGTCCGAAAGGCAGCGTTTTTGCGCCGTTTTTCTCCGTCACCGAGGCGGCAACCACCAATGGAACAAACGTACTGTCACGTCTTTCCGGCGCTGCCATGCTGACGGTGACCATGGTGCGTAAACCTTGCCAGAAAGGTTATACCCTGCATATCAGCGAAGCGATGACAGACTATCCGAGTGGGATGAGATCCCCGCTGCCAGCTATATGAATAAAATTATCGAGCGTGAGATTTTACGGGCACCGGAGCAATATCTGTGGGTGCATCGCCGCTTTAAAACCCGACCTCATGGTCAAGCATCATTGTACACTGTGGTGCCGCACGCCAAATAAATAACCCGCCTGTGGCGGGTTCCTTTTGGGTTAGACAAGCCGCATAACCCAGGCATCGGACGGTTGATCGTAGTGCTTGCGATAAAGAACGGAACGTTCGCCATCAAGAAGGGCCGGGATGCTAGTGTCGGCGTCCCAGGCATCCAACTGCATACATAAATCGGGATCGGACTTACAAGGGATACTTAACGTTCGCTCGCCGTGTTGATCGGCATGCAGCACGGCGTCATCAATTTCGAATGCGCCAATGCGTACGCTGGTTTTACTCATCATGCTCTCCGTTAATCTGCTGACCGTTGTGGTACGACCAGTTAGGCCGTACCTTTTCAGCGTAGTCAACGTCGAGAATTACGCCAGTTAAAAAGTGCGCTTTTTTTGTCCGCTACTCCGACCTGCTGGCAAACAGTTTCCCATCTCGTACCAATTCGCGGGATAACTGTTTTTCAATCGTGAACCAATGCGCTTTGCCAGCCCCAGCGGGAATCCCTGGAAGGTGACAATCACGTCGTCGTGAGCGGGCGGCTGTTGCGGATAGACGTCGCGGCCACGATACCATTCCTGCGCTTCTTCCAGCGTCAGCTCATGCCCAGCTTTTGCGTATTAGCCAGCGCAACGACCGCTTCGTGCTGCCAGCGAAAACCTTTGTTGTGCGTTTCGGCAAGTTTCAGCCCAATACGGGAAAAACGAACTTTACCCAGCAGCGGCGCAATTTCGGTAGGGAACAGCCAAACCTCTTTGTCGCGCTGCCAGAGCGTTAGCGCCTCATCCCATTCAATGCCCACGCTGCGCGCTGCACTCTCAACGGCAGCGGATTCGCGCGTTTTCATCGGGGTGAACGGGAATTTACCCACCTTGTAGCCCGGCGCTGGCAGCGCTTCAATCGCCGCGGTCTTACGTAGTCGCGCGACGAAGAACCCTTCACAGTCATAAATTTGTGGGAACACGTGCAGGAAGCCTTCAGGCGTCAATGCCTGGTCAGCGCTAGCGAAGAGTTCACCCAAAGGCATAACCTCGACTTCCTGCGGATAACGCGCCAGCAGCCAGGCGACGACCGACTCGTTCTCGTCGCGGTTCAGCGTACAGGTCGAGTAGACCAGCGTGCCGCCCGGACGCAGCGCGTGGAAAGCGCTGTCGATCAGCTCGCGTTGGGTTTCGGCGATCGCCTGGTTACTCGCCAGCGACCAGTTCTTCAACGCATCGGGATCTTTACGCACCACGCCTTCGCCGGAGCAGGGGCATCGAGCAGGATGGCATCAAAGCACTCGGGTAAGGCGGCGCCGAACACGCGGCCGTCAAAGTGTGTGAGCGCGGTATTGCTGATGCCGCAACGGCTGATATTGGCGTGCAGCACTTTGACCCGGCTGGCGGAGAATTCGTTGGCCAGCAGCATACCGCGGTTGCCCATTCTGGCGGCAATCTGCGTGGTCTTCGAGCCTGGGGCCGCGGCAACGTCCATTACCCGAACCGGCTGCAGTCCGTCGGCAAACAGTGCCGCCACCGGCAGCATGGAACTGGCTTCCTGAATATAAAATAGCCCGCTCAGATGTTCAGCGGTGCTGCCCAGCGGCAGTGCGTCCTCGTCATCACGCTCAATCCAGAAGCCTTCCGCGCACCAGGGACCGGGGTCAGTTGCCAGCCATAAGGGCGACCAGGGTGAGGAAATCATCAACCGTGATTTTCAGCGTATTCACGCGAATACTGCGACGCAGCGGGCGCTGGCAGGCGGCAAGGAATGCGTCAAACGAGAGATGAGCCGGCATGGCCTCACGCATCTGCGCGAGGAATTCATCAGGAAAATAGACAGAGTTTTGAGCCACTGGCGAATACCACAAGGAGATAAAGAGCGCGCAGTCTATCATAAAACGCGCCGGTGACGGGACACCGGCGCGTGAGGGAGGGCGTTAACGCGGCAGCGCGGTACCCCATTCGCGCCACTCTTTCGGCTCGGACTCGAGCAGCAGGAAGTGTTTGCCTTCCTGCGCCTTCGGTGCCAGCGGCGTTCCTGGCGGCGTGGCGAAAGCGATACCGCCACGAATGAACTGATTGAAGGTGCCGGTCTTCACCACACCGCCAATCAGGCCAAAGTCGAGACTGTAGCCGGAAGCCAGCCAGAAGACCGAGTTGTTACGCACCAGATGCTGGTAGCGCTGGCCGATGCGCATTTCAATCATCACCCGGTCAGAGAGGCTACCAAGATGCAGGCCGGTAACGGTACCGACTTCGATTCCCCGGAACAGCACCGGTGTACCGATACTCAACGAACCGGATTCCGGCGCTTCCACGACCACGTTCAGGCCGTTGAGGTAGCGTGAATCGGAAATGGTCGCCTCCTGAAGTTCAAAATCGCGACGCAGCTCTCCGTGACCCGGCTCAACGTTGACGTACGGCTGGAGCAGGGTATCCAGGTGCTCAACGCCGGCCGCTGAGATTTGCGGTGTGATCACGGAGAAACGGGTACCGCGGCGGGCGAAGGTATTCACATACTCAGGGTAAAGAACTGCGCTGGCCTGTACTTCATTGCGCGAGGCATTGAGATCCAGACTTTGTACCTGCCCAATATCGATGCCGAGATAACGAATCGGCATACCCGCAGACAGTTTATCCGCATCAAAGGCATGCAGGGTGATCTGCCCGCCAACGGCGCGCGCGGCGGTTTCTGAAGGGAACAGGACGCGCTTGTCGCCCTTGCGGGTTCCATTATTCGCTTCACTGATGTTATCAAAGCTGACTGCGCCTTTTAACGCCCGTGAAAGCGGGGAAGCCTGCACCGTCAGCCCGCTGCCGTTCAACTGCACTTTCGCGCCGCCTTCGGCCCAGAACACGCTGTTCGGGGTCAGCAGCGAACGGTATTCCGGCTTTATATGCACCGCGATATCAAACGCGTTGGCGCGCGGTTGTACGGAGGTGATTTCACCCACCTCAAACTTACGGTATAGCACGACGGAGCCGGTCTGAATATCCGGCAGCGTGTCGGCGGTGAGCATCAACGTGGTCGTCGGGAAATCGCTAAGATTATTTTCCTGTGCTTTTTCCAGATTGGCGAACAGCGGGTAGCTGGCTTTCATCGCTCCCTTTTCCCCGGGCAAAATGCGAATGCCGCCGCTCAGCCATTCATTGGCGCTGGCCCGAGGAACTCTACACCGTCGATACCGACTTTGACGTCCATTTTGCTGTTCACGACAAACTTGCTGTCGCCGTGCAGCAGGTCACGGTATTGCGGATCGATGGCGATGGCGAAACTGATACCTTTGGCGTTCAGCGTACGCTCCATGACCTGGCCGATGCGCACGCCATGCAGCATGATAGGCTGCCCGGCGTCGATGCCATAGCTCTCAGGCGCGGTCAGCGTTAGCGTCAACACGCCGGGCTGCTGCAACAATGTTTTATCCGCAGCGAGTACGGTAAAGCGATCCTTTGGCGCGCCTTCACCCGGCACCAACTCAAAGGTACTGCCAGTGAGCAACTGACTCAGATTGGTGTTTTCCAGCGACAGCTTCGGTTGACGGAGTTCAATGCGCGTATTTTCGCGCAGCAGCGATACCACGCTCGGGTCGACGGTCATTTCGCCGGTCACCGAACTGTCCGGATTGAGCGTCATTTTTGTCAGCTGACCGACTTCCAGCCCCTGATACAGCATCGGCGTCGATCCCGCTTTCAGCCCATCGCCGTTCGGCAACTGCAGCTGAATAAGCACGCCGCGCTGGCTGTGGGCCAGATCTTCATAGAGGCCAAACTCATCGTTCTGTCCGGCGGCCTGGGAATCGGATGGCGAGTCGAAAGCGATCGCACCGTTAACCAGCGCGGCCAGACTCTCCAGCTGCACCTTCGCGCCGCTAAGGCCAACGTCGGCCTTCACGCCGGAGACATTCCAGAAGCGGCTGCCTTTTTTCACCAGATTGGTGAAACGGCGCTCGATCAGCACGTCAATGGTGACGCCCTGATTATTCGGATTGATCGTGTAGTCGTAGACGCGGCCAACCGGAATTTTGCGGAAGTAAACCAACGACCCGGTATTGAGCGAACCGAGGTCCGGCGCGTGCAGGTGGATCATCAGCTCGCCGTTGTTCAGGCGGTATTTCGGCTGTGTGTCGAGGGCGGTGAAATGGTCACGCGGTTCGCCTTTACCGGGCATCATGCCGATATAGTTACCGCCGACCAGCGCATCCAGCCCGGAAACACCCGCGAGAGAGGCTTTCGGCGTGACCAGCCAGAATTGGGTATCTGCCCGCAGTGCGTCTTCCATATCGCTTTTGATGCTGGCGCGGACCTCAATTTTGCTGCGGTCACGGGCCAGACGGATATCCTGAACCGTTCCCACCTCAACGCCCTGGAAGCGTACCGGCGTGCGGCCGGGAACAATACCATCCGCCGACATAAAGTCGATGGTGATGGTCGCTCCCCGGTCTTCGTAGCTGTTCCAGATAAGCCAGCCGGCAATCATCAGCGCGATGACCGGTAATAGCCAGAACGGTGAAATGCGACGTTTTGTTTTAATTCGCGCCTCAGTCTGTGAAGCGGGCGTTTCCTGACTCATGTGCGTCCCAAAGTAAGCGGCTGTCCAGCCATTCAACAGCAAGAATAGTTAATATTACCGCAGCGCCAAAATAAAACGCAGCGGGACCCATCGTAAAGGCGAGAAGTTGATCGCGATTGATGAGCGACATGGTTAACGAAATAACAAACAGATCGAGCATTGACCAGCGGCCAATCCAGGTGACAAAACGCAGCAGCAGGATGCGCGTGCGCAACCCTTGTTCGCACTTAAAGTGGATGCTGATAAGCAACGTTAGCATCACGATAATTTTGGTAAAGGGGACCAGGATACTGGCAAAAAAGACTACCGCCGCCACCGCCACGTTGCTATTGGCCAGCGACAGGATCCCGGAAAGAATCGTATCGTCCTGGCGGCCGCCATTGACATAGATAATGGAAATAGGCAGCAGGTTGGCGGGGAGCAGAAAAACAATCGAGCTGATCAGCGCCGCCCAGCTTTTTTGCAGACTGTGTTTGCCGCGGTGATAAAGCGGTGTATGACAGC
The DNA here is from genome assembly GCA_002211745.1 of Kluyvera genomosp. 3. Taxonomy (GTDB): domain Bacteria; phylum Pseudomonadota; class Gammaproteobacteria; order Enterobacterales; family Enterobacteriaceae; genus Kluyvera; species Kluyvera georgiana_A. Next base: position 2,030,054 of record CP022114.1, read on the forward strand.
GGCGGCAGCGACCGCGCGCATCCGGGAAACCGGTATAATGGCAACTGCGGCACACCTGGAGCGCGCCGTCAGGCCGCGTAGCGGGGCGCTGGGATAGAAGCGTTCCCAAAGCTGTTCGACGTTTAGATGAATCAGCGTCAGGATACTGAGCACCACCAGCGAGATATAAGCCAGCAGGCCCAGGCCCGGTTGCAGGAACGCGTAGTCCTGCACCTTAATCGAGGCCACGGCGATACCGACCAGGTAGATGTCGAGCATCACCCACTCTTTCAATTTATCGAGCATCAGCAGGACAGGACGAAGATTCATCCCTAGAATGTTACCGAGCCACAAATAGGCGATGGACGTCACCAGCACCGCGGGAGCGGCGACGGTGCAGAAAAACACCATCGCGGCGGTGATGGGGTGTCCGCTATCGGTCATCAGCCAGATCCCATGCAGCAGATTGGCGTCAATGCGGACGCCGAGCAGATACAGCCGCAGCAGCGGTTCGCTCCAGGCGAAGGGCATCAGCAGCAACATGGCAATCGCCATGGCGCCCAGACGGGTTAACGACCAGTCGCGGCCGTCGCGCACTTTGGCGTTACAGCGTGGGCAATAGGCGCTTTGCGATGATTTTACGACCGGTAACCGAAAAAGCATATCGCACTGCGGGCAACGTTGGTAATGTGCCCACGGTAAAGGTTCGCTGACCGTGTGAATTCGTATTTTTTTCGTCGGCGTTATACGTGATGTTTTCAGTGCCATTTATTACATTGATAAATGAATGTATAACTCTATCTTAACCTAAGTAGGGATTCATCTTGAGCCCGAACGCACTTAATGCGTATTTTATAAGGGCCCAGGCAAGGTAACGAATCAGTAACATCGTAAACAATAGTGATTGAATAATGAGCAAAACAGAATTTTACGCGGATCTTAACCGCGATTTTCAGGCATTAATGGCAGGTGAAACAAGTTTCTTAGCGGTAATCTCCAATACCAGCGCGCTGCTGTACGAGCGTCTGTCCGACGTTAACTGGGCCGGTTTTTACCTGCTGGAAGGCGATACGCTGGTTCTCGGGCCGTTTCAGGGCAAAATTGCCTGCGTGCGTATCCCGGTGGGCCGCGGTGTTTGCGGTACCGCGGTAGCGGAAAATCGCGTTCAGCGCGTAGAAGATGTTCATGCTTTTGATGGGCACATTGCCTGTGATGCTGCCAGTAACGCCGAAATCGTGCTGCCGCTGGTGGTCAATAACCAGGTTATTGGCGTGCTGGATATTGATAGCACCGTGTTCTCGCGCTTTGGCGAAGAGGATGAACAGGGGTTGCGTGAACTGGTTGGCCACCTGCAAAAAGTGCTTGAAGCCACCGATTACCAAAAATTCTTTGCACCCGTCGCAGGATAATCAACGGATAACGTAGCATTTACGGATGACGTCATTATAATGTCGCCTGTTCATGCCTGCGGCTTGTTGGCTACGTCCGTTGTAATCAGGAAATTTCATGGAAAATCAACCTAAGTTGAATAGCAGTAAAGAAGTTATCGCATTTTTAGCCGAACGTTTTCCGCAGTGCTTCAGCGCGGAAGGTGAAGCTCGTCCTCTGAAAGTCGGTATTTTTCAGGATCTCGTCGAGCGTGTTGAAGGGGAGATGAACCTCAGCAAAACCCAACTGCGTTCCGCACTCCGTCTTTATACTTCAAGCTGGCGCTACCTGTACGGTATCAAAGCCGGTGCAGTTCGCGTCGACCTCGACGGCAACCCTTGCGGTGAGCTGGACGAGCAGCACGTCGCGCACGCACGTCAGCAGCTTGAAGAAGCCAAAGCTCGCGTTCAGGCGCAGCGCGCTGAACAGCAGGCGAAAAAACGCGAAGCCGCCGCTGCTGCTGGTGAGCAAGGCGATGCGCCGCGTCGTGAGCGTAAACCACGTCCTCCGGTACGCCGTAAAGAAGGGGCTGAGCGTAAGCCGCGCGCTGCTACTGCAAAACCAGCCGCTAAACCGGCTCGCGAAGTGCGCGAAGAAAAACTGACGCCGGTTTCCGATCTGTCCGCACTGACGGTCGGCCAATCCCTGAAAGTTAAAGCGGGCAATAACGCTATGGATGCCACAATCCTGGAAATCACCAAGGATGGCGTTCGCGTTCAGCTTACTTCTGGTATGTCAATGATTGTACGCGCAGAACACCTGGTGTTCTGAAACGGAGGCCGGGCCAGGCATGAACAAACTTTTTAGGCTCTCCGCGCTTGCTGGCCTGTTATTAATAACAGGCCAGGCCTTAGCGGTGGAAGATATTACCCGTGTTGAGCAACTTCCTGTGCTTAAGGAAGAGACTCAGCACGCCACGGTAAGCGAGCGCGTCACCTCGCGCTTTACCCGTTCTCACTACCGCCAGTTCGATCTCGACCAGGCCTTTTCGGCCAAAATTTTTGACCGCTATCTGAACCTCCTGGACTACAGCCACAACGTGCTGTTGGCCAGCGACGTTGCGCAGTTTGCGGCGAAGAAAGGCAGATTGGCGACGAGCTTCGTTCCGGCAAACTGGATGTCTTTTACGATCTCTACAATCTGGCGCAAAAACGTCGCTTTGAGCGCTATGAGTATGCGTTGAAGGTGCTTGAGCGCCCGATGGATTTCACCGGTAATGACACCTTCAACCTGGATCGCAGTAAAGCGCCATGGCCGAAGGATCAAGCCGAGCTGAATGCGCTGTGGGACGGCAAAGTCAAATATGACCAGCTGAGCCTCAAGCTCGCCGGTAAAGACGATAAAGAAATTCACGATACCCTGGCGCGTCGCTATAAGTTCGCGATCCGTCGCCTGGCGCAAACCAACAGCGAAGACGTGTTCTCGCTGGCGATGACTTCCTTCGCCCGTGAAATCGACCCGCATACCAACTACCTTTCACCGCGCAATACCGAACAGTTCAATACCGAGATGAGCCTGTCTCTGGAAGGATTGGCGCGGTGCTGCAAATGGATGATGACTACACCGTGATCAACTCCATGGTGGCAGGCGGCCCGGCGGCGAAGAGCAAGGCGATTAGCGTGGGCGATCGTATCGTCGGCGTAGGCCAGGCCGGTAAAGGCATGGTTGACGTGATCGGCTGGCGTCTTGATGATGTTGTTGCACTGATCAAAGGCCGAAGGGCAGCAAGGTACGCCTTGAAATTCTTCCTGCCGGGAAAGGCTCAAAAACCCGTATTGTTACCCTGACCCGTGAGCGTATCCGTCTGGAAGATCGCGCGGTGAAAATGTCGGTGAAAGGTACGGGCAACAATAAGGTTGGCGTACTCGACATTCCGGGCTTCTACGTTGGTCTGACTGAAGACGTGAAGGTTCAGCTGCAGAAGCTGGAAAAACAGAATGTCAGCAGCGTTATTATTGACCTGCGCAGCAACGGCGGCGGCGCGCTGACCGAAGCGGTCTCGCTTTCCGGTCTGTTTATTCCGTCTGGCCCTGTGGTGCAGGTACGTGATAACAACGGTAAGGTGCGCGAAGACAGCGACAATGACGGCGTGGTTTATTACAAAGGGCCGCTGGTGGTGCTGGTTGACCGCTTCAGCGCCTCGGCGTCGGAAATCTTTGCTGCGGCAATGCAGGACTACGGTCGCGCGCTGATCGTGGGTGAGCCAACTTTCGGTAAAGGCACCGTACAGCAGTATCGCTCGCTGAACCGTATCTACGATCAAATGCTGCGCCCTGAATGGCCGGCGCTGGGCTCCGTTCAGTACACCATTCAGAAGTTCTACCGTATTAACGGCGGCAGTACGCAGCGTAAAGGCGTTACGCCGGACATCATGATGCCGACCGGTAACGAAGAGACCGAAACCGGTGAGAAGTTCGAAGACAACGCGCTGCCGTGGGATAGCATCAATGCGGCGACCTACGTGAAGTCTGGCGACATGGCGCCGTTTGAGCCTCAGTTGCTGAAGCTGCATGCCGATCGTATTGCGAAGGATCCTGAGTTCCAGTACATCGCTAAAGATATTGCGCACTTCAACGCAATGAAAGATAAGCGCAGTATCGTGTCTCTCAATTACGCCCAGCGTGAAAAAGAGAACGAAGAGGATGATGCGACTCGTCTGGCGCGCGTGAACGATCGCTACAAGCGTGAAGGCAAGCCGCCGATTAAGAAGCTGGACGATTTACCGAAAGACTATAAAGAGCCAGATCCGTATCTGGACGAAACGGTGAATATCGCCGTTGACCTTTCGAAGCTGGAGAAATCCGCGCCCGCTGAACAACCGGCGGCAAGCAAGTAACCCCAACAGGCACAAGCAATTGTGCCTGTTTTTTTATCTCCCTCAAGTTCTTGTCAACAATGATGCTACAAAATGTAAAGTTGTGTCTTTCTCGTGACTTAGCCTCACGTGATCGTTGAAAATCGGCGGATTACCCTACGATAGGGATAATCGCATAGTGCGTTTTGTTAAGAAGAGGTTAAAAGTAAATTATGATGCGAATCGCGCTTTTCCTGATGACCAACCTGGCCGTGATGGTTGTGTTTGGGCTGGTGCTAAGCCTGACAGGAATTCAGTCGAGCAGCATGACCGGTCTGCTGATTATGGCGCTGCTATTTGGTTTCGGCGGTTCCATTGTTTCATTGATGATGTCGAAATGGATGGCGCTGAAATCGGTAGGCGGCGAGGTCATTGAGCAACCGCGTAACGAGCAGGAACGCTGGCTGTTGGAAACCGTCGCTCGTCAGGCGCAGCAGGTAGGGATTGCCATGCCACAGGTTGCGCTGTACCACGCGCCGGATATCAACGCCTTTGCTACCGGCGCACGCCGTGATGCATCGCTGGTTGCCGTGAGTACTGGCCTGTTGCAGAACATGAGCCGTGACGAAGCTGAAGCGGTCATCGCCCATGAAATCAGCCACATTGCCAACGGTGATATGGTGACCATGACGCTGATCCAGGGCATTGTGAACACCTTCGTTATCTTTATCTCACGCGTCATTGCGCAGATTGCGGCGGGCTTCCTCGGCGGCAACCGTGACGACGGAGAAGAGAGCAGCAACGGCAACCCGCTGATTTACTTCGCGGTGGCGACGGTGCTGGAGCTGGTGTTTGGTATTCTGGCGAGCATTATCACCATGTGGTTCTCGCGCTATCGCGAATTCCACGCTGATGCCGGTTCGGCGAAGCTGGTGGGCCGCGAGAAGATGATTGCGGCGCTGCAGCGTTTGAAAACCAGCTATGAACCGCAGGAAGCCAGCAGCATGATGGCGTTCTGCATCAACGGTAAATCCAAATCGTTGAGTGAGCTGTTTATGACTCACCCGCCGTTGGATAAGCGTATTGAAGCGCTGCGCAGCGGTGAATACCTGAAGTAATCGTTGTTGCCGAAAAGAATGCCAGCCCGTTTACCGCGGGCTGGCTTTTTTTTAGCCGCGATGATGAGACGCGGTTTTTAAATCAATAATACGACCAATATTGTCGTGATAGACCGTCAGCAGATTGTACTGGCTCATCTCCGAAATAATCTGCGGCGCAATGTTAAAACTGCGGGCAAGTTCGTCCTCTGCAGCGACGCCTGGCGGGCATGGCGTCGGGAATGTGTTCGCCGACGGTTGTATTGATACCAGAGAATCAACAGCCAGCCGTTGATCGCGGCAATCAGCAGGTACACCAGCAGAGTATTAAACGCCTCGACCATCGTATCCAGCGTTGTCCTCCGTCTTCGGTCAGCTTCATTAGCAGATTGGCGTAGAGAAAAAACAGAAAACCGCACCAGGCGAGCAGCGTTAACGCCGCGTCAAAGCAGCGGGGCATCAGGCGGTGTTCGGTTAAAATTATGCTATTTTCGTTCATCACATTCTTCCTTTACCACGATCGGGACTCACCCAACGCGCGCGTGCGCGCTGGCGTTTCAGCATGACTTTCGGGAAGGCGACGATGGTTGTGAACATGCCTATCATCCAGTACACCATCGGGAACCAAATCACCCAGAACAGCGAAAAGGCGACCTTCTTTTCATAGCGGCGTTCAATAAACAGGCTGACGGCGAACTGTAGCAAACACATCACCCCAGCAGCAGGCCGGTAAACTCCGGGGAAACAGGCTTCTGACGGCCAGATTTTCCGGCAGCGGCAAAAGAGAGCTGAGCAGAAACAGCAGTACCGTCACCGCATAGGCAAAAGCCCACAGCGTGGAGAGTGCATATTCTGCAAACAGGGCCACATTCGGTGATGTTCCCAGCTAAACAGTTTGCGCAGATTAACCAGGAAAACTTCCGCCCCGCCTTGTGCCCAGCGTAGACGCTGCTTCCACAGTCCCTTCAGCGTCTCAGGCATCAGGATCCAGCACAGCGCACGTGGTTCAAAAAAGATGTCCCAGTGGTGCAGCTGTAACTTCCAGCTGATGTCGATGTCCTCGGTAATCATATCGGGCTCCAGTAACCTACGTCGGCCAGTGCCTGTCGACGGAAGGCGGCAATCACTCCGGAGACGGTAAATACCCGGCCATAAATGCGCTGCGTGCGTTTGATGAGCCCGATAATGGAGGAAAATTCACCGACCTGAATACGGCCAATCAGCGTGGATCGCGTGCGAATACGTGGATTGCCCGTCACTGCCCCACATGCGGGTACTGAATCAGCGGCGCGACCAGATAGGCCGCCGTATCGCTATCGAGCAGGGCATCGCCGTCGATACACACCAGCAGATCGCCCTTGCCGCAGCGGCTCCCGCTTTTAACGCCACGGCTTTGCCCTGATTTTCCGCCAGATGAATCACCCTCAGGCGTGGCTGCTCGCGCGCAAGCTGTTCAAGTACCTCGGCGGTATCATCTGCTGAACCGTCGTTGATGGCGATCACCTCAATATGCGGATAACGCTGTGCCAGTGCCGCGCAGAGGGTTTCTCGCGCATTCTTCCCTTCGTTAAAACAGGGGATTAGGATCGATATCAGCGGCTCGCCGGGCAGAACGGGCGGCGGCATTTTGGGATCCCACGGCCAGCGTCGTTCAAGCTGAAACCAAAAATAAAGTCCGCCGGTGACCCACAGTACCGACATAAATAGTGGCCAGAAGAACACGAAATCGAGAATCAACTCACCGGTAAAAATGGCTGCGACGCCCAGCGGCAGCCCGAACACCAGTCCTAAAATACAAAATGCGATAAGGCGATCAGTCATTTTTGGGGTACCAGTACGAAGAGAATGCGGGCCGAATACGAGCCATGTTGGGCTGGTTTTCGATGAAATCGTCGGATAGTAGCCGTAGTTTTTCACACCGTTGAGCTGGAGCACCTGCATCCACTCCACCAACTGAGCGTCGGGACAGCATTTTGCGCCCGGTGATTCCAGTCTTTGGCCTGAAGCTCGAAAATCGTTTTGCTTAACGCGCCGGGACGAGCCGCCACCGCGCGTACCAGCTGAACCAGCCAGTCATCGGCTTGCGCAGGGCAACGGATTCCATCAACGGCATGGCCATTGGCACCGTCCAGTCATAGGCGGCCAGAAAATCGTCGAGATTCTGCGCAAACCAGGCCTCGCTCTCCGGCTCCAGCAGAGGGAGGGCGAAAATATTGCGTGCGGTTTTGACCTGGGGCCACGAATACGCCGGGTGGCCTGGCTTAATTGACGGGTGAACGTCACGAGTGTCTGGCTCTTGAAACGCGTCCATGCCGACGCTCGGTAGGGTGGCGTGCCATGTCGGCGATGCTGTAGGAGGAACCGGACTGTTGCCACGCGCTAATGGCCGCCGGGCCGCATCCTCAAAATCGCTAAGCACGGCATCATCGTGAAATAAAATGCCGTTGAATGGGGCATAGCGGGCGAGATCTTCATAGAGATCCGTTATCTGACGACGCGCCTGCGGGCTCCACGGTGACAGTCTGATGTAGGGCTCGGTGGCGGTCAGCGTACGCCCGGTTTGTGGATCCCAGCGTTGTACGCGGGAAGGGAGGGGCGAGGTCGAATGCCAGCACTGGCATCCAGGCATAAACCTTAACTCTGGCGCGGGTCTGCAGCTGCCAGGAGACGAAGTTAAACAGATCGGCGCGTACGGGGAGCCAGCGATTGGGGAAATAGAGCGCTTTAATGTTGCCGTCGCCCTGTGGGTCGGAAAACGCCTGTAGAAAGACATGGCTGATCTTCATGTCGTAGACCCGCTGCACCAGCTTGTCGATATTACGGGTCTGCTGGGCGACATCCGGGTCGTAGAGATAGTCGAGATCAACATGCATCACACGCACGACTTCCGGTTCCTGCACCTGCGTCACCATGCTGGCGAAGGCTTTTAGCGAAGGGTTTCCAGAAATGAGCAGGCGAGGGATATTTTCAATGTCGCTGGCATCGCCCAGACCATCGGCCAGCGTAAAGGCTAATTGATAACCGTGCTTTTTGGCGATGGCAAGCGTCGCTCCGTTGGCTTCTCCATAGGGCCAAACCCAGGCGCGTGGCGGTTTCCCCGTTACTTCACCGATTTTCGCGGTCACTTTACGCACGTCTTCACTAATGCGCTGGGTGAACTGCTGGTCCGTTTCATAACGGCCGCTTTGCCGATCGTAGAACCGATTGGCGACCGCCGGTTCGAGGCTACCTTGTGGGTTGGCCGGAATGCCATAGTGTGAGGCCCAGGTATGGGCTCCCACTTCCACCAACGGCGAACGGCTGACCTCTCTCACCATCTGCCAGGTGGCAAAACGTTCACGTGGCGTCATCAAGCCGCCAAAATTGACGGTCTGTCCGGCGGGCGTATCGACCCAACTGCCGACCGGCGCCCACAGCGCGGGACATTCCAGGCTTTCAGCAGCGGCCAGACACGGGTATAAAAGCTGCTGTAGCCATCGTCGAAACTTAGCAAAAATGCCTTTGGCGGCAGCGTCTTACGCGATTGATGCGCATCAATAATATCCTGTACGCTGATGGCGTGATAGCCGTTGTGCAGTAGCCAGCTAATCTGTTCGTTGAGCGCGCTGGTGCGTACGGTCAGGTAGCGCTGGTCGGCGATATCATCTTCAACGTCGTGATAACCCAGCACCAGAAAGTGGTTTTTTGGCCACGGTTGGCTGGCAACTAGCGGCGCGCGATCCTGCGGGGCAATAAAGGGCATTGCTTTGGCATAAGCGACTGCGCTCATGCACAGCCAGCCTATCGTAACCAGGCTGATACGGAGACGTGTGTTCAGCATAATCATCCTTAAAACCGTAAAGTGGCATCAAAGGTGACGGCGAGATTGCTTTCGCGTTTGCCGTCGTAAGGGCGCTTATCCCAATTAAGCATCAGCCCGGTATCAAGGACGTTGTTCCACTGAACGCGTTGCCCGTAACCTAAGAGGGTGATAGCGCCTGGGGACCGTTGTTTCTGCCAGTAGACGCCGCCACCGGCGACGATCTGTTGGCTCCAGAGCGTGTCGTAGTGTCGGTACATCTGGTGGTCGACGGTCAATGAAGCCGCCGCGGAGAGATCCCGCGCCGGGTTGTAATACTGGGTGTCAGCGAGGCTGTTGGCGCTTGCGGAGATTTCCGGGCCAAGGGTGAGCGTCATTGATGGTCTCTGCCACAGACGTTCCTGGCCGGTTACGCTGTATTCCTGCCGGCGGTTACCGTCAGAAAAATCGCTGGCTGCGGCACTGAGGCGGTAGTCGCGCCGTTCATTCTGATACCAATGTACTGAAGCCTCTGCGCGGTTGGCGCTGATCCCATTACGCAGCGCTCGTAAGGGCGTGGTGCGGGAGATTCGCTCTATTTCGCCGCCAAACTGCCAGCGGTCAACTGGTCGATATTTTGCAGCGATGCGTGCGCCCGGCTTGCTGGTGCCGTGATAGTGATTGCTGGACAGTTCGGCCTCGCCCCAAAAATCACGTGGTCGCCACTCCAGACCGCCGAAGAGATGACGCGCGGAGCCTTTGCCCTCATCAAAATGGCCCTGTGCAAAGCGGGTACCGGCAAATACGCGCCAGTTGTCCGCCAGCGGGGAGAGTAGAGCGTGGCATCCCAGGAAAGATCGTGCGTGCCGCTGATGGGGTTGTCGGAATACAGTCCCTTACCAGCGTTAATGCGTAACTCTGAAAAATGCTGAATGTCGCGCAGCCTGGCCAGCTTCTGCGCGCTGCGATCCTTAGGCCTGCGAGCGATGATATCGTCAGTCAGTACATCCAACTGATGCCATTCATGAAGATCCATGGCGACGTAGGCCTGCTGGCTTTCCAGTTCGATATTTGCAGGTTCCAGCGCCTCTGCCATTTTGAGCTTACGTTCCGCCGCTCTGGGCTGGCCGCGAGCCTGCAGCACCGTGGCGTAATCGATTTGTAGCCCTTGATTGCCCGGCGCGGAGTCAGCCAACTGGCGGGAAAGTGCCTGCGCCTGTGGTAACGCGTTACTCTGCGCGAGGTACTGCACGTAGAGCGATTGTCCGGTCAGCCAGCGATCGTTAGGCTGGGCGATGGGATCGCCATAATCGTACCGGGCCCAGGGCGTATTCTGCATCATCCGGGCAACGTATTGCCTGGCGGCCTGGTATTGACCGGTATCCAGCAGGGCGAAAAATAATGCGTTCTGGTCATCATCAGCGTCCGGTACATAGCCGGATGCTCGGCGAGGAGCGTCTGGGCGCCGGTAACGTTTTCTTGTTCCAGATAGGCTGAAATAACCCAGCCGATAGCCCAGTCGGGCACAGTTTGCTTTGCGGCGAGTAGCGTCTGGTATTCACGAGTCACCGACGAATAGTCGGCGTTGGCATAGAAGGCGCCAAGTCTGTCGAGACGGGCGCGTATCACATCCTGCTGCGCAGCGGGATCGTCTTTCCAGCGCGTTAACATCACGTCGTAGCGGCTGAGCGCCAACTGAGCCAGAAAGAAGCGTTCTTGTTCGGTGCGGTCGGTAGGGCTGCAAGGCGCACGATTTCTGCCGTCGCATTGAGATCCAACTGCCGACGCTGCTCGGGCGTGAGTGTCGCTGACGACGCGTGTGCTTGCGCTGGCGTAGCAACTCGGCTATCGCTCAGGGCTGCAACCCACTCGCTGAGCATCGCGCTATCGTGTGGGTCATGGACGAGCGCGAGGGTATCGTTTAATAACCGATCCCAGTTTTTCCCTTGCTGTTGATACACATAGGCCAGCGTTTGCAGATGGGCAGGGTATGTCGTTCGGTGAGCAAGCGCTGCGCCTCTTTCAACGCCGCAGAGTCCTGACGCGCGTCGGCCAGAGTTTTAATGTAGCCGATACGATAGTCATCATTATCGGGCGCCAGCATAAGCGCCTGTTGCCAAAGCGATAGGGCTGTTTGCCACTGTTGCAGATTTCGCGCGGACTGAGCGGCTGCAGCGACCCCTCGTGGCGGAATCGGCATATATACCTGATAGCGTTGCCAAATCTGAATAACGTCACGATCGCGCCCGGCCCACGATGCCACCTGTAGCCAGTCCGCGACCTGCCCGGCATTTAAGGCATTATGCTGCTGATAGCGTTCAACATAGATAAGAAACGCGGAGTAATTACCGCTCCGGGCTTGCTCAATCTGTTGTTCATATATGGATTGAGCGCCCTGCACCAGGCCCGGAATCAGTAATATCAGGCTAAATGAAAGCGATAATTTGGAGTTGCGATAATAGCGTGTTTTATTGTGATGAGACGAGCTATCCATATCTATTTACCATAACTGTATCCAGAGTTCGTGACAAAACATGGCCGCCTTTCAATCCTGAATCAGGGAAAGGTAATAATTGCGCGAAGCAGATTGTTCTTTTGGTCTGTCTAACTTACTTTTAGGTAATAAAGCATTTCCTCAAACGGAGTTGTATGACCGCTAATATACACCGGATGTGATTGTCGATAAATATACCGAAAATGGCCTCTATGTTTTAGGATTTATCTGTAGATAAATGAAAAAATAGGGTTTTCTGATTGTTTGGTTTTGATTTTAAATTATTGATAATGATCTATTTTGTTGTATTTCATGTGGTTATGAATTAAGGGCGAGGCTCAATAGGTTGTGGCATGAAATGGCTTGTGAACAGGCAATATTTAGGACGTTTTATGACAAAAAATCTTAATCTCTTAAACTGCATCTTTTCTGTGGTTGTTTTTTAATTATAATCACGATGAGTCATTATCATGCCGCCTGTTGTGATGGCGTGATATGGCGGGCAGAGAGGTAATCAAATCAACATAGTTTGTCACCATTATAATAAGCCATGCAATGGAGGTTGTCTTTTCTCCTGAAAGGATGTTCCTGCTTTAAATGTATAAGGGATGATTTGTGGCAACATCTATACTTTTAGTAACGCAAGACAGCTACCTCGTCAGAGGCATTGAACTGTTATTCCCGGATATTATTCAGTTAGATTCGATTGATCGTAAGGTGTTTGATGGCAGCGCCGACGAATATTCTGTATTGATTGATAGTCGCTCACCGCTTCATTGTTATGACTATCTGATACTGGATGCGTCGCAATCGAAAAAACCGGTCTCCTGTATCATGCTGGATATGCGCTATCGTGAAGCTGAAATGCTGAACATGAAGTTGTTTTTACGCAACCTGCTTGAGCCGACGGATATTACGGCATTATTTACGCTGCTGTTGAACATGAAAAGCCGTCGCTTAACGTCGGTCTGGCTGGAAAATCTTGTTCTCAGTGACGCTGAGCGGCTGATGCTACATCTGTTGATGACGGGCATGACCATGGAAGAGGTGGCCGACATGTTGAATATGTCAGTGAGGGGCTTTATCGACAACGAACCGAACTGGCCGAACGTCTTGGCGTGGAGAATTTTAATGAGGCTTGCTTGTTTATCTTCAAAAATAATCTGCTGGAGTTGCCCGGCGATACCGCGGGTTAGACAACCGGCGGGTATCGTCAGAGGAGGGCTTAACTTTGCGCGCGCGGCTGCGTTACCCGCAGGCCGCTAAAGAGCGTGGCGACGACGGCGAGCGTACCTGCCAACAGTAGGGACACGTGCGTGCCGCCATTGCCAAAGAGATTAAACATCAGCGCAACCAGCGCCGCGCCGGTGCTCTGTCCAAGAAGGCGCGCCGTGCCGAGCATGCCGCTGGCACCGCCGCTGCGGTTACGCGGAGCGGAGGCAATTATTGTGTGGTTGTTGGGCGACTGGAACAGCCCAAAACCGGCGCCGCACAGCAACATGCGCCAGATAATATCCAGGTCGCTCGGTGAGGTGGGCAGCATCGCCATAGCAAACAGTCCGCAGGCCATAATCCCCATGCCCAGCGCGCCGAGTAGACCGGCGTGAACCCGTTCAATCAAATAGCCAGCCAGCGGCGCCATCACCATGGTTGCCAGCGGCCATGGCGTCAGCAATAGGCCGGTCTCAACTTCGCTACGGCCAACCATCGTTTGCAAGAAGAAGGGCAGTGACACCATGGCCAGCATTTGCGCGCAGAATGAGCAGATGGAAGTGCAAATGGACAACGAAAACAGCGGGATACGCAGTAGATCAACCGGCAGCAGCGGCACCGGCAAACGAAGCTGGCGGCGGACGAAGAAGAAACCAATGACCAGTAGCGCGGCGACTTCAGCCAGCACCAGCTCAATAGACTGTCCTTGGGCAAAACTGCTCAGTGCCGTGATAAGCAGGCCGAAGGTCAGGGCATTCATCACTGCGCTTGGCAGATCGAAGCGCGTCGACTGGCTGCGCGTGCCATTTGACGGCAGGAAACGTACGGCCAGCAGCCAGGCGATAACGCCCAGCGGCACGTTGATAAAAAAGAGCCATTGCCAGGTGGCCAGCGAAAGAATGGCCGCGGCGATAGTCGGGCCGGCCGCTGAGGAGACGGCTACCACAAAGGAGTTAATGCCCATACCGCGTCCGAGCTGGCGTTGCGGGTAAATGAGGCGGATCAGCGCCGTATTCACGCTCATCAATGCCGCTCCGCCGAAGCCTTGCAGAATACGCGCCAGGGTCAGCATCTCCAGCGAGTTTGAAAAGGCGCAGAACAGCGAAGCGAGAGTGAAGACCACCAGACCTGCTTTATAGATGCGGTGATAGCCAATCATGTCGCCGAGGAAAGAAAGAGACAGCAGGGAGATGACAATCGCAATCTGGTAAGCATTAACGATCCAAATAGATGCCGCCGGTGATGCGTGCAAATCGCTGGCGATGGTCGGCAGCGCAACGTTGGCGATCGCGCCGTCGAGAACGGCCATGGTAATGCCGATCACAATCGTCAAAATGGCCCCGTACCGCTGTGGCAGTGGCAGGCCATCAATCATGTTTCTAGTCATGTGGGAAGTTGTTTTTGAGGAAATTATTAACCAGAGAATGATTCTAGCATTGATTAATCAATTGAATGTCTAAGATTTGTAACCAGGTCACAGAAGTTTCATTGCTACGGAGGCTTTGCGAAATTATAATAAAAACCGGTTCTAATATTTATAAAACAGTTGCGATGAGGTGATAAATGTCAGCAGCAGATTTGGACAAGCAGCCAGATTCTGTCTCTTCGGTACTAAAGGTATTTGGTATCCTGCAGGCGCTTGGCGAAGAACGCGAAATTGGCATTACTGAACTTTCGCAGCGCGTCATGATGTCGAAAAGCACCGTTTATCGCTTTTTGCAAACCATGAAGTCTTTGGGTTATGTTGCCCAGGAAGGGGAATCTGAAAAGTATTCGCTGACCCTGAAGCTTTTTGAACTGGGTGCGCGGGCGTTGCAAAACGTTGACCTGATCCGCAGCGCGGACATCCAGATGCGTGAGCTCTCTCGTCTGACGAAAGAGACCATTCACCTGGGTGCACTGGATGAAGACAGCATTGTTTACATCCATAAAATTGACTCCATGTATAACCTGCGTATGTATTCCCGCGTAGGGCGTCGTAACCCGCTGTACAGTACGGCTATTGGTAAGGTTCTGCTGGCCTGGCGTGATACCGCCGAAGTTCGCCAGATCCTTGAAGGCGTTGAGTATAAGTGCAGTACCGAGCGCACGATTGCCAACACCGATGAGCTGATCACCGTTCTGGAACAGGTGCGCAAGCAGGGCTACGGCGAAGATAACGAAGAGCAGGAAGAAGGGCTGCGCTGTATCGGCGTGCCGGTGTTTGACCGTTTCGGCGTGGTGATCGCCGGTTTGAGTATCTCTTTCCCCACGCTGCGTTTCTCTGAAGAGCGCTTGCATGAGTATGTCGAGATGCTGCATACCGCAGCGCGTAAAATTTCGGAACAGATGGGCTATAACGACTACCCGTTCTGATCGCGAAATAAAAAAGCCCGGTACTACACCGGGCTTTTTTTTGTCTGCCGTTATCCTTCGTCGACGACGCTGGCCGTTTTACGCAACAGCGGGCAACTGGGTCGCCGACCACGCCGTTATCGCCGTGGAGGTAAAATGCGGTGCTAAATCCCTGAGCCGTCAGATACTTACATTGTAGCCCAAGACCTCCAGCGGTCTTCTGGCTACCTGCCAGTACACCATAGCCGCTCAGCAGCACACCTATCGCAATGATGACCAGGCAAACGATGATCCTGATTAACAGGCGCATAATAAATCCTCTTCTATTATTTCTCTCATGAATACTACCGTAACGTGATTACGGATTGACACAAGTCTATGATTCCTAAAAGCACAAGATGCCGTTACAGTTAGCCGCGGTTTAAGGTTAGCATGCTAACCTGGTTGTATCTGAATAAGAATTCATGCGGAGAGTGGAGTGAAAAAGTTTCGGTGGGTATTACTGATAATCGTGATTGCTGCCTGCCTGCTGCTCTGGACACAAATGATCAACGTGATGTGCGATCAGGATGTTCAGTTTTTCAGCGGGGTTTGCAGTATTAACCGGTTTATACCCTGGTAAAACATTTTTGCCGGCAGCATTTCCTTCCGTGATGTGAGTGGTAGAATAGATCGTTCCTTTTGAGGTGGTAAAATGAGTGATCTTGTAAGTTCTGGGGCATTAAATCTGGCATCTCTGGCGTTATCCTTCCTGCTGCTGTTAGTCGGTCTGGTTCTGTGGTTCTTTGTGAACCGAGCCAGTTCTCGCGTTAACGAGCAAATCGAACTCCTTGAATCGCTGCTCGATCAGCAAAAGCGTCAAAATGCGCTGCTGCGTCGTTTATGCGAAGCCAATGAGCCAGAGAAAAAGGAAGAAGAGGCGCCGCAGGCAGAAAACGGAAAAGAAGACGACAAAGACGATTTTATTCGCCTGGTTGCCGAACGATAATAACTTTATGTGATGACTCCGTGCAGCCTGCGTCAGGCTGCCGGACCGAATGCTGATGCACTGCCCTGGTGCATATCCGTGTCTTCCCTGCCAGTCTCTTATCTTTGCGTGCGTTGGTTGCGGTGTTGCGCAAACATCAGTCAGCGTTAGCGTCGATCTTCCATCCCGGTAGATTACATAACAGTATGTTATTGTTATTCATGACTCATTGACAGGTATTATTTCTAGTCGAAATATTATCGCTCGTAATAATGTTGTAGCGGTGCTTAATATTCATGCGAATCCGCTTTGCATAATCCACACCCTAATAGCGAAACGTTTTTATTGCGTTGTTATGAGGCAATGTCACAAAACGATCATTATTTTGGTGCAAAATAACGCGAGCTATTAACCGAACCTCTTCGAAGCGCTTCATGTGGTACGAATGGACTTATAACCGGCCATCAAAATGACAGCTGAAAAAGTTATAGTGAAATTAATCTAAAGATATAAATTTTTTGCTCATAGTAACGACATTCTGGACGCGGAAAAAAAGTTGGTCTATGTTAAAAATGTCTTACGTTACCGTAAGCTAGGTCACGTTTGCGGCATGCTGATAGCCGCCCGGCGGCGTTTGCTCTTAGGTGTAAAAGCACCCTTGAGCAAATGATTTGTTGGGATTTGTGCGGCCGATCGAGTCACGTTTAAAAATGGCTTGCCATTATTTACGTTGTATGTGATAACACGTTTTGGGTTAAACGAGGTACAGTTCTGTTTATGTATGGCATTATCAGTAAAGAAGTTCTGAGTAAACACGTTGACGTTGAATACCGCTTCTCTGCCGAACCTTATATTAGTGCCTCATGCAGTCATGTCTCAGTTTTATCTATGAAAACGCCTGCGGGCGCAGAAAACACTCTAAGGAATTTTGCAAATGGCAAAGATTAAAGGTCAAGTTAAGTGGTTCAACGAGTCTAAAGGTTTTGGCTTCATTACTCCGGCTGACGGCAGCAAAGATGTATTCGTACATTTCTCTGCAATCCAGGGTAACGGCTTCAAAACTCTGGCTGAAGGTCAGAACGTTGAGTTCGAAATTCAGGACGGCCAGAAAGGCCCAGCGGCTGTTAACGTAACCGCTATCTGATTCGACACCCACTGATCTTGCGGCGCGCAAGCGCAACATTATCAGACATAAAGCCTCGCGTTTGCGGGCTTTATCATTTCAGCACCATCTGCTTTAAACCCTCACGTCGCCTTCCGTCCGTGCCAGAATAGCGGTACACTTTCGCCCTTTGTTATCCAGCCGGAGTTGTTATGTCCTACAGTTGTCCGCTCTGCCACGCGCCGCTTACGCGCAGCGGCAATAGTTACCTTTGCCCACAGCGTCATCAGTTTGATCGGGCGAAAGAGGGCTACGTTAACCTCCTGCCGGTGCAGCACAAACGTTCTCGCGATCCGGGCGATAGCGCCGAGATGATGCAGGCGCGCCGCGCCTTTCTCGATGCCGGACACTATCAGCCGCTGCGAGATGCCGTGAGCGAAAAGCTGCGAGCCATTAACCCGCAACAGTTGCTGGATATTGGCTGTGGGAAGGTTATTACACCCACGCGTTTGCCGCGCTGGCGCAGGAAACGTGGGGGCTGGACGTGTCAAAAACGGCGGTCCGATTTGGCGCTAAGCGCTATCCGCAGGTGAATTTTTGCGTCGCATCCAGCCAGCGTCTGCCTTTTGCTGACAGCAGTATGGATGTGGTGATTCGTATTTATGCTCCCTGCAATCCCTCCGAGCTTAAACGAGTGGTGAAACCTGGCGGTGGGTCATCACAGTGACGCCGGGCCACGTCATCTCGTGGAGCTAAAGGGGCTTATCTACAACGAAGTGCAGTTGCATGCGCCACACTCAGAAGTGATTGAGGGATTTACGCTCGAGAGCCACGACGCGCTGGCGTATCCGATGCAGTTGACCGGCAATGAAGCGGTGACGTTATTGCAGATGACGCCGTTTGCGTGGCGAGCGAAGCCGGAAGTGTGGGAAACGTTACAGCAGCAGACGCAGTTTGGTTGCCAGACGGATTTTGCCATTCACGCCTGGCGTCGCGAGGAAGACTAGCCCATATAGTGCGCGTAGAGGATCTGCGCGCCGATGGCGATAAGCACCACCCCGCCCAGAATTTCGGCCCGTTTGCCAAGCAGCGGGCCAATAAAGCGGCCAACCATCATACCCAGCGTCGACATCATAAATGTGGCGCAGCCGATGGCAAACGCGGTGGTCAGAATATTGACCTTCAGGAATGCCAGCCCAACGCCGACAGCCATCGCATCAAGGCTGGTGGCTATTGCCGTCGTGACCAGCAGCCAGAAGCCGTGACGACGTGGCGCTTCTTTTTCTTCTTCGTCGTCGTCATTACCGCGAATACCCTCGATAATCATACGCCCGCCGAGGAACACCAGCAGAACAAACGCCACCCAGTGACTCCATTCCATCACAAACTGGCTGGCCAGCATGCCCAGCCCCAGCCAATCAGCGGGTGAGCATTTCGATAACGCCAAAGATCAGACCGGTACGCAGCGCTTCAGAGAATTTGGGTTTATGCAGGGTGGCGCCTTTACCAATCGATGCAGCGAATGCATCCATCGACATACCTAAGGCAAGGAGGATAGTGGCGGTTAAATTCATGAGCGTGTCCAGACCGGGAAGTTTCCATACGACACATTCCTGCCCCAGTAATCAGCAGTAATGCGTCTATGGTCTCGCTTGACTACTGATGTAATCCGTACGCACCACGTTTTGCAACGAGTATGTTGACACGTACATTTCCAGCTAGTGGAAATCAGCTACTCCCCAACGACGGGCGCAACCTTAACATATTTTTAGAATATAAAACAACTCTTGCTATTGTATATTTCACCTTTTGATGATAACGATTTTCATTTAGATTTATTGCGTAATCAAGAGGTTAATAAATAGGGCAGGGTTTGTGGAATAAACATAGCCAACGCTATAACTCTGCTGTGTGAAAATAATGCAGTTATAGCGATGGCTATATTTTAACTCATTGATTATTAATGAGAAGGTTGTATATCTTTTCCAGGTCATCAATATTTTTGACCCGAACAAGAAGACGGCGCTGTTCTAATTGCATCACCAGCACACCATCCTCGGATAAATTCATTTTTTGGATTCGGCTGTATTTAATCCACGCATTGGCGAAGAAAAAGCCTTCCGTTTTGAAAATAATCTTCGGGCTACGGATCCAGAAGAGATAAAAGCCCATCAACGCCAGCGTGCATAATAACCACGTGGTGATTATTTCCCCGTGATGAGTGACGTTGTTATAAACCAGAATGACAATCAGCACGACAAAGATAACGCTGTCCACGCGTCCAGGGCGCAGCAGGGAACCGAGAGCAGGGTAACGCCATGACGGCGGGGCATAATGAACTGGTCGTAAATGGCGAATGCCAGTAGCGCGAGGATGAAAAGAACCAGTATCAGATCCGTTATTGTCATTAAGCCTCCAGATAAAAAAACCGGGGCAGAGGCCCCCGGCGTACAGCAGATATTACAGACCCAGCAGGCCGATTGCGTAGCCCACGATACCGATGACGAAGAAGCCAACGATAATCCACAGGGCGTTAACTTTCTTACGCAGCAGCCACATACAAGCGAAGGTCAACAGCAGCGGTACCAGGCCCGGCATCAGCTGGTCGAGGATAGTCTGCACGGTGGTGACGCGAGTCTGACCATCCTGACCGGTGATGGTTGATACCACCAGCGGGATGTTCACGTGCGTCCACTTGTTCACCAACGCCCCATGACAAACAGGCCGAGGATGGATGCCCCTCAGTCAGTTTCTGCAGGAAGCCGCCGCCCATATCTTTAACGATATCGATACCTTTACGGTAGCCGTAGGCGACGCCGTAGTAACGGGTCAGCAGACGTACTGCGTTAAACAGAATAAAGAACAGCAAAGGACCCAGCAGGCTGCCGCTCATCGCGATACCTGCACCCAGTGCAGCAAATACCGGGCGAACGGTACCCAGAAGATCGGGTCACCCACGCCTGCCAGCGGACCCATCAGACCAACTTTGATACCGTTGATGGCACCATCGTCAATCTCTGCGCCGTTTGCACGCTGTTCTTCCATCGCCAGCGTAACGCCCAGTACTGGAGCGGCTACGTACGGATGGGTGTTAAAGAATTCCAGGTGACGCTTAATAGCCTGTTTACGCGCATCGTTGTTCTCTGGGTACAGGCGTTTGATCGCCGGAACCATGGAGAAGCAGAAGCCCAGCGCCTGCATACGTTCGAAGTTCCATGAACCCTGAAACAGGTTAGAACGAATGAACACGCCACGAATGTCACTCGGAGTGAGTTTTTTCTCGGTGGTAGTTTTAGTCATATCAACCATTTCGCTCACCTGTTAGTCCAGTTCGTTGTCGAGATCGTTATTGCCAGCTGCCTGAGCTGGGGCACCGGCTACGCGGTTGTATTTCGGGCTCAGCTGGATGTAGAGGATTGCCATTACTGCGCCAATCACACCCAGAGCAACCAGGTTGAAGTTAGTAAATGCCGCGGTGACGAAACCGAGGTAGAAGAACGGCATCAGGTAGCCTGCGCGCATCATGTTGATAACCATCGCATAACCGACTACGACGATCATACCACCGGCGATGTTCAGACCGCTGGTTACCACTTCCGGAATCGCGTTCAGCATGCCTGAACTTCGCTGGTGCCGACAGAAACAGCGACGATAACCGCCGGAATAGCGATACGCATTGCCTGCAGGAACAGGGAAGAGACGTGCAGCCAGGAGAGCGCCGTCAGGTTACCGTTTTCCGCCGCTTTATCCGCCGCGTGCTGGAATGCCACGGTGATAGTACGAACGATGATGGTCAGAACCTGGCCTGCAGCGGCCAGAGGAATCGCCAGCGCGATACCCGCACCAATGCTTTGGTGACCGGCGATAACCAGAACGGTAGAGATAATTGAGGCCAGGGCCGCATCCGGTGCAACTGCCGCACCGATGTTCATCCAACCCAGTGCGATCATTTCAAGGGTACCACCGATGATAATACCGGTTTTCATGTCCCGAGAACGGCACCGATCAGCGTACAGGCCACCAGCGGACGGTGGAACTGAAATTCATCAAGTACCGACTCCATACCCGCGATACATGCGACGATGAACACCAGCACAATCTGAAGAGTGGTAATCTCCATTGTACTTCTCCTATTGCTTATACAGACTTAAGTGTGAAAGCTAAAAAACGGCCAGAGCGGTTATTTTTCCGCTTTGGCAATCAGATCCATCATTTTCAGTTTCTGATCGGTGGAGACCTTACGGGCTTCCAGCTCGATACCGCGCGCGTTCAGTTTCTTAAACGCTTCGATATCTTTCTCATCAACGGAAATGGCGTTATTCACCTGAGTTTTACCTTGACGGAAAGCCATCCCGCCGATGTTGACGCTGGTGATTTTCACACCGCCTTCCACAACACGTTCCACTTCTGTCGGGTTAGTGAACAGCAGCATAACGCGTTCGCCCGCATATTTCGGGTTGTTGTAGACGCGGATCATTTTAGCGACATCGACAACGTGTGCCGTTACGCCTGGAGGAGCAACCTGAGTCAGCAGCGTTTTACGCACGGTATCAGCAGCGACTTCATCGCTGACGACAATAATGCGGGTCACGTTCGTCTCTTTGGTCCAACGGGTCGCAACCTGGCCGTGAATCAGACGGTCATCGATACGCGCCAGACCGATCACCATGTAATCGTTCGGGCCCATTGGTTTCGCTGGTGCAGCGGCTTTCGGCGCAACAGGTGCTGCGACCGGAGCGGCTTTTTCAACCGGTTTTGCTTTCAGCGCTTTTACGCCTTCGCTACCGGTTTCAACGGCCAGAGCGACCAGTTCGTCGAAGCTCGGGTTGTCATCACGGGCCATGAAGGTTTCGACCAGCATCGGGACGTTGACGCCAGCAATCACTTCATAGTTTTCTTTATCGACAACAATACGGCTTGCCGCATTGAACGGGCTACCGCCCCAGGTGTCGACCAGGAACAACACGCCTTTGCTGGTATCAAGCTTGGCCAACTGCGCGTTGTATTTTTCGATTAACGTTTCTGCATTCTCGCCAGGCACGAAATCGATCCAGCCAACATTCTCCTGCTCACCCAACAGCATCTCTGCTGTTTTCAGCAGTTGTTCTGCTGCCCAACCATGTGTGCCTATAACAATAGCAATCGTCACTTGCTACCTCCTTTTATTATCGTGTGCATCAGTAGGTCTGATACATTTTGAGCCGATGTCGTTACCGAATCGATTCAGACAAGGGTTAGAGAGATAAACCAATAATTACCGAGAATTATTTTAGACAGTGAAAGAATAATTAATGTGATGAAGATCCGTAATTTAGTTAAAGGTCGGCAATTATTTCAGGCTGCAAAAAATTACCTTACATTTTGCAAAGACTCGTAAATCTCTGCCAAAAAGTCATTTATTTTTGCTATGTTGTATATCCGTTTAATCACACAGGAGTATAGGGCATCAGCCCGTAGTATGGATCGTCACCGACGCCTTTTCGCAATCAACCGCTCTTGCGGCACACTTCCTGGCCTTGCGCGCCACGTTTTTCTATCATCCGGTATCGTCTCGCTTAAACATGACATAGCGATGACTCGTCACGTCTCTTGTTGGAGTGGTTTATGGAACTGTTAATGGACCCGTCAATTTGGGCCGGATTGTTGACGCTTGTCGTTCTGGAAATCGTTCTCGGTATTGATAACCTGGTCTTTATCGCGATCCTTGCCGATAAACTACCGCCTAAACAACGAGATAAAGCCCGTCTTATCGGTCTGTCGCTGGCGCTGATCATGCGTCTGGGACTGCTTTCCGTCATTTCGTGGATGGTGACGCTGACCGCGCCGCTGTTCAGCGTATGGGGCAGACCTTCTCCGGACGAGACCTGATCATGCTGGTGGGTGGTCTGTTCCTGCTGTTTAAAGCGACCACGGAACTGCACGAGCGTCTGGAAAACCGTCAGCACGATTCGGGCCACGGCAAAGGCTATTCCAGTTTCTGGGTCGTGGTTTTGCAGATTGTGGTGCTTGACGCGGTCTTCTCGCTGGATGCGGTGATTACGGCGGTCGGGATGGTGAATCATCTGCCGGTCATGATGGCCGCCGTGGTGATTGCCATGGGCGTGATGTTACTGGCGTCGAAACCGCTGACGAACTTCGTCAACCAGCATCCGACGGTGGTGGTGCTCTGTCTGAGCTTCCTGCTGATGATTGGCCTGAGTCTGGTCGCGGAAGGTTTTGGTTTCCATATTCCGAAAGGCTACCTGTACGCGGCGATTGGTTTCTCGATCATCATTGAGCTGTTTAACCAGATTGCGCGTCGTAACTTTATCCGTCATCAATCGACGCTGCCGCTGCGTGCGCGTACTGCTGACGCCATTCTGCGCCTGATGGGTAACCGCAAGCCGGTGAGCGCGGCCCAGGAAGAAGGACACCAGCCGAACGTGCCGGTACCGGAAGGGGCGTTTGTCGAAGAGGAACGCTACATGATTAACGGCGTGCTGACTCTGGCCTCGCGCTCGCTGCGCAGCATCATGACGCCGCGCGGTGAAATCAGCTGGGTTGACGCCGATCTGAGCGTGGACGAAATTCGCGAACAGCTGCTGTCATCGCCGCATAGCCTCTTCCCGGTATGCCGCGGTGAGCTGGATGAAATTGTCGGTATTGTTCGTGCTAAAGAGCTGCTGGTGGCGCTGGAAGCGGGTGAAGACGTGCTGGCGATTGCCGCGGCGACGCCGGCGATTATCGTGCCGGATACCCTCGACCCGATTAACCTGCTGGGCGTACTGCGCCGGGCGCGCGGGAGTTTCGTTATCGTGACTAACGAGTTTGGCGTGGTTCAGGGCTGGTGACGCCGCTGGACGTGCTGGAAGCCATTGCCGGTGAGTTCCCGGATGCAGATGAAACGCCGGAAATTGTGGCCGATGGTGAAGGTTGGTTAGTGAAAGGCACCACGGACCTGCATGCGTTACAGCAGACGCTGGGCCTCGATAATTTGGTCGATGAAGATAACGACTACGCGACCGTCGCGGGTCTGGTGATTGCGGTAAACGGTCAGATTCCGGCGGTGGCGAGACGGTTGAACTGCCGTCGCTGCAAATCACCGTGACCGAAGCGAACAGCTATCGCGTCGATCAGGTGCGCGTCGTGAAGCTGGTTTCCGCACACGACGAAGAAGAGTAATACCCGGTAGCCTGGCGTCAATGTTGACGCCGGGCTAGTTTTTTCGGCTTTCCTGCTCAGCCAGCCACTGCGGAAAATCCGCCAGCGGCATCGGCGGCGAAAACAGATATCCCTGCAATAAGTGGACGCCGTGACGCTGCAAATACTGCGCCTGCTCGCGTGTCTCCACGCCCTCCGCAATCAGTTCGATATTCAGCCGTTGCCCCAGCGCGATAATAATGTCCGTGACCGTTGAGTTCACCGCATCGGTGCCGATGGCGCTGGTGAACGATTTATCAATCTTCAGTACATCGGGATGCAGCATTTCAAGCCAGGACAGGGAGCTGTTTCCGGTGCCAAAGTCATCGATCGCCAGCTTGATCTGGTGATTCCCCAGATCACTGCGCACTTCGTAGTTCACGTCATGCAGGGCATCGCGCTCGGTCAGTTCGACCGTTAGCTGCTGAATGGGCTGACAGCTAAACCAGTGTTGATGTAAGTCTTTCAGCAAGCGGCCGTTCTTGAAGTGCGGCGCGGCAACGTTAATGCCTATCTGGAAGTCACTGTCTTTGGGGAAAAGATGCAGTTTTTGCGCCGTTTCGCTAATCACATAGCGAGTGAGCGGAATAATCAGGTTTTGCGTTTCGGCAATGGGAATAAATACGTCCGGCTCTACCCAGCCGACTCTGGGATTGTGCCACCTCAGCAGGATCTCGACGCCGACACAACGCTGCATCCGGGCATCCATCTGCGGCTGGCAGTACAGGCTAAATTCCTTGCCCGCGATCCCCATATTAATTTCCCGCGAGAAGCTGAGCCGCCCGGCGGTGGCCAGCCAGGCAATCCAGGTAAACAGCACGCTCATGATGATAGCCAGCGGCAGCTCGGAGAGCAGATTACGCAACGCCAACTGGTCGGCGCCGGGCTGTGGCGGTGACGCTAAAAGGAAAGGCCGTGGAGGCTCGGTATAGACGTTGTCACCGTCGTTGACCAGCGCATCGGTAATGCCGGCCTCATGCTGAAAATGATGTTCACCCACGTTCAGACTGACGTGGCTAATCAGCGGAGGGACGGTTCAAGGATAATATTGCTGATGAGATCAATGTTGATAGACACCAGTACGCCATCCTGGCCGTCGGCAGAGGCCGGATACCATTGAATCAGTATCGGCGTTCCCTTCAGCAGGGAATGGTCGGTGGTCAGCTCAAGCAGCGGCTGGCTGGTCGGCAACTGCGGTTGTAGGGAATGGACGGCAACATCGCGCGCGCCCAGCGCGCTGGAACAGTACAGCTGTCCCGATTTTATGAGTGCGATTGAGCGTACCGTTTGCAGGGTAACCGCCAACTTGCGCAATGGAAGATGGATGGCCATACAGGGTTGGCCAACCAGCGCCAGCATCGCCTGTCGCTGGGTTTCCACCGGCTGTAATATTTTATTCAGGCGTTCGACGGAATGGAACGTCAGCGCATCGATCTGTTGCTGATTTACGCTACGCTGCGAAATAAATCGCGTCCCCAGGGTAAGCGCAAAGGCACCCACCGCGATAATCACACAAACAGCGATTCGCTTACGGAGATACTTCCTGATAATCCATTGTGCTGTTTGCATGTCCGATGCTCAGTGCGAATAGAGTGATATTGAAAATACCAGTGCTGCAAAGGCAAGTGTAGTGGCAAGCGAACATTGTGAGGGAAAAGAAGGGAATAATTCACCCACCCGTATTAGGGGTGGGTGAAAAGTGTGGTTAGTCACACTGTACTTTAATCGCCAGGCCGCCGCGGGAGGTTTCGCGGTATTTGGCGTTCATATCTTTACCGGTTTCGTACATCGTCTCGATAACCTTATCGAGCGACACGCGCGGTTCACTGGTACGGCGCATGGCCATGCGTGCGGCGTTGATCGCTTTCACCGAGGCGATGGCGTTACGTTCGATACACGGTACCTGCACCTGGCCGGCAACCGGGTCACAGGTCAGCCCCAGATTGTGCTCCATACCAATTTCCGCCGCCACGCAAACCTGCTCTGGGCTGGCGCCCAGCAACTCGGCAAGACCCGCCGCCGCCATCGAGCAGGCGACACCCACTTCACCCTGACAGCCGACTTCCGCACCGGAAATCGAGGCGTTCATTTTATACAGCGCGCCAATCGCCCCGGAAGCCAGGAAGTAGCGGATGTAGATATCCGGGGTGACCGGCTCGATAAAGTGATCGTAATAGGCCAGAACCGCCGGGACGATCCCGCAGGCGCCATTGGTCGGCGCGGTCACCACGCGGCCCCGGCGGCGTTTTCTTCGTTGACCGCCAGCGCGAACATGTTCACCCAGTCCACGACGTTCATCGGATCGTGGGAGAGTTTGTCGCTGGACACCAGCATACGGCGCAGGGCGGATGCACGACGCGGAACGCGCAGTGGCCCAGGCAGAATGCCTTCGGTATTCATGCCGCGGTCGATACAGGCGCGCATGGTCTGCCAGACGTTGGCAAAGTAGTCTTCAATTTCTTGTTTGCTGTGCAGCGCCAGTTCGTTCTGCATCACCATGCCGGACAGCGACAGGCCGGTTTCTTTGCAGTAGCCGAGCATTTCGGTGGCGGAGGCAAACGGATAGGGGACGGTTACCGCGTTGCTGGCTTCTTTGCCGAAGTGTTCTTCATCGACGATAAAGCCGCCGCCGATAGAGTAATAGGTTTTGCTGTATACCAGCGTATCGCCGGCCCAGGCGTGGATCTGCATGGCGTTTTCATGCAACGACAGGTTCTCGCTGCGAAAACGCATGCCGTCGTCCGCCGGGAAATCGACCTCTACGCGGCCATTGGCCAGCAGCAGACGCCCACGGGTTTCTACATCGCGGATAAACGCGGGTATCGCATCGATATCCACGGTATCTGGCTGGTTGCCCGCCAGACCCATAATAATCGCGATATCGGTATGGTGGCCCTTACCGGTGAGGGAAAGGGAACCGTAGACGTCGACGGCTACGCGCGTCACGTCATCAATCAGTCCCTTTTCGACCAGGTCATCGACGAACTGTTTGCCAGCCTTCATCGGCCCTACAGTATGGGAAGATGAGGGCCAATCCCCACCTTGAACATGTCGAATATACTAATCACTTTAACACTCCTGACAGGGTTGCCGCGCCGTTGCGGCAACGATGTAATTACTGCGCATAGTGTATGAGGGAACCCGGCGTTCAGCTTAACTATTCACATGAATTTAACTAATGAATAGCCGTGATTTTACTAATACTGAAAACCGGTGGATATGATCAGTATAGTCAGGGCTTGAGGCCCACTTGTAGCGCCAGCTCACGAATGATGCCAGCGGTCATGCCCCAGACAAAATAGTGCTGATACCAGGAGAGCCAGACGCGATGCGAATTACCGCGGCGGTGGATGTCGAGAGGATGATAGCGCCCCAAACGCAGCGCTTCGGCCAGCGGCATCTCAAACACCGACGCCACTTCATCTTCGCTGGCGTGATAATGCAGATTCGGCGGAATAACGCCGACGACAGGCGTGACCTGAAAACCGGTGACGCTATCGACCGGCGGCAGTACGCCGATGATATCCACGCATTCGGGTGGGATCGCCACTTCTTCCTGCGCTTCACGCAGGGCGGCGGCAATCAGCGAGGCGTCGCTGCTGTCCACCGCGCCGCCGGGAAAGGCCACCTGTCCTGGGTGTTTGCGCAAACGTGCGGAGCGCTGCGTGAGCAACAGTCCGGGTTCCGGGCGACGGACGATGGGGATCAGAACCGCCGCCTGGCGGGCGTTGAGCGCCGAGCGGGTTGGCTGTGGGCGAAGTAGCTGAAAGCGGGAGAGAAAATCGTCCAGATCCAACGAACGGTCTGCCATGCTCAGGACTCCAGTTGATGTAAGATACGATTAACTTTATCAAATGTTTCCTGATATTCCGCATCTTCATTGCTATCGGCCACCAGCCCACCGCCCGCCGAGCAGTACAGCGTGCCGTTGGTCGCCGTAACGGTGCGAATGGTGATACTGGTATCCATATTGCCACAGGCGCTGAGGTAGCCGATGCTGCCGCACCAGGCGTTGCGTCGATGCGGTTCCAGTTCGTCGATAATCTCCATGGCGCGTACTTTCGGCGCGCCGGTGATAGAGCCGCCAGGAAAAGCGGCGCGCAGCAGATCGCTGGCGTGCAGCGAGTCGGGTAGTTCCGCGGTAATGGTGCTCACCAGGTGATGCACAGCCGGGAATGGCTCCACCACGAACAGTTCCGGCACCCGTACGCTGCCGGGCGTCGCCACACGGCCAATGTCGTTGCGCATCAGATCGACAATCATCAGGTTTTCTGCACGATCTTTCGGCGAATTGGCCAGTTTCGACGCCTGAGCAGCATCTGCCTGCGGATCGTCCAGGCGAGGCAGCGTGCCTTTGATTGGCCGAGTCTGGATCTGTCGCTGATGAAGCTGAATAAAACGCTCTGGAGACAGGCTCAAAATCACGGCGTCGGCAAGGCGCAGAAAGGCGCTGAACGGTGCGCGGTTGGCGCGGTTCAGTCGGACAAACGCCGACCATTCGTCGCCCTGATAGGTGGCCTGAAAGCGCTGGGCCAGATTCACCTGATAGCAGTCGCCGCTACGCAGATATGCCTGCACCTGACGGAATTTCTCGCCGTACTGCTGGCGGCTCATATTGGACTGCCACGCCGAGGTGAGAGCGAAGGGGGAGACTGCGGCGCAACCTGCTGCTGCAGCCACGCCAGACGAGCTTCCACATCGTCATAGCTCAGTAAGGTGACAACCTGACGCTGATGGTCGACAATCAGCGCCCAGTCATAGATCCCGACCGCCATGTCCGGCAGGGCGATATCGTGCCGCGCCCGCGTCGGCAGCTTCTCAAAACGTCGTCCCAAATCATAGCCAAACAGCCCCACGGCGCCGCCGGTAAACGGTAAGTCAGCCAGCGGATGGCGGGAGAATTCGCTGTCATCGAGCGCGTGTTGTAGCAGAGCCAACGGATCGTCCGTCGATGACATTGCGCCGCTCTGACCACTTACCGTGGTGGTATCACCGCAGGTGAGCAGCGTGGTACGCGGTTCGGCGACCACGATATCGTAGCGGCTGTGCGGGTGCTCGGCATAGCCGGAGTGCAGCATCATTGCCCACGGTGAGGCGCTGAGCGGGGCGAAATAGTATTCCGCAGCGTCCTGTCGCCAGGGAAGCGTTAGGGTTGAAGGGTGTAACATTGTTATTCAGTCCAGCCAGGTCTGCGCTGCCTATGGCTAATAATCGGGCAGCATGAAATAATAAGCGCACACAATGTAGCAGGAGTAAATGATGTTTGCAGGATTACCTTCACTGAGCCATGAGCAGCAGCAGAAAGCCGTCGAGCGTATTCAGGAACTGATGGCACAGGGAATGGCGAGCGGCCAGGCGATTGCGCTGGTAGCTGACGAGCTGCGCGCGACGCATACCGGCGAACGTATCGTCGCCCGTTTTGAGGATGAAGACGAGTAAACGATGACCGTCCGTTTTACTCTGTTGCTGCTGGCGATAGCGCCGCTGGCAGCGGTCGCGCAGGATGCGTGCCAACTCACCGACCCCAAACTCACGCTGCAAAGCTACACGGTTGATGCTCAACACGAACGTATCATGATGTACTGGCGTAAGCCTGACGGCAAAGCCTATGACTCATTACGTGGGCTGCTGGGTGAGATTAATCGTGATGGCCGTGTGCGGATGGCGATGAACGGCGGGATCTACGATAAAGCCTATGCGCCGCTGGGGCTGTATATCGAAAATGGGCAGAAAAAGGTGGCGGTCAATCGCGCCTCCGGCGGCGGTAATTTTTTTATCAAGCCTGGCGGTGTGTTCTATTTACGCAATCAGCACGCGGCATTGTCAGCCTTGATAAGCTGAAGTCCACGAAGGGAATGGACTATGCCGTACAATCCGGGCCGATGTTGATCGAAAACGGGGTGATCAACTGGCGGCTGAAGCCCTCCGCCAGTTCGCGCAAGTTGCGCAACGGTGTCGGCCTGACGGCGGAAGGGAAAGTGATCTTTATGCTCAGCGAGCGGGAGACCAACTTCTATGACTTCGCCTGTTATGCAAAATCGCGCCTTAACGTACGGCAAATGCTCTACCTCGACGGCACCATCTCTAAAATGTACCAGCAGGGCGGTTCGATACCCTGGCAGTACCATCCTTTCGTCAGCATGATAACCGTGGAACAACGCTAAACGCGCCTTCCGTTGCCGGAAGGCGGCGGGTCAGAGAAGAATATCTGGTGGCAACGCCGGGTCATCGTAGAGGGTGACATGGGCGACACGGTCACCGCGCCAGAATGAGAGCTGCGTGCCGATAGCCGTGTGGTGCACGCTGACCTCGGTAAGCGGCGATTTGGTCGCCAGATCCCACAGACAGACAAATCGCGCCTGCGGCAGATGGTTGCGCATCACCAGATAGCTGAGGTCGCTAACCGCCGGGTTATCCGGCGCCAGCCCCTGCCACAGTTCGCCGTCGCCGGCCAGCCATAGCGCCACGGTATCGCCTTCACGGGCAAAATGGCGCGGCTGACAGCCATGCAACGGCGTCATGGTCGACTCCGTCATATGCCGCAGCGGACCACTGAGCGAGAAGGGCATTGGCGTACCGCTTTGATCGAGCGCCTGTGCGGCCAGATGCAGCGTCCAGTCAAGCTGCTGGCGGTGCGGGTTATCGACCATGGAGAGATCGATCAGCACGTCGTCCAGCCACAGCAAGCGACGGCGAAAACGCACTTCGCGCCAGGCCTCTTCGTCCCACTCTAAGCGGGTATGGCTGTTAAGCTGCGGCGGGGTTGCCCCAATCCACTTCCGTATCCAGCCACAGATAATCATCGCCCATATGCCAACCCAGCACCGCCGCATTGGCGGAGGCTGATTGGTCTGATTCACCGTCAAGGTGTTATGGGTGGCGCTGTTCTTGTAATAGTCGTAATGCATTTTGGCGCCGTAGCCGGTCGTGCCGAGATCCGGCAGTAGCCAACCGTCGCGCTGCCACAACAACAGGCTGAGCCTGTCATAATGGTCATGCTCGCCGCCCCACGGACTGTGTTTGATCAGCACCGCCTGCTGTTGCTGCGGCCGACGCCAGAGCGTCAGACCCGCGCCTGGCGCAAACAGCGACTGCTGAGGGATCAGGTACGGCGTGGTTTCCGGTAGCGGACTATCACGCCATAGCAGGGTTTCCCTTTCGTCCGGCTGCGCCTCGGTGAAGTGCAAAACGGCCGCGTAGTGCGGATCGCGCCAGATAAACCAGGCGAATTCGTAGAGATCCCGGTGGTGCAGTTTCTCCTGGCCCGCGATGCAGTCGTTGAGCCGCGGGAAGGTGCCATCCGGCAGCAGCAGCGAGAGCGGGAAGCTGAGCATTTGCGGGTACCACGGGCCGTCGAGCAGGCTCCAGCGGGTGCCCCGCGCCAGTTTCTCAAAGGCGAAAAAGCCCTGCAGCGCGTAGTAGTGATAGTGTACTGAACCTTCGAACCACAGCCCTTCCTCCAGCAGGCCGTGCTCGAGCTGCCAGCGCAGCCCGTAGGGGCGTTAACGGCGAACTCCAGCAGATCTTCATCTTCCAGCACAAAACCCAGCACGCCCAACGCAGCGCTGATTTTCACTTCGTGGTTATGAATTTGCGGGCTGCGATGCGCCTGCAAAAACGTCGCCGCACAGCGCAGCAGGTTGCGGCTGATATGTTGCCGCTCGTCGTCGGTCAGGCTGTGCTGAATAAAATCGTAACCCAGCGCCATATCCAGAATGCAGTTGGCTTCACACAGAGTCTGGGCGTTCATCTTGCCTGGACCGTTGTGAGGAATCCCGCCGTGTATCTCATAGCCGGGATAGACGTCGGCGTAGCCCATCAGCAGGGTACGCACTTTATCGCGATAAGCCTCCTCTCCGGTGAGCTGCCACAGCAGCCCGAGCTGCTGACAAGCGCTGGCGTTACGGCCATTCATCTCTCGCCACCACGCGCCGTCCCACGGCTCGCCGCTGAAGGCTTCACCGTCGACCGGGCAGCAATGGCGGTGCGGCGAGTCCGGCTGCCAGATAAGCCGCACCCCATGATGCGGGCAAAAATAGTACAGATTCCAGGTGGCAATTCCGCTTTGCGGAATACGCACCTCGGCGTTCAGTGCCGGTTGTGCATCCTTGATGAGCCGTTCAATCAGGCCGCTATTGCCGGCTGCACGTCTGGCAATATCGGACCATAGCCCAGAAAATTGTTTCATTATTGGTTATCCCTGACCTCTGTTGGCACATTAAGAGGGGCGATGAGCGTCGTGATGTCATCAGGATATTTTGCCCGCAACCACTGAGCTTTCTCGCGGAACAACGCATCTTCCGGCCAGGCATGTGCGGCGGTTGCCATGTTACGCAGCGCTTTTTTATCGTCCATTTTGTCGAGATCTTTCCACGGCCATGGGGTATCGCTATTGATAAACCCGGCAATGTATTGATAACCCTTGCGCAGGCTGTGATCGTCGAGGGTAAAGTTCCAGATATCGACGCCGGCCTTCTCACCCAGGCGGCCAAGACGGCTGTAGGCATCGAGATTGAAGTTGCTGTAGTGCCACGGGCGGGTGCGCTCCAACTCGGCCATCTGACGGCCTTCCACGTCAAACTGCCCGGCAATACGCCGCAGCTGAGTCACATAGAGGCGTTTTTTAGCTTCCTCGGTTTTGCCGCTGAACAGGGCGAAAGTGGCGGCCTGCATATCAAAGTAGGTGCCGTGGTTGTTATGCCAGTTTTCTTCTTCGAAGCCATTCTGGCTGGTGGTCATCCAGTGATAAAAATCGCCGAACCACTGCTTCAACTCGCCTGTGTCCTTTTCGCTGAGCGCACCAGAAGATTGCAGAATGGCAATCGCGTCAACCACATCAACCAGCGCCCGGCTATCGATAATCCCGATGCCGCGACCGGTGTTGATTCCGGGTATCGCCTGGGCATGCTGAAGATTAGGCGTCATGCGGGTTTTCGGGTCGAGGAACCAGGTTTTAATCTGCTGCGCCGCTTTTTGCGCGTAGCGTTCGTCCTGCGAGAAGTACCAGGCCAGCGCCAGCGTTGAGACATCGTTACTCATCTTCACCAGACGGTTTTTATCGGTGGCATCACTGTTGGCGTCGGGTTGGTTTGCCCATCTTTACGGATGTATGGCAGGCCGTCTTTGGTGTCTGGATTCGGCCACCAGTAAGGCGGGAAGCTGTAATAATCGTGCTTGTTGCCGCTGGCGGCGACGAGCGTTTTATCCATCACCGAAAATAGCGGGTGCTTCAGCGCAAGGTCTGCCTTTTTTAACAACGCGCTTTCGGCCTGCATAAAGAGCGGGTCTTTTGCCGCTATCTGCTGACGGCTGAAGGTCAGATCTTTCGCATCCAGCGTATACGGTTCGGCAGCGTACAGCGAAGCGCTGAGTCCGGAACAGAGTAAGGCAATGCCTAATATTCCTCGGCGTGGTATTGAACTCATAGTGATAACCCTTCTGCAAATATGAGAAAAGATAACAAGAGAACTACCCCATTGCGTATTTAACGGCACGCAAAAGGCAGGCTTTTTAATTAACAAAAATAAATGTGTAAATAGGATGGCGTGCAGTGTAAAAGACAAAGTGAATTTTTTTGTGATATTCATCATGCTTATTGCGATGGATAAAAAATGACGCATTTAATGCAATGACGATCACGATTTTGGTTGGTTTTCTACTTTTTTTGATTTAATCAATAATAAGTGTAAAATTATATCTTATTGATATTAATAATTAAATTATTTTTGTCACTTATTCTGTCACTTCTGTGTGTGATCTAATTCACCTTTTGCGTTTTTGAAATAGGATTTCTTTTTTGCCCCGTTGTATTGGAAAATATCTTTCTATTTAATATTCGAAAATAAATTTTTACCTATGTTGTATTAATGCCGACTGCCTCTCAAAACAGTCGGTGCGAATTTATTTACCGTTGTGCCCTACAATAAAGGATATGCCATCATGTCTGCGAATAAATTACGTTCATTATTACTTCTCTCCGCTTTGGGGCTTGGCATCGGTCAAAGCTATGCCGCCACCACCCTTAACGTCTGGATCCGCGCAAGTAACGACTCGAAGAATATCTACAAACAGGAGGCCGAGACGTTCGAGCAAAAAACGGGTATTAAAATCGAGTATTTCAACGCGACGACCGACTTCGAGCAGCGCCTGGCACGCGCCGCTGCCGGTAACGCCTTGCCGGACCTGATTTTCAACGATGCCGCCTCGTTGGGGCAATTTATCCAGTTGGGTATCGCTGAAGAGATTGACCCGAAAGCCATCAACGGCGGCGATCAGCTGTATCCCACCGCGTGGAACAGCACCCGCTATATCGACGGTAAATACTACGGCGTCCCGACTTCGGCGCAAACCTTCGCGCTGTTTGTCCGTAAGGACTGGCGCGAAAAGCTGGGCCTGCCGCAGCCAAACAGCTGGGATGATATTCAAACCCTGGCCAAAGCCTTTACCACTCAGGATCCGGACGGTAACGGTAAAAACGATACCTACGGCTTTATCGTTCCGGCCTCCACAACCCGCGGCTACGCCAGCTGGTTTATGAGCAGCTTTATCTGGCAGGCGGGCGGTGATTTCGTCAAGGAACACAACGGTACCTTCAGCGCCTCGCTGAATACGCCGGAGGTGGCGCAGGCCATGACCTTCATGCGCACCATGATGTGCGAAAAGGTCACGCAACCGGGGGCGATTAACGCCACCACCGCCGACGTCATTCCTTCTTTCCGTTCCGGTCAGAGCGGCATGTTCTTCAGCGGCCCTTACCACATTGCGCTGTTTGATAAAGATCCGGGCAAAGACAAATTCGAAGTCGTGCCGGTGGTGGGGCCTAAAGGCGAAGCAACCCTCGCCGAAGGGACCACCGTCTTTATGATGAAGAGCAGCCAGCAGAAAGAGGCCGCGCGCAAATTCATCGAATTTATGATCTCGCCGGAAGGTCAGGAGATCGGCATGGGTAAAGGCAGCCAGCATATTCCTGTCGTGCGTCTGCCGGTGAACAAAAACGTGGATGTGAAGGCCGTCTACCAGGACGAACGCTGGGAAACCTTTGCCAAATTGTACAACGAGCAGGGGCGCTACGTGCCGCAAATTCCGAACTGGACGCCGGTACGTCAGGTGGCCGCTGACGGCTTCAACCGTATCTTTGCCGATTGCAATAGCGATATCAGCGCCGAGCTGAAGACGATTGACGGCAAAGTGAACGCCGAGCTGGCAAAACAAAACGTGCTGGCTAAGTAAAGGAGTATGTGATGACGCTGCATGAGACGAAGTCCGCGCCGCTAAAGCAAGCCGCGTCGCCTGACGCCACTGGATGGCTGACGGCAAAACGTAAGCGAGCGCTGATTCCGTGGCTGTTCCTCGCCCGGCGCTGGTGATCTTCAGCTGGTTTAAGTTCATCCCAATGATTCAGGGTCTGGTGATGAGCTTTTACAAGGTCAATTTTAACCAACCGGACGAATGGGTGGGGTTCGCCAACTTTACCCGCGCGTTTGCCGACGTTGAGCTGCACGCAGCGGTGGTTAACACCCTGCTGTACGTGCTGGTGACCATGTTTGCCGCGGCGATACTGGCCTTTTTCCTGGCCATGCTGCTGGAAGGCCCGGCGCGCCACCTGCGCTTTATTCGAACCGCCATTTTCCTGCCGGCGGTCACCAGTGCGGCAATCGTCGCCGAAATGTGGCGCATTCTGTTCAACCCAACGCCGAACGGGGTGGTGAACCATATTCTCAGCTGGTTCGGCGTTGCCGATCAGGGCTTCCTCGCCAGCTCGGATCAGGCGCTGGGCGTCATCATGCTGCTGCATATCTGGAAAGCGGTGCCGTACAACATGGTCATTTTCATCGCCGGCCTGGCCGGTATCAGCCGCGACCTGTATGACGCCTCGAACGTGGATGGCGCTAACTGGTGGAACCGACTGCGCTACGTCACGCTGCCGGGGATGATTCCGGCGCTGTCGGTGGTGCTGATGCTCTCCTTTATTCGCGGTTTCCGCGTGTTTGCCGAAGTGTATGCCACGACCGGCGGCGGGCCGTCTAACGCCACGGAGATGATCATGACCCACATCTATAAGCTGGGCTTCGAACAGTTCGACTACGGCTACGCTTCGGCGGTGTCGTTCCTGCTGTTCGCCTTCACGGTGGTGTTAACCATCTGCCATCTGACGCTGAAAAAACGTATCGCACGTTACTAAGGAGCCATGATGTTAAGTAAACGTTGGGATACCGCAGGACGCTGGTGCATTTACGCGCTGCTGCTGATTGTCTTCGTCGGGCCGTTCTGGGTATCGTGGCCACCGCATTCAGCGGCGCGCCGGTTAAACCGGGCGAGCTGCTGGCGTGGCCGAACCAGTTCTCGCTGGAGAACTTTATCTTCGCCTGGCAGGACATCGGCGTCTGGCAGTACCTGCTCAACTCTATCCTGGTGGTGTTCTTCGGCACCATTTTGCAGGTGTCGGTGAGCGCGCTGGCGGCCTACGCGCTGGCTCGTAAGAAGTTTCGCGGCGTGGCGCTGGTCAGCCTGGTGATCCTCTCGACCATGATGCTGCCGGAAGAGGTGATCGCCATTCCGCTGTACATGATCATCAACTGGCGGCTGCCGTTTATCGATGCTTCGCTCTACAACAGCTATCTGGGGATGATTCTGCCGGTAGTGGGCTGGGCCTTCTCCATCTTCGTGCTGACCGAGTTTATGTCGGCTATCCCGAAAGAGCTGGAAGAAGCGGCGCGCATTGACGGCGCTAACGAATGGCAGATTTTCTTCCACGTGATTCTGCCGCTGGTGAAGCCGGCGCTGGGAACGGTGGTGACATTCGGTTTCATTATGATTTGGGATCAGTACCTGCTGCCGCTGATTGTGGTCAACCAGGACAGTCTGAACACCATTCCGGTAATCCTCGGCACGTTGCGTACCGACGAGAGCATCACGCCGAACATTTTCATTGCGATTACGCTACTGGCGATGCTGCCAAGCATCATTGTTTATCTGGGTCTGCAAAAACATTTCAACCGCGGGATCATGTCCGGCGCGGTCAAAGGATAAGGAGCTACCAATGGGATCCGTTGTACTGAACAGCGTGCGTAAATCTTATGGCGATGCGCACGTGATTAAAGATGTGTCGCTGACTATCCCTGACGGTGAGTTCTGCGTGCTGGTGGGGCCGAGCGGCTGCGGTAAATCCACGCTGCTGCGCATGATTGCCGGGCTGGAGGAGATTTCCGGCGGCGAAGTGCATATCAATGAGCGTAATGTCACCGAGGTGGAACCGAAGCTGCGTGATATCGCGATGGTGTTTCAGAGCTATGCGCTTTATCCGCAGATGACGGTACGCGAAAATATGGGCTTTGCGCTAAAAATGGCGCGTCTGCCGAAGACGGAAATTAAGCAAAAAGTGGATGAAGCCGCGGCGCTGCTGGGCTGGAGCCGCTGCTGGAGCGCCTGCCGAAGGATCTCTCCGGCGGCCAGCGTCAGCGCGTGGCGATGGACGCGCGATTGTGCGTAAGCCGCAGGTATTCCTGTTTGATGAACCGCTTTCCAACCTGGATGCCAAGCTGCGTACCCAGGTGCGCGGCGAGATTCGCGAACTGCATCGTCGCCTGAAAACCACGTCGGTATACGTCACCCACGACCAAATCGAGGCGATGACCATGGGGCAGATGATCGTTGTGCTGCGCGATGGGCGTATTGAGCAGGCCGGGACGCCGCTTGAGTTGTATGACCAACCGGCTAACCTGTTCGTGGCAGGCTTTATCGGTTCGCCGGAAATTAACCAACTGCCGGGCGAAGTGGTGATCAACGGCCCGACCACCAGCCTGCGCCTGAAGGATGGCTCGCTGCTGGCGTTGCCTGCGGGTTTACAGGTGAAAAATGGTCAGCAGGTGGTGTACGCTATCCGCCCGAACAGGTCAACGTGGTGAATGAAGCGCGGATGATGCGCTGGCCGCGAAGGTTACGGCGGTGGAGAATACCGGGTCGGATATGCAGCTGTTTTGCGATACCGGCGGCGGTGCCTTTACGTCGGTCTTTAAGCAGCGCCTGGCGGTGAAAGAGGGCGACAACATCTGGCTGCAGCCGAAGCTCTCCGGTGTGCATCTGTTTGATGCGCAAAGCGGCCAGCGCATAGCGTGCCTGGAGGGCCAATAAGGTGGCAATGAAGCTGTACACCCTGGATGAAAATTGCCTGGAAAATGCGCGCGCGGGTCTCAAGCAGCCGTTCTCACCGTTGCAACTCGCGCTGAGCAAACTGGTGGCGGAGGCCGATCAGCTGCGGCGCGAGCCGCCAGAAAGCGTGGTGCATAAAAAACTGCGTCCGGCGAGCGGCGACGCCCACGATTACTACAGTCTCGGCACCTACTGGTGGCCGAATCCGCGGCGGCCCAATGGGCTGCCCTATATTCGTCGCGACGGGCATATCAACCCGCAGTGCGAAAACAACGACACCGATACCTCGCGCATTATCCGTATGTGCGAGCGCTGCCTGACGCTGGGACTGGCGTGGTACTTCACCGGCCAGCGTCAGTATGCGCAGGCCGCCGCACAGCAGATTCGCTGCTGGTTCCTTGATGGCGATACGCGGATGAACCCGCACCTCAACTACGGCCAGGCGATTCCGGGATTGTCTCCGGGCGCGGCACCGGGCTGATTGATACCCGTCTGCTGTGGATGGTGGTTGATACCATCGGGCTGATAAACGGCGCCAGCGTGCTGGATACTGACGATATCATCGGCCTGCACCAGTGGTTCCGTGATTTTAACCACTGGATGTACTACAGCGAAATTGGCCATTCTGAATACGTCTGGCACAACAACCACGGCACCTGGTACGACGCGCAGCGCACGGTGAACGCGCTGTTCTACGGCGATAAGGGCTGGCGGCGCGCATTATTGAGCAGGGGATTACTCAGCGTATGGCGGCGCAAATTGACCAGGACGGCAAGCAGACGATGGAACTGGAGCGTACCATTCCGTTCCACTATTCGTTGTTTAACCTTGAGGCGCATCTGTTGCTCAACCGCTACGCCGAACACGTGGAGTTCGACCGTTGGAATACTATCCGTGACGGACGCGGGGTGAAGCAGGGAATAGACTATCTGGTGCCGTTTATCCGTGAACCGGAGCTGTGGCCGTACAGTGACTTACAAGGCATCGTCTGGGACAGCGCGCTACGGGTACTGTTGCAATCGATACGGGGTTATCCGAAGCAGGCGGCGAGCTACCGTGAAGCGCTGAAGTGCGTGCCGCAGGAGACGCTGCAGCTGAAAGAACAGCTGATGTGGTGTCCGGGCAAGCGTAGTGCCATCAGGCAGTTTGGCGGGCGTTGCCGGATAGCGGCGTACCGCCATCCGGCCAGGGTGATCGTCGCTTATACCGCGGCGATAATCTTAATCTCAACTTTATATTTCGGGTTCATCAGCTTCGCCTGCACCGTACAGCGCACCGGGCATGGCCGGCGACGACCCATGCATCCCACGCTTTGTTCATCGCCGCGAAATCATCCCCGTCGGCGAGAAAAATGGTGGCGTCGAGGATGCGTGACTTGTCGCTGCCTTGCTTTTCCAGCACCGCGTCAATCTGTGCCAGCGTGTTAGCCGTCTGCTCAAACGCGTCGGCATCCAGGTTTGCCGGCACGCCGGTGTAGTACAGCGTCTGGTTATGAATTACCACATCAGACCAGCGCGCTTCGGCATCAATACGGACAATCGTCATTTTCCTTTCCTTTTTAACATCACGTCGATGCGCTAAGACTGCCACATTGTCGCCGTGACGTCACGGCTTAGGCTGGCATAACCTGGACTGGCCTGACATAATCACTGGGAATTTTTCCAGGGGTAACGTGACGGACGATTTTGCAGCAGATGGCCAGCTTGCGCAGGCGATAACCGGCTTTAAACCGCGTGAACCGCAGCGCCAGATGGCGCACGCCGTCGCTCAGGCGATTGACGAAGGTCAGCCGCTGGTGGTTGAGGCCGGCACGGGTACCGGTAAAACATACGCCTATCTGGCCCTGCGCTGCGATCGGGGAAAAAGGTGATCATCTCCACCGGGTCGAAGGCACTACAGGATCAGCTTTACAGCCGTGACTTACCCACCGTTTCGAAAGCGCTGGACTACACCGGCAAGCTGGCGTTGCTAAAGGGGCGTTCAAACTATCTGTGTCTGGAGCGTCTGGAACAGCAAGCGCTGGCGGGCGGCGATCTACCGGTGAATACCCTGAGCGACGTCATTCTGCTGCGCAGCTGGGCGAACCAGACGGTTGATGGCGACATCAGCACCTGCGTCAGCGTCGCCGAGGATTCTCAGGCGTGGCCGCTGGTCACCAGCACCAACGATAACTGCCTTGGCAGCGACTGCCCGCAGTATCAGGAGTGTTTCGTGGTGAAGGCGCGTAAAAAGGCGATGGACGCCGACGTCGTGGTGGTCAACCATCACCTGTTCCTCGCCGATATGGTGGTCAAAGAGAGCGGTTTTGGCGAGCTTATTCCCGAGGCCGACGTGATGATCTTCGATGAAGCCCATCAGCTACCGGACATCGCCAGCCAATATTTTGGCCAGTCGCTCTCCAGCCGTCAGCTGCTGGATCTGGCGAAAGACGTGGTCATCGCCTATCGTACCGAACTGAAAGATACTCAGCAGTTACAAAAGTGCGCCGATCGCCTGGCGCAGGCGACGCAGGATTTTCGCCTGCAGGTCGGCGACCCGGGCTATCGTGGCAACCTGCGTGACCTGCTGGCGGATAGCGCCGTGCAGCGTGCATTGCTGCTGCTCGATGACGCGCTGGAGCTGTGCTACGACGTGGCGAAACTTTCGCTGGGACGTTCTGCGCTGCTCGATGCCGCCTTCGAGCGCGCAACGCTCTACCGCGCGCGCCTGAAACGCCTGAAAGAGATCAACAAACCCGGCTACAGCTACTGGTACGAATGCAACTCGCGCCACTTTACGCTGGCGCTGACGCCGCTCACTGTGGCCGATAAATTTAAAGAGGTGATGGCGGCCAAACCGGGCAGTTGGGTTTTCACCTCGGCGACGCTGTCGGTGAATGACGATCTGCACCATTTCACCGAGCGTCTGGGTATTGAAGCGGCGCACTCGCTGCTGTTACCCAGCCCCTTCGACTATGCCAGTCAGGCGCTTTTATGCGTGCCGCGCAATCTGCCGTTGCCGAATCAACCGGGGCGGCGCGCCAGCTGGCGGCGATGCTCAAACCGCTGATTGAGGCCAACGATGGCCGCTGCTTTATGCTCTGTACTTCGCACGCCATGATGCGCGATCTTGCCGAACAGTTCCGCGCGACGATGACGTTGCCGGTCTTGTTGCAGGGGGAAACCAGCAAGGGCAGCTTCTGCAACAGTTTGTCAGCGCCGGTAACGCGCTGCTGGTCGCGACCAGCAGCTTCTGGGAAGGGGTAGACGTGCGCGGCGACGCGCTCTCGCTGGTGATCATCGACAAACTGCCGTTTACCTCCCCGGACGATCCGCTGCTCAAAGCACGGATGGAAGACTGTCGCCTGCGCGGCGGCGATCCGTTCGAAGAGGTGCAGCTTCCGGACGCGGTGATTACCCTTAAGCAGGGCGTTGGGCGCCTGATTCGCGATGTGGACGATCGCGGCGTGCTGGTGATTTGCGATAACCGTCTGGTGATGCGCCCCTATGGTGCGACGTTCCTCGCCAGCCTGCCGCCCGCGCCGCGCACTCGCGACATTCGACGGGCAGTGCGTTTCCTGGCGCTGTCATCGACGCGGTAATGCGGTGCAAAGTGTGGTAAGATGCGCGCCATTTTGTTGATCCGTAACTGCGAGAGCGCGACTAACCATGCGAATTCTGGCTATTGATACCGCCACGGAAGCCTGCTCGGCTGCCTTGTGGAATGAAGGTAGCACCAGTGCTCATTTCGAGCTTTGTCCTCGGGAACACACCCAACGAATCTTGCCAATCGTGCAGGATATTCTTA
This sequence comes from Kluyvera genomosp. 3, assembly GCA_002211745.1. GTDB lineage: Bacteria > Pseudomonadota > Gammaproteobacteria > Enterobacterales > Enterobacteriaceae > Kluyvera > Kluyvera georgiana_A. The sequence goes on from CP022114.1 coordinate 2,072,352, forward strand.
CTGAAAGTGGCGTAAGCCTCACCGAACTCGACGCGCTGGCGTTTGGCCGTGGGCCGGGCAGCTTTACCGGCGTGCGTATCGGTATTGGTATTGCGCAGGGCTGGCGCTGGGCGCTGAGCTGCCGATGATCGGCGTGTCAACGCTGGCAACTATGGCGCAGGGGCCTGGCGTAAGCAGGGCGCAACTCGCGTGCTGGCCGCCATCGACGCGCGCATGGGCGAGGTCTACTGGGCTGAGTATCAGCGTGATGAACAGGGCGTGTGGCACGGTGAAGAAACCGAAGCGGTGCTGAAGCCGGAAGCGGTACAGCAGCGTTTAGCCGAATTGAGCGGCGAATGGGCGACCGTTGGTACCGGCTGGGCGGCCTGGCCGGAGATGGCGCAGGGCGCGAACGTGACCCTGAACGACGGTGGCGTGACCCTGCCTGAGGCGGAAGATATGCTGCCAATCGCCTGCCAGCTTCTCGCGCAGGGTAAAACGGTGGTCGTCGAGAAAGCGGAGCCGGTTTATTTGCGTAATGAAGTGGCGTGGAAGAAACTTCCCGGTCGCGAATGACTCTAAGCAGATAAATAGTGAGTCCAGGAGCAGCATCATGGCAGGTCAAAAATACGTCGTTCGTGGCGCAATTGCAGGGCTTATCGCATTAGCGTTAAGCGGCTGCGTCAGCGTGCCGGATGCCATTCAGGGCAGTAGCCCAACGCCGCAGCAGGATCTGGTTCGGGTGATGGCGGCACCGCAGCTGTATGTCGGCCAGGAATCGCGCTTTGGCGGCACGGTTGTGGGTATTGAAAACCAGCAGGGTCGCACCCGTCTGGAAATCGCCACCGTTCCGCTCGACAGCGGCGCGCGTCCGATTCTCGGCGAAGCCTCCCGTGGGCGTATCTATGCCGATGTTAACGGTTTCCTTGACCCGGTAGATTTCCGTGGCCAGCTGGTGACGGTGGTCGGCCCGATCGTCGGCACCGTGGAAGGGAAAGTGGGCACCACGAAGTACAATTTCCTGCACGTTCAGGCCACTGGCTATAAACGCTGGCGCGTTACCCAGCAGGTGGTGATGCCGCCGCAGCCTATCGATCCGTGGGTCTTTGGCCCGCACCCCTGGAATTACGGTTACGGCGGCTGGGGATGGTATAACCCGGCCCAGCGGAAGTTCGGAACGTCGTAACTGAATAAGATCTGTGCAAAAGCAGACAACGAAGAAACAGCGGCTAGTCCGCTGTTTCTTCGTTGTAATGGATATAAAAAAAATAAAGAGTGACGCGCTTCGCAACCTTAATTCTGATTAATTCTTAAACTGGTACGCTGAGTTAATATAATGTTAACGAAAGTTTATCATTTGGGGTTGCGATGACGACGAATACGTATTTTAGAGGTGATGCTTTGAAAAAGGTTTGGCTCAACCGTTATCCTGCTGATGTTCCGGCAGAGATCAATCCTGACCGTTATCAATCCCTGGTGGAACTGTTTGAACACGCGGCAACACGCTTTGCCGATCAGCCCGGCTTCGTCAATATGGGCGAAGTGATGACCTTCCGTAAGCTCGAAGAGCGCAGCCGCGCCTTTGCCGCTTATCTCCAACAGGGGCTGGGGCTGAAGCAGGGCGATCGTGTCGCGCTGATGATGCCTAACCTGCTGCAATATCCGGTTGCTCTGTTCGGCATCCTGCGTGCCGGGATGATCGTGGTCAACGTCAACCCGCTCTACACCCGCGTGAGCTGGAGCATCAGTTGAACGACAGCGGCGCGCAGGCGATCGTGATTGTCTCCAACTTTGCCCACACGCTGGAAAAAGTGGTTGATAAAACTCAGGTTAAGCACGTGATTCTGACCCGCATGGGCGATCAGCTTTCAACCGCCAAAGGGACGCTGGTCAACTTTGTCGTCAAATACATCAAACGACTGGTGCCGAAATACCATTTGCCGGATGCGATCTCCTTCCGTCGCGCGCTGCATAGCGGCTACCGCTTACAGTATGTGAAACCGGTGGTGAAGGCGGATGATGTGGCCTTCCTGCAATATACCGGCGGTACCACCGGCGTGGCGAAAGGCGCGATGCTGACCCATCGCAATATGCTCGCCAACCTCGAGCAGGTGAAAGCGACCTACGGGCCTCTGCTGCACGAAGGGAAAGAGGTGGTGATCACCGCGCTGCCGCTGTATCACATCTTTGCGCTGACCATGAACTGCCTGCTGTTTATCGAACTGGGCGGGCAGAATATCCTGATCACCAACCCGCGTGATATTCCGGGTCTGGTGAAGGAGCTGGCAAAATATCCGTTCACCGCCATGACCGGCGTGAATACGCTATTCAATGCGCTGCTGAATAATAAAGAGTTCCAGCAGCTCGATTTCTCCACGCTGCACCTGTCGGCGGGCGGGGAATGCCGGTGAACCATTCGGTGGCTGAACGCTGGGTGAAGCTGACCGGGCAGTATCTGCTGGAGGGCTATGGCCTGACCGAATGTGCGCCACTGGTGAGCGTCAACCCGCATGATATCGACTATCACAGTGGCAGCATTGGTCTGCCGGTGCCCTCAACTGAGGTGAAACTGGTGGACGATGACGACAACGAAGTGGCCGTCGGCCAGCCGGGCGAACTGTGCGTGAAGGGGCCGCAGGTGATGGAAGGCTACTGGCAGCGCCCGGACGCCACCGCGGAAATTATCAAAGACGGCTGGTTGCATACCGGCGATATCGCGGTAATGGATGAGGAAGGCTTCCTGCGCATCGTTGACCGCAAAAAAGATATGATTCTGGTGTCAGGTTTTAACGTCTACCCGAATGAAATTGAAGACGTGGTGATGCAGCATTCCGGCGTACTGGAAGTGGCCGCCGTCGGTGTCCCTTCCGGCAATAGCGGTGAAGCGGTGAAGATCTTCGTGGTCAAAAAAGACCAAAGCCTGACCGAAGAGGCGCTGATTACCTTCTGCCGCCGTCAGCTAACCGGATACAAAGTGCCGAAACTGGTTGAATTCCGTCAGGAATTACCGAAGTCCAACGTCGGGAAAATTTTAAGACGAGAATTACGTGACGAAGCCCGCGCCAAAGTGGACAATAAGGGATAAGTCACGAGTCATGATGCCTAACGCCAGCTCTGCTGGCGTTTTTTTTGGCACAAAATAAGAGAGTATGATTTGAACTATCAGATGATCACCACCAACGATGCGCTGCACACGCTGTGCGACGCCGTTCGTCAGACAACCGCCGTCGCGCTGGACACCGAGTTTGTCCGCACCCGCACCTACTATCCGCAGCTGGGCCTGATTCAGCTTTTCGATGGAGAGCGTACGGCGCTGATCGATCCTCTGGATATCACCGACTGGTTGCCGCTGCAGGCGATTCTGCAGGACCGCAACATCACCAAGTTCCTGCACGCGGGCAGTGAAGATTTAGAAGTCTTTATGAACGTTTTCGGCGCCATGCCGCAGCCGCTGATCGACACGCAGGTGCTGGCCGCTTTCTGTGGTCGCCCGATGTCCTGGGGCTTTGCCGCGATGGTCGCTGAATACTCCGGCGTTGAGCTGGATAAGAGCGAGTCGCGTACCGACTGGCTGGCGCGCCCGCTGACCTCGCGTCAGTGCGACTACGCAGCGGCGGACGTCTGGTATCTGTTGCCGATAGCCCACAAGCTGATGGCGGAAACCGAGCAGAAAGGGCGCCTTGATTGGGCGCTGAATGAATGCCTGTTGATGCAACAACGCCGTCAGGAAGTGACTGACCCACGCGAGGCGTGGCGTGATATTACCAACGCCTGGCAACTGCGCACCCGCCAACTGGCCTGTTTGCAACTGCTGGCCGACTGGCGTCTGCGCAAGGCGCGCGAGCGCGACCTGGCGGTGAATTTCGTGGTACGTGAAGAGCACCTGTGGAGCGTGGCGCGCTATATGCCGGGCAGCCTCGGTGAGCTGGATAGTCTCGGGCTGTCGGGCAGCGAAATTCGCTTCCACGGTAAAACGCTGATTAGCCTGGTTGAGAAAGCGCAGGCGTTGCCTGATGACGCGCTGCCAGAGCCGCTGCAGAACCTGATGGACATGCCGGGTTACCGCAAAGCGTTTAAAGAGATTAAGGCGCTGGTGCAGGAAGTGGGCAGGCGAACGACGTCAGCGCCGAGATGCTCGCCTCGCGTCGCCAGATTAACCAGCTGCTGAACTGGCACTGGCAGCTGAAGCCGCGTCATACCGCGCCGGAAATGATTTCCGGCTGGCGCGGTGAGCTGCTGTCCGGCGCGCTGGACAAGTTGCTGGCAGAGTATCCGCGTTAAATCCTGACTGTAGGCCGGATAAGGCAACGCCGCCATCCGGCAATACAATCGTTGGGCGAGGAGCTGCCTGATGGCGCTTTGCTTATCAGGCTACACGCGGTTTCCGGACACAAAAAAAGCGCTATCACTAGCGCCTTTTTTTACACCACCGAAAGTCAGGATTTTGACTCTTCCGCTTCCGGTAGCGTGACGTTGAGTTCCAGAATCGAAATATCCCCGTCTTTTTGCTCTAACTGCACCGTGACCATTTCTGGGTCAATCTGCACGTACTTGCAAATCACTTCCAGAATATCCTTCCTTAACTGCGGCAGATAGTGCGGTTCTGCGTCACTGCGGCGACGTTCCGCGACAATGATTTGCAGGCGTTCTTTAGCAATGTTGGCGGTATTCTTTTTCCGTGAGAGAAAAAAGTCGAGTAATGCCATAATTTATCCTCCGAACAGGCGTTTGAGGAAACCTTTCTTCTCTTCTTCAATGAAGCGGAAAGGACGTTCTTCTCCCAACAGACGATCTACGGTATCAGCGTAGGCTTTGCCTGCGTCAGACACGGTATCCAGAATAACCGGTTCACCCTGGTTTGAGGCGCGCAGGACGGACTGATCTTCCGGGATAACGCCAACCAGTTTGATGCGCAGGATTTCCAGCACATCTTCCATGCTCAGCATGTCGCCTTTGCTCACGCGACCTGGATTGTAGCGCGTCAGCAGCAGGTGCTCTTTAATCGGCTCTTCACCATTTTCCGCACGACGGGATTTGGAGGCCAGGATGCCCAGGATACGGTCTGAGTCGCGTACCGAGGAGACTTCCGGGTTGGTGGTGATGATGGCTTCGTCGGCGAAGTACAGCGCCATCAGTGCGCCGGTTTCGATACCCGCAGGGAGTCGCAGACCACGAAGTCGAATTCCATCTTTTTCAGCTCGTCGAGGACTTTCTCGACGCCTTCGCGAGTCAGCGCATCTTTATCGCGCGTCTGCGAAGCCGGCAGAATGTAGAGATTCTCGGTACGTTTATCTTTGATTAATGCTTGGTTCAGCGTGGCATCGCCCTGAATAACGTTAACAAAATCATACACTACGCGACGTTCGCAGCCCATGATGAGGTCAAGGTTACGCAGACCGATATCAAAATCGATAACGACCGTTTTCTTTCCCTTCTGCGCCAAACCAGTCGCGATGGCCGCGCTGGAGGTGGTCTTACCCACGCCCCCTTTACCTGAAGTCACAACAATAATGCGTGCCATAGAAATTCCTTGTTAAAAAGGGATTAATTTAACGGTTGAATAGTCAAAGCGCTGTCGTCTAACCGCAGACGCGCCGCTTTGCCATAAAATTCGGCTGGGATCTGGTCGCTCAGCCAATATTCCCCGGCGATGGAGACCAGCTCCGCAGCCAGGTGGGTACAAAATACTTGTGCTTCCCGGCCTCCGCCGGCGCCCGCCAGAACGCGTCCACGCATCATGCCATACACGTGAATATTACCGTCGGCAATCAGCTCAGCACCTGCACTGACGTGGCTTGTCACAATCAGATCACAGTTTGGTGCATAAATGCGCTGACCGGAACGTACTGGCGTATCAATCATTCGCGTTTTTGTGATCGGACTAACAATTGGCTCGGGTTCAGTGGGCTTGGGCTGCTCAACGGGTGCGGCACGAACAACTTTTTCTTTACCTTCAGTCAGTAAAGGAAGGCCCGATTGGTCAATGGCCGCTTTGAACTGCGGATTTTTACAGCCGCTGACGCCCACGATACGCAGACCGGCAGCCATAATCGCCTGCTGAATCGCGCGCCACTGGGTAAACTCTTCAAGGTTGCTGACGTTGACCACAACCGGGCATGACGGAAAAAAGCCGGAGCCTGGGCGACCTTGTCTTCTAACGCCTGACGAATAACCTCGGGTCTTGCATCATGCAAATGGACCACCGATAAGGTGAAGCTACTGCCTTTAAGTTCGATTGGCGTGTTTGACATCCTGGCCTTACTCAATTTGCTATTTATCGCAGCTTCGCGCGCGGCGATATTCCGAAGACTATCAGTCATGTTATAGTCACTAATATATTCAAGCAAGTAACCACAGTCCTAATTCCGAGTATAAAGTATGTTTTGTGTGATTTATCGTAGTTCTAAACGTGATCAAACCTATTTGTATGTCGAAAAAAAAGACGATTTCTCTCGCGTCCCGGAAGAACTGATGCAGGGCTTCGGCCAGCCGCAGCTGGCGATGCTGTTGCCGCTGGACGGACGCAAGAAGCTTATCAATGCCGATCTGGAAAAGGTAAAACAGGCGTTAAAAGATCAGGGCTATTATTTACAGATGCCACCGCCGCCTGAAAATCTGTTGAAACAGCATCTGGCCGACGTCAAAAATAAGGGCGAATAGTTTTCGCTTCCGGCTAATGTCTGTTCCTGGTTACACAACAAATAAGGGAAAAGTATGTATCAACATCATAACTGGCAGGGTGCGCTGCTGGATTACCCGGTAAGCAAAGTTGTCTGTGTTGGCAGTAATTATGCAAAGCATATCCAGGAGATGGGCAGCGCGACGCCGGAAGAGCCCGTGCTGTTTATTAAGCCAGAAACCGCACTCTGCGACTTGCGCCAGCCGCTGATTCTGCCGCAGGGCCTGGGCTCTGTGCACCATGAAGTCGAGCTGGCGGTGCTGATTGGCGCGACGCTGCGTCAGGCGACGGAAGATCACGTCATGCAGGCTATTGCGGGTTATGGTGTCGCGCTGGACCTCACGCTGCGCGACGTGCAGAGCAAAATGAAAAAGGCCGGGCAACCGTGGGAAAAAGCGAAAGGCTTTGATAATTCCTGCCCGATCTCCGGTTTTATCCCGGCGGCAGCCTTCGAAGGCGACCCGCAAAATACCACGCTGGGCCTGAAGGTGAACGGCGAGGTGCGTCAGCAGGGCTCGACGGCGGATATGATCCACAAAATCGTACCGCTGATTGCCTACATGAGCCGCTTCTTCACCCTCAAGCCGGGCGACGTGGTGCTGACCGGTACGCCGGAAGGCGTCGGCCCGCTCCACGGTGGTGATGAACTGGACGTGCTGTTTAACGGCTATTCTCTGACAACCCGCGTGCTGTAATCCCTGCTTGCCGCCCCAATCGGGCGGCAAAACTTGCATCCCTGTGCCAGACTGGTTATAAGAAGCACCCTGATTTTTGATGTGGACATCCCGATGAGCGAATTACCTTTCTGGCAGAGCAAGACCCTTGACGACATGACCGATGCCGAATGGGAGTCGCTGTGCGACGGCTGCGGCCAGTGCTGCCTGCACAAGCTGATGGATGAAGACACCGACGAAATTTACTTCACCAACGTTGCCTGCAAACAGCTAAACATCAAGACCTGTCAATGCCGTAACTACGAACGCCGTTTCGACTATGAGCCGGACTGTATCAAGCTGACCCGCGATAACCTGCCTACCTTCGAGTGGCTGCCGCATACCTGCGCGTATCGTCTGCTGGCGGAAGGTCAACCGCTGCCGCAGTGGCATCCGCTGATAACCGGTTCAAAAGCCGCGATGCATGGCGAGCGTATTTCTGTGCGTCATATTGCGGTGAAGGAGTCAGAAGTGCGTGACTGGCAAGACCATATCTTAAATAAACCAGAATGGGCTGACTAACGTCCGATTTCGTGCTTCATTCTCGCTTTTTACGCTTCCGTTAATAAAATCACTCCTTAATTCCTGCACTCTGCCGATAGAGATATTATCGGCATCGGTGTGGGGATGGACATGCGTAGTTCAATAAAGCTGTTAGTACTTGCGGTTATGATCAATCTGGGTGGTTGGGGTTACTGCTGGTCGCCGGTTATGGCATCGGGACATTGGCGGGGATTTGGTAGGAGAGGGGCCAGCAGCGATAGCATCGCCACTGGCTCAAACGACAATTAACGGCCAAACAGGTCGCGGCGTTTCGGTTTAAACGGCTGGGCAATCAGCACCAGTAGCGCCACGATCAGGTAGGCGGCAAAAATACCCACCAGCCACTGCGGCATCTCCAGCGATAAGAATTCCCACTGGCGCACAGAGCAATCGCCGGAAGCGACGAACACCTGAGGCAGCCACTTATCAAGCGGCAGCCAGCTCGGGAAACGGGCCATAAAATCACAGGTCATAAACGGCGACGGATGCAGTTGAATCATCGTGTGCTCCCAGGCCAGCTGCAGCCCGCGGAAGGCGCTATACAGCCAAATCAGCAGCGCCACATAGCGTAGCGGGCTTTTCGGTGCGATAGCGCCGACAATCCCGGCGCCCATCACGCCAAACAGCGCGCAGCGCTCGTAAATACACAGGACGCACGGCTTTAACAGCATTACATGCTGGAACCATAATGCCACTAACTCAAGCGCAAAAGCGGTTAACGCCAGTAATAACCAGGCACTGCGGCCACGTGAGCTCTGGTTTAAATATCGCAACATAATCATTTCCCTGGAACGTGCTTTGAAAACGCAGTGTAAACGAAAACGATAGCCCTGCCATCTGGCTATACGCAATAATTCGTAAATGATGATGCAATGCCCGCGATAAAACCGACGGGCATCGATAAACGCCGCTATATTAGTGGGTTATTGTGGCAAGTACTAATACTCCCTTATTCATCATCCAGTCAATCATCGGCTGCAGGGTAAACTCAACGCACAGCAGGCCGACCAGCGTCAGCACAATCGTATACGGCAACGCCATCCACACCATACGGCCATAGGAAAGGCGGATGAGCGGCGCAAGCGCGGAGGTGAGCAGGAACAGGAATGCCGCCTGACCGTTTGGCGTGGCGACCGACGGCAGGTTAGTACCGGTGTTGATAGCGACGGCCAGCAGCTCGAACTGACGCAGATCGATCGCACCGTTATCGAGCGCCGTTTTGGCCTCGTTGATATACACGGTACCCACGAAGACGTTATCCGAAATCGACGACAGCAGACCGTTAAACAGATAAAACAGCGAACGTTGGGCGTGCGGTGAAGCTTGCAGCACGAAGTCGATAATCGGCGCAAACAGGTGTTGATCGATAATCACCGCCACGACGGCGAAGAACACCGTTAGCAGTGCGGTAAACGGCAACGCTTCGGTAAACGCCTTACCAATCGCGTGCTCGTCGGTAATGCCGGTAAATGAGGTCGCGAAGATAATCACCGACAGGCCAATCAGCCCCACCTCCGCCAGATGTAACGCCAGCGCCAGCACCAGCCAGACGCCAATAATCCCCTGAACGATGAGGCGCATGCTCTCCTGGCGTGAGCGCTGCTTGCGGCTACGCTCGTCGAAATCATGAAGAATTTGACGAACGGGTTCGGGTAGTTCGGCGCCATAGCCAAAAGCTTTAAACTTTTCCAAAAGCAGACAGGTGATCAGGCCGCAGACAAAGACCGGAACGGTGACAGGGGACATGCGCAGGAAAAACTCACCAAAATGCCAGCCCGCCACCTTAGCGATAATCAGGTTCTGTGGCTCGCCGACCATCGTCATGACGCCGCCAACGCGGTCCCCACACCGGCGTGCATCATCAGGCTGCGCAGGAACGCGCGGAACTGCTCCAGTACCACGCGCGAGTGTTTATCAATATGGCTGTCGTCCAGCAGGTCGTCATCATCCGGTCGCGCGGAAACCACCCGATGATAGATGCTGTAGAAGCCGACCGCGACGCTGATGATCACGGCGACCACCGTCAAGGCATCGAGGAATGCCGACAGAAACGCGGCGGCAAGACAGAAGGCCAGCGACAGCAGCCGTTTACTACGAATGGTCAGCAGCAAACGGGTAAAGATGAACAGCAGCAGCTGTTTCATAAAGTAGATGCCGGCGACCATAAAGATCAGCAGCAGCAGGACTTCCAGATTAGCCGCCACCTCGTTGCGCACGTGTTCAGCGGACGTCATGCCGATAAATACGGCCTCAATAGCCAGCAGCCCGCCGGAATCAGTGGGTAACACTTCAACGCCATGGCCAGGGTGAAGATAAACTCCACCACCAGTAGCCATCCGGCGACAAACGGATTGATCAAAAACACCAGTGGATTGATCACTAAGAAAATAAGCAGCAGTAATTTGTACCAATCCGGTGACTGACCAAGAAAGTTGCGCCACAGGGCGCGACCGTAAGAGATTTCCATGACAATCGTCTTCCTCCTGAAAAGATGACATTTTTTACCATTAAAACAGATATACCGCCAGAATTCCCCCGGCGTGCACCTTTTCCGTCCGGCCACGAAATATGAAAAATGAAACGGCGATCCCTTTTTAATTCCGTTGCCCTGCTATCTGCTCAATGTTGGCTCTGGTATGATGAGTCCAATTGCAACGCTGTGTAATGGAATTTTTACTATGGTCATTAAGGCGCAAAGCCCGGCGGGTTTCGCGGAAGAGTATATTGTCGAAAGCATCTGGAATAACCGTTTTCCACCTGGGTCGATTCTTCCGGCAGAACGCGAACTCTCTGAATTAATTGGGGTTACCCGTACTACCTTACGTGAAGTGTTGCAACGCCTGGCGCGAGATGGCTGGTTGACGATTCAGCACGGTAAGCCAACGAAGGTCAACAATTTTTGGGAGACATCCGGGCTTAATATCCTGGAGACGCTGGCGCGTCTCGATCATGACAGCGTGCCGCAGCTGATTGATAATCTGCTGTCAGTGCGCACCAATATCGCCACCATCTATATTCGTACCGCATTCCGTCAGCATCCGGAAAAAGCGCTGGAAGTGCTGGCGACAACGCGTGAAGTTGCCGACCATGCCGACGCTTTTGCTGAACTGGATTACAGCGTGTTCCGTGGTCTGGCGTTTGCCTCCGGTAATCCGATCTATGGCCTGATCCTCAACGGGATGAAAGGGCTCTATACGCGTTTGGGACGCCACTATTTCTCCAGCCCGGAAGCGCGTGCGCTGGGCCTGGGCTTCTATCATAAGCTGATTGAGCTGTGTGAGAAGGGCGAGTACGAGAAGGTCTATGAGACGGTGCGCCGCTACGGGCACGAAAGTGGCGAGATCTGGCATCGTATGCAGAAGTCGCTGCCGGGGATTTATCCCTGCATGGACGTTAACAATAAACGGGTCATACGCAACACTGATTGAGTCAGTAAAATAATCGGTTGAACGTTCCGGATGGTTGTCGCCAATAGCCTCATCACTTCTCTGATGGGGCTTTTTTGCTGCTAGTCTGATTTTACTATATCCAGTGCGCGTAGCCCGTACGCATGATTTTCTCGGGCGCTTGATGTCAGTGATACAGCTAAGACACATAAACGTAATATTCCCTGGCTGTTGATTGTAGGGCTGCCTACAAGTTCAAGTGGTGGGTCGAATATGTAATGTTGGTAGGTAAGTTAAAAGCGGTAGATACAAATCTACCGCTTTTAAATATTACCAGTTCACCCTAACGCCTAGATTACCGGCAAAACCATGCATATTCCCTTCAAAGTCATGCTGATATTTCATATCAGCATATAACGATGCGTTTTTGGTGATATCACCGGTAAAACCACCGCCTAGTTCATACCATTGATCAGAGTAATTTTGGTTCATTCTCACTGAGCTCACAGTGACGTCTGGCGAACGACCAATATTGGTGAGAACGTTTGCCGTCAAATATGGATGCGCTTTGGAGGTTTTAACACTATCATAACCGAGTCGTCCGCCTATGCGAGCGAGGCCTGAGTTATCTGATGTTGATTTAACATAGGCAATACCATCATTTGTCGCATCTAAATGAAGGTATTGATACATTAGCTGAACTTGAGGTTCCAGATACAAACCGTTGGTATATTTGAACGGCTTACCCGCTTCCACAGATAAAGTTATACCATCACCATTCTGGGTAGCATCACTACCGTAAATACTATTATAATCATTACGATAATGAGTATATTGAGCCACAGTATCTAAATACACATCATTTGAAAAATATGATGTGTAATAAGCGCCAAAACCGTAGCCTTTAGAGTTGATCTTACCTGTCGTGGTCGATCTATTTTTATATATTCCGCGAGCAGAATCCTTAGCAGAAGTACTCACTTGCCCGAATGTGGCAAATACACCACTATGTACTCTGGTGCCATCCTCGGCAAATTTGTTATAAAGATCGCCGCCGAGCTGAGCAAACCAGGTATCGGCATCATAGTTAAAACGATCTGCGCTGGATTTTGTTTCACCTCCGCCAATACGCCCCAAGCTCCCTGAGGCATATTGCTTTCTTTTTTAATGTTTTCCTGTTCACCAACCCTTTCATGCAAAGTACCAATGGTCTGATAACCATACATGCGGTTTAAGTATGGGCGATAACGTAGCCAGGCACTGATGGGTTATATGATGGCTTCGATGTTGGGGTCGGAGTCGGGTTTGGGGTCGGGTTCGTCTCTGGCGTTGGCTCTAAAGTCGAACGCAAATACCATCCATTGCCAGATTGGCCACCGTTATATGCAAGATATTCATATGCACCAGCTACAACAGGTTTTGATAGCGCTATGGAAGTGGAGTCCTGACCACTGATGGACGCAAGTTTAATTCCATCGTTTACCGTCAGTGCGCCATTTCCACCAATCTGATTGATATTGATCTTATAGCTACCCGTGGCATCGCCGTTAACTATAACTTTATCTGTAACTGAGTTAGAGTCACCTTCATTAAGAACAGTATTAAATTTTATTGTTCCATTATTCCCGGATAAAGAATTAGTCGTAATGTTCTTAACATCATTAACACTACTACTTTGGAAGTTAACCAAGGCGTTATTTAATGTAATGGTTTCAGCATTTGAGTCTCCAGTCACATTCCATTGACTACTATTGGAAATGTTAAGACTTGTCATATCAACAGATTTACCTGTCCAGACAGCGCTATTATTCAGTGAAAGTGAAGCCGTAGATGACGATGTGTTAAGCGCATCTCCCATGATTACAGAGTTATTATCAGCGGTGACATCTAACTCTGCTGCGCCAGTATTATTAATAAATACCCATTGTTAACGGTTGCATTAACCCCATTTAACTCGATTGTGCCGTCGCCTTCTATAGCATAAATAGACTCACCAGCAAGTGAAGATAATTCACCACCAGTCATTGAAAGCGTAGATACACCACGATTTTGCAGAATCGCTGGACTTTGTATGCTATTTTCGGTTTTTACGGTTGTATTATTAAGAACTACATTGCCACCTTCAAGAGAAACACCAGGGGAATAGTTGCCTTTGGTCTCAAATGCACTATTCGTCGCATTGATCGTGCCACCAGAAACAGCCCGTACGGCGGCTGAAATATGATTTTCGGTAAGTATATTTGAATTGCTAATATTGGCTACTGCACCATCCCTTGTCATAAGACCGGCAGCAGATGAATTTTTTGTGTTTATATAGCTATCAGTAACATTGGTGGTGGCTCCTTGGTTTATGGCATATACGCCAAGGGCGCCAAATCCTGAAGTTGAAATGTTCGTTTTTGAGAGCGATACAACTGTTGGGTTGTTCACATCACCATTGCCATCTACATAAACACCATGAATGTTCGCACCTGTTGTGTTGACATTTATGGAATCAGTACCCTGAAGCGAAATATGACTTCCGGAGGCAGCATAAATCGCAGATGTTGTGAATATGGACGATGATGAATTCTTTTCTACAACACCATTCCCTGACAATGTGATTGTGCTGCTATCTGTAGCAGATATAGCCGACGCATCGTCACCCGTACTTACAATGTTGAATTGATCGCGAATTTCGATGTTACTATTATCTTGAGCAACAACCGCCGCTGAACCACTTCCAGTTGAGTTAATACTTAAGAGACCTTGTGAGCTCACTTTTCCTGAATTACTGGCGTAGATGCCAGAAGAGTCATCACCAGTAGTGTTGATTGATACGCTATTGAGTTCTGACACTCCACCTGCTATAGCAGAAATACCATCGGCACTCGTACCGCTGGTAGTGATAGATGAATCTTGTATCGCGCCATGGCTATTGCTGCCCAGTAATTTAATACCGTCTGCATCTGCCCCGGATGTATTTACGGTTGAGTCGCTAAGCGAAAAATCATCACCTACAAATACGCCATTAGCATTTGCGCCAGATGTGGAGATTGCTAAATTACTGCCATGCACGGTAGTACCCACACCATTTGCGTCCATTGAGATACCATGCGCGGTATCCCCAACTGTTTTGATATTTAATTTAGACGATGATGTGCCATTAAGTACGATGCTTGCCCGTTTGATGCAGAAACTGCAGACGAGTTTACCCCGCCTCCGGAGGGAGAAGAGATGAGGTCTGAATCAGTCCTCCAGCATTGATAACTACCGCTGTTCCGCTTCCGTTAGCTTCAATTGCGCTATATGGGCCGTTAACTGATGCATCATTGTTAGCCGTTACGTTTAATGTTCCGCCAGAAACGTCAACTTTACCGCCGTTCAATGCATATATGCCATATGAGCTTCCATTCGCTGTAATACTGAGGCCCCCTGACTAGTTACAGAGGAATCGGTACCATCCACTTTAATCCCGGATGAATCATTGCCCGATGTCGTGATAATTGAGTTGCCATTGAGATTGACTGTTCCCCCGATTGGGCAAGCACCCCTCGGAGTTACCTCCTGTGGTAGAAATATTCAATGTACCTGATGACAGAATAGATCCTGCATTCAGAGCATGTAGCTCAGGAGTATTAGAAGTATTGCTTACCGATGAATGGTTCACTGGTAAGTTAACTGACGTGCTGTCGGCTATCGTTTGGGCCTTAGCAATTTCAGTTGATGTTGACAGAAGAATACCAATCATTATTGATATTTTAGATAACTTAGTATTTAAGCAAGACATTGATGCTCCTTGATTTCCATATGTCTCTAAAACCTCACGACGAATGCAGTGAAGTTCATTTTTATCTGAATAATATGTAATTGCCTGAGCAATATTAGAAAATACCAATAGCTCGTGACATGACTTAGTTATGTATAGTTCCACGCAGGAGAAACATCAAGTTACATAATTTTACACCACAAGTATACTATGGTTATTAACGCTATCAATTTCCAAAAGACATGAAAATTCCTAAACTGCTTACCAGAGAAAATCGCTTTTGAATTCCGTATGTTATTGATTTTTATATATTGTTATTTCTGATTATTTGTCTTGCGCGATCTCTTTTAGTTTTACCTTCCCCCCGACTAACATATCAATTTATTAAAAAAATTCCGGTGGTTGATTGACGAGGATTATCGTAACTGATTGATGTTCAGGTGCTATTTTTCCTGGTGGTTGAGTTTTGTTTATTCCCATTATTGATGTAGAAAAGATGGAATTGGTCAATAAACTTGAGGTGTAAGATGCTGCAAGCAAAATGGAAAATCGAGGTGCAACGCCTGATTTAATAACGGAATAAATTATTTCTCGTTTAATGAATCGCCAGGCATTTTGGCCTTTACTGTAAATTTATGTAAAGATAGTATTCAAATGACACTGCCATGTACATGAGCATCAAGAACCATCTAGTCATAAACTTCATAAAATAAAAACAGGGCATGGTGTTTATCATGCACAATTCTTAAAAATCGGAATTAAATATTGCCAATATCACAACAGGCAAATGCTTGAACCACAAAGGTGTTGTATATTACCTAATAATTTCATTTGATTTCATTAGGTTACCATTTCGATATGAAATTAATTAATTCCCATCTTGCAAGCAAAGTATTTGCCATGTGAATATACTTACATCGGGCAAGCTAATTGAACATAGATGTCAAAACTCCACTTTCTATAACGAGAATTTTGCATATGATGAAACCGAATGATGAAATGAAGTTAATTATCTCTAAATGGTTATCATCAGGAGCTGCGCGCATCATAATAAAAAGTGAAATTGGAATTGAGCGCACGTTAGGGGTAAAACCAAACAATACTGACTTCGTCTTTCTTACAGAAGGCGCTATGGATATCAGAAGAACGATGGATGACCTGGTATTCTGTACGGCACTTGCTCCTTACATAATGAGTGGTACCGATCACCCTGAAAGTGAAGCGTACTTTTATGGTGAGATAAGAGCACATTCAGTAGCCTATAGGATAAAAAAAGAAACCGCATTAAGCATAGTAGAGAAATTCAATTTATTCAGAGAGTTATGGATAGTTGAAAAGTATAAATCTCAAGCTATATGGCGTCGGGATGCGAATCTTAATGGGGCATCAGTTAAACAAGCAATAGGAGAACTTATTACTGTACTGAGCATGCTTCCGCCAGAGTTCAGAAAATCAATATCTGTTTATAAATTTCTTCAGGAAAGAACAAAATATTCAAAGAGCACGATAATGCGCGTTGTGAATCATTACAGAGATAATGGTCAACTAGATATTAAAAATGGAATGATTATCGAATGGAGTCCTAAAGAGAAAGGATAAGTGCTATGGAATTTTATGTACATACTTACTGTTCTTACACCAGGCAGGGAGTTTTGGGGCTCATCGATGATTTTTTTGAAAATTCAGATTCTACTGATGTTATCCATATTTTTGATCTCATTGAGAATCCGCACCCTATATTGTTATTGAGTAAAATCAAGAAATATATGCGTATGACGTCAGATGAGCCGCAAAAAATACTTGCTGTTTGCAATAAGCAGACGGCTGATTTTTTGAGAAAGTTCAATATATTATGTATTACACCTACAGAGTCGGTGTTAAATTGGGTAGAAATTTTAAAAAAGGCCAAAGGCTATACTAAGTGGTCTGTTGCCAGCATTCCAGAGTTAGAACATCATTATTCGTCAAAGTCATTGACAAGTAGGGATTTTTTTATCCTGGAGCATTTGTGTAAAGGGTATTCGTTTGCTCAAATATCTGAACTCAGTGGTCTGGATGCAAAGATTGTTTACGCCAGACTTAGTAAGATAAAGCATGAGTTTGACTTAAAAAGGAACAACCTTCATCTTGCTTACGATTTCGTTTCAGAATCAATGGGGAATTTTCATGGTTATTATAAACAGTCAGGTTCGGCCTTTTAAAGTACAGGTTTCTCCTAATCATTTACGCCAGGTATTCTGAAACTGCCCAAAGCGGAAAGATAAAAATAAAGAACATTATTACATAGTTTCAACGCATAGGCTGTGTGTCGGCGATAGTTATATTTATCCTTACTTAGCATAAGCCTCATGAGGGTGATGAGGTGATTTGTGACGTTCTCGTCTGGTACTCCCAGGCAAAGTGGGGGGTAACCTCGACGAAATCGAAATTGAAGAAAATGCGGGAGAAGGCGAAGCAATTCATCCAGCCAGAAAAAGAGAACGGCCCAAAAGCAGGGCCGTTCTAATCTCAAAATCCCGTATTCCGTTCATTCAAGGTCACTTAAGTATATGGCGTGATAACCATATGCTTCTTTGTCGACATCGCCGCTCAGGCACTACAACGCATTCGGCCTTGGTGGGCAGCGTTCCAGCAGCTCAATGCTACCGTCAGCGTTCTGCTGCTCCAGATGTACATCAAACCCCACAGGCGATGGACATGTTTCAGCACCTCTTTGCGGCCTTTATCCAGCGGTGCGCGGTTATGTGGCACGTAGCGCAAGGTCAACGAACGGTCGCCGCGCAGATCGACATTCCACACCTGAATATTCGGCTCAAGATTACTGAGGTTGTACTGAGAGGAGAGCTGTGAGCGGATTTCCCGATAGCCTCTTCGTTGTGGATAGCCGAAATCTCCAGATAATTATTACGGTCGTCGTCCAGAACGGTAAACAGCCGGAAATCACGCATGATTTTCGGCGACAGGAACTGGCTGATAAAGCTCTCGTCCTTAAAATCACGCATTGCAAAGTGCAGGGTGGTCAGCCAGTCGGAACCGGCGATATCCGGGAACCAGTATTTGTCCTCTTCGGTCGGATTCTGACAAATGCGCTTAATGTCCTGGAACATGGCAAAGCCCAGCGCATACGGGTTGATACCGCTATACCACGGGCTGTTGTAGGGTGGCTGGAACACCACGTTGGTGTGACTGTGCAGAAATTCCAGCATAAAGCGCTCGGTCACTTTGCCTTCATCATACAGGTGGTTAAGGATGGTATAGTGCCAGAAGGTCGCCCAGCCTTCGTTCATCACCTGCGTCTGTTTCTGCGGGTAGAAATACTGGCTAACCTTACGCACGATACGCAGAATCTCGCGCTGCCACGGCTCCAGTAGCGGCGCGTTCTTTTCCATAAAGTACAGCAGGTTCTCCTGCGGCTCGGACGGGTAGCGGCGCGCGGACTCGACGGCTTTCTCTTCATCGCGCTTCGGTAGGGTGCGCCACAGCGTATTCACCTGGCTTTGCAGATACTCTTCACGGCTTTTTTGCCGCGCTTTTTCTTCCTGCATCGAGATTTTTGACGGCCGTTTATAGCGGTCAACGCCGTAGTTCATCAGCGCGTGGCACGAGTCGAGCAGACGTTCCACTTCATCCACGCCGTAGCGCTCTTCACATTCGGTAATGTATTTACGGGCGAACAGCAGATAGTCGACGATCGAGCTGGCATCGGTCCAGCTGCGGAACAGGTAGTTGTTTTTAAAGAATGAGTTGTGTCCGTAGCAGGCGTGCGCCATCACCAGCGCCTGCATGGTGATGGTGTTCTCTTCCATCAGATAGGCAATACAGGGTTGGAGTTAATGACAATTTCATAGGCCAGCCCTTGCTGCCCGTGCTTATACTGGCGCTCGGTCTCAATAAACTTTTTACCAAACGACCAGTGGGGGTAGTTAATCGGCATCCCGACGCTGGAGTAAGCATCCATCATCTGCTCGGAGGTAATGACTTCAATCTGATGCGGGTAGGTATCCAGTCGGTACAGCTTCGCCACCCGGTCGATTTCCGCCAGGTAGGTTTCCAGCAGCGAAAACGTCCAGTCGGGTCCATCGCTCAGACGAGTTGCATCCTTATTCATCGAGTCAATCGTAGCCATTAGCGCGCCCTCATTGTTGGCGACTCTCTCTGTCTGGAGAGCCTCTCTTCAAGAATAGAACACCGCAGAAATTCTGTAACAACCGCCTTTTCTAAACTTCATGATTTATTCATTTTAGTGGCGATATTTTTGCTTGTTCTCAGCATTTTATGCTGACAAAAAATAGCGTGCAGCAGGAGATATCAACTTCGTCGTCACCCCGCAGCATGCGCGCTGTGTGAAGTAAGTCACCATAAAAAAAGCGTATGTTGAATAATATTTTCATCTGGGTTATCAATTTGTAATTAGAAGATTGTTCTTTTACTCATTCTGGACTGGAGTGGCTATGCACATTGTCATACTGGGAAGTGGCGTGGTGGGCGTGACCAGCGCCTGGTATTTAAGTCAGGCGGGCATCAGGTGACGGTTATCGACCGGGAGGCCGGCCCGGCGCTGGAGACCAGCGCCGCCAACGCCGGGCAAATCTCCCCGGGCTACGCTGCGCCGTGGGCGGCACCGGGCGTGCCGCTAAAGGCGATTAAATGGATGTTCCAGCGCCATGCGCCGCTGGCGATTCGCCTGGATGGCACCGGTTTCCAGCTGAAGTGGATGTGGCAAATGCTGCGCAACTGCGACACTCGCCACTATATGGAAAACAAAGGGCGCATGGTGCGTCTGGCTGAGTACAGTCGCGACTGTCTGAAAACCCTGCGTGAAACCACCGGCATTAGCTATGAAGGCCGTCAGGGCGGTACGTTGCAACTGTTCCGCACCACTCAACAGTATGAGAACGCGACCCGCGATATCGCCGTGCTGGAAGATGCGGGGGTGCCGTATCAACTGCTGGAAGCTTCGCGTCTCGCCGAGGTTGAGCCAGCGCTGGCGGAGGTTGCCCATAAGCTGACTGGCGGTCTGCGCTTACCCAACGATGAAACCGGTGACTGCCAGTTGTTCACCCAGCGGTTGGCGAAAATGGCCGAGCAGGCGGGCGTGCAGTTCCGTTTCAATACGCCGGTAGACAGCCTGATTAAAGAGGGCGAACGCATTGTCGGCGTGAAGTGCGGCGACGAAGTGGTCAAAGCCGATGCTTACGTGATGGCTTTTGGCTCCTACTCAACCGCCATGCTCAAAGGGCTGGTGGATATCCCGGTTTATCCGCTGAAGGGCTACTCGCTGACCATTCCGATCGTCGAAGAGAGCGGGGCGCCGGTGTCCACGATCCTTGATGAAACGTATAAAATCGCGATTACCCGTTTTGATAACCGTATCCGCGTTGGCGGTATGGCGGAGATTGTCGGCTTTAATACCGAGCTGCTTCAGCCGCGTCGCGAGACGCTGGAGATGGTTGTGCGCGATCTGTTCCCGCGCGGCGGCCACGTGGAAGAGGCCACGTTCTGGACCGGGCTGCGTCCGATGACTCCGGACGGCACGCCGGTGGTGGGCAAAACGGCGTTCAAAAATTTGTGGCTGAATACCGGCCACGGCACGCTGGGCTGGACCATGTCCTGCGGTTCCGGCCAGCTGCTAAGCGATTTGATGTCTGGCAGAATGCCGGCTATCCCTATGATGATCTCAGTGTCGCACGCTATTCACCGGGCTTCACACCCACTCGCGTGCAGCATTTGCATGGCGCGCACCACTAAGGAGAACGCATGTCACGTCCTGTGCTCGCCAGCATCGATCTGCAGGCGCTGAAAAACAATCTGGCTATTGTCCGACGCGCTGCGAATGGGGCTCGCGTCTGGTCGGTGGTGAAAGCGAATGCCTACGGCCATGGCCTTGATCGGGTATGGAATGCCCTGAAGGAAACCGACGGCTTTGCGATGCTCAACCTCGAAGAGGCGATTCTGCTGCGTGAACGCGGCTGGAAAGGGCCGATTCTGTTACTGGAAGGTTTTTTCCATGCCGACGAACTGGAACTGTTTGATAAATATCGGCTGACCACCAGCGTGCACAGCAACTGGCAGATTAAAGCGCTACAGAATGCCCGTCTGCACGCGCCGATTGATATCTACCTGAAGGTAAACAGCGGCATGAACCGTCTCGGTTTTGCACCGGAGCGAGTGCAGACGGTCTGGCAACAGCTGCGCGGTATGAAAAACGTCGGTGCGATGACGCTCATGTCGCACTTTGCGCAATCGGAAAACACCGACGGCGTAACTGAACCGATGCGCCTGATCGAGCAGGCGGCTGAAGGGCTGGACTGCCCACGTTCATTAGCCAACTCGGCGGCGACGATGTGGCATCCGGAAACCCATTTTGACTGGGTGCGGCCCGGTATTGTGCTCTACGGCGCGTCACCCTCTGGCCAATGGCAGGACATCGCGAATACCGGCCTCAAGCCGGTGATGACGCTGAGCAGCCAGATTATCGGCGTGCAGAACCTCAAACCCGGCGATGCGGTGGCTATGGCAGCCGCTATCGCGCAAAAGAGGAACAGCGCATTGGTATTGTCGCCTGCGGTTACGCCGACGGCTACCCGCGCATTGCCGCCAATGGCACTCCGGTGCTGGTGGATGGGATCCGTACCGGTACGGTTGGCGCTATCTCGATGGATATGCTGGCGGTGGATTTAACGCCGTGCCGCAGGCCGGAATTGGTACCGCCGTTGAGCTGTGGGGCAGGAAATTAAGATTGATGAAGTGGCGGCCAGCGCGGGCACCGTCGGCTATGAGCTGATGTGCGCGCTGGCGCCGCGAGTCCCTGTCGTGACAGTGTAACGTTTGTGCGTTTGCCCGGTGGCGCTGCGCTTACCGGCCTACAGCCGTTTGCTACTCTCGCAAGCCAGCGCCATCGGGCAACAACCTGGCTACTCCGATTCTTCCTCGGCCACCCGCACGCCGACTTTCAACACCTGATTCTCTTCTTTTTCCGCGACCGTCCATATCATCCCGGCAAACTCCACCTGGTCGCCCACCACCGGCGCTGCGCCGAGCAGATGCTCGACGATATCGCCCAGAGACTGCTGGTTATCGCGGAACTCTTCCCGCCGTCGAGGCCGTAAATCAGCGCCACGTCGGCAAACTTGGCGCCAGCTTCCAGAATAAAATCACCAAAGAAGCGCTGATCCAGCGATATCGGCGGCGACTGGCTAAACAGCTTGCCCAGCAGAGGCAGGTCGCGCTCGCGGCCAATCACGCACAGAATGTCATTTTCCCGCAGGCGGGTGCTGCCGGTAGGGTGCAGCAGCGCATTATCGCGAAACAGGGCGGCAATACGCGTTTCCGGCGGCATATGCAGGTCGCGCAGCGCCGCGCCCACGCACCATTTTTCGGCGCTAAGCTGATAGACAAACTGCTCCCACGGGTTCTCCGGGTGAATATCCAGCCCCACGCGGGAGATAGGCCAGCCGACAGGCGGTACCACCACTTTGGCTTTCTTCGCCGCCCACGACAGCGAGGTGCCCTGCAGCAGCAGTGAAATCAGGACCACGAAGAAGGCGACATTAAAGAACAGCCGCGCATTCTCGAGGCCCGCCATCATCGGAAACACCGCGAGGATGATCGGTACCGCGCCGCGCAGGCCAACCCAACTGATAAAGGTGCGCTCGCGCAGGTTAAAGCCGCGGAACGGCAGCAACCCGGCGAAAACGGAAAGCGGACGGGCGATGAAGATCATCCAGATAGAAAGCAGCAGCGCCGGAATGGCTATCGGCAACAGATCGGACGGCGTGACCAGCAGCCCAGCACGAGGAACATCGCAATCTGCGCCAGCCAGGCCAGGCCATCGAAGTTTTGCAGAATACCAAAGCGGTTGCGGATTGGCCGGTTACCCAGCAGGAAACCGCACAGGTACACCGCCAGGATACCGCTGCCGTCAAGCGTGGTGGTGACGGCAAAAATCATGATCCCACCGCTCAGCGCCAGCAGCGGGTACAGCCCGGCGGCAGGGCGATACGGTTGATCATTTGCAGCAGCAGATAGCCGCCGCCAAGACCAATCACGATCCCCAAACCGAACTGCTGAATAATGTGTACAAGGAACATCCAGCTCAGGCCCGTTTCATGCTGTTGGATCATCTCAATCAGCGTGATGGTCAGAAACACCGCCATCGGGTCGTTACTGCCGGATTCAATCTCCAGGGTGGAGCCCACGCGTTCGTTTAGCCCTTTGCCGCCAAGCAGCGAGAACACCGCCGCCGCATCCGTGGAGCCGACAATCGCGCCAATCAGCAAACCTTCCATCATATCCAGCTTAAACAGCCAGGCCGCCATCATCCCGGTGAGCCCGGAGGTGATGAGTACGCCGAGCGTCGCCAGCGAAAGCGCCGGCCGAGCGCCACGCGAAAGGAACTGGCCTGGGTACGCATCCCGCCATCCAGCAGGATCACCGCCAGCGCCAGGTTACTGACCATATACGCGAAAGGGTAGTTGTCGAACGGAATGCCGCCAATGCCATCAACGCCTGCGAGCATGCCAATGGCTAAAAAGATAACCAGTATCGGGATGCCGAGGCGGGAAGAAAATGAGCTTAAGAGAATACTGCAGGTTACTAAGACCGAACCCAAAATAAAGAGACTAATGACTGCCGTGGCGTCCAATGTTCACGCACTCCCCTAATCGTGCTTGCTGGTAACAAAACGTTACCATAATTAGGGCGCGAACATTGGACTAATAAGCGGTATTTATTGTTTTTTATTCACTTAATACGGGATGACCGCTCAGCGTGAGCATTGAATGACCGGATGCGTGGGTTAACTGTGCCTGTGCGCCCAGTGCCAGGGTCACCGTGCGCTGCTCATGGCCGAAATCGAGCCCGGTGATCAACGGGATTGGCAAACGTGAACGCAGGTAATCATACATGGCGTTCAGATCGTAGCCTGCGTCGTAATCATTCGGCGCCGCGCCGGTAAAACTCCCCAACACAATGGCTCGCTGACGCGACAAAATGCCCGCGTGCAGCAGCTGTAGCAGCATGCGTTCGACGCGGAACGGATGTTCGTTGATGTCCTCGAGCACCAGAATGCCATCGCGGATCTCCGGGAGCCACGGTGTGCCAATCAGCGAAACGATCATCGCCAGGTTGCCGCCCCACAGCGTTCCCTCAGCTTCACAAGCCGGGCCGTTGCCCTGCCATTCCACGGAATAGGTCGGATTTTTCAGCGCCAGCCAGAAGTGCCGTTCGGTGAAGTCGTTCAGCGTTTCGGCGCCAAAGTTACCGGCCAGCATCGGCCCGCTAAAGGTGACGACATTGCCCAGGGCCAGCAGCCCCATCTGGATAACGGTAAAATCGCTGTGGCCGCAAATAAGCAGCGGATCGCGCAGCTGGCGAGCAATCAGCCCCTGCCAGTCGATGCGCTCAAGTAAACGACTTGCGCCGTAGCCGCCGCGTACCGGCATGACAATCTGATTTTTCCCGCCCAGCGTCACAAGACCGTTAAGATCGCTCAACCGTTCGCTTTCTGAACCGGCGAAACGACGGTCGCGACGGGCGATAACCTGTTGATGAGCGACCTGATGTCCGGCCTCTTCTAATCGCGATACCCGCGCAGCGCGGCGGATTGGTTAATGCAGTAGCCGGAAGGGGCGATAAGATGAAACTGGGACATGGCATTTCCTTGCTGAGTACGAAACGAGTATCATGCCGCCTGAGCCAGTGGTTGTCATTAACGGCAGCAAAGTTCAGCTAAAAGGATAGATGCGTGAAATTAAGATGGTTTGCTTTTTTAATTGTATTACTCGCCGGGTGTAGCTCTAAATCGGATTACCGAAATCCCCCTGGAACCCTGAGGTGCCGGTAAAGCGAGCGATGCAGTGGATGCCTATTAGCGAAAAAGCCGGTGCGGCATGGGGCGTCAGCCCACGCTTGATCACCGCGATTATTGCCGTGGAGTCCGGCGGGAACCCGACGCTGGTCAGCAAATCAAACGCGGTTGGCTTGATGCAACTGAAGGCCTCCACCTCCGGGCTGGACGTCTACCGTTATATGGGCTGGAGCGGCCAGCCGTCGACCAGCGAGCTGAAAAACCCGGAGCGTAATATCTCAATGGGAGCGGCCTATCTGAGCATTCTGGAGCACGGTTCACTGGCGGCATTAGCGACCCGGAAGTGATGCAGTATGCGCTGGTGGTGTCCTATGCGAACGGTGCCGGTGCGCTGCTGCGCACCTTCTCATCCGATCGTAAAAAGGCGATTGCGGAAATCAACGAACTGGATAAGGACGAGTTCTTCGAGCATGTGGTGAAGAACCATCCGGCGCCGCAGGCGCCACGCTATATCTGGAAAGTACAGAAAGCGATGGACGCCATGTAGTTAGCGGACGTTATTGGCCCGTTCGCGGCCTCTCGCTCCAGTGAAAAGATAATGCGCTGGAGCGAGCGTTCAAGTACCGGCGTCATATGCAGAAAACGAAAGCTCAGGCGCGGGGTGACAATCGTTTCGTTCTTGCTATCAACCACCTTACGTTCGCTGATCGCCAGCAGTTGCGCATCAAAGCGGAAACGTCCCATTGTCCCATATCCAGCTCAATCTCTTTCAGCTCCATTCCGGGAACCAGAATTTCTGGCGTCGGTCCATCCAGTAGCGCGCCCATCCCTCCCAGCGAGAGATCAAACAGCCGAAAGCGGAGCGGGGTTTTATTCGGCAGCGTGGCGACACCATAGTAGGGCGGATGCAGCGGCGCGGGCATGCGGAAATATTCGCGACGTTGAATAAACCACACTGCTGGCGGCGTCGGCATCACAAAGGCCGGTAACCCCTGATAATCTTCAACCTGCATTTCAGCAACGGTAAATTCTATTTTTGCACCATTGGTTTCCGCCACGATGCTGATATTTTTTGCCGTTCGAGCGGCGTCGTTATCTGCTTCCCGGCTGCCAAAATCAATAACCAAACGTTGCTGGCTGGCATCGAGAATGCGGCTAATAAATTGCCGTGAAGACCAGCTCACGCGCAGCGCGGCGTTAGCCTGCTGAAGATCGCGGAGAATATTTAATACGGCTAACGGATTTTGCTTAAGAAACTGTGCGTTATGCTCACTCACCTGAAATGGCTCCTGAATGGCAGGTTCTCTATGAGATATCGGCGTCCAGAAACAGAACTTCAGCGTCTAAATAAAAATATTTAACATTACGCCAGATCTGCGCTGTGCAACGGACTTAAGGCAGTGCCTACATCAATATTCGTATTTATCCGTATAAAATATCATCGCCATACCAGGTTTTTTAAGAACAATTACCTATACTTGAAACATTAGCGGCGCAGAATGTCGGCGCTTTTATTGCTGTTAATGGAACAGGAGAGGTGGGAAAAATGGGTATTATTACCTGGATTATTTTTGGTCTGATTGCCGGTGTTATTGCCAAATTCATTATGCCGGGACGCGATGGGGTGGTTTTATCCTCACCTGTATCCTGGGGATAGTGGGTGCGGTAGTGGGTGGTTGGCTCGCGACCACGTTCGGCATCGGTGGCAGCGTCACCGGTTTTAACCTGCACAGCTTCCTGGTAGCCGTGGTAGGCGCCATCGTTGTGCTGGCGGTATTCCGCCTGATTCGCCGCGAATAATGTCTTCCTACGGCCCGTCAGGGCCGTTTCTTGCTTCGACAAAAATCCGATCTAGATCACATTTCTATATCCCTTCGTATTTTGTTGTTGAATAGCAAATGCGGATGATAATAATTATCGTTCTTTGTTCTTTTTGAGCTTAACGATAATGAATAACGCCGTTTTCCGCCTTTGCGCACTCTCTGGGATGATAACACTCGCGCTTGCGTCGCAGGCCTATGCCGATAATAACGAATCCACTATGGTCGTGAACGCCTCCGGCGAGGGAGCGAACTGGCCGCCTGGACCAACAGCGCCACCAAATCCGCGGTGGCGGAGAGTAAAACGCCGCAGGTTATCAACACTATCGGTCAGCATGAAATCACCCTGCGCCACGCTGCCTCGGTGAATGAGATTCTGCGCTATGCGCCTGGGGTAACGACCGAGTCGCGCGGCAGCACGACCTACATGAGCGAATACAAGATTCGCGGCTTTAACGTCGACAACGAATTCTATAACGGCCTCCAGTTGCCCTATAACGTGACCGGTAATACCAAAGCGCGGATAGACCCGCTGCTGGTTGAAAGCGTCGATATCCTCAAAGGGCCTTCCTCGGTGCTCTACGGTAGCGGTTCACCGGGCGGGCTGGTGAATATTCAGGGGAAGAAACCACAGACCACGCCGCGCACGGAAGTCGGCTTCAATACTGGCACCCGTAACCTGAAAGAGGGCTACCTTGACTCAACCGGACGCATCGCCGACAGCGACTGGAGCTATCGCCTGCTGGGTAAAGCGACTGAGGGTGACGATCAGCCTCATACCACACGTTATGAAGATTATCTGGTGGCGCCCAGCGTGACGTGGCAGCCAAGCGATAAAACCCGCCTGACGCTGGATGCGCTGGCGCAAAATACCCCAAGCCTGACGCCGTCTAACCCGCTGCCGCTTTCCTATTTGCGATCCAGCTACGCCAATAAACGCGATTATGCCGGTGACGACTGGAACGGCTTCAAGCAACGCCAGTGGATGGTGGGCTACAGCTTTGAACACCAATTTGATAACGGCTGGGGAATTGCGCAGAAAGCGCGTTACTTTGATATCGACAGCCATCAGCGGAGCGTCTATTCCACCGGTAACGCGGGGAACCCGGTTTATGAACTGAACCGCTTTGCCTATACCACAGACGAAGATCTGCATAGCTTCAATATCGACAACCAGATCACGCGGACGTTGGCGGTGGGCGACTGGCAGCACCACCTGCTGGCAGGGTTCGACTATCAGAAGCTGAATTCGCACTATCATTATCGCTATGCGTCGACGACCCCGGGTATCGACATGCGCAACCCGGACTTTACGCAGGTGAATGAAGGGCGCTGGGACTGTACACTGCGCAGAAAAATCGCCTGTCGTACAACCAGAAAGGCTACTACCTGCAGGACCAGATGGCCTGGGGAGGCCTGAATATTCTCGCCAGCCTACGCTACGACGAATACCAGTCCGCGACAACCGACTACCTTAACCACGACGAGAAAACGTGGATCTCTCAGGATCGCGTGACCAAACGCCTTGGCGTGCTGTACGCCTTTGACAATGGGCTGTCGCCGTTTATCAGCTACTCGGAAGGGTTTAAACCGGTGTCACCGGCTAACGGCCTGACGGCGGAACAGGTGAAACCTACCACCAGTAAGCAGGTGGAAGGCGGCGTGAAGTACCTGCTGGCGGACTATGCGACCACCTTTACCGCCTCAGTCTTCAACATCCGACAGAAAAACGTGCTGAGCGCGGATCCGAGCTGGGTGTACCGCCAGACCGGGGAAATTGAGTCCAAAGGGCAGAACTGTCAGCTATCAGCCGCCCAACAGACAATATTAACCTGATCGCCAACTACGCCTATACCCACGCCATCAACACCGAAGATGAGAGCTACCAGGGCAAGCGCCCGACGCAGATACCTGAAAATGCCTTCAACCTGTGGGGCGACTATACCTTCGACCAGAGCCTGGTGCGCGGGCTGACGATCGGCGCGGGGCGCGCTACACTGGTCCGATGGAAATTTCGCCGGATAACAAGGCGGGTAAACTGGGGGCACAACGCAGTACGATATGTCGCTGTCTTACGATATGTCCGCCGTGGACAGCAGCCTTGCTGGGCTCATGGTGAAAGCCAGCGCGCAGAACCTGACCAACAAAGAGACGTTGACCTGTTATGACAGCACCAACTGCTGGATTGGTCGCGATCGAACCGTGCAGGTGGGGCGAGCTATACCTTCTGATGGTAGGCCGGATAAGCGCAGCGCCATCCGGCAGCTACGCATCATGCCGGATGGCGGCGAAACGCCTTATCCGGCCTACGTGATAATTCCGGGTCGCCTGGACGTGGGTTTACGCCGACTCCGGGGCTGCGCCAGATACCGCATTCTGGCGTTGCGCGGCTTTCATCGGAATAAACGCGACGATAACGGCGCCCAGAATCAGGAAGCCGGCCACCATGTAGATCCCGGCGTTAAAGCTGCCGGTGACATCTTTCATCAGCCCCATCAGCAAAGGTCCCAGCGCCGCGCCGGTCATGCCGGTGCCGTTGATCACCGCGATGCCCAGGGCACGGGCACGCAGGGAGAGCGCGCGATCCGGCGTGGTCCAGAAGATAACCATCGCCGCAAAGGCGCCCATCGACGCCATCACGATCCCGGTAAATTGCAGGTGCGGGTTCGGGCTGGCGGCGGTGAGGATCCAGCCTGCCGCGGCGAACAGATAGGGCAGCAGGGTGTGCAGCTTACGCTCGTTGTAGCGGTCGGAACGTTTGCTCCACCAGATCATGCCGATGATCGTACAGACCTGCGGAATCGCGCTCAGCAGACCGATGGTGACGTTGCTGCTCTCGGCGTTAAAGCTACGCAGAATCAGCGGCGTCCAAACGCTCAGGGCGCTCAGCGTATTGGTCAGGCAGAAGTAGGCCAGGGTGTAGAGAATAATCGCCGGGTGAGTAGCTCGCGCAGCATACTTTTTTGCCCAACCGAGGCGGCCTGAATGGCGCTTTGGGTTTGCAATGCGTTGATTCGGTCGGCTTCCAGCATCTCGTTGAGGCAGGCTTTATCATCGTCGGTCAGCCATTTGGCCTTCGCCGGACTGTCGTCAAGCCAGAACCAGACCACCAGACCGAGCAGCACCGACGGGAAGCCTTCCAGCAGGAACAGCCACTGCCAGCCTTTCAGATTGAGCAGGCCATCCATGTTGAGAATGTAGCCAGACGCCAGGGACCCCAACGCCATGGTCACCGGCATGGCGATCATAAACAGCGCGTTGGCGCGAGCGCGATAATGTGCGGGGAACCAATAGGTTAAGTAATACAGCAGGCCTGGAAGAAAACCGGCTTCGGCAATACCCACCAGCATGCGCAGGGCGTACAGGCTGTTGGGTCCGGTGGCGAACAGCGTGGCGGTAGAGGCGATACCCCAGACGATCATGAGAATGGCTATCCAGCGTCGCGCGCCAACGATGGTCAGCATCACGTTACTGGGAATACCGCAGACCACGTACATCACATAAAACAACGTGGTAGCGAGGCCAAACATAGTGCTGGTTAACCCGAGATCTTTTCCCATGGTTAGCCCGGCGAAGCCAATGTTGATGCGGTCGAGATAGGAAAACACAAACAGTACGAATAAAAACACGATCAATCGGCGAAACAGCTTGTTGATCACCGCCTGCTGCCGCGCGTTGAGCGGCGCTGGACCGGAGGTCGACGTTGGTTCCAGAGAAGGGCTATCGTTCATGAAAAGCTCCACATTGTGATTATGGTTATGGGTCGTACAGGCTGGCTAACGTATAGAGAACGTCCGCTGAAGGTGTCAATTTTATGTGTGAAAAATGATACGCAATTGTTATGTATGTGGCATTTGTGAATCATAATGCGATCTGCGTCGCTAAAAAGCCTCAGGCGCAGATCGACCCGGCATCATCACGTCGGGACGGGGCGAAAGACACAGGGTATAATCGAAAAATCTGCGGCTTGTTTGGTAAGGAAACGCATGAGTTATCTAAAAAAATTATCGGGTGATGGTACTGAAGATGCCGTATTTCATCGTGAAGAGTTTCCGTTCTACTGGATTGTTAACGTCTACGCGCGTTACACCCAAACCGTAGAAATCGCGCTCAAGAAGATCTCTCTGGATGTCTCGCGCTTTCGCGTGTTGATGATTACCCATCAATACGGCGAGGCGAGCATTTCGCAAATCTCCGAGTATGCGCTGGCGAAAATGCCGACCGTCACCAAAATCGTCGGTCGACTCCGCGACGATGGGCTGGTGACAACCGCCAGCAGCCCCAGCGATGCGCGGGTGACCGTCGTGATGTTAACGGAAGCGGGCCAGCAGAAAGTGGCGGAAGCGATGCCGCTGATGAGCAAAATATTCGACAAAGGTTTTAAAGGAATGACCGCCAGCCAGGTGGAGAAAATGAACCAGGCATTGGCCAACGTGCTGGATAACCTCAACGAACTTTAACCCCGTCTCTCACACGATCGCGAAACTGTGACTCGTGTAGAAAAAATTCATAACGTCTTGTAAATACAAACTATATTACATACCGTCGTCGACAGCCTGTTCGACGACGGTACCCGCCGTATTGCCTTTTTTTGCTTTATATTTCATCTGGCTGCATAAATAACCACCAATATAGAAAGGTTAATTGATTGTTTATTTTTGGTAAATATAACGTGAAAATTTACTTGAATATTCATCTAAATGTTCCATAGTAAAAACACGTTAGTCAGGACAAAGATGCCGCATTGATGGCTCGCCTGGATATGATTCATTTTTTCTGTGTAAGGTGTTAATTATGCAGCCAGTTTGTGAGAGCAAGGGTTTTGTCGAGCGCTTCACCCTCGGTGACGGTGACCTGCGTTTTGCCGTCAAAGATACGCTGGACGTGGCGGGACACCGTACACAGGCCGGCTGTCCGGCGCTGGCAGAAAGCGCAGTGGCGCAGCAGCATGCCAGCGTCGTTGCGATGCTGCTCAGCAGCGGCTGCCAACTGGCTGGCAAAACCACCTTGCATGAGTTGGCGTTTGGCGTCACCGGCATCAATCCGTGGGCGGGGACACCGCTCAATCCTTGTTACCCTGAACTGATTCCTGGCGGTTCTTCCAGCGGTTCGGCGGCGGTTGTCGCCTCGGGAGAGGTTGATTTTGCGCTCGGCACGGATACCGGCGGTTCGGTGCGGATGCCCGCCGCCTGCTGTGGGATCCTCGGGCTGAAACCCGGCTACGGCGTGCTGAGCCGTCAGGGGGTTGTCCCGCCGAAAGTTCGCTGGACTGCGTCGGTATTTTCGCCCGTGACGCAGACGTGCTGCGCCAGGTGCTGCATCGGTTAAATGTGCCCGTGGATGCGCCGCTAACGACCTTACCGGAGATGGCCTTTATTGCCGCCGCGCAGCCGGAAATTGATGCCATGCTACTCACGACGCTGACCCGGTGGGAGATCTATCCACAACGCGCTGAATTGTCTTTGCTTAGTGAGGCTCATCGCGCCGGTCTTACCCTGATCAACCATGAAAACTGGCAGGCGTTTGGCCCACTGTTAGCCAGTGGAAAAGTATCCGCTGATGTCGCCAGCCGCATTCGTCGGGGGAAACGGTCAGCGCGCAGGACGTGCATGAAGCGGAAACCGTTCGCCAGCGCTTTAGCGCGCAGGTGGATGAACAACTGATGAAAACGCCGCTGCTGGCGCTGGCGACCTTACCAGAATTACCGCCAACCTTAGCCGAAGCTCACGATCCGCTGCGTGTGGTTGAGTTAACCCGGCTGGTGCGTCCCTTCAACCTCAGCGGCCATCCGGCACTGACGCTGCCCATGGGTAGTCTGAACCATCGTCCTGTTGCGCTTCAGCTCGTGGCCCGTAAAGGGAACGAAAGCCTGCTGGTGCAGGCCGCCGAATGGCTGATGCGACGACGCGTCTAGCCGCAATATCCGCTTTTTCGTTATCCCAGATGACTCAGTGAGTTCGACTCATTGCGGCTGCGTTCGCCCTGCGAACGGCTGCGTATAACCCTTCCGGAGGAAGCCATGTCTGCCGTACACGTTCGTGAAACGCTGGTACCGCTGCTGAGCGAGGTTGCGACTCGCAGCGCCGATTTTGAGCATCAACGTCATATTTCTGACGACATCATTACCCGCTTTAAACAGGTCGGCGTGTATCGCGCACTGGTCCCAAAAGTCTACGGCGGCGACGAGTGTACGCCCGCGCAGTTCTGCGAACTGATTGAACAAATCGCCACGGCGGACGGCTCTGCGGGGTGGGTGGCAAGCTTTGGCATGAGCCCGTTCTACCTTGGCGCGCTGCCGGTGGAGACGCTGGCTGAACTCTACCGCGATGGCCCGGACGTGGTCTTCGCGGGCGGCATCTTCCCGACGCAGAAAGCGCGTCAGGCCGACGGCGGCTACCGGGTGAGCGGTCGCTGGAGCTTTGCCAGCGGCAGCATGGGCGCATCGGTACTGGGCGTCGGGATTCTGCCGGACGGCGAACAACCGCTGCCGCGCATGGCGGTCCTGCCGCGCGACAGCGTGCAGATCGATCCGGTGTGGGACACCGTAGGCCTCGCCGGAACCGGCAGTCACGACCTGCTGGTGGATGACGTCTTTGTCCCCGAGGCGTGGACCTTTATTCGCGGCGGCGCGCTGAATCTGGAGGGTCCGCTGTACCGCTACCCGGTGCTATCGCTGGCCACTCAGGTGCTTTCCGTTGTCGCCCTCGGCGTGGCCCGCGCGGCGCTCAATGAAATTTACGCCATCGCCCATCGTCAGCAGTCGGTGACCGGCGCGCCACGACTGGCCGAACGCCCGCAGGCGCAGATGCAGATTGCCCGCTGTGAAGCGGATTTACGCTCGGCCCGCGCCTGGTTTTACGAGGCGATAGACGATGTCTGGCAGCGTCTGCTGCGGGGCGATGACGCCAGCTGCGAGCAGATTAATGCCCTGCGGCTGTCTTCCACCCACGTAACGCGCGTCGCCGCCGAAGTGGCGCGTCAGGCGCTGGCGCTGAATGGCATGGGCGGCGTCACCATGACCAGCCCGCTGCAGCGCTACGTTCGCGACACGATGGTGATTACTCAACACGCCTTTATGGGCGACCTCTCGTACCTCAATGCGGGCACGGTCTTTTTCGGCGGTAAACCGCTGCCGGGTTACCTGTGATTGTTAACTAAGGAGCAACAGATGAGCCAAACCAACAAACTACGCGTGCTGTTTTGCATCGGCGTAAACCAGAACTTTTTTGACGCCAGCGCGGCGGAAGCCAAACAGGTATGGGCCGCTTTCGGCGTGATGATGAAGGGCATGGAGGAGACGCCGGGGATCCGCGTCATCGGCAATATGGATGACGACCAGCTGATGGTGGGCCCGTCGACTACCGCGCCGTGGACCACCTACGTACTGGCCGATGCCGAAGCGCTGGAAAACGTTGCGGCGGTCTGCAATTTGTTCCGCACCACGCCGGTAGGCGACAGCGGCAGCAAGCTGTGGAAGTACTGCAAAATCGAAGCCGCGTCGGGCGTGAACTGATTATTCAGGGTTAACGGAGCGCGCGATGACTTCTCAGGATGCGCTGCGCCTACAGCAGCTCGAAGATCAGCAGGCCGCGCGGGTGTGCATCAGCAACTACATGCACCTGTGCGACCGCCTTGATGATGCCGACACCGTACGCGCCATCGGTGCGCTGTTTAGCGTCGATGCCTGCTGGGAAGGCGTGGGGAACCCTATGCCGCGCGCCTGGGGCGTCATCAGGGGCGTGCGGCCATTATCGCCATGATGGCGAGCTACGTGCGTCAACCCGCGCACTTCACCATGAACGCGCATTTTCTCTGTTCCGAGGCGTTGAGCGTGACGGCCGACGGCGAGCTGCATGGCCGCTGGCTGATGCTGCAAACATCCGCCTTCAGCGCGGGCGGCGCACATCTTAACGCCGCGGAACTCCATGTGACCTTTCGGCGCGAGGCGGGAGAAATGGTGATGCGCCACTTCACCACCCGCAACCTGTTTAGCCGACCCATAAGCCACTGGCACGCCGAGGATCTGCTCCCGGTGCCGGAGCAAAATCAGACCGTCGCAGACGTGCAGGAGAATGGACATGCAGTGTGACCACCTCATTAATGTAAAGAATATCGATACCACGACGACCAACGCGCCGAGCCGCGCCGAGATTGCCGCGCTGGTCCAGCAAGACCGTGTACATACCTCGCTGTACACCTCGGAAGAATTGTTCAATCTCGAGCTGGATCGCGTGTTTGGCAAAACCTGGGTCTGGGTGGCGCATGCCAGCGAAATCCCGGAGACCGGCAGCTTCAAAACCACCGAAATCGGCACCCAGCCGGTGATCGTGGTGCGTGACCGTAAAGGCACCGTTCACACGCTGCTCAACCGCTGTCGCCACCGCGCGGCCACCGTTTGCGAGCATCGCAGCGGCAAAACCAACAGCTTTGTTTGTCCGTACCACGGCTGGGGCTACGCGCTCGACGGCAGCCTGCGCGGCGTGCCGCACCCTGAAAGCTATGCCGACCAACTGGAAAAGGGCGAGCTGGGGCTGGTGTCGCTGCGCACCGAACAGTACGCGGGATGATCTTCGCCACCTTCAACGATCGTATTGAGCCGCTGGAAGATTTCCTCGGCGCGGCGAAGAAGTGGATGGATCTGTTTATGAAGCAGGGCGCGGGCTACCCGATTAAAACCGGCCGGCGCACCGTTTCCGCTTCCCGGGCAACTGGAAAATTCAGCTCGAGAATACCACCGACGGCTACCACTTCCCGGTGGTGCACCGTTCGTTCTTAAGTTCGGTCGATAAGCAGACTGAAGAGATGCTCAACTTCGTTGATGGCAGCGGCTATGTGGAAGACCTCGGCAACGGCCATAGCGTGATGGTGATGATCCCGGAACTGGTGGATCTGGAAGCCAATCTGGATGCGCCGATCCCGGAGCGCTTTACCGAACTGGCCGACGCCCTGCGTGCCGATCACGACGAAGATCAGGTACGTCGCATCGTGCGTGCGGTCGGCGGCTCCGGCTTCAACCTCAATATCTTCCCGAACATTGCCTGCTCGATGGCTTTCTTCCGCGTATTGCAGCCGGTATCGGTGAACGAAACCGAAATTCATCATGCGGTGATCACCATGGACGGCGGTCCGGAAATCGCTAACCAGGCGCGTCTGCGTTTGCACGAACATTTTCAGGGCCGATGGGCTTCGGTACGCCGGACGACTCGGAAGCGTGGGAGCGCGTGCAGCGCGGGGCCACCGCCGGGATGACCTGTGGATCATGCTCAACCGCGGACTGGCAGGGGAATACCGCACCGACGACGGTCTGCGTAGCGACGTCAGCGCCGAAACCGGCATGCGCGCGGCCTACCAGCAGTGGAAAAAATTGATGACGGAGATGGAATAAATGACGCCCGCTGAATCTGTACTGTTTAACGCCATCGCGGTTATCAACCTCGAAGGTGACCTGCTGGATCAGGGCGAGTTTGATGCCTGGCTGGATCTCTGGCAGCGCGACGGCCTGTATGTGGTGCCGATCGACCCCACCGAGACCGACTTTAAAAACACGCTCAACTACGCCTGCGACGATCACGAGATGCGCGCCAAGCGCGTGAAGCGCCTGTATAGCGGCGAGTCCATCTCCACCACGCCACGTGCCAGAACGCTGCGCACGCTGTCGCGCTTTCGTCTGCTGGAAGCGAATGAAAACGAAGTAGTGGTTCGCGGCGCACAGTCGCTGTGGGAACACCGCAAGGGCCACAGTCGCCACTACGCCGCCGACATCACCTGGCACCTGCGCCCGCAGGAAAGCGGCTGGCGCATTACCCAGAAGGTGATTCGCCTGGTCAACAGCGACGATGTGCTGCACAGCATCGGCTACATCCTGTGAGAGGCTGTTTATGACGCAAACCGTATTAGTGACCGGCGCTGCCGCCGGTCTCGGCAACGTGATTGCCACCCATCTGCTGGCGCAGGGGTTCCAGGTGGTATTGACCGATGTGGATGCCGAACGCGCGCAGGCTGCTGCCGCCGGTCTGGATAGCGACCGCGTGCTGGCATTGGCGCTGGATATTCGCCAGCCGGACGCTTTTGAGCGCGCGCTGGCGGCCACCATTGAGCGCTTCGGCAGCCTACAGGCGCTGGTCAATAACGCCGCGCTGACGCTGGCCACGCCGGTAATGGAGATTACGGCGGAAGAGTTTGACCGGGTAATGACCACCAACCTGCGCGGCACCTTTGTGGGCTGCCAGACCCTTGGGCGTTACTTCGCCCGCCGCGGCTATGGCCGCATTATCAATCTGGCGTCGCTGGCCGGGCAGAACGGCGGCACCGCCTCTGGCGCGCACTATGCGACCTCGAAGGGCGGCATTCTGACGCTGACCAAAATTTTCGCCCGCGAGCTGGCGAAATCCGGCGTGACCGTGAACGCCATCGCCCCTGGGCCGATGGATTCACCGGCGGTTCATGCGCTGGTGCCGGAAGATAAGATGGCGGGTTATTACAGATGATCCCGGTTGGCAAGCTCGGCGAGGCGGAGTTTGTCGCCCAGGCCGTGGCGCTGCTGGTTTCGCCACAGGCGTCGTTTGTCACCGGGGCCACCTGGGACATCAACGGCGGGCTGTTTATGCGCTAAGGGGATGAAGATGCTGACATTACAGATTGTCCGCCGTGAACTGCGCGGCGAGGTGGTGCTGCTGACGCTGGCTCACGCTGAGGGTATCGCGCTGCCCGCGTTCACCGCCGGGGCGCATATCGATCTGCATTTAAACAACGATCTGGTGCGCCCGTACTCGCTGTGCAGCGACCCTCAGCAACGCTTTCACTATCAGCTCGGCGTACTCAAAGATCGCCAGTCGCAGGGCGGTTCGCTGGCGGTGCACGCCCTGCGCGAAGGGGATGAGGTCCGCGTCAGTGAGCCGCGCAACCTGTTTGCACTGGATGGGCAGGCCAAACACAGCCTGTTGATCGGCGGCGGCATCGGTATTACGCCGATGCTGGCGATGGCGGCGGAATTACGCGCCGCCGGGCGTTCATTCAGCCTGCATTACTGCGCGAAATCGCGCGCCGAGGCGGCGTTCGTCGCGCATCTGGAAGCGACGGACTACGCGCCGCAGGTTCACCTGCATTTCAGCGATGAGCAGCGTATCAGCCTCGATGCGGTGTTGTGCGACGTACCACAAGGCACACACGTCTACGTTTGCGGCCCGCACGGTTGATGGATGCGGTGAGCGAACGCGCGGCGGCGCACGGTTACACGGCGGAACAGATTCACCAGGAGTGCTTCAGCGCTGAGGTTGCCACCGATGGCCAGCCGTTTGAAGTGGTGGCCGCCGCCAGCGGTATCACCGTGCAGGTGGCGGCAAACCAGACCATTGTCGAGGCGCTGGCCCTGGCCGGGCTGAAAGTGTGCGTCTCCTGTAAGCAGGGGATCTGCGGCAGTTGCCTGACCGACGTACTCGAAGGCGAGCCGGATCACCGCGACCACTACCTGACCGACGACGAGAAAGCCGACGGCGATCAGATTCTGTTGTGCTGTTCACGGGCGAAAAGCGCCCGCCTGATTATCGATCTTTGAGGCTCTGACTATGACTCTGCAAACCGAATTTCGTAACGCTATGGCGCAGTTGGGTAGCGCGGTATCCGTGATCACCACCGACGGCCCGGCAGGCAAATTTGGCTTTACCGCCTCCGCCGTCTGCAGCGTGACCGACCAGCCGCCGACGCTGTTGGTGTGCATGAACCGCAACTCCTTCGCCCACGCGCACTTCAAGCAGAACGGCGCGCTGTGCGTCAACGTGCTGTCGAGCGACCACCAGGCGCTGTCCGGCATTTTCGCCAACGCCAGCCTGCGCTCCGAAGAGCGTTTCTGCCACGACAGCTGGCAGGTGATGGCCAGCGGCGCGCCGGTGCTGAGCTCTGCGGTGGCGAGCTTTGACTGCCTGATTGACGACTGCCACGAAGTGGGCAGCCACTCGGTCTTTTACTGCCGGGTGCAGGCCATTCGCATCAGCGAGCAGCCGCGCGGGCTGGTCTATTTCAACCGCCGCTACCACACGGTTGGCTGCGACGTGGAAGTCTGATAACGAAAAGGGGGAATGCCGGATGAGCAATGTCGTTTCTGAAACTGCCGTCACATCAACGACCGTCCGCCATGACGCGCAGCAAATGCGTAAGCTGGTGGTCGCGTCGGTACTGGGTAATGCGCTGGAATGGTATGACTTCTTTCTCTACGGCACCGCCGCGGCGCTGGTGTTTGGCCCGCTGTTCTTCCCGGTAGGCGGCGATCCGCTGCAGGGCACGCTGCTGGCATTTTCCGGCTTTGCGGTTGGTTTTCTGGCACGCCCGCTCGGCGGCATCCTGTTCGGCCATCTCGGCGATCGCTATAGCCGTAAAATGACGCTGATCATGACCCTGACGCTGATGGGGGCGACGACCTTTGTGATTGGCCTGCTGCCGACCTACGCGCAGATAGGCATCTGGGCGCCGCTGTCGCTCATCATCCTGCGCTTCTTACAGGGCGTAGCTTCCGGCGGCGAGTGGGGCGGCGGCGTATTGATGCTGAGCGAAAATGCGCCCGCCTCGCGGCGCGGCTTCTATACCGCGTGGAGCCAGATGGGCGTCTCCGGCGGCTTTGTGCTCTCCGCCTTCGCTTTTTACCTCGTCCAGCAGTTGCCGCAAAGCGATTTCCTGAGCTGGGGCTGGCGCGTGCCGTTCTTACTGAGCATCGTCATCTTCCTGGTCGGCGTTTATATCCGTAAAAACATTCGCGAGAGCAAAGCTTTCACTCAGGCAAAGCCGGAAGAGAAGCATGAAAAGATCCCGCTGCTGGTGCTGGTGCGCGAACACCCGAAAGCGCTGTTGCAGGCCATTGCCCTGAGGCTGCCGGAAAACGGGGCTTCCTATATTTTCTTCACCTTCTCGGTGGTCTACGCCAAACACATTGGCATTGGCACCGGGGAGATCATCAGCGCGGTGACGCTGGCGATGCTGATTGAGTTTTTCTCGATCCTGTTCTGGGGCGCGCTGTCGGACAAGATTGGCCTGAAACCCGTTTACTACATCGGCGTGATTGGCCTGCTGGTGATGGCGTTTCCGTTCTTCTGGCTGCTCTCCATCGGCAACTATGGCGCGGTGATGCTGGCGATGTTCCTCGGTCTGCCGGTGTGCCACGGCGCGATGATCGGCACCCAGCCGTGCATCATGAGCGATCTCTTCCCGGTGCGGGTGCGCTACTCCGGGCTGGCGCTGGGCCACGAAGTGGGGTCCATCTTCTCCGGCGGCCTTGGCCCGATGCTGGCGGTGGCGCTGCTGATGGCCGTCGATTCTTCCTGGCCGGTTTCTTTACTGTTGATGGCCTACGCGCTGCTGGCATGGATTGCCCTGAGAAGCCTGCCTTCAAC
Source organism: Kluyvera genomosp. 3 (assembly GCA_002211745.1). GTDB lineage: Bacteria > Pseudomonadota > Gammaproteobacteria > Enterobacterales > Enterobacteriaceae > Kluyvera > Kluyvera georgiana_A. The sequence continues at coordinate 2,112,407 of CP022114.1, forward strand.
CCCCTTACAACACAAAAATGCAGGAGCAACGGATGTTAACGATTGAATCACTGACCTGCTGGCTGGTGGATATTCCCACCATTCGCCCGCACAAACTGTCGATGGCCACCATGGGCTGCCAGACCTTGACCCTGGTGCGCATGCAGTGCGCGCAGGGCGTGGTCGGCTGGGGCGAAGCCACCACCATCGGCGGGCTGAGCTACGGGCGGAAAGCCCGGAGGCCATCCGCTCGGCCATTGAAACCTACCTGTCGCCGCTGCTGTGCGGCCAGACCTTCAACGGCGTGGCGGCGCTGGCAGAGAAAATGAACGCCAGCGTCAAGGGCAACACCTTTGCTAAATCGGCGCTGGAAACCGCGTTTCTCGATGCCCAGGGCAAGCTGCTGGGGCTGCCGGTCAGCGCGCTGCTCGGCGGGGCGATAACCGACCGTCTACCGGTGCTGTGGACGCTGGCGAGCGGCGACACGGAGAAAGACATTGAAGAGGGCAAACGGCTGCTGGCGGAAGGGCGGCACGATGCCTTCAAGCTGAAAATTGGCGCCCGGGATCTCAAAACCGATATTCGCCACGCGCTGGCGATTAAAGCGGCGCTCGGTGACGAGGTCAGCGTTCGTGTTGACGTCAACCAGGCGTGGGACTTCACCACCGCGGTGAAAGGATGAGCCAGCTACAGGACGGCGGTATCGACCTCGTTGAACAGCCAACCCCGCTCTGGACCGGCAGGGGCTGATTGCCCTGAGCCAGCGTTTTGAGGTGCCGATTCTCGCCGATGAAGCGGTGGCAACCAGCCACGACGGTTTTGCTCTGGCGCACGGCGGCTTTAGCGGCGCTTATGCGCTGAAGATTGCCAAAGCCGGCGGCCCGGCGCAGGCGCTGAAGCTGGCGCACGTCGCGCAGGCGGCGGGCGTGGCGTTGTACGGCGGCACCATGCTGGAAGGGACGATCGGCACGGTGGCCTCGCTACACGCCTGGTCCACCGTCAGGATGCAATGGGGAACCGAGATGTTCGGCCCGCTGCTGCTGAAAGATGACATCGTGGTAACGCCGCTCGACTTCCGCCAGGGGCAGGTTTCGCTGCCGCAGGAGCCGGGTCTGGGCATAGAGATTGACCTCGATAAATTGCGTTATTACGCGCGCCACTAAAAGGACATCCCGATGCTGTTCAAAGTTGAAATGACCGTCAATATCCCCTCGTCGCTGCCTAAAGCCGAAGCCGATGAGATCAAGGCAAAAGAGAAAGCCTACTCCCAGCAGCTTCAGCGCGAAGGGAAATGGCTGCATATCTGGCGCGTCGCCGGGCTGTACGCCAACGTCAGCATTTTTGACGTGGCCGATAACCAGGAACTTCACGACCTCTTAACCGCGCTGCCGCTCTATCCGTATATGGCGATCAGCGTGCAGCCGTTATGCCGACACCCGTCGGCCATTGATTAAAACAACAACCCTTACCCTACGAAGAGGAATACGCAATGTCCGTTAATCCCGCAAAACAGACCGAACTGGAATCTTTACTGGCGATCAGCAGCGGCTTAAATGCCGAACAGGGCAACGAGCGTTTTAAAGCGATTATGCATCAGGTGCTGAGCGACCTGTGTCAGACCATCAAGAAGTTTGATATCAGCGATGAAGAGTTCTGGCTGGCCGTCAACTACCTGAACGAACTGGGCGAACGCAAAGAAGCGGCGCTGCTGGCCGCCGGACTGGGGCTGGAGCATTACCTTGATATGCGCGCCGATGAAAAAGAGGCGGCCGCCGGTCTTGACGTTGGTACGCCGCGCACCATCGAGGGGCCGCTGTATGTCGCTGGCGCGCCGCTGAGCAAACAGTTTGCGCGGATGGATGATGGCAGAGAAGCGGGAGAGCCGATGTGGCTGCACGGGCAGGTGACCGATCTTCAAGGTCAACCGGTGGCGGGCGCGATTGTCGATATCTGGCATGCCAACACTCTCGGCGGTTATTCATTCTTCGATCAATCACAGAGTGAATATCACCTGCGTCGCCGTGTGGAAACCGGGGCGGACGGACGTTATGCGGTGCGCAGTATTGTCCCTTGCGGTTACGGCTGCCCGCCGGATGGCCCGACCCAGAAGCTGTTGAATCAGCTTGGCCGTCACGGTAATCGTCCGGCGCACGTGCATTTCTTCGTCTCAGCACCGGGTTATAAGCACCTGACGACGCAAATTAACCTCAACGGCGACGCCTACCTGTGGGATGACTTCGCCTTTGCCACCCGCGAAGAGCTGATTGCCGATCCGGTCAAAATTACCGACGACAAGCTGGCGCAGGAACGCGATATTCACCAGCCGCACACGGAGGTGAGCTTCAACTTTACGCTGGTGGAATCCGCGCAGGCTGAGGAAGAGAACCGCATCAAGCGCGCGCGCGTGATGGAGTAAGTAAGCCGCCCGGCCCGCGTTGGCGAGGCCGGGTGTTGACTGCTTACTGCGCTGCTAGCGCCTGCTTTATCCAGCCGTCAAACGTCTGCTGGTGGGCGTGGATCCAGCCGTCTACATGACGCTGGATATCCGCAGCGGTGGACTCCCCTTTATGCATTAGCTGATTCTGCGCATTGACGTCCGCCAGCGGCAGCTTCGCGATAGCAAACAGTTTCGCCGCCGCGGGGTTTTTCTCCGCCCAGGCTTTATTGGCGACGATGTACTCGTTGTTGACCGCGAAACCGTAGTTCTTGCCGTTCGGCAGTTCGGTATTCTGATCTTTCAGCGAGCCCGGGTTAGCAGAGAAGGGGACGGTTAACCAGACCACATCTTTACCCGGTTTCAGTTCATCACTGACCCAATAGGGCGTCCAGGTATAATAGATCACCGGCTTGCCTGCTTTATAACGGGCGAGGGTGTCCGCAATAATCGCGGCATAATTTCCCTGATTCTGTGTAACCGTATTACTGAGCCCATAAGCTTTTATTTGCGTATCAATCACCGAGCCACAAACCCAGCCCGGATTACAGCCGGCTAAATCGGCTTTACCGTCGCCGTTGGCATCAAATAATTTCGCAAGTTCAGGATCTTTTAGCTGAGAAATATCTGTAATGTTATATTTCTCAGCGGTTTTTTTATCGATCATATAACCCTGTGCGGCGTTACTAATATAAGTACCCTGACGGTAGAATTTCCGATCGCCGCCGCTGGCGTCATACATATCCTGCTGCATCGGCAGCCAGTTGGCGGCCATGAAGGTCGCATCACCGGCCGCAATCGCCGTATAGGCGACGTTGTACTCCACCTCTTCAATCGGGGTGACATCATAGCCTAGCTGCTTCAGCGCGCGGTTGATTATCTCGGTCTGGAACGTTTCTTCCGGTAGGGTACTTTGCACGGGGTGAACGGTAATGCCTTTGCCGGGCAGGTCCGCGGCAAAAAGAGTGGGGAGGTAAATAACGCAGCCAGCGTGAGGGTGCGCAGAGTTGTTGTTGTTTGCATAATAATAACCTTGTTATTTTCGCGTGTTAAGCCAGAGGTGGCATATTATTCCCGCTTGGATAAAAGGTGGAAATAAAGGATGGTAGGACGATTAATCTCTCCGGGTTGTGTTAGCAACAATAACTTACCCTAACATAATAAAGCATATATGCAATCCTCAATATTCCTCAGCATTCTTTTTTACCCTCATATATGGCTAAGGATATTCTTAAAATGAATTGTATTGGCTAGATATTAACGCTTATGAATACGACAAATGACGGATTCAATTCTGATGAGGACGTACGCTATAGTGATTAGCCTGATTCTCATGAAAAATGAGAGTGCCAGGAGGCAAAACGAGCTGCATCAATGAGAGTAGATGATGCGGATTCATTCTCACAGGAAGTGGGGGACGTATGAAGAAAATAGTACCTGTAGTATGCCTGTCGCTGTTAAGCCTGGCGTTATCCGGCGTGGCGCAAGCGCAGAGTCGGTCAAACTCCGGCACCATTCATTTTATCGGTCAGGTGGTCGAAGGGGGTGTAACGTCTCGCCATCGGGCCAGGGTTTGCAGATTGCCTGCTACCGTGACGGCGCTATTCATGAACAGCATGTCGCGATGTCGACAACGTCCAGTACGCCATTTAAGGTCATCAGCCGAATCGATCGCCGCACGCTGTCGGGGAATCCTCATCTTCAGGAAGTGACCATCAGTTATCTTTAAGTCTTTTCTCCTGGCGCTGCCTGTCTCAATGACTGGAAATGCAGGTAGCGCCTCATCTACGCAAGTAATGACTTACAAAATGAGTCAGTCGTAACGGAATAAAATATAGCGTCTCTTCCCAAAGTGGAATATTCATTTTTATAAATTAAATATGCACTTTTGGGAGCTTTGGAAATTATTTTTCGGGTAGAAAAAATGCACTTTCTGCACAAATAATTAGCCTTCTATGTATTCATTTTAAGTACCACTTTATGGGTATAAAAACAAAAAATTAACATTATAAAAAGATTAAACCTTCTTTTATAACAGTAGGATACAACAAACGCTTCGTATGAAAGTCGTTATGCGCAAAAAATAACTGTCCACTATCGGAAAAAAACGACGTTGTAAAACATTAATCGCATTGTGGATAATCGGCGGCGTCGGATCGGGATGGTCTGAAGACAAAATATTATTTTTAGCGATGGTATTGGTAAAAATAACCTCATTTTAAATAACGCAGCGAACCGTTTAATTAATATTTAATGGGAACGTTCCCTGTTTTTGTCTTAATTATCATGGAAATATTCGTTTGGACTTTTCAAGGACAATAAGCAATGAAAAATTTTACGGTTAAAGCACTGGCGCTGGCATTAATGATGGTTGGGGCTCCGCGATGGCGGCATCAACGGATGTCAGCGAGCTCCTGGGCCCAACCACGGTGACCGGTGGCTCGGTACACTTTACCGGGTCGGTTGTGAATGCGGCCTGTGCGGTAGCGGAAGACTCGATCAATAAAACCGTGGATATGGGGCAGGTTCGCCTTGCCGCGTTTGGCGAAACCCCGGCTGCCGGTAACGTTGCCAACCAAAAAACCCCTTCACCATCAAGCTGACAGATTGCGATACCAATGTGTCAACACAGGCGTCTGTGACCTTTAACGGCACGGCGGCGGCAGGGTATTCCAGCGTGCTGGATAACACCGCGGGCGCGGGTGGTGCGCAGGGCGTGGGTATCCAGATTTACGACACCGATGGTACCGCGCTGGATCTCGGCAAAGCCTCCAAAGCGGCGACGCTCATCGACGGCGATAACACCATGAGCTTCTCCGCTGACTATATCGCGACGAACAGCACGCTGGCAGCAGGTAACGTGGACGCAACGGCGACCTTTAACGTTACCTACCAGTAATCGCGACAGGAATTAGATGCCATGGACGGCAGTGTCGATTGGGGAGGTTGCCATGAAAGTGATGTCGTCAGGCCTTGCGCTGGCGTTTCTCGCCTGTTTGCCGTCGCTGGCGCAGGCAGGCCATCACCACGTTGTCACCGTCCCCGGTGGCGATGTTCATTTTATCGGGGCGGTAGTGAAAGCGGCCTGTGTTGTGGATACCAACAGCGATGCACAGACCGTGGAAATGGGGCAGGTGCGGTCCAGCATTTTTAGCGGTGCGGGTAGCTGGGGTCATCCACAGCCGTTCAGCATTGTGCTTAAAGATTGTGATACCAACATCAGCAAGCAGGTTGGCGTCGCGTTCAACGGCGTGACGGATGCAAGGGATCCTGCGGTTCTGGCGGTGACCAGCGGTGCGGGCAGCGCCGGCAATGTCGGTATTGGCATTTTTGATAACGCCGGGAATCTGATGATCCCTAACACTCAGCCCCAGCGATTTTCCACGTTGAAAGATGACACTAACGTGTTGAGTTTTATCGCCAAATATAGGGCCACGGCGGCCAATGTTACGCCCGGTGAGGCGGACGCGCAAACCTGGTTCACGCTGACCTACATGTAATTTCCCGCTGCGGCGGCCGTATTTTTATAGGTAAATCATGTTCATTATTTCTCGTACCCGTGCGCTGTTGACGGCGTTAACGCTTATCTCTCTGTCACCGCTCGCGCATGCGGCGGATTATGGCGGTATTGCTCTGGGCTCCACTCGCGTTATTTATCCGCAGGGTAGCGAGCAGATATCGTTGTCGGTCAATAATACCGACAGCAAGGGCGTGTTTTTAATTCAGTCGTGGGTTGAGAATGCCGATAGCCATAAAAGCAGCGACTTTGTCGTCACGCCGCCGTTATTTGTGATTAAACCGAAGAAAGAAAATACGCTCCGGGTGATGTTTATCGGCCAGGATAACGCGCTGCCTAAAGACAGAGAAAGCCTTTACTGGATGAACGTGAAGGCGATTCCGGCGGCGAGCAAAGATTCACAGAATAAAAATACCCTGCAAATTGCGGTTCTGAATCGCATCAAGCTGTTTATTCGTCCTGCGGGTCTGGCAATGAAGTCGGCTGACGCCCCGAACTACCTGCGTTTTCATCAGTCGGGCGCGCAATTAGTCGTCAAAAACCCGACGCCTTATTACATCACGCTGGTGCAGCTGATGGACGGAGCGGTCGAGCTGCCGGCCACCATGGTGCCGCCGATGGGGCAAAGCACGGTGTCTGTCCCGCATAACGCTCACGGTCAAATTACCTTCCAGACGGTGAATGACTATGGGGCAAATACGCCAAAACAAAACGCAGTGATGGAATAATTACCGGGACAGGTCGGCAAAATAATGGCATTCCGTATTCGTATTACCCTACAAGCGTGGCTGGAATATAAACAACGCTACCTCGTTATTTTGCCGGTCGCGTTGGGCGTCATGCCGTCTATGGGCTACGCGGACAATTATTTCAACCCGGCTTTCCTTTCCGGAGACAGTTCGGCGGTGGCTGACCTGTCACGCTTTGAAAATAGCAACGGGCAGGCACCGGGTAAATATCGCGTCGATATCTCGGTGAACCAACAATTTGTCGCGAGCGAGGACGTCACTTTTCAAGCTGATAAAAAAAGCCAGGATGATACCGGGCTGACGCCCTGTTTCACCCTTACCCGGCTGGAAGCGATGGGATTGAATAAAAATGCGTTTCCGGCGTTGAAAGCGCTGCCGAAAGACAGCTGCGTACCGTTTGCCGATATTCCGGATGCCAGCACCCACTTTGATTTTGAGCACCAGAAACTTGATATCAGTATTCCGCAGGCCGGTATGAAGCAAAGCGCGCGCGGCTATATTCCGCCGGAGCAGTGGGATCAGGGGATTAACGCCCTGACGCTGAACTATGATTTCTCCGGCAGCAGCAGCGGCGGCACCAGCCATCAGGACAGCGACTATCTTAATCTGCAAAGCGGCCTGAATCTGGGCGCCTGGCGTCTGCGCGATTATTCGACGTGGAACTATAGCCATGGCGAGGGCAGCTCACAGAATTCATGGGAGCACATCAGCACCTATGTTGAACGGACGATTATCCCACTAAAAGCCGAAATGACGCTGGGCGAGAGCTATACCCCTTCCGATGTGTTTGATTCACTGAGCTTTCGCGGCGCGCAGCTGGTCTCGGACGATAATATGCTACCCGACAGTCTGAAGGGCTTTGCACCGACGGTGCGCGGCATCGCGCGCAGCAACGCCAAAGTCACCATCAAGCAGAACGGCTACGTCATTTATCAAACCTACGTCTCGCCCGGCGCCTTTGCGATTACCGATCTCTATCCCACCTCATCCAGCGGCGATCTGCTGGTGACCGTACAGGAAACCGATGGCAGCGAAAACAGCTATAGCGTGCCTTATTCGGCGGTGCCGCTGCTGCAGCGCGAGGGTCGGATCAAATATGCCCTCACTGCGGGTAAATATCGCAGCAGCAACGATCAGCAGGAAGAGGTCAATTTTGCCCAGGGAACGTTAATTTGGGGGCTGCCAAAGGGCTTCACCGCCTACGGCGGCAGCCAGGCTAGCGATGATTATCGGGCATTTGCGCTGGGACTGGGGCTGAATATGGGCGATGTCGGGGCGCTATCGGTTGATGTGACCCAGGCGAACAGTACGCTGGTCGACGGCAGCCAGCATGAAGGGCAGTCCGTCCGTTTCCTGTATGCCAAGGCGCTAAACGGCCTGGGGACTAATTTCCAGCTGCTGGGATATCGCTATTCGACGCAGGGCTTTTATACCCTCGATGAAACCACCTATCGGCATATGGAAGGCTATACCGGCGACGATAGCTGGCAGGATGACGATCATGATGGCCAGCAGGACAAGCCGGAATGGACCGATTTTTACAATCTCTACTACACCAAAAAGGGCAAGGTTCAGCTCAACATCTCGCAGACGGTGGGGGAGCACGGCTCGTTGTTTGTCACCGGCTCTGAGCAAAGCTACTGGCACACCGACGAAACCGACAGGTTAATTCAGGTGGGCTACAACGGCACCTGGAACGATATTTCCTACGGTTTAACCTGGAACTATGACCGTTCACCGGGCGAGAGCGAAGCCGACCAGGTTTACGCTTTTACGCTTTCTCTGCCGCTGGGCGAATGGTTATCCGGCGGCAATGCCGATATTTATCACGCCGCCAACACGCTAAATGCCTCCTATAACATGAGCACCGATCGTCACGGCAAAACGTCACAAACCGCTGGCGTCAACGGTACGCTGCTGGCTGAAAACAACCTCAGTTATAACGTCCAGGAAAGCTACGCGAACCACGGTACCGGCGACAGCGGTAACGCCAGCCTGAACTACCAGGGCACCTACGGCAACCTGAAAGCGGGATACAACTACAGCGACGGCTATCACCAGCGCAACTACGGGATGAGCGGCGGCGTGGTGGTTCATCGTGACGGTGTCACGTTAAGTCAACCGTTGGGAGACACCAATATTCTGGTGAAAGCGCCAGGCGCGGCGGGCGTTGAGCTGGAAAATACCACCGGCATAAAAACTGACTGGCGCGGCTACGCGGTGGTGCCCTACGCCACGACCTATCGGCAGAATCGCGTTGCGCTCGATACCAACTCAATGGGGAGCAACGTGGATATCGATGATGCAGTGGTCAACGTGGTGCCGACGCAGGGCGCGTTAGTGCGCGCTGATTTTAACGCTCACGTTGGGGCCCGCGCGCTGATCACGGTGCTGAAAAATCAAAAGCCGGTGCCGTTTGGCTCAACGGTCACGCTTGACGACAGCCAGCTCAGTAGCCTGGTGGGGGATGACGGGCAGGTCTATCTCTCCGGCTTGCCGTCGTCCGGGATGTTGACGGTGCAGTGGGGGAAGATGCCGACAAACGTTGCTCCGTACATTACCAGCTTTCTTCAGACCAGATGTCGGAATTTAACCGCCTGACGGCAACCTGCCGCTAGTTTTTGGGAAACCACCATGAAATACGTTTTAAAAATAGCGTTCTGCATAATGTGTGTTGTCGCGATGAATACGGCGTACGCCGGCTCGTCCGACAGCTGTACTAACGCCTCTGGCTCAACGCAGAACGAGAACTTTGACGTCTCAACGTCACTGAATGCCGATACTAACGTGGCGGGTAAAACCACGCAGGTGGTCCGTTCCGGCGATATTCATATGAATGCCGTGTGCCCGAAAACATTTGGTGAGACCAGCAACTACACCTACCGTTCTTATGTCTCGAATTATCCGGTGGTGGAGACATCAGGCAACTGGAAATATTTGTCACTGAACGATTATCTGGAAGGGCGCTAAAGGTAACGGACGCGGTGGCGGGCGATATCTACGCGCCGACAAACTATGCCGGATGGGACAGGATGGCTGTGTCTCCAACGGCTGTAATTTTCCGGTCTCCGATTCCAATATCACGCTGCAGATTAAAATTGCCAAACCGTTTGTTGGCAACGTCACCATCCCGCAGACGCATCTGTTCAACGTCTATGTGAACCGGACTAACAGCTCGCCGTTTGGCACGCCGGTTTACACCATCTCATTTAGCGGTTCCATCACGGTGCCGCAAAGCTGTGAGGTGAACGGTAACCAGGTTATCACCATCAACTTTGGCAATATCGCCTCGGGCAACTTTAAAACCAAAGGGCAAAAGCCGTCGGGCTTTACCCGATTGCCGAGCAGGTGCCAGTTAAGTGTGCGGGCGGCATTTCCGAGATGGCCAGTCTGAGTTTTCGCTTTCAGGGCAGGCGGACAGCAACGAACCGTCGGCTATCGCCACCGACAATAAAGATATCGCCGTGCAGTTCACCGATATTCTCGGCAACGTAATTACGCCCAACACCGGCACGATCCCTTTCCAACTGGAGAACTATGCGGCGACGGTCCCCTTCACCGTGTTCCCCATCAGCGCCACCGGCAACAAACCGCAGCAGGGGTGTTCCATGCGCAAGCGTATATCGTGGTCGATTTTAACTAAGGTGGCGTGAATGATGAGCAAACGGAGTATCGGCTGTTGGCGGTGGGCATGATGATGTCCGTCGCTCACGCCTCAGATAACGGCGTCGAGATCGATATGAGCGGCACGGTGATTGCGTCGACCTGCGACGTGGAAACCGCAGATACGCTGCAGACGGTGTATATCGGCAATTTCGCCAGCACGCTGTTTTCGTCGGTCGGTGATGTTTCTCCGTCGGCGGATCTGCTGATTCGGTTGAACAACTGCAGCAGCGGCATTAGCGGCGCAACGGTGAAGTTTAGCGGTACGGCGGATAACGATAACAGCAAGCTGCTGGCGCTTTCTGATACCGCGGGTGCGGGGGAATGGCCGCCGGCGTGGGCGTGGAGATCCTTGATGCGAATAAAAATAGCGTGGCGATCAACACCGATAGCGCCAGCCAGCCTTTGCAAGAAGGCGATAACAATACGCTGACCTTCTTCTTGCGCTACAAGGCGACGAAGATCCCGGTGACCGCGGGTAACGCGTCGTCAGTGATGTACTTTGACCTGAGTTATCAGTAATGAAAAATCGTACTCTTCTTGTCGGTATGCTGTTGCTACTCAGCAGCTTTGCCGCGCAGGCCCATGACGGGCAGGTCTATGTCAGCGGTACGATTCAGGCGAATACCTGCATTGTCGCACCGCAATCGCAGGCGCAAAGCGTGCCGTTGGGAGATATTCCCGGCAAACAATTCTCAGCAAAGGGCAGCGGCTCTCAACCCGTCGCCTTTGTGATTGACTTGCAAAAGTGCGGTGCTGCCGCCAGCGGGGTGGATTTTACCTTTACGGGACGGCAGACGGAACCGATCGGGAACTGCTGGCACTGGATGGCGCCGAGGCCGCCAGCGGCATTGGTATCGAGCTGCAAAGCGCGGATCACAGTCGATTACCGCTGAATACGGCATCGGCAACCTACCCGATTGACCCGACGCTCGCGGATAACACCTTTCTCTTTTACGCCCGCTATTTGTCGACGGCGGATAACGTGACCAGCGGCGCGGCAAATGTCACGGCCACTTTCACGCTGACCTGGCAATAAGGCAGGATGCTGATGATCAACTGGTTCGTGTTATGCATAGCGGCTTGTACCTGTTGTTACGCGCAAGCTGGCGTGGTCGTTGAGGGAACCCGCTTTATCTTCAATGCCGACAAACCGAGCATCACTTTTACGGTCAACAATACCTCGCAGCAGCGTTTTCTGCTGCTGTCAAAAGTGCTTGATGCGCAGGGCCAGGCTACCCGTGATGTGCCGTTTATGACCACGCCACCGCTGTTTCCTCTCGCGGCGGGCACAGCAATATTATTCGAATTATACGTACCGGCGGAGACCTGCCGGACGATCGCGAAAGTCTGTTCTGGCTCAGTGTGGCCAGCATTCCGCAAACACAGGGTAAGCCTTCGCCAAATTCACTTCAGGTGGCGATTCGTAGTCGTATGAAACTCTTCTTTCGCCCGCTGGGGCTGAAGGACGCGAAGAGGACGCCTATCGTCAACTCAAGTGGCAACGCGCCGGAATGCAGGTGCAGGTCAATAATCCGACACCGTATTACGTCACGCTTTTTCATCTTCAACTCAATGGTATTGCGGTGAATAACGTCGGGATGGTGGCACCCTTTAGCCGCGTAACGACATCCGGCTGCCCGGTTGACGGTCCCTGCAGGGTGCAATGGCAAACGATCAATGACTACGGACGAGTGATGCCCGCGCGGCAACAGGCGCTGAACTAATCGTCTGGGGGGCGAACTGCTGTTGCTGACAGGAATAGCGATAGGGGCGATGTCGATATGTTCGATAATGTTATTCAGATCAATGTATTCCTGGGCTTAACGTTCGCCGGCAAAACGTTAAAAACAGAAGCTCAAAGGATATTAACCGAAGGGATTCGGTTTACTCATAATTAGAACGCGGTCGGTAATTTATCCATATAAACCAGAACGCCAGATTGCACTTCAATATAGTGACCTTTTTTTAATTCAGCGAGTACGTCCATTATTCGGCTGCGGGAGATGCGGGTTCGCCGCTGAATAAAAGAAGAGACTTTAATCTGTCGTCGAATGTCTTCCGGGTAAAGCCACAGCTCCATGAGCAGCGAGCGGATTTTACTGTAGGCATCGTTGCCGACCATTTCGCTGTCACGGGCGCTCATCACCATTACACGCTGAGCGAGGATCCGCGCGATATCATGCCAGAGATTAAACTCATCACACTTCTCGACGAAGGTATCCAGCGGGATAATCCAGCCGGTACATTCGGTCTCGGCGCGAATATAGTGTTGCGGCCTGGCCGGCACATCGTAGTACAGACTGTAGCCGTCGATAAGCCCCACCACGGTTGGCGCAAACACCGTTGCCATATGCAAATCAACCTGAGCATGACTAACGGAAAAGCAGCCGGTGGTGACCAACACAATAAAAGCAGTTTCTCTATCATTACTGAGCAACATTTTGGCAGAGGGATTTAAAGTAAATGCGCTACCAAACGGCGCCAGAATAGAATGCAGCGCCATAATTGCCTTTAGTGGTTTCGTTTTTTGACTAAACTCAAATGCATGCAATGAACGAGATGAATCATCTGATTGCGACATGACTTATTTCTCAGTGAATAATATGCGTAAAGTATAGCATGCGTCAGAAGAATGAGTGATTGATATTTTACGATAATTCTCGTTTTCCGTGAGTCCAGGACTAATCTTTTTGTGGTCGCTGAGAGCATATATTTAAAATAAAAAATGGCGCAGTCCAATTATGGACTTTAATTACATTGAAATGACATTTCATAATCGTTAGTGTTTTAATTATAAAGTGTATTTCCAGGGAGGAAGAATATGCAGGTAGTCAGTTACAGTGATGACGCTTTTCTGAATTTTGGTATTCAGCAACTTCTTAACACGCCTCAAAAAGAGACGCGTGTCTGTCGAATAGGACACGTCGCTCTGGATTTCATCGTTATTCTCAACGACCTGGATATCACCTTGTCAGTTCAGCGGTTAGCCCGGGATGCACATCTTTTTTCCTGTAAAAACATCATGGTACTGACAGAGGTTGTCTCGCCTCTGATTATCGGTTACCTGCTGCGTAGCGCGAGTGGGTTGGTGGTGTATAACATTAAGAATAACCACAGCGAAATGCTGATTGATATATATTCGCCGGGAGTGAATAGCGAAGCAGAGAAGTCGCTCTATTTTTCGCTTTCCGATAATGAACTGTTTATTCTACTGGCGTTGAGCATGGGAATAAAACCTGAACTATTGACGCGCATTACCGGTCGTTCAGAGAAAAGAATTAGCGCCATCAAACGAAATGTTATGAACAAGTTGGAAATAAGAAACGGTAAGGTTTTTTATTCGGTTATTAAGGCATTATTCATTCATGATACAAATAATTCAAGTGACTCACGCGCGGCCATATTAACGGTAAAACACGAACAGCTATCCTCACGTGTATTATGATGGCCGGGCGTAGCAACTATACCTCTGGAGCAACCTCACTATTTTCGCGTAGTGCTCCCGGAGAATGCCGACAACGCGTTTAAACGCCCGACTGAACGCGGCGACTGAGCCATAGCCGAGTTTGAGCGCCACGGTCTCAATCGCCTGTTGCTCCTGGCCGATATACTGTACCGCCAGCCGCATGCGCAGTTCGCCCAGGTATTTCGCCGGCGTGGTGCCGGTCGCTGAGAGGAATCGTTCAGCGAACACCGAGCGCGAAGTACCGGCTTCTTTGGCTAAGTCCGCCACACTCCAGTTGATGCCGGGCTGCTGATGCATCGCATAGATGGCGCGGCTGAGGCGTGGATCGCGCAGCACCTGAATCCAACCGGTGGCTTTGCCGCAGCCTGCTTCCACCCAGCCACGGACAATCAGTGCTGCTACGACATCCGCGAGACGGGCAAGGATCCCGGCAAATCCGACCTGGCGGCCTGTGCTTCACGCTCCATGGCGGAAAGCAAGGGGTGGATTTCCGGCCAGGTCGACATCAGTCGGCTCACCATCATCACTTCTGGCATTGCTTTCACCAGCGGCTGCATGCCGCCGAGATCGAAATCCATACATCCACTGAATATAACCACGTTGCCACCGTCGGGCAGGGCTGGCAGTGAATATCGCACACTGAACTGCAAATCGGCTCGCTGGGAAAGTCGGCGAGTGGCGTCACGATAGCGTGATCATCCGACAGCAGGGCGTGAGCATCGCCGTTGGGAATAAACAGCGCATCGCCGCTCTGTAGCTCGAAGCGCGCGCCGCTCTCGGTTCTTAAGAGCGCAGGGCCCTGGCTGACAAAGTGAAACTGCGCTTTGCCTGACGCCCGACCGAAAGCCACGCCAAAGGGCGAGCTGGCTTCAATACGGCGATATTTAACGCCGGACAGGCGCATTCCGCGCAGCAGCTCGCTGATTAAATCGGGGCATGGTGGTTCATGGGCGCAACTCCGGACGAATTATCAATAATTGGAGATTATATGTCATAGATCGTCCAGGCGGAACTTTCTATGCTTTGCGACATATATCACATTTTCATAACGGGAGAGTAACAGATGAATTCATGCGTCGCTGAAAGCGGGTCTTTAGCCCGGCCAAACCCGCCTGGCGTGCCGTATGGTCGCTTGGGCTGGGGTTTTTGGTTTGATTACCGCCGAGTTTTTACCGGCCAGCTTGCTTACACCAATGGCGGCAAGCCTCGGCGTGAGCGAGGGCGTTGCCGGGCAAACGGTGACGGCGACCGCGCTGGTGGCGTTGGTGACCGGGCTGCTGATTACGTCGGCTACTAAAAGCATCGACCGTCGTTGGGTGCTGATGTTCTTTACCCTGCTGCAAATTGTCTCCAGCCTGCTGGTGGCGTTTGCGCCGTCGCTGCACGTGTTGTTACTAGGGCGACTGCTGCTGGGCGTGGCGATTGGCGGCTTCTGGGCGATGTCGACGGCGACCACGATGCGGCTGGTGCCGGCGAGCGATGTGCCAAAAGCGTTGTCGATTATCTTTGCCGGTGTGTCGATAGCCACCGTCGTCGCCGCACCGCTCGGCAGCTTTCTCGGTAGTCTGATTGGCTGGCGTAACGTTTTTATTCTTTGCGTGGTGCCCGGCGCGTTGGCGCTGCTGTGGCAGCTATGGGTGTTGCCGTCCATGCGTCCGGACAGCGGCGCGAGCCTTGGCACGTTGTTTAAAGTGCTGCGCCGCCCTGGCATGGTGGGCGGGCTGCTGGCGACCATTTTCATTTTCAGCGGTCATTTTGCCTTCTTCACCTACCTGCGCCCGTTCCTTGAAACGGTTGGTCAGGCAAGCGTGGAAACCATTTCGCTGATTTTGCTGGGTTTTGGCGTGGCGAATTTTGTCGGCACGTCAATCGCCGGACATCTGCTGGCGCGGAACCTGCGCCTGACGCTGGCGTTGGTGCCGTTGGCGATGGGGATTCTGGCGTTGATGATGGTGGCCTTCGGTCATCTGGCGCTGCTGGACGGCCTGCTGGTGAGCCTGTGGGATTTGCCTTCGGTCTGGTGCCGGTAGGTTGGTCAACCTGGCTTGCCACCACGGTACCGGATGAAGCAGAAAGCGCCGGTGGCCTGCTGGTGGCCTCCATTCAACTGGCCATCAGCGCAAGCGCGGCAGGCGGCGGGCTGGTCTTCGATCTTAACGGCGCCAGCGGCGTCTTTACCGCCAGCGGTGTGCTGCTGGTGGTGGCGATGATGGTAGTACTGGCAGGCGTACGGGTGAAAGCGCCTGCTGCGGAGTAAAGCGACCGTAACATGGCGTTCTGTTGTCAGCAGAACGCCATGTTACATCAGGTGAGAAGGAAGCTGAGCCCGGTAAAGGCCACCATTCCGGCAATCACCGTGGCAAACAGGCTGCGGCTGAGTATACCGACTAGCGTCGCCGCTGCCGCGGCGAGTAGCGAAATGCTCACCCCGCCGGGCGTGAGCGCCGGTTTGCCGATAAGCTCTGCGGCGATAATCGCCGACATAATGGCGGCAGGGATAAAGCTGAGCCACTGCTGTAGCGCTGGCGGCATGCGAAAGCGAGATAGCAAAAGAACCGGCACGGTCCGCATCAGCGCGGTCACCACCGCCGAAGCAATAATGGCGAGCAGAATATTGCGTTCCATTTTATTGTTCTCCCTTCGCGAACAAACGCAGTCCCAGCGTGGCAAGGGTTGCGGAAACGGACGCGGCAACAATCACCACCACGCTGGTGTCGGTATGGCCGGCCATGAACAGCGTAATCAACACCGAGACGGCGATAGCAACGGTTTCCAGCAGCCGACGTCGGCTGGCGAACCACAACATCAGCACCAGGCCGATAAACATGGAGACAAGGCTAAAGCTCAATCCTTCCATCAGCGCGGGCGGCAGCGCGGAGGCCAAACCGGCGCCGACGATACAGGCGAGGATCCAGTTCAGCCAGGCGGCGACGTTAATCCCCAGCATCCAGGCAAACGGGACTTTGCTGTGCGCGCCGCCGTACTGCACCGCCACGCCAAAGGTTTCGTCGGTCAACAGTAGGCCGCTGAGGATTTTTTGGGTGGTGGTGTGCTCGCGAAAGAAGACGCTCATCGCCGAACTCATCAGCAGATAGCGCAGGTTGACCAGCAGAACGCTGATCACCACCGATGCCACCTCCGCGCCCGCGGCCACAGCGAGTAGAATAAAAATTGTGCCGACCCGGCGTACAGCAGGCTGGCCAGTAGCGCCGTTTGCAGGGTCGTGAAACCCGAAAGTGTGCCGATAGCTCCGGCGGCAAAACCAATGCTCCAGTAGCCGGGGATCGTCGGAAAGCAGGCGACTACCCGGCGCGAAACTGTGCTCTGACCTCGTGAGGCGCTGAGGCCGTTGTTTTCATCAACATCCATTCTTCCCGTAATATAAAGCGTGATAATCATAAGCGTTTGTAGGAATACGATTATCATATGGTGAGCTTTCGCGCACGCATAAAAAAAATCCACGCGTCGGCGTGGATTTTTACGCTTACGGCAGGGCTAGCGACGCGCCCAGCGCAGACTGTAGTGATAATGCGGCTGTTGCAGCAGATACTCTTCAGAAACGCTCGGGCTCCAGGAGTCATCGCCGCCAACGCCCATATGGAAGCCATCAATATTCAGCCAGCTTCCGGCTTCTTCGACCAGCAGGTGCCGGTGTGAGGTGTTATGCAACTGAGACTGGCTATAGCGGCTGAGGTTGAACTGGAAATTACCGCGCCAGAGGTTAGCGCCATATTCCAGACGTTGAGTACCGCAGCGCAGGCCGTTTTCGCTCGGGAAGACGTACGGCGTGTACATCTCAGCTAGCGGAAGCTGCCAGCGATCGTAGTGGGCCGACGCCTGACGATCGGGGTAGTTTTCATGCGGCCCCAGCCCAACCAGCTGACCTGCGGCGCGACTTCCGCCAGCTGGCAGGTCAGGCCGATGCGCGCCGGAGACGGCGTGCCGCGGGCGACGTCAACATCAACGCTAATCTGTAGCTCGCCCTGATTATCAATAATGTAAGTTTTGCGGCTGATAAACAGCAACTTACCGTGCGCCAGCCAGTGATGCTCGGAGCGGAGTTGTACCGTCTGCGATTCTGTCAGCGTATCGGCGCTCAGGCTGACGGTATGGCACGCCATGGTGTAATAACCGGCCGCTTTCCAGCGCTCAACCCAGGCATTGGGATCGATACGCGTCACTTCGCTAACGCCAATGTCGTTATCCAGCGGCGCGCGGGTGAATTGATCCTGGAGCGGCGTCAGCAGAACGTTCTGGCCGTGGCTGACCCACTGCGTCAGCAGGCCGCTGGCACGATCGAACTGCCACTGCTGCTCGCCGTGGGCAATGAAATAATGAGTATCGCTTTGCGTCAGTACCGGAGTTTTGCCGCGGGTGACGACGGATTCCGCGTTAAGCAGACCCGGCAGTTGCCACTGCTCGCGGGCGCAGACGTGTCCGGCTTCACTCCAGTGGGTGGCGGCGTTCTGCCTAACTTCGACATTCAGCCACACCTCGCCGCTGCGGGCGATCGACGGCAGATCGAGGGCGATCGTCTGTTTCCCCTGTGGCGCAATAGTCAGCGGCACGCTGCCGCTGGCAAGCGATTCCCCCTCGAGCTTCACCGTCCAGCACAGCTGCTCATTGTCGGTGGTACGGAACAGGTATTCGCTGGTGACTTCCAGCTGATTGTCGGCAAGCCAGCGGAACTGGAAAAACTGCTGGGCGTAACGCGCTTCATACAGCGACGGGTGTGGGGTGCGGTCGGCAAACACCAGGCCGTTCATACAGAACTGACGGTCGTTCGGCGTATCGCCAAAGTCACCGCCATAGGCGGAGAAGGTTTGACCGTTTTCATCGTGTTTGTTGAGCGACTGGTCGACCCAGTCCCAGATAAAGCCGCCCTGCAAACGGGGATACTGACGGAAAGCCTGCCAGTATTTATGGAAACCGCCAAGACTGTTGCCCATCGCATGCGCGTATTCGCAGAGGATCAGCGGACGGTTTTCATCCGGCATGCCGACCCATTTTTTGATAGACCATTTTGGCACCGCCGGGAACGGTTGATCCTGGTCGACGCGAGCATACATCGGGCAGATGATATCGGTGGCGGCGCTGTTTGCACCGCCGCCTTCATAGTGGACAGGGCGGGAGGGATCGTTGGATTTGATCCAGCGATACAGCGCATCGTGATTATCGCCATGCCCGGACTCGTTACCCAGCGACCAGATAATAATCGACGGGTGATTGCGGTCGCGCTGCACCATGCGGGTGACGCGCTCGCTCATCGCCGGCAGCCAGCGAGGGTCATCGCTGAGACGGCGCATCGGCACCATCCCGTGGGTTTCAATATTCGCTTCATCCACCACGTACAGGCCGTAGTAATCGCACAGCCGATACCATTGCGGATGATTAGGGTAGTGGGAACAGCGCACCGCGTTGAAGTTATTCTGCTTCATCAGCAGGATATCCTGACGCATGGTGTCGATGTCCATCACCTGGCCGTTATCCGGATGATGTTCATGGCGGTTAACGCCGCGAATCAGCAGCGGCTGACCGTTCACTTTCAGCAGCCCGCCGCTGATTTCAACCTTTCTGAAGCCGGTGTCGTAGGCTTCCGCCTCAACCAGCGTATCGCCGCGTTTGAGCAGCACCACGGTGCGATAAAGCGCGGGGACTTCCGCACTCCACAGCGCGGGCTGCGCCACCGGCAGGCGCAGCGTGGTACGATCGGCATAACCGCCACGCTCATCAATGATGTCGCTTCCGAGCGGCTGCTCTGCTTCGCTCACCAGACGATCGTCCTGCCACAGCTGCACGGCGACGCGCGTGTCGCGGGTGATATCGCCTTCAACCATCACGGTCGCTTCCAGCGTGCCGCGGCTGAATTCGTCGTTGAGCTGGGTAACCAGTTGGACGTCGCTCAGGCGAGTCGTTGGTTTATGCAGCAGCGTGACGTCGCGGAAAATACCGCTCATCCGCCACATGTCCTGATCTTCGAGATAGGTGCCGTCACTCCAGCGCAGCACCATCACCGCCAGGCGGTTCTCGCCGTCAACCAGCAGCTCACTAAGATCAAACTCTGACGGCAAGCGGCTGTCCTGCGCGTAGCCGACCCACTGGCCGTTACACCACAGGTGGAAAGCGGAGTTGACGCCATCAAGGATAATGCGCGTCTGCCCGTCGCTCAGCCATTGCGGATTAACGTTGAATGTGAGCGAGTAACAACCCGTGGGATTATCCTGCGGTACAAACGGCGGATTAACCGGAATGGGATAGGTGACGTTGGTGTAAATGGGCGCATCGTAGCCCAGCATCTGCCAGTTGGCAGGAACCGCAATGCTGTGGGCGTCCGCCAGGTCGTGCTGCAACCAGCTTTCCGGTACCGACTCCGGTTGCGTGAAGTAGCTGAACTTCCAGCGGCCATTGAGAAGTTGCCGCGACGGTGATACGACGTCCCGGCGGGCGTCATCGGCCTCACGCCAGCTGGAAAAGGGCGGATGGGCGGCCAACGCGTTGAGCTGGATGACGGCGGGATTTTCCCAGTCGCGGCGGGCGAGTACGGCGGCCAAAGAGAGAGGTTGAGGGCTCATAGTGGTGGTTCCTTGATGTATTTGCGATTCGCTCACAATTTTAATTACTATGTGAGGATACCCGCTGCATGTAAAGGATCATCGCGGGAGAGGGTGAAGGCAATCACAAATCATGGCCCGAAGGCGGGGCGCAGGAGAGCGGTTATTGCAGGCGGGCAACCTGCCGGGCGAGGCGAGCCAGTTCCTCTGCAAGCTGCTGCGGGCTGAGCGAATCAGACGGCGGTTTGGCGGTGGTTTTGCGCACCACCAGGCTGACCGGCAGTAATTCGGATACCGCCTCTTCTCCGTCGATCAGCGCCAGCAGACGCTCAATACTGACTTTCCCTAACGCCCTGAAATCCTGTTTTATGGTGGTGAGCGGCGGGTGAAGCAGGCGCTATCTTCCGTATCATCGTAGCCGACCACCGAGACGGCCCGGGGACCGACAAACCGTATTCGGAAAGTGCGCGTAGCGCGCCCAGCGCCATCTGATCGTTCGCCACCAGGATGGCCGTCGGGAGGGTTCCCTCGTTAAGCAGCCGGGTAACCTGCTGATAGCCCGATAGCGAGCTCCAGTCGCCAAACATCACCGCCACCGGCATCAACTGGTGTTCCGCCAGGCAAGACTGCCAGCCCTCCAAACGCAGCCGCGCCGAAATGGAGCTTAGCGGGCCGGACAGCAGGGCTATCTGCTGATGACCCCGTTCGAGCAGATGATCGACACCCAGCTTCGCGCCCATCTGCGGGTCAAAAACAATATGGTGCGTGGTGGTTGACGGCGAGACATCCAGAAACAGCACCGGGATAGCGCCGCACAGCCGCACGATTTCCTGGGTGTGTTCTTCTTCCATGGGAATATTGACCAGAATGCCGTCAACGCGCTGCGACAACAGCTGGCTGACGGCGGCTTTGCTGGCCTCCAGGCCAGACTGTTCGGTCATGGCGATCACCACGTTAAATTGCAGTTCGCCCGCCCGCGACTTGGCGGCGGCCACAATCTGCGACGGCGCATGCAGCGCCAGATTGCTGGTGGCAAACCCCAGCGTATGGCTCAGTTTACCTGCCAGCTGCTGCGCCATGCGGTTGGGAATATAGTTCAGCGCATCCATCGCCGCTTCCACCTTGCGGCGCGTTTTTTCGGATACGTGGGCGGCCTGATTAATCACCCGGGAGACTGTCTGATACGAAACGTTAGCGTGCTCGGCTACGTCATAGAGGGTGACAGACTTCGCTTTCATGCCGGGATTCCTCGTCATTTATCATGGTGAAGATGACTGTCAGGCAGCCAAAAATCGTTGGCATATCATAGCATTTGTTCGCGGAGGGCGCACGGTGGCGGGGTTAACCTACCGACGCACGATTTAATATTACCCGCTGTATTGTCGCTTAAGGATTCTATCTTATGAGGGAAAAGTGGAACCTAAAAAATGGTCAAAGTCGTGTTATCCGTTGTGGTCTGTTTGCTGCTGAGCGGCTGCGCCACCATTGTCGGCGAGTCAACGCAGAGCCTGTATCTGGAAAGCGACCCGGTGGGGCGCAGTTTGTTATCTCGGATAATCATGGGGTGGTGAGCGCGCGCGGTGTGACGCCGCAACGAGTCACGCTGCCTAAGTCGGATAACCGCTATTTTGGCAAACTCACCTATAACGTGACTTTTCTGCACGCGGGTTATTATCCGACGCTGGTACCGCTGCAAACCCGAACCACCCACTGGTACACCTTCGGCAACCTCCTGTTCCTCGGCGTCCCCGGCTGGTTCCTCGTTGACCCCTTCAACGGCGGGATGTACGACATTTACCCGCAGCGCGTGAATGCGCTGATGCAGCCGTGCCCGCGCGGGCCGTGGCGCGATACGTGTGAATAGCATCAGGCGTCGTGATGGCCGTTGAAATCACGGGTTATTGTTGTCAGATAGAGGCTTCCGGTGCTCGCGCGTCGCTGGTAAAGTGAGCGACGCATAATACGATAATCAGAAGGGTATCAACGGTGAGCGGGCGCATTGACTACCAGATTGAGAAATACCGCTTTACGGAGGCGACGGAAAGCGAACGCCTCACGAAACAGTGGGCCGATGTGATAGCGGAATGTCAGGCGAGCGGGGTGGGAGCGGAAGAGCGTCTGCGCATTGCCTTGCTGAATGTGGATTACGTCACCAGCTTCGAACTGCCTTTTCGGCTGCTGCTGACGCGCGCGCCGCAGCTGATCGCCAGCGTGCGCGATGAGCTCGCCCTGAATCAGAAAAGTGCGACCTTTAACGGAAAGCGTTTTGGCTGTGTCTATAGCCTGAAAAGCGATCTCACTGGCGTGCCGGAAGCGTTTCAATACCATCTCTCCACCCGCATTCGCCGCACCGACGGGCGGGTAACGGCGAAACCCCTATCGCGAAATCGCCCAGCAGGTGAAACATCCACGCGAACGCCTGCGGCTTGCGCTGGAAAACAGGCTGGCGGTGACGGCGCTGGATGGGTTGTTCTGGTTTGGCCTGCAACGCATCGCCGCCGATGTACAGCGGCTGCGCAAAACGGGGATGCGGATCGCCACGTCGGAAACGGACGTTTTTGATACGCTAACCGGCACGACGCGACGTGTGCCGGTTTATCAGCTTACAGCGATCTGACCTGCGCGGTGTTCTCCAGCCGCCTGATTGCCGGAACCAGGCTGGCGCAGACGGTGGCGATCACCACCGCGATGCCGGCAACCAACAACACGTGGCTGTTGCCATACTGCATTGCTAACGGCCCGGCAACCAGTTCACCGAAAGGGATGGCCACAAAAGAACCGACGGCGTCATAGGCATAAACGCGGGCGAGTTTTTCCGGCGGGATATGCGTTTGCAGTGAATGGGCCCAGGCAACGCCGAACCGGCCAAACGCGACGCCGGTAAGAAAGAACGCCGCCATCAGCCAGGTGGCAGAGGCGGCCTGGCTGAGCAGCAAAATAGGGGCTGCGCAGAGCCCAACCAGTATGACGCCGATAAACAAATCACGGCGTGGCCGCCAGCGCAGGGCGATAAAGGTGCCCACGATTAACCCGACGCTTTCGGCCGCCACAATGATCCCCAGTTCGCCCGGCCAAAGGTGGCGTCGGCTATCGCCGGACCAAGCACCATCACTATGCCGCTGAATGCCGCGTTGATAATCGTAAACTGAACCACGACTGACCACACCCAGGCACGACTGGCGAACTCTTTCCATCCCTCTTTTAAATCCTGCAGGATGTTACTTTGCGCGGCGCTGACCCTGGACGATGCCACGCGAATCATAAAGTACAGGGGGCTGCGGCGGCAAAGCCCATGGCATCGATTGCCAGCCCCAGCCGGGGCCGACCGAGCTGGCGAGGATCCCGCCAAGGGACGCGCCAATCACCGTGCCACTGTAAATACCGAGCTGCACCAGCGCGTTGGCTTCGCGAAGATTTTTGCTGGGTACCGTCTGCGGGACCAGCGCCTGTGAGGCTGGTAAGGCGATACCGGCGGAGGCCCCGTTAAGCATGCCAAGCAGGGCGAGGCTTAACACCGTCGCAGAGCCATCCAGCACCAGCCAGGCCACGATGGCCTGCGAGAGGGCGGCGACGCTGGATGAGTAAACCAGCACCCGGCTACGCGAGTAGCGGTCGGCCAGGACGCCACCGAGCAACAGAAAGGCGACGTTGAGAATGGAACGAGAGGCAACCACCATCCCCAAATCAGAAACGCTTCCGCCGATATCGAGAACCGCGAAGGCCAGCGCAATCGGCGCCATACCGTTGCCGAGGACCGTCAGCAAGCGGGCGGTGAACAGATAGCGGAATGCGGGGAAGTGATAGGCGCGAACTTTTTTATTATACGTATTCATTATGGCAATGAGTTCAGGGTTAGAAAGCGTTTAACAGACGGCCTGCGAGCGTTGAAGACGCAAGAATCAATAGGGTTACGCATAATATCATGTAATTTCGGTACGGAAGTGCTGATTTATCATCAACCTGCCGAGCACCGCCAGCAAGCCATCGGCATCGTTTTCTCTCAAATGCGCCATCACTGAACGGTAACGAGCTAATCAGCAGCAACGCCGTCTTGTTCAACGCTCACTGTTTATATCATTAATCTCTTTTGGCTTTCTTTTGTTCACTATTTATTGATCGGATTTTTCCGTATTTAAAGTATACATTTGTTTTTCTTGGTCATGAAAAATAAAAAACCTTAGTATTGCCAGGGTAGTCTCATGCCAGGCATTTTGCTGGTCAGGGTGTTTATTAAAACAATCATATTCGTTCTTAACTGCAAATATCCGTGCAAGACGATATGCGCGCGGGTAAGCGTTAATTGTTTATTTAATGTCATAGTTTTATAGGTGGAAGGATGGGGTTATTAAAAAAGCCATGCTGGGAATATTCATTTTGATGAGTGCGCTCAGCTTGTTTCGGGAATTTCAAGACTTTGGTTTTAAGACCGGATTGCTATTATCTGCGCTGTTCCTGTTGAGTACGGCTTTCTTGTGGCAATGGGCTTCCGGCCGCCTGCCACAGCTTGGCAAGCTGCGCGCGGTGATGGTGATGATGGCTCTGACGCTGGTGTTTTTAGGGACCATTGACTACGCCATGGCAGACAGTTTCAACGTGGATCTGCTGGAAGTCATTCGCACGACCATGGTGCATAGTCCATGGTTCTATGCGGCAACGTTTACCGGCGCAGGAATCAAAGTCTTCTTCTGGCATTGGCTATTTTCCGGTATACGGCAAAAGAATGCAGAACACACCGCCGCAGGATAAGTGAATAATAACGATCGTGAAACATAGAATGAAATATCGCAATTACAATACGCGAACGGAAGCACTCCGGCAGTTAAAAGAGTTGGGTGAATGTATTCTGTTGTTCCCCTACAATGAGGGGCCTTTCAACAGGAATCTACCAGTATAAAAGCCGCCTCGATTCGCCAGGGAATGAAGGTTGAACTCAAGTCCGCTTTGCTGGTTGTCGAGGGGGAGTTGCCGCAGAGAGTATTGCGCGTAAAGAAGGTGGCGTAACCCATCGTACGGGCGATGCCATAAACAGGTATCGCCGTTATTCCGCGTAATAAAAAGGCTCCGCAGGAGCCTTTTTATTATTTAACGATCTGGGCGTTACGCACCACGCCTTTATCTTCGATAATACGCAGTTCGTGGCCGGCTTTTTTCCAGTCACCGTTAGACTGTTGGCGCCAGCCTTTTTCGACCAAAAACTCCTCTGCCGCAATGCCTTTCATCCCGAGGATAGTTTCAGCTTCGCCAACAATCTGCCCGTATTGCTGGCTGGCCGTCAGCTTAGGCTTCGAGGCTGTTTTTGGCGCCTGTTTGGCGTTCTGCGCTTTGGTTTTGTTAATGTCGCAGGAGACGCCGGCGGTCATTTCAGTACAGCCAGAACGTTCAAGTTGCTCGCGGTATTTGGCGTTAATGGCTTGTGCTGGCATCGCAGCCAACGCGGTCAGAGCAAGAACGGAAACCATGATTTTTTTCATTGTGATATAGCCTGTTTTATAAAAGATATTACGCATCACTGCCCGCAATCAAAAAATCCCCCTCACCCGGGGGACAGTATAAGACATACTCAAAGTTAATGATTTAGACAGGTCAGTCTGATTGTCGGCGATAGCATGTCCACACTTCCCGCCGACGGTAGCGATCGTATGGCTTTAGAACTGGTAGGTCAGGCCAGCCACAACGGTGTTGTCTCCGTTATCAGCCAGATTGATCTGATAGCCGATATCCGCCACCATATTTTTGTTGAAGTAGTAATCTGAACCCAGCGCGACATACTCGGTGATATCACGATTGTTATTGTCGCGTGCGTGCACATAGCCCACGTTCGGGCGCAGGCCAAAGTCGAACACATACGCGGCCATCGCTTCAAAGTGTTTCGCTTCGTGAGCGCCTTTCAGCAGATTGTGAGATTCGCCGCCCATGGTTGCAACGTATACGCGGTTCGCGTCATATTTTGCACCCACGCCCAGAACTCAGCGTTATTCCCGGTCCAGCCCGCCGTTTTCTGGTGGCCCGTGACCGCGCTGGTCGCGTAGGTGGCGATAGTCGAAATACCGGAATCAGCGATGTTGTCATAACCCAGAGAGAAGCCGTAACCTGTACCATGCTGTTTAGCGGGGTCGCTATCGGTTGCGTCTGCGCCCTGGTATTGTGCGCCGAAGCTGACGCCGTCCGCTAAGCCGAAGGCGTTGCTGGTACGTAATGTAGCAACGCCACTAGTGCGACCAGTAAGGAATGAATCAGTGCCTTCATAGGAGTCGCCGCCGAATTCGGAAAGGTTGTCAGTATAAACCCCGACATCGTAAGCGATACCGTAGTTACGGCCATAGTCAAAGCTAACGTTGTGACCATAGTCCAGGCCAGCATACGCCAGGCGGGTGGATTCGCCATTCTGAGAACCTTCTGCGTTCGCAGCATCAAGCTGACCTTCGAACTGGCCGTAGCCCGTTAACTCCTCGTTGATTTGGGTTTCACCTTTGAAGCCCAGACGCGCATAGGTACCGTCCTCGTTTTTGCCGTCCGTCCAGCTATGCGCGGCTTTAACCTTGCCGTACAGATCCAGCTTATTGCCGTCTTTATTATAGATTTCCGCTGCCTGTGCGGAAGTTACCCCTAAAGCCAATACGGCCAATGCCACTGCTGTTTTTTTCATTTCAAACTCACTTTCTAGTTGTGATTGCTATCGTCATTACAGCTTTGTTAAGTAGATTTTCCTTCTACTTAAAAAAGCCCCGTGCCCGGGGAAACATCTCTCTAACTACGAAAAAGTGGCAAATACAACAATAACGATGAAGGCTGGGCTTTCGCACTTATTGCGTGGTTCAGCGCAATAATGTTCCCCTGTGAGGGCAGGAGGAATGTGCTCTTAATAAGAAAACAGCACGCCCGCGCCTGCACCGACGTTATCCGCGGTATCCCAGGACAGACCGGTTTTTACGGAAACGTTGGCTGACACGCGTGCGCTGATCTCGGCAGATACGGCGTTCTGGCCGTTAAAGGTTCCGACGCCCATGCCGAAGCCGACGGTGTGGCCCTGCGGCGCTTGCGGGATGGCGGTGAGGGCGAAAGCGCCAGCCAGACCTGCGCGGAACTCTTTACGATCTTTGTTCTGCTGGTCTTTCAGCGAATTGAAGTTGGTCTGGTTGTTGGCTTCCAGATCGGAAATGCGCTGTTCGTGGTTAGCCAGCGTTTTCTCGTCGTTGGCAAGGCGCTGGTTGGTGTTCGCCAGCGCCTGATGGTTTGCTTCGGCATTGGCAAAGGCGACATCAGCGCGATTCTGAGCGGCTGCGCCGGTGGTCTGGGCCTGCTGCACGCCGGATGAGAGGGTGGAGAAGTGCTGCTGTTCGGCCTTCACTTCGGTATCGATAGCGGATTTGTTGGCGGTGATGTTAGCTTCATCGGCGGCAATCGCCTTTTTGTTAGTATTAACATCGGTCTGACTTGCCTTACTGTTAACGGTAGTTGTTAACGAGGTAACGGCATCATCCTGGCGTTTCTGGTCATCGGTAAAGGTTTTCGTATCAACCTTATTACCGATGGCCTGGGTATTAGTATCAATGGCAGCTTTGTTGTCACTAATCAGGTTGTCATGCGTGCCAATGATTTGGGACTGAGCTTGGTCAATCTGCTGCTGTGCTGCCTTCTGGTTGGTCAACTCGGTATGTAGGGCATCATCACCTGCGGTACGATCTTTGATTTCCTGGGCTAAACCGTCGGCGCTAGTTTTGATGCTCTTGTTCACCACATCTATCTGGCCCTGCAATGCTGTATCGGCGGCAACGCGATTTTTGTATTCATCAACGACAGCGTCTTTCACTGTATCTATGCTGCGTTCAAGTCCTGTAATGGATGCCGCGGCGTTGCCTGCTTCACGCATCGCGTCATCTGCTTTGGTAAAAGCGGCATCAGCACGTTGTTTAGCGTCGTCAGCTTTGGTAAAAGCATCATCTGCCTTCTGGCTGTTACCTGTAATCGCGTTCTCCACGGACTGGAACTGCTGGGTCACCGTTGTTGTGGTATTAGGGAGTATTACGCTATCGGAAGTGACAATTACTGCGTTAGCATGAGTGGATGTCAGTGCGGCCAACACCGCGACGGCGATAATACTTTTACTTACGGACTGCATAATGAGTTACCTGTCATTAACTGAATTTATTCGCCTGTTCTGGCGGTTTTATTTAGCGAGTGGCAGGGGCGTACAGCAGCCCTGAGGTGTAATAACCTCAGCCACGATGTTTTGTGATTTATTATTTTTCTGACAAAACATTATTTCACCGAAAACAGGCTGATATTGACCTGTTATCTGTGAGAGTGAATAAAAACGGGTTATTGTTTTTTATTCACTGTTAAATATTTAGCGATCGATCAATAGCGTCTCTGTCTGATGCTATCTCTTTGTTTATTCATGTGTTTCAATTCCATTGGCCTGATGTAGCATCAGCGCCTCGGTGATAATTTGTTGTTTACTCTTACGGGTTTGAAAAGCCACCTCACGAACGTATTCGCAAAGGTCATCAGCGATGCGTGCGCTGAGCATAGTCAAACTGGCATTTTGTACTTCGCCGCGACGTCTGCGTTTCGCGGGATATGTCCTGGTGTTGTTCATGAGATTCCTCATGTAATCCGATTCATTATTTTTCTTCGTAAAATATGCAGGGGGAAAAAAGACATGTCAATATTCGGGAAACGCCGCTTATTTTGTATTAAAAACGTTAAGGTAATTGGTGATTATTATTTGTATATTCGAATGAAAGCCGAAGATGTGGGTTACGGAGAGAACATTTTTTTTGAAACGATGGACCATAAAGGGTGAGATAAAATCGCCCGGAGGACATTGGCTAACAGAAGGCGGGAGCGTAATAAATTGACATAAATATCAAGCCTGGCAGCCTATTACGATTTTGTGCGGAGTAGTGATGTACTTCACGTTTTATCAGGGGGATAGTCAGGAAATTTGAGTGATTATGCAGAGGGTGGCTGAAAGTATTCTTTCATAATCCGTTTACTAGTACAAAAGTATCCGCATTTCTCGCAACAGTTTCGTAAAGAAAGGTAAGATTGTGTGTCGTGAAAAGTGTCATAAAAATATGCGTAGTTTGATTGGGATCAATTAAGCGTGAAGGTATACATTGCTTTAAATGAGAACAGGAACATGATTATCGTTCGTAAATCAATCATTAGCATGAGAAGTAGTGCGAATGTCGTTAATTTTATCGAATTTTCTGTTTTTATTTTGTATTGAAATTGTGGTTTTTGATTGCGTGATTGATTATTCATTTTAGATACCGTTTTTTAGCGAAGCAGAATCATATAACCACGTTATTGGGCCAATAATTCGCGGCATAAACTAAGCGATATTGTTGGAGAACAGGCATCATGGCGTTTTACGCTTCATTATTTGCCTGACTACAAATCAATGCACAAATTGGCCGACCGACTGCGCGAGCAGCACAGGGCAATTTGCTGGCTACTGGCAGATTTCTCCGCCGCCGACTGCACAGAATCACGGTGGTCGACAATGCCCTCCACAACCGGCGTCAGGCAAGCGCCGCAAATCCCATTTCGCAGGAAAGTGGAACGGCCACACCGTTCTCCTGGAGTACCTGAGCGATGGTTTTATTCGCGGGCACCGTCCAGCGTTCGCCCGACGAGGCCAGCGTCACGTTAAAGGTTTCACCGTCCTCCTCCGCACTGATGGAGGGGGCCAGCGGTTGAAACGCTTCACTGTGAATTTGCGCTGACGACCAGCCTTTTTCCACGGCGACCCTCCGCGCGGCCGCCATGAAACCTTCCGGCCCACAGAGATAGATTGGCTGACCGGGCTCGACCCTCTCCAGCGCTTGCGCCAGATGCTGGCGGGCGCTGTTCCCTTCCTGGGAGCAGTGAATCGCGAATTGTTCTGCGCCGAATTGCTGCTGCAGTTCGCGAACAAACGCGCCCTGGGCGCGATTTTTCAGATAATAGTGCAGCCTAAACGGCACCCCCTCCGCATTCAGACGTAACGCCATCGCATACAGCGGCGTGATGCCTATCCGGCGGCCAGCAGCGTCACCGGCTCCAGCGCCTGGAGTGGAAACAGGTTGCGCGGAGGCGAAATCAGTAGCGTCTGTCCGGGCGTAGCTGCTGGTGGATATAACGCGAGCCGCCGCGTGAGGTGTTTTCCTGCGCCACGCAAATCAGATAGCCGTCGTCGGCGTTTCCTGCGCCGGTGAGCGAATACTGGCGGATAATCCCGCAGGGCAGGTGCACGTCGATATGCGCACCGGGCTGCCAGGCGGGCAGCGGCTGGCCGTTTTCGGCCACCAGTCGGATCGCCAGATTCTGTTCTCCCTGACGCCAGAGACCCTCAACGACCACCTTTAAGACATCATTCATTCTGGCTCTCCACTTAGACGAGGAAAAAGTCACCGAAGCCCATTTTCTTCAACCCACGGCGGTAGGCGATGGAGCTACGGTCGGCGGGAATATGCGCTTCGAGGGTTAAATCCAGCGGCAGTTTCTCAGGCCGCTGGCTCTCAACCATCAGCCGGTCCTCCTCAAACACGCGCAGGTTAAAGGCGTGCACGTCTTCCACCGGCACATGCAGGTCGAAGTTACGGGCGATGGGAGCAAACATGCGGGTGACGCGCGCGGAAACCGGCGAGGCGGCATTCATAATCACCAGCCTGGCGTCACCGGGAAAATGAATCGTCAGGGTGGCGGTAAACGGCATATGCATCTCGAAATGGCGTAGCCAGCGGAAGCCTTCCGGGGCGCGAAAATCGGCGCTGGCGGGATAGTTGCCCACCGAGCTCCAGTAATCGGCAATGAAACCGAACGTTGTCTCCTGAGGGCTGTAGTCGGGCACCAGCTGATTTTCCGGGTCGGCGAAGGTGCCGGTATGGATCCAGGCGAAATGCGCGACATCGAGAAAGCCTTCCACCTGGCGGCCCGCAAAGCCGTTGACCTCAAAGGCCGGGCAGTTGATCTGCTGAAATCCCTCGTCATGCCAGTGCGGCATGACCGGCAACGGCTGTGGATTTTCCGGGTCGAAGGCCAGACAGGTCCAGATCAGCCCATAGCGTTCTTCCACCGCAAAATGGGTGAGATTGAGTTTTGCCGGTACCGGTTGGTCGGGGCTGGAAGGGATGCGGTTGCAGCGGCCATCTTCGCCGAAGCGCAGGCCGTGGTACGGGCAGACGATCCCTTCTTCATCATGAAAGCCCAGCGTCAACGGCACGCCGCGATGGGGCAGGCATCCCGTGCCACCACGACCTGGCCCTTTATACGATAGATAACCAACGGCTCATCAAGCAGGGTGGCTTTCACCGGGGCCGGGCCAATGTCGCAGGCGCGGGCGACCGGGTGCCAGCATTGCGCCAGGCGCAGCCAATCCTCGGGTTCAAAGCTGCAATGGGCGGGTGGGGCAATAGACGGTTGGTGCATGGCGTTCTCCGGCTCACAAAAATAACTGTTTAATTGTTGTGAGAATATTGTTGCCATATTAGGGTGTTGACATCCATCGCCATTAATTCACTTAACCGTTGCAAAAAAGAGAACAGGTAAAGGATGAGTCCATTTTCACGATTTGCGCTCTATTTTGTCGAAGTGGCGCGCTGCGGCAGCCTGCGACGCGCGGCAGAAAAACTGCATATTTCCGCCTCCGCCATTAACCGACAAATCCTGCAGGCCGAAGAGACGTTCGGTACGCCGTTGTTTGAGCGTTTACCGGAAGGGCTGCGCATGACCACCGCTGGCGAGCTGCTGTACGATAATCTGCTGCGTTGGCAAAAGGAGTTTCATCTCACGCGACAAAAGTTTGATGAGCTACAGGGGTTAAAGCGCGGCAACGTCAGCGTGGGAATGGTGCAGGCGCTGGCAGAGGGGAGTTTTGCCGCCGCGCTGGCGGATATCATTACCGACTGGCCGTGGCTGGAGTTAAACCTGCAGGTCTCCGATAGCCACACCGTCAGCCAGAAGGTACGCCTGGCGGATCTCGACTTTGGCCTGATTCTCGACCCGGAAGGTCAGGCCGGGCTAAGCGTGCTGGCGTTTGCCGAGCTGGCGATGGGCGTCGTGATGCGCCCGGATCATCCGCTGGCGCGCGCCGAAAACGTATCTTTGGGTCAGCTCAGCGAAGAGCGGCATATTGTGCCCGGCGCGCCGTTGATTGTGCATGAACGGGTGGCGATGCTCTATCGGCAGCACGATTTGTTTCCGGCCAACAGCATTGGCTGCAACGATATCCGGCTGATTAAATCGCTGGTACTGAAAGGCAGCGGCGTGACGATCCTCAGCCGGCTTGACGTGCTGGATGAGGTCAAACAAGGTCTGCTGGCGTTTGTTCCGCTGCGCAATAAGCAACTGAGACCGCTTACGCTGGCCTTATGTACCGCCCCTTCACGCCAGCTTTCGCGTCCGGCGCAAAGGGTGATTCAGAAGCTCACTGCGGTGATGGAGGCGATGCAGACAAGCTGAAGGAGCCGCTGGCCCGGTTAGCCTAACGGGCCGCCCTGAATGGTTTCGCACAGGCCGTTAATAATGCGCTCACCGGTTTCGGTTTTTAACTCCTCATACCAGGCTTGCGTTTGCAGCATATTTTTGCCGTGAGTGACGTCGCAGCGCTTACGCGCCTTCAACACCAGATCGCGCACCCGGTCGCAGCGCAGCGCTTCGTACTGACGCAGCGTGCTGACGATGTCGCGGCTGTGGCGGAACAGATCGCCGAGAACGACAGCGTCTTCCAGCGCCGCGCAGCCGCCCTGGCCGATATCCGGCGTGGTGCTGTGTCCGGCATCACCGAGCAGCGCCACTTTGCCGCGCACCAGCCGGTCAAACGGTTCGATATCATGAATTTCAATGCGGTTGGTGGTCTGCGGATCCAGCGCGGCAATCAGCTTCTGTACCGGCGGTGCCCAACCGCTGAAGTAGCGGTGCAGATCGGCGCGCAGGGTACTGCGATCTTCGGCAAGCCCCGGCGGCAGCGGGACATCGAAGAAAAAGTAGAAGCGACCAGCGGAAACCGGCATCAGCGAGACGCGTTTTCCCTCGCCAACAAAGGTGGTCCATTGATTGCCCGGCGCAATCTCCTCATCAATGTCGACCAGACCGTTCCAGTTCACATAGCCCGCGTAACGGCGTTCGGGGTATAGCCCAGCACCCAGGGGCGCAGCGCCGAATGGCTCCCGTCAGCGGCAATCAGAAAGTCGCCTTCAGCCTGCGTGCCGTCGGTAAACCAGACGCGGACGCCGTCGTCATCTTCTTCGCAGCGGACAACGCGTTTGCCGAACTGCACGGCGTCGCGGCCCCAGAAGTCGAGCATTTCACGCTGCAATTCGGCGCGGGAAACCGGGCAGGGACGGCCACCGGTGCGTGCCACCAGCGGCGCAAGGCTGAACTGGGTGAGGGTTTCACCGCGCAGATACTCCTTATAAGCCAGAAAATGCATCGGGCCGCCGTAGTTTTCAATAATCTCGCCCATCCCAGATGCTGCATGCACTTCACGCCGTTCGGCCAGATGGAAATGGCCGCGCCGACCGGCTTAATTTCTTTTACCGCTTCAAAAACGTCACATTCGATTCCCGCATTTTTCAGCGCGACCGCCGCGCTCAGCCCGCCAATTCCACCGCCAATGATCAATGCTTTCATTTACATCTCCTTTACCTGTGTCGTGAAGGCATTCAGCAATTTGCGTACCACAATGGCGAAGACGCGGATTTGGCGGGTTTGCGGGGAAGTGGGCAATGGGGTGCACAAATTAGGTGCATATTGGCGTTTTTGTTGCCTTTTTGTGAATCAATAATTTCTCCATTGGCTTAATGGAATCGAAAGTTTCACTGGCTTGCCCTCGCTGGCTTCGGGAGATCATGGGATGTATTTTTTATATCTCATTGTAAATAATGAAAAAGATTAAATGTTGCGAAAGTGTAATTGGTTTTGGCCTGTTTTATGCAGTAGCCACTGCACGCTTACTCGCAATGGATGAACGATCATGTCAGATGAAAAGAACGGGGTTTACTGTACGGCCTTGAGCAGCGCATTCCGCCGCTTCCGGCCTTTTTCAGCGCGTTGCAGCACGTGCTTGCCGGTCTGGTGGGCATTATCACGCCGCCGTTGATTATCGGCGCGACCTTAGGATTGGGGAATGGCTACCCTATTTGATCAGTATGTCTTTGCTGGCTTCGGGATAGGCACCTTTTTGCAATCTAACCGGGTGTGGGGGATTGGCGCCGGAATGATCTGTATGCAGGGCACCAGCTTTGCGTTTCTCGGGTCGCCATTGCCGGCGGTATGTGGGTTAAAGGGCAGGGCGGCACGCCGCAGGACATTATGGCCATGCTGTTTGGCGTCAACTTTGTTGCCGCGCTGGTGCCTTGCATTGTCAGTCGTTTTATCGAACCGCTGAAGCGTATTTTTACGCCAGTGATTACCGGCAGCGTGATTGCGCTGATTGGCATCAGCCTGATTAAAGTCAGCATTATTAACTGGTGCGGCGGCGAGCAGGCAAAAGCGTTTGGCAGCATGAGCAATATTACGCTGGGGCGGTAACGCTGGCGACGATTGTGCTGCTGAGCTGCCTGAAAAACCGCTGGCTGCGTCTCTCTTCCGTGGTCATCGGCATTGCCGTTGGCTGCCTGGCCGCGGCGCTGAGCGGGATGTTCCAGCTAAAAGGCGTGGGCGAGGTCTGGTTCCGTCTGCCGCAACTGTTCCCGTTCGGTTTCCAGTTCAACGGCGCGATTTTCTTGCCAATTGCGCTGGTTTCGCTGGTCTGTATTCTGGAGGCTGTTGGTGACCTGACGGCAAACTGCCTGATCTCACAGCAGTCCATTGATGATGGCGCCTTCCGTTCGCGGCTGAAGGGCGGCATTCTGGCCGATGGGATTAGCTGCATGGTGGCGGCGATGCTGTGCGCGTTCCCCAATACCACGTTTGCGCAAAACAACGGCGTGATTCAGATGACCGGCGTCGCCAGCCGCTACGTTGGGCGTTACATTGGGGTTATCTTAATTCTGCTCGGCCTGTTCCCGCCGTTTGGCGAAATCCTGCGTCAGATTCCGGCGCCGGTATTAGGCGGCGCGACGATGGTTATGTTCGGTTGCGTCGTGGCGGCGGGAATTCGCATTATTACCCAGAAGCCGCTGACCCGCCGCGATATGCTGATTGTTGGGCTGGCATTTGGTTTTGGTCTGGGGATTGAAGCCGTACCGGCGTTTCTGGCCCACTTCCCGCCGATGGTGGAGAACTTGTTTGGTTCTGCCGCTACCAGCGGCGGCCTGGTGGCGATTGTCCTCAATCTGATTATTCCTGAAGAGAAAGCCCCGCAGGAGAGCACCACAAGGAGCCGCGATGATCGCGCTGAATCACTTTAATCAATTAAGCGGCACGGAGGCCGCTTCACTGTTAGCACCTTGCGTGGCCATTCCTGGCTGGGCCGCCACGCTGGCCGCCGGGCGACCCTGGCGCTCACGTGAGCAGCTATTCAATACCGCGCAGCAGTTGATGGAGAACTGGGGTGAAGCCGAACTGACGCAGGCCCTAAGCGCCCATCCGCGCATCGGCGAGAAACCCACGGGCGAACAGGCGCACGCGGCGCTGTCACGCCAGGAACAGGGGAATGTGGACGATCGCGATGCACAGCTCGCACAGGCGCTGAAAGCGGGCAACGCCCGCTACGAAGCGCGCTTCGGTCGGGTGTTTTTAATTCGCGCGAAAGGGCGCAGTGGGGAAGACATTTTAGCGGCGCTGACGCGGCGTTTGCAGAATAGCGAGCGCGATGAGGCGCAGGAAGCCTTAGCGCAGCTGCGTGAAATTACGTTATTAAGACTGGAAGGAGTAATTGGCGAATGAGTACCTTGAGCACGCATATTCTGGATGTCTCGACCGGCCAACCGGCGCAGGGCGTCAGGGTGACGCTGGGCGGGATGGCGCCGCGATTGCCCATGGCGTGACCGATGAGCATGGACGTATTGGCGCACTCAACGACGGTCCGCTGACGGCGGGAAACTATCGGCTGACGGCGGAAATCGGCGACTGGTTCGCCGCCCGCGGGCGCGAGACGTTGTACCTGAGTGCGCAAATCGATTTTGTTATCCGCGAGGTGGCGGACGATCACTACCATCTGCCGTTTTTAATTGCCCCAGGCGGCTGGTCCACCTATCGCGGTAGCTGATGCTGAGCCTGTTTTCCCGGCGTCGCGAATGACGCCGGGAGCGGATTATTCCTCTGCTGCATTCCCCACACGCGTTCGCCGTTGACCCATGTTTCACTGATATTGCGTTCATCGCCCAACGTCATCAGGACAAACAGCTGTTCATAGATATCTTTGCACCGTTCGCTGCGCAGCCGCTGTAGCGGCGTCACCGCCGGATCGATGACCACGAAATCGGCCTCTTTACCGGGATGAAAATTACCAATGTGATCATCCAGACGCAGGGCGTGCGCGCCGCCAAGCGTGGCATGGTAAAACGCTTCGCTGGCGCGCAGACGATAGCTCTGGAGCTGGCTGACTTTGTAGGCCTCACCCAGCGTTCGCAGCATGCTGAAGGTGGTACCTGCCCCCACATCGCTGCCGATACCCATGCGCACCTGGTGATGCCAGCAGGTTGGCAGGCGGAACAGGCCGCTGCCCAGAAACAGATTTGACGTCGGGCAAAACGCCACCGCCGAACCGGTATCGTGCAGACACTGCCACTCCGCGTCCGCGAGGTGAATGGCGTGGGCAAACACGCTGCGTGGGCCGGTTAACTGGTAGTGATGGTAGACGTCGAGGTAGTGTTCATGCTCCGGCCACAGGTTTTTGACCCAGGCGATTTCGTTGAGGTTTTCGCTCAGATGGGTGTGCAGCCAGGTGTCCGGAAACTCTTCGCGCAGTTGCTGCACCGCCGCCAGCAGCGCGGGCGTGGAGGTTGGCGCGAAGCGCGGCGTAATGGCATAGCCCAGGCGGCCACGCTGGTGCCAGCGTTGTATCAGCTCGCGGGTTTGCCGATAGCTCTGTTCCGCGCTTTCGCTGAGATACTCCGGCGCGTGGCGATCCATCATCACCTTTCCGGCCAGCAGACGCATATTCAAACGCAGCGCTTCGCTAAACAGCGCATCCACCGACTCCGGATGCAGGGTACAAAATACCAGCGCGGTAGTGGTGCCGTGGCTGAGCAACTGGCTCACAAAAAAGCGGGCGATCTCTGCGGCATAGTCGGCATCAGCAAACTGACGTTCAACGGGAAAGGTATAGGTGGTCAGCCACTCAAGCAGCTGTTCGCCGAAAGCCCCGATCATTTCCGTTTGCGGATAGTGGACGTGGGCATCGACAAAGCCCGGCAGCAGCAGCTTACCGCGCAGGTCGCGATAGCCCGTTAGCGGATGCAGATATTGCTCGGCTTCCTGCCAGGGAGCAGCGCGTGAATGCGGCCATCGCGCAGAAACAGCACGCCATCGTCCAGATAGCGGGCGTGGCTGGCGATATCGTCCGCGCTGTCGGCGACAGCGGCGATATCAAAAAAGGCGCCGCGCAGGGCGACGGAGTAGTCAATCATCATAGCTGCCTTGTGGGTGCGCGAAGGAGAGAGAAAATCAGCAAAATTAATGCCAGTTTGCAGGAAAATACGCCGCGACAGGACGCCGCGGCGTACGCATTCATTACTCTTTCTGGGCGAGGGTGTTAAAGCCGGCCGGCGCGGTGATGCGCTCGTCGCGGGCAATCCAGCGATAGGCCGCGCCGCTCAGGAAGACGCCGATAAACCAGCTAAAGTTTGCCACTTCGTGCAGTGCAGGAATAAAGCTGATGACCAGGCCGATGGCGACCGAAGGCACCAGCGCCGCAATCGCCTTCGGGTTAAAGCCGTTGCGGTACCAGTATTTGCCCTTCGGCGTATCGTCGAACAGATCGTTAACCGATACCTGGCCGCGTTTGATGAGGTAGAAGTCGACGATCAGAATGCCAAACAGTGGCCCGATAAACGCCCCTAATACGTCGAGGGTGTAGTGAATCAGCTCCGGCGAGTTAAACAGATTCCACGGCGTCAGCAGGATGGAACCCACGGCGGCGATCATCCCGCCGGTGCGGAAGCTGATTTTCTGCGGTGAACAGTTCGAGAAATCAAACGCCGGCGAGACAAAGTTGGCCACGATGTTGATGCCGATGGTGGCCGTAATCATGGTCAGCAGGCCAATGGCCACCGCCAGGTCATTGCCGACGCGGCTGACGGTTTCAATCGGGTCGGTAATCATGCGGCCAAACAGCGACTGGGTGCCGGAGACAATCACTACCGTGACGATAGAAAACAGCAGGAAGTTGAACGGCAGACCCCAGCGGTTGCCGCGGCGAATCTCGCCCATGCTTTTACCGTAGCGCGAGAAATCACCAAAGTTGAGCAGCGGGCCGGAGAAGTAGGAGACCACCAGCGCAGTCGCGGTAATCATCTGCCAGGTTTGCTCCCCGGCGCTTAGCGATTTGCTGGCCAGCGTAAAGGAGATACCGTCAAAACCGGTTTTGTATACAATCCAGCCGGCCAGCCCCAGCATCACCACGTAGACCGCCGGCCCGCGATATCGATAAAGCGTTTGATGGCGTTCATCCCGTGCCAGAAGACCATCGCCTGCAGCAGCCACATGGTCGCGAAACAGAGCCAGCCCAGATGCGACAGGCCAAGGAAGCTGGCTTCGGTCAGCGCCGACAGCGACGGCCAGAACTTCAGCATCACCAGCATCAGCGCGTTGGCCGCCAGATAGGTCTGAATGCCATACCACGCGAAGGCGATAAGCCGCGGATCACCGCCGGAATATTCGCGCCGAAAACACCGAACGCCTGGCGACAAATCACCGCATAAGGCACGCCCGCCATCTGGCTGGGTTTGGCGACCAGGTTGGCGCACAGCTGAACGATACAAATCCCCACTAACAGGCACAGCAGCACCTGCCAGCTTGCCAGCCCCAGCGTAAAGAAGCTCGCCGCGACCACGTAGCCCCCATGCTGTGCACGTCCGACATCCAGAATGAAAAGATGTTGTACCAGCTCCAGTTCTGATCGCGCGTCGGCGCCAGATCCTCATTACAAAGCCGTGGGCTGTATCCAGCGTGGGGATCAGCGGCCTTAACCTGATGCGTATTTTGTGTATTTGGCATGAAACCTGCTCCTGTTAATCAAAACCCATTGAGATGAACTGCTGAGGCTGTTGCAGGAATTGGGCCAAAATGTTTAATCTTGTATGCAAGAAATGAAATTTATGTATACGATTCGATGTCGAAAAGTAAAAACCGGAGTGGTTAATGAACAACCCTTATCTCGCCCAGGCCGCGCCAGCTCTGCATGACAAAGACGAATCCATCTATCAGGCGCTGATGACCGCGATTGTCGAGCATCAACTGCCACCGGGAAGCAAACTGCCGGAAGAAGCGCTGGCTGAGGTGTTTGGCGTGAGTCGCACCGGGATCCGAAAAGTGCTGCAACGACTCGCCACTGTGCAAATGGTCACATTAGCGCCCAAACGTGGTGCGCAGGTGGCCAGCCCGACGGTTGAAGAGTCTCAGGAGATTTTCCGGACTCGCGCGCTGCTGGAGGTGGCTAATTTGCCGGCTGTGCTGGCCCGCTGCCAGCCGCCGCATCTGGCCGCGCTGGAGGCCATTACTCGTCAGGAACAGCAGGCCCACGAGCGCTACGACGGCCCAGCGGCGATTCGCCACTCAGCCGAGTTCCACATTCATCTGCAGGCCATTTCCGGTAATCAGGTGCTGACCGGGATGGTGACCCATCTGAGCCAGCGCTCTTCATTAGTGATTGCCGCATGGGGATCGCCCTGGCGGCAGGGCTGCCGTTGCGACGACCATGAAAGGTTGATTGAACTGCTGCGGGATAAAGCCTTACAGCCCTTGAGTGATGCTCTGATGCACCATTTTGAACATATCGTCGCCAGCCTCTGCTTTGAGCGATCTGGCGTCACCTTGCCTGATTTTGCCCGGCTATTTGCCGGTTATAAGGAGTCATGATGCCCGCCGTTCGTATACAAGTGATCAACCCCAACACCAGCCTCGCGATGACCGAGACCATCGGGCCGCCGCCCGGGCGGTTGCCGCGCCGGGAACCGAGATTCTGGCGGTCTGCCCCAGCGCG
Source organism: Kluyvera genomosp. 3 (assembly GCA_002211745.1). Classification (GTDB taxonomy): domain Bacteria; phylum Pseudomonadota; class Gammaproteobacteria; order Enterobacterales; family Enterobacteriaceae; genus Kluyvera; species Kluyvera georgiana_A. The sequence goes on from CP022114.1 coordinate 2,152,846, forward strand.
GGCGTGCCGTCCATTGAGGGCATTTTGATGAGGCGATTGCTGCCGTTGGCGTGCTGGAACAAATTAAAGCCGGTCGTCAGCAGGGCGTGGATGGCCACGTGATCGCCTGCTTCGGCGACCCGGGCTTCTGGCGGCGCGCGAGCTGGCGCAGGGCCGGTGGTGGGGATAGCCGAAGCGGCAATGCATATGGCGACGCTGGTGGCGACTCGCTTTTCCATCGTTACCACGCTGCCGCGCACCTTAATTATCGCCCGCCATCTGCTGCATCAATACGGTTTTCACGATCGCTGTGCGGCGTTGCACGCCATCGATCTCCCGGTGCTGGCGCTGGAGGACGGCAGCGGTCTGGCGCAGGAGAAAGTTCGCGCGCGCTGTATTCAGGCATTAAAGGAAGACGGCTGCGGCGCCATTGTGCTCGGCTGCGGCGGCATGGCGGATCTGGCGCAGGAACTGACTCGCGAACTGCGGGTGCCGGTCATCGACGGGGTGAGCGCGGCGGTCAAAATGGTTGAATCGCTGGTGGCGCTGGGACTATCGACCAGCAAGCACGGTGATTTAGCCTTCCCGGAAGCCAAGGCGCTGAGCGGGCAATTTCAGGCGTTAAATCCATTCTAATAAGAGGTAGCAGATGGCATTTCTGGCAGACGATTACCCGCGCGACCTGCGCGGCTACGCAGGACAACCGCCGCACGCGCGCTGGCCACACAACGCGCGCATCGCCGTACAGTTTGTTCTCAACTATGAGGAAGGGTCGGAAAACCACGTGCTGCACGGCGATGCCGGTTCCGAACAGTTTCTCTCGGATATTATCGGCGCGGCCAGCTACCCGGACCGCCATATGTCGATGGATTCATTGTATGAATACGGTAGCCGGGCAGGGTTCTGGCGTATTCATAACGCGTTCAGCAAGCGCGGTTTACCGCTGACGGTATTCGGCGTCGCCATGGCGCTGGCGCGTCAGCCTGATGTGGTTGAGGCAATAAAAGCAGCGAATTATGACGTGGTCAGCCACGGCTGGCGCTGGATCCACTATCAGAATATGTCCATCGAGCAGGAGCGGGAGCACCTGCATAAAGCGGTGCAGGTCTTAACCGATCTCTTCGGCAAGCCGCCTACCGGCTGGTATACCGGACGCGACAGCCCCAATACGCGCCAGCTGGTGGTGGAACACGGCGGCTTTGAGTATGACAGCGATTACTATGGCGACGATTTGCCGTTCTGGCACGAAGTGGAATGCAGCGACGGCACGCGCAAGCCGCATCTGATTGTGCCGTACACCCTGGATGCTAACGATATGCGCTTCGCCACCGCCCAGGGGTTCAATACCGCCGAGCAGTTTTATACCTACCTGAAAGATAGCTTCGATGTGCTGTATGAAGAGGGGAAAGCGCGCCGAAAATGATGTCCATCGGCATGCATTGCCGTCTGTTGGGGCGTCCGGGACGTTTTCGCGCGTTGCAGCGTTTTCTCGATTATATCCAGCAGCACGACGGCGTGTGGGTGTGTACGCGTCAGCAGATTGCTGACCACTGGCGCAAAACGCACCCGTTTAATCCATAACGTCTCGCCCCTCTTCTTGGTGGGAAGAGGGCCAATGGGTTAGCTCATCAGGCTGACCTGCGCGGCGACAATGCGCCAGCCGTCGGCAAAACGAATCCAGGTTTGCTGCTGACGGCCAATGCGATCGCTGCCTTCACGCGTGAATTCGGTGCTGCATACCGCGTAATCATTGCCAAACGTGGTGATGAGGGTATTGCGCAGCGTGCGCTGTAACCCCGCCGCGGGGCGAGCGGCGCGGAAAGCGCGGATTTCATCAATACCGTACAGGTTCTCGCCCGCCCTAAACGGACCGTACGCGGGTCGTGCCAGAATAACGCATCCAGCACCGCCACATCGTTGCTCACCAGCGCCGCTTCGTAACGGTAAAACGCCGCGCTGACTTCGGCGTGGACCTGTGGTTGATTAATCTGTTCTGACATCATCATGCGGCTAGCTCCACGGCGCGGGACTCGGTGAGGCCCATCTCTTCCAGTACCCGCGCGACGCGCAGGCAGGCCTGTTCATTAAATGGCGCGGCAATCAGCTGCACGCCAATCGGCAGGCCGCCAGCGGTCCGCAGGGGCACGGTGACCACCGGTAGCCCGAGGAAGGAAATCGGCTGTGTCAGCATCCCCATACTGGCGCGAACAGGTAGCGCCTGGCCGTTGATTTCCATGGTTTGGTCACCAATAAGGGTTGCGCTGCACGGTGTGGCAGGGGCGATCAGCACGTCGGCATGGGCGAATAACGTCTTAAACATTTGCTGCGCGTGACGGCGGAAACGCTGCGCCTGAATATACCAGGCGGAGGGGATCATCGCCCCGGCCAGCAGACGCTCGCGGGAGTGTGGCTCAAAGCGCTCCGGCTGACGACGTAGCTCCGGAAGATACTGATTTCCGCCTTCGGATGCGCTAACAATAAACGCGGCAGAACGGGCCAGCTCGGCCTGGGCAAACAGCAGTTCGTCCTGCACATCGAGCGCGCGTGCGACCTGTTCGACGGCGGCACGCGCATCGTTATCGCACCAGGTGGCAAAATAGCCGCCCAGGGTGGCGCAGCGTAAACCATCCAGCCCGCGCGACAGCAGGTTCATTGTGCGATCGCTGGCTTTGTCAGCCTGAAAACCGTCGGCCGGGTCGCGCCCCTGTAGCGCATCGTAGACCGCCGAGAGATCGCCAACGCTGCGGGCAAAGGGGCCAATATGATCGAGGCTGGCGACGAACGGGTGGCTGCCCGAGCGCGATAAACGGCCAAAGGTCGGTTTTAAACCAAAGATCCCGCACAGCGAGGCCGGAACGCGTATGGAACCGTTGGTATCGCTGCCCAGGGAGAATGAGACCAGACCCGCCGCGACCGCTGCCGCCGAGCCGCCGGACGATCCTCCGGCGATCCGTGAGAGATCGTGCGGGTTGTGCGTGGCGCCGTAATGGCTATTTTCGGTCGTGAAACCGTAGGCGTAGGCATCCATGTTCAGCATCCCGAGAGCAACGCTCCGGCGCTGTGTAGCTGGCGTACTGCCCAGCTATCGGCGGTGGCGGCAGGGCGATCGCTGAGCAATTCGGCCCCGGCAAGCGTCGTGTGTCCAGCGACATCGAACAGATTTTTTACCGCATAGGGAACCCCGGCCAACGCAGGGAGGGTTTCGATTCTCGTCGTAAGGTGTCGATGTTGTCCGCTTCGGCGAACATCCGTTTTTCACAGACATGGGTCCAGGCGTTAAGCTGTGGATTGCGCAGCGCAATCTTCTCCAGGGTGCTGCGGGCGATCTCCCTGGCGCTCAGTTCACCGCTCGCCAGCGCGCGTTGAATATCATGGATGGTCATCTCTGGCAGCTTCATGCTTTATACACTCCGGCAATTTCGATGCGGTCATCGAGGGGAAAATCCAGCAGCGGCGAGGCCATGGCGGCAATGCGGCTAAATTGCACTCTAAGCTCCGCGCGCCGCGTGTCGTCCAGTTCCAGCACCAGCAGCTGTTCCATTTGGCTGAGATAAGCGTCCCAATCGGGTTGTGGTGTATTCATTATCGACTCCTCGAACATCGGTGGCGGTTCTATGCGCCTTCAAATAGCTCTTATGTCCGCTGAGGGTTGCAAAAGCTGTTCCATGTCTGAACGTAAAGTTTCATGCCTGAACGATAGCGCGCACTTTTTGCCGAACTGGCATGCATTATGAAAGCAGTTAACGGTATAGTGCGATGAAACGAAAGTTACAGAGGTCTTATGCAACAGCTTGATGAACGACTGAAAGCGCAGTACGCGTCTTTATCACCGCAGGAACAACGGGTGGCGGATTTTATTTTCGATCATTTTGATGACCTGATTAGCTATAACAGCGCCGAGCTGGCGCAGCTCAGCGGCGCTTCGAAGGCTACCGTTAGCCGTCTGTTCAAACGCCTGGGCTATGAGAAATACAAAGATATGCGCGATGAGCTGCGTACCCTGCGCCAGAGCGGGATGCCGCTGACCGATCACCGCGATGCGGTGCAGGGCAATACGCTGCTGGCGCGCCACTACAAACAGGAGATGGCCAACCTGACGCAGTGGGTTAACGCGCTGGATCCGCAGCAGTTCGCCGAGACGCTGCAGGCGATGGTGGCTGCCCGGCGGGTGGTGATTATCGGCATGCGTAACGCCTATCCGGCGGCGCTGCACCTGCGCCAGCAGCTCCTGCAGGCGCGTGGTCAAGTGCTGGTGCTGCCGCAGCCGGGGCAAAGTCTAAGCGAAGAGCTGGTCGATTTAAGTGCTGAAGATCTGGTGGTGGTGATGGCGTTCCGCCGTCGCCCGCGTATTATTCGCCCGCTGCTGCAGCAGCTACAGCAGCGCGGTATTCCGGTACTCTTGATGTGCGAACCCCAGGCGCACGGGCTGTTTCCGCTGGCGCGCTGGCAGCTTTGTGCGCCGCTGGACAGCGTCTCGGCGTACGATAGCTACGCCTCGGTCAATAGCCTGATCAACCTGCTCGCCAACGCCTTCCTGCACGAAATTCTCGATAAAGGGCGTCCGCGTATTCACGACATTGCTTCTCTTTATCAGGATCTGGACGAACTGGAGCAACGCTAATGGGGCGCCAGCGTGGTGCTTTGCATTTTTCTGGTGCAACTTCACAATAGGGAAACGCGCTGCCGTTTCCTTTCTACTGTTCACTTCTCTCGATATTCCGGTGATTAACGGCCACTTCGTGGCTGTCCTGCTGGCGAAATATATCTGGCACATTAGTTGCAAAAGTCATTCGTAAGAATCTTTTGTTTCATGCTAACGTAACGGGTAAACATCATGAAGAAACTGTTGATCGCACTGGCCGGGGCCGCTTGTCTGTTCACCAACCTGTCGGTGGCACACGCTGACCAACTACAGGATATCGAAAAACGCGGCGTTATTCGTATTGCGGTGCCGCAGGATTTCCCGCCGTTTGGCTCCGTGGGCACCGACCTCCAGCCGCAGGGCTATGACATCGATACGGCGCGCTATCTCGCCAAAGCGATGAAGCTCAAGCTACAGCTGGTGCCGGTCACCAGCGCCAACCGCGTACCGTATCTGCAAACCGATAAGGTCGATCTGGTGATTTCCAGCCTCGGGAAAAACGCCGAGCGCGAGAAGGTGATTGATTTTAGCCGTGCCTACGCGCCGTTCTTCCTTGGCGTGTTTGGCCCGAAAGGCGCTGAGCTGAAAGACCCGGCTGCGCTGAGCGGGAAAAGCGTTGGCGTGACCCGCGGCGCGGTGGAAGACATGGTGCTGAGCAGCGTGGCGCCGAAAGAGGCGCAGATTAAGCGTTATGAAGATAACAACACCACGCTGTCAGCGTATCTTTCCGGTCAGGTGCAGTATGTGGCGACCGGTAACCTGGTGGTCGCGGCTATCTCCCGGCAGAACGCCGATAAAGCACCGGTACCCAGCTTCATGCTGAAGGATTCTCCGTGCTTTATCGGGCTGAAAAAGAACGAACCCGCGTTGAAGGCGAAAGTGGACGCGTTAATTGAAGCGGCCATGAAAGACGGCACTCTGAACGGGTTGTCTGAGAAGTGGCTGAAAGCGCCGCTGCCTGCCAACCTTGGCGCATAAGGCCGGGCATGACGGAGCAACTTGATTTCTCTGCGCTCTGGCCGCTGTGGCCGGAGCTGCTGGCGGGGCTGTGGGTGACCGTACAGCTGACGGTGCTGGCGACGACAGGCGGCCTGGCGATAGGCATCTTCGGCGCGGCCATCCGCAGCGGGCGTCCCACGTGGTACAGCCGGATATGGGGCGGGTATGTCGAACTGATTCGCAACACGCCGTTTGTGGTGCAGCTGTTTTTTATCGTCTTTGGCTTGCCGAATCTGGGGCTAAAGATGACGGCAGGCGAAGCCGCGCTGCTGGCGATGGTCGTCAACCTCGGCGCTTACAGCACCGAGATCGTCCGTGCCGGCATTCAGGTAACGCCAAAAGGGCAGTGGGAGGCCGGGCGCGTGCTGGGGCTCAGTCGGCTCCAGACCTTTATGCGGGTGATTTTACCGCCCGCGTTACAGCGCATTTATCCGGCGTTGGTCAGCCAATGCATCATTGTGATGCTGGGTTCATCGGTGGTATCGCAGGTCTCCTATGAGGAGCTGACGTTTGCCGCCAACCTGATTCAGTCGCGTACCTTCTTGAGTTTTGAGGTCTATCTGGTGACGACGGGGATTTATTTAATGCTGTCGATAACGATGCGTCAACTGCTGATGGCGGCGGGCGGAAATGGCTGGGGTGCAGGCATGATGACCACCTTTACCGATTGGGACATCGTTCGCAATCTGCTGCTGGCCGGACGCTGGACGGTGCTGTTGTCGCTGGTGGCGTTTATCGGCGGCGCGCTGGTGACGCTGCCGCTCCTGTTGCTGCGTCTGACCGGTGGACGTCAGGTGAAACGGCTGATCCGCGGCTATATCGAACTTTTTCAGGGCACGCCGCTGCTGATGCAGCTGTTCCTCGCCTTTTTCGGCGTGGCGCTGTTCGGCATCGACGTCTCGGCGTGGACCGCCGCCTCGCTGGCGCTGACGTTCTACACCAGCGCGTTTCTGCTGGATATCGGCTTCGGCAGCATACGCGCTCTGCCAAAAGGCCAGTGGGAAGCGTCGCGCTGCCTGGGGTTGAGCTTTAGCCAGACGCTGTGTCGGGTGATTGCGCCACAGGCGCTGCGCATCGCCATTGCCCCGACGGTGGGTTTCGCCGTGCAGGTGATTAAGGGCACGGCGCTGGCGTCGATTATCGGTTTCGTTGAGCTGACTAAAGCGGGCACTATGCTGACCAACGTGACCTATCAGCCGTTTAAGGTCTTTGCGCTGGTGGCGCTGGGCTACTTCATTTTGTGTTACCCGCTGTCGCGCTACAGCCGTTATCTGGAGAACAAATTCAATGCCTCTCATCACCATTAACCAGATGCAGAAGTATTACGGCGATAACCACGTGCTCAAAGGCGTCGATCTGGATATCGACATGGGCGAAGTTATCTCCATTATCGGCCGCAGCGGTTCGGGCAAAAGCACGCTGCTGCGCTGTATCAACGGCCTTGAAGGCTATCAGGACGGCAGTATCAAACTCGGCGGGATGACCATTACCGACCGCGACTCGCAGGCGCGGGAAATCAGCTGCTCCATCGGCATGGTGTTCCAGAACTTCAACCTGTTCCCGCATATGACGGCGCTGGAAAACGTGATGCTGGCGCCGCGTCGGGTGTTGAAGAAAAGCGCCGCCGAATGCCGTGAACTGGCCCAGCGGATGCTGGAAAAGGTCGGCCTTGGCGACCGGCTTGATTATTATCCGGCCAATTTGTCCGGCGGCCAGCAGCAGCGAGTGGCCATTGCCCGCGCGCTGGCGATGTCGCCGAAAGTTTTACTCTGTGACGAGATTACTTCAGCGCTGGACCCGGAGCTGGTGGGCGAGGTGCTCAAGGTGCTGGAGCAACTGGCGGCAGAGGGTATGACGCTGATTCTCGTGACCCATGAAATGAATTTTGCCCGCGAAGTGGGCGACCGCGTGGTGTTTATGCATCAGGGACGCGTCTGGGAACAGGGCGACAGCAAGACGCTGTTCGCCGACCCGCAGACGACCGAATTGAAGCAGTTTATCTCCTCCGTGCGCGGCCTTAAATAACTCAAGGACTTTCCGATGGATATCACTCAGTTTGCACAAATTAACCCGCCGTCTCGTCTGCTGATGGGCCTGGGCCAATCAACGCCGACCCGCGCGTGCTGCGCGCCATGGCGAGCCAGCTTATTGGTCAATATGACCCGGCGATGACGCACTATATGAATGAAGTGATGGCGCTGTATCGCGGCGTCTTTCGGACCGAAAACCGCTGGACGATGCTGGTAGATGGTACGTCGCGTGCCGGGATTGAGGCGATTTTACTTTCCGCGATTCGCCCTGGCGACAAAGTGCTGGTGCCGGTGTTTGGCCGCTTTGGTCATCTGCTGTGCGAAATTGCCCGCCGCTGCCGCGCAGAAGTACACACCATTGAAGTTCCATGGGCGAAGTCTTTACCCCGGACCAGGTTGAAGACGCCATCAAGCGCGTGCGCCCGCGGCTACTGCTGACGGTGCAGGGGATACCTCCACCACCATGCTGCAACCGCTGGCGGAGTTGGGTGAAATTTGCCGTCGTTACGATGTGCTGTTTTATACCGATGCCACCGCTTCGCTGGGCGGTAACCCGCTGGAGACCGATGCCTGGCAGTTGGATGCGGTGTCGGCAGGGATGCAAAAATGCCTCGGCGGCCCGTCAGGCACCTCGCCGATTACCCTCAGTGCGCGGATGGAAGAGGTGATACGCCGCCGCAAATGTGTGGAAGCAGGTATTCGCACCGAGGCCCACCGCGACGGCGTCGATGAGATGGTCTACTCCAACTATTTCGACCTCGGCATGGTGATGGATTACTGGGGCCCGGAGCGCCTGAACCACCATACCGAGGCTACCTCGGCGCTGTTTGCCGCGCGGGAATGTGCGCGGCTGATCCTTGAGGAAGGTCTCGAGAACGGCATCGCCCGCCATAAACTGCACGGCGATGCATTGCTCAAAGGGATTCAGGCGATGGGGCTTGAGACCTTCGGCGACCTGAAACACAAAATGAACAACGTGCTGGGGGTGGTGATTCCGCAGGGGGTCAACGGCGACCAGGTGCGCAAATTGATGCTCGAGGATTTCGGGATTGAAATCGGCACTTCATTCGGCCCGCTGCACGGCAAAGTGTGGCGCATCGGCACCATGGGCTACAACGCGCGTAAAGACTGCGTGATGACCACGCTGAGCGCGCTGGAGTCTGTGCTGAACTATCTCAAATTCCCGACCACCCAGGGCGCGGCGATGCAGGCCGCGTGGGATTGCTACCGCAGTGAGAGCGCGCAATGAGTCAATTGATACGCCAGCAGGCGGAGAGGCAGCAGGCTGCGGCGCGGGTGATGGTGCGCGCCGATGAACTGGCCGCCATCAGCGAAACGCCGGACGCGCTGACCCGGGTCTATCTTTCACCGCAACATTTACAGGCAAATCAGCAAGTAGCGCAGTGGATGACGCAGGCGGGATGCGCGTCTGGCAGGATGGGGTCGGCAATATTTGCGGGCGTTATGAAGGCGAGCAGGAGGGCGCTCCGGCTATATTACTGGGATCGCACCTTGATACCGTGCGTAACGCCGGACGCTACGACGGTATGCTGGGCGTACTGGCTGCTATTGAAGTAGTGCATGCCCTGCATCAACAGGGCGGCGGCTAGCGAAAGCGATTGAGATTGTTGGCTTTGGCGACGAAGAGGGACGCGTTTTGCCATTACGCTGCTCGGCAGCCGTGGGCTCACCGGCACCTGGCCCGATAACTGGCTGGCGCAGACCGATGCCGACGGTATCAGCGTGGCGCAGGCGATGATCGACGCCGGGCTCGATCCCGCCCAGATCCACCTTGCCGCGCGCCGAACGCAGGAGATTGCCGCCTATCTGGAGCTGCATATCGAGCAGGGCCCTGTCTCGAACAGGCCGGTTTGGCGCTGGGGTGGTAGAAGCAATCAACGGTGCGCGCCGTTTGAACTGCCGTTTTGTGGGAGAGGCGGGGCACGCAGGCACGGTGCCGATGAGCCATCGTAAAGACGCGCTCGCCGCCGCCGCCGAGTGGATGATACAGGTTGAAACGATGACCCGTGAACAGGGCGGGAATCTTGTGGCGACGGTAGGGACGCTGCGCTGTGCTCCCGGCGCGGTGAACGTGATTCCCGGAGAGGTGACGCTCACGCTGGATATTCGTGGCCGAGCGATGAGCCGCTTGAGGCGTTACTGAACGCGCTGCTGGCCCAGGCGCAGGTGATTGCTGAACGTCGTCATTTGCAGTTCAGCGCTGAGACGTTTTACCGTATTGCCGCCACCGCCTGCGACCCGGGATTACAGCAGATATTGCGCGATGCGGTAAGCGAGGTGCAGGGAGGTTCGCTGACGCTCCCGAGCGGCGCGGGCATGATGCTATCGCCATCGCCGAACGCTGGCCGGTGGGCATGCTGTTTGTCCGCTGTAAAGGCGGGATTAGCCATCATCCGGCGGAGTCGGTCAACGTTGAGGATGTGGCGCTGGCGATCGACGCTTTTTCTCGCGCGGTCGCGGCGCTGGATAAAAACGCGTAAAAAAGGCTGTGTCCTGAAACACAAAATCCACGCCGGGGCGTGGATTTTGTGTTGTAAAGCTTCGCTACCACTTCATCTCGCCGGTATTGACCTTCGCGCTCAGCTCCAGCGAGCTTTCATCGGCAAGGTTCGGGTAAGCCGCCTTCATGGCGCCGATAACCGCAGCCGATCCTTTTTGCTTTTTCAGCGTCTGCTCAAACGTTTGCAGGTAGTTATGGGTGAAGGTGATAGCCGCATCCTTTTCCGGGCGCGGGCCCAGATAGTGCCCCGGAATGACCTGTTGAGGTTTGAGCGCCTGCATTTCGTTGAGTACCGTCATCCAGCCCTGACGAATCGTCGGGGTCTGCGTATCCGCCGTCCAGACATGGATGCCGGAAGCAATCCCGGTCCCACCAAGAATCGTTTTGTTGGCCGGGATCCAGACGTAGGCGGCATAGTCTCCTGTGTGTTTCAGTTCCAGCGGCTCGCCGTCTACCGTAAAGCGGGTGGCGCGGGTCGCTTGCGGCACAATGATTTTGGTTGGCGCGCCGTCTTTCATTTGCGGGCCCAGAAGGCCAGCTTGGCGTCTTTGGTCGCCTTAATATGATCCACGACGGAGGGAGAGGCCACCACCTCGGCCTGAGGGAAAGCGGTCACCAACGGTTCCAGACCGAAATAGAAATCCGGGTCGCCCGAGGTAATAACGATCGTTTTCAGCGTTTTGCCGCTCTCTTTGATCATCTGTACCAGCTTTTCCCCATCTTTCACGCTGAACTGGGCGTCAAACAACACCGCTTCTTTCGGGCCCGAAACCAGCGTGGAGGAGACCGGGAAAATGCCTTTTTCCTGCGGGTTATAGACGTCAAGATGCAGCGGGGCGGCAAAAACGGGCGCCGCGGCCAGGGTGAGGATCAGCGAAAGTGATTTCATATAAAGGGTATTCCTGAAGCATTGAGTGATGCCACCATTTTACAGATTTGCGCTTTTGCCATAATTCCTGAAACAATACATGCTGAGTTTCATAAAACGATCAAATGGGATGTGATGGACAGGATCATGGCGGCAATTACCTACAACCGCATTTGTGAACTCGGGAGTCTGAGTGCGGCAGCCCGTTCGCTGGGGATCTCTCGTCCATGGTGAGCCGTTATCTCGATGAGATGGAGAAATGGGCCGGTTCGCGACTGATACACCGCTCAACCCGTCGGCTCACCATTACCCCGGCGGGTGAAAAAACGCTGGAGAAAACGCGGCAACTTGCCCTGTTATCACAGGGAATTGAAGGGGGGCCACCCGCCTTGCCCGTCAGGAACGCTACGCGTTGCCTGTGCGCATTTTACCGCGACGCATTTGCTGGCGCCGATTGTCCCCACGTTTCTCGCCCGCTATCCGGCGTTACGTATTGAGGTGGAGATTAATAATCAGCCGGTAAGTCTGGTCGGTGAGCGCATCGATCTGGCGATTCGCATCACCAACGAGCCTGAACCGGGGCTATTGCGCGCTATCTGGGACGTGCCGCTCAGTGCTGTGCGCCTCGCCAGGCTATCTTGAACGGGCAGGAACGCCGGCCTCGCCAGAGGAGTTGCCACAGTATAATTGTTTACACTACAGCCGTTTCTCCGGCCAATCCTGGTCCTTCCGCGACAGTGAAAACAGGGAACATCGGTGGCCGTGCGCGGTAATTTCAGCGCCGGGATCTCCTCACTGCTGTGTGATATGGCGGCGGCGGATGTGGGTTGGTGATGGTGCCTGAAATTGAAGCGCGCGCGGGCTGGAGAGCGGCCAGTTGGTTCGGGTGCTGCCGCAGTGGGAACCGCAGCCGCTGGGTATTTATGGACTTTATCAGTCGCGCGATCATCAGCATGCGGCGTTAAGCTTGTTTCTGGAGGCGATCAAGTTGCACCTGGCGCAATAGAAAGAGCCAGGATACGTTACGTGGTGGATACTCAGCAGAAATAAAAATCCACGCAATTGCGTGGATTTAAAGTGTATTTTCTGTTTATTCAGACAGCAACGGACCGCTGAAAACTGCAGATTTTAGACGTTAAACTGTGATTTTAATCGTATCTTATTGATATTTATTATTTATCAAAAGCTATGTCTTAAAAATACTCATTCTTGTACTCATTTTGGAGTTGGCTTGCTTGATAGCCAGCAAAGTGCTATGCCATCAAACCCCAATGCACAAGCGCTACTTGGCATCGTGAAAGCGAAAAATTCGTCCATTCTCGTTTACTTCCGCAACCTTTCTCAAAGCCTCTGCTGGCGACAAACTGAACTTTCGGTTAACACAACGAACAGGTGATAGAACTCGGATTTCAAATCCGCTGCGAAGATCCCAGGATCATCAGATCCTAGACAAATAGACATAGGGACATCACCTTCAATCACCTCATTCGGCAAGCCCATCCAGCGAAAGATATGATGTTCGCTGACATCTCGATACTGGCTGATACGGGTATTGCTGGTCGGAGGGCACTCAATCGCTATGTTTCGGCCTGCCATTTTTGCCATCACAGCTTGTTGTAATGCAACAACTGCTTCATCCGGCAAATATTCTAGGGCAACTTCAACATATTCTGCACGCTGCTTTCGCACATTGTCAGATGTAAGCCATTGCTTATACAACTTTAGTGGTCTTTTCATTCCTGCAGTTTTAGCCAACTCTCTAGCATGCTCCAACTCTTCCAACCAGAGGGATTTGGTTTTCAACGGCCCATCCAATTCACCCAGTAGGCCTTCAGATTCTGCCAACACCCCCTCAACTCAAACACCTGATCAAGGGTGGTAATCGAGATTTCTTCTTCTAGCGAAAAAACCTCATGTGCCAAATGAACCGCCTCAATCGCTGCATCACTAGCGTAACGCAGCAGTTCCGGATGACTTCGAAGTTCTCTCCAGATAAACACCAAATCGAGCAATCTCGTTTCTTTGGTCATGGACAAAGACAATGGCAAAGAGCGTTTCCAGATGCCAGGTGTGATGCCAATCGCCGTGCAGTGACCAAGACGGTCGCCATTCCGCAAAGGCAAAAATCTCAAAGCATCATCAATTGATCGAATACCACTAATCAGATGCGGAAAGTCCTCGCCAACATGATAGGTAAAATGAGCAATACCGGATTTGGCTAGTACCCGGAACAAAGGCCAAACAACTCCGGTGGAGCGTGCATCTCATTAGCTGCGGCATCTACTCCTCTAATCCATTTTGTCAAACGTGGTTCATGATTCAGGATGTCCATCAGAATAGCAGCCTGATTCTTCAAATCCTTGAACAGAAACGCGTAGGGATAGACTTCATCTTTTTTGGGCTTTTTCTTGATAAAGTGCGGCACTAGTGCCAGCTCGGCACATATACTGCCAGGCTTAACCTGCTCAAGATTATCGAGCACCTGAGTAATATTCAGTGGCTGGGAATGCTCCCAATTTATGGACATATGACATTTGAGGTATTCCCAGTACCCACGCAAAACGCTGAAGAGCAGTTTTTGCATTTTGCTGGGGTCGCTCTTCGGAGCAAAGCGTCCTTCCAGATAACGCACCTGAGAATATATACCGGCGCCATGTGCATGTTTGAAACGAGACAAATAAGATTTCTCGGTTTCTTCTCTCAGCTCCGTCATGGTGTATTTCTGGAACTGATCAAAACCGAAAAAATCGTCTCTCTGAACTAGCAGCGTCAAATACTGGTTCTGAATCAGCAGGTAAATCCAAAGCAGTCGTTCCAATCCTTCGGGCGCACCATACCGCCATTTTTCCAATACCCCGGTTAGCCAGCAAAATTCAGATTCCTGACTATATTTGCGGTCCGTTGGCCAAATCGTCGCAAACTCATGCTCCATACCCTGATGCAGAATTGTGCTGTTCGCCAACTGCTGTGGGTGCTGCAATGATGTCATCCACTCTGGCAACTCCATGCCCTGAGCTACCCGACAAAGGATTTCGCGAATATTGTTGGCAACCTGCAAACGATCCTGGAAGGTTTTGGGCGTCAGTGAGGAATCAATCTGGCCACAGAGTTGTTTCATCTCTTGCGAGACCCATCCCTTATCGAAATCTCTGACGGCCACTTCTGGGTGCCTGAGTGCATCCAGCCAGCACTCTTCCGCACTGGTACTACCATTCAGATGCTGGTGAGTTTCGTGCAGGCGTTCACGGTAATGTAGTCCTCAACAGTCGGGTGATAAGGGTACAAAGGCCAGTGAAAACAATATTCCTGACTGGCAGATCCAGGATTAATGACCTGATGACACGCCATAACCGGCAGGCACGACACACGGCTCATCAGAGTTTGCCATTCCGAGAATAAAGCAAGATCGGTTCTGGGGCCATCTTTCTCGTTTTTAACAAATTTTTCAGCGATCAGGCGTAAGGCCGCTACCGGACCAAGTTTCATATTTCGCTGTTTGAGTTGCTGTTCCAGGGATGACCAAGCCGATTTGGCTACATGATCAGGCAAACTACGCGTTTGTTCGTATTGAGCAAGGAACACGGATGATTCCACCCTGTCATCAAGTGATACCTCATCCAATGATACGTTACTTAGCCGATCCAACAGTACTGTTGAGTTAAGAAGAAAGCGTTCCATATCCGATCCTTAAACAGATTAATCTTGGCCATTATCTGACGAATATGTTTTATCTTTCTTTGCCGATTTTGAATCATATGGAGCAGCAGCAATACTGGTGACATGCAAGTTTCTAATTCCCAGACCTGAAAACGAGGGATCATTTTTTTCCATATTATCGAAATCCACATTCTTACTGAATTCTCCACCAATAATCGTATCCAAACAATTAAGAAAGGATTTTTCTTGCTGGAGAAGTTGCGTATCGGCCGAATTAATTCCACCAAAAGGAAAAAGAAATGGATGTATTAACGGGCACTTTATAATGAGATAAAAAATCGGATGGGTTTTTATCAACCCGCCTAAATCCCCTATTGAATCCAGTTTGGTGACGAATTGACCAACGGATGTAACAGGATTTTGCTTAAACTTAACAGAAATACTAGACAATGAGTTCTCGTCAATCCGATGATAAGCATCTTCTTCAACCAGTACCGCGTGAAGGAATGCCAATATATTAAATCGCATAATTTTTGCAGCATTGGTATATTTTGCATATTTTCCTTGGTGCGCATCTTCATCACCACCAAGTAACGCTTTATGCTTTTCAGATATAGAGGACAAATTAAAAAATAACCGGGTCCATATCTTACCAATCAATATAGAGGAAGGTTTTATTTTTGGTGACTCTTGACGAACAAGACGATTCCAAACAATAAGCGCCGTCATTGCTTCACTAATTTCCTTTTCACTAACAATGTCCTGATCTTCCACCTCTTCGACTGTGCCTTTATCCATATGTTTAGACCATATAGGCGCAACACAAGTGGGTTTCGCCAAAACCTTCAGTAAAGCCTTATTAAATACCTGCTCGCCCATATTTATTTCTGAGCTAGCGTCATCTTCCACTAGGTTATTCGTATCAATATCCGCTAGATCAGCAATGGCGCCAATTAGGTTGAAAACAGACAGAAAATCCGATGGGACTGGCGTCAATGAGGAGCTAAGAGAGGCTGCAACAGCAAGCTTCGCCAATCCATTTTCTGAATTTATATTTAATGCTTTGTACACCCCTTTCTCACCACGATTTTTCTTATTTACTTGTATCATTCCAAGATATACACCTGCTGATTGGGATGGCAACCCATCATCAGAGATAACGGCACAACTTCTATTCGCCCAATTGGTAACACTTTCACGACGACCAATTGACATATATGACTTAAACTCTACATCTATACTTGGTCGAGTTTTCTCTACATCTCCCCCAAGTCGCTTCTTCACATGATCAAAGAGACTGACACTGCCACATCCAACCAGCATAAGTTGAAGTATTCGTGAAAGACTTCCTCCACACAAAGCACTTACTTGAGAGGATAAATAAACAGAGCAATTCCTGAGAGCTTCAGAACTTGATTGAGGTCGAAGATAAAATCCGGTATTAACCTCTTGATCCTGACGTGAGTAGCTAAATATATCATCACACAAAGAATCCATACCAAACCGATGCTGCTCATAATTCAAACCCACCCTATAAATACTACTAAGCATTGCTCCATATAACGAATCCCTCAGCAAAACACTTTCAGATATACCAGATACATGCAAACGGGAGTAATAATCCTGCATCACCTGCATTAACAACCTAACCGGTTGCTTCAAAAGCTCATCAACATACATATCAAGATCGGAGCCAACCCGTATGTTCAAACCATTCGAAACAATATTCTCCAAAGCACTCCTAACAGTATTGATCTTTATTCCATCTGTGGTTTTACTGTATAAAACCTTAATCTTTTCAGAGCTTTGATCTCGTCCTTTCTCTCCCACCAGTTGCAACATGGTTTTCAACTGCATACGCTTCTGTACTGGAAACAGTTTTAACAAATATTGCTGTTCAAGGTGTTCCACCATATAGCCCCGTTCGGCTAAGCGGGCGCTCTCTTTTTCCTGATCGAGCAAAGTTTTGCTGTAATTTTCGTATTGCTTACCGCGAATCAACTGGGAATAAAGACGCAAATCCCCGGTCGCCACTACCACCAATTTCTGGCTGTTAAAGAATTTTCGAATAGATTCAAGTACATCCCAACCCGTATCAAACTGCGTATCGATATCATCAAACGAGATCAAAATGGCCTTACAGCCGAGAATTTCACACGCACGTTCAACCAATTGATCAAAGATTTGCGATAAATTCTGGCCACCGATGGAGTAATCAAGCTGGGCATCCAGCTTCAAAGCGTCACTGAAATATTCCGGCTTGTATTCCTTGTCAGTCAGCAGATGAAGACCGCGCTTGAGCTGTTCAAGGTGACTCTGCCATTCTTCCTTTCGTTTTTTATGGTTATTCGACGACCAATCTCCTCTTAACTCGTCGGATACCATTTTGTTCAGACGGGCGGTCACCGTGACCAGAATGGGTTCATGACGCGGCAGCTTGGTAGGGTCGATGGTCGGCAGACACTTGATGCTAATGTTGGCATCATCTGTGCCACTGTTCAGTGATTTGACCACGCTATTGATAAAAGTTGTTTTACCTGCACCGCGAGTACCATCCACAAAGAACACATTACGGCCTGATTCATCAATAAATCGGGCAAGCCCTGATGGATTGTTGGATTTAGGGAGAGTAATCGAGCTTCGAATGCTTTCAACCAACTGAGTAAGCAACGCTTTCTGGATTAAGTCGCCTTCATTGGTACTGCCCGGAAGATTGGGGGCGAACAAGTCGATGATGATTTCGTTCGTCTCGTTGTTTTTTTTCTGCGTGTTATTAGTCATATCCGTATTGATCCAGTCATTTTGTTTTTTGCCAGCCTGTACACCAGAACTGGCGCTTTGAGTTTCCACTACATTGAATTCTCAATATTCTCCCCCTAAGTCAGCTCGCGGGGGCATGGAGTGAAGGTAAAACTGACCACTCCATTCAACCCATCCTCGCGATTGATGGTTCGTTGTATTGAGCTGGCATTAGCACGCACTGGAATCACGTATAACAATTTATTAGATTCCTAAATGGGTCAGTTAAACGCCTTATTTGGAGATCTTTCATGCATTCTAAAGAATGCTGACTTCTGGTATAATTACCTGTTTTTACGATGTTATCATAGGAATATCCAAAAGAGAGAACGAGAAAACACGACGAAGCATGAATCGTTATGATCACTGCAAATAGTGCGGCATTCCAGGAGCCTTTCGCCACTTGGCTATCCCTCAGTATGAATCTGAATCTAGGCAACATACCAACTGCGACTGACATAATCTGTCAGTACACATCTGTTATTCATTTCTGGGCAATCCAAGCCACCGGCCGACAAGAGCGAGCACAGGTCTGCATGATGGTGATCCTGTAAACGGTCGTGTTTGCCGGACAGCTGTCGCAGGCATTTTCATTACTGCCTAAGAGATGCAGAACGATGAGTTTCTTACCGAGTTGTTACAGGTACGGCGGAACAGCAGCTGCAGGACATTATCGTGCCCTTACGAAGTACCCAAGGGGCTGGCGCTGTGCGCGATTCATCATAAAGCGTTTGGCCGAGGCTCGATTGACTTGGATGAAAATATGCGTGCGGTGGTTTTCGATGAGGTGAACGTCGATGATGGGCGAATTACAATGCTGTCCTCCACGCTTCTGACACTAGGTACACTAATCCCTCTTCCTCGAACAATTGCGGGGCATCCCTAGTGTGACATCTTCCTAGTCTGAATAATAACGACAATATCGACTATAATTGTATATGCACGTTACATCGGCTAAATTTCGTTTAGTATCTACAGCAGTTGCGATTGTGCTGACTCTACACGTTCCTGGCCGATTAGATTTGATAATGAATGGCACATCAGCAGGAACATCTTTTTCTGGGTAGTTGTATTTAGTGTAACTAATCAACTAAATACGATAATAGCTACAATGGTAAATGTGATTATCTTATTCGTGAGGATTCCTTTTGGGATAAACATCAATTACTTTACCCAAAAGGAATTCTAATATTAACTAAGGTTATTATAAACCAGATACATTTATATAAAATTGCCCTTTGCCATCGTCAGTTTTCTGAATCCGGTAGATGACTGGTAGGGAATTTTGCAAGTCTGGTTTTGTAAATGTTAAATCAGCCGCGCACTGATAAACATCAAGCCCTGATTCATGGCTTATTGTTCTGACATTTTCTACTGTAATCCGCACATCCTTATCCAGTGTCATTCCTTTCTCGATTGTCTTTCTGGCAATATCCACGACCAGATTTTTAGCGTCATCACTACTACATTTTGGCGTTTTCTCGCCACAGCCAGCCAGCAAACCCATGGATATTAATACCAGAAGTATTGCTCTTTTCATCTGTAGTTCCTTCGTAAATTAATGATACTTTTACTTCTTATTAAATAGACCATCCATTGCGCCTGCTGCAGAAGCCCGCAGTATCCCTTGCAACCACGAGTCATAATGCTGGCATTACCGTTATGCAGTTCACTAATTACTGCAACACATTGGCTGGTATTGTCATTCCAGACCCAGCGATGTTTCTGGTTTTCTCCGGCAGCTATTTGTTGTGCTGTACCCTCCATATTGCATACGCCCGAACCATCCCCCGTTGAAGCATTAATGTTGAATTTAGCGTTATTCTGCCCCGGATGCAGGGTTAGAATCGCTCCGGGTTTTACGTACTGCGCTGCCGCAGCCGGAAGCGTTATGGCTGCCATCAATAAAGCCAGCAGTTTTCTGTTCATTATTTAAATCCTTGTTAAGTGATACGGATGTTTTTGGTGATTTTCCCAAATGCCAGCGGTCTGCGTTTTTCCACAAAGAAATAGACCACATTGAAAGCTGATTTACGGTGATTCCTTTGACCGAGAGAGGGCCAGTTGCGGAAGGATTCAATCTGTTCTTCTGAATAGGGCGAGTAAGAAAAGTCCAACAGCACAAGCAAGGCTTTGCCATCGTGCTTCATTAACTTCTTAACTTCAGTGCTATTTACAGTTGCGGATACATTCGAACATGCCGCAGTTGGTTTACGTACTGCAAACTCAACGGCTACATCATCAATGACAAAATCAATGTAACCGTGCCCGGATACAGTTCCCGGCAGCTTGCTTTTTACTTCCGGTGAGACATTATCTGCAAACCAACCCAACAAATAGCAACGTACCAGAGGCAATAATTCCCGCTCGCTACATTCGTTCAGACGCAGTGTTTTGACAAATTCTCGCCGGTAAAGAGAGTTGAAAAAGTACTCAAAGCAATCCGTTATCTCAGTAATGGTGGTTGCCACAATGTTCTCCTTTTTGCCCACCTTTGCTCTGCTGCTCAACTGAGTGGGCTTCCAATCCAGCTTAGTTGACCGGTTGCAGTCGTTTATGTCTATAAATGACATGGTGGTTAATTTTATGTCCATTACTGATGTTCATGCAAGAGTAAAAAAGCCCCAGAATTCCTCTTATGGATGTTTTGGAGATAAAATGATGGTTAAACTGATGGCAGATTCAGCTGATAAGCTGGTAGGGCAGCGTATTCAGACTAGACGTAAAGAAGCTGGGCTTACTGCTGCCGAGCTTGCAGAGACTATCGATATCTCTCAACAACAACTTTCCCGCTATGAACGCGGAACGAATAAGATCAATATTGCTCATTTAGTCAAAATTGCCGTTGCTTTAAAAACTCCAATCAGCTGGTTCTTTATTGATTGTATGGAGGATTTAAATGTTTCTGATATCCCGATTAACTATGCCACTGGGCTTGACGTTGAATTAAAACAACGTCTCGAGCAAGTCTGGAATAAGCTAGATAACACTAAGAGGAAAAGCTTAATTATGTTTTTAGATGAGTTTATAAAATAACAACCAAATTAGTTCCTGGGTGAAACTATTTGCATTAAAAGCATGACCCTGGTAAAATAACATTGCTGGATAGTGTCATATTGTCCAGTAGCTGATACAAACTAATTGCCAACTTAGCATTTCATTTTATTATCCCATCCTGATGGAGGGCGTCTATCGTTTAAGCAGTCAGTATGGCAATGGGCAATTATTGGGTTGTATCATCAATTTAAATGCATATTTTCCGGAATAAAAACGATGAATATTATCCATCAGGAAGGGCTAGCTATGCCGTCGATCAGGAATTAATAAATATCATATTAAATGAAGCGGTAAATCCACCGCCGCATAAAACCAAAATTACAGCCGTCAGTCTATTATTTAAAGACCTGAGTTACGGCGCTGAAAAGGGCGGTTACCATCCCGTCGAAATACGGCTTATTTCACGCAATGATGAATGGTATTTCGATTATATTACCGATTTCAGTTATATGGGACGGTATACCCCGAACTGGAAAAGGACATTGATATCAGCTGGAGTCAGCAGTATGTCTTTCTTGCTTATGTTGGTGACCTGCCTGTTAACGCCGGAAGGGAGCTGTTTAAACTCTGGCAATCCAACTTTATTCAGTATCACGCCATGAACGTCTACACCATTACCGTCCTGTGGGAAAGCTAATTCCTCTGCACTAACTATCACTACTTTATGGGGAATTATCTGTGAGAACTGACAGAGGTATACGTGCGTCTCAACAGGGCGAACTGGACTGTCTTTGCGGTGCTTATTGCATGGTTAACATGCTGAGCTGGCTGTTTGACGGCAGGGTGAAACGACGCCCGTTAATGAACCGGCTTATTCAGGCTTATCAGCAGCGTTGGCCCTTGCATGAATGGCTGACTGAAGGATTGAAGAAGACCGTTTAGACTGGCTGATAGCTCAGGTATTGCAGAAAGGGTATTACAGCCGCCAGTTCCCGGTTGAAATCACTAAGCACTTCGCCGGGAAACGGGGTTAACAGATGGGCGGCTGTTCAGGGAAATGCAGCGGTTTCTTGACGTCACTGACCACTCCCGCCTGATTATGCTCAGCGACCAGTTTCACTGGTCCCTTATGGTCAAAATGGATGAGGAAACTCTCTGTTTCTTCGACAGCAACGGGCGAACCACCATGCCTCGCAAAGCTTTCTCCCTGCGTACTGGCGTAACCCGCCGCCAGCTGTTCCCCGACGCCATTTACTTCATTGAACGGGAATTCTGATATGACCATGTTTACCCAGCGTGAAACCCGTATCCTTGACCAGGCGCGTGACATCATCAGCCGGTACTATCAGCGTGGGTTCAACTCTGCTCCCCTGATGATGTGCGACGGTGCGTAATGGTTGAGCTGGCACCGCTCGAACATGAAGAGTTTGGCATCATCCTGCTCGATAATCAGAATCAGCTGCTGCACCGCGAAATCCTGTTCAGGGGCACATTAAACTCGGTCAGCGTTCACCCCGCGAAGTTATCAAACATGTGCTGAAACATAACGCTGCCGCAGCCATCCTAGTCCACAACCACCCAGCGGAGAGCCTGAACCCAGCCGCTGCGATATCAAGTTGACTAAAAAGCTTCAGGAGCTGCTGGAAATGTTGGATGTGCGGTTACTTGATCACTTTATCGTGGCGGGAACTGAAACGGTGTCGATGGCTGAACGGGGCTGGTGTGATTCTGAAAGTTACCTGGTTTAATGTACGTTATCAAGGGTTACGCCCATGAACAGGGCTGCGTTACGTCAGGTTGTGCCGGTGGTACAAACCACCGTGTTTGATGCGTATATCAGTGGTCTTGCACCATCGGGACGGCGGGGCATTACCAGCCTGTTAAACCGCAGCGCTGGCATACTTAATCGCGGTGCGGATGCAGCAGGTTATCCATGGAACAACTTAACTACGCCGCCGTCGCTAAAGTACGTGCGGCACTGCTGGATGACGGTTACGCCGTGTCATCAGTCAACATGGCGCTGTCAGCACTCCGGGGTGTGGCACAGACGGCCTTTAACCTCAATTGCATGGATGCCGAAATGCTGGCGCGTATCCGGTCAGTTAAGCGCGTGAGCGGCGATGTCCAGCGCAAGGGAAGGGCGCTGGGCAGGCAGGAAATCCGGACACTGATTGAGGCTGCAAAACAGCATCCGCAACCGGTACGGCGCTACCGTGATGCCGCTATTGTGCTGATGCTTTGCGGAACGGGCCTGCGGCCGGGGAACTGGTTAAACTTGAGCGCCGGGACTATGACAACGGCATCCTGACCGTCAGGCAAGGGAAGGGGCGCAAATACCGCGAAATTCACGTGGCAGATGCAGTGGATAAGGCCATACGCGCATGGCTGAAAGTCAGCGCAAGCGAAGCTGATGGTGCGTTGTTCGGACGAATTCAGCGTAACGGTAAGGCCGCCAGCCAACCTCTGACTACGACCGGGTTAACGGGGATTCTGGAACAATTACAGCAAGCATCAGGCATAGCGCGGTTTACCCGCATGACATGCGGCGGACCTTCATTACCCGCTTACTGGAGCAGGGTGTGGATATCAACACCGTACGCCAGTTGGCAGGCCACAGCGACATATCCACGACGACGCGCTATGACTGTCGTGGCGAGAGCATGAAAATCAGTGCCAGCAAGCGGATTAGATGCTGGTAAACATGATGGTGTCTGTTGGTGATTGAGCCTGAAAATATTGAACCTACTTAGCTTTTTTTTTGACCTTTTTCTCGTTTGACTCAATCATTTTTATAACGAGAGCTGAGTCAGAAAATGTTTCTATATCGACTTTTTTCCACTTTCCTGACTCAACAACAATTTTACCGCTTTGGTTGTCAAAATACGGTATATCTATACCAGCATTATTAAGCTCCCTGGCTATCATGTCAGTGGGTTTGCCGTCAAAGTTCGCTTGCCATATTTGGTTATAAACGTTGTATACAAGTTCTGAGTTTTTATGCTTGCGAGACAAGATATTATCTATGTAGTACTGGTTAACCAGTTCCGCTATCACAGCACTTCGTTTCTCAGCTGCATTTTGTTCCTTACGACTTATAGCTGTTTTTTCAGCGATCATCTCCAGCCGGGCTTTGGTCTCTTCCAGCATATGGATGGGTACGATCTTTCCAAACCTCGCTGCAACTAACCCCTTTCTTTTTTGTTGTCTCGCCCTGTTGAGGCTTCTTTCCCTTTCTGCCTTCTGCTGCATTAGTGGCTGCAAAATCGTATCGCCATTTGGCATGAGTACATCTCCTTGCATCGAACAATCAACCTGCGGGTTAGGTACTCCCATCATTTACGTGATTATCACGGTGGACGAATTTTACGCGTGATAATCACGATTGCCAATGCACAAAATCTAATCTTTTGCCGTGATTATCACGATAAACGGTCTAATTTTCGTAAAAAGAGGCGGTTTGCGTGGTTGTAAATAGCAGCGCTCCTGAAACAGCTCAAAGGAGCACAAGCATGAACACCAACCGTATTCTCCGCAAAAAAGAAGTTCTTCACCTGACCGGGATCTCGTCCGCGACGTTGTACCGACTTATAGCTAAAGGAGACTTTCCAAAATCTAAGAAACTGACTGGTGATAGCGGTCGGGCTGTGGGCTGGGGATCAAATGAAATTCAAAACTGGATTCAGTCGCGTGGGATTAGCAATACGCAGTGATCTGTAAGCCTTATCCAACCCCTGACATACAACCATATAACCAGTAACAGTGATGATACCTGCATATGAAAGAGGGATCACTGTTGCTGCTATGCGCTATCGGAACAGAATATGACGCAACAATTTAATCGTGAACGAGTGACATCCTTACGTGACAAAACCTCACTTGGAGTTAATGGTGCAGGCCAGTCTACGCATGGAAGTATAGACAAAATAGCATGGGTAACGGACATGCATGTCCGGGAAGAGAATCAGATACTCAGACAGCGTTTGTTTGGCCTCGCTTCAGGTGGGCGCTACCTGATCAAAGTTCGACCAGCTGGTAAGTATGAGTGTGGCGGGCACTATCGTCATGTAGTCGAGATCCGACTGAAAGCTAAATCGCGCAAACACCCCATATTACTGGCAATCCATTTTGACCCAACCAGTAGTCAGCGTGGATTTCAGCGAATGGAACTTAGTCCCCAGCACTATTCTGCGAAACAGATAACGGATTTGTTTGTGTGGCTGGGGCGGAAGGACGCATCGGCAAGTATCTATATCGGGATTACGTAATGCCTGGATAACAACTATCCATTACGCGCTGGACGTGGTGGGAATGAAGCTCCACGACTATTTAATCAGGCTGGTTGGTGCAAGGAGCGGCGACTTTAACGATTTGCATGGAGAGCAGGAAGGGTTACGGCTGGGGTCTACGACTATCGTCGCGTCAATATATGAAAAGGCCGATGTTCCGGGTCTGGCAACTGAAAGAAGGTATGAACAAGCTGTCCTTCTGCTTGATGAGCAACAGTTCCGGCGTTTTTTGCGACTGGAACTTCGTTTATCACCCGGCAAGAAAAAGCTCATGCTGAACAACATGCTAAACATGGAGAATCTGGTATCTAAACTTGCATTTTATGACCGTAACGTGCTGGTAGATTCTGAGCTTGAACCTGATTTTTCTCGCCTACTACGTGAGTATGTTCCTTATCCGGTTGCCAGAGCGGATTACCAGCCGTCAGCAACCCTGAATGGTAAGCAGGTCAGCTCAGCGAAAAAAGCTGCTAATAAGCGTGTTGATAAACTCATGGAGCGCTACCGTGTAGAATTGTTCGATTCAGAGGCTGTATGGGCTATGTTACCGCTTGTGGTGGAAAAACTTGGGATTCTCGCGCAACCGCAATACTGGCAGTTTAAACATCGCCAGAAGTGGCTTCAGTTGCGACTGACACATGGGTAATGGTGGTAGGGCAGGGATGCCGTTTGCTTCAAAGCATGAAGATGGAGGACATGTTAAATCAGAGACCTGAAAGATGACGGTTTTAAACCGCCCATCGTTGCAGGATTTTGGTGTGACAGACCAGCTAACTACCGCTGCTGTTTAGTGTCAGATTCGCATCTCGTACAATGGTAGGGGAAAACCGCCGATGGTTTTTTATTCCAGACATCGGCTTTAGTACCCTGGTATTAACCGCAGGGATTAACGATTCTACCCATAGCACAGAATCTATGTTTGTATTTACGACTCTGCATTTTTGTTAATTATGCCGGTTAATGCAACCCTAAAGGTAATTATCAGGTATAACTCTATATTACTCACTATATAGTATGTATATGTCACTGCCATATTAATAGTGATAATCAGTAGTAGCGGAAAATAGAGCGAGAAGAGCGTGAGTGTTATGAGTGAATGAGTGATGTGAAAAAAATTGGCCTTCATTAAGGTATTCGTAATTGATGTTGTAAAAAACAACTGTGTTTCTTGTGTTATGCAACTTTCAATCACGAGGTGTTCTGTGGGTTATATCATTAAACGTGGCATTCTGGTTACACTCGATACTTATAATAAGTTCATTGAGGATGTACATAACATACCTTTCATTGGGAAAGATGGTCGCCAGTCTCCGTCATACTATCTGGATATTCAACGGTTTTTGCAGCATCTGATTTGTAATAACTTCCTTTATGCTAAAAAAAAACCGGAGGGCAATCCATGGACACGATATTCGCCAATATACAATAAGCTGGGGAAAAAGGAATTACCGTTTGTATTCAAACAGGATAAGTATCTGTGTTGTGACCGGGCGTTAGAGCTGCTGGAAGAGGCCGGAATTATTGATATTAAAAAACACTCTTATGGGAATGGGAAAAGCCGTACTTTTGCTTTGTCCAAGGCATACCTAAAACGCTGGTTTGAAGTCTCGCCTGATGATTACAAGCAGCGCGATGACCGTTACATTTATCTGTCTGTGGGTAAGCGTGTTCGTGACGTCAAGATCATGACAGAAGAGCAATTGATCCACAAAGCGTTATCGCACTTTAATAAGCCCCGCCATGCTACGCGGCACGTATCCCGTGAAACCCAGCAATATATGCGTCAGGTGTATCACAACATGGGGCGTTGCGTATCAACCTTGATAAGTTACAGGCCTACATTCCTGAAGACGAGAGGGAGGCTGCTCTGAAGTCTCACTTCCTCCAGCATCTGGCTGAGCGTGGTTGCAGGATGGTTTCAAGCGTTCCTTTGGTGGTTGAATATTTTCCTGAATACAAACTGGCAGAGCGGGGAACCCGTTCATTTGAGAAGAATGGCGGCTTTCAGGCGCTAAAGGCTGCGATCAAATGGGCAGTTGTTGTGGGTATTAACTACGATATCAAAAGCAGTCAACTGACTATTCTGAAACATGAACTGGAGCGATACGGCATCAAATGTAAGCGGCTGGGAAAGATCACCAAGAAGAAGGTCATGCGCAGGTTCAATGTTGATCAAAAAGCTGCTAAGTTGCTTATCTATACTCTGATTTACTCACTTGGAGAGTTTCGTAAGCACAAAGACAGCGCTGCATTTCGTAAGCTTTGTGATTTGTATGGCTACAGCGAAGCGGTGAAAAAGGCCGATGAGTGGATTGAGTTTGTTCGGCCAGTGAGAAGGGCACTTAACAAGTTGGTGGCGCGTTATCTTGATGAGCATGTTAATTGCCCCGGTCGTGGCTGGGCCATACGTAATGCCGTTCGTCAGTCTTTTATGGTTAAACCTGACAAGATCACTGCGAGTGTTCGTCGGTGTTTGTTGTCCCATATGATTCAGGGTATTGAGAGTAAGGCGGTGTATGAAGCAGTGCTGGCTAATCCCGGTGTATGCAGTTCGATTGAGCATGATGGGATGGTGAGTAATTGTGAGATAACCTGGGATCACCCTTATTTGGTACTACAAAAGAAACACTAAATTATATGTACGGCTTGATCTAGAATGTGATTAAGGCCACCCCGCTAATATTATTTGGAATTTCTATATCTCCCGTAACCAGTGTACAAGCGTTATGACATCCTAGTTTTAAGTAACCATTCTCAAATACAACATTTTGTCTTGCACGTGATTTCCGTGTATGCTCACCAGCAAGGCTACCAGTATCACAGGGAGTGTACAAAACAATGGCAAACCCTACATTTGTATGGGCTTCGATTTTTTCAATAACTGTTTTTCTATAATTTACCTGTTCGTGAAGAATAACCGCAGAAAAAAATTTTCGATAAATTGTGCAGTCTCCTTTTTTGCAAGATCATCCCGGTCGTGAATAATAATTATAGTGAACTAATCCACAAAACTAAATCGAAGATCTGTTTATGGTATGGTTTTTGGAAACTACATCACTGCCACTGGAAATTAACTGTAATTGCCAATGGTCTTAATATTGTGAAAGGTTTGGATTGGAATTGCGATTTTTTCTTCTTTAAGAGAACTATCGCATAAATTATTTTTAATAAGAATTAACATGTATTTTATACAAAATGGCTCGAGACTTAAGTCTGAGCCATTTAGTATATTACTGTTTTTTCTTTCTTGAAATAAATGCCTTGCCTATGATCGCAGCGAAAGCAATGCACGAATCAAGGCCATTTTTATCAGCAAATTGAATAAGGTAATGACCTATTTCCCGTTCGCTAAAGCCATTTTTGATTAATTTTGTTGTTATGTCATCGAGATCTAAGTTTTTAGAGTCTGCATAGGCATAATCGAAGATATTTTGTTCAAAATTATATTGATTAGAAACTGGCTGTGAATTATTTCTTAAATCATTTTGTCGTGAAGGTTCTTTAGGTGCAAGTGGTTGCTCGGACACAATATCATTTTTGAGAGGTAAGTCATTCTCACTAAGTTGAGTTGGGTCAGCAAGTTTAATATCACCAATTTTACTCTTCAATAATACAGTTTGACCATATTCGAGTTGCATCCATTTCCACTCGTGACTTTTAGCTTTCCAGCCTTCTGGTTTTAATGGTGTGACTTTTCCTAACCCGATGATATGAAACATACCATCTTTGTCTTTAACTAATGTATCACTTTGCGTTTGTGGTGTCTGCCATTTGTTTATGTTTGGGTAATTAAAGTTTTTGGTGACAATACCTTCTGCAATGTCATTTAATCTGCTTGCTTCACTAATTATATATTTGCTATCCTGGATATTCCACTCTGGAATTCCATTGTAACATCCCAAAATAGCCCCAGCCATACTTGCAATTGAGTCTGTATCGGTGCCTAATAAATTGACACACGAGATAATTGCTTCGTATGGAGTTGTGTTTTTGTAAAAATGACAAAGCAAAGCACTCGCAATTGCAGTGTTTGTTGCTGCTCCTCTCCTTGAGTCTTTGTTACATTCAAGGGCATTAATTGCTGATTTGTACTTATCCGATAGATCACTATTTTCTTTAGCTGCATTTAGAGATTTTGAAAGATATGTTTTGGATTCTACTCGAATTCTATCTATTTCTTCATGCAATTTGTTACCTGACATAATCTCCCAATTAGGAAGCCAGAAGTTATTCAACTCATAGATTTCCTGAATAATATCCGGGACAGAAGTGAAGTTATCAATAAAACCATTGATTTCTGTAGGGCCTGCTGGTCTACCATTTATTAACGCATACTGTAGAGTATCAGCATGCAAGAGAGCTCCGCAGACTGCTATTAAGTGCCCATGAGTTACTAATGAATCTTTAATTACAGATGCAACATATTTTCTATCAGATAAATTCTTACAACTCCATACGTGGGGTTGTATTCTCATGGCGGTTCCATTTCCACCTGAGTTTGTGTACTCAATGCCATTGCTTTTGTAGAAGTTAGAGAACCAATTAGTATCTTTCCGCATAAGATTGGTAGCTGCTAACTTAGTTGCTCTGCCTGCACCTAATGCATAAGATAACCAAACTGGAAGCTCTATTTTAGCAAATGACTCAGTGTCAAACTCTCCATTGCTTCTAATAGATCTTGATACAGCTAATCTTAATTGTGTATCATCTGAATATGTTCCTGCCGGGAGACTCACAGTTACTCCTGAGTATCCACCAATTTTTCGATTCCAGCTAACAGGTTTCAGAAGGTAGGTATCGTTAATCCTACGCTTTAAGCCACTTTCATCTGTAAGTTCAGAAATCCAGCCAATAGCATCACCAGCAGCGGCCCACAGTGCGGAATTTATGACCTTTTGTTTTCTGAGTGAGTTCATTTTTCCCTCTTAGAATGTGTTAGGCACACCTAAAAATTTTTCTGGACAAATAATAACATTTACAGAATGAAAACCAAAGCTCCTCAATGTTCCGTGTATAGATGCTGCTTGCTCTTGGTCCTGTACATAAACGCTTCTAAGAAATTTCATATCAAGTGGGTTTGGGTACAGAACTTCAGCTTGCTCGCAGGTAGTCAATCTTTGAGGTCGACCATTTCTTCTTACCGTATTTCCTCTCCACCTTGTAATCGTATCTGCAAACATAGCTTGAAGCCCTGCAGGACCATGAGTTCTTATTACAGATGTATATATATTATTCGTAGTTGTAAAATAAACCTTTGGGTGAGTCAGTATAATAGGGTCAAAAGCCATAATACACCACCATCGATCTTCGCCTCTGAACCAACGCTTAGCTGCATTGAAATAACTTGTGTTTATTTCACTTATGGATAGGTTTATATAATCTAACCAATCTTCATCTTTATTAAAGGTATCTTGGGCCTCTTTTCTCTCACTTGATACAGGTGACGCAATATAGCTTAAATATTGATCTACATTTAATGCCTTACGAGATAAAACTACGCCAGTACCTGCACAGCCGGTTAATCCTCTTTCAGTAGTAAAATGCAGAATCTCAGTTATACCATTATCTGTAATGTATTGTTCAATAGTC
Source organism: Kluyvera genomosp. 3 (assembly GCA_002211745.1). Lineage (GTDB taxonomy): Bacteria > Pseudomonadota > Gammaproteobacteria > Enterobacterales > Enterobacteriaceae > Kluyvera > Kluyvera georgiana_A. The sequence goes on from CP022114.1 coordinate 2,183,213, forward strand.
ATTTATAAATCTATCTCGTCGAAAGTTCCAGGGGTAAAATACTCTACCAAATCTGATTTTTCTGATTCTTTATATCCGATAACAACTGAATCTCTGGCTCGACTAATAGCCATTGCAAGTAATCTTCTCAATTGCTGTAATTTATCATCATTTTCATCTTGTTGATGCTGCATATTTGCAGTACTAAGACCTAAAATTATCACGTGATCAAACTCGAGCCCCTTCGCGGAGTTCATTGTTGATAGTGCGATATTTTCAGGCCCTCTTGACCAAACCTTATTTCTCGTAATTGTAACGTAAGGAAGGTTATGATGAGTTAGTTGTTTTTCAATTTCATCAAACCATTTTCCGCCTTTAGGTTTAAGAAATGCTACTGATTCATTTTGCAAGTTAACATTGTTTTTAATATAATTAATCGCATACTTAACTTGCTGAGAATATCGCCCTTTGCAAACAACTGGTTTAGGGCCATGTCTTGTAGCTTTTGTAAAGTCGCTGATGCTCCCATCATCATCAATTGTTAATCCATGAGTGATTGACGCAGCAAATGCAGCAATTTCCACAGTATTTCTGTGGTTCTCCCCTAATCTAAAATAGGCCGCATTTCGCATATCTAATCCGGTTTCTACCCATGTGAAACCTCGAGGATATAAACGTTGAATTGTATCAATGACAAATGTTAAATAATAATCTTCATTTAGGTGGTTTAGTATTGCTCTAATTTGGTTAGCCGAAAAATCTTGGGTTTCATCGACTACAATTATGTCATAGCCTAGACATTCGTTAGCTATCATTTTCTCACATTGTGAGTGCCAATCATCTAACTGATTATCTTGAAGGTATTGTACATAAGAGCGAACAACATCTATTAAAAACTGACGAGTTTGTCTGGTTACTTGAGGTGACAATCCTCTACCCGTTCTTTCAACTGTTAAGTAGTTATCCAGTTCATGATGACGGAATCTACCACGAAAATAATCTATTTCATCGAGCACAAAGTTTAAATCCAGTCCCAGAGATAAACATCTATTAAGAAGATAAGAATCGCGATTGGCATCGCTTATTAAAGGGGTGTTTAAATGCACTCGAGCCCAATTGGCAAATGTGTCATTTTCAACTACTACAGGTATCGCCTTAGCTTGAATACTATCATTGATTAAACCCTCAATATATCCGGCTAAAGTTCTATTAAATGACAGTACTAATGTTTTGATCGGGGTCGTATCATTGTTGAGATTTCTTCGATACGTTAACGCATTGACTATTGCTGTAAGTCGAAGTAAAGCACTTGTAGTTTTGCCGCTGCCTGCCGCACCCCGAATAACTACAATACCTGACGTATTTCGACTTACTATGGGCAGTTGTTCAGGTGTAGCTCGATGGTTAGAAAGAATTTTCACATTGCTCTCCTTAAGTACTTGTGATTTCCAATTTTCTCTATATATAAAGCTTGTTGTGGGGTAGCTTGTCTGTTACTCAATGATTGTGAGATTAATCTTATATACCTTGAGACACCAGCCTTCAAGTGAAGATTGTAACTTATGTTTCAGACGGCTAGAGGGCTCGTTTTTTTTACTATGGAATAGCTTATCTGGTCATACTGTTAGAGATGTGACCTGCTCCCCGTTGATTAGCAGGCCCGATGTTAGTAATGCCTTCATAAGCCACATGAGGACATCCCTATGAAGAAGCGTTTTCCGACGAATAGATGACCGAGAAGCAGAAGCAGAAGCCGGAGTGTCTGACCTGCGTGGATGATTTCACGAAGGCATGCCGGACGCTCACTGTTGCTTTTGGGATTTCAGGTGTGCAAGCCACTCGTATTATGGGTCGCATTGTGTTGTTTCACTCCGGCTACGACAAGAACTGACCAAGGGCCTGAGTTTACCTGCAGAGCACTTTATTAGTAGGCTTATGAGCATGGAGTGGCGCTGTGGTTTATCCAGCCCGGCAAGCTGATACAGAACGGATTTATTTAGAGTTTTAACGGACGCTTTCGCGATGAATGCCTGAATGAGCATTGGCTCATCTACGTCAGTCATGCAGGAGAACCATCTGTGAATGGCGTTAGGATTTTAACGAGTGCCGTCCACACGCACGCTCAATTATCAGACGCCGTCATAATTTGCGGCGGGCTGGAGAAAGAGGAATTCTGATAGTGAAGGGGCCGACATTACGAACTGCGCGTTGTATCTAATCCTAGGGCAGGTCACTTCGTGCATGTCGCTACACGGCTTGTATTGAGCCAGATACTTGCTGTCGAACTCGTTCAGCAGTTTTGGCAACTGCGCTGAGGGGCAAACACAAAGCCTCCCTTGCTGATATTCACCGTTCTTTCTTGTCCAGCCCACTCGTAGATGTTACCTAACCAGCGGCGATGCCAGCTTTTTAGCAGAGCTACGCTGGGTTGGCCTTCCGGGAACTGTTCTTCAAAAACAGACAGGTAGAGTTGTTCTAACAGAACAAGTTCAGCCTCATCCATCTCATCAGAAGTAGCGATCCCCAGCTTATTAGATAAAACTTGTTCACCAGAGTCTTTCCCATACTGGCCCTCACTGCTGAATACAAGGTATCGGCTCATGGAGATGCCCTGTAGTATTAGACAGATGTGAAAACAGAGGGAGCATAACGCTGGTTGAGTACAGCAAACAATACTCTTAAAATCAGCTGGTTACAAAAGTGTAGGTTAAAATGTAGTTGTTATTCTATTGTGGAAAATAATCGTTAATAATCAGCGTTAACACACCAAAGCATCTTCGTTTACGACACATCAGTACTATTGTCTGTGCTTTTTACCCATCCCTCAAGCTTATCCGCCCATTCCTGCATCATCACTTTACGCTCATCAAGATAAGTTGCATGGTTGTATGTGCGACGAACATTGTTGGTATCAGCGTGTGCAAGTTGGGCCTCAATAGCATCAGGTCGATAGCCCATTTCGTTTAAACGCGTACTTCCTGTAGTTCTGGTTGCATGGGGGCTATAAATGCCACTCCAGCCGAGGATTTTTAGTAGCTGGCGCAGGGAGTGCGATGTCATTGGACCTAGCGGATTATCTCTGCCTGGGAAAAGGTGCTGCCGATGCCCGGTTAATCCCTGTAGTGTTCTGAGCATTTTGACAGCTTGGAAGGGTAGGGGAATAACGTGTTCTCTGCGGGCTTTCATTCGCGCTGCCGGAATGGTCCACAGGGCGTTATCAAGATCGAATTCTGTCCATTCTGCTTCGGTGGCTTCTGCAGGACGCGCCAATGTCCACCACATAAGCCATATGCAATAGTTAACCTGGTATGAGCCACGACTGTTATCAAAACAGCTTAATAGCTTCCCGATTTGTTGTGGGTTTAGTGCCTGTTTGTGCTGTGTCTTATTCGCCGGAATCGCCTTACGCACTGGCCAGACAGGATCGCTATCTGCTCTGAGCGTCGCCACCGCCAGTTCAAAAACGGATGAAATGGTTCGACGGGCTTCAGCGGCAACGGTCGGTGCTCCTCGTTTAGCAGTTTCTTGAAGAATTTTAAGAATGTGGTATGGGGTGATCTCCCTGACTGGGAGCTTACCGATTGCGGGAAAAACCACTCGTTCAAGCATATCCAGTCGCCGCGTTTTGGTGATTTCGGCCCAGTCTTTCATCTGCAACCACTCTTTGGCGATCAGCTCAAAGGTGTTGGATGCGTCATTGACCTTGCGGATCTTATCTAGCTGACGAGCCTGTGTCGGACTAACTCCATCTGCGACTTGCTTACGCGCTTGCTCGCATTTCTCGCGAGCTTCTGCAAGTTTGACCGTCGGGTATTCACCCAATGCAAACATGCTGGATTTACCGTTGAGTTTAAACCGATAGCGCCATGCCTTTTTGCCATTGGGTTTCACTTCGAGGTAGAGACCATTGAAATCATTGAGTCGATAGAGTTTTTCTTTCGGCTTGGCAGTGCGGCATTGCGTATCGGTGAGCATAACGGGGCCTTTTTTATTTATTATACCGTTATTGTACTCACTTAAAATGAAGATGGAAGAATGTTGTACTCATCCGTGTACTCATTTTTGACAGCGTTGTTACGAGATGAATTGCGACATTGTGAAATGAAAAATCCACGCAATTGCGTGGATTTTATGGTGTTTTCCAGTCCTCATGCGATTTGCTGAGATCGCATGAGACAACAGAAGCGAATTAGACGTTGAACAAGAAGTTCATCACATCGCCATCTTTAACGATGTAATCTTTCCCTTCTGCACGCATCTTGCCCGCTTCTTTCGCGCCTTGCTCACCTTTATAGGTGATGAAATCTTCAAACGCGATGGTCTGTGCGCGGATAAAGCCTTTTTCGAAGTCGGTATGGATTTTACCCGCCGCCTGCGGTGCGGTTGCGCCAACAGGGATGGTCCATGCGCGAACTTCTTTCACGCCCGCGGTGAAGTAGGTCTGCAGGTTCAGCAGTTCGTAACCGGCGCGGATCACGCGGTTCAGGCCCGGTTCTTCGAGACCCATTTCAGCCATGAATTCTTCACGGTCTGCATCGTCGAGTTCAGCGATATCGGCTTCGACGGCGGCGCAAACGGCAACCACAACTGAACCTTCAGCCGCGGCGATTTCGCGCACTTTATCGAGGTACGGGTTGTTTTCAAAACCGTCTTCGTTGACGTTGGCGATATACATGGTTGGCTTCAGGGTCAGGAAGCTCAGGTATTTGATGGCCGCTTTATCTTCGTCGGTCAGCGTTTTCAGCGCACGCAGCATGCCTGCGTTTTCCAGCTGCGGCAGACATTTTTCCAGCGCGGCCAGCTCGGCTTTGGCATCTTTGTCGCCGCCTTTAGCTTTCTTCTGCACGCGGTGAATAGCGCGTTCACAGGTGTCGAGGTCGGACAGCGCCAGCTCGGTGTTGATGACGTCGATATCGTCAGCCGGATCCACTTTGTTATTCACGTGGATAATGTTGTCGTTTTCGAAGCAGCGAACAACGTGGCCAATCGCTTCGGTTTCGCGGATGTTGGTCAGGAACTGGTTACCCAGGCCTTCACCTTTAGATGCGCCTTTTACCAGGCCCGCGATGTCGACGAATTCCATGGTGGTCGGCAGGATGCGCTGCGGTTTAACGATTTCCGCCAGCTGGTCCAGACGTGGATCGGGCATCGGCACAACGCCTGTGTTCGGCTCGATAGTACAGAACGGGAAGTTCGCCGCTTCAATACCCGCTTTGGTGAGCGCGTTGAACAGGGTGGATTTGCCTACGTTTGGCAAACCAACGATACCGCATTTGAATCCCATGTTTAAATCACCTTAATCTTTTGATATTCAACCTGTTATAGAGAACAGATTGTAGAAAAGTAAATAACTCAGACCATTATACACGTCATGCGGGAAAAATACCGCAGTCGTCGGTCTATTGCGCCTTAAAAGCGTGTAATCGGTTAGTTGCTTTGGTCAGCCCGTCTTTCAGCCAGATCTCGGTGCAGCGCGCCGCTTCGTCTACCGCATCGTCGATCAACTTCTGTTCAGCAGCCTGCGGTTTACCCAGCACAAAACCCACAACTTTGTTTTTATCGCCCGGATGGCCGATTCCAATACGTAAGCGATGAAAATTAGGGTTATTGCCCAGTTTGCTGATGATGTCCTTCAGGCCGTTATGGCCGCCGTGGCCGCCGCCGAGTTTAAACTTCGCCACGCCCGGAGGAAGATCCAACTCGTCATGAGCCACCAGAATTTCATCCGGATTAATACGATAGAAGGTTGCCAGCGCCGCCACAGCTTTACCGCTGAGGTTCATAAAGGTGGTTGGCACCAACAGGCGTACATCTTCCCCGGCCAGATTAATGCGGGAGGTGTAGCCAAAAAACTTACTTTCTTCACGCAGCGGGGCGCGAAAGCGCTCTGCCAGTAAATCGACGTACCATGCGCCCGCGTTATGACGCGTTCCCGCGTACTCTGCGCCGGGATTCGCCAGGCCGACAATCAGTTTAATCGTCACGTTTTTGTTCCTGAGTGGGCAATCTTTCCGGCGGCTAGTTTACGTTGTGACGACGCGCTTGACAAAAATTAGCGCTGAAAGGGCTGAAAACTGAATAGTTGATGTGCGGAATAATATTGTTTGAAAAGTATTTCAGTCACTTAAATGTAAAGTTATGTTGATGATATGTTCACGTTTGTGATCGGCCACGCACTTATCCACAGCGCTGTTGTCTATACTTTACACACAAGGAATAGGGATATATCCCTAAACCCAAAGCAATCTACGGAGGTGACACTATGAAACGCAAAAACGCTTCGTTACTCGGTAATGTGCTCATGGGGTTAGGTTTGGTCGTTATGATCGGCGGTGTAGGTTACTCCATTTTAAACCAATTGCCGCAGCTTAACCTGCCTCAGTTTTTTGCGCATGGGGCGATTTTAAGCATCTTCGTTGGCGCTATTCTTTGGCTGACCGGTGCACGTATCGGCGGGCATGAGCAGGTGAGTGATAAGTACTGGTGGGTTCGTCACTATGATAAACGTTGCCGCCGCGGTGGGGGTACCTCGCACCGTCATAGCTAAATCAAGGGTTCCTGAGAGGAGCCAGTAAACAGATAATAAAGTCCCGGTCGCAAGGCCGGGACTTTTTGCTTTTATCGCCTTATGACTCGAAAAGCTGGCGATGCAGGGCCTTGATGGCGCTATCGGCCTCGTCGGCAGGCAGCAGGAAGCACAGGTTATTACTGGATGCGCCGTGGCAGACCATGCGTACCGCGTGTTCTTCAAGCCAGGCAAAAACATCTTTAAATACGCCGGATGCCTGAGTGAGCTGATTCCCAACCAGCGTGACCAGCGCCAGCCCGGTTTCCACTTCAACTCGACAGCGGGAAGAGAGCTCGGTAAATAATGACGTGGTTAGCGTATGGTCCTCACCGGAGGTGGCGTGAGTAGAGTCCAGCGCCAGCGCGATGCTGTTTTCAGAAGTGGTGACCAGGTCGGCGGCGACAGAATGACGCGCTAACAGGGCAAACATCTGGGCTAAGAAGTGGCAGGACGGCTGCGCGTCAAGGCTGTGCAAGCGCAGCAGCGTTTGCTTACGTCGTACCGCCACCGCGCGATAACGCGGCGGGTTCTCGGTGGTGCTGCACACCAGCGTGCCACCGGCGGCGGTATTTTTACTTGAGCCGACAAACACCGGGATGTTTTTGCGCATGGCTGGCAGCAACGTTGCCGGATGGAGCACTTTCGCGCCGTAGGCGGCCATATCGCTGGCCTCGGAAAACGAGATACGATCGATACGTTTGGCGTTCGGCGCGATACGCGGGTCGGTGGTGTAGATTCCCGCCACGTCGGTCCAGATATCAACCCGACCAGCATTCAGCGCTTCGCCGAGCAGTGAGGCCGTGTAGTCGCTGCCGCCGCGACCCAGGGTCGTGGTATGGCCCTGCGCGTCACGGCCAATAAACCCCTGAGTAATCATAATGGCTTGTTCCAGGCGCGGGCGCAGATGCGTCTCGGCCAGCGTCGCCAGGGCATTAATATCGGGCGCTGCACAACCGTAGGTGTCGTCCGTGCGAATGACGCTGCGGGCGTCAAACCAGCTGGCCTCCGCTTCACGCTCACGAAGGACCTCGGTAAACAGCAGGGAAGACATCAGCTCACCGTGGCTGACCAGTTCATCACTCAGCGCGGCGGATGGCGAAGTGGCCGCCGTTTGCGCCAGGTGACCGATATTGTCGAGGAGATTATCAATTTCCTTGCTGATAACGGTCGGCTGCTTCAGGCGGGAAATAATATTGTACTGGATAGTACGTAACGTCTCGAGCTTGTCTAATTGCTGACGACTTTCCAGACCTTCAGAAAGCTCGACCAGAAGATTAGTCACGCCTGCCGAAGCAGAGAGAACGACTAAACGAACGTTGGGATCAGCAAGAACAATGCTGGCACTGCGGTTCATCGCGTCAAAGTCAGCGACGCTGGTGCCGCCAAATTTGGCAACGATGAAATGTGGATAAATGCGAGTCATAACAATCTCATATCAGGGCGCCATCATGTAATGGCTAGAAAATTTTCATTCTCGGCATAAGGGAAGCGATCTTCGCCTTACGAAATGTCCGCCCGCGAACATTTCTAATAACAACCCAGGAATCACTCCTGTTGTCGATAACGTGTTTCGCCTGTACGCGTTACCGGGTGATGCGCATTAGTTCTTTATTTACAGAGCCTGCAAATAAGCGCGCCATAGTAAGTGATTTATTCAGAGGGATCGACTTTTTTATTATATTTCATCGCAAACAAGTGAAAAATCATGCTTTAACGACTTAATGCATACATTAATAATGGTAAATTCATGTAAAAGAATAATAAAACCATGAAAAACCGATGGCTTTCTTTACATCATTCGGATGACAGCTGTATGACGTTTTGTAAGATAAAAAGTAACAAATTCTTATAAAATGAGCATTATGATGTTGCTGTTATGCATTGATTTTAAAGGTGAAAAGGACATTTTTCTGCAATGCAAAATAAATGATTGAGTCCAGTGCTAAAACAACATATATTAGCCGCGCTTTTTTACAGGTAATCCTTATAACCATTTATTCAATCAGGCGTTAATCTACACCTGGTTGTAGGAGTGATATGATGACGGATAAAGTCCGTATTGATACTTTAAGTGCTAATTCATTACCACAGAGCAATGATACCTTTTTAGCAAGACAGGCTGAGTTTGAATCTAATGTCCGCAGCTATCCGCGTAAACTGCCATTGGCGATTGCCAAAGCGCAGGGCGTCTGGATTACCGACGTAGAAAATAATCAATATCTTGATTGCCTTGCAGGTGCCGGTACCCTGGCGCTCGGTCACAATCATCCTGAAGTGCTCCAGAGCATTCAAAGTGTCATCACAAGCGGCTTACCGTTACATACGCTTGACCTTACCACGCCGTTAAAAGATGAATTTTCATCTTATTTACTTTCTTTATTGCCGGGCCAGGGCAAAGAATATTGCCTGCAGTTCACCGGGCCGTCCGGCGCCGATGCCGTTGAAGCGGCGCTGAAGCTGGCGAAGAAAGTGACCGGCCGTTCCAGCATTATCAGCTTCTCCGGCGGCTACCACGGGATGACCCATGGCGCGCTCTCCGTGACGGGCAACCTGTCGCCGAAAGAAGCCGTCAGCAACATGATGGCGGAAGTGCAGTTTATGCCGTATCCGCATCAGTACCGCTGCCCGCTGGGTATTGGCGGTGAAGCTGGCGTGAAAGCATTGACCTACTACTTCGAAAACCTGATCAACGACGTTGAAAGCGGCGTGCGTAAACCGGCAGCGGTGATCCTCGAAGCGGTACAGGGCGAGGGCGGTGTAAACCCGGCGCCGGTCGAGTGGCTGCAGCGCATTCGTAAAGTGACTCAGGAACACGGCATTCTGCTGATCATCGATGAAGTTCAGGCAGGCTTCGCGCGTACCGGTAAGCTGTTCGCCTTCGAACACGCCGGTATTGAGCCAGACATCATCGTGATGTCCAAAGCGGTTGGCGGCGGTCTGCCGCTGGCGGTACTGGGCATTAAAAAGCAGTTCGATGCGTGGGCTCCGGGCCACCATACCGGTACCTTCCGCGGCAACCAGCTGGCGATGGCCACCGGTCTGACAACGCTGAAAATCCTCAAAGACGACAAGATTGCCGATAAAGTTGCCGCCCAGGGCGAGTGGCTGAAAGGCAAACTGGCCGACCTGCAGAAACGCTACCCGGTGATTGGCCAGGTACGTGGTCTGGGTTTGATGATCGGTATTGAAATTGTTAAGCCGAACGAAGCGCAGGATCACATGGGCTGCTACCCAGCCGATGGCGAGCTGTCCGCGCTGCTGCAGAAAAAATGCTTCGAAAACGGGCTGATTCTGGAGCGTGGCGGCCGTAACGGTTGCGTACTGCGCCTGCTGCCGTCTCTGCTGATCACTAACGCTGAGCTGGAAGTGTTCCTCGATAAATTCGAAAACGCCCTGCTGGGTGCTGGCGTGAAGCCGGTTTAAACGGAGTTGGAACGAATGTCAGACGTAAACCCGATTCTGTCCGGCTCGGCGCAAAGTATTGCCGCCTATCAGGACGCTATCGAGCAGAGTACGAAAGCGGTCGTTGAATGGTTGAAACAGCCTGAGATGTATCAGGGCAAAACCGTTGAACAGCTGCGCGAACGTATCAACCTGAACTTTACGTCTCAGGGCCTGGGCAACCAGGCCGCTATTGAGCGTGCGGTTGAATACTTTCTCAAAGACAGCCTGTTGGTTCACCATGCGCAGTGCGTGGCGCATCTGCACTGCCCGAGCCTGGTGATTAGCCAGGCGGCGGAAGTGCTGATCAACGCCACCAACCAGAGCATGGACTCCTGGGACCAGAGCCCATCCGCGACTATCATTGAGATCAAACTGATCGAATGGCTGCGTGAGCAGGTTGGTTATGCGGCAGGTGATGCAGGCGTGTTCACCAGCGGCGGTACTCAGAGCAACCTGATGGGCCTGATGCTGGCGCGCGACGCTTTCTTTGCGCGTCAGGGGCACTCCATTCAGCAGAATGGTCTGACCGGCGATCTGAGCAAAATCAAAGTGTTCTGCTCTGAAAGCGCGCATTTCTCCGTGCAGAAGAACATGGCGTTGATGGGGCTGGGCTACCGTTCCGTTACTCAGGTGAAGACCGATGCGTTCTCACGGATGGATCTGACTGACCTGAAAGCTAAGCTGGCCCAGGCGCAAGCCAACGGCGAGCAGGTGATGGCGATTGTCGCCACGGCCGGAACGACCGATGCGGGTGCAATTGATCCGTTAGCGGATATCGCGGCGCTGGCGGCAGAGCACCAGATCTGGATGCACGTTGATGCGGCATGGGGCGGGCGTTACTGCTGTCTGAGAAGTATCGTCACTTCCTGAACGGCCTTGAGCTGGCGGATTCCGTCACCCTGGACTTCCATAAGCAGTTCTTCCAGACCATCAGCTGCGGCGCGTTCCTGTTAAAAGACGCGCGTCACTATGAGTTGATGCGCTATCAGGCGGCGTACCTGAACTCTGATTTCGATGAAGAACACGGCGTACCGAACCTGGTATCGAAGTCGCTGCAGACCACGCGTCGTTTTGACGCACTGAAGCTGTGGATGGGCCTCGAAGCGCTGGGCAAAAAGCAGTATGCCGAAATCATTGATAACGGCGTGACGCTGGCGCGCGATGTGGCTGAGTTTGTCAAAACCCAGCCGCATCTGGAACTGGTGATGGAGCCGCAGCTGGCAAGCGTGCTGTTCCGCTTCCGTCCGGCAAGCGACGATATGGCGTTTGTTGCACTGCTCAACCAGCGTATCGGCGACGTGCTGCTGGCTTCCGGTAGCGCCAACGTCGGCGTCACCGAAGCGGATGGCGTCACCTGCCTGAAGCTGACGCTGCTGAACCCGACCGTGTGCCTGGAGGATGTGAAAGTCCTGCTGGCGAGCGTGAAGGCGACGGCTGAGCAACTGCTGAAAGCTTAAGTCATCACGTTGCGATAAAAATGGCTCCCGCGGGAGCCATTTTTTTTACCTGTAGCGCTTCGACTATTCGCGGTGGGTTAGATGACGTCTGCCAGCGCCGCGTCTTTATTCGGGAAGAAGGCCAGACGCCCTGGAATTGGCTGAATTCCGGCACGCGCCATGGTGCGCAGCGGCTGGAACTCGAGGTTAGAAACGCGCAGTTCGCAGCCGTCAGGCAGTTTTTTGACAAAGCGCTGGAAGGCATCCAGACCACCGGCATCCAGTACCGGCACTGCATCCCATTTCAGCACCACAATTCGCTTACCCGCAATCCGCGACTCCAGGTCGGTAAACAACCCTTCGGCGGCGGCAAAGAACAGCGGGCCAATCACCCGCAGCACCAGCACATCATCCGGGACGGTCACGTTGACCGCAGACAGTCGCGTCATGCGTGCAATGCGGCGCATAAACAGCAACGAAGCCAGCACGATGCCTACGCTAATGGCGATAACCATATCGAACAGCACGGTCAGCGACATACAGATAAGCATCACGATAATGTCGTCTTTCGGCGCTTTACGCAGCAGATACACCACTTTGTGCGCCTCGCTCATGTTCCATGCCACCATCAGCAGCAGCGCAGCCATTGCTGACAGCGGCAGCCAGGAGAGCACGGGCGCGAGGATCAGCAGCGCCAGAATGACCAGAATGGCGTGGATCACCGCAGAAACCGGAGAGGTGGCTCCGGCGCGAACGTTGGCCGCCGAGCGGGCAATCGCGGCTGTGGCGGTAATCCCACCGAAGAACGGCGCCACAATGTTACCCAGACCCTGGCCGATCAGTTCGCTGTTAGCTTTATGTTTGGTTCCGGTCATGCCGTCAAGCACCACCGCGCACAGCAGCGATTCAATCGCGCCGAGCATCGCCATGGAGAACGCGGCGGGCAGCAGCGCGTGCAGCGATTCCCAGCTCAGGGTGAAACTGGAGCCCGGCAGATCCCACGGCAGAACAAACTGCGGCAGCAGCTGCGGAATCCCGTTGCCCTGGGTACCGTCGGCCAGAATATAGTGGAACTGGGAGCCAATAGTGGCAACGTGGCCGCCGAGCAGGTTGACAATCAGCATCACAAAGCAGCCGGCAATCAACGCGGGCAGATGGCCCGGCAGGCGCAGCCCAAGGCGCGGCCAGAGAATCAGCATGCCGAGAGTGACAATACCAATCGCGGCATCACCAAAGTTAATGGTCGGCAGCGCCATCGCCAGCGCGCCCACTTTCTGTAAATAGTGTTCAGGGACATGCGCCATCTGCAGACCGAGAAAATCCTTAATCTGCATAGTCCCGATGGTAATACCGATCCCCGAGGTAAAACCGAGGGTCACCGACAGCGGAATGTATTCAATCAGGCGACCAAAACGGGCCAGGCCAAAGAGGATTAAAAACAGTCCCGAAAGCAGGGTGGCGACCAACAGGCCAGCCAGACCAAACTGCTGAGATACCGGGTAGAGTATGACCACAAAGGCGGCGGTTGGCCCGGAAACGCTGAAGCGCGAGCCCCGGTCAGCGCGATAACGATCCCCGCGACGGCGGAGGTGTACAGGCCGTACTGCGGCGCGACGCCACTACCAATTGCCAGCGCCATCGCCAGCGGAATGGCGATAATACCGACGGTGATCCCGGCGATAAGGTCTCGCATAAAGCGGGCCGAGGTGTACTTCTCCTTCCAGCAGGCGTCAATAAGCGCGCGGAAAGGCATCACTTGGGGAGAGAGTAATTTATTCACAATACTGTTTCATCCATGAGCGCATCATCTGTCACGTGAATGGCAGTGAAGTTGGCATAAATCATACAAATAAACTATACAGACAAAAAAACCCGCCGCAGCGGGTTTTTTAACCAAATCCGATTAATGTTCGAACATGGCGGAGATGGATTCTTCGTTGCTGATACGACGAATCGCTTCGGCCAGCATCCCGGACAGGGTCAGGGTACGTACGTTTGGCAGCGCTTTGATCTCATCGCTTAACGGGATGGTATCGCAGACAACCACTTCGTCAATGACGGAGTTACGCAGGTTATTGACCGCATTGCCGGAGAAGATCGGGTGGGTTGCGTAAGCGAACACGCGTTTTGCACCGCGTTCTTTCAGCGCTTCTGCTGCTTTGCACAGCGTGCCGCCGGTATCGATCATGTCATCGACCAGCACGCAGTCACGACCGGCAACGTCGCCGATGATGTGCATAACCTGAGAAACGTTCGCGCGCGGGCGACGTTTGTCGATGATAGCCATGTCGGTATCGTTCAGCAGCTTAGCGATAGCACGAGCGCGAACCACGCCGCCGATGTCCGGAGAAACCACGATCGGGTTGTCCAGGTTCAGCTGCAGCATATCTTCAAGCAGGATTGGGCTACCGAATACGTTATCCACCGGAACATCGAAGAAGCCCTGGATCTGTTCAGCGTGCAGGTCTACGGTCAGTACGCGGTCAACGCCAACGCTGGACAGGAAGTCAGCGACAACTTTAGCAGTGATAGGTACACGAGCAGAGCGAACGCGACGGTCCTGGCGAGCATAACCGAAGTAAGGGATAACGGCGGTGATACGGCCTGCGGAAGCACGGCGCAGGGCATCAACCATAACGACCAATTCCATCAGGTTGTCGTTAGTAGGGGCACAAGTGGACTGGATGATGAAAATATCACCACCGCGTACGTTTTCGTTGATTTGTACGCTGACTTCGCCGTCGCTAAAGCGACCTACAGCGGCGTCGCCGAGAGAAGTGTACAGGCGGTTGGCAATACGTTGTGCTAGTTCCGGGGTGGCGTTACCAGCAAAAAGCTTCATATCAGGCACGAGAAGAACCTCAGGCATGCGTCCAGTGGTGGATGAATCGGGCCGAAAACTGTGCGGGCCAGGCCGATTTCATCCAGGCGGTGTATTAAAGAGCGCGATGCAACGTCTGGAACAGGGTGACGTTGTCACCGGAGCTCAGTTTGCCCGGCAGGGTTACTCATCACCATTCTTCTTTCGTCAGCAGAACTGACGGAAACCGAATGATTCAGAGCAGGGCTTGCTTCAATGGTGAGAGGTTGACACCTTTCGCCACAAAGCCTTGCAACCATTCCGGGGCTTGCTCAAGCACCTGGCGGGCAGCGAGTTCCGTGTCGAATTCAGCAAAGACACAGGCTCCTGTTCCAGTCAGGCGCGACGGCGCGTATTCTAACAGCCAGGAAAGCACATCATCAACCTCGCGAAAACGTTTTCTTGCGATAACCTCGCAATCATTGCCGAATTCACAATTTAATAACGTTTCTATTGACCTGACCGGGGTATTTCGTGGCAGTTCCGGATCGCGAAAAATGATCGGCGTCGGGATGCTGACGCCCGGATGGGCCACCAGGTACCATTTTTCCGCCACGTCGACCTGCGTGAGCACTTCGCCAACGCCTTCGGCAAACGCGGCGTGGCCGCGAACAAACACCGGCACGTCGGCGCCCAGCGTCAGTCCGAGCGTCGCCAGCTCATCTTCCGGGAGCCCACACTGCCAGAGATGATTCAGCGCGACCAGCACGGTGGCCGCGTTTGACGAACCGCCACCAAGGCCGCCGCCCATGGGAAGGCGCTTCTCAATGCTGATATCGGCGCCGCTGCCTGCGGGCAAACGACCCGTTTCCGCTGCGGCTTTCATCAAAAGATGTGCAGCGCGGATAATCAGGTTCTCTTCATCCGGCACGCCTGCGACTGGGGTGAGCAGCCGCAGCTGCCCGTCGGTGCGTGGCGTAATCGTCAGCGTGTCGCCGTAGTCGAGAAACTGAAACAGCGTCTGCAGCGTGTGATAGCCATCAGGCGCTGGCCGGTGATGTACAAAAACAGGTTCAGCTTTGCGGGAGAGGGCCAGGTGGTCGTCATTTGGCGATCCAGTTATCCATTTTCAGCTTGATGCGCTGGGACCCTTCGGTCAGTTCCATATTCGACGGCAGCGCTGGCTGGGTTTTGCTGTCGTACCCGCTGTACACCACTTTCCAGGTCTTGCCGTTTTGGGTGTAGTTGAGTTCACTCAGGCGATACTGGTCGTCGAGCTTATAGTCGGTGGCGTCGCCCGGCAGGCCGAGGATCCACTGGCGCAGGCTGTTAAGCGGAATCGGCATGCCGGTCAGCTTGCCAATCATCTCTTCGCCGTCGGTGGCGGTATAGCGCTGGCCTTTGTTATCGGTCAGCTGCGCGACGCCCGGCTTGCCAATCAGCTCCATCTCGGTGCTGCCTAGCGGGTTAGTCAGTAATAGGCGGTAGTTGTCCTGGCCGGTTTGCTGCCAGAAGAAGCGGGCATAGACTTTTTGCTGGTCCGACAGATAGGCAAACGCGCCGCGCGTCTGGTACTGGCTCAGCTGGCGCACTTCCTGCTGGTGCTGTTGCCACTGCGGTGAGGTCGGGCTTTTGCCGGGGCCTTTCGGCGCATTAACGGTACAGGCGGTAAGAACCAGAGCTGCTAAAGGCAGCAGGCGAATCAGGCGAGGCAGGGCCATGATGACAATCCTTGATGTGCGTTGCGATTATAACGCTTAATGCTAGCGTCGCCGATGGGCAGCGTCTACGCTCAAGTTGTCTTAAATCATAAAATTAACCCGTAATACCTATTACTCCAAAAGGGGGCCGTCCCTTTTATTGATCTCGCGCATCCTGTATGATGCGCTCAGACTAACCTTATCAACGCTGGTACTACTCCCGCACAATGACCCTTTTAGCACTTGGCATTAACCACAAGACAGCCCCGGTAGCGCTGCGAGAACGCGTCACGTTTTCGCCAGATACGCTTGACCAGGCGCTGGAGAGCCTGCTGGCTCAGCCAATGGTGCAGGGGGAGTGGTCCTGTCGACCTGTAACCGTACCGAACTTTATCTCAGCGTCGAAGAGCAGGATAACCTGCACGACGCCATCGTCCGCTGGTTGTGTGAATACCACGGGCTGAATGAAGACGATCTGCGCCAGAGCCTGTACTGGCACCAGGATAACGACGCCGTCAGCCACCTGATGCGCGTTGCCAGCGGCCTCGATTCGCTGGTGCTTGGCGAGCCGCAGATTTTAGGTCAGGTCAAAAAAGCGTTTGCCGATTCCAGCCGCGGCCATCTGCACGCCAGCGAGCTGGAACGTATGTTCCAGAAATCGTTCTCCGTTGCCAAGCGCGTGCGTACCGAAACCGACATCGGCGCCAGTGCTGTGTCGGTGGCGTTTGCCGCCTGTACCCTGGCGCGACAGATTTTCGAATCCCTCTCGACGGTCACCGTGCTGCTGGTTGGCGCGGGGAAACCATCGAGCTGGTGGCGCGCCATTTGCGCGAACATCACGTGAAAAAAATGGTCATCGCCAACCGCACCCGCGAACGCGCGCAGCTGTTGGCCGATGAAGTGGGCGCGGAAGTCATTGCGCTCAGCGACGTTGACGAGCGCCTGAAAGAGGCCGATATCATTATCAGCTCCACCGCCAGCCCGCTGCCGATTATCGGTAAAGGCATGGTGGAGCGCGCGCTGAAGGCGCGTCGCAATCAACCGATGTTGCTGGTGGATATCGCCGTACCGCGCGACGTAGAGCCGGAGGTGGGGAAACTCGCTAACGCCTATCTCTACAGCGTGGACGATCTGCAAAACATTATTCAGCATAACCTCGCGCAGCGTAAGGCCGCCGCAGTGCAGGCTGAAACCATCGTTGAGCAGGAAACCAGCGAGTTTATGGCCTGGCTGCGCGCGCAAAGCGCCAGCGAAATCATCCGTGATTATCGCTCCCAGGCGGAAACGGCGCGTGAAGAACTCACCGCTAAGGCGATGGCCGCGCTCGAACAGGGCGGCGATCCGCAGGTCATCATGCAGGATCTGGCGCGGAAATTAACCAATCGCCTGATCCACGCGCCAACCAAATCTCTTCAGCAGGCTGCCCGTGACGGGGATGACGAACGCCTGCATATTCTGCGCAACAGCCTCGGGCTGGAGTAGCACAACTCTATTTATAACAAGGTGCATTTACGCCAATGAAGCCTTCTATTGTTGCTAAACTGGAAGCTCTCTACGAGCGCCATGAGGAAGTTCAGGCGCTGCTTGGAGACGCAGCAACTATTGCCGATCAGGACCGTTTCCGTGCGTTGTCCCGCGAATACGCACAGTTGGGCGATGTGGCCCGCTGCTACACCGACTGGCGTCAGGTTCAGGAAGATATCGAAACCGCGCAGATGATGCTCGACGACCCGGAAATGCGCGAAATGGCGCAGGAAGAACTGCAGGAAGCCAAAGCTAAAGAAGAACAGCTGGAACAACAGCTGCAGGTGCTGTTGCTGCCGCGTGACCCGGACGACGAACGTAATGCCTTCATCGAAGTGCGCGCCGGGACCGGCGGTGATGAAGCAGCGCTGTTTGCCGGCGACCTGTTCCGTATGTATACCCGCTATGCTGAATCACGCCGCTGGCGCGTTGAGATCATGAGCGCCAGCGAAGGCGAGCACGGCGGTTTTAAAGAAGTGATCGCCAAAATCAGCGGTGAAGGCGTGTATGGCCGTCTGAAGTTTGAATCCGGTGGTCATCGCGTGCAGCGCGTACCGGCCACCGAATCTCAGGGACGTATCCACACCTCCGCCTGTACCGTCGCGGTGCTGCCAGAGGTGCCGGAAGCCGAACTGCCGGACATCAACCCGGCAGACCTGCGTATTGACACCTTCCGCTCCTCCGGCGCGGGCGGTCAGCACGTCAACACCACCGACTCCGCGATCCGTATTACCCACTTGCCCACCGGTATTGTGGTGGAGTGTCAGGACGAACGTTCGCAGCACAAAAACAAAGCCAAGGCGATGTCGGTGCTGGGCTCGCGTATCCGTGCGGCGGAAATTGCCCGTCGTCAGCAGGCGGAAGCCTCCGAACGCCGTAACCTGCTGGGCAGCGGCGATCGCAGCGACCGTAACCGCACCTATAACTTCCCGCAGGGGCGCGTTACCGACCACCGCATCAACCTGACGCTCTATCGTCTGGACGAGGTGATGGAAGGTAAGCTCGATATGCTGATCGAGCCTATCGTGCAGGAATATCAGGCTGACCAGCTGGCTGCGCTGTCCGAGCAGGAATGATGACCTGGAGAGAGTGGCTGCAACAGGCGATAGCGGCGCTTCAGGGGGCGAGAGCCCTCGTCGCGACGCCGAGATCCTGTTGGGGCATGTTACCGGCAAATCGCGCACCCAGATTCTGGCCTTTGATGAGACCGAGCTAAGCGCTGCGCAGGTGGACACGCTGGCGGCGCTGCTGTCACGGCGTCAACGCGGCGAGCCGGTCGCGCACCTGGTGGGCACGCGTGAGTTCTGGTCGCTGCCGCTGTTTGTCTCCCCGGCGACGCTGATCCCGCGCCCGGACACTGAGTGTCTGGTGGAGCAGGCGCTCGCCCGTCTGCCGCAGACGCCGTGCCGTATTCTTGATTTGGGCACTGGCACCGGCGCGGTCGCGCTGGCGTTAGCCAGTGAGCGTCCTGACTGTCGGGTGACCGCCGTCGACTTTATTGCCGATGCCGTCGCCCTGGCGCAGCGCAATGCCGCTCATCTGGCTATCAACAATATTACGATTGTGCAAAGCGACTGGTTCAGTGCGCTGGACGACCAACGTTTTGCAATGATCGTCAGCAACCCGCCGTATATCGACGAGCAGGATGAACACCTGTCTCAGGGTGACGTGCGTTTTGAGCCCAAAACCGCGCTGGTGGCAGCCGATCATGGGCTTGCCGACCTGGCCCATATTATTTCGCAAGGCCGCGCCTGGCTTGAGCCCGGTGGTTATATGCTGCTTGAGCATGGCTGGAAACAGGGCGCGGCGGTGCGCGAATTGTTTACCGTAGCGGGCTATCAGCAGGCACAAACCTGTCGCGACTACGGCGATAACGATCGCCTGACGCTTGCGCAATGGCCAGGCCATACGGAGGCGCAGGCGTGAATTTGTTCCAGTTCGTGCTCTATTTACATATCGCGTCGGCGATTTTCTCCGCCTCATTTTTTGCATTGCGTTACTGGTGGATGCACCAGCGTAGCGCCTTGTTTGACGCGCGTTGGGTGCGTGTGCTGCCGCATTGCGTTGACAGCACGCTGTTGCTCAGCGGCGTGGCGCTAATGGTGATGACGCGCTATTACCCCTTCACTGAAGAGGGGGGTGGCTGACGGAGAAACTGTTTGGCGTTATCATTTACATCTTTTTAGGGTTTGTCGCGCTTGGACGTCGTCGTCCGCGCAGCCAGCAGAGCGGGTTTGTCGCGTTTTTGCTGGCGCTGATGGTGTTGTGCATCATCGTTAAACTCGCCATCACTAAAGTTCCGCTGTTGGGTAAGGTATGAAGTCACTGGCTGATTTTGAATTTAATAAAGCGCCGCTGTGCGATGGCATGATCCTTATTTCCGAATTGATTCGTGATGATTTCCCGTCGCAGAAGGTGCGCGAGCAGCTTGATTGTCTGTTGGCGCTGGCGCGTGAAGAGATTAGCCCTCCTGGACGCTGACGCGTCAGATGGAGCGTTTGATCGAACTGTTTTACCACGAATGGAATTTTGGTGATTCCTCCGGCGTGTATCGTCTGTCCGACGCGCTGTGGCTCGATCAGGTACTGAAGAATCGTCAGGGCAGCGCGGTGGCGCTGGGGCCATTGTATTGTGGATTGCGGCTCAGCTCGACATCCCGGTCGTGCCGGTGATTTTCC
Source organism: Kluyvera genomosp. 3 (assembly GCA_002211745.1). Lineage (GTDB taxonomy): Bacteria > Pseudomonadota > Gammaproteobacteria > Enterobacterales > Enterobacteriaceae > Kluyvera > Kluyvera georgiana_A. The sequence goes on from CP022114.1 coordinate 2,203,342, forward strand.
CGACCCAACTGCTGCTGCGTGCTGATGTCGACAGTGAAGAGCTATGGCTGATTAACCCGTTTAATGGCGATACCCTCGATGAGCATACGCTTGAAGTCTGGCTGAAGGGGAATATCAGCCCGATGGCGGAGCTGTTTAACGAAGACCTCGATGAAGCAGATAACGCAGAGGTAGTGCGTAAACTGCTCGATACGCTGAAATCGGCATTGATGGAAGAGCGGCAGATGGAGCTGGCGCTGCGCACCAGCGAAGCGCTGCTGCAGTTTAACCCGGAAGATCCGTATGAAATTCGCGACCGCGGGCTGATTTATGCCCAGCTGGAGTGCGAGCATATTGCACTGAACGATTTGAACTATTTCGTTGAACAATGTCCGGAAGACCCGATCAGCGAAATGATTCGTGCGCAGATTAATACCATCTCGCACAAACAAATAACTCTTCACTAAACGGTAATAACCTCGGTTATAATCGCGGAAATACCCTAACAAGGCGATCTTATGAAAGAAAAAGTGGTTAGCATTGGTGATATCAAGGTAGCAAACGATCTGCCGTTTGTTCTGTTCGGCGGCATGAACGTGCTGGAATCACGCGACCTGGCGATGCGTATTTGCGAACACTACGTGACCGTGACCCAGAAGCTGGGCATTCCTTACGTATTTAAAGCTTCATTTGATAAAGCCAACCGTTCTTCTATCCATTCCTACCGTGGTCCAGGTCTGGAAGAGGGGATGAAGATTTTCCAGGAACTGAAGCAAACTTTCGGCGTTAAGATCATCACTGACGTCCACGAAGCCAGCCAGGCGCAGCCGGTTGCCGATGTGGTTGACGTGATCCAGCTGCCGGCGTTCCTCGCACGTCAGACCGATCTGGTAGAAGCGATGGCGAAAACCGGCGCGGTTATCAACGTCAAGAAGCCGCAGTTCGTCAGCCCGGGCCAAATGGGCAACATCGTTGACAAATTCATTGAAGGCGGCAACGACAAAGTGATTCTGTGCGACCGTGGTTCCAACTTCGGTTACGACAACCTGGTTGTCGATATGCTGGGCTTTGGCGTGATGAAAAAAGCGTCCAACAACTCCCCGGTTATCTTCGACGTGACTCACTCTCTGCAGTGCCGTGACCCGTTTGGCGCAGCAAGCGGCGGTCGTCGCGCACAGGTTACCGAGCTGGCCCGTGCCGGTATGGCGGTAGGGATTGCTGGTCTGTTTATTGAAGCGCATCCGGATCCGGACCACGCACGCTGTGACGGCCCGTCCGCGCTGCCGCTGGATAAACTGGAGCCGTTCCTGAAGCAGATGAAAGCCATCGACGACCTGGTTAAAGGGTTCGACGAACTGGATACCAGCAAGTAAGTTCTGTTACTGCATTGAAAAGCCGGGCCGTTTATCGCGGTCCGGCTTTTTTATGGCCGCAAAAAAGGCCGCAGGCTGTTACCCCTGCGGCCCATTTCGGGCGCACGTTGCCATTACGGCAGCCTGACGCCCTCAGTGCGTTACTTCCTGTTACGCCACCAGCTCACTACCGCTGCGGTGATGATTCCCGCAATGACAGGAGCGGCAAGATCGTGCCAGAAAGCGACGCCAAACTGCGCGAGCGTCATATAGCCGCCTCTATTGTAATGACAACGGTTCGCGGCTATTCTTGAAGGGTCAGGTTTCAAGATAGCCCCCGTTCTGTTGTCAGGTTTACGCCTCTCAACGTGCGGGGTTTTTCTATCCAGCAACCTATGCCGCCAGGGATCAAGCCCCCGCAACATTGCGCCTCACCGGAGAAGATCCGGCTTAGCGCAGATTCTACGTGTACATCCTGGACCACTTCACTTAGCGAACGCGCGCGATGCGTGAGGCGTTCCAGCTTTTCTGCGCGCGTTGCATTCTATTAGCCGTATACTCGCGTCGGCTCGCAATATCAGGCAAATATCGTCATCAGATAGGCGGCAAACAGTGCCAGGTGCGCCGCGCCGTTCAGTACGTTAGTGCGTCCGGTGGAGAACGAGATGTGGCACAGAATTAACGACGCGACCATCACGATCATCTCCGGCATTCCCAGACCAAACATCAGGTCGTTGCCGGTCATAAAGGCGATCAGCGTGACGACCGGTACCGTCAGGGAGATGGTTGCCAATACTGAACCAAAGAACAGATTCATGGCGCGCTGAACCTGGTTGTTCAACACCGCCTTCAGTGCGCCCAGCCCTTCCGGCGAGAGAATCAGCAGCGCCACCAGGAAGCCGGTAAAGGCCACTGGCGCGTTCATGCTGGTCAGCAGCGTCTCCAGCGGATTAGCATTCATTTTGGTAACTGCAATCACCGCCACCAGATGGACAACCAGCCAGATCGCGTGCCACATGCTGCTGTGCGCCGAAGGCTTACCGTGGTGCGGGTCATCATCATCGCTGTCATCTTCGTGCTCGTAGACAAACAGGCTCTGGTGGGTTTTGGTTTGAATTAACAAGAATACGCCATACATCGCGGCGGAGATCAGCGCTACCAGCAGCGATTGGCCGATCGTGAAATTGGCGCCCGGCAGTGAGGTCGGGAATACCAGCACAATAATGGCCAGCGGAAACAGCGCAATTAAATACTGTTTAATACCGAAAAGATTCATATATTGCGTGGCAAATTTACGTCCGCCAAGCAATAACGAGAAACCGACCAGGCCACCGGTAACAATCATGATAATGGAATAGAGCGTATCGCGCATAAGCGTTGGCGCGGCGTCGCCGGTGGCCATCAGTGCGGATATCAGGCTGACTTCCAGAATAACAACGGAAAGGCTTAAAATCAGAGAGCCATAGGGCTCACCAAGACGGTGGGCTAACACGTCCGCGTGGCGGACTACGCTAAATGCGCTGCTAAGAATGCCGACCAGCGCTAAGGCATTGATGGCAATAACCACTGGCAATGACTGACTGCTTCCCAGAAGAACAGGATTGCCAGCGCCACCACCGGGAAAATGAGCGACGTCTCCTTGTGGCGAGTTTTCACCGCCTCATGTGCGTGAGTCATGTGTTTCTCCATGTATGCAGGTATTTATAATTATAGAAAAAATCAGTGACGTAAATTAACAAATTTTTCGACCTGGAATGCGATCTTTTACTAAAGTTTACCTGTGAGGCCATTTTTCATTAAAGATGGCTATAATATAAATTATTGGTCAAATATCTATTAAATAACAGCATATTGATTCACGGATTTCCCTATTTTTACCATCGGCGAAATCCTCGTAATAGCCCGAACGCCCGGGAGACAAATTGCATCCCGGGTCATAAAGCTGGATAATATTTCGTCAACGACAGCTCCGGAGGTCGCCATTCGTTCCCTTGAGGGCGCATGTGTTGCAGGGAAGAGAAGTGGTGGTGGAGGTTTAAAGTGTTAACGCGTGATTTCTTGATGAAGGCGGATTGTACAACGGCGTTTGGCGCAATAGAGGAATCGCTGCTCTGGTCCGCTGAACAGCGTGCGGCATCGCTGGCGGCGACGCTGGCCTGTCGTCCGGATAATGGTCCGGTCTGGATTTTTGGCTACGGTTCGCTGATGTGGAACCCGGCCCTCAACTACAGCGAGTCGGTCACCGGCACCCTCATCGGCTGGCATCGGGCGTTTTGTTTGCGGCTGACAGCGGGGCGCGGAAGCGCCTGCCAGCCGGGCGGATGCTGGCGTTGAAAGAGGGCGGACGTACCACCGGCGTGGCCTATCGTCTGCCGGATGACGAAATTGAAAATGAGCTGTCGCTGCTGTGGAAGCGCGAGATGATTACCGGTTGCTACCTGCCGACCTGGTGTCGGTTGAGCCTTGACGATGGGCGTACGGTGAATGCGCTGGTGTTTATTATGGATCCCGTCACCCGCTGTATGAGTCTGACACCAGCGTTCAGGTGATTGCACCGCTGATTGCCCGTGCCAGTGGCCCGTTAGGGACCAACGCGCAGTATCTGTTCTCGCTGGAGCAGGAGCTGCAAAAGCTGGGCATGCCGGATGATGGTTTAGATGAGTTGATTAATAAAGTGCGTGTCCTGGTCAGTGGCGTGAACCCGCCGGGGCTGGCATAAGCGCGAAAAGCGAAACCCCGGAAGTGCGTGCTTCCGGGGACATTATCAGGCTGCGACGTAGCTGATAGAGTGCTCAAGCGACTGGCTGTGGCTATCAATCAGTACATTCCAGGTGCCGCTATAGGGCACAGTGAGATACGCCTTTTCTTCGTTTTGTACGCTCAGAATATCGGCGCCATGATTGCTGGCGCTCTTTTGGGTGCTCATTAAATGAATGTGGCAACGCTCAGAGCAACGCACCACCACCGTATCCCCGCCAAATAATGTCAAACTTGCCTTTACCATCACCAAAATACCCCGCTGCCATGAGTCAACGCGTTCCCTGCGACCAAATCCTGCCTGTGATGTTGTTCACAATTCACTCATCGCATAACACCAAACACCGCGTGCCTTGATGCTGATTTTGATCAAAAAATGCCGTAACGCTTCAACAAAAATGACAAAATTCCTGAATCCTTTCAGCCTTCGTGACATTCATAGGCAAAATGTGGCAGAGGTAACACAATATCCTCCCAAAGCGGATAAAGGCGGCAAAATCAGAAGGTCAATACTTTATCTGCGGCCAGCGTCCACTGTGCCAGCTCAACCAGGGTGCCAATCTCCACGCCGTCGATCAGCGGCAGGGTGGTCATGCCGCGCCCGTCGGTGCAGGTTTTACACAGCTTCACCGGTACGCCCTGGGCGGTGAGGATCTCCAGCATCTGCTGAATGTTATAGCCTTCGGCGGGTTTTTGCCCGCGCAGGCCGGCGGTGACGGCATCGGACATTAAAAACAGCTGCAGATGAAGGTCGCCCTGCTGCTCGCGCAGCGCGATGGCAAGACGCAGGCTGTTAAACAGAGACTCGCTGCCATAGGCAGCCCCGTTGGCGATAATGACGATACGTTGCATCTGAACTCCTTAATTAAGGCACGGTTTTTGCTTAAAGAAGATATAGGTAAATCCTCTACCGGGAGTGCGTATGATAAACCGTAAAGATGATACACCCGGCGCTATCGAGTGGTTCCGTTATGCGCGCCAGGTGCAGAAAGAACAGCTTCGGCAGCTGGCGCAGCAGGGCAACTGGTCAGCCAGTTAAGCCACGTGGTGCACATGTTACAGTGCGAACGAGGGGCATCCAACATCTGGTTATGCTCGCAGGGGCGATTATATGGCGCAGAGCGCCGCGCCAGCGCCGCGCTGGTCGATGAACAAATTCGTCCGCTGCTGCTGAGTTTGTCGCCGCGCCATCTTCCTCCGCCAGCGGACTCTGCCAGCGCATCGCCCGTGCGGTGTGGTCGCTTGAGCAACTGCCCGCGTTGCGCGACAACGTCGCCGGACAGCAGATAGCCGCCGAAACGGCTACCTGCCAGTTCAGCCGTACCATTCGCCATCTGCTCAATATCATCCCGCAGCTTAACGACAGTATCGATGACCCGACGCTCGCCGGGCGGCTGGTGGCACTGTACAGCTTTATGCAGGGGAAAGAGTTGGTCGGGCAGGAACGCGCGTTGGGCGCGCAGGGGTTTGCCCAGGGCAGCTTCAGCCAGGAGCTACGTCAGCGGCTGGTTGACCGTATCGACGGCCAGCAGCCCTGTTTTGACAGCTTCTTATCGCTGGCGACCAGCCCGCTGAAAATGCTGTTCTATACCGAATGCCAGGCGGGGATCGCCATTGAGCAGCTCAGGCGCATTGCCTGTACTCGCCAGCCCGGTGAAGACGGCGGCGAGACGGCGCTGCGCTGGTTCCAGCTGCAGACCCAGCGGCTGGAGCAGATGCGTGGGCTGGAAGAGTTGCTGATTGGCGAGCTAATGACCGTGGTGGACGGGTTGCTCGACGATGAGGGGAACCGGACGCGCCGGACCCGCAGCATGATGACCCGGTCAGCGACAGCCTGCTGCTGCACCTCGACAGACAGCTTTTGCCGCTGGTGCGCCAGCAGGCCCGCGAGCTGGAGCAGCTTTCCGGGCAGTTGGCGTCGCTGAAAGATACGCTCGAGGAGCGGCAGCTGATTGATAAAGCCAAAAGCGTGCTGATGACCCATCGCCAGATGAATGAGGAACAGGCCTGGCACTGTCTGCGCAAAATGGCGATGGAAAAGAACCAGCGCATGGTGGAAATTGCCCGCGCGCTGCTGGCGGTGAAAGCGCTGTGGCAGCACGATGCGCCGACTTCGTTGCACAATGAACGGGCATGAATGCTATTCATCGGTGCAAAAAATGTGATGCAGATAGCTTTTTCCCGCGCTAACACGGTGCTAACAACCTGGCATTCGAATTGCATTAGTTAAATCAAGAGCACACAGAGTCGGTGACGGGCCAACGGCGGTTCGGGCACCACGAGGATAAAGGCGTCCTGCAATGCGTAAGCATTGCCGGGCGCTTTTTTTTTGCATTCGGGAGCGAGTATGGGCGAGACGTTTTCATTATCACGGCGACGGTTTCTTCAGGCGGGCGCAGCGCTGGGCGGCGCGATGCTGCTGCCTGGCGTGATGTCTTCGGCGCGGGCCGCCGGATCCGATAAGCCGGAGCTGCAAACGGTCAAGGTAGGGTTTATCCCGCTGACTGACTGTGCTCCGCTGGCGATCGCGTCGTTAAAAGGGTTCGATAAAAAATACGGCATTACGCTGGTTCCCAGTAAAGAAGCGAGCTGGGCCGCGGTGCGCGACAAGCTGGTTAACGGCGAGCTGGATGCCGCGCATGTCCTGTACGGCCTGTTATATGGGCTGGAGCTGGGCGTCGCGGGTAAGCCGCAGGCGATGGCCAACCTGATGACCTTGAACCGCAACGGGCAGGGGATCACGCTGTCGGCGGATCTCCAGGAACAGGGCGTCACCGAATTGCCCGCGCTGAAAAAGCTTATCGGCAACAGCGCGCCGGGCAGCTACACCTTCGCCCATACCTTTCCCACCGGCACTCACGCCATGTGGCTCTACTACTGGCTTGCCAGCGGCGGCATCAACCCATTCGACGATGTGCGCACCGTGGTCGTGCCGCCGCCGCAGATGGTCATGAACATGCGTATCGGCAATATGGTCGGCTTTTGCGTCGGCGAGCCGTGGAACGCGCGCGCCATCAACGATCGTATCGGCTTTACCGCCGCCACCAGCCAGGACATCTGGCCGGAGCATCCGGAAAAAGTGCTGGGCACGCGGCGTGAGTGGGTAGAGCGCTATCCGCATACCAGCCGGGCGCTGGTGGCGGCGCTGATTGAGGCCGCGCGCTGGATTGACGCCTCTGATGAAAACAAACGGGAAACCGCCAGAATCCTCGCCCAGCGCGGCTGGCTGAATACCAAAGAGCAATATCTTACCGGCCGCATGCTCGGCCAATACGACAACGGCATCGGTCGCCGCTGGCAGGATGCCCATCCGATTCGCTTTTTCGACCAGGGGGAAGCCAGCTTCCCGTGGCTGTCTGACGGCATGTGGTTCCTGACCCAGTTCCGTCGCTGGGGGCTGCTGAAAAGCGACCCGGATTATGTCGCCGTCGCCCAACGCATCAACCGTATTGACGTCTGGAAAGAGGCCGCGCAGGCGGTGGGCGGGATTGCCGCACCGACGCAAACCCTGCGCAGCAGCACATTGATGGACGGTTCGGTCTGGACCGGGGCTGACCCGGCCGGATACGCCCGCAGTTTCGCCATTCAACGCCTGGGAGCATGAGATGAACACCAAAACCAAAACAGTCGAAGCGCCTGCGCCCGCAGGTGAAGTGATTACTCTGCCGCCGTTGCAGGTTCGCCGTCAGGCGCCGGCGTGGGGGCGTAGGATCCGCCATCTTGCTGAGCGTGCGATTCCGGCGCTGCTGGGTTTAGGCCTGCTGGTGTTGGTCTGGCAGCTGGCAGCGATCAACAGCAAAGGCTTCCCTACGCCGCTTAGCACGCTGGATTCGGCGCTGACGCTGTTTGCCGACCCGTTCTATAACAACGGTCCCAATGACGTGGGCGTCGGCTGGAACGTCCTGGCATCGTTGCAGCGCGTGGCGGTGGGCTTTGGCCTGGCGGCGCTGGCGGGTATCCGCTGGGCTTTCTGATTGGCCGTTTCACCTTCTTTTCGCGCATGTTTACGCCGCTGATTGCGCTGCTGCGCCCGGTCAGCCCGCTGGCGTGGCTGCCGATTGGCCTGCTGCTGTTTCAGAAGGCGGAACCGGCGTCCAGCTGGACCATTTTTATCTGCTCCATCTGGCCGATGGTGATTAACACCGCTGAAGGGTGCGAAGGATCCCACAGGACTACCTCAACGTGGCGCGCGTATTGCAGCTTTCAGAGTGGACGGTGATGCGCAAAATCCTCTTCCGGCGGTGCTGCCATCGGTGCTTACCGGCGTGCGCTTATCGATTGGTATTGCGTGGCTGGTGATCGTGGCGGCAGAAATGCTGACCGGTGGGCTGGGTATTGGCTTTTGGATCTGGAACGAGTGGAACAACCTCAACGTCGAAAACATCCTCATCGCCATCGTCATTATCGGCGTGGTGGGCTGCTGCTGGAGCAAGGGCTGATGCTCATTGCGCGTCGTTTTAGCTGGCAAGAAAAGTAAGGAGAACACCATGAAACCCTTAATTCAGGTCCAGGCCGTGAGCCAACGTTTCCATACTGCCAGCGGTGAGTTTCTGGCCTTACAGAACGTCTCTTTTGATATCCATGAAGGTGAAACGGTGAGCCTGATTGGCCACTCCGGCTGCGGTAAGTCGACGCTGCTTAACCTGATTGCCGGGATTACGCTGCCGACCGAGGGCGGGCTTATCTGCGATAACCGGGAGATCGCCGGTCCCGGCCGGAGCGCGCGGTAGTGTTCCAGAACCATTCGCTGCTGCCGTGGCTGACCTGCTTTGACAACGTCGCGCTGGCGGTGGACCACGTCTTTCGCCGCACGATGAGCAAGGCCGAGCGTCAGGAGTGGATTGAACACAACCTCGACCGCGTACAGATGGGCACGCGATGCATAAGCGTCCGGGAGAAATCTCCGGCGGTATGAAGCAGCGCGTCGGCATCGCCCGCGCGCTGGCGATGAAACCGAAGGTGCTGCTGATGGACGAACCCTTTGGCGCGCTGGATGCGCTGACCCGCGCGCATCTGCAGGATTCGGTGATGCAGATTCAGCAGGCGTTGAACACCACCATCGTGCTGATTACTCACGACGTGGACGAAGCGGTACTGCTCTCTGACCGGGTGCTGATGATGACCAACGGCCCGGCGGCGACGGTGGGCGAAATTCTCGATGTGAACCTGCAGCGTCCCGCAATAGGGTTCTGCTGGCGGACGACAGTCGTTACCACCATCTGCGTCAGCAGATCCTGCATTTCCTCTACGAAAAACAGCCGAAAGCGGCGTAAGGGCGGGCCTATGCGGAAACTGGTGATGATCGGCAACGGCATGGCGGCAACCCGGCTGGCGGAAAAGCTGGTTGCGATGGCGCCGGGAATGTTTGCCATAACGATTATTGGCGATGAACCGCGCCCGGCTTACAACCGCATTCAGCTGTCACCGGTACTGGGGGCGAGAAAACGTTCCATCAGACGCGGCTGCTGCCTGAGGGCTGGTATGCCGAACACCGGGTTACCGTGCGTCACGGCGAGACGGTTCTCGAGGTCAATATGGCGACACGGCAGGTGCGTACCACCGCGCGTACGCTGGCATGGGATGAGCTGGTTTTCACCTGCGGCTCATCGCCGTTTCTGCCACCGCTGCCGGGGATCGATTTGCCGCACGTTTTTGCCTTTCGGACTCAGTCAGACGTTGAGGCGATTCTGGCCACGTCGGGTGATGCGGTGGTGATCGGCGGCGGGTGCTGGGCGTCGAAGCGGCAGCAGCGCTGCGGCGTAATGGTGACAACGTCACGTTGGTGCACCGCAGCGACCGCCTGATGGAACAACAGCTCGACGCGCAGGCAGCGGCGCTGTTAACGCAGCGTTTGAAGGAGCGCGGTATTGCCTGCGCGCTCAACGCCGGCATTACGCAGATTACCCGCAGGCGGTGGTGCTTGACGACGGCCGCCGCATCCCGGCCCGCCGGGTCGTGATGGCCACCGGCGTGCGGCCCAATATCGCGCTGGCGCAGCGCAGCGGGCTGGCCTGCCAGCGCGGCATTGTGGTGGACAGGCAGCTGGCGACGGCGGTAGCGGGCGTCAGCGCCATTGGCGAATGCTGCGAAGTTGACGGACAAACCTTTGGCCTGGTCGCGCCCTGTATGCAGCAGGCGGAGGTGCTGGCGGCACGGCTGTGCGGCAAGCCTATCGCAGATTTCCGCTGGCAGGACGCCGGCACGCGACTCAAGGTCACCGGCATCGACCTGTTCAGCGCCGGAAAGGTACAGGCCGATGAGGGCGATGAGCAGTGGGCTTCACTCGACCCGCTGAGCGGTCATTACCGTCGCCTACTGGTGCGTGACGGCAAGCTTTCTGGCGTATTGCTGTTAGGCGACTGCGCCAGCGCCGCGACCTTTACCGATTTACTGCACTCCACACAGCCTGCGCAAGCGGTTGGATCTTCGACCAATTCACGACGCAGCCGTCGGCTGCAGGAACGCAAACAATGACGAAATCAACCTTAGCGGTGGTCGGCACGGCATGGTCGGCCACCATTTTCTTGAGCAGTGTGTCAGCCGTAATTTGCACCAGCAGTATCAGATTGTGGTTTTTGGCGAGGAGCGCTATGCCGCCTATGACCGCGTGCATCTGTCGGAGTATTTTGCCGGACGCAGCGCCGACTCGCTGTCGCTGGTAGCAGGGGATTTCTTTGCCGAGCACGGTATCGAACTGCGCCTGTCGCAGCGCGTGACGGCGATTGATACCGAGGCGCGCCTGATTCGCGACGCCGACGGCCATGAACTGCATTGGACAAACTGGTGCTGGCGACCGGCTCATACCCGTTCGTGCCGCCCATTCCAGGCAACACGCTGGCGGGCTGTTTTGTCTATCGCACGCTGGACGATCTCGATGCGATTGCCGCCGCGCGCAAACCGCGCGCCGCGGCGTGGTTATCGGCGGCGGCCTGCTAGGCTGGAGGCGGCAAACGCGCTACGCCAGCTGGGACTGGAGACGCACGTGGTGGAGTTTGCGCCAAACCTGATGGCGGTGCAGCTCGACAACGGCGGCGCGGCGATGCTGCGTGAGAAAATTACTGAACTGGGCGTGAGCGTCCACACCAGCAAAGCCACTACCGGTATTACGGAGTCGGAAAATGGCCTGACGCTGAGCTTTGCCGACGGAGAAAGTTTGACCACCGATATGGTGGTGTTCTCGGCGGGATCCGCCCGCAGGATAGCCTGGCGCGCAGCGCGGGCTTGCGTCTCGGTGAGCGCGGCGGCATCGTCATTGATAACCAATGCCGTAGCTCCTGCGAGGATATCTACGCCATCGGCGAGTGTGCGCTGTGGGACAACAAAATCTATGGTCTGGTGGCGCCTGGCTACCAGATGGCACGAGTCACGGCGTCCACGCTGGCGGGCGAGGCGGGCGAATTTACCGGCGCGGATATGAGCACCAGGCTCAAGCTACTGGGCGTCGATGTGGCCTCGTTTGGCGATGCCCAGGGCCGCACCGCCGGCTGCCAGAGCTATCAGTGGATCCACGGCCCGGAGCAGATCTACAAAAAGATTGTCGTCAGCGGCGACGGGAAAACGCTGCTGGGCGGCGTGCTGGTCGGGACGCCAGCGATTACGCCACCTTATTGCAGATGATGCTGAACGATATGGCGCTGCCTTCGCGCCCGGAATCGCTGATTTTGCCTGCGCTGGAAGGCAGTGCGCCGAAAGCGCTGGGCGTTGCGGCGTTGCCCGATAGCGCGCAGATCTGCTCGTGTCACAACGTCAGCAAAGGCGATATTTGTCAGGCGGTCAGTAACGGCGCGACCTCCCTCGGCGCGATTAAAAGCTGTACCAAAGCGGCGACCGGCTGCGGCGGCTGCAGCGCGCTGGTGAAACAGGTGATGGAGTACCAGCTGGCGCAGCAGGGCGTTGAGGTGAAGAAGGATATCTGTGAACATTTTGCCTATTCGCGGCAGGAGATTTATCACCTTGTACGGGTCAATCGTATTCATACCTTCGAACAGCTGATTGCCCGTTACGGCCACGGTGATGGCTGCGAGATTTGTAAACCGCTGGTGGGCTCGGTGCTGGCGTCCTGCTGGAATGAATATCTGCTGAAACCGGCGCATCTGCCGCTGCAGGATACCAACGATCGCTACTTTGCCAATATTCAGAAGGACGGCACCTACTCGATTGTGCACGCATGCCCGCCGGCGAGGTAACGCCGGATGGCCTGATTGCTATCGGTCAGATCGCCAAACGCTACGCGCTATACAGCAAAATCACCGGCGGCCAGCGAATTGACCTGTTTGGCGCGCGGCTGGAGCAGCTGCCGGAGATCTGGCGCGAGCTGCTCGACGCCGGATTTGAAACCGGCCACGCCTACGGGAAATCGCTGCGCACGGTGAAATCCTGCGTCGGCTCAACCTGGTGCCGCTACGGCGTGCAGGACTCTACCGGGCTGGCGGTGACGCTGGAGCATCGCTATAAAGGGCTGCGTGCGCCGCACAAAATCAAAATGGCGGTCTCCGGCTGCACCCGCGAATGCGCCGAGGCGCAGGGCAAGGACGTGGGGTGATTGCCACCGACAAGGGCTGGAACCTCTATCTGTGCGGTAACGGCGGGATGAAGCCGCGCCACGCGGATCTGTTCGCCAGCGACCTTGATGACGCCACGCTGCTGCGCACCATCGACCGCTTCCTGATGTTCTATATCCGTACCGCCGACCGGTTACAGCGCACCAGCACGTGGATGGATAATCTCGAAGGCGGCATCGAGTACCTTCGCAGCGTCATTATTGACGACTCGCTGGGCATCGGCGACGAGCTGGAGCAGGAAATGGCGCGGGTTATCGACAGCTACCAGTGTGAATGGCAAACGACCCTCAACGATCCGCAGCGTCTGGCGCTGTTCCGCTCCTTCGTGAACAGCGATACGCCGGATGAAGCGGTACAGCGTCACGCGGTGCGCGGCCAGCCGCAGTTAGCCGTGGTGAGCGAATTGCCGTCGCTGCCGGGTAGCCGCAAACCGTGGCAGGCCGTCTGTTCGCTTGAAGATATTCCGCCGCAGGCCGGTATTGGCGCGCGCCTCGGTGAGATGCAGATTGCGCTGTTCCGCCTTAACGATAAGGTTTACGCGCTGGATAACCAGGAACCGGGAAGTCAGGCCAATGTCCTGTCGCGCGGTATTCTGGGCGACGCGGGCGGCGAGCCGATCGTTATCTCGCCGTTGTACAAACAGCGCATCCGCCTGCGCGACGGGCGGCAGAGCGAGAGCGGCGAGCAGGTGGTGCGCGCATGGCCGGTGAAAATTGAAGACGGCACGGTATGGGTCGGTAACCAGGCGCTGGTTATACGCGCGGAGGCCTCATGACGGAGACGAAAACCACCTGTCCTTATTGCGGCGTCGGCTGCGGCGTGCTGGCGCGGGTCAAGGACGGGATTGTGAGCGTGCAGGGCGATGAGCAGCATCCGGCAAACTTTGGCCGACTGTGCGTAAAAGGCGCGTCGCTGGCAGAAACCACCGGCCTGGAGGGGCGCTTATTGCACCCGCAGCTGGATGGCGAACGGGTCAGCTGGCCGCAGGCGCTGACGGCGGCAGGCGAACGCCTCAGGGCGATTATCGAGCAGTACGGCCCGCAGGCCGTTGCCTTTTACGCCTCTGGCCAGCTGCTGACCGAAGACTATTACGCCGCCAACAAGCTGATGAAGGGATTTATTGGCGCGGGCAATATCGATACCAACTCCCGACTGTGCATGTCATCGGCGGTGACCGGGTATAAACGCGCTTTTGGCGCGGATGTCGTGCCGTGCAGCTACGAGGACGTTGAAGGTAGCGATCTGGTGATTCTGGTGGGGTCCAACGCCGCCTGGGCGCATCCGGTGCTCTATCAACGGCTGGTGCAGGCAAAGCAGAATCGGCCTGAGATGAAGGTCGTGGTGATTGACCCACGGCGTACCGCGACCTGCGATATTGCCGACCGCCATCTGGCCATTGCGCCGGGTACCGACGGCGGGCTGTTTGTCGGTTTGCTCCACGCGCTGGCAGAACACGGTATCGTTGACGAACGCTATGCCGATACCCCCGCTGCGCTGGCGGCTGCCGAAGGCTGGACGGTCGAGAAAGTCGCTGACTTTTGCGGGCTGCCGCAGAACGACGTGCAGGCGTTTTATCAGGAATTTATCGCCGCGCCGCGGGCTATCACGCTCTATACCATGGGCATTAACCAGTCTTCGAGCGGCAGCGATAAATGTAACGCCATCATTAATGTGCATCTGGCCAGCGGTAAATTTGCCCGTGAAGGATGCGGCCCGTTTTCGCTGACCGGACAGCCAAATGCCATGGGCGGGCGCGAAGTCGGCGGGTTAGCGACCATGCTGGCGGCGCACATGAACTTTGAACCGGCGGATCTTGCCCGCGTGGCGCGCTTCTGGGGCAGTGAGCGTCTGGCGCAGACGCCGGGGCTGATGGCGGTGGATCTGTTTAGCGCCATTGGACGTGGTGAGGTGAAGGCGGTATGGATTATGGGCACCAACCGGCAGTGTCGCTGCCGGATAGCCATGCGGTAAGTCAGGCGCTGGCGGGCTGCCCGCTGGTGATTGTCTCTGAAGTCGCTGCGGATACCGAGACGTCGCGCTATGCCGACATTCGTTTTCCGGCGCTGGGCTGGGGGAAAAAAACGGCACCGTCACCAACTCAGAGCGCCGTATCTCCCGGCAGCGGGCGTTTTTACCTCCGCCGGGAGACGCGCGCCCGGACTGGTGGATCATCGCCCAGGTTGCCGGGCAGTTGGGCTACGCACAGGCGTTCGGCTGGCAGCATCCGCATGAAGTTTTCAGCGAGCATGCGGCGCTGTCCGGCTTCGAGAACGATGGCGAACGGGCGTTTGATATCAGCGGGCTTGCCGAGCTGACCCGCGCGCAGTGGGATGCGTTGGCCCCGTGCGCTGGCCGGTGGCGCGCCGCGGGCATCCTCTCGATCTGTCGCGCGGCTGGCGCAGCGACGGCCAGCTACGCATGGTGCCGGTCACGCCGGGTGAGATGCGGGCGCGCCGCCAGCCGTTGTATCCGCTGATCCTCAACAGCGGGCGGGTGCGCGACCAGTGGCATACCATGACCCGTACCGGTAACGTGCCGCGTCTGATGCAGCATATTGCGCAGCCGATTGTCGAGATTGCCCGCAGGATGCGGCCCATTTCTCGTTACAGCATGGCGGGCTGGCGCGAGTGAGTTCACCGCGCGGGGTGATGGTGGCTCGGGTTGTTGTCTCTGATGCTCAACGCCCGGGTTCGCTGTTTACGCCGATGCACTGGAACGACTGTTTTGCCCGCCAGGGTAAAGTTAACAGTCTGGTCGCGCCGGTGGTCGATCCGCACTCCGGGCAGCCGGAAAGTAAACAAACGGCGGTGCGGATCGCGCCATGGTTGCCGCAGTGGCAGGGCGAACTGTTCTCGCGCGTGTCGCTTGCGCTGCCGCGACATATGCACTGGTGGCGCAAAGCCGCACCGGGCTACATCATTTAACACTGTGCGGCGAACGCGACATTCAGGCGGCGCTACTGGCGACCTGCCAGCACCACGGCTGGCAGGTTCAGGTCGCCAGCCTTGGGGAAACCTGGCATCTGCTGGCGTGGCTTGAGGGCGGTTAATGCTGGGCTTCTGGAGCAGCAAAACGCTGCCGGAGATTGACGTCGCGCTGATTTCCCGCGCCTTTGCCGAGGCCCCGCAGACCCTGACTGAGCGGCATACGCTGCTGGGTGGGCGCGATATGGCGCGTCCGGCGACGGGGAAAATTGTGTGTAGCTGTTTCAGTATAGGTGAAAAAAACATCACGGAAGCCATTGAAAAACAAGGGTGTTCGACGGTCGCCGAACTGGGATGTCGCCTGAAATGCGGCACCAACTGCGGTTCCTGTATTCCCGAGCTGAAGGCGCTGCTGGCCTGCACTGTGCGGCAAACGACGATTTCATAGCCATTCAGTCTATTCCTGGAATGCGGCGCGAAGGCTGAAGGATAAGGGTAAAGGCGGTAAACTAAAGGCTTTGGGGTCGCTGATTTCTGACTCCTGTTTGTCGCTGGCTATGAGGTTGTGGTTTTGTCTTTGCGTTTTTATTCGTCATTTCTCGTCCTGCTGGTGCTGACCAGCGGCAGCGCGCGGGCGCGGCAGAACTTTGTTGAAGAGGCGAAACATCCTTTCGATAATCTGCCGGATCTCGGCATCGCGCCGGAAAATCGCGAGGGCGAAAAACAGTTTGCCGAAATGGTGAAGTCTTTTGGCGAAGCCAGCATGACGATAACGGCCTGGACACCGGCGAACAGGCGCGACTTTTTGCGCTCACGCAGGTGCAGGAGAAGCTGAATAGCGAAGTGAACCAACAACTGGGTAGCTGGCTTTCGCCCTGGGGCAATACGGATTTTCAGATGCTGGTGGATGAGAAGGGTAAGTTTACCGGTAGCCACGGCAGTTGGTTTGTGCCGTTACAGGACAACACCGCTATCTCACCTGGACCCAGATAGGGTTAAGCCAACAGGACGAAGGAACGGTAGGGAACCTCGGCGTCGGCCAGCGTTGGGTCGCCGGCGATGGTTGCTGGGCTATAACACCTTTTACGATAGCCTGTTGGGGATGATCTCAACCGTGGCGGCGTTGGCGCGGAGGCCTGGGGTGAAAATCTGCGCTTTTCAGCCAACTACTACCATCCGCTTCATGCCTGGGAAAACAGCGGCACGACGCTACAACAGCGTATGGCGCGCGGCTACGATGTGACCGCACAGGCCTGGATCCCGCCTGGAACCACATTAATACCAGCCTGAGCGTGGAGCAGTACTTCGGCGATAGCGTCGATCTGTTCCGCAGCGGTACGGGGTACCATAACCGGTCGCGGTTTCGCTTGGCCTTAACTATACCCCATTCCACTTCTGACCTTTAGCGCTCAGCACAAGCAGGGAGAGAGTGGGGTGAATCAAAACAATCTTGGCATGAAGGTGAATTTCCGCTTCGGTGTGCCGCTGAAAAAGCAGTTAGCGGCTGATGAAGTCGCGCAAACGCGCACCCTGCGCGGCAGCCGCTACGATGCGCCAGAGCGCAATAGCTTGCCGGTGATGGAGTATCGACAGCGTAAGAGTCTGACGGTCTATCTGGCGACGCCGCCGTGGAACCTGAGCAGCTACGAAACGGTCGAGCTTAAACTTCAGATACACGACGAGTACGGCGTGAAATCGCTGACCTGGCAAGGTGATACTACCGCGCTCAGCCTGACGCCGCCGGCGTCGAATAACAGCACCGACGGTGGAGCATCATTATGCCGCGTGGGATTATACGCAAGGGCCAGCAATACCTGGCATCTGTCGGTGGTGGTGGAAGATAAGAAGGGCAGCGTGTTACCTCCAATGAGATCACGCTGGCGTTGACCGAGCCGGTCGTCAGCTTTGCGCCGATGGAAAATGGCTGGTCGGGCATGACGCCTTAATTGTGCGTGACAGGAGCTGTCACGACAATTAAGGAGCGGGCAGTCAGAAAATACGTTCCTGATGTACCAGACCGCGGCTTCAACGCGCGATTTCAGCTTCATTTTCTTCAACATATGCTTCACGTGCACCTTGACGGTGCTTTCGGTGATGTCCAGGCGACGAGCGATCATCTTATTCGGCAGGCCTTGAGCGATCAGTTTCAGAATATCGCGTTCGCGTGGCGTCAGTTGGTTGATGTCACGATCTGAAGTGGCGCGGTTGGCGCGCAGGCTGGCAGCCAGAACCGGGGTTAACGCTTCGCTCAGAACCATTTCGCCGCGGCGGCCTGTTGCAGAGCTTTCAGCAGATCCTCCGGCTCCATATCTTTTAGCAGATAGCCGTCGGCACCGCGTTTGAGCGCAGTGACGACGTCTTCTTCATGGTTAGAAACGCTGAAAACCACCACGCGGCCAGAGAGTGATTTCTCGCGCAGCTTGTCGAGGGTTTCCAGACCGTTCATGCCGGGCATGTTGAGATCGAGCAAAATCAGATCCGGATCGAGCGCTTCTGCCAGTTCAATGCCTTGCTCGCCGTTGCTGGCTTCGCCCACAACCTGTATATCCGATGCCATACTGACCAACTGTTTTACGCCAGTACGCAGCATGGGATGATCGTCAATTAGCAGGATGGTAGCCCGTTCCTGATTACTCATGGATTTCTCCTTGGAAAGTTGAAAGCGATTTTTCAGGGATAAACGAGACCACGACTTCAGTGCCGCCGCTTTCACGGCGACGAACCTGGCAATCGCCACGCAGGCTCTGCGCGCGGTCACGCATAATAATAAGACCATAATGGTTGCTGCGTTCAGCGTGCAGCGGCACACCGCAGCCGTTATCCGCCACCACCAGTTTGACCTGATTACCCTGTTGGGTAACGGTCACCTTAACGTCGCTGGCCTGTGAATGCTTCAGCGCATTGCTGAGTGCCTCACGGGCAATTTGCAGCACGTGAATGGCCTGATGCGACGGGACGTAGCGGGCGGTAGCTGATAGTCCAGCTGGACCGGGAAACCAAAGTGTTTGCTGTATTCCAGACAACTGGACTCCAGTGCCGGGCGCAGACCCGACTCGGTCAGCTTCAGGCGGAAAGTGGTCAGCAGCTCGCGCAGTTGCGCCCACGAGGTGTTTAGCTCGTTACGGACCTGGCCAAGCAGTTCGCGGCTTTCTGCGGACGACTGTTCGTTCTGCATCATTTGCAGACAGCTGACCTGCATTTTCATACATGAGAGCGATTGGGCGATGGAGTCGTGCAGCTCGCGGGCAATGGTGGCGCGCTCTTCCATAACGATGAGCTGTTGCTGACGCTCCAGCTGTTTATCCAGCGCCAGCGTCGAGGTCAACTGCTCGAGCAGCGTGTCGACCAATTGCTGCTGATCGTGGCTCAGCTCGCGACCATGGGCAGGGTGGCCAGCAGAATGCCATACTGATTGCGAGGGTCGGTAAGACGCCATTTGAGCGTCGCGCCTTCGGTCGCCGACATATCAACGTCCCGTGGACACAGGTAACAGCCTTTATCGTCGCATTCCCAGCCTGAATGGCAGCTAAATTCCTGGTGGTTCTCTTCATCTTCAGTGTCGTAGACCCGCACTTCAATTTCCCGTAGCGGCGTCAGCTGTTGCAGGCCGTTCAATACCGGTGAGATACGCTCGCACAGCGGTGCGCTGCTGTGTAGCGGCGGTTAGCCTGCCACAGGAAGGAGAGAATGGCGTTTTTCTGCTCCAGACCGGCGGTTTTTTCCTGCACCCGGCGTTCCAGCGATGCATAGCTTTCGGCCAGTTCGGCAGACATGTTGTTCAGCGCCATGCCCAGAGTTGCCATTTCATTACGTCCGCCGATCTGCGCGCGATAGGTAAAATCACGATGACTGATGGCTTCTGCCATACGCAGAAGCTGACGCCACGGATGCAGCAGGCGTGTACGTAGCCAGAAGACGGTGAAAATAAACAGCACGGCCATGAAAAAAGCCATCAGGCGGTGCATCCACACCACGTGAGAGATGCGCTCTTCGGTGGTGTGATCGAAAACGGTGACTAACTGATTAATGCGGTCGACGAAGCCCGAGACATCGGCATTCACTTCATCCTGGCTTTGTGCGCCGCGAATGTCGGGCGCCAGATGATTCAGCCAGTACTGCTGTAGCGCTTTGAGCTGTGCCACCTGGCCATCACGTTCCGCCGCCAGCTGTAACTCCGGGCTGAAGACGGTTTTTTGCATTTCATCAAACAAGGGCTGGTCGTGCTCTTGCACGGGAATGGCCGCCAGCAGACGGTAGCTCTGCATACGCAGGGAGCCTGCCTGGTTAATGGCGTGCGCGCTGCCCTGGACGCCGTTGACCAGGCGTGCGGAAATCATCATGCTGGCCACCCGATGAGGGTAGAGAGCAGGACGATGAGGGCCAGTTGATTCACCAGCGTGAGTGGTGTAAAAAAGCGTCTAAACATTGTGCGTTACAGCTCCTGACGGAAGGCTCTCCGGCGAGTGGCGTTATTTTCGACTATCGCCTGGAGTATACCCATACCCACAAAGGGTTACCCCTTTATTTCCATAATAGTCAATGTGTCAGGAGGCAGGGGTAGCAGCGTAACAGCCACGTGAAATGACAGGTTTTTTTAGGCAACAAAGGCTACTCCTTAAGGATGATGCTGTTTTTTTGCCCATTCTGTAGCCCACTTTTCCTTTGATTTATATCAACTTACCTCGTGGTGTAAACCCTAATGTGGCGAGGTTGATATTAATAATCAGAGGTGTCTATGAGTCACTCCACTGCCCGGAAAGGGCAACCGGCGCTGTCATTACCGACTGGCGTCCGGAAGATCCGGCATTCTGGCAGGAACGCGGCCATCGCGTTGCAAGCCGGAACCTGTGGATTTCAGTACCGTGCTTGCTGCTGGCTTTCTGCGTATGGATGTTGTTCAGCGCGGTTGCGGTCAATTTACCAAAAGTGGGCTTCCAGTTTACGACCGACCAACTGTTCATGCTGACGGCGCTGCCGTCTGTATCAGGGGCGCTGCTACGCGTGCCGTATTCCTTTATGGTGCCGATGTTTGGCGGCCGTCGCTGGACAGCGTTCAGCACCGGGATCTTAATCATTCCATGCGTATGGCTCGGTTTTGCGGTGCAGGATACCTCTACGCCGTTTAGTATCTTTATCATCATCTCTCTGCTGTGCGGCTTTGCCGGTGCAAACTTTGCGTCCAGCATGGCTAACATCAGCTTCTTCTTCCCGAAACAGAAGCAGGGCGGCGCGCTGGGCCTGAACGGTGGACTGGGTAACATGGGCGTGAGCGTTATGCAGCTGGTGGCTCCACTGGCGATTTCGCTGTCTATCTTCGCCGCCTTTGGTAGCCAGGGCGTCCAGCAGCCGGACGGCTCAGAGCTGTTCCTGGCGAACGCGGCGTGGATCTGGGTGCCGTTCCTGGCCATTTTCACCCTTGCGGCCTGGTTTGGTATGAACGAGCTGGCGACCTCTAAAGCGTCGCTGAAAGAGCAGCTGCCGGTTCTGAAGCGTGGTCACCTGTGGATCATGAGCCTGCTGTATCTGGCAACCTTCGGTTCGTTTATCGGTTTCTCCGCCGGTTTTGCCATGCTGTCGAAAACCCAGTTCCCGGACATTCAGATTCTGCACTACGCCTTCTTCGGGCCGTTTATCGGCGCGCTGGCGCGTTCTGCGGCGGGCTATCTCCGACCGCCTGGGCGGGACTCGCGTGACGCTGATTAACTTTATCCTGATGGCGGTATTTAGCGCGCTGCTGTTTATGACCCTGCCAACCAACGGCATGGGCGGTAACTTCATCGCCTTCTACGTAGTCTTCCTGGCGTTGTTCCTGACGGCCGGTCTGGGCAGCGGTTCCACCTTCCAGATGATTTCCGTGATCTTCCGTAAGCTGACGATGGATCGCGTGAAAGCAGAAGGCGGTTCCGACGAGAAAGCGATGCGCGAAGCGGCCACCGATACGGCGGCAGCGCTGGGCTTTATCTCGGCGATTGGCGCTATCGGCGGCTTCTTTATTCCGAAAGCGTTCGGTACCTCGCTGGATTTAACCGGCTCACCGGCTGGCGCAATGAAGGTGTTCCTTGTGTTCTATATTGTTTGTGTGGTGGTGACCTGGGCAGTATATGGTCGCAAAGCGAAAAAATAACGCTTAACGTTATTTAAAAATAAAGGCGCGAGTTTTCGCGCCTTTATTACATTCTTGGTTAGTTACAACATACTGTTGGTGTTACGACGATTTTGGCAGCGTGCCAAAATGGGCTTAGCAGGAGGGGAAAGGGACTCTACCCTTAATACCAGATGGCCCTTTTTTACAGACTGAAACATTATCCATTTAATAAAAATCTTTATTTTACAATGCATTATAAAATACAAATGCATACCACCTTGGTGGTATGTGAGTTTTTGGCCGCAATTGTTAAGCCTGCCCGCCTTGATCGTTATCAATTCCCTCCATCTTTCAGCGCGTTAACTTCGCTGCAAATTCAGCAATGTCGATTTATCAGAGAGCCGTCAGGCTCCAAACAGGAGAGACCCGATGAGTAAATTCCTGGACCGGTTTCGCTACTTTAAACAAAAGGGTGAAACATTTGCCGATGGGCACGGACAGATTCTAGATACCAACCGGGATTGGGAAGATGGATACCGAAGCCGCTGGCAGCATGACAAAGTTGTGCGCTCCACGCACGGCGTAAACTGCACCGGTTCCTGCAGCTGGAAAATCTACGTTAAAAACGGTCTGGTCACCTGGGAAACCCAGCAGACCGATTACCCGCGCACCCGTCCGGACCTGCCAAACCATGAACCTCGCGGCTGTCCGCGTGGGGCGAGCTATTCCTGGTACCTTTATAGCGCCAACCGTCTGAAATACCCGCTGATGCGTAAACGCCTGATGAAAATGTGGCGTGATGCGAAGAAACTGCACAGCGATCCGGTTGATGCCTGGGCATCCATTATTGAAGATGCCGACAAAGCAAAAAGCTTCAAGCAAGCGCGTGGCCGCGGTGGCTTCGTACGCTCCTCCTGGCAGGAAGTGAACGAGCTGATTGCCGCCTCCAACGTTTACACCGTCAAAACCTACGGCCCGGACCGTGTGGCAGGCTTCTCGCCGATCCCGGCGATGTCGATGGTTTCCTATGCTTCCGGCGCCCGCTATCTCTCCCTGATCGGCGGCACCTGCCTGAGCTTCTACGACTGGTACTGTGACTTGCCGCCAGCGTCTCCACAGACCTGGGGCGAACAGACCGACGTACCGGAATCCGCCGACTGGTACAACTCCAGCTACATTCTTGCCTGGGGGTCCAACGTTCCGCAAACGCGTACCCGGACGCGCACTTCTTCACTGAAGTTCGCTATAAAGGCACCAAAACCGTCGCTATTACCCCGGACTACGCTGAAATCGCCAAGCTGTGTGACCTGTGGCTGGCACCGAAGCAGGGGACCGATGCGGCGATGGCGCTGGCGATGGGCCACGTGATGCTGCGTGAATTCCACCTCGACAAACCGAGCCAGTACTTCACCGATTACGTTCGCCGCTACACCGACATGCCAATGCTGGTGATGCTGGAAGAGCGTGATGGCTTCTACGCCGCGGGCCGTATGCTGCGTGCAGCGGATCTGGTGGACGGTCTGGGTCAGGAAGAGCATCCGGAATGGAAAACCGTCGCTTTTGATGAAAAAGGTGAAATGATTGCGCCAAACGGTTCAATTGGTTACCGCTGGGGCGATAAAGGTAAGTGGAACCTCGAACAGCGCGACGGTAAAACTGGCGAAGAGGTTGAACTGCGCCTCAGCCTGTTGGGCAGCCATGACGACGTGGCCCAGGTTGGCTTCCCGTACTTTGGCGGCGACGGCACCGAACACTTCGCCAGCGTTGAGCTGGAAAACATCCTGCTGCACAAACTGCCGGTGAAACGCCTGCAGCTGGCAGACGGCAGCACCGCGCTGGTAACTACCGTTTATGACCTGACCATGGCGAACTACGGCCTGGAACGCGGTCTGAACGATGAAAACTGTGCGACAAGCTACGAAGATATTAAAGCGTACACCCCGGCGTGGGCGGAGAAAATCACCGGCGTTTCCAGCGCACAGATCGTCCGTATCGCGCGTGAATTTGCTGATAACGCCGATAAGACGCATGGTCGCTCGATGATCATCGTCGGTGCCGGTCTGAACCACTGGTACCACCTCGATATGAACTATCGTGGCCTGATCAACATGCTGGTGTTCTGCGGCTGCGTCGGTCAGAGCGGCGGCGGCTGGGCACACTACGTGGGCCAGGAAAAACTGCGTCCGCAGACCGGCTGGCAGCCGCTGGCGTTCGCCCTTGACTGGCAGCGTCCGGCACGTCACATGAACAGCACCTCCTACTTCTATAACCACTCCAGCCAATGGCGCTATGAGTCGGTTACCGCGCAGGAGCTGCTGTCCCCGCTGGCGGATAAATCTCGCTACACTGGTCATCTGCTGGACTTCAACGTGCGCGCAGAACGCATGGGCTGGCTGCCGTCTGCGCCGCAGTTAGGCACCAACCCGCTGCGCATTGCCGATGAAGCGAAAAAAGCCGGCATGACCCCGGTGGATTACACCGTTAAGGCGCTGAAAGAAGGTTCTATCCGCTTTGCCGCTGAACAGCCGGAGAACGGTAAAAACCATCCGCGTAACCTGTTCATCTGGCGCTCCAACCTGCTGGGCTCTTCCGGTAAAGGTCATGAGTACATGCTGAAGTATCTGCTGGGTACCGAGCACGGAATTCAGGGGCTGGATCTCGGCAAGCAGGGCGGCGTGAAGCCGGAAGAAGTGGAATGGCAAGATAATGGCCTCGACGGCAAGCTGGATCTGGTGGTGACGCTGGACTTCCGTCTGTCGAGCACCTGTCTGTACTCCGACATCGTGCTGCCGACTGCGACATGGTATGAAAAAGACGACATGAATACCTCGGATATGCATCCGTTTATTCACCCGCTGTCTGCCGCCGTTGACCCGGCCTGGGAATCGAAAAGCGACTGGGAAATCTACAAAGGCATCGCGAAGAAATTCTCTGAAGTCTGCGTTGGCCACCTCGGTAAAGAAACCGATGTCGTCACGCTGCCAATTCAGCACGACTCCGCTGCCGAACTGGCGCAGCCGTTAGACGTGAAGGACTGGAAAAAAGGCGAATGCGACCTGATCCCGGGCAAAACCGCGCCGCACATTATTCCGGTTGAACGTGATTACCCGGCAACCTACGAGCGCTTTACCTCTATCGGCCCGCTGATGGAGAAAATCGGTAACGGCGGTAAAGGCATTGCCTGGAACACCCAGAGCGAAATGGATCTGCTGCGTAAGCTCAACTACACCAAGGCGGAAGGCCCGGCGAAAGGCCAGCCAATGCTGGATACCGCGATTGATGCCGCAGAGATGATCCTCACCCTGGCGCCGGAAACCAACGGTCAGGTGGCGGTGAAAGCTTGGGCGGCGTTGAGTGAGTTCACCGGTCGTGACCACACCCATCTGGCGCTCAATAAAGAAGATGAAAAAATTCGCTTCCGTGATATTCAGGCGCAGCCGCGCAAGATTATCTCCAGCCCGACCTGGTCTGGCCTGGAAGACGAACACGTTTCCTACAACGCAGGTTACACCAACGTTCATGAGCTGATCCCATGGCGTACGCTCTCGGTCGTCAGTCCTTGTATCAGGACCACCAGTGGATGCGTGACTTCGGTGAAAGCCTGCTGGTTTACCGTCCACCTATCGACACCCGTTCGGTGAAAGAGGTGATGGGTAAAAAATCAAACGGTTACCCGGAGAAGGCGCTGAACTTCCTGACGCCGCACCAGAAATGGGGCATTCACTCCACCTACAGCGACAACCTGCTGATGCTGACTTTAGGTCGCGGCGGCCCGGTGGTGTGGATGAGTGAAGAAGACGCCAAAGAGATCGGTATTGAAGACAACGACTGGATCGAAGTCTTCAACAACAACGGCGCACTGACCGCGCGTGCGGTCGTGAGCCAGCGTGTACCGGCCGGGATGACCATGATGTACCACGCGCAGGAACGTATCGTGAACCTGCCGGGTTCTGAAATTACCGGCCAGCGCGGCGGTATCCATAACTCGGTGACCCGCATTACGCCAAAACCGACCCATATGATCGGCGGCTATGCCCACCTGGCCTACGGCTTTAACTACTACGGCACCGTAGGTTCTAACCGTGATGAGTTCGTGGTGGTACGTAAGATGAAGAACATTAACTGGTTGGATGGCGAAGGCAATGACCAGGTACAGGAGAGCGTAAAATGAAAATTCGTTCACAAGTCGGCATGGTGCTGAATCTCGATAAATGCATCGGCTGTCATACCTGCTCAGTCACCTGTAAAAACGTCTGGACCAGCCGTGAAGGGACCGAGTACGCGTGGTTCAACAACGTTGAAACCAAACCGGGCACCGGTTTCCCGACCGACTGGGAAGATCAGGAGAAATATAAAGGCGGTTGGATCCGTAAAATCAATGGCAAGCTGGTGCCGCGCATGGGCAACAAAGCGCTGCTGCTGGGTAAAATCTTCGCCAACCCGCATCTGCCGGGCTGGATGATTATTACGAGCCGTTTGATTTTGACTACCAGACGCTGCATAACGCGCCGGCAGATAGCAAAGCACAGCCCATTGCCCGTCCGCGCTCGCTGATTACCGGCAAGCGTATGGACAAAATCACCAAAGGTCCGAACTGGGAAGACGATCTCGGCGGTGAGTTCGAGAAGCTGTCGAAAGACAAAAACTTCGAGAACATGCAAAAGGCGATGTACGGCCAGTTCGAGAATACCTTCATGATGTACCTGCCGCGTCTGTGCGAGCACTGCCTCAATCCGGCGTGCGTGGCAACCTGCCCAAGCGGAGCCATCTACAAGCGTGAAGAAGACGGCATTGTGCTGATCGACCAGGACAAGTGCCGCGGCTGGCGTATGTGCATCACCGGCTGCCCGTACAAGAAGATCTACTTCAACTGGAAGAGCGGCAAATCTGAAAAATGCATCTTCTGCTATCCGCGTATTGAAGCGGGTCAGCCGACCGTGTGTTCAGAAACTTGCGTAGGCCGTATTCGTTACCTCGGCGTGCTGCTGTACGACGCGGATGCGATTGAAACCGCAGCCAGCACCGAAAACGAGAAAGATCTGTATCAGCGTCAGCTGGACGTGTTCCTCGACCCGAACGATCCGAAAGTGATTGAACAGGCGCAGAAAGACGGCATTCCGCTGAGCGTGATTGACGCGGCGCAGAAATCGCCGGTCTACAAAATGGCGATGGACTGGAAGCTGGCGCTGCCGCTGCACCCGGAATACCGTACGCTGCCGATGGTCTGGTACGTGCCGCCATTGTCGCCGATTCAGTCCGCCGCCGATGCGGGCGAGTTGGGCAGCAACGGTATCCTGCCGGACGTTGAAAGTCTGCGTATTCCGGTGCAATACCTGGCGAACCTGCTGACCGCAGGCGACACCGCACCGGTGCTGCTGGCGCTGAAACGTATGCTGGCGATGCGTCACTTCAAACGTACGGAAACCGTCGATGGCGTTATCGATACCCGTGCGCTGGAAGAGGTGGGGCTGACCGAAGCACAGGCGCAGGAAATGTACCGCTATCTGGCGATTGCTAACTACGAAGACCGCTTCGTGGTACCAAGCAGTCACCGTGAACAAGCGCGTGAAGCGTTCCCGGAGAAAAACGGTTGTGGCTTTAGCTTCGGCGATGGCTGCCACGGTTCGGACACTAAGTTCAACCTGTTCAACAGCCGTCGTATCGATTCCGTGGACGTGAGCAGCAAAACGGAGCCGCACGCATGATTGAACTCGTGGTGATTTCACGTCTCCTTGAGTACCCGGATGCTGCCTTATGGCAGCATCAAGGCGAACTCTTCGACGTATTGTCTGAATCAGACAAACTGGAAAAAGCGGATGCCCAGGCCTTGGGTATTTTCCTGCGCGATTTAACCGCGCAGGATCTGCTGGACGCTCAGGCGGCCTACAGCGAGCTGTTTGACCGAGGTCGTGCGACGTCGCTGCTGCTGTTTGAACACGTTCACGGCGAATCCCGCGATCGCGGGCAGGCAATGGTCGATCTGCTGAATCAGTATGAGCAGCACGGTCTGGTCCTCGACAGCCGCGAGCTGCCGGATCACCTGCCGCTGTATCTGGAGTATCTGGCACAACTGCCCGAGAGTGAAGCGGTTGGCGGCCTACAGGATATCGCGCCGATTCTGGCGCTGCTCTGCGCGCGCTTGCAACAGCGTGAGAGCCGCTATGCGGTGCTGTTCGAACAGTTGCTGAAGCTCGCCAACAGTGCGGTAGATGAAGCGAAAGTGGCGGAAAAAATTGCGGACGAAGCCCGCGATGATACGCCACAGGCGCTGGATGCGGTATGGGAAGAAGAGCAGGTGAAATTCTTTGCCGACCAGGGCTGCGGTGATTCGGAAATCGCCAATCACCAGCGTCGTTTTGCCGGAGCCGTGGCCCCGCAATATTTGAATATCTCTAACGGAGGACAGCAATAATGCACTTCCTGAATATGTTCTTCTTTGACATTTATCCGTACATCGCGGGTTCTGTCTTCCTGATTGGCAGCTGGCTGCGCTACGACTACGGCCAGTACACCTGGCGTGCCGCCTCCAGCCAGATGCTGGATCGCAAAGGGATGAACCTGGCATCGAACCTGTTCCATATCGGGATTCTGGGGGTATTTGCTGGTCACTTCCTGGGGATGCTGACTCCGCACTGGATGTACGAAGCATGGCTGCCACTGGAAGTGAAACAGAAGATGGCGATGTTTGGCGGTGGTGCGGCAGGTCTGATGTGCCTGGTCGGTGGTGTGCTGCTGCTCAAACGCCGTCTGTTTAGCCCACGGGTGCGTGCGACCACGACCGGCGCCGATATTCTGGTGCTCTCCGTGCTGGTTATCCAGTGCGCGCTGGGCCTGCTGACCATTCCGTTCTCCGCCCAGCATATGGACGGGAGTGAAATGATGAAGCTGGTCGGCTGGGCGCAGTCCGTGGTGACCTTCCATGGTGGCGCCTCCGCACATCTGGACGGTGTAGCCTTTATCTTCCGTATGCACCTGGTGCTGGGCATGACGCTGTTCCTGTTGTTCCCATTCTCGCGCCTGGTACATATCTGGAGCGTGCCGGTCGAGTACCTGACCCGCAAGTATCAGATTGTTCGTGCACGCCATTAATATTGTGCTGTGACGCTCTAAACCCCGCTTCGGCGGGGTTTTTTTGTGCGGTCTGTTCCCCGGCCAAGCGCAGCGCCGCCGGGATATATATGGCAGAGAGGCAAGATAAAACCAGAGAAATAAAAGAAATAACTGAGAGAGATTTGAATATTTAATGGAAAGAGGTACTACCGGAGATGATGGTGGTGGTGGTGGGGAAGGATTCGAACCTTCGAAGTCGATGACGGCAGATTTACAGTCTGCTCCCTTTGGCCGCTCGGGAACCCCACCACTGGGGTAATTCAAATTGTAGTCAGTGCTTAGAGATGGTGGTGGGGAAGGATTCGAACCTTCGAAGTCGATGACGGCAGATTTACAGTCTGCTCCCTTTGGCCGCTCGGGAACCCCACCACTGGGGTAATGCTTGGTTTTACTGGCCTGCTTCCTTCTTGGGAAGCGGGGCGCATCATATCAAATGACGCGCCGCTGTAAAGCATTCGTTTATCGAAAATGAACTGTTTGCCTGCTTTTTATCCGCAACGGGTTAAAGCTAATCAATTCATTTCGCTAACGATTAAAGAATAATCGTGCGATTACCGTAAACGAAAACGCGTTGCGCCAGCACCTGATACAGCGCGCGGCTCAGGACATTTTTCTCGACGTCACGACCGGCTCGCATCATGTCTTCTGCCGTATAGGTGTGATCGACGTGAATAACGTCCTGCATGATGATTGGACCTTCATCCAGGTTATCGTTCACGTAGTGTGCGGTCGCACCGACAATTTTCACGCCGCGCTCGTAGGCCTGATGGTACGGGCGGGCGCCAATAAACGCCGGCAGGAATGAATGGTGGATGTTGATAATCTTGTTCGGGAAACGGGCGACAAACTCAGGCGTCAGCACGCGCATATATTTCGCCAGCACTACGTAGTCAGGTTCGTGTGCTTCGATGGCATCGGCCATTAATTTATCGTGCTCTTCGCGTGCCAGCCCTTCATGACTGACCAGCTGGAACGGAATACCAAAACGTTCAACCAGCGTACGTAGAGTCTCGTGGTTACCGATGACGGCGGCAATTTCGACATCCAGGCCGCCGTAGTTGGCTTTCATCAACAGATCGCCAAGGCAGTGCGCCTCTTTCGTCACCAGAATAACGATGCGGCGGCGTCCCGCAGGATTCAGCTCGCGTACGGAACCTTCCGGCAGCGCGCTGTCTAAATCTGCGAGCAGGGTGGCGTCGTTGAAGATGCCTTCCAGTTCGGTACGCATAAAGAAACGTCCGGTGCGGTGGTCGACAAATTCGTTGTTCTGCACGATGTTCAATTCGTGTTTGTAGCAGATGTTGGTGATGCGCGCGATCAGGCCTTTCTGGTCAGGGCAGATGGTGCGTAGTACTTTTCGTTGAATGGAGTGCATTGCCGGGTAAATCCTGTTGATGATGTTTGCGAAGCTGTTGTCAGGCGTTTATTGCCCACAGCATTTTTTAAATTTTTTCCCTGAACCGCAAGGGCAAGGGTCGTTTCTGCCAATCACTGGCCGCGTACCGTCAATATAGTACCACTGACCGTTTTCTTTTAAGAATCGCGAACGCTCAATGATGGCGCCATTTTTGTTATGTTCACGAAAACGAGCGACAAAGCTGACAAAACCTTCGTCCGCGTTGCGGCCATCGTCGGTGGCGAACACGGTCAGCCCTAGCCATTCGGTATGGGCAAAACCGTTATGAATATCATCACGAAACGCGGCAGCCTGACAGCTGGGATGCCAGGTTTTGACCAGATAATCTGCATCCTTATTCACGAAGGCGCAATAGCGTGAGCGCATAAGGTGTGATGGGCTCGGTGCGACTTCGTTGCCGGACAGATAACGCTGGCAACATAAGCTATACTCGAGGGCGCTCCCACAGGGGCAAAGTTCAGACAAAGCGATCTCCCTGAAACGATAAATTAACGGCGACGTTACGCCTGATTGCACTATGGTAACCGAGCGATGGGGATGATACCACGCCAGAAGCAAGAGGATGTTCATCGGTCACAATGAGAAAGATTAAAATTGGCCTGGCGTTAGGTTCAGGGGCGGCGCGGGGCTGGTCGCATATTGGCGTGATTAAAGCGCTGCAGAAAATGGGTATAGAGATTGATATCGTTGCCGGGTGTTCCATCGGTTCGCTGGTGGGGGCGGCGTACGCCAGCAATCAACTTCCGGCGCTGGAGAAGTGGGTCTGTTCATTCAGCTATTGGGATGTTCTGCGCCTGATGGATTTGTCATGGCGTCGGGGCGGCCTGCTGCGCGGTGAACGCGTCTTTAATCACTATCGGCAGATTATGCCAAACGACACGATCGAACAGTGCGAACGTCGTTTTGCGGCGGTTGCGACTAACCTTAGTACCGGCCGTGAACTGTGGTTTACCGAAGGTGATTTGCATATGGCGGTTCGCGCATCGTGTAGCATACCGGGGTTGATGGCGCCGGTGCAGCATAACGGTTATTGGTTAGTGGATGGCGCGGTCGTCAACCCGGTACCGGTTTCGTTAACACGTGCGCTGGGGGCTGACATTGTCATTGCGGTCGATTTGCAACATGACGCACACCTTATGCAGCAGGATCTCCTGTCCGTCAATATTCAGCCCGATGGAGAGATGAATGAATCGCCAGATGAGCTATCATGGCATGAGCGCCTGCGCGCCCGTTTGGGACGCGTCGCTTCTCGCCGGTCGGTGGTTGCGCCCACAGCAATGGAAATTATGACAACGTCCATCCAGGTGCTGGAAAATCGGCTCAAACGTAACCGCATGGCGGGTGACCCGCCGGACATTCTGTTACAACCGTTTTGTCCCCAGATTTCAACTCTGGATTTTCATCGAGCTTCATCTGCAATAGCCGCGGGTCAACAAGCGGTTGAAAAAAAGACAGATGAGCTGCTGCCTTTAGTACAGAGTTCAACTTAAGGCATTTTTTTCGACTACTTCAGCAAATTCTGAAAGGCGTTTATCACAATAGCATGCCACTATTTAGATATCGTCGGGCAGGGGAGATATCATGACGCAGCCGTTGGCGGGAAAACAGATTTTGATTGTCGAAGACGAACCGGTTTTCCGCTCACTTATGGATTCATGGCTTTCGTCGCTCGGTGCACACACGCTGCTTGCTCAGGACGGCGTTGACGCGCTTTCGCAGATGGAAAGCCAAAGACCCGATCTGATGATATGTGACCTGGCAATGCCGCGCATGAACGGCTTACAGCTGGTCGAACATCTGCGCAATGCCGGCGATACGCTACCCATTCTCATCATTTCCGCGACCGAAAATATGGCTGATATTGCCAAAGCGCTGCGCCTTGGCGTTCAGGATGTGTTATTAAAGCCGGTTAAAGATTTGAACCGTCTGCGTGAAACGGTATTGGCCTGCCTTTATCCCAATATGTTTAATTCCCGGGTGGAAGAAGAAGAGCGGTTATTTGAAGACTGGGATGCGTTGGTGAACAATCCCGCGGCGGCGGCAAAGCTTTTACAAGAGCTACAGCCGCCGGTGCAGCAAAGAATATCGCACTGTCGGATAAATTATCGCCAGCTGATGGCGGTCGACGCCCCCGGTTTAGTGTTGGATATAGCGCCATTGTCTGAGCACGATTTGGCATTTTATTGCCTGGATGTTACCCGCGCGGGCGATAATGGGGTACTGGCGGCATTATTATTGCGTGTGCTCTTTAATGGTCTCTTGCAAGAACAGCTGGCACATCAAGGTCAGCGCCTACCCGAATTAGGCAGTTTGTTAAAGCAGGTCAATCAGCTATTGCGTCAGGCCAATCTTCCCGGACAGTTTCCGCTACTCGTGGGTTATTATCATAGCGGGTTAAAAAATCTCATCCTGGTCTCTGCTGGTTTGAACGGCACATTAAATACCGGCGAACATCAAATACAAATAAGTAATGGCGTACCGCTGGGGACGTTAGGTAATGCTTATCTCAACCAAATAAGTCAGCGTTGCACTTCCTGGCAGTGCCAGATTTGGGGAAATGGTGGTCGTTTACGCTTAATGTTGTCTGCGGAATGAGCAAACGCATTTTTTTACAGGGATAGCTTTAACGGCTTTTCTGCCGTGGTGCTACTATCTGGCAAATTGATGTGGATATACTCGTCATACTTCAGCGTGCTGGTGCGTTGAACGGACCCGTTATCTTCGGCGGCGGTGATTAACGTTAGCGCGGGGTTTATGGGCAGCGCTCTTCCTTCAGTCCGACTTTCGAGTATAAATCTTAATTCGAGGTCATCGCGTCCTTTTCAGAGCAGCCTCAGTAGGTTGTGATGATATACTCGACGCGTTATTAATAAACGAGCAAGTTCAAAGTTTGAACAGTTCAGGAGATTTGAATGGCTGCCCTAAATTCGAAAGTTAAAAAGGCTGTTATCCCGGTTGCCGGATTAGGTACAAGGATGTTGCCTGCGACTAAAGCAATTCCAAAGGAAATGTTGCCGCTGGTCGATAAGCCTTTAATTCAGTATGTCGTGAACGAGTGTATCGCAGCTGGTATCACTGAAATTGTACTGGTTACCCATTCTTCCAAGAATTCTATTGAAAACCACTTCGACACCAGCTTTGAACTTGAAGCCATGTTGGAGAAGCGCGTCAAACGTCAGCTTCTGGAAGAAGTACAGTCTATCTGCCCGCCGCATGTCACCATTATGCAAGTTCGTCAGGGCTGGCAAAAGGTCTGGGCCACGCGGTGCTGTGCGCGCATCCTGTCGTTGGTAATGAGCCTGTCGCTGTCATCCTGCCGGACGTTATTCTTGATGAATATGAATCCGATCTGAGCCGCGATAACCTGGCTGAAATGATCGCGCGTTTTGACGAAACGGGCTCAAGTCAGATCATGGTTGAGCCGGTTGCTGACGTTACTGCCTACGGCGTGGTTGATTGCAAAGGCGCGACCCTGAACCCGGGCGATAGCGTGCCGATGGTTGGCGTGGTTGAGAAGCCGAAAGCCGACGTTGCGCCGTCTAATCTTGCCGTTGTGGGGCGCTACGTCCTGAGCGCAGAAATCTGGCCGTTGCTGGCGAAAACCCCTCCAGGCGCCGGTGATGAGATTCAGCTGACTGATGCTATCGACATGCTGATCGAAAAAGAGACCGTGGAGGCCTATCACATGAAAGGCAAAAGCCATGACTGTGGTAACAAGCTGGGGTATATGCAGGCGTTTGTGGAATACGGCATCCGTCATAATACACTGGGTGAAGATTTCAAAGCGTGGCTGCAAGACACGCTGGGCATCGCGAAGTAATATCGTGAGGACGAAAAAGCCGGGGAAACCCGGTTTTTTTATTTTTAAATAACACGAAAGGATAAAAAATGAACGAGCTTGTGCCGATGTGTTATCAAGCTGGTGGTAAGGTCCAGATATAAAAAATCCCGCCGTAGCGGGATTTTTACACAGCGTGAGGATTAATCCTTGATCAGGAAATCGTCCAGAGATTTACCCTGCTCATCCATCGCTTTTTTGATTACGGCTGGGGTACGGCCCTGGCCAGTCCAGGTTTTGGTTTCGCCGTTTTCATCAACGTAGCTATATTTAGCAGGACGTGCAGCGCGTTTCGCTTTGGTACCAGTCTTGGCAGCAGCCATGCTATTCAGCAGTTCATTCGGATCAATACCGTCAGCAATCAGCATTTCGCGATATTGTTGCAGTTTACGGGTGCGCTCTTCGATTTCTGCCGCAGCAGCATTTTCTTCTTCACGACGTTCGTTAACAACAACTTCTAATTTTTCCAGCATTTCTTCAAGCGTTTCAAGGGTGCATTCTCTTGCCTGCGCACGAAGAGTACGGATGTTGTTCAAAATTTTAAGTGCTTCGCTCATTGTAGTAATCTCAAACTTATATTGTGGGGTGGTTTGTTGAACTAATAATAGAGCGATAAAATCAGATGTGCAATAGGGAAGAATGTAAGGAATTCAAAATAACGTGTTATTTGATGCTGTCATTAATATTTATAAGTTAAATTGTGGGCCAGGCTCCTCATCTTTCCCGCACTAATTGTCAGGAGGCGTAGCGGGATAACGAGCGGGCGGAGATGATGGGATGTGTATAAATATACCCGTACGGGTAAATATCAACCTTATGTATTAGCTGGTATGCATCCATTTTGTGCATTACTTTATCGACAATGAATGATTGCGTGACTCAACCACTTCACGGCCTGTCAGGGCTTTTGTAGCGCATTCCTTAACACTATTAACCTATTTGCCTCAGAGCCTGTATGGGTAAATTGCCTGGTGGTGAAAACGATTTTACCGTGCGGACAATGGCAATACCGCAGGCAGCATCAGGGTTATCGGCTTTAAGCCCATAGTTATGACGATGTTATTTCAACCTGTGACTGTTTAATTTATGGATAACAATGTCCTGCAAGTCGCTACACAAATTGGCGGCGATCACATTTTTTTAGACAGACTCATTCATCTTTTCAACTATTAACCTCGCTAGCTAATTTTGCTGTGATAGTCCGCAAGCTGTATGCGGCGGCGGAGGGCAAAAGTGGTTAACTATTTCAGATTTATGATGAAGTTACCTTCGTACCAGGGATAAATAGGTAGGGCGAAAACGACAGTGACGTAATATATCGGTTTTTCTGAATATTTCAGATGTATCAGGCTCATAATCGAGAGGTGTCTTCATCCTGCAATGGTGAAGAGGACACAGGAAGACTGTGGGCAAAATATGCTACACTGCACGCCGTTTAAAAAACGCATCGATTAGGATTTTGCAGCCAATGGCACAACTTTATTTCTACTACTCAGCAATGAATGCCGGGAAGTCGACCGCTCTGTTGCAGTCGTCATACAACTACCAGGAGCGCGGTATGCGCACTATCGTTTATACCGCAGAAATAGACGATCGCTTTGGCGCCGGGAAAGTGAGCTCGCGAATTGGCCTCTCTTCGCCTGCGAAGCTGTTTAATCAGACCAGTAATCTGTTTGCCGAAATTAGCGCTGAGAATGCGCGTGAACGCATTAACTGCGTACTTGTCGATGAATGCCAGTTTCTGACGCGTGAACAGGTCTACGCGCTTTCTGACGTGGTAGATAACCTGGATATTCCGGTATTGTGCTACGGGCTGAGAACGGATTTTCGCGGCGAGCTGTTTAGCGGTAGCCAATATTTACTGGCGCTCTCTGACAAACTGGTTGAGTTAAAAACGATCTGCTTCTGCGGTCGTAAAGCCAGCATGGTACTGCGACTCGATCAAGAAGGGCGGCCGTACAATGAGGGTGAGCAGGTGGTGATTGGTGGCAACGAGCGTTACGTATCCGTTTGCCGTAAGCATTACAAGGAGGCGCTTGAAAAGGGCTCTCTGGCCGTTATTCAGGACCAGCACCGTATAACCTGCCGTTCTTGTTAAACGTCTCTACGTACGTTTGAGGCCCTGATGGATATGGGGAGCCAAACGTGCGTGGTTTTCCGTTGATGTTTACGGAATAAAAAAAGCCCATCATGATGATGGGGCTTTTTGCTTATGCTTTTCAGCGAGTGTTAAAGCGGATTATTTCTTCGCTTTTTTCTCAGCTTTCGCCGGAGCGGCTTCTTTCTTCTCTGCTGCCGGAGCGCCTTCAACGAATTCACGACCGTAGTAGGTATCCAGCAGAATCTGTTTCAGTTCAGAAATCAGCGGGTAACGCGGGTTAGCGCCGGTGCACTGGTCGTCAAACGCATCTTCAGACAGTTTGTCAACGTGTGCCAGGAAGTCAGCTTCCTGCACGCCAGCTTCACGGATAGACTTAGGAATACCCAGTTCAGCTTTGATTTCGTCCAGCCAGCCCAGCAGTTTTTCAATTTTCGCTGCAGTGCGGTCGCCCGGAGCAGACAGACCAAGTGGTCAGCGATTTCCGCGTAGCGACGACGTGCTTGCGGACGGTCGTACTGGCTGAATGCAGTCTGTTTAGTCGGGTTGTCGTTCGCGTTATAACGAATAACGTTGCTGATCAGCAGGGCGTTCGCCAGACCGTGAGGAATGTGGAACTGAGAACCCAGCTTGTGCGCCATAGAGTGACATACACCCAGGAAGGCGTTCGCAAACGCGATACCGGCGATAGTCGCTGCACTGTGAACACGCTCACGCGCTACCGGGTTCTTAGAACCTTCGTGGTAGGACGCTGGCAGGTTTTCTTTCAGCAGTTTCAGAGCCTGCAGTGCCTGGCCGTCGGAGAACTCAGAAGCCAGTACGGAAACGTAAGCTTCCAGGGCGTGAGTTACCGCATCCAGACCACCGAACGCACACAGGGACTTCGGCATATCCATCACCAGGTTGGCATCAACAATCGCCATGTCTGGAGTCAGCGCGTAGTCAGCCAGCGGGTATTTCTGGCCGGTTGCGTCGTCGGTTACTACCGCAAACGGAGTCACTTCAGAACCGGTACCGGAAGTGGTGGTGATGGCAACCATTTTTGCTTTCACGCCCATTTTCGGGAACTTGTAGATACGTTTACGGATGTCCATAAAGCGCAGCGCCAGCTCTTCGAAGTGGGTTTCCGGGTGTTCGTACATAACCCACATGATTTTCGCTGCATCCATCGGGGAACCGCCGCCCAGCGCGATGATCACATCTGGTTTGAACGAGTTCGCCAGGTCTGCACCTTTACGGACGATGGTCAGAGTCGGGTCAGCTTCAACTTCGAAGAACACTTCGGTTTCAACGCCAGCCGCTTTCAGAACAGAAGTGATCTGGTCAGCGTAGCCGTTGTTAAACAGGAAGCGGTCGGTCACGATCAGCGCACGTTTGTGGCCATCGGTAATCACTTCATCCAGCGCGATTGGCAGAGAGCCACGGCGGAAGTAGATAGATTTCGGAAGTTTGTGCCACAACATGTTTTCAGCTCGCTTAGCAACGGTTTTCTTGTTGATCAGGTGCTTAGGACCAACGTTTTCAGAGATGAGTTACCACCCCAGGAACCACAACCCAGAGTCAGGGAAGGTGCGAGTTTGAAGTTATACAGGTCTCCGATACCACCCTGAGAAGCCGGGGTGTTGATCAGAATACGCGCGGTTTTCATCATCTGACCGAAGTAAGCTACGCGTTCTGGCTGGTTGTCCTGGTCGGTGTACAGGCAAGAGGTATGACCGATACCGCCCATTGCAACCAGTTTTTCCGCTTTATTAACAGCGTCTTCGAAGTCTTTCGCACGGTACATGGCCAGGGTCGGAGACAGTTTTTCGTGAGCAAACGGCTCGCTCTCATCAACGACTTTTACTTCACCGATCAGAATCTTGGTGGTTTCTGGAACAGAGAAGCCTGCCAGTTCAGCAATTTTGTATGCTGGCTGACCAACGATAGCCGCGTTCAGCGCGCCATTTTTCAGGATAACGTCCTGAACAGCTTTCAGCTCTTTACCCTGCAGCAGGTAACCGCCGTGAGTCGCGAAACGCTCACGTACTGCGTCATAGACGGAATCAACAACAACAACAGACTGTTCAGAAGCACAGATTACGCCGTTATCGAAGGTTTTAGACATCAGAACGGACGCAACGGCACGTTTCACATCAGCGGTTTCATCAATAACAACCGGGTGTTACCAGCACCTACGCCGATAGCAGGTTTACCGGAGCTGTATGCCGCTTTAACCATGCCAGGGCCACCGGTCGCGAGGATCAGGTTGATGTCCGGGTGGTGCATCAGCGCGTTAGACAGTTCTACAGACGGTTGGTCAATCCAGCCGATCAGATCTTTCGGTGCGCCAGCAGCGATAGCAGCCTGCAGCACGATGTCAGCCGCTTTGTTGGTTGCGTCTTTAGCACGCGGGTGCGGAGAGAAAATGATGGCGTTACGCGTCTTCAGGCTGATCAGCGATTTGAAGATAGCGGTAGAAGTCGGGTTAGTGGTCGGTACGATACCGCAGATGATGCCGATAGGTTCAGCAATAGTGATGGTACCGAAAGTGTCGTCTTCGGACAGCACGCCACAGGTTTTTTCATCTTTATAGGCGTTGTAGATATATTCTGAAGCGAAGTGGTTTTTGATCACTTTGTCTTCAACAATACCCATGCCGGATTCGGCAACGGCCATTTTGGCGAGAGGGATTCGAGCATCTGCAGCGGCCAGAGCGGCGGCGCGGAAGATTTTGTCAACTTGCTCTTGAGTGAAACTGGCATATTCACGCTGGGCTTTTTTTACGCGCTCTACGAGTGCGTTAAGTTCAGCGACATTAGTAACAGCCATAATGCTCTCCTGATAATGTTAAACTTTTTTAGTGAATCATCTGCTCGA
The DNA here is from genome assembly GCA_002211745.1 of Kluyvera genomosp. 3. GTDB lineage: Bacteria > Pseudomonadota > Gammaproteobacteria > Enterobacterales > Enterobacteriaceae > Kluyvera > Kluyvera georgiana_A. The sequence continues at coordinate 2,242,322 of CP022114.1, forward strand.
CAAGTCAGTATAGACAAATCACCTGCAGCTGGCGAAAAAGTTAAGGAAACAAAGCGTTACCCACGAACTGATCCACTTGATTTACTAAAAGAGCTTCGATTTAGCCAAGGAGCTTACCGGAAAAAATACGACTTATTTATGAGGTCGTTTCTCTTTCGGTGTAAGCAGATTACCCACTTCTGAGTACGATTTACGTGATCTAAATCAAATTTAAGCTAAGCTGACACCTTTCAGCAGGGCTGTTTTAGCAAAATGTAGAAGCTGTTAATCATTCGTGAGTATCGGTGCTGTAAACATTAGCATACTTTATACAAATTTATAACACTCTGTTTTTACCTCATTTTTCTGGACAATTCTGGTGAACATGGTCGATAAAAAAGGTATTGTCTGCGCCACTCTCGATTTACTGTTCATCAACGACAACTTTTAATGATGCTCCGGGTTCACGTGATTCAGACGTTGTTTGATTTTCCTATTTTCTTTAAGTTCTTTATTGGACTGTTTGCACTGGTGAACCCGGTTGGTCTGATTCCGGTTTTCATCAGCCTGACGAGTTATCAAACGGCATCGGTGCGCAACAAAACCAACCTGACGGCTAGTCTGTCGGTTGCCATTATTCTCCTGACTTCGTTATTCCTTGGCGATCTGATCCTGCAACTCTTCGGTATCTCGATTGATTCCTTCCGTATTGCTGGCGGGATCCTGGTGGTCTCGATTGCGATGTCGATGATCAGCGGCAAGCTGGGAGAAGATAAGCAGAACAAGCAGGAGAAATCAGAGACTGCCGTGCGTGAAAGTCTGGGGTTGTGCCGCTGGCGCTGCCATTGATGGCGGGCCGGGCGCTATTAGCTCCACGATCGTATGGGTACACGCTATCATTCGCTAACCTATCTCCTCGGTTTTTCCTTATCTATTGCGCTATTCGCCTGGTGTTGTTGGGCATTTTCCGTATTTCTCCGTGGCTGGTACGTATGCTGGGGCAAACGGGATTAACGTGGTCACCCGTATTATGGGTTGTTACTGATGGCGTTGGGATTGAATTCATTGTGACCGGTATCAAATCCATCTTCCCGGACTGGTCGGCTAATTATTCTGCGGCGGCGGTAGGGCACTCAAAACTACTGTTGCCGTTAATATCAGAAAAACATATCACTCATTCCGCAAGTCGCTGTACAAATAATCAATTTGAATATTTGAATAAATATATACATATCAACAAGATATTCTTGTCCTGCCATACCATCTTTCTTCACATAAATGTTATTTCCCTCACACGATACTCTGGGCTTGCTGTTAGATAATTGAAATGATATTAGTAATTTCAGTTTCAGGGCAGAGTTATGTGCTAAAAAATGAGCAACTGTTAAATTTTCGTACAAAAAACAGCCTCTGATACTGAGCCAGCAAACAACAGGCACCATTTTTTGTATATCTATCTGATAATAATAGATTTAAGAATATCGTGTTTTGTGCATACGCTGTCATCAACAGGCTGCTTTGCTGGCTAAAAGAGAATTGGTTAACAAATTTGCAAATTATATTGGCGGCGATAATCGGCATTTGGTACTTTCCGGCCTGAGTTATTCGCAACATAAAGCTATGTAAATGATAACTGTTTCCATATGTAAGCAGTTATGAACAGAATAAGAAAAGCGTCCCGACAGGGGGAGGCTTTAATGAATCGACGTCAGGCTGCCATAAGAGCGGCCGTAATAAAAAAGTCGGTGATAGCAGGCAGTAAATGACCTGGCAGACGCAAAAATCTCCTGCGCTGCACAGGAACCCGAAAGGGGACTAAACAGGCTGACGACAGTCAGTAATAATAATGAACGGAGTATCAACACAATGTCCATCATCACAAAAAAAAGCCTGGTTGCGGCTGGCATTCTCACAGCGCTGATCGCAGGGAACGTAATGGCTGCAGATGTTCCTGCAGGCACCGAGTTAGCGAGCAAACAAACGCTGGTACGAAATAGCGGTGCTGAACCGCAGTCTCTCGACCCGAATAAAATTGAAGGGGTGCCAGAGGCGAATATCAGCCGCGACCTGTTCGAAGGGTTGCTGAATACCTCTCCAAAAGACGGTCACCCGATTCCGGGCGTCGCCGAAAGCTGGGACAATAAAGATTTTAAAGTCTGGACATTCCATCTGCGTAAAGATGCCAAATGGTCCAACGGCGAACCGGTTACCGCACAAGATTTCGTTTATAGCTGGCAGCGTCTGGTCGATCCGAAAACCGCATCGCCATATGCCAGCTATCCACAGTACGGCCATATTGTGAACGTTGATGAAATTATCGACGGCAAAAAAGCACCGAGCGAACTGGGCGTCAAAGCGATCGATGACCACACTCTGGAAGTGACGCTGAGTGAGCCAGTGCCTTATTTCTATAAGCTGCTGGTGAACCCGGCCATGTCCCCGGTTTACAAACCGGCGATCGAGAAATTCGGCGAGAAATGGACTCAGCCGGGCAACATCGTAACTAACGGTGCGTACACCCTGAAAGACTGGGTTGTTAACGAACGTATCGTGATGGAACGTAACCCACAGTACTGGGATAACAAGAAGACCGTTATCGATCAGGTAACCTGGCTGCCGACCTCTTCTGAAGTGACTTACGTAAACCGCTACCGCAGCGGCGAGCTGGATATGACCTATAACCAGCTGCCGATCGAACTGTTCCAGAAACTGAAAAAAGAGATTCCGAACGAAGTTCACGTCGATCCGTATCTGTGTACTTATTACTACGAAATTAACAACCAGAAAGCCCGTTCACCGACGCTCGCGTACGTACCGCGCTGAAGTTGGGTCTGGACCGCGATATCATCGCCAACAAGGTCAAAGGCCAGGGCGACCTGCCGGCTTATGGTTACACGCCACCGTATACCGATGGCGCGAAGTTGACCGAACCAGAGTGGTTCAAGTGGTCACAGGAAAAACGTAATGAAGAAGGTAAAAAACTGCTGGCGGAAGCGGGTTATACCGCTGATAAGCCGCTGACCTTCAACCTGCTGTACAACACCTCCGATTTGCACAAAAAACTGGCTATCGCCGCGGCCTCACTGTGGCGTAAGAACCTGGGCGTTGAAGTCAAACTGGTTAACCAGGAGTGGAAGACCTTCCTCGACACTCGTCACCAGGGGACTTATGACGTTGCGCGCGCTGGCTGGTGTGCGGACTACAACGAACCAACTTCCTTCCTGAACACCATGTTGTCCGGTAGCTCAATGAACACGCGCACTATAAGAGCGAAGCGTTCGATAAGATCATGGCTGAGTCGGTAAAAGCCGCCAACGAAGAGCAGCGTACAGCCGCGTATGCCAAGGCTGAGCAGCAGTTGGATAAAGATACCGCTATCGTACCGGTCTATTACTACGTTAACGCCCGCCTGGTGAAACCATGGGTTGGCGGCTACACCGGTAAAGACCCGATGGATAACGTCTATACCAAAGATCTGTACGTTATCAAGCATTAATGGCAATACGTGGGGCGAGCTTGAGCTCGCCCCATCGTGTCTTATTTGAGAGCAGTGCAAAGGCACATGCCAGAAGGTACGGGCAATGTTGAAATTTATATTACGTCGCTGTCTGGAAGCGATTCCGACGCTATTTATCCTTATTACGATTTCCTTCTTTATGATGCGCCTTGCGCCGGGCAGCCCATTTACGGGTGAGCGTACGCTGCCGCCCGAGGTCATGGCCAACATCGAAGCAAAGTATCACTTAAATGATCCTATCCTGGTGCAGTACGGTAATTACCTGAAGCAGTTAGCCCACGGTGATTTCGGCCCTCCTTTAAATATAAAGATTATTCCGTTAACGATCTGGTCGCAGTGAGCTTCCCGGTGTCGGCAAAATTAGGCGCGGCAGCGTTTCTGCTGGCGGTTATTTTGGGCGTCACGGCTGGCGTGATTGCGGCATTAAAACAGAACACGAAATGGGACTATGCGGTCATGGGGTAGCAATGACCGGGTGGTTATTCCAGCTTCGTCGTCGCGCCGCTGCTGGTGATGATATTTGCGATTACGTTGCACTGGCTGCCCGGCGGCGGCTGGAACGGTGGGGCGCTGAAATTCATGATTCTGCCGATGGTTGCGCTCTCTCTGGCCTATATCGCCAGCATTGCGCGTATTACCCGTGGCTCGATGATTGAAGTTTTACACTCCAACTTTATTCGTACCGCCCGCGCAAAAGGGTTGCCGATGCGGCGGATTATTTTCCGCCACGCGTTAAAACCCGCGCTGCTGCCGGTGCTTTCTTATATGGGGCCTGCCTTCGTCGGTATTATTACCGGTTCGATGGTGATTGAAACCATCTACGGCTTGCCGGGAATTGGACAGCTGTTCGTTAACGGAGCGCTTAACCGCGATTACTCTCTGGTGCTTAGCCTGACGATTCTGGTTGGCGCATTAACGATCCTGTTTAACGCGGTGGTAGATGTGCTCTACGCCGTTATTGACCCGAAAATCCGTTATTAAGGCTGGAGCTCGCTATGATGTTAAGTAAAAAGAACAGCGAGGCGCTGGAAAGTTTCAGCGAGAAGCTGGAAGTCGAAGGGCGTAGCCTGTGGCAGGATGCGCGCCGACGCTTTATGCATAACCGCGCGGCGGTCACCAGCCTGGTCGTGCTGGTGCTGATTGCGCTCTTCGTAACGCTGGCGCCGATGCTATCGCAGTTTTCCTACTTCGATACCGACTGGGGCATGATGTCCAACGCGCCAGATATGGAGTCCGGTCACTATTTTGGCACCGACTCTTCCGGGCGCGATCTGCTGGTGCGAGTGGCAATCGGCGGACGTATCTCGCTGATGGTCGGTATTGCTGCCGCGCTGGTGGCCGTCATCGTGGGACGTTGTACGGTTCGCTCTCTGGCTATCTGGGCGGCAAAGTTGACTCGGTGATGATGCGTCTGCTGGAAATCCTCAACTCCTTCCGTTCATGTTCTTCGTCATTTTGCTGGTGACCTTCTTCGGGCAAAACATCCTGTTGATTTTCGTCGCCATCGGGATGGTTTCCTGGCTGGATATGGCGCGTATCGTGCGCGGTCAGACGCTTAGCCTGAAACGTAAAGAGTTTATTGAGGCGGCTCAGGTCGGCGGTGTCTCTACCGCGAGCATCGTTGTCCGCCATATCGTGCCGAACGTACTCGGGGTCGTGGTGGTTTACGCCTCTCTGTTGGTGCCTAGCATGATTCTGTTTGAATCCTTCCTGAGCTTCCTAGGTCTGGGGACACAAGAGCCGCTGAGCAGTTGGGGAGCGCTGTTAAGCGATGGCGCTAACTCGATGGAAGTGTCGCCGTGGCTGCTGCTGTTCCCGGCTGGATTCCTGGTCGTGACGCTGTTTTGTTTTAACTTTATCGGCGATGGCCTGCGTGATGCCCTCGACCCGAAAGACCGTTAAGGAGTGTTGCCATGAGCATAATTGAAACGGCAACGACGTCGCAGCGGTTGCTGGACGTAAAAGATCTGCGTGTGACCTTTAAGACGCCTGACGGTGATGTGACCGCCGTTAATGACCTCAACTTCAGCCTGCGTGCGGGTGAGACGTTGGGATCGTCGGCGAGTCCGGTTCGGGTAAATCGCAAACGGCGTTTGCCCTGATGGGCTATTGGCAAGCAACGGCGGATCGGCGGTTCGGCACTGTTTAACGGGAAAGAGATCCTTAACCTGCCGGAGCATGCGCTGAATAAACTGCGTGCCGAGCAGATTTCAATGATTTTCCAGGACCCAATGACCTCCCTGAACCCGTACATGCGGGTAGGCGAGCAACTGATGGAAGTGCTGATGCTGCATAAAGGCATGGGCAAGGCCGAAGCGTTTGAAGAGTCGGTCAAAATGCTGGATGCGGTCAAAATGCCGGAAGCGCGTAAGCGTATGCGAATGTATCCGCACGAGTTTTCCGGCGGTATGCGTCAGCGCGTGATGATCGCGATGGCTTTGCTGTGTCGGCCAAAACTGCTGATTGCAGATGAGCCCACCACCGCGCTGGACGTGACCGTTCAGGCGCAGATCATGACACTGTTGAACGAACTGAAGCGTGAGTTTAACACCGCAATTATCATGATCACCCACGATCTCGGCGTCGTCGCCGGATCTGCGATAAGGTGCTGGTGATGTACGCAGGCCGCACGATGGAATATGGCAAAGCGCGCGATGTATTCTATCAGCCTGCGCATCCGTACTCTATTGGTCTGCTGAATGCGGTTCCACGTCTGGACGGTGAAGGTGAATCGCTGCTGACCATTCCTGGCAACCCGCCAAACCTGTTACGTCTGCCAACCGGCTGCCCGTTCCAGCCTCGCTGTCCGCACGCGATGGAGGTGTGTAGCAGCGCGCCGCCGCTGGAAGAGTTTGCGCCAGGCCGCTTACGTGCCTGCTTTAAGACCGTGGGGGAACTGGTATGAGCGCCGTGACTGACGAAAGAAAAGTACTGCTCGAAATCGCGGATTTAAAGGTCCACTTCGAGATTAAAGATGGCAAGCAGTGGTTCTGGCAGCCGCCGAAAACGCTGAAAGCGGTAGATGGCGTCACGCTTCGACTGTATGAGGGCGAAACGTTAGGGTGGTCGGCGAGTCTGGCTGCGGGAAATCAACCTTTGCGCGAGCCATTATCGGTCTGGTGAAAGCCACCGACGGTAAAGTGGCCTGGCTGGGGAAAGACCTGCTCGGCATGAAGCCGGATGAGTGGCGCAATGTGCGTAGCGACATTCAGATGATTTTCCAGGATCCGCTCGCGTCATTGAACCCACGTATGACTATCGGTGAGATCATTGCCGAGCCGCTGCGCACCTACTACCCGAAAATGCCGCGTCAGGAAGTGCGCGACAAAGTGAAAACCATGATGATGAAGGTGGGGTTGCTGCCAAACCTCGTCAACCGCTATCCGCATGAGTTTTCCGGCGGCCAGTGCCAGCGTATCGGCATTGCGCGTGCGCTGATCCTTGAACCGAAACTGATTATCTGTGATGAGCCAGTTTCGGCGCTGGACGTGTCGATTCAGGCGCAGGTGGTCAACCTGCTGCAGCAACTACAGCGTGAGATGGGGCTGTCGCTGATTTTCATCGCTCACGATCTGGCGGTAGTGAAACATATCTCCGATCGTGTACTGGTGATGTATCTGGGACATGCGGTAGAGCTGGGCACCTACGACGAGGTGTACAACAATCCATTGCATCCATACACCAGGGCGTTGATGTCCGCCGTGCCGGTGCCCGATCCCGACCTGGAGCAGAATAAAACCATTCAGCTTCTGGAGGGCGAACTGCCTTCGCCGATCAACCCGCCGTCAGGCTGTGTATTCCGGACCCGCTGCCCGCTGGCGGGCCAGAATGTGCGCAAACGCGTCCACTTCTGGAAGGAAGTTTCCGTCACGCCGTTTCCTGTCTCAAGGTTGACCCGTTATAATCGTCAGGGCTGGCAGGTTGCCAGCCTTATTTTTTATACGAGGGTTCATCGTGACCGGGATTAGCGCTTTGCGCCATCGTCTTTATCATTTCTTATTCGATCAACGCACGCGGACCGGGCGCCGGTTTGAAGCGCTGTGCGGTTGTTTTGCCTTATTAAGCGTTGTCACTATCTTTATTGAGTCGGGTATCGGTACAACTTACCATCTCACCTACGATGAATGGCATGCTTTTGTCTGGCTGGAAATTGCCTTTACGCTGGTATTTACGCTGGAGTATTTCCTGCGTCTATTCTGCTGGCCAATCCCGCACGCTACGTTTTCAGCTTCTGGGATTTATCGACCTGGCCACTATTCTGCCGTTTTACGTGATCATGCTATGGCCTGAAATCGGCGTGGAATATTTGTTTGCCTGGCGAGCGATGCGTGTGATTCGCGTACTGCGAATTTTGAAGCTGCTCCGGCTGATGCCCGCGCTGAATAGTTTGTGGAGCGCGATCGTTAATTCCCGTCATCAGCTGATTCTATTCTACGCGTTTATCGGCATCGTAATGGTTGTTGCGGGGGCGCTTATGTACGGAATCGAAGGGCCGGTGAACGGTTTTACGACGCTGAGTACGGCGGTATATTGGGCGATTGTGACGGTCACGACGGTGGGTTATGGCGATATTACGCCACATACCGCTGCGGGCAGAATGGTGGCGTCTGTTCTGATTTTAATCGGTTACTCTGTGATCGCGATTCCGACCGGATTATTACCGCTCAGATGACCAGCGAATTCCAGAAACGTCGTCAGGAACGGGTGTGTCCGCATTGTAAACAGCGACACCATGAGCCAACTGCGCGCTATTGCAACGGCTGTGGTACCGCACTGCCTCGGCAACAATAATTTGCCGACAAAAAAGGGCAGCGTGGCTGCCCTTTTTTTTATTACTCGCGCCAGAGAATGTGGCAAAGCTTGTGATCTTTTTCGCGACACAGTAGCACGCGGGCGAAAATATCGTTGATCTCGCCGCCGTCGGTATCCGCCAGACCAATCACCACTTCAGCGAAGAAATCGGGATTCAGATCGAAATCAACGTGATCTTTCCAGTCTTCGGAAGGGTCGAACAGCTCGGCGCCGCCGCGCTCTTCAAACTGCAGGTTGAACAGAATAATGTCGGCCGGGTCAAGGTTGTCACCCGCAAGCTCAAGAAAAATGTCATAAGCCTGTTCGAGCGTTTCATCTTCGGTCAGACGATTGTTTAAATCCATATCCATGATGGCTACCTGTTGAGTGCTAATGGGCACGTTTTACAGTAATGGGCTAAAGAAGTAAAACAGTCGTTCGGCCAGGCGATGCCAGAATGGTCGTTTCACCCACAGTCGTGCATCCAGCAGACGTGAACGGGAAATATAGTCGTCCTGTACGGCAGCCAGATCGCTACCGAATCCGCTGTCGTCTATCACCAACGTGATCTCGAAGTTGAGCCACAGGCTACGCATATCGAGGTTAACCGTCCCGACCAGGCTTAGTTCACCGTCGACCAGCACGCTCTTGGTATGCAGCAAGCCCCTTCAAACTGATAGATTTTGACGCCCGCAGCCAGCAGTTCCGTAAAGAAGGCTCGACTGGCCCAGCCAACCAGCACCGAGTCATTTTTACGCGGCAAAATGATGCTCACATCAACCCCACGCTGTGCGGCGGTGCAGATAGCGTGCAACAGATCTTCACTCGGAACAAAGTACGGAGTCGTCATGATCAGGTATTCGCGAGCGGAATACGCCGCGGTGAGCAGTGCCTGATGAATCAGGTCTTCAGGGAAACCAGGCCGGACGCAATCGTCTGGATGGTATGCCCGCTGGCCTCTTCAAACGGCATGATATTGAGGTCGGGCGTCGGCGGTAAAATGCGTTTGCCGGTCTCAATCTCCCAGTCGCAGGAGTAAACGATACCCATGCCGGTGGCGATAGGGCCTCCATACGCGCCATCAGGTCAATCCACTGGCCGACTCCGGAGTCTTGCTTAAAGAAACGTGGGTCGACCATGTTCATACTGCCGGTGTAGGCAATATAGTTGTCGATCATGATCATTTTACGATGCTGGCGTAAATCCATCCGGCGCAGGAACACACGCATCAGATTAACCTTCAGCGCTTCAACAACCTCGATGCCCGCATTGCGCATCATGGCTGCCCAAGGGCTGCGGAAGAAGGCGACGCTGCCTGCGGAGTCCAGCATCAATCGGCAGTGCACGCCGCGACGGGCAGCGGCCATCAGCGATTCAGCAACCTGATCGGCCATGCCGCCTGGCTGCCAGATATAAAAGACCATCTCGATATTGTGGCGCGCCAGCTGAATATCGCGAATGATTGCCTGCATCACGTCGTCAGACTCAGTCAATAGCTGTAGCTGATTGCCCTTGAGACCCGCGATACCCTGACGGCGTTCACATAGCTTAAACAGAGAAGAGGCTACCTGGCTGTTGTCTTCGGCGAAGATATGTTTGCAGGCTTTTAGATTGTTCAACCACTTTGCGGTTGACGGCCACATCGCGCGCGCGCGTTCCGCGCGGCGTTTTCCAAGGTGTAGTTCACCGAGTGAAAGATAGGCGATGATACCGACCAACGGGAGAATATAAATAATCAGCAGCCAGGCCATGGCTGAAGGCACGGCACGTCGCTTCATCAGAATACGTAACGTTACCCCGGCGATTAACAACCAATACCCCAGAATGGCCATCCAACTTACTACGGTGTACACGGTTGTCATATTTCGAAAATCCTTTTGCTTGCCAGTTGTTAAGAGTTTACGCATCAGAAGAGATCTGGCAAATAAAAACGCAACGAGAAACCGCTGGTCAGCCATTTGCAAGGGCTATAATGGGGCGTCTTTTTTAGCAAGAGCGTTAGAAATGAAGCGTAGTAGACCGGAAGTGGGGCGCTGGCGGATGGTGAGACAAGCCAGTCGTCGCAAAGCGCGTTGGTTAGAAGCACAATCGCGTCGTAATATGCGCATCCACTCCATCAGAAAGTGCCTGGTCGGCCGGCAGCGAAACTGCCTGTTGTTTGCCATTTACGATCTCTGATGATTAAAAGGGCACCGTCAGGGTGCCCTCTGTTTTTCAGCCTGCTTAGCGCAACTCAAAAAACCTTTTTATACGGTTTTACCGAAACCTGCTGGTACACACCAGCCGCGACGTAAGGATCGTCCTGCGCCCAGGACTGAGCTGCTTCCAGCGATTCAAATTCTGCAATCACCGTTGAACCACTAAAACCTGCCGCGCCCGGATCGTTGCTGTCAACGGCTGGCATTGGCCCGGCGGTCAGCAGACGGCCTTCATCATGCAGCAACTGCAAACGAGCCAGATGAGCGGGGCGGACCGAAAGACGTTTTTCAAGAGAGTCGGCGATATCCTGAGCATAAATGACGTAAAGCACGGGCGGAGCTCCTGTTTAAATAGTTTGCGGATTACGGTAAGACAAAGCGCCAGCGACTGCAATGCAAAGTTTTGTGTGCAGAAAAAGACGTGAAACGTCGCGGTTTTTTTGACCAGGCGCAGGAGAAAATTGACCGAAGATAAGATGGCTTATTGAATATGATTGCTATTTGCATTTAAAATCGAGTTCTCATTTTTCAACTGTAACGACTATGACTGCAATGACCCTTGATTTACCCCGCCGGTTTCCGTGGCCGACGTTGCTCTCTGTTGGCATCCATGGTGCCGTCGTGGCCGGTCTGCTTTATACCTCGGTACATCAGGTTATTGAATTGCCCGCTCCCGCGCAGCCGATTACCGTCACGATGGTTGCGCCGGCCGATCTCGAGCCTCCTCAGGCTGTCGCTCAGCCGCAGCCAGTCGTTGAGCCGGAGCCCGAGCCTGAACCCGCACCGATTCCGGAGGTGCAGCAGGCGCCGGTCGTTATTCACAAACCAAAACCGAAGCCGAAGCCAAAACCCAAGCCGGTGAAAAAAGTCGAACAGCCGAAGCCTGAAGTAAAGCCGGTTGAATCGCGTCCTCTGTCAACGGTTAATCGTGATGCGCCGCCGGCGCGTTCGGTTGCCAACAATTTGCCGGGGCAAGCGCGCCGTCGGTTAGCGCGCCTACCGGCCCACGAGCGTTGAATCGTCCGCAGCCGGGTTACCCATCGCGCGCTCAGGCGCTGCGTATCGAAGGTAAAGTACGGGTGAAATTCGACGTGACCGCCGATGGCCGCGTGGAGAATGTGCAAATCCTCTCAGCGCAGCCATCCAATATGTTTGAGCGCGATGTTAAAACGGCAATGCGGAAATGGCGTTACGAATCCGGCAAGCCGGGGACGGGGCTGATTATGAATATTGAGTTCCGCCTGAAAGGCGTTCAGATGAACTAAGTAAAAGCCCCGAAAGGGGCTTGTCATTATGCGGCCAGAACCTTATCCATTGCCTTTTGCGCAATCACCAGATGCTGTCCGCCAAATAGAATCGCCCGGTTAATCAACGTATAGAGCTGATATATCGGCTGGCGCTCAAGAAATCCGGCTGGCAGCGGTGAAATCGACTGATAGCCGTCGTATATTTGCGGTGGTTGGTCGGGATGCAGCGGCAACATCGCCAGATCACACTCGCGATCCCCCAATAGCAAGCCGGGTCAAAAATGTACGGCCCGTTTGGCCCAGTGCGCAGTTGTTTGACCAGAGGTCGCCGTGCAGCAGCGAAGGCTGCGGCTGATGCGAACTCAAGCGCTGCTGGATATGATCGACAATCGCGTCGATATCGCCAAACTCCATGCCTTTTTCTGCGGCCAACTCTAACTGCCAGCCAATTCGCTGCTCGGCAAAAAAATTCGACCAGCGACGTTGCCAGGCATTGGGCTGTGGGGTGGTGGAAAGGTCGTTGTCAAAATCGAGGCCAAACTGCGGTTGGTCGCTCCACTGATGCAGGTGAGCGAGCTGTTGGCCCAGCAGGAAGGCATTATGTGCGTCCAGAGGACGGGGCGGCAGATACTCCATCACCAGGAAACTGTAGTCGCGGTCTGTACCCACGACGAACACTTCCGGGACGGTCACGGTTTTACTGCGAGAGAGCAGCTCGAGCTGATCGGCCTCCGCGGTAAAAATGGGCAACAATTCACGTTCATCGCACTTCACGAAGAAATCCCGACCGGCATAACGTATATGCCATGCGGCATGAATTTCTCCGCCGGGCAGTTCAGTACGCAGATCGATTTCGCCACTTCCAAGTTGCTCGCCTAACAGGCTACTGATCGCTTGCCACATGATGTCTCTCCCATGTTTTCTGCCGTATCATAAGGTTAGCGCATTACTGCTGGGTAAAAATTCGAGCTATACCGCACAACGGGTAAAAAGAATGTAGATCGCAGAGGCAGGATCGTACTCCCTCTGCTACAGACGTGTGATGACTGCGCTTCGTATGCACCCATTGTTAACCATGGAGTTTGCTTAGCATAGCCGATTACGGCGATTTAGCGACCTGCGGGATGCCCGCAGATCCGTTTTCCTGCACATTTAGTGCTGTTGCAGATAAGAATAAATTTTCTGCGTATTTTCGCGTGAACACAGGCGGGTTCCTTGATTGATCGTGGCGGCACTGCCTGCCGCGACGCCATAGCGCACCATTTCTTCAAGGCTGGCGCCCTCTGCAAGTTTCAGCGTCATGGCGCCGACCATGCTGTCACCTGCGCCAACGGTGCTCTGGCTTTTGATCGGCGGTGGGACAACCTGCACGCATGAATGCGCGTCAACGGCCAATGCCCCTGTGCGCCCAAAGAAACCACTACGCGGCGCGCTTTCCCGCTGCGAACGATCTCCTGCGCGGCGTTGCGAACATCATCCGGTTGGTTCAGGTCCCGCTGAACCAGTGCGCTAAGTTCTTTCTGATTGGGTTTAACCAGCTCGATGTCGCCGATCGCCAGCGCGGCCGCGAGGGCATCGCCGGAGCTATCAATAATGCAGCGTAGCCCGTGCTGCTGGGCGGATTTAATCAGGCTGACAAACTGTGTGAGGGAGACTCCTGGCGGCAGACTTCCGCTAATAACCAGCAGAGAGCCAGAATCGATCTGCGATATGTTGTTTTGCAGCGCTTCCAGTTCATCATCATGCAGCGTGGCGCCTGGCATAACAAAGCGATACTGCTCGCCGCTGGCATCAACGTGGACGTGGAGATTCTGCCGCGTCCATTCACGGGATTCGACACTGTTGACGGGAACATGTTCGGCTTGTAGTAACGCCACCAGATGTTCTCCGGTCGCACCGCCTGCCGGAAAGAGAGCGGTAGCGTTGCCACCCAGAAAGGTAATCGCGCGCGCAACATTAATTCCACCTCCGCCAGGTTCAAAGACAGGAGCGCTACAACGAAGTTTACCTTCGGGATAAATTTGTGGTGTTTGTGTGGCGCTGTCGAGTGAAGGGGCGAGCGTCAGTGTGTAAATTTTAACCATAGCTATAACCTCCCTTTATGAGTAAATAGACTGCTCTGGACACAACCTGGTTTAAGTCTGGCACTTGCCTGATGAGAATGAAAGTAACAACAGCATGATTTTTATAGAAAAGTGTAAATAACCTCTGACTTTTATTATGAAATAAAATGCGCTTTAAGACGGCTCTTATTCAAAAAATGAAAGACGAATAGCATTGCTATGTTATTCGTGCCTTTTTATAATTTGTTGCCTTTCTACGGACCACCCCGACGTTGATCCTCGCGAAAGTTTCCGGGACGGAATCGTCTCCTTTTTTGTTGTACGGACTCATAATAAATGAAGCTTTTGAAGACAGTACCGGCAGCGGTTGTGCTGCTGGGGGCGTGTTTGCGTCTGCATATGCAACCGCCAGTGATACCGTTTTTACTGTCATGGATGACCCAACCAGCGCTAAAAAACCTTTTGAAGGTAACGTGAATGCGGGCTACCTCGCACAATCTGGCAATACCAAAAGCTCATCAGCAACCGCTGATTCAACGCTGACCTGGTACGGAGATACGACGGCATGGTCCCTGTGGGGCAATGCCAGCAATACATCCGCTAACGATGAACGCTCTTCTGAAAAATATGCTGTTGGCGGCCGTGGTCGCTATAACATGACGCATGAAGACTACCTGTTTGGCCAGGCTAGCTGGTTAACCGACCGTTATAACGGCTATCACGAGCGTGATGTCTTTACCGCAGGTTATGGTCGCCAGTTCCTGACCGGGCCGATCCACAGTTTCCGTTTTGAATTTGGTCCCGGTGTTCGTTACGACGAATACACCGACGGAAACTCGGAAACACAGGCGCTGGGTTACGCGTCTGCGGCCTATGCATGGAAGATGACCGACACCACTAAATTCACTCAGGGTGTCTCTGTATTGGGGCCGATGATACGACCGTCAACTCAGAAACCGCGCTAAATGTTGCTATCAATGAGCACTTTGGCCTGAAAGTGGCCTACAACGTGACGTGGAACTCTGAGCCACCGGAAACGGCACCGAATCACACCGATCGCCGTACTTCTTTGACATTGGGTTATACCATGTAGTCATTTACGGGCCGGAGATAAGCCGGCCTGTATTTTCAATTTTGCGCGATGTGTTATTATTAAATACGACCGCTGTTTTATTTAATTAAAAATTCATTACCTCCATAATATCTCCACATTTGCCCCTTTCGACATAATATTCAATAAATTTGACACGAATAGCTAAATATTTTGACTAGGCAAAAGTGTGATCTGGATCTACACTTGTGTTCAAGGGCGAAATGATGCCTTGGCGTTCAAAAGTCTTAATCCAGTTAGAGAATAAACATTATGAAAAATATCAAAATCGCATCTGCAGCTATTCTGCTGTCAACACTCTCTTTCGGTGTATTTGCTGCCGAGCCTGCCACGCAGCCAGCCAGTTCCACTAAAGCCGCTACCGTTCAGCACGTTGGTATCTCCAGCGCCTATGACGTTGAAGCCGGTTCCAACATTGCCCCGGGCTCACAGAATACCGGTCGTTCTATGGATGACGCATTCAATGTTCACACCCTGGTTGCAGGTGAGTGGTACTAACTATTCTGTGCTGTAATAATTTGATTTCTTATTAATTATTAATACCGGCAGAGAAAACCGGGTAGAGTCGTACCGGTTTTTCTTGCTGCTATTGATATTTGTTAAAATAAGAAAATTCAGTATTTGTATTTAAAACGTCAGTTCAGGTATTTTTACCGCACGTATTGTTAATAAATAAACGTTAAAGGCATTTTTTGTATATAAATGATCTTTAACCAGAGTTTCCCGTCACGGTTGTTTATCTATTTATTATCCCCATATCATTGCCGCCCATCTGAGTAGCAGCATGGCACCACAGATGGCGATTAACACCAGCACCATTTTCCAGTGTTTTTTCGCGAATCGATGTGTCGGCATTGGTTCACTCCCTTATATATGCTGTGTTTCACGTAGTGTACCAGAATTGTCGACAAACATAGCAACCCGCACAGGGTAGGGCAATTGCGGCTTTAATCACGCCCTGATGATGTGTAAACTAACCCACGGTATTATCAACAGCGGATCCAGGCGGAGCCCGGTACACCGTACAGGTTCCTCATTTTTCGCAGAGTGAAGCGGAAATCAATCCATAACGTGTTGATAAATTTAATCATATAGTTTTGTATGTGCTCTTTCGTGTGGGGCACCACTGCAAATAAGGACATGAAATGCCTGTAATTACTCTTCCTGATGGCAGCCAACGCCATTATGACCATGCCGTAAGCCCGATGGATGTCGCTCTGGACATCGGCCCTGGTCTGGCAAAAGCCACCATCGCTGGGCGCGTGAACGGTGAACTGGTTGATGCATCCGATATCATTGAAAACGATGCAACGCTGTCTCTCATCACTGCGAAAGATGAAGATGGCCTGGAAATCATTCGTCACTCCTGCGCTCACCTGCTTGGTCATGCCATTAAACAGCTGTGGCCAAACACCAAAATGGCGATCGGCCCGGTTATCGACAACGGCTTTTATTACGACGTTGATCTCGACCACACGCTGACCCAGGAAGACATCGACGCGCTCGAAAAACGTATGCATGAGCTCGCCGAGAAAAACTATGACGTCATCAAGAAGAAAGTGAGCTGGCATGAAGCCCGCGAGACTTTCGTGAAGCGTGGCGAAACTTATAAAGTTTCCATCCTTGATGAAAATATTGCGCATGATGACAAACCCGGTTTGTATCATCACGAAGAATACGTCGACATGTGCCGCGGTCCGCACGTGCCGAATATGCGTTTCTGTCACTACTTCAAACTGATGAAAACCGCCGGTGCTTACTGGCGCGGCGACAGCAACAACAAGATGCTGCAGCGTATCTACGGTACGGCGTGGACGGACAAAAAAGCCCTCAATGCCTACCTGCAGCGTCTGGAAGAAGCGGCGAAGCGCGATCACCGTAAAATCGGTAAGCAGCTCGACCTGTATCATATGCAGGAAGAAGCGCCGGGTATGGTCTTCTGGCATAACGACGGCTGGACTATCTTCCGCGAGCTGGAAACTTTCGTGCGCTCCAAGCTGAAAGAGTACCAGTACCAGGAAGTGAAGGGCCCGTTCATGATGGACCGTGTGCTGTGGGAAAAAACCGGCCACTGGGACAACTACAAAGATGCGATGTTCACCACCTCTTCTGAGAACCGTGAGTACTGCATCAAGCCGATGAACTGCCCGGGCACGTTCAGATCTTCAATCAGGGTCTGAAATCTTACCGCGATCTGCCGCTGCGTATGGCGGAGTTCGGTAGCTGCCACCGTAATGAACCGTCAGGTGCGCTGCATGGCTTAATGCGCGTGCGCGGCTTCACTCAGGATGACGCCCATATCTTCTGTACGGAAGAGCAGGTGCGTGACGAAGTGAACGCGTGCATTCGTTTAGTCTATGATATGTACAGCACTTTCGGTTTTGAAAAAATCGTGGTCAAACTTTCAACGCGTCCGGAAAAACGTATCGGTAGCGATGAAATGTGGGATCGTGCAGAAGCGGATCTGGCAGTTGCGCTGGAAGAAAACAACATCCCGTTTGAATATCAGCTGGGTGAAGGCGCATTCTACGGTCCGAAAATTGAATTTACCCTGTATGACTGCCTCGATCGTGCATGGCAGTGCGGTACTGTACAGTTAGACTTCTCTCTGCCGGCTCGTCTGAGCGCCTCTTATGTTGGCGAAAACAACGAACGTCAGGTACCGGTGATGATTCACCGCGCAATTCTGGGGTCTCTGGAGCGCTTCATTGGCATCCTGACCGAAGAATTCGCTGGCTTCTTCCCAACATGGCTTGCGCCGGTGCAGGTTGTGGTGATGAATATTACCGATTCTCAGTCTGAATACGTTAACGAATTGACCCGCAAACTACAAAATGCAGGCATTCGCGTAAAAGCGGACTTGAGAAATGAGAAGATTGGCTTTAAAATCCGCGAGCACACTTTACGTCGTGTCCCTTACATGTTGGTCTGTGGCGACAAAGAGGTTGAAGCCGGCAAAGTTGCCGTGCGTACCCGTCGTGGCAAAGACTTGGGCAGCCTGGACGTAAATGAAGTTATCGAGAAGCTGCAACAAGAGATTCGCAGCCGCAGTCTTCAACAACTGGAGGAATAAGGTATTAAAGGCGGAAAACGAGTTCAAACGGCACGTCCGAATCGTATCAATGGCGAGATTCGCGCCCAGGAAGTTCGCTTAACTGGTCTGGAAGGTGAGCAGCTGGGTATTGTGAGTCTGAGAGAAGCAATCGAAAAGGCTGAAGAAGCTGGAGTAGATTTAGTTGAAATCAGCCCTAACGCCGAACCGCCAGTTTGTCGTATCATGGACTACGGCAAGTTCCTTTATGAAAAGAGTAAGTCTTCTAAGGAACAGAAGAAAAAGCAAAAAGTTATCCAGGTTAAGGAAATTAAATTCCGTCCTGGGACCGATGATGGCGATTACCAGGTAAAACTCCGCAGCCTGGTTCGCTTTCTCGAAGATGGCGATAAGGCCAAGATCACACTGCGTTTCCGCGGTCGTGAGATGGCCCACCAGCAGATCGGTATGGAAGTGCTTAATCGCGTCCGTGACGATCTGAGTGAACTGGCAGTAGTCGAATCCTTCCCTACGAAGATCGAAGGCCGCCAGATGATCATGGTGCTCGCTCCTAAGAAGAAACAGTAAGGCCTTCAAGTAACAACGTTCGTGAAGCCTTCGGGCTTCACTGATGTTGTTCGCCTACGTTTCGTTTATTAACAATGCGAAGTGGAAGTTATTAAGATGCCAAAAATTAAGACCGTACGCGGTGCTGCTAAGCGCTTCAAAAAAACCGGTGGTGGTGGATTTAAGCGTAAGCACGCAAACCTGCGTCATATTCTGACCAAAAAATCTACTAAACGTAAACGTCACCTGCGTCCAAAAGGCCTTGTTTCTAAAGGCGATCTGGGTCTGGTTATCGCGTGCCTGCCGTACGCATAAGCCGTTAACGTTTAATTTTTTACTAAGAATATAGATACAGGAGAGCTCACATGGCTCGCGTAAAACGTGGTGTAATTGCTCGTGCACGTCACAAAAAAATTCTGAAACAAGCTAAAGGCTACTACGGTGCGCGTTCTCGCGTATACCGCGTTGCCTTCCAGGCTGTTATCAAGGCTGGTCAGTACGCTTACCGTGACCGTCGTCAGCGTAAGCGTCAGTTCCGTCAACTGTGGATTGCACGTATCAATGCGGCAGCACGTCAGAACGGTATTTCTTACAGCAAATTCATCAACGGCCTGAAAAAAGCCTCTGTTGAAATCGACCGTAAGATCCTGGCTGACATCGCAGTATTCGACAAAGTAGCGTTCACCGCTCTGGTCGAAAAAGCGAAAGCAGCACTGGCATAAGCCAGTTGAAAGAGGGAGCTAGTCTCCCTCTTTTCGTTTTAATAGCATCAAAACATTGACATTTATTTCCGTAGCCCTTTCAATAAAGGTGTTACGATCCTTACCACACAAGGTAACGCAAGCATGAATGCTGCTATTTTCCGCTTCTTCTTTTACTTTAGCACCTGAACTCAGGAGGCTTGCGCGTGAAAGAAGAAACGAAAAATCAGCGCCAATAAGCCTCCAGATGGAGGCTTTTTTTGTATCTGAATTCGAGATTAAGTCCACCAAACCGGTGTCTGCACCGACATAATGAGGAAAACCATGTCACATCTCGCAGAGCTGGTTGCCAGTGCCAAGGCAGCCATTAACCAGGCTTCAGATGTTGCCGCGTTAGACAATGTCCGCGTCGAATATCTGGGCAAGAAAGGGCATCTGACCCTTCAGATGACCACACTGCGTGACCTGCCGCCAGAAGAGCGTCCGGCTGCAGGCGCGGTCATCAACGAAGCGAAAGAGCAGGTACAGCAGGCACTGAACGCGCGTAAAGCCGATTTAGAAAACGCTGCGCTGAACGCTCGTCTGGCCGCAGAGACCATTGATATCTCCCTGCCGGGGCGTCGTATTGAAAACGGGGGCTTACACCCGGTAACGCGCACCATTGACCGTATTGAAAGTTTCTTCGGTGAGCTCGGCTTTACCGTTGCAACGGGCCCGGAAATCGAAGACGACTACCATAACTTCGATGCGCTGAATATTCCGACGCACCACCCGGCACGTGCTGACCACGACACTTTCTGGTTTGACGCTACCCGTCTTCTGCGCACCCAGACCTCTGGCGTACAGATTCGTACCATGAAGGAGCAGCAGCCGCCAATCCGGATCATCGCGCCGGGCCGCGTGTATCGTAACGATTACGATCAGACGCACACCCCAATGTTCCATCAGATGGAAGGCCTGATTGTTGATAAAAACATCAGCTTTACCAACCTGAAAGGGACGTTGCACGATTTCCTGCGCAACTTCTTTGAGGAAGACCTGCAAATTCGTTTCCGCCCGTCCTACTTCCCGTTCACCGAACCGTCCGCTGAAGTTGACGTAATGGGTAAAAACGGCAAATGGCTGGAAGTGCTGGGTTGCGGGATGGTGCACCCGAACGTTCTGCGCAACGTGGGCATCGATCCGGAAGTGTATTCCGGCTTCGCCTTCGGTATGGGCATGGAGCGTCTGACCATGCTGCGTTACGGTGTCACCGATTTACGTGCGTTCTTCGAAAACGATCTGCGTTTCCTCAAACAGTTTAAATAAGGGCAGGACAACATAATGAAATTCAGTGAACTGTGGTTACGCGAATGGGTTAACCCGGCTATCGACAGCGAAGCGCTGTCGGGGCAAATCACCATGGCGGGCCTGGAAGTCGACGGCGTTGAAGCCGTGGCTGGCAGCTTTAACGGCGTGGTGGTCGGTGAAGTCGTTGAGTGTGGTCAGCATCCGAACGCCGACAAACTGCGTGTCACGAAAGTGAACGTAGGCGGTGAACGTCTGCTGGATATCGTCTGTGGCGCGCCGAACTGCCGTCAGGGCCTGAAAGTGGCCGTGGCAACCATCGGTGCAGTGCTGCCGGGTGATTTCAAAATCAAAGCGGCAAAACTGCGTGGCGAACCGTCTGAAGGCATGCTGTGCTCCTTCTCCGAGCTGGGTATTTCCGACGACCATAGCGGCATTATCGAACTGCCGGCCGACGCGCCGCTGGGCACCGATATCCGTGAATACCTGAAGTTAGACGATAACACTATCGAAATCAGCGTCACGCCAAACCGTGCCGATTGCTTAGGCATCATCGGCGTGGCTCGCGACGTGGCGGTACTGAACAAGCTGCCGCTCAACGCGCCGGAAATCGCGCCAGTGGCGGCGACCATCGCGGACGTGCTGCCAATCGAAGTTGAAGCCGCCGACGCCTGCCCGCGCTATCTGGGCCGCGTGGTGAAGGGCATCAACGTTAAAGCGCCAACCCCGCTGTGGATGAAAGAGAAACTGCGTCGCTGCGGTATCCGCTCCATTGATGCGGTCGTTGATGTGACTAACTATGTCCTGCTGGAACTGGGTCAGCCGATGCATGCGTTCGATAAAGATCGTATTGAAGGCGGCATCAAAGTGCGGATGGCGAAAGAGGGCGAAACCCTGGTCCTGCTGGACGGTTCTGAAGCCAAACTCAGTGCCGACACCCTGGTGATTGCCGACCATCACAAAGCGCTGGCGATGGCCGGTATCTTTGGCGGCGAGCACTCTGGCGTGAATGACGAAACCCAAAACGTGCTGCTGGAATCTGCTTTCTTCAGCCCGCTGTCCATCACCGGCCGTGCGCGCCGTCATGGTCTGCATACCGATGCTTCTCACCGCTACGAGCGCGGTGTGGATCCGGCGCTGCAGTACAAAGCAATCGAGCGCGCTACCGCGCTGCTGATCGAACTGTGCGGTGGCGAAGCGGGTCCAATCATCGATGTGACTCATGAAGCCGCGCTGCCGAAGCGTGCGACCATTACGCTGCGTCGTAGTAAGCTGGATCGCCTGATTGGTCATCACATTGCTGATGATCAGGTCACCGATATCCTGACTCGTCTGGGCTGTGAAGTGACTGTCGGCAACGACGAATGGCAGGCGGTTGCGCCAAGCTGGCGTTTCGACATGGAAATCGAAGAAGACCTGGTCGAAGAAGTGGCGCGCGTTTATGGCTATAACAGCATCCCGAACGAGCCGGTACAGGCCGGTCTGGTGATGGGCAGTCATAAAGAAGCCAATCTGTCGCTCAAGCGTGTGAAAACCATGCTGAACGATAAAGGCTATCAGGAAGTGATCACCTACAGCTTCGTGGACCCGAAGGTTCAGCAGCTGGTTCACCCGGGTGAAGAAGCGCTGATTCTGCCAAGCCCAATCTCCAGCGAAATGTCCGCCATGCGTCTGTCTCTGCTGACCGGCCTGCTGTCGACGGTGGTGTACAACCAGAACCGCCAGCAGAACCGTGTCCGTATCTTCGAGACTGGTCTGCGCTTCGTTCCGGACACTCAGGCACCGCTGGGCATCCGTCAGGATGTGATGCTGGGTGGGGTCATCTGCGGCAACCGCTACGATGAGCACTGGAATCTGGCAAAAGAGACCGTTGATTTCTATGATTTGAAGGGCGATCTGGAATCTGTTCTCGATCTGACCGGTAAATTATCTGAAATTGAATTCAAGGCAGAAGCCAACCGGCACTGCATCCGGGCCAGTCTGCCGCGATTTATCTGCGCGGTGAACGCATTGGTTTCATTGGTGTTATCCACCCTGAACTGGAGCGTAAACTGGATCTGAACGGCCGTACACTGGCGTTTGAACTGGAGTGGAACAAGCTCGCAGACCGCGTGGTTCCTCAGGCGCGCGACGTTTCTCGCTTCCCGGCAAACCGTCGTGACATCGCCGTTGTGGTCGCTGAAAATGTGCCGGCAGCGGATATTTTAAACGAGTGTAAGAAAGTTGGCGTAAATCAGGTAGTTGGCGTAAACTTATTTGACGTGTACCGTGGTAAGGGTGTTGCGGAAGGCTATAAGAGCCTTGCTATCAGCCTGATTTTACAAGATACCAGCCGTACACTCGAAGAAGAGGAGATTGCCGCTACCGTTGCCAAATGCGTAGAGGCATTAAAAGAGCGATTCCAGGCATCATTGAGGGATTGAACCTATGGCGCTTACAAAAGCTGAAATGTCAGAATATCTGTTTGATAAGCTTGGGCTTAGCAAGCGGGATGCCAAAGAACTGGTGGAACTGTTTTTTGAAGAGATCCGTCGTGCTCTGGAAAACGGTGAGCAGGTTAAACTGTCCGGTTTTGGCAACTTTGATCTGCGTGACAAAAATCAACGCCCGGGACGTAACCCAAAAACGGGTGAAGATATTCCCATTACAGCCCGGCGTGTGGTGACCTTCAGACCAGGACAGAAGTTAAAAAGCCGGGTCGAAAACGCAACACCCAAAGAAGAGTAATTCTGATCTAACTAAAAAGGCCGCTGATGCGGCCTTTTTCTTTTCTGGCGGCGTTGTCACCGTAAAATCAAACGCTTCTCCACGGGCGACGGATAACTATGCAGGTTTATGTAGATCAACAGCAGCGGCGTAATCGTCGCTGGCTTACCGGATTGTCTCTGGCCCTATTGGCGATGCTGACCATCAGCCTGTGCGCGGGCGACCAGTGGATCCCTCCCGGCGAATGGCTCACGGCCAAAGGTCAGTTGTTTATCTGGCAGATTCGCCTGCCGCGTACCGTTGCAGTGCTGTTGGTCGGCGCGGCGCTGGCCTTGTCGGGGCGGTGATGCAGGCGTTGTTTGAAAATCCGCTTGCCGAACCGGGATTGCTTGGCGTTTCTAACGGCGCGGGCGTCGGGCTTATTGCGGCAATTATGCTGGGCCAGGGTCATCTTCCGGGCTGGGCGCCAGGGTTGGCAGCCATTGCGGGCGCATTGGTGATAACCGGAATACTAATGCGCTTTGCACGACGCCATCTCTCCACCAGCCGCCTGCTGCTGGCGGGCGTGGCGCTGGGCATTATCTGTAGCGCGTTGATGACGTGGGCGGTCTATTTTTCGACGTCGTTCGACCTTCGCCAACTGATGTACTGGATGATGGGCGGATTTGGCGGCGTGGACTGGCAGCAGACAGGGTTGATGGTGGTGCTGCTGCCGGTGATTGTCTGGGTTTGTCTACAAGCTCAGCCGTTAAATCTGCTGGCGCTAGGGAAACCTCTGCTCGCCAACTGGGCGTACCCATCGCCTTCTGGCGTAAGCTGCTGGTGATGGCTACCGGCTGGCTGGTGGGCGTCAGCGTGGCGCTGGCGGGTGCAATCGGTTTTATTGGACTGGTGGTGCCGCATATGCTGCGCCTGTGCGGCCTGACTGACCATCGCGTGCTGCTACCAGCCAGCGCGCTGGCGGGGCGAGCACGCTGCTGTTTGCTGATATTATCGCACGACTGGCGCTGTCGGCCGCTGAGCTGCCGATTGGCGTTGTGACCGCGACGCTGGGGCACCAGTGTTTATCTGGTTGTTGCTAAAGTCAGGACGCGACTAACGCAACGTCCTGATTAAAAAGCTTTGGTGTCGTGCCAGCGTATCTGGCTATTATTAAAGACCGGGCGATAAGACCCAAACACGCTGAAAAGAGGATGCTATGCAAACCACCATACTGAACACCCCTGTCACGACTATCGACGGCGAGAAAACAACCCTGGAAGGCTACAAAGGCAAGGTACTGCTGATTGTTAACGTTGCCTCTAAATGTGGCCTTACACCGCAGTACGAGCAGCTAGAAGCGCTACAGACGTCTTTACAGCACGAAGGCTTTACGGTGCTGGGCTTCCCGTGTAATCAGTTCCTGGGCCAGGAGCCGGGTAGCGAAGAAGAGATTAAAACGTTTTGCAGTACGACTTACGGCGTAACGTTCCCGCTGTTTAGCAAAATCGACGTGAACGGCGACACGCGTCATCCGCTGTATAGCCTGTTGACCCGTCTTGCGCCGAAAGCCGTAGCGCCGGAAGGCAGCGGCTTTTATGAACGTATGGCCAGCAAAGGACGCGCCCCTGCGCATCCGGGCGATATTCTGTGGAATTTCGAAAAGTTCCTGATTGGTCGTGATGGTCAAATCATTAACCGTTTCTCTCCGGATATGACGCCGGATGATCCGATCCTGACTTCGGCCATCAAGCAGGCCCTTGCTCAGCCATGATGCCACTGATGCAGCTTCAGGATGTCGCTGAAGGCAGCCGCCTTCATGCGTTCAGTGACAGGGTGGAGCCCGGTGAGATCATTCATCTTGTTGGCCAAACGGGGCTGGCAAGAGTACGCTGCTGGCCAGAATGGCCGGTCTGAGTAGCGGGAAGGGTACCATCACGTTGAATGCGCAGCCGCTCGATGAATGGCCAGCGCAGGCGTTGGCGCGCCATCGCGCGTATCTTTCCCAGCACCAGACGCCACCCTTCGCCATGCCTGTCTGGCAATTTCTGATGTTGCATCAACAAGGCGAGCGGCAATCGGCGCTCGCCGTTGACGTGACTGAGATGTTGGATCTGAGTAATAAGCTCGGACGTAACGTCAGCCAGCTCTCCGGCGGCGAATGGCAGCGAGTTCGGTTGGCGGCCGTTATCCTGCAAATTCACCCTGACGATAATCCAGATGGTCAGCTTCTGCTACTGGATGAGCCGATGAACAGTCTTGATGTCGCTCAGCAGGCGGCGCTGGATAGGTTGTTGGCTGAACTGAGGGGGCTGGCGTCGCTATCGTGATGAGCAGCCATGACCTGAACTATACATTACGCCATGCCGGACGTGTCTGGCTATTATGTCAGGGGCGTTTGATCGCCAGCGGTGAGACCGAGAACGTTATGCAGCCCGCGCATTTATCTGCCGCGTATAATATGCGCTTTCAGCGACTGGATATTGCTGGGCACCAAATGCTCATTTATGACGATGTCGGCGAAAATTAATCCAACTCCGCTTGAAATGGCGGTGATTGCTTGCCAGGCAAACCGCAATAGATATAATTTATTAGCTGAATAAAAAACTGAGGATTCGCTGGATATGCGTTTCTGGACTCTTTTTCTCGTGGCTTTCGTTTTAGCAGGGTGTAGTAGCCATCGCGCGCCGCCGCCCAATCCCCGGCTTTCGGATTCTATTACCGTTATCGCAAGCTTAAACGATCAGTTGCAAAACTGGCACGGTACGCCTTATCGCTATGGTGGGATGAACCGCCGCGGCGTGGACTGTTCCGCTTTTGTGCTGATGACTTTCCGCGATAAATTCGAAATGCAGCTTCCTCGGGAAACACGCCAACAGGCGAAGATCGGCACCGAAATAGATAAAGATGAACTGCTGCCCGGCGACCTGGTGTTCTTTAAGACTGGCGCAGGCGAGAGCGGGCTTCACGTGGGTATTTACGATACCGACAACCAGTTTATTCATGCCTCCACCAGCCAGGGCGTCACGAGGTCATCGCTCGATAATGTCTACTGGCGAAAAAACTTCTGGCAGGCCAGGCGAATTTAATCAAAAAGAAAAGGAGGCGAAATGCCTCCTTTTCTTTTTATAGACGACAACATTTTAAATAAATAGCCGACAATATGCCGATTTTGTCAGGTGAGATCATAGAACTTAAGGTTGATTGTGTTAATCCATTACTTTCGATTACAATCATTATGATCCAGTGACGGACCACAAAAATAAAAGGAACCGATGAAAGGAATAACAGCAGTATTCATTACCGTAGGTTTTTTGCTTTGTGACGTCGGAAACCCGGACATGACTTTTAGTGAAGGGCAGTCGCAATGATTGTATCGCTGGATAATACGTATTGTTCTCAATTGTTTTTCCTTCCCGCCAGAAATAGCGACGGGCGTCTTGTCGGCCTGAAAATCGTCAGCCAATTTAGCGGTCTTGATAATCACATACGCATTCCCACTGGTCTGGTGCTGCCGCGCCTTACCCCACAACAAGAAATAACCTTATTTGAGGAAAAACTGGCGCTGTTGAATAACTGTCAGTTGTTCTTTCGTCAGCACAACCTCAAAGCGTGGATCACTGCGCCACCGGGGCTTGTTACGGCGCTGCTTGCCGACGATGAGCTCGTTGCCAGCGCGCAGCGTTTTCCATTTCTGGAGTTGGCCGTTAGCGAAAGCTATCCAGGCCTCAATCAGGTAGATGAAAATCATCCTTTGGCCCACCTGTGTCAACACTTCCCTTTAGTGCTCAGTGACTTTGGTTCCGGTGATGCCTCCACCCGCGCGGTATTCGCCGGGCTGTTCACTCGCATTGTTCTGGATAGAAGCTTTGTCCAGCGCCAGTCAAAATCCGCGTCTTTTGAACCGTTTCTGCGTGCGATCGTGACGCAGATCCAGCCTTACTGTCAGGGTATTATGATCTCCGGTGTGGATGACGAGCACACGCGTCAGCGCGTAGCGTCCTTCGGGTTTAGCGGGATGCTTGGCAGCCTGTGGCCGGTAGTGGCAGAATCTTCCTTAACAACATTAGTGCAACAATAACCCTGCACTTACCCGGGTGTTTAACGTACAGTAACCCAATACACTACGGGCAGGAGGAACCATGAACCTGTCATTTAACACCCGCTGGCGCGATGAGCTGCCAGGATTTTACAGTGCGCTACAGCCCACGCCGCTGCATAACGCCCGCGTGATCTGGCACAACGTGCCGCTGGCGCAAGCGCTCGCGATTCCCGAATCACTTTTCACGCCTGAACACGGCGCTGGCGTGTGGGGCGGCGAAACGCTGCTGCCCGGTATGTCGCCGTTAGCACAGGTATACAGTGGTCATCAGTTTGGCGCCTGGGCAGGGCAACTGGGCGATGGGCGCGGTATCTTACTGGGCGAACAGCAGTTAGAAAACGGCAAAACGGTTGACTGGCATCTTAAGGGCGCTGGACTCACGCCATATTCACGAATGGGCGATGGGCGAGCGGTACTACGTTCGACGATTCGTGAAAGTCTGGCCTCGGAAGCCATGCATTATCTTGGCATTCCGGGCACCCGGGCGCTGGCGATAGTGACCAGTGATACGCCGGTCTACCGCGAAACGGTAGAATCTGGCGCGATGCTGATGCGCATTGCCGAAAGCCACATCCGATTCGGCCACTTCGAACATTTCTACTACCGCCGCGATATCGACAGCGTACGTTCGCTGGTGGATTTTACGATCCGTCATTACTGCCGCAGTTGCAGCATGAGGCCGATGGTTATGCGCTGTGGTTCCAGGACGTCGTGGCGCGTACGGCGCAGATGATTGCCCGCTGGCAAACGGTGGGTTTCGCACATGGCGTGATGAATACCGACAACATGTCGATACTGGGTCTGACGCTTGACTACGGTCCGTTTGGTTTCCTCGATGACTATCAACCCGCGTTTATCTGTAACCACTCGGATCATCAGGGCCGCTATCGCTTCGATAATCAGCCTGCAGTCGGTCTGTGGAACCTTCAGCGTCTGGCGCAGGCGGTGTCACCTTTGATTGAGGTGGATACGCTTAACGCCGCGCTGGAAGGCTATCAGGCGGTGCTGTTCCGGGAATACGGGCAGCGAATGCGCCAGAAACTCGGGCTGTTCAGCGAAAGAACAGGCGATAACGATCTACTTAACGGCTTGTACGCGTTGATGGAAAGAGAAGGGAGTGACTATACGCGTACCTTCCGCTTGCTCAGTGAAACGGAGCAGCACAGCGCCGCGTCGCCGCTGCGTGATGAGTTTATTGACCGCGCAGCCTTTGACAGCTGGTTTACTCAGTACCGTGCGCGTTTACAGCTGGAACAAGTGGATGACGCGACGCGCCAGCAGGCCATGAAACTCGCCAACCCGGCAATGGTCCTGCGAAACTGGTTGGCGCAACGGGCGATTGAGCAAGCGGAGAAAGGCGACTATCGGGAGCTCCATCGCCTGCATGAAGCGCTGCGCGATCCGTGGCGCGATCGGGATGATGACTACAGTCGACGTCCTCCTGACTGGGGTAAGAGACTGGAAGTCAGCTGTTCAAGCTAATTAATGTATTCAGGCTGCGCTATGACGATGGCGCAGCTACTTGGTCAATATCAGCTTTCCTGCCTGAGTTTGCCGTAGCAGATACTGCTGCTCTCCATGCTCAATGATTAAACGACCCTCGTTGCCTAACAGCGTCTGGCTGTCGATCCGCCGATCCTGAGGAAGAGGATGCGGGGTATTATCCTTCTTGGTTTCCTGTTTTGCGCAGCTATCCATTTGCTAAATTTATAATGAAAATCAATATAACAATGAGAATTATTATCGATTTTTGGCGGGGTAACCGCAAGCGTTATTTACCACTAGATCGGGTAGGGGCAATGGCCCACCGCGGAACGGTGGCGGGGAGGCTTAGAGACGAGTGGCGACTGCGGCTGCCAGCTTTTCCAGCAGCAGTTCGGTATCTTCCCAGCTCAGACACGGATCGGTAATCGACTGACCGTAGGTTAGCGGCTGGTCAGCGACGATCTTTTGCGTCCCTTCACGCAGGAAACTTTCCGCCATAATACCGGCAATAGCCGAGGAACCATTGCGGATCTGTTGGCAGATATCGTCGCACACTTCCAGCTGACGGCGATGCTGCTTCTGGCAGTTGCCGTGACTGAAGTCGACCACCAGGTGCTCGGGAGATCAAACTGATGCAGCGTGTCGCAGGCCGCGGCGATATCGTCAGCATGGTAGTTCGGTTTTTTGCCGCCACGCATAATGATATGGCCATACGGGTTGCCGCTGGTCTGATAGATAGTCATCTGACCGTTTTTATCCGGCGACAGGAACATATGACTGGCACGCGCCGCGCGAGTAGCGTCAACCGCAATGCGGGTGTTGCCGTCGGTGCCGTTTTTAAAACCTACCGGGCAGGAGAGCGCAGAGGCCATTTCACGGTGGATCTGGCTTTCCGTTGTCCTGGCGCCAATGGCGCCCCAACTGATTAAATCGGCGATAAACTGACCGGTCACCATATCGAGGAACTCGGTCGCCGTCGGTACACCCAGCGTGTTGACCTGTAACAGCAGCTTACGTGCCTGCTCAATACCGTGGTTAACGCGGTAGCTGCCGTTGAGGTCTGGATCGGAGATTAATCCTTTCCAGCCCACCACGGTGCGCGGCTTTTCGAAATAGGTGCGCATGACGATTTCCAGCTCGCCCTGATGCTTTTCACGCAGCACCTGAAGGCGACGAGCATAATCCATCGCGGCATCGAGGTCATGAATGGAGCAGGGCCTACTATCGCCAGCAGGCGACGGTCTTCACCGTTGAGGATTTTTTCAATACGATGGCGTGAGGCGGTGACGTGGGCCGCAACGTCCGGTGATACAGGGTGGCGCTGAGCAAGTTCAGCAGGCGTAATCAGGCTCTCAATTCGAGCGGTACGCAATTCATCGGTCTTATTCATGGAAGTCTCAGAAATTTGTTGCTTCACCAGTCAAGATGCTGGGAAGTGATGCACATCACGATAAACCAATCTGGGTTTAATTCAAGCGTGGCAGGTAATGTGCTCTCAATCACAAAGCTATGATAACCAAATTTGCTGCATTGTACTAGTGTGTTAGTACATTCTGCGACTTAATCCCATTATATCCATGATTTTCGTGGCAATTTCTTCAACCGAGTAGTTGGTACTGTTCAGCCATGGGATCTGATGACGGCGGTAAAGCGCCTCGACCTCGGCCACTTCCATTCGGCACTGGCGCATTGACGCATAGCGGCTGTTTTCCCGCCGCTCTTCACGAATGGCCGCCAGACGCTCAGGATTGATTGTCAGCCCGAACAGCTTATGCTGCAGCGGTTTGAGCGAGGCAGGCAGCACCAGATTGTCCATATCATCGGCAATAAAGGGGTAGTTGGCTGCGCGAATGCCGAACTGCATCGCCAGATACAGGCTGGTCGGCGTTTTACCGCAGCGCGACACACCCAGCAAAATCACCTGCGCCTGATCGAGATTACGCAGCGAGATACCGTCGTCGTGTGCCAGGGTGTAGTCAATGGCGGCGATACGTGCATCGTATTTGGTCAGGTTACCGGGGTTAAGCCGTGGGTACGGTGAGCAATCGGCGTTGGGTCAAGCTTCAGTTCTTCCTGCAACGGCGCGACCAGCGCCTGCACAATATCCTGACAAAAACCTTCACATTGCAGAATAATGTCACGAATTTCGGGATCACAATCGAATAGAACACCAGAGGCCGTACGCCCGTTTGCTGGTAAATAGCATCGATCTGTTCCTTCACCGCCCGCGCGCGACTTTCACTTTCGATAAACGGCAGAGTGATGCTGTTTATCGCTACCGGGAACTGCGACATGACCGCGTGGCCGAGCACCTCCGCCGTAATCGCGGTTCCGTCAGAAATATAAAATACCTGCCTGTCGACTGCGTTATCCATATTGCTTGACTCCCGTTAATTGCCTGAAAGGGTAAATTAAATTTAAACACAAGCCAGACGTATTTGTCTTAAATTTAAAAATGAAACGGTATTTTTATTTTTAATGAAATGGTCGTTTCAATTTCCAAAAGAGGTCAATAGACCGCATGTTTTTGTGCCTTTTCAGGCTAATCAGTAGGTTATGAATAAACAGGAATCAATCCTAAAAAGTAAAAAAATAATTTGCTTACACGATTCACCGTTTTTTTCGGCCGTTTAAATATGCGAGGATATTTTAAGTAGTCAGTCGTTTCTTATCACTGCTTCTTTAAATCAAAAAAGGATTGTCTCGATGTCCAACAATGGCTCGTCACCGCTGGTGCTTTGGTACAACCAACTCGGCATGAATGATGTAGACAGAGTTGGAGGCAAAAATGCTCCTTGGGTGAAATGATTACTAATCTGTCCGGAATGGGTGTGTCTGTGCCCAACGGATTTGCCACCACTGCCGATGCGTTTAATCAGTTTCTCGACCAGAGCGGCGTAAACCAGCAGATTTATCAACTGTTGGATAACACCGATATTGACGACGTTACCGCCCTGGCGAAAGCTGGCGCGCAGATCCGCCAGTGGATCATCGACACTCCTTTCCAGAGCGAACTGGAACAGGCAATTCACGAAGCGTATAACCAGCTGGCCGCTGATAACGCCAATGCCTCCTTTGCCGTGCGTTCTTCCGCAACAGCTGAAGATATGCCGGACGCTTCCTTCGCCGGTCAGCAGGAAACCTTCCTTAACGTCCAGGGCTATGACGCGGTGCTGGTGGCGGTGAAGCACGTGTTTGCTTCACTGTTCAACGACCGCGCTATTTCTTACCGCGTACATCAGGGCTATGACCATCGCGGCGTCGCGCTCTCCGCGGGCGTACAGCTGATGGTGCGTTCAGATCTCGCTTCCTCTGGCGTCATGTTCTCCATCGATACCGAATCCGGCTTTGACCAGGTGGTGTTTATCACCTCCGCGTGGGCCTCGGGAAATGGTGGTGCAGGGCGCGGTGAACCCGGATGAGTTCTACGTTCACAAACCGACCCTCGCCGCCGGTCGCCCGGCGATTGTTCGCCGTACCATGGGCTCGAAGAAAATTCGTATGGTCTATGCGCCGACCCAGGAGCATGGCAAACAGGTGCGCATTGAAGACGTGCCGCAGCAGCAAAGCGATATCTTCTCGCTGACTAACGACGAAGTGCAGGAGTTGGCGAAGCAGGCGGTACAAATTGAAAAACACTACGGTCGTCCGATGGACATCGAGTGGGCGAAAGACGGTCATACCGGCAAGCTGTTTATCGTTCAGGCGCGTCCTGAGACGGTACGTTCGCGCGGCAGGTGATGGAACGTTATACGCTGCACTCGCAGGGACGTATCGTGGCGGAAGGCCGCGCCATCGGTCACCGTATTGGCGCGGGCCCGGTTAAAGTTATTCATGACATCAGCGAAATGAATCGCATCCAGCCGGGCGATGTCCTGGTCACCGACATGACCGACCCGGATTGGAACCGATCATGAAAAAAGCCGCGGCGATTGTCACCAACCGCGGCGGACGTACCTGCCACGCGGCGATTATTGCCCGTGAACTGGGATCCCGGCGGTGGTGGGCTGTGGCGATGCCACCGAGCGCATGAAGGATGACGAAAAGGTCACCGTTTCCTGTGCCGAAGGCGACACCGGCTACGTTTACGCCGACCTGTTGGACTTCAGCGTAAAAAGCTCCAGCGTGGATACCATGCCGGATTTGCCGCTGAAGATCATGATGAACGTCGGCAACCCGGACCGCGCGTTTGACTTCGCCTGCTTGCCAAACGAAGGCGTGGGTCTGGCGCGTCTGGAGTTCATCATCAACCGTATGATCGGCGTGCACCCGCGCGCACTGCTCGAATTCGACGACCAGGAACCAAAACTGCAAAACGAAATCCGCGAAATGATGAAAGGGTTCGATTCGCCGAAAGAGTTCTACGTTGGCCGTCTGACGGAAGGGATCGCCACGCTGGGCGCGGCGTTCTATCCGAAACGCGTGATTGTGCGTCTGTCTGACTTTAAGTCGAACGAATACGCCAATCTGGTCGGCGGCGAACGTTATGAACCGGAAGAAGAGAACCCGATGCTCGGCTTCCGCGGTGCTGGCCGCTATGTGTCTGACAGCTTCCGTGACTGCTTTGCCCTCGAGTGTGAAGCGGTGAAACGCGTGCGTAACGACATGGGGCTGACCAACGTCGAAATCATGGTACCGTTCGTACGTACCGTGGATCAGGCGAAAGCGGTGGTGGATGAACTGGCGCGTCAGGGCCTCAAGCGCGGTGAAAACGGGCTGAAGATCATCATGATGTGTGAGATTCCGTCCAACGCCCTGCTGGCGGAGCAGTTCCTTGAACACTTTGACGGCTTCTCCATTGGCTCAAACGACATGACGCAGCTGGCGCTGGCCTGGATCGAGACTCTGGCGTCGTTTCCGCGCTGTTTGATGAGCGTAACGAGGCGGTGAAAGCGCTGCTGTCGATGGCGATTCGCGCAGCCAAGAAGCAGGGCAAGTATGTCGGTATCTGCGGCCAGGGGCCGTCCGATCACGAAGACTTTGCTGCCTGGCTGATGGAGGAAGGGATCGATAGCCTGTCGCTGAACCCGGACACCGTCGTGCAGACCTGGCTGAGCCTTGCTGAACTGAAAAAGTAATTCGCTATCCTACTGAAATCCCGGGCCTTGCCGGGATTTTTTGTCTCAAGGTGTTACCGATCACACTCTGCGAAGAAAACCAAATATCGTAAATCTTCAGGCAATTTCAACAATTGTTCCTCATCCGTCACTTCTGAATACTGCTACCTGGACCACAAGCTTAGCGGAATATTTTCGGCTATTTATCAGCGAATCAGGAGAATGGCTATGACCCGATTTACAAAGATCCTCAACGTCCCATTAAGGAACGCGTCGCCGATTTACTGGCGCGAATGACGCCTGAAGAGAAATACGCCCAGATGCATGCCTGGTGGCTGGTGCTGTCGGAAGATGGCAACCATCGTGAGCGTACCGACATGAGCGATGAGTTTGCGGGCGTCAGTGAGCAAACTTCCCTGAGTGAACGTTTAAAGATGGGCGTCGGGCAGATCACCCGCCCGCTGGGTACCCATATTGTCGACGCCAAAACCGGCGTGCGCGCGGCTAACCGCCTGCAAAAAATGATGATGGAAGAAACGCGTCTGGGGATTCCTGCACTGTTCCATGAAGAATGTCTGGTGGGCTCCTGTGCAAGGATGCAACGCTGTTCCCTTCGTCGCTAAACTATGGTTCCACCTGGGATCCTGAACTGGTGAAACGCGCGGCCTGCCAAATAGGGGAAGAGGCGCGCTCCACGGGCTGTAAGCAAGGGCTGGCGCCGGTACTGGACGTTTCACGCGATGTGCGTTGGGGGCGTACGGAAGAGACATTTGGCGAGGACCCGTGGCTGGTGGGCGTGATGGCCTGCGCCTATGTTGAAGGCCTGCAGGGCGAGAAACGCGACGTTCTGGCGACGCTGAAGCACTATGTCGGACACTCTTTCAGCGAAGGGGCGCGTAACCATGCGCCGGTGCATCTCGGCTTTCGTGAACTGAACGATACCTTCCTGCTGCCGTTTGAGATGGCGGTGAAACGTGCGCACGCCGGTTCGGTGATGCCGGCCTATCACGACATTGATAACCAACCCGGCCATAGCGACAGCTTCCTGCTGACTACCATATTGCGTGAGCGCTGGGGCTTTGACGGCATTGTGGTGGCCGATTACGGCGGCGTCAGCCTGCTGCATCAGCACCATGGCGTGGCGCAGGATGCGGCGGAATCGGCGGCGCTGGCGTTTAACGCTGGGCTGGACGTTGAGCTGCCGAAAGATGACTGTGCGCGTCACCTGGCAGAGGCGGTTGCGCGTGGGCTAATCACCCCGGAAAAAATCGACGAAATCGTCTCGCGTACCTTAACGGAAAAATTCCGTCTTGGTCTGTTTGAACATCCTTACGTTGATGAAAACGCTACCTCGCTACAGTCCGACGCTACGCGACAGGTGGCCAGAGAGGTGGCTACCCGATCCATCACGTTGCTGGAGAATCGCAATGCGCTGCCAATCGCTGGAAATTCACGCGTTGCGGTCGTTGGCCCAACCGCGGACGACCCGCTGGCACTGCTTAGCGGCTATAGCTTCCCGGTGCATTTGATTATCAGCGATATGGTCGACAACACCTCGCAGGTCACCACGCCGCTGGCGGCGCTGCGTGACTATCTTGGCGACAGCCATGTACGTTATGCCAAAGGCTGTCACATCATCGAGCAGAGAATGGCCGGTGCGCCGGTTTTCCCCGGCGACAGCTCGGGCAAACCGATGCAGTCCTCCCGGTGTCACAGGATCTCAGCCTGATTCCGACGCGGTGCGTGCTGCGCAGGACAGCGATGTGATCGTCGCCTGTGTCGGCGATCTGGCGGGGCTGTTCCAGAGTGGGACTGTTGGGGAAGGGTCGGATACCGATAGCCTGAATCTGCCAGGCGTTCAGCAACAGCTGCTTCAGGCGCTGGTGGATACCGGCAAGCCGGTGGTGGTGGTGATGACCGGCGGACGGCCATATAACCTGCAAGGGCTGGAGAAAAAAGTGGCGGCGCTAATGCTGGCCTGGGCTCCGGGCAGGAAGGCGGTTGGGCGATTGCTGATGTGCTCACCGGCCGCGCCGAACCTCAGGGGCGTCTGGTGGTGAGCGTACCGAAAAGCGCGGGCGCGATGCCGTTTTACTACAACCACAAGTTGAAGAGCGGCGGTACGCCGTTTGCGTTCCATTTTGGCGCGCTGTATCCATTTGGCTACGGCAAAGGCTGGGGGATTTCCACTACGATGAGCCGCAGTTAGCGCAGTCTGAAGTGTCTATCGACGGTGACATCACGCTACGTGTGACGGTGAAAAACCACGGTGAACGTAGCGGCAGTGAAGTCGTTCAGGTCTATGTCCGCGATAAGGTCTCCTCAATGGTGCGCCCACTTCAGGAACTGAAAGCGTTCCAGCGCGTTACGCTTGCGCCGGGTGAACAGGCGACGCTCATCTTCACGCTGCAGTCGATATGCTCAACTTCACCAGCTACGAAGGCCAACGCATTGTTGAGCCCGGCGAGTTTGAACTGCAGGTGGGGAGTTCTTCGGCGGACATTCATGGCCGCGCGACGGTGAGGGTAACCGGTGAGATCCGCGTTCTGCCTTTCAACTGGCAAATGATGAGCCGCTGCGAAGTGGGGCGTTAATCGCGAACACGGGTGTGATGCATCCGGGGGATTGCTGTGCAACAGGCAAAAAAAGGCCCATCGTGGGAGATGGGCAAAGACTACACACAGCAATTCGTTGTTTCACTCAGGGGATATATAAATCAAGGGGTTGATCTATTGCCTTGGTCCTTATAGTAGGCATGGCCGATTTTTGCGTCGATCGGATTCGTCTCAATAGTTAAATAAATGTGAATGATTTCCGCGGTATGTCGCAGAGAGAGGGCGCTACAGGGGCAAAAAAGAGGAAATAAATCAGCGGTACTTAAGTAAAAGGCGGGTTTCCCGCCTTTTATCTATCTTATTGTTTCGGATAGTTATCTTTTTCCAGCTCGTTGAGCTCTTCCAGCACGTCGTCCGGATCGGTCGATGGCGGTGGCACTTCGTGTAGCCAGGCATCAAACAGACGCCAGGAGACAGCCAGTAACACCGGGCCGATAAACAGGCCAATCATGCCGAAGGCGACCAGACCACCGATAACGCCGGAGAGAATCAGAATCATCGGCAGGTCAGCGCCCATACGAATCAGCATCGGGCGAATCACGTTATCCATCGTGCCCACCACGCAGCTCCACACCAGCAGCACCGTGCCCAGGTGGTGTCTCCGGTCCAGTACAGCCAAATAATGCTCGGGACTAAAACAATCAATGGTCCCAGTTGCACCAGGCAGGAGAAGATCATCACCACCGTCAGCAGCGTGGCGTAGGGTACCCCGGAAATACCAAGGCCAATCCCGCCCAGTACCGCCTGGACCAGCGCGGTGACTACCACGCCGAGCGCCACGGCGCGGATGGCCTGTCCCGCCAGCAGCACTGCCGCGTCGCCGCGCTTGGCGGCAAGGCGCGTAGCGAAGTAGCGCATCCCGAAGGCGACTTTCTCCCCTGCCAGTACAGCAGGGCGCTAAACAGCAGCATCAGCGCGCTGTGCATCAGGAAACGACCGACGTGCGCCGCCTGGCCGACAAACCAGGTGGTTGTGGTGCCGATGTAAGGGCGAACTTTCGCCATCAGCGCGCTGCCCCCATGTCCAGCAGACTATGCAGCCGCTGTAGAGCTTCGCGCCAATAAACGGAATACTGTTTAACCAGCCAGGTCCGGCAGGGTCAAATTGCCGCTGGTGATGGCATGCACCAACGGGGTACTGCCGTCAACGAGGCTGTTGACCAGCAGAGAAATGGGAATAACAAACAGTAAAAAGAGCAAAAGCGTCATTACCAGTACGGCGAGCGAACGGCGACCGAAAAGCAGGCGCTGGAACCAGAGCAGCACAGGCCAGGTGGCAATCACGATAGTCGCCGCCCAGGCGAAGCCCAGAATAAACGGCTGAACAATCCATAAACAGGCGATGATCATCAACGCTAAAAACAGCACCGATAGCAGTATTTGTGGAATATCACGAGGCGAGGGATCGTGTTCATAAATGAGTTTTACCTTCTGTTGCTCGTCAGAGCGCTGACGCAGCGTAAATCGTTCATTGATAATAATATCAATAAATTCCCGGCGCTGATTCTGCGACAAAAACTCCCGGGCGTATAAGAAAAAAATGTGATAAAACGATAACGGCACGACGCAAACGATTAATTATCTATCCACAGTGTGCCGCCTGAGCGCAAACCGGCGGACCGCTGTGCGTACAACACAACATTCAGAAAGGGTCAAACGTAATGATCCCACAGATTTCTCAGGCACCTGGCGTAGTTCAGCTGGTGTTGAATTATTTGCAGGCACTGGAGCAACAAGGCTTTACCGGCGATACCGCCACCCGCTATGCCGACAGGCTAACGATGGCGACCGATAACAGTATCTACCAGCTTCTTCCCGATGCGGTAGTATTCCCGCGCTCCACGGCGGATGTCGCGCTGCTGGCTCGTCTGGCGGCAGAAGAACGCTTTCAAACCCTGGTTTTCACCCGCGCGGTGGCGGCACTGGCACCAACGGCCAGGCGCTGAATCAGGGCATTATTATCGACATGTCCCGTTATATGAACCGCATCATTGAAATCAACCCTGAAGAGGGCTGGGTGCGCGTGGAAGCGGGCGTGATTAAGGATCAGCTTAACCAGTACCTGAAACCCTACGGTTATTTCTTCTCCCGGAGCTGTCGACCAGCAACCGCGCGACGCTGGGCGGGATGATCAATACCGACGCCTCCGGACAGGGGTCGCTGGTGTACGGCAAAACCTCCGACCACGTGCTGGGCGTGCGCGCCGTGCTGTTGGGGGGGATATTCTCGATACGCAGCCGGTGCCGGTGGCGCTGGCCGAGACGTTAGCCAAAGAGCAGTCGGCAGCGGGGCGTATTTACCGCACCGTCTTTGAACGCTGTCGCGACAACCGTCAGCTGATCCTCGACAAATTTCCCAAACTTAACCGCTTCCTCACCGGTTATGACCTGCGCCACGTTTTTAACGATGAGATGACTGAGTTTGACCTTACCCGTATTCTCACCGGTTCGGAAGGCACGCTGGCGTTCATTACCGAAGCGCGACTGGATATTACGCCGCTACCGAAGGTTCGTCGGTTGGTCAATATTAAGTATGACTCCTTTGACTCCGCGCTGCGCAATGCGCCCTTTATGGTGGAAGCGCGCGCCCTGTCGGTTGAAACCGTCGATTCGAAGGTATTGAACCTGGCGCGGGAAGATATCGTCTGGCATTCGGTGAGTGAGCTGATTACCGACGTTCCGATAAAGAGATGCTCGGGCTCAATATCGTTGAGTTCTCTGGCGACGATGAAGCGTTGATTGAAGGCCAGGTCAGCGCGCTGTGTGCACGTCTGGATGAACTGATTGCACAGAATGAAGGTGGGCTGATTGGCTGGCAGCGTTGTAACGAGCTGGACGGCATCGAGCGTATTTACGCTATGCGTAAAAAAGCGGTAGGCCTGCTGGGTAACGCCAAAGGGGCGGCTAAGCCGATCCCGTTTGCTGAAGACACCTGTGTGCCGCCGGAGCATCTTGCCGACTATATTGTGGAATTCCGTGCGCTACTCGATAGCCATGGACTGAGCTACGGTATGTTTGGCCACGTCGACGCGGGCGTGCTGCACGTGCGTCCGGCGCTGGATATGTGCGACCCGCAGCAGGAAGTGCTGATGAAGCAGATTTCCGACGAAGTGGTGGCGCTGACGGCTAAATATGGCGGTCTGCTGTGGGGCGAGCACGGAAAAGGTTTCCGTGCGGAATACAGCCCGGCTTTCTTCGGCGAGCAGTTGTACGCTGAGCTGCGCAAAGTGAAGGCGGCCTTTGACCCTGATAACCGCCTTAACCCTGGCAAAATTTGTCCGCCGGAAGGCGTGGATGCCCCGATGATGAAGGTGGACGCGGTGAAACGCGGCACCTACGACCGACAAATCCCGGTGACCGTGCGTTCATCCTGGCGCGGCGCGATGGAGTGTAACGGCAACGGCCTGTGCTTCAACTTCGATGCCAAAAGCCGATGTGCCGTCGATGAAAATCACCAATAACCGCATGCACTCGCCGAAAGGCCGCGCCACGCTGGTACGCGAGTGGTTGCGTCTGCTGGCGGATCGCGGCGTTGACCCGTTGTTACTGGAAAGAGAGCTGCCGGAGAAACGCGCCAGCCTGCGTTCGTTGGTTGAGCGCACGCGCAACAGCTGGCACGCGCGTAAGGGCGAATATGACTTCTCTCATGAGGTGAAAGAGGCGATGTCAGGCTGTCTGGCCTGTAAAGCCTGCTCAACTCAGTGTCCGATTAAAATTGACGTGCCGGAGTTCCGTTCACGTTTCCTTCAGCTTTATCACACCCGTTATCTACGCCCGGTGCGCGATCATCTGGTGGCAACGGTCGAAAGCTATGCCCCGCTGATGGCTCGCGCGCCGAAGACTTTCAACTTCTTTATGAGCCAACCGCTGGTGCGCAAGCTGTCGGAAAAGCACATCGGCATGGTCGATTTACCGCTGCTTTCCGCGCCATCGTTGCAAAAGCAGATGGTTACCCATCGCTCGGCCAACATGACGCTCGAACAGCTGGAAACGTTGACGCCGGAACAAAAGGCGCAAACCGTGCTGGTGGTGCAGGATCCGTTTACCAGCTACTACGACGCGCAGGTGGTGGCCGATTTTGTTCGTCTGATTGATAAACTCGGCTATCAGCCGGTGCTGCTACCGTTCTCTCCGAACGGTAAGGCGCAGCATATTAAGGGCTTCGTCACTCGCTTTACCAAAACCGCGCAGAAAACGGCGGATTACCTGAACCGCGTTGCGGCGCTCGGGATGCCGATGGTGGGCGTCGACCCGGCGTTGGTGCTGTGTTATCGCGACGAGTACAAGCAGGTGCTGGGTGACCAGCGCGGCGACTTCAACGTTATGCTGGTGCACGAATGGCTGCCGCAGGCGGTGGCGCAACGCGAAAGCGTGTCGCCATCGGGTGAGTCCTGGTATCTGTTTGGTCACTGTACCGAAGTGACCGCGCTGCCGACGGCGCCGAAGCAGTGGGCGACAATCTTCGCCCGCTTTGGCGCGACGCTGGAAAACGTCAGCGTGGGCTGCTGTGGCATGGCGGGAACCTACGGCCATGAGGTGAAGAACCACGCTAATTCTCTGGGGATCTACGAATTGTCGTGGCAGCAGGCGATGCAGCGCCTTCCGCGCAATCGCTGCCTGGCAACAGGTTACTCGTGCCGCAGTCAGGTTAAGCGCGTTGAGGGTAACGGCGTGCGCCATCCATTACAGGCTTTACTGGAGATTATCGGATGATCTGGAGACGGCAAACCACGCTTGAGGCGCTTAACGCCATGGGCGAAGGTAATATGGTGGGGCTGCTGGATATTCAGTTTACGCACCTGGGGAACGATGCGCTGGAAGCGACGATGCCGGTGGATAGCCGCACGCATCAACCGTTTGGCCTGCTGCACGGCGGCGCATCTGTCGTGCTGGCCGAAACGCTGGGCTCTGTCGCCGGGTACCTGTGTACTGAAGGCGAGCAGCGGGTGGTCGGGCTGGAGGTTAACGCTAACCATATTCGTTCTGTCCGCAGCGGGCGAGTACGGGGAGTGTGTAAAGCACTGCATGCCGGGCGTCGCCATCAGGTCTGGCAAATTGAGATCTTTGACGAGCAGGGGCAGCTCTGCTGCTCCTCGCGGTTGACGACCGCCGTGGTGTAAGACGATGCACTCTCTTCTTCAGAAGAGAGTGCATATTCATCGTTAGTCAGCCTCAATCGGCGTTAAGTAATCCAACCGTAGCGGTTCTGCCAACAGGCTCTCCATCTGCCCAATAAAAGCCTGAAAGTGCGGCAACGCAATATGTTCCTCCAGCGCCGCCTCATCTCGCCACGATTCCCGCATGTAAAACGTCTCTGGTTCATCACGCAGTTGAAAGAGCGTATAGTCGAGATTGCCTGGCTCCTGACGTGTGGGCAGCAGCAGTGCTTTCAGCGCGTCGCGCAAGGATTCCGTTTTACCCGGGCGCGCTTTCAGCACCGCAATAATTGAAATCATCTTAAAACCCCTCCAGCACAATTTTCCCGACCGCACGACCGGTTTCCAGCTGTGCGTGCGCTTTTTGCAGATTTTCGGCGGTGATCGCGCCGTAATGCTCGCCGAGCGTGGTTTTAATCACCTGGTTATCAATTAACGTCGCCACTTCAGACAGCAATTGATGCTGGGCAATCATGTCGCGGGTTTCAAACATGGAACGAGTAAACATAAACTCCCAATGCAGCGAAATGCTTTTCAGCTTCAAGGGCACCACATCAAGGCTTTGCGGATCGTCAATCAGCGCCAGTTTGCCCTGCGGGGCCAGCGCGGCGATCAGCGACAGATAATGCGCTTCAGTATTGTTCAGGCTGGCAACGTGGGTCACTTCTTTGACGCCAATACGCGCCAGCTCTTCGCTTAGCGGTTTGCTGTGATCAATCACGTGATGCGCACCGGCTTCGCGAACCCACTGCTGGCTTGCCGGACGTGAGGCCGTACCGATGACGGTCATTTTGGTCAGCTTGCTGGCTAGCTGGGTCAGAATGGAACCCACACCGCCTGCTGCGCCGACGATCAGCAGCGTATCGCCTTCGTTACCGTCGCGTGTTACGCCCAGTCGGTCGAACAGCAGCTCCCATGCGGTGATGGCGGTCAGCGGGAGCGCGGCGGCAGACGCGTTATCCAGCGAGCGTGGTTTTAACGCGACAATACGTTCATCAACTAACTGGAATTCGCTGTTGCTGCCGGGGCGGCCTAACGCGCCGGCGTACCAGACTTCATCGCCAGGGGCGAAAAGGGTGACGTCATTACCCACGGCTTTTACCACGCCAACGGCG
Source organism: Kluyvera genomosp. 3 (assembly GCA_002211745.1). Taxonomy (GTDB): domain Bacteria; phylum Pseudomonadota; class Gammaproteobacteria; order Enterobacterales; family Enterobacteriaceae; genus Kluyvera; species Kluyvera georgiana_A. Next base: position 2,285,027 of record CP022114.1, read on the forward strand.
TCCCAGCCCAGCACACGCGGCGTGTCGGCAGAGAAACCGGCACGCACTTTGGTGTCGACGGGGTTAACGGAAATCGCCTTGATTTCTACCAATAAGTCATGTCCCTGAGCCTGCGGGACGGGGAGGGTAATTTCGTTGATATACGCAATGTTGCTGCCGTTGGTGGCTGCGCGGGTAATCGCAAATGCTTTCATGATGTCTCCGGGTATGGACTGGCAATACCCGGATAGTAGAAACAACGGCTGATAAGAAAAACCCGGCTTTGGCGATAACACTTATACGTTAACTGCGAAAATCCCGCGTTTAACGGTGCTCATAAAAAATTTCTTCCTCTTCCATTCGTTCCTCAATCTGCCGGGTAACGCGCAGCAGGGCGGCCAGATGTTTTTCCGCCGCCTGTTCAATCGTCATCGCTTTGGCGATATACACCAGGTTCAGGCAGCCAATCACGCGCTCCTGGCTACGGACCGGTACGGCGATAGAGGCGATTTTCTGCTCCAGTTGCCAGCCCTGGAAGTTTGAACCGTAGCCGTTTTTGCGCGTCTTCTCGAGAATCGCGTGCAGTTTTTCCGGCTCACGGGCCAACTGGTATTCCTCTTCCGGCCTCGCTGCCAGCATCTCAATAATGGGCTGACGCTCGTGTTCCGGCGAAAAGGCCAGCCAGGTCAAGCCGGAAGCGGTCAGCAGCAACGGCAGACGGCGACCCACCATCGAACGGTGGAAGGAAAGGCGGCTAAAACGGTGGGTTGTTTCACGTACCACCATGGCATCGACGTCCAGCGTGGTTAAATCGGTCGGCCAAATGACCTCGCGCAATAATTCTCCAAGTAACGGTGTCGCAAGTGCAGAAATCCAATGTTCGTCACGAAATCCCTCACTTAACTGCCGCACTTTCATCGTCAAACGGAAACTATCATCTGACAAACTGCGTCGCACATACCCCTCTTCCTGGAGGGTCTCCAACAGCCTTCTGACGGTGGTACGGTGCAGGCCGCTAAACTCCGCCAACGTCGCGGTTGACGCGCCTCCGTCGAATTTATTTAACAAATTCAGCAACAATAAACCCCGCGTTAAACCCCGCACGGTTTTGTAATCGGTCGCATCGTTATTCTTCATATTTCCTGACATTTTTATATCTAAAACAACGTTGTGCACCTGGTGCACATCCTGGTCTGTTTTGATTGTAGCCTAAATCCCCGGACATATACTGCGCTCATTATAAAAATATTTTTACATCAAATTAACAAGCGCGCTTGTGTTGTAACACAACGAACGCGCCTGGTCCGAGTCGTGAGGTATTGAAAATGACAACATCCAATCCGGATATCCAACCCGCCGTTCAACATCAGGTTCAGGTGGCTATTGCTGGCGCCGGCCCGGTGGGGCTGATGATGGCCAATTACCTGGGGCAGATGGGCGTTGAGGTGCTGGTGGTCGAGAAGTTGGATAAATTGATCGACTATCCGCGAGCCATCGGTATTGATGACGAAGCGCTGCGCACCATGCAGTCCGTCGGGCTGGTGGATAAAGTGCTGCCGCATACCACTCCGTGGCACGCGATGCGCTTTCTGACACCGAAAGGCCGTTGCTTTGCTGACATTCAGCCGATGACCGACGAGTTTGGCTGGTCGCGCCGCAATGCCTTTATTCAACCCCAGGTGGATGAGGTGATGTACCAGGGGCTGCGCCGTTTTCCAAACGTCCGCTGTCTGTTCTCTCGCGAGCTGGAAGCGTTTAGTCAAAACGGTGACACTGTCACGATCAATCTGAAAGGACCGGATGGCGAACGTGAAACCGTGCAGGCGAACTGGCTGGTGGCCTGCGACGGCGGCGCGAGTTTTATCCGCCGCACGTTAAACGTGCCGTTTGAAGGGAAAACCGCACCAAACCAGTGGATCGTTATCGACATCGCTAATGACCCGCTGGCGACGCCGCATATCTATCTGTGCTGCGACCCGGTTCGCCCCTATGTTTCGGCGGCGCTGCCGCACGGCGTACGTCGCTTTGAATTTATGGTGATGCCGGGCGAAACCGAAGCGCAGCTGAGCGAACCGGCAAACATGCGCCGCTTACTCAGTCAGGTGCTGCCGGACCCGGATAACGTAGAGCTTATCCGCCAGCGCGTCTACACCCACAACGCGCGCATCGCCGAACGCTTCCGTGTTGATCGCGTCCTGCTGGCCGGTGACGCAGCCCACATCATGCCGGTGTGGCAGGGGCAGGGTTACAACAGCGGCATGCGCGATGCCTTTAACCTGGCGTGGAAACTGGCGATGGTGGTGAACGGCAAAGCGGGTGATTCGCTGCTCGATAGCTATCAACAAGAGCGTCGTGACCACGCCAAAGCGATGATCGATCTCTCCGTCACCGCCGGTAACGTCCTGGCACCGGCGAAACGTTGGCATGGCACCGTGCGCGACGGTATCTCCTGGCTGCTGAACTACATTCCGCCGGTGAAACGTTACTTCCTCGAAATGCGCTTTAAGCCGATGCCACAGTACCGTGAAGGCGCGCTGTTGCTGGAAGGTGATGCGAAAGCGTCTCCGGTTGGCAAGATGTTTATCCAACCGAAAGTGACCCGCGAAAATGGCGATGTCGCGCTGCTGGATGATGTGATTGGCGCGAAGTTCGCGGTGATCGCCTGGGGCTGCAACCCATTGTGGGGGATGAGCGAGAGTCAGATTGCGCAATGGCGTGCGCTGGGAACCTGTTTTATCCAGGTGGTGCCGGACGTCCAGATTCGTACCCCACAGGACAATTTTGACGGCGTGATTCGCCTTGGCGATACCCAGAACCGCCTGAAAACCTGGTTTGCCGCGCAGAACGCTTCGCTGGTGGTGGTGCGCCCGGACCGTTTCGTTGCCGCGCTGGCTATCCCGCAAACCCTCAATAAAACCCTGGACCAGCTCGCTCACGTGATGGCGCTGACGAGCGTGGAATCGGCTCTTAATGAAGAAAAGGTGGCCTGAGATGAATACCTATCTCCACTGTCTCTCCCACACGCCGCTGGTGGGCTATGTCGACCCGGCACAGGACGTGCTGGATGAAGTGAACGGTGTGATTGCCGCCGCCAGCGCGCGAATTGCGGCGTTTGACCCCGAACTGGTGGTGTTGTTCGCCCCGGATCACTACAACGGCTTTTTCTATGACGTCATGCCCCCGTTCTGTTTAGGCGTAGGCGCCACCTCGATTGGCGATTTTTCCACCGCCGCGGGCGTGCTGCCGGTCCCGACGGAGCTGGCGGAAGCCTGTGCCCATTCGGTGATGAAAAGCGGCATTGATCTCGCCGTCTCCTACTGCATGCAGGTCGATCACGGGTTTGCTCAGCCGCTGGAGCTGCTGCTCGGCGGGCTGGACAAGGTGCCGGTTCTGCCGGTGTTTATCAACGGTGTTGCCACGCCGCTGCCGGGATTCCAGCGCACGCGCATGCTCGGCGAAGCGATGGGCCGTTTTCTCTCAACGCTCAATAAAAGGGTGCTGATTTTAGGCTCCGGCGGCCTGTCGCATCAGCCGCCGGTCCCTGAACTGGCAAAAGTCGACGCCCATATGCGCGACCGCCTGCTGGGCAGCGGCAAGCAGTTGCCGCCGGATGAGCGCGAACTGCGTCAGCGTCGGGTCATTGAAGCCGCCGAGCGCTTTGTGGAAGACCAGAAAACCCTGCATCCGCTGAACCCGATTTGGGACAACCAGTTTATGACGCTGCTGGAGCAGGGCCGCCTGGCGGAACTGGATGCCATCAGCAATGAAGAACTCTCTGCGATCGCCGGCAAATCGACCCATGAAGTGAAAACCTGGGCCGCCGCGTTCGCCACGCTTTCCGCGATGGGCAGCTACCGCACGGAAGGCCGTTATTATCGCCCGATCCCAGAATGGATCGCCGGATTTGGCTCGCTGAGCGCCACCACAACGAATTGATTAAGCAGGAGAATATGATGAGCTATCAACCTCAAACCGAAGCCGCAACCAGCCGTTTCCTCAACGTTGAAGAAGCCGGACAGACGCTGCGCATTCACTATAACGACTGCGGTCAGGGCGATGAAACGGTCGTGATGCTACACGGTTCAGGCCCGGGTGCTACGGGCTGGGCCAACTTTAGCCGCAACATCGACCCGTTAGTCGAAGCGGGCTATCGCGTGATCCTGCTGGACTGCCCTGGCTGGGGCAAAAGCGATTCGATCGTCAATACCGGCTCTCGCTCTGACCTGAATGCGCGCATTCTGAAAAGCGTGGTCGATCAGTTAGATATCCAGAAAGTTCACCTGCTGGGGAACTCAATGGGCGGCCACAGCGCGGTGGCGTTCACCCTGACCTGGCCGGAGCGCGTGGGCAAACTGGTTCTGATGGGCGGTGGTACCGGCGGGATGAGTCTGTTCACCCCGATGCCGACCGAAGGTATCAAGCTGCTGAATGGCCTGTACCGCGAGCCGACTATCGAAAACCTCAAAAAAATGATGAGCATTTTCGTTTACGACACCAGCGACCTGACGGAAGCGCTGTTTGAAGCGCGCCTGAACAACATGCTGTCGCGCCGCGATCACCTGGAAAACTTTATCAAGAGCCTGGAAGCCAACCCGAAACAGTTCCCTGATTTCGGCCCGCGTCTGGGGAAATTAAGGCCCAGACCCTGGTGGTATGGGGACGTAACGATCGTTTCGTGCCGATGGACGCGGGTCTGCGCCTGCTTTCCGGCATCAACGGTTCCGAACTGCACGTTTACCGCGACTGCGGGCACTGGGCGCAGTGGGAGCATGCAGAAGCCTTCAACCAGCTGGTGCTGAACTTCCTCGCGCGTCAATAAGGAGCCGCTATGTCTACAAATTCTCTGGCCTCGCTGGCCGCCGCATTGCGTGAAGCCGAGCAGACGGGTGTGGCTGTTGAGCCGCTGCGTGAGGTGATTGGTATTGATAACGCGGAAGCGGCGTACGCCATTCAGCGTCTTAACGTCGAGCACGCGGTGGCGCAAGGGCGTCGTATCGTCGGGCGTAAGGTGGGGTTAACCCATCCGAAAGTGCAGCAGCAGTTGGGCGTTGACCAGCCGGACTTCGGTACGCTGTTTGCCGATATGTGTTACGGCGATAACGAAACCATTCCCTTTGGTCGCGTTCTACAGCCCAAAATTGAAGCGGAAATCGCGCTGGTGTTAAAGCGCGATCTGCCGCATGCCGACACCACGTTTGATGAGTTGTACAACGCCATCGAATGGGTGGTTCCGGCCCTGGAAGTGGTGGGCAGCCGCGTGCGCGACTGGTCTATCAAATTCGTTGATACCGTGGCGGATAACGCTTCCTGCGGCGTGTATGTGGTTGGCGGCCCGGCGCAGCGTCCGGCAGCGCTGGATCTCAAAAACTGCGCGATGACCATGACGCGTAACAATGAACAAGTTTCCAGCGGTCGCGGGAGTGAATGCTTAGGCCATCCGCTCAACGCCGCCGTCTGGCTGGCGCGCAAAATGGCCAGCCTGGGCGAGCCGCTACGTGCGGGTGACATCGTGCTCACCGGCGCGCTGGGGCCGATGGTGGCGATAAAGCCGGGCGATCGTTTCGAGGCGGTAATCGAGGGCATTGGCTCGGTATCCGCGACGTTTTCAGAGCAAGAAGGAAGTCAGTCATGAGCAAATGTAAAGTCGCCATCATCGGTTCCGGCAATATCGGCACCGACCTGATGATCAAAATCCTGCGCCACGGCAAGCATCTGGAAATGTCGGTGATGGTCGGCATCGACCCGAACTCCGATGGTCTGGCCCGCGCCGCGCGAATGGGCGTCGCCACGACCCACGAAGGGGTGAGCGGCTTAATGGCGATGGATGAGTTTGCCGACATCGACATCGTCTTCGACGCCACCAGCGCCGGCGCGCATGTCAAAAACGACGCCGCGCTGCGCAAGGCGAAACCGGGGATTCGCCTGATTGACCTCACGCCAGCAGCCATCGGCCCTTACTGCGTGCCGGTGGTCAACCTCGACAAAAATCTGTCGCAGGGCAACGTCAACATGGTGACCTGCGGCGGACAGGCGACCATCCCGATGGTAGCGGCGGTCTCCCGTGTGGCGAAGGTGCACTACGCGGAAATTATCGCCTCGATCTCCAGTAAATCAGCCGGGCCGGGAACGCGCGCTAACATCGACGAATTCACCGAAACGACCTCGCAGGCGATTGAAGTGGTCGGCGGCGCGGCGAAAGGCAAAGCCATCATCATTCTCAACCCGGCTGAGCCGCCGGTCATGATGCGCGACACCGTCTATGTGCTGAGCGAAGCGGCTTCACAGGCGGAGATTGAAGCATCTATTGAAGAAATGGCGGCGGCGGTGCAGGCCTATGTGCCGGGCTATCGACTGAAACAAAAAGTCCAGTTTGAAGTGATTCCACAGGATAAACCGGTCAACATTCCGGGCGTTGGGCAGTTCTCCGGGCTGAAAACCGCCGTCTATCTGGAAGTCGAAGGGGCGGCGCACTATCTGCCGGCCTACGCCGGTAACCTCGACATTATGACCTCTGCGGCAATGTCGACCGCAGAAAAAATGGCCGAAACGCTGGTGAAAGTGGCAGGAGAAGTCGCATGAACGGTAAAAAACTCTATATCTCGGATGTGACCTTACGCGACGGCATGCACGCGATTCGTCATCAGTATTCGCTCGATAACGTGCGCCAGATTGCTAAAGCGCTGGACGACGCGCGCGTTGACTCGATTGAAGTGGCCCACGGCGATGGTCTGCAAGGCTCAAGCTTTAACTATGGCTTCGGCGCGCACAGCGACATCGAGTGGATTGCCGCCGCCGCGGAAGTGGTGCAGCACGCCAAAATCGCCACGTTGCTGATTCCGGGCATCGGGACGTTGCACGATCTGAAAAATGCGTATCAGGCCGGGGCGCGTGTCGTGCGTGTGGCGACCCACTGTACGGAAGCGGACGTTTCCGCACAGCACATTGCGTACGCCCGTGAGCTGGGCATGGACACCGTGGGTTTCCTGATGATGAGCCATATGACAACGCCGGAAAATCTGGCAAAACAGGCGAAGCTGATGGAAAGCTACGGCGCGACCTGCATCTACGTGGTGGATTCCGGCGGCGCGATGAACATGAACGACATCCGCGATCGCTTCCGCGCGCTGAAAGAGGTGTTGAAGCCGGAAACCCAGACCGGTATGCACGCGCATCACAACCTGAGCCTCGGCGTCGCTAACTCGCTGGTGGCGGTAGAAGAGGGCTGTGACCGCATCGACGCCAGCCTGGCGGGGATGGGCGCGGGGCCGGTAACGCACCGCTGGAGGTATTTATCGCCGCGGCCGATAAGCAGGGCTGGCAGCACGGTACCGACCTGTATGCATTGATGGCCGCGGCGGACGATCTGGTGCGTCCATTGCAGGACCGTCCGGTACGGGTTGATCGCGAGACGTTAGCGCTGGGTTATGCCGGTGTTTACTCCAGCTTCCTGCGTCACAGCGAAGTGGCTGCCGCACGTTACGGCCTGAGCGCGGTAGATATTCTGGTCGAACTGGGCAAACGCCGGATGGTGGGCGGTCAGGAAGATATGATCGTCGACGTGGCGCTGGATCTGAAAGCGAAAGCGCAAGCCTGATAACGATCCGGTCGGCAATGTATCGACCGGACGCATGGCAAAGAAAAAAACGCGGCTGGCAATGTACCAGCCGTCTTTACACCTGCACTCTACAGAAGGTAGCACTATGTCGAATATTACCCATGTCTCCTCACCGCCGAACACCGCTCGCCTGATGCAAACCGTCGGGCTTTGCTTTTTGGTCGCCCTGATGGAAGGGCTGGATTTACAGGCCGCGGGCATTGCCGCTGTGGGCATCGCACAGGCGTTTTCACTCGATAAAATGCAAATGGGCTGGATCTTCAGCGCCGGGATCCTTGGCCTCCTGCCGGGCGCATTGTTCGGCGGCATGCTTGCCGACAGGCACGGGCGCAAGAAGGTGCTGCTGGGATCCGTTGTGCTGTTTGGTCTGTTTTCCATCGTCACCGCGCTGGCGTGGGATTTCCACTCGCTGGTCTTTGCCCGCTTTATGACCGGGGCCGGTTTAGGCGCCGCGCTGCCTAACCTTATCGCGCTTACTTCGGAAGCCGCAGGCCCGCGTTTTCGCGGCACGGCGGTGAGCCTGATGTACTGCGGCGTGCCGATTGGCGCGGCATTAGCGGCGGCGATGGGCTTTAGCGGCCTGACGCAGGCGTGGCAAACGATCTTCTGGGTCGGCGGCGTGGTGCCGCTGTTACTGGTTCCGCTGCTGATGCTCCGTCTGCCGGAGTCACAGGCGTTCAGCAGCCAGCAGCAGGAGGCGCCCGCACCGCTGCGGGCAATTTTCGCTTCCGGAACCGCTTCTTCGACGCTGCTGTTGTGGTTGTGCTACTTCTTCACGCTGTTGGTGGTTTACATGCTGATCAACTGGCTGCCGATGCTGCTGGTCGATCAGGGTTTTAGCCGTTCTCAGGCGGCCGGAGTCATGTTCGCCCTGCAAATCGGCGCGGCGCTCGGTACGCTGATGCTGGGGCGTTGATGGATAAACTCAGCCCCATCAAAATGTCGCTGCTGATCTACTGCGGCATGCTGGCATCGCTGATTTCTCTTGGTGCGGCCAGCTCGTTCGGCATGATGCTGGCCGCAGGCTTCGTGGCCGGGATGTTCGCCACCGGCGGGCAGAGCGTGCTTTATGCGCTGGCGCCGCTGTTCTACCGCACCGAAATCCGCGCCACCGGCGTCGGCACCGCGGTGGCAGTAGGGCGCTTGGGGCGATGAGCGGCCCGCTGCTGGCGGGAAAAATGCTGGCGCTGGGCACCGGGACCGTCGGCGTGATGGCAGTTTCGGCGCCTGGAATTGTGCTGGCGGGCGTAGCGGTGTTCTGGCTGATGAATCGTCACCAGCGTAGTGTGGCAGGACAATAAGCTTTTTTTGTCGTTATGGCATAAAAAGCACAGTTACTAACGGGAAAGCGTTTCTATACTGTCTGTCACTTTCATGATGCTACAGGCAGGACGTTATGACTCAGTACGGTACGTTTTCCCTTGGTTCTCAATTTGTTAATCGCCTCGGCTACGGGGCGATGCAGCTTGCCGGTCCCGGCGTTTTTGGCCCACCGAAAGACCGTCATGCGGCCATTTCCGTGCTGCGCGAAGCCCTCGAACTGGGGTTAATCATATCGACACCAGCGATTTCTATGGCCCGCACGTCACCAACCAAATCATTCGCGAAGCGCTGCATCCCTATGCTGACGACCTGACGATTGTCACCAAAATCGGCGCCCGCCGCGGCGATGACGCCTCCTGGCTACCGGCATTTTCCCCCGAAGAGCTCAAGCAGGCGGTCCATGACAACCTGCGTAATCTCGGCCTGGACGTGTTGGATGTGGTCAATATGCGCGTGATGATTGGCGATGGTCATGGCCGGGCGAAGGCTCGATTGAAGCCAGCGTCAGCGTGCTGGCTGAGCTCCAGCAGCAGGGGCTGGTGAAGCATATCGGGCTGAGCAACGTGACGCCGACGCAGGTGGCGGAAGCGCGCAAGATCGCGCCGATTGTCTGCGTCCAGAACGAATACAACATTGCCCATCGTGGCGATGACGCGCTGATTGATGCGCTGGCGCGTGACGGTATCGCCTATGTGCCGTTCTTCCCACTGGCGGGTTTTCTCCCTGCAATCCTCCACGTTGAATGAGGTTGCCCACTCGCTTGGCGCGACGCCTATGCAGGTTGCACTGGCCTGGCTGTTGCACCGTTCGCCGAATATTCTGCTGATCCCCGGCACCTCGTCGGTGGCGCACTTGCGGGAAAATATGGCGGCTGCGGAGTTGACCTTATCCGCTGAGACGCTGGCGACCCTTGACGGTATTGCCGCGAAAGGCTGACGGGAGGCGCGATGACTGACAAACTTTCCGCCCAGTGTCACTGTGGCGCGGTGGCGTTTACCGTTGAATTGAGCGATGGCTTCAACACTGTGCGTCGCTGTAACTGCTCGTACTGCCGGATGCGTGGGCGGTTGCCGTTTCTGCGCCGCTGGCGGGAATCGAAATCCTACGAGGGAAGGATAAACTCACCGAGTATCGTTTTAATACCGGTGAGGCGGCGCACTTTTTCTGCTCGGTGTGCGGCATTTATACCTTCCATCAGCGGCGTTCGAATCCGCAGCAGTATGGCGTAAATGTGGCCTGTATTGAGGGGTATCACCGTTTGATTTCGCCTGTGTGGAGGTTCATGACGGCGTTCACCACCCGAAAGATGGCGGCGGCGGTATTGCAGGCTACCTGCGTTACGAGAAAAAGTAACCGTAGCACGCTGTCGGGAAGGCAAAAAAAAGCCCTGCGCTTGTGCAGGGCTTTTGACTGTCAGACGGCGATTACGCCACGAGGCTGTCGATCGCTGCTTTGGCTTCAGCAGTCGCTTTGGTCGCCATTTCCGGGCCGTAAGCGATGCCTTCAGCGAAGACGACGTTCACGTCGGTGATGCCGATGAAGCCCAGGAACACGTTCAGGTACGGGGTGATCAGGTCAGTCGGGGTATCTTTATGGATGCCGCCGCGGCTGGTCAGAATGATCGCGCGTTTGCCGGTCACCAGGCCTTCCGGGCCTTTTTCGGTGTAGCGGAAGGTGACGCCAGCGCGGGCAATCAGGTCGAAATAGTTTTTCAGCTGAGTCGGGATGTTAAAGTTGTACATCGGCGCGGCGATAACAATCACATCGTGGGCTTTCAGCTCGGCAATCAGTTCGTCAGAAAGATTCAGCGCTTCCTGCTGGCGCGGAGTCAGCGGGGAATCGCTCGGACGCAGCGCGCCGACCAGTTCACCATCCAGTACCGGAATCGGGTTGGCGGCCAGGTCACGTACGGTGATTTCATCTGCGGAGTGCTTTTCACGCCACTGTTCAACAAAATAGTCGGACAGCTGACCAGATTGAGAGTAGCCTGCCAGGATGCTGGATTTCAGAACTAATACTTTGCTCATTACGTGATTCCTTATATTTGATTGACGGGCTGTGCCCTGTTGCTTAGTGACACTCTATTCACAATCCTGCCACAGGGATAGCGCAATATATCGAATTCTATATTCAGTTTTTTTGAACAAAGCTCAGAATGCCCGAATGTGGTATGATAGAGCGATACTTGATAAGCGTTTTTCCAGGCACTGTACTGCCCAATAAGACTATGACAGAACAACAAAAAATAACCTTCGCTATGCTTAGTCAGCGCCTTGATGCGCTAACCTTGCGGGATAAACAGCGGTTTGCCCGTCGACTGCACGGCGTTAAGAAAGTTAAAAATCCTGATGCTCAACAGGCCATTTACCAGGAGATGGCGCAGGAAATTGAACAGGCTGCCGGTAAGGTTGTGCTGCGTGAAGCGTCACGCCCGGTCATTGACTACCCGGAAAATCTGCCTGTCAGCCAGAAAAAACAGGACATCCTCAACGCGGTCCGCGATAACCAGGTGGTGATTGTTGCCGGTGAGACCGGTTCGGGTAAAACCACTCAGCTACCGAAAATCTGTATGGAGCTGGGGCGCGGCATTAAAGGCCTGATTGGCCATACTCAGCCGCGTCGTCTGGCGGCGCGAACCGTCGCCAACCGTATTGCTGAAGAGCTGAAAACCGAACCCGGTGGCTGCATTGGTTATAAGGTGCGATTCAGCGATCATGTCAGCGATAACACGATGGTCAAACTGATGACCGACGGTATTCTGCTGGCTGAAATTCAGCAGGACCGCCTGCTGATGCAGTACGACACCATCATCATCGATGAAGCGCACGAACGCAGTCTGAACATCGATTTCCTGCTCGGTTATCTGAAAGAACTGCTGCCGCGTCGCCCTGACCTGAAAGTGATCATCACCTCGGCAACCATCGACCCGGAACGCTTCTCCCGGCACTTTAACAACGCGCCAATTATTGAAGTTTCTGGCCGCACTTATCCGGTCGAAGTGCGTTATCGCCCGATCGTGGAAGAGGCGGACGATACTGAACGTGATCAGCTGCAGGCGATTTTTGACGCCGTGGATGAACTGGGGCAGGAGAGCCCGGGTGATATTCTGATCTTTATGAGCGGTGAGCGCGAAATCCGCGATACCGCCGATGCGCTGAGCAAACGCGATCTGCGCCATACCGAAATTTTGCCGCTGTACGCGCGGTTGTCGAACAGCGAACAGAACCGCGTCTTCCAGCCGCATAGCGGGCGACGTATCGTGCTGGCCACCAACGTGGCGGAAACCTCGCTCACCGTACCGGGTATTAAATACGTGATAGACCCGGTACTGCGCGTATCAGTCGCTATAGCTACCGTACGAAGGTACAACGGCTGCCGATTGAGCCAGTGTCGCAGGCTTCCGCTAACCAACGTAAAGGCCGCTGCGGGCGCGTCTCTGAAGGGATCTGTATTCGTCTCTATTCAGAAGACGACTTCTTGTCTCGCCCTGAGTTTACCGACCCGGAAATTCTGCGTACCAACCTGGCGTCCGTTATTTTGCAAATGACCGCGTTGGGCCTGGGCGATATCGCGGCGTTTCCGTTTGTCGAAGCGCCGGATAAACGCAATATTCAGGACGGCGTGCGTCTGCTGGAAGAGCTGAGCGCCATCACCACCGACGAGCAGCAAACCGCTTATAAGCTGACGCCATTAGGCCGCCAGTTGAGTCAGTTGCCGGTCGACCCGCGTCTGGCGCGGATGGTGCTGGAAGCGCAGAAACACGGCTGCGTGCGTGAGGCGATGATCATCACCTCGGCGCTGTCTATTCAGGATCCGCGCGAGCGCCCGATGGACAAACAGCAGGCTTCCGATGAAAAACATCGCCGCTTCCACGATAAAGAGTCTGATTTCCTGGCGTTCGTTAATCTGTGGAACTACCTCGGCGAGCAGCAGAAAGCGCTGTCGTCTAACCAGTTCCGCCGCCAGTGTAAGCTCGATTTCCTCAACTATCTGCGCGTGCGTGAGTGGCAGGATATCTACACCCAGCTACGGCAGGTGGTGAAAGAGCTGGGCATTCCGGTCAATAGCGAGCCGGCAGCATACCGTGAAATTCACGTCGCGCTGTTAACCGGCCTGTTGTCGCACATTGGTATGAAAGACGCGGATAAACAGGAGTTTACCGGCGCGCGTAACGCGCGTTTCTCCATCTTCCCTGGCTCAGGGTTATTTAAGAAGCCGCCAAAATGGACGATGGTTGCCGAGCTGGTGGAAACCAGCCGTCTGTGGGGCGTATCGCTGCGCGCATCGACCCGGAATGGGTTGAGCCAGTCGCCCAGCATTTGATGAAGCGCTCCTATAGTGAACCGCACTGGGAGCGGGCGCAGGGCGCGGTGATGGCCACTGAAAAGGTCACCGTCTATGGCCTGCCGATCGTTGCCGCGCGTAAGGTCAACTACAGCCAGATTGACCCGGCGCTGTGCCGCGAGCTGTTTATTCGTCACGCGCTGGTGGAAGGCGACTGGCAAACCCGTCACGCTTTCTTCCGCGATAACCTGAAGCTGCGTAGCGAAATTGAAGAGCTGGAACATAAGTCACGTCGTCGCGACATTCTGGTCGATGATGAAACGATGTTTGAATTTTACGACCAGCGTATCAGCCATGAGGTGATTTCCGCGCGCCACTTTGACAAGTGGTGGAAACAGGCCAGCCGCGAAACGCCGGATCTGCTCAACTTTGAGAAGAGCATGCTGATCAAAGAAGGGCGGAGCAGGTCAGCAAGCTGGACTACCCGAACTTCTGGCATCAGGGCAATCTCAAGCTGCGTCTGAGCTACCAGTTTGAACCCGGGGCAGACGCCGACGGCGTGACGGTGCATATTCCGCTGCCGCTGTTAAACCAGGTGGAAGAGGCCGGGTTTGAGTGGCAGATCCAGGGTTGCGCCGCGAGCTGATTATCGCCCTGATTAAATCGTTACCGAAGCCGGTGCGCCGTAACTTTGTGCCTGCACCCAACTATGCCGAAGCGTTTTTAGGCCGCGTCACGCCGCTGGAGTTACCGCTGCTCGATTCGCTGGAGCGTGAGCTGCGACGGATGACAGGTGTGACGGTTGACCGCGACGCCTGGCAGTGGGATCAGGTGCCCGATCACCTGAAAATCACGTTCCGCGTGGTGGACGATAAAAACAAAAAACTTCAGGAAGGCCGCTCTTTGCAGGAGCTGAAGGACGGACTGAAGGGCAAAGTGCAGGAGACCCTCTCGGCGGTGGCTGACGATGGTATCGAGCAGAATGGACTGCATATCTGGAGTTTTGGCGACCTGCCGGACCGCTACGAGCAAAAGCGCGGCAACTATAAGGTGAAAGCCTGGCCTGCGTTGGTGGACGAACGCGACAGTGTCGCCATCAAGCTGTTTGATAACGAGCTGGAGCAGCAGCAGGCGATGTGGCGTGGTCTGCGCCGTTTACTGTTGCTCAACATCCCGTCGCCGATCAAGTATCTGCACGAGAAGTTGCCGAACAAAGCCAAGCTGGGGCTGTATTTTAACCCTTACGGCAAAGTGCTGGATCTGATTGATGACTGCATCTCCTGCGGTGTCGATAAACTGATCGACGAGGCCGGCGGCCCGGTGTGGACCGAAGCGGGCTTTAACGCGCTGCATGAGAAAGTGCGCGCCGACCTTAACGAGACGGTGGTCGAGATTGCTAAACAGGTTGAGCAAATCCTCACGGCGGTATTTAACGTCAACAAACGTCTGAAAGGCCGCGTGGACATGACCATGGCGCTGGGGCTGTCGGATATTAAGGCGCAGATGAACGGTCTGGTTTATCGCGGTTTCGTTACCGGCAACGGGTTCCGTCGCCTGGGCGATACGCTGCGTTACCTGCAGGCAATTGAAAAACGGCTGGAGAAAATGGCCGTCGACCCGCATCGCGACCGTGCGCAGATGCTGAAGGTAGAGAGCGTTCAACAGTCATGGCAACAGTGGCTGAACAAGCTGCCGCCGTCACGGCGTGAGGATGACGATGTGAAGGAGATCCGCTGGATGATTGAAGAGCTGCGCGTCAGCTTCTTCGCGCAGCAGTTAGGGACGCCGTATCCGATTTCGGATAAGCGTATTTTGCAGGCGATGGAGCAGATTACGGCGTAAGTTGACGAAAAAGGCCGCAAGGTTTACCCCTGCGGCCTGGTTCGGGCGCATGTTGCCATTGTGGCGGATCATAACGCCCATCAGAATGCGTTACTTCCGGTTACGCCACCTGCTCACAATCACACTAACGAGAACGCCAGCGATGACAGGAGCGGCAAGATCGTGCCAGAAAATAACGCTAAACTGCATTAGCGTCATACAGCCGCCTGTGGTTGCAATGGCAACGGTTCGCGGCTATCCTTGAATTGTTGAGAGACAAGATTAGCCCCCGTTATGTTGCCGGTTTACACCGAACAATGTGCGGGGTTTTCTCTTTCCAGCAACAACGCCACCGGGGATCAAGCCCCGCAACACTGCGCCTCACCGGATAATCCCGGCTTGCGGCGAATTCTACGTCGATGCGCGACGCAAATCATCCTGCCGTTCGTCAATCTGCGTAGCGTCTCGAATGCCTTTGCAAAGCCGCTTTACTGTTTCAATGCCCATAGATCTGATCGACAATCCAGCCATAGGTGGCGACGGGCAGTTGCCCGCTGACGAACTGATTGGGGTTCGCTTTCGGGTTAGCCACCGGCGAGTGTGGGCGATTGCCGAGGATCACTATCGCCATATGATTAACCGGGTCGATAGCCGTCAGCGTACCGGTCCAGCCGGTATGGCCGTAAACCTGTTGGTTGCTTAAGCTGCCGAAAGTGGTGGTCATCGACGAATTGCCGTTTACCCGCCAGCCAAGGCCGAAGGTAGCATCCGCTTTTGAACTGCGGGTGAAATCGCCTACCGTTTTTGCGTCAAATAGCTTCACCTTTCCGTAACCGCCGCCGTTGAGCATCACCTGCATCAACACTGCCATATCATGGGTATTCGAAAATAATCCTGCGTGGCCGGAGACGCCGCCATCGCATACCAGGCCTTCTCATCATGCACTTCCCCCAGATTGTCTGAGTGCGGATATGCGGAAAATGGATAACGCCGTCACGGGTGTTGCCGTTAAGTTCAGTAGCCGCTATCTGATTGCGGCTGAAGCCTTTTTGCAACGGATTAAATAGCGTATGGGTTAACCCTAATGGACGGTAGATTGTCTGCTCAACATAGCTATCCAGCGGCATATCCGTCACGGATTCGATGATAAAACCGAGGATCATATAATCAACGTCGCTATAGACATGCTTTGTGCCCGGCGCATACTGCAACGGCGTGCGCTTAATCATCTCCAGCGTAGTGACTTTATCCTGGGAGTAGAGTTTTCCGGCAACCTGTGGATTAGGGTATTGCGGGTCGGCGGGAAATCCTGCGGTGTGGTGCAGAATATCGCTGATGCGCAGCGTGTCCTTACCTTTAATCTTATCCTCTGGCCGGTCGGCAAAGCCGGGCAGGTAGGTGGCAACGCGGTCATCGATGCGGATTTTGCCTTCATAGACCAGTTTCTGCAGCGCAAAATTGGTGGCATACATTTTGGTATTCGAGGCGAGATCGTACAGCGTGGCGGTGGTGGCTCGAAGCGGTGAGGACATTAACGTGGAACCGTCGTACTTCTTCGCATCGCCAAATGCTTTTTGATAAACAATATGGTTGTCTTTAACGATCAGCAGATTGAGGCTGGGGTAACCCTGATTAATTTGATCCTGAATCCAGCTATCCAGCTTATCAAGCCGAGCGCGATCAAAGCCCACCGACTCCGGCGCAGCTTGGGTTAAAACGGGGTAATCGGCGGCAAAGCTGCTGGCGGAAAAGGCCAGCAGTGAAACCAGTAAAAAACGTCGTGTCATCATGCGTCCCTCATCATCGTTTGCCCGATGGTGCAACTCGCGACGCGCAAATACCAGTGCGAATCAGGAGGAATGCAGGAGGGATCGCATTGTCCGTCACCGCGTTACGCGTTCACCCATGCCAGCGTAAAACCATCCC
This sequence comes from Kluyvera genomosp. 3, assembly GCA_002211745.1. Lineage (GTDB taxonomy): Bacteria > Pseudomonadota > Gammaproteobacteria > Enterobacterales > Enterobacteriaceae > Kluyvera > Kluyvera georgiana_A. The sequence goes on from CP022114.1 coordinate 2,301,975, forward strand.
AGCCTTTGATGCCCACGGTTTGTAGTGCCGTCGCCGTCAGGCGCGGGTCGTTACGCATCATCTCAATAAACCGGCGGACGCCCTGTACGCGCTCATCATCGCTCTCTGGATGGGTGACTTCGCCGTCGCGTACCACGTTATCACCGATAATCAGCGTACCGGGCCGTGAGTATTTCAGCGCCCATTGCAGGTAGTAGGGTTATTCGGTTTATCGGCATCGATGAAAATCAGGTCGAACGGCGCGGCGTCCTCCAGCGTCGCTAATGTATCCAGCGCCGGGCCTTCACGCAGCGTAATGCGATCCTCCAGACCCGCCAGCGCGATATTTTCCCGCGCCACCCGCGCATGCAGCGGATCGGCCTCCAGAGTGACTAAACGCCCGCCAGGCGGCAGCTCGCGAGCCATCCAGATGGTGCTGTAAGCCCCAAGCGTGCCAATCTCAAGAATGGATTTCGCCCCCACCATACGGACAAACAGCGCCAGCAGCTGCCCTGATTAGCGGCGACATCATGCGCGGGAGACCCGCACGATGATTGTTTTCCAGCACCTGCGCCAATACGGCATCGGTGGGGACTAAATTTTCGATCAGATACTTATCAACCTCAGACCACTGCTTTTGCATTGTGACACCTTTAAGGTTTTGTCAGCCTGACACTGAAGACCAGCCGCCTCCAAGCGACCGGTAAAGATCGATTTGCGCCAGCAGCAGGTTGTTTTTTACCTGCACCGCGCTTAATTGCGTTGAAAACAGCGTGCGCTGGGCATCCAGCACATCAAGATACGAAGAATAACCGTTGCGATAGCGATTCTGCGCAATGCGCAGCGTTTCCTGGGCCACGCTTTCTTGCCCCTGGAGCTCTGCCAACTGCTCGCCGTAGCGAGTGATAGCGTCAAGACTATCATTCACCTCTTTAAAGGCGTTACGCACCGTTTTCTCATAGCCGTACAGCGCCTGATTGCGTTGAGCCATCGACACGTCAACCTGCGCATTCAATGCCTGACGGTTCAACAGCGGCGCCAGAATACTGCCGCCAAAGCTCCATAAGCGCAGCGGGTTATCGAGCAGGTCGGGCAGGGTGCGATCCTGGAGGGTACCGGTGGCGGTCAGGTTGATGGACGGCAGCAGCTGCGCTTTCGACGAGGCCAGTGTGGCATCAGCCGCCAGCAGCTGACGCTGTGCCTGAACGATATCCGGTCGACGCTCCAGAAGCGTCGACGGTAGCTGAGAAGGCAAGGTTAGCGGCGTGAGCTGCGCAAATTCATGGCGAGCGACAGCGCCGGGATTATTGCCCAGCAATATGCTCAGCGCGTTCTCCTGCTGCGCAATCTGATGACGTAATACCGGAACCTGAGCGCGCGTTGCCCGCAGCTCGGAGTCCGCCTGCATGAGTTCGAGCCGCGAAGTATAACCGGTCTCAAACTGCCGTTTTGCCAGATGCCAGGCATCTTCGCGCGATTTCAGCGTCTGTTCAGTGACGCGCAGCTGCTGGTCCAGTGAAAGCAGAGTGACATAGCCGGAGGCGACGGCGGTCGCCACCGTCAGGTCAGCGGCGGCGGCCGCGGCTTTTTGCGCCTCCAGACTGGCCTGTGCGGCATCAGCGGCGCTGCGGTTTGCGCCCCACAGATCGACATCGTAACTTGCCGTCAGCCACCTTTATAGACGGTGCTGTGAATCGGCAGGCCAGTGGCGGCAGACTGTGCGCGAGCGCGGCTTCCGCTCAGGCTGGTATCCAGTGAGGGAAACAGGCTGCTGTCGGCGGCGTAAGCGCGGGCCTGATATTCGTTGACCCGCTCGCGGGCGATCAGCACGTCGCTGTTATGCCGCAGTGCCTGGTCGACGTATTGATTCAGCGCACTGTCGTGGAAGTTACGCCACCAGACGCCTTCCACGGTGCTGGTCGGGCCGATATCGGCGCGCCAGGCGGCAGGGATTGCCAGCGTAGGTTGCGCTTGCTGGACATCCGCCGACTGGCAACCCACCAGGGCGAGCGCTAAAGCAAGGGCCTGAGGACGGATCATTTTTCCGCCTCCGCGCGCGTATCAATAGTCACCTGTACCGACATCCCTGGGCGCAGGCGTTCAAGGTTTTTTTGCCCGTCGTCAACAGCGATACGTACCGGAATACGTTGAGCGATTTTGACGAAATTACCGGTGGCGTTGTCCGGCGAAATGGCGCTGAACTCGACGCCAGTGGCGGGCGAGATACTTTGTACGGTACCGCGGAATTTCTCGCTGTTCAGGGCGTCAACGCTAAACGTCGCTGGCTGGCCGACGCGGATGTTTGCCAACTGCGTTTCTTTCAGATTAGCAATGACCCAGTGCTGCGGGGGAACCAGCGGCGTCAGGTGCGTGCCCGCGGTGACGTATGCGCCTAAACGCACGGCAATTTGCCCGAGCTGCCCATCGGTGGGGGCGATAATGCGCGTGTTTTGCAGGTCAATTTCCGCCAGTTCCAGCGCCGCTTTGGCGTTGGCAACGTCCGCTTCCAGCGAGTCGCGGTTAACGATGGTGGACTGCAGATCCTGACGCGACATCTCCAGCGTGGCTTTCGCCTGTTCAATATCGGCAGCACCCTGCGCGGCGCTGGCGCGAGCGGAATCGCGCTCACGAACGGACAGCGAACCATCGGCGGTGAGTTCCTGCACGCGTTTTAAATCTGCCTGCGATTTAAGATTCTGCGCGCGAGCGTTTTGTAGCGCCGCTTCGTTGCGGACGATCACCGCCTCGGCGCTTTTCCGCTGCTGAAGATTGTTTTTTAACGCCGCCTCTTTCATGGCCAACTGAGCCTGCGCCTGATGTACGCGCTGTTTATAGATGCGATCGTCAATCTGAAACAGCACCTGACCTTTTTTCACCTGATTAAAATCCTGCACGTTAACGCCGGTGACATAACCGCTGACCTGCGGGCTGATAAAGGTGGTCAGGCCGCGTACATAGGCGTTATCGGTAAACTGGCTATGGCGGGTGAAGGGCGGCAGCTGCCAGGCGTACAGCACAACCAGTACGCCGACCAGGCCGATAGCGGCGGCGGTAAAAATAGACACCACGCGGATGTTGTTTCGGGTGTTGGCCTGTTGCTGGGCCGCGTCCTGCTGACTCATGACGACTCCGGATCTCTCTTGTTGTTACTTGCTGCCCGTCGCGCGTTTCAGCGCAATATGAGCAGTGATTTTCAGTCTGCATAATCGCCAGAACACCCACAGCAGCGTCGCGGCGGAAATCGCGGCCGTCAGCATATAGGTGTCATTGTAGGCGAGGATATTGGCCTCCAGCGTCGAGAGGGTTTGCAAGACGCTGCTGGCCTGAACGTTGAGTAGCGCGCTATCGCCAATCTGGTTTTGGTACTGCTGAGCATACTGCTGCAAACGTTCATTAATCAGTGGGTTGAGGGTGGTTATCTGGTCGGCAAGCTGGCTGGAGTGGAATTTTTCACGCCAGGTCTGAAAGGTGCCGAGAATGGCGGAACCCAGCAGGCCGCCGACGTTCTGACTCATGCCAAACAGCACCGAGAAGCTCACCAGATTGCGCTGGTCGGCCACCACGCCGCCGATGCCCGCCAGCATCGCCGGAGCGAGGAAAAAGGCGCTGCCGAAGCCGAGCAGGAACTGGCTGAACATCAGTTGGTCCGGGCGCGTCAGGCTGTTGGATTGGCTGTCGAGCAGCGAGGCAATCATGATAAGGGTCAGCGCCGTGGCGGTGGGCCAGTACAGACGGCGCGGGTTTAGCGTCAGACAGCTGGCGATAATACCGCATACGATACCGGCGAAAATCGACCAGGCCAGATCGGTCATCTGCTCATTTTGCAGGCCGACATACTGCAGCCAGCCGATTACACCGGTGTTTTGTTCCGCCAGGACAATACGGATTAACACCATAATCAACCCAAACGCAGAATACTGCCGCTGGATAGCCAACGGGTATTGAGCAGCGGGTTGCGACGGTTATGTTCAAACGTGACGGCGGCGACAATCAAGACGATCGCAGCGGCGAGTGACCAGCCAATCCACGGTGCTTCGAACCACCAGTCGAGGCGGCCCAGAGAAAGTACGGCACAGATTAGCGCCATGCCCGGCGCCAGCAGCATGAAGGTGATAAAGTCTTTTTTCTCGAAGACTTTTTTGCGATCGCTTGGCGGCAACTTCAGCGCAATCACGCAGGCCAGCGAAATTAACGCCAGCCCCAGTTCGAAGAAATAAAGCCCGCGCCATTCGTCAATTTGCAGCAGTTCGGTGGAAAACAGGCGGGCGAGAGGAATGGCCAGCGACGACCCGGTAATTCCAATGGTTAGCGCCTTCAGGCGGTGTTTCGCCGGCCAGGCCTGAACCTGATAGTAGATACCGAGAGAACTGAGCGCGGCGGCCACCATGCCGTGGGCTGCGCGAACCATCAACGCGGAGCTGAGATCGTTGACGAACAGGTGAAAGAAAGTCACCAGCACGTACAGAACGAGGAAACCTTCAGTAAACGCGCGCAGGCCATACTGTTGGCGGAACTTCACCAGCAGCAGGTTAATTGAGACGTTGGTCATCACGTATACCGCGGGCAGCCAGGCAATCTCCGTTGACCAGGCGGCGAATGACCCTGTAAATTCTGCAGGTTGGCGGTGACCACCGCGTTGCCAAGCGCGCCGGTCAGGCATACCAGTAGCCCAACAATACCGTAGGCGATGCGCTTTGGCGTGCTGTGGATGGGCGTTGATGGCGAGCCGAGGATGGCCGGTTTTTCGTGCGGTTCCCAGTCGTGGGGGCGTAAGGGTCGCGACGTGGCGGAGCCATTATTTTTTCTCCACTTCACGTAGCAACTTCATCAGCACCTCGTAGGTCTGTTCCTGCTCCTGAGGCGTGATGACGGTCATTATCTCTTCGCGCAAGGTGTCGGCGACGTCTTTAACCTGATGATACAGCGCGATACCTTTCTCCGTTGCGACCAGCAGCCGTTTGCGTTTATCGCGCTCGGTGATAACGCGTTCGACCAGGCCGAGACTGACCAACCGATTGATCAACGGCACCACGGTAGCGCCTTCTACGCCCAGTTCCTGCGCCAGTTCAGTTTGTGACAGCGGGCGTTCGTTACGCGCAATGCTGGCAACGGCAACCCAGGTCGCCTGGCTCATGCCTAACCCTTTCAGACGGCGGTCAACGGCAAGCCGCCAGTGGTGGGCGGTCAGGTAGAGAAGATGGGAGAAATTCAGCTGGCGGTTGTCCATGGCGTTTATTCAGAATCATTAGAGCTCTAATGATTCTAAGTTCGCTGTGAACCATAATTCAAGAGAATGTGAAAAATAATTGTGATTGGGTAGTGACAATTCGTGGATAACCCGGCCTGGCGCGGTGGCTCTGGCCGGGCTTCTGGTTTAGATCTGGCTGGCCTGCGCGTTAACTGAGGACGTATGACGCTTACTGCGGCTGGCGAAGAAAATGGCCGTCAGCGAGATAGCTACTGTGGCGGCCAGATACCACGCAACCGGCACCCAGTCACCGTTGTATTTTGCCAGCAGGCCGGTGGCGATCAGCGGGCGGTGCCGCCAGCCAGCGCGGCGCCAATCTGATAGCCGAGCGTGATACCTGTGTAGCGGACGTTGGCGCTGAAAATTTCCGAACACAGCGTCCCCAGCACGGCGGTAATGGGCGACCACAGGATCCCAAAGGTAATCACCGTGGCCAGAATAATGCCCAGGTGGTACCGGTGTTAAGCAGCATAAACCACGGGACGATAAACAGGCCCAGCAGTACGACGCTGATGGCATACATGCGTTGACGGCCAATTTTGTCAGACAGCAGGCCCATTAGCGGGATCATCACCGTCGACACCAGCGCCCGAGCGTAACGGCTTCCAGCACCTGTGATTTTTGATAGGTCAGGGTGGTGGTGGCGTAGCTGACCACAAAGGTCGAGAAAATGTAGAACGGCGCGGTTTCCACCACCTTCAGCCCGGCCGCGATAATCACTTCACGCCAGTGATGGGTCAGGGTATCGCGCAGCGGCGCTTTTGCCACTTTGCCAGACTCTTTCACCTTTTTGAATTCCGGGGTTTCGTCGATATCTTTACGGATCCACAGGCCAATCAAGACCAGTACGGCGCTCATCAGGAACGGGATACGCCAGCCCAGGAGAGGAACTGCTCTTCACTAAACATGGTCATCAGCGAGACGATGAACGTCGCCATCAGCATGCCGATGGTCACGCCCGCCTGCGGAATACTGCCAAAAAAGCCTTTGCGTTTTTCCGGCGCGTATTCGTAGGCCAGCAGCAGCGCGCCGCCCCATTCGCCGCCGATGCCCATACCCTGGATGATACGCATCAGAATCAACAGAATGGGCGCCCAGATACCGATCTGGTCATAGGTCGGCAGCAAACCGATCATCACGGTTGCACTTCCCATCAGCGACAGGGTCAAGACCAGCGTTTTTTTACGTCCGATACGGTCGCCAATGTGGGCAAAAATGACGCCGCCAATCGGACGAATGAAGAAGGTCAGCGAGAAGGAAAGGTAGGAGAGAATCAAGCCGATGACCGGATCAACCATCGGGAAAAATATCTTGTTGAACACCAATGCAGCAGCTGTGCCGTACAGAAAATAATCAAACCATTCAATGGAACTGCCCGTCAGGCTAGCAATCAAAACCCTTTTATTCTTTTTCAGGATCGTGGTGCTGCTTTCTTGTATTGTCATGAAGAATAACTCCCGCCACATTGGGTTAAAATCTGGTGCCACCTTTTTTACAAAGGGGTGCAACCTGGATTGTGAAAAAGGTTGTGTGTTTGTTAAGCAAATTAGATATGGGCGTTATCTTTGGCAAGCGCGGTGTTGAAATTTGTGAGTTAAAATGAGAGTCATTTTCATTTTTTGTGACTTGATAGCCGCTGTTTTACGGTTTTAAGTTCCAAATAACTGCATTTTTATAGTGTATTATTCAGGTGCAACCGCATTGTTTTTAGACGTTTCTGGTTATTTCATCTTTGTTACAAAATGGTTGGGCGGAGGGCGTTTTTATCCCGCAATTCACGGTTAAAGAAAGGAGCCGAGTTCACGATGAGTCTGTTACATCTGTCGGAAAACACGCTGGCTGCCGCCAATCTTCTCGGTAGTTGGCTGGCACAAAATGACTTTACTTCGTCACCGGACGCGCATGAGAGCCAGCTGGTGGTGATGGCGGGAATGCGGTGATGCCAACCATTGATGCCGGCTGTCGGCTGGTCAGTCAATATGGCGGTGTGTTGTTGATTAGCGGTGGTGTTGGCCATTCAACGTCGTTTCTTTATGAGGCGATTGCCCAACATCCTCGCTATTGCAGTATTGAAACCCAGGGCAGCCGGAGGCCGTGCTGCTGGCGGAAATTGCTTACCGTTTCTGGCAGATTCCGCCTGAGCGGATTGTGATTGAGGACCGTTCAACCAACTGTGGGGAGAATAGTTGGTTTACGCGTCGCATGATGGAACAACAGGGCATCACCGCCCCTTACGCCACGGTGATTCAGGACCCACGATGCAGCGCCGTACCATGGCGACTTTCGCTCGCGTCTGGCAGGATGTTGGCGATGCACCGCGCTGGTTAAGCTATCCGGGCTTTACACCGGAATTAGTGAATACGCCGGACGGCATTGCCTGGAAGCAGCCCGTTGAAGGGCTATGGTCTGTAACGCGCTACCTGTCGCTGATCCTCGGAGAATTGCCGCGTTTGCGTGATGATGCTCAAGGGTATGGGCCGCGGGCAAAGATTTTATTGCCCATGTAGACATTCAAGAGACGGTCGAGGAGGCCTGGCAGCAGCTCAGCACCGATCCACAATTACAAGGCGCGCTTGCCAGCCGTACCCTGGCTTGAACATCGTTTCCCGGCCAAGCGAATAGTGACGCCGGGACGACAAAGCGCTTAACGGAAACTCCACTGCATGCTCACCACGAAGATCGATGGCAGAATAATCCCGCTCTCAATGCCAAAGTAGTCGGTAAAGTTATATTGCAGCCCATGATAAATGTACGGCGAGAACCCACGCCGGTAATCTTCCTGGCCGTATGGTAAGCACCTTCATCCCGCAGTGGCTGAATGCATCGAAAAAGAACTCGCCGGTGTAGGCGTATATGCCTTTGAACGTCCACCCTTTGTTATGATTACTGCCTGTAGCCAGTCACGACGCACGCCTAGCGTCAGGCAACGATCGGCAAAGCTGTTTTTCATTGTCCAATGAGCAGGCTGTATTTTGATTCCGCAGAGAATTTCCGTTCAACGGAAAAGAAATCGTTGTTGAATTTCTCATTATATTGGCCGTGATTACCGGTCATATGGTAGACAAACGAGCCTGTGTTCACGGAGTACAGGTTTAGCTCACTGGAATAGCTCGACGCTGCTGGAACCACTGTCGCTATAAATACCAGTGCGTTGGGCATTTTACGCATGATAAAACTCTGGAAAGCTTAAAAAAGAAAATAATGCTCTCCATCATACGTTTTACACGATAAACAAAGACTCAACCGTCGCGGAACATCGATTCAGGGTAGCCGTTCTTTTAGTGCATCGGGAAGATTCAATAGAAAGGTATCGGTACGCGCGTTGATAAACAGTAGGCAACCTAGCCCAGCATATTCGCAATGGCGGCACTGGACGTGCCAAGGGCCTGGAATCCGCCTGCTGTGCGGCAATGGCGCTTGGTGCATCCCAGACGTTGGCGATAACTAACTGTTTTTCTTGATAATGCAATGCTGTGAAATCCATGATTTTTACCGGTTGTGTGTGTCTGCCGAGTGTGCCGCGACGGCAACGTGGCTCACAACCGAAAATTGGACGAGCATTTCTTTGAAAGAAACGGCGGGCGCAGATGCCCGCCGAAGGCATTACATTTTGGCGAATTTTTCCAGCACGCGAATCAGTTGGGTGACAAAACCGTACTCGTTATCGTACCAGGAGACGGTTTTCACCAGTTGCAGCCCACCGGCTTCGGTGACTTCTGTCTGAGTGGCATCAAACACCGAACCGAAATGGGTGCCAATGATATCGGATGAGACAATCTCTTCCTCGGTGTAGCCAAAGGATTCGTTGTTTTCGGCGGCTTTTTTCATCACCTGGTTGACTTCATCGGCGGTGACTTTTTTAGCGAGAATAGAGACCAGTTCAGTCACCGAGCCGGTTTTTGTCGGTACGCGCTGGGCGTGACCTTTCAGCTTACCGCTCAGCGCTGGAATCACCAGGCCAATCGCTTTCGCCGCGCCGGTCGTATGCGGAATGATGTTTTCAGCGGCCGCGCGTGACGCGCGCAGATCTTTACCGCGCGGACCATCGACCAGCGACTGGGTGCCGGTATAGGCGTGGATGGTGGTCATCGTCCCCACTTCAATCCCAAAAGCGTCGTTGAGCGCTTTAGCCATCGGCGCCAGGCAGTTGGTGGTGCAAGAAGCAACGGAGATGATTTTGTCGCTGGCATTCAACGTATCGTCGTTGACGTTAAACACCAGCGTTTTCATCTCACCGGCCGGCGCGGAGACCAGCACTTTTTTAGCCCCGGCGTCCAGGTGGCCTGGATTTTTCCGTCGAGGTGTAGAAGCCGGTACACTCCACGATGAGTTCGGCGCCTTGTGCGGTCCATGGATATTCTTTGCTTCCTTTTCAGCATAAACGGTAATGGTTTTACCGTTGACAATCAGCGCGTTGTCGGTGAAATCAACGCTCCACGGGAAGGGCCATAGTTGGAGTCGTGCTTCAGGAGATAAGCCAGCACTTTTGGCGACGTGAGGTCGTTAATCGCGACCACTTCATGACTGCTGGATACTTCCAGTAAGCGGCGTAGAACCAGCCGGCCGATGCGCCAAACCCGTTGATGCCAATTTTACTCATGGTGTTCTCCTGTCAATGATGGGTGTCAGCCCAATACGTGTACTTGAAACCGCTGATAGATAAGTGTGGATTATATGTTTCACCTGTCCAGGCTTAGCTCAGTCATCGGAGAAGGGCAATGTCATTTTGCGCGGTTAATTTGTATCGATATGAAAAAGTAAATGAATTTTTAAGGAAACGCGGCTATTTTGCTTTTTATATTACTTTTCAGAGTGTCCGGCGATGAACGATAAATATTCCCGCTTACAAATTGCGATTCACTGGCTGGTTTTTCTGCTGGTGGTGGTGGCCTACGCGGCGATGGAACTGCGCGGACTGTTTCCGCGCAGCGACCGCCCGATGATCAATATGGTGCATGTTTCCTGCGGTATCAGCATTCTGGTGCTGATGGTGGCGCGTCTGCTGATCCGCCTGAAGCGCCGGCGCCGCCGATTGTGCCGAAACCCAAGCCGATGATGACCGGTCTGGCGCACCTTGGGCATCTGGCTATCTATCTGCTGTTTATCGCTTTGCCGCTGATCGGCCTGGTGATGATGTATAACCGTGGTAACCTGTGGCTGGCGTTTGGTCTCACCATGCCGCACGCCGCTGAGGCCAATTTCGACCTGGTGGATACGCTCAAGCAGTACCATGTTTTCCTCGCTAATCTGGGCTACTGGCTGATTGGTCTGCACGCGCTGGCCGCGCTGGCGCATCACTATCTCTGGAAGGACAACACGCTGCTGCGCATGATGCCGCGTAAGCGTTAAGAAGGCTTTAAACTCCCTGGGCTTCGCGTTACCATACGCCATCAATTTTGTTACGTATGCGTAGGGAGAACGGGGTGTTCGCAGATTTTGGCGTGCTGAATTACTGGACGTATTTACTCGGGCCATTTTTATTATTCTGGTTCCGGGCCAAATACCTTTTTCGTCCTGAAAACCGGCGTCGCACACGGTATCCGTAAAGGATACATGGCCGCGCTGGCAGTGTTTATCGGCGATGCCGTGCTGATGTTCCTCTCCTTTGCTGGCGTCGCCACGCTGATAAAAACGACGCCAGTGTTGTTTAACATCGTGCGTTATCTGGGCGCTATTTATCTGCTTTATCTCGGCGGCAAGATGCTTTACAGCACGCTCAAGCGCAAAACGGCGGGGCAGGATGACGAGCCTGAGCCGGGGCACGCTATCTTCAAACGCGCGTTGACCTTAAGCCTGACAAACCCGAAGGCGATTCTGTTCTATGTTTCGTTTTTTGTGCAGTTTATTGATGTGCACGCTAAAACGCCGGGTCTGGCGTTCTTTATCCTCGCGCTGACGCTGGAGTTGGTCAGCTTTACCTACCTGAGCTTCCTGATTGTTTCCGGTTCGCTGGTTACCCGCTATGTCAAAACCCGTAAGAAGCTGGCAAAGATTGGCAACAGCCTGATCGGCCTGGTGTTTGTTGGTTTTGCCGCGCGTCTGGCGACGTTGCAGTCCTGAGTTATCAATGCCGGAGAAGGTGCTAAGCGCCATCCGGCAATCCCATCCCATTTCCCGTAACAATTCAAAACCGTTATAGATACGCCGATAGGGTGCTTAAAGCCAATAGATAAAGTGATTCATAGACTTATCGGCAGGGTGTACTATCTTAGCGGGTGCTTGAGGCTATCTGTCTCAGGCATTAGCCAAACGGCAGATAGAGAAAAGCCCGGAAACATTGAGCGTCTTGCCGGACGCTCAACATCAACCGAGGCCACATCTATGCTTTACAACATCAGAGTAGCCTCTTGCGGACCTTCGGGTCAAGGAGAAGCAGGCTATGAAGCAGTCAAAGGCGATGATTGTCGCCCTGATCGTCATCTGTATTACCGCCATTCTGGCGGTACTGGTTACGAGGAAAGACCTCTGCGAGGTCCGAATCCGAACCGCTGAGACAGAGGTCGCTGTCTTCACAGCCTACGAATCTGTTAAGTAAGAGACCGGCGGGAGTCATCCCGCCACTCTTGATGATGTCTGTCATCCTCATCGCACCCAATTCGCTTCTCTACACGCTTCCGTGTGATTCTTTTGGCAGAAATTGCGCAATCATTTTACAATTTCTTAAAACAACTGATAGTATACCCCCTATATCACCGGAGGGCCTATGCCGCATTCACCTGAAGACAAAAAACGCGCATTAACCCGGGTTCGCCGCATTAAAGGGCAGGTTGAGGCGCTGGAACGCGCGCTGGAGTCCGGCGATTCCTGCCTGACTATCCTGCAACAGATTGCTTCTATTCGCGGGGCCGCCAACGGCCTGATGGGCGAAATGGTCGAGATGCATCTCAAAGACGAACTGGTAAGCGGAGACACCACGCCGGATCAGCGTGCAGTACGCATGACGGAAGTGGGTCATCTGCTACGATCCTATTTAAAATAATCATCACAACGGAAGAGACAGCTATGAAATCACGTGCTGCAGTTGCGTTTGGCCCAGGTCAGCCGCTGAAAATTGTTGAAATTGACGTCGCGCCGCCAAAGAAAGGCGAAGTGCTGGTCAAAATCACCCACACCGGCGTTTGCCATACCGATGCGTTCACGCTGTCTGGCGATGACCGGAAGGCGTTTTCCCGGCGGTGCTGGGCCATGAAGGTGGCGGCGTGGTGGTTGAAGTCGGTGAAGGCGTCACCAGCCTGAAGCCGGGCGACCACGTTATTCCGCTGTACACCGCTGAATGTGGCGAGTGTAAGTTCTGTAAATCCGGTAAAACCAACCTGTGCCAGGCCGTTCGTGCCACCCAGGGCAAGGGCCTGATGCCGGACGGTACCACGCGTTTCTCTTATAACGGCGAGCCGATTTACCACTACATGGGCACCAGCACCTTCAGCGAATACACCGTGGTGGCTGAAATTTCACTGGCGAAAGTGAATCCGCAGGCGCCGTTGGACAAAGTTTGCCTGCTGGGCTGCGGCGTGACCACCGGTATTGGCGCGGTGCACAACACGGCGAAGGTGAAAGAAGGTGATACCGTGGCGGTCTTTGGTCTTGGTGGCATCGGTCTGGCGGTGATCCAGGGCGCGGTACAAGCGAAGGCGGGACGTATTCTGGCGGTTGATACAAACCCTGAGAAATTTACGCTGGCGGCAGAAATGGGCGCGACCGACTTTATCAACCCGAAAGACTACGATAAGCCCATTCAGGATGTGATCGTCGAAATGACCGACGGCGGCGTGGACTTCAGCTTTGAATGTATCGGCAACGTCAACGTGATGCGTTCCGCGCTCGAATGCTGCCATAAAGGCTGGGGTGAAAGCATCATCATCGGCGTCGCCGGTGCGGGTCAGGAAATCAAAACTCGCCCGTTCCAACTGGTGACCGGCCGTGTATGGCGCGGTTCGGCGTTTGGCGGCGTGAAGGGCCGTACTCAGCTTCCTGGCATGGTAGAGGACGCGATGGCGGCAAAATTCAGCTTGATCCTTCATCACCATCGTCTGCCGCTGGAGCAGATTAACGAAGCGTTCGATCTGATGCATGAAGGCAAATCTATCCGCACCGTGATTCATTTCGGCGATAAATAACGCCAACCACCCGGTGGGAATTGTCCCGCCGGAATATGAAGTGTGACCCGCCTTACGTTTTACATCTTTCCCGATAAGAAATTAGCGGCAATGGCCGATGACTCTGGTACTTACCTCAAGTACAAGAGAGTCAACTCATGGATAAAAAGGCTGCGCCGGTCCGTGCGCAAAAGATCGGTTTCTTACACCACATCCGCCTGGTACCTTTTTTTGGTTCCGTTTTGGGCGGCATTCTGCTGCTTTTTGCCCTGAGCTCGGGCTGGCTGGCTACTTTATGTGGAAAGCCGATATTGACCAACGTGATGTCACCCATGAGTTACAGGTACGGGTGGGGATATCCGACAGCGCTAACTATCTGCGCGAAGCACGTCTGATGATGATTCATGCTGGGGCGGACAGCCGTATTGCGGAAATGGACAGCATGAAGAAAAACCTTGCGGCGGCAGCGCACTGGATTCAGCGCTCGCAGGATGGATTTAAGGTTTACACCGACAGAAGCGTGAAAACCCGGCAGACCAGGCGTTGGACGGTGAAATGAATCAACGCTATACCGCCTACCTGGAAGGGATGAAACCGATGCTGAAATATGCCCAGAACGGCATGTTTGAAGCGATCATCAACTACGAAAGTGAGCAAGCCCGTGCGCTGGATGACGCCTACAACGAGGTACGATTGAAAGTTATCGATATCCGTACCGCTCGCGCCAATCAATTAGCTGAGATGGCTCACGATCGTACCCGCCTCGGCGTCATCTTTATGATTGGGGCTTTCGTACTGGCTCTCGTCATGACGCTACTGACCTTTACCACATTACGCCGCGTGGTTATTTTGCCATTGCAGCGTGCTGGCGTACGTATCGCGCAGATTGCCAGCGGCGACCTGACCATGGCGGATGAACCGGTAGGGCGCAGCGAAATCGGCCAGCTCAATGGTAACCTGCAAAAAATGCAGCATGCGCTGGTGCAGACGGTGGGCACGGTGCGTCAGGGTGCCGAAGAGATCTACCGTGGCACCAGCGAAATTTCAGTAGGTAACACCGATCTCTCTTCCCGTACTGAGCAGCAGGCCGCGGCCATTGAACAGACGGCGGCCAGTATGGAACAGCTGACCGCAACGGTGAAACAAAACGCCGATAATGCACATCATGCCAGCAAGCTGGCGGAAGACGCTTCGGGTAAAGCGTCGCGCGGCGGTCAGTTGGTGTCCGGCGTGGTGGCGACCATGGGCAGTATCTCAACCAGCTCGAAGAAAATTTCGGAAATTACGTCGGTCATCAACAGTATTGCCTTCCAGACCAATATTCTCGCCCTGAATGCCGCGGTCGAAGCGGCGCGCGCGGGTGAGCAGGGCGCGGGTTTGCGGTGGTGGCCAGTGAAGTGCGCACGCTGGCAAGCCGCAGCGCTCAGGCGGCAAAAGAGATTGAAGGGCTAATTAGCGAGTCTGTCACTTTAATTGAACGCGGCTCAGACGAAGTCGTGCGGGCTGGTTCGACGATGACCGATATTGTGGATGCGGTAAAACGCGTGACCGATATTATGCTGGAGATTGCGGCGGCTTCCGATGAGCAAAATCGCGGTATTCAGCAGGTGAGCCAGGCGGTGACTGAGATGGATAATGTCACTCAGCAAAACGCCTCGTTGGTAGAGGAAGCCTCAGCTGCGGCGGCTTCGCTGGAAGAGCAAGCGGCACGCCTTACCGAAGCCGTCGGGGCGTTCCGTATCCAGCGTAGTGAAAAACATGGGCATGAAAAGTCCAGCGCCAAACCGGCGTTTACGCCGACACGTCCGGCGGTGGCCACTGCGGGTGCGGATAACTGGGAAACGTTCTGATAAACAGAAAAAAACCCGTAGCCAAGGGTGGCTACGGGAAGAGGATTACTGCGAATCCGGCAGGGCGTAAGCGATGATGTAGTCACCGCGATCCGGCGACTGGCGTGCGCCTCCGGCGTTAATCACGATGTACTGCTTACCGGTTTTTGGCGAAACATAGGTCATTGGGCCAGACTGGCTGCCGACCGGCAG
This sequence comes from Kluyvera genomosp. 3, assembly GCA_002211745.1. Classification (GTDB taxonomy): domain Bacteria; phylum Pseudomonadota; class Gammaproteobacteria; order Enterobacterales; family Enterobacteriaceae; genus Kluyvera; species Kluyvera georgiana_A. The sequence goes on from CP022114.1 coordinate 2,317,340, forward strand.
ACGGTCTTTCCAGATCTCTTTCCCGGTTGCGGTGTCAAATGCACGCAGGTAGAAGTCCTGGGTGCCCGCAAAGAACAACAGACCCGATTGCGTTGACAGCGATGCGCCAAGTGTCGGCATGCCGATCGGAATCGGCATATGCATGCGGATACCCAGCGGACCAGTGTCTTCTACGGTGCCAACCGGTACTTGCCACACGATCTTACCGGACTTCAGATCCACTGCCGACATGGTGCCAAACGGCGGTTTCTGACAGGGGATACCCAATGGCGACAAGAAGCGTTCGCGCATCGCGCCGTAGGGGTACCTTCCATCGGCACAATTCCCATCTCGATACCACTGGCACCTTTCGCCACGTTTTCACGCGGTACCATATAGTTAGCCAGGCCCAGGCGCATATCGTTAACGAACATCAGGCTATTGTTCGGATCAACCGACACGCTGCCCCAGTTCATACCGCCCAGTGACCCCGGATATTGCAGGGAACGGTCGACGCCCGGCGGGGTGAAAATCCCTGATGGCGCATTTCTTTAAACTGAATACGGCAAAGCAGCAAGTCCACCGGGGTTGCGCCCCACATATCGGACTCTTTCAACTGCTCGTTGCCGATCATCGGCATGCCGACGGAGTAAGGCTGCGTTGGAGAATAGCGCTCGCCATGCACGTTGCCCGCCGGAACCGGGCGCTCTTCAACTTTGGCGACCGGCTCGCCGGTTTCGCGATTGAGCATGAAGATCATGCCTTGCTTGCTGGTTTGTACCAGTACCGGCGTGGTGCTGCCTTTACCGTCTGGCAGATCGTACAGCAGCGGTTGCGAAGGCAGGTCGAAGTCCCACAGGTCGTGGTGTGTGGTTTGATAGTGCCAGCGGACTTTACCGGTTGTAGCGTCAACGGCGACGATGGAGGAACTGTATTTATCGTCCAGCGCGGTACGTTCACCGGCCCAGAAATCCGGAGTGGCGTTACCGGTTGGCAGATAAATGAGGTTCAGTTTCGCGTCATAGGACATTGCAGACCAGACGTTTGGCGTACCGCGAGTGTAGGTCTGGCCTTCCGGCGGCAGGCCCGTCAGATTCGGATTACCTGGATCCCAGGCCCAGGCCAGCTCGCCGCTACGTACGTCGTACGCGCGAACCACGCCCGGCGGTTCATCGGTAGAGAAGTTATCCGCGACTCGGCCACCCACCACCACCACATTACCCGCGACCAGCGGTGTGGAGGTTTGCTGATAGTAACCTGGTTTGACTTCGCCCATACCGACGCTCAGGTCCACAATACCGTGGTTGCCAAAGTCTTCGCACAGCTTGCCGTTATCGGCGTTGATGGCGATCAGGCGCGCATCGGTGGTTGGCAGGAACAAGCGGCGCGGACAGGCGGCTGGCTGCGCTGCGCTCTGCGGCGCGTTCAGCACCTGCGTATCTTCAAAGTAGCCCAGACCACGGCAGCGTTGCCAGTTCGGCGCGGTGGCTTTCGAATCATAGCGCCACTTCTCTTTACCGGTATCGACATCCAGCGCCAGTACTTTGCTATACGGTGTACAGACAAACAGGGTATCTCCTACCTGCAACGGCGTGTTCTGATCTTCCGCACCCGAGCCATTGCTCAACGGGATATCACCAGTGTGGGCAGTCCAGGCCACCTGCAGTTTATTGATGTTCTGCTTGTTAATCTGATCCAGGGCAGCAAAACGGTCACCATGGGTGGTATTACCCCAATGTTCCCAGTTTTTCTGCTCTTCACCGGCGGCTACCGGTTTAACCGGCACCGCTTCGGTAGCAGAAACCAGCGTTTGCGGCTTGAACATACCACCAATGCTTGCCAGCAGCGCGACAGCAATGACCGCCGCAAGGGTAAACGGCAGCCCTTTTTTAGCTGTCTGGGCGGCAGACATAAACGGCCAGACCAGCGCACAGAGGAAAGCCAGCACGCCAAAGGCAAACAGACGTGAGAAAAGCGGCCAGAAATCCCAGCCTGCATCGCTGATGGACCAAACGATCGCGACGATAAAGGCCAGCGCGTACAGCACAATGCCGCCGCGGCGATGACGGGCGATCAGGATGGCGCTGACCACCATCACCAGCCCCATCAGGGCAAAGAACCAGGTGCCGCCCACGGAGGCAAGTTTTGCCCCCAGGGCACCAATCGCCAGACCGATGAGCGCCATCAGCCCGATAAGAAGCCACTGCAAGATTCGGGGAATCCTCGCGGCACGTTGCCAGTAGCCATACTGTTCTCCTTAAGAAAGCATAAAATGTACGCGAATGAACCAAGTGGGTTAATGTTGTCGCGTTGTTGTTTTGAATGAAATACGATTTTGTTTATAATTAAGGGATTTAGTTCATGTATGAATCATTGAGTGAACCATTTGGTTAACATATGGGTATGATAGATCCGTTAAATTGCATTGCGCAATTGTTAATGTATAATTTCGTGTTATTTGCGTATCGGTGTTTTGAACGTTGTGACCAGGAAGCTATCGAGCGGGAAGTCATCAGTCGGCGGGCAACGGATCATCGGTGCAAGGCGTGAGGACGCGACGCTGATGTTGAGACAATATTTTGGCAAGTTAAATTTTGAATTTATTCGTCAGCAATATTCTGATATTAATATTCAGGGTATAATAAAAATTATTGCTTTTTCTTTTGTTGGAAAATTGTTTACTTATTGTTTTCTGTTTGATGCTGTAAAATATAGTAACAGCCTGTCGTATGTCGCTGGCATTTATCCATGGAATAAATATTATGATGGTAATTAATAGCTTGTCCAAATGGTTTTGTAAAACATTATACCGGACAACTCATTCGCAACAGTATCATCACAATAAAAATCTATGGCCTTTTTTCAAGGTGGTGAGAAATGAGTCAGGTGGTATAGATACTGTTTATTTTAAAAATAAACAGATAAACACAGCAGTTATTGACAAACAACAAAGAAAGAAACCACTGCTTATTATGGCGACTGGGCCGTCCATCAATCACATTGACATTCGTTTTTTCAACGAGTCATTTGATTACTTTGGCGTCAATGGCGCGTTTTCAATGGAACACATTGATTTCAAATGGTATACCATCACGGATAGAAACTTCGTTCTCTTCCGCTTGCCGCTGGTAAAAGCACTGGTTGCGCGAGATGATCTCACCATCTTTTGCCCTTATACAACGTTAGAAACTATTTTTTCTAACATTGAATGGCGAAATATACGCTGCCGATTTAAAATTTTCGAGGCTATATCCGGCGCACATGTCTATAAATTCCTCGGTGCGAAAGAAAATTTGATTATCAATGATGAACATTTTCACTGGTTAGCCGGGGCTGGCTTCTCGGATAATATTGATCACGGGGTATTTGATTATGGTACGGTGGTTTACCCCGCGTTACAAATTGGCTGTGCGTTGGGGTATCGCGAAATATATATAGCTGGGTTGGATATGAATAATTTTGAACAGCCGCGTTTTTATGAAACGGCAGAAAATAAATTAGGCACGAGACTCGATCGTGATTTTGAACAAATCCGCCATTCTTTTTATGCCGCACAGTCCTATTGCGAACTGAATAATATCCGTGTTGTGAATTTATCACCGGAAAGCGCGATTGATGCCTTCCCTAAGCTCTCCTGGATGGAAACGGATAAACAAGCAAGCTAGCTCGGCATCGTGTCCCGCCCTGGACACGATGCACATCATCAAGCAGGCATCGACTTGCGAACGGCGCTCAACAGCGTCTGTGCGCCGGAGGAGAGCGTCGTGTCTACGCGAGTAAGAATGCCGATGGGTTCACCTTGGCCCTGCGTGGCGATAGGCAGCGCGGTGAGCGTACCGCGCCGCAGATCGTCCTTCACCGCACCGGAAGGTACGAACCATACGTAGTTGTAGTCAACCGTCAGTTGGCGTGATAGCGATGCCGAAAGCGTTTCAATGCAACCCGCAGGCATCTTACACCCCTGGCTCTGAAGGAGTGTCTCGGCATTCTGACGTGGAACAGTACCTTTTGGTGAAACGACAACCGGCCAGTCCAGTACGCGGCTCAGGGTGATGTTTTCATGCAGAATAGGGTGGTCTGGCCGCACGACCAGCTTCAACGACTCGAGGAACAAGAGCTCATAGTTTAGCCCGGTCATCAGCTCCGGATCCGACATCCGTCCAATACCAAGATCGATATCTCCGGACTTCAGCGCCGCCAACAGCATGGTGTTATTCATGGTGGCAACCTGGAGGGTGACGTCCTTTTGCTGTTGATGAAATTGCCCAATCACCGCTGGCAAGACACCCAGCGCAGCAGTGGGCAACGCGCCGATACGGACCACATCATTGTTAACACCTTCTTTACGAACAAGCGCCTGCCGGCGGTATTTAGCGCATCCAGCACCTTGACCGCATGGGTTAAGAACTGTTCGCCGACGAGGGTTAACTGCGCGCCCAGTCGACCACGCTCAAATAGCCGCGTGCCGGTTAGCTGTTCAAGCTCATTGAGCGTCTTGGAGAGTGCAGGCTGGCTGAGATTAAGTGTTTCAGCCGCGCGCCCCAATGTTCCTTGCTGGGCGACGGCCACGAATGTGTGCAGATGGCGCAGACGAATGCGCTGACTAAAGAGAGCATTTTTTTCCATAAGCGATGTTAAAAACAGAGCGGCATGGGTGACAAGTAATGTTGTTTAATTTTGATAACTTGCTAGCAAATTATTATTAACATTTGTGCGGTTTAACAGACAAGCGTTTTGTTGCATGGATAAAACCCGGCGTCGTTACACTCAGCCGGGTCAGGTAAGGAGGAGACGCCAGAGAATATCAGCGCTTACACGTCAAAAAAGACCGTTTCTTTTTCACCTTGTAGATAAATATCAAAGTGGTACACCGTCTCACCGTTGCGCGTTTCTTTGTGGCCAATCAGCGTCTGACGGCGAACTTCCCACTCGATCAGATTCAGTACGGGATCGCTGGCGTTGGCCTCCTGCTCGTCAGAAAAGTACATGCGCGTATTCAGGCCGATGTTGATCCCACGAGCGACGATCCACAGGTTGACGTGCGGCGCCATCATGCGCCCATCGCGGCCAACCGCCTGTCCGGGCTTAATGGTGTCAAAGCGCCAGACGCCCGTATCAAAGTTAGAGCAGGCACGACCCCAGCCACGAAAATCAGCGTCCAGTGATTTGCCTTCCTGCCGATCGGCGGCGTGGTTGTAGCGCCCTCGGCGTTGGCTTGCCAGATCTCAATCAGTACGTCGCGTACTGGCGTACCGGAACCGTCGAAAACGCGACCTTCAATGGCAATGCGTTCACCCGGTGTATGGCTGTTAACCAGCGTTGGGCCGAAGTTTTTCTCAAAAATATGAAAACCGGCGGCGTCTGGCGCGAGGCCAATGTGGACGTAAGGCCCAGCGGTTTGCGATGCGGTTTCGGGTAAATAGTCTTTCATCGTGCAGCCCCTGCGTACGGTTTTCAAACAGCGTGGCGCGCTGGCCGCGCAGCACCAAATCAAAACGATATGCCAGACAGTCCAGCGGTACGGCGGCATGAGTATCCAGCTCAGCAATCAACGTACGAACCGCGTCGTCGTTATTGATGGCTTGCACGATTGGGCATTGTTTAATTAACGGATCGCCTTCGAAGTACATTTGCGTAATCAGACGCTGAGCAAAGGCTTCACCAAAAATCGAGAAGTGAATATGCGATGGTCGCCAGTCGCTGACCTGGTTGCGCCACGGATAGGGCCGGGCTTGATGGTCCGGAAGAAGTAATAGCCGTTTTCATCTGTCATCACGCGGCCACAGCCGCCAAAGTTGGGGTCGATGGGGCCAGATACTGATCTTTTTTATGCCGGTAACGGCCACCTGCGTTGGCCTGCCACACTTCGACCAGCGTATTTTTCAGCGGACGTCCGAAGCCGTCACGCACGTAGCCGTGAACAATAATACGTTCGCCGATCGGCAGGCCATCTTTGGCGTAGTTCAGAATCAGATCGTTATCCAGCGGGCCAATATCCTGCTGGGAGAAGACCGGGCCGGTGATCTCCGATAGAGAATTCTGCAATGAGATCAGCGCATTACGCGGGGAGCGCAGCACGCTGGTTTTGTAACCCGGCGCGAAGGCCGGTGGGTGATTGTTATAATCCCGGTGAATCACTTCTTGCGGTGACCATTTTGTGCTCATAGGTGGCTCCGTGTAGGGTATTTTATTATTGCCTCACACAGTGTGTGTAAATACATTGTTAATTAATAGTGAATTTAAGGTGCATTTTAAATAACCGGTGGTTATGTAATGGCCGGGATTCACTGCAAAATCAACTCAGTCGCCGGGATCACACTTTGTAAATTCTTACCGCATAGCCTCATGTGCTTACCTACACTGCAAATATAGGCACAGGAGATGGAAAAACATGGCGCACACCCTTTCGGCAGATGATATTCGGGAAGATTTTTCACAAGCAATGTCGGCAATGTACCAGCAGGAAGTCCCGCAATATGGCACGTTGTTAGCGCTTGTTGCTGATGTGAATCTGGCGGTGCTGGAAAATAATGCACGCTTGCATGAACAGCTGGCGAACGCCGATGAGTTGGCGCGTCTGAATGTTGAGCGTCATGGCGCCATACGGGTGGGAACGGCTGAAGAGCTGGCGACGCTATGTCGCATGTTTGCCATTATGGGAATGCAACCGGTCGGGTATTACGATCTTTCGGTCGCTGGCGTACCGGTTCACTCCACCGCGTTTCGCCCCGTGGATGACGCCGCGTTACAACGCAACCCATTTCGAATCTTTACCTCATTACTGCGTCTGGAGCTGATCGACGATCCCGCGCTGCGCGAAAAGGCGGCGAAAATTCTCGCCCGGCGCGATATTTTCACTCCGCGTTGTCGGGCGCTGATGAATCTTCATGATAAACAGAATGGTTTCAACGCCGAGCAGGCACAAGAGTTCGTCCACGAAGCGCTGGAAACTTTCCGTTGGCACCGGCATACCACGGTAGACAAAGAAACCTACGAGGCGCTTAACCGCCAGCATCGGCTGATTGCCGACGTGGTTTGCTTCCCTGGCTGCCATATTAACCACCTGACGCCGCGCACGCTGGATATCGATCAGGTTCAGTCGCTGATGGCCGAATACGGGATCGAACCAAAGGCCGTCATAGAAGGCCGCCGCGCCGTGCGGTACCGCTACTACTGCGTCAGACCAGCTTTAAGGCGCTGGAAGAGCCGGTTGCTTTTGCCGGCGATGCCAGCGGCACGCATACCGCGCGTTTTGGTGAAATTGAGCAGCGTGGGGTGGCATTGACGCCAAAAGGCCGGGCGCTATACGACCGGTTGTTGAACGAAGCGGGCGTGGGGAAAGATAACCTCAGTCATCAGCAGCATCTGCAAGAAGTGTTTAAAGCCTTTCCCGATAGCGAATTCCTTCTGCGTCAGCAGGGGCTGGCCTGGTTCCGCTATCGTCTTACGCCGAGTGGTGACGCGCACCGTCAGGCGATCCGTCCCGGTGACGACCCGCAGCCGTTTATTGAACGCGGCTGGATAACCGCCCAGCCCATCACCTATGAAGATTTTCTGCCGGTGAGCGCTGCCGGGATCTTCCAGTCGAATCTGGGCGGCGATGCGCAGACGCGCAGCCATGGCAATGCCAGCCGTAGTGCCTTTGAAGCCGCCCTGGGACGGCCAGTGCTGGATGAATTCAAGCTCTATGAAGAAGCGGAGGTGCGCAGCAAACGCCGTTGCGGTTTGCTCTGAAACGGTTAATCTGCAAAGGAATCAACAAAAAAGGATGAACACCGATGCAGAATGCCTCAACGCGCGTAGAGACCTTACAAGGGTCGTTGTCAGGACGAGTGGACGAGGATATCCATCTGTGGTGCGGCATTCCCTATGCCGCACCGCCGGTCGGCTCCCTGCGCTGGCGCGCGCCGCAGCCGGTCATGCCGTGGCAGGGCGTTCTCCCCGCCGAGACCTTTTCGGCTTCCAGTTGGCAAAACAGTGAATACTGCCAGGAACTGGGCGGCGGCGATCCGGGCCGCTTCTCTGAAGATTGTCTTTATCTCAACGTCTGGTCGCCTGCGCAACGTCATGAGTTGCTGCCAGTAATGGTCTGGCTGCACGGCGGAGGGTTTACTATCGGCGCGGCGGGCTGCCGCCATACGATGGCAAGGCGCTGGCGCGACGCGGCGTGGTGGTGGTGACGCTCAACTATCGTCTGGGCCATCTGGGCTTCTTCGCCCACCCGGCTCTGGAGGAAGAAGACGGCGAACGGCTGTATAACTTTGGTCTGATGGACCAAATCGCTGCGCTGCGCTGGGTGCAGGACAATATCGCCGCCTTCGGCGGGATCGTGACAATGTCACGTTATTCGGCGAGTCTGCCGGCGCGCGCAGCGTGCTGTCACTGATGGCTTCGCCTAAGGCGAAAGGCCTGTTCCATAAAGCCATTATCCAGAGCGGCTATACGTTGCCGGATATGCCGCGTGAAACCGCGCTGGCCCGCGTGAACGGTTAGCTGAACACTTCAATCTCCCCGACGCGTCTGCGCAAAGTCTGCGTGAAATCCCGGCGGATGCATTCTGGTCGTTGACTGCTCCGCATAATCTGGGGCCTGCGCCGATTGTTGGCGATGCGGTACTGCCACAGCCCATGCTGGATGTTTTTTTTGCCGCAAAGCAGCACCCCATGCCGGTACTTGTTGGTTCCAACAGCGACGAAGCGAGCGTCATGGCGGTCTTTGGCGTTGATTTGGCAGGAGAAATCCAGAAGCTACGCCGCGAGCGCCGCCTGGGACTGGGGTTAATCAAACTGCTTTATCCCGGCGTGAAGGGCGATGAGGAGTTGGGCGTCAAGTGTGCCGCGACATGGCGTTTACCACGCTCGGCTACGTGGTGATGCAGGCCCAGCAGCGGCTGAATCAACCGTGCTGGCGTTATTGGTTCGACTATGTTGCTGAAGCGGAACACGATACTTATCCTCACGGCGCGTGGCATGGCAATGAAGTCCCTTACGTTTTCGATACGCTGGGGCACATACCGCCATCTTGTGATTACGCTTCGCCGCGCGATTTAGCCTTTGCCGCCCAGGTGGCCGATTACTGGGTGAACTTCGCGCGTCATGCCAGCGCGGAGCATACGATTCTGACGGGCCCGGTGCGTTGGCCTGCCTCGGTACGGGGTCGTGATCGGTTGCTGCGTATCGGGTTACACAAGCACGCTGGCTTCCGTGTGGAAAACCGCTTTATGCGCGCGCGTCTGGCGCTGTTTAAACGCGTGATGAAACACCATGTGAATCTGGATTAGCAGATTTTCTTGCGCTACCAATTGGATTATCAGTCAATTTTGTCTAGAGTGGGCAGCAGTATCGCCGTAATTTTTTTGCAGCATTCCGACTATAAAAAGGACGCTTTGCCAGGCATGAATCGCAGACACTTTCTAAAATCTTCAATGGCTGTTGCCGCCGTGTGCGGGACTTCCGGTTTTGCATCGCTTTTCTCCCAGGCCGCGCTGGCGCAGGAGTCTGACATTGCCGATGGCCAGACGCGCCGCTTTGACTTCAGCGTGCTGCAATCAATGGCTCACGATCTCTCCCGTCAACCGTGGGAGGCGCTCCGCGCGCGCTGCCAGAGACGTTGGCAAATCTGACGCCGCAGGCTTACAACAGCATCCAGTACGATGCGGCGCACTCCCTGTGGAATAACGTGAAAGACCGCCAGTTGGATATTCAGTTCTTCCACGTGGGCATGGGTTTCCGTCGCCGCGTACGTATGTTCTCACTCGACCCGGCGAGCCAGCAGGCGCGTGAAATTCACTTCCGCCCGGAGCTGTTCCAGTACAACGATGCTGGCGTCGACACCAAACAGCTGGAAGGGCAGACCGACCTCGGTTTCGCCGGGTTCCGCGCGTTTAAGGCACCAGAACTGGCGCGTCGCGACATCGTCTCCTTCCTGGGCGCGAGCTACTTCCGCGCGGTCGACAGTACCTATCAGTACGGCCTGTCTGCGCGCGGTCTGGCGATTGACACCTATACCGACTCACTCGAAGAGTTCCCGGACTTTACCTCTTTCTGGTTTGAAACGGCTAAACCAGGCGACACCACCTTTACGGTTTATGCGCTGCTCGACAGCGCCAGCGTAACCGGTGCCTATAAATTCGTGGTGCACTGCGAGAAGGCGCAGGTGATTATGGATGTGGAAAACCATATCTATGCGCGCAAAGATATCAAACAGTTAGGCATCGCACCGATGACCAGCATGTTCAGCTGCGGGAATAATGAGCGCCGCGTCTGCGACACCATTCACCCGCAGATCCACGACTCCGATCGTCTGGCGATGTGGCTCGGCAACGGCGAGTGGGTCTGCCGTCCGCTGAACAACCCGCAAAAACTGCAGTTCAATGCCTACCAGGATAAGAATCCGAAAGGTTTTGGTCTGCTGCAGCTGGATCGTGATTTCACCCACTATCAGGACGTGATGGGCTGGTACAACAAGCGTCCAAGCCTGTGGGTCGAGCCGCGCAATCAGTGGGGCAAAGGGGCGGTAAGCCTGATGGAGATCCCGACGACCGGCGAAACGCTGGATAACATCGTCTGCTTCTGGCAGCCGGAAAAACCGATGAAAGCGGGCGACCAGTTGAACTTTAGCTATCGCTTATACTGGAGCGCGATGCCGCCGGTCCGTTCGCCGCTAGCCCGCGTACTGGCCACCCGCACCGGATGGGCAGCTTCCCGGAAGGCTGGGCGCCGGGCGAACATTATCCGGATAAATGGTCCCGCCGTTTTGCGATCGACTTTGTCGGCGGCGATTTGAAAGCCGCTGCGCCGAAAGGCATTGAACCGGTGATCACGCTTTCCAGCGGTGAAGCGAAGCAGATTGAAATTCTCTACGTTGAACCGTTTGACGGCTACCGTATTTTGTTCGACTGGTATCCCACGTCAGACTCCACCGAACCGGTGGATATGCGCCTGTTCCTGCGCTGTCGTGGCGACGCCATCAGCGAAACCTGGCTGTATCAGTACTTCCCGCCAGCGCCGGATAAACGTCAATATGTTGACGACCGCATTATGAAATAACCGAGCCCGGACCCGGCCGAGTCATGCGACGCCGGGTTTTCTTTTAGACTGAGAACCTACACATGACCTGTGTTGAAACGATCGTCGCTTCCGACGTCATCACCCTTGAAGCCGTTAATGAGTCGCACGTAGCCGAGCTGCATCAGATGGTGCTGCGCAATCGCGACTGGCTACAGCAAACGCTCAACTGGCCGCAGTTTGTCAAAAGCGAACAGGACACCCGCCAGAATGTGCAGGGCAATATGATGCTGCACCAGCGCGGCATTGCCAAAATGTTCCTGATTTTTGTTGAGGGGAAAATGTCGGGCGTGCTTTCCTTTAACCAGATTGAACCGTCCAACAAGACCGGTTATATCGGCTACTGGCTGGACGAGGCCGCGCAGGGAAGGGCATTTTATCCGCCTCGCTGCAGGCGTTTATGCGCTATTACGCTGAACGCGGAGAAATTCGCCGCTTTGTGATTAAGTGCCGGGTGGACAATCCGCGCAGTAATCAGGTGGCGCAACGTAACGGTTTTCAACTGGAAGGTTGCTTGCGCCAGGCAGAGTTTCTGAATGGCGTGTTCTATGACCAGAATATTTACGCGCGAATTATCGACAATACCCGGTCATAGGGCACCAAATAGCGGGGTGCGCGTAATTCGCTGTGCGCCGGTAATGGCTTTGCGCCCGCGCAGATGAATGGCTTCGCCAGGCAGCGCTTCGACCACCACGTTGTCGGTGATATCAATGTGATACTCGATCAGCACATCGCCTTCGATACGCGCATCGCCCTGAATCAGCACGTGATCGTCGAGCAAAATGGGCCCGCCGCGGAGCCGGGCGTTGCCGCCAACCAGGACGTGGTGTTTCAGCACGCAGTTACCTTCAATCACGGCGTTCTCCGCGACCTGAGAGCTGTAGCGTAGGGTGGGGATATCGTCTTCGCCATGCCCGGCAATGATACGCGCGTGGCCGTAAACTCTGGCACAGTCGCAGACCCAAATGTTGTTTTCCTCATTACCTTCAAGGCGAGCGCTGTCGTAAATCTCCGCTCGATGTTCCACAAAGGCATGGTTTAGCCTGGCGTCACCGTAAATTTGTGCCTGATGTACGACCCGGCAATCGCGTAACCGGACGCGGTCGTAGATTTGCAGCAGACGTTCGTTGTCGGCGGTCAGGCCTTTTGCCCCGACAATCTGGCAGCCCTCGCCGATATGGGCATCGCCAAACAGGTGGCAGTAACCGTGTACGCGCGCTTTATCGACCGTGACATTGCCGCTCAACCGCGCCCCCTGGCCGATCCGGCTGGCCAGCACGCGGGCGTTGCCGCTGATAATCGCCTGATGACTCACTTCGCAGGAGTCTATCAGCCGTGCGTTTTCCTCTATCTTTGCCCCGGCGTAAACGAGGCTGTTTTCATCGTAAATCCAGCAGTTGCCGTCGTGACTCAGTGCGTTTTCATCATCAACCCAGCCGCCAGAGTGCCGGCTGTCACGTCGGCAAAATCCCGCAGGGCAATGATTTGCCGCATCACGATGCTTTCCCGCGCGCCGGGTTCGCCAATCTGAACGCTGCGTGAAGCGTCGCTAAGACGGTATTTTTTCATGATAACCTCAGCTAAGTAGATACACTAAATGTAGCAAATCCTCTGCCGCAGCAGTGCGAACGGCTGACGTTTTCTGGACCGACTTTTGGCGCTAGCGCCGGCCAAAAGAATCATTTAAAATGCAACTTAAATAGATTTGATTAAATAAACAAAATGCATAATGAAACCGATGGGCAGCGGGTATTGAATTTACCAGCGGGCTATTTTGGGATGGTGCTGGCACTATTGGTATGGGTTTCGCCTGGCGTTACGCCAGCACTATCTGGCCGCTGAGCCCGGCGATTGGCGAAGGGCTGGTGATACTGGCGATTGTGATGTGGGCGCTGTTGACGCTGGCCTTTATCACCCGAGCGATACGTTTTCCCTACAGCGTCTGGCTGGAGATGCGCCACCCCATCGCCAGCAGTTTTGTGAGTTTGTTTCCGGCGACCACCATGCTGGTCGCCATCGGCGTCACACCGTGGATGAGACCGCTGGCGCTGGCGCTGTTTATTATCGGCGTGGTGCTGCAATTGAGCTACGCCGCCTGGCAAACGGCGGGGCTGTGGCGCGGCGAGCATCCGGCAGATGCCACCACGCCTGGATTGTATCTGCCGACCGTCGCCAACAATTTTATCAGCGCCATGGCCTGCGGAGCGTTGGGGTTTAACGATGCCGGACTGGTCTTTCTGGGCGCTGGCGTCATTTCATGGATAACGCTGGAGCCCGCTATTGTGCAACGCCTGCGCAGCGGCGGCGCGTTGTCCGTGCCGTTACGGACCTCACTCGGTATTCAACTGGCACCGGCGCTGGTCGCCTGTAACGCGTGGTTGAGCATTAACGGCGGACACGCCGATGTGTTCGCGAAAATGCTGTTCGGCTACGGGCTATTACAGTTGCTGTTTATGTTACGCCTGATGCCCTGGTATCTGCGTCAGGCGTTTAATGCCTCGTTCTGGAGCTTCTCGTTCGGTATTTCCGCGCTGGCTTCTACCGGCCTGCATCTGGGACATGCCAGCGGAACCGGCTTCTTCCATAATCTGGCGCTGCCGCTCTTTATTTTCACGAATATCGTGATCGGCCTGCTGCTGGTAAAAACGCTGCTGTTGCTGCTTCAGGGTAAACTTTTGACGCGTGTTGCACCGTCGACACTGATGAAACCGAAGGATGAACAATGACCATTCGTGATGAAAATTACTTTACCGACAAATACGGCCTGACCCGAACCCATTCAGAAGTGGTGTATGCCGCGACTATTGTTAAGCCGGGGAAAACTCTCGATCTGGGGTGCGGTAACGGGCGCAATAGCCTTTATCTGGCGGCGAACGGCTACGACGTAACGGCGTGGGATAAAAACCCCATGAGTATTCAGAACCTGCAGTCGATTCGTGAAGCGGAAGGGCTGGAAAATCTGCAGGTGGCGGTTCACGATCTCAATACGCTTAGCTTTGACGGTGAGTACGATTTTATTCTCTCTACCGTAGTGATGATGTTCCTTGAAGCGAATACCATTCCGCGTCTTATCGACAACATGCAGCGTTGCACCAAACCGGGCGGCTACAATCTGATTGTCGCGGCGATGGACACCGATGATTTCCCCTGTACGGTTGGCTTCCCGTTTGCCTTTAAAACGGGTGGGCTGAAAAACTATTATAAAGGTTGGGATTTGCTGAAATATAACGAAGACGTCGGCGAACTGCATCGTACTGATGAAAAGGGCAATCGTATTAAATTACGCTTCGCGACGATGCTGGCGCGCAGGGAATCATAATTGTTATTTATATAACGGGCGAAAGCTCGTTATATAATGAATCATTTTTATAAATAATGAGAGCCGCCTCCATTTTTGTCGCGACAAACTCCTGATGCATTTGCTATAACTTACGGGCATCTGTGCATTTATCAGGGATTATTCTCATGCGTACTCAAGCGTTTTTCAAAGCGGCGGCCCTTGTGGGCGTTTTGGCATTAGCAGGTTGTGCATCGAAGACCACCACTCCTGAGCAGTATTCCGGCTTTTTAAAAGACTATTCCGGCCTGAAAGAAACCACAACGGCTTCGGGGAAAACGGAACTGCGTTGGATTTCTCCGGACTATAAATCGGCAAATTATGCCAACGTGGTTTATAACCCGGTAACCTACTATCCGGTACCGAAGCCGACCACTCAGGTTGGGCAGAAAGCGCTGACTGATATTTTGAACTACACCAACACCGAGCTGAAAAAAGCCATCAGCGAGCGTAAACCACTGGTGACCAAGGCGGGCCCGCATAGCCTGATCTTCCGCGGTGCGATTACTGCCGTTGACTCCAGCAAAGAAGGGTTGCAGTTCTACGAAGTGATTCCAATTGCGATGGTTGTTGCCGGCACTGAAGCCGCGACGGGCCACCGTACCATGAACACCAACCTGTACTTTGAGGCAGAACTGGTCGACGCCGCCACCAATAAGCCGGTGATCAAAGTGGTGCGTAAAGGGGAAGGCAAAGATCTGTCTAACTCTAACGCCCAGCTGACGCTGGATACATTGAAACAGGTTATTGATGATATGGCCATCGATGCGGTGAAATTCGACCCGTCGCAGAAATAAGTTCATATTAATTCCACAATTAATAAGGGGCGAGTGCCCCTTATTTTAATCAGGTACGCGCTTCTTTTAATAACTGCGCAATGGCCTGTTCCTGTTCGCTGTAATTCCCTTCACCAAAGAACGTATAGCGAAGCTGACCGCGCGCATCAAAAAGGTAGTGGGCCGGCCAGTACTGATTGCCAAAAGCGCGCCATATTTGATAATTATTGTCCGTGACCACCGGGTAGCTCAGCCGCCATTTTTTCACTGCGGCCGTTACCGCGGCCAAATTCTTCTCGTGCGGATATTCCGGCGTGTGTACGCCAATCACCTCCAGCCCTGTGGACGATATTTTTCTGCCCATTCGCGGACATGCGGCAAGGTGTGCTGGCAGTTAATGCAGTCAAAAGTCCAGAAATCGACCAGCACGACTTTGCCTTTTAGCGTCTCGCGACTGAGTGGCACACTGTTGATCCACCCGGTCCCGCCAGTGAGCGGCGGCAGGGCGCTGTCGGCAACGGGCTGCAGTTTAACGGGCGTGGCGGGAACCCACGAAACCAGATGCTGTTCCAACTGCTGGGAGAGCGTATTGGCCCCCTGAAGTACGCTGGTGACGCCCGAAGCAATGAGTATCACCGAGGCCAGCATAGCGACGCCGCCCAGCCGTTTCAGATGCTCAACCACGGCGGTTCTTGCGCGCAGCCAGCGCATCACCCGCTGGCCGCCCAGCCACAGTAGCGCCAGCATAACGGCGCAGCCGCTGCCATAGGCGGCCAGTAAAACACCGCTGGATACGGTGTTTCCCTGAACCACTTCCAGACTGAGAATGGCCCCAGCACCGGGCCGCGCAGGGTGCCCAGAGCAGGCCGATGGCAATCCCGGCCAGCAGCGCCGACAGCACTCCTTGACGACGTAGGCTGCGGTCGTTGACCTGATTACCGAGACGGACTGCCGGCGACGCCAGCCGCTGCGCTATCTGCGGTGAGATCAGCGACAGCGCCACCACAGTGAGAAACGCCAGCGCCAGCCAGCGGCCCACCACCGAAATCTGGGTGACCCACGCGCTGGCCACGGTCACCAGCAGCGACAGCGCGGTAAACATCAGCACCATACCGCCGAGCAGCGCCGCCAGATGGCGTTTTTGCCCCTTCATGCTGGCGAACAAAAACGGGATGACCGGCAACGTGCAGGGGCTTAGTAGCGTGAGCATGCCCCCAGAAACGCAATGATAATGGTCATCAGGCACCTCCCAGCACGCGGCGTGGGCGATCGGCCGTCTGCGCGACGGTGACGGACGGTATAGCGAGAAGGGCGGCGCGCAGCGCCTGATTGTCTGCGGCGACGCAGGCTGCCGTTTGCAGCGTCGCCGCTACGGCCCCAAGGAAAAACTGACGGACTCTGGTCATAAAGCACCTCATGTTGATATCAGCCTGCCTTGCAGGCGGTGAGGAGATTTAATCGCGCCGCTGTATAGGGTGTATGTCGTCAAAGGGCCGTTTTGTCAGGCTATTTATCCGTGCCTGCTCTGGATACATCAGGATACAAAGGCAGCCAGAGCCTGGCTTCCAGCCCGCCCTGTGGGCGATTGCTCAGCGTTAAGCGGCCCTGTAAGCGGGCGGCTAGCTGGGAGGCGATTGCCAGCCCCAATCCGGTGCCGCCGGTATGGCGATTACGCGAGGTTTCCAGCCGATAAAAAGGCTGAAGCACGGCGTCCAGTTCCGCCGCCGGGATCCCCGGGCCGCTATCCAGCACGTCAATGGTCAGCCAGCGCTCATCAACGGGGGTGATACGTAAGAACGCGTCGTTACCGCCATACTTCAGCGCATTGTCGACCAGATTGGTGACAACCCGTCGCAGAGCCTGGGATAGGTC
This sequence comes from Kluyvera genomosp. 3, assembly GCA_002211745.1. Taxonomy (GTDB): domain Bacteria; phylum Pseudomonadota; class Gammaproteobacteria; order Enterobacterales; family Enterobacteriaceae; genus Kluyvera; species Kluyvera georgiana_A. The sequence goes on from CP022114.1 coordinate 2,334,370, forward strand.
GTGAGTGGAGGCAGGCTTGCCAGCGGCTCGAAAGTGACCGGATGGCCGGTGTCTACGTAATCGCAGGCGAGGGTGTCGAGAAAGGCGTTGAGATCGAGACGCAGGCTCGCTTCCTGAACGTTTTCACTGCTGCGGGCGTAGGCGATACCTTCGCGTACCAGACGGGTCATTGCATCGAGATCCTGCATCATCTTTTCTTGCAGTGCCGGATCCTGCGCCATTTCCACCCGCAGCTTCATACGCGTAATCGGCGTTTGCAGATCGTGAGAAATGGCGGCGAGGATCTGCGTACGCTCCTGGAGGTAGTGCTGAACGCGCGCCTGCATCGCGTTAAAGGCGCGGGCCGTTTGCTGGACTTCCCGCGGACCGCCTTCTTCCATTGGCTGCGGCGAGGTGTCTGAAGGTTCTAATGATTCGACGGCGCGGGTAAAGCGGGAGAGCGGGCGCACAACCTGACGCACCGCCAGCCATGCGCAAATCAGCAGCAGCAGCGGTTGGACAACCAGCACAATCGGCAGCCAGCGCGCCAGAGCAGGAAGCTGCGGACGAATATCAATAGTTAACGGCTGACCGTCGCTTAAGCGCAGATGCGCCTGCAGGTGCTCCCGTGGCCCAGGGAGAGCGCTTATGGTTAGCGTATATTTTTCATCCAGTGCGTCATGCAACGTTCGTACAATGCCTCGCGAGCGCCAGCTGTTGGGCGGCGGCCCCGATTCGCCTATGTTGGTCAGATACTGATAATTTCCGCGCGATAGTCTGGGTAACCAGGCGCTACGCTCGCTGGCAGGCAGCCTGTCGAGAATCGCCACGCTGGTGGCGACGTCGTCGCTCAGGTTGTTGAGCATCACGCTACGGGCGCTGCTCATCCGTTCATAGAGCAGCACCGCCAGCGTCAGGCTGTTGGCCAGCAGTAGCCCGCCCAGCACAATCAGTACTAACCGGTATAGCAGCGTTTTTGGCCACAGCCTCATTCATGCAGTTCCCGCAGGGTGACCGGCATGGCCAGTACATAGCCTTCACTACGCACGGTCTTGATATAGGCCGGTTCGCGCGCGTCGTCGTTCAACCGTTGGCGCAGGCGGCTGACCAGCAGGTCTATTGACCGCTCAAACAGCTCGGCATCGCGGCCCTGGGTCAGGCTAAGCAACTGGTCGCGGTTAAGCACGCGCTGGGGATGGTCGAGAAACACGCGCAGCAGGCGATACTCCGCGCCGCTGAGCGCCACTACCAGCCCTCGTCGTCCTGCAGATGACGGGCGGCGGTATCCAGTTGCCAGCGGCCAAAGGCAATCAGCCGTCCGGCCTCGGTAATTTGCAAATTCGGCGGCAGGGCGCGGTAGCGGCGCAGAATGGCCTTAATGCGCGCCAGCAGTTCACGGGCGACAAACGGCTTAACCAGATAGTCGTCGGCACCCATTTCCAGCCCCAGAATTCTGTCCGCATCGTCACCGCGTGCAGTCAGCATCAGTACGGGAATATTCTGCCGGTCATTGCGCAACTGGCGGCACAGTGTCAGACCATCGTCGCCGGGCATCATGATGTCCAGTACCACCAGGTCCACCTGATGACTGGCAAGGTAGCTGCGCATAGCCTTGCCGTTGCTGGCCCCGTCGCCCGATAGCCTGATTTCAGCAGGTAGTCGACGACCAGCTCGCGAATGTCGTGGTCGTCATCTACCACCAGGATATTATCGATGTGTTCCATATTGACTCCAGGTCAGGCCGGGGCAGCCGTGGGGTTACAATTTGTCGGCGTCGATGACGGCCTTGGTGAAGTTAGCCGGATCTTCCTGCGGTGGGTTATGCCCCACGTTTGGGCCGAAGGTACGGTGTTCATATTTGCCGGTAAAACGGGCGACGTAGGTTTTTGGATCCGGATGCGGCGCGCCGTTGTTGCCCCCTTCAATGGTGATGGTCGGGACGGTAATGGAGGGCAGCGTGGCGAGCTTCTGCTCATATTTAGCATATTTCGCTTCACCTTTCTCCAGCCCTAAACGCCAGCGGTAGTTACTGATAGTCACCGCCACATGATCCGGGTTGTCCAGCGATTTGGCGCTGGTATTGAAGGTGTCGTCGCTGAACTTCCAGCCCGGTGACGCCTGCTGCCAGATGAGCTTCGCAAAGTCGTGGGTGTTTTTGGCGTAGCCCGCCGCGCCGCGCGGGGTCGCGAAATAAAACTGATACCACCACTGCTGTTCGCCTTGCGGCGGCAGCGGCTGCTCGCCAATTTTCTGGCTGCTAATCAGATAGCCGCTGACCGATACCAGCGATTTCACTCGATCCGGCCACAGCGCGGCGACGATATCCGCCGTGCGTGCGCCCCAGTCGAAACCGGCGAAATCGGCCTGTTTGATATGCAGCGCATCCATTAACGCGACAGCGTCAGACGCCAGCGCGGACGGCTGGCCGTTACGCGGCGTGGCGGCGGACAAGAATCGGGTGGTGCCGTAACCGCGCAGGCTGGGCACAATGACGCGAAAGCCTTTACTGGCCAGTGCAGGCGCGACCTGAGCGTAGCTGTTGATATCGTACGGCCAGCCGTGCAGTAAGATGACCGGCTGGCCATCGCGCGGGCCAATATCGACGTAGCCGATATTCAGATCGCCGGCGTTAATTTGGTGAACGGTTTTAAATTCGGCGGCGTAATCCGGCGCAGCCAGTGCCGGCAAGGCGGGCGCCAGCAGCACGCTGGCCAGCAACAGAGTTTTAAAGCGAAATACCGGGGCGCTGAAACGTTCATAGATTTCTCCTGCACACATGAGGTTGTTGGCATCAAATCAAAAACGATAGCGAACGAAGTATAGTGGGCTATCGCGACCTGATAATAAAAACAAGCGGAAGTGTCGCTGATGTGTGCGTAAGAAGGGATTTTGCCAGCGACTGTATCGGCGCAAACGCCAGATACAGTGTGATACAAAAGGGAGGCACGTAATGCCTCCGATTGGCGATGCCGCATCAGGCGCGGCTGAGAAGCGGTAATCGCCAGATTTGTGGTTTGGCGAACATCACCAGGTTACCTAACAAAATCAGCACCAGCCCAACGATGGCATTAGCATGCCACTGATAGCCTTCATAAATTGTAGACAGCGTCAGCGCCACCAGAGGGAACAGCAGTGTGCTGTAGGCCGCGTTGCTGGCGCCGATACGCCCCACCAGAGTGAAATAGACGCCAAAGGCAATCACTGAACCGAACAGCGCGAGGTAGAACAGCGCTCCCATATAGCTCACCGTCCACTGCGGCGTAAAATCATCGCCGCGCAGCAGCGCCACAATGCCGATAACGATCGTGCCATAGAGCATCGCCCAGGCGTTAGTGGTCAATGTTTCCAGCCCCCGCCGCTGGTGGCGCAAGCTCAGCATATTGCCGAGCGAAAAGCCGTAGGTACCCAGCGCGCTGAGCAAAATGCCCGCCAGTAGCGTACTGCTCATACCCACTGCCTGCAGGTCGTGCCAGAAGAGCGTGATGATGCCTGCCAATCCGAGCAGGGCGGCAAAGTAAAAGCGCTTCGGCGGCGTCTGGCGAAAGAAAATAAAACTATTGATGGCGTTAAACAGCACCGCCATGGAGAAAATCACCGACTCCAGCCCGGTATTGATCCATTTTGCGGCGGTATAAAAACAGAGAAAGTTGAAACCAAACACGCAGCAGCCCTGCACCATGCAGAAAAGGTGATCGCGCAACGCCAGCGGTCGCAGGCGGCGCAGACACAGCAAAATCGTCAGCATAGTGCCGCTGGCGATGGCGAAACGCCAGAAAATGGAGACGGCTTCAGGCACCGGCCCTGCTGTAAAAAAATGGCAATCCAGGTGGTTCCCCAGATAACAACGACCAGCGTATAGAGCAGCGCGTTCATAGTTCCTCACAACGATAACAGCGGTAGAAGGCGCAGTGTGACGCGTGCTGGCGGTCAGGGCTTGCAAGGAGTTGCGGCACACTTGCAAATTCTTGCGGTTTTTTTTATCCGCTGGGGCAGAAAGGTAGCATCCCTGCGTGACAAGCCCTAGACTGGGTTTACCTATCATCGTGACTGAAATGTTAATGGCGCACACCTACGCGACGTTTGAGAGACTACAGAGCCAGAAGGCGATTCTGCGGGAGACCGTGGCGCTCAATTCAGGCATTCAGCTTGCCGCGTGGTATAACAAACGCGATACGCTGACGGTGCAAAGCGATCACCACACGCTGAGCCTGTATGTCGCCGATGGTTATGAAAGTTATCAGAAAACGCCCTACGGCTGGAAAAACGGCGGTGGGCCAAATCGCTTCTGCCTGATGCCCGAAGACAGTGAATCGACGTGGGATATTCGTGATGATCTGTCCTTTGTGCATCTGTATTGTACCGACGAGCACCTGCGTAAGGTCGGTGAGCAGGTGTGGGATCGCAGTCCGGCAACGATTACGCTGGATGAACAAATTTTTGGTGACGACCCCAAAATCACGCTGCTGTACCGCCAGTTTTTGCTTGGCTGCGACTGGCAGCAGCCGGCTAATCAGTTGACCCTCAGCAGCGCCAGCACGCTGCTGCTCACCCATTTGCTACAGAACTACGCTAATGTTCAGTGGCGTCTACCGACGGTGACGGGCGGGCTGGCTCCGGGCGTCCTGCGTAATACGCTCGATTTTATCGATGCGCATCTTGGCGATCCCTTAACGCTTGCGGAACTGGCTGCGCAAGCGACACTCAGCGAATACCACTTTGCTCGCATGTTCCGCCAGTCCGTAGGTTTAGCCCGCATCAATACGTGATGCAGCGTCGGATGGACAAAGCGCAGCAGTTGGTGCGCCACACCGCGCTGCCGCTAACCGATATTGCGTTAAGCTGCGGCTTTAGCTCCGCCAGCCACTTCAGCAATCGCTTTAAAGCGGTGACCGGCGCCACGCCGTCGCAGCTACGCGCGGGCCTGGCGCGATAGCAGGGCAAAGCTGGCACCACCGATAACCAGTCCCCAGAACGCCGACCCAACCCCCGCCAGGGTGATACCGCTCGCCGTGACCAGGAACGTCACCATCGCGGCGTCGCGTTCATGTGCGGAAGTGAGCGCCTGGAACAGGCTGCCGCCCAGCGTACCCAGCAATGCCAACCCGGCAAGCATTTGAATCCACACCACAGGTAAGGCCGCCATCAGCGCGGTGATTGAGCCACCAAATACGCCCGCCAGTAGATAGAAAACACCGGCAGCGGCGGCGGCAAGCCAGCGTTTCTGCGGGTCCGGATGTGCGTCCGGGCTTTGGCAAATGGCGGCGGTAATGGCGGCAATACACACGGAATAGACGCCAAAGGGGGCCAGCAGCAGCCCAAAGGCGCCGCTAATCACAATCAACGGCGACACCGGCACGCGATAGCCGGAGGCCTGAAGCGTGGCGAGACCGGGGCGTTCTGCGAAGCCATGGTGACCAGAAAGAAAGGAATACCCACGCTGATCAGTTGCGTTAGCGAGAAATGGGGGCAATAAATTGAGGCGCGACAAACCCCAGCGTAGATGTATTTGTGACAACGTCACCTTTTAGGAAGGCGACAATAATTCCCACCGCCAGCGCGGCAACCACGGCATAGCGCGGCGCGAGGGCCTTAAACAGCAGCCAGCTAACCAGCATACTGCCGCACAGCAACAGTTGCCCCTGTAGCGTGGCAAATGCCTGAAGACCAAAACGCAGCAAGATTCCCGCCAGCATGGCAGCGGCCAGCGAATGGGGGATCAGCTTCATCAACCGGGCAAACCAACCGGTCAGCCCGCAAATGACAATCAGTGCGTTGGCGAAGATAAAGATGCCTACCGCATCATTGAGGGTGGCTCCCTGTAAACCAGCGACCAGCAGCGCGGCGCCGGGGTTGACCAGGCGGTGAGAATCGGGACTTTGCGCCACAGCGTCAGTGCCAGCGTGCTGATCCCCATAGCCAGACCCAGCGCCGTCATCCAGCCGGAAATTTGCTGTGCGTTGGCACCTGCTGCTGCAGCGGCTTGCCAGATAATGGCGGCAGAACTGGCATAGCCGACCAGCACGGCAACAAATCCTGCCAGCAGAGTAGGAAAAGGGATAAAAGCGGCGCGCATATCAATGACCTCTTGTGCGTTATAGCGTCCGCGCACTATATCATTGTGCGTTATAACGTACAATGTTGTGCTTCACGGACGTAAATAGCGCGCAGGTAAGGTATACTTTGGCGATAGAAAACATGGAGGCCGAATGAATATTGCGCAACATCTGGCGGCGACGCTTAAAAATTTGCGTCAGGAACGGGCATGGAGCCTGTCAAAGCTGGCAGAAGAAACCGGTGTATCCAAGGCGATGCTGGGGCAGATTGAACGTAATGAATCCAGCCCCACGGTGGCGACGCTGTGGAAAATCGCCACGGGCCTGAACGTCCCGTTTTCCGTTTTTATCACCCCGCCGGAAGCAGACGGCGAGCAGTCGTTCGACCCTCAACAGCAAGCGATGGTGGTGACGCCGATCTTTCCCTGGGATCCTGAACTGTGCTTTGACCATTTCTCGATCACCCTGGCGCCGGGCGCGCTAAGCGAATCGACTCCGCATGAAAAAGGGTAATTGAACATGTGGTGGTGATCGGCGGCCAGTTGGATATGTGTATTCAGGGGAATGGCGTCGCCTTGAGGCGGGAGAAGGGCTTCGGTTTGCGGGCGATCTCCCGCACGCTTATCGCAACAGCGGCGAGCAAACCGTGCATTTCCACTCTATTATTCATTATCCAAAAGAAAAAGCCGCAGGCAGGCCTGCGGCAAATCACGACAATGAACCATAACGTGGCCGTTACGAGGAAAGTCCGGAATACGGGCTGACTCTAACCTATTGATGATACAAGCGGAAATGACCATTTCGGCAATAGGTTGCCGAAATTCAGCTAACCGCGACGCAGAAGCGATGGAAACTGTTTTCGTCTATCGCAGCTTCTGGCTACAATAGCCGCCATTTTGTGACCCTACTGGATAACTCCGACTGTATGCGCCAGCAAAACGCTCATCTTGAACTTCTTAGCCCGGCACGCGATACGGCAATTGCCCGCGAAGCCATTCTGCACGGCGCTGATGCCGTTTATATTGGCGGCCCCGGTTTTGGCGCACGCCATAACGCCAGCAATAGCTTGCAGGATATCGCCGAACTGGTGCCGTTTGCCCATAAATTTGGCGCCAAAATTTTTATTACGCTGAATACCATCCTGCATGATGATGAGCTCGAACCGGCGCAAAAGCTGATTACCAACCTGTATGACGCGGGCGTTGATGCGCTGATCGTGCAGGATATGGGAATTTTGCAGCTGGATATTCCCCCATTGAGCTCCACGCCAGTACGCAATGTGATATCCGCAGCGTAGAAAAGGCCAAATTTCTCTCCGACGTCGGATTTAGTCAGATCGTGCTGGCGCGCGAACTGAATCTTCAGCAGATCAACGCGATTCACGAGGCCACCGACGCCACCATCGAGTTCTTTATCCACGGCGCGCTGTGCGTGGCTTATTCCGGCCAGTGTAATATCTCGCATGCCCAGACCGGCGTAGCGCCAACCGCGGTGATTGCTCTCAGGCCTGTCGACTGCCGTATACCCTGAAAGATGATCAGGGACGCGTGGTCGCCTTTGAAAAACACCTGTTGTCGATGAAAGACAACGATCAGACCGCCAACCTGGGTGCGCTGATTGATGCAGGCGTGCGCTCCTTCAAGATTGAAGGCCGTTACAAAGATATGAGCTACGTGAAGAACATCACCGCCCATTATCGCCAGATGCTTGACGCCATTATTGAAGAACGCGGTGATTTAGCTCGCGCTTCCGCGGACGTACCGAACATTTCTTTGTTCCGTCGACCGATAAAACCTTCCATCGCGGCAGCACGGACTACTTCGTCAACCAGCGGCAGATGAACATCGGCGCCTTCGACTCACCGAAGTTTGTTGGTCTGCCAGTGGGCGAAGTGCTGAAGGTCAACAAAGAGACGTTGGATGTTGAAGTGAGCGAACCGCTGGCGAACGGCGATGGCCTGAATGTGCTGATCAAACGTGAAGTCGTCGGTTTTCGTGCCAATACGGTGGAAAAAATCGGCGAAAATCGCTATCGCGTTTGGCCGAACGAAATGCCGGCGGACCTGCATAAGGCGCGACCGCAGCAGGTGCTGAACCGTAACCTCGACCATAACTGGCAGCAGGCGCTGCTGAAAACTTCCAGCGAGCGTCGTATCGCAGTGGATATCGAGCTTTCCGGTTGGCAGGAACAGCTGGTGCTGACGCTGACCAGTGAAGATGGCGTCACGGTGACCCACGCCTTAGACGGCGAGTTTGCGACGGCGAACAACGCTGATAAAGCGCTCACTCAGTTGCATGACGGCGTCGCTAAACTAGGGCAAACGCTGTACTACGCGCGGAACGTTGATGTGATGCTGCCGGAAGCGTTGTTTGTCCCCAACAGCCAGCTCAACCAGTTGCGCCGTGAAACCGTCGATTTGCTCGATCGGGCGCGTCTCAACGCCTATGTTCGCGGTAGCCGTAAAGCCGTCGCCAGCCCGGCACCGGTTTATCCGGAAAGCCATCTCAGCTTCCTGGCGAACGTCTACAACCATAAAGCGCGCGAGTTTTATCACCGCTATGGCGTGCAGCTGATCGATGCCGCGTATGAAGCGCATGAAGAGAAGGGCGATGTCCGGTGATGATCACCAAGCACTGCCTACGTTTTGCGTTCAATCTGTGTCCGAAGCAGGCAAAAGGATCGATTAAAAGCTGGAAGGCGACGCCGATGCAGCTGATTAACGGTGATGAAGTGCTGACGCTTAAGTTTGATTGTCGCCCATGTGAAATGCACGTGATTGGCAAAATCAAAAACCACATATTGAAAATGCCCTTGCCGGGAGCGTGGTGGCGTCGGTAAGCCCTGACGATCTGCTGAAAACGCTGCCAAAGCGTAAAAACGCACCTTTGTAGTCCGTCTGCGAGCAGCAACACTGGAGAGATGGGCCGGAAAGCCATTACGCTTTCCGGCCTTTTTTCACTCGTTATGCCGGACGTTTGGGTATAGAGCGACGAAAATGTGCCGGTATTCTCTCAGGATTTAAATCCGGCAGCGGTCATCAGTAAGCGGAATAAACTCCCCACCAGCGCCAGCGCCAGTACGCTGCCGCCCCACAGCGCAACTAGCCAGAATATTCGCGATATCCAGCGATTTTTCATCAGTGGTACCCCTCATTTTGCGGCACTTTGCCGCGAAAAACGTAGTAACTCCAGAAGGTGTACACCAGAATTACCGGGATGATAAATATCGCGCCAATCAGCATAAATTCCTGACTTTGTACCGGTGCGGCAGCCTGCCACAGGGTGATAGACGGTGGAATAATCGCAGGCCAGATACTGATGCCGAGCCCGCTAAAGCCGAGAAAGATGAGTGCCAGCGTCAGAATAAACGGCGGCACGTGGCTTTCCGGTTGCCCCAGATGGCGCCACAGCAGCGCGCTGACGGCGAGTACCAGCAGCGGTACGGGCAGCAAATAATAGAGATTGGGCAAGCTGAACCAGCGCGTGGCGATGGATGAATGCAGCAGCGGGTCCACAGGCTGATGCAAGCGATCACGGCCAGCAGCGCCAGCAGCAGCCGCGCGCGGCGCGTCGCATACTGGCTTGCAGCGCGTCTTCGCTTTTCATCACCAGCCAGCTGGCACCCAGCAGCGCGTAAGCGATAACCAGCCCAACGCCACAAAACAGCGTAAACGGCGTCAGCCAGTCGAAAGCGCCGCCGCTGTAAGCGCGGTCGGTGACCTGGAAACCGTTGATTACCGCACCCACGACGATCCCCTGGCAGAAGGTCGCCAGAATGGAACCGCCCATAAACGCCTTGTCCAGAACGGGCGATGAGAGGGCGTGGCGTTAAAGCGAAACTCGAAGGCGACGCCACGAAATATCAGCCCACCAGCATGAGTGAAAGCGGGATCGTTAACGCGTCGATGATTACCGCGTAGGCCAGCGGAAATGCGCCGAATAACCCTGCGCCGCCGAGTACCAGCCAGGTTTCGTTGCCATCCCACACCGGGGCGACGCTGTTCACCATGACATCTCGCTCCTGGGCCGTTTTGGTGAAGGGGAACAGAATGCCGATCCCTAAGTCGAAGCCATCCATCACGATGTACATCAGGGTGGCAAAGACGATAATCACAAACCAGATAATGGACAGATCGAGGCTCATGCGCGCTCCTCCTTAGATTGTTGTGGCTCAATAGCGGCAGAGAGCGGACGTGCTGGCGTACCGTGTGGTTCAGGTGTAAAGGGCTGCGGCCCTTTGCGAATCAAACGCACCATGTAGCTGTAGCCCACGCCAAAGACCGAGCTGTACACCACGAAGAAGGTCAACAGGCTGATGCTCATATGCAGGTCACCGTGTGCGGAAACCGCGTCTGCTGTGCGTTGCAAACCATAAACCACCCACGGCTGGCGGCCCACTTCCGTGGTCACCCAGCCGGCGAGGATCGCCACCAGACCGGATGGTCCCATCAGCAGCGCAAACCACAGGAACGGACGCGAGGTATAGAGGGTTTGCTTCTTGCGCAGCCACAGCGCGACAACGCCGAGCAGCAGCATCAGCATGCCCAACCCGGCCATGATGCGGAACGACCAGAAGACGATTGTCGAGTTTGGCCGGTCTTCTTTGGCAAACTCCTTTAACGCAGGAACCTGTTTGTCCAGACTATGGGTGAGGATCAGGCTGCCGAGCGCGGGATCTCCAGTCCATAACGGGTACGTTCCTGTTCCATATCCGGCCAGCCGAACAGCAGTAGCGGCGTCGGTTCTCCCGGCGGGTTCTCCCAGTGGCCTTCAATGGCGGCAATTTTCGCCGGCTGATGTTTGAGGGTGTTAAGACCGTGCATATCGCCGACCATCGCCTGAATGGGGCGACAATGAGCGTCATCCACAATGACATGGAAAACATGACGCGTATGGCAGGCGACGTGTTGCCGCGCAGCAGATGCCAGGCCGCCGACGCCCCAACGAACAGCGCGCTGCTCAGGAACGCGGCGATAGACATATGCAGGAGTCGATATGGGAAGGATGGGTTAAACACCACCGCGAACCAGTCCACCGGAACGACCTGACCGTTGACGATTTCATACCCTGCGGGTCTGCATCCAGCTGTTGGAGGCGAGGATCCAGAAGGTCGAGATGATCGTTCCCAGGGCGACCATGCAGGTGGCAAAAAAGTGCAGGCCCGGCCCGACGCGGTTCCAGCCGAACAGCATGACGCCAAGAAAACCCGCCTCAAGGAAGAAAGCGGTCAGCACCTCGTAGGTCAGTAACGGGCCGGTAATACTGCCGGCAAACTGCGAGAAGCCGCTCCAGTTGGTACCAAACTGATAAGCCATCACCAGGCCAGAAACGACCCCCATGCCGAAGTTAACGGCGAAGATCTTTGACCAGAACTGGTACAGCGAGCGCCAGACCGGGTTGCGGGTTTTAAGCCATAGCCCTTCCAGCACCGCCAGATAGCTTGCCAGGCCAATCGTGATGGCGGGGAAGATAATGTGAAACGAAACGGTAAAGGCAAATTGAATTCGTGCGAGGTGAAACGCATCAAGACCGAACATGCTGACTCCGGGGGAATAAATATCTCCGGCGATTGTACGAAGCTTGTGGTTTGGGTTGCAGAAACAGTCTGGGTGTTTTAATTGATAACAGTTTACTGACGCTTTACCTATGGGCATACGCCAGAGGCTGAACAGCGGTCTGCTATTCAGCCTGAAGGAGCATCAGAAGTAGTAACGCAAACCCAGGCGAATGCGGTAGCGCTCTGCATTGTTGCCGTTATCGCGATCTAACCAGGACAATTGAACGAATGGCCGCCAGGTAGGCGTCATTTTCCACGTAAATTTGTGATTCAATTCCCAACTGTGGTCTTTACCGTTCTTACGTTTATAGTCGCCGGTATTGATGTAGAGATCGGGTTCGAACTCGTAGCTGACGGTATCGGTGATTTTATAGTTCACCACCATGACTAACTGGTGATTATCGTTGTAATCTTTCTCGCCTGTAGATCGTTGGTCTGGTAGTTCATATGGTTGTAGCGATACTTAAAGGCCATCGCTAAATCAGTATTATAGATATAACCTAGCTGCACGTAAGGTGAAGTGGTTGAACCCGCGCTGGTGGAGTTAATAATCCCTCCAGGATATAACGTCAGTTTATCTGTAATATGCCATAGCGGATACCAGCCTTCTAATTCATCGAAGGTGTGCTTTAACTGCTCGAGGTTTTTCCCGGTATTAAAAACGGTTTGATACAGCACGCCTGCGCCATTATCAAAATTATATCCACCACCCAGTTTAAGCTGGTGGTCTTTTGAAGCGCTTTCATAGGCTTCACGAACTTCGAGAAAACCGCCGGCAGCAGCAGAAAAAGAGAGGCCCAGCAGTATACAAGGGATAACACAACGTGATGCTGTAATAATACGCATGATTACTCCGCGGGAATACCTCCCGCTGTCAGGATAATAAATATATTTGTAGGGTTTACCAGTATTTAGCTTCTGGTGATATTAATCTGGATGTTGCTTCAAATAAAAAATAATCGCCCCAGGTGCTATATTCTCCGACGCCACGTTTTTTATTCATGTTATAGACTGATTGGGTTAAATATCCGCCACGATTTTGCTCTCCATCAAAATAGGTTTGCAGCAGCGTGTCGATTATCCCTATCGCCTGTTGAATAAAGCCGGAGCGTTCTGGATCAACGACAGAAAGGTGGTTTGCCAGCTCAAGCAGGCCGCAGACGGCAATAATGGCGGCGGAGGTATCTTTGTTCGTTTCTGGTTGGGTCAGACTAAGATCCCAGTAGCAAATTCCGTCAGCGGGAAGATGCGCCAGAAAATAACGAGCAGCCCGTTTCGCTGAGGCCAGAAACGTTTTGTCTCCACTATAGCTGTAGCTAAGCGTACTGCCGTAAATGGCCCATGCCTGACCGCGCGCCCAGCATGAGTTATCGGCGTAACCTTGGTGGGTTTTTCCACCGATGGGTTGGCCGGTCAGCACGTCCATGTAAAAAGTATGGAAGGTGGAGTTATCTTGTCTGAATAAATAGCGCTGTGCCTGAAGCGCATGGCTATACGCGCAGCGGGCGTAATCCGGGTTGCCGCTTTGCTCGCTTGCCCAGTAGAGCAGCGGGAGGTTCATCATGCAGTCAATAATCATTCGACCTTGCTGCTCCGGATCCTGCAAATCACCCCACGCCTGAATAATGCCTGCTTTTGGATGGTAGCGCTTCATCAGCGCATCAGCGGCTAACAGGGCTGAACGGCGAGCCTGAAGATTACCCGTCATACGCCAGGCGTTAACGCAGGAGAGCGAGTACAGAAAGCCCAGATCGTGGGTTTCAAGATCGTGCTGTTGCGCCAGGCGTTCGGTGAAGCTCGATACCTGCTTCTCAAGATGTGGGAGAAAACGATCCGCTTCGCTGAAGCCAGCGGCCAGCGCCGTTATGCCACTCCAGAAACCGGTTGTCCAGTCGGTGTTAGGCGTTAACGGATAGACGCCATCCACGCTACATGCGGCGGGAAACTGCCCGTCGAACAGCGCCAACTGGAAGGCGAGTTTTTCCACCATCTTATTGGCAATGGACTGGAGATATTGGGGTCGGTGACCGATAGATTATTTATGTTCTGCATATGAAATTCTCTTTGCGACAACAACATGAATTAACTCAGCGAGCGATTAGCTAACGGCTGCGGCTGTTTGATTTTTTTATCGTCTCCGGAGAGCACAAAAATCGACATTAATGAGAAGGCAATAATGATGGCCCCATGATGAAATACGCGTTACCGAAACCGATGTGGTCATACATATAGCCAACCGGTGCCGAGACGAAAATAGTACCGACGTAGATGAAACACTGGTAACCAATCAAATACATGGTGGAGTTCACTTTTTTATCAAAATGCGCTGCGATGTATTTAAATACCGCAATTAACAACAGAGCATTTTCCAGGCCATAAAATGGCTTGATAAACGCGATCATCAGAGGGCTGGTAGCAAAACCAGAAATAAGCAGACGCGAGCCAATTAACAGACCGGCGACGATCAGCGTTCTACGTGCGCCAAGCTTATTGACGACCCACGGCACGGTAAGCATCGAGAGAAATTCAACGATGGCCTGCACGGTACTTAAATAGCCATACCAGGAGTTACCCGCTTTGCTGCCATGGAAGAAGGAGACAAAATAACGGGAAACTGCTGCTCAGCAATATGCATAAACCAGACAATCCCAGCAACGTAGAAGCAGAAACGCCAGAATTTTCCCTGTTTAATCAGCTGACGAACGTCGGCCATATTGATTTTTTTAGCCGGAACGACGGCATTTTCTGCGTTATCCGCTTCTGGGATCTTAATGCTAATCAGCACCGCCAGCATGATTAATGAAACAATGCTGCTAATGGTGAAGTTAATCACCGGAGAAATATTAAACAGTACCCCGGCAAAGGAGGCGGTCACCGCCGCACCGCACGACCCCACATTCGGATTCGGCCAAATTCGAATCCTTTCAGGCGACCAAAACGATCGCAGTATGATTCTGATACCGCGATACCCGCATACCACGCCAGGCTGAGGTAGGTGGCACCCACGACAACGCCGAGCGGAAAAAGGCTAATCAGCAACGGATGATATACGTAGACGAAAAAGGGCATCAGCAGCGCGGACATAATGGCCACGAAATAGAGCAGGTGCTTTTTCATTCCCAGTTTGTCAGTGATGTAGCCATAAAAAGGCTTTAATACCACGGCGAAAGCGCCGTTTACCGCAAAGACTGCCCCAATCTCTGCGCTGGAAAGTTCGGCGTGCTGCCCCAGCCAGATGGCATAGAGGCTAAAGCTCATCGTCCACACGACGAAATAGAGGAACATAAATGTACTTATTTTTATGTAATCAACTTTGTTAACGGCGTACATAGGTTTACCTTTCGGAAATTAAAGTTAACGGTAGGGTGTAGGAAGTACTTCCCTCCTTGAGGGTGAAAAAACGATACTGCGGGTCGATATCCAGCGTAATATTCCGCTCGTCAGGCTCGCCGCGGCCAGCCTGAACCAGGCAGGCAAAAATATGCCGGCCTGGATTCAGCTTTTTCTGTAAGGTGACGACGCCACTGCTATAAGGGAAAATGATATTGCTGGCGGGCGGTGAAATAACCACTTCGGCTTCACGAGAATGCGATGGTGAAATATCTTTAATCCAGCTGAAGAGATTTTCATCACGATTAATAATGCAGTGATTTTTCGCCCCTGGCGCGGCAATCTGTGGCGTTAACACGGGTATCGGGAACCCGCCTTCAACAGTATCAATCTGGCGGTCGGTATCAATAATATGTAGGCGAAGATGTGCTGCCTCTAAGGGAACCAGCCAGCTGCTAACGTTAATGCCGGAGAGTGGCGACCAACGGCATCGGATATAGCGCTCGGTGATTTCACTTTCCAGATTCAGGCGCCGACCACGAAAATAACCATCCTGTTCGGAGAACATTAGCATGGAATCACAGGCATTCATTTCAATGCCGTAGCGGCTGCGTTCCAGGTTAAAACCTAATAAAGAGGAATAGGCGAATTTGGCATATTTACTTTCGCTGTTATTGTAATTTTTGGCAGGGAACTGCCCGCCGTTAAGCAAATAGTGATGCTGGTGGTGAATATCGTGATGCACGAGCTGCCCTGCATGGCGAAACATCCGTATCGTCTGCAGATTGGGTAGCGGTAGAATCTGACTTTGCCAGAATTCGCTTTGCTCGCCTTGCGTAAGAATCAGAAAGGTTTTACAGGCCCAGTAGGAGGAGCCAGGCGCGTTATAGTCTTCGGCAACGATTGGATTATCATAGGCATACCCGACATTCATCACGCCACGGCTGTCGACCAGCTCGCGCTCGCGCCACCAGTTGAGGTTGCGCAAAACAAGGCCCTTTACCACGCCAGCCGGAAACACGTCCAGCCCTGCGAAAGCCACCGCGCTCCAGAAGGCTGACTGGGCGAAACGGTAGGTTAAACTGCGGCCAAACGGGATGGCACTACCGTCAGCGGCAAACATGTAGATAAAATCCCGTGCAAATAACGTTGCGCGCTCGCGGAGGATCTGACAGCGTTCCGGGTCGCGTTCTGCCATTAACTGGGCATAAACCAGTCCATAATAGTGCAATGCCATCGCGTTGTAGTAATCACGGGGCGGCCCTTTCCATCGCTATACCAGCCGTCGCCCAGGTAGTATTCGTCAAGCAGCGCAAAGTGGTGGGCAATGATTTCTGGTCGCCATTCTTCTCCAGCCAGGCAGAGCCCATTTCGACCATAATCGGGAAGAATGACCAGTTATTGAGCGGCAGCTTCACGTTGTGGATGCAGCGTAACCAGTCGATCAGGTGGTTAAATTCTTCGCCTGAGAGGTACGTTCTGAATGACGCGGCTGTTAACCCCAGGCCAGCGCCAAAGACGGCCATCTCGACGCAGCGCTGATCGAAATCTCCCGGCGTCCCCCAATAATCAGGGTGCTGAGGATTGCAGCCGTCGGCGATTAAACGAAACAGGGAGCAACATCTGTGGGCTGGCTATCCGCGCTGGATAAACGGGAGAATACGCCCCAGAGTAGTCGACAGAATGTTTCCATTGCTGCGGTCTGGTTACCGTAAAGCGGTACCACCTGACCGGGTAAAATACCGGTTTCATTGTTGCGACGTAGTAACCATACGGCCGAAAAAAGAGATTCAAACTCACGTTCAATATCCTGCCGAGTGCTCAGCGGTTGCATGCGATTTTGCTGTGGTTTCATGATGCAGTGGCCTTGTTAGGAAAATGGAATAACGTTTCATAACGTCTTTCAATGGCACGTAACTTATTGGTGTTCTATCGGGTAATTCGTTAAGAAGATCACAAAAAATGATGCGTAAGGTGCATTGGAGATAAAAACAGGCTTTTTTCTTTGGCAATTTGAATTATTCTGAATGGAAATTGAACTATCTTGACATCGCCTCTATGACTCCAGAAGTCCTGCTTGACCGTATTGAATTTGACGACCTTTACGCGGAGTTTCGCCGGGTAGAGGGAAGAGCGTTGACTATTACCACTGGCACCAGTGTCTGGAGGTTTTGTATATTGAGGCGGGGTGGGGATTGTCGTTGTCGATAATCAGCAGTACACTCTGAGACCCGGCAGAATGTTTATTTTTCCGCAAGGTAAACTCCATAAGGTTACGGTTGAAAATACACCGACAAATCTCTATAAACGTAATATTCTACATATTGATGCCAGCGTGTTGGCCTCATATTTCTCGACCTTCAATGAATTTCGTCATATTCTTGAAAATATCTCATCAACTGATTCCAGAGCCTTTGTGTATGATCTTTCTGAACGACAGGCCTATATTCGAGAAATGTTCGATATTTATTTTGTTAAGTACCAAGCGGTATCGAATAAAGTGGAGGTGATGGCGGTACTGTTGCTTAACCTTTTGCAATTTTTTTCGGATGATGCCTTCGTGCGCACCGCCTCGACGGGGAAAATATCTTCCCAGATAATGCGACTTATCGAACGCGACTTTCGTACCCGGCTGACTCTTCAGGATATTGCGGATAACCTCGCCATCTCTCAAAGCTATGCCTCACGCGTTTTTCGCAAAGAAACAGGGGGAACGATTCAGGAATATCTGATGATCCGCAGGGTGAAATATGCCTGTGATTTACTGGAAAACTCCTCGCTGTCGGTAGCGCAAGTGGCGGAACAGTCTGGTTTTAATCATGTCTCTTACTTTATCCGTTGTTTCAAGGAGTTACTAGGTTGTGCTCCGTTACGTTATAAAAACAAGCTGGGCCGTTAACTCAGAAAGTATCCATATCAGTTACATAAAAATGCATTTTTTTTAACGCTGATATAAAATGCTGGTAAGACAGAGTTAGCGGAATTGATCATGAAAAAGTACCAGCGTCTTGCTGCGCAAATGACGGAACAGATCGCCCACGGGGTATGGCAACCGGGTGATAAGCTGCCTTCGCTACGCGAGCAGGTGGTCAACAGTGGGATGAGTTTTATGACGGTCAGTCATGCTTATCAACTGCTGGAGAGCCAGGGCAGAATCGTCGCGCGCCCGCAGTCTGGTTACTATGTCGCGCCACACCCTGTTTCACCGCGTGCTGCGGCCTCTGCGCCACCGGTCATGCCTGATAACGCCGTCGACATTAACACCTATATTTTCGAGGTCCTGCAGGCAAGCCGTAACGCGGCGGTGCTGCCGTTTGCCTCGGCGTTTCCTGACCCGCGTCTTTTTCCATTGCCGCAGCTGAACCGCTCACTGGCGCAGGTAAGTAAAACCGCGACGGCCATGAGCGTGATTGAAAACCTACCGCCGGGTAACGATGAACTGCGACATGCAATTGCACGTCGCTACGCATTACAGGGAATGACCATTTCGCCGGATGAGATTGTCATTACCGCCGGGCGCTGGAGGCGCTAAACCTGAGCCTGCAGGCGGTCACGGAGCCCGGCGACTGGGTTATCGTGGAAAACCCGTGTTTTTACGGCGCGTTACAGGCGTTAGAGCGGCTGAAGCTAAAGGCGCTGTCGATCGCGACCGATGTGAAAGAGGGGATCGATCTCGATGCGCTGGTACAGGCGTTGCAACATTATCCGGTAAAAGCCTGCTGGTTGATGACCAACAGCCAGAATCCGTTGGGCTTTACGCTGACGCCGGAGAAAAAGGCGCGATTGATTGAGATCCTCACTGCGCATAACGTCACGCTGATTGAAGATGATGTCTACAGCGAACTCTATTTTGGCCGCGAAAAGCCGTTGCCCGCAAAGGCATGGGACAAGCAGGATATGACGCTGCACTGTAGCTCGTTTTCTAAATGTCTGGTGCCGGGTTCCGCATCGGTTGGGTTGCGGCGGGCAAGCACGCTCGCCGCATTCAGCATTTACAACTGATGAGTACGCTTTCCACCAGTTCGCCAATGCAGCTGGCGTTGGTCGATTATCTGGCGACCAAGCGTTATGACGCGCATCTGCGCCGCCTGCGTCGTCAGTTAGCGGAACGGAAACAGATGGCGTGGCAGTCGCTGATGCGTTCACTCCCGTCTGAAGTGCGTATTCATCACAATGACAGCGGCTATTTTCTCTGGCTGGAACTGCCGGCGGGAATGGATGCTGGAACGTTAAGCACACGCGCGCTGGAACATCAGATCAGCATTGCGCCGGGCAAAATGTTTTCAACGACTGACAACTGGGCGTCATTCTTTCGTTTTAATACCGCCTGGGGCTGGGGAGAAAGAGAAGACCATGCGGTGGAAACCCTCGGCAAACTTATTCGCCAGATGCTGAATTAATCACAAACGCTTATTCCAGATTATCCCTTAATAATATTCATGCTAATTAAGGGATATTTCATTGCACCGGTCATAGGAAATACGCATAGCGCTCCTGGCTGGTAACTCCTTGTCTATAATCCATATTATCAGCATCAATTCATTCATTTTGCGGAATGCGCCCTTTGTCACAACCTGTGCAAATTTTTATCTGCGGCGCAGGTGAGTGCCTTAGTGACGTCTATTTTTAAACAGGGAGATATTTTTAACGGCACGGCTGCCGCTCCATTTCATTGTGACAGGAGTAAAAACTTTATGAGCAAGAAATTTGCCCACAGCAGCCTGTGCGCGCTGGTCGTGACGATCGCCACGGCCCACGCCGCCGAACCGCCGACATCGTTGGGAAAGGGTGAAGGGCGGCTGGATATTATTGCCTGGCCGGGTATGTCGAACGTGGTCAGACCGACAAACAGTATGACTGGGTGACCGCGTTCGAAAAAGAGAGCGGCTGCCAGGTGAACGTCAAAACGGCGGCTACCTCGGACGAAATGGTCAGCCTGATGGCAAAAGGCGGCTATGACCTTGTCACCGCATCCGGTGATGCCTCGCTACGTTTGATTATGGGCAAACGCGTGCAACCAATTAATACCGCGCTTATCGAAAACTGGAAAACGCTTGACCCGAGGCTCGCCAAAGGCGCCTGGTTTAACGTTGACGGAAAAGTCTACGGTACGCCCTATCAGTGGGGACCAAACCTGCTGATGTACAACACCAAAACGTTTCCTACGCCGCCAGACTCCTGGAGCGTGGTCTTTGTGAAGCAGGATCTACCGGATGGCAAGACGAATCAGGGGCGCGTGCAGGCTTATGATGGCCCGATTTACATTGCCGATGCGGCGCTGTTTGTCAAAGCGACGCAGCCGCAGCTGGGGATTAGCGATCCTTACCAGCTCACTGAAGAACAATATCAGGCCGTGCTTAAGGTTCTGCGCGATCAGCATGCCTTGATTCACCGCTACTGGCACGATACCACGGTGCAAATGAGCGACTTTAAAAACGAAGGCGTGGTCGCGTCCAGCGCCTGGCCGTATCAAGCTAACGGTCTGAAAGGCGAAGGTCAGCCGATTGCCACGGTGTTCCCGAAGGAGGGCGTGACCGGGTGGGCGGATACCACCATGCTCCATGCTGACGCTAAACATCCGGTCTGTGCCTACAAATGGATGAACTGGTCGTTAACGCCAAAAGTCCAGGGAGATGTCGCGGCCTGGTTTGGCTCGCTGCCGGTGGTGGCTGAAGGATGTAAAGCCAGTACGTTGCTCGGCGACAAAGGTTGTGAAACCAATGGCTACAGCTTCTTCGACAAGATTGCCTTCTGGAAAACCCCGATTGCTGAAGGCGGCAAATATGTCCCTATAGCCGCTGGACGCAGGACTACATTGCGATTATGGCGGTCGTTAATCAGTCGGGAGCTCATCATGACCTATGCAGTCGAGTTTCATGACGTCTCGCGGTTTTATGGCGACGTTCGGGCGGTGGATGGCGTGAGTATTGCCATCCATGACGGCGAGTTCTTTTCTATGCTGGGGCCGTCAGGCTCCGGCAAAACCACCTGCCTGCGCCTGATTGCCGGGTTTGAACAACTGTCCGGCGGCGCGATTTCGATTTTTGGACGCCATGCCAGCGAACTTCCCCGTGGGAGCGTGACGTCAATACCGTTTTTCAGGATTACGCGCTGTTTCCGCATATGTCAGTGCTCGATAACGTTGCCTACGGACTCATGGTTAAAGGGTGGGCAAGAAAGAGCGGCAGACTAAAGCCGCGCAGGCGCTAGAAAAGGTGGCGCTGGGTTTGTCGCGATGCGAAAACCCTCGCAGCTTTCCGGCGGCCAGCGTCAGCGGGTGGCGATCGCCCGTGCGCTGGTGAATGAACCGCGCGTGCTGCTGCTTGATGAGCCGCTGGGCGCGCTGGATCTTAAGCTGCGTGAACAGATGCAGTTCGAACTGAAAAAGCTCCAGCAGGAGCTTGGCATCACCTTTATCTTCGTGACCCACGATCAGGGCGAAGCGTTGTCGATGTCCGACCGGGTGGCGGTGTTTAACAGCGGGCACATTGAACAGGTCGATACGCCGCGCGCGTTGTATCTGCGGCCACGTACGCCGTTTGTGGCCAGCTTTGTGGGACGTCGAACGTGTTTAATCCGGCTATGGCCGAAACGTTGTGCGGCATGAGTGGAAACTGGGCACTGCGCCCTGAACATATTCGCCTGAATGAAGGTGGTGAAGTAGAGGTAAAAGGCCGGTGCAGGCGGTGCAGTATCAAGGCGCGGCGACGCGCTATGAATTGCTGTTGGAAAGCGGCGATCGGCTGCTGGTCAGCCAGCCAAACTTCTCCGTCGGGCTAAATGCTGAAGGGCCTGCGGTCGGCGGCGAAGTACTGGCTTCCTGGCCGCGAGATGCCATGGTGGCGTTGGATGGAGGGAGGTGAATGGAGATGAGCATGTCCCTGTTCCTCCTGCCCGCAATGCCGGGAAAATATCCAGTCTGTTCTGGCGTAAGCCGACGTTAGGGCTGTTCCTGTTACTGCTCGGGCCGCTGATGTGGTTTGGCATCGTCTATTTTGGCTCACTGCTCACGCTGTTGTGGCAGGGCTTCTACACTTTCGATGACTTCACCATGTCGGTCACGCCTACGCTCACGCTGGCAAACCTCTATGCGCTATTTAACCCAGCCAACTACGACATCATTCTACGAACGCTGGTTATGGCGCTGGCGGTAACCGTCGCCAGTGCGCTGCTGGCCTTTCCGATGGCGTGGTATATGGCGCGCTATACCCGCGGTAAACAGAAGGCCTTCTTTTACGTGGCGGTGATGCTGCCGATGTGGGCCAGCTATATTGTGAAAGCCTACGCATGGACGCTACTGCTGGCCAAGGACGGCGTCGCGCAGTGGTTCCTTAGCCATCTGGGCTTGCAGCCGGTGCTGGCGGCTGTGCTGACGCTACCGGGATCGGGGGAATACTCTTTCGACGTCGGGCTGGGGCGCTTTCTGGTGTTCGTTTATATCTGGCTGCCCTTTATGATCCTGCCTGTACAGGCTGCGCTGGAGCGCATTCCCGGCTCGCTGCTGCAGGCTTCAGCGGACCTTGGCGCGCTGCCGCGCCAGACTTTCCGCCATGTGGTATTGCCGCTGGCGATTCCAGGGATTGCCGCGGGGTCGATTTTCACTTTCTCGCTAACCCTTGGAGACTTTATCGTCCCGCAGCTGGTGGGCCTCCGGGGTATTTTATCGGCAATATGGTTTATTCCCAGCAGGGGCGATCGGCAATATGCCGATGGCGGCGGCGTTTACCCTTGTTCCCATCGTGCTGATTGCCCTCTATCTGGCGTTCGTGAAACGTCTGGGAGCGTTTGATGCACTCTGATCGCGCACCGTGGTTTCTCAAAATCGCCGCCTGTGGCGGGGTGATTTTTCTCCATTTTCCGTTGGTGATTATTGCGCTATACGCGTTCAACACCGAAGACGCCGCCTTCAGCTTTCCGCCGCAGGGCCTGACGCTGCGCTGGTTTAGCGAGGCGGCAGGGCGCAGCGATATCTACGAAGCCGTGACGCTGTCACTTAAAATAGCCACCCTGTCGACGGTGATTGCGCTGGTACTTGGCACGCTTGCTGCAGCAGCGCTCTGCGGCGGGATTTCTTTGGTAAAAGCGCGATATCGCTGTTGCTGCTCCTTCCCATCGCTTTACCCGGCATTGTCACGGGCTGGCGCTGCTGACGGCGTTTAAGACGGTGAATCTGGAGCCGGGGCTGCTCACTATCGTGATTGGTCACGCGACCTTTTGCGTGGTGGTGGTTTTTAACAACGTGATTGCCCGCTTTCGCCGTACATCATGGAGCCTGGTGGAGGCGTCAATGGATCTCGGCGCCAACGGCTGGCAAACCTTCCGCCATGTGGTGCTGCCGAACCTTGGCTCGGCGCTGCTGGCAGGAGGCATGCTGGCGTTTGCGCTGTCGTTTGATGAAATTATCGTCACCACGTTTACCGCAGGCCACGAGCGTACGTTGCCGCTGTGGTTGCTGAACCAATTGGGCCGACCACGCGATGTGCCGGTGACCAACGTAGTAGCACTGCTGGTGATGGTGCTGACGATGATACCGATTTTAGGGGCGTGGTGGCTGACGCGCGAAGACGAAACAGCCGCTGGCGGTGGGACGACATTTAACTAAAACAGGATCATGCTATGCAACATAAGTTACTGATTAACGGTGAACTGGTGGCCGGTGAAGGCGACGCGCAGCCGGTCTATAACCCGGCGACGGGCGAGATCCTGCTGACGATTACCGAGGCTTCGGCCACTCAGGTTGACGCGGCGGTGAATGCCGCCGACCGCGCATTTGTTCAGTGGGGCAAACGACGCCGAAACAGCGGTCGGAGTGCTTGTTAAAACTGGCCGACGTTATTGAAGCGCACGCGGAGACCTTCGCCCGGCTCGAATCGCTCAACTGCGGCAAGCCGCTGCACTGCGTGGTGAACGACGAAATCCCAGCGGTGGTGGATGTGTTCCGCTTCTTCGCCGGTGCAGCGCGCTGCCTGAACGGGCTGGCTGCCGGGAGTATCTGGAAGGCCATACCTCAATGATTCGCCGGGATCCGATTGGCGTGGTGGCGTCGATCGCGCCGTGGAACTATCCGCTAATGATGGCGGCGTGGAAGCTGGCTCCGGCGCTGGCGGCGGGTAACTGCGTGGTGCTGAAACCTTCTGAGATCACGCCGCTAACGGCGCTGACGCTGGCTGAGCTGGCGAAAGATATCTTCCCGGCAGGTGTACTGAACGTGCTGTTTGGTCGCGGCCAAACCGTGGGCGATCCGCTCACCGGCATGCGAAGGTGCGGATGGTTTCGCTGACGGGCTCGATTGCCACCGGCGAGCATATTCTGGCGCACACGGCGTCCTCGATTAAGCGCACGCATATGGAACTGGGTGGGAAAGCGCCGGTGATCGTCTTTGATGATGCCGATATTGATGCGGTTATTGAGGGATCAGAACCTTTGGTTTCTATAACGCCGGGCAGGATTGCACCGCCGCCTGTCGTATCTACGCGCAGCGGGGCGTTTACGACCGGCTGGTCGCCAGACTTGGCGCGGCGGTGGCGAGCCTGAAGGTGGGGCGCCGGAAGATGAGAGCACCGAACTGGGCCGTTGAGCTCCCAGGCACACCTCACGCGCGTTAGCGATGCCGTCGCGCGTGCCAAAGCCTTACCGCACGTCAAAGTGGTAACCGGCGGTGAAAAGGTGGCGGGAAAGGGTTCTATTTCCAGCCAACGCTGCTGGCGGGCGCTCACCAGGAGGATGATATCGTCCAACGTGAAGTGTTTGGCCCGGTTGTCAGCGTGACCGTCTTTGACAGTGAAGAGCAGGTGCTGGCGTGGGCTAACGATTCACAATATGGGCTGGCTTCATCGGTGTGGACGCAGGATGTTGGCCGCGCGCATCGCTTGAGCGCGCGCTTGCAGTACGGCTGCACCTGGGTCAACACCCACTTTATGCTGGTCAGCGAAATGCCGCATGGTGGGCAAAAACTGTCGGGCTACGGCAAGGATATGTCGATGTACGGTCTGGAGGATTATACCGTGGTGCGGCATGTGATGATTAAGCACTGATTACTCCCTTTGCGGTAGGGGCAAAACTGCCGCGCCGCGCGGCAGTTTTGACATGCCGGAGCAACGTGCGAGGATCCGCGCCGTTGTAAAACCGGCATAGTCAGAGAGATGAAAAAGAGTATTGTGTGCAGCGCCGTCGCCGCGGCGGCCTTAATGGGTACAGGCATTTATTATTCAGCAGGCCGCATTGCCGCCTGTGATGGCGATAACCACGTAACAGCGGCTTGCCTGGCCGAGGCCTGGGATGCAGAAAAAGTGAATTTAATTCCGCAGTACGATCCGAATCATTATGTAAGCGATCCGACCACCGACAGCATTTTTGCCGCCTCCAAACCAAAACGCTAACTGTAAGCTGAATCACAGCATGAAAAACTAAAGAGGCGTACCTTGACTTTAGTTTTAATCGCTCACGCAGTTAATTTATCTGGAGATAGATCTGCGTGGACTGAATAGCCTCACGCGAAAGCGGCGAAAAACTTGATGTACGTCAAAAAACGTAGCATATTGCGCCGCTTTAACGATCAATGGTAAGGACTCAATTGGTGACGCTGTACCAACATATGCTCATTTTTTACGCCATCATGGCGGTTATTTGCGCCGGAATTACCTGGTTTCTCACCAAAGAAAGCACCTCAATCCGTCTGATTGCCACCTTTTTAATCGGCGCAACGTGGCCGTTCAGTTTCCCCGTTGCGCTGCTGCTGTCGCTATTCTGATGGCTATTTACTGAGATCGCTGAGCAAAATAGCGATGCTTTTACCGCCCTCGGTCTGCTCCAGCGCGATTTTCACGATAATGGTGAGCGGCACGGACAGCAGCATACCGACCGGACCCAGCAGCCAGCCCCAGAATATTAACGATAAGAACACCACCAGCGTGGAGAGCCCCAGGCCGCGCCCCATGATGCGGGCTCGAGAATGTTGCCAAAGACGAGATTTATCACCAGATACCCCGCAAGTACGATCAGCGCATCGTAAAAGCCGCTAAAGACCAGAACCTGCAAAATAGGGGGATCGCCGCCAGCACCGAGCCGATATTCGGAATATAGTTGAGCGCAAAGGCCAGCAGCCCCAGATAAAGGCAAAACGGACGCCCAGCAGCTCCAGCATGCCCATACAACCAGACCGTTACCAGGCTAATCGCCGTCTTCAGCACCAGATAGTGCGATACGCTGTCCAGCCCTCGCTGAATCGCCGCCATTCCTTCTACCGGACGGGACATGACCTGCTGAAGTTTCGCCGGTAGCTGTGGCACTTCCAGCAGCATAAACACCACCGTCAGCAGCAGCAGAAAAATGGACGACATCGCGTTCGAGAGCTGGGTCAGTAGCCGTGAAACCAATGTCATGGCGGCATTGGGTCAATGTATTTAATCAGTTCTTCAGGGCTGACGCTGATACCAAATCGCTGCATCCACGGCTGCAGATTATAGATCGGTACCGCCAGTGACGAGCGGTACTGAGGCAGCGTGCGCGTCAGTTCGTTGAGTGATGTGCCGAGTGAGGCCAGTAATAGTACGGCCAGCAGAATAATCACGACAATCAGTAGCGAGATGCCGAGCACGCGCGGTACGCGGCAGCGCACCAATAGCTGAACAACCGGGTTGAGCACCACGGCGATAAACAGCGCCAGCACGAAGGGACGATGATCTCCGCAGCAAAACGGATCCCCGTCAGAATGATAACCAGCATGCCGAGCATGATGACGATTTTAATCCATTAAGCGTGATGATCGGCCTGGACATGATAGCTCCTGCTATAAACTCTGCTGATTATGATAATTGCGAATTGGCTTATAATAAATGAATGTACATCAAACAACATCCGTAAAGATTTGAAAACATTTTGAGATACTTTGACAACTGTGTTAGAAATTAGCTGTGTTTAACTACTGAGGACAATTTTAATCCGCAATGATGAGAAGCAATACCGCGGATAATTGTAATTTTATGGACAATATGTTCAGGACGTACATTTCTACTCAATTCACTGTTTTCCCTTCTTTTTCTGCCTTCTGCGGTGAGCCCCACTGGCGCAACGCGCTGTAGTCCTTTTCTTCGTTTGAGCTAAATTTTAATCATTTTATTTCGGTTTGCGCCACGTCGCGAACTGCAACGGATTATATTCTCATGCAGGAGAAGGACCATGTTTTACTGGATTTTATTAGCCCTGGCTATTGTGGCCGAAATTACAGGTACGCTGTCTATGAAATGGGCAAGCGTAAGCGATGGTAATACCGGCTTTATTTTAATGCTGGTGATGATCTCACTGTCTTATATTTTTCTTTCGTTCGCGGTTAAGAAAATCGCCCTCGGTGTCGCCTACGCGCTTTGGGAAGGTATCGGTATTGTGCTGATTACGCTTTTCAGCGTCCTGGTCTTTGACGAAAGTCTGACGGTGATGAAAGCGGCGGGTCTGGCAACGCTTATCGCCGGGATTGTGTTGATCAAATCGGGTACGCGTAAAGCGCCGAAGAAAAGCGTTATGATCAATAACGAGGTGAATCATGCTTAAGTTCGAATTGATTCATGGCCTCTGGCTGGCAGGTTCCATCGTACTTGAAATTGTCGCTAATATTTTCCTGAAGTTCTCTGACGGTTTCCGTAACAAACTGTACGGACTCCTCTCTCTGGCCGCCGTGCTGGCCGCGTTTAGCGCCTTGTCGCAGGCGGTGAAGGGCATTGACCTGTCGGTTGCCTACGCAATCTGGGGGGCTTCGGCGTAGCGGCCACTCTGGCGGCGGGTGGATCCTCTTTGGTCAGCGCCTGAATAATAAGGGCTGGTTTGGACTTGGCCTGCTGTTGATCGGTATGGTGATGATTAAACTCGCTTGATGTGATAGCTGCCCGGGAAATCGGGCAGCGAAATTCATGGCCTGTATTACGCTTGTAACAAAGGGTTTGCTTTGTGACTGCGAGGGTGGGCATGTTTAATCCGTCACGCTGGCGTAATATTGCCACGGCCAGAACGCTGTTCGTGATGATCTTTTTAGCAGGCGTTGGCCTGATCTTTTCTATTATTTCACTGCTTTACCTGTCGCAGAATTTAATCAGTAGCAAAACTAACGATATTGATGCCCGCCGTTCCGCACTTTCTGTTGATGGGCCCTTCAGACATCCATTAACCGCATGCTCTCACTCGTTACCGACAACTCTATCTGGGACGACGCCGTCCGTCAGGTTTATGCGCCGCAGCTGGACACCACGTGGCTGTATAATACCTGGGGGCAGGCTTCAAAATCAATAATCTCTACGATGGCACATTTGTCCTGGATGAAAACTATCGTGTTCTCTGGGCTCGTTTCATAGCTCATCGTTTAATGAACATAATCTCGATTTCTTTGGTGAGGGCTGGAAGCGCTTATTAGCCAAAATGAGGATGCGCTGCGTCGGGGAGCAATGTTTTTGCCGGCATAACCCAGACGCGAGCGGGATTGCCTTTGTCGGGATCGGGCTGATTCGCCCTATGGTTGGACGTTTACAGGTGTACGACGCGACGCGGCGTTATCTGGTGATCACCCGGCATATCAATCCTGGCTTACTCAACAATCTGGGAAATACATTCCAGATTGAAAAACTGACGTTGGGTACTGCGCCACAGAACCAATACAACATTCCGGTGCGAACCTCTGGGGGAAGGTGGTGGGTTGGCTTGACTGGCAGCTCAGGCAGCCGGGGCTGAGGCTGCCAGCGCCGCATCACCGCAAATTCGTGAAATTGTGCTGCTTGCGACCGGGTTAATTCTGCTGTTTATTCTGCTGAGCAGCTTAGGCTTGTGGAAGCTGGCGCGCGGGAACGTCAGGCGCGAGAAATTGCGTTGACCGACTGGTTGAGCCATCTGCCCAACCGCCGTGCGCTGATTGAACAGCTGGAGCGCATCAGCCAGCGTGGCGATCGCGACGTGAAAACGGTGGTGTTTATCGATCTTGATGGCTTTAAAGATGTTAATGACATTCATGGCCATGATGTCGGCGATATTCTGATTATTCGTATCGCCGCCATGCTACAAACGCTGGTGCCTGGCGGCGGAATGCTGGCGCGCATGGGAGGCGATGAGTTTGCGATGACCGTGGCGGTGAGCACTCAGAAGCGCGCGCGGCAGCCTTTGCGGAAAGCGTGCTGGATTACCTTAATGCGCCAATCCGTATCGATGGCCGTACGTTGCACATCAGCGCCAGCATAGGCATCGCCAGCGGAAAATTGCAGCTGAGCTCCAGCTCCGAGCTTTTCCGCCAGGCAGATATCGCCATGTATCACTCGAAGATCACCGGCAAAGGGCGCATTACCCACTATGACGCTGAACTTAACAGCGCGCGCGAATACCAGGTCGCTATCGAGAATGACATTCGCCACGGGCTGGAAAACAATGAGTTTGAAGTCTGGTATCAGCCGATCGTCTGCGCGCGGACGCAGGTGATGATTGGCGTTGAAGCGCTGGTGCGCTGGCCGCGACGGAAGAAAGGCGAGCTGATGCCCGATGCGTTTATTGCTGTCGCTGAAACCAGCGGGCTTATCTATGCGCTCGGGCAGTTTGTATTGGCTCGCGCGTGTCACGATCTGCTGGCGCACAACGATCTTAAGCTCTCGGTTAATATTTCGCCGGCGCAATTCCGCGACCCTGAGTTTGAAAATAAGGTTTCCAGCGTGCTGAAATCATCTGGTTTTCCGCCGTCCAGGCTACAGCTTGAGGTTACCGAGACCTACGTGCTCGAAAAACCGGAACGCGCGCGTGCGGCAATCGCGAATCTGAAAGCGCTGGGTACCGCCGTTGCGCTGGATGATTTTGGTACCGGTTACTCCAGCATTGGCTATTTGCGGCGCTTCAATTTCGACACCATTAAAATTGATAAATCGCTGGCCGGCTGGTGGATGACGACGATCAGGCTGCTGCTCTGGTGGGGGCACGATTCGGATTGCCAGCGCGCTAGGCATGACGGTGATTGCCGAAGGCGTCGAAACGGAGAGACAGATGAAGCTGCTGCGGTTGGCGGGTTGCGATCAGCTTCAGGGATTCTATTTCAGCGAGCCGATGCCGTTATCTTCGCTGCTGGCGTTGCGTCACCAGCAGCTTCAGAGTTAATTGTCGGCGGCGAGCGCTTCCAGCTTGTCGCGAAAACCGGTGACGGCGATGGCGCGGTTGTCGGCACGCCAGCGATCTTTGGCCGCCGGTGCTGAGCTTTGTACTGCAATCAGTTGCCAGCCGGCGTCGGTTTTCAACAGCAGCGGTGAGCCGCTATCACCCGGCAGCGTATCGCACTGATGGGAAAGCACCGACGCCTGCGCCCAGCCGGTGACGGTACAATCTTCATGACTGTACAGTGAATCCAGATGATCGACTGGGTAACCGGACTGCGTCACTTTGCGCCCGGCGGCTTTCAACGCGGCGGTCAGTTCGGCTTTGTCGCCGGTAAACAGCGGCAGTGGCGTAATACCTGAAGGGGGTAGCGAAGGACGATCAGGCCGAAATCCCATGGTGCCGCTGAAGACGGCACAATCCAACCGTCGCCGTCGGGCTTCAGTCGTTTGCCCAGCGAAGGGTCAACCCGTCCCTCAATGCCATGAATCTCATAGCGCCAGCTGCCCTTTTGCGACACAAAGCGCAGGGCTACCGCTTTATCCAGCTTGCCACCAGGCGGTTCCAGCAGACAGTGTCCGGCGGTTAAGGCCAGATGGGGAGAAATCAGCGTCGCGGTACACAGATTGCCGCTGGCGGTTTCAAGTTGCCCGATGGCGTCCCACGGTTCTTGCGCCGGATGGCTGACAAGGACGCGATCGTCCTGACCAAAAAACAGGGTTTTAATATCTTTTGCGCTAATGCCGCTATCACTGTCATCAGCATGAGTTATTAAAGGCAGAACGGATAACGATCCCAGTAAACAACACACAAAGGCTGTACGCATATCACTCTCGGATGGGGCAATTATGATTATAAAAACTAAACCCAGTGAGACTACTATAGACGGGAGACATGAAAAGTGGGAGTAAAATCAGCGAACTACATTCAGTAAAAGAAGAACTGAGTCGCGATAAGCGCGCAAACGATCAGTAATGCCAGGATGAGCTCGAAACGATAACGCCGCAACATGGTTGGCTCCCGGGAAAAAATCGGCGCTGAAGTAGCGCCGATACGGATAATTGATCGCCTCAGGCAGCAGGGCTAACACCGGCGTCGGGGCGACGCTACGTGATGCACCTGTCTGCCTGAATCGGCGCGCAGAACGCGCCGATTGCGTAGTCATTAAGCTGCTGGTTGTGCTGCTGGTTTAGCGGCTTCGTGTTTTACTGCTTTTTTGTGTTTTTTAGCAGCCTGCGCCTTCTGCGCTACAGCCGGTTTAGCTGCTGCTTTTTTGTGTTTTTTAGCGGCCTGCGCTTTCTGCTCTACAGCCGGTTTAGTGGCTGCTTTTTTGTGTTTTTTAGCAGCCTGGGCTTTCTGT
This sequence comes from Kluyvera genomosp. 3, assembly GCA_002211745.1. Classification (GTDB taxonomy): domain Bacteria; phylum Pseudomonadota; class Gammaproteobacteria; order Enterobacterales; family Enterobacteriaceae; genus Kluyvera; species Kluyvera georgiana_A. The sequence continues at coordinate 2,365,753 of CP022114.1, forward strand.
TCTACAGCCGGTTTAGCCGCTGCTTTCTTGTGTTTTTTGGCAGCCTGCGCTTTCTGTGCCGGTGCTGCTTTTTTGTGTTTCTTGTGATGAGTGGTTTTTGCCGGAGCCGCGTGAGTGGCGGTCGCAGTAGCAGCCGGAGCCGGCGTAGCCGTCGCGTCAGCAGCGAAAGCAGCAGAAGACAGACCCATAGCAGCGGCAACAACCAGAGCTAATACTTTTTTCATTCTCATACCCTCGAATTGGTTTTTTCATTCAACCCACTGCGGGCCGTTGAAAGAACTATACCTACGGGCTATCGGTCTTTCCGTGAGTGATTGGTATCGGCGTGTAACGTAATGTACGAGAGGTGTTGCACAAATGTACAGGGCGATGGGTCTTCGCCCTCACGAGGTTAGTTCGCGCAAGGCGTGCGGCTGGCGCGTTGCATCAGGTAAACACGCAGAATAAGCGCGAAGGCCATTGCCACGACCACAGCAGCCAGCAGGTAAATGCTGTCCAGACCCTGATAGCCTGCAATCCAGCCCGCGACAGGCCGGTAATGCCAAGTGCCAAATCCAGGAAGGCGGAATAGGTGCCCAGCGCGGTCCCCTGGTTTTGTTCTTCCACCTGCTTGACCGCTTCGACGCCCAGCGCCGGGAAGACCAGAGAGAAACCGGAGCCAGTCAGGAAGGCGCCCAGCCCGGCGATCCAGGCATTCGGGCAAACCAGATAATCAGCAGCCCAGGCATTCAAAAACGTAGCAGACCAGCGATACGCGAATGCCGCCAAACCGGGTGATGGTGTTACCCAGCACCAGACGAATACAGATAAAGCCAATACTGAACAGTGAGAGCGTGAAGGCGGCACCTTGCCAGCCGTGCGCGGAGAAGTAGAGCGTGATAAATGTCGCAATCACCCCGAAGCCTACTGTACCCAGCCCAAGACCCAAACCGTACGGCCAGATTTTGCGCGCCACGACGTGGAAAGGCGCTCGGATGCCCGCGCTGACGCTGACGTCAGCACGAGTACGGGCAAAGAGCAGGCCAATAACGGCGATAATCACAATCAGCGCCGCGAAGCCGCTGATGCCAAACGCGCTATTGAGCATCACACCCAACGGCGCACCGGCGGCCATGGCGACATAGGTAGCGACCCCGTTCCAGGAAATGACGCGGGAAGTGTGGATCGCGCCGACGGTTTTAATCCCCCACAGCGTGGAGCCGGTAGAGGTAAAGCTCTCGCCTACACCAAGGAACACGCGGCCGACCAGCAGCAGAACGACCGCCAGAATGGGGCTGGCGTGCGCGGCCGCGGCGGCGAGCGTGAACAGGCCGCTCATCATGCAGCAGATAATCCCCAGGCTGACAACCTTCTTCGGCCCCAGATATCGGTATAGCGCCCGGCGTGGGGCGGCTGACGAGAGTGGAAATGTATTGCAGGCTAATCACCGCGCCGGCGACCAGCGTGCTGTAGCCGAGATCGTAGTGGATGAATCCGGGGAGTACCGCCAGCGGCAGGCCGATGGAGAGGTAACAAATACAGGTGAAAACCACGATCGAAATAATGCGTAGATTAAGCTGGGTATTGCTGGTGTAGGTAGTCATAACACGGAACAGGAAAGACAAAAGTGGGGGCATTATAGAACCTGTCGGTATTCTCTTGAAGTTATTAGGATTTCATGCGCACGAATAATCACAAGGGGGACGTCTGAACGCAGCCGTGCTGGGGTTGCGGAAAGCCTGGCGACAATCCACACCATCTTATCGAGAATGGCTTCGGCGGTACCGGCACGAAGGGAGGCAAACCGACGGTACCGCAAATGGCGTGGATAGCGCGATTGCAAGGGCAGGATACCGAGAGGAAGTGTGTTATGGGGTTGGTGAAGCGATAGCGGTGATTACAGATTACTCGGGCTCTTCAATTGATGAATTGAACGTTCATACAAACATTAAGATAACCTTAAGAAAATCGCATTCAATGTTAATGGATTAAATTTCTTAAAAGCTACTATCAGTAATTCATTATTAACTTGAATGATTTGTATGAAATTCGATACGCATTTACCCTTTTCTGTTGTTGCTATGGCGGTTCTGTCGTTGTTATTTCCGTTTGCCGCAGACTGGCATCTACCGTTGCTTGGCGGTGCCTTAGTGACGCAGATTGAAAACGCTCAGGCGCTATGGCTGCTGTTTGGCGCGTTGTTTACCGCTTGGTATATCAAACCGCTTTCGAGGCCTGAAGGAGAAAAACAGTTCTGGATGTGGGCCGTGCTGTGGTGGATGGTGTTGCTAGGACGAAGTACGAGTTGGGGGCGGGCTTACTTTCCGGAGCAACCTCATCTTGTGTTTAGAGTGATTTCCGTCACTCTGATCGGAGGTTTAGCGCTTTCTCTGTTATCCGGGCCATTACGTAAGGACATCGTCCGCAGGGTTAAGGAAGTGACAATGCCGGTATGGTTGCTGGCTGTTACTATTTGTACGTTTATCATTTCCGATACCATTGAGCACCATCGTCTGCTGGCACCGTTGTTTGTTCATAATCCTCAATATGCTGACCTTATGGAAGAGTTGTATGAAATTCCATTTATGGTAGGGCTGTTGCTTGTTACGTACTATTTTATGAAAACGGATAAGTACTCCGACCAGCTTTTCCGGCTAAATATCAGTATGGACTGTAAATAGAAAATGCCTCGGCGTTTAGGGCGCTGCGGCATTTTTTAGCCTGTTCTTAATTGAGTTTAGCGTAAGCGCTTATGCAGCAAATAGCCGATCAGCAGTGCGCCTACCAGCAGCAGGGCAATAAATGCCCCCACGCCGTTCCAGCCATATCTATGCCAGAAGACGCCGCGAGCGTCCCGGCAATACTTGAGCCGAGATAGTAGCTAAAAAGATACAGCGACGACGCCTGACCCCTGGCGCGGCGCGCACGCGGGCCAATCCAGCTGCTGGCCACCGAGTGTGCGGCAAAGAACCCTGCGGAGAACAGCAGCATGCCGGGGAAAATCACCCACAGCGGCGAGAACAGCGTGAGCAGAAGTCCAGCAACATCACGCCGGTGAAGAAGATCATGACCGGGCCACGACCGTAGCGGGTGGTCATTACGCCGGCTTTTGGTGAGCTCCAGGTCCCGGTCAGGTAGGCGACGGATAGCAGACCCACCACCGCCTGGTTAAGCGACCAGGGCGAGAGCATCAGGCGGTAGCCGATGTAGTTAAAGAGGGTGACGAACGCGCCCATCAGCAGAAAACCCTCGACGAACAGCAGCGGCAGGCCGCGATCGCGAAAGTGCAGGTGAACATTAATGAGTAATGATTTTGGCTTCAGCGAGCTGGGGCGGAAATGACGGGATTCCGGCAGAATGCGCCAGAACATGATGGCCGAGGCCAGCGCAAAGAGGCTGATCACCGCCAGCGCCACGCGCCAGCCGAAGAAATCGGTAAACACCCAGTGAGCAGACGTCCGCTCATCCGCCAATCGAGTTACCGCTGATATATAACCCCATCGAGAAGGCGACGAAACTCGGATGAATTTCTTCACTGAGGTAGGTCATGCCCACCGCTGCCACGCCGCTGAGCGACAGACCAATCAGCGCGCGCATCAGTAGAATTCCATGCCAGCTGGTCATCATTGTCGACAGAAGTGAACAGCAGGAGGCCAGCAGCAATGCGGTGACCATCACCTGTTTACGCCCGATGGCATCGGAAAGCGGCCCGGTAAACAGCAGGCCAATCGCCAGCATGACGGTGGAAATTGACAGAGAAATACTGCTCCCCGCCGGAGAGATACCGAACTCATGGGAGAGCACCGGGAGAATGGGTTGCACACAGTACAGCAGGGCAAACGTTGCCAGCCCGGCGGAGAAGAGGGCGAGCGTGACGCGAATGAAGGCCGGCGTGCCGCGGCGGATAAACGTATTGTTGACAGTGGGGGTATCGTCGCGGACATCAATAACGGGCGTATGGTCTGCGGTAGTTGTGCGGCTCACGGGAAGATCCTTGGCTAAAAACAACGAGTAATGGCGACATAGGTCACATAATCAGAGTAGGAAAATGTAAATATTCTGTCTAATATATTAATAATCTCAATTGATACTTATGAAATATGAATATCGAGCTTCGTCACCTGCGTTATTTCGTGGCCGTTGCGGAAGAGCTGCATTTTGGCCGTGCCGCGGCGCGGTTGAATATTTCTCAGCCGCCGCTGAGCCAGCAGATTCAGATTCTGGAACAGCAGGTTGGCGCGCGACTGTTTGCCCGCACCAACCGCAGCGTCAGCCTGACGGAGGCCGGGAGACAGTTCCTTGCCGACAGCCGGCAGATCCTGCTGCAGGTAAACGAAGCCGCCGCGCGCGCCAGTCGTCTGCATCACGGGGAAACCGGTGAACTGCACATTGGTTTTACCTCATCTGCTCCCTTTATTAAGGCCGTTTCCGATACGTTGTCGACATTCCGTCAGCGTTACCCTGACGTGCATATTCAGACGCGTGAGACCAATACCCGCGAACAGATTTTACCGCTGACGGAAGGTGCGCTTGAGCTGGGGCTGATGCGCAACACGCAGCTCCCGATACCCTCGACTGGCAAATTATTCTGCGCGAGCCGCTGCTGGCGATGATTCACCGCGACCATCCGTTAGCCAGCCAGCCGTCGGTCAGCCTTGTCGAGCTGGCGAAAGAGCCGTTTGTCTTTTTTGATCCGCATGTCGGCACCGGGCTGTATGACGATATTCTCGGCCTGATGCGCCGCTATGGCGTGACGCCGGTGATTACCCAGGAGGTCGGGGAGGCGATGACGATTATCGGTCTCGTGGCATCGGGATTGGGGTGTCTATTTTACCCGCCTCATTTCGTCGCGTTCAGTTGTATGAAATGCGCTGGGTACCCATCGCAGAAGAGGACGCGGTGTCGGAAATGTGGCTGGTCTGGTCAAAACACCATGAGCTTAGCCAGGCGGCGCAGCGCTTTAAGCAGCACTTGTTAAACGCGGCAAAGGTCAGCGTTTAGCCGCCAAAAGTGTGAAAAAATGTGCGTTAAATCACAAGGCTAAGTAAATATTTGACGTCGACCATTGAAGTACTTCACCATAGTCCACAGTTTATTTCGAAGCGCGAAAATAAGGGAGTTTACGGTGGTAGCGGACAGTCAGCCAGGCCATATTGATCAAATCAAGCAGACCAACGCAGGGGCGGTTTATCGTCTCATTGATCAGCTTGGCCGGTGTCGCGTATTGACCTTTCCCGACTTGCGCAACTGGCCCCGCCAGTATTACCAAAATTGTTCGTGAGCTGCTGGAAGCCCATCTGGTGCAGGAAACGGAAATCCAGGAGGCGGGAAGTCGCGGCCGTCCGGCGGTGGGGCTGATGGTGGAAACCGAAGCCTGGCACTACCTTGCCGTGCGCATCAGCCGCGGTGATATTCATCTTGCGCTGCGCGACCTGAGCAGCAAACTGGTGGTTGAAGAGCAGCTTGAGCTGGCGCTGGAGGATGAAACGCCTTTCCTGAACCGCGTGCTGTCGCATATCGACCAGTTCTTTATTCGTCACCAAAATCTGCTGGAACGCTTAACGGCCATTGCCATCACGCTGCCGGGTATCATCGATACCGAAAACGGCATCATTCATCGCATGCCGTTTTACGATGTCAAAGATGTCCCGCTGGGGAAACGCTGGAGGCGCATACCGGCGTGCCGGTGTATATCCAGCACGACATCAGCGCCTGGACCATGGCCGAAGCGCTGTTCGGGCCTCTCGTGGCGCACGCGACGTGATTCAGGTGGTGATTGATCATAACGTGGGCGCAGGGGTAATTACCGATGGTCGCTTACTGCATGCTGGCAGCAGCAGCCTGGTTGAGATTGGTCATACCCAGGTTGACCCTTATGGCAAGCGCTGCTACTGCGGCAACCACGGCTGTCTGGAAACGATTGCCAGCGTGGAGAGCGTGCTGGAACTTACCCAGGTGCGGATGCAGCAGTCAATGAGCTCGATGTTACATCAAAAGCCGCTCACCGTAGACTGGCTCTGCCAGGCGGCGCAGCAAGGGGATCTGCTGGCAAAAGATATCATTAGCAGCATCGGCACCAACGTCGGGCGTATCCTCGCGATTATGGTCAATTTGTTCAATCCACAAAAAATTCTTATTGGTTCCCCGTTTAACCAGGCGGCGGATATCCTCTTTCCGGCGATTGGCGACTGTATTCGCCAGCAGTCGCTGCCCGCCTACAGTAAACATATTGCCGTAGAACAGACGCAGTTCTCCAACCGCGGCACGATGGCGGGTGCGGCACTGGTAAAAGATGCGCTTTATAACGGAACACTGCTGATCAGACTGTTACAGGGTTAACATTTTTTTGCCGTTTTGCAAAAAATTGCGCTATCTCAATCCGACCTCCTGACGCATCACGTAAACTTTCACCCCGTTGAATTATTCATTGTCTTGATATTCTATCGGCAAATTTGTGGGCTAGTTAGTGATGCTAAATCGTTTCTTTATTACTGGAACTGATACTTCTGTCGGCAAGACGGTGGTTTCTCGTGCGCTATTGCAGGCGCTCGCCGCCAGCGGGAAACGGGTGGCAGGCTATAAGCCGGTAGCCAAGGGTAGCAAAGAGACCCCGAGGGTTGCGTAACAAAGACGCGTTGGTGCTACAAAGCGTGTCGTCGCTGGCGCTACCTTATGAGGCGATTAACCCTATCGCGCTGAGTGAAGAAGAGAGCAGCGTTGCACACAGCTGTCCGATTAACTACACGCTGTTGTCCGACGGACTGGCGAATCTGAGCCGCCAGGTTGATAACGTCGTCGTGGAAGGCACGGGCGGCTGGCGCAGCCTGATGAACGATTTGCGGCCGCTTTCTGAGTGGGTAGTGCAGGAACAGCTACCGGTACTCATGGTGGTTGGGATTCAGGAAGGGTGTATCAACCATGCGTTACTGACAGCACAGGCCATCGCCAATGACGGGCTGCCGCTGATTGGTTGGGTCGCCAACCGTATCAACCCAGGTTTGGCGCACTACGCGGAAATTATTGATGTGCTGAGCAAAAAACTGCCCGCACCGCTGATCGGCGAACTGCCGTATCTGCCGCGTGCGGAACAGCGCGAGCTCAGCCAGTATGTTGATTTAGCGATGCTCCGTAACGTGCTGACGGTAGATAGAATTTTGGCGTAAGGTGCGCGATAGCACTGAGGCTAACACGCAGGCAATCAGCAAGCCGGGCAGCAGCATATACTGCCCGGTCATTTCACAAATCATCAGCGTCGACATGATTGGCGCATGCGTCGTCGCCGCCAGCAGGGTGGCCATTCCGGTAATCCCAACAAGATCGCGATGCTCTCGTGACCGGGAAATCCCAGACTCCATGTATTAGCAAACAAAATTCCCACTCCCAGACCAATAAATAGCGTAGGGGTAAACACGCCACCGGGCGCGCCTGAACCGCTACTGGCGAGAATGGCGAGCAGTTTGCACAGGAAGATCCCGGCGATGAGGGTCAGGGTGGGCGGTGCCAGCAGGAACGTTTGCACCACGCTATACCCATTGCCCATACGGCAGGGGTTAACAGCGATAATACCCGACGATTAACCCGCCAAGGGCCAATTGCCATGGTGGAGACAACTTCAACGCCAGGAAACCGCGATGAGTTGTATCCATTAACCACATCAGCAGCGGACCACCGAGGCCACACAGAAGACCGGTGGCGAGCATCAGCACATAATGCGTGGCAGTGAGCGTGGGTAAGGCCTCGACGCGATAAAGCAGCTCCGCGCCGCCGTTCATCGCCTGCGTGGTAAGCAGGGCAGCAACCGCTGAAATCACCACGGGGCCGAGCGAGGCGAGCATCAGCGTGCCAAAGAGGATCTCGGCAATAAACAGGCTGCCGGCCAACGGTGCGTGGTAGGCACTGGCCATCCCGCGGCGGCCCGCAAGCGATCCACAATTTCCACTCCGCTTTTGGCGTAAAGCGTTGGGCAAAAAATGAAGCCGCCAGCGCAGCCAGTAAAATCATCGCTCCTTCCCGGCCAATCGCGCTGCCGCTGGCCACGACCAGCAGAGAGGCGGTTGATTTGACAAGGCTGGAGCCGGTGTCGAACTTGCCTTCGTCGCTTTCCAGGGCCTCCATGTAGTCTGTTGGCGCATGAGGACGCTGACGCGTATAACGTTGCCAGCCCCACAGTAGCGTTCCCGCCGCCAGGCCTCCGAGCGCCGGGGTGATAAGGCGTCGCCACCAAATCAGGCCCTCCGCCGCGTTGACCAGACTGCCGCTGTCATTGCTTAAAAATAACCACTCCAACAGGTACATGGCGTGACGAAACAGCGCGACCGCCAGCGCCGCGAGGACGCCAATGACGATAGCCAGCAGAAGGCGACGTAACATCGCCTGAATATCGGGATAGGAATGAAGACGCTGCATATGACGCGAAACGCTTAGCGATACAATTTTTTATCGGCAACGGGGATCAGTAGCTGTGACTGCCACTGGGCGAGGGTGTTCTGCGCTAATTCCGCAAGGGCCTTGAAGAAAGGGTGATTGGCTTTGGCGACAAATTCATTCAGGAAGCGCGGTGCCCATGGCAACAGGTGCCAGGCCAGCAGTTGGTCGCAGGCTTCCTGACGATCGTTTTCAACCAGCCAGGCCGCCAGCATCAGCAGGGTACCGAAGTGATCTTCCGGTTCATTTTGCGCAACGTCGAAGGCAATCTGGTTTTCGCGCATCCACTGGCGCAGCGCCAGAGTCGAATCGCCAAACAGGACATTTTCACGATCTAACCAGACGGACCCCATGGCGGTGACGGGAGGGCCGACGGGCCAATAAACAGCCGCTGCCAGGCTTCCGCCAGCGATTCGTCGCAGGGAGCGGCAAAAGCGGCGGACAGCGCGTCGGCGTTGGCTACCGGGTATGGCCATTGTGCGGCCCATTCGCCGTCACGAAATGCGGCGACCAGCGGCTCGGCAAGCGCGCTGTCCGGTGCGAAGTAAAACAGTGCCCCAATACGCGAGCAGAAAAAGCTAAGGCGTCGTTGTGCTGAACGTCATTCATTACTGCAATTCCTTAAAGAGGCGCGGACCAGTTCCGCGCCGATAGATTACCCGGCAATCGCCATGCCGACGGTCATATGCAGGCCATAGAACAGCCCGCGGCCGATCAATTCTCCCGCTATCATCAGAATCAGACCGATGGTCAGTCCGAGCGCCGTAGGTGGAACCCGGCGCAGCAGCGGGCAGATCCAGCAGCCTAATCCGGCAGCCAGTAGAATAAAGCGCCCAACCTGCCATGTGCCCAGTCTGGCAGCAGCGCATTCGCCTGCTGTACGGAACTGTGGATGAAACCCAGATCGTTGGTCTGTAAAACCACCACGCCAGGCTTGCCAGCAAGGCCAGCACGCTTAATGCTGCGAAGAATTTGCCGTTAAACGGCACCTTCGCCAGCTTCAACAGCAGAGCGGCAAACAGCGGCCCGGTGAGCAGCATAGTCAGGAAAAACGCGGCTGTCGTATAACCATTATACCAGGTTGGTACGGTATCTATCTGATAAACACGCGTCATTGCCCAGACAAATACCAGACCCAGCAGCATGCTGACGATGAGCCAGATGCGCCCAACGCCTGCGGCATTTTACCGAGCACTGAGAGCAGCCACCAGAATCCGCCCACGGCGAAGAAAAGGGAACCACTCGCGATTTCATTGCTCAGCGCAGAAGCGCCGACCCGGTTGAGCGAATTAAACGCCCGCAGCGGTGAGCCGAGATGCAGTACCGACGCAAAAAAGGCTATCCCCATGATGACCCACAGGAAGAACATACTCAGTACGATGCGCCGCTGGTCGGCCGCTTCGTGACGTGCCGCCAGCCAGCCCATGCCGCTAATAATGGTCGCCCCCGCCACACATTGCCCAGTACGGTAAACAGCACCAGTGGCCATTCATGCCATCCGTTGCCCATCTCACACCTCCTTCGGATTGGCCAGGTAGCCAGTGGTATCGCCGCACGGACGTGCATTGGCGTTTGGTTTAATCACAATGCTTGGTTTGGTGAAGTGCGCCGACGGCAGCGGCGCAACAGCCGCCAGTTGGCCGTGCTTCTGGCGCAGTTCTTCAATCGGCCCAAAGTCCAGCGCGCGCAGCGGGCAGGATTCCACGCAGATTGGTTTTTTGCCTTCCGCCACGCGCTCATGACAGCCATCGCACTTGGTCATGTGGCCTTTGGCCGCGTTGTATTGCGGCGCGCCGTATGGGCAGGCCATGTGGCAGTAACGGCAACCGATGCAGACATCTTCGTTAACGACCACAAAACCGTCTTCACGTTTGTGCATCGCGCCGCTCGGCACACTTTGGTACAGGCCGGATCTTCGCAATGGTTACAGGCAATCGACAGGTAGTAGGCAAAGACGTTCTGGTTCCAGACGCCGTTGTCCTCCTGCCAGTCGCCGCCGCGTATTCGTAAATACGGCGGAAGCTGACGTCCGGGTTAAGTCTTTGTAATCTTTACACGCCAGCTCGCAGGTTTTACAACCGGTGCAGCGTGCCGAGTCAATAAAAAATCCGTATTGAGTACTCATTAGCTAGTCCTTATACCTTCTCGATCTCAACCAGATTGGTGTGCTGCGGGTTGCCTTTCGCCAGCGGTGAAGGCGGTGAGTGGTCAGTGTGTTGATACAGGAACCGTGGTCGATGCGGTCGCCGTCCATCTGCGCGTCGTGCCAGGCTCCCTGGCCCATCGCTGACACGCCCGGCATGATACGCGGTGTGACTTTTGCGGGTATCCGCACCTCGCCGCGGCCATTGAATACCCGCACCATATCGCCGTTCTGAATGCGCGTTTCTGCGCGTCAATCGGGTTGAGCCACACTTCCTGGCGACAGGCGGCCTTCAGCACATCGACATTGCCATAGCTGGAGTGCGTGCGGGCTTTATAGTGGAAGCCGAACAGCTGGAGCGGGAATTTGTCGCGCATCGGATCGTCCCAACCCTCAAAGGTCGAGGCATAGACGGGCAACGGGCTGATGGTTTCATCTTTCTCCAGCTGCCATTTTGCGGCGATGTCCGCCAGACGGCTGGAGTAAATTTCTATTTTCCCCGATGGCGTTTTCAGCGGATGGCCTGAGGATCGTTGCGGAAATCGCGGTAGGCGACAAAATGGCCGTTCGGATCTTTACGCTTGTAGATGCCCATTTTTTTGAGTTCGTCGTAGCTCGGCAGCGCCGGGTCTTTCGCGCGCATTTTCGCGTACAGATACTGCAGCCACTCCGCCTGAGTGCGGCCCTCGGTAAATTTCTGATGAACATCATCGCCAAGACGTTTGGCCACTTCGCTGAGGATCCAGTAAATAGGCTTACGCTCGAACTTCGGCGCGGTTGCGGGCTGGATAAAGATCAGATAACCCATATTACCGGCATAGTCGTTCGGAATGATGTCCTCTTGCTCGACGGTCATCAGGTCAGGCAGCAGGATATCGGCATATTTTGCCGAGGCGGTCATGAAGTTTTCAATTACCACAATCATTTCGCATTTGCTTTCGTCCTGCAAAATCTCATGGGTCTTGTTGATGTCTGAGTGCTGGTTGATGATGGTGTTACCGGCGTAGTTCCAGAAAAACTTAATCGGTACATCCAGCTTCTCTTTGCCGCGCACGCCATCGCGGGTGGCGGTCATCTCCGCGCCGTGGTCGATTGCATCCGTCCAGGTAAAGCAGGAGATGGCGGTTTTTACCGGGTTTTCCAGCACCGGGAAACGTTCAATGGTAATGGTGTAGGTCGACTCACGGGCACCGCTGTTCCCGCCGTTGATACCAACGTTGCCGGTCAGAATGGGCAGCATGGCAATCGCGCGTGCGGAAAGTTCACCGTTGGCCTGACGTTGCGGGCCCCAGCCCTGGCAGATATAAGCCGGTTTGGTGCTGCCGATTTCACGCGCCAGCTTGATAATGCGGTCAGCCGGAATGCCGGTAATGTGCGAGGCCCATTGCGGCGTTTTGGCGATGCCATCATCGCCCAAGCCCTGAATATAGGCCTTGTAGTGGCCGTTGGCGGGCGCGCCTTCCGGCAGCGTTTTTTCGTCGTAACCCACGCAGTACTTATCGAGGAACGGCTGATCAACCAGGTTTTCGTCAATTAATACCCACGCAATACCGGCGACCAGCGCGGCGTCGGTGCCGGGACGAATCGGAATCCATTCATCTTCACGCCCGGCGGCGGTGTCGGTATAGCGCGGATCGATAACGATCATGCGCGCATTTGAGCGTTCGCGCGCCTGTTCCAGATACCAGGTAATGCCGCCGCCGCTCATGCGCGTTTCAGCCGGGTTGTTGCCAAACATCACCACCAGTTTGCTGTTTTCGATATCGGAAGTGCTGTTGCCGTCATTGCTGCCGTAGGTGTAGGGCATTGCGCAGGCGATTTGCGCGGTACTGTAGGTGCCATATTGGTTGAGCGAGCCGCCGTAGCAGTTCATCAGCCGCATGACTGCCGAGCCAGAAGGGGAAGAGCGGGTAATGTTGCCACCAACAATGCCAGAAGAGTAGTTGATGTACACGGCTTCGTTGCCGTAGTCCTTCACGACGCGTTTGAGGTTATCCGCAATAGTATCCAGCGCTTCCTGCCAGCTAATACGCTCAAATTTCCCTTCACCACGTTTACCAACACGTTTCATCGGTAGTTCAGTCGGTCCGGGTGATTGATACGACGACGAATGGAACGGCCACGCAGGCAGGCGCGCACCTGGTGATCGCCGTAAATATCATGACCCGTATTGTCGGTCTCAACCCAATAAACTTCATTGTCTTTTACGTGCAAGCGCAGCGCGCATCGGCTACCGCAGTTAACGGAGCAGGCGCCCCAGACCACTTTATCTTCGACCTGAGCGGCCTGCTGCACCGCGGCGGCGGTTGCTCGCAGAGAGAAGGGCAAAGAGAGGCCGCCCGCGGCAAGCGCCAGGGATCCTATCGCCGACGATTTAATAAGGGTACGTCGACTTAGCCCCCTGGTTTTTCCTGATTAGACATCGCTCACTCCATTATTATTTGATTATTTCGACCTGAAATTAAGAACCGGCTAATGGATGAAAATGATACCTCTCCGGTGGTATACAAGTATTAACCCTGGTCAATTCTGAAGAGATCCGAACGATGAGATTTTGCGGGCGGCATTTGCCAGCAAAGGGAGGGCTGTGCATAATTGTTTTACAACAAAAAAAACGCTATTTACGGTCTTCTGGCGGTATCAGCGACCGGGAATATTGGCCTCATCCTACGCTTATGGAAGAACCCTATGCAGGACATTGCTACGCAAGTTATCCCGATGCCCGAAATTGATACGGTCACGGTTCCTCATAAAGGGGTAAATTTTTTACGCCCGAAATTTTGCTCGATTTTATTAGCGTGACCAACCAACCGGTTTTAGCGGTAACGCCGCTGGCGGTGCTTTATTCGACGGTTGGCGTGCTACAGCAGACGGAGTTGCGCAAGATTCCGGTGCTGGTTTCCGGGCGAGTGGTCTATCCATTACCTCACAGGCGCTTCCTTGCCTGCACTCAAAACTCACGATCAACACGTCGACGCAAAAGCTGCGCTTCCAGGGGATCTGGATGCGTTATCGGACGATCGTTCGCTGAAGGACGGGTGCTGATTGGCGTGGCGCTGGAGTTTATCGTCGAGCAAAAGCCGTAAATGCGGCCGCCTCGTTCAGAGGCGGCAGAACATTATTGAGCGCTATCGGTACGGGTGTAGAGAATTTTAAAGGTATCATTGGCGCAGTGGCCGACCACCTGCGCGCCGGGCTGATCGGCCTGATCGTTAGGGACGACATCAAGCGTAAACGCGCTTTCCGCGACGCCGTTATGGATAATTTTCTGCTGAATGTCGCTGCGAACGCGTTCACAGGAATCCGGTACGGCCGCCAGAGCGGGCATGGCGCCTGTCAGCAGGAGTGCCAGTAACCAGCGTGAAGTTCTCATGTTCGGCTCCTTTTCGTTAGAGACGTAAAAAGTATAGCAGTGCTAGTGTAAACAATTGTATTTCCTAATATGATTGAGAAAACTCCCGAAACAGGATGACGGTGTGAAGAAAGTGATTTTGCTGGTGTCAGTGATGGCTCTGCTCAGTGGTTGTGAGAAGAACGATTCCCCGGCGGCGTTCACGCCGGAAATGGCCAGCTTCTCCAACGAGTTTGATTTCGATCCGCTGCGCGGGCCGGTGAAGGATTTCAGCCAAACGTTGCTCAACCAAAAGGGCGAGGTGGCGAAGCGCGTGAGCGCACAGGTTTCGCCGGAAGGCTGCTTTGATATGCTGGAGTTTCACAATATCGAAGAAGATACCGGCGCGCTGCTGGTGCTTAACGCCAACTACTATCTTGACGGCGTGACGCACGAGAAACGCGTGCGCTTACAGGGAAAATGCCAGTTGGCTGAGTTTCCGTCGGCGGGCGTGACCTGGGAAACCGACGATAACGGTTTTGTGGTGAAGGCGCTGGGGAAAGAGAGCGAAGTTGATTACCGCTACGATGCTGAAGGGTATCCGCTGGGCAAAACGTCGACCGTCAAAGATACCACGCTGTCGATTATCTCAACGCCGTCGCAGGATGCGCGTAAGAAGCTCGATTATACCTCAGTGAGTCTGCTGAATAAGCAGCCTATTGGCAATGTGACGCAGAGCTGTGATTACGACAGCTATGATAACCCGGTGAGCTGTGATTTAGTCATTGTTGATGAAAGCGTGAAACCCGCCACCACCCAACGCTATACGATTAAAAACACGATTGAATATTACTAAAGCTTCACGCAGCTTCATGAAAAAAGGGCGCCAACGGCGCCCTCTTCAATTATGGGTTCAGCGTGCGGCCCGTTGAACGGTCAAGGCAGCGCAGGGTGTTGGGTTCCCAGTAGGCGTTGACGTTCGGGCTTTGCAGACACTTATCGCGGGCGTCGAACGCCACGTCGGCTTTGTCCCACTCTTTTTCCGCGCGCTTATTTACTTTCTGGCGCAGCTGGCGAGTGTCGTTCCACTGCTCTTTGTCCATCGCTGCGTTCTGGCGGCTCTGCGCGCTATCGCCAGATTCAATGATCAGCTTGCTGGTTTCAGCAGACGCAGACGCGGTGTACACGATGGCACCCAGCGCAAGCATTGCCGTCAGGCACAGGCGTTTGCCAAGTGTAATTTTCATTTGCGGGTTCCTTTAACGTGATAAAAACAATGGCTCCTGTTGAGCAGTCTACTACATCTCTTTGGGCTGGCATACCCGCGAAAAGAGTATGGTCGATTGAGGCTTATTTTTACGTATGATAGGCCCACCCTAAGTGAATGATGATTAACGATGATAAAGACGTCGCTGCTATTTTTTGCTACCGCGCTGTGTGAAATTATCGGCTGCTACTTGCCGTGGCTGTGGCTTAAGCGCGGTGCAACGCCGTTGTTACTGCTACCCGCCGGATTGGCGCTGGCGATGTTTGTCTGGCTGTTGACGCTGCATCCGGCCGCCAGTGGGCGCGTGTATGCGGCCTACGGCGGGGTATACATCTTTACCGCGCTGCTGTGGCTGCGCGTCGTTGAAGGTGAAAAACTGACATTCTACGACTGGCTTGGCGCAGCGGTCGCGCTATGCGGCATGTTGATTATCGTCGCGGGCTGGGGCAGAGGGTAACATTTCTGCCAGCATCTCCTGTGCCTGGCCTGGTTTGGGCTAAGCACCATTTCTTTGTGATCCCTCATGCATTTGTCTGACTTAATCCCCTTAATTTTGTGATCTTTCTCGGTAATTTTTAATATTTATACTTGTATGGTAGTAGTTCAGGGCGTAAGTTTGCCTCACTAACCGATGAGATGTAAGGATTGAAGATGAAAATTGTGGGTGCTGAGGTTTTTGTAACCTGTCCTGGTCGTAACTTTGTCACGTTGAAAATTACCACCGATAGCGGATTAATCGGCTACGGCGATGCGACGCTGAATGGCCGTGAGCTGTCCGTTGCATCCTATTTAAAAGATCATCTGTGCCCGCAGTTGGTGGGGCGTGATGCGCACCGCATCGAAGATATCTGGCAGTTCTTCTATAAAGGCGCTTACTGGCGTCGCGGCCCGGTCACGATGTCGGCTATCTCCGCCGTCGATATGGCGCTGTGGGACATTAAAGCCAAAGCCGCCAACATGCCGCTGTATCAGCTGCTGGGGGCGCGTCTCGCGAAGGCGTGATGGTTTACTGTCACACCACCGGCCATACCATTGATGATGTGCTGGAAGATTATGCGCGTCATAAAGAGATGGGCTTCAAAGCGATTCGCGTCCAGTGCGGCGTGCCGGGATGAAAACCACCTACGGCATGTCGAAAGGAAAGGGGTTGGCCTACGAGCCAGCAACGAAAGGGCAATGGCCGGAAGAGCAACTGTGGTCCACCGAGAAATACCTCGATTTCACGCCGAAGCTGTTCGACGCGGTACGTAACCAGTTCGGCTTCGACGAACATCTGCTGCATGACATGCACCACCGCCTGACGCCGATTGAAGCGGCGCGTTTTGGTAAGAGCATTGAAGATTATCGTCTGTTCTGGATGGAAGATCCGACCCCGGCAGAAAACCAGGAATGTTTCCGTCTGATTCGTCAACACACCGTCACGCCGATCGCCGTGGGTGAAGTATTCAACAGTATCTGGGACTGCAAACAGCTTATCGAAGAGCAGCTTATTGATTACATCCGAACCACTATTACTCATGCGGGCGGGATCACCGGCATGCGCCGTATCGCCGACTTTGCTTCGTTGTATCAGGTACGTACGGGTTCACATGGCCCATCGGATCTCTCCCCGGTTTGCATGGCGGCAGCGCTGCACTTCGATCTGTGGGTACCTAACTTCGGCGTGCAGGAATACATGGGTTACTCCGAGCAAATGCTGGAAGTCTTCCCACACAACTGGACCTTTGATAACGGCTATATGCATCCAGGTGATAAACCGGGCTTAGGCATCGAGTTTGATGAAAAACTGGCGGCGAAGTATCCGTATGACCCGGCCTATCTGCCGGTTGCGCGTCTGGAAGATGGCACGCTGTGGAACTGGTAATGACCTTCGATTTTTAAATTAAGCTTTATTTTAACAAGAGAAATAACATGGGCTTCATTAACGATCGTTTTATGATCGATAGTGAAGTCGGTGTTCGGTTATATAAAGATGTAGCTGCACAATTACCGATCATCGACTATCACTGTCACCTTGATGCAAAAGAAATCTACGAAAATAAAAACTTTGATAATATCACTCAACTGTGGCTAGCTGGTGATCATTATAAATGGCGTGCAATGCGGGCAAATGGTATTGCCGAGAAATATATTACCGGCGATGCTTCGGCGGAGGAAAAATTTAAAGCGTATGCGGAAACAGTTGAAGCTGCTTTTGGCAATCCACTGTATCACTGGACGCATTTAGAACTGAGTCAATACTTTTCCTGTAATGAAATGCTGGGTAGCGATAACTGGCAGGATATTATGCGGCATTGTAATAGCATGATTTCAAGCGAGGAGTTTAAACCCCGTAGCTTAATTACGCGCTCTAATGTCGAAGTTATTTGTACCACCGATGCGCCGCTGGATTCGCTGGAATATCATCGGTTGTTGCAGCAGGACCCGAGCTTTACCACCAAAGTGCTGCCAACTTTCCGACCGGACGATATTTTTGCCGAGGACGCCAGTGAATTCGCCCTCTTTATCGACAAACTGGCGCAGGTGACAGCGTGTGATATTGGCAGCTTCAGCGATTTCACCATGGCGATGGCTCAGCGTATTGACGTGTTCCATGAAGTGGGTTGCCGAATCTCAGACCATGGGCCTGTTAGCGTCGAGTATCAGCCCGCTGATGCAGCGCGTGTGAATGCGTTGTTTACTCAGAAACGTAACGGTACGGGGTTGAATGAAGAGGAAACCGCGCAGCTCAATAGTGCGATGTTCGTGATGTTGGGGCAGGAGTACAAAAAACGCGGCTGGGCCATGCAAATTCATTTTGGCGCTATCCGTAATAACAACAGCATCATGCGCGAGAAGCTGGGGATTAATACCGGTTTTGATTCTATTACCGACCAGAGCAATCTTGCCGCCGGATTAAATCGCCTGCTCAACGCGATGGCGCAAAATAATGGCCTACCCAAGACCATTCTTTATAACCTGAACGCCAGCTATAACGATATTGTGGCGACAACTATCGCTAATTTTCAGTCTGGCGAAGACGGCGTGAAATCGCCCATGCAATTTGGCTCTGGCTGGTGGTTTAACGATACGCGGCGTGGCATGGAGAATCAGCTTAATAGTCTCGCAGATCAGGGTTATTAATGCATTTTGTCGGCATGCTGACGGATTCACGTAGCCTGGTATCTTATCCTCGTCACGATTATTTCCGTCGTATTCTGTGTAACTTAATTGGTGGTTGGGTTGACCGCGGTGAAGTTCCTGATAATAAGAGGATCTTAACGCGGATGGTTAAAAACATTTGTCACGATAACGCAGTTAATTATTTCAGATTCTAACGTCCTTCCTTACATGAGGGTAGAACATGTCTCGTACTAATAGAAAAATAACAATCCCTGTCAGTATTGGCTATGGCTTAACAGATATTATGGGAGGCGGTGCGTTTACCGTTATTGGCGCCTGGCTCTTATTCTTTTACACGACGTTCGTCGGCTTATCGCCGGTTGAGGCAGCGTCCATCGTCGCCATTGCCCGTATTGTTGATGCTGTGGTGAGTCTGTTTATGGGCAGCTTTACCGATCACTTCTATAAAAACCCGCTGGGCAAGCGTTTTGGACGCCGTCGTTTCTTCCTGCTGGTCGGCGCGCCGCTGATGCTTGTGTATATCCTGCTATGGGTAACCGGAATGAACTTCTGGTTCTATCTGGCGGTATACCTGGCGTTCGAAATCATTGCGGCGGTTGTGCTGATCCCATGGGAAACGCTGCCGTCAGAAATGACCAAGGATTTTAACTCCCGTACCAAGCTATCAACCTGCCGTATGTTCCTTTCGGCGTCAGGCACCTTCCTGGCGACCTTTATTCCGGGTTTATTAATCAGTTATTTTGGCGAACACGATCCGCACGCCTACTTTATCAATGGCGTCGTTTTTGCCGTGTTGTTCATGGTCTGCGTGTTTATTTCCTGGAAAGTAACCTGGGAGCGCGAGCTGACGCCAGAGATGTTGGCGGAGCTGGAACGCGATCGTCGACCACGCTCTTTTGCTGAAAAAATTAGCGCCGTTGGCGGTCTGTTTAAAGAGTATTTTTCAACCTTAAAAGTACGCGCCTTCAGAAAACATCTGGCTATCTATCTGTTCTCTTTTACGGCGAAAGATGTCTATAACACGGTGTTTGTCTTCTTCTGCGTGTACTGTCTGAATGTCTCGCCATCACTGTCCGGCACGCTGTTGTCGATGAGTATCGTCGGTTTGCCGGTCACTCTGCTGGCGGGGTGGCCATCATCAAGTTTGGCCCATCTCGTCTGTACGTTTTCGCCTATACGCTGATGATGCTGTGCCTGGTGGGACTGTTCATGGTTTACCAGTTCCCAACCGACAATAAAGTCACCATTCTGGTGGTGCTGGCCGCATTGTACCAGGTCGGACGTTGCGTACTGGAATTTACGCCGTGGAACGTATTCCCGTTTATCCCGGATATTGATGAGATGATCACTCGTCAGCGTCGCGAAGGTCTGTTTGCCGCAGTGATGACCTTCTCCCGTAAAACGACGGTGGCGATCGCAACCTTTATTGTGGGCGTGATGCTGCAGGAAGGGGGTTTTGTGAAGGGTAGCCAGGTTCAGCCTGAGAGCGCGGTGAATACCATTGCGATGCTGCTGTTCATTGGTACCGCAGGTCTGTTGCTGATTGCATTGTGGCAGGCGGTGACCTTCCGTCTCAACAAACGTACGCACAAAATCTTTGTTGATGAAGTTGAGCGCCTGAAAGCGAAGGGGGCGAAACAAGATGTCACGCCGGAGACGCGTCATATTGTCGAAGATCTGACCGGGTACTCTTATGACGATCTGTGGAATGAACCGCAGCAAGTCGACAAAAAACTGAGCCGACCGGCACAGGTGAACTAACGTCCAGCCGTGACAGCATAGGTAAGAGCGCCGACTTTGCTTATGCTGTCACACAACTTAAAAATCATGTCATACCAATCGCCAATATATTAATGCAAATCAAAATCTCCTCAGATGAACTCGTTAATCTAGTATGGCAATCAACATTCTCTACAGTGAGTCAAAAAGATGCAGAATACGCTATTAACCGCTAAGGCAACTCTCCCGACCTACGATCGCAGCAAACTGGTGCCACGTATTGTGCACCTGGGCTTTGGTGCATTCCACCGCGCCCATCAGGCTGTATACGCCGATATCCTCGCCTCAGAACACGGCAGCGATTGGGGTTATACCGAAGTTAACCTGATCGGCGGTGAGCAGCAGATTGCCGACCTGAATCATCAGGACAATTTATACACCGTGGCGGAGATGTCCGCGGATGCATGGACTGCCCGCGTGGTAGGCGTTGTCAAAGAAGCGCTGCATGCGCAGGTCGATGGTCTGGAAACCGTGCTGGCAAAAATGTGCGAGCCGCAGGTGGCGATTGTCTCTTTGACTATCACCGAAAAAGGCTATTGCCACTCTCCGGCAACCGGACAACTGATGCTCGAACATCCTTTCATCGTGGCCGACCTGCAAAACCCGCATCAGCCGAAATCTGCGCCGGGCGTGGTGGTGGAGGCGCTGGCGCGTCGTAAAGCGGCGGGTCTGCCGGCATTCAGCGTGATGTCCTGTGACAACATGCCGGAAAACGGTCACGTCATGCGTAACGTCGTTTGCGCCTATGCGCGCGCCGTCGACGCCGAGCTGGCCGATTGGATCGAAGCACATGTGACGTTCCCGTCCACCATGGTTGACCGTATTGTTCCGGCCGTGACTCCAGAAACACTGGACAAAATTGAGCAATTGACCGGTGTTCGCGATCCGGCTGGCGTGGCGTGCGAACCGTTCCGTCAGTGGGTTATTGAAGATAACTTCGTCGCAGGCCGTCCGGCGTGGGAAAAAGCAGGCGCCGAACTGGTGAGCGACGTTATTCCGTTCGAAGAAATGAAACTGCGCATGCTGAACGGCAGCCACTCTTTCCTGGCTTATCTGGGCTACCTGGCGGGCTATCAGCACATCAACGACTGTATGGGCGACGACAACTACCGTCGTGCTGCGCACGACCTGATGCTGAAAGAGCAGGCGCCGACGCTGAAAGTACAGAACGTTGACCTGGCGCGCTATGCCGACCTGCTGATTGAACGCTATACCAACCCGGCGCTGCGCCACCGTACCTGGCAGATCGCGATGGACGGCAGTCAGAAACTGCCTCAGCGTATGCTGGATTCCGTGCGTTGGCACCTGGCGGATAACAGCAGCTTCAAGCTGCTGGCGCTGGGCGTCGCGGGCTGGATGCGCTATGTCGGCGGCGTAGATGAGCAGGGCAATGCCATCGAAGTGTGCGACCCGCTGCTGCCGGTGATTCAGGCTGCGGTACAGCAGAGCGAAGAGGGCGAGTCTCGCGTGAAAGCGCTGCTGGCCATCGAAGCGATCTTCGGTAAAGATCTGCCGCTCCAAGGCCAGTTTGTTGATCAGGTGACCAATGCTTACCTGTCACTGCTGAGTAAAGGCGCGAAAGCGACCGTTGCTGAGTTTGCCGCGCTGTAATGAGTCTATTATGCCGCCAGCAATGGCGGCATCTCACTTTTCTTCCCCGCATGACACTTCTTTAAGTTAATTCAAGTCAGTTGAAATAATGGACGATTATTTTCACGCTGAAACTATCAGTTTTGTGAATTAATGCTATATCAATAGGCATAAATATGGCATGGTTATTGCGAAACAAAAAATGGATCCTCTGGAATAAGGAGCTCGGGCTATGTATAAAAAAATTCTCATGCCTGTAGATATTTTTGAAATGGATTTAAGTGATAAGGCTATTCGTCATGCTGTATATCTGGCGGGGGAGTCTGGCGAAATTACGCTGCTGAACGTACTACCAAACAGCAATCGTTCTATTTTGCGCGGTTTTGCTTCGGATATTAAAAAATTCGAAGAATTTATGCAGTCAGAATCGGCAAACAAAATGAAGGGTCTGCGGCGGTTATTTGATATGCCCGCAGAGCGCATTCACACCGAAGTTCGCTTTGGTAATATTCGCGATGAAGTGCTCGCGTTAAGTAAGACGGGTGAGTACGACGTGATTGTGATCGGTTCCCGTCAGCGCGGGATCACAACCCATCTGCTGGGGTCGAACGCGGAATCTATTCTACGTTACGCCAACATTCCGACGATGGTTATCCGATAAAAAAAGGGCCTTCAATTTGAAGGCCCTTCTTCTTAATCTTCGCTAAACCAATCGCGGTTTTCCTGGCGAATGAGCAATACGGATTCACTGATTTCCTGCAGATGCGCAGTCATCGCTTTTTCTACCGTATCGGCATCACGTTTTTCAAGCGCACTGAATATTTCATGATGCTGTTGCAGCAGCATTTCCGGTGAGGAGACATGATCGAGGCTCATATAACGCACCCGGTCAATTGCCGCTTTAATATTCTCGATGGTATCCCACGCAAGCTGGCAATCCGCAATATTTGACAGTAGCTGGTGAAATTCATCATCCAACAGGAAGAAGTCGTTTAGCTGTTGGCGATCAATCGCAATACGCTGCTGATGCAAATTTTGTTCTAGCTGATAGATCTGGGCATCGGTGATCATTGTTGCCGCTCGGCGTGCTACCGCGCATTCGATGGCCTGACGTACAAAACAGCCGTTGCGAACCTGCGAAAGGGAGATCTTATTAACGTAACTGCCGCGCTGAGGGCGAATCTGGATAAGTCCGTTTTCGGCCAGTTTAATAAAGGCCTCACGTACCGGCTGGCGGGAAACGTCAAAGCGAAGAGAGACTTCCTTTTCCGAAAGCGGCGTGCCCGGCGGAATAAGACAGTGAACGATATCGCGACGCAGAATGCGATAAATCTGTTGATTGACGGGCTGTGTTGGGTTCAGTTGTGTTTCGGCGGCCATTGAGTCGTTCTTATCAGCTGATTAAGCTGTTATTTTACGCTTTTTTTGCCGCCGCGCCCAGACCCGACCGAGGGTCGGGCTGGGATAAAATGTTAACTTCCGCGATGAACGCTAAGTCCTGCGTAGGTCTGGCTGACCGGCATCATCTCAACGGTATTGATGTTGACGTGTTTCGGCAGCGTCGCGACCCACCATACGGCTTCGGTAACATCTTCTGGCGTCAGCGCGTTGGCATTTTCGTAGGTTTTACCTGCTTTTGCGTCGTCACCCTTGAAACGAACGTTGGAGAACTCGGTGCCGCCGACCAGACCCGGCTCAATATCCGTTACGCGAACGGCCGTACCGTGCAGGTCGGTACGCAGGTTCAGGCTAAACTGACGTACGAAAGCTTTCGTTGCGCCGTAGACGTTGCCACCCGCATAGGGCCAACTGCCCGCGGTTGAACCGATATTGATAATGTGGCCACGATTGCGTTCTACCATACCCGGCAGCACGGCGCGGGTCATGTACACCAGCCCTTTGTTGTTGGTATCGATCATATCTTCCCAATCTTCCACGCTGGCGCGATGCGCGGGTTCCAGACCCAGCGCCAGCCCGGCGTTGTTGACCAGGATATCAATTTCGCGCCATTCGGCTGGCAGGTTGGCGATCGTTTCTTCAATAGCCGCGCGGTTGCGCACGTCCAGCTGTACGGTCAGGATGCTGTCGCCTAACTCATCTTTCAGCGCTTTCAAACGTTCGTTACGACGGCCAGTGGCAATAACTTTGTGCCCGTTGGCAATAAAACGGCGAGTGATGCTTTCGCCAAAACCTGCCGTTGCTCCGGTTACCAGTACGATCATTTCTCTGTTCCTTCAACGCTTAAGTGTTGCATTACCATAGCAGATCACCCAGTTTTTAATCATCTGTTTTGTAATGAGATTTTTAACTATCGGTAAGCTCCAGAAAATGCAGAAGTATCACCTCTGATGACAACCGCTACATTGTTTAAAGCGACAGGATTCTGGTCTTCATCTGATGCGCCAGATCTGGCTGCCGCCTACCGATTAGAACATTCCATTGTGGTCTCAATCAATGCTCAGACCAAAACGTTTACCTTGGATATGAAGTCTTGATGTTATCCGAAATTAACTCAAGAGCGTGCAAAGCCAGCCTTGAAGCAGGATATATGAGGTAACATTCCGGTGGGTGCTTGAGGCTATCTGTCTCAGGCATAGCCGAAAGGCAGGTAGAAAAAAGCCCCAGAAAACATTTGACGTCCAGCAAGACGTTAAACATTCATCTGAGGCCCCTATGCCATACAACATAAGGTTAGCCTCTTACCGACCTTCGGGTATAGGAGTAGAAGGCTATGAAGCCACAAAGAATGGCGCTATTGGCGCTCGTCGTTATCGGCATCACGCTTCTGGGCGTACTGCTACTTAACAACAAACAACTCTGTGATGTTAGCTTCCGAAGCGGCGGAACGGAGATCGTGGCTCACATGGCTTACGAAACCAGCCAGGAGTCGGGCGGGGAGCGATCCCCGCCATTTCCGCCGTTGTTCAGTATTCTCAATGCACCCAATCCTTTTGCCTTCTGAAGATATAATCGAGCAGCGCGGCCTCAATTTGTTTATTCTGCCAGAGTTAACCGTTTTCTTCAGGAGCATGACATGTCGGCTATGAATCCCTTTTTCGCCAGCAGCACTTTACCTTATCAGGCGCCGCCGTTTGATGTGATTAAAGACGAGCATTATCGTCCGGCCTTTGACGAAGCGCTAAAACGCAAACGCCAGGACATCGCCGACATTGCCTGCAATCCTGCCGAGGCGACTTTCGAAAACACCTTTATTGCGCTGGAAAAAAGCGGTGAAATGCTTTCGCGCGTGACGTCTGTTTTCTTTGCGATGGCTGCATCAAATAGCAATGATGAGATTCAGCGCCTTGATGAGGCGTTCTCGGCAGAGCTTGCCGGGCTGGCAAACGATATTTATCTTAATGACGCGCTATTCAAGCGGGTTCAGACGGTCTGGGAAAAGCGAGAAACGCTGGACCTGGACAGCGAGTCCTGTCGACTCATCGAGGTGATTTATCATCGCTTTATTCTTGCCGGGGCGATGCTTGGTTCACAAGAAAAGGCCGAACTGAAAACGTTGAATACCGAAGCGGCGACGTTAAGCAGCCAGTTTCATCAGTGCCTGCTGGGAGCGGCAAAAAATGGCGGGCTGGTTGTTGATAATGAGGCCGACCTGGCTGGTCTGAGTGATGATGAAGTCGCGACGGCCGCAACCGCTGCCGCGGAGCGCGGTCTGGCGGGCAGTTGGCTGATTCCGCTTGTCAACACGACACAGCAGCCTGCATTGGCCTCATTGCGTTCACGTGAAACCCGGGAAAAATTGTTTAAAGCGGCATGGCAACGTAATCAGCGCGGAGATGCCAACGATACGCGTGAGCGTATTCTCAAACTGGTGGCAATCCGCGCCAGACAGGCCGAACTTCTGGGGTATGCCGATTACGCGAGCTGGAGCATGGCCGACCAGATGGCGAAAACGCCAAAAGCTGCGTTTGATTTTATGCGTGAAATTACGCCTGCGGCACGGGCCAGAGCGGAACGCGAGCTGGCGGATATCCAGGCGCTGATCGACAACGGCTCATCATCGTTCACTGCCCAGGCCTGGGACTGGCTTTATTATTCCGAACAGGTTCGTCGTGAAAAATATGCGATCGACGAAGCACAGATTAAACCCTGGTTCGCGCTGGAGCGCGTACTGGTTGACGGCGTGTTCTGGTCGGCCAGTCAGCTGTTTGGTATCCGCTTTGTTGAGCGTTTTGACCTGCCGGTTTATCACCCTGATGTACGCGTGTGGGAAATATTTGATGCCGATGGTGAAGGCATGGCGCTGTTCTACGGCGATTTCTTTGCGCGCGATAGCAAGAGCGGCGGGGCATGGATGGACAATTTTGTGCCGCAATCCACCCTGTTGGGTACCCGTCCGGTTATCTATAACGTATGCAACTACCCGAAACCTGCCGCCGGCAAAAGCGCACTAATATCCTGGGATGACGTGATCACGCTGTTCCATGAGTTTGGCCATGCGCTACACGGATTATTTGCGAAACAGCGCTATGCGACGTTATCTGGTACAAATACGCCACGCGATTTTGTTGAGTTCCCATCGCAGATTAATGAACATTGGGCCAGTCATCCCGACGTATTCGCCACTATGCGCGTCATCATGAAAGCGGTGAGCCGATGCCGGATGCGCTGCGTGAAAGTCTGTTCCGCGCGTCGAGCTTTAATAAAGGTTACGAAATGACTGAACTGCTCAGCGCCGCGTTATTGGATATGAACTGGCATAGTTTATCCGCCAGCGCATTGCCGAAGAATGTGGAAGAGTTTGAGGCTGAGACGCTCCATCGCGAAAATATCGATCTCATCGCTGTACCGCCGCGTTATCGCAGCAGCTACTTCTCACATATTTTTGGCGGCGGTTATGCTGCCGGATATTACGCCTATTTGTGGACACAAATGCTGGCTGACGACGGTTACCAGTGGTTTGTTGAACGCGGTGGTTTAAATCGTGAAAACGGGCAGCGATTCCGTGATGCGATTTTATCCCAGGGTAATAGTAGCGATTTAGAAAAATTGTACCGCGACTGGCGTGGGCACGATCCGTTAATTTCGCCGATGCTTAAAAACCGTGGCTTGAGTGACTAAACCAGGTGTTAAGGGCATGCCTGTCGTCATTTTTTACGCATAGGGCCATGCTGAAAAATATAAAAAGAACCCGCACACAGGGCTGGCGGGTTAAGTATCACAATAAGATAGAGCATTCTGGCTATCCTCCCGTTCAGGGAGGATAGTCGATGAGATTTTACGTCACCGTAGTCGTTTCGCAACCTGACATTTTCGGTAGGGTATTATTGTTTAAGGGGGGAAGTGCGCTGGCTCACAGGCTCTTTACAAATACGTGCAGTTGTTGAAGAAACTCGCCATTCAACTTGCTAATATTGCTGCGTAAATCGTTGAGTTAATGGATTTAATATCGACAATCTGCCCGGAGGCACGAATGAAAAAATCCCAGCGTAAAACGCGTCGCGAGTCCATCTGGTCCACCCGTCCTGAGCATCAGGACCTACAGGAATCACGTTCCGGCAGATTGTGGGCTGGCCGTCAGGCCGGCTGTCAGAGTAAAAAGGCGTGGAAAAATTATGGCTTAAATAATGCACTCGCCGTTTAGCTTTAGTTGAATAACGCAGTGGTAGAATTATTTTACAGCAACGGTTTCCTAATCAAGGAGAGCGGGTAACCGGAGAAGTAAAAATCTATCCATGCAAGCATTTATACCGCCAGTCATTCTGGCGGTTTTTTTTATCTATTAAACCAGTGCTTGGTGTTGGTTAGTCATTCCATTTTCCGCTTAAATAGGCGGTGAGAAAACCGGAAAGCAGAATGAGTCCCACGGCAACCAGAAACACTTGCATATTATCCAGCATGACGACCTCCTCTTTAACGATTTCACTAGCAACATCTATTAGCGTACTCTCTTAAACTTAGACTAACGCCCTCATTTGTGAATTAATTATTTGTTGCGGTAAATCTTTTTCGATAGGCCAGCGGGCTGATTGCAAAATGTTGCTGAAAGCGCAGACGCAGATTTTTGGCATTACCAAATCCGGTGATTTCCGCGACCTTTTCTACGCTGTCTCTGCCGGTAGTCAAATGGTGTTGAGCCTGCAACAAACGCTCGTCAAGCAGCCAGCGGGCAGGGGTTTTTCCGGTTGCTTCCTGGAAACGACGCAGGAATGTGCGTTCGCTCATACCGACTTTGTCAGCCAGCGAACGAACGCTATGGCTCTCCGCCAGGTGCTGGTGGAGAAAATCAAATAACATCCCTAAGCGCTGACTTTCGCGGGAGCGGGCGACGGGCCGGGTAATTTGTTGCTTTTGCGCGCCGTCGCGGTGTGGCTGGATGACCAGTCGTCGAGCAACCCGGTTGGCGGCCTCCAGCCCAAAATCAAGCCTGACAACGTGTAAGCAGAGATCGATACCAGCGGCGCTGCCGGCAGAAGTCAGTACGTTCCCTCGGCGATATAAAGTACGTCATCCACAACGCTAATTGCCGGGTAGCGTTGCTGGAGTAGCGTGGTATAACGCCAGTGGGTCGTGGCACGTT
Source organism: Kluyvera genomosp. 3 (assembly GCA_002211745.1). GTDB lineage: Bacteria > Pseudomonadota > Gammaproteobacteria > Enterobacterales > Enterobacteriaceae > Kluyvera > Kluyvera georgiana_A. The sequence goes on from CP022114.1 coordinate 2,393,927, forward strand.
GACCATCAAGCAGGCCAGCCGCCGCCAGAACAAACACGCCGGAACAGATAGATAACACCCGGCATCCGCGCCGATGCGCCTGCTTTAGCGCCAGGCTCAACGCTTCCGGCACCGGGCTATCTACACCGCGCCAGCCAGGGACGATAATGGTATCGGCTTCTTCAAGCAGGCTCAGATCGCCATCGGCCATCACGCGAACGCCGCCGGTAGCGCGCAGGGCACCTTCATCGACGGCAGCAACGGCAAAGCGATACCAGCTTTCACCCATTTCAGGCCGGGGCAGGCCAAACACCTCTACCGCCACGCCAAATTCAAAGGTACAGAGCCCGTCGTAGGCTAGCGTCACCACCAGGGGGCGCGTATTGTCATATTCTGGCTGTTTTCTGTCATTTCTGTGGGCAGTTCTCGTATTGGGAGCCTGTTTATACTCATCGCATCGTTACCATAGTGGTAATACCTAACGGGAGAGTCAATGATGAGTTACGTTACCGAATTTCCGGCGGCCAGCGCGGCTGACGCCGCAGCCCATTTTCGCCAGCGTCTGGGTTTTGAAACTGACTGCGCCGACGTGCACGCCGCCCTGCAGGAGCCAGAAGTGGATTTTGTCCTGCTCCATGTGGTTGGCAGCGCCGAGACGTTTGCCCGACGCCATTTACCCGGCGCGATCCATCTTCGCCATGCTGAGATGAGCGCTGAACGCATGCAGGAATGGCCGAAAGAGACCTTATTTGTGGTCTACTGCGCCGGTCCACACTGCAATGGCGCTGACCGCGCGGCATTAAAGCTGGCGACGCTGGGCCGACCGGTGAAAATTATGCTTGGCGGTATCACCGGCTGGGAAGATGAAGGTTTTGCCTTTAGCCAGGGATCGTGAATTTTTTTCATCTATCATGAATTATTCTCGTTTGCTTGTGGCGCACACGGATGACACCATCTGGACATGTAGCCATCCAGAAGGCTAAAAAGTTCAAATAATAAATTATCACTCCGGGTAACCAGTTTGCCCGAGTGAATAAGGAGAATCGCATGCCACATCAACACGCCCCGTACCGCGCCGATATTGTCGGCAGTTTTTTACGCCCACTGACCATCAAACAGGCGCGCCAGCAGTTGGCTGACGGTGAAATTACCGCGCAGCAGCTGCGTGCCGTTGAAGATGCTGAGATTCGTCGCGTGGTGCAGCATCAGTGCGACTGTGGCCTGCATGTGGTGACCGACGGCGAATTCCGCCGCGCCTGGTGGCACTTCGATTTCTTCGACGGTTTGCAGGGCGTGGAGCGCTACGACTCAGATAAAGGTATTCAGTTTAACGGCGTACAGACTCGCGCTCACGGCATTCGCGTGACCGGTAAACTTGGTTTCGGCGACCATCCAATGCTGGAGGATTTCCGTTTCCTGAAAAGCATCTGCGGCGACGCAACGCCAAAAATGACCATTCCAAGTCCGAGCGTGTTGCATTTTCGCGGGGACGTAAGGATATTGATGCGACCGTATACCCGGATCTGGCTGAATATTTCAACGATCTGGCCGATACGTGGCGTGATGCTATCCGCGCCTTCTACGATGCGGGCTGCCGTTATCTGCAGCTGGATGACACCGTTTGGGCCTATCTGTGCTCGGAGGACCAGCGTCGTCAGGTTCGTGAGCGGGGCGATGATCCGGATCAACTGGCGGCTATCTATGCCGACGTGCTGAACCGCGCGCTGGAAGGTAAACCGGACGATCTGATTATCGGTCTGCACGTGTGCCGCGGTAATTTCCGCTCCACGTGGATTTCTGAAGGCGGCTATGAGCCGGTGGCGGAGATTTTGTTTGGCCGCGTCAACGTCGATGCGTTCTTCCTTGAGTACGACAACGACCGTTCCGGCGACTTCGCGCCGCTGCGCTTTATTCGTCCTGGTCATCAGAAAGCCGTCCTGGGGTTGATTACCACCAAGAACGGCGAGCTGGAAAACCCGGAAGGCGTGAAAGCGCGCGTCAAGGAAGCGGCACACTACGTTGCGCTGGAACAGATTTGTCTCAGCCCGCAGTGCGGTTTTGCTTCGACCGAAGAGGGCAACAGCCTGAGCGAGCAGCAGCAGTGGGACAAGGTCCGCCTGGTGACGGGCGTCGCGGCCGACATTTGGTCATAACGATCTCTTCCGGGCCGAAGTGGCCCCGGATAACCCTACGCCGCGCTGACGGTGGTGCCCCAGGTACTGGCCTTAATTCCACGGAAAATCAACAGCCACGCCAGCACAATGGTGACCATCATGATGGGGAATAGCATGACTGGCGGGAAATGGGTCAGGATCTGCCCGGTCAGTAGTGGGTTAAGAGCAGCGCCTAACCAACCCAGCGCCTGAGCGGAAAAATAGCTGGCTTTCATACCCGGTGGAGCGATGTTATCGATCAACATGTATTCACCCGGTGCGTAGATGACTTCTCCCAGGGTGAAAACGGCTGCCGCCAGCCCCAGAACCACAGGTTGTCGCCAGAAAACATAAACCCTGTCAGACCTATCACATAGCAAACGGTACCAAAGGTCATTAATGGTCGCAGATTATTGGCAGTGAGCTTGCGACCAATCGCGTACTGAAGTGTGACGACCACGGCGGCGTTCACCGGCAAAATCACGGCCACGACCTTTTCAGCAAAGTTACTGTCGCCAACTGCCAGCACGTACTGAGAGAGGCAGGATGCAAAAGAACCGCCAACGAAGGACGCCAGCAGGCCCGACAGCGTGAACCACAGCAGCGCCCGGTCGCGCAGCAATACTGACGGTGACCAGGCGATGGGCGTTTCCGCGATTTCCGTTGGTCTCAGACGTTCAACGTAGCGCTGGATAAACAGCAGCGGGAAGGCCGCGCATATCGCTGCCAGCCAGAAAGGCAGGTTAATACTTTGCATGACCAGCAGCGTTCCAATCGGCGGACCGATAGTCCAGCCAATATTCAGAAACGTGTAGTTAAGCGAAAAAACCTTCGCTTTGGTTGTCGGCGCGAGGGTATCGGAGAAATAGGCTTTCAGTACGGTGGAAAACACCGAGTACGAGCAGTTGATCAGCGAGAAGAAAAAAACCACCAGCACCACGCTATGGACCAGCGGAATGGCGACAAAACCGCAGATAAAAAAGGCGACGGCAATCAGCATGTAGCGTTTTTTATCAAATTTATCGGCCAGAATCCCGAAGCCGAGGCTGAACATGACGCCAACCACCAGCGCAATGGACATGGCATAACCGATGGTATCTACCGTCATTGCGTACTGACGCGTGAGATAAATGGTCATAAAGGGAAGTGTGGCGCCGCGTCCGATAGTTAACAGTAACGACGATGCCAGTAGCGCGATCGTAGATCGTCTGGTCGTTGGTTTCATTTTCCTGCCTGATAGATGTCGTTGTATTGTTTTTTGTTATCTCTTTCACAAATATCATGCCATAAGCAGCTTGTATAGCCGTGGTCGTGTTGGGGAGTGCGATTTTGAACTGCCAAAAATAATGATCTATTCCTCGTCTGAATTTTTCGTTACTTTGGTTAGGTTTACATAAATTTAAAAAACGTTGGGCGAGGCATGACGCGTAAAGATGGGCTACTGGCGCTGTTGGTGGTTGTGGTTTGGGGACTGAACTTTGTGGTGATCAAAGTCGGCCTGCACGGTATGCCGCCGCTGCTGTTAGCGGGCTACGCTTTTTATTTGTCGCTTTCCCGGCGCTATTCTTCGTTCCACGTCCGCGGGTTCCGCTACCGCTGCTGCTTGGCTACGCGCTCACCATCAGTTTTGGCCAGTTTGCCTTTCTGTTTTGTGCCATCAACTTCGGCATGCCGGCTGGGCTGGCCTCGCTGGTACTTCAGGCACAGGCTTTCTTTACCATCATTCTGGGTGCCTTCGCCTTTGGTGAGCGACTGCAGCGTAAACAGCTGGTGGGGATTTCGCTGGCGGTGTTTGGCGTGCTGGTGCTGATTGAAACCAGTATGAGCGGGCAACACGTTAAGCTGCTGGCTTTATGCTGACGCTGGCGGCGGCGCTGTGCTGGGCCTGCGGTAATATCTTTAATAAGAAAATCCTGCACCATGATTCGAAACCCGGGGTGATGTCGTTGGTGGTATGGAGTGCGTTGATTCCTATTCTGCCGTTTATGCTGAGCTCGTGGATTTTCGAGGGTCCGCAGTTGATGACCCAAAGCCTGATTCACATCGACGTGACGACCATACTGTCGCTGGCGTATCTCTCGTTTATTGCCAGCATTGTGGGTTATGGCATCTGGGGTTCGCTGCTTGGCCGTTATGAAACCTGGCGCGTGGCGCCACTGTCACTGTTGGTGCCGGTGGTGGGGCTGGCCAGTGCAGCGTTGTTGCTGGATGAAACGTTGTCGGCAATGCAGTTGATTGGTGCGCTGTTGATTATGGCCGGACTGTTTATTAACGTCTTTGGTCTACGTTTGCCAGGGATGCGGCGGGCGGTGAAGGGCTAAAAAAAGCCCGCGATAGCGGGCAATGAATGTTTAGCGATTATTTTCATTGTAATAAGGTACACCCAGCTCATCAGATTTATCGCTACCGGCACCCATATGATTGAAATCAAACGGTGACTGGCTGCTGGCGGACGGCATCAGCATGGTGTCGTGCGCGGTTCTGTGGCCGGAAGTTGCTCCGCGTAGCTCTGAGTTGAGGCCATCGCTAGCAGGGCGAAGGCAACGGAAGCGAACAGTTTCATTATTTCCTCGATACGTCTTATTGCAGGCGATTAACAAACACAGTGATTAATAGGGTGGAGATAGCGAGACTCTCCGTGCATATTGGTGACGCGGTACTTGTGCGGCGGCACGTCGAAATAGTTTTTAAACGTTCGCGTCAACGTCTGCTGAGATTCAAAACCGTAGCGTTCGGCCAGATACAGAATCGGCTCATTACCTTCTTTTAATTTCTGGGCGATTTCCGTCAGCTTACGGGTGCGAATGTACTGACCTAATGAATGACCGGTCTCTTTTTTAAACATCCGCTGCAGGTGCCATTTGGAGTAACCAGAACGTTCTGACACTTTTTCAAGCGACAGCGGCGATTCCAGGTTCTCTTCGATCCAGTCCAAAATGCTATGAATAGTAATAGCGTCAGTGTTACGTCTGGACATCGTCTTACCTCTTCTTCTGTTTACGGCAATATTTTTTTAAGCAGAAGCTCGAGTGTTGCTACTTCATTTGCCGTTAAGTTTTTTGTTAATTCCTGGTGCAGGTTTTGCCCAACGAGCAGATGGCATTGTTCACAAATGGCTGCGCCTTCCGGCGTCAACTGAATCAATACACCCCGCTTGTCGCTTGGATTGGGTAACCGGGCTATCCAGCCCCGACACAGCAAACGGTCAAGCATGCGGGTGAGCGCGCCCAGATCCACCGACAAGGTTTTTTTCAATTCCACGGGGTGATACTGCCTTTACAACGAATAGAGCACAGCACTCTAAACTGTGAGGCGGTAATGTCTTCTGGCGATAAATGCTCGTTGAGTAAGCGATCTTTCTTTTGGTTAACCAGGTGAATCAAATGCCCAAGTGGAATCATTTCATTGAAGAGATCGCTTGTGCTGTTCACAATGGTTGCCCTGGCAAGTACTTTAGTTGCGATGGATATTATTTCTCACGCAACCATAAGTCAACTGAATGAGTCGGGCGATGCCACGAATTGCTAAAACGCTTCAGGAAGGCCTAAATAGGATATCCTGTAAAGGAGCACCCCGTAGCAAGAGATGCTGTACAAAAGGGCGGCGACCTGGCGTACAGACCGATTTTTTCCGTAAAACAGACAGGATTTTTAAACGCTTATGAAGGAACTCTTTCAGGCAATTGGGCTGGGTCTGGTGGTGTTGCTACCGCTGGCTAACCCGCTAACCACCGTCGCGCTGTTCCTCGGCCTTTCGGGAATATGAACAGCGCGGAGCGTAACCGGCAGTCGCTGATGGCTTCCGTTTACGTTTTCGCCATCATGATGGTGGCCTACTATGCGGGCCAGGTGGTGATGAATACATTCGGGATATCAATACCTGGACTTCGTATCGCCGGCGGGCTGATTGTCGCTTTTATTGGTTTTCGCATGCTGTTCCCGCAGCAGAAGGCGCATGACTCACCGGAAGCGCGCAGTAAGTCCGAAGAGCTTCAGGAAGAGCCGACCGCCAATATCGCCTTTGTGCCGCTGGCGATGCCCAGCACCGCAGGCCCTGGTACCATTGCGATGATCATCAGCTCGGCTTCAACGGTGAAGCATGGCGTCAACTTCCGGAGTGGTGGTACTGGTCGCGCCGCCGATTATCTTCGCGCTGGTGGGGGTGATTTTATGGGCTGCCTGCGTAGTTCAGGCGCCATTATGCGTCTGGTGGGCAAGGGCGGCATCGAGGCGATTTCCCGTCTGATGGGCTTCCTGCTGGTGTGCATGGGGGTGCAGTTTATTATTAACGGCGTGCTGGAAATTATTAAAACCTATCCCGCGTAATAGCAGTCAGGCCGAGACTCACTCCCGGCCTGATCTCGCGTGTTAATGCTGATGAGCCTGTTCTTCTAATGATGCCGTTGGCCAACGGCGGAAAATGACCACCGCCCAGATAAACGCCGCCAGCGCGGGCACGGCGCCCACATAGCCGATAGATGACATCGATAAATGGGTGCTAATCTGGCTGCCCAGCAGAGCGCCAGCCCCAATCCCAATATTGAAAATACCAGAGAATAACGACATCGCCACGTCAGTGGCATCCGGTGCCAGCGCCAGAACCTTCACCTGCATACCCAGGCCAATCACCATAATGGCGATTCCCCAGAAGATGCTTAGTACCGCCAGATGTGTCGTATCCTGTGCCGCAGGCAACAGCAGCAGCAGACAAACGAGTAGCAAGCCAATCGCACTGCTGATGAGCCCGGAAGCATGCAGGTTCCCCAATTTGCCAAACAGCACGCTACCGATAATTCCCGCACCACCAAGAATCAGCAGCAGTACAGTGGCGAAGTTGCCGCTCAGCCCGGCCACGGTCTGGACAAAGGGTTCAATATAGCTGTAAGCGGTGTAGTGAGCGGTGACCACCACGACGGTCAGCAGGTAGATGCTCATTAGCGCCGGACGGCGGAACAGCACCGGCAGGCTTTTCAACGAACCGGAATGTTCGCTTGGCAACCGCGGCAGCAGCTTAATCAAGGCCAGCAGCGTTATCAGCGCCCCGATGCCGATGGCGAAGAAGGTGGTGCGCCAGCCAAAGTACTGGCCGACGATGCGGCCGATCGGGATACCGAAAACCATCGCCAGCGCCGTGCCGGTGGCAATCAGGCTCAGCGCCTGAGCGCGTTTTCCTGCGGGCGCCATACGAATAGCCAGAGAAGCGGTAATCGACCAGAACACCGCGTGGGCGAAGGCAATGCCGATGCGGCTGGCGACCAGCACCGTGAAGTTCCACGCCAGGAACGAGAGCACATGGCTGGCAATAAACAGGACAAAGAGCCCGATCAACAGCTTGCGGCGCTCCATCTGGCTGGTGAGCAGCATAAACGGCAACGACATGACCGCCACGACCCACGCGTAGATGGTCAACATAATGCCGACCTCGGCGGTTTGCATGCCAAAGCTGTCGGCGATATCTGACAGCAGGCCAACCGGAACGAACTCAGTAGTATTGAAAATAAAGGCCGCGACAGCCAGCGTGACTACCCGAAGCCACGCGATCCGACGAGAGACGGCGTTTGTTGTCATAGATAATGCACCGGGGCGTTAGATAAATGAAGAGACGTGGGATCTTAAAGCTATTATTACTGCAAACACAATCATTATGTGATTCAGATCTCATTTTAAGTTTTAGTGACAGCGTCACCGATTGCAGAAAAAAGGATCTTGTTGTTGTTAAGATTTTGTGTCAGTTTGCGATGACGTGGAGACAATGCAGAGGAATAATATGCACGAGATTGATTTTTTTATGGTTGATGCCTTTAGCGACCGAGCCTTTGGGGCAATGCGGCGGCAGTCTGTCTGCTGGAAGCATGGCCAGCAGATGACCTGCTGCTTAAAATGGCGCAACAACATAATCAGTCGGAAACCGCGTTTATTGTTAAACAGCCAGGTGGCTTTGCGTTGCGCTGGTTTACCACGCGTCATGAAGTTAACCTTTGCGGTCACGGCACGCTGGCCAGCGCCCATGTGGTGTTCAACTATCTCGACTATCCGGATGAGCGAGTTCATTTTGAGACGCTATCTGGTCGTTTAACCGTCACCCGTCGCGGTGAATGGTTGACGCTGGATTTCCCCATCAGTGCGACCGAAGAAGCGCTGCCGCCAGAAGAGATGCTGCGTGCGCTCGGGATCGGCGAGTATCGCCACGCGCGTAAAGGCCGCGCATGGGTGATTGAACTGGAGAATCGGCAACAGGTTGAAGCACTGCAACCGGATATCGGTGCGATGATACCGGGCGAACATAAAGTCTCGGTGACGGCGAAAGGCGACGGCGAATACGATTTTGTCAGCCGATTCTTCTCGCCAGGCGAAGCGGTCTGGGAAGATCCGGTGACTGGCTCGGCGCACACGATGTTGATTCCTTACTGGGGCGAGAAGTTGGGGAAAACGCAGATGTTGGCGCGTCAGGTATCCGCCCGTGGCGGCGATCTACGCTGTGAGTGGCGGGGAGAACGGGTCTTCATGAGCGGGAAGGCGAGAACCTATTTGCAGGGTAAGGTGTTTCTGGATTAACCCGGCGTTGCCGCAGCTCGGCCGGGTTAAAGAGGAAGGCTACTTCTTGTGGATCGTTACACGGGGAAGATAATGATTGCGCCTGCGCACAGGGCGACAATACGTATCAGATACATCGGACGGTGAAAAGCCAGAATTCTGACATTTTGTATTTTCCCATCCCCATGATCATCGCCGGCATACCATCAATCGGCATATAGCCGCCGTTCCAGCCAGAAATGGTGATGGCGATAGCGGCCGCCGTTGGGTTCAGACCAAGCCCGGTACAGGCCGCGATACCAATAGGGCCAAAAATGAAAATCGAGCCAATGGTTGAACCGGTAAACGTGGCGCAGGTGCTGGTTAACAAGGCTAAAATCAGGATAAAGATGAAAGGTGATACGCTGCTGCCCAGCACGCCAGCCACCGCATTACCGATCATCGCAGTAACACCGGTCCCCGCTAGCGCATCAGCCACGCCAATGACGCAGGCGGTCATGATAATAACCGGCGCCCCCATATTATCCCGGACTTCTTTGAAGTCGAGAACGCCAATAAACAGCAAGAATGCGCCTGCCAAACCCGGAGCAATATAGGCGATATCGCCTAATGTGCTCATCAGCATCATGCCGATAACGCTGAAGAAAAACGCACCGACGGTACACTTCTCTTTCCACGCCGGTAGAGCCGCCGCTTCGTCTTCCTGCGTCGCAATACTATCATTCGCGTCGGCAATGGGGTGGTCGGGCAAAAAGCGATAAGCCACCAGGCTCCAGGCAAAATAGGCGACCGACATGACCAGGTTAACCAGGGCGAATTTCATCATTGAAATTTCCTGATTAATCCCCGACGCTTGTAATACGGAGACGGTGACGCCGAAAAGTAATGCGACGTTAATCGGAATCAGCGGATGATTGGTCGCAAAACCTAATGGCATGACCAGTTTTGACGTCGGCAATTTCTTGCTGTACGGCAGTGAGGCGATCAGCGAGAGAATGAGCACGTAGTAACCCGTCGCACCAGTGCCAGCGAGGCTCGCACCAAGCATAACGATCATCAGTAGCAGAATATAACTTTTATAACCACCGCGATTGAGATGGACCATCATCGCCGTTTTGATACTGCTGATGAGGCGCGTTTTCTGTAACCCCGCCATCACGACCATAAAACCCGCCAGCATAATGACCGTCGAGTTCACAAACCCGGCAAAGGCCTGCTGAATCGTCGACACTTTGCAGACCACCAGCAGAAGACAGGCGAGCAAAGGTGGTGCGCCAAAGGGAAGTTTATCCGTCATAATCAGTACGATCATCAGGATCAATATCCCGAGTGCCAGAATCATTTCCGTTGTCATTGAGAAGCTCCTTTATGCTACGAGCATGGCACGAGGTATCTTAAATACGGCCTTGCGCACCATCGCTGGGGAGTCAACCACGCACAAGGCCTGATGCGGTTCGCCCGGCATAAATAGCGCGAAATCTCCCGACTGAAGGGTGATGTCAACCGTGGGGTTACCGTGGTGGGTAATAAACAGATCCGGTTTGCGTTCCTCATCGCCTTCCTGCGCGACGGCACGCACGCCGGCGCGAATGAGTTCACACCCCGTCAGCATGACCTGAATGTCTGCCCATTCCTGGTGGTATTCGGTGTGGCGTTGAGTCACGGGCTGCGTCAGCGCGTCGCCGAGGGTGCAAAACCAGGCGCACCCCTCTGGCTGCCAGCGCCCATCTTCTCGCGCCATAAGCGCCGGGAGTGAACAGTCAGCCCGGGAAAGCAATTGCCGTATTTCGTTGGGAAGCCCGGCCATCTGCAGGGCATTGAGATTGCCAATAATCATTGCGCGGATTCCTTCACCCAGTCTGGTGACACTCGGACGTATTTGATGGCCTGGCGAAAATAGGTGTAGGCAATATGCAGCATGCCGTCCTGGCCCTGTTTGATGCTTGGATAGGAGAACTCGCGGTTACGCTTATCCAGCGAGTTGTTGGTCATACAATAGCCGTCGCCTTCATCAAGATTGCGCTGCCACGGCCAGCTCCTCCCGCCGTCGGCGGAGATAGCGACGGTCATCGGCGCACGCGGTGCGCCCAGAAAGCGGTTTTCCCGCCGGTGGCTTCAGGCTCTTTGCGGCTGCTGTCGCCGTCGTCGATTTCGTCGTACAGAGAAGCGCGACGCTCCAGCGCACCCTCAGCGCTCATGTTGTTGAAGACCAGCGCTAGCTCCCCGCTGGCAAGCGTAGTGACCTGAATTGAGGAGTTATTGTTGGGCAGCACGGTGGCTTCAGGAACGGACCAGCTTTCGCCGCCGTCGCAGGACTGGCTGTAATAGATGTTATCGGCCCAGCGACTGCGGAACAGCGCAATCAGCTTACCGTCAGGCTGTGCGGTGATATTCATATGCACGCAGCCCAGGCTTTCCGGCACCGCCACGTCGCGCCAGCTTTTACCCCCATCCGAGGAGATTTTCACCGCGCTGACGTCATCATTGCCGACCCATTTTTCACCCGGTTGCGTACGGCAGTAGAACACCGGTAGCAGCCAGTTACCGTTGTTCAGCACCGTTATTGGTTGACGGATAAAGGTACCTGGTTGGTCGAGCAGAGTCGCAATCTCACCCCAGGTACGGCCGAGGTCGTGAGACTGGCGATAGCGGACGATCGCTGTGTCCTGATTGCCAGAGATTTGCGCGGTCCACAGCAGCCAAAGGGTGTTATCCGGGGCGAGAAACAGCACCGGATTCTGCTCGGAACGGCTATTGTCGCAGGAGAGTTTTTGCGCGTCGCTCCACTGATGGCTTTGCGGCGGCAAACGCGATCCCCACACGGAGATATCGGCGATACCTTCCTGCGTGCCGCCAAACCAGACGCACATCAGTGAACCGTCCGGCAGAGGAAGCAAATTAGCGGCATGATTTTGCGGGCAAGCCGAAGGTAGCATTGCCGTTTCAATTTGAATGTCCTGGCTATTCGGGCGAATAATGCCGTCACGAAGTAGGGTTACAGACATAATGAGACTCCATTTTTAAACGGGTTTTATTTGTTAATTTCCAGGGGTGCTAACGGATTGTGTTGATTTGAAACTTTGATGGTTTTTTTATTGCGAATAATGTTGATAATCTCTACGGTTAACGAGAAGAAGATCGCAAAATAGAGATATCCTTTGGCAATGTGAATTTCCATACTGTCGGCAACCAGTAGTACGCCAACAAAAAGCAGGAAAGTTAATGCCAGTATTTTTATTGATGGTGTAGCGTTAACGAAATCACCAATGGCTTTGGCCGCGAACATCATGACCCCAACGGCAATAATAACGGCGGTAATCATAATGAAAATATGCTGTGATAAGCCGACCGCGGTAATAACCGAGTCGAGACTAAAGACAATATCTAACAGCATAATCTGGACAATCGCGCCCGCCAGCGATAGCTGACTCCGTCCTTCGCCGTGCGCTTCTTCCTCTTGCCGGATTTCGCAAAGGATTTCCTGGCACGATTTATAGATTAAAAATAGCCCTCCGCATAACAAAATCAGCGTTCTGAAGGAAACCGGGAAATGCATAAGCGTAAACAGCGGCACCGTCAGATGCGCCAGCCACGCAATGGAGATCAGCAGCAGAATACGCATTATCATTGCGCCGCCAAGCCCCATTCGCCGGGCGAGGTTTTGCTGTGCCGCCGGCAGTTTCGCCACCACCAGTGAAAGAAAAATAATATTATCGACCCCGAGAATAATTTCTAAAAAGGTGAGCGTGACTAACGTCAACCAGATATCGGGGTCTAACAACCATATCAACATTGCTAAAATCCTTTAATAAAGACAAGGCTTGTGAATTTAAATTCGATAATTGTTAGATGTTCTATTGTTTAATGCTGTATTGAACTTGCCGAAAGAATGCATCGCGCCACAACGCAGCGCACAATAAAATTAAATGTGATTATTAATGCATGCCGGGAAAATCCCGGCAGCGTTTAATAGCAGTAATTAATGATACTGCTGGCAGATCTGTTTAATTTGCTGTAATTGTTCCGGGCTGAACTGAACCGCATACCGGCTAGCGCCAACGTCATAACCCATCATCTGTAGCGCTTTTTTCACCACCGCCGGGAGAAAGCGATTTTATAGAGATCGGTACGCAGCCCGGTGACGTTCTCCTGCGCCTCGCGTGACCCTGCAATATCGCCAGCGTGAAAACGTGACCAGATTTGGTTTATTTCCGCGGCGGCGACGTTGGCTAGCCCGGAAATACAGGCAGAGCAGCCATCGACGAAACCCTGATAAATTAGCGAGTCGGGGCCATTGAGAACATTAAAATCAGCCACATCGCGTACGGCGTCGAGGAAACCTTTCAGGCTGTCATAGCTTCCGGCGCTGTCTTTAATACCAATGATATTGGGGTGAGCGGCTAGCTGACGCGCGGTTTGCGGTTCAATGGTGTTGCCGGTGCGAGCCGGAATGTTGTACAGGAACATCGGAACACTCAGCGCGTCGGCGATAGCGGTATAGTGGGCGATCAGCTCATCCTGCTTCAGCGGCACGAACCACGGCGTAATCACCGACACGGCATCAACACCGAACGCCGCAATACGCTGTCCCAGACGGATCGTTTCGCGGGTTGAAACCTCGCCGATATGGGCTACAACCGGAACACGTCCCGCGGCTTCCTCGACGCAGGCGGCAGCCACGGCCACTTTTTCATCTTCATTAAGCACGAAGAACTCGCCGTTGGTTCCGCCGCAGAAAATACCGTTTCCCGCCGCAATCTGGCGATTCACCTGACGCTTGAGTTCGGCGATATTCAGCGCGCCGTCCTCGGTAAATGAGGTCACGATAGCCGTTAATACGCCGGAAATGGATGACTCATGATGAACTCCTTATGGGTTAGCGCACGGGAAACAGTGTGCGATAGATAGCCTGAACATCGTCCTTGCTGACGCGACAGGGCGCGTTATTCAATAAACGTTTCACGTTCAGCGCGGCGTCGCATAATGCATCGATACTGTCGGCGGGCACGCCGAGAGCGACAAGGTTGTCGGGTAGCTGCAGGCGTTTCACCAGCGCCGCCAGCCAGTCGACCAGCGCGTGCGATTTGGCCTCTTCGCTCAGCGAAACGTCCGCATCGGGAATGAAATCCCAGACCTGAGCGAATTTTTCCACCGCGTAAGGGCGAACAACGGCCATGCAGGGTGCCAGCAAAATGGCATTCGCCACGCCGTGGGGCAGGTGATAGCGCCCGCCGAGCGGGTAGGAAAGGGCGTGCACCAGGTGGGTGCCCGCATGATTAATGGCGACCCCGCCGTAATACGACGCCCACAGCATCTCGAGTTTCGCGCTCAGGTTGCCGGGCTGTGTGACGGCAGCATCAATATTGGCCAGCAGTTTGCGCAGACCAATCAGCGCTGCATTGTCGCTGACCGGGTTAGCGACCGTCGCCGTGAAGCACTCCAACAGGTGACATAGCGCATCGATTCCGGTTGAAGAGGCTATGTGCGCAGGCATGCTGGTGGTGAGTTCTGGTAGCAGAGCGACATAATCCGGCAGCAGAACCGGCGAAATAATGCCCACCTTGGTGTTCTGTTCCGGGATGGCAAGAATGGCATTCGGGGTGGCTTCCGAACCGGTGCCTGCGGTGGCCGGAATCAGTAAAGAAGTGATTCTGTATGCCGGTTTGACGCCTACAAGCAGTGCGTCCAGGCCCGGTGAGTGCGGATGCAGCAGCACCGACAGAAGCTTGGCCGCATCCAGTACGCTGCCGCCGCCAACGCCGACGATCATCTCTGGCTGCCAGCCGTTGATGGCCTGTACGACTTGCACCATATCGTGCTGGCAAGGTTCGGCGGGCACGCTATCAATCACCCGAACTTCGCGCTCCTCGGCCTCGAGGATCCTACGGATCGTCAGCGCGGCGTCTAATCGGCCCACGTTGGCGTCGGTGACCAGTAGAATGCGTTGCTTTCCTGCCAGCAGTGGCGCCAGTGCGCCGAATGCTCCTGCACCGCTGATAACGGTGCTGTTTATCGTTGCCACTCTCTCCTCCTCAAAATGATTGAAAATAATCAATCATGTATTAGCAGTCATCACGTCATGGCGAGAATTTATAATTTATCCGCCCATTTAATAACTTGAGCTTGCTCACATTTAATCAAATGTGATTGAATATAATCATTACCGACATTTAATACAGCTAGAAGGAAAAACGATGCGCCACTGCGATAACAGTGTGCTGGTGCTGGCCGATGACTTTACCGGCGCCAACGATGCTGGCGTGTGTCTGGCCGAGGTGGGGATGCGGGTGGAGGTGGCTCTCGACGCCCGCCAGCAGAGCAGCGCTCAGGCGCTGATCCTCAACAGCGATAGCCGGGCTTTATCTGCCGCGAACGCCAGCCAGCGTATTGCGTCTTTGCTTCAGGACGCAATAACCGACCGCCATCCCCGCTGGATAGTCAAGAAGCTGGATTCAACGCTGCGCGGCAATGTGGGCAGCGAGCTGGAAGCCGCTATGCGTACGCTGGGCTGCCCGGTGGTGGTGCTGGCACCGGCGTATCCGGCGGCCGGGCGGGTGACGGATGGAGGCAAGTGCTATGTCAACGGGGTGCTGTTGACCGATACCGAGTTTGCCAGCGATCCGAAAACCCCGTGCAGCAGGCGGATATCGCCGCCCTTATCGGTCTACAAAGCACCATGAAATGCGAGAGCGTCACGGCTGAAACGTTGCCGCAGGCGCTTGCCATGAGGGATGAAACCTTCCGCGTGCTGATTGTGGATGCGCAAGCGGATGACGATCTTGACGCCATTATTGCCGCCGTCGCGCAGAGCAAAACCCGGCTCCTGCTGGCGGGGTCGGCTGGAATTTGCGAGGCGCTTGCAAGACATGTGCAGCGTTGCCCGTCCGGGCCGCTGCTGGCGGTCGTGGGATCAATGAGTGAAATTGCTCAACGGCAGATTGCCGCGCTCAGCGCGCACCCACGCGTCCAGCACGTTGAAATTGACGTTAGTCATGCCTTTACCGGCGAAATCGCGATTGATGCCCAGGCCATTGCGACGGCGATACGTCAGGGTAATCACTGCGTCGTTTCTACTCCGTCGGACGCGCAAGCCCGCGCCGGTGTTGACGCGCAGTGTCTGCGTCATGGGGTACCTCGCGCCCAATTGGGCGAGCAAATTTGCCGCCACCTCGCGCAGCTTGTTGAGCTGGCGCTTGAGCGCTGCCATCCCGGCGCGCTGTACCTGTCCGGCGGGGACGTGGCCATCGCCGTTGCCACGCGCTTGCAGGCGACCGGTTTTCATATTACGGGCCGGGTGGCGCAGTGTGTGCCTTACGGCTTTTTTCTGGGCAGCCGCTGGCAGCGCCCGGTAATGACCAAAGCAGGCGGTTTCGGCAGCGTGACAACGCTGTGCGAAGTTGTTGATTTTATTGAGGAGAAAATGAGTGACTAACATCATTGCAGTGACGATGGGCGACCCGGCGGGCATTGGCCCGGAAATTATTATTAAGTCGTTGATAGAGGGGGAGCTGAATGGCGCTCCGGTGGTGGTGATTGGCTGTGTAAAAACGTTACGTCGTATTCTGGCGCTGAATATTACTCCGCACGCCGAGCTGCGGGTGATCGACCATCCCTCCCAGGCGCAGTTTAGCGCCGGGATAATCAATATTATTGATGAACCGCTGGCAGACCCTGAGGCGCTTCAGCCTGGAATCGTCCAGGCGCAAGCCGGCGATTTAGCCTATCGCTGTATTAAACGGGCAACCGCACTGGCGCTGGCTGGAGAGGTTAAGGCGATTGCCACCGCGCCGCTGAATAAAGAAGCCCTGCATCTTGGCGGGCATAATTTCCCCGGTCACACGGAAATGCTGGCGCGTCTGACTGAGACTAAAGACTACGCCATGGTGCTGTATACCGAGCGCTTGAAGGTGATTCATATTACGACGCACATCTCCATGCGCCAGTTCCTCGATACCCTTAGCCAGTCGCGGGTAGAGACGGTGATCCGCGTGGCGGATCGCTTCCTGAAACGTGTCGGTATCCGCCAGCCGCGCATTGCCGTTGCTGGTGTGAACCCGCATGCCGGGGAAAACGGTCTGTTTGGCGATGAGGAAATTCGCATTGTGGGCCCGGCGGTCGCGGCGATGAAAGCGGAAGGCATTGATGTTACCGGGCCGTGCCCACCGGATACCGTGTTTATGCAATGTCACGAAGGACAGTACGATATTGTGGTCGCGATGTACCACGATCAGGGGCACATTCCGTTGAAGTTGTTAGGCTTTTATGATGGCGTTAATATTACCGCCGGGCTGCCATTTATCCGTACTTCTGCCGACCATGGTACGGCATTTGATATTGCCTGGACAGGTAAAGCGAAGTCTGAGAGCATGGCAACCTCCATTGCGCTCGCCATGCAAATATCACAGGAATAACATGAAGGGATATAACCGGTTAGAGCAGATTATGGACTTCTTAAAAAGCCATAATCTGGTGACAGTCGAACAGCTGGTTGCGGCAACCAATGCGTCGCCCGCCACGATTCGCCGAGACCTGATCAAGCTCGATCAGGAAGGCGTCATCAGTCGTACTCACGGCGGCGTGACTCTCAACCGGTTTATTCCTTCCCAGCCAACGACGGTTGAAAAGTCGCAGCGTAGCCCGCAGGAAAAACAGGCCATTGCCAGTGCCGCCGCAGCCCTGGTGAAACCCGGCGATGCTATCGTGCTGGACGCGGGCACTACCATGATTGAGCTGGCGCGGCAAATTACGCATCTGCCGCTGCGGGTGATCACCAGCGATCTGCACATCGCGCTGTTTCTCGCCGAATTTAAGCAAATCGAGGTGACAATTATTGGTGGTCGTATTGATGACAGCAGTCAGTCATGTATTGGCGAGCACGGGCGGCGGCTGTTGCAAAATATCTGGCCGGATCTGGCATTTCTCAGCTGTAACGGCTGGGACCTGGAAAAAGGAATTACGGCGCCAACGGAAGAGAAGGCGGCGCTCAAGCGAGACTTAATTGCCAATGCCCAACGTCGCGTATTGTTGGCGGACAGTTCCAAATACGGTGCATGGTCGTTGTTTAATATCGCGCATCTCGATTCACTGACCGATATCATCACTGACAGCCATTTAAGCGACGACACGCGGCGACTGCTGGAAAAAACCGGCCCCGCCTGACCATTGCTGGCTAACGGGGGCGATTTTTACGGAAGTAGCGCAATATTCGCTTTAATCACCTCAACCGACCGGGCGAACTTTTCCTGTTCGTCCGCTTCCAGCTGAAGCTCAATCACTTGCTGAACGCCGCTTTGCGCCAGCACGGCAGGCACACCGATAGCGACGCCGTTCACGCCATATTCGCCATCAAGAATGCAGGAGATGGCCAGCGCACGGTGGCTACCGGTGAAGACATTGCGACAGATCTCGGCAATGGTTCCCGCAATACCATACTCGGTACAGCCTTTACCGGCGTAGATCTCAAAACCCAGCTTGCGTACGCTGTCGGCCATCGCCTGGCGGTCAAGTTCGCGGCCGGTACGGTGCCGATAAACCTGTTCGATTGGCGAGCCATAGACTGAAGAGTGCGACCAGACCGGAAACTGGCTGTCGCCGTGCTCGCCGAGAATAAAGGCGTCAATGCTTTGCGCACCGATATCCAGATCCTGCGCCAGCTTGCGGCGAAGACGCGTGGTATCGAGCCACACGCCGGTGCCGATAACCTGACTGCGAGGGAGGCCGGATAGCTGCCAGACTTGCCAGGTAATAATATCGCACGGGTTGGTGGCGATCAGAAAGATGCCGTTGAAGCCGCCTGCCATCATCTGCGGCACGATACTGTGGACGATTTTGGCCGTGCTTTTTAACTCATCCAGACGGGTTTGACCCGGCTTTAATGCGCCGCCGGACACCGTGATCACGGCGATATCCACATCGGCGCAGTCGCTGGCATCGCGACAGGTAATGGTCATCATGCCGGGCATATAGGCGGCGGCATCGCTAAGATCCTGAGCATGCGCTTCTGCGCGGGTCTTGTTCAGGTCGACCAGGATAAGTTCTTCGCAAATATTCTGATTCAGTAGCGCATAAGCAGCTGACGCGCCAACGTTACCGGCGCCGATGATCATGACTTTACGGGCTTTCGTGTTCATAGTTATTCCATTACATGGGCAAACGACAGGGGATAAAGCTACTCGTTAACAAGGGGTTAGCGCAATACCCGGCCGACAATATAAGTTAATGCTATGAGACGACATGAGGGTGAATGATAGAGTGGGGTGATAAAATAAACAGGAGCCTGCCATGTACACGATCGCTATCACTTCCCCGCCGACCCGGATGTCAGCGCGTTGATTCACGAGCTGGATAAATATCAGAGCACGCTCTATCCGGCAGAAAGTAACCACCTGATTGACCTTGCGGCGCTGCCGGAAAACCAGATTATCGTCATGCTGATTCGCCAGGGGAAACCGCTGTCGGCTGCGGCGCCATCGTATTAGCAGACGACGGTTGCGGTGAAATGAAACGGGTATTTATCGACCCGACGCACCGAGGCCAGCGGCTCGGGAAAAACTCCTGACAGCGCTGGAGACGGTGGCACTGCAACGCGGTTGCACCACGTTGCAGCTGGAAACCGGAATTCATCAGCATGCGGCAATTAACCTGTACACGCGCAGTGGCTATCAAATTTGCGCGGCGTTTGCGCCGTATCAACCGGATCCGCTCAGCGTATTTATGACGAAGTCTCTGGTAACGCAGGTTCATCAAGCAGCGCAATAAACGCTTCCAGTTGGCGGCTCATCGCGCCGCGCCGCCACACCAGCCAGGTCGTTAGCCAGCGCCATTTCTCGGCCAGCGGCCATGCGGAGACCTGCTGATGCCCGGGCATACTTTCCAGCATGCTACGCGGCATTAATGCCAACCCGGCGCCGGCGATCACGCAGGCCAGCATGCCGTGATAAGACTCCATTTCGTGAATACGCCCTGGCGTGGCCTGATCGCTATGAAACCAGCTCTCAAAATGACGACGATAGGAACAGTTAGCGCGAAACGCGTAAATGCTGGTGCCGTTGACCTCACTGGCGCGGGTAATCGGGGATGGCCGTGGCGGCGACAATCATCATCTCTTCCTGATAGACCGGCATGCCATCGAGGCCAAGATGCATCACCGGACCATCGACAAAAGCGGCGCTCAGTGTACCTTCCAGTACGCCGTCGATCATGGTACCGGATGGCCGGTGGCCAGATCAAACTGAATCCGCGGGTAGCGGCGGTTATAGGACGCCAGCGTCTGCGGAATGCGCACGGCGGCGGTGCTTTCCAGCGCACCGAGTGCAAACAGCCCTTGAGGCTCATCGCCAGCGACAACCATTCTGGCTTCATCGACCAGCGCGAGAATTTGCTGACTGTAGCGCAGAAAGCTGTGCCCGCTGGCGACAGGCGCAGACGCTGGTTCTCACGAATGAATAAATCAACGCCAAGATCGGCTTCCAGCTGGCGAATGCGAGTGGTCAGATTAGACGGCACGCGGTGCACCTTCTGCGCGGCCTGAGTAATACTGCCGGTTTGGGCGACGGCGTTAAACATCTCCAGTTGAGTTAAATCCATGGCTTTCTCATATCGTGAATAGTTTGGTTAATATTATTCAGTTTTCATAAACGGAAGAATAGGTGAGGATGTCACCATGACGCAATCAATCAGAGAAAAAAGATGACTTCACCTGCAACCCATGCCGTCTCCGTTAACCCGGCCAACGGCGAAACACTCTCCGCGCTGCCGTGGGCGTCCTCTACTGACGTGGATCTGGCGATTAGCCTGGCCGATAACGCTTTCCGTCAGTGGCGCAAAACGTCCATTGCGCAGCGTGCCGATGCCCTGCGCGCCATTGGCCGCGTACTGCGCGAGCGGGCTGAAGAGATGGCGCACTGCATCACCCGCGAAATGGGTAAACCCATTAATCAGGCGCGCGGTGAAGTGGCAAAATCGGCCCATCTGTGCGATTGGTATGCCGAACATGGCCCGGCGATGCTGGCGACCGAAGCAACCCAGGTGGAAAACCATCAGGCGGTTATCGAGTACCGTCCGTTGGGCCGGTGCTGGCGGTGATGCCATGGAACTTCCCGCTGTGGCAGGTTCTGCGCGGCGCGGTGCCGATTATGCTGGCGGGAACAGTTATCTACTGAAACACGCGCCGAACGTCATGGGCTGTGCGGCGCTGATTGGTGATATCGTTGCGCAAACGGGCGTTCCGGCAGGCGTCTTTAATTGGGTGAACGCCACTAATGACGGTGTTTCCCAAATCATTAACGATCCACGGATTGCCGCTGTCACTGTTACCGGCAGCGTGCGCGCAGGTATGGCGATTGGTGCGCAGGCGGGTGCCGCGCTGAAAAAGTGCGTACTGGAGCTGGGCGGTTCCGATCCGTTCATTGTGCTCAACGATGCGGACATCGATACGGCAGTGCAAGCGGCGGTGATTGGCCGCTATCAGAATACCGGACAGGTCTGTGCGGCGGCTAAGCGTTTTATCCTGGAAGCGGGCATTGCCGAGCAGTTCACCGACAAGTTTGTTGCTGCCGTAGCGGCGCTGAAAATGGGCGACCCGCGCAATGAAGCAAATTATCTCGGCCCAATGGCCCGTTTCGATCTGCGCGATGAGCTGCATGGTCAGGTGATGGCGACGATTAACGAAGGGGCGACCCTCTTGCTGGGCGGCGAGCTGCCCAACAGTGAAGGCAACTATTATCCGGCCACCGTGCTGGCCAATGTGGCGCCGACGATGACCGCCTTCCGTCAGGAGATGTTTGGCCCGGTGGCCGCGATCACCGTCGCACGCGATGCCGATCACGCGCTGGCGCTGGCGAACGACAGTGAGTTTGGTCTGTCGGCAACGGTCTTTACCCGGACCCGATACAGGCGCAGCGTTTTGCCGATGAGCTGGAGTGCGGGGGCGTGTTTATCAACGGCTACAGTGCCAGCGATGCGCGCGTGGCCTTCGGCGGCGTGAAAAAGAGCGGCTTTGGTCGTGAGTTGTCGCATTTTGGCCTGCGCGAATTCTGTAACGTTCAAACGGTATGGAAAGATCGTCGATAAGCGAAACGACGTAGCCCTTACGCTCTGCTATACTCCCTGGCCGAAAATAGCCTGTGGGCAAGGAGTGGTAAGTGGCTACGGTTATCAATAATGCCATGCTGGCGTCGATCCTCGACGACGTCAGGCCGCTGATTGGGCAGGGGAAAGTGGCGGACTATATTCCGGCATTGGCCTGCGTGAGCGGCAAAAAACTGGGGATCGCTATCAGTACCGTCGATGGCAGCACTTTAGCGCTGGCGACGCCAACGAGCGATTCTCCATTCAATCAATTTCCAAAGTCCTCAGTCTGGTTGTGGCGATGAATCACTATCAGGCCGAGGAGATCTGGTCGCGGGTGGGTAAAGATCCTTCCGGGCAGCCGTTTAACTCTCTTTTACAGCTGGAAATCGAGCAGGGTATTCCGCGCAATCCGTTTATTAACGCTGGCGCGCTGGTGGTCTGCGATATGCTGCAAGGGCGACTCAGCGCACCGCGCCAGCGGATGCTGGAGATCGTACGTAAGCTGAGCGGCGTGTCGAACATCGGTTATGACGCGCAGGTCGCACGCTCGGAGTTTGAACATTCGGCGCGGAATGCGGCGATCGCCTGGCTGATGAAATCCTTTGGTAACTTCCATCACGACGTGGCGACCGTGCTGCAAAATTATTTCCATTACTGTGCGCTTGAGATGAACTGCGTAGAGCTGGCGAGGACTTTTCTGTTTCTTGCCAACCAGGGGCAGGCGCTGCATCTCGACACGCCGGTGATCACCCCATGCAGACGCGGCAGGTTAATGCATTGATGGCGACCAGCGGCATGTACCAGAACGCTGGCGAATTCGCCTGGCGAGTAGGGCTGCCAGCGAAATCTGGCGTGGGCGGCGGCGTGGTTGCTATCGTACCGCACGAAATGGCGATAGCTGTCTGGAGCCCGGAACTGGATGACGCGGGTAACTCCCTTGCAGGCGTGGCAGCCCTGGAGGCGCTGACGCAGCAGATAGGACGTTCAGTTTACTGATGGATACTCTCGACAGTTTGTTTGCGCGGCTGCAGCGTTCAACCTTCCGTAGCCGCTTTCGCCTTGGCATAAAAGAGCGGCAGTACTGTATTGATAAAGGCCCGGAGATTATCGATAGCCATGCGGCCGATTTTATCGCCGGGCGTCTGGCGCCCGCACAGCCGAAGAACGACGGTAAACAGACACCGATGCGTGGTCACCCGGTGTTTATTGCTCAGCACGCTACCGCTACCTGCTGTCGCGGCTGCCTGGAAAAATGGCACCATATCCCGCAGGGGCAGGCGCTGAGTGCGGATCAACAGCGCTACATTGTGGGTGTTATTCACCACTGGCTGGTCATCCAGATGAACCGTAACGAACGCTAACACGCTTAAGTTTATTCTGAAAAGCTATCTATTTTGATAGCTTGTTTCGACATGCCGCCCTCAATATGATATGGCTGGCATCGCATCGGAATAAATTGTGTTATGAAGAGTTTTGACAAACTTATTGCGAACAATGGGGAGCGGGAACCCGGTTTGTCAGACGGATGTTTCTGATGCGGATGCTCGGCACCTTCCTCTGTTTTCTGCCTATTCTCTCCGTTCTTGCCGAACTTCATCGACCTGAATACCTGAAGATCTTACTGGCGTTGAACGCCTTTGTCTGGCCCACCGTAGCTTATCTGCGTGCCATGCTCGCGCCAATACCCCGTGAGGTTGAACAACAGAACCTGATATGGGATGCCGGAGTGGGTGGCTTCTGGATAGCGATGATGGCGATGAATCCGCTGCCATCAGTCGCGATTGCCACGATCCTGCTGACTGACAGACTCTCTGCGGGGGGAAAATGTTGATGCGTAAAGCCGCGCTGGCCATGCTGGCGGGATTTGCGATCAGCTGGGTAGTGATCGGTATGCCATTTTATGGCGTGGTAAGTCAACGCACGATGCTGGCGACGCTGCCACTGATTTCCTTATATGTTCTGGCACTGAGTCTGCTTACCGATAGCATTGCCGTCAAGCTGCGGCTGAAGAGCCAGGAACTGGAACGTATTGCGATGCTCGACCCGCTGCTGGATATCGCCAATCGTCGTCTGCTGGAGCAGCGTATTTCATGGGAATTGATTCGATTGCAACGGGACTGCGGCCATTCGCTGCTGATGTTTATCGACGTCGACAATTTCAAAGAGATTAACGATCGCTACGGCCATAAGGTGGGCGACGTAATGCTCAAAACCGTGTCGCAAATTTTGCAGATGGCGACCCGGCCAACGGATACTCCGCACGTTTGGG
Organism: Kluyvera genomosp. 3; assembly: GCA_002211745.1. Classification (GTDB taxonomy): domain Bacteria; phylum Pseudomonadota; class Gammaproteobacteria; order Enterobacterales; family Enterobacteriaceae; genus Kluyvera; species Kluyvera georgiana_A. The sequence goes on from CP022114.1 coordinate 2,417,932, forward strand.
CGGCGATGAATTTGTTATCCTGCTCCCGGATACCACGCTTGAAGAAGGGCGCTCAATCGCCCAGCGGATTATGGACGCGACGGCGGTGGTGACGGAGCGTCCGGATCATCGCCAGACGCTCACGCTAAGCATTGGGATTGCCGACGCGCTGCCGGAGATGCTGGAAGTCTCTGACTGGCTACAGGCGGCGGACAACGCGCTGTATGAGGCAAAACGTCGCGGTAAGAACCAGATTTTTGCGCATTAGCGCATCATAAGAAACTGCGATGATAAGACCTATTGTGTTATCAATAAGTTAACGTAATAGTGATAGCCTCATTTTCCAGGAGGCCATCATGAACGCATCATTTACGCTGCATACCTTTTCTGAAGTGGAGATTCTCTCCCATCTTGAGCCACTGTCTGACGTCCTGACCAACTGCGTCAACGGCGGCGCATCGGTTAGCTTTATGCTGCCTTTTCATCACGATACCGCGCTGGCATTCTGGCGGCGAACTGCCGCCAGCGTTGGGCGCGACGAACGCGTGGTTCTCGTGGCCAAAGATGTCGACCAGACGATTGTCGGTACCGTTCAGCTGATTATCGATCAGCCAGAAAACCAACCGCATCGTGCCGACGTGGCAAAACTGTTAGTACACGAACGCGCCCGTCGCGGCGGCATTGCGCGAGCGCTGATGCAGCGCCTGGAAGCGGTTGCGGTTGATGCGGGGAAAAACGTGCTGGTGCTGGATACTGCCACTGGCAGCGGGCGGAAAACTTCTATCAGCGCTGCGGATGGCAGAAAGTGGGCGAAGTGCCGCGCTATGCCCTTATGCCAGACGGTACGCTGACGGCGACCTCGATTTTTTACAAATTTTTATAGACTCACTATTTATTCTCGCAGTTTTGATCAAAACAGGGTTTCATAAGCGGAAAATCTGATAAGTTATTAGACCAATTGAGCAGGCTGTATGACTAATCCAGAAAGGAACCCATTGTGAAAACACTTAACCGCCATGATTTCCCCGGTGCCCAATACCCTGAACGTATTATCCAGTTTGGCGAAGGAAACTTCCTGCGCGCGTTTGTTGACTGGCAGATTGACCTGCTGAACGAACATACCGACCTGAATTCAGGCGTGGTTATCGTTCGTCCGATCGCCAGCGACTTCCCGCCTTCATTGAGTACTCAGGATGGCCTGTACACCACGATTATTCGCGGTCTGAATGAGAAGGGTGAAGCGGTGAGCGATGCACGTCTGATCCGTTCCGTAAACCGTGAAATCAGCGCCTATAGCGATTATGCAGAATTCCTCAAGCTGGCTCATAACCCGGACATGCGTTTTGTGTTTTCTAACACCACCGAAGCGGGTATTAGCTATCACGCAGGCGATAAGTTTGACGACGCACCGGCGGTTAGCTACCCGGCAAAATTGACGCGTCTGCTGTTCGAGCGCTTCAGCCACTTCAACGGTGCGGCGGATAAAGGTTGGGTGATCATTCCTTGCGAACTGATTGATTATAACGGTGAAGCCCTGCACGAGCTGGTGGTTCGTTACGCGCAGGAGTGGGCGCTGCCGGCAGAATTCATGACCTGGCTGAATGAGTCTAACGCCTTCTGCTCAACCCTCGTTGACCGTATCGTGACCGGTTATCCGCGTGATGAAGCCGCTCAACTGGAGGCGGAACTGGGTTACAAAGACGGTTTCCTCGATACCGCTGAGCACTTCTACCTGTTCGTGATTCAGGGGCCAAAATCGCTGGCCAGCGAACTGCGTCTGGATAAACTGGCGCTGAACGTGCTGATTGTTGACGACATCAAGCCGTATAAAGAACGTAAAGTTGCGATTCTGAACGGTGCGCACACCGCGCTGGTGCCGGTAGCTTTCCAGGCAGGTATTGATACCGTGGGTGAAGCGATGAACGATGCGGAAATCTGCGCATTCGTTGAGAAAGCGATTCACCAGGAAATCATCCCGGTGCTGGACCTGCCGAAAGACGAGCTGGAGTCGTTTGCAAGTGCGGTAACCGGTCGTTTCCGTAACCCGTATATCAAGCACCAACTGCTGTCTATTGCGCTGAACGGTATGACGAAATTCCGTACCCGTATTCTGCCGCAGCTGTTGGCAGGGCAGAAGGCGAGCGGTAAATTGCCTGCGCGTCTGACTTTTGCGTTGGCTGCTCTGATTGCCTTCTATCGCGCAGAACGTAACGGTGAAGCCTATCCGGTGCAGGATGATGCGCACTGGATTGAACGTTACCAGCAGCTGTGGGCGCAACATCGCGACCAGCAGATTAGCACCACCGATCTGGTTAGCGCGGTACTGTCTGTCAGCGAGCACTGGGAACAAGATCTTACACAGGTTTCTGGATTGGTCGAACAAGTCGCTGCTGACCTCGACGCTATTCTGACTCAGGGCATGCGTAAAGCGGTACAGCCGCTTTGCTAATCACGGCCTGATTGCAGCTTTAAACCCGGCACTGGCCGGGTTTTTTGTTTGTTGTGCGGCCAAACACAAAGAGGGCGATGAATCGTTGCCAGTCTGCTTTATTAGTTACAACATACATTTTTTATTCGCTTATTATCCTCATGAAACATCGAGCAAAAGGGTCTGCCAGTAAGAAGGAGCGCCGCAAAGCATATCATTACCGCCTGATCATCGCTTGAATACATGATGAAGATCACGTTTAATACACAACTTATTAACCTGATTGATATAAAAATGATCGTTCGTCCTCACCAGCACTGGCTGGCTCGCATTTTCGTTTGGCACGGCTCGGTACTGCCAAAAATTTTCTCGCGTTTACTGCTCAACTTTCTGTTGTCGATTGTGGTGATCCTCATTTTGCCGTGGTATTCGTCGCTTGGCGTGAAATTGACCGTCGCGCCGTTCAGTATTCTCGGCGTGGCCATTGCAATCTTTCTGGGTTTCGCAATAACGCCTGCTATTCACGCTATGTCGAGGCGAGACAACTGTGGGGCCAACTGATGATCGCCTCACGCTCTTTGCTTCGCGAGGTCAAAAATACGCTGCATGACGATCCGCATGTCAGTGAATTTGTAGGTTTGCAGATTGCCTTTGCCCATTGTCTTCGTCTGACTCTACGCCGTCAGCCGACACGTGCCGTGCTGGCAAAGTATCTTAGCGAGCCGCATCTTAACCAGGTGCTGGCCGCACAGTCTCCGGCGAACCGAATTCTGTTGATCATGGGTGAGTGGCTGGCGGAACGTCGTCGGCGGGTGAGTTGTCGGATATTCTGTTCCACAGTCTGAATATCCGCCTTAACGATATGTCTATCGTGCTGGCGGGCTGCGAGCGTATTGCCAACACGCCGGTACCCTTCGCCTATTCGTTGATTCTTCACCGTACGGTGTATCTGTTCTGCATCATGCTGCCGTTCGCGCTGGTGGTTGATTTGCACTATATGACGCCGTTTGTCTCGGTACTGATTTCGTATACCTTTATCTCGCTGGATACGTTAGCAGAAGAGCTTGAAGAACCCTTCGGTATGGAAAATAATGACTTACCGCTGGATGCCATCTGCAATGCCATCGAGATCGACCTGCTGCAAATGAACGATGCCACAGAGATACCTGCGCGCCTTACCGTCGATAAGTACTATCAGCTCAGCTAAGAGGTGACACGTGAACGTTGTGAACCGTCCCATTCAGGCAGAAGATAAAACTCAGTGGTTAGCGCTGTGGAAAGGATATAACGACTTTTATGGCAGTAGCCTTGCCGATGAGATCACCGAGCATACCTGGCAGCGGATACTGAGCCCTGAATCGCCAATTTTTGGCCGGGTTGCCGGGTGGATGGACGCGTGGCGGCATTCGCGCTCTGTGTTCTGCACGAAGGACCTGGGTAAGTTCACCCATCTGCTATCTGGAAGACTTGTTCGTTGATCCGGCGTTTCGCGGTCAGGGTATTGCTCGTCAGTTGATGCATTTCGTGCTAAAAGAGGCCAAAGAGCAGGGGTGGTCACGTTTCTACTGGCATACTCGTATTCATAATCCTGCCCGTAAGCTTTATGATGAATTCATCGCTGCGGATGATTATGTACGATATTGTGTTAGGCTTTAAACCGAATACACAGAATAAATCATTAAGGTTTTCCGTGTTTAATGGTTGCAGTGACATAAGGAGAATCAAAATGGAAAGGCGTATCGAGACTGCCGTTAACATCATTCTGTTCATTTCACTGTTTGCGACTGCCTGGGACCTGTCGCTGGTTCGTTCCTTTAGCTGGTAAGCTAAAGCGAGTAGAGCGAAACCGTCCTTCCGGGCGCGATACCTGTTGCGCCCTTGTACAATGTATGAACATGCCAATAATCAACGGCTTTTAGGCTATTTACCCACAAGGTTGTGCACCGTTTCTGTGGATAACATCTGGCGCTTCATCCCTGAAACGTCTTACGCCACTCGCCGGACTGACGCCCATTTTTTCACGAAAGGTCTGACGAAACGTGATAGATGACTGAAAGCCCGCACGTTCCGCAACCTGCTCAATGGACAGCTGGCTGCTCTCCAGCAGTCGTTGGCTTCGCCGCAGTCGCTCTGTCGTCACCCATTCCCCAATCGACATCCCCATGGCCTTCTGAAAATGGCGGGTCAAAGAGCGACGACTCATTGCCGCGCGTTCGGCCAGCAGATCAATACTGAGCGGTGTCTCGAGATTCTGCTGTAAGAAATCCAGCAGATTATTGATGCGTTTATCGTAGCTCCGTTGCGGCAGCGCTTGCTCAATGTACTGCGTCTGGCCGCCATCCCGATGGGGCGGCGTGACCATCCGTCGGGCTATCTGGTTGGCTACTTTTGTGCCAAAACGCTGACGGATAACGTACAGACAGCAGTCCAGCGCCGCGGCGGTACCGGCGGAGGTGATAAGACCGTCATCGTCCGTGTAAAGCACGTTGACGTCGAGGCTCACGTCGGGAAATAAGCGCAGAAACGCGTTTTCAAACTCCCAGTGGGTCACGGCGCGATGATGGTCCAGTAACCCCGCATAAGCCAATGCGAAGGTGCCGAGGCACAGACCGACCAGCGTAGCGCCATTTTGACGCGCGGCGACCAGTGCATCGAGCAGCGCGGGTGAGGGTTTTTCATCCACATCCGCCAGAAGGGAACAATGACAATCTCGCATTGAGCAAGGGTAGAAAAATCAGCATCAGCGATGACCGCCGTGCCCTCCTTAGACCAGACCATGCCAGGCGTTTCTGCGCAAATATAGCGTGTGAAACGCTTTTCGCTGCTGACGCTATCGCCAAACAGAATCAGCGGAACCGAAAAATGAAATGTGCTGAAGCCTTCGCTGGCGACGATAGCAACCGAGGTGGTGGTCATAGCGTTTTTCTCTTGTTAATAAGTGACAGTGTCACCATCGGCCGGGCACTGACGAAGGTTTCAATCTGATTATCGCGCGCATATTCCAGCAAGGCGCTGCGCGTAACAAGACAGTGATTGAGTGCCTCCATATGGGTGGCGACGATCTGCGCTTGCGGTAACAGGCTGTGGGCTTTGAGGACATCTTCCATTCCAAAGATGATGGGCCAAAACCCAGCAGGTGTGCCCAACCGGTATTCATGATAAGCACATCGGGCTGATACTGGCGCAGGTTCTCTTCAATACCTTTGGTCCAGATTGAATCTCCGATCAGATAGAGCGTTTTTTCATCAGGATGCTGAAATACCACACCGCAGGCTTCCCCCAAACGCCGAGCAAGCTCAGGAATCGCATAGGCGGCGTCAGAACCATGTTGACCGTGGGTTTTGGTCAACATGATATCGCCATAGCGGCTGGTGTCGGAAAGCTGGCGTAATTGGGTAAACCCTGAGCGCGGAGCATGGCCTCGTCGCTGGCATTCTGCACATAAATCAGCATAGATTTCGGAATCAAAGCCGCCGCAGCGTCGTCCCAATGGTCGGGATGGGTATGTGTCACGATGATGGCGTCCACATCCAGCAGGCGCTCGATGGGGACTGGCAATTCGACCATCGGGTTACGAAGGTGAGCGCGTGCGCTGCCTGCAAAGCCAGGATAGGCATCTTTTGCCGCCAGCATTGGGTCAACAAGGAAACGTTTACCCGCATAAGCGATCAACTGAGTCGCATTGCGTATTTGCATGATGTCCATCGTCAAAATCCTGTGTTGGGGTCACTGAAGACAGTATGCGGCAGCGGCAAAATCTCGCCATTGGCTGAAAGCCAGTTTTCGATGAAATTGGGCCAATTTTCTACTGTCTGGTACCGCAACGATGCCATTCAGGCATGGAAAGTATGAAAAATCAGTATGTAAAAAGAGCAGGTTGTCCGTAGACAGTACGGGAATTTGTATTTATCATACAAATGAAGTCAGCCATAGCGCATACGCGTACTGTTCATTCATTACTGGGTCTTTGATTATGTCCGCAGAAGTTAATGCACTCATTGTGCTCGCCCAACTTAACGAAACGAAAGGTTTTTACCGCCGTGCTCTACGTATCTGGCGGAAGTCTCTACACATTTTGACGCTGATAAAACTCAGTGCCGACTGGCAGCGGAAAAAATAGATCTCTGCAGTTTACATTTGCAAATAAAATCACCTGCTGTAGCGCTCACAGGAAACGAAAAGAAGCAAAATATTGAGCGCGATAAAATAAGAATTCAGCAGCTGCTACAGCAAGGATATAGCATTAAAGAAGTCCAGCTGCTCACCGGAAGATCGAGTGCGTTTATCTATAAATATAATCCCAGAAGCAAACCTATCCATTAATAACTGGAAGGAGGAACGCCCAAAGCCTGGCGGAAAGCATAACTAAATGCAGCCGTGCTCGAATAACCCACCTCTAACGCTACAGCGGTGACATTTTTGTTTTTCTTCAGCAGCATGACCGACTCCAGAATACGCATTTTCTGTTTCCACGCGCTAAAAGGTAGACCGGTCTCTTTTTTAAAATGACGGGAAAAAGTACGGGCCGACATGCCCAGATGATCGGCCCAATATTCCATCGAATGTTCCAGTCCTGGTGATTCCTGAATCGTTCTGCATACCTTTATCAGAGCATCATCATGCGGCCACGGTAACATCAACTCCACCTCCGGAAGCTGCAAAAGAACATCCAGCAGCACGCTCACTAGTTGCCCCTCTTTACCGGAAATGTCATAGTATTCTGGCGTATTTGTGGTGGCATAATGAATGAATTCGCGGGCAAAATCGCTGATTGCCACCATTTTACACTCGTTAATCGGCTCGGGTAAAAATGCCGGTTCAACATCCACGCTCTCCAGGTACACATCATCCAGCGCCCATACCGCATGCGTGATGTTGTGCGGGATCCAGATTCCATAATGCGCCGGAATCACCCAACATTTTCCCGCCACGTCGATGCGCATGCTGCCAGTACGGGCAAAATGGAATTGGGTGAAGACATGGCTGTGGTCGGCAACATGATTATTGGCTTCAAGCACATATGAGCGAAAATAAACCGACTGCGGCAGCTCTTTCATCGAATCATCCTGCGATGAAAACCACTTCTTAGGCTGTATGCTGGAAAAAGGGGGCGCTTGTCGACCATAATGGCGTCTACTCGATAAATAATGTCCTGACATCATAATACATACCATCGTGTTATCAATGATAATCTCACGCAGAATAAAATGACTTGATGACGGATTAGGATTATGGCGACGGTTTGCTCTGACGTAATAAATGTTGAAGAATTGAATGATAATTGGTCGCGAATGGCTAAAGAACTGCTTCAGCAGGCGGATATTAAGATTAACGGTTCGCGCCCCTGGGATATTCAGGTTCATCATGCTGATTTTTTTAAGCGTGTTTTTCAGCAAGGTTCTCTCGGTTTTGGCGAAAGTTATATGGATGGTTGGTGGATTGCGACCGACTGGATGTGTTGTTCTATAAAATTCTCAAAGGCAAACTGGATAAACAGATGCCGGGAAACCTGAAAGATATTCTGCGCATTGCCGGTGCACGATTATTTAATCTCCAGACGCGTCGACGTTCCTGGATTGTTGGCAAAGAACACTACGATATTGGCAACGATCTCTTCGCCCGCATGCTTGATCCCCACATGCAGTACTCCTGCGCTTACTGGCGAGAAGCGGAGACGCTTGAGCAGGCGCAAAATGCCAAGCTGAAGATGATTTGTGAAAAATTACAGCTCAAGCCAGGTATGCGTCTGCTGGATATTGGCTGCGGCTGGGAGGGCTGGCAGCCTACGCCGCGCAAAACTATGGCGTTAGCGTTGATGGCGTGACCATCTCGCAAGAGCAGCAGAAAATGGCCCAGCAGCGCGGTGAAGGTTTAGACGTCACGATTCTGCTTCAGGATTATCGCGATTTGGATAGAACGTACGATCGCATTGTGTCTGTGGGGATGTTCGAGCACGTCGGGCCGAAAAACTATGACACCTACTTTAGCGTAGTTGACCGCTGCCTGAAGAAAGAGGGGCTGTTTTTGTTGCATACCATTGGCAGCAATGAAAGTGGTGTAAACGTCGACCCGTGGATCAACAAGTACATTTTCCCGAACGGGTGTCTGCCTTCGATTCGTCAGATCGCCAGCGTGAGCGAAAAACGGCTGATCATGGAGGACTGGCACAACTTTGGCAGTGATTACGACAAAACCTTGATGGCGTGGCATCAACGTTTTAACGACGCCTGGCCCGAACTGGCCCTACGTTATACGCCGCGTTTCCGTCGGATGTTTAATTACTACCTGTGTGCCTGTGCCGGCGCATTTCGCGCCCGCGATATTGAACTCTGGCAGGTGCTGTTTAGCCGGGGAAAGGAAGGCGGGATGTACGTTTATCGCTAATCCGTGAGGGTGGCATAGACCACTATGCCACCCTTGAGTCAGCGTGTTTTCAGAACATCCCGTAAAGCAGCGCGGATACTGTCAGAATGCCGCTGATCATCACCATGATTGAGACCACACCGCGCATCGGTTTCAGCGCAGCCCGGGTGAAGATTAACCAGGTTGGAATAATAAACAGGAAAATGGCAATTAACGGGCCACAAAGTGTTTCGATCATATTAATGACATCCGGGTTAATATAAACCACCACCGATGTGACGATAAACATTAAGACCGAAATCATTAATTTAATCTGCTTAATATGGCTGGTCCGTTTAATACTCAACAGGTCCGTTGCCAATACGTTAAATGTCTCGGCCACCGGCATTGAAATACCTAAAAATGATTTGGTCATTCCCAGAATCGCAATCAGCGGCGCCAGATAGATCATCACATTCATACCGTCATTACCGCCGATAACCGACAGTACGTTGAGGTTTTGCGCTTTGGCCATTTCAAAGGTTTCGCGCGGGGTGCTCAAAATGCAGCTCAGCACGAAGAAAATAATGCTGAAGAATATCAGACCATAGGCGCGACGAATCACGCGAACGGATTGGGTTTCCCCACCGTTGCCCGGTTCGCGATACCAGGAGGCCAACGCGGGAATCAGCGGTGCGGAGCAGAGTGAAAAGGCGATCAGCGGCAGCGTCAGCCACAAATCTTTCAGTGAATTACCAACCGAGGTGGCGTGAGTCAACTGCCAGGCGTGGGTGATGTTGCTGATATCCCATGCCGGGATTTGCGAAGCGGCCACCACAATGATGGCGATGGCGAACGGTAACGCCAGTGCGCTCATAGTACTGACGACTTTATCGCGGCCTTTACTCAGCACGAGATGCAAAATCGCAAGCACGACCAGCGTCAGAGAGGCGCGGTTGAAGCCGGCGAAATGCAGACGTTCGTTAAGGAAATGGCTGAGGGCATTAATGAGCGAAACGGCGTACACCAACGTCACAGGATAGTGCGCAACGCAGAAAAACAGCTTCATTGCCTGGCGGCCTTTGGCGCCGAAGAAAGAGCCGAAGAGCGGCAGCGTGCGGTCGTTTTGCGTTTGCCCGGCATTATCGCGCATAAAAACGCGGCAAATCAGCACGTGCGGTACTAACGATAGCGGGAAACCGAGTAGAAGCAGGAGAATAAAGACGAGCGGACCGCGCGTGCCGATTTCTACCGGCAGGAAAAGCGTGCCTGCTCCGACGGTAGCGCCATACACACCCATCATCCAGATGGTGTCCTTTTTCGTCCATTGAGGACGAGATATTACGGTGTCTTTAGTCATAGTACTCATATATATCGAGAATAACGCGAACGTTAATGGGCGAATTATTGGGTATCCAAACGGGAAAGAAATGTAGAGGGGTGAGGTCGTTGTTATTATTTATTCATTGTGCTTGTTTTCGATACTACGGGTACCGCCGCAGCGGCTGCAAGCTTTTTTTCTTATTATTGGTGAGATAAAAAGATATTACTGATTATAATTCACACCGATGTAACTTATCTCGATTTTTATTAAAGGAATCAGCCAGTAGTGGCTGATTCCTTGTGGTTATTATTTCCCCAGCGGCTTCTTAAATAATCAACGGCCTGCTGTGTTTGCGGTTGTTCCAGATAAGCTTCGCGGAACAGAATCGTTCCATTGATGTTGGCGGCGGACTCATTCAGGTCAATCTGCTTTTTCAGCTCCGGCACACCGCCTTCGATGCTCCAGTCCGGCTCATTCTTCGAGGGTTCGCCCACTTTATACAGCGCGATGCCAATATAAAGGCGCGTGTTGGTCGGTTTAACCACGTCAGCCCACCATTTGGCCAGCACGTCGTAACGTGCCGCATCACGGGCAAACGGCCAGTAAATCTGCGGGCGATATAATCAAGCAAACCCTGCTGCACCCACTGACGGGTATCGGCATAGGATTCATCGTAGGCTGCTGCACCGCGAGTCTCCGATCCCGCCGGATCGTGCGAACGGTTACGCCATACGCCGGCAGGACTCACGCCAAACTCGACATTCGGCTTCAACTGCTTAATGGTGCGGGAGACCTGGGCGATCAATTCCTGCGTATTGTGTCGACGCCAGTCCGCTTTCGAGGCAAACCCCTGACCGTAGCGGCGGAAGGTGACTGTGTCGTTCAGCGATGAACCGGCGGTTTCGGTATAGAAATAATCGTCAAACTGCACGCCATCAATGTCATAGCGTGACACCACCTCGGCAACGATGCTGGTGATCCAATCACGCGCTTCCGGAATACCGGGGTCGAGAACAAAACGGTCACTGGCCGTGCGAATCCAGTCACGATGTAACACAAACACGCTCGGAGGCGTCATCGACAGGGTGTTATTGAGCGCGGTGACGGTTGAGGGTTTGGTATTGGTCGAAACCCGATACGGGTTAAACCAGGCATGGACTTTCATGCCGCGTTTGTGCGCTTCATCGAGCATAAACTGCAGCGGATCGTAGCCAGGATATTCGCCAATATTGCCGGTCATCACATCAGACCAGGGCAGAATGTCCGATTTCCACAGCGCCGTTGCGTCCGGTTTTACCTGGAAAAAAACGGTATTGATGCCGAGACTTTTCAGCTTATCGAGTTTTGCCCGCAGCGCGGCTTGCTGTTGTTCGACGCGCAGGGTGGCGTCAGGCGCATTGATGGAGCTTATCGGCGGCCAGTCAAGACGTGACACCGTGGTTAGCCAGACGCCGCGCATCGGTTCGTTGCTCTGCTGTGAACTGCCCGGTTTCACGGTTGAGGAGGGCGTCGTCGATTGTTTCGAATCGCAGCTAACCAGTAAAAATGCGGCAACGATCAGCGCGCTGGCCTTTTTCAGGGTGGAGAGGCGGGAAAAACGAAAAGAGCTGGAAGTCATAGGTGCCGTTATTCGGGTTGTCACGAGTGGGGAACATTTTCGTACTATTTGCGGCGAAGTCAATCGCTTAGCCAGCAGGGAGCGTGACCTTTACTGACCCTTGACAGTGAATGTTCGGTTAATACGCGCTAAGCCATTATTATTTTGATAAAAACCGATTATTACTTTGATAATTCACCGACAGCGCGACACGAATTCTCTGCCCACTCCTCGTTCGACAGGCCGATTTCTCCCTGTGATTGACCATTAACGCGGGCGCAATCACAAAAACGAACCCTAACAGCCACCTCGTTGATCTCTGGCATAAATCTTGGATTTGTCCGTAGCGATGGGCTTTTCCCGTAACTACTTACAGGATTGATAATAAGGGGAGCGTTATGTGTGCTTTGCGTTCAGCGTCGCCAGGACGCGTGGATGGATTGGCGAAAGTCAAAGGAACCGCCCTATACGGCGATGATATTACGTTGCCGGATATGCTCTACGGCGTCTGCCGCTATGCGGATATCCCGGCGGGCAAAATCGAAGAACTGGATCTCAGCGACGCGCTGGCGGTAGAGGGTGTGGTCAGGATTGCCACCTGGCAGGATATTCCCGGCACGCCGGTGGTCGGCGTTATCGTTAAAGATTACCTGCCAATCGTCAAAGATGAGGTGGTCTTTCACGGCGACGTGATCGCCGTCGTCGCTGCAACCACCTATGAGGCGGCATGCGAAGCGGCCGACAAAATTCACGTGCGCTACACGCCGTATGCGCCGCTAACCGACGTGGAATCCGCGCTGGCGCCGGATGCACGGCGAATTCACCCGGAGCGCGACGACAATATTGCCGCGCATCACCACACGTTGAAAGGCGATATCGAAAAGGGATTTGCCGATTCCCGGCATATCCTTGAACGCGAATATGAGGTGGGCTTCCAGGAACACGCCTACATTGAGCCGGAAGTGGTACTGACCTGGCTTGATCCTACCGATGGCAGCCTGATTATTTCCGGCTCCATTCAGAACCCGCACCGCGTGCGCGGCTTTGTGGCCAAATTCATGGGCTGCCCGCAGAGCCAGATTAACGTCAAGCGCGCGGTGATGGGCGGTTCGTTTGGCGGTAAAGATGATGTGATTGATCATCTTGCCTGCCGCTCCGCGCTGCTGACACGGTTGACCGGAAAACCAATCAAGTTCGCCTATACCCGTGAACAGTCCATTATTGAAAGCTGCAAGCGCCACCCGTACAAAATGAAATACAAAGTCGGCTTTAGCGACGCCGGACGTATCCAGGCGATGAAAGTCGATATTCTCGCCGACAGCGGGGGCTATGCCGCATCATCACCGTTTGTGACCTGGCGTTCTTCCGTACAGGCGGCAGGTCCTTACGCCATTCCTAATGTGCATATCGACGTGAAAGCGATATACACCAACAACAGTTATACCTCGGCGATGCGCGGTTTTGGTTCCCCGCAGGTGGTTTATGCGAATGAATCGTTGATGGATGAAATTGCCGAGTATTTGAATATATCCCCGGTTGAAATACGTGAAATCAACGCATTACGTCAAGGCGATACGTCCGTCACTGGCCAGGTTTTCGATCAGCATACGGTGTCGGCACTCGAGGTGCTGAAAAAGGCCGCCGCCTCGGCGGAGTTTATGGCCAAGCGTAAGCATTACCATGTGCTGAACGAACAGGGTGGCGTATATCGCTACGGCATTGGGTTAGCGCTCAGCTACCGCGGCTGCTCCATTGGTGCGGAAGGGGTCGATACCTCAACGGCGTTGATTCAGGTGAACGAGGACGGTAGCGTCAACCTCTCCACGTCGGTGTCGGAAAACGGTCAGGGGCTACAGACCACCATGTCGTTAATCGCCGCTGAAGCTTTCGGGATCGCGATGGCCGACATTCACTTCAGTGAACCGCCCACCTCGGTGATCGGCGACGGGGGCTCAACGGCGGCCACGCGCGGGACGATGGTTGGCGGCGGGGCGATTCTGGACGCGGCAGAGAAAATTAAGCGCCGTATTCTGAGCGTCGTGGGTGAGACCATCGGCGCGACGCGACTTGAAGATACCCGCTGGCAGGACGGTTTTATCATCAATAAACAAGATGATAGCCAACGTATCGCGTTTAAAGATGCGGTTAATAAAACCAAATGGGCCAGCGTCAGCCTGACGGAATACGGTTGGTTTGTGCCGCCGCCGATCCACTGGGATGAAGAAAAAGGCTGTGGCAGCCCGTACTTCACTTGGGTATATGGTTGCCAGGTGGCGGAAGTGCGGGTGAACATCAGCACGGGTAAGACCGACCTGCTGCACGTCACCGCCGCGCATGATGTCGGTCAGGTGCTCAATCCCGTCGGTTTTGAAGGGCAGGTATGCGGCGGCGTGGCGCAGGGCTTCGGCTACGCACTGCTGGAAGATTTCAATATTGAGCACGGCCAGGTGAAGTCGGAGAACTTTGATAGCTACCTGTTACCAACCATCAAGGACATTCCCGCCATTACGGTGATCGGGGTGGAAAACCCGGATAAAGCAGGCCCGCTCGGGCAAAAGGGATCGGCGAACCGGCGACTGAACTGGCGGCCGCCGCCATCAATAACGCCGTGAGTTTTGCGCTAGGCACGCGTTTTAATAAGCTGCCGCTGACGCTGGAACAGGTGATTCTGGGCTATAACCTGAAAAAACCGGCGCGGCAAAGTGAACTGATGATCGAGCAGGAGAACAAAAAGCAGGTGCTACGGCTGACCGACGTTACGGTGACAAGGCCGAAGACGCTGGATGAAGCTTTGGCATTGCTTAAAAGTGACGGTGTCACGGCTATCGCAGGCGGTACCGATGTTATCGTACAGGGCGTCTGCAAACTAAATCGGTGAAGCTGGTTGATATCTCTCGTCTCAGTGAACTGACTCAGGTGACCGAAGACCCGCAAAGCCACGAAGTGTCGATTGGCGCCGCGGTCACCTTTAACCGTATTACCGACCACCCTCTGCTGCGCGAACGTTACCCGCTGCTGGTGCAGGCCTGTCATACCGTCGGCTCACACCAGATTCGTAACCGCGCCACCATCGGCGGCAATATCGTCAACGCGGCGCCATGTGGTGACTCCATCCCGCCGTCGATTCTCTACGACGCCAGCGTTGAACTGCGTTCCCATACTGCCACACGGCGTATGTCACTGGCCGAGTTCCTGCTCTCTGGCTACAAAACGCAACGTCAGCCAGATGAACTGCTGACGCGCGTGATCCTTCCGCCGCCGGCGCACCCAAAAGCGAAGGGGTTCTACCATCAGCTTGGACGACGTAATGCACTGAACATTACCCGCCAGAGCTTAACCGCGCTGCTGGAATTCACCGCTGACGGTACCGTGAGCTACTGCCGCCTGGTCGACGGCGCGTTATTCAGCAAACCGCAGCGTCTGCTCGATGTCGAGCGCTGCCTGGTGGGGCAGCGTATCACGCCGCAAACCGTTGATAGCGCCTGCGAGGTGCTGGACAAGCTGATTTATGCCGCGATCGGCAAACGCTGGTCCGCCGCCTATAAGCAGCCGGTTTTTGTCAGCATGTTCCGCGACATGATGACGCAGGCATCCGCTCAATAATCAATGAAAACAGGGCGCCCGGCGCCCTGTCGAGGACAATGAGATGAGTATCATTAAAGTGAAGGTCAACGGCAAACTGGTGGAAGCTAAGGTCGAAGGCAATATGCGTCTGCTGGATTTGGTTCGCAATACCCTGAAGCTAACCGCGACAAAAGAAGGCTGCTCTATTGGTGAATGCGGTGCCTGTACGGTGATGATGGACGGCAAAGCAGTCTGTTCCTGTCTGGTGCTGGCAGAACAGTGCGATGAGGCGGAAATCACCACCCTGGAAGGGTTAAACGACAACCCCATTACGCAAAAATTGCAGAATGCTTTTGTTGAGAAAGGCGGCGTTCAGTGCGGATTCTGTACGCCGGGCGTGCTGGTCAGTACGACCGCTTTGCTGCAGGAAGTGCCACAGCCAAGTGATGAACAACTGAAAGATGTACTGGAAGGGAATATCTGTCGTTGCACCGGCTACCAGCCGATCCTTGATTCTATCCACCACGCCTTAAAGTCATAACGCGGATTATGGCGCGCCGGGGAGGTTGAAACCTCCCCAACGCCGGTTACGCGTGACTCTCGCTGCATTCTCGCAGCTGTGCTTTGAGCTTCGCATACTCTTCTATGACATAGCGTTCCGCTGCCGCCTGATCGGCAATCGTCTCTACCCGCACCGCACAATACTTGTACTCCGGCGTTTTGGTGACTGGACTAAGATTTTCCGTGACCAGCTCGTTACAGGCGCCGATCCACCACTGGTAGGTCATGTAAATCGCCCCTTTATTGGGCCTTTCGCTGACTTTGGCCCGGGTAATAATTCGCCCTTTACGTGAGTTCACCCACACCAGCGCTTCATCGGCAATACCTAAACGCGCTGCGTCGGCGGTATTGATCTGCGCATAACCCGGTTCGTCGGCCAGCGTCGAGAGCGCTGAGCAGTTGCCGGTCATCGAACGGCAGGAGTAGTGGCCTACCTCGCGTACCGTCGAGAGCACCATGGGAAATTCTTCCGTTAATTTATCGATTGGCGCTACCCAATCACAGGTGAAGAATTTCGCCAGTCCGTTTGCCGTGGAGAAGCGATCGGCAAACAGCCATGAGGTTCCCTTATCCGCCGGTGATTCATCCCGACATGGCCACTGTACGTACCCGAGTTCACCCATTTTCTCATAGGTGGCGCCGAAGAAATCCGGACACAAGTGTCGCAATTCATCCCAGATTTCCTGAGTGTTACGGTAGTGCATCGGATAGCCCATGCGGGTGGCGATTTCGCTAATAATTTGCCAGTCGGTTTTCAAGTCCCACTGCGGCTCCACTGCTTTAAAGAAACGCTGGAAGCCCCGGTCTGCGGCGGTATAAACCCCTTCATGCTCGCCCCACGACGTCGAGGGAAGGATGACGTCGGCCGCCGCGGCGGTTTTGGTCATGAAAATATCCTGCACAATCACCAGCTCCAGCGTCGCAAACGCCTTACGCACCGCCGACAGCTCGGCGTCGGTTTGTAACGGATCTTCACCCATAATGTACGCTGCACGGACTTCCCCGTTCGCTGCCCGATGCGGTAGCTCGCTAATACGATAGCCGGTATGAGCCGGCAGGCTTTCGACGCCCCAGGCTTTGGCGAACTTCTCGCGGTTTTCGGCAACGTTAACGAACTGATAGCCCGGATAGGTATCCGGCAGGGCGCCCATATCACAGGCCCCCTGAACGTTATTTTGCCCGCGAACCGGGTTGACGCCGACGCTCGCTTTGCCAAGATTGCCGGTCAGAATCGCCAGGCTGGTCAGAGCGCGCACCGTTTCTACCCCCTGGTAGAACTGGGTGACGCCCATGCCCCAAAGAATCGTGGCCGTCGTGGCGCGGGCATACAGTCGGGCGCACGCGCGAATGTCCTGCGCGCTGACGCCGGTAATCTCTTCAACCGACTCCGGCGGATAGCCTTCGACGATTTTACGGTACTCTTCAAAGCCCTCAGAACGCTGGGCAACGAAAGATTTGTCGTAGAGATCCTCCGCAATAATGACGTGGCCGATAGCGTTTAACAGCGCGATATTCGAACCATTTTTTAGCGCCAGATGCATATCGGCAATCCGGGCGGTTTCTATACGCCGTGGATCACAGACAATAATTTTGGCGCCATTTCGCTTCGCATTCAGCACATGATTGGCGACGATAGGGTGAGAATCTGCCGGGTTGTAGCCGAAGATAAACACCAGCTCACTGTTATCAATTTCGGTGATGGCATTGCTCATGGCGCCGTTACCGACCGATTGGTGCAGACCTGCAACCGAAGGGCCGTGTCAGACGCGCGCGCAGCAGTCAACGTTATTGGTGCCGATGACCGCGCGGGCGAACTTTTGCATCACATAGTTAGTTTCGTTGCCGGTACCCCGCGAAGAACCGGTGGTTTGAATGGCGTCGGGCCATATTTTGCTTTGATCTCGCTAAGCCGCGTGGCGACGTAATCCAGCGCCTCGTTCCACGAAACGGCTTCCAGTTTGCCGCCACGCTGGCGACGGATCATTGGCGTTTGCAGCCGTGGCGTCAGAATGCGGGTATCGTGGACAAAATCCCAGCCGTAGTAGCCTTTCAGACACAGCGTCCCTTGGTTATTTTTGCCCATCGCCGCTTCTGCGCGCACGATCCGCCCGTCCTCAACCACCAGCTGCAGCTTGCAGCCCGCGGCACAGTAAGGGCAGACGGTGGTCACTTTCTTCATCATGACTCTCCAGATAATGGTAAAACGCTAAAACAGCAGCCCAAAATCAAAACGGCTGCTGACCCCAAAGGCAATGGCCTGCTGGACGGCGGGGATCGTCATTAACGCCAGCGCCAGCAGCGCCAGTATGAGTCGGTTGTGCATTATTCCCCGCGCTGTGTTGTGGTTGTTGACCTTTCTGCACTTTGCGCAGCAGCAGCCACATACGGACGGTGCGCACCGCCATATTTCGCGCCGCAGCGCTTGGCGGCAGCGGATCGGGTTCCGGTACATCGTGAGAGATACGCAACGGCACGCTGCCGTTGAGCGTCAGGTTGGCAACGATGGCCGTGAGGGTCCCGATGGTGATACCGCTGTGCAGGAACAGCTGCATCATCGGCGGGAACTGGGTAAACAGGTTGGGCACCAGCACCGGCATCATGCCAGACCGAGGGTCAGTGCGACCACCATCCCATTGTTATTGTTACGGTAGTTGACCTGTCCCAGGGTACGAATACCGGAGACGGCGACCATGCCAAACATGACGATCCCGGCACCGCCGAGGATCGGTTTGGGGATCAGCACCACCAACGCCGCCATTTTCGAGAACACGCCCATCAAAATGAGAATCGCCCCTGAGGCCGAGACGACAAAGCGGCTGCGTACCCCGGTGAGGCCGATTAATCCGACGTTCTGCGCAAAGGCGGCGTAGGGGAAGAGGTTGAAGAAACCGCAAATGGTGGTGGCCAACCCGCAGGTGTTCAGACCGTTGCGCAGCATGGTGGCATCCACTTTCTTACCGACAATATCGCCGGTGGCCATAATTGAGGACATGGTCTCCACCATCACCACCACCATTACCATAGACAGCAGGGCGACGGGCACGATATGAAACTCCGGGCGAGCAAACTGCATCACCGACGGCAGGTGCAGCCACGGGGTAGCGTTCACGAGGTGAAAGTCGAGCGGCTTGAAGAAGCTCCAGAGAATAGTGCCAATAATCAGCCCAATGAGTACGGCGGTGTTTTTGACTACGCCGGTAGCAAAGGTATACAGATTAAGGATAATAACCAGCGTGATCGCGGCCATCAGCAGTGAAAACAGGTCGCCAAATCCTTCCATTTCACTGCTTCCGCCGCCGATCCACCCGCCGGCCACCGGCATGATTGACAGACCAATCAACGTCACGATACCGCCCATCACCACCTTGGGAAAGAAGCGAATCAGACGGCTAATCCACGGCGCGCAGCAGAGGATAAATATCCCGAAACAATCACCGAACCGGAAATGGTGCCGATGCCGTATTCTTTGCCGATCAGCACCATCGGGATGAGCGCGGCGAAGGTACAGCCCTGAATCAGCGGCAAACGGCAGCCGAGCCAGGGCGAATCCCCATCGACTGAACAATGGTGGCCGCGCCGCAGATAAACAGATCGGCGCTGATCAGTAAAATAATGTGCTCGGCGGGCAAGCCAACCGCGCTGCCCACCACCAGGGGAACGGCTACCGCACCTGCGTACATCACCAGCACGTGCTGCAGTCCGTAGAGAATCATTTGCATAATCGGCAAAACCTCATCGACCGGCGCGGTTGATGCCGTCGGGCGTGAGGCAGGAATGGCTGAATCTTTCATGAAGTGGTTATCTCCTGTACGACTTTCGCCCCAGCGAGAGCGGAAGTTACGATTCGAAGGCAGTTATCGCCTCCCTGAACTGATGTTGTCATCAGCATGTTGCGCGCACGGCGATATCTATGCGTAAGCTGTGCCAGAATTAACCGTTATCGGAAGCAAATAATATTTTTGTGAATGGAATCACGACTTGCCGGATATTATTTCGGGGTGACAAGGCGGAATGAAAGGGCGGTAAAATACCGGCTATCACTATGAGAGTATTTATCTCTCATTTTGGTAGGGGCGAAGAGAATGACGTCTGGAATGGCTAAATGAGATTAATTATTAATGTCATGATTTTATGAGCATTATTTTATTTATGACCGGTTTATTTGACCTGTATCGCAAAAAATCACCTCGACAGACGCGAAACCAAAAATGCGCCTGAATATTGCATCGCGACCCTTGATGAATATCTGAATAATAAAAGGGAAGCTAATGAACCGATTTATTGTTGCTGATGCCGCCAGCTGTATTGGTTGTCATGCCTGCGAGGTTGCCTGCGTTACCGCCCATCATCAGGATAACTGGCCGTTACATCGGCAGGATTTCATGCCGCGTATTCATGTTGTTTTCCACCGTAAAGAGAGTCGTACCGCCACCTGTCACCACTGTAACGACGCGCCCTGTGTGGCTTCCTGCCCAACCGACGCCCTTTATTTCGCCGATAACAGCATTCAACTGAAGCAGGAAAAATGCATAGGCTGTAAGAACTGCGTCATCAGTTGCCCATTCGGGGCCATCGAAATGGTGGCCGCCAATGAAGATGCGCCACAGCTGGCGCAGAAATGCGACCTGTGTAGCGAACATCCCAGCGGGCAACCGGCCTGTGTGGCAACTTGTCCAACGCAGGCGCTGCGCTTGATGGACGAACAGCAGCTTGAAAAATTACGCCGTGAGCGCCAGACGCGGACTGTGCTCGGACAGCCGGTGCAGCCCCGTCAGCCAGGCCGTCGCGAAATGTTTCTGGCAAAACCGCCTCGCGTCGGCGCCGGGAAGGTGGACGCCGCGCTGCGCAAAACGCATTTCGAGGAGATTTACTACGGTTTGTCCTGCTCAGCCGCAGAATATGAGAGCGAACGCTGCCTGAGCTGCGCGCAGAAAGCGTGGTGCAACTGGACCTGTCCGCTGCATAACCATATTCCCGATTTTATTCGCCTGGTTAATGAAGGAAAAATCATTGAAGCGGCGGAGCTGTGCCACCAGAGCAGTTCGCTGCCGGAAATCTGTGGCCGCGTTTGTCCGCAGGATCGTTTATGTGAAGGGGCATGCACGCTGAAAAACGAAGGCGGCTCGGTGGCGATTGGCAATCTCGAACGCTACATCACCGACACCGCGCTGGCGATGGGCTGGCGTCCGCAGGTGGTTGGCGTGACGCCGCGTAAGGAGCGGGTCGCCATTATTGGCGCCGGGCCTGCCGGGTTGGGCTGCGCCGATATTCTGGCGCGCGCAGGCGTGCAGGTGGATGTTTTTGATAAGCATCCGGAAATTGGCGGGCTGCTGACGTTCGGTATCCCGCCATTCAAGCTGGATAAAGGGATCCTCGGTATGCGCCGGACGATCTTCAGCGAAATGGGCATTCAATTCCATCTGAACCAGGAAGTAGGACGTGATGTCGACTTTAACGATTTAGTCGCCAATTACGACGCGGTGTTCCTTGGCGTCGGTACCTATGGCCTGATGGCGGCGGGGCTCGAAGGTGAAGACGCGCCAGGTGTGATCCAGGCGCTGCCGTTCCTGATTGCCAGCACCCGCGAGGTGATGGGGCTGGAAGAAAGTCCGGAGTACCCGCTTATCGATATCCAGGGCAAGCACGTCGTGGTGCTGGGCGGCGGAGATACTGCGATGGACTGCCTGCGTACGGCGGTACGACGCGGGGCCGCGAGCGTGACCTGCGCCTATCGTCGTGACGAGCTGAGTATGCCGGGGTCGAAAAAAGAGGTGGTCAACGCGCGGGAGGAAGGCGTGGAATTCCAGTTCAACGTCCAGCCGCAGTATATCCAGCGCAACCGTAAGGGACAGGTCAGCGCGGTCGGCATGATCCGCACCGACATGGGGAACCCGGCCCGGATGGACGT
The DNA here is from genome assembly GCA_002211745.1 of Kluyvera genomosp. 3. Classification (GTDB taxonomy): domain Bacteria; phylum Pseudomonadota; class Gammaproteobacteria; order Enterobacterales; family Enterobacteriaceae; genus Kluyvera; species Kluyvera georgiana_A. Next base: position 2,439,635 of record CP022114.1, read on the forward strand.
CGTCGTCCAAGACCGATTGTTGGCTCCGGCTTTGAGCTCCAGGCGGATGTGCTGATCATGGCATTTGGCTTCCAGGCCCACGATATGCCGTGGCTACGCGGCCATGGCGTGCAGCTGGACCGTTGGGGCCAAATCCGCACCGGTGGCAGCGGTCGCGGCACCACGCAAACCAGCAATGACAAGATTTTTGCCGGCGGTGACGCGGTACATGGCGCTGACCTGGTGGTCACGGCGATGGTGGCGGGGCGTCAGGCCGCCAGTGAAATGCTGACGCTGTTTAAGAGTAAGGAGGGGCATGACCAGCTTTATCATGGCTAATCCGGCGTCCTGTATCGGCTGTCGCACCTGCGAGATAGCCTGCGCGCTGGAACATGCCACAGAGTCTGCGGCGTTCGCGCCGCGCTTAACGGTGCTGCGTCTGGATACGCTTAGCGTGCCGGTGATGTGTCATCAATGTGAAAATGCCCCCTGCGTGGGGCGTGCCCGGTAGGTGCATTAAGTATGGGGACGAGCGGGTTGAAGCCGATAATTCCCGCTGTATCGGCTGTCAGAGCTGCGTGATGGCCTGTCCGTTTGGCGTGATTAACATTGCGTCAGCTAAAAATCAGTCGGCAACGATCGTGAAGTGCGATCTCTGCCACGGGCGCGAGCGCGGCCCGGCCTGTATTGACGTCTGCCCAACCTCTGCGTTAAGCAAAATCACCGGTGAGACGCTGGCGGAAATGCAAAAGCAGCGCAAGATAACCACCGCGTTCTGACGTGATTGCCGGGGATGAGTGGCTTCCCCGGCGACTACTGCGTCACGATCTGTATAGCAATTTGTTACCCTTTACGTATACTATCTCTGTATAGCAATTTGTTACCTGAGGAGGGTACGATGCACAATACCATCCGTAAATCGACGCGCGATAAACAGATTAACGTGCGCGTGACTGAAGAAGAACGCGCGGTCATTGATTACGCCGCCAGCCTGGTCAGCAAGAACAGAACCGATTTTATTGTCGAGCACGCGGTACATGAGGCGCAGAATATCATTCTGGATCAGCGCGTATTCGTGCTGGACGATGCCCGTTATCAGGCGTTCATTGAACAACTGGAAGCCCCGGTACAGAATCGTGAAGGGCGCCAGCGTTTGCAGGATGTCAAACCGGAATGGAAATAGGCGTTACCGCACCTGAACTGCTGACCGAAGCACATGTTCTCCAGCCTTTCGATTGTGGAAATGACGTGCTAAGCGACTGGCTCCGCCGTCGCGCCATGAAAAATCAACTGCTGAACGCGTCGCGCACGTTTGTTATCTGTCTGGAAGGTACCCGGCGGGTGTGGGGTATTATTCGATTGCCACAGGCTCTGTCAGCCATGTCGATCTGGGCGCAGCCTGCGGCAGAATATGCCGGACCCGGTGCCGATTGTTTTACTGGACGTCTGGCCGTCGATGTTTGTACTCAAGGGCACTGTTTTGGCAAATGGTTACTCAGCGATGCTGTGATGCGGGTGAGCAACCTGGCCGATCAGGTCGGTATTAAAGCGGTGATGGTGCACGCCATCGATGATAAGGCCCGCGAGTTTTATCAATATTTTGGCTTTGTGCCGTCGCCCATTGCCCCCAACACACTGTTTTATAAAATTTAGTTTGTTGACCCGGCCAGCACACGCGACCGGGCCATTGGTTGTGGATCAGTCTAGTCCATCCATCCGTTTCCACATCTTCGCCGCCACGTTGCGCGCCTCGGCAAAAATCGGCTCGCAGTCGAAGGTAAACTCACGGTTTTCATAGACCATCACGCCGTTGACCATCACGCTGTGCACGCTGCCCGATCCCATGCCAAAAGCAATATGTCCGGCGATGTTCTCCGCCACCAACGGGTGGGCGGCAGATAGTCGCAGACGGTGAGATCCGCTTTATATCCCGCGGCAATACGACCAAACTGCGCATTGAAGTTGCGACTGAGCAGTGTATTACCGTTACTGAGCGCACGAGCAAAGCTGTCTGGCCAGAGCGGGCCACCGGCGTCGCGATGTTTAAAGAAGGCGAACTTCAGCTCTTCGAACATATCGGAGCCGATTCCGTCGGTACCCAGCGCCAGATTGCGATAGGCGACGAGCTTGCGGTTATAGCCCACGTGGTTATTCATGTTCGAACGTGCGTTATGCACCAGGAACCCGTCGCGCTCGTTGAGCAAGGCGATATCGGCGTCGGAGAGATACAGGCCGTGAGCGATCAGCGTCTTACGGTCGATCAGGTCAAATTCCGCGAGGCGAACCAGTAAATCCTTACCGTAGTGATGGTGGCTATGCGAGACGTCGTAGCTGTCCTCCGCCGCGTGGATATGCAGCCCGCGCCCGGTCGCTTTCACCGCTTCGCTGAGCATGGATAAACCCGCATCGGTCACGGTGAACGGCGCATGCGCGCCGATATGCGCTTCGACCAGATAGGGTTCTTTCCCTGCTTCCCGCGCGCGATCTATTTCGCGCGCAAAACGGATATTTTCTTCGACGCTGGCCTGCAACTCATGCTGGCCGCCGTTACGATCGGTGGTTTCAAAGCAGGTCATGCCGCGCAGGCCGACCTTCAGGAAAGCGTTACGCAGTTGGCTGAGCGACCCGGCAATGTAGTTCGGCGAGGCATGATGGTCGATGACGGCCGTACAACCGCTGCGAATCGCCTCCATCGCGCAGATAAGCCCGCTGTAGTACAGCGATTCCTCGTCCAGCGCGCGGTCCAGCCGCCACCATAGGTTTTTCAGCGTGGAGATAAAGTCCGGGCTCGGGCGATATTGGCCTGGATACCGCGCGATAATCCCGAATAGAAGTGGTTATGTGAGCAGACCATCCCCGGCATCACCAGCTTGCCGTGCATCTCTTTGATTTTTGCCTGCGGGTAGTGATGGCAAAGATCGTGCCCGACCGCGATGATGTCCGTATTTTCAATCACGATATCGACATTTTCCTGCACCATTGCCGGATAGAGTTGGGCGATGGTGGCATTTTTCAGCAGTAACTGGCTCATACTTCAACGGCCCCCAGAAGATAGTGATGATGACGATGGACATGGCTGATGATGCGGCACATGGCGTCCAACTGCGGTGGTATCTGATTGAACTCCCCATGGTCGTCGAGGGTCAGCAGCCAGGTTTGTTCATTCTGACGAATATGGACGCGATTCCCTCGACCAGGAAGCCTGGATTGCTGCTGTTGCTGAAATCCTGCGGCAGGCTGAAGACGGTAATTTTGTCTTTGTACGGTTTGCCCTGCCATGGGCAGAACTGGGCGCAGTTGCCGCATTCGTTGCAATAGGCGTCCAGGTGCAGCGTCTGATAGCGATTTTCGAAGCCGGGACGGCAATCGACACGTTGGCGCGGTTCGGGCAAACGTCCACGCATTTACTGCACACATAGTTGCATTCCAGGCAGCGTGCGGCTTCCTGGGCGACGAAAGCGTCGCGATCGTCTTTGCCTACGTTGGCGACCACAATGGCGCCTTTACGCCGGTAAACTTCAGCGGGATCGACGTTGTTCCAGTGTTTATCGCCATGGTGGCTGCGAATGTTTTCTCGCGCCAGAATGGTATCCGTTGCCCGGCGCGCGTTACCGATGGCAGAAACAATAGAAGACGGGCCGCGCTGAACGTCGCCAATCAGGAAAACGCCCGCTTTACGGGTTTCACCGTCGGCGTTCACTTCCGGCCAGCCGTTTGCGTCCAGCGGAATGCCCATCGCGGCGAGCGCGTCACCGTCCTGCTGCTCGCCGATGGCGGTAATCAGCGTGTCGACCTGTAGCGTACAGGTTTCTGCTGTCTCTACCGGTCGGCGGCGGCCTTTTTCATCCACATCACCGAGCGCCATGACGCGTACGGTCAGTGTACCGTCGGCATCGAATCGCTCCGGATTATTCAGGAAGCGGAAGGTGACGCCATCGTGTACCGCTTCTTCATACTCTTCGCGCCAGGCGGGCATCTCCTGCTGCGAACGGCGGTAGATGACGGTTGCCTGCTCGACACCCGGCACGCGCAGGGCTGCACGGGCACAGTCCATCGCGGTATTGCCCGCGCCAATGATGGCCACGTGCTTACCTAACTGCAGGTTATCGCCGCGGTTATATTCACGCAGGAAGGACAACGATTTACGCACGTTCGGGTTATCGCCCTGCAGCTTCACGCCGCTGTTTTTATCGGTACCGGTGCCGACCAGAACGTAGCGGTATCCCTGTTGCTGAAGTTTTTCCACCGTCAGGTGCGGGTCGCAGCCGTAGACGATGTTGACGCCGTGGCTCACCACAAAGTCGATATCCTGTTGGATAAGCTCGCCGGGAATACGGAACTGCGGAATGATATTCCGCACCACGCCGCCCGCGTTAGCTTCGCGTTCAAATAACGTGACATTGTAACCTGCACGTGCGAGGAAATAACCCGCGGCCAGCCCTGCGGGACCGGCGCCAATCACTGCCACTGGGTGCTGGGTGCCGGAACCGGCGGGTTTATGCCAGCGACGCTGATATTCATCCCAGCCTTTTTCGAGGGCGATTTTCTTCAGTTCACGAATATTCAGCGCGCTATCGTAGTCGAGGCGTGTGCAGTTGTACTGGCACTGATGGTCACAGATATGACCGGTAATGGCCGGCAGCGCGTTGCGCTGATAGATAAGTTCCAGCGCGTCAACGTAGCGCTGTTCGCCCATCAGTCGAATGTACTCCGGGATATCTTGCTTGATGGCGCAGGCGCTCACGCAAGGGGCAACGTAGCAGTCGGTCAGCGGCAATTTTTCGCCGACATCAATACGATCGTCCGGCTTCCAGTGCTTCTGGGTATACTCCATGCTGACCGCTTTTTCCGCCAGCGCGTTCAGGCGCTTCACGTCGACCTGAGTCATCTGCCAGCCGTCGGCCTGTTCCAGTTCGCGCATACATTCGCTTAAGCGCAGATAGCCGCCGGGCTTCAGCAGATCGGTGGCCATGGTGATTGGGCGGATGCCGGTCTCGAAAATATCGCGGATGTTCAGTTGGCTGGCGCCGCCGGAGTAGGAAATGGGCAGCTTGCCGTCAAACTCGCGCGACAGCAGGGCGGCGACGTTGATTGACAGCGGGAACAGCGCGCGCCCGGACATATACATTTCGTCGCCCGGCAGTGCGCCTTTGTTGTTCACCGTACCGAGGGTATTGGTCAGCTTCACGCCGAAGCCAAGGTTTTTACTTTTGGCCAGCGTCATCAAACGCTTCAGCATTTCCAGCGCCTGGTCAATTTTCAGATCGTGGTCGAAAGAAGCTTCGTTCAGGCCAATATAGCCAAAGCCGCAGGTATCGAGAATTTCACGTACTCGCTTGAAGCCCAGCAGCGTCGGGTTGAGTTTCACGAAGGTATTCAGCTGCTTTTCTTCCAGCATATAGCGACAGATGGCTTCAATTTCGTCCGGCGGGCAGCCGTGCATCGTGGAGAGCGTCACCCCTGAACCAATTTTGCCGGAATGCGGTTCACCAGCGCGGCGTTTTCTGGCCGATGTTGTCGCAGCCAGCGGGTTAGCGTGTCGCGATACTGGGCAAATTTAGGCTGCGATCCGGCGTTCATCATGTTGTCGATAAACTGCTGCATCGGAGGCTGTTTGATACCTTCGAGGTTATAGCCGACGCTCATATTGAAGATAAACGACTTGCCGTCTTTAACTGGCGTCAGTGGCAGGATCTCCTCCAGCAGGTGCAGAATAAACCACGCCTTCAGATACTCATCCCACGCCTTAAGCAGGGTAAACTCGGTGGACCATTCGGTATTGAAACATTCATCTTCGGCGTCGATACAGGGTTTTTCCAGCTCCAGACGGTCGAGGATTTGTACCGTTTTGAGTTCGATAAACCGTCCACCGGTCAGCCAGGACGTAATAATATTTTGCGCCAGCTGGGTATGCGGCCCGCAGCCGGGCCAATCGGCGTCGCGCAGGTTTCACCAAACACGCTCACCTTATGCGGACTGTTTTGTGAGTAAAACTGCTGTTCCGGAATACCAAAGATGGAACGATGATTCTGATATTCATCAACAATACGCGTTAAGAGTTCCTCAAACGGAACGGGACGCATGATATCGCCCATAATCCTCTCCTTAGACTTACCTGTTAAATCATAGTGGCCGGTATTGTGATAATTCCGACGGATAAGGGGAGGTCAGCAACAATCACACCAGATATTGGGGTAATAGAGAGAATTCGTCTGGAAATGTGAGAGAGATCTAAAGTTAAAACGGCGTAATGCAGCGTGATTCAGTTTATTGATGAGAATTAAAATCACTCAGGCAAAGACGCTTTGCTTATTTATCAATAATGATAGCGGGCTATCAAATTGATAATATCATTTGGGCATTGATGTATTGTGGTTCTTATTTAAGCGAGTAAAGTCTTCCGTGGTATCAATATCGAGGATAATTGCGGGATTATTGAGCGTTAGTTTACGATAGGGGCCTGTGAGTAGACATTGACGTACCGAGGTCTGGTGAGCGTCGCTTAAACACTGCTGCAAATTACCGGTAGACGTGAGAATGGGATGCCCCGGCACGCCCGCGTAATATGGCAGCAGCGTACCTTCGAAGCGCTGTTGCCAGAGTTCATCAAAAACGCCATCGTCGAGGCATGGCAAATCGCCGTGGGTGATAAAACAATAATCATGGCGTAATGCCTGAATACCCGCTTTCACCGAAGAATAGAGCCCCTGGCGGAAGTCAGGATTATAAATCAGGGTCATGTTGGGCATGCCAGAATATCGTGTTATTAGATCCTTATGGCGAAATCCGGTCACTAAAATAATATGCGAGCAGCAGCGGCGCGCATTTTTAATACTTGCATCAAGTATTGTGCCATCCTGCCAGGGTAACATCATTTTCCATTGTCCCATTCGAGAGGACAGCCCGCGGCGGTAATAATGCAATCGACCTCCATTTTTATCTTTGCTCCTGAATATAGGGATATCGCGCAACATGGAAAATATACCGCACGTTGACGATCTATTATGTGATTTGAACGCCACTGCCAGTCCTTTACTGATTGCCGCCGTGGGGCGGGTGGGAAAACTAGCACGTTGTTCTGGCTGGCAGAGCTGTTTCAGCAGGCTGGGCGACGCGTGCTGCTGACCACCACGACCCATATGTTTGTCCCCCACGGCTTGCCGGTCACCCTGTGCCGCGATCCGCAGACACTGCCCGCTACATTCTGGCAGCAGCCGCTACAGGCGTGTTTTTCTGCCTGGCTGCCGGCGTCAGGAAAGGTCAGAGGCTTTACGCCCGCCCAACTGGACGCGCTCATGGCGAGTGGCCTGGTGGACGTCGTGCTGGTAGAAGCTGACGGCGCTCACGGTTTTGCACTTAAAGCGCCGGATGAGCATGAACCTTGCATCCCTCATTCCTGTTGTTGCGTAGTTGCCATTACAGGAGCAGGGATGCTCGGAAAACCGATTGGGCCAGCCACTGTCCACCGCTGGCCACTTTTTTCCCGCATCACCGGCGCTACGGCGCATGACGCGCTCATGTGGCCGATGTTGCATCGCCTGGTTCAGCATCCGCAAGGCGCGTTTAAAGGCGCGCCAACGGGCTGCCGGCGTATCTGGCTGCTCAACCAACTTTCTCAAAATGAGAATTTGCAGCCTGGCAATGTGATAATGAGAAAGGATGTCGACGTCATCTGGGCCGGGTCGGTCCAGTCGCGTCCGGCGATTACGCGCAGACGAGTGAGAAAGTGACTCCATTCTGGGGTGATCAAGGAATATCCATTTGAGGTTGTTATGAATATTTTCTCAGAAGCGGCAAGACTCGAAGCACAAAACCGTCCGTTCGCGCTGGCGCAAATCGTCGACAGTCGCGGTTCTACTCCCCGACATTCCGCACAGATGCTGGTCCGTGATGACGGCAGTATTGTCGGCACGATCGGCGGCGGTATGGTTGAACGCCGGGTCATTGATGAAGCCCTCGATGCCCTGCGTGAAAAGGCCTCGCGCATGTTTCATGGCCGGATGGCGCGTACCGGGGCCGATGCGGTGGGCTCGGACTGCGGCGGCGCGATGTCGGTGTACATCAGCGTTCATGGCCTGCGCCCCAGGCTGGTGTTGATTGGCGCCGGTCATGTGAATCGTGCGGTGGCTCAGAGCGCAGCATTGCTGGGTTTTGAACTCGCGGTGGCGGATATTTACCCGGAAAGCCTCAATCCTGAACGTTTCCCGCCGTTCACCCAATTGGTACACGCACAGAGCTTCGGCGATGCTGTGGAAAAACTGGCCGTTCAGCCGGATAACTATGTGCTGATCGCCACCAATAATCAGGATCGCGAAGCGCTGGATAAGCTGGTCGTACTGCCTACCGCCTGGCTGGGCCTGCTGGCCAGCCGTCGTAAGGTGCAGGTGTTTTTACGCCAGCTGCGCGAGAATGGCGTTGCCGAGGAACATATCGCCCGGCTGCACGCGCCGGTGGGCTATAACATTGGCGCCGAGACGCCGAATGAAATCGCCATCAGCGTGCTGGCGGAGATCTTACAGGTGAAAAATCGCGCGCCGGGCGGGCTGATGATGGCCAGCGACTCGCCAACGCAGCCGCTGCGGGTGGTGATTCGCGGGGCGGGCGATATCGCGACGGGCGTGGCGCTGCGATTGTGGCATGCCGGTTTTAAAGTGGTGATGCTGGAGGTGGAAAAACCGACGGTGATTCGTCGTACTGTGGCCTTTGCCCAGGCGATATTTGACGGTGAAATGACGGTAGAAGGTGTGACCGCGCGTCATGTTGCCTCTGCCCAGGACGCTATGCGGGTGGCGGAGAGCGGTATCATTCCGGTGCTGGTTGATCCGCTGTGCGAGTCGCTGCGCGAGCTGAAGCCCGACTGCGTGGTGGATGCGATCCTGGCGAAAGAGAATCTGGGGACTCACTGCGGGCTGGCCCCGTCGGTGATTGCGCTTGGGCCGGGTTTTTGCGCGGGAACCGACTGTCATGCGGTGATTGAAACCAATCGTGGCCACTGGCTGGGACAGGTTATCTATCAAGGTCGCGCGCAGGAGAACACCGGCGTACCGGGAAATATTATGGGCATACCGCCAAACGCGTGATCCGCGCGCCAGGCGCGGGCGTGATGCGCGCTCGCGTGAAGCTGGGCGATATCGTCAACGAGGGCGATGTGATTGCCACCGTTGGTGAGGCTGAAATTCAGGCTCCGCTCAGCGGTATGGTGCGCGGGCTGCTCAACGATGGTCTGGTGGTCGATATTGGTTTTAAAATCAGCGATATCGACCCGCGCGGTGATAAGGCTGACTATACCAGCGTATCGGACAAGGCGAGGGCGATTGGTGGTGGTGTGCTGGAAGCGTTGATGATGCTGACAAATCAACGCATTAAACAGCAGAATCGTAGCCCAATTGCCGTATAAGCCAACGCCGGGGCGGCGCTGAGCCTGGCCCGGCGTTATTGGGTGGTTTTATCCTTCGATAATGGTGCCGGTTTTACCTTCAATACCTTCCTTCGCTTTGCTCAACACGGTGATCAACGCTTTACGCCCGGGACGGGAACGGGCAAAGGAGGCTGCAGCTTCCACCTTCGGCAACATGGAACCTTTTGCGAAATGTCCTTCAGCAATAAAACGGTCGGCGTCGCCTAAAGTGAGTTTATCCAGCCACTGCTCGTTGGGTTTACCAAAGTTGATGGCCACTTTCTCCACCGCGGTCAAAATGATAAGCATATCGGCATCAATCATGGCTGCCAGCTTCGCGCTGGCCCAATCTTTATCAATGACCGCGCTGGCGCCGCGCAGATGATTCCCCTCGCGGATCACCGGGATCCCGCCGCCGCCGGCGGTGATCACCACGTGGCAGGCGTCCATCAGCGCTTTAACCGTTTCTTTTTCAACAATATCAATCGGCTGCGGTGAGGCGACCACGCGGCGATATCCGCGCCCGGCGTCCTCTTTCAGGATGTATCCCTTTTGGGCCAGCTGTTCCGCCTCTTCTTTGCTGAAGAAGGAGCCGATCGGCTTGGTAGGGTTACTGAATGCTGGATCGTTGGCGTCAACCTCCACCTGGGTAATCAGCGTGGCGACCGGAATATCCATATTGCGCGACAGTAACTCTTCGCGTAGCGCATTTTGCAGGTCATAACCGATATACCCTGACTCAGCGCCACGCACACTGACATTGGCAGCATTGGGTATGGCATCGGTTTTGGCGGCGGCTTCAAACGCCAGATTGATCATCCCCACCTGCGGGCCATTGCCGTGGGTGACTACCACCTGATGGCCCTGTGCAATCAGGTCGACGATGGCCTGTGAGGTTTGTTTAACGGCCTGCATTTGCCCGGCCAGATCGTCCCCCAGTGCGTTTCCGCCAAGGGCGAGTACGATTTTTTTACTCATGAAATCCTCTCTTTAAGATGGCATGCCGCTTACAGGAAGGGCTGCGGAAGAAAAGGGGCGCGCCGCAGGAAACGGCCCTGACCGGCGACGCCGCAGAAGGTGCCATTACTGAAGATGACCCGGCCACGCGACAGCGTCTGGCGGATGGAGCCCTGACAGATAAAACCCTCCCACGGCGAATAGTCGGCGTTGTCGTGCAGCATTTCGTGACGAATGGTGGTCGTCCGGCGCGGATCGATAATCACCACGTCGCCGTCGGCACCTGCCGCCAGCACGCCTTTATGTGGCCACAGGCCGAACAGCTTCGCCGGATTAGCGCTGGTGAGGGCGACGAAATGTTCGGGCGTAATTCGTCCGGTCATCACACCGTGCGAGAACAGCAGCAGTAGACGGTTTTCCGCCCCGGCAGACCGTTCGGGCAGCGGCTAAAATCGCCGTTTGACAGATGCTGACGCTGGGCCATCGAAAAGGCACAATGATCGGTGGCTATCACATCAATGGAGCCGTCGCTCACCCCGCACCACAGCGCGTCATTGTTGCTGGCATTACGCAGCGGCGGGCTGAGCAGATATTTCAGCGCATCCTCGCGTTCATAGCAGCGGTCATCGAGCAACAGATACTGCGGGCAGGTTTCCACCCACACCGGTTGATGACGCGAACGCGCCAGCTTCAGGTATTCCAGCCCCAGTCCGTTCGACAGATGCACGATATACAGCGGCGCATTACCGGCGAGTTGCGCCAGGTTGATCATGCGCGCGATAGCTTCCGCTTCGCATTCCAGTGGCCGGCTCAGGGCGTGATAGCGCGGCGCGGTTTTCCCCTGTGCCAGAAATTCAGCGCGTTTACGGGCAATGGCGGCGTCGTTTTCCGGGTGCACGGTGGTCAGTGCGCCCGCGCTGTGCAGATGGCGCATCACCTGAAGTACGTCGTCATCGCTCAGCTTGTACTGGTAGGTTAAATAGAGTTTGAAACTGCTGATCCCGCGTCGACCATCATGGGAATTTCATCGAGGATCGCAGCGTTGATGTGCTGAATGACGCCGTGAAAGCTGTAGTCAATGACGGCTTTGTAGGCGGCGTAACCGTGATAGGTCTCCAGCTGATGGCGCAACCGACAGCCTGCCGGACCAAATCCCATATGATCGACGACAGTGGTTGTACCGCCACAGGCCGCGGCGCGGGTGCCGGTAAAGAAATCGTCGCAGCTGCGGGCCAGACCGGTATCAATGTTGAAATGGGTATGAACATCCACGCCGCCGGGCATCACGTAGCAGCCGCTGGCGTCAATCACTTCGCAGGGTTGTTCGACGGTTATCTCTTCGGCCAGTCGGCTAATCAGGCCGTTTTCAATGAGCAGGTCCTGTCTGGCCCGTCCGTCGGCGTTGACGACGGTGCCGTTTTTAATCAGTACGCGCATATAAACTCCAGGCTCCCGCCGCGAACGGCGGGAGGAATAGCGGACTACAGTGACTCGGTGGCCAGCCAGCTCAGCGGAATTGCGGCATACATTGCGGCGCAGGTGACCAGGTGTGACTTCCAGGTTTTTTCGTTTGGCGCGTGGGCTTCCGGCTCTTTACCCGGACCAAAACCAATCACCGGAATGCCGTGACGGCCCATGATCGAGACGCCGTTAGTGGAGAAGGTCCACTTATCGACCACCGGGGCTTTGCCGAAGAGACCTTCATAGGCATTGCTCAGCGCGCGCACGGTGAAGTGATTCTCTTCCACTTTCCAGGTCGGGAAGTAGCATTCGGTCGGATACACCAGCCCGGTCCAGGATGGACGGTCATAGTTGTACATAGAGACCACCGCACCGGCTTTTTGTACCGCAGGCAGGGCGCGAATTTCCTCCAGCGCGCCTTCCCAGGTTTCACCCCAGGTCAGACGACGGTCGATGGAAACGGCACAGCTATCGGCGACCGCGCAGCGGCTTGGTGAGGTAAAGAAGATTTCCGATACGGTGAGGGTGCCTTTACCGAGGAATTCATCGTTGCCCAGCTTGTGGGAAAGATCCTGCAGTTCGTTGAGAATCGGTCCCATTTTAAAGATGGCGTTGTCGCCGCGTTCCGGCGCGGAGCCGTGGCAACTGACGCCAGAGACATCGATACGAATCTCCATGCGGCCGCGCTGGCCACGGTAGATCTGGCAGTCGGTGGGTTCGGTGCTGACCACGAACTCCGGACGAATGCCGGACTGTTCGATAATATACTGCCAGCAAAGCCCATCGCAGTCCTCTTCCTGCACCGTACCGGTCACCAGCAGGGTATATTCGTCTTCCAGCCCCAGATCTTTAATAATCTTGCCGGCGTAGACCATCGACGCCATCCCGCCTTCCTGATCAGACGCGCCGCGCCGCCGATGAGTTCGTCGGTTTCCATGCCCTGATAGGGGTCGAAGCTCCAGTTCTTGATATTACCGATACCCACGGTATCAATATGCGCGTCCATCGCCACCAGACGCGGGCCGTGGCCGATATAACCCAGCACGTTACCCATAGGGTCGATTTCCACTTTATCGAAACCGACCTTTTCCATCTCTTCTTTGATGCGGTGCACTACGCGTTTTTCGTCGCAGCTTTCGCTCGGGATGGCAATCATATCGCGCAGAAAGCGGGTCATGTCCTGTTGGTAGTGGTTGGCTTTTTCAACAATCAGTTTAAAAGGAATATTCTTAGCCATGAGGATGTTCTCCAGTTCTGAATTTGTAGGATTTATTGCGCTGCCGGATGCTTACCTTCCCAGACGATTTCCCGATAATGCTTCACGTCGGTGTCGCCTTCGGTGCTGATGATCAGCACGACGGAGTGGCTATCCAGCTGCAGTTTGTTCATGAGCGCGTCGCGCTGTGGGTGATAGTGAACGGCGGCGAGTACGCCAAGGCCGACCGCTCCGGACTCCCCGGAAATGACGCGCGGGTCGCGGCCAGGCGGGTTACCCAGCACCCGCATACCCAGTGCGGAAACCGCGTCCTGGCAGGAGATAAACTGGCTGGCGCAGTTGCGCAGAACTTCCCAGCCGAGCGGGTTGGGTTCACCGCAGGCCAGGCCTGCCATGATGGTGGCCATATCGCCGCCGACGTTGACGATTTGCCCCTTCACCCCGGAGCGGTAGAGGCAGTCGGCCAGCTCGGGCTCAACGATGACGGAGCGCAGATTCTCCGCGCCGTAGACGTCTACCAGGTAGCCAAGCACGCCGCCTGCCAGCGCGCCAACGCCGCCCTGCAGGAAAACGTGCGTTGGGCGAGCGATGCCCATCGCCGACATTTGTTCAACGGCTTCATCGGCCAGCGTGGCGTAGCCCTGCATAATCCAGGTGGGGATTTTGGTGTAGCCATCCCATGCGGTATCCTGTACCACCTCCCAGCCGTTTTTCTGCGCCGTCTGCATGGTGAAGCGGACGGTATCGTCATAGTTCATGTCGGTGACGATACACTCCGCGCCAAGTCGCAGAATGGCGTCCACGCGTTCCTGAGCTGAACCTTTTGGCATGTAAATCACCGCGTTTTGCCCCAACTGCTGCGCCGCCCATGCCACGCCACGCCCGTGGTTACCATCGGTGGTGGTGGCGAAGGTCATTTTTTCTTTAATGCGCGATTTCAGGTCATCGAGTGACAGCGCGTTGATATCCAACTGGTACTTTTCACACAGTAATTGTGCAATCGCGTAAGAACCGCCCAGCATCTTGAAAGCGTTAAGGCCAAATCGCTGCGACTCGTCCTTCACCAGAATTTTGTTTACGCCAAACAGGGCGGCCAGTTCATTCAGCGCGTACAGCGGCGTGGGTTGGTAGCCGGCAATTTTTTGATGGAAACGGCGCGCCTGTTGCGCAGGCTGGCGCGCAAACAGCGGCGAGGTTTCACCGGTATAAAAACGGTTATCGGCAATATCCATTTTCAGTGAGAAAGCAGACATACACTGTCCTTATTCATCATTACGGGGAGTGATGCTGGCCCGCAGGCCAGCGAAGGTGGCTATTTGATGCGTTTCTGCGCCTCGGCCAGCAGTTGCTCCAGCAACTTGCCCGGCTTCGCGTATTTGCGGCAGAGGATCATGGCGGCGATGATGTACGGCTTCCAACTGGCCTCTTTGTAGGTGGCAATACGGTATTTTTCGAACACCGCTTCGGTGACTTCACCTTCATTACAGGACACGCCGGTAATATCGGCAGGCAGGCAGTGCATATACAGCGCGTCGCCGTCGCGGGTTTTCGCCATCATTTCTTCGGTGCAGTGCCAGTCTTTATGCTGGGCGTTTTGCGTCAGACAGGCTTTCTCCAGCGCCTTCAGACCGTCGTGATCGTTAGCGCGCAGCAGCTCGGTACGCTGCTCCATGACCTGATACGGCGCCCAGGACTTCGGATAGACGATATCGGCATCTTTAAAGGCTTCTGCCATGTCCGTCACCTGACGGAAGCTGCCGCCGGAGGCCTTGGCGTTATTTTTCGCGACCTCAATCACATCAGGAATCAGGTCGTAGCCTTCCGGGTGGGCGAGGGTGACGTCCATACCAAAACGGGTCATCAGGCCGATAATGCCCTGCGGCACAGAGAGCGGCTTGCCGTAGCTTGGAGAATAGGCCCAGGTCATGGCGATTTTCTTGCCTTTAAGATTCTCCAGCGAACCAAAGTGTTCACGTAGCCAGGCCAGATCGGCCATCGCTTGCGTCGGGTGGTCAATATCACACTGCAGGTTAATCAGCGCCGGGCGCTGCGGCAGCACGCCCTGTTTGTAGCCATCATCCAGCGCTTCGCCACTTCACGCATATAGGCATTACCCGCGCCAAGATACATATCGTCGCGAATGCCTATAGCATCGGCGCAGAACGAGATCATATTGGCGGTTTCACGTACCGTTTCGCCGTGGGCAATCTGCGATTTTCCTTCGTCGAGATCCTGCTGCGCCAGCCCAAGCAGATTCAACGCCGAAGCATAGGAGAAGCGGGTACGGGTTGAGTTATCGCGGAATACGGAAATCCCAGCCGCTGTTAAACACTTTGGTGGCAATATTTTCCGCACGCAGCGTTTTTAACGCTTCCGCGACGTCCAGCACCTGCTTGAGTTCGTCCGGCGACTGTTCCCAGGTCAGCAGGAAATCCTTCTCATGCAGATTAGAGTTCAGCGTGTTGATATCCTTAATCAGTTCGTTAACAGTTTTCATATTTCAATCCTGGTCGTGAATGACGGGCTTATTGATTGCTGGTTACCGCTGCGGCGAATGCCAGCGCTGGTATTTGACTAACAATAAGCGTGCCAATTTCCAAAGGGCCCAATTTACAACGGTCAATATGCCGAAATTATGCGATGGATATCACGAAAAGAATGCGTTGATGCCGGGTGGGAATAACATGGGGCGCTGTGGTCAGGTGATGTGTTTATTTATACATGGTTTTTTTTCAGGCGTTATATTACCCGTCGACAGAGAAACGCACCATATTGATAAAATCATCATCGAAATTATCATATTGATATGAAAATGTGATACCACTTCCATATTTGATTCAAGAATTGAAAAAGAGAAAGTGCTCAGGTCAATTATTGCCAGGGGCTGCGGTAGTATCATCGTAAAGAAATAAGCGTTGACGTTCACCCCGTTAGCTTTCAGTGAGTGATATTATGATACCTTCCAGTTCATCATCTATCTTGATGCAGATTCAGCCTACAATTCAACGTTTTGCCCGCATGCTCTCCAGCGTTCTTCAGCTTGAAGTTGAAATTGTCGACAATACGCTATGCGCGTGGCCGGGACAGGAAGTTATGGGAAATTCCTTGGCCGTAAATTAAATACAGACTCGAGACTTCTTCGTTACATCATTGAAACAAAAAAGGAGAAGGTTGTTACCCATTCTCGTTTTGATCCCTCTGTAAAGGTTGTGAAAGTAAGGAAACCTGCAAAGAAAAGGCCTTCCTCGGAACGCCGGTGATTTATCAGGAGCAGTGCGTCGGCGTTATTAGTCTGATTGCCCTGACGCGCGACCAGCAGGAGCGAATAAATGATAATATCACCGAGTTTTCCGATTATGTTCGCCACGTCTCCTCCATATTTGTCTCCCGTTTACTGGAGGATCAGAGCGGTAGCGACAATATCCAGAAAATGTTTTTAACGATGCTTGACAATATGGACCAGGGCGTGCTCGTTGTCAGCCAGGAACAGAAAGTCAAATTTGTTAATCAGGCAGCGTTAAAAATCCTTGGGGTGTCCCAGGGGAATATGGTGGGTAAAGAGATTCATTTCCGGCCTCTGACGTTCGCGCAAAATTTTATTCGCGGACACGTTCAGCATGTCATTTCTATTGATGATAAGAAAGAGCTCATCATTGGTCAGCTGCACGCCATTCAGGATCAATGGCTGTTTCTGATGGCGTTTCATCAGTCACACTCTTCGGCGGATATTACCGCGCCGCAGGAGGGGCCGCAGATTGAACAAATGGTCGGAGAATGTCGGCCAATGCGACAACTGAAAAAGCTGATAACTCGCGTTGCCCCAGCCCATCAAGCGTGATGATTGCCGGAGAAAGCGGAACCGGTAAAGAGGTTGTCGCCCGTGCGGTGCACAAGCTGAGCGACCGCAAAGATAAGCCGTTTATTGCCATTAACTGCGCGGCCATTCCTGAACAACTGCTGGAAAGTGAACTGTTTGGTTACGTGAAAGGGGCCTTTACTGGCGCATCGGCCAACGGCAAAACGGGGCTCATTCAGGCCGCTAACCACGGGACACTGTTTCTGGATGAAATTGGCGATATGCCGCTCACGCTGCAAGCCAAGCTGTTGCGCGCCATTGAATCACGGGAGATCCAGCCGGTAGGGGCCAGTCATCCGGTGCCGGTGGATATTCGAATTATTTCCGCCACCAATCAAAACCTCGATCAATTTATCGCTGAAGGTAAGTTCCGGGAGGATCTCTACTATCGTCTCAATGTGATTCCGTTACGTCTGCCGCCGTTACGTGAACGTCAGGATGACATCGAACTGCTGATTCACTATTTCCTGCATCTGCATACCCGTCGGCTGGAGCTGGTCTATCCCGGTGTCGCGCCGGAGGTGATTGCACTGCTGAAAAGCTATCGCTGGCCGGGCAATATTCGTGAGTTGAGCAACCTGATGGAATATCTGGTCAACGTGGTGCCTTCCGGCGAAGTGATTGATGTTTCGCTGCTGCCGCCAAACATGGTGAGCAGTGGAAAAATCGGCGAACGTCCGGATGCCAGAGGGACAACGGTGCTCAAAACCGCAAAAGAAGAGGAGGGGGTCACCGGGCTTGAAGAGATGGAACGTCAGATGATTCGCGATGCCTTGAGCCGCTATAGCAATAAAAAGCAGGCAGCAGATGAGTTAGGTATCGGGATTGCTACGTTGTATCGCAAGATCAAAAAATACGATCTGATCGTTATCTAGATCCGCCTGCGAAAACCAACGTCGCTGTCGTATCACTCTGAGAGCGACGTTATCAAAATCGACATTATCCTCTCGTATGTATACCCGTTCATAATTTAACCGACTATAGCTGGTTTTTTTGTTCTGTTAGTCAGGTGCTGCTTGCTCGCTTCAGTCGTCATTTCTGTACGCATTTTGAGCGAATGGCACCTTTCTTGCCTTTTACCTCCTGTCTCCGACGGCGCGTTCGTCGGCCATTACACATGAAAAGGACAGGAATATGGCGCAAATGAATGAAAACATCGCCACCGCACCGGTTTCACCGTTGCGCGAGTTTTTTGCCAAACCGCGGATTATCGCCAGACCGGGTTTTAACCGCTGGCTGGTGCCGCCCGCTGCGTTGGCCGTCCATCTTTGCATCGGTATGGCCTATGGGTTTTCCGTTTACTGGCTACCGATGTCCCAGCTTATTGGTGTTAGCGAGCACTTACAATGCCCAGTTAACCTCTCCTTTTGGCAGCAACTGGTGACCCGCGACTGCGACTGGAAGATCTCCATGCTCGGGTGGACTTATACGCTGTTTTTTGTGTTTCTCGGCTGTTCGGCAGCATTATGGGGAAGCTGGCTGGAGAAGGTAGGGCCACGGCTGGTGGGCTTTGTAGCGACGCTGTGCTGGTGCGGAGGGCTGCTGCTATCCAGCGTGGCGATCTATTTTCATCAGCTCTGGCTGCTGTGGCTGGGGGCCGGGGTGATCGGCGGGATCGGCCTGGGGCTTGGCTATATTTCCCCGGTTTCCACGCTGCTGCGCTGGTTTCCTGATAAACGCGGTATGGCGGCCGGGATGGCGATTATGGGCTTTGGCGGCGGGCGCTGGTGGGCGCACCGTTAGCTAACGCGCTGATGAATTTCTTTGCCGGGCCGGAAGGTAACGGCGTGTGGCAAAGTATCCTGGCGCTGGCGGCGATCTACGCGTTATTTATGCTCTGCGGTACCTTTGGCTACCGCTTACCGCCGATGGGCTGGCACCCATCGGGAGAAAAAGCGCAGAACACGATCCGCAATCACTCAACTATTCAGGTTCACGTGAGCGTGGCTTGCCGTACGCCGCAGTTCTGGCTGCTATGGCTGGTACTGTGGCTGAACGTTACCGCAGGTATTGGCATCCTCGGCATGGCGTCGCCGATGCTGCAGGAGATCTTTGCCGGCAAGCTGCTGTCGCTCGACCTGAACTGGTATGCGCTGAATAGCGAACAGCTGAAGCGCATTGCCACCATGGCGGCGGGATTCACCGGTTTACTGAGCCTGTTTAATATTCTGGGGCGTTTCTTCTGGGCATCGGTCTCTGATTTATGCGGACGCAAAATGACTTTTGCGATCATTTTCTGCCTGGGCGCGGTGCTGTACGGCACGCTGCCGCTGGTCAACCATGGCGGTTACGTGGCTCTCTACGTCTGCGCGCTGTGCGTTATTATCTCGATGTACGGTGGGGGTTTTGCCAGCATTCCGGCCTATCTTGCCGACGTTTTTGGTTCACAAATGGTAGGGGCCATTCATGGGCGGCTGCTGACGGCCTGGTCGGCGGCGGGGATTAGCGGCCCGGTGCTGGTGAACTATCTGCGTGAATATCAGCTGGCGCATGGTGTGACGCCCGAGCGGGTTTATGACATTACGCTGATAGTGCTGACCGGCCTGCTGATCATCGGTTTTATCTGCAACCAGCTGGTGCGACCGCTGCCGGAGAAATACGCGATGACTGCCGAACAGCAGCAGCAGGCGAAGGGATTGTATACCATCAATAAAAATGCTCAGCTGACCTGGGAGGCTCAGCCGTCGACGCTGTTAATGACGGCAAGCTGGCTGGCCGTTAGCGTGCCGCTGCTGTGGGGTATAGCAACCACGCTGCAGCAGGCGGTGAAATTCTTCCTGTAAAGACCATGGCCGACGCCAGCGTGCGTCGGCCGTGGTCTGATATCACAACGGTTTATAGGGCAAACCGTTAGTACGCATCAGCGCTTAGCGCGGCTATTTGCCCACGGATCGAACGCCGGTTCTGCCGGCGTCACATCAACTTCGTCATGTAAGGCATCGAGATATAAGGCTTCAACTTCCGCACGCGCCCAGGGCGTACGGCGCAAAAATTTGAGGCTGGACTTCACGCTGGGGTCATTCTTAAAACAGTTGATTTTGATCAGTTGGCTCAACCGATCCCAGCCGTAGCGGGCGACCAGCGCGTTAACCTGCATTTCCAGGGTTACGCCGTGTAGAGGGTCTTTAGAGGTATGCGCAGTCATGAGCGTCCATCGTTGATGAAATTTAGCGGAGGAAGAGTACAAGAAAGGCGCGGATCCGGCAACGCGGATTGATCTTCTGATGGCGCAACAGGAGATATACGACTTTATTATCAGAAACCTCTGCGCATATTCATGGTGCCAGGCATAAGAATTGTTTTATATCATATTTTTGCGTCGCAGCCCTGTTGCAACAATGGCTATCTTGTTGAAATATTGATAGGTTCACCCTCTGTTGAAATAATTAGAAATATGTTTATGACGCTAAAGCTAAGCGCCATAAGGTCGATGTTATCTATCGGTGAAAATGACAAAATAAACGCGTGGGGAAACAATGAGTATCAATTCGCAGGAAAGGCAACAAGCCCTGGATGCGTTTTTGCAGAAATGGCCCGCTGAGCGGATTGCCAGCATGACGCTGAGTGAGTATACCGACGCAGGAAATAAAGAGACGTTGGCCTGGTGGCTGGAATTTGGCCAGGGCCGCTATCTCGGCTCAAATGCTGGGGAGATGCCTCCAAGTTTGGTATCTATATGCGAGCTGCTCCGCCGAAAGGCGAACGTGACTTTATCCAGATAGATGAACTTTATTCGTGGAAAAAGAAATATGGCACGACCGCCGAAGAAGCGTTTGCAACGGTTAAAGATAATATCCTGAAAGTCATTAACGCCGTTGCACACGGGAACCTTGAGGCTATTGAACAGCTGGATTTTGAAACTTCGCTCAAATGGAAACTCGCTTTCATTTATCAGGATCACGCTAATCCTGTCCTGCTGCCGATTTATAAATTAGCGCGCCTGCGTGAACTTTGCCGCGACACAAAAATTAACCACGTTACCGCCTATGGCATCCTGATGGAGAGCAGAGGCGATGTGCCGGCGTTGGAGTATGGTATGCAGCTTTGGCGGCAGGATGAGCAGGTAGAAGCAGATGATGACGATCCCACTGAAATATCAGAGAAAATGCCGCCGTTAAACCAAATCCTGTACGGGCCGCCGGGAACGGGTAAAACGTATCATACGGTTAATAAAGCGCTCGAAATTCTGGATCCGCAACTGCTGGCCCGACATGATTCGGATGAGGCCGAAGACCGCAGTGTGCTGAAAGACCGCTTTGATGAACTGGTGAAAAAGGAACAAATTGCTTTTGTGACGTTCCACCAGAGTTTTAGCTATGAAGACTTCGTGGAAGGTATTCGCGCCAGAATCAATGCTCCCTTGAGGAAAAGGAAGAAGACGGTCAGTTAAGTTATTGCATCGAAGACGGTATTTTCAAACGTATGTGTAATAACGCTCGTCGAGAACGTGAGACGGAGCGGGCGTTAGGTATCGATCCGCAGGCGAAGATCTGGAAGATTTCCATCGAGGAAGTTAACTCGAGCCAGGAAACGCGGCAGTACTGTTTTGCTAACGGTGAAGCGCGTATTGGCTGGGAGCATCTTGGCGATCTTACGGCTGTCGATGTCTATGATCCGGCGCTGAATTTAGGCCGCAATGAACGTAATTCTCTGGCCTATTTCAGCCAGGAAGCCAAACCGGGAGATATTTTGCTGTGCCTCGCCAGCGTCAATGAAATTTGTGCTGTTGGCGTTGTGACCGGGTCTTATGAGTACCAGCCGGATACTCCGTCGGGCGTCAGGGAGGACTATGTACATCGGCTGCCGGTTAACTGGTTGCTGAGCAATATTCGCTTCAATATTCTTTCGCTTAATGACAACTGCTCACTGCGGCCAATGACGATGTACCCGCTATGGCGGATAAATGTCACCGATCTGTTTGCCGGATTGCGGGAGGCGGCTATCCGTTAACACAGCGTGAGACAACGGCCCTCTGCCTCATGTGCTGATAATCGATGAGATTAACCGTGGAAATGTCTCGCGAATTTTTGGTGAGCTGATCACGCTGATTGAGGCCGGTAAGCGGGGAGGAGCAGGCGAGGGCTGGAAGTTATTCTGCCTTATTCGAAGAAGCCGTTCAGCGTACCGCAAAATCTGTGGATCATCGGCACCATGAATACGGCTGACCGGTCATTATCCGGTCTGGATATTGCCCTGCGTCGCCGCTTCCATTTCATCGAAATGCAGCCAGACTGTTCGTTGCTCGCTGATATTGAAATCGAAGATAATGGCACCTGCGTGAATATTGGCGATCTGCTCAACATTATCAATCAACGTATTGAAGTCCTGCTGGACCGCGATCACTGTATCGGGCACGCCATCCTGCTGCCGCTCAAAGACGATCCCTCGGTTAGCCTGCTGGCTCATATTTTCAGTAGCCAAATCATTCCGCTGTTGCAGGAGTACTTCTTTGAAGATTGGGAACGAATTAGCCTTGTGCTGAATGACGATAACCGCCGTGATGCGCGCTGGCGCTTTATCCGTCAGCCGGGAGAAGAGACATCGCTCACCGCGCTGTTTGGCGCACAGCGGGCGGCAACGCTTCAGGATCGCCGATGGGTACTTAATCCGCAGGCATTCCATCATCTTGAGAGCTATCTGTATATTTCTGGAGCTGTATAGGTGAAGCAAACATGGATAACGGTGCGCGAATATGCGCACCTGAGTACGCCCGTATCGGGCCATTCGGTGACAACGTTAGACCATGCGGAAATTAGCCTCAGCGCCTTTGAATGGCTCTGCCAGATGCAGTCCCGTTTTAGCGATAATGGCGTGAGGCTGGTGGAGGTCAAAGATCGCCGTACGCTGCGATTAGACAGCTATGTCGGTACGATTAGCACGCCGTGCGGAACGCATATTGAGATCTTACCCAAGCATTATTCCGCAGCTGACAGTATTGAACAAAACCGGCAATTGATGTGCCGCTTAATCGCCTCGGCGTTGAACCTTCCCTGGCGGGAGGCCGGTGTGGCCGATTTGAATCTTTTCCGCTATCCGCTCAGTGAATGGGTTATGCGTCAGTTTCTTACGGAGCTGGGGAGGCTGATTAAGCGCGGGCTGCGTTTTGATTATCAGTGGGTAGAGGACGAACAGCCGTTCTTACGTGGTCAGCTGGATATGACCCGCCAGATGCGCCAGTCACCGGCCCGGTTGCACCGTTTCCATCAACGGCATTCCCTGTTTTTACCGGATCGCCCTGAGAATCGCTTACTGCGGCTGGCGGTAGATAAAATAGGACGGATGACTCAGGAAGTGCAGAACTGGCGACTGTCACATGAGTTGATTGGATTGATGCGTGAAGTGGCGCCCAGTCATCAGGTCAAGCAGGATTTCGCCTGCTGGGGACATAACCGCTTAATGGCGCAGTATGCCGCGATTAAACCGTGGTGCGAGCTGATTCTGGGCGAGCATCTGCCGTTGGCCATTCAGGGGGATTCAAAGGGAATCAGTCTGCTGTTTCCAATGGAGCGTCTGTTTGAACAGCATGTGGCGAACGTTCTGCGTAAACAGCTACAGCTGGGCGCACAGCTGCATACTCAGGCCGCCAGCGAACATCTCTGCCAGTACAATGCGGACAAACTGTTTCTCCTGAAGCCTGATTTACTGCTTATTCAGGGCGAGCGGCGCTGGGTGCTCGACACCAAGTGGAAGTGTCCGGCGTCCGGAGGGCTAATTTTGGCCTGGCGCAGAGCGATATGTATCAAATGCTGGCATATGGGATGCGCTATTTACAGGCTGAGCAGGATCTTCTGTTGATCTATCCCCGTACCTGCGATTTCGATACGGTTGTGGGCCCCTTTATGTTGCCCAATACGCTCCGGCTCCACGCGTTGCCCTTTGATTTAGATAATGACGTGCTGCTCGGCACGGAAGCTTTAACCTTGCCGCTTTCCGCATAATACAAAAAGCCCGGTATGCCGGGCTTCTCTATGGATTAAATCGGCTGTGCCGTAAACGCCATCATCTCCCGTATCACCTTCTGGCGGTCAAAGCTCAGGTTACATCTTTGATCGCATGAATTAATGCAAGTCCACTAAACATAGCGTGACGTAGAGTGGACTTTACGATATTCCCCAGGCACCACCGCAGTGCACCACCTTCACAAACCCTCCCCAAAATAGTGATTCCTTGGATAAAGCAATATCTAATTAACTGATAATAAAGAAAATTAAATCCTGGCATATCCCTTGCTTAGATAAACCGGAAAGGGCAGCACACACAATCTAATCAATAGCTGGCTAGGGTTCCGGTTCACTGAGTGAATGACTGGTCCAAGAGCTGGCGACCTCTGAGAGGTTACACGGCGGGACAAAAGCCCGGGAGACAGCAGCACCCATTGGTGTCGCGCTGCCCCTAATTTTGTGCCACTCAGAGGTCAAGCATGAAGAAAACGTCATTACTCCGCGCTGTTGTACTGTCGCTGGCAATGCTGGTCAGTCTCCCCACTTTTGCTGCTGTGAAAAAAGAGTTCAACGTCTGCTGGACCATCTATGCCGGGTGGATGCCCTGGGGGACCATTAGCAGCAGCAAAATTATCGATAAATGGGCCGACAAGTACGGCATCAAAATCAACGTTGTACAGCTCAACGACTATATCGAATCCATCAACCAGTACACGGCGGGCCAGTTCGATGGCTGCACCATGACCAATATGGATGCGCTGACTATTCCGGCCGCAGGTGGCGTAGACAGCACCGCACTGATCCTCGGCAGCTACTCGGAAGGCAATGACGGCGTGGTGATGAAGGGTGAGGGCAAGACCCTTAACGATCTAAAAGGGATGAAGGTCTACCTGCCAGAACTGTCCGTTTCCCACTATTTATTAGTTCGCGGTCTGGAAAAAGCGGGACTGGCGGAAAAAGACGTTACCGTCGTGAATACCTCAGATGCGGATATCGTCTCGGCGTTTGGTACCTCCGGCGTACAGGCGGCAGTGGCCTGGAACCCGCAGCTTTCTGTTATCAAAGGTACGCCGAAAACCACCGAAGTGTTCAGCTCCTCGCAGGTACCGGGAGAGCTTATCGACATGATGGTCGTCAACAGCGAAACCCTGAAAGATAACCCTGCACTCGGCAAAGCCTTAACCGGCGCGTGGTACGAAATGATGGGATGATGAAAGCCCAGGATACGAACGCGCTGAATGCAATGGCGGCCGCCTCCGGTACCGATCTGGCTGGATATCAGGCGCAACTGAAGACCACCCATTTGTTCTACACCCCGCAGGACAACATTGCCTTTATTAGCTCCCCGGAACTGGCGAAAACCATGCAGCGCGTGGCCGCGTTCTCCTTTGATAAAGGGCTACTGGGCGATGGAGCGCAGAGTGCCGATTTTATTGGTATGCGCTTCCCTGGCAACGTGACTCAGGGTGATGCCCATAACGTCAAACTGCGATTTGACGATAGCTTCGTGAAAATGGCCGCTGCCGGCACGCTGTGATAACGGACGGAGTTCCTATGCGACAAATTAATCGTCATCCCACTTCTGGTATGCGGCTGATGCTGGTCATGATGCCTTTCATCCTGCTGCTGGCTGCCTACTTCTTTGGCTCGGCGGTACGGCTGGAGGCTAACCCGCAGGACAAGCTGCTGCCGGGTCTCCAGCAGATGCTGGATGCGCTATCACGGATGGCGTTTACCCCGGATAAACGCAGCGGTGAATATCTGTTCTGGGTCGATACCCTGGTCAGTCTGGCGCGTCTACTGGTTGGGCTAACCATTGCCTCACTGCTGGGCCTGTGTATCGGCGTGACGTCCGGCGTGTTCCCGCTGTGGCGCGCGTCGCTGTCACCGCTGATGACGGTGTTGTCGATGATCCGCCGCTGGCGATTTTACCGGTGCTGTTTATCGTTTTTGGCCTCGACGAACTGTCGAAAGTGATGCTGATTGTTATCGGTATCACGCCGATGCTGGCACGCGATCTGGAGCATCGCGCCTGTGAAATCCCGCCGGAGATCCTGATTAAAGCCCAGACTCTGGGCGCGAATAGCTGGACGCTGGTGCTGCGCGTGGTGCTGCCGCAACTGCTGTCGCGTCTGCTGACTTCGCTGCGTCTGCTGCTGGGTTCGGCATGGCTGTTCCTGATTTCGGCTGAAGCCATTTCATCCACTGCCGGATTGGGCTACCGCATTTTCCTCGTGCGCCGCTATATGGCCATGGACGTGATTATCCTTACGTCCTGTGGATCACGCTGCTGGCCTGGCTGATGGATCTGGCGCTGCGCAAACTACATCAAACCTGTTTTCCCTGGGCGGAAGGAGGAAGGCATGAGCTTTATCACTATCAACAATATCTGGCAGGAATACGGCGACCACGTCGTACTGGAGCGTCTTAACCTGCAGGTGAAAGAGGGCGAGTTCTGCTCGATGGTTGGCGCGTCCGGCTGCGGAAAATCGACGTTTTTGCGCCTGCTGCTCGGTCAGGAAACGCCGAGCCGGGGTTCTATCACTCTGGATGGTCAACAGCTCCATGCCGAACCGGATAGCAGCCGGGGCGTGGTGTTCCAGCGTTATTCAGTTTTTCCACACCTGAACGTGCTGGATAACGTCGCTATTGGTCTCGAACTGCCGCAATCACCACTTTTCGGGCGACTGTTCGGCGCAAAAAAACGCGCGGTACGCGAGCGGGCGACAGAGATGCTGGAAAAAGTCGGCCTTGGCCATGCGCTGGACAAATATCCGGCGCAGCTTTCCGGCGGCATGCAGCAGCGTTTAGCCATTGCGCAGGCGTTTATTATGCAACCGCGCGTACTTCTGCTCGATGAGCCTTTTGGCGCACTCGACCCAGGCATTCGTAAAGACATGCATGCGCTGCTGCTGCAGCTGTGGGGTGAAACTCGCATGACCGTGTTTATGGTTACCCACGATCTATCCGAAGGTTTCAACCTCGGAACCCGTTTACTGGTGTTCGACAAAGTGCGCATCGACCCTCAGGCGCCCAATGCCTTTGGCGCGCGCATTACCTATGACATTCCGCTCAACGAAACGCGGCTCTCTGCGCTGAGCGGTACGGCTCCCGACAACGTTTATGCCTTAAGGGGTTAATCATATGAAGACCGAAACATTCCTGCGTGAAGAGATCTTGCCGGCGGCGGCACCTTTCGTTTGTCCTCAAACGCGGGCAGATCCTGCGCATGACGGATATCGACGGCGGGCAAACGTCAGCCTGCTGATGCTTAACCCGCACCACAAAAGCGAGCGTCTGAACCTCCCCGATACGCTGAAAGGTCAGCATACGGCGCGGCTCACCGCCGGCACTGTTTTTACTCCGATATGGGCCGCGTACTGGCAGGCATTATTGCTGATACCAGCGGCTGGCACGATCCGTTTGGCGGCGTATTGAACGCGCAGGAAGTGGCGGAAAAATACGGGCAGGGGCGCTATCAGGAACGGCGGAACGGTTTCTACCGTAACGGTACCGACAACCTGCTGGTCGAGATGGGCAAGTGGGATCTCAACCTTGAAGATCTGCTGATGGTGGTCAATTTCTTCAGCAAGGTCACGGTGGATGACAACGGACAGTTCCGCTTCCACTGCGGGCATTCACAGCCGGGAAGTTACATCGAACTGTTCGCGCCCATGGACACGCTGGTTGTGATGACCGCATTGCAGCATCCGATGGACCCATCCCGTGAGTATGCGCCACGCCCGGTGCAGCTGAGCTGGAGCCAGGCTGAGGATCAAGACGCCGCCATTAACGCATTGCGGACACGGCCGGAAAACGAACGCGCCCTTATCAACACTCAACTTTTTGCCCTGTAAGGAGCCATAAGATGACCGTAGCCAGCGAGAAACAAGCCCAGCACGCCAGCTTTCGCCACGTAATCCCGGCAGGTGAACCCTACCTGTTTGAAGTGAAGAAGGGGCAAACTTTGCGCCTGCTCGATCTCGAAGGGAATCAAGCGGTGGACACGCTGTTTTATAACGCGGATAAACCGCGCGAACGCTACGACGCCCAGCGCACGCTGCGTCGTCAGAACAACGCGTATCTGACCAGCGGCAGCGTGCTGTATTCGAACCTCGGCAACCCGCTGCTGACCATTGTCGCCGATACCTGTGGGCGCCACGATACCCTCGGCGGCGCCTGCGCACAGGAGAGCAATACCGTTCGTTATGCCCTCGACAAACGGCATATGCATAGCTGTCGGGATAATTTTCTCTGCGCCTGCCTGCATGATGGCCGGCTGCAAAAGCGCGACATCGGCGCGAACATCAACTTCTTCATGAACGTGCCGGTGACGCCGCAGGGCGGACTGACCTTTGAGGACGGCATCTCTGCGCCGGGTAAGTATGTTGAGCTACGCGCCGAGTGTAACGTCATCGTGCTCATTTCTAACTGTCCGCAGTTGAATAATCCCTGCAACGGCTGGAATCCAACGCCTGCTGAGGTGCTGATATGGAACTAACACCAAACCGCTGGCAACGCATGCGTCTGGCGATTTATCGCCTGTTTGAAGTCCGTGCCGGACGCCTCCTGCCATAAACGCTTTTTCCCCATGGACGACCATGGGTGAGCCAATATTCGGCGGGACGACCCGCCATGATTGAGTCTGACCTATGCTGACGACACTCCTGATTGCAAACCGCGGGGCGATTGCCTGCCGCATTTTACGTACCCTGCACGCAATGAACCTGCGCGGCGTGGCGGTCTATTCTGAGGCTGACATCAGCAGCCTGCATATTCGCGAAGCCGATGAAGCCCTGAGTCTGGGCGATGGCCCGGCGGCCAATACCTATCTGGTGACGGAAAAAATCATTGCGGCCGCGCAAGCCAGCGGCGCACAAGCCATTCATCCAGGTTATGGTTTTCTGTCTGAAAACGCCGCTTTTGCGGAAGCCTGCGAAGCCGCAGGTATTGCCTTTGTTGGCCCGACGCCGGAACAGCTGCGCCTGTTTGGCCTGAAACATACGGCCGGGCGCTGGCTAAATCCCATGGCGTACCGATGCTGGAAGGCACTGAACTTCTGGCCGATGTGACTGAAGCGCTACACGCCGCTGAGCGCGTTGGTTACCCGGTAATGCTGAAAAGCACCGCGGGCGGCGGCGGTATCGGGATGCGCGTCTGCTATACCCCAGAAGAACTCAACGACGCGTTCGATGCCGTGGTACGCCTGGGGAAAAACAACTTCAGCGATGCGGGAGTATTTATTGAGAAATACATCGAGCGGGCGCGGCATCTTGAAGTACAGCTATTTGGCGATGGCAGAGGCGAAGTGATTTCCCTCGGCGTGCGCGACTGCTCAATACAGCGCCGTAATCAGAAAGTGCTGGAAGAAACCCTGCGCCGAATCTGCCTGAAGGCATGGAAAATGCCTTGTGTGAGGCGGCAATCAGGCTGGGTAAAGCGGTCAACTATCGTAGCGCGGGCACCGTCGAGTTTGTCTACGACAGTCATTCTGAACGGTTTTATTTCCTGGAGGTGAATACCCGTCTGCAGGTTGAGCACGGCGTGACCGAGCAGGTGTGGGCGTGGACCTGGTGCGCTGGATGATTGAGCTGGCGGCCGGAACCTTACCGCCGCTGGCGGCGCTGCGAGAAAACCTCAAGCCTGATGGCCATGCGATTCAGGCACGCGTTTACGCCGAAGATCCGGGGCGTCAGTTCCAGCCGTCTCCGGGCTGCTCACCGAAGTCATCTTCCCGGCAAATGACCGCCGGACGCTACGTATCGACAGTTGGGTGGAATCCGGCTGCGAGGTCCCCCGTTTTTTGATCCAATGCTGGCGAAAATCATCGCCTGGCAGCCGACGCGCGAACAGGCGGTTCGCACATTGCACACTGCTCTCGGCGAAACGCGCCTTTATGGCGTAGAAACCAACCGTAGCTATCTGCAGCAGATTTTAACCTTTGCCCCGTTTGCGAGCGGTGAACCCTGGACTCGCTGCCTGGAAGGGCTGAAATACGAGGCGTTCACGCTGGAAGTTCTCAACGCCGGAACACAAACCACGGTGCAGGATTACCCGGAAGAACCGGTTACTGGGCGGTAGGCGTTCCACCATCCGGCCCAATGGACAGTCGGGCGCTGCGTCTGGGTAACCGGCTGTTGGGCAATGATGCCAACGCCGCCGCGCTGGAAATTACCCTCAGTGGCCCGACGCTCAAATTTAACTGTGACGCGCAACTGGTGGTCACCGGGGCAGAGATTGCGCTCACGTTGGATGGCGAACCGCTGGAGAATAATCGTATTGCCACCGTGCAGGCGGGCATGACGCTACGGATGGGCGACATCCGCAACCAGGGCGTACGCAGCTATCTGTGCCTGCGTGGCGGCTTCAACGTGCCGGATTATCTGGGCAGCAAAAGTACCTTCACGCTGGGGCAATTTGGCGGCCATGCCGGACGAGCGCTGCGAACTGGCGACGTGCTGCATCTGGCGCCTTTATCAGAGCGCGTTCAGGAAAGCGAACTGCCGCAAGCGCTGCGAACCACGCTGGGAACGGTGCGCGAGCTGCGTGTTGTCTATGGCCCGCACGGCGCGCCGGAGTATTTCACGCCTGATTATATAGAGACTTTTTTTGCCACCGAATGGGAAGTCCATTTTAACTCCAGCCGGACGGGCGTACGCCTGATCGGGCCGAAACCGGAGTGGGTACGTGAGAGCGGCGGTGAAGCCGGCCTGCATCCGTCGAACATTCACGATAACCCGTACGCCATTGGCGCGGTGGATTTTACCGGTGACATGCCGGTGATCCTCGGCCCGGATGGCCCGAGCCTGGGCGGATTTGTTTGCCCTGTCACGATTATCGAGGCCGATTTACCGGCGGTCGGACAGGTGAAAGCCGGTGATAAAATCCACTTTGTTCCTGTCGATATCGCGACTGCGCGCCGTCTGGCACAGGCTCAGGAAACCGAGATTGCCAGCCTGACGCCACAGCACCCTGCCTGGCAACCCGCGACTTTGGCCTCGCCAGCGGTGCTAAATCTTGGTACCGCCGATAAGCGACTGGTGGCAAGGCTCTCTGGCGATACCCATCTGTTGCTGGAGATTGGCGAACCAGAGCTTGATCTGGTGCTGCGTTTTCGCGGTCATGCGTTGATGCAAGCGCTGGAGGAAAAAGCGCTGAGTGGGATCGTCGATCTCACGCCGGGGATCCGCTCGTTGCAAATTCACTACCAGCCGGAAACGCTAAGTCTGGCAACGCTTCTGGAGATAGTCTCCGGAGTATGGAATGGCGTGTGCGAGCAGGATTCGCTGGCAGTGCCGTCGCGCATCGTCTGGCTGCCGCTCTCCTGGGACGATCCGGCGTGCCAGAAGGCTATCGACAAATACATGACCACCGTGCGCCGCGATGCGCCATGGTGTCCGAGCAATCTGGAGTTTATTCGCCGCATTAACGATCTGGCGAACGTCGATGAAGTGTATAAAACGGTGTTCGACGCCAGCTATCTGGTGATGGGGCTGGGAGATGTCTATCTCGGTGCACCGGTCGCGACCCCGCTTGATCCGCGCCATCGACTGGTCACCACCAAGTACAATCCGGCGCGCACCTGGACGGCGGAAAACTCGGTGGGCATTGGCGGGGCATATCTCTGCGTTTATGGCATGGAGGGCCGGGCGGGTATCAGTTCGTTGGCCGTACGCTGCAAATGTGGAATCGCTATCACGCGGTTGACGATTTTGGCGGTAAACCGTGGCTGCTGCGCTTCTTCGACCAGATTCGTTTCTACCCGGTTTCTGCCGACGAGTTATTGACGATCCGCCGTGATTTCCCGCTGGGGCGTTATCCGCTGCGTATTGAACATACCACGCTGAACCTGGCCGACTACCAGCAGTTCCTGGCGGATGAAGCCACGGAAATTGAGGCTTTCCGTGCCCATCAGCAGGGGCGTTTGATGCAGAGCGCGAGCGCTGGATTGCCAACGGTCAGGCTCATTTTGATAGCAGCGATACGCTGGTAGAAGAGGGCGAAGATGCACCGTTAAAGGCTGGGCAGGCAAGCATCGACAGTCCGATATCTGGCAACCTGTGGCAGGTGAACGTTGAAATCGGCAACACCGTACGCGAAGGCGACGTTCTGGTGATCCTCGAGTCGATGAAGATGGAAATTCCGTTAGTGGCCTCGCACGATGGCGTGGTCAGCCAGGTGCGAGTTCAACCGGGTTCATCGGTGAGAGCGGGTCAGTGCGTGGTGGTGTTGGAAACTGCGGTTTAATGTCTTGCATGCTCTGACGGCTGAGGAGCAGAGAGTCTGTTCAGTCGTCAGGGCTTCACGGTATTTTGTCTACTTTCCGTTCGCTGCGTTAAATGTGTTCTTTAAGCAACGCTGTCAGCGCTTTCCAGTTAAACGGCTCAAGCTGCGCATAGGTAATTCCTAGCGCGGCCATACGTTCTGGCAGGTGGCGTTGGCTATCGCCGTCGCCTGACTCATCACGCTCTCTCCCGCTGCATCGCGAAGGGTTTTGACCACTTCTTCCATCTCTTCGCTGCATCGGATGCCATGCTCGGCAACGCGGCTTATCAGGTAGCCGGGAAGGCATCATTCCAGCCCAATGAGGGGAAGCTGGCGTGGAGTGATGCCAGCACCGCTTCCTCAACGCCGTACTGGTGGGCGGCGAACAGGCATTCGGCGGTAAGCGCTTCCAGTCCTTTGATCATGACGCTGCGGCACATCTTGATTGCCGACACGCTGCCAATATCGTTCCCGCCGTAGCGCGCATGACATCCGAGCGCGGTCAGTAATTCGGCGATGGCTTGCGCCTGTGGGCCCCGATCAGCAAAGGCGTTCTGAGTGCCCCTGGGGAACTGGCGCCATCACCGCGACATCGACGTAAGTGCCGGGCTTAAAGCATTCGGCAGCCTGCCGCTTGGTCTGCGGGGCGACGGAGTTAAGGTCAAGAAAATACTGCTTATCCGTCATCAGCAGGGCTGCTTGTGACGCGACATCCAGCGCGGATCCTGCGGTGACGGTGGAAAAGATGAGTTCGGCATCTGTCAACGCGTCGGCCAGGGAAATTGCTGCCCGCACGCCTCCCTGGCGCGCCTTCATTATCATCGCATCGCGTTCGGGACCATTAAACTTGCAATCCCAGACGGTGACCGGGTTCTCCTTTGCCAGTGCATCTGCAAGAATGCCTCCTGCTTCACCATAGCCTATAAATGTTATTGTCGTCATCACAGCTCCTCACGCGGCCATACGCCGGCCGGAATACAAACGTCGCCGGTGAACAGCAGCCGCGCCGTGCGCAGTAGGCCGCAGCCTGTCAGTTGGCTGTTATCGGCGAGCTGGAGCGCCACGCTGAATTCACCGGTTGGGTGCTCGACGCTCAGTTCTGGATACGCTCAAGACTCGCCAACTCTTGTGCCACTGAACCTTCGATAAGACAGGCGCTGGCGACGCTCACCGCGCCGAAAACGCCAATCGAGGTATGGCAGCGGTGCGGAATAAAGGTACGACTGCTGATAGCTCCGCCGGCGCGCGGTCTGGCAATTAGCGTCATTTTGGGAACCGTGCGTTGCGACACATCGCCCAGATTCATGCGCGGTCCGGCCTGCAGGCGAATAGACTCCAGCCGCTGCTTCAGCTCATCGTCGGCGTCGAGCTGTTCACGGGTCTCATAACCTGTGCGCCCGAGGTCGCTGGCGCGGACAAGGATCACCGGCATACCATTATCGATACAGGTGACATCGATGCCGTCGAAGCGATCGCGAGCCCGTCCGGTCGGGAGCAGCGCGCCGCAGCTTGATCCCGCCACGTCGAGAAAATTGAGCACAATTTTACTGGCCGTACCGGGTACGCCATCAATGCGGGTGTCGCCCGCATACTCCACGCCTTCGTTGTCACAGGGCACTTCTGCAACCGCAAGCTGGCCGGTGTTCTCCATATAGATGCGCACCCGGGTCAGGGGGCGACGCAGTCCACCAGGCCGCGTTCAATGGCAAAAGGTCCAACAGCAGCAAGAATGTTGCCGCAGTTTTGACCGTAATCGACCACGGCACGATCGACGTTGACCTGGGCAAAAAGATAATCGACATCGGCATCTGGCCGCGCCGAGCGGCGAATAATCGCCACCTTACTGGTCAACGGGTCGGCGCCGCCAATACCATCGATTTGACGTGTATCAGGGGAACCCATCGCCGCTAGCAGCACCGCGTCGCGCATTGTGGGTTCCACCGGTAAATCGTCCGCGAGAAAGCAGGCCACCTTCGAGGTGCCTCCGCGCATCAGTAGGCAGGGAATTCTGCGTTGTGCCATGTTTAACTCTCCACGTCTTCGGCGCTATCGTAATAACGCAGCCCTTTCTCGGCGAGGCGCGGGCGCATTGCGTAGATATCCAGCCCCAGTTCGCCGCTCCCCATCCGCCCTCGTTTCGCTTCTTCGTTTGCTATTCGGGTTTCGGCTTTTACCAGCACCTCGCGGGCAAGCCCGTGCGGAATGACCACCACGCCGTCGTCGTCGGCGACAATCACATCCCCGGTGTTACCAGCTGGCCTGCACAGATAATCGGGACGTTAACCGAGCCCAGCGTCTCTTTCACCGTACCCTGGGCGTAAACCTGCCGGGACCAGACGGCAAAGCCCATCTCGCGGAGGGTATGCGAATCACGGATGCCGATATCACCCACCAGGCCCACGACGCCGCGCGACTGTAACGACGTGGCCAGCAGGTCGCCAAAAAAACCATCCCGCAGGGTGAAGTAGGGCTACCACGAGGATATCGCCCGGACGGCACTGCTCGACGGCAACGTGGAACATCCAGTTGTCGCCGGGCGTGACCAGCACGGTGACCGCGTTTCCGGCACGGCATATGCCCTGTTGTATTGGCCTGATGTGCGGGCCATAAGCCCCTGTCGGTCATAAGCTTCGTGAAGCGTAGCTACACCCGCCGCGCTGAACTGACGCAGGGCGGTGTTGTCGTGGCGGGGAAGGGAGCGGATGACAATGCCTTTACGGTTAAGCAGGTTCATGCAAGGTTCTCCGTCACACGAGGGAAGATGCTCTGGAAAGCTTCGGCATGAACGATGTCACGTGCGGCGGTGATGCCGATATTACGTTTAGCCTGCACGCCCCGCTGGAGCGCCACGCGAGTATAGTATTCCCACAGGTGCTCCTGGCCTGCATGCACTGGATTGCCTGATACTTTTTGTCCCAGACGCGGGTGATATCCAGCAGAACGTCCGGCTTCCAACTGCACTGCTCAGGCTGATGCGGCTCAAAGCAATAGACTGGCGGCGCCTGTACGACAGGTTCACCAGGGCGGTATCCTTCGGCCTGGGCGATAATGCGGGCTTCCTGCGCCAGGTTCGACGCCATCGGATGATCGTAGTTATAGGATCCTGCATGGAGTGGGTCAGAACAAAGTGTGGTTGCACTCGACGATAAACATCCGCCAGGCGGAACAGTGTCTCTTTGTCGGCACGCAGCGGATAGTCACCAATATCAAAAAACTCCACGCTGGCCCGAGAATGTTGGCAGCAGCCTGCGCTTCTTCCCGACGATGATGTTTTACCGTTTCTTCAGTCATATTGCCTTTGCGCCACAGTTTAGCGGACTCCGGCAGGTTATCAACACCAGCCAGTTGCAGCGCCATATGCTGGCGGTGGCGGCCAGGGTGTCCACCGGCGGCGTGCGGCGTTATTTTCCAGAATCAGCGTGGCAATGCCGGTCATTGAGGGCAGGTAGTAATCACGCCAGGTCTCAGTGGCATTGGCCGAAAGGGCGCCACGCATCACCAGCCACATAATAACCTCTGAGCCTTCCATGCCGCCAGCGTCGCATATTCACTGATGGTCATTTCGGTGAGTTTTTCCGGGTCGTTAACGAGCATGTCGACAAACTGCGCGTCCCAGTCGGTATTGTTGAATCCGCAGCGTTCCCCGTGAACCTGGTGCGACAGCCCGCCGGTGGCGACAATCGCCACGTCAATATCCTCCGGATAGCTTTCGATGGCACGACGTAATGCCTGGCCCAGCTTATAGCAACGTTTTGCGCTCGGCACAGGGAATTGCAGTACGCCGATTTGCAGCGGGATCACGCGGGTTGGCCATCCCTCTTCTTGCTGCCAGGGCAGAAGCGCCGACAGGGGGAAAACAATCCGACGAATTGTGTCTGGTTCGAAAAACCAGGCACAGGTATGAGTTCTATTTATAATGTGATGGATCTGGCGAAAACCAGGGGGTTGTGAGGACAAGCAGAACAGAATGCGGGGACAGGTGGTTGGCTATAGTGATGAAGAACGACTGGCTGTAGATTACCTTTAATTTAACATAATATACATTATGCGCACCAACATGAAGTCAGGCAGAATCCAGCATTTTGTGGTTATGATTATCTTGCTCACCGCGCCGCTCAAATCCTCGCCATACTGCGTTGGCATCACCAAATCTGAACCCGCCATTGCCTCATTACCCCTGATGTATAAATTAACGATATGTCCGCATTGTTCACGGTATCTTCAGGAGGAAGTATGGTTCCCGGTTTACCCGCTCTGAATGTTTTGTTTGTCGCCGGCTTTGGTCCTGTCACCCGCGATACACAAAGCAGCAAATCATTTTACGTCGACGCGCTTAACCTGCCGTTAAAACATATGGACGGCAATGGCGATTATCTGCTGACGGATGTTGATGAACTAAACGGCGTAAAACATTTCGCACTGTGGCCCTTATCCCAGGCGGCTCAATCCTGCTTTGGCTCGGCAATATGGCCAGAGGATATTCCTGTGCCTCAAGGCTGGATTGAATTTGAAGTCGAGAATATCGATATCGCGACTGATGTTCTACAACGCCAGGGTTATCGCCTGTTAGTCGCAAATCGTAAAGAGCCCTGGGGCCAGACGGTAACCCGAATGCTCAGCCCTGAGGCTTATTGGCCGGTGTAACAATTACTCCATGGCTACGCGAGAACCGCTGAACGCTGCGGATTACAATTGCTGCGTAATTGAGCCACCGTGCTTTTCATGTCCGTATTTAAAGTCCAAACATAGCTTAATATTCGACAGCGCAATGGCGTTATTTCAGCTTCACATTAAAGAAATGGAACAGCGCCTGTTCTCCGGGGCCGGTAAAACGCACCTCCCGATAACCCGGTACACGTTCAATCCAGCCATTTTGTTCGAAGGCCTTCAGCAGCGCTGCCCGGCGTTACCGCCAAGATGCATCCGTCGTTCGCTCCAGTCCAGACAGCCACAGGCTTCTTTTCGTTTGGAACGAGGCGCCAGCACCGCGCCTGTCTCGGCAAATCGAGTGATTCCGGTCGCGGATAATGACTCCTTTTCGGGGATAAACCAGCCCGCTTCCGTCATAAACCCATATAGCTCGACCGCGATTTCTCCCGCCAAATGATCGTAGCATGTCCGCGCTTTACGCAGATGAACAGGTGCACTGGTTTTGACCTGCGGCGTCCTTGCCATCGACACGCCCATCAACGTTTCCAGCAGCGAGGCGATTCCTCGCCCTGCTAACCGGTAATAACGATGTCGCCCTGAGACAGGCAACTAATTAGCTGACCGCTCAATAGCTTATTCAGATGTGCGCTGGCGGTTGATGGCGCAATATCCGCCACCGCGCTCAGCTCCGTTGCTGTCCACGCCCGCCCATCCATCAAAGCGCAAAGCATGCTAACCCGTGAGGGATCCGCGATGGCGGCTGCCACCTCCGCCATCGCATGTTGCAGAACTTCGCCATCATCGAGTTCCTGCTTTGCTTCAAGCAACTTCATGACAAATTCACACTCCAGGGTTTTGTGATACTGTCTGCCAGTTGTTATTATCGGTCAGTAGAATCAAGTGGTTATCATGGTCGCTGTACTGTATGAGGATGTTAATACCCTGCTCAGCCAACACGCGAGCGATTTCACCTAATTCACCGGGTCGTTCTTGTTTGAGTTGACGAATCAATGGCTCGGTAACGCTAACAACCTGAATCCCGGCATCGCACAGAACCTGTTGCGCCCGTTCGCCCTCTGAGACCAGAAAATGAGCATGCGCTACCTTGCCTGCGGTAAAAACGCCGCCGCCTTCCAGGCCTATACCGTTCTGCCCCAGAGTAGTACCTAATTTTGCCAGTTCTCCCGGGCAAGCACGCAAAATAACATGAATATCATACATGATGCGCGTGCCCTCGTTGATCGGATGAATATTCCCGAATGACCTGTGCGACACGAATACGATAGTCACTGAAGAGGGTCTGCTTTCCTTCCTGTTGCGCGGCCGCATGTAATGCATTTTGCTTCCATTCCCGTACAGACTCTTCATCTTCCCACCAGGATAACGACAAAATTTTGCCTTCTGTCGATAAACTTTGAAATCTCTCAATGGCAATAAATCCGGGGTCTTTTCCAGTTCTGACCGCAGTTCGGCAGCCAGCGCCAGGTATCGGCTCTGGTGGGCGGCTACGGCTTGTGCTTCAAACAGTACGGCAATCATCACAACCTCCTACATATATTGAGGTGGCCACTGTAGCGTTTGAAAACGTTGAATACTTCGATAGCCAACGAAATGTGTCAGCCGTGTCAAATGCATGAATCATCTTGATAATGCACGAATGTGCCGTATATGATGGTTTTTCAACAATGGAGAAACCCTGTGCACGAAAAAAACGCAAAAATACGCATTATCAAGACAGACACCCTCTCAGATGACTGGTATGTGCTAAAAAAATATACTTTTGAGCTACAGCGGCAGAACGGCGAATGGCAGCGGCAAAGTCGCGAAGTCTATGACCGTGGTAACGGCGCGACGATCCTGCTCTACAACCGCGAACGTCGGACGGTAATTCTCACCCGCCAGTTCCGTTTTCCAACCTACATGAACGGCTATCCAGGGTATTTAATCGAGACGGCAGCGGGATTGCTGGACAATATGGATGCGGAAAGCCGTATTAAGGCGGAAGCCGAAGAAGAAACCGGTTTTCGCCTTGCCAACGTGCAGAAGGTTTTAGAGGCCTTTATGAGCCGGGCTCCGTGACTGAAAAACTGCATTTTTTTATTGCGGAGTATACCGCTCGGATAAAGTGAGCACCGGCGGCGGCCTGGCAGCGGAAGGCGAAGATATTGAAGTACTGGAGATGGCCTTCGATGAAGCATTGGCCGCCATTGATAGCGGCGCAATTGTTGATGGCAAAACGATTATGCTGCTCTATTACGTGGCGCACAAAGGCATTCTCTAAGCCATTAACGCAGGCAGCCCAGCAACCCTTCCAGCCATTGGGCAAACACCCTCACCTTATGCGATAAATGGCGATGAGGGTAAAGCAGCGACAGTTTTCGCGACGGGCACGGGAAGTCTGGCAGCACCTCCACCAATTGGCCGCTGTCGATATACGGCTGTAAGAAGAAATTCATCCCTGAAGCAGGCCAAGCCCGGCGAGGCCTGCCGCAATGTACACTTCTGAGTTATCGAGGATCAGTTTGCCCGGCAAGGTGATCTCTTCGATACCAGCGGGTGTCACAAAGTGCCAGGGAATGACTTCGCGGTCGTTGCTGATAATCCAGTTCACGGCATGATGATGCTGAAGATCGGCAAGGGTTTCTGGCGTGCCGTATTGCGCGAGGTAGTGCGGGCTGGCGCAGGTCATTCTTTTCACGGTTCCCAATGGGCGAGCCACATAGTCTCCGTCATCTAGCTCTCCTACACGTAGCACACAGTCAAGACCGTCACGCAGCATGTCGCGACGCACGTCGCTACTGCTCAGGATAATCTCGAGATCCGGGTGAACTTGATAGAACTCCTGCAGTTTAGGTACGACGACCAGGCGAGCAAAGGCAATGGGCATATCAACGCGCAACTGACCATGTAGCGGCCGGTCCGGTGAAAAGGATTCCAGTAAATCATCGGCCTGGGACAGCAGTGGCTTACTGCGCCGGTAAAACTCTTCGCCTTCCGGCGTCAGATAGATGCGGCGCGTGGTACGTTGCAGCAGCCGCACCCCACTATGTTGTTCCAGCTGTTGTACCGCTCTGGTCACGGCGGGACGATGAATTTGCAGGTTTTCCGCGGCCTGAGTGAAACTGCCGGAATCGATGATTTCGATAAATATTTTAATATTTTCAAATAGATTCATCTGCATAGTACACACCCCTTTTCTCTCATCGCCCCATTGTTACTGATTTAATAATAGTGATGAACATTTTTCACTATTTTTCTGAATAATAAACCTCTCTACACTGCCTTATTCCAGCGAATTCGCGCTGTAACAAGGAAATAACATCATGAAAAATAACCGTATATGTCAGATTTTAGGAATCGAAAAGCCGGTCATTCAGGCCCTCTTTCCTGGTTGACCGATGCGCGTCTGGTCGCTGCTGTCAGTAATGCCGGGGCCTTGGTGTGCTGGGCCAAATGCCGGGTTGACCGCTGAGACCGCCGTCTCAACGCCGGAAGAAACCGCAGAGAAAATGCGCGAAGAGATTCGCAAAACCAAAAAACTGACCGAAAAACCGTTCGCCGTAAACCTGATCCCTCAGCGGAGAATGATATCTGGACACCGGGAATCCTACAGGTGATCAAAGAAGAAGCGGTAAAAGCCGTGGTTTATACTGGCTACAGCGACGGTGCGATTATTCCTGAATTGTTTGATGAGCTGAAAGCGGCCGGTATCGTCATTATCTATCGCGACATTAACCCGACGCCCGCCAACAGCCGCGCAGCGGAGCATGCCGGCGCCGATATGATTGTCGCCACCGGTTTTGATGAAGGTGGCACTCTGCCAGGTACCGCACTGGGACGTTCTCTATTGTCCGTTGATTGTCGATGCCGTGGAAAACGTTCCGGTTCTTGCCGCCGGCGGTATCGTTGATAAACGTACGGCCAAAGCCGCCTATGCGCTGGGCGCTGAAGGATATTCGCGGGTTCCGTGTTCATCAGCACCGTGGAAAACCGTGTGCCGCAGTCAGTTAAAGAGAAAATTGTCGCGGCGAACGGCCTTGATTTACGTTTGTTCCGCACCCTGCCCGACTACTATCGCTCGCTGCCTGGGAAGTTGGCAGAGAAACTGGTCGCACTCGATAAAGCAGGCGCCAGTAAAGAAGAGTTAGCCAGCGTGATGGGCGGCCTGCGTGGGTTACGCCTTGGTATGCTGGAAGGCAACACCGATGAAGGCTATATCTCACTGGGTACCGGTATTGGCGGTATCAAACAGATTCTCAGCGTCGCTGAAGTGGTCGAACAATTATCGGCATAACATAACAAGGGCAGCCTGCGCTGCCCTTTGAGTTAGGGACAAAACATTTACCGCGGCTATTCTCCACAGCATCCACGCATTGGCTGCTTATCGGCTGCTTAACGCTAATTTCACGGCAAACAGCATAAACAGACCGCCGGTGACGCGATCCATCGCTTTGATAAACCGTGGCTGACGTAATACCGCCGCGGCATATCGCGTTGCCAGAATCAAGGTGAGTGACCACAAGGTCCCGATCGCGACATGAATAGCGACCAGCAAAAAGGTCCACATCAGCGGCAAATGTCCCGCCGGGATGAACTGCGGTAAAAATGAGACATAAAAGACGCCCATTTTGGGATTGAGCACATTTCCCAGCAGGCCGCGCATAAACCCGCTATAGCGCTGAACCGCATGGGTCGATGTTGTGATGAAAGACGCCCGGGGCGCAGCATCAGTTGAACGCCCAGCCAGCACAGATACCCTGCGCCGAGCCATTTCAGCCCATCATACAATAGCGTCGATGTGGCCAGTAACGCACCAAGCCGAAGGCAATTAACGCTCCCCAAATAAAGCAACCCACATCGATGCCCAGCGCCGCTTGAAAGGCTTTTTTGCCGCCTTCAGCAGCCGAGGTGCGAAGAATGAGCGCCGTATCCAGACCGGGCGTTAGCGTGAGTACCAGCGCGGCAAGAGAAAAAGCTAGAAGGGAGTCTGCAACAGGCATTTTCGATCTCCGAAAGCGAGGATACTATTTCGGAATTTACTTTTTGGCAACAATTTTGGCCCGGCGAGTACCGGGCCAATGGGGTATCAGGAAAACTATTCGTCCGTTGCCCTATGAGTTACCCCGTATTCAGATTAACCTGTTCTGGCACAGTCATGTTCATCAGGA
This sequence comes from Kluyvera genomosp. 3, assembly GCA_002211745.1. GTDB lineage: Bacteria > Pseudomonadota > Gammaproteobacteria > Enterobacterales > Enterobacteriaceae > Kluyvera > Kluyvera georgiana_A. Next base: position 2,481,525 of record CP022114.1, read on the forward strand.
TGCCGCCAACACCTGGCTACGTCGTTGTTTTATGCGGTTATTTACCGAGTAACAGAATGCTGCGAATCACTCTCCGGGACCAGCATGATCATTTTTAACGCCCGGTTGCTTGCCAGTTGCCAACTCAGTTGCCGATAGGTGACGTCACCTTTTACCGCATGATGAAAAACGCGTTCGCCCCCTTCCCGTACAATGACCTGCTGTTGAGACCAGAACTCACGAAAATCGCGGCTGTTATCGTTCATTTGCTGCACAAACGCGTTAAGCGTGCTGTCCTTCGGATAATGAATCGCATCTGAACGGAGTTCAGCGACGATACGCCGCGCACGCGCTTCCCAGTTATCGACCAGCGTGCGCGCCAGTGGATGCTGGAACATAAAAGTCATCATATTGGGTGCGGGTTCGGTGCCGAGCCAGCCGCTAAACAGCGTCTCAGCGCCTTTATTCCACGCCAGCACTTGCCAGGTGAGATCCAGCAGATAGCAAGGTTCCGAGACGTGATGTACGGTAGACAGAATCGTCTGTTCTACCGCAGGTACCTGCTCGCTGAGTGGGTCGCTCTTATGCGCCAACAAAAAGAGATATTCCCGTTCCGCAGGTTTGAGCTGCAGCGCAATGGCAATACCAGAGAGCGTTTGCGCGGAAACGGTGATATCACGCCCTGCTCCAGCCAGGTATACCAGGTGGTACTGATACCGCTCATTTGTGCGACCTCTTCACGCCGTAGCCCCTTCGTTCTCCGGCGTGAAAGAACGGGAATGCCCAGCATTTCCGGCGAGGTGCTTTCGCGCTTCACCCGTAAAAATGTCCCTAACGCTTCTGGCCCTGTCAGCCCGGTTTTGTCCATGGTAGTAACTCGATATACCAGTATAAGTGCCAATATTGTACCCGTATTAATCCCGGCGTATAGTCCGTTCTAACAAGAACATAACAACAGAGGAAGGCGGGTATGAACAACCATCATGAAGCATTGGTGAAGTCACAGTTTGGCGGTCAGGCGGCGGCCTATTTACAGAGCAATGTCCACGCCCAGGGAGCCGATTTGCGGCGCCTGAGCGAATGGTTATCCGAAGATAGCGAGGCCACGGTACTGGATGTTGGCTGTGGCGCCGGGCACGCCAGTTTTACCGCCGCGACACAGGTTGCACAGGTGACGGCATACGATCTCTCTGAAGGGATGCTGGTAGTGGTTGCCGAGGAGGCGGAAAAACGTGGGCTCAACAACATTACCTGTGCACAAGGCCCGGCAGAAATATTGCCATTTGGCGATAGCAGCTTTGATATCGTTATCAGCCGCTATTCCGCCACCACTGGCACGATATGCAGGCGGCGCTGATGGAGATTCGCCGCGTCCTGAAACCGGGTGGCCGCTTTATCATGATGGACATTGCATCACCGGGAAAAGCGATTCTGGATGTGTGGCTGCAAACCATTGAAATGCTGCGCGATCCATCGCACATTCGCAATTATTCGCAAGGCGAATGGCTGGCGATGGTCAATAACCGGGGAATGGTTGTCGATAAACTGGTTGGCGATACGCTGCACCTGGAGTTCTCCTCCTGGGTTGCGCGGATGAAAACGCCGGACAATATCATTGAGGCCATTCGTTACCTGCAAGAAAAAGTCTCTCATGAGGTACGCGAGCATTTCGCTATTGCCGCGGATGGCAGCTTCACTTCCGACACCATTATGTTCCAGGCACGCTAAAAGTGCAGGTTGTCGCCAGAATTGGCGGCAACCTCTTTTCTTACTTCAGTTTAAAAGTGACACTGTCACCATGAGAGGCTATCAAACAAACCTGAAATTGCCGAGCTTTTAGGCAGTCACCCGCTTTTTTGTGCCCTTTCTATCGATTTGTCACCATCATGTTAAGCGTTGCTCTATAATCTTGCGCGCTGCACCCGCCGCTGGGTCTGGAGTGAAGATAACGGAGTTAAGTCAGATGTTACCAGGCAAGAAAAATCGTTCCCTGTATATCCTTATGCGGGGCCGGTTCTGTTGGAATTTCCGCTGCTGAATAAAGGCAGCGCGTTCAGTATGGAAGAACGCAGCAACTTCAACCTGCTGGGCTACTGCCGAGGTTGTCGAGAGTATTGAAGAACAGGCCGAGCGCGCCTGGATTCAATATCAGGGTTTCAAAACTGAAATCGATAAGCATATCTACCTACGCAACATTCAGGATACCAACGAAACGCTGTTCTACCGCCTGGTTGAAAACCATCTCGATGAGATGATGCCGGTTATCTACACACCGACTGTCGGTGCGGCCTGCGAACGTTTCTCTGAGATTTATCGTCGTGCGCGCGGCGTCTTTATCTCTTATCAGAATCGTCACAACATGGACGATATCCTGCAAAATGTGCCAAACCACAACATCAAAGTCATCGTGGTTACCGACGGAGAACGTATTCTCGGCCTGGGCGACCAGGGTATCGGCGGTATGGGAATTCCTATCGGTAAGCTTTCGCTGTACACCGCCTGCGGTGGCATCAGCCCTGCTTACACCCTTCCGGTGGTACTGGACGTCGGCACCAATAATCAACAGTTGTTGAACGACCCGCTGTATATGGGCTGTCGTAATCCGCGTATCAGCGACGAAGAGTACTACCAGTTTGTTGATGACTTCATCCAGGCCGTGAAACAGCGCTGGCCGAACGTGCTGCTGCAGTTCGAAGATTTCGCGCAGAAAAACGCGATGCCGCTGTTAAACCGCTATCGTGATGAAATCTGCTGCTTTAACGACGATATTCAGGGCACTGCGGCGGTCACCGTCGGCACGCTGATTGCGGCAAGCCGCGCGGCGGGTAGCCAGTTGAATGAGCAGAAAATTGTCTTCCTCGGGCCGGTTCTGCGGGCTGCGGCATCGCCGAGCAGATCATTTCGCAGATGCAGCGTGAAGGTCTGAGCGAAGAACAGGCTCGCAGCCGCGTGTTTATGGTCGACCGTTTCGGTCTGCTGACCGACCAGATGCCTAACCTGTTGCCGTTCCAGAGTAAACTGGTGCAAAAACAGGAAAAAATTCACGACTGGCAGCATGACAATGAGCAGATTTCACTGCTCGATGTGGTGCGTAACGTGAAGCCGAATATCCTGATTGGCGTATCTGGTCAGACGGGCCTGTTCACGGAAGAGATTATTCGTGAAATGCACAAACACTGCCCGCGTCCGATTGTGATGCCATTGTCGAACCCGACGTCACGTGTAGAAGCCACGCCGCAGGATATCATCAGTTGGACTGATGGTCAGGCGCTGGTTGCTACCGGCAGCCCGTTCGCGCCGGTGACCTGGAAAGATAAGGTGTACCCGATCGCCCAGTGTAATAACTCTTATATTTTCCCGGGTATTGGTCTGGGCGTGATCGCTTCCGGCGCTTCGCGTATCACCGACGAAATGCTGATGTCGGCGAGCGAAACCCTGGCGAAACACTCTCCACTTGCCAATCACGGCGAAGGACTGGTGCTTCCGGAGCTGAAGGATATTCACATCGTCTCGCGTGCCATCGCCTTTGCGGTGGGTAAGATGGCGCAGCAACAGGGGGTCGCGACGAATACCTCTGCTGACGCGTTGCAAGAAGCGATTGATGAGAACTTCTGGCTGCCGGAATATCGCAGCTATCGTCGTACCTCGATTTAACCTCTCCCATTATCCCGGCTGAGCAAGCGCGACGCCGGGTTTTCACTGACTCTTCTGCTTGAAAATGATGATATGCACGATGCTGAATGTGTCTGATCTTAAACACTTCATATGTATGTTGTAACTAATATCTTTGGTGGCAAAGACATTACACACCCGCTACACTGCATTCACCGAATCACCTGACATCATGAAAAGGAGGCTAATTATGCTGTACTGTGAAATTTTCAATGTTTCACATACATTTGGTGATCGCACCAGCTCAAGCGTTATCGGTATCGTGCTGCGATAACTTCTGCTTGAGCGAAGACACCAACCTTTAAACCCTTCCCTCGGGCTTATCAAGTTATCGTCAGCGTTGTATGACGAGGCATTCTCATGCCTGTAACACTTGAGTAAGCAAATGAGCACATTACTAACTGCACAATCTCTTCACGTTGAGACGGCGTTCGGCCCTCTTTTCAACGCACTCTCCTTCACCCTGAAGAAAGGCGATCGTATCGGTCTGATTGGCTATAACGGTTGCGGGAAAAGTACCTTATTACAGGTACTTGACGGAACCATTACCCCTTCGTCCGGTAGCGTGTCCATCGCAAACCATTGCCTGATGGCGCGTGTCGAACAGCATCTTCCTGATGAGCTGCTGACGCAATCGCTTATACAAGCGGTACTGGCGCAGTTGCCTTTCACCGCGCGTGAAAGCCAGCGCTGGCAGGCTGAACGGCTGCTGATGGAAATGGGGTTTCACGCTGATGAGCTTGAACAGGCTGCCGCCACCTTAAGCGGCGGACAACATACGCGGCTACTGCTGGCGCGCGCGTTGATTCTTAATCCCGATCTGTTGCTGTTGGATGAGCCGGGTAACCATCTCGATCTGCCAACGCTGCTTTGGCTTGAAACGTTCCTGAATAACTGGAACGGCAGCTTTGTGCTGGTTTCACATGATAATCCGCTACTGGATGCCGTGACCAACACCAGTTGGATACTGCGTGATAATACCCTGCACGCGTTCTCACTCCCTGCACCGCCGCTCGTCAAGCGCTGGCTGAACAGGATGAGAGCGATGCGTTAAGGCATAAAGCGGAACAAAAGGAGATCGACCGCGTCACCGCCAGCGCCAAACGGTTGGCCACCTGGGGACAGGTCTATGACAACGAAGATCTCTCCCGCAAGGCCAAACAGATGGAGAGGCAGGTTGCCCGGTTGAAAGCAACGCAAACCGACCTGACCGCCGGCACGCCATGGCAACTGGAACTCAATGGCGATGCCGTACGGGCCGACCGGTTACTGGAAATGGAGCACCTTGCCGTCCCACCTGCACCAGGGCTCGCGCCACTGTTTACCACCGGCATCGCCCGGCTGCAAAGCGGTGACCGCGCGGCCATTATGGGACGCAACGGCGGCGGCAAATCTTCGCTTCTGCGTCTGCTTTGGCGACAAATGCAGCAGGAAGCGCCAGACGCCGGGCTTAAGTTGCATCCGCGTCTGCATCCGGGCTATTACGATCAAACGTTACACCAGTTAGCGGATAACGCCACGCTGCTGGAGGCGCTGGAAATGTTCGAGCCGTCGGGTGAAACCCGAAAGCGCGCGCTGATTTCAGCCGGTTTCGGCTGGACGCGTCATGGGCAAAAAGTCAGTACGTTGAGCGGCGGCGAACGTTCGCGCCTGCTGTTTGTCGGCCTGTCCCTTGCCCGCTATAGCCTGCTGTTGCTGGATGAACCCACCAACCATCTGGACATCGACGGTAAAGAAGCGCTGGCAGAAACGCTCTGTCACTACCCCGGAGGCCTGCTGCTGGTCAGCCACGACCGCCAGCTCATCAACCAAAGCTGTAACCGCTTCTGGCTGATTGACGAGTGCGGGTTGAGCGAATGGCCAGACGCCGACGCGGTATATGAGCAGTTACGCCAGCGTACCGCGCAGAAACTTCGGAGGCGGCAACTGTTTCATCCCCTGTAACCACGCCGGAAGGCGATGACCTGCTTGAACGTTTAATTGCGCTTGAACAGCGGTTAGCGGAGGATCTGGCGCGCAAGCCGAAGCATCAGAAGCCACTGATGCAGCAACGTTGGCGAGAGGAGATTGCCTTAATCAATAAGCAGTTAAGCTAAACGGTACCCCGGCCGAGCTTTGCGACGCCGGGGTTTCCCTTTATTGACCGTTTCAGCGCGACAATTTATTGCGGGTTTTTCTGCTGCCACGCATCCCACGCTTGCTTAATCTCCTGCTTGGCGGCGGCGGCATCGTTAAAACCGTTCAGCTCCACCTTTTTACGCCCTTCCGGCAGCTGTTTGTAGACGCGGAAAAACGCCTGCAACCGCTCCTGCTCGACTTTTGGCAGATCGCTGATGTTCTTAATATCGTCATAAGTCGGGTCAATTTTGCTGGCGGGAACAGCAATGATTTTGTCATCTTTCTCTCCGCCATCGATCATCTTCAGCACGCCAATCGCGCGTAACTTAATTAGCGAACCCGGAGCCATGGGCGCGCGGGTATAAAACACCACATCCAGCGGGTCGCCATCTCCCGCCAGCGACTGGGTCAGCGAACCGTAGTTAGCCGGATAAGCCACCGGCATCGACTGGAAGCGATCGGCGATCAGAAAACCGGTTTTGGCGTCGGTTTCATATTTGATAATTCCCCCTGCCGGAATCTCGGTAACCGCATAAAACTCTTCTGGGTTATTCTCGGGCTGCGGAAACTCGAGGATATTGTGTGCCTGAGCGGCAGCGGAAAGAAACAGGCTTGCGGCAAGGATAGTTTTGACCAGATGCATTGTGTGTTCACTCTATTGTTATAGGGAAAGTAAAAAGCACACCGTAGAGTTTGCGAGTGAACAAAGGATGACCATTTGATGACAATACGGTTAACCCTTAATGCTATCAATATGAAAACCCACCAGATTCTTCTCTCTTCATGCCTTGCGTTTTACGCCCTATGGCTAATCATAAATGAGTATTATTTTCGAATACAACATAACCAGGAGTAGGATATGAAGGCTGCTGTTGTCACTCATGACCATCAGGTAAACGTCACCGATAAAAAGCTGCGTCCGCTACAGCACGGTGAAGCGCTGTTATCCATGGAATGCTGTGGGGTCTGTCACACCGATCTGCACGTCAAAAATGGCGATTTCGGTGACAAGACCGGGGTGATCCTCGGCCATGAAGGGATTGGTATCGTTAAAGAGATTGGCCCAGGTGTGACCTCGCTGAAAGTGGGCGACCGCGCGAGCGTGGCATGGTTCTTCGAAGGCTGCGGGCACTGCGAGTACTGTAACAGCGGTAACGAAACCCTTTGCCGCTCGGTAAAAAATGCCGGTTACAGCGTCGATGGCGGCATGGCTGAAGAGTGCATTGTTACCGCCGATTATTCGGTAAAAGTACCGGACGGCCTCGACTCCGCCGCGGCAAGCAGCATCACCTGCGCGGGCGTCACCACCTATAAGGCGGTGAAAGTGTCGCACATCAAACCAGGCCAGTGGATTGCCATTTACGGTCTTGGCGGCCTGGGTAACCTGGCGCTGCAATATGCGAAGAACGTCTTTAATGCCAAAGTGATCGCGCTGGACGTTAACGATGAACAGCTGAAGCTGGCCGCGGAAATGGGCGCGGATCTGACCATCAACTCCCGCAGCGAAGACGCGGCGAAAATCGTACAGGAAAAAACCGGTGGCGCGCATGCCGCCGTGGTCACCGCAGTGGCGAAAGCCGCATTTAACTCAGCGGTTGATGCGGTTCGCGCCGGTGGCCGCGTGGTAGCAGTCGGCCTGCCGCCGGAGTCGATGAGTCTCGACATCCCGCGTCTGGTGCTGGACGGCATTGAAGTCGTTGGTTCGCTGGTTGGCACCCGTCAGGATCTGACCGAAGCCTTCCAGTTCGCCGCCGAAGGAAAAGTGGTACCGAAAGTCGCGCTGCGTCCATTAACCGACATTAACGCGATCTTTAAAGAGATGGAACAGGGCCAGATCCGTGGCCGTATGGTGATTGATTTACGCCATTAATGTTCTCAGCCTCTCCCTGATGGGAGAGGCTTATTTCAGACAAGCGCCCTGCGCTGCTGATAACGCGCGTAAAGCAACAACGACGACATCGCGAGAAATGACAGTGCCGCCGCCGGTAATGCCACGCTGTTCCAGCCGAAATTCAGGGTAATCATCAGCCCACCGAAAAACGCGCCAATCGCGCTCCCCAGATTAAAAGCAATTTGCCCACCAGCCGCTCCCAGCATTTCTCCGCCCTTCGCATTTTGCAGCAGCAATATTTGCAGCGGCGCGGAAAGCGCAAACAGCCCGGCACAGCAGATAAAAGCCAGCGTCAGTGACGCAACCTTAATGCCGCCAGCGCGAAGATCATCAGCAGTGCCACCACGATAACGAAATCGGTGGTGCGGCAATGCGCAGCGGGCTGTAGCGCCCGGAAAGCTTGCCGCTCAGAATGTTGCCCAGCACCATCCCGAGGCCCACCAGCATCATAATGAACATCATCGCCCCCTCGGAAAACCCGGAGACGTTCATCATAAACGGCTTGATATAGCTGAACCACGCAAATACCCGGCGTTGCCAAACATTGTGGCCGCGAAAATGAGCCACGGCGCGGGCTTTTGAGAAAATGAAACTGCTCGCGTAAACGTGCATCTGACTGATCAAATAGGGTGGGCACCCAGGCGATGATCGCCAGCAGTACCGCCACGTCAAACAGAGCAATGGCCAGAAAGGTATAGCGCCAGCTGAATTGATGTCCCAGCCAGGTCCCTGCCGGCACACCAACCAGATTCGCCACCGTCATCCCGGCAATCATCCCCGCCACCGCCGCGGTCACCCTTCCGGGAGGCGCAATTTTTGACAGAATAATGGCCCCTACGCCAAAGAAAGCCCCGTGCGGAAAACCTGACACCAGTCGCCCGAATGCCAGCATCACATAGCTGGAGGAAAAGGTAAAAATGACGTTGCCAGCAATACAGAGCGCGGCCAGCAGCAACATGATGGACTTGAGGGAAAAGCGCGTAGAAAACAGCGCGATGATCGGCGCGCCAATGACCACCCCAAAGGCGTACCACGAGATCATATTCCCGCGACCGGGATTGAGATCCCCACGTCGTGCGCCAGTTCGGGCAGTACGCCCATAATGCCAAATTCGGCCATTCCCAGGCCAAACGTGCCCAGCGCCAGCGCGAAGATTGTTTTTTTCATCCCTCTAATCACTTGTTTATGTTGAGTTTGCGGGTCGGCATTATCGACCATTCGCAGAATGCAAACCAGACAAAAACGCGTGACGGCAGGTTTATCCATAAAAACAGCGCGAATAACGCATATTCATAACAGTGGGAATGTCGAATGATGCAACACCTGTGTTTTTCTGGATACCGCCTCGCAAAGATAAATTATGAGGAATTGCGTTTTAACCACTTAGCGAGATAATCACGGACATTCATTACAGGGAGGGAGTGTATGATGAAATCTAAGAACATCGTAAAAGAGTGTATTGCAGACCAGAGCAAGAGGGTTTCAACTGATACCATAGCACCACAGGCAACGGGTTGTAGAATACGCGCGGAAGATCGAGAATTTATTCGCAAAATGAATGAGTTCACGCAAGAAGCGGGCCTGTTATCCGATGACCCATTTTATGAGGTGCTCTAATGACAATGCAATTTGATGTTTATCGAAATGCATCGGAACGGAGCCGTTTGCAGCATCCCTATATTATGGTGATTCAACACGATTACTACGCGGATCTTGCAACACGTCTGGTTCTCCCATTAAGCGGACACCCATTGTTAAAAACCTACTATCATCAGGTAACGCCGCTGGTTAATATCGATTTCCAGACCCTCGCCATTAACGCCCCTGCGATGACCAGCATCGATAAAGCAAAGCTCAACAACCGATTATTTGTCTGTAATTTACGCAGTGCCCGCCCGGGTGTGATCGCCGCTCTGGATGCCTTAGTCACTAATACCTGAAAGCGTATATATAAAAAAAGCGGCCTGACACGCCCATTCGGAAACATCAGACCGCTCGTTATCGCTTCGATGACGCGTTGTTACTTCAGCCCTTCCTGACTCTCTCTTTTCGCTTCTTCGCGTTCCACTTCGCGATACCAGCGCGGATGGTGCTTCTGCGCCCAGCGACGGCTCACTTTACCTTCAATCATCCCTTAATGGATCCTTTGACCCAGAAGGCCATATACATATGGATAAGGATCGCGTGGATCAGGATGATGGCCGACGTCGCGTGAATCAGCAGCGCGTAGCGCACAACCTGAATCGGGAAATACGGCGCGAAGTACGGACGCCAGATAATGACTCCGGTCACCAGCAGCACAAAAATCATGCTCATGATGCTCCAGAACATCATCTTCTGCCCGGCGTTGTATTTGCCAACCTTCGCGACCTTATGTTCATTGCCTTTCAGCACTTCGACAATGCCTAACACCCACGGAATATCCTGCTTATCCGGGATGTTATGGTGCACAAAGCGCACGAACATAAACATCAGCACCACGAAAATCAGCACGCCGAAGAACGGATGCAGAATGCGCCCCATCTGCGGGTGCCGAAGGTTTCGGTCAGCCATTGCAGCGTCGGGAAGAAGAAGGAAATCCCGAGACCGCCACCAGGAAGAAACAGATAACCACCGTCCAGTGACAGGCGCGATCGACAAACTTCGTGCGCACAATCATTTTCGACTTACTCATGGCCATCCTCCTCTTCGTCATCGTCCACTTCCTTATTCGGGCCAATACCAATGTAGTGATAGATAAGCCCGGCAAAGGTGGCGATAAAACCTGCGGCGGATAACGGTTTCAGCGCCCTTTCCACAGATTAATACTGGTATCAATCGCCGGTTCCTTCGGCAGCTTATGATAGAGTTCGGGCTGATCCGCATGATGCAGTACATACATCACGTGCGTTCCACCACCCCCTCCGGGTTATAGATGCCGGCATTGGCATAGCCACGTTTCTTCAGCTTATCCACGCGTTCCTGCGCCACATCCAGCATCTCTTTCTTGGTACCGAAATGAATAGCGCCGGTCGGACAGGTTTTCACACAGGCGGGCTCCATCCCGACGCTAACGCGATCCACACACAGAGTGCATTTATAGACGCGGTTATCCTCTTTATTGAGGCGCGGAATATTAAACGGACACCCGGCAATGCAGTAACCGCAACCGATACAGTTGTCCTGCTGGAAGTCGACGATGCCGTTGGCGTACTGAATAATCGCCCCGGCGGACGGGCACGCCTTCAGGCAGCCCGGATCCTCGCAGTGCATACAGCCGTCTTTACGAATCAGCCATTCCAGCTTGCCGTTCTGCTCGGTTTCGCTAAAACGCATCACCGTCCAGGACTTGGCGCTCAGATCCGCCGGATTATCGTAAACCCCTACGCAATGCCCTACCTCGTCGCGGATATCGTTCCACTCGGAGCAGGCCACCTGGCAGGCTTTGCAGCCCACACAGGAAGAGACATCAATCAGCTTGGCAACTTCTGCCTTATAGTCCGCGCACGAGGCGCAGGAGTGATCGGGTTGGTCGCAGAGCGTTTAATAATGTCTTGTGTTTCCATCGCCATTTAAACGCTCCTTACGCTTTCTCGATGTTAACCAGAAACGCCTTATACTCCGGCGTCTGCGAGTTGGAATCGCCCACGTTCGGCGTCAGGGTGTTGGCGATGTAGCCTTTACGCGCTACGCCTTCATAACCCCAGTGCAGCGGGATACCAATGGTTTCCACCTGCTGGCCGTTCACGTTCAGCGTTTGCAGACGGCGAGTGACCACCGCGACGGCGCGAATAAAACCACGCTGGCTGCTGACGGTCACACGATCGCCGTTGGCAATCCCCTTGGCTTTCGCCAGCCCTTCGCTGATTTCCACAAACTGTTCCGGTTGGGCAATAGCGTTCAGGCGCGCATGCTTGGTCCAGGTATGGAAATGCTCGGTCAGACGATAGGTGGTCCCCACGTACGGGAACTTGTCCTTCTTGCCGAGACGCACGGCATCTTCTTCGTACAGACGAACCACCGGGCTTGAGATCACGTTCGGATGCAGCGGGTTGGTACCCAGCGGCGTTTCCATCGGCTCGTAGTGCTCCGGAACGGCCCTTCTGCCAGCTTATCGAGCGCAAACAAACGGCCCAGACCTTCAGGCTGCATGATAAACGGATTGGTTTTGCTTCCCGGCGGCGCGGTATTGAAGTCCGGAATATCGTTACCGGCCCATTTCGTGCCATTCCACTGGATCAGCATGCGTTTCGGATCCCACGGTTTGCCGTTAACATCCGCCGAGGCACGGTTATACAGCACGCGACGGTTCAGCGGCCACGCCCACGCCCAGCCCAGCGTATTGCCAAGGCCTGACGGATCGGCGTTATCGCGGTTGGCCATCTGGTTACCCTGCTCGGTCCAGCTACCGGTATAAATCCAGCAGGAGGACGCGGTGGTACCGTCATCGCGCAGCAGCGCAAAGCTGTTGAGCAGTTGACCTTTCTTCGCGACCAGCACGCCGTTAGCGTCATAGAGATCCGCCAGCGCGTAGCCGTTGTTCTCTTTCGCCACTTCTTCAGATTCCGGATGATCCGGCTGTTTGTAGTGCCAGCCCATCTTCAGCAGCGGCTCAACGCCTTTACCGCCTTCATTGCGATACATTTCGCGCAGACGATGGTAAATACCGGCCAGAATCTCGCCATCGTTACGGGCTTCACCCGGTGCTTCCTGACCTTTCCAGTGCCACTGCAGCCAGCGGCCGGAGTTGGCGATAGAACCGTCTTCTTCGGCGAAACAGGTGGACGGCAGGCGGAACACTTCGGTCTGGATCGTCGATGGGTCAACATCGTTCGATTCACCGTGGTTCTGCCAGAAGGTGGAGGTTTCGGTCACTAACGGATCGATAACCACCATGTACTTCAGCTTGCTTAAGCTGCGCACCACTTTGTTTTTATCCGGGAATGACGCCACCGGGTTAAAGCCCTGACAGATGTAACCGGTGACCTTGCCGTTATCCATCATGTTGAAATATTTGATAACGTCGTAGGCCTGGTCCCATTTTGGCAGCCAGTCGAATCCCCAGTCGTTCTCTTTTGTCGCCGCGTCGCCGTAGAAGGCTTTCATCAGGCTGACGTAGAACTTCGGATAGTTGCCCCAGTAGTTAACCTGATCCGCCAGTGTCGCTTTCGGCGTATTGGCGGACAGATAGCTTTGCAGATCGGTCTGTTTTTCCGACGGCAGCGTCAGATAGCCTGGCAGACTGGTCGACAGCAGCCCCAAATCGGTTAAGCCCTGAATGTTGGAGTGACCGCGCAGCGCGTTCACGCCGCCGCCCGCCATCCCCATATTGCCAAGCAGCAGCTGGATCATCGCCATCGTGCGGATGTTCTGGGCGCCAACGGTGTGCTGAGTCCAGCCCAGCGCATACAGGAAGGTGGTGGTACGGTCTGCCGCGCTGGTCGAGGCCAGTACCTCACACACTTTCAGGAAGTCCGCTTTCGGCGTACCGCAGATATTTTCAACCACATCCGGCGTATAGCGGGAAACGTGCGCTTTCAGCAGATTCCACACGCAGCGCGGGTCGGTCAGCGTTTCATCGCGTTTGGCGTAGCCGTTCTCATCAAACTGGTAGTTCCACGAGGATTTATCGTACTGGCGTTTTTCGGCATCGTAACCGCTGAACAGACCGTCTTCGAAGGTAAAGTCTTCCCGCACCAGCAGGCTGGCGTTGGTATAGTGCTTCACATATTCGGCGTTGATCTTGTTATTTTCGATCAGGTACAGCAGCACCCCGACAGGAAGGTAATGTCGGTGCCGGAACGAATCGGCGCGTAGATATCGGCCACCGACGCGGTACGCGTAAAGCGCGGGTCGACGACGATTAGCGTCGCATCGTTATTGTTTTTGGCTTCCATCGCCCAGCGGAATCCCACTGGATGGGCCTCTGCGGCGTTACCGCCCATCACCACCACGACGTTAGCGTTTTTGATATCAACCCAGTGGTTGGTCATCGCACCGCGACCAAATGTTGGAGCAAGACTTGCTACCGTTGGTCCGTGTCAGACGCGCGCCTGGTTATCTACCGCCAGCATGCCGAGCGAGCGCACAAATTTTTGCGTCAGCATACCGGTTTCATTACTGGCCGCCGAAGCGCACAGCATCCCCGTGGACAGCCAGCGGTTGACCGTCACGCCCTGCTCGTTCTTCTCAATAAAGTTGGCGTCGCGGTCGGCCTTCATCAGTTTTGCGATGCGATCGAAGGCTTCATTCCACGAAATACGCTGCCATTTATCCGAGCCAGGTGCACGGTATTGCGGATAGCGCAGGCGGTTTTCACTGTGTACGTAGTCCAGCAGCCCTGCGCCTTTCGGGCACAGAGCGCCACGGCTCACCGGATGATCCGGGTCACCTTCAATGTGATAAATCGATTCCCGGGTATTTTTAGCCCATCGCCCAGGCTATACATTAAAAGCCCACAACCCACGGAGCAGTATGTGCAGGTATTACGAACCTCTTTGGCGCGCAGCAATTTGAAATTACGCGCCTGAGCCAGCGCCATTTTAGGAGCAAATCCTAATGCCGCTGCCGTCGTCCCGGCCATACCGCCCGCGCAGATTTTAAAAAACTTTCTGCGGCTGACGTCCATTGTTTTCCTCATTGTATGGATGTACTTCGCGGGGAAAACTAACAGACATTCACCTGCCTTTTTTTTGCGTCAAATCAATGCGAAAACACTGTCCCTATTAATAGTCAACACTGGCGAGTTTTATTAACTCTTTAGGGTTAGACACAACGGAAAAATATCTCCTGCCGGGAGTAAAAAATGCTATAAACGCAGACCGGGTCTCAACTGCATCAGGTTTGTTATGGATAAAAAAAGAGCAACGCTCATCGGCCTCACCGCCATTGTATTATGGAGCACTATGGTGGGGTTAATTCGCGGCGTCAGCGAAGGGCTTGGCCCGGTGGGCGGTGCGGCGATGATCTATTCCCTTAGCGGCCTGCTACTCATTTTCACCGTCGGCTTCCCGCAGTTACGCCAGTTTCCACCGCGTTATTTGCTTGCCGGCAGCGTACTGTTTGTCTGTTATGAAATCTGTCTGGCGCTCTCACTTGGCTACGCCGGCACGCGTCAACAGGCGATTGAAGTTGGCATGGTTAATTATCTCTGGCCAAGCCTGACGATTCTGTTTGCTATTTTGTTCAACGGTCAAAAAAGCAGCTGGTTGGTTATCCGGGATTATTGCTCTCCCTGTTCGGCGTCACCTGGGTATTAGGCGGCGAACAAGGGCTGGATATCAATGAAATAACCCGCAACGTCATCTCAAGTCCACTCAGCTATATTCTGGCCTTCGTCGGCGCGTTTATCTGGGCAGCCTACTGCACCGTCACCGCCAAATATGCCAAAGGCAAGAATGGTATTACCCTGTTTGTTTTGCTGACGGCCTTAAGCCTGTGGGTGAAATTCTTGCTAAGCGATCAACCGCCGATGATCTTCAGCTGGCCGGTGATCGTTAAGCTTGTGATGTGCGCGCTGGCGTTAGGATTAGCCTATGCCGCGTGGAACGTAGGGATACTGCACGGTAACGTCAGCCTGCTGGCCGTCGCCTCTTACTTTACGCCAGTGCTCTCTTCAGCGCTGGCGGCGGTGTTGCTTAGCGCCGCGCTCTCCTGGTCGTTCTGGCAAGGCGCGGCGATGGTCTGCGTGGGCTCACTGCTCTGCTGGCAGGCCACCCGGCGATAACCGGGCTAGTCTCCGTAGAGCTTAATACTCAGGATATTGGTAATTGAACGGCCATTCCAGTGGTACTCCAGGTGCTCTGCCTGCGTCACCTTCGTGACCAGACAGGGCCGATACAGCACGTAGCAGGTGTGCCCAATATGGCGCACCGAACAATAATGAATACCATCCCTGCCCTGCATTTTTTGGCCCTGCGCAAAGACCTTCGACTGACTATAATCCGTCGCGTGATAAAGCGGCGATGAGATAAACGGCTCGTGGGTGATATCCGCTAAGGTCGCATTAAATTCGGTAAACAGCACCCGCATTTGTACTTTTTGCGCCGGCTCGTTGGTATAACCAAAGATACGTTCCTGATGGTAGACGGTCTCTTTAATGGCGGTGTCGAGCTGAGGCGCGCAGTAATAGCCGCCAAAATCGCCGGTGCTAAACCGCGCCCCTTCCGGATTAATATGGGTGAAGGCCGCCATCACGTAACTGCTGCCGTTAAGCCCAACCAGCCAGTCCGCTTTCGGCACCCGCATCAGCTCACCGGCCTGCTCCAGCAAGCGTTCATTGGTAAGCGCTTCAACGGCCCACACCGCTTCAAGCTCATCGCTGCTGGCGACATCCTCGAACAAATCAATGGTGGGATAGCGGCTGGGAATGATCCGGTACGCCGCTGCCCCTGTTACATCAATGAGTGGTGGCGTTTCAGTGCTCAAGCCATGCCCCTCGCCAGGACTGAAGCCGGGTCGCGACCTCGTAGAGATCGGCAACACGTCCACCTTTCATCACATCCATCGCTGAACGTCCCGCAAAGAAAGGATGGGAATTTGGTTTGCGCACCCAGCCATAGATGCTGTCATCAGCGGTGAACAGCAAACGCAGGCATTTATGGATATTCAGGATGTAGCTCATCCGTTCCTGAATATCCAGACTTAAACGAATGCCACCCTTCGACTCTTTGTATTTGTTCAATGTTGAACGTGAACTAATACCCAGAAGCCGAAGCTGTTCATCTGTGTTACACTGCCATTTTTCCAGGATGCGGAACACAACCGGCAGTGCCTTGCTGGTATCAACATTACCGTTTACATGGCTTTCTTGTACTGTAGCCATATGTCCTCCCATGCTTCATTTCGCGACACGCCAAAAAACGGGCCTGTACATTTAATCACAATTGTAGTCTAACTGTTCAACAATGTACATTGTCGGATAAAAAGCCACAAGGGTCTACCCGGGAATTAAACCGGGTCCGGAATCTTAGCCAGGCTACGCCAGATCCCGCCAGCCAGCAGCAGAAGCAGTACGCCTGCGGTCGCCAGCACGATGCTATGCGAATTGATAAACGCTATTTTTGCCGCCTCCATCAGGCTTTGCGCCGGAATGGCGGGCATCGACTGCGCCAGCTTGATCGCTTCGCTGATTGAGGAAGCTGCCTGCTCCGCGGCCGTACCGTCGATCCCGCGGGCAGCACGATCGACGAGGTATAGCTGCGGGTCAGGATCAGACCAAACAGCGCAATGCCCAGCCCCGCTCCCAGCTCGTAGGCCATCGTTTCGATGGCGCCTGCCGCTGACGCTTTCTCTTTAGGCGCAGCCGCCATAATCGCCGCACTGGAGGCGAGCAGCGCGCTGGCAACGCTAAAACCCAGCAGGGTCATCAGCCCCATGCCAGCCACGGGTGGGCGCTGAAATCGGTCATAGACAGGCCAAGGAAGCTCAGCGCGCTTAACAGCATTCCGCCGGTCGCCACCTCACGCAGCCCAAGTTTCGACACCAGTATGCCGGCAATTGGCCCGCTAAAGCCGCTCGCCACCATCAGCGGCAGCATAAAGAGCCCGGCTTCAAATGGCGTTTTACCGTGTACAAACTGCAGCTCCTGCGCCATCAGCAGCTCAAAGCCCACCAGGGTAATCAGCGCCGTCATTGCCATCATCACCCCGCTTAAAATGACGCGATGGGTAAAGAGACGCATGTCCACCATTGGACGCGCAGCCGAGAGCTGTTTACGCACAAACCAGTACAGCATACCGGCACCGGCGATCGCCACCATCGACACCAGCCACAGCGCAAGCTGCCCTTTCAGCGCCGACTTGGCACTAAACACCAGCATCAGAATGGCGGCAATCAGCACCAGCGCCTGGAGCAGATTCAGCGGCTGTTCCCGTCGCGCGGGCTGACGCGGAACCACTCTGGCATTAATGGCAATAACCACCAGTACAATCGGCACGTTGATCAGGAATACCGAGCCCCAATAAAAGTGTTCAAGCAGCATCCCGCCACCAGTGGGCCAAACGCCGCGCCACCAGAGCCCACGGCCGCCCACAGCCCTAGCGCCATGTTACGGTGACGAGCCTGCGCAAAGGTGGTGCGGATCCCGGCAAGTGTCGCGGGACAATCATCGCCGCGCCAATGGCCAGCAGCGCGCGGAGGCAATCAGCGTCAGCGCGGTTGGCGAAAACGCCGCCGCCAGCGATGCCAGACCAAAGATCCCGCTACCCAGCAGCAGCAGGCGTTTAAAACCAATCTTATCGCCGAGCGCGCCCATCGGCAGCACCATCCCGGCCATGACCAGTGAATAGATATCAATGATCCATAGCAGCTCATTGCCGCTGGTACCCAGCGCGACGCTCAGCGTCGGCGCGGCCACGTGCAGCACGGTGGCATCAATCGCCACCGGGATATAAACCATCAAAATAGCCATGAGCGTTAACCATTGGCGTGACATTTTTTTGTTCCTCAAATCATTATTTATTGTTGGACATGCGTCCAGGAACGAGATCCTGCCGGATTGTTGAACGCATGTCCAATTTTTTGTTATTCTGTTCGAAACCCTACGTAAACGAAGAAAAATGAATTATTTAACCCGAGAAGAACGGCGGGAAGAGATCCTCAAAACCGCCATGAAGGTCGCGCTGAGCGGCGGCTTTAGCGCCATGACCGTTCGCCATATTGCCAGCGTCGCCGGGGTCTCCAGCGGCCAGGTGCACCACCACTTCACCTCGATTGGCGAACTGAAATCCCTCGCCTTTGTCCGGCTGATTCGTGAAATGC
Source organism: Kluyvera genomosp. 3 (assembly GCA_002211745.1). Classification (GTDB taxonomy): domain Bacteria; phylum Pseudomonadota; class Gammaproteobacteria; order Enterobacterales; family Enterobacteriaceae; genus Kluyvera; species Kluyvera georgiana_A. Next base: position 2,499,925 of record CP022114.1, read on the forward strand.
TCGATATGCCGCTGGTGGCCGATGACGCCAGCTGGCACGACCGCCTGTTTTCGATGCTCGGCAGCGACGATGGCCGCCTTGAACCCTATGTGCGTCTGTGCCGGGAAGCGCAACTGCTGGCGGACAGCGACAGTGATATTAAAGGCGCCTATCTACTGACGATGGATATGTGGCATAAGGAAACCGTTTCACTGATTGTGCAGGGCACAGAAGCAAATGAATTCAGACAAATAGATAGCGCGGAAAATATTGCCTGGCGATTAATTGCTCTGGTGTGTGGACTGGATGGAATTTATGCGCTAGGGATGACGGAAATAAGCGACGAGATCTTTGCTCGTTATATACAGCATTATATTACACTAGAACTCCACCCCGCATAATTTACATTTAGTAACAATTAACAACGTTTTATTCACAGCGCGTTTTCTTACAACGCGCTTTTTTTATCTATTCTTCAACGATAAAGAGATAAAACGGCCAGACGATAATAATCCTCTTCCTACCTACTTCGCTGTTTTTCCTTTGTTTCTTTTTTATGACGTGTCTATCGAGGGTATTATGCCAAGCAATGAGAAAGATAATCATTACCTTTTAAAAGAATGGAAACCGGAAAATCCTGCCTTCTGGGAAAATAAAGGTAAATCAATCGCAAGGCGAAATCTGTGGATTTCCGTGGCCTGCTTATTACTCGCGTTCTGCGTCTGGATGTTATTTAGCGCAGTGGCGGTCAATCTCAATAAAGTCGGTTTTAATTTTACAACTGACCAACTCTTTTTATTAACCGCACTGCCTTCTCTCTCTGGTGCTATTTTGCGTGCGCCCTACTCCTTTATGGTACCTATATTTGGAGGGCGCTATTGGACGGTATTAAGCACGGTTATCCTTGTTATTCCGTGTATTTGGTTAGGTATCGCCATTCAGGACACCGCTACTCCATTCTGGGTATTTATCATCATCGCTCTGCTGTGCGGTTTTGCTGGCGCTAACTTTGCCTCGAGCATGGGTAACATCAGTTTCTTCTTCCCTAAAGCCAAACAGGGCAGCGCGCTGGGGTCAACGGAGGTCTTGGCAACCTTGGCGTTAGCGTGATGCAGATGGTTGCCCCGGCGGTCATTTTTCTGCCCATGTTTGCGTTTATCGGCATTCACGGCGTCACGCAGGAAGACGGTTCGACGCTGGCGCTCAGCAACGCCGCGTTAATCTGGGTGCCGCTCCTCGTGATTGCCACGCTCGCCGCCTGGTTTGGTATGAACGATATTGCCAGTTCCAAAGCCTCGGTGCGCGAACAGCTGCCGGTGCTTAAACGTCCACATATGTGGCTGCTGAGCCTGCTTTATCTCGCCACCTTCGGCTCGTTTATCGGTTTCTCGGCAGGGTTTGCCATGCTGGCAAAAACCCAGTTCCCCGACGTTAACATCCTCAAACTCGCCTTCTTCGGGCCGTTTATCGGCGCGCTGGCGCGTTCGTTTGGCGGGGTGATCTCCGACCGACTCGGCGGCGTCAAGGTCACGCTGGTGAACTTCATTCTGATGGCGCTGTTCTCCGGCCTGCTGTTCCTGACCTTACCGGGCAGCGGTTCCGGCAGCTTCCTTGCCTTCTACGTGGTGTTTATGGGGCTGTTCCTCACCGCCGGTCTGGGCAGCGGTTCAACTTTCCAGATGATCGCCGTCATCTTCCGTCAAATCACCATCGACAGCGTGAAAAAGCGCGGCGGCACCGACGAGCAGGCCCAACATGAAGCGGTGACCGACACCGCCGCCGCCCTGGGTTTATCTCCGCCATTGGCGCGATCGGCGGCTTTTTCATTCCGAAAGCGTTCGGCACCTCGCTCGCCATGACCGGTTCGCCGGTTGGCGCCATGAAAGTGTTCTTTGTCTTTTACGTCGTCTGCGTACTGGTGACCTGGCTGGTCTATGGCCGCCGCAAACCGACGTCCAAATAAACATAAAAATGTGAGCAGTGTAACCACGGGGCGCAATCCCCCGTCAGGAGAAAATGTCATGAGCAAACTACTGGATCGCTTTCGCTACTTTAAGCAGAAAGGCGAGACCTTTGCCAATGGTCACGGACAGGTCTATGACAATAACCGTGATTGGGAGGATAGCTACCGTCAGCGCTGGCAGTTCGACAAAATCGTCCGCTCGACGCACGGTGTGAACTGTACAGGCTCATGCAGTTGGAAGATTTATGTCAAAAATGGCCTGGTGACCTGGGAAACCCAGCAAACCGACTACCCGCGAACCCGCCCCGACATGCCCAACCATGAGCCCCGCGGCTGCCCCCGCGGCGCAAGCTACTCCTGGTATCTCTACAGCGCTAACCGCCTGAAATATCCGCTGGCGCGCAAGAAGTTGATTGAACTGTGGCGCGAGGCGCTGGCGCAGCAAACCGATCCGGTGCTGGCCTGGGACAGCATCATGCAAAGCCCAGAGAAAACCCGTCGCTACAAAGAGGCGCGCGGAAAAGGCGGATTTGTCCGTTCGTCGTGGAAAGAGCTGAACCAGCTGATCGCTGCCGCTAACGTCTGGACTATCAAAAACTACGGCCCCGACCGCGTGGCGGGCTTCTCGCCCATTCCGGCGATGTCGATGGTCTCTTACGCCGCGGGACTCGCTACCTGTCGCTGATCGGCGGAACCTGCCTGAGCTTCTACGACTGGTACTGCGACCTGCCTCCGGCTTCGCCGATGACCTGGGGCGAGCAGACCGACGTACCGGAATCCGCCGACTGGTACAACTCCAGCTATATCATCGCCTGGGCTCTAACGTCCCACAAACTCGCACCCCGGACGCCCACTTCTTCACTGAAGTTCGCTACAAGGGAACCAAAACCATCGCCATTACCCCGACTTCTCGGAAGTGGCCAAACTCAGCGATCAGTGGCTGGCGCCGAAACAGGGTACCGACAGCGCGCTGGCGATGGCGATGGGGCACGTGATCCTCAAAGCATTCCACCTGGATAATCCGAGCGATTATTTTATCAACTACTGCCGCCGCTATACCGACATGCCGATGCTGGTGATGCTCGATAGCCGGGAAGATGGTTCATACGTCGCGGGCCGAATGCTGCGCGCCGCCGACCTGGTCGATGGCCTCGGCGAGAACAATAACCCGGAGTGGAAAACCGTTGCCTACAACAGCGATGGCGAACTGGTGGTACCAAACGGGTCCATCGGCTTCCGCTGGGGTGAAAAAGGGAAATGGAACCTCGAATCACAGGCATCCGGTAAAGAGACCGAGCTGACGCTTTCTCTGCTCGATAGTCGCGACACGGTGGCGGGCGTGGCCTTCCCCTACTTTGGCGGCAACGAAAACCCGCACTTCCGCAGCGTAAAACAGGATCCCATCCTGGTGCGCAAGATGCCGGCAAAAGAACTCACCCTCGCCGACGGCAGCCGTCGCCTGGTGGTCAGTATTTATGACCTGACGCTGGCCAACTACGGGCTCGATCGCGGCCTGGACGACAATCTGGCGGCCAAAAGCTTTGACGAACTGAAAGCCTATACCCCTGCCTGGGCCGAACAGATCACCGGCGTGTCGCGGCAGAACATCGAAAAAATCGCCCTCGAATTCGCCGATACGGCGCATAAAACGCATGGCCGTTCGATGATTATTCTCGGTGCCGGGGTGAACCACTGGTACCACATGGACATGAACTACCGCGGCATGATCAACATGCTGGTGTTCTGCGGCTGTATTGGCAAAAGCGGCGGCGGCTGGGCGCACTACGTCGGCCAGGAGAAACTGCGGCCGCAAACCGGCTGGCTGCCGCTGGCCTTCGCGCTGGACTGGAACCGTCCACCGCGCCAGATGAACAGCACCTCTTATTTCTACAATCACGCCAGCCAGTGGCGCTACGAGAAGCTGACCGCGAAGGAGCTGCTCTCACCGCTGGCCGACCCGACGAAATATAGCGGTCACCTGATCGACTTTAACGTGCGCGCCGAGCGCATGGGCTGGCTGCCCTCCGCCCCGCAGCTCAATCTCAATCCGCTGTCACTGAAAGCGAAAGCCGACGCGGCCGGGATGACGCCGCAGGACTATACCGTACAAGGACTGAAGTCCGGAGAGATCCGCATGGCCTGCGAGCAGCCGGACAGCGGGAAGAACCACCCGCGCAATATGTTTATCTGGCGCTCAAACCTGCTGGGCTCCTCCGGTAAAGGTCATGAATATATGCTGAAGTACCTGCTGGGGCAGATAGCGGTATTCAGAGTGAGGAATTTGGCTCCGCAGAGGACGTGAAACCGGAAGAAGTGGAATGGCAGACCGCCGCGATTGAAGGCAAGCTCGATCTGCTGGTGACCCTCGATTTCCGCATGTCCAGCACCTGTTTGTTCTCCGATATCGTCCTGCCAACCGCCACCTGGTACGAAAAAGACGATATGAACACCTCGGATATGCACCCGTTTATCCACCCGCTCTCCGCCGCCGTCGACCCGGCGTGGGAATCGAAAAGCGACTGGGAAATCTACAAAGGCATCGCCAAATCGTTCTCCGAAATCTGCCAGGGACATCTGGGTACGGAAACCGACGTCGTACTGCAACCCCTACAACACGACTCCCCCGCCGAACTGGCGCAGCCGTTCGCGATTCAGGACTGGCGCAAAGGCGAATGCGATCTCATTCCGGGTAAGACCGCGCCAAATATTATCGCCGTGGAGCGCGATTATCCGGCCACCTACGAACGCTTTACCTCGCTCGGCCCGTTGATGGACAAGCTAGGTAACGGCGGCAAAGGCATCGGCTGGAAAACGCAAACCGAGGTCGACTTCCTCGGCAAGCTTAACTACGTCAAGCAGCAGGGGCCGGCGAAAGGCCGCCCCTGTATCGAGACGGCAATTGACGCTTCAGAAGTGATCCTCGCCCTCGCCCCGGAAACCAACGGGCAGGTTGCGGTGAAGGCCTGGCAGGCGCTGAGTGAATTTACCGGCCGCGACCACACCCACCTGGCAACCAACAAAGAGGACGAAAAAATCCGCTTCCGCGATATTCAGGCGCAACCGCGCAAGATTATCTCCAGCCCCACCTGGTCTGGTCTGGAAGACGAGCACGTCTCTTACAATGCGGGCTATACCAACGTTCACGAACTGATCCCGTGGCGCACCGTCTCCGGGCGTCAGTCGCTGTATCAGGATCATCCGTGGATGCGCGACTTCGGTGAAAGTCTGGTGGCCTATCGCCCGCCGATTGACACCCGCAGCGTGAGCCAGATGAACGCTATTCCGCCGAATGGGTTCCCGGAAAAAGCGCTCAACTTCCTGACGCCACACCAAAAATGGGGCATCCACTCCACCTACAGCGAAAACCTGCTGATGCTGACGCTGTCGCGCGGCGGGCCAATCGTCTGGCTAAGTGAAACCGATGCTAAAGAGCTGGGGATCGCCGACAACGACTGGATTGAGGCATTTAACGCCAACGGCGCGCTCACCGCCCGTGCGGTGGTCAGCCAGCGCGTGCCGCCGGGCATGACCATGATGTATCACGCCCAGGAGCGCCTGATGAATATTCCCGGCTCGGAAGTGACCGGGCGGCGCGGCGGGATCCACAACTCGGTAACCCGTATTTGCCCGAAACCTACCCATATGATCGGCGGCTATGCGCAACTGGCCTGGGGCTTTAACTACTACGGAACGGTCGGTTCGAACCGTGATGAGTTCATTATGATTCGCAAAATGAAAAACATTAATTGGCTGGATGATGAAGGCAATGATCAGGTACAGGAGGCGGCAAAATGAAGATTCGCTCACAGGTTGGGATGGTGTTAAACCTCGATAAATGCATTGGCTGCCACACCTGCTCAGTGACCTGTAAGAACGTCTGGAGCAGCCGCGAAGGCATGGAGTACGCGTGGTTCAACAACGTCGAAACCAAGCCTGGCATCGGTTTCCCGAAAGACTGGGAAAACCAGGAAAAATGGCAAGGCGGCTGGGTACGCGGCATCAGCGGTAAACTGACGCCGCGCATGGGCGGACGCGTCGGCGTGCTGGCAAAAATCTTCGCTAACCCGCTGATCCCGGGCATCGACGACTATTATGAGCCGTTCACCTACGATTATCAGCATCTGCATAACGCGCCGGAAGGCAAAAACCTGCCGACCGCCCGCCCACGATCGCTGATCAGCGGCCAGCGGATGAACAAGATTGAATGGGGGCCGAACTGGGAGGAACTGCTCGGCGGCGAATTCGAAAAACGCGCCCACGACCACAACTTCCAGGAAATGCAAAAGGAGATGTACGGCCAGTTCGAAAATACCTTCATGATGTACCTGCCGCGCCTGTGCGAACACTGCCTCAACCCAAGCTGTGTCGCCACCTGCCCGAGCGGCGCTATCTACAAGCGTGAAGAAGACGGCATTGTCCTGATTGATCAGGACAAGTGCCGCGGCTGGCGCATGTGCATCAGCGGTTGCCCGTACAAAAAAATCTACTTCAACTGGAAAAGCGGTAAATCAGAAAAATGCATCTTCTGCTATCCGCGTATTGAGTCCGGCCAGCCGACCGTGTGCTCGGAAACCTGCGTCGGCCGTATCCGCTACCTCGGCGTGCTGTTGTACGACGCAGACCGCATTGAAGAAGCGGCCAGCACCGAGAAAGAGACCGATCTTTACGAGCGCCAGTGCGACGTGTTCCTCGACCCGAATGACCCGGCCGTCATTGAGGAAGCCCTGAAACAGGGTATCACGCAGAACACGATTGATGCCGCCCAGCGTTCGCCGGTCTACAAAATGGCGATGGACTGGAAGCTGGCGCTGCCGCTGCATCCGGAGTATCGCACGCTGCCGATGGTCTGGTACGTCCCGCCGTTGTCACCGATTCAGTCGGTCGCCGACGCGGGCGGCCTGCCGAAAACCGATAGCATCCTGCCCGCGGTGGAAAGCCTGCGCATTCCGGTACAGTACCTGGCGAATATGCTCAGCGCCGGCGATACCGGCCCGGTACTGCGCGCCCTGAAACGTATGATGGCGATGCGCCACTATAAGCGTTCGCAGACCGTAGAAGGCGTGACCGACACCCGAGCCATTGAGGAAGTGGGCCTCAGCGTGGAACAGGTCGAAGAGATGTATCGCTACCTGGCGATCGCCAACTACGAAGATCGCTTCGTGATCCCCACCAGCCACCGTGAAATGGCGGAAGACGCCTTCCCGGAACGCAACGGATGCGGCTTCACCTTCGGCGACGGCTGCCACGGGTCAGACACCAAGTTCAACCTGTTTAACAGCCACCGTATCGACGCCATTAACATCGGGGAGAAAGACTAATGCGGATCCTGAAAATCATCGGGCTGCTGCTGGACTACCCCGATGAACTCAGTTGGGACAACAAGGACGAGCTTTTTGCCCTGATTGACAGCGATGCCCCGGCGCTGCGCCCGTTCCTGGAACAGCACCTGGCGGTCTCGCTGCTCGATAAGCAGGCCGAATGGTGTGAGATTTTTGAGCGCGGGCGTGCGACCTCGCTGCTGCTGTTCGAACATGTTCATGCCGAATCGCGTGACCGCGGCCAGGCGATGGTTGAGCTGATGGCGCAATATGAACAGGTGGGTCTACAGCTCAACTGCCGCGAGCTGCCTGACTATCTGCCGCTCTATCTGGAGTACCTCAGCATTCTGCCGCAGGCTCAGGCACAGGAAGGCCTGCAAAACGTGGCGCCGATTCTGGCGCTGATTGGCGGTCGGCTGAAACAGCGTCAGGCGCCGTGGTATCAGCTGTTCGATACCCTGCTGACGCTGGCCAATACCTCACTATCAAGTGACAGTGTCACAAAACAGGTGGCGGGCGAAGCGCGAGACGATACCCGCCAGGCGCTGGATGCGGTCTGGGAAGAGGAACAGGTGAAGTTTATCGAAGATAACGCCACCGCCTGCGACAGTTCTCCGCTGCAGAGCTATCAACGACGCTTTAGCCAGGACGTGGCGCCACAGTATGTGGACGTCCGTATGGGAGGCCCGAAATGATACAGTACCTTAACGTCTTTTTTTACGACATCTACCCTTACCTCTGCGGCACGGTGTTCCTGCTGGGCAGTTGGCTGCGCTACGACTATGGTCAGTACACCTGGCGCGCCTCCTCCAGCCAGATGCTCGACAAACGCGGAATGGTGATTTGGTCAAACCTGTTCCATGTCGGCATCCTCGGCATCTTCTTCGGCCACTTCTTCGGCATGCTGACCCCGCACTGGGTGTATGAATCCTGGCTGCCGCTGTCGCAAAAACAGCTGATGGCGATGATTCTCGGCGGAGCCTGTGGGGTGATGACGCTGGTCGGCGGCGCTGGCTTGCTGATTCGCCGTCTGTTTAACCCACGCATTCGCGCCACCTCGTCAACCGCGGATATTCTGATCCTCAGCATTCTGCTAATCCAGTGCTGCCTCGGCCTGACCACCATTCCGTTCTCCGCGCAGCATCCGGACGGCAGCGAAATGCTGAAACTGGTCGACTGGGCGCAGGCAGTGGTCACCTTCCACGGCGGCGCCTCCGCGCACCTGGACGGCGTAGCCTGGGTCTACCGCGTGCATCTGGTACTCGGCATGACCATCTTCCTGCTGTTCCCGTTCACCCGCCTGGTGCACGTCTGGAGCGCGCCGGTGGAATATCTGACCCGTCGTTATCAGGTGGTGCGTTCACGCCGATAGCCTTTTCGAACCCTGTAACCCGGCCGAGCATCGCGACGCCGGGTTTTTTATGCCACAAATAAAATATTAAACCTATTCTCAACCACTTTATCTTTCACCGCCACAATGCGTAATAACGCGCTATATTACGCTCGTTGAATTTATCGTAGTGTCTGACAGCACGCGGGAAATATAAATTCACCCAGCATCGTAATTAATAATCTTGTTATGGCGAGGCTCCTGAATAAACATAAGTTATCGCCCTGGTGGTATCGAGAGAGACCATCACAGGGAAATACAGGCATCCATCGAATCAAGGTGTTGCCAAGATAACTTCTGACGGCTCAAGACCGTACAGATACGTTGTTCAGTGCTAAAACCGGGACGTAGGGATTTTTCTCAGCTTTTCCTGTTTTGTTCGCCCTATATAGAATTTCTATAGGGAACATTTTGATGTCTTATATTCATGCCACTGCGCCGCACTACCCAACCGTCCCTGTAACGGGCGATCTTATTGCAAACTACATGTCGAAAACGTTTATTTCGCTGCCGGAACCACTGAGCGTAAAAGAAGCGCGCGAGATGTTCCTGCGACAATTAAATGACGACCATTTCCCCTGCGCCGTATTCGTGGTTTCCGGCGACAACCTGCGCGGAATATTATCGACACGCACGCTGCTCCAGGCGTCCGATGATAATCAGCCGGTCGCGCAGTTGATGACCACCACCCTATACCACGTCGGCCCGGACGATACCCGCGACGTGGCAGCGGAACTGATCGAAAAGCACCGTCTGACCCTGCTGCCGGTGATTAAAAATGGCAAGCTTATAGGCTGCCTGAATGAAAAAGAGATCGACCAGCTACTAGCGGATGAAATCACCGAAGACGCGCAGCTTCAGGGGCGACGCTGCCGCTGGAAAAACCGTATCTGGAGATTAGCCCGGTTACGCTGTGGAAAAAACGCGCCGTCTGGCTGCTGCTGCTGTTTATCGCTGAGGCCTACACCAGCACCGTTATCCAACACTTTGAAGAGGCGCTGGAATCTGCCATCGCACTGGCGTTCTTTATCCCACTGCTGATTGGCACCGGAGGCAACAGCGGCACGCAGATAACGTCCACCCTGGTGCGCGCGATGGCGCTTGGCGAAGTGGGCCTTCGGGATCTGGGACGGATCCTGCGTAAAGAGATGTCGACGGCAATGCTGGTCGCCATCACCCTCGGCGCGGCAGGCTGCCTGCGGGCGTGGATAATGGGCATTGGCCCGGAAATTACCTTTATCGTCAGCCTGACGCTGGTGTGCGTCACTCTCTGGAGCGCGGTGGTCTCATCGGTGATCCCGCTGGTCATCAAACGCGTCGGCATCGACCCGGCGGTGGTCTCCGCACCGTTTATCGCGACGCTGATTGACGGCACCGGGCTGATTATCTACTTCAAAATCGCCCAGCACTTCTTAGGCTTAAACTAAGCGAACGCCCGGCCGAGGCATAGCCAACGCCGGGCTACAGGGCGGCGATGATTTTGTTAACGATGATTTCCGGCGAGTCCATCGCAAAAACCTGAATATCTCCCAGCGCCATGTAGTCGGCAAATCGCTGGCGAAATTTCACCGCTTCTTTTTCCCGAAACAACCCAAACCCGCGTTTGAGCTGACGTTCAACGACGCTGTAACACGCGACATCGACATCCTTTGACGGCATAAGCAAAATAGAACGCCCGGACTCCCGCACACGCTGACGGTTGCGTTGAACGATATCCGGGCGAATATCGGTTGCAAGAAAACCGGAAGACAGCGCAAAAACCACATTATGATGGCGCAGCTCAACCGATAGCGCTTCAAACAGCGCGGAGTTTTGTTCAAGATAAGCTTCATAGCCGTCAGTCTTGAGGTAATCACGAATGTTTGCCAGACGTTCGCAAAATTGCGTATCAAGATCGACAAACGCGTAGCCCAGCCGTTCGGCCAGTCTTTCCCGACGGTGCTTTTCCCCACCCCGCCAGGGCCAATCATATAAAGATGCACGCTCCCTCCATCACTCGACCAGAACAATGTCGCGAACATAGCTATTCAAACACAAACGTATCTCCGGTCGCCGGGGTGATAACCTCCGGTAACCACAGTTTTCCCCACGCGCCAGTGCAGTGGCAACCCATGATTTTATCGGGCTTTAACTGCTGGAGAAATTGCCTGCTCTGCCAAAGCGTGCGCGGAGAGGCGCAGCGCAAATGAAAGCCGCCAATCAGCGCATGAACGCGGTTTATCCCGGTAATTTTCTGACAGTGCTGCACAATGTTAATGATTCCACGATGTCCGCAGCCGGTAATAATCACCAGCCCGCGTTCCGACAGGTAGATCAGTACCCCTTCATCAATCACATAATCCGTTTTACCCGCGGCCACGCCATAGGCTCGGGGTGATCGACAGCAATCTCACCGGACCAGATAAAACGTTCGCTAATCGGCAACGGTGTGCGGGTGTACTCCATGTGATGACGGGTGTAATCAATATCCAGCGAGAGTTTTTTGATTTTATGGCTGCGCCCCGCAACCTTCACCGCGGCAAAGCGCTCCTGCCCAATTGTCGGGTGGCAGATGATGCGACTATTGTCCGGCAGGCAGGGAACGCCGCCGCAATGATCGTAATGACCGTGCGAAAGCACCGTCGCCGTGAGGTTATCAAGAGAAACGCCCATCAGAGCAGCATTGTGAAGGAAACTGCCATCCGGGCCAGTGTCGAACAAAACAGAGGTGGTTTCATCCTGCAGCAACAGGCTTAATCCGGCTCGGTTCCGTAACCGACTGTCGGCATCGCTGGCGAGGTGATTTTCCAGTAAAACACGAAGCGTTAATGCCATGATCATTCATCCCTGAGGGTTTACCCCGGCGTCGGCTATCCCTCGGCCGGGCTACCTGTTATTTACCGGCTTCCGGATGGGTATCGAATGCCGCCATCACCGCCGCCAGTTCGCTGACGCTAAAACCATATTTCGGGTCGGCGACGCCAAGTTCAAAGCGGGTTTGTAGCGCTTCATACAGCGCGGGCACGTCCGGAAAATCCACCTTCTCGACCACGTGGTTTTTATCCCAATGGGTAAAGTGAAAGTTGGTCAACGTCATCTTGCCGCCGTCCGGCAGATGGCGGCACATCAGCAGGTGATGACGGAAATGCGACTGCGGCCAGTGCGCCGACCAGAAGTTGCCCATCACATAGTCAGAAGCGTACTGACGGCCCAAATCAAAGTGATACATCGACTGCCAGTGATCGTGATGGCTGTATTGCAGGATCCACTCCTGATTTTCATACAGCAAACGGTAATCACCGTGCGGGGTCGATTGCACAATATCCGCCAGCAGCTTGATCGGCGCGGTCAGCGTCTGGCCGCCAAAACCAACGTCGGCAATCCAGCGCTCGCCGTCGACCTCGACCAGCAGCAGGCGATGGGTACGCGGCGGCATCTGCGGCGGATGCGCCAGCACAACCCGCCCAGCAGGCTACGCACGTGAAAGCCAATCTCCCGCAGCACGCGTTCAAACAGGCCATTCTGTTCAAAGCAGTAGCCGCCACGATGGGCGTTAACCAGCTTGTCTTCCAGCGCCTGGTCGTCAAGATGCATCTCGCGTGGCAGGAGTACGTCGAGATTCTCAAAGGGAATTGCGCTGTTGTGATGGATATGCAAACTACGCAGCGTTTCCACCGAGACGTCAGGAGTGCCCGTCCAACCAGACGAGCAAAATAGGCGTTTAAAAAAGGGGTCATCAATGGCTCCAGCATGAGGTTTCCGTCTTTTATAGCTTATTTTGCGCTTAAGAATGATTGTTTTGTGCGATCGGTTGAGGCGGCGTGTACAACGTCAAGCGCCCCACTTTATTCTGTATATTGCTTACGCTTTTCACACCAATTAGTGTGAAAGCTGCATCCCTTCATTCTCAGAGGAACAATGATGAGCCGTTTTCGTTCTGTCGAGCTTCACCACGCCAGCCGTTTGCTTAACCATGGCCCCACCATTCTGATAACCAGCTATGACGATGAAACGAAGCGCCGCAACGTGATGGCCGCGGCCTGGTCTATGCCGGTTGAATTCGAACCGCCGCGTATCGCCATTGTGGTGGATAAAAATGCCTGGTCACGGGAAATTATTGAACGTAATGGCACCTTTGGCATTGTGGTGCCGAGCGTTGCCGCCGCCAACTGGACCTATGCGGTTGGCAGCATCAGCGGGCGCGAAGAGGATAAATTCAATGCCTACGGTATTCCGACAATCAACGGACCGGTGCTTGGATTGCCGGTGATAGAAGAAAAATGCCTGGCATGGATGGAGTGCCGACTGCTGCCCGCCACCGCAGCGGCATCACACTATGACACCCTGTTTGGCGAGGTGGTGTCCGCTGCTGCTGATGAACGGGCGTTCGTCGCCGGACGTTGGCAGTTCGACGATGATAAGCGCAATACGCTACATCATCTTGGCGCAGGCACCTTTGTCGCCAGCGGTAAACAGATCCGCGTGCCGCTCATTGACGCGCAATAAGGCCTTTTTTGAAGACTGCGCAAAAAATTTGTGCAGTCTCCTTAGCAGAAATGAAACACCGTTCCAACAACTCTTTGTTTTATCAACAATTCCCTCCTCTATTCCGCGCAAAAAAACCTCTGCGTAGACCAATAAAATATCGGCAATGCTCACAGAATATGAACGCAAAAATTTTTCGTATTGCGCATATGAAATGCGTAGTGATTTAATCCTTATTGCCAAATCTTCTTTACACGTAGACTGAGAATAAAAATGGAAAAGCGTTCACTGAATAAAAATATTGATTTACTCCTGCGCGGCTTTACTGAATTAAAAGATAATGGGCGTTTTAATGAACCCAATCTTGACGGTAGCGCCGGAGATTATATTTCATTCTCCAGTTGGGAATGGCCGCAGGGCGTTGGGCTATTTGGACTGGTACGTTTATGGGAAAACACAAAGTCTGATAATCTATATCAAATTATCGACCAGTGGTTTCAGGGAAATATCGAAAAAGGTCTGCCGAGCCTCAACGTAAATACCACCGCGCCGATGCTGCCTCTCTCACTGTTCTGGTCCCATCACCGTCAGCCGCACTACCAGCAGGTGCTGGATAACTGGGCAAACCGCGTGATGACTGAGCTTCCGCGCACCCCGGAGCAAGGCTTCCAGCATGTGGTTTCCGACGGTATTAACGAAATGGAGATCTGGGACGACACGCTGTTTATGGTGGTGCTGTTCCTCGCGCACTACGGTACGGTTTCCGGGCGTCAGGAGCTGGTTGATGAGGCGGTGCGTCAGTTCCTGCTGCATGCGCGCTATCTTAACGATCCGCAAACCGGTTTGTGGTACCACGGCTGGAGCTTTGTTGAGAACAGCAACTTTGCCAAAGCCCGCTGGGCGCGCGGTAACGCGTGGATTACCGTTGGCATCCTTGAGCTGCTGGAACTGGCAGACGTGGGCGCAGGCGTGCGCGAATACCTGATCGAGTGTCTGAAAAAACAGGTGAATACGTTAATCGACCTGCAGGCGGATAACGGCGCCTGGCATACCCTGCTGGACCATCCCGATTCTTACATCGAAATTTCCGCAACCGCCGGTTTTGGCTACGGCTTATTAAAAGGCGCACGCCTGGGAATTGGCGACGAACGCTGGTTAGAGGCAGGAATGAAAGCGCTGGCGATTGTTCAGGATAATATTGATGCTGAAGGAACTGTTCATAATGTTTCTTATGGCACGCGAATGGGGCGAACCCTGCAATTTTATAAAGACATTCCATTACAACCAACCGGCTATGGGCAAGCGTTGGCAATATTATGCCTGAGTGAAGGTTTGCGCCTGGCGGATAACAAATAAAATACGACTCTTCTCTTTGGGAGAAAAAAATGGCTATTGAATATAGTAATTTTAATTTAACGGCGGGAAACGCCGTGCGCTACTGGCAGCTATCTGATATTACAAGTTTGCGCTATGACACGGTGGATTCACCGATGGCAGGCGAAATGGATCCGTTTTTCTTTTTAAGCAAACATAAAAACTTTATTCCTCACACCTATCCGTGTCGCGATGATTTTCGCCAGCACTTTGCCGAGAAAAAGCCGCAGCCGTTCGCCAGTGCAAGCTACACGCGTTGGTGGTTCCCGTTTGCCTCTGACAGAGTCGACCTCTCAGGCTTTTGGTTCCGGCCAACCCGCGTTGGCGCCTGGGCCAGAACGCAGCTCGACTGCCCACAGGCGGGTGAGTATCGTTTCCGTCTGGCGTCCTGCGGCGGCGCATTGCTCAAGCTGAACGGCGAAGAAGTGCTCTGGATGGCGGATTATCAGCGCAACCTGGAAAACCAGCGCGAATTCACCCTTTCGCTGAAAGCGGGGAAAAATGAGCTGGAGCTGTGGTTTGATGACTTAGCCGAACGCGATATTCGCTTCTTTTTCCAGCTCGACTACCTTGCCGGCGAACCGCTGCAGGTAGCACTGGAAACCCCGCTGGTCGACGCGCAGGTCAAGGAGATGGAGCAGATGCTTGACGGCGCATCCTTTGAGCATCCGGTGTATAACCGCGGCACCATTCGTCTGGTATTTCCTCAGCAGGCATCGACGGACTATGACCTGCACGTCAATGTGCTGGGCGATTTTATCTCTCTCGATGAACCGGTCGCGCTGGACAGCCGTCTGCCTGCCGGCGAGTCGCTGGTTGCCATTGCGGAAAGTGAAGACATCCCGGCTGACTTCCGTAATTTCCACATTACGCTGCAACGCGAAGGTTTCAGGATAAGCCGCACCCTCGGCGTCGAAATCTGCCACGCCGACCGCCAGACGGCGATCCCGCAAACCCAGGAAGCGCGTATTGCGGAGGCGTTGAACGTCGTCGCTCAGGAAGGCGAATACAGCAGCGTTAAAGCGCTGGCGCGCCTGGCCTGCGGTCTCAACGATGAGCAAACTCAGCAGATGCTGGATGGCGTTCTGCCGTCGGTACTCGACTGTCATGATTGCGCTGACTTTACGCTGGTGCCGTTGCTGTGGTGTCGCACCGTGTGGGGCGACAAGATCGATCCCGCGGTTCGCGGGCGCATCGATGATGCCATTCTGCGCTTCCGTTACTGGATGGACGAACCGGGCAACGATGTTCAGTGGTACTTCTCAGAGAACCACGCGCTGCTGTTCCACACCGCCGCGCTGCTGGCAGGCAACCTCTTCCCGGATGCCATTTTCACCCGCTCCGGGCGCAGCGGTCGCGAACAGGCGGCGGCAGGTAAGGCTCGCGTCATCAGCTGGCTGGATCATTTCGAGCAGTGCGAAATGGCCGAATGGAACTCGGCGCCTTATTTCCCTATCGACCTGAAAGGGCTCACCGCGCTGGCAGCTCTGTCTGGCGACGAGCAAATCAGCCAACGCGCCATTGCGGCAATCACCCGTTTGCTGGCACAGATTGCCCGTTCCGCTCACCAGGGATTCCTGACCGCGTCGCAGGGCGTTCTTACGAACATACCCTTCGCGCCGGGCGCTCTCTGGAGCTGGCGGCGATATCGCGTCTGCTCTGGGTAAAGGCAACTACGGCTGCCGTTTCCATGCCCTGCCGCAACTCGCCCTGCTGCTGCGCGATGGCCTGCTCACCCTGCCGGCAGAACTGGCGGAGGTGGCTGCGTGGCAAAAAGAGAGCGCCATTGAGTGGTGCTTTGCTCAGGGGCCAACCGGATTGCCAAACTCTATCACTACAAAAACCGCCACGCGGCGATGGGCTCAATTGCCGGCTACCGCTGGGGAGAATGGGGTTATCAGGAGACGCCTTTCCATTTGCGTCTTGGCAACCAACCCGAAGCGCAGATCTGGATTAACCACCCCGGTGAAACCCTGCACGGCGGTTTCGGTCGCCCTTCTTACTGGGGTGGCTGCGGCACGCTGCCTCGCGTTCAGCAATATCGCGGGCTGGCCGTACTGACGTTCAATCTGCATGCCGATCAACCGCCGTTTACGCATGCATGGCTGCCGCAAAGCCAGTTCGATGAAGTCGCTATCAGCGGCCAGCGCGCTGCCGTACGTAGCGGCGACGGCATGGCGCTGCTGGTGGGCAATCAGGCGTTCGAAACGGTGAATACGGGCCCAACCCGCGGCTGTGAAATTCGCCTTAACGGGCAACAAACCTGCTGGCTGGTTCGCATCAACGATCGGGTCGACAGCGACCTGGAGACTTTCAGCGCGCGCTTTAACGACCTGACCATGACGCAACATGACGACGGCAGTATCGAAGTCAACGATCCGCTGTACGGCACGGTGCGTTTCCTGGCCGATGGCCGAGTGAGCGCCGAAAACCGCACGCTTGACCCACAGCAGTGGACCGTTGCAGGCAGTAGCAGTGAACTTCCTCTGTAACCAACGCCCGGCAGAGACCGGGCAAGGAAAATAATAATGGATACGCAAATAGATAAACCGTCTGCGCCTGCCGGGCAGACCTCTGGTGACGTTAATCCGAATACGCTGCACAACCCCGCTCGCGAAGTGGCGAAACCGAAAAGCAACTATCGCTGGGTGGTGTGTTCCATGCTGGTATTTGCGACGACGGTTAACTACATGGACCGTCAAATTCTCGGCCTGCTGGCGCCGATGCTGCAAAAAGATATCGGCTGGACGCAGATGGAGTACAGTTGGCTGGTCAATGCGTTTACCGTCGCCTACGGCGTCGGCACGCTGGTGTGCGGGCGCATTATCGACAAACTGGGACCAAAATCAGCTATGCGGTGGCGATGGTGGTCTGGAGCGCCGCGGCAATGGCGCACGCGGTCGTCGGTTCGGTCGCCGGTTTTGCGCTGGTGCGCGTGCTGCTGGGCCTCGGTGAGTCCGCTAACTTCCCGGCCGCGATGAAGGTCATTGCCGAGTGGCATCCAAGAAAGAACGTACGCTGGCTACCGGTATTCTCGGGTTGCGGTCAATATCGGTGTGGTCATCTCGCCGGCGTTGATCCCGCTTATCGCGTTGCATTACGGCTGGCACGGCGCATTCTTAATTCTCGGTGCCGTCGGCTTCGTGTGGCTGATTCCGTGGTTTATCGCCTTTGGTCCGGTGAGAGCGAAAGCCAGCGCCGAAGAGCAAGCGTGGATTGCCCAGGATAAAGAAGAAGCCGTCAGCGTTTCCGCGATTAAGTGGACGAGTCTGCTGGGCTACCGTCAACTGTGGGCCGTCGCATTAGGCAAAATGTTGACCGACCCCATCTGGTGGTTCTTCCTGTTCTGGCTGCCAAAATGGCTCAACGAGTCGCGCGGTATCAACATGGAAGGTCTGGGTCTGCCGCTGATCGTCATTTATCTGTTCGCGATCGTCGGCAGTCTGGGCGCGGGCTGGTTACCCGGTAAGTTGATGAGCAAAGGCTTTAGCACCGCCCGTGCACGTAAAATCACCATGCTGATTTGCGCCTGTCTGGTACTGCCGATTTTCGCCGCCACTCAGGTCGAAAATCTGTGGGCCGCCGTCGCGCTGGTCGGTTTAGCGGCGGCAGCACACCAGGGTTGGTCCGCCAACATTCTGACTTCGGTATCCGACCTGTTCCCAAGCGCCGCCGTCGGCTCCGTCGTCGGGATCGGTAGCACCTTCGGGATGATCGGCAGCGTTATCTTCTCTACGGTCATTGGCGCCGTGCTGGAGGCCTCTGGCAACTACTGGGCGCTGTTCGCCATCAGCTCGGTCGCTTACCTGTTGGCATGGGCGGTGATGTATCTGCTGTTAGTGCCGAAAATGGAACGGGCTAAATTCGAGTAACCCGCTCCTCTCCGGCTGGCCCGTATCAGGCGATACGGGCCACCGATTGACGCTCAACGATGGCGCACGCCAGCTCAATCCGTCGCGGTATTTCCACACTCCCTGCAATCATATCCTGCAACAGCTCCAGCGCCAGCGTGCCAATTTCCTGTACCGGCAAATGTACGGTGGTCAACGGCGGCGTGGCAAACTCCGCCTGCGGCAGGTTATTCATCCCGATCACCGAAATATCTTCCGGCACGCGCAGCCCTAAGGCCCGCACACCATTGATCGCCCGAGCGCCAGCGAATCATTCGCACACAGTATTGCCGTGCACTCCCGTGGATTATCGCGAAAACGCGCGATCACCGCCTGCTCCGCCAGTTCCGGCAGCCAGTCGGTGACCGTCAAAATACGTGAATCGTCGCACTGCAGTTGGCGGCAGCGCATCGCGTCTCGCCAGCCGTCTTCACGCTGTTCAATTGTTCGGCGACCCGGGTGCGTTAAAAACAGAATATCGCGATGACCGCGATCCAGCAGGTATTCACAGGCCATGCGCGTGGCAGAACGGTTACACGGCAGCACGCTGGATAAGCGCATCAGCGGATCTTCGGTGTTCACCAACACCGCAGGTTTTTTGAGGTTCACCACCGTATTGAGGAAGCCGCTGTCATCCACCGTCAGCGCCAGTACGCCCCGACGTCCGGTTCCTCCAGCAGCGCTTGCAGGGCGCCGTTATCATTATCGTTGAGCGGATGGGTGGTGAGATCAACGCCCAGCACTTTCGCCCGTTCCTTCAAGCCTTGCAGAACATACCAGCTGAACTGGTAGCGGTTATAATCGAGCATCGCTACCTGTGAAATGGCCAGCACAATGCGCGCGCCACCCAGCTCCTGAGCCGGCGTGTAACGCATCGCCCGCGCCACTTCCTGAATACGCGTACGCAGTTCATGGCTGACCCCTTTTTCACCGGAGAGCGCCCGTGACACCGTACTGAGCGAAGTGCGACAACGGGTCGCAATATCTTCCAGCCGGACGCGGCGATATCCCGCATCGCGCTCGGCCTGATTGTCTGATTTACTCATCTCTCATCCTTTCTGCCGCCGCTCTTCACTCGGCGTAATTCCAAAGACCTTTTTATAGAGTGTGGTGAAATGATTGCTGTTAGCAAAGCCGCATAAATAGGCAATTTCGGTCACCGACATTTCCGTTTCACGTAATTTAACCCGTGCTGAAACCAACCGCAGCCGTTTTAAATAGTTATCCGGCGTTAATCCCGTCGCCTCTTTAATATGACGAAACGCGGTGCGGGTCGTTAAATGGAAGCGCTCGGCAAGCTGTTGCCAGTTATGGTCTTCAAAACAGTGTTCTTGTAGCCAGGTTAATAGCTTATGCAGTTTATATTTGGTCGAGCTGTATTCCGCCTGCGTTTGCGCGTATTGCAGCGTAGTGACCAACTGAAAAAAACGCGCTTCACGTAACGCCTGATTTTCCGCTTCCCGCATCTCTGGCAGAAAGATCTGTGCAATCATCTCTTTACACGCCATACGCGTCTCCGGCGACAGCCAGCCGTAACAGCTGGCCTGCTGCGCTGAAAACTGCCCCAGCAGCGTGTCAATCTGCTGCAAATATTGGAACGGCACCTGCGGATTGATCAAAATATTAATCAGCTTAAGGGTTCCCAGCTCGTCGTAAAAATGAAAATCGCCAGATTTGACGTAAAAAACGTCCCCTTGTTGAATATACAACGGGCGACCATTAATAACATGCAGACCGTGGCCCTGCTCCACAATCACCAGTTCATCAAACTCGTGGCTATGCTCGCAGTTATTATCCTCCGGGTCGCTGGCATACATCGCCAGCTTATCGCCGGTACTGGCGAAATAATATTCAGTAGTCAGTGTAATCATTGATGCTATCCAAACGGCTTACCGCACGACGGCACGATAAGCCATTTTTGCCCCAACGACGATTGAGAATCGCGGATTTGTGATCGTCAGTCGCACTATCCACCATCAGTGCCACTCTCGCGCCAAATTTGGCATTAGCAGAGTGGTTGCCGTCCCTCACGCCGCCGTATCCTGCGGACAACTTATTCCGAGGACGTCGTATGTCACAAGCCATTCAGCTTAATGCCCAGCTCCCCATGGTCCGCCAGCCGCAGTTCTTGCACAAGGCAGACTCGCTCACCCTGAGTTGCATCGTCAGCCGCGATCGCCGCATGCCGTCATTAACGCCGTTGCCGATCCGCAGGCGCTGTTCGGCTGGCGCGCCGAGCCGCTCTGTTCGCTGGAAGCGCTGTATCAGCGCGAGTTCAGCGAAGGCGAAAGCGTGATTATCGATTTTGGCAGCCACTGCGTCGGTTATCTGCAGTTTGCCTGCCACAGCGCCGGGAGCCCGCCGGATGCCCCGCCCATCTGCAACTCACCTTTGGCGAGACGCTCTGCGAGGTGTGCGAACCGTTTAGCGATTACCGCGGCTGGCTCAGCAGCAGTTGGCTGCAACAGCAGGATTTATGGCTGGACGTGTTGCCCGCCGAGGTTGCGCTACCGCGTCGCTACTGCTGCCGCTACGTGAAAATTGAGGTCAAAGCCGTGTCGCGCAAATTCCGCCTGCGCTTCGACAGCCTGTTGCTCGACACCGTGACTTCGGCTCCCGAGCAGTGTCCGCCATGTGAGAGCGCCGACGCCGAACTCCAGGCCATTGACCGGGTGTCGGTACTGACGCTGAAAAACTGTATGCAGGAGGTCTTTGAAGACGGTCCGAAGCGCGACCGCCGCCTGTGGCTCGGCGATCTTCGCCTGCAGGCACTGGTCAATGACGTGACCTTTGCCCGCCACGATCTGGTGCGTCGTTGCCTGTATCTGTTCGCGGGTCACACGCGTGCCGACGGCATGGTTTCCGCCAACGTCTTCGTCAAACCGCAGACGATCGCCGACGACACCTTCCTGTTCGACTACTCGCTGTTTTTTGTCGATGTTCTCTACAACTATCTGCAAAGCGCCGAAGATCTTGCCACAGCGCGCGAATTGTGGCCGGTAGCCAGACGACAGCTCGAACTGGCCTTTACCCGCCTCGACGACAGTGGGATCGTGCGCGACAGCGACGACTGGTGGGTGTTTATCGACTGGCAGGAAAGTTTAAACAAACAGGCCGCGGCCCAGGGCGTGCTGATCTACTGCCTGCAACGCGGCCTGTGGCTGGCTGAACGGTTTGAGCCGCAGCTTGTCGCCGCCTATCGCGCACAACTTCGACGCCTGAAAACCGCAGCGCAAATGCAGCTTTGGGATGACGCGCAGGGATATTTCATCAGCGGCGAGGCGCGCCAGGTTTCCTGGGCTTCGCAAATCTGGCTGGTGCTGGCGGAAGTCGGCCACCCGGAACAGCGTCTGGCGGTTATGCAGCGGCTGCTGAGCCATCCGCCCGCGATCGCCATGAATACCCCCTATCTCCGCCACCATTTTATTGCCGCCCTGCTGCAATGCGGGCTGCGCGAGCAGGCAGTCAAGGAGATCAAAGCCTACTGGGGGAAATGGTGCGCTATGGCGCGGACACCTTCTGGGAAGTGTTTGATCCGCAGCATCCTGAATTTTCTCCGTATGGTAGCAAGCTTATCAATAGCTACTGCCATGCATGGAGCTGTACCCCGGCCTGGTTTATCCGCCTGTACGGTCTGTAACAACTAACGCGAGTTTATTTATATGGCAGAAACAACGTTTGAACGCTGGAAACAGCGCGTGGGCTACGGTATCGCCGATCTCTCCTGCAACCTGGTGTGGCAGCTTATCTCGCTGTACCTGATGTTTTTTTACACCGACGTGATGGGCTTACCGGCTTACTACGTCGGGCTGATGTTCCTCGTCACCCGCCTGGTCGACGGCGTGGCCGACGTGCTGATGGGCTGGTGATTGACAATACCGCGACCCGCTGGGGCGCTGCCGCCCTATTTGCTGTTCGGCGCGGTTCCCTTTGGTCTGCTGTGCATTCTGGCGTTCTATGTCCCGGACTTTGGCACCACCGGCAAACTGGTTTACGCCTTTATCACCTATTTGTGTCTGTCGTTCCTCTATACGCTGGTGAATATTCCGTTCTGCGCCATGCTGCCGTTCCTGACCAATGACTCCGGCGAGCGCACCACGCTCTCTACCGTGCGCATTTTGCTCGGTTCCCTTGGCGCAACCATTGTAGCCGTCGCCACACTGCCGCTGGTAAGCACACTGGGTAAAGGTAACCAGGCGCACGGTTTCTTCTACACGGCGATCGTGTTCGGCGTTGTCGCTACCTTCTTTTTGCTGGTCAGCTTTCGCAACGTGAAAGAGAGTATCAGCATTACTCAGGAGCGCATGACCCTCAAGCGCGCGTGGGTGAGCCTGCGAGCCAACCGACCGTGGTTTGTTTTCGCCATCAATATCTTTCTGATGTGGGGCGCATTTTTCTTCCAGACCGGCGCGCTGGTGTACTTCTTCCACTACTACGTCGGCAACGTTGAGTTGACAGCGGTGGTCGCGGGATTTCCACCTTCGTGCCGCTGCTCGGTACGCTAACGGTGCCGATGCTCGCCAGCCGCATGAAAAAACGTCATGTCTATCTGGTCGCCAGCACCATTAACCTGCTGGCATGGGGTGATGATTGCCGCCGGAGCGAATACGTGGGGCTGATTGTTGGCGCCGTGATCCTGTCGCTCGGCGCAGGCCAACGCACGGCGATTTACTTCTCAATGCAGGCCGACCCGGTCGACTACGGGGTATGGAAAACCGGCATTAATACCGCAGGTATTCTCACCTCCATCAATGGTTTCCTCGGTAAAGTCGCTATGGCGGGAGCCGGGGCAATTATCGGCGTGCTGCTCTCCTCCAGCGGCTATGTCGCCAACGCGGCGCAAAGCGACAGCGCTATGCTGGCGATAAAAGCCTGCTATCTGTATATTCCGGCGCTACTGATTATCGCATCGATGATCTGTATTGGACGCTTTTATCGTCTGGATGACGACTACGAGCAGATTCGCGCCGACCTGGATGCGGGGCGGCATGCACCAGAAGAGATGACCGCGGTCGCCGCAACGAAAACCGCATAATATCCGTGCAGAAGTCACCCGGCGTGCCAGAGCAACGCCGGGTGACTTCATCATCACATACTGTAACCCGGCTTTTTAATCAGCGTCTCCATCTGCGGCGCAATCTCGCTATCCCAGACCTGCTGCCAGTCGCTTTCCTGCACCTGATTCAGGGCCACGCTCACCGAGCGGTCTTTGGTATTAAGATGGCGAATCAACACTTCAGTGATGTCCGCCGCGAGCGCGGTTTTCTGTTCATCGTTCAGGTCGCGGGGAAACATTTAATATCAACGTGTGGCATGGGCAGGACTCCTTATAATGAGAACCCTAAAACTACCACAGTCAGGCCGCTTCATCCGTCATTTCGTGCGCGAGCAAGGAGTGAATTCAGCGCTTAATTGCGCGATAAACGCCTCGGTTTCCCGCTGATTGCGCAGGCGTACAAAGCGGATGTGCGCCCAGGCCGGATCGGCCATGTCTTGCAGGTAGCGCTGGCGGTTGAGACGCCAGGTTTTTAGCGTCCACAGAATGATCGAATCGCGGCTAAAAAATGAGCGACGAAAACTCTCACGGTTGCCGGTACCCGGCCACAGCTCTTGCTGACGCCATGCGCGCACTGTCGCACGCGTGACAGCCTGCCGAAAGGTGCGCCAGAAACTGTAATCAACCCACACCACCAGATCCACGTCGCGCCATTTTACCGGGCGACTGCGATTATAGTTGCCGTCCAGCACCCAGTCAGGGCCCGCGATGGCCTGCGCCAGCCCGGCGAAGAGCGTCTCATCGCTGACCCCTGCCAACCCGAACGCCAGTAAAGCGTATCCATTTCGATATAGGGCACGGAAAATAGCGCCGCCAGACGCTTTGCCAGCGTCGATTTACCCACGCCGCTGGTGCCTACCACATTGATTTTCATTGTCATCTCACCTGATATCACCTGTTGCATATAAATCATCGGCTATTACACTGAAAAAATCATTCTGCAACGATGAGCCAGATTCATTAATGGTCGCACCTTATGTTAAAAGATAACATCAACGATCTGATCTCTTTTATGGTCGTCGCGCGCGAGCGCAGTTTTACCCGCGCGGCCGCACAGCTCGGGTTTCACAGTCGGCGTTGAGCCATGCGATGCGTAATCTGGAAAGCCGTCTCGACGTTCGCCTGCTGACGCGCACCACCCGCAGCGTCGCCCCGACGGAAGCCGGAGAAAGACTTTATCAAAGCCTCAGCCCACATCTGCAAGAAATTGAACAGGAAATTACAGCTCTACGCGATTCTCGCGAACGGCCGGCTGGCAATATTCGCCTGACGGCTGCCGAGCACTCAATGAATACCGTACTCTGGCCACGACTCAAGACGTTTATGCAGCAATACCCGGACATCAATATTGAAGTGATTGTGGATAACGGCCTTACCGATATTGTCGGTGAACGGTTTGACGCGGGAGTACGCCTCGTTGAACAGGTGGCGCGCGATATGATTGCGGTGCGTATTGGCCCCGACATGCGCATGGCGGTTGTCGGTTCTCCCGGATACTTTGCCCACCACGGTATCCCGCAAACACCCCACGACCTTCAGCATCATCGCTGCATCAACATGCGTTTGCCAACGCGCGGCGGGTTATATGCATGGGAGTTCGAACGAAACGGCGAGCCGCTGCGGGTTCGGGTTGAGGGACAATTGACCCTTAACTCCCTGCCCCAACGCATCGAGGCCGCCGAAGCCGGTTTGGGCCTGGCCTACGTGCCGGAAGACACCATCGTCGATGGCGTAGCCGCCGGACGTTTGCAGCATGTGCTCGCCGACTGGTGCGCGCCGTTCGCGGTTACTCGCTTTACTATCCCAGCCGTCGCCAGCATACCGCCGCGTTTGCGCTGTTAGTGGATGCGTTACGCTACTCATAAAAATGCGTAGGCCGGATAAGGCAAAGCCGCCATCCGGCCTACATTTCCGTAAGAGGTCAGAGCTAAATTGCGGATTTAGGCTGCAGGTTCTCGTCGAACGCCAGCCGCTTTCTGTCCGGTTCTTCTTCGGTTAACGGTTCAACGGCAACCAGCGTCTTCTGGCAACGGTCGACCAGCACCTGATATTCGCGAGTGCCCTGCTTTTTCCACTCAAGTTCCTGCTCGGTTAAGGTACGAATCGCCTTTGCCGGGCTGCCGATAATCAAATGATTGGCAGGCATTTCGGCACGCGCTTTCACGAATGCGCATGCGCCAACAATACTGTTTTCACCAATGGTCGCGCCGTCGATAATCACCGCGCTCATGCCAACCAGCGCATTACGGCCAATCACGCAGCCGTGCAGGATCGCCCCGTGGCCGATATGCCCGTCTTCTTCCACGACGGTGTCCTGACCGGGAAAACCGTGCATCACACAGTTATCCTGAATGTTGGCCCATCTTTCACCACGATACGGCCAAAATCGCCGCGCAGGCTGGCGTTCGGTCCGACGTAAACCCCTTTACCGAGGATCACATCGCCAATCAGCACGGCGGTGGGGTGAACGTAGCTTTCCGTCGGAACAACCGGGGTCATCCCGTCTATCTGGTAAATCGGCATGGCTTCTCCTGTTACGCTTCGGGCAATCCCCAAAACGCTGGTAATAGAGCGGCCCCGGCGCAGGGAGTTCGCCTACCGAGCTTTCGCCTTTTTCACTGACGAAAGCCTGTGCCCTGGGCCACGCGTTGATAGATGTTGATACAGAGCTGGCGCGCGGTTTGGCCCAGCCAGTGGGCAGGCAACAACTCTTCTGGCAGCAGCGGATCCTTCAGCACCACGCGGCGATAGAAGTGGATCAGCAGTAGACGGATCTGAAAACAGCGTTCCGGCGTGAGTTCATCCGGCCCGCATCCCGCAGCAGCGGCAACAGTGGGCGGAACAGTGTGATAAACGCTTCGTACATGGCGTTCTGCTCGGTCAAATGCCAGCACTCCTCGACCCGCTCACGCAGCGCGGCGCGCGAGAGCGCCAGCGGCGAATGCGCTTCGAAGAAGATCACGTTCTCCGCCACGCCCGCTTCGTGCAGCAGCGACTGGACATCCGCCAGCTTTTGCGATGGCGAGGCTAAAAGGCTCGGCGCAAGCACGCCAAACCCCTGCCAGATCAGCTGTTTTTTGACTTCGGCCAGGGTGTTTTTTTCCAGCCCTTCAGAAAGCAGCAGCAGCCAGGTACCGTCCCATTCCGGGCGTTGGCGCGATAGATTTTGCTTTCGGCGCGGCGCGTCAGGCGCAGGCCTTTGTCGCTCAGACGATAGAAGCTACGGCGGCCAATGCGCACCACGTCCAGCCACTCTTCTTTGTTGAGGCGAAACAGCGCGGTACGCACGAAGCGTTCGCCAAAGCCTAACCCTTCAAGCAGCGCGGCCACGCTGCCAAGCCAGACTTCGCCGCCGCGCTGGGATAAACAGTCACCGTAAAGCGAGGCAATCAGCGAGGTGCCGCTGATCGGCATTGCTGTCACCGCCTGCTGAATAAAGCTATCGAGTTTTTCCATATGATTCATAGTGTTGTTGTTTTTGTCCTTTTTGAATCATAGCACAGGAATAAAGCCGCGAAACGCCAGGAGTTTGTAGGCCGGATAAGGCAACGCCGCCATCCGGCAAGCTGCGCCGAATTGCCTGATGGCGCTGCGCTTATCAGGCCTACCATTCTCAGCCGTTGGCAGCGGCCTTACGCAGGTCAAACACGCGGCACGCCTTTCCTTCTGAGCGTGGAATACTGCCGCAGTTAACGATGCTGACGTCGGTGGAAATGCCGACCATCGACTTAATGCGATGACGCAGGTGGTGGCAAATCTGGCAGCGCTGCTCATGGCTCAGCACCAGGCTACTCTCTTTGAGTTCCACGCGTACCGAAAGTGAATCAAGATGCCCGCGGCGATCGACTTCCAGCTGGTAGTGCGGCGCCAGGTGTTCAATCTTGAGGATCTCTTCTTCCAGCTGCGACGGGAAGACGTTCACGCCGCGAATAATCAGCATGTCGTCGCTGCGCCCACTGATGCGATCCATACGGCGCATAGTGCGGGCAGTGCCTGGCAGCAGACGCGTCAGGTCGCGAGTACGGTAGCGGATCACCGGCAGTGCCTCTTTGGTGAGCGTGGTGAACAGCAGTTCGCCGTGCTCGCCATCGGCCAGCGGCGTACCATCGTCCGGGTTGACCACTTCCGGAAGAAATGGTCTTCCCAGATGGTGGGGCCATCGCCGGTTTCAATACATTCCATCGCCACGCCCGGCCCATGACTTCAGACAGGCCGTAGATATCCAGAGCGGTAATACCGAGGCGACGTTCAATCTCCGCCTTCATACCGGTGGTCCAGGGCTCCGCGCCAAAGACCCGGTACGCAGCGAACAGCCGCGCGCGTCGCCGCCATCTGGCGCTCCAGTTCTTCAATCAGGTTCAGACAATAAGATGGCGTCACCATGATCATGTCGGGTTTGAAATCACGGATCAGCTGCGCCTGTTTCTCGGTCTGGCCGCCGGACATCGGATCACCGTGGCCCTAAGCGTTCAGCGCCGTAGTGCGCCCCAGGCCGCCGGTAAACAGGCCATAGCCGTAGGCGACGTGAATTTTATCCTTCGCCGTACCGCCTGCAGCGCGCAGCGAACGGGCGACGATATTCGCCCAGGTATCAATATCGTTCTGCGTATAGCCAACCACGGTCGGCTTGCCGGTGGTGCCGGACGACGCATGGATACGCACCACTTGCTCCATCGGCACCGCAAAGGTATCGAACGGATAGTTGTCGCGCAGATCCTGCTTGGTGGTGCAGGGAAACTTATTGAGATCGCTCAGCTCATGAAAATCGTCAGGATGGACGCCCGCCGCATCGAACTTACGGCGGTACATCGGCACATTTTCGTAAGCGTGTTTCAGCGTCCACTTCAGACGCTGGGTTTGCAGGCCTGTAACTCGTCACGCGATGCAGTTTCAATCGGATCTAATGTTGTTGTAGTTGTCATTTTGTAGGGTACTCGCAGGTCAATTAGCTCACACTCTCTCGAGGATCATGGCAATGCCCTGACCCACGCCAATACACATCGTACACAGCGCATAGCGTCCATTGCGTCGTTCCAGCTCCAGCGTCGCTGCCAGCGCCAACCGCGCGCCGCTCATACCTAACGGGTGGCCTAAGGCGATGGCGCCACCGTTGGGATTCACATGCGCCGCGTCGTCCGGCAGCCCAAGCTTTCTGAGCACGCCCAGCGCCTGGCGGCAAAGGCTTCGTTCAGCTCAATCACGTCCATATCGTGAATATTCAGCCCGGCGCGCTCCAGCACTTTACGCACCGCCGGAACCGGTCCAAGCCCATGTATTTCGGTTCGACGCCCGCCGTCGCCATCGCGACAATACGTGCGCGCGGCGTCAGGCTCTGCGCGGCGGCCTGCTGCGAGCTGGCGATAATCAGCGCCGCGGCACCGTCGTTCACGCCGGAGGCGTTGCCCGCCGTCACCACGCCGCCCTTGCGGAACGGAGTTTTCAGCGCGGCCAATTGCTCAAGGGTGGTATCTGCACGCGGATGTTCATCTTCACGCACCGCGCTGACCGCGCCCTTCTTACCGATAATCTGCACCGGCACGATTTCCTGCGCCAGAATGCCGTCATGCTGCGCTTTAGCGGTACGCTGCTGGCTGCGGTAAGCAAAGGCATCCTGATCGGCACGGCTTATTTTTAACAATTCCGCTACATTCTCCGCCGTTTCCGGCATGCTGTCAGTACCAAATTGTTGCTGCATGAGCGGGTTCACAAAACGCCAGCCGATGGTGGTATCAAACATCTCGGCCTGACGCTGGTAAGGCGTGGTCGCCTTGACCATCACGAACGGCGCACGGGACATCGACTCCACGCCGCCGGCAATCATCAGATCCGCATCGCCCGCTTTAATCGCCCGCGCGGCGAAGCCAATCGCATCAAGGCCGGAGCCGCACAGGCGGTTGATGGTGGTGCCGGAAACCCCGTACGGATAGCCCGCCAGCAGCGTCGCCATATGGGCGACGTTACGGTTATCTTCCCCGGCCTGGTTGGCGCAGCCAAAAATGACATCGTCGATACAGGTTGGGTCTAACTTCGGGTTACGGCTCAACAATTCACGCAACGGAATGGCCGCCAGATCGTCGGCACGAACCCCGGCCAGCGCGCCGCCGTAGCGGCCAATCGGCGTACGAATGCCGTCACAAATAAATGCATCACGCATCAGACTTCTCCTGTTATCGTGCCGCTGATGCGGTGCGATTTGCCGCGAAACAGCGCCACGGTTTTTTGCTGCGGGTTGACGATTTCAATGTCATAGACACCGGTCAGTTTGCCCTGCTGTTTCACCCGGGCGGTGGCGGTTAATTTCTCGCCCGCAAAGGCCGGACGCAGAAAATCGATGCTGGCAGCCGATGCCACCGCCGCCAGCCCCTGGCTGTTGCAGGCGTAGGCAAAGGCGGTATCCGCCAGCGTGAAAAGCTGCCCACCGTGGCAGGTTTGATGCCCGTTCAACTGCGAGGACGATACGGTCATCGTCATCTGCGCGTAGCCGTCGTCCATCTCGATAATTTCGATCCCCAGCGCCTGCGCGCAGGTGTCTTTCTCATACATGGCACGGGCGTTGCGCCAGGCTTCGTTACTCATCACGCATCTCCATCAGCGCTTTCTGGCGCAGCAGCGCACTGGGCGATAACGTTCTTCGCCGTAGTGCTGTTGTAGGTTTTCCAGCAGACGCAGCACGCGCCCCCAGCCGAGCGATTGCCCCAGGCCAGCGGGCCACGTGGATAGTTCACCCCAAGACGCATCGCGGTATCGATATCCTCGGCACTGGCCACGCCTTTTTGCACCGCATCCAGCGCTTCGTTCGCCAGCATCGCTACCGTACGCCACACCAGCAGCCCTGGGTAGTCGGCAATACGCAGCACTTTTTTGCCCTTCTGCTGGAAGTAGTACACCGCTTTGTCGGTATCGGAATCCGTGTTGGTTGGCGCGCCGGCCAGCACAACGGTATCGCCCGCGGCATGGTCATACACAACCACCGGGCGCTGGTACTGCACGCTTAAGGACAGCGCGGTTTCACCGGTGGTTTCCAGCAGCAGCACATCGCCCAATTCTGTGACAACGTCACTTTTAACCCTCTTCGCTGCGCATTCGGCGGAAACGGCAGCCAGCGCCAGTTCAGGCTGGTTTTCCAGAGGCCAACGGTAGACGCCATGGCCGCTTTTTTTACCCAGACGTCCCGCCAGCGCCAGCTCCTGTTGCAGCAGCGACGGCAGAAAACGGCGGTCCTGCCAGAAGGCGTTAAACACCGAACAGGTCACGGCGAAGTTCACGTCCTGGCCGATAAGGTCAGTCAGCGCCAGCGGCCCCATCGGAAAACCGCCGCCGTCGCGCAGCGCCGCGTCAATCACTTCCGCTGATGCCACCTGCTCTTCCAGCGCGCGCCAGGCTTCGGCGTAATACGGACGCGCCACGCGGTTAACGATAAAGCCCGGCGTGGAGCGGCAGCGCACTGGCTGTTTGCCCCAGGCGGTCACGCACTGGCAAAGCTGCTCGACCACTTCGGTAGAGGTGGCAAGCCCGCTCACCACTTCCACCAGTTTCATCACCGGTGCCGGGTTAAAGAAATGCAGCCCGGCCACGCGTTCCGGGTGTTTCACTCCCGCCGCAATCGCGGTAATGGAGATGGACGAGGTGTTGCTGGTCAGCAGCGTTGACGGCGGGCAAATCTCCGCCAGCTCGCTGAACAGCGCCTTTTTAATCTCCAGACGCTCGGAAGCGGCTTCAATCACCAGCTGCGCGTCGGCAAGCTGCGTTAATTCGGTTGCTGGCGTAATACGCGCCAGCAGCGCCTGCGCCTGTTCAGTGCTAATTTTGCCGCGGCTAACGCGGGCGTTCAGGCGCTCGGCAATGCCGTCGATAGCGCGCGTAATGGCCTCGGCGGAAATGTCGTATAGCCGCACCGCGTGCCCGGCGCTCGCTGCCACT
Organism: Kluyvera genomosp. 3; assembly: GCA_002211745.1. GTDB lineage: Bacteria > Pseudomonadota > Gammaproteobacteria > Enterobacterales > Enterobacteriaceae > Kluyvera > Kluyvera georgiana_A. The sequence goes on from CP022114.1 coordinate 2,531,279, forward strand.
TCGACAATCCCGGCCCCCATGGTGCCGCCGCCAATCACCGCGACGGTGTGAAGAGTCTGGCTCATGGCTTATTTCCCGCTGAATTGTGGTGAACGTTTGGCGAGGAAGGCGCTGACGCCTTCGCGATAGTCGTCGCTGCGCCCGGCCAAACGCTGGTAATCGCGCTCAAGCTCAAGCTGCTCATCCAGCGAGTTAGTTTCGGAAAGCTGTAGCGCTTTCTTAATCAGCCCCAGACCATAGGTCGGTTGGGTCGCGAAATGGCGCGCCATGGTCAGCGCGGTATCTTTCAACTCGGCGTCGTCAACCACCTGCCAGATCATCCCCACTGCGCGGCCTGTTCGGCGCTGAGGTTGTCGCCGAGCATCAGCAGGCCAACGGCACGAGCACGACCGGCAACGCGCGGCAGTACCCAGCTGCCACCGCAGTCCGGCACCAGGCCGAGCTTGCTGAAGGCCATGACAAACTTTGCTGAACGCGCGGCAATCACGATGTCGCAGCCCATCGCCAGCGTGGCGCCAGCACCGGCGGCGACGCCGTTCACCGCGCAGATAACCGGTTTTGGCAGCGCGGCTAAACGGCGCACCAGTGGGTTGTAAAAGCGTTCCACCGACATGCCCAGATCCGGCGCGGGGCCGCTGGGGTCAACGTTACGGTCGTTCAGATCCTGCCGGCGCAAAAGCCGCGTCCGGCGCCGGTGATCAGCAGGCAGCGAATGGTGTCGTCGCGTTCGGCCTGTTTCAGGCAGTCGGCAAACTGCTGATGCATCACGTCGTTAAAGCTGTTGAGTCGGTCCGGGCGGTTCAGGGTGATAGTCATCACGCCCTGTTCCACTTCGCTGAGAATGAATGCGTCCACGATTAGCGTCCTTTAAATTCCGGTGTGCGTTTTTCTAAAAAGGCGCTCACGCCTTCACGACGATCTTCGGTGCCGCTGAGCAGCGTAAACAGCTGACGTTCCTGCACCAGACCGGCCTGCAATCCCACCTCCTGGGCCAGACGCAGCGACTGCTTTGCCGCCCGCAGCGCCAGCGGTGAGTGGCGAGCAATCGTCGCCGCCAGCTTCAGCGCGTATTCATCGGAGAGGTTCGCTGGGTGAATGTCGCTCACCAGCCCGGCCTGCTGGGCGCGTTCGGCATCAATGCTTTCGCCGCTCAGTACCATGCGGCTGGCCAGCGCTTTGCCGACGCTGCGAATAAGGCGCTGCGTACCGCCAGCGCCCGGCATGGTGCCGAGGGTAATTTCCGGCAGACCAAAGCGGGCGTTATCGCCGGCAATGACCAGATCGCACAGCAGCGCCAGCTCGCAGCCCGCGCCCAGCGCGTAGCCATTCACCACCGCAATCAGCGGTTTGTTGAAGGCATCAATACGCGCCCACAGACGCGGGCGAATATCGTCGAAGGTGGCGGGCAAGTCTTTTTCCGCCATTTCGTTGAGATCGGCACCGGCGGCGAAATAACGCGGGTTGCCGCTAATCACGCAGACGCTGATACCTGAATCTGCCGCCGCGCTTTCCAGCGTTTCGGCAATCTGCGTCAGCAGCGCATTGTTCAGGGCGTTACGCGCCTGCGGGCGGTTCAGAGTCAGTTGCAGCACGCGGTCGTGACGGGTAATCAGCAGTTCGCTCATGCCATCCCCGCGCGTCAAAGTCGACTACCACGTCGCCGCTGGTGGGCAGCGCCTGGCAGCTAAGAACATAACCCGCCGCCACTTCGTCGGCTTCGAGGCTGTAGTTGGCGGCCATCGCCACTTTACCGCTCACCACCTTGCATTTGCAGGTGGCGCAGACGCCGCCTTTACAGGCGAACGGCAGATCCGCGCCCTGACGCAGCGCGGCGTCGAGAATGCTGTCATCTTCGGCGTTCAGCGAAATCAGGCGATCGCGGCCGTCCTGGCGGATAGTGACCGTGCGGCCCTCCGCCTGTACGCCGGTGGCGCGTTTCACGCTGCTGCCGGGGTGTTGAAGCGCTCAAGGTGAATCGATTTCTCCGGCACACCCAGCTCGCGCAGCGCCACTTCGGCTTCGTCCATCATCGCCGACGGGCCGCAGATAAAGGCGTCGTCAAAGCGACTGAAATCGATCAGCGTTTTGCCCAGCGCATGCAGCTTTTCACCGTCGATGCGCCCTTGCAGCAGATCGCTGTCCATCGACTCCTGGCTGAACAGGTGCACCACCTGCAAACGCTGAGGATAGCGGTCTTTCAGGTCAGCCAGCGCCTGGCGGAACATCATGCTGTGGCTGCTGCGGTTGCCGTAGATCAGGGTAAACTGGCTCGCCGGCTCGGTCGCCAGCGTCGCTTCGATAATCGCCATCATCGGCGTAATGCCGGAACCGGCGGCAATCGCCAGATACTCCGCTGCACGCCCGGCCTGCGGCTGGTAGCCAAAGTGCCCCTGCGGCACCATCACCTCAAGCGCCATGCCCTGCTGAATATCGCTCTGGGCATAGCGGGAGAAGCGGCCGCCGTCGATGGCTTTGACCGCCACGCTGATTTCAGACGGCGAGCGGCTGCGGCAGATGGAGTAGCAGCGGCGTAACTCTTCCCCGCCGAGGCGGGTTTTCAGCGTCAGATGCTGGCCCGGACGGAAGGCGTAAACGCTACGCAGCGCGTCGGGAATGGCAAAAGTGATGGTGACCGAATCACGGGTTTCCGGTTCAACCTTTGCCACGGTAAGCGAATGAAATGTTGTCATCGCAGCCTCAAATACATTTAAAGTAATCAAAGGGTTCACGGCAGCTATCACAGCGATACAGCGCTTTGCAGGCCGTGGAACCGAATTCGCTAATCAGCGAGGTGTGGGTGCTGCCGCAGCGCGGGCAAACCACATCCTTCGGCAGCGCGTCGGCGTGGCAGGCGTGGGCCTGCGGCGGGCTGATACCGTACTGACGCAGACGTTCGCGGGCATCCGGGCTCATCCAGTCGGTGGTCCACGGCGGGTCGAGCTGCAATACGATATGCACCGGCGTATAGCCGTGCTTCGCCATCACCGCGCGAATTTCCCCAACAGATGTTCGGTGGCCGGGCAACCTGAATAGGTCGGCGTAAAGCCAATCACCCAGCCATCGCCGTGACGCTCCACGCGGCGCACCATGCCGAGGTCGGTAATGGTCAGCACCGGCACTTCCGGGTCTGGAATGGCGCTTAATAATCCCAGACGGTACGCACTTCCGGGGGCGCGATTGCGGCGAGACGTTGCATAGCCACCTCCTGCTACCACTGCTGGCCGGGATACGACCGCTGTAAATACTGCATCTCTGCCAGCATCGGGCCGAGATGTTCACTGTGCAGCCCCTGCTTACCGCCGCGACGGAACGCCGCTTCTTCAGGGATTTGCAGACCCGCATCGAGCAGCGCGGTGTGCACCGTCGCCTGCCATTCGACCTGCAATTCGCGCGGGTCAACGGCGATGCCCTGCTCGCTCAGGCTGATATCCAGCTCGTCGGCCATAAACAGTTCACCGGTGAAGCGCCACAGGTTGTTGATTGCCTGCTGCATCAGCTGCGCGGAATAGTCGGTGCCGTTGCCCAGACGCTCCAGCCAGCCGCGGCTAAAGCGCAGGTGATAACGCACCTCTTTCAGCCCTTTGGCGGCGATGGCGGCAATCTGTGCGTCGCGGCTATTCACCAGATGGCTGAACAGCGCCACATGCCAGGCATCGATAAAAAACTGACGGGCAATGGTGTCGGCGAAATTACCGTTCGGCTGCTCCACCAACAGCAGGTTGCTGAACTGACGCTCATCGCGGCCAAAGGCCAGCGTATCTTCATCACCACTGCCGTTCAGTTCGGCGGCGTAGCTCAGGAAGTTGCGCGCCTGACCCAGCAGGTCAAGGCCGATATTGGCCAGCGCGAGGTCAATCTCCAGCTCCGGCGCGTGGCCGCACCAGGCGCCTAAGCGCTGGGCCAGCACCAGGCCGTTATCGCCAAGACGCAGCGCATAGGTTGCAACGGGGTTTTGCGTGTTCATCGTTGCCTCACATATGTTCCATGCCGTCCGGCACGGTATAGAACGTCGGGTGACGGTAGACCTTGCTCTCGGCAGGGTCGAAGAACTCACCGCGGTCTTCCGGCTGTGAGGCGACGATTTCGCTCGCCTTCACCACCCAGATGGAGCAGCCTTCGCTGCGGCGGGTGTACGCATCGCGGGCATTTTCCAGCGCCATTTGATCGTCGGCGGCGTGCAGGCTGCCAACGTGACGGTGCGACAGACCCTGTTTGCTGCGGACAAACACTTCGTATAACGGCCAGTATGTTTTGCTCATCTTTTTCTCCTCAGGCGGCATCGCGAGCGCGTTGTTTTTCGGCATGCGCCAGCGCGGCTTCGCGCACCCATGCCCCTCTTCCCAGGCTTTGCGCTTGGCGCCCAGACGCTCGTGGTTACAGATGCCACGCCCGTTGATGACTTCGTTGAGTTCCTGCCAGTCGATTTCGCCGTAACGGTAGTGACCGGTGGCTTCGTCAAACGTCAGATCGGCATCCGGCACCTTCATGCCAAGGATCTCGACCTGCGGGACAGTGTTGTCGACGAAGCGCTGACGCAGTTCATCGTTGGAATGCAGTTTGATCTTCCACGCCATGCTGCGGGCGCTGTTCGGCGAGTTGTCATCGCTCGGCCCGAACATCATTAATGCCGGCCACCAGAAGCGGTTGATCGCGTCCTGCAACATCTGGCGCTGTTCTTCACTTCCGCCGCCAGCGCCATGCAAGCTTCAAAGCCCTGACGCTGGTGGAAGCTCTCTTCTTTGCAGATTTTGACCATCGCCCGGGCATACGGGCCGTAAGAGGTACGGCACAGTGCCACCTGGTTGACAATCGCCGCGCCGTCGACCAGCCAGCCGATCACGCCGATATCCGCCAGGTCAGCGTCGGGTAGTTAAAGATGGAGGAGTACTTCATCTGCCCGTCGAGCATCTTCTGGTAGATGTCTTCGCGAGCGCAGCCGAGCGTTTCCGCCGCGCTGTAGAGATAGAGGCCATGCCCGGCTTCGTCCTGCACCTTCGCCAGCAGAATCGCTTTCCGGCGAAGCGTTGGGCGCGGGTGATCCAGTTGCCTTCCGGCAGCATGCCGACGATTTCTGAATGCGCATGCTGACCAATCTGGCGGATCAGCGTTTTGCGGTACGCATCCGGCATCCAGTCCTGCGGTTCGATGGCTGTTTCCTGCGCGATGCGCTGGTCAAAGCGTTGTTCTTCTGTCACGTCATCACCTTATGATTCCGATAAATTCAACAAATCATTTTTTTCGAATCACTTTGTTTTATGAAAGTTACATCTTAGTTAAATAAAACCACAAATTTTGTTTACGAATTTTGTGATACATACCGCAATCACCGCAGATTTATCGCAGATAAACCGAATGTTAATCAGTGCACGTAAGGTGTCCGCGATCGCATTGTTAACAAATTATTAAAATCTGACTTGCATTTAATGATTCATGAAAGAACTATTAATGGCGAGAATTCGTAACATATCTGGAGAAACACCATGCAGCAGTTAGCCAGCTATTTGTCCGGCGTCTGGCAAACCGGCCGGGGCCGCGCCCGTACTATCCACCACGCCATCAGCGGTGAGCCGCTGTGGGAAGTGACAAGCGAAGGGCTGGATATGGCGCAGGCGCGCCGTTTCGCCATTGAGCACGGCGGCAAAGCGCTTCAGGCGATGACCTTTATTGAACGCAGCGCGATGCTGAAAGCAGTCGCCAAACATCTGATGGAGTTGAAGGCCGACTTCTACGCCATCTCCGCCGAGACCGGCGCAACGCGCGGCGATAGCTGGGTGGATATCGAGGGCGGTATCGGCACCCTCTTCACCTACGCCAGCCAGGGCGGCCGCGAGCTGCCGGATGACGTGCTGTGGCCGGAGGATGAGCTGATCCCGTTGTCCAAACAGGGCGGATTTGCCGCACGCCACGTACTGACGTCGAAATCCGGCGTGGCGGTGCATATCAATGCCTTTAACTTCCCCTGCTGGGCATGTTAGAAAAACTGGCGCCGACCTGGCTTGCCGGGATGCCGGCGATCATCAAACCGGCGACCGCCACCGCCCAACTCACCCAGGCGATGGTCAAAGCCATTATCGACAGCGGCCTGGTACCGAACGGCGCGATTAGCCTCATCTGCGGCGGCGCGGGCGACCTGCTCGACCATCTCGACAGCCAGGACGTGGTGACCTTTACCGGTTCGGCACATACCGGGCAGCAGCTGCGCGTGCATCCGAATCTGGTGGCGAAGTCTGTCCCCTTCACCATGGAAGCGGACTCGCTGAACTGCTGCGTGCTGGGCGACGATGTCACCCCAGAGCAGCCGGAATTTGCGCTGTTTATTCGTGAAGTGGTGCGCGAGATGACCACCAAGGCCGGGCAGAAATGTACCGCCATCCGCCGCATTATCGTGCCGCAGGCGCAGGTAAGCGCAGTCAGTGAGGCGTTGATTGCCCGTCTGCAAAAAGTGGTCGTCGGCGATCCGGCGCAGGAAGGCGTGAAGATGGGCGCGCTGGTGAACAGTGAACAGCGTCAGGATGTGCAGGATAACGTCAACCGTCTGGTGGAAGCGGGATGCGAGGTGCTGCTGGGCGGCAAAGCAGATCTCAGCGCCGCCGGAGCCTTCTTCCCGCCAACCCTGCTGTTCTGCGCGCAGCCGGATGAAATCTCCGCGGTACATGCCATTGAAGCCTTTGGTCCGGTTGCCACCCTGATGCCGTATCAGAATACCGAACACGCGATGACGTTGGCTCGTGCCGGTGAAGGCAGCCTGGCCGGAACGCTGGTAACCGCCAGCGGCGAACTGGCGCGTGAGTTTATCCTCGGTGCCGCCCGCGCTCACGGGCGTATTCAGGTGTTAAACGAGGAATCCTCCGCGGAATCCACCGGCCACGGTTCCCCGCTGCCGCAATTGGTACATGGCGGCCCAGGACGTGCAGGCGGTGGTGAAGAGCTGGGCGGCCTGCGCGCAGTGAAACATTACATGCAGCGCACCGCTATTCAGGGCAGCCCCACCATGCTGGCTGCCGTTAGCCAGCAGTGGGTGCGCGGCGCGCAGGTGGTGGAAGATCGTATTCACCCGTTCCGTAAATACTTCGAAGAGATCCAGCCTGGCGATAGCCTGTTGACCCGCGTCGTACCTTAACCGAAGCGGATATCGTCAACTTTGCCTGCCTCAGCGGCGACCACTTCTATGCCCATATGGACAAGATTGCGGCAGCCGATTCCATTTTCGGCGAGCGCGTGGTGCACGGCTACTTTCTGATTTCCGCGGCGGCCGGTCTGTTTGTTGACGCGGGCGTCGGTCCGGTGATTGCTAACTACGGCATGGAAAACCTGCGCTTTATTGAGCCGGTTAAGCCGGGCGATACCATCCAGGTGCGCCTCACCTGCAAGCGTAAAACGGTCAAACGCCAGCGCAACGCCGAAGAGAAAGCCACCGGCGTGGTGGAATGGGCGGTGGAGATTTTCAACCAGCATCAGCAGGCGGTGGCGCTGTATTCCATTCTGACATTGGTCGCGCGTCAGCACGGGGATTTCCCGGCGTAAGCGGTGGTGACGTCCGGCAATTCAAACATTCATGCCTCTGCGGAGGCATTTTTTGTAACTGGCAAAACTGACAAATAACCTGGCAAGCGCAAGCAAACGTCTCGTGACGATCGGCTGTTAGGGTAAGAGACTGAAGCCGAAGTAGCAGCGGCAAGGCACAACATAACGATAAGATGAGGTCACAATGTCAACAGGCTCGATTCGTTCAAACCGTAAAACAGCGCTGGCGCTGGCCGTCGCCCTGTTCTGCGCCTGGCAAACTCCGGCCTTCGCCACGGCGGCGAAGCGCATATGGTTCCAATGGATAAAACCCTGCAAGATTTCGGCGCTGACGTGCAGTGGGATGACTACGCGCAGATGTACACCCTGATCAAAGACGGCGCATTCGTGAAGGTGAAACCGGGCGCGAAAACCGCGGTCGTCAACGGCAAACCCCTGAACCTACAGGTGCCGGTAGTGATGAAAGACGGTAAAGCATGGGTCTCCGATACCTTTATCAACGACGTTTTCCAGTCTGGCCTCGATCAAACCTTCCAGGTTGAGAAAGTGCCTCACCCGCTGAACTCCCTCTCTTCTGCTGAAATCAGCGAAGCGGTCACCATCGTGAAGGCCGCGCCAGAGTTCCAGCCGAACACCCGTTTTACCGAGATTTCCCTGCACGAGCCGGATAAAAAGGCGGTGTGGGAGTTTGCCTTAAAGGGCACTCCGGTTAACACTCCGCGCACCGCCGATGTGGTGATGCTGGACGGCAAGCACGTGATTGAAGCCGTGGTTGACCTGCAGAACAAAAAAGTCCTCTCCTGGAAGCCGATTAAAGACGCGCACGGCATGGTGCTGATTGACGACTTCGTCAGCGTGCAGAACATCATTAACGCCAGCAGCGAATTTGCTGAGGTACTGAAAAAACACGGCATCAAAGACACCACTAAAGTCATCACCACCCCGCTGACCGTCGGCTACTTCGACGGTAAAGACGGCCTGAAGCAGGACGCGCGGCTGCTGAAAGTGGTGAGCTATCTGGATACCGGTGACGGTAACTATTGGGCGCACCCGATCGAAAATCTGGTGGCGGTGGTTGACCTTGAACAGAAGAAAATCATCAAGATCGAAGAAGGCCCGGTTATTCCCGTACCGATGGAGTCTCGTCCATTTGATGGCCGGGACCGCGTTGCCAAAGCGGTGAAACCGCTGGAAATTATTGAACCGGAGGGCAAAAACTACACCATCACCGGCGATATGATCCACTGGCAGAACTGGGACTTCCACCTGCGCCTGAACTCCCGCGTGGGGCCGATTCTCTCCACCGTAACCTATAACGACAACGGCACCAAACGCCAGGTGATGTACGAAGGTTCGCTCGGCGGGATGATCGTGCCCTACGGCGACCCGGACGTAGGCTGGTACTTCAAAGCCTATCTGGATTCCGGCGACTACGGCATGGGCACCCTGACCTCACCGATCGCTCGCGGCAAAGACGCCCCGAACAACGCCGTGCTGCTGGATGAGACCATCGCCGATTACACCGGTACGCCTACCACCATTCCTCGCGCGGTGGCGGTATTCGAGCGCTACGCCGGACCGGAGTATAAACACCAGGAGATGGGCCAGCCGAACGTCAGCACCGAGCGTCGTGAACTGGTGGTTCGCTGGATCAGTACCGTGGGTAACTACGACTATATCTTCGACTGGGTATTCCACGAAAATGGCACCATCGGTATCGATGCCGGCGCCACCGGTATTGAAGCGGTTAAGGGCGTGAAGGCCAAGACCATGCACGATCCAAGCGCCAAAGAGGATACCCGCTACGGTACGCTGATCGATCACAATATCGTCGGCACCACCCACCAGCATATTTATAACTTCCGTCTCGACCTCGACGTGGACGGCGAAAATAACACCCTGGTGGCAATGGACCCGGAAGTGAAGCCGAACACCTCGGGCGGTCCGCGTACCAGTACGATGCAGGTCAATCAGTATACGATTGAGTCTGAGCAGAAAGCGGCGCAGAAATTCGATCCGGGTACCATTCGCCTGCTGAGCAATACCACCAAAGAGAACCGCATGGGGAACCCGATTTCGTATCAGATTATCCCTTATGCCGGTGGTACCCACCCGGCTGCAACCGGCGCGAAGTTTGCCCCGGACGAATGGATCTACCATCGTCTGAGCTTTATGGATAAACAACTGTGGGTTACCCGCTATCACCAGGAAGAGCGCTATCCGGAAGGGAAATACCCGAACCGGTCCGTTCACGATACCGGCCTCGGGCAGTATGCGAAAGATGACGAATCGCTGAGCAACCAGGACGATGTGGTGTGGATCACGACCGGCACCACCCACGTGGCGCGCGCCGAAGAGTGGCCGATTATGCCAACCGAATGGGCCCATGCGCTGCTGAAGCCGTGGAACTTCTTTGACGAGACGCCGACGCTGGGCGAGAAGAAGAAATAATTCACAGCCTCGAATAGCCTCAGCAATGAGGCTATTCCCTCCCTAAAACGCGATTAATTGCGCTCTCCCCCTGATATTAACGCCCTTTTGATTGCCCCATTGTTCTTTCATTATTTTTACTAACCCCAGATGAAACATTCTTATTAAAGCGTTTTTTATCGTTTCACTTGATGACGATGTTTTATGAATAAGATATAAATCCCTCTTGATATTAACATTTTAACAACATCATTAAGGTTAAAAAATGACGCAGGTTGGCATTATTGGTTGGCGCGGGATGGTGGGTTCTGTTTTGCTGCAGAGAATGCTGGAGGAGAATGATTTCAATGGCATTTCCGCCCATTTCTTTAGCACCTCCAGTGCGGGTGGTCACGGTCCGGTTATTGATGGCATCCGCTATACGCTGAAGGATGCGCATTCTATTGAGGCGCTTGCCGAAATGGATATTATCATTACCTGCCAGGGTGGTGAATATACTAAGGCTATTTACCCCGCTCTGCTTGAATATGGCTGGAAGGGTTACTGGATTGATGCCGCTTCGGCGCTGCGTATGGACGAGAGAGCCTGTATTATTCTTGATCCCGTTAACCGTAAGAATATCGATCGCGCCGTCAACGATGGTATTAAACTTTTTGTCGGCGGCAACTGCTCTATTACATTAAGCCTGATGGGCCTTGCCGGTTTGATAAACGCAGACCTGATAGAGTGGATGAGCGTTATGACCTACCAGTCGGCTTCCGGCGCCGGCGCCAAACACGTTCGCGAACTCATCGCGCAAAGCGCTTATATCAGCCAACATTTGTCGCCCGATGAGCTGGAAAATCCAGGCTCGGTGCTGCCTTTAGTCAACAAAGTGAGCGAGTTGATTCGCAGCGATAAGATGCCATCGACAACTTTGGCGCACCGCTAATGGGGAGCATTATCCGTGGATCGACAGCGACTTAGGGGATGGAAACAGCCGGGAAGAGTGGAAAGGCGAAGCGGAAACGAACAAAATTCTGGATCTTCCCGTGGGACCATCCCGGTCAACGGTTTGTGCATTCGTGTTGGCGTGATTCGCTGCCATAGCGCGGCTATCACGCTGAAACTCAAGCGCGAAGTCAGTGAGGCCGAGTTTGAAGCATTGGTGACGCATTCCCATCCCTGGGTGAACTATGTGCCAAACAATAAGGAGGCAAGCGTGGCTCAATTGACCCCTGCCCACATCAGCGGTTCTCTTCAGGTGGGTATTGGTCGCTTTAAAAAAATGGCGCTGAACAATGACCCTATCTATTCGGTACTGACCGTAGGCGATCAGTTGCTTTGGGGGGCTGCAGAGCCGCTGCGTCGTATGCTGAATATCTTGTTGAATAGAATTTAACGATGAAAAGCAGCGCAGGATAGAGAGTGATTGAGGAATATTCTGCGGCTGTGGATTGAGCACAAAATGGCCCAGGGAAGCCTGGCCAGCTTGTTTTTTGCGCCGTTAATTTAGCACCACTTTGGTGAGATCGCGTTGTAATATGTTCCGCTTTTCGCGCGAATCAGTCTGCGGTAACGTAATGGAAAAATTTCTCCGGATTCAACAAACATGCCTTCCCTCGAAACGTTTATGACTTTCCTTCTCGCGCTGACGCTTCTGGAGATTTCTCCGGGCCAGACATGATGCTGACTATCGCCAGAGGCGTCGGCCAGGGAAGACGTATTGCCCTTCTTACCGTTCTGGGTAATGTCTTTGTCGCAGGTTTTGTGCAAGTCTCTTTTCTTGTCCTTGGCTGGTTACCGTCGTTCATGCGTGGCCGGTGGCGCTAGACCTCCTGAGATGGGTGGGCGCAGCCTATCTGATGTGGCTGGGCATAAAAATGATTGCGACTTCCGGAACCGATACCCGGCTACGAAAAACGGCAAAAATTTCTGACTGGAATGCCGTTAAGGAAGGCGCTCTGAATAGCCTCACTAACCCAAATCCCTGCTGTTTATGTTTGCTTTTCTGCCTCAATTTGTCGATCCCGCCGCGGGACCTGTCTGGCTGCAATTGCTAGTGCTGGGCAGTATCCAAAAACTGGCAGGAATTGTTTCACTGGGCTCCGTCGCAATGGCATCAGGAACATTTGGGAACTGGCTAGGCCAGCACCCGGGTTTATCAAATGGCAGGAACGTTTTACCGGCGTTGTGATGATAGGGCTTGGCATCCGCATGCTGTTGAGCGGCTCTGGTGTAGTAACGAAAGCTGTCAGGTAATTTTACTGAAACGGTGGGCGAAATGTCCGCCTTGTGCCAGGAGCAGACGTTAAGGAAAGTATTATTTAGATGTGAAATATTTGCGTAATATTTTTTCTAATAGTGAGAAAACGACCGTGACCCTTTTGGGAGTAATCAGCTGGTAAGGTCGATATAAATAAAATTGCCATTTCTCCTGTCGCAGTTCTGGCAGTGGGGAACAAGTTGGCCGCTCGCTAAGTACTCCCTACAGATAAAATCGCTGGATTGTACAACCGTTTTTCCGGCCAATGCAGCCTGAATTTCGGCGTATGGGTCTGTAGTATAAAACTCAATATGACGAGGGACAAAAGTATTCACTGCGTCACTCATAAACTCAAATGATTTCCCCGTTTCAGGATTAATTAAACCACTAAATGGATAACGCTGTCGAAGATCTTCTAAATCAGTTGGTGCTCCCAGGCGCGCTATGAGTTCAGGGATGCAACCAAAATATGTTCAACTTGCCCGATATTTTTAATGATAAAGTTTGGATTAGGCTCTCGCCCTACGCGTATGCCTATATCGATACGATGCTCGATAGTATCAAGTTTCATCATATCTAAACGCCAGTCGATAAATAACTCAGGATATGGACGCAGTGCAGTCAACAGTTCATACAAGATTTGCTCATGTTTTGGAAATCGAAGTAATGTGATACGAACAATACCTTTCATTTCATTATCATCTTTCGCCATCAGAAATAACTTTTCAGAATCTTCCAGCAGTCGCTTCGCTTGGGTAAAAATAACTCACCGAAACTGGTAAGAAAGATCGACCGAGTATTGCGTTTGAAAAGAGGTTCACCAAGCTGTTTCTCCAACTCAGCGACTGTTCGGGTTACTACTGATGGTGAAACCGACAGCTTTATGGCTGCTTCGCGGAAGTTCAGGGTTTCAGAGGCAATGATAAAAAACTTTAGAGCATCAAGTTTGTTCATGATTGTTGTGAAAATTGCAATAATGTATTTTGATAATAGCAATTAATTTGCAACTATTCCACTCATATAATCGAACAATCAAATAAGTAACCTGTCTTAATTTTTATCAGAACTCAAAAGAGAAAATTATGTCAATTCAACCAGTAGAGTTAAACAAAGCCTATCGTTTATTGCAGGTCGGGCCAACGACGATGATATCAGCTAAAAATGATGGCATTGAAAATGTCATGGCAGCGGCCTGGGTGGGGTTAGTAGGAAATAATAAAGTAATGGCTTTTATAGGTCCACAGGCATTTACTCGCGGACTTGTAGAAAAAAGTGGATATTACGTTGTCCAGATCCCAGTAGTAAAACAGATGGAAATGGTTTTATATGCTGGAGGCCACAGTTATTCTGACACACCCGATAAAAACAGTAAAATTCCACTGTTTTATCAGAAAGAGTTTGACCTTCCTTTAGTTGAAGGTTGCGCTGGCTGGCTAGTCTGTAAGGTCATACCCAATGTAGAAAATGAAAAACAGCACAACTTGTTCATGGGGAAATTGTCGGAGCATGGAGTGATGACCGCGTTTTCAGAAATGGGCACTGGATTTTTGATGATGCGCCTGATGAATTACGTACTGTCCATTACGTAGCTGGCGGACAGTTTTACGCCATTGGTAAAGGTACAAAATTCAATTATGGTCCAGGAAAAGACTAATCCTTACTGCTGTATAAATGTAGCCATATAACATGGCTACATAGAGGTAATAGTATAAATAAAAACAACCGACTTAAGATGTCCGCTTTTTGCTCACAGCGGACCTTTAGCTCAGTCAGCATTGTCCGCCTTGTGCCAAAAGCGGAAGTTAACTACGGATAAAATTCAGCGACTCACACCCAGAGCAGCAGCATAACGGCAATAAGCTACACTTGTTCATTATTTCCAAAACAGGAAAGCCTTCCGCTGCTTCAACGGTGTGTGTTTGACATCGCGCTGTTGGGACATTTTGATTAACAACGAGCAAGGCCCGCTAACGATGAAATTGATACTTGTTCGACACGCAGAAACAGAGTGGAATTTGGAAGGAATTATTCAGGGGCACAGCGATAGCTCCTTGACCTGTCGGGGTTTGCGTGAAACATCCGTCCTACTAGCAGCGTTTAGTGCACGTGAGTATCAAATAGAGCGTGTTTACGCTTCTCCGCTTGGACGTGCCTGGCAAATGGGACAAAGCTTGGCTGAACACTTTCGCTGTTCACTGACGGCTGAACCGGCCCTTAAAGAGCAGGCCTTTGGTCAGTTTGAAGGTATGTCGTTAGGACTACTCAGACAAAAACATCCGAACGATGCAAATGCGTTATTCAGGCTTGATGCAGAGTATTGTCCACCTGGGGGGAGTCACTGGCGCATGCTTCTCAGCGAGTTATGCGTTTTTTACAAAACCTGGAAGATACTTCATCACATCAACAAACAATATGTATTGTGTCTCACGGCATGTCAGTCAGGGCACTCTGGCAATTCTTAAAGAAGGGACTGTCAATAATTTCCCTCGCTATGCTCACCCCAATGCAAGTTATTCTGTTATCGACCTGATTAATGGAAAATGTATCGGCCTAAAGTGGGGATTGCTACACATTTACGTCACCTGAATTAGTGGTCACCTTGCAATCATTGAACACCCGTTCTGCCAGAGCCATCATAATTTAAGCACAATGTCAGCTCCTCGCTCACAGCAGACCTTCTGTCCGCAAAACCTTGAGTTATTTCTCTTCCCTGTAACGGGAAAGGCGGTGCTCAAGGTTAGTCCGAACCTGCGGCCACTCATCATCAATTATACTATACCGTATAGAAGTCCGTTTTCGACCATCAGGCATAATGCGTTCATTTCTGATGATGCTTTCCTGAACCGCGCCAATACGGAGAATGGCTGCCTGCGAGCGCTCATTCAATACATCAGTCGTAAACTGAACGCGAACACACTTCAGTTGCTCAAAGGCGTATCGCAGCAGTAACAGTTTACTCTCGGTATTTGCAGCTGTTTTTTGCCAGCTTTGGGAATACCAGGTGTGGCCTATTTCGAGTTTTCGGTTTTCTCGATCAATCTTCCAGAAACGTGTTGACCCAATGACGCGTTGGTCGGATGAAAGCGTTACCGCAAACGGCATGACTGTGCCTTCAGCCTGCCCTTCAGGGCTTTCTGAATGTACAAATCAGCGGTGTCAGCAGACGGAACCACCGTAAATGGCAGGGACCAGAGTTCCCCATCCGCTGCCGCATCAATCAATAGCTGAGCATCTGTCTCAAGCAGAGGACGGAGCGTGACTAGCGATCCTTGCAATGTAGGCGTCATATTTGTGACCTCACTGTTATTTTGTGTCGATGGATTGGGCTGCGTAATCCTGTAACGAATGACTGACTATGCCCGTTTGCACTGAATAATCGACTCACTGCTCATGATGGTAGCTTATCCGCTCCGTGCCAGGATCAGGCTTTCCTCTTTTGTTGAACAAAGATGTTGAAACGAAACCGTTTCATGATAAATCTATAAATATAATAAGACAAAAAGGAAGAACAATTGAAAATCAGACTTGCAGTACCTGAAGAGGCAGAGAAATGCTGGGAAATAAGGAATCTTTCTATCCGGGAAGGATGTAAACCAAGCTATTGTGCCAGGGTGCTTGAGGCCTGGACGCCTGAAGCTATGCCTGAACATTACAGAGAGGTTATTACGGAAAATCCTTTCTTTGTTGTCGAACTGCCTGACGCAGGATTGGTAGCAACGGGATATCTGGATCTTACCCAAGGTAGCGTAGAAGCTATTTTTACATTGCCAGATTATTTTGGAAAAGGTTTTGCTAGTCTGATTATTGAAGCGATTAAAGATGAGGCGATTAAAAGAGGCTTAAAACAGTTAACCTTAACCTCAACACCAAACGCGCAAACTTTCTACGAAAAACATGGTTTTATGTTTATCAAGGAAACGACATCCCCATCAAGACTTGCCCAAACAGATCTACGTTGCATGGATATGTCCATTGCATTATCAGCCTGAGTTCCTTTTTGCTGTTGTTTCGCTTGTAGGCCTGATGACGCAACGCTTGTCTGGCCTACAGGTTCATTGCGATACGTGACTATCGCGCTTGTGCACCAATCAGAAATATTCCGTTTCGTGGTTTGAAACCCAAAACAGAATTGAGCCACGATATTCCTCATTTGCAGAGGATATCAGCGAGCATTTATCGGCATTGCCATCAACAGTATAAGAACAACTCTGTTTCACGCGCACAGTCGATTCCCCTCTTTTCGACACGATTTCTGAATCAACAAACTGTGCGCTTCCTGATGGATAAAAAATACGCTGGTCGGTGTTATCCTGGTAGTTTCGGATACGTAGGGGTAATTGGCTATTGCCATATTCATATCGTTCTACCACTTCGCCCGTACTTTTATTGACAATAGTCTCAAGCAACCCACGTATATTGTAGTTAAGGGTATATTGCCCTGTTTCATTTTCAAGCTCAGTGATTTCGCAGCGACCGTTAATTTTCCCGGTAATGCGCTGACCATTAAAAGAGGTTAGCGCCCTTCTTTATTGACCAAATGAAAGATGCGGGTGTTTTCCTTGTCAACCATATTGATATGAGTAAAACAGCCATTACGGTCATATCTTACTTCCGTCATCACCCTGAGTTTGCCGTTAACATCCCGAATCCACTGCACACTATGTTTGACGTTGCCGACTGTTGGATCATGCTCAAACAAAAGAGCAGCATTTAAGACCGCCGGTTTAAATTGCGTGATAGCTGCGGCATTAAATGATGCAGCGAAAAGAAACAAACTGCAAAGCGCCCTTACTTTCATTATTTATTCCTTTATGGAAGCCGTTTATCAAATTTGTTGCAAATAGCCATGGGTATGTTCGGTGTCAGCGGCAGCTGTTAATACGGGAGAACCACCAGGCCATTCTAGCGTCTTCCTGAAACAAGTTGTATTCCGGTTTCTGGTAGGGCTTGCTCAGCTTTGGGTATTTTTAGCTGCAACACGGCCTCTGACTTGATATACTGGATATAATCACAGTGCAAGGGCAAATCATGGCCGTTGAAATAAAATATGTTGTCGTAAGAAAAGGTGAAGAGAAAATGACATTTGCCAGTAAGAAAGAGGCTGACGCTCACGACAGACTACTCGATATGGCAGAAGCGTTTACCGACTTGCTGTTGCAAAGCGGAATGCCGATGGATGAAACGCAGGCAGAAGATCTTGGTCTGTATCTCGCCGAGCAGAAAGTGACCGTGCAGCATATTTTACGCACCAGCAAGCTGCCGGAGATGAATACCGCAACGAAAACCGACACTCCAGCGTCTGATACGGCTGACAGTAAAAAAATTAAAGCCGTGAAGGCAGCCTGATTACCAGAACGTAACCTCACCGCTCCTGGAGCCGTAAGCAGAAAACGGCTTGCGGCTTTTATTCTGCAAGGTGCCATCATCCATCCCTTGATGGACCTCATACATCAAGAATTAAGCGTATCTGGCAGGCTCTCATCGACAAATCAAAAACAGGCTAACGTGTAAACTCATCGAAGATATCCACGTTCATACCCTATCTTCGCCAGGAGAGTCGCCGATGTTTACTCATATGCGTATTGCCAAACCCGTCACCAACATTGAACGGTCTTTTTTGATGTACAGTCAGGGCTGGGGCTGCAGAAAATTGCTGAATTCAACGACCATGACGGTTTCAACGGAATCATGTTAGGCCGGGAAGGCTTGGGCTGGCATATCGAATTGACTCATTGCGAATACCATCCGGTTCAACCGCTGCATACCGAAGAGGATTTACTCGTTCTTTATTATCCGGATGAAAAGGAATGGATGCATGCTTGCCAGAAAATGACCGATGCCGGTTTTATCATGACAAAATCATTCAACCCTTACTGGGATGTGAACGGGAAGACATTTGTTGACGTCGATGGATACAGAGTCGTTATCCAGAACAAAGCGTGGGGTAGGACACGTGCTCGTCAGCGCGTGTCCCCTGCTCGCCTGTATCCCGGTTAGTGCGGTGACCACCCCGGCAATCAGTTAATCTGAATGACGATTTTGCCAAACGCGCCTTTATCGAGGTAGTTTAGCGCCTCTGGTAGTTCGTCGAAGCGGAAAGATTTGTCAATAACCGGTTTCAGGGCAATCGTGTCAACGGCCCGAACCAGATCTTCCAGCGCCCGGCGATGGCCAACGCCAATCCCTGAACGGTTGGCGATTTGAGCAACAGTAACCCCCTGGTGCTGAGGTGTCGTGCGTGTCCATCATCCCAATGAGTGAGATACGACCGTGCGACGCCACCGCGCGAACAGAATCGGCAAAATTACGGCCACCAACGGTATCCACAACGTGATCGATACCACGCTGATGAGTCAGCCGATAGACCGCGTCAACCCAGTCCTCTTTGTTGCGGTTAATACCATGATCAGCGCCAAGGGCCGCCGCTGCGGCCAGCTTGTCGTCACTGGATGAAGTAATAAACACTTCGGCCCCATCGCTTTGGCAATCTGAAGGACAAAGATCGCCACGCCGCCCGTCCCCTGAACCAGTACGCTTTCACCGGCATGCAGGTGGCCACGCTCAACCAGGGCAAACCAGGCCGTCAGCCCCGCACACACCAGCGTACTGGCCTGCGCGTCGTTGAGCGTTCGTGGCGCCGCAACCAGCCACGCTTCACACATCACGACGTATTCCGCCAGAACGCCCTGGATAGCGTACCCCAGGGTGTTGTAATGCGGATTGGCGGCATTATTTTCCAGCTTGCCATCAATCCAGTCGGCGTTAAAAGAAGAAATCACGCGATCGCCAGGGCGAAAACGGGTCACCCCAGGCCCAACGGCCTCAACCACGCCAGCCATATCGGAACCGGGGGTGAAAGGCATGGGCATGCCGTTTCCCATTCCACCTTCAATAATGACCTTATCCCGGTAGTTAAGAGCGACCGCATTCACCCGCACCAGGACTTCATTCTGGCCGGGCTGCGGGATTTCTGCTTCGGTGAGTTTGAGATTCTGACGTCCGGTTTCGTTTAGCGTCCAACGTTTCATCGTACGGTTCATGGCGATTCCTGCAAAGTTAATCACGGATGTTATGGATGGTAACATTGCGCCTTACGCTACAGTGGAGATAGTATTTCCTCTAATTGATTCCTGAATGGCAACAATATGAAAAGTGAATTGAACAGTATTCCCGTCTTTGTCGCCGCGGCTGAATCGGTGAGCTTTTCACAGGCTGCCGCCAAACTTCACGTCACGCGTTCGGCGGTAGCCAAAACCGTCTCCCGGCTTGAGGAAAGATTAGGCGTAACCCTTTTTAGCCGTACCACCCGCAGCCAGAGTCTGACCGACGAAGGCTCGCTTTATTACGAATACTGTCGCCGGGCGCTGGCGGAAATCAAAGCGGCAGAGGATATCCTGGACAGCGGCAAACTCCAGGCAAACGGCAAACTGCGGGTCTCCGTTCCTGTTCTGCTCGGACACTTGTGTATTGCGCCGCTATTATCGGCGCTGGCAAAAGAACATCCGCAGCTGATACTGGAAATCTCGTTCAGCGATCGCCAGGTTGATTTGTCAGAAGAAGGGTTCGATCTGGCCGTCAGGATCGGCGCACTGGCCGACAGCAGTAGCCTGATTGCGCGTCAGCTGGCTTCGCACACCATGGTTTTCTGCGCCTCTGCGGATTATCTCCGCCGCGCCGGGGAGCCCACTTGTGCAGAAGACCTTCATCAACACGAGGCGGTGGCCTACATTCATTCAGGCGCATTCTCAAATGGCGAGTGCAAAATGAGCGTGGGGAAGCAATCGAGATGAATCCTCCTGCCAGAATCATGATGGATGATATGCAGGCGGTGAAAGACAGTGCGTTAACGGGAGCGGGAATTGTCTGGCTGCCCTACTGGCTGGTCAAAGAGCAACTGCTTAACGGCGAACTGAAACAAATATTAAAAGCGCAGTCATCAGGAACGTGGCCAGTTTATGCCGTATGGCTGAGAACGCCCATCCTTCTCTTAAGATCCGGCTCGCCGTCGATAAACTGATAAGCGAGTTGCCCGCGATGATGACCGTCGCACAAATGCAAGAACCCGCTTAGTTGCCTGATGGAGCCAGGTAAAACCGCTAATAAGCCGGGTAGACGTCAATTCCTACCTGACCGGCACATACCTCGTTGGCGACATAAAATTTTGTCAGATCAAACTAGCCAATTAACGCTTTTGCTTTGGCCTTAATATCTGCCAATTCCAGGGTGATACCACTCCTTTTTTCACCACTTTCCGCGCCCGCCAGTCTACGCTGGTCACCTGATCCGCGAGGGCGACGGAATCCCTGGTTCCAGAAAGTTCAACTTCAAACGGATAGCCCTTAATCTGTGTTGTACAAGGAACACAGAGTAACAAGCCGACTTTATTGTTATAGGCGAACGGAGTGAGGACAACAGCTGGTCGGTGCCCCCCTGTTCATGACCCGCAACAGGATCAAAATCAATCCAGATTAAATCCCCTGCATCAGGACGAATCGCGATACCATCAGATGAGTTCCTTGCCAACGGCCTGGCCAAAATCAACCTTCTCATGAACGTTCTCCGGCGTGATGCCAGATAGCAGCGCATCGAGAGAATATTCTGCGGCACGTACAGGAACAATAATGATCCGCCCCTCTTCTACCGTGATGTCTACGGTGTCGTCCACGTTCAGCGCTGCAGCTTTCATTGTCGCTGCAGAGAAACGAATGCCTGAGCTATTACCCCATTTTTTGATGGTTGCCTGAGCCATGAAAATAGACCTCACGTATGTTTAAACTATGTATACACACTAAGCTCATGCAGCTAATGTGTCAACATTTGTTGAAACATCATCCCCCTCTGAAGAAGAATAGCGTTGATAACGCTCCATTTTTAACCTGCCCTTACCCTCAGGTACATGAGCAGGTTAATTTCATTGATCACTCAGTAACGAACACACACCGACTTGGTTTCACACCAGTCGTTCAGCCAGTCCGGGCCAAAATCACGCCCCGTGCCCGACTGTTTCATGCCGCCAAACGGCAAGTTAGCATCAATCAGCGTATGGCTGTTGACCCATACCGTACCGGCTTGCAGGCGGTCGGTATAGTTCAGCGCCTGGGTCAGATCGCGGGTCCAGACGCTGGCGGTCAGGCCGAAGTCGCTGTCGTTGGCCAGGCGCAGCGCCTCTTCGCCGTCGGTGACGCGCACCAGGTTCACGACCGGGCCAAACACCTCTTCGCGAGTTAAGCGTAGGTTGGCGTCCGGTTGATAACAAGCGTCGGCGGAATGTAGAAACCCTGCGCGTCGGGCCGACGTTGCCGGTAATCAGCTCTGCATTCTGTTTGCGTGCTTCGTCCAGATAAGCCGCCACTTTAGCGCAGTGCGCCTGAGAAACCACCGGGTTAATCTGTGTGGTCTCCAGCATACCTGGCCCCACCTGCAGCGATTTCACCGCCTGCTCGAAACCGCTCACCAGGGTGTCGAACAGCGGCGCTTCAATATAGATGCGTGAACTGGCCGCGCACACCTGCCCCTGATTGAGGAAGCTGCCGGTCATCAGCCCTTCAATCACCCACGCCGGGTCGGCGTCTTTCAGGACGATCGCCGGGTTTTTCCCACCCAGTTCCAGCGTGACGCGGGTCAGCCTGTCGGCGGCAACGCGGGCAATCTGTTTGCCGGTGGCGGTCGAGCCGGTAAAGCTCACCTTGGCCACATGTGGATGCGAGGTTAACGCCGCACCGCACTCGGCGCCGCTACCGGTGACCACGTTGAAAATACCTTCCGGCACCCCGGCCTCGATAGCCAGTTCAGCCACGCGCAGCAGCGTCAGCGGCGTAGTTTCGGATGGCTTAATCACGATAGAGCAGCCCGCCGCCAGCGCCGGCATCACCTTCCACATGCCGATCATCAGCGGGAAGTTCCACGGCACGATACCGGCAACCACCCCGACCGGCTCTTTTTTGGTCCACGCCTGATAGCGCGCGCCCGGCGGGAACGGAATGGAAACATCCAACGTGCGGCCGCTGATTTTAGTGGTTAATCCGGCGGTGTAGCGCATCCAGTTCAGCATACAGCCCACTTCGAAAGCGCGGGAGATATTGATCGATTTGCCCTGCTCCAGCGTTTCCAGCTGGGCCAGTTCTTCGCCGTTCTGTTCAACGAGGTCAGCAAAACGCAGCAAAATACGTTCACGTTCCGCAGGCGTTCGACCGGCCCAACTGCGGGAAACAAACGCGCGCCAGGCGGACATCACCGCGCGATCAACGTCAGCCGCGTTGGCATCAGCCGTGGTGGCAATCGCTTTGCCGGTCGCCGGGTCCCAGACGGTGAGACGTTTTTCGCTCTGCGCCGCCTGCTGCGCGCCATCAATAAACAGGCCATGCTGACGGTCTAAAAATTGCTGCACGCCTGGGAGCAGCGCTACCTGTGCTGAGGACATATCGTCTCCTTATTCTTCGCGGTTAGTCATTTCAGTCTACGGCGGGTCTGAAGAAGTCGCTTTTGTCTCTGTGACATTCGCTTGTGCGGCTGTGACAGACGCCGCAATTAAGCAGATTGCGTTGGCAGAAGTGTGTCGCAGGTAATAGTTCTTTCATATATTCCTGAGAACAGCCTTGTTTAAAGAAACACAAATGCAACAATAACATCACATTTTCATTGCAGAGATGACGTATGGCAGCGGTAAAAGGCGGTGAGACGTATCATGACTGGCTGGCGAAGATTAATCAGGTCTGCGGGCATTTTGCCGCACGTCCGCTGGAAGGCGACTTCCACGGCGAGATTGATACCAGCTATGCGGGCAGCCTGAAGCTCAGTACCGTCACCACCCGCAACGTCAATCTGTATCGCACGCGTCAGGAGATCCGCGGCGGCAATGACGCCTGGTTCTATACCGTCTTTCAGCTTTCCGGCGAAGCCAGCATTGAGCAGGACGATCGTCAGGTGTGCCTGCAAAGCGGCGACATGACGCTGATTGATGCTTCACGTCCCTGTTCTATTCTCTGGCAGCAAACCTCGCGTCAGGTCTCGCTGTTGCTGCCTCGCCAACTGCTTGAAAACCAGCTGCGCGGCAGCGGAATTCGCGTCGCCACCCGTCTGGATAAATCGCTACCGATGGTGCAGCTCAGCCAACGTCTGCTGCATGAAAGCATGAGCAGCCCGCAACTTTCGGCCAGCGAAAGCGAAGCGGCGCTCGATGCGATGGTCTGCCTGCTGCGTCCGATGCTGCATCAACAGGATGTCCAGCCCTCGCGGCGAGAGAAGCAGTATCAAAAAATCATGCGCTTGATCGACGATGCTATCCAGGAAGAACATCTGCGCCCTGAATGGCTGGCCAGCGAAACCGGGATGTCGGTTCGTAGCCTGTACCGGCTGTTTGCTGATAAAGGTCTGGTGGTGGCGCAATATATTAAAAATCGCCGTTTAGATTTATGCGCCAGGCGCTGCTGAGCGCGCACGACGATGAAAAGCTGGCGGGAATTGGCTACCGCTGGGGTTCAGCGACCACAGCCACTTCTCCACCGCCTTCAAACAGCGGTTTGGCATGTCGCCGGGAGAGTATCGTAAACGCGGCCGCTGAGGTCAGCGTAATCAGTTATCTTCGACCAGTTGCGCCACGTCACTGCTGTTAATTTCTCGCGCGTTGCCGTCCTGATCGGTATAGCTGGTCATACCGGTCTCTTTATCCAGCTGCGGCTTGCCGTGCGTCACAATCGTTTGTCCGCTTTTGGTGGTCATCACGTAGTTAGTGGTGCAACCCGCCAGCGCCAGAACCATCAGGCCCGCACACAGCGCATATAAAGATTTTTTCATGGTTTCTCCGTTCATTCTTCTACCCACCGTGGGGTTAAGTGGGTGCATTGTATGCCCGATGGCGCAAAATGAAATAAACCGGATGTAACAGAAGATAAATTAGCAGGATACGGGAGACATCGACCGTCTCCCGTTAAAGGTTACAGCGCGATACGAATCACATCATCCGGGGCGGTCGCCTCTTTCTGACGAGTAGATTCCTGCTTCACGCTCACAAACAGCGTTTTGCCATCGGCAGACAGCGCCAGGCTGTTCGGGAAGGTCGGGGTCTGAATGGTTTTGGTCACCTTGTAATCTTTGGCGTCGATAACCGTCACGGTGCCCGCTTTGCGCTGGGTAACATAGACTTCATTACGCGTCGGGTTAAACAGCACCGCCAGCCCTTCTTTGGTATCCACCTTCGACAACACTTTGCCATCTTTCAGGTTCACCACCAGCAGTTCCGGCTGTTTCGAGTCGGTAATAAAGGCGCGCTGACCGGCGGTATCCAGGCTCAGGTTGATGTAGAAGTGCTCTTTGCCATCGTCCTGCAATTTCTGACGATTGACGATTTTGTTGCTCGCGGTATCAATGGTCACCAGCTCGCCGTCGGCGTTCGTCACGTACAGGCGCTGTTTCTCCGCATCAACCGCCAGCCCGGTGCCGAAGCTGCCGGTGCCTTCGATTGTGGTTTTCAGCGCGATTTTATCGCCATCGACAACCCATACCGCGCTGCCCTCTTTCCCAACACCGGTGATATACACGGTGTTGGTCTTCTCATTTACCACCAGCTGACGTGGCTGCAGCGGTTTCACCGTTTCGCTACGCTGACGGCCATCAAGCACCAGACGCCCTTTCACGTCACCGCTTTTCGCATCAATGGCGGTGACAGCACCGTTGATGGTGTTGCCAAACCACAGCGTCTGGGTCTGCGAGTTCAGAGTGGCGCCAAACGGTTTAAGATCGTTATGGATCGTTTGGGTCACTTCCAGCGTAGTCGGGTCCAGGCGGTACACCACCCACCTTTATCCGTTTTACGGCTTTGTGAGGTGGCTAGCCACAGCGCATTTTCCTGCTGGCTGTAGGCCATTTCATATGCCCTTTACCGACCGCTTTACGCAGCATTTCCTCTGCGGCCTGCGCGCTAAAGCTTCCCGCCAGCAGTAAGGCACTCAACAACAGAGAACGGCGCAGGCGCGGTGCGGACAATTGACGTAATGACATGACGACTCCCTTTGATGAACTTAATTGTTACTGCTCACATGGCTTCAGCCTTCGCAGCGTCATGGCGCTACGTTTTGTAGATGCGAATAGTAATCATTAATTTATACAAAGTGGAGCTTTTCTTTCTACCGTGCGGCAAAAAGTTTCCATTTCATCACCTGAAATTAACCATTTATGCTGCTAAAGTTTTCAAAATATTTACAAAAGTATTACTCTATTCAGAGTCTGTTCCATTTGGTACATTTTGCGAGTTTTTCATGAAAATCATTTCTGTGCGCTCGGCGACGCTGCCTGTGCTGCTGTTGCCGCTTGCTTTCTCCCCTTTTCCTGGGCCGCTGACGAACAAACGTTAATTGTGACCGCCACGCCTCAAACCGTCTCTGAGCTGGATACGCCGGCCGCGGTCAGCGTGGTTGACGGCGAGGATATGCGCCACGCCACGCCGCGCGTTAACCTGTCAGAATCGCTCGGCGCCGTGCCGGGTTTACAAATTCAGAACCGGCAGAACTACGCCCAGGATCTCCAGCTGTCGATTCGCGGCTTTGGTTCACGCTCCACCTACGGTGTGCGCGGTATTCGCATGTACGTTGACGGCATCCCGTCGACCATGCCAGACGGTCAGGGGCAAACGTCAAACATCGATATTGGTAGCGTCGATCATATTGACGTGCTGCGCGGCCCTTCTCCGCGCTATACGGCAACTCATCCGGCGGCGTAGTCGACGTCACCACCGAAAGCGGCAAGCAACCCACCACGCTGGAAGCCAGCAGCTATTACGGTAGCTATGGCACCTGGCATTACGGTATGAAAGCGACGGGCACCGTCGGCGACG
Organism: Kluyvera genomosp. 3; assembly: GCA_002211745.1. Taxonomy (GTDB): domain Bacteria; phylum Pseudomonadota; class Gammaproteobacteria; order Enterobacterales; family Enterobacteriaceae; genus Kluyvera; species Kluyvera georgiana_A. The sequence continues at coordinate 2,557,306 of CP022114.1, forward strand.
GTAGTCACGCGGGGGATGTCGATTACACCGTGTCGACGAATCGATTCATCACCCGTGGTTATCGCGATCACAGCGCGGCGCGCAAAAACCTCGCCAACGCCAAACTGGGTGTACGCATCAACGATGTCAGCAAGCTGACCCTGCTGTTTAACAGTGTCGATATTAAGGCCAACGATCCCGGCGGGCTGGATTACAACGAACTGCACCAGAATCGCGAGCAGTCGCCGCGCGGTGACCAGTACAACATGCGCAAAAGCGTAAAACAGACCCAGGCTGGCCTGCGCTACGAGCGTCAGCTCAGTGAACAGGACGATTTAAGCGTCATGATGTACGCTGGTGAACGTCAAACCACGCAGTATCAGTCGATTCCACGTGCCCGCAGCTAAAACCCACCCATGCGGGCGGCGTGATCGACCTCGATCGTCACTATCAGGGCATCGATACCCGCTGGACGCACCGCGGCGAACTGCTGGTTCCGGTCAGCTTCACCACCGGCCTGAACTACGAGAACATGAGCGAAAAGCGTCGCGGTTACGAAAACTTCGTGATGAATGGCACCACGCCGGAATACGGTGAGAAAGGTAATCTGCGTCGCAATGAACGCAACCTGATGTGGAACGTCGATCCCTACCTGCAAACCCAGTGGCAGTTAACCGATAAACTCAGTCTTGATGCAGGCGTGCGCTACAGCTCAGTGTGGTTTGACTCCAACGACCACTACATCACCGCGACAAATGGCGACGATAGCGGCGACGCCAGCTATCACAAATGGCTCCCTGCGGGATCGTTGAAGTACGCGGTCACCGATGCGTGGAACGTCTATCTCTCCGCCGGTCGCGGCTTTGAGACCCGACGATTAACGAGCTTTCCTACCGTTCAGACGATCGCGGCGGACTGAACTTTGGATTGCAACCTTCGACCAACGAAACGGTGGAAATTGGCAGCAAAACGCGTATTGGCAACGGTTTGCTGACGGCGGCGCTGTTCCAGACAGATACCGATAACGAAATTGTCGTCGACAGCAGCAGCGGCGGACGTACCAGCTACAAAAACGCCGGAAAAACACGTCGCCAGGGGCGGAGTTGTCGCTGGATCAGCAATTCGCTGAAAACTGGCGCGCCAAAGCGGCCTGGACCTGGCTTGACGCGACCTACCGTACCAACGTCTGTGATGACGCCAACTGTAATGGCAATCGCATTCCAGGGATTGCGCGCAATATGGGCTTTGCCTCTCTGGGCTATGAACCGGAGAACGGCTGGTATGCAGGTGCCAACGTGCGCTATATGAGCGATATTATGGCCAACGATGAAAACACCGCCCGCGCGCCATCGTGGACGGTTGTCGGATTGAACACCGGCTACAAGTTCGATATCGGCAACTGGAATCTGGATGTGTTTGGCCGGGTCGATAACCTCTTCGACCGCCAATATGTCGGCTCCGTTATCGTCAACGAGTCGAATGGTCGTTATTACGAACCGGCTCCTGGGCGTAACTACGGCGTTGGCGTGAATGTCGCCTGGCGTTTTGAGTAAAGCGCGTGAACGTTTCCGAGGAAACCCGGAAACGTATTTGCAGATTAATGGCTAGGGCAATACTGGCGCTGTAAAAAATGCGCTGATTCATCAACAATCTGGCACATTGCCGTATGGCTGGCCATCGAGTCTTTTTTCTCCAGCGCCATCAGCAGGCGCTGATATAAATTGGTTTGCTGAAACGGTTCTACTGAATTTAAATATAAATAGTGGAAACTTGGCCCTACCCGAACCCATAATTGTTCGATCATAATCATTAAAGTGGGCATTTCCGCGTATTCATATATTCGAAAACGAAACTGGTAATTGCTCTGCAGCATGCGGGTGATATCACCAGAGGCTTTTGCTTCATGCAGTAACGCCAACAGATGATGGAGTTCCTGCATTTTTTGTGCGGTCATATTCCCGGAGGCCGCTGCGGCCGCCATTCCTTCGAGATTTTTTCGTATCTGGGTTATTTCCTGATAGCTGGAATCGGTTAGCACCGGAACCATAAATGCCTGCGCCGGTGCGGCCTGCAATGCCCCAGGGAGACCAGCCGCAACAGCGCCTCGCGAACGGGTGTAATGCTGATCCCTTGATTCGCGGCTATTTCACGCGTCACGAGTCGGGCGCCGGGTTTTAATGCGCCAATGATAAGTGCGTTCTTGATATTATTCTCAACCTGCTGTGTCAGGCTCATACGTTGTGCTTTAGCAAAATCCAGCATATTTATTATAACCCACGGATAATTGGCCAGAGCCTATAATAATTAATAGCTGGCGTTTCCTGTTTTGTGCAAAAAATACAATATATATTTTTCGCATGTTGCGGACGTGAAATTAAAAACGATTGAGAGCGCTTCGCCAAATGACGCATTAATACGTCATTAGCGAAATAATCACGAGAGTGGAAGATTCAAACGAACAACCAGATAAACACATGTATGACCGCTATCGTTAATAAAGCGGCAGTCGTTCGGCGGCCCAGCTCCAGGCAGTCGCCAGCCTGCATACGATGCCCGGTCTCCCTTCCATGAAGAGCAATTCCCCTTGCTGCACCCAGATCAGCTGACGCGCCATCGCGTAAGCCGAAGCCGGCATCGGGATATCGCTACCTGCGGGAAGCTCAATTTGTACCAAATCGACAGGCAATTCACCGCGCGGCGAAACATGACGCCGCAGATAGTGGCTTTGTGGATCGTGCCACACGGGCTGGTCCGCGAAACGCAGCAGTTTCCCCTCCTGAATCTCGGCGCGGGCAATCAAGGTTGACATGCTGATGCCGAACGCGCCGGAAAGCCGCGCCAGCAGCGTCGCCGTCGGGCTGCTTTCACCGCGCTCAATTTTGTGAATCATCGCCCGAGATACGCCAGCGCGCTCGGCTAACTCACTCAGCGACCAGCTTCGCGATTCGCGCTCAATACGAATTCTTGCGCCGATCCGTTGATTTAAGTTGTCTTCAATAGTATTCATATCGTTATACTATAGTGAACAACACACAGGGTGCAACCATGCCTATTCGTTTTGCGACCAAAGAAGACTGCGCCGCGATTGCGGCCATCTATAATCACGCCGTGCTGCATACCGCGGCCATCTGGAACGATAAAACCGTCGATACCGACAACCGCATTGCCTGGTTTGAAGCGCGTCAGCTTGGGCACTTTCCCGTATTGGTCAGCGAAGAAAACGGCGTGGTGACGGGCTATGCCTCCTACGGTGACTGGCGCGCGTTTGATGGTTTCCGCCATACCGTCGAACACTCCGTTTACGTCCACCCGGACCATCAGGGTAAGGGGCTGGGCCATATTCTGCTCGCCGCGCTGATTGAAGAAGCGAAACGTCGCGGCAAGCATGTGATGGTGGCAGGCATCGAGTCGCAAAACCATGCGTCCCTGCACTTGCACGAAAAGCACGGTTTTGTCACCACCGGGCAAATGCCGCAGGTGGGAACTAAATTTGGCCGCTGGCTGGACCTCACCTTTATGCAACTTCAGTTGGATAACCGCCGCGATCCGGATGGTACAGCATGAATCAATCCCTCACGTTGACGTTTCTGGTTGCCGCCGGCATCGGCCTGGTTATCCAGAACACGCTGATGGTGCGGATCACCCAATCGGCCTCGACGATTCTGGTGGCGATGCTGCTCAATTCACTGGTTGGTATTGTGCTATTCGTCAGTATTCTGCTGATCAAACACGGGCTGGCGGGCGTAAACGAACTCATCTCCACCGTTAAGTGGTGGACGCTGCTTCCCGGGCTGTTGGGTTCGTTCTTCGTCTTTGCCAGCATCAGCGGCTATCAGTACGTGGGCGCGGCAACCACGATTGCCGTGCTGGTCGCCAGCCAGCTTATCGGCGGTCTGGTGATGGACGTGATGCGCAGCCATGGGGTGCCCTGGCGAGCGCTGGTGGGGCCGGTGTGCGGCGCGGTGATGTTGATTGTCGGGGCGTGGCTGGTGGCGAGGAGACAGTTCTGAATCAGAGCCGCCTCCCGCGCTGCGCCTGGCCGGGGCTCAGCCCGGTCAGAGCAGTTTACAGGATTGTTCCACCCTGAGTGAGCTGCTCTTTACGTGACTCTTCCTGCTCGCGCAGATGCTGCCCGTGATGGGAAATCGTCACGCGCAGGCGCTGCTGCTGGGTAAAACGATCTTCACGACTCAGCTCTGCATCGTCGCTTAGCGCCACCAGCAGCTCATTCATGTGCGTAATCACGCTCTCTTCAATCGCCGCGTCAACGCGCGCGATGACCTCATCCAGATGTGACATACCTGCTCCTTAATTGATTTTCACTTTCGAGAAATCGCTGCCCATCAGGCTCACGCTGTAGCCGGTTACGTTGCTACGCGTGGCATAGAACGTTTTGCCGTTCGCCAACGCAATCCACGGCGCCTGCTGGTAGTAAATATCTTGCGCCTGCTCGTAGAGCGCGGCACGTTTCGCCGGGTCGCTCACCACCAGCGCTTTTTTCACCAGGCCATCATACTCTTTATTACACCAGCGCGCGGCGTTAGAGCCCGTTTTAATGCTATCGCATCCGAGCAGCGTATTGGCAAAGTTATCCGGATCGCCGTTGTCCGACATCCAGCCGTACAGCGCGCTGCCATGTTCGCCTTTGCGGATACCGGAGAGGTACTCCCCCACTCATAGGTCACAATTTTGGCCTTCACGCCCACTTTGGCCCAATCGTTCTGGATCATTTCCGCGATCCGGCGCGAGTTCGGGTTATAAGGGCGCTGCACCGGCATTGACCACAGCGTCACATCAACCCCTTCTCTAACCCGGCCTGTTTCAGCAACGCTTTCGCTTTTTCAGGATCGTAGCTGTAATCTTTCAGATCTTTATTAAAGCCCATCATGTTTGGCGGGATCGGCGATTTTGCCACCGTGCCGGAGCCCATAAACACCGCATTGACGATCGCCTGCTTGTCGGTAGCGTAGTTCAGCGCCTGGCGGACCAGCACATTATCGAACGGCTTTTTCTCGGTATTAAACGCCAGATAGCCAACGTTCAGGGCTTCGACCGCATGCAATGCCAGATCGTGATTGTTTTTAATCACATCAAACTGCACCGGCGACGGCGCAGGGATAATCTGGCATTCGTTGGTTTGCAGCTTGGCCAGACGCGTCTCGACGTTCGGGTGATGGCGAAGATCAGGTGCTTCGTCGGCACCGCGCCGTCCAGTAGTTCGGGTTCGCAAGGTAGCGAATCTGCGAGTCAGCCTTATATTGCTGTAACACATACGGTCCGGTACCAATCGGCCAGTTATCCACGTTTTCCGGCGTGCCTTTTTTCATCATCGCATCGGCGTACTCCGCCGACAGAATAGACGCAAAATCCATTCCCCAGTCGGCCAGGAATGCGGAGTTCGGCTCACTCAACACAAACTGCACGTGATAGTCATCGATTTTTTTCACCGATTTAATCAGCTTATCGAGACCCACGTCGTTGAAATATTCGTAGTTGCCTTGCGAAACCTTATGGTACGGATGATCGCTATCTTTCTGTCGTAGTACGGAGAAAATCACGTCATCAGCGTTAAAGTCGCGAGTCGGCGTAAAGAATTTATTGCTGTTGAACTTCACGTCCTGACGCAGCGTAAAGGTATAAGTCAGCCCATCCGGGGAAATCGTCCAGTCGGTAGCCAGCGAGGGAATCGGTGTATTTTTCACCGGATCAAAGTTGATCAGCCGGTTATACAGCGTTTGCGAACTGGCGACGAACGTCGGGCCTGAGCTGGCGATTTGCGGGTTAAAGGACTCCGGCGAGGCTTCGGAGCAGTAGACGAGTGTGTCGTTGTTCGCCGCCCAGGCGGCGCTTGCCGGTAACAACGCGCTGAGCGCCAGCGCGAGGAGCGTTTTCCCTGTGGTCATGGTTATAAGCCTTTCGATTTTATTATATGAACGGCTTAATAACAGCACAGCCCGGATAACTGGCAAATAACCAATTTGTCTCAGGTTATGCTGAATAACCTTAATTTGTTGGTTTCTTCATCGGCGATTCCTCAGGTTTGACTTAAGTCCAGCGATTCAATGCCGCGAGAATTACCCGATTTACCCCTCTCTTTCGCCGTTTGTTGCATTTTGCTTTGCGTAAAGTAATGCCGTGAAGAAGTCTATGGGACAGGAACGTGGCAAAAACTCTTTTACGCAGCGGAAGTCTTGATGACTTTCAGGCCGTAGGCGGCGGCGGGCAAACCGTATTTCATTCCGCGCTTCAGGTGCGCGAAACCCTGCGTTTACGTAAGCAAAACGCGCTGGTCGACTGCCTGGCGATACCGCAGTTAAATGATGAAGGCGACCGGGTGGACTGGTATTCGCCCATTGATGGTACGGCGATGAGCTGGAAAGCGGCGGATGAAACCTCACGCACGCGGGCGCTGCACTATTTAGAAGGTTTGCAGGAGAGCGCACGCACGCTCAGCAAAAAATGCCTGCAATCCGACAAAACCGCACAACAACTGTTCGGCGCCCTGCTGGATAAATCGCTGCAATTTCCCGGTGAAAATCACCTGTTCCTCGTCGACGGTAAGCCGGTTATCAGCTTCTGGGCTTTGTGAACCTCAACGAAGGCGCACGTGAAGACGTATTCGACTGTCTGCGCTACGTTGAACCGGAACAACCACAAGCGCCGACCATTGACGAAGTGCCTCTCGTAGAAGAACCCGAACCCGCCGTGGTGACGTTTAGCGAAGCCGATGCGCCACTGATTTCAGCGAATGAACCGTTGATTAACGCCTACACGCTGCCGGTGGAGGAGCCTGAAGAACCGCAGGCACCCGCCGAACCGATGATACCGATGACGGTCGCCAGAACGCGCCGTCCGCGCTGGATGTGGGGCCTGCCGATTGCCGCCGCTGTTGCCGCCGTAGCGATTGCGGTTCCCATGATGATCCCGACCACTCAGGCTGAGTCCGAGCCCGTCGTTCAGACTGCCGACGCACCTGCCCTCCCGCAAACGCCCGCCATGCCGGTATTAATTACCGACCTGCCGTTGCATCAGGCCAGTGTGAAAGCGGAACCGGTGGTGAAAGAAGAAGAGAAACCGGTGGTGATTGCCGTTATTCCAAAAGATGCGCTGGTGATGGATGCCGACCAGATGCGCGCAGGCACCACGCGTTTCCTCAACGGCAGTTGGCGGGCACAGATGGATATCAGCGACGCGCATACCGGTAAAGCGCCAAGCCTGCGCTACCAGATTCAGAACAATAAAGGCGCCGTGCGCCTCGTGCGAGAAGGCAATATCGTCTGTAAAGCCGCGGTCTTTTCTGGCCTGCATCAAAACGGCGAGCTGATGATCAAAAGCCGCGGCAACGCCCAGTGCAGCGACGGCGCGCGCTACCCGCTGCCGGAAATCAGCTGTAAACCCGGCAACAGCAACGTGGCTGTGTGCACCGCCCGCTTTGACGCCAGAACGGTGGTACCGCTGACCTTTAAGAAGACGGGAGCGTAACCTATGCTGGTCACTCTTTGCGATTACAAACAGAGCGTCACATTAATTGCCAACAGCGGCGTGCAGTTTCTCGACTTTGGCCTTAGCCCGCAGGAGTCGCTGCAAAACGGTCGTTTCGTGCGAAAAACCGCTAACGGCCCGCTGCTACGTCTGGACTATGACGTCGTCAATCAGCGCTACACGCTGCCCGGTGAGGCCGGACGCGCGCCCGAGGTGGTGAAGCCGGAATCGACTCTGGCCCTGCACCACTCACTCACGCTGTTAGACGGCATCTGGCTGCCGCTACCGTTCCTGCGTTTTAACCCGCCGCGCACCTTCGTTGAAGGACCGGACAACTGGGCGCGCGTGCAGATTCGTCGCCTGGCGGAACCGGACAACGCAGGCAATACGCACCGCGTGACGTTAGCGTTTGATAGCCAGATCAGCGACGATGACGCCAACGGCCTGTCGCCCGTCGCCAGCGATCTGCTCAACGGTACCCGCTTTGCGCTGGCGTGGCGCGACAATGAAATCAGCGACTTCCTCGATCAAACATGGATTGACGGCTGGCTGCGTGAAGTTTTCCAGCAGACCGTTGCCACTCATGAATCCCGAAGCGAACGCGATGTGGCACAGGCGCTGCGCAGCTTTGAATATCAGGGCCACTGGCTGAATATTCTGGCGCTGCTGGGCGAACAATTGACGGTGCCGGAAATTAAAATCGTCACCGCCACGCTGAGCACCCGGCCATCCCGGTAGATTTGATCCTCGACGTGGGTAACACCCATACCTGTGGCGTCATTATCGAAGATCACGGCGACGCGAACGACGGTTTACGCCAGACCGCCGAGCTGCAAGTGCGCTCATTAAGCGAACCGCAATATCTGAATGAACCGCTGTTCACCAGCCGCGTCGAGTTCTCGGAATCACGCTTTGGCAAGCAGCATTTCTCGGTGGAAAGCGGCCGCGAAGATGCGTTTATCTGGCCATCGCTGGTGCGTGTGGGTGATGAAGCCCGTAAGCTGGCGATGCAGCGTTTAGGTACGGAAGGCTACAGCGGAATCTCCAGCCCACGCCGCTATTTGTGGGATGAGACGCCGACCGTACAGGACTGGCGCTTTAGCCAGATGAATGGCAAGACCCAGCGCGAACCGTTGGCCACCGCCTTCCCGCTGATGAACCTGATGAACGACGAGGGCCAGCCTCTGTTTACCCTACCGCCGGACGAGCGGATGCCGGTCTTCTCGCCGCAGTACAGCCGCAGCACCCTGATGACCCATATGCTGTGCGAACTGCTGGCACAGGCGTTGGGCAGATTAACAGCGTCGCCACCCGCCTTCGCCTGGGCTTCCCCGCGTCACCGCGCCAGCTGCGTACGCTGATCCTCACACTACCGTCGGCCATGCCAAAGCAGGAACGCGAAATTTTCCGCCGACGGATGTTTGAAGCTATCGCGCTGGTGTGGAAAGCAATGGGTTGGCACCCACAGGATGATGATTTTGCCCCTGTTCGCGTGCAGGAAAAAAGCATCGTGCCCATCCCGAAAATTCATATGGAGTGGGATGAAGCCAGCTGCGGCCAGCTGGTGTGGCTTTACAACGAAGCGATTTCCCATTTCTCCGGGCAGACCGAAGCGCTGTTTGCGGCGATGGCGCGACCGGACCGCCAGCCGGAGCCAGGCATCGCGCCGGGCCGCGCGCTGCGCATCGCATCGCTCGATCTCGGCGGCGGCACGACAGACATGGCTATCGCCCAGTATCAACTGGACGACGGTATTGGCGGCAACGTCAAAATCACCCCACAGCTGCTGTTCCGCGAAGGATTTAAAATTGCCGGGGATGATGTCCTGCTGGATATTATCCAGCGCTGCGTGCTGCCCGCGCTGCAAACCCAGCTGCAAAAATCCGGCGTCGCTGACGCGCAGGCGCTGATGGCCACGCTGTTTGGCGACTCCGGCAGGCTGGATACTCAGGCCGTGCTGCGCCAGCAAACCACGCTGCAGCTCTTTATGCCCATCGGCCACGCCATTCTGGCGGCGTGGGAACAGAGCGACCCGCAGGATCCGCTGGCTGGATTGCATGCCACCTTCGGTGAACTGCTGAGCCAGGCGCCGACGCGTAACGTAATAAACTATGTCGGCCAGGCCGTAGAGCACGCCTTGCCTGCCGGTAGCGCGCCGTTCGACCTGCTGGCCGTACCGCTGGAAGTGACCTTCAGCCGATTGCAGGAAGCCATGCTCGCCGGTGAGTTTACCCTCGCCGGTCCGCTGCACGCGCTCTGCGAGGCAATCTCACATTATGCCTGCGACGTGCTGCTGATTACCGGGCGGCCCGGCTGCCTGCCGGGCATACAGGCGCTGATCCGCTACCTTCAGCCAGTGCCGGTCAACCGGATGGTCTGGCTGGATAAATATCATGTACATGAATGGTATCCGTTCAGCCAACAGGGCGTATCGGCAACCCGAAATCCACCGCCGCCGTGGGAGCGATGCTGTGCAGCCTGGCGCTGGATCTACGCCTGCCGCACTTCAACTTTAAAGCCGCCGATATTGGCGCGTACTCCACCGTGCGCTATCTGGGAGTACTGGATAAAACCGTCAACACGCTGCGCGATGAAAATATCTGGTACCACGATCTCGATCTCGACAAACCCGGCGCCAGGCTGGATGCCCGCCTGCACTTCCCGCTGCGCGGCAATGTAACCCTCGGCTTCCGCCAACTGGCGAACACCCGCTGGCCCGCGACGCCGCTGTATACGTTGAGCATCAACTCGCCAGAACTGGCGAAAGCCATCGCCGGTGACGGCGTGCTGCAGGTTCGCCTGAAGCTTGAAGGCGGTAGCCGACACGAAACGCCGCTGTCATTTGTGTTGAGCGACGCCTGGCTTCAGGACGGCACGCCGGTTTCGCCGGATGCCCTGACCCTGAAACTCAATACCCTGGCTGACCGTCGCCATAGCGGCAGCCACTACTGGATCGACAGCGGGAGCGTATTCCTCAAATGACCACGATAGCCGCACTAATCGACTGGCTCGCTGCCGCCCGTCAGGAGCATCCGTTACTGGATGATGACGCCAACGCGCTGCTCACTCGACTGCTGGCGCTCGACGCCCAGCAGAAAGCGCGTCAGGACACTCGCGCCCAACCCGCCAGCATCGCGCTGTTTGGCCATTCACAGGCCTCTAAAGCCCACCTGCTGCGCACCCTGTGCGGCAGCGGCGATGGCCGTCTGACGGTGCAAACCGGCAGCAAAACGCTGGACTACTTCAGCCATATCAATCCCGGTCACAGCCTCACGCAAATGGCGGTTCGCTTTAGCCGCGAGCAGCCTACGCCGGACGACGCCTTCCCGCTGCGGCTGGTGCTGATAAGTGAAGCTGAGCTGGTACAGCTGTTTATTGCTCATGCCTGGCAGCGCGGCGATATTCGCCCACCGGATAGCCACCTTATCGCCTCCCGCCTGCGCGATTGGCAGAACCTGCGCCAGCCGCAGCCGGTGCCGGGCCTGACAGCGGCGGAAGTGGCGAGCGTGGCCCGCTTCTGGCGCGATACGCTACCGACGGCGTACCAGACGATCGATGACGATCTGTGGTACCAGTTCGCGCATCTCCTGCCGTCGCTGGATCTCACCGCGCGCGCTCGGGCGTGGTCGCTACTGTGGGGTGAACAACAGGAACTCACCCAGCAATGGTTGACGCTGGCACATACCCTGCACCAGGCGGGCAACCGCCGGAAGTAATGGCGCCGCTGAGTTTATTGGTGGATGCGTTTACCCTGCCGATGGATGCGTTCCTGACGCCGGGCGTTGAGAGCGATGACGCGGTACTGGTGCATCCGCTCACCGACGATGGTTATCAGAATGCGGTCAGCATACCGGTTGCCACCCTGGCGCTGCTGACCGTTGAACTGGTGCTGAACGCGGAACAAGGCGTGCTCGACAATGTGGACATTATTGATATTCCCGTGCCGTCGCTCACCCCTGACACCCCGCTGTGGGCCAGTAAATGTCGCTGGCTGTTGGAAAACTATCGTCAGCATCGGCAACCGGATATCCTGCTGGTGTGTAACGCTACCGCCCAGCGCGCGGCGATTCCGTCTACCGCCAGGGCGTTACTGCGTTGGGTAAACGACACCCAACCCACGCAGGAGAACAAGCTGCCGGGCTGGTGTGGGCCATTACGCCGGAAGACGATCGTTTCTTACATAAGCGTCACTTTGATGAGGCGATTCAACAGCTGGTTGGTAAACCAGGCCAACATTGGGAACGCTGCAAGCGCTGGATCACAGCAGCCTGCAACGGTTGATGGAATGGCTGTCGCAGGCCACACAGCCTGAACTGCGCCAGCGCCGTTTTGCCGCTATGGCAAACACCCTTCAACAGCAGTTGATCACCCTGTGCCAGCCGCTGCTCGCTTCGACAAGCCATGACGCCACGCAGGCGGAAACGATGATTCGTGAACTGCAAACGCACGCTTCGCGCCACGGCGAGCTGCTGGAGAGTCTGCTTCCCGCTCTGCCCGCCTTCGAGGCGTTGTGCCAGGTTCAGCAGCAGCGTGAAGAAAAAGCCAGCGGGTTGTTTAATGAATCCGTCGACCTGTTCGCCGCTCCGGAAGCCGTCAGTCAGACTACGCCGACGTACCAGGATCGGGATCGCAGGTTTATGCCCTGTGGTGTAAACATTTGCGCCAGTGGAGTCGCCAGCCGCACCCGCAGCTTACATCAGCCACTCAACAGCAGCTGGTACTTGCGCTGATGACCGCCAGCCAACGACAAGGGCTGGCGCAACAGTTACGCCACGCAAGCGCAGAACAGCAGGCTGGCGCGGCGCAGCTGCGGGCGATCATCGCGAACTTTATTCACTGGCTGGGTTACGCTGAACAGCCCATCAGCCAGCGCCCCGCCAGCCGTATCGCCAAAGGCAGCGCGGTTTTCGCCCACGATGCGCCAACCTCCAGCGCTCGCCTGACTCAGCTCGGCGAACAGCCGGTACACGCCGCCACACGCTACGTGTACGACTGGCTGGTCGCGCTGTATGCCCGCAGCACGGAATCGGGCGATTCAGTGAACCTCCTCCAACTCAGCGACAGCAGCCAGCGCGAGCTGCGGGCGCGACTCGCGTAACCCTCGGCGGCACAAGGATGTGAACCGCTTTCAAAAGCTGAAAAAAAGCGTGCGAAATCCGTATCATGGATATTCAGCACGCTTGCGCCTCTCTACACTCAGAGCGTTACCCGAGCCCAGAAGAGGTTTCCATGACTATCACCTGTACCCTGTTGATTAACGGCGAAGCGTGCGCCGCGCAAGGCAATGCGACCTTTACACGCCTGAATCCCATCAACGACGCCGTTGCCAGTACCGCTCCAGCAGCGGTCTCATTGATGCCACACACGCCGCAGACGCCGCTGCCGCCGCGTTTCCCGCCTGGCGTGACACCACACCCGGCGAGCGACGTCGCCTGCTGCTTGCCGCAGCAGAGAGGCTTGAACAACGCCGCGAGCAGTTTATTACCACCATGAATGCTGAAACCGGCGCGACGGCGCACTGGGCGGGTTTAACGTCCACCTCGGCGCGGAGATCCTGCGTGAAGCCGCGGCGCTCACCACGCAGATTGAGGGCCAGGTGATCCCGTCCAATATTGCGGGCAATCTGGCGATGGCGACACGTCAGGGGCTGGCGTGGTGTTAGGGATGGCGCCGTGGAACGCGCCGATTATTCTGGCGGTTCGCGCCATTGCCACCCCGCTCGCCTGCGGCAATACGGTGATCCTCAAAGGTTCTGAACTTTCTCCGGCGACGCAGGGCTGATTATTGATGCGCTGGCGGCAGCAGGATTCCCTGCGGGCGTGGTGAACTATCTGACCTGCGCGCCGCAGGATGCCCCGGCTTTTGTCGAAACGCTGATTGCCCATCCAGGTGTCAGACGGGTGAACTTCACCGGATCCACGCCGGTGGGAAGGATCATCGCCCAAACCTGCGCGAAGTATCTGAAACCGGTGGTGCTGGAGTTAGGCGGTAAAGCGCCCTTGCTGGTGCTGGACGATGCCGATATTACCCAGGCCGCCGCTGGCGCGACTTTCGGCGCGTTTGCTAACGCCGGACAAATCTGCATGTCCACCGAACGTATTATCGTTGAGGACCGCATTGCCGAAGCGTTTATCAGCGCACTGGTGAAGCGTGTTAACGCGCTACCGGACGGGCTGTTAGGTTCAGTGGTCGAGATGAAAACCGTTGAGCGCTGCAATGCATTGATTGACGATGCGTTGGCCAAAGGCGCGACGCTGCTGACCGGCGGCAAGGCCCACTCTCCGCAGATGTCAGCAACGCTGCTCGATGGCGTAACGCCTGCGATGCGTATCTGGCACGAAGAGTCATTTGGCCCGGTGAAAGCGGTGATCCGCGCCCGTGACGAGCAGGAGGCGGTGCGTATCGCCAATGACAGCGCCTACGGTCTGTCTTCGGCGGTGTACAGCCGCGATACCGCCCGCGCGTGGAACGTGGCGCAAAATCTGCAAACCGGGATCTGCCACATCAATGGCCCCACGGTGCACGACGAGGCGCAAATGCCCTTCGGCGGCACCAAAGATTCCGGGTATGGGCGCTTTGGCGGTCGTGCGGGAATTCATGAATTTACCGAGCTACGCTGGGTAACGATGCAGACGCAGCCGAGAATGCTGCCGTTTTAAGCCGTCCTGCCAGGAATCAGGCCGGATAAAGCGTTAACGCTATATCCGGCTCTCTTTACGCTGCTACGGGTTTTCATTTTTCCCAGCGCGTGTTCCACTCCCAAAGACGGTTCGTGTTCACATCGTTCAACTGACGTGAAGGCTCCGCGTTCCCCTTAAACGGCCTGGCGGTAGTCGCCGCCGCGCCCCAGGGCGACAGGCTGTCATAGCCGCTATCAATCGTGCTGTTCACAATCAACACCTGCCCATTCGCGGTCTTGCCCGGCAAATAACCTGTTTTCCCTGCCCCCTGATCCCATGCGCGGCCCAGCCTGGCTTTAAAGGTGCCTTTGTAGCCATCATCCGTCGTGAAACGGCTGTTTTTGACCAGGAAACCGTAAGGATTGTCGGGAGCGTATTCGGTGCCAGCACATAGGCTTCCGGCGATTGGCGGCTTGAGACGGTATGGAAATGCACGCCGTCAAACACCACGTTGGCGCGACCGAAGACATAGTCAACGTCACCTTCAATGTAGCTATCCTGCACGTAAACCCGATTAATGCGATCGGTCAGCGCATCATTGTGCCGATTGCTGACGTTGAGATAGAGCGTATCCTGGCGCCCAAGCAGGCGAACGTTTTGCAGTTGAATGCGGTCGCCGTCGGTTCGCAGAGCGACGCCCTGGTGGGTGCCGCCGTCAACCGTGTCGAGCAGGCTGTTGGCAATGGTTAAATTGACCAGTTGGAGATCGTGACTTTGCGACCAGAATACCGCGGCGCAATTGGTGCCGATCATCGCCGTGGTTTTCCCCGCACACAGCGCATACTGGTAATACGCCGGCGAGGTCGGCGGATAGTGGTCGGCGTCGACGGTCTGACGATATTTCGCCGGACTGAACTGCGAGTCCAGCGCCAGTTCAATACGTACATCCTCAGGCCCTTTTCCCGTACCAAAAAGGGTAATCGGCGGCGCATCGTCGGGATATACACCGTGCCGCTGTAAACGCCCGGTTCAAGACGAATGTAGAGACGTTCATTGCCCTTATGATGAGCCAGAGCGGCATCCACCGCCTGCTGGACGCGGGTGTAAGGCGCGCCTTCTGGCGCGACGCGCCATGGTGTCTCAATGTGCGTCAGGGTAATTTCCGACGGTTGCCACGGCCCCTGTGGTTGGCTGAACAGGCCACCCTGTGCGAAGTAGTTTTCGGTGGTATACGGTGCGGCTTCCTGCGCCGTCAGCAGCGGTCTTGTCGCCGTTCCTGTTGACGAAGGCGCGGCGCAGCCCTGTAGCACCAATGGCATACAGAGCAGCGTCGACATGCCCAGATAAGGTATTTTTGACATCGGTTCTCCATTAACAACGTTAAATAGAAACTGAGAACCGATAATAATGGAACGTTATTTTATTTTAACCCTACGCGATCACGCTTTACGACATCAGGAAAGCCAGATCAGCAGGCCATATAGCACCAGCATGCACACTATCGTTAACCGGACAACCCGGCACTCAACGGGCGATTTATCGTTCATCGGCTTTACAGACGGAACGTCCCCTCAATCATCAGTTTCGCTTGCCCGTACAGCGAAACGCGACCATCAGCGCCCAACACGCAGCGCAGCGTGCCTTTACGCGCGCCGCCTGCTGCGCATGGAGGGTATTTTTACCGCAGCGTTTAGCCCAGAACGGCGCCAGCCAGGTATGTGCCGAACCGGTCACCGGATCTTCATTCACCCCGACCTGCGGGCCAAACCAACGTGACACGAAATCAAACTCCGCATCATCTGGCGCCGTGACGATCACCCCGCGGGTGTTAAACGCCGACAGCAGGTTGAAATCTGGCGATAGCCCCTCAACGATCGCTTTATCCTTCACCAGCACCACAATGTCATCTGATTGCCAGAATCCTTCTACGCCATGGGTAATGCCCAGCGCGACCAGCAGCCCCTGTGGTTCGTCAATCGGCTGGAGCGTTTTCGTCGGAAAATCCATGCACAACTCATCGCCCTGCCGCGTGACGGTCAGCAAGCCGCTACGGGTGGTGAAACGCAGTGTCTCTTGCGGATAGTTGAGTACGTTGAACAGTACCCATGACGCAGCGAGCGTGGCATGGCCGCAGAGATCCACTTCGACCGCTGGCGTAAACCAGCGCAGATGGAAACCCTCATCAAGTGGCACAAAAAAGGCGGTTTCGGACAGGTTATTTTCGGCGGCAATCGCTTGTAATACGCTGTCTTCTGGCCATTCCGTCAGCGGCATCACCGCCGCCGGGTTACCGCCAAATGGCTTAGCGGTAAAAGCATCAACCTGATAAAACGCAAGCGTAGCCGGGAGATTATTGTTCATTGAGTTTATCCAGGTAGTTGTAGATTGTGTAACGCGTCACGCCGAGCGCTCTGGCGACTTCATTGACGCTGCCCTTAATTTTGAAAATGCCCATCGAATGCAGTTCGCTGACCACCCGCAGGCGAAACGCTTTTGGATTTTCCTCTGGGGCGGCATGGAAACGAGCCAGAACCTCCGCCAGAGATTGCGCGGGTAACGAGGTGGCAGGATTTTCCGCGGGTTGTGCTGCCGACATACCGGAAACCAGATAATCCAGTTCGCGACGAAAACGCATCACCGGCTCCATGTCGACGTTGACGCAAAACGCCGCCACCGCCTTTCCATTAGCATCGTAGTACAGCGTCGACGCGCTGCTTAACGGTTTACCGCCGCGCGCGTACGAGGTGTAACCGCTGAACAGCCGCGTTGAGGATGGCGGCTGCGTCTCGTCGATAAGCCCCAGAAAACCATCATCTTCTTCTGGCCCGCTAAGCAGTCCATCGCCTACCTGCCGCCCGCTGACGTGACCGTTAACAATACCGACTACCGAGGATTGCGGCTGAGTTAAATCGTGCAATACCACTTCGGTATTCGCCGGTAATGTCGCTTTCAACGCCGCCAGCGAGGCGCTCAAGGTGGCGATGAGGGTATCCCGTTCCGCGCTCATGGCAGCACCGCCTGAAATTCAATTTCCACGTCGAGATCGAATGCCAGTCGGCTGGTGGTGACGCTTCGGCTGGGGAAACCCTCTGGGAACCATAGACGCCAGGCCTGATTGAACTCCGCGAAGTGCGCCATATCGCTTAACCAAACCTGCGCGCGCACCACATCGCGCAATTGCGCGTCACCGCGCGCCAGCGTCTCGCTGACCGAATGCATAATCCGATTAA
Organism: Kluyvera genomosp. 3; assembly: GCA_002211745.1. GTDB lineage: Bacteria > Pseudomonadota > Gammaproteobacteria > Enterobacterales > Enterobacteriaceae > Kluyvera > Kluyvera georgiana_A. Next base: position 2,574,617 of record CP022114.1, read on the forward strand.
CCTGCTCGGTAATGGTACCGTACAGCGGCTGTCCGTCCGGACTCATTGAGACCTGGCCAGAAAGAAAGAGAAACCCGTTCGCCGCAACGGCGTCGGAAAAAGGAAAAGGTTTACTCGTGGGATAACGGACAAGTGCCATCGTCAACTCCTGCGGTTAAGGAGCCATAACGATAGCACTGCCCTTTTACACATTCAACAAAATTATAAATTTCAACAAGTGTTGATGTTTATTGCGACTGTACCGCATCCATTTCATCAAAGACCTGCTGTGCCAGATGCATCGTGGCATTTGCCGCCGGCAGACCGCAATACAGCGCCGAATGCATGATCACCTCTTTCAGCTCATCGCGGGTTACGCCGTTGTTGAAGGCCGCGCGCAGATGCATTTTCAGTTCGGCTTCGCGATTGAGCGCAATCAGCATGGCGATGGTGATCATACTGCGGGTGTGGTGGTCCAGACCTGGACGGGTCCAGGTTTCCCCCCAGGCGTAGCGGGTGATGAAATCCTGAAACTCTTCGTTCAGCGGCGTTAATTTTTGCAGCGTCCGGTCAACGTGGGCATCCCCCAGCACCTTACGGCGCACCGCCATACCCTGCTGATAACGTTGATTATCTTCCATCATTCCTCCGTAAAAATGCGATCAACGCGGCGGTAAACTCTTCGCTGGCTTCGACGTTCGACAAATGCGATGCCGCCAAATCTACCTGGAAAGAACCGTCAATTTGTTGATGTAAATAATCGGCATCGGCTACGGTGGTCACCGGGTCGAACTCACCGGCAATAATCAGCATCGGCACAGTGATAGCAGCAACTTCGCCTCGTAAATCAGCCGCCGCCAGCGCTTCACAACATTCGGCGTAACCTTCCGCCTCGGAGGTGGCGAGCTGGTGACAAAGCTGTTCAACCACCGCCGGTTGATGTTGACGGAAATGCGGCGTAAACCAACGATCCGCCGACCCTGCCGCCACCACGCCCATACCTTCAGTACGCACAGTGCGCGCCCGCGACAGCCAGTTGGCCTGCTCGCCAATCTTCGCCGCCGTATTCGCCACCGCAACGGCAGTAAAGCGTTCCGGCGCGAAACGAGCCAGCCAGAGGCCGGTCAGGCCGCCCATTGAAATGCCGCAGAAAAAGGCATGTGGGATATTCAGGTGATCGAGTAGCGTAATGACGTCTTCACCCAATTGTGACAACGTCACCTTTCCGCGTTTTTGCGTTTGTCCATGACCGTGCGTGTCGTAGCGCAACACGCGAAAATGTTCGGTCAATGCGGGCATCTGCGCATCCCACATAGCGTGAGTCGTACCCAGCGAGTTAGAGAGCACCAACACCGGTGCCGTTTCTGGTCCTTCAAGGCGATAATGGATGTTCATTTCCCTGCTCCTGATAGCGCGCCAGAACCTGGCGCACAAAGTGGTCGGTACTGCCGAGTGCGGTCGCTGGGTCCAGCAGTTGCGAGAGTTGCGCTGAAGAAAGATGCTGGCTGACCAGCGGATCGTTCTCCAGCAGTGGTTGTAACGGGCAATCCAGCGCTATCGCCCGATGACAGATTTTTTCTACCTGATGATGGGCGTCGGCTTTGCCAATATAGGCCGCCAGCGCCTGAGTAACGGATTCGGCCATAATCAGACCGTGGGTGATATCCAGGTCGGCACGCATCTTCGCCGCATTAACCTGCATACCACGCAGCAGATATTCACTGTTTTCCAGTACGCCGCCTGTCAACATCACTAACTCTGGCAATGTTTCCCACTCGGCCTGCCAGCCGCCAGCGCACGCTCATGCTGTTGAATTTGTGCACCGTACAGCGTCGCCATCAACCCGGGTATACGCTGTACGGCGGCAAGAATCGCCGCGCAGCTTACCGGATTGCGCTTATGCGGCATCGCAGACGACCCGCCACGACCTTCGGCAATCGGTTCGCTTACTTCGGCGACTTCGGTTTGCATCAACAACGAAAAATCATTGGCAAATTTACCCAACGTGCCGCTAAGCCCGCAAACCAACTTGCCACTTCAACAATACGATCGCGCTGGCTGTGCCAGGGGGTATCGGGCAGCGAAAGGTTGAGCGTGTCGGCCAGCCGCTTCGCGACCTCTGGCCCTTTGTCTTTCAGCGAGGCCAACGTCCCCGCCGCGCCGCCAAACTGCAGAGTCAGTACGCGCGGGCGCAGTTCATCCAGCCGCAATTGCCAGCGCAACAGCGCGTCAAGCATACCGGCCAGTTTCAGACCAAAGGTGATAGGGAGCGCGTGCTGCATCCAGGTGCGGCCCGGCATCAGCGTGTGTTGATGGCGGGTAATTTGTTCGGCCAGCACTTGCATAAGGCGGCGAAGACGGACTTGTATCTCATCGAGCGCCTTGCGCAGCTGTAAAATCAGCCCGGTATCAATGGCGTCCTGGCTGGTTGCTCCCCAGTGAACGTAGCGCGCGGCTTCGGGATCGTGCGCTTTCACGCGCTGCGTCAGCTGCTTAACCAGCGGTATCGCCAGATTACCGGCGTTGGCCGCCGCGCTCGCCAGTGTGGGTAAATCCAGCGACTGCGCCTGACAGGCTGCGGCGATCGGCGCAACCGCAGCGTCGGGAATCACCTGACACTGCGCCTGTGCGTTCGCGAGCGCCGCCTCAAAATCCAGCATCCCTGCACCGTTTGCTCGGCGCTGAAAAATTCCGTCAGCGCCTGGGTACGCAATAGCGGGGTCAACAAACTCATTCCAGCTCCTTATACGCGTTCAATAATCAGCGCGATCCCCTGGCCGACGCCGATACACATCGTGCATAGCGCATACCGCCCGCCGGTACGACGCAGCTGGTAGGCCGCGGTCATCGCCAGCCGTCCACCGGAAGCGCCCAGCGGATGCCCCAGCGCAATCGCCCCGCCGTTCGGGTTCACGTGCGCGGCATCATCCGGCAGACCTAAATCGCGCAGCACGGCCAGCGCCTGGGCAGCGAAAGCTTCATTCAACTCGATAACGTCCATCTGCGCCAGCGTCAGCCCTGTTTGAGCCAGGACTTTCCGTACCGCCGGCGCTGGCCCGAATCCCATAATACGTGGCGCAACACCGGCAGTTGCCACCCCGACGACGCGAGCCAGCGGCTGTAAATCATTCTGCGCCATCGCCTGCTCGCTGGCTAACAGCAGCGCACATGCGCCATCGTTTACCCCGGACGCGTTACCCGCGGTGACGGTCGCATCGGGACGCACCACGCCTTTCAGCTTCGCCAGCGCCTCAAGCGAGGTGCTGCGCGGATGTTCATCCTGGGCAAAACACAGCGGTTCGCCTTTGCGCTGCGGGATCCACACCGGGATCAGCTCGTCATTAAACACGCCATTGGCCTGCGCCTGTGCGGTACGCTGCTGGCTACGTAGCGCGAAAGCATCCTGGTCGGCACGAGAAATGGTAAAATCGGTCGCCACGTTTTCTGCCGTCTCCGGCATCGAATCCACGCCGTACAGCGCTTTCATTTGCGCGTTGATAAACCGCCAACCGATGGTGGTATCTTCCATCTTCATGGCGCGGCTGAACGCGCTTTCCGCTTTGCCCATCACGAACGGTGCGCGCGACATGCTCTCTACGCCCCCGCAATTATCAACTGGGTTTCACCGCTTTTAATCGCCCGCGCCGCCACGCCAATGGCGTCCAGGCTGGAGCCGCAAAGACGGTTGATGGTGCTGCCCGGTACTGTTTCCGGCAGCCCGGCCAACAGCAGCGCCATACGCGCGACGTTACGGTTATCTTCCCCGGCCTGATTCGCGCAGCCATAAATCACATCGTCAATACGCGCCGGTCAAGCCCGCGATGACGCTCCAGCAACGCTTTCAGCGGCAGAGCGGCCAAATCGTCGGCGCGTACGCCAGCCAGAGTACCACCAAAACGACCAAACGGTGTGCGTACCGCGTCGCAGATAAATGCTTGATTCATCATCATTCCTTAGGCGCTTTCCGCGACCGCGTCGTAAATCAGGGTAACAGGGGTAATACGCTGTAATTCATCGAAAGAGATACCGTTGAAGATTTCGCGCACCACCGGGCCATTGGGGGTGATATCAATGACGGCGAGATCGGTATAAATGCGGCTGACGCAACCGACGCCGGTCAGCGGATAGGTGCAGTGTTCCACTAACTTACATTCACCGTCACGGGTCAGGTGGTCCATCATCACAAACACCTGACGTGCGCCAACGGCCAGATCCATCGCCCCGCCAACGGCAGGAATCGCGTCCGGCGCGCCGGTGCTCCAGTTGGCGAGATCGCCGGCGGCAGAAACCTGGTAGGCTCCCAGCACGCAAATATCCAGATGGCCGCCGCGCATCATGGCGAAGGAGTCGCCATGGTGGAAATAACAGCCGCCCTGCAGCAGAGTCACGTACTCTTTGCCGGCGTTAATCAGTTCGGGATCTTCTTCACCGGGCGCCGGTTTTGGCCCCATGCCCAGCAGGCCGTTTTCGCTGTGTAAAAAGACTTCTTTATCAGACGGCAGATAGTTGGCAATGCGGGTCGGCAGGCCAATGCCCAGGTTCACGTAGGCGCCTTCCGGAATGTCCTGCGCCACGCGTTTTGCCATATCGTCACGAGAGATTTTTTGCATTGTCGGCTCCTTAAGCTCGCTGCGCCTGAGCGGTGAAAGATTCCTGCGCGAACACGCGTTGCACAAAAATGCCCGGCGTGACGACGTTTTCCGGGTCGAGATCGCCCAGCGCCACCATGCTGGTGACTTCCACAATGGTGGTTTTCGCCGCCGTGGCCATAATAGGCCCAAAGTTACGTGCCGCTTTGCGATAAATCAGGTTGCCCCAACGGTCAGCCTGGTGAGCTTTAATCAGCGCAAAGTCGGCGCTAATCGGATACTCCAGCACATAGTGGCGGCCATCGATTTCACGGGTTTCTTTGCCTTCCGCTAACGGCGTGCCGTAGCCCGTCGGGGTGAAAATAGCGCCAAGGCCTGCGCCAGCGGCCTGAATGCGGGCGGCCAGGTTCCCTTGTGGAACCAGTTCCAGCTCCACTTTGCCGCGGCGATACAGGTCGTCGAAAATCTGTGAGTCGACCTGGCGTGGGAATGAGCAGATCATTTTACGTACCCGCCCGGCCTTCAACAGCGCCGCGAGGCCGATTTCACCGTTTCCGGCGTTGTTATTGATAATGGTCAGGTCGCGTGCGCCCTGTTCAATCAACGCATCGATCAGCAGCGTTGGCTGCCCGGCCGGCCCAAAGCCGCCGATCATAATGGTCGCCCCATCGTGAATACCCGCGACGGCATCCGCCAGCGTCGGCACACTTTTATCAATCATCAGGTTGCTCCTCGTTGTGCGGTTATCGCACTAATATTCGTTGTTCGCACAAAATGTGACCCGCTTAACGATGCCGGTCAAGGGCGATAATCGAAATATGGTGCGATAATCGAACATCGTGTATGTTTAGGCTGAGAATGTGATCGGCGGCATAATCGGAGAGAAAAATGGAGAAGCATCCAGACGATATTTTGACGGGCGATAGCGACCCGTTTAAAGGTGACCCTAACTTTATGGCCTCGCTGGCGCGTGGGCTGGAGGTGATTCAGGCCTTCACACCGCAGCGGCGGCTGCTGTCGATTTCGCAAATCAGCCAGAAGACGGGAATCCCCGCGCGGCCGTCCGTCGCTGCCTGTATACCCTGGGTAAATTGGGGTTTGTCTACGCCGAGGATGGCAAAAATTTTCAACTGCGCCCGCGCATTTTATCGCTGGGGCACGCATGGCTGGCCTCTACGCCCCTGGCACGTTCCGCGCAGCCGGTGCTGAAACATTTAAGCGATATGCTTAATGAGTCTTGCTCAATCGCCACCCTCGACGGCGACGATATTCTCTACATCGCCCGAGCGTCCAGCTCGCGCATTATGACCATAGACCTGGATATCGGCAGTCGTTTGCCGGCGTGGTCAACCTCAATGGGGCGCGTGCTGTTGAGCTACCAGCCAGAAGAAAAACTCAACGATATGTTGGCCCGCATCACCATGATCCGCTATACCCCGCAGACCATTTCGTCTGTCAGTAAGCTACGCAGCGAGCTGAAGGCGGTGCGTCAACAGGGGTATGCGTTAAACGATCAGGAGCTGGAGATGGGCTGCGTTCACTTGCGGTGCCGCTGTTTAATTCGCAGGGCCAGGTGGAGGCGGCGCTGAACGTCGGCGTCCATGCCGGACAAGTATCCGCGGCTGAATTGCTGGATCGCGTGTTGCCCGAACTGCAAAAAGCCGCATCAGAGTTGACGCTTTTGCTGCGTTAGCGGCTACGTTTAGCGTGGCGCTCCCAGTTTTCCTGTTTCGCCGCCGCCGATTTACGCAGCGCCACATAACATGCGCCGCTACCGCCATGATGCGGTAGCGCGCTACAGAAAGCCTGAACGTCGTCGAATTCAGTTAACCAGCGAGCAAGATAGCTGCGAATAATGTTTGCGTGCGAGCCCTCTTCCTTACCTTTACCGTGAATAATCAGGATATTGCGTAAATTGTCTTGTTCAGCCTGTAGGAGAAAGGCAAACAGGCTCTGACGGCACTGTTCAACGGTCTGCTTACGTAAATCCAGGCTGGCCTGCTGGCTGTATTTGCCCTGCCGCAGTTTATCCAGAACGCCTGTCTGTAGCCCTTCTCGCTTAAACTCCAGCGGGTGGCGAGCGGGACAATGTCGAGAAAACCGGTGGTGAGAAAATTATCGAGCTGCAGTGTATCCACCTGCTGGCGGGTTCGGGCGTTGCGCACTGGCTGCCAATGAACGTCGCTGTGGCGCTTCAGCGGCTGGACATCCTCCATGGCGTCAAGAAACAGCGATTTGTCGTCAAGATTCATGAGAATTCCCCCTTATTACCACAGGCGGATACTATAGCCGCGCGGCCTTGCAGGCTCAATGCTTTTCCCTTTGCGTCAAAACGATTGGCATGCAAAATATACAGCACGATAATTAATATTCTTCACTTATGATTTAACCCAAACTTAAATGATATAAATCATCAATTAATTATCTATACCTATTCAGAATACGTGAAAAAAATCACCAAGAATTATCTGGAAAATAAGCACAGACCCGTTATAAATAGTATTACCCGCTGTGCGGAGCAAAATGTGGGAATCGGTACGGATACACCTGTGTGGTTGCTGCGGGTCTGGCGATGTCGACAGACCCCGATTTTTATTACGCGTTATTCACCTTAACTTTCATTGAGTTATATTCAATTAGGTCACTTTCCCCCAGCGTTTATCGGGTTATATTTTAACCAACTCTTCATCCAGGTATTATTATTCGATATAACTGCGCTTTATTGTTGATGATAAATAAGCCATATCCTTTGTGATGTTATACATCTGAGGTATAGAGCCAGCGGCCATTCACATGCTATGGTGTCAAGCAGGAATAATTTGCGTAAACATATCATATATAGAGAGTGCGCATGCTGACGTTGCTTGAAGATAAAATTGCCACACCGCTCGGGCCGCTGTGGATTCTGTGTGATGAGAACTTTCATTTGCGCGCCGTGGAATGGGAAGAACACAGTGACCGTATGGTGCAACTGCTGGATATTCACTACCGGACTGAAGGCTATACCCGCGTCACATCACGCAACCCCGGCGGGCTGAGTCAGCAGTTGGCGAACTATTTTGATGGCGATCTGGCTGTGATCGAATCCCTGCCTACCGCCACCGCCGGAACCCCCTTTCAGCGCGAAGTCTGGCAAACCCTGCGCACCATCCCCTGTGGTCAGGTGATGCACTACGGGCAGCTAGCCGAACAGCTTGGCCGTCCGGGAGCCGCTCGGGCCGTAGGCGCCGCCAATGGATCTAACCCGGTGAGTATCGTCGTGCCCTGCCATCGGGTGATCGGACGCAACGGCACCATGACCGGTTATGCTGGCGGCGTACAGCGTAAAGAGTGGCTTCTGCGACACGAAGGCTATCTGCTGCTTTGATTTTCTGTGCCCTTTATGAGCTTAACAGGCGCTTTAGCGATAAATGCGCCTGAAAATTTATATTCTATATCAATGAGATATATCTCATTCCCTGCTATCCCATTTTAATCTTGGGTGAATACGCGCGCCGAGACTTACCTGCTCACCAAAAAGATGTTAAAATTGACCAATATCAATTAAGGCTTGAGCAAACCTATGATCCCGGAAAAGAGAATTATACGACGCATTCAGTCTGGCGGTTGCGCGATCCATTGCCAGGATTGCAGCATCAGCCAGCTTTGCATCCCGTTCACTCTTAATGAGCATGAGCTTGATCAGCTGGATAATATTATCGAGCGCAAAAAGCCTATTCAGAAAGGGCAAACGTTATTCAAAGCCGGCGATGAACTGAAGTCTCTGTATGCCATCCGTTCCGGTACCATCAAGAGCTACACCATTACCGAGCAAGGCGATGAGCAGATCACCGGTTTCCATCTGGCAGGCGATTTAGTTGGCTTCGACGCCATTGGCACCGGCCATCACCCGAGCTTCGCTCAGGCGCTGGAAACTTCCATGGTGTGCGAAATCCCGTTTGAGACCCTGGATGACCTCTCAGGCAAAATGCCGAACCTGCGTCAGCAGATGATGCGTCTGATGAGCGGAGAGATCAAAGGCGATCAGGACATGATCCTGCTGCTGTCGAAGAAAAACGCGGAAGAGCGCCTGGCGGCCTTTATCTATAACCTGTCGCGTCGTTTCGCTCAGCGTGGTTTCTCGCCGCGTGAATTCCGTCTCACCATGACCCGTGGCGATATCGGTAACTACCTGGTCTGACGGTAGAAACCATCAGCCGACTGCTGGTCGTTTCCAGAAAAGCGGCATGCTGGCGGTGAAAGGTAAATACATCACCATTGAAAACAGCGATGCGCTGGCTATTCTCGCGGGTCATACTCGTAACGTCGCCTGACCGCTGTTTCATGACACCAATAAAAAACCCCGGCAAGCCGGGGTTTTTTATTGTCTGCTTCAGCTCTCTAATCAAATACGCCGTTAATCACCGACGTCACAATCGCCGTACTTAAAGCAATGAGTACCAGGTTATCGCCAATCACCTGCCATTCATAACCGGGGTAATAAGGAAGCTGATTGAGCATTGATCCCGGGACCGCTTTTTTCGCAATACCCGGTGGCAGCGGTTTACCTCGCGCCAGATTTTTAGCAATGCCCGGCGGCAAAGATTTGTAGCCGGTCAGGCCATAGTTAACCGCAAGCTGCCTTGCGGTTGCGTAGCTGATATCGCGGTCAACATGGTCGGGTTTGCCGTAATTCTTACGCGATGTCGATCCATGGTCCTTGTCCTGGCCTTTACTCCACTGCTGGCTATTCCCTTTATCGCTTTTACTATTACCGTGGCTACTGTTGCCGTGGTTGCTATTGCCGTTACCGTTGCCATGCCCGTTGCCGGGGTCGGCCAACACTGGCGTTGCGCAGAGCGACAACGCAACGACGGCCGCGACCGTCTTTAAGAGTGAGGAACGCTGGGTCATCGTCATTTCCTTGTGTGCGGGGTATCTGAGAGAAATCTATATCATTCTGTGAAAAAAAACCTACGCATTAAATCTGAATTTATCGAACTTCTCCGATGCCCACGACAAGGCTAATTTATCCTGTTTATTGATCTTGCGAAGGTTCCCCCTGTTTCAATCCCACTATATGAGTTATCTTTTACTTACAAACTGTGGTTACAGCTGTAAGGAGACCCTGTATGGCCAGATATCAAAATATGCTCGTGGCGATCGATCCGAATCAGGACGACCAGCCTGCGCTACGACGCGCTGTGTATCTTCATCAACGGATTGGCGGCCGCATTAAAGCCTTTTTGCCGATCTATGACTTTTCCTATGAAATGACCACCCTTTTGTCTCCTGATGAGCGCACCGCAATGCGCCAGGGCGTGATTAGCCAGCGAACCGCATGGATCCGCGAGCAGGCGAAATACTACCTGGAAGCCGGCGTTCCACTGGAGATCAAAGTGGTGTGGCATAATCGCCCGTTCGAAGCCATCATCCAGGAAGTCATCAGTGGCGGCCATGATTTGCTGCTGAAAATGGCTCACCAGCACGACAAGCTGGAGTCGGTGATCTTCACCCCAACCGACTGGCACCTGTTACGTAAATGCCCATGCCCGGTATGGATGGTGAAAGATCAGCCGTGGCCTGAAGGCGGTAAAGCACTCGTTGCCGTCAACCTTGCCAGCGAAGAAGCGTACCATAACGCGTTGAACGAGAAGCTGGTCAAAGAGACCCTTGAGCTGGCCGAACAGGTCAACCATACCGAAGTACACCTGGTCGGCGCTTTCCCGGTCACGCCGATCAATATCGCCATTGAATTGCCTGATTTCGACCCCAGCGTTTACAACGATGCGATCCGCGGCCAGCACCTGCTGGCGATGAAATCGTTGCGCCAGAAATTTGGTATTGATGAGAAGTTTACTCACGTCGAGAAAGGGTTGCCTGAAGAGGTCATTCCGGATCTTGCCGCGCATCTTGACGCCGGCATCGTGGTACTGGGCACTATCGGGCGAACCGGTATTTCGGCGGCATTCCTCGGCAACACTGCCGAACAGGTTATTGACCACCTGCGCTGCGACCTGCTCGCGATCAAACCCAATGACTACCAGACCCCCGTCGAAATGGATGACGAAGAAGACGATTAAGCGTGGTTAAGTGACAAAAAAAACCGGTCAATGTGAACTGACCCCATAATGTTGGACGGTTTATATTAAGCGGTTATCAGGGCCTGAGTTCGGTATTCCACTGGACTCAGGCCTTTTAGTTTCTGTTTTATTCTTTCATGGTTGTAATAGTGGATGTATTCATCGATAGCGATGCGTAACTCACTGATACTTTTATATTCTTCAAGGTAAAAACATTCAGACTTCAGCGTGCCGAAGAAGCTTTCCATCACTGCATTATCGTAGCAGTTTCCCTTTCTTGACATGCTCTGTTTCAGACCAACTCCCTTTAGTCGGTTCTGATAGTGCGCCATCTGGTATTGCCAGCCCTGATCTGAGTGGAGCAGCGGGTATTCGCCTTTACCCAGTACAGATACAGCCTTCGACAGCATGTCATCCACCATCGACAGAAGAGGACGGCGCTCCATCTGATACGCAACTATTTCTCCGTTATACAGATCCAGAACGGGGGACAGATACAGTTTTTCTCCGCTGATCTTAAATTCCGTGACATCTGTTACCCACTTCTGGTTAGGCTTATCCGCACTGAACTGCCGGTTCAGCACATTACCCGCCACTTTTCCATACCGACCTCGGTAAGAGTTGTATTTCTTCCTTCTGATACAGCAGGTTAAATCCAGCTCCTTCATTAACCTCTGAACCGTTTTATGGTTCAGTAAGCTTCCTTCCCGGCGGATGGCCAGCGTGATTCGCCTGTATCCATATCGTCCTTTATGTTTATGGAACAGCGTTAAAATCTGCCGCTTATCATCGGCATGTTTGTCTGGTTTCTTACCGCTGGTCAGTTGCCAGTAGAACGTGCTTTTTGCCAGCCCTGCCGCTTTTAACAAGCGCGCAAGAGGGAACTCCGACCTTAACTCATTCACGACCTGCGCTTTATCCCGCGTTTTGACGTGCTTCTTTCCCTGAGTAAGGCCTGAAGCTTTTTTAGATAGGCCACTTCAGCACGCAGTTGTTCAAGCTCCTCTCGTTCATCCGGGTTAAGAGGATCCTGCAAAGGAGGGACGGGGTGATTTTCAGGACGTTCTGGCATCGTTTTTTTCCTGTATCGGCTGTCTGTAAGGGCTTCTAATCCTCCTTCATCATACAGTCGTTCCCACTGACAAACAGTGGAAAAGGCAGGGATAATAAATTTTGCGCAGACTTCGCGAACAGACAACCGGTGTTCACGCATATGCAGGATAACAGACTCTTTAAAGGCAGGAGAGTAGGTGAAATGTCGGGTTGTCAGTCCGGCTTCGCCATGAAGCTTCCAGGCTGCAGTCCACTTACGAACGGCACTGTGATCGATACCAAAACGCTTTGCGGTCGCTTGCTGCCCTTCCACGCCGGAAAGATAGTGCTGCACAACCTCAAGCTTAAAGCTGAGAGAATACTTGCTCATAAAAAACTGCACCTTACTTCGTTGGGTGTCCAACTTTTGGGGTGCAGTTCAAATGGGCCGGTTTTTTTTGTCTTGCGATTAGCTTCCCGGCATATCATGCGCTGCCAGGCTAGCGGGATGCTATCAATGGAGCCCTAGTCGCCAGGCAAAGTCGATCTCTTCTTTCAGTTCAATGGCAGAAAGCGCCATCAGGTCAGCAAATTCCAGCTCAAGTTGCTTAACGCGTTTCAGGTACTGTGCAGGGGTTAAAGGTGTGGTTTCGCGACGAAGATATTCGATGGCCAATTGTGCAGGCGTTAACAAGGTATCCATAAGTTCCTCTGTTGGTTTGAACGACATAGAACATTATAACACCTTTCACTGCGCATTTTTTGACCAAAAACAATCATAAATCAAATATAAGGCCGCCATTCCTCAGGAGAATGGCGGCCTTCATTTTATACGCGGTAATTACAGCGCTTTCAGAATGGCATCCACGCTAGCTTTCGCATCGCCGAACAGCATCTGAGTATTTTCTTTAAAGAACAGCGGGTTCTGTACCCCAGCGTAACCGGTATTCATGGAACGCTTGAAGACAATAACATTCTGCGCCTTCCACACTTCCAGAACCGGCATGCCGGCAATCGGGCTTTTCGGATCGTCCTGCGCGGCCGGGTTAACGGTATCGTTCGCGCCGATAACCAGTACGGTATCGGTGTCAGCAAAGTCATCGTTAATTTCGTCCATCTCCAGCACGATGTCGTAAGGCACCTTCGCTTCCGCCAGCAGCACGTTCATGTGGCCCGGCAGACGCCCGGCAACCGGGTGGATACCAAAGCGCACTTTGATACCGCGCGCGCGCAGTTTTTCGGTGATTTCCGCTACCGGATACTGTGCCTGCGCCACCGCCATGCCATACCCCGGGGTGATGATTACCGAGTGGGAGTTTTTCAGCATTTCAGCGGTTTCTTCGGCGTTAATTTCGCGATGCTCGCCCACTTCTTCATCACTACCGGTAGAGGAACCGTCGGTACCAAAACCACCCGCAATAACGCTGAAGAACGAACGGTTCATCGCCTTACACATGATGTAAGACAGGATGGCACCGGAAGAACCCACCAGCGCACCGGTGACGATCAGCAGGTCGTTGCTGAGCATAAAGCCCGCCGCCGCCGCCGCCCAACCGGAGTAGGAGTTCAGCATGGAGACCACCACCGGCATGTCTGCCCCGCCGATGGACGCCACCAGGTGCCAGCCGAAAGCCAGCGCGATAATGGTCATCACCAGCAGGCACAGCACCTGAGTGCCCACGCTGTCGGTGCGCACGAAAGCCACCATCAGCAGGAAGGAAACCACCAGCGCCGCCAGGTTCAGCTTGTGACGATTTGGCAGCATCAGCGGCTTCGAAGACATCTTGCCGCACAGCTTGCCGAACGCCACGATAGAACCGGTAAAGGTGACCGCACCGATAAAGATACCGAGGAACACTTCAGTCAGGTGAATATTGACCAGAATCTGTTCCATACCGGTTTCATGCTGCAGGTAGCTGTTGAAGCCCACCAGCACCGCGGCCAGACCGACAAAGCTGTGCAGCACCGCAACCAGCTCCGGCATTTCGGTCATTTCCACTTTCTTCGCCAGGCGAATACCAATCGCGCCGCCGATAATCATCGCCAGCAGGATCCACGCCACATTGCTGGTATCCGGCCCGAAGATGGTCGCGATCAGGGCAATCGCCATACCGGCGATGCCGTAGTAGTTGCCCTGCTGCGAGGTTTCGTGTTTGGAAAGCCCGGCGAGACTGAAAATAAACAGGATTGCGGCAACAATGTATGCAGCTGTAACTAATCCTCCAGACATTTGTTACCCCTTATCCTTTGCGGAACATTTTCAGCATGCGCTGAGTGACGGTGAAACCACCAAAAATATTAATGCTGGCGATCAATACCGCGATAAAACTCAGGAAGCTTACCCAGCCACCATGGCCAATCTGCAGGAGCGCGCCAACCACGATAATGCCTGAGATAGCATTCGTGACCGACATCAACGGCGTGTGCAATGCATGCGACACGTTCCACACCACGTAATAACCCACTACGCAGGAGAGCGCGAACACGGTGAAGTGACCGAGGAACTCTTTCGGTGCGACGCTCGCCAGCCAGCCAAACAGAATGATGGCCAGCGCGATCAGCGCATATTTACGCCACGGTGACGCCGGTTTTTCCGGCTCTTTTGGCGCTGGCGCGGCTTTCTGCGCGGCCTGCGGCTGTGCCGAAACCTGAATCGGCGGTGCCGGCCAGGTGACTTCGCCTTCGCGGATGACGGTCACGCCGCGCACCACGACGTCATCAAAATCGATGGTGATATTGCCGTCTTTCTCTTTGCACAGCAGCTTCAGCAGGTTCACCAGGTTGGTGCCATACAGCTGAGATGACTGCGTCGGCAGGCGTCCGGCCAGATCGGTATAACCGATCACCTTCACGCCGTTTGCCGTGACGAAAATTTCATTTGGCACGGTGTATTCGCAGTTACCGCCGTTTTGCGCGGCAAGGTCGACGATGACACTCCCCGGCGTCATGGAATCCACCATTTCGCGGGTAATCAGCTTCGGCGCCGGTTTGCCCGGAATCAACGCGGTGGTAACGATGATGTCGACCTCTTTTGCCTGCGCGGCGAAGAGGGCCATTTCAGCGGCAATAAACGCCTCAGACATCACTTTGGCATAACCGTCTCCGCTGCCGGCTTCTTCTTTGAAGTCCAGCTCGAGGAATTCGGCGCCCATGCTCTGCACCTGCTCTTTCACTTCCGGGCGGGTGTCGAACGCACGCACAATCGCGCCAAGGCTGTTCGCCGCGCCGATAGCGGCAAGACCCGCTACGCCCGCGCCAATCACCATCACTTTCGCCGGTGGAACTTTCCCCGCCGCGGTGATTTGGCCGGTAAAGAAACGACCGAACTCGTGAGCCGCTTCGACGATAGCGCGATAACCCGCAATGTTCGCCATCGAACTTAACGCATCCAGCGATTGGGCACGGGAAATACGCGGCACGGAGTCCATCGCCATGACGTTAATATTCCGCTCAGCCAATTTTGCCATCAGCTCAGCATTTTGTGCCGGCCAGATAAAGCTAATCAGCGTCGTACCCGGGTTCAGCAGCGCAATTTCTTCATCCAGCGGCGCGTTAACCTTGAGGATAACGTCGGATTGCCAGATATCATCGCCAGAGACAATCTCTGCACCAGCCTGCACAAATGCTTCGTCATCAAAACTGGCGAGTTTTCCTGCACCACTTTCAATGGCCACGCTAAAACCGAGCTTCAGCAGCTGCTCAACCGTTTTCGGCGTTGCTGCGACTCGCGTTTCCTGGGCCCACCTTTCTTTTGGTACACCAATACGCATAACTATTCCCTTATATCGGTTCTTATTTAATGGTTTGCCGTTTTGTCAGTTTGTTGCGGGTAACCCGTAAGTGACCTAACAGGCGAACAACCTGAATAAATAAAACAGTAACAAACTGTCTATAACCTACTGAAAATACCGATTGTGATCTAGCGCCGAAAAACACTATTTTTGCATTAAATGCCAAATAAGGAGTTCCAGCCGCTACAAACAGCGATATTTGCCCCGATTTGAGTAGCGAGCCCCATAATTCGCTTCTTCTCCGTGGGAAAACATGATTTTTCGCGGGCAAGACGGTGCAGTTAACATTCCATTAACTTAAAAAAGTCATATGGTTGACCGCTTTTTCCGGTCAAGCGCCCGTTTTTTCAACATATCAGGAAAAGTTATCCAAAACCGTCACCGGGTTCGCATCTGAAGTTAAAAATGACGCAGACAGTAGCGTCATTTCAATGCCATAATCAGACGTTTTCCCGTTAACAACATGACCCGAATTTGGTTTGCGCAAGGCGAAGGATTATTTTTATGAAGCTTAAGAACACCCTCCTCGTGTCCGCCATGCTGTCTGCCGCGGCAATGTCCGCTCATGCAGCCACCGAGCTGACCCCGGAGCAAGCGTCCGCACTGAAGCCCTATGACCGCGTGGTGATCACCGGTCGCTATACCGCCATTGGCGATGCAGTCAACGCCATGTCCCGCAAAGCGGACAAAGAAGGCGCAGCCTCTTTCTATGTTGTCGATACCTCTGACTACGGCAACAGCGGCAACTGGCGCGTCACGGCAGATCTCTATAAAGAAGACGCGCCGAAAGCCGACGCACCGAAAAATCGCATCATCAATGGCGTGATGGAACTGCCGAAAGACCAGGCCGTTGCGCTGGTGCCTTACGACACCGTCACCGTTCAGGGCTTCTACCGCAGCCAGCCGGAAGTGAACGATGCTATTACCAAGGCCGCCAAAGCCAAAGGCGCCGCCTCCTTCTTTATCGTCCGTCAGGTTGATGCGAACGACGGCGGTAACCAGCGTATTACCGCCTATATCTATAAAGCCGATGCGGAAAAACGCGTATTGCAGAGCCCGGATGCCATTCCGGCAGATTCTGACGCCGGACGTAAACTGCTGGCAGAAGGCGGCGAAGCAGCTAAACAGGTTGAGATCCCGGGCGTAGCGACAACCGCCGCCGTCGGTGCGGGCACCGGCGTAGGCCGTTTCTTCGAAACACAGACCACCAAGGGTGGGCGTTACAGTGTCACGCTTCCTGACGGTACGAAAGTCGAAGAACTGAACAAAGTCACTGCCGCACAGATGATTCCGTTCGACAGCATCAAGTTCACCGGTAACTACGGCAACATGACCGAAGTGTCTTATCAGGTGGCAAAACGCGCCGCTAAGAAAGGCGCTAAGTATTACCACATTACCCGTGAATGGCAGGAGCGCGGCGGCAACGTCACCATCAGCGCCGACCTGTACAAGTAAGCAACAGCAAAAGGCGGCGTAAGCCGCCTTTTTTATTCATTTCTTTTTATACATTGTTGCATGTATGCATCGCTCTCCGTAAAATCGCCGCCTCAGCGCAATCCTCCATGTTTATGCGATTTCGCCAAATAAATATTCTTGTTCTTCGCCTTCCACGACAGGATTCTCATGGAAAAGAAATTAGGGCTTAGCGCCCTGACGGCTCTGGTTCTGAGCTCAATGCTCGGTGCGGGCGTATTCAGCCTGCCGCAAAACATGGCCGAGGTCGCCAGCCCCGCCGCACTGCTGATTGGCTGGGCTATCACCGGCGTGGGCATTCTGTTCCTTGCCATCGCCATGCTGGTACTGACCCGCATCCGTCCGGATCTTGACGGCGGTATCTTTACCTACGCGCGCGAAGGTTTCGGGGAACTGATCGGCTTTTGTTCCGCATGGGGTTACTGGCTGTGTGCGGTCATTGCCAACGTCTCCTATCTGGTGATTGTTTTCTCTGCCCTGAGTTTCTTTACCGATACGCCTGAACTGCGCCTGTTTGGCGACGGTAATACCTGGCAATCCATTGTCGGGGCTTCGGTGCTGCTCTGGGTGGTTCATTTTCTGGTTCTGCGCGGCGTACAAACGGCTGCCAGCATCAACCTGGCCGCGACGCTGGCCAAGCTGGTACCGCTGGGGTTGTTTATCGTGCTGGCGGCGATCGCTTTTAAAAGCGAGACCTTTACTCTGGATTTCCACGGTATCGACCTTGGCGTGCCGGTGTGGGAACAGGTGAAAAACACTATGCTGATAACGCTTTGGGTGTTTATTGGCGTGGAAGGCGCGGTGGTGGTGTCGGCGCGCGCCCGTAATAAAAAAGATGTTGGCCGCGCGACGCTGCTGGCGGTGATTTCCGCGCTGGGGTTTATCTGCTGGTCACGCTGCTGTCGATGGGGGGGTTGCCCGTCCTGAACTGGCAGAGATGCGCAATCCATCAATGGCGGGCCTGATGGTGCGTATGATGGGCTCCTGGGGTGAAATTGTGATTGCCGCCGGGCTGATTGTCTCCGTTTGCGGGGCCTACCTGAGCTGGACAATTATGGCAGCGGAAGTGCCGCTGCTGGCTGCCACGCATAAAGCATTTCCGCGTATCTTCGCCCGACAGAACGCGAATAACGCCCTGCCGCCTCGCTGTGGCTCACCAACCTGAGCGTACAGGCAAGCCTGGTACTAATCTGGCTGACCGGTTCTGACTACAACACGCTGCTGACTATCGCTTCCGAGATGATCCTCGTGCCTTACTTCCTGGTCGGCGCGTTTTTACTCAAGGTGGCGCGTCGTCCGCTGCATAAAGTGATTGGTGTCGGTGCCTGCATTTATGGCTTATGGTTATTATATGCGTCCGGCCGATGCACCTGCTGCTATCGGTCGTACTCTATGCGCCGGGCCTGTTAGTCTTTATCTATGCGCGCCGCACGCATGAAGATAATATCCTGCTCAAGCGTCGCGAATTAGCCTTAATTGGCCTACTTCTGGTTGCCGCTGTGCCGGCAACGTGGATGTTAATGGGTAACGCGGTCACCCCATCGCAGAATACATATGGAGATAACGATGGGAAACATGCTATCACGCCCCGTACTGATAACCGGTGGAGGCCGCCGTATCGGCCTCGCCCTTGCCCACCATTTTCTCACCCAACAGCAGCCGGTTATCCTCAGCTATCGTACGCACTATCCGGCCATTGATGTGATGCGACGAGCGGGCGCTGTCTGTATTCAGGCAGATTTCGCCCACGATGAGGGAATTAATGCCTTTGCCGAGGCGGTGAAATCACACTGTACCAGCCTGCGCGCCATCATCCATAACGCCAGCGGCTGGCAGGCGGAAAGCCCATCCACACCGCTCAGTCAGGTGCTCAACGCCATGCTGCAAATTCACGTGCATGCGCCCTACCTGCTCAACCATGCTCTTGAAGGCCTGCTGCGTGGACACGGCCACGCTGCCAGCGACATTATTCATTTCACGGACTATGTGGTGGAACGCGGCAGCGACAAGCATATCGCCTACGCCGCCAGCAAGGCCGCGCTAGACAACATGACTCGCTCGTTTGCCCGCAAGCTGGCACCCGAGGTGAAGGTTAACGCGATCGCCCCGGCGCTGGTGCTGTTTAACGAGGATGATGACGCCGAATATCGGCAAAAAGCGCTGAATAAATCGCTGATGAAAATCGCCGGCGGCGAGAAAGAGATAATCGACCTGGTCGATTATCTGCTCGGCAGCAGCTATGTCACGGGCCGCTCTTTCGCCGTCGATGGCGGGCGGCCTCTGGTCTAACGCTTAGTGAAAACGGCCCCACAGGAAAATTAATAGCCAGGCGCTAACGCCCCAACAGGCCACGGCGCCGGCTAACGCCAGCGGCAGGCGCATCATGCCGGTGAAATACCACAGCGACAACAGATAGAGAAAATAGGGAATAATCGACCACATTCCAAAAACGATGGTCGCCCGCAGCGCTTCGGTTCCCTCTCGCTGGCAACGATATAGTGCGCAATCAGCGCGAAGGTGGGAAAAAGCGGAATCAGCCCAGCAATGGCGTAGTTTTTCGTTTTTGCCAGAATGCCAATCAACACCACAACCAGCGCGCCAAGCAGCGCCTTAATTAACAACCCCATCTTATTATTCACCAATAAACAACATGTTGCTCCAGCATAGCGGAAGCGGTTGTCTTTATGAATGAAAATTCAGAAGCGTGCTCGCAATTAAAGAGGATGGACAAAGCGCATTGGGCAAAAGATTGTAGAATTCGCGGCAAGCCGGACTTTCCGGTGAGGCGCAGTGTTGCGGGGCTTGATCCCGGCGGCGTTGTTGCTGGATAAAAGAAAACCCCCGCACATTGTTCGGCGTTAACCGGGCAACATAAGGGGGCGATTCTTGAAACCTCAACAGTTCAAGGATAGCCGCGAACCGTTGCCATTGCAACAGAAGGCGGCTATATGACGCTGATGCAGTTTGCCGTTATTTTCTGGCACGATCTTGCCGCTCCCGTCATCGCTGGCGTATTGGTCAGCCTGATAGTGAGTCACTGGCGTAGTCGGAAATAATCGCGAGATGGGCGTCATTTCCGCCGCAGTGGCGGCATGCGCCCGAACGAGGCCGCAGGGGAATCCCTGCGGCCTTTTTTGTGGCGGCAAAGCTGCGCGCGGTGTATCGTAGCCGTTTTGTCAGCCAGTGCGTAGAGTCATGAATAAGATCGTTTATGTTGAGGATGATCCGGATGTGGGGGCGCTGATCGCCGCCTATCTGGGCAAGCATGATATGGATGTGGTAGTCGAGCCGCGGGGCGATAATGCCGAAGCGACGATTGCCCGTGAAAATCCGGATCTGGTGCTGCTGGACATCATGTTACCGGGTAAAGATGGCATGACGCTTTGTCGCGATCTGCGCGGTCAATGGGCGGGCCCTATCGTACTGCTCACTTCGCTGGATAGCGACATGAATCATATTCTGTCACTGGAAATGGGTGCGAACGACTATATTCTCAAAACAACCCGCCCGCCGTGCTGCTGGCGCGCCTGCGTCTTCACCTACGACAAAATCCGGGTAACGCGAGTCACACGGTCGCCGCGCAGCCTGCCTTGACGCCGCACAAAACCATTCGCTTCGGTACCCTGGTCATCGACCCGGTGAACCGTCAGGTTCTGTTGAGCGGTGAAAGCATCGCCCTTTCCACCGCCGATTTCGATTTGCTGTGGGAGCTCGCGACTCATGCGGGGCAAATCATGGACCGCGACGCGCTGCTGAAAAATCTACGCGGCGTCAGCTACGACGGGATGGATCGCAGCGTGGACGTGGCGATTTCCCGGCTACGCAAGAAACTACAGGACAGCGCGACCGAGCCATATCGCATTAAAACCGTGCGCAATAAAGGCTATCTGTTCGCGCCGCATGCCTGGGAGTAGTCAACAGGATTTTATGCTACCTGTAAAACTATAACCTCGAGGATGCGCTCACCACCACCATCAAAAACAGCGCATATATGCTGCCACGTGACGTTTTTTTCGCCCAATGGCAGCATTATCTATATTTAGTGGTTGTTCAGCTTAAGTTCAGCCGTATTTATCCCGCTGGCAAAGCCGTTTTCCAGCAACGCTATCGTCACGCGATAGACCTCTTCTGCGCTAATTTCCGCACTCTCGAGCGGGAAGCTCAGCACCGCATCGCGAATCACCGTCATGGAAAGCCCAAGGTCTGCTCCCATGCGCACGGTAGAGTTAACGCAGTAACCCGCCACTGCGCCAATCACCGCGACATCGCTAATCTGCGCGCGCTGTAACCAGCCGTGAAGATCGGTAGAACTGAACGCCGATGAGGTTGTTTTTATAAAGACAGGCTCGCCCGCGTGTTCTTCAAACCCAATAACGGGCTGGAAATGGGCGCTATCGCGTTGCAGGGGCGAACCTGGCTCAAGGGTTTCATGGCGAACATGCAGGACCGGTTTCCCCGCAGCCCGAAATGCCGCAATCGTCGCGCGCATATTGTCGATACTGCTGGCGGGAAAATAGGCCATCCCTCGCGCAATGCGATCGGGAACAAAACCTTGCATATCGATAATCAGTAAAGCCTGCATAGCAACCTCATTCATACCTGTCGGAAAGAAACAAATTACGCCAGGCAACAGTTAAGGACAACCTGCTGATTTTAAGGTTGCCAGGGCCTTCTTACCAACAGCATGCTCGTCCTGGCGCAGAAACACTTTACCTGTCAGATAAGTCGTTGCCTGTCCGCCGATAAAGACGCGATCGCCCTCAAGTCGACAGCGTAGCTCTCCACCTCTCTCTCCCCCTGATAGGCCAGCATCGGTGTCTTTTGCAGTTTATCTGCCCAATATGGAATCAGCATGCTATGTGCAGAACCGGTCACCGGATCTTCCGGTACCGCGTCACCCGGACAAAAAACGCGGCTGACAAAGTCATATTTATTATCACCAGGCGCCGTGACGCAAATCATTTTGCCCAGCGGGATCATGGCCTGAATATCCGGTTGTAAAGCCGCAACCTGCTCTTGATTCTCTAATACGACCAGATAATCGCGCGCGACACGCACTTCCCTGTATGTCCTGATGCCCAAAGCATCTAACAGTAAAGGAGGCGGGGTTATCGGCTCGGCGTGCCATGCAGGTAAATCAAGCGTCAGCCATTCGCCGCTACGCGTCACCGTCAGCGGACCGACAAAACGGGTTTCAAAATGGATAGATGAGCCCGTGTAATCCAGATGTTCGAAGATGACGTGCGCCGCCGCGAGGGTTGCATGTCCGCACAAGTTGATTTCCCGAGAGAGGTAAACCAGCGCAGTTCAAAGCCCTTCTCACTGACGACGAAGAATGCGGTTTCCGACTGATTATGCTGCTTCGCCATTTTCAACAGCGTCTCGTCGGGCAGCCACTCCATCAGGGGACATACTGCGGCAGCATTGCCGGAAAAAGTAGTGCTGCTGAACGCATCAACCATATAGAAATCAATTTGTTGCATAATAGAAACCTGTCATCGTTCTCGTAGCAACAAACACTGTACCATATCGCGACCGCGACAGACTTTTTCACGCATTATTCATGCTGCGGACCGTTTTTGATTTCCCCATCGATATAAGGCTGAGGTTGACGGAAGAGATATCCCTGGGCGAAATCGCAGCCCAACGCTTTAAGATTTTCCAGTTGTTCGCGGGTTTCAACCCTTCAGCAACAACCTTCATACTGAGGGATTTTGCCATGCCCGTAATAAGCTTAATGATATTAAGGGCGTCTTCCTGTACTGATATTGAATGTACAAAAGATTTGTCGATTTTGATTTTATCGAAAGCAATGCGACTCAGACGCGAAAGTGAAGAATATCCCGTGCCAAAATCATCAATTGATATTTTCACCCCCAGAGCTCTGAGCCTGTTAAGGGTATTCATCGGCGTATGACTCTCGGAAAAGAGAGAGGATTCCGTTACTTCCAGTTCAAGACGGTCGGCCGGAAGCCCCGTTTCTTTCAGAATCGACAGGACGATGCCGGCGAAAGCTTTGCTATTGAGCTGAACAGGAGAAACATTCACTGAAATTTTCACCGGCACCACCCAGGATGCCGCTTCCCGGCATGCCATCTCAAGCACTGATTTTCCCATTTCGTTAATCATGCCGGTTTTTTCTGCCACAGGAATAAAGCTATCTGGCGACATGAGTCCCTTCAAAGGGTGGATCCACCGAATAAGCGCTTCATAGCTGTAAATTTCGCTGGTAAACGAATCGACAATAGGCTGATAGTAAACAACGAATTCGTTATTCGCTAACCCTAATGCCATATCATGCTCGAGGGTTCTGCTTTCTTGAAGCTTGTCTAACATCCACTGCCGGAAAACTTTTATCTTACTCGAACCTTCATTTTTAGCTTCATAAAGGGCGAGATCGGCATATTTATAGAGATAGTCAGAGCGGTGTTCAGTATCTGAGATAGCTATACCGACACAGGTGGTTATATTGATTATCGCATTATAGATGGTATAAGGCTGGTTAATCGCAGCGCATATTTTCTGTGCCTGGGAAACCGCTGTCATCTCCGTCAGTCCACTCGCGAGCAAGGCAAATTCATCGCCGCCTAAGCGATAAAAGGTGTCTGAAGCAAAGTTCATTGAGACCAGGCGCTGGGAGATCTGTTGTAATAATATATCGCCAACATCATGTCCGTAGGTATCATTTACCTCTTTAAATCGGTCTAAATCAAACAGCATCACTGTCACAGAATCATCATTTTTTTCTGCCTGAGCAATGGTGTTATTTAATTTTTCCCAGAAGAAATGCCGGTTGTTCATCCCAGTCAGAGAATCATGGTAGGCGTCATACTCCAGTTTTACATTCTGAACTTGCAGTTTCTCTTTTGATTTTTGCAACTCGTCGGCAAGATTCTTCACCTGAAGGTGAGCCTTGAGGATATTTCTGTTCTGATAAAATATGAGAATCCCGAGGATCGCACTGACTATTATCAGCAGCACAGACGTTGCTGAATAAATAAAGTAAAGCGTCCTGATTTTGAGGTTGGCGCTATTAATCGAGTTGACATCCTTGTCTAATGCACCGGATGAAAGGCGGCCAAGGGGGTATCCAACGTATGCATGACTTTCAGATATTTTTGTAGCTCCGGGCGACTCATGCTCTCAAGATGCGCATCCAGATAATCCAGTGTTTCTTCAAGCTTTATCGCCAGATCATGGTGCGCTTTGTTGTTGTTGATATAATGGCCTAAATCACCTTCTTTGACTAAATCACTCTGGCTGAGCATGATGTCGAGGCGCAGACGCACGTCATCAAGCGTCATCGCATCATCAATAGTGTAAAGACCGAGCCACGATTCAAAGCGATAATATTCTGATACCATCTGGGCGGCAGACCATGAATCAGTGTATTGCGTGAGTTTTTGTAGCTCTTGCTGTCTTTCATGGACAAGAAAAGAGATATATCCAGTAGATACAAAAAGGAAAAATATAATGCCAGCCAGTATTCTGTTCATGATGTTCCGCTGAACCCCTACTCTATATCCATTCTACTGACTTGCCACGCTGATCTTGAATAATAGACCTGGTTATTCAGTTCAGGGATGCTGTCATAAGGATACACCACGAATAGTGGGCCTTTATCACGGATGGGCATGTATTCTCCGTTGATTTTTAAGGCAAGGATAACATTGTATTTTTTGAAGTCACTGAGCGGAATGATGGTGGTGTAGTCATTGAGCGCGGTAACTTTAACGACCGATCCTTTCGCCCCGACATAATCCATAAGTTTCTGCAGCGGAATACCCGTAAAAGTGGTGCGGCCATTATACCAGGGAGAGGTTGTCTGGAAACTGACCACCCGAGCTTTTCGAGACTGGCGATATCCAGAACGGCTTTCCCTTCCCGGTTTGTATTTTCGATATTACCGGACAGGGTTAAAATGACTTTACCGGTAGGTTTGGCAAGATCGCCCGCCAGATCGATGTAGAGACCATAAAGCTCAACAGCATGACAATTAAGCGCATTCTAACCTCGACTATTGACCAGATGTAAAAGAATTATAATTTAGTCATCCTGTTATTAATATATGCTACCCAGCCATTATGGATTCAATTAATTGATTTATTTTTTATGATATAAAAATCAATAAGTTAGATTAATTTATTTTATTATTATTGATTAAAAAAAGACCTTCGCAATATTTGTTGTACACTTAATAGTTTGGGTTAGCACAAAAAATAAACCATTTTTTCGCGCTGAAATAAACACACAAATACAATGGGTTATTTGGACAGGTATGAAGTATCATTTGTTCTGTTGGGTGACATTGTGGCTACCGACAGGGCTACATTTATTTTTTATCGGTCTTCATTCATTTTCGTGTCTCAGCGTACTCAAACCTATTTCCCCTATCTTTCCGTGCCCCTCTCCCGAGCCTCTGGCTAACTTTTATCACAAACATGATAGTCCAGGAGAATGCAGAAAGGGTTTAGACAGTGTAATCTGCCAGATCGCGGCCCGTGATGGCGCTCGCATCGCTGTTTTCAATCAGCGCATTGGCAGGAACGAGTTGGCCCAGAGAATGTGCTGACTAGCTAACACATTGAACGTTCGGTGGTTTTAAATGAAAAAGCTGTTTGTGCAGTTCTATCTGCTGCTGTTTGTCTGCTTTCTGGTCATGACCATGCTGGTCGGGCTGGTCTATAAATTTACCGCCGAACGCGCGGGTCGTCAGTCGCTTGATGACCTGATGAAGAGCTCACTCTATTTAATGCGTAGCGAGCTGCGCGAAATTCCCCCGCGTAACTGGAGCAAAACCCTCAACGAGCTGGATCTGAACCTGTCGTTCGATCTACGTATTGAACCGCTGAGCAAATTCCAGCTGGGTGAAAGCGCCATGCAGCACCTGCGTGCAGGCGATATCGTGGCGCTGGACGATGAATACACCTTTATTCAGCGCATTCCGCGCAGCCACTACGTGCTGGCCGTCGGTCCCATCCCCTATCTCTATTTTATGCACGAGATGCGCCTGCTCGATATTGCGCTAATGGCGTTTATCGCTATTTCACTGGCCTTCCCGGTGTTTATCTGGATGCGTCCGCACTGGCAGGACATGTTGCGCCTGGAAAATGCCGCCCAACGCTTTGGTGACGGGCATCTGGGAGAGCGTATTCACTTTGACAGCCTGTCGAGCTTTGAGCGTTTAGGCGTCGCCTTTAACCAGATGGCCGACAACATCAACGCGCTGATCGCCAGCAAAAAACAGCTCATCGACGGTATTGCCCACGAGTTGCGCACGCCGCTGGTGCGCTTACGTTATCGGCTGGAAATGAGTGAGAATCTCACTGAAGCCGAATCACAGGCGCTTAATCGGGACATTGGCCAGCTCGAAGCCCTGATTGAGGAACTGCTCACCTATGCCCGTCTCGATCGCCCGCAAACCGAATTGTCGCTCACCACGCCCGACCTCCCTGGCTGGATTGCCGCACACGTTGAAGACGTACAGGCGGTAAACCCGCAGCGCGAAATCACGCTGAATCAGCTGACGCAAGGCGACTACGGCGCACTCGATATGCGCCTGATGGAACGCGTGCTCGATAACCTGATTAATAACGCCATGCGCTACAGCCAGGCGAAAATTCAGGTAAGCCTCACGCTCAACGGCAGCATGGCCTGCCTGCAGGTGGACGATGATGGCCCGGCATTGCCGCTGACGAACGCGAACGCGTCTTCGAACCTTTTGTGCGCCTCGATCCCAGCCGCGATCGCGCCACCGGCGGCTGTGGCTTAGGTCTGGCGATTGTTCACTCTATCGCCACTGCGATGGGCGGCCACGCGAGCTGCGATAGCAGTCCGCTTGGCGGCGCGCGCTTCAGCTTACAGTGGCCGATTTACCACCACATCTCCCTGCCCGCGGCTAGCTGACCGCGGTTTGCACGGTGCCGCATCCTGGCTTATAGTGACTATACATTTAGTATGTTGTAACTAATTAATCAGGACAACTACCGTGACCCGCTACGATCTCGTTGAACGACTCACCGATACCTTTCGCCAGCTTGAGCGCAACCTTGCCGAACTGCGTAACGAACTGTCGGCATGCCGTCTGCTGACAGCGCGCATTTTTGTGCTGCCTGAGGTCCGTAAAGAGTCTGAACACGCGCCGCTCTCGCAGATTCAGGTTCAACAGCATCTGGGGCAGACAGCGTTTGCCATGGCGCTCCAGCATTTTAGCCATCTGTTTATCCAGCAGCAGTCAGAAAACCGCAGCAGTAAAGCGGCAGTGCGCCTGCCGGGCGCCATCTGCCTGCAGGCCAGCAACGAGCAACACGAGGCGATAAGCGCCCGAGTGCAACAGATTAACGGCCTGAAGGCTGAACTGGAAAAAATCATCACCGTTGATTCCGGCCTACCGCCCGTGTCGCGCTTCGAGTGGGTGCATCGCTACATCCCGGGCTGATTACGCTCAATGCCTACCGCTCGCTTGCGCTGCTCTCCGACCCGAGCACGATTCGTTTTGGTTGGGCGAATAAACATATCATCAAGAATCTGACGCGCGATGAAGTGCTGACGCAACTGGAGAAAAGCCTGAAGTCGCCGCGCGCCGTCCCGCCGTGGACCCGCGAGCAGTGGCAAGCGCGTCTGGAACGTGAGTATCAGGATATTGCCGCCCTGCCGCAGAAAGCCAGGCTGAAGATTAAGCGTCCGGTGAAGGTACAGCCGATTGCCCGCGTATGGTACGCGGGCGAACAAAAGCAAGTGCAGTACGCCTGCCCCAGCCCGCTGATTGCGGTGATTTCCGGTCGCAATGGCGTCAGCGTGCCTGACCTGGGCGAGCTGTTAAACTACGACGCCGATAACGTACAGTATCGCCACAAACCCGAGGCGCAGCCGCTACGGCTGATAATTCCCGACTCCACCTCTGGCTGGCGACCGATTAAGCCTTATCCGTCAGACTGCCGACCATATCCTGCGGACGTACCCAACGATCGAACTCTTCGGCGCTGAGATACCCTAACGCCAGCGCCGCGTTCTTCAACGTCAGCCCTCTTTATGCGCTTTTTTAGCAATTTCAGCCGCCTTATCGTAGCCAATATGCGTGTTAAGTGCCGTCACCAGCATCAGCGATTCGTTAAGCAACTGGTCGATACGTTCGCGGTTAGGTTCAATGCCCACCGCGCAGTGCTCGTTAAAGCTTTCCATGCCATCCGCCAGCAAACGTACCGACTGCAGGAAATTATGAATAATCATCGGTCGATAAACGTTCAGTTCAAAGTTACCCGAGGCTCCTCCCATGTTGACCGCCACATCGTTGCCCATCACCTGGCAACACAGCATGGTCATCGCTTCACACTGAGTCGGATTCACTTTACCCGGCATAATGGATGACCCCGGCTCGTTTTCCGGTATCGACAGTTCACCGATACCGCAGCGAGGGCCGGAAGCCAACCAGCGTACGTCGTTGGCGATTTTCATCAGCGAGGCCGCCAGCCCTTTTAACGCGCCGTGTGCATGCACCAGCGCATCGCAGGTGGCCAACGCTTCAAACTTGTTTGGCGCGGTGACAAACGATTGATGCGTCAATGCAGCAAGCTCCTGCGCCACCCGTACCGCGTATTCTGGATGCGTATTCAACCCGGTCCCCACCGCCGTGCCGCCCAGCGCCAGCTCGCTCAAATGTGGCAGACTCTGTTCCAGGTGGCGACGGTTATGCTCCAGCATCGCGACCCAGCCGGAGAACTCCTGGCCCAAAGTGAGCGGCGTAGCATCCTGCAGATGGGTACGGCCAATTTTAACGATATCGCGAAAACGCTCGGATTTCTCACGCAGCGTTTCCTGTAACCCAGCCAGCTGCGGCAGCAGATGTTCGCGTAACGCAATCACCGCCGCCACGTGCATCGCCGTGGGGAACACATCATTAGAACTTTGGCTTTTGTTCACATCGTCATTCGGGTGCACTAATCGCGACATGCCACGCTCGCCGCCCAGCAGCTCGCTGGCGCGGTTTGCCAGCACTTCATTCATGTTCATGTTGCTCTGCGTGCCCGAACCGGTCTGCCAGATAGCCAGCGGAAACTCATCCGGATGCTGATTATTCAGCACCTCATCCGCTGCCGCAATGATAGCGCCAGCTTTGTCGGCCTTCAGCAGACCTAAATCCTGGTTCACCTTAGCCGCCGCGCGCTTGGTCAGCGCCAGGGCGTAAATCAACGAAAGCGGCATCTTCTCGGTGGAGATACGAAAATGCTCAAGGGATCGCTGGGTTTGCGCGCCCCACAGTTTGTCGGCGGGAACCTCAATCGGCCCCATAGAATCGCTTTCGCGGCGTGACGTTGTCATTACTTTCTCCTTGAATTCAAAGTGATTGTGAACTGACATTGCTCAAGCAGGCTAAGATGATTATGGTACAAACAGAAACCGCCCGAAGGGCGGTTAAAAGATTACTTCACGCAGCGGGCGCACTGTGACGCCTGAATCTGTTGGAAGAAGTCGTTGCCTTTATCGTCCACGAGGATAAACGCCGGGAAGTCTTCCACTTCGATTTTCCAGATCGCTTCCATCCCCAGTTCAGGATACTCCACGCACTCCAGACTCTTGATGCTGCTTTGCGCCAGCACCGCCGCCGGGCCGCCAATACTGCCCAGATAGAAACCGCCATGCTTATGACAGGCGTCGGTTACCTGCTGGCTACGGTTACCTTTTGCCAGCATGATCATACTGCCGCCTTCAGACTGCAGTTGGTCAACATAGGAGTCCATACGCCCTGCCGTGGTCGGGCCGAGAGAGCCAGAAGCGTAGCCTTCCGGCGTCTTTGCCGGGCCCGCGTAGTAGATCGGGTGATCTTTAATGTACTGCGGCAGACCTTCGCCTTTGTCCATACGCTCTTTCAGCTTGGCGTGCGCAATATCGCGCCCCACGATAATCGTGCCGCTGAGCGACAGACGCGTCGAGACCGGATACTGAGAAAGCTGCTTCAGGATCTCCTTCATCGGACGGTTGAGATCTACCTTCACCGCTTCGCCTTCACCGGCTTGACGCAGCGATTCCGGAATATACTTGCCTGGGTTGTTCTCCAGTTTTTCAATCCAGATACCGTGGCGATTAATTTTGGCTTTGATATTACGGTCAGCCGAGCAGGAGACGCCCATCCCTACCGGACAAGAAGCGCCATGACGCGGCAGACGGATCACGCGAACGTCATGGGCGAAGTATTTTCCGCCGAACTGTGCGCCGAGGCCCAGATTCTGCGCTTCTTCCAGCAACTCTTTTTCGAGCTGCACATCGCGAAACGCCTGACCGTGCTCGTTACCTTCGGTCGGCAGGCCGTCATAGTATTTGGTCGAGGCCAGCTTGACGGTTTTCAGCGTCGCTTCAGCCGACGTACCGCCGATGACAAAGGCAATGTGGTACGGCGGGCAGGCCGCGGTGCCGAGGGTGCGCATCTTCTCAACCAGATAGCTTTTCAGCTTCGCCGGGGTGATCAGCGCTTTGGTTTCCTGATAAAGATAGGTTTTGTTCGCCGAGCCGCCGCCTTTGGCGATGCACAGGAATTTATATTCATCGCCATCCACGCTGTAGAGATCGATCTGCGCCGGCAGGTTGGTGCCAGTGTTGACCTCTTTGTACATATCCAGTGGCGCGTTCTGCGAGTAGCGCAGGTTGTCTTCGATAAAGGTATCGTAAACCCCGCGCGCCAGCGCCGCTTCATCACCGCCACCGGTCCACACGCGCTGCCCCTTTTTACCCATAATGATCGCGGTGCCGGTATCCTGACAGGTTGGCAGAATGCCTTTGGCCGCGATATCAGAGTTACGCAGGAACTGCAGCGCCACGTACTTGTCGTTTTCGCTGGCTTCCGGGTCGTTCAGGATATCGGCCACCTGCTGCTGGTGCGCGGGACGGAGCATGAAGGATGCGTCATGGAAGGCGTGTTTGGCGAGAAGCGTCAGCGCTTGCGGGGCAACTTTGAGGACTTCCTGCCCTTCAAATTCTGCGACGGAAACGTAGTCGTTACTCAACAGATAATATTCGGTCTCGTCCTTTTTTAACGGAAAAGGATCCTGATAATAAAAAGGTTTATTCGACATTGTGCTCTCACTTACAGCTTTGATGATGTGGTGAAGGGCAGTCTTTCCATTTGCCCAGGTTAAAAGCGAGTTACCCTATCGTACACAATTTTTTAACAAAAACTGAGACTAGTACGACTTTTTATTTCTTGAGGATACGAGAGCGCATTTTTTTGCTTTAATACGTCGCAAAGAATCCACATTAAAACAGGGCTTGATAATGCAAAAACTCATCAACTCAGTGCAAAACTATGCCTGGGGCAGCAAAACTGCGTTAACGGAACTCTACGGAATGGCCAATCCTGACGATCTGCCCATGGCGGAACTGTGGATGGGCGCGCATCCCAAGAGCAGCTCAAAGATAACGGATAACGAAGGAACCGTACACTCGCTGCGTGATGTCATTGATGCCGACAAAACCGCGCTACTGGGCGACAAAGTCGCCGCCCGTTTTGGCGAGCTACCTTACCTGTTTAAAGTGCTGTGCGCCGCACAGCCGCTCTCCATTCAGGTGCATCCGAGCAAAGTGGCCGCCGAAGTGGGTTTTGCCAAAGAAAACGCTGCCGGTATCCCGCTGGATGCCGCCGAGCGTAACTACAAAGATCCCAATCACAAGCCGGAGCTGGTTTTTGCCCTGACGCCGTTCCTGGCGATGAACGCCTTCCGCGAATTTGCTGACATCGCCGCCCTGCTTACGCCGGTGGCTGAAGCCAACCCGATTATCGGCCAGTTTATCGCCGAACCAACCAGCGAGCGCCTCAGCGCCCTCTTCGCCGGCCTGCTGAATATGCAGGGAGAAGAAAAAGCCCACGCCCTGCGCGTGCTGCGTACCGCGCTGGAAACGCAACAGGGCGACGCCTGGGACGCCATCCGCTTGATTGCCGAGTTCTACCCGGACGATAGCGGCCTCTTCTCCCCGCTGCTGCTGAACATCGTCAAACTGAACCCAGGCGATGCGATGTTCCTGTTTGCCGAAACGCCGCACGCCTACCTGCGTGGCACCGGCCTTGAGGTAATGGCCAACTCCGACAACGTGCTGCGCGCCGGCCTGACGCCGAAGTACATTGATATTCCGGAGCTGGTCGCCAACGTCAAATTCACTGCCAAACCGGCGAACGAACTGCTCACCCAACCGACTCAGCACGGCGCCGAGCTGGATTTCCCGATTCCGGTCGATGATTTCGCGTTCTCCCTGCACGATTTGTCCGCAGAGCAAGCCAGCCTCGCTCAGGACGGCGCGGCGATTGTCTTCTGCGTGGAAGGTGAGTCGGTACTCAGTAAAAACGGTCAGCGTCTGGTGCTGAAACCGGGTGAATCCGCCTTTGTCGCAGCCAATGAGTCACCCGTACAGGTGAGCGGCAGCGGTCGTTTAGCGCGTGTATATAATAAGTTAAAGTAAATACTGAAGTTTGCGGACAGGCTTGCTACTCTTTGGCATAGCCTTATGACTTAACCAGGCGGCCTTCCCGCCTGGTTTCATTTTTATGGACAAATACGATGAAAAAAACGCGGGTTGCTGCAGGTGTCATTATCGCTTTAGGGGTTATCTGGACGGCGGGCTCCTGGTACACGGGTAAACAGCTTGAATCACGTATCGCCGAAATGGTCGCGCAGGCGAACGCTCAGCTGAAGCTGACCGCGCCGGAAGCGGGACTGGAGCTGAGCTATCAGGATTACCAGCGCGGCGTGTTCAGCAGTCAGTTGAAAATGGTCGTCAAACCGCAGGCTGGCGCTAAAGACTCATGGCTGAAGCCGGGTCAGAGCGTGCTGCTGGACGAAAACGTCAGCCATGGTCCCTTCCCGCTGGCTTCGCTGAAATCCTTCAACCTGGTGCCTGCCATGGCCTCAGTCAACACGGTGCTGGTTAATAACGACGTCACCAAGCCGCTGTTTGATATCGCCAAAGGGCAATCGCCGTTTGATATCAACACCCGCATCAGCTACAACGGCGATACCGCATCCGCAATCTCACTCAAACCGCTGGATTACGAAAAAGAGACCGACAAGGTGACCTTTAGCGGCGGTGAATTCACGCTTTCCGCCGACAACCAGGGCAGCCTGGTGTCATTGACCGGCGAAGCCAAAAGCGGCCAGGTGAACGCGGTTAACGAATACGGTCAGAAAGTGCAATTCACTTTCAACAACCTGAAAACTGACGGCTCCAGCAAACTGACCACCTTTGATGAGCGCATCGGCGACCAGACGCTGAGCGTTGAGCGCCTGGCGATTGGTGTGGAAGGAAAAGATCTGGCCGAACTGAACGATATGCGTATCGCCGGCAAATCTGAGCTGACTGCCGATGGCAAAAAGATCAACAGCCAACTGGACTACTCGCTCAACAGCCTGAAGCTGCAAAATAAAGATTTCGGCAGCGGACAGCTGACGCTGAAAGTTGACGGTATCGACGGCGTAGCAATGCATCAGTTCAGCCAGCAGTACCAGGAGCAGACTCAGGCGCTGATGGCGCAGCCGGATCTGGCGCAAAACCCGGAGCTGTATCAGCAGAAAGCGGTCGACGCGCTATTTAGCTCGCTGCCGATTTTGCTGAAAGGCGACCCAGTTGTGACACTGTCACCGCTTAGCTGGAAAAATGCCAAAGGCGAGAGTTCGCTGAACCTGTCACTGGCGCTGAAAGACCCGTCTCAGGCCACCGGTGAAACACAGACGCTGGCACAGCAGCTCGATCGTGGCGTGAAATCGCTGGATGCCAAACTCAACATCCCTACCGGGATGGCCACCGAACTGATGACCCAGGTTGCACAGCTGGAAGGCTATCAGCAGGATGAAGCGGCGAAGCTTGCCAAACAGCAGGTACAGGGGCTGGCGGCAATGGGCCAGATGTTCCGCCTGACCACCACGCAGGATGACGCTATCACCAGCAGCCTGCAGTACGCCGATGGTCAGGTGACGCTGAACGGGCAGAAAATGCCGTTGGATGATTTTGTCGGTATGTTTGGTATTCCGACGCTGGCCGACCCGGAAGAACCGGCCGCCGCACCCGCTCCGTAACCGTCTCCCACCATGAACGAAAGCCCTCAATGAGGGGCTTTTTATTATTTTCGCGCCACCAGCCGCGGCGGCATAATCAGATTTCTCGCCGCCCCTGGCCGGTATCAATACGTTGTAAAATCCGCTCGGCCACGCTGTGGCCCATTTCCCGGCGGGCGTCGTCACCCAGGTCAAGGGACGTCATCCAGCGCCGCCTCCGGCACGTCGGCAAACGCCGCCAGCGCCACACGCTGTTCAAAGTAGCTCTCGACGCTGTCTTCGCCACTTTGTTTACCTGCTCGCATCAGACCGAACCACGCGCCCATGGCGATCACGCTGTTGTAGCAAAGCACTGCCGAGATGGTCGGATTATGGCGAAGTAGCGCGGTTATCGCTTCCGCCGCCTGTTTCTGGCTGGACTCGCACTCCAGCACCCACTCGCTATGAAACGGCAGACCATACTTGATGAGCGTGGCACAGTAGCCGCCCACTCGTTCCGCTCGTGTGAGCGACGAACTTTGCCCGCCAAGCCAGGCAATACGTTGATGGCCGCGACGGATCAGATGTTCGGTCACCAACTGCGCGGCCTGCATATTGTCCGGACGAATAATATCGACCTCGTCGAGGTAGCTCGCGCGCGAGGCAAATACCAGCGGTGTGGCGGTTTCTGCCGCTTTGGCCCGTAGCTCTGAAGCTTGATCCACCGACCCGGCGATCACCACGCCGTCAACGCCCTGCGAAACCAGGGTTTCAAAGCGTTGCAGCATCTGCTCCCCACGTTTGCCGCCCTGGGTTAAAAAAACCATTTTGCCCTGTGACTCAAGCGCAGCAGTCATCCCGCCGTCAGTTCTGCGTAAAAAGGCGATGACAGGTCGCCAACAATCAGGCCAATCACTCCCGTCTGGCCGCCGCGTAGCGAGACCGCCTGGCGGTTACGCACAAAGCCTAGTTGATCAATGGCCTGATAAACCCGCTCGCCGGTTGCCGACGAAATTCGCCCCTTGCCGCTCAGAACCAGCGAAACGGTACTGACAGAAACCCTGCCGCCAGCGCAACATCGTTAATGGTGACTTTCTTTGCAATCGCCATAGCTCCTGCGCGACTCCTTCTGCTTAAGCGATAAAACGTTTTATCAATGTATGTACTTTATAAACTGTATTATCACTTGCTTTTGTGATTTGT
Source organism: Kluyvera genomosp. 3 (assembly GCA_002211745.1). Taxonomy (GTDB): domain Bacteria; phylum Pseudomonadota; class Gammaproteobacteria; order Enterobacterales; family Enterobacteriaceae; genus Kluyvera; species Kluyvera georgiana_A. Next base: position 2,609,758 of record CP022114.1, read on the forward strand.
TTCTCACTAAAAAATGATAAAACGTTTTATCTTCCTTTCCCGTTACTCAAAAGAAACCCTTTTTCAGGATAAGGAGTCGCTTCATGACGGCGAAAACCGCACCAAAAGTCACCCTCTGGGAGTTCTTCCAGCAGCTTGGCAAAACCTTTATGCTGCCGGTCGCGCTGCTCTCCTTCTGTGGGATTATGCTCGGCATCGGCAGTTCGTTAAGCAGTCATGACGTGACGACGCTGCTGCCCTGGCTCGATACGCCGTTCCTGCAAGCGGTCTTTATCTGGATGAGCAAAGTTGGCTCGTTCGCTTTTAGCTTCCTGCCGGTGATGTTCTGTATTGCCATCCCGCTGGGTCTGGCGCGCGACAACAAAGGCGTTGCCGCCTTCGCCGGTTTTGTTGGCTACGCGGTCATGAACCTCGCCGTTAACTTCTGGCTGACGGCAAAAGGCATTCTACCCACCACCGATGCGGCGATCCTGAAAGCCAATAACATTCAGAATATTATCGGTATTCAATCCATCGACACCGGGATCCTTGGCGCGGTCATCTGCGGGATTATCGTGTGGATGCTGCATGAACGCTTCCACACTATCCGCCTGCCGGACGCGCTGGCCTTCTTCGGCGGCACCCGTTTCGTGCCGATTATCACCACCGTCGTGCTCGGTCTGGTTGGTCTGGTGATCCCGCTGGTATGGCCAATTTTCGCTATGGGCATCAACGCGCTGGGCCACGTAATCAACAGCGCCGGTGACTTCGGCCCGATGATTTTCGGTACCGGCGAACGTCTGCTGCTGCCGTTTGGCCTGCATCATATTCTGGTCGCGTTGATTCGCTTTACTGAAGCAGGCGGTACCATGGACGTCTGCGGCCACGACGTCAGCGGCGCGCTGACTATTTTCCAGGCGCAGCTTAGCTGCCCGACAACTCACGGCTTCTCAGAAAGCGCCACCCGCTTCTTATCGCAGGGTAAAATGCCGGCCTTCCTCGGCGGCCTGCCGGCGCTGCGCTGGCGATGTACCACTGCGCGCGTCCGGAAAATCGTCATAAAATTAAGGGCCTGCTGATTTCCGGTGTGATTGCCTGCGTGGTTGGCGGCACCACCGAGCCACTCGAATTCCTGTTCTTATTCGTGGCGCCGGTGCTGTATGTGATTCACGCGCTGCTGACCGGTCTGGGCTTCACCATGATGGCGATTCTGGGCGTAACCATCGGCAACACTGACGGCAATATCATCGACTTCGTGGTGTTCGGCATCCTGCACGGTCTGTCCACCAAGTGGTATCTGGTGCCGGTGGTGGCCGCGGTCTGGTTCGCCGTGTACTACGCGATTTTCCGCTTCGCTATCGTGCGCTTCAATATCAAAACCCGGGCCGCGACATCGATACCACACCGGCAGCTGAGCACACCACCAGCGGTGTAACCGGTAAATCGGGCTACAACGTCCCGGCTATCCTGGCGGCGCTGGGCGGTGCGGAGAACATCGTGTCTCTCGACAACTGCATCACCCGCCTGCGTCTGTCGGTAAGCGATATGGATAAAGTGGATGTCGATACACTGAAGGCTAACCGCGCCATTGGCGTCGTCAAACTCAACCAGCATAACCTCCAGGTCGTTATTGGCCGCAGGTACAGTCGGTTAAGGATGAAATGTCGGTATTGATGAATACCGTACAGGCTTAAACCCCTTTGCCCCGTTCATAACGGGGGCAAAATATCTCACCTCTTTTCTTCGTTAGGATCCTCACATGTTTGATTTCTCGACGGTGATTGACCGGCATGGTACCTGGTGTACGCAGTGGGATTATGTGGCCGACCGTTTTGGCGACGCCGATCTGCTGCCCTTTACCATTTCGGATATGGATTTTGCCACCGCGCCCTGTATCCTCGATGCCCTGAGCGCACGTTTATCCCACGGTGTATTTGGCTACAGCCGCTGGAAAAATGACGCCTTCCTGCCCGCCATTGCCCACTGGTACGCTCATCGTTTTCACAGCGCCATCAACACGGATAGCATCGTCTACGGGCCCTCTGTTATCTATATGGTGGCCGAGATGATCCGCCAGTGGTCAGCTCCCGGTGACGGTATCGTGGTGCATACGCCTGCCTATGACGCTTTCTTTAAGACCATCGAGGGCAACCAGCGTCAGGTGGTCGGCGTCGCGCTGGAGCAGCGTGAGGGTGAATGGTTCTGTGATATGGCGAAGCTGGAGGCTGCGCTGGCTCAGCCGCATAACCGCGTGTTACTGCTGTGCAGCCCACAAAATCCGACCGGCAAAGTCTGGACCCGCGAAGAGCTGCAAACGATGGCCGCGCTTTGCGCAAAACATAACGTGCGGGTGATCAGCGATGAAATCCATATGGACATGACCTGGAACGGTCATCAGCACATTCCGTGGTGTGATGTGGCGCAAGGGCCGTGGGCGCTGTTCACATCGGGCTCGAAAAGCTTCAATATCCCGGCCTTTACCGGCGCATACGGGCTAATTGACGACGAAAGCACTCGCAATGATTACCTCAACGCTCTGAAAAGTCGCGATGGCCTCTCCTCGCCGTCTGTACCGGCGCTGGTCGCCCATATTGCCGCCTATCAGCAGGGTGAGCCGTGGCTGGACGCGCTACGCGACTATCTGCAGGAGAATATGCGTTACATTCAGCAGACGCTGAACGCCGCCTTCCCTGAGCTACAATGGCGCATGCCGCAAGCCACCTATCTGGCGTGGATCGACCTACGTCCGCTACACCTTGACGACCGTCAGCTTCAGGAAGTCCTCATCAAACAGCAAAAAGTGGCGATCATGCCCGGCTACACCTATGGCGAGGAAGGCAACGGCTTTATCCGCCTGAATGCAGGCTGCCCGCGCGTGAAACTCGAGCAAGGCGTTGAACGTCTGATTGCCGCCATTCATACCCTGCGCTAACCCTTATTGCGCAACGTCGCCCGGCGTTGCGCAGCGTTAATGCATGAGATCTCAGTTGTTAATATCAGATCTTGTTATTCACATCGCTTAGACATAGCACGATTACTCAATCTCAGAAAATTCTTAATCACTATTCTCCGCCCCCGTAGTTTCAAGTAAGAAATATTAATAGATCTTTTTAGAGAGCCTTAAAGTGATTAACCGTCAAGCCACTGCATTAACGTTGACTGCGATTAGCATTTTATTTTCATCTGCGGCATTCGCAGATACCACGGAAACGGCAACCGCCGATATGCATGTCTCCCTTACCGTCGAAAAATCCTGCCAGATTAGCGTAGGTGATATGGATTTTGGTTCGCACCCCAGTGATACAGGGCAATTAACGGTAACGAGCCAAGCCAACGTGACCTGTACCAATGGCACGGAATATCAGCTCAGCAGCGCCAGCGACCATACCTACGAGATGGCAAACGACAATGGCGATACCGTGGCCTACACCATCTACGGGATACTTCCGGTAGCGATCTATCCAAAACACCTGTCGATAATATTGGCACCGGTTCCATTCAGACGATCCCTATTTATGGTCGCGTCACCGCCGATGCCCTGGCTCAGGCGCCTGCAGGCAACTATTCCGACACCGTCACATTGACTGTCGCTTACTAACCACAACCGAAGGGAAGCCTGTGAAGCGTTTACTCTCTGGCGCGGCGATCGTTGCATCCTGCGCGCTGTTTACCTTGCCTTCAGCGGCGGCCACCCTTCAGGTTTATCCGGTCAACATCGGCTTTTGCGCGGGTGAAACCGCGCAGGCCGTTTACGTTAAGAACACCGGTAGCGCGGCAATTGGCGCGCAGATCCGCGCCTACGCCTGGCATCAGCAGAATAATAAAGAAGTCCTTAGCGACACCGGAGATCTGCTGGTCAGCCCGCCAATGACCAATATCCCTGCGGGCCGCCAGCAGTTGATTCGCGTCATTCTTCCCGCCCGCTCAGCGGCAGTGACGAACGCGCCTACCGACTGGTGATCGACGAACTTCCTGGCGCCAACAATATGGCTCCCAAGGATGGCGTGCGCTTTTTACTGCGCTACTCCATCCCGGTATTCGTCAACTGCAAACCACAGCCACCCAACCCGCAGGACCTCGAATTTACCCTCGACCGTTCGACCCGCCCGGTCATGCTCAAGGTGCGTAATAACGGCTCGCAGCACAGTAAACTCGGCAATATTACCCTGCTCACAGGCGGCCGTAGCCAGGTGATGAGTCAAGGGTTATTGGGGTATGTATTGCCCCACAGTGAAAAGGAATGGCCTTTACCTGACGGAATCAGCAGTGCGTCATCCCTGTCACTTAATTTGAACGATAATGAGCAAAAACAGACCTTCACGCTTACGCCTTAAAACCCTTCCACTGTGGTTTATGGTCTGTTTTTACGCCCACGCCGCCGACAACGAAACGCTCTACCTGACCGCGTTTGTTAACGGGCAAGCCATCAAAGGTTTTGTAAAGGCCAGATATATTGATAATAAGCTGTTTATTGCCGCCAGTGACGCCCGTAAGTTAGACATCAAAACCGCGTCGCTTCCTGAACAGAAAGGCTACGTCGATTTCAGTTCGCAGGACGGGCTGAACGTTACGTTCGATAATCTGAGCCAAAGCGTCAATATCGCCGCCAGCCAAAACTGGCTTGGTCGTGATAGCCTGCTGACTAACCACAACGGTTCGCATCTGCTGCACGCCGCCCAATTGTCGCCGGAAGTGCGCGGTCTGGCGCTGAACTACAACGTGTTCACCAGTCATGAGAACGGCGAGCAGGATGCTTCGCTGTTCAGCGAGTTTCGCACCTTTGGCCTTGGCCCCGGGTTCTTCTCGACGTCAATGAACACCCAGGCTTCCTCAGCGAGCGAGAGCACCAACAGCGGCACCCAACGGTTGATGAGCAGCTGGAATTACCAGAACGTCGACAAATTGTTTTCCATGACGCTCGGCGACAGCTTTACCTCAACTCAAAGCTGGACCCATAGCGTGCGCTTCGGCGGGATTAGCCTGGCCCACAACTACGCCACGCAGCCTAACTTCAGCACCTCATCGCAGGACATTCTGACCGATAGCGTCACCCTGCCGTCGACCGTCGATCTGTACGTTCGCGCATCAAAACCGCCTCGCAAAAGGTAGAACCCGGCCAGTTCACCCTCAATACCGCCCCCATTTTTACCGGCGATGAAGGGGCACAAGTGGTGATTACCGATATCAATGGCCAGCAGAGAGTCGTCAATCTCGACCTGTATGGCGCGACGCAGTTGCTGTCGGCCGGCCTGACGACCTGGGGCGTCAGCGCGGGATGGGTCAGAAAAGATTATACGGAGCGTTCCTTCAGTTACGACAACCAGTTAGTCGGGGTCGGCGACTGGCGCTATGGCTTGAGTAACAGGGCGACGCTGGAAGCTCACGCGGAACAGAGCGCTGCCTTACACAACCAGGGACTCGGCTGGGATTACCTGTTGGCCCGAGGCTGGGAGTGATTCACGCGAATGTGGCAAGCGGTCATTATCATCACGATGGTGGGCGTCAGTGGGGCGCAGGCTGGCAGTGGAACAACCGCCGCTTCAATCTGTCGCTCGACCATTCGCAGGCCGATAGCGGCTTTCGCGATATTTCATCTCTCGCAGATAACAGCCTTACCACCCGTGAAGATTCCGCGTTTGCCAGTGTCACCTTCGAGGCAATCGGTACCTTCGGCATGAGCTGGGTACAGCAAAATTACTGCGATTCCTCAGCGCAGTATCTTGGCTTATCGTGGTCGAAAAGCCTCACCCATCAGATCAGCCTCTCTTCCAGCATTACCGAAGAAGTGGGCGACGAGCGTAATACCACGGTCTATCTGAATTTCAGTATGCCGCTCAATCAGCGTAAAGATTATCTTTCACTGCAGAACAGCCACGATAACGATGGAAATGCCCTTCAAGCCAGTCTTTCACGTTCGCTGGATTCGAACCAACCGGGTTGGGGCTGGAACCTGTCGGCGCAAAACGGTAAAAACAGTGATGTGCATACCAGCCTGCAACGGCGTACTCGCTGGAGTGACATCGCGCTGGGTATGAATCGACAAACCCACGATAACGCGCTTTATGGGTCTCTCTCCGGCGCGTTAGGCCTGTTTTCCGGCAATTTCTACGCCACCCGCGTCCTGGGTAGCGCATTTGCCATCGTCGACACGGCAAGCGTCCCCACGTCCCGGTGTATCTTGAACATCGCCCGGTGGGTCAGACGGATAAAAACGGCAAGCTGTTCCTGAATAATCTCAATCCCTATCAGGAAAATCGAATTGATATCGATGCACTGGGTCTGGAGGAAGATTATCGCGCGCCCTACACCGAAGAAGTGGTGATCCCACAAACCGGCCGCGGCGCCCTTGCGCGGTTCAGCATCTATAAAACGCAGGCAGTCCTGCTGACGGTGACCTTGCCCGATGGAAAAAACGTGCCGTTTTCTGCCCAGGTTAACGTCGCCGATAGTCACGGCCAAAAGCCCGCGCGCGGAACCCAACAGACGATCGCCGGTTACGACGGCAAAATCTATCTTGAAGATCCTCCGGCAGGCGGCAGACTGAAGGTGCAATGGGCATCCTCTTCCTGCAGCGTGACGCTGCCGCAAAAATTCCGTCCAACTCGCTCACTGGAGACGCTCAACGCACGATGTCTATAAATCGCCTTCTCGGGCTAACCGCCCTATTATTCACGTTGATGTTAACCTTAAGCCCTGGCGCGAGGGCGGCAAACTGCTGGAACGGTAGCCCGGCGGGGTTAAGTTTTGGCACCGTCACGCCCGGACAGAGTAGCGCCACCAGCACGAAGCTCCCTTTTACCTGCAATAACTATGACGGCCATACTGAGTTTGTCCGCGCCTGCCTGAAGCTGATGGCCAACGACCCAATTCCGATGAGCCAGAATGAGCCGTCAACCACACCGCTCTATTTCTCGCTGTATTCGATTTATGATCTCCATCATCCGCTCAGCCAGAACAGTGACGTCTACGCCCAGATTGACCTTGAGCTGGCCTCGGGGCAAGCCAACGTCGAGCACGACATCCCGTTGATTGGCAAAATCAACGCCGGGCAAAACAACGTCAGCGCGGGGAATTATTATGATTACGCCACTAGCGTGCAGATAAGCTATTCCTCGGCGTCATCTATGCAGTCTCTCCCTTCATGCAGCGGGCTCTCCGGCACCACCGTGACCGATCAAATCAGCGCTACCGCCACGGTCAAAAACGGTTGCGAGATACTGAACGTCGATGATATGGACTTCGGGCATCGAAGCCCGGTGCAGAGCAGCCAGCTTGAAGCCAATGCAACGGCAAACATCACCATTCAATGTCCTACTGGAACCAGCTACGCGGTAAGCATCGGCGAGGGTTACATCCGGATGGCAACGCGCGCCAGCTCTGTAATAACGGAGATTGCCTCCGCTACGATCTCTACCAGGACGCCGCCCACACCGCGCAATGGACGTCTGAGACGCCGCAAAAACAGTACTCCGACAGTGGACAGCCACAGCAAATGGTGGTCTATGGCAAAGTGCCGCCGCAACAGTGGCCTGAGGCGGGACCTATACCGACACGGTGGTAATTACGCTAAGCTATTAACAGGAGACTACAACGGCTTCATGCCTGCTTTGCCGTTACTGTAAAATCGGCACCTGTTCGCCAAAACATAAGCTATCGGAAAGCCAATGGATTATTCGCAAGCACTACAGGCATTACTTTCACGCGATCCTCTGAGGATGCAGGCGCTCACTGCCGTACATGATCTTCACTTATCTGACGGGTGGATTGGCGCCGGGTTCGTCCGCGACGCCGTTTGGGCACACCTGCATGGGCACCCGTATCCACCGATGCCGGCAGACGTAGATGTGGTCTGGTTCGATGATAAACAGCCTTCCGACGCGCAAGACCTTGAGTTTGAGGAGACGCTGAAACGACGCAATCCCACCTTCAACTGGTCGGTAAAAAATCAGGCCCGGATGCACCAACGCAACGGTGACGCCCCCTACCACTCCACGGAACATGCACTCGGCTTCTGGCCCGAGACGGCAACGGCAGTAGCCGTAAGGCTAGCGGGAACACAGGGTATTGAGATTGTGGCGCCCTATGGACTTGAAGATCTGTTTGAATTGCGGTTAAAGCCAACGCCGCGCTTTGAGCATGAGAAATACTCTATCTTCACAGACCGGGTTGCGGAGAAACGGTGGCTGCAGCGCTATCCCTTGCTGCATATTATCAAGCATTCCCCCAAACGGCGTAATTCTCCGTTAACGCCAAACGGCGTGGATTTGAATATCATCGCGTCCGTTGCCTTCGTTTTTGGCCGACGAAATGCCCCGTATCAGGCAACGTCGCGACAGCGCCGCCATAAACCTTTTTACAGACACCCTCTTTAGTGATTAAGGTGGGTTAATTCAACTCAATAACCGCCTTTAATAAACGAAAACGGGTCTTACTATGAACACTCACACTATTGGCGATATCATTCTCGACGAAGCGAGTATTGCGGCAGGCGTGCGTAATGTCGCCGCACAGATCAGCCAGGATTACACCGATGCCGTGGTCATTACCGTGGTCCCTGGCGGATTCTCTATACGGCAGATCTGACAAGACAGCTCCATTTTGACATTAACATGGATTATATCTCCTGCCGCACACCCCGGTGAACGCAATAATAGTTCGGCTATCGTCTATCACCAGAACATTCAGATTGAGAACCGCCACGTCATTCTTATCGATGATGCCATCGAATCTGGCGGCACAATGAAGCGCCTTGTTGAATATATCCAGGACAATTTTCATCCGGCTTCTGTTGCCGTGGCCGTTCTGTTTGTCAAACCGGGTCGCGTGACCATTCCGGCAAAATTGTACTATGCCTATGAAATGGAAAATGACGATCTGCTGGTGGGCTATGGGATGCCATGGGAAGATAAATACCGCAACCGGCCGAATGTGGCAAAACTCATCACTGAATAAAAGAGAGACAGGGCATTGCCGTGCGAGCGGTTTGGCAACCATCAAGCGACACAATAAACTGCGGCAAATCTTCTGATCGTTTCGCTAATGCCCTGTTACGTGAGTTTTTTCGATACTTTTAATCGGTTATAGCCCTATGGTATAATGATTTGCACTTTAACTAAAATAAGAGTGCTGCCATGATCGATACCAACCTGCCTTTAACTGACGTTCACCGCCACCTTGACGGTAATATTCGCGCCCAAACCATCCTCGATCTCGGCCGCCAGTTTAATCTGTCGCTGCCTGCCTCTACGCTGGAAACATTACTGCCCCACGTGCAGGTCACCAGCAATGAACCGGATCTGGTTAGTTTCCTCAGCAAGCTTGATTGGGGGTTAAGGTGCTGGCTTCTTTAGAGGCCTGTCGTCGCGTTGCTTATGAAAACGTGGAAGATGCGGCGCGCAATGGCCTGCACTACGTTGAGCTGCGTTTCTCCCCACGCTATATGGCGATGACTCACCAGTTACCGGTAGACGGCGTGGTAGAAGCCGTGATTGCCGGGGTAAAAGAAGGTTGTAAGGCGTTTAATGTTGAAGCGCGTCTGATTGGCATTATGAGCCGCACATTCGGCGAGGCGGCCTGTGAAGAAGAACTGAACGCCCTTCTCGCGCACCGCGATGGCATTACCGCACTCGACCTGGCCGGTGATGAGCTCGGCTTCCCTGGCACTCTGTTCCTCGACCACTTCACGCGCGCGCGCGATGCTGGCTGGCGCATTACCGTCCATGCCGGTGAAGCTGCCGGCCCGGAAAGTATCTGGCAGGCCATTCGTGAGCTTGGCGCGGAGCGCATTGGTCACGGCGTCAAAGCGGTTGAAGATCCGGCGTTGATGGATTTCCTCGCGGAAAAACGCATCGGCATTGAATCCTGTCTGACCTCCAATATTCAGACCAGTACCGTCGCGTCGCTGGCGCAGCATCCTCTGAAAACCTTCCTCGAACATGGCGTACTGGCCAGCCTGAATACCGACGACCCGGCCGTACAAGGGATTGATATTCAACACGAATACCGTGTCGCCGCTCCCGCCGCAGGGTTAACTCCTGCGCAGATTCGTCAGGCGCAGATTAACGGCCTGGAAATGGCATTCCTGTCGGCGGGCGAAAAGCAGGCGCTCATCGCCCGCGTCCAACGCGGATAAAAAGCATCCCGGTAGCTTTCGCTACCGGGATTTTCCGGCCTCTTTATACCAGCGTCAGCGCAGCACGATGCTTCGCGGATTCAATGCCCAGCTCAATCAACTCCATTATCTGAATGGCCTGACCTGCGGGCACCGGGTTCTCACCGATGCCGTTCAGGGCATCGCGAATGGCGGCGTAATATGCGGGGTAATTACCGGCAACGTCAGCCAGCTTTCTTCGACTCGCTCTTCACCTTCAACCGTGGTCAGAATGCCGTCGCGCATGTCATAGCCCCAATCGGCTTGCGGCAAGCGCTCACCGTTTTTCAGGCGATCTTCCTGCGGGTCAAGGCCAAATTTCACGTAGCTGGCCTGTGTGCCATGGACGATATAGCGAGCCGTTTCTGCCGCGGCCAGCAGCGTTGAGTGGAGCACGACGCGACGCTGCGGATAAGTCAGCACCGCATGGAAGTAATCCGTCGCCTGCGCACCCGGACGCAGCTGGCCGAGATCGACATACAGGCTTTGCGGTAAGCCAAACAGATTGACCGCCTGATCGAGTAAATGCGGCCCTAAATCATACCAGATGCCGGTACCCAGCCCAGCCTGTTCACGCCAGCGGGCACGAACCTGCGGACGATAACGGTCAAAGTGTGATTCGAAATGGGTGATATCGCCTAATTTACCTTCATTAATCAGCGCCTTAACCGTCAGAAAATCGCTGTCCCAGCGACGGTTGTGGAAAACAGACAGCAGTTTGCCCTGCTGTTTTGCCAGCGTGTCCAGCTCGCGCGCCTGTGACAGTGTCACGGTAAAGGGTTTGTCGACTACCACGTTCTTCCCTGCTTCCAGCGCGGCTTTAGCTAGCGGGTAATGGGTATCGTTCGGCGTAGGAATGACAATCAGATCAATACCGGGGTCGTTAAACAGCGCCTGGGGGTCAGATACCACGCTGACCGCAGGCCAGTCGGCATGCACCTTAGCGGCGTCACTGCTGGAGACAATCGCCAGTTCCATACCTGGCGTGCCGCTAATCAGCGGCGCATGAAATGTCTTACTGGCGTAACCATAGCCCACCAGCCCTACGCGGATTGGGTCACTCATATTGCAGCCTCACTTCTGAAGTAACGGGATTCAACCGATTTTGTAATCGATTTCTTATTTGACCTCATCTTATGATGCCGTACAACAGTTTAATAACATTATGGCGCGGCAAATGGCTATCTGTTGAAATAATAAGCATTCGTGGAATCGATTCCGCTGAAAACTTGCGTTGTGGCGCGGGCGCGCTAAGATCTTGCTCTGGCGTTATTTTATCAATGGATTGTTAGATAAATTTCATGAATTCCGTATTGTCTCGTATTGTTGAACTGATTGGTTGGGTTATTCTGGGTTTTTCCGTTCTCCTGCTGTTTGTCGCGCATCACATTGACGACTACAAGTCGCCCGAACCCACGGCCACCGCATCACTGCAAAAAAAGTAATTTCGACACGTTAAAAAAGTGATTCGGATCGCATCCGTGCAACCGGTTTCTGAAACCGGTTGCACATCATAAGCCCTCACTTTACACTCCCCTTATCACACAGATAAGGAGTGTTACATGTCTGCTTTTCCCCAAAATTTTCTCTGGGGTGCCGCTACTGCAGCGTACCAGGTTGAAGGTGCATATAACGAAGACGGCAAAGGTCCGTCCATCTGGGATATTTTCTCTCATCAACCCGGGACCACCTACCAGGGCACCAACGGCGATGTTGCCGTCGATCATTATCATCGCTTCAAAGAAGACGTTGAACTGATGGCCGAAATGGGTCTGCAAAGCTACCGTTTTTCCATCTCCTGGCCCCGCCTGTTGCCGGAAGGCCGCGGCGAAATCAATGAAGCCGGAGTCAAGTTCTACAGCGATTTAATTGACGCCCTGCTGGCACATAACATTGAGCCAATGATTACCCTCTATCACTGGACCTGCCACAGGCGCTGCAGGATGAAGGCGGCTGGGAAGCGCGTTCCACGGCGGAGGCGTTTGAAGAGTATGCCCGCCTGTGTTATTCACGCTTTGGCTCGCGGGTGAAGAAATGGGCCACCTTTAACGAAACCATCGTGTTTATTGGCCACGGCTATATCACCGGCAGCCATCCGCCGTCAGTGCGAAACCCGGCGCGCGCCATTCAGGCCTGTCACCACGTCTTTGTCGCCCACGCCATGGCCGTGAAAGCCTTCCGCGGTATGGAAATAAAAGGTGAAATTGGCTTTGTGAACGTGCTTCAGCCGCATTCACCGCTGACCAATAGCGCGGAAGATATCGCAGCAACCGAGCTGGCGGATGCCATTCATACCCACTGGCTCTACGATCCGGTGTTGAAGGGCCGCTATCCGGATGAGCTGCTGGCGCAGACGCAGGCGTTATGGGGCGTGCCGCGCTTTGCGCCGGGTGATGACGAACTGCTACGTAACAACCGCTGCGACTTTATTGGTCTCAACTACTATCGCCGTGAGACCGTTTCCGCCCAGCCGCCAAAGAAAAAGTCAGCGGCGAACAGGGTGTCGAGGGCTGTTCTATTTCGTACGCAACCCGGAAAGCGTCTATACCGAATGGGGTTGGGAAATCTGGCCGCAGGGGCTGACCGATGGCATCATGATGATCAAAGAACGCTACGGCGATATTCCCGTCTATATCACTGAAAACGGCCTGGGCGCGGTTGACCCGATTATCGATGGAGAAGTGGTTGATGATCCGCGGATCGACTTCCTGCGCGTACACATTGATGCGCTGGAAAAAGCGATTGCGCTTGGTGCGGACGTCCGCGGGTATTATCCGTGGTCGTTTATCGATTTACTGAGCTGGCTCAACGGCTATAAAAAGCAATATGGCTTTGTTTACGTCGACCATAAGCAGAACCTGGCGCGCAAGCGTAAAAAAAGTTTCTTCTGGTACAAAGATGTCATTGCCAGTCGCGGCGAGAACCGCTAACCCTTCCCTTTCAGGGCGTCAGACGACGCCCTGACTGCATAAAATCGCCCTAATTTTGGGGCGAAATCAATAAGCACATTTTCTGTCATTGTAATTCATTCTTAATAGCCAAATAATTCGCGATATCCCATCGAGGTTGAGCTATAGACGCTGAACTCTCTATTAAAACGGATGTCGATAAACACATTGGCTATAAATGCCGCATTAACTGTCTCGTTTTCTCCCCATTGTCTGGTAGAAACCGGTGTACGGTGAGCTTTAACATTATAATGGATGCCCTCAAATGACCGTTCTGGATTATTTATTAAAGTTCCGCAAAGTCAGTTCGCTGGACAATCTTGAAAAACTCTACGACCACCTGAACTATTCGCTGAGCAACACTGAAGAACTTATCAATATGTATCGCGCCGCCGACCATCGCCGTGCTGAGCTGGTTTCTGGCGGTCGTTTGTACGATCTTGGACAGGTTCCCAAGAACGTTTGGCGTTTTGTGCAATAATAGTTTTTTCCTCAGCGCCAGTTGCTTATACTCCTCGACCTGTATTTTTCCTCTCATGACTGGCGCTGATTTTCAGGAGACACAATGTCAGATAATTCTGCAGAACGTATTGGCGGATGGCTGCTTGGCCCATTAGCCTGGCTGCTCGTGCAGCTGTTAAGCATCACCATCACGCTGGTGAAATTTGGTTACGTCCTGCTCAATCCGCACACTCTGGCGCTGGTTAAAGAAATGGGCGGCAGCAATACGCTATTTCTCGGACTGTCATTCCTTTCATTTATTGCCATGTGGTATTACACGCTGTGGCTGACAATTGCCTTCTTCAAACGCCGACACAATGTGCCAAAACACTACATTATCTGGCTGATGATTGGTGTACTGCTGGCAGTCAAAGCTTTTGCGTTTTCGCCTATCTCCGATGATCTGGCCGTGCGTCAACTTCTGCTTCCCCTGCTGGCAGCCGCGCTGATTGTGCCTTATCTCAAGCGTTCTCAACGGGTTAAACGCACCTTTACCCGCGCGTAATAACCCCACAGTTAACCTGTTGTCGCTTGAGGCACTTTGTCAGATAATAGGTGGCTTTTTTTGTTACAGGTCGAATGATGACTGACTATTTATTGCTCTTTATCGGTACAGTTCTGGTAAATAACTTCGTCCTGGTGAAGTTCCTTGGGCTGTGCCCGTTTATGGGCGTTTCCAAAAAACTGGAAACCGCTATGGGAATGGGGCTGGCGACAACCTTCGTGATGACGCTGGCATCTATTTGCGCCTGGCTTATCGACACCTGGATCCTCATCCCGCTGGATTTAGTCTACCTGCGCACGCTGGCCTTTATTCTGGTCATCGCTGTGGTCGTCCAGTTCACCGAAATGGTGGTGCGTAAAACCAGCCCGGCGCTGTATCGTCTGCTGGGTATTTTCCTGCCGCTTATCACCACCAACTGCGCCGTGCTCGGCGTGGCATTGCTGAATATCAACCTCGGCCACAATTTTCTGCAATCGGCGCTATACGGTTTCTCCGCCGCCGTGGGCTTTTCGCTGGTTATGGTGCTCTTCGCCTCCATTCGCGAACGCCTGGTCGTCTCCGACGTTCCCGCCCCTTTCCGCGGCAACGCCATTGCGTTGATTACCGCAGGTTTAATGTCGTTGGCCTTTATGGGCTTTAGTGGGTTGGTGAAGTTGTAATGATGACCTTCTGGATTGCTGTCGCTGCAATCAGCGTGTTAGGGCTGATTTTTGGCGTCATTCTCGGTTACGCCTCGCGCCGTTTTGCCGTTGAGGACGACCCGGTAGTCGAAAAAATTGATGAACTGCTGCCGCAAAGCCAGTGTGGCCAATGCGGCTACCCTGGCTGTCGCCCTTACGCCGAAGCGGTCAGTAACGGCGAAAAAATTAACTGCTGCGCGCCTGGCGGTGAAGCCGTCATGCTGAAAATCGCCGAGTTACTGAACGTCGACCCGCAGCCCATTGGCGGCGACGAAGCGGTGTCGGAGCCTGTGCGTATGCTGGCGGTTATCGATGAAAATAACTGTATCGGCTGCACCAAATGCATACAGGCCTGCCCGGTGGATGCCATCATTGGCGCCACGCGTGCCATGCACACGGTGGTGAGCGATCTGTGTACCGGCTGTAATTTGTGTGTTGCCCCGTGCCCTACTCAGTGTATTGAGTTACGCCCGGTAGAAACGACCACCGAAAGCTGGAAATGGGATCTGCAAACGATCCCGGTACGAATTATTCCTGTGGAACACCATGCTTAAGCTATTCTCCGCCTTCAGAAAAGACAAAATCTGGGATTTCGACGGGGTATTCACCCGCCAGAGATGAAAACGCAGTCTAGCGGGACGCCACTGCGCCAGATACCGCTTGCCCAGCGTTTTGTTATTCCTCTGAAGCAGCACATCGGCGCCGAAGGCGAACTGTGCGTTCAGCCGGGCGATCGCGTTCTGCGCGGCCAGCCGCTAACCCGTGGTTGGGGGCGTATGCTGCCCGTTCATGCGCCAACGTCAGGTACGGTTGTCGCCATTGAACCTCATGCGACAGCGCACCCTTCTGCGCTGCCGGAAATGAGCGTGATCATTGATGCCGACGGTGAAGACCGGTGGATAGCTCGCGACGGCTGGCATGATTACAAAAATCACAGCCGTGAAGCGCTGATTGAACGTATTCATCAGTTCGGCGTGGCCGGTTTAGGCGGCGCGGGCTTCCCGACAGGCAGCAAACTGCGCGGCGGTGGCGATAAAATTGAGACGTTAATCATCAACGCCGCCGAATGTGAGCCGTACATTACCGCCGACGATCGCCTGATGCAGGACTGCGCGGCGCAGATTGTCGAAGGCATCCAGATTCTGGCACACATTCTGCAGCCACAGCAGGTGCTGATTGGCATCGAAGATAACAAGCCGCAGGCCATCTCAATGATGCGCGCCGTGCTTGCAGGCTGCCACGGCATCAGTTTACGTGTCATCCCAACCAAATACCCCTCCGGCGGCGCGAAACAGCTGACGCAAATTTTAACCGGTAAACAGGTGCCGCACGGCGGGCGTTCTTCCGACATTGGCGTCCTGATGCAAAACGTCGGTACGGCCTACGCGGTGAAACGTGCGGTGATTGACGGCGAGCCCCTCACTGAACGTGTGGTGACGCTGACCGGCGAATCAGTTTCGCTGCCGGGCAACGTCTGGGCGCGCCTCGGCACGCCGGTCAAACATCTGCTGAGCCACGCGGGATTCTGCCCGACCAGTGACCAGATGGTGATTATGGGCGGCCCGCTAATGGGCTTTACTCTGCCCTGGCTCGACGTTCCGGTGGTGAAAATCACCAACTGTCTGCTGGCCCCGTCGGCGGCGGAAATGGGCGAACCCGAAGAGGAAAAAGGTTGCATCCGCTGTAGTGCCTGCGCTGACGCCTGCCCGGCAGACCTCCTGCCGCAGCAACTTTATTGGTTCAGCAAAGGTCAGCAGCACGACAAGGCCACCGCGCATAATCTGTCTGACTGCATTGAGTGCGGCGCCTGCGCATGGGTATGTCCAAGCAGTATTCCGCTGGTGCAGTATTTCCGTCAGGAAAAGGCGGAAATCAACGCCATCCGCCAGGAAGAACAGCGCGCCGCTGAAGCCAAAGCCCGTTTCGAAGCGCGTCAACAGCGTCTTGAACGTGAGAAAATCGCTCGCGAGGAACGTCATAAAAAAGCGGCCGTTCAGCCTACCGCTAAAGACCAGGACGCTATTCATGCCGCCCTGGCGCGGGTGCGTGAAAAACAGCAGCAGGCAACGCAGCCAATTGTGATTCAATCCGGCGCACTTCCGGATAACAGCGCCGTCGCTGCCGCGCGTGAAGCCCGTAAAGCACAGGCTCGCGCCGCTCAGGCGGAAAAACGTCAAAGCGCGAATGATGTCATCGATCCACGCAAAGCCGCCGTAGAGGCAGCTATTGCACGTGCAAAAGCCCGTAAAGCAGAAACGCAGCCAGAAGCCGATGTGACAGAGGCAAGCAGCGACCCACGTAAAGCGGCGGTTGAGGCGGCCATTGCCCGCGCCAAAGCACGTAAAGCGGCGCAATCGGCAGAAACTGCGCCCGTCGTCAACGAGAGCGAAACCGTTGACCCACGTAAGGCCGCAGTTGAGGCAGCCATCGCCCGTGCCAAAGCCCGTAAAGCGGCGCAATCGGCAGAAACTGCGCCCGTCGTCAGCGAGAGCGAAACCGTTGACCCGCGTAAAGCCGCGGTTGAGGCTGCCATTGCCCGTGCCAAAGCGCGCAAAGCGGCGCAGAACGCGGTTAGCGAACCCGCCGCCAACGACGACCCACGCAAAGCCGCCGTTGCTGCTGCTATTGCCCGTGTTCAAGCCAGGAAAGCCGCTCAGGCCGTTAACGAGGATTAAATGGTTTTCAAGATCGCAAGTTCCCCATACACCCACAACCATCGCCAGACATCGCGCATTATGATGCTGGTGATCGTCGCCGCCCTGCCCGGCATTCTGGTGCAGAGCTGGTTTTTCGGCTGGGGAACCTTTATTCAGCTCATCCTGGCGATAGTAACCGCCCTGCTTGCAGAAGCGCTGGTCTTGCGTCTGCGCAAGCAAAATATTCCCCGCACGTTGGCCGATAACTCAGCGCTGCTGACCGGCTTGTTACTGGCCATCAGTATTCCGCCTTTCGCGCCGTGGTGGATGGTCGTTCTGGGCACGGTCTTTGCCGTTATTATCGCCAAACAACTGTATGGCGGACTCGGACAGAACCCATTCAACCCGGCGATGATTGGCTACGTGGTACTGCTGATCTCTTTCCCGGTTCAAATGACCTCCTGGCTGCCGCCGCACGGCGTTGCCGCCGCCACCCCGGGTTTTATGGACGCGGTGCAGATGATCTTTACCGGCCACACCGTCGCGGGTCAGGATATGAATGCCCTGAAGTTAGGTATTGATGGCATCAGCCAGGCAACACCGTTGGATACCTTTAAAACCTCCCGTCATGCCGGTCAGCCGGTAGAAAATATTCTGAACTCAGCGATTTATCATGGCGCGCTGGCCGGTGTGGGCTGGCAATGGGTAAACATCGCCTACCTTGTAGGTGGCCTGTTCCTGTTATGGCAAAAAGCGATTCGCTGGCATATCCCGGTGAGCTTCCTGTTAAGTCTGATGGTCTGTGCGACGCTTGGCTGGCTGCTTCACCCGGACGACCTCGCCTCACCGCAGATGCACCTGTTGTCCGGCGCGACCATGTTGGGTGCTTTCTTTATTCTGACCGACCCGGTCACCGCCTCGACGACCAACCGCGGACGTCTGATCTTTGGCGCGCTGGCGGCCTGCTGGTGTGGCTGATTCGCAGCTTCGGCGGTTACCCGGACGGCGTGGCTTTTGCCGTGCTGCTGGCTAACATCACGGTACCGCTGATTGACTATTACACGCGCCCGCGCGTTTACGGACACCGCTGAGGATAACGATGTTAAAAACCATGCGTAAACACGGTGTCACGCTGGCGCTGTTCGCCGCAGGCTCTACCGGGCTAACCGCGGCGATCAACCAGTTAACTAAGCACACCATCGACGAACAGGCAGAAAAGCAGCAAAACGCGCTGTTCCAGCAGGTCATTCCCGCTGACAGCTATAATAATTCGCTGCTCAAGAGCTGCTTTGTCGTTGACGCCCCCGAGCTGGGGAAAGGCGCGCACAAAATCTATATCGCCCGCAAGGACGATAAACCGGTGGCCGCAGTAATAGAAGCCACCGCGCCAGACGGCTATTCCGGCGCTATTCAGCTGCTGGTCGGCGCCGACTTCAACGGTACTGTACTGGGCACACGCGTCACCGAGCATCATGAAACGCCGGGGCTGGGAGATAAAATCGAACTCCGCCTTTCCGACTGGATTACCTTCTTCAGCGGCAAGAAGATCGCCGGTCCTGACGATAGTCAATGGGCGGTGAAAAAAGACGGCGGGCAATTCGACCAGTTTACCGGTGCGACAATTACCCCGCGTGCGGTGGTCAACGCGGTGAAACGCGCCGGGCTGTATGCCAAAACGCTGCCGAATCAACTATCGCAACTTCAATCCTGTGGAGAGTAAATCATGAGCGAAGTTAAAGAGGTTATTGTCCAGGGTCTCTGGAAAAATAACTCCGCGCTGGTTCAGCTGCTGGGCATGTGCCCACTCCTGGCGGTGACCTCCACCGCCACCAACGCGCTGGGTCTGGGCCTGGCAACCACGCTGGTGCTGACACTGACCAACCTGGCCATCTCCAGCCTGCGTCGCTGGACACCCGCGGAAATTCGCATTCCTATCTACGTGATGATTATCGCGTCGGTGGTGAGTGCCGTACAGATGCTGATCAACGCCTACGCCTTTGGCCTGTATCAGTCTCTCGGTATCTTTATCCCGCTGATCGTCACCAACTGTATCGTGGTGGGCCGCGCGGAAGCCTTTGCGGCCAAAAAAGGCCGGCGCTGTCGGCGCTGGATGGTTTTGCTATTGGCATGGGAGCCACCTGCACGATGTTTGTGCTGGGGTCAATACGCGAGCTGCTGGGTAATGGGACGCTCTTCGACGGCGCCGACGGCCTGCTGGGCAGTTGGGCGAAAGTATTGCGTATTGAAGTCTTTCATACCGATACCCCTTTCCTGCTGGCAATGCTGCCGCCGGGCGCCTTCATTGGTCTCGGTATGCTGCTGGCGATCAAATACCTGATTGACGAACGGACGAAACAACGTCGTGCACAGGCTGCTAGCGCAGAAAATGCAGGCGTTGATAGCGCAGAGAAAGCCTGATGAATAAAGCGAAACGGCTGGAAATTTTAAGTCGTCTGCGGGACAACAATCCGCACCCGACCACGGAATTGAATTTCACATCCCCTTTTGAACTGCTGATCGCGGTGCTGCTCTCGGCGCAAGCTACGGACGTGAGCGTCAATAAAGCGACGGCAAAGCTTTACCCTGTTGCCAACACCCCACAGGCGATGCTGGACCTCGGCGTAGACGGTGTGAAGGAATACATTAAAACGATCGGCCTGTTTAACAGTAAGGCTGAAAACGTGATTAAGACATGCCGTATGTTGCTTGAACTGCACGGCGGGGAGGTTCCGGAAGATCGTGCAGCGCTGGAGGCTCTGCCGGGAGTCGGCCGTAAAACGGCCAACGTGGTGCTCAACACCGCCTTCGGCTGGCCGACCATCGCCGTCGACACGCATATTTTCCGCGTCTGCAACCGCACCAACTTCGCCCCCGGTAAAAACGTTGAGCAGGTTGAAGATAAGCTGTTAAAGGTGGTTCCTGCCGAGTTTAAGGTCGACTGCCACCACTGGCTGATTCTTCATGGCCGCTACACCTGCATCGCGCGCAAACCGCGCTGTGGCTCTTGTCTCATCGAAGATCTCTGTGAATATAAAGAGAAAACCGAGCTGTAGTTCATATCTGGCTGCGTGGCAAGTCAACGCCACGCATGCTCATCCTCACTCAAGCAGCGTTTAATCCCATATAATTATTCAGTATTTGGCACTTTTAGCGCTTATATACCGCTTTGACAGGTTAAATACGTCATCACTAGCGAAAATTTCTATACAAACGCTGACGAGAACATCCGAGCAACATAATGTTGCATTTATGTTTCTTTACGTAGCAAACGCCGCCATCATCACAATGCCCCATTTACAGAGCACAAGATGATCATCCAGCAATTTTTCAGAATCCAGCCTATATCACTACTTTTAAGCGACATCAGCAGAAGATATGGTTATGTTACGCGTTTTGCCCTACTTTATCAGAAGAATAAACCATCAATTTTTCAACAGTGAAATTTAACGCTAAATAACATTTGCAAAGACGGTTGATTGTACCAGATTTTTTATTTGTAACAGAGTATTGCAAAAGCCTTGTCTGAAGGCGCAGGATAGTGAACATTACTTGCCGTTTCCCTCCAGAATAACTATAAGGCGGGTGCCAAAAAGAGCATCTCCGCCCAGTACACCCCCATGAAATGGGATGTAAATAAGAGGTATATGTGTCTACTGCAAACAAAAAACCAACGGAAAGCGTTAGCTTAAACGCCTTCAAACAACCTAAAGCGTTCTATCTCATTTTCTCTATCGAGTTGTGGGAGCGTTTTGGTTTCTACGGCCTTCAGGGCATCATGGCCGTTTACCTGGTGAAACAGCTGGGTATGTCCGAAGCGGACTCCATTACTCTGTTCTCTTCCTTCAGTGCTCTGGTTTACGGTCTGGTTGCTATCGGCGGCTGGCTGGGCGATAAAGTGCTGGGGACAAAACGCGTTATCATGCTGGGCGCCGTCGTTCTCGCCATCGGCTATGCTTTAGTCGCATGGTCAGGCCACGACGCGGGTATCGTTTATATGGGTATGGCGGCAATTGCCGTGGGTAACGGCCTGTTCAAAGCCAACCCGTCTTCCCTGCTCTCTACCTGCTATGCCAAAGACGACCCGCGTCTGGACGGTGCATTCACCATGTACTATATGTCCGTCAACATCGGTTCGTTCTTCTCTATGCTGGCAACGCCGTGGCTGGCAGCCAAGTACGGCTGGAGCACCGCGTTCGCACTGAGCGTCGTCGGTATGCTGATCACCGTTGTGAACTTCGCCTTCTGCCAGCGTTGGGTTAAACAGTATGGTTCCAAACCTGACTTCGAGCCGACTAACTACCGCAATCTGCTGCTGACCATCGTTGGTGTCGTTATCCTGATCGCTATCGCGACCTGGCTGCTGCACAACCAGGGCATCGCACGTATGGTTCTGGGCGTTATCGCACTGGGCATCATCATTATCTTCGGTAAAGAAACCTTCTCCATGACCGGTGCGCCGCGTCGTAAGATGATTGTGGCCTTTATCCTGATGCTCGAAGCGATCATCTTCTTCGTGCTGTACAGCCAGATGCCGACCTCACTGAACTTCTTCGCGATTCGTAACGTTGAACACTCTATTCTGGGTATCGCGTTCGAACCGGAACAGTATCAGGCGCTGAACCCGTTCTGGATCATCATTGGTAGCCCGATTCTGGCCGCTATCTACAACAAAATGGGCGACACCCTGCCGATGCCGACCAAATTCGCGATTGGTATGGTGCTGTGCTCCGGTGCGTTCCTGATTCTGCCGCTGGGCGCGAAATTCGCTACCGACGCAGGTATCGTTTCCGTTAACTGGCTGATCATCAGTTACGGCCTGCAGAGCATCGGCGAACTGATGATCTCTGGTCTGGGTCTGGCAATGGTTGCACAGCTGGTTCCGCAGCGTCTGATGGGCTTCATCATGGGTAGCTGGTTCCTGACTACCGCTGGCGCAAACATCATCGGCGGCTATGTCGCTGGCATGATGGCGGTGCCGGAAAACGTAACCGACCCGGTGATGTCTCTGGAAGTGTATGGCCGCGTGTTCCTGCAGATTGGCGTTGTCACTGCGGTTATCGCCGTGCTGATGCTGCTGACGGCACCGAAACTGAACCGTATGACTCAGGACGACTCAAAGCCTGCTGCTGACGGTAAAGTCGCTTCCGCATAATGTCATCGGGAAACGAATAATTTTGGGCCGCTAACGTATGTTAGCGGCTTTTTTTTTATCTGCGCAGGCACTAACATACTTTCATATCCATTGGCCGCCCTTCTGCCAACGGACAACAAAAATAATCATAGTCTGAAGGAGTTACCCATGAAATTGTTCTACAAACCCGGCGCCTGTTCCCTCGCATCGCACATCACGCTGCGGGAAAGCGGAAAGGATTTCACGCTGATCGGCGTCGATCTGATGCACAAACGTATGGAAAACGGTGACGATTTCCTGAAGGTCAACCCGAAAGGCCAGGTTCCCGCCCTGCTGTTGGACGACAATACCCTGCTGACTGAAGGCGTGGCGATCATGCAATATCTCGCCGATAGCGTCGCGGACCGTCAACTGCTGGCGCCGGTCGGCAGCATTAACCGCTACAAGACGCTGGAGTGGCTGAACTTCATCGCCACCGAGCTGCACAAAGGCTTTACTCCACTGTTCCGCCCGGATACGCCGGAAGACTACAAACCGACGGTTCGTGCGCTGCTGGACAAAAAGCTGGCCTATATTGATGAGTCGCTGGCTGGCGCACAGTGGATCAGCGGTTCTCGCTTTACCATTGCCGATGCTTACCTGTTTACCGTGCTGCGCTGGGCCTTTGCCGTGAAGATGGATATGGCGGGGTATCAGAATATTGCGGACTATATGGCTCGCGTTGCGGCGCGTCCGGCTGTTGCCGCGGCGCTGGCGGCGGAAGGGTTGAAATAATCCGTTTTTACTTCGTCCGGGCTACATCGCACGTGCAGATTACGCGAACGTAGCCCGACAAAGCGCTGCATTCATTGCAGCGCTCGGCGCTAAGTTACAGTTGCGTGGCACTAAAGCAGTGCTCGGCTTCGCGATCAGGTCCTGTGCAGCAACAACCTGCAGTTCATACTCGCCCATCGTTTTGGTCGTCAGCATAATTTCATACACTGCCGCCGTCACATGCTCAAGCGCATCGCGCAGCGTTGCCCCTGTAAGAGCTTAACCAGCAACAGGCCGCTGGTGACATCGCCAACGCCAACCGGGTGGCGAGAACCAAAATCAATCAGCGGACGACTGATGTGCCATGCGGCATCGGCGGTGACCAGCAGCATCTCAAAACGATCGACGCTGTAGCCTGCGCGCGCCAGATGTTTCACCAGGACAATTTCCGGCCCCTGGGCGATCAGTTCGCGAGCCGCGCTGACGGCTTCACTCACGCTGTTAACTTCGTGCCCTGAAAGAATCTCCAGCTCAACCAGGTTCGGCGCGATAATATCGCTCGCCGGCAGCGCATAGCGTTTGTGGAACTCCGCCACGCCCGCGCCACGATGCAGCCTTTTTCCGGATGGCCCATCACCGGGTCACAGAAATATTTCGCCTGCGGGTTCGCCGCTTTAACCTGACGCACAATGCCGAGGATATGTTCGCCCTGCTCCGCAGAGCCAAGATAGCCGCTCAGCACCGCATCACAGCGCTTAAGCTGATCGATAGCCGCAATGCCCTGCACAATCTCCGTCAGATGCGCAGGCGGCATCACACAGCCCGTCCATTGACCATATTGGGTGTGATTGGAAAACTGCACGGTATTCAGCGGCCAGACGTTGGCGCCGAGGCGACGCATAGGAAATTCCGCGGCGCTGTTGCCGGCATGCCCGAAAACAACGTGGGATTGAATGGCGAGGATGTTGTTCATTGGTTCTACTCAGACGACATAAAAAGAAGGGGCGTAGTTTCCCACGCCCCCTGTTTCTGAAAATTACTTCCAGCAGATCAAACAGTAATTCTTCTTACCGCGACGTAACAAGGTGTAACGCCCGAACAGAATATCGCTGTCTTTGAAGAAATATTCCGGGTCAGCCTGTTTCTCACCGTTGATGGTGACCGCATTGGAGGCAATGGTCTTACGCGCCTGCCCACGAGACGGCTGAAGCTCAGAGTCTACCAGCGCCTGCATCAGGTCGGCGCCTTTTTCCATCTCAACCATCGGTACACCGTCCTGCGCCAGCTGCTCGAAGTCAGCTTCGCTCAACGCGCTCAGAGAACCGCTGAACAGGCTCTCGGTGATGCGTTTTGCCGCCACCAGGCCTTCTTCGCCGTGAACCAGACGGGTGACCTGCTCGGCCAGTACATACTGGGCACGTGGGCTTTGCCGCTGTTTTTGTCTTCTTCTTCCAGCGCATTGATCTCTTCAATGTCCATGAAGGTGAAGAACTTCAGGAAGCG
Source organism: Kluyvera genomosp. 3 (assembly GCA_002211745.1). Classification (GTDB taxonomy): domain Bacteria; phylum Pseudomonadota; class Gammaproteobacteria; order Enterobacterales; family Enterobacteriaceae; genus Kluyvera; species Kluyvera georgiana_A. The sequence continues at coordinate 2,634,544 of CP022114.1, forward strand.
GTAAACGTCAGCATCCGCGGTGTTGATCCAGAACTGATAGAATTTGTACGGGCTGGTTTTCTTCGGATCCAGCCAGACTGCGCCGCCTTCGGTTTTACCGAATTTGGTGCCATCCGCTTTGGTGATCAGCGGAACGGTAAGGCCAAACACCTGGTTCTGATGCAGACGACGGGTCAGGTCGATACCGGAGGTGATGTTGCCCCACTGGTCGGAACCGCCAATCTGCAGCGCGACGCCGTGCAGTTTATTCAGGCAGGCAAAGTCATAGCCCTGCAGCAGGTTGTAGGAGAACTCGGTAAAGGAAATACCCTGGTCGTCACGATTCAAACGCTGCTTCACCGCTTCTTTGTTAATCATCTGGTTAACAGAGAAGTGCTTGCCGATATCGCGCAGGAAGGTCAGCACGTTCATGCCGCCAAACCAATCATAGTTGTTGGCGGCAATCGCGGAGTTCTCGCCGCAGTCGAAATCGAGGAACGGTGCAACCTGTTTGCGGATTTTATCCACCCACTCCTGCACAGTGTCTTCGGTATTCAGCTTACGCTCGGCGGCTTTAAAGCTCGGGTCGCCAATCAGACCGGTAGCGCCGCCCACCAGCGCAACAGGCTTATGGCCCGCCTGCTGGAAGCGTTTCAGGCATAACAATGGAACAAGATGCCCCAAATGCAAGCTGTCAGCGGTAGGATCGAAGCCGCAATAGAGCGCGATCGGGCCTTGCGCCAGTCGCTCTGCTAACGCTACCTCGTCCGTTACCTGGGCAACTAGCCCCCGCTCTTGCAGTTGTTTAATCAAGTTACTGCTTGCCATCAAATTCTCCATGTATATACGACTGCACCTTTGCCGGTACACGACTTTTCGCCAGACGCGAAAGCTCTATAGAATAAAGCGCTGAGGGCGTCAGCGCTAGCGCTTAAAACAACAAATTTGGGGGATTACGGCGCCAGACGGTCGATTTTCCACGCGCCATCTTCACGTTGGTATAAAAAACGGTCGTGAAGACGATGTTCACCGCCCTGCCAGAACTCCATCTGCTCAATAGAGACGCGAAAACCGCCCCAGAAACTCGGCAACGGCACTTCGCCCTGCTGGAATTTCTGCTTCAGCTCAAGGAATTTGCTTTCGAGGATCCCGCGCGCAGAAATGCGGCTGGATTGCTTGGAAACCCATGCGCCAATCTGGCTGTCGCGCGGGCGGCTGTGGAAATACTTCACGACTTCAAGGGTAGACAGGCGTTCCGCTTTGCCGATCACCATTACCTGACGTTCCAGCATGTGCCACGGGAACAGCAGGCTGATACGCGGATTCTTCTCCAGCTGGTGCGCTTTGCGGCTCCCCAGGTTGGTGTAAAACACCAGCCCTTTTTCGTCATAGTGCTTCAGCAGAACGATTCGCTGATACGGCTGACCATTTTCATCAACCGTCGCCACCACCATGGCCGTCGGATCGGCTAACTTTGCCTCGCAGGCCTGAGAGAGCCAGCGCTCAAAAAGCGGCAGAGGTTCTGCAGGAAGGTCGTGGCGACGCAGGCCGCCACGGGTGTACTCTCGGCGCAGATGCGCGATTTGCTGTAGTTCGTCGTTGTCAGACATGGCGTTTGGACTAGTCATCATTGGGTGACGTTATTGTGCGCCGCTCGCCTGAAAATCTCAACGCTTGGGATTTTGTAACTGACAGTTATTCAGTACGATACGGTCACGTTTGTAGACGGTTGCCTCATTACCTTTCGACCAAAAGACATAGATACCGTCGGTATAGCGTGCGCCTGAAGCCGAGACGCCCTGCGCCAGATTGAGCTGCTGGTTGTCATAAATGAAGCTCACCTGCTGACGTGGGTTATTGAGATGCACCGTCAACGGTTTCTCATCACACTGGTATTCCAGCGTGTCAGTTTGCATCCGCTCCATAAATTGGTTGTAGGCGCTACAGCCGGAGAGCATCAAAGGGAGGGCAACAATAAGCAATTTTTTCATATTTTCTGAGCCTTTAGACATTCCTGGTCAAGGAGTGATTGTCCCACTCCCGTTTGCCTTTAGTCTATCGGCCCAGTGTAAAAGAAGATGTCAGTTAACTCTTATTCTTCTGCGGGTTGGCGGGAAAAATTGCCCCAAGTACCGTCGCTTGCGATGCGCCGGTGACCGACGGAAGGTTGCCAGGCAAGCCGGCAACCGTACGCCACGCCAGCCAGGCAAAAGCCAATGCTTCCATATCGTCACCGCTAATACCGTATTCATCGGTCGTCGCGACCTCAGTCCCGGCCAACAAACCCGCCAGACGAGCCATCACCAGCGGGTTACGGCTCCCCCGCCACAAACCAGAAGGCGCTCACAGCCGCCGCTTAGCAGAACCTGCTCGCTGATAGTCACCGCCGTGAGTTCCGTCAGGGTAGCCTGTACGTCCTGAGCACGCAGCCCAGGATAGCGAGCCAGGAATTGCGACAGCCATCCGTAGTTGAAGTACTCGCGCCCGGTACTTTTTGGCGCCGGGGCGGCGAAATAAGGATCGTTCAGCATGTCCTGTAACAAAGGTAAAATCACTTTGCCTTCGTTGGCCCACTCCGCATCCTTATCATAGGGTTTGCCAAGGTTGCGCCAGATCCAGGCATCGATCAGCATATTCCCCGGCCCGGTGTCAAAACCGCGCACTGGCTGGCCGGGAATTAAAAGGGAAAGATTGGCGATCCCGCCAATATTGAGAATCATACGGCGTTCACTGACATGCGCCAGCAGAGCCTGGTGGAATGCCGGTACCAGCGGCGCACCCTGCCCGCCCAGCGCCATATCGCGACGACGAAAATCGCCGACCACGCTGACACCGGTGCGTGCAGCGATGATGTTATTATCACCAATCTGCATAGTATGCGGCGCATCGCCAGTCGGCTCGTGCCACACGGTTTGACCGTGACAACCAATCGCCACAATGTCCTGCGCTGCCAGCTTCTCTTGTGACATAAGCGCCAGAACGGCATCCGCAAAGAGATTCCCCAGTCGATTGTCCAGTTGTCCAAGCTGCGAGAGCGTCAGAGGCTGCCCCTGGCAAATGGCCAACACCGCCTCTTTCACCGCGATGGGAATGGGCCAGGAAAGACTAGCCAGCTGCGTCACGCTATTTTCATCAATGACCGCCAGCACCACATCCACGCCATCAAGGCTGGTCCCTGACATCACGCCAATATATCGCCCGGATTTCATACGCCGTCCTTAGTCAGCTATGCAAAGTTAACACTCCAGCATAAAGTGCCACGTAATGCTATTAACCAATAAAAAATTTTAACAATATGGTGCTCTTTTTTCGCAAGAATCTCAGGAGGGACGCTGTTTCCCTTGCGTTTACCGTTGGTTAAGCCAGGATGGTTTATTATGGTTAATAATGAATGCGGAATATATGACCGCCCGATCAAATACCATATAATTGTTTAGTACGGATGCTCATGAGAGCAATTCTTAGTGAACTGGAGATTCATAATGATGTTACGTGTATTGGCTGTTTCAATGATTGGTTTATCCCTGGCCGGATGTGTCAACAACAGCGGTTTGTCAGGTGATGTTTACTCTGCATCCGAAGCGAAACAGGTCCAGAACGTGACCTACGGTACCATCGTACACGTTCGTCCGGTACAAATTCAGGGTGGCGATGACAGCAACGTGATTGGCGCTATCGGCGGTGCGGTACTGGGCGGCTTCCTGGGTAACACCGTTGGCGGCGGTACCGGTCGTTCTCTGGCAACCGCAGCGGGTGCTGTCGCAGGCGGCGTAGCCGGTCAGAGCGTTCAGGGTGCGATGAATAAAACCCAGGGCGTTGAACTGGAAATTCGTAAAGATGACGGCAATACCATCATGGTGGTGCAGAAACAGGGCGATACTCGCTTCTCTGCTGGTCAGCGCGTCGTGATGGCGAGCAATGGCCGACAGGTTACTGTGTCTCCGCGTTAATGTTCTCCGGGTACGCGCTTGCAACAAGCGCGTACCCATATCCCTGCCTTTACCATTCCTTCATTAATATTCATACGACAAATATATAATAGTTATTCACCCTATCTATTATTTGCGCGCGGACAATATTTCTTTACGTGAAATCAATTAAACTTGAGTCTTATAGGGCCAGGATGCCTCATTGCTTGCAGTGCTTAGCGTACACAGGACTCATATATGCTTTTAAAATTCCCCTGCAGCGTTTTTTGATTTATATCACGATTTGCTTGATTGGTATTCTATTACTCAATCACTTTTCTAATGTTTTTATTCGCCATGTCCCGGCGATTGCACCTATTTTGTTTCCTACGCTTACGATGTTTCTGATGGTTTTCCATACCATGATTGCGGTATTCATGGTCATGAAATACCTCTGCGATCGACGTCGGCTCTACCTGATGGCCATCGCCTGCGCCTTCGCGAGCTCAGCGGTGCTGATGCTCGGTACACTAAACAGCTATCCTACGTGGTTCCTGTGCGGTGCATCAGATAATATTAACTATAATGACGCCCTGATATTTTATTTCTTCCGCAATATCATAATGGCGGTTTTGTTTATTACCTCCGTAGTATTGTACGCGATAAAATCGCGCGATATGCATAGCATGCGGAATCATATTTTTATCTTAGGCGGATTGTTCGGGTTCGCCATTGTCATGCTGGTATTATCGTGGCTCTACTCCAGCCATGATTCTTTATTGAGCGTTAAGCTCGTTGATAATAACACTTTCCAGTACAGCGAAATTTGGAACAATATTGTCAACTGGGCATTAGTTGTAATATGGTTAATCACACTATTTACGCTTATCTTTACGACACAGCTGAACAACATTTTCTGGTACAGCGGCGCATTTTTCTGCGCTTGTTATATCTTCACCCTGCTGGTCCTGATGTCCGGTCAGGATACCGCCAGCTACAGCTGGTATCAGGCACGGTTGTTCGAAACCATTTCCACCCTGTTCCTGATCTTTGTGCTGTTCTGCGACGTGTTTACCCTTTACCGTCAGTCCAACACCAAGTATCTCAACTCATACCAGAACTCGATCCGCGACCCTTTGACGCGGCTGTTTAATCGCAGCTACTTTTATGACTCATTTACCGCCCTGCAGCCGACGATCGCCAACGGCCATCCGGTGTCGGTTATCGTCAGCGACCTCGACCACTTCAAGCGCATAAATGATAAGTACGGCCATCTGCAGGGGGACAAAGTTATTCAGTTTGTCGCCAGGGTACTGCAGGACTCTGTGCGCCAGAACGACGTAGCGGCGCGTATTGGTGGCGAAGAGTTCGCGCTACTGTTGGTCAATACCTCACCTGAGGTGGCGCGTACGATTGCAGAACGTATTCGCCTGGCCATCAGTCAGCATGATGCAGGCAGCAGCAATGCACAACTGCCGGAGTCAATCACCATCAGTATGGGGTGTTTACCGCCACGGATCTGTCCGTCTCGGTAGAAGAGTGCGTGCGGCGTGCCGATGAGGCGATGTACCGCGCGAAAGCGGCGGGACGAAACCGGGTCGTCGTCTGGGAGTAAGTGAAAAAAACCCGCGAAGTTCGCGGGTTTTTCATATCAATCTCGGATTGCAGCTCGATGATATTCTGCTCAAGCTTACGAATAAGCATGATAAGCATCTCAAGCTCCTCAGCGGAGATGCCAGCCAGAATATCGCCGCGCGTGTGGCTGATAACCGCTTCCATTTCCTCGATCAGAGGCTCAGCTTTCTCCGTTAACTTAATGCGTTTAGCACGACGGTCGTTGGCACAAGTCTGACGGATATCAGCCCTTCTCTTCCAGCTGATCCAGCGTTCGGACGAGAGACGGCTGCTCAATGCCAATCGCTTTAGCCAGTTGGATTTGCGACTGCTCTGGTGGAAGCTGATGAATATTATGCAGCGTGACCCAGTGCGTCTGCGTGAGTTCCAGAGGTTTGAGGCGATGGTCAATCAGAGCACGCCAAATGCGCACCAACCGTGCCAGATCAGAACCTAGTGGCGATTCCAATTTCATCTCCTTATAATTAGCTTGCTAAGTTATTATACTGATTTTAGAATAGTGTGCAGTAATTAAATTAGCAAAACAAATGTATTGCCACGTGCACGCAAACCAGATCTATGCTTTACACTGTTTCAAATCATGTGATTTTATGTCAAAACACGACACACTATCGAGCTATAACTCTTCAATTGCAAAGGATTTCTGCTTGTGAAGCTGACTCTCCACATACCGGGACTGCCTCTACAAGACCTCGTCGTCGGTGCTTCGATTTATTTTCCTCCTGTATTTAAGGCTGTCCTTCTCGGCTTCCTTTTCTGGCTGATTTTGCACCGTTTGTTACGCGACTGGATGTACGCTGGCGATATCTGGCATCCGCTATTAATGGATCTCTCTTTCTTCGCGCTCTCGGTCTGCCTTGCGCTGCTACTGTTGGTCATGTGGTGATTTAATCCAATGAAAAAATTAAAATATTTCTCAACGCTGCTGATTGCTGCCCTGGCCATTATTGCCGTCTGGATGGTGTGGAATTACTACATGCAGTCACCGTGGACGCGCGATGGAAAAATCCGCGCTGAGCAGGTTGATATCACACCGCAGGTATCGGGAAGTATTCTGAGTCTGAACATCAAGGATAACCAGTACGTCAAAGCCGGCGACGTGCTGTTTCAGATAGACCCGACGCCGTGGAAAATCGCCATCATGAATGCGGAAGCAAAAGTGGCGAAAGCCCAGTCGGACCTGCTGCGGGCAAAACATGAAGTTGAGCGCCGTCGTGGTCTGTCGCAAAACTTTATCTCTGCCGAAGATATCGATACCGTCAACATCGCGCTAAAAGTGGCGCAGGCTAATGCTGACGCCGCCAAAGCGGAACTGGAGCACGCACGTTGGCAGCTATCGCAAACCGAGGTCAAAGCCCCGTTGACGGCTGGGTCACCAATCTCACGACGCGCGTCGGTAACTATGCCGCCGTCGGTCACCCGGTTTTCGCGCTGATTGATAGCCACTCCTTCTATGTCGTCGGTACTTTGAAGAGACTAAGCTTCGCCATATCCGTGAAGGCGACCGCGCCGATATTGTTCTGTATAGCGATGATAAAAAGTTACAGGGTCACGTATCCAGCATTGGCCGCGCGATTCACGACCAGAGTCTGGCCACTGACGGCAAGCTGGTTGCGGATATCAAACCGACCATCCCATGGGTACGTCTGGCCCAGCGCGTACCGGTGCGCATAGATCTAGGCGCGCTGCCGGCTGACACGGTACTGGTCGCGGGTACCACCTGTACCGTCTCAATCGTGAGTGACCGACAATGACCTTTCCGGCGTTGACCTGGCAGTCACTGCCCTGGTTTAAAGCGACGCCGCCGCAATGGCGTTATGCGTTGCGTAACGCTATTGCCATGTGCCTGGCGCTGAGTTTCGCCTACTGGCTGGATCTTGATGAACCCTACTGGGCAATGACCTCCGCAGCCGTGGTGAGTTTCCCGACCGTCGGCGGGTCATCAGCAAAAGCCTCGGACGTATTGCCGGCAGTCTGCTGGGGCTGGCGCGGCGCTGATTATCGGCGGACATACGCTGACTGACCCATGGCTGTTTCTGTTTGCAATGTCCGGCTGGCTCGCGCTCTGCACCTGGGCGTGCGCGATGTACACCAACAACGTTGCTTATGCCTTTCAGCTCGCGGCTATACCTGCGCCATTATCGCGTTCCCGATGATTAACGTCGTCGACGCCACGAAGCTGTGGGAAATTGCCCAGGCGCGCGTCTGTGAGGTGATCGTCGGTATTTTAAGCGGCGGGCTGATGATGATGATTTTACCCAGCACCTCCGATGGCGCCACCCTGCTTAGCGCGCTGAAAAATATGCACGCGCGGCTGCTGGAACACGCCAGTATGCTGTGGCAACCCGTCACCACCGACGCCATTCGCAGCGCACACCAGAGCGTTATCGCGCAGATCCTCACCATGAATCTGCTGCGTATCCAGGCGTTCTGGAGCCACTATCGCCTGCGTCGGCAGAATACGTTGTTAAACTATCTGCTCCATCAGCAGTTGCGTCTGACCAGTGTAATTTCCAGCCTGCGCCGCTTGATGCTCAACTGGCCCAACGCGCCGCAGAATTTACGTCCGGTACTGGAATCACTGTTGCAGGCGCTGGCCAGACCCGATTGCGATGCCTACACCGTCGCACGTATTATCGCCCCGCTGGCGCCCAGCGATCCGCAGGACTACCGACATCATGCATTCTGGAGCCGGCTTCGCTATTTTTGCCGTCTCTATCTGACCACCAGCCATTGGCTGTTACGGCTGCAAAATGCGACCGCGGTCAGCGAATTTAACGTTCCCGCCGCCCCGCCTTGATGCGTCACACCGACCACGCCGAAGCGGCCTGGAGTGGCATTCGCACCTTTTTTGCCCTCGTCAGCGTGGGAGCCTTGAGCATCAGCACACAATGGGAGTCCGGCGCGGCAGCGCTGACGCTGGCCGCCATCTGCTGCGTGCTCTACTCTAACGTTCCCTCGCCGTTCAGCTCACTGACGCTGCTGATGCGTACGCTGATTCTGCTGTCCATCTTTAGCTTCGGCGTCAAGTTTGGCCTGATGGTGCAAATCAGCGACCTGTGGCAGTTCATGCTGTTCCTGTTCCCGCTGCTGTTGACGATGCAATTGTTAAAGCTGCAAATGCCGAAACAGGCGCGGCTATGGGGCTCGTTGATTGTTTTCATGGGATCGTTTATCGCCGTCACCAACCCACCGGTTTACAATTTTGGCGATTTTCTCAATGATAACCTGGCGAAAATTATCGGTGTGGGTTGGCATGGCTGGCTTTCGCCGTGTTGACGCCCGCGTCAGACGCGCGCAAAAGTCGCCGCCATATTCGTGCGTTACGCCGTCACTTCGTCGACCAACTCAGTCGTCACCCTTCCAGCAGCGAGCACGAGTTCGAATCGCTGGTGTACCATCACGTCAGTCAGTTGAGTACTAGCCAGGATGAGCAGGCACGGCGCTGGCTGCTGCGTTGGGGGTGGTACTGCTGAACTGTTCGCATGTGGTTTGGCAGCTGCGCGGCTGGGAATCACGATCGGACCCGCTCTCTCAGGTACGAGATATGTGCATTAGCTTATTGCGCGATGTCATGAGTGAGCGCGGCGTTCAGCAACGCCCGCTAGCCGCCACGCTTGAAGAACTTCAGCGCATTTGCCAAACCCTCTCCCATCACCACCAGCCAGCGGCTGCCGAGCTGGCATCGATTCTCTGGCGACTGTATTGCTCACTCTCGCAGCTTGAGACGGCGCCGGCTCCCGGCACGCTGACCGAGCAAACGGCGTAAAGAAAAGATAGCCGGCGACGCCGGCTATGAAGGTAATGATTACGGAACGTCGTAACCCAATGCGGCTTTACGAATGCGGAACCACTGCTGGCGCGTCATGTCGAGAGACTGCGCAACGATCGCCGAGCGCACGCGCTCAATTTTGCCGGAACCGATAATCGGCAGCGGCTGCGACGGTAGACGCATGACCCACGCATAGACCACCTGCTCGATGCTGCCCGCATTCAGTTCATTTGCCACCTTCGCCAGCTCATCGCGCAGCGGCTGGAACTCCTCGTCATTAAATAAACGACCGCCTCCCAGGCATGACCAGGCCATCGGACGGATTCGCAGTTGTTGCAGCTGATCCAGCGTGCCATCCAGCAGCGTAGGCTGGTGAATCGGCGAAATTTCAACCTGATTCGTCGCCAGCGTAAAGGGCAGCCGCGACTGCAGCAGCGCGAACTGTGCAGGGGTAAAGTTAGAGACGCCGAAATGACGTACTTTGCCACTCTGGTGCAGTGCGGTGAACGCCTGCGCCACTTCATCCGCATCCATCAGCGGGTCCGGACGGTGAATCAACAGCAGATCGATCACATCCGTCGCCAGGTTACGCAGAGACTGCTCAGCGCTGTGAATGATGTGGTTACGATCGGTAATGTAGTGACCCAGCGCATGCTCTGGCTTGGCGGTGGTGGCGATACCGCACTTGGTGACAATTTCCATGCGCTCGCGCAGATGCGGCGCCAGCTTCAGCGCTTCACCAAACGCCGCTTCGCACTGATAGCCACCGTAAATATCCGCGTGATCGACGGTCGTCACGCCGAGATCCAGGTGCTCCTCAATAAAGCTCACCAACTGGCGCGGGGACATGTTCCAGTCCATCAGACGCCAGTAGCCCATCACGAAACGTGAAAATTCCGGCCCTGAGGCGCCAGGGTAATACGTTGAACCATAACCACTTCCTCAATGAAAAATATCAATCGAGTATACGCACTTTTGCGCTTAAAACAGTGAGGGCTGCTGAGGTTCTTCCGCGTCGGGCGCTTTACCTGCGCGCAATTTGCGCAGTAGCCGCTGACGGCACAGCCGCAGCACCTCCTGTTTTTGCGCATCGCTCATATTCTGCCAGTGAAAACGCTCATCGCGGCTGCGAAAACAGCCACGGCAGAAACCGCGTTCATCCGACTGACAAATTCCCCGGCACGGACTTTGAACCGGGAAGAACTCCAGTTGCTCCGCCACCTTAGCCCCTATTTACCTCGTCATCCCTTCATTGAAGACGTTTAATTCAGCGGGCGCAACTTTTCTCCCGTTTGATGCGCGCCAGACGGCATTTTCAAAAATTCATTTGCATTAGACCAATCGGTCTATTACAGTGCCTGTCATGAGCAAATCGATTGAACATGATACCCGTGAACACATTCTGGCTACCGGCGAGCGTCTTTGCATGCACCGCGGTTTTACCGGAATGGGTCTGAGCGAACTCCTGAAAACGGCAGAAGTGCCTAAGGGCTCGTTTTATCACTATTTTCGTTCAAAAGAGGCGTTTGGCGTGGCCATGCTGGACCGGCATTTTGCCGACTATCACCAGAGGCTGGTGCAGCACTTCACGCAAGGCGCGGGAAACTACCGCGACCGCCTGCTGAACTACTACCAGCACACGCTCGAACAGTTTTGCCAACAGGGGTTGATTAGCGGCTGTCTGACCGTGAAGCTCTCTGCTGAAGTGTGCGATCTTTCCGAAGATATGCGCGCTGAAATGAATAAAGGCGCCAGCCAGATTATGGTTTTGCTGGCGCAAGCGCTGGAAAATGGCCGCCGTGAAGGCTGCCTGACGTTCAACGGCGAAGCCGAAACCACAGCCCAGGTGCTCTACTCTCTGTGGCTGGGGGCGAACCTGCAGGCGAAAATTTCGCGCAGCTCGGCACCGCTGGAAAGCGCCCTGACGCACGTCAGGAATCTGATTGCCGCGCCGGAGTGATCCCGGCGTTTTTATTTCCTATACCACTAGACGACCGGTCTACTCAGGAGTCACCATGTCGCAAGAAAAACTGTTTACCCACTGAAAGTGGGTGCGGTTACCGCCCGAACCGCGTGTTTATGGCCCGCTGACGCGCCTGCGCAGCATTGTACCGGGCGACATTCCTACTCCGCTGATGGCGGAATACTATCGCCAGCGTGCAAGCTCTGGCTTGATTATCACCGAAGCCACTCAGATTTCCGCTCAGGCGAAAGGCTACCAGGGCGCTCCGGGTCTTCACAGCCCAGAGCAGATTGCCGCCTGGCAGAAAATCACCGCTGGCGTTCACGCCGAAGACGGACGTATCGCCGTTCAGCTGTGGCACACTGGCCGTATTTCGCATAACAGCCTGCAGCCAAACGGTGAAGCCCCGGTGGCACCGTCTGCGCTGAGCGCCAATACCCGTACCTCGCTGCGTGACGAAAATGGCCATGCGATTCGCGTCGACACCTCGATGCCACGCGCGCTGGAAACCGCAGAAATCCGGGGATCGTCAACGATTTCCGTCAGGCCATTGCCAACGCGCGTGAAGCCGGTTTCGACCTGGTAGAGCTGCACTCTGCGCACGGCTACCTGTTGCACCAGTTCCTCTCTCCTTCCTCTAACCACCGTACCGATCAGTACGGCGGCAGCGTTGAAAACCGCGCCCGCCTGGTGCTGGAAGTGGTTGATGCCGGTATTAAGGAATGGGGTGCCGAGCGTATCGGTATCCGCGTCTCGCCAATCGGCACCTTCCAGAACGTCGACAACGGCCCGAACGAAGAAGCCGATGCGTTGTATCTGATTGAAGAACTGGGTAAACGCGGCATTGCTTACCTGCACATGTCCGAACCTGACTGGGCCGGCGGCGTGCCGTACAGCGACGCGTTCCGCGAAAAAGTACGTGCCCGTTTCCACGGCCCGATTATCGGTGCGGGCGCCTATACGCCAGAAAAAGCGGAAGCGCTCATTGAAAAAGGATTAATCGATGCCGTGGCCTTTGGCCGCGACTATATCGCTAACCCGGACCTGGTCGCTCGTCTGCAGCGCAAAGCCGAGCTCAACCCGCAGCGCCCGGAAAGCTTCTACGGCGGCGGTGCGGAAGGTTACACCGATTATCCTACGCTGTGATCCTGCATTGATAGCGGCGGCGTTCCGCCGCTATACTAGTGAGATTATTCATAAGTAAGGACGAGGGATATCATGCGTTTACTGCATACCATGCTGCGCGTCGGCGATCTGCAACGCTCCATTGATTTTTACACCAAAGTTCTGGGCATGAAGCTGCTGCGCACCAGCGAAAACACCGAATACAAGTACTCTCTGGCATTTGTCGGTTACGGCGAAGAGAGCGACGAAGCGGTGATCGAGCTGACCTACAACTGGGGCGTGGATAAATACGAGCTGGGTACGGCCTATGGCCATATCGCCCTCAGCGTTGATAACGCCGCGGAAGCCTGCGAACGCATTCGCCAGAACGGCGGCAACGTAACCCGTGAAGCTGGCCCGGTAAAAGGCGGCACCACGGTGATTGCGTTTGTGGAAGATCCGGACGGTTATAAAATCGAACTGATCGAAGAAAAAGATGCCGGTAAAGGTCTCGGCAACTGATTCTCCTCGGGTGCGCGAGCGCACCCGTTTTTTTACCCGCCTTTCCAAGCCGCGGCAAAATTTGCCATAATGCGCGCTACTTTTTCTGAGTTAAGAGATTCTGATGTCCGACAATGCGCAACTTAATGGTCTATGCGACCGTTTTCGTGGGTTTTATCCTGTAGTCATCGATGTGGAAACTGCCGGATTCAATGCCAAAACGGATGCCCTGCTCGAAATAGCGGCAATTACGTTGAAAATGGATGAGCAAGGCTGGCTGATGCCGGACACCACGTTACACTTCCACGTTGAGCCGTTTGAAGGTGCCAACCTCGAACCGGAAGCACTGGCGTTTAACGGCATCGACCCCAATAATCCACTGCGCGGCGCGGTAAGCGAATACGATGCTCTGCATGCCATCTTCAAAATGGTGCGTAAAGGCATGAAAGACAGCGACTGCAACCGCGCGATTATGGTGGCGCACAATGCCACTTTCGATCACAGCTTTATGATGGCCGCAGCCGATCGCGCCTCGCTTAAGCGCAACCCGTTTCACCCCTTCGTCACCTTTGACACCGCCGCGCTAAGCGGGCTGGCGCTGGGCAAACGGTGTTGTCTAAAGCCTGCATCGCTGCGGGCATGAATTTCGACAGCAGCCAGGCCCACTCTGCCCTGTACGATACCGAGCAGACGGCGATCCTGTTTTGTGAAATCGTCAACCGCTGGAAGCGCCTGGGCGGCTGGCCGTTGCCCATCGAGGCTGACGAGTAGCGGCATAAAAAAAGCGACCCATGGGTCGCTTTTTTTGTTTCTGTGCCTGTTAGCCAATTACTCTGCTTTCGGCTCTTCCGCATATTTCGCTGCGGTTTCTTTGATCAGCGGCTGCAATTCACCACGCTGATACATTTCAATGATGATGTCGCAACCGCCGACCAGCTCGCCGTCAACCCACAGCTGCGGGAATGTCGGCCAGTTGGCGTATTTTGGCAGCTCCGCACGAATGTCCGGGTTCTGCAGGATATCAACATAAGCAAAGCGTTCGCCACAGGCAGACAGTGCCTGAACGGCCTGCGCAGAGAAGCCACAGCTTGGCAGCTTCGGGGAACCTTTCATGTACAGCAGGATCGGGTTTTCAGCGATCTGGCGCTGAATTTTTTCAATTGTTTCGCTCATTGTCTTGCTTCCTCAAACTTCTTTTTACGGCAGTAGTCCACCATTGTAGCGTTTTGCGGCCTGAACAGAAAATAACATTTTATTCACGCCTTACTATTTTATCGTCTGATGAGAGAAGTTGCCTTATAAATATGTGTTTATCGGCAGGCGGATAAAAAACTTGTTCATTTTTTAACTGAACCTGTATCAAATGATGTTTTTTTTTGCACTTGCTAACGAAACAGCGTTTTAGAGTGAAAAACACTATTAACATTTCGTGTTTTTATGGATTAGAATCGTTGAGTTTTGTAAACCATACCCAGGCAAGGATATTTAGCCTGCATACTCAGAGGGTTGTTCAGTGGCGCAGATAAAAAAATGGTCGTTCACGCTCTGTGCATTGTTGTTTACATCATTATCCTTCACGCCGTTGGCGCATGCTACAGGGCATGCCAAAACACCCACGGCGCAAAAGTCGCTTCCCGTAAAAGGCAGCGAACGTAAGAAAAAGAATACGGTCAGCAAATCCAACACCAAGAAAAAGACCGCCACTACCGTTACGAAGAAAAAAACCACATCGGTTGTCGCTAAAAAAGCGGCCCCACCTCTCGCAAAACCGCCGCAACGAAAACCACGAAAACGCGCGCGGTGAAAACCGCCAACGTGGTGACCACCTGTAAGACGACGCGTAAAGGCCATAAGAAAACCTGCACCACCAGCCGGTAGAAACACAACCCACCACGATTGCGCAGGCACACAAGGTTCGTGTCCAGAAAGCGCAGAAAACCGCGATGAACAAACTGATGGGCCAGTTGGGTAAACCTTACCGCTGGGGGGAAACTCACCGCGTACAGGCTTCGATTGTAGCGGCCTGGTTTACTATGCGTATAAAGACCTGGTGAATATCCGCATTCCCGCACCGCGAACGAAATGTATCACTTACGCGATGCCCGCCCGGTGAACCGTAGTGAACTGGAAAGCGGCGATTTAGTCTTTTTCCGTACCCAAGGCCGCGGCACCGCCGATCACGTCGGCGTATATGTCGGTAACGGCAAATTCATTCAGTCGCCGCGTACCGGTCAGGATATTCAGATTACCTCGCTCAGCGAAGATTACTGGGTCCGCCATTACGTTGGCGCCCGCCGCGTGGTGACCCGAAGACCATTCGTTAATCACTTACCCCGTTTGTTAATAAACGGGGTAAGCTTATCTTTTCTCTCACCTTTTAATTTGCTACTCTATCCATACTCAATACAGGGTTATTGAGAGTACACAATAATAAAAGGAGAGTAGCAATGTCGTTCGAATTACCTGCATTACCGTATGCCAAAGACGCTCTTGTTCCACATATTTCCGTGGAAACGCTCGAGTATCATTATGGTAAACACCACCAGACTTACGTTACCAACCTGAACAACATGATCAAAGGCACCGCGTTTGAAGGTAAAACGCTGGAAGAGATCGTGCGCACTTCTGAAGGCGGCGTGTTCAATAACGCAGCTCAGGTCTGGAACCACACTTTCTATTGGCACTGCCTGGCGCCAAATGCCGGTGGCGAACCGACCGGTGCTGTCGCAGAAGCCATTACTAAATCCTTCGGCAGCTTCGCAGAGTTCAAAGCGCAGTTCACCGATGCCGCTGTGAAAAACTTCGGCGCTGGCTGGACCTGGCTCGTGAAGAAAGCAGACGGCTCTCTGGCCATCGTGTCGACCTCTAACGCGGGCACTCCGCTGACGACCGACGCCAAGCCGCTGCTGACCGTTGACGTGTGGGAACATGCTTACTATATCGACTACCGCAATGCGCGTCCGAACTACCTCGAGCACTTCTGGGCTCTGGTTAACTGGGCATTTGTGGCTGAAAATCTGTCAGCATAAGTAGAAAAAACCCAGCGTCGCAAAGCTTCGCCGGGTTTGATTGATTAACGCAGAGGGAAACGCCTTCTGCGTTTTTTTGTTTACTGGCTGGCGAAGGCCTCTTCACCATGACGACGGCCGCTCATGAACACCACCAGCAGGGCCAGCGCGGCGACAATCGCCCCCATCACCGGCACAAAGCTGTAGCCCAGCCCACCGGAAATCACCGCACCACCGGCCACCGCACCCAACGCGTTACCCAGATTAAACGCCCCAATATTGACCGACGATGACAGCCCGGCGCTTCGTGCGCCACACGCATGACACGCATCTGTAACGGCGGTACCACGGCGAAGGTTGCCGCGCCCCACACCACCATGCTGAACGCGGCACCGATCTGAGTTTGCGCAAGGAACGGGATGGCCAGCATGATAGCCATTAACAGCAGCAGGAACCCCTTCAGCGTGCCGCTGACTGAACGGTCGGCAAATTTGCCACCGAGGTAGTTACCGATGGAGAACCCAACGCCAATCAGCACCAGCATCAGCGTAATGAAGCCCGGCGTCGCATCCGTGATCGTACGCAACACCGGTGAGATATAGGTGTAAAGCGTAAACATCGCGCCAGCGCCGAGTACGGTGGTCAGCAGTGCGGAAAGCACCTGTGGGCGCACCAGCACCGACAGTTCACGTTTCACATCAGGTTTTTCACCCGCCCCGCCCTTCGGCAAGGACAACCACAGACCGATAATAGCGATAATCCCCAGTCCCGCAGTCGCCAGGAACGACATACGCCAGCCGATTGTTTCACCCAGCCAGGTTGCCGCCGGCACGCCGCCAATATTGGCGATCGTCAGACCCATAAACATCGTCGCCACCGCGCTGGCCTGCTTATGTTTCGGCACCACGCTTGCCGCTACCACTGAACCCAGGCCAAAGAACGCACCGTGGTTC
Source organism: Kluyvera genomosp. 3 (assembly GCA_002211745.1). Taxonomy (GTDB): domain Bacteria; phylum Pseudomonadota; class Gammaproteobacteria; order Enterobacterales; family Enterobacteriaceae; genus Kluyvera; species Kluyvera georgiana_A. The sequence continues at coordinate 2,651,367 of CP022114.1, forward strand.
AGGCTGGTAATAATGCGCGACAGCATTAAGGTGGTGTAGTCCGGCGAGATGGCCGACAGCACGTTGCCAAGGGTAAAAATGGCCATCAGAAAGATCAGCGCGTTGCGGCGGGCACGATGAGAAAGCAGCAGCGTCATCAGCGGCGCACCGACCATCACGCCAACCGCATAGGCGCTAATCAGCATACCGGCAGCCGGGATCGAGACGTCAACGCCCTTTGCGATGACCGGCAGTAGCCCCATCGGCGAGAATTCGGTGGTCCCTATGCCAAAAGCGCCAATGGCCAGCGCGAGTAAGGGAAAATTGATTTTCATGCAAAAGCTCCGATTGGCCGCACGACAGACGCGGCATGGCAATATAGGGCAAAAGCATGACATTAATCACAGAAAAGCAGAAGTGTACAAAACAGCAAAAGATTATTGCTAATTTGCTAACAATCAGACATGAGGGCGCGAACGCCCCTCATGGAAGAATCAATGCAGAACAGCGGTAAGTCCAGCGGCGACGATCAACGCCAGCACAATAACGGTCGTGGTGAGTGACATCTTAAGTTCGGTACTCATCAATTTTTCTCCTTTTAATGACCACAGCAAAACTGAGCTCACTCATTTTTGCACAGATAATCGTAAAAATCTTCACAGATTTAGCAGGATGTTGGTTTTTGCTCTTCCACTTTGCGTCCGGATACGTCAAAATTCGACGCTTATTTATAAGCGTACCGGCCATTGACCCCCTCCTGTCGTCCTGTATCGTTTTCCTGGCGAACCGCAATCCACAAAATTGCGTCAGGGTGTATAAAGGCAAACGTTTTCGTTTCGAGTTTATCAGGGGCAGGCCAGGGTCTGGAGTGAGATGGAATGGCAACAATTAAAGATGTAGCGAAGCGCGCAAACGTTTCCACTACAACCGTATCACATGTAATTAACAAAACGCGTTTTGTCGCCGAAGAGACGCGGGAAGCGGTGTGGGCAGCGATTAAAGAGCTGCACTACTCGCCAAGCGCCGTTGCCCGTAGCCTGAAGGTCAACCACACCAAATCGATTGGTTTGCTGGCGACCAGCAGCGAAGCGGCCTACTTTGCTGAAATTATCGAAGCCGTTGAGAAAAACTGCTTCCAGAAGGGCTATACCCTGATCCTTGGCAACGCGTGGAACAATCTCGAGAAACAACGCGCCTACTTGTCAATGATGGCGCAAAAACGCGTTGATGGCCTGCTGGTGATGTGTTCCGAATATCCGGAATCCCTGCTTTCAATGCTGGAAGAGTATCGCCATATTCCAATGGTGGTGATGGACTGGGGCGAAGCCAAAGCCGACTTTACCGACTCGGTCATCGACAACGCCTTCGAAGGCGGCTATATGGCGGGCCGTTATCTGATCGAACGCGGCCACCGTGATATTGGCGTCATTCCTGGCCCGCTGGAACGTAACACCGGCGCAGGACGCCTGGCTGGCTTTATGAAGGCCATGGAAGAAGCGCAAATCAATGTTCCGGCAAACTGGATAGTCCAGGGTGACTTCGAGCCGGAGTCTGGCTATCGCGCTATGCAGCAGATTCTCTCCCAGCACCCGCGCCCTACCGCTATCTTTTGTGGCGGCGACATCATGGCCATGGGCGCGCTTTGCGCCGCCGATGAAATGGGGCTGCGCGTGCCGCAGGATATTTCGCTGATCGGGTATGACAACGTGCGTAACTCGCGTTTCTTTACCCGGCGCTGACCACCATTCATCAGCCGAAAGATTCACTTGGTGAGACAGCCTTCAACATGCTGATGGATCGTATCGTCAGCAAGCGCGAAGAGTCGCAGTCGATTGAGGTGCATCCGCGCCTGATCGAGCGACGCTCCGTGGCCGACGGCCCGTATCGCGATTACCGTCGTTAAGGGTTAACTGTGGGCGTCCTGAACGGGCGTCCGCAGCCACTCATCGTTTAGCGTCTCGCTATCCCCCAAATATTCCAGCAGCCAGCTCAATGCCGGCGACGCTTCGCTCTGTTGCCAGGTCAGACAACAGGCTGCATCCGGGAACGGATTCTCCAGTTCCAGCGCAACCCACTCTCCGCTTTCCAGCCACGGCTGCGCCAGATGCCCCGGCACCATCGCCGCACAAAGTCCGGCAGAAATACAGGTCTCCGACGACGACCAGTCCGGCACCACCACCCTCTTCTGGTTATCAAGCAGCCAGGTCGTTCGCTTGGGTAGCGACCGTGAGGTGTCTTCCCGTACCAGCGACGGCCAGTTGCGCAGCACGTCATCGCTCAGCGGCCCGTCCATCTTCGCGAGCGGATGCGTACTGGCCACCACGCAGTGCCAGTTGAGCATGCCCATGTCGCGAAAGGCAAAACGCCCACCAACCGGGATGGCCTGCGTCGCGCCAATCGCCAGCTCCACGCGCCCATCCGCCAGCGCATCCCAGACGCCGTTAAAAACTTCCTGATAGACAATCAGTTCGACGTCGCTGAAGTGGCGATAAAAATCGACAATCAGCTGACGGGTGCGCTGAGGTTTCACGATGTTATCAACGGCAATCGCCAGCTGGCCGCGCCAGCCGTTGGCAATCTGCTGACACTGCTGACGAGTGATCTGCATTTTTTTGATAACAGAACGCCCTTCTTTAAGAAACCATGCTCCCGCAGGCGTTAATTCAACATCCCGATGGCGACGTTCAAACAACGGCACCGCCAGCCATTCCTCAAGCTGTCGCACCGTATAGCTTACTGCAGAGGGCACCCGGTGTAGCTCCTGCGCCGCGGCGCTAAAGCTACCGTTGCGCGCGACCGCATCAACCACTTCCAGAGAATATTCAGACCACATTTTCTGCCTGCAAAAAATTTGAATCCATGCCTCAAATATTAGCGTTTCACAACCGGGAATGCACTCTCTACACTCAGCGGCACAGTGTGAACTACGATAAAAAAGGCAATTTATGCAACCTGGGAAAGGATTTTTAGTCTGGCTCGCGGGACTGAGCGTGCTGGGCTTCCTGGCTACCGATATGTACCTACCGGCGTTCGCCGCCATTCAGCAAGACCTGCAAACGCCGGCATCCGCCGTCAGCGCGAGCCTGAGTCTGTTCCTCGCGGGTTTCGCCGTGGCGCAGCTACTGTGGGGGCCGCTGTCTGACCGCTATGGCCGTAAACCGATCCTGCTGACCGGTTTAACCATTTTTGCCATCGGCTGCCTTGGCATGCTGTGGGTTCGCGATGGTACCACCCTACTGGTGCTGCGCTTCGTGCAGGCGGTTGGCGTTTGCGCCGCCGCGGTGACCTGGCAAGCCATGGTTACCGACTATTATCCCGCTCAGCGCACCAACCGTATTTTTGCGACCATTATGCCGCTGGTCGGCCTGTCTCCTGCGCTGGCACCGCTGCTCGGCAGCTGGCTGCTGGCCCACTTTGATTGGCAGGCCATCTTCGCAACGCTGTTTATCATTACCCTGGTATTGATGCTGCCCGCTTTGCGTCTGAAGCCGGCCCACAATAAAAACGTCGCCAGTGAAGAGAAGCTCACGTTTTTACGTCTGCTGCGCAGTAAGGACTACCGCGGCAACGTGCTGATTTACGCCGCCTGCTCCGCCAGCTTTTTCGCCTGGCTGACCGGTTCGCCATTTATTCTGCATGAAATGGGCTACAGCCCGACGGTAATTGGTCTGAGCTATGTACCGCAAACCATCGCCTTCCTGATTGGCGGCTATGGCTGTCGCGCGGCGCTGCAAAAATGGCAGGGTAGCCAGATGTTGCCGTGGCTGCTGGCGCTCTTTGCGCTCAGCGTTATCGGGACCTGGGGCGTCGGCCTCGCGGAAGGCGTCTCCCTGACCGCGCTGTTGATCCCCTTCTGCATCATGGCAACCGCCAACGGGGCGATTTATCCCATTGTCGTTGCGCAGGCGCTGAAGCCCTTCCCACAGGCAACTGGCCGAGCAGCCGCGCTACAGAACACGTTGCAGTTAGGGCTGTGCTTCCTGGCAAGCCTGGCGGTCTCAACGCTGATTGCAACGCCGTTGCTGACCACCACGAGCGTGATGCTGGTCACCGTGGTTCTCGCCGGCATTGGCTACCGCATGCAGCGCTCTGCACGTCGTGCTGAACGTCAAAATGAGCACGCGAATTCCCACGCCTAAACATCACTCATATCAATGCCATAGGAAATGATTAGGGCGCTAAGTTTTTAGTTGAATCAATACACTTAGCGTCCTATACTGGATCGGCATCACATAATTAATATACATTGAACTAATTAAGCGGGAGCAGGATAGCTTCCCGTTAAACCATGGATTGGCTTTCGGCAAGGGGTTCTTCCCTTCCTCTGTGCTACGTCGGATAGCAGGCTCACGAATTTTTCGTGACATTTCTCACAAACCCAAAAAAGCGTCTACGCTGTTTTAAGGTTCTGATCATCAGGTCGGGATGGAGAAGCTATGAGCTCATCGTGTATAGAAGAAGTAAGTGTACCGGACGACGACTGGTATCGCATCGTTAGCGAGCTGCTAAACCGAGCAGGTATTGAAATCAACGGCAATGCCTCCTGCGATATTCAAGTCAGAAATCCGCGTCTTTTCAAACGTGTTTTACAAGAAGGTTCGTTAGGCCTTGGCGAAAGCTATATGGACGGTTGGTGGGAATGTGACCGTCTCGATATCTTCTTCGACAAGGTGCTGCGCGCCGGATTAGAAAATCAACTTCCACACCATTTCAAAGATACGCTGCGCGTTGCCGGCGCTCGTCTGTTTAACCTCCAGAGCCGCAGACGCGCCTGGCAGGTTGGCAAAGAACACTACGACCTTGGCAACGATCTTTTCAGCCGCATGCTTGATTCATTTATGCAGTACTCCTGCGGCTACTGGAAAGAAGCCAAAACGCTGGAAGAGGCTCAACAGGCCAAGCTCGACCTCATCTGCCAGAAGTTGCAGTTGAAGCCGGGAATGCGCGTGCTGGATATCGGCTGCGGCTGGGGTGGTTTAGCCGCCTTTATGGCGAAAAACTACGGGGTTAGCGTCAAAGGGGTTACCATTTCCGCCGAACAGCAGAAAATGGCGCAGGCGCGCTGTGAAGGGCTGGATGTGGAGATCCTGCTTCAGGATTACCGCGACCTCAACGATCAGTTCGACCGTATCGTCTCTGTGGGGATGTTCGAGCACGTGGGCCCGAAAAACTACGACACCTATTTCAACGTCGTCGACCGCAATCTGAAGCCCGATGGGCTGTTCTTACTGCACACCATTGGTTCGAAGAAGACCGACAACAATGTCGATCCGTGGATCAACAAATACATCTTTCCGAATGGCTGTTTACCCTCAGTTCGCCAGATTGCCGTCGCCAGCGAGCCTCACTTTGTGATGGAAGACTGGCATAACTTCGGCGCTGATTACGATACCACGCTGATGGCCTGGTACGAGCGTTTCCTCGCCTGCTGGCCGGAAATCGCGGACAACTATTCTGAACGATTCAAGCGAATGTTTAGCTACTATCTCAACGCCTGTGCGGGTGCGTTCCGCGCGCGGGATATTCAGCTATGGCAGGTGATGTTCTCCCGAGGGGTAGAACACGGTCTGCGCGTCGCGCGCTAGTACTTCAACGCCTGCACCGTGTGGTGCAGGCGTTTTCCTTTACTCTGCAATCGCCTGGGTCACCGCGGCTTCTTTTGCCGCCATCACGCGCTCTACGGTGTCGACAACCGCCTGAGTTTGCGGATCAATCTCGATATTCACGCGATCGCCAAGGCGTTTTTTACCCAGCGTGGTACGCTCCAGCGTTTCCGGAATCAGGTGCACGCAGAAGCGAGTCGCCGTCACTTCCCCAACGGTCAGGCTAATGCCATCAATCCCGATAAAACCCTTATACAAAACATATTTCATCAGCGATGGATCCTGGATTTTAAACCAGATCTGCTTGTTGTTTTCCGAGGTCAGAATTTTTGCGACTTCTGCAGTGGTCATAATATGACCCGACATTAAGTGGCCGCCAATTTCATCGCTGAATTTCGCCGCACGCTCGACGTTAACCAGATCGCCCACCTTGACATCGCCCAGGTTGGTAATGCGCAGCGTCTCTTTCATCAAGTCGAAGCTAATCTGGTCGCCGTTAATTTCCGTGACCGTTAAGCAGCAGCCGTTGTGGGCCACTGAGGCGCCGGTCTCAAGGCCAGACAGCATATGTTCCGGCAGCGCCACGACGTGGGTGCGGAAGTTAGGTTTTTCATCAATGGACACGATTTTTGCCGTGCCCTGCACAATACCAGTGAACATATCGTTAACTCCTGTTAATCATCGTACCGGTATCGCTACCGGTTTATCTGCTACGCACAATAGCAGTTGATAAAACAGGTTGCCACCTTCCGCGGCACGCCCCCTTTTTTTTGACTAGATTAATAGCAAATCCTCGCTACAATATCGGAGCAATTCCTCTATTTATTCTTCTTGCTGCCGGTTAAGGCGGCTTATCTGTCTCCCGTGCTCACGTACGGCGAGAATAAATAACAACAATACAGGTGTTCACGTGCAGAAGTATTTTAGCGAAGCGCGTCAGTTATTAGCTCTGGCTATCCCGGTTATCCTTGCGCAGGTGGCCCAAACAGCAATGGGGTTTGTCGATACGGTCATGGCTGGCGGCTACAGCGCCACCGATATGGCCGCGGTGGCGATTGGTACCTCCATCTGGCTGCCAGCGATCCTTTTTGGTCACGGTCTGCTGCTGGCGCTGACGCCGGTTATTGCTCAACTTAATGGTTCCGGCCGCCGGGATCGCGTCGCCCTCCAGGTTCGCCAGGGTTTCTGGCTGGCCGGTTTTGTCTCAATATTAATCATGGTGGTCCTGTGGAACGCCGGGCATATCATTCGCGCGATGCATAACATCGACCCGGCTCTGGCGGATAAAGCCGTTGGCTACCTGCGCGCGCTGCTCTGGGGCGCGCCGGGCTACCTGTGCTTCCAGGTGGCGCGTAACCAATGTGAAGGGCTAGCGAAAACCAAGCCCGGCATGGTTATGGGCTTTATCGGCCTGCTGGTAAATATTCCGGTTAACTACATCTTTATTTACGGTCATTTCGGCATGCCGGAGCTGGGCGGCGTGGGCTGCGGCGTGGCGACCGCGTCGGTTTACTGGGTGATGTTCTTCAGCATGCTCTACTACGTTCGCCATGCGGGTTCAATGCGCGATATTCGCCATAGTGAGCGTTTCAGCCGCCCGGATTTCGCCATTCTGCAGCGTCTAACCACGCTCGGGCTGCCTATTGCGCTGGCGTTGTTTTTTGAGGTCACGCTATTCGCAGTCGTTGCGCTGCTGGTTTCACCGCTGGGGATCGTTGACGTTGCCGGTCACCAGATTGCGCTCAACTTCAGCTCGCTGATGTTTGTCCTGCCGATGTCGCTGGCGGCGGCGGTAACCATCCGCGTCGGCTTCCGTCTGGGCCAGGGTTCAACGCCGGACGCACAGGTTTCCGCGCGTACCGGTTTGGGCGTCGGGATATGCATGGCAGTCTGCACGGCGGTATTCACTAGCTTGATGCGTACCCACATCGCCTTGCTGTATAACGATAACCCCGAAGTCGTCACGCTCGCTGCCCAGTTGATGCTGCTGGCTGCGCTGTATCAGATTTCAGATTCAATCCAGGTTATCGGTAGCGGTATTTTGCGCGGTTATAAAGATACGCGTTCAATCTTCTTTATTACCTTTATCGCCTACTGGGTGCTGGGTCTGCCTTGCGGCTACGTACTGGCGCTGACCGATCTGGTGGTTGAGCGGATGGGCCCGGCGGGCTTCTGGTGGGGCTTTATTATTGGCCTGACGTCGGCGGCAGTGATGATGATGCTGAGAATGCGCTTCCTCCAGCGCCAACCCGCATCGGTCATTCTCCAACGCGCCGCGCGTTAATACGGCTAGCCCCTCGCCGACTCAGGCTGAGGGGGCGCTGCGCTTAATGGTGCAGCATCTCATCCACTACCTGCTTTTTGGTCAACTGGTACGGGTAGTAAGTCGGCCAGTTGTCCATCTCTGTCAGCAAGGCTTCCTGAGATTTATTCCCCATAAAAATATGGAAGTGAGCGGATTTTCGCGGCCCAATAATATGGTCGCTGAACTGCACGTATTTCGGCGCAGCGTTGTTTGCATCCTGACACTCAAACAGATAGCGCACTCCCTTTTTACCTGATGCGTAAGTTAAGACTTTGTGCCCGGCGTAGCGGTACTTGCAAGCGCTGACCTTATCACCAACGTGAAATTCCATGACGCCATTTTCAATACCGATCATATTGACGTTGGTCGCATAGCCCGTGCGGTAATATTCTTTAATCTGCCCAAAGGTTTTACTCTTATCTTTCGCGGCTTTTTGCTGGAAAACTGGATCCAGGTCGCCGGAAAGCAACAGCGGATACACCGACTCCCACACCCCGTCCCAGTCTTCCAGGGGACGATCTTTCACATCGGCAACGTCAAATATCCCTTCTGCCGCCTTCTGCTCTTTTTCCGACAGCGGCTGACCGTGATCGTGGTGCCCATGTGCCAGCGCCTGGCCACTTACCAGTAACGCCCCGCCACCAAAACCATTTTCCCCAGATGTTTCATTTGCATTTTATCCTTACCGTTTGCGCGAAAAAACAAACGTTATAACATAACATTTTCAATTTCAATCATCAGGGACAAAAAGGGTCGTTAGATGGATTGTCCGAGCAAAGTGACAACACGATAAAATCGAAGGAGATCAACGAAGTTTGATGAACCGCAGAAAAATGCAGCAGAGATGGGCAAAAGTTCTCCAGTCGGGTGAAATCACACATTTTCCGCTTGCCACAGCACGCGGCTGCCGCTAATATTCGTCCCGTTGTCGCAAGCAACAATGCGTTCGTAGCTCAGTTGGTTAGAGCACCACCTTGACATGGTGGGGGTCGTTGGTTCGAGTCCAATCGAACGCACCATTATGCGTTTATAGCTCAGTTGGTTAGAGCACCACCTTGACATGGTGGGGTCGTTGGTTCGAGTCCAATTAAACGCACCATTACGCGTTCGTAGCTCAGTTGGTTAGAGCACCACCTTGACATGGTGGGGGTCGTTGGTTCGAGTCCAATCGAACGCACCATATCTCCTCGATATGGCGCTTTTCTTCTCTCTCTTCAGCGAATCAATCTTACAGTTTTGTTAATCGCTGTACGTTGATGCTTTCCAGTTTCCCATCCAGAATTGCCAGAAAATCATCATGATAGGGCATCGCTACGTGCTTTTTCAGATCGTCTTCCGACTTCCAGCGCTCAATAAAAACAAACGACACACCACCTTCATTTGCCAGTTCGCGGACATCGGGAATCGCCCGGCTTTCATGCAGATCGTACTGTAAGCACCCTGCTTCCTGATGCGTGAGAGGCACCATCGCCTGCGCAGCTTTTCTGATGGTATCGATATGTTCCTGGCGGGGCGTCAGGGTAGCAACAATCTTAACTTCGCTCATGTGAGATCCTTCGTGCGTCAATAACAAAATCGGGTGGTTGCACTGGAGATCCACCCGGATACCTGAACTATTGAGGCTAGCAACGTCGTCTCGATTACGCCAATCTATCTTTTCTCAACGGGAAAGCCGCTAGCCTACCGCGGGTGGAGAAAAGCACTATTTTACCAGGGGCTGTTTTTTCTCGACATCTTTCAGGCCGCCTTCATTAACTGCATTTTTATAGCCCATTTTTTGCAGCAGCGTTTCCGCTTTGCCTGACTGATTACCGGTGTTGCAGTACAGATACAGCGTGTCATTCTTATCCTGCGTCACTTCCCCAATGCGTTCAGCCAGCTGCTTAAGCGGAATATTCACCGCGCCCTGCACGTGCGTCTCCTGATACTGATCCGGAGTACGCACATCAATCCAGTGTTCCGCAGCCCAGGAGGCAGTGGACGTCAGCAGTACCGCGCCAGCAAGCAGCATATTTTTCAGTAATCGGGTTGGTTCAGACATGATATTTCCTCATTATTGAATGTCATGTCGAATTATAGCCCTTTGTTTTATATGGAATAGGAGAAAAACTCGGTAAAAGGTGACCTGAGTCGTGGATAGGTCTTTTTACCGACTGCTCGCCGTTATGCCGGCTAATTAAGATACTGCGCCAGCACCGCGCGAGCATTAGCCGCAATATCGGCGCGCATTTTTCCGCTAGCACGGCGACAAAGGCGTGAAGCTGTTCCGGCGTGATACCGTTGTTGCAGCTAATCGCGTAATGGCTTTTCAACTGACTCTCCGCCCCGGGTATCGCCGCCAGAGCCGAAATGGTTGCCAGCTCGCGCGCGGACCAGCTCAGTACATCGCGCTGGAAGATATCACCAAACAGATGCGCCTTCAGGTAGACATCAATAGCGGGGGCAAAATCGAATAACGGCCCGCTAACCCTCTGCCCCACCAGCCGAGTCTGATTTTCCGTCCCCGCCGCCAGGCTGTCCCAGTTCTCGGGCAGCGGTGTCGCGGTGTTTCCTTCCTGATCCACGATCCCTCTTGCCTGACGGGCTTTGACCACTGACATAAAGCAGCCCAGCGCATTCAGGCTACGCGGGAAGCCGCAGTAGGCGTATAGCTGTACCAGAACCTCTTTGATTTCATTTATCGATAAACCGGCATCCAGCCCTTCATTCAATGCCTGCGTCAGTTTGTCCATGTCGCCGCACGCGGTGAACGCCGCAATTGGGATCATCGCCTGTTGTTGATTATTCAGTGAGTTTTGCATTGTCTTTTCTCCGTGAGGGGCCGCGTCCCCATTAGCAGGTAAGTGCGAACAGTATAGTGAGCTCATTTGCGCATGATTAGCGCGGATAATCAGAACTGGCCTATGATTCAATTTCATAAATCCAGGTCGTTACTTGCCAGAGAACCGCAGGATTTCAGCCGGATAGCGTTCGCCCTGAATCGTAATATTGGCCCCTGCAATGCGCTGTAAATCCTGTACATCCAGCCGCACATTGAGTGCGCCAATGTTTTCTTCAAAGCGACTCAGACTACGAGTGCCAAACAGCGGGACAATCCACGGTTTTTGCGCCAACAGCCACGCCAGGGCAACCTGCGCGGGAGTGGCTTGATGACGATCGGCAATTTCGCGAATCAGCATAATCAAACGCTGGTTACTGGCACGCGCCTCCCCGGTAAAGCGAGGCGTTTTGGCACGAATATCATTGCTATCAAATACCGTTTCAGCATCTATTTTTCCGGTTAAAAAACCTTTCCCCAATGGACTGTAAGGCACCAGACCAATACCCAATTCTTGCAGCGTGGGTAGCACCTGTTCTTCAGGCTCGCGAGTCCACAAAGAGTATTCACTCTGTAACGCCGCCAGAGGTTGAACCGCATGAGCGCGGCGAATAGAAGCTTCGCTGGCCTCGGACATTCCGAACCAACGTACTTTTCCCTCCGCTATCATATCTTTTATCGTTCCTGCGACATCCTCCATCGGAACATCAGGGTCGACACGATGCTGATAGCAGAGATCGATATAGTCTGTGCCAAGACGCTTCAGACTGCCCTCCACCGAGCGGCGAATCTGTTCTGGCCGACTGTTTACGCCTCCCCGATGCTCACCGGTTCGTTGATCGATATCCCAGCCAAACTTGGTGGCAATTTTGACCTGGTGGCGCAGCGGCGCAAGCGCCTCGCCTACCATCACCTCATTGGTCCATGGGCCGTACACCTCAGCGGTGTCAAAAAAATCCATCCCGCGAGCCACCGCGCTGCGCAACAGTTCAATCATCTGCCCCGGTCCGGCAGATCGCGTGCTTTGCCATAGCCCATTGCCCCAGCGATAGTGCGGAAACCTCCAGTCCTTGCCCCAACTTACGTTTGATCATTTCTCGCTCCTCTGCATTATTTCTCTGCCAGTAGCGTCGCGAAACGGGCCTGAAAATCGGCGACCTTATCTTGATTACCGCTCGCCACCTCATAAAACGCCAGCGGCTTGCAATAGTGTATCCCCACGTAGCGAGCGCTGGCCCTCATCGGCGTCAGTACCTCTTCCATGGTGTTATTCAGCAGACCATCATGCGAGTAAGTAAACTCACTGGCGCCTGCAGTTGTCACTATCTGCAGCTGCTTATTTTTTAACGCCGTACCGCCCGTACCAAACGCCCAGCCGTACGTCCAGACTTCATTGAGATAGGCTATGAGCATCGGTGTCAGATTAAACCAGTGGGTGGGATAGAGAAAAACCACCCGTTCCGCCTCGCGGTAAGCCGCCTGTTCAGCGACAACATCAATGGTCGCCACTTCATCACCGTATATCGTCTCAAGGTTACGAACCGTCACGTTGTCTGCGTTTTCTGCCGTTCGTTGCAGGGCGCGGATCACCCTTGATTGGGAAAAATAGGGATGGGAAACAATCACCAATGTCTTCATAGCGCCTTCACCTTATCGCGTTCATCTTGAATGACAGGCAGTATGCCGCTGATGATTGATAACCTTAATAGCGTTTATGGTTGAATCGCCTTCAACCTAAAGTTAATAATGGTGAGCCATGAATCCCGTTCAGGAGACCACAATGGAACTCTCGCAACGCGTTCGCGCGATGACATCCTTTATCGATGCTGCCGATGCCGGTAGCTTCGCCGCCGCCGCGCGTCTTCAGGGGTCAGTACTGCAGCCATCAGCAAAAATATTGCCGGGCTTGAGCAAGCGCTAGGTGTCCGCCTGATGAACCGCACGACACGAAAGCTCAGCCTGACTGAAGAAGGCGCGGCATTTCTCCAGCAAGCGCGTATCGCTATCGCCGCACTGGATACTGCCGTCGATACGGTAGTGACGGGCAAAATGGAAACCCGTGGACATGTGCGTATATCCACTAGCGCCGCTTTTGGCCGCGAACAGCTCCTGCCCGCGTTGCCGGGACTACGTCAACGCTACCCCGGGTTATCCGTAGAAGTGGATTTTGACGATCGGGTGACCGATATCGTCCGCGATGGCTACGATCTGGCCATCCGCGGCGGGCGTATCATCGACTCCTCGCTGATTTCGCGCCCGGTATGTCAGCTCAACATGGTGCTGGTCGCCTCTCCGGATTATCTGGCAGAGTACGGCATACCGCAGACACCAGAGGATCTCAAAAAGCACCATCTGATCGCCCGTCGATTTCTCGGCGGACGGGTATCTCCGTGGGGATTCAGTGGCAAAGACGGTAGCCTGACCATCCTTGAGCCCGACTCGGCCGTTATCACCCTGTCGGCCCCAGAAGCTCAGCTTCAGGCAGCCCGGCTCGGGCTGGGGATTGCGCAGGTGGGGGTCCATCATGCCATCACGCACCTGCAAACCGGTCAGTTGAAAGTATTACTTTTTGGCCAGCATGATCCTGGCAGCTATGAAATGGTGATTCAGTATCCACATCGAGCGCTGATTGCCCCCCGCGTACGGGTAACGATTGAGTATCTGCTGGATACCCTGAGGCAGGATCCCTCGCTGCATTTCCCGCTTTCCAGACTGGCGGAGTTCGCGGTATAGGCAATAATGAATATATTCATCACACAAATAATGCATTTCATGCTGCCTGGGCGGCATTTCATTCCGCTTTTCAGGCCGTTAGTGCTGATTTTTCCCGAGGAGTGACAGAAAAGCATACAGTAGCGTTTATTTACGGATGTGCCCTATGCCGATTTCTCTCTTGTCACGCGAAAACCTGCTGTCCGGTTTTCAATGGTTCTTCTTTATCTTCTGCAATACCGTGGTGGTTCCCCCTACGCTGGTTTCCGCCTTCCACCTCCCGCCAAGCAGCCTACTGATGTTGACGCAGTACGCGTTCCTGACCACCGCCGTTGCCTGTCTGCTGCAAACGTTCTGCGGCCATCGCCGCGCCATTATGGAAGGCCCTACCGGCCTGTGGTGGGGAACGATTCTGACGATTACGCTGGCTGAAGCATCGCGCGGAACGCCGCTAAACGATATCGCCAGCAGTCTGGCGGTAGGTATTGCGATCTCGGCAGTGCTCACCATCCTCATCGGTATCAGCGGGCTGGGAAACCGGCTGGCGAAGTTGTTTACCCCAACGGTGATGGTCACCTTTATGCTTCTGCTCGGGGCACAGCTCACGGCGATTTTCTTTAAGGGCATGTTGGGGCTGCCGTTTGGTATTGCCAGGACTACCGTTAGCCTGTCACTCGCCCCGTTTCTTCTTTCGGTCGCGGTGATGCTGTTTGTGATTGGCCTGATTATTTTCCTGCCGCCGCGTATTTCGCGCTACGCGCTGTTGATTGGCACCGTGGTGGGTTGGGCGGTGTGGCGGATATGTTTTGGCGCCGCAGAGACTGCATTTGGTGAACTGCACTGGCAGTGGTTCCCGCTCGGCAGCCATGGTGCGCTGTCGCCGGGGATTATTCTGACCGCCGTAATGACCGGACTGGTTAACATCAGCAACACCTATGGCGCGATTCGCGGTACCGACGTATTTTACCCATCGGCTACGGCTAGCGGTGCGCACTATCGCCGCAGTTTTATCGTCTCCGGCATCATTACCCTCGTGACCGTGCCATTTGCCGTGATCCCCTTCTCACCCTTTGTTTCTTCCGTCGGATTGTTAACCCAAACTGGCGATAGCTCGCGACGCTCCTTCTTCTACGGTGGAATGCTGTTCCTGTTGGTCGCACTCATCACCCCACTCACCCGCTTCTTCTGCGCCATCCCGTTGGGCGTTAGCAGCGCGGTGATGCTGGTTTCCTATCTGCCGCTGCTCTACTCCAGCCTCGTTTTCAGCCAGCAGGTCAAGTTTACCTCGCGGAATATCTATCGCCTCGCCCTGCCGCTGTTTGTTGGGCTATTCCTGATGAGTCTGCCACCCGTGTATCTGCAGGATGTCCCGCTCACTCTCCGCCCGCTGCTCAGCAACGGCCTGCTGGTGGGTATCCTGCTGTCGGTGTTGCTGGATAACCTCATTCCGTGGGAGCGCATCAGATAAAGGTTCCAGATAGCGGTGTTATCTGGAAACAACAACGGGCACTGAAAGTGCCCGTTTGAATAAGAACGGGCCATTCGGCCCGCTAATGATTAACACATTTCCAGCGCTTGCGCTTTGGCCCTTTCAGCCTGCTTTCGGTAATGGTCATATCGCGCGCAGAACCAGATTCTCTGCTGTTCGTTCATGTTGCCGGTGATCGTGCTGATGTCGATGGGGTGGCCCACCGCGTACATATGCGCAAAGCTGCGGGCCAGAAAATCAAAATTGTTTAATGCCTGTAGTTCCTGTTTCTGCATTGCATATCCCTCCGATCTGGTACTCGTTTTTAAGGTTATATGCTTTCCTGTTTCCAGTATTCGCCTGTTATCGATATCTCTTTGAACACTGCGTGCGCATTTCAGCAGCGCTACGTCACATTTCGGCAATGAGGCCGGGACAAGGATGACGGTTCGTGCTGAATAGGCGGTCACGTCCATAAGCGGGTACATCAATCAACATTTTTGCAATATACTGTGACAAGTGTAGAACAGAGTGAGTAGATAACGAATGGAAATTGATCTGGATAACCTGGTCTTCGACGGCCTGGAAGAAGCGCAAGAGCGCAATGCGGAACGTCTGGACGATGCAGACAAAAAAGCGCAGGCGATTATTGCCGATGATGACTGCGGCGACGCCTGCAAAATCTGATAAAAATGCCGGCACTGAGTGCCGGCTTTTTTTCGCTCACTTTTCTACTTTCATCAACGCTGCATACGCCGCATCGCGCAATGATAGGCGCCATTCCGTACCGAGCGACGCAGGACGGCCGCAATCAGATGCACGCTACCGCGAACCACACGCTGTTCCACCGGGTTCAGCCGTAAATCCAGCATCTCCTGGGCCCAGTCGGGCAGCAAATCGATACCGGCTTTCATAAAAATCCTC
This sequence comes from Kluyvera genomosp. 3, assembly GCA_002211745.1. Taxonomy (GTDB): domain Bacteria; phylum Pseudomonadota; class Gammaproteobacteria; order Enterobacterales; family Enterobacteriaceae; genus Kluyvera; species Kluyvera georgiana_A. The sequence goes on from CP022114.1 coordinate 2,667,176, forward strand.
CCCGCAGGCTGCGTGAAACGACCAGGCAGCCGGGTGGTCATCAAAACCCTTGCCACTTCCCGGGTACGCGCATCGCAGCGCAGTTGCGGGCGCATCTGCTCAAGATAATCCGCCACCGCCTGGGGCGTTTTGGGCACATTACGCGCCCCCAGTTTTTCGGCAATGCTGGCCGATTCAATAAAGTATTGTGCCTGCCGCGCGGGCGAGACCACCGTACGTCGATAGCGCAGGTGCGAGGCCATAAACGAGCTGCATTCCGCTACGTGGACCCAGGTCAATAAATCCGGATCGCTGGCGGCGTATGGCGTACCATCAACATCGGTACCGCTAATACGCATGTGGATGGCTTTCACTTTCGCGATCAGCCGTTCAGCATCCGGTTCCGTGGCAAAGGTGGTGGCGGAAATAAACTGGCTGGTTCGGCGCAGACGGCCAAAGATATCCTCGCGGAACGACGAATGATCCCAGACACCTGCCAGCGCCAGCGGGTGCAGCATCTGCAGCAACAGCGCGCTGATGCCGCCGCACAGCATCGACGTAAAATCACCGTGTACCGGCCAGATGGCCGACTGGGGGCCAAACAGCCCCGGTTCGCCGACCGGGCGCTCGAAATCAATTTCCTTGAGCGCCATCCCCGTCAGGCCCAGCACCTGATGCTCAATTCGCTGGCGTAGCCATTCCATTTGCGCCCCTTCGTCGTCAGGCCTGACGCGCGTTATCCAGCCACGCGTAGACCGCCGCCAGATCCTGTTCAGCCAGCCCGTTTTGCGCGGCATTTTCCCACAGTGCGGCGATATCGCTCATCATCGGCATTGTGCCCTGTGGGGCATTTGCCAATGCCAGACGCGCGTCTTTTAGCGCATGTTGAAGCTGCATCTGCGGGTGTAATCCTCTTTGCGGATCATCTCCAGCTTGCCCTTCACATAGGGTGCCGCCAGCGGGCCGCCTTCCAGCGTTTCCCACAGCTGGTTTGGCGTAAAGCCAAACTGTTTTGCCAGTTGCATGCTCTCTGCGACGCCCTGCATCATGGCGATAAGCCAGGCATTAATCACCAGCTTCATTTTCTGGCTGTTGCCCGCCTCGCCGTACCACTGGGTGCCGCGAGAAATGGCGTCAAATACCTGCTGTGCGGCACCGGCGCGCGTCTGGTCGCCGCTTGCCATCACCAGAATTTGCGCGTTTTCAGCCGGAGCTTTAGTGCCAGAAACCGGCGCATCGAGATACAGCATATCCGGGCGCAGCGCATGGAGCAGCGCAATCGCCTTGGCGGTTTCCTGAATACCGATGGTTCCCATCTGGCAGAACGTCGCGCCCTGCGGGCACGACGGCGCAATGGTGCGGATAATGGCTTGCGTGGCGGCACCGTCGGTGAGCATCGCAATAATGACTGACGCATCGGCTACAGCCAGCGCTGCATCGTTGCACAACTGAAGACCGTTGGGTTGGAGATCCTCCCCTCGCCCAGGCGTACGGTTCCAGCCGTACACTGTGAACCCTTTTTTGAGCAGGTTGGCGGCAAATGCGTGCCCCATTGCGCCTAAACCCAGAACCGCTACCGCAGGCTGTGCCTTCATTTCTCTCTCCTCACATGTTCGGTCGTTTTTTGTAGCCTGATGATTTTCCGACCAAAAAGCAACCGGAGAATCCTGCGGCCCATCATAGTTTCCGACCGTGAGGTCTGGCATTAGCAAAGCTTGCGCGATTACCCTTTCCGCCCGCCGGATTTACCGATGGCTTTGTGCAGATCGTTAATACGTTTCATCGAACGAATCGTGCGCTGCGACGCGGTGGATGCCACCGACAGAACCAGCATTTCCAGACACACCATCACCGTACCGTGCAGCGGTACCCGGCCATTTTCGCCGCGCGGCACGTGAATCACCACTTGCGACATCTCGCTAAATCGCGAGTCGGTCGCCTGGGTTAGCAAAATCGTTGGAATACCTAACCGCTCGGCCTCCCGAAGCGTAGTCACCCCTCACGGTGCGGTGACTTCTGGCCCATCATAATCAGCACATCGCCGCGCTGCAGCGAGATCAACTGCTCGGCCAGGCTAAACCCCGTGCGATTCAGCACGTAAGACGGCAGGCCGATACGGTTGAATAACCGCGCGGTGTACTCACTTAAAATACCCGATGCGCCAATGCCAAACAGCGCCACCTGGCGAGCTTCGCTCAGTAATGCCACCGCCTGGGCAATCGCCGCACGGTTATCCGGCGTCGCCAACATCTCGCAAGCGCGCTGATGCCCTTCCAGCACGAAGTCAATGCTTGAGCTGACATCGCTGGTGAGTGCCGCGACGGTGGTGACCATCTTTTCTGCAGAACTGATGGTCGGGCCAAACCAGTGCTGCATGGTTTGCTTGAGGTCGCGCAGCCCGGCAAAGCCTAGTGCCTGGATGGCGCGGACCACCGTGGCGTCGGAGGTTTGCGTGGCGGCGGCGATTTCCATCGCTGTGTGGTCAAGCACCGCTTCGCGATTGTCATCAATCCAGTGAACGACCGCCAGCAAACGCGGCGAGAGTTGGGGGCACGGCTGCGCAGACGTTCGCCAAACAAATCTACCCGCCGCTTTTCGTGACGAACGACCGGCGGGCTCATTTGACCTCCTGCGGGATCGGTCTTCCGGCAATATGCGACTGCACTTCCGCCACCAGCAGGCTTAAAGCGGCATACGAGTTAGAAATGACCTCTTCGCGCGGCAACAGCACATAATGTCCGCTGCGACACGCACGCATAAAGTCACACCAGCCCGGCAACACTTTCTCCATCTCATCGCGCTCATCCTGCGGTTTACCGCCGGTATCAGAGCGCCAGGTGGCAAAAACAAAATCAGCGTCAAGATCCGGCAACTGCTCGGCGCTCACATCCATACGCTCACCGTCCGGAATGCGCTCAATCAGCGCAGGGAAACGGAAGCCCGCATCACGCAGCACGCGACCAAGGGCATGGTAAGAATGATGAACCGTTATCTTGCCGTTATTGGCCTGAATCACCGAAACGGTGATTTTCTGCGTATCCACGGTCTGTTTCAGCTGTTGGATTTGCGCCTGATAGCGTCGGTCGAGTATCGCCAGACGCGCCTCAGTGCCGGTCAACTGCGCCAGCTTGCGGTAAATCCGCGGCGCGCTACCCAGCAGATGGTCAATACTCACCGTCGGCGCAATCTTCGCCAGCTGTTCAATCGGCACGTTACGGTTTGGCTCGGTGATGATCAGATCCGGTTTCGCCGCCGCCACTGCTTCAAGGTCAATGTCGGCGGTACCGATGAATTTAATGTCGCTATTATCGAAATCCACACCGGTCAACTGCGCGCTTGAACGCAGATAGTGGCTGCCGTCCGGACGCGTGCGCCCATGACTCGCTACCGGCGGTACGCCGAGCTCAATCAGCGGAATGGTGATATCAAGATCGTGCATAGAAACAATGCGCTTCGGGTGTGCCGGCACCTGCACAACACGCCCGAGATCGTCGGTGAATGCCTGCGTTTGCGCACCGGCCACCGTGCTTATCAGCCACAAAGCGGGGAATAGCCCTCGAAAAGTCATCCTGAACCTCATAACGCGTCACGACGACGCCACAACAGTAAAATAAAAAAGGGGCAGCCAATCAGCGAGATAATGATTCCAGCCGGAATTTGTAACGGGGCAAACGCCAGTCGGCCAATCGTATCGGTCAATAACACCAGCAACGCGCCAATCAGCGCGCTGCCGGTCAGCAGCGACACCTGGCCGCCGGAAGGAGAAAACGCGCCATATGCGGCGCCATCAACCCGACGAATCCAAGGCTCCCCACGCACGAGACGCTCGCTGCCGTCAGCAGAACCGGCGCGAGGAAACGCAGCAGGGTCAGCCGCGCCAGGCGAACGCCGAGACTGCTGGCAACCTGATTGCCCAACATCGCCACATCCGCCGCTCGAGCGCTCAAGTAGAGGATGACCACCGCCGGTAGCGCCCACGCGACGGCCACCGCCAGCAGCGACCAGGTCGCCGCATGCAGGCTACCCGCAAGCCAGGTCATCGCCGTTTGTACATCACGAATATCCGCCGTGGTGACAAACAGCCCCATCGCCGCCGACAGCGCCCACGACACGCCAATACCAATCAAAATAAAGCGCGGGCGCGAGAGATCGCGCGCCAGTACCATCACCAGCAGCGCGACCAGCATGCCACCGAGCATTCCCGCAAGCGGACGCCATGTCAGGCTCAGTGAAGGAAAAGCCAGAATCAATGTCAGCACCACCACGCTGGTGCCCTCTTTCACGCCAATCAGCCCTGGGTCAGCCAGACCGTTGCGGGTGATCGACTGCATCGCGGCCCCGGCCAGCCCAAGCATGCCGCCGCAGAAGACAGCCATCAGCAGGCGCGGCAGGCGAATATCGCGCACGATATACACCTGCTGAGCGCTCAGTACGTCCGGATAAAACAGCGCGCGGCCAATGGCGCTGGTGGGAATCGGCAGCGATCCGCGCGTCACGCCGTAGATCACCAACAGCCCCACCGCCAACGCCAGCATGGCAGCTATCTTTACCAGTCGGGGACGCAGCAGCACACGAAATGGCCCCCACGTCAGAGGACGAAAACCCGCTTTGCTTAACGCATGCCTCATTTAAAAAACCTCACGGCAATGGCGATAAAAATCGGCGCGCCGACCAGCGCGGTCATCACGCCGGTCGCCAGCTCCTGCGGAGCCAGCAGCCAGCGGGCCAGAATATCGGCCAGCAGCAGCAATAATGCGCCGGTCGGTAGCGCCAGCAGCAGCCCGATACGAATATCCTGCCCGGCCCATCGGCGAATGGCGTGCGGCACCACCAGCCCGATAAAACCGATTGGACCGGCGATGGACACCGACGCCCCGCACAGCAGCGCAATCGCCAGCACGCCCAGTATGCGCGTACGGGTCACCGCAACGCCCAGCCCGCTCGCCACGCGGTCGCCGAGCGCCAGAATATTCAGCCGGGGGCGAGGAACGCCGCCAGCACCACTCCCAGCAGCGCCGGAAGACTGGCGACGCGCAGCGTATGCATGCTGACGCCCGACAAATCACCCGCCAGCCAGGTCCGCATGGCCTGTAGCGTCTGCTCATCAAGGATCAGAATCGAGGCGGTCACCGCCGAGGCAAACGCCGACAGCGCCACGCCACAGAGGGTAATCTTCATCGCCGTCGCCCCTGCGCGACCGGAGGAAGCCAGCAGCATCACCAGGCCGAACAGCAGTGCCGCACCGCCAGCCGCGGTCAGAGGGCGGCTGACGCCCCATTCGCCGAACGAGATCCCGGCTGCCGAACAGGCCACCACCGCCAGCGTCGCTCCGGCGTTCAAACCGAGAATATGCGGTTCACCCAGCGGGTTGCGGATTACTGTTTGCAGCAGCAGCCCGGCGACACCCAGCGCGGCCCCGGTCATTAGCGCCGCCAGCAGGCGAGTGAGACGCAGACTGACGATGATACGGTGGTCAAAATTGTGCGGGTCATAATGCAGTAGCGCATCAATCACGACACGCGGCGCAATTGCCCGCGCGCCCAGTCCAAGATGGATCACCGCCGCAGCACATAACAGGCAGCCGAGTACCGCGAACGCGGCTGACGGATAACGAGCGCCTCGACGCGTAAGTACGCTTTGTATCGACATCAGACTGTTACCGGTTGGGTGCTAAAGGGCATAAAGAGGGGCTTACCGCTTTGTGGGTTATGCAGCATCTGCACGTCGACATCGAACACCTGTTTAATCAGCGCGGGCGTGCAGTCCTGCGAGTCGTGAATTACGCCCGCAACCTGCCCCTGCTTCATAAACACCAGCGTGTCGGCATAGTTCACGGCGAAATTAAGGTCGTGCAACACGGTAATGACCGTTCGTCCATGTTCGCAGGTCAGCTGTTGTAGCAGTTCAAGAATTTCTACCTGGTAGCGGAGATCAAGCCAGGTGGTGGGTTCATCCAACAGGATAGTCGGCGTTTGCTGCGCCAGCGCCATGGCTATCCAGCAGCGTTGGCGCTGACCGCCGGAAAGGCTGTCCACCGTCAAATGCGCGTACTCAAGCGTGCCGGTCAGACGCAGCGCTTCTTCCACCGCACATTCATCCTCCGGGGACCACTGGCGGATGAGCCCCTGCCAGGGATAGCGTCCGCGCGATACCAGTTCAAACACCGTCAGCCCTTCCGGCGTGAGCGGCGATTGCGGCAGAAGGCCCAACTGGCGCGCTACCTGCTTCGTCGGCTGCTGATGAATATCTCGCCCGTCCAGACGCACGCCGCCCCGAGCGGTTTCAGCATCCGCGCGATGGTATTCAGCAAGGTTGATTTACCGGAACCGTTCGCTCCCGCCAGCACCGTCATTTTTCCGACGGGCAGCGTCAAATTAACGTCATTGACGATACGTTGGCCGCCGTATCCGGCGCACAGGGACGCCAGTACAATCCCGCGTTCCTGAGGTTTTTCTTGCCGCTGAGGCATATTTCTTTCTCTCCGGCCACAACGACGTGGTATCGTTCTGCACTTTAAATAAATCTCATTCTCTTTTGATCATGCTATGCCGTCATGTAGTAGTCAATAGCGCTACATTACCGCTTTATTTCATCAAGCTTTTAACCCTTCACTCACCACCAAGGTCAAGTCATTAGAAATAAAATCATTGAATTTCAATTTATTAAAAGAACACCGCATGACATTTTGGCCCTCAAATGCCGACATAACCCGCGTTGAATAAATTTGTCATCGGCTGCATTTACTACTACATCACTGCGTGATTGAATGATTCTCAATTACATATCCGAACATTTTTGGCGATGTGAACGGGTAGCTTTCGCAATTCAGGGCAATGATTTTTTAATTTTGGCTGCCATCTATCGGCAGTTTTTTTATGGGAAAACAGACAGATGACACACTTCTCCCCGACGTTCACGGGCACAACCGGGCGCGCGCTCTTTTCACTCCTCTTTCTGGGGCCGTCAGTTCGCCTTCGCTGATGGCGGCTGAAAAAACCGCACGTAGCGACGACACCAAAAAAGAAGATGCGATGACGGTTATTGGCACGACCGCGCAGGCTGACCAGACCGTCACCGACGGCTATCAGCCCTTAAGCAGTTCTACCGCCACGCTAACATCGATGCCGCTGCTCGATATTCCGCAGGTCGTCAATACGGTGAGCGATAGAGTATTAGAAGATCAGCACGCCACCTCGCTGGACGAAGCGCTGTATAACGTGGCTAACGTAGTGCAAACCAATACCCTTGGCGGCACTCAGGACGCGTTTACTCGCCGCGGCTTTGGCGCCAACCGCGACGGTTCGATTATGACCAACGGTTTGCGTACCGTGCTGCCGCGCAGCTTTAACGCCGCCACATCGCGCGTGGAGGTGCTAAAAGGCCCCGCTTCCACGCTGTACGGCATCCTCGACCCCGGTGGATTAATTAACGTGGTAACCAAGCGCCCAGAGCGCACTTTCTCCGGCGATATTTCAGCCACCTCCAGCAGCTTCGGCGGCGGTAGCGGACAGATTGACGTTACCGGCCCCATTGAAGGCACCCAACTGGCCTATCGTCTGATTGGCGAATATCAGAATGAAGATTACTGGCGTAACTTCGGCAAGGAGCGCAGCAGTTTTATCGCCCCTTCCCTGACCTGGTTTGGCGACGACGCGACGGTGAACCTTTCGTGGTCGCACCGTAACTACAATACGCCGTTCGACCGCGGCACCATTTTCGATCTGAATACCGGTCAGGCAGTCAACGTACCGAGCAAGGTACGTTTCGACGAGCCGTTTAACATTACCGATGGCAATTCCGATCTGGCGCAGCTCAACGCGGAGTATCGTCTGAACAGCCAGTGGACCGCGCGTTTTGACTACAGCTTTAGCCAGGATATGTACAGTGATAACCAGGCTCGCGTGATGGCCTACGATGCCAAAACCGGCAACCTGACCCGCCGTGTCGACGCGACGCAGGGCTCGACCCAACGGATGCATGCCACGCGGGCCGATTTGCAGGGCAATGTGGTGATTGGCGGTTTCTATAATGAGTTGCTTACCGGCATCGCCTATGAGAATTATGACCTGCTGCGCACCGATATGATCCGCTGCAAAAACGTCAAGAATAGCCTCAATATCTATCACCCGGTGTACGGGACGCTGGATAAGTGCACCACCGTATCGGCGGCCGATAGCGATCAGCGCATTCAGCAGGAAACCTATGCGACGTATTTGCAGGACGCGCTCTATTTGACGGATAAGTGGATTGCCGTAGCGGGCGTGCGCTATCAGTACTACACCCAGTACGCAGGAAAAGGTCGTCCGTTCAAAGAAAACACCGACAGCCGGGACGAAAAGCTGACGCCGAAGTTTGGCCTTGTGTACAAGGTGTCACCCAGCGTTTCGCTGTTCGGCAACGTTGCGCAGTCGTTTATGCCGCAATCGTCCATCGCCAGCTATATTGGCGACCTGCCGCCGGAAGAGTCCACGGCTTATGAAGTGGGGGCTAAATTCGACCTGTTCGACGGCGTGACGTCTAATATCACCTTCTTTGATATTCACAAACGTAACGTGCTTTATACCGAAACCATTGGCGACGAGACCTACGCCAAAACCGCGGGCAAAGTACGCTCGCGCGGGATTGAGGTGGATGTCGCCGGTTCGCTGAGTGAAAACCTTAACGTCATTGCCAGCTACGGCTACACCGATGCCAAAGTCGAGGAAGATCCGGAATACGCCGGTAAACCGCTGCCCAACGTGCCGCGCCATACCGGATCGCTGTTCCTGACCTATGACATTAACAACGTCTATGATAGCAACACGCTCACACTCGGCGCTGGAGGGCATGCGTTGAGCCGCCGCTCCGGTACCAACGGCGCAGATTACTACCTGCCCGGCTACGCGGTCGCGGATGTCTTTGCCGCCTACAGGATGAAGCTACAGTACCCGGTTACGTTGCAGGTGAACGTGAAGAACCTGTTCGACAAGACGTACTACACCTCATCGATTGCCAGCAATAATCTGGGTAACCAGATTGGCGACCCGCGCGAAGTGCAGTTTACGGTAAAAATGGCCTTCTGATTCCGCCAACGCCCAGCCCTCTCTTAGCCAGAGAGGGCCAACCTTTACATACTCTTTCAATCCCGCATCACTTCCCTACAGTCCACTTACGCATAATAGTCGCTTTAACTTTTAGACAACATTTTTGACTTTGAGGGATTAGAGTGATGCGTCAAACTCTGCAACTTTCACGCTGGCTAGCAGGATTGCTTCTTGCCGTCAGCGTTGCGCTGCCAGCCAGCGCCAACTCCTGGCCACTGCCGCCGCCGGGCAGCCGCCTGGTTGGCGAAAACCGTTTTCACGTCGTCGACAACAGCGGTGGCTCACTGGAAGCCATCGCCAAGAAATATAACGTGGGTTTCCTGGCGCTGTTGCAGGCTAACCCTGGCGTCGATCCGTATGTGCCTCGTGCAGGCAGCGTACTCACTATCCCGCTGCAAACACTGCTACCCGACGTACCGCGTGAAGGCATCGTACTAAATCTGGCCGAGCTGCGGCTGTACTACTACCCGCCGGGCAGTAAAACCGTAACCGTCTACCCTATCGGCATCGGTCAACTTGGCGGCACCACGGTGACACCCACCATGGTCACCACCGTTTCAGATAAGCGCGCCAACCCAACCTGGACGCCAACCGCCAATATCCGCGCGCGCTATCGCGCTCAGGGTGTTGAGCTGCCAGCGGTAATGCCTGCCGGACCGGATAACCCGATGGGGCATCACGCCATTCGTCTTGCGGCCTACGGCGGCGTGTATCTGCTACACGGCACCAACGCCGATTTTGGTATCGGCATGCGCGTCAGCTCAGGCTGTATTCGCCTGCGTGATAACGACATTAAGGCACTTTTCGATCAGGTTACGCCTGGCACGAAGGTAAACATTATCAATACGCCAATTAAGGCGTCGATTGAGCCAAACGGCGTTCATCTGGTGGAAGTTCATCAACCGCTGTCCGAGCATATTGATGACAACCCGCAGACCCTGCCAATTGTGCTTAACGCCGGGATGAAAGCCTTCAGCCAGAACCCTGCTACCGATAGCGAAGTGATGAAAAAAGTGATGGATGTGCGCTCCGGGATGCCGGTCGATGTCACCCGTCATCACGATGTTGCGCAGCAAAATATGTAGTTGAAAAGCAAAAGTAAAAGGCCCTGAGCGTATTCCGCTCAGGGCCTTTTTTATGGCAGTGGCATAAGCATTATGAGGGTTTTAACGCTTATTTATAGATTACCGCAGTACCGTGGAGGGAGTTCGGACCGCTAACGGAAGTGATGCGGAAAGATTTCGCACCCATTTCATCGGCTTTCTGAGACAGTTCTTGTTCCAGAGACGCCAGGTTCGGGCCTGCAGATGCGGCAATGTTACCGACTTTGTGCTGATCTGCTGGAGTGGATTGCACTTCAACAGCGGCAAAGCTTGCAAATGACAGTGAGCTAAGGACTGCGGCGATAGCCAGGGTTTTTACGTTTTTCATAATTTTTACCTTGCAGATGAATTTTTGTAGGTCAGACGTTATTAACTTAACGATCGATAAATTAATAATAATGAGATCCAGGTCACACGTCAACGTATTTTTATAACGATCATTTATTTAATTAGAATTCATATATTTTTCATATGAATATGTTGAATTCTTTTTTGCAACGGAAGCGCTGGCCCCCGCCGATAATTATTTTTATAATGAGCATTCACTAAACACCGACTGAGGTAGGCGGCACGATGACAACTGACACGCAAAGTTGCGCGAAAAAAGGCCGTGGTCGACCTAAAGTATTCGACCGGGAAGCGGCGCTGGATAAAGCCATGACGCTGTTCTGGCAGTATGGCTATGAAGCAACATCGCTTTCCGATCTTGTCGAAGCCACCGGCGCCAAGGCGCCAACGCTGTACGCTGAATTTGTGAATAAAGAGGGGCTCTTCCGCGCCGTACTCGATCACTACATCAGCCGTTTTGCGTCGAAAAATGAAGCCTGTCTGTTCTGTGAAGACCAGACGCTGCTGGAGGCGCTTCGCCACTATTTCACTGCCGTCGCCACCTGTTTTACCAGCAAAGACACGCCGGCGGGCTGCTTTATGATCAACACGTCTGCCGCCCTTGCCGCCTCTTCCAAAGAAATTGCGAAGACCATTAAGTCGCGTCACGCGGTGCAGGAACAGACGTTATACAAGTTCTTACAACTGCGTCAGGCGCGCGGGGAAATCCCGGCAGAAAAAAACGTCGCCGAGCTGGCGCAGTTTCTGAGCTGTATTTTGCAGGGAATGTCGATTAGCGCCCGTGAAGGGGCGAGCTTTGAAACGCTGATGCAGATTACCGAAACCACCCTTCGCCTCTGGCCACAGATGATTGCCGTATAAAAAAAACGCCCCTCAGTCTGGGAGACGGAGGGGCGAATCAGCACACTCACACTTTTTTAGGCTTTATTCAGTACCAGCTGACCATTGCTATCCAGCGGGATCTGGCTGCCAGGCTGCTTATCCATACGGATTTTGCCCTGCTGGTCGCCGATTTTATAGGTCACATCATATCCGAGCGTTTTCTCAGACTTGTCGTACACTGTTTTACAACGCTGCTCCGTCGTGGTGTAGGTGTCGTTATTCTGCATCGCACCCTGCACCTGGTTACCTGCATAGCCGCCGCCTAAAGCACCGACGACGGTTGCAACATCTTTACCGCGTCCGCCACCAAACTGGTGCCCGATGACCCCACCGGCAACGGCGCCCAGCACCGATCCGGCGATGCGGTTTTCATCCTGTACCGGACGACGGTGCGTAACCGTCACGTTGCGGCACTCCTGACGCGGGTTTTTAACGGTTTCCTTGATTGGCGTAGCGGAGATCACCTGCGCATACTGCGGGCCACGATCGAATACGTTCATGCTCGCTACGGCGGCAACCCCGAGAGCAGCTGCAACGCCAATACCAATACCCGCCAACATTGATTTATTCACGGGACTTCCTCTTTTGTTGCTATTGCTAACAATTGTGCAACTTAAGTCAAACCATGACTATCAGACAAAAACTCAAAAGCAGGATTTTATGTGGGATTAGAGATGTTTGAGAGAATTCTGAAGGTAGAGGCAGGTAACAATTGAAAGCACTTATAGGCGCAGCGCTTTGGGCGGAACATTGGCGCACATTGCCGGATGGCGCTGCGCTTATCCGACCTACATGCATAACAACATGCAGGCCGGGAGCCTTAAAACGCGATTAGTGCAATTTCAGGCGCGGACGGATCACGCGGTTGATACTGCCTACCAGCATCATCAGGCCGGTTTTCACGTAACCGTGCAGCGCAATCTGGTGCATACGGTACAGCGAGATATAGACCATACGCGCGATACGCCCTTCGATCATCATCGAACCACGCATCAGGTTACCCATCAGGCTGCCGACGGTTGAATAGTTGGAGAGCGATACCAGTGAACCGTGATCCTTATAGGTATACGGCTTCAGCTCTTTACCCTTCATCTGCGCCAGAATGTTGTTCAGCGCACAGGTCGCCATCTGGTGCGCAGCCTGGGCGCGCGGCGGCACAAAGCCCCTTCCGGACGGGCGCAAGAAGCACAGTCGCCGATAGCGTAGATATCCTGATCGCGGGTGGTTTGCAGCGTCGGCTCAACCACCAGCTGATTGATGCGGTTAGTTTCCAGGCCGCCGATCTCTTTCATGAAATCTGGCGCTTTAATGCCCGCCGCCCATACCATCAGATCGGCCTGAATATATTCGCCATCTTTCGTGTGCAGACCGCCTTCATCGGCACTGGTCACCATGGTCTGGGTCAGCACGCGTACACCCATTTTAGTCAACTCGCTGTGCGCAGCGCCGGAAATGCGCGGCGGCAACGCAGGCAGAATACGTTCACCGGCTTCCACCAGCGTGACGTTCAGCGCTTCGTTATTCAGCCCTTTGTAGCCATAGCTGTGGAGCTGTTTCACCGCGTTGTGCAGTTCAGCGGACAGCTCAACACCGGTCGCCCCGCCGCCAACAATGGCGATATTCACCTTACCGTTCGCGCCCAGGTTAGCGGAATATTTCAGGAACAGGTTCAGCATTTCCTGGTGGAAACGACGCGCCTGGTGCGGGTTATCGAGGAAGATACAGTGCTCTTTCACGCCCGGGGTGTTGAAGTCGTTTGAGGTGCTGCCCAACGCCATCACCAGCGTGTCGTACGCCAGCTTACGCTCAGGCACCAGCAGTTCGCCCTTCTCATCACGCAGTTCTGCCAGGGTGATAGTTTTCGCTTCGCGGTTGATATCCATCACCGAGCCAAGTTGGAACTGGAAGTGATGATTACGTGCATGCGCCAGATAGCTCAGCGCATCGACACCTTCATCCAGAGAACCGGTCGCCACCTCGTGCAACAACGGTTTCCACAGGTGGCTATGGTTGCGATCCACCAGCGTAATTTTCGCTTTTTTACTCCGGCCAAGCTTGCGACCCAGCTGAGTAGCCAGTTCCAGGCCGCCAGCGCCGCCACCTACAATTACAATTTTCTTCATTGGCGTAGTCACGAGACCCCTTAAAATTTATTAACCAATTGTTAATTAAAAGTTATTAATTTAGCTCTTAGTTAACAACAAGTTACTCACAAGAAACCATTCAGCTGCAATGAGAATAACATGAATGGTGCATTGGTCATACCAAAATTGATGTGTATCAAGTTTTATCGCGCAGAAGTTGAGCGAACGGCATTGCGGTGAGCGAAATGGGGGTCAGCGGGGTTAAAAATTAACAAAAAAAAGCCCCGGCAAACTAAAGCTGCCGGGGCTTCTCAGACGAAAATTTAGCCTAACGTTTTGAACGCTTTAATCCGCTGCAGATGCGGCGAAATGTTTTTAAACTTATGACCCTGCTCTTCGTCCCAGATGATCTCATAGTAGTGATGCAGCACGTCTGCTGAACGCTGGCTATCAAGCGCATCGTCGTGGCGAGAGAGAATGGCCAGGCAACGGTCACGGTTCTTCTCGCGGAAGTTGTTCACACATTTGGTGGCAATATCCACGTACTCTTCCGGGCGATCGATCTTGCCGTCCATATTCTCGTTCGGGAACAGGTTCGGGTTAAACATCACCTGGCGAATATCGCACAGAAAACCAATACGCTCCGCCAGTAGCCGCCCAGCCCTACGCCGCAAATCAGCGGCCGCTCATCGGCATTCAACTGCAGCATTTTGTCGACTTCTTTCAGCAGATGCTGCATGTCATGCTTGGGGTGCCGCGTGCTGTAGCTAATCAACCGCACATCCGGGTCGATAAACTGCAGTTGCAGCACTTTCTCATGGTTACCAGGGCTATTGGAGTCAAAACCGTGTAAATAGATAATCATTGCGTCCTCACCACACCATTACTCCCACACCGGGAGGGTTAATGACCAGCCTTCACTTCCTGCCAGCGTTCGTGGAGTTGCTCCAGCTGAGCGCTAACTGTTTTCCAGCGGGCGGAGTCCATCAGTTCCTGACGGCTAAATGAACCTTTATGATACAACTTCGTAACACGCTCTGCGTTGATCGGCGACAGGTTATCCAGCACGCTCACCGCACCTTTACGATTATTGCAGACGAGGATCATATCGCAACCTGCGTCGAGCGATGCCTGGCCGCGTTCAGCATAGCTGCCCATAATCGCCGCGCCTTCCATTGACAGGTCGTCAGAGAAAATCACGCCCTCAAAACCCAACTCGCCGCGCAGCACGGTCTTCAGCCAGTGCGCAGAGCCGCTGGCAGGACGCGGATCAACGGCGTCGTAAATGACGTGCGCCGGCATAATGGCGTCGAGCGCATTTTCGCTAATCAGCGTTTTAAACACCGCCATGTCTTTCCCGCGGATTTCCGCTTCCGGACGCGGATCGTGCGGCGTCTCTTTGTGCGAATCGGCAGTGACCGCGCCATGGCCAGGGAAATGTTTACCCGTGGTTTTCATCCCGGCAGCGTGCATGCCGTCAATAAAATGACGCGCCATCAGCAGCGCTTTCTGCGGGTCCGCATGATAAGAACGCTCGCCAATGGCGGTACAGATGTGGCCCACGTCTAATACCGGCGCGAAGCTGATATCAATATCCATCGCGATCATCTCACTGGCCATCAGCCAGCCCGCATCGACCGCCATCCGGCCACCGTCCTCTTCCCCCAGCACCGCGGCAAACGACTGTGCGGCCGGTAAACGGGTGAACCCTTCGCGGAAACGCTGTACGCGGCCCCCTTCCTGGTCAACAGCCACCACCAGTCGGTTACGCGAGGCGCTGCGAATCTGGCGAACCAGTTCACGAAGCTGCTCGGGTCGTGGTAATTACGGGTAAACAGAATTAAACCGCCCACCAGCGGGTGCGCCAGAATCTCACGTTCTTCGGCATCCAGCTCGTAGCCTTCCACATCCAACATTACTGGCCCCACACGGCCTCCTTTTTGTTCTTAAGCTGCTGCCAGATTTCATTGGCCAGCGTGATAAATTGTTCGTCACCGGTCTGTTGCCAGCGACACTCGAACCAGCCCGCCATCAGCATCAGTACCCACGGACGCCAGCGTAATGTCTGTTGCCACAGGGCATCGGGGACATATGCGCCAGCCTGGCATAGGCCTCAATCAGTTGATGGCGTTGTTGATTGTCCGGCATCCACACCGCCGCCAGCTCCAGCGCAATATCGCCGTCGCCAGCGTATTCCCAGTCGATGAGCCTTAAACCGCCTGCGGTATGCACAATATTGCCGGCGTGGACATCCATATGCAGCGGTGCCAGCCGCAACGGTCGCGGCTCCTTCCGCTGGCGCAGCCGTTGTAAGCTGCGCAGCCAGAAAGGCGTGCGGCGTGACGGGCTGCACTGCTGCCAGTACCGTTCTAACAAAGGCAAGAGCGCCAGCCGCCAGCCAAATCGGGGCTGCTGGTGCAAATCATACAGGAGAGTCGCCAGCGGTTGATGCGCCGGAAGCACGCTTTTGATCTCTCCGGCTAAAAAATCAACTGCCATCCAGCCGCGTGTATAAATAACAGGCTTTGGCGCCAGCGTGGCGGGTAGCTGACGAAGGGCGTGATATTGACGGAGGAATTCGTGTTCCGGCGCGTCGGGCGCATGATGATGACGCAGTACCAACCGCCGTTCACCGTGTTGAAGAATACAGCTGCTGCCGCTCAGCCCGCGTATTCGGGCTGGCGACGATGTGATAGTGCGGAAATTCACGTGACAGCAGTGCGTCACGCGAAAGCTTACTGTTGCGCAACCGCACCTTTACCTGACCAGACGATCTCACCGGTTTGTACCAGCATCAGCTGCATTTGCAGCGTCGGCGCGTTCACGTTGCCGGTAGCGTTAGAGTAGAGCACGTACTGAGCTCCCACATTACGGGCAATGCCCATCGCTTTACTGCGCGAACCCAGGCTGTCCTGCGGCGACAGTCCTAACTGCTGCTTAGCCACCGCCAGCTGTTGGGCCGACACCAGGGTAAACTTGCCGTTACCTGCCAGCGCGTTACGCAGCGCGGTAGTCGCTTCCCCGGAGTTCAACGACCCGTTGGTACGGTTGTTAACGCTGTCGACCAGCAAAATGCTGCCCGCAGTTACGCCGCCGGTTTGCAGCATTTTGCCAACCAGCGGCTGTGCTGCGCCGTTCCAGTCATAGTGCCGTACGCGCGGCGTTGGCTGCGCAGGCGTTTCACCGCCGTGCTCAATCGGACCTGGCTGCTGCGGAATCGTCGGCACGCTCGGTACCGTTGGCACCGGCTGCTGCGGCTCAGCAGGCTGTTGTGGCTGCTGCGGATTCGCCGTATCGACTGGCGCCGGTTGTTCGCGCACCGCACACCCTGCCAGTATCAGTGCCAGCGAGGCCATCAACGCATAGCGACCCAATTTACTCATTCCAGTTTACCCCTCACAGATAAAGATAAAGTCGGGCTTTATGCGCCCCTAAACCGTTAGCGGTCCCGTACAGCGTGACCGACCCCATTGCAGGAATCGTGATGCTGCGCGGCGCTTCCAGCGGGTGCATTTCCAGCCCTCTGGCGTCATACCAATAAAAACGATAGTGAACGGTGACCGGCTGCCGCCTTTCGTTGAACAGTTTTGCGCTGGCGGTCGCCTGTATATCCGACGACGTCAGCTCAGGCTTTTCCGCGCTGATACCTGCCGCCAGAACGTTAGACTCCATCACCAGCGTCTGCTGTTCACTGACGGCGATTTCCGGGCGCGAATGACACCCGCTCAGCAGCACCGTACCTAACAAAAGACCCAGACATGCCGATTTCATAGATTAGCCTTTATGCGCCAGCATCGGCCCCAGCGGGCGGCCGCCCAGCAGGTGCATATGAATGTGGTAAACTTCCTGCCCGCCATGGCGATTGCAGTTCATGATCAGACGATAACCGTCTTCGGCAATCCCTTCCTGTTGTGCAATTTTCGCCGCCACGGTAATCATGCGCCCCAGCGCCTGCTCATGCTCGGCGGTGACGTCGTTAGTGGTGGCAATCAAGGTATTGGGGATAATCAGAATATGCGTCGGCGCCTGCGGAGAGATATCGCGAAATGCGGTAACCAGCTCGTCCTGATACACCATATCCGACGGGATTTCACGACGAATAATTTTGCTGAAAATGGTTTCTTCTGCCATACGGAATTCCTTTATTATTCTCATATGCCGTCGGTAAAATCGTTGCCGACGAACAGGTTAGATGCCAGAGTATGAGCGAGTTACGCCACTTCTTTCAACCGTAATACGATTTTTCTTACCTCTGGTCGTTACTTACGCACCCACTGGCCGTTAATGCCCTGCACGTATTCACCCGGCAGCGCTTTATCGATCAGCTTTTTCCCCGCCAGCCGTGCTACCTCCTGCTGAGAGAGATTGTTGCTCAACGCCAGCTGCTGATAGCTTTCGCTGCGGGCCTGATTAATGTTCTTCACTAGCGCCAACGTTTCGCTGTCCTTAGCCAGCGCCGCCAGATAGCCACCCTGCGTTTCCCCTACCCGGCCCTGTGTTCTCGCCTCTGACAGCGTTAACGCGAACGCCTGAACGCTAAATAGCCCCAACAGCAGAACCGCGATAATGCGCATTTTTCTCATGGTGGCGGCCCTCAGAATAAGTCGCTACGCGATTTCAGCAGATCCTCAACGTCCTTATCGGCCTTGATGCGGATCTCGTGCTCAATCTTAACGTTCATATTGATGGTAATCGGTTCTTTCGGCGCAGCCACCTCGATGCGCGGTACGCAGCCTGATAACAGTGCCGTTGCCGCGATCCCCAGGATGGCGATGGATAATTTCATTAGTGCTCCTTACATTCCGTGCCGCTGCGACACGGTACGCCTGGAAGGGTCGCGTGTTGCTCAAGCCATGACTGAAGTTTGTCGCCAAAGCGCAGGCTTCGCCACAAATCAAAAACATTCTCCTGGTGCGTGTAATTCAGACGCACCGTACTGCGTTTCTCGTCCATCACCCCGGTACCGGTCACCGTCGCCTGCAGCGTCAGCATACCCAGACTATCGAGATTGATCCGCGTCCACGAGCGGGAGATTTCCATATAGCGTAACCAGTTGATTGCCGCGCCCGCGGCGATATTATCGTCGGCAACCGCGTCCGCGGTGTCTTTATCCAGGCGCAGCGTCATCGGGCCGGGATTATGCAGCCAGCCGTCCTTAATAATCCATTTGCTGTCGTTCAGCCACAGCGGTAGCGCGCCGTCAACCGGGCCAGACATGGCAAACTGTTTCGGGTTCACCGCGCTCACCAATTCGCTGGTAGAAATATGTTGTAAGCGCAGAAGCGCGGCGTCGCGCTGCGGCATGCGCAGCTGCTGCATCGTGACCTTCCCACCCAGCACATCCACGCTGACATCGCTCAGCTGCAGCGGCGCCTCTTCACTCCACGGCCAGGTACCCTGAAGGTCGGCGGTTACGTTGCGTGCAGTGACCTGGTTAATAATTTCCGCAATGCGCAGCGACACCGGTCGCCGCGTTCCCAGCTGCCAGACGCCGGCCTTTAAGCGAAAGGGCAGCACAAAATCGACGCCGTTGATCTCGTTATCCGGCATCCACGCGCTACCGTTGTGTAGCACGCCGTGACCACCGGCCTCAAATCCTTGCCCGGCGGCGGCAGAGAACGCAACCTGCGCGTACAGCGAACCGTCGCGCAGCTTCATTTTCCAGTCCGGCGGCACCAGCGGCTGGAACACCTCCAGCGACTGTTTTGGCCACCACGCCTGGCCACGTAAACGCTCGCCGTCCCAGCGTCCCGTCACTCGCACCGGCCCAATTGCCTGGGCCTTCAGGTCACCTTTAAACTGGAAGAAGGTCGGATCGCGCCCTTCCACGCTAAACGTCAGCGCCGAGGCGGGCAGCATGCTGCCGCCGGTAAAGCGCGTTTCGCTTGCATCAAGCGCCAGCGCACCTGTAAAGGAAGGATGTTGTTCATCGCGGATCCAGTGAATGGGTTGTTCCAGCTTGAGACGCGGCTTATCAATGGTCATGGTGCCATATTGCAGCTTATCGAAGCCGGTAGAGAGCGTATTCAACACAATGGCGCTGTCACGCCACTCGCCGGTCCCGGTCACATCCCAGCGCGCTTGCATCGGCGTAAAGTGGCCATCCCCCAATAGCGCCAGCGCCAGGTACCTTTATCGGGCATGAAATTGTCAGCCTGGCCGTCCAGGTGCAGCACAAAATCCCCGGTCTGCTGCTCATGCGCGCGCAGAATGGCCTGTAGGCGTCCATCAATGCCCTGCGTTGAAATTTTCACTCCCGCCAGCGGCCAGCGCACTTCATCAATATTTAGCGCATCGATTACCCGCCCGCGCGAACGCAGCAACGCGCCCGGCTGGAACGCCAGTACTGGAGTAACCAGCGGACCGCTAAGGTGGGCGGGCAGTTTTGCGTAAAAGATCAGATCGCCCTGTTTCGCTTCCCCACCAGTTGCAGCGGCATGTCGCTGTTATCCATGCTCAGCACGCCCGGCCCGACGTTCAGTACCGCCACGCCTTTCCCGGCATCCCCGCGGTCAGAACACTAAGGCGGCCGGTCACCTGCGTTTTATCCACGCCCTGTTGCCAGTTTTCGAGCTTCACCCCACGCGGCCACTGAGCGGGATGCCTGCCTGATACGGCCAGTTCCAGCGCCCATCGCTGATGGTGAGCAGTTGTTCCGTTAACGTCCAGGGCAGATCGACTAAGGGATCGTCCTCGCCGCGCGCCATCATCACCAGTTGCCCTGATTACCGTCCCAGTTGAGTTCCGCATCGACCAGCGAAGGCACCTGCGGCACCTGGAAGGTAGACTCGATGTGCCCTTTTACCGGTAACCCGTCCGGCACCAGCGGCATCGTGAACTCACCGAGTAATTTAACCGGCGGCTCTCCGTCGATCAGGCTGGCGTGAAATTCGTTTACCGTCAGCGCCTGCCCATGCAATCGTGCGCGCAGACCAACCTGTTCGCCCGTATATTCCACATCCTGCCGCTGAGATGTCAGTGAAACCTTGAGCTTGCCCTGCCATTTTTCCCACGGCGAGACGCTGAGCGCGTCGATGGTCAGCCAGGTGTTGGGCAGCATTGACTGCCATTCTGCCAGCGTGCGCGGCGCGCCGGGAACCGTATCGTTTTGCGGCAGCTTGCTAAAGCACAGAGAATTGAGGTTGGCCGATGCGG
The DNA here is from genome assembly GCA_002211745.1 of Kluyvera genomosp. 3. Classification (GTDB taxonomy): domain Bacteria; phylum Pseudomonadota; class Gammaproteobacteria; order Enterobacterales; family Enterobacteriaceae; genus Kluyvera; species Kluyvera georgiana_A. The sequence continues at coordinate 2,687,810 of CP022114.1, forward strand.
CGTGCAGTCGCCAGCGGCTTGGATGTGACAGGGTCACGTCTTTCAGGGTCGCCAGTTCGCAATCCCCCGCCAGATAGCGCAAATCGGGAATGTGCAGGGCCGAACGCGTCAGCCGAGGGCTTTCGTTAAGCGCAATACGCGTGCCTGCCGGAAGCCAGATACCCACCAGCGTAGGAACCCAGTACCCTAGCGTCATCAGCAATGTGAGCGGCAGAAGTACTAAAAGCAGGAGTAGCGCAATAATGGCTTTATATTTACCCTTCATGGGTGCAGTCATATCCTGATTGAACAAGCGGTGATGCCAGACCGCGCAGCGGGCAGTCCAAAGGCGCATATTGTGTCATGTCAGACCAGAGAGTGAAAGCCGCTGTAATGTTTTAAGAATAGCTGCTGCAAAATAAAACGTGAGGGATTTCAGTTGATTCTGATTGAGAACCGTCATTCGCGCCCCCATTTAAAGCGGGTATACTGAAGGGAGTTTCTTTACTAATCCTTAGCCTTCAAAACATTTTTATATTTTGTAAGAATTTTTGAATTATGCTAACTTGACTCTAAAATCATTGGAGAAAAGTCTCATGAAAATCGCCGTTTACAGTACTAAGCAGTACGACAAAAAGTATCTGCAAAATGTTAACCAGGCATATGGCTTTGAGCTTGAGTTTTTTGATTTCCTGTTAACGGAAAAAACCGCCAAAACCGCCCATGGCTGTGAAGCGGTCTGTATTTTCGTTAACGACGACGGTAGCCGTCCGGTGTTGGAAGAGTTGAAAAAGAACGGCGTGAAGTATATCGCGCTGCGCTGCGCGGGCTTCAACAACGTCGACCTCGACGCAGCGAAAGAGCTGGGTCTGCGCGTGGTTCGCGTGCCCGCCTACGATCCGGAAGCCGTGGCCGAGCACGCCATCGGGCTGATGATGACATTGAACCGCCGCATTCACCGCGCCTATCAGCGTACGCGTGATGCTAACTTCTCGCTGGAAGGGCTGACCGGCTTCACCATGTTCGGTAAAACCGCAGGCGTGATTGGCACCGGGAAAATCGGCGTCGCCGCTCTGCGTATTCTGAAAGGTTTCGGTATGCGCCTGCTGGCGTTTGACCCGTATCCTAGCGCTGCTGCGCTGGAGCTGGGCGTTGAATATGTCGATCTGCCGACGCTTTTTGCCGAGTCCGACGTGATTTCCCTGCACTGTCCGCTCACCCCTGAGAACTATCATCTGCTGAACGCCAGCGCGTTTGAGAAGATGAAAGATGGCGTGATGATCGTCAATACCAGCCGTGGGGCGTTGATTGACTCTCAGGCCGCGATTGAAGCCCTAAAAACGCAGAAAATCGGCGCACTGGGGATGGACGTATATGAGAACGAGCGCGATCTGTTCTTTGAAGATAAGTCTAACGATGTCATCCAGGATGATGTATTCCGCCGTCTCTCAGCCTGCCACAACGTGCTGTTCACCGGCCACCAGGCGTTTCTGACTGCTGAAGCACTGACCAGCATCTCAGAAACCACTCTGCAAAACCTGCAGCAGATCGACACAGGCACAGATTGCCCTAACGCTATCGCCTGATACACCACACTCCCCGGCTACGGTCGGGAGCATTTTCGGATAAGCCCCACAGACACCTCCCGCAGTACAGTTATGCTTCAAACATATTCACACCGCAAATGATTAATAAGAAGTCCTGTACTATGAAGAACGTATTTTTCGTGCTGGCTGCGGCCACCCTTCTCTCTGGTTGCGTCTACAACAGCAAAATGTCAACGAACGCTGACCAGCTTCAGCATCACCGCTTTGTTTTAGAGAGTGTGAACGGTAAAACGGTGAGCAGCAAAGGCGCCCCGCTCGAGCTGAGCTTTGGCGAAAAGCAGCCGATTCTTGAAAAGATTTATGTGTCGGGCAACATGTGTAACGGTTTTTCCGGCACCGCGACCCTGCACAAAGGCGAGCTAAAGACGAGCGAACTCGCCATGACGCGCAAACTTTGCAGCGACGCCCAGCTTAATGAGTTGGATGCCACGTTCAGCAACATGCTGCGTCAGGGCGCGCAGGTTGATTTAACCGAACAACAGCTGACGCTCGCCACAGCGGACCAGACGCTGGTCTATCGCCTGGCCGATCTGATGCATTAAGGCTTAGTAGCTGCCGCAGGTGCCGGTAGCAAGAGACTGTTCGCTGCAACGTTTACCGTTTGGCAGCGCGCACATACCGATACTGGAGCCGTCCAGCTGGCGCGCGGCGGAAAGTGACCCGCCAATCATCGCGCAGTTCGCTTCGCCCGAGCTGGACATTGCCGCTCGCATTCCCGGCGTCACGTGTGCCGCCGTTGCCTGCTGAACAGGTTCACTGCTGCACGCGGATAATAATAGCGCCGCACACCCGACTAAAAACGCAGCTCGCATCTCTTCTCTCCGTATCGCAAAAATAAGAACAAACCTAAGCATCATAGGCAGCGCTGGCCGCTCCGTCGAGAGACGAAGTGCGCATTTATGCGTTGTAGAAACATTTTCTCGCAATTTTGTGGCTCAAAACATTCGTATCATTGATACAGACGCGCCCCAAGGACACAAAAGCAAAAATGATTCAGCGCCGGGTTTGCTAAACTTCACTTAACATCATCCCTAAGAGCGATGTGTCAATTAAGGACAAATTCCCGGTTGATGGGTAAACCCGTGAACCTCTTTTTTGCGCAATGTAAGGTGTCATATCAATGATCACAATTGACGGTAATGGTGCAGTCGCCTCGGTTGCGTTCCGTACCAGTGAAGTCATCGCCATTTACCCGATCACGCCGAGCTCAACCATGGCTGAACAGGCTGACGCGTGGGCGGGAAACGGGCTTAAAAACGTTTGGGGCGACGTCCCACGCGTGGTAGAGATGCAGTCCGAAGCCGGGGCCATCGCTGCCGTGCACGGGGCCTTGCAGACCGGCGCACTGTCGACCTCATTTACCTCATCGCAGGGTCTCCTGCTGATGATCCCCACGCTGTATAAGCTGGCCGGGCAATTGACGCCGTTCGTGCTGCATGTGGCGGCGCGCACCGTCGCGACCCACGCGTTGTCTATTTTTGGCGACCATTCCGACGTGATGGCGGTGCGCCAGACCGGCTGCGCCATGCTGTGCGCCGGTAGCGTGCAGGAAGCGCAGGACTTTGCGCTGATTTCACATATTGCGACGCTCAAGAGCCGCGTGCCGTTTATTCACTTCTTCGACGGGTTCCGCACGTCGCATGAGATTAACAAAATCGTGCCGCTGGCCGACGATACGATCCGCGGCCTGCTGCCGCAGGAAGACATCGCCGCCCACCGCGCCCGCGCCCTGAACCCGGAGCATCCGGTTATTCGCGGTACCTCCGCAAACCCGGACACTTACTTCCAGTCTCGTGAAGCCACCAACCCGTGGTACAACGCGGTTTACGATCACGTTGAGCAGGCGATGAATGATTTTGCCGACGCCACCGGTCGCAGCTATAAACCGTTTGAATATTACGGCCATCCGCAGGCGGAACGCGTTATCGTTATTATGGGGTCGGCGATCGGCACCTGTGAAGAAGTGGTGGATGAACTGCTGACGCGCGGCGAAAAAGTGGGCGTGCTGAAAGTGCGCCTCTATCGTCCGTTCTCGGCGAAACATTTATTGCAGGCGCTGCCGGAAAGCGTACGCAGCGTCGCGGTGCTTGACCGCACCAAAGAGCCGGGCGCTCAGGCCGAGCCGCTGTATCTTGACGTGATGACCGCGTTGGCGGAAGCCTTCAACCAGGGCGAGCGTGAAACGCTGCCGCGGGTGATTGGCGGCCGCTATGGCCTGTCGTCAAAAGAGTTCGGCCCGGACTGCGTGCTCTCGATTTTCCACGAACTGTCGCAGGCGAAGCCAAAATCGCGCTTCACCGTCGGCATTTATGATGATGTCACGAACCTCTCCCTGCCGCAGATGGAAAACACCCTGCCATCTCACGCGCGGCTGGAGGCGTTGTTCTACGGATTGGGCAGCGACGGCAGCGTGTCGGCGACCAAAAACAACATCAAAATTATCGGTAACTCTACGCCGTGGTTTGCTCAGGGTTACTTCGTCTACGACTCTAAAAAGGCCGGTGGCCTGACGGTCTCGCACCTGCGCGTGAGCGATAACCCGATTCGCTCTGCTTATCTCGTCGCACAGGCCGATTTTGTCGGCTGTCACCAGCTACAGTTTATTGATAAATACCAGATGGCCGAGCGCCTGAAGCCTGGCGGTATTTTCCTGCTCAATACGCCGTACAGCGCCGATGAAGTGTGGGCGCGACTACCGCAGGAAGTGCAGGCGGTGCTGAATCAGAAGCACGCGCGCTTTTATGTGATTAACGCCGCCAAAATCGCCCGTGAATGCGGCCTGGCGGCACGTATTAATACCGTGATGCAGATGGCGTTCTTCCACCTCACGCAAATTCTGCCGGGCGATAGCGCGCTGATGGAACTGCAAAACGCCATCGCGAAAAGCTATAGCAGCAAAGGTCAGGATCTGGTTGAGCGTAACTGGCAAGCGCTGGCCCTGGCCCGAGAATCCCTGTTTGAAGTGCCGCTACAGCCGGTCAACGCCAGCAGTCCAAACCGCCCGCCGGTGGTTTCTGACGCCGCGCCAGACTTCGTTAAAACCGTCACTGCCGCCATGCTTGCTGGCCTCGGCGATGCCCTGCCGGTGTCCGCGCTGCCGCCGGATGGCACCTGGCCGGTCGGTACCACGCGCTGGGAAAAACGCAATATCGCCGAAGAGATCCCTATCTGGAAAGAAGATCTCTGCACCCAGTGTAACCACTGCGTGGCCGCCTGCCCGCACTCGGCGATTCGCGCAAAAGTGGTCTCACCAGACGCCATGGAAAACGCCCCAGCGTCTCTGCATTCACTGGACGTGAAATCGCGCGATATGCGCGGTCAGAAATATGTCCTGCAGGTTGCGCCGGAAGACTGCACCGGCTGTAACCTGTGCGTTGAGGTATGCCCGGCGAAAGACCGTCAGAACCCAGAGATCAAAGCCATCAATATGATGTCGCGTCTGGAGCATGTTGAAGAAGAGAAAGTGAACTATGACTTCTTCCTCGACCTGCCGGAAATCGATCGCACCGCACTGGAACGCATTGATATCCGTACTTCACAGTTGATCACCCCGCTGTTTGAATACTCCGGCGCCTGTTCTGGCTGCGGTGAAACACCGTATATCAAGCTGCTGACGCAGCTGTACGGCGACCGTATGCTGATTGCCAACGCCACCGGCTGTTCGTCTATCTACGGCGGTAACCTGCCATCTACGCCATATACCACCGACGCGAACGGCCGCGGACCAGCGTGGGCTAACTCGCTGTTTGAAGATAACGCCGAGTTTGGTTTGGGCTTCCGTTTAACGGTCGATCAGCATCGCCAGCGTGTGATGCGTCTGCTGGACGGCTTTGCGGAACACATCCCTGCTGAGCTGAACGAAGCTTTGCATACGGACGCCACGCCAGAGGTGCGCCGCGAACAGGTTGCGGCGTTGCGTAGCGCATTAACCGGCGTGGAAGGTGCTGAAGAGCTGCTGACCGATGCTGACGCGCTGGTCGAGAAGTCTATCTGGCTGATTGGCGGCGACGGCTGGGCCTACGATATCGGCTTCGGCGGTCTGGATCATGTGATGAGCCTGACCGAGAACGTCAATATTCTGGTGCTCGATACCCAATGCTATTCCAACACCGGCGGCCAGGCTTCAAAAGCGACGCCACTCGGCGCGGTGACCAAGTTTGGTGAGCACGGTAAACGTAAAGCGCGGAAAGATTTGGGCGTCAGCATGATGATGTATGGTCATGTCTACGTGGCGCAAATCTCACTGGGCGCACAGCTTAACCAGACGGTGAAAGCGATTCAGGAAGCGGAGTCCTATCCGGGTCCGTCGATTATTATCGCTTACAGCCCTTGCGAAGAGCACGGTTACGATCTGGCGCTCAGCCACGATCAGATGCGCCAGCTTACCGCTACCGGCTTCTGGCCGCTGTTCCGCTTCGACCCACGTCGCGCCGACGAAGGTAAAATCCCGCTGGCGCTGGATTCCCGTCCGCCGTCAGACGCGCTGGCCGAGACGTTAATGAACGAACAGCGTTTCCGCCGTTTGAACAGCCAGCAACCAGACGTCGCCGAACAGCTATGGAAGGATGCGGCAGAGGATCTGCAAAAACGCTACGACTTCCTCGCCATGATGGCCGGCAAGGCGGAAAAACCGACGCCGCAGGAATAACCGAATTAAGGTCATTCTCAAACCATAAAAAAAGCCCGAATATCAATTCGGGCTTGTCATTTTAAGATGACGAAGAATATTAAAGACACACGGCAACATAAATACGTTGTGTGACAAAAAGGCATATAACGGCCGTAGCTTACGTCAGCGATTTTTATTTGTATAATTTTTATTTTATATATATCCGGACAAATCATTCACGATAATTATCATCATTTCAGCAGAATTATATCCTTTAGATTTTACTCATGTTGTAACAAATGTTATTTACCATATCAGATTCGTCTCTATTAGCATGACTGTGCTTTCTTAGTCAGAAAGTGCGCGTATAAAAAATACTAAAGGAATATATTCAATGAACAGAAAAGTACTGGCCCTCGTTATTCCTGCCCTGTTAGCCGCAGGCGCAGCTCATGCCGCAGAAGTTTATAATAAAGACGGCAACAAATTAGACATCTATGGCAAGGTAGATGGTCTGCATTATTTCTCCAGCGATTCTAAGAAAGATGGCGATCAGACTTACGTCCGCTTCGGTTTCAAAGGTGAAACTCAGATTAACGATATGCTGACTGGTTACGGCCAGTGGAATATAACGTTCAGGCAAATTCAACTGAAGGTGATGGCGCGAACAACTGGACTCGTCTGGCGTTTGCAGGTCTGAAATTCGGCGATTACGGTTCATTCGACTACGGTCGTAACTACGGCGTACTGTACGACGTTGAAGGCTGGACCGATATGCTGCCAGAGTTCGGTGGCGACTCCTACACCAACTCTGACAACTTTATGACTGGTCGTGCTAACGGTGTTGCAACTTACCGTAACACTGATTTCTTCGGTCTGGTTGATGGCCTGAACTTTGCTCTGCAGTATCAGGGCAAAAATGAAAGCCAAAGCCCTGATGACATCAATCCGTCCGTTGGTACTAATAACCGTGCCTCCGGTAGCGACTCTCGCTTTGACAATGGTGACGGCTTCGGTATTTCCACTACGTACGATATGGGAATGGGCTTCAGCGCTGGTGCTGCTTATAGCACATCAGACCGTACCACCGATCAGGAAAACGGCTATATTGGAAAAAATCATACTGGCAACCAGTATGCAGGTGGCGATACCGCTGATGCATGGACCGCTGGTCTGAAATATGATGCGAACAACATCTATCTCGCAACCATGTATTCCGAAACCCGTAACATGACTCCATACGGTGATTCTGGTATTGCAAACAAAACTCAGAACTACGAAGTAACCGCACAATATCAATTCGACTTCGGCCTGCGTCCGGCAATTTCTTACCTGCAATCTAAAGGTAAGGATCTGTACAACATTAACGGTACTAACGCTGGCGACAAAGATCTGGTTAAATACATGGATATTGGCGCGACTTACTACTTCAACAAAAACATGTCCACCTACGTTGATTATAAAATCAACCTGCTGGACGGCAACGATTCCTTCTATCAGGAAAACGGTATTTCTACCGACAACATCGTTGCGCTGGGTATGGTTTACCAGTTCTAATGCGATAAAAAACCCGCCGTTCACGGCGGGTTTTCTTTATTTACTGCACCACGCTTTCGCCGTGGATTTCCCCTTTAAATCCGGTTTTGGCAATCGCCGCTAATAGCCGCTGATTATCAAAATTCTCCGGCACCACCACTTCCGCCTGACGCGTTCTCAGCGAAGCTTTCGCCTTAATGACGCCATCGGTGCTGCGCAGCGCCTGGTTAATGGAAATCACGCACAGCGGGCAGTTCATTTCGCCGACATCAATGGTGACCAATTTATCGGCCGCCCAGCCCAGTGGCGTAAACATCAGTAACGCCAGACACACGGCTTTTTTCATTCCATCCACTCCCAGATCCAGGGTAATACATAAGGATAGGTAATCAAGGCCAGCACTAACGGCACCGCCAGCCAATACAACCACACCAGCACCCGACGACTTACGACGTTAACGCATACCGGTTTCGACGACAGATGCAGACGCCAGAATCCACGCGCCATCAGACCAACGGCAACAATAATCATCGGGATTTGCAGCCAGGACGCCCCGGAATACCCACCAGCCCGGCAGCGGAAACCCCAAACACCAGATACAGTAGCGGCCCAATGCAGCACAGCGTTGACGCGCCCGCGGCTACGATCGCCGCGAGCAACGTTAACACGCCGCCCTTAATGCTGTTCGACGCTGACATAGTCGTAGCTAAACGCAGATGGGTCGTAGAAATTCAGCGGATCGCCGTCGACTTCCGCATACGGATAGCCCAGGTTATTCACGTCACCCTGCTCCGCGGCTGGCGACAGTGCGAAATCACGCGCGTGGTTGAATCCCACCCAGTTCATTTCCCAGTTACCAAACAGATAATCGTTCACCGCGGTGACTGCCGGGTCGCCATTCTCTTTTTTCTCTGTCAGACGCATTTTGGTCACGTCTGCCGGGTCTGCTGGCATCCAGCCGAAACCGGCTAACCAGAACATCGCGCGGCAGTGTTGACCGCCGCTGATTTTGGCCACGCCTTTATCGTCGGCGCTGCCAAATGCTTTCGTGGAGTATTGATTAAGCTTGCGGCTCGCGCCTAAACGGATGCCAAACATTTCACGTGCCGGAATGCCGACCGCACGGCACAGTGCGACAAACACCGAGTTAATGTCGGTGCATTTGCCACCGAGCTTGCCGGTTTTCAGGATCTCCCCGACATCGCCGGTTCCGCAACCTATGACCGCGTCATCACGATGCATATGGGTGCTGACCCAGTCGTGAATCAGACGCGCCTGTTTCAGCGGCGCTTTTTCGTTGCCGATAATTTTCAGCGCGGTCTCTTTCACCAGCCCATCCACCGGAATATGCGCCGTCGCCTGCAGGAAAGGTTTAATCTCATCGGGATCACCGCCCCTTTCCCCGGCAACTGCCAGTCAGTGAGAAGATTGTCTTTCAACACTTCCCAGTCGCGGGTTTCAATTTCCATCTCCACGTTAATATTCAGCGGTCCGTTTGAGGCCGGCCACGTCACGTACAGCACTTTCGCGCCATAGCGATTATTGGCATTCAGCGTGGCACTTTGATAGTTGCCGCTGAAGGAGAGATTGATCAGTTGCTGGAAGGCGGTCTCTTCCGGGATGGGGATCCACAAATTCACCTTCCGGAAGAGCCTTCCGGTGCCTTCAGGCTATAGGTTTGGGTCATAATGAAGCGGCGGTATTTGCCGGAAGATGAGACAGCAGGCTGAGCCTGCGTTTCTGTTTTAGCAAAAACCGGGCTCACCAGCCCAGCGTTGAGAGGGCTGCAGCACCTTTCAGGAAGTTACGCCTTTGCATTGTGTATCCTTCATCACCAGAAAAAGCTGGCGCTTAACCCCGCACCTGCGGAGGTTGGCCGCTATTATGCGGCCATGTATTCATCACCACAATGAATAAGAGGCCATAAAATCCCTTATGGTTAAAATGTCTCAGGCCAGAACAGCATGATGTTATAAAAATGATAAAAACGGAGGCCTACAGATTATTCTGATTAACGCCTTTTCATAAGAAAAATACCCATATAATTTCAGAGGTAAAGTACCTCGTTGCAGGTTCATGCTTGTCGCTATTCTTCACGATTTACCCCTGATTTGCTGAGCATACCGTGCGTGAATAAGCCGTGACGATGAAATAATATGTTAACTTAATGGCTTGTTATCAATAGCATTAGCTGTAAACTGTTTCGCGAAGTCGCCTGTAAATGGGTATTTATATTGCATTAATGCGGCCATCGATAAATCCCGGCCGGTGGGCAATTTATTATAAAAAATAAAAATTCATGTGGTTTTATGTTACAAATGAAAAGAAAATCAACAGAAAAACAAAATAAAGACTCATTTATTACGTCTCGTTACACAATAATTTGTCTGGGCATCCTTGGCTGCCTGGGGTTTTATTGGTTAGAGTCGCCGACCTGCAATTTTTAAATCACCCTATGCTGGCAAAAGAGGCCGATCAGCGTTCACTGCGCACCGTCGTGTTGCCGACAAACCGCGGCACGCTGGTCGACCGCGATGGCGAGGCGCTCGCCATGAGCGTCCCGTCACGTGACGTTGTGGTCGATCCGGTCAAAATTGTTGAGGCCAGTCCGAATTTCCGCGATGCAAAATGGCAATATCTCGCTTCCGCGTTGAATACCACCCCCGATCAAATTGCGAACAAAATTTATCAGAATGCGCACCGTCATTTTCTATTCCTGGGACGCAAAGTTGAGCTTGGGATTGCGAAAGATATCGCCGATCTGCATATAAAAGGTATCAGCGAGGTGTATGACGACAGTCGTTTCTACCCTATGGGGAAGCGGCAGCGCCTTTAATCGGCATTGTGGGGGCAGATAATAATGGCCTGAACGGCGTAGAACGTGGCTACGATTCTATTTTACAGGGCGAACCGGGCAAGGAAATTTATCGTAAAGACGCTAATGGCGGTATTATTAACGTCCTCGATTATGACGCGCCAAAACAGCCGCCAACCGTTCAACTCAGCATTGATAAATTTGACCAATATACGCTGTACAGCAAACTGCGCGACGGCGTGCTGCTAAATAAAGCGGACTCAGGCGCGGCGGTGCTGGTCAAAATTGATACCGGTGAGATCCTGGCTATGGCTTCTTACCCCTCGTACAACCCCAACAATTTCGATAACGCCACACAAACGCAAATGCGTGATGTGGCGATTAACGACAGTTTCGAACCCGGTTCCACGGTCAAGCCGTTGGTGATTATCGAGGGGCTGGAGAGAAACATTATTCAGCCAAATACTTTGCTGGATACCACCCCTATCGCGTCAATGGCCATCTGATTCGCGACGTGGGCCATTGGCCACAGCTGACGCCAACCGGTATTCTGCAAAAATCGAGCGATATCGGCGTTTCTCATATTGCGCTGGCAATGCCGGCACAGGCGCTGGTTGATACCTATCAGGCGTTCGGTCTCGGCAAACCCACTGGCCTGGGGCTTAGCGGGGAAAGCGTAGGCTATTTTCCGCTGCACCGTCGGCAGTGGGCCGATATTGAACGTGCGACCTTCTCCTTCGGCTACGGATTACGCGTCACGCCGCTGCAGATAGCCCGCGAATACGCCACCCTGGGTTCGTTTGGGTCTATCGTCCCCTGTCGATCACCAAAGTGACCCGCCAGTAATGGGCCAGCAGGTGGCCGATCCATCGATCGTTAAAACCGTGGTACATATGATGGAAAGCGATGTGCTTCCCGGCGGCAGCGGCGTGCGGGCGGCGGTGCCGGGGTATCGGCTGGCGACCAAAACAGGGACCGCTGAAAAACTGGGCGATAGCGGCAAGTATGACGGCGGCTATGTGAACTACACAGCAGGCGTCGCGCCGGTTAGCCACCCGGAAGTCGCACTGGTCGTGGTCGTTAACAACCCCACTGCCGGTACTCACTTCGGCGGTTCCGTCGCGGCGCCGATTTTCGGCAACATCATGGGTCCGGTATTGAAGAATATGAATATCGCGCCGGACGCGCTGATACAGTAGGCCCCAAATTTGGCTGCGGTGTTTATCGTTCCCGCAGCCATTTTTCATACTGCTCAGGCCACGCGAGAGTTTGAGTTCCAGCCCTGCCCATCCCAAAGCCATGTCCCCGGAAGGATAACGATGCATTTCTACCGATACGCCTTCACGGAGGCAGGCCGTCTGTAAAATTAAGGTGTTGTGCGGATCGGACACCGAATCATCTTCCGCCTGAACCAGAAACATCGGCGGAGTCGTTGGCGTCACGTAATGTTGTACTGACCAGGCGGCATCCTGTGCCTGCGTCGCATTCTTCCCCACCAATACCCGATGCGTTGAAGTGTGGCTGTAAGGTTTCTCCAGCGTCACGATGGATAAATCAGCGCCGCGCCATCAGCTCGCGCCGGTAGGCTGTCCAGCGCATCAAGCGGCGTATAGCTGCGCTCTTCAGCGCGCGTTGCCGCCATTCCCAACAGATGCCCTCCGGCGGAAAATCCCAGCACGCTCACCCGCTTCTCCCGCTGACGGATGATGCGCAACGCCCGCTGGGCATCCTGTAAAGCAACGCGAGAACCGTCGTGCCAGCCTTCTCCCGGCAGGCGGTAGCTGAGTATATAAGCGGTATAACCTCGGGCTACCAACCAGCGCGCGGCGGGCCAGCCCTCCTTCGCCATCTCAACGCGGGTATAACCACCGCCCGGTGCGACCAGCACGCCGTGCCCATTCGCCCTGAACGGCGTCAGAATCGTGAGGAAGGGAACGGCAATATGACGCTGCGCCCATGCACGCTCAGTTGCAATGGCCCGTTGGACCGCCGCCGGGCGGAATACCCGGCCATAATGGCAGCATCTCTGTCGAGACGTCTGAAGGCGTGGATAAAGACAGCCCGCCTCGCCGCCAACAGCGTGGCACTCAAACCGAGAAGAAATTGACGACGCCGCATAGTGTCACTCTGACGCGAAAAGAGTTTTCAGTTAAGCAGATAAATAAGAGGGAAAAATGAAGACTGTCGGGCTAAATTCTAAAAAAAACCTCGAGCTGTAGATTTATACAGAATCTTCATTGCCAGAGTTCTACGCACCGCTATAGGAATGCGGTAATCCCGGCGGCTCTTTTCGTCGCAGGGTATTTTCTCATAAGCCATTCGGGGTATTCCGCCCACAGGATTTGCATTTTTCTTCGTTATATAATCAAATATACACCGATTATTTCCCTCCTCGATGAGCAATGCATGTCTACATTACAACGTTTACTCCTGAGCTTGACGCTGGCCTGTGCCAGTCTGACAGCCGCAACGCCTGCGCTGGCCGAGCGCACCGTCACCGATCAACTTGGTCGCAAAGTCACCCTGCCTGATACCGTGAATCGTGTTGTGGTGCTCCAGCACCAGACGCTCAACCTGCTGGTGCAGCTCAACGCCGCCGACGATATCGTCGGCGTATTAAGCAGTTGGAAAAAACAACTCGGCCCAGAGTTCGCGCGCTTTATGCCCGGCATTGTCAAACTGCCGATGCCCGGCGATCTGACCCAGGTGAATATGGAAAGCCTGCTGGCGCTGCATCCGCAGGTGGTGTTTATCGCCAACTACGCGCCAGCGGCGATGATTCAGCAGATAACAAACGCCGGGATCCCGGTGGTAGCCATTTCTCTGCGCCAGGACGCGGCGGGTGAGAAAAACAAAATGAATCCCTCGATGGCCAATGAGGAACAGGCTTACAACGACGGGCTCAAGCAAGGTATTCGGCTGATTGGCGAAGTGGTTAACCGCACCGCCCAGGCGGATGCATTGATAGACTACACCTTTGCCGCACGCGCCAAATTTAACGCGCCGGTCGCGGATATTCCGGCGGCGGAAAAAGTGCGTGTCTATATGGCCAATCCGGACCTGAACACCTACGGTTCCGGTAAATACACCGGCCTGATGATGCAACATGCCGGAGCGATGAACGTCGCCGCCGCCACGGTAAAAGGCGCGCGTCAGGTTTCGCTGGAACAGGTATTACAGTGGAATCCGCAGGTGATTTTCGTGCAGGACCGTTATCCCGAGGTGGTCAAGCAGATCGTCAACGATCCGCAGTGGCAAGGCATTGACGCGGTGAAAAATCATCGCGTGTGGCTGATGCCGGAATACGCGAAAGCCTGGGCTACCCCATGCCGGAAGCATTAGCCATAGGCGAACTGTGGATGGCGAAAAAGCTCTACCCGACGCGCTATAAAGATATTGATGTCGACGCGCAGGCCCAGGATTACTACCAACGCTTTTATCGTACCGACTGGCGGCCAAATGCGCATCAGTAGTCACGCCAAAACGGTACAGGCTGGCCTGATGCTGCTCACTCTGGCCGTGGCGGTGTCTTCTCTCTGTCTGGGCCAATACAAGCTGTCGATAGGCCAGGTGCTGGCTCAGTTTGCTCAGCCGCATAATACGTTAACGATCGCCCATCAGATTGTCTGGGACGTTCGCCTACCGCGTATTTTGCTCGCCCTGCTGGCCGGCGGCGCGCTTGGCCTGTGCGGTGCCACCTTACAGGGCGTATTCCAGAACCCGCTGGTGGATCCGCACATTATCGGCGTCACCTCCGGCTCCGCGTTTGGCGGGACGTTGGCAATTCTGCTCGGGCTGAGTATGCCGCTGATGATGGCCACCACTTTCTTCTTTGGTCTGCAGGCGCTAATGCTGGTGTATCTGCTGGCAGCACTTCAGGGTCGAGAGAACACGCTGGTACTGATTCTCGCGGGGATCGTGCTCAGCGGTTTCTTTGCCGCGCTGGTCAGCCTGATGCAGTACCTGTCAGATACTGAAGAAGTCCTCCCCAACATTGTCTTTTGGCTGTTGGGCAGTTTCGCGACCGCCAACTGGCACAAAGTCCTGTTGTTGACCCTTCCAGTGATCGCCGCCGCGCTGGTGCTGTACCGGCTGCGTTGGCGCATCAACCTGCTGTCGCTGGACGACAAAGATGCCCGCGCGCTGGGCGTCAGCGTCACCGCGCTGCGCCGCGGCGTACTGCTCTGCTGCGCACTGCTGGTTGCCGCGCAGGTGGCGGTCAGCGGCAGTATTGCCTGGGTGGGGCTGGTGATCCCACATCTGGCGCGGATGCTCTGCGGTGCCGATCATCGTCGTTTGCTCCCCTGTGCCTTCTGGATGGGGCCTGTTTTATGATTGTGGTCGATGACCTCGCGCGCACGCTGACCGCCGCCGAGATTCCCATTGGGATTATTACCGCGCTGGTCGGCGCGCCGCTGTTTGCCGTCATGCTGGTCCGCGCCAGCCGGAAAGGAATGCTCAAATGACCCCGACGTTAACCCTCTCACAGCTGGAGTACGGCCATCAATCGCCGCTGTTTACGCCGCTGAATCTGCACTGTCAGCCCGGCGAAGTCTGGGCTATCCTCGGCGCCAACGGTCGCGGTAAAAGTACGTTGCTCGATACCATTACCGGCGTTCTGCCCGCGCTGGCGGGCGTCGTGGTGGTCCGTGGCGGCGTCGGCATCGTGCCGCAGTCGTTCCGTCCGGCCTTCGCCTGGCGGGTAAAAGAGGTGGTGCTGATGGGACGCGCGCGTCATATTGCCCTCTTCGCGCAGCCGCAGGAGGAAGATGAACGACAGGTGCTTGACGCGCTGGCGCAGCTGAATATTACCGCGCTGGCCGACACGCTGTTCAGCAACCTGTCCGGCGGCCAGCAGCAGCTGGTCATGATCGCCCGCGCGCTGGTCAGCGCCAGCCAGAATATCCTGCTGGATGAACCCTGTTCGGCATTAGATCTCGGTAACCAACAAACGGTATTGCAGCTGATAAGCGATCTGTCGCACGCCCAGTCGCGTACCGTGATGTTTACCACCCACGATCCCACCCATGCGCTTCAGGTCGCCAGCCACACGCTGCTGCTGCTGCCGGACCGCCAGTGGCTGGCCGGGCCCACCTCAGCGGTGGTGCAAGAGGCGAATCTTCAGCGCGCTTACGGCGTGCAGGTCCGTAAGCTTCAGCTTGCAGATTACCCCTCTCCGGTGGTGACGCCGCTCTTTACCATTCACCGCGCGCCGACATAAACCCGGCGTTGCGCAGACAGCGCTGCCCCTCTTCAGCGAGGATAAACTGGCAAAGCTGGCGCGCAGCGTCGCTCTCATCGAGGCTCGTCAGATAGTATTCGCAGCAGATATTCCACGGCGCAGGGATGACGACGCTGCGAACTTCACTTTGCTCCGTCAGCGCCGAAGCGTAGTGCGCGTAGCCAATAAACAGATCCGCATGCCCTTCTGCAATCAGCCAGCGGCTGGCGAGCGCGCCGTTCGGCAGCGTAAGCGAATCGCGCCCGCCCACCAGCGGCATCGCCCGCTGCTTCAGCGCGTTGCCCAATCCCGGATGGCTGGCCTCAATCCTGTCAAACAGCTGCCAGGTGTAGTCGCCGGAAGGATCGCACAGCGGCGTGGAGGTCGCTAACCGTAGCGTCTCATCGGCCAGCAGTTCCAGCCACGTTTTGCCCATCGTTTGCGGCGCGTTTCGCACGGTCAGTATTAATGCGTTACGGGCAAACAGATAGAGACCGCTGGCGCGACCTGCCTCGTAAAGCGCCTGCGGATGCTGACGGTTCGCCGAGGCAAACAGCGAGCACTGTGCGCCGTTTTCGATACGCTCACGCAGCAGCCCCGCCGGGCCAAAAGTCAGCGCAAGCGGAATACCGGTCTGCCCGGTAAACGCGGCCTGAAGGGGAATAAATGCGCGGCGCAGGCTGCCTGCCGCCAGAAGCGTTAAGGTGGAGTGCATAAGAAGATACGTAATAGCCCGAATATAACCGCTATATTATCCAGGCTATTACGCTATTGACCAGCGCTTTAGTAACGAATTTCCGCCAGCGCCTGCAGCTGATCCGGTGTCGCCACCGGCAGATGGAAGAAGTCCAGATAGGCGGGAATCATTTCAAACAGCATATCGGTGCCACGCTGAATCGGGCAGCCGCGTGCCATCGCCGACTGCAGCAACGGCGTGTATTCCTGCTTCATGACCACTTCGCCAACAAACGTTCCAGCATCAAGACGCGCGACGTCGATGGGTAACGGATCGCCTGGCGTCATGCCGAGCGGCGTGGCGTTCACCACCAGCGAGTGCCCCGCCGGATCGCTCGTCATGACCGTGAGCTTCAGCTGCGGGTAGTGCGTGTGTAGACGATCCGCCAACGCCTGCGCGGCGCTTTCTCGGGCATCCACCAACGTCAGTGCGCTCACCCCCGCCGCGGCAAGCGAGGCGGCAATCGCCGACCCCACGCCGCCGCTGCCGACCACCAGCGCGCGCGCGCCAGTGGTGCGAAAACCCTTACGCTGAATGCCGCGCACAAAGCCGTCGCCATCAAACATATCGCCGGTCAGCGATCCGTCGGCTTCCCGACGGATGGCATTGCAGGCCCCGGCAATTTGCGCGGTGGGGCTCATCCGGTCGACCAGTTCGCAGGTGGCGATTTTATGCGGCATGGTCACCAGCGCCCCGCGATGTTGGTGAGTGAAAACAGCGTGGGGATCAGCGCCGCATAGTCTTCCGGCTTCACGCCCATCGGCACCACTTTGACATCCACGCCCTGGTCGGCAAACCAGGGGTTGTAGATCATCGGCGCTTTAAAACTTTCGGTTGGATAACCCAAATGAGCAATTAACCGCGTATGCCCACTAATTTGCATGTGTCCCCTCCTGCTCAGGCAGATCCAGTTCGATGCGCTTCACGTCACCGAGAATAAACACATACGCCACCACGCCGAGTAGCGCCGCGCCGCCGATGTAAACCAGGGCGTAGAAGAAATTGCCAAAGGCGGCAACGATAAAACCGATCACCAGCGGCGTGAGAATGCCCGCCAGGTTGGCGCAGAAGTTAAATAATCCACCGGTCAAGCCGCCCAGCCCTTTGGGCGCCATGTCGGAAATGAGGGTCCATCCAAGGCCCACCATCCCCTGGCCAAAGAAGGCAAACGACATGACCAGGATCACTGCCGTGTCGCTGGACAGCCAGTTAGCGCTGATAATGCAGCTCGCCATCAACAGCCCGGCGATAATCGGCAGCTTACGGCCCAGATTGGCGCTGCCGGTCGCTTTCAGCAATTTGTCAGACACCCAACCGCCGAACATCACCCCGCCCGCCGCCGCCAGGAATGGCAGAATGGCAAAGAAGCCAACCTTCAGCCATGGCATATGACGTTCGGTGGCCAGATAAGTCGGGAACCAGGTCAGGAAAAATACCAGCACGGTATTGCCCGCAAACTGACCAATACTGGCACCAATAATCTGCCGTTTGCGCAACAGCTGGCGGACCAGCGGCCAGCTAAAGGCTTTACGCTGCTCGGCGCCGGTGGTCATGCCGCCGCCCGCGGTGATGTACTCGCGCTCCTGCTGACTCAGACGGCGATCCTCATGCGGTTCGCGATAGTGACGCCACCAGACCAGCGCAAACAGCAGCCCGACCACACCAACGGTAATAAACAGTGTGCGCCAGCCAAACCCGTCCATGATCCAGAACAGCAGCGGCGCGAAGCAGGCCAGTCCGAGATATTCACCAACGGTATAAACGGCGGTCGCTTTTGCGCGCTCGTGCTGCGGGAACCACGCGCTGACCACCCGGCTATTGACCGGAAAGCACGGCGCCTCGCTGACGCCAAGGCCAAAACGGCACAGCAGCAGCGTTTTCAGCCCCACGGCGAAACCGTGGAACAGCGTGAACAGCGACCAGAAGCTAAGGGCCAGGAAATAGGTCACCTTATTACCAAACCGGTCGAGGAACATACCGCCCGGAATTTGCGCCAGCGCATAGGTCCAGGCAAAGGCGGAAAAGACAATCCCCATCACCGCCGCGCTGATACCCAGCTCCTGAGTGAGCTGCGGCGCGGCGATGCCCAGCACGGTGCGGTCGAGATAGTTAATCATGGTCCCCACTGCCAGCAGCGCCAGAATACCAATGCGCCGCCGGAGCGGGGTACCGCGTTAACCGCCTCAGCGGTAGCCACGCGATTTTGGCCGAGTGAGTTCATAGTGTTTACCTGTCGTTGTCGAGTGCAGATGAAAGTTTATAGTTATGGTCTGTCCTTCGCCGTTAGCGTACCGGGTGGTACATCTTTCCGCTAACGGTACTGCATAGCCGCCAGTCGCACAGCGGCATTGACCGCGCCATATTGCGCGTAGCCGTGGCGTCTTTCGGTTAATTCAAAGAAGAAGCGTCCTTCGCTGAACGGCCAGGTGTAGCGATGTAAAAACTCGCCGCCGGCACCATCGCGATCGTAGAGAATCTGCTGACGCTGCAAGGTTTCCACCTGGGCCGCGTCGCCGAAGCGCGCCTGTAGATCCTCGTAATAGTTGGCCGGTACCGGCAGCGACAGCGAGGCCGCCAGCGGCTGATTTTCCAGGAAAGTGGGCAGATCGTCGCTGGCGAACGCCGCATGCTGTAAACCGGCCCCCTGATAACACGCCACCGAGCGGGCAATCTGCGTCGCGCGGCTTTGGGAAATATTCAGCGCCAGGCGCACGTTGCCCTGCGGGCTTTGCACCGCCAGGCTGCGCACCAGGCCGTAAGGATCGGGCATGGTCTGCTCATGTTCCAGCGTGAACCCCAGCACCGCACGGAAGAACATCACCCAGTTATCGCGGCTGTCAGCCTCCATACCGAGCGCCAAATGGTCGATACCTAAAAGCTGTCCGTCGGTCGCCGCAGCGGTAAGATTGAAATCCTGCGCGTAGATATCCTTCTCATCATCCACCAGATAAACCAGACTGCCGTCCGGCGCGCACACCGCCGGGATGGTACTCTCATTCGGCCCGACCTCTCCCTGCCAGGTCGCATAGCCGTAAGCTCTGGCGCGGGCGACGATAGGCGCGCTGGCGCTGACGCGCAGGGCCAGCGCGCACAGTGAAACGCCGTGGCGTTGATAGAAGTGATCGGCCCAACTGTACGGTTGATAGTTAATAATCACCCGCGCACCGCCGTTGCTCCACAGCGCGACCTGTTTGGAACGGTGCATCCCGCCAATTGAAAACCCATGCCATTGAGCATGACGCCCAGCTTTTTCGCCTCAGCGGGGCTGGCGGCAAACTCAATAAATTCGATGTCTTTAAAGGTTGGGAGATCGGCGGTGTGAAAGAGTTCGGCGTCGCTTTCTCCCAGCGCGCGGCGGGTTTGCTCCTCCAGCCACAGCAGCGAGCGGTAACCATCTTTCGCCGTCGCGCCGTTCGGTGAGGCGCGGAAACCATCGTTAAAGATCTCCAGCGACCATGGCCCACGGTAGCCTAAGCGGGTCAACTCACGGGTAAATTCCACCAGCGGCAGTTCACCCTGCCCAGGGAAACAGCGGAAATGGCGGCTCCACTCGAGCACGTCCATTTTCATCAATGGTGCGTCGGCGAGCTGGAGGAAAGTGATTTTGTCCATTGGCACTTCGTGCAAGCGGCTAAGATCGTCGCCGAGCGCCAGAATATGGAAGCTGTCGAGCACGATGCCCATCGCCGGGCTATCCACCGCCTTTACCCGCTCCCATGCCTGATACCAGCGGTTTACGTGGGCCCCCCACGCCAGCGCTTCATATCCAATACGGATATTTTCCTGCTCCGCGAGCGTCGCCAGCGCCCGCAAATCGGCCACCTGCTGTTCGAAATCGGCGGAGCTGTCAGCCTGCACGTTGCTGCACAGCAGCAGCGTGTCGCACCCCAGTTCATGCATCAGCGCAAACTTGCGCTTCGCTCGCGCCAGGTTGGCCGCGAACTGGGCGCGTGTGCCGCCCTCAAAATCGCGAAACGGTTGAAACAGCGTGATTTTGAGCCCCAGATCGTCGGCCATGTTACGGACATCCGCTGGCGTACCGGTATAATAGAGCAAATCGTTTTCGAAGATTTCAACGCCCTGATAACCCGCCGCTGCAATCGCGCTCAGTTTTTCAGGCAGGGTTCCGGAAATGGATACGGTAGCAATAGAACGCAACATAGTTTCACCTGGCTCACGCTGTAACAGTTGCATCGAATATGAATCATTTGGTTCAGCGGCGCCAGAATTGGTTGCTAAATTGTGATCATTGTGTGTATTTTTTGTGCCCGGTAAAAAATGAACAGGAGTTGTTATGTCAGCTATTGCTCAAGATGAAGCACAGTCGCTAAAAACACGGATTTTTACCGCCGCCATTGCGGTGTTCGCCGAGCATGGGCTAGCTGGCGCACGCATGGAGCAAATTGCCTCCGAGGCGCAGACCACTAAACGGATGGTGGTTTACTACTTCAAAACCAAAGAGCTGCTGTACCAGGCGGTTCTGCAATATGTTTATTCGCGCATTCGCGAAACGGAACAACAGCTCGGGCTGGAGAACCTGCCGCCGGTCGAGGCGCTGGTACAATTGGTGAAATGGAGCGTTCGCTATCATGTCGAACATGCGGACTTTATGCGGATTATCTGTATGGAGAATATGCAGCGCGGAAAATGGCTGCTGGCTTCCGGCGATTTAAAGCGCCTGAACAAAAGCGCCCTCTCCCTGCTGGAGCAAATTCTGCATCGCGGACAAGAACTGGGGATTTTTCAGCCCGCGCTCGAGGCCCGCGACGTTCATCGGCTCATCAGCAGCTTCAGCTTCTATCAGGTGTCGAACTTCTACAGCTTTAATAGCCTCTATCTTGAAGGTCCGCTTCCGGATATTGATGATGAAGCGCTCATTCGCCATCACAGCGATCTGGCGGTGAAATCGATTCTGCGCTTCGTGATCGCCTAATCAGCGAGTTACGGCTGCCCTGAAAGCGCCGTGACCACTTTTTGCATCGCTTCACGCGTCAGCTCAGCGCGCTGGACCTTATTATTCGCCAGCGCCGTGCGCAGCACCCCGGCAATCACAATATGCTTAGGTTCCTGCCCTAAATCGCGCATTTCCAGCACCACTTTGCCCACTACGCGACACATTTCCTGGTATAAAACGTCGTCTTTCGCCTGATTTCCCATCATTTACGCTCGCTAATTTCCATTAATAATCAATTTATTATTGGTTCGTTTCGCCCAGAAAGCAAATTCGCGCCAGTCAGAATGCGCGAGCAAACCGCGTGTTGCGCATCGCCAGTGTTACATTTTCACAAAAAAATCGTTTTTGTTTTGTTAATTAGCTAGTTTTGTTTTTGAAACAGCGTTTTTATTTTCTTTTTTCGCCATAACATCGTATAATCCGCCGCGTTTCTTTCTTGAATGGTTTCAGCTCATTGGACTACATCAATAAACGATTAAAACATCGCCTTTTTGACTATGCTGAACCTCTAGCACACTTTCCTCTGCACGCTTTTTTTATGTCACCTATTCTTATGGCGTGGCATAGCAACTTTCGTAATACAGGTTTGACTCCGTGGCCGTGCGCGCATGGAGCGAGAATTCAAAATCCTAATCCTTCTCAATCTCAACTTAAAGACTAAGACTGTCATGAAAAAGACCAAAATTGTTTGCACCATCGGGCCGAAAACCGAATCCGAAGAGATGTTAGGCAAAATGCTCGACGCGGGCATGAACGTTATGCGTCTGAACTTCTCCCACGGCGACTATGCTGAACACGGTCAGCGCATCCAGAACCTGCGCAACGTGATGAGCAAAACCGGTAAGAAAGCCGCTATCCTGCTGGATACCAAAGGCCCGGAAATCCGTACTATCAAGCTGGAAGGCGGTAACGACGTTTCCCTGAAAGCTGGCCAGACCTTCACTTTCACCACTGACAAATCTGTTGTCGGTAACAGCGAAATCGTTGCTGTCACCTACGAAGGTTTCACCAAAGATCTGTCCGTTGGTAACACCGTACTGGTTGACGATGGTCTGATCGGTATGGAAGTCACCGCTATCGAAGGTAACAAAGTTATCTGTAAAGTGCTGAACAACGGCGACCTGGGTGAAAACAAAGGCGTTAACCTGCCGGGCGTTTCTATCGCTCTGCCGGCACTGGCTGAGAAAGACAAGCAAGACCTGATCTTCGGTTGCGAGCAGGGCGTTGACTTCGTTGCGGCTTCCTTTATCCGTAAACGTTCTGACGTCGTTGAAATCCGCGAGCACCTGAAGGCGCACGGCGGCGAAAACATCCAGATCATCTCCAAAATCGAAAACCAGGAAGGCCTGAACAACTTCGACGAAATCCTCGAAGCTTCTGACGGCATCATGGTTGCTCGTGGCGACATGGGCGTTGAGATCCCGGTTGAAGAAGTTATCTTCGCGCAGAAGATGATCATCGAAAAATGTATCCGCGCGCGTAAAGTGGTTATCACTGCGACCCAGATGCTGGATTCCATGATCAAAAACCCGCGTCCGACCCGCGCTGAAGCTGGCGACGTGGCTAACGCCATCCTCGACGGTACCGACGCAGTGATGCTGTCCGGCGAATCCGCGAAAGGTAAATACCCGCTGGAAGCGGTCACCATCATGGCGACCATCTGCGAACGTACCGACCGCGTGATGACCAGCCGTCTGGAGTTCAACAACGACAGCCGTAAACTGCGCATCACCGAAGCCGTTTGCCGTGGCGCGGTTGAAACTGCAGAAAAACTGGACGCGCCGCTGATCGTGGTTGCCACCCAGGGCGGTAAATCTGCACGTGCTATCCGTAAATACTTCCCGGATGCCACCATCCTGGCGCTGACCACCAACGAAACCACTGCACGTCAGCTGGTGCTGAGCAAAGGCGTTGTCGCTCAGGTTGTCAAAGAAATCAACTCTACCGATGATTTCTACCGTCTGGGTAAAGAAGTCGCTGTCGAAAGCGGCCTGGCACAGAAAGGCGACGTAGTTGTGATGGTTTCCGGCGCGCTGGTTCCGAGCGGCACCACCAACACCGCATCCGTGCACGTACTGTAATAATTCACATACTTATTATAGTTTGCCTAAAAAAGCGCCCTCGGGCGCTTTTTTTATACATTCTGATAACGGAGCTCAATAAATAATCCAATAGGCTGTCACTATTTAAACTTCGATTATCTAAGATGAATCCGATGGAAGTCCTCTGTTTTCACACACTTTTTCCCCGTAAAACCGTAAAGTCGATGCTTCTTTGAGCGAACGATCAAAAATAAGGGAAATCGCATAAAAAAATATTCTCAATATAAAAAAGTTTGTGTAATACTTGTAACGCTACATGGAGATTAACTCAATCTAGAGGGTATTTATAATGAATCGTACTAAACTGGTACTGGGCGCGGTAATCCTGGGTTCTACTCTGCTGGCAGGTTGCTCCAGCAATGCTAAAATCGATCAGCTGTCTTCTGACGTTCAGACTCTGAACGCTAAAGTTGACCAGCTGAGCAACGACGTGAACGCAATGCGTTCCGACGTTCAGGCTGCTAAAGACGACGCAGCTCGTGCTAACCAGCGTCTGGACAACCAGGCTCACTCTTACCGTAAGTAAGAGTTCTGGTAATAAAAATGGCGCACATTGTGCGCCATTTTTTTTGCCTGCGATTTACCCTTTCCTACTGCGTCATGGTTTCTGAGGCCACTGTACTATTCTGCGCCGACAGCACCGATGCCGCGCCCTGCCCTCAGAGACAATCACCGGATACCCGGCACGACGCGACAACGCGCTTTTCACCTGTCCTTCACTCGCCTGTTCAGCAAACTGTTTGAAGCCCGACGACAAGGTCATCTTCATGGTTTGCGTATCCTGCGCTTCGTTCTGCGACAACGGGCGGTGCACTTCCAGATAACGTGTGCCGTTCGGCTCTACCGCATACTTCACCGGCTCATTAATCACCCGCACCGGCGTGCCGCTGCGCACCTGCGCGAACAGCGCCTTGATGTCCGGCGCATTCATGCGAATGCAGCCCGAGCTCACGCGCAGGCCGACGCTATCCGGCGCGTTGGTGCCATGGATGAGATATTCGCCGTTACCATAGGCCAGACGCAGCGCATAAAGCCCCAGCGGGTTATTGGGCCCGGCAGGCACGACCGGCGGCAATGTAACGCCACGCTCCAGAGAGCGCTTGCGGATACCCGCCGTCGGCGTCCAGGTCGGGTTTGGGATCTTCTGTCCTACCCGAGTCGTCATTTCCGGGGTTTCCAGCCCCTGCAGGCCAATACCAATCGGATAGACCTGTACCTGCTGTTCGCCCGGTGGGAAGTAGTACAGGCGCAGTTCGGCAAGGTTAACCACTATCCCTTCGCGCGGTACGTCCGGCAGCAGCATCTGCGATGGAATGGTCACCACGGTACCAGGACGAGGAACCGGCGCGATCGTATTGTTGGCTTCAAGAATGAGCATCGCCGCCGTATCAAAGCGGCGGGCGATCGCCTGTAGGTTCTTATCCCCTCCTGAACGGTGTAGGTTTGATTGTGGCCGATTAAACGGCTATTGGCTGGGGGTAATGGGTAGTCGACTGCCCAGGCGCTGGAAATCGCGCTGAGGGCACCTAAAATGCTGAGTGTTAAGAGGGACGCGCGCTTCATATCTGGATTCCTTATTCATATTCACTGACAACATGCCAGAAAGCTGAACCACCAGCGTGGTGAGCTGCTCGCCCACCTTTCGTAACAGAATGAAAGCTGTCTATTTGATATTAGCTAAAACTCGCCGCCTGCGTGCGGATCGCACGAATCATTGCCTCCAGCCCTGAGAACGCGATGGTGTAAGATGCTGCGCCAGCGCCATTTGTTCAAACCAGGGGCGCACATCAAAGGCCTGTACATCCGCGGCGGTCATCCCATCGTAAAGGATAAAGACGACGGCAATCAACCCCTTAACAATCGCCGCATCGCTATCCCCCTGTAGCGTGATGTGCCCTTGCGCATCGCGCCCCATCACGATCCACACCTGGCTCTGGCATCCCTGAATAATATGCTCCGGGCTATGCTGCTCGGGCTGAGGGGGGCAGCCGCTGGCCCAGTTCGATGATATAGAGGTACTTCTCTTCCCAGTTGGCGCAACGGTTGAAATTGCGCAACAGTTTCTCTTTGTCAGGTAAAGCCGCCATGATGACTCCCTGTTATCCTAATAAACGGCGAATGCGTTGTAGGCCCGCCACCAGGCGGTCGACCTCCTCAACGGTGTTATACATCGCCAGCGACGCCCGGCACATCGCGGGCACCTGATAAAATTCCATCAACGGCATCGCACAGTGATGACCCGTTCGTACGGCGATACCGTAATTATCAAGGAAGCTACCCACGTCATAGGCATGATGCTTGCCGAGATTAAATGCAATCACCCCCAGCCGCTCCGCAGGGCCATAGAGATGCAGGTCCGGCACGTTCGCCAGCGCATCCAGCGCGTAGCGCATCAGCGTCTGTTCATATTCGCCGATTTGTGTCAGCCCCAGTGCCGTGACGTAATCCAGCGCCGCTCCCAGGCCGATAATGCCGCCTGTATTCGGCGTACCGGCTTCAAATCGCCACGGCGCTTTTGCCCAGGTGGTGCCTTCACTGAGGCTAACAGTCGCGATCATCGAACCGCCCCCTCCCACGGCGGCATCGCCTGCAGGATCTCGGCCTTGACGTACAGCGCGCCAATCCCCGTCGGGCCGTAGAGCTTATGGCCCGAAAAAGCGTAGAAGTCGCAGTCCAGCGCCTGGACGTCAACCGGGTGATGCATCACCGCCTGGGCACCATCGACCAGGACCTTCGCGCCATGACTGTGTGCCAGCGTAATCAACTCCGCCAACGGGTTCTCGGTGCCCAGAACATTGGATACCTGCGTGACCGCCAGCAGGCGCGTGCGGGCATCAAACAGCTCTACCGCAGCCGCCATTTGTAACGTTCCGTCCGCATTGAGTGGAATCACCCGTAGCTGCGCGCCCGTGCGCGCGCAGAGCATCTGCCAGGGCACGATATTCGCGTGGTGCTCCATCGTGGTAATCACAATATTGTCACCCGCCTGGACGTTGCTGTTCCCCCAACTGTTGGCAACCAGGTTAATCGCCTCGGTGGTGCCGCGCACAAAAACGATCTCTTCCGCGCTCGCGGCATTGAGGAAATGCGCCACCTTCTGGCGCACCTCTTCCATGCGCTGCGTGGCTTCGGCACTTAACGTGTGAATGCCACGGTGCACCGCAGCATAGCCGTTGCGATAAAACGCCGCCTCGGCATGGATAACTTGCTCGGGTTTCTGCGCGCTGGCGGCGGAATCGAGGTAGGCCAGCGGCTGACCGTTGACTTCACGCGAGAGCACCGGAAAATCTGCGCGAACCTGTTGTACGGAAAAGGTCATTGTTTACCTCCTGCCAGACGTAGCCCAATGCGCGCCAACACATGCTGTTTTAGCGCATCAAGGGCAATGGCATCGGTCAGCCGGCGGCAAACGCGTAGAGAATGATGTTTCTCGCCTCCTCCAGCGCAATCCCGCGCGAGCGTAGATAAAAGAGCTGCTCGTCATCGATGCGCCCGACGGTGGCGCCGTGGCTGCATTTTACGTCATCGGCGTAAATCTCCAGCTGCGGCTTGGTGTCGACCTCCGCCAGACGCCCAGCAGCAGATTATTGTTGGTCATCTGACCGTCGGTTTTAATGGCGTGCGGCGCCACGGTAATCACGCCGTTAAACACCGCGCGTCCCTTATCTTTGACGATAGTTTTATGCAGCTGGCGGCTATTACAGTAGCCCTGGTTATGTTCAAGCCAGGTACGACTGTCGCAGACTTCCGAATTGACCGGCATCGCCAGGCTGTTCAGCCGTAACGTGCTGTTTTCACCATTCAATTGCGCACTACTGTGGTGGCGCGTCACCGCCGCGCCCAGCAGAAAACTGTGGCTAAAAACGGCGGAATCGCGTCCTAGCCGCAGATCGTTATGGGAAAAATGGTAGCTCTGGTCGTTTTCAAACCCCAGCTTCAGATGCTGTAACCGGGCGTTGTCGGCGATATCCATGGTCAGCCTTGCGCCGGTAAAATGACGCACCGTGTTCAGGCTGACGTACTGTTCAATCACCGTCGCCTGTGCCCCTTCCGCCAGCTTGAGATGGTGACGATAGTGCGCCGTATTCATCTCATCTGTTTCCAGACCGCGCGTAATGTGCAGCAACAGCAGCGGCTTGTCGGGGCACTGGTTACGGCGCACCTGAATATGCGTGACGCTGGTGGACAGGCTTTCGGTGAGATGCAGGAAGGCTTCAGGATGCACCGCATCCGGCAGCGACTGACGTTGATTATTCACCGTGACGTCGAATCCGCTGTTGCTGACGTCGTCGCTAAGACGGGGATCGAACTGACCGTCCACAAACACCAGCCGATACGCATCCAGCGCCACCGCGTGGCTGTCGCGCTGCTCATCCGTCAATGCGGGCAGCGCCGGGGCGACGAAAGTGCTGGCCAGCAGTTTATCCAGCGCAGTGTACTTCCAGTCTTCGTCTTTACGCGTCGGTAAACCAAGCTGATGCAGCTGCTGGAGATGCTCTAACGCCTGAGGTGATGCCTGACCACCGCGCGCCTGAACCAGCGCATGCCACTGTTGCAATGCGCTATTGTTGCTCGCTAAGCCAGCCATAGCCCTGCTCCTCCAGTTGTTTCACGAGCCGGAAATCACCGGATTTTACGATACGCCCTTGGTACAGCACGTGGACGACATCAGGTTTGATGTAGTCCAGAATGCGCTGGTAATGGGTGACGATAATAAAGGCGCGCTTGCCGTCGCGCAGCGCGTTAACCCCTTCGGCGACGATTTTCAGCGCGTCGATATCCAACCCGGAATCCGTTTCATCCAGAATACACAGCTCTGGCTCCAGCACTGCCATTTGCAGGATGTCATTGCGCTTTTTCTCACCGCCGGAGAAACCCACGTTGACCGAGCGAGTCAGTAAATCCGCTGGCATCTTCAGTAAGTTGATCTTCTCTTCCATCAGATCCTGAAAGTCGAAGCGATCCAGCGGCTCCTGGCCACGATGAGCACGTACTGCGTTGAGTGCGGTTTGCAGGAAGAACTGGTTGCTCACGCCGGGGATCTCAACCGGATACTGGAAGGCCATAAAAATGCCTTCGCCAGCGCGTTCTTCTGGCGAGAGCGTCAGCAGATCGTGCCCTTAAAGGTCACAGATCCTCCCGTTACGCTGTAGTCTTCTCGGCCCGCCAGCGTCGCGGAGAGCGTACTTTTCCCGGAGCCGTTCGGCCCATAATGGCGTGCACCTCGCCTGGGCGCACGTTCAGGCTCACGCCACGCAGGATCTCTTTTTCATCAACGGAGAGCTGTAATTCATTGATATTCAACATATCGCTTCCCTTAATCCTTAACCGACGCTGTGTTCAAGGCTGATAGCCAGCAGTTTTTGCGCTTCCACGGCGAACTCCAGCGGCAGTTCCGAGAAAACATCCTTACAAAATCCATTGACGATCATTGAGATGGCATCATCTTCGCTAATCCCGCGCTGCAAACAGTAAAACAGCTGATCTTCACCAATACGTGACGTGGTGGCCTCGTGCTCCAACTGCGCGCTGTTATTACGGCACTCCACATAAGGGAAAGTATGCGCGCCACAGTCAGGGCCAATCAGCATCGAGTCGCACTGGGTGTAGTTACGGGCGTTGGTCGCCGTCGGCATGATTTTGACCAGACCGCGATAGCTGTTCTGGCTGTGCCCGGCGGAGATCCCTTCGAAATAATGGTCGATTTGGTATTTTTGCCAATGTGAATCATCTTGGTGCCGGTATCGGCCTGCTGATGGCCGCTGGTCAGCGCCACCGAGAAGAACTCGCCGACCGAATTATCGCCGCGCAGAATGCAGCTGGGGTATTTCCAGGTGATCGCCGAGCCCGTTTCCGACTGTGTCCAGGACATCTTGCTGTTTTCGCCTTCGCACAGCGCGCGCTTGGTCACGAAGTTCAGGATCCGCCGCTATTGTTATCGCCGGGGAACCAGTTCTGCACGGTGGAATATTTCACTTCCGCGTCTTTATGAATGATCACCTCCACCACCGCCGCGTGCAGCTGATAGCTGTCGCGTACCGGGGCCGAGCAGCCTTCAATGTAGCTGACATAGCTGCCTTCATCGGCAATCAGAATGGTGCGTTCAAACTGGCCGGTTTTCTCCGCATTGATGCGGAAATAGGTCGACAGCTCCATCGGGCAGCGCACGCCTTTGGGGATATAAATAAAGGTACCGTCCGACGCCACCGCGGCGTTCAGCGCGGCGAAGAAGTTGTCATTTTCCGGCACCACCGTGCCAAGATAACGTTTGACCAGCTCGGGATGTTCGTGAATCGCTTCACCGAACGAGCAAAAGATAATGCCCTGCTCCGAGAGCTTTTCCCGGTAGGTCGTCGCGACCGAGACAGAATCAAAAATCGCGTCAACCGCGACCTCTTTCCCCTCACGCACCGGCACGCCCAGTTGGTTAAACGCGGCCTCCACCTCATCGGTTAAAAAGCTGCTGGTCCCGGTCTGCTGCTGCGCGCCGGGTTCAGAGGCGCAGCTATCGTCGCAGTTCCCGCAGGACGGCGCAGAGTAATAGCTGTAATCCTGGTAATTCAGCGAATCGTATTTCGCTTTTAGCCAGTGCGGTTCTTCCATCAAAAGCCAGGCGCGGTAAGCCTTCAGGCGAAATTCCAGCATCCATTCCGGTTCGTTGCGCCTGGCGGAAATCGCCCGCACCACCTCTTCGTTGATGCCTTTCGCCAACTCATCGGTTTGCAGCTGGGTGAAGAACCCTTCTTTATAGTTCAGCGGGCCACCGGCCCAGGTCTGGACATCGTCAGTTGCGTCAGTATTACGCGTCATCATGTACCGCCTATACTCCGAAGCTTTCGCCGCAGCCACATTCGTTCTGCGCCTTCGGATTATGATATTTGAACAGCTGATTCAAACCTTCGCGCACGTAATCCACTTCCGTGCCGTCAATAAACGGCATTGCGCGTAAAGGCACCCACAGCTTCGCGCCGTCGGATTCAAACAACAGATCGTCTTTATCCGGCTCGCTTACCGCGTCCAGCATGTAGCCAAAGCCCGCGCAGCCGGTCTGCTTCACCCCTAAACGCACGCCCTGAATCGTTGGCTGCTGTTTGACCAGCTCACGAATATGCGCCGCGGCCGACGGCGTCAGCGTAATGCCACGCCAGGTCACATCGTTGGGATCGAAGGTTCCTGAATGTAAATCCATAGGTATACCTCATCAGTGGAGCCACAAAGGGTTAACGCTATGTTAGTGATAATGATTATCACTTCAACCCGCACCGCGTGGGGATATTCCACGCGGCCCCTTTCCTCAGGCCTTTTTATAAGCATAGACCCTGTCGTCACGCGCGAGTGAGATAGCGAATTTTTTATAATGAATTGAAAAATAATGTATTTATGATGGATGCCGGGCAAAAAAGGAAGGAGTGCTAAAGATGCATAGCCAATACCTATTTATTTAATCGGTTTTGGCGTGTTCTGTGAATCAAGGGGTTAGAGGATTATCAATGAGTTATAAAAACCACTGTCTAGACAAATGGGGACATATACAGACTTTTTATCCCCAAAACACCCCCCACAACATCCTTTGCCCCATTACGCCCCAGCATTAACTATCAGTCCAGGCCCATTTAAACGTGCCGGTCCACATCCCACTATAGATACGGTTTTCAGAGGCGTAGGTATCAGGAACGCAGATAACTCGCCCGCGTGGTTCACAGGAGAGCTGCGGGATAGATATCTTTCCCGTTTAAACCACCAGCAAACTCACCTTCACCCCGTGCCACCAGCAACTTTGCCTTTGCGACAGACGGGAGATCATCCGGCTACTCGGTAGGCGTTCTTGAGCTGGAACTGCCCCTTCTTTCCGCGAATTGATTTAGCCACATTCCGCCCATAAAAAACCGCCCTAAGGCGGTTATTCGTCGAGTATAGGTAGTTTAATAAAATTCAACGCTTGTATGTACTGTCATTACTGTAGGTTTAGGTTGTGGATCCCCTGCCTTCTGTATAGTCAGGTCACATAACTCAGGAACGAGTTTTGCGTTGTATTTGCAGGTTGTTGTGGCGGTATATCCTTGTGCATAGCTGCTTTCATTTATGATTTTGTAATCAAGTGGTTTTTTATTCTTATCTGAATACGTAATTTCATTCTTTGACAAGATGTTACCAGAAGCATAAAACTCAGAGCGTATCAAATTAGAGTCTTTATCATAAAAATGCTCTGCTATCTTCTGACCTAAATAATAGGTATCTTTAATCATCCCATCATCTGTAAGGGTGTATGTATTTTCATCACCATTATCATTCTGAGATAGTAAATTACAATCCTTCGTTAGTCCAATAGAGTACGGGTTTTCACCTCTCTTACCTACAAGATTTACCCCATCATTCTTAAGTTCTGTTTTATAGCCATTTGAAATATTGTTCAGACTAAGACTTTCCACGCAACCTTTTTCATTTAGTTTTAATGAAATTTCATAACTTACCTTACCATCATTTTCCACTATGGTATTGAGTGATTTCACTGGCCCATTAACAGGATTAAAATCAAATATGGTTGATAGATTGTATACTATAGGAATATAACGAGTTTCAGCATGGACCATCCCTGAAACAAAAATGGCACTGAGTAGCAAAGCATATGATTTATTCATTTAACCTATCACCTTAACATTAGACTTATTATATTTATTTCATTACAACACGGTTATTGCTGATCATCAACGTAAATCCCCGCAGAGATAATTGCACCACCAATACGTCGCTTACCATAAAGAAGCGGAACGGGGTTCCCCCTGTGCTGCTGTATTCGTCACGCCACCGAATGCATAAGAAGCACGGTTATCTGCGGATTACCAAGGCGCGAGATCACCTACCATCATCGAGAACAGGGGCAAACCCATCGTTCATTCCAGTCAGATGGGGCATGAGAATGCCAGGATGGTTTATGAGGTCTACGGGAAGTGGATTGATTAGTGGGATCAGGTGGGTTGCTGAACAATAAATTCCAAATCGCAACGCCCCACAGCGCCAAAAAAACAAATACAAATGTTAGATTCTTAATCATCTCATCACTTACTTTGTTCGGGTACATATGACAGCTGTTGAGCCGAGCACTTTATCATCCCACGGCCCTTAGAACCCGTTTGATCTAGCTCCGTTGCCAAAAGTGAATAATAACCACCGCCCATAAATCTCAAATCTATAGTGGTTGTCAGCGAGGGATTCCCATGGTGCCCCTGCGCCTGGAGACGATCGGCGCTAAGCGCTGAAATTTCCGCATCAAAATCACCATTAATCACAACATGTTTGTTATCAACAACATGAACTGTCACTCCCGTTTGACATTCAAAATTCATAGGATGTTGTACATCAAAAGGAGCGTAATCGGCCATGACCATCATCGGAGATATCATAACAAGCCCAGCTAAAATGATTTTCATTTTTATAGAACCATCAGAAAGGAGACATAGGTTAGCATGGCTCTTTTTGTTAATAATTGCTCTATATCATCTGTTAAGCGTCATTATCTACTTGCAAAACTCAGCCGTTTCGCCGGCGCTCGCGCCTTAGCAAGGTATAAACAATAGCACGGCGATGAATACAGCAAGCGCATCTGATTAGCCCCTACTTTCACGAGTAGCGACTCATAGGGAGGGCATGCTCGAGCTGCCGAGCATAATCTCCCCATCAGACCTGAGTTTTCCTGCGCCAGCAAGAAGTTCCATCCCCTCAATCTTGCCGCGACATGGTTTCCACCTGGCGCAGAAAATAAACCAGCTAGCGACAATGCCTCATTCACCCCGCTAACCGCGTATCAGAGTACCTCTTCTATCACCCATACGCTGACGCTGCCGCCGTTACAGGTAAAGGTCGCACTGCCTTCTGCGTCGGTCTCCACCACTTCCTCACGGTTATTCAGAAAATCCTTCCAGCGTTTATGGGCATAATTTTCCCCAGCGACAGCGTTTTTTCGCCCTCATCGCCGTTGGAGAGCACCACCACGCAGCCGGGCATTTCATCGGTGCCGCTGCGGCTAAATGCGATGCAGTTAGGGTGATCGAACCACAGCGTTTGAACGCCATGCGCAAACCGCTGACGCGCGAGGATCAACTCATGCAGCTGTTCAATAACCGGCATATCGATAGTGTAAGTTTCG
Source organism: Kluyvera genomosp. 3 (assembly GCA_002211745.1). Classification (GTDB taxonomy): domain Bacteria; phylum Pseudomonadota; class Gammaproteobacteria; order Enterobacterales; family Enterobacteriaceae; genus Kluyvera; species Kluyvera georgiana_A. The sequence continues at coordinate 2,721,513 of CP022114.1, forward strand.
CCATCACCGCCGGTGTCCTCATAGTGCGCGCCAAACAGATCCGGATAAAAAACCGAAGGCACACCGTTTTCACGTAACAGGATGAGCGCATAGGCCAGCGGTTTAAACCACGCCTCCACCGGGGCCTCCAGCGCCTGAAGCGGCTGGGTGTCATGGTTGGCGACCAGCGTCACCGCATGGAACGGATCGGCCTCAACCAGCGTCGCGGTGAAAATCTGGCTCATGTCATAGTCGCGCCCCATGCGGGAAGCCTCATGGAAGTTCATCTGCAACGGTGCGTCAAACAGCATCGTTTTTCCCTCAACCTGAGCGATATACTGCTGCAATTTATCCACATCGTGAGACCAGTATTCCGCCACGATGAACAAAGGTTCAGGCGCCACTTCCTGTATATGCTCAATCCATTGCTTATAGAACCAGGCGGGAATATGTTTAACCGCATCAAGACGAAAGCCGTCGCAATGCGTTTGTTCGAGCATCCAGCGCGCCCAGTACTTGAGCTCTTCGGTAACGGCCTGATTACGGAAATCAACGTTCTCGCCCATCAGATAATCAAAGTTGCCCATTTCGTCATCGACCTGGTCATTCCAGCCTTCACCGGTATAGTCGTTAACGATTTTGAAAATGCCGTCCTCGTCAGGATTCTCGATATGGTCGATGCCGCTAAAGCATTTGAAATCCCAGATAAACTGCGAGTACTTTCCTTCGCGCGCGGGGAATGAATAGCGGGTCCATGCCTCGCACTCGATGATCTCTTCATCAATCTGGGTTCGATCGTCGGCGTTAACACGCTGTACGCGAATATGCTCCTTCTCATCCGCCCCATCTTATGGTTCAACACCACGTCCATCAGCACCGCAATATTATGCTGTTGCAGTGCATCAATCGCCTGGAGTAACTGGGCTTTATCCCCATATTTTGTGGCAACCGAACCTTTCTGCTCAAACTCCCCCAGGTCAAAAAGATCATAGCTGTCATAGCCAACGGAATAACCACCGGAGGCCCCTTTGCTGGCGGGCGGCAACCAGATCATATTAATGCCAATCTCATGTAAGTTCGGGGCAAGGGCCGCGACCTCTGGCCACAATTCACCACCAGCGGGGTAATACCAGTGAAAGCATTGTAATAAGGTGGGGTTGCGCATACCTGTTCTCCGTTGAAGGCGACACAAAAACTATAAGAGGGAAATCCACAGGTTGCGAGAATCTGGCCATATGGTCTCCTTACCAGATATGACTTTCTCACTACGCATGATGCACGCATATTTGACATATCCCATAGCGAGCAAGAAGCCATTCCGGGCTTAATCCAGGCTCTATCCTCAATAAGAACTGTCAATAAACTGACAACGAGACAGTCGTTTTATCCATAAATATCATGAAAAAAACGCTACTTTGACGAAGCGCAAAACATCGCGTTTTCGATCGCGCTATTAATTCACACCGCCAATCTATACCGTCTTGACATGTGAAAGGAGGAGACGATGAAAACCTACGATCGTAACCGTAACGCTATCACGCTCGGCACCCGTGTGATGATTGCCAATAAAGGCGCAACCGGCGTGATTACCGCTATCCATGGTGAAGGTAAAACCGCTGAGCAGCTGCGTCGTGAGAGCTGTGTAGAGATTGACGGCTGTGACGGGACGTTCTGCCGGTTGATTTGATCCGCCTGGGTCTTAACTGATACGGCAACCGTTTGAGGCCACTTCGGTGGCCTTATTTGTTTTAAGCCGCCCGAGTGAAAAACAAAAAACTTATATTGATCAATCACAAAACCCGCGCAGCCAAATCAGGCAATAATCACGCTTTGTTGTAATAAAAGTATTTAATCCAATGAATTTCCTGAAGTTATTTTTTATCCTCGTTATTATTCCCTGTCAAAGCTATGCGCTCAATTTCTCATCCACAATATTGAAATTAAACTGCCGGAACGCGGGCTGGTAGAAGTCATTCTGCACGTCTATGAACATACCCAGCAGTCCTGGAAAGGCCATTTTGAAACCGGTGCAGGCCATAAGCGCGTGGGTGACATTGAGATAATCCCCTTCGCCAACGGCGATACGCTGCTGCACCGTATCTCAACCGATGCATTCGGTTATGTTTATTACGGTGAAGAACGGGTAAGACATTGTCTCAAGCTGGATGAACGTCCGGTCTACCCTACCTTCGGCTGAGTGCCTACCAACGTTGCCTGAACGCAGCGTTGGTCATCGGGCAACCGGCAGATCCGCGTAGCGTGTCGTATAGCTGGGGAAAGCATTCTTCGCTTCATCCCCCATTTCTGTTCCATTCCTTTTCCGGCAAAACCGATACTGCCGAGCCCGGAGTGATTAATACTGTCGATGACCTGCATCAACGCCTGGCTATTGGCTCGCGGAGGCAAAGCATCAAACAAGTTGAGCTGCGCGACGCCCTGGCTGAAAAAATCACTCAGCATTATCCCGGCTTTCATGTAGCGAAAGCCGTCGCGCCAGATACTGTCCAACACACGGACAGCCAGGTGGATAATATCGCGAGTATCACAGGTTGGAACGATGAGCCTGCCGCTAGCCTGCGGGCATAAAATGTCTCATTCTCCGCATGCGGGCTGGTGCGCATAAACAGGCTGACCACACAGCAGTACTGCCTTTCCGCACGCAGTTTTTCTGCCGCGCGTTCGGCATAGGCGCACACAACCTGATGCATCTCGTCATATGTCGTGATGCGATGGCTAAACGAGCGGCTAAAGATGATCTGCTGTTTAGTAGGGGCAAACTCCTCCAACGCCAGGCAGGACTCCCCGCGCAGTTCGCGTACCGTGCGCTCCAGCACCACGTTAAAATGCTGGCGAATAACCCAGGTTGAACTATCCGCAAGCTGTAACGCGCTCTCTATTCCCATCTGCTCCAGCTTCTTACGGGTACGTCTTCCAACACCCCAGACTTCATGCGCTGGAATTAAGGAGAGCAATTTACGCTGGCGCTCCGTTGCACAGAGATCGACGACACCGTTAGTTTTTCGCCAGGTTTTGGCCGCCAGATTCGCCAGCTTCGCCAGCGTTTTGGTTGGCCCAATACCCACCCCAACCGTCAGCCCGGTATTTCTTCGTACCGCATCACGTATCTGATGACCCAACACCTCAAACGAGCCCTCATCGGGCAATTCAATAAAGGCTTCATCAATCGAATAGATCTCCACACGGGAGCAAGATCCATCAATGTCTGCATCACCCGATGGCTGAGATCGGCATACAGTGCGTAGTTAGAACTAAAAACGGTTACCCGCTGGCGAGACAATTCATTTTTAATTTTAAAATACGGTGCCCCATGCTAATGCCGAGCGCTTTAGCCTCCGCGGAACGAGAGATAATGCAGCCATCGTTATTGGATACCACCACCACCGGTTTACCCACCAAATCGGGGCGAAATACCGTCTCACAGGAGGCATAGAAATTGTTAACATCAACCAATGCGAACATATTTATGCGCTTTTAAACTGAACGTCACCACGCCGAAGATTTGCAACTCTTCCTCGGCATGAAAAGCAATCGGTTTGTACTGCGGGTTATGCGGCACCAGCAGGAGCGAGGGCCGGGTTCGCAACTCTTTAACCGTAAACTCCCCGCCACTGCCGCAACGACGATATCGCCGTGATCGGCTTTTAACGAGCGATCAACAACCAGCAGATCGCCATCACCGATACCCGCGCCAATCATCGAGTCACCGCTAACACGCACAAAATAGGTGGCGCTGGGGTGCTTGACCACCAGCCGATTCAGGTCCAGGCTCTCTTCGACATAGTCCTGAGCCGGGCTGGGAAAACCGCAGGGAATCCGCTCCAGGAACAATGGCAGTTCGAGGGACTGTTCTGCTTTATATAGATAAGTGGCGAACATCTTTATACACCATAAATACTGTTTATATATACAGTATTATGCAACAAGCGTAGAGATCAAGCGGCTTGTCGTCCCTCGCGGTCAACCCGTTGAAGACGCGATAGATTTAATACAGGGTTATTCATGTCAGCGGGTAAGTCGGGCCAGTCCTGCAAAACATGCTGGTATTCGTCGCCGTAATCCGTACCATACACGCCACACATTCGCTGATTCGCCGTCAGCGCGGGACAGCTCTTTTATCGTAAATCAAATGGACTGGAAGACGCTGTAGTGGCCTGGGTATCCATTTAGATTTTTGAGTAACTATTAAATGCAACAAAATCAAGAAATTAGCAAAAAAGAACAATACAATCTGAACAAATTACAGAAGCGTCTGCGTCGTAACGTGGGCGAAGCCATCGCTGACTTCAACATGATTGAAGACGGCGATCGCATTATGGTTTGCCTCTCCGGCGGTAAAGACAGCTACACCATGCTGGAAATTCTGCGCAATCTGCAACAGAGCGCGCCAATCAGCTTCAGCCTGGTGGCGGTCAACCTCGACCAGAAACAACCGGGCTTCCCCGAGCATATTCTGCCGGAATATCTGGAAAAGCTGGGCGTTGAGTACAAAATCGTCGAAGAGAACACCTACGGTATCGTCAAAGAGAAGATCCCGGAAGGGAAAACCACCTGCTCACTCTGCTCTCGTCTGCGTCGCGGGATCCTCTACCGCACGGCCACCGAATTGGGCGCGACAAAAATCGCCCTCGGCCACCACCGTGACGACATCCTGCAAACGCTGTTCCTGAACATGTTCTACGGCGGTAAAATGAAAGGTATGCCGCCGAAGCTGATGAGCGACGACGGCAAGCACATCGTTATCCGTCCGCTGGCCTACTGCCGCGAAAAAGACATCGAGCGTTTCTCCGAAGCCAAAGCGTTCCCGATCATTCCGTGTAATCTGTGCGGTTCTCAGCCGAACCTGCAGCGTCAGGTCATTGGCGATATGCTGCGCGACTGGGATAAACGCTATCCGGCCGTATCGAGACCATGTTTAGCGCCATGCAGAACGTGGTGCCTTCACACCTGTGTGATACCAACCTGTTTGATTTCAAAGGGTTGAACCACGACAGCGAAGTGATTGAAGGTGGCGACCTGGCATTTGACCGGGAAGAGCTGCCGCTACAGCCAGTGGGCTGGCAGCCGGAAGAAGAAGACGGTCAGCTGGATGAGCTGCGTCTGAATGTGGTTGAAGTGAAGTAAGTCATTTGGCGTCTCAGGCTGCGGCCTGAGACGCTTTTCAGGATGTTATTTCAGCAGACGTACACGGCACGCCTTGCCTTTGATCTTCCCTTTCTGCAGTAATTTCCAGGCCTGATGGGCCACGCCTTCACGTACAGCTACGTAGACATGCGCCGGGTGGACATCAATTTTACCGATATCCGCGCCAACCAGCCCATATCGCCGGTTAACGCGCCCAGCACATCGCCCGCACGCATTTTGGCCTTTTTACCCCCGTCGATACACAGGGTCATCATTTCCGGCGCCAGCGGCGTAATACGCGTTTTAGCCGGCTCTGGCATCCAGTTCAGCTTCAGTTGCAGCATTTCGGCCAGAATATTGGCGCGCTGCGCCTCTTCCGGCGCGCAGAAGCTCACCGCCAGCCCACTGTTGCCCGCACGCGCGGTACGGCCAATACGGTGTACGTGCACCTCCGGATCCCACGCCAGCTCGTAGTTCACCACCATCGCCAGCGATTTAATATCCAGCCGCGCGCCGCCACGTCGGTCGCCACCAGAATACGCGCGCTGCCGTTGGCAAAACGTATCAGGGTCTGATCGCGATCGCGCTGTTCGAGGTCGCCGTGCAGCGCAATGGTGCTTTGCCCCGCCGCGTTCAGCTCTTCAAACACCGCCTGACAATCTTTTTTGGTATTACAGAACACGACGCAAGAAGATGGCTGATGCTGGCTCAGCAACTGCTGTAACAGCGCGATTTTGCCGTGACGTGGTACGTCAAAAAACTGCTGTTCAACCGAGGGGAGCGCGTCAACGCTATCAATTTCGATCGTTTCCGGCGAACGTTGCACACGGCCGCTGATGGCGGCAATCGCTTCCGGCCAGGTCGCAGAGAACAGCAGCGTCTGGCGAGACGCTGGCGCAAAGCGAATCACTTCGTCGATAGCATCGCTAAAGCCCATATCCAGCATGCGGTCCGCTTCATCCATCACCAGCGTTTGCAGTGCATCCAGCGATACGGTGCCCTTTTGCAGGTGATCCAGCAGGCGGCCCGGCGTCGCGACGATAATATGCGGCGCATGCTGCAAGGAGTCGCGCTGCGCGCCGAACGGCTGGCCGCCGCAGAGGGTCAGCACCTTAATATTCGGCAGATAGCGCGCCAGGCGGCGAATCTCACCGGCGACCTGATCGGCCAGTTCGCGCGTCGGACACAGCACCAGCGACTGGGTCTGGAACAGGCTGGCATCGACATGCTGAAGCAGGCCAAGACCGAACGCTGCCGTTTTGCCGCTACCGGTTTTCGCCTGCACGCGCACGTCCTTTCCGGCCAGAATCGCCGGTAGCGACGCGGCCTGAACCGGCGTCATAGAGAGATAGCCCAGATCGTTCAGATTATCGAGCTGGGCGGCAGGAAGGGCATTCAGGGTGGCAAAAGCGGTCACAGTATTTTCTCGCGAATAAGGGGCTAAGGTTCAGCAGGCGCGTATCCTCGCAGATCTCGACGCGGGATGCGACAAATTAATCGGCGGGTACCATCAGGGTAGCGGAAAAAAGACAAAAAAAAGCCGACTATTCTAAGCCGGCGTCGTACGAATCAATTGTGCTATGCAGTAATTCAAAAAAGGAAGTAAGACAATATGGAGCGCAACGCCCATCGCTTGACGTTGCATTCACCTGCGGGATCGATATTGCCTCGATTGGCATGCCGTTTTATTGACCTTGCTCAAATTAAGTGGCGTTACCCTCTCCAAAAGAGGTAAAAAAGGTGATTTTTTACAACCAGTTACTACGGTGTAACCACCACGTAACACCACCGATAAGCAGTACCAGCATAATACAGAAAAGGGAAAAACCCAGATGCGAGCCGCCGCCGGGATACCGCCAAGGTTGACGCCAAATAGCCCTGTCAGGAAGGTGCTGGGTAAAAAGACCATCGCCATCAACGACATGGTATAGGTTCGCCGGGAAAGCGACTCCTGCATCATCTGCGCAATTTCATCCGTCATCACCGCCGTGCGCGCGATACAGCCGTCAATTTCATCCAGCCACGTCCCAGACGGTCGGCAATATCCTGCATACGACGACGCTGGTCGTCGGTCATCCACGACAGACGCTCGCTGGCCAGACGGGCGTAAACGTCGCGCTGCGGCGCCATATAGCGGCGCATGACGATAAGCTGCTTACGCAACAGTGCCAGAAAACCTCGCGGCGGCACCTCCTGCTCCAGCAGATTATCTTCGAGGTCGATGATTTTGTCGTGCAACTGCTCGATAAACTCGCTGGCGTGATCGGTTAGCGCATCACAAATATCCACCAGCCACGAGCCGCAATCCGTCGGGCCGCTGCCCTCCTGAAGATCGCTCACCACATCATCCAGCGCCAGCACTTTCCGCTGCCGGGTCGAAACGATCATGCGTTCATCAATATAGAGACGCATCGCCACCAGCTGGTCCGGGCGTTCATCGGTGCTACCGTTAATGCAACGCAGGGTGATCAGCGTCCCCTCGCCCAGGCGACTGACCCGCGGACGCAGGCTTTCACCGGCAAGCGCATCGCGCACCAGATTGGGCAACAGCGGCGTCGTCGCCAGCCACTGGGCGCTGTCGGGGTGGGTATAGTTCAGGTGTAGCCAGCACGGATTCTCTTTACTGACGCTGTCCGCGTCGGTTAATGGCTTCACGCCGCCCTGGCCATCCAGTAGCCACGCAAATACCGCGTCTGGTACGTTAAGGTCCGATCCTTTTATGGCTTCCACATCGCCTCCGCTTAGCGCTCTTTATCCTGATAGTCTAGCCATCTCCTTTTGTTAAGCAACATACGCTGGTGCCATGACGCTGAAATTGTTCATAAAAACAGCTACACGTGAATTTCAGGCATAAAAAAACCCGGTATCGCTACCGGGTTGAGGGAAAAGCGGTAAGGTTAAAACGATTGCCAGAAATTCTGCTCGTTGCTGCCGGTCGCGACAACAGGCTGTAGCGGCAGGCCAGCGGCAGCCTGCCGTGGCGATGCGGTATTTTGCTCGTCCCCCACGCGGAAATTCTGCGTGCGCGACTGCAGTTCAATCACCTGACGCTTAAGAATATCGGACGATCTCGCCAGCTCCTCGACAACCGTGATATTGCTTTGCGTCACCGTCTCCAGCTCATTCAACGCCAGCGTAATCTGATCGATCCCCTTTTCCTGCTCAGAGGTCGAAACAGCAATCTGCTCCATCAGACCGTTTAACTCACCCGAACCGGCGACGATCTCCTGCATGTTTTTCTCCGCTTCGGCGACGATACTCGCGCCCTGCGTGACGTTTTCACTGGTGACGCTAATTAAGGTCTTAATATTCTTGGCCGCTTCCGCGCTACGATGAGCCAGATTACGTACTTCACCGGCGACCACCGAGAACCCTTTGCCGTGATCGCCTGCCCTCGCCGCTTCCACCGCCGCATTCAGCGCCAGAATATTCGTCTGGAAGGCAATCCCGTCAATCATGGCGATAATTTCCGTCATCTGCCGGGCACAGTCGGTAATCGACTGCATATTGGTCGCCACTTCCCCATCAGCGCGCCGCCTTTACGGGCACACTGCGTCGCCTCACCGGCGCGTTCGCTCGCCAGACGCGTATGTTCCGCGTTATTTTTGGTGCTGGCGGCGATCTGCTCCATGCTCGCCGCGGTCTCCATCAGGGTGGCCGACTGTTGCTCGGTTTTCACCGACAGCTCGCCGCTGCGGGTTGCCAACTGATCGGATAGCGACATTGCGGTGTCCGAAGAGGCGCGAATTTCCGCCACCAGCGTCGAGATATTATTCGATAAGTTATTGATCCCGGGATTAAACGCCCGGCACAGTTATTGCCGAAAACAGGAATTCGCACCGACAGATTGCCATCATTAACTTCATCGATGCTGCGCTTAACCGCATTAATCGGCGTTACCAGGTATTTGGTCATGTAGAGCCACAGAAGTCCCAACGCCGCTACCCATACAATATTAATTGTTAATAGCAAGAATATATTTTTTGATAGTATTAGACAGATCACATCGGCAATAACAAAAACCGCCAAAATAAAGACCAGGATAAACGTTCGGACGCTAATGTTTTTAAACATAACCTACCCTCAACGCTGGTTGTATAATTTTGTTATATCACCAGAAGATGTATTTTCCAGACCATTTTAACTATTTTCATCACTTTAACCGTTCGCGGCGTCAGTTTGCCTTAATGCAGAATATAACAACAACTAAAGACAAATTTTCCACACTACCCTACTTAAGCATGGCTTAACTCTATAGAAATAAAGCATAATATAATGCGCCCCACTTATTTATTAACTGGCGTTTCACGATAATTAAGCCATGCTAAATAAACCGAGTGCAGCATCTAATCAGATAAAAAAAAGATAACTCTTTCGCTATTTCACTGGTTTAAATTCGGAATTTACTGATAGATTAAATAGAACCCACTCTATGAAAAGGTATGGTTTGCATGACGCTACACGCTTCGTGGGACCCGATACTGGTCGGTATTTCATTCCTGGTGGCATTCATCGCATCTTTCGTTGCGCTTGATAGTGCTGCAAAAATTGCCGCTTCAAATAAGAAGGCGGCTATCTTCTGGCGTATTACCGGCGGCGCTACGCTGGGTATTGGTATCTGGTCGATGCATTTTATCGGCATGCTGGCCATGAAGATGCCTATGCCAATGAGTTATCACCTGACGCTGACGGTCATTTCACTGCTGGCGGCGATTATCGCGTCTTCACTGGCGATTAATATCGCCGTCGCGGGAAATACGCTGTCGCTTAAACGCTTGTGCATTGCCACCGCCCTACTCAGCAGTGGTGTCGTCGTCATGCACTATGTCGGCATGGCTGCGCTGATGTCGCATGACGATATCATCTGGAGCGTGCCGCTGATTATCGCCTCCGTGGTGATCGCTATCGTTGCCTCCTGCGTCGGCTTGTGGTTAGCCTTCAGCCTGCGCCTGAACAGTAAAGGGTATTGCTGACACGCGTTGGCGCGGCGTTTGCCATGGGAATTGCGATTGCCGCGATGCACTATACCGGCATGAGCGCCGCCACCTTCACCGGCAGCGGGCATATCATGGCCAATCATGCGGCCATGGTGAGCGAAGAAGGCCTTTCGATATGGGTTACCGCCACCACGCTATTGCTGCTGGGGCTGATGCTGATGATCTCAATGGTGGATTCTCAGGTGCGCACGACGCGACTCACCGAAAACCTCCAGCGCCTGAACCAGCAGCTTGAGCAGCAGGCGCGCTACGACGGGCTTACCGGCCTCGCCAACCGTAGTCAGATTGACATGCGCCTGCTGGCTTGCCTGCATCAGGCTCGACTGGCGGGCAGCACTTTCGCGCTGGTGCTGATGGATCTCGACCGCTTTAAGCTGGTCAACGATGCCTGGGGCCATCACGTCGGCGATAATCTGCTGGTCTCCGTCGCTAACCGTATGAGCGCCTGCCTGATGCCGAAAATGACCCTCGCCCGCATCGGCGGCGACGAGTTTATTCTGCTGGCCCCGACTGCACCGAGGCGGAAATCGCCGATATCTGCACGCGGATGGTCGAAAGCATCCGACGGCCGTTTTACCATTCCGGGCAAATTCTGCAAATCTCGCTGAGCGTTGGCATCAGCCTCTACCCGGTCACGGCGAAACGCCGCAGGATCTGAAGCTCGCCGCCGATACCGCGATGTATCACGTGAAACATAGCGGGCGAAATGGATGGGTGTTCTACAACGAGTCGATGCTCGATAGCACCTGGCAGGGCGCGCATTTCTTACAGGACCTGACCCAGGCGCTGGAGCGCAATCAGTTTGAACTGTGGTACCAGCCGAAATACCACGTCAAAGAAAAACGGATTTACGGCTTTGAAGCGCTGCTGCGCTGGCGGCATCCGAAAAAAGGCATTTTGCTGCCGGAGGTCTTCCTCTCTACGCTACAGAATACGGGCTGATTGTCTCAGTGGGTAACTGGGTGCTGGAACAGGCTTGCATTCAGATGCATAAGTGGAGCCTTTCCGGGCACGATGACTGGACGCTTTCGCTGAATATTTCACCGGTCCAGTTTGAGCAGCAAAACTTCTACGAGCAGGTTTGCGACGCGCTGGTACGCCATCGTATTTCGCCGACGCGTTTAACCATCGAGCTTGCCGAAACCACGGCGTTACACGGTTTCGATCGCAGCGTGCAAATCTTTAATGATTTCTGCCGCATTGGTATCACTATTTCCATTGATAACTTTGGCGTCGGTTACTCCAATATGCTGGCGCTGCAGGATCTCCCAGCCGGCGAATTGAAGATTGATAAAAGCTTTATGAAAGATATGCGGGAGAACAGCAAACACATCAAAATCGTCTCGACGATTATCACCATCGCCCATTCCATGAATATGGATGTGGTGGCAGAGGGCGTAGAAACCCAGGAGCAGCAGCGTATCCTCACCGGGCTGGGCTGCGACGCACTACAGGGTTCTGGTTCTCCGACCCGGTACCGGCGGAAGATATTGAAGTGATGCTGAGTAATCTGCCGCTCAGCGGCGATCCTAACGCGCCAGCCGCGCTGCGCCGCGACATTTCATCAGCCACGGGGAAAAAGCGACAGGCGTGAAAATCGGTGATCCCCCTGGCCGGAGCATCAGCGGGATCGCCCTCCCCGCGTTCGAGATAGGCGACCGTGAAGGTCTGATAGTCGCTGGCGTCCACCTGCTCTTCTACACCATGGCATTGCAGGCGGTTGGTCGGTTCGCGTAGCGTATGACGCTCAAACTTTTCGACGAGCGTGCACTCTTCAAGCCAGCGTTTTCCCAGGGCAACCTCATCGTTCTTGATCCCCGGCATTAACACCAACACCACCAGCAGCGCAAACGCCGCCGCAGCGGAAAGCCATGTTGTAAACAGCACGGCAATCGGCACGTTGAGCTTTGAAAACAGATAACTTGCCAGCAGCAAAAGCAGAAAGATGCCGAGCAGCACTTTGCCAAATATCATGACATCAGACATATAAATCATCGCTGTTTGCCCGGGCATAAGAAGGTGAAAAGCGGCTTATCCGCAGAGGATATCGCACGCGTGATATCGTCCGCCAATTATAGCACTCCCGTTATCTCTGCAAGTGTCTCAGCAGAACGATACTCCATGCTGGCAGTGCCTCTGCCACGTTAATCATTGCTGATATCCGTGATGTAGCGCGCGGTTTGCGGTTCGCTATCCCTTTGTGGCCAGGCTATATCTTAGACATCTTTACTCAAAGAGGATGGGCTATGTCAGGCAAAAAGATATTGATGCTGGTTGGCGATTACGCGGAAGATTACGAAACTATGGTGCCCTTTCAGGCGCTACAGATGATTGGTCATCAGGTGGATGCCGTTTGTCCCGACAAGCCGAAAGGCGACTATATTATGACGGCGATTCATGACTTTGACGGCGCCCAGACCTATAGCGAGAAACCCGGCCATCGCTTCGTGCTCAACGCCGATTTTGCCAGCGTCAATGAGGCGGATTACGACGCGCTGCTGATCCCGGTGGACGCGCGCCAGAATACCTGCGTCTATACGAGGCGGTCATTCAGCTGGTACAGGACTTCGATGTGGCGAACAAGCCCATTGCCGCGGTTTGCCATGGTCCGCAGCTGCTGGCCGCCGCGGGGTTTTGCAAGGGCGGACCTGTAGCGCCTACCCGGCCTGTGCGCCGGAAGTGCGGCTGAGCGGCGGCGAATATGCCGATATTGGTATCGATGAAGCGTATGTGGACGGCAACCTCGTGACCGCGCCGGCATGGCCTGCACATCCACAATGGCTGGCGAAGTTTGCCGAGCTGTTGCGATAGGGTTCCAAAACAGGCGCTTTTTAGCGCCTGTTTTTATTGAATAAACCCGGTTCAGTCATGGATTTTAACGCCAAGACAGCCGCGAACAAATTCCGGGTTAAAATGTTTCACCGCCTCCCCACATAGCCCGCATCCAGCGCGCTGATTTTTGCCATTTCAGCATCGGTCAGGGAAAAATCCCAGATCGCAAAGTTCTCTGCAATACGTTTTTGTTGGGTAGATTTCGGGATCACCGTGACGCCACGCTGCACGTTCCAGCGCAAGACAATCTGCGCAATGGTTTTTTGATGGGCATCGGCGATGCCTTGCAGCATTTCATCTTCATACGGTTTATGTCTTCCGCCGCCTAACGGCGCCCAGGCTTCAGGCTGAACGTGATAGCGCTTCATGGTTTCCAGCGCGGCAGGCTGCGCAAAGTAAGGATGCAATTCCACCTGGTTGACCATTGGCTTAATTCTGACGGTTTCACAGAAGTTGGTTAACACATGCGCATAGAAATTCGACACGCCGATGGCTTTCAGTTTACCGGCATCATAAGCCTCTTCCAGCGCGCGCCACGCGCTGAAATAATCCCCATCGCCTGATGCAGTAAATAGAGGTCAAAATAGGCTAGCCCTGACTTTTTCAGCGACGCGTCAATACCGGCTTTCGCCGCGTCGAAGCTGGCCATGTCCTGCACCCACAACTTGGAGGTAATGAATAGTTCCTCGCGGGTACACAGCCCATCAGCGATGGCTTCACGAACGGCCTCCCCTACGGCGTCTTCATTGCCATAGACGGCAGCGGTATCGATAAGGCGATAACCCGTGCGAATAGCGCTTAACACCGACTGCTTACATTCTTCTTTATCGGTAACCTTAAAAACGCCAAACCCCACCATCGGCATTTTTAGGCTGTTACTTAATACTGAATATTCCACGGTCATGCCTCTATCAGGTTAAAACATGATTTTAAGATACAACGCTCGCCACAATTAGACTGTTAAAACTGATTTGACCTATGCAATGGATTCATGAATCAGGTGTTTTAATAAGATCGGTCCCCTTCAGGGGGAAATAAGGCGTAAAAAAACGGGCGCGGTAAGCGGCGTCCGTTCTGAGTTTTGCAGCGATGGTTTTATCAGTGCTTAATGATATACATCGTATGCGTATACGCCACATCTTCCGGATTGGTGATCGGGTATCCTTTCACCCACGGCTTGATTAAGCGGCCATTGGTATACTGGTAGATAGGCGCAATCGGTGCTTTTTCGGCGAGGATTTTCTCCGCGGCGTTGTAGTCAGCGTTACGCGCCTCGGCGGTATTTTCCAGGCTCGCCTGACGGATCACTTTGTCATAGGCAGGATCGTTAAAGCGCGCAATATTGCCGCTGTTAGTCGAAGTCAGCAGCGACAGGAAAGTAGAGGGTTCGTTGTAATCGCCCACCCACGAAGCGCGAATCACATCGAAGTTGCCGGTATTGCGGCTATCGATGTAGGTTTTCCACTCCTGGTTTTGCAGCTTAACGTCGACGCCCAGATTTTTCTTCCACATTGACGCCACGGCGATAGCAATCTTCTGATGTACTTCCTGGGTGTTGTACAGCAGGGTCAGCTTCAGCGGACGATTCGGGCCATAGCCTGCCGCTTGCAGCAACATTTTCGCCTGCGCGTTCAGCTCTGCCTGGCTGCTCTCTTCCAGCGCCGACGTCTGAGGTTTAAAACCAGCCGTCACGTCTGGCGTAAAGCGCCACGCGGGTTTTTCGCCGGTCCCCAACACCTTCTCCGCGATGATACGACGATCGATGCTCATGCTGAGCGCCAGACGTACACGCGCATCAGCGGTAGGCCCTTTTGGGTGTTAAAGGCGTAGTAATAGGTGCCCAGTTGCGCAGGCGTAAAGACCTGGCCGGTAGCTCTTTTTTGAGCTTCTGATACTGGTTTTTCGCGAACGACTCCGTGATATCGATATCCCGGCCTGATAGCGTTTGGTGGCCGCAGATTCCTGGTTAATCGGCATAAAGGTGACTTTCTGAATCACCGTTTTGGCGTTATCCCAGTAGTATTTGTTCGGCACCGCCACCAGCTTTTCATTCACCACGCGGTCGGCCAGAACATAGGCGCCGTTCCCCACCAGCTTGCCCGGACGCGTCCAGTTTTTATCGCTTTCGACAACGGTTTTATTCACCGGATAGAGCGAGAAGTTAGCCGTCAGATTCACAAACCACGGCAGCGGCTTATCGAGCTGGACCCGCAGCGTATGCGCGTCCACGGCGGTTACGCCCAGAGTTTCGGGCTTGGCTTTGCCATCAATAATATCCTGCGCATTCGTGATGCCCGCTAACGCCGCAAACCAGGCAAACGGCGAGGTGGTTTTCGGGTCAACCAGACGCTGCCAGCTGTAGACGAAATCCTGCGCCGTCACCGGCGTGCCGTCCGACCATTTAGCGTCGTTGCGAAGGGTAAACGTCCAAATTTTCTGATCGTTGGTTTGCCAGCGGGTAGCAACGCCAGGAATGATATTGCCGTGAGCATCCTGATTCACCAGACCTTCATACAGATCGCGAATGACCTGAATCTCCGGTAGCCCCACCGCCTTCGCGGGATCTAATGAAGCGGGTTCATCTTTAATGTGACGAACCAGCTCTTGCTGCTTCGCCAGCACCGTTCCGGCGGGAACGTCGGCCGCGACGGCGATAGAACTCAGACCTGAAAGCAAGACGGCGCAACAGGTCAAGGTGAACGGTAACTTCATGTCATCCCTTTAAATAGGTAAACCCACACAACTTGATGAAAATATTATTTGTTTCACTTACGCGAATTGCAAACAGCATGTCACATAAACTTGATATATCCCAGCAATATCCATAAGGGAAACTATTTGATTCGCGGATGATTTTGCACAACACTGCTCAATATCCCATTGCGTATCAGGATGCAGCGTATGTCAGCCACTCGCCCTCGCGCTCAGCGCGGCGCGTTCCCACCAGGGACACAACACTATGGTCGTTCACTGTTAGGCGCACCGCTTATCTGGTTTCCCGCGCCGCTGGCCGGTCCGCAAAGCGGTTTAATCATTGCCGGTACGCACGGCGATGAAAACGCCTCGGTGGTCACCCTCTCCTGCGCGCTGCGCACGCTGGCACCGGAGCTACGGCGTCATCACGTGGTACTGGCCGTTAACCCGGACGGCTGCCAACTGGGGCTACGCGCCAACGCCAACGGCGTGGATCTCAATCGCAACTTTCCCTCAGCCAACTGGAAAACCGGTGAAACGGTCTATCGCTGGAACAGCGCGGCCGAGCAGCGTGATGTGGTATTGCTCACCGGCAGCCGCCCGGCTCTGAACCGGAAAGCCGCGCGCTGTGTCAGTTGATTCATCAGATAAACCCGGCATGGGTGGTGTCGTTCCATGACCCGCTGGCCTGTATTGAAGACGCCCGCAATAGCGAGCTGGGACAATGGCTGGCGGACGCATTCGCGCTACCGCTGGTCAGCAGCGTGGGCTACGAAACGCCCGGCTCGTTCGGCAGTTGGTGCAACGATATCGGGCTACACTGCATCACCGCCGAGTTTCCGGCAATCTCATCGGACGAGGCCAGCGAGCGCTACCTGTCGGCGATGACAGGATTGCTGCACTGGCAGTCGGCGCATCACAAATGAAGCACACCGCAGGTAAAGCGTAAGGCAGGCTGAGCGTCGGCGGCCAGCCACGTCGGGCCGTCGAGGTCGGCAAAGCGCACCAGCGGTGCCAACGGCAGCGCGGCGGCAATAGCGCGAGAAGTGCACAACATGCAGCCCAGCATCAGCGCAAACCCTTGCGCTTTGGCTTCCGCAGCCAGCGCAAGCGCCTCGGTAAGGCCGCCGGTTTTATCCAGCTTGATATTGACCATGTCATAGCGCCCGCGCAGCACCGGCAGGTCTTCGCGGGTATGACAGCTCTCATCAGCGCAGATCGGCAACGGGTGGATAAAGTTATCCAGCGCCTCATCCTCACCAACCGGGAGCGGCTGCTCCAGCATCGCCACGTTAAGATCGGCCAACAGTTGGCAGCGCGCGGCCAGTCCGTCGCTATGCCAGGACTCGTTGGCGTCAACAATCAGCGTGGCCTCCGGCGCCGCTTCACGAATCGCCACCATCCGCTCGCAAATAAAGTGGTTATCGAGCTTCACCTTGAGCAGCCTGGCACCGCTTGCAAACAGCGCCCGCGCACTGGCAGCCATCTGCTCTGGCGTGCCGATGACGACCGTTTGCGCCGTCGTGACCGTCGCTGGCAAGATAACGCCCAATTGTGTGACAACGTCACTTCCATTAAGCACAGTTTCCAGATTCCATAACGCGCAGTCCACCGCATTACGTGCGGCCCCTGCTGGCAGCAAATGATTGAGCTGCTCGCGCGTGATGCCGTGCTCGAGCTGCTCGCCGATTGCCATAATCTGCGCCATCACCGAAGCGATGCTCTCGCCGTAGCGCGGATACGGCGTGCACTCGCCAGCGCCTTTTACGCCATCTTGCTCAAGCTCGACCACCACGACCTTTGCTTCGCTGCGGCTACCGCGCGCAATGACAAACGGCGTATGCAGCGGCCAGGCCTCTTCGAACACTCGCAGCTTTCTCATTTTGGCTCCTTTCATTCAGGCACAAATAGGGTTTGCCGTGTTAACGCCTGTTGTCATACACTAGGGTCGACGTTAACTATATGTAAACAGGAAGATAATCATGTCGCAAACCGTACATTTCCAGGGCAATCCCGTTGCTGTTCAAGGTTCTATCCCACAGGCGGGCGATAAAGCTCAACCGTTTACGCTGGTGGCAAAAGATCTGTCGGACGTCACCCTCGGCCAGTTCGCTGGCAAACGTAAAGTTCTTAACATTTTCCCGAGCATCGATACCGGCGTTTGCGCGGCATCTGTGCGTAAATTCAACCAGTTAGCGGGTGAACTGGCTAACACCGTGGTGCTGTGCGTATCCGCTGACCTGCCGTTCGCCCAGTCACGCTTCTGCGGCGCGGAAGGCCTGAGCAACGTCGTCACCCTGTCCACCTGCGTGCGCCGGAATTCCTGCAGACCTATGGCGTCGGCATTGCCGATGGCGCGCTGAAAGGCCTGGCGGCACGTGCCGTGGTGGTGATTGATGAAAACGACAACGTCGTGTACAGCGAGCTGGTGAACGAAATCACCAACGAGCCGGATTACGATGCTGCACTGGCGGCACTGAAAGCGTAATACCGTTGTCCTGACCACAGCGTGGTCAGGACAATTTCTTATCCTCAGCCTCTTAGACTATATGATTTGCGGTACTGGAGGGGGTTTTTGCCATATATTTTCGAAAACTGGTGATAAACCAGGCATACTCCGTAAATCCCGATTGCTCCCCACTTCTCTGACCGACAGCGTGGTATGAACCAGCAGTTCGCAAGCATGGCGAATGCGCCGCATGATCAAATACTCCTGCAACGTGCCGCCCGTTTCCCGGCGAAAACGACGTGATGCATGCCCTTCCGAGCAACCGGAAGCTGCGGCTAGCGCCTCCAGCGTGCAGTGCCCTGAAAATGTCCCTCAATCCACCGGATAATACCGGCAGAAAAGGCGTTCTGATCTGAAAGCAGCGCGTTTTCCAGCACCTGTTCCGGAAGTAAGCTAATCAGCTGCATCAGAAGTAGCGCACTGTCATTGATGGTGACCTGGTTAGCGCTGGTCAGCCGTTCAAAACGCTCGAACAGCATCTCGATCATCGGCTGAATGGCAGAAACATCGAAAATGCGAATCTTCTCGCCATAACGACTAAGCTGGCGCAGCAGTATCTGTAGCCGGGGAAAATCGCGGAAGAAAGGCTCCAGCAGCGTTCCGTTGAAATGCAACGTGGTACGGTGATACTGATTACGCGCGCCCTGCTCGACATGAACTTTATGCACCCTTCCCGGCGGAAACACAAAGAGCCGCCCGGTTTTACCGTGAACTGCTGATGTTCCGCCACGGCAATGCCCACTCCCTGGGTAATAAATAGCATCTCAGGGCATTCATGAAAATGATAATAATCTGCGGTGTATTCCTCATGCGATTAAAATAGATTGCCGTTTCATCAATCTCGAGGGTTTCCAGCAAGGTGACATCTTTCCCATAGCCGCGTGGTGTTGCCATAGAGCCTCTGTTCAAAAAATAGTATTTATTCCGTGATACGTAGATACCCGCGATGACAGGCAAAAATATTGTCGTTGACTACGATAAATCAAACCCTGAGATAAATCACACTCAATAAATTGAAACAGTTATCTAAAAAGTGAAGGGACAGTATTTAGCTACGGATAATACTCTCCTTCCGGGTTAAAGGCATAAAAAATAAGACAGGTATTATTTAAAGATTGAACGTCACCCGAGCCTGACTCGAGAGTCTGGCTTACCGGTCTCACCATTATAATTACTTTGCTCATCGAGATAATCATATTCAAAATAGGGGCTAAAGTAGTTATTCCAGCGATATTTAATGGTTAGCGCATTTTCGGTTGCCCAGCGTTTACCGTTATTGTATTTCAGATCAGGATCCTGATGCATGTAGGCCGTACCTTGCCACATCAGATTCCAGTCAGGGTTAATTTTATAGCTGAGGAACAGATCGATACGGTGCTCGTTATCGTGTACCGTGTCACCCGCATTATCTTCAACATCGTAATTATGATGGTCCAGACGGTAGCGGATACCGCTCGACAGGTCATTCGTCACTTTATAATTCAGACGAATATAGGGGCGCAGCTGGGTACCGCTATTGCTCCAGTGAATAGCCCCACCCGGCACCAACGCGAAACGATCGTTAATATGCCAGGTATAGTTCGTTTCCATTTCATTATAAGACGTGGTCATATCGTCTACGGACGGCGAACCGTTATTATTGTCCGTCTCCATGCTGGCCCACCAGCCATTCTGCCAACTATCACTGACTTTAAATCGGGATTCATAGCTGTGGTTGCCAATATTATAGCCACCGCGAACATCGAACTGTACCGCATGCACAGCAGGAGAAAGCGCCAGCAACATACATGCTGCCAGCAGCGTGTTTTTCCTTAAAAAAGACATAGACAAGACTCCAGTGAAGGATTTAATAAATAGATTTATATTAATAATGTATTTTTAATTGCTCCGGACAGGGCAATTAAATTAGCCGTAACAAATCTGCCAACTCACGGTCAATTGTGTTTGACCAGACAATTCACTTCGCCAACGATCTCCTGCGCCAGTGGGCCGGTCGGGCTGCATAACGTCGTACATCGGCGTTCGGTATCGGTATAGCCTTGCAGCGTTACCGGTAGATGCGCGTCGTACACGGCAGCCAGCAGCTCGACTCCCTTGCGCGCCCCGGCGGGCAGGTGAAGGTATCCTCGCGGGTCACGCTTCCCGGCGCGATAAGGTAGCGTGTCCGGCAGGTGAAATCGGGTCGCGCTGCGGTTCTTGCACCGAATCCCCTTCTTCGAAGACGACATCCAGCGCATCGCACTCAACGACTATCTCCCAACCTTCAGCGGTTTTCTGGTGGCGGCAATCGCGAAACCAGACCAGTGGTCGCAGTACCCGTCCGTGTTGGTCATATATTCCCGGCACCCACAGCGGCGCATCGCCTTGCGCCACACCGGTCAACAACCCGGCGCTAAAGGGATCGGGAAATAAGGCGACGTCGCATGATAAGGCCTGTCGCCGTTTATCAGCGGCAGCGTGAAGGTGCGTTGGCCGTCATGCCACAGGTACAGCCGCGCCTGTAGCCCTCATCATGGAATGCGGTAAAGGCGAACGCGGGCGATAGCGGACCAGCGGCACATTCTTCGAGGACGGGCAGATGGGCCCACGTTTGCTGCACATTGAGGTGCTGCACACAAAGGCTAATATTCTCGCCCACCAACCGATGTTCAGCGCGATAGGCATCCGTCTGCCGCCCTTAAACCACAGGTTCACGCTTTGCTCGTCATCGTCATACCAGAAGTGAAGAAAACGGTCGGTACAGGCCTGCGAAAAGGCGCTGGCCACGGCCTGTTCCTGCGAATTCAGCAAACCTAAGCGTGCGCTGACTGCCAGAATTTCATTAAAGGCGCTATCGCCATAAGCACCTATCGAGCGCCCCACTGGAAACCACTGCCGTCAGCGTTAAGCATGGACAGCACCAACGTCACCGCCTGCCGCAATGACGCCTTGAGCCAGTCAGCCACTTCTAATCCGGTTTCGAGGTGACGTTGGCAAATTTCCGCTACCAGTAACACGCTGTAGCGATCGAAACGCCCATGACCGTTAGTTTCATCCGCACAACCGTTCTGCGCGTGAGCGCGATAATGCGCAAGCAATCGCTGTAGAATTTCCTGCGATGCCCGCTCGCTCTCCCAGCCCAATAAAAAACGCAGACGTGCCACGCTAAACGCCACGCCATAGAAGTTGGTGGGAAAACGCGGATTCAATTGCCACGTTCCCTCTTCAACCATCTCTTGCCAGTTCAGGTTGCAGCGCAGTGTCGTCAGCTGTTCAGCACTCAGCACACGTTCCAGACTTTCGTGTTGCTTTAGCTTCAGCAGCGCCTGAAGAAAATAGTATTTTCCCCAGTTATCGCAAGGCGCGGCGACCAGCACCGGCCATACGCTCCGCCATTGGTCTTCGGGTTCCATCCCTCGTTCAAGTAATAAACTTAACGCCAGCGCAAATTTACCGCTAACATAAGGATCGCCCTCCAGGGTTAATGTGTGCCCAAAACTCTGCTGCTTATTCAGGGTCCTGTTGACGGTGGTGTGTATCACCTGATAAAGCTGGCTAATAATGTGTTCTCTTTTCATTGTTAACTCATGAGCGCTCGGCATTCAGTGCCAATCGGGTTGATGATTGATTGTCTTTCAATAGCACAGAAGAAATAATCGTAAACAACAGCACCGTCCCCCCATTAATAGATAAGTATCGGCAAAACCAATTTTTTCATATAAATAACCGCTCAAAGGTGAAAGCAGTACGGTACCGATATAGTTCACACTCTGGTAGCCTAATAAATACATTGTGCCGTTTACTTTTTTATCAAAATTCATCTCAAGGTATTTAAATATCGACACCAGCAGGAACGACATTTCAATTCCCCAGGAGAGTTTGATAATGCCAATCGCCAGCGCGCTAGTAACCAGACCGGAACCGATAAAGCGTGCCGCCACCACAAAACCGGTAATCAACATGCCGCATTTCGGCCCCAGTCGGTTGACAATACCCGGCGCAATCATCATAAACAGAAATTCGCAGCCAAGGCTCGCCGCCCCAGATAGCCATACATCTGGTGCCCGGCCTCTTTGCTGGGAAAAAAGGTAATGAAGAAACGCGGATACTGCTGCTCAGCGACGAACAGCACCCATACTACGCCACAGACATAGAGGACAAACGTCCAGAATTTACGCTGTTGGAACAGCGCGGTAATATCTTTTAACGTGGTTTTTTCTTTGGCGATGATACGGCTTTTCACCTCATCGCTAACCTCAATCTTCATGGTCATGACGATAATCAGGATCACCAGTGCGCCAACGGAACTGATACCGAAGTTGATCATCGGATTAATGTTGAAAATGTAGCCCGTACTTGCCGCCGAGAAAACGGAGCCGATCGCCCCCCACATCCGGATCTGCCCGAATTCAAGGTCGAAGAGACGGCCAAAACGATCAAGATAGGATTCTGCAGCCGCACAACCCGCATAATATCCCATGCTCAAAAATACCGCGCCCACGACGATACCGAGATACAGGACATGCTGTAACAGTGGTTTGTAGATATAAAAGAAGAACGGAAATACGGTAATAGAAATCAGAGAGATAAAGAACAGCAAATCTTTGCGTAACCCGAGCCTGTCAATTAAAAAGCCATATACTGGTTTAATCAACACGGCACAAAAGCCGTTAACCGCAAAAACAATACCGATCGCGACGCCGTCCAAACCAATTTTTTCTGACAACCAGAATGAATAGGTATCCAGCGTGGC
Source organism: Kluyvera genomosp. 3 (assembly GCA_002211745.1). Classification (GTDB taxonomy): domain Bacteria; phylum Pseudomonadota; class Gammaproteobacteria; order Enterobacterales; family Enterobacteriaceae; genus Kluyvera; species Kluyvera georgiana_A. The sequence continues at coordinate 2,744,398 of CP022114.1, forward strand.
TTTCCATGAAAAGAAATACACTAATATAAACAGGCTCAGCGTAATATAAATTTTCCGCCTTGCTTTTACTGCCCCGTCGCACGTATTCATATACCCCCTATTTTGGAGAGCCAACAGTATTCGCGAGACTTGTTCTAAAACGGCATTGAGATCACAAAAAAAATCATTCTGCGTAAATCAATGCGTTAATTGACGTAGAAAACGGTGAAAGTTTTGGAATTATGATGCAAATTTTTCTTTTCTGATACGCAACAATTTGTCCCGGCAGCACGGCGCTGCCGGGTCAGTGTGGGAAAAGTGTTACTCTTCGCCCTTCTTATTGCTCAGGCCATATTCCCGCAATTTGTTCGCAATCGCCGTGTGCGATACGCCCAGACGCTTGGCGAGTTTACGGGTACTTGGATAGCTGCGGTAAAGCTGAGTCAGCACCGAGCGTTCAAAGCGGCGGGTAATATCGTCCAGCGAACCTTCCATCGCCTCTTCGCCGACCGCGGCGCTTGAAACGTCATGGTCCGGCAGCAGCACGTCCTGCGGACGCAGCTCGTAGCCTTCCAGTTGGGTCAGCGCACGGTAGACCGCATTCTTCAGTTGGCGAACGTTACCCGGCCAGCCGTAGCGGGTCAGCACGGTGTTGAGGTCGGTAGACAGCTTCGGCCGCGAAATCCTTGTTCATCGGCAAAGCGCGCGACAAACAGTTCGGTCAGCGGCATGATGTCCTGCGGACGATCGCGCAGCGGTGGCAAGTTGAGGGTCAGCACGTTAAGGCGGTAGTAGAGATCTTCACGGAACAGCCCTTTTTGCACCAGCTCCACCAGATTTTTCTGCGTCGCGCAGATAACACGCACGTCAACGTGCACTTCATGATCTTCACCAACGCGGCGGAAAGTGCCGTCGTTAAGGAAGCGCAGCAGTTTGGTCTGCATACGCGGCGACATTTCACCAATTTCATCCAGCAGCACCGAGCCGCCGTTAGCCTGTTCGAAGAACCCTTCTTACCGTCGGCGGCGTCGCCAAACAGCTCGCTCTCCACCGCATCTTCCGGAATGGAGCCGCAGTTCAGCGCCAGATACGGCTTCGCCGCACGCGGGCTGGCCAGATGGCAGGCATGCGCCAGCAGGTCTTTGCCGGTGCCGGTTTCGCCGACGATCAGCAGCGGCGCGGTGAGCAGCGCCAGCTTGCGCGCCTGATCCACCACCTGACACATCCGCGGCTTACGGCGACAATCTGACTGAACGCGCTGACGTCCTGCGTGGTCATGGTTTGCAGCTGACGGCCCATGCGCAGCGTGGAGCGTAACATCACGACAGCGCCAGCCAGAATACGCGCGTCATTCTCACCGTTGAGATACACCGGCGTGGCCTCCAGCAGGAAGTTTTGCCCGTGGATCACGACATGTTCAGCATGTGACTCCACCGTATCGCTCTCCAGCCAGCGCTGGAAGTTGAAGCCGCTAATCAGTTGCGCCACGTTATGGTTGCGCATGCGCTCCTGGCTAAGACCAAACAGCTGGCAGCTTGCCGGGTTAGCGCGTTCAATTTTGCTGCGCGTGTCCAACGAGAGCACCGGCTCCGGCATCGCTTCCAGCAGCGCGCTCAACGCCAGATGTTCACGCTCTGAGGCATCCACGGCACGGTGCGGACGTCGGTGACGCCAGCAATACGGCGGATCTCCGCCATCAGGCTGCTGAAGCTGGCGAAATCCAGCTCCGCGAAATTCAGGTAGATTCGGCCAACAGGGTCGATATCGATGCCGCGCAGGTCAATGCCGCGCAGGACCAATAAATCGAGCAGTTCACGTGTCAGACCGAGACGGTCTTCACAAAAGACTTCAAGACGCATGTGGGGTTCACCCTTATAAGCCAAAGACGTATGAATCATAAGACACTTATTCGCTGGCGTGAAGATGACTGTCAACAATTATTGACAGTATGGCGGAAAAATAGCCGTTGCGCCGTAAAGTTATGCGTTCAATTAATAAACCGTACCCAACGGTCCCTCGCCCCTTCGGGAGAAGGGCCAATTGCGCCAGGGGAAAGAGTTACCCCATCCGGTGTTCGCCGCGCTCCAGCGCCGTACGCTCAAAGAAGCGCTGAATCACCCGCCGGCCATAAACGCCGCGCGGTCGGACATGTGTGCAATCACATCCGCATCGTGGCTCACCAGCAGATAGGTCATGCTGTGTTCCAGCTTCAGGCGATTGAGTAAATTGAGGATCTCGGCCTGCACCGACATATCCAGCGCCGATGTAGGTTCATCGAGCAGCAGAATTTTGGGCCGCAGCAGCAGCGCTCGGGCAATCGCCACGCGCTGGCGCTGGCCGCCGGAAAGCTGATGTGGATAGCGGCTGGCGGCATCTGCGGGCAAACCCACCTGCTCCAGCGCCGTCTGCACCCGCGCTGCAATATCCGTTTCGCCGTGAATTTTCAGCGGTTCGGCCAGCGTGCGCCACAGCGTATGGTTCGGGTGCAACGACGCGTACGGATCCTGGAAAACCATCTGCACGTTACGGCGTCGTTCTCCCTGGAAACGTGATCCCGGCGTAATGCGCTGACCAAACAGCGCGACGTTGCCGCGCCACTCGCGCTGAAGCCCGGCAATGACGCGTAAAATCGTCGATTTGCCGCAGCCTGATTCACCAATCAGGCTAAAGGTCTCTCCCTCATCGATGTGAAAACTGGCGGCAGACACCGCCGTTTTTTCACCAAAGGTCACCTGTAGCGCCTCAAGATTAACGATCGCCATGTGCTGCCTCCGTAAAATTCTGCGTGCGGTCCAGCGTCGGCAGCATCTGCCCGTAAGTTTGCGCGTTCGGGCGACAGGTCCATAGCGTGCGGGTATAAGGATGCGTCGCCTGTGGCAGCTCGCGGGCCGCCATCTCATCAACGCCGTTGCCCTGATACATCACCAGCACCCGATCGCAGTGCTGGGCCACCAGCGGAAGATCGTGGCTAATCAGCAACATCGCCATATGCCGCTGCTCGCACTGCGTCACCAGCAGCTCAAGGATCTGATTACGCAACCGCGCGTCCAGCGCCGAGGTCGGTTCATCGGCAATCAGTACCTGCGGGTCGTTGATCAACGCAATGGCGATCATCACCCGCTGCCCATGCCGCCGGACAGTTCGCCCGGATAGCGGCTCACCACGCGTACGTCCAGCCCATCGCCAGCACCGCGGCTTCAATTTTCTCCTGTCGTTCACGGCGGCTGAGTCTCTGATGCAGCGTTAACGCTTCTTCCAGCTGTGCATAAACCGTTTTCACCGGATTCAGCGCGTAGCGAGGGTCCTGCAACACCATCGCAATATCGTTACCGCGCAGCGCGCGCCAGCCTTTAGCGTCCAGCGACAGCACATCGCGCCCCAACACGTTGAGACGCTTAGCGCTAACGATGCCGGGTTTGCGCACCAGCCCATCAGCGCACGTGCGGTCATGGATTTGCCGGAGCCGGATTCTCCCACCAGCGCCAGCCGCTCGTTGCCGAGGGTAAAGCGCATCTGGTTGACAACCCGTGCGCCGGGATAATCAATATTCAGCCCTTCTACGGAGAGTCGTGGCTCAGTCATGTTGCGGCTCCAGTACGTCACGTAAACCATCACCCAGCAGGTTAAACGCCAGGCTGGCGATCAGAATCGCGGCCCCTGGCGCAGCGGCAATCCACCACTGGTCAAATATCACCTGCATGCCGTCGGCTATCATCGCGCCCACTCCGCCATCGGCGGACGCGCGCCCAGACCGAGGAAACCGAGCCCGGCGGCGGCCAGAATGATCCCCGCCAGATCCAGCGCCAGCCGCACGATCGCCGATGGCAGACACAGCGGCAGAATATGGCCCACCAGCAACCGCAGACCACGAATGCCCATCATCTCAGCGGCGGCCAGATAATCGCTGTGCCGCAGGCGCTGAATCTCGCTGCGCGCCTGACGCGCGTAGGCGGGCCAGGTAGTTAGCGCCAGCGCCAATGCGCCGTTGACCAGCCCGGGCCAAGCATCGCCACAAAGGCAAAGGCCAGAATCAACCGCGGCATCGACATCACCACGTCGGTAAAGCGCATCAGAATGCGCTCCAGCCAGCCGCCGTAATAGCCGGAAAGAATCCCTATCAGCAGCCCTACCGGCAGCGTAATTACCGTCACCAGCGCAACCAGCCCCAGCGCCGGACGGGTGCCGTAAATCAGCCTTGAGAGCAGGTCGCGCCCGTAGCTGTCGGTGCCCAGCCAATGCTGGGCCGAAGGCATTTGCAGGCGCATCGCGGCGTCCTGCCAGTTCGGATCCATTGGCGCGAGCCACGGCGCGAAAAGCGCAATCAGCAGCAGTAAAGCGATAACCATCAGCCCGCAGAAGGCCGCAGGGGAACGCAACAGACGGCGTAAAAATAGCGAAGCTGGCATCAGCGAACCCTCGGGTCGGTTAGCCGCACCAGAACATCGGTGAGGTTATTAATCAACACAAAACAAACGCCGATCAGCAGCGTTCCTCCATAATCGCCGCCGTATCGCCAGCAAACAGCGCCGTCGTCAGATAGCGGCCAATGCCCGGCCAGGAGAACACCGTCTCGGTCAGCACGGCGCCTTCCAGCATCGAGGTGTAGGCCAGCGCAATCACCGTCAGCAGCGTACCGCGGATGTTCGGCAGCACGTGGCGAAGCAGAATGCTCATCTCCCAGCGCCCTTCGCGCGCGCCAGCAGAATGTACTCTTTGTTCATCTCGCTCAGGCAGGCGGAACGCGTGAGGCGCGTGATGCTCGCAAGCGAATAGTAGGCCAGCAGCAGCACCGGCAGCACCAGATGGCTGAAGGCGTTGCGGAACGCCTCTTTGTCGCCGGAAAGCCAGGTATCAATCAGCGCGAAACCGGTTTTCGGCTCGATAGTAAACTGATAAATATCGTCCAGCCGACCAGGGCCAGGGCTCCACTGTAGCTTCGCGTAAAACAGCGCCAGCATCAGCAGCCCAAGCCAGAAAATTGGCACCGAGTTGCCCAGCAGCGTCAGCGTACGCACGGCGAAATCCCACGGTGAACCGGCATAGCGGGCGCAGAGTACCCCGGCGATCACGCCGAAAACCGCGCCGATAATCAGCGCCAGCGTCGCCAGTTCCAGCGTTGCCGGAAAGGCAGCCAGCAGATCTTGCAGCACTGGCTGCCCGGTCGCGCTGGCGGTGCCGAGATCGCCATGGGCCAGATTGACAAGATAGTGCCAGAACTGTACGGGCAGTGAGCGGTCAAGACCAAGCTGGTGACGCACCTGATCGTAGGTCGATTGACTGGCGTGATCGCCAACGATTTGTAGCACCCTGTCAACAGGAGAGAGCGCAGAGAGCGCGAAAGTGACCAGCAGCAGCCCAGCAGGGTGAGCGCCAGCGTGAGCAGGCTTTGCAATAGCGCCGACAGTAAACGCCGGGTGCGTTGCGCGGTGGGATTCGGTAAAGCGGCGGGCATGAGTATTCCGTATATCAACGATAAAACGAACGGCAGCGGCCCGACGATTGAGGCCGTCGGGCCGCTGAAGCGATGGCGTTACTTAGTGACGCGGTCGTACCAGACCATATCGGCGTTAAGCCCCTGCTGATAGCCTTTCACGTTATCGCGAACCACAATCTGAGTTTTTCCCTGATCGATAAAGACGTACGGCGAATGACGCTGGAGCTCTTCCTGCATTTTTTTGTACAGGTCGAGGCGTTTCGCGGCATCCGGCTCGGCCACCGCCGCCAGCGTCGCTTTGTTCAGTTCAGGGATTTTCCAACTGTTCAACCCGGCCACGGTGCTGGACTTACCATCGTTATAGGCGAAGGCGCTGGCGTTAGAGTGAGCATCGAAGTAATCCGGGATCCACAAGCGAATCGCCGCCTGATGCTGTTTCGCCCGCACCCGAGCGTAAACCTGGCTGCCGGCGGCAGGCAACAGATCGACCTTCACCCGCCCTGCGCAAAGCTCGCCTGCATCGACTGCGCGATGGTGATAAACGGCGGTTTATTTTCCACATCGAGGGTAAAGTGCGCGTCTTTGATGCCCGCTTTAGCCAGAATCACTTTCGCTTTCGCTGGGTCAAATTTGAACGGCGTGTTATCCAGCGCGCCCGGGAAACCGACCGGCAGGAAGCTCTGATGAACGAAGTACTGGCCTTTCAGTAAATCTTTAGTGATGCCGTTATAGTCCACCAGCCAGCGGGCCGCTTCCCAGAACGCCGGGTTGGCCAGCAGCGGTTGGTACTGTTGCCGGTGTTGAACACCAGGTAGTTTTGCTCGGCGGAAGGAATACTCAGCACCTGCAGGCCCGGTTTGCCCTGCAGAGCGTCAATCTGGTCAGCTCCCAGATCGCGCGCCACGTCGGCGTCGCCCTGCTGAATCAGCAGACGACGGAGGCCGGATCGGGCACGTTTTTGATGATCACGCTTTTCAGCTTCGGCGCACCGGTCGGCGAGGTTTCGTTCGCTTCCAGGACGATCGCCTGATGCGGTTGATAGACGCGCATTTTGAAGGCACCGCTGCCCGCCGAGTGCATTTTCAGCCACTCGTTGCCGAAGTCGCTGCCTTTGACGTTGGCAGCCACCAGCTTCTCATCCACAATCGAGGCAATCGGCGTGGACAGAATATTCAGCGCCACCGCCGGGCTGACGTCGGCGGTCCAGCTGAGCTGCAGGTGTGGTCATCCACTTTCTTCAGCTGGCTGGCGATGTTGTCCGGCTGCCAGCCGAGGACGTTGAGAATGAATGCCGGTGATTTGTTCAGCGTCACGGCACGGGTGTAAGAGAAGATGACATCTTCCGGGCGTAGCGGGTTGCCGGAAGCAAATTTCGCGTCGCTTTTCAGCTTGATGGTCAGCGTTTTCGCTGCCGCATCGGCCTGCCAGCTTTCCGCCAGAATCGGCGTAATTTTTGCCGGATCGTTGCGGTCTGGCTGCACCAGACGCTGATAAAGGCTCGGCACCGTCTGGATGCTGGAGAGCTCGTTGGCCTCCGCCGGGTCGAGGCTGACAATATCGTCCAGCCCCTGAGCCACTACCAGCGTGTTCGGTGGGGTGGCGGCATACGCGGAGGCTGACAGCGCGGTCAGCACAAATAACGGCAGCAGTTTTCTGGTCATCGGACTTCCTGAGAGTGATCATGCAGTTGACGGTATCCGCTAAGTTAGCCCGCATGTCACTTTCAGTAAAGTTAAGTATAGATATACCTTATGCCATTTTGGCATAAGGTTATTTATCTTCGCTTATTGATCCGACGTCGCTGCTGTCTTGCCTTTCTGCACCGTGGTCTTCAACTGCCCCACCAGCTCACGACGGAAATCGCCAAGACGCGGTTTATCGTTATCGATCCACGGCAGCGGACGGCAAAGCTCCATCGCCTTGATGCCTAAACGCGCGGTCAACAGCCCGGCCCGATGCCCTGCGCCGCACGCGTGGACAGACGCGCCGCCAGATCCTGCGACATCCAGTCCATGCCAATCTCACGCACCAGTTCGCTGGCCCGGCAAAAGCGATATTAATCAGCACCAGACGGAACAGGCGCAGGCGGCTGTAGTAGCCCAGCTCAATGCCGTACAGGTTGGCGATGCGGTTGATCAGGCGCAGGTTGCGCCAGGCGATAAAGCCCATGTCCACCAGCGCCAGCGGGCTGACGGCAATCATCAGCGTCGATTCCGCCGCCGAACGGCTGATTTCACGACGCGCCTGTGCATCCAGCACCGGCTGCACCAGATGCGCGTAGAGGCTCACCACCTCGCGATCGCTCTGGGTTTCGTGGATCGCCGCGTACCAGCGTTGAAGCGCCGGATGCGACTGATCCAATCCGGCCTGACGCGCCAACCCTTCGCAGAACGCACGCGCCTTACCCACACCGTGGCTGTGCATCAAGGTCCGCGCTTCATCGCGTTCCTGCGCGCGCTGGCGTAACCGCCATAGCCTGCGCCATTCGGTAGCTACCGAACCGACACCCGCACCGACGATAAGCGCGCCAGCAACGCAGCCGCCCAGTGCGGCCCAGTCCTGGTTTGCCAGGCGTTGACCGTCCACTGCACGCCCTGCGCCACGACGCTGACGCCAAACAGCGTCAACCCAGCGGTAACCATTTTGCGCCACAGGCTACGTTTTGGCCGCAGCGCCGCTTCCACGGTGGCTTCGGCCTGCCCTTCCTGCTCACCGTCGGCATCGAGCGCGACGGGAGCAAATTTTTCCGCCGCATCCCCTCAAACGCCTGTGCGGTTTTAAACTGTTCCGGCTTGACGTCGTCGAGCGGCCCGTCAAAATCGATTCGCGGTTTAAATGAGTCGGTCATCGCAGCTTATCTCCAATTAAAAACTCCAGCGCGGCATCCAGACGGATATGCGGTAGCGGCTGGTCAACGTCCATCGTCTGCGGGCGGAAAGCCTCAAACTGGAAGCCCTGTTTATCCCAGAACGCCTGCCCGGCAGACGCGCTGGCACTTCGCCTGGATAGACGGTCAGCGGCTGACCGTCGCTCAGCCGGTGTCCGCGCAGCGCGGGGATCTTCTCGCCGTTCACCTCAATCAACCCGCTTTGCGTCGCCTGTACCGACGCCAGCCCCAGGCAGTCCATGGTGATGCCTTCAAAGGCAGCGTTCTGCCAGGCGTCCTGAATCAGCTGTTGCAGCAGCGACACCATGTTGCCGTGCTGATCGACGGTAACGTGATCCGCTTTGGTGGCGGCAAACAGCAGCTTATCAATCACCGGCGAGAACAGGCGGCGGAACAGCGTGCGCTGACCGTAGTGGAAACTGTGCATCAGTTGCGTTAGCGCCAGGCGCATGTCGTTAAATGCCTGCGGCCCGCTGTTCAGCGGTTGCAGGCAGTCCACCAGCACAATCTGGCGATCAAAACGCAGGAAGTGATCTTTATAGAAGCCTTTCACGACCTTTTCGCAATAGTAGTTAAAGCGTTCGCGCAGCATCCCGGCGTTGCTGTGTTTATCGGCCTGCGCCAGTTTCGCCTCTCCCACGCCGTCAACGTCAGGCCACGGGAAAAATTGCAGCGCCGGCGCGCCGGCCATATCGCCGGGCAGCACAAAGCGCCCCGGCTGAATAAAATGCAGCCCTTCCTGTTTGCAACGGTGCAGATAGTCGGTCCAGGCTTGGGCGATTTCCGCCAGCCGATTTTCATCGGCCGGTGCCAGCGGCTCCAGCCCGGCGCACAGCTCGCGCCATTTGGCCGACCATTCGCCACGCTGGCCGTTCAGCAGCCCCGTCATCTGCCGCGACCAGGTCAGGTAATCCTGATTGAGCATCGGCAGGTCCAGCAGCCACTCGCCGGGATAATCGACAATCTCCAGGTACAGCGTGGACGTCTCTTTAAAGTGGCGCAGCAGCGAGTCATGCGATTTATAGCGCAACGCCAGGCGAATTTCGCTCACACCGCGCGTCGGCGTTGGCCATGACGGCGGCTGGCCGTAAAGCTGAGCCAGCCCTTCATCGTAGGTAAAGCGGGGAATGCCGAGGTCACGCTGGGGTATACGTTTCACCCCAGCAGGCGTTCTTCGCGCACCGCGCTCAACAGCGGCAGCCGCGCGCCGGTATGCACGTTCAGCAGTTGATTCACCAGGCCGGTGATAAACGCGGTCTTGCCGCTACGGCTCAGGCCGGTAACGGCAAGACGAAGATGCCGGTCAACGCCACGGTTGACCAGCGCATTGAATTCATTTTTGAGTCGCTTCATTGCTTATCTGACACTCCTGTCAACGCCGATAGCGCTATTTTGCCATGGGGAAATAGCGTTTGGCGAGGCGCGACAGCAGCGGTTCCAGCGCCACCGCCAGAAACATCTTCAGTGGTCGACGGGCGACGGACTTCACCGCCCACCCGGCAACGCCTGCCGGGCCATAGCGCAGTGCGGTCAGCAGGGCAAGCTTGCCGACGATTTTCAAACCGGGTTTCACCTTCTGCCCTGCCCGCTGCCATTTATTGCTCATTATTCACCTCTGTATCAGAGCTGACGGAAACGGCTGCGCAACGTAAAGGTATCGGACGTCACATAGCGTTCCATCTCGCGTAACCGCTGTTCACCGGCGGCTAATTCAGCATCCACCGCATCCAGCAAATCGCGGCTGGAGGGCTGATGCGGGTTGTTCATCACCCCTTCCGGCATCGGGTCGAGGCGAAGGTTAAAATCACATAGGCGACAACGACAAAGAAAAAGAGTCCAAATAGCATCGCCAGCACGGTAATAATACGAATCAGCTTCACCGGCACGTCGAGGTACTCGGCAATACCCGCGCAGACCCCTTTCACCATGCCCCGCTGCGGGATTCGCCACAGCTTTTTGTTAAAATCCAGCGCCATTATTTGTCCCTCCAGTTCGGATGTTCGGCATCCAGAATGGCTTCCAGCGCCTGAATACGCTCGCGCATCCGCTTTGCGTCATCGGTTAACTGCATCAACCGCTGCTGCTCGCCCTGTGACAACTCGCCAGAGCGGGAGCGATTGCTGTAGTGCAGCCACAGCCAAATCGGCAATACAAACAGGACAAATAACGTCAGGGGAATGCCGAGGAAAAGCGCGCTCATAGAAACTCCTTATATATTATGAGCAGCGGCACGGTCGGTGCCGCCGGAATCATTATTGGTTGTCCTGCTTCATTTTGGCTTTCAGCGCGGCTAACTGCTCGCTGATTTCGTCATCGGCCTTCAGTTCGGCGAACTGCTGGTCCAGCGACGGTTGTTTGCCAAAACGATGGCTTTCCGCTTCAGCTTCCATATGGTCGATGCGGCGTTCAAAAGATTCAAAGCGAGCCATCGCTTCATCCAGTTTACCGCTGTCCAGCTGACGGCGCACATCGCGGGACGAATTCGCCGCCTGATGACGAAGCGCGAGAGACTGCTGACGGGCGCGAGTTTCGCTGAGCTTATTCTCCAGCTCGCCAATCTCTTTTTTCATCCGCGCCAGGGTTTCATCCACCAGCGTGACTTCATGTTCCAGCGTATCGATAACATCGGTCAGCTTCTGTTTTTCAATCAGCGCCGCGCGTGCCAGATCCTCTTTATCTTTACGCAGTGCCAGCTCGGCTTTCTCCTGCCACTCTTCCTGCTGCGCCAGCGCGCGTTCGACGCGGCGAGTCAGATCTTTCTTTTCCGCCAGCGCACGGCGGAGGTGGAGCGCACTTCCACCAGGGTGTCTTCCATTTCCTGGATCATCAAACGGACCAGCTTCTGCGGGTCTTCCGCTTTTTCCAGCAGCGAGTTGATGTTGGCGTTCACGATGTCGGCAAAACGAGAAAAAATACCCATTGTTCAATCCTCATAGTTCTGTGTTTCGGGCTTAGCCCTGCGCAAAGACTATTACAACTTCCGTGCCAACTTTTTATCTTATTGATTATCAACGATGTGATTGAATTTTGTGCCGCAAACGCCTACAGTGAAATGGCGAATTACACCAACAAGTGGCGAATTTCATCATGGCAGATTACAAAGACACCCTTCTCGGCGAGGCCAACCGTTTTATTGAAGTGCTGGAACAGGTTTCCCGCCTCGCGCCGCTCAATAAGCCGGTATTGATTATCGGCGAGCGCGGCACGGGTAAAGAGCTTATCGCCAACCGTCTACACTACCTCTCCTCCTGCTGGCAGGGGCCGTTTATCTCGCTGAACTGCGCGGCATTGAACGAAAATCTGCTCGACTCTGAACTGTTCGGCCACGAAGCCGGGCCTTTACCGGCGCGCAAAAGCGTCATCCGGGTCGCTTTGAACGTGCAGACGGCGGCACGCTGTTTCTTGATGAGCTGGCCACCGCGCCGATGCTGGTGCAGGAAAAGCTGCTGCGGGTGATTGAATACGGCGAGCTGGAGCGCGTCGGCGGCAGCCAGCCGCTGCAGGTTAACGTCCGCCTGGTGTGCGCCACCAATGCCGACCTGCCTCAATTAGTGGAAGAAGGCGCTTTCCGCGCCGACCTGCTCGACCGGCTGGCCTTTGATGTGGTGCTGCTACCGCCGCTGCGCGAACGCCAGAGCGACATCATGTTGATGGCCGAACATTTCGCTATTCAGATGTGCCGCGAGCTGAAGCTACCGCTGTTCCCTGGTTTTACCGACCGCGCCCGCGACACGCTGCTGCACTACCGCTGGCCGGGTAATATTCGCGAGCTGAAAAACGTGGTCGAGCGTTCGGTTTATCGCCACGGATCCATCGACGAACCGTTGGATGACATTATTATCGACCCGTTCCGCCGCCAGCCCGCCATCGCCGACGAACCCGCAACGGAAACAACGGCCCCGACGCTGCCGTTGAACCTGCGTCAGTTCCAGCTAGAGCAAGAAAAAGACCTGTTACAGCAGAGTCTGCAACAGGCCCGGTTTAACCAGAAAAACGCCGCCGAACTGCTGGGGTTAACCTATCATCAACTGCGGGCGTTATTGAAAAAACACGCGCTGTAAACTTGCACGACCGTCTGGTGCTTTCATCCTGAAAGCACCACTCCTGGCTAATCCATTGTCTGATTTCAGACACACGGTATTCATTAACCTTTCGCGATAACTGCCTTACCATTTTATCCCCGTAAATCGCAAAGAAAGGCAAATGGAGTGAGCGAATTATCAATTCAGGAAACACATGAACAGAGCCTTGAGGTTACACGGCAAGTTCTACAGTCTTTTGGATGGTTCGGGATTTCTGTTGGCGTGCTAAGTGATGCGGAAAAAAGGCAGCAAAACAGCGAGGAGGCGATATGACCAAACAACATAAGAAAATCGATAAAAACAAAGCGATGACCGCCGCCAAAAAATCGCTGGATTTCTGGACGGCAATTGATGGTAGCAAACTTGCTACGCTCGGCCATCGCGAAAAAGAGATGGATATCATCGGACCGACAAAGAAAGTTAAATTCGTAAATTACGGATAGCGCATTCGTTTTTTAAAAACAATTAAGGCTCCAAATGGAGCCTTAATTGTTTTTAAAATCAGTGACAGAAAGCCGGAAGCATCAGTTTTTACGACGACGCGGCAGCATCAGCGCGCTAACCACAATGGCCCCAGACACAACATGCAGTTAAACCACAGCGCGTATTGTGCCGCTTTTGCCATGCCGTAGGGTAAAAACAGCGCGTAGAGTGATGCCGTCATCGCCAGGCCAAACGCGCCCCCAGCGAGCTGCCCATTTTGTAAATCCCGGAGGCGACGCCCACCTTATTTTCCGGCGCGCTGGTGACGGCGGTGTCGGTGGAAGGCGTGGCGTAGCAGCCCAGCCCCAGTCCAAACAGGACGTTACTGAAAAAGACGGTCACGATATAGGTCCAGGTGTCGAGGAAAGTACAGGAGATCAGGAAAATCCCCGCCATCGCAATCGCCGGGCCGCCCATCATTGGCAGCCTTGCGCCATAGCGTTGCAGCAGTTTCTCCCCACCCGAATCATCAGCAGCACGGTCACCAGATAGCCAAGCGTCATCATGCCCGTCTGGAACGGGCTCAGGTGCCGCCCTGCTGGAGCCAGATGCTGGTGATCATCATCGTGCCAATCGCGCCGTTCAACATCAGGTTCGACAGCACCGCCGCACTATAAGCGCGATTTTTAAACAGCGCGAAATCGATCAGCGCCGCCTCTTTTTTACGCATTCCGCTGCGCACAAAAAAGGTCATCGCCACAATAGCGCCTGTCAGCATCGTCAGCGACAGGCCGCTGGTCCATCCCCAGTGGTGACCTTTGGAGATAAACAGATTGAACAGCACCAGCGCCGCCACGAGGCTCAACAGGCCGCTGAGATCCATTTTATGCTGCACCGCGGTGGCGCTGCGACTCTCCGGGGTGCCGCGAATCAGCCAAAATGCTGCAAACGCCGCCGCGATGGAAAAGACAAAGATCCAGCGCCAACCCAGGCCAGTAGCGATCGCGCCACCCACAAACGAGCACAGGCCGCTGCCGCCCCACGAACCGATCACCCAGAAGCTGATCGCCCGCTGTCGCGCGCGCCCTTCATACCACGTTTTGATCAGCGCCAATGTCGCCGGCATGATGCAGGCAGCAGACAGTCCTGAATTACCCGCCCGGTGAGGAACAACAGCGGCCCCTGGGACACCACCAGCAGCGCGCTACCGACCATGCTTAACGCCAGGCCAATCAGCGTCAAACGTACCCGGCCAAATTTGTCGGCCAGCCCGCCGCTGGCCACCACGAAGCAGCCGCTGAAGAGTGCGCTGAGGCTCACCGCAAGGGTGAGCGTCTCCAGCGAAATATCGATACTGTTTTTCACTACCGGGACTACGTTAATCACCGACTGAGCAAACAGCCAGAAGGTCAACACGCTCAACACAATCCCGCCAGCAGCCGGTCGGTGCCGACATACTGCGTTTCACTCAACGTCACGGTACTCATGGCTCGCCCTCATGTTGCGCGCGTCATTTATCCACGCAGGTAGTGTTCCGTCAGGCCGCACCACAGCGCCGCCCCCGTCAGCAGGATGTTGTCGTTAAAGTCGTAGCCCGGGTTGTGAACCATGCAGCGGTCTGGTTCATCGCCCGCGCCGATGGTGAAATAGGCGCCGTTAGGGTTCTGCTCGAGCATAAACGCGAAGTCTTCGCTGCCCATAAACGGATTCACCGTGCCGATAGACTCCGCGCCGAACAGCGACGTCGCCACATCGCGCACCATCTGGTTTGCCTGGGATCGTTTTTGAGGACCGGACTGCCGTTGACGTGGGTGAGCGTGGCGGTGGCGTTGAAGCTTTCCGCCTGCGCCACGGCGATGTCGTGAATACGTTGCAGTACGGTTTCGCGGACCTGTTCGTTGAGCGTACGCAAAGTCAGCTTCATCAGGACTTTATCGTTGATGATATTTGGCGCATGCCCCGCCTGAATGCTGCCAACGGTCACCACCACCGGGTCAAACGGACTGATATTGCGTGAGACGATGGTTTGCAGCGCCAGAGTGATATGGCAGGCAACAACGGTAGCATCGACGGTATGCTCCGGCACCGCGCCGTGGCCACCCACGCCCTGCACTTCGATGTGCAACGTGTCGGAGGAGGCCATCATCGCACCGTCGCGCAGGCCAATTTTGCCCAGCTTCTGCCCCGGCATATTGTGTAAACCAAAAATGTGGTCGCAGGGGAATTTGTTAAACAGACCGTCTTCCAGCATCACCCGGCCACCGTACAACAACTCTTCCGCCGGCTGGAATATCAGGTGCAATGTGCCGTTAAACTGACGGGTGCGCGCCAGATACTCCGCGGCATACAGCAGCGTAGTAGTGTGACCGTCGTGTCCACAGCCATGGAAACAGCCATCCGTTTCGCTGGCCCACGCTTTGCCGCTGCGTTCCTGCATCGGCAGCGCATCCATGTCAGCGCGCAGCCCCAGCGTTTTGCCGCCGTTACCCACTTTAAGCGTCCCCACCACGCCGGTCCCCGCCAGCCCATAGTCCACTTCATAGCCCAACTGCTTAGCAGTTTCGCCACTTCGGCGCTGGTTTTGTGCTCCTGAAAACCAATCTCCGGCTGCTGATGGAAGCGGTGGCGTAGCGCGATAAATTCGGCTTCCTGACTCTGCAATGCTTCAACGATAGGATGTGTCATTTTTGTTATCCCTTTATTGCTCCACAGTGATAACGTCGAGTTTATGACGTCGGAGCGGTCACAAAAGGCGCTTTTTTGTTTTATATTGACGGAAAATGTAATGACTATTTTTCATACGGTTTAGTTATGACAAAAAACAGACCGTTATTTTTTGTCTTCACTGGAGGGCGGAAAGGTGGCGCAGCAAATCAGTGATTTTTCTGTGGTGGTGCAGGACATTCGTCAGCAGGCATACAACGAACAGCAGACGTTAACGCTGATGTGGCTACTGCATGGCGAGGTCGTGCTGGAAAGTGCCGACGACACGCGTACGCTGCAAACCAACGCGCTGGCCATCATCAATCCCAACCAGCGCTGGCGTTTGCGCGGCGAACAGGCCAATGCGGTGATGACGCTGATGATAGCCAGCAGTTGGCTAGCCCGGCTGGACGCGCATTTTTTTGCCTTTGATTATCAGGTTCCACCCCCTCGATGGAGCACGAAGGACGGCTGCGCAGCCTGATGCGCCAGCTACTGGTTAGCCATGTGATCAACCCTGAAAACACCTCCCGGCTGGAGGCAAACCGCTGGCTCAGCGAAATTGCCCTGCTGTTGGCAACCCATTTTCAGCAGCCACGCAAAACGGGCGCATCACATAATAATGAGTCCACATGGAGCCACCGTATCCGCCAGGTGGTGACGCGGATTGAGTCACAATACAGCCAGCGCCTGTCGCTTGCTGAAATCGCCCGCGGCGAGCGGGTGTCGGAAGCCTGGCTTTCACGTTTGTTTCACAAAGAAGTCGGCGTCAGTTTTATGCAGTACATCACCGCGCTGCGTCTGGAGAAAGCCGCCGAACAGTTGTTGACAAGCACTTTACCGGTACAGCGAATTGCCCAGCAGCAGGGGTTTGCCAGCGCGCGCGTAATGAGCGATCTGTTTAAGCGCCGCCACGGCATGACGCCGCGCCAGTATCGTCAGCAGTCGACCACGGTGGCCCGTAACCGCACGCGCGAGAACCCGCCCGACCGCACGCTGCCGGTGGCCGCCGAGACGCTCTATGCCCTGCTCAATCACACGGGCAAACAGGACTGGGAAAGCCCGCCACCGCTCCAGCCGCCGCTCCAGGCGCGGCGGATTGCCCTCGACACGCTGCCGTCGCGTCGCGTGCCGCTGCGTCATAGCCAGCTCATTATTACGCTGCGCGAACTTGATGATTTGTTGCGTGAAGATGTCCGCCAGTCGCTGATGACGCTCCATGCACAGATACCAATCCACGGGATCGATATCCATGAACCTTTCCTGAGCAGCCGTTTGTTCAGCGACGGCTGGGACGATCCGCAAATGGTCGGCTACGCCTGCTGGTACCATTTACAGCAGGTTTTTACTTTCCTTGCCCGTATGGGATGGCAGGTACTGCTCCACACCAGCCTGACCACGCGTCCCGATCTACTGCGCCAGTTTTTACGCCTTGCCGCGCAGCACTTCCCACCGTCAACGCTGGCAAGCTGGCAGTTCGTCTGGCACTGGTCGCCACAGGCGAGCGCCGAGGTCTGGGCACAGCAAAAAGCGGCGATCCGGCAATGGTCGCCGGACTCGCTGCTGGCATCTGCCACCGCTTTACCGTTACCGATGACGATATCGTAGACGACGCAATCCTCACCTCCCCGCTGCTGAGAGAGGCCGATTTTCTCGCCTGCTCGGCCAATGCCAACGAGCGTTTCCACCAGCAGCCATTCGACCGCACCCGACTGGCCGCCGCCGAAAACGACCCGGTACATAAGGTGCGACAGATCCAGCGCGCCCTGCGCCAGCGCCAGCTCGCGTTACCCCTCTGGCTGCTGTCGTGGAACACGCTAACCGGCTCAACCCGGCGTACCAACGGCGAGTTCTTCCGCGGCGCGCTGCTGATGAATAACCTGCTGGGGCTGGCCGATCAGGTACAGCTCACCGGCTTCTGGCTTAACTCCAGCCAGCAGGGTGAGGCGCGTAGCAACGGCACCTTCGATACCTCCAGCCTGGCGCTCTTCTACCATCACGAGCTGACGCGCCCATCTACTGGGTGCTGTGGCTATGGCGACGCTTACAGGGCGAAGTGTTGGTCAACGATAAAAACGTGCTACTGCTGCATCAACGCGGCCGCTACCAGCTGCTGCTGCGCAACCCGGTGGTGTTTAATCCGTGGTTGTCCAGCGAAGAGGCTTTTATCCAGCGGTTTCGTCAGCAATACCCGGTGCAGCTTCAGGGCTGAACGGTAAGTGGAAAATCAAACGCCACCTGTTCGACCAGCACAATGGCGCGCTTTTCCCGCGGCTGGAGGCGATAGAAAGCAGCAGCGGCCCGGACGAGGAGAGCTGGACATGGCTGGCGCACACAACCGGCCCGCGCTCAGCGTGCGCGAAGAAACGCTGGAGGAAAGCTGGCAGGTGGTTGAGGCGCTGGAGAGCAATGCGCTGGTGTTATACGAGTTAACCCCACTGAGTTGATGACTTTTAAAGCAGTTGCACGCAGACATTTGTACCTGGTAGCCGTAAGTGCGATACACTTTGCAGATCAATCGAAAAAACAATGAAACTATGCGCCTGAATTTGTCACCTTTCCTGGCAGCGTTGGGGTTAATCTGCAGCCAGGCGATGGCCGCGCCGCAGCCGCTCGCCCCACCCCATGCCGACATTCGCGACAGCGGCTTTGTCTACTGCGTCAGCGGCAGGTCAACACGTTTAACCCGCAAAAAGCCGGTAGCGGGCTGATTGTCGATACTCTCGCCGCCCAGCTCTACGACCGCCTGCTGGACGTCGACCCGTACACCTATCGTCTGGTGCCTGAGCTGGCGGAAAGCTGGGAAGTTCTGGATAACGGCGCAACCTACCGCTTCCACCTGCGCCCTAATGTACAGTTTCAAACCACCCGCTGGTTTAAGCCGTCGCGCGCGCTGAACGCCGACGACGTGGTATTTACCTTCGAGCGCATTTTCGATCGCCAGCATCCGTGGCATAACGTCAACGGCGGCGCGTTCCCCTATTTTGACAGCCTGCAGTTCGCCGACAGCGTGAAGAGCGTGCGCAAACTTGATAGCCACACGGTAGAGTTTCGCCTCAATCGTCCGGACGCCTCGTTCCTCTGGCATCTGGCGACCCACTACGCATCGGTGATGTCGGCGGAATACGCTAATCAGCTCACTAAACAGGATCGTCAGGAACAGCTCGACCGCCAGCCGGTGGGAACCGGGCCGTTCCAGCTCGACGAGTACCGCGCGGGGCAGTATATTCGCCTGCAGCGCCATTCCGCCTTCTGGCGCGGCACGCCGCTGATGCCGCAGGTGGTGGTCGATTTGGGTTCCGGTGGCACCGGCAGGCTGTCCAAACTGCTGACCGGCGAGTGTGACGTGCTGGCCTGGCCTGCCGCCAGCCAGCTCACCATTCTGCGCGACGACCCGCGCCTGCGTCTGACGCTGCGCCCGGGGATGAACATCGCCTATCTGGCCTTCAACACCGACAAGCCGCCGCTAAATAATCCGGAAGTGCGCCACGCGCTGTCGCTGGCGATTAATAATCAGCGTTTAATGCAGTCCATTTATTACGGCACCGCAGAAACCGCGGCCTCTATTTTGCCTCGCGCCTCCTGGGCTTACGATAACGAGGCTAAAATTACCGAATACAACCCGAAAGAAGCGCGTCGACGTTTACAGGCATTGGGCTGGATAAATTGACGCTGCGCCTGTGGGTGCCAACCAGCTCTCAGGCGTGGAACCCAAGCCCGCTGAAAACCGCCGAGCTCATTCAGGCGGACATGGCGCAGATTGGGTGAAGGTGATCATCGTACCGGTAGAGGGCCGCTTCCAGGAAGCACGGCTGATGGACATGAACCATGACCTGACGCTCTCCGGCTGGGCCACGGACAGTAACGATCCGGACAGCTTCTTCCGTCCGCTGCTGAGCTGCGCGGCCATTACCTCGCAGACCAACTTCGCCCACTGGTGTAACCGTGAGTTTGACAATGTGCTGCGCAAAGCGCTGGACTCGCAACAGCTGGCCTCACGCATTGACGCCTACGATGAAGCCCAGCAAATTCTGGCGCGCGAGCTGCCGGTGCTGCCGCTGGCATCTTCGCTACGCCTTCAGGCCTATCGTTACGATATTAAAGGGCTGGTGCTGAGTCCGTTTGGCAACACCTCATTCGCCGGCGTGTCGCGGGAAAAAGAAGAGAAGGTGCAAAAACCATGATTATTTTCACCCTTCGTCGCCTGTTATTGCTGCTGGTTACCCTCTTTTTCCTGACCTTTGTCGGCTTCAGCCTGAGCTATTTTACGCCGCACGCGCCGTTGCAGGGCGCGTCGCTATGGAACGCCTGGGCCTTCTGGTTTGACGGCGTCATGCACTGGGATTTCGGCGTATCGAGCATTAACGGCCAGCCGATTTCCGAACAGCTGCGCGAGGTGTTTCCGGCGACCATGGAGCTGTGCATTCTGGCGTTTGGCTTTGCGCTGCTGATAGGCATTCCCGTTGGCATGCTGGCGGGCATCACCCGCAATAAATGGCAGGATAAAGTGATCAGCTTCTTCGCCCTGCTCGGCTTCTCGATTCCGATTTTCTGGCTGGCGCTGTTACTGACCCTTTTCTTCTCGCTGACCCTGGGCTGGCTGCCGGTTTCCGGGCGTTTCGATCTGCTGTATGAGGTGAAAAGCGTCACCGGCTTCGCGCTGATTGATGCCTGGCTCTCCGACTCGCCGTGGCGGCATGAAATGATTATGAGCGCTGTGCGCCATATGGTGCTGCCGGTGTTGACGCTGGCCGTCGCGCCCACCACCGAAGTGGTGCGCCTGATGCGTATCAGCACCATTGCGGTCTACGATACCAACTACGTGAAGGCAGCGGCCACGCGCGGCGTTTCTCGTCTGACCATTCTGCGTCGCCATGTGCTGCACAACGCGCTGCCGCCGGTGATCCCACGTCTGGGGCTGCAGTTCTCCACCATGCTGACCCTGGCGATGATCACCGAAATGGTCTTTAGCTGGCCGGGGCTGGGACGCTGGATGATTAATGCCATTCGCCAGCAGGACTATGCGGCGATCTCCGCCGGAGTGATGGTGATTGGCGCGCTGGTGATCATTGTGAACGTGATATCCGATATTTTGGGTGCTATGGCTAACCCGTTGAAACATAAGGAATGGTATGCCTTACGATAGCGTCTACCTCGAGAAACGCCCGCCGGGTGCGCTGCGCACCGTGTGGCGCAAGTTCTATGGCGACACCACGGCGATGATCGGCCTGTACGGCTGCGCCGGGCTGGCGGTCGTGTGCATTCTGGGCGGCTGGTTTGCGCCCTACGGTATCGATCAGCAGTTCCTCGGCTATCAGCTTCTGCCGCCGTCATGGTCGCGCTACGGCGAAGTCTCTTTCTTTCTCGGTACCGACGATCTGGGGCGTGATGTCCTGAGCCGTCTGCTTAGCGGTGCCGCGCCCACCGTCGGCGGCGCGTTTGTTGTCACGCTCGCCGCCACCGCCTTCGGGCTGGTGCTGGGCGCATTTGCGGGATCAACCCGTGGCCTGCGTTCGGCGGTGCTGAACCATATTCTCGACACTCTACTGTCGATTCCTTCGCTGCTGCTGGCGATTATCGTTGTCGCTTTTGCCGGGCCGCATCTCAGCCACGCGATGTTTGCCGTCTGGCTGGCCCTGTTGCCGCGCATGGTGCGTTCAATCTACAGCATGGTACACGACGAGCTGGAGCGTGATTACGTGATTGCCGCCCGCCTCGACGGGGCGACCACGCTCAATATTCTGTGGTTTGCCATTCTGCCGAACATTGCTGCCGGGCTGGTCACCGAAATTACCCGCGCGCTATCGATGGCGATCCTTGATATCGCCGCGCTGGGTTTCCTCGATCTTGGCGCGCAGCTACCGTCACCGGAATGGGGCGCGATGCTCGGCGATGCGCTGGAGCTTATCTACGTGGCGCCGTGGACGGTGATGCTGCCGGGCGCGGCAATCATGATTAGCGTGCTGCTGGTCAACCTGCTGGGCGACGGTATTCGCCGCGCCATTAACGCGGGGTGGAGTAATGCCGTTACTTGATATTCGCAATTTAACCATCGAATTTAAGACCAACGAAGGCTGGGTGAAGGCCGTTGACCGCGTCAGCATGACGCTGGCCGAAGGCGAAATTCGCGGCCTGGTGGGGAATCCGGTTCAGGCAAAAGCCTGATCGCCAAAGCGATTTGCGGCGTCACCAAAGATAACTGGCGCGTCACCGCCGACCGTATGCGTTTTGACGATATCGACCTGCTGCGCCTGTCCAACCGCGAGCGGCGAAAACTGGTCGGCCACAACGTCTCCATGATTTTCCAGGAACCGCAGTCCTGTCTGGATCCTTCTGAACGCGTGGGCCTGCAGCTGATGCAAAACATTCCCGGCTGGACCTTCAAAGGCCACTGGTGGCAGCGTTTCGGCTGGCGCAAACGTCGCGCGATCGAACTGCTGCACCGCGTCGGCATTAAAGATCACAAAGATGCGATGCGCAGCTTCCCGTATGAGCTGACCGAAGGCGAATGCCAGAAGGTTATGATTGCTATCGCGCTGGCTAACCAGCCGCGCCTGCTGATCGCCGATGAGCCGACCAACGCCATGGAACCAACCACCCAGGCGCAGATCTTCCGTCTGTTAACCGGCCTCAATCAGAATAACAACACCACCATCCTGCTGATTTCTCATGATTTGCAGATGCTGACCCACTGGGCGGATAAGATCAACGTGATGTACTGCGGGCAAACGGTAGAGACCGCGCCGAGCGAAGAGCTGGTGACCATCCCTCATCACCCGTATACCCAGGCGCTGATCCGCGCGATTCCGGACTTTGGCCGCTCAATGCCGCATAAAAGTCGCCTGAATACCCTTTCCGGCGCCATTCCCCTACTGGAACAGCTGCCGATGGGCTGCCGTCTGGGCCGCGTTGCCCGTACGCGCAGCGCAAATGTATTGAAACCCCGCGTCTGACGGGAGCGAAGAACCACCTGTTCGCCTGTCATTTCCCGCTGAATATGGAGAAAGAGTGACATGGTCGAAACGCTGCTTGAAGTGCGCAACCTGAGCAAAACCTTCCGCTACCGCACCGGCTGGTTCCATCGCCAGACGCTACAGGCGGTGAAGCCGCTGAGCTTTACCCTGCGTGAAAAGCAAACGCTGGCGATTATCGGCGAGAACGGTTCGGGCAAGTCGACGCTGGCCAAAATGCTGGCCGGGATGGTGGAACCGACCACCGGTGAACTGCTGATTGACGATCATCCGCTGGAGTTCGGCGACTACTCATTCCGTAGCCAGCGCATTCGCATGATTTTCCAGGATCCGAGCACCTCGCTGAACCCACGTCAGCGCATTTCGCAAATCCTTGATTTCCCGCTGCGTCTGAACACCGATCTTGAACCCGAGGCGCGACGTCAGCAGATTATCGATACCCTGCGCCTGGTCGGCCTGTTGCCGGACCACGTCAGCTACTATCCGCACATGCTGGCGCCGGGGCAGAAACAGCGTCTGGGTCTGGCGCGTGCGCTGATTTTGCGCCCGAAGGTCATTATCTGCGATGAAGCGTTGGCCTCGCTCGATATGTCGATGCGTTCGCAGCTGGTAAACCTGATGCTCGAACTGCAGGAAAAACAGGGCATCTCGTATATTTACGTGACTCAGCATTTGGGCATGATGAAGCACATCAGCGACCAGGTGCTGGTGATGCACCAGGGGAAGTGGTCGAGCGCGGCAGCACCGCCGACGTGCTGGCCTCCCCGCTGCACGACTTAACCAAACGGCTGATTGCCGGTCACTTTGGCGAGGCGCTGACCGCCGATGCCTGGCGTAAAGACCGCTGATCTCCGCAATCACCATCAAGAGAAGGATGATTACGCTATGGGTTTTCTTTCCGGCAAACGTATCCTGATTACCGGCGTCGCCAGCAAACTGTCCATCGCCTACGGCATTGCCCAGGCGATGCACCGCGAAGGGGCCGAACTGGCGTTCACGTATCAGAACGACAAACTGAAAGGCCGCGTGGAAGATTTCGCCGCCTCGCTGGACTCGCACATTGTGCTGCCGTGCGACGTGGCGGAAGACGCGAGCATTGAAGCGCTGTTCAGCGAGCTGGTAAAAACATGGCCACAGTTTGACGGTTTCGTTCACTCGATTGGCTTTGCTCCCGCCGACCAGCTCGACGGCGACTACGTCAACGCGGTCACCCGTGAAGGCTTTAAAATCGCCCACGACATCAGCTCATACAGCTTCGTGGCGATGGCGAAAGCCTGCCGTGGGATGCTGAACCCCGGTTCAGCCCTGCTGACGCTTTCCTACCTCGGCGCAGAGCGCGCCATCCCCAACTACAACGTGATGGGCCTGGCGAAAGCGTCGCTGGAAGCTAACGTCCGCTATATGGCTAACGCCATGGGCCGGAGGGGGTTCGCGTCAATGCTATCTCCGCCGGCCCGATTCGTACGCTGGCCGCCTCCGGTATAAAGGATTTCCGAAAAATGCTCGCCCATTGCGAAGCGGTTACGCCGATTCGTCGCACCGTGACCATTGAAGACGTCGGCAATTCCGCCGCCTTCCTGTGCTCAAACCTGGCCGCCGGTGTTTCCGGTGAAGTATTGCACGTTGACGGCGGCTTCAGCATTGCCGCCATGAACGAGCTGGAGCTGTAGCCCCGATTCCAGGCCAGATAAGCGCAGCGCCATCAGGCAAATCGGCGCAAATTGCCCCATATTGCCGGATGGCGGCGTAAACGCCTTATCCGGCCTACAGCCCTCTCCCGCCTTTGTTATTCCAGTCAGTTATTAATTATCGCCGAACAATATTTTCTCCCTCGTCACGCATGCGCCAGGATATTTATCCATAACGATCCGGCAACATCTCCTTCGACGCTGCTGGTTCGCCACCTTCAGATCAAGGAACTCCCATGGAGCCACGCCGCGTTTCCGGCAAAAACCACTGGTATCACGAAACCCAGTCGAGAACCCAACACAGCGACGTGATGCCGCTGGTTCCTGAAGCTGCGCACGTTGACGACCGTTTTTTACTCGACCTCGTCCTGCCTGATGCGTTGCTTAATGCCAATCAGCGCTGGCTGAACGCTGGCCGTAAGCTGGCTAATTTACTGTTCCCGGATACCGTTCCGGTGAACCGCCTGCGCACGTTCGGCGATTACGACCGTCTGAGTACCGCCCTGACCGTGGCGCAGGTGTCCGGCGTTCAGCGGCTGTGTAACCACTATGCCGCGCGTCTCGCCCTCTACAGGGCCTGACTCATCGCGAGAAAGTAATCGTCGGCTGGCGCAAATGACCGAATACGCACGTCAGCTTGCCAGCTCGCCGTCCATCATCACTCCGCGTGCGCGCCAGCAACTGGACGGCGTAGGGCTCACGCTGCACGACATCATTTTGATTAATCAGATTGTGGGCTTTGTCGGCTTCCAGGCCCGCGTCGTCGCCCTCTTCCAGGCGCATCTGGGCTTTCCAGTGCGCTGGATCCCGGTATGCCGGTGCAGGAGGATTCAGACGCCGATCGCTTTAATAATGAAAGCGCGCAGTGGCACACCGATCTGGAGGTTATCGAAGCCCACCAGGCCAACACCCCGCAGGGTGAAGCGCTCTCCCGCTGGCAAAATCTGCCAGAACTGCACGCGCTGGCGCCGGTGCTGGCGCACGAGGAGACGCTGTTGGCCGGGTTCGGCGAACTCCTGGATGCCCTGACGTTTACGCATCCGCTGCTGCCGCTGTCTGCGCTCATTCCCGCGCGCATCAACGGCAGCGTGAGCTGTTTCAACTACAACAGCGGATTATGGCAAGGCGCCAGCGGCCTACCCGAGGCGGTACGCAACGGTGAACGGGCGATTCTGGCGTGGAGCCACCATTTCCCCTGCGAACGCGCGCTCGCTCAGGCCACACAGTTACTGACCCGCGCGCCGGACCGCTTTAGCGCCGCGCAGCTGAACCCGCTTATTGAGCATGGGCTATCGACGCCTGACGCTATCACCCTGCTCACCTGGAGCGCATTGAGCGGTTGGTTAAATCGCCTGCACATCGCGCTCGGAGCCGCACAACAAGTTACGTAAAAGGTGAAACAGCGCTTGCTGCGTCCTATGGATTCGCGTAAAAATGACAGCCGCTCTTTTGGCCACGAAAATAGATCAATATGCTTCAGGACAACCCGCTGCTTGCGCAGCTAAAACAGCAACTCCATTCCCAAACGCCCGCGCGGAAGGGTCGTCAAAGCCACGGAAAAAGGTTTCGGTTTCCTCGAAGTCGACGCACAGAAAAGCTACTTTATTCCGCCGCCGCAGATGAAAAAAGTGATGCACGGCGACCGTATTATTGCGGTGATCCACTCTGAACGCGAAAAAGAGAGTGCAGAGCCGGAAGAACTGGTCGAGCCGTTCCTGACCCGCTTTGTGGGCAAGGTGCATCGTAAGGACGATCGTCTGTCTATCGTGCCTGACCATCCGCTGTTGAAAGACGCCATTCCTTGCCGCGCCGAACGCGGCGTAACGCATGATTTTAAAGAGGGTGACTGGGCCGTTGCTGAAATGCGCCGTCATCCGCTGAAAGGCGATCGCAGCTTCTACGCCGAGCTGACCCAATTCATCACCTTTGGTGACGACCACTTTGTGCCATGGTGGGTTACCCTCGCCCGTCACAACCTGGAAAAAGAAGCGCCGAACGGCGTCGCCACCGAGATGCAGGATGAAGGCCTTGAGCGCCGCGATCTCACCGCGCTGGACTTTGTCACCATCGACAGCGCCAGCACCGAAGATATGGACGATGCGCTGTACGTGGAAGAAGCCGCCGATGGCAAGCTGCTGCTGACCGTCGCCATCGCCGATCCTACCGCCTGGATCGTGGAAGGCAGCAAGCTGGACAACGCCGCGAAAATTCGCGCGTTTACCAACTATTTGCCGGGCTTCAACATTCCGATGCTGCCGCGCGAGCTGTCTGACGACCTCTGTTCGCTGCGCGCGAACGTGGTGCGCCCGGTGCTTGCCTGCCGCATGACGCTGGCAGCCGATGGCACCATCGAAGACAACATTGAGTTCTTTGCCGCCAGTATCGAGTCAAAAGCCAAACTGGTGTACGACGACGTCTCCAACTGGCTGGAGAACACCGGTAGCTGGCAGCCGCAGAGCGAAGCAATCGCACGCCAGATTACCCTGCTGCAGCGCGTATGCCAGGCACGTAGCGAATGGCGTCAAACCCACGCGCTGGTGTTTAAAGACCGTCCGGACTACCGTTTTGTGCTGGGTGAGAAAGGCGAAGTACTGGATATCGTCGCCGAGCCGCGCCGCATTGCTAACCGCATCGTTGAAGAGTCAATGATTGCTGCGAACATCTGCGCTGCTCGCGTGCTGCGCGATAAACTCGGTTTCGGCGTTTATAACGTCCACACCGGGTTCGCGCCGGATAACACTGAAGCGTTGGCGGCCCTGCTGAAAACGCATGATGTGCACGTCGATCCGCAAGAGGTGCTGACCCTGGCCGGTTTCTGCAAGCTACGCCGCGAGCTGGACGCACAGCCATCTGGCTTCCTCGACAGCCGTATCCGTCGCTTCCAGTCATTCGCTGAAATCAGCACCGAGCCGGGTCCGCACTTTGGTTTAGGTCTTGAGGCCTACGCCACCTGGACCTCACCGATTCGTAAGTATGGCGATATGATTAACCATCGTCTGCTGAAGGCGGTGATCAAAGGTGAAAGCGCCTCACGTCCGCAGGATGACATAACCGTGCAGATGGCCGAACGCCGTCGCCTGAACCGCATGGCAGAACGCGACGTCGCTGACTGGCTGTATGCGCGCTACCTGAGCCCAATGGCAGGTACAGAGACGCGCTTTGCCGCTGAGATTATCGATATCAGCCGTGGCGGTATGCGCGTGCGCCTGGTCGATAACGGCGCGGTCGCCTTTATTCCGGCGCCGTTCCTGCACGCCGTGCGCGACGAGCTGGTCTGCAGCCAGGAGAGCGGCACCGTGCAGATCAAAGGCGAAGTGGTCTATAAGGTCACCGACGTCATTGATGTCACCATCGCGGAAGTCCGTATGGAGACGCGCAGCGTGATTGCCCGCCCAGCCGCGTAATTTGCGCCAAACGGCCCCTTTTGGGCCGTTTTTTTATCTACTGCTCACCGACTCTCTTTTTTCTCAGCGAAAAAGCCGAAAAACGTTCACACTGAATACCATGGCATCCGCACGCAGATGGACGAGAGGAAGGTATGGTCAAGTCTCTGGCACAAAATCTGCTCGACCCAAACTCCAGCGAAACCAGCCTCTACTGGCGTTTGTCGCGTGCCGAACCGACGCTGCTTTTAGGGACGGATCCCGATGCGAATGCCGACTTTGCCGTTCCGTTAAGTGACGAAAACGCCAGCCGTATTCGCGCCATGAGCGTTACCACGTCCAGCATCGCCCTGAATATTCAGCTTAACGGCTACGACGTCCCTCTACATTTAATTGGCCGCAAGGTCAGTGGTACCGAATGGGCCGGTACCGCGTCTTCGTGGTTTGATACCTCTTCCGTCGCCCGCGATCTGTTACAAGGCCTGCTGTTTGCCGAACAGGTGGTATCGGAAGCCAACGCCGTGATCGTCATTCTCGACAGAGAAGGCAAAATTCAGCGCTTCAACCGGTTATGCGAAGAGTATACCGGCCTCAAAGAACAGGACGTCATCGGTAAAACGGCGTTCGAATTGTTTATGTCGGCCCGGAAGCCGCAGCGGCGCGGGAAAATGTCAGCCGTTTTTTTACCAACGGCGGCCCTATGAAGTTGAACGCTGGATCAAAACGCGTAAAGGCTCACGCCTGTTTTTATTTCGCAACCGCTTTGTGCACAGCGGCAGCGGCAAAAACGAGATCTTTCTCATCTGTTCCGGAACCGATATTACCGAGGAACGCAAAGCCAGGAACGCCTGCGGGTACTGGCCAATACTGACACCATTACTGGCCTGCCCAATCGGCACGCGATCAATGAACTGATTGGCCGCGCGATGGATAACCGTCAGGGCGACCAACAGGTGGGCTTGTCTATTTCGACCTCGACAACTTCAAGAAGGTGAATGACGCCTACGGCCACGTCTTTGGCGACCAGCTGTTGCAGTCGGTCGCGCTATCGATTTTAAGCTGCCTGGAAGACGGCCAGACGCTGGCGCGGCTCGGTGGCGACGAGTTTATCGTCCTGGCGGTGAATACCTCGCAAAGCGCGCTGGAGGCGATGGCATCACGGGTGCTGACCCGCCTACGCGATCCGTTTCGTATCGGCCTGATTGAGGTCTACAGCGGCTGTTCACTCGGCATTTCGCTCGCACCGCAGCACGGCGAAGACCGTGAGAGCCTGATTCGCAATGCCGACACCGCGATGTACACCGCGAAAGAAAAAGGCCGCGGACGCTTCAGCGTCTTTTCCCCCGAAATGAATCAACGGGTGTTCGAATATCTGTGGCTGGATACTAACCTGCGCAAAGCGCTGCAAAGCGATCAACTGGTCATCCATTATCAGCCCAAAGTGGCGCTAAACGGCGAAATTCAGAGTCTGGAAGCGCTGGTACGCTGGAATTCGCCGGAGCGCGGGCTAATTCCGCCGCTCGACTTTATCTCTTACGCCGAAGAATCCGGGCTGATTGTGCCGCTGGGGCGCTGGGTCATGCTTGAAGCCATTCGTCAGTTGGCTTACTGGCGAGACCGCGGTATTCATCTGCGCGTGGCCGTCAACGTTTCGGCGCGCCAGTTGGTCGATCAATCCATTTTTAGCGACCTTAAACAGGCGCTTAGGGCTCAACACTTTTCTGAATGCCCGATAGATATTGAGCTGACCGAAAGCTGCCTGATAGATAATGCTGACCAGGCTCTGGAGGTTATTCAGCAGTTTCGCTCGCTCGGCGCGCAGATTCACCTCGACGATTTCGGTACCGGCTATTCGTCGCTGTCGCAGTTGGCCCGTTTCCCCATCGATACTATCAAGCTGGACCATAGTTTTGTGCATCATGTGCATAAACAGTCGGTTTCCCAGTCGCTGGCGCTGGCGATTATTGCCGTCGCCCGTGCGCTTAATCTGCGCATTATTGCCGAAGGGGTGGAGGATGCTGACGACGACGCATTCCTGGTGCAAAATGGCGTTAACGAGCGGCAAGGCTACTATTTTGCCCGCCCTATGCCCGCTGCCGAACTGGAACGCTGGCTGGAGGCGCGTCAGGGTTATAAGGTAAGCCTTTTTTTCACTTCTCTTTTGTCTGTAAATTTTGCATCATTGATTTCAATCGAATTTATCAACAGGATCCCACCATGTCCGAGCTCGATGCGCGTCAGGTAGCCCAACGTATTGATACCGTATTGGATATTCTGGTCGGCGGTGACACCCACTCCGCCATCAACAATCTGGAAATATTAAAAGCAGAACTGCTGGCTCACGCCGCGGACGAACGCGACAACAGAACAGGTCAGCCTAAATCCCCGTGGGAAATCTGACGTCCTTTGCCCAGCGAACAGCGGTGCTCAGCCTGACAGCCGCCTTCGCGTAGAGAAATTGATCGATTTATTATGAATGCCGACAGCAAACAATTTTACAACTGGTCATCGATAAAGGCCGCATGAGCGTTGCCGACCTGGCAAAAATGACCGGCGTTTCGGAAGTGACAATTCGTCAGGATCTGAATCTGCTGGAGAAACAGAGCTATTTGCAGCGTACTCATGGTTACGCGGTCCCGCTGGATAGCGAAGACGTAGAAACGCGCATGATGAACAACTTCGCTCTCAAGCGCGAACTGGCCGAGTTTGCCGCGTCTCTGGTTCAGCCCGGCGAAACGGTGTTTATCGAAAACGGCAGCAGCAATGCCCTGCTGGCGCGTGCGCTGGCGACGCAACCAGACATCACCATTATTACCGTCAGCAGCTATATCGCCCATCTGCTGAAAGAGACGCCGGGAGAAGTGATTCTGCTGGGCGGCATTTATCAGAAGAAAAGTGAAAGTATGGTTGGCCCGCTGACGCGTCAGTACATTCAGCAGGTACACTTCAGCAAAGCATTTATCGGTATCGACGGCTGGCAGCCGGAAACCGGGTTTACCGGCCGCGACATGATGCGCGCAGATATCGTCAACGCGGTACTGGAGAAAGGTAGCGAAGCGATTGTCCTGAGCGACAGTTCGAAATTCGGCGCCATTCATCCGTATGCACTGGGCCGATGAACCAGTTCAGCCGGGTGATTACTGACGATAATCTGGCAACGGAAAAGCAGCTACAGCTTGAGCAGGCCGGTTTGACTGTGAATATTGTGCCACGTCCCTGATTGACTCAACCCGGTGTGTCCCGCATCGGGTTTCTTGTTTCCCCCTTCCCGCCTCGCTATGAGAGTTTTCCGACCCCGGAATTAAGACTTTTTACCTGTCAGCGACATCACAAAATCGTAAAATTAATGTTAGCGATATAACAGGAAGTAACTATCACTTACGTGACTTTTAGCAATAAAATTTACAACCTGCGCAACAAGCTTCACAGGAGAAACCTCTGGCAATGGCTATACTTAAGGTGCTCTTCCGTGAATAGAATATTCAGGAGAAATAAAATGACTTCAATGAGCAAGAAAATGGCTGCCGCGATGGTAGCAGTAACGCTGGTCATGTCGCTGAGCGCATGTTCTAACTGGTCCAAACGCGATCGTAATACCGCGCTGGGCGCCGGTGCAGGTGCCATCGGTGGCGCTGTGTTAACCGACGGTAGCGCGCTGGGTACTCTGGGCGGTGCGGCGGTCGGTGGGATCATCGGCCACCAGGTTGGTAAATAAGCTAATTCAGAACGATTATCAGGGCCCCGACAATGTTCGGGCCCTTTTCATTGGTCGTTTGGCAATCTGACCAGGAGGACGCCTTAACCGCCTGCCAGTTTCACCTTCATACCTTTTGCTTCCAGCAGCGTTTTCAGCAGGTCGCGTTTGTCGCCCTGAATTTCAATCACGCCATCTTTCAACGCGCCGCCGCAGCCGCATTTTTTCTTCAGCTCAGCCGCCAGTTTCGCCAGCGCGTCGTCATCCAGGTCAATCCCGGTAATCAGGCATACACCCTTTCCTTTACGCCCGCTGGTTTGACGTTGAATGCGTACGATGCCATCCCCCTGGGGCGCTCCGTAACGGCTTTAGGTTCGTCAATACGCCCGGTTTCCGTGGAATAAACCAGACGGCTGTTAGAATCGCTCATTACGCCCCCAGATTTAATGATGCGTTAATGTCGCGCAGCGTCTGCGCCGGATCGGCAGACTGCGTCACCGGACGGCCAATAACCATATAGTCAACGCCCGCCGCCAGCGCCTGCTCCGGCGTCATGATACGGCGCTGATCGCCCGCCGCGCTGCCCGCCGGACGAATCCCCGGCGTCACCAGTTTGAACGCCTGCCCCAGCTCTTGCTTGAAGCGAACCGCTTCCTGCGCCGAGCAAACGACGCCATCCAGGCCGCAGTTTTTGGTCAATGCCGCCAGCTTCGCCGCGTAATCCGCCGGCGCCAGGGTAATGCCCAGATCCTGCAGATCGCTGGATTCCATGCTGGTCAGCACGGTGACCGCAATCAGCAGCGGCGCATCGTTACCAAAGGGCGCCAGCGCTTCACGCGCGGCGGTCATCATCCGCGCGCCGCCAGAGGCATGCACGTTTACCATCCACACGCCGAGATCGGCCGCTGCCGCAACCGCGTGCGCCGTTGTGTTTGGAATATCGTGGAATTTCAGGTCCAGGAAGATATCAAAACCGCGCTGCTGTAAATCACGCACCAGCTGCGGGCCAAACAGCGTAAACATCTCTTTGCCGACTTTCAGGCGGCAATCGCGCGGGTCGATACGGTCAACGAAGGCCAACGCCTTGTCACGATTATCATAGTCGAGGGCGACAACAACGGGAGAAGATGTGGTAACACGAGAAGAAGATGAAGCAACGGACATGACTGGACCTTCTTGTTGATGGGCACGCGCGGTGCAGAAAAGGTAAACGGGCAGCATTCTACCTGCGTGACCCCGCAGGCACAATGGCAGAGGCGGCAACGGTTGGGGAAATTAAAGGATGTTGTAACTAAGTGGATAGTTTTTTATAAATTACTGACCATCAAGTCCGCGAATCGTTTAATGGTCGACCACGCGCGGCACGACGGGCAGTGCCAGTACAGCGTATAGGCCGTAAAACCACATTTCTGACAGCGGTAGCGCGGTTTGCTGCGCACCTGTTCGCCGACCATATCGCGCAGCACCATCAGGCTCTCTTTCGCGCGCCCTTCTTCCGCTTCGTTGAGATGGTAGTCCATCAGTTTGTGGAACACGCGCATCGTGGGATGACGCTGGAGCTGGCGGGTGACGTAGGTTTGCGCCGCGTCGCCGCCTTTGCTCTGCTCAACCACCTGCGCCAGCATCAATTCTGCCGTCGCACCGGTGTTTTCTTCCACACAGCGCTGAAGGAAATGTTCCCACTCCTTCTCTTTACCCAACTGTTGATAGCAGGTTTGCAGCATTTCCAGCGTTTCGCTGACCAGCTCTTTATCCTGGTCAATCACCCGTAGCAGGCTGTCCATCGCTTTGGCGTAATCACCTTTCGCCATCCACGCTCGCCCATCATAATAGAGACGCGAGCGCTGGAAGGGTCCGCCGCCGCACCGCGTTTGAGCAGCGACATGGCTTTATCCAGCTCGTCGTTACCCATCTGCTGAAGCGCCAGTTCGCACCAGAAATGCGCGATTTCGCCACGATGCTTATCTTTACCCAGCTTCACCAGGCGTTCGGCGGTATCAATCGCCTTCTGCCAGTCGCTGGTCGCCTGATAGATTTGCAGAAGCTGCTGAAGCGCGCTGATACGAAAATCGGTTTCGTCGACCAGCTGGTTGAACATGTCTTCCGCACGATCGTACAGCCCGGCGGCCATATAGTCGCGGCCAAGCTGTTGTACCGCCAACAGGCGCTGGTCGTAAGTGAGAGAGGCGCTTTCCATCAGCGTCTGGTGAATGCGGATAGCCCGGTCAACCTCGCCGCGCGAGCGGAACAGATTGCCCAGGGTCAGGTGCGCTTCCACGGTACCGGTGTCCTCTTTGAGCATATCGAGGAACAGGTCAACCGCTTTATCCTGCTGGTTGCTTAAAAGAAAGTTCACCCCTGCCACGTAATCACGTGACAAGCGGTTCGCTTCGTCCTGTTTGGACTGTTGCGCACTTCTGCGGCCCATATACCAACCGTAGGCGGCGGCGACGGGTAAAAGCAGAAACAACAACTCCAGCATAGATGATTATTCCTTCGCCGCCGGAACTTCCGGCGCTACCGTAGTGGCCGTCTCAGGGGCAAGTTGATGTTCCAGACGTTTGATTTTACGTTCGGCACGCAGCAGCGAAACGCGCACGCGCAGCCAGAACAGGCCGCAGACCAGCCAGCCAATGGCGAAGCCCACGGCAAACAGCACCGCCAGCAGCGTTGAAATTCGGAATTCACCCTGTGCCAACAGATAATTGAAGGTCACAAGCTGATCGTTTTGCGCACCCAGCGTCACTGAGATGACGAAAATCGCTAACACCAATAAAAAAATGAGTAGGTATTTCACATTACTTCCCGTTATGCGGCTTCTGCAGTGGCGACACAGCACCTAGCCTTATAAAATAACATCTTCACCGCGACGACGAAATGGAAAAGCGTTCCGCAAGCCTTAGATCTGTGGGTTAGCGTGCGGGAAATCAACCCTTTTCCCCTTTTCATCGTATCGCGCCCTGTTTTTATGTCTCTTTTTTCCACGGTCCACAGTACCGCACCGCCAGCCAGCTGGCGAGCGTCGCCAGCAGCCACGACATGACCGTTGCCATCATCAGGTCCAGCGGCCAGTGCATTCCAACAGCAGGCGACTGCCCATCACCGTGACCGCCCAGGCCATCAGGAATGCCACCGCCAACGCCCGACGACGCGACCACAGCAGCCCAACCGCCAGCAGTGCCCAGGTTGCGGCAAACATGGTGTGCCCGGACGGAAAGGCAAAACCGGTCTCTTTTTGCCAGTGATGACGCAAAAAACCCGGTATATCATGCTGTTGTGCCAGCTGTTCTTTCACCAGCGCCGAACGTTCGCCCCGCTTTAAAGTGTAGAACTGCTCGACCGGAATTTGCTGTGTTTTTTCCAGCCAGATAACAAACGGTCGCGGCTCTTGTACCACCCCTTTAACCAGCGATTTTGCGCCCTGCCCAGAAGCACCGCCGCACTAAGAATGATCGCCAGGATGATTGCCCCACGAAGGCGTGGCCTTAGCGCCCAGAGAAACAACGTACACAGCAGCAGATGAGTGATAATTCCCCACGGCTGGGTGACCGTTTCCGTCACCGCATACAGCGCCTGAAGCCACCAGCCGCTCGGCCCCGGCAGCCACTGCCAGCCGGAGAACCAGACCGTCAATGGCATCAGTAAAAGCAGGATGGCGCCAATAAGCGTTCGTCGGGCGATGGTCGACATTTTTCTTCCTTTTTTCAACGAGGTTACCGCGCGAAAACCTCATAAATGTTCAATTTTGTGCGCTTTACCGGCGGTCACCTGCGCACGATTAGGTGAAGTAAAGCACGTTGTGGCAAAATAAGGAAAACAGAAGGCGTCGCTGACGCTAACATAATCTGGAGAATCACATGCAGCTTAAACGTGTGGCAGAAGCCAAACTGCCAACCCCTGGGGCGATTTCCTGATGGTGGGCTTTGAAGAACTGGCAACCGGGCACGATCACGTCGCACTGGTTTTTGGTGATATTACCGGGCAAACGCCGGTGCTGTCGCGGGTACACTCGGAATGTTTAACCGGCGACGCGCTGTTTAGCCTGCGCTGTGATTGTGGTTTCCAGCTTGAGGCCGCGCTGTCGCACATTGCGGAAGAAGGCCGTGGGATTCTGCTTTATCATCGTCAGGAAGGCCGTAACATTGGCTTGTTGAATAAAATTCGCGCCTACGCACTGCAGGATCAGGGCTACGATACCGTAGAGGCCAACCACCAGCTCGGTTTTGCCGCCGACGAACGTGACTTCACCCTGTGTGCCGATATGTTCAAACTGCTGGGCGTCGACGCGGTGCGTCTGCTGACCAACAACCCGAAAAAAGTCGAAATTCTGACCGAAGCGGGCATCAATATTGTGGAACGTGTGCCGCTGATTGTCGGGCGTAACCCGAAAAATGCCCACTATCTCGACACCAAAGCGGCGAAAATGGGGCATCTGCTGAGTAAGTAATGCCGTGGTTGCCGTTTTGCTTTAAAACGGCAACCTTTTCCTGCCTTACAGCGAGATATTCTGCTCGCTCTGCGCATCAAAGATGTGACACTTCTCCATCTCAAAACGGAACCAGACCTGGCTATGCAGGCCAGCGTCGAGAATCCCTTTAGCCTCGTCCGAGGGCATCCGCGCCGTCATCTCAAATTCGCCGACCTGTAGATAGAGGAAGAATTCGTGCCCCATATTTTCCGCGCGAATCAGCGTCCCGCGTCCACAGCCCTGAGCAAACGGCTGAGTGGAGACGGTAACATATTCCGGACGAATGCCGAAAAAGACGTCTTTATCAACGTAGTTCGCCACTTTACTCTGCTGCTGGGCGCTCAGAGGCAGTGTGTCATGGCCCACAGTAATATGCAGGCCGTCGTCTTTTATGACGATTTTCGCCGGTTTGATGTTCATTTCCGGCGCGCCGATAAAGCCAGCCACAAACATATTTTGCGGATAATGGTAGAGGTTGTCCGGGGTATCTACCTGCATGATGTGGCCAAGCTTCATCACGCAGATACGGTCGCCCATGGTCATCGCTTCGGTCTGATCGTGGGTAACGTAAACGGTGGTTGCCGGCTTACCGGATTTCTTCAGCTGCTTGTGCAGGTCGGAAATACGGATACGCATGGAGGCACGCAGCTTGGCGTCCAGGTTAGACAGCGGTTCATCGAACAGGAACACGTCCGGCTTTTTCACAATCGCGCGGCCTACGGCCACACGCTGTGCCTGACCACCGGAGAGCTGACGCGGCAGACGATCCAGCAGCTCTTCCAGCTCGAGGATTTTCGCCGCTTCGTTCACCTGGGCGTCGATCTGATCTTTCGGCATTTTGCTCAGCTTCAGGCCAAACGCCAGGTTCTCACGCACGGTCATGTGCGGGTACAGCGCGTAGTTCTGGAACACCATCGCAATCCCGCGCTCTTTCGGCGCGAGGTTGTTGACGATCTTCTCACCGATGCGGACTTCGCCGCCGCTGATGGTTTCCAGGCCAGCCAGCATACGCAGGGTGGTGGATTTGGCGCAGCCGGACGGACCGACGATAACCATAAACTCCCCTTCTGCGATTGAAAGGTCGATACCATGTACCGCTTTGAAGCCGTTGGAGTACACTTTTTCCAGTTTGTTAAAAATCACTTCAGCCATGATATTTCCTCTTAGCCTTTAATTCCGCTGCTGGACACACCCTGGACGAAGTAGCGCTGCGCCAGGAAGAACACAATGATGGAGGGCAGAATGGAGATGCTCGCCATTGCCAGAATTTCGTTCCACGGCGCCCCTTCGGTGACGTCGATGGACATTTTCAGTGCCAGTGCAATCGGGTACTTATCAACGCTATAGACGTAGATCAGCGGGCCGATAAAGTCGTTCATGGACCACATGAACTGGAACAGGGCGACGGAGATAATCGCCGGTTTCAGAATTGGCACCACCACGTACCACAGCACCTGCCACGAGTTGCAGCCGTCGATCTGCGCCGCCTCTTCCATATCGCGCGGTACGCCGCGCAGGAACTGAATCAGCATAAAGACGAAGAACCCTTGCGTGGCGAAAGCGGTTGGCAGGTACAGCGGCAGGTAACTGTTCAGCATGCCCATTTCGCGGAACATCAGATACTGCGGGATCAGCAGTACGGTGCTCGGTAGCAGCATGGTGGCAATCAACGTAGCAAACCAAAACTTCTTCCACGGGATCTCGAAGCGGGCAAAACCATAGGCGACGACGGTGGAGGAGATAATGGTCAGAATGACTTTCGGGATCACATACTTAAAGGTATTGATCATGTAGTGACCGAAATTGTACTCGGTACCGGTTTTCCAGCCGTTAATAAAGCCGTCCCAGGTGGCGTGCGACGGCCAAAGATTCAGCGTGGTGAAGATTTCGTGGTTCGGTTTGAACGATGCCGAGAACATCCACGCCAGCGGGTAAAGCATCATCAGCCCCACGACCAGCAAAATAACGTAACGCACGGTCCGGCTGATTTTTTCACGGCGCAGCGTACGGGCTACTTCGCGCGCAGCTTCCTCTTTGGTAGATAAAACGGATTGCAACTCAGCCATTTTTGCCTCCCTTATCGGCAGAGTAGAACACCCAGTATTTCGAAGACTTAAAGGCAATCGCCGCAAAGACGGCTACCACCAGGAACAGCACCCACGCCAGCGCTGCGCCGTAGCCCATATCAAAGTATTTGAAAGCGGTATCGTAGATGTAGAGCGAGAACAAGTAGGTGTAGTAGGTTGGGCCGCCGCCGGTGATCACATAGGGGCCAGTGAACTCCTGGAAGGTCCCGCTGGTCTGCATGATAAAGTTGAAGAAAATGACGGGCGTAATCAACGGCACGGTCACCTTGAGGAACATTTGCCACTTCGTCGCGCCGTCGATCATCGCCGCTTCGTACTGCGATTGCGGTACGTTTTGCAGCGCCGCGAGGAAGATAACCATCGCCGAGCCAAACTGCCACACGCGCAGCAGCGTGACCGAAATCAGCGCCAGCGACGGTTCGCCCAGCCAATTGATCGGATCGACACCAATCACGCCCAGCATGCTGTTAAACAGGCCGTCGATGGCGAACAGCGCGCGCCACAGTACCGCGATAGCCACCGAACTGCCGAGAATCGACGGGATGTAGTACGCGGTGCGGAAAAAACCAATGCCCCGCAGTTTAAAATTGAGCACAAAGGCAATACCCAGCGCAAACGCTAGCTTCACCGGAATGGTCAAAAAAACGTAGACAAAGGTCACCGCCATCGATTTCCAGAACAGTGAGTCTTCCGTCAGCATATACCGATAGTTTTCGATGCCGGTAAATTGCGGAGGACTCATCAAATCATACTGGGTAAAACTTAATAAAAATGACGATATAAACGGGAAAGCGGTAAACACCAGCAACCCGATTATGTAGGGTGATATCCATGCCAGACCTAATAACTTATTCTCGCTCATAGATTCCTCTAATATAATAAAGACGTACTGTATCGCGCATCGTCGCGATGGACGAGGCAGTGATCTTTATCACATTCAATATTAGCTAATAAAAATTAGCTGTGAACTCTCGCAAATTAATGAAAAAACATTTCATTTCTTTGTAATAAAATCCTATAGTCGAGAAATAATCTCAACTTCCATGAAGGCTATTGCCATGGCACTACGTCGGCACGCAACCTATTCACCGGATAACGCGTCATTGATGATCAAGCACATCGCTGACCAGGACATCTGCCCGCTACACGCCATGACTTTTACGAAATGGTCTGCGTCTCCTCAGGAAGCGGCATGCACGTCATTGACGGTATCTCCTGGCCCATCAGTCGTGGTTCGGTGTTCGTGGTGGCGCCTCATGAAGAGCACTATTTTGAAAAAGTGGAAAAACTTTCCCTGCTCAATATTTTGATCCGCCCCGCCTTTCTCACTGACACGCTGCTGACGCTGCTTGCTGACTTTGCGCCTGAAAAACAGTTTATGGCCACCCACCAGACCATTGTGCACAGTACATTTTACACCAACCTATTAAATGAAGAATTAAGCCATAATTTGGCGCATCAACCACTCATGCTGGAAACATTGTTTACTCAGCTGGCGATATTTTTGCAGCGCGGCCATATTAGCCAGGCGGCTGATAATTGCGTTAAAGAAGATTCAATCATATATTTATTGAATTACTTACATCACAATTATGCAAATGACAAATTAAGCATCGATTATCTGGCACAAAAATTTAATATTCAGAAACGCATGCTGGAACGTAAAGTCCAATCGATTACCGCCCTGACGCCAAATGACTACATTACTCACGTGCGTTTGTGTCATGCGATGAATTTGTTGGTTACCTCCGAGCAATCTATTACCGATATAGCCTATCTGTGCGGTTTTAACGACAGTAACTACTTTTCCCATCGCTTTAAGCTTTTCTTCGGCATACCGCCGCGCACGGTGCGCAAATATGGTCTCTTCCCGCTGATCAGCCACCGCAGCGCGCTCCAGTCATAGACCGGAGCGCCGTTCATGGTTCAGATAAACAGGTTCTGATACTCGATCAACGCCAGCATCGCCATCGCCTGCCATAAGGCATGGTGGTACGTTCAATATTGCGATAGTAGTCAAGATCTTTGCCCATCCCTGTACCGAAAGAAACATTTGCCAGTTCACCCTGCGGGTTAATCTGCCGCATCACGCCTTCCGCTGCGGCAATCCCGTCGCGAGAAAATGTTTATCGATATAGCGCAGACGTACCGCTTTCAGAATGCCATACGCAAAACCCGCCGAAGCCGACGATTCCAGATAAGAGTTCGGGTCATCCAGCAGCGTGTGCCATAACCCACTTTCTCTATCCTGCCGCTGCGCCAGAGCCGCTACCTGCCGCGTTAGCTGGCCCAGCAAGAACTCGCGCACCGGGTCGCCTTGCGGCAGGTCGAGCATCTCGATAAAGTCCGGGATGGCCACCGTCACCCAGCTGTTGCCGCGCCCCAGAGCGCCTTAGCATAGTGATGGCGCCCTCAAAGTTCCAGCCGTGATACCACAGCCCGGTCGGCGCATCGCACAGGTACTGCGAATGCAGCAGGAACTGACGCTTAGCCTCGTCCACCCACTGTGGACGATTGAGCACCAGCCGGCCTTCGCCAACGGCATCACGCTCATCATCAGCGTATCGTCCCATAGTTGCTGATGATGCGCGAAATTGAAGGTCATATGCTGCAGGCCACCCAGCTCGGTACGCGGCATGTCATGCATCACCCAGTTGGCCCAGATGTCGATGTAACGCCGCCATGGCGAGTGGCCCGTCTCTTCATACAACGCGGCGAGCGTGAGCATTGGCGCCATAGTATTGACGTTTTTGGTCGGCGTGCCTTCGCGAAAACGGTCGGTAAACCACTGTTCGATGATTGCCATCCAGCGCGGGTTACGCGTCTGCAGCCAGTATTGCCACAGGCCATACAGACCGATGCCGTGAGTCCATTCCCAGCCGCCCCACCCTTTGGTATCGACCACCCGTCCATCCGCCAGCGTCATGAGAAATGCGCCGTTCTCATCACGAATATTCACCAGCGCGTCAATCAGCTTTTCCGTCATCTGCACCGTCTGTTCCGCGCTAAACTGCAGTTGCTCTCTGTCCATGAAAACCTCTTATTTCATCGGTGTATGTTTGCGCAGCGCGCGTTTGGCGGTGCGTTCGAACTCTTTGGCGGCGTCTTCAGCGCTGATTTTGCCGTAGTCAATCCGCTGGGTCAGATCCAGCCAGTACTGTTCGATCTCCGGGTTTTTAAAGTACGGCGAGACGTAGACGTTATCCGACGGCATGCTCTCCACCAGCTTAAGGCCGGTAATCACCGGATCGTTCGGCTGCGCCATATTGTTTTTCATCACGTAGTCCGCCGCCGCTTTACTCACCGGGAAGCCTCTTTCCAGCCCATCAGCGCGACGCCTTCCGGCTGATTAAACATGTAATCCATCAGCATCGCCGCCTCTTTGGGATGCTTCGTGTTGCGGCTAATGGCGAATATCATCGACGGTTTGATAAATAACCCTGCATCCTTCGCCCCCGGCAGCAGCGGATAGGGACCCACTTCCAGTTTTGCCGGTGGCGCCAGGGTATCTTCATACTTTGCGACTGCCGAACTCATCAGGTTAGAGCCGCCGAATTCACCGTTGATCCACGGCTTCATTTCAAACGGCTGCGCTTTACCAAACGACTGAATATACTTCTGACTTGGCAGGACGTGTTCGTTCACCAGCTTCTGATAGACGTTGACAAATTCCAGCCACTGCGCCTCGTTGTAGGTAAACTCCCCTTTTTCGTTGAGCATCGGCTGGTTATATTTCTGGACCATCCACGAATTAATGAGTTCCATTGAAGTGGTGACGATAGCCGGATAGTCATTGTCGCCAAGCTTCTCTTTAAAGATCTTTCCGGCGGCGTACAGCTCATCCCAGGTTTTCGGGTAGGCAAGTCCGACCTTTTTCCAGGTTTCGGTGTTGTAATAGAGAATGGGCGCCACCAGCGAAACCGGCAGCCCCTGCACTTTGCCGTTCACCGTCACGGTCCCCAGCTTGCCCGCGTAGTTTTCCAGCCCGACCTCTTTGCTGAGCTGATTGAGATCGTAAAAGCCATCACCGGATCGTGAGAACACCTGTATCCAGCTCCAGTCAAGCTGCATGACATCCGGTTCATTTTTCCCTGCTATCTGGGTGGAGAGGCGTGAAACGAAACCATCCCAGCCGGTATATTCAGCCTTCACCTTAATGTTGGGATGCGCCTGCTCAAAGGCGCGAATGGTTTTCAGGGTGTTCTGGTGACGCGAGTTCGCCCCCACCAGGAGACGCGCAGGGTTACGCTGTCGCTATCTTCCGCCATTGCCGGCGCAATGCATAATATGCCGCCGCAAGCCAGCAGCAACGAGAGTGCTATTTTTTTCATCATAAACGTCCTGTCAGCAGTGCGGAGACATCCGCCAGGTAAACGGCAGGTAATCCCTCGCGATCGGAGGTATAAAGTACGTGGCGCAGATCCGGGCTAAACGACGGGTGCGGATGACTTGCCTGACACTGGCCGTCAATCACTCGCCATGAGGTATCGTGGCGAACAATCCGCCGCGTTTGCTTCTCGCCCGGCGCAAACAGATAGAGCCAGGGGTCTGTCAACGCCGCATAACCGCCCTCGTCGGTGAGATCCACCGGCGTTCCGCAGCCGTCGCCCACCAGCAGCGAGCCATCAAAATTGCTCATCAGATGTGAACAAGCGGGCATCGGCATGACTTTTTCGCTCTGCGTGCTGCCCGCCAACGTCTGGCAGATATGGCGCTGATGCGTCTCTTTATGCAGGGAGACGAAAATAATGCGCGAACCGTCCGGCACCCAGAACTCATGGGTAAAGGTTTCCTCTTCGTCCTGGCTCACCGGCGCGGAAAGCCCCGTCTGGCGCTGATGCAACCAGATACGGTTGCGAATCAGATCGTGCGGCCCTTCATGACAGTACATGATGGTATCGGTATCGCCGGGGCGAAAGCCGGGGTGTCCTAACCAGCGCGGCTCTTCAAACAGTTGTTCGCTGCGACCGGAAGCAAGGTCGATCACTTCACAGCGGGTGGTCGGGTTCATATGATATTGCCGCTGGAAATCGCTCCAGTCGTGCAACGGCAGGTAACTTTCCGCCGACAGCGACATGCCGATCATTTTGCGGCCACTGCTATCGGGCGCCCAGGCACTGGTGCTTACCCACTGGGCAGGCAGTTGGTACAGTACCTGTTCCTGCAAGGTATCCAGCTCTACACGCACGATTTGCCGGTTGTGGCGCATAAAGATCAGCGCGCTATCGTCATCAGTGATAAACCCGTCAAAGCTATTATCGCCAGCCCCATCGGTGAGCTGGCGCAGCGTGCTCTGCTCAAGATCGAGCAGCCAGTAGTTCCAGTTACCCTGTTCAACGCCGCCAATCAGCAGCTGTGTTCCTCCCTGTAAAAAGCACTTTTGATAGAAATAGTTGCGATGAAAAGTGCGCCCCAGTGGCGTTAAGCGCATAACGCGAACGCCGGTCACCGGATCGGTTTCGGTGGTAAAAGTAAGCGGAGTGATATCACCCTTGGCCATAGTTTCCTCAATATCAGGCGTGGACGATGGGCTGACAGCTCAGAATGTCAGCGCGTCTGTGAAGCAGTCCTCCCAGACGCAGGCATCAGCATGCCAACGGCGTCAGGAAATAACCTTTGAAATAAGGACAAAATACGGCGACGAGTGACGCATTAATCAAGGTTGCAGCGTTATCATTAATAATCACAGGAATGCTCACATTCTTAAGCGATTAAATCCCATTCTTTGTATTTCCGACAAAAACAGGGTTGTGGCTGGTTATTTTATAAAGGTTTTAATGACGTCATAGATGATTAACTGTTCCGACACAGCTATCCACAAGAGTGAATAATATGAGGCTAACGTCTACTGCATCTATTCTGGCGATATTGCTCTCCACGGCAATATCACCGGCATGGGCCGTTAAGTTTGAACAACAGCAAGATAAATATCTTATTGATAATGGCAAATTGAAAATCACCCTTGCAGCATCGGGAAATATCACCCATCTGGAGATGGGCAATAATAACCTGCTGGCACATTTATCCGGCACCCAGCGCGACCCTGACAAAATTCGCAGCGGTTACCTTGATTATCATTCAGGGCGCGTCATGCCATTTATTGCCAACAAATTCACGCTCATTGAAAATACTCCGCAGCGGCTGCACATCATGTTTCAGGGAGAAAACCCCGAAAAGCTAGCGCTGGAATACCACTATATTATTCCGCAAGGCAGCAACGGATTTTATAGCTACGTCGTGGCGAAAAATAAAACCCCCAAACCGGTATTAGTCAGTGAGCTTAGGGTGGTATATCGCTTTGACCCTCTGCGCCTGAATCATCTGTTTAACGGCCAGCGCGATGGTATTCCTTTGCTGTATAGCGCATTAGAAAAGTTACCCAAAATCCAGGATGAAACCTGGCGTTTACCCTCTGGTGACGTCTATAGCAAGTATGATTTCGCCGGCTATCAGCGACAGCTGCCTTTCTGGGGAGTCTATGGCGATGGGCTCGGCGCATGGCTGATTCCCGCCTCACCGGAGTACTTTTCCGGTGACAGCAACAAGCAAGAGTTGCTGGTTCATCAGGATGCCATCGTCCTCAACTACCTGACCGGCGCGCACCTTGGCTCTCCTGATATGATTGCGCCGCCGGGCTGGCAGAAGCTATACGGCCCGTGGTTTATGTACTTCAATCAGGGCGATGCCGAAACGCTGAAGCAGGACGTCCAGCGTCAGGCGCTGGCCGAACAGCGCGCCTGGCCCTACACGTGGGTGAAAGACGACCGCTATAGCACCCAACGCGCCGAAGTGCTTGGCCGAGTGCTCTCGCCGACAAAGGTCAATGTCACCCTCAGTTCCTCGCTCACCGAGCCGACCGATGTCCAGACCCTGGGCTATGCCTGGAGCAGCACCAGTGACGCGCAGGGCCGAATCGCCTTCAACAACGTGGTAAAAGGCCAGTATCGGCTTGATGTTTATGCCAGCGAAGGCCAGCGCCCCGGGCTGCTGTACAGCACTACGGTCAACATTCAGGATGATGCCACGGTGCTGGCGGACATTACGCTGCCGCCCTTCGTCGCGCCGCTGTGGTCCATCGGCCAGTCCGACCGTTCAGCCAGCGAATTCCGCTTCGGCAATGCTCCGCGAGGCTGGCAGTGGCAGCATCGC
This sequence comes from Kluyvera genomosp. 3, assembly GCA_002211745.1. Taxonomy (GTDB): domain Bacteria; phylum Pseudomonadota; class Gammaproteobacteria; order Enterobacterales; family Enterobacteriaceae; genus Kluyvera; species Kluyvera georgiana_A. The sequence goes on from CP022114.1 coordinate 2,789,346, forward strand.
GTCCCCGCCAGTCTGGCGTTCGATATCGGACGCAGCGACCCGCATCAGGACTGGTATTACGCGCAGACCCAGCCTGGCGATTGGTCGATTCGCTTTAGCGATACCGCCGATCGTCAGCCCCGTTATTTAAACGTCGCGTTCGCCGCCGTCAGTAACTTCGGTATGGACCACCCAACCAAACCCGTCATGCAGGTGTTGTTAAATAATAAAGTCATTAAAACGCTGGCATACGAAAACGATAAGGCTATTTACCGTGGCGCAACCCGTAGCGGTAAATACCATAACGAAAAAATAGAACTGCCTGCGGACAAGATGGTTAATGGCAATAATACCGTCACCTTCCGACTCCAGGGCGGAGCATTTATGTACGACTTTATCTCGTGGTCTAAAAAATAAGAGGAAAAATATGTTATCTCGTAAATACCTTATGGCAGGATGCGTCTTATTAGTTAGCCAGGTTGCACTGGCAGAGGAAGGATCATCACCGATTAAAGCACTAAGTCTGGATTATCGACACGAATATCGAACGCGCGACCGGACGCATTATGACAAGTTGAACATGTCAGCGGCCCTGCCGAATAACTTTAACTTCTCAATAGAAACAAAATATAAAACAGGTGGCAAAGACACCAAAGACAAGATGTTTTCTGATCCGGTGATCAACGCGGTCGAGCTTACTCTTTCCCGCGCTTTTATATTCGACAACTTCAAGATATCACCGTTAATTCAACCTGAATTCAATAACGAACGTACTGAGTGGAAATTTGGTTTCGTGCCCTGGTATACCTTTAATGAAAACTGGGCCATCGGCGGGATGTACCGTTTTGAAATGACCGATTACGCCAACGATCCCGACTGCGGCTATAACGGTGATAAATCCTGTAGCACCAACAAACACCGTACGGTCAACCGTGGTGATATCTATTTGCGCTACACCTGGGACCGATTCTCCACCACTTATAAATTTATCTATAAGCACGGCGATGAAATATTATGGGGCAATCAGCACTATGACTATGAGCAGGAGTGGCAATTCGACTACTTGCTGGGTGATAAGAAAGAGTGGAAACCGTACGTCACTTTCGGCGATATAGGGCGCTCGTCGAAGTCCACCGAACGCCAGTTCCGTCTGCGTATGGGGGTGGTCTACACCTTTAAATAATCCGTTTTCGCGATAGCGCCAGGCGGCGCTATCGCACTGCTGCTGTTCTACATGCCACGTTAGCATTTACTTTTGCAATCGTCTGTTTTGGGGCCAGCCATCGGCCCCGTTTTTTTAACTCAGCATATTACGAATCACGTAATGCAAAATACCGTCGTTCTGGTAGTAAGTGAGCTCGGTCGCCGTATCGATACGGCAGCGGCACAGCACGGTTTGCTGCTGACCATCTGCACGAGTTAGCACGACAGGGATCGTTGCCCCCGGCTTCAGTTGCTGTAGCCCGGCGATATCGATCCGTTCCTCGCCGGTGAGCTGCAGCGTTTTGCGGCTTTGGCCCTGTGGAAATTCCAGCGGCAGAATGCCCATACCGATGAGGTTGGAACGGTGGATACGTTCAAACGACTCGGCAATCACCACCCGTACGCCGAGCAGACGCGGGCCTTTCGCCGCCCAGTCGCGGCTGGAACCCGAGCCATACTCTTTACCCGCAATCACCGCCAGCGGCGTTCCCTGCGCCTGATAGTGCATCGCCGCATCGTAGATGGACATCACCTCATCTCCAGGCAGCAGGCGGGTCATGCCCCTTCCACGCCGGGCACCATCTCGTTACGGATACGAATATTGGCGAAGGTGCCGCGCATCATCACCAGATGGTTGCCGCGACGGGAACCGTAGGAGTTAAAGTCGCGGGTGGCGACGCCATTTTCCTGTAAATAGCGCCCTGCCGGGCTATCCGCCTTGATGCTCCCTGCCGGGGAAATATGGTCGGTGGTGACCGAATCGCCAAGCATCGCCAGCACGCGCGCGCCCTGGATATCTTTCACCGGTTCCGGCACGACGCCCATCTGGTCAAAAAACGGTGACTGACGAATGTAGGTGGAATCATTCTGCCAGCTGTAGGTGTCCGAAGCTGGCACGCTAATCGCCTGCCACTCAGGTGTGCCGGCAAACACTGCCGCGTACTCTTTGTGGAACATATCGGTCGATACCTGCTGCACCGCGCGCGCAATTTCATCGCTGCCCGGCCAAATATCCTTCAGGTACACCGGTCTCCCCTGACTATCTTCTCCCAGGGATCCTGCGTCAGATCGACCGTCATATTACCCGCCAGCGCGTAGGCAACCACCAGCGGCGGCGAAGCCAGCCAGTTCGTTTTAACCAGCGGATGAATACGCCCTTCAAAGTTACGGTTACCGGACAGCACCGCGCCAACGGTCAGATCGCCTTGTTTAATCGCGCTTTCAATCGGATCAGGCAAGGGTCCCGAGTTACCAATACAGGTGGTACAGCCATAACCAACCAGGTTAAAGCCCAACTGGTCAAGGTACGGCGTTAGCCCGGCATAGGCCAGGTATTCCGACACCACCTTCGACCCCGGTGCCAGCGACGCTTTCACCCATGGCTTCGGCTTCAACCCACGCGCAACGGCATTTTTTGCCAGCAGCCCGGCGGCCATCAGCACACTCGGGTTTGACGTGTTGGTACACGAGGTAATCGCAGCAATCACCACCGCCCCTTCCGGCAACGCATACTGCTCGCCGTTGAGGCTAAAGGCGACGGCCGGCTTTGCTTTACCTGCACCGTTCACTTCCAGTTCAGTGGTGGCGTTAAACGCTTTCGGCACGTTGCCCAGCGCGACGCGGTCCTGCGGGCGTTTCGGCCCGGCGAGGCTCGCCTCTACATCGCCCATGTCCAACGCCAGCGTTTGGCTGAATACCGGCTCATCGCCAGTGTGCCGCCACATGCCCTGCGCTTTGGCGTAGGCCTCCACCAGCGCGACCTGTTCATCGCTGCGTCCGCTCAGGCGCATGTAAGAGAGCGTGACGTCATCAATAGGGAAGAAACCGCAGGTTGCCCCGTATTCCGGAGCCATATTGGCGATAGTGGCGCGGTCAGCCAACGGCAGCGAATCCAGACCGTCGCCGTAGAATTCAACAAATTTCCCCACCACGCCAAGCTGGCGCAACATTTGGGTGACGGTGAGCACGAGGTCGGTGGCGGTAATCCCTTCACGCAGCTTGCCGGTCAGCTTGAAGCCAACGACATCGGGAATCAGCATGGAGACCGGCTGTCCGAGCATTGCCGCTTCCGCTTCAATACCGCCAACGCCCCACCCCAGCACGCCCAGACCGTTGATCATAGTGGTATGGGAATCGGTACCGACCAGGGTGTCCGGATAGGCCACCCATTCATTGCCCTGCAATTCGCTCCACACCGCTTGCCCCAGGTACTCAAGGTTGACCTGATGGCAAATACCGGTGCCTGGTGGCACTACCCGGAAGCGGCTGAACGCCTGCTGCCCCAGCGTAAGAAGGTGTAACGTTCGTGGTTGCGCGACATTTCAAGGCGCACATTTTCCTCGAAGGCATTATCATCGCCAAAACGGTCTACGGTGACCGAGTGGTCAATCACCAAATCCACCGGCGACAGGGGTTCACCTTATGGTATCGCCGCCGAGGCGCTTCACCGCCTCGCGCATGGCAGCCAGGTCCACCACTGCCGGTACACCGGTAAAATCCTGCATCAGCACACGAGCGGGACGATAGGCTATCTCCCGGTCGGCATGGGCGTTTTTCAGCCAACCGGCCAACGCCTGGATGTCGTCGGCAGTCACCGAGTCGCCATCCTGCCAGCGCAGAAGATTTTCCAGTAAAACTTTGAGTGATTTCGGCAGGCGGTCAATATCGCCAAGGGTCTTTGCGGCCAGCGCTAAGCTGTAGTAGCGGTAGGTTTTATTGTCGACCTGTAGCGTTTCCTTGCAGGCCTCTCGTAGGGTTGACGACATAGCTCCTCCTTAAATGACGGGAATTGCAGCACTCTGACACTCCTCAGAGCCTCTATTAAAGATAACACAACGACCCGAACACGCCGGAAAAGGGCTCAGATTGATAAATGCATCAACGCTTTATTAAAAAAGAGACGAAGGGAAATAAATAGCAGAAGAAGGATTTTCGGGATATATCGGTAGGGAAGAAAGATGGACAATAACCCTGGAGTTACTGTTTCTTATTCTCATCCTGATTGAACAGTTCGATAAACTCTTTTTGCTCAGGCGTCAATTTCCACTCGTCCGGGACATTGACCTTATTATTATTCTCAACGGGTTTCTTTACCGCCGGCGCGCGGGGCTTCGCCGGTTTAACACGTTCAGACGTCAGCATGTTTAGCCCAGAACTTCCAGATCAGCAGTGCGACAGCAATCCAGAACAGCGCGGAACCCAGGAATACGCTCAGCCATGCTTTGCGTTTCACGCCCGGTTCTTTATTTTCTGACGCCATTACATGCCTCTCGCAATCGATATTACTTATCATTTTCACACCAATTAATTGTTACAACTAATCATCATTGAGATAAATCCTAAGTAAATTTTAAGCAAAAATCCAGCGATTTTACGAATGCTGAGGGGAGATTTATTTATTCTTTTGACAGTGAAGGAATATTTGAGTAGAGAAGTTTGCTTAACGTTAAATTTATTTCTACTTTTGCTGCAATGTTGCCAATAGAAACAATTCTTAATCACGGCAATGAGCGGATGAGTGGATAAAAATCAGGGGATTGGGGTGGGTAATATAAGCCTTTTCGCCCCCGATGCCCGGGGCGGATAATCATGGAAGATTACTTTTCCGGTAGCTTAATATCTTTGAACATGGCTTCAATGTCTTCATTAGAGCGCAGCGCTACCGCCGTGTCGACCACGTCGCGGGTCAAATGTGGGGCGAAGCGCTGAATGAAATCATACATGTAGCTACGTAAGAAGGTGCTGCGGCGGAAGCCAATCTTCGTGGTGCTGTGGCTGAAAATACCGTCAGCATCGAGCTTAACCAGATCCGGGTCGGAGATAGGATCAACCGCCATGCTGGCAATCACCCCTACCCCAAGCCCCAGCCGCACGTAAGTTTTAATGACATCGGCATCGGTGGCGGTAAAAACAATACGCGGCGTCAGGCCCGCGCGATTAAACGCGGTGTCCAGTTCGGAGCGCCCGGTAAAGCCAAAGGTGTAGGTTACCAGCGGATACTGCGCCAACTCTTCAATCGTTACCGACGTTTTGGATGCCAGCGGATGCTCCGGCGTCACAACAATCGAGCGGTTCCAGTGGTAGCAAGGCAGCATCACCAGATCGTCATACAGATGCAGCGCTTCAGTGGCAATGGCGAAGTCGGCGTTGCCTTTGGAGACCGCCTCGGCAATCTGGGTTGGCGAGCCCTGATGCATATGCAGCGACACGCGCGGATAACGTTCAATAAAGCCTTTAATCACGCCCGGTAAGGCGTAACGCGCCTGCGTGTGAGTCGTGGCGACGTACAGCGAGCCTTTATCCGGCCAGGTATGTTCGCCCGCCACAGATTTGATGGCGTCGACTTTCGACAGAACTTCCCGCGCAATACGGATAATTTCCTGACCTGCCGGAGTGACCTGCGTCAGATGCTTGCCGCTGCGGGCGAAAATCTGAATACCCAGCTCATCCTCCAGCATTCTGACCTGCTTACTGATGCCCGGCTGCGAGGTGTAAAGTCCTTCAGCGGTAGAGGAGACATTAAGGTTGTGATTGACCACCTCAACGATATAGCGGAGCTGCTGTAATTTCATGCGGTTGTATCCAGTCTGTACTCAGAAAGCGCTCATAAAGACGATTTAATCATAAGAAATGCATCTGCTATAACCACTATATCATTTATAGCAAGCGTGTATAGATGGAAACAAAAAATAATAACGAGGTTATAAAAAAGGGCCGCTATGCGGCCCTTTGTGAAGTTTTTGCGTGGAACGTTACTTTTTCGCTTCGACCCATTTACCGTCAACGAAGAACGCTGACCAGCCTGTCGCTTTACCGTCTTTTTCAGAGGCGACGTACTGCTGTTTAGTCTTACGGCTGAAACGTACCATCGTTTTATTACCGGCAGGATCCTGCTGCGGCGCATCGGCCAGATAACGCAGTTTCTCCGGCAGACGGTCGCGGAAGCGGTACAGCTCTTCCACCAGCGGCGCACGCGTTTCACGTGATTTCGGGAAAGTGTTAGCGGCCAGGAATACCCGGCAGCGCCGTCACGCAGCACGAAATAAGCGTCAGACTTCTCGCACGGCAGCTCCGGCAGCGGCACCGGATCTTCCTTCGGCGGCGCGACTTCACCGTTACGCAGAATTTTACGCGTGTTCTTACACTCGTCGTTGGTGCAGGCCATGTACTTGCCGAAACGTCCCATTTTCAGGTGCATTTCGGAGCCACATTTCTCACACTCAACGATCGGGCCGTCATAGCCTTTGATGCGGAACTCGCCCTCTTCAATCTCGTAGCCGTCGCAGGTCGGGTTGTTACCGCAGACGTGCAGTTTGCGCTTCGGATCGATCAGGTAGCTATCCATCGCCGTGCCGCATTTCTGGCAACGACGTTTGGCGCGCAGCGCGTTGGTTTCGGCATCGTCGCCTTCCAGCACGTTCAGCACTTCATTTTCCGGCACCAGGTTAATGGTGGTCTTGCAGCGTTCTTTCGGCGACAGCGCGTAGCCGGAGCAGCCAAGGAACACGCCGGTGCTGGCGGTACGGATACCCATTTTGCGTCCGCAGGTTGGGCAATCGATACTGGTCAGCACCATCTGGTTCGGCTGCATGCCGCCCTCTTCCGGCGCTTTCTCAGCGGTTTCCAGCTGCTTGGTGAAATCACCAAAGAACAAGTCCAGAACCTGCTTCCACTCGGCTTCGTGATTCGCCACGCGATCGAGGTGGTCTTCCATCTGCGCGGTGAAATCGTAATTCATCAGATCGCGGAAGTTCTCTTCCAGACGGTCGGTGACGATTTCGCCCATTTTTTCGGCATAGAAACGACGGTTTTCAGTGCGTACGTAGCCGCGGTCCTGAATGGTCGAAATAATCGACGCATAGGTCGACGGACGGCCAATACCGCGTTTTTCCAGCTCTTTCACCAGAGACGCTTCGCTAAAGCGCGCAGGCGGCTTGGTGAAGTGCTGGGCTGGCGTCAGTTCAACCAGGCTGAGCTTGTCGCCCTGGTTGACCATCGGCAGCGTGCGGTCTTCATCGCCTTTGCGCAGCGCTGGCATCACTTTAGTCCAGCCGTCAAAGCGCAGGGTACGACCGCGCGCTTTGAGCTTGAAGTCGCCCGCTTTCACGGTCAACGTGGTGGAGTCGTACTGCGCCGGCGTCATCTGACAGGCTACGAACTGGCGCCAGATCAGCTGGTACAGCTTCTGTGCGTCCGCTTCCATATCTTTTAACGCTTCCGCCTGCACGGCAACGTCGGAAGGACGAATCGCTTCGTGCGCTTCCTGCGAGTTCTCTTTGCTGGCGTACTGATTCGGATTTTCCGGCAGGTATTTCTTGCCAAAATTATCGCTAATATAGCCGCGAACCATGTTCACCGCGTCCTGACTCAGGTTGGTGGAGTCGGTACGCATATAGGTGATGTAGCCCGCCTCATACAGACGCTGCGCCATCATCATGGTTTTCTTCACACCGAAGCCCAGACGCGTGCTGGCAGCCTGCTGCAACGTTGAAGTAATGAACGGCGCGCCCGGCTTGCTGCTAGTCGGCTTATCTTCACGCTCCAGCACGCTGTAGCTGGCTTTTTCCAACAGGCTGACCGCCGCCATGGTTTCGTCGCGGTTAACCGGACGGAACGGCTTGTCGCCCTGATGGGTGACTTCCAGCGCCAGAGCATCCCGCCAGGGGTGGTGGTGTTCGCGTCAACTTCCCAGAATTCTTCCGGAACGAAGGCTTTGATTTCACGCTCACGCTCAACCACCAGACGCACGGCAACGGACTGCACGCGACCCGCAGACAAACCGCGAGCGATTTTTTTCCACAGCAGCGGCGAAACCATGTACCCCACGACGCGGTCCATAAAGCGACGCGCCTGCTGAGCGTTAACACGATCAATATTCAGTTCGCCCGGCTTTTCAAACGCCTGGCGAATCGCATTCTTGGTAATTTCGTTAAACACCACGCGGCTATAGCGCGTTTCATCACCGCCGATCACTTCCCGCAGGTGCCATGCAATGGCCTCCCCTTCGCGGTCAAGGTCGGTTGCGAGATAGATGTGGTCGGCTTTTTCCGCCAGCTGTTTGAGTTCCGAAACTACCTTTTCTTTGCCTGGCAGCACTTCATAGTGTGCCGCCCAGTCATGCCATGGGTCGACGCCCATGCGGTTAACCAGCGCGCCTCGTTCATCCTTTTTAGGCTTTTTGGCCGTTTTGGTGGAGGTAGAGTCAGCGCTCTTTTTGGCGGCTGAGCCACTTGTCGGCAAATCGCGGATGTGACCCACGCTGGACTTAACCACGTAGTCATTACCCAGATACTTATTGATCGTTTTGGCTTTTGCCGGGGACTCAACGATAACGAGAGCTTTACCCATATTCACCTTTACCTAATTTGATTCTTCCAGGAATACATCGCACATGTTCCACGTTCCACTGGCGACAAGCCTTGTATGTTGCGGCAACGCCAATGGATATCAACCCTTTACTGACCGGCTTTTGATGTAAGCACGCAGATGGCTGAGTTCACAGACTTTTTTTCGTCAGGAGCTATAGCACGAAGAATATTCGGTCGAATGTCAAGCAAATCTGTTGCCAGATTGCCGAAAGCGTCACACTGTACCTGATAAAATTCGTTACGCAACTTTATTAGCATGCAAACACCAATCATGCCAACTCTGCGGTAAAATCGTTACCCCTGGTAAACGTCGGGAATATTTGCCCACGACGGGCGCCCGGCGTAAACTAGCGCGAGAATTTTGAGGAGTTGAATATGTCAAATAATAGCCAACCTATCGATCGCCAGACGCTGCTGATTGAAGCTAACCGCCTTATTCGCGAACACGAAGATACTTTAGCCGGCATTGAAGCTACCGGCGTTGAGCAACGCAACGGCGTGCTGGTCTTCAGCGGCGAGTACTTCCTGGATGAACAGGGCCTGCCTACGCCGAAAAGCACGGCGGTGTTTAATATGTTCAAGTATCTCGCCCACGAGCTGTCTGAAAAATATCACCTGGTTGACTGAGCTTAAGGCTGTCGCCTGAGCCAAAAGGAAACGCCCGGTAAACAACGTTTACCGGGCGTGATTATTTTTGGGCTATAGTGGCTTAAAGCATCGGTTTTTGCCCGCGCTGCCACCAGCGCATCATCAAACGATCCGCGCTTTCCGCGGCGCTGCCGGTAAAGCGGTCCATCATTTTCTTACGTCGCGTGTAGCGAACGTTGACCACTTCGTGATCGGCCATCAGCCCCAGCAGCAGTTCATCGCTGGTACCCACTTCATCAACCAGCCCTTTTTCCTGCGCTTGCGAGCCATACCAGTGCTCACCGGTCGCGACCTGTTCGATATCCAGCGTCGGACGCATGGTCTTCACAAAATCTTTAAACAGATGATGGGTTTCGTTCAGCTCTTCGCGGAATTTCTGTCGCCCTTCGTCGGTGTTCTCGCCCAGCAGCGTCAGCGTACGCTTGTACTGACCCGCAGTGTGCAGCTCAACGTCGATATCTTTATTTTTCAGGAAACGGTTGAGGTTTGGGATCTGCGCGACCACGCCAATCGAACCGAGAATAGCGAACGGCGCCGCGACGATTTTATTCGCCACGCAGGCCATCATGTAGCCGCCGCTGGCCGCGACTTTATCGACTGCGACCGTCAGCGGGATCTGCTTATCGCGAATACGCTGCAGCTGGGAGGCCGCCAGCCCGTAACCGTGCACCACGCCGCCGGGGCTCTCAAGACGCAGCACCACCTGATCCTGCGGCGTGGCGACCGTGAGCACGGCGGTAATCTCTTCCCGCAACGAGGCGACTTCGTGGGCATCCATGCTGCCCTTAAAATCCAGCACCCACGCGCGCGGTTTGCCGGAGACGGCGCTTTCGCCCTGCTTCGCTTTGGCCTTTGCCGCCTTTGCTTCTTGCTTCAGTTTTTTCTTTTGCGCTTTATGCCACAGCTTCTGCTGCGGCCCGTCGAGCAGCGCCACGGCTAAATCTTCCTGCATGTCCTTGTGCTGCTCGCTTAAGTTGGTGATCCGCAGTTCACCGCGCTGCCGCTTGCGCGACGTCAGATTGACAATCAGCACGGCAATGACGGCAATAGCGACGACAACCGTCACGATCTTCGCGAGAAATAGACCATATTGAAAAAGTAATTCCACACATCCACCTTGTACAAAAATCACATAATCTGTCGCTCAGTGTACAACACCGCGTCCGGTACGTCTCGACTGGAGTATCAGCCCTCGAGGCCGCTTCCAGATGATTTTTTTGCAAATGAAATCATTGCAAATTGTTAATTAGACGTTGTCTCTCCGGTGCGCCGATTGAAATAGCGAAGAGATTCAGGCATAAAGCCCAAAAGCGATGAAAAGTACATAAAATATGGCCGCTAAAGGCCATAGAGGAGCTACCGTGCACTATCAACCCCAGCTCGACTTGTTGCAGAATCGTATCATCCTGGTCACCGGAGCCAGCGACGGTATCGGGCGAGAAGCCGCTATCACCTACGCGCGCTATGGCGCCAGCGTCATTTTATTAGGTCGTAGTGACGAAAAATTACGTTCAGTTGCGCAAGAAGTCAGCAATATCAGTGAATTACCGGTCCGTTGGTATACGCTGGATCTGTTAACCTGTACCCCACAAGCCTGCCAGCAGGTCGCGCAGCAAATCAGCCTGCACTACCCGTGTCTTGATGGCGTGTTGCATAACGCCGGACTGTTGGGGACGTGGTCCCCATGAGCGAGCAGGATCCGCAGGTCTGGCAGCAGGTGATGCAGGTTAACGTCAACGGCACCTTTATGTTGACCCAGGCGCTGCTGCCATTGCTGCTGCAATCGGATGCCGGTTCGCTGGTTTTCACCTCCTCCAGCGTGGGCCGTCAGGGGCGTGCAAACTGGGGGCCTATGCGGTGTCGAAATTTGCCACCGAAGGCATGATGCAGGTGCTGGCCGAAGAGTATCAGGGGCAGTTGCGCGTCAACTGTATTAACCCCGGCGGCACGCGAACCAAAATGCGCGCCAGCGCCTTCCCGACGGAAGATGCGCTGAAGCTCAAAACCCTGCCGATATCATGCCGCTTTATCTGTGGCTGATGGGCGATGATAGCCGCCGGAAAACCGGTATGACTTTTGATGCCCAACCCGGGCGTAAACCAGGAATTGCCCAATGAGTGATGAACGTTACCGCGAACGCCAGCAACGCGTGAAAGAGCGCGTCGCCGCCCGTGTCGCTGCCGCCCAGGACACACGAGGGATCGTGATTGTGTTTACCGGCAACGGGAAAGGCAAAACGACCGCCGCCTTTGGTACCGCCACCCGTGCGGTCGGCCACGGCCATAACGTCGGGGTGATTCAGTTTATTAAAGGCACCTGGCCGAACGGTGAACGTAACCTGCTCGAACCGCTGGGCGTTGAGTTTCAGGTGATGGCCACCGGGTTTACCTGGGACACTCAGAACCGCGAAAGCGACACGGAAGCCTGCCTCGCCGTATGGCAGCACGCCAAACGGATGCTGGCCGATGAGACGCTGGATATGGTCGTACTCGACGAGTTGACCTACATGGTGGCCTATGACTATCTGCCGCTGGAAGAAGTCTTAAAGGCGCTGAAAGCGCGACCGCAGCATCAAACGGTGATCATCACTGGCCGCGGTTGCCACCGCGATATCCTCGACTACGCCGATACCGTCAGCGAACTGCGGCCCGTCAAGCATGCGTTTGAAGCCGGGATTAAGGCGCAGATTGGGATTGATTACTAAGCTGCGTTAGCCTGTCGAGCAGCGCGGCGTTGAGCGGCAGGCACAGGCAATCTTCGCCCTGTGCCAGCGTACTTTCCGCTAAATTCTGTCGCGAAATAAAGCGTTTACGGTACTCGGTTGGCGTCAGCCCACAGTACTTATTAAAGGCGGCAATCAGCGCCTTATGTTCCTGAAAACCACAGCTGTGGCTGATGTCGGTGATCGGCGTGCGGGTGTCACGTAGCAGGGTGCGGGCTTTGTTCAGCCGCACCAGCGTCAGATATTCTTTGAAATTGTGTCGACTGACCTTTTTAAACAGCCGGGAAAAGTACGAGTAACTCATGCCGCTATGCTCGGCAACATCGCTCAAGGTCAGCGGCTGGTCGAAGTGCTGATTAATGTAATCAATCCCTCTTTAATCATCGCGTCTTCCCGCAGCGTACTTTCAGCCCGCTGAGTCGGTTGCCCGGCTGCCACCAGCGCGTCCAGCAGCAGATAGATAGCCGCAAAGCGCTGAAACGGCGCATCGTTGTCGATAATCCGCGCCAGCAGCGACTGTAGCCGGGGGAAAACGGCGCTGTCGGCTGGCGTCATGGCGTGGCGATGCGTTCGCCAGTTCAGCAATGGCGCTGGGTGCAGTTCATCAAACAGTCCCGGTGAAAACTGCACGGTCACCAGTTGGCTACCGTCTTCTTCCGCGCTCAGCGCGTGTACCTCTTCGGCATTGATATACAGCATCTCCCCGCGTGAAGCGCTACGCTTTGCTGCCCACCGCCAGCGAAAACCGCCCGTGCAGCACGGTGATAAGCTCCGGCGCCGGATGCCAGTGCGGCTCGCAGTAGCGAACCTCCGCCGCAAAAACGTTGAGTTTCTCCGCGTCAAAGGCAATCAGCTCGTAGCCGCTGGCCGTCTGCCGCCCGGTATGGGCGGCCGGGCGAGGATGCGTTACTGAAAAAGGAAACACGCGCCTTCTCCTGTTATTAGCGGTTAGTCTGTTCCGGCCAACACCGCGTTCAGTTCATCACGCTCGATGTCCAGCGCCAGAAACTCGGTCAGCGCAATCAGCAGACCGCAGAACAGATCGGGCGCCAGGCGAATCAGCTTTTCTCGTACCTGTTCCGCAGGCATCTGGCTTTTCCCGGCAATCAACTGTACGACCCGGGCAAAGGCTTCCGGCTGCTGAATCAGCTGTTGCAACGAGTTATCATCGCGGAGCGGCACGTAGCGTGGCGGGCAATCAACCTTAAACTTCGCGCTCAACGGCAGATCGCGGATGACGCCCCACATGAAGCTGCCATTCCCCCGGCGTAATAACCCAATCGGCCAGCCCGGATGATAGCAGGCAAGCTCGGCGATCGGCAGTTGCAGGCTGACACGGCGGGTTTCCCCGGCGGCCAATGCGACTTTAGTAAAGCCCTTTAAGGCACGTACTTCACGAATCAACTCGCCTTTTGGTGCAGAAACGTACAGCTGAACGACCTCTTTACCGTCATACGCCCCTACGTTGCGTAAATCAAAGGTGACGGTAAGCGTATCGTCTGCCCCGGCATGCGCCGTCGAAAGCGACAGGTTATCATAGGCGAATTGCGTATAGCTTAAGCCAAAACCGAACGGGAACAGCGGGTTCAGGCGGCGTTTATCGTAGTAACGATAGCCGACAAACAATCCCTCACCATAATGGTGACGCAGGTTTTCCCCCGGATATTGTAGCCAGGCCGGGTCTCTTCCAGCGTATTGGGTACCGTCACCGTCAGCTTGCCGCTGGGGTTGCGCAGCCCGAACAAGATTTCCGCCACCGCGCGTCCCATGCCCTGCCCGGCAAAGAAGGTCTCCAGCAGGGCTTTACAGCCGCCCAGCCACGGCATCACGACCGCATCGCTGTTAGCCAGTACCACCACGACATTTGGCTGCACTGAGGCCACCTCGCGAATCAGACGCTCATGGACGGCCAGAATATTGAGATCCTGACGGTCACCGTTTTCGCCATCCTCGCCCACCGCGGTACTGACGAAGATCACCGCAACGTCAGCCTCCTGCGCCACCGCTTTCGCCTGCGCCAGCGCCGCCTCGTCATCGCGCAGGTCGTCAGGCGCGCCAATCGCCCAGCGCACGCTGAAATCATCGCCGGCAAGGTCGAAAATTTCGTCCAACGGACGGTCAAGCAGATACGGTACCGTGGTTGCACAGCCGGAGCCCTGAATCACCGGCTCCTGCGCCGGTTTACCCAACACCGCAATACGCGGCGTTTTCTCCGGACGCAGCGGCAGTAACCCGTCGTCATTTTTCAATAATACAATGGATTCCGCCGCCAACTGCTGCGAAAGCGCATGATGCGCCGGGAAATCGGCCTGTGCATTCGGGCGGCGGTGGCGCTGCACTTTATCCAGCAGTTCCAGCATTCGCAGGCAGGCACGATCCACCACCGGCATTGGCACTTCGCCGGATTCAATCGCCGCCAGCAGTGTCTGTTTATCGCGTCGGGTTTCCGGCATCGCCAGATCGTTACCCGCCAGCAGCGATGCGGGACGATCCTTCACCCGTACCAGTCGGACATCACCAGCCCCTGGTAGCCCCACTCGTCGCGCAGCACCTGAGTCAACAGGAACGGGTCCTGCGACGTTTGCACCCCATTCAGGCGGTTGTAGGAGGACATTACCGTCCACGGCTGCGACTTCGCGATCGCCCGCTGGAACCCTGCAAGATAGATTTCACGCAGCGCGCGCTCTTCGATAATGGAGTCCATTTCCGTACGACGGTACTCCGAGTTGTTGGCGGCGAAGTGCTTCAGACTGGCACCGACGCCTTCATTCTGCAGGCCGTTAATTAACGCCGCCGCGATATCGCCGCTGACGACCGGATCTTCGGCGTAGTATTCATAACCACGACCGGCCAGCGGCGTGCGGCGAATGTTGATACCCGGCCCCAACAATATCCCAACGCCCATATGCTGGCACTCGCGCCCAGCGCCTGGCCCATTTGATAAACCAGATCGATATCCCAGCTACAGGCGAGACTCGAGCCGTTCGGGAAACAGGTGGCTGGCAGCGAGGTGCTGAATAAAGCTTCACTGCCCCTTTCGCCGCCGACTCTTCAGCGTTAGCCTGGTCCGCGGTTTGGGTGATCACGGAGATAAAATCGTCCATGCTCCATTTTTCGCCACCGTCTATCTGTGCGCTGCTGTAACGCACGCCGTAGGTACCGTCGGTCATGACGATATCGTCAATACCGTGCTGCGGCAGGCTGGCCGTGCGCCACAGGCCGCTACCGGTAAGCAGCGCCACTTTTTCTTCGGCGCTCATCGCGGCGATAAGGGTTTTAAAATCACGATTCATGTCTCGACTCCCTGAGGTTAAAGCGCGTTCTGCTTGCGCAGACTGATTTTCTGAACGATATCGCGGTAGGTTTTTTCATCGAGCGAGTAGCTGGCGACAAAAATAGCGCTTATCGCGAACATGGCGCCGGGGAACAGCGTCATCAGGATATTGATACCGCTTAGCGCGCTGGCGCTAATGCTGGCGGCATCATAGTGGTAATAATCCAGCATCCACCCGGCACAACCGCCGCCGATCGCCATTGCAATTTTGGTGATAAAGTTGAAGAAGCCGTATATCGCGCCTTCGGTACGCACGCCATGATGCCATTCCGCATATTCCACGGTATCCGCAATCATTGACCACATGGCGACGAATCCCATGCCTAAGGTAATACTGAACAGGCACACCCCGGTCATAATTAACCAGATATTATCCCCGGCTACGAAATACTGCATCAGGACGCCCAGTACGCCAATCAATAGCGCCAGCAGGGTCATTTTCTTTTTCCCCATCATGGCGATGATTTTCTCAGAAACGACCGTCCCTAAAATATAAGCGGCCGACTGAATCATAAAGAACGAAGAGGTAAATCCTTCATTGCCAATAATATATTTAATAAAGTAAATGGCGATCGCCATCCACACGGTATAGGCAATATAAAAGAAGACGGTAAACAGCGACAGGTTAATCAAAGGGCCATTGCCCATCACGGCGCGGAACATTTCTTTTAGGGTCGGCGCAGGCGAATCTTCCTCTTCTCCAACGCGCTCTTTGGTCATGCCAAAACAGGCGAGGAACAAGAAGGTCGCCAGCAACGCAAAACATGAGACGGCAAAAACATAGCCCATCTGTTTGTCATCGAACGGTGAAATCAGGATATCCGCGGTGGTCGAAACAATCAGATAGCCGACGATAGCCAGCACAAAGCGATACACCGACAACGATGAACGCGAAGCCTCATGCTGGGTTAAGCGGTTGGTCATCGCCGAATACGGGGTGTTTACCGCCGTGTAGGCCAGACAATAAATAGTATAAGAACACAGCGCAAACCAGAATTTCGCTTCGCCGCCCAACGGCAGGAAGCACAGTATCGTCAGCAGCCCAAGCGGAATCGAGCCGTATAATAACCACGGACGGAGTTTGCCGTAACGACTGTGGGTTTTATCAATTGCAAAGCCAATCAGAATATTAAAGATGGCATCCACCACTCGAGCAATAACAAAGATCAGGCTTGCCTGGACCGCGCTGATGCCGAAGATATTGGTATAAAAGAATAATAAAAAAAGCGAAACGAAACCGAAGGATAAATTAGAGGCAAAATCGCCAAAGCCATAGCCTATCTTTTCTTTAACGCCGATAACCACATAGCTTGCCGAGAGTTTTTTCGTTGTTTCCATTTCGGGCTACCTGTTTGAGTAATCTGTGGCGTCAGTATATGGCGGGCGCTATTTTATCACTTTGCGTTCTTTGTCTGGGGAATTCCTGTTTTTTGTCTTTATACAGAAGTGTGAATAGAATCACAGGAGAAGAGAAATGCGGGAATAAAGTTCCGGCGGAGGCCCGCCGGAACACAGGAGCTTACCCTTTCGGGTTATTACGCGTGCTGGAACGGCGGTTGCCGTTATTCGCATTATTGCCGGTGGTCGTGTGACGCTTCACGGCGCGACGAATCTGATTCGCCTTCATGCGACGTCTGTCTTTTTCCACCGCCACTTTTGACGAGGTTTCCGGCGGCAGCTCAACCAGCTCACGCAGGTAGTTGGTTTGCGCCAGGTCCAGCTCGGTCCAGCCGCCGCGCGGCAGCCCTTTCGGCAGCGGAATATCGCCATAGCGAACGCGGATCAGGCGGCTGACCTGCACACCCACCGCTTCCCACAGACGACGGACTTCGCGGTTACGGCCTTCAGTCAGGGTCACGTTGTACCACTGGTTGATGCCTTCGCCACCGCTGAATTTAATGGTTTTGAACGCTGCCGGGCCATCTTCCAACTGCACGCCACGAGAAAGCTGACGCACTTTGTTGTCGTCCACTTCGCCAAAGACACGCACCGCGTACTCACGCTCAACTTCACGACTTGGGTGCATCAGGCGGTTCGCCAGTTCACCGTCGGTGGTAAACAGCAACAGACCGCAGGTGTTCACGTCCAGACGGCCTACGGCAATCCAGCGCGCGCCGCGCAGTTTCGGCAGACGATCAAACACGGTCGGACGCCCTTCCGGGTCGTTGCGAGTACAGAGTTCGCCTTCCGGCTTGTAGTAGGCCAGAACGCGGCAGATCTGTTCGACAGATTCTTTCACGGAGATCAGATGGCCGTCGATACGAATTTTGAGGCCCGGGATCACTTCAACGCGATCGCCCAGCTTGGCAATTTTGCCATCGACGCTCACGCGGCCCGCTTCAATAATCGTTTCAATTTCACGACGGGAGCCATGGCCAGCACGAGCCAGCACTTTTTGCAGTTTTTCGCTTTTATCGCTCATAGAGCTTCCTTCAGGTGTCGCCTTCACAGGCGTCTTGAGACTTCATTAGCAACGCGGGAGTATGCACCGGGTCGCATAAGCAGGCGGGCAGCGGCGCTTTAATGGCAACGAGGCTACCCACCCAAAATGGTGACCGCACATACTACACGAATTTTAGAAGAAATGGGCAGCTTGTTCCTGGCCTTTTATTGAGGAAGGGGCAAATCGGCGCATGACATGGGAATAACCCGGCAACTGCCGGGTTCAGGACATCACAGGAACGGCTTCACGTCACCGACGCCTTCACGCAGCACAACCGGCGAGTCTTCGGTCAGGTCAATCACCGTGGTCGGCTGCTGGCCCAGATAACCACCGTGGATGATCAAATCCACCTGCTTTTCCAGACGGTCTTTAATCTCTTCCGGATCAGACTCGGTAAATTCACTGCCCGGCAGCATCAACGAGGTGGAGAGCATCGGCTCGCCTAAGGTCTCGAGCAGCGCCTGGGCTATCGGGTTAGACGGCACGCGCATGCCAATCGTTTTACGTTTCTCTTGCAGCAGGCGACGCGGCACCTCTTTGGTCCCTTTCAGGATAAAGGTGTAGTTGCCCGGCGTGTTGTTTTTCATCAGACGAAACGCCACGTTGTCGACGTAGGAGTAAGTCGACAACTCGGACAAATCGCGGCACATCAGCGTGAAGTTGTGGCCGTCCGGCAGATGACGGATGCGGCAAATCCGCTCCATCGCGCCTTTGTCTTCAATTTTGCAGCCCAGCGCGTAGCCGGAATCGGTTGGGTAGACGATGACGCCGCCCTTACGCACAATATCAACCGCCTGATTAATCAGACGCGGCTGCGGGTTATCCGGATGGATATAAAAAAACTGACTCATGCTTCCCTCTCAGTTGTATTCTGCGGCTGCTCCCAGCGCTGCCAGACTCCCTCGACGCCTGCGGGTAACCACAGTTTGCGGCCCAGCTCAATCCACGGGCAGGGTTGATGGAAATCCGACCCTTGTGACGCCAGTAAACCGTATTCGCGGCATAGGTGGCAAGCTGAGCGCGCTCGTGCGGCGCCTGCTGGCACTGGGCAACTTCCATCGCGTCGCCGCCGTGTTCACTAAAGTGTGCCAGCAATCTTTTCAGCCACTTGGCGGACAGATTGTACCGCCCCGGGTGAGCAATAACCGCTACCCCACCCGAATGATGAATGACATCAATAGCTTCCTTTATTGTACACCACTGCGGCGGAACGTAACCGGTTTTCCCACGCGCGAGATATTTTTTGAAGACATCGCCGATATTGCTGGCTTTACCCTGCTCGACCAGGAAACGGGCAAAGTGGCCGCGGGTCACCGCGCCGCCTTCAGCCATTTTCAGCGCGGCTTCCCAGGCGCCGGGAATATGCGCTTTCTCCAGGCGCTCGGCGATCATTTTTCCGCGCTGCTGGCGGCGATCAATCTGTGCGTTTAAGAAGGCGGTGAGTGTCGGGTTGGCAATATCGATATTCAGCCCAACGATATGAATTTCATGATTTTCCCACAGCGTAGAAATTTCCACGCCGGCAATCAGCGTGAGCGGCAGCCCGGCGCGGGCAATTTCCGCCTGCGCGCGAGGGATGCCATCCACGGTGTCGTGATCGGTGATAGCGAGCGTCCCCACCCGCATCTCCCCGGCGCGGTGCACCAGTTCTTCCGGTGTCAGGCGGCCATCCGAGGCGATGGTGTGGCTGTGCAGATCGTAAATCACTGCGTAATTGGTATCGCTCAAAACGGCTTCCTTAATACGACTCAGCGTTGTTAGCGGCCTATCATAGCGGGATTACGGGAAATTCTGAAATCAGGGGTTGACTTTGCCCTTCGAACTAGTTAACTAGTACGCAAGTTCACTTAGTAAGGTATCTGCAAATGACACGTAAAATGATTGCTCTGCACGGCGGTTGGTGGCGTACTTCCCGATAGGGCGGAGTCATCACGTCTGCGTTAAGCATACAGATACCCAGCCCGCCAATGAGCGGGCTTTTTATTAAGCAAAAAAGAGACAGAACAGGCGAGAACAACGATGCAAACACAAAAACCTATGCTCGAGCTTCTGACCAGCGACGCGATTTACCGTGAAAACCCCACCGCACTGTTCCAACAGCTGTGCGGCGCGCGTCCGGCGACGCTGCTGCTTGAATCAGCCGATATTGACAGTAAAAACGACTTAAAAAGCCTGCTGCTGGTCGATAGCGCGCTGCGCATCACCGCACTGGGCGATACCGTCACGCTGCAGGCGCTTTCCGATAACGGTGCCTCCCTGCTGCCGCTGCTCGATGCCGCGCTGCCTGCAGGCGTCGAGAACATTCGCCAGCCGAACAGCCGCGTGCTGCGTTTCCCGTCGGTCAGCACGCTGCTGGATGAAGATGCCCGCCTGTGCTCGCTGTCGGTGTTTGACGCCTTCCGCCTGCTGCAAGAGCTGGTCGACGTTCCGCAGGACGAGCGTGAAGCGATGTTCTTCGGCGGCCTGTTCGCTTACGACCTGGTCGCCGGTTTTGAGGATTTACCGCAGCTTGAAAGCGACACGGCCTGCCCGGACTACTGCTTCTATCTGGCCGAAACGCTGCTGGTAATCGACCATCAGACTAAAAACACGCGTATTCAGGCGAGTCTGTTTACCCCTTCTGAGGCAGAGAAAGATCGCCTGCTGCAACGCATCGCGCAGGTACGCCAGCAACTCAATGAACCGCCGACAGCTCTGCCGGTACACACCATTAAAGAGATGCGCTGCGAAACCAATCAAAGCGACGAAGAGTACGGCGACGTGGTGCGCAAAATGCAAAAAGCCATTCGCGCCGGAGAAATTTTCCAGGTGGTGCCGTCTCGCCGCTTCTCGCTGCCGTGCCCTTCCCCGCTGGCAGCCTATGATGTGCTGAAGAAGAGCAACCCCAGCCCGTACATGTTCTTTATGCAGGATAACGACTTCACTCTGTTCGGCGCGTCGCCGGAAAGTTCGCTGAAGTACGATGCCACTAATCGTCAGATTGAGATCTACCCGATTGCCGGCACCCGACCGCGCGGCCGCCGCGCCGACGGCTCGCTGGATCGCGACCTCGACAGCCGCATTGAGCTGGAGATGCGGACCGACCACAAAGAGCTGTCCGAGCATCTGATGTTGGTTGACCTCGCGCGTAACGATCTGGCCCGCATCTGTACGCCTGGCAGCCGCTACGTGGCCGATCTGACAAAAGTGGACCGCTACTCTTTCGTGATGCACCTCGTCTCCCGCGTGGTCGGCGAGCTGCGTCAGGACCTCGATGTGCTGCACGCGTATCGCGCCTGCATGAATATGGGCACCCTCAGCGGCGCGCCGAAAGTCCGCGCGATGCAGCTGATTGCCGCCGCTGAAGGTAAACGCCGCGGCAGCTACGGCGGCGCGGTGGGCTACTTTACCGCTCACGGCGACCTCGACACCTGCATCGTTATTCGTTCAGCGTTTGTTGAAAACGGGATCGCCACCGTACAGGCCGGCGCAGGCGTGGTGCTGGATTCTGTCCCGCAGTCTGAAGCCGATGAAACCCGTAATAAAGCGCGTGCAGTTCTGCGCGCCATCGCCACCGCCCATCATGCACAGGAGATTTTCTGATGGCTGACATTCTGCTGCTCGATAATATCGACTCCTTTACGTACAACCTGGCAGATCAGCTGCGCGCAAATGGGCACAACGTGGTGATTTACCGTAACCACGTTCCGGCACAAACCTTAATCGACCGCCTCGGCACCATGGACAACCCGGTGCTGATGCTCTCTCCCGGCCCGGGGGCGCCGTCGGAAGCGGCTGCATGCCGGAGCTGTTGACGCGTATGCGCGGCAAACTGCCCATTATCGGCATCTGTCTTGGCCATCAGGCAATTGTTGAAGCCTACGGCGGCTATGTCGGCCAGGCTGGCGAAATTCTGCATGGTAAAGCGTCCAGCATTGAACACGACGGTCAGGCGATGTTTGACGGCTTAAGCAATCCGCTGCCGGTCGCCCGCTACCACTCGCTGGTTGGCAGCAATATTCCGGCAGGCTTAACCATCAACGCCCACTTTAACGGAATGGTGATGGCGGTTCGGCACGATGCCGATCGCGTTTGCGGTTTCCAGTTCCATCCGGAATCGATCCTCACCACTCAGGGCGCACGCCTGCTGGAACAAACCCTGGCATGGGCGCTGCAGAAGCTGGAGCAGAGCAACACACTCCAGCCAATTCTGGAAAAACTGTATCAGGCACAAACGCTGAGCCAGCAGGAAAGTCACGTGCTGTTTTCCGCCGTAGTGCGCGGTGAAGTGAAGCCAGAGCAGCTGGCCGCCGCGCTGGTGAGCATGAAAATTCGTGGCGAAAGCCCGAACGAAATCGCCGGTGCCGCCACCGCGCTGCTGGAAAACGCCGCGCCGTTCCCGCGTCCGGACTACCCGTTTGCCGATATCGTCGGCACCGGCGGCGACGGCAGCAACAGCATCAATATCTCCACTGCCAGCGCTTTTGTCGCCGCCGCGTGTGGGCTGAAGGTCGCCAAACACGGCAACCGCAGCGTCTCCAGCAAATCGGGCTCTTCCGATCTGCTGGCCGCCTTCGGCATTAATCTCGATATGAACGCCGACAAATCGCGTCAGGCGCTGGATGAACTCGGCGTGTGCTTCCTGTTCGCACCGAAATACCACACCGGTTTTCGCCATGCGATGCCGGTTCGCCAACAGCTGAAAACCCGCACCCTGTTCAACGTGCTGGGTCCGTTGATTAACCCGGCGCACCCGCCGCTGGCGCTGATTGGCGTTTACAGTCCGGAACTGGTACTGCCGATCGCCGAAACCCTGCGTGTACTGGGTTATGAACGTGCGGCAGTGGTACACAGCGGCGGGATGGATGAAGTCTCGCTCCATGCGCCAACGGTGGTTGCCGAGCTGAATAACGGGGAAATTAAGAGCTACCAGCTTACTGCAGATGACTTCGGCCTCAAGCCTTACCATCAGGCCGAGCTGGCGGGCGGCACCCCGGAAGAAAACCGTGACATTCTGACGCGCTTACTACAAGGTAAAGGTGAAGCTGCGCATGAGTCCGCTGTGGCGGTAAACGTCGCCATGTTGATGCGTCTTTACGGTCATGAAGACCTGAAGGCCAACGTCAAGCAAGTGCTGGAGGTGCTGCACAGCGGCACAGCCTACGACCGCGTCACCGCATTAGCGGCAAGAGGATAAAAAATGCAGACCGTATTAGCAAAAATCGTGGCCGATAAAGCGATTTGGGTAGCAGCCCGCAAACAACAACAACCGTTAGCCTCGTTCCAGAACGACGTGCAGCCAAGCCAGCGTAGTTTCTATGACGCGCTGCGCGGCACCCGCACCGCATTTATTCTGGAATGTAAAAAAGCCTCGCCGTCGAAAGGGGTGATCCGCGATGATTTCGACCCGGCGCGTATTGCCAACGTGTACAAACACTACGCTTCGGCGATTTCGGTTTTAACTGACGAGAAGTATTTCCAGGGCAGCTTCGATTTCCTGCCAATCGTCAGCCAAATCGCGCCGCAGCCGATTCTGTGCAAAGACTTTATCATCGACGCTTACCAGATCTACCTGGCGCGCTTCCATCAGGCGGATGCCTGCCTGCTGATGCTCTCGGTGCTGGACGACGAGCAGTATCGCCAGCTTGCCGCCGTGGCGCACAGTCTGAATATGGGCGTGCTGACTGAAGTGAGCAACGAGGAAGAGCTGGAACGCGCCATTGCGCTGAAGGCCAAAGTCGTCGGCATTAATAACCGCGATCTGCGTGACCTCTCCATCGACCTCAACCGTACCCGCCAGCTGGCGCCGCGTCTGGGGCATGATGTGACGGTTATCAGCGAGTCCGGGATTAACACCAACGCGCAGGTTCGCGAGCTGGCGCACTTCGCCAACGGCTTTCTGATTGGTTCGGCGATGATGTCTCATGATGACCTCAATGCCGCCGTCCGCCGCGTGCTGCTGGGGAAAATAAAGTCTGTGGGCTGACCCGCGCCCAGGATGCCCAGGCAGCCTATGAGGCCGGCGCGATTTACGGCGGGCTGATATTTGTTCCCGCGTCGCCGCGTGCGGTCAGCGTGGAGCAGGCCCGTGAGGTCATTGCCGCCGCGCCGCTGAGCTACGTCGGCGTGTTTCGCAATACGCCGCAGGCCGAGGTTATCGCGCTTGCCGCCACGCTATCGCTGAGCGCGGTGCAACTGCACGGTGATGAAGACCAGACCTATATTGACGCTCTGCGTGCGCAATTGCCGGATGGCGTGCAAATCTGGAAAGCGCTGAGCGTGGCCGACACACTGCCGCCGCGCAATCTGAATCATGTCGACAAATATCTCTTCGACAATGGTCAGGGCGGCACCGGTCAGCGTTTTGATTGGTCTCTGTTACAAGGTCAGGATCTCAGCAACGTGATGCTGGCCGGTGGGTTAAGCGCAGACAACTGCGTAGACGCAGCCAAAAGCGGCTGCGCCGGCTGGATTTCAATTCAGGTGTCGAGTCAAAACCGGGTATTAAAGACGCCAGCAAACTGGCCTCGGTATTTCAGACGCTGCGCGCATATTAAGGAGCAATAATGAGTACTTTACTGAACCCTATTTCGGCGAATTTGGCGGTATGTACGTTCCGCAGATTCTGATGCCGGCCCTGCGCCAGCTGGAAGAAGCGTTTGTTAGCGCGCAGAAAGATCCTGACTTCCAGGCCGAATTTACCGACCTGCTGAAAAACTATGCTGGCCGCCCAACGGCGCTCACTAAGTGCCGCAACCTGACGGCGGGCACCAAAACCACGCTGTACCTCAAGCGTGAAGACCTGCTCCACGGCGGCGCGCACAAAACCAACCAGGTGCTGGGTCAGGCGCTGCTGGCAAAACGGATGGGCAAAACCGAAATCATCGCCGAAACCGGCGCCGGTCAGCACGGCGTGGCTTCTGCGCTTGCCTGCGCCCTGCTCGGCCTGAAGTGCCGTATCTATATGGGCGCTAAAGATATCGAGCGTCAGTCGCCGAACGTGTTCCGTATGCGCCTGATGGGCGCGGAAGTCATCGCGGTACACAGTGGTTCCGCGACCCTGAAAGATGCCTGTAACGAAGCGCTGCGCGACTGGTCTGGCAGCTACGAAACCGCGCACTACATGCTCGGCACCGCCGCGGGCCCACACCCATTCCCAACCATCGTGCGTGAATTCCAGCGCATGATCGGTGAAGAGACCAAAGTGCAGGTGCGTGAGAAAGAAGGTCGTCTGCCGGATGCGGTGATTGCCTGCGTTGGCGGCGGCTCCAACGCCATCGGTATGTTCGCCGACTTTATTGACGAGACCAGCGTCGGCCTGATTGGCGTAGAACCGGCCGGTCACGGTATCGAAACCGGCGAGCACGGCGCACCGCTGAAGCATGGCCGCGTGGGCATCTACTTCGGCATGAAATCACCGATGATGCAGACCGACGAAGGCCAGATTGAAGAATCTTACTCGATCTCTGCCGGTCTCGACTTCCCGTCCGTCGGCCCGCAGCACGCCTTCCTCAACAGCATTGGTCGCGCCGAGTACGTGTCGATTACCGATAATGAAGCGCTCGACGCCTTCAAAGAGCTGAGCCGTCACGAAGGGATTATCCCGGCGCTGGAGTCATCCCACGCCCTGGCCCACGCGCTGAAAATGATGCGCGAAAACCCTGAAAAAGAGCAGCTGCTGGTAGTGAACCTGTCCGGCCGCGGCGACAAAGACATCTTTACCGTACACGATATTCTGAAAGCGCGAGGGGAAATCTGATGGAACGCTACGACAACCTGTTTGCCCAACTGAAGGCCGCAAGGAAGGCGCCTTTGTCCCCTTCGTGACCTTAGGTGACCCGAACCCGGAGCAGTCGCTAAAAATCATTGATGCGCTGATCGAAGGCGGTGCCGACGCCCTGGAGCTGGGCATTCCGTTCTCCGATCCGTTGGCTGACGGTCCGACCATCCAGAACGCGACCCTGCGCGCATTTGCTTCGGGGGTAACCCCAACCCAGTGTTTCGAAATGCTGGCGGCGATTCGCCAGAAATACCCGGCTATTCCGATCGGCTTGCTGATGTATGCAAACCTGGTATTCAACCGTGGTATCGATGAGTTCTACGCAGAATGCGCTCGCGTCGGCGTGGATTCAGTACTGGTTGCTGATGTGCCGGTGGAAGAGTCTGCACCGTTCCGTCAGGCGGCCCTGCGTCACAACGTCGCGCCAATTTTCATCTGCCCGCCAAATGCCGATGATGATTTACTGCGCCAGATTGCCGAACATGGCCGTGGTTACACTTATCTGCTTTCCCGCGCAGGCGTAACGGGCACCGAAACCCGCGCCGCCCTGCCGCTGCACCATCTGGTCGCGAAGCTGGCAGAGTACAACGCCGCACCGCCGCTGCAGGGCTTTGGGATTTCTGCGCCGGATCAGGTTGCGGCATCAATTGATGCCGGAGCTGCCGGGCCATTTCCGGTTCGGCAATTGTGAAGATCATCGAACGCAACGTCGAGAATCCGCAGGCGATGCTCAATGAACTGAAAAGCTTTGTCCAAAGCATGAAAGCAGCGACAAAAGCAGCGTAACCTTTCAGGCCGCCGGCATCCTCTGGGCGGCCTTCCAGCTTCCCCTTTCCATGCTGGCCGAAGCCATTCTGTCTACACACAAAAAACAGGGTTGATATATTAAATGAGAAGCATTATCTTTCTCATTGCCGAGTAGTTGAGTTAAACACTCAGATATTCGGTACGACATTGCTCACATTGCTTCCAGTATTTTTGCCCGCATCCAATGCGGGCTTTTTTTAGTCCGACCGCCGTGCCATACAGATATAAACGTACCTGCGACCTGAATGAATCCCCTACTAACAATTGCCTCGCGGAAAAAAACAGAATCGCATAGGATAAAAAAACATCGCCTCGCAGGAGTCCGTCATGTCAGAGTCCCATAACATTCTCGCTTTCGCGCTCGTCTCTCTTGGTATGGCGCTCACGCCAGGGCCCAATATGATCTATCTCATCTCTCGTTCCATCTCTCAGGGGCGAGCGGCCGGCTGGTCTCTCTTGGTGGCGTGGCGCTTGGCTTTATCTTCTATATGGTCTGTGCCGCTTTCGGCCTGACCGCGCTGATGATGGCCGTTCCCTATGCCTACGACGCGCTGCGCATTGCTGGCGTGCTTTATCTGCTGTGGATGGCATGGCAGTCCGTGCGCCCCGGCGGGCGCTCGCCGTTTCAACTGAAGGAATTACCCCGACACAGCCCTCGCAAGCTGTTCCTGATGGGGTTTCTGACCAACCTGCTCAATCCTAAAATTGCCATCGTCTATCTGTCGCTGCTACCCCAGTTTATCAACCCGGCGCACGGCAGCGTACTGGGGCAATCGTTGTTGCTCGGCATGACGCAGATTGTGATCAGCGTTTCGATAAACGCCATGGTGGCAATCTCGGCAGGGACCATCGCGTTATTTCTGGTGCGCCGTCCGTCTTTTGGCATCATCCAGCGCTGGCTAATGGGAGGCGTTTTGACCGGGCTCGCGGTAAAGATTGCCTCCGAGCGCGGGCCATCATAACGCCCGGTGGAGCAGCATCACTCCACGCCCTTGCATGGACGTTCAAGCGTTCGTAGAAATTTATTCAGGACCTCTGAGCGAATGATCCGATGACACACCAGGGTGAGTTCGCTCTCCTCCAGCCTGTCGATGATATCGACATAGACGACATTCTCCAGGCTGACCGCTCTCGCGGAAACGGGCAGCAACGCGATGCCGAAGCCGGCGGAAACCAGGCTAAGCACAGTGAGTACGTCGCTCGCATTCTGGATAACATGCGGCTGAAAACCCGCACTATGACAGGCATCATAGAGATATTGCTCCAGGCCTACCCTTCGGGATCCCGCAAGGAAATCCACTTATCGTCTTTAACGGAAGCCAGCGTCAGCGCCGATGAGCCCGCCAGAGGATGCTGCTTGCCGATCGCCAACACCGTTTTTTCTGTCGTAAAAGCGCGGCGTTGCAGGTCTTCCGGCAGAACCGGAATCGGTGCGCGGATGATGGCCACATCCAGCTGGTTGCTCTGCACGGCGGTGTAGAGATTATGCACATTGCCCGTCATCATTGAAATTGATATAGCTGGCCACTGCGCGTGCAGTTGGCGCAGACAGGCTGGCAGCTTGCT
Source organism: Kluyvera genomosp. 3 (assembly GCA_002211745.1). GTDB lineage: Bacteria > Pseudomonadota > Gammaproteobacteria > Enterobacterales > Enterobacteriaceae > Kluyvera > Kluyvera georgiana_A. The sequence continues at coordinate 2,817,174 of CP022114.1, forward strand.
ATCGAGCATCACACTCGACACGCAGCCCAGATTCAGTACCCCCTGCTCGCCTCTGGCCGTCTGTCTGGCATCAACAGCGGCCTGCTCGGCCATGGCGATGGCAATTCTGGCTTTCTTGAGAAATGCGGTGCCGGCAGGCGTCAACGTCAAACGGCGGTTTGCGCGACTAAACAGCGTGACCCCTAAACGCTCCTCCAGGGTTTTAATCTGCTGACTCAGTGCCGGTTGCGCCATATTTAGCCGCTCTGCGGCTCGATGCATGTGGAGTTCTTCAGCCACCACAATGAAATTGCGCATCAGTCGAAATTGCATCACTCACACCCAAAAATTGATAATAAAATTCATATCAAAATAGCATAAATGATGCAATTGATGATCTGTCTCGTTCGAATAAAAATGGAGGTATTGATTAGCAGGAGCAAAACATGAAAAACCAGATTAACGATCTCAGAAGCGCTATCGCATTACTCCAGCGCCACGAGAGCCAGTATATTGAAACCGATCATCCCGTTGATCCCAATGCAGAACTGGCAGGTGTTTACCGTCATATTGGCGCAGGCGGTACGGTAAAACGACCGACCCGCATTGGCCCTGCCATGATGTTCAATAACATTAAAGGCTACCCAAGCTCCCGCATTCTTGTCGGTATGCATGCCAGCCGGGAAAGAGCCGCGCTACTGTTAGGCTGTGAACCCGCAAAGCTCGCGCAGCACGTCGGCCAGGCGGTCAAAGCGCCGATTGCCCCCATCGTCGTTCCGGCCTCGCAGGCACCCTGCCAGGAACAGGTGTTTTACGCAGACGATCCTGACTTCGATCTGCGTAAACTTCTCCCGGCCCCGACCAACACCCCATTGATGCAGGCCCGTTCTTCTGTCTTGGGCTGGTGCTGGCAAGCGATCCTGAAGATGCTTCACTGACCGACGTGACCATCCATCGTCTCTGTGTACAGGAGCGCGACGAGCTATCGATGTTTCTTGCTGCCGGTCGCCATATTGAAGTGTTCCGTCAAAAAGCAGAAGCTGCGGGCAAACCGCTGCCAGTGACCATCAATATGGGTCTGGATCCGGCTATCTATATTGGCGCGTGTTTTGAAGCCCCTACCACGCCGTTTGGTTACAACGAGCTGGGCGTCGCTGGCGCATTACGCCAGCAGCCGGTGGAGCTGGTACAAGGCGTGGCGGTCCAGGAAAAGGCGATTGCCCGCGCGGAGATCATTATTGAAGGCGAGCTGCTGCCTGGCGTTCGCGTCAGAGAAGATCAGCATACCGATAGCGGACACGCTATGCCGGAGTTCCCCGGCTACTGTGGCGAAGCCAACCCTCGTTACCCGTTATTAAAGTGAAAGCGGTCACCATGCGTCACCAGGCGATTTTACAAACGCTAGTGGGGCCGGGTGAAGAGCACACCACGCTTGCCGGGCTGCCAACGGAAGCCAGCATTCGCAACGCCGTTGAAGAGGCAATTCCCGGCTTTCTGCAAAATGTGTACGCGCATACCGCCGGTGGCGGTAAATTCCTCGGTATTTTGCAGGTGAAAAAACGTCAACCGTCAGATGAAGGACGTCAGGGCCAGGCGGCACTCATTGCGTTAGCCACCTATTCCGAGCTTAAGAACATTATTCTCGTCGATGAAGACGTCGATATTTTCGACAGTGATGACATTCTCTGGGCCATGACCACCCGAATGCAGGGTGATGTCAGCATCACAAATCTCCCAGGACTTCGCGGTCATCAGTTGGATCCGTCTCAAGCGCCGGATTACAGCCACTCCATCCGCGCCAACGGCATCACCTGTAAGACCATATTTGACTGCACCGTTCCATGGGCGCTGAAGTCCCGGTTTGAACGCGCACCGTTTATGGATGTTGATCCCACACCCTGGGCACCTGATCTGTTCAATAAATAGCGGTGACTGCCGCGATGAAGTTTTAGCGTGAAAAAAACTGGCCATATACTGGCCAGTTTTACCAAAGCGCGCGTCACGCTCTATTTCAGAAGCGACAACCGATCAGAAACTGACGCGGATACCCGCCACGCCCTGAATGGGTTCTTCAACATGACTACCCTGACGATAACTGACCTCACCGTACAGCGTTGTCCCTCTCGAGAGTTGCGCGGCTAGACCGCTGAGTATTTGCCGGATGTTCCATTCAGGTTGTTATCAAAACGGTTGATGCTATTAATCGTGGTGGTATTCGATTTGGCGAATTCCTGCTCCACGCTGGCACTGATATAAGGTGCGAATTGTGTTGAGCCAAAAGCAAACTGGGTTCCCAGACGAGCCCCGCCTCCGCCGTCAAAGAGCGCGCTTTGCCCGTCTCAGCCATCATGCCGTTAGACAGCGTGACGTTGGCATTGTTGATCTGTGTAGCAGTACTGCGAACAAAGGGTTCAATGGTCAATATATCCATTGGTTTAAAGGTATAGCCGCCTTCCAACGAAGTACTGATTCCATACTGGTGCCAGTTACCGCTGGTTGCGCCACCGTTAGTCATCCGGGCATTCAGGTTGCTTTCCAGACGGTTAGCTTTCACGACACCATCCACATAGAAGCCACTGTTATCATACCAGGTGGCATAAGCGCCGAGGCCGTAGCTGTCCATTTTACTCTTACCGCCTCTGGCGTGATTCACCCGGTTATCTGACAGCGTCATGTAGCCACCGGTGACCAGATTGCCACGTGCGAACCCGGTAGTGATGTCAGCTCCCAGCTCAAAACCGTTCTGGTGAAGTTTGTATGCCGCATCATTGCTGTTATTAATTGCACTCTTATTACCAAGATAGTGGCCCCAGACATTGGCCTCGCCATGTTTCAGTGCGCTATTCTGACTCATTCGGTATACACGCAGGCTCTCCAGTTCGGAGCGGATGACATTCAGGCCAGCGGTAGCCATGCTAAGAACCGCATCTGTCGCTGGGTGGTCTGCGGAACCTCCCCGTTGCCATTTCCGCTGCCGCTGCCGTTGCCATTTCCGTTCCCGTTTTCGTTCCCATTTCCGTTTTCGTTGCCGTTTTCATTCCCATCACCATCACCGTCCCCTTCGCCGGTACAGCCAGATACCAGACATTCCCCGCAAGGCCATCTTTGTCCTGTTCACTATGTAACGTATACATGTAAGTACCGCCATCGACAGCCTGAATGATTCGGCCATCAGCCTGAACAAGACTGAACTGTGCATCACCATTTTTTTCGTGAATAAGATTAACCGTCAGGTCCTTGTGGGAAGCGACCTCCCTCCCTGAGTCTACAACTGCAATCCCAAAGTTACCGGTGCCCTGTTCTATCGTGACGAAATTACCGTTAGCCTCAGCAACCGAGATATTAAAATAGAAATTACCGGTGCCGGATAACTCACCGATACTCAGACCAGCAAACTCACCATGACTATCGCGCAGGAAAGAAACCAGCCCTTCGTCCATAACGAGTTTGTCTACCCGAGCCACAGTTTGCATACTGGATTGCGGAGAAAGATCGGTAATAGAAAGCGTCGCACCTTGCAGCGTCACATCTGTCGCGTGAGCCCCGCCTCCATCAGCATCTCACTATAACCACTGACAAACGTCTCACCGCTAGCCAACGAACCGGTTAACAAAGAGAACTGCCCACCCCTCACCTCGGTATGATGAGATTCACCGCCGCCATAGACAATAATATTGCCATCATGGATTTTTGTTCCATTCGCAATACCTCCGTCATGAATATATTGCCACGCTGTCGCCGCATACAAAGTGGTACCGTTAGCGGTACCACCATTGACATGCTGTTCTGAATTGCCATTAAGCGTTGTATCGTTGGCGACTCCACCCTCAGAGATATATTGCCGTGCATAACTATTTTTATCCCCATACTCAGAGGGAAAAATCGATTGTAGACCAGACAGTATTGTATTATTGGCTACACCACCATCATTGACATATTGCTCTGAGTATTCATACAGCATTGTATCATTGACTACACCACCAAAATTGACATTTTGACGAGCATAATTAGGTGGAGTCCAGGCCAGCCCCCATCATTTTGATACCATATATTCTGATAACCGCTCAACTCTGTAAAATTAGCCACGCCACCTTCATTCACATTCTGATTAGCATGAGCATAATCATCCCAGTTATAATTATTTGGAATTATGTTAATGACAGTATGATTAGCCTCGCCGCCATTTACGTTTTGCTCACCGCCTCGACTTATACTGGTGTAATTCGCCTCGCCATTTTCTTTTATATTTTGAGTACCAGTAAGCCCAATATGCGTTTGATTAGAAACACCTTCCCCTCTACATTTTGAACACCGAAAGAATAATCATTAATTTGTGTGCCATTAGCCACGCCGCCTTTATAAATATTTTGGCTGCTACCAACTCGCGGTTGCATAGGATCTTCAAGAGATGAAGGTGCCAATACTGTATCGTTTGCGACCCCACCTATATTAACATTCTGAACACCACCAGAAATCGGATCGCTGTAAACAATAGTGCCATTAGCAATGCCTCCATTATTTACATTCTGAATTTCATTTACACCAACAACAAATTCATTCGTCTCATCACCATAATTGACTTCAAATGAGGCCATAACCGGTTGTGATGTTCCATATATGGCTAAAGACACCATTAAAGCTAATGGCGTGATTTTAATATTTTTCATAATTATCCCCAACGGTATATTTATAGCAATTCACTTCAAAAAGTTATTTAAAAAGTCGTGCATAGTAATCGCTCTGGAAAAATGATAGCCCTGGAAGTTTTCAATTCCCTTGTCCTGCAAAAGGGTCAACTGCTCATGAGTTTCAACTCCTTCGGCAATAACCTGCATTTGTAATTGGTGAGAAATCGTCTTGATGGCATCAATCACTGATGAATACACGAGTTTTCCATCACTGATCACCGTTAAACTCTTATCTATCTTCAGCATACAGAAACCGACATGCTCAACATATTTAAGGCATGAACTCCCACTACCAAAATCATCTATTGCAAACCGAATGCCTTTTTGAACAAGTTCATCCATTGTATCCAGGGCAAATTCATCAAATTCCACGGTACCTCGTTCAATGATCTCCAGAACAAGGCCTGCACGTCCTTTAAAATGTTCACTAAAGTGGTGTATGGCTCTGACCACTTTGGCGACATTCAGTTGTTTTGCGCAAATGTTAAACGAGAAATAGAACCCTTCAGGTAGGCTCGCCATATGTCCCGTAAAATATACCTTTACCTTTTCCATCAATTCGCAGGTCACGTCATTAATGACTTTCGATGTCTCAAGCTCCTTCAGATATTTTCCGGGGAGATGATAAACACCGTCTTTTTTCACTCGCAGAAGAACTTCACACCCCACCAGCTCATGGTGCCGATAAATGGGTTGTATAAAAGGGACAAACTCACAGTTAAGAAGCTCTCTCTCCAGACACATTTTCTTCACTCGGGAAAGCATGCGGCAAACCAGCGATTCAGCTTTTTGTAGTACCTTTGTTTTCATCATCACCGGTTTACTCCTCTTGTCCGCGGACGATTCATCGGGCTTCATCCAGCTAAGCCTCTCTCTTCGTCGTTCAGAAACAGGCCTCTGGATTTGGGGTGAGAACAATCCTAGCCCCCCACCACAAAACCAGCAATTTGTATTGACAATTATCTGTTTTTCAATTTTTTATTCTCAAATACAAGAAAAATACAAACCAATAAACCTAATAAGTTGTGAGATCGGCCTTGTATGACATAATGGATGAGACTTAAAGAGTGGAGATACCTACCCGTTTTATACCTGTCGGTATCTTTCCCTTGTGATGCATGGAGAAGCATGATGGTGTACCAGATTGGCTCAGTCGTTATGTATCGAACCGATGATGGTGCAATGTGGCTCATCAAGGATGAATCAACCCTCATCACGTTAACAGTGACGATGAACAGGTTGCTTTCGTACCTCCTTGCACGCCGAGGTCAGGTTATTTCTCGTGATGAAATACTGGAGAATGTCTGGGACTCTTATGGCCTGCGTTCCTCAAACAACACCCTGAATAAATATGTTTCTGAGATAAGAAAGCAGTTCGTTGCTTTTGGTCTGGAAGATGAGTGCATCATCACCGTTCCAAGAATTGGATTCATGTTCAGCAGTGATATTGATGTGCAAAAAACGCAGGACCTTATTCCTGTCGCATCAGAAAGTCCCGTAACACCTGCTGATGTTGCAACTACAGCAATCGCGAACCATAAAAAAATCAATTACGTGTATTCTGCATTAGTCATTATATTATCTCTTGCGGTTGTGTTAACCAGTACACTAATATATAAAAACACATCAACATCAGGCACCAGCAAAAATCACAGCGAGTTAAAAACATATTTTTTATTTGACTTCAAAGGTTGTTCCGTTTATACCACTCAAAAAAACTCAGCCGCGCTAACTGAGCTTAAAAAAGAGGTATTCATAAAAAAAATTGAAAGGGAAAACATCTCATGCCTATCCGGGACAACATTCTTATACCAGGCGTCAGAGTCCTATCTTTATGGTAAAACGGGCCGAATTTTCATTAATCGCTGTACGACAAATAATACTGGCTTTATTTCATGTTTGAATTATTACTGGAGTGGTTATGAACAAGAAAAATAGTCCGGTAATGTATTTCACCATTTTCGTCGCTGCTGCGTCGTTGTTGTTTTCCGGATATTTACTGTTTGTGCGTCAGTCGAGCAATAGCATGAATATCTACTGCTCAACGATATTACAATTGGCACAAAAAGAACCTGACCTCTCTGCCACCCTTGATCTCACATTCCGACTGCAACGAAACCATACCGGCCAAGTGGCTCTTAGCGGGAACATTCAAAAGGACGGCAGCTCTCAAGTCATATCACGCAGCATGTTATTCGACTACGAAATTGAAAACCCGGATGAAGTCTCATTCAAAAACATGCGATATGCCAAAAACCTGAAAGATACGGCAAGTGATGAGGATTTTAAGATGAATTTCTTCTATGTTCCTGAGGGGCAAAAAAGAACAATAAAAATACATGCCATTCAGAACGCGTATCTTATTGAAAATGTCCACTCCCCTGTTTTTCTATGCGTTAATAAACGTTAATGCTTACTAAGGAGCGCGGGATTGACTTGTTTTTTATTACAACACGCTCTTCGAAAATGCCTTCAACAGTAGTGATTCATTGCAACAATACAGAATTTAGGCTCATACGCTAAAGATGGCACAACTTGTGTCCATTACATTTGTACAATGTGAAAACCCACCGAAGTGGGTTTGTATCAATCTGATATTGCTTTACCAGGTACTTAACTGCTTCCTTACGGACACCCTGACCTGATTGTTGATCTTCGCAAGCACAAAACTGGGATGATACTCGTACTTAAAAAACTGAAGTACCTGAAGACGACTGCGCATATTTAGCATCTTAGCCAATCGATCGACTCGTTGATAAAACAACTTGGGCGTACACCAATTTCATTTGCTGCATCAATCATAGAGCCTTTAAGCAACAGTCCGTAAACCGTCGTTTTTTCTCGGTGTGAGAAATGCTCCATATTCCTATGCGCTAACAGAAGATCCATAACCGTTTTGTAGTCAACACCAGGACAGTGGCGAATTGCTTCGTAATATCTGGACAATGGCCATTTACTTTCTATTGTGATGAGAGGCAACAATGCCCGAGAATGCACGCCGGCATCGCCAATAAACATAAATCGTGTGCTATAAACATTCCGCCTGACGCAGTGAATAATATCCTTTATAGAATAAAACGAAGTAACATCAATAATGCAGGTTCGATGAGAAAATCTGTTTTGCAGATACAAAGATTCCAGGGCGAACCGCATGTAGTTATTGCTGGTCTCAATGCTATAAGTCACTATCATGCCCCACTTAAACAGGAAGATACGACCGCCTCTTCCTGTTTCCATTCCTGATTAGAAGCTAACGCGAATACCCGCCACGCCCTGCACCGGCTCTTCCACATAGCTACCCTGCCGATAGTTCAGTTCACCATACAAAGTCACATCTTTAGCCGGGCTTACAGTAATACCCGCGCCGTATTTACCTGAAGTGCCATTCTGGTGATTCTTAAAGCGGTTCACGTCGTTGATTATGGTTTCATTGGCGTGAGCCAGTTCCTGTTCGACGCTGATACTCAGGTACGGGCGGAACGCTGTATTACCCAGCGAGAAATTAGTTGCCGCACGGCTACCGGCTTCCGTAGTCAGCGAGCGGGCTTTGCCGGTTTTGGCAGTCATGCCGTTATTCAGCGTCACATTCGTGTCATTAATGGCGGTCCCGTTACGCGCGCAAACGGCTCCAGGGTCAGTTTGTCCATCGGGGTATAGGTATAGCCGGCTTCCAGTGCTGCGCTCAGGCCGTACTGATGCCATTTACCGCTGGTCATATCACCGTTGGTCATGCGAGCACTGAGCTGACTTTCCAGACGGTTAGCTTTCAGTGTGCTATCAAGGTAGAAGCCACTATTGTCATACCAGGTGGCATACACACCGAGCCATAGCTGTCTACTGAGCTGGTGCCACCGCGGGCATGCTTCACGTTGTTATTGGTTAGAGAGACAAAGCCGCCAGCGATCAGTTGGCTGTTTTCGAGCAAGGTGACCACGTCACCGCCAAGCTCCATGCCGTTCTGATACAATTTGTAGGCTGCGCCATTGCTGGTTTCTGCCGCGCTTTTCTTACCAAGGTACTGGCCCAGACGCTGCCCTCCCATGCTGACGATCGCTACTCTGGTTTTGGCGTGCCGTACGCAGGCCATCCATTTCACCACGCATAATGTTCAGACCGGCATTAGCCAGGCTCAGGACCGCATCGGTGGACGGGGTAGTGACCAGACCACCGCCGCTGTTACCATTGTCGCCACCGCCATTGTCACCACCGCCATTTTCATCCCCGGTCATGGCGCCCAGGTGCCAGACGTTACCGTCGAGGCCATCCTTGCCGGTTTCCTGTTTGAGTACGTACATATATGCACCGCCATCGACGGCACGGATGCTGCTCCCACGAGTGGACATCAGGGTAAAGTCAATATCACCACTCTGGTCATTAATGAGGTTAACGGTCAGGTCGGTATGGTCGGAAATCTCTTTACCTGAATCATTCACCGTAACACCAAAGTGACCACTACCATGGTTGATAGTGACAAAATTACCCACGCCATCGGCAAGCGATGTATTAAATACAAAGTTACCACTGCCAGTAAGTTCACCGATGTTCAGTTGTGAGTATGAAGAGCTATCCCTTCTCTTGCACCAGCGTTCATGCCAGCTTGAAATAAGACACTCCCCCATTCATAGTAAGGGAGTCAACCTGCGCGGCGGGAATACCCGTAATTCCATAATATGGTGCACTTACAATCAGGGTTCCACCATTGGTCTCTACATCAGTAGCATGGGACCGGCGATCATCATCATTTTCCCATCAGCATTGATTTTCGTATGACCATCCGCTAACCCACCATTATATATCGTCGACATACCGCCATTAATAGTGGTATTAGTTGTTGTACCGTATACCAACTGGCTCCCACCATGAATCGCCGTATCCCGACTACAGTATTAACATGAACAATCTGTGTACCGTCATTAATGATCGTATCAGTAACCGTTGGCATTGAATCAGAACTAAATATTTCTTGTTTACCACCGTTTATGGTAGTTCCACTGACAGTAGCATTGTCGTATATGTACATCACTGCGGAATTATTTATCACGGTATCCAAAGCAGTACCATTATCTCTCACTGAAAGAGTACTATTTCCATTTAGAATGGTATGATCGCTCGTGCCTGAGACCGAGATTATCCCTGTTCCGTTAACAGTGGTGTTACTTGCCATTCCTTCATGAACATATAGAGCACCAGCATTCACTGTCGTATAATTAGCACTTCCTCCATAAACCCCTACCCCTCCGCCTTCAACCATAGTATTCTCAGCGATTCCGCCTTCAAAAATATATTGATCACCCCCGCATAAATAATCGAACCATCAGCATGGCCACCCGCATCAATATCTTGCATTGAATTATTCTGCAAAACAGTTCCTGATGTTTTACCGCCATCTTTTACAATTTGTCTACCTCCATCACCAACATTAGCATTATCCGCTATTCCAGATACATTCTGAATACCACCTGACTGAATATCAGCAGAATAAGAAGCCCTCCGTTTTTTATATTTTCCGTGCCTTTAATTTGCGTTCCTTCAGTTGAAGCTCCAGCATTCACGTTTAGTGTACCACCGCTATGAATGATAATTTCACCAGTTAAGTCGCCAGAATTTATATCAACAGTATTCCCACTATCAACTTCTATAGCGTAGGCCATTGATGAAAATGCAAGTGACGATGCAATAAAGATATAAATAGGATTTAATTTAAAACAATGCATAACAAACACCTTATATATTATTGAGGATATTAAAACTCTACTTAACAGAGAGATTAAACAGTGATAATATTTTGATTCTTCCAGTAATAGCCTTGAGCGATATCGGCCCAGATATAATACTTGTATTTAGGTCACGTTCAGATTCGACACCTTCAATCAAAACTGGAACATTTCTTAGAATTTTTCTAACCAAATTAACAATACCAACAAGATGTCGGGAATGAATTTCATTTTTGTCAATTTTAATGCCATCCACATTCCCCTGATACGACGGCAGAGTTATCAAATCATTAACTGAAAAATCATCAATCCATATCTTTACACCTAAAAAACGCAGGCGACTGATATTTTTGAAAAAAACATACAGTTCTTTCTCGTTCAAGTATTTCAGTACTGTGGCGTCGGAAACCTCCAGACATACACGAGGGAACATGGCAATCTCTGCAATATCGCGATGGTTCAAAGTGAGAAAACCTTCCACCGATAAATTATAAAAACAGGTCTCTTTCACTTTGATGCTGACGCAACGAAGTTGCTGGCACAATATAGTTATCTGCTCACGACCGGACAGTTGTGAAAACCAGTTTTCAGGATTCAGATTACCTTGTAGCTCGCTTAAGACTTCATAAGCGATGATACGACTTGCATTTAAATCAACTAGCGGCTCCAGGCGAAAGTGCACAATATCTGGATGTCGCATCACGCCCAGGTCGGCAACAATATGTTTCATGCTTGTCCTCTCTCCTACAGAATCCAGGGCAACAAGGTGCCGCCCGTTTGATGGACTCAGTATTCAGAGTATTCTTCAGCCAAACAACATTATAATCCTATGTCATGCGTATTTATTGAAAAACATATCGCAAAACACATGAAATATAGATTTATATTCCGTATAATTGAATTGGTATGACATACCTGAACAGGAAGAAAAGAAAGGTCTATCATGTAAAGATGCTCAACTTAAGGAGACGAGCGATGTTGTATACCTTTGATGAAAGGGTGATCTACGATTCCGTGAACGGCACATTGCGCCATATCAATAGAAAAGCGGACGAGACGACACAACTGACGATTATCGCCAGTAAAATTCTGCACCACCTGGTGCTACACCACGGCGAATTGGTAACCCGAGATACGTTGTTTACGGAAGTGTGGGAAAAAGCAGGGATCGTATCCTCTTCCAATACTCTAAATCAGTACATCAGCCTGCTGCGAAAAACCTTAGCCGGGTATCTCGGTGAAGGGACATTATTATCACTGTGCCACGGGCCGGATATTATCTGAGCAAAGACATCAATGTGTCGACGCAGATTCGCCCTCAGCGAAACTTCCTGCCTCATATGTTAAAATACGTTATGGCCGTGATGGCTCTGGTTGTTATTTTCTCAGGTTCTTTTCTATATACATCTAAACCAGAACAAATCACTCCTCGAAAAATTGGCGAACTGAAGGGATGCCCTGTTTATGATATTTCCGGGGTAAAAAGTGATGTTGCAGATGCTTCCAGTTTTGCGGTTGCGAAAGAAGCGTTAGAAAAGAACAATCAAATTTGCACTGCAACAACTGCTTTCTATATTTACGCCCAGGAAACGCTACACTTACATAAACCAGCAAAGATATTATTCAGTCGGTGTATTGAATGGAGCGACAGCCGAGACACTTGTCAAAACATTTACTATTATTCCTGGACTCGTTGATGAAAAAAATCACTATTTTGTTTATTTTCGTGGGCGCATTACTGGCAATATTTTTAGTCCTCGGATATTGGCATTTTCAGCATAACCTCAGTTTTACTTGTTCGTCTTCAACTGCGTCTTTTTCAACGCACGAAGGAAACAGCCCTTTTTTAAATTTCACTCAAAATGTAACGTTCTCCCTGAAGGGAGAGGCATTAGTCAATATATCGGGTGAAATCCATAATGAAGATAATATATATACGATCAACCGAACCATCATTTATGACTATGTACGCATTGGCAGTGCTGACTATAAGTTACATGCTATAAGTGTTACCCCAACCGGTACCGATGATGTTCCTGCCGAACTCACCCAGAAATATCTGGGTCAAATACAGCCTGGTTCATATCGAGTTGTAAACATTCGGCAGCTACCCTCAGGGGATATGGTCATTTCCAATACCTCAGGGCCTTACATTGTCTGTGCTGTGCATTAGCACCTTTGGGCTATGCAGGCAGCGGTGGCCTTTGCCAGCGCTTCTGGTTTTCTGGTGCAGAACACGGCGACTATCAGGCAATTCAACTTCGGGATCTCAGCGCCTGCACGAACCCGGTTTTCGAGCATAGCTCACCACAATTCACGCAGGAAAGGATGGAAATAAATATCCTCCGGCATAGCCGGAGGTTTTTCTTATGCGCCTATAAGGCTCTCTTACCAGCCGCGCCCTAACAGGCGCATACGATCTGACATTTGCATCAGACTTCGTTACTTACCGCCCGTAAACGGGCTGCCCGCATAGGGAATCGATAACTGCTCCCCATTTTATCCTCTTCAAGCTGGTGCTTTATGTAGTCCTGTATCTTCGCCGTGTTCTTACCCACCGTATCGACGTAGTACCCTCTGCACCAAAACTCCCTGTTCCTGTATTTGAATTTCAAATCCCCAAACTGCTCGTAAAGCATCAGACTGCTTTTCCCTTTCAGATATCCCATAAAACCGGACACGCTCATTTTGGGCGGGATTTCCACAAGCATATGGATATGATCTATGCAGCATTCAGCTTCCACAATCCGTACGTTTTTCCACTCACATAGCTTTCTCAAAATACTGCCTATTGCTCTACGTTTCTCTCCGTAGAACGCCTGTCTTCGGTATTTCGGCGCAAAAACTATGTGATATTTACAGTTCCATCGGGTGTGCGCTAAGCTCTTTTCGTCCCCATTGGGACCCCTTTTGATTTCTTGTTGGACACTTGCAGTTGCCAGACCGCAAGGTGTTTTAACAAATCAAAAGGGGTTTTAATAACTGGCTCAAAGCTGAAAGCTTTCCGGAACCCCCAGCCTAGCTGGGGGTTTTCTGTGCACAAAAAAACTGGCCATATAATGGCCAGTTTTGCAGAAGAAATCAGAAGCGATAACCAGCCGAGAACATAAACACCCACGGATCCAGTCTGGTACTGACGCTCTGGTTCACGCCGTTAGCTTTAAACTTCACGTTGGTGTCGATATCCATGTACCAGACCGACATGTTAATCAGCCAATCACGGTTAATCAGATAATCCAGCCCCACCTGCCGGCTGCGCCCCAGGAGTCGTCCAGGCTCAGATCGGAAAGTCCAGCCTCTTTGCCGGTTTTGTTGAAATCATTATCAAAGAAGGTGGTGTAGTTGATGCCCGCGCCAACGTACGGGCGAAACTTACTCTGCGCATCACCGAAATACCACTGGGCCATCAGCGTAGGGGTAACTGGTGAACGGTCGCGATATTACCGGTTGGGCCGGTGCCGACTTTGTGGCGGAACGGCGTGGCGGCCAGCAGTTCAATACCGATGTTATCCGTCGCCATATAGGTAAAGGTTAAGCCAAGCTGCGTATTGTTGCTGACGTTAAAGCTCCCCAGACTGCCGAGAACATTATCGGAACCCTCGGTAGGCCTCACCGTTGCAGAACCGGCACGAATGAAAAACTCCCCTGCCTCATGCGCCCAGGCGCCGCCGGAAACGGTACTCAACATCAATGCAACCACTGCTAACTTTTTCATATCCACTTCCTTATTATGGTTTTTCAAGCGCGGCAAATATACCCACAATGAGTTACTTTTGAACCATCACAGATCACACAAAGTCATTAGATTTAACATTTATTAATCCAGATCAATTTTCACAACCTATGTCTGACAGGAAATTATCACCCACATCAATTTCATTGATTTTGTCGGAAAAATTTTTTGCCCCTCTTGTCGGCATCAAAGCGGCTGGATAATTTAGAGCGTGACAATTTTGTTGATGCGTTTTTATCAGGTGTAATCATGAGTGAAATCAACCCGTGCATGACGTGCGGTGCCTGTTGTGCGTATTTTCGAGTCTCTTTTTACTGGGCTGAAACCGATGATGCCGGTGGCCCTGTTCCCGCGCAGCTCACCGAGCCCGTTACCCCCTTGTTACGCTGTATGACCGGCACCAACCAGCGCCAGGTTCGCTGTGCGGCCCTCTCGGGGGAAATCGGCGGTTCGGTCAGTTGCACCATCTATGCCAATCGCCCTTCTCCGTGCCGCGAATTCGCCATGTCCGGTGAAAATGGCGAGCCCAATGAAGCCTGCAATCGCGCCCGCGCGCGATACGGCCTGCCGCCGCTGAATCCTATTTACAAAGATATACTTAGCGGAGCCGGCGCAGAGGCTGCTACGCAGGCGCGATTTGCGGTACAATTGCCGGCTAATTAACACCTGCAATACTCAAGGAGAGTGCATGTCTATCACGGCGCAGTCTGTATACCGTGACACGGGTAATTTTTTCCGTAATCAGTTCGTGACCATTTTGCTGATTGCTTTGCTCTGTTCATTTATCACGGTGGTGCTTGGCCATGCCTTTTCCCCCAGCGATGAACAGCTCGCGACGCTGACTGCCGGAGAGCATCTGGCAGGCAGCACAGGGCTGTTTGATTTGGTGCAGAACATGACGCCGGAGCAGCAGCAAATTCTGCTGCAATCCTCTGCGGCCTCCACCTTTGCCGGGCTTATCGGTAATGCGATTCTGGCGGGCGGTATTCTGCTGATGATTCAGCTTATCTCCGCCGGTCAGCCGGTCAGTGCGCTGCGAGCGATTGGTGCCAGCGCGCCGGTGCTTCCAAAGCTGCTGGTGCTCATTTTTATCAGTACGTTCCTGATTCAAATGGGCGTCATGCTGATCGTGGTTCCCGGCATCCTGCTGGCCATCATGCTGGCATTCGCCCCGGTGATGATGGTGCAGGATAAACTGGGCGTTTTTTCCGCCATTCGTCACAGCACTCGTCTCGGCTGGGCCAATATTCGTCTGATTGCCCCCGCGGTAGTTGGCTGGATGCTGGCGAAAACGCTGCTGCTGTTGTTTGCATCAAGCTTTGCCTTCCTGACGCCATACCTTGGTGCCGTGGTGGCTAACACGCTCAGCAACCTGATTTCCGCCTTGTTGCTGATCTATTTATTCCGCGTGTATATGCTTATTCGTCAATAATCTGATGCCGCCCATAGCGGGCGGCATGAACTACGGAATCGAAGTATGAAGCAGTTTCTTGATTTCTTACCGCTGGTTGTCTTTTTCGCCTTCTATAAAATCTATGACATCTATGCGGCCACCAGCGCGCTGATTGTCGCCACTGCGGTGGTGCTGATTTATAGCTGGGTACGCTATCGTAAAGTCGAAAAAATGGCGCTGATCACCTTTATTCTGGTGGCTGTGTTTGGCGGCCTGACCATTTTCTTCCATAACGATGAGTTTATTAAGTGGAAAGTCACCGTGATCTACGCGCTGTTCGCCGGTGCGCTGCTGATTAGCCAGTGGGTGATGAAAAAGCCGCTGATTCAACGCATGCTGGGCAAAGAGATCACCCTGCCAGAGGCGGTGTGGTCGAAGCTGAACCTCGCCTGGGCGGTGTTCTTTATCCTCTGCGGGCTGGCAAACATTTATATCGCCTTTTGGTTACCGCAAAACATTTGGGTAAACTTTAAGGTGTTTGGCCTGACGGCATTGACGCTGGTATTCACAGTGCTGAGCGGCGTGTATATCTATCGTCATATGCCACAAGATGACCATAAGTAAGCACAGAGAATAATAATGACACTACAGAATGACGCTCCACAGGGAGAGCTGGTATTACGCACTTTAGCCATGCCTGCGGATACCAATGCCAACGGCGATATCTTCGGCGGTTGGCTGATGTCACAAATGGATATTGGTGGCGCCATTATGGCGAAAGAAGTGGCCCATGGCCGCGTGGTGACCGTACGGGTAGACGGTATGACGTTCCTGCGCCCGGTAGCGGTCGGCGACGTAGTGTGCTGCTATGCGCGCTGCGTCAAACGCGGCAATACGTCGGTGACTATCAATATTGAAGTGTGGGTAAAAAAGGTGTCATCAGAGCCGATTGGTCAGCGCTATAAAGCGACCGAAGCGCTGTTTATCTACGTCGCGGTCGACCCTCAGGGGAAACCGCGCGCTATCCCTGCTGCATAATCACAAGCCCGGCAACCGCCGGGCTTGCTGCTTTTAGAGGAAACCTAACACTTTCAGGACAAAGTAGCCGACGACAATCACAATGATCGGCAGAATATAGAGCGGGAAGAATTGCACGAAAATGGTATGACGCGGCACCTCGACGCGGGCCTCCAGCGCTTCACGACTCATCCCTTCCGCCCCTTTCGCTTTCTCCAGAATCAGCTGATCGTTCACCCCTTCACGCAAAAACTTCGCCTGACGCGCCATGCGCGCGCCGGAGTCCTGTAGCGCCAGCGCAACGAAAATCAGCGCAAAAATAACCCAGAACATAATATTCAGGCCGTTATGAAAGTCCGGTTGCGGCGAGTTGTACCAGAAGAGATTCAGGAATGGCGTATTGAAACGCATCATGTCGACCATCACGTGGACAAAATCCATCATGACGGCATCGATTCCCGGCTGCTTAGCGCTGTGTTCATACATGAATTTCAGCACGGAAATCAGCGTAGAGATCAGGGCAGGAATAAAAATAACCCACCCGGCAATACGCTTGAGGATGGCAATGCGTCCAGCTTGTTGATACGTCATGGGTTCCCCTTGTTAAGACGCAGACTCTCGGGCTAAGTGCTTATTAAGTCTACCTGCTGAAGGTGACTTTCGCCCGACTTTACGCCCGATATGATATACCATTAACCGGCATTCGTTACCCTAAAGGAGAGGTAGTTATGTCCACCGAGCGTCAAATACGCGCCGCAATATTCGATATGGATGGATTACTGATCGATTCCGAGCCGCTGTGGGACCGTGCCGAGCACGAAGTGCTGAGCGAGCTGGGCGTCGATTTTACCCGTCGTCACGAGCTTCCCGATACTCGCGGTTTACGTATCGATCTGGTGGTCGACCTGTGGTACGGCCAACAGCCATGGAGCGGCCCGGACCGTGCCGCCGTAGTTGAACGGATGATTGCCCGCGTCATTTCGCTGGTTGAGCAGACGCGCCCGCTGCTGCCTGGCGTGCGTGAAGCCGTCGCGCTATGCAAAGCGCAAGGGTTGAAAGTCGGCCTGGCTTCCGCCTCTCCGCTATACATGCTGGAAAAAGTGCTGACCATGTTTGACCTGCGCGAGCAGTTCGACGCGCTGGCCTCCGCCGACAAGTTGGCCTATAGCAAACCGCACCCACAGGTCTATCTGAACTGCGCGGCCGCGCTGGATGTCGATCCGCTGTGCTGCGTGGCGCTGGAAGACTCGGTGAATGGCATGATTGCCAGCAAAGCGGCGCGCATGCGCTCCATTGTTGTCCCGGCTCCGGAAAGCCAACTCGACCCGCGCTTCGCTCTGGCCGATGTGAAGCTGCCGTCTCTGGAATTCCTCACCCGCGAAAATTTGTGCGGCTAATCATGATGCGGGCACGGATTGTGCCCGCAAATGCCAACCCAATCATAAAAATGAAACACTGTTTTATTTTTATTTGAATTTTCCGCTACGCCCTTCTATGCTTTAGCCCTGTAGGTCATCTCATAATGATAAAAACCGTATACAGGGGTCGAAATGATTCTTCATGCTTTCAATCTGCAAGGTAAAGTCGCACTCGTTACCGGCTGCGATAAAGGTCTCGGTCAGGGTATGGCTCTGGGCTGGCGGAAGCCGGATGCGATATCGTCAGCGTCAGCCGCAGCATTCCGCAAGAAACCGCAGAAAAAGTGGCGGCGCTGGGCCGTCGGATGTTTGCGATTCAGGCCGATCTGAGCCAGCCTGACGCCATTGCTGATATCGTCCCCGCCGCCGTGGCCGCCGCGGGCCGTATCGACATTCTTGTCAACAACGCCGGGACCATCCGACGTGAAGATGCGCTGACCTTCAGTGAAAAGAACTGGGACGATGTGATGAACCTGAATCTGAAGTCGGTCTTCTTCCTCTCACAGGCGGTGGCGAAACAGTTTCTGCAACAAGGTAACGGCGGGAAAATTATCAATATTGCGTCGATGCTCTCTTTCCAGGGCGGCATTCGTGTGCCATCCTACACCGCTTCAAAAAGCGGGTATTAGGCATCACCCGCCTGCTGGCCAACGAATGGGCTCAGCACGGCATCAACGTCAACGCCATCGCGCCGGGCTATATGGCCACCAACAACACCCAGCAGCTGCGTGACGACGCTGAACGCAGCAAGGAAATCCTCGACCGTATTCCGGCCGGACGCTGGGGGACGCCAGACGATCTCAAAGGCCCGGTGGTATTCCTCGCCTCGTCTGCCTCGGACTACATTAATGGCTATACGGTAGCCGTAGACGGCGGCTGGCTGGCACGTTAATTTTTTGACAAAGAGTTACACTGTAACCTCTTCCGCCTACTGTATAAAAACCCTATACTGTATGAATTCACAGATCAATGGGTTTCATCATGACGGCGGAAGGTCATCTCCTTTTTTCAATCGCCTGCGCGGTATTTGCTAAAAATGCCGAACTGACGCCGGTCCTGGCACAAGGAGACTGGTGGCACATCGTGCCGTCGGCGATATTGACCTGTCTGCTTCCGGACATTGACCACCCACGCTCCTTCCTGGGCAGCGGCTAAGTTGGTTATCGAAGCCCATTGCGCGGATGTGTGGCCATCGCGGTTTTACCCATAGCCTGCTCGCCGTCTTTGCCGCACTCACCCTTTTCTATCTGAAAGTACCGGACAGCTGGATAGTCCCCGCCGATGCCCTACAGGGGATGGTGCTGGGCTATCTGAGCCACATTCTCGCCGACATGCTCACACCTGCGGGCGTCCCCTTGCTGTGGCCCTGCCGCTGGCGTTTTCGCCTGCCGATTCTCGCCCCCGTAAAGGGAATCAGCTGGAGCGCGTTTTGTGTATGGCGCTGTTTGCCTACGCCGTGTTCATGCCACAGTCGCTACCGGAAAACAGCGCCATACGCTGGTCATCCTCGATGATAAATTCGCTGCAAACCGACTTTAATCGCTTCATTCATCGCCGGGCTGAGCAATAATTCGGCGAAGATCGCATTTTTGGCATAATCCATTCCATTTGGATATAAGCGTACCATTTCAGTTCTGTTAACCTTCTCACATCCAGACAAATCTTTACGGGTTTGTCCTAAAAAGACACCCGCCGCGGCAACACAAAATCACCGCGAACGGCGTGAAAAAAACTTCAGGAGAACGGGGATGAACTTTCCACTAATCGCGAACGTCGTTGTGTTCGCCGTATTGCTGCTGGCGCTGGCGCAAACGCGTCACAAGCAGTGGAGCCTGGCCAAAAAAGTGCTGGTCGGCCTGGTTATCGGTGTTGTTTTTGGCCTGGCGCTGCAGCTGATCTACGGTTCTGATAGCCAGGTGCTGAAGGACTCTATCCAGTGGTTTAACGTGGTCGGTAACGGCTATGTGCAACTGCTGCAAATGATCGTCATGCCGCTGGTCTTCGCCTCAATTCTGAGCGCGGTAGCCCGTCTGCATAATGCCTCTCAGCTGGGTAAAATCAGCGTGCTGACCATCGGTACCCTGCTGTTTACCACGCTTATTGCCGCGCTGGTCGGCGTGCTGGTGACTAACCTGTTCGGCCTGACCGCTGAAGGTCTGGTTCAGGGCACCGCCGAGACTGCACGTCTGAACGCCATTCAGAGCAACTACGTGGGCAAAGTTGCTGACCTGAGCGTACCGCAGCTGCTGCTGTCGTTCGTGCCGAAAAACCCGTTTGCGGATCTCACCGGCGCTAACCCAACCTCTATCATCAGCGTCGTTATCTTCGCCGCGTTCCTGGGCGTGGCTGCGCTGAAGCTGCTGAAAGATGATGAACCAAAAGGCCAGCGCGTACTGACCGCCATCGATACCCTGCAAGGCTGGGTGATGAAGCTGGTGCGCCTGGTGATGCAGCTGACGCCGTACGGCGTGCTGGCGCTGATGACCAAAGTGGTCGCCGGTTCTAACCTGCAAGACATCATCAAGCTGGGTAGCTTTGTGGTTGCGTCCTACCTTGGCCTGCTGATCATGTTTGTGGTGCACGGCATTCTGCTGGGCGTCAACGGCGTGAGCCCGCTGAAGTACTTCCGTAAAGTGTGGCCGGTGCTGACCTTTGCCTTCACCAGCCGCTCCAGCGCCGCGTCTATCCCGCTGAACGTCGAAGCACAAACCCGTCGCCTGGGCGTACCGGAATCCATTGCCAGCTTCTCTGCTTCCTTTGGTGCGACCATTGGTCAGAACGGTTGTGCAGGTCTCTACCCGGCCATGCTGGCGGTGATGGTTGCTCCAACCGTGGGCATTAACCCGCTGGATCCACTGTGGATTGCCACTCTGGTTGGTATGGTGACCGTCAGCTCTGCAGGCGTTGCCGGCGTGGGCGGCGGTGCTACCTTTGCTGCGCTGATCGTGCTGCCGGCCATGGGCCTGCCGGTCACGCTGGTTGCGCTGCTGATCTCCGTTGAACCGCTGATCGACATGGGCCGTACCGCGCTGAACGTGAGCGGTTCCATGACCGCCGGTACCCTGACCAGCCAGTGGCTGCGCCAGACCGACAAAGCGGTGCTGAACAGCGAAGAAGATGCCGAACTGGCGCATCGCTAAGGTAGAACACATTCTCATAAAAACGCGCAGCTCAATCTGCGCGTTTTTACTTTCCCCTCTTAATTCTAGCGGCAATTTATCCTGATGGCCGCCAGTGATGGGTTATACGCTTTACCGCGCTATTTCACCTTCCTGACGTATCTGATTGGCCCAGCGCTGCGCTGACTCCGGTACGGTAAACGCTGGCGACCGTTGAAACGACTCCCAATCAGGACAAAAGCGACATATTTACCGCGCAGTATCCATACATCACGAAATGCATCCATTTTAAGCGCATGTTCGGGTGGAGCGGGCTCCACACGCGGAACATAGCTGATCACCCGGCGATTTTGTTGGCGAAGAGGTTTCATAATGGGCTGTTTCACTAAAGACAAATTGAAGAAATAGAAAAACGTTATTTTAGCCGATCTTGCGCCCCTTCGTCCTCTTCTGTGCGTGCGCTTTTCACGCACTCGAGCTGATGTGGTACCTGTTTTCAGGCCATGGTTGGGTAAATTCGCTGAGCGCAACGGCCAGCTTTTTCACACTGAGCTTATTCACTCAAAGCCCTGACTTTTCCGCCAGGACTTTGTCAATAGACTGGGTCACGTCTTTACGTTTACTACACCGTTCGATAAAGCACCCGACAACCCCATGCATGTAGCGTTAATTCACTTAACGCTTCACCCATGAGCGCATCAGTATGCCCTATTGGCAGCATCAAACACTGCGTCTGCGCAGTGTAGTTCTGTACAAAGACATATGTATTCTTTCCGTCCGTTCTTGCCGTCGCCACAACTCCAGAGGGAAGCTCACACGCCAACGCACGTGGCAGTGCGAGCATCTTAATGATACCGCCTAAGAAATCACGCTGGAATTCCAGCGAATTACGCGAAGCCACATACCACGCTTTGCCTTTACCAAATACGTTTACCGTTACTGCCGGTTTTCCTGCATAGAAGTCATCACTATAGGCAGCAAGCGGAATGGCCGTTTCTGCATGGATTAGCTCACATAAATGACGTGCCAGATAAGGCCTTGCAAACCCGCCATATTCCCCTGGAGACCTTGAACAGAGTGGTATTCACCTTCCGGCAAGCTATCAATCTCTTCCGCCCAGACCCCCAGCAGTTTACGCAGCGGTCCAGGGAAACCGCCTAAATAGCAGAGATCGCTTTCATTGACGATCCCTGTCCAGTAGGACGCGATAAAGTAGCCTCCCTGAGCCACAAACGCTTCGGCCCGCTCGGCAAACCCCGCCCTGACCATATAGAGCATTGGCGCAACCACAAGGGTATAGCTACTAAAATCGACATCCGCATCAATGACATCTACAGCCACACCCTGCTCCCAAAATGCGCGGTAGTGTTCATTAACGGTTTTTTCATACTCCATGCCCTGATTACGCGGTCCCATAGCATCGTCCATCGCCCAACGGCTCTGCTGATCAAAAATGACCGCCACCTTTGCTGGCGTAAAACACCCCGCAACGCCTTCCAGGCGACTCAGTATATCGCCTAGCTGACACACTTCGCGCCCCACCCGCGTGTCCAGGTGACCAACATGATCGACAACAGCGCCATGGAATTTTTCGGTAGACCCACGACTTTTACGCCACTGAAAATACTGAACAGAGTCTGCGCCATGGGCAACCGCCTGTAGCGAGGAGAGAATATGCATTCCTGGTTTTTTCAGCTTGCTAATCGGCTGCCAGTTAGTGGCGCTGGGCGTTGATTCCATCAGCACAAATGGTTGACCGCCTTTCAGGCTACGCATCATGTCATGATACATCGCCGTCGCACACGCCACCGCTGTGTCATCCCCATCGCAGTGCCACTGTGGGTAGCTATCCCAGGAGATAAAATCCAGCTCGCGGGCAAACTGCCAGTAGTCATAATCGTTAAAGTACCCCATAAAGTTGGTCGTGGCCGGTATATCGGGGTTCACCCGTTTTAACGTCAGAATCTCCTCACGGCAAAAATCCATCGCCTGCGCGGTATTAAAACGGTGCCAATCAAGATTAAGCCCATGAACTTCATGCTCCCCATGCGGCGATGGCGAGGTGATTTGCTGCCAGTCGCTGTAGGTATGACTCCAGAAATCGCTCCACCAGGCCTGATTGAGGTTTTTCAGCGTCTGATATCGCTCCTGCAGCCAGCGGCGGAAATTAGCCTGACAGCGTTCACAGTGACACTCGCCGCAGTACTCATTGGAAATATGCCAGCCAAGTACCGCTGAATGGTGCGCATAGCGTTCCGCCAATTGCGTGTTAATGAGGCGCATTTTTTCGCGATACACCAATGAAGACGAGCAATGGTTATGTCGCCCGCCGTGCAACGCACGCACGCGGTCTGCGCCCACACGCAGTACCTCTGGGTATTTTTGCGACATCCATGCCGGGCGAGCGCCGGTCAGCGTCGCCAGAAAGACGCGAATCCCAGCGGTAGTCAGTTTATCCAGCACAGCATCCAGCCAGTCGAAAGTATATATTCCCTCTTCTGGTTCAAGCTTCGCCCAGCTAAAAATACCTACCGACATCACATTGCACTGTGCCTGCCGCATCATTGAGATATCTTTATCAATAATACCAGGAACGCTATCCCACTGCTCCGGGTTATAATCTGCACCGTGCATAACGGTATTCATTTTGTTGTTAAAAATATATTTTTTCATCATTCATTTCCCTTTGTGACGGGTGATGCCTCGTAAATAACAGTAGATTCAGGCTGATTATTACCACACAACAAAAAAATAGAGCAGAAGGACGTAATAAACACAGCGCACCCCATAATTAAGTAGGAGTGAGCAAAGCCGATGGTGTCATAGCTAAATCCGGCCAGCGGTGAAATTATCGTACCAATGATAGAACTCGTACAGGCAAAACCAACCAGATATAACGTCGAAGAGAGGCGCTGATCAAAATTTAACGTGATATATTTGAACATCGAAACCAGGAGTACCGGCAATTCAGCTACGTGCAAAAGTTTAGTTATAAAAATCGGTAAGGGTCCCACCACCAACCCTGAACCGATCATTCTCATTGACATAACCATGCCTGCAAAGATCAGTCCATTCTTCGCACCAATTTTATTGACCAGCCATGGTGCGCAGAATAATCCCGCAGCTTCCAGGAATACCTGTGCGGAATTGAGGTAACCGAACATGGTGGCCCCTGTTGAGGCGTTTCAAACTGCGCCACAAAATAGACAGAGAACTGCTGATCGTAAACATTATAAATGCAGGAACCGACCACAAAGAAAATCAGCGCCCAAAAACGTGGAAGCGTCAACAAACGTAGCGCATCGGTCAGAGAAACGTTGCTATTCTTATCACTCGCCAACTGCGCGTGGGCCGCGCTATCCCCAGCCGCAGCGCGGTGAGTACCGAAAAAAAGAGTACGCCGCCAACGGAGGCTAGCAGGAAATTAAGCCGGGGATCGATATTAAACAAAATGCCAGTAAAAAAACTTGCTACTGCCCAGCCCAGCGAACCGCCGAACCGTGCGCGTCCAAACTCGAAGTTATCGCGTCGCCCAACGCGTTCAGTAAACGACTCCAGTACGCCAATACCGCCGTTATAGGCCATGCCAATATAAAAACCACCGAAAATACTTCCGAGAATAAGACTGATATGCAACAAATGGCCAAATAAAATAAAAACTGGGCCTGATAATGTCAATAACACAGCCAGATACCACAGTAAGTTTTTACGCAACCCGAGTTTATCCTGAATAAAGCCATAACACACTTGCGCACAAAGTGCCGAAACCGATAGCGCAGAAAATATCAACCCTGTTTGCGTGGCCTGTAAACCGATAGTTTGATGAAGCCATACTGAAAGCAAGGATTGAAATGATGACCATGAGAAAAAAAAGAAAAACATTAACAAGCAAAGAATTAATTGATTCCGTTTCATAAGAACACATCCCGTATCATTTTAAAAAAATGAAAACCCAACCATCCTTAATAACAAGGGTCATATTCTCCTCCATAGTAGTGAAGATCCATTATCATTTTTTACTTTTTAATTATGTTTTTTCATTATGTGAGCAAAAACAATTTGTAAATTACATGTGAAACCCGGCCTGAGAGATTAGTCACACTCCCTAAGAATGAATAATCATTTATAATACCAATAAAAGTTTTCGTATTCCTGGCACAAGAAATCCTATAAACAGCCCAAATTAATAATGGTATATTATCGAAACGCAAATTTCCGTTGACACAAATCAGATGCGTCAACGGAATGATTGATACTTATCATCCGTGCGGAAAATACGCTTTTCTCTCGAAAGCCATCATTCCCACTCCCGGGCATCCTCTGGCGTAATCGTGCGCAATACCCGGCACGGAACGCCGACCGCTACCACATCTGGCGGTATCGAGTGGGTTACCACGCTCCCGGCGCCAATCACCGAGTTACGACCAATGGTCACTCCGGGATTAATGATCACGCCGGTCCCTAGCCAGACGCCATCTTCAATGGTGACCGGCAATGAGAATTGTCCTTTTTTACGAGCTACGGGGTCAATCGGATGCCCGCAGTAGAAATGGTTACATTAGGTGCAATCATCACGTTATCGCCGATCGTTATCCGCGCATCATCCACTAGTGTAAGATTAAAATTGGCATAAAAATTATCGCCAATCGAAGTATGCTCACCATAGGCAAGATTAATTGGCGGCTCGATCCAGCAATTAATACCAATGCATCCAAACATCCGCTGTAAAATCTCATTGCGTAAGTCAATATCAAATGGATGTGAATGATTATACTGATACGCCAGTGCTTTCCCCATCATCCTTTTTTCCGGCAACCCATCACCCATATCGGTGTACAGTTTACCGCTATTCATTAACACTTCAATATCCATATTTCCACCAATTAATTGGCTACAATTTAAAATGCTGTTCCCGTCTGAGGCGCCAGTGCAGCGTTCTCGGTTTTCGTTAGCGTAAATACTGATATGATCGTAAACGTGAGAGCAATACAGCCAAAGATCATATAGGTATGCTGAAAACCGATGCTATCATACATTTTCCCTGCAAAGGAGGACATGAATACTGAAGCGACTTTCGAAACGACCTGATTACCTACCAAATAGATAGTGGCCGATAATAATGGATTGAATACGCCAGTAATATATTTAAATATACCGATCAGCAGGAATGGCACTTCCAGCGCATGTAGCATTTTTAATGCGATAATTTCGGTCGTGGTCGTTGCCAGCGAAGAACCGATCATTCGCGTCGCCATCACCAACCCGGCCAACAGCAGCGTATTCTTCGCGCCGATACGGTTGATTATCCATGGAGAACAGAACATCACGATAGCGTTGCACACTTCTCCTGCCGTAGTGACCACTCCAAAGGCCTGATTACCCGCTTCCGGAGTGGCAAAGAACGATTTAAAGAATGTGGCAAACTGTTGGTCATAGGTATCATAAATACAGGATACCCTACGACATACAGCATCATCATCCACAATTTGCGCTGACCGAACAGATTCAGGACCGTTTTTAAGTCGACCATCGGACGGTTAGCCCCAACGCTCCATCACCTCCGCGCTTGAGCTATACTGCGGTCTGGCGATCGCCACCAGCACAAGCAGAACGACAGCGGCTGCCGACCCCATCCAGAATACCCAGTCCGGGTTAATGCCAAATAAAATGCCGGAGATAGTTGCACAAAGCCCCAACCTAAGCAGCCAAACGTCCGCGCTCGACCGTACTCAAAGCCGGTATGGCGGCTAACGCGCTCGACGTAGGCCTCCATCACCCCGCGCCAGCGGAAAAAACAAAACCAATATACAGCCTGCGCTCAACGCCCCAGCCAGATATTTAACCGTAATAAAGGCCGAAGATATACAGAAAAAATGGCGCAATAAAAACCAGCAGGATCGTGACAATCCAAATAAGATTCTTTTTCATACCCAACTTATCAGAAATAAAACCTAATATAGGCTGAAAACAAATAGCGGCCAGCGATAAACTGGAAAATACAATTCCGACGTCAGTTCGGCTTAAGCCAATATTATCAGAAAGCCAAATGGGTAAAAAAGGAAAACAGGTAGCCATGATAAAGAAATAGATAAAAAAGAAAAATCCAAATATCCAAAAGTTGGGGTTACGGACGTAACTACCCGATGCTATCGCATTCATTTTAAATTTCTCCATTATGGGCCGCAATAATGCGGCCCGTTGTGATTACGAACGCTGTAAACTAATCAGAATTGCACTTTCAGGATCAAGCACCGGTAATACGAGCCCTGCTTTTTGTAACCACTCTCCGGTAGCCGTTTGCGGCGTTTTCAGCCACTCTGGCAATTTATGCATCGTGTGTCCGCCTTGCCCATCAGTTGGAAAGTCGATGGGTCTAACAAGGTTATTTGATAACGCGCTCCCGCCTCCAGACCGGCAAAATGCAGTGGCGAAGTTAGCGAGTAGTCCGGCATCGCCAGCTGGCTGACAAGATACAGTGCCTGACTTTTGTCTTCGCTCACAACGCCGTGCGCCAGCGTCGTGTTATCCGACATATCCATTCGCCAGTACACACCATGATGAATCAGCTCACGCCACTGTTTATAAAGCGCGGCATATTTCCGATAACCTTCCCATTCCTGGTCATCCACCTTCACCGGATCCAGCTCTAACCCCATGTGGCCAAACAGCGCCGTCAACCTCGAAATGCAATGCTGTGCTGACGAGACGTAGAATGGCAGTTGGCACTGCCAATATGTGCCCCATGACCTCCGGTGGGAAGAAATAGCTCATCCCTCGCTGGATAGTGTTGCGTTCCAGAGCATCGTTACAGTCCGACGCCCAAAAACGGTGGCTGCGTTTAAGCACTTCATAATCAATACGACCGCCGCCGGAGGAGCAGGCTTCAAATTCAACATGAGGGAATCGTGCGACCAGCGTATCCAACAGACGATAGTATTGATGCGTTTGTGCGTTGGCAGCAGCTTTGCCGTTGTGCCCTGGCTGCACCAGCACGCGGTTCATGTCCCACTTTATGTAATCAATAGGATGTTCACCCAACAGCCACGTCATCCGTTCAAGTAGAAAATCAAAGACCTGTGGAATATTCAGATCCAACACATACTGATGACGCCCCTGCAACGGCGTATAGCCGGTAACGTTAATACCCAGTCAGGATGGGCGCGATACAGGTCGGAATCAGGGCTAATCATTTCCGGTTCAACCCAAATACCAAATTCCATGCCCAGCACCTTAACGTGGTTGATAACTGGCATCAGGCCGTCAGGATATTTTTTCTCATCGACATACCAGTCGCCGAGTGCTGCCCGGTCATCATTGCGTCCTCTAAACCAGCCATCGTCGATGATAAAACGTTCAACACCAAGCGCAGCTGCTTCATCGGCCATCCGCATGATGTACTGCGGATCGTGAGCAAAATAGATGCCTTCCCAGGTATTCAAGTGCACGGGGCGCGGCTTATCACCAGGGAAGCGAATAATCTGCTCGCGCAGATAACGGTGGAACTGCTGGCTCATGCCATTCAGCCCCTGCGCGGAATAGCTGGCAAAAAGCTGAGGCGTCCATAACGTGTCGCCTTCGGCCAGCGCAACCTCTCCGGACAGATAGAGCGCCTCAGCCTGAAGATAGCGGCGACCGTCAGTTTTCACTGCCGCTCGTAGGCGATGGTTGCCACTCCAGCCTAAATGCACGCCCACACTTCTCCCTGCATTTCACTAAAGGCTGGGCTGCCGATAACCAGCGCCGGAAAATGTTCGTGCGATGTGCGTCCGCGGCGGTTTTCTAGCACATAGCTGTCGTGGTCGAGCATCATACGGTGCGGCTGAAACTCATGCACCCAGCGGCCATGAAATGCCAGTACTTCGCGCGCATGTTCTGCCACTGGCAGCGTCACCGCCAGGCGGTCAACCTGCCACAGGTCCGCTCGCAGGTTAGTAATGCCATGGCGAAGACTTAAAACGCCGCTCTTATCCAACGCGATTTCACTGCTCAAACGCAGCCCGGCATGCGTGTCCTCGCTGATTAAGGTCAGTTGATTTCCATTTTGTAGCACTTCTGCGGTAGTAAACTTCGGCGAACCATTAAGTCCTTGACGATGCCCTTCGATCCCAGGCGCACCAAACAGACCGTGACTCAATTCCGCCATAAGCGTTAACGGAGCATCCACATCAAGACCGGTATTCACCAAAGGACGATCCAGCGTTATCGCATCCAGTGGCGAGTAATGGTGAATATGTGGCCCCAATAAATAATTTCAGCAAATGGATGTGTTCGAATAATGATATCGGTCGCGTCATTGTGTAAACGGATGATTGATTCAGACATAAGACCCTCTCCTGCGATAGTGGCCTTATCGTTGATCCGAAACGTTTCGGGTGCAATCCAAAACGTTTCGGTTTTGTGATCTAACGAATAAATCCGCCGAAAAGAAAATATCAGCGTTTATTGTGGGGGAGAAATTCTGGCTGCCAGAGTACCTGTAGCGATGCGATATCTTCACCCGCAATCAGTTGCCTGACCATCGCGGCAATCTGCCGCCCTACGCTGTGGCGTGTTGACTCAATAATGGCCCGACGGAACATCAATGATGCTATCTTCCGATAATCCATCATAGACCACGAGCGACACGCGATTATCGCCGGTCAGTAGCCCATGCTGATTAAGCGCCATCGCCACACCATCACCAGCAACGTTGCCATCCGTGATCACCGCCGTCGGCCCTGGTTCACTGCCGCGCAATTGCTCCTGCATGACCTGATATCCCATGCGGCGAGTCGGCGGCGGGCAAAGCAACAAGCGAACGGGTAAGCCAGCCTCGTTCATCGCATCGACATATCCCGGCGGCGCAACAGCAGGAATGCACGCTCGGTGTCTTCACTAAACATCGTAATACGTTGATGCCCTTGGGCTATCAGATAGCGCGTCGCCTGATAAGTCCCGACATAGTTATCAAAATCAAACCAGGCGTAAGGATTGGCAAGATTGCTGCGTCCCAGGGCCAGAAAGGGGAAACCAGCTTCCTGCAGCTGCATCAGGCGCGGATCGTTATCCAGCGTGTGCGATACAATCAACGCATCAACCCGCCCACTTTGCACCAGCCGCATATAGCCGTGCTGGCTCGATTTATCATCATCAGCGATCAAGAGCAAATCAATTTCATCGCGCGCCAGCTCACGGCTAACCACCCCCACCATCTCAAGGAACACATTGTTGCTCAGCGGTGCCGACTGAGTAGGAAAGACCAGGCCGACGGCACCAATCTTCCCCATCTTCAGCCGACGGGCAAAAGTATTAGGCCGATAACCACGACGCACCGCTTCCGCTTCTACCCGAGCTCGCGTCTCCTTAGACACATCGTCATAGCCGTTCAAGGCGCGGCTGACCGTCGTCACAGAAATCCCCAGTTTTTTTGCGATAGCTTTAAGTGACATCTGTTTCCCTGCAAACAAATATAAATAGTGATAGCTGTCAGCACTATACACGACTCAGGCAACCGTCACTAAAGGCATATGAATACAAAAAAGCCCGGCAGGGTCGCTGCCGGGCAAAGGGTTGAGGGGTAAAACAACAGATTACACGTCGCGGTAAGTGCCGAGGCGGTAGCCTCGCTCCGCGATGGCATATTTCAGCGAAGCAGAGGTCAGGACATCCAGCTCCGCCAGTCGTGGGTAGCAATAGGCGCTGCCCATAATAGTGTTGTCGACAAATGCCGGATGGCACATCATTTCCAACGATGCTTCGCCGCGTGCGGTCGAGGCGTCAAGCGCCTGCAGGAACAGGGCTTCAGAAACAGCGTCACCGTAGAACTCGCTGCTAAACCCTTCGCTGCTGCGCAGCCCTTCCGGGATGGCAAATGAATAAGGGATAGTGCGATCAATACGCAGCGCGATACCCTTGGATTTCGCAAACTCGGCCACCAGCGGAAAGATCTGCGGGATCATATGCACATGGTGGTGGCTGTCAAAATGTGTCGGCTCAGCGTCGAACAGGTCGACAAAACGCTGATACTGACACGCCAGTTCACGCTCAATCTCGTCCAACGGCAGCGCATTTTCCTCGGCCACCTGCCAGATCCACTTACCGAGTTTGCCTTCGCGGGCCAGGCCCGGCATCGGCGTCAACGGTTCGCCAGCGTGAGCACAAAGTGCATGCCCACCGCCAGCTCTGGCGTACGGCGGCTCAGTTGAGCCGCGTGGTCAATAGCCGCGCCGTTAACCAGCGCGGTGGTGGACGTGACCA
The DNA here is from genome assembly GCA_002211745.1 of Kluyvera genomosp. 3. Taxonomy (GTDB): domain Bacteria; phylum Pseudomonadota; class Gammaproteobacteria; order Enterobacterales; family Enterobacteriaceae; genus Kluyvera; species Kluyvera georgiana_A. The sequence continues at coordinate 2,848,471 of CP022114.1, forward strand.
GTCCGTTCTTACAGGCGTCGAGGATGCCGTAGTTCTGCCCTTTACTCAGGCCAAAATCGTCGGCGTTCACGATTAACAAACGTTCCATCATGCCTCCTGTCACTGTTTCAGTTTCTCCACGGTGGCAGCGAAGTTCGGCAACCATTTTTCATGGGCCAGAATCAGTTCGCGCGCCAGAATCTCTGCATCTTTATCAGAGTGGATCAGCGGGCTTAAGTTCAGTGCCAACAGCACATCGTTAAATTCACCGCTGATCGCTGCCTTACTGGCCGCGATTTCAAAGCCTTTGATGGTATGGATCAGACCCAGTACTTTCTCGTCAAAATGCGTGACGCGCGGATGCGGTTTCGCGCCGTCGCGGCCCAGGATAGAGGTGACTTCAATCGCCCAATCCGCCGGGATGTTGTCGATATGACCGTGGTGCGGAATATTCACGTAGTGTTCAGTCTGCTTATCGTTGTAGATAGCGTTGATCACCTCACACGCCGCATCGGAGTAATAGGCCCCGCCGCGCTGTTCCAGCTCTTTCGGCTTGACGTTCAGGTCCGGATTTTTGTACAGCTCAAACAGCTGCTTCTCAACCTTCTGCACCACCTGCGCACGCGCGCCGCCTTTGTAATACTCGCCCATTTCGATAGCCAGCATCTCTTTCTGCTTGAAGTAGTACAGCAGATAAGAGCACGGCAGCAGATTCAGAGAACGCAGCAGGCCTTCGCTAAACGGCATATCGAAAATGTTTTTCACGGTGTTCGCCGACAGCGTACCGGAGGCCACGCCATCCAGCAGTTCAGCAAAACGAGACTCGCCGTTGACCAGCACATCGCGCACGAAAACCATGTGGTTCAGGCCGAACAGGTCGATGGAAAGATCATCTTTCTCACTCAGGCGCAATACGTCAGTGAAGAACATCTTCATGCCGATTGGAATGTTGCACACGCCGATAAAGCGTTTGAAATTGGTGTGGCGATAGACCGCTTCGGTCACCATTCCCGCCGGGTTGGTAAAGTTAATCACCCACGCGTTCGGGCATACTTCTTCCACATCTTTAATGATGTCGAAAATCACCGGAATGGTACGCAGACCTTTAAACAGGCCGCCAGCGCCGTTGGTTTCCTGCCCCAGGTAACCATGGCTCAGCGGAATACGTTCATCTTTCTCACGGCTTTGAGCTGACCAACGCGCAGCTGCGTAGTCACAAAGTCGGCACCTTCGAGCGCTTCGCGGCGATTCAGCGTCTTATAGACCTTCATCGGTACGCCGGCTTTTTCCACCATGCGCTGGCAAAGGGCATGAATGATATCCAGCTTCTCCTGGCCATCTTCAACATCAACCAGCCACAGTTCGCTGACCGGCAGTTCGTGATAACGCTTGAGAAAACCTTCCAGCAATTCCGGCGTATAGCTGCTACCACCACCAATTGTGACGACTTTTAATTTCTGGCTCATCTCTTTCTCCCTCGTGATCCACAAGTAAACGTGGGTTACCCTCCACATTATACGTGGATAGTTAAAGTCTTTAATTCAGAGCTGCGGAGTGATTCCGCAGCGCGTTATTTGATAATCGTCAGCTGTTTGCGATAATTGCTCGGTGTGAATGAGGTTAGCTTCTTGAAAGTTTTAATAAACAAACTTGGGCTACTATAACCTGACTCATACGCAATATCGGTCACCGAGTAATTCGTTATTTCTAGCTGTTTCTTGGCAAAGTTGATGCGGATGTCATTAATAATCTGCATCGGCGTTTTACCATAATAGCGTTGGGTGGCTCGGGTTAAATATTCCTGGGTTTTCCCGGATAACTCGACCATATTCTCCAACGCGCCTTCACCAAACTTTAATTTATCGTGCATGGCTTCGACAGTAGATTTTAACCACTGCGGCGTTACATCCTGCGCCTGTTCTTCGCGATAATGGCGTAAGCGATTAATCACGTAGAAGGAAACCAGTTCAATAAATTCGTCAAATTCCGTTTCACGAAAGTGCAGTGACGAAATAACCGACTCAATGTAACTAAGAAACGTGCTTTTAATCGAATAGACTTGTGATGCAACCAGCGCAAACGGAACCAGCGACTGATAGTGGGTATCGAAGAAATCTTTGCTGATCCCAACGTTGAGGATTCGCGTCGCGCCAAACTCATAGAAGCTCTGGTGATGTGAACCCATCGGGATAAACACAAAGTCTCCGCGCTCCAGCATAACCCGTTTGCCGTTTATCTCCTGATAGTAGCGCCCGGTCAGTACGATAGTGAATTCGTAGTAGTCATGCTGGTGCAGCCCGCTGATGCTTTCCGTTTTGTTGTAGATGAAGACATGAAAATTCTTACCGTTAAAGAGCTGTTGTTCTCGGGCGGTGTTGATTTCCATGGTGATCATCTTAGGTTGCCTCATAGGGAAAAGCCTATTGTACCTTCTCGTGAAGTTCGATCAATTCAGCAACCAGCTCACGCGCTAACATTGACGTCATAAGATGATCCTGCGCATGAACCAGCACCAGGCTCACCTTCATACGGCCTTCGCCTTCATCACTTTCAATCAGCTGCGTTTGCACACGGTGCGCTTCGCTCAGCGCAACGCGGACTGTTCCATGGTCGCTTTCGCGCCAGCAAAATCACCCTGCTTCGCCTGCTTCAGCGCGGCGTAAGCCAGGCTGCGCGCCTGTCCGGAGTTGATAATCAGGCCCATCACCACTTCTTCGAGATCGTTTTCCTGCACGTCCTCAGCAACGACACTATCCAGATCAAACATATTTATTCCTTTTTGTTGAGGGCGGTATGGAGACCGGCTCCATACCGCATTGGCATTAGAATTTCAGAGCGGCAGCGATGTCTTCTTCGCTTTCTTCTTCTTCAATGGTGGCCTGCGCTTTGTTCGAGATAATCACGAACGGCAGGTAGACCAGCGTTGAGATACCCAGGTTGAACAGTGCCAGAATCAGTGCGGCTACGCTGCCGTTGGTGTTAAAGAATGCACCCAGACCGGTCGGCATTGTCCACGGCGCCACGTTGGTGATCGGCGGATAATCCCTAAGGTGTACGCCGTCATGGTGATGGCGGCCAGCAGCGGCTGAATCAGGATGAACGGGATAAACATAACCGGGTTCATGATGATTGGCAGACCAAACAGAATCGGTTCGTTAATCTGGAACAGGCCTGATGGCAGAGCCAGCTTCGCCACCTGACGGTGATCTTCACGACGAGAGGCGATGAAGATAGCGATAATCAGACCCAGAGTTGCACCGGTACCGCCCAGGAAGATGTAGGAGTCGAGCATCGGCTTCGCCCACATATGGAACTGGTGGCCTGCGGCAACCGCAGCTTCAACCGAACCGTACTGCTGGTACAGAGAGATGTTTTCCAACGCCCATGGGGTCATGATGCCGCTGTCCAGCGCAGAGAGCGCCAGGGAGCCGTGCACACCGAAGAACCACAGCAGCGAAGTAAAGATAACGTAAGCCAGCCCACAACGTGACCCATAGAGGCCAGCGGCGTAGAGATGGTGTCCATGATGATCTGGTGGAAGTTGGTTCCCCAGTGGGTCAGCGCCCAGGAGACGATCCCCATGATGGACAGAATGATAAAGCCAGGAATGACCGCCGAGAAAGAGCGGGAAACCGAGCCCGGTACGCTATCCGGCAGACGGATAACCCAGTTACGGCGCACCACAAAGGTGAACATCTCGGCTACCACCAGACCAATCACGATACCGGAGATGATGTTTGCCCCGCCCAGCCAGTTAGCACCGACGGCATAGGCTTCACCTACGCTGTAAGGCGTAACGGTCATAAACGCGGCAATCGCAATCAGGCCTGCGGCCATTGGGTCCACTTTGCGTTCTTCCGCTAACGCTGAACCGATAAAGAAAGGTGCCATCAGCGACATAATGCCTAAGGTACCGTTATAAACGTTACCGCCGATGGCTTTAAAGCCGTTTAAAGTTTCAATGGTTGATGCATCCAGACGAATGCCCATTGAATAGAAGAATGAACCTTCGCCAAAGCTCAGAAAAACGTTGTTAATTAATACAAACATGGCCCCGCAAGGGTCAGCGGCATTAATTTAATAAAACCGTTTTTAATTGCGTTAACGTGTGGCTGCTTTCCTATTTTAACAGCAAAAGGAAGGAGTACCTTTTCAAGCGAATCGATCACTTTACTCATAGAAAATACCCTTAAAGGGCCGCAACAAAATTGCGGCGATTAAATATGAAATAACTCTTTGACGGGAAAAATAATAAAATTACTGCGCAGCTGCTTTTTTAATTGCAGCAACAGCTGCCTTAAGCACACCTAAACCATCGACCTTGCCATACAGCGTTGAATCAATTACCTCAACCGGTTTGTTCGGTAAAATCTTTTTAATATCGTTCAACATATAAGCAATTTGCGGACCGAGTAAAATAACATCGGCTTCCGGACCCTTTTCCGCCGCAAACGTTTCGGAGAATGCTTCGATCACTACCGGTACTTCGTACTTCTCAGCCTGCGCTCGCATTTTAGATACCAACAATGAAGTGGACATCCCTGCAGAGCAAAAAAGATAGATATGTTTCTTTTCCATTCACGCTTCCTCAACTTGTGAAATCTGTCATCATCGGGCGATGTTCCATGTGCCCACTACCCTCGTATGTAACAGATGAGTTATCTTCTGTTTATGCATTGAGTATACGGCAACAATTTGCCTACCGATAATTCTTAACAGGCAAAAATTGTCTCTCATTGACCTTCGGTTTTGACTGTCTTCACACTTTGCTCAAAATAATTCGCGACAAGAAATAAGCATCAGATCTGATAAAAAAACCCGACACAGTGGTCGGGTTTTCGTAGGCATCCTATAAACACACGATTATGACTTAGCAGCAGCCGGGTCCGTATCGTACTCAGCACACGTCTGATAGCCGGAGTTGATCACGTGGCCAGTCTCATCGAGAGCCACAAAATAGGTTTCAGCTTTACCATCTCGTTGACCCAGGATATAGGTCTGGCAGGTGCCGCGAGCGTGAATCATGGTGACTTCAGAAGACGGTTTGCCGGCAATTTGCATTACCTGTGAACGGCTCATCCCTTTTTTAACATCTTTGACCACCGGCTGAGTAAACTGATCTTTAGTACGATCGTATGCAGTACAACCCGCCAGCATCGCCAGCACAGCGCCGGCGCCCAGAAGCCCTACGACTTTTTTATTCATGTTCCCTCTCCTTTCGTTCAATGTGTAATAAGCGTGGGATAAATATTGCTATTTATCAACCAATACGCCGAAATCAATCTCATCAGGACCGAAAAATCGGATTAATTTACCGCAGTCAAAACTGTGATCCTTGTCGTTTTACCGTCAAAGAGGTAGCTTTAACACTTTGTTCTGATGGGCTAACGGCAAGGCTGGCACACTACATTCCGGAGGGGTAAATGGCATTACAACAAGAAATTATTCAGGCGCTCGGCGCAAAACCGCAGATTGAGGTACAAGAAGAGATCCGTCGCAGCGTGGATTTTCTTAAGTCATACCTGAAGACCTATCCGTTTATTAAATCACTGGTGCTGGGCATCAGCGGCGGCCAGGACTCTACCCTGACTGGTAAACTGTGCCAGCAGGCTATTAATGAACTGCGGGCAGAAAGCGGCGATAGCGCGCTGCAGTTTATCGCTGTACGCCTGCCCTACGGCGTTCAGGCCGACGAACAGGACTGCCAGGACGCGATTGCTTTCATCCAGCCGGATCGCGTGCTGACCGTTAATATTAAAGGTGCTGTATTGGCCAGCGAGCAGGCGCTGCGTGAGGCGGGTATCGAGCTGAGCGACTTTGTTCGCGGTAATGAAAAAGCCCGCGAACGCATGAAAGCCCAGTACAGTATTGCAGGCATGACTCACGGCGTGGTGGTCGGGACCGATCACGCCGCGGAAGCTATCACCGGCTTCTTTACGAAGTACGGCGACGGCGGCACCGACATTAACCCGATCTTCCGTCTCAATAAACGCCAGGGCAAACAGCTGCTGGCCGCCCTCGGCTGTCCGGAGCATCTTTATAAGAAAGCCCCACCGCCGACCTCGAAGATGACCGCCCTTCTCTGCCAGACGAAGTGGCGCTGGGCGTCACCTACGACAATATTGATGATTATCTGGAAGGCAAAACGCTGGCGCCAGAGCTGGCAAAGACCATCGAAGGCTGGTATCTGAAGACCGAGCATAAGCGCCGTCCGCCGATCACCGTGTTTGATGATTTCTGGAAGAAATAAAGAAGAAAACCGCCGGAGCTGCCCATAGCCTTTTGGCATTTATGGGCAACTCCGGCGGTCTTAAGACAGTGTGCCGAGTGGATTATTCGGCAGGCGCAGCAGGCATTTTACCTTCTGGCGCTTTGTGTTCTGTCAGACGCTTCTCAAAATTAGCATTAAACTGCTTTTTCTGTTCCGGGTTAAGATGTTGTAAATCTTGTTCTGGGTTTCCAGACGAGACAGCATCATGGCTTTATGCTGCTCTTCCATCTTCGTAATCTGCGCTTCCGCTTTCGCTTTATCGAAGCTGTCGCTGGCAATCAGGTTATGCATCGCACGCATCTCTTCCTGCGGCGGACGTTTCATATGTTCGCGGCTGTCTTTCATGATGTCGCGAATCTGCTGTTTCTGCGCATCGGTCAGGTTCAGTCCCTGGAACATCATATCGTGACGCGGGCCCATCTTACCTTTGTGATGATGCATCATTTTACCGGCCGGCTGCGTGGCGTCGGTGGTGGTTGTAGAAGTCGTATCTGCCGCATGAGCCAGATTAGCCGCGCCCAGAGCCAGAGTAGAAGCAACAAACAGAGCAGTTAATTTTTTCATCATTAAGTCCTTACTTTCAGTTATTCTGACGGCGCATTGCCGTGTTGACGAGATTAACTTTACGGGGTTTATCGTCAATTAATCAGAGCGAGAGTAAAACAATGAAAGTGTAAAAAACAATTTTCCGCCAATTATGATGAAATTAAGGATAAAGTGTGGAGAGTTGCAACAAAAATATTCAATACGATGATTAATAAGGGATTTTCTTAAAAGTATAAAGCAGTGTCGATTATTAATAAAGCAATATTCCAGGAATAATCCGTAATACCATCAAAACGCGAAATAAAAAGCCGCAACACAATGCTGTGCGGCTTTGTTCGCTATATAGCAGGCGGGCAACGTTCTAACATCAGGCCAGCACGCAACCCCAACGCCACGTCCGGGTTGGGGAACAAGACATACTCACAGGCCGATTCCACCACGTAGCGCGTATCACCGTCTTCCGCCAACAGAGTCCCTTGGCGAAAGGCGTGAAGTTCAGCGTCTGCGCGGACATATGCAGCCGGAAGTCCGCGCTGCGGCGGGTAATCTGCTGCACCACCCGGTAGTAAAGCGGCGTTGCCGCTGCGCCACCGCCAGATTCCCCGCCAGCAAGTTCGCCAGCTGTCGTTCAACCAGCGCGAACTGGCTAAGATCGTTTTGTCCGAAAGATCGTGCCTTACCCAGCTCCAGCGTGCAGGACAGCGCGTCAAACGTTTCGCAGGTAAAATGGGTAAATGTTCCCCCGGCGCCTGATGAAACACCAGCGCCTGCAGCCCGCCGAGCCCAGCCAGCGTAAAAAATCCGCGTCCCACGGGGTCTCTCGCATCGGCAATACGCCAAAACGCGGGTGATGAGAACCGCGAATGGCGGTATGCATATCAAGATGCCAGCGTATCTCAGCCGGGCAGCGCTGATAAAACGCCGCTACGGTTTGCTCTAGGCTGGCGGCGCGTACGGTTTCATCACTCACCGGGAAATGCCGCCAACGGCGCCAAACATCCGGTTGAGATCGCTATGCAGGTAGCGTTTGTTATCGCGCAGCGCTGGCGGGTTGCCCAATACCACCAGCAAATGCCAGCGCAAAGCCTGTTTGCCGCTGATTAATGCGGTCAGCAGATTATCGAGGATTTCAACCGGCGCGGTCTCATTGCCGTGGATCCCGCCGACAGCACCATCGCCTGCGAGCAACTGTGATGCGGCGTCAGCTGTAGCACGCCGGCTTCACGCCACTCCCAGCGAAAGTTGGCCGTTTCGCCCTCCGGCTGTGGCGGCAGCCTCCCCGCCAGCGTTAACGCCAGAAATTGTTTCATGCCGCCTCCTTAGCGCTGAAAAGGGTAGATCGATCCCAACTGTAAAATCTGGGTTAATCTGTCCAGCGCTTCGCGCCCTTCCACCAGCAACTGCGGGTCGGCGAGATCGGCCTGCGTCAGCCGATCGCGGTAATAACAGTCAACCCAGTCATTGAGCGTGGCGAATAGCGTATCGTTCATCATCACCGCCGGGTTCACCGCCCTGCGCTCATCGTCGGTCAGCACTACCCGCAGACGCAGGCACGCAGGCCCACCGCCATTGGCCATGCTTTCGCGCAGGTCGAACACCCTCAGTTCGTCAATCGGATTATCCTGCGCCAGCAGCGCGTTGAGATAACGCCAGACGCGCGGATGCTCCTGCGCTTCGCCGGGCAGCACCAGCAGCATGCTGCCGTCGGGTTTGCTGAGCAGTTGGCTGTTAAACAGATACGTTGCCACCGCTTCGGCAACCGTCACTTTCGAGGAGGGAACCTCAATCGGCATGAAGTTCGGTACTTTCAGTGCCAGCTGGCGCAGCAACGCGGGCTGATCGACAAACGCCTGCTCGTGGCAAAACAGCACCTGCCGGTTACTGACCGCGATCACATCGTTGTGGAACACGCCCTGATCAATCACCTGCGGATTTTGCTGGGCAAAAATCACCTGGTTAGGGTTAAGCTGATTGAGACGCGCCACCGCCTCACTGGCGGCTCGCGTTTGTCGCGCCGGATAACGCTGCGGCTGACTGGCGTTCAGCGAATCACGACCGTAGATAAACAGCTGCGTCCCCGGCTGCCCATAGTCACGCCCCAGCCGGTTATGGTTCGCCGCCCCTTCATCGCCCAGCGCCGCCACCGATGGCAGCGGGCCATGTACGGCAAAGTGTGCCGGATGCGCAAAAATGGCCTGCAGCACGGCCTGAGTGGTCGGCGCTTCGCTGGCGCGGTGCAGCAGGCTACTGAGATTGGCGACCGTCAGGTGCACCTTGCCATCTAAAGCATCCGCCGAGGGCATACCGTCGCCGCGTTCGCGACCCACATTGCCGACGCCGAACTGGCCGCGCTCAACAGTTCCGGTGCCTGTGCGGCGGCTTTCGCAACCACCTGCTCATCGCGGCCGCTAAAACCAAGCTGGCGCAGGAGCATCACGTTTGGCCGCTCCTGCGGTGGGATCACGCCTTGCGGGAAACCAGCATCCGCCAGCGCCTTCATTTTCAGCAGCCCCTGCTTCGCCGCCGCTGCGGGTTTGAAATCTGATACTGGTTGCGTGTTGAAGCCTCATTACCAAACGATAGCCCGGCGTAGTGGTGCGTCAGCCCCGGCAGACCGTCAAAATTCACCTCCCAGGCGTTCATGATGGCACCTCGCGCTGGAAATCCAACCCTGGGTTGAGCGTCGCCGGCAAGGTTGCCGTCGGCGCTTCAAGGCTAGCCATCGGCCACGCGCAATAATCGGCGGCATACCAGGCCCCGGACGATGGTTGCCTGACGCGCCGACGCCACCAAACGGCGCGGTGCTGGCCGCCCCAGTGAGCGGTTTATTCCAGTTCACGATACCGGCCGCGCTTCCAGCAGCAGGCGCTCAAATTTATCCCGTTCCGGTGAAATCAGCCCGCAGGAGAGCCCATAGCGCGTCGCGTTGGCCAGCGCGATAGCCTGGTCGAAATCATCATAGCGCCAGACGCCCAGTAACGGCCCGAACACCTCTTCATCGGCGATGTCATGCGCTTCGCTCAGCTCAACGATACCCGGCGTCAGCAGCGAGGTTCCCGACTGCAACAGACGCGGCGTCAGCAATATCACACCGCCATGTTCTACCTGCATCTGCCAGGCCTGGTGCACGCGCTCTGCCGCCTGCGCTGAGATCAGTCCGCCAATAAACGGCTGCGGCTCGGCATCCCAGGCCGCGGGAATAATACGCCCGCTTACCTCCACCAGCCGCTGTAAAAAGGCATCACCCAGCGCGCCGCGCTTGACCAGCAGCCGACGCGCGCAGGTACAGCGCTGCCCGGCGGTAATAAACGCCGATTGAATGGTCAGGTGTACGGCGGCATCGATATCCGTGGGTTCATCAACGATCAGCGGGTTGTTACCGCCCATCTCCAACGCCAGCATTTTTTGCGGCTGCCCGGCAAGCTGACGATGCAGATGGAAGCCGGTTGCCGAACTGCCGGTAAACAACACGCCGTCAATACCCGGCTGGACGCTCAGCGCTTCGCCGGTCTCACGACCGCCCTGCACAAGATTGAGTACCCCGGCGGCAGCCCCGCCTGTTCCCAGAGCTTCACTACGGCCTGGGCGCAGTCCGGCGCCAGTTCGCTGGGCTTAAACACCAGCGTATTTCCTGCCAGCAGCGCGGGAACAATGTGGCCGTTCGGCAAATGACCGGGGAAATTATAGGGGCCGAACACCGCCAGCACGCCGTGTGGCCGGTGGCGTAGCGTTGCCGCGCCATCGGCCATATCGGCATGGCTTTCGCCGGTCCGGCTGTGATAAGCCTTCACGGAAATGGCGATTTTATTGATCATCGCCGCCACTTCTGTCGCCGCTTCCCAACGCGGTTTCGCCGTCTCGCGGGCGATGGTTTCCGTCAGCGCCGCTTTGTTTGCCTCCAGCAGACTGGCAAACGTTTCAACAATTTGCTGACGTTCGCTGAACGCGCGCTTCGCCCAGGCCGGAAAGGCGTGCCGGGCCGCGTCCACGGCGGATTCTACCTGCAGAGCGCTGGCATCGTGACCCTGCCATACCGTTTCACCGCTGACCGGATTGGCGCGCTGACGGCGCGGCCCTCGCCGATCAGCCATTTTCCATTAATCCATAGGCTCATATCTTCTTCTCCTCAGGGCACAGGCGGACCAGGCGAACCGCATCGCCCGGATGACAGTTCAGGGCGTCCAGCTGCTCAGCGTTTAACGTCAAGGTTTCGCCCGCCGGGTCGGCGTGCACCAGCATGGCGCGATAGTGCTGATACTGTTCATTCGCGACCACGCACAGCGGCAGGTCGCTGCCGCCGGTTTCCCTTCCGTCACCGTCACCAGGCGACTTTTGCGCACCGCGCGCACCCGGTCGATTTCGCACTCCAGCGTCGGGCCGCCGTCAAAAATGTCGACATAATCGCGGTAACGGAATCCCTCTTTTTCCAGCACCGCTCGCGCCGGCGCGGTTTGCGGATGAACCTGCCCGATCACCGCACGGGCTTCTTCACTGAGAAAATCGGTGTAGATCGGATGTTTCGGCATCAGCTCGGCGATAAACGCCTTCTGACCGGTACCGCACAGGTAGTCAGCGCGGGCGAACTCCATCGAGAAGAAGCGTTTTCCCAGGCTTTCCCAGAACGGCGAGTAGCCGTGTTCGTCAATCACGCCGCGCATTTCCGCCACCACCTTATGGTTGAAGCGATCGCGAAAGGCAGCCATAAATAAGAAGCGCGAGGATGACAGCAAATGACCGTTGCTCTCTTTGCGCCACGCCGGGTCAAGGAACAACGTGCACAGCTCGCTGCTGCCGGTATGATCGTTGGTCAAAAACAGCGTCGGCAGCGCGTTGTAGACGTTTAACTCTTTCGAGGCATGCACCAGCGTTCCGACCCGATAGTTGTACCAGGGGTCGTTGATCCCACCGCCACTTCGATGGCGCACACCCCACCACCGCGCCGCTGCGGGTATCTTCCAGCACGAAAACGTACCCTGATCACCGCGCGGCAACGTTCCCTGCCAGGTCGCCTGCGAGCGGGCGATACGCGCCGCCAGCGTCTGTTCATCGGCGGGCAGCGAGGTCAGCCCGCCGCCCGTTTCCCCTGCGAGGGTTAAGAGGCCAGGCAGATCGCCGGCCCCAACCGGACGGATAATCATCATGATGATTCTCCCGCGACAAAACGTTCACAGGCGGCAGCGAAGCGGTTGAGACCGAGGGTCACATCCTCTTCTTTGACGATAAGCGCCGGGGCAAAGCGGACCACGTTGGCCCGGCAATCAGCACCATCAGCCTTCTTCGGCGGCCAACAGGCTTATCTGTTTGGCCTTACCGGCATATTCATCGCGTAGCGCGCAGCCAATCAGCAAACCGACGCCGCGAATCTCTTTAAACAGCCCAAACTGCGCGTTAATGGCCTGCAAGCGCTCTTTAAACCACTGCTCGCGCTGCTTCACGCCGTTGAGCAGCTGTGGGGTGTTGATAATCGACAGCACCTCACCGGCGACCGCACAGGCTAACGGATTGCCGCCGTAGGTTGTACCGTGGGTGCCCACCGTCATCACGCTGGCAAAGGCTTCGCTCGCCAGCAGAGCGCCTATCGGGAATCCGCCGCCCAGCGCTTTCGCCGTGGTGAGCAGGTCCGGCGTGACGCCGTAGTGCATATAGGCATAGAGCTCGCCGGTGCGCCCTACGCCGGTCTGCACCTCGTCAAAAATCAGCGCCGCGTGGTGGCGATCGCACAACGCGCGCAGCTCTTGCAGAAACTCAAGCGCGGCCGGGATCACGCCGCCTTCACCCTGGATAGGTTCCACAATTACCGCGCAGGTATTGTCGTCAATCAGTACGCGAGCGGAGTCGATGTCGTTATAAACGCCGTGGCGAATATCCGGCGGCAGCGGCGCGAAGTCCTGTGAGTATGCGGGCTGTCCCCGGCAGTGACGGTAAACAGCGTGCGGCCATGAAATGCGTTTTTAAACGCCACGATGCCACTTTTGTGGCTGCCAAAGCGGTCATGAGCATATTTACGCGCCGTCTTCAGCGCCGCTTCGTTGGCCTCAGCGCCTGAGTTACAGAAAAAGACGCGATCGGCAAAGGTGGCGTCAATCAACTGTTTCGCCAGCCGCAGCGCCGGTTCGTTGGTATAACCGTTACCGGTATGCCAGAATTTCCCCGCCTGCTCGGTCAGCGCGCGGATCATCGCTGGATGGGCGTGCCCAGCGCATTCACGGCAATCCCCCCGCAAAATCGATATAGCCCTTACCCTGTTGATCCACAGCCAGGCGCCCTCACCGCGTACCGGAATAAACGGTGCCGGTGCGTAAACCGGCATCATCCACTGATCAAAATCTTGACGGCTGATTGACTGAGACATAGCGACCTCGACAGGTAAATAAATGGTTTATTTTTTGTTAATTAATTGAGTGTATTTCACTGTAAATGTAGATTGCACGGTTCGTGCCAGCGAGGAGAAAAAGTGCATAAACGGAGAGCTAATACGAAATATCAATAGGTTACAAGGCCGCCTTATTCATCATAATTGCATATAAAGTGAATATTAATGTCATGCAGCGATGTTGCAGGGGAAATTAAGAAATATTATGCATCAGCAAAATATCATTCTGGATTTGTGATCGACTGCGAAATTTATCGTAGATTTACGCCTCATAACGGCGCAGATTGCCTCAACCTGGTGCAAATTTTGCTCGCCCGGATGGCAGCGGCAATAAAAGAAATCGGTCATACCACTGGGCGAAGGCAGCGGGCAACGTTAAATTCTGCTACTATCCCGTCACAATTCATTCTGCAAAGTGGCGACGACTATGAAATTTGTCTCTTTTAATATCAACGGCCTGCGCGCCCGTCCTCATCAACTGGAAGCCATCGTCGAAAAGCATCAGCCCGATGTGATTGGCCTGCAGGAGACAAAGGTTCACGACGACATGTTTCCGCTGGAAGAGGTCGCAAAGCTCGGTTACCACATTTTCTACCATGGTCAGAAGGGCCACTACGGCGTCGCAATGCTGACAAAAGCCGAGCCGGTTGCCGTTTATCGCGGCTTCCCGACCGATGATGAGGACGCCCAGCGCCGCATTATCATTGCCGAAGTGCCGTCGCCGTTTGGTAACGTCACGGTGATTAACGGCTATTTCCCGCAGGGGAAAGCCGCGATCACGAGACCAAATTCCCGGCGAAAACCAAATTCTACCAGGATCTGCAGGACTACCTGGAAACCCGCCTGAGTAAAGAGAACCCGGTGCTGATCATGGGTGACATGAACATCAGCCCAACCGACCTCGATATCGGTATCGGCGAAGAGAACCGCAAGCGCTGGCTGCGCACCGGTAAGTGCTCGTTCCTGCCGGAAGAGCGCGAGTGGATGCAGCGCCTGCTGGGCTGGGCCTGGTGGATACCTTCCGTAACGCTAACCCGGAAACCCACGACCGCTTCTCATGGTTTGACTATCGTTCCAAAGGGTTTGATGACAACCGTGGTCTGCGTATCGATCTGCTGCTGGCAAGCACCCCGCTGGCGGCGCACTGCGTGGAAACCGGCATCGACTATGAAATTCGCGCGATGGAAAAACCGTCGGATCACGCGCCGGTGTGGGCAACCTTTAAGTAACCGTTATCCTGGGTAGTCCGCGCAGGACTACCCAAATAATTCTGAGCAAAATCAATAAACAGGCGCTAAACTCTTGCTGGACTCTCGATTGTATAATAACGTCGCGCGCACCTTTTCTTCCGGCAGGAGGACCCATGCAAAAGAAGTCGGTACCGCACAGCCTCTAAGCTCCTGCTCATGGCTGTTGTTATCAGCCTGCTTTTCTCTTTGATTCACCGCTTCGGTCTCATTGACCTGATAATCCATTTGCGCCGTCTGCAGGATACCGTGCAGGCCAGCGGTACGCTCGGCTATGCGCTCTACATCGCGCTGTTTATTCTCGCCACGGTCTGTCTGCTGCCAGGGAGCGTGCTGGTGCTGGCAGGCGGTATCGTGTTTGGCCCGTGGCTCGGCACCCTCCTGTCGCTGATTGCCGCCACCGTCGCCTCGGCGCTGTCGTTTTTACTGGCGCGCTGGCTGGGACGCGCGCTGCTGCTTAAATATGTCGGGCATACGCACACCTTTCAGACTATTGAACGTGGGATCGCGCGCTCCGGTATCGATTTTCTGATTCTTACCCGCCTGATCCCGCTGTTTCCGTACAATATTCAGAACTACGCCTACGGCTTAACCGCTATTCGCTTCTGGCCGTATACGCTGATCTCCGCGCTCACCACCCTACCGGGGATCTTTATTTATACCCTGATGGCCAGCGAGCTGGCGACGGACGGCATCACCCTCGCCTTCATCCTCAAGCTGAGCCTCGCGGGCTGGCGCTGTTTGCGCTGGTCCAGGCGGCGAAAGGCTATGCGCGCCATAAACGCGTGGCGCTGCCCGTTGAGGATGGCGAATGAAACCTATCTGGTACGCCCGCGCGCTGGTCGTCGCGGCTTTTATCGCCCTGCTGCTAGCCTGGTGGTGGATACCGAGCGTTAACCTTTTTATCCACAATAGCCTGGGCGCATTTCTGGCGCTGGATCAGCAGGGCATCGAGCGCTTTATTCACTCTTATGGCTCGCAGGCCGCGGTGGTGTCGTTCCTGCTGATGATTTTCCAGGCCATTGCCGCGCCGTTGCCGGCGTTTTTGATCACCTTCGCTAACGCCTCGCTGTTTGGCGCTTTCTGGGCGGCGTGCTCTCCTGGAGCAGCGCAATGGTCGGGCGGCGCTCTGTTTTTATATCGCCCGCCTGATGGGGCGCGGCGTGGTTGAAAAACTGACCGGGAAAACGGTGCTCAAGAGCGTCGACGGGTTTTTCGATCGCTACGGCAAACACACGATCCTTATCTGCCGCCTGCTGCCGTTCGTGCCGTTCGATCCGGTGAGCTACGCCGCGGGTTTGACCTCGATCCGCTTTCGCCACTTTTTGTTGGCGACCGGCCTTGGCCAACTGCCCGCGACGATTGTCTACTCGTGGGTCGGTAGCTTACTCACCGGCGGCACGTTCTGGTTGGTGACCGGGCTGTTTATTCTGTTTGCACTGACTATCGTTATTTTTGTCGCTAAGACGTTTTATCACGAACGCCAAAAGAGGAAATCCTGATGCGTTATCACGGAGAAACCCGTCGTCGCCTGCGTTATGGCCTGCTGGGGCTGCTTTCACTCTGCTCACTCACTGCGGGTGCCGCTGACTGGCCACAGATTGAACAGGAAGCCAAAGGTCAGACCGTGTGGTTTAACGCCTGGGCGGCGACGAAGCGGTCAACCACTACCTGGACTGGGTCAGCGGCGAAGTGAAACGTGATTACGCAATTGACCTGCGCATTGTGCACATCGCCGACGCGGCAGATACGGTAAAGCGCATTCAGACCGAATCCCGCGCCGGGCGTAAAACTAACGGTTCAGTGGATCTGTTATGGGTCAACGGCGAGAATTTCCGCACGTTGAAAGAGGCCAATTTGCTGCGTACCGGCTGGGCGGAGCAACTGCCGAACTGGCGCTATGTCGACGTGACAAAACCCGTTCGCGAGGATTTCTCCGTGCCGGTTGAAGGCGCCGAGTCGCCGTGGGGCAGCGCACAGTTGACCTTTATCGCTCGTCAGCAGCAAACGCCGCAGCCGCCCGCTCCGCGCAGGCGCTGCTTGAGTTCGCCAAAGCGCATCCCGGTACCGTCACCTACCCACGCCCGCCGGATTTCACCGGCACCGCGCTGCTGGAGCAACTGTTGATTAACCTCACCGGCCAGCCCGATGCGCTGAAACAGCCGCCGGAGGAGAAAACGTTCGCCGCCGTTACCGCCCGCTGTGGGCCTATCTGGACCAGCTCCACCCACTGCTGTGGCGCAACGGCAAAGATTTCCCGCCGTCGCCCGCGCGGATGGACACCATGCTGGCCAACGGCACGCTGCGCCTGTCGCTGACCTTTAACCCGATGCACGCAAAACAAAAGGTGGCGAAAGGCCAGTTGCCGAAAGATAGCTACAGCTTCGGCTTTAGCAACGGTATGCTCGGCAACGTCCACTTTGTCACCATCCCGGCCAACGCCTCCGCCAGCGCCGGGGCGCAGGTGGTGGCAAACTTCCTGCTGTCGCCTGCGGCGCAGCTGCGTAAAGCCGACCCGGCGGTATGGGCGACCCCAGCGTGCTGGATCCGGCAAAGCTCGACGCCGGGCAGCAAAAAACGTTGCAGAGCCTGATGCCGGAAAATACTCCGCCGGTGCTGGCTGAACCGCATGCGGCATGGGTTAACGCGCTGGAGCAGGAATGGCTGCGCCGTTACGGTACGCATTAATACTGCTGTGCTGGGCATGATACTGGTCATCTATCTGCCCTGCTGCCAGCTGTGGGTATCCTCCTCGCTCCCGCACTGTCGCTGACGCACTGGCAATCGCTGCTGTCCGACCCGCAGCTGCCACAGGCCGTGGCGGCAACGTTGATTTCAACGCTTATCGCCGTCGGCGGCGCGCTACTGTTGACACTGCTGCTTATCACCACCCTTTGGCCTTCACCTGCCTGGCAGCGGCTGTCATCACGCCTGCCATGGCTGCTGGCGCTGCCGCACGTCGCTTTCGCCACCTGCGCGCTGCTGCTGTTTGCCGAGGGCGGCGCGCTGTACCGCCTGCTGCCGACGCTGACGCCAGTACAGGATCGTTACGGTATTGGGCTCGGCCTGGTGCTGGCGGTGAAAGAGAGCGGCTTTTTGCTGTGGGTGTGCTGGGCGCTGCTCGGTGAACGGCGGTTGGCGGAACAAGTGGTGATGTTTAAGAGCCTTGGCTACGGACGCGGTCAGTGTCTGACCCGGGTGATCCTCCCTGCGCTGATGCCATCGCTGAGCGTCGCGCTGCTGGCCACCACCGCCTGGACACTCTCGGTGGTAGATGTGGCGACGATCATTGGCCCGGAAACCCGCCGACGCTGGCGGTGCTGGCCTGGCAATGGTTGAATGACGCTGACCCGTATATTCAGGCTAAAGGGGGCTGGCCTGCCTGCTTCTATTGGCGATCCTCGCAGCATTGGCCGCTGCGGCCAGCCTGTGCTGGCACATCTGGCGGGGACATACGCCGCGTCTGAACGGCACTCGCCAGCCACATTTCCCGATGTTACCCGGCAGACTCGTCGGCCTGGTGCTGCCGCTGTGCGGGCTGCTGTGCGTTATGTTTTTGTTGGGGTTAGCGAACAGCACCTTGCCAGCTCCCGAAACCCTCGGCAACAGCCTGTGGCTGGCGCTGCTGTCGGCGTTCACTGGCGGCGCAGTCTGCCTGTTCTGGCTGGAATGGGGCCCCAGACGGCATCACCCCTGGCTGGATCTTCCCCTGATACTGCCGGCGCTGCCGTTGGCCGCTGGGCAGTATCAGCTAGCGCTGTACGGCTGGTTGGATGGCCAGTTCACCACCGTGCTGTGGGGACATCTGCTGTGGGTCGTGCCGTGGATGCTGTTCGTGCTGCGTCCGGCGTGGCGACAGATTGACCCGCGTCAGACATTGCTGGCGCAAACGTTGGGATGGAGCCGTCTACGCCGATTCTGGCAGCTGAAATGCCCGCTGATTATCCGTCCTTTGCTGTCTGCGCTGGCGGTGGGCTTTTCCGTCAGCATCGCCCAGTATCTGCCCACTCAGTGGCTAGGCGGCGGACGAATCCCTACGCTTACGACCGAGGCGGTCGCCTTGAGCAGCGGCAGCGTGACCGACACATTAGCCGCCCAGGCGTTGTGGCAACTGCTGCTGCCGATGATCTTTTTCCTGCTGACCGCGCTGCTGGCACGGCGCATCAGCCATTTTCGACGAGGTCTACGCTAATGTTACAGGTGCGAAATCTGACGCTCACCCTCGCCGGTCAGCCGCTGCTGCGTGCGGTTAACTTTGTCGTTCCCCCGGCGAAATTGTGACGCTAATGGGCCCTTCCGGCTGCGGAAAATCCACGTTATTTGCCTGGATGGTGGGTGCGCTGGATGGCGCGTTTCGCGCACAAGGCGAACTGTGGCTTAACGATAAACGTACCGACACGCTGCCAACCGAAAAGCGGCATATCGGCATTTTGTTTCAGGACGCGCTGCTGTTCGACCACCTGAGCGTAGGGCAGAATTTGCGTCTCGCGCTACCGGCAAGCGTTGCCCGGGATACCCGCCAAATGCGGGTTGAGCAGGCGCTGGAACATGCCGAACTGCCTGGCTTTTACGCCCGCGACCCGGCCACGCTTTCCGGCGGCCAGCGCGCCCGCGTTGCCCTGCTGCGCGCCCTGCTGGCACAACCTGATGCGCTGCTGCTGGATGAACCGTTCAGCCGCCTTGACCAACAGCTACGCGGCAGTTTTCGCCAGTGGGTGTTTAGCGAACTCCGGCAGCAGCACATTCCGGTGGTACAGGTCACCCACGACCCGGATGACGTACCGGCTGGCGGCCGCTGTCTGCAGCTTGCAAACTGGCGTTGACGCGGGAAAAACTGCGTTAACGCAAGGTTTTTCTTTCACCAGAGGTTCAAAATAATGCTCCTTTTATCCTCGTCGGACGATTTGATGAAACGTGTTTCTCAACTGACCGCGCTGGCCCTTGCACTCGGCCTCGCCTCCTCTGTCTTCGCCGCTGAAACGGCAAAAACTTTGACCTTCACCCATCTGCTCCAGCAAAAAGGCACCGCCATCGATACGCGTCTGAGCGCGTTCTACAACGGCTGGCCGCAGCAGGCGAACGGCCCGCAGGGGCATGAACCGGGGCGCTAAACCTCTCCGCCAGCTGGCTTTCCGCCATGAGCAATGAACAGTTGATCGCCTGGGCGCAGCAGCACCAGCTGAAAAAAGAAACTGACATTGCCCTCTACGGCGACAGCAAAGATAACGACGCGGTGGCGAAACGCCTGAAAGAAGCGGGCTACACCAACATTTCCACCCTGAGCGACGCGCTGCAACAGCCCGAGCGTCTGCAAAAGCTGCCGCACTTCGAACAGTTAGTTTATCCGCAGTGGCTGCATGACCTGCAACAGGGGAAAGACGTTCCGGCGAAACCGGCGGGCGACTATAAGGTGATTGAAGCCGCCTGGGGCGCGCCGAAGCTCTATCTGGTCAGCCATATTCCGAATGCAGGCTATATCGACACCAACGAGGTGGAAAGCGAGCCGCTGTGGAATAAAGTCTCCGACGCGCAGCTGAAAGCGATGCTGGCGAAACACGGCATTCGTCATGATACAACCGTGATCCTTTATGGGCGCGACGTTTACGCCGCAGCGCGCGTGGCGCAGATTATGCTGTATGCCGGTGTGAAAGACGTTCGTCTGCTCGATGGCGGGTGGAAAACCTGGTCGGATGCCGGTCTGCCGGTCGAGCGCGGCTTAGCAAAAGAGGTGAAGCCTGAGCCAGATTTCGGCGTGACTATCCCGGCACAACCGCAGTTGATGCTGGATATGGAACAGGCACGCGGTCTGCTGCATCGTCAGGACGCGTCGCTGGTGAGTATTCGTTCGTGGCCGGAATTTATCGGCACCACCAGCGGCTATAGCTATATCAAGCCAAAAGGTGACATTGCTGGCGCACGCTGGGGCCACGCGGGGAGCGACTCCACCCATATGGAAGACTTCCATAACCCGGATGGCACAATGCGCAGCGCGGATGATATCGCGGCGATGTGGAAATCCTGGAATATCACGCCAGAGCAGCAGGTGTCCTTCTACTGCGGTACCGGCTGGCGCGCCTCGGAAACCTTCATGTACGCCCGGGCAATGGGCTGGAAAAACGTCAGCGTCTACGACGGCGGCTGGTATGAGTGGAGCGGCGATCCGAAAAACCCGGTTGCCACCGGCGATCGCGGCCCGGAAAGTTCACGTTAATCCACGTTTTCATGGCGCTGAAGATTTTTCAGCGTCATGTACCCTCCCCACACACGATTAAACGTTGTCAACCAGCACAGCGCGCCAAAGATCCACGCCATCCACGCAAACCACGCCGGAAACAGGCAGCCCAGCACAAACAGCAGGATAGTCTCAGTCCCTTCGGTTAAGCCGCCAAGATAGTACAACGACTTATGGCATAGCCGGGGTTATCAATCTGATGTTTCGCCGCCAGCGCGGCGAAGGCCAGAAAACTGCTACCGGTGCCCATAAAAGCGAACAGCAGCCAGCCGCCAGCCAGCGCGTTGGCCGCCGGGTTGGCAAGCATAAAACCGAACGGCACCAGCGCGTAGAATAAGAAATCCAGCGCGATATCGAGAAAACCGCCCGCGTCGGTCAGCCCGCGACGACGGGCCATCGCGCCGTCGAGTCCATCCAGCAGTCGGTTCACCACAATGGCGACCAGCGCCGCGCCATACCATCCCAGCGCCAGAAACGGCAACGCCAGTATGCCGATAGCAAAACCGACCAGCGTAATGCCATCCGCCGACACACCGGGCTTATCCAAAGCCTGCGCGGCACGGTTAAGCCAGGGTTTCAGGCGTGGGTGCAGGTGTTTATCAAGCATCGGTTTTTTCTCTCATCGAACACAGCCCTTGTGAGGGGATTTCCAGCGCGGCATTGAAGCGCGCGGATAAATTCTGGAACGCCACCAGCGCGGTCATTTCCGTAATTTGCGCATCGTTAAAGTGACAGTGTAACTCATGCTTGTGTGCCTCAGAGATCCGCGGCGGCGTGGCGGTCATCGCCTCGGCGTAATCCAGCGCGGCGCGTTCAGCCGGGGTAAACAGCGCCGAAGTACGCCACGCCTCCAGCGCCAGCACTTTATCCATCGCCCCGCAGCGCTGCGCCAGGCGCAGACTGTTGGCATCAATGCAGAACGCGCAGTCGCACTGCTGGGATACGCGGGTCATCAGCAGCGCGCGCAGCGTCGGGTCGAGTCGCGCTTTTTTGCGCTCCAGATAGCCGACAAACAGCGCCACCAGCCAGAACAGGCGCGGCATGCGCCCCACCAGCGCGTAGGATTGAGGACCTCGCCATAATGCTTGCGCTGCATGGCGGCAATCGGTTTTAAACTGAGCGGTAATTGGCTGAGCGGCTGCACCCAGGGTTGACGGTTTTTCACCCGGAGACTCCTGCAAAACTTTAGCTAACGGCAAAGCAAGGATAATATGGCAACTCCTTTATCTCGTCTTTGACCGTTATGCTGAAAACCATTGATGTTGTTGCCGCTATTATCGAACAAAATGGCAAAATTCTTCTCGCCCAACGTCCACCTCATGCCGATCAGGCCGGGCTGTGGGAATTTGCCGGGGGCAAAGTGGAAGCCGGAGAGAGCCAGCAGGAAGCGCTGATCCGCGAGCTGCAGGAAGAGCTGGCGATCACCGCCTGGCCCGCCTGCTATATCGCCAGCCATCGTCGCGAAGTCTCCGGACGTATCATTCATCTGCACGCCTGGTACGTGCCGCGCTTTGAGGGCGAGCTCATCGCGCGCGAACATAGCGCGCTGGAGTGGTGCGCGCCTCAGGAAGCGCAAGGCTACGATCTGGCCCCCGCCGACGTGCCATTATTAGCGGCGTTTATGGCTTTACCCGACGCCAAACGAGCGGGTTGGTGCTAATCGCGCGTTCATCACGCTGGCACTGGAGCAACACACCCTCAACTTTCACCACCGCCCCTTCCGAGTAGTTCTGATTTTCATAAATGCAGCACTGGGTACATTGCTGCACGCGTTGGCTGCTGTTGTTGTTGCTGAACACCTCAGGGGGAACGTTAACTTCCACCTGAGGACGCGCCTGCGCGGCGCTACAAAACAGCGCTAACGCGCCAGCAATCCAGAAGCATTTCATCGTCTATCTCCTTAAAAAAGCACCTCGTATTACTATCGACCAAATGGGCGCGCAACTTAACTTTTTTACGTCATCGCTTTTGGTTATGACCCGGCATTGAGTATTAATTTTATTCTGCTTCCGGAAAATCCTTGTCATCCGTTAGCAGGGTAGTGATATAGTCGAAATAACGCACGCTATTAAACACAACCATAACAACTACATACATCCACAATCATAAGAGGTACTTATACTTATGGACAAGGTTTGCTCCCTGGATACCTTCCTGGCTCATGTTCAACAGCGCGACCCACACCAGACCGAGTTTGCTCAGGCCGTACGCGAAGTCATGACAACACTCTGGCCGTTCCTCGAACAAAACCCGCGCTATCGCCAGCTCTCCCTGCTGGAAAGATTAGTTGAACCTGAGCGAGTGATTCAGTTCCGCGTGGTGTGGGTGGACGACCGTAATCAGGTACAAGTTAACCGCGCCTGGCGCGTACAGTTCAGCTCGGCCATCGGGCCGTTCAAAGGCGGGATGCGTTTCCACCCGTCCGTAAACCTGTCTATCCTGAAATTCCTCGGCTTTGAGCAGACCTTCAAAAACGCCCTGACGACTCTGCCAATGGGCGGTGGTAAAGGCGGCTCTGACTTCGATCCGAAAGGCAAAAGTGAAGGCGAAGTGATGCGTTTCTGCCAGGCGCTGATGACCGAACTCTATCGTCATCTGGGCTCTGATACCGACGTCCCGGCGGGCGATATCGGCGTGGGTGGTCGTGAAGTCGGCTTTATGGCCGGGATGATGAAAAAACTGTCTAACGACACCTCCTGCGTCTTCACCGGTAAAGGGCTCTCCTTCGGCGGCAGCCTGATTCGCCCGGAAGCCACCGGCTATGGCCTGGTGTACTTTACCGAAGCGATGCTCAAACGTCACGGTCTGGGCTTCGAAGGCATGCGCGTGGCAGTGTCGGGTTCCGGTAACGTGGCGCAGTATGCGATTGAAAAAGCGATGGAGCTCGGCGCGCGCGTGATCACTGCCTCCGACTCCAGCGGTACCGTAGTTGATGAGTCTGGTTTCACCAAAGAGAAGCTGGCGCGCCTGTGCGAAATTAAGGCCAGCCGCGACGGTCGCGTCGCTGACTACGCGCGCGAATTCGGTCTGGTGTATCTGGAAGGCCAGCAGCCGTGGAGCGTGGCGGTGGATATCGCCCTGCCGTGCGCCACGCAGAACGAGCTCGATGCCGACGCGGCGCGCGTACTGATCGCCAACGGCGTGAAGGCCGTAGCGGAAGGCGCTAACATGCCGACCACGATTGAAGCAACCGATCTGTTCCTCGAAGCGGGCGTCCTGTTCGCGCCGGGTAAAGCGGCGAACGCCGGCGGCGTGGCCACTTCTGGTCTGGAAATGGCGCAGAACGCTGCACGTATGAGCTGGAAAGCAGAGAAAGTGGACGCGCGTCTGCACCACATCATGCTGGATATTCACCATGCCTGCGTTGAGCACGGCGGCGAAGCGAAGCAAACCAACTACGTTCGCGGGGCGAACATCGCTGGCTTTGTGAAAGTGGCCGACGCGATGCTGGCGCAGGGCGTGATTTAAAACAAATAGCCGGACGCGAAAGCGATGCCGGGCTATCGTTTTGAACCGTAGGCCTGATAAGCGCAGCGCCATCAGGTAGCCTGAGTATATTGCCGGATGGCGGCGTAAACGCCTTATCCGGCCTACAAATGGACATTCCCGACTATGCGTCTGGTGCAGGGCTTGCCGACGCTTTCTTACTCTTCGCCTTCCCTTTACTGAATGACTTCTTCGCCCCACCCGGCGCTGCCAGCCCGCGGAACTGCCGCACCGGCGTGCTCTTAGCCTGGTCAATCAGCTGGAATAAAGTTCCCACTAACGGCTGCATAAAGTCCTGATAGCGGCACTGCTTTTCGCTGATTTGCGTCAACGTGGACTCCCAGTGCGCGGTCATATCCGGACGCGTCGCCATTTCGGGCAACGAGTGGAACAGCGCTTTACCGGCGTCGGTAGAGTGAATATAGCGCCCTTTTTGGTCAGGAAACCGCGCTTAAACAGCAGCTCGATAATACCGGCACGCGTCGCTTCGGTGCCTAAACCGTCGGTCGCGCGGAGGATTTTTTTCAGATCTTTATCCTGCACAAAGCGGGCGATACCGGTCATCGCCGACAGCAGCGTGGCGTCGGTAAAGTGGCGCGGCGGCTGGGTTTGTCGCTCAACGACTTCGCCGTTCTCGCACAGCAGTTCGTCCGCTTTTGCCACCACCGGCAGCGGCGTGCCGTCGTTCTCTTCGTCACGCTCTTTCGCCCCAGCAGCGTACGCCAGCCCGCTTCCGCCAGGAAACGCGCTTTGGCGACAAACTTACCGTTAGCGATATCCAGATCGATCTGACATTTGCGGTAGACCGCATCCGGGCAGAACTGC
Organism: Kluyvera genomosp. 3; assembly: GCA_002211745.1. Lineage (GTDB taxonomy): Bacteria > Pseudomonadota > Gammaproteobacteria > Enterobacterales > Enterobacteriaceae > Kluyvera > Kluyvera georgiana_A. Next base: position 2,873,430 of record CP022114.1, read on the forward strand.
ATCAGATACTGACGCGCAATCAGGTTATAGACCTTTGCTTCGTTGTCGTTGAGATTGACGTGGCTGGCGCGCGCGGTTGGGATAATCGCGTGGTGGGCATCGACCTTTTTGTCGTCCCAGCAGCGGTTACGGGTGTCAGTGTTGACCACCGGCTGCGGCAACAGGTCCGGAGCGTGAACGCCAATAGCGTTGATCACCGCGTGACGGCCCGCGAAATGTTCTTCCGGCAGATAGCGGCTATCAGAACGCGGATAGGTGATCACCTTGTGGGTTTCGTACAGTTTCTGACAGATATCCAGCACGTTCTGCGCGCTAAGGCCAAAACGCTTCGCCGCCTCAATCTGTAAAGCCGACAGCGAAAACGGCAGCGGCGCGGGTTCCGAGTCACGCTTGTCGTTATAGGCCGTGACCAGCGCGGGCTGCCCGGTAATGCGTTTCACCACGTGTTCCGCAAGCGCACGGTTGAGCAGGCGACCTTCTTCATCCTGATGCGGTTCACAGGCTTCGCTTGGCTGCCAGACGGCGGTGAAGCGCTCGTCTTTCGGCGTGACGATGTGGGCCTTCACCTCAAAGAAGTCTTTTGAGACGAAGTTTTCAATCTCTTCATCGCGGCGCACCACCAGCCCCAATACCGGGGTCTGCACGCGCCCCACGGAAAGCACGCCCTGATAGCCGGCGTTGCGCCCAGAATGGTATAGGCACGGGTCATATTGATCCCGTACAACCAGTCAGCGCGTGCACGCGCCAGCGCCGAGACGCACAGCGGAATAAATTCGCTGTTGGCACGCAAACGGGTAATCGCTCGCTCCACCGCCTGCGGGTTGAGGTCGTTTATCAAACAACGCTGCACCTGCTGGCGTTTTTCCGCCGACAGTTGCAGGTAGTCCAGCACTTCATCCACCAGCAGCTGTCCTTCGCGATCGGGGTCTCCGGCGTGAATAACTTCGCTGGCTTCATGAAGAAAACGCTTAATGACGTTCAGCTGTTTGGTGACCGATGGGCGTGGCTGGAGCTGCCATTTTTCCGGCACGATCGGCAGATCCTGGAGATTCCAGCGCGCATAGCGGCTGTCATAGACGTCCGGCTGCGCCTGCTCCAGCAGGTGACCAATACACCAGGTCACCACCTGGCCGTTGCCACATTCGATAAAGCCGTCGCCCTTGCGGTGGGGCTTCGGCAGTACATCCGCAATGGCGCGGGCCAGACTCGGTTTTTCCGCAATGAACAACCGCATGGGGTCAGCGCAGCTCGACCATCGGACGGCCACCGCGCGCGGTGACCAGTTCACCGATAGCGGTTAGCGTGATACCAAACTCGGCGGCAGCCTCCTGTACGGCGGCTTCGGCGTCAGGCGTCACCGCCAGCAGCAGGCCGCCGGAGGTTTGCGGGTCGCACAGCAGCGCACGCTGAGCCTCGCTCATCGCGCCCATCAGGTGGCCGTAGCTGGCAAAGTTGCGTTCGGTGCCGCCCGGCACGGCGCCCTGGGCAATATACTCTTCCACGCCCGGCAGCTTCGGCACGGCGGCAAAATCAATCTGCGCCTGTACGCCAGCGCCCTGGCACATTTCGCTCAGGTGGCCCAACAGGCCAAAGCCGGTGACGTCGGTCATCGCCTTCACGCCGTCGATATTGGCAAACGCCGAGCCCACAAGGTTCATCTGGCACATCACTTCCGTCGCCAGTCCCTGATGTTCAGGCTTGAGCAACGATTTTTTCTCGGCGGTGGTCAGCACGCCAATGCCCAGCGGCTTGGTCAGGAACAGCTTGCAGCCTGCCTGCGCGGTGCTGTTTTTCTTCACCCGCTCGGTAGGCACAATCCCGGTGACCGCGAGGCCGAAAATCGGCTCCGGCGCGTCGATAGAGTGGCCGCCCGCCAGCGCGATCCCGGCCTGTTTGCAGGCAAAGCGCCCGCCTTCGGTCACTTCGCGCGCAATTTCCGGCGCCAGTTTGTTGATCGGCCAGCCAAGGATGGCAATCGCCATAATCGGCTTACCGCCCATGGCGAAAATGTCGCTGATGGCGTTGGTTGCCGCAATACGGCCAAAGTCGAACGGATTGTCGACAATCGGCATAAAGAAATCGGTGGTGCTGATGACCGAGGTACCGTTACCCAGGTCGTAAACGGCAGCATCGTCGCGAGTTTCATTGCCAACAAGCAGGTTGGGGTCGATAAACTTCGTTTGCTCGCTGTGCAGGATGGTCTCCAGCACTTTGGGCGAAATTTTACAACCGCAACCCGCTCCGTGGCTGTACTGCGTTAAACGAATGGCCTGCTCGCTCATGGACAACTCCTGTCATTGCTTTGGCATTTGCATAGAAGGTGTATGTTAACGCCAGAACACAGCGGTGATAAGTACGACTGTCTGAATTCGCGGGCATTTGCCTGAAATCCAGACAATCGTGGTGATTTTTCAGAGATAACGGACGAATGGAGCCGTATCCGGTGGCGTAATGGCGGTCGAAGCCTTCAGTTGCGGAGTGCCCAGATAGAGGAAGCCGACGATCTTATCCTGTTCGCCGCAGTTAAAGCCCGCGCGCACTACCGGCTATCGGTCAGCGCGCCGCTGCGCCAGATACCGTTAAAGCCCTGCGCGACCGCTGCCATTTGCATCGCCATCACCGCACAGCCCGCCGACATCTCCTGCTCCCACTTCGGCACCTTTGGGTGATCCTGACATTTGGCGATCGCCACAATAATCATCGGCGCGCGGAACGGCGCGTTACGCGCTTTCTCGATGGCCTTCTCGTCACCGTTTGCGGCTATCGCTCCCTGTTCCAGCAGCTGGCTGAAACGTTCGCGGCCTTCGCCTTCCACAATCACAAACTGCCACGGTTGCAGCGTGCCATGGTCCGGCGCACGCAGCGCGGCGCGGAGAATATTTTGTAGCGCGTCCCCGCCGGGGCCGGTTCCGTCAGGCGGGAAGCGCTGCGGCGATTCACCAATAGTTCCAGTGCGTCCATTGAATCACTCCTCTCACGTTATTTTTCATAAAATTAACATGCGCAAGGATTTTGTTACAGCGCAGAAGGCGATTCCTGCTGACAAGCGGCGACGGTCTATTTAGGATAGCCACACGTTTTACCGTTTCGGTAAACCTTTTTTCGTTTTTGCAGGGAGAATACATGCGAACTGTATGGCGCTTCATTGCCGGATTCTTTAAATGGACGTGGCGATTACTCAATTTCGTCCGTGAGCTGGTGCTGAATCTGTTCTTTATTTTGCTGGTGCTGGTCGGCGTCGGCATCTGGATGCAGCTTAGCAGCACCACGGAACACAGTACCCGCGGCGCGCTGCTGATGGACATCAGCGGCGTGGTGGTCGACAAGCCGTCACCGAGCAGCAAGCTTAGCGTGATTGGCCGCCAGTTCTTTGGCGCCAGCTCTGACCGTCTGCAGGAAAACTCCCTGTTTGATATTGTGCAAACCATTCGCCAGGCGAAAGATGACCGCAATATCACCGGCATTGTGTTGGATCTGAAAAACTTTGCCGGCGGCGATCAGCCTTCAATGCAATATATCGGCAAAGCGCTGCGCGAATTCCGCGACAGCGGTAAGCCGGTCTACGCGGTGGGCGATAGCTATAGCCAGGCGCAATACTACCTGGCCAGCTTCGCCAATAAAATCTGGCTGTCGCCGCAGGGCGTGGTCGATCTGCACGGTTTTGCCACCAACGGGCTGTACTACAAAACCCTGCTCGACAAGCTGAAGGTTTCAACCCACGTGTTCCGCGTCGGCACCTATAAGTCAGCCGTCGAACCGTTTATTCGCGACGATATGTCCCCTGCCGCGCGCGAAGCGGACAGCCGCTGGATTGGCGAACTGTGGCAGAACTATCTCAACACCGTCGCGGCAAACCGCCAGGTGACGGCGCAGCAGATCTTCCCTGGCGCGCAGGGCGTGCTCGATGGTCTGCGCAAAGTCGATGGCGACACGGCGCAGTATGCGCTGGATAACAAGCTGGTGGATAACTTAGGTTCCAGCGCGGATATCGAAAAAGCGATGACCAAAGCGTTCGGCTGGAGTAAAGCCGACAATAACTACAGCGCCATCAGCATGTATGACTATGCGGTGAAAACCCCGGCGGACACCGGTTCGAGTATCGCGGTAGTGTTTGCCAACGGCGCCATCATGGACGGTGAAGAAACCCCGGGTAACGTCGGCGGCGATACCACCGCAGCGCAGATTCGCGACGCGCGTCTGGATCCGAAGGTGAAAGCCATCGTGCTGCGCGTGAACAGCCCTGGCGGCAGCGTAAGCGCTTCTGAGGTCATTCGTGAAGAGCTGGCGGCGGCGAAAGCGGCGGGCAAACCGGTGGTGGTCTCCATGGGCGGCATGGCGGCCTCCGGCGGCTACTGGATCTCTACCCGGCGGATTACATTATTGCCAGCCCGAGCACGCTGACCGGCTCGATCGGTATCTTTGGCGTCATCAACACCGTGGAGAACACGCTGGATTCAATCGGCGTGCACACCGATGGCGTCGCCACCTCGCCGCTGGCGGATATGGCGATGACCAAAGCGTTGACGCCGGAAGTACAGCAGATGATGCAACTGAGCATCGAAAACGGCTACAAACGTTTTATTACCCTTGTGGCGCAGTCGCGTAAGAGCACGCCGGAAGCGATTGATAAAATCGCTCAGGGCCATGTCTGGACCGGCGAGGACGCCAAAGCCAATGGCCTGGTGGATAGCCTTGGCGACTTTGACGATGCGGTAGCGAAAGCTGCCGAGCTGGCGAAAGTGAAGAGGTGGCACATCGACTACTATCAGAGCGAACCGACGTTCTTCGATATGGTGATGGACAACCTCTCCGGCTCGGTGCGCGCCTCTCTGCCGCAGGCGCTGCAGGCGTATCTCCCGGCTCCGCTGGCGAACGCCGCCAACGCAGTGAAGGCCGAAAGCGATAAGCTGGCGGTGTTCAACGATCCGCAAAATCGCTATGCAATTTGCCTGACCTGCGCCAATATTCGCTAATCGCAATCCCCTCCTTGCCGGAGGGGATTTTCTTTTGCTCAATCGATAGACGAACCATGCCAAAAAAATCCATTTACGTCGCCTATACCGGCGGGACCATCGGATGCAGCGCTCTGACCACGGCTATATCCCGGTCTCCGGGCATTTGCAGCGCCAGCTGGCGCTGATGCCAGAGTTCCATCGCCCGAGATGCCGGACTTTACTATCCACGAATACGACCCGCTGATGGACTCTTCCGACATGACGCCGGAAGACTGGCAGCACATCGCCGACGATATTAAAGCGCACTACGACGAGTACGATGGTTTTGTGATCCTGCACGGCACCGACACCATGGCGTTCACCGCCTCAGCGCTGTCGTTTATGCTGGAAAACCTCGGCAAGCCGGTTATCGTGACCGGCTCGCAGATCCCGCTGGCGGAGCTGCGCTCCGACGGGCAGATTAACCTGCTGAATTCGCTGTACGTGGCCGCCAATTACCCGATTAACGAAGTGACGCTGTTCTTCAACAACCGTCTGTATCGCGGTAACCGGACGACCAAAGCCCATGCGGATGGCTTTGACGCGTTTGCTTCGCCAAACCTGACCCCACTGCTGGAAGCGGGTATCCATATTCGTAAGTTGGGTACCCCGCCCGCCCCCACGGCGACGGTGCGCTGATCGTACATCCGATTACCCCGCAGCCGATTGGCGTGGTGACGATTTATCCGGGCATCTCCGCCGATGTGGTACGCAACTTCCTGCTTCAGCCGGTCAAAGCGCTTATCCTGCGTTCTTACGGCGTGGGTAACGCCCGCAAAACGCTGTATTCCTGAAAGAGCTGGCAGAAGCCAGCAACCGCGGTATTGTGGTGGTTAACCTCACCCAATGTATGTCCGGCAAGGTGAATATGGGCGGCTACGCCACCGGCAACGCGCTGGCGCAGGCGGGCGTCATCGGCGGTGCCGATATGACGGTGGAGGCGACGCTGACCAAGTTACATTATCTGTTAAGTCAGGGGCTGGACGCCGACGCCATTCGCGCGGCGATGCAGCAGAACCTGCGCGGCGAACTGACACCAGACGATTAAGGAGAGAGTGATGAGCAAACGCGCGCTGTTATTAGTCGACTTACAGAACGATTTCTGTGCGGGCGGTGCCCTTGCCGTGGCCGATGGCGACAGCACGATTGATGTCGCCAATGTGCTGATCGCTGAAGCAAAAACCCGCGGTGAACCGGTGGTCGCCAGCCAGGACTGGCATCCCGCTAACCATGGCAGCTTTGCCAGCCAGCACGGTGTGGAGCCTTACAGCCAGGGAACGCTCGACGGCCTGGCGCAGACCTTCTGGCCGGATCACTGTGTGCAAAACAGCGAGGGCGCGGCGTTTCATCCGCTGCTGGCGCACAACGCGATCGATGCGGTGTTCCACAAGGGCGAGAGCGTCAACATCGACAGCTACAGCGCCTTTTTCGACAACGGTCATCGGCAGAAGACCGGGCTGGACGCCTGGCTGCGCGAACAGGCGATTGACGAACTGACCGTTCTCGGGCTGGCTACCGACTACTGCGTGAAGTTCACCGTGCTGGACGCTCTCCAGCTTGGCTATGCGGTCAACGTGATTACCGACGGCTGTCGCGGCGTCAACATTCAGCCGCAGGATAGCGCTCACGCCTTTATGGAAATGGCGGCAGAGGGCGCGACGCTGTATACGCTGGATGACTGGCTGGAAATTCAGCGCTAGCCCGTAGTGCCGGATGAGCGCCATCCGGCCTACAATTCCCTCCCCTCGTGAACCACCTCTCAGATTTGCCTCAACGGCAATGCTATGTTTAATCGGTTGTTTTTTCGCCACGCCATTTCCGTGGCGTGTTTGCTTTTTTAATGTCAAAGAGGACCGTGTATGAAACTTTTGCCTTTGCTGGCAGCATTACCCTGCTCTGCGCCTCGGTTGTTTCCGCGAATTCCCTGATGTCCGTTGGCTACTTCAACGGCGGCGGAGACGTTACCGCCGGGCCGGGCGGTGATATCGATAAGCTGGACGTCCGACAAATTACCCACCTCAATTATTCGTTTGGCCTTATCTACAACGACGAGAAAGACGAAACCAACGACGCGTTAAAAGACCCGCGAAGCTGCATCAAATCTGGTTATCGCCCAAGGTACAGTCCGATTTAGCCAAAATACCGACACTGCGTAAGCAGAACCCGAATCTGAAAGTGCTGCTGTCGGTCGGCGGCTGGGGCGCGCGCGGCTTCTCCGGCGCGGCAGCGACGCCAGAAGCACGGGCGGTGTTCATCCGCTCGGCGCAGGAAGTGGTCGAAAAATACGGCCTCGATGGCATCGATCTCGACTGGGAGTATCCGGTCAACGGCGCGTGGGGTCTGGTGGCAAGCCAGCCGGCGGACCGCGATAACTTCACCACCCTGCTCAAAGAGCTGCGCGCGGCGTTTGGCAATAAAAAGCTGGTGACCATTGCCGTCGGCGCTAACGCCGAAAGCCCGAAAAGCTGGGTTGACGTTAAAGCCATCGCGCCATTGCTGGATTACATCAACCTGATGACCTACGACATGGCGTACGGCACCCAGTACTTTAACTCGAACCTGTACGACTCAACGCAGTGGCCAACGGTGGCGCAGGCCGATAAATACAGCGCTGATTTCGTGGTCAATAACTATCTCGCCGCCGGTTTAAAACCCAGCCAGATGAACCTGGGATTGGCTTCTATGGCCGCGTGCCAAAACGCAGCGTGGAACCGGGTATCGACTGGAGCAAGCCGGACGCGCAGAAAAATCCGGTGACTCAGCCTTACTTCGGCGCACAGGAAGTGGCGCTGTTTAAATCACTCGGCGTTGACCTCAGCAAAGACACCTACGTGAAGTACAACGACATTGTCAGCAAGCTGCTGAACGACCCGCAGAAGCGCTTTACTGAGCACTGGGATGACCAGGCGAAGGTTCCGTGGCTGTCGGTGCAATCGGCGGAGGGCAAACCGCTGTTCGCGCTCTCCTACGAGAATCCGCGTTCGGTCAGCATTAAAGCGGACTATATCAAGAGCAAAGGGTTAGCGGGCGCGATGTTCTGGGAGTACGGCGCGGACGACAATAACCAGTTGGCGAAGCAGCTGGCGGAGTCACTGGGATTAAACACTAAGGTCAACCCGAGACGGTAACCCGGCGACCTGGCCGGGTTATCGTTAATTGGCCAGCATTACACCGGCGTTAAAATCCCGCTTTGCTCATGAATACGGTACCCGCGCCCGGATGCGGAGCCTGAAGCCTGGCGCTACCGCCAAACAGCTTTTCACGTAACGTCCCTGGCTGTACTCGCGCTTATAGACGCCGCGTTTTTGCAGCTCCGGAATCAACAGCTCGACCACATCGGTAAAGGTCTCGTGCGTTACCGCGTAGGCAAGATTAAAGCCATCCACGTCCGTCTCCTCCACCCACGACTGCAGCTCATCGGCGACCGTTTCCGCGCTGCCAACAATCAGCGGACCAAAACCGCCGATACCGACCCACTCGGCCATGGCTTTAACCGACCATTGTTTATCCGGGTCGGCGGTGGAGAAGGTATCGACCACCGACTGAATCGCATTGGTTTTGGCATAGGTAAACACTTCATCCGGCTGATACTGCCCGAAATCGATGCCCGTCCAGCCGGAGATCAGCGCCAACGCGCCTTCGTAGCTGGTCCAGTTTTTATACTCCTGCCACTTCGCCTGCGCGGCCTTATCCGTCTCGCCGACGATCGCCGTTTGCATATTGAAAATGAGAATACTGCGCGGATCGCGCCCGGCCTCCGCCGCACGACGGCGAATATCCGCCACGGTCTTTTTCAGCGCGCTTTTTGACGGTGAAGCCACAAACACGCACTCGGCATGGCTGGCGGCAAACTGCTTGCCGCGGCTGGACGCGCCCGCCTGATACAGCACCGGCGTGCGTTGCGGCGACGGTTCACACAGGTGATAGCCCGGCACATCAAAGAATTTGCCATGATGATTAATGGCGTGAATTTTACTCGGATCGCTGAAAATGCGCCGTTCACGATCGCGCAGAATCGCCCCTCTTCCCAACTTCCTTCCAGCAGTTTGTAGATAACCTCCAGATACTCATCGGCATAGTCGTAGCGGGCATCGTGCGCCGTCTGTGCCTGTTGGCCGATATTGCGCGCGCCGCTTTCCAGATACGAGGTGACGATATTCCAGCCTACGCGGCCTTTGGTCAGGTGATCCAGCGTCGAGAGACGGCGAGCAAACGGGTACGGGTGCTCAAACGACAATGAGGCAGTCAGGCCAAAGCCCAGATGCTCCGTCACCAGCGCCATCGGGGTGACCAGCGCCAGCGGATCGTTTACCGGCACCTGCGCCGCCTGACGAATCGCCGCGTCACCGTTGCCGTTATAGACATCGTAGACGCCCAGCACGTCGGCAATAAACAGACCGTCAAACTTTCCGCGCTCCAGCAGACGCGCCAGATCGACCCAATAATCCAGATCTTTATACTGCCAGGAGCGATCGCGCGGGTGTGCCCACAGCCCCGGCGACTGGTGGCCGACACAGTTCATATCAAAAGCATTCAGACGAATTTCACGTTGTGATGACATAACAATCTCTCCTGTGCCGGTTATTCCCGGCACAATAATGCGTTTATCTCGGGGTTCAGGCCGTCACGTTCTGACGGCTCGTCAGGGTTTGCAGTACCGTTTGTGCGACCTGTCGGGCATGCTCCGCCACCTGCGGGAGTCCCATCAGTTCGCCAAATCGCCCGCGCGCCGCCGGGCCGGCAACCCATATGCGCGAAGAAGCGCCAACCGCCTGCGAATGCGCGTTAACCTCAATGCCCATGCCCAGGGCATCCGGGCGAATCTGCCCATCCTGGTGCAGTGCCGCCAGAAACGGCTGGCTCGCCACTAAATCGGCATGGTCTGGCCCGGTGGTGAGCACCAGATAGTCAACCTCTTGCCACACAGTGCCCCGCTGCGCTGCGCCAGCTGAAGGCAAAATGCCTCGCCTTCAACCGTCAGCGCCTGTAGCCGCGCCGCCAGCGAGCGAAAAGTGCCGTCCGCCCGTTTCTCCGCGATGGCTTGCGCCACCTGCGGCGCAATACGGTAGCGATGCACATCCCAGAAGCGACGGAGGTGACGTAAAAACTGTCGCTTTTCCGCCTCAGTAAGCTGCTGCCAGATCGTCTGGCCCTGACTGCGTACGGCATCCAGAACGGCCTGCCAGGGCAACCCCTGCGCCGCCGCCCGCGGGATATCCGCGCGAATCTGCCGTAGGCGCTGGCGTAATGTGCCCGTCTGATAGCTGGCCTGCCACGCCGATGCGGCGAGCGGCGCGTTGGCTCGGGAGAGTAATCCATGGCGTGAGAAAGCAAGCGTTGTTCCCTGATGCCCCTGACGATGCAGCGTCGCCACGACATCTGCCATGCTCAGCGCCGTGCCCATAATGGCGACCCGCGCGTTCAGCGGAATGGCCGCCAGCGCACCAGCCCGCCAGGGGTTCGCAATCAGTCGTGGGTGCTGAGCGACGTGCTGGACCACCGTCGGCAAGCGTGGCGGCGGGTGACTCACCGCCAGCACCAGACCATCGGCGCGCAGCCGCTGCCCTCGGCGGTGATCACGCACCCGTCATGCCAGCCCGCCGCGCGATCCCGTATATGGGTCAGGCTGCCGCTGTACGCTTTTATCGCCTGTGCCAGATTCTCCTGGACGTAGCGACCAAATGCGCCACGCTGCGGGTAGACGCTCCCGTCCGCCAGCTGTGCCTGAGGGTCCTGCGGAAAATCGCCGTGCCGGCGATACCAACGGTCAAATGCGCCGTCGTCGTCACCCGCCAGTTGCATGCGCGCGGCGGGAACGTTGATTCGATGCGCGGGATCGGTCGCCGAGTAGGCCACCCCAAAGCCAAGCGCGGGACGCGGCTCCACCACGCTAATGCGCAGGGCGCGGCGCGACTCGCGCAGCAAATGAAGGGCAACGGCCGCGCCGCTGAATCCGCCCCGACAATCACAATATGTGGTTCGCTTTCTGGTCGTGACATCGCAAACTCCTCAGCTGGCGCTCGCCTGCGGGACAGGCCGTTTCGCCCCACCGATGGTCTCGCCAAACGGCCCGGTGTTAACTTGCCCTTCGCGGAACGCGGCTGGGTGCTGGTCGGCAGCAGCGGCATCACCAGCTCGGCGAAGCGGTGCGCTTCTTCCAGATGCGGATAGCCGGAGAAAATAAAGTTGGTGATTCCCAGCGCCTGATATTCGCGGATACGTTCGGCAACCTGCTGAGGATTTCCCACCAGCGCGGTCCCTGCGCCGCCGCGAACCAGCCCGACGCCCGCCACAGGTTGGGTGCAATCCGCAGCTTGTCGCGATTTCCGTTGTGCAGCGCGCTCATACGCGCCTGTCCGGTGGAGTCCATGCGGGCAAAAATCTGCTGCGCCTGAGCGATAGTGTCATCATCCAGGTGTGCAATCAGCTTATCGGCGGCGGCCCACGCCTCTTCCTCCGTCTCGCGCACAATCACATGCAGACGAATACCGTACTCCAGCTGACGCCCCTTCTCTTCCGCCCGGGCTTTCACGACCGCCAGCTTTTCCGCCACCTGCGCCGGCGGCTCCCCCAGGTCAGATAGGCATCGATATGGTCGGCGGCAACGTCAATCGCCTCCGCCGAGGAACCGCCAAAGTACAGCGGCGGGCCATTGCGTTGTACCGTCGGGAACAGCACTTCCGCCCCCTCAACCTGAATATGCGTACCGTGATAGTCCACCTTTTCACCGGCCAGCAGGCGACGGTACACCTCGAGGAATTCATGGGTCACTTCATAGCGTTCGCTGTGGCTGAGGAAAATACCGTCGCCTTTGTTCTCCACCGGATCGCCACCGGTCACCACGTTGATCAGCAGACGCCCTTCGGAGAGGCGGTCCAGCGTGGCGGCCATCCGCGCCGCCAGCGTGGGCGGCTGAAGACCGGGACGTACGGCCACCAGGTAGCGCAAATGACGGGTAATCGGCGCCAACGCGGCGGCCACCAGCCAGGAGTCTTCACAGCTTTTGCCCGTGGGGATCAGTACGCCGTAATAGCCGAGGCTATCCGCCGCCAGCGCCACCTGTTGCAGATAAGGGAGATCCACCGGACGACCGCCTTCGGTGGTGCCCAGATACCGCCCGTCGCCGTGGGTAGGTAAGAACCAGAAGACATTGATTTGTTCAGCGGCTTGTACTGTCATTATCCATTTCCTTTATAACTATATTTGGTATTTATCGAAGCGGTTATCTTCGTCAGTTATAAAGGAGTTAGCGAAATACATGCCAATTTTCAGAAGAAAAAATATTGTTAACTATCAATTAATTAACCGAAATATTATTTTTCAGAAACTGTTGCAAATGCAACACCCTGACGGCATCCGCTGCCGCAATGGCGACAACCACGCGCCTCCCCCTCTGGAAACTTACGCCGCCAACAGATACCGTCCAGACATGAACTTGCTGGAGAATTCCGATGCTCAACGCAGAACTCACATTATCCGGGCCGGCGCTGGTCGACCCGGCCTCACAGGCCTTTCAGAAGGTGCTGGCGCGCCTCGCCCCACCGACGCCACGGTGCTGATCGTCGGGGAAACGGGGACCGGCAAAGAGGTGGTCGCCCGTTATCTGCACCGGCATAGCCCACGGGCAAACGGGCCTTTCCTCGCCGTTAACTGCGGCGCGTTGACCGAGTCGCTGGCCGAGTCAGAGCTGTTTGGCCATGAGAAAGGCGCATTCAGTGGCGCAACGCATACTCACCAGGGTTGGTTTGAGGCCGCGGAAGGCGGAACGTTACTACTGGATGAGATTGGCGAGCTGAGTCTGTCATTGCAGGTGAAGCTGCTGCGCGTCCTCCAGGAGCGGGAGATTACCCGCGTCGGCTCCCACAAACCTATTCGCATTAACGTGCGGGTCGTGGCGGCGACACATGTCGATTTGGCACGCGCCATTCAGGAGCGTCGTTTTCGCGAAGATCTCTTCTATCGCCTGAATATCGCCGCCGTGACCCTGCCGCCATTACGCCAGCGCCGGCAGGATATCCCGGTTCTGGCGCACCATTTCGTGCAGCTTTACGCGCGCCGACTCGGGCGTCCGGCGCAGCGGCTTTCCGATCAAACGCTTGCGCTGCTGCAGGACTATCCGTGGCCGGGGAACATTCGCGAACTGGAAAATACCCTGCACAATGCGGTGCTGTTAAATCCGGATGTGGAACTGGGCCCTGAGCATCTTCGCCTCACCTCTGCGACCTCGGCGCCCTCCTCATCGCCTGCGCAACACGATGAACTGGGAGAGTTTATGCGCCGTCAGCTATTGGCCCACAGCGGCGCGCTGTACAACCGTATGCTGCGCGCCATGATTCAGGCGGCAATGAGTCAAAGCCAAAATAATCAGAGCCAGGCCGCACAGCTGCTTGGCGTCAGCCGCCATACGTTGCGCACACAGCTGGCGCATCTGGGCGTCATCAAGCAACGGCGTAAGCCTGGAGAGTTGCCAGCGACCACGCCGCGTGAGCGCGAACTGCGGATTGGCTACCAGCGGTTTGGCAATCTGGGCGTGCTGAAGGCGCGTCAGCTGCTGGAGCAGAATTTCGCCGAACTGGGGATTAACGTGATGTGGAGCGAATATCCGGCCGGCCCGCAGCTGCTTCAGGCGCTCAGTCACAACGAAATTGACTTTGGCACCACCGGCGAAGCGCCCCTATTTTCGCGCAGGCGAAAGACAACGCGCTTCTGTATGTGGCCTGGGAGCCACCGGCGCCGCGGAGTGTGGCCATGGTCGTGCCCAACGCCAGCGATATACGCTCGCTAGCCCAACTACGGGGAAAGCGTATTGCGCTGAACAAAGGTTCGAACGTGCACTGGCTGCTGGTGCAGTTGCTGGAAGAAGCGGGGCTGGGTCTGGATGACGTTAAGATCGTCTACGCGCCGCCAAAATACCCGCTTACCGCCAGCGACTATCTGTCCGCCGATGCCTGGATGATGTGGGACCCGGTACTGAGCGCCGCTGAACGCAGCGGGACGCTGCGCGTGCTGGCGACCGGTGAAGGCCGCGTCAGCAACCATCAGTTCTATCTCACCCGCCGCCAGTATGCGCAGCAGAACGAGGAAATTATCGCCGGTGTCGTGGCGGCACTGGTGAAAACGGGGAAATTTATTGACCGGCATCGCCTCGAGGCGGCGCAACTGCTGGCGGGAGAACTGGGGCTGGACACCGCATCGCTGGCCTGTGCACTGGCGCGTCGCAGCCATCAGACGCGAGAAATGGATATGCAGGCCATCCGCGCACAGCAGACCATCGCCGACCGCTTTTACGCGCTGGGCCTGCTGAGCAGGCCCGTCGCGGTCAGAGAAGCGATGTGGTACGCCAGAGAACGGCTTATCGAGCCGTGGGCAGCCGCTTAGTGCTGCTTAAACGTCGCAATCGGCTTCGGTGCAATACCGAAGTCTTCCTTCAACTGCTGCTTACTCTTCATCACCATCTGGCCGTTGGTATCAATGGTCATATGCTGCGCGTCGCGGTTATTGCGCGATTGCCAGAGCATCACCAGCTGCAGGCAGTTCTCTTTTTGTTCGTCGGTCAGCGCCACGCCATCCGGCCATTTTCCCAGCTCCACCGCGGTGGCTAAACGCTGATAAATCTCCGGCGTCATGTTGTCGATCATTTGCTCAATATTCATGCTCAGCCCCCTCTCCTGTGGAATAATTTGCTGAATCGTTTCTTCAGCCTTTGGTGGCGTCACCATTTTCGTCATCCGTGAAGCTGAGCGACGCAGAGTTGACGCAAAAACGCTCACCGGTTGGCTGTGGGCCATCAGGAAAGACGTGCCCAGATGCGCATCACAATTTCCGCAACGAATTTCAGTACGTTGCATGCCGTGGGAGTAATCATTGAGATACCGAATGGCGGTTTCGCTCACCGGCTCATAAAAACTCGGCCAGCCGCATCCGGAATCATACTTGCTTTGGGAGTGAAAAAGCGGCGCGTCGCACACCAGACAGTGGTAAATACCATCGCGCTTGTTGTGCAGTAAACGCCCGGTAAACGGCGGCTCTGTGCCATGTTTCTGCGTGACATAGAACTGCATTTCACTCAGGGTATTTTTCAGGTCATCCGGGGAAGGTTTGTTCACCATTTTGCTCACATCTCGCTATGAAAAATACATTTGCCAGGCGATTCTAACAAAACATTAACAATGAAGCGTGAACTTTTGTTCTAAACTTAATCGGCGTGAAAAGGCAGCCAGGTAATTGTGATAAACATCACATTTTTATCTCGCGTGCCCTTTAAAATTCCCGGCGCCGCCCTCATGTGGTTTCTAGCTCATAGGAAGAGTGAGACAGGTTAGTCGTGCAAAGCTTAGGCAGCAGATTGATTTGTCGCAATGATTGACACGATTCCGCTTGACGCTGCGTAAGGTTTTTGTAATTTTACAGGCAACCTTTTATTCACTAACAAATAGCTGGTGGAATATATGACTATCAAAGTAGGTATCAACGGTTTTGGCCGTATCGGTCGCATTGTTTTCCGTGCTGCTCAGGAACGTTCTGACATCGAGATCGTTGCAATCAACGATCTGTTAGACGCAGACTACATGGCTTACATGCTGAAATATGACTCCACTCACGGCCGTTTCAACGGTACCGTTGAAGTGAAAGACGGTCATCTGATCGTAAACGGTAAAAAAATCCGTGTTACCGCTGAACGTGATCCGGCTAACCTGAAATGGGACGAAGTTGGTGTTGACGTAGTTGCTGAAGCAACCGGTATCTTCCTGACCGACGAAACCGCTCGTAAGCACATCACTGCTGGCGCGAAAAAAGTGGTTCTGACTGGTCCGTCTAAAGACAACACTCCGATGTTTGTTAAAGGCGCTAACTTTGACAAATACGAAGGCCAGGACATCGTTTCCAACGCATCCTGCACCACCAACTGCCTGGCTCCGCTGGCAAAAGTTATCAACGACAACTTCGGCATCATCGAAGGTCTGATGACTACTGTTCACGCGACCACCGCAACTCAGAAAACCGTTGATGGCCCGTCTCACAAAGACTGGCGCGGCGGCCGCGGCGCAGCTCAGAACATCATCCCGTCCTCTACCGGTGCTGCTAAAGCTGTAGGTAAAGTACTGCCAGAACTGAACGGCAAACTGACCGGTATGGCGTTCCGCGTTCCTACCCCGAACGTATCCGTAGTTGACCTGACCGTTCGTCTGGAAAAAGCTGCTTCTTACGAAGAAATTAAGAAAGCAATCAAAGCTGCTTCCGAAGGCCCGATGAAAGGCGTTCTGGGTTACACCGAAGACGACGTTGTATCTACTGATTTCAACGGTGAAGTTTGCACTTCCGTATTCGATGCTAAAGCTGGTATCGCTCTGAACGACAACTTCGTGAAACTGGTTTCCTGGTACGATAACGAAACTGGTTACTCCAACAAAGTTCTGGACCTGATCGCTCACATCTCCAAATAAGTTGAGATGAGAACCTGATCCAAAAAGGCGACTTCGGTCGCCTTTTTTTATGGTTACGTTTTCAACACCAAGGATTGCATTATGATTAAGACAATTTTCGCTCTCCCGGTTATCGAACAGCTTACCCCTGTGCTCTCTCGTCGCCAGCTGGATGAGCTGGACGTTATCGTTGTCAACCACCCAAAAGTGAAAGCCTCCGTGGCCTTCCAGGGCGCTCACCTGCTCTCGTGGAAACCGGAAGGTGAAGAAGAAGTGCTGTGGCTTAGCGGTAACACACCGTTCAAAAACGGCGTTGCCATTCGCGGTGGCGTACCGATCTGCTGGCCTTGGTTCGGCCCGGCGGCGCAGCAAGGTTTCCCGGCTCACGGTTTTGCCCGTAATCTGCCGTGGGAGCTGAAAGCGCACAATGAAGACGATAACGGCGTGGTGTTAACCTTCGAACTGAAAAGCAGTGATGCCACCCGCCAGTACTGGCCGCATGAGTTCAGCCTGCTGGCCCGATTCAAGCTGGGTCACACCTGCGAGATGGAGCTTGAAGCGCACGGCGAATTTGAAACCACCACGGCGCTGCACACTTACTTTAACGTCGGTGATATTCATACCGTTAAAGTGAGCGGCCTGGGCGACCGTTACATCGATAAAGTGCAGAATGCCGAAATCGGCGAGCTGAGCGACGGCGTGCAGACCTTCCCGGACCGCACCGACCGCGTCTACCTGAATCCGGAAGCCTGCAGCGTCATCCACGACGCCTCGCTGAAGCGTGCGATCGACGTTATCCACCATCACCACGTCAACGTGGTGGGCTGGAACCCAGGCCCGGCGCTTTCCGTCAGCATGACCGACATGCCGGATGACGGTTACAAAACCTTCGTGTGCGTCGAAACCGCGTGCGCCAGCGCACCTCAGAAAGCGACCGAAGACAAACCGGCGCGTTTGTCGCAGACGATCAAAGTCGCGAAACGCTAATGACCGGAACACCCGTCGTCGCCATGCGACGCCGGGTTTTCGTCAACACCGTCACCTCGTCCAGCAACACCACTCCCAGCTTTGCCCCAATTGGATGCACCATCATTGTGCACCCGGTCAGCGCCGCCCGATTTCAGTGCATAAAAAAGCCCGCCAGAAGGCGAGCCTTTGTCCATCATCAACACTGACGATTAGAAGGTGTAGGTAATACCGGTAGACAGCAGGCCGGTCCAGCTCTTATCAATCATCGGGCTATCGGTAATTTCGTCAGACAGACGGGTATAACGCGCAGTACCGTATACGCTCCAGCTGCCGGCGAAGCGATAGTTCGCGGTCAGTTCCAGATACGGGTTCCAGCTGCTATCCGGGCTATAGCTGCGCAGGCCGCTACGCGCCGATTCACGATGGGATACACCGTAGTAGTATTCGTTCTGGTTATCGCTATTCCACTCAACGCCGATGCCCGGCGTCAGGGTCAGACCGCCGTTGGTATAGCGGTAAACCCAGCCCAGGTCCCAGACCAGACCGTTGCTTTTATCCAGCGTATCGCCCGCAAGCGTTGTGCGCAGGGAGCCGTACTGCGTGTGATGGAACCATGAAACACCGGCCATCATCGTCGACTGACGGCGATCCAGTTTACGCAACTGGCTGTTGTCGCTGTCGCCAGGTTTGAAGTACATCGGCGACCAGTAAGCCGTCAGGGACAGTTGGTCGGTACCGTCATTCCACAGGTAATAACCGCCGCCTAAGCCACGGAACCAAAAGTTGTCCCCTTCGTAACTAATAACCGGAACGGGATACACATCATGGTCGTACTGCTTGTAAGGATGCTCAACGATCCCCACGCCCGCGCCCAGCGTGAACTTACTTTCAGCCTGTACCGCAGTAGCCGAAGTGGCAATCAGGACCCTAGCGTTAGAAGTTTGATTCGATTCACAATCTGTAATTCCTTTTTATTCAACGTATCAGCGGCGAAAGTTTACCTTCCACATGGCCCTACGACAAATTTTTTACCTGTAATTACACATTATGACTTGCCATTATCTCTGCCAAAGATGGCAACCGGCTTGCAAATACGTGACAGCTATATGAAAGAAGAAAAAAGATGAAAAGATTTAATGCCCGTATTTTTTGATGAGTTATTGATATGTCATTGAAAATCGATTTTATCGCCATGCAAGTTTTGCAAATGCCATCTACGCTTATTTTTAGAAGGTGTAATTGCCGCGAGCGTCATTGCTTATTGTCCAACAACCTGGCACACAGGTTGCTGGGTCAAGGTTGAGCGTCGTTCGGCTTACCTCTTCCGGGAGCCCCATTATTCATACCAACGGCTCTTAACCTGTGCTAAAAAACGAAAGGACGGCATGCCATGAATATATTCGATCACTATCGCCAGCGCTATGAAGCTGCCAAGGACGAAGAGTTCACACTGCAGGAGTTTCTTGCTGTATGTAAGCAGGATCGCAGTGCCTATGCTAACGCGGCAGAACGGCTATTAACGGCTATTGGCGAGCCGATAATGGTTGATACCGCCCAGGAACCGCGGCTTTCCCGTCTCTTTTCGAACCGAGTCATCGGGCGCTACCCGGCGTTCGAAGAGTTTTACGGCATGGAAGAAGCCATTGAGCAGATTGTTTCCTATCTGAAACACGCCGCCCAGGGACTGGAAGAGAAAAAACAAATCCTCTACTTATTGGGCCCGGTCGGCGGCGGTAAATCATCGCTGGCTGAACGTCTGAAATCGCTGATGCAGCGGGTGCCTATCTACGTGCTGAGCGCCAACGGCGAACGCAGCCCGGTAAACGATCATCCGCTGTGTCTGTTCAACCCGCAGGAAGACGCGCAGATTCTGGAAAAAGAGTACGGCGTGCCTACCCGCTATCTCGGCACCATCATGTCACCGTGGGCGGCGAAACGCCTGCACGAGTTTGGTGGCGACATCACCAAATTCCGTGTGGTTAAAGTGTGGCCGTCAATTCTCGAGCAGATTGCGATTGCCAAAACCGAACCGGGCGACGAGAACAACCAGGATATCTCGGCGCTGGTCGGTAAGGTCGATATTCGTAAACTGGAACATTACGCGCAGAACGACCCGGACGCCTACGGCTACTCCGGCGCGCTGTGCCGCGCCAACCAGGGGATCATGGAATTCGTCGAGATGTTTAAAGCGCCCATTAAGGTGCTGCATCCGCTGCTGACCGCGACTCAGGAAGGTAACTATAACGGCACCGAAGGGATCTCCGCCCTGCCGTTTAACGGCATTATTCTCGCGCACTCGAACGAATCGGAGTGGGTGACCTTCCGTAACAACAAAAACAACGAGGCGTTCCTCGACCGTGTTTATATCGTCAAGGTGCCTTACTGCCTGCGGATCTCCGAAGAGATCAAGATTTACGAGAAACTGCTTAATCACAGTGAGCTGACCCATGCGCCATGCGCGCCGGGCACGCTGGAAACGCTGTCGCGCTTCTCGATTCTTTCGCGTCTGAAAGAGCCGGAAAACTCCAGCATCTACTCGAAAATGCGCGTCTATGACGGTGAAAGCCTGAAGGATACCGACCCGAAAGCCAAGTCGTATCAGGAGTATCGTGATTACGCGGGCGTGGACGAAGGGATGAACGGTCTGTCGACGCGTTTCGCCTTTAAAATCCTCTCGCGGGTGTTTAACTTCGACCACGCGGAAGTGGCGGCCAACCCAGTGCATCTGTTCTACGTGCTGGAGCAGCAGATCGAGCGCGAGCAGTTCCCGCAGGAGCAGTCGGAACGCTATCTGGAATTCCTGAAAGGCTATCTGATCCCGAAATACGCTGAGTTTATCGGTAAAGAGATCCAGACCGCGTACCTCGAATCCTATTCCGAATACGGGCAGAACATTTTTGATCGTTATGTCACCTATGCGGACTTCTGGATTCAGGATCAGGAATATCGCGACCCGGATACCGGCCAGCTGTTCGACCGCGAGTCGCTGAACGCTGAACTGGAAAAAATTGAGAAGCCTGCCGGGATCAGCAACCCGAAAGACTTCCGTAACGAAATTGTCAACTTTGTGCTGCGCGCCCGCGCCAACAACAACGGTCGCAACCCGAACTGGACGAGCTATGAGAAGCTGCGCACGGTGATTGAGAAGAAAATGTTCTCCAATACCGAAGAGCTGCTGCCGGTCATTTCTTTCAATGCGAAAACCTCAACCGATGAGCAGAAAAAACACGACGATTTTGTCGATCGGATGATGGAAAAAGGCTATACCCGCAAGCAGGTTCGCCTGCTGTGCGAGTGGTACCTGCGGGTGCGTAAGTCGTCTTAATAATCTGCCCGGTGGCGCGTGCGCTTACCGGGCCTACAACAATGTCCCGTAGGCCGGCGTTTCCGGCACTTACAGGCGCTGCAAGTTGGCACATGCAGTACGGGAGGGATATATGACCTGGTTTATTGACCGGCGTCTGAACGGCAAAAACAAGAGCGCGGTTAACCGCCAGCGCTTCTTGCGCCGTTATAAAGCGCAAATAAAACAGTCGATCTCCGAGGCCATCAACAAGCGTTCGGTGACCGACATCGATAGCGGCGAATCCGTTTCTATTCCGACGGATGATATTAGCGAACCTATGTTCCATCAGGGACGCGGAGGATTACGCCATCGGGTGCATCCCGGTAACGACCACTTTGTACAAAACGATCGCATCGAGCGCCCTCAGGGCGGCGGCGGGGTGGCGGTAGCGGACAGGGCCAGGCCAGCGCCGACGGCGAAGGTCAGGACGAATTTGTGTTTCAGATTTCCAAAGATGAGTATCTGGATCTGCTGTTTGAGGATCTGGCGTTGCCCAATCTCAAACGGAATCAGCAGCGCCAGTTGACCGAGTTTAAAACCCACCGCGCGGGCTTCACCTCTAACGGCGTGCCGCCAATATCAGCGTCGTGCGATCGCTGCAAAACTCCCTTGCCCGCCGTACCGCCATGACGGCCGGCAAGCGCCGCGAGCTGCACGCGCTGGAAGCCACCCTGGATGAAGTGGCGAAAAGCGAGCCAGCGCAGCTGCTGGAAGAGGAGCGGTTACGCAAAGAAATTGCTGACCTGCGGGCGAAGATTGACCGTGTGCCGTTTATCGACACCTTTGACTTACGCTACAAAAACTACGAGAAACGGCCAGAGCCTTCCAGCCAGGCCGTGATGTTCTGCCTGATGGACGTCTCCGGTTCGATGGATCAGTCCACCAAAGACATGGCGAAACGCTTTTATATCCTGCTCTATCTGTTCCTGAGCAGAACCTATAAAAACGTCGAAGTGGTCTACATTCGTCACCACACCCAGGCCAAAGAGGTGGATGAGCATGAGTTCTTCTACTCTCAGGAAACGGGCGGCACCATCGTCTCCAGCGCGCTGAAGCTGATGGATGAGGTGGTGAAAGCGCGCTACGACCCGGCGCAGTGGAATATCTACGCGGCGCAGGCGTCGGATGGCGATAACTGGGCAGATGACTCACCGCTGTGCCACGAAATTCTGGCGAAGAAAATTCTGCCGGTAGTGCGCTACTACAGCTATATCGAAATCACCCGTCGGGCCCATCAGACCTTATGGCGTGAGTACGAGCACCTGCAGCAGACGTTTGATAACTTTGCCATTCAGCACATCCGCGATCAGGAGGATATTTACCCGGTGTTCCGCGAGCTGTTCCATAAACAGGGTAGTACAGTCAAGGATTAATAAAAAAATCAGCCAGTTAACTTGTTTTCTGGCTGATTTCTTTACCTATGACGTGACGTCAAGATGGGAGATAATTCCCCCAGGCATTCAGATTCCGCCTCCCCTAAACACTGTCGCATGCAGTCAATGAATATCTCCATCGCGGGACTCAGGGTTCTGTCGGCGTGATAGGCGCAAAGTGCCGTTATCGTCATCGGCATTGCGGAAAAAGGAAGCGTTATCAATTCACCGGATTCCAGTTCCCGCAATACGCTGAAAAGTGGCAGAAATGAGATGCCCAGATTGCTGGCCACGCAGCGTTTAATGCTCTCAATACTCCACAGCTCAATCGTGTTGTCTAACGTAATCTTTCTTTCGCGGAGCGTCGATTCGAAGAGTTGCCTGAAAACGCACTGCGGTTCATTGATAATGAAGCTGAGCGGAATATGCTGATTCTTTCTCGTGAAATCAACGCCCTGCAGCTCTGGGGATGCCACCAGTACCAATTCCTGTTGGCCAAAATATTCCTTGTGCAACGCCTCATCATGACCCACGCGGTAAAAGACGCCCAGATCCGTATTATCGTTGAGCAGCGCGTCCCGAATGGCATAACAGTTTACCGACTGAAGAGAAAGACGCACTTTTGGCGCTTTAATCCTCAGCAGTTTCAGAACCTCAGGCATTTTGTAGGCGAGTAAGGTTTCCCCAACCATCACCCGAAGGTCTCCGGCGATCTCTTCCTCGCGATCGGCGATCTGCCGAATCCCCTCCAGCACACGCGTCAGTTCTCTTACCTTCGGCAGCAGTAATTTCCCCGCAGGCGTGAGAACCATTCGACGCCCCACTTTCTCAAATACCGAATATGACAGTTCCTGTTCCAACTGTTGGATCTGAAAAGTGACGGTAGATTGCGTGCAGCAGAGCTTGCGCGCGGCCTGAGCAAACGACCCTTCTTCAACAACCGTTTTAAAGGTGATGAAACGACGCAAATCCATAGATTCCTCTCACGCAAAAACATCGAAATATTGAAAGTCTGGAATTTAAAACATTCGCTTTTTTGAATGTTTTTACGCGGCTAATATGCAGCAGAAACAAGGAGAATACAATTGACCACTCTCATCATCAGCAGCTTTTTAACCTATACCCTCATTACCGCCCTGACGCCCGGGCCTAACAATATCCTCGCGTTAAGTTCGGTCAATCAGCATGGTTTACGCCGTAGTGTTCGCGTCCTCGCCGGCATGAGCGCTGGCTTTCTGGTGCTGATGCTCCTTTGCGGTCTGTTTACCTATGCGCTGATCAGCGTGATGCCATCCGTCACCCGATGGCTGGTGTGGATAGGTGCCGCGTATATACTCTGGCTGGCATGGAAAATAGCGACCAGCTCGTCAGCAGCAGAAGCCAATACGCAGCCTTTGGGCTTTTGGCTCAGTTTTGGCCTGCAGTTTGCCAACGTGAAGATTATTCTATATGGCATTACGGCGCTGTCTGCGTTCGTATTACCCTACACGCAGGATATGTTCTGGGTCATCGCTGTCAGCGTGCTGCTGGCAGTGATTGGCAGTCTGGGGAATCTGATCTGGGCGCTGGCTGGTCATCTATTCCAGTCATTGTTTCGCCGGCATGGTCGGAGTGTGAATATCATCCTGGCGCTGCTGCTGGTGTATTGTGCCATCAGGATGTTTTTCTGACCTCTCGTGCAAAACGTGACGAGGAATGGGGAATAAAAGGAGATAAATCAGCAGCCTCGTCACAGGTCGTCCTCATCCAATATTTGTAATACATTCTCATAGCTAATGCTTCACTAGTGATAGCGCCCCGCACATGGTAAAATTTCCCATTACACGGAAGAACATATAATTTCGCCATGAAACTGCAAAACAAAATACTCCGCTTCGTGATTTCATCCGGCGTGGTAATACTGACATCCTCATTTCTGATCTATGAGTTGATCTCAAGTCATCGGGATATGACGGATTATATGCGATATATCATAGACAAAGGAGAATCGGCCTTTCTCTATGATAAATATCAGAACCAGCTGATTATATCGCAACTCTCGCGAAAGATGGATGAAGCCCCTACCGTTGATGCGGCCACGAGAGCTTGTGACAGCGTGCAGCGCCTGGGCGATGTTGTCGGTCTGAACATTGACGGCCACAGCTACTCACCGCTCAAAGGTTCATTAACTGCGGGCAAAACACCCTGCTCGCAGTGGGTCCAGGACCTCCCCATGCTTGAGGCGTTTGATAGCGCAATTACCAACGATATTGTCTGGAATCCCTACTGCCTGACGATCTCAGACCGGAAAAGCGTTTTCGCTATTATATTGATTTGGTGAATCAATATATTTATTTTAATTCACCAGTCGTAATTAAAGACCCAACTTTAACCAGCTGGAATTTTCTTTATGGCGCACGTCTGGGAATTTCATCGGCCAGTCTGGAGAATTTATTTCTTGGCCGTACGGTGGTCTCCAGTATTTATGTCGACACCTTCACTCGTAAGAATATCTTAACTTTTCTGACGCCGGTTTATCGCCAGGAGCAGTTGAAAGGTATTGTCATGGTCGACCTGTCGCATCAGGATATGCGAGAAATTTTCTACACCCGCGATCGCCCGCTGGTCTGGCGTTACCTCGATATTTCGTTTACCGATTCCGACAACAACGCCAACATCGAGGTTCATCGCAGCGCGGCGCATTTGCTGAGCTACGTCAACTACTCGCGCCCGCTGGCGGAAAACATGCACGTGGTGCTGTCGCTGGACGTGATGTATTTCCTGCTCAGCTCCTGGAAGCTGTTCCTCTTCTACCTGCTAACGACAGCAGTACTGCTGCACCTGGTACGCACCCATTTCCGCCTTTATCGGATGGTCAGCAAAGAGAACATCAGCGATTCGCTCACCGGGTTGTATAACCGTAAAATCCTCTCACCGGTGCAA
This sequence comes from Kluyvera genomosp. 3, assembly GCA_002211745.1. Classification (GTDB taxonomy): domain Bacteria; phylum Pseudomonadota; class Gammaproteobacteria; order Enterobacterales; family Enterobacteriaceae; genus Kluyvera; species Kluyvera georgiana_A. The sequence goes on from CP022114.1 coordinate 2,898,457, forward strand.
AGCATGCGCCTTCAGCGGCTGACCGAACAGGGCGCGAGCATCGTGATCATCGCGCTGGATCTCGACAAACTGAAGCATATTAATGACACCTGGGGACACAACGAAGGCGACCGGGCGATTATCATGCTGGCGCAGGCCATCTCCGCGACGGTACGCAAAAGCGACTATGCCGTGCGTCTTGGCGGCGACGAGTTTTGCATTATTCTGGTGGACTACGACGAGAAGGACGCGCAGTTAATTCCACAGCGAATCAAGGAACAACTGGCGCTTATCGACGACGATAATCGCGTCAGCTTCTCGTGGGGCGCCTATAAAATGTGCGTCGGGGACAATCTCGACGGCGCGATGGAAATTGCCGACCAACGTCTGTACCAGCAAAAGAAGCAGCGCCATCACGACACCTGACAGCATTAGGGGAGAAAAACATGATTGAGCCAGTATCACCCAATATACACCAGCGGTTGTTGGCCCTGCTTGATGAGCAGCAGGCGCGTTATCGGGTCATGGAGCATGAAGCGGTAGGAAAATGTGAAGCCGTGTCAGAAATACGCGGCACCGCGTTGGGTCAGGGGGCCAAAGCGCTGGTGTGCAAGGTGAAGGGCAACGGCGTGAACCAGCACATACTGGCGATCCTCGCCGCGGACCAGCAGGCCGATCTTTCGCGCCTCGCGCAGTATGTCGGCGGCCTGAAGGCCTCGCTGGCAAGCCCCGCCGAAGTGGACGCGCTGACCGCCTGCGTTTTTGGCGCTATCCCACCCTTTAGCTTTCATCGCGCGCTGCGACTCATTGCCGACCCGCTGCTGTTTGAGCGCTTTAACGAGATAGCCTTTAACGCCGGTAGCCTGGAAAAATCGGTCATTCTCAACACCGCCGACTACCTGCGTATTGCCCAGCCGGAGCTGGTTGCCTTCCGCCGTCAGTCCTGACGCCCTCTCTTCAATCTGACTTAACCCTTCATTTGCCGGATATTAATCCGGTGAATGAATCGTTGCGTTCGTGTTACGCACTTTTTGTTACCGGTATCACGTAAAGCAGTTTACGTAAACGTAATACGGAATATCGCAATTGTTAACTCCCCGCTCCCATCCACACTATATGGCGTCTTTCCCCACAATCGTACTTTAACGACACCAGGTGACATGATGAATACAAAAGTTACCCGTAAAGAAAAGATCAGCTATGGATTGGGCGACATGGCCAGTCACATCGGGCTGGATAACGTCATTATCTTCTTAACCTTCTACTATACCGACGTGGTGGGCCTACCGGCCGCCTTTGTCGGCACCATGTTCTTACTGGCCCGCACCGCCGACGCCATCATCGACCCGGCAATGGGCTACATGGCCGACCGCACGCGTTCCCGCTGGGGTAAATTTCGCCCGTGGATGCTGTGGCTGGCCCTGCCGTTTGGTGTTAGCTGCCTGCTGACTTACGCCGTACCGCAGTCGCTGGATATGTCCGGCAAAATGATTTTTGCCAGCGTCAGCTACACCTTTATGATGCTGATGTATACCGCCATCAACATTCCCTACTGTTCGATGGGCGCGGTGATCACCCCGGATAACGACGAACGTATCTCGCTGCAGTCCTGGCGCTTTTTCCTGGCGACCCTCGGCGGCGCGATGTCGACGTTCTTTATGATGCCGCTGGCCGAATATCTCGGTGGCGCGGATAAACTGGCTGGCTATCGCTGGGCAATGGCGATTATGGCCAGCGCCGCGGTCATCATGTTCTGGTTCTGCTTTGCCAACACCCGCGAGCGCATTAAAGCCCCGCCACCCACAATAACTACCTCGCGGAACTGCGCGATTTGCTGCGCAATGACCAGTGGCGCGTTGTCGCCGTGCTGGTGATGACCAACATTGGCTTCGGCGTTATCCGCCTGGGCGCGATGATGTATTTCGTCACCTACTACCTCGGTAACGCCGCCTACTTTATGTGGATGCTGGCCGCGCATATCATCGGCAAGGCCGCCGGCAGCCTGCTGGCGAAACGATTGACCCGCAACGCCAATAAGGTACAGATGTTTGGCTACTGTTCCGTACTGGCAGGGCTGTTGAGCATCGGTCTGTTCTTCGCGCCGAAAGCGGTCCTGGTGCTGGTTCCGCTCACCTTTATCGTCTCCACCCTTTATCAGTCTACGACTACCCTGATGTGGGTCATGATGGCTGACGTCGCCGACTACGGCGAATGGCGTCAGGGCAAGCGCATGGACGGCATTATTTTCTCGACCTTCCTGGCCGTACTTAAGCTGGGTATGGCGCTGAGCGGGGCCATCGTCGGCTGGACGCTCGGCTTCAGCGGCTACGTCGCCAACGCGGCGGAGCAAACGCCGCTGGCGATGCACTGCATCGTCGCGCTCTTTACCGTGGTGCCGGGGCTGCTGTCGCTCGGCGCATTCATCACCCTGCGCTGGTACAAGCTCGACGACCACACCATGCAGGAAATCAATCTCGCGAAAACCCAATCTCTCGTTAAAGGATGAGCCAACCATGAGCGAATTAATCCAGCACGCTAACGCTATTGAATGGCGTTTTGAACGACAGATCCTGCGCATTGAGCCGTGGGGAGAAAACAGCCTGCGCGTACGTGCCACCTGTGCTCCGTCGTTCAATGACGAACTGCACGCGCTGTTACCACAGGCCAGTGGACAGGCCTTCATTGCGCAGGATGCGGAAACGCTGACCTTAACTCACGGCAACATTCGCGCGGTGTTGAACCTCAAAGGACAACTGGCGTTTTATAACCAGCGCGGCGAGCTGCTGCTGGAAGAGATGTGGCGTCAGCGTTCAACCGTTGGGATTGGCGCCAGTGAGAAGAGCCAGGACAAATACGTCAGCGCCCTGAAGCTGGACGGCCGCGAATTTAAACCGCTGCCCGGCGGCAAATACCAACTCACGGTACGCTTTGAATCCCGCGACGGTGAGCGGCTGTACGGTATGGGCCAGTACCAGCAGCCGTGGCTGGATCTCAAAGGCTGCTCGCTGGAGCTTGCCCAGCGCAACTCTCAGGCCAGCGTGCCTTTTTACAGTCCAGCTTCGGCTATGGCCTGCTGTGGAACAACCCGGCCATCGGGAAGTGCGGCTTGCAAAAAACCACACCGAGTGGACGGCGCGCGTCACCGAAGAGATGGACTACTGGATCACCGCGGGCGATAGCGTCGCTCAGGTTACTCGCCAGTACGCACGCGCAACCGGCACGCCGCCGCCTGCCCGGCATTTATCAGCGGGCTGTGGCAGTGCAAGCTGCGCTACCGCAATCAGCAAGAAGTGCTGGAGGTTGCCCGTGAATATCGTCGACGCAACCTGCCGCTGTCGGTCATGGTTATTGACTTTTTCCACTGGCCGAACCAGGGAACCTGGTGTTTTGAGCCGGTTGACTGGCCGGACCCGCAGGCGATGGTCGACGAACTGGAATCGCTGGGCATCAAGCTGATGGTCTCAGTCTGGCCGACGGTTGAAGCGCGCAGTCCGCTGTTCCCACAGATGAAGGCCAAAGGCTGGCTGGTCACCAGTGACCGGGGCGTACAGGTCAATCTCGACTTTATGGGCAATACCACCTTCTTCGATGCTACCCACCGCAGGCGCGCCAGTTTGTCTGGGAGACAGTGAAGAAAAACTACTACGATCTCGGCATTAAGCTGTTCTGGCTGGACGAAGCAGAGCCGGAATACCGCGCTTATGATTTTGACAACTACCGCTATCACGCGGGCCCGGTGCTCGAGGTTGGCAACCGTTATCCCGCGATTTTGCCCAAGGTTTCTATGATGGCCTGCGCGAGGCGGGCGAGCGCGATATCGTCAACCTGGTGCGCTGTAGCTGGGCGGGCAGTCAACGCTACGGCGTGCTGGCGTGGTCAGGCGATGTGCACTCTTCATTCCACGCCTTCCGCAATCAGCTGGCGGCAGGGCTGAATATGGGGCTGGCGGGCATCCCCTGGTGGACTACCGATATCGGCGGTTTCCAGGGCGGCAATATTCACGATCCGGCGTTCCACGAACTGCTGATTCGCTGGTTCCAGTGGGCCGTATTTTGCCCGGTGCTGCGTATGCATGGCTATCGTGAACCGCGCGTGCAGCCGCCGGAAAGCTACCGTAACGGCATTCCGCAGTGCGACAGCGGCTCGCCAAACGAGCTGTGGAGCTACGGCGAGGAAAACTACGCCATCATGCAACGCTGGCTTGAAGTGCGGGAAAGCCTGCGTCCATACATTGATGCGCTATATGACAATGCGTACCGCCACGGCGACCCCTGATGCGTCCGCTGTTCTGGCACTACCCGGACGAGCCGCAGAGCTGGCAGACGGAGGATCAGTATCTGTTCGGCGAAGACCTGCTGGTCGCGCCGGTGATGCACGCAGGACAGCGTCAGCGCGACGTCTGGTTACCGAGCGGCAACGCCTGGGTTGGCCTTGATGGCGAGCGCTATCAGGGGGGCAGCGGATCGCCGTCGCGGCTGGGCTGGAGACGATTCCTCTGTTTATTCGCGAAGGCAGCCCGTTAATCACGGTATTGGTCAAATAATCAGGCAAATGCCTGAAATCCATTACTAAGATTGAAAAAGACCTGTTTACGCGCTGCTTCTTGCGTAAAGTAGATGAACGAAAATACGTAGCCCGGTTAAGCGTCGCAACGCCGTGGCTACGAAATGCTGTCTTTTTCTCTTTTTGGCAAGGATTACCGCTCTATGCTCGATACCACCCTGCTGATCCTCCTGGGTCTGGCTGCGCTCGGCTTCGTCAGCCATAACACCACCGTCGCTGTCTCTATTCTGGTTCTGATCATTATCCGCGTTACGCCACTCAGTGCCTTTTTCCCATGGGTGGAAAAACAGGGGCTGAGTATCGGTATTATCATTCTCACCATTAGCGTCATGGCGCCGATCGCCAGCGGCGCTCTGCCCGCCAGCACGCTAATCCATTCATTCGGCAACTGGAAATCATTGGTCGCTATCGCCGTCGGTATATTTGTCTCCTGGCTTGGCGGGCGCGGCGTGACGCTGATGGGCAGTCAACCCCATCTGGTGGCGGGTTTGCTGATCGGCACCGTACTTGGCGTGGCGCTGTTTCGCGGCGTGCCGGTGGGGCCGCTGATTGCCGCCGGGCTGGTGTCGCTACTTATTGGGAAGTCGTAGTCAGCGCCGCCAGATAACGACCTGGCGTTTGCCCTAACCCTTTGCGGAACATGGTGATAAACGCCGTGGTCGAATCGTAGCCAAGCGACAGCGCGACCTGCTGGACGCTAAGACCACGCACCAGCATCTGTAACGCGAGGATTAACTGCAACTGATGCCGCCAGCGACGAAAGTTAAGCCCGGTCTCCTTTACCACCAGCCGCGCCAGGTTACGCTCGCTCATGGCAAAACGGCTGGCCCACTGCGCCAGCGTCTGCCACTGTGCCGGTTCCGCTTCCATCGTCTCGACCATCAGGCGAATTTTCGGATGCGCCGATACCGGCAGCTGTAGCTGCTGTTCCGGCTGCTGCGGCAACTCGTCAAAAAGCACCTGTATCAGACGCTGAGTTTCCGGCGTCTGACGTACGACTTCATTGCGCTCGGCCAGTGTCAGAATCAGCTCACGCACCAATGGCGAAATTTTCAACGTACAGCTGTGGGCCGGCATCCGCGCGGCTCCAGGCTCGATAAACAAAAAGCACAGCTCCGCCTGCGGTGTGGCGCGGTTGCTGTGCGGTACTTCGCCTGGGATCCACACCGCAAACTGCGGCGGTACCATCCACATAGCGTTCTCCACTTCGCAGGTAATCGCTCCGCGCAGCGCCAGAATCAACTGCCCCTTACGGTGCTGATGAACGGGGATGTACTGCTCCCCTCAACAACCTGTATGCCAAACGCCACCGCCGCGTCATCGTGACTGTCCGGGTGATAGCCACCTAAACCGAGTCCGAGCATTATTTTGTCCGAATTTAGCGATAATCTGTCATTTTAGCTTGATTTCAACGCAAGCTAAACCGGGTATCGTAGTCTCTCAATTTTCTGCTTGAGAACACTATGTCTTACGCTGTTGCTTCTTCACAACGCCGCTGGCTGTTGATTGTTGGTATTTTACTGATTGCCTCAACGCTACGCGTCACCTTCACCGGCGCGGCGCCGCTGCTCGACGCCATTCGCGCTGAATATGGCCTGACCACCGCGCAGACCGGGCTATTAACCACCCTTCCGCTGCTGGCCTTTGGCCTGGTGTCGCCGCTGGCGGCGGGGATTGCCCGCCGCTTTGGCATGGAACGCAGCCTGTTTATCGCCATGCTGTTGATATGCGCCGGGATCGTCGTGCGCTCCCTGCCCTCTATCACGCTGATGTTTATCGGTACCGCCATTATTGGCTGCGGGATTGCGCTAGGCAACGTCCTGCTGCCAGGGCTGATTAAACGGGATTTCGCCAGTCAGGTGGCCAAAATGACCGGGGCCTATTCCGTCACCATGGGGGCCGCAGCCGCGCTGGGCTCAGCGTTGGTGGTGCCAATTGCGCTGAGCGGCTTCGGCTGGCGCGGCGCACTGTTGATGCTCATTGCCTTCCCGTTACTGGCGCTGCTGTTCTGGCTGCCACAATGGCGAGCCTCGAAAGCGACCGCACTTTCCAGCAGCGGCGCGATGCACAACCGTGGGATCTGGCGTTCAGCATTAGCCTGGCAGGTCACTCTCTTCCTCGGGCTGAACTCGCTGGTTTACTACGTGATTATCGGCTGGCTGCCAACCATTTTAATGAGTCAGGGCTACAGCGAGGCGCAGGCCGGCTCTCTGCACGGACTGCTCCAGTTGGCAACCGCCGCGCCCGGTTTTGCTATTCCGCTGATCCTGCATCGCCTCAAGGATCAGCGAGGGATCGCCATTACCGTCGCGCTGATGTGCGCGGTGAGCGCTCTGGGTTACTGGATATTCCCGTCGCAGGCAGCGCTGTGGACGGTGATTTTCGGTTTCGGCTCCGGTGCGACGATGATTCTGGGGCTGACCTTTATCGGGCTGCGCGCCAGCTCGGCGCACCAGGCCGCGGCGCTCTCGGGCATGGCGCAGGCCGTTGGCTATCTGCTGGCGGCTTGCGGGCCGCCGCTGATGGGGAAAATGCATGATGCTACCGGGGCATGGCACCTTTCGCTGATGGCAGTGGCAGCCATTGCGCTGGTGATGGCGGTGTTCGGCGGGCTGGCCGGACGCGATAGAGAAATTAACATCGGTAGTCGTTGATAGGTAGGCCGGATAAGGCGTAGCCGCCATCCGGCCTACTGGAGTCTATTTTACTGCGCGGCGGCGTGCAGGAACGCCTGCACCAGCGGTGCCGGACGCCCCGCCAGCGCATTGCGCTCGTGCTGGAATAACGTCGCCACGAAGAACGGATGCGTCACCAGCTCCACCGCGCGAATATCACCGTTATCATCCCAGCCCGTCACTCGCAGCGGCTGTGCTTCCAGTTCGGCGGCGAAGTCGTCGGCAATCCCGTAGTTGCAGTGATACCCCTCTTCAATGCTGTCACGACCATAGGCACGGGCAATTAACGTATTGGCGCGCAGCTCGATAGTATCGCTTTTTTCCACCAGCGAGCAGGTAAGCGGCGCAATCACCATCCGTCCTTCGCTGTCGGTTTCCGCGTGAGCCGCATCCTCCCAGCCCATCACGTTACGCGCGTATTCCAGTATGGCGTGCTGAAAACCGCCGCAGGTGCCGAGGAATGGCACGCTGTTTTCACGCGCGTAACGCACGGCGGTCAGCGCGCCTTCAGTATTCTCATAGGGGCTGGCAGGAACCAGCCAGATAGCGTCAAATTCGGCGAGATCGTCGGTACTTTTCACATCACGCGTTGCCAGCCAGCGGTATTCAACGGGCAGTTCCAGCACCGCAGCAGCGTCATCAATCGCCAGCGGAATAGCCTGATGCGCGATAACGTCGGCGTTATAGTCGCCAACCAGTGCAATACGAAGAGTGGGAGTTACAGCAGAGTTTTCCATGATGGGTCCTTATGGGCAGACGTGACGTACGGCATAAGGAGCCTCAGATTAGCGATGTCCGCGCGCAATAGCAATACCCGGCTAGCGTACCCAACCAAAGTTTGTGGTATGGTCAAAGAGGATAAAGGGAGGAAGGATATGATCCAGTGTAAACGCGTATATGAAGACGCCGCACCCGATGACGGCTACCGTGTTCTGGTTGATAGACTGTGGCCACGCGGCATCAAAAAGGAAGATCTCATCTACGATGAGTGGTGTAAAACCCTTGCCCCGTCCGCCGAACTGCGCAAAGCGTTTCACGGCGAGGTGATCGATTTTGCCTGCTTCTGCCAACACTACCGCGATGAACTATCCCATCATCTGGAGGATGGACGTCGCCTGGCGGACATTGCACAGAAGCAGGGAGTGACGCTGGTTTACGCCGCCGCGAACACGGCGCAAAACCATGCGCGCGTGCTCGCCGACTGGTTGAAAAACCTCTAACTCACCGCTCGCGCGGCGTCTGACGGCGTCGCGTTTATTCCACCAGCGCTTCGCGTTCATGCGCGGGCAGCGCATCCGGCGTCAACGGCAGCAAATACTCGGAACGGACAAACGCAAAACCGTGCTGACCTTCACCGGCACTGACTTCCCCGGTCACCAGCCACAGCGCGCGCGGCGCGTCGGCGGCCAGCTCGGTCATCACCCCGTTGACCGGATTCAGGCAACGCTCACCTGGGTTAATCAGGGCAAAAAGCTCAACGCTTTTACCAATATTGGCGCGACCAGCAGTCGTACGAGCACCGATGATAATGGCGGTGGTGCCCGGTTTAAGCGAAAACATACATCTCTCGTTAATCAGAATAATCCTGGTCACGAAGTGTACTGGATATGCGCCTTGCTGTCATTGTTTCTGCGGGTGATCGCGACGCCACAGCGCCCATTCCTCAATGGTTTCACCGTTTGGCAATTTACACAGGCTGTATTGCCCTGTGAATTAACCTGCGGAATACTTTCTCCGCCCTTCTGCTGGCAGTAAACCGCAGCAGGATTTGCCATACCCACCTGCGGCGGTTTCGGTGCCTCAGGTTCAGCCTGCTTTGCACAGCCGGCAAGGAGCAGAGGCAGCAGTAAAAGATAGCGGGAACGCATAAATTCTCCTTAGTTTTACGCTGAAGTTTAGCTTTAAACTCCATAATTTCTTCATTTTAACTACACTTTTGAGACGTAAAGTACGTCTCGTTCTCAACTGACCAGAGAACAGAACATTCCATAATCAATGAGTTACTTTGCCCATCTCCCCGATGGGGCTTTTTTTTACCTGTAATTAGAAGCGCATACCCTCAGTTTTGTCCGTTTTCATAACGTAGCGCTTACCTTCTGGATACATAATGTATAAAATTCAGGAGGTCCAATTTCGTTTTAGGATCACACACCATAACTGCTTTTGCCAATCCAGGGGACCCTCGTTTCCATGTCAGATATTATCCTTGCCAAAGTATCGCAAACACTTGCCACGGAACAATCGCTAGAGAACCTTGTCCGTCAACTGCTTGAGATGCTTGAGTTGGTCACCAACATGGAATCGACCTATCTGACGAAAATTGATACCCAGGCAGACCTGCAGCACATTGTCTACTCGCGTAATAGCGGTGACATGGATATCCCCGAAAATCTCTCCGTCCCGTGGGGCGATACGCTGTGCAAACGCGCCATGGACGACAACTGTTTTTACAGTGATAACGTACCAGGCCGCTGGAGCGATTGCGACGCGGCAAAAGCGCTGGGGATCACCACCTTCCTCAGTACGCCTATTCATCTGACCGATGGTTCGCTGTACGGCACGCTGTGCGCCGCCAGCAAGCAACAGAAGCCGCTCAGCTTTAACAGCGAGCACGTACTTCAGCTGTTTGCCAGCATCATTGCCCGTTATATTGAGAAAGAATCGCTGGTGTCTCAGTTGCAGGAGGCGAATGCCGCGCTGATTTATCACTCCTACACCGATGCGCTCACCGGGCTGCCAAACCGTCGCGCGGTGTTTGAAAACCTCGAGACCCTCTTTTCTCTGGCCAGGCACCTCAACCATTCGGTGATTCTGGCGTTCATAGACCTCGATCACTTCAAGAAGATCAACGATAGCTACGGCCATCAGGCGGGCGATGAGTTCTTACAGCAGGTGGCCCAGCGCCTGAAGTCAGGCATCTCGGCCGATGACCAGCTTGGGCGATTGGGTGGGGACGAGTTTATGGTCGCCACCCTTGAACGCTCGACGGCGCAGCTCGCGCAGTTTACCGAGACGCTTCGGCAACTGCTGGTGGGTGATTACCTGCTGAGCGATGTATTGATTCACTACCCCGGCGCCAGCATTGGCGTCATCAGCGTTGACCCGAGCCAAATGGACCCGGATAGCGCGCTACGGGCAGCCGATAGCGCGATGTATCGCGACAAAAAATTTCGCCATCGCCCGGAAATTAGCACCCAGCGGGTGAGCTAATTACAGTATCATACGCGCTATCTATAACAGGAATCAGGATATCACCATGAGATTGGGTATCGCCTTCCCATCGTTATCTTTTTTATTGCCGTGATCTTTCTGGGTTGGTTTTTTATCGGCGGCTATGCGCTACCGGGAGGAGCACAATGAGAAAGACCACAATCATCATGCTAATCATCGCGATCGTGACCGTCATCGGCGTCCAGCTCGGTTGGTGGTAAGTCTTAGATAAGCCGCGCATGCGTCGGCTTATCGTCTCTCGCCCCGGCGTTTCTTCATCTGATACATCTGGGCATCTGCCTGCTGAATAGCCGCATCCAGCGAATCCAGGCACGGCGCCACGCCCCACGATACCGAGAGCGGTACCGGGTGTCCCTGCGGACTGAACGGGTACACGGCGATGCTGGCGGCAATACGTTGTGCCACCATATGCGCGTGCGCAATATCGGTGTCACTGAGTAATACGACAAATTCGTCGCCGCCGCTACGAATGACCCAGTCATCGTTGGCGCGCACATCATTGAGCATACAGTCGGCAATCGCCTGCAGCGCGCGATCGCCTGCCTGATGGCCGTAGCTGTCGTTAATCGCCTTAAACTTATTACAATCGAACAGAATGACCGTCATAAAGGGTAACGATCGCTGCTGAATCAGGGTGAAAATATTGCGCGTGAAGCACCCGGTCAGCGGATCGCGGTAAAAGCGCAGGTCGGCTTGATTGAGATGATAACGTATCAACATAAACAGCAGGATGAGCAGCACCGGCGCCAGCGCGAGCACGCCCAACGCGTTGCGGTCCTGGGAGATAAACAACCAGCTGGGTAATGCGTATTTAATCTCATAACGCCGTGAAACCGGATGAGAGTGCGCATCGTCCAGCCAGCGGCAGTTATTGACGATGCACAGCACTTCGCCGCTCTGTCGACTTTCATACCCCAGAATCAGCCCTTCAGGCACCTTGCCATTAAATGCCTCACGCAGCATGTACTCCAGCTCCGGGCGTGAAAGATCGTAGGCCAGATAACCAATAATATGGTTGCTCGGCTCCCCTCGGAAAGATCGTAGATGTAGCTCACCACGCTGTAGGCCCGGTCGCCGGTGATTTTATCGGCGTATAAGCGGGTCGAACTCAGCGACTTCTTTCGCATACCTTTTTGCAGCACGCGGTCATAGAACATTTCCGGTTCGCTGAAAAAACGCTGAGGGTCGCGCGCCATTTGCGAGGTCGAGAAACTAAAAGGTATCGAGTCGGCGGGGTTAAACCAGTAAAACCAGCGACCATCATTGGCGATGATATAACGATGGATGTCGTGCAGATCCGGATTCAGCGCCTTCACTTTTGCGCGAATGTATTCCGCGGCGACATAGATACAGCGGGCACTGTACTCCGGCGTTCTGGCCACCAGAGCGCCACGGTCAGGCGCCAGTGTTTCAGGGTCGGCATTAATCCCCCAGGCGCCAGCATGGGGCTGAAAAATAGCAGCGTCGCCGCACAGTTCATGACGACTGATCTGCTGATAACGCACGCCAGCAGCCTCAGCCATCAGCTCGTTATCATTAAATATCGTCATCATCTGGTTTTGTAACGTGTTGACGCCTTCACTAACCTGTGAAAGCGCACGTTGATACAGAAAAAAGAGGGCAATACAGACCAGCAGACAGGTCACCGCTGCCGATGCCAGCAGCGACTGCTTCTTACGCAAACTATCCTGAATAATTCTCACTGCTACTCCGTACCGATGGTTAATCCCTGAAACGCCACCCACGCAATCAACCTAAGCGTCACGGTACGTCTTCATTACGTATGTGGATCAGTATGGATGAAATCTGCCGCAAGCGTGAATTTTGATCGTGTCAGCTCCTTGCCGGAAAGACAATAAGAAAATACGCGTGCAGGCGTAATGCCCGCACGAAAGGATTAACGCTGGTTATCCGAACCTAAGAAGAAGAAGCCCAGTGGAATCGCAAACAGCAGTGTGAAAATGCAGCTGTAAACAAACACCATCGCCCCTTGCAGCACAAACATGCTGGTGGTCCAGTCGGCATACGGCAGATTGTATTCACGCACCACGCCGCCAAAGGTCGCACGACCAACCACCACCGCGGCAATCACAAACACCACAAAAGCGGACAGCAGGAATTTTTTGCCGTTTGGCGTCCGCAGTTTCTCCAGAATCATCGCATCCTCCCGACGCTGTTCTCACGATATTTTGCTGTATTTGTAACATTAATGAAGCATAAATTGAATGTTTATTGTTGCGTCATTTGGATGTTGCGCCTTGCACAAAGAACAACTATTTAACACTCACCATAAGATGCATTTAAAATGCATTTTCTAATCAACAGCGGTCCAAATTTGTGTTTTAATACTCTCAACACAGAGGGGAAAACATGCTACGTATTCCGCACACTTGTATTCATACCCGTTCCACACCGTTCTGGAACAAAGACACCGCACCTGCCGGTATTTTTCAGCGCCATCTTGATAAAGGCACCCGCCCGGGCGTCTATCCCCGCCTGTCGGTACACCAGGGGCCGTCCGCTATCTCGGTTTTGCCAGTGAAACGTCACCAGAGGCCGATAGCGAGCTGATCATCAACACCGGTCACTTTGGCGTGTTCCCACCGGAAAAATGGCATTACATCGAAACAATGACCGACGATACCGTCTTTCAAATCGACTTTTTGTTGAAGCTGAAGTGCTGAAATCCCTATAGAACTCCAGGCCACTGGAGTAAGGAATTATTCATGTTACGTATTCCTGAGAACTTTGTTCATTCGCGTTCGACCCGTTCTGGAATAAAGACACCGCGCCGAAAGCCCTGTTCACCCACCACAATACCAAAGCCCACGTCTATGGCCGCTTGTCCGTTATGCAAGGCGCCGTGCGCTACTTTGGCTTCCCTGACGCCGACGCCAGCGAACCGGACGTCGATGTGGTGATTGAAGCCGGGTCCTTTGGCATTTCCCCGCCGCAGAAGTGGCATCGCATCGAGCTCCTGACTGACGACACCTGGTTTAACATCGACTTCTTTGCCGATCCTGAGGCGACGCTTGAAGGCACCGGTCTGGGCAAAGTGGTTAATTCGCATAAGGGTAACGACAATGAGTAAGGCAACTTATACGGTAACCGTCACCAACAATAGCAACGGTATTTCCGTCGATTATGAAACCGAGACGCCGATGGAGCTGTTGGTCCCGGATGTTGCCGCGGATGTGGTGAAAGATCTGATCAATACCGTCCGTGCGTACGATACCGAAAACGAGCATGACGTTTGCGGCTGGTAACGCCGTGTCGATACAAAAAGGGAGCCACTTCAGGCTCCCTTTTTCGCTCTCACCCGAATGAATCAAGCGCAAGCGACGGATTCATACTTTCGTTTTAACGCCCTTTCTTCCCACTTTGCCATGGTTAAAACAGTCATAGCGGAGGATAATGCAATGGCCTGGCGCCCTTTTCTGTTTCTGATTTCCAACCCTGCTCCGCGTCGTTCAGCGAGACGCGGAAAACTGAAGCTGGTCAGCAACGCGTAGCGCCGCATTACACGGCGCTTATTGCCGATTACTCGAAAAAGACCTCTGGTTATCGGCCAGCGACACGAAAGTCTTGCTGTTTTTGTCCAGCGCGCGGATTTCGCCGCTTTCAATATCATACACCCAGCCGTGCAGGCGGATCGCGTGGTCACGCAGCCCCACAGCCACCGACGGATGCGTTTTGATATTATTCAACTGAGCAATAACGTTTTCTTCGACCATGGCGTTAACTTTGTCGGTCTCGTTATCGTAGGTTTTCTTCTCGACGACCGCTTTGGCGGCATCGGAATAGCGCAGCCAGTGAGAGACAGCCGGCATCGGCTCCAGGCACTGGCAGGTGGCGATAGCTTTCATCGCGCCGCAGTTAGAGTGACCGCAGATAACAATATCCGTTACGCCCAAAGCAACGACCGCGTACTCAATAGTCGCGGATACCCCGCCCGGTTCCGGACCAAAAGAAGGCACGATATTACCGGCGTTACGGATGACAAACAGCTGCCCCGGCTCTTGTTGCGTGACCAATTCGGGAACTAAGCGGCTGTCTGAACAGGAGATGAACAGCGCTTTTGGGTTCTGGCTGGATGCCAGGCTGCGGAAGAGTTCCTTACGTTGAGGAAAAACTTCTTTCTGAAAGTTGAGGAACCCTTCGATGATATGTTGCATAGCAGTATCTCTTTTTCGTTTTTACGCAGGTCATGATTAACATCACATTTTCAGTTTACCACTTGAACGCAGAAGGAAAAGCCCTTCTCACGCTAATGCGCATGTTAAGCACTGGTCATCACCTTGTTACGACCGCTATTTTTGGCCGCATACAGCGCCCTGTCGGCAAACGAAATGCATTCATCCGCGGTGAAGTGCTTATCTGACGAGGTAAAGACACCGATACTGATGGTCATGGGCTCCGGCGTACGGTAAGGCGCGCGTTTCGCCGTGTCTTCCTCAACCTTACTGCGAATCCGCTCAGCCACCTGCATGGCGACTTCTGATGACGCGTTGCGCATCAGCACAGCAAATTCTTCCCCACCTACGCGCGCAATAATATCGCATTCGCGGATGGAACGTTTCGCCAGGTCCACCACGGTTTTGATGACCGCATCGCCTACCGGATGCCCATAGCGGTCGTTGATACGTTTGAAGTGATCAATATCCAGAATCATCAAACTGATATCTTCCCGTGATGCCAACAGTAGCTGTAGCTCCCTATAAAAATAGGCGCGATTATAGATGCCGGTCAGCGGATCGTGGTTCGACAGCATCGTCGATTCTTTATGCATCACGAAAATATCGTAGAGCAGGACATTAATCACAAAAAAGGTGCAAACCACTTCGATGCCGCGGCTGAGGTACCAGACGGGGAAATTATAATCGCTGAGATTCAGCAGAAGAAGGTTGCTAAACAGGCTGGAAACGCAGAAGACCGCGATACTCACCCATAACAGGCTTCGCAGTTGCGTAATGACGATAGCCAGCAACAGCGTGATAAACCAGGCGGCGACGATCGCAACACCATAATAGCTATTCCACGCGTTACGACCATTAAGCGATGTTGTACCAATCAGGTTGAGTGATATCTGCGGTTATAGCTGGATAAATTATGCGCCAGAATGGCCATCAGCAGGAAGATGCCAGCCAGTACGAGTACCCACAGCTCGTCTTTACGTGAAGGCGCGATGTTCCGATTCATGCGATACACATAAAAGAGCGCGACCAGAATGGCCAACATCATGGTGAGCTGGCGAAACAGATAGAAAATGGCTAAATCATTGGTAATTGATTTCAACGGGATGCATAACGCAATGAGTTGTTGGATAAGCGTTAGCGCCTCGACCCAATAAATATCGGCAACCAGAAAACCGAGCCCCAGAATGGCAACATAGAGTAGTTTTCTATTGCAGAGAAACTGGAAAAACATGAAGAAAAAGATAATTGCATCGAGTAATAACAACAGCCCGGAAAAGACCAGGTAATAAATATCAGCGATAGCTATATTAAAGGTTGTGAGATAGTCGGCTAACATAAACATCGCCGCGAGCAGTAAGCACGCGGCAACGAGGCAAAAACTCATTCGACTATTTATTCTGGAACAGCTTAGGCTCATTTCGAGTCCTCCATGACAGCTCTACATGTTATAGCCTACTGAGATCCTAAAAAATAGCACCCTTAGTCAAGCCTTGAATTTAAAAATAATTAATTATCGACTTGCCTTTTATATCCCTGTGATTTATCACAATATTATAAAATGTTCGTTGCAAGTAGACGCATTAACCATCATCCAGGACGGATGTAGATACCATAACATCAAACACAGTCTGAAATAAATACTCAAAAATATATATAACTATATATTAATAAAACTTAGCAATCGGTATTACTAAAAACCGCCCGAAGGCGGTATCGATGTATTATGCCTCAGACTCCAGCGCATCCTGGATAGCGTCAGCCAGTGTCGCCACTTCTTGAGAGACGTTACGCAAGTCCATCTGTGAACGAATCCCGGAGTTGGCCGTCGTGGCGGAAACCGCGGCTTTTGCTATCTCCAGCGCCGCCTGAACGGCCAGCAAACGCTTCCTGTTTTCAACCACGTCAGCGCCGGTTGCGCCATCCAGATCAAAGTACCCTTCTAACATTGTTCTCTCCTTTTAGTTTCTGCCTTAGTGTAGGGGATAGCCCGGTACACGCCATCAAAATCGGCGTGACCACGCAACACCTGGTAACAATTGAAACACTACTCCATTTCATTCGTAGCCCCTAAAATGTCCGTGGTTAATTATTCGATTTCTAATTGATTAATGGTTTAAACTAACCGTCATCACAACACACACAAAATAATAAGTAACATGAATTTTATAAAAGGCATATATAGAGGACAGAAATGGAATTTAGTGAAATGCTCTGCGGCTTATTTGAGCAGGTCAGATGCAAGTCAGATTTTCTGCAATTTTTAACAGAGTTAAAACAAAACAACATCTCGTATTACATTTATTTCGTCGCCACCGGCAATGTCAAAATTGTAACAACAACTGATTCCTATGTGGCCATGAAGAGTCATCGTAGCTTAATTAAGGTAAGTGCAGGTGGCAGTAGCTGTTTGACAAAAATTGCCGCCCGGCGCCATTTCACTGGCCTCACTCATTTCGATCAATACTGTCGCGAGTTAGCCAGAGCGGGCGTATTTAAATGGGTCGTCGACGTTGAAGAAGTGAGTCGTTATTACTGGTCTAAAGATAATCAGCTATTACATACTGAAAATATCATTAGCCCTACGTAATTAAGCACCAATAAAAAAGGGAGATTCACCATTAAGGCTATCTCCCTCTTTTATCGCGTAGCGCGATCAGACTTTCAACATTTTTACCGTATCTTCTATATCAATCTCATCTTCCGAGAAGATCAACGTAGTGCCCTGGAAGGTGGTAATCGCCAGCTTTTTCAACGTGCGCATTTCACCCGGCTTCGCGTCGGATTTTGGCTTGATGCTGTTCATCAGCAGCCCCACCGACAACACCGCATTTTCTTTATCAATGCGGGTCTCAGCAGGAACTTCTTCGCTGTAGACCAGGAAAGACTTGATTGACGTCAGCTTGATCTTCTCGCCCGCGATATAGATGTACTTGCTATCCGGGATCACCTTCACCGCATAGGCTGACAGCCCTTTGTTATTGGTCGTGGGTTCAAAAGTTACCGCCGCATCTTTTTTAATCAGCTCAGGGTTGGCAACCTTAATCACATGAAAATAGCGATTGTCGCCATTTTCATCTTTGATAAATCCAAAACCTTTATCTTTAAACCACGTTGTGATTGTTCCATTCATCGCCGTTACCGCCTGGTTAATCGTTTATCAACTCAATTTTTGCAGCGCGCAGTGTAATGCACAATGCCCGCGCAGACTATGTCTTTGGCTTAAGTGTGGATGATAAATTTCCACCGTGCGACCTCGTCGGATTCGCCTGTTGGCGAAAAATTGGGTATCATCCGCACCCACTCTCCAGCCGTGCAGCCAGATGTCTACCATTCTCGATACCTTTATTGCCCCACCTTGCCATGAGCAAATAGAGATACTCCATCAGGACGCGCATCTGCTGATTATCAATAAGCCCAGCGGGTTGCTCAGCCTCTCGGGGAAAAATCCGCAGAACCTCGATTCCGTACACTATCGTCTGGTTCAGCAATTTCCCGGCTGCACGCTGGTCCATCGCCTGGATTTCGGCACTTCCGGGCTGATGGTCATCGCCCGCAATAAGGCCATCAATGCCGCCCTTTGCCAGCAGTTCAGCCAGCGTTCAGTGACAAAAACCTACAGCGCCCTACTGTGCGGGCACCTGAGCGAGGATGAAGGGGTGATTGATGCGCCAATTGCTAAAGACCCGCGCGTTTTCCGCGGATGTCCATTTCCGCCATTAACGGCAAACCGGCACGTTCTCGCTATCAGGTTGTGAGCCGTTTTTATCACCACCGCCTGGCGCTGACTCGCGTTCAACTTGTTCCTGAAACCGGGCGCACTCATCAGCTACGCATTCACTGCGAGCAGTTGGGCTACCCGATTCTGGGTTGCGACCTGTATGGTGGCCGCGAACAGCCTGGAACCGAACAAACGCCACGTCTTATGCTACATGCCAGCGCACTCTGTTTTGTTCATCCTGTTAGCCAGGAGAAGATCAACGCCCACAGCGCCAGCCCGTTCTAATCTGAAGTGGATTACCACATCAAATCGTCAGGGATTTTGAAATCAGCGTACGGATCGTCTTCGTCCTGTACTTCCTGACTGAGCGCACTGTGCAGAACGATGCTGGTGGCATCACGCTGCGCAATTTTCTCCGCCACTACCGCCGGAATAATGGCGTATTCACTTTCACCCGCGGCGTTAGTCGCCAGCCGCGCAATGGCCAGACGACCGTTGATCAGCTGTGTCTGCGTCAGCTTATCCACCGCCATCTTTTTGATCACGTTATTGTCGGTAAAGTTAAAGTTGATATCGCCTCGGACAACGGTGATGCGGTTCATCTCGATCAGCTGTTTGACCTGCGCTTTGTACTCTTTCGACAGCGTCGCCTGTTTCTGCTGCTCACTCAGCTGCTTATCGCGCTCAAGCTGCGCTTTTTTATTTTCCTCTACCGCTTCTCGCGCTTCGCGGGCCTGAACGCGCGACTTTTTCGCCGTGCGCTGAACCTTAGCCATTTTTTTACTGGTGACCAGCCCCGCTTTTAGCATCTGCTCTTGTAAGGTCAGTTTTGTCATCTTCGCTCTAAACTCATTGATAAATTTTGCAAGATTATACCCGTAATGTTCGCGTCGATTCCAGATTGCAGAACGCCTTCCCTTTCGAGGTATTTTGTACAAAAAATAAACATTGATCGCGTCCGTGACGATCGGCTACAGTCACAGCGTTTTACAGTTGATGCTAAAAACATCATCCGTAGATGCCGTTGACGATCCTAAGCATTATCCAATGAGGTATACCGTGAAAGTGATTCCGCTGATTGCCCTGCCAGTTGTCTGGGCGATGAGTTTTAACGTTTTTTCCGCTGATGCCCCGGCCAGCGCCGATGACAGTACCGCAGAAGCATTAAAGGATCTCGACCGTACTCTGCCTGAATTAACCCCGGTGACATTCACCGCCGCCGATGAAAAACACAAGGTTCTGGTGTTCATCGACAACCAATGCTCTTTCTGTTCTCAGGTCGTCAAGAACATTAAGAGTTACAACGATGCCGGGCTAACCATGTCGTTTCTGACCGTTGCTCCCCTTCTATTCGCGATTCCGTGATTGAAGATATGGGTCGCGTCTGGTGCTCAGACGATCGTCAAAAGAGCCTGCAAGGGCCATGGCCGGGTTTCTGCCCAATAATGACACCAGCGCCAGCTGTTCGGATGAAGTCGTCAAACAGTCTGCGCTGGCTGAACGACTGGGCATCCAGCTAACACCTACGATGATCGTGCTGGATAACCCACCGAAGGTGATTCTGGGTAGCGCGAAGCCTGACGCCATTCTGGAAAAGATCAGCGGTAAAGCATTGTAGCCTGCCCTGGCATACTCCTCGTGATTGAAACCCCGCCTGCCGGGGTTTTTTATTGCGAAATAAAATTGACACTGCTAACGCAGACGGTTTATATACTGTTTTTATATACAGTTAACTGGAGTAAAAGCATGTTTGTGGAACTCGTCTACGACAAACGGAATTTTGAAGGTTTGCCCGGCGCGAAAGAGATAATCCTGGCAGAGTTGAGCAAAAGAGTGCACAGCGTATTTCCTGACGCGGAAGTCCGCGTCAAACCCATGATGACGCTGCCCGCCATCAACACTGATGCCAGCAAACATGAGAAAGAGCAGATAAGCAGAGTCGTCACAGAAATGTTTGATGAGGCGGAATTCTGGCTGGTCAGCGAGTAAGACGGCCGTACACGCAAAAAAGGGAACCCATCGGTTCCCTCAACTCGCCTGGTTCTTGGCCGAGTGCGTTATTTCAGGTTGCTACGGAAAAATTCGGCCAGTTTGTCGAAGGGGATCACGTCCGTGCGGTCATACAAATCGACGTGTCCTGCCCCCGGAACGACATACAGCTCTTTAGGCTGACCGGCACGTTTGAAGGCGTCCTCGCTGAACTCTTTTGAATGGGCCCGATCGCCGGTAATAAAGAGCATCGGACGCGGTGAAATGGTTTCAATATCGTTGAACGGGTAGAAGTTCATAAACTTACCGATACTGCTCAGCATTGGTTTTGTCGTCAGTTCTTCTTTCTCGCCCTGCGGAGTGTAGCCGCCGCGTTCGGTGCGGTAGAAATCAAAGAACTCGCGCTGAATTTCCGGCGTGGAAGCCTCCAGTTTATTCACGGTGCCCGGAATATACGCGGTATCTCTCCCTTTGAACTCAGCAAAACGCTGCTCAATGGCAGACTGGATAAACGCCTTGCGTTGTTCCAGCGTCTGGGAATGGTTAAGGCCATTACGGAACGCGGCTCCCATGTCATACATGCTGACGGTGGCGATGGCTTTCATCCGCGGGTCTATTTTCGCGGCGCTGATAACAAAGCTTCCGCTGCCGCAGATCCCAGCACGCCGATGTTTTCTGGATCAACAAACGGCTGTGTACTGAGATAATCAACCGCCGCACTGAAGTCATCCGTGTAGATTTCCGGTGAAATCAGGTGCCCCGGTTTACCTTCGCTTTCTCCCCAGAACGAGAGATCAATCGCCAGCGTGACAAACCCCTGCTCCGCCAGCTTCTGCGCATACAGGTTTGCGCTTTGTTCCTTGACCGCGCCCATTGGATGGCCAACGACAATCGCTGGGTTTTTAGCGTTCTGATTCATCGTTTTCGGGATAAACAGATTGCCGACCACGTTCATCTGATACTGGTTTTTAAAGGTCACTTTTTGCTGCGTCACCTTATCGCTTTTATAAAAGTTGTCAGCACCTCTGGACATATCTGCCGCAGAGGTGGCAAATGCACTGATGAACAGCCCCAGCGCTAACGTAAATTTATTCATGATGGTTTCCTTATCAGGATTAGTGTTATGAATGGTCACGTGCAGATGCATCTGCACGTGAGGTCAGAAAAATCAGTACGGTTGCAATAATCAACATCGCGGCGCTGGCCAGGAAGGTGCTCCGGTAGCCATGATGGTCGAACAGCAGGCCTCCCACGGTGGATCCCAGCGCAATAGACAGTTGCACCATCGCCACCATCAGCCCGCCGCCCGCTTCAGCATTCTGAGGAAACGTGCGTGGAACCCATGCCCACCATCCCACGGGCGCGGCGGTTGAAATCAACCCCCACAGTCCGAGCAACGCCGTCACGATGGCCGCCTGGCTGCCAAACGCGATCAGGGCTAGCGCGACAATCGCCATCAGCACGGGAATCGCCATCAGGGTTGGGTAGAATCCACGCTTCAATACCCGGCCAATTAGCGTGGTGCCGATGAAACCGGCCATACCGATGACCAGCAGGATGAGGGTCACCGCTGAGGCATCTACCTTCGTGACCGCCTCAAGGAAAGGCCGGATGTAGGTAAAGAGCGTGAACTGCCCCATAAAGAAAATTCCAACACCCAGCATGCCCAGCGTCACCACCCGGCGGCGAAACAGCGTGAAAATATTGCTGGCCCCAGCTGGCTGGCGGGTAACCGGCATGGACGGTAGGCTGAGCAGTTGCCAGATAAACGCGAGGATGGCGACAGGTAACAGGCAGAAGAAGGCTCCCGCCAGCCGATGACCGCTCCCAGCCAACTGCCCAAGGGGGCAGCCACGACGGTTGCCAGCGCATTACCGCTATTGAAAATAGCCAGCGCCAACGGGACACGGTGCACCGGTACCAGCCGCATCGCTGTCGCCGCCGACATTGACCAGAACCCGCCGACGACGATGCCAATCAGGGCGCGACCTGCCATATAGATCAGGTAGTTGGGCGCCATCGCGATGACAGCACCGGAAAGCGCCATCATGCTCGTCAGGCCGAGCAGCAGAATTTTTCGGTCAAGCGTGCCTGCCAGTCTGGAAATAAACAGGCTAGTCATCACCGCAAACGCGCCGGAAATGGCGATCCCCTGTCCGGCCATGCCTTCGGTAACATTCAGGGAGTACGCCATCGGCGTCAGGAGGCTGACCGGCATAAATTCGGAGGCGATCAGGGCGAAAACGCACAGCGTCATGGCAAAAACGCCGCTCCAGTGCGCCCGCTGTTTTTCACTTGCTTCGTTTTGGTTTCTGGTTTCAGTTTTCTGATTACGCATTAAGCCTTTCTTTTCTTTAAATAATACGATGCCCTCCCTTGCGCCTTCAGGCCTGCAAGAGACACCGAAGCGACAACGTGAGGGATAGTCTGGTAATTAAAGGGAGCGCGGTTTTGGAGCGCGTGACCGCTTAGTCTACGGCCCTGATCTGCACCCTAAACGGTCCCTGGCGCTGCAGGGCGGGCAGTCCTGAATCGATTTTCCCTACCGGGATCAGTGAACGGGCGTAAGGTCTACCCTGGACAAAAATCGCCAGGTTGCCCCAGGGCGCGTAAAAAGCTATATCACCCGCTTCCGGCGTCATTCCTTCCGGAGCCTGTGCCGTGGAAAGCCTGCGCGGTAGATCGCTAATGCGTTCAATATCGGCGTAATCCTGCAGCGTCAGACTGAGGGGAAGTAATGATGCAAAATCCCGACCTGTCGGCGTGTCATAGAGGGTGGCAGTCGCGGTCTCACCGTTCACAACAATCTCAACTTTCATCAGCGTCTCCTGTACCGCTACCCGTTCGTTGTCATCCGCTATCACGGACTGCGTGACGCACAGCAGCCCGATAAAGAGCAGCAGCAATAGCGACGTTTTGCCGTGAGCATTTTGCGTGTTGTCTAGCGTTGACTTATTCATCGCATTATTGTTACCAATAGGCAGCTGCAAAACTAGCTAATGAATGCTTAATAGCCTTATAAGCAAAATTTATAAATAGATCGGAAACGAACATGGCCAGACGCAACCTCAACGATTTACTCTCTTTCGTCACCGTAGCGCGGGAAGGCAGTTTTACACGTGCCGCCGCACTGCTTGGCGTGACCCAGCCAGCGCTGAGCCAGGCGATTTCCGGGCTGGAAGAACGGATGCAAATCCGCCTGCTAACGCGGACAACCCGCAGCGTGTCCCCGACGGCCGCCGGGGAGCGCCTGCTGCAATCAGTGGGCCATCGCATTGACGAGATTGAGGCTGAGCTGGACATGCTGACCGAACTGCGGGACAAGCCTGCGGGTACCGTCCGAATTACATGCGGGCCGAACGTGTTGAAAACGACCCTTCTGCCTAAACTGACGCCACTGCTGCGCGAGTATCCGGATATTCACATCGAGTTCGACGCAAACCACGGATTCCGGGATATCGTGGCAGATCGTTTTGATGCGGGCGTACGGCTTGGTGATACGATCGATAAGGACATGATAGCGATGCCAATCGGCCCGAAACTGCGTATGGCCGCGGCAGCCTCGCCCGATTATTTCGAACGATATCCGGTTCCCCAAACTCCCCATGATCTGACGCAGCATCAGTGTATTAATCTGCGTATGGTCCGATCCGGGGGATTTATGTTTGGGAATTCGATCGGGAAGGAGGAGAACTGAACGTCCGGGTTAACGGACAGTTGACGTTTAATACGTCGGAACATGTTGTCGACGCTGCGCTGGCTGGGTTAGGCATCGCCTTTTTGCCCGAAGAAGAGTTCGGCTCGCACATTCGCGAAGGTCGTCTCGTACACGTACTTGAGTCCTGGTGTCATCCTTTTCCAGGCTACTATCTTTATTACCCTAGCCGTAAACAGCCTTCACCGGCCTTTTCACTCGTTGTTGATGCGCTGCGTATGAACAAGAAAATATAGGGTTAAAAGCAGGTTCGGAAATGATGATACACAAGGATAAATGTTTGTCTCCGTGTGTTAAAAAACCTCCTGATATCCCAGAGAAAATAGCGAACAGGAACCGCTCAAAATGATGAAATATTTATCGCTGCTGGCCGTGGTGATGCTTGTAGGATGTACAAGTGCACCAAACTTGCCGCCTACGGATACCATTGTGGCTGTAAAACCCACTGACTCCGGCATTATCGCCAGCTCAGCTAAATACGGTTACCGTTTTAACCGTAACGGTGTACCTCAGGAGTATCAGCGTTATAAGACCTTTTATGAACGCTTTCACCAACAGGCTGCCGGAGTGCGGGTTAGCTTCGAGGTAGAACAACATGAGTTGACGGCGGAATACCTGGTTGTGATGGATAAGCGCAAGCTGGATGCCGGGCAGTTGACCCAATTGCGCAATGAGTATCATGCGGTGCAAATTGATAACGATCACCTCGGTGTTTCGTTTAAAGCAGCAGGATTTTGGTCTTCATCGTACCCGCCCGATCTGGCCGCCGCCTACCAGTTAGAACACCCGATTGTGGTTTCCATCAATGATAAGACCAAGACGATTAGCGAGCTTGGCCAAGTCGCCATGATCCCTTTAGTACCTTTGTTTCCGCTATACATGATGTACGGATGTGCCACTGGGCCTGTATCTGAGGAAAATAACGTCTTCTGAAACGGCCAGGCTTTCAGGTTGTGCAGACGATTATGGCACCCTATCCTGCCCTCCCGGTTTAACCGCAAGCCGGGAGCGCCTGGTCGACTCATCGTCTGAATGGACTCATTACCCAGCCAGCAGTTATTGAGCGGCATATCTCAGAATTTTATCGGCACAGATTGATTACTCGGACTTCTCAGGAACAAACCGAGTCAGAATCAACGTCAGTACACAGATCATCGCGCCAGCAAAAAATGTAGAAGTGAAGTGGTTTACTGAATTTGGCCACCTGAACAGAGGTGATATGCTCACCTCAGAACATTACAGGTGCCTCAATGAAAAAAAGAAATTTCAGTGCAGAGTTTAAACGCGAATCCGCTCAACTGGTCCTTGATCAGAACTACACCGTTGCAGCTGCGGCCAGTGCTATGGATGTGGGTCTTTCTACCATGACGCGATGGGTAAAGCAGTTGCGGGATGAACGACAGGGCAAAATACCTAAAGCCTCCCTATAACCCGGAACAGATTGAAATACGCGAGCTGAAGAAAAAGCTACAACGCATTGAAATGGAAAACGACATATTAAAAAAGGCTACCACGCTCTTGATGTCAGACTCCCTGAACAGTTCTCGTTAATCGGGAAACTCAGAGCGCAGTATCCTGTGGTCACACTCTGCCACGTGTTCGGGTTCATCGAAGCAGCTACAAATACTGGGAAAAAAGCCCGAAAAGCCAGATGGCAGGCGAGCTGTGTTACGTAGTCAGGTTCTGGAACTGCATAACATCAGCCATGGCTCTGCTGGCGCAAGAAGCATCGCGATTATGGCAACCATGAGAGGCTTCAGGATGGGACGCTGGCTTGCCGGCAGGCTCATGAAAGAACTGGGGCTGGTGAGTTGTCAGCAGCCTACCCACCGGTATAAACGTGGTGGTCATGAACACATCGTTATCCCGAATCGCCTTGAGCGACAGTTCGCAGTGACAAAGCCTAATCAGGTATGGTGCGGCGATGTGACGTATATCTGGACAGGCAAGCGTTGGGCTTATCTCGCTGTTGTTCTCGATCTGTTCGCAAGGAAACCGGTGGGCTGGGCAATGTCATTCTCGCCGGACAGCAGGCTGACCATCAAAGCGCTGGAAATGGCGTGGGAAGCTCGCGGTAAACCAGCCGAAGTGATGTTCCACAGTGACCAGGGTAGCCACTATACAAGCAGGCAGTTCCGGCAGTTACTGTGGCGTTGCCGGATCAGACAGAGTATGAGCCGACGAGGAAACTGTTGGGACAACAGCCCGATGGAACGCTTCTTCAGAAGTCTGAAAAACGAGTGGGTGCCAGTGACTGGTTATACAAACTTTAGCGAAGCTGCTCATGCGATTACAGACTATATCGTCGGGTATTACAGCTCGTTAAGGCTGCATGACTATAACGGTGGATTACCACCAAACGAATCGGAAAACCGATACTGGAAAAACTCTAAAGCCGTGGCCAGTTTTAGTTGACCACTACAATGAGATGACTTGTTTTGATAAACGGTGGATAGCCGTTCGAATCCTGATAATAAAAACGGGAACCCATCGGTTCCCGTTTCTCACAAACCCAGCAAGTGGATTACATGTTCGCGATAATCGCGTCACCAAACTCTGAACATTTCAGCAGCTTAGCGCCTTCCATCAGACGTTCGAAGTCATAGGTCACGGTCTTGTTGTTGATAGCGCCTTCCATACCTTTAACGATCAGGTCAGCCGCTTCGAACCATTCCATATGACGCAGCAGTATGTTTATAGCTTTTATTTAACTAACTGAATAATAATACTTAAATTGATAAACCAGTTGATAATCATTGTCAAACACTGATAATCTAACTAATTGATAAGATGTTATTTTTTCTGATTTTTGATAACCGACCTCAGCGATAAGGAGCTCAACTGTGCCCATATACAAACTTTCATCGATGGATACTCTTTACTATGACAAAAAGGAAACTCCTTGGATCGGTCACCCTTGTGAAGTACAGATTGACGGGGAGTTGATTACCGTAAGTTATACTTCTGATGATGAGAAAATCACCTATACAGGCTACGCACAGTCACCTGGGATCTACCTTCTTAAAGGTACCGATGATTGCAGTGCTACTTTATATGGTTTTGAAAAAAGTAAAATTATGTATGGCGGCTGGAGTTATGAGGCCCATCGTGGGCTTTGGAAGATTACTTTGGGTCAAGTTGACTAATGTGCGCGTAATAATACATTCTACGCAGACAGCATCATGAAATAATACACCATTCGCCTCTGCTGAAAAGTAATCTAAACCAGCCATGATAGGCTGGTTTTTTTACCAATCCTACGTTAGTACTATCCCTCAGATTTTAAAATCAAAGTCGTGAAGCCAGATAGAAAATGGAAAGCATTCAAGGGATTTTAAAGTTGGTTGCTATGGGCCATCGGTTATAATGTCAGTAGGAAGAAACAGACATTCGATGCTCCAAAATAATTTTCTTTGAAAACTGGCTGCCCAAAGCTATTTTCCTACTGTGAAAGTTATTGATAGTCTATAATTTCCTGAAATTGACCTTACTTAATTTTCATTATTCATTCCCGATTCCATAAAAAGACAGAGTAGCAAATGCCCGTTATTTAAAAGCTTGGGTTGTCCCAATCATCATTGCGTTTAGCTGGGCGAGCACCTTGAGACCATTTAAGTAAACTATCTCGATTTTTAAAGGAATGCCATTGATTGCGTGTGTTGATGAGGTTGCATAGATTGCTGCATTGAAATCACCACTCCCTCCGCCACTCCCACCTCTATGGCCAAGCAACCATTCAAGATAAGTAATGAAGTCATATGCGTCTAATCCCGCTTTGTTTAGTCCAGCGGCTTTAGCAAGGAATTTGAAGTGTTGAGGACTCGGTGAGAGCATAGAGTTTGCTGCGCCTGCACAAGTAGGTAATATAGATGTATTACACACACATTTTCTGTATACATCGTAATTTCCATAGAGCAAAGTCGCGCCGATATTACCCCACATGGCAAAGTGGCAAGCATCATGCAGAGGTATTATTTCAGGCTAATAGGTAAGCCACAGCATATTTGACAAGCGGTAGGCTTATTGTTTTCTGCTTTTAGACTTGATTCGTAAGACTTGAATTCAACTATAAAAAACCTATCAAATGTTGAAAATAAAGTGTCTGCATTAAAAAATTGGTCCAGACCATTTAAGGGCATCCGTACATCCATGCCATTATAGTAGCGACAAGCGCTAACAAGTAACGTATCAAAAATTGCCTTTAAACTATCTTCTCTTCCGGCCATTATATATCCCATTAATTAATAATATATTTGCGTATTAACAGTAACAAACAGCTGTAACTTTGAATAGTAACCTAACTATCGTCTACTAATTATAACAAATTTCTTATCATATTAGACATGCAATGAAGAAATGATGTCAGGAAGTAGAGCGAATTTGGCGCCTGTCAAAGAAGGTCTCATTCTGCTTAAAAAGCGCCCTAATGACAACTACCAAAAAGTTCTTTCCTGGCACAACGCGGACTTTTGTCTTCGAATTTTATCATCGGACCCTGAGAAGATCAGAGAATCTTGTAGTGTACCGCGGCGACAACATTTCCCTCTTCATCTGCCACTGCTGCTGAACTCCCTGCCTGCAAAGTACAGAGTTCCTCTCCCATCTTTTGCATTGAGGTGATCCAGTACCTCCATCAATCGTTCGCTGCCAGCCCGCGGGCGTTCTCATCGAACAGATTCAGCTGCGCTACCCCCTGGCTGAAGAAGTCACCCAGCATCACCCCTGCTTTCTGGAAGCGGTGACCGTCGCGCCAAATTTTATCTAAACACCGAGTGGCTGCATTGATGATGTCCCTGCTGTCCTGTGTTGGCGTCAGTAATTTAACCGAGGCGCTATTGCCGTAATATTGCTCGTTAAGCGCAAATGGAGACGTTTTTACAAACGCAGAAATGAAACGGCAGTACTGATGCTCACTACGCAATTTCTCCGCTGCGCGCGCTGCGTAGCTACAAATTGCCTGCCGCATCTGTTCGTACTCTGTGACGCGTTCACCAAACGAGCGGGAACAGACGATCTCCTGCTTTGCTGGTGCAAATTCTTCAAGTTCCAGACAAGGTTCGCCGCGGAGTTCTCGTACCGTTCGTTCCAGGACAACGTTGAAGTGCTTACGGATGATCCAAGTGCTTTGCTCTGAAAGCTCCAGGGCGTTTTTGATACCCATTGCATTGAGCTTTTTGCTGATGCGCCTGCCGACGCCCCAGACATCTTCAACGGGAACCAACGCAAGCAAGCGGCGCTGCCGCTCGATATTCGACAAGTCAACGACTCCGCCAGTCTGTCGCTGCCACTTTTTGGCGGCGTGGTTCGCCAACTTGGCCAACGTTTTTGTCTGCGCTATTCCGACCCCTACGGTCAGGTGCGTGCGTTGCAATACGGTCGCGCGGATCTCTTTGCCAAATTCCGTCAGATCACGACAGTTACGCACGCCGGTAATATCGCAGAATGCCTCGTCGATACTGTAAATTTCGACGCGGGGACTCATCTCCTCAAGCGTCGTCATCACCCGATGAGACATGTCAGCATAGAGCTCGTAGTTGCTGCTGAAGCAGACCACGCCAGCGCGCCGGAACAGGTCCTTTTGCTTGAAGTACGGTTCCCCCATGGTGATGCCGGCAGCCTTTGCCTCTGCTGACCAGGCGATCACACAGCCGTCGTTATTCGAAAGAACGACTACCGGCCGCCCTTTCAAATCTGGTCTGAATACCGTCTCGCAGGATGCGTAGAACGAATTCACATCACAGAGCGCGAACATATCAATTGGCCGCTTTCACGATGAAAGTCACCACCCGAACACGTCCAGCGTCTCTTCGCTACCAATGATGATCGGAGAGTAAGCACTATTCATCGGGTTTAGCTGTATCGTTGGCCTCATCTGCAGACGCTTAACAGTAAACTCACCATCGACAGCAGCAATGACAATATCGCCGTGTTCGGCTTTTCTTGAGCTGTCCACTACGAGCAAATCACCATCACTGATCCCTGCCTCTATCATTGAATCGCCTGACGCTTTAACGAAATAGGTAGCACTGGGATGCTGTATAAGTAATTCATTTAAATCAATGCGTTGCTCAACATAATCAGCAGCCGGGAAGGAAAACCACAAGGCACCAGATCACTGAACAACGGCAGCGCGACTATCTCTCTAAGTTCGGTTGGTGAATAAAACTGCATAATAAACTCACTCACATTGATACTGTTTATACATACAGTATATACTGTACTTATATCCAGTAAAGAGGAGCTAAAGCATGTTTGTGGAACTCGTTTATGACAAAAGAAATTTTGATGGTTTAGAGGAAGGTAAGACGCCATCTACATTTCACGAACAGAGATCTTTGGCAGAAAGACTGTATGAAGTACAAGGCATAAATACGAAAGAACTGCTGGACATAAATCACAGAGACAAACTGATAGCTATCATGACGACCGCGGCAAAGACTGGATCACTGTTGCTATTTAGACGGATTTAAGCCGGGTTTTGATAACTTGTTTTGATAAACTTTTGATAACCGTTCGAAAGCTAATAATAAAAAACGGGAACCATCAGGCTCCCGTTCGCATACAACCCAGAATCTGGATTACATGTTCGCGATAATCGCGTCACCAAACTCTGAACATTTCAGCAGTTTAGCGCCTTCCATCAGACGTTCGAAGTCATAGGTCACGGTCTTGTTGTTGATCGCGCCTTCCATACCTTTAACAATCAGGTCAGCCGCTTCGAACCATTCCATATGACGCAGCATCATTTCTGCGGACAGGATGATAGAACCTGGGTTCACTTTGTCCTGGCCTGCGTACTTCGGTGCGGTGCCGTGGGTCGCTTCGAACAGTGCGCACTCGTCACCGATGTTGGCGCCCGGTGCGATACCGATACCGCCAACCTGCGCCGCCAGGGCGTCAGAAATGTAGTCACCGTTGAGGTTCATACAGGCGATAACGTCGTATTCAGCCGGACGCAGCAGGATCTGCTGCAGGAACGCATCGGCGATCACATCTTTAATGATGATCTCTTTGCCGGTGTTCGGGTTCTTAATTTTCTGCCACGGGCCGCCGTCGATCAGTTCGCCGCCGAATTCGTCGCGAATCAGCTGGTAGCCCCAGTCTTTGAACGCGCCTTCGGTGAACTTCATGATGTTGCCTTTGTGCACCAGGGTCAGAGAGTCACGGTCGTTGGTGATCGCGTATTCGATCGCCGCACGCACCAGACGCTTGGTCCCTTCTTCGGAGCACGGCTTGATGCCGATACCGCAATGTTCCGGGAAGCGAATTTTCTTCACGCCCATCTCTTCGCGCAGGAATTTGATCACTTTCTCAGCGTCAGCAGAGTCAGCTTTCCATTCGATACCCGCATAGATGTCTTCGGAGTTTTCACGGAAGATAACCATATCGGTCAGTTCTGGGTGTTTAACCGGGCTCGGGTACCCTGGTAGTAACGAACCGGGCGCAGACAAACGTACAGGTCGAGTTCCTGACGCAGCGCAACGTTCAGAGAACGAATGCCGCCGCCAACTGGCGTGGTCAGTGGGCCTTTGATAGCAACGCGGTAATCACGGATGAGATCCAGCGTTTCTGCTGGCAGCCATACGTCCTGGCCGTAGATCTGAGTGGATTTTTCCCCGGTGTAAATTTCCATCCAGGAAATTTTACGCTCGCCTTTGTAGGCTTTCTCAACAGCGGCATCAACCACTTTCAGCATTGCCGGAGTCACGTCAATGCCGATACCGTCGCCTTCAATAAATGGGATAATCGGATTGTGTGGCACATTCAGCTTGCCGTCTTTCAGGGTGATTTTTTGACCTTCCGCCGGAACAACTACTTTGCTTTCCATTCACCTCTCCTTCGAGCGCTACTGGTGTGCTCGTCATCCTTTACGCCACAGGTTCTTGCCGCTACTACACCCACTCCACCGAGTCTGGAGATGCACTGTCTTACCGTCTTCCTGCAACACAAAGAGTTAGAGCATTTTTGTTAATGTTTTGTAATAAGCCTGTCAATACTACCTGATTGTTTGGCGCCATGAAAGACTCTCGTTCTTAGGCTATAATGCGCGAATCTATAAAGCCTGAAAATACTATGATTAAAACTTCTTTTAGAAAACACCGGGTTGAGCGATTCAGCTCGAAACAAGGCGCTAAGCCGCGCCGGGATAACCAACCAAAACGCGTCATTCTGTTCAATAAACCCTATGATGTTTTGCCGCAGTTTACCGACGAAGCAGGCCGCAGCACGCTGAAAGATTTTATTCCCGTGCAAAATGTGTACGCTGCCGGACGTCTTGACCGCGACAGTGAAGGTCTGCTGGTGTTAACAAACGATGGTGCCTTACAGGCGAGGCTCACGCAGCCAGGTAAACGGACGGGGAAAATTTATTACGTTCAGGTCGAAGGAGAACCGACGGACGATGCGATAGAGGCATTGCGTCATGGCGTCACCCTGAACGATGGGCCAACGCTACCGGCCAGTATCGAACGCGTGGACGCACCTGAGTGGCTGTGGCCGCGTAACCCGCCGATACGCGAGCGTAAATCCATCCCGACGGCATGGCTGAAAGTGACGCTGTATGAAGGCCGCAATCGCCAGGTACGGCGGATGACCGCTCACGTAGGCTACCCGACGCTGCGATTAATTCGTTATGCCATGGGTGGCTACACGCTCGACAACCTCGGCAACGGCGAATGGCGGGATGCCAGCGGCGAGCACGAATAGTGCTCGCCAGGCCTCAGATATCAGGAAATATCGGGAACGATGATACTTTTGTATTTTTCGAGTATCGGCGAATTGATATCTGAGGCATTCTTCAGTTGCCACAGATTGCGGCTAATCCGTCATTGACCAGATAGATGACGCCGGTTTCAATGGCCGACATCAGGCACAGCATCACCGGTTCATTCACCGTATACCCCACTTCCCCCTCCAGCAGACGCTGGAAGTCGATATAGCGGAATACGCCGGCCTGGAACTCGTAGGAGAGAATGGTTTTACTGGTATTCACAGAGGAAAGGACTTCGCCCGTGCTAACATTAACAACCCTTAGGTTAACGGCGATCTGATCGAGCTGATACTGCGTGCTGGCGCCAATGCCAAAGTATCGCGCCCCTGCCCGCCCGATTTCACATTACTTTCGTAACCGATGATCGAGCCTTCAATCAGGATATTGGCCGCCACCAGCGATGGCAGCTGACTGCGATTATTCTCCGCGACAGTGCCATTTTCCTGAGCCGCGCGGATAATTTTGCGCTCATTGAGCAAGTTCTGTAGTCCCTGACGCTCCAGCGGAGTAAACCAGTTGGAGTCTTTCAGCGCCGAAACCAGCATGGCGGTGGCGCTCTGCGGGACCGAGGTTGAAAAGTTACTCGCCGGGTAGGGTTTGAACTGCCCGGTTTCATCCTGGATATTGTAAACTGAGACAAACAGTTTCCCCTGCGGTGGCGGCAGATGCGTTAGATCCTGGTAACTCTGCGAGCGCGGCAACAGCGTGGGTTTTGCCGCCTGTTTAGGTGGAGAGGTAATGCAACCCGTCAACATCAAAAGGCTAATTAAAATGACCACAACGCCGGTTATATTTTTCATCTCAGCATCTCGCCACTGATTAATATGTTGAAACACTGCTCAGGCCGCTGACCTGAATAGAGGAAGTTTTTCCGGAAGAGCGATCAAGAATATTCATCATTAATTGACCATCGGTATTGGTGATATCAACAATAAAGTCTTTCGTCACCAGCCGTCCGGGTTTACCACTAGAAAGATTGCCCATCAGGCTGCCAAGGAGCTGCGATTGAACAGCAGAAGTGAAATTATCAAGCGATGAGCTTGATGTTGCGCTGCTCCAGTCGTAAGCATTTGGATCTTTATAGGAGTTTTGCGCGTTAGCCTCCGAAAGCAAAAAAGAACCATTATTGGGGTTGCCGCCAAAATTAGGGTTAATAAACTGGAAGGTCAGGTTCCCAGCCTGGGCGGTTGTGGATAAAAAGCCAATACCAAGAATCAGAGAAAGCACTTTCATAGTATGCTCCTAGAACTCATCTTTGGTTAAGTCGCCGGTATTTAATAACGCTTTATTAATGGCGCGTTTCTGCAAAGCCTCATACACGGAGGCTAGTGCGACATTAACTTGTTTATCAAAGTCATTGTGACCAGGAAATAAGAACGTCTGATACAATAAATCTTGATCGACTTTAATGGTTATCCAACTGCCCCATCGGGCGCTGGGCCGTTCATTAATCGTAATGGCGCCGGGTATTCTTCCTCCCAGTGTTCGGTGAATGCTCTATAAAAATCGTGCCCCACGCGAGTGATAGTATTATCCGTCACCAGACCCGGCACTTCTATTTCTGCTGCGGCGCTGGCGCGGATTACCAGTAGCATCATTAATGCCACCATTACCACTATCAATTTTTTCATGATTAGCGTCTAAGGTTTTCGTTGGCCCAGGTAACTGCCTGCGTTCTGTTTTTTACAGATATCTTGCGAAAAAGATTATATAAATGTGTTTTCACAGTATTCTCACTAATAAATAGCAGACGGGCAATTTCAATATTAGAAGCGCCCATGCGCAGTTTATTAAGAATATCTTTCTCGCGTTGTGTCAGGCCGCTGGTATCGTCATGGTATCGATAACTGCCTGACTGATTAATAAGATAGCTGGTAAGATCGTGAGGGAAATGGCAACCACCGTTCATCACATTGCGAATGCCATTTACTAAAGTCTGTTCATCTACGGAAAGATGGAAAACGGCACTGATTCCAAACCAGGACTCAACCTCATGAAAGTGATAGTCCTCTGGCATATTAATCAACAATACTTTGACTTTTTCTCGCAATCGCCGGAGTTCGCTTTGCCAGAGTAGCGTTCTTTTTTTATCTGACTCACTCAGATCAAACAGAACCAGAATGCGCTCGGCGTCAGGTTGCTCAAGCATTCTTTGAACATTCTGTATTTTGACATTTATTGGTAACGATGTTTTGAGTTGATGAACCAAAGCAGTTGCCTGCAATGACGGTCTTGTTATTAACAGCAAAATATCGTTATGCACCTGTTCAGTTTCTTTCGGCATTATGAAATCCCATCCCGATTGCTGCCCTGAACGCGGACTCTTTCTGCTATGCAGGTAATATGCATATGCAGAAAGAGTCGCGGTTCTGTGTAGTTGCTGAATTAATAAGTATGACAATAAAGGGTGTAAAGCACAGAAGGCGTGCTTCTTCCCAAAATGCTGCAATACAGTTCAATCTAGACATTCGAATTTTTATCGCAAGAACTATTTGTGTTTCAAAATGTAACAAGAAGATGTCATTTTATTTCAGAAAAATGCGTTATTCATTATGATTTATATAAAAAAAAGCGTTTTATCCTTTCCCATAAGGACTGTATTAGTATGCGTATTTACACTCCAGACGATTCAAGATATGCCATCTGCTGCCGAAAATGGCTCTCGCTGTAAACATTATTTTCCACGATGGGCTTAGCGTGGAATAATTTAGCTTAGGACCTACAACAAATACGTTTGCCCAGTCACCCTCGCCGGGCTAATTTACATGGGCTGACTACCACACCGCGCCTGCTATCTCATCCCTGGAACCTCATACTATTGACTGACGTGTCTTTTCAAAATACGTAATCCAGGCGAAAACAGGGAATATATCTCCTGGACATACTCAATCCATAAATCAGCGCTACCGCACTCCGTCACGGATTAAGGTATCGCTGGTTTAACTCCTGACTTTAACCGTTGGTTAAATCAAGGTGCCATTATGAAACAGTGGTTATTAATAATACCCTTATTGGGCTGTTCATATCTGGCGACGGCGGGAGGCGATCTTGCTGGCTCTGAGTTTTCGGGCTGAATCAATATCGTCAGAACTACGATATGGTAGCGATTACTGGTCAACATGGCAGTGGTAATAACGCGGCTATTAATCAGTCAGGCTCGCATATTTACGGTTCTATTTCCCAGGTTGGTGGATATAACAACGCGATATTAAACCAAAATGGTTTTAATAATCGCGCAGCAATAGCTCAATACGGTAACGGTAACAACGCGACGGTGAGTCAATCAGGGACGAATAATTCTGCTGTATTGGTCCAGGTAGGATCGGCAAATCAGGCGGATGTTACACAAACCGGTTTTGATAACTCTGCGAAGATTGTCAGCAAAGGCGTTGGCAATATTACGCAGATTAATCAAACAGGCACAAGCCGCGGCGCGGCCGTTGTGCAAAATTCGGCAGGAATGGCAATTCGTATTACCCAAAATTAGTGTTTTAACTGATTGACCAATCTCTAAACCTATGGGTATCTCAATGAAAACGTGGAAAATTGTTATTTTGTCATCGCTGTTAGTCTCTGGAGTCGCAGTCGCCGGGAATGAGGATAAAGGCGGTGGTAGTTGGCCTCCAGGAGGGGTAGCTCCGGCGGCTCTGGCGTTACGCTTCCAGACATCCCGCTGATTACGGGCAAAGCACCTATCGTGCCGCAAAACGGCAAGTGGGATCAGGCCATCCATATTTACCAACCGGGCACCGGCAACTTCTCCCAGGCTAACCAGGCGAGCTCATCAGGATCCGTCATTGATGTCCATCAGTACGGCAATTATGGTAGCTCCACGGTAAACCAGACGGCGACCAAAAGCGCGGTATTCGTCAACCAATATGGTACGGGTAACCAATCTTCGGCCACACAGAACGGTACAACCAGTTCAATCAGTGTGACTCAGAAAGGTACGAATAATACCTCTTCGGCAACACAGCAGTTGGGCGGCGCGGGTAATGCGATTGTGGTGTCACAAGACGGCATCGCCAACAGCTCCGGCGTTAAACAATCCGGTACCGGTAATTCAAGTTCGGTGCTACAGACAGGCAACCTCAATTTGTCTGATATTGTTCAGGCGGGTAAAAACAGTATTGTGGATGTACAGCAGACTGTGGGCTCGAACAAATCTTACGTCACTCAAAGCGCTAATGATTCAGCTATCTTAGTCGCTCAGACGAATGCTGGTAACTTCAGTAACGTCAACCAGACACACAACACCGCTGTGACCTACGTTCAACAATCCGGTCTCGGCAACACCTCTTACGTGAATCAGAACTGACCCACACAGCCGGATGAATGTTCATCCGGCTTTTTTCTCTTAATCACGAGGCCGACTATGCATCTACTGCTTATTGCCGCCGCGCTCAGCAACCAGCTGTGGTTTGAAACCCAGCAGCAGGACGATGCGCTGGTGGTTACCCCCATGGCTACGCTGACGGATGACTGCAACTGCCAGATGACCATTAACGTGATTCATCAGGGCAATCGGGCAGAGCAACAGCAGCCAGAGCGGCAATGTGGTTATAAAAGGGCAGCACCCGCAGCCGCTAGCCAGCATGATGCTGGATATCCCCCACGGCGAATGGACGCAAATCACCGTCACCTTAAGCGATAATAAAGGCATTCTTTTGCAACAGAGCTGGAGTTCACCGGCGAAGGTTTGATTTTCCCCGCCTCTTCTTTATATCCTTGTCGTCTCTCTCCCCGATAAGGATGCCGCATGTTTAAACCTCACGTTACCGTCGCCTGCGTGGTTCACGCCAAAGGCAAATTTCTCGTGGTTGAAGAAACCATCAACGGTAAAGCGCTATGGAACCAGCCAGCCGGCCATCTGGAAGCCGATGAAACGCTGGTACAGGCCGCCGAACGCGAGCTATGGGAGGAGACCGGCATTCGCGCAACGCCGCAGCACTTTATCCGTCTGCACCAGTGGATTGCCCCGGACCGTACGCCGTTTTTGCGTTTCCTTTTTGCGATTGAACTTAACGATCTGTGCCCTACCCAGCCGCACGATAGTGATATCGATCGCTGCCTGTGGGTCAGCGCGGAAGAGATCCTTCAGGCGAAAAATCTGCGCTCTGCGTTGGTGGCGGAAAGCATCCGTTGCTATCAGCAGAACGAGCGCTATCCGCTGTCATTAATTGGCGCGTTTAACTGGCCATTTACCGAGGGTGCCAAGTAACGGGCTGCGTGCTAGAATATGCCGCCTTGAAGTCCAATGTCGTGAGTATTCCAATGTCAGAAAGCCAGAAAAAAGTGATCGTCGGCATGTCCGGCGGTGTTGACTCCTCTGTTTCCGCCTACCTGTTACAACAACAGGGCTATAAGGTGGAAGGCCTGTTCATGAAGAACTGGGAGGAAGACGACGGCGAGGAATACTGTACTGCCGCCGCCGACCTTGCCGATGCGCAGGCGGTGTGCGATAAGCTCGGCATTGAGCTGCACACCGTGAACTTTGCTGCCGAATACTGGGACAATGTCTTTGAACTGTTCCTGCAGGAGTACAAAGCGGGTCGTACGCCGAACCCGGACATCCTGTGCAACAAAGAGATCAAGTTTAAAGCCTTCCTGGAATTCGCTGCAGAAGACCTCGGCGCCGACTACATCGCTACCGGCCACTACGTGCGCCGTGCTGACGTCGACGGTAAAAGCCAACTGCTGCGTGGCCTTGATGGCAACAAAGACCAGAGCTACTTCCTTTATACGCTGGGCCACGAACAGATCGCGCAAAGCCTGTTCCCGGTTGGCGAACTGGAAAAACCGCAGGTGCGTAAAATCGCCGAAGAGCTGGATCTCATCACCGCGAAGAAAAAAGACTCTACCGGTATCTGCTTTATCGGCGAGCGCAAATTCCGCGAGTTCCTTGGCCGCTACCTGCCCGCACAGCCGGGTAAAATCATCACCGTTGATGGCGAAGAGATTGGTACCCATCAGGGGCTGATGTACCACACGCTGGGTCAACGTAAAGGCCTGGGCATCGGTGGCACCAAAGAAGGCAGCGAAGATCCGTGGTATGTCGTCGATAAAGACGTTGAGAACAACATTCTGGTTGTCGCTCAGGGTCACGATCACCCGCGTCTGATGTCGGTGGGTCTGATTGCCCAACAGCTGCACTGGGTGGATCGCGAACCGGTCACCGGCACCTTCCGTTGCACCGTGAAGACCCGCTACCGTCAGACGGATATCCCATGCACCGTCACCGCACTGGATGCAGAACGTATTGAGGTTCGTTTTGATGAACCTGTTGCCGCAGTCACTCCGGGCCAGTCCGCCGTGTTCTATCGCGGTGAAGTCTGCCTGGGCGGCGGCGTGATTGAGCAGCGCCTGCCGCTGCCGGTGGAATAAAGCCCTCGTCTGAACAGGGCATAACGTAGCCTGCCTGGCGTCGCGCCGCCGGACAGGCGCCAACAAGGAGTTAGCGTGGCGAAGAATTACTATGACATCACCCTGGCGCTGGCGGGAATTTGCCAGTCAGCCCGTCTGGTGCAGCAGCTGGCCCATCAGGGGCACTGCGACGGCGAGGCGTTACACGTCTCGCTGAACAGCGTTATCGACCTCAACCCAGACTCCGCGCTGGGCGTGTTCGGTGGCAGCGAAGCGAATCTTCGTCTCGGCCTGGAAACCTTACTCGGCGTGCTCAATGCCAGCAGCCGTCAGGGTCTGAACGCCGAGTTAACCCGCTATACTCTTAGCCTGATGGTGCTTGAGCGCAAGCTCGCCGCCGCTAAAGGCGCTATGGAGACGCTGGGTAACCGCATCAATGGGTTACAGCGCCAGCTCGACCATTTTGATTTGCAGTCCGATACCCTGCTAAGCGCCATGGCGGGTATCTATGTTGACGTCATCAGCCCACTTGGCCCGCGTATTCAGGTCACCGGCTCCCCTGCTGTGCTGCAAAGCCCACAGGTTCAGGCCAAAGTCCGCGCCTCGTTGCTGGCTGGGATCCGCTCTGCGGTGCTGTGGCACCAGGTCGGTGGCGGACGTCTGCAGCTGATGTTTTCTCGTAATCGCCTGACCGCTCAGGCAAAACAAATTCTTGCTCATTTAACCCCGGAGTTGTGATCTATGGAATTATCCTCACTGACCGCCGTTTCCCCTGTCGATGGACGCTACGGCGATAAAGTCAGCGCGCTGCGCGGGATTTTCAGCGAATATGGTTTGCTGAAATTCCGTGTACAAGTCGAAGTACGCTGGCTGCAAAAGCTGGCCGCACACGCAGCCGTCAAGGAAGTTCCTGCTTTTGCTGCCGACGCAAACGGTTACCTTGATAGCATCGTGGCTAACTTCAGCGAAGAAGACGCCGCGCGCATTAAAACTATCGAGCGCACCACCAACCATGACGTGAAGGCAGTTGAGTATTTCCTGAAAGAAAAAGTCGCGTCCGTGCCTGAACTGCACGCCGTGTCTGAGTTTATCCACTTTGCCTGCACCTCCGAGGACATTAACAACCTGTCCCATGCGCTGATGCTGAAAACCGCCCGTGAAGACGTGGTGCTGCCGTACTGGCGTAAGATTATCGACGCCATCAAAGATCTGGCGGTGCAGTATCGCGATATCCCGCTGCTCTCCCGTACTCACGGTCAGCCTGCCACGCCGTCCACCATCGGTAAAGAGATGGCGAACGTTGCTTACCGTATGGAGCGTCAGTATCGTCAGCTCAGCCAGGTTGAAATTCTGGGCAAAATCAACGGCGCGGTGGGTAACTACAACGCCCACATTGTCGCCTATCCAGAGGTTGACTGGCATCAGTTCAGCGAAGAGTTTGTTACCTCTTTGGGCATTCAGTGGAACCCGTACACCACCCAGATCGAACCGCACGACTATATCGCCGAACTGTTTGACTGCGTCGCTCGCTTTAACACGATCCTTATCGACTTCGATCGTGACGTGTGGGCTACATTGCACTGAACCACTTCAAACAGAAAACCATCGCCGGCGAGATTGGCTCGTCCACCATGCCGCACAAGGTCAACCCGATCGACTTCGAAAACTCCGAAGGCAACCTGGGCTGTCCAACGCCGTACTGCAACACCTGGCCAGTAAACTGCCGGTTTCCCGCTGGCAGCGTGACCTGACCGACTCTACCGTACTGCGTAACCTTGGCGTGGGTATCGGTTATGCACTGATTGC
Organism: Kluyvera genomosp. 3; assembly: GCA_002211745.1. GTDB lineage: Bacteria > Pseudomonadota > Gammaproteobacteria > Enterobacterales > Enterobacteriaceae > Kluyvera > Kluyvera georgiana_A. The sequence continues at coordinate 2,939,462 of CP022114.1, forward strand.
CTATCAGTCCACGCTGAAAGGGGTGAGCAAACTGGAAGTGAACCGCGATCGTCTGCTGGATGAACTGGACCATAACTGGGAAGTTCTGGCTGAGCCGATCCAGACGGTAATGCGTCGTTACGGTATCGAGAAGCCGTACGAGAAGCTGAAAGAGCTGACCCGCGGCAAACGCGTTGATGCCGAAGGCATGAAGCAGTTCATCGACGGCCTTGCGCTGCCGGAAGAAGAGAAGACCCGCCTGAAGGCGATGACCCCGGCGAACTACATCGGCCGCGCCATCACCATGGTCGACGAGCTGAAATAATCGCGGCTCTCCCCTTCTTCGTTCTGGAGAAGGGGATTTTCCCTCATTTTATTGTCAGCGCTGGAAACTCGCCGTTGGGCTGATGTCCCAGGGCGTTCCTTATTGCAATAAAAAGCCAGCAACAATCGCCACTGGCTAATCAGCTATTTCAACAGTTTTTAGAACGCGTAACGCACCTTCAGGCTAATGCTCTGGCTGGTGAATTGTGTTCGTTGATTCGCATCATACTGTACGGTGCCATCAAGCACATCTGTGAATCTGGCCGTCACACCAACACCGGCCATCGCAATCCACGGGCTTTCACTCATACCATGATAGGTAAACGGCGTGTCCGCTGCGCCAATAAATGCCGCCGTGGTTTTGCTACGATCGTTCTTTGTATCGTAACCCGCCCGACATAACCATGTACATCAACAATCTCCGAAAGCTTGATGCCCGCTTTCAACTTGCTGGAAACCACCAGGGCCTCGGTTGTGACCCCTCCCACCTTCAGGCCGACATCCTCGGCGCCAGTCTCCTGGTAACCTTTATCCTTCACGCGATAGTAATCAGTACGCAGTTCAGGAGTGAGCATGACGTCATCCATGGGGTGGAAAGTGCTTTGCAGCCCTATCCCGGCCTGGAACGTATCACTGTCGTAATCTGAGTGTGCGACGCCATTGTAGGCAGTGCTTCCATCGGTAGGGTTTTCAATATTCAAATAACGATTGCCGGTCGTATTATTTCGCCCGAAGCCAGTTTGCCAGGTTACAGCCGTGTCAGGCGTAAAATCATAGCCGCCATAAGCAAGAATATTCCAGCTATCCACACGCGCATCATGGCGGATGTCATCCGAGGTATCGTTAACGTCTGTTCGACTCATGCCCAGCGCCAGGCCAAGACGGGTTTTGTCTAATATCAGGCCATCCGCACCGATGGCGATCCCACGGGTATCGGCGTTATAACCTGCGTAATCGCCACGGTTGGACTGGTTATCCCAGCGTCCAACCGGGCGGATCCACAGGTATTTTTCAGGATTAAATTCGTTGGTATAACCCTGACCACGAACAGACTCCTGACGGCTGTTTACGATATCGCCAAATGCGCGCAGATTATTCATTTCAATGTATGTCATGCTGCCATCCATCAACGGAGCAAGTTGAACCACATTTTTGTGAACCTGGCTGGCATTAAATGACGAGGTGATGGCACATACCGTACTCGCCAGAGCGCCGGTACAGTTCTGGGAACTGGTGTTATTGTTGTTGATAATGTTATCCACCACGGTCCCAACACTAACCAATGACGTGTTCTGGCTGGTATTAGTAATGGCGTTATTGACGGTAGTGAGTTTGGTCTCGGCAATTTTCAGGGAGTAGCTACTTCCGGTTTGCACCTGAATAAACTGATAACGAAGCGAGTCATCCAGTACCGCCGATGGTGAACCCGTGATATTACTCGCCGTTACGACATCAACCAGTTCATCACCATCAGCAAAACTTGTGCTACCTCGGGTGATCACCACTGTCCGTCCATTCAGTGAAGCATTCCCGGCGACATTTAACTGTCCATAGCTACTGGTGCTGTCTGCCTGCAACGCCAGCACACCATTGCTATTTTGAACGTAAGTATTAACCGTTGAGGGCTGCTGGCTGCTGAGCAACTCAAAAATACCGCTGTTACTCATCGCGCTGTTCGGGCATTAACTCGCCCAATAATAATCCCCTGGTTATTAATACCCCGACAATTGAACTTGTGCTGGCAACCTGAATAGCATCACCCGTTAGTGCACCAATTAACCCCTTGTTCTCGAACTGGTTCACCTTCGCAGTATCCGTTAACACCACGGCGTTGCCGCTACCACCACCAATGATAGTGCCTGTATTGACTAATGTTCCGGTCTGAGAGGTCCCTCCTAACGATACCCCTGCCACGCCACCATCAATAATACCGGCATTGAGAAGGGTATTTATTGCGGCAGTCTCAGTCACCGTAATACCCGTTCCATTCGGGCATAAATAACACCATTCCCCAGGTTTTGCAGGGTCGTATCCGTTACGTTACTCCCGGCATAAATACCGTTGCTTCCTGCGCCATTAACCGTGATATTACCGTTGTTTGCAATCAGGCTACTTTGGAAGGCGTGCGCATTAATACCATCAGCATTCGCCCCTGACGTTGTAATATTGCCGTTATTGGTTATAGAGCTACCTGAAACAACGTTTAAAAAAATCCCATTAGCCTCATCGGCCGTTGTCACCAATTTACCGGTATTTAAGACTTCACTATCTGCCACTTCTGCCACATTGATAGCATTAGTGCGGGCACCTGAAGTTGTCACGGTCCCCTTATTTTCAACTTTGGAATTAGTTGTCGAAAAAAAACGAATCCCATCACCATCGGAAGTGATGTTCCCATTATTCAGCAAACTTGCTTTATGGCTGCCAAAATAGATAGCAGCATCCCCCCAGTGGTTGTAAATTGCGTTCCCTGGGCAACAGTGACACTTTGCCCGTCAGTGCGAAATATTTGTGGCGTCGTAACACTGTTACTACAGGTTACCGTCGCACCCGATGGATCGGTACAATCCGCCAATGCCAATGGAGAAGCCAGCATGCCAGCACCTCCAAGGATGCTACTCATCACTAAACAACTGGTTTTCTTCTTCAAGGTGGTTCCTCAACATAATAATCACGATTTTAACAAATTTAGTTGCGAAGTCTGATAGTTGCCATACGTTATCTTTTCACCATTATGCATTAGCACTAATTCTTCGTCTGCTTAGCAACCATAAAAATAACCATAGTCTATAAATCGTTTACCAACACCGCTTCAAAGCCGTGATACCGGGTCCGGATGCCTTCAACAGTGAATAAACAAACGTCGGTTTTATCAGAAATGCTTAAGCTTACGAATCGGAGTCAGTTTATAGTTCACACTCCCGGAAAGGGCACCAGATTAAATGAGCAAAAGTGAGCCAGAGCGTTGTCAATCAATGAGATCGTCAGCAGGAACGTGAAAATGCACGTATGGTTTATGATGTGGGGCCATCAGGCATAACTGTAGAGATAAAAATCATGTGATTTCAACATCATGTGGTTTGTAGCAATATTTAGCGCTAAACTATTCATGTCGTTAATTTAATGGAGAAACAGCATGCGCGTACTCGTCGTAGAGGACAACGCTCTGTTACGTCATCACCTGAAAGTTCAGCTCCAGGAAATGGGCCATCAGGTGGATGCCGCAGAAGATGCGAAGGAAGCAGACTATTTTTTAGGCGAGCATATTCCCGATATTGCCATTGTCGACCTTGGGTTGCCGGATGAAGACGGCCTGTCGCTGATTCGCCGCTGGCGCAGCCATGATATTTCGCTACCGATTCTGGTGCTGACCGCGCGTGAAAGCTGGCAGGACAAAGTGGAGGTACTGAGCGCTGGTGCTGACGACTACGTCACCAAGCCGTTCCATATTGAAGAAGTTGCCGCCCGCATGCAGGCGCTGATGCGTCGTAACAGCGGCCACGCCTCGCAGGTGATCTCTTTACCCCCGTTCCAGGTGGACCTTTCACGTCGCGAACTGTCCATTAATGAAGAAGTGATCAAACTCACCGCCTTCGAATACACCATTATGGAAACGCTGATCCGCAATAATGGCAAAGTGGTCAGTAAAGATTCTTTAATGCTTCAGCTCTATCCGGACGCCGAGCTGCGCGAAAGTCACACAATCGATGTGCTGATGGGCCGCCTGCGTAAAAAAATTCAGGCTCAGTACCCGCAGGACGTCATTATTACCGTACGCGGCCAGGGCTATCTGTTCGAACTTCGCGAATGAAAAATATCCGACGGCATATTCTGCCGCTGTCGCTGCGGATGCGCTTTCTGCTGGCGACGGCCGCAGTGGTTATCGTTCTGTCGCTGGCCTACGGCATGGTGGCGCTGGTGGGCTACAGCGTCAGCTTTGATAAAACAACTTTTCGTCTGCTACGCGGCGAGAGCAACCTGTTCTATACCCTCGCCAGATGGGAAAACAATAAGCTGGACGTAGAGATCCCGATAATCTGAATATGCAGGGCCCGACGGTGGCGCTGATTTACGGCGATAAGGGAAATTTGCTGTGGCAGCAAAAAAATCTGCCGTGGCTGACCCAAAGCATTCAACCCGAGTGGCTGAAAGGCAATGGGTTTTATGAGATTGAGGCCAATGCAACCTCCTCCAGTACGCTCCTTCATGGCAATCACGAGATTCAAAAAGAACTCAGTGAAATGCAGCAAGCTGGCGATGATTCGGAGATGACCCACTCGGTGGCCGTCAATAGCTACCCGGCGACCAGTACGATGCCCGCACTCACCATCGTGGTGGTGGACACGGTGCCCATTGAGCTTAAACGCTCGTACATGGTCTGGAGCTGGTTCTCCTACGTGCTGGCCGCCAACCTGCTGCTGGTGATTCCGCTGCTGTGGATTGCCGCTCACTGGAGCCTGCGCCCCATCGCCGACCTTACCCGTGAAGTGCGTGAGCTAGAAGATCACCACCGTGAACACCTCAACCCGGACACCACCCGCGAGCTGACCAGCCTGGTACGCAACCTCAACCGGCTGCTGAAAAGCGAGCGCGAACGCTATGATAAGTACCGCACCACCCTCACCGACCTGACGCACAGCCTGAAAACGCCGCTGGCAGTGCTGCAAAGCTCGCTGCGTTCACTGCGCAGTGAAAAAATCACCGTCAGCGAGGCTGAGCCGGTGATGCTGGAACAAATCAGCCGGATCTCGCAGCAAATCGGCTATTACCTGCATCGCGCCAGTATGCGCACCGACAGTACGCTGGTCAGCCGTGAACTGCACCCGGTGGCGCCGCTGCTCGATAGCCTGACTTCCGCGCTCAATAAGGTCTATCAGCGCAAAGGGTAAATATCACGCTGGATATTTCACCGGAAATCACCTTTGCCGGTGAGAAAAACGACTTTATGGAAGTCATGGGGAACCTGCTGGATAACGCCTGTAAATACTGCCTTGAATTTGTCGAGGTTTCCGCCCGCCAGACCGATGATTACCTGCATATTATCGTTGAGGATGATGGCCCAGGCATTCCGCAGAGCAAACGCGATATCGTGTTCGACCGCGGTCAGCGCGCCGATACCATGCGCCCAGGACAGGGCGTTGGCCTTGCCGTTGTCCGTGATATCGTCGAGCAGTATGACGGCCAGATTGTGACCCGCGATAGCCTCCTTGGCGGCGCGAAAATGGAAGTGATCTTCGGTCATCAGAATCTGGACAGTCACGAAGGGTAAATTCTGTTTCCTCAGCAGGGTAGTTTTGTGAATAAGATGTATAATCCGGACATACATCTGCTGCGGAAAAAGTCATATGGAATACCACTTAACGTTAAACTGGCCCGATTTTCTGGCGCGCTACTGGCAAAAACGACCGGTCGTGCTTAAACGCGGCTTCGCCAATTTTATTGACCCCATTTCACCGGATGAACTGGCAGGTCTGGCGATGGAAAATGAGGTTGATAGCCGACTGGTGAGTCATCTTGACGGTGACTGGCAGGTCAGCCACGGTCCGTTTGAAAGCTACGATCATCTGGGCGAGAGCAACTGGTCGTTGCTGGTTCAGGCCGTTGATCACTGGCACGAACCTTCCAGCGCGCTGATGCGCCCGTTCCGCGTCCTACCCGACTGGCGTATCGACGATCTGATGATCTCCTTCTCCGTCCCGGCGGCGGCGTTGGCCCGCACGTCGACCAGTATGACGTGTTTATTATTCAGGGCACTGGCCGTCGCCGCTGGCGCGTGGGCGAGAAAACCACGCTCAAACAACACTGCCCGCATCCGGATCTGCTTCAGGTACAGCCGTTTGACGCCATCATTGATGAAGAGATGGAGCCCGGCGATATCCTCTATATTCCACCGGGATTCCCGCACGAAGGCTACGCGCTGGAAAACTCACTCAACTATTCTGTGGGCTTCCGCTCGCCAAACAGCCGCGAGCTAATTAGCGGCTTTGCCGACTATATTCTGCAACGCGATCTGGGCAACCAGCACTACAGCGACCCGGACGTTCCGGCGCGCGACCACCCGGCAGATCTGCTGCCGCAAGAGGTCGATCGCCTGCGCGAGATGATGCTGGGGTTGATACAGCAGCCTGAGCATTTCCAGCAGTGGCTAGGGAATTTATCAGCCAGTCGCGCCACGAGCTTGACGTTGCGCCGCCGGAGCCGCCGTATCAGCCGGATGAGATTTACGACGCGCTGCAGCAAGGCGATATGTTACAGCGCCTGGGCGGGCTGCGGGTCATCCGCATTGGCGATGACTTCTTCGTTAACGGCGAGAAAGTGGACTCTCCGCACCATCATGCGCTGGATGCGATGGCGGCAGTATTATGCTGGAAAGTCAGCACTTCGGCGAGGCGCTGGACGACCCGTCGTTCCTGGTGATGCTGACCGCGCTGGTCAACAGCGGATACTGGTTCTTCGCAGAATAAACGACCGGACCAACGCTGATGGTAGGCCGGATAAGGCGTTTACGCCGCCATCCGGCAATCTGCGCGGAGTCTGCCGGATGGCGGCTTCGCCTTATCCGGCCTACATAAAAAAACCCGGCTCAAATCTACGCCGGGTTTTCTTTGCCGATTAGCCGCGCTGGGCCGTCAGCTCTGCGATACGCACAATCACCTTCACTGCTTTCTCCATCCCTTCCAGGGTCACGAACTCGTGCTTGCCGTGGTAGTTATAGCCGCCGGTGAAAATATTCGGGCACGGTAGTCCCATAAACGACAGCTGTGCGCCGTCGGTGCCGCCGCGGATCGGCTTGAGATCGGGCTCAATATCGCAATCGCGCATCGCCTGCTGGGCGATATCGACAATGTGCGGATGTTCCGCCACCTTCTCACGCATATTGTAGTAGCTGTCTTCGATAATCAGCTCAATATAGCAGTCCGGGTGCAGCCCTTTGCCCACCTTCTTGGCGATCTCCATCATCTTGCGCTTGCGGGCTTCAAACTGCTTGCGGTCAAAATCGCGCACGATGTAGTGCATTTCCGCGCGGTCAACCGTGCCCTTAATGCTGGTCAGATGATAGAAACCTTCATAGCCTTCGGTTTTTTCCGGGCTTTCATCGGCCGGCACTTCCGCATGAATGCGCGTCGCCAGCGACAGCGCATTCACCATTACCCCTTTGGCCGTGCCCGGGTGAACGTTGTTGCCGACAATTTTGATAGTGACCGACGCTGCGTTGAAGTTTTCATACTCCAGTTCCCCCACGCCGCCGCCGTCAATGGTATACGCCCACTGAGCGTTAAACGCTTCGACATCGAAGTGTTTCGCCCTTTGCCCACTTCTTCATCCGGCGTAAAGGCCACACGGATATCTCCGTGCGGGATGTTCTGGCCTTTCAGCACCGCCAGCGCGGTCATGATTTCGGCGATGCCGGCTTTATCATCGGCGCCAAGCAGCGTTTTGCCGTCGGTGGTAATCAGCGTCTGGCCCAACAGTTGATGCAACACCGGGAACATCACCGGCGAAAGCACTTCATCGCCGATGCCCAGCGCGATATCGCCACCGCGATAGTTTTCAACGATCTGCGGGTTAACGTTCTTACCGCTAAAATCCGGTGCGGTATCCACATGGGAGATAAAACCAATCGCCGGAATGTCGCCGCTGACGTTCGCAGGCAGGGTGCCCATGACCGTGCCCTTCTCGCTCAGCGTAACGTTCACCAGCCCCATCGTTTCTAATTGCTCTTTGAGCAGATGTAACAGTTTCCACTGCCCTTCGGTACTCGGCACCTGACGCACGCCGGGCTTCGATTGCGTGTCCAGAGAAACGTACTGCAAAAAACGCTCAAGCAATTTATCCATGTAGCCACCCTCACTTTTTGTGACAACATTATCAATAAGCCATAAAAGACAAATATTGCGTCAGGTCACTTTTAGCCCGGCAAAGGCAACTTTTTTTCCCCGAACGGCATCTAATCGTCAGATATTCCTATAGTAAGTTTAACAAGGATTGGCGATTGAGCACGTTTGCCGTAGAATGCCAGCCCTTATTAATACGTATCAGACCTCTAAACGTCTAAAGGTGGTTAACCACAAACCCGCATCGCCAGATTTTTTCGATGCGTTTACATGGGACAGAGTAATAAATTGAATACAAAATCGCGTTCGCTGTCACCGCTGGTGGAACTGGTGGGGATTCGCAAGGACTTCGATGGTAAAACGGTCATTTCGGATCTCGATTTGACCATCAATAACGGCGAGTTTCTCACGCTGCTTGGCCCCTCTGGCTGCGGCAAAACGACCGTCCTGCGCCTGATTGCCGGGCTGGAGAGCGTCGATGCCGGGCAGATCCACCTGGAAAACCAGGATATCACCCACGTTCCGGCTGAAGATCGCCACGTCAATACCGTATTCCAGAGCTACGCGCTCTTCCCGCATATGACCGTTTTCGACAATGTCGCGTTTGGCCTGCGCATGCAAAAAACGCCGGCCAGCGAAATTACGCCGCGAGTGCTTGACGCCCTGCGCATGGTCCAACTGGAAGAGTTCGCACAACGTAAACCGCATCAGCTTTCCGGCGGCCAGCAGCAACGCGTCGCCATCGCCCGCGCGGTGGTCAATAAGCCTAGCCTGCTGCTGCTGGATGAGTCGCTCTCCGCACTCGACTACAAGTTGCGTAAGCAGATGCAGAACGAACTAAAGGCCCTGCAGCGTAAGCTCGGCATCACCTTTGTCTTCGTCACCCACGATCAGGAAGAAGCGCTGACCATGTCAGACCGCATCGTGGTCATGCGCGACGGTAAAATTGAGCAGGACGGCACGCCGCGTGAAATCTACGAAGAGCCGAAAAACCTGTTTGTGGCGGGCTTTATCGGCGAGATTAATCTCTTCGATGCGACCGTCATTGAGCGCCTTGACGAGCAGCGCGTGCGCGCCAACGTGGAAGGTCGCGAGTGCAATATCTACGTCAACTTCCCGGTCACCGCGGGACAAAAGCTCCACGTTCTGCTGCGCCCGGAAGATCTCCGCGTCGATGAGATCCACGATGGTACCGAGCTGGAAGGGCTTATCGGCTATATCCGTGAACGCAACTACAAGGGCATGACCCTGGAGTCGGTTGTCGAACTGGAAAACGGCAAGATGGTGATGGTCAGCGAATTCTTCAACGAAGACGATCCTGATTTCGACCACTCGCTGGACCAGAAAATGGCGATTAACTGGGTCGAAAGCTGGGAGGTCGTACTGGCTGATGAAGAGCACAAGTAAGTTCCAGAACGTGGTGATTGCCACCATCGTCGGTTGGCTTGTGCTGTTTGTGTTCCTGCCCAACCTGATGATCATCGTCACCAGCTTCCTGACGCGTGACGATGCCAACTTTGTCCAGATGGTCTTCACGCTGGACAACTACGCGCGCCTGCTCGACCCGCTGTATGCGCAGGTGCTGCTGCACTCGTTGAATATGGCGGCCATCGCCACGCTGGCGTGTCTGGTGCTGGGCTACCCCTTCGCCTGGTTCCTTGCCCGCCTGCCGCAGAAGGTGCGCCCACTGCTGCTGTTTTTGCTGATTGTCCCCTTCTGGACCAACTCGCTGATCCGCATCTATGGGCTGAAAATTTTCCTCAGCACCAAAGGCTACCTCAATGAGTTCCTGCTGTGGCTCGGCATCATTGATACCCCTATACGCATCATGTTCACCCCAGCGCGGTGATCATCGGCCTGGTGTATATCCTGCTGCCATTTATGGTCATGCCGCTGTATTCCAGCATCGAAAAGCTCGACAAACCGCTGCTGGAAGCGGCGAAAGACCTCGGCGCCAACAAGCTGCAAACCTTTATCCGTATTATTATTCCGTTGACCATGCCGGGATTATCGCCGGTTGTCTGCTGGTCATGTTACCGGCGATGGGCTGTTCTACGTCTCAGACCTGATGGCGGCGCGAAGAACCTGCTGATTGGCAACGTCATTAAGAGCCAGTTCCTCAACATTCGCGACTGGCCTTTCGGCGCGGCCACCAGCATTACGTTAACGGTGGTGATGGGGCTGATGCTGCTGGTCTACTGGCGCGCCTCGCGTTTGCTGAATAAAAAGGTGGAACTGGAATGATCGGTCGACTGCTGCGCGGCGGCTTTATGACCGCCATTTATGCTTATCTCTATATTCCGATTATCATTTTGATCGTGAACTCGTTTAACAGTTCTCGTTTCGGGATCAACTGGCAGGGTTTTACCACCCAGTGGTACAGCCTGCTGATGAACAACGACAGCCTGCTGCAGGCGGCCCAACACTCGCTGACAATGGCGATTTTCTCCGCCACCGCCGCGACGCTTATTGGCTCGCTGACCGCCGTGGCGCTTTATCGCTACCGTTTCCGCGGTAAACCGTTTGTCAGCGGGATGCTGTTTGTGGTGATGATGTCGCCGGATATCGTCATGGCTATCTCCCTGCTGGTGCTGTTTATGCTGATAGGGATTCAGCTCGGCTTCTGGTCGCTGCTGTTCTCGCACATCACGTTCTGCCTGCCGTTCGTGGTGGTCACCGTCTTCTCGCGTCTGAAAGGCTTTGACGTACGGATGCTCGAGGCGGCGAAAGATCTGGGGGCCAGCGAGTTGACCATCCTGCGCAAAATTATTCTGCCGCTGGCTATGCCGGCGGTCGCCGCGGGCTGGCTGCTGAGCTTCACCCTGTCGATGGATGACGTGGTGGTTTCGTCGTTCGTCACCGGGCCAGGCTACGAGATTCTGCCGCTGAAGATCTACTCGATGGTGAAGGTTGGCGTATCGCCAGAAGTGAACGCGCTGGCTACCATTCTGCTGGTTCTGTCGCTGGTGATGGTGATTGCCAGCCAGCTGATTGCACGTGATAAAACGAAGGGCCTGAAGGTCAGGCACTAAACTCAGGGACGTAAAATGATGAAATGGTCACGCCACCTGCTCGCGGCAGGTGCTTTAGCGCTCGGTATGAGCGCAGCCCACGCGGACGATAGCAAAACGCTGTACTTCTATAACTGGACGGAATATGTTCCGCCCGGACTGCTGGAACAATTCACCAAAGAGACCGGCATTAAGGTTATCTATTCGACATACGAATCGAATGAAACCATGTACGCCAAGCTCAAGACTTATAAAGACGGTGCCTATGACCTGGTGGTGCGTCCACCTACTTTGTCGACAAAATGCGCAAAGAAGGGATGATTCAGAAGATCGATAAAACGCAGTTGAGTAACTTCAAAAATCTCGACCCGGAGATGCTCAATAAGCCGTTCGACCCGAATAACGACTACTCTATTCCGTACATCTGGGGGCGACCGCTATTGGCGTCAACAGCGACGCGATTGACCCGAAAACCGTCACCAGCTGGGCCGATCTGTGGAAACCGGAATACAAAGGCAGCCTGCTGCTGACCGACGATGCTCGCGAAGTGTTCCAGATTGCGCTGCGCAAGCTGGGCTATTCCGGCAACACCACCGACCCGAAAGAGATTGAAGCGGCCTATAACGAGCTGAAAAAACTGATGCCAAACGTGGCCGCCTTCAACTCTGACAACCCGGCCAACCCGTATATGGAAGGCGAAGTGAATCTCGGCATGGTGTGGAACGGCTCGGCATTCGTCGCCCGTCAGGCAGGTACGCCGTTGGAAATCGTCTGGCCGAAAGAAGGCGGTATCTTCTGGATGGACAGCCTGGCGATTCCGGCCAACGCCAAAAACAAAGCGGGCGCGCTGAAGCTGATTAACTTCCTGCTGCGCCCGGACGTGGCTAAACAGGTTGCAGAAACCATCGGCTACCCGACGCCAAACCTGGCGGCACGCAAGCTGCTGAGCCCGGAAGTGGCCAACGACAAGTCGCTCTACCCGGACGCGGAAACCGTGCAGAAAGGCGAGTGGCAGAACGATGTGGGCGCTGCCAGCACGCTGTACGAAGAGTATTATCAGAAGCTGAAGGCCGGGCGTTAACGTCACATTTGGGGCGCTATGCGCCCCTCATCTCACTCGCGGTAGAAATAGCGCACCCGGAACTCATCGTTATTGTTATAAAGCACCGAATAGTCGAGCGGCCTGCCTGAGGGCTCCACAGCCTGCGTTTCAATGCGGATCACCGGGTCCTTTTCACTGAGATTAAGCATCCTTGCGACGTCCCGATGCGCTAACGCGGTTGAAAATGTTTCATAACATCCAGCGATGGTAATTCCACACTCCTCCTCAAAGAAGTCAAACTTTGAATGATTCATATGCTCCATCGTCAAACGCGGAAAACGCTGCGCCGAAAGCCAGGTTTCCTCCAGCTGCATCGGTGTTTTATCCATCGTACGCAATCGCTTAACGTGGAACACCGACTCACCCACCTCACACTGTAGCCAGGCGGCAATATTTTCTCTCGCCGGAATAACCTCAAAGCTCAGTACGCGACTCACGGCCGGTTTACCCTGAATGCGGGCAATTTCGCTGAATCCCATAAAGCCGTTCAACCAGGCAACCGTCTTTTTGTGCCGAATAATGCTACCGGTCCCCTGTCGTTTTTCAATAATCCCTTCCTGTTCCAGAACCGCAAGTGCTTTACGCAGGGTATTTCTAGACACCTTAAAATAGGCAGCAAGCGTTTTTTCCGCAGGTAGAGCGTCGCCCTCTTGTCGGTCCGATGCATCTATATATTCATTAATTAAATGGACAACCGAACGATAAATCATGGCAGCCTCCGATCAGGTCAGAGAGACAGAATAACGCGATCATTCCAGAATACCAGCAATCAAAAGCACCACTTAGGGATAAGTTTTTTCACATTAATATCAGATAGATAATAAAAACAAAAATGAAACAGCCCATTATTTATTCCTGTTTACACCGATAAATGAACATGTCAGCACAATGAAATATTGATGGGCTTAACATTACCCACAGAAAATAAAAACAAAAATAAACAACGACCTTATTTCATATTATTAATCACATGAATAAATCAGAAAAAATATTTCAAAAAATAAATCCCGCTATTAACTGGCTGGGAAAAAGCCCCTGGCTGCAGGCAATATCTATCTCGATGGTTTCCACCGTTGCGATCACGCTTATTGGTTCGCTCAGCGTGCTACTGATGGTGTTTCCTGTAGACAGCGTGCATCAGTTTTTTATTGTCAGCAAAATGATGCCGGTGTTTAACAACGTGACGACCTGTACTCTGGCATACTCGCCATTTACGTCACTTTTTTTATGGCGCGTAACCTCGTTCGTCAGTACAACGTGGATACCGATAGCACACTGTGCGGTATCGCGGCCATCATGGCCTTTTTAATCGTCACGCCAATGGCTGACGATACAGGAGCCATCACCGCAATTCCGCTGACCTGGCTCGGCGTGCAGGGCGTTTTTTCCGCGATGCTGATTGGCCTGAGCGTCGGGCGCCTCTTTATCTTTATTATTCAGCGGGCTGGACGCTGCGTCTGCCCAAAGGGGTACCGCCAATGATAGGCCGGGTGTTTGAAGGCCTGTTCCCGTTTGTGCTGGTGGGTATCGTTTTTCTGCTGATTAACCGCCTGTTTATGGCAACGCCCTGGGAGAATGTTCACCAGTGCATCTATACCCTCATCCAACAGCCTTTGAAGGGCTGGGGGAAGTCTGTGGGCGTTCCTGCTGGTGACGCTGGTCATGCAGATTTTGTGGTTTCTCGGTATTCACGGCACCAACGTGGTGCTACCGCTGGTCACCCCCATCTGGCTGGCGATGGATCTCGAAAATCTCGCCGCCTGGCGCAACGGTCTGGAAATGCCCAATGTTCTTGGACTGGCCTTCTTCAACATTGTCACCTGGAGCGGACTGGCGTTGGGGTTAGTGCTGCTAATGTGCTTGTCGAAAAGCAAACAGTTTAACCAGATGGGCAAGCTGGCGCTGATGCCTGCGCTGTTTGGCATCACCGAGCCTGTGATCTTCGGTACGCCGCTGGTCATGAATTACCGTCTGATGGTGCCTTTTGTGACCAACAACGCCATCGCGATTGCCCTTTCATGGCTGCTCATCAAACTGGGGCTGGTGGCGAAAATCGTCGGAGCCCAGACTATCTTTGGCCTGCCGTTGGGGTTCTTCGCCACGGTGGGCGGCGCGGCGTCAATTATTGCTCTGCATCTTTTCTTACTGCTGATCCTTTCGCCGTTGCTCTGGTACCCGTGGTTCAAAATGGCCGAGCGCGCCGCGCTTGCAGCGGAACGCGAAGCTGACAAGGAGGGCCTATGACTCACCTTCACGCACTGCTGGCGCAAATGACGCTGGATGAAAAGATTGGCCAGTTGGTGCAGCTGTCTGGCGAATTCTTCCTGGATGAGCCCCAGCTTACCGTTGGGCCAAAGACCCGTCTGGGCATCACTCAGGAGGTGGTCAGTCACGTCGGCTCGGTGCTGAACGTTTCCGGCGCCGCCAAAACGCGGGAAATTCAGCGTCATCACCTGGAAAACAGTCGTCTGAAGATCCCGCTTCTGTTTATGGCCGATGTGATTTACGGTTACCGGACCATCTTCCCATTCCGTTAGCGCTCGGCTGCACCTGGGAACCGTCGCTGATTCGACAGTGCTGCGTCGTTGCCGCGAAGGAAGCCGCCAGCGCCGGTAGCCACGTCACCTTCGCGCCGATGGCGGATCTGGTGCGTGATGCCCGCTGGGGCGCTGTATGGAGTCAACCGGCGAAGATGTGTTCCTGAATACTCAGTACGTTCGCGCCAGCGTCGAGGGGTTCCAGCAAAATCTGGCGACTCACCAGGGCTGGCGGCCTGCGTGAAGCATTTTGTCGGCTATGGCGCGCCTGTCGGCGGACGCGACTACAACACGGTTGAATTGTCGCACCAGAGTCTGTTTGACGATTACTTTCCGCCGTTCCAGGCGGCCATCGAAGCGGGATGCGAGATGGTCATGACGTCATTCAATACCGTTGACGGCATTCCGGTCACCGCCAACCATGGTTACTGAAAACCCTGCTACGTGAGCGCTGGCATTTTCAGGGCATCACCATCGCCGATTACGCCGCCGTCAAAGAGCTCATTCCCACGGCGTGGCAACCGATGAGCAGGAAGCCTGCGCCCTCGCCTTTAACGCCGGGCTGGATATTGATATGAAAACCGCCTGTTACGCCAACGGCCTGAAGCCGCTGCTGGCGGCGGGGAAAATCAGTGAGCAAGCGTTAGATGCAGCGGTGCTGCGCGTCCTGCGGCTGAAGCAAAAGCTCGGTCTATTTGAAGATCCTTATCGCGGTACCTCTCCCGAAGTCGAACAACGCTGCTGCTATCATCCTGACCATCTGCGGCTTGCCGCGAGACGGCGGGCAAATCGATAGTGGTGCTCAAAAATGAACGTCAGACGCTGCCCTTTCACCCGAAGACGACGCGTATCGCCCTGATAGGTCCTTACGCCGATAATCCGGACATCTTCGGGCTATGGCGGTTTACGGAGAAAAGTCACGCTGTACAACGCTAAAAGCCGCGCTGCAGGAAGTGGTTCCCGCGGGAAATTTACGCGTGACGCAGGGCTGCGATCTGCTGCTGGACTACGACTTCCTCGGCGAATTTGGCGCCACCCACCAGATAGAACAAACTCGCCCCTCTCGGACACTGAGCGGGAGCAAGAACGTCAGCGGGCGCTGGACTACGCCCGCGAGGCCGATATTGTGCTGCTGGCGATGGGCGAACATATGATGCAAAGTGGCGAAGCCGCCAGCCGTACTGACCTGCACCTGCCACGCCACCAGGTGGCCTTTATTCAGCAAATCGCTGCCGTCGCGAAAAAGACCGTGTTAATCCTGTTCAACGGCAGGCCGCTGGTGCTCACCGACGTCGTCGGCTGCGTTGACGCGATCGTCGAAGTCTGGTTCCCCGGCATCGAGGGCAGCCGCGCGCTGGTGGATATTATCAGCGGCGCGCGCAACCCTTCGGGGCGGCTATCGATGAGTTTTCCCTACGCGAATGGTCAGGTTCCCGTCTATTACAATGCACTTAACACCGGCCGACCGGCTCAACGGTCCGATCATAGCCCACGCTTTCTTTCCAAATACCTGGACTGTCCAAACACGCCGCTGTTTCCCTTTGGTTTCGGGCTGTCGTGGCATCACACCACGCTTAGCACGCTCCGCGTGACGCCGCGGCTGGTACCGGGTGGCAGGATTACGGTCAGTGTGACGGCCAGCAACTCAAGCCATACCGCCGGATGCGAAACAATACAGCTTTACCTTAACGACTGCGTCGCCAGTATCGCTCGGCCTGCCTTACAGCTAAAAGCCTTCACCCGGATCTCGCTTGCTGCCGGTGCCTCACAGGTGGTGAGCTTTGAGATCACCGAGAACGATCTGGGCTTCTACGACGCCGAAGGGGCGCGGCGGCTGGAGTACGGCAGGTTCCGGGTTTTTGTCGGCCTGAACAGCGCGGACTTGCTGGAGGGTGAATTTTACTACGCGGAAAGCTGATGGTCGGGCATCCGGCAAAACGCGCCGGATGCCCGAATATTTACAGCGATTTCAACAGCTCATCAACATAGGCCGGCACCACTTCGCTCGCCAACCCATAGTGCTTCTCTTCAAACTCACTGCCAACCTGGCTGGGTTCGAGGTTGAGTTCCACGGTATGAGCGCCGTGTAGCTTAGCCTCGTGGACGAAGCCAGCAGCCGGGTAAACGTGGCCTGACGTACCAATGGCGATAAAGATGTCGGCCATCGACAGCGCGAGGTAGATATGGTCCATCTCAAACGGCATCTCGCCAAACCAGACGATATGCGGACGCAGCGGCGCCGGGAACTGACAGCAGTGGCAGCGTTCGTCTACCGGCAAATCGCCCGGCCAGTCGAACACCTGGCCGCTTTGGGTGCAGCGCACCTTTAGCAGCTCACCGTGCATGTGCAGCACGTTTTTGTTGCCCGCGCGCTCGTGCAGATTGTCGATGTTCTGCGTGACCAGCATAAAGTTCTCGCCGAGCGCCTCTTCCAGCCGGGCCAGCGCCAGGTGCGCCGCGTTAGGCGCAATCTCCGGCTGCTGGAGCTGACGGCGACGAGCGTTGTAAAAGCTCTGCACCAGCTCAGGATTACGGGCGAAGCCTTCCGGCGTCGCCACGTCCTCAACTTTATGCTCTTCCCATAGCCCATCGGCCGCCCGGAAAGTCCGAATCCCGACTCTGCCGAAATCCCGCGCCGGTTAACACCAACACTCTTGGTTTATCCATCTCTTCTGGCATCACCCTGTCCGTGAAAAAAATCCGCTGGCGCAGACGCTGGCGCAGCTGACGTTTATTCCGACGAAAACGGCTCAATCGATGTAAGCGGCGCGACTGCATATCTACTCCATGTTAGTTGGTCAGATGAAGGAACGCAGCGCCGCGCATCCCCCTGCATCACCGTGGCGTGCGCGTTCAATGCGCGGCGTGCGGGCTACAGGCAGTAAATGACGCGGTAAGCGGTGCGCTAGTCCATCGGCGATCGCTGAAAAATTTGATAACCCACCGCCGAGCACCAGCAGATCCGGGTCGACAATGGTCAGTATATTCCCCAGGCACACGGCAAGCAGATCCAGATAAAGCTCAACGTGCTCGCGCGCCCTTTCGTCTCCCTGCTGCCAGAGGGCAACAATTTCCGGCGAGGTCAGCGGCTGCTGGTAGACATGGTTGTACAGCCACGCAAACCCACGACCGGATAAATAGTTTTCGATACAGCCGAGCTGGCCGCAGCCGCAGCGCACCAGCGGGAAATCACGCCCCACCACTTCCAGCGCGTCGACCGGCAGGCGAATATGACCAAACTCGCCGGTAATATAACTGTGACCGGTAATCGATTTACCGTTCAGCACGATACCGCCACCGACGCCGGTGCCAAGAATCAAGCCCATCACCAGCGGGTACTGGGTAAACTCGTCGTCCCAGGCCTCAGAGATGGCAAAACAGTTAGCGTCGTTATCCAGACGTACGTCGCGGTCGAGCAAACGGCTAAGATCCGCACGGAGCGGTCGACCGGTCGCCGCCGGGACGTTCGCCGCATACAGCGTGCCGTCTTCGGTTTCCGGCATACCGGGAATGCCGATACCCACGGTGCCACGGCAGTTAAAACGTGCGTCGGCTTCCGCCACCAGCCCGGTTACCGCTTCAAGGAAGCTTTCATAGCTCTCTTTCGGCGTCGGGATACGTTTTTCCCATTGAAGCTGGCGCGATGAATCAAATACGCCCAGCGCGATTTTGCTGCCGCCAATGTCAAATCCATAATGCATCATTGTTCATTCCTCTAACTGACGCACGCAGCAGCAACGCCGCGCGGTCAGGACGTCAAATTACTGGCCACTCAGCACCCTCGCAGGGTCGATACGGCTGGCGCGGCGGGCGGGATACCAGCTTGCCAGCAGACTCAGCAACAGTGCCGTGACCAGCACATAAACGACATCCAGCCAGTGCAGTTCAGACGGCAGGAAGTCGATAAAATAAATGTCACCCGATAAGAATTGATGACCAATAATCTTTTCAATCACCTTAATAATGTCGGTGAGGTACAGCGAAGCGAACACGCCGATAACCACACCACAAAGACTGCCCAACAGGCCAGCCAATAAACCATACCACACGAAAATTGCGCGAATCAGCCCGTCTTTAGCGCCCAATGTGCGCAGGACCGCAATATCGCTACTTTTATCTTTCACGGCCATCACTAACGTCGACACGATGTTAAAACAGGCCACGCCAATCACCAGAACCATCGCCAGATACATAATCGCGCGGATCATCTGAATGTCGCGATACATATAGCCGTAGGTGCCAATCCAGCTCTTGATATAGACGTAGTTATTGGTGACCTCGCCCGCGTCGCGCACCAGCTTGTTGGCGTTGAACACGTCGTTCACTTTAATGGCGATACCGGTGATGCTTTCTCCCATATCCAGATACTGCTGGGCATCCTGCATCGGAATCATGGCGAAGCTGTGGTCAAGCTGACCGCTCAACTGGAGAATACCGATGACGTGCAGGCGCACGCGTTTCGGTTGCAGCAGCTTATGCTCGGGGTTCGAGTTGGGGATCATGATCGACACCCAGTCGCCGGCTTTCACCTTCAGCGCATCGGCGACGCCTTTGCCGAGGATAATTTGCTGCTCCCCGGCCTTAAAATTCGCCCAGGCATTCGCCTGAACAAAGCGCGGCAGAGCGCTCAGTTTACTCTCTTGCTGCGGATCGACGCCTTTGACCTGAATGGCGCGCAGGTTGCTACCGCTCTCCACCAGGCCGGTAAAGTTGATGTACGGCGCCGCGGCCTCAATGCCTTTCACCGCTTCAACTTTCGGCAGTACGTTTTGCCAGTGGTTCCACGGCGGGTTGACCGCTTCGATTTCGCCGTGCGGCACCACCGCAAGAATGCGGTTGTTCAACTCACGCTCGAAGCCGTTCATCGCGCTCAGGCCGACGATCAGCACCGCCACACCCAGCGCAATCCCCACGGTGGAGATAACCGAAATCAGCGACACCATGCCGCTGCGCCGACGCCCGCGGCTAAAGCGCAGGCCAATCAGTAACGACAGCGAAGGAGCCATTAATGCGCTCCCATCAGGGTCAGTTGGTCGCTCAGGTGACCGTCGCGCATCTCCAGCTGACGCCCCATGCGTTTCGCCAGCTGCAGGTCGTGGGTCACCACCAGGAAGGCCGTTCCCTGCGACTGGTTCAGCTCGCCGAGCAGTTTAAAAATGCTGTCGGCGTTTTTGGCATCGAGGTTACCGGTGGGTTCATCCGCCAGCACCAGGCGCGGGTTATTGACCAGCGCACGGGCAATCGCCACGCGCTGGCGCTCGCCGCCGGACAGCTCCGACGGACGGTGATTCGCACGGTGGGCCAGCCCGACCGCTTTCAGCATCTCCAGCGCGCGCGAGTTGATCTCAGCGGCTTTCTTTTTGCCAATCAGCAGCGGCATCGCCACGTTTTCCAGCGCGGTAAAGTCCGGCAGCAGGTGGTGGAACTGGTAGATAAACCCAAGCTTCTGGTTACGCAGCTCGGCCTTCGCCGCCGAAGAGAGCTTGCTCATCGGCTGGCCGCTGAAAATGACGTCGCCGCTGGTTGGCGTATCCAGCCCGCCAGCAGGTGCAGCAGCGTACTTTTCCCGGAACCCGAGGTACCGACGATAGCCATCATTTCACCCTCGCCCACGCTGAAGCTAACGTTGTGCAGCACGTCAGTCTGCACCGAGCCTTCCTGATAGCGTTTGCACAGGTTGTCGCATTGCAACAGGATCTTATTCATAACGTAAAGCCTCAGCGGGTTGGGTGGCGGCAGCGCGCCAGGAAGGGTACAGCGTTGACAGCAGCGCCAGAGCCATCGCCACCAGCGCGATCACGATAACCTGCAGCGGCTCGATGGCAACCGGCAACGCCGCACCGTCGAGGAACGCACCGATAATCGGCATTAAATTATTGAGCTGGCTGGCGAGCAGCACGCCGAGCAGCGCGCCAAGCACCGCGCCGATGATGCCCGCACTGGCCCCCTGCACCATAAAGACGGTGAGGATTTGCCGCGGCGTCAGCCCCTGCGTTTGCAGAATCGCCACTTCGCCCTGCTTCTCCATCACCATCAGCCCCAGCGAGGTGATGATGTTAAACGCGGCGACCGCGACGATCAGGCTCAACAGCAGCCCCATCATGTTTTTTTCCATGCGCACGGCCTGGAATAGCTCGCCTTTACGCTCGCGCCAGTCCTGCCATTTGGTGCCTTCCGGCAGCGTTTGCTGGCTGAGGGTGTCGACCTGCAGCGGTTTATCCAGCCACAGACGCCAGCCGGTAATGTTGCCCTGTGGATAGAGCATCAGACGCGAGGCATCCTGAATATTGACCAGCATTTGATAGCCATCGACTTCGCTATTGGCGGCGAAGGTGCCAATCACCGTGAACAAGCGCTGGCTCGGAAGACGCCCCATCGGGGTGAACTGACTGGCAGACGGCACCATCACGCGGATTTGATCGCCGCGATTGACGCCTAACTGGCCCGCCAGTTGCTCGCCAAGAATCACGTTGTATTTCCCGGCGGTGAGATCGGTTTGCTTGACGTTCACCAGATACGGCGTCAGCGGATCTTTTTGCGCCGGGTCAATACCCAGCATGACGCCCACCGAGACGCTACGTGCGCTTTGCAGCACCACATCACCGGTGGTCAGCGGCGCGATACGCGTCACGCCCTGGAGCTTCACGCTCGCTTCCGGGATTTTTTGCGGATTCAGGGAACCCTGTTCAGCGCTCAGAATGGCCTGCGGCATCAGCCCCAGAATGTTGTTTTGCAGCTCGCGTTCAAAGCCGTTCATCACCGAAAGGACGGTGACCAGCGCCATCACGCCAAGCGTAATGCCGATTGTCGACAGCCAGGAAACAAAGCGACCGAAGCGGTCCGCTGCTCGCCCACGCATGTAGCGCAGGCCGATAAATAGTGCGACAGGTTGATACATGTAATCCGTCTGGTTGCTGATAGCAGAAGCACGAGTATATAAGCGAAAGCAGGATGGGTAAATGACTGAACCGTAAGCGCAAGGCTGACAATTCATCACAAGGGAATACGAATGTTGAAATTTTCAGCGACACGGTCAATAGTGATGTTTTCCATAACTCTTTGCGAAAGCCTGATGAACCGCACCGTTAACCCTCTGATATTGCGCACGGGGCGCTGCTGCTAGCCCTCTTTCTGGTTTACACCGGCGTTCACGCCGCTGAAAAAGTGACCTGGCTGATGGAGGTCACGCCGGTGATTATCATCGTCCCGTTGCTGCTTTTCACCGCCCACCGTTATCCACTCACCCCGCTGCTTTACGCGCTGATTTTCTGTCACGCCATTATTTTGATGGTCGGCGGTCAGTATACCTACGCGAAGGTGCCCATCGGCTTTGATGTCCAGCAATGGTTTAACCTGAGCCGCAACCCTTATGACAAGCTCGGCCACTTTTTCCAGGGTCTGGTACCTGCGCTGGCGGCACGCGAAATTCTGCGGCGCGGGAGTATCGTCAAAGGTCCTAAAATGCTGGCATTTCTGGTGTGCTGCGTGGCGCTGGCCATTAGCGCCACCTACGAGCTGATTGAATGGTGGGCCGCCCTGGCGATGGGCAAGGCGCGGATGATTTCCTCGGCACTCAGGGGGACCCGTGGGATACGCAATCGGATATGTTTTGCGCCCTGCTGGGCGCGCTGACCACGGTGCTGCTGCTTGCTCGCTGGCATAACCGTCAGTTAAACGCGGGCAGATGACACCAATGCCGATCCGGCCTACAGGATGGCTCCTGCAGGCCGGTTTTCCCTACCCTCGACGCAGCTTAATGACAAGGATCGGCATCGCGAACACCAGCGTCAGAAAATTCGCCATACTCACGGCCTTGTCTTCAATCATTAAACCGTAAACCAGCCACATCACCAGCCCGCAGACAAACATCACGTACATCAGACCCGAAATGCCCTGGGTGTTGCGAGTGACAATAACCTTAATGGCCTGCGGCAAAAAAGAGAGCGTGGTGAGACAGGCTGCCAGATAGCCAATCCATGATGTCCATTCCATGATTACGCCTTTACATCCCGTACAACACTCGCCACTGGGGCTGGATTGTCCAGCGCCACGGCAGGCGATGGCGTTTTGCGATACTTATCCAACAGGTGAATCTGAATTTTCCGCAAGGCATCGCCATTCAGGCGGTAATAACGGAAATAGAGCACCAGCGTCATGATGAAAAACAGTGCTGGTAATGCAATCATAATAAACTGCATGCCTTGAACGGTTTGCGCCGACTGCGCCACATTTGGGGTATAGCCGATGATGCCCAACACCACGGCGATAAAGAAAGCCGCAAATGCCGAACCGCCCTTCACCACCATCGTCTGCACCGAGTAAGCAATACTTTCGCAGCGAACGTTGAGCTTGTACTCGCCATAGTCAACGGTATCCGCCACCATGATGACCTGCAGAACCCAGAACAGCGCGGTGCCCACATTAAGGAACACCCCGGCCACGATAATCAGCGGCGCGTTGTGATACCCCGCCAGTGCCATCGCAAACAGCCCGATGCAGCTGATCACCGGCAGAATTGACGCCCCGGCCCACAGTACGCGTCTCGACAGCGCGTTCACCAGCCTCGGGAAGAGAATCAGAGTGAGTAAATTCGCCGCGCCCGCGTAGGAAAGGTAGTACGGGAACAGTGCCGCATCGCCAATCACGTAGGTGAAGTAGTAAATCGCAAAGCCAGTAATGATGTTAGAAGCAATGTTGTAAGCCAGCGCCATCCCCAACAGGCAAGAGAGCTGATCGTTTTTGTAAATCAGCGCCACAATCCCTTTTAACGTCAGACGAGCACTATCGGCAGCCGCATCGCTGTCGGAGGAGAAAACTTCGTGCACGTTGCGCAGCGTGACAACGGTCGAGACGATAAAGAAAGCAATCAGCACCAGCGTAAACATCTGGAAACCAAACCCGCGATCCGCGCCGCCGACGGCCTCCACGAAAGGTAGCGTAATGCCTGCCGTGACAAATCCGGCCAGGCTGGCGAAGAAACGCGGATAAGGCACCAGTTGCTCGCGTTCGCGCTTATCAAGGGTAATCGTCGGCACCAGCGACCAGAAAGGAATATCCATAATGGTGTAGGTCATTCCCCACAGGATATAGGTGACGCAGACAAAAACGACCTGCGCGGTGCCTTCAAACAGATGAGCGCTGAACAGTAAAAACAGAATCAGCGAGTTCGCAAGCGTACCGATAAGGATCCACGGTTTGAATTTGCCCCATCGCGTTCGCGTGGCGTTCACTATCCATCCCATGATGGGGTCGTTTATCGCATCCCAGATACGCGCCACAAGGAACAGCGTGCCCACCAGGCCAACCGACAGCCCGACGACGTCGGTGTAGTAATACATCAGATACATATAAACAATGCCGATGGCGAAATCTTTACCAAACGCACCGAATCCGTAACTGAGTTTTGTTGTCAGAGAGATGCTCATAGGGTACCGGGTCACTGTTACCAGTGCCCGCCTTCTGTTATTAGCGAGAGGTAAAGCGCCGGATACTTTGCCCGGCGCCGTCATTTTTTTAGCGGTGCAGCCAGGCTGGCAACCAGTCGCCGTGGGCGGTAATCAGGTCATCCACCAGCGCATAGATTTCGTCGATGCCCAGTACGGCTGCGGTATGCGGATCCATCATCGCCGCGTGATAAACACGATCGCGATTTTCCGTCAGAATGGCCTCCGTCAGCAGCGTCTGCACGTTAATATTGGTCTGCATCATCGCCGCAAGGTGCGCGGGAATCGCCCCCACTTTTGTCGGCTGAATACCGTTCGCATCGACCAGGCAAGCAACCTCCACGCAGCTGCCCTGCGGCAGGTTATCAATCAGACCGTCGTTACGTACGTTGCCATAAATAACGCTCGGCTCGCCGGTCCACAGCGCGTTCATGATGGTGCTGGCGTACTCTCTCGACGGTTTAATATCAATACGTTCAGCGGTTTTGTACTCTTCCAGCTCCTTATGCCAGTTTGCCAACTGTTCAACGCAACGTTTCGGGTATTCGTCCAGCGGTACCTTGTAGCGTTCGATCAGATCTTCGCGTCCGGGCTTAATAAACCACGGTGTATATTCGGCGAAATGCTCGGACGATTCGGTGACGAAGTAGCCCAGCTTTTTGAACATTTCATAGCGCACGATGTTCTGGCAGCGCGTATTGCCATGAATATTTGGCTTCGGAGCCTCGCCTGCGGCATAGGCAGCCAGCAGTTCCGGGTAGAGATTGACGTACTCGCCATCGGCGTTTTTGCGTTCCAGTTCAAGATAGAACGCCATGTGGTTAATACCGGCGCAGCGATAACGCAACGAAGCGGGATCAATACCGAGATCGCGAGCCAGTTCTTCCGCCGTTCCTTGTACCGAATGGCACAGCCCTACCTGTTTGATGTGCGGGTAGCGAGCGTACATTGCCCAGGTGTTCATCGCCATCGGGTTAACGTAGTTAAGCATGGTGGCATTCGGGCACAGCTCGCTCATGTCCTCACAAATTTGCCAGAGATGCGGGATGGTCCGCAGCGCGCGCATAATGCCGCCAGGCCCAAGCGTATCGGCGATGGTTTGTTCCAGCCCGTGGCGTTTACACACTTCAAAGTCGGTCACGGTACAGGGTTCATAGCCGCCAATCTGGAAGGCGACGACCACAAAGTCCGCGCCCTGCAATGCCGCGCGCTGGTCGGTATGACAGGTAATATGGCCAGATGCTCCGGCCGAATCCATCAGCTTGCGCACCACAATGTGCGACTCTTCCAGCCGCGTGGCATCGATATCCATCAGGGCAATATGCGCCGACTTCAATGCTTCACGATGAAAAACATCGCCGAGGATATTTTTAACGAAAATCGTCGACCCGGCGCCGATAAAAGTAATTTTGGGTGCTGTCATCATGACTCTCCAGAACAATAAGTGGACAAGAACATGGTGGCATGCGGTACTCGGGAAAACTTCCACCTTCCGCGATGAGCATTCCCATAAACTCAGATCGGCGACCGGGCAGCGGGTGATCTGAGCTTTTGGGAATAAATGAGCGCAAAAGCAGAGTATACGGCCTGAATTAGCGGTTACTATTAGGCTAAGCGATGGGTTATGCAGCCGACTTCCCGGTTGATAACTCCCCGCTCTGACGTCATTCTGATAAATCAGGAAATGGAGCCGCCATGAGCAACGAGCCAATCTCTCTTCTTCCGCCCGACCCGCACATGTGCAACGGCGATGAAAAACAGACCCGTAGCCCACTCTCACTCTATTCTGAATACCAGCGTCTTGATGTTGAACTCCGTCCACCGCACGCCATGCCCGCCAGCCACTGGCACGGACAGGTCGAGGTGAACGTGCCATTTGATGGTGACGTCGAATACCTGATCAACAATGAAGTCGTGCAGATAAAACAAGGGCATATCACCCTCTTCTGGGCCTGTACGCCGCACCAGCTCACCCGTCCGGGACATTGTCAGCAGATGGCGATTTTCAGCCTCCCTATGCATTTGTTCCTCTCCTGGCCGCTGGACCGCGAACTGGTCAACTACGTCACCCATGGCATGGTGATAAAGTCGCTCGCCACTCAGCAGCTGAGCGCCTTTGAAGTGACCCGCTGGCAGCAGGAGCTTGCCAGCCCGAATGAACAGATTCGTCAGTTGGCCATCGATGAAATAGCGCTGATGCTTAAGCGTTTTAGCCTCTCCGGCTGGCAGCCTATCCTGCTGAATAAGACCTCACGCACGCACAAAAACAGCGTCTCGCGCCACGCGCAGTTTTACGTCAGCCAGATGCTTGGGTTTATTGCCGATAACTATGATCAGGCGTTAACCATCAATGACGTCGCGGAGCATGTGAAGCTGAATGCCAACTACGCGATGGGCATTTTCCAGCGCGTCATGCAGCTCACCTTAAAGCAGTACATTACGGCGATGCGCATCAACCACGTCCGCGCGCTGTTGAGCGATACGGATAAAACCATCATTGACGTTGCCATGACCGCGGGTTTTCGCTCAAGCAGCCGTTTTTACAGCACCTTCAGCAAATTGGTCGGCATGTCGCCACAGCAGTACCGCAAGCTCAGCCAGCAGAAGCGGCAAATGATCTGAAACGCACCATCCCCGCATTTTCAGCGGTTGCACTCCGGCCACCATCACGGATAATAAGTACAGCAAATTTATATTATTACCGTGGAAATACGGCCTTCTGGAGAACGTGCGCTGACTATGCCTGAACTTGCCCGTTATGCCCTACCGACAAAACCCGGCGACCAGCGCCTGCTTGGCGAACTGACCGGCGCGGCCTGCGCGACATTGGTGGCGGATATCGCCGAGCGTCATGCGGGGCCGGTGGTGTTAATCGCCCCGGATATGCAGAACGCCCTGCGCCTGCACGATGAAATTGCTCAGTTTACCGACAGCCTGGTGATGAACCTCGCCGACTGGGAGACGCTGCCCTATGACAGCTTCTCACCGCATCAGGATATTATCTCCTCGCGCCTGTCGACGCTCTACCAGTTACCCACCATGCAGCGCGGCGTGCTGATCGTGCCGGTTAGCACGCTGATGCAGCGCGTCTGCCCGCACAGTTTCCTGCACGGCCACGCGTTGGTGATGAAAAAAGGCCAGCGCCTGTCGCGCGACGCCCTGCGCAGCCAGCTCGACAGCGCGGGTTATCGTCATGTCGATCAGGTGATGGAGCACGGTGAATACGCCACCCGCGGCGCGCTGCTGGATCTCTATCCAATGGGCAGCGAGCAGCCCTATCGCCTTGACTTCTTCGATGATGAAATCGACAGCCTGCGCGTCTTTGACGTCGACAGCCAGCGTACGCTGGAAGAGGTGGAAGCCATTAACCTGCTACCCGCCCACGAATTCCCGACCGATAAAACCGCTATCGAACTGTTCCGCAGCCAGTGGCGCGATAAGTTTGAGGTCAAACGTGACGCTGAACATATCTACCAGCAGGTCAGTAAAGGCACGCTGCCTGCCGGGATCGAATACTGGCAGCCGCTGTTCTTCAGCGAACCGCTGCCCGCGCTGTTCAGCTATTTCCCGGCCGACACTCTGCTGGTGAATACCGGCGACGTCGAGGCCAGCGCCAACCGTTTCCAGGCTGATGCACAGGCACGTTTTGAAAATCGCGGCGTGGATCCGATGCGTCCGCTGCTGCCGCCCGCCCAGCTGTGGCTGCGTACCGAAGAGCTGAACAGCGAGCTGAAAAAATGGCCGCGTATCCAGCTTAAAACCGAGCATCTGGCAGACAAAGCGGCGAATACCAACCTCGGCTTCCAGCCGCTGCCGGACCTTTCCGTCCAGGCGCAAAACAAATCGCCGTTGGATAATCTGCGTAAGTTTATCGAGTCCTTTAGCGGGCCGGTGGTCTTCTCGGTAGAGAGCGAGGGCCGCCGCGAAGCGTTAGGCGAACTGTTGGCGCGGATCAAGCTGTCGCCAAAACGGATTCAGCGGCTCGATGAAGCAAGCGGTAAAGGTCACTATCTGATGATCGGCGCCGCCGAGCACGGCTTTATCGATACGCAACATAACCTGGCGCTGATTTGTGAAAGCGATCTGCTGGGTGAGCGCGTGGCGCGTCGTCGTCAGGATGCCCGTCGGACCATTAACCCGGATACCCTGATTCGTAACCTGGCGGAGTTGCACATCGGCCAGCCGGTGGTGCATCTCGAGCACGGCGTGGGGCGTTACGGCGGCATGACGACCCTGGAAGCAGGCGGTATTACCGCCGAGTATCTGATCCTCACCTACGCCAACGACGCCAAGCTGTACGTACCGGTCTCCTCATTGCACCTGATTAGCCGCTACGCCGGCGGCGCGGAAGAGAACGCGCCGCTGCACAAACTGGGCGGCGATGCCTGGAGCCGCGCGCGACAAAAAGCGGCGGAAAAAGTGCGCGATGTAGCTGCGGAGCTGCTGGATATCTACGCCCAGCGGGCAGCGAAAGAGGGCTTTGCCTTCAAGCACGATCGTGAACAGTATCAGCTGTTTTGCGACAGCTTCCCGTTTGAAACGACACCCGATCAGGCCCAGGCGATCAACGCGGTGCTCAGCGACATGTGCCAGCCGCTGGCGATGGATCGTCTGGTGTGCGGCGACGTTGGCTTCGGTAAAACCGAAGTCGCGATGCGCGCCGCCTTCCTCGCGGTCGAGAACCATAAGCAGGTTGCGGTGCTGGTGCCGACGACCCTGCTGGCGCAGCAGCACTATGATAACTTCCGCGACCGTTTCGCCAACTGGCCAGTGCGTATTGAGATGCTTTCCCGCTTCCGCAGCGCCAAAGAGCAGACGCAGATCCTGACGGAAGCCGCCGAGGGCAAAATCGATATTCTGATCGGTACCCACAAGCTGCTGCAAAGCGACGTGAAGCTGCGCGATCTGGGGCTGCTGATCGTCGATGAAGAGCATCGCTTCGGCGTGCGCCACAAAGAGCGCATTAAAGCGATGCGCGCCGACGTCGACATTCTGACGCTCACCGCCACGCCTATTCCGCGAACCCTGAATATGGCGATGAGCGGTATGCGCGATCTGTCGATTATCGCTACCCCACCTGCCCGCCGTCTGGCGGTCAAAACCTTTGTGCGTGAGTACGATAGTCTGGTGGTGCGCGAAGCGATCCTGCGTGAAACGCTGCGCGGCGGCCAGGTGTACTACCTGTACAACGATGTCGAGAATATTCAGAAAGCCGCCGATAGACTGGCGGAACTGGTGCCGGAAGCGCGTATCGCCATCGGTCACGGCCAGATGCGCGAGCGCGAGCTGGAACGGGTGATGAACGATTTCCACCACCAGCGCTTTAACGTGCTGGTGTGTACCACCATCATCGAGACCGGTATCGACATTCCGACCGCCAATACCATCATTATCGAGCGCGCCGACCACTTTGGTCTGGCGCAGCTGCATCAGCTGCGCGGCCGCGTGGGGCGTTCGCACCACCAGGCCTATGCCTGGCTGCTGACGCCGCATCCTAAAGCCATGACCCCGGATGCCCAGAAACGTCTGGAAGCCATCGCCTCGCTGGAAGATTTGGGCGCAGGTTTTGCGCTGGCCACCCACGACCTCGAAATTCGCGGTGCGGGCGAACTGCTGGGCGAAGGGCAAAGCGGACAGATGGAATCCATCGGCTTCTCGCTGTACATGGAGATGCTGGAAAACGCCGTCGATGCGCTAAAAGAGGGTCGCGAACCGTCGCTGGAGGATTTAACCAGTCAGCAAACCGAAGTTGAGCTGCGTATGCCGTCGCTGTTGCCGGATGATTTTATCCCGGACGTTAACACGCGCCTCTCCTTCTACAAGCGTATTGCCAGCGCGAAGAACGAAAACGAGCTGGAAGAGATCAAAGTTGAGCTGATCGATCGCTTCGGCCTGCTACCGGATGCAGCGCGTAATCTACTGGATATCGCCCGTCTGCGTCAGCAGGCGCAAAAGCTGGGATCCGTAAGCTGGAAGGCAACGAGAAAGGCGGCGTGATTGAATTTGCCGAGAAGAATCACGTCAACCCAACGTGGCTGATTGGCCTGCTGCAAAAACAGCCGCAGCACTTCCGCCTCGACGGCCCGACACGGCTGAAGTTCTTCCAGGAGCTCGGCGAGCGTAAGACGCGCATGGATTGGGTTCGTCAGTTTATGCGTCAACTGGAAGAAAACGCCCTCGCCTGAACGAAATAACAGACTGATTATTTTTTTATTTTTTCATCCTTATACGGCCGCTGATGCGGCCGTATTGTTTTCTCTCCACTCCTGAAATCCCGTTTCATTCTTTCCCAATCGCATTCTTACTTTTGTTTACATTGTAATAAAAATGCGTATATTTCTCATTTGCATTCATTATATGCATGCGCGTTGGCCTATAACACGACCGTCACCACAGAGCGGCGGACAAAAATAATGACGATTGATTAAGGGTTTATATGTCTCACACTTCCAATATCCGCTACGGCCGTCTGGCGCCGTCAATGCTGGCGATGGGCATCGCGCTCGCGTTGTCCCCAGGCTTAAGTTTTGCCGCCAGTGAAGATACGATTATCGTTGATGGCACCAGCAATACTGGCAACGATAGCGAAACGCAGGACTACAGCGTGAAAACCACCACTGCCGGCACGAAGATGCAGATGGTCCAGCGCGATATTCCGCAGTCGATCACCATCGTCAGCGAGCAACGTATGCAGGATCAGCAGTTGCAAACGCTGGGCGACGTGATGAACAACACCATGGGCATTACCAGCAGCCAGGCCGATTCCGACCGTACCAGCTATTTCTCTCGCGGTTTTGAAATTGACAACTATATGGTCGATGGCATTCCAACTTATTTTGAATCCCGCTGGAATCTGGGCGATGCCCTTTCCGATACCGCGCTGTTTGAACGAGTGGAAGTGGTTCGCGGCGCGAACGGCCTGATGACCGGCACCGGTAACCCTTCCGCCTCGATCAACATGGTTCGCAAACACGCCACCAGCCAGACGTTTAAAGGCAATCTCTCTGCCGAATATGGCAGCTGGAATAAGCAGCGCTACGTTGCCGACCTGCAAAGCCCACTGACCGAAGACGGTAAAGTGCGTGCGCGTATCGTGGCCGGCTATCAGAACAACGACTCCTGGCTTGACCGCTACAATAACGACAAAACCTTCTTCTCCGGCATTCTCGATGCCGATCTGGGCGACACCACCGCGCTCTCCGTTGGCTATGAATATCAACGTATCGATATCAATAGCCCAACCTGGGCGGCCTGCCGCGCTGGAATACCGACGGCAGCACCAACCATTACGATCGCGCGCACAGCACTTCACCGGATTGGGCCTACAACGATAAAGACATTAATAAGGTCTTTATGACCCTGACGCAGCGTTTCGCCGATACCTGGCAGGCAACGCTGAACGCCACCCACTCCGAGGTGAAGTTCGACAGTAAAATGATGTACATCGACGCCTACGTCAATAAAGCCGACGGTACGTTAGTCGGCCCGTACGGCAGCTACGGCCCGGGCTATGACTATGTAGGGGAACGGGCTGGAACAGCGGCAAGCGTAAAGTAGACGCGCTGGATTTGTACGCCGACGGCAGCTATGACCTGTTCGGGCGCCAGCACAACCTGATGCTCGGCGGCAGCTATAGCAAGCAGAATAACCGCTACTACAGTTCCTGGGCCAACGTCTTCCCGGATGAGATTGGCAGCTTCTATAACTTCAACAGCGCCAGCTTCCCGCAAACCAGCTGGGATCCGCAAAGCCTGGCGCAGGACGATACTACGCGCATGAAGTCGCTGTACGCCGCCACCCGTATTTCGCTGGCCGACCCGCTGCACCTGATCGTCGGCGCGCGTTACACCAACTGGAGCGTTAACACGCTGTCCTACACCATGGAGCAGAACCACACCACGCCGTACGCGGGCCTGGTGTATGACATCAACGAAAACTGGTCCACCTACGCCAGCTATACCTCTATCTTCCAGCCGCAAAACGACAAAGACAGTTCCGGTAAATACCTGAAGCCGATTACCGGCAACAACTACGAGGTGGGCCTGAAATCCGACTGGATGGACAGCCGCCTGACCACCACCCTGTCCGTGTTCCGTATCGAGCAGGATAACCTGGGGCAGTCTACCGGCGTGCCGATTGCCGGCAGCAACGGCGAAATCGCCTACACCACCGTCGACGGCACCGTCAGCAAAGGCGTAGAGTTTGAAATTAACGGCGCGCTCACCGATAACTGGCAGATGACCTTCGGGCCACCCGCTATGTTGCAGAAGACAATGAAGGCAACGCGGTGAACCCAAACCTGCCGCGCACCACCGTGAAGCTGTTCACTCGCTATCGTCTGCCGGTGATGCCGGAGCTGACCGTCGGCGGCGGCGTGAACTGGCAGAACCGCGTGTATAAAGACACTGTAACACCGTACGGCACTTTCCGTGCCGAGCAAGGCAGCTATGCGCTGGTGGATTTGTTCACCCGCTACCAGGTGACGAAAAACTTTGCCCTACAGGGCAATATCAACAACCTGTTTGATAAAACCTACGATACCAATATCGACGGTTCTATCGTTTACGGTGAGCCGCGTAACGTGAGTATTACTGCTAGCTATCAGTTCTGATTTAATTGCCAGACAAAACCAAGGGAGCCATAAGGCTCCTTTTTTGTCTGCCTGGGCATCGCGTTCTCCGGCGCCTGAGCTACAGGTTTCAGGTAGCCCGTCCAGGCGAAGCGTCGCCGGGACCAGCCCCCATCCGTCAGACGTAAAAAAGGCAGCCATTCGGCTGCCTTAGTCTCCCCAAATTTTCGACTTCGAAATAACTTAGTTATTGCGAATATAGTCGTCCATCTCGGTTTTCAGGTTATCGGATTTGGTTCCGAAAATCGCCTGAACGCCGGAACCTGCGACTACCACACCCGCAGCGCCCAGTTTCTTCAGGCCAGCCTGATCCACTTTGGCGACGTCGGCTACGCTCACGCGCAGACGGGTGATACAAGCGTCGAGGTTGGTGATGTTTTCTTTACCGCCGAAGGCTGCAATCAGCGCCGGAGCCATTTCACTGGTTGCGCCCGCTTTGGATTCTTCAGTGGTGTCTTCACGACCCGGCGTTTTCAGATCCAGTGCTTTAATCAGCACGCGGAAGATAACGTAGTACACGATCGCATAGCAGATACCGACAATCGGAACAGCCACAGCTTGCTGCTGTTACCGGACAGAACGATAAAGTCGATCAGACCGTGAGAGAAGGAAGTACCGTCACGCATACCCAGCAGGATACAGATCGGGAACGCCAGGCCAGCCAGAATCGCGTGGATAACGTACAGGATCGGCGCAACGAACATGAAGGAGAACTCGATCGGCTCGGTGATACCGGTCAGGAACGAGGTCAGCGCTGCGGAGATCATGATACCGCCCACTTTGGCGCGGTTTTCTGGTTTAGCAGAGTGCCAGATAGCGATAGCGGCTGCCGGCAGACCGTACATTTTGAACAGGAAGCCACCGGACAGTTTGCCCGCAGTCGGGTCGCCCGCCATGTAACGCGGGATATCGCCGTGGAAGACCTGACCTGCTGCGTTGGTGTATTCGCCAATCTGCATCTGGAAAGGAACGTTCCAGATATGGTGCAGACCGAACGGCACCAGGCAACGCTCGATGAAGCCGTAGATACCGAACGCAACAACCGGGTTCTGGTAAGCAGCCCACTGAGAGAAGGTCTGAATAGCGGTACCGATTGGCGGCCAGATGAAGGACAGGATCACGCCAGTGAAGATAGCGGCCAGACCGGAGATAATCGGTACAAAGCGCTTGCCCGCGAAGAAGCCCAGATATTCTGGCAGCTTGATGCGGTAGAAGCGGTTGAACATGTACGCAGCGATGGCACCGGAGATGATACCGCCGAGAACACCGGTATCAGCCAGGTGTTTAGCAGCAATTTCTTCAGCCGGTAAGTGCAGTACCAGCGGCGCAACCACAGCCATGGTTTTCACCATGATGCCATAAGCGACGACTGAGGCCAGTGCGGATACGCCATCGTTATTGGTGAAGCCTAACGCCACACCGATAGCGAAGATAAGCGGCATGTTAGCAAAAACAGAACCGCCTGCTTCTGCCATAACATGAGAAACGACGGCTGGCAGCCAGCTGAAGTTTGCGGAACCGACGCCCAGCAGGATACCTGCGATAGGCAGCACGGAAACCGGCAGCATCAGCGATTTACCGACCTTCTGCAGGTTAGCAAATGCATTCTTAAACATAATAAGGAGTGCTCCTGAGTTTTTTGTACTTTTATCTACGTTTTCACGCATCGGTGAGAGGGAGGAACTCACCTGGGACAGGACATCTAAGTGCCCTTTTTATTTATTACACAGAGTAAAATAATTCCCTGTGATTTTGTTTGACGGCTATCACGTTTCAAAGAGCTATGGCGCAAAAACTGAATCATCTTTACATAAAACGTGTCCGCATGTTGCAAGATTAACATTCACCGCCACTTTTACGGCGGTGAACTGTACTCGCTTTAACCATTAATTACGAGCATTAAAATAAGCTCTGAAATCAGGCGGATTGCAGACGGGCGGGATCAATATGGAAGAGCGTCGAGAAGTTCTCGGTGGTCTGCTGCGCCAGCTGTTCAACGCTAACGCCTTTCAGTACCGCCATGTATTCAGCGACGTCACGCACCATCGCCGGCTGGTTCTCTTTACCGCGATGCGGCACCGGCGCCAGATAAGGCGAATCGGTCTCAACCAGCAGCCTGTCCAGCGGGACATAGCATGCGGCTTCGCGCAGTTGCTCCGCGTTACGGAAGGTCACAATCCCGGAAAACGAGATATAGAAACCCATATCCAACAGCTTTCCTGCCGTCTCCACGTCTTCAGTGAAACAGTGTAGTACACCGCCGCAATCCGTCACTTTTTCTTCCCGCAGGATTGCCAGCGTATCGGCGCGGGCATCGCGGGTATGGACGATCACCGGCTTATTTAGCTCACGGCCAATCTGAATATGGTGACGGAACGACAGCTGCTGCTGCGGTTTGGTTTCTGGCGTATAGAAGTAATCAAGGCCGGTTTCGCCCATCGCCACCACGCCCTCTTCTGCCGCCAGACGGCGCAGCTCTTCAACATCGTACGGTTCATCCTGATTGAGCGGATGCACACCGCAGGAGAAGACCACTTCCGGGCGATTGCCCACCAGCTCACGCATACGATGATAGCCCGGCAGCGTCGTCGCCACCGCCAGGGCAAAACGTACGTCACGCGCGGCGGCTTTCGCCATCACGTCATCCACGTCTTTATGCAGGGATTGATAATCAAGGCCATCGAGATGGCAGTGCGAGTCGACTAAAAACATAATGTCTCTCTTAGAGGTGGGATACCGGCAGCACCGCACCAGGTTGCAGATATTGTTCCCAGCGCAGAAGGCGCTCGGTGAGAATAAGTTCGCGGTTCAGCCCCGTGACGCTTTGCAGCTGTTCACGACAGGTGCAAGCATCGGCGACAATCGCCTGCAGGCGCGCGGCAGAAAGCGTTTGCGCCAGCTGGGCGACCAGCTGCAGGCTATCGGCATTGGTCAGCCGCGTAATGCGCTGCTGATATTTGAGGGCATCGAGCAGCAATGACGACAGCCAGTGTAAACGCTGCACGACTGAATCATGGTTCAGCGAGGGCAAAAACGCCAGCCAGTCGCCGCTGTTGAGCGTCACGCCCAGCGCCTGACAAAATTTTTCGCGCGTGGCCCAAGTCTCTGGGCCAACAGCTCCAGCGCCGCGGCGGGCGCATGATCGGACAAACGCAGCGCCGTCAGCAGCGTATCGCGCGAGGCGCTGTTTTCTCGCTCCAGCCACGCCAGCGCGTACTGTTCGCTCGGCGGCGCCAGATGGAAAAATCGACAGCGGCTGCGCAGCGTTGCCAGCAGCCGCGCAGGCTCCTGACAAGCAAGGAAAAACCAGGTGTTTTTCGGCGGTTCTTCCAGCGTTTTCAGCAGCGCGTTGGCGGCAGCTTCGGTCAGCAGCGTGGCATCCGCTATCCACACCACCTTTGCGCCGCCCAGGCGAGAATGCTCATACAGCTTTTCGCTCACCTCACGTACCGCGTCGATGCCTAACGTACTTTTGCCCTTCTCGGGCTGCAGCGCGTAGTAGTCAGGGTGCGTTCCCGCCTGCATCAGCTGACAGCTATGGCACTGACCGCAGCTTTTATGGCCGTCCGGGTTCTGGCACATCAGAAAACGGGTGATGGCGTAGACCAGCGAGTCAGCCCCATTCCGCTGCGCGCCTGAACCAGCAGCGCATGGTGACCACGTCCGGCCTGATAGCTCGTAACGAGCTGTTCAAACGGCGGGCGTAACCACGGATACCATTTCATGCCTGCTGCTCCGCTACCCACCCGGTGACCGCGGCGCGAATATCACTCATCACTTTCTCCAGCGGTTGGGTCGCGTCAACGGTGATAATGCTGTCATCCGCCGCCGCCAGTTCAAGATAGCGCGCGCGGGTGCGGTTAAAGAAGTTCAGCGACTCTTGCTCAATGCGATCGAGATCGCCACGAGCGCGGGCGCGCTTGAGGCCCACTTCCGGCGTCACGTCGAGGTAAAGAGTCAGGTTCGGGCGGAAATCGCCCAGCACCGCGTCGCGCAGGGTCGCCAGCATCGTGCGATCGATACCGCGGCCGCCGCCCTGGTAGGCCTGGGTGGAAAGGTCATGACGATCGCCAATCACCCACTGCCCGCTTGCCAGCGCCGGTTTGATCACCGTTTCAACCAGCTGCACGCGGGCGGCGTAGAACATCAGCACTTCCGCTTTATCGGTAATCACTTCGTCGCCGACCGATTTAATGTCCAGCACCAGGCTGCGCAGCTTTTCCGCCAGCACGGTGCCGCCCGGCTCGCGGGTAAACAGCAGGTCGTTCACGCCGAGGTCGCGCAGTGTTTCCACAACCACATCCCGCGCGGTGGTTTTGCCCGCCCCTTCCAGTCCTTCAATGACGATGTAATTACTGCGCATTTTTATCCTTTAGCACTTTCAGGTAACC
Source organism: Kluyvera genomosp. 3 (assembly GCA_002211745.1). GTDB lineage: Bacteria > Pseudomonadota > Gammaproteobacteria > Enterobacterales > Enterobacteriaceae > Kluyvera > Kluyvera georgiana_A. The sequence continues at coordinate 2,976,713 of CP022114.1, forward strand.
CTGCACCGACCGGTTATGGTCTGCAAGATTGGTATTAAACGTATGCCCGCCTTTACCATCGGCCACAAAATACAGATATGGCGTTTTAGCCGGATGCGCGGCCGCATTCAGCGACGCTTCGCCCGGGCTGGCAATCGCCCCGGCGGCAGACCGGAAATGGTGTAGGTATTATACTCGGTAGGGGTCTCAAGATCCTTACGCGAAATCTTGCCGTCGTAGCTCTCCCCATCCCGTAGATGACCGTTGGGTCCGTCTGCAGGCGCATGCCGAGGCGTAATCGATTGATAAACACCGACGCCACGCGATCGCGCTCTTCCGGCACCGCGGTCTCTTTTTCAATAATAGAGGCCATGGTCACCAGCTGGTTTTTATCCTTGTACGGCAGATTGTCCATCCGTCCTTCCCAGACTTTATCTACCTGAGTCACCATTTTCTGATGCGCACGCTTGAGGATGGCCACATCGCTTGTATTGGCGGTATACATCCAGGTATCCGGCCAGAACCAGCCTTCAATCCACTCAGGATTATCCAGCGCCAACGCTTTGGCGACGGTGGCGTAGCTGTCATCGCTGAGCGTGTGCTTGATATAAGGCGCCTCGCGCAGTTGCTTCAGATAATCGCTCAGGCGCATCCCTTCTACGAAGCGCAGCGGGAACTGGGCTTCTTTGCCGCTTGCCAGCAGTTGCAGCATCTCACGGACGGTCATCTGTGGGGTAAAGCGATAGGTACCGGCCTTAAAATGCGAGAGTTCTGGCTCCAGGCGCAGCAGCCACTGGAAAACGCGCGGACGGTTTATCACCTTGTCGGCATACAGCTGGTCGCCCAGCGCCAGGCGTCCGGTCCCCGCTTTCAGGGTAAAGATGGTATCTTCTTTAATCAGCAGCGCGCTATCCGCCATCTGACGCACCTTCCACATACCGACGCCAGCGGCAATGCCGAGAACAATCAATACCAACAGAACAAAGCGTAACAGTTTCATCATGCTAATCAGACGACTCACAAATTGGGGCTAAAAATTGGTAAAGCTCGCGGGCTGACCAGTGCAAATCCGCATAGCGTTGAACGGGGACTACCGGCATCAGCGCGTTGCAAATCAGCACTTCATCCGCCTGTTCCAGCGCCGACAGCGGCGCATTCACTTCGACCACGCGATAGGCCGTCGGTGCCAGTTGGGCGATAATAAATTGCCGCATAATACCGTTCACCCCGCCTGATCGAGGCGCGGGTATACACATCGCGGCCGCAGCGCCAGAACAGATTGGCGGCACAGCATTCCGTAAGCCACCCATCGCTGTCAAGGACAAGGGCCTCATCGGCGTTTGTCTGCTCAAGATGAGAACGAATCAGCACCTGTTCAAGGCGATTGAGGTGTTTAATGCCTGCAAGATAAGGATTGCGTCCCAGAGGAACAGGACTGAGCGCCAGCGTGATGCCCCGCCCCTTCCATTCGGCATAGTGCGCGGGTGCCGCGGCAGTCGAGACAATGCGCGTCGGCGAGTTGCAGCCGCCGGCACTATAGCCGCGTCCGCCTGGGCCGCGGCTAATGATCGCTTTCAGCACACCATCGAATTGCTGTCGTGCGAGCTGCTGCATTTCCTGCTCCAGCCTCGCCCACTCATCAAATGTCAAAGACAGCCGCTGGCAGGCCTGTTTAAGCCGCCCGAGGTGGGCAGCAAGCATCTGGACGCGTCCATTCACCACGCGCGCGGTGGTAAAACACCCATCACCAAACTGTGCGGCACGGTCATTCACCGCGAGGGTATGCTGCTCGACGCCATTAATTAAGAACATAGCGGCTCCTTATCGATGGACGGGTAGTTTGGCAGGATGGAACGTGTTGAACAAGCAGAGAAAGCTGAATAAATATCCTCCGGCATAGCCGGAGGTTTTTCTTATGCGCCTATAAGGCTCTCTTACCAGCCGCGCCCTAACAGGCGCATACGATCTGACATTTGCATCAGACTTCGTTACTTACCGCCCGTAAACGGGCTGCCCGCATAGGGAATCGATAACTGCTCCCCCATTTTATCCTCTTCAAGCTGGTGCTTTATGTAGTCCTGTATCTTCGCCGTGTTCTTACCCACCGTATCGACGTAGTACCCTCTGCACCAGAACTCCCTGTTCCTGTATTTGAATTTCAAATCCCCAAACTGCTCGTAAAGCATCAGACTGCTTTTCCCTTTCAGATATCCCATAAAACCGGACACGCTCATTTTGGGCGGGATTTCCACAAGCATATGGATATGATCTATGCAGCATTCAGCTTCCACAATCCGTACGTTTTTCCACTCACATAGCTTTCTCAAAATACTGCCTATTGCTCTACGTTTCTCTCCGTAGAACGCCTGTCTTCGGTATTTCGGCGCAAAAACTATGTGATATTTACAGTTCCATCGGGTGTGCGCTAAGCTCTTTTCGTCCCCATTGGGACCCCCTTTTGATTTCTTGTTGGACACTTGCAGTTGCCAGACCACAAGGTGTTTTAACAAATCAAAAGGGGTTTTAATAACTGGCTCAAAGCTGAAAGCTTTCCGGAACCCCCAGCCTAGCTGGGGGTTTTCTGTGCACAATAAAAAAGGCCGCCAGGCGGGCCTATATCAGCATAGTGACCGACAGCCATCAGGCCGTCTGGCTCAGACCTTTTTAAAGATCAGCGAGCCGTTGGTGCCACCGAAGCCGAAGGAGTTACACAGCGTGTACTCCATCCCGCTTACCTGGCGTGCTTCGTGCGGTACGAAGTCCAGGTCGCAACCTTCATCCGGGTTATCCAGGTTGATGGTTGGCGGAACGGCCTGATCGCGCAGCGCGAGGATAGAGTAGATAGATTCTACTGCACCCGCCGCGCCCAGCAGGTGGCCGGTCATGGATTTGGTGGAGCTCACCAGTACGCGGCTGGCGGCGTCGCCGAAGACAGACTTCACGGCCTGCGCTTCTGCTTTATCGCCCGCTGGCGTAGAGGTACCGTGGGCGTTAACGTAGCCAATCTGGCCCGCTTCAATACCCGCGTCGCGAATGGCGTTAACCATCGCCAACGCTGCGCCCGCGCCGTTTTCCGGCGGTGACGTCATGTGGTACGCATCGCTGCTCATACCAAAACCAACGACTTCAGCATAGATTTTCGCGCCGCGTTTTTTCGCGTGCTCGTACTCTTCGAGTACCACCATGCCCGCGCCGTCACCCAGCACGAAGCCATCGCGATCTTTATCCCACGGACGGCTTGCCGCCTGCGGGTTATCGTTACGCGTAGACAGCGCACGCGCGGCACCAAAGCCACCGACACCCAGCGGGGTACTGGCTTTTTCTGCGCCGCCGGCAACCATCGCATCCGCATCGCCATAAGCGATAATACGTGCTGCCTGACCGATGTTATGCACACCAGAAGTACAGGCGGTCGCGATAGAGATGCTTGGCCCACGCAGACCGAACATGATGGTCAGGTGACCCGCCACCATGTTAACAATCGTGGACGGAACGAAGAAGGGGCTGATCTTACGCGGCCCGCCGTTTACCAGCGAACTGTGGTTTTCTTCGATCAAGCCGAGGCCGCCAATACCGGAGCCGATAGCGGCGCCAATACGGTGAGCGTTCTCTTCCGTCACTTCAAGGCCAGAATCCTGCATGGCCTGAACGCCAGCGACAATTCCATATTGAATGAAGGCATCCATCTTGCGCTGTTCTTTGCGCGAGATAATGTCATCACAGTTAAAATCCTTTACTAAGCCAGCAAATTTGGTTGCATAGGCGCTAGTATCGAAATGGTCGATCAGGCTGATGCCACTCTGACCGGCAAGGAGAGCTTTCCAGGTAGACTCTACGGTATTGCCGACAGGAGACAACATGCCCAGTCCGGTCACAACTACACGACGCTTAGACACGTTTGTCCTCCAGGGAGGGATTAAATAGATACTTGTGGGACAAAAGGATAAAACTCAGGCGGTCGAATGACCGCCTGGAGATGTTCACTTACGCCTGGTGACCGTTGATGTAATCAATGGCAGCCTGAACGGTGGTGATTTTCTCAGCTTCTTCGTCCGGAATCTCAGTATCAAACTCTTCTTCCAGAGCCATTACCAGCTCAACGGTGTCAAGAGAATCTGCGCCCAGGTCTTCAACGAAGGAAGCATTGTTGGTCACTTCTTCCTGCTTAACGCCCAGCTGTTCGCCGATGATTTTCTTAACGCGTTCTTCGATAGTGCTCATACTCTTAAATTTCCTATCAAAACTCGCTTTCGCGATGGTTTTCGTAGTGTATAAAATGTTGAAAAATTTGCAACTAAATCCCGGCAGGTCATACCACGATTTTACGCTATTTTGCGGGTTTTTGCCCTCATAACGCAAATGATTTTGCACTAATCATGCTCAGACATACGTAGATTGCCCGTTGTCTGAGCACTTTGTGCAAAACACGATCAGACCATGTACATCCCGCCGTTTACGTGCAACGTTTCACCAGTGATGTAACTTGCTTCGTCGGAGGCCAAAAATGCAACCGCACTGGCGATTTCATTTGGAGAGCCGAGGCGCCCCGCAGGAACTGCCGCCAGTGTACCCGCACGCTGCTCATCGGTCAGCGCACGCGTCATGTCCGTTTCAATAAAGCCCGGAGCAACAACGTTCACAGTAATTCCGCGTGACGCAACTTCACGCGCCAGTGATTTACTGAAGCCGATCAGACCTGCTTTCGCCGCAGCGTAGTTAGCCTGACCCGCATTTCCCATGGTACCAACCACAGAACCGATAGTGATGATACGCCCATGACGCTTTTTCATCATAGCGCGCATTACCGCTTTTGACAGACGGAAAACAGATGACAGGTTGGTTTCGAGGATATCGTTCCACTCGTCATCTTTCATGCGCATTAACAGGTTATCACGAGTAATCCCGGCATTATTGACCAGAATGTCGACTTCGCCAAATTCCGCGCGGATATTTCCCAGAACAGATTCAATAGATGCCGGGTCGGTCACATTCAACATCAGACCTTTACCATTGGCACCCAGATAGTCGCTGATCGCCTGCGCGCCGCTTTCGCTGGTCGCAGTGCCGATAACTTTTGCGCCGCGAGCGACGAGAGTTTCAGCGATTGCGCGGCCAATACCGCGGCTTGCACCTGTTACCAGGGCAATTTTTCCTTCAAAGCTCATGCTTTCCTCTTTTATTGCGCAAGTGCCGCTGACAGGCAGCCGGCTCATTGATGGCCGATGCAGTCAGGGTATCTACAATACGTTTGGTCAGGCCGGTGAGAACTTTACCCGGGCCAACTTCATACAGATGCTCTACGCCCTGGGATGCCATAAACTCGACGGTTTTGGTCCACTGAACCGGGCTGTACAGCTGGCGAACCAGCGCGTCGCGAATCGCGTCGCCGTCGGTTTCGCACTTCACGTCGACGTTGTTCACTACCGGAACGGTCGGCGCGTTAAAGGTGATTTTCTGCAGCTCAACCGCCAGTTTCTCCGCAGCTGGCTTCATCAGCGCGCAGTGAGACGGCACGCTGACCGGCAGCGGCAGCGCACGCTTAGCGCCAGCGGCTTTACAGGCGGCACCTGCACGTTCAACCGCTTCTTTATGACCGGCGATAACCACCTGGCCCGGCGAGTTGAAGTTAACCGGAGAAACAACCTGCCCTTCAGCAGATTCTTCACACGCTTTAGCGATAGAGGCATCGTCGAGGCCGATGATCGCCGACATGCCGCCGGTGCCTTCCGGAACCGCTTCCTGCATGAATTTGCCGCGCATCTCAACCAGACGTACCGCGTCAGCGAAAGCAATTACGCCCGCGCAAACCAGCGCGGAGTATTCGCCCAGGCTGTGACCGGCCATCAGCGCCGGTGCTTTACCGCCCTGCTGCTGCCATAAACGGTACAGCGCAACGGAAGCCGTCAGCAGCGCAGGCTGAGTCTGCCAGGTTTTGTTCAGCTCTTCAGCAGGACCCTGCTGGGTCAGCGCCCACAGATCATAGCCCAGGGCTGCGGAAGCTTCATGAAAAGTTTCTTCGATAACCGGGTAGGTCGCTGCCAGTTCAGACAGCATGCCTACCGCCTGTGAACCCTGCCCCGGGAACACGAAAGCGAATTGCGTCATGTTTTTATCCTTATACTTAGAAACGAACCAGCGCAGAGCCCCAGGTAAAACCGCCGCCGAAGGCTTCCAGCAGCACCAGTTGACCGCGCTTAATACGGCCGTCGCGGACAGCTTCGTCAAACGCGCACGGCACGGAAGCGGCCGAGGTATTACCGTGACGGTCAAGGGTCACCACGACGTTGTCCATGGACATGCCGAGCTTTTTCGCCGTCGCGCTGATAATACGTAAGTTCGCCTGGTGCGGCACCAGCCAATCCAGTTCGGAACGGTCGAGGTTGTTAGCTTCCAGCGTTTCATCAACGATGTGCGCCAGCTCGGTCACCGCGACTTTAAAGACTTCGTTACCGGCCATCGTCAGATGGATGGAGTTTTCCGGGTGGACGCGATCGGCGTTCGGCAGCGTCAGCAGCTTACCGTAGCTACCGTCTGCATGCAGATGGGTAGAGATAATCCCGGCTCTTCGGATGCGCCAGCACGACGGCGCCCGCGCCGTCACCGAAGATAATGATCGTGCCGCGATCGGTTGGATCGCAAGTACGCGCCAGCGTATCCGCACCGACAACCAGCGCGTATTTCACCGCGCCGGACTTCACGTACTGATCGGCCACGCTCAGCGCATAGGTAAAGCCTGCGCATGCCGCAGCGATATCAAATGCCGGCGCGCCTTTCACACCCAGCATGTCCTGAATCTGGCAGGCCGCGCTCGGGAACGCATGGGTAGCGGAAGTGGTCGCAACCACAATCAGCCCCAGTTCGCTTGCCTCGATGCCCGCCATATCCAGCGCGCGTTTGGCCGCTTCGTAACCCAGCGTAGACACGTTTTCATCAGGGCCAGCAATACGGCGCTCACGGATACCTGTACGGGTGACAATCCACTCGTCAGACGTATCAACCATTTTTTCCAGATCGGCGTTAGTCCGCACTTGCTCAGGCAGATAGCTGCCGGTACCAATAATCTTCGTATACATGTACGCTCAGTCACTTTTCGCTAATATAGCCGCCCAATTTGACTCACGGCGCTGCTGGCTCGATTACCTGCCAGATTCCGCTCTGTCAAACCCTGCGGGTATACGGATTCCAGGCGAGCGGCAATTCGCTGAGGAACTTGTCGCTGCACCGCCTGCACTGCCTGTTCAATGGCGATCGCAAAGGCACGCTGATTAGCAGCGCCGTGGCTCTTAATCACCGTGCCGCGCAATCCTAACAGACAGGCGCCATTATACTGGTCGGGGTTGAGGTGACTGAATCGCCTTGTCAGGCTTTTTTGTAACCAACGCTTTAATAAAATCAGCCACCACGACCGTTTTTTCCCCTCGCTCTGCGATTTCAGCAGCGAAAGGAACATACGCACTACCCTTCCATCGTCTTTAAGGTGACGTTTCCTGTAAAGCCGTCGCAAACCAGAACGTCGGTTTTGCCCGTTAACAGCTCATTGGCTTCAAGATAGCCGATATAGTTCAGAGAAGAGATTGTTTTTAGCACTAATGAGGCGTCACGAATACTATCATGACCCTTAATCTCTTCTTCGCCGATGTTAAGCAAGGCGACGCGCGGGTTAGCAATCCCAGCACTTCCTCCGCCATCACCGACCCATGACGGCAAACTGCACCAGCATGGTACTGTCACAGTCGACGTTAGCGCCGAGATCCAGCACTACCGTCTTGCCCTTCTGCTGATGCGGTAACACCGTCACCAGCGCCGGGCGCTCAATGCCCTGAATGGGCTTGAGCAGCAATTTAGCAAGCCCATCAGCGCGCCGGTATTTCCTGCACTGACACAGGCTTCAGCCCGCCCTTCTTTCACCATCTCCAGCGCCACACGCATTGAACTACCGCGGCTGTGGCGGATAGCATGCGATGGCCGCTCATCACTGGCAATAACCGACTGGGCAGGAATAATCTGCAAACGCGAACGTTGTTCGAAGTCAGCTCTGGCAAGTAATGGCGTAATGTCGTCGGGATTACCGACTAATAGAAGTGAGAGTTGCGGATTAGAACTCAGTGCCTGCAATGCTGCAGGCACCGTCACGGAAGGGCCAAAATCGCCCCCATGACATCTAACGCCAGGGTTAGACGTGTCAAGGTATCTTCGCCGCCTGGTTCGGTGTTTCCCCGCGTGAACGGGGAAATTCCTCACTAAGCATAATCACGCTTGCGCGTGATTACTTAGCGATTACCTTACGGCCACGGTAGTAACCGTCGGCAGTGATGTGGTGACGCAGGTGTTGTTCACCAGAAGTTTTGTCTACAGACAGGCTGGTGACTGCGGTCAGAGCGTCATGAGAACGACGCATGCCACGTTTGGAACGGGTTGGTTTATTCTGTTGTACGGCCATGGACCTTACTCCTCAATTACTTTTGCTTTAAGCTGGCTAATACGGCAAATGGGTTTGGTTTCTTCGCCTCTTCAGGCAGTTCGCCAAAGACCATGTCCGCCTCGGACACTTCACAGTGTTCAGAATCATGCACCGGAACTACCGGCAAGGAGAGGATGATTTCATCTTCAACCAACGCCAGCAGATCGATTTCACCGAATTCGTTAACCTCAATCGGCTCATACGCTTCCGGGAGTGCCTCAACCTGATCGTCATTCTTGACCGGGCTGAAACAATACTTTGTGTAAACATGATGAGTAAACGGTTTCCCGCAACGCTGACATTCCAACGATACCGTGACCTTCGCATCACCGGTAATGACCGCGAGGCGTTGGTTATCGATAGCGAAGGACATTTCGCATTCCACATCACTGTCTACACTGACTACGGACGCGGCGACGCGCTCCGCCTGATCGGGGGTATAGATACCCTGGTAATCAAGGCGTTTTTGAGCCGTACGAACCGGATCGAGAGTCAGGGGTAATTTTACCTTTTGCATAGGGCGCGCATATTAACTTTGTAACGTCATAGAGTCAAAGAAAAAGGCAGCCTCAGGTTGCCTTTTGCCAATAATTCGCACACATTGCGGCCTATAGTTTAAAATGTCGGAATCTAATTCGCTACAGTCTATTTGAAAAATTATGCCTGATTTGATTCTTGCCTCCACCTCCCCTATCGCAAACAGCTGCTTGAGAAGCTCGGTATCGCCTTCGAATGTGCCGCACCGGAGGTTGATGAACTGCCGCTGCCTGGCGAAACCCCGCGCAGCCTGGTGCTACGGCTGGCGCAGTTAAAAGCGCAGGCGCTGGCGGAACGCTTTCCGAACCATCTCATTATTGGTTCCGATCAGGTCTGTATGCTGGAAGGCGAAATTACCGGCAAACCGCATACCGAGGAAAATGCGCGCTTACAATTAAAAAAGGCCAGCGGTAATGTGGTGACTTTTTATACCGGGTTGGCGCTGTATAATTCAGCAAATGGTCATCTCCAGACGGAATGTGAACCGTTCGATGTGCATTTTCGCCATCTGAGTGAACAAGAAATCCTCACCTATATTCGCAAAGAAAATCCGCTTAACTGCGCCGGCAGTTTTAAAAGTGAAGGACTGGGCATTGCCCTCTTTGACCGTCTTGAAGGGCGCGACCCGAATACCCTGGTCGGTTTACCGCTAATAGCCTTGTGCAAAATGTTACGGCGGGAAAATCATAATCCGCTGTTAGATTAGCGTCACATCTGGCGTCGCGACGTTCTGTCGGATTACGCGACGCCGGCCTTTCCCCTATTGTTGCTTATTCCTTCTGCGATCACAGTTTATTTTCCCGGCACCGTTACAATCCCAACTCCATATTGAAACATTGTTTTGATTTAAGGAGTGAGGATGCGTGGCAACCGTAAGATATTATTTATTCTGGCAATGCTAACCGCAATTCAGACCAATGCCGCTGATGACTGGCAGAAACAAGGGTGGTCGAAGGCAACCTTCCTGCCAGCTGGCAACAGATGAAAACCCAGATGCAATATCCGGACTCATGGCTTTCCGGGCACTATTCTGATTTTAAAAGCTGGCAGCAGCACGCGCGCCAGGAATTCCGCCAGGCGTTGCTGACGCCGGATGCCACCAAACCGTTCGATGAGCAGATTATCGCCAGCGAAGACCGTGGCAGCTACACCGCTGAAAAACTCGCGCTCAATATTACCGACGATAACCGCATCTCCGCCCTGATGCTCACGCCAAAAACGCCCGGCCCACATCCGGCTATCGTCCTGCTTCATGACCATGGTTCAAAGTTTGATATCGGTAAAGAGAAGCTGATTCGTCCGTGGGGCAATGCCGAGCAGCTCGCCAGCGCCAGGCGTGGGCCGATAAGTTCTTTACCGGACGTTTTATCGGCGATGAGCTGGCGAAGCGCGGCTACGTGGTGATCGCCATCGACAGCCCGGCTGGGGCGACCGTGGCCCAATGGTTTACGAACAGCAGCAGGCGCTGGCCAGCAACTATTTCAATCTCGGCCGCTCACTGGCCGGTGAAGTCGCCTATGAGGATATGCGTACCGTCGACTTTGTCGCCTCGTTGAAAGGCGTTGATAGCAAACGCATTGGCGTGCTGGGCTTCTCAATGGGCGGCTTCCGCGCCTGGCAGTTAGCGGCGCTTTCCGAGAAGGTGGCCGCCACGGCGGTGATTTCCTGGTTTGGCACCTATGACGGCCTGATGACGCCGGGGAACAACGTGCTGCGCGGGCAATCGGCCTTTTATATGCTGCATCCGGGAATGCCCGCGAAAATGGATATCCCGATATTGCCAGCATTGCCGCACCAAAACCGATGCTGATTTTCAGCGGCGGACAGGACAAGCTGTTCCGGCGAAAGCGGTAAGCGACGCCTTTGCCAAAGTCCACAAAGTGTGGGCCTCGCAAAAAGCCGACGATATGCTGGTGACGAAGAGCTGGCCAGAGCTTGGACACGTCTTTTACCAGCAACAGCAGGAGGAAGTCTTCCCCTGGCTGGATAAATGGTTAAAACCTTAACCTTTTTCCCTCAGCTCATCGCGCCGGCGGGCTGAGGGGATGTAGCTTTTTAACGTCGCCCTCAGTACTCTCTCGTCATTGATAACAATGACAACAGGAGTGCACCGTGCGCACCCCATCGCAATCCGCTTCTTCTCTATGGCTGCCGATAACGCTCGCCAGCGTGATCCTGATGATCACCATGGGCATCCGCCAGACCGTGGGTCTGTTCGTCCACCCGATCGTCATGCAAACCTCGATGAGTATTGCCGAAATCAGCATGGCTCTGGCTATCGGCCAGCTAATGTGGGGCGCTTTCCAGCCGCTGTTTGGCGCATGGGCGGATAAACGCGGCGCATTCAGCGTGCTGGTACTCGGGGCCGTGATGATTGCGCTGGGGCAGTTGGGCACGCTGTGGGCCGCCTCGTTCCTGCCGTTAACGCTAGCCCAGGGGCTTCTCAGCCCGGCAGGCGCAGCGGCGGGCAGCTTTTCCGTCCTGATTGGCGTCGTGGCCAGCCGGCTGCCCACGGATAAAGGCTCAATGGCCAGCGGACTGATTAACGCCGGCGGCTCCGTTGGCCAGTTTATCTTCGCGCCGCTGGTACAATTGATTATTGGCCTGCGTGGGATGGCCTCCGGGCTGGTCTTTCTGGCAATGGCCGCGCTGGCCACCATTTTCCCGTCATGGCTGTTGTGCCGCGGCGCAAAGCGTCAGGCGGCAGCGCCCACCGTCCATGTTGCCGCCGATGCGGGATTAAAGCAGCAGATCGCCCTCGCCTTCCGCAATCCCAGCTACTTGCTGCTGCACGCAGGCTTTTTAACCTGCGGTTTTCACGTGGCGTTTCTGACGACCCACCTGCCTACAGAAGCGGCCCTGTGCGGCCACGACGCCACGGTGCCCGCCATCAGCCTGTCGTTGATTGGCCTGTGCAATATTGTCGGCAGCATCGTGGCTGGGTTTCTCGGCAAGCGCTATCGGATGAAGTACATTCTGGCGTTACTTTACGCCTCGCGCGCGGTGATGATCGCCCTCTTCCTGCTGTCGTCAAAATCCGAGACGGCTTTTTATCTCTTTGCTTGCGCCATCGGTTTTACCTGGCTGGCCACCGTACCGCCCACCGCGGGTATCATCGGCAAGCTGTTTGGCACGCGCTACCTGGCCACATTGTTTGGCTTTACGCTGTTTAGCCATCAGATCGGCGCCTTCTTCGGTGCGTGGCTGGGCGGCGTAGCGATGCAATATGAAGGCAGCCTGACGTGGGTGTGGTATGCAGATATCGCGCTGGCGCTGCTGGCGGCACTGGTGAATCTGCCGATTAAAGAGAAAAGCGTTGCCGTTCGCCTTCGCGAAGCGGCATAAAAAAACGGGCCGCATGGCCCATTTTTGCTTACTTCTGGTTGCGTAGCACCTGGAGACAGCGCTTGAGCTGGTCATCCATCGGCGCTTCCACGCGCATCACTTCGCCGGTCCCCGGGTGGGTGAACTTCAGCGCCGCCGCGTGTAAAAACAGACGATTCAGCCCGGTACCCGCCAGTTGCTTATCAAACTCGCGGTCGCCGTAGCGATCGTCAAAAGCGATCGGGTGCCCCGCATGCTGGGTATGCACGCGGATCTGGTGCGTACGTCCGGTCACCGGGCTACAGCGGACCAGCGTGGCGAACGCGTAACGTTCTTCTATTTTAAAGCGGGTTTCCGATGGCTTGCCTTCCTGGCTGACGCGTACGATACGCTCACCGCTCTGCAGAATATTTTTCAGCAGCGGGGCTTGTACAGCCTTCACGTGGGACTGCCACTGCCGCGCACCAGCGCCAGGTAGTCTTTCTGCATCCCTTTTCGCGCAACTGCTCATGCAGTGAACGCAGCGCCGAACGCTTCTTCGCCACCAGCAGCACGCCGGAAGTATCGCGGTCAAGACGGTGGACCAGCTCCAGGAAGCGAGCTTCCGGGCGCAGGGCGCGCAGCCCTTCAATCACGCCGAAACTTAAGCCGCTACCGCCGTGTACCGCCGTGCCGGAAGGCTTGTTCAGCACGAGGATGTGATCGTCTTCGTACAGGATCACGTCGCTCAGCGCAGCCACTTTTTGCAGATGCGGCGAAACCGCATCCTCTTCACGCTCGGCGACGCGCACCGGCGGGATACGCACCTCATCGCCGGCTTCCAGCTTGTATTCAGGCTTAATGCGCTTTTTATTTACCCGCACCTCGCCCTTACGCAAGATGCGATAAATCATACTCTTCGGTACCCCTTTTAGCTGGGTACGCAAAAAGTTGTCGATTCGTTGCCCGGCTTCGTCAGCGCTGATGGCAACCATTTTTACAGTCGGAGTCTCAGTTTTCATGGTGCGCGATTCTAAATATCCCGGCTCATTAGCGCCACTCATTTTTCTATGCTTATATTTATCATACCCCGTTTACCGCTGTTGCTTTTCCCAGCGAGCTGTTTGTTATTAGAACAATCTCAACGGACTGGTGAAGAAACTGTGAGTAACCGGGTGATAAAAGGTGAAAGTCAACTTGCTATAACCGGGTTACCAAGGAATAATGAAACTGTTTTCCGTGGTGAACCTGGAATAACAAGGATATATACACCAAATCATTCAAGCGGCATCAAGGCGGCAAGCGAGTGAGCCCGCAGGAACGTACACGAGTACGTAACTAAGGTGAGCGCGTTCAGCCAACGCCGAGGCAGCCTGAAAGATGAAGTGTATGACGGAATGACCAGTTTTGTCTGTTCGATCATCCACGCAGCAATGGCGTAAGACGTATTGATCCCTCAGACAGTTAGCGGGCTGCGAGTTGCAGTCCTTACCGGTACATATACTGTACGAATTTTAGATGGCAGAAAAATAACGCAACGGGAAACATCCGTGCCAATCTCTACCTTCTGAAAGATGACGAGTATAAATGGAATCTTCTCTGGAGAGTTATCCCAGGCTGTTCCCTAATAATTGCGCTGTGTTTCCGTTTGAAACACAGGCTACCGACACTCTGCGCCTCTTAAGCGAGCGACAACCGTGAGGTTGGCGACGTGAATAGTCACGAGGCCATCGGTTTACCCGGAAAGGCAACACTCTGCTCGCAGCTTAGTCGTCAATGTAAGAATAATGAGTAAGTTACGATGAAAAGAATGTTAATCAACGCAACTCAGCAGGAAGAGTTGCGTGTCGCCCTCGTTGATGGGCAGCGTCTGTACGATCTGGATATTGAAAGCCCAGGACACGAACAGAAAAAAGCGAACATCTACAAAGGCAAAATTACCCGTATTGAACCGAGTCTCGAAGCCGCATTTGTTGATTACGGCGCCGAGCGTCATGGTTTCCTCCCCTCAAAGAAATCGCTCGCGAATATTTCCCAGCCAACTACAGCTCTCACGGTCGTCCGAACATCAAAGATGTGCTGCGTGAAGGCCAGGAAGTCATCGTCCAGATTGATAAAGAAGAACGCGGCAATAAAGGCGCTGCGCTGACGACCTTTATCAGCCTCGCGGGTAGCTACCTGGTGCTGATGCCGAACAACCCGCGTGCGGGCGGTATCTCTCGCCGTATCGAAGGCGACGATCGCACCGAACTGAAAGAAGCGCTGGCTAGCCTCGAGCTGCCGGACGGCATGGGCTTAATCGTGCGTACCGCGGGTGTCGGCAAATCAGCCGAAGCGCTGCAGTGGGACTTAAGCTTCCGTCTGAAGCACTGGGAAGCTATTCAGAAAGCCGCTGAAAGCCGCCCTGCTCCGTTCCTGATTCACCAGGAAAGCAACGTGATCGTGCGTGCCTTCCGCGACTATCTGCGCCAGGATATCGGCGAAATCCTGATCGACAACCCGAAAGTGATGGAAATGGCGCGTCAGCACATTTCTGCACTGGGCCGTCCGGATTTCAGCAGCAAAATCAAACTGTACACCGGTGAAATCCCGCTGTTCAGCCACTACCAGATTGAATCGCAGATCGAGTCCGCGTTCCAGCGTGAAGTGCGTCTGCCTTCCGGCGGTTCTATCGTTATCGATAGCACCGAAGCGCTGACCGCTATCGACATCAACTCCGCGCGTGCAACCCGCGGCGGCGATATCGAAGAAACCGCGTTCAACACCAACCTCGAAGCGGCTGATGAAATTGCTCGCCAGCTGCGTCTGCGCGACCTTGGTGGCCTGATCGTTATCGACTTTATCGATATGACCCCGGTTCGCCACCAGCGTGCAGTAGAAAATCGTCTGCGCGAGGCCGTCCGTCAGGATCGTGCGCGTATCCAGATTAGCCACATTTCCCGCTTTGGCCTGCTGGAGATGTCTCGCCAGCGTCTGAGCCCGTCGCTGGGCGAATCCAGCCACCACGTCTGCCCGCGCTGCTCCGGTACCGGCACCGTGCGTGACAACGAATCGCTGTCGCTCTCCATTCTGCGTCTGATTGAAGAAGAAGCGCTGAAAGAGAACACCAAAGAAGTCCACGCCATTGTTCCGGTGCCGATTGCCTCTTACCTGCTGAACGAAAAACGTGCTGCGGTAAGCGCCATTGAATCCCGCCAGGGCGGCGTGCGTTGCATCATCGTCCCGAACGACGAGATGGAAACCCCGCACTACTCCGTGCTGCGCGTGCGTAAAGGCGAAGAAACCACCACGCTGAGCTACCTGCTGCCGAAGCTGCACGAAGAAGCCATGGCGCTGCCGGTTGAAGAAGAGTTTGTTGAGCGTAAGCTGCCTGAGCAGCCGGCGCTGGCGACCTTCGTGATGCCGGAAGTGCCTGAGCCTACCGCAGAGAAAGCCGCGCCAGCCGCTGCTCAGCCGAAAGCCGCTGCAGCTGCCGCGCCGGCGGCTCCAGGCCTGCTCTCTCGTTTCTTTGCTGCGCTGAAAAGCCTGTTTGCCGGTAGCCCGGAGAAAGCGGTTGAAGCACAGCCGGAGAAACAAGAAGCAAAACCTGAGCGTCAGCAGGAACGCCGCAAGCCGCGTCAGAATAACCGTCGCGACCGTAACGAGCGTAGCGATCGTCGTAATGACCGCAACGAGCGCAATGACCGTAACGAAAACGCCGAAGGCCGCGAACCGCGTGAAAGCCGTGAAGGTCGCGACGATAACCGTCGTAACCGTCGCGAGAAACCGCAGCAGTCTGAAGCACGCGAAAACCGCCAGCAGAACGTCGTGGATGACGCGGAGAAATCCCGCTCACGTGACGAACAGCAGCAGCCACGACGTGAACGTAACCGCCGCCGTAGCGACGATAAACGTCAGCAGCAGGAAGCGAAACCGCAGGTTCGTGAAGAACAGGCCGTTGCCGCACCGGAAGCCGCACAGGAAGAACGCGTACAGACTATGCCGCGCCGCAAACCGCGTCAGCTGGCACAGAAAGTCCGCATCGAAACCCCTGAGCAGACTGCCGCTCGTGAACTGATTGCGGATGAACCGCAGCAGCAGGAAGCGCCGCGTACCGCGCTGGCGAAAGTCGATCTGCCGGCGGTCGTTGATGCACCAGTACAGGGCGAGCAGGATGAAAATACGGAAGGTCGTGATAACAACGGCATGCCGCGTCGTTCCCGCCGTTCTCCGCGTCATCTGCGCGTGAGCGGTCAGCGTCGTCGTCGTTACCGTGACGAGCGTTACCCGACCCAGTCACCGATGCCGCTGACCGTCGCCTGTGCGTCGCCAGAACTGGCTTCCGGTAAAGTATGGATTACCTATCCGATCGCTCAGGTTCAGACCGAAGCGGAAGCACCGGTAGAACAGGACGTAACAGAACAGCCAATCGTAGCGCAAGCTGCTGAACAGGCGGTCGTTGCCGAGCCAGCAGTTGTTGAAACCGTCGTTGAAGCGCCTGAAGTTGCCGCCCGGCAGCCGTCGCCGAACCGGTTACCGTGGCGCAGGAAACGGTGCCAGCGCAGGAAGAAGCTCCAGCGTCGGCAGTGGAAGAAGCGCCTGCCGCAGTGGTTGAAGAAACCGTTGCACAAGAGGTGGTTGTCGATGAAGCACCGGTTGTCGCTGAAGAAGTGAAAGCCGAGCCGAAACGCCGGTTGTTGAAACCGCGCCAGTGGTTGAGGCCGCGCCGGTGATTGACAGTGCGCCTGTGGCAGAAGAACCGGTTGTTGAAGAGGCTCCGGTCGAGGAAACACCAGTGGTTGCCGCGCCAGTCGTTGCTGAACCGGTTGTGACCGCACCGGCACCGGCTGCGAAATCTTCCGATGCCAACCGTGCCTCAGCGCCGATGACCCGAGCGCCGGCACCGGCATACGTGCCAGAAGCACCGCGCCACAGTGACTGGGTTCGTCCGTCCTTTAACTTCGACGGTAAAGGTTCCGCTGGCGGCCATAGTGCGACGCACACGGCTACCGCTGAACCTACCCGCCCGCAGTCGGTTGAATAAACCGCCAGCGTGAAGTAAAAAATCGGCCCAAGTGGCCGATTTTTTTTTTACCTGACGCGATGCGTTTATCCATTCTGCTCGGGCTGCCGCATCCCTGCGATTTGCGGCATGACCTCGCGCATCAGATCGAGAAACTTTCGCAGCCGGGTCGGATAATAACGCGCCCATGGATAAACCAGATGAACCGGTAGCGGCGTCGTCTGCCACTCCGGTAGCAGCTCCACTAACGTGCCATTGGCCAACTCCTCCTCCACCGTCCAGCTTGAAACCACCGCGGCCCCACGTTCGCGAGCGCGGCATTTTTTGCCACATACAGGCTATCGGTGCTCAGCCGCGCAGCAATATTCACGCTCTCCGTCTGGCCGAGAGTCGGATGATGTAGCACCACTTCGTGCTGATAGAAGGTACTGATTGCAATCCATGGAAGTGCCGAGAGCTGTTCAGGTGTCGTCACCTGAGGGTAGCGCGCCACAACCTGCGGTGAAGCGACAATACAGCGCGGCACCTCCGCCAGAAGCACCGACACTGTCGCCGGATCCACCTCCGCGCCAACGCGAATCGCGCAATCAACGTTATCGCTGATAAAGTCCACCGCCCTGTCGTGCAGCATCCACTCGACGGAGAGCTGCGGGTAGCGCGCGAGGAAGCCCACCAGCGGCATCAGTAATTGCTGCTGGCCGAAAGCATGTGGAGCACGTACACGTAACGTGCCCACCGGCTGTTCGTCGGTCAACTGTAAGGCATCCTCCAGCGCCAGCCAGCTATCCACCACCTGACGCGCATGCTGGTAGCAGCGCTCGCCGTCGTCGGTCAGCTTCATTGCGTGCGTTGAACGCAGCAGCAGCTTGGCCCCCAGCATCTCCTCAAGGGACTGCAATCGGCGGCTAATGGTTGCCTGGGTGGTCTCAAGCTGGCGCGCGGCGGCAGATAACGAGCCTGCCTCAACGATACGGATAAACGTGCGCATCAGTTCAACGCGATCTATACGCTCTGTTCTTTTCATCAACTCATTGCCTATACGTGAAACGTATAACTGTTTTACCACCGCGACGGCTACCGCGCCACCGCGAAGACGCAGAGAATAGCGGCATACACCGTTGAGGATGAAACCATGAACACTGATAACCTTTCTTCCCGGCCACCAGCCTGCTGATTTTTGTCCTGGCGCTCGGCGCCGGGTTCAGCGTTGCCGCCATTTATTACGCCCAGCCGCTGCTGCCGCTGATGGGTTCAACCCTGAATCTGAGCGTGGAAGGTATGGGCTGATTCCCACACTGACTCAGGCTGGCTATGCGCTGGGGATCCTGTTTTTACTGCCGTTAGGCGACCGTTACGACCGCCGCACGCTGATTCTGCTGAAAAGCCTGACGCTGGCGGTTTTATTACTGCTTTATAGCCTGACTCAGCAATTTCCTTCCCTGCTGGCGATCAGTTTGCTGATCGGTATGGCCGCCACCATGGCGCAGGACATCGTTCCCGCCGCCGCCATTCTTGCCCCGGCGGGAAACAGGGGAAAATGGTTGGCACGGTGATGACCGGCCTGCTGCTGGGGATCCTGCTGTCGCGTACCGTTAGCGGCGTGGTCGGTGAACTGTTTGGCTGGCGCGTAATGTACCAGGCCGCAGCCGTCAGCATTGCGCTGATTGGCCTGCTGCTGTGGCGCGTGCTGCCGCACTTCGCCGCTCACTCCGAACTGCGTTATCCGGCACTCATGGTGTCGATGGTGCACCTCTGGCGTCGCTACCCGACGCTGCGTCGCGCCGCCATGGCTCAGGGCTTTCTCTCCATCGCCTTCAGCGCCTTCTGGTCAACGCTGGCGGTCATGCTGGCCGAGCACTATCACATGGGGAGTGCGGTGGCGGGTGGCTTTGGTATCGCCGGTGCGGCAGGTGCGCTGGCGGCGCCGCTGGCGGGCGGTCTGGCAGATAAAGTTGGTGCGGAGAAAGTAACCCAGTTGGGTGCGCTGCTGGTCAGCATCTCGTTTGCGCTGATGTTCCTGCTGCCGGTTCTGCCGCCGATGGCGCAGATGGCGCTGATTGCACTGTCCGCCGTTGGCTTCGACCTGGGTCTGCAATCAAGCCTGGTCGCGCACCAGAATCTGGTGTACAGCCTGGAACCGCAAGCGCGCGGTCGCCTCAACGCCCTGCTTTTTACTGGTGTATTTATCGGCATGGCGCTGGGTTCAGTCCTCGGGACGCAGGTTTATTCGCTGGCCGGTTGGGAAGGTGTGGTGGCGTTAGCCACAGTAGCCGGTCTGGTCGCACTGGCGATTCGCGTCAGCGAAACCTACCGCTTACGTAGCGCTGCGCTGAACGTACAGTAAGGCAATAAAAAAAGCCCGCGACGGGGTAATGACGCGGGCGATAAAAACATACCCAGTTTCTACAGATATGTTTAAAACTACATGTTGTTATTTATTCAGTTGGAACAAAGACATGCCCTGCATGTCGGTAAAGGCTTTATAGGCGGCCTGCAGGGCCGTTTGCTGCATCGTGTAGTTCGAGATGGTCGAGTTCCAGTCGACGTCCACCAGATTGCTCATCTGCTGCGTCTGCGCCAGCGCCCGGTCATCCCCAACGAATCCAGCTTATCCAGCTCATTGAGCTGGGTGCCCAGTTCAGCACGTACGGTCAGCACGTTATTAAGCGAATTACTCAGGCTACGGTTGGTTTTATCAATCGCCGCCAGCGCCGTGTCCTGGGCCGTTTCATCACCTTCAACCGGGGTTTTCAGCGCGGCAATTGCCGAATCTAACGCTGTGAAAACGTTGGTATCGGCATCCGGTTTGGCGTTGCTGGTCGCATTATCAAAGATCAGGTTGCCTGTGTGGCCAATAACCATGGTGCGTGAAGAATCGACCTGCTGTTCCACGTTGAGCGTGCCGCCAACGTACTTGCCGGTATCATCAAAAGGCGGCGTATCCGTTTTATAACCGGCGAATATATAACGCCCGTTACCGTCGGTGCTGTTCGCCAGGTTCAGAAGCTGGTCGCGAATACCCTGCAGGTCGGTGGCCAGTGAATTGCGGTCATCGTCGCTCAACGTGCCGTTACCGGCATAAACGATCTTCTCCTGCGCCGACTGGATCGCAGTTGTCACCTGCGACAGCGTGCTTTCTTCAATCGACACGCGCTGAGTCGCGAAAGTCCGCGCGGTGGCGTACTGGCTATTCTGCGCCTGCGCCTGAGACAGCACCACGGCCTGCGAGGCAGCAACCGGGTCGTCCGAAGCGCGGTTAACCCGCTTGCCGGTAGACATCTGTTCACCGTACTTCAACCATGCAGACTGAGAGTCGGTAATGCCTCTCATATTCTGCTGGTACATCATGATGGTACTAACGCGCATAGCTCTCCCCTTCCTTAACGGATATTAATTAATGCGTCGAAGAGCGTGCTTGCCGTCTGCAGCACCTGCGCATTAGCCAGATAGTACTGCTGAAAAAGCTGCAGGTTGCCGTACTCTTCATCAAGGTTAACCCCGGAGATAGACTGCTGCTGGTTGCTCAGCTGCGTCACCACGTTCGCCTGAGTGGTACTGCTGCTCTTCAGGGTCGCGGTTTGGGTGCCGATATTACTGACCATCGCGGCATAGGCATCGTTAAAGGTCTTTGAGCCGCCGACCACCTTGCTGTTTTGCAGATCCAGCAGCTTCTGCCCGTTACGGTTATCGCTTTCACCCACGCTCGCGCCGGTGGTGGTATCGGCGAGGCCCATCGCAATTTGTGACTCGCTGGTGATCGCCACTTTCATGTTCACAATGGTGTTGCTCACCGGTTTCACGGTAAAGCTGTCGCCCGTGTTGGCCGCGCCTTTGTTGTTATCAACGCTGACCGACAGGCCATCGAACTGCAGCGAACCATCGGTAGCGGTCTGGAAGTTCACGTTAGTGTTATCGGAAAGGCGCGTTACCTGCCAGCCGCTGTCGGTTTTGGTGATGCGATAATCGGTAGCCTGCACAGCAGACGAATCGGTCATCGTTGCCGTCAGCTCGGCTTTACCGGCGTTTTTCCCATTGGCAACGACAGAGGGATCGCCGAAGTCGAAGAAGTCGACGTTGGTATTACCATCGGCATCAATGCCCCCACGATGCACCTGGTTAAAAGCATCGGCAAACGCCAGCGCCATCTGGTTCAGGCTATTGCGGGTCTGGTCAAGGTCCTGCGAACGGAAGGTCAGCAGGCCGCCCAGCGAACCGGTGGTCAGCAGCTTTTCTGGGATCTCGACGTTGCCGGCAACGTTATCCACATAGGCCACGGTGGTGCGCGACGGATCGGCCTTGCTCGGCACCGCGGCCAGCTGGTTCGATTTGGTCCCCGCCACCAGGCTATACCCGTTGGCCATGGTGATGTTGTAGGTGCTGCCGTCCTGTACGTTGACCTCAACGCCCACCAGCTTGTTAAGCTCACTCACCAGTTGGTCGCGCTGATCCAGCAGGTCGTTTGGCGATGCGCCCGCGCCTACGCCGGTCAGGCGAGAAATCTTATCGTTGAGACTGGCAATCTGTGAGGTGTAGTTATTGATCTGATCGACGGTCGAGGTAATCGACAGGTTAACCTGCTTATCCTGATCGCGCAGATACTGATCCGCCACCTTGAACTGGTTCACCACACCCGCGGCTTTACCGAGTACGGTCTGACGCGCCGCCGGGTCTTCGGCGTTGCTCACCAGCGTTTGCAGGCTGCTGAAGAAATCCTGCACCGTGGTTGAGATATTGTTGGTTGAGCTGGAAAGCATATTGTCAATTTTCGACACCTGCTCATAGCGAGTGGTCAAGCCGCTGCTCTGGTTCTGCGCCGCGCGCAGCTGATTGGTAATGAAGGCGTTGTATTCGCGCTGTACGCCAGACACGTAAACGCCATTGCCTACCCAGCCGCCCGCGCCCAGCGTGCTGTTGGCAGAAGCCAGCACCGTGGTCTGACGGGTGTAGCCGGTGACGTTATAGCTCGCGATGTTGTTACTGGTCGTATTCAGCGCCGACTGGGCTGCGCTCAGCCCGCTCATCGCACTGTTAATTAAACTGGACATGAACGCTCCTTCTTAAGGCCATGGTATTACTTATCGGATGGCATACAGCAAACTTGAGACAAATCAGAACAGATTTTCGATATCATTTCGGTACGCGTTGCTGACCTTATCGCTCATTGATTTCAGCTGTTGAATCATGCTGGTCAGCTTGCGCGCATACTGCGGATCGGTAGCGTATCCAGCATTCTGCAACGCCTGTGCGCCCTGCTCCGCCGTGGCCGCCGACGTCACCGCCGCATAGCGTGGGTTGCGGGTCAGCAGGCCGACGTAGTCCGACAGCGCCTCCAGATACGAGCCGTAGACGCGGAACTTCGCCTTCACCTTCTTCGCCTCGCCATTCTCAAATTCGGTGGTGGTGATTTCCGTCACCTTCCCTTCCAGTCACCGGATGCTTTCACCCCAAACAGGTTAAAGCTCGGTTCGCCGTTTTCACGGCGGATCTGCCGCTGACCCCAGCCGGACTCCAGCGCCGCCTGCGCCAGAATCAGGTGGTGTGGGATACCGCTCTGTTCGCTCGCCAGCCGCGCGGGCAGCGACAGTTGGGCAAGGAAATCTTTGCTGTCGCCGGACAACGGCGTATCGCTGTTGTCCGGCGCTTTCGGCAACGCCTTACGCACCATCTGCGTCAGAGCGGCGTTCTGGTAGCTGGTCACCGTCTGCATATCAAACTTCATCGGTACCTGACCGACGTTATCCGCCGGTTCCTGCTGCTGCGCCGACAGCTGTTTGACCATCTCCTCTGCCAGGCCAAGGCCTTTCCCGGCAGTCATCTGCTGGGCGATTTGCTGGTCATACATACTGGTGTAAAGCCGCGTCTGGTCACTGCTGAACAATCCGTCCTTCGGCAGCGTTTCGCGCATGCTTTTCAGCATCATCTGCACGAACATGCCCTCCACCTGTCGGGCAACGGGACGCAGATTCGCCTGCGGATCCTGCCCGCTTTGGTCTTCAGTTCATTCAGTGACTGCGCGTCCCACGCGGCGCTCGCCAGTAATTTGCTGTCGGTTAGCATCAGACAATCTCCACCTTAGCGCGCAGACAACCCGCACTCTGCATCGCCTGGATAATCGACATCAGCTCCATCGGCGTCGCGCCTAAGGCGTTCAGTGCGCGTACCACGTTATTCAGATTGGCGCTGGCGCGAACGCTTTGCAGCGAGCCACCGCTCTGGCGCAGATCGATTTGGGTTTGCGGCGTCACCACGGTTTGCCCACCGGCAAACGGCGTATCCGGCTGGCTGACTTGCGCCGAACGGTTGACGGAAACGGAGAGGTTGCCCTGAGCTACCGCGCAGGTATCGAGCGTCACTTCCCGGTTCATGACCACCGAGCCGGTACGCGAGTTGATAATGATCTTCGCATCCTGCGGCGGCATGCCCACTTCCAGATTCTGGATATCCGCCAGCAGACGAACCTGCCACTGCCGCCAACCGGCGCGCGCACCTGCACGGTACGGGCATCCAGCGCGGTGGCGTTGCCCAGGCTGCTACGACGGTTAATGGTGTCGGCGATCTGCTGCGCCATGGTGAAATCATCGTCGTTCAATTGCAGATTAATAGTGTTGCCCGCGCCAAACTGGCTCGGCAGTTCGCGCTCAATGGTCGCGCCGCCGGTGATTCGCCCGCCGTTAAGCTGGTTCACCTGCACGCTGCTGCCGCCCGCCGACGCGCCCGCGCCGCCGACCAGAATGTTACCCTGCGCCAGCGCGTAGATCTGGCTGTCGACGCCTTTCAGCGGCGTCATCAGCAGCGTACCGCCGCGCAGGCTTTTGGCGTTCCCCATGGAAGACACCACCACATCGATGGTCTGTCCCTGACGCCCAAAAGCCGGCAGCTGCGCGGTCACCATTACCGCCGCCACGTTTTTCAACTGCATGTTGGTCCCCGCCGGAACGGTAATCCCCAGTTGGGACAGCATGTTGTTCAGGCTCTGGGTGGTGAACGGCGTCTGCGTGGTCTGGTCGCCCGTGCCATCAAGGCCACGACCAGGCCGTAACCGATCAGCGAGTTTTCCCTGACCCCTTGCACGCTGGTCAGATCGCGGATGCGTTCGGCGTTCGCCAGCCCGGTGACCAGCACCAACGCCAGAGTAAGCAGAGTTTTAAACATGGTTCACCTCGTTACATCGGCGATAAATTAAGGAAGAAACGCTGCAGCCAGCCCATATTCTGCGCTTCATTGATATAGCCGTTGCCCACGTATTCGATACGCGCATCCGCCACCTGCGTCGACGGCACGGTGTTACTGCCGCTGATGGTGCGCGGGTTAACGACCCGGAGAAACGGATAAATTCGGTGCCCTGATTAATCGCGATTTGCTTCTCGCCCACCACGTGCAGGTTGCCGTTGGCCAGAACCTGATCGACGGTCACGGTCAGCGTGCCGCTAAAGGTATTGCTGGCATTAGCGCCGCCCTTGCCGTTGAAGGAGTTGCCGCCAGACGCTTCCACATCCGCGCGCTCATTACCAAACAGCCCCTGGAGGTAGCGCGGCACGGTGTCGAAGCCGAAGTTGGTTTTGCCATCACGACTCGCATTTGCCGAGGAGCTTTTGCTCGCGCTGACGTTTTCCTGCAGCACGATGGTCAGCGTATCGCCGATATTGCGCGGACGACGGTCTTCAAACAGCGGCTGATAGCCGTAGTTAATCGGCTGAGCGGTCTGGAATATCGAACCGTTCGCCACCGGCACCGGGCCGGGAATTGGTTGTGCGGTCGTCGCCCCTTCAACCAACGGTTTCGAGGGATCCATGCGCACCCCACCACGCTGAGCGCGACGAGGGTTAAAAGCGGATAGCGAAACGCTGCAGATTTTTGCATTGCTTTCTTCTTCTGAATCTCGGGAACATCCCGACGTCGCATCGCCTCGCCAGGCGACGCGACGCCGAGGCCTTGCCTTTACAGCTGCGTCAGTTTTTGCAGCATCTGGTCAGTCGTCGATACCGCTTTACTGTTGATTTCGTACGCACGCTGCACCTGAATCATGTTGACCAGCTCTTCCGCCACGTTGACGTTAGAGGTTTCCACATAACCCTGGTACAGCAGACCCGCGCCGTTCAGACCCGGCGTGGTGTCGTTCGGCGCGCCTGATGCCTGGGTTTCGATGTACAGGTTTTCCCCGATACTCTCGAGACCGGTGTCATTCATAAAGGTCGACAGGTTCAGTTGTCCCACCTGAACCGGGTTTGCCTGGCCCTGCTGGGTCACGCTGACGATCCCGTCGCGGCCAATGGTGATGCTGATGGCGTTGGCCGGAATGGTGATCGCGGGCTGTACCTGATAGCCGCTGGCGGTCACCAGTTGGCCGTTCTGGTCAACCTGGAACGAACCGTCGCGGGTGTAGGCGGAGGAACCGTCCGGCAGCAGGATCTGGAAGAACCCGTCGCCTTTGATCGCCACGTCTTTACTGTTATTGGTCTGCGACAGGTTGCCCTGGCTATGCAGACGCTCGGTCGCCACGGGACGTACCCCGGTACCAATCTGCAGGCCGGAAGGGAGTGTCGTTTGTTCGGATGATTGCGCACCCGGCTGGCGAACGGTTTGATAGAGCAAGTCTTCAAACACCGCGCGCTGGCGCTTAAAACCATTGGTACTGACGTTCGCCAGGTTGTTGGCGATAACGTCCATATTGGTTTGCTGCGCGTCCAGACCGGTTTTGGCGATCCATAATGAACTGATCATAATTTTCCTTAGCTCATTGACAGCAACTGGTTAGCTTTCTGCGTGTTTTCATCCACGCTGCTGATAACCTTCATCTGCATTTCAAAGCGGCGTGAACTGGCGATCATGTCCGCCATCGCCGCCACGGGTTTAACGTTACTGCCTTCCAGCACACCGGACTGCAGGCGCAGCGTTGGGTCCGCCTGGAGGGCCGGCCCACGCGTTGCCACGGTCTGCGGCGTCAGGTGAAACAGGCCGTCATCGCCACGCGCGACTTCGGTGCCGTTGGCCTTCACCATCTTCAGCTTGCCGACCGGCGACACCGTGTTCGGCGGGTCGCCCGGCGTCAGTGCCGAAATGGTCCCGTCGGCGGCAATCGTTACCTGCGAGCCTTCCGGCACGTTCAGCGGACCGGCCTCGCCAATCACCGGGTTACCCTGAATGGTCAACTGCCCGGTGGCGCTTACCTGAATATTGCCGTTACGGGTATATCCTTCCGTACCGTCTGCCGACCGCACCGCCAGCCAGCCATCCTGCTGAATCGCCACGTCCAACGGACGCGCGGTATAGTCGAGCTGACCGGGGTCATATCCGCGCCCGGCGTGGTGGCGGCGACCAGCGTACGGGTCTCGACGCTCGGGCCGACCACCGGCACCGCGCGCATTGCCGTCAGCTGCGCGCGAAAGCCCGGCGTGGAGGTATTGGCAAGGTTGCTCGCCGTGACCGACTGCTGCTGCATGGTCTGGCTGGCGGCGCCCATTGCCGTATATATGGCGTGATCCATAACGTCACCCTGTTACGATTAACGCAGGTTAACCAGCGTGTTGAGGATCTGATCCTGGGTCTTGATGGTCTGCGCGTTCGACTGGTAGTTACGCTGCGCGACGATCATGTTCACCAGTTCTTTGCTGAGGTCTACGTTGGAGGCTTCCAGCGCGCCGTTGGTCAGCGTACCGAAGTTACCGGTGCCCGCGGTTCCCAGCAGCGCGACGCCCGAGGACTGCGTTGCCGACCAGACGTTATCGCCCTCTGACTGCAGACCTTCGTTGTTGGCGAAATTCGCCAGCACAATCTGCCCCAGCAGTTGGCTCTGCTGGTTGGAGTAGTTACCCACCACCGTGCCGTCTTCGTTGATTTGGTAGCTCACCAGGTTGCCCGGCGCGAAGCCGTTCTGGGTGGTGGCGACGATATCGTTCGAGCCGGTGTTCTGCTGCATGGAGTTGAGGAAGCTCAGGTTGAATGTCCCGGCCGCCGACCCGTTCAGGGAATTGAGGTTGACATTAACCGACATGCCCGTTCCGGCATTGGCTGGGTCATAGCTGGTTACCGACTCCAGCGTGCCGCTGTTATTGAATTCCATCTGCGCCGCTTTTACCGCCTTCGCCGTGCTATCGCTGGAATCAAGCGTATAAACGTCCCACTTGTTCTCATCCGTTTTCACGTAATAAACGTTAACGTCATGGGAGTTGCCTAAACTATCGTATACGGTCACGGTACCCTTTTTGTTATAGGTGTCCGGATCGGTCGCAACAAACGGCTTCAGCGTCTGATCAATTTTGTCATCCGTGGAGTTCAGGTTCATCTGCATCGCCGCGGTGGTGGTCGTTTTCGCCGACATCAGCGTATTCGGAATCGTCAGCGCCACCGGGTTCGCCCCTGCTGGATGGTCGCCGGGTTACCGGTTGCCGGATAGCCGGTGACGCTCAGCCCTGCATGTTGACCAGATTGCGGTTCTCATCAAGCTTGAACTGGCCGTTACGGCTGTAGTAAACGGAACCGTTGCTGTCGACCAGACGGAAAAAACCGTTCTGGCTAATCGCCACGTCCAGCGCGCGTCCGGTACCGGTGGTGGTGCCGTCGGTAAAGTCCTGGGTAATCCCGCAACTTTTACCCCCAGCCCCACTTTGGAACCGGCAAACATATCGGCAAACGATGCGGTCCCGGATTTAAACCCGTAGGTCGCGGAGTTGGCGATGTTGTTGCCGATAACATCGAGGTTGGTGGCAGCAGCGTTTAATCCGCTTACCGCTTGTGAAAAGGCCATAACGTCTCTCCTGAAATAGTTAGAGGCTTAAATAATCTGGCGAACCTGATCCAGCGTGGTGGTGCCATAGGTACCCAAATCCAGTTTGTTGCCATCACTGCCCAGCGTAACGCCTGCACCAGGGCGAACTGCAGCGGTTGAACCACCAGCTGCGTGGTGCCTGGCTGGCGGCGAAGTTGATGTTGTAAGCGCCGTCCGGTGCCGCCGTGCCGTCATCCATCTTGCCGTCCCAGGTGTAGGTATGAACGCCTGCGGTCTGCGCTCCCAGATTTAACGTCCGGACCACTTTGCCGGTCCCGTCGACGATGGTGGCGGTGACCTTCTCGGCGGACTGCGTCAACTCAATGCCAAACGGCGTGGTATCCACGCTGGTCTCATCGCTGCTGTTCTTGCCAGCCAGAATGGTGCTGCCAGGAATCATGACGCCGTGGCCCACCAGGGCGCTGGCCTGCAGCGACTGGCCGCTATTAATCTGTCCGGAGATGGAACCCAGCGTGGTGTTGAGCTTCTCAATGCCGCTGAGCGTGCTGATCTGCGCCAGTTGCGAAGTCAGTTCGTTGTTTTGTAACGGGTTAGTCGGATCCTGGTTTTTCAGCTGCGCAACCAACAGCGTCAGAAAACTGCTCTGCAGGTCGGACGAACTGTTGGTGCCGGAGCTGCTGATCGACGATGAGGTCGAACTGCTACTGCTGGTATCATTGATATTGGCTACGACAGACATCGGTTACCTCCCTTATTGCCCAAGCGTCAGCGTTTTGAGCATCATGCTCTTCACGGTATTCAGTACCTCGACGTTTGCCTGATAGCTGCGCGACGCCGACATGGTGTTCACCATCTCGCCCACGACGTCGACGTTAGGCATGCGCACATAACCTTTCGCATCCGCCAGCGGATTCCCGGCTGGTAGACCAGCTTGTCCGGCTCCTGGCTTTCAACGACATCAGCGACTTTCACGCCGCCGGTCGCCGCGCCCATCGGCGCATCCACCTGAAAAACAACCTGCTTAGCACGATACGGCTGGCCATCCGGCCGGCGACGCTGTCGGCGTTGGCGAGGTTACTCGCGGCCACGTTCAATCGCTTGGACTGCGCGGTCAGCGCGGAACCTGCAACATCGAAGATATTGAGTAGTGCCATGGATTAGTTCCCTGCAGGACACTCAGCATGCCTTAATCTGTCCGCCCAGAACCGTGAGGCCGGTCTGGTACTGGAGGCTGTTATCGGCGAACTGCGTACGCTCCCGGTCCATATCGACGGTGTTGCCATCCATCGCGGGCTGATCGGGAATGCGGTACAGCAGATCGGTATTCGGCGCGGAAAGCGCCTGGGCAGGAATATGACGTTCGGAGGTCAGCGTCAGCGCAACGCCGCTGCCTTCCGCGCGCCCGCGTGACATCACCTTTTTCAGTTCACTGGAAAAATCCATATCGCGCGCCTGATACCCGGGGTATCGGCGTTAGCGATATTGGCAGCCAGAATCTCCTGGCGCTCTGCGCGCAGGTTTAACGCCTCTTGCTGAAAACGTAATGCGGCGTCGAGTTTATCGAGCATGTCTCCTCCGCTAATGACAAAGTTTCAGCCGACAGCTTAATTCTCCTTATGCGCGCGTCATCGACGGAATAAGCGCAATATGCGTCGCTATTTGTTGCGTTGATGTCATCGCAAGTTGAGTAAAATGCGTGCATTCGCCATCCACAGGAGCGTTCAATGCGTCAGCTCATTGTCCCATTCACCGCTGCGATACTGGCCTTTAGCCCGCTTGCTCAGGCGGCTGATATTCAGACGCAGCTGACCGCGTTCTTTCGCGAGCGGCTGACTGGCTTTAGCGATGAAGTCAGCGTGAAACTGCGCAATACGCAGAATCAGCAGCTTAGCTGTGACGCTCCCACGTTCAGCACGCCGGGTAACTCGCGGCTATGGGGAAATCTGACGGTGGTGGCCCAGTGCGGGAATGCGAAACAGTATTTACAGGTGACCGTGCAGGCGATAGGCGATTACGTTGTCGCCGCGGCGCCAATCGTGCGCGGATCGCCGATTGAGTCGCAGAGCGTCACATTAATGCGTGGGCGGCTCGATCAGCTGCCGCCGCGTACCATGTTGAATTTGTCGCAGGCCGAGGATGCCATCAGTCTGCGCGACGTTGCCATCGGCCAGCCGATTCAGCTATCGATGGTGCGTCAGTCGTGGCGGGTGAAAGCAGGACAGAAAGTGATGGTCGTTGCCCAAGGGGAAGGCTTTAGCATCAACAGCGAGGGGCAGGCGTTAAACAACGCCGCGGTGGCCCAGAACGCCCGCGTGAGAATGCCTTCTGGTCAGGTGGTGAGCGGTCAGGTGAGCGCTGATGGGAATATTCTGATTAATCTATAAACTTCTTAAAGAATATGTGTCGCTTGCCGATAGATAATTAACAATTAATGAGAGTCGGCGCCTGCGCCATACCAAAGCCTCCAATGAGGAAAGCATTATGAGCATCGATCGTACATCATCTCTGAAAGCGGTAACGCCGGTACAACATCGCGAAACGCCGGAGACCAGTGCACAAAAAGTGCGTGCCGAGAAAACCGAAACCGCCACCAGCGCCAGCGTGACGTTAAGCAATGCGCAGACCGCACTGACCCGTTCAAGCAGCGGCGATATTAATATGGCGCGCGTCGAGGAACTGAAAACCGCCATTCGTAACGGCGAGTTAAAAATGGATACCGGTAAGATTGCCGACGCGCTGATTCAAGACACGCAAGATTATCTACAGAGTAAATAAGCGCATGAGCAGTTTGTCAGCCATTCTGGACCAAATGACCAGCATCCTTCACTCTCTTAAAGAAGTGATGGATGCTGAGCAACAGCAGCTCTCTGCAGGCAGCGTTAACGGCCTGCGGCTTGCCAGCATTACCGAAGAGAAAAGCTCTCTGCTGGCGACCTTAGACTACCTGGAAAAACAGCGTCGCGTGGAACAGGACGCCCGACAAAGCACCGATAATGAAGATATCGGCAGTCGCTGGCAGACCATTACGGAAACCACGCAGCAGCTGCGTCGGTTAAATCAGCATAATGGCTGGCTGCTTGAAGGACAGATTGTCCGCAACCAGCAGGCGCTCGATGTGCTGAAGCCTTTTCAGGAGACGGGACTGTACGGAAAGGATGGGCAGGCAGCAGGCAGCAGCCTTACCCGTAGCGCCAAGAAGTTCTCAGTCTGAACACGGGCGGGGCCACAGAACGTGCCCGCGAAGTGTATTTCGTTTACGCCGTCCGGCGTACAAACTCTTTAATTCTGAAGCCCAGAATGGCCAGCGCGGCAAAATAAGCCACCACGCCCACCACCACCACGCCCATCAGACGCAACAGACGGAAAGGCATCGTACCCTGCGACCACTCCGGCATGACGTGCATCATACCGAGCAGCGCCGCCGCCATCACCAGCACCGACACCACCAGACGCACCAGGAACATGCGCCAGCCCGGCTGCGGGGTGAAGATTTTCTGCTTACGCAGCTGCCAGTACAGCAGCGCGGCGTTCAGACAGGCCGCCAGACCAATCGACAGCGACAGCCCGGCGTGCTTCAGCGGGCCGATAAACGCCAGGTTCATCAACTGGGTCATAATCAGCGTGACGATAGCAATTTTCACCGGTGTTTTAATGTCCTGACGCGAATAGAAGCCCGGCGCCAGAACTTTAACGACGATAAGCCCCATCAGGCCAACGGAGTAAGCCACCAGCGCGCGCTGGGTCATCGCGGCATCAAAGGCGGTAAATTTACCGTACTGGAACAGCGCCACGGTCAGCGGCTTGGCCAGAATACCCAACGCCACCGCGCTCGGCAGCGCCAGCAGGAAGCACAGGCGCAGGCCCAGTCCATCAGGCGGCAGTATTCGTCGTGGTTGCCGCTGGCAAAGCTTTTCGACAACGACGGCAGCAGGATAGTCCCCAGCGCCACGCCAGCACGCCTGACGGAAACTCCATCAGACGGTCGGCGTAATACATCCACGATACCGAACCGGAAACGAGAAACGAGGCAAAAATGGTGTTGATGATCAGCGAGATCTGACTCACCGAGACGCCGAGAATTGCCGGCCCCATCTGTTTCACCACCCGCACCGCGCCCGCGTCTTTAAAGTTGATGCGCGGCAGCACCAGCATGCCGATTTTTTTCAGATGCGGAAGCTGATAGGCCAGTTGCAGCACGCCGCCGACGGTCACCGCCCACGCCAGCGCCAGCACCGGCGGATGGAAATGCGGCGCGGCGAACAGCGCGAAGCCAATCATGCTGATATTAAGGAAGGTTGGCGCAAAGGCTGGCACCGAGAAGCGGTTCCAGGTATTCAGGATCGCGCCGACCAGCGAGGCGAGCGAAATCAACAGAATATACGGGAAGGTAATACGCAGTAGCTGGGTGGTCAGCGTGAACTTGTCAGCGGTGTCGGCAAAACCCGGCGCGGTAATGGTGATCACCCACGGCGCGGCCAGCATCCCAGCACGGTAACAATCGCCAGCGCCAGCGTGAGCAGCCCGGAAACGTAAGCGACAAATACCCGCGTGGCCTCTTCACCCTGCTTGCTTTTGTATTCGGCCAGAATCGGCACAAACGCCTGGGAAAACGCCCTTCGGCAAAAATTCGACGCAGCAGGTTCGGCAGCTTAAACGCCACGAAAAAGGCGTCGGTGGCCATTCCTGCCCCAAATACCCTCGCCACAATCGCGTCGCGCGCAAATCCCAGCACGCGCGAAAACATGGTCATCGAGCTGACGGCTGCCAGCGATTTTAATAGGTTCATGACTTTGTGATTCCACAACCCGCAAACAAAACGCCCGGTAGACGGGCGCGAAAAAGTGGCGTTAGTCTACCGGGTTCGGGATGAATTGCTACTGCCAGTTGTTACAGCTGGTTATTCGCGGATCGCCTCATGCCACAGCCCTTCCACGATACGCTGGGCCATAATCGCCTGCTCCCCGCCGTTTCCGGAACCGTCTGATTTTGCACGCATTCAATAAAATGACGCGCACAGCCGACAAACCCACGCTGTTCGAGGGTCGTTTGCCAGCCGGGAATCGGCCGCGTCACGACGCCAGCGCCACGCTCTTCACGCCATTCGCGCATATCGGTGACCTCATAGAGCCCGCCGTCCGCCACCGCCTGCACCGACTCACGCTGGCTGCCTGCGCGGCGATGCATACTGGTGGTAATCTGTAGGCCTGGCTGGCTGAAGTGGTGCTCGGCATAGAACATGCAGCCTTCATCG
This sequence comes from Kluyvera genomosp. 3, assembly GCA_002211745.1. Lineage (GTDB taxonomy): Bacteria > Pseudomonadota > Gammaproteobacteria > Enterobacterales > Enterobacteriaceae > Kluyvera > Kluyvera georgiana_A. The sequence goes on from CP022114.1 coordinate 3,009,972, forward strand.
GTGGTTTGCAGCACGCCATCGCTGAGTTTGGCCTTACCGCCCGCCAGCCACAGCGCGGTATCCACCACGTGCAGATAGTCATCCAGCAGGGTAAATCGCAGATCGTGCGGGCCGACGCTGTCGCTACGATGTTTATCCATGCGCAGCGAGGCCATTTCACCCGCCTGTTTTTTCAGCTCACGGTACAGTGGCGAAAAGCGGCGATTGAAACCCACCATCAGGGTCAATTTCTTGCGCGCCGCCAGCGCCACCAGCCGTTCCGCATCATCAAGCTTATCGGCCAACGGTTTGTCCACGCAGACGTGCACCCTGCGTTCAGCAACTCGCTGACCACCGCATAGTGAGACGCCGTGGAACTGTGCACAAATACCGCGTCGCACTGGGCGGCCAGCGCCGCCAGCGAATCGGCGTAAGGCATGCGGTAGGTTTCGCACACCTTCAGCGCCTTTTCTTTACCCGGCGACCAGGCGGCCTGTAGCGTCCAGTCTGTTGCCGCGCTCACCACCGGCAACCATGCCTTCTGCGCAATACCGCCCAGGCCGACCACACCAATGCGAATTTTAGCCATGCTGATTACTCCCAAGGTGTGCCAGCAGTGAATCCAGACGCTGTTTCAGTTCCGCAACTTCGCCTTCCAGCGCTTCAACCCGGTCGCGCAGATCGCCATCAGCCGCTGGCGCACTGCTCTGAGCCGCCACCGACTGTAAATCAACTTCACCGCTAAACAGATGCATATAGCGGCTTTCCCGCTTGCCTGGCTCACGCGGCAGACGCACAACAAACGGGCCGTCTTCGCGGTTCGCCAGACGTTCCAGGGTACTCTCCACCTCGGCCATGTCGGCAAATTCATGCATGCGCTGCGCGCGACCACGCAATTCACCTGGCGTCTGCGCGCCGCGCAGCAGCAGTGTCGTCACCAGCGCGACTTCGGCAGAAGAGAGTTTCAGATCGCCAAACTCCGAGTTGCAAAAACGCTGTTCGTACTTGGTGACGCGGTTACCAAACCCACTGACCGTACGCAAATAGTGGCGCTTGACCAGGGTATCGAGCTGATCCTGAACTTCCGCTTCGCTGAGCGTCATCACCGGCTCACGATTGGTTTTCTGGTTACAGGCCGTCGCTACGGCGTTGATCGACAGCGGATACTGCTCCGGCGTCGTCACCTGCTTTTCCAGCAGGCAGCCGATCACGCGAGCTTCCAGAGGCGTTAATTGGTATTTCATGGTGATTCCTTAGCGGCCAGGCGTCCATTGTGGGGTGGTTAAGGCGGTCAGTACGTGATCGCGCCATTCACCGTCAATCAGTAAATAGTCCTTCGCATAACCCTCTTTTTCAAAACCGAGACGCGCCAGCAGATTTCCGCTGCGCTGATTATGCGGCATATAGTTCGCCATAATACGGTGAATATGCTGCGTGCGCTGCATATAACGAATGGCGGCGGTCAGCGCTTCGTACATCATCCCTGCCCTGCCACTTCTGGCCGATTGAGTAGCCGAGATAACACGCATGGAACGACCCGCGCACCACGTTGGAGAAGTTGGCGACGCCGATGATCTCTTTTTCCTCAGGGTCAAGCAGCGCGAAATAAAAGGCGGTTCCCTGCTTGTGGAACTCGTTAATCATCGACAGGCGCGCCTGCCATCCTGAGGGATAGCAGTGGCTGTCATCGCGAATGGGTTCCCAGGGTTTTAAAAACTGTCGATTCTCGGCGTAATAATCCGCCAGACGCCACGCATCCCGGTCGTGAATCAACCGCACAACCAACCGATCCGTGGTCAACCGAACTTTCGGCACGTTACTGCGATAGCCAAACATCTCACTACTCCTGTACCCAATCTATACCCTGATCGTTTAACTATACCTGCCCGACGGCAGCCAATGAAAACAACACGCTGTCTTTTTGCATTGTGATAAAAAAGGACCACCGCTGGCAATACGAGAAAAGGTGAGATCGCGCGGAAAATGAAGATGTTTTGTCTTAACGGACGACAGACGCTAAGCAGTTGAGAAATGAGATAAAACGCAGAGGTTATTTTTTATCGGTTCCAGCAGGTGAATTTATGCCATTAACAGACAAATATTTCCCCGCGTGGTTTGCGAGAATTGGTCATTATTTTCTCAATAGGTTTGTATCATGGGTGAAATTAGCGTTACCAAACTCTTAGTGGTCGTCGTGCTTTTTGTTCTGGTGTTCGGCACCAAAAAAATCGGTTCCCTCGGGCGGACCTGGGCACGGCGCTAAAGGGCTTTAAAAAAGCGATGAACGACGTGCACGCCGACACGGATGCCGACTTTACCGCAGAGAAGAAAACGGCAGAGAATAAGCCGCGCGACCAAGCCTGAAGCCCGCAAAATCAGCGAGTAGCGTTCACCATTTTGCCCATCCGCGGCACTTTCAGTATTTTCCGCTGTCAGATTGTTACTGACAGCGTATGCTGCTTATTGTCAGGATGCATACAACGCTTTACGTTGAGGAACCCATGAAAAAATTGTTAGTCATTGCCGCCCTGATCGTTAGCGGCCTGGTTGTTGGCTGTAATCAGCTTACGCAATATTCGGTCAGCGAGCAGGAGATTAATCAGGCGTTGCAAAAACGCAATAATTTCTCCAAAGATATCGGGTCCCGGGCGTGGCAGACGCCCATATCGTCCTCAACAATTTGACCAGCGCCATTGGCCGTGAAGAGCCGAATAAAGTAAGCCTCAGCGGTGACGCGAAGCTGGATCTGAACTCCCTGTTCGGCAGCCAGAAAGCTAACATAGCCTCAAGCTGAAGGCCTTACCGGTGTTTAACCAGGAGCAAGGCGCCATCTACCTGCAGGAGATGGAAGTGGTGGATGCTAAAGTCACCCCGGAGAAAATGCAGTCGGTGGTGCAAACGTTGATTCCGTATCTTAATCAGTCGCTGCGCACCTACTTCAACAAGCAGCCGGCCTACGTGCTGAAAGAAGATGCCAGCAAGGGTGAAGCGCTGGCGAAGAAATTCGCGAAAGGCATTGAAGTGAAGCCAGGCGAAATCATTATCCCGTTCACCAACTAATCCTTGTTGTTCATGCCCGATGGCGCCATGTCATTGGGCATTATTTTTTACGGAAAAGGATGCAAAGGAAAACGTTTCCGCTTATCCTTAGTGCCCGGCAAAAATGACTGATATCCCACCAGCCGGAGCCTTACATGACCGCATTACCGCAAGTTCTGAAAATTCGCCGCCCAGACGACTGGCATATCCATCTTCGCGACGGCGAGATGTTGAAAACGGTTGTTCCGTATACCAGCGAGCTGTATGGCCGCGCGATTATTATGCCGAACCTGGTTCCGCCAATTACCACCGTCGATGCGGCTATCGCCTATCGCCAGCGCATCCTCGACGCGGTGCCTGCCGGGCACGACTTCACTCCGCTGATGACCTGCTATTTGACCGATACGCTGGATCCAAACGAACTGGAGCGCGGTTTTAACGAAGGCGTATTCACCGCCGCGAAGCTGTATCCGGCTAACGCTACCACCAACTCCAGCCACGGCGTCACCAGCACCGATGCGATTATGCCCGTGCTGGAGCGCATGGAGAAGCTGGGCATGCCGCTGCTGGTGCACGGCGAAGTGACCCATGCAGAAATCGATATTTTCGACCGCGAGGCGCGCTTTATCGACAGCGTGATGGAGCCGCTACGCCAGCGTCTTCAGGGCCTGAAAGTGGTGTTCGAACACATCACCACCAAAGATGCCGCCGAGTATGTGCGCGACGGCAATGACCTGCTGGCCGCCACCATCACGCCACAGCATCTGATGTTCAACCGCAATCATATGCTGGTCGGCGGCGTGCGTCCGCATCTGTATTGCCTGCCGATTCTGAAACGCAACGTTCACCAGCAGGCGCTGCGCGAACTGGTTGCCAGCGGCTTTACCCGCGCCTTCCTCGGCACTGATTCCGCGCCGCACGCCCGTCACCGTAAAGAAGCCAGCTGCGGCTGTGCGGGTTGCTTTAATGCGCCTACCGCGCTGGGCAGCTACGCCACCGTGTTTGAAGAGATGAACGCGCTTGAGCATTTCGAAGCATTCTGCTCGCTGAACGGCCCGCGTTTCTACGGCCTGCCGGTTAACGACAGCTACGTTGAGCTGGTGCGTGAAGAGAGTCAGGTCGCGGAAAGCATCGCCCTGAGTGATGATACCTTAGTGCCGTTCCTCGCCGGAGAAACGCTGCGCTGGACGGTGAAAAAATAAAATCGCGCCCCTGTTGTAAACTCCTGAATATGACTGTATAAATATACAGTATATTACATAGGGGGCAATTATGCGTATTGAAGTCACTATTGCAAAAACCACCGCGCTGCCGGCAGGCGCCTTAGACGCGCTGGCAGACGAACTTTCCCGCCGTATCAACAACCAATTTCCAGACAGCGGTGGCGCCGTTAGCGTGCGCTATGCTGCCAGCAATAACCTTTCCGTGATCGGTGGCATTAAAGAAGATAAAGACCGCATCAGCGAAATCCTCCAGGAAACCTGGGAAAGCGCCGACGACTGGTTCATCACCGACTAAATTTTCCCTCATTGTGTTTTTTTTGCCGGGTCGCCCCGGCTTTTTTTATTCCCGCGCTTGTTTTTCTGTGATCAATCCCCACTTTTTACATTAGCGGTAAAAAATTGCGCGACATGGTTGTTTATTGCGCAAATAGCCGACTAACTCAGGAATTTGTGTTGCTTTTGATTTCAATTCTCGAGTATTTATTGAAGTGTTGTATACTGATAAAGCTTCACAAAAAATTGCATTAGACCTCGAGAGTTGTTGCCTTTTAACACGTAAATAAGGGTTATGATGGAAAAGAATAATGAAGTCATCCAGACCCATCCCTCGTCGGATGGGACATCAGCACCGTAGATAGCTATGATGCGCTGATGTTGCGCCTGCACTACCAAGACCCCAATCAATCGAGCAATAAAGAAGCAGAAGTTGGCCAAACGCTATGGCTGACGACCGACGTCGCACGTCAGTTTATTTCCATACTGGAAGCCGGGATTGCCAAAATTGAGTCTGGCGATTACCAGGTCAACGAGTATCGCCGGCATTAACGCCGATACTTTTCTCGTCGTAATGGCAAACAGGCACCCTCGGGTGCCTTAATTATTTTCACGCTTGTATAACAACTGCAGCTTAATTTACTCTACCAGACACAGATTTCGCGCCTCATTATCGAGTCAGGAAAGACTATGCAATACGATCTCATTATTGTTGGCAGCGGCTCCGTCGGTGCCGCAGCCGGTTATTACGCCCGTAAAGCGGGTTTAAACGTCCTGATGACCGACGCCCATATGCCGCCCCACCAGCAGGGTAGCCACCACGGCGACACGCGTCTGATGCGCCACGCCTACGGCGAGGGTGAGAAATATGTGCCGCTGGTACTGCGTGCGCAAGCGCTGTGGGACGAGCTATCCGCCATCAGCGGCGAAGAGTTGTTCGAACGCAGCGGCGTGGTGAATCTTGGCCCGCCAACTCCACCTTCCTGCAGACCGTCGCCCAGAGCGCCGCGCAGTTTAACCTGCCGGTAGAGCGGCTGGACGCCAGCGCGCTGATGGCCCGCTGGCCCGAAATCACCGTGCCCGCCGACTATCAGGCCATTTTTGAACCCGGCTCCGGCGTACTGAAAAGCGAACTGGCGGTAAAAACGCTGATCGCGATGGCGAAAGACGCGGGTTGCGCCCAGCTGTTTAACTGCCCGGTCACCGCCATCCACAGCGATGCCGATGGCGTAACGATTGAAACGTCTGAAGGCCGCTGGCAAGGTAAAAAACTGCTGCTGACCGCCGGCACCTGGGTGAAACAGTTCTACCCTGAACTGCCGATTCAGCCGGTACGTAAGGTCTTTGCCTGGTTCCAGGCCGATGGCCGCTACAGCCGTAAGAATAACTTCCCGGCGTTTACCGGCGAGTTGCCTAACGGCGATCAGTTCTACGGTTTCCCGGCGGTTGAAAACGAATTGAAGATTGGTAAACACAACGGCGGGCAGCTAATCAACAGCCCGGAAGAGCGCAAAGCGTTCGGTTCGGTCGCCAGCGACGGCTCAGAAGCGTTCGGCTTCCTGCGCCAGATTTTGCCCGGCATCGGCGGTTGTCTGTACGGCGCAGCCTGTACCTACGATAACTCGCCGGATGAAGACTTTATTATCGACACCCTACCCGGCCAGCCCGACGTGCTGTTTATCGGCGGTCTGAGCGGCCATGGCTTTAAGTTCGCTACCGTGCTGGGCGAAATTGCCGCCCAATTTGCGCAGCAGCAGACGCCAGCGTTCGATTTAAGCCCCTTCGCGCTGGCCCGTTTTAACCACTAAAAATGAACGGCCCGACAATGCGGGCCGTTCTACAGAGAATGATATGCGTCGTCTGTTTTACTACCTGATCAACAACATTCGCGAGCACCTGATGCTTTATCTGATGCTCTGGCTGCTGCTGGCCCTCGCCGATATCGCCTATCTCTATTTCAGCTAGTTGTTTTGCCCTTCCGGGTCAGGAATGCCTAAACGCGTATTCAAACGACCGCGCGACTTATTAAAAATCTTATTGCCGTTTTCGCGGCCCGCACGTCGCTGACGTTGTTCCTCTTCCGGCAGCTTGTGTTCCTGCTGGCAGGCTTCGCTGCAGCAGCCTTCAAACTTCTCGGCGCAGGCCGGGCACTGAATAAACAACAGGTGGCAACCGTCGTTCAGGCAGTTGGTGTGGCTGTCGCACAGCGTGCCGCACTGGTGGCAGTGGGCAATCACCTCATCGGAGATACGCTCGCCCATGCGCTCGTCGAAGACGAAGTTTTTGCCGATAAAGCGTACCGGTAAGCCTTGCTCGCGGGCGCGACGCGCGTACTCAATAATACCGCCTTCAATATGCCACACCTGCTTGAAGCCGTTGTGCTTCATCCAGGCGCTGGCTTTCTCGCAGCGAATACCACCGGTGCAGTACATGACGATTTTTTTATCTTTATGTTCCTGCATCATTTCCACGGCCTTCGGCAACTGCTCGCGGAAAGTATCTGCCGGAATTTCCAGCGCCTGCTCAAAATGGCCCACTTCATATTCGTAGTGGTTGCGCATATCGATAAATACCGCGTCCGGGTCATCCAGCATGGCGTTAACTTCTGCCGCTTTCAGGTAGTCGCCGACATCGCTGGCATCGAAGGTAGGATCGTCAATCCCGTCCGCGACGATACGATCGCGGACCTTCATGCGCAGCACCCAGAAGGATTTACCATCGTCATCAAGGGCGATATTCAGACGCAGGTCTTTAAGCGCCGGATCAAAGCTGTACAGCCGTTCGCGCAGCTTTTCCACGAGGCTGGCCGGGACGCTGATCTGGGCGTTAATGCCCTCGTGGGCGAGATAGATACGGCCAAAGACCTTGAGCTCCGTTAGCGCAACATACAGCGCATCCCGGGTAGCCCTGGGATCGACGATGGTGAAGTATTTATAGAATGAGATAGTGGTGCGTGGCTCGGTTTCTGCCAGCATCTGCGCTTTCAGCGTCTCATTCGAAATGCGGTTATGCAACACTGGCATGGTGTTCTTATCCTGCAAAATAGAATGGATGGTCTTAATCGGGCGCATGATATAGCAATCATCGTTAATTTACATCCCCACATTTTGCGCTACATTTTCATCACCAATAATAATACCGCGCAAAATCTCTGGCTAAATTATCGCCGGTCGTGGCCCGGCATTTTGGTTGACGGAAAAATAGTGCGACAATAGAACCAGTTGCTCGTAAAAACAGGAAACACATGACCCAGTTACCCAAGTTCACCGCTGCGCTGCTGCATCCTCGCTACTGGCCATCATGGCTGGGCATTGGCCTGCTCTGGCTGGTCGTTCAACTGCCCTATCCGGTTATCTACCGTCTCGGCAACGCGATGGGTCGACTGGCATTGCGGCTGATGAAGCGCCGCGCAAAAATTGCCTACCGTAATCTGGAGCTTTGCTTCCCGGAGATGAGCGAAGAAGAACGTCATCGGATGGTGGTGAAGAATTTTGAGTCCGTGGGCATGGGCGTGATGGAGACCGGCATCGCCTGGTTCTGGCCAACGAAGCGTATTAACCGCTGGATGGACGCCAGCGGCCTTGAGCACATTCGCGCCGTACAGGATTCTGACCGCGGCGTTTTGCTGATCGGTATTCACTTCCTGACGCTCGAAATGGGCGCCCGGATGTTTGGTATCCACAACCCTGGCATCGGTGTCTATCGTCCAAACGACAACCCGGTTCTCGACTGGCTGCAAACCTGGGGTCGCATGCGTTCAAATAAAAGCATGCTCGATCGTAAAGACCTCAAAGGGATGGTCAGAGCGTTGAAAAACGGCGAGATCATCTGGTACGCGCCGGATCACGACTACGGTCCGCGTGCCAGCGTGTTCGCCCCGCTGTTTGCGGTGAAAGACGCGGCGACCACTTCCGGCACCTGGATGCTGGCGAAGATGTCAAAAGCCTGCGTTGTGCCGTTTGTGCCGCGCCGCAAACCGGACGGTAAAGGCTACGAGTTGATTATCCTTGAGCCGGAGTGCAATCCGCCGCTGGACGACGCGGAAACGACTGCCGCATGGATGAACACCATCGTCGAGAAATGCATCCTGATGGCGCCCGAGCAATATATGTGGCTGCATCGGCGCTTTAAGACGCGTCCGGAAGGTGTCCCCTCCCGCTACTGATCGCAACGCGCAGCCCAGGCTGCGCGTTTTGTTTTAGCTTTAAAAGCTACCCACATTGCGGTGATATGAACACGGGCGCATAATTAGCAGGCTTATAAATACATTCTCTTTTGGCGATATTGCCTGCGGAACCCTATGCTACCCTCAGATGCCCCATAAACTGGAAGCGTAACCTCGCTGTCGTCTGGCTCGGCTGTTTTTTAACCGGCGCTGCATTCAGCCTGGTGATGCCGTTCCTTCCCCTGTACGTTGAGCAACTTGGCGTGACCGGCCACAGCGCGCTGAATATGTGGTCTGGCCTGGTCTTCAGTATCACCTTTCTGTTTTCCGCCATCGCCTCCCCGCTGTGGGCGGTTTAGCCGACCGTAAAGGCCGCAAAATCATGCTGCTGCGTTCGGCGCTAGGCATGGCGATCGTCATGCTGCTGATGGGAATGGCGCAGAATATCTGGCAATTTTTAATCCTGCGCGCGCTGCTGGGGCTGCTGGGCGGTTTTATTCCTAACGCCAACGCGCTGATTGCCACTCAGATCCCCGCCATAAAAGCGGCTGGGCGCTGGGACGCTCTCGACAGGCGCGGTCAGCGGCGCGCTGCTTGGGCCGCTCGCCGGTGGTTTCCTGGCCGATAACTATGGGCTGCGTCCGGTCTTCTTTATGACCGCAACGGTACTGTTTATCTGCTTCGTCCTGACCCTGTTCTTTATCCGCGAGCAGTTCACGCCGGTCTCCAAAAAGGAGATGCTGCACGTTAAAGAGGTATTCGGCTCGCTGAAAAACCGCGAGCTGGTGCTTAGCCTGTTCGTCACCACCTTAATCATTCAAGTCGCCACCGGTTCAATTGCGCCAATCCTCACGCTCTACGTGCGCGATCTGGCGGGGAATATCAGCAACATCGCCTTTATCAGCGGCATGATAGCCTCAGTCCCCGGCGTGGCGGCGCTGATTTGCGCACCGCGTCTGGGGAAACTTGGTGACCGCATCGGCCCGGAGAAAATTCTCATCGTCGCACTGATTGTTTCGGTGCTGCTGCTGATTCCGATGTCATTTGTGCAAAACCCGCTACAGCTGGGTATTCTGCGCTTCCTGTTGGGGCCGCCGACGGCGCGCTCCTTCCGGCGGTACAAACGCTGTTGGTCTATAACTCCAGCAACCAGATTGCCGGGCGTATTTTCAGCTACAACCAGTCGTTCCGCGATATCGGCAACGTGACCGGGCCGCTGATTGGCGCCGCCGTATCGGCCAACTATGGCTTCCGCGCGGTGTTCTGCGTGACCGCCGTCGTGGTGCTGTTTAACGCCGTTTATACCGGTTTCAGCCTACGCCGTAACCCGGAACCTTCTCGCCCCTAGCCCTCTCGCCCTGCGGTTTGCGTGAAAACATCGCGCAGGGCGTGTACAACCGAAAACTTCAGCTATTATTTCCCTGAATACCACGTCAAATTGCAGGGAGAAAGAGATGACCTTATACGCCACGCTCGAAGAAGCTATTGATGCGGCACGCGAAACTTTTCTCGCCGATAATCCCGGTCTGGAGGAGAGCGAAGCGGACGTACAGCAGTTCAATATGCAAAAGTACGTTTTACAGGACGGTGACATCATGTGGCAGGCCGAGTTCTTCGCCGATGAGGATGAAGAAGGCGAATGTCTGCCAATGCTCAGCGGCGAAGCCGCGCAGAGCGTGTTTGACGGTGACTTTGATGAGATTGAGCTTCGTCAGGAGTGGGTAGAAGAGAATACGCTACACGAGTGGGATGAAGGCGAGTATCAGCTGGAGCCCTCTCTCGATACCGAAGAGGGCCAGACCGCTGCCGATGAATGGATGAGCGCTAGTTACTCATAAGGCCCGTGGCTGGCGTCAATCGGCAGCAACAGGGTGTCGAACACCAGCGAGAACGGTAGATCGATAATGGTGACATAGCGCCAGGCGGAATCGCGCAAATCCCACTTTACGCCCGGATAATACTGGTTTCCATGGCCCTGTCCGGGAATCGTTCTACTGATAATGCTGCCGCATCCGCTCAGCACTATCGTCATGACGACAACCAGTAACATTCGTATCACGTTGTTCTTCCTCATTGTTACAGACAAAAAAATACCGGCTGGATGGCCGGTATTTCCTTACGGCAAATATCTCCCTTGACCTTCCCCGGCGGGGTTCTACCTCGACCGGGACGCTCCGGGTTATTTGGCTTTTAACGCCTGCGGATTCAGCGTCAGCTTATCGTACTCAGCCACCCAGGAGGAATATCTCTCCGGCGCGGCCCAGACGCGGTAGTGCAGACGCGACAGGGTGACCGGGTCGCTCAGCAGCACCAGACGACGATCGCGGTTCAGCTTATCCGGCGTTTCGTTCAGCGCCTGTTCAACGTGGCGATCGCGAGCGATCTCCAGCACATGGCTCGCACGGTGACGCGCGGTTGCCATCGCCGTTGCCAGGGCGTTAAACGACGGATTAAACACCGCATGCATAAAGCCGTCGTCCAGCACGCGTGCGCGGTTCTGTTCCAGATACGCTTCGGTATCAGCCAGCACCTTCGGCGTGCTGTACTCTTCCGGAATCAGGAACAGCTTCCAGCGTTTGGTGCGCAGACCCACGGTCGAGCGGCTGGAGATCACCGACACGAAAGGCGACAGAATCAGCGAGAACACAATCGGCGCCAGCCAGAACAGGAAGCGCAGATCCAGCCACGCCATGCCGACAGCCCACACCAGGCCCAGCAGCAGCTGAGAACCGTGACGCATAAAGGCTTCACTCCACGGCGTGGAGTCATCATCACGCTGCGGCGAGTTCCAGACCACTTCCCAGCCCAGGAACGCGCTGACCACGAATACGGTGTGGAACAGCATACGCACCGGTGCCAGCAGCACGGAGAACAGCACCTCCAACAGCAGGGAGATCGTCACACGTACAAAGCCGCCATACTCTTTCGAGCCTTTGCACCACACGAGAATGATACTCAGCAGTTTCGGCAGGAACAGCAGCACCATGGTCGAGGCAAACAGCGCGATCGCCAGCTCAGGACGCCACTGCGGCCAGACCGGGAACAGCTGACGCGGCTGCAGGAAGTACTGCGGCTCGGTTAGCGCATGCACTACCTGCAGCGCGGTCGACAGGGCCAGGAACATAAACCACAGCGGCGCGGAGAGGTAGGACATGACACCGGTGAGGAACACCGCACGGTGAACCGGGTGCATCCCTTTTACCAGGAACAGTCGGAAGTTCATCAGGTTACCCTGACACCAGCGACGGTCACGCTTCAGTTCATCCAGCAGGTTCGGCGGCAGCTCTTCATATGAGCCCGGCAGATCGTAGGCAATCCACACGCCCCACCCGGCACGACGCATCAGCGCGGCTTCAACGAAGTCGTGCGACAGAATCGACCCGGCGAAGTTACCGTCACCCGGCAGCGGCGCCAGCGCGCAGTGCTCGATAAACGGCTTCACGCGGATGATGGCGTTGTGACCCCAGTAGTGCGATTCGCCTAACTGCCAGAAGTGCAAACCGGCGGTAAACAGCGGGCCGTAAACGCGGGTTGCAAACTGCTGGCAGCGGGCGTACAGCGTGTCCATTCCGGAGGCGCGCGGCGAAGACTGGATGATCCCGGCATTCGGGTTCGCTTCCATCAGGCGCACCAGGTTGGTCAGGCAGTCGCCGGACATCACCGAGTCGGCATCCAGCACGACCATATAGCTGTACTGATTACCCCAGCGGCGGCAGAAGTCATCGATGTTGCCGCTTTTACGCTTCACGCGACGACGACGACGACGATAAAAGATCTGCCCTTCACCCTGCACCTCGGCAATCAGCTCCATCCAGGCTTTTTGCTCTGCTACGCAGATGTCCGGATTGTAGCTGTCGCTGAGAATGTAAACGTCAAAGTGCTTCTGCTGGCCAGTGGCTTTCACTGACTCCCACGTCGCACGCAAACCGGCGAATACGCGGACACGTCTTCGTTACAAATAGGCATAATCAGCGCCGTCCGGTGTTCCGGATTCAGCGGCTCATCGCCCACGGTAGACGCAGAAATGCTGTACTTGTCGCGGCCAATGAGCAGTTGCAGGAAGCCCATCAATGCGGTCCAGAAACCGGCGGAGACCCAGCAGAACAGGACGGCAAAGAGGATCAGGATCCCGGTTTGCAGCAGATACGGCAGCAGCTGCATAAAGGAGACCCACAGATTCTGCCCGACCATATCGGCCGGGTTAATCAGCGCCCAGCCCTGATACGGCAGGATGGTCTTCATATACCAGGTCGCGACCACGGTCTGCGCCAGCGTCAGAATCAGCAGCGTGTAACGGCGCAAGGAACCCACCGTACGCCATTTCGCCTCACGTTCCTGCTCTTCTTTGGTCAGACGAGACAGGTAGCGCGGAGTGACATCGCGGCCACGCAGACGATCCCAGAAGCGGCCAACCGGGTTGGTACGCCATGGGTCCGGGAACATAGAAGAACGTGTTGCTTTCGGCATCGCCTGCAGCTGCGTGCGCCCTTCCTCGTCTTTGGTGAGCTGATCGCCGCCCAGAGAATCTGGCCAGCTCTCTTTCAGACGCGCTTTGACGGACGCCAACGGCGTGTCGTCATCGCGTGCAATTGTCTGATGCTCGTCATCCAGCGCTTCGTGCACGGCGCGCAGCGTCGTGTCCGGGAGCGCCGCTTTTTCTGCATCCGTAAGCGACAGTGCGTCGATATACTTCGTTGTCTTATTCATTTGCAGGCAGCTGATAGCTCCAGGTTTCACTCAGCGCTTGGTCCGCGTTGACCAGCGCAGCGCGCATTTCAGTGGTTTTCTTCGGATCTTTCACCTTCACGCGCAGCGTTAAACGCCAACCTTTGGTCACCGGGTTATAGCGAACGCTGTTTTCAACGATTTCACCGTTATCACCAATGCTCGTCTGCGCCGTTACCGGCGTATCCTGCGGCATTTTACGCATATCGGCACCGGTAAAGTCGACGATGAACGCCAGGGTACCGTCAGGCTGACGAATCAGGTTCGACTGTTTGACATCGCCGGTAGAACGGCGAGTCTGCATCACGTACGCGTTGTCCGTCGCATGCAGTTTGTCTTCGTCACGGGTAAAGGTGATGGTGTACTTGTAGTTCATCTCTTTACCGGCTTCCGGCAGTTTATCCGGCGTCCAGTAAGCCACGATGTTATCGTTGGTTTCGTCGTTGGTTGGGATCTCGACTAGCTCAATGGTGCCTTTGCCCCAATCGCCTTTCGGCGTGATCCAGGCGCTTGGGCGCAGATCGTAGCGGTCATCCAGATCTTCAAAACGAGAGAACTGACGGCCACGCTGCAGCAGACCAAAGCCCTGCGGGTTTTCGGTCGCGAAGCTGCTGACGGCCAGATGTTTCGGGTTGTTCAGCGGACGCCAGATCCATTCGTCGTTGCCGGCGTGGATAGACAAACCGTTAGAATCGTGCAGTTCCGGGCGATAGTTGGTCGCGGCGGAAGGCTGGGTCGGCCCGAACAGGAACATACTGGTCAACGGCGCAACGCCCAGTTTACCCACTTTGTCGCGCAGATAAATTTTGCTCTGCACGTCGACGACGGTATCGCGACCCGGCATCACCACAAAGCGGTAAGCGCCGGTTGCACGCGGGGAATCCAGCAGCGCATAGATAGTCAGACGCTTATCGGTCGCTTTCGGACGCTCGATCCAGTATTCACGGAAGCGAGGGAACTCCTCACCGGACGGCAGCGCCGTGTCAATCGCCAGACCGCGGGCAGACAGGCCATACACCTGCCCCTGGCCGAGCACGCGGAAGTAGCTGGCGCCCAACATGCTGACGATCTCGTCGTTCTTATCTTTGCTGTTGATCGGATACAGCACTTTGAAGCCTGCAAAGCCAAGATCCTTCACGGTGTCTTTGTCATGCTTAACGTCACCGAACGTGAAGTAGTCCGGGCTGTACTTAATTTTCCGCACGGAGGTCGCCGTGACTTCATTAATGGTCACCGGCGTGTCGAAATACATACCCTGGTGGTAGAATTCGAGCTTAAACGGGGTCTTAATGTTGCTCCAGTATGCCTTATCGTGGTTGAACTGGATTTGCTGGTAGTCCGCATATTTCATATCGCGGAAGACGGAAGGCAGGTTGCTTTTCGGCGCTTCATAGCTTTTATCCGCCAGCGACTTAGCCTGCTTTGCAACGTCATCAATAGTGAATGCCCATGCAGATGAAGTACACAGGGACAACATTACGGCTGCGCCTAACCAACGCAGTTTCATCATCTGTGGTTTCTGTTTCATATAACTAAGCACTTCCCCCTTTGTGTGCTTAAATCGATCCGATCCATTTTACTGGAAATTCAAGCAATCCGACAACATAATCCCCATATTGTTCAGCCCGGTGGCTTAGGTATTAAGCAACCGTCGACTGTGCTTTGCACTTTGCGTGCTTATCCTGGAGACAGGTAACCAGAGTTCGTGTAGGGTTGCCAACGAATGTAAACTTTCTCGTCTTAGTCTGTAAGGCGATTAGTCTGAGAATCGTACCTAACCCTATGAATAACAAACCCGCACAGCGTGAATATTTTCTCGACTCGATTCGGGCCTGGCTAATGTTGCTGGGGATCCCTTTTCACATTTCGCTCCTGTATTCTACCCACACCTGGCATATGAATAGCCCGACGCCGTCATGGTGGCTGACGCTTTTTAACGATTTTGTGCACGCATTTCGCATGCAGGTGTTCTTTGTTATCTCCGGCTACTTTTCCTACATGCTCTTTTTACGCTATCCCATCAAAAAATGGTGGAAGGTTCGTGTTGAGCGCGTGGGTATTCCGATGCTGACCGCCATTCCGCTGCTCACGCTGCCGCAATTCCTGATGCTGCAATACGTTAAGGGTAAGACGGAAACCTGGCATACGCTGTCGTTTTACGAAAAATATAATACGCTGGCCTGGGAACTGGTGTCGCACCTGTGGTTCCTGCTCGTTCTGGTGGTGCTGACGACTCTCGGCATTCTGGTCTTTCACCAGATGCGCCGCCGCCAGATGCGTCGCCGGGCCGATCTCTTCGACAACATGACCATGGGCAAACTTACGCTCATGTTCCTGCTGCTCGGGGTGGTCTATGCCGCTATCCGTCGGACGCTATTCCTTATCTACCCGCCGATTCTGAGTGATGGCCTGTTTAACTTCGTGGTCATGCAGACGCTGTTTTACGTGCCTTTCTTTATTCTCGGCGCGTTGGCCTTTATTCATCCGAAGTTAAAAACGCTGTTCACCACCCCTTCACCGTGGTGCATCGTGGCGGCCCTGTTCGGGTTTATCGCCTATCGACTGAATCAGCACTACGGTTCTGGCGATGCATGGATGTATGAAACGGAATATGTGATTACGATGGTATTAGGCGTGTGGATGGTGAACGTGGTGTTCTCATTCGGCCACCGTATGCTGAACTTCCAGTCCGCACGCGTCACCTATTTCGTCAATGCTTCCTTATTTATCTATCTGGTGCACCACCCGCTGACGCTGTTCTTCGGCGCCTGGATTATGCCGAGCATTAGCTCAAATACGCTCGGCTTCCTGACCGGGTTGGTTTTTGTCGTGGGCTGTGCGTTGGTGTTGTACGAAATTCATCTGCGTATTCCCCTGCTGCGTTTCCTGTTTTCCGGCAAACCACAGCAAAAAGCACCTAAACCGCAGACGGCCGGCCACTAGGTGTTGGCGTCGTTGGCCAGCGCGGGGATCCGCGTCTGGCCAAGTATTTCCTGATATAAACGCGTGGTTTCGTCATCGAAGCAGACGAAAAAGACGATTTCCGGCAGGCTACGGCGAGTCAGAAACGCCGCCACCGTACTGATGGCAATTTCCGCTGCCTCGCGATGAGGATAGCCGTAGGCCCCGGTTGAAATCGCCGGAAAGGCCAGCGTGCGATAGCCATTATCCAGCGCCAACTGCAAACTGTTGTGGTACGCCTGCTGCAAGAGTGAGGCTTCCTGTTCTCCCCCGCCCTGCCAGACCGGCCCGACAGTATGAATGACAGCTTTTGCTTTCAGGTTTCCCGCGTGGGTGATCACCGCATGTCCGGTCGGACAGGTGCCCTGCTGCTGGCGAACAACGGCGCAAGCCTCCTGTAATGACGGCCCGGCGGCGCGATGGATTGCGCCATCCACACCACCGCCCCCCATCAGTGAAGGATTGGCGGCATTGACGATAACATCCACCTCAAGGCGGGTGATATCCCCTGCTGCACCTGAATTCGTTCGGTCATGCTCACTATCCTCTTACCAAGAGCCTATCCCAGTAGGCGTAATTGTTGAAGCCAGTTTGGGGCCGGACAGCGCGCAGAAACCGGAGCGTACACGTAGTACGTGAGGATTTCGAGCACTGCCCGGCCCAAAATGGCGAATAAAATAGCCTAATGGGATAGGCTCTAAGACGAATCGATTATCTACCATAGCCGTAGTTTTAAACCTATAAGAATCTGATTGAAATAGGTTTTCCTTAGAAACAACACTACTACTTGTGTAAAGTATCTCTTAGGAATAACTCATATAGCGAGTATCAATATCAAAGAAAGAGCCAGTGCATAAGGCACTATCTCGTTTCAGGTTCAGGTTCAGGTTCAGTTACGTAGTAAAGGCGTAGACAAGGCTTTCTCAAGATCGTTCATCACTATAGATGCTGCTGAGCGTGAGCAAAAGTATAACGGTGCTACTACATCAAATCTGGAGGGTAAGCACTTTCATTGCAAACTTGATGAACTAATGAACAATCTTGATTTACTTATCTATCTCACGTTCTACTATAAAGGAATTGATTTACTATGCCTGTCTAACAAAAGATAGATAACCACTCTTTAACATTAGTGGCTATCTGTGAATACATTTGCAATCATGGATAGTCAACTTATAAGTAAGAAATCTATTTCCTTTCATGTTAATGAAAAGGTTTAATGTGCAGGGTTATTGCATAGATCCTGTACTACACGGTAAATTATGTTCAGAAAAAAATACAATGAAATATCCTTATTTTTATTTTTCAATATTGATGGTGGTTTAAATGAAAAAGATTGTGTTAGGTTTAACTTTATTAGCATCTGCATTTAATGTAATGGCTATAGGTCATTGTGACAAAGTAATTGTCGAAGATTCAATTCTTAACACTGGTGAAATTACCTCTCAGGGTGTTTCTAAGTATCCATTAGAATTCCTTGAAAATGGAAATTTAATGATGATTAAAATGCATGGTGTGAATTTTGATTTTCAAACTAGCCCTGTACGTAATGACAAGTGGAAGGAAGGGGATAAGATGCAAATGAGAACAGGATTGATTGAAACAAGTGAAGCCAGTAATCAATTAATCTACATCAAAGATGGTGAGACATATTCTGGAATTCAGATGGTCATAAAAGTCAGTGGTAAACAGCGTTCATTGATGGGCGTTGATTGTGTAGTGGATAGTGAATAAAATGAAAAAGATCTTTGCGATACTATGCCTATTTGCCTTGATTGGGTGTGATGATAAGCCAGAAGTAAAACCTGATGCAGAATGTTATTTCTCATCGAATAAAACAACTGCGACGCATTTCACTGATGGTAATGCTACTGATTTTGAGCTAGATTTCGATGGGAATAAAATGTCTGGATGGGGATGGGTTCAGAGGGTAACTAATTCTGTCTCAGATGCTACATGCCATGAGATTAAAAAGTGACGGGATGATTTTTTGAGAAATGTATTTGTACTCGATTCACCACCTATAGTCCGAGATGAACCCAATGATGAATAAAATAATTTGATGTTACTTCATACCCTTGCTGTAATTGCTCATATTGATGATGAGAAAATGTCAACGTTTCTTTATCGGAGTCCAAAATCATCCTTTTTACTCTCCCGTTTGAAGTAGCAAGCCATCTACATGCAATGATGAATTTAACTTACAGTGATTGTGGACAGGTTAGATGAAGAGAAAGCCAGCCCTGAGGCTGGCCTTAGTTGTTATGCTGTTATCACCCATCTCCAGCTTTCACGACATAGCTCAGTTGTGTTGTGAACAGGGTTAGCTCTCTTGCTATCAACCAGATCGAAAATGAAGTGGCCAACTAAAACTGCCTACCATAAACAACACACCCCGTCATTTCGTTACGGGCTATTTGTACTGTACGGTGAGGATCGCTGCATTTTTATCCGTATTTAGCCAGTGCAGCGTGGCGGTGCTCTTGTCATTGACGAACTGCTGCCCTGTAGCAGGGATTTCATTGATACTGTCTGAACATGATTCTTACCGTCCTGATAACAGTTCACGCTCATTTTGGTCGGCGAAGGTTGGTAATCACAGGGCGGCTCGACGATCTGCCCACGAAAGTGGATCACACCACTGTTTGCGGCCAGCGCGCTGAAACAGAAAAAGGCAAGCGAGGAGATGATAGCAGTGAAAAATCGCGGGAATGTTTGCATGGTAACTCTCCGATAATTTGAGATCTTCCATGAAGACGTTGCGTCCAGGATCTGCAATTCGAAGCGAGCACTCTAAATGTAAACATTTTTATTACATTATGCTTACATTGGGGCTTTTGCAACTCCGTTTTACATAGAAAATTTATATAGTTAGCTTCATTATCGGCAGTGTCAGTGCATTCTTTATAACGACTCTCAAACATAAAAAGGCCGCAGCACACCGGCTACGGCCTTCTGGAGATTAAACGTATATCGCTATCTCCCGACTAACATTTGACCTGATTAGCGGAAGTTACAGCCAATCGCCCCAGGCTGGTTGCACTTAGACGATCGAGAACTGTTGTTATCCGAGTTGTTATTACCCGCTTGTCCGCCGCGAACGGTTGTCGCGGTTATGCCTGAACCGCCGCCGTTGTTGCTGCCACCGCCGATGTTGCTGCCACCGCCGATGTTGCCGCCACCGCCGTTGTTACCGCCACCGCCGTTGTTGCCGCCACCGCCGTTGTTACCGCCACCGCCGTTGTTGCCACCACCGCCGTTGTTACCGCCACCGCCGTTGTTGCCACCACCGCCGTTGTTGCCACCACCGCCGTTGTTACCACCACCGCCGTTGTTACCACCACCGCCGTGATTACCGCCACCGCCATGGTTACCGCCACCTCCGTGGTTGTCGCCACCGCCATGGTTACCGCCACCGCCATGGTTACCGCCACCGCCGTGGTTGTCGCCACCGCCGTGGTTGTCGCCACCGCCATGGTTACCGCCACCGCCATGATTTCCATGACCGCCAAACGGGTTATGGCCCTGGCCGCCTCCGTTACCATCACCCCAGCCACCGCCGTGACCACCACCATTACCGCCATGGTTGCCATGGCCACCAAACGGGTTATGGCCCTGACCACCTCCATGACCATCCCCCAGCCGCCACCGTGACCGCCGCCATTGCCGCCACCGTGACCGCCTCCATTGCCGCCGCCCTGGCCACCGCCGCTGCCGCCGCCCTGACCGCCACCGTTGCCGCCGCCGTTACCGCCACCCTGGCCACCGCCGTTGCCGCCACCCTGACCGCCACCATTGCCACCGCCCTGACCGCCGCCGTTACCGCCACCTTGGCCACCACCGTTGCCGCCGCCCTGACCGCCACCCTGGCCACCGCCGTTGCCGCCACCCTGGCCACCGCCGTTACCGCCGCCGTTACCGCCGTCGTTGCCGCCACCCTGGCCACCGCCGTTGCCGCCACCCTGGCCGCCGCCGTTACCGCCGCCCTGACCGCCACCGTTGCCGCCGCCCTGACCGCCGCCGTTGCCGCCGCCCTGACCACCACCGTTGCCGCCGCCCTGACCGCCACCCTGGCCACCGCCATCGCCACCACCGTTACCGCCGCCGTTGCCGCCACCCTGGCCGCCGCCGTTGCCGCCGCCCTGACCACCGCCGTTACCGCCACCCTGGCCGCCGCCGTTACCGCCACCCTGACCACCGCCGTTGCCGCCACCCTGGCCGCCGCCGTTGCCGCCCCCTGACCGCCGCCGTTGCCGCCGCCCTGGCCACCACCGTTGCCGCCTCCCTGACCACCACCGTTGCCGCCTCCCTGACCGCCGCCGTTGCCGCCACCCTGACCGCCGCCGTTGCCGCCGCCCTGACCGCCGCCGTTATCACCGCCGCCGCCATTACCGTTAGCATTGCCGTTGCCGTTATTGCCGCTTCCGTTGCCGCCGCCTCCATTGCCGTTACCATTCCCGTTGTTACCATTGCCATTGCCTTGGTTATTTGCGTTTTGGCCGCTATTGCCATTTCCACCGCTATTGTCATTACCACCTGCAGCTACGGCATATATAGTCGTTGCAGGGTATAAAACGGTGAGCGCCACAATGATGGCGAGTTGCTTCATTTTCATGATTAACCCTTTCACGCGTTATAAAGTGCTGTGTGCTATTGCCGTAAAAATCGATTATTTTGTAATAAAAACAAAATAGAGCTGGTGATAATCACGACACCCGTTAATTAAATTACATAACGTTCTGGCGGTATGAGTGATAATTAAAAATAGATAATGCCATCTACTTCAATCAGTTATGGCGGATAACTGGAATATTGATATGCGGCGATATAAAATGAGTCGACAGAGATCCAGCGCAATCTATAAAGAAAATTGCGAATTATTTTCATGGTCAAAAAATATCTTCTCTACCGGTTTCAGATAAAACCATAGTGGCTGATATTTACCATTTATCTGGATAATTCTATTTCATCATGTTTTTGAAGATTAACCGCCTTGCCGCGTCAGTGATACCGAGAGAAAGAGACGTAATGTTCACTGCACCGAAATACTGAGTGACTCGATGCTATACGGATGAGTATGCATATCAGCTTGGTATGACGATCTCAGTTCAAAGGTTGATTTATTTTTGAATAAGTCAACCTTTAGTATTAAACCCGCTATCAACACTCGCTATGAATAAGGTTTCCGCAAAACAGTACGTTATAAAAAAGCCGATTCGACTAAAGTTTGAAAAGAGAGAAAGGCCACATAAATTCATCATACAAATGTGTTATTGAGTTCTTATTATTGCCCTCACTACTTTATCTATCATAATGATATTTAATAAGTTAATGGTAAAAAAATCACATATGTATGATCATTAAGATTTCATGTTAAAAACTTAATAAAAATACCGAATTTACATTTTGTAATTTATTTTTACATTATGTTTCATGATTATTTCTTGCTTTAGGATTACCAGCGTCTAAATTTTAAATTAAGCAGTATTGATTCTTTTTTTATTATTTTAAGCATACCAACCACACAGCAATCACATTTCAGCAGCACTTAAATTGATGATTTATAATACTTGCCTGCTGTGAAAACGATATTGGGGACTCATCATGGCAAAAGAGCTCACCTTTACTAACCAGACGCTTTCCTTAATCACCAGACCGTCGCTGCAGTCATGCGCGCTGTCCCAGAACTTAAGGAAACTACTTAAGATGGATGTTAAAATCATCAACATTCATCTCGTTAGCATTGAGAACTTAAGCTCAGACATTATCCTTTTCGATATGATGGAAACGGATAAACGTCTTATAAAAGCCTGGCAGGAAGAGCTGTGCAAACTCAGCAATGGCGTAAAGCTACTCCTGTTCAACACACCCGAAGAGTACTCTTACCCGGATATCGAGGTGTGGCCGCACATTAGCGGTATTTTCTATGCGCATGATGAAGAACCTTTTCTGGTGAAAGGTTTGCAGAAGGTTATGGAGGGTGAGTGTTATTTTTCGCGCAAGCTCGCCAGCTACCTGATCATGCATGCCGGCAACTATCGCTATGACAACTTAGAAAGCACTATTCTCACCTATCGGGAAAAAGAGATCCTGAATAAGTTGAGGATCGGCGCGTCCAATATCGAGATAGCCCGCGCGCTATTTATCAGCGAAAGTACGGTAAAAACGCATCTGTATCATCTGTTTAAGAAAATTGACGTCAAGAATCGCACCCAAGCCGTTTCCTGGGCCAACGACAATTTTAAACATTAGCTACGGACACAAAAAAACGGCGGGGGATGAATCCTCCCGCCGTTTTGTCATCTCAACGCCATTACAGCGCCGATTCTTTTGTCTGTTTACTCTCGGCTTTACGGCTCGCCAGCCACAGGCCGCTGTTTTTCATGGCATAGCCAAACAACAGACCGACCAATAGCGAAGGGACTACCGCTCGCCAGTCCCCCTGCCCTGCAAACGTCGCACAAGCGCCGATAAAGGTGCCGGGAACGAAAGACAGCAGCAGCTGTTTTGACTGTATGCACATCAAAAAGGCCACCACCCCGGTCATCACGTAGCTGACGATCTCCAGATGCGGCGCCAGCGCGCTTCCGTAGATAATCACCAGCGCCCAGATGACACCGCTCATGGTGGTACAGGCTGAAATAACCAGCCCTTTCAACCCGCCCTGCGGACAGGCGAAATAGGCCGTACAGCCAAGAAAACCGGCCCAGCTTAATAAACCCAGCGATACGGCTACCCATCCCCAGATACCGGAGAGAATGCCTGTCGTGATTGCGATAGCTAAAATAACGTTCATAGCGAGCATCTTAGCAGATGCTCGGCTTTATGATGAGATCACGAGCACGTTATTCTCATCAAGTATATTTCATTTGCACTAAAGATGTGACTTAAATCACTCTTCATCTTCTTCCTGCAGTTCATCCCACATCGCCGCTATCGCTTCACGCGTCATCGGCGCCATAGTACGCCAGAAGGCGGTCGTCGCATGGGCTTCCACTTTACCGAGAAACGTTTCAAACCACGGCAGCAGATACTCAGCAAACAGCGTTTCGAGCGCGTCGCTATCCTCTTCAACGTTATCTTCCAGCCAGGAAGCCGCCAGCAACAGCGTCCCCATCTGATCCGCCGGACCGTCGCCCAGCGGCATACCGTTGCTGGTCAGGAAGGTGCGCACTTCTGCTTCGCTCGCCCCTTCCACCCATGCGCTACGCACTGGCGGAACGCGACACTCTTCACCCACGAACAGCGCGTTGTAGTCGGCAGCAATCTGCTGAATATCGCAGCTCTTTTGCAGACGAGCCAGCAGTTCATCCTGCTCCAGCGGCCAGTGTGCCGCCAGCTTGCCTTCCCGGATCAGGGTAAACAGCGGCACCAGCAGAGGATCCTGCGGCTGACGATAAAACAGGGAACCCAGCGCGCGGCAGAGGATTGAAAACTCGTTCATTCAGTTATTCCAGTTAGTCATTAAAAATCAGCAAATTCAGGAATCGACGGCATCCCGCGCGATTCAAGGAAATTCAGGAAACGTCGTGGCGTGACGTTAAGGATCCGATCCTGTGGGAAATCAACGGCATCAAGGATCTTCTGGCATTCGGTAAACTCGCCCAGCGTAAACGCGGTGTGCGAGTCAGAGCCCAGAGCCAGCCAGCCGCCCGCATCGCGAACCGCAGCGGCTATCGCCTGGCAGTTTTGTTCGCTGCCAACGCGCGAGCTGACAAACGAGGAGTTGTTGATCTCCAGCGCCACCTGATATTTCGCGGCGGCGGCGGCAATTGCCGGAATATCCACCGGGAACTTCGGATTACCAGGATGGGAGATCATGTGCACATTGCCGCTCGCCATCGCGGCGATCATCGCCTGGGTATGCGTCTCTTTGTCCTGCGGAGCAAAGACCGGCTCGTGGAAACCGGCGATGATAAAGTCGAGCGAGGTTAACATCGGCCCGGTACAGTCGATTTCTCCCGCAATATTTTTGATATTGGCCTCGATACCGCGCAGGATACCGACACCCTCTACAATTCGCGGCCAGATACGCATATTCATAAAGTGCCAGTAGTGCGGCGCATCAGCCATGTCCGGGCCATGGTCGGTAATGGCGAAGAGTTTAATCCCTTTACGTTTCGCCTCTGCAATATAGTCATGCAGCGTACTGTATGCGTGCGTGCTGGCAACGGTGTGCATATGTAAGTCAACAGGATACATCACTTTCTCCTCTCTCGTGATAAGCCAAGGATAGCAGGAAAGCCTTGCGTTTATTAGCCTGACGCATCAATAGCCACGTACCCGATCGACCTGCCCGCTCGGCGTTTCGCCACGTTCAAGCAGGGTAATGGTCTGGGCAATATAGGCAATCGCCTCCTGTGGACGCGTTACAGCAGCCACGTGCGGCGTCATGGTGACGCGTGGATGAAGCCATAGCGGGCTCTCTTTCGGTAGCGGTTCACGGCTGAACACATCGAGCATGGCAGCTTTGAGTTTACCGCTATCGAGAGCCGCCAGCAGGTCGTCTTCCACCACGTGGACGCCACGGGCGAGGTTCAGAACATAGCTGTTGTCTTGCAGCTGTTCCAGCAAGGAGGCATTGATAATACCCACGGTTTCCGCCGTGTTTGGCAGCAGGTTAATCAGCACCCGCGTACCGCGTAAAAACTCGCCCAGTTCAGCATCTCCGGCGAAACTGGTCACCTGTGGCCAGCTTTTGCGGCTGCGGCTCCAGACCCGTACCGGGAACCCCCACGCCAGCAGGCTCTCCGCCACTTTCGACCCCAGAACGCCTGCCCCATGATCCCAATGGTAAATTCGTCATGGGTATAGTCGGCCAACGGCTGCCACGTAGACTCACGCTGCAATGCCTGATAATCATCAAAACGGCGGAACCAGTGCAGCACCTGGCTTACCGCATATTCCTGCATCTGGATACCCATGCCAGTGTCTTCCAGGCGGAACAACGGAATCGACAGCGGCAGCATTTCCGGATTGGCCTTCAGTTTGCTGAGGATGGAATCTACTCCCGCCCCCAGCGCAAACACCGCCTTCAGCGCACGACCTTGTAGCATCTCGACCGGTGGATGCCACACCAGCGCGTAATCTGCCGGCGCATTGTCCCCGCGCTCCCAGCCGCGAATACGCGCGCCGGGTAGTTTTTTGCTTAGCTCAGCAATCCAGTAAGGGGTATCAAACGTCGGGTGATAAAAGATGATCTCCATAGTGACTCCTGCTCAGAGCGCCCGTATTCACGTCAACCAGGCGCGGTTTTCGATTATTTTTGTGGTTTCACAGAATAACAAATTTCGGATATCCGTCTGGAAAAATGCAGGGGTGATCGCAAAAAAGACGATTTATGAATGTTTAAGAAGCAATTTGCTTGAAGTTTGTCTAAACGCACGATTTTTCGAAAAAGTTTATTGACGCTGACGGCCCTTTTCCCTACATTAGCGCTCGTCCCAGCGATGCTGGGAAGACAATATGGTGAGGTGTCCGAGTGGCTGAAGGAGCACGCCTGGAAAGTGTGTATACGGCAACGTATCGGGGGTTCGAATCCCCCCTCACCGCCATATTTGAGAAAGAGCTCGTAAGCAAGTACGGGCTTTTTTTCGCATATTGTACGCCTGCGGGGGATGAGAATCCCGACCGGGGTTCGACAACTGGCGAAAGCCAGTTGGACAGACTACGAACGCAGTGAGTGGGCTGCCCCGAAGGGGCGAGCAAAGCGAGTCAATCCCCCCTCACCGCCATATTTTAAGAAGAGCTCGTACGCAAGTACGGGCTTTTTTTTCGCATGTTGCACGCTGCGGGGGGATGAGAATCCCGACCGGGGTTCGACAACTGGCGAAAGCCAGTTGGACAGACTACGAACGCAGTGAGTGGGCTGCCCCGAAGGGGCGAGCAAAGCGAGTCAATCCCCCCTCACCGCCATATTTTAAGAAGAGCTCGTACGCAAGTACGGGCTTTTTTTTCGCATGTTGCACGCTGCGGGGGATGAGAATCCCCGACCGGGGTTCGACAACTGGCG
The DNA here is from genome assembly GCA_002211745.1 of Kluyvera genomosp. 3. GTDB lineage: Bacteria > Pseudomonadota > Gammaproteobacteria > Enterobacterales > Enterobacteriaceae > Kluyvera > Kluyvera georgiana_A. Next base: position 3,036,349 of record CP022114.1, read on the forward strand.
AAAGCCAGTTGGACAGATGACGAGCCTGCGAGGAATCTGCCCGAAGGGGCGAGCAAAGCGAGTCAATCCCCCCCTCACCGCCATATTCGAGAAAGAGCTCGTACGCAAGTACGGGCTTTTTTTTCGCATGTTGCACACCCGTTCCGACGCAAACCATGACGACTCCGCCCTCCTCCCAGTCATCACGACATCACCACCACTTTGCTCCCCAGCAACCAATAATCATCCATCGCAACTCACCCGGCAGGTTATTTTCTGCTCGCTGCGAAACCTGCCGCTACTATTTCTATCACTCACATTTATTATTAAAAAATAATTAACCCTCTCACGATAAAAAACAGATATATAAACGTATTCCTAAAACACTTTCTCACGTAACAAAGTGTTAGTTAACCAGGTTCGCCCCCGTATTATTCACCGCGACTTAATATATTCATGCTAAGTCTGAAACGTAATTAATACTTATTAAGGGATTAAGTAATGAAAGCAAAAATGTTATTAGTAGCCATGGGTGTGGTATTCGCGGGTTCTGCAATGGCGGCAGGTCCTTACCAGGACTCTACGGATATTCATTTTAGCGGCGAAGTACAAACTAACCTCTGTGCTGTAGATGTTACCGGTGGGAGTACGGTGACCCTGGACCCAACTGACGTTGGTCAGGTAAGTAATCAATCAGGTACTACCCCAGTTGCCCAGAAAGCATTTACCGTTGTTGTCGACTGCTCTGCTCAAGGCCAAACCATTACCGATAATGCGCTGTCCACCATGACCGGTTACCTGACGGCAGCCGCCGGTACAGAAGTCGATGCCGCGACCACCTCACTGAAAAATACCGATGCCTCCGGCGCGCAGAATGTGGGTCTGGGCGTGCTGAGCACCGATAATGGTAACAAACTGCAGACGTTCACCTCTGCGGATAAATACGCTCAGGCGTTAACCGCAAGCGACAACAAATATAACTTCAACTACAAAGTGGGTTATATGAAACTTGCAGGCGGTGGCGTAACCGCAGGTGCCGTCGCAGCCGACACCACCTTTATTGTTGATTACCAGTAATTAACACCCGCCGGGGAAGAACTTCCCTTCCCCGGCGGAATAAATAATAACAAAAAGGTCGCATAACAGATCGTTTATTATCACTATTGCGCAGGGATGGCTCAATGAAAATAAAACACGGACTATTACTGAGTATATTAACCGTCTTACCGATTGCCTCCCCCTCTGCAACCGAATTTACCGTTACGGGAATGATTAATAAAACCACCTGTGCGATTAACGATGATAGTGAGGGCACCATCGTTTTACCGGATATCCAGGTGAGACAGATGCGAACCAGCACAGGCGACATCGCCAGTCGCGAGCACATTACCGTTTCCTGCGATGACCCGGACGCCTTTGCTACCGTCGAGGGGCGTTTCACCACCAACGGCGAGGTCGATCCCGCCACCCTGGCGCTAAAAAACCTGATTACCGACGCCAGCGGCGCGAAAGACGTCGGAGTGCAAATTATCGATCCCTCCAGCAATACCGTCATCACCCCAATGCCCAAGAGGCCAGCGTGACGCTGACTATGAATCAAGGCCAGGCCACGTTCGATTTTGGCTTTGCCTACGTCAATCTGGGCGCCGCCGGGCTGGGCGACGTCCGCGTCGAAACAACGTTTGTCGCTACCTATCAATGAGGGATATCGCGTGAAAGTCTCAACCATGATTCCGCTGATACTCACCCTTTCCAGCCTCCCGACGTGGGGCGATACCACGTTCACGCAAAGTAACTCGCGCGACTACGTGATTACCGGCCACGTGGTGGAGGAGACCTGTACTTTATCCATTCCTGAAATGGATCGTAGTGGATCATTGTATCTTGGGACTGTTAATTTTGGAAGCGAGCGCGTAATGAAGTCGCAGACCTCAGTCATGAACACCGTCCCCTCTATCGGCGAATCGCTGGCATCCAAAGATATGAAGCTTATCGTGCAATGTCCGGCAGCAATGGCCGACACGACGATCACGGTAAATCTCTCAACCCTAAGCGAGATTGACGCCGGAACCAAAGCAATGAAAGAAAGCGCCAATTGGCTTGGGCGTGGCCAAGGTGATTTCGGCATCAAAATCCATGATAAGGATAACAATCAGGACATTGACTTTACCACAGCTACTGCCAGCTCGCTGAAGCTGACGCTGTCAACCACCGATGCGGATAGCGCCCAGGCTGAGGTTAATTACCAGGCTATCCTGGTTCGTTACGGCGATAGAGTGACTGATGTTGAATTATCTGTGGACGTTGTTTTTAACGTCGCCTATGAATAGAGGAATAACAATGAGGCAGCTCGCGCTTATTTTGCTGTGGTTCTGCGCCGTTAACCAGGCGCAAGCCAAATCAGATGACTATCTGAAACTGACGATTAATGCCCGTGTTTACGTTACCGCCTGCGCCGCCTGGGTTGAAGACGGAGCCGGCGTTATGTCCGGCAACATCACCCTGCCTCCAGTGCCGCTGAGCGAACTGCAGCATCCCAAACCGGTGCAGGAGAAACGACATTCAAGGTTAAATTTCAATGCTCCAGCACTGATCTCCACGAGATTTATGAACAAGGCAGCGATGGAACATATCGTTCTTTATCCGTTCGCTTTACGGCCAAAGGCGAAGTCGACCCAACCACCTATATTTTAAAAAACAGTCACGCGGAAAGCGCCGATGGCGCGAAAAATATTGGTTTTATCATTAAAGACCGCGGCAATAACGTCGTTCAGTTCGAAACGGCGACCGACCCCACGGCGCTTATTTCCGCCACCCAAACGGATGCGGTCTGCGAACATATCCCTTCTCAATACCAGAGCAAGTACAAAGAGACGGATGAGATATGCGATACGTATTCCTTCCCTTATACCGTGGAATATGCCGCCTATGGCGATAACCCTGGTCCGGGTTTAGTCGATGCCGATGCCACGGTGACCGTTGACTGGCAATAATGATTTTCTGTTTCGCAAAACCGCTTTAATTAATCAAAGAAAGGAATCATTGATGAAATATTCATATTTATTTATCGCCCTGTTCGCAGCGGGAACGCTCAGTGCTCCGGCATTATCCAGCGTGGTGGTTCAGGGGACCCGAGTTATTTATCCCGAATCGGCAAAAGAAATTACCGTTAAAATGACCAACCAGGGCAAAACGCCGCTGCTGGTGCAATCCTGGCTCGATGACGGCCATGAAAACGGCGACCCGGCAAAGATGAAATTACCGTTTATCGTCACGCCGCCGGTCTCGCGCCTTGACCCGGCAAAAGGCCAGAGCGTGCGCGTGACCTGGACCGGTCAGGCCCTGCCGCAGGACCGGGAATCTATTTTCTGGTTTAACGTCCTGGAAATTCCGCCGAAAACTGCCAGCGCCGAAGGAAGCAGCAAATTAAACCTGGCGCTGCGCTCGCGCATTAAATTCTTCTACCGGCCGAAAAATCTTACCGGCAGTTTTATTGACGGGCTGAATAACGTCAGCTGGAGCATTGCCAATAACGCCATCACGCTGAAAAACACTTCGCCCTACTACTTATCCATCGTCGGCGGCAACGTCTGGGTGGGAGAGAAAAAATACACCTACAAGGCCAAAATGCTCAGCCCGTTTTCCGAACAGAATTTTGCCGTACCGCAGCTCGCCACCGCGGCGGTCAGCAAAGTCAGCTGGACCGGTTTGAACGACTACGGCGCCGTGACCGAGGTCGTTAAAACCAGCCACTAATCTTTGGGAAAGGGATTTATGCGCTATTTACCAGGACATATTTGTTTGCCGCCTTTATTGGTCGGTCTTTTTTGGCTGTCCGACGCCGTTGCCGACGAACCGGTGGCGGTCGCCGATGCCGCCACGCCCGCGCCGGAAGCCAGCGCAGCCCCGAAGCCGTTGAGTTCAGCAGCGCCTTTTTGATGGGCGACGCTGGTAGCCAGCTCGACCTGAAGCGCTTTTCACGCGGCAACCCGGTGCTCCCAGGGCGCTACAATGTCAGTCTGTGGCTGAACGGCAAACAAAAGCTCAAAACGGCGTTCACCTTTAACGAGAATGGCACAGACTACGCCACCCCTGCTTCACCCGTAGCCTGCTGGAGCAGATGGACGTCAACCTCAATTCGTTTAACAACGCCGATGATGAAGAGACCTGCTACGATCTATCGCAGGTGCTGGATCACACCGACGTCCGCTACGACCCGTTGACCCAACAGCTGGACGTGACCATCCCGCAAATTTATCTTATCAGCCGCCCGCCGGGCTATGTCTCGCCGTCGCGCTGGGATGAAGGCGTCCCAATGGCGATGCTCTCCTATAGCAGCAACGCCTGGCATGCGGAGAATGACGGCAGTACCCAGGACACCTTCTACACCGGCCTGCTGTTCGGCATCAATATGGGCGCGTGGCGTCTGCGTTCCAACGGCGCCTATAACTGGGACAACGACAACGGCGGCGAATACAGCAGCTACGATCTGTTCATCGAGCGCGATATCGCGGCCCTGCAGGGCAAGCTGGAAATGGGCGACGTCAGAACCACCTCCGACGTGATGGATTCGGTGTCGTTAGACGGCATCCATCTGTACCACGATAACCAGATGAACCCGGCCTCCAACAACTACGTGCCGGTCATTCGCGGCGTCGCCAGCAGCAATGCCAAAATTACCGTCCGTCAGCAGGATCGTATCGTCACCCAGGTTACCGTCCCGCCTGGCCCTTACGCCATAAGCGATTACTACGCCGCGCAGAACGGCAGCGATCTTGACGTTACCGTCGAAGAGTCAGACGGCAGCGTCCACACCTTCTCCGTTCCCTTTGCCTCCGTCGCCCACCTGCTGAGCCCCGGCGAAGTTGACTGGGATTTCGGCGCTGGTACCGTCGATAAAGACCTGGTCGATAAAACCATCCAGGTGGCGACGCTCACCGGTTCCTTCGGTGTGAATAACTTTTTCACCCTCTACGGCGGCGCGCAGTGGGCGGAAAGCCTGTATGCCGCAGGCCAGGCGGGAATCGCCATGAACACGCCGGTGGGTGCGTTCGCTATTGACGTCACCCACTCCTCCACCGACGTCGAAGATGAAGGCACGCTCACCGGGCAGAGCTACAGCATCAACTACAGCAAAAGTTTTGACGCCACCGACACCACCTTTAGCGTTACCGGCTACCGCTTTTCGTCGGAAAACTACCTGTCGATGAACGATGCGCTGTCGTTGGAAAACTCGCTCAACGATTACGCCGACGAGCACAATACCGACCGAAAAAGCGCGATGCACGCCTACTCGCGCACCCGTAACGAAGTGCAGGCCAATATCTATCAGGACATCACCATCGGCGAGAAAAGCTACGGTTCGTTCTATCTGAACGGCACCTGGCGCAACTACTGGGGAGACACAGGCAACACCTCGGAATACTCACTGGGCTACAACAGCAGCATTGGCCGGGTGAGCTATAACATCTCCGTCCAGCGCAGCTATGACGGCTACGGTGAAAAGGATGACACCATCAACCTCGGTTTCTCCATCCCGTTAGGCAGCAGCTCCAGCGTGGATAGCCGACCGTTCAGCAGCCTGAGTATGAACGCCACCAGCGATATGAAAGGCAACGACGGCCTCAACACCACCGTTACCGGCAACTCCAGCGATAGCCGCTACAACTACAGCCTGAACGCCAGCAGCAACCGCAACAAGGACAGCGAGGATCTCACCACCCTGGGCAGTTGGCTGACCTACAACGGCGACCGCACCACCGGCTCGCTGTCGGTCACCGAGGGCTTAAACGGCGACGAGCAGTATTCGCTCAGCGCCTCCGGCGGCGTGCTGCTGCACGGCGGTGGCCTGACGCTGGCCTCGGGCTACATGACCACCGACACCACCATGGCGCTGGTGCATGCCGCAGGGGCGAAAGGCGCCTCCGCCACCTCCGGCAACGGTGCGGTTGACCGCTTCGGCAACCTGGTGGTAACCGGCCTGACCCATACCGTGAAAATACCGTCGGGCTGGATATCTCCACCATGGACAATGACGTCGAGATCGACAACACCACCGCCGTGGTGGTGCCACCAGCGGCGCGCTGGTACGAGTGGATATTGCAACCGATGCCCGTAAAGCCCTCATGATTGAGCTGGTGCGCGACGACGGCGGCTTTATTCCGCTGGCCGCCGACGTGAAGGACGACAAAGGTACCTCCGTCGGCACCGTCGGCCAGGCGGGCATCGCGTTTGTCCGCGGCGTCGACGACAGCGGCACCCTCTCCGTCGTCTGGGGTGCCAGCAGCGACGAGCGCTGCCGCGTCACCTATCGGCTCAGCGCCGATACCGCCGTGGTGGGTAAATCACCGTTCATAGCGGGCCAGCGCTGCCAGATGTCCGCCAGTAAACCAGGAGTGAATTATGCGAAATAAGCCGTTTCCGTATCGGCTATCAGGATGGCTGCTGCTGACAGGGCTAGCCGTGGCGTTGCCCTCCGGCGCAGCGGATATCCAGGGCGAGTGCTTTAGTAGCGATTTTAGTCAGTGCGTCGCCAGCAGCAAGTCAGTGGACGTTACCTTTAAAGCGTCCTTTATTACGCCTTCCTGCAATGTGGATGTTATGCCGGAAGTCACCCTACCAGATGCCGTCATTGCTGATTTTGCGGGTAAAGGTCGCTTTGCAGAGATGACGCCTGACGATCTGGAGGCAGGCGAGGATCTCGCAACAAGTTTTGACATCACGCTCTCGCAGTGCGATGCGGGCTCCGAAGATGCATATCGCTTTAAAACACTGCGTCTGACATTTACCGATCTCAACACGACCAGTAGCGAAGCAGGAATATTTGCGGCAGATTTTCCGCCTCGTGACGATGTGGGTTTTGTTATCTTTGGGGCAACCAATATAATTCGAACGTATTGACCAAAGATATTACCTATCGGAACACCGGAAGTGATACCGATCAAATCTATCATTTTGCAGCACGGATGCAGAAATATTCCAACTATAGCGGGGCCGTTAAGCCGGGAGCGGTTGTCGGTAGTGTCAGCGTTACGGCTAACTATGAATAAAAGGATATACAATGAATAAATATATTTTCCTGCTATTGAATCTGCTTATTTTATTGATTACCAAGTCCGCTCAGGCAGGATGTTATTTCGACACCAAAGGAAAGACGACAGTAACAGCGACAGTCGATTCTCAGAAGCCTTTTGAAGTGTTGAATAATACAGAACAATCACTAATTCGTTCTATGATGGCCAGTATGAGCGGAAATATTTACTCTCGATGCGATGATGATTCATCCCATACGGGGACAACGCAAATAATCATCGGTGGCATAGGGCCTTATTATCAAGAGGAAGATCCAGAAGGCGGAACCCTTTTTGCTGCCACGAATGATAAAAATTCCGGACTAGCCTATTCACTTAAGATTATTGGACAAAATTCAGGATTAGGTGGGCCTGTTAAAAATAGCGGTACAATTTTTTCCGGTTCAAAGGAGCAACTCGATGGTGAAATATGGAATGTCTACATCAGATTATGGCATCTTGGGGTTATTATTATAATCAACACAAAATAACGCAGACCATTAATCAAACCAGTATTGGTGCGTTGATGGCCTTTAAAGGGGCAACGAGCAATGACGATGGAGTAATAATCAACGTTGTAATTCCCCTGTTAATATGCAAACAGCCACCTGCAACTTGTCGGTTAGCAACAATGTGGTTGACTTTGGCAAGCTAAGTATTAACCGGCCAGACACATGGCCGAGACAAAAATTGACCTTAACCAGCGATAGCTGTAGTCAGATCGGCATGGCGGAAATGCGCGTGCTCTCCAACGGCAGTCCCAAAAGCAGTGACAATACCTTGCTCCTCAATAAATTAACCGGTGATAGCGCCGCACGGGTGTCGGCCTGGCTTTTTATCGCGCAGATGATCTCAACAATCAGTATAAGATTGATGCCGATCTTGCTGACGTCAGCAATTGCGACAGTTCTGCAAATCATCGTGCTGGTTTTTTCATGAGCTGCGTCCATTATGTGTCAGCTCAACTACAGAAGATAGATTCCGAAGCGTTGAAAAATGGCGATTTTGAAACCACCGCCACCTTTAGCGTCAGCTACTACTAACCCCACCAAACTAACAAAGCCGAATAAAGGCTTTGTTGGTATCTTGCGCATGCGGTGTCATAAGCCTCAGAAAAGGCTATCCCACCGCCACGCTATCCGCGACCTGTGCCGCCAGGCGCAGCGACTCCGCCGTAAGCGGAGTATCAACGCGGATACGCAGCTGCCCGACGATCCGTCCCTGTATCGCTTCACAACTGCTGTACACCAGCTGTGAACGACCGCCCAATACGCTCGCAATTTGCTGTAAATCCGGCTCCCGCCCATTCACGCCGTTAAAATGCAGCGTCACCAGCTGCTGCCCGTGGTTAATAATTCGCGATTCTCCTCCCGTCCATGATGCAACGTTTGCAGCATCCCACGGGTCACCTCGTGCTGCGGGTCGCCAAAGACGCGCCATACCTCGCCTTGTTCGATTACACGCCCCTTTTCCAGCACCGCGACGCAATCGCAGAGCGTGCGAATCACATCCATTTCATGGGTGATGAGGATAATGGTCAACCCCAGCCGCTGGTTAATCTCTTTGAGTAAACTCAGCACCGCCAGCGTGTTCTCCGGGTCAAGCGCTGAAGTCGCCTCGTCACACAGCAGGATCTCCGGCTGAGTAACCAGCGCGCGGGCTATACCGGTGCGCTGCTTTTGCCCGCCCGACAACCGCGCGGGCCAGCTGTCACGCAGGGCCTCCAGCCCGACCAGGCGCAACATATCGTCCACCCTGCGGCGACGCTCGGCGGCAGGAACCCGGCCATTCTCAGCGGCAGCTCGACGTTCTCCGCCACCGTCTTCGTCGACATCAGATTGAAATGCTGAAAGATCATCGCCACGCGACGACGCAGATCCCGCAGTTGTCCCCGCCCACCGCCGCTCATCGGCACCCCATGAATGGCAATCTCGCCGCAATCGGCGGTTTCCAGACGGTTAAACAAGCGCAACAGCGTCGATTTCCCCGCGCCGCTGCGTCCGATAATGCCGAACACCTCTCCGGCATGGATATCCAGATGAATATCGTCCAGTGCCTGCACGCCGTTGGCGTAGGCTTTACTGATGCCCTGCAGGCGAATATGCGGATGTTGCGTCATAGCCACTCTCCTAAAAACCGGGGGCAATTTTTCCCTGATACTTCGTCAGAATGAACTGGCGAACCGCATCGGAGTTCAGCGCTTTGGCCAGTTTCTGAATACCGGGATCGTTAATGTTATCCGGGCGCGCGACGAGGTATTCGATATACAGGTTTTTGCCTTTCTCGACGATCAGCGCTTTATCGGTATCAATACCGGCTTCCAGCGCGTAATTGGCGAAAATAAACGCCAGATCCACCTGACTCACCGCCCGGGCCAGCATGGCGCCTTCCAGCGGGCGAATCTTGAAGTGGTGCGGGTTGGCGGTGATATCCTTCTGGGTCGATTGCGGATCCTCCGGATGCTTTAAGGTGATCAGCCCCGCCTCGCTCAGCAGCACCAGCGCTCGCCCGGTATTGACCGGGTCATTAGGGATGGCGATCGTCGCCCCTCCGGCAGTTCACTCAGGCTTTTGTATTTGGTGGAATAAGCGCCAAACGGCTCGATATGCACGCCGACCACCGGGACCAGATTGGTGTGGCGGTTCTTGTTGTAATCATCAAGGAACGGGCGGTACTGGTAGTAGTTGGCATCCAGATTTTTTTCCGCCAGCTGCTGATTCAGCTGGATAAAGTCATTAAAGACTTTCACCTGCAAATCAACGCCCTCTTTTGCCAGTGTCGGCTTCACAAACTCCAGAATTTCGGCGTGCGGCACCGGCGTCGCGCCGACCACCAACGTTTCATTTGCGGCGGCAGAAAAGGAAAACAGCGCCAGCAGACCGGCAATCACAGTTTTTTTCATCGTTTCACCCTGTCGATATCGTTATTTTCGGCTCATGCGGCGCACCAGACGGTCGCCGCTCATTTGTAATATCTGCACCAGCGCAATCAGCAGCACGACCGTGACCGCCATGACATCTGTCTGAAAACGCTGATAGCCAAAGCGAATGGCGAGATCACCCAGCCCGCCGCCGCCAATCACCCCGCCATGGAGGTGTAATCCACCAGCACAATCGCCGTGACGGTTACTGCGGCAATCAAACCCGAGCGTGACTCCGGCAACAGCGTGTGCCAAATGAGCTGCCAGGTATTGCCACCCATCGCCCAGTTGGCTTCCACCAGCCCGTGATCGACCTCGCGTAGCGAGGTCTCAACCAGCCGCGCAAAGAACGGTGCGCAGCCCGCCACCAGCGGCGGTATCGTGCCCTGAACGCCCAGCGACGTGCCGGTAATCAGCGTGGTGAACGGGATCATCACAATCAGCAAAATAATGAACGGCAGAGAACGCATCACGTTCACCAGCAACGACAGCACGCGGTGCAGCAAGGGCGCATACAGCAGGCGCGGCTGTCCGGTCAGATACAGCAGGATGCCTAACGGCAAACCTATCAGAATCGTGAAGCCGAGCGCCCAGCCCAGCATGGTTAACGTATCGATTCCGGCTTCGGCCACATCCCGCCAGTCAATCTCAGCAAGAAAAGCGAGCATGCTCTCTCCTAGTTCCAGTCGTGACGCGCCGGAGCCTTGCCGTTGAGCACCCAGTTGCCAAGCAGGTGGTATTTCCAGCGCACCGGGTCGTGCAGCGTATGTACGCGACCATTACGCCAGTGGCGGTCGAAGTTGTAGCGGGGATGGGTTGAGCGCGTTCCCCCTAGCTCAAACAGCCTTGAGGCGGCCTCCAGCGCGGCTTCGGTGGTAAAGATTTTGGCGCGCGCCACGGCGAGCGAAGCCAGCGCCACCGTCTCTTCGCTCAAATGATGCTTATAACGGTCCAGTACCTTCCCGGCCTGCTCCAGCAGCGCTTCCGCAGCGGCAATGCGGCTGTCGAGCACGCCAATCTGGTAAATGGTCAACGGATCGTCGCCCGCGCGTTCCACGCCAGCATCAATCCACGGACGAGCAAATTGATTCACAAAACTGACGGTGTCGTTCAGCGCCGCACGGGCAATTCCGGCGTCAATCGCCGCCGTCGTCAGCTGCGCAAACGGCCCGGCCAGGGTTGGCGTGTCGTACGACTTCCAGCTCGCAATCAGATTGAACGGCTCAACCGGCAGATTGTCGACCAGCACCGTGCCGCTCGAGGTTGTGCGTTGCCCCAGACATGCCCAGTCGTTAACCACCGTCAGCCCCGGCGTGCGGCGCGGCACAAACGCCAGCTGCGCTCGCCCCTCTTCGTCCAGCGCCAGCACGCCCAGCCAGTGCGCATACAGAGAACCGGTGCAATAACCTTTACGTCCGTTGATACGCAGCCCATCTGCCGTGCGGGTCAACCGGGTCTGAATGTCCTGCACCGTCTTGCCGCCGGTTTCCGACAGCGCGTTGGCAAAGCGGTGGCCGCTGAGCGCCAGTTCAAAGAAAAAGCGTCGCTGTTCGTCGCTGCCCTGTAGCCGAATATCTTCCAGCAGGCAGTAATGGTTTTGCGGGATTTGCCCCAGCGCCGGATCCGCCGCGGAGATAATAGCGATGACCGTCGCCAGCGTGGCCGCCGACACCTCCGCACCGCCATATTCACGCGGTATGGTGATGCCCACAGCCCACTGTTGGAAAAAGTGTTTACCACCTCTGGCGGCACGACGCCGCTGAGATCGCGATCTGCGGCACCAGGCTGCAAATACGCGGCAATTTCATGGGCAATACTGATGGCTTCCTCATCGCTGGTAATGCGATAAGCATGAGGAGGGAGTTGAATATAGTCTGGGGTATCCTGGGTTACTGGCATAGCATCTTCTCTTCGATATTATCTGCGCGTGCCAACACAATTATCCGCTTGTTATTTGTACATATCACTTTATGGAATGAATTATTGTGTCTTTACGCTGTTAAGTTATATCTGTTGATAGCAAGCTTTGTGCCAGCCACGATGGTCATATATTTCAATGAATTAAAGAGTATGGGGTGCAATGCGCGGTGTGAAATGCAACTGGCTGGCGCCACGGCTGTCGCATTTGCAACAGCCACAAACAACAAAGCCCGGTTTCCCGGGCTTTGCAGACGTGACAACGGTTAGTAGTAGGCTTTCAGCGTACGCTGGCATAGCGCCGAACGTACGCAATCCTCTTTGGTGAATCGAACGATCCCAATCATCTCATCTTCTTCAAAACGCTCCAGCGCATCGCTAAGACCAGACTGAACGCCGCGCGGCAGGTCACACTGGGTGATATCCCCGTTGACGATAACCGTAACGTTCTCCCCGAGGCGGGTTAAAAACATCTTCATTTGTGCCGCCGTGACGTTCTGGGCCTCGTCCAGAATCACCACCGCATTTTCAAATGTTCGTCCGCGCATATAGGCGAACGGCGCGATCTCTACCTTACCAATTTCCGGGCGCAGGCAATATTGCATAAAGGAGGCACCCAGTCGTTTCACCAGCACGTCGTAGACGGGCGGAAATACGGGGCGAATTTCTCCGAGATGTCGCCGGGCAGGAACCCCAGGTCTTCATCGGCCTGAAGAACGGGGCGCGTCACGATAATCTTCTCGACGTCCTTGTGAATGAGCGCCTCCGCGGCTTTCGCCGCGCTGATCCAGGTCTTGCCGCAGCCCGCTTCGCCGGTGGCGAAGATCAGCTGCTTACTCTCGATAGCATTCAGGTAGTGGGCCTGAGCGTCATTGCGGGCCGCAATCGGCGAGTGGTCACGGGTATCCCGCGCCATGCCTATCGCTTCCACACCACTCATCTGCACAAGCGAGGTGACCGATTCTTCTTCACGTTGTTTATGACTGCGTGAATCCCGTCTCAGCACACGTTTTGCTTCGCGACGAGCTTTGATCACTGCTTTTTGTCTTCCCATGGATAGCACCTTGAGTTGTTAGTTTACATCACACGCGCTAACAGCAGCGCGATTATGCGCACGAACGTCTGAGGTTTGGCTTCCTTGTAAGCCATAGCAACTGCCTGTCGAAATGACGCCAACGCACGGCTACGCGCACCGCGCATCAGGTCGGGAACTGCGAGTTGAATTTGATACAGGAGAAAATTTGAGGTGACGAAATCGCTGCCGGAGATGGGGCCTCCGCGCTGGATGGTGCGGGCTGTTGGTCTGTTGAGTCCAGTCAAGGACGCTACCATTCGCGATCTCCATAGTGAAACGGAAACTACCGCTTTATTTATTATTACATCTAAACCAACCAAAGATGCAACATAATATTTACATAAACTCAACGATAGATGACAGAGATAGCATCTGACACTTATATGACAGTTTTATATCAATCAGGGAGAAAATGGAAAAAAAGGACTGATTTGTGGCGATATTTTGGTACTGGGGAGAAAGAAAAGGGGCAAACGCACTGACCGCACTGTCCCCTCTCCCCTGTGGGGAGAGGGCTAGGGTGAGGGGCTGGCAGGAAATAAAAGAAATAAAACTAGTCTAATTACAGTGTATTAACCCTCACCCCAACCCTCTCCTTAAAAAGGGAGAGGGGCACATTGTGCTAATACTGTATCTGGGGATACCTCAGACATCAAAGCCTACAAAGCAATATCACGCACCGAGCAACGTACTCCCCAGATAGCTCTGCTCCGACGCCACGCCCGGCAGCACAAAGAAATACCCGCCGCCAATCGGCTTCACGTACTCCTCCAGCGCTTCACCGTTCAAACGCTTCTGCACCGTCAGAAAGCCTTTCTCCAGATCGTGCTGATAGCAGACAAACAGCAGCCCCATATCCAGCTGACCCGAGTTCGTGACCCCAGTGAATAGCTGTAGCCGCGGCGCATCATCAGGCTCGACTGCGTCTCTTTCGTGCGCGGGTTAGCGAGACGAATATGGCTGTCCAGCGCAATCACCTCACCGTTCGGATCGCGGCTGTAGTCCGGCACATCGTGTTCGTTGCGCATCCCCAGCGGCGCGCCGCTGTGCTTGTCGCGGCCAAAGATCGTCTGCTGCTCTTTGAGCGGCGTGCGATCCCAGAACTCAACGTGGAACTGGATGATACGCACCGCCTGATACGAACCGCCCTTTGCCCACGCGGGCTCATCCTGATCGCCGGTCACCCACACCACCTCATCCATCAGCGGCTTATCGTGGCTGTCCGGGTTAGCGGTACCGTCCTTAAAGCCCAGCAGGTTCACCGGCGTCTCTTTACCCTTGCTGCGCGCGGCGTGGTCAGAGATAAACCCTTCCCGCTTCCAGCGCACGCTCAGCAGATCCGGCGTGTGCTTGATAATATCGCGCAACGCATGGATCACCGTGTCCTGCGTGTTGGCACAAATCTGCAGCAACAGATCGCCATGGCACAGCGCCGCGTCCAGCGAATCGTTGGGGAAGCGGACCATTTTTTGCAGCTTCTTCGGCGCTTTATCGGCCAGGCCAAAACGGCTGTCGAACAGCGAGTGTCCGACCGATACCGTCATGGTCAGGTTATCCGGGGCGATAAATGCTCCAAGAATGCCAGAATCCATCGGCGGCAGTCGCGGGTTCGGCGTATCCGGCGCGGGGCCGCCCTTCGTGAGAAAGGCAATACGGTCGGTCAACAGACGGAACAGGCGCTCAAGATCGGCCTTATCCGCCGCCAACACATCAAACGCCACCAGCATCATCGACGCCTGCTGCGGCGTCAGCACGCCCGCCTGATGCTCGCCGTAAAACGGCTGCGTCTCCATGCGGCTATTAGCCACCGGTGCGTCGCTGGCTTTCGCCGCATGGGCGACCGGGCAGCCGCCAGAAATCGCCAGCGCGCCACCCAGCGCGCCGATCCCTTTTAATAAACGACGACGTGAAGGTTCATTCAGTTCGTCTGCGGAGTGCTTTGCCATCGTACTTAGTCCAGTCCAGAATCCCACGCAGCTGCGCCAGATCTTCCGCCAGCGTGGTGATCGGCCCTTTCAGCGCATTACGGTCCGCATCGGTCAGCTTATCGTAGGTCTCAAAACCATCTTTGGTGCGATATTTGCCGAGGATACCGTCCACTTTCTTGAAGTTAGCGTCAACTTTTGCCAGCAGCGCACTGTTTTCTTTTTGCAGTTGCGGACGCAGCAGGTCGACAATCTTCTGCGCGCCATCGATATTGGCCTGGAAGTCCCACAGATCGGTGTGGCTGTAGCGATCTTCTTCACCGCTGATTTTGCTCGCCGCCACTTCCTCAATCAGACCAGCCGCGCCGCCCACCACTTTTGACGGCGGGAAGGCCAGCTCGTCGATGCGTTTTTGCAGCTCCAGCACATCGCTGTTCAGTTGGTCGGCGTAGTGCTCCATCCCTTTGGTGCTGTTATCGCCAAACAGCGCTTTTTCCAGGCGGTGGAAACCGGTGAATTTCGGATCCGCCGCTTTCTGCTCGTAATCGTCTTCACGGGCATCAATGCTGCCGTCAAGGTCGGAGAACAGTTCAGCGATCGGCTCAATACGCTCGTAGTGCTGACGCGTCGGCGCATACAGGGATTTCGCTTTTTCGATATCGCCCGCTTTCACCGCATCGGTAAAGGCTTTGGTGCCCTGCACCAGCGCGGCGGTTTCCGCCGTCACATAGGTTTTATAGGCGGTGATGGCGTCGTTGAGGCTCAACAGCGCGTTGGTCTTCGCCGCGTCTTTGGTGGCTTCGCCTTTAACGATCAGCTTGCCTTTCGGGTTGGTCAGCAGGCCGCAGGTCATGTCATATTCGCCCGGCTGCAGGTTGGCGGTCATCTTCTGGGTGAAGCCCGGCGCGATATTTTCGCGCTCTTCCACCACCATCACCCCTTTGAGGATCTCCCACTCCAGCGCCTTCTGGCTGTGGTTCTGAATGATAAACTGGGTTTTACCGGCGTTCACGGTGATGGACATCGGTTCGCACTGCTTGTCATTGACGGTGACTTTAACCTGCGGAATATCCGCAGCCTGCGCCATAAAAGCGGATGAGAAAAGCGCAGCAATACCCAACTGCAACGCGCTGAGGCGGAAGTTCTTGGTCATGGTCCATCCCTTTCAAAAGTATGTTGTCACTAAGCAACCGTTATCAGCCTTATGGGCGATACGTGATGTTGAAGTCGTTACGCGCGGCGGCCAGAAGAACAGCGCCAGCGCCGGAATCAGATACAGGAAATAGACCGCCACCTCGCTAACGCTTGGCGCTTCCTGATAACCAAAGATGCCTTCCAGCAGGGTGCCAAAAAGCGAATGCGTGGTCAGGGTGCCGCTAAGATCGAAGGCGACGTCCTGGAAGGCGTTCCACAGGCCAGCCTCGTGGAAAGCGCGAATGGCTCCCGCAGCCAGCCCGGCGGCCACCAGCAGAATAAAGAGGCTGGTCCAGCGGAAGAAGACGCCAAGGTTAAGGCGAATGCCGCCCCAGTAGAGCAGAAAGCCCAGCACTATCGCTGTCGCCAGCCCCAGCATCGCGCCTAACGGCGGCCAGATGCCGAGATCCTGCTGGAAAGCCGCCAGCAGGAAGAAGACCGATTCCAGCCCTTCGCGCGCCACGGCGAAAAAGACCATCATAATCAGCGCCCAACCGTGGTTGTTGCCCTTCTGCAACGCGTTATCCACCGCTTGCTCGAGCTGCTGTTTGACGTTGCGCGACACTTTGCGCATCCAGAACACCATCCACGTCAGAATGACGACCGCCACCACGGCCACCAGCCCTTCAAACAGCTCCTGCTCTTTTTGCGGGAACTCGCCGGTGGTTTCGTTAATAAAGATGCCTAAACCTAAGCACAACGCGGCGGCCAGAATCACGCCAATCCACATTACCCCAATCCAGCGACCGCGCTGGGTACGTTTCAGATAGCTGGCAATCAGGCTGACAATCAGCGCCGCTTCCAGCCCTTCGCGCAACATGATGAGAAAAGGAACAAACATGCAAATACCCTTAAATGTGAAACGCCGTCAACTTTTGCAAAGACAGGTAAATGTGAGTGATAGTGATTATCATTAAGCAAAAAGGAAACACAAGCGAAATATGATGGAAATGATGACGAGATGTAAAAGAATAGCGGGGATATAGTTGCGTTAATTATCACTAGCCCGCTATAGCAATACGCGTAAAAAAACCCGCGGAGCCGCGGGTTTATGTAGGCCTGATAAGCGTAGCGCCATCAGGCAGTTCGGGGCAGATTGCCGGATGGCGGCGTGAACGCCTTATCCGGCCTACAACCTTACTCTTCCTGTAAACGCGACGGCGGCGCAGAGTGGTAATGCGCGTCCGCTTTGGCGAAGCGCTCCTGCATACTGGCCGACGGCGCTTTACCCAGCAGGCTGAACAGCACGATGCCAACGCTGCCGAAGATAAAGCCCGGATAATTTCGTACAGGCCCAGCCAACCGAACTGTTTCCAGACGATCACGGTGACGGCGCCGATGATCATCCCGCCAACGCGCCGTTGCGCGTCATGCGTGACCACATGACCGAGAACAGCACCACTGGCCCGAACGCCGCGCCAAAACCAGCCCATGCGTAGCTCACCAGGCCCAGCACGCGGTTTTCCGGGTTAGCCGCCAGCGCAATCGCCACCAGCGCGACAACCAGCACCATCAAACGCCCTACCCACACCAGCTCTTTCTGGCTGGCGTTTTTACGCAGGAATGCCTTGTACAGATCTTCGGTAATGGCGCTTGAACAGACCAGCAGCTGGCAGCTCAGCGTTGACATCACCGCCGCCAGAATGGCTGACAGCAGGATACCGGCAATCCACGGGTTAAACAGAATCTGCGCCAGCTCAATGAACACGCGCTCGGCGTTCTGACTGACCGGGCCCGCAACAGACGGGTTGTTCTGGAAGTAAGCAATGCCGAAGAAACCGACCGCCACCGCGCCAGCGAGGCACAGGATCATCCAGGTCATACTGATACGACGGGCATGCACGATGCTGTGGTGGGAATCCGCAGCCATAAAGCGCGCCAGAATATGCGGCTGACCAAAGTAACCCAGCCCCAGCCCATCAGCGAAACAATCGCCACGAAATTCAGCCCTTTGAGCATATCAACATTCTCAATGCTCTTTTGCTT
Source organism: Kluyvera genomosp. 3 (assembly GCA_002211745.1). Classification (GTDB taxonomy): domain Bacteria; phylum Pseudomonadota; class Gammaproteobacteria; order Enterobacterales; family Enterobacteriaceae; genus Kluyvera; species Kluyvera georgiana_A. Next base: position 3,054,415 of record CP022114.1, read on the forward strand.
AATCACTTCCAGCGAATCACCCAGCCCGCCCACGGCAAAGATCACGATAACCGGCGTCAGGATCAGGGCAAAAATCATCAGGCTCGCCTGTACGGTATCGGTCCAGCTCACCGCGAGGAAACCGCCGATAAAGGTGTAGAGAATCGTCGCCGCCGCGCCGGCCCACAGTGCGGTTTCATAGCTCATCCCGAAGGTGCTCTCAAACAGGCGAGCGCCGGCCACAATCCCGGAGGCACAGTAAATGGTGAAGAACAGCAGAATCACCAGCGCGGAGATAATCCGCAGCACGCGGCTGTTATCTTCGAAGCGACCGGTGAAATAGTCCGGCAGGGTTAAGGCGTTGTTGTTGGCTTCGGTGTGCACGCGCAGACGCCCGGCCACCAGTTTCCAGTTGATCCACGCGCCTAACGTCAGGCCGATGGCGATCCAGCTCTCTGAAATCCCGGCGATAAAAATCGCCCCCGGCAGACCCATCAGCAGCCAGCCGCTCATATCAGAGGCGCCCGCCGAAAGCGCGGTCACGAACGGGCCGAGACTGCGGCCGCCGAGAATATAGTCGTCAAAGTTTTTGGTGTTGCGCCATGCAAAAAAGCCAATGAGGATCATGCCAAAAATATAGACAAGAAAGGTCACCAGCATCGGTGTGCTTATAGTCATTCAACTCTCCAGAATTATGCGTCGGCAACATTCCCATTTGCCGTTTTTATCATTGCCGGAACGGGGCAATAATTTGAAGCGACCGTATCCTGACGGAAGCCGAATTTTTTCACAAACGATTTAACACCGCATTTACATTGAATGCACCAGGGCAGCGATAGCATTTTTCTATAGGTTGCACTCCCTCACGCTTTTTCGGGTTGCACCGAAAATATCTGTTAAGTAGCGCATAAAATCACGTCTTACCGCGTATTGTTCACCGCCTTTATCATAAGTTTTGCCATTAACAATTAATTCATTTTTAAGCCTGCAACGGGCGTCACATTTAACACGGTTGCACAAAGTTGCAACATGGTGGATATTCCTGTTACGCAAAATAATATGACAACCGAGCAACAGGAGTAGATGGCATGGGCACCACCACCATGGGGTTAAGCTGGATGACGCAACGCGTGAGCGAATTAAGAGTGCGGCGACCCGAATCGACCGTACCCCTCACTGGCTGATCAAGCAGGCAATTTTCAATTATCTGGAAAAGCTGGAAAACGATGAGGTCCTGCCGGAGCTACCTGCTCTGCTGTCCGGCGCTGCCAATGAAAGTGATGAAGCTGGCCATCCGGCAGAAGAAAACCACCAGCCGTTCCTCGAATTTGCCGAGCAAATCCTGCCCCAGTCGGTGACCCGCGCCGCGATCACCGCCGCCTGGCGTCGCAGCGAAACCGACGCCGTGCCGATGCTGCTGGAACAGGCCCGTCTGCCGCAACCGATCGCCGAGCAGGCGCATCAGCTGGCGTGGAAGCTGGCGGAAAAACTGCGCAACCAGAAGACCGCCAGCGGTCGTGCGGGCATGGTGCAAAGCCTGCTGCAAGAGTTCTCCCTCTCCTCTCAGGAAGGCGTGGCGCTGATGTGTCTGGCGGAAGCGCTGCTGCGTATTCCGGACAAAGCCACCCGCGATGCGCTGATTCGCGACAAAATCAGCAACGGCAACTGGCAGTCACACATTGGCCGCAGCCCGTCGCTGTTCGTCAACGCCGCGACCTGGGGTCTGCTGTTTACCGGCAAGCTGGTCTCCACCCATAACGAAACCAGTCTGTCGCGCTCGCTGAACCGCATTATCGGCAAGAGCGGTGAACCGCTGGTGCGCAAAGGCGTGGATATGGCGATGCGCCTGATGGGCGAGCAGTTTGTCACCGGTGAAACCATCGCCGAAGCGCTGGCTAACGCCCGCAAGCTGGAAGACAAAGGCTTCCGCTACTCCTACGATATGCTCGGCGAAGCGGCGCTGACCGCCGCCGATGCACAGGCCTATATGGTCTCTTATCAGCAGGCGATTCATGCCATTGGCAAAGCCTCTAACGGTCGCGGCATCTATGAAGGCCCGGGATTTCCATCAAGCTCTCCGCCCTGCATCCTCGCTACAGCCGCGCGCAGTATGACCGCGTGATGGATGAACTCTACCCGCGCCTGAAGTCGCTGACGCTGCTGGCGCGTCAGTACGATATCGGCATTAACATCGACGCCGAAGAGGCCGATCGTCTGGAGATCTCCCTCGATCTGCTGGAAAAACTGTGCTTCGAACCGGAGCTGGCGGGCTGGAACGGCATTGGCTTCGTTATCCAGGCTTACCAGAAGCGCTGCCCGTTCGTTATTGATTATCTGATAGACCTCGCCACCCGCAGCCGTCGCCGCCTGATGATCCGTCTGGTGAAAGGCGCCTACTGGGATAGCGAAATCAAACGCGCGCAGATGGACGGCCTTGAAGGCTACCCGGTTTACACCCGCAAGGTTTACACCGACGTCTCCTATCTGGCCTGCGCCAAAAAGCTGCTCGGCGTACCGAACCTGATCTACCCGCAGTTTGCCACCCATAACGCCCACACTCTGGCAGCGATTTATCAGCTTGCCGGCAATAACTATTATCCTGGTCAGTACGAGTTCCAGTGCCTGCACGGTATGGGCGAACCGCTGTACGAACAGGTGGTGGGTAAAGTAGCTGATGGCAAGCTGAACCGTCCGTGCCGTATTTACGCGCCGGTAGGCACGCACGAAACGCTGCTGGCCTATCTGGTCCGCCGTCTGCTGGAAAACGGCGCCAATACCTCCTTCGTTAACCGCATCGCCGACCACAATCTGCCGCTGGACGAACTGGTCGCCGACCCGGTGCTAGCCGTGGAGAAAATGGCGCTGCAGGAAGGTACACCCGGTCTGCCGCATCCGAAAATCCCGCTACCGCGCGATCTCTACGGTAAAGGCCGCATTAACTCGGCCGGTCTGGATATCGCCAACGAACATCGCCTGGCGTCGCTCTCCTCCTCGCTGCTCAACAGTGCGCTGCACAAGTGGACGGCCAAACCGATGCTGGAGCACCCGGTTGCCGATGGCGATATGACGCCGGTAATTAACCCAGCGGAACCGAAAGACATTGTCGGTTACGTACGTGAAGCCAGCGAGCAGGAAGTGGAACAGGCGCTGGAAAGCGCGGTCAACAACGCGCCAATCTGGTTCGCGACGCCGCCGCAGGAGCGCGCCGCCATTCTGGAACGCGCCGCCGTGCTGATGGAAGATCAGATGCAGCCGTTGATGGGTATCCTGGTGCGTGAAGCCGGAAAAACCTTCAGCAACGCTATCGCTGAAGTGCGCGAGGCCGTGGACTTCCTGCACTACTATGCCGGTCAGGTGCGTGACGATTTTGATAATGAAACCCACCGTCCGTTAGGCCCGGTGGTCTGCATCAGCCCGTGGAACTTCCCGCTGGCTATCTTTATGGGTCAGGTTGCCGCCGCGCTGGCCGCGGGCAACAGCGTGCTGGCGAAACCCGCCGAGCAAACGCCGCTGATTGCCGCGCAGGGTATCGCGCTGCTGCTGGAAGCGGGCGTACCGGCTGGCGTCGTCCAACTGCTCCCGGGCCGTGGTGAGACGGTCGGCGCGCAGCTGACCGCCGATGCCGCGTACGCGGCGTGATGTTCACCGGCTCCACCGACGTGGCCAGCCTGCTGCAACGCAATATCGCCGCCCGCCTCGACACACAGGGCCGCCCGACGCCGCTTATCGCCGAAACGGGCGGGATGAACGCGATGATCGTCGACTCCTCCGCCCTCACCGAACAGGTGGTGGTTGACGTGGTCGCCTCGGCGTTCGACAGCGCCGGGCAGCGCTGCTCGGCGCTGCGTATTCTGTGCTTACAGGACGATGTCGCGGACCACACCCTGACCATGCTGCGCGGCGCGATGGCCGAGTGCCGGATGGGCAACCCAGGCCGTCTGACCACCGACATTGGGCCGGTTATCGACGCTGAAGCAAAAGCGGGCATCGAGCAGCACATTCAGGCCATGCGCGCTAAGGGACGTACGGTATTCCAGGCCGCCCGTGAGAACGCCGAAGACAGCCGCGAATGGCAGAGCGGAACCTTTATTCCACCGACGCTTATCGAGCTGGAAAGCTTCGACGAACTGAAAAAAGAGGTCTTCGGCCCGGTGCTGCACGTCGTGCGCTACAGCCGTAACCAGCTCGATACGCTGATCGAACAGATTAACGCTTCCGGCTATGGCCTGACGCTGGGCGTGCATACCCGTATTGATGAAACCATCGCTCAGGTGACCGGCAGCGCCAAAGTCGGCAACCTGTACGTCAACCGGAATATGGTGGGCGCAGTGGTCGGCGTGCAGCCGTTCGGCGGCGAAGGGCTCTCCGGTACCGGCCCGAAAGCGGGCGGCCCGATGTATCTGTACCGCCTGCTGGCAAGTCGTCCGGAAACGGCGCTCGCCACCACGCTGGCGCGTCAGGACGCCGGTCAGGTTGTCGATAGTCAGTTAAAAACGCTGCTGGAAAAACCGTTGCTCGCATTGCAGGAATGGATGGCGGATCGCCCGGAACTGCTGGCGCTGAGCAAGCAATACGGCGAGCTGGCGCAGGCCGGAACCCAGCGCGTGCTGCCGGGGCCGACCGGCGAGCGTAACACCTGGACGCTGGTGCCGCGCGAGCGCGTGCTGTGCGTCGCGGATAACGAATCGGATCTGCTGACCCAACTGGCGGCGGTGATGGCGGTGGGTAGCGAAGTACTGTGGCCGGACGCGCCGTTGCAGCGCGAGCTGGCGAAAACGCTGCCGAAAGCGGTCACTGAACGTCTGCACTTTGCCAAACCGGAAACGCTGATGAACAGCTTCTTCGACGCGGCAATCTACCACGGCGACTCCGACCAGCTGCGCGAACTGTGCGAGCAGATTGCGGCGCGCGATGGCGCGATTGTTTCGGTACAGGGCTTCGCGCGCGGGGAAACCAACCTGCTGCTGGAGCGTCTGTATCATGAACGCTCGCTCAGCGTGAACACCGCGGCAGCAGGCGGTAACGCCAGCCTGATGACGATTGGTTAACCCCTCAAACCCGGCGAAAGCCGGGTTTTTTATGCCCTTAAAACATTGACTTCGTCGTCCACACCCGGCTGCGCCAGCGACGATACATCAGCATCGCCCGCAGCCCTTCATCAATAATGTAGGCCAGCCACACCCCACCAGCCCCAGGCCAATATAGACGCCAAGCAGATATGAGAACGGCAGGCTGACAATCCACATCACAATAATGCCGCAAATAAACGGGAAGCGGACATCGCCGGTGGCGTTAAGGCTACTGATCACGATGATATTGGTCGCACGCCCAAGCTCGAGCAAAATAGACAACATAAACAGCTTTTTGGTCAGGGCGATAACCTGTTGATTGGGCGTAAAGAGCTGCATAATCGGCTCGGCCAGCAAAAAGATAATCAGGCTGAGAGAAAAAGCCACCAGCAGCCCCAGCCGCCAGCTTTTAACGCCCTGCTGGTAGGCGGATTCTATTTCCCTCGCCCCACCGCGCGGCCAATAATAATCTGCGAAGCCTGGCCTATCGACATCGCAAACAGCGCCACAAACTGGCTGATGGTTGACGCATACACTTTGGTGGTTAGCGCCTCGGTGCCGAGAAAAGCGATAATGGCGGTCACCACCAGCTGCGACCCGGCGTAGGAGAGGTTCTCCCCGGCTGACGGCAGACCAAAACGCAGAATCGCCCCAGCATTTTGCGCGAGCACTGCCGCAGCTTCTGCCAGCGAAACACGTAGCCGATGTATTTTTTCAGCATCCACGCCGACATCAGCATACCGATGACGTTGGCAATGCACACCGCGATCCCAACGCCGGTGACCCCAGCCCAAGAAAGCTGAGCTGGCCGTAGAGAAACAGGTAGTTAAATACCACGTTTACCACACTGACGGTGATCGGCACCAGCATCGCCTGACGCACAAAGCCGTGGGTACGCAGAATAGGTAAGATTGACGAATACAGCGCGATAATTACCGAAATACCGCCGATAATGCGAATAAACGGCGAACCAACCGCCACCAGCTCATCGCTTAGCCTGAGCATCCGCAGGAAGGCATCGCCAAACAGCACAAACACCAGGCTCATCGCGACGCCGATCAGAAACGCCACCACCAAACCGTTGGTAATCACCCGCTCAACGCGCCGAAAACGCTTCGCGCCCAATAGCTGCGCCACCACGATCTGTACACCGACGGTGAGAAAACCGTAGAAGATCACCGAAATGGCGAGGATCTGATTAGCGACCCGGTGGCGGCGACCGCCTCATCCGAATAGTGCCCTAACATGAAGACGCTGACGTAGCCGAGCATTAATCGCAGCAGCTGTTCGACAAATATTGGCCATGCCAGAGTAAACAGCCCCAGCCGAACCTGACTTTCCATGCCCGTCATCGCTGACGCTCTCCCTTTTTCAGTCTACACACGCACCCAACGCGGGATGATCAACCTTCTACACCCAAGGCGTCTATCCGAACATTGCGCTGGCTTTCAAAATCAGAAAAACACACGGTGGTAGGAGGAGATTCCGGGTAAAATCGTGTTATATCCAGAGCCTGGACTCTGTAGCAATACTTTGGGGAGTTATCGAATGAAACGTGCATTATCGGCTCTCGCCCTGCTGCTCACCAGCAGTTACGCACTGGCAGACGCGTGCGACAGCGCCAACACGCAGGCCGAGCTGAACAGCTGCAGCGCTGAACAATATCAGGCGGCAGATAAGAAGCTGAATCAAACCTGGCAGGACGTGCTCAAGCGCGCCGAGCCCGCGCAGCGCGATTTACTCAAGAAGGCCCAGAGCGCGTGGATTGCCCTACGCGACGCGGACTGCGCGTTTATGAGCTCCAGCAGCCACGGCGGCAGCGTGCAGCCGATGGTCAACAATCAGTGCCTGACGGATAAAACCAACGAACGTGAAGCGTTTCTCGCCTCGCTACTGCAATGTGAAGAAGGCGATCTGAGCTGCCCGCTACCGCCAGCCAGCTAACGTACGCGAATACCGTCGATGATAATCCGCTGGACGTTTTCGACGGTCTGCTGGAAGAACGCCTCGTCGCGCAGCGTTTTCCCGGTGACCGCCTCCACCTGGGTGGCGAAATCGGCATAGTGCTGGGTGGTCGCCCAAATCATAAAAATCAGATGATGGGGGTCGATGGGCGCCAATTTTCCGCTCTTCACCCACGCCGCGATAATCGCCGATTTATCGGCCACCAGCGTTTTTAAATCGCCGGTCAGCTCATCCATCACCAACGGCGCGCCCTGCAGCATCTCCAGACAGAACAGCTTCGACGCCTGCGGGTAATCACGCGATACCTCAAGTTTGAGACGAATGTATTCGCTAATGGCAACCAGCGGTGCCAGATCTTCGCGAAAAGCACGCAGTGGCGCCAGCCAGATATCGAGGATCTGCTGCATCACGGCAACGTACAGCGCCTCTTTAGACGGGAAATAGTAGAGCAGATTGGTTTTTGACACCCCGGCCAGCTCGGCAACCTGATCGAGGCGCGTGCCGTGGATCCCATACAGGGAAAAGGTGTTCAGCGCGGCGGTGAGAATAGCCTGCTTTTTGGCGCTAACCGCCTGAGAACGTTTGCCGCTTTTCTTTACTGCATTCAGAGCCATACGCCCTCTCCTTGTGATTTTCTCCTATTTTGCGGGTAGCGAGGGCCGGCTTCAACCGGAAAAAGAAACCGCCGGTAAAACCGGCGGTTAGGTGAGAAACCATTACGTCATGCGCCGTTAGGTGCCGCGATGACTACCATGGCTGTTTTTCCCGCCTTTTTTGCCCGCTTCTGAGGCGCGCTGGGGATCATTTTTAAAGTTCCCGCCGCTATGCTGGCCCCCCTTACGACCTGCTTCTGATGCTCTTTCCCGGTCTTCAGCGAAGTTACCTGAACCGCCGCGATGGTTTGCCATTACTGACCTCCAGTTGAGAGAACGACATCGTGCATTACGTAGATGAAAAGCGTAATCACCCGCGATATAACGCGGTAGTGATAAGCATAGTCGCCGTAGGGGTGTGAAACGGCAGCTGGTCATATTTTGACATATCTGCCGTCAGGTTTTACCCGCTGACGCCGGGTGTTCCCCTAATCAACTCTTATCATGGGGAAAATCGGCGACAGAAAAATGTGACATTATGCGTCAGCCGCACCTCGCGAGGTTACTTCAGCACGCCCACATAGCTGCCGTCTTTCATCAACCGGACTTTGCCGGTGCGCTTGTGAAATACCAACCGGTACGGCCCCTGAATATAGACGTCAGCATCGGCGTTATATTCCGCCTTCTCTGCCGCCGCGCCGTTCACCGTCACCCTATCGCCCTGCCGGGTGACCGTCACGCCGAAGCCTTGATAAATTTGCTGACTGGCCATCTGCGCGTCCTGCGCGATCGCCGGGGCTGATGCCAGCGAAATCGCCAGCAGGCTCGCGCCCATCATGACAGCCGCCGCTATTTGTTTCTTCATGCACCTACCGTTGTGTGTGACCCACCAGCGCACATTCTCCGGGAATGAGGCGCAAAAGTTGTTGATAACAATCAACCAAATAAATAGTTAATCGCCAATATTATTTATAATAGTTATTAATGAGTTACTGTTTTGATGCACCGCAGAGCCTGCCTTCGTTTAAAAAACAGGCAATCGCGTTGTTTAAGCGAGAATTTACTGGCGTGATGCAGCGAATCCGTCAGCACGGGCTATGCTTAATGAAGCTTGTTACGTAACCAACGAATTTGACACAGGAGAGTTAAGATGAGTGGAAAAGCAAGTGTTCTGGTGCTCTATTATTCCATGTACGGACACATTGAGACGATGGCTAAAGCCGTCGCGGAAGGCGCAAATAAAGTGGACGGCGTTGATGTCGTCGTCAAGCGCGTACCGGAAACTATGCAAGCAGAAGCGTTCGCCAAAGCGGGCGGCAAAGCGCAGGCCGTCCCGGTCGCCACGCCGCAGGAGTTAGCCGATTACGACGCCATTATTTTTGGTACGCCAACCCGATTCGGCAACATGGCCGGACAAATGCGCACCTTCCTCGATCAGACCGGCGGCCTGTGGGCCTCCGGCGCGCTGTACGGCAAACTGGCCAGCGTGTTTAGCTCAACCGGCACCGGCGGCGGTCAGGAACAAACCATCACCTCCACCTGGACTACGCTCGCCCACCACGGTATGGTGATTGTACCGATCGGTTATGCGGCGCAAGAACTGTTTGATATCTCGCAGGTTCGCGGCGGCACGCCGTATGGCGCTACGACCATTGCCGGCGGCGACGGCTCACGCCAGCCAAGCCAGGAAGAGTTGTCGATTGCCCGTTATCAGGGTGAATATGTCGCTGGCCTGGCCGTTAAACTCAAAGGCTAATTAAGGGAGAAGAGAGATGCCCACACAAGAAGGCAAAGCACATCATATTGGTGAATGGGCGAGCTTGCGTAATACCTCGCCGGAAATTGCCGAAGCGATTTTTGAACTCGCAAAGTATGACGAAAAAGTCGCGGAAAAAATCTGGGAAGAAGGCAGCGATGCCGTTCTTGAGCTGGCCTTCCGTAAAACAGACAAAGATGCGCTGTTCTGGGGCGAGCAAACCATTGAACGTAAGAACGTTTAATTCGGACCTGACCAAATAACATCCCAGCCCGGCTGAGCATCACGCGACGCCGGCTGTTTTTTTATACCGTCACTCGGCGCTGCCAGCGCTTCGCCACCCTTTCCAGCCCAAAACAGAGCAGATAGTAGACCACGCCAATAAAGACAAAAATGGCCGTCGGGTAGATTTGTACGCGGTTATTCACCTGCCCAGCCACGGTCGTCAACTCCGGGACATTGACGATAAACGCCAGCGAGGTGTCCTTCAGCAGGCTGATGAAAATCCCCACCAACGACGGCAGCACGTTGCGCAGCGTTTGCGGCAACAGAATTAACCGCAAACTCTGTCCGGCGCTGAATCCCTGAGTGAGTGCCGCTTCATACTGCCCTTCGGCAACGCCTGCAGCCCTGCCAGCACCGAGTGCATCACCGACGCCGCGGTAAACCAGGCCAGCGCTAAGGTCACCGTGACCGCGCCGGGTAAATCGCTGCCGGTCAGCATTGGCAACAGGTACCACAGCCAAAAGATAACGAATATCAGCGGAATACCGCGAATAATCTCCGCCCACAGGTACAGTAAACGCCGCGTGATGCCGGGGAATCGCCATGCCGCACAGGCCAGCAACACGCCACCCGGCAGCGCTAATGCGCCCGCCCCCAGCGCCATCATCAGGGTCAGCGCGACGCCGCCCGGTTCGCCGTCCGCCAGTCGCCCCACAGCAGATAGTCGAGGTTATCGACAATGACCGCCAGATTAGCGTTCATGCTGAATCCCTCCCTGCACATCCCTAACCTGACGTCGCCGCTTCGCCTGCCCTACTGGCTTTGGCCCAGGCGGCTCAATAGCAGCCCCAGCACGACGCCGGTAAACAGGTACAGCACGGTGCCCACGGCAAAGGCTTCCAGCGCATGCGCGTTGTAGCTCTCTATCTGCCGCACCTGATAGGTCAGCTCGGCAAAACCAATGCCGCTGGCCAGCGACGAGAGCTTCATCAGGTTAAGATACTGGCCGACCACCGGCTGCCAGGCATTCGCCAGCCCCTGCGGCAACAGGATGTGGCGCAGCAGCCCGGCGGTAGAAAAACCCTGCGCCAGCGCCGCTTCCCGCTGCCCGTTCGGCACGCTTTGCAACCCGCCGCCACCTCCTCAATCAGAAACGCCGAGGTAAAAACGCCAAGCCCCATGCCGAGCAGAGAAATTCCGGCGTCAACCACCAGACGTCGCCGGGCAGAATCGACCAGTCATGCGGATCGTTAACAAAATCACGCATCCCCTGCGGCAGAAAGTTCCATGCCGCGAAGTACCAGAACAGCAGCTGTACCAGCAGCGGCGTATTGCGGAACAGCGACACCCAGCAGCCGGTAATGCCCTGCCCCAGCCGACCACCCGCCAGCCGCAGCAGCAAAAACAGCGTCGCCAGTACGCTTGCCAGCACAATTCCCGCAAGGGAAACCCACAGCGTGGTGAGAAAGCCCGAAATAATCCATTGCAGAGGCTGCCCGCTGAGCACCCCGTGCCAGTCGAAATTGCTCATCACGCCGTCCGCTCCTGATGCAGCGGATCCAGCACCTTCTGTAGAAAACGTACCGCACGAGGATGCTGTGGCCGGGCGAAAAACGCCGCTGGCGGCGCCACTTCCAGCACGTCGCCGCCGTCGATAAACACCACTCTGTCGGCGATTTCGCGGGCAAACTGCATTTCGTGCGTCACCACGATCATGGTGATACCGCTGTGGGCCAGCGACTGCATCACGTGCAGCACTTCGCCAATCATTTCCGGATCCAGCGCCGAGGTCGGTTCATCAAACAGAATAATCTGCGGCGACGAAGCCAGCGCCCGGGCGATCGCCACCCGCTGCTGCTGCCCGCCCGACAATTGCGAAGGCATAGCGTCCGCTTTTTCCGCCAGCCCCACCTGCTGTAATAGCGCCAGCGCCCGCTGATGCGCATCGCTGCGCGTCCAGCCGTGAACCGACTCCAGCGCCAGCATAATGTTTTGCGCCGCCGTCAGGTGGGCATAGAGATTGAACTGCTGAAAGACAAAGCCAATCCGGCTACGCAGCTGGCGCAGCGCCCGGCCGTTGAGCTGGCGGGTGGCTTTGCCGTCCACCAGAATCTCGCCGCTGCTCAGGCTTTCAAGCTGGTTGATGAGGCGAATCAGCGTCGACTTTCCCGAGCCGGAAGGCCCAAGGATCGCCACCACTTCGCCGGGATTAATCGTCAAATCGATGCCGTTCAGCACGCGATGACTGCCGTATTCCTTCACCACCTGACGGAACTCCACGCTGGCGTTCTGCAGATGTGAAAAATCCGCGGCCTTCGCCGCGGAACGAGAGAGTAAAGCCGACAACATATTATTTTGCTTCTATGGTAAAGGAACGCGGCTGCGGCGCTTTCGTGGAAGGACCAAACCAGACATCATAAATTTTGGCTGCCTCGCCGGATTTCTCCAGTGCCACCAGCTCATCGTTCACCGCCTTCAACAGCGCCGGCTCCCCTTTTTTCACGCCCACGCCGATCTCTTCTTTACTCAGCAGATCCGGCAGGATTTTGAATTTCGCTTTATCCGGCGCTTCGCCCAGCAGGCCCGCCAGAATGGTGCTGTCCTGGGTAATCGCCTGCACGTTGCCGTTGCGCAGCGCGGTCAGCGCCAGCGGGATATCATCATAGGAAAGCACGCGCGCCTGCGGGAAGCGCTGGTGCAGCGTCTGCTCGCCGGTGGTGCCTTTCACCGCGCCAATACGCGATTTGCTGTAATCGTCGAGCTTATCGCCGCTGCTCGCTGGCACCAGGAACTGCTGACCGGTGACGAAGTACGGCGTGGAGAAATCAATCACCTGCGCGCGCTCCGGCGTGATGGTGATATCGGCCACGATCAGATCCGCTTTGCCAGACTGCAACAGCGGAATACGGTTGGCCGGGTTGGTCGCCACCAGTTCCAGCTTCACACCCAGCGATTTTGCCAGCGCTTTGGCGAAATCAACGTCGTAGCCCACCAGTTCATGGGTTTTGGCATCCACCGAGCCAAACGGCGGGTTTGCGTCAAAGGTGGCGACTTTCACCACCCCTTTCGCCTTAATATCCGCCAGCTGATCCGCCTGAGCGGTAAAGGTCGTGAAGCTGGCCGCCACCAGGCCGGTCACGATCGCGAGCTGTGCTACTGTCTGTTTTGTCTTTGCCATAATCTTTCTGGATACCCCTGTTTTTGTATTGTCTTTTTACGCTCCCACACCGTCTTCATCGGCACAAATAACGATTCGCTATGGCTTATAACGAAATATCCTTTAACGAAAGTGATTGTTATATAAAGATAAAAAATTGATTAGCATGACTTAACTGCGACAAAAACCGCAAATGCTTAGCGATATTTCGCATTTCCACAGACACCGGGTTTGCTGCTGAAATAGCAGGGAGAGCGCGAAAGATTAAGACGGTCTTAATACGTAAAAAAGGATGATTTCACAGAGTCATTGTTTCCCATCGTTACCAACAGACACAACAATCCGCAAGCATCGTCAGCATCAGGCAACCTATTATTAGCCCGACAATAAATGGGGACTCCCCGTCTGATGCTTCGGCGTCAATTCAAATGCTTTATGGATGACTACAATGAAAAAATTTACCCGCACGGCTTTACTGGTCGCAACGCTCGCTGGCGCAACCTTCACCGCTCAGGCCGCTGATGTCGCTGCCGCACCGGCTCCAGCTCAGGACCCGATTGTTCAGCACCTGAAGCTGACCGATGCTCAGGTTTCTAAAATCAAAACACTGCACCAGCAGCTGGAGAAAAACGTTCAGTCTATCTCCATGAAAGATGTTAAAGACGGCATGATCATCGATATGATCCAGTCCGGTAAATGGAACGAAGCGGGCGTGAAGCAGCAGCTGGCGGCATTCAGCAAAGTTGACCAGCAGGTACGCTACTACAAAGTGAAATACTACTTCGACTTAAGCCAGGTGCTGACCGCAGAGCAGCGTAAGCAGGTACAGAACGATCTGGCCCAGGCGGCAGCGGAGTAAGTCCATGAAAAAAATCACTCTGATGCTGGGCGCATGCGCTATGTTGATTTGCGGCGCAGCAACGGCGGCTAACGGCCAGGCTGTCAGCAAAGCGAAAACCGCCTGCCAGGACAACCCTACGCAGTGCGCTCAGGCCAAAAGCACGGCGAAAGCTAACGCACAGAAAGAGGCGAAAGCCGCGAAAGACGCCTGTGCGAAAAACCAGACCGCCTGTGACAACGCCAAAGCGAAGGCCAAAAGCGCCGCGCAGAAGTAAATCGTTATCGTCATAAACGTTCGAACGCGGTGAGCCCCCTCACCGCGTTTTTTTGTGCACAGCCCCAGCCAAGCTCTGCCTCTTATACATAAATTCGTGGGACAGGCCTATATCTGTCAGTAAGGTGAAGGGTTCCGTTCACTTTACGTCAGGCGGAACATGAGATCTTTTCACCGGTGAACGGGCCAAGGGGGCGGCCGCGCCCCCTTGACAATCCCGCGGCCCGCAGGGAAATCGGTGCTTCGCACTGCGCTCACCTACGAACTCCAGCCTGCGGCACGGCGAAACTCGAGATTACTCGTCCCATCCCTGGGACTCGCCCTTCGGGCCAACGCAAGCGTTGTTCAAAATTGCTCCCGGCAATTTTGTCCTGTCTCGGTTCGCCTCAGTCCGCCATCCATGGCGTCCTGACCTTGTCTTCCATTCTCCGGTTCGCCGATTTCCAGCGGGGACTCATCGGTTTCAGTAGCTCTGGTTTTTGCTGTTAACTAAAAGACCGCACTGGTGTTGGTGGCGTCTAAATCGCCGAAGCGTTCCCTGAAGGCCAGGGCAGCCCACAGGGATGTGGGCTGAGGGCGCGGCTTTACAGGGATAATGAGATGGACGCTCCAGATTTTACGGTATCAAAGTACCAGACTGGATCGTTGCAATACGTCCTGAAAAATGAGGAGCGTCCACATGAAAGTATCAACTCTTGGTATCGACCTGGCAAAGAACGTTTTTCAGCTTCATGGTGTCGATCACGAAGGCCATACTATTTTGCGTAAAAAGCTCACCCGGGCTAAGTTTGTTCAGTTTGTTATTCAACTGGAACCTTGTCTGATTGGCATGGAAGCCTGCTCATCCAGTCATCATTTCGCGCGATTATTCACCCGCTATGGTCATGAGGTAAAACTCATTCCTCCGCAGTATGTGAAGCCTTATGTGAAAACGAACAAGACGGATGCAGCAGACGCTGAAGCAATCTGCGAAGCGGTAACCCGCCCGAATATGCGTTTTGTACAGATAAAAACCGAAGAGCAGCAGGCCGTTTTAGCGTTACACACTGAACGGGGAATACTTATCCGCGAGCGGATCGCCTGTTCCAATAGTTTAAGAGCCACACTTGCTGAGTTTGGTATTACGATTGGAGCCGGACAAAGCCATTTAACCCGTGAGCTGCCAGCCATTCTGGAGGACGGCGAAAATGGTTTATCTCCCTTTGTCAGAACCAGCATCTACAGACAGGCTAAACATATCCGGGAACTTGAGGAGCAAGTTAAACAGGTAGAAGAAGCTCTGGCCTCCTGGTATAGAACGCAGGAAGCCTGCCAGAGAATAGCCAAAATCCCGGGCATTGGCATGCTAACGGCCACTTATGTCGTAGCAGCAGTGGGTAATGCCCGACAATTCAGTACCGCAAAGCAGTTCGCTTCATGGCTGGGGCTGACACCAAAGGAACATTCCAGCGGCGGGAAACAGCAACTGGGAGGGATCAGCAAACGTGGAGATGGATATTTCCGATACTTGCTGGTTCACGGCGCACGCGCACTTACCGCCTGGGTCAACCGGAACGGCGCGATTGAGGAGAATGCCTGGCTTCGGGGGCTACTTGAGCGGAAGCACTACAATGTAGCTGTTGTCGCCATGGCGGCAAAAACAGCGAGGATCATGTGGTCAATGTTGACACACAATACTGAATATCAACCTCGCCAGCTCGCCTGACACAAGGTCAGTCAATCTGACGAGGTGCTGAAAAAAGTTAAGTCCTGGTAGGCGCAAGTGACTTCAGAAGATGGCAAAACAGGTAAGACCGCAGGCAGGATACACCGAGAGGTAACAAGGGCAAGTTAGCCCGTAGAGGATGATTGGTACCTGCCTGGCGGATTTCATCATGGTTCGGGATAAAAAATCCCATCAGAAACCGGATATATGGCTGCACCTACCCGTTTTATTACTGAACTGAAGAAAGCATTGCATTCCGGGAGCGTCCATATATGTTACCTCGCGCCCGACCCGAAAGCCGTAAGGGATAAGCTGAGGGAACCGCGAAGCGGCGATTTTGCCGCCAGAGCCCGGGGTGCAGGGGGCGGCGGCGACTGGCCGCCCCTTGCGCGCTCCCTGCGCCCGTGCAATTTATATGGCGAGAACTGAAAAGGAGCGCAACGGAGTGATAAATCCAAATACATCGCCCCCTGGGTGATAACTGCCTGATTCATACTACGAATTGTGACCTCTCACGCATTAACCACATTCAATCTACTGACATCCCGTACGCCTTGATCGTCGTCAAAAATAATCATACCGTCTGGTCGGTATGATTCGGGCCATGAATATGGAAGCCCAACACCGCAAGAAAGATCCGGTCCGTCTGCACCAACAATTGCTGGAATCCGCGGCAATGATTGCTGGTCGGGATGGCATTGCCGCCCTGTCGCTGAACGCCGTTGCCCGCGAGGCAGGCGTCAGTAAAGGCGGTCTTATCCACCATTTCCCGAACAAGCAGGCGCTGATATTCGCCCTGTTCGCGCGTCTGCTGGCGATCATGGAAGAAGCGATTACCGCGCTGATGCAACAGGATGGCGTGAGCTACGGCCGGTTTACCCGCGCCTATCTGAACTATCTGGCGGATCTCACGGACACCCATGAAAGCCGCCAGCTTATGGTTTTGTCGCTGGCGATGCCCGATGAACCGGTGCTGCGCAAATGCTGGCGCGACTGGATGCTGGAAAAACTGGCGCTGGGCGATGAGCTGGATAACAGCCCAACCGGCACGCTGGTGCGCTACGCCGCTGACGGCATCTGGCTTTCGGAGTTGACGGAAGGGATCACCATGAGCGCCGACCACCGTCGCGCGCTGGTTGACTCCCTGAATAAAATGACGCTTCCCGCGTGAAGCACAGACTGAGGCCGCGATGCGCTACAACATCAATGCCCGTTTTATCTACGACGCCACCGACGGTACCCTGACGCTGCCGCAAAGCGATGAACCGGACAGCCAGCTATCCCTCACCGCCAGCGCCCTGTTTAACTATTTTCTGCGCCATACCGAGATTGTCAGCCGGGAAGATGTTCTGAAAAAAGTCTGGGATGACAATGGATTAACCTCATCCAACAGCAATCTGAACCAGTATCTCAGCATGCTGCGGAAGACCTTTCGCCATTACGGCGTCGATAACATCATCGTCACCGTCTCGCGCGGCTATTTGCAGCTTAATCCCGAGGTCATTATCGAAGCGCTGGACGACGCGCCGCCGGTTTCACCACAACAGACGCCTGCCGAACCGCCGCCCGTTGCGACAACGCCAGACGCACCGCGCTCCACACATGCCCGCGGGATGTGCTGGTACATGGCCGGAGCCTGCTTGCTCACCATTGCCCTGCTTCTGGTTACCTTCAGTCTGGTCGGCATCAGCGAATCTCAGCCTATCGCGCTAACCCGCCTCAGCCATAGCCAGTGCGAACTGCTGGCCAGCGATGAAATGCGACGTTCGGTCAGCGAAGAGTCCTACGGCAAAAACTTCGATGAGGTGCGCCAGCGGCTGAATATTGCCTGTAAACCCGGTGAACGTTTTCTTTTCTTCTACGGCGACCGACTCGAAACCAACGGGCTGGGGCGCGTGTTCCTTGCCCACTGTGCCATGCATGAAGATAACCCGTTCAGCTATTGCGATAACTACTTTTACTACTCCTGGAAGCCGTAATGAGACTCGCGCCGCGTCCGTTCTTTGCCCTCTGCGTTCTGGTATTTATTGCCGCCGCCGCGTTTAGCGCCTGGCGGCTGCTGCCTGCCGACAACGCGGGTGTCATGAGCTGTTCCACTAAGGGCATCATGCGCTTTGAGAACATGGACAAAGAGAACGTTAACGGCAATATTCACTTCAATTTCGGCGCGCAGGGTAAAGGCTCGATGGTGGTCGAAGGTTACACCGACTCCGCCGCCGGCTGGCTCTACCTGCAACGCTACGTGAAGTTTACCTACAGCAGCAAACGCATCTCGGCCACCGAGCGTCATTACCGCATCAATCAGTGGGAATCGAGCGCCTCCTCGATTGATGAATCGCCGAACGTGATTTTCGACTACTTTATGCGCGAGATGTCCGACAGTCACGACGGGCTGTTTCTCAACGCCCAGAAGCTCAACGAAAAGGCTATCTTGCTCAGCTCTATCAATTCACCGCTGTGGATCTGCACGTTGAAATCCGGCAGTAAGCTGAACTAACCCGTCAATCAAAAAAGACCATCCCCTTGTAGGGGCGTTCGCGACAGGCGGCCAGCCGCTGCGCCAGATTCCCCACATGCAGCTCCAGCTTATGGCCGTCAGGGTCGAGAAAATAGTACGACGCCCCTTCACTGCGGTTGTCTTTCCATACCTCAGCCCCCGCGTGCGCCAGCAGAGCGACCACCCCGGCAAAGTCTTCTTCCGCCACGCTGAAGGCGTAGTGGGTATAGTCGCTTTCCTGAGGGGGCGTTTTACGCCGCTGCTCATCCAGCGACAAGCACAGCCACAGCGCCCCACAGGAGAGATAGGCTCCGCTATCCCAGCTGGCGTGCAGACGCATTCCAGGTAACTGCTGATAAAATGCCAGGCTTGACGCCAGATCGCTGACCGCCAGCGTCAAATGATTCAATCCCTGCAGCATGACTTTTCCTCCCGTTATCAAACCCTGTTGTAAACTGTGATCGGCGACGCATCCCTCCTGGCCTCACCTCATCACCGGCTAAAAAGCGCATTTTTTGCGTTTAGGCTACCGCCGGAAACCTGCGCCTCGCCACACTAATCCCCGCGCTATGTTACCCCTTTTTTGAAATCATTTAGCAATCCAATAACATTTCATCCCCCCGGAAAAAGCGGGCTAAAAATCGCCTTATTGAAGACCAAATCAGCACCGACATTACAGCATAAAGACATAAATACACGGCCTGATAAGACTAAATCACAGAGTTATATCCTAAATAATTACATCTACCGGATTTAAGTTCCATCCAGATTCTCCCCCCCTATAGTGACATTCGAACGCCGCAGCCGTGGGTTAACGCCGTGACACGGCCGGTTTTCCTTAAATCACAACCTGTTCTGAGGAGAGAGCCATGGGTGATGCATTGGGGCTTATCGAAACCAAAGGTCTGGTGGCCTGCATTGAAGCCGCGGATGCGATGTGTAAAGCCGCGAACGTCGAGCTGATTGGCTATGAAAACGTCGGCTCCGGCCTGGTCACCGCGATGGTGAAAGGCGACGTCGGCGCGGTGAAAGCGGCGGTAGATTCCGGCGTCGAGTCCGCGCAGCGCATCGGGGAAGTGGTGACGTCGCTGGTGATTGCGCGTCCGCATAACGACATCAACAAAATTGTCATTAAACACAAGGCTTAAGGCCAGGAGAACGCAAATGGGTGATGCATTAGGTCTGATTGAAACCAAAGGGCTGGTGGCCTGCATTGAAGCCGCGGATGCGATGTGTAAAGCCGCGAACGTCGAGCTGATTGGCTATGAAAACGTCGGCTCCGGCCTGGTCACCGCGATGGTGAAAGGCGACGTCGGCGCGGTGAAAGCGGCGGTAGATTCCGGCGTCGAGTCCGCACAGCGCATTGGCGAAGTGGTGACTTCACTGGTTATCGCGCGTCCGCATAACGACATCAACAAGATTGTCGCTCACTACAAAATTGCCGAATAACCGGAGAGAACATGATGAAAGAAGCGCTTGGCTTAATTGAAACCAAAGGTCTGGTGGCCTGCATTGAAGCGGCAGATGCGATGTGTAAAGCCGCCAACGTTGAGCTGATTGGCTATGAAAACGTCGGCTCCGGGCTGGTCACCGCGATGGTGAAAGGCGACGTCGGCGCGGTCAACGCGGCGGTGGATTCCGGCGTGGAAGCGGCAAAACGCATCGGTGAAGTAGTCACTTCCCGCGTGATTGCACGTCCGCATAACGATATCGAAAAAATCGCGTCGCAGCATAAAGCATGACCTGACAGGGCACGCCCCGTCTGCACTCTTTTAGTCTGATGAAGGATAGACTCATGATTGAACTGGATACCGATTTGCTCTCTCGCCAGAACGCGCGAGAACTGGTGCGCAACGCCAAAAAGGCACAAGCCGTGATGGCCACCTTTTCACAGCAGCAAATCGACGCCATCGTGAAAAACGTGGCCCAGGAAGCGGCGCACCATGCCGAAGCGCTGGCGAAAATGGCCGCGGAAGAGACCGGCTTCGGCAACTGGCAGGATAAAGTCCTGAAGAACCGTTTTGCCTCGCTGCGCGTTTACGACGCCATCAAAGATATGAAGACCGTCGGTATCATTCATGACGATCAACAGAAAAAAGTGATGGACGTGGGCGTGCCGCTCGGCGTTATTTGCGCGCTGGTGCCTTCCACCAACCCTACCTCGACGGTTATCTACAAGACGCTGATTGCCCTGAAAGCCGGTAATGCGATTATTTTCTCGCCGCATCCGGGTGCGCGTCAGTGCAGCTGGAAGGCCATCGAGATTGTCAAACGCGCGGCCGAAGCGGCGGGCGCACCGGCGGGGATCGTCGACGGCATCACTGAACTGACGCTGGAAGCCACCTCAGAGCTGATGCACAGCAAAGAGGTGTCGCTGATTCTGGCGACCGGCGGTGAAGGGATGGTGCGCGCCGCCTACGCCTCCGGCACGCCAACCATCAGCGGCGGCCCGGGTAACGGCCCGGCGTTTATCGAGCGCAGCGCCGATATCCACCACGCGGTGAAAGACATCATCACCAGCAAAACCTTCGATAACGGCGTCATTTGCGCCTCCGAACAGTCGATCATCGTCGAACGTTGCATTTACGACGAGGTTCATCGCGAGCTGGAAGCCCAGGGCGCGTACTTTATGAACGAAGGCGAAGCGGCGAAAATGGCGGCCCTGCTGCTGCGTCCGAACGGCACGATCAACCCGAAAGTGGTCGGCAAAACGGCGCTCTATTTAAGCCAGATGGCGGGCTTCTGCGTCCCGGCCAGCACCCGCGTGCTGATTGCCGAGCAGACTACCGTTTCACACACCAACCCCTACTCCCGAGAAAAACTGTGTCCGGTACTCGGCCTGTACGTGGAAGAGGACTGGAAAGCGGCCTGCAACCGCGTGATGGAACTGCTGACCAACGAAGGCCTCGGTCACACGCTGGTGATCCACACCCGTAACCAGGACGTGATTCGCCAGTTCTGCCTCGAAAAACCGGTTAACCGCATTCTGATTAACACCCCCGCGGCCCTCGGCGGCATCGGCGCGACCACCAACATCTCTCCCGCGTTGACGCTGGGCTGCGGTGCGGTCGGCGGCGGCTCCAGCTCCGATAACGTCGGGCCGATGAACCTGCTGAACATCCGCAAAGTCGGCTACGGCGTGCGCTCCATTGACGAGTTGCGCGCACCGGGTAGCCGCGTCGAGCCACAGCCGACGATCGTCAGCCAATCGGTTGACCCGCGCCGCAGCATCCTCGACGACGCGCGCTTCACCTCCCCTTCCCCTGCCGCCACGAGCGCAAGCGATAACCGCTTCGCCAGCGCGACGACAGAGCAGGAAGGCGAGATAAGCGAGCAAAACGTGGAACGCGTCATCCGCCAGGTGCTTGAGCGCTTAGGCAAGTAACGCATTGATATAAGGCGATAAAAACGATGATTCTCGCAAAGGTAACCGGACATGTCGTCGCCACGCAGAAATGCGATGAGCTACGCGGCAGCAACCTGCTGCTGATAACCCAACTGGACGACGATCAGCAGCCGATGAAGAACCGCACCTGGGTTGCCGTCGACAGCGTCGGCGCAGGCATGCACGACATTGTGCTGGCGGAAGAGTACCTCGCGCTTAACAAGGACCGTTACAAGGCGATGTCGGTGGTTGCCATTGTCGAGAACGTCTTTCGGGACGCGTAAGGAGTGAATAACCCAATGAGTGAATTTTTGCTGAAACCCCGGATCCGTTTTGGTCAGGACGCGCTTGCCGCCCTGAACGACGTGCCCGCTCAGCGTGCGCTGCTGGTCACCGACCAGGCGATGGTGAAATTTGGCCTCGCCTCCCGGGTGACCGACATCCTGCGCCAGCGCGGTATCGAGATGCAGGTCTGGGACGATGTGGTGGCCGACCCGGATATCGCCACCGTGGTGCGCGGGATGAAGCGCATGGACAGTTGCGCGCCGGATCTGGTCATCGCGTTGGGCGGCGGCTCCGTGATTGACGCCGCCAAGGCGGTTATTTTCGCTCTGGCGCAGACCCGTCCGGAGGCAGGTCGTGAACGCCCGCAGTTTGTGGCGATCCCCACCACCAGCGGCACCGGCTCGGAAGTGACCAGTTTTTCAGTGGTCAAAGCCCATGCCGAAAAGCTGGTGCTGGTTGACCCGTCGCTGCTGCCGGATATCGCCATTCTTGACCCGTCGCTGGTCGCCTCGGTACCGCCCGCCATCACCGCCGATACCGGTATGGATGTCCTGTGCCACGCGCTGGAGGCCTACGTCTCCACCGCCGCCAGCGACTTTTCCGACGCGCTGGCCGAGAAAGTGGTGCAGCAGGTGTTCCGCTATCTGCCCACCTGTTGGCGCAACGGACACGATCTGCTGGCGCGAGAAAAAATGCACAACGCCTCCTGCATGGCTGGCATGGCGTTTACCAATGCCTCGCTGGGCATCACCCACAGCCTGGCGCATGCGCTCGGCGGCGTATTCCGCGTACCGCATGGCCGCGCCAACGCCCTGCTGATGGGGAGCGTAGTGGCATGGAACGCGGACTATCAGGGTCAGTGCGACACCGCCGCCGCCCATAAATATGCCCGGCTGGCTCACCTGCTGGATCTGCCCGCAACCACGACTCGCCAGGGGGTCAATAGCCTGCTGGTCGCTATTGCGGCGCTGAAAGAAGAAATGACGATGCCGACGGGAATACAGCAAACCGGCATTGATGCCGCCGATTTTGAGCGCCGACTGGCGGAAATGGTCGGCCAGGCGCTGCGCGATAGCTGCACCCCGACCAACCCACGCGCGCCGGACGCCCAGGCTTTAACCGAACTCTATCGCCAGGCATGGAGCGGCAGCGCCGCCCACTGCCGCTGAGAACAAGAACTGGAGAATCTTACCTATGGCACACTATAGCTTAACGCCGCGCGTCAAAGTGCTGGCTGAACGTTTACAGGCACACGCCAGCACCCTGTGCACCGAACACGCCGCCATTCTGAGCGGCCTGGACGGCGATATTGCCGGCGTTCCCGCTGCCGTTAAACCGGCGCGCCGTTTCTATGAACTGATGCGCCAGCTGCCGCTGACCATCAGCGCCGATGAGCTGATCGTCGGCAACCAGACCCGCAAGCCGCACGGGGCGATTTTCCACGACGAAAACGCCGCGCGCCGCCCATCCGTCTTCCAGTTTCTGAATCTGAACAGCGATCTCGACTCCCCGGATTACAAGCTGGTGGTAGAGAAAGGCGTGCTGGCGATTAAACACCAGCTGGAAGAAAAGACCCGTACGCTCGGCAGCGCGGTTAGCCGCAGCGGCATGGATGAAGTTAACGGCTGTCGCGCGGCCATTTACGCCTGCGACGCGCTGATGGCGCTGGCGCAGAACCTGGCCAACAGCGCGGAACAGCTCGCCGCCGCAGAGACCAACGCCTACCGTAAGGCCGAGCTGCTCGACAGCGCCGCTATTTTGCACCATGTTCCAGCCCACCCGGCGCGCAGCTTCAAAGAAGCCTGCCAGGCATTTTACCTGTTCCAGCTGGCGCTCCAGCTGGATAACGGCAGCTACGCGGTCAACCCGGAAGGCGCAGACAAAGCGCTGCTGCCGTACTACCAGCACGACATCGCCAACGGCACGCTGAATGAAGCGCAAGCCTATGAGATCGTCGAATGCCTGTGGTTTAAACTGGCAGAGCTGAGCGAAGTCCGCGCCGCCAGCGCTATCGACGGCTACCCGATGTTCGATGCCCTGCTCCACGGCGCGAGCCTTGAAAACGCGCGCATCAACGAACTCTCCGCCATGTTCCTCAGCGCGCAGCAAAACCTCAGCGCCCTGCGCCTTCCGGTGCGTCTGTTCAGCGGCGAGCAGAAAGTCGCCTCCGTGCCGTTCGCTGCCGCAAGCGAAACTCCCACCACGGAAGGCCTGACTCCGCGCATGCAGCGCCTGCGTGACCACTACCTGACCGTGCGTCCGAGCGTCTCTATCTACCGTGCGCTGGCCTTTACCGAAGTGGTGAAAGCCAATCCAGGCATGCCGACCATTCTGCTGCGCGCCAAAGCCTTCCGCCACGCCTGCGAAACCGCGCCGATTCTGATTCAGGACGACGAGCTGATCGTCGGCCATCCGTGCGGCAAGCCGCGTGCGGGCGCCTTCTCCCGGATATCGCCTGGCGCTGGGTGCGCGACGAGCTCGATACCATGAGCACGCGCCCGCAGGATCCATTTGAGATCAGCGAAGAAGACAAGAAAATCATCCGCGAAGAGATCGTCCCGTTCTGGGAAGGCCGCTCGCTGGATGAGATCTGCGAAGCACAGTACCGCGAAGCAGGCGTCTGGGCGTTCAGCGGCGAGACCTTCGTCAGCGACCTCTCCTACCACCAGATCAACGGCGGCGGCGACACCTGTCCGGGCTATGACGTGCTGCTGTTCACCAAAGGCATGAACGGCATTAAAGCGGATGCCGAGGCACAGCTCGCCAGCCTGAGCATGGAAAACCCGGAAGATATCGATCGTATTTACTACTACAAAGCGGCGATTGAAACCTGCGAAGGGGTGATTAACTACGCCCACCGTATCGCCGCCCGCGCTCGCGAACTGGCCGCGCTGGAGCAAAATCCTCAGCGTCGCGCCGAGCTGCTGACCATCGCCGAAGTGAACCAGAACGTCCCGGCCAACCCGCCGAAAACCTTGCAGGAAGCGCTGCAAAGCATCTGGACGGTGGAATCGTTGTTTGAGATTGAAGAAAACCAGACCGGCCTGTCGCTGGGTCGCGTTGACCAGTACTGCTACCCGATGTTTGAAGCTGATATCCGCGAAGGCCGCCTGACCCACGAAACCGCACTGGAGCTGATGCAGGCGTTTATCATCAAGTGCGCCGAGCTGATGTGGATGTCCAGCGAGCTGGGCGCGAAATATTTCGCTGGCTACCAGCCGTTTATCAACCTGACCGTCGGCGGCCAGAAGCGTTCAGGCGGCGATGCCTGTAACGACCTGACCTACCTGATTATGGATGCCGTGCGCTTCGTGAAGGTGTACCAGCCGTCGCTGGCCTGCCGTATTCACAACCAGTCGCCGCAGAAGTACATGGAAAAAATCGTCGACGTGGTGAAAGCGGGCATGGGCTTCCCGGCCTGTCACTTCGATGACTCCCACATCAAGATGATGCTGCGTAAAGGCTTCGATTTCGAAGACGCGCGCGACTACTGCCTGATGGGCTGCGTGGAACCGCAGAAATCCGGCCGCATCTACCAGTGGACCTCCACCGGCTACACCCAGTGGCCGATTGCCATCGAGTTCGTGCTCAACCGTGGCCGTATGGTGCTGTTCGATAGCTATCAGGGCTGGATACCGGCGACCTGCGCGACCTGCACACCTTCGAAGAATTTGACGCGGCAGTGAAAAAACAGATCGCCCATATCGTCCGCCTGTCGGCCATCGGTACGGTGATCAGCCAGCGCGTCCACCGCGACGTAGCGCCAAAACCGCTGATGTCGCTGCTGGTGGAAGGCTGCATGGAAAAAGGCAAAGACGTCTCCGCTGGCGGCGCGATGATCAACCACGGTCCGGGGCTGATTTTCTCCGGTCTGGCCACCTACGTCGACTCCATGGCCGCGATTCGCAAACTGGTGTACGAGGATAAAAAATATACCCTCGAGCAAATGCGCGATGCGATGCTGGCGAACTTTGAAGGCTTTGAAGCGCTGCGCCGCGACTGCCTGAACGCGCCGAAATACGGCAACGATGACAACTACGTTGACCAGTACGCGCTGGATATCACCGAATGGACCGAGCGCGAGTGCCGCAAGTACAAAATGCTCTACTCCACCCTGAGCCACGGCACCCTGTCTATCTCCAACAACACGCCAATCGGTGAGCTGACCAACGCCACGCCGAACGGCCGTCTGGCGTGGATGCCGCTCTCTGATGGCATCAGCCCAACCCAGGGCGCGGATAAGCAAGGTCCGACGGCGATCATCAAGTCGGTGAGCAAGATGAACGTGGAAACCATGAACATCGGCATGGTGCACAACTTCAAGTTCCTCAAAGGGCTGCTGGATACTCCGGAAGGTCGCCACGGCTTGATTACGCTGCTGCGCACCGCGTCAATTCTTGGCAACGGCCAGATGCAGTTCAGCTACGTCGATAACGAGGTGTTGAAAAAGGCCCAGCAGGAGCCGGAGAAATATCGCGACCTGATCGTCCGCGTAGCGGGTTACAGCGCCTATTTCGTTGAATTATGTAAGGAAGTTCAGGACGAGATCATCAGCCGTACGGTGATTGAGAAGTTCTGATAAGACGGACCGCTGTGGACAAGGAAGTCCGATGTTTCAGGAGGCAAGCGTGATAGCAAAGACAGAATTAACCGGGCGTATTTTCAACATTCAGAAATACTCGATCTACGACGGCGACGGCATCCGCACGCTGGTGTTTTTTAAAGGCTGCAATATTCGCTGCCCATGGTGCGCCAATCCGGAAGGGTTAAGCAGCCAGTTCCAGGTGATGTTCTCGCAGGATAAATGCATTAACTGCGGCGACTGCGTCAACGTCTGCCCGGCGGGCATTCACTACCGGGCCGAAGAAAACGGCACGATGAAGCACTTCGTCAACCGCAATAAAGACTGCATTGGCTGCCGTAAGTGTGAAGAAATCTGTACCCAGAACGCGCTGGATATTATGGGCAAAGACGTCACCGTCAGCGAGCTGATGGACATCATCATGCAGGACTATGACTTTTACGTCTCTTCCGGCGGCGGCGTCACCATCGGCGGCGGCGAAATGAGCCTGCAAACCGACTTTGCCGTGGCCCTGTTCAGTGAATGCAAGAAGATGATGATCAACACCGCCGTCGAGACGCAGGGCACTACGCCGCTGGCCAACTACCAGAAGCTGGCGCCGGTCACCGATACCTTCTTGTTCGACATCAAACAGATCGACAGCAATCACCACAAAACGCTGTTCGGCATCGGTAACGAAGGCGTACGCCGCAACCTCGAGTGGCTGGTCGATTCCGGCGCGAACGTGATTGTGCGCATGCCGTTGGTGCGCGGCTACAACGATTCATGGGAAGCCATTACCGGGGCGATTGATTACGTCCAGAAGCTGGCGAAACGCGGCAATATTCGCCGTATCGATATGCTGCCGTACCACCAGCTGGGGCGCAAAAAGTACGAACGTCTGGAGATGCCCTACCCGATTCTTGAGGACCCGACCTACAGCGTGGAAGAGCTGAACAAGCTTGAAGCGTTTTTCGCCCAGTTTGAGTTTGATATTCGCTTAGTTCGTCATTAAAGGAGCCGATAATGAAAAGTTTAGGCGTCATTGAAACACGAGGATTAGTCGCCGCCGTTCAGGCCGTCGACGCCGCCTGTAAAGCCGCGGGCGTGGCCTGTATTGGCTATCGCAAGGTGGGTTCAGGGCTGGTGAGCGTCTGCTTTGAAGGCGAAATCAGCGCGATTCATACCGCCGTCGAGCGCGGCGTTGCGGTGGCAAAAATCAGCGATCCGCAGGTCACATCGCTGGTGATTGCCCGTCCGGAACGCTGCGTGGTGGAGGCGCTCAGCAACCTGAAGGGCCACCCGCCGCGCGCCGCCGCGCCAACCACCGTGGTCACTGAACCGGCAATCGAGGCTCCCGCCGTTGAGCCGCAGCCGCTGGTGCCCGCGCCGAACGCCGATGAGAAACACGCTGCCAATAAGAAAGGGAAGAAGGCATGATTGACGCCCTGCTACAGGAAAAAATCGCCGCCCGGCTGACCGAGTCTACGCCCGTCATTCCGGTCGGCATCTCTAACCGCCACGTGCATCTGTCGCAGCAGGACGTCGAAGCGCTGTTCGGCAAGGGCTATACCTTGACGCCGTTTAAGCCGCTGCGCCAGCCGGGACAGTTTGCCGCCGAAGAGTGCGTGACCATCGTCGGCCCGAAAGGCTCGCTCAGCAACGTGCGCGTGCTCGGCCCAACCCGGCCTACCACGCAGCTGGAAGTGTCGCGCGCCGACTGTTTCGCGCTGGGCATCAAAGCGCCGGTGCGCGAATCCGGCCAGTTGGAGAATGCCGGCAGCGCGCTGCTGATCGGCCCGAAAGGCCACGTTGAACTGCACTCGCAGGTGATCTGCGCCTGGCGGCACATTCATATGTCGCCGCAGGATGCCCGTCAGCTAAACGTCAGCAACGGCCAGAAGGTGAGCGTGTGCAGCCACGGCGAGCGTCGGCTAACGTTTGATGAAGTGGTGGTGCGGGTGCGCGAAGATTTCGCCCTCGAATTCCACATCGATACCGAAGAGGCCAACGCCGCCGGGCTGAAAAACGGCGAGCAGGTGGCGCTGATAGGCTAACGGAGGCCATGATGACCGAGCAACAGATCGACCGTCTGGTGACGCAAATCCTCCAGCGCCTGCAGCCTCCCGTGCTGGTGATGGTGACCGCGGCGGAGGGGTATCGCCACGAGATTTGCCAACGCCTGGCGTGCTGCGGCGAGCGGCTGCATCTGGCGTTAAGCGCCGAGCTGCGGGATGCTGAACGCTGGCAGGCGCTTGGCGATGTGCAAGCCGCGGAGATCTGGCACCGTGCGTTACCGCCCGCCCCTACAAGGCGCTGCTGCTACCGTTTCTCGATTATCCGCTGGCGGCGGATCTGCTGAACGGCACGCTGCAAAGCCCGGTAGCGCAAAGGGTACACGATGCGCTACTGGCAGGCATTCCGGTGCTGGCGCTGCGTTATCTTTGCGACCCGCACAGCGAGCTCAACGCGCTACGCGGCGTCGCGCAGCCCGGCTACGCGGCGCAAATGAGCGCAACGCTGGAACGTCTGACGGCTAGTGGCATCACCCTGGGTACGCTGAACGAACTACTGGACAGGCTGACCGCGAACGCCAGGCCGCCAGCCGTCAGTGAAAGCCCACGGCGTTATCTGACTGTCACAGATATCGTCAATAATCCGGCGCTGGCCGAGTCACCCAACGCCGCGTTGACTGATGCCGCCGTCGATTTTTTAAAAGCACAGAAAAAAATAACCTTACCTCGATAACACACCCTGGAGTGTAGATATGTCTTCGAAAACAAAATGCTGGCTATGGATGCTGTTGGTTATCTTGTCGGAAACCTCGGCCACCTCAACGCTTAAAATGTTCGATTCCAGCGAAGGGATGACCAAAACCCTGCTGCTGGCGCTGATCGTGGTGCTTTACTGCATCTGCTACTACTCGCTCTCCCGCGCGGTGAAAGATATTCCGGTCGGTCTGGCCTACGCCACCTGGTCGGGAACCGGCATCCTGGTGGTCTCAACGCTGGGCATGGCCTTCTATGGTCAGCATCCGGATACCGCCGCCATCATCGGCATGGCGGTGATTGCCAGCGGCATTGTCATCATGAACCTGTTCTCGAAAATGGGTCATGAGGAGGCGGAAGAGACGCCGCCGACGCCGGTTTCCACCCTTGATAACAAAATCGCCAACTAACGCAGAAGGAATCGCTCATGTTTAATCTCGGATTTTTATGGCTGGCGCTGTCTATCGGCTCCGAAATCACCGGCACCTCGATGATCAAAAAAACCAACGGCTTTAGTAAACTGGGGCCATCAGTGCTGGTGGTTTGCGCTTACGCGCTGTGCTATTTCGCCCTGACCCGCGCCATGAGCACCATCCCCGTTGGCGTGGCCTACTCACTGTGGTGCGGTTTTGGCATCGTGGGCGTCACCATCTTCTCGATGATTCTCTATAAGCAGAAGCCCGATCTACCCGCGATTTTCGCCATGCTGTTGATCATCAGCGGCGGCGTGATCATGAACGTCTTCTCCGGAATGTAATAGACAATAGAGACCTTCCCTGGCCGGGAAGGTCTCTGCACGGCGAGCGTTTAATATTCCTCAGAATGAGAAATTATTTTTCCCCGTTATATTTACTCCTCTCACCCTTCAGCATCAGAAATCTCCCGTCACCTTTCAGGAAATATTGTTTCCGCAAGGAAAGAAAATTAATTTCCCATCGCCGCAAAAAAACACCTCCCGGAAATCATTCTCCATCAAACAAATGTAAATATCCGAAACATTATTACACAATGGCATTAACGTTCCCCAAAAAGTTATTACACATAGCCTAAGCCATCACTTACGATCATATTTTTATTAGAGTAAAAGACAACAATATCATTGTTTTAAAAGGAAATTAATCCATATGAAATGATAACAACAGATCGTTTTCGCCAATCAATAAAGGGATATCGATCGTTGTCATCTGGCTTATTGCTAATACCCGTGACGATCGGTTTCAACGATCGATATGAATTAGTTCAATCGCCTTTGACAATGGTATTTACGGGTTGTAACATTCGCAGCCTTTAATTAAAGGCAGTAAATCGAGTGAGTGTGCGTAGCGTATTTACATCGGGAAAATAATAATTTTCAGTGGTTATTTACTACCGTCATATCCAAAAAATCATTCTTGCGTGAATGGATTTATTGATTTTTTGCTTCTGGAGAAAGCTGTGATTCGGAACCTGAATTTCCGCCGCCCGTTAAATATCTGTTTCCTGAAAACGGCCATTATTTTCACCCTCGCCTGCATCGCAGTGCTGGCGGTGCAGTGGCACGACGTCAAAAGCAGCTATCAACGGCAAAACATGCGCGACGTGCAGAATCTGGCCGCTTACACCGCAAAGTACCTTCACGACTACGACATCATGCTTGATGAAACCATCGAGCAGTTTATCAGCATCAAACAAGATAAGAGGAATGACGACGGCGAACTCCGTCACTGGCTGTTTGAGCGCTTTAGCACCATGCCCGACGCCCGTACCTTGGTGTACGCCGACCAGCAAGGGGGCTTTATCCGTCTGCCCAACGTTGAGCTCAACGACAAAACCGAGGAAGACACCGACCCGCGCCACAAGATCTGGTATATGGCGGCCATTCGCGATGACGGAGGCAATACGCACTATACCCGCAGTCGGGATATTTTTGATGATGCCGTCAGCACCCTCACGCTCTCCAAATCGCTGATCAACAACGTAGACGGCGAAAAGCTTGGCGTGCTGGCCATCCGGCTTAACCAGGAACCCAGCATGGATATCCTGAACGCTGCCTACTCCACCCTGCCGGGGCGCAAGTGGATCATGGATAACGAAGGCCAGCAGATAACCAATGAAAGAGAGGCGGTGAATCCCAGACGCTGGCCAACGTCGCCCCCGACTCAATAAACAGACGCCCTTTTTCTATCTGCCTGACAGCGAAAGGTGGTATTTCTGCAGCGCGGTGGGCGACACCACGTGGTTTCTGGTCCATGAAGTACGCAATAGCGATTTAATCTCGCAGGTCTTCAGCCACAGCCTGAACGTTATCTACTGTCTGGCCTTCGGCCTGCTGGCGCTGTTTGTCTGCTGGTGGATGGTGCGCTCTTCTCTCAACGGCCTCTATATCAGCATCGCGAACAGTATTCGCAACGGTGCCATCGAACTTAAAGCTGCGGAAGAGATGCTGTACGAAGAGATCCACAATACCACCGTGCAGCAAGAAATGATTAAAAACGAAGCGCTGACCGATGGTCTCACCGAGCTCAAGAACCGCCGGGCTTTTGATAACGATATTGAATTTCTTCAACAGACCAACGATCTGTGCATCGCCATGATCGATATCGATAACTTTAAGACCATCAACGATACTTACGGCCACGCGGTTGGCGATATGGTCCTCAGGACGGTAGCGGATATCGGGCTGCGTCTGCGCGGAATGGATAACATCACCCTCCACCGCTACGGCGGCGAGGAGATTGTCGCCCTGTTTCACGGGATGACGCAGCACGACGCGTTGGCGTTTCTGGAACGCTGGCGTGAAACCTGCGAGCAGCGACACTTTCGCGAGACGAACCTGCGCGTCACCTTCAGTGGCGGCATCGCCACCAAAGACGATATGCGCGTAGAAGAGGCGCTGGTGCTGGCGGATAAGCGGCTTTACGAAGCCAAGCGTAACGGTAAAAACCGCATTATTGATGGTGCGGAGGCGTACGCCTAATCACATCAGCGCCCCTAAAATACCCTGCTATTGATATCGTACTTTCTTATTACGTATTTGTAGCAGGTATTATTGTTTTATTTTTAGTGAAACATAAAATAGTGATTACTATCACATCAAAAGCTGTCTGAAACCTTTCTTTTTATCAATAAGACGATCTCAACGACAAATTTGAAACATTGTGCCACTTATTAATAAATTGAATGTCTTTTTGTGAGCCCCTCTTCGAAATAACTTGTTACACCAATTAATATAACAACGTAACATCGTTGCAGTCATTATTCGCCGTCTCTTTACCACGGGCGGTTATTACTCTTTTATTCGTATTCATGGATATTAATAAGCATCTGGAGAAGGACGATGAAGCTGACGAAAACCCTGTTAAGCCTGTGCATTGGTTCAACCTTATTACTCACCGCGGGCTCTACCCTTGCCCAAACCCTGCGCGCTGCGGACGTCCATCCGGCTGATTACCCTAACGTGGTGGCCGTGAAACATATGGGTGAAAAACTCAGTAGCGCCACCCAAGGGCGGCTGGATATTAAAACCTTCCCCGGCGGCGTGCTCGGCGATGAAAAGCAGATGATTGAACAGGCGCAGCTTGGCGCCATTGATATCATCCGCGTCTCTATGGCCCGGTTGCCGCCATTCTGCCAGAAATTAACGTCTTCACCCTGCCGTATATCTTCCGCGACGAAAACCATATGCACCAGGTGCTGGACGGCATGATTGGCCAGGAGATTGGTGACCGTCTCACCGGTAACAGTAAGTCACGACTGGTATTTCTCGGCTGGATGGATGCCGGTACCCGTAACCTCATCACCAAGGAGCCGGTGGCAAAACCAGACGATCTGAAAGGGATGAAAATTCGTGTCCAGACCAGCCCGGTGGCGCTGGATACGCTGAAAGCCATGGGCGCTAACGCCGTGGCAATGGGCACCAGTGAGGTCTTCAGCGGTATGCAAACAGGCGTTATCGACGGAACGGAAAATAACCGCCAACGTTTGTGGCTCACAACTATTTACCTGTCGCTAAAAACTATACCTGGAGTAAACACTTTATTATTCCTGAACTGTTTTTATTCTCTAAACCCAAATGGGATAAGCTGAAAAAAGAAGATCAGGAATTAATTCTTAAGCTCGCCAAAGAAGCACAAGCGGAGCAGCGCGAGTTGTGGCAAGCCTATAACGAAAAATCCCTCGAAACGATGAAGGCCAACGGCGTTCAGTTTCATAATATCGATACCGAATATTTTTATAACGCCACCCAGTCCGTACGCGATAAATACGGTAAAGACCATCTGGATTTAATTAAGAAAATTCAGGATGTGAAGTAATCGTTCGGGCGAGTGACGCCCTTCACTCGCCCGTATTCCGTTAGGCATTCGAGGTTACGATTATGGATGAACGCTATTCGTCAGTCATGGATATTATCTATCGAATCTCCATGTGGATTGCCGGGCTGGCGCTGCTGGTCATGGTTGCTGTTATCCCCGTCGGTATTTTTGCCCGCTACGTGATGAACAGCGCGCTGTCCTGGCCTGAACCGGTCGCTATTTTATGTATGGTGACCTTTACCTTCATCGGTGCAGCGGTCAGCTATCGCGCCGGTTCACATATTGCCGTCAGCATGGTCACCGATCGCCTTAGCGAAGGCGCACGCCGCATTTGTCTGATTGTGGCCGATCTGATGCTGATGGCCATCAGCCTGTTTATCCTCTGGTACGGCAGCCTGCTGTGCTACGAACTGTGGGAGCAGCCGGTGGCTGAATTCCCACTACTCACCGCCGGAGAAAACTACCTGCCGCTGCCGATCGGCTCTGCCATCACCCTGCTTTTCATCATCGAAAAGCTGTGGCGCGGTCCGCAGTATCAGCGCCCGGTGGTCATGCTGGGTTCCACCAGTTAACTCCCCCAACCTCGTGAAAAGGAAAGCAGATGGACGCATTTATTCTGGTCTTTACGCTCGGCATTATGCTGGCAATTGGGGTACCGGTGGCCTTCGCAGTGGGCATCAGCGCGATTATTGGCGCTTGGTACATTGATATTCCGCTGGAAGCAGTGATGATCCAGCTCACCAATGGGGTTAACAAGTTCTCCCTGCTGGCCATTCCGTTCTTTATCCTCGCCGGGGCCATTATGGCGGAAGGCGGCATCGCTCGCCGACTGGTGAACTTTGCCTATATCTTCGTCGGCTTTATTCGCGGCGGGCTGTCGCTGGTAAACATCGTGGCGTCGACCTTCTTCGGCGCCATTTCGGGATCGTCAGTGGCGGATACCGCCTCTATCGGTTCGGTGATGATTCCGGAGATGGACAAAAAAGGCTATCCACGCGACTTTGCCGCAGCGGTTACCGCCAGCGGCTCTGTCCAGGCGATCCTGACGCCGCCAAGCCATAACTCGGTTATCTACTCGCTGGCCACCGGCGGCACCGTCTCCATCGCCGCGCTGTTTATTGCCGGTATCCTCCCGGCCTGCTGCTGAGCTTTACCCTGATGGTGATGTGCGTGGGCTTTGCCCACAAACGCGGCTACCCGAAGGGTGAACGCGTGCCGTTCCGCCAGGCGCTGAAGATTTTCGTCGACACCCTATGGGGGCTGATGACCGTGGTCATCATTATGGGCGGGATCCTCTCCGGCATCTTTACCGCCACCGAGTCGGCGGCGATTGCCTGCATATGGTCATTCTTCGTCACCATGTTTATCTACCGTGACTACAAATGGTCCGAGCTGCCGAAGCTGATGTACCGCACGGTGAAAACCGTGACTATCGTGATGATCCTGATCGGTTTTGCCGCCGCCTTTGGCGCGATCATGACCTACATGCAGCTACCGGCGCGTATCACCGAGGCGTTCACCAGCATCTCCGATAACAAATACGTCATCCTGATGTGCATCAACATCATGCTGCTGCTGATTGGCACGCTGATGGACATGGCGCCGCTGATTCTGATCCTCACCCCAGTCCTGCTGCCGGTCACCAACGCGCTGGGCATCGACCCGGTGCATTTCGGCATGATCATGCTGATTAACCTCGGTATTGGCCTGATTACGCCGCCTGTGGGTTCAGTGCTGTTCGTCGCCAGCGCGGTGAGTAAACAGAAGATTGAGCAGGTGGTGAAGGCGATGCTGCCTTTCTACGCCATTTTGTTCCTGGTACTGATGCTCGTGACCTATATTCCCGCCATTTCGCTGTTCCTGCCAAAACTCTTCGGCGTGATGTAACGCCCTGAGGGAGCAGCACCATCTGCTCCTCTTCTTTGCATATAGTATGACAAATTATGTTTATTTTGTGACCTCACGTACAACTTCCAGCCTTGCCTCTGGCTGACATCTCATCAATCGCGTTATTTTTCTCCACAAATAGTCATACTAATAGACATATTACGGAGATGCTTGATGACGCTTGACCGCTCCCTGTTCCTCTCACCCTCTGACATCACCGCGCTACAGGCGCACTTGCCGCGCGATACGCGGCCCGGCATCACGCTGCGCCACCAGCGCCAGCAGCTGGAAGCCTGGCTGGCTCGCCCGCAGTGGATCCCTGGCCACGGCGAAGGCGGCGGCCCGGAACATGCCCGGCATAAATACAATTATCAGATGATGGATCTCGCCGGGCTCCACTGGCTGCTCAGCGGCGACGTCCGCTACCGCGACGCCCTGCTCGCGCTGCTGCGCGGCTATGCCGACGTCTACCCGGCGCTGGGCAGCGCCACCAGCCGCGACAGCAATCCGCCGGGCAGGCTATTCCACCAGACGCTCAACGAAGATATGTTTTTACTTTACGCCGCCGGAGCGTGGGCCTGCGTGAAAGGCTCGGCCAGCGAGGCAGACCGCGCACATATTGAAGAAAACTTGCTGTGCCTGATGGTGCGTGAGGCCATTACCGTCCACCGGGACACCTTCGATATCGTCCACAACCATGGCATGTGGTCGGTGGCCGCCATTGCGCTGTGCGGCCTGGCTACCGACCATCCCGAGTGGGTGGAGATCGCCCTGCACGGTAAGCTGCGCGATGACGTCAGCGGCGGCTTTTACGCCCAGCTTAACCAGCTGTTTTCTGTCGACGGCTACTATATCGAAGGGCTTTACTATCAGCGTTTCGCGCTGCGCCCCATGCTGCTACTTGCCGCGGCGCTTGACCGCTGCCAGCCGGAACGGGAAATCTGGTCCTACGGCGATCGTTTAATCCAGCGCGCCTGCGTCACGCTGTTCGATATGGCGTTCCCGGACGGCACTCTGCCAGCACTGAACGATGCCTCGAAAACCATGAATCTGCGCGATGAAGGCGCGCTGATGGCGGTCAGCCTGTGTCGCCAGCACTATGGCCCATCGCCGCAGCTGTCGGCTATCGCGCGCTATCAGCAGGCTTGCTGGCCGTGCCGGGGGCGCTATTGCTCAGCGAAGATGCGCAAGCACCGGATGAAGCCACGGTCCGCCGTTCGCAGTTGGTACGCGACGGCGTGGCAGGCGATCGCGGCGCAGGCGGTATTCTGCGCGCGCAGCCTGACGGAGAGTCGGAGAGTATGGCGCTGCTTTGGTGGGGCGGGCATGGCAATATCGCCGGTATGCACAGCGCCCTGAACCATGGCCATTTTGACGGGCTGCACCTCAGCTACTTTACCCGTGGGCACGAAATCCTTCAGGACTACGGCTTCGCCCGCTGGGTTAACGTCGAACCTAAATTCGGCGGTCGCTACGTGGCGGAAAATAACGGCTACGCCAAGAAAACCGTGGCCCACAACACCGTGGTGGTGGATGAAGGCTGCCAGAATCAGGGGGACAAAGAACGGGCGGCGGCGCGTTACGGAAATACCCATTTCTTTACCGGCAGCGGCCCATATCAGGGGATGAGCGCCTTTGCCGACGACTACTGGCCGGGGTTAACCAACAGCGCACTGTGCTGTTGCTCACGCTGCCGCAGTGCGAGCGCCCGCTGCTGGTCGATCTGTTTGCGCTGTACAGCGACAGCCGCCATCAGTATGACTATTGCCTGCACACTCTGGGGCAAATCATCCACTGCAACCGTGAACTGAAGGCGGAACCTACCCGCTCGCCGCTCGGCACCTCGCAAGGCTATGAGCACCTTTGGCGCTGCGCCTGTGGCCCGGTGCCCGCCGCAGAGGTGGCGCAGTTGAGCTGGCTATACGGCGACAGCTTCTACACGCTGACCAGCACAATGCCACAGCCCGGCGAGCTGATAATCGCCCGGACAGGTGCCAGCGATCCGGCGTTTAACCTGCGCGAGGAGCCCGCATGGCTGTTACGAACGCATGCGCAAAACACGCTGTTTGCCAACGTGCTGGAGTGCCACGGCGAGTTTGACGAGTCGCGGGAAGTTTCGCGCCAGGCGCGGGGGAACGTACGGGAAGTGGTGATTGAGGAACACAGCGCGGCGCAGACGGTAGTGTTAATCGCTTTCCACCAGGGCGAGTCCTGCCGGATAGCGGTAGATAACCGCCGCGGACACGGCGGGTTCAGCGTGGCGTAATCAGAGGCGGTGTTTGCTGGCGTCCATCATGCCGAGGGACGCCTGGAACGCCGCCTCCGCATCGCCCGCCATAATCGCTTTATAGATGCGCTCATGGTCGTCGAGACACATGCCGCCCTCTTTTGAGGAGTGGCTGATAAACCATTTGAACACCGTGGTCAGCACGTTGCCAAACGGCTGATAGAAGCAGTTACCGGACGACATAAAAATGATGCGGTGAAAGCGCGTATCGGCATCCACCCACCGTTCAGCGTCAAAATTTTGCGCAATGCGGCACATTTCTTCCCAGGTCTGTGACAACGCGATGCACTGCTCGCGCGTGGCATTTATCGCCGCCAGACGGGTCGCGTGCGGCTCAATCACCCGCCGGAACTCAAGAAACTGCTGGTACATTTCCAGCGTGCCTTCCATGCCGCTCAGCCATTCCAGCAGCTGTACGTCGAGAATATTCCAGTCGGTGCGGGCGCGAACGCGGGTACCGGTTTTCGGCCGCGACTCCAGCAAGCCTTTAGACGATACCAGTTTCAGCGCCTCGCGCAGCGCCGTGCGGCTGACTCCCAGCTGTTCACACAGCTCAACTTCGGCCGGTAATACGGTGCCAGGCTGCAGCTGACCGGAGAAAATCTTGCGGGCAATGTCGCTGGCAATCAGGCCATCCAGGCCGCGCTGTGTCGTCGTAATCGTCGTGAAGTTCATGCTTTTGTCATACCTGAACAAGAATTATGGCTCAGTGTAACATAGCCAGGGGGATCGATTAGCGCATCCAGCGCAATTTTCTCGGCTTTTTCCGTACATTTAACCATCACTCGACAGCCTGATATCGCATTTAGTCATACTAATAAAGGTCATTTTTACGCCAAATTGTTCAATTACTCAACACAGATCACAAGTCACACTCGATAAAACGCCAAACATTGAAGTGGATCGCAAATCAACTCACGCCAATTTTATTAGTCATACTAAATGACAAATAATACTTCATCTCCTGATACAACTCGCGAGTGTGGACATAATGGATATCAACATTATTGTGATGGTGGTGTACTTCGTGCTGATGATTGCTATCAGCTACGCGTTCAAAAAAATGGGTACCGGATCGGCAAGCCACTACTTCCGCGGCGGCGGCAGGATGCTGTGGTGGATGGTGGGCGCGACGGCGTTCATGGCGCAGTTCAGCGCCTGGACCTTCACCGGCGCCGCCGGTCAGGCCTATCGCTACGGCTTTACGGCCATCGGCGTCTTTGCCGGTAACGTCATTGGTTACATCGTCGGCTGGTGGTGGTTCGCCACCCGTTTCCGCCAGCTGCGGGTCGATACGCCCACTCAGGCCATCAGCCAGCGCTTTGGCCCGAAAAACGAGCAGTTCTTTACCTGGATCCTGATTCCGCTCAGCATCCTTAACGCGGGCGTGTGGCTTAACAGCCTGGCGGTGTTTGCCAGCGCGGTCTTTAAGTATGACTTAACGCTGACGCTGTGGATCACCGGTCTGGTAGTGCTGCTGATCTCCCTGCTGAGCGGCTCCTGGGCGTGGTGGCCAGCGACTTCGTACAAACGCTGATTGTGGCGATTATTTCGGTGGTATGCGCGGCGGTGGCGCTGTTTAAAGTCGGCGGCCCGGTCAAAATGGTCAATGACTTCCCGTCCGGCTTCTTTACCGGCCCGGACACCGGCCCGCACTATATTCTGATCCTGATAGTCTGCTTCGCCTTCTTCTTTGTGAAGCAGCTACAAAGCTTCAACAACCTGCAGGATTCCTATCGCTACCTGAACGCCAAGGACAGCGCCAACGCCAAAAAAGCCGCGCTGTTTGCCCTGTTCCTGATGCTGTTCGGCACTCTGATTTGGTTTATACCGCCGTGGGCCACCGCCATTCTCTACCCGGATATGGCGCAGTCGCACCCGGAACTGGGAAAAAACGCCACCGATGCGGCCTACCTGGTGTTCGCCGAACGCGCTATGCCGGAGGGGACCGTCGGGCTGCTGATGGCCGGGCTGTTTGCCGCCACCATGTCGTCGATGGATACCGCGCTTAACCGCAACTCGGGCATTTTCGTGCGCAGTTTCTGGACGCCGGTCGTCAACCGCAACGAGCCCAAAAGCGAGCACTACCTGCTGCGCGTCGGCCAGACGGCGTGCATCGTCAACGGCGTGCTGGTGATTCTGGTCGCGCAGTATATGCAATCCCTGCAAGAGCTGAGCTTGTTTGACCTGATGATTCAGGTTGGGACCCTGGCTTCCGCGCCGATTATCGTGCCGCTGTTCTTCGGCATGTTTATCCGCAAAACGCCGGACTGGTCCGCATGGGGAACGGTGGTCTTTGGGCTGATTGTCTCTTACGTCATTACCCACTGGATCACGGTGAAAGACGTGAGCGATGCGCTGGGGCTGACGCTGACCAACCGTGAACTGAAAGATCTCTCCGCCGTGTGGAATATCTTCTGCCACCTGGTGTTTACCGGCGGCTTCTTCTGCCTGTCGACGCTGTTTTACCGCGAGCCGGGTAAAGCGCGCGCTTCGGTGCTCGCTACCTTCTTCAGCAATATGGAAACACCGGTCTACGCCGACCACGAGCAGGATGGCTTCGACCGCCTGCAGCGCAGCAAAATCGGCAAAATATCGCTCGCCATGGGTCTGTGCATGCTGCTGATGATCCTGATTCCTAATCCATTGTGGGGACGCCTGCTGTTCCTACTCAGCGCTGCCGCCATCATGCTGTTCGGCTACGTTCTTTGGCGCAGTGCCTCTTCTGATTCTTCAACACAAGGGAGCAACTATGTTTACCGACCTGAAAAATAAGCGCGTATTAATCACCGGGTCCAGCGCAGGGATGGGGCTGGCCGCCGCGCTGGCGTTTGCCCGCCAGGGAGCCAAAGTCGGCATCAACAGCCATAACGTACCGCCGGAGCTGGAGGAGACGTTGAGTCTGCTGCGTCAATATGGCGGCGAGGTCGAATTCTTGCAGGCTGATGTCACCCGCTCGGACGAATGCGCTCACCTGGTCGCCGCGTTTGTTGAACGCTTCGGCGGCCTGGACGTGTTGATTAACAACGCCGGCGGTCTCGGAGGGCGAGCCAACCTGGAAGCCATTGACGATGAATTTTACGACCGGGTGATGGATCTCAACGCCCGCTCGGCGCTGATGATGACCCGATTTGCCATTCCGCATTTACGCGCGGCGGCGAAAGCCCGAGGCGAAACCACCTGCGTTATCAGCACCGGTTCCATCGCCGGGCGCGAGGGCGGCGGCGTGGGTGCGGGCGTCTACGCGGCGTCGAAGGCATGGTTGCATGATATTCACCGTAACTGGGTGAAAGAATTTACCGTCGACGGTATCCGCTTCAATATCGTCTCACCGGGCACCATCGATACCGCGTTTCATGACGGGAAAAGCGACGAACTGCGGGCCAAAATCGCCGCCAGTATTCCGATGGGCCGCTTTGGCACCGCTGAGGAGGTTGCGCCAGCGTTCTTGTTCTTCGCATCGCACGCCTGCAGCGGCTATATCACCGGGCAGATTCTGGACGTCAACGGCGGACAAATGGCGCCATAATGGATAAAAAACGCCCCTTCAGTTCATCCTGAAGGGGTATTACGCTTCGAGCCAAAATCGGTATCCAGCAGAATGATAGGCATAATCTTTATATTGTTATAGTCCGGAGCCCCTGCCAACGATATAATCAGCAGCGAATAAATCGCTTAATAACCTCCGCTCGAGCACCAGGAATTTATGATGACCACGCAGCGTCTGGTGAGCATAATC
Source organism: Kluyvera genomosp. 3 (assembly GCA_002211745.1). Classification (GTDB taxonomy): domain Bacteria; phylum Pseudomonadota; class Gammaproteobacteria; order Enterobacterales; family Enterobacteriaceae; genus Kluyvera; species Kluyvera georgiana_A. The sequence goes on from CP022114.1 coordinate 3,095,679, forward strand.
ACGGGCGTGCTGATTATCCTAATCATTCTGCCCATTACGCTCAGCCTGTGGCTGGCCCACCGCCAGGCCCACGAACTCTTTGACCAGCAGTTAAACAACTACGCCGCACGGGTCATGGCGCGCTCAGAGCGCGTCAAGCATCAAACGCGTACCGCGCTGGAAGAGGTCAGCCGCTTCCGGGCGAGACCTGTAGCCTGGCGCATCTGCGTCAGTTGCAAAAGATGTCCTATATTCATCAATACGTGCAGAGCGTGTTTTTCCTTGAAAACGCGGTCCACCCTGCGCCCTGTTGGGCAATAGCCTGGGCGAAAAGGTCCCGGACTCCGAATTTACCGCCCCGGCGGTTATCAGGTGTGGCTGGTGTCGCGTCACGACCTGCAAACCGACGACAAAATGGTCGCCGTCAGCAACGGCAGGTACGTCGCCATTGTGGATCCCGATTCACTGATCGACGTCTTGCCGCACCCTCACTACCCATTCATGCCGCGTTGATCAGTACGAAAGGGTATCAGGTGATCACCAGCAATGCGCCTGTCGACGCGGACTTCTGGCAAAAAAATCTGCATGTCTTTCAGCCGACAATCGAAAAAGACGGCATCGTTTACCACCAGCAGCTTCTGCCAACGGTGGGGGCGATTTTACTGACCTGGTCTTCCCTGCAGCCGATGGAATCCAGCCTGCGCCACCAGCTGATGATTTGGGTGCCGTTGGGCATACTCCTGAGTCTCATCACGGCATTTTTGATGCTGCGTCTTCTGCGCCGCCTGCGTTCATCCCATTACCGCATTCTTGATGCCATACGGACGAAGGAGATCAGCGTGCACTATCAGCCGGTGGTCGACCTGAAGAGCGGACGCATCGTCGGCGCCGAAGCGCTGGCCCGCTGGCAGCAGCCGGACGGCCACTGGCTACCGCCGGATATTTTCATCCCGCTGGCCGAGCAAACCGGCGTTATTAATCAACTGACCGAATATATCGTGCGTACGGTATTTGACGATCTCGGAAACTGGCTGGCCGCGCATCCACAACAGCATATTGCGATTAATTTCTCCGCCGCCGACCTCAGCTCACCTCCTCTACCGACGCTCGTCAAACAACTGCTCACGCAGTGGCAGGTTGCCGCCAATCAGATTGCGATTGAAATTACCGAGCGCGAACTCATCACCCCCAAAACCGCGTGCCCGGTGATTCAGGCCTACCGGGAAATGGGCCATACCATTTGTATTGATGATTTTGGCGTCGGCTATTCAAGCCTCAGCTACTTGCAGGATCTGGACATCGACACGCTGAAGATCGATAAATCCTTCGTCGACAGCCTGGAACACAATCGCGTGACCGGCCATATCATCGACATGGCAAAATCGCTCAACCTGACGATGGTGGCCGAAGGGATTGAAACTCCCGCGCAACGCGACTGGCTGCTCGCCCACGGCGTGCAGACCGGACAGGGTTGGCTATTCAGCCCGGCGCTGGCGAAAAAAGCGTTTATCCACTGGGCGAACGATAACCTACAGCCAGGCGAACGTTAATGGTGATAGGCCAGCGTCTGCGCATGGAGCGGGCTTTCGGAAAGCTTCTGGCAGCGCTGTAGCGTCCCCTTCCCCGCATAGCGATATAAAAACTCGCCGCTACGGCTGCGGTGGATAAGCCTGTCGCCATTGCTAAAGCTGACCACCTCGACGCCGTTATCCTGACGGTGGCCAGCGCCGACTTCATAATGCCCCTGCCACAGTTCCGATACATGACCATAGACATGGAGAGTGACCTCCACCAGGCCGCGCGACGGGCAATGAAGCTGCAGCGCCGTCGAGTTAAAATTCAGCGCCAGAGATGAGGGAGAAATTAAAATAAACGATAATAATAACAGCAGATTCTTCATCATTTTATAGGTAAACAGACTCAATAAGAGGCGCTACCATACAGGCCTGATGAATATAACGTTTTTGTTCTGACGCAATAAAAACGAAGAAACAGAAATGGATATTACGAAATAAAATAGACTCCACATTCTCATGAGTAATAAGCGGAAATAACATTTCCACTTATTATCCAAATAAAGAAATTTTATTTCCGGGCTTTTGACGAAGACCTCAACAAATCACCTCTCAGCTATTATTCTGCGCCAGCCACACGGTATGACCGGCGCATTGCGGATCTTCCGCGCGCATCTCAAGCACCGTAAAACCGTGCTCTGCCAGCAGCGCCCGATACGCCTCGGGCGCAAGGCTGGCGTGGAACAGCGGTTCGCCTTCAAACTCGCCCATCGCAATACCGTCGCCGGGGCCGCTGGTGAACATCAGCGCGCTGCCGGGATGGCTGTGGCGGGCAAAGACCGCAAACATGGCGCGCTGATCCGCCTGGGTAAGATGGAAAAAACTGTCCCAGGCAATCAGGCCGTCGAAGGTTTCGCCCAGCGCCAGACCGCGCATATCCTGCTGTAGCCAACGCTGCGCAGGAAACTGCGCGCGGGCGTAAGCCAGCATCGCCTCGCTACCGTCGACGCCGGTCACGGCATACCCCCGGCAATAAAATAGGCCGCGATCGGATCGCCGGTACCACAGCCCATATCCAGAATGCGCCCAGGAGGCTTGCCGACGGCGGCGAAGAATTTATCCAGCCAGCTTTTTTCAAACAGCGCGCGCGAACGCAGGCGCACGAAGGCGTCGGCGTGACGCTGATAAAGGTTGAGAATTTGCTGCGCGGCAGGATGCTCCATCATGAACCTCATGGCGATGATTGACGAACGTCGAGGTTAGCGAAATCGCATCCAAAAGTCCCGGTCTGCTTTTCGTTCGTGCCTTCTCTTTCCCCGCGCTACACCAAACAATGTCAGGGCATCTGTACACAAGAAAAACGTGGAGAAAACCATGACTGAATTACACGTATCCCCGGACTGGCTGGGCCTGCGCGGCCAGGTGTTTGCCGTCACCGGCGCGGCAAGCGGCATTGGCGAAGCCATCGCCACGGCGCTGGCGCAACAAGGGCCAACGTCGCCCTGCTCGACGCGCAGCCGCAGCGCGCCGACGCGGTGCGCCTGAAGCTTGAACATCTGCCGGGAAAACGGGTGGCGGTGGCCTGCGACGTTAGCCGCGAAGAGCAGGTCAAAGAGGCGGCGCAAAGCGTGCGCGCGCTGCTCGGCCATGCCATGGGCTGGTCAACGCGGCGGGTATTTTACGCCCGGCGGGGCTGGCGGACATCAGCCTTGAGCAGTGGCAAACGCAGCTTAACGTCAACCTGACCGGCTATCTGCTGTGCGCGCGCGAGTTCGCCCACGATATGCGCGCGGCAAAACGCGGCAGCATTGTGCATATTGGTTCAATTTCCGGACGCATTCCCCAGCCGTGGAGCGGCGCCTATAGTCCCGGCAAAGCCGCCGTTGGCCTGCTGTCGCAGCAGATTGCCGTCGAATGGGGCAGGATGGCATTCGCAGCAATCTGGTGGCACCGGGGATGATTGAAACCGCACTGACCGCCGACTACTACGCCCAGCCGGGCGTGCGCGAAAGCCGCGAAGCGTTTACCGCCAGCCAGCGCATCGGCAAGCCGGAAGATATCGCCAACGCGGTGCTATTCCTGCTGAGTGAAAAATCGAGCTATATCAACGGTGCGGAGATTGGCGTCGACGGCGGCCTGCCGACCATGCTGATGGGCAAACTGCCGCGTCCCGGCTTCACCCGCTAATGACGGGCCTGCCCGGCTACAGCGCGTGGCAGGCTCAGCGCAGGTTTGCGTCGGTTTATCGCGAAAATCACGCGGTGAAAAGCCGGTGCTGCGACGGAAAAAACGCGAGAAATAGGTGGCGTCGCTGAACCCCAGATAGTCGGAAATCTGGCTGACGGTCATGCTGGTGTACAGCAGGCTGCGCTTGGCTTCCAGCAGCAGACGCTGATGCAGTACGCTGAGGCGCTACAGCCATGAAACTCGCGACACAGGGTATTGAGATGCACCCCGGACATGCCAATCTGGCTGGCGTAATGCGCCAGCGGGAAGTGTTCGCGATAGTGATTTTCCACCAGCTGATTAAACCGGCGTATCGCGGCGCGCTTGCGCTCCACTTTGTCGCTCACCGCGACCGGCGCGGCGGCCTGGCGATTCAGCCAGACCATCAGCGCGCTGAGCAGCGAATGCAGCATCATATCGCGCGCTTCGTTCTCCGCCTGATACTCCAGCTGTAACGTTTGAAACAGGGTATGAATTTGCTCGCCCGCCTCGCCCACCGGCACGCGGAAAGCCCGGTTTAACACCTGCAACGAGCGGCCAAACTGCTGTTCGAACTGCGCCACCAGCGGCGCGGCCAGCGACAGCGAAAAACCCTGGGTTCCCGGCGAAAAACGAAAACCGTGAACGCAGAGCGCGGGATAATCTGCACGCAGGCGCCCGCGAACGGCTGGCGGAGGCCTTCGATTTCAATCTCGCCCTGCCCTTGTTGAACGTAGAGGATCTGCACCAGATCGGTGTGCTGATGGGCGCGGATGCTCCAGTCGTAGAGGCTGCTGCGGCTTTGGATCGATTCACAATGCAGGAGATCCGGCGTCGGCCAGTGCCAGCTTTCGCCGTACAGTTTGAATACCGGATGCTGTTTGCCAGGTTCATGGTGCCTCCGTGAGTGTGGTGAGCGGTTTTCCCCTCACCCTAACCCTCTCCCCGAAGGGCGAGGGACCGATCGGCGCGGTTTGTCACCCTGCCACCCAACATCCAGGAAAACAGAGCGGCGCGGGTTTTCTCCTCTCCCTTCCAGGGAGAGGGCCGAGGTGAGGGTTATCGCCGCACAAAACTACCCCGCCAACGACGGCATCGCCGTGGCGCGAATCAGCCGCGTCTCCTGCGCCACAATATACGGCTCCGACGCTTTAAGGTAGGCGGCAAAATCCGGATGCGCGTCGCGTAAACGGCTACGGCGTTCGTACTCCGCCAGGCTTTCATAGCCCCACAGATGCACGAACTGGTTCTGCGGCCCGACAAAGCTGGTGTAAAACCCCAGCGGATTGCCCAGCGTCTCGCGCAGGACCGGCATCGCCAGGCGGTCAAACACCTCAATAAATTCGTTCATTTTACGCAGGCGAATGGTGTAAATACGGTGATCGATAATCGGCAACGTCATCATTTGGCCTCCTGAGCACGGTGCGTTGGCCAGCCCAGCGGCCCAAAGCGGTCGTACGGTTTCGGCCACGGCGCGTTCTCGCCCAGCGCAATCGCCGCATGAATCGGCCAGTTGGGTCATCAAGCATCCCGCGACCAATCGCCACCAGATCCGCCCGCCCTCGCGCACGATAGCCTCGGCCTGCGGCGCTTCGTAAATCAGCCCCACGGTAATCACCACCGCCTCCGGCAGCGCCTTTTTCACCGCTTCGGCAAACGGCACCATATAGCCCGGTTGGTCGGCGTTGGGCGTCTGATGATAGATGTTATAGCCGCCGGAAACATGGAGATAATCGTAGCCCAGCGCGTGCAGTTCGCGGGCAAACTGCACCGCTTCATCCAGCGACAGCCCACCGTCGGCGAATTCACCGCCGTTAAAGCGCACGCCCAGCGGGCGCTTTTCGGCCACACTTCGCGCAGCGCGCGGGCCACCTGCAACGGGAAACGCATGCGATTTTCCGGGCTACCGCCGTATTCATCCTCACGCTGATTGCTGAGCGGCGACAAAAACTGGTTCAGCAGATAGCCGTTGGCCGCGTGCAGCTCGATAAAATCGACCCCGGCGTTTAATGCGCGCTGCGCGGCGTCGACGAAGCCCTGGGTAATACGCGCCATTCCCGCTTCATCCAGCACCTGCGGTACGCGCCAGCCGGGTTTGTAAGGCATAGCCGAAGGAGCGACCGTCGGCCAGCCGCCCTCCTCATCGCCGAGCGATGCGCCCTGATTGCGCCACGGCGCATTGGTGCCCGCTTTACGGCCCGCATGGTTAAGCTGAACGCCGATGGGCGTGTTGCTGTAGCTGCGAATATCGGCCAGCAGTTTTTGCAGCGCCTGCGCCTGTTCGCGATTCCACAGCCCCAGACAGTGCGGCGTAATCCGCCCGTCCGCGGTCACGCCGTGGGCCTCGCAAATCACCATCCCAGCGCCAGAAATCGCCAGGCCGCCAATGTGCTGCGCATGCCAGGGCGTGGCGATACCGTCCGCCTGCGCCGAGTATTGCGACATCGGTGGGACAACGATGCGGTTCGCCAGCGTCAGCGGGCCAACCTGTAGAGGGCTAAAAAGTGTCGACATAGTGTTCTCCTGATTTATGAAGCTTCGCGGTCGAGCTGCATTGCGGTTTCACCGCGCGCCGCCATGCTGCGGGCGGCGATATAGCCAAAGGTGGCCGCCGGGCCGAGGGTAATCCCCGCGCCGGGGTAGCTGCCGCCCATCATGCTGGCCATTTCATTACCGGCGGCGTACAGGCCCGGAATCGGCAGCCCCTGGTTATCCAGCACCCGCGCTTCGCCGTCGGTTTTCAGGCCGTGGAAGGTGCCAAGGTCGCCCATGTACAGCTTCACGGCGTAAAACGGCCCCTGCTCAATGGGGCGACGCAAGGATTAGGCTGATGGGTGGCGTCGCCGAGATAGCGGTTATACGCCGACTCGCCGCGGCCAAACTGCGGGTCTTTGCCAAGACGGGCATCGGCGTTGTAGCGACTCACCGTCTCTTCAAACGCCGCCGTCGGGACGCCCATTTTTTGCGCCAGCTCAGCCAGCGTTTTTCCTTCGACCAGATAGCCGTTTTTCAGGTAGAGCGAGACGGGAATCGGCGCGGGCTTGGCAAACCCCATGCCGTATTTGCGCAGCGCGCGGCGGTCGCAAATTTGCCAGGCGAAGGTTTCAGTGTCGGCACGGCAGGTTTCAATCATCGCGATACCGACGTCATGGTAGGAGTCCGCTTCGTTGCAAAAGCGCACGCCGTGGCGGTTAATCATGATGAAGCCCGGCTTGTAGCGGTCGACAAGATGCGGGAAGACATACGACTGACGGCCAATCTGCACTTTTGATGCCGGGATCCACGCCGCTCCGTTGGCGTAGCTGTCGTCAAAGCGCGCGCCAATGCGCTCGGCCATGGCGATGCCGTCGCCGGTATCCACGCCGGGCGGCGTTGGCGACAGCTGAATACCGCCGCGTCGAACGTGCGGATAGAGTTTCTTCAGCCGCGATTCATCGCGGGCAAAACCGCCGGACGCCAGCACCACGCCGCGTCGGGCATACAGCCTGACCCGCTCGCCGTTGAGTTCAACCTCCACACCGCGCACGACGCCGCGTTCAACGATCAGATCTTTCGCCGCGACGCCGGTATGGATCGGAATGCCGAGATCCCGCGCCGAGCAGGCCAGCCGAGCCACCACCGCGTTACCGCCGTTGGCGGTGATGCCGCGCCCGTAGCGCGCCACCTCCAGCAGATGTCGACTCAGGCGCTTCACCACGTAGGCGAATGATGTCAGCGAACGGGTGGCGTTGAAAAAGTGCTTCAGATCGTTGTTTGATGAGCTGAACATCATGCCCATAAAGGTGATGGTACGCAGCGGTTTGCGCAGGCGCGGCATCGCGTCGCCCAGTTCGCGGATATCAAACGCCTCCGCACCACCGAACGGCCGCGCATCACCCCGCCGGGGCATCCGGATGGTAGTCAGGGTACTGGTACAAATTGCAGCGAAAGCGGGTTTTTTCTTCGAAAAAGCGCAGCATCTCCGGCCCGTTTTTCAGGAAGGCATCCACCACTTCCGGGCGGAAGCTCTCCCCGGCTTCGCTTTGCAGATAGGTGCGCGCGGCGGCCTGGCTGTCGTCGATGCCCTGCTGGCGCGCCAGATGGTTGTCGGGGATCCACAGCACGCCGCCGGAAAACGCGGTGGTGCCGCCAAAGACCCGATCTTTTTCGATAACCTGGACGTCTAACCCATTCAGGCCCGCGGTCACCGCGGCGGATAGCCCACCGACGCCGCTGCCAATCACCAGCACGTCGCATTCGCGAGCGGGAAGTTCTACAGCCATAGGGTACCTCGCAGATGAATAATTTTTATTGTTTTGCTTATGTTATAAAAACGTTACATGTGCATTTTTCACAGCCCGCCGGGGAAACAGAAGGCCACTTTCACACCAAAACCTGCACTTTTCGACAATTGCGAAGAACTGTGTGCCAGCGCAAATTTTTGCCTGCGCTGCTATAGAGAAGCGCCCGCGTTGCCACCCGTTCCACATCACAAGATGAAGATTCCGCACTTGCGCGATCGCGCATTTTATCGCCGAATTTAATCTCATCCCCTTATCGGAGCATTGCCACATGCGGCACATAAAAACAGGACAAAACCGGCATCATGCCCGCTAACGCCGCGCGGAAAACGCTGCCCAACTACGCGCTGTATGGCGCGCAGGCCGCCGTCGATAGCGTCCATCACGAGCGCATTCCCGCACGCGCCAGCCGCTTTGGTTTTGAGATCGAGCCGCACTTTCACGAGGCGCTGATTCAGGTGCTTTACCTGACTGACGGCGGCGGCGAAACCTCGATAGACGGCCAGCTCTGGCGGCTGGAAGCGCCGTGTCTGGTGGTGATTCCCGCCCGCTCGGTGCACGGCTTTCGTTTTCACGAAGCGGTGGACGGCCACGTCATCACCACCGCGCAGTCGGCGATCGAGTCGATCGCCATGACCGCCGCGCCCGAACTGCTGGCGTTTGTCCGCACGCCAGCGGTACTGACGGTCGACCCACAGAGTCGGCGCGGCGCGCCGCTGGAGGCGCTGTTCGACGCCATCGGTCGCGAAGCGGAGCATCCGGAACGCTGGCAGTACACCGCCGGGCTGGCGCTCACTATCGCCCTGTTTGTGCAGATTGCGCGCCAGAGCGAGCAGGCGCGGCTGGCGGGCAACCCTGCCCGCGCCGCTCTGGTGGCGCGCATTGAGCGTTTCCGGCTGCTGCTTGATGAACGCTGCCGTACCCGCCAGCCGGTGGCCAGCTATGCCGACGCAATGGGCATTTCCGCCGGTCAGCTCACCCGCATTTGCCGCGAGGCGTTTGGCATTTCGGCCATCGAAGCCATTGACCGGCGCGCCGTACACGAAGCCCGTCGGCTGCTGGTTTACTCGACGCTCAGCGTCAAGCAGATCGCCCGCGAGCTGGGGTTTCGCGACGAGGCCTACTTTGGCCGTTTTTTCCGCAAGCAAACCGGGCTGCGGCCCACGGAATACCGGCATCAGGAGCAGGGCCGTCTGTCGCACTCCGTTTAATCCACCCGCGCGGTCATCTGCACATACAGGTGTTCAGGGCCGGAGTTGGTGAGGTTATTGCCGCGTACGTACTGGACAGGTCGCGCCGGGTCGAGGCGAATATCACCCACTTTGCGGGCGATAAGCCGGGTGGCGATCAGCGTTTCGAGCTTGGCCAGCGGCTGCCCAAGGCACTTGTGGATGCCGTTGCCAAAGCCGAGATGCCCGCTGGTATCGCGATCGATATCAAACGTTTCGCCGTTGACGAATTTGCGGCTATCGCGGTTCGCCGCCGACAGCAGCAGACGTACCACCGCCCCTTTCGGGATCTCAACGCCCGCCACCGTCGTAGCCTCCGTGGTGATGCGGCTCACCCGCTGGACGGTGCCGCGATAGCGCGCGACCTCTTCCACGAAGCGATCGGCATCGTCCAGGTTGTCGTGAATACGCGCCACCAGTTGCGGCTGCTCGGCAAACATACGGAAAGCGTTGGCCACCAGAATGGTGGTGGTGTCATGCCCGGCGATAAAGACGAAAGCACACAGCTCTTTGGCCTCTTTCTCCGACAGCAGCCCCTCTTTCCACATGCGGGCAATGTGGCCGCCAATCGACTGGCTGTTGCTGAGATACAGCCGCTCCATCGCCTCTTTCAGATAGGCGAAGAAAGCCATTGCGCTCTGTTCATCGGTGCCGGTACCGGGGCGTTACGCGCCAGACGGCCAAAGTAGCTGAAGGTTTCATCCGACCAGAACTTCATCTTCTCTTCGTCTTCGTTCGGTACGTCGATCATCGTTGAAATGGTGGCGATACTGAGCGGAATGGCAAAATCTTCCACCACGTCGCCGCCGCCGTTCGCCAGCATCTGGTCAATCAGCGCTTCGGCGCGGCGTTCAATTTCGGGAATAAACGGCTCCAGGGCGAGCGGCATAAACGACGGCTGCGCCACTTTTCGCAGACGAGTATGCCCCGGCGCGTCGAACAGGGTCAGGAAGGTGAGCGGCGGTGGGCTGACCACTTCGGACGAAAACAATTTCGGGTTACGAATGGCCTGATACACGTCGTCATAACGCGACAGGAACCAGACGTCGGTGGTCGCCGACTGGCAGCGCAGCACCGGCGCGTGTTCGCGCATCCAGCGGTAGTGCTCGTAGGGGTCGCCCTGCGAGCCGTCGTCCACCACCTTAAACGGCGCCAGCCCTTCCGGCCACGCCAGCTCATGTGAGTAAGGCGGCAGCGATGGCTGCAGGTCGTGGAACGGACAGCGCGGCGCTTCGGGTTCCGGCACGGGCGGCGTGACGACGACAGGCGCCGTCTTCAGCGCCAGCGCCCGGCTCATAGTGGTGCGGGAATGGTGCGCGTGCTGCGCCAGCACGTCGCGAGCGGCGTTGAGGTCGCCATATTCAAAGGCCGAGACTAAATCCCGGTGCTGCTGCACAATATCGCCGACGATTTCGACGCTGGCGGTCAGCGCGCGGTCAATGTAGTCACGCACCGTCAGCTGGGCGTAGAGCGCAATCAACTGCGCGTTGCGGGTCGCCTCAATCAGGAACTGATGGAAAGCGTGGTTGGCCGCCACATAGCCCGCCACGTCGAGGAAACGCCGCCCGGAGACAAACGCCGCGGTAGCGTCAGCCAGATGCCGGAAAGTGGTCAGCTGTTCGCCGGAGAGTCGTCCCATGGTCAGCTGCACCGCGCCAAGCTCCAGCGCCAGACGCAGGTCGAACGCGTCATCCATGTCCGCCGCCACCATGTGCTGCTCGCCGCTCTGCACAGGCTGCGTCGCCCCGGCAAATTTTTCATAGTAGAAGTTACGCGGCACCACCCCGACGTTGTCCAGATAGCTGCGCACCGCGTCCACCATCGGCGGCGGACCGCAGAGATAGACATCCACCTCACCGGCGTTAAGCAGGCGGGCATCAATGTGCTCGGTGACATAACCTTTATGCGGGTAGCGGCTTTCCGGGTCGGCAACGGTGCAGCGGTAGCTGAAGTTCGGCAAACGCGCGGCATAAGCCTCGAGAGTCTCCAGCGCCACCAAATCTTCGTCACGGGTCACGCCAAAAATCAGATGTACCGGCTGGGTGGTCTCGCCGTCATCCGCCAGCTTCGCCAGCATCGACAGGAACGGGCCAGACCGGTCCCTCCCGCCAGAAACAGCGCCGGGCGTTCGAGGGACGTAGGTAGAAGCTGCCCATCGGCCCGCGAAAAGTCATCGCCTCGCCGACGCGGGCGTGCTCGCTCAGCCAGGTCGACATCAGCCCCTGCGGCACGTTGCGGACCACGAACGACACCTCGTTTTCTGAGGGCCGGAACTGAAGGAGTAGGAGCGCGTCAGGTCGCTGCCGGGTACCTGCACATTGACATACTGCCCCGGCAGGAAGCTCAGCGCCTGACGGTCATCGAGGGCAATCGAGAAAGTCAGGGTCGACGGCGACAGCGCGCGACTGGCGGTGAGACGCCCGTGGAAGGTTCCCACGCCAGCGGCGTCCGACGCGGCGGCAATCTCAATCACGCAGTCGCTGGACGGACGCATCTGGCAGGTCAGCACCCTGCCCGCCTGCGCTTCTTGCGCTGAAAGCGCTTCATCAACGTAGTCGCCGTGCTGATAGTCACCGGCAGCGCAGGTGGCCTTGCAGGTACCGCAGACGCCGTCACGACAGTCCAGCGGAATGCTGACGCGGGCGCGCAGCGCCGCATCGGCGACGGACTCACCGGCGCGACAGTCAATCATCTGCGTCGCGCCATCCTCAAAACGAAGGGTAATCTGATGGGTCATCTCTTCTCATCCTCCAGGCAGTTGCGGTCGGAAAATCCGATGCCTCATCAAATGCTGGATGCCGTTTTGAATCAACGGACAGAGATGACATTAAACAGGACAAAACCGGCATCCTGGCCGGTTAGCGCGCGCGGTCACATTTGTGAGCGGCCGGATGTCATAAGAAATCGCGTTAAGACGGCGTGGTATGGTATTTTGACGTTCACCCAAAGGCTGGTTGACTCATAAATTGGGCGCGAATGCATGAAATTATCACTCAACATCATTGACTGGCAGGCCGCTGCCCCAGGGCTCGCCAGCGATGAGCAATGGCGAGACTGGTCGCTGCACGCACAGGCTATCGACCCATCGGCGCCGCTGGCCAAACCCACGGCGCTACCGATGATGACCGCGCGCCGCCTCAGTTCGGGCAGCAAGCTGGCCGTTGAGTGCGGTCTGACGCTTCTGCGCCGCCAGCCGGTCGATGCCGTGTTGTTCACCAGCCGCCACGGCGAACTGGAACGCAACTTCCGTCTCCTGCAGGCGCTGGCGACGGAACAACCGCTTTCGCCGACCGATTTCGCCCTTTCGGTGCACAACTCGTCGGTCGGCAATCTGACCATCGCCGCCCAACAGCCGCTGGTCTCTTCCTCGCTTTCGGCAGGTAGAGATACGTTTCAGCAAGGGTTATGTGAAGCCATCGCCCTGATTCACGCGGGATACCGCCGCGTTTTGCTGGTCGATTTTGATGGTGAGTTGCCCGCGTTTTATCATCCGCATTTGCCGCCGACGATGCCGACCTGGCCCTATGCCGTCGGGCTGGTGCTGGAAGCCGGGGACACATGGCGCTGCCAGACGCAGCCGGGTACCACGCAGGATGAACCCGCGCTGCCGCAAAGCCTGCTGTTCCTCAGGCACTACCTTCAGGACGCCCGAGCCTTTACCGTCGACGGCGAGCGTATGCAGTGGTGCTGGAGCCGGACATGAGCGGGAAAAGTGGTCGTCTGAACCGCCTCTGGCGCGCCGCGATGACCGGCGTCTGTTTCGCCCTGTTTGGCGTAGGCGGTCTGCTGCTCTCGTTGATTTGGTTTAATTTATTACTGCTGATCGTGCGCGACAAAACGCGCCGCAAGCGGCTGGCGCGGCGCAGTATCTCGGCCAGCTTTCGCCTGTTCTTAGCGGTGGTGAAAGCCGTTGGCGTGCTGGACTACCGCATTGAAAACGCCGACGCATTGCGTGAGGATCGCGGCTGTCTGGTGGTGGCGAACCATCCTAGTCTGATTGACTACGTCATGCTGGCCTCTATCATGCCGGAAACCGATTGTCTGGTAAAAAGCGCGCTGCTGCGAAATCCCTTCGTTAGCGGCGTGATTCACGCAGCGGATTACCTGATTAACGACCGGGCCGATATCCTGCTGCCGGCCAGCTGCCAACGCGTGCAGCAGGGCGACACAATTTTGATTTTTCCCGAAGGAACGCGTACCGTGCCGGGCGAAAAAATGACGCTCCAGCGCGGCGCGGCGAATATTGCCGTCCGCTGCGGCTGCGACATTCGCATCGTGGTGATTCGCTGTACCGAATCTATGCTAAGTAAACAGCGTAAATGGTACGATGCGCCCCCACCCGACCCCGGTTTACCGTTACGGTGGGTGAACGGGTCAGCGTCGAGGCGTTTTATCCAACAGAAGAACAAGAACCGGCGCTGGCTGCAAGACGATTAAATCGGCACCTTTTGCTGAAATTACAAACAAATACTGAGACTGGCATAGGAATTAATGATGCAAGCGCTTCATCTCGAAATTAAGCATCTCATCATCAACACATTAAATCTGGATGAGCTTACCGTTGAGGATATCGATAGCGAGGCGGCGCTGTTTGGCGACGGACTCGGTCTGGACTCGATTGACGCCCTTGAGCTGGGTCTGGCGGTAAAAAATCAGTACGGCGTGGTGCTCTCCGCGGAAAGCGACGAGATGCGCCAGCACTTTTTCTCGGTCGCCACCCTGGCGTCTTTCATTCAATCACAGCGCGCATAAGGAGCCAGGCTATGAACGAACAACACGCAATTTACGCCGAAGTCTCCGCGCTGCTGGAGACGCTTTTTGAGATAGACCCGCAGGATATTAAGCCGGAAGCCCGTCTGTACGAAGACCTTGAGCTGGACAGCATTGACGCTATCGATATGGTCGTGCAACTGCAAAAGAAAGTCGGTAAAAAAATTAAGCCGGAAGAGTTCAAAGCCGTTCGTACCGTGCAGGATGTGGTCGATGCGGTCGCTGGCCTGCTGAAAGAAGCGTAACTGCCGTGTCGAGCGCGCGCTCGCTGCCGTTTGTCGCCCTGATAACGGGCGCACTCCTGCTCGCCTGGCCCCTGCTGATTGGCTACGCGCTGGCGCATCATCGCCTACAATGGCTGCTGCCGCTCATGGCGCTGCTGTTTCTCCTGCGTTTTTGCCAGACCGGTCGGCAGGCCGGGCCGCTGCGCGTGGTTACGCAGATCGTCGCCGCGGCTGGCGTTACGCTGTGCGTGGCCAGCTACCTGCTAAAAACCCATCAGCTATTGCTGCTTTACCCGGTGGTGGTCAACGTCGTGATGCTGGCGGTATTTGGCGGTTCGCTGTGGTCATCTATGCCGATTATTGAACGGCTGGCACGACTGCAAGAGCCCAATCTGCCCCGCAGGCAGTGCGCTATACCCGGCGGGTGACGCAAATCTGGAGTGGTTTCTTTATCGTTAACGGCAGCGTGGCCCTCTTTACCGTGGTGTACGGCGACATGACGCTATGGACGCTGTGGAACGGCATGATCGCCTATCTATTGATGGGCACCCTCATGGCGGGAGAATGGCTGATTCGCCGTCGCCTGAGAAAGCGGGGTCGCAGTGAAGCCGCCGCTGACGCTTACCGAATGGCTTACCGCACCCCGCCCTTCGACGACGCCCATCGTCTGGCAGCACGATCGCCTGTGGACGCTGGCGCATTTACGCAGCGACGTTGCGCAGTTGATGGCGCGCTTGCAGCACCAGCAGGGCGACCGCTGGGCGCTGTGCTGTGAAGACGGTTATCGGTTTATCGTCGCCCTGCTGGCGACCCTGCACGCGGGCAAAATCCCGGTGCTTCCCGGCCATAGCCGCCCCGCGCTGCTCAATGAACAGCGCGCGCTGTTCGACGGCGTACTGAGCGATGCCCCGCTGGATTGGCCGGGAACGCAGCTGGTAGTGGACACCGCGTCAACGCTCAACGACGTCGTTCACTTTCCGCCCTTGCGCGACGATGCCGTGATCGAGCTGTTCACCTCCGGCTCCACCGGGCAGCCCAAGCGTATCGTCAAGCCGATAGTCTGCCTCGACCGTGAAGCCGGGCTGCTGTCCGCGCAGTTTGCCGAACGCCTGGCCGGTTGTCGTGTCGTCGCGTCCGTCACGCCGCAGCATCTTTATGGCCTGACGTTTCGCATTTTCCTGCCGATGGCGCTCGGTCTGCCGTTGCATGCCACGATGCTCGCGTTCCCCGAGCAGCTGGCTGCGCTGAGCCACGCGCATCGCTACGCGTTTATCAGCAGCCCGGCCTTTCTCAAACGCCTCGATCCGCAGCTGGTGCCGCCGCCGTTGGCGCTGGCCCTCTCCGCTGGCGGCGTGCTGGACTGGCAGGATGCGCAGCGCAGCGCCGCCTGGCTGAAGGTCTGGCCGGATGAAATTTACGGCAGCACCGAAACCGGCGTGATCGCCTGGCGCTACCGTGAAGGGGAAAATCCCCGCTGGCAGCCTTTCCCGGGTATCCATTTCGACCGGCAAGGCGCGACGTTTCGCGTGTATTCGCCGCTGATCGCCGACCTTAACGGTTTTATGCTCGAGGATGTTTTACAGCTTTCCGCGAACGGTCATTTCCATCTGCTTGGCCGCCATGGCCGGGTGGTTAAAATTGAAGAGAAACGCGTTTCGCTCAGCGAAATAGAGCAACGCCTGCTGGCGCTGGATGGCATTCGCGAGGCCGTGGCGCTGGCCGTCACTCGCCACGGTCGCCAGTGCGTGGGCGTGCTGTTGGTGCTGGAGGATGACGCCCGTCAGCGCTGGCAAAACGGCGGGGGAAAGCCCTGGAGCGGGCGTGGCGACGCGCGGTGCGGCCATGGCTGGAGCCGGTGGCCGTGCCGCGCTACTGGCGCGTGATTGATGAAATTCCGGTTAACAGTATGAATAAGCGTGTCTATGCGCAATTGCAGGAGTTATTGCATGAAACCCCGTGAAATTGAGCGCCATCAGGCACCGCCGCAGCAGCTCGAGATTGTGCTTACTCTCGATCCCGATCTTTGCTGGTTCCAGGGGCACTTTGCTATTCAGCCTCTGTTGCCCGGCGTGGCCCAGCTGGACTGGGTGATGCATTATGCCGCCACGGAGTTGGCCCCCGGCTGGCGTTTTCACAGCCTGCAGAACGTGAAATTTCAGGCTCCGCTTCTGCCATCGATGGTGGTCACGTTGACCCTGAACTGGCAGGAAGCGCGCGGGCTGCTGACGTTCAGCTACCTGCGCCACGATGGCGACGCGCGCCACACGGCCAGCAGCGGGAAGATTCGGTTATGTCGTTGACCTTTTCCCCCTGCGTGGTCATTCCCTGCTACAACCACGGCCCGATGATGGCGAGCGTGCTCGCACGCCTGCAGCCGTTTGGCCTGCCCTGCATCGTGGTCGACGACGGCAGCGATGCCGCCACCCGCGAAGCGCTGCAACAGCTGGCCGCGCAAACCGAGAACCTGACGCTGATTCGCCAGGCGGAAAACGCCGGTAAAGGCGCGGCGGTGATCCGTGGGTTACAGGCGGCAGCAGAAGCGGGCTATAGCCATGCCGTCCAGCTGGATGCCGACGGTCAGCACGCGATTGAAGATATTCCGAGACTGCTGACGCTGGCGAAAACACACCCAACGGCGCTGATTTCCGGGCAGCCGATTTACGACGACTCGATTCCCCGTTCGCGCCTGTATGGCCGCTGGGTGACCCACGTCTGGGTATGGATTGAAACGCTGTCGCTGCAGCTGAAAGACAGCATGTGCGGTTTTCGCGTCTACCCGCTTGCCCCCACGCTCCAGCTCGCCCAACGGGTGAGGCTTGGTCAGCGGATGGATTTTGATACCGAAGTGATGGTGCGGCTCTACTGGCAGGGCAACACCAGCTATTTTGTCCCGACCCGCGTGACCTATCCGTCGGACGGTCTTTCCCATTTCGATGCCTTCAAAGACAACCTGCGCATTTCATGGATGCACACGCGGCTGTTCCTTGGCATGCTGCCGCGCATCCCAACGCTGCTATTTCGCCGTGCCTCGCCGCACTGGGCACGCCAGCAGGAGGTCAAAGGCTTATGGGGGATGCGCCTGATGCTGCAAGTGTGGCGCTTACTGGGACGAAAAGCCTTTACGCTGCTGCTCTACCCGGTGGTGGGCGTCTACTGGTTAACAGCACGGCGCGCTCGCCACGCTTCACAGCGCTGGCTAACGCGCGTGCGTGAACAGCTTACCGAGCGCGGCATGCGGGTGCCGAAAAACCTCACCAGCTATCAGCACTTCCTGCGTTTTGGCAACGCGATGCTCGATAAAATCGCCAGCTGGCGCGGCGAACTGCAACCCGGCCGCGACGTGGTCTTCGCGCCCGGCGCACAAGCGACCTTAAACGGCGGCGAGGGCCGCGGCAAGCTGCTGCTGGTCTCGCATCTGGGCGATGTTGAAGTGTGTCGCGCGCTGGCGCAGCGCGAGGGCAGCACGGTTATCAACGCGCTGGTGTTCAGCGATAACGCCCAGCGCTTTAAACAGATTATGCAGGAGATGGCCCGCAGGCCGGGATTAACCTGCTGCCGGTGACCGATATTGGCCCGGACACCGCCATGCTGCTGCAGGAAAAACTGGACCGCGGCGAGTGGATTGCTATCGTCGGCGACCGTATTGCGGTCAGTCCGCAGCGCGGCGGCCAATGGCGCGTGTGCTGGAGCCGTTTTATGGGCCAGCTCGCGCCGTTCCCGCAGGGCCGTTTATTCTCGCCGCCCTGCTGCGCTGCCCGGTCGAACTGCTGTTCGCGCTGCGCCAGCAGGGGCAGTTGCACATTCACTGTGAACCGTTTGCCGACCCGCTGCCGCTACCGCGCGCCGACCGCCAGCAGGCGCTACAGCACGCCATCGACCGCTATGCCGAACGCCTCGAGCACTATGCGCTGCAGTCACCGCTCGACTGGTTTAACTTTTTTGATTTCTGGCAGTTGCCGGATCCGCAACACAAGGAGTAAAGGGTGCTAAACGATCCCCGTTTTACGGCTGAAGTTGAGCTGACCATTCCTTTTCACGACGTCGACATGATGGGCGTCGTCTGGCACGGCAACTACTTCCGCTATTTCGAAATCGCCCGCGAAGCGCTGCTAAACCAGTTCAACTACGGCTATCGGCAGATGAAAGCCTCCGGCTACCTGTGGCCGGTGGTCGATACCCGCGTGAAGTACCGTCACCCGCTGACCTTCGAGCAGCGCATTCGCGTCCGCGCGCGCATTGGCGAGTTTGAGAACCGCCTGCGCATCAACTACGACATTTTCGATACCGAAAGCGGCCAGCGCGCCACCAGCGGCTATACCATCCAGGTGGCGGTGGACGACGCCAGCGGCGAGATGTGCTTCGTCAGCCCGGATATTCTGTTTGAACGTATGGGGGTCACGCCATGAGATGGCTGCCGCTGCTGGCGCTATTGATAAGCCCGTTTGTCAGCGCACTGACGCTCGACGCGCTGCAACAACGCTTTACCGAACAGCCGGTGATTCGCGCACACTTCGACCAGACCCGGACCATCAAGGATCTGCCGCAGCCGCTGCGTTCTCAGGGGACGATGCTGATTGCCCGCGATCGGGGGCTGCTGTGGGATCAAACCAGCCCGTTCCCGATGCAGCTCCTGCTCGATGACAAACGTATGGTGCAGGCCATTAACGGCCAGCCGCCGCAGACCATCACCGCGGAAAACAACCCGCAGATGTTCCAGTTTAACCACCTGCTGCGCGCGCTGTTCCAGGCCGATCGTGCCGTGCTTGAGCAAAACTTCCGCGTCGATTTTAAAGACCAGGGCGCAGGCCGCTGGACGCTGAGCCTGACGCCAACCACGACGCCGCTGGATAAAATCTTCGCCACCATTGATTTGGCCGGTAAAGACTATCTGCAGCGCATTGTGCTCAACGATAAACAGGGCGATCGCACCGATATTGTCCTCTCTCAACACCAGCTGACGCCCGCCCAACTGACCGATGACGAACGCCAACGCTTTGCCGCCCCGTAAACGCCCGGCGCTGCTGTGGGCTTTCTGCTGTCTGCTGATGCTGGCGGCGCTGCTGACGCTGCTGCCGAAAGCGCGGCTGAACAGCAGCGTGCTTGCCATGCTGCCGAAACAGGCAATGGGCGCGATTCCGCCGAGCCTTAACGACGGGTTTATGCAGCGCCTCGACCGTCAGCTGGTCTGGCTGGTCAGCCCCGGCAAACAGGCCGACCCGCAGGTCGCCCGCGACTGGCTGGCGCTATTGGAAAAATCGCAGGCGCTGGCGGAAGTCAAAGGCCCGATGGATGCCGACAGCCAGCAATCCTGGGGTGATTTTTTCTGGCAGCACCGTAACGGCCTGATTGACCCGGAGACCCGCGCGCGGCTGCAAAACGGCGGCGCAGCGCAGGCGCAGTGGATCCTCTCCCAGCTCTATTCGGCCTTCTCCGGCGTGAGCGGCAAAGAGCTGCAAAACGACCCGCTGATGCTGATGCGCGGCGCGCAGCTGGCGATGGCGAAAAATGGCCAGCGGCTAAGGCTGATGGACGGCTGGCTGGTGACGCAGGATGGCGACGGACGCTACTGGTATCTGCTGCACGGCGAGCTGTCCGGTTCGTCGTTCGACATGCAGCAAACGCACCGGCTGGTAACCACGCTGAGCGCGCTGGAAAGCGAGCTGAAGGCCCGTCATCCGCAGGCACAGCTGCTGTCGCGCGGGACGGTGTTTTACAGCGACTACGCCAGCCAGCAGGCGAAGCAGGATATCTCAACGCTCGGCACAGCAACGATACTCGGCGTATTGCTGCTGATCCTCCTCACTTTCCGCTCGCTGCGCCCGCTGCTGCTGTGCCTGACCTCCATCGCCATCGGCGCGCTGGCGGGCACCGTGGTCACGCTGTTGGCGTTCGGCGAGCTGCACCTGATGACGCTGGTGATGAGCATGAGCATTATCGGTATTTCCGCCGACTATACGCTCTACTATCTGACCGAGCGCATGGTGCATGGCGCGGAAGCCTCGCCGTGGCAAAGCCTCGCCAAAGTGCGTACCGCGCTGCTGCTGGCGCTGCTGACCACCGTGGCGGCGTATCTGATCATGATGCTCGCCCCTTCCCCGCCATTCGGCAGATGTCGGTATTTGCCGCCGTCGGCCTCTCCGCCTCCTGTCTGACGGTGATTTTCTGGCATCCGTGGCTGTGTCGTGGTCTGCCGGTACGCCCGGTTCCGGCGCGGAGGTTGATGCTGCGCTGGTTGGCCGCATGGCGACGCAACCGAAAACTGTCCGTCGGCCTGCCGGTGGCGCTGGCGCTTTTCTCGCTGGCGGGCCTTGCCGCGTTACGCGTCGATGACGATATCTCGCAGCTTCAGGCGCTGCCGCAGCACATTCTGGCGCAGGAAAAGGCGATTACCGCGCTAACCGGGCAGCCCGTCGATCAAAAATGGTTTGTGGTTTACGGCAGTTCTGCACAGCAAACGCTGGAGCGGCTGGAAGGGTTTATTCCCGTGTTGGAGCAGGCGAAACAACGCGGCTGGATCAGCGGCTATCGCACTTTTCCGCTGAATTCCCTCGCCCGGCAGCAGCAGGATCTCAAGGCGTTGCAAACCGCCGCGCCCGCCATCGCTCAGGCGCTCGCCAGCGCCGGGCTCACCACGGTGAATCCGGACCTTAAGCCCATGCCGGTGACGGTCGATAGCTGGCTCAGCAGCCCGGCCAGTGAAGGCTGGCGTCTGCTGTGGCTGACGCTGCCCAACGGTGAAAGCGGCGTGCTGGTACCCGCTGAAGGGTCAAAGAAAGCGCAGCGCTGGATGCGCTGAGTAAAAAACAGCCCGGCGTGGCGTGGGTGGATCGTAAACACACTTTCGATGCGCTGTTCGCGCTCTATCGCCATATTCTGACCGGCCTGCTGGGCGTGGCGCTGGCGGTGATTGCCTGCGGCGCAATCGCCCGCCTCGGCTGGCGGAAAGGGTCATCAGTCTTGTCCCCTCATTGCTGTCATTAGGCTGTGGCTGGCGGTGCTGGCGTTGAGTGGACATCCGCTGAACCTGTTCTCGCTGCTGGCGCTGGTGCTGGTGTTGGGGATCGGTATTAACTACACCCTATTTTTCAGCAACCCGCGCGGCACGCCGCTGACGTCGCTGCTGGCAATTACGCTGGCGATGCTGACGACACTGCTGACGCTTGGCATGCTGGTCTTTAGCGCCACGCAGGCCATCAGCAGTTTCGGTATCGTACTGGTGAGCGGCATTTTCACCGCCTTTCTGCTATCGCCGCTGGCGATGCCGACGAAAAGAGAGAAGAAATAACGATGATGACAGCGACCTTTTTTGCCGGATGGCGGCGTCGCCTTATCCGGCCTACAGCGTACCGCGACGCGTGTCGCCATCCGGCAATCCGCGCCCTTTTTCTGATCGGCACTCTGCTGCTGACCGCTTGCAGCCACACGCCACCGGCGCCATCCGCTCGCCCGCAGGCGTGGCTGGAGCCGGGAACCCGCGTGACCCTACCGGCGCCAGGCATCTCTCCGGCGCTCAGTTCTCAGCAGTTGCTGACCGGCAGCTTCAACGGTCAGACCCAGTCGCTGCTGGTCATGCTGAACGCCGATGATAAAAAACTCACCCTCGCGGGCCTGTCGTCGGTCGGTATTCGTCTGTTTCTCGCCACCTACGACGAACACGGGCTGCACACCGAACAGTCGATCGTTGCGCCACAGCTGCCGCCCGCCAGCCAGGTACTGGCCGACGTGATGCTCAGCCACTGGCCCATCAGCGCCTGGCAGCCGCAGTTGCCCGCCGGCTGGACGTTGACCGACAGCGGCGATAAGCGCGAGCTGCGCAACGCCCGTGGTAAGCTGGTGACCGAAATCACCTACCTCAACCGCCACGGCAAACGTGAGCCAATCAGCATTGCGCAGCACGTTTTTAAATACCACATCACCATTCAATATCTGGGTGACTGAGATGATCTATATTTCGGCAGTCGGCATGATCAATGCGCTGGGCAATACGCTCGATGAGATCGCCGCGAACCTGACGCGCGGCGTGGCCCCCGGCATGCGCCCAAGAACCGGCTGGCTTCAGGGACATCCAGAGGCAGTGCTGGGCGGCGTCGACGGCGAGCTGCCCGTCATTGCTGATACCTTTCGCGACCACCGCTCGCGCAACAACCAGCTGCTGCTGGCCGCGCTGGCGCAGATTCAGCCGCAGGTGGATGCCGCCATCACGCGGTATGGCCATGAGCGGGTTGCCGTGGTGCTCGGAACCAGTACCTCCGGACTGGATGAGGGCGACGCACACGTCAACCTGACCCTGAACGGCGAAGCCAGCACCGCGTGGCGCTATCCGCAGCAGGAGCTGGGCGACCCGTCGCGCTTTCTCAGCCACTGGTTAGCGCTCGACGGCCCGGCGTTTACCCTTTCAACCGCCTGCTCCTCCAGCGCCCGCGCAATCATCAGCGGGCGTCGCCTGATTGAGGCCGGACTGGCGGACGTGGCGATCGTCGGCGGCGCGGACACCCTGAGCCGGATGCCGATTAACGGTTTCCACAGCCTGGAGTCGCTCTCCACCGTGCGGTGCCAGCCGTTTGCTGAGGATCGTTGCGGCATCACCATCGGTGAAGGCGCGGCGTTGATGCTGCTGACGCGTGAGCCGCAGCCTATCGCGCTGCTGGGCGTCGGCGAGTCGAGCGATGCTTACCATATTTCCGCGCCGCATCCCCAGGGAGAAGGCGCGATTCGCGCGATTCAGCAAGCGCTCAACGACGCGGAGATGGCCCCTGCCGATATCGGCTACATTAATCTCCACGGCACCGCAACGCCGCTGAACGATCGGATCGAATCTCGCGTGGTGAACGCGCTGTTTGGCGAAGCGGTGCCCTGTAGTTCCACCAAGCACCTGACCGGCCACACGTTGGGCGCGGCAGGCATCACCGAAGCGGCGCTCAGCATGTTAATATTACAACGAAATCTACCGCTTCCTGCCCAGGACTTTAGCCTGTCGCCGCGCGACCCGGCACTGGCACCCTGCGGGATTATTACGCAGCCGCAGACGCTGAAGCGCCCGGTTATCCTGTCAAATTCGTTCGCGTTTGGCGGCAACAACGCCAGCATCCTGCTCGGGAGGGTTTCATGAGCCGCTATTTATCACCCGGCGACTATCTGCCGCACGACGCCCCCATGCTGCTGCTGGAAGAGGTGGTGAGCGTGACCGAGGAAACCGCCATGTGCCGCGTCGCCGTGACTTCCGACGGCGTGCTGGGGCCGTATCTCGATCCGCAAGGAAACCTCCCGGCTGGTTCGCGCTGGAGCTGATGGCGCAGACCGTCGGCGTGTGGTCCGGCTGGCATCGTCAGCAGAAAGGACTGGAGGCGATGGCGCTGGGGATGGTGCTCGGCGCCCGTGAGCTGGTTTGCGCCGCGGGCGCGTTGCCGGGCGGAAAAACGCTTTCTGTCGCCATCAGCCGTCTGATGCAGGACGAACGTTTCGGCAGCTTTGAATGCACAATTCATGTCGGCGCGGAGCCGCTGGCATCGGGTCGTGTGAATACCTTCCAGCCGACGGCGGAAGAACTTCATTCTCTCTTTCAACAAGGAGCGTGCGCATGAGTCGTTCAGTTTTAGTGACCGGTGCCAGCAAGGGAATCGGGCGCGCCATCGCCCAAAAGCTGGCGACGGAAGGTTTTGTGGTCGGCGTTCATTATCATCATGACGAGGCCGGCGCGCAGGAGACATTGGAAGCGATTCATGCCCTTGGCGGCGCGGGTCGTCTGTTGCAATTTGACGTCGCAAATCGTGCGCAGTGCCGCACGGTGCTGGAGCAGGATATTGCGGCGCATGGCGCATGGTACGGCGTGGTGAGCAATGCTGGCATAACGCGCGACGCCGCCTTCCCGGCGCTCGGCGATGACGACTGGGATGCGGTGATCCACACCAATCTCGACAGTTTCTACAACGTCATCCAGCCCTGTATTATGCCGATGATTAGCGCGCGCCAGGGAGGACGCATTATCACGCTCTCTTCCGTCTCTGGCGTGATGGGCAACCGGGCCAGGTGAACTACAGCGCCGCCAAAGCGGGCATTATTGGCGCCACCAAGGCGCTGGCGATAGAGCTGGCAAAACGCAAAATCACCGTCAACTGCATTGCGCCGGGCCTTATCGATACCGGCATGCTGCAGATGGAAGAGACGGCGCTAAAAGAGGCCATGGCCGCTATCCCGATGAAACGCATGGGACAGGCGGACGAAGTGGCCGGGCTGGCCGCTTATCTGATGTCAGATATTGCCGGTTACGTGACTCGCCAGGTTATTTCCATTAATGGAGGGATGCTATGACGCGCCGCGTGGTGATTACCGGGATGGGCGGCGTCACCGCCTTTGGCGATAACTGGCAGGACGTTTCCACCCGGCTGCTGGCCTACGAAAACGCCGTACGGTATATGCCGGAATGGCAGGAATTCGACGGGCTGCAAACGCTGCTGGGCGCGCCGATAGAAGACTTCAGGCTGCCGGACCATTACACCCGTAAACGCATCCGCGCGATGGGCCGCGTATCGCTGCTGTCGACGCGGGCCACCGAACTGGCGCTGGAGCAGGCGGGTTTGCTCGACGATAAGGTGCTGACTAATGGTGAAACCGGGATTGCCTATGGTTCTTCAACCGGCAGCACCGGCCCGATGAGCGAATTCGCTACCATGCTGACCGAGAAGCACACCAATAACATTACCGCCACCACCTACGTGCAGATGATGCCGCACACCACCGCCGTGAATACCGGCCTGTTCTTTGGCCTGCGCGGGCGGGTTATCCCCACCTCCAGCGCCTGTACCTCGGGCAGCCAGGCGATTGGCTACGCGTGGGAAGCCATCCGCCACGGTTACCAGACCGTGATGGTCGCGGGCGGCGCAGAGGAACTGTGCCCTCTGAAGCGGCGGTCTTTGATACGTTGTTCGCCACCAGCCAGCGCAATGACCAACCGAAAACAACGCCCTCCCCGTTCGACGAGAAACGCGACGGTCTGGTGGTGGGTGAAGGTGCCGGAACGCTCATTCTTGAAGAACTGGAGCACGCAAAAGCGCGCGGCGCGACCATCTTCGGCGAGATCGTCGGCTTTGCCACCAACTGCGATGCCGCCCATATCACCCAGCCACAGCGCGAAACCATGCAAATCTGTATGGCGCAGTCGCTCAAGGTGGCGGGCTTAAGTCCGCAGGATATCGGCTATATTTCGGCCCACGGCACCGCAACGGACCGCGGCGATCTTGCCGAAAGCCAGGCAACCGCCGCGCTGTTCGGCGACCGCGTCCCCTTTTCCTCGTTGAAAGGTTATTTTGGTCACACCCTCGGCGCCTGTGGCGCGCTGGAGGCCTGGATGAGTCTGCAGATGATGCGCGAAGGCTGGTTTGCGCCCACGCTCAACCTGCGGCATCCGGATGAAAACTGCGGTGCGCTGGACTACATCATGGAAAAGGCCCGCCAGGTGGATTGCGAGTTCCTGCAGAGTAATAACTTTGCTTTCGGCGGCATCAACACCTCGATGATTATTCAACGCTGGCCCTGAAATGTACCGGCTTTATCTGGGGAACATTCCGGCCTTAAGCGCCATTCCGCTCGCCGCAGAAATTATGGCGGCGGCACCGCCGGGCGCAAGACGCGCCGCCTGGCTGGCGGGTCGGGCGCTACTTTGCCACGTTTGCTCGCCGCTGCCGGAGATTATCTATGGCGAACAGGGGAAACCGGCGTTTGGGGGGAGCAGGCGCTGTGGTTCAACCTGAGCCACAGCGGCGACAACATCGCCCTGCTACTCAGCGATGAAGGGGAAGTGGGCTGCGATATTGAGGTTATCCGCCCGCGCTGGCCATCGCTGGTGAGTGCGTTTTACAGCGACGGCGAACAGGCGGAAATTGCCGCAGAACGCCCGGAACACCAGCTTGCCGCCTTCTGGCGCATCTGGACGCAAAAAGAGGCTATCGTGAAGCAGCGCGGCGGCGGCGTGTGGCAGATGGCCGACATCGACAGCACGCAGCCTGCGACGCATTTTATTGCTCATTGCCAGCAAAATGCGCTCAGTCTGGCCGTCTGTACGCCAACACCGCTCAACATTCAGGACATAATTGTCGACATCAGCCCACAACGTTGATTTTGGTCAACTCCACGCCTACGCATAAGCTGCATTTTATGCGCACTTTATATTTACAGGGTGAATAGTTCATTGGTATTACGACTCGAACACATGTTTGTCCGGCCCGCCAGCCTGTGGGGTTGGCTGATGTGCAACGCGCTTAACGGCATGGCTATCGTGCTCTGTTTTAGCGCCGTCAGCGCCTGTGTTGGCATCCGGGAATCGGTATGGCATATCGTCGTCACGCTGGCGATTATTGTCTCCACCTTTTACAGCGCCAACTATTTCTCCGCACTGGAATCTCGCAACGACAAGCGGCGCTATTTTTTGTTAGCCTGGGTCATCGTGACCGTGTTACTGAATTTTATCCACGTCTGGGCTAAATGGGCGCCGGAGGGTCACCCCGCCCCAGCGCGCACGTTGCTATGACTTAGGGCGTGGGCCGAACATGTCAATCAGTTGCTTTTCATCCGGCATGCCGACCACCTGCTGCAGCTCATTTTTATCATTCATATAATAAATGGCTGGTGTCGCGCTCGCCCCCAGATCGTCCATCAGCTTCTGGTGCTGCTGGAGCAAATTGAAGGTTTCACGCGGCGTGGTGCCCGTAAACGGCGGCAGTTTTTTGCCGCCAGAGAGCTCATATTCCCGCCAGGCCGCCACCGGGTCATCGGCGTTCAGAATGGCCGTGGCGTTACGCCCGCTTTGTGGGTTGAGGAACGCCACCAACAGCGTATTGAGCTGCACTTTACCCGCCGCCACCCAGGGCTGGGCCGCCGACCAGAACGTTTTGCAATACGGACAGAACGGATCGGCGAAGACCACCACCTTGCGTTCCGCCGTATCGGCCCCCTCTTTCAGCGCGTGGGCGCTGTTGAGCTTTTGCCACATCTCCCGGCCCATCGGATATAAATTTCGCTTTTGAAATAGTCTTCACTCAGGTTTTTACCTTTATTGTCATAAAGATAACCGGACACCACGTGCTTGCCATCCGGCGTCAGAAACAGCGTCACGCCCATATCCTGATACTGACCGACCCAGCTTTTCATGCCGCCGGGAGCGTCTATCTCTTTGACTATCTTGATGTTCTGCTGCTCGCTAAAGCGTTTTACAATGTCGGGCAGCGGCGCGCTGGCAAAGGCCAGCGTCGGGATTAAGGATAACGCCATCAGCGCGATCGGTTTCATACTCGTCTCTCCTTAACGCGGGGAGTCCCCCGCGAGTCAATTTACTGTTTTTTCAGCGCTTCGCTGACCATTGCGTCAAATTGTTCATACGGGATCCAGCCTGACAGCAGTTCGCCGCCAATCAGCGTGGCGGGCGTGCCCTGAATCCCAAGCTGCTGCGCGACCGCCAGGCTTTTCTTCAGCGTTTCCAGGCTTTGTTCATCGGCTTATCCACCACCACTGCGGCTTTCTTTTTCGCTTCAGCAATACTGGCATCATCGTGATAGCCCTTTCTCGCCATCAGGATATCGTTGAAACGGAGGAACTGCTCAGGATGCGTACGCCACACGGTCAGGGCATCGCGTGCCGACGTAACCGAACTTTCTGCGCGGTAAGGCAGAAACTTAAACACCACCGCCACGTCGGGTATTTCGCCACGATCTTTGCCAGATACGGGTCAAATTTCTTGCAGTAAGGGCAGTTGTAATCGGTAAACACGACCAGCGTCAACCGGGATGCGCCGTCCCGAAGCGCGGAGAGTTCGGGTCATTGAAGAGAAAGTCCTGGTGTTGCTTAAGGCCGTCTGCAACTGCTCGCGATCGGCCTGTGCACTCTGCTGGTCGAGCTTTTCCGCCGCCGCGGCGAGGATTTCCGGATGGTTAAGCAAGGTCTCCTGCACCAGTTCCTGGACGCGCGCTTCCTGCGCGGGCGTCAGCGGCGCCGCGGCGAAGGCGCGCAACGAAGCAAGGAGCAGTAAGCCAAAAATCAGCGTGTTTTTCATGGTTATTCACCTTTAACAGGGTTCAGGGCGCTCAGCAGGGTCTTTTTGTCCAGCAGCGGCGGGAGGATCTCGCCGGTGGTTTGCCCCGGCCCATAGACTTCATTGAAGGGATGGCGAAGCGGTTACGTTTTTGCAGGAAAGCAGCGATGGCATCTGAGGGTTGGCTCCAGTCACCGCGTAGGGCTACCACATCAGGCGCATTCAGCGCGGCGATAATCTCCGGCTGATTCAATACCCGTATTTCATTCACTTTGCAGGTCACGCACCAGTCTGCCGAGATATCGACAAAGACCCGCTTCCCGTCCGCGACGGCCTGTGCAATTGCCGCTTCACTCAAGGGTTGC
This sequence comes from Kluyvera genomosp. 3, assembly GCA_002211745.1. Taxonomy (GTDB): domain Bacteria; phylum Pseudomonadota; class Gammaproteobacteria; order Enterobacterales; family Enterobacteriaceae; genus Kluyvera; species Kluyvera georgiana_A. The sequence goes on from CP022114.1 coordinate 3,124,265, forward strand.
CAGCGGATCGCCGTTTCAGCCCTGGGCGCAGGCGAAGCCTGGAGGATCCCATGCAGCTGGTAACCGCTTAAGGCCGCCAGCAAAACCAGTACTACAAAGAAGCTCACACCCCGGCGTTTGGCGACGGAGATAAAAGCGAACAGCGCCAGCAGCGTGAGCGTCAGCACCATAACCCCGCTGATTCTGTCGCCGATGTGCTGGGCAAGCAGCGTCGCCAGCCAAAGGCTGGAGGCCAGCATCATCAGCGCGAGCAGCGTTTTCACCCCGTTCATCCAGCGCCCTGGACGCGGCAGTAGCAAGGCGATTTTCGGCACCATTGCCACCAGCAGCCACGGAGGGCCATACCGATACCGAGCGCGATAAAAATAAGCCACAGCGTCGTCAGCGGTGCGCCCAGCGCAAAGGCGACAGCGGTACCGAGAAACGGTGCCGAACACGGCGTCGCCAGCAGCGTGGCAAAGACCCCTTCAAAGAAGCTGCCCAGCGTACCGTTGCCCCCTGCCGTCGCCATTCTGCCCGTCATCGTCGATGGCAGCAGCACGTTAAACACGCCGAACAGATTGAGCGCAAACACAAAGGTGACGGCCACCATCAGGCCGATAAACCACGGGTTCTGGAACTGAATGCCCCAGCCGAGTGCCGCCCCGTCAGCTTCAGCGCGGAGACCATCGCCGCCAGCAGCGCAAAGGAGAACAGGATCCCCGCGCTGGTCGCCAGAAAGCGTAGCCGGATCTTGCGCCTGTCCGTACCGACATGCAGCACTGCGCTGAGCTTCATCCCCAGTACCGGCAGCACGCAGGGCATCAGATTGAGGATCAGACCACCCAGCAGCGCAAACAGCAGCATCTGGCTCAGGCCGGTCGCCGTGTCATCGTGCAATGCAGCGCTATCAGGGCCGACCGTGAGGGTCGTTTGCTGTGCCCGGTCATGATTGGTGAGCACAAAAGAGAGCGTTTTCCCTGCCAGCGTCGCGGGAACTTCACCCCATTCGTCGGTGACCGGTACGGTCACGGTCAACGCCTTGCCGCGCGTTTGCACCTGAGGCTCTCCGGGCAGAATGCCCCCGTCCAGCGGGTCGAAATAGATTTCCGGCGAGCGCCATTCGTCCGGCGCTGTTCCGCTAATCACCAACTGCTTCCCTGCCAGATGCGCGCTGAGATCGGCGGAAACGCCGCTGCTGGCCGGAACCGTCCGCATCGCCTGTTCGAAGTCGTCCTGGAAGGTTTCGTCGGTAGGATGATTAAGATTAAGTTGCAGCGGGTAGTCTGTTAACAAGCAGACGTTGCTACAGGTGGACAGCGTGAGCGTTCCAGCCAGCGTATCCCCGAGGTTCCCGGTGATGATCATCGGAATCGCCACCCGCCGATGGTAGCCTTGCGTGGTGAGCCCGGAAATGTCAAAGCGCGACGGCACCGGCCAGTACCACTGCGCCTTCTCGCCGTTCTGCCAGACTATCTCGGGCGCAACGCCCCTTCCCCGGCGAGCGCCAGTAGGTTTTCCAGCCGGACTGAAGTTCAACGGTCAGCAGACCGTACACTCGGCCCTCGCCTCTTTCGGCCTGGAAACGAATGCGGGCGTGATCGTTTTGCGGGAGGTTAACCACCCGCTATCCGCTGCGTGGGCAATGCCCGTGCAGCTGAGCAACAGGAGGAGGAATCCCTGAAGATATTCAACATGTGTTTTCTCCGTAAATGAAAAATGAAATCGCTAAGACGGCGATTTTTTATTCACGGAAAACGCAGTTTTTGAGGTGTATTCGTAAGGTTGGCGGTCGCCGTGGCACGTCGCGAAAGACAAACGCGCGCACTTCGACAAACAGCGGCATCAGGGCCAGGAAGAGGATAACGGCGGGGAGCGCGCCGTCAAAGAACATCGGCTGGGCGCACAGTAGCGAGCTGGCGCTCAGCTGACACGGCGACGGGCCAAGTTCCGCTTCCGGCGTCGCCGGGCTGGAGAAGACCTGAACCGGGTTGCTGGCCTGCGCAAGAAAATGGTGCAGATAGACAGCCCGTTGGACCAGGCAGATAGCCATCGCCAGACAGGTCATCATCAACAGCCATTTTGCTACCAGCGGACGATTATGCATTATTCACCAAATCAATCAGGACCGACGAATCATAAACAATACTCAATGATCCGCAAGGGGTGAGTGTAAGGTTTTGTCTGCTCCACCGCTGCGCTGAGCAAGAAATCCTGCTCTATAGTTAATCTATCTTCTCTGGTTGAGGCTGCTCGCGCCATGATTGCAGCATATCCCGGCATCACCCTACTCCTGCTCGCGTCGCTGGCATTCAGCCCGGATGCCGTAGCGGCGGAGGGCCAGCGGATCAAGCAGCGCGCCGACGCGGTGCTGACCTTAATGAGCTTTATGATCGTGCCGGATATCACCGCCAGCGATCTCAATATTGGCTCCGGTTCCGATGATAAAACCGAGCTCTCCATTACCCAGTTTGGCGGCGGCGCCACCATGGGGAGTCCTTTCCGTTGTATCTGGAAGGCGCATTGGGCTACAGCCGTTATGATCCGCAGTTTGTGATCAGCGACGGCGACCAGAGTCGACGTATTCCTACCAAATGGAACAGCCTGACCACCACCGGCGGTATCGGCTGGGATTTCAACCTGCACCGCGACCGCTGGGCGGCAATCTGGTGCTGCGTCCCATCGCCAACGTCATGCTCGGCACCATGGCCAGCGATCTGCGCGTGGGCGCCTGGGCGCTGGAGCGGCATAAAAACGCCGATTACGATTTCCTCGACGGCGGCCGACTCAATGCCTACGGGCTGGGCGGTTCGTTGATGCTCGACTATGAGCTTCTCTCCCTGCGCAGGATATCGATGTGGAGTTGCGCTACACGGGAATGAATCTGCAAACCTTCGGCAGCACCTCTCGTGCCGTTGAAGGAAGCGCCACGGCGCAAAATCTGGGGCTGTATCTGCGCCGCCGTGCGCCATTGTTCGACTGGACGCTGCTGAAAAGCCCGGTGCGCTATGTGCTGGAGGGCGCGCACACCGAATACCTCGGCGAGCAGCGCGGCAAGCTCGGATTCGATAGCCTGAGCTCGGTGGGACTGGGCATTGAAATGGACAGCAGCAAGTACCCGGTCTTTATTACCCGAACGCGGCTGGTGGCGCGCTATATGTTCGGCAACGGCACCAGCGGCTATGGCGTAGGGCTGGCAATGAGCTTTTAATGACCATCGCCACCCGCCACGTTTCAGGGATTCAGCAATGCCTTATATTGGGCTTCATACTGCGGCGCATTCCATGAACCATCGAAAATGGTGTAGGTGATATAGCCTTTATTCAGCCAACCAGAATCACTGTCGTCGAGTACCGGTTTTAGCGACTGCGGATTCATCGTCTGTTTCGCCGTACCGTCGGGCAGAATATCGTAGCCAATTTGCGCGACCGGGAAACGCTGATTATCGACATAGTGCACGCCTTTAATATCCGCCGACGCCAGCGCCGGATAGTTAATACTTAACCCGGTACCCGCAGGTAATAACGGCTGCCCTTTCACACGTTGACTATTCAGTTTATCCACAACGCCAACGACATAATCGACGGAGTCGGGCCAGTATTTATGCGTACTTGGCCATTTATTTTTCATCTCTTCGTCGGTAAATCGATAGCCAATACTGGCGGCAATGGCCGGGACGCCGTAGCGAACTGCGCGAGCGGCGGCGCTGACGGTTCCGGAATTGACCTGCGCCATCCCGGTATTCGGGCCGTCGTTGACGCCGGAAATCACTAAATCAGGCGCGGTCTCTTTCAGCAGACCATGGAGACCAAAATCGACCGAGTCTGCTGGCGTACCCGGAAAGCAATAGCGCTGATCGGCGACCTTTTTCACATCAAAGATTTTCCCCGTTTTGAAGGTAATGGCCGAGCCAATACCGCTTTGATTCGTGGCCGGAGCAACCATCCAGACATCATAGCCTTTTGCCTTAAGTTTATCCTGAAGCGATATACTACCCGGCGATTCACAGCCATCATCGTTGACGACCAATATTTTCAGCGGTGCCGCTCCGGCCTGAGCAGAAAAAGCGCATATAGCGAACAACGGGGCAATAACTTTCAGTAAATTCATCGTAACTCCTCGGATAAGGGAACAGGTGCTTATGACAAGCAAAAAAAAACCTAAGACACCCGCCGCCCATGCAGAGCAACAAGTGTCTTAGGTTTTGCCTTATTTCAGTAACAATCCTGAGATGGCTGTGAAAATACCGTCTAAGCCGCTCAAGGTCCAGAGGGGCTATTCCTTTTCTGTGACCAGCATCATAATATCATGCCAGATGAAGCTGACATCCACCCTGGTTTAATTTCACGAATAAACCATTCTTTAGTTAAGCAGAGAAAAAATCACCTGACTAAATCATCCGAAAAGAAGACTTGAAGGCGATCACAAATATAATCCTGAGATAAAATAATTACTGCCATTTAAAATTGATGGTGCTATTGTCCGGCAAAACTGGATTGTTACTGTTTGCAACAGGCAAAACCTGCGTCATTTCTCAAGCATGCTATTTTGATGATTGAGAAGGGGCGCGGGTTTTTTGTTTTTAATTAAAAATATAAAAAGGATACCCAATGAAAAAATGGCTGATTGCTTTAATGGCGCTTGCCAGCGCGGCGACCTGTTCTGCGGCAGATATTGCCACCTCTGCCAACGATGATACCGTCACCCTCTATTTTGCCCGTCATGGTAAAACGCTATTTAATACCTTCGATCGCGTTCAGGGCTGGGCCGATACGCCACTGACCGAAGATGGCGTCCGGGTCGCCCGTTATCTTGGCGAAGGGTTAAAAGGGATCGCATTTGACCGCTATTACTCCAGCGACGCGGGACGCCAGCGCGAAACCATGGCGGTCATTCTCAAGCAAATGGGGGTCGAAAACTACCAGCTCAATGAGCTTCCCGGCCTGCGTGAAGCCTTCTTTGGCGGTTTTGAGGGCGGCTTCAATAAAGATATGGCGGAAGCCGGCGCACATGCGCTCGGATTAGCCGATAGCGCCGCGTTGTTCCAGGCGATGAAGGCGGGAACCCTGCCCGTGAAGGATTCACAGGACGCGCTGGCGAAAGCCGACCCGAAAGGGCTCGCGGAAAACTATGCACAGGTAAAAGCCCGCACCCAGGCCGCGCTGGCGACTATCATCAAGCAGGCGCAGGCGAACGGCGATAAAACCGTGCTGGCTATCTCGTCGGGCACATCGATGCAAATTATGATCTCCGATCTCACCGATTCGCCAGACAAAAATAAACCGCTGGCTAATGCCGCCGTGGTCAAAATTATCTATAAAAACGGTCACTACAGCGTGCCGGAAATTGGCACATTGCAATACGTCGAAGCCGGTAAACAGCGTCTGAATAATCAAAAATAATATCTACATTGATAATACCGCGGGGATTCTTGCCCCGCGAATCTATTCTGGATCACACATGAAAATAACACCATTAGCAACAGCATTGCTTATGCTGATGCAAGGCTGCGCCATGTCAGCATGGGCCGCCGACAATCAAAATGAATACGCGTATTTGGATAACGTTTTTTTTCGTGATTCGTCGATGACCCTGTCATTAAAGAATTACTGGAAATATCTGAAAGAGGAGAATGCAAACCCCACACACGTGCACAATGCCTGGGGCCAGGGCGTGGCGGTGGATTATCAATCGGGCTATTTTGCCGATTTCATTGGCGTTGATGCCGTTTATTATGGCGCAGTGAAATTAGGCGCCAGTGATTATTTTAACTCCCGAGGCGTACTGTATAATAACGGCGAGGGTAATAAAAAAAGCAATGCTGAGGGTTATTCTAAATTCGGCCAACGTAATATTAAGCTGAAATATAACGTTGCGGATACCCAGTTGAGGGCCCGCTGGGCTGGCAGGTACTGAAAAATTACGGCGTTATCTCCACCTCCAATCGCCTCTCGCCCACCACCTATTCGGGATTAGCGGCGGCATCAGCGGTGAGCATTTGACGCTACGCGGCGCCTATATCGAGAATTCAATGGACCGTAACTCGCCGGATAAAAAACAGTTGCAGACCAATACCGGAGAGAAAATTAACCATCTGGCGGGCGGCGAACTGTTGTGGAACAGCCAGTTGTTCAGCGCGCAATATGGCTACGGTGAGAGCGAAAATTATCTGCGCCGGCATCTGTTGTTTACCCAACTGCGGCCCGTCGAGCGTTTGAATATCGGCACGCAAATCTATGCAACCGAAGCGCTGGATAACTATCTGGCGATGCCCGCCAGCAAACGCGACTTCGATCATAACGCCTGGCATTTCGCCATCGACGCCAGCTGGCAGGCCGACCGCTGGAGTACGAAATGGGGTGTGGGCTATACCAGCGCCAAAAAAGAGAATGAAGTCGGCTTCTATCCTCGCCATATGAGTAAAAACTCACGCGGCACATTTATCTCAATGGCCTATGCCGGCGATGACTATATGCGCGATGGCGAACTGGTGCTGGCGAATATTTCTGACTACAAGCTCACGCCGGATCTGGCTGTCGGGCTGGCGGGAAATATCGCGCAGTTTAACTACAAGAATAACCACGTACGTACCGGCGAAATTAGCGCCTTTACCCGCTGGACGCCTTCCGCGCCGCCGCTGAAGAATTTAACGGTTTGGCTGATGTTTGGCCCCGGCTGGTCGTATAAAACCAGCGGTAAAACGCCGGTGCTCACTAACGGCCACTATACGCGCACGCAGACGCTGTCCTCTGAAGCCATTATTGAATACCGTTTTCGGATGTTCTGAGAAAAGCAGGCCTGATAGGTTCACTATCAGGCCTGCAGGAGAGATTACGGCGCGGTGCGGTGAATTTCCGCCACGCGCTTGCGAACGCCAAACCAACCGGCGACCAGCAGAATAGCAATCAGCGGCAGCGCGGCGATGGTGTAGGTACCGTTCGGGTAGTCAAACGCCATCAGCACCAGCACGCTCAGCAGGAACAGCAGCGTCAGCCAGGAGGTAAACGGCGCCCCGGCAGCTTAAAGCTGACGTCAGCGGCTTTGCCCTCTTTAATGGCTTTACGCAGACGAAGCTGGCAGACCATGATAAAGCCCACGAAGCAATAATCCCCAGCGACGCGAAGTTCAGGACGATTTCAAACACCTGAGACGGCACCAGATAGTTGAGGAATACGCCCACCACGTAAACCACCAGCGTGGCCATAATCCCGGCATACGGCACCTGCTGACGGCTCATTTTGCTCATAAACTTCGGCGCGGATCCGCCCATCGCCATCGAGCGCAGAATACGCCCGGTGCAGTACAGGCCCGAGTTCAGGCTGGAGAGCGCGGCGGTCAGGACCACGATGTTCATAATGCTGCCGATGTACGGCACGCCCAGCTTCGAGAAGAAGGTGACGAACGGGCTTTGCCCGCCTGGTAGGCGGTCCACGGCAACAACAGGACCAGCAGCACCACGGAGCCGACGTAGAACAGACCAATACGCCAGATCACGCTGTTGATGGCGCGCGGCACCATGGTCTGCGGATCTTTACACTCGCCGGCCGCGGTACCGACCAGTTCAATCGAGGCAAAGGCGAAAACCACGCCCTGTACCAACACCAACGCGGGAAGTAGGCCATGCGGGAAGAAACCGCCGTTGTCGGTAATCAGATGGAAACCGGTCGCATTGCCGTCCAGCGGCTTGCCGCTGCCCAGATAGACGGTACCCACCACGAGGAAGACAACAATGGCCAGCACTTTGATGAGCGCAAACCAGAACTCCATTTCGGCGAACCACTTAACGCCAATCATGTTCATGGTGCCCACCACCGCCAGCGCGCCAAGCGCGAAGACCCACTGTGGAACGTCGCCAAATGCGCCCCAGTAGTGCATATAGAGCGCCACGGCGGTGATATCAACGATGCCGGTCATCGCCCAGTTGACGAAATACATCCAGCCCGCCACGTAGGCGGCTTTTTCGCCGAGAAACTCACGGGCATAGGAGACGAAGCTGCCGCTGGAAGGACGATGCAGCACCAGTTCACCAAGGGCGCGAAGAATAAAGAATGAAAAAATACCGCATACCAGATACACCAGCGCCAACGCCGGGCCAGCCATCTGTAGGCGCGCGCCAGCCCCGAGAAACAGGCCGGTACCAATGGCCCCGCCGATCGCAATCATCTGCACCTGACGGTTTCCCATGGCCTTGTGGTACCCCTCTTCGTGGCATTCAGCCAGCGTCGTTTCGCCGCGTGTTGCTCCGCGGCTTGAGTGTTTTGTGTTTCCATTTTCCCTGTTACCTGTCTGATTTAAGGAGATTTCAGGTCGTCGCGAACGGAACGCGAGCCACGACGATCAATGCGATTTTTCCCGTCATTCTGTGTAGAGATAAAATCGCCGCGAAGCATCCTACCTGCAATTAATAAGCGGTGCAAAACATACGCGGTCGTCAGAGCGCTCCGGGACGAACAAAGCGTCGTCATCAGCGGTCATGGCAGCGGTTTTAACTGTGCGAAAGAGAAAAACAGGAAAATATCGGGAAGGTAAACACTTCGTGCTTAACAATGAAGGGAAATATTGATTCCGTCTGCTTTCGCCTGTCGGCAAGGCGAAACGGCCTCGTCATCGAGGCCGTTGCATAAAAGAGATAAATCACATCATTGAGTTAATTTCGTGACAGGTAATTTTTACGGAAAGAAATATTCCGCATCAGGATTTGCGACGTTCAGGAAGAATATTTACCGATGCCATCAGACAGATAATATAACCAAACAGCTCGCTCCCCTCTTCCACCATATTTTTGACAATACGGACGTAGCCATCCTGCAAAATAGACTGCCAGAGTATCGACATACCGAACAAACGGGAAAAGACGAGAATCGCCAGTAGACCGGCAATCATTAATCCATATGACGGCGTCGTGGTATATTCAGCCAGCTGTGCCAGCACCCGCTGCGGCTGACGAAATGCGTAGTAAAGGGTCGCCAGGCTTACCGCCAGCGCGAACCACAGCCAGCTCCCATGCCGGATGAGGTCAAACACCGCGTCAAGTTCACGGATCAGCATGGCAAGGAAAAAACCGGCGATCAGAATATTGCACTGACGCATTGCGCTGTGTTTCCACCCGCGAACAAGGTGCACCATGATAATGATAAATAGAATACTTTCCTGAACAATTTCAGTGAATGAGTCTTCGGTCAGACCATTTTTGATTATATTCACATCAACATGCAGGCACAGTACGACAACGACTACCGCCAGGGCTAAAAATACAACACGAAAAAGTAAGCTAACTAAAATCATAAAAGTCACTGCATCTTACCAAAACTTTATTTTACAGTGAGGTTTATCTGACAACTTGTCCATCTGTGCCACATAGCCGCGATATTTAACAATTATTGCGCTATTGCCGGCGAACGTTTATTTCCCGACCTTGTTAAAATAATAGCCGATGCGCGGCCGGCATTATATTGCGCTATTTTCGTACTCGTAGCGGCAGATGGTGTTAATCCCACGTTCGGGGCTTTTGACTCCCGTGTGCAGGTACAGCGCTTTTGCTTCGTGTACCCAGAAGCTGCCGCCGGCTCGCGCCTGCGCGTTAAACAGCGTTGCCTGCGGATACATCGTACGCAAATTGCCTTTACTGAAACCAAACCATTTACGGGAAACGTCCCTCAGTTCGCGAGTGGTAAGCAGCCGCCCGCCCTGGCGCGCGCAGCGCTCACGAGCCTGCACAAAGTTATCATCCACCACGCCGTCGCCCATAAGCCAGGTGGAGACCGTAAAGTCGTAGCGCTGGGAATTGCCGCTCTTACGGTTATGCAGCGTCAACGTCCCCGCCCTTTCATGCGCCAGCGGCTGTCGTACCATCCGCAGCGTAACCCGCCCTTCATGATGGGGGTCGATTTTCAGCCAACTGTGATTAAAGCTGAAGACCACGTCATTAAGATTCAACGCCTCGTGGTTGCTGCTCATGGTCACGATCGCACCGGTAAATCCGGTGCTCAGTATGCTAGCCGTGCGAAAGCCTGGCGTGCTGGGGCATGAAAGCTGATACGCTGAAAATAATCCGTCTGCGCTTCAGGCGCGGCATAAACGACGAGCGGCGATAACAACGAGATAAGGGCCGAAGCCCGAAACAGGGTTTTCATCTGCATTCTTACCTTTGTCACGGATGGCAGTGGCAACGTTGCAGAAAGAATAATGTGAGCAATTGATAAATAAAGATAATTTACACATTCTGACGGTAATGCGCGGTGTTTATCGCCGGATTACTTCTGAATGCGGTCAAGTTGCACTTTATCCGCCGCCTGCGCCTTATCGGCCAGCCCCTGGAACTGAGACGGATCGTAGTAGGAGGCGGGGCCGGAAGCTGCTGCATATCATCACCGGGGTAGATTTGCAGCGCCCCCAGACGCGACAGCTGATACCCCTCAACCACTTTCGCATCGTTAGCTGGTACGGCGCGGTTTTCTCAGCTGGCACAGGCGTGGGTAATCGGTTGTTCTCCAGGTTGTAGTTGCGCTTCAGTACCAGGAATTTATCCGGTACCCGCCGTTTACTGTTCCACCAGTAACCATCGAGTTCACGGAATTTCTGCTCCGTTTCGCTTTGCGTCGCCACATCTAACGCCAACAGGACGCGATGCAGCTCATCGGTCATGGCGGCGTTGAACGCCTCCACGGAATGGCCCTTGCCCTGTAATATCACCGTGATCGCCATTCGCGCGCCCAGGAGATTCGAGTAGAGATCCTCCGGCGAGAATGCCGAAATTTCTTCCGGAAACCCGGGACAGACTCAAAACCGTACCACTGGGCGATCTCATGCCACTGTGCCAGCTCGAAGGCCAGATGCGCGGATAGCCACGCCGCCAGGGTATACCGCGAGATCATTGAGGCCGGAGGGGTGAACGCGTTCAACTGCAACCGGCGAACTCCCAGTTCGTTGCTATAAAAATAGCGCCAGCGCTGGCCCAGCTTGGGGTAGAGCTGGCTGAAGATGAAGAAAGTGTTATCCGCCGTATCGCGCACGTGGGCAATATCAATAAACCCACCGCGATGAGTATAGATAAGCCCATTCTGCTCATCGCTCAGCCCAACCAGATTTTTCACCGCCCCAGCGCGCTGTCGTTGTAACGGTGCTCACCCAGCGTGTCTAACGTCAGCACGTTGCCAATTTGATAAAACGGCACCGGTACACCAACGGCTCTGACGTGCAGGTCATGACCAAAAGCGCAGCACGGGCGCAGTGACTCCGGCGGCGAAAGGCTTGCGGCAACCGGGGCGATTTTCCTCGCCTGCTGGACAGGAAAAAGCATGTCATTCGCCTGCGCGCCCGTGACCGCAAGCGTAAGAAGAAGTAGCCATTTCATCATCAGAATGCCTCCGCCACCTGGAAATAAAATCCGGCGCTCTCTTTGCCAAAACCGAGATCCAGCCGAATGTTCATGGCGGGTTTCACCTCAAAACGATAGCCCACGCCCGCGGTCGGCAGCAGCGGATGATGGCTTAAATCACCCATATCGCTGCCCAGTGCGCCAGCGCCCAGCCACACCACGTACCCGTGACGCCAGTTCAGCTTTCGTCGGTATTCTACCTGCCCGCTCACGACATCATTGTCGCGATAACGCCCCTGATAATAGCCGCGCAGTCGGCGGTCATCGCCGGCCATCGACAGCATGTCCCAGGGAACATCACCGCGAGTAAAGCGCCCCCAAACGTCAAATGCCAGCACCGCTTTTTCATTCAACAGGTGATAGACGTTATATTGCAGCTCGGTGGCGGTAAAGTGGCTGTCTGAGCCAACGGAAGGATCGAACCAGGTATACTCGGCTTTAAAAAACTGTCCGTGCTCCGGGCGCGTCACCACATCCCTCGAGTCGTAGTTAACGCTGACGGTAGCCCCGAAGAGAGCGGCGAGGTTGATGCATCGTAATGAGAAAATCGGTCGCCTTCGTGCGGCGAGTCAACGCTGGCCTGCATCGAAGAAAAATCCCACCCGGCGCCAATATAGAAATTGTCGATCACTTCGCGCATCAGTACCGGACGCAAACGTACCGAATTATTGGTGTAATCCTGCGCGCTCCCCTGCGCCGCGTCGTAGCCAATACCCCAGAACCCCGTCGGAACTTTGGTTATCGCCCCATCGACAAACAGCCGCCAGCGATCATCGGTAAAAAAGGTATAATTGTTGACACCCATACCCAGTGCGCCGCTGGCGCTGATAAAACCGGTGAAGGAAAGCGAGGAGTTCTGCGTGCGGCTATCGTGGGGATCCACGCGGTAAAGCCCGCGACGGCCATTCCCAGGCCCAGTTTCAGTTCAGGCGTATAAAAGGGCCGGGTAGCACGCTCCAGTTAATGCCTTTGGCAGGATCGTATTGGTTATCCGCACCTAGCGATGAAAGCAATTCATCCACTGATTTTTGGTCGAGCGATACCGCGCCTGCTGGCGGGGCCATCAGCATCAGCGTGCTGGTCAGCAACAGGCGGCAGCTGTTCATCAGAAGCGATATTCACCGGCAATGAAAAAACTATTGCGCTCGTTAAAGCCAATCTCGGTCAGGAGATTGAAGTGCGGCGTCATTTCATACTGCGTGCCGACCAGCATATTCCATGGCGAAGTGAGGCGCTGCTTGACGCGAAATCGTCCCTCCCCGTTCTGGTTCACCGCGTTAATCAGCGGCTGAAGCGTGGCGGGCATCTTCAGGTCTTCCAGGCTGCCTTTAAACTCCTGCTGGACATCCTGATACATGCTGCCCAACCAGAGACTCAGATGTGATGGCCCCACCGGCCCTTCGAAACTAAAGCGATAACCTACGCGCGGAGAAACCGTCAGGGCAGAGATCTTACCGTCCAGAATATCGAAATCGGTGCGCGTATAGTTGGTATCCACCAGCGCGAACCAGTTCTGGTAGCCACCGGCCAGGGTAATTCCGGTTCCCCAGGTAGTGCCTTTGAAATCGAGGGTGAAATCAATATTTTGCAACTGACCGCTCTCGTAAAGCTGATGCACAGACCCGGCGATAAGGCGATCCAGTCCGCGATAACGCGAGGGATCCGCATTGACGGAAACGTTCGAGACCGACGAGCCGCGTGAGTGCCCAACCAGCCCATAAACGTTGAGGAATGGGAATACCCACATATCCAGACGCAGCGTTTCCGTTTTACTTTGCTCACGCGTGTGCCCGGCATCAATATCGAACATGTCGACGGGAATGGGATGATCGCCTAACGCCAGTCCCGAAAAACTGATGCTCTGGACATCAATATTCTGCCGCATATTCATATAGTTGAGGTTGACGCCAAACGGCAACGGAATCGCATAGCCTCGCGCCCGCGCCTCGTCGCCCCAGATAGGAAAAGTTCGCTCCTCGCTTTCGGCTGCGGCGGCCAGGCCGGAGAACAAGATTAGCGGCACTACGGTGTTTATCCATCTAATCGGTCTTCTTCCCATTTGTTCAAAGGCCCCCCATTTACAGACCCGAGCCCACGTTGAAATAGACGGCCTGCTCGCTATCGCTAAAGGCCACATCAATACCGGTGTGCAAACCATAGTCACGCGCAATCAGATAGCGGAACCCGGTGCCCCACGCCACCTCGGCGCTGCGGTACAGGTCAGCGCTGCTATTGGCGGCGCTGCCCGCGCCGATAAAACCCTGCACTATCCAGCGCGGCGTAACCCGCCAGGCAAGCTGCGTCTGTACGGTGCTGACGTCATTGCCCTGATAGCGATAGCGGGAAATGCCGCGCAGCGCGATGTAGGGTCGCGCCATCGGCGGCAGGTGGTTGTCCTGAGGTGAGAGTGTTTGATAGTTTCCCGCCAGAGAGAGCGTCCATTCCGGGTTAAGCGGAATAAAAAACTTGCCATCCAGAGTCAATAAGTCGTAACGATAATCGCCGCCAAGCGCGCTACCGTAAAATTGATACTCGCCGTTCAGCGAGACGCCCTCTGACGGCCAGAAGAAGTTGTCGGTGGTATCATATTCCGCGACCACGCCAAGGCTCGATGAGATACTGCTGTCACCCAACACGCGCTGCCAGGCACGATCAATCAGGGGATTATTTTTGGCGGAAATGTCCATTCTGGCCCAAAATTGCGATGCGCCGAGAAACATCGGCGTATCGCCGAGTCGAAACAGCAGTTTCTGCATACCACCGTAGCCTTGAGTGGCGGTGTTGATCGCGCGATGCGAGTCAAAACCCGCAACATCGCCAGTATAAATATCAAGATTGATATCAGCGTACCCACCGGCAACAAGGTAGCGAATATGGTCATCCTGCCAGGTGCGTCGGTGCCCACCGCCGACAAACCAGCTGCCGTTTTGCGTTCCGCCGCCGCCAAAGGCGCTTATTGCCGGTGGCGTATAGCGGCCATTATTCACCTTGCCTTTCCCGTGTAAAAACAGGCCGAATAGTCCGCCGCCGTAGCCGACGGCCGGTTCAGTAATCACCACGGGACCGGAAGAAAACCATAGGGTTATCCTGCAGATAGCGGCTCATATCGAGCATGCCATCTTCGGGATCGAAAAGAGTGCTGGCTTCAGCCGGGCAAAGCGCCAAAGACAATAGCAATATTATCCATCGCCGCAATTGCGCCATAGCCATCACCCAGAAGAAATAATTATTGTTATTTTTCAGCGCAGAAGACTGCCTGAGCCCTCTGCTCTTCTGAGCTTAGACCAGACTTTGGTTAATTCAAGCAAGGCCCGGACATCAACGGTGCGGCCCCCGGCACAGGCCGCCCATTCTTCGCACGCAATTGGCGGGACCATCACCAGGCTAACATGACGATAATTTTTTTATAGTCATTTTATATTTATTATTGAATTCATAAGGAAATCAAAAGTTAGCGATTGCGCCTGGATATGTTTATATTTATACAATCCAATAAATACCGCTGCATAGGCTGAGTAAGGAAAATGATGACAACGCGTCCTGGGAAAAAGCAAAACCTCGATATTGTCAATTCGTGGGTTATAACTGGTTTCTCACGCTGAACACCGTTTTCTGTCTGTGGCTGCTCGTGGGTAATGTGCTCAACGCCGACAATTTTATCTATAATGATGCGCTCAACTCACTGAGTCTGGTGACAGTATTCTTCTCACTCGTCGGGTTGCTGCTCAGATTTGTCGTTAAACGTGAGCAACTTGCGGCCTTACTTCCGCTGCATGTGCTGATTCTTGGCCTGCTGTGGGCCGGAATGTTTTATCTGATGGTCAAACACTACAATACGCCAGCGCTGTCGCTTTCGCTGCTGATCATCATCCTGCTTCCGGCCACTATCTCGTTCTATATTTCCGGCAGGCTGCTGCTACTCTTCAGCGTGCCCATTGCCGTCTCGATGTTTTTGAGCGAACTGGCGGCATTTGAGAAATTCCATTTTCTGCAAATTTCCGGCTCCATTATTATTTTTATTGTCGTGATCACCGCACGCTACATTCTGCTGGAATGGTATCTGCGTACCCAAAGAAGCGAGTACGCAAAAAACATGTTAATTAAGAAACTCACGCGTCTGGCACACCGTGATGCTCTGACGGGTTGTTTAATAAGGGTAGCCTGGCCCCTCATTTTACCGACAACACCAGGCTGCTCGCCCTCTCCGGGGAGAAGCTCTTTATGATCATCATGGATATCGACTTTTTCAAACAATACAACGATCTGTACGGGCATGTCGCAGGCGACGCCTGTTTAGTCAACGCCGCACAATGCATTACGCATTCATTGCGCCAGTCATCGGATACCGCCTTTCGCTTTGGCGGTGAAGAGTTTGTGATTCTGACACGCTGTCATCAGTTAGAGGACGCGGTCAACATTGCAGAACGCATTCGTAAGAGCATTGCCACGGCGAAAATCCCGCACAAGGGTTCACAAATATCGGCCTATCTGACCGCCAGCTTCGGGGTCGCGCCATGGAGAGAACGGGACTCACTGGAGACATTAGCGGAAAACGCGGATAAAGAGCTGTATAAAGCCAAGCAAGCCGGACGCAACCGCGTGTCCTTCGCCCGTTAAATCAGCTTAAGCATCACGCGCAGGGGTTAAACTGGCTGAGACGCTCCCACAGGCGATGCAGATCAACAATCCCCGCCTGCGCAAGAATGGCCAGAGTGATCATTAACGTCGAGGCAGTAATAATCAGCATCAGGCGATGAATATTCTGCTGAATTCTCTGCTGCTGTCGGGCCCGTTGCGCTTCACTTTCCCAGGCGACAATCGTTGAGATCGCTTTCCCCTCAACATAATAGCGATCGTCCCAGCGCTTCAGGTCTTCTGTCATCACCAGCGATTGCAGCAGCAACTGTGTCTTGCGGCGAAACTCTTCGTTTTTGATGTGCTTGTACCAGAGCGTTTCGTACAGCAAATCAATCACTTCGTTTAAGGTAACGCCGGTATGCGTTTTTCCCGCAGACTGATTAACATAGTCGTTAATCAGCAGCTTCAACAGCATAATTCGATCCAGCCCGGTCATCTCTTTGTTATCTGAGAACGTGGAAAACATTTGGCTTTTGGTTCGACGCAGCAGATTTTTAACGTAAGCAAAGCGTGTAAAGTAGCTGGCATAAAAACGCACAATAGAGTCAAATCGCATCGGCCCCTGTTTACGCCAGTGGATGATCTCCACGCTCATGCGCTCAAGTTTACCGACCGTAGTATTTATTTTGCCGGTGTAAGCACGCTGCTCCGGGTTCCATTTTTCCAGCACTGCGTTATTGCCTCGAGACGCTATCAGCTGATACTTGTCCTGATTTACATCCGAAAAATAAACGCCATAGTAATTGTAGGGATCGCCGTTATTGCCATTTTGAGAAACAAACATCGGCAATAATCGTTTCCACATTTTCTCTTTGATTTTCGCCAGCCTGGATTCGATAAACATAAGGTACCTCTATAAGTATTGTTCCAAGGATACTAAAAAATAGTAACGCGCCGTAATAGAGTCAAATCTGGCGGACGCGATTATTGTCCAAAAATAAATATTACATAACTGCAACTTTAATTTTTTTATAAACGAATAAAAAATAGGAGCTATGCCTGATTGATGTTAATAAATACAGCCTACACGTTCACATAGGTATCGCAATGCGAAAACTCCACAAAATAATCTTGTCCGGCGCACTCATCCCACGAAAGAAGTCAGGTCGTAGCATCTTACAAAAAATTGATTCACTGCAGGTTCCAATCGTTCAAAACTATCAGCAAGATTTAGCACCCAATAAAATCAGCTTTAACTACTTACATTATGATAACCGATGCACAATTGAACATCTGTCGTTCTATTTGAAACAAGAGTTCTTACAGGATGTCAATATTCGTGAAATCTTCGACAGCAGCAGCCAGACGCATCAGGTTTATAATTCACTCAGCAAGTTAGATAAAATAAAATTGATTAATAATCATTATCTGGAAGAACGTAATATCTCAGGTTTAAGAAAACTCAGCGACTCTTTAAATAGCATCGTCTATGAGTGAAAAAAGCCTCCTCATTACAATATGAGGAGGCTTTTTTTGATCTAATGATTAGTGCTTATCGGTTATCTCAACGACAACGTGGCGATCGGGTGCCAGGCAGTTAATCAGTTGCTGACCCGACTGACCGTCACACTGAGTACCCATCACCGAGCTGCTGGCGCCATGGCCTTCAGCGCTGATGTTGGCCGCTGGCATACCTAACGCCACCAGTTCATCCGCCACCGCCTGCGCGCGCTGCGCTGAAAGCTGCTGGTTATAGTCCACTGCACCAAGGCGATCGCTGTAGCCAATCACCACGGTAGCCTTCGCAGAGGCTGGCTGTAGGCCCGGATTTTGATACAGCTGCGCGATGGCCGCTTTCCCTTCGGGGTTAACGCGGCGGAGTCATAGCCAAACATCACGTCAGATTTCAGATTAAAACGCTGCGGCGCTGGCTGTGGCGCCGGGGCGGCAATCGGCGCCACGGCTGGCGTATCGTCGTGCTGGCCGAAACGATAAGAGATGCCTGCGGTAACGGAACTGATGTCGCTGCTGACGCCAATCTGATTTTCGTTACCCACGTTGCTAACCCACTGATACTCCAGGCGGCCCGCCCAGTTTTTATTAAAGGCATACTCGGTGCCCACGGCGACCAGCGGACGAACGCCGGTTTCAAAGCGGTTATGACCCTGAATATCCGACTCCGCACGATAGCCCATTGCCCCAGCGCGGCCATACAGATCCCAGCTGTCGGTTAAACCGTAGCTGGCTTTCAGCGACAGCTGCAAACCCTGGCTCTTCATCTGTGAACCTGAGGCGCCGTTTTTACCGTTGATCTGCATATTACCTAAATAATCGTAGCCGCCTTCAACCGCCAGCCAGGGATTAATCTGGTAGCCGGTGAATACACCGCCGCCAACGTTATCGCTGTCATAACCGACATTAGCGCGTGGCGTGGTGCTGGTGTCAAAATAATGCGACCAACCCAGTTTCCCGCCGGTATACCAGGTGCCAGCATCTGCCGCCGCAAAAGCGGTGGTGGCGGTCAGCGCATTCGCAATAATTAAAGTGATCAGCGTCTTCTTCATAATTTTCCTATTATTAGCGTCCCATCAATCGACGGGTTGGATGCAAAGTGGCGCTACAATAGGTTTTTTACTCGACGCTGATAATCGTTTTTTTGTTTATTTTTGGATAGCCATCTGCCATCGCTGTAATAGCTTACCGCTCTCTGAGTGCCTCTTTCACCTTGTTAAACGGCTTCACCAGATAATCCATAACCATCTTCTCGCCAGTTTTAATATCAACGTTAGCAATCATCCCTGGGACAATATTGAAGCGTTTCCCGGCTTTATTTTGCAGATAATCATCGCGTGGCACAATTTACAACAATTTGCCGTTGGTGAAATTACGCCACCTCATCGCTCGAGGCCGATAGCGGGCACAGAAAAGTGCCAGGCCGTGTAGCGCACGGCGCATGGTTTTCGTGGTAGGGTCAGTCGCCAATGGTAACAATTAGCGACTGACTTCTTTTAAAATAACAAGTTACTGTGGAATACCGTACACAGGAAAGCTCCTGAAATTCCACTCAGCGATCATCTGAAGGTATATTTAATCCCTAACATCCCCTGGGTATCGCTATAGCCCTTGTCACCCAGTTGCTGCGCCACGTTGCCCCACAGATGCAGGTGATTATTCAGTTGACCTTCCACGCCAACTTTCACTTCACCGATATGACGCGTCCCTTCCTGATAGCCGTTCACATTATTGAGGGTAACGCCGTAGTGATGTGAGTTGTAGATCCAGTTCGCTTCAACAAATGGCTGGAACTCGCGCATCTTGCCGTCATCTATCGCATTATGCCCTTTGATATACGTTCTGATGCCTAAACGCGTTTGCAGATGGTCGCCGCTCTTGCCTTTGACGCGCGTTCCGTTCGCTTCGGTATGCGTATCTGCCTGCACGCCCATCCAGGTTACCTGAGCTTTTGGCTGTAACCAGTAGGTAGAACGCCCATCTTTGCGATGCCCCAGCAGGAAGCTGTATCCCCTTCCACTGATGCCGTGAAACCATCGGAATCATATTTCTCGCTGACAAGTTCCTGACCGGAAACGGTGTTCTTGAACCAGTTATACATCACCCAGCTATCGAGATAACTGCCGGATTTATCCTCTTCGTTTGCATACCACGTGCCGTACAGCCCCAGACTATAGCCCGTGACATGGCCACGTGAACGATAGTGACTAACGTTCGACTCCGTATTGCTCTGGCTGTTGCCATAGCCGGCCATCACGCCAAGATGCCAGCGATCCAGACCATCCTGACTCCACTGAGCAATATCTCCCCCTATCTGGGCGATATAGCGGTTGGTTTGCGTATGCAGTTGCTGCTGAGCAGTATCAAAACGGGTATGCCACCAACCTGGCGCAGCCACAGGCTGGTCACCTTCTCCTCTCCCGTCAGCAGGTCTGTATACTGCGTATCGCCAACGCGGTCGTGCAACCGGAGGTTGAACAGGGTGTTAGCCGCCATCAGGTTAGCCAGATAAGAGCCCATTTCCGGGCGGTAAACCGATGGTCCATCCGGCTCTGCTGGCGATACGCTGTTCGTCAGATACCAGTTAGACTGACTGCTGTTTGTCCCGTTACCACGCCCGAGGACGTATTCATAACTCCCGCCACGATACGGCCGGACTGGACAAACTCCCCCTCCGAGCGCCCACCAACCTCGATAACCTCAATACCGTTGAGGGTCTGAGCACCGCTACCACCGGCATTGTTGACGACGACGGTTGTCGTGCCAGATGTATCGCCTCGCACCACCAGCCTATCCGTAGGTGAGCTGTCGTTACCCAACTGAGTATTTATCTCCAGCGTGCTGTTTTCGCTTTTGTAACTATTATCCACCGTCAAAGTATTAAAATTCGTCGCACCGCGGAGGTCCAGATAAGAGTTGCTGGCGATCAGGTCGGTAATGTTGCTATCTGCTTTCATTTCCCAGACAGAACGTTCTAATGTCATCTTGGATGATGCAGCGGATGTATGATCGGTGACGATCGCGTTGACCAACCTGGAATGGGTGGCGTCGAGGGTATTATTAGCCGCCGTAAAGTTTGCCAACATCTGGCCATTCCCGATGGCGACGGCGTTATCCAGAATATACTGGCTCTTTTGCGTGTCACTGTCGCTCCAGGTATAAAAGAGCGCATTATTGTCAGTAGCAATCGTACTGTTTGTTAGATAAATCAGCCCATTACGTTCTATACCGACCAATGAGTGCTCCGAAGAATTCCCGGAAACCTGCATGCCGGAAATAAGCATGCTACCCCCGTCTTTTGCCAGTAAGCCATAACGACCATTACCATCAACATCCAGGGTATGAGAGCCGTTCCCCTGAATATTAATGTCCCCTCCTTCAGCGATTACACCGTAAGAGCCATTATTCTTCGCCTCAATGTTCATCCCTACCACATTCAGCGTAGCGACCTCATTAGCGGTGCTCTCAGAATCAACGGCAAATAAGCCCGCCCCTCGTTATATTGCGTACCGTGGTTATCATTGCCGTTGGACTTCAGCAGATTATTGCCGCGATTGCTGACAATATTAATCAGGCCTCCGTCCGCCACTTTCACGCCAGCGTCTGGGCTACCGTCGACCAACACATCCATATCAACAATAGCCAGCTGCGAACGGACCCGTCAAAAACGCCGTTAACGTTAATGCCAACTCCGGCATTGTTGCCGGTATCACCCTTTTGATTCCCTGAGATGGTTAACGTGTTTCCACTGTCGCTCGAGACCGACATCTGCCCGCCGCTGGCAACATCAATGCCATAACCCCATTATCTTTAATCGTGATTTCCATATTTTTGATCGCGATGGCCGCGGGTTTTTCAGACGTGGCACCGGCTATCAATCCTTCAATCGCTATACCCGCGTCATAGGTGTCGTCTGCGGTGGATTTATTACCGATCAGATCCAGGGTGTGAGAGCCATCACCGGTGATAGAAATCATCCCGCCGTCGCGTGCATACAGGCCGTAAAGACCGTTGTCATTTGCCTCAACGTTCATGTTTTTAATCATAATGGCAGCCTGACTTTCCACGGTATCCGCGGACACACCGTGAGCCAGCAATCCGGCACCGTATGACCAGTCGTCTGGTGTGTCGGCGGCATAGCGCCGGTTTTCATTTGCGGTTAACGTATTATTTCCAGATGTACTTTCAATCTGAATAACGCCGCTGTTAGCCGCCACAACACCTTCAAGTTCATTATCATTAGCAATGATATCCATGTCGGTAATAACAATCGTGGCGACCTGCTTTGAAACACTATCGGCACCTTTCGCGTGGATGCCTTTACCTAAATCCTGGCCCGGTCGGTAGCCATTCGGGTGTTATAAACATCCAGAGTATGGGTACCCTGAGTACTGCTGATATTGAGCAACCCGCCATCGCGAGCGGCAATGCCCTGGTAGGCCTGATCTTCAACCCTGATATTCATGTCCACAATGTTGATAGTCGAACGGGTTCCCGCTGAAGAGGACTGGTCCGCCACAATACCGTGCCCCATGTTGCCATCTGCGCTGTTATTTTTTGCTATATTCAGATGGTTATCATAAGTTCCCGCGATGTTGACGGCCCCACCTTCGGTAGCGCGTATTCCGTAATAATCGTTGCCCTCAACCTTCAGGTTCATACCAATAATATTGATGGTGCTGACCAGCTCCTGGTAAGCGCTGTTGATTCCTTTCGCCACGATGCCCGCACCGATAGCCCAGGGATTGTCTTGTGACGTCACGTTCTGCAAAACCTCAAGTATTGTCCTGCCATTGCCCTCAACGCTTATGACGCCACCATCCGTGGCAGATAAACCGTAGCGCCCGTTACCGTTGGCGCTAACGTTCATATTCTGGATAACCAGTTTCGAGGCCCCCTGCGCTGCAAAACCAGTTCCCTCGGTCCATGAGTTGGCCGAATTTTTATTTCCGTTCGCCGTGATTGAATTCGGAATATCATCGTTGCTGATAATATATGCGGTACTGCCGTCTGCAACCTGCAGACCATAGTTGCCATTATTATTAAGCTGGATATCCATTCCCGTGATATTGAGCGATGAATTTCCATAAACAATCACGCCGCCATCCCTGCCGCTGCCATTCTCAGTGACGTCCAGGTACTGACGACCATCACCTGAAAATGCCATCTGGCCGCCTGAGCGCAACATCACGCCGGCAAGGCCGTTTCCTGTCACTTCCATGTTCATATTGGCAATATTAACCAATGCGTTATTTTCTGACCATATTCCTGCCCCCAGTTACCTGCCTGGTTATTATCTTTCACATAGAGGTATGAGGCATTGTCATTGTTACCGGAAATACTGATAACGCTATTATCTGAAAAGGCAAAAAGCCCTTTATCACCATTATTATTAAATTCTACCGTCGTGGTTTCTGTCAGAGCGATCTGCCCACCAGAATTCGCACGAATCCCATTTTCCGTATTACCATTGGCACTGATACTCATGCCTTTAACGGTTAAATCTGCGTTGGACTCGACCAGAATCCCGTCCCATCCATTATTGTTTGCAGAAAAGAGTTTATCCGTTTGAGAATGATGAATAGTCACCGATGCGTTTTCAGAAAAAAACAGGCCGCTATGATTATTACTGACATCGATGTTGCCGCTTGAGTTGATTAATGCGGTTAACTCCCCATTGGCACGCAGACCACTGCCTGGCCAACCTTCAACACCGTTAACAACAATATTAGTGGTCCATTCATAGGTTCCCTGCGTAATATCATATGTACTTTGCGCCCATGCACTGTGTCCGACTATCGTGGTGAATAGAATTTGTGATATAACAATGCTATTAAATCTCATACATTATGTCTCCCTACATATGCTATATGATAGTTTTAAACGAACAGCAGCCTGCTTATTCGCAAAGCATGGGCAGTAAATTACAGACAATGGCATTGGTGAACCAACGCAGAAATCGGTTAAATGACTATTCAATAACGCCCTGCGTCATCTCAAGAAAGCTTATTTAAGAATTGAATATCTAATAAATTGTTTCCAATAGTTTTTTCAATGCCTTGGTGAAAAAACTGATAGCCGCAAGCTATGGTTGGTAAAAATCCTAATACCATGACCAATCAACAAAAGTTGAACATGTAGAATATCTAATCAATCAAGGCAGTAAAACGATATTAATTGAATATTTAACACCTTAACATCGAAAATCACATAGACTTTCTTATGAGTTAGGCAACTCAGCATTATCATTCAATCATTAACTCTACGGAACCATTTGAATATTACTGATTTCAGTATGAGTGCAAAAAACCGTAAAAAGAAGACAATTTGACAAATATCAATAATGTACCTTTCACCACACATAAGAAAATTACCACTATTTCAGGAGATACTGTTTATATTTAAGTCATTAGTTCTACAATGATGCAAGATAGAGGAAGCGAAATATTCTTACCCCGGTAAACCAGGTATTCATGCGAAATTCAATCTGCTCATTACGAGGAATATAAGCGCAGGGTATGAGTTACCACATTAATAACCAGGTGTTTTAATTAAATAACAGGAAAGTAAATGCAATTTTGAGTGAAAGCGTAAAGAAGTGTCCGGAAGAATAAAATATGGTCATCCAAATTGCACAGCGATAAACCTTAAGCGCGTTCGGGTAAAGCGAGAGGGACGATGAGACTGTCGTCTCACCGGCAGCATCGGAAGCTCTGTAGCGGTAGCCGATGCATCAGGAAGCCAAAGTAAAAAGGGCCTGTCTTTCGACAGGCCCTTTTCTAATTTGGCGGAAGCGTAGAGATTCGAACTCTAGAACCCTTTCGGGTCGCCGGTTTTCAAGACCGGTGCCTTCAACCGCTCGGCCACGCTTCCAATGAGGCGCACTATAAACATCCCGAACGGACCTGTAAAGCACCAAAACGTTCGTTTGCCTGAAAAACAGCCAAAAAGTTGTTATTCGTCTGAAAAAACAACAGAATGGCTAGTTTTAAAACGCTTTTCCCGCCCTCATCCTGCTTAATGTTTTTTGATAAACATATCTTTGGTGTAGTAATACCCAGGCGGTCAGGGGTAAAACCGCCTACCCACGGTTTCACCAGATGCGTGCGCACATAGTGATAGACCGGAATGGCCGGCACATCGCGCGCCAGTAGATCTTCTGCTTTCTGGTAGTCACGGGCGCGCTGGGCAGCGTCCTGTGTTTTCGCCGCATCGAGCAGCGCGGCGTCATAATCCGGGTTGCTGTACTTTGCGGTATTCTCACTGTCGCCGGTACGGAAGGTGTTCAGGAAAGTGGAAGCGTCATCGTAGTCGGCGATCCACGCGTAGCGTACGACGTCAAAGTTACCCGTATGCATCGCATCCAGCATGGTTTTCCACTCCTGGTTTTGCAGCTTAGCTTCGACGCCGAGATTTTTCTTCCACATTGAAGAAGCCGCAATCGCCACCCGCTGGTGTGATTCAGAGGTGTTGTAGAGCAAATTGAATGACAATGGATGCGCGTCGTTAAACCCGGCCTCCGCCAGCAGTTTTTTCGCTTCAGCAATTCGCTTATCGCGCGGCCATGATGCGTAATCCGGGCCGTTCAGCTTCACGCCGCCAATCTCCGGCTGGCTGATTACCCACGCCGGCCGCTGCCCCTGCCCCATGACCTTATCGGCGATGATGTCTTTATCCAGCGCCATGTTCAACGCACGGCGTACGCGGGCATCGTTAAACGGCGCTTTGGTGGTATTGAACTCGTAGTAATAGGTTGCCAGCTGCGGCGACACGTCCACCTCGCTGCCTAAGGTTTTTTTCAACTGGCTAAACTGGTTGATCGGCAGCGTATACACAATATCGACCTCTCCCGCCTTGTAGCGGTTAACGTCGGCCGCTTCGGAGCGGATAGGCAGATAGGTCACCTTATTAATCACCGTCTGCTTATCATTCCAGTAGCGCGGATTACGCTCGGCTACGATCCGCTCGTTCACCACCCACTGAGATAAATGATAGGCGCCGCTGCCGACAAAATGTTCCGGCTTCACCCATTTATCGCCGTAGCGACCAATCAGCACTTTATCAAGCGGCACCATGGACGGGTGCGCCAGCATGGCAAGAAACGCGGAAGTGGGCTGCGTCAGCGTCACTTCCAACGTGGTGTCGTTAATCGCCTTCACGCCAAGCGTATCCGGCGTTTTCTTACCCAACGCAATATCGGCAGCGTTCATAATATGCATGTTGCCAGGATAGCTGGCGTACGGCGACGCGGTGGCTGGCGTCACCAGACGCTGCCAGCTCCAGACGACATCCTGCGCGGTGATGGGCGAACCGTCAGACCATGTAATGCCCGGGCGTAAATGGAAAGTCCAGACGGTGTTGTCCTTATTCTCCCAGGATTCCGCCAGCCGCGGCTCAATGCTGCCGTCCGGTTTCACCGCCACTAGCCCGTCGAACAGGTCGCTGATGATATTAAACTCAACGTCGCTTTCAACCTTATGTGGGTCGAGCGAAGCAGGCTCATTGCCGTTGCTGCGCACCAGCTCCTGTTTGTCGGCAAGCTGCGTTCCTTCCGGCACGGTCGCGGCCTGCGCCGCCCCAGCCAGACCCATCGCCAGTAGAACCATCGTGATGTTGTTATATTTGTATAATTTCATTTCCATTGCCTTGTTGTTAGAACCCTGTTCACTCTTGGCACAGACGGTTGATAACGCAAGTGCTTTCAATAACCTATAAGAGATTGATCTCGTTCTTTCGTGCTTTATATTGTGTTTCTGTGACGAGCCAGAAGTCTGAGTAAAGATGGGTAAAAAGATTTGGGAATAAAAGAGAGATTTCTTATGCTGTGCCACTAATAACATCTGTCATAAGAGAGTGACTCATGGATCGCATAATTACTTCATCGCGTGACCGCTCATCGCTGCTGAGCACACATAAAGTCCTGCGTAACACCTATTTCCTGCTGAGCCTGACGCTGGCGTTTTCCGCCATCACCGCGACCGCCAGCACCGTGCTGGGGCTGCCGTCTCCGGGCTTAATTCTGACGCTGGTCGGCATGTACGGCCTGATGTTCCTGACCTATAAAACGGCGGATAAACCGGTTGGTATTCTGTCTGCCTTCGCCTTTACCGGCTTCCTGGGCTATATCCTCGGGCCGATTCTTAACGCCTACCTGTCCGCGGGTATGGGCGATGTGATTGGTATGGCGCTGGGCGGCACCGCGCTGGTGTTCTTCAGCTGTTCTGCCTATGTGCTGACCACCCGTAAAGATATGTCCTTCCTCGGCGGGATGCTGATGGCCGGTATCGTCGTGGTGCTGATTGGCATGGTGGCTAATATCTTCCTGCAACTGCCGGCGCTGCACCTGGCCATTAGCGCGGTGTTTATCCTGATCTCTTCCGGCGCCATCCTGTTTGAGACCAGCAACATCATTCGCGGCGGGGAAACCAACTATATCCGCGCGACCGTTAGCCTGTACGTCTCGCTGTACAACATCTTTGTCAGCCTGCTGAGCATCCTCGGTTTCGCCAGCCGCGACTAACCTACCTGCTCATCAACATCAGGGCCTCGCTTATGCGGGCCTTTTTATTTGCTACACTTCCCGCCATCTGTTTGTTGTGTGAAATATTATGCTTATCTATCAGAACACCGAAATTGAGACCGATAGCGAAGGCTATCTGAAAGACACCACCCTGTGGAGCGAAGGATTGGCCGAGGCCATTGCCGCGAGCGAAGGCATTGAACTCAGCCCTGAACATTGGGAAGTGGTGCGCTTTGTGCGCGAATTTTACCTGGAATTCAACACCTCGCCGGCAATCCGCATGCTGGTGAAAGCCATGGCCAACACCTTTGGCGAAGAGAAAGGCAACAGCCGCTATTTATACCGCCTGTTCCCGAAAGGCCCGGCTAAACAGGCAACGAAAATCGCCGGCCTGCCAAAACCGGTGAAGTGCATTTAATAGCGAATACTGAAGTTGCTCCACGCTTTTTCGGGTTGATGCGGTTCCGCCAGAACTTTATCAACCCGCGCGCTACGCGGCCCGCCTGCCTTTAACCATGCCAGCAGCTTTTCGACCTGTTCATCATTACCGCAGGCAACCACTTCGACGCTGCCATCATCAAGATTGAGCGCATAGCCGCGTAGGCCAAGGCGCTGCGCTTCCTGTTGAGTAAAGAAGCGGAAGCCGACCCCCTGCACCTTACCGTAAACCCAACAAATCACACACTTATCCATCTTTATTCCTCCTCTTTCTGTCTCAACTGTAGCGCCATTTCTCCCGACATTCTGCCCTCGCGCGTTGCAATTGTGCAGGGAAGTCGGGAAAATGCAGCCTGATTCCATCAAACAGCCAGAAAATTAACTATGAGTGTACGTTTAGTGTTAGATAATAATTATGCACATTTTAGTTTACGTCTTCATGAAGATCTTAGAGCTGTTTTTTATTACTAATAGATGAGTGTATTTATTAATATCACTCATTAAATTAATAAAATTAAATGGGTAAAAAAAACAGTTTCCTTTATGTGCGATTTCATGATAAAATTAAATATATTATTAACTAAATTTGAAGACTAGGATTAATGAAAAAAGAAACTTACTCCAATGAAATCCTACGTATAAAAAGACACAAGAAGCATTTAAAAAAAAGTAAGTCTTTAAAAAGAAGAGACAGAAGGTATAAACTTTTAAAGAAACTCACCAAAATAAAGAAATTTAATGGTGTAGCGATTGTTAATTCCTTCATATCACAAGAAATTAATAGTGCCAATTGCAAGAACAAGCACTTAGAAAAAAAAGAAAAGGTAAAAATAAGCCTACCATCAAACTTTGATATTTTTAGCAACACTGAAGATGTTATAAAAAAGATAATTAGAATTTCAGAAAAAATACTATCTCCGGGTTTGAATGACATTATCATTGATCATCGAAACGTGATTAAAAGCAGTCTTTCGAGCGAATCGCTTTTCGGCCTTTTATTAACTGAAGTTGTTAGTAATCGCAGGAAGCAATTGAATGAAAGAATTTCTGTTCGCGGTTTTTTCCCAAAGAGACACGGGGCTGTTAAGTCTATCGTTGAGAAAATTGGTATAGTTCGAGAACTAATTAATGACGATCCCTTCTCCGACGCTGATGAAAACAACCATGATAGTAATGTCCATTACTTCCGTTATGATAACAGATATAGTCAGAGTGTCAGCGTCAAAGACGATAAAAAAAGGAAAGTCGCTGAAGGCTGTGTTGCATATTTAGAAACTTGCATGAATGCACACCGACTTACAATTAAGAAAGAAGCTCAAGACCGCTTACGGGCCTGCCTGGGAGAGGTTTTTGATAATGCGGAAGAACATTGTGGTAGAACTAGACCCGTTTGGTTCGTTAGAGGGTATTTTAATGAAATCGAGAATGAAAGTGATCGCTATCTAGAACTCTCTGTTTTTAATTTAGGCAATTCTATTTCTGAAAACTTCTCTTCTTTACCTGAAAAAAGCCAAATAAAAAACATTGCTCATAATTATGTTCAAAGACATTTAAGTTCCTCTAAGGAAAATGCACTCTACACTGTTGCAGCATTACAAGGTCAGGTTAGTACAAAAAAAGACCTAGACCCAACTCGTGGGCAAGGTACAGTTACTTTAATTGAAACATTTGAATCAATATATCAGGCCTACACTAATCTAAGGGCACCAGGTGAAAATAGAGTTAAAGCTCAGATGAATCTCATTTCTGGTGATACAGTTATAGTATTTGATGGTACATACCAATCGAAAGTCGTTGAGCTTGAAGATGGTAGCGAAACATTCCAAATGCCATTCAATACTAACCAAACCTTACAATCACCACCTGATACTAAAAAGGTGTATACTATGAAGGATGCATGGTTTCCTGGAGTAATGATCAGCATCAGGATACCGCTTCAAGGAAGCACTGAACCTTTGCGAGGAGATTCTAATGAATGACCTTATAAAAAATACACACATGAATACTGTTACCCTCGATTTTACTTCTGGTGATATGGCTGACATTTCTCTTTTTACCGGAAGAAAAAATGGAAGGAAAGCAAAACAATATTTCAATGTAAAAAATGGTGATCGCTTTATCTTTATCGCTAACGATTACCAAGTGATTACTAGTTCGTATTTTTTAGGATTAGTTGGAGAAGAACTAACTACGTTACTTAAAAAACTTAATAATATTAATGATCTTCTCCTTCGAGTGGACTTTACGCAACTTAATGAAGTTAGTCAAAATGAGTGTGTTAGAGCTATAAAAAGAGGCCTTTCCGAAAATGAATTACTTCTTTAATTTTATGGAATTAACTAATGCAGTGCCTAGATTTTATGGTAGCCTCTTCGGTCCAGAATCATATTCCTATGTTGGTTTAAGTTTTTTTAATTTTGGTGAGAAAGAAAACTCAGGACTTTCAGCAAGCGACATTATTGCTTCTCTTGCATTGCTCGTATCTGCAATTGCTCTTTTGTACTCTTGGTTTCAGAACAATCAAAACACAAAAAGAGCAATAAAAGAAACATTTTGGATGCGTGAAGTAATAATCCCGAAATTTTTAACTCCATTTTTCGAGTTTATTCAGGAATCCCTGAACGATACAAATCGATTGTCGCAGGAACCCATCAAATCAGGGACTTGGAGTTTTTTACAGCACTTACGCGCTTATTGAAATGAACAGAATCAGGGATTCCTCTCACCTTTTAAGCATATCTTCTAAAGACCTCGGAACCGCTATAAAAAATCATGTCGAGGATTTCGAAAATGAAATAATGGCAATTAGTTCTTATGATGATTATGTTGATACTTTAGGGAACTTCGCATCAAAAGTTATCTTTGACATCCAGAATGCTCAGATGTCTGCCTAACTCTTAGGCTGGTAAAAGATCCAGCCCTTAAATATCAAATGAGACTAAGAGCTACTTATTCTTTAATTTCCCTTGAGAGTTACTATGAAAACGCTGCAAGATTTAACTGAAACCAACTTTACAAGGTTTGCTAGTTTAGTGTTAGCCAAAGGGCGCGAAAAATCATTGCTGCGCCGTCATCCCTGGGTCTTTTCCGGCGCGGTTGCCCGCATGGAAGGCAAAGCCAGCCTCGGTGAGACCATTGATATTGTCGACCATCAGGGTAAATGGTTAGCCCGCGGCGCGTATTCCCCGCCTCGCAGATCCGCGCTCGCGTCTGGACGTTTGACGCTAATGAAAGCATCGATATCGATTTCTTCGTCCGCCGCCTTCAGCAGGCGCAAAGCTGGCGCGACTGGCTGGCGAAAAAAGATGGGCTGGATAGCTACCGTCTGATCGCCGGTGAATCTGACGGTCTGCCGGGCGTCACCATTGACCGTTTCGGCAACTTCCTGGTGCTGCAATTGCTGAGCGCCGGTGCCGAATACCAGCGCGCCGCGCTAATTAGCGCCCTGCAAACCCTCTACCCGGAATGCGCCATCTACGATCGTAGCGATGTTGCGGTGCGTAAAAAAGAAGGCATGGAGCTGACCCAAGGCCCGGTGACCGGTGAATTGCCGCCAGCGCTGCTGCCGATTGAAGAACACGGCATGAAGCTGCTGGTCGATATTCAGGGCGGCCATAAAACCGGTTATTACCTCGATCAGCGCGATAGCCGCCTGGCGACCCGCCGCTATGTTGAAGACAAACGCGTCCTGAACTGCTTCTCCTACACCGGCGGTTTTGCCGTTTCGGCGCTGATGGGCGGCTGCCGCCAGGTCACCAGCGTCGATACGTCTCAGGAAGCGCTGGACGTCGCGCGCCAGAACGTTGAGCTTAACAAACTCGACCTGAGCAAAGCGGAGTTCGTGCGCGACGACGTGTTTAAACTGCTGCGTAAATATCGCGATCAGGGCGAGAAATTCGATGTCATCGTGATGGATCCGCCGAAATTCGTCGAAAACAAAAGCCAGCTGATGGGCGCCTGCCGCGGCTATAAAGACATCAACATGCTGGCTATTCAGTTACTGAATCCGGGCGGCGTGCTGCTGACTTTCTCCTGTTCTGGCCTGATGACCGCAGATTTATTCCAGAAAATCATTGCCGATGCCGCTGTAGATGCCGGTCGTGATGTACAATTTATAGAGCAGTTCCGTCAGGCAGCCGATCACCCGGTGATTGCGACGTACCCGGAAGGACTGTACTTGAAAGGATTTGCCTGCCGCGTCATGTAACTTGAAAAGCGAAATGGTGTCTATATATATAGTAGAAGTAGAGAGAGGCCATTTCCCGGGAGGTGAGTATGATGATTACCAGCAAATTCGGTATCGGCCAGCAGGTGCGTCACTCCCTGCTGGGCTATCTGGGCGTGGTGGTAGATATCGACCCGGTTTACTCGCTTGACGATCCTGATCCCGACGATCTGGCGGCTAACGACGAACTACGCGCGTTGCCGTGGTATCACGTGGTGATGGAAGATGACGAAGGTCAGCCGGTGCATACCTATCTGGCCGAAGCCCAGTTGAGCAGTGAGCCGAGCGAGGATCATCCCGAACAACCGACGATGGATGAACTGGCGCGTACCATCCGCCGACAACTACAGGCACCGCGGCTGCGTAACTGATTGCCGCGTTAATAAAAAACCCGCTATGCGGGTTTTTTTGTATTCTCAGCACGCGCGTTTATTTCGCGAGGCCCAGACGAGGGATCTCAATCGCCGGGCACCGATCCATCACCACCTGCATCCCCGCATTGCGCGCCAGCACAGCCGCCTGTTCGTTAATCACGCCAAGCTGCAGCCACAGCGTCTTCGCCCCGATGGCTATCGCCTCTTGCGCCACGCCCCACGCGGCTTCCGAATTGCGGAATACGTCAACCATATCGACCTTCTCCGGCACTTCGGCAAGGGTGGCGTAGCCTTGCTGCCCGAGCAGCGTTTTGCCGCCAACCTTCGGCGAAACAGGGATCACGTGATAGCCCTGATCCAACAGGTATTTCATCACCCGGTAGCTTGGACGGTCCGGCTTGTCGCTGGCGCCCACCAGCGCGATGGTTCGCGTGGTCGTCAAAATGCTGGCAATCTCGTTTTCAGTCATCATTATCCTCCTGGCCAATCACTTAAGTGTACGCTAGTCCGCTAATGTCGGGCGTCAAATTTTTGCCAATCAGGGCTTGCAGCCTGATTCGCATGCAGTAATCTGTCTGGATTCAACACTCAGGGAAAGACACATGGAACTGACAACACGCACCTTACCGGCGCGTAAACACATCGCGCTGGTCGCGCATGACCACTGCAAAGATATGCTGATGAAATGGGTACAGCGCCATCAGGCCTGCCTGGCAAACCACACGCTGTCAGCGACCGGCACCACCGGTAACCTGGTACAACGCGCAACAGGCCTGGAAGTCCAGGCGATGCTCAGCGGCCCGATGGGCGGCGACCAGCAGGTTGGCGCGCTGATCTCCGAAGGGAAAATCGACGTGCTGATCTTCTTCTGGGATCCGCTCAACGCCGTACCCCATGACCCGGATGTGAAGGCTCTGCTGCGTCTGGCAACCGTCTGGAATATTCCGGTGGCCACCAACGCCGCCACCGCCGACTTTATTATTCAGTCGCCTAACTTCAGCGAACCCGTGGATATTCTGATCCCAGATTATCCGCGCTATCTGGCAGATCGCCTGAAATAATTCCTCACGTTCCCGGAGCCGACGCGGTGTCGGCTCCGTTCTTCGATTACGGTTTTCTCGCCACCGGCACCGACAGTTGTTTTAACACCTCCACGAACGGCGACGGCTGCGCCTTATTGAACAGCAGCCAGACGCGCAGTCGTGCGCGAGTCATCGCCACGTACAACAAGCGCCGCTCTTCAGCATCGGGGAAATCTTCCGGCTCAGGCAGCAACGCCTGCTCCATAATCGACTCACGCGCAGGGGCCGGAAAACCGTCAAAACCTTCCTGTAGCCCGAGTACAATCACATAATCCGCCTGCTGGCCCTTACTGGCGTGCACGGTCATGAAATCAATATTCAGCTTCGGCCAGCGCGTGGCCGCTTTCTCGAGGGCAGCAGGCTTGAGGTGGTGATAGCGGGCCAGCACCAGTATACGCTGGTCCGGCGTCACGTAGCCGCTGAGCTTATCAAACAGTGCATCAAGCTTATCGTCCTCCAGCAGGGTGACGGCATTTTTGTCGCCCGTGGTCAGACTGTTCAGCGGTTTATTCAGCTGGTGCGGGTTTTGCTGAATAAAGCGGTTAGCAATTTCACCGATGCGGTTGTTGAAGCGATAGGTGGTATCCAGCGCACAGTTATCCCTTCACCAAAATAGTGGTTGAAGGCGGTGGTCAACGACAGCTGCGCGCCGCTAAAGCGGTAAATCGCCTGCCAGTCATCGCCAACCGCATAAAGTGAAGTCTGCGAGTTTTGTTTACGTAGCGCCGCCAGCAGCGCCGCACGCTGCGGGGAGATGTCCTGAAATTCGTCGACCAGAATATGCTTCCACGGGCTGACGAAGCGTCCCTTGTCGAGGATGATAATCGCCTGGTGAATCAGACCGGAGAAATCGACGGCATTTTCGGCTTTCAGCGCGGCTTTCCACGCCTTCAACATCGGCGCCATCAGCTTAACCCGCTTGCCGAACAGATCCCGAATCTCCTCCGGCGCACCGGCAATCATCTCAGCCTGGGAACCGCCATGCATACGCATCAGGCTGACCCAGCGGTCAAGACGGCTGCCCATTCGCTTGATGATTTTTTCATCTTCCCAGAAGCTGTCTTCCTCTACATCCCAGCCCAGCTCTTCCTGTAACCACAGGCGCCAACCTTTGGCCTGCGCTTTTTTCTCCCGGCACTGCTGCTGCCAACACGCGATAAACAATTTAGCGCGAGCAGCAGCATCGTTCTCCAACTTACTGACGACCGGCACCTTCTTACTGCCTTGCTGAATGATTGACAGCGCCAGCGCATGGAAAGTACGCGCGGTGATGGCATCGGTATGCAGGCGCGTTTGCAGGCGCTCGTCCATCTCTTCAGCCGCCTTACGGCCAAAGGCCAGCAGCAAAATCTGTTCCGCCGAGGCTTCGCCGCGCTCAAGCAACCAGCCTGCACGCGCCACCAGCACCGACGTTTTACCACTACCGGCTCCCGCCAGCACCAGTAACGAACGCTCGCCGTTGACCACTGCACGCGCCTGAGACGGGTTCAGCGGTGACGATTCTATACGCGCAAAGAAGTCGCTGTACTGTTCCAGCATTGCTTCGGTGTAACGCTGATTATGTAGCGCGCGCCCGCTTTCTTTATCTGCCAGCCAAGCCTGACACTGCCGCCAGGCCTCGCGACAGTTATCAAATTCTTCCAGTCGGTTTGTCGGCAGCGGCAGACCCTCCAGCGCCTTAACGATCCGCTGACGAATGTCCTGCGCCTGCTGGCGAGTCAACCAGCGATTCTCTTCGCGGCTCCCGGCAATAACCGCCAGCTGTTCATCCAACAGCCCGGCGGCGATGTCACTCATCTCCGCGCTCCACTGCTGCCACAATCCCAACAGATGACGGTGAAAGCGCTGCGTCTCGCCCCATTCTGTCCCGTGCAGGCGCACAGCTTTATTCTCGGGCAGCACGAACTCCAGCTCTCCCCACACCAGGCCGCGCTTGCAGTTAATCGCCAGTAACTGATTAAAGGGATGAGATATTCATGCTGAGGGCCGGACACCCGTACGCCCGCGTTGAGGATCTCAACCCGGTCATAAGGATGCTGCGCCATGCGCTTACCCAGCGTCGTTGCTTTTAATTCCATGTCGTGCCGAATCCTGACTTTTTCGATATCTCACAGTGTAACCGCCAGAGAATAGGTGCTCCAGCCTAAAAAAACGTTACAATCAGCAGGTCTTATTATTCACAGCGCTGCAGTGAGGATTTATGCGTACTGTTCTGAATATTTTGAATTTTGTATTAGGTGGTTTTCTGACAACTCTCGGCTGGCTGCTGGCAACACTCGTCAGCATCGTTCTGATTATTACGCTGCCGCTGACTCGCTCATGCTGGGAGATCACTAAGCTGTCGCTGGTGCCGTACGGCAACGAAGCGGTGCACGTCGATGAACTGGAACCCGGGCCAAAAGCAGCGTAATGAATGCGGGCGGCACTCTGCTCAATATTCTGTGGCTTGTGCTATTCGGCTGGTGGCTGTGCCTGACGCACATTATGGCCGGCATCGCCCAATGCATCAGCATTATCGGTATTCCGGTCGGGATTGCGAACTTTAAAATAGCCGCTATTGCCCTGTGGCCAGTTGGGCGTCGGGTGGTGCCCGTCGAAGTGGCGCGCGCCGCGCGCGAAGCAAATGCCCGTCGCCGTTTTCAGTAATCAGGACTCTTAACCGCTATGCTAAGCCCGCTGCTTCGCCGCTATACATGGAACAGTACCTGGCTGTACAACGCCAGAATATTTATTGCACTCATTGGCACAACCGCCCTGCCCTGGTGGCTGGGCGATGCAAAGCTGACCATCCCGCTCACCCTTGGGGTGGTCGCCGCTGCGCTAACGGATCTCGACGACCGCCTGACCGGGCGGCTACGTAACCTGGTTATTACCCTGATTTGCTTTTTTATCGCTTCAGCATCGGTTGAAGTGCTGTTTCCCTGGCCGTGGTTGTTTGCGCTGGGCTCACCGTGTCGACCATCGGGTTTATTCTGCTGGGCGGGCTGGGGCAGCGCTATGCCACCATCGCCTTTGGCGCGCTGCTGATTGCCATTTACACGATGCTCGGCGTATCGCTCTACGCGCACTGGTATCAGCAGCCGCTGCTGCTGATTGCAGGTGCCGTGTGGTATAACGTCCTGACGCTGACCGGACACCTGATATTTCCTATTCGCCCATTGCAGGATAACCTCGCCCGCAGCTACGAGCAGCTTGCCCGCTATCTGGAGCTGAAGTCGCGCCTGTTCGATCCCGATCTTGATGACGATAATCAGGCGCCGCTGTATGAGCTGGCGCTGGCAAACGGGCAACTGGTGTCGACGCTCAATCAGACGAAAGCGTCTTTATTAACGCGTCTGCGCGGCGACCGCGGCCAACGCAGCACCCGTCGTACGCTGCACTATTATTTTGTCGCCCAGGATATCCACGAGCGGCCAGCTCATCGCATATACAATATCAGGCGCTACGCGACCAGTTCCGCTATAGCGATGTGATGTTCCGCTTCCAGCGCCTGCTCTCAATGCAGTCTATCGCCTGTCAGGATCTGGCTAAGGCTATTTTGCTGCGAACGCCTTATCAACATGACGCCCGTTTTGAGCGCGCCTTCACCCATCTGGACGCCGCGCTGGATCGCGTGCGCGCCAGCGGTACCGCGCCGGAGCAGATGAAAGCGCTGGGTTTTCTCCTCAACAACCTGCGGGCCATCGACGCCCAACTCGCCACCATTGAGTCTGAACAGTCGCCGTCGCAAACGAACAGCGAAACGGAGAATGTGCTTGCCGATGATAGCCTGCACGGTTTCGACGATATTCTTTCACGCCTGAGTCGTAATATGTCGCCGGAGTCCGCGCTGTTCCGCCACGCGGTGCGCATGTCGGTGGTACTGTGCGTTGGCTATGCCTTTATCCAGTTGACCGGATTACAGCACGGCTACTGGATTTTGCTCACCAGCCTGTTCGTCTGCCAGCCGAACTACAACGCCACTCGCCATCGCCTGGCGCTGCGTATTATCGGCACGCTAGTCGGCGTAGCGTTGGGCCTGCCGATTCTCTGGCTGGTGCCCTCGCTGGAAGGGCAACTGATACTGATTGTGGTCACAGGCGTGCTGTTCTTCGCTTTTCGCAACGTACAATACGCTCACGCGACGATGTTTATTACCCTGCTCGTGCTCCTGTGCTTTAACCTGCTGGGCGAAGGGTTCGAAGTGGCGTTGCCGCGCGTGGTGGATACGTTGATTGGCTGCGGTATTGCCTGGCTGGCGGTGAGTTTTATCTGGCCAGACTGGAAATTCCGTAACCTGCCGCGCGTTCTGGAGCGAGCCGTGGACGCCAACTGTCGCTATCTGGATGCGATTCTCGAGCAGTATCATCAGGGCCGCGATAACCGTCTGGCCTACCGTATTGCGCGCCGCGATGCGCATAATCGGGATGCTGAGCTGGCCTCGGTGGTATCCAACATGTCTACCGAACCGAAGGTCACCGCCGAAATGCGGGAAACCGCGTTCCGCTTACTGTGCCTGAACCACACGCTCACCAGCTACATCTCGGCGCTGGGTGCCCATCGCGAAAAACTGACCACCGCAGAGATTCTGGCGCTTCTGGACGACGCCGTCTGCTACGTCGACGATGCGCTGCATCATCAGCCCGCAGATGAACAACGGGTTCAGCAGGCGTTAAGTGGGCTCGCGGCGAGGATCCATCATCTCGATCCTCGTCCGGACAGCAAGGAGCCACTGGTTCTGCAACAAATCGGCCTGATGATTTCTCTGCTGCCTGAAATCTGCCGTCTGCAGAAGCAGGTGATGCGCTAATCACCTTTTCTGGGTGTAATTTTGCACCCACGTTTCCAGCTCCTGGCGCGTTTTCGCCGGGAGCGCCGCGGCATGAACGCCAATGATAGCCCTTCCAGCGAATACAACACATTCACACTCAGCTGTTTACGTAACTGCCGAAGCCGCATCCACGCCGTTTTAGAACCCATTTGCCGTAGCGTACGGACGTCCTTAATACCTGCTTCATGCAACAGCAGTTCCATATGAAAAGAGAGATTGGGAAGATCTTTTAGCCGTAAATGCCGCCGTCGACGCTTCTCACTTTGCGCATCTTCAAGCGCGAACTGACCAAGCAAAAGCAGTTCTGCTTTATTCGACCACAGCCGTTCATCGACGCGAAAATAGTTAAGCTGCTGCGCATGCCCTCGTTTACGTACCGTTAACAGTGGCGGTGAGTGCTGGGCCTGATAGGTGGCGTTTTTTTCGCACGCCCTCAGATACAGCTCACCTTCTGCGACCATAGCAAAGACGGTATTGTCAACGGCCAGACTATAGCCGCCAAACAGTGCCCGAGACTTTACTTTCCCCAACACCGAGAAATATTCCTGGGATTGGTAAATCCGTTTATAAGAGATAATCTTCATGATTAATCCTTAATAATCATGGACATGAATACATTAAATTTATTAATCGTTCATATAACAAGCAACATAGGGAAGTTCTACCGGTACGGCAAGATGAATTTGTCATCATGGGTATTTCTTGTGCAATTTTGCGAGATGCTTTCAGAAAATGAGGTTGATCTTTAGACTTTGGGGTAGTACTGTATATTCATACAGTAACCCACAAGGTTGGATTAGCTATGTATACTTCTGGTGTCGTAAATCGTTCTTCTGTCACAGCCGCCACAACGGCTTCCCATGCTTTTACTCCGGTAAACAGCACCCCTGCCGCTTTAATTAGTGAAGTGCTCTATCGCGAAGATCAACCGATGATGGCACAGCTGTTACTGCTGCCATTGTTACAGCAGTTAGGTCAGCAGTCTCGCTGGCAGCTGTGGCTCACGCCGCAGCAGAAGTTAAGCCGCCAGTGGTACAGGCCTCTGGTCTGCCGCTAACAAAAGTCATGCAGCTTCGCCAGATGTCACCCTGCGATATGCTCGACTCGATGGTTCGCGCATCACGTACCGGTAATTATAGTGTCGTTATTGGTTGGTTGAGCGAAGAATTGTCCGTAGAAGAACATGCTCGTTTACAAAACGCGGCGGAAGAAGGTAACGCAATGGTGTTCATTATGCGACCAGTTCAGACCGCATTACATCCAACAGGACAATTTAATGGGCTAAAAATTCACTCGAATTTGTACCATTAAGCGAAATTAAGAATTTTCCTGGGATTTTTTTTGCATTTTTTTTATCTGTCCGTTTTTATGGATGATTACAGGCAGAATGCTGGTCTGATGCGGTTTCCCGAATTTTATGTCGATTATTTTTTCGACACATTTGTTAAATATTGCGTATACAAGTCTTTTTTTTTCATAAGCCTGACGGAGTTCACACTTGTAAGTTTCCAACGACGTTGTAGACTTTACATCGCCAGGGGTGCTCAGCTTAACACCGCAGAGTTCTGCTAAGTATTTAACTAAGCCCCGCCCCGGTGGAAGGATTTAACCGTGAGTCTATTTAGAACTTCATGGCAAATTTTGGATGATAACGAGGCGCAAAAAATGAAAAAGACAGCTATCGCGATTGCAGTGGCACTGGCAGGCTTCGCTTCCGTAGCGCAGGCCGCTCCGCAAGACAACACCTGGTATGCTGGTGGTAAACTGGGTTGGTCCCAGTTCCATGACACCGGTTGGTACCAGAGTGACCTGAACAACAACGGTTCTACCCACAACAGCCAGCTGGGCGCAGGCGCGTTCGGTGGTTACCAGGTTAACCCGTACGTTGGTTTCGAAATGGGTTACGACTGGCTGGGCCGTATGGAATACACCGGCAGCCGTACCAATGGCGCTCTGAAAGCTCAAGGCGTTCAGCTGACTGCTAAACTGGGTTACCCGATCACTGACGATCTGGACATCTACACCCGTCTGGGTGGTATGGTTTGGCGTGCAGACTCCAACAACAACCAGATTGGTAAAAACCACGACACCGGCGTTTCCCCAGTATTCGCTGGCGGCGTTGAGTGGGCTGTAACTCGTGACATCGCTACCCGTCTGGAATACCAGTGGGTTAACAACATCGGCGACGCAAACACTGTAGGTGTACGTCCTGATAACGGCATGCTGAGCGTAGGCGTTTCCTACCGCTTCGGCCAGCAGGATGCTGCTGCTCCGGTAGTTGCACCGGCTCCGGCTCCGGCTCCAGAAGTACAGACCAAACACTTCACTCTGAAGTCTGACGTTCTGTTCAACTTCAACAAAGCAACCCTGAAACCGGAAGGTAAACAGGCTCTGGATCAGATGTACTCCCAGCTGAGCAACCTGGATCCGAAAGACGGTTCCGTAGTTGTTCTGGCTTCACTGACCGCATCGGTTCTGACGCTTACAACCAGGGTCTGTCCGAGAAACGTGCTCAGTCCGTTGTTGATTACCTGATCTCCAAAGGTATCCCGTCTGACAAAATCTCTGCACGTGGCATGGGCGAATCCAACCCGGTTACCGGCAACACCTGTGACAACGTGAAAGCTCGCGCTGCACTGATCGACTGCCTGGCACCAGATCGTCGCGTAGAGATCGAAGTTAAAGGCGTTAAAGACGTTGTAACTCAGCCAGCGGCTTAAGTTCTCGTCTCATAAAAAAACCCCGCGCTGCGGGGTTTTTTTTCGGCCATTTTCTGCTGTCAGCAAAGAGGAGCCCGACCGCAGCCAGGGCTATTTTTCTTTCCCTAGCATGGCCTCGAGATCCTGCTTCAGGCTGGACATCTTACTCGCGTATTTCTCTTTATTTTCCGCATCTTCAATCAGTTGAACGATCGTCTCCGAGAGCGTCTTACCGCGACGTTGCGCCAGCCCTGCCAGCCGCTGCCAGACGGCAAATTCCAGGTCGATAGATTTCTTACGGGTATGCTGATGCTCAGCGTTAAAATGACGCTTACGGCGCGCACGTATCGTCTGCTTCATGCGGTTCACCAGTTGCGGATTAATATGCTGAGCAATCCAGCTATTAACCTGAACCGGTTCATGTTCCAGTGTCAGCAAAACATCGACGGCCTCTTGCGCGGCGCTGGCTTCAATGTAGCGGGTGACAGGCTCACCTTCCCGGTGTTTTTTCACCAGGTATTTCCACTTCCAGCCGCTTTCAAGATTTTCCAGTTGTTGATATTTCATGGCGATCTCAGTGTGACCGTGTAACTCTTTTCAGGATAACAGTTTTTTCTCAATGTGCTGAGAAGAAATCTGCAACTGTGATATGGATAAAAGCCACCGCAGAAGATACTTCTGTATTCTCCGTGAGCTTCCCCGCGGCATCAGGTATAATCACGCACTTTACATCTGACTAAAAATAGCGACATTGACTATAAATACTCTTTCCCGGCGCTTTCTCGCCCCGCGACTGAAGCATTCCAGGCGCTATTTGCCCAGCCTGATTTAGCCTCAGAAAACGACTCTTTATTCAGCGAGCTGCAGGCTCGTTTACATTACGCACTTGAGCAGTTTCTGCACCCTCAGGCGTCTCCCTTTCTTGCTGGTCAAAGCACCAGAAGAAAAAGAGTATCTGCACCTGCTGACGCAAACAACACGCTCTCTGCGCGATAGCGATGAATCGACCCTGACGGGCGTCGATTATCAGGTTACCGGCGGCAAGGTCACGATGACGCCTGCGCGCAGCGCCGATGACACGTTCGCCAGCCAGGGCCAGTTATCTTCGCCGACTGGGTTGAAGCTGAACAGCTCTTTGGCTGCGTACGCCAGTTTAACGGCGAAATCAGTTTACAGCCTGGCCTGGTGCATCAAGCCAACGGCGGCATCCTCGTGCTGCCGTTGCGCACGCTGATGTCGCAGCCGCTGCTGTGGATGCGTTTAAAGAATCAGGTCGTTCAGCAGCGCTTTGACTGGCTGACCTTCGATGACGCCCGTCCGCTGCCGATCAGCATTCCTTCCATGCCAATCAACCTGAAAGTCATCCTGGTGGGCGAACGAGAATCGCTGGCCGACTTCCAGGAGATGGAGCCCGAATTGACTGAGTCCTCGCTGTACAGCGAGTTCGAAGACAGTCTGCAACTCGCCGACGAAGAGACCCTGCGCCAGTGGTGCCAGTGGGTGTGGCAGGTAGCGCGTGAGAAATCCCTGCCGGGTCTGGCCGCCGATGCCTGGCCGCTGCTGATGCAGGAAGGCGCACGCTATACCGGCGATCAGGAGATTATGCCGCTCTGTCCGCTGTGGATTAGCCGCCAGCTACGTGAAGCCGCGCCGTTTACCTCTGACGCCGTTATCAACGCCGAGCAGCTGAAAACCATGCTCACCCAGCGTCAGTGGCGCGAAGGTTTCCTCGCCGAGCGTATGCAGGATGAAATCCTGCTTGAACAAATTCTGATTGAAACCGAAGGCGAATGCATTGGGCAGATAAATGCCCTGTCGGTGATCGATTTCCCGGGCACCCGCGCCCGTTTGGCGAGCCTTCACGCATTAGCTGCGTCGTGCATATTGGTGATGGCGAATTTACCGACGTTGAACGTAAGGCCGAGCTTGGCGGTAACATCCATGCCAAAGGCATGATGCTGATGCAGGCATTCCTGATGGCCGAGCTCGATCTGGATCAGCAGATCCCTTCTCCGCTTCACTCACCTTTGAGCAGTCATACAGCGAGGTCGATGGCGATAGCGCCTCAATGGCCGAGCTGTGCGCGCTGATTAGCGCATTGGCTAACGTGCCAATCAATCAGAGCATTGCCATGACCGGTTCCGTTGACCAGTTTGGCCGCGCTCAGCCGGTCGGCGGCTGAACGAAAAAATTGAAGGTTTCTTCGCTATCTGCGCCCAACGTGGCCTGACCGGCAAACAGGGAGTGATTATCCCTTCTGCCAACGTGCGCCATCTAAGCCTTGCCACCGAGGTGCAGGAAGCGGTCGAAGCCGGCGAGTTCTCTATCTGGGCCATTGATGACGTCACCGATGCGCTGCCGCTTCTGACGCAGCTCAACTGGGACGGCGAAGGTCAGACGCTGTTGCAAACTATTCAGGAACGCATCGCACAAGCCACGCAGCAGGAGCCTCGCTACCGCTATCCGTGGCCGTTACGCTGGTTAAACCGGTCGAATTCCAACTGATCGGACTTGTTCAGCGTACACGTGTTAGCTATCCTGCGTCCCGAACTTAAAATAAGGCTTACTGAAAACATGGTAGATAAACGCGAATCTTATACAAAAGAAGACCTTCTTGCCTCTGGTCGCGGTGAACTGTTCGGCGCGAAAGGCCCGCAGTTACCGGCTCCTAGCATGCTGATGATGGATCGTGTCGTGAAAATGACCGAAACCGGCGGCAACTTTGACAAAGGTTACGTTGAAGCCGAGCTGGATATCAACCCGGACCTGTGGTTCTTCGGTTGCCACTTTATCGG
The DNA here is from genome assembly GCA_002211745.1 of Kluyvera genomosp. 3. Classification (GTDB taxonomy): domain Bacteria; phylum Pseudomonadota; class Gammaproteobacteria; order Enterobacterales; family Enterobacteriaceae; genus Kluyvera; species Kluyvera georgiana_A. Next base: position 3,167,654 of record CP022114.1, read on the forward strand.
CGATCCGGTAATGCCTGGCTGTCTGGGCCTGGATGCAATGTGGCAGTTAGTCGGCTTCTACCTCGGCTGGCTGGGCGGTGAAGGCAAAGGCCGCGCCCTCGGCGTAGGCGAAGTGAAATTCACTGGTCAGGTTCTGCCGACCGCGAAAAAAGTCACCTACCGTATTCACTTCAAGCGCGTCGTTAACCGTCGTCTGATTATGGGTCTGGCGGATGGCGAAGTGCTGGTTGATGGTCGCCTGATCTACTCCGCGACCGACCTGAAAGTCGGTCTGTTCCAGGACACTTCTGCATTCTGATGCCATTTAACGCCGCGATACGCTGGCGATAAATCGGTGTTATGAATCTAAAGGCGAAACCTCCGCAGTGCGGAGGTTTCTTTTTAAAGAGACAGTGTCAGGCAATAACTGCCCTGTCCTCCATGGCTTCTCGCCAGCCTCCCAGCCAGTAAGACCTTTGGTTTATAGTCTGGTAAGGACACATTTCTTTCGGACGCCCGGTAATGCCGGCCTGATATCCACGCTGATGTGCCCGCTCCAGGCGATCTCGTTTTTGTCTCTTCATGCCTCGTTTCCCTCATATCTTGGTCTGGTGGAAAAGAAAACAGTGGCTACAAAATATGCAGGCCACGTAATACGAATACCGCTAAAAAATGGCCCGTCAATGCGTAGAATTCACACCAATGTCATATTTGTGAGCTAATCAGAAGAACATTTGTACAAAAAATGTGAGGCGGCACAGGTAAGGCGCTGACCTCAGACATAAAAAAACCGCCGTCGGTTTTGCACCGACAGCGGCCCTTAGAACAATTAATTCTACTTATGGTTAACGATTGATGGTACGCGCAATAGACGCGGCTTCCTGACTCCAAGCCTGGGCCAGAGTTTTCACCATCGCATCATAACCATCCTGCTGCTGCGCCAGTTCGATGTGGAATGGACGCTTGGTTAACTGCCCTGATGATTGAGCAGCCATTCGCCGCTCACCACCACTTTGCCATCATAGCGGCCGTGGAATCCACTTACCGACACGTTCAACGTATCCTGGTCGCTGCCCAACGGCTGCGATGAAACCACCCAGCCAGGCAGTTGATTGCTCAGGTTAGAGACCAGAGCAGTACGCAGCTGCTGATCCAGCGGCTGGCCCACAGATTATTGCTGGCAATCACGTACTGAACGTCGCTGGTCTGGTAGACCACCCGCTGCCCGCAAGGAAGTCAGGAATACTGACCTGCTCTATCCACAGCATGCGTTGGCTGGTGCTGGCACCGTTTTGTACCGTTCCGGTCGCTATCGGCAGCTGATAATACGTTTTATTTTCCGTGGTGCTGCAGGCCGCCAACAGGCAGGCCGCGACCAGGACTAACCACTTTTTCATTATTTTGCCCTCTTAGGCTCTGGATCTTTTTTATCCTTCGCTTCGAACACCAGCGCGTTGCTCTTCTCATTGAGCGTCTTCAGCACTGGCTGCAGTTCACGCAATACCTGATCCAGACGCTGCATATCGGCCACCATCTTGTTATAGGCCGCGGAACCCGGCTGGAAGCCCTGCATGCTGCGATTCAATTCACGCAACGTTTTCTGCATGTCACCCGGCAGCTGCTGCGCGGACTGGCTGGCGGTAATCTTGTTCAGATTATCCAGCGTCGTTTGCAGGCGGCGCATCGTATTCTGGCTCTCAGACAGCGTATTGGTGGCCTGTTGCACCATTGGCGTTAACGGCAGATTGTTGATCTTATCCAGCGTCTCCATCAGGCGCTGCTGGATCTGCGCCAGACCGCCGCTGACGGTTGGGATGATCCCCATACCGCTAAACTCTTTCATTTTCGCAATCGCCGGCTCTTTTGGATAGAAATCCAGATCGACGTACAGCGCGCCGGTCACCAGGTTGCCGGTTTTCAGCGCCGCACGCAGCCCACGTTCAATCAGCATCGGCAGATGACCGCGCACGTCCGGGCTATCGCCAAACTGGGCCGCGAGACGTTCCGGCTCAATTTGGATCAACACCGGGATACGGTAATCATCGGTAATCGACTGGCGCAGGCCCGGCACAAAGTAAGGCACTTTAGCGACGGTACCGAGACGAATCCCACGGAACTCAACCGGCGCGCCGGGTTGCAGACCACGAATAGAATCCTTAAAGAACATCAGGTAGTCGATATGCTGGGTATAGAGCGAATCCTGAATGCTTTTTTGATCGTCGTAGAGCTTAAACGCCGTCTTTTCCGCAATCGGCTGGCCCAGATCGACGCCTTCCGGCACGTCAAAGCTCACCCCGCCGCTGAACAGCGTCGCCAGCGACCCATCTCAACGCGCATCCCGGCAGAGGTCAGATCCACCGCCACGCCGCTGTCTTTCCAGAAACGAACGTTACTGGTCACCAGGCGATCGTTCGGCGCACTGATAAACAGCTGATAGCTGATGCTACGGGTCTGCGGATCGAAAGTACTGGTTTCCACCGACCCCACGCGATAGCCACGGAACAGGACCGGATCGCCGGGCTAAGCTGCCCGGCCTTTTTGCTGTCGAGCAGCACGCGGATGCCTTCGCATCCGGCGGCGCCAGCGGCGGCGAGTCCAGCAGTTGATACTGATTCTGCACCGAGCCTTTTTTGCCCGGCTGCAGCTCCACATAGGCACCAGAGAGCAAGGTGCCAAGGCCGCTAATGCCTTCACGCCCACCTGCGGCTTCACAACCCAGAAAACGGAGTCTTTATGCAGTAGCTTCTCCATTCCGGAATTCAGACGCGCCTTAATTTCTACGTGGGTCAGATCGTCGGTCAGCGTGGTGCTTTCTACCACGCCAACGTCCACGCTTCGGCTTTTAATGCGGGTTTTACCGCCCTCGATCCCTTCCGCATTGGTGGTGATCAACGTCACCTCTGGCCCCTGATGGCTATAGTGATAGAACAGGATCCAGGCGCCAATCAGCGCGGTCACAATCGGGAAGATCCAAACAGGAGACCAGTTTTTCACTTTCTGCACTTTTGCCTCCCCACTCTTGGTTTCCATGCTTTTACGACTCCTCATGGCTTGATTCAGGTTCCCGATCCCACGACAGCCGAGGATCAAACGTCATTGCCGAGAACATGGTCATGATGACAACCAGCGCAAACATCAGCGCGCCAATCGCCGGATAAATATTCATTAGCCCCCCAATACGCACCAGCGCGGAGAGCACTGCAATGACGAACACATCAATCATTGACCAGCGGCCAACAAACTCAACCACTTCATAGATTAAGTGCATGCGTTCGCTGTCACGGTGACGCCGTTTCAGGCCGTTCGCGTCCAGACACAGCCAGGCAATGGCAATCATCTTCAGCGTCGGGACCATAATACTGGCGATAAAAATCACCATTGCGACCGGATATGAACCTTCGCTCCACAACAAAATCACCCCGGCAATAATCGTCGACGGCATTTTGTCACCCAGCAGATCGGTAATCATGATCGGCAGGATATTGGCGGGAAGATACAGGATAATCGACGTCACCAGCAGCGCCATGGTCCACTGTAAGCTATTTTTACGACGAGCATGGCCTTTGCTGTGGCAACGCGGACATTCCAGTTGGTCGACCGGTAAAATGGCCGTACAGCAGGCGCAGGAACGCAGCCCCTGTCGCATACCGGTAATGCCCGGCTTCAGCGGCTGCGCCAGCGCAGGCATCGGGGCAATATCGTCCCACAGCCAGCGGCGGTCGACGCACTGGAAGGTGCGAAGCTGGAGCAAACAGAACAGACACCAGGGCAGGAAACTGCTGCCTACGCCAATATCGCCGTAAGCCATCAATTTCACAAAACTCACCAATACCCGGCGAGAAAGATTTCCGCCATCCCCCACGTTTTCAGCGTGAACAGAACGCGCGCCAGAAACGCCTTCAGGCGATGGGGCATTGGTACCCGGTTTACCAGTAGCAGGATGGTAATCAGGCAGAATGCCGGCACCAGTTGCACAAACAGCAAGAAGAACGTCCGAGGCTGGCGTAGTCTTCCGAGAACATGACGCTGGGAATTTCCAGCAGTTCAATCTGGCTGGTCACTCCCGCAACGTTCATGCTGATAAAAGGGAAAAGGTTGGCCAGCAGCAGCATGAATAGCGCCACCAGCACGTAGGCGGTGGGACGGCGTCTCGGCTCGTCCCACACGGTTGTCAGCGTCGTGCCGCAACGCGGACAGGTCGCTTTATGTCGGTGCTCGAGGTGCGGCAACGCCACCAGCATGTCGCACTGTGAGCACAGAATATGCTGCGCAGCATGATGTTGTTCGCACATGAAAAGTCCTCAATCAGGCGCCGTTTTTCAACGCTTCCAGATATTCCCATCGTTCAAACGCTTCTTCCAGCGCCTGTTCCGCCTGCGACAGATCGGCCAGCACCTTTTGGGTGTGGTCATGCGGTTGGCTGAAGAAGTTTGCGTCAGCAACCTGTGCCTGTAACGCCTCTAATTCCGCTTCCAGCGTTTCCAGTTTCTGCGGCAGTTGCTCCAGCTCGCGCTGCAGGTTATAGCTTAGTTTGTTACTGGCGCGTTTGACAGTTTCTGCTTTAGCTTGAACCACTTCCGGCGTTTTCTTAATATTCGCCTGTTTTTGCGCCTGTGACTGCGACTGCTGCCCACGCGCATCGTGATAGCCGCCGACATACTGACCAATGCGCCCTTCACCTTCGAAGATCCAGCACTCGGTAACGGTATTGTCGACAAACTGACGATCGTGGCTCACCAGCAGCACGGTGCCCTGGTAGCCGTCGATCAGCTCTTCCAGCAGTTCAAGGGTTTCGACATCCAGGTCGTTGGTCGGTTCATCGAGAATCAACAGGTTACTTGGCTTGAGGAACAGACGCGCCAGCAACAGACGGTTACGCTCGCCGCCAGACAGCGCGCGCACCGGCGTCATCGCCCGCTTCGGATGGAACAGGAAGTCCTGCAGGTAGCCCAGCACATGGCGCGGCTTACCGTTCACCATCACTTCCTGTTTACCTTCCGCCAGGTTATCCATCACCGTACGGTCCGGATCCAGCTCGGCGCGGTGCTGATCGAAGTAGGCGACTTCCAGCTTGGTACCAACGTGAATACGGCCGCTATCGGCCTGCAGTTGACCCAGCATCAGCTTTAGCAGCGTGGTTTTACCGCAACCGTTCGCGCCGATTAGCGCAATTTTATCGCCGCGTTGGACCTGGGCGGAGAAATCTTTCACCAGCACTTTGCCGTCAACCTGATAGTTGACGTCTTCCATTTCAAAGACGATTTTGCCGGAGCGGGAAGCCTCTTCCACCTGCATCTTCGCGCTGCCCATCACTTCGCGGCGGGCGCTGCGTTCATTACGCATCGCTTTCAGGGCACGAACGCGGCCCTCGTTACGGGTACGACGCGCCTTAATGCCCTGACGGATCCACACTTCTTCCTGCGCCAGCTTGCGATCGAACTCGGCATTTTGCAGCTCTTCAACGCGCAGCGCTTCTTCTTTTTCGATCAGATACTGATCGTAGTTACCTGGATAGGTCACCAGCTTGCCGCGATCGAGATCGACAATACGGGTCGCCATATTACGGATAAACGAACGGTCGTGCGAAATGAAGATAATCGTGCCTTTAAAGGTTTTCAGGAAACCTTCCAGCCAGTCGATGGTTTCGATATCCAGGTGGTTCGTCGGTTCATCGAGCAGCAGCACGCGCGGCGCACTCACCAGCGCGCGGCCCAGCGCCGCTTTACGCAGCCAGCCGCCCGACAGTGACGCCAGCTCCATATCGGGCTCCAGCCCAAGCTGCGCCAGTACTTCGTTGATACGGTTTTCGAGCTGCCACAGGCCGTGGTGATCCAGCTGTTCCTGAACCTTTGCCAGCTCCTGCAAATTTTTATCGCTCGGATCGGTGATCACCAGGTGCGAGATATCGTGATAGCGTTTGAGGTATTCCGCTTGTTCTTCGATACCTTCGGCAACGAAATCATACACGCTACCCTGCACGTTACGCGGCGGATCCTGCTGCAGACGCGCCACGACCAGGTCCTGTTCGTAGACAATACGCCCATCGTCAAGACCCTGCTCACGGTTAAGGATCTTCATCAGCGTCGATTTGCCCGCGCCGTTACGGCCAACCAGACAGACGCGCTCGTTATCCTCAATGTGCAGCTCGGCGTTGTCGAGAAGCGGCGCGTCGCTGAACGACAGCCAGGCGCCATGCATACTAATTAATGACATTCTTTATTCCTTTCAGGCTGCGGTAATCAGCCAGCAGTTGTGGATCTGACGGTTACGGGCAAAATCCTGCGACTGTGTTTTCTGGGTAATGTCTTGTGCTTTCAGTCCCAGTTCTGCCAGGCCGTCGTGGTCCATACGGAAGCCGCGTTTGTTGTTGGAGAACATGATAGTGCCGCCTTTACGCAGCAGACGTTTCAGATCCTTCATCAAACGCAGGTGATCGCGCTGGACGTCAAACGCATCTTCCATGCGCTTGGAGTTAGAGAAAGTCGGCGGATCGATAAAGATCACATCAAACTGTTCGTCGGTATCGCGCAGCCATGCCAGTACGTCCGCCTGCATCAGGCGATGCGCGCGACCGGTCAGGCCGTTCAGACGCAGGTTGCGTTCCGCCCACTCGAGATAGGTACGCGACATATCCACGGTGGTGGTCGAGCGCGCGCCGCCAAGACCGGCGTGCACGCTGGCGCTACCGGTGTAGGAGAACAGGTTGAGGAAGTCTTTGCCTTTACTCATCTCGCCGAGCATGCGGCGAGCAATACGGTGATCAAGGAACAGGCCGGTATCCAGATAATCAGTCAGGTTGACCCACAGACGCGCGTTATATTCGCTCACCTGCATGAAGTCGCCCTTCTCGTTCATCTTCTGATACTGGTTTTTGCCTTTCTGGCGCTCACGGGTTTTCAGTACCAGCTTGTTCGGCGCGATCCCAGCACCGCGATGGTGGCAGCGATGATATCGAACAGACGCTGACGCGCTTTGTTAGCATCTACGGTTTTCGGCGGCGCATATTCCTGCACCACTACCCAGTCGGCGTAGCGGTCAACGGCCACGTTATATTCCGGCAGGTCGGCATCGTACAGGCGATAGCATTCGATGCCCTCCTGTTTGGCCCACTTTTCAAACTTCTTCAGGTTTTTACGCAGACGGTTGGCATAGTCTTCCGCCAGCGATGCCGGTTTCTCACCCGTCGATTCGGTCAGATGATAGTTTTTCTGCACGCAGTCCAGCGGGCCGTTTTTCGCCTTAAACTGGCGTTCGGCACGCAATTGCAGGCAACTGAGCAATTCCGGAGAGGCGCTGAACAGCGACAGGTTCCAGCCGCCAAACTGGTTTTTCATATTGCGACCAAGCAGGCTGTGCATAGCAATCAACGCCGGTTCGCTTTCCAGACGTTCGCCGTAAGGCGGGTTGCTGATAACGGTGCCGTACGGGCCTTTCGGCAGCGGGTTGCTCAGCTGCGCCACGTCTTTCACTTCAAAGGTGATCAGCTCGCCAATTCCGGCGCGACGGGCGTTACTGCGCGCCAGTTCAACCACACGGCTATCCACGTCAGAACCAAAGAAACGGGAATCGTAGGCGGCAAGTCCGGCACGTGCGCGGGTCTGCGCGTCAGCCTTCACTTCTTTCCAGACGGCGTCGTCGTGCTGTGCCCAGCCGCTAAAGCCCCAGTGGCCGCGATGCAGCCCCGGCGCGCGATCGGTTGCCCACATCGCCGCTTCAATCAGCAGCGTACCGGAACCACACATTGGATCGAGCAGCGGCGTCCCCGGCACCCAGCCAGAGCGCATCACGATAGCCGCCGCGAGGTTTTCTTTGATTGGCGCCATACCGGTACGATCGCGGTAGCCGCGAAGGTGCAGACCTTCGCCGCTCAGATCGAGAGAAATATAGGCGGTCTCTTTATTGAGGCGCACGTTAATACGCAGATCCGGATTGTCGCGATCGACGTTCGGACGCGGTAGATTTTTGCGCGTAAAGGCATCAACGATTGCATCTTTTACCTTCAACGCACCGTACTGACTGTTACGAATGCTATCGTTCAGGCCGCCGAAGCTGACCGCGAAGGTGGCATCCGGGGTGAAGATAGAGGTCCAGTCAATAGCCTGTACGCCAAGATACAGATCGAGATCGCTCCAGACGCTACATTCTCCCAGTGGCATCATGATGCGCGACGCCAGACGGCTCCACATCAGGCTTTTGTACAGAAGCTGCGTGTCGCCCTGGAAATGGACGCCGCCCTGGGCAATCTGGCACTCTTGGGCGCCCAGGCCTTCCAGTTCAGTTTTTAACAGCTCTTCCAGCCCACGGGCCGTACTGGCAAACAGAGAATTCATATCGTCACTTTTACTCGCAGAAAATTGTTGCGCATTATAGCCAATCTGCGCCCCATGTCATAAAGTTAAAGGCTTATTTTCGACTCAGGGACAGCGTTGTGGCTACATTATCGCGGCTTTTTATACATCCGGTGAAATCCATGCGGGGAATCGGGCTCACGCATGCCTTTGCCGATATTAGCGGGCTGGCATTTGACCGCATTTTTATGATCACCGAACCCGATGGCACCTTTATTACCGCCCGACAATTCCCGGCAATGGTGCGCTTTACCCCGGCGGTGCTGCACGATGGGTTACATCTTACCGCGCCCGACGGCAGCAGCGCGCTGGTGCGCTTCGCTGATTTCACCGGCCAGCCTTCGCCGACCGAAGTATGGGGCAACCATTTTACCTCGCGTATTGCGCCGGATGCCATTAATCAGTGGCTGTCGCCGTTCTTTAAACGCGACGTTCAACTGCGATGGCTCGGTGCTGACCTCACGCGTCGCGTTAAACGCCACGATGCGGTGCCGCTCTCCTTCGCCGATGGTTTTCCGTTCCTGTTGGTTAACGAAGCTTCGTTACGCGACCTGCAACAACGCTGCAAAGCCAGCGTGCAAATGGAACAGTTCCGCCCGAACCTGGTGGTGACCGGCGTTGAAGCCTGGGCTGAAGATAGCTGGAAAACCATCCGCATTGGCGACGTCGTTTTTGACGTGGTGAAACCGTGCAGCCGCTGTATTTTTACCACCATCAGTCCGGAAAAAGGGCAAAAACACCCGCCGGAGAACCGCTAAATACCTTGCAGTCGTTCCGTACCGATCCAGCCACCGGCGACGTCGACTTCGGGCAGAATTTAATTGCCCGCAACAGCGGCGTGGTGCGCGTGGGGATGAAGTGGAAATCCTCACCACCGGGCCCGCAAAAGTCTATACCGCCGGGCAAACCGACGATGCCGTCGCGCCGCAGGCTCAGCAAAATGCGTTGGTGGATATCGAGTGGGAGGGAAAAACCTTCAGCGGGAATAATCAGCAAATTTTACTGGAGCAGCTTGAACAGCAGGGTATTCGCGTGCCCTACTCCTGCCGCGCTGGCCTGTGCGGCAGCTGCCACGTGACGCTGGTCGAAGGGGAAGTGAATCCATTGAAGAAAAGCGCGGTAGGCACCGACGGCACCATTTTGAGCTGTAGCTGTGTTCCCAAAACGGCGCTAAAACTGAGCCGTTAAACCGCCTGCTCCAGGCTGTAGCCGTCCAGCCCCGGCTGCGGTTGCAGCCTGTCGTTCATAATTTTGATCGGGTCGCCGAGTTGCATCGTGCGCCCGGCCAGAACCAGCCCAGGCTGCGCCAGCAAACAGAGCGCAGCGTTTTCACCCGGTTCAACGACCAGCAGATTAACCTGACTGTCGTCATCGCTCAGCCAGACGCTGGCCGCATCGCCGGTCACCGGTACCCAACCATTATCATGGGCGCGGAAGTGCCAGCTTTTCGGCATTTGGGGTTTCAGGAAACGAATCGCTACCAGGGCGTTAAGAATCAACTCGGCGCGATGTTCTTTAGACAACAGCAGATCGCGACATTTTTCTTCAAAAGAGAAATAGAGTGCGGCGTCATCAACGCAAAATCCGGTGGGTTCAAAAGCATCGGGAGTTAACATACGGCGAGCAAAACGCGAGCGAAACAACATGCCGTTGGCTAAATCGAGCATCATGCGATCGTGCTCTTCATCATAATACCAGCGCCAGTTATCATCAGGTTTAATTCGCATTTTTCTCCCCATCATTTTTGCATCCCGTGCAGCGTTTGTTCTTCCATTGCGTTAATTGTCGCCCTAAATAATAAAAGACCAATATGTCTAAATAAGCAACAATAAGGAAATATAAAGCAACCAGGGCTGGAAATAAAGCCTGGATCACATTACTGGGAAAAAGACTAGATGTGGGTGACGATTTCTTTAATCAGCGGTGGGCCTTTAAAAATAAAGCCGGAATAAATCTGCACCAGTGACGCGCCAGCCGCCATCTTCTCGCGGGCCGCTATCACCGAGTCGATACCGCCAACACCAATAATAGGTAACTGACCTTTTAATTCGGCGGACAGCATACGAATAATTTCGGTGCTTTTTAATTGTAATGGACGACCGCTTAAACCACCGGTTTCATCACAATGTTTCATCCCTGAACCAGAGAACGATCCAATGTGGTATTGGTGGCAATTACCCCATCAATATTATGGCGAACTAAACTGTCGGCCACCTGGATCAACTCTTCATGAGAAAGATCCGGCGCGATCTTCACCGCCACAGGAACATATTTATGATGTTTTTCCTGCAACTCAGATTGTTTATTTTTAATACCGGAAAGCAGATCGTCGAGCGCGTCGCCATATTGTAGCGTGCGCAGGCCTGGGGTATTTGGCGATGAAATATTAATCGCAATATAACCGCGTAGGCATAGATTTTTTCCATACAAATCAGATAGTCATCTTTGCCGTGCTCAACAGGGGTATCTTTATTCTTACCGATATTAATACCCAGAATACCGTCGAAATGCGCTTTTTTAACGTTTTCTACCAGGTTATCTACGCCGTGGTTATTGAAGCCCATACGGTTAATCAGACCTTCGGCGTCAACGAGGCGGAACAGACGCGGCTTATCGTTACCCGGCTGCGGACGCGGCGTCACGGTACCGATCTCGATCGAACCAAATCCCATAGCGCCTAAGGCATCAATACATTCACCATCTTTATCCAGACCTGCCGCCAAACCCAGAGGGTTTTTGAACGTCAGCCCCATGCAGGTAACCGGCTTTTCCGGCACTTTCTGACGCACAAGCGCTTCCAGCGGCGTACCGGTGACTCGGCGTAATTGTTGAAACGTTAATTCATGAGCGCGCTCTGGATCGAGCTGAAAAAGTGCTTTACGAACGAAGGGATAGTACATGAACTCTCCTGGATTCCCGGTGTGCAAACCGGGGCGTATTATGTGCGATCTCGCACAGAAAGGGAATTGACCTGCGGCAAAAAAAGCGCAATCGTTTTCCTTCTCTCCTTTATATACCTTCCCCGCCATATGCATTTTCCGGTAATCCTACGTCGGAAAAAGTATTTCGCGCACCTGACGACCTTTGAGACACTGAGGCAAATGTTATCAATTTTAAATTAATATGTATTTTTAGTTATAAGGAGTGAACATGCGCGTCATTACTTTAGCCGGCAGCCCGCGTTTCCCCTCTCGTTCCAGCGCTCTGCTGGAGTATGCTCGTGAGAAACTTTCCGCGGCGGATGTGGAAGTGTTCCATTGGCATTTGCAGAATTTTGCGCCGGAGGATCTTTTCCACGCGCGTTTCGACAGTCCAGCACTGCAAACGCTGACCGAGCAACTGGTTCATGCCGATGGTTTAATCATCGCCACGCCGGTGTATAAGGCCTCTTTCGCCGGTGCGTTAAAAGCGCTGCTCGATTTACTGCCGGAGCGTGCGCTGGAAGGAAAAGTGGTTTTACCCCTGGCGACCGGCGGCACCGTCGCCCATATGTTGGCGGTCGATTATGCCCTTAAGCCGGTTCTTAATGCGCTGAAAGCACAAGAGATTTTGCAGGGTGTGTTTGCCGATGACAGCCAGGTCACCGATTATCAACATAAGCCGCAGTTCAGCCCAAATCTGCACACGCGTCTGGACAGCGCGCTGGAGACCTTCTGGCAGGCATTACACCGGCGAGACATCCAGGTTCCCACGTTAAGCGCAGCACGACAGACCGCGCATGTTTGATAAAAAAAACGCCGCAGGGAAAATCCCGCGGCGTTTTTGTTTACATCAAGTTAGCCCGCAACGGCGGGGAAACCACATATGCCCGGAGTCGGCATAAACGCCTCGTCCGGGTGACGATCAGGCTAATGCTTTAGCAATCTTCTCGTACAGATCTCCGGAGAGATTCTCCAGCCCTTCAACTGCTCCAGCGCAGAACGCATCAGCGCCTGACGTTTTGCATCATAGCGTTTCAGGCGGATCAGCGGCTCAATCAGACGCGAGGCTACCTGTGGGTTTTTGCTGTTCAGTTCGGTCAACATTTCAACCAGGAACTGATAACCGCTGCCATCTTCCGCATGGAACGCCGCCGGGTTGCTGCCGGCAAAGGCGCCAATGAGCGAGCGAATGCGGTTCGGGTTATTCATGCTGAATGAGCGATGGTTCAACAGCTTACGCACTGTCGCCAGCACGTCATCTGCCGGACTGGTCGCTTGCAGAATCAGCCATTTATCCATCACCAGACCATCCTGATGCCACTTGTCGTCGTACTCCTGCATCAGCGCGTCACGGCACGGTAGCTCCGCCGCGACGGCTGCAGACAGTGCGGCCAGCGCATCGGTCATGTTGTCGGCGTTACGGTATTGCTCGCTCACCAGCTTGTTACCCAGCTCGCGATCGCCAAACGCCAGATAGCGCAGGCAGGTATTGCGCAGCGCGCGCTTGCCGATGTCCGCATGCTCAACGCGATAGCTGTCGAGTTTATTGGCGTTGTACACCGCCAGACACTCGTCCGCCAGCTCGGTAGCCAGCGTGCGGGTCAGCGCTTCGCGCACTGCGGCAATGGCGATCGGATCAATGATCTCAAACAGTTCAGCAATTTCGCTGGCGGATGGCAGAGTCAGAATTTCCGCGGCCAGCGCCGGATCAATCTTCTCATCCAGCAGAATAGCGCGGAACGCGTCGGCCACGTGAATCGGTAGCGACAGCGGTTGACCCTGCTGATGACGAGCCACGTTCAGCTTAATGTAGGTTGCCAGCAGGCTTTGCGCGGCGTCCCAACGAGAGAAATCATTACGCGCATGGCGCATCAGGAAGGTGAGTTGCTGATCGCTCCATTTATATTCCAGCTTCACCGGCGCGGAAAATTCACGCAGCAGCGACGGCACCGGCTGGAAGTAAACGTTATCGAACACAAACGTCTGCTCGGCCTGGGTCACATTCAGCACGTGATGCACCGGATGGCCATCTTTCTGCAGTGGGATCACTTTACCTTCGTTATCGTACAGTTCGATATCGAACGGAATGTGCAGCGGGTATTTCTCCTCCTGCTCGGCCGTGGCTGGCGTACGCTGGCGGATGGTTAAGGTGTACTGCTCGGTTTCCGGATTGTAGTCGTCGTGCACGCTGACAATCGGCGTACCGGCCTGGCTGTACCAGCGGCGGAAATGAGAGAGGTCGATGTTGGAAGCATCTTCCATCGCCTGAACGAAGTCGTCACAGGTAGCGGCGCTACCATCGTGGCGCTCAAAGTACAGCTGCATCCCTTTCTGGAAGTTCTCTTCGCCCAGCAGCGTGTGCAGCATACGAATGACTTCCGCCCTTTCTCATACACCGTCAGGGTATAGAAGTTATTCATTTCAATAACTTTGTCCGGACGGATTGGGTGCGCCATCGGACTCGCGTCTTCAGCAAACTGCAAACCGCGCATGGTGCGCACATTGCTGATGCGGTTAACCGCGCGGGAACCCAGGTCGGAGCTGAATTCCTGATCGCGGAACACGGTCAGTCCTTCTTTCAGGCTTAACTGGAACCAGTCGCGGCAGGTCACGCGGTTGCCGGTCCAGTTATGGAAATATTCATGACCAATGACGCGTTCAATATCGAGATAATCTTTATCCGTCGCGGTATCGGTACGCGCCAGCACATATTTGGAGTTAAAGACGTTCAGCCCTTTATTCTCCATCGCCCCATATTAAAGAAGTCGACGGCAACGATCATATAGATGTCGAGGTCGTATTCGAGACCAAAGCGCTCTTCATCCCACTTCATGGAATTTTTCAGCGAGGTCATTGCCCACGGCGCGCGGTCGAGGTTGCCACGGTCAACGAACAGTTCCAGCGCCACTTCGCGCCCGGAACGGGTTTTGAAGGTATCGCGCAGCACGTCGAAATCGCCCGCCACCAGCGCAAACAGGTAGCACGGCTTCGGGAACGGATCCTGCCACTGTACCCAGTGACGCCCGTTATCCAGCTCGCCTTCGGCAATACGGTTGCCGTTGGACAGCAGGAACGGATATTTGCTCTTATCGGCGGTAATTTTAGTGGTAAAACGCGCCAGCACGTCCGGGCGGTCGAGATACCAGGTAATATGGCGGAAGCCTTCAGCCTCACATTGAGTACACAGCGCTTCACCAGATTGATACAACCCTTCCAGCGCAGTATTCGCCGCCGGGCTGATTTCATTGACAATCTTCAGCGTAAAACGCTCAGGCAGGCCAGAGATGACCAGCTGGTTATCTTCTTCTTTATAGTCGGCCCACGGCGCACCGTTCACATGAATGGAGACCAGCGTGAGGTCCTCACCGTTCAGGCGTAACGGCACATCAGACGCTGCGTGACGGGAAACCTGGCTTTCCGCGGTCACAACGGTTTTTGCGGCATCCAGGTCAAAGGCCAGGTCGATATCACTAATCAGGTAGTCCGGCGCACGGTAATCGTGGCGGTACTTGGCTTGGGGCTGTTGTGTCATAAAAAACCTTTAGCATCTTTTGTAAATGTCACCTCCAGTCTATTCCTGTTGTGTTAAACGCGCTATGCAGAATCTTCATCTTTTCCAGTCAAATAGGGAAAATAGATACATTTACGCAACATGCCGCACAAAACGCCGGAGTGGCGCTTCGTGCCATAACGTGTGATCGGGGTTCAATAAATCGTTAAACAAGGTATACTCCAGCCATTCTCCCTGTTGTTTATTGTACTAAACGCTCCTGTGAGAGGATGCTACTGCGCACCATGACACAATTCGCTTCTCCTGTTCTGCACTCGTTGCTGGATACAGATGCCTACAAACTGCATATGCAGCAGGCCGTTTTCCACCACTACTACGACGTTAACGTCGCGGCGGAATTCCGCTGCCGTGGTGACGATCTGCTGGGCATTTATGCTGACGCCATTCGCGAACAAGTCGAAGCCATGCGTTCACTCACCCTGCGTGATGATGAATACCACTGGCTGTCCGGTCTGCCTTTCTTTAAGCAGGACTACCTGAACTGGCTGCGTGATTTCCGCTACGATCCACAACAGGTCACCGTAACAAACGATAACGGTAAGCTGAATATCCGCCTTGAAGGTCCGTGGCGTGAAGTCATCATGTGGGAAGTGCCGCTGCTGGCGGTGATCAGCGAACTGGTTCACCGCTACCGTTCGCCGGAAAACGGGGTGTCGCAGGCGCTGGAAATGCTGGAACAGAAGCTATCCGACTTTAATCAGTTGACGACTGACCTGGATATGTCCGCTTTCAAACTGATGGACTTCGGCACCCGTCGCCGCTTTTCTCGCGAGGTTCAGGAAGCCATTGTCAGTCGTCTCCGTCAGGAGCCGTGGTTTGTTGGCACCAGCAACTACGATCTGGCGCGCCGCCTGACCCTAACGCCCATGGGCACCCAGGCACACGAGTGGTTCCAGGCGCATCAGCAAATCAGCCCGGATCTGGCGACCAGCCAGCGTGCGGCGTTGGCCGCCTGGCTGGAAGAATACCCGGACCGACTCGGCATCGCACTGACCGACTGCATCACCATGGATGCGTTCCTGCGCGACTTCGGCCCGGAATTCGCCACCCGTTATCAGGGTCTGCGCCACGACTCCGGCGACCCGTTTGAGTGGGGCGAGAAGGCGATCAAACATTATCAAAAGCTCGGTATCGACCCGCGCGAGAAAGTGCTGGTGTTTTCCGACAATCTCGATCTGCCGAAAGCCGTTGAGCTGTACCGCCACTTTTCACCGCGCATCAATCTCAGCTTTGGTATTGGCACGCGTTTAACCTGCGATATCCACAGGTTAAACCGCTCAATATCGTTATCAAGCTGGTTGAGTGCAACGGCAAACCGGTGGCGAAACTCTCCGACAGCCCGGGGAAAACCATTTGCCACGATAAAGCATTTGTTCGCGCATTACGTAAAGCATTTGATCTCCCGCAGATCAAAAAGGCCAGTTAATCACCAGAGGGAGCCCAGGCGGCTCCCTTCTTCTTTATTTATTTCTTAAAACACCCCTTCCTTATGCGAATTCTACTTGTCTGATGGAAGATGACAGGTAACATAGATATCCCCCGCCGTTCCGGGAAAAACGATTTTTTTATTGGACTACGAATAGAGAGACTATTATGAGCGTTGTGCCTGTAGCCGACGTACTCCAGGGCCGCGTAGCCGTTGACAGCGAAGTCACCGTGCGCGGCTGGGTACGTACCCGCCGAGATTCAAAAGCTGGCTTTTCCTTCCTGGCCGTCTATGACGGTTCCTGCTTTGATCCTGTACAGGCCGTTATTAATAATTCTCTGCCCAATTACAATGACGAAGTCCTGCGTCTGACCACCGGCTGCTCGGTGATCGTCACCGGTAAAGTCGTGGCGTCTCAGGGTCAGGGCCAGAGCTTTGAAATCCAGGCCTCTCACGTGGAAGTCACCGGCTGGGTTGAAGATCCGGATACCTACCCGATGGCGGCAAAACGCCACAGCATCGAGTATCTGCGTGAAGTGGCGCATATGCGTCCGCGTACCAACCTGATTGGCGCGGTTGCCCGCGTTCGCCACACGCTGGCGCAGGCGCTGCACCGTTTCTTCGACGAGCAGGGCTTCTTCTGGGTTTCCACCCGCTGATTACCGCTTCCGATACTGAAGGTGCTGGCGAAATGTTCCGCGTATCTACGCTGGATATGGAAAACCTGCCGCGTAACGATCAAGGCAAAGTGGATTACGACAAAGATTTCTTTGGCAAAGAAGCCTTCCTGACCGTTTCCGGTCAGTTGAACGGTGAAACCTATGCCTGCGCGCTGTCGAAGATCTACACCTTTGGCCCAACCTTCCGCGCGGAAAACTCTAACACCAGCCGTCACCTGGCGGAGTTCTGGATGCTGGAGCCGGAAGTGGCGTTTGCCGATCTGGAAGATAACGCCCGTCTGGCAGAAGCGATGCTGAAGTACGTCTTTAAAGCCGTTCTTGAAGAACGTGCGGACGACATGAAGTTCTTCGCCGAGCGTGTAGATAAAGATGCTATCGATCGTCTGGAACGTTTCGTTTCCGCCGACTTCGCGCAGGTTGATTACACCGACGCGGTCACCATTCTGGAAAACTGTGGCAAACAGTTTGAAAACCCGGTGTACTGGGGCGTAGACCTCTCTTCTGAACACGAACGCTATCTGGCGGAAGAGCACTTCAAAGCGCCGGTGGTGGTGAAAAACTATCCGAAAGAGATCAAAGCCTTCTATATGCGTCTGAACGACGATGGCAAAACCGTTGCCGCCATGGACGTACTGGCGCCGGGCATTGGCGAGATTATCGGTGGTTCTCAGCGTGAAGAGCGTCTGGACGTGCTTGATGCGCGTATGGCCGAAATGGGTCTGAATAAAGAAGACTACTGGTGGTATCGCGACCTGCGTCGCTACGGTACCGTGCCGCACTCAGGCTTCGGTCTGGGCTTTGAACGTCTAATCGCCTACGTCACTGGTGTGCAGAACGTTCGCGACGTGATTCCGTTCCCAAGAACGCCACGTAACGCCAGCTTCTAAAACCGTTTCATCCTCAAGGCCAGCCGCTCGCGCTGGCCTTTTTTTACCTGCACATGTAAAGAAATCTTTATTAATTTTAACAAACCTAAACTTCAAGCCCCACCACGCGCAGTTTGTTACATCACATTTCCCGGTAATAACCTCGAACAAAAATCATCCACATTTTTATTGCAGTCAGGAAATCACTTAAGCCATAGCACATTTTTTATCCAAAACAACAGCTATCTGGACGGCTAAAAAATGTCATAACGAAATTATCACACATCCGCTCTGTGCGATAAGAAAAAGCGTTATACAAATAAAAGATAAGAAATTCATATTGATAGATAAGGCACTGGTCAAATAACCCGCGTACATCTCAGAATTTTGAGTTAGTTCACAAAGTTCCTCAAAATTCACATTTAGTTACACATAATTTCTTTTACTTACTTATTCTCGATGTTTGTAGCATTTTCAGGGTGGCGAAAGAATGTTTTGAATGGAAAGATGCCTCTCAGACACATAAAGACACCAAACTATCATCAATAGTTCCGTAAATTTTTATTGACGGAAGTAATTGGCGGCAGTGGCGAGTGTCTATAAAAAAAACCTAATGAGGGTAATAAATAATGATGAAGCGTAATATCCTGGCAGTGGTAATCCCTGCCCTGCTGGTAGCTGGTGCAGCAAATGCTGCAGAAATCTACAACAAAAATGCCAACAAACTGGACTTCTACGGTAAAGCAGTTGGTGAACACATTTGGACCACCAACGGCGACACCAGCAACGAAGACACCACCTATGCCCGTATCGGCTTCAAGGGTGAAACCCAGATCAACGATCAGCTGGTAGGCTACGGCCAGTGGGAATACAACATGGATGCCTCCAACTCTGAAGGCTCCCAGGGCACTAAAACCCGTCTGGCGTTCGCAGGTCTGAAATTTGGCGACGCGGGTTCTCTGGACTACGGTCGTAACTACGGCGCTATCTACGACGTCGCAGCTTACACCGATATGCTGGTTGAGTGGGGCGGCGATTCCTGGGCTGCTACCGACAACTTCATGAACGGTCGTTCTTCTGGCCTGCTGACCTACCGTAACAGCGATTTCTTCGGTCTGGTTGAAGGCCTGAGCTTCGCGCTGCAGTACCAGGGTAAAAACGATCGTAGCAACCCGGTTGCAGCGACCTACAACGACAAAACTGGCGCGCTGGAAAGCCTTGGCTACGGCGGCAACGGCGCGAAAGCGAACGGCGACGGCTTCAGCACCTCTGTACAGTATGATTTCGGCAACGGCATCGCGCTGGCCGCAGGTTATGAAGTTGCAGACCGTACCAACGACCAGGTTAACCCGGGCAGCTCTACCTTCAATGGCACCACTCACACTTGGGCGAGCGCTGGCGGCAGCAAAGCAGAAGCTTGGTCTACTGCTGCGAAATACGACGCGAACAACATCTACGCTGCGGTAATGTATGCTGAAACGCTGAACATGACCGCGAGCCGGACAACAACTTCGCAAACAAAACTCAGAACTTCGAAGCTGTTGTTCAGTATCAGTTCGACTTCGGTCTGCGTCCGTCCCTGGGCTACGTACAGTCCAAAGGTAAAGACCTGATTGGCCGTGGCGACTTCAAAGGCGGCGATGCTGACCTGGTTAAATACATCGAACTGGGCACCTGGTACTACTTCAACAAGAACATGAACGTCTACGCGGCGTACAAGTTCAACCTGCTGGACGACAACGCGTACTCTGCTGCCACCAAGCAGGGAACCGACGATCAGGCTGCTGTTGGTATCGTTTACCAGTTCTAATCAGCAGACCCTCACTGCTATATGCCTCAAGAGCAGGACTTCGGTCCTGCTTTTTTGCGTTCTAAAGAGGAAGATCTTAACTTTTGAAAAGCTTCGCGCTTTTAGTCTCTAACGGTTGGCATTTTGTAAATCTACCGTTAACCTGATAGCGGATTTCCCCGAACTTATTAATGGAACCTCGTCATGTTTGAGAACATTACAGCCGCCCCTGCCGACCCAATTCTGGCCTGGCCGATCTGTTTCGCGCCGACGAACGCCCGGGAAAAATCAATCTCGGATAGGTGTTTATAAAGATGAAACCGGCAAGACGCCGGTGCTGACCAGCGTAAAAAAAGCTGAACAGTATCTGCTGGAGAATGAAACCACCAAAAACTATCTCGGTATTGATGGTATTCCTGAGTTTGGTCGCTGCACGCAAGAGCTGCTGTTCGGCAAAGGCAACAGCATCATTAGTGACAAACGCGCGCGCACCGCTCAGACCCCAGGCGGCACCGGCGCACTGCGCGTGGCGGCGGATTTCCTCGCGAAAAATACTGACGTGAAGCGCGTTTGGGTCAGCAACCCAAGCTGGCCGAACCACAAGAGCGTCTTTGGCGCTGCTGGCCTGGAAGTACGCGAATATGACTACTACGATGCAGAAAAGCATGCCCTTAACTTCGACGGCCTGCTGGCGAGCCTGAATGAAGCCCAGGCGGGTGACGTGGTGCTGTTCCACGGCTGCTGCCATAACCCAACCGGTATCGACCCGACGCTGGAGCAGTGGCAACAGCTGGCAAACCTGTCGATTGAAAAAGGTTGGCTGCCGCTGTTCGACTTCGCCTACCAGGGCTTTGCTCGCGGTCTGGAAGAAGATGCCGAAGGCCTGCGCGCATTTGCCGCGCTGCACAAAGAGCTGATTGTGGCGAGCTCCTACTCGAAAAACTTCGGCCTGTACAACGAACGCGTTGGTGCTTGCACCCTGGTCACAGCCGATGCCGACACCGCCGATCGCGCCTTCAGCCAGCTGAAAGCCGTGATTCGCGCGAACTACTCTAACCCGCCGGCGCACGGCGCATCCGTGGTCGCAACCATTCTCAGCAACGACGCGCTGCGCGCCATCTGGGAACAAGAGCTGACCGATATGCGTCAGCGCATTCAGCGCATGCGTCTGCTGTTCGTTAATACGTTGCAGGAAAAAGGCGCCAGCCGTGATTTCACCTTCATCACGAAGCAGAACGGGATGTTCTCGTTCAGCGGTCTGACCAAAGAGCAGGTACTGCGCCTGCGTGAAGAGTTCGGTATTTATGCCGTCGCTTCCGGCCGTATCAACGTGGCGGCATGACGCCGGACAACATGGCGCCGCTGTGCGAAGCCATCGTCGCCGTCCTGTAATCAATACGCTCCCTGCAGGGACAAAAAAGGCCGCATTCGCGGCCTTTTTATTATTCTGAGATTACCACACCGGCAGTTCATCCTGCAGGAATGGATTATGCAGACGCTCATAACCCAGCGTCGACATTGGGCCATGGCCGGCAATAAACTTCACGTCATCGCCTAACGGCAGCAGTTTGCGCTTAATCGCATCGATCAACTGCGCGTGATCGCCACGCGGGAAGTCGCTGCGCCGACGCCACCTTTAAACAGCACGTCACCCGAGATCAGCAAACGCGCCTGGTCATCGAAGAACACGACATGCCCGGCGTATGTCCCGGACAGTGCAGCACCTGCAGCTTCACGTTGCCGACACTCACCGTATCCCCTTCGTTCAGCCAGCGGTCCGGCGTCAAAGGCTGACAGTCCTCAAGACCAAACATCCGGCTTTGCGCAGGCAGCCCTGCAACCAGAATTCATCTTCTTTTTCCGGGCCAATAATCGGCACCCGTAGTGCTGCGCCAGTTCAGCCGCCGCCCCACATGGTCAAGATGCCCATGGGTCAGCAAAATTTGCTGCAACGTCACGCCCGCTTCGGCAACCTGCTGCTTGATAGTTTCCGCATCGCCACCTGGGTCGACCAACGCCGCCAGTTTCGTTTGCTCGCACCAGATCAATGAACAGTTTTGCGCGAACGCAGTCACCGGAATAATACGATAATTCATGTTGCTCCTGTTTGGACTCGTCACCGTTCAGACACTTCAGTGTGCCTGAACGGTTGGCGTAGAGCTACCAGTGCCGGACCGGCCCGGTATCAATATGCACAAAGTTGCTACGTGGGTAATATCCTACACCACCTGCGCGCATAGATAACGCAGCTTTGCGTATATTACTTAATGAAACGCCTTCAATATGAAAATCCATTGCCTGACCTTTCGTGTGATAGCTTTTTTTCGCTACCCCACTACTGTGCGCTCTTAGCTCATTATTGGTATCAACGGAACGATATCCAGAGATCAATTGCACAGGTTTATTTGTTCCTAATAGTCCCTGAAGGCGATAAAGCTGATCGAACAAAGAAGGATCGATGCTTTTTATTTTATTCGCGCGATAGTCACGGAAAAAATGGTTTAGTTTTGCTAATTCATCCTGAATATAGCCTCGGCCGTCAAAAAACTCGGCTTTTATCAACTCACCTGTATGCAGGTTATTCAGCGTTAAAATACGCGGACGTGGGTCGAGAGGGTGGCAAGCGCAGGCGTGGGCAAGATGGCGGCCGCGCCGAGCGCAACACCACCTAACGCCAGCAGCTTGCGGCGATTAGCGTCAAATTTGTCCATGATAATCAGGTCTACAGTCAGTAATGTGATCGAAAAATATGCACTTCTGGCGCACGTTAAGCACCTTACCGGGCATCAAAGCCAGCGTCAAGGCGGCCTGCCGCACAGAGCCGCCAGCCCTGGACCTGCGGGGCTGGCATCTGTGCTTTTTATTCGACAACTACATTACCTGAACTACTTCATTTATCTGATTAATTGTTCCGCTTTTGGCAAAATCTGTGCACCCGATCGCGCAGTGACATCATAATTGTAAATATCTGTTCGATATTGTGTCTGACCGTCAGCACCGACAAAGGCGGTCAGATAATAGAGATTAACCGGAATATTCTGCCGGATATTTACGTAGCGCGTATTCCCTTCTTTAAGGGCATCAGAAATTCTGGCGTCATTCCAGCCTGCATCCTGTAACAGCATATTCGCCAGATCGGAAGCTTTATTTACCCGCACGCAGCCGGAGCTTAATGCCCGCGCATCTTTCTGGAACAGATTATGGTTAGGCGTATCATGCAGATAAATGGCATCGGAGCTTGGCATATTAAACTTATAGCGCCCCAGCGAGTTATGTTCCCCGGCGCCTGCTGGAAACGGAACGGCAAATTCGACGGTGTGATTGTCGACCAATCGACCCGCCACGGATCGATAGTCTCTTTACTGTTCCAGCCGCGTAACACAGTGTAATTATGTCGCTCCAGGTAGCCCGGGTCATTACGCAGCTTCGGGAGAATATCGTTACGCGCCAGCGTCGGCGGCACGTTCCACGGTGGGTTGACCACCACATTATTCAGCGCGCTGCTCATCATCGGCGTTTTACGATCGGGGCGGCCCACGATAACCCGCGAGGCCAGCGCTTCGTTGCCGTTGAGATAGTAGACCAGCGAGTAAGCCGGAATATTCACCATAATCCCGGTAGAGACTTTCCCCGGTAATAGGCGCAGACGCTGAATGTTCAGCGCCAGCACGCCCGCACGCTGGGCGGAGGAGACGTTCAGCCAATCGCGCGTCGATGCCCAATGACGCCGTCCGCGCCAAGCCCCTGCGCCGCCTGGAATCGTTTCACCGCATCTACCAGTTGGCGGTCATAGGCGGCGGGCCCGCTTTTCGCTGCCTTTTTCGTCTTGCCGACGTTATCACCCGGCAGCGGAATGGCCGGACTGTTGTCCAGCACGCCATTACGTTGCAGGATTTCACGTAGCGCCGGCACATCGCTGCTCCACTGCCCGGACGCAATGCGGCCGTCGAGGTCAGTTTTGGCCACGGGCGGTTATCCCCGTCAGCGCCAGTAGCGCCTGATGCATTGCGCTATACTGCGGATGCTGCGGCGCCAGCGCGGCGATAAACTGCGGCAGCGAGCCGTTTTCCAGCGCTAACTGCCATTGGTTAATCACCGACAGCGGCGGCGTCGCCAGCGTGTACGGTTTATCGCTATACAACCAACGATTGCCCTGAACCGGAATACCGCTGATAAAGTGCAGATAGCCCATCAGCGCGTCGGAAAGTACGACGTCACGTGCCATCCCATTGACGCTGGATCGGTCAGCAGCTCGACCCAACGGGTAAACTGCGGCTGGAAACCGGCGATCGCCACTTCCGCCAGCTGCTGCTGGAAGGCGCGTACCGCATCACGGTTTTCCCACATGGGTTTCATCTCTCGGCGGCATACAATGTCGCCAGAGGATTCAGGTAGACAGGTTGATATCCGGCAGGTAGCGTAGCCAGAATATCGGCGCGGCTTTTCGCCGCCGCCCTTCAGCCAGCGGCTGAGTGCCGACAAGGCTCGCCATTGCCGACGATTGCGCGCCCGAGTTCAGAAGCACTGGCGCTTGTTCTGCTGGCGTTGCGGTGCTATCAGAAGGAACCAGTTCTGGTTCATCCGCAAAGGCAGTAAACAGCGGAGCAAATGTCATCGCCAGACACAAACTCATGGCTGACAACCGACGACCATTTTCTTTTTTCAGCAACATCCCTTGCCCCTGTTATCTATACGAAGACCCCTAACGTGGGCTTACCTTCAGTATATAAAGACAAAAACTATTTTGCCCGTTCAAATGTAAAGAAGTCTAAAGATAATAACGCGCTGGCGGCGAAAAACAGATAACAAAAAAGGCGACATTGCTGTCGCCTTAGATTCTGTATTCGGACACATGGACCGTTTCCCGGAGTCGCTGCGCGCCTCCGGGAAACGGTTATGACGCGTCGGCGGTCCCTGGCAAGGTTTCCGGTAACTGAGCAGCAAAGCCGCGCAGCCCACCACGTGTACGTGTTCGTGGTTGTGTACCACTTTACGCACCAGCTTGTAGGTTGTGCCTTTCTCCGGGCTGATGTTTTCCGGCGCCGCGATAATCAGCTGCATCTCCAGGCGTTCGCACAGCTCGAACAGCGTGGCGATAGAACGCGCATCGAGACGCGCGGCTTCATCAAGGAACAGCAGACGGCACGGTGACAAATCTTTACCGCGCAGACGTCGTGCCTCATCTTCCCAGCTCTGCACCACCATCACCAGAATCGACATCCCGGTACCGATCGCCTCACCGGTCGACAGCGCGCCGGACTCCGCGCGCAGCCAGCCGTCAGAACCACGGTTAACCTCAACTTCCATCTCCAGGTAGCTACGGTAGTCGAGCAGCTCTTCACCAATAGTCTGCGGCGTACGCTGGCCCATATCGATCTGCGGGTTCAGGCGCTGGTACAGCTTCGCCAACGCTTCCGAGAAGGTCAGACGGTTGCTGTTGAACAGATCCTGATGCTGCTCGTGCTGCTCAGAGAGCACGTCCAGCAGCGTCGAGTGACTCTCGCGCACGTTCACGTTCAGACGCACGCTGTTCACCTGGCCGAACGACACGCTCTGCAGCCCCTGGTTCAGCTGGCGAATACGGTTCTGCTCGCGCTGAATGGTTTTGCGAATAATATTCGCCACGCTGCGTGAGCTGATTGCCAGCTTCTGTTCACGGTTGGTCAGTTCTTCAGTCAGACGGCTCAGTTCGATTTCCATCTGTTCGATGGCTTCTACCGGGTCATCGGTGCGGATAATATCCTGACGGATACGTTCGCGCAGATGCTGATATACCGCCACGAAGAACTGAATCTTACGCTCAGGACGCTTCGGATCTTCCGACATACGCAGCACGTCACGCAGATGTTCGTTATCCGCAACCGCCAGACGCAGTGCGCCCAATGCTTTATCCGACATTGAACGCAGATCGTCTGCGGAGAGATAGGCCAGCTCGCGGCGGTGCAGGCGACGTTCAACGTTATTGTCTTTCACCAGACGCATCACCGCGCACCATCCCGCTTTCGCGCTGACGACTTGCTCACGCATTTCGAGATAATCACGCTCCAGCTTGCGCAGCTTACGGGTCAGGTTATCCATCTCCGCTTCGCAGAAGGTCAGCGCTTTTTCCAGCTGGTTACGGCGCGCACGGTTGTTGCTCAGCTGCGCGTGCAGCTCGTCACGGCGAATGCGCGCACGCTCTTCTGCACCCGCATCAGCACGTACGCCAATATCTTTCAGCTCTTTGTAGAGATCGTTAAGCAGCTCTTTCTTGGTGTCGTAGGAGCTCTTCAGCGACGCCAGCACCTGGCTGTACTGACTCACCTGCGCAGCGTGCGTGCGCATGGCTTCACGCGCGCGGCTACGCTCGCTTTCTGCCTGCGCCAGACGTTCGCGCAATTTTTCGTTCAGGTCGCTGTTGCCGCTCAGCATTTCCGCTGAATCAGAGTAACCAAAGTGGGCGCGACGCTGCACGACTTCGGTCAGGGCAAACGCCTGCTGACGCGCTTCGCGCTGTACCTGCTGCGACCAGGCGTAATCTTCTTTCAGCTGTTCAAACTGCTCCGGGTCACTCTGCAGTACAGAGACCATCGGCTCAAGTTTCGCCAACTGGTTACCGTGCTGCTGAATAAAGCGCGCCGCTTCCTGCGCTTCATCCAGACGCTCCTGAATTTCATCCACGCGATCGGCCAGCGTTTCATCGGCCAGCAGGCTCAGACGCGGCAGGAGACGGTTGAGCAACGCAACGCCCTCTTTCGCCTGTTCGTACTGCGCCTGCTGCTGCTGGTTATCGCTTTCGTGGCTGCTCAGCGCGCGTTCCAGCTCGTTGCGACGGGTATTCAGCTTGCGAATTTCCGCTTCCGGATCGTCGTCAAACGCCACCGACAGGTGACTGCCGATAAAGCGGCTGAACGCCTGATGCAAACGCTGGGTTTTCTGGACGTCGAACGACAGGGTCGCAAAACGTTCAGACAGCACTTCACGCTCGGCGTGCAGGCTCTCAATGCGGCTTTCGCGCGCGGCGCGGCCAAACAGCGGCACCGCCGGGAAGCGCGAATAACGCCACTGGCGGTCGGCGGTCTTCACCACTACCGCTTTTTCCAGCTCGTCGACGTTGAACACGCTGTCATCGAAGGATTGCGGATCCCCTTCAATCAGGTAGAGATCTTCCGGGCAATCTTCCAGCCCTTCCAGATACTCGGCGATCTGCGACAGATCCGGCACCACGATGGCATGACGCGACGGACCATACAGCGCGGAGAAGTACGGCGCGTCGTCCAGGCTGACGTCATCATAAATTTCCGACAGCAGTACGCCGCCAAAACGTTCAGCCAGCGCGTTAAGGCGCGGGTCTTCGGAACCGCCCGGCTGGCTTAAGCGCTCGATTTCATCATCGACGGCACGTTTGCGCGCGCCCACTTCGTCGCGTTCCACGATCGCTTCGCGCTCGCGCTCCAGCAGTTGCTGAAGGTATTCGGTCACATCCTGACTCGACTCGAACTGCTCGCCGCTCTGCTCGCACAGCTGGCCCAGGCTGTTCTGCGCCGCCAGCCAGACCGGCGCGCGGTGCATCAGCGCGGAGATACGCGATTGCAGCTGTTCCTGTTCCTGGCGCAGTTGCATACGCTGCTCGCGAGCGTCAGTCACGCTATCACTCAGGGCGGCGATGCGCGCTTCCAGCTCACGATGCAGGTTTTCAAGATCGTCAATGTCGTACTGTTTGCCCTGACGCTTGCAGAAATCGGCCAGCAGACGCTCGGCCTCCTGCTGTTCGCGCAGACGCTGTTCCAGCTCATTCAGACGGCTGCGCAGCGGCTGCGCCTGTTCCGCCAGGTGACGCTGGTTTACGCCGTCGCGCAACAGTTCACGCGCCACGTCCCAAGCTTCGTTACGCGCCAGCGGGCCGTTGATTGACGCCACCAGCTGATAGGCTTGCTCAAACTGGCTGTGTGCCGTCTCGGCAACGCTCATTTTCTGCTCGAGCGACAGCAGTTTTTCCGTCGCTTCCTGCTCTTTGGCCTGGAAGGTTTCCAGCCATTCCGCTGCGCTGTCCGGGGTTAAATCCGGCAGGTGGCACAGCGCTTTCGCGCGTTCCAATGCCTGTAGCGCCTGGGTGTACTGAATGGCGCGCGTTTGCTGCACGTCCAGCGCCTGCTGATAGTCGGCGAGCTGGCTTTTCAGCTCATCCACTTCCAGCTCGGCGGCTTCGGCGCGCGCTTCGTTCTCTTCCTGCTGTTCGGCGGCTTCCGCCACCACTTCGTTCTGCTCTTCGAGGCGAATTTGCAGCTCGTCTAAGTCCGCTTCATAGCGCTCAATTTTTTCCTGCTGACGCAGCGCGGTCTGCACCAGGTTCAGGTGGTCGCTGGCAGCCTGGTGATCGGCTTCGAGATCGCCTTCCGCGCCGTTGTGTTCCTGTAGCTCACGCGCCATGTCGACGTGCTTGTACTGTTCCGCCGCCAGCTGCGAGCGGGAGGTAAACAGTTCGCGACGGTACTCCAGTGCTTTATCCAGATGCACGCGGCGCTCGTTAGCGTGGCGCATATAGTCGGCGGCCACGTAGTCGGTGGCTTCGGAGATCAGGTGCTTGAACAGGTCGCGGTCAGACTGGGTGACGCGAATCGCTTCCAGCGTCATCCGGTTTTCGCGCAGCGCCGCTTCCATATCCTGGAACGCTTTACGCACGCCGCTGTTTTCCGGCAGCAGGTAGTCACGCAGCGAGCGGGTAATCGCGCTGGAAATACCGCCGTACAGCGAGGCCTCAATCAGGCGATAGAATTTACTACGGTCAGCGGCAGAGCGCAGACGACGCGCGACGATGCCCAGATCGAACATCAGCGCGTGGTAGTCGGTAATCGAGTTGAACTGCTTGAACTGTACGCCTTCGATGGTCTCAAGCTTATCTTTCAGCTCCTGCAACGTCAGCACGCGCGCCTGGCGCTCGTTCAGCGTTTCAGTCAGCAACTGGGTCGGCTGAATAGAGGTTGGCAGTCCCTGAATGGCGAATGGCTTAATGTCGACTTTACGATCGCGCCCCGCCACCTGTTGCAGACGCACGCCGACCACCACGCGCTGGTGACGCGAGTTCATCACGTCAAGCACCGAGTAGCAGACGCCCGCTTTCAGCTTACCGTGCAGACCTTTATCGCGTGAACCACTGGTGGCCCCGCTTCGGTGGTATTACGGAAGTGCAGCAGCGTTAAGTCGGGGATCAGCGCCGTGACGAAGGCCGCCATGGTGGTCGATTTACCGGCACCGTTACCGCCGGACAGCGTGGTGACCAGTTCATCCAGATCGAAAGTACGGGCAAAGAACCCGTTCCAGTTAATCAGCGTTAGCGAACGAAATTTACCACGTTCGATCATTATTCTTCCTCCCCGCTATCCTGCTGATGGTCGTCGTTCTCGTCATTGAGCTGCAGATGGTTTTCAATCGCCATGGCTTCCCCGTCGCGAATCATGCGCAGCTGCGCTTCGCGCGCGTCATCGCCGGAACGCACATCGGCGCCGAAGCGGAACACCGATTCGGTGATGCGGAATTTGCTGCTGTCATGGCCCATAAACCACACCATGCCCAGACGGCGCAGGCGGTTGAGCGAAGAACGCACCTTTTCCTGTAACTTCTGACGGTCAAGGTCAGAACCGGTGGAACGGTTGTTAACCAGTTTCAACAGTTTGGCTTCATCGGCCAGCGCCAGCAGCTCATCGTACAGTTCCTGCTGGGTGAAGATGCCTTCATTTGCCAGACGTTCCGGCTGAGGTAGAGGTAGCAAAGAATTTTGCCGACCATCATGTCCAGTTCGGAGAGAACCGAACGCGGAATCAGCGTGGTAGAACGCGGGCGCAGATAGAAGAACCCTTCCGGCGCGCGGATCAGTTCAACGTTGTAGCGGGCGTAAAACTCTTCCAGGTACTCCTGGAAATCCATCAAGAAAGCGTGGTTGTCGAGCTCGTCCAGGCCAATATGGCGGCCAGCACGCAGCGCGCTATCCAGCGCAGGGAAAAGGGGTTGGCCAGGGCCTGTGCCAGTTTAACCGGCATCACTTGTTCAATATTTGTCAATGACATGCGCCTGTACCTTGGCTCCGTAATCATTAATTGCCTGCCATTTGGCCGGCAGTCCGGTGAAATCTGCTTGCGCTACGCCCAAACGAACCGCCTGGTCAACCACAATACGCGCCACGTCGAAGTGGCGCGCTCGCGGATACTGAGCCAGATACTCTTTCACCACCAGACCGAGGTCCAGCGGCAGCTGTTTGGTTTTATAGATAGCCAACTGTTCTTCGATCAGCGCGGCAAGCTGTTCGCGGATTTCGTTAAATTCTTCGAACTCTAAGTCCGGCGGAAGTTCGCCGGTGACCTCTTCGTCGCGCAGCGTCATCTCTTCATCACGCATGTCCAGCAAACGGTCGGCGCTGGCGTAGGTGAGCGCCCACGGCGCGTCGAAGTAGGACTGCACCGACTGGCGCAAGCGCTGAGCAAAGACGCGGTTTTTATCCATATCGATAGCGGTACGAATAAACTTATGCACGTGACGATCGTAGCCGATCCACAGGTCAATGGCCTGCTGACCCCAGCTAACGATACGGTCGAGCTTGCTTTGCAGGTCGAACACCAGCCGGTCGACAAAATGCAAATCGTTATGACTCAGCGTGGCATCCTGAATGCGCAGCAGGTTCGCCTGCAGCTTATCGCCCGCCGCGTCCAGCGTATCCTGCAATTCGCGTAACGTGCCGGAGGTTTCGGACAGCAAAAGCTCACAGCTGGAGATCGCCGCGCGCCAGTCTTTATTCAGCAACTGCGCGATGTCATCTTTAACCGACTGTTGCTGCTCATCCATGATGCGCTGCGTCAGGTCGATGCTGTCAAAAATCTCCGCCACCGAATATTTCAGCGGCGCGTAAACATTACGGTGCCAGTGAAACTCATCGCCGCCCTCTTCCGCCGAATCGGCAGCTCTTTTCAGCTCGCTGGCCACAATCGACAGCTGCATTGACAGGCGCAGCGTCGAAAACTCACGCTGACGAATATAGTAGTCGGTAATGCCAATGCCCAGCGGCGTCAGACGATAGATGGCGTTTCCTTCCGTGATTTCGCTGGTAAAGCGGTTCAGCAGACGTTGGCGAACCAGATCGTTAATCGCGTTGTTGGCGCGCGTACCGATGGTTTCACTGGTTTGCTCAAACGCATCACTGACGTGACGGAACGCATCCACCAGCTCGCCTTCCGTCATTTCACCTTCCAGCCGCTCGCCGTTCAGCGTTGCGATAGCCAGCAAAAATGAGAGCCTATCGACGGGTAGCGAAATGGCGAAATCATTTTTTCTGGCCCAGGCAACCAGTTCGGGGACTGTCTGGGAAAATTCACTCATCGTTTATCCTTGTTTCTGTCTGCGGCTTAAGCGCGGTGACATGAATATAGCGCCCCAGGCTGATATAAGGTTCCTGACGGCAATAGCGCGTTTCCAGCTCCAGCAGGATGTCATAGCTATCCTGTTGCTTATGCTTATCGCGCAGATAGTCATGAAACACTCGCACGCCGGTTTTCCCGTTAATTTGCCAGCCAATCTCTTCCAGCCAGCTATAGACCTGCTGCGGGTCGCGCGGGTAGTTCGGCGACAGCGTACGCTTTTTCTTTTTCGGCATGCCAAGAGCAACATAATCAAAGTTGCCCGCCACCATGTTATGCATCAACAGGCCGTTTGCATTGTAGAACATTAATGATAATGCGCCGCCAGGACGCAGCACCGACCACAGCGTGTTTAACGCCTCCCGCGGTTCGGCCACCCACTCCAGTACAGCGTGAAACAATATCAGATCAACCGGGCTTTCCAAATGCCCGGCCACGTCCTGCGCCGCGCATTGTATGAAATGCATGTTGTGGCTCACACCTTTGTCGCTGGCAGCCTGACTTGCACGGGCGATCATCTCGGCAGAAAGATCGCACAGCGTCACATGATGACCGCGCTCCGCCATTTTGATCGCCGTCTGGCCTTCACCGCCGCCAGCGTCCAGAATGCGCAGCGGCTGCGTGCCCATGGCGGCAAGCAGCACATCAAGATCCTGCCACAGAATAGCCTGGCGCAGCTGGCCCTTGGTGGTGCCATAAATATTGCGCGAAAACTTTTCCGCAATGTCATCGAAATTGCGATCCTGCACGGGACGTCCTTCCATCACCAGCCACAAAGGGTCTATTTTGTCACACCCACGGCGAGAATGAAGCTATCTGGTGTAATATCCCTGCATTCATGCGTCAGATGGTTAAAAAAGGTACTCAATAGAATGCTTTTTATGCTGAAAAAGTTTATCGGCGGCATGATGCTGCCGCTACCTTTGCTGCTTTTATTGATCGGTTTGGGAATAGTCCTGGTGTGGTTTACCCGCTTCCAGAAAACGGGTAAATGCGCCATCACCGCTGGCTGGCTTTTTTTACTGCTGCTGAGCCTGCAACCTGTTGCCGACGGCCTGCTTAAACCCATTGAAGATAAGTACCCGACATGGCGCGGCGAGCAGCCAGCGCAGTATGTGGTGGTGCTCGGCGGCGGCTATACGTGGAACCCACAGTGGGCGCCCAGCTCAAACCTGATTAGCAATAGCCTGCCGCGGCTGGCGGAAGGGATTCGCCTGTGGCAGGCCAATCCAGGGGCGAAGATGATCTTCACCGGCGCCCGGCATTAACCAACCCGGTCAGTACCGCCGAAGCGGGTGCGCGGGTCGCGGAAAGCCTTGGCGTACCGCGCAGCGAGATTATCGTGCTGGATACACCAAAAGATACGGAAGAAGAGGCGAGCGCGGTGAAAGCCGCCATTGGTGATGCCCCATTCCTGCTGGTGACGTCGGCGTCGCATCTGCCGCGCGCGATGATTTTCTTCCAGCACGTTGGCCTGCATCCGCTGCCCGCGCCGGCGAACCAGTTGGCTATCACCTCGCCGCTGAATCCGTGGGAGCGTATTATCCCTTCCCGGTCTGGCTGATGCACAGCGACCGGGTAGGCTATGAAACGCTGGGGCGCATCTGGCAATGGCTGAAAGGCGATTCAGGAGAGCCAGGGAGCAGTGATTTCGAGGCCAGGTCAAAATTGGCGCGGTTAAATTTCCCCGTGTTGACCAGCTTCTCGACCTCATCCCACAACAGATACAGCCAGCGCCGCCAGAGAAACGCTTCGGCGACCGGCGCGCGCTGGAGGTAGTGCCATAACAGCTGTTCCGCCTGCGGGCTTTCATGCAGGCGGAACAGCTCGTATTCGCGCGGCGCCCACAGAATCGGCCCTGGGCCGACCATCGCCAGCAGTTGATCGCTGCGCGAATCTTTCAGCATGCTGCGTAAAGTAAGATGGCCGTGCACCAACACGCAGTTATCGCTAAAGCCCTCAAACAGCGCCTCCAGACATTCGCGGGTGCGGAACAGCAGTCGCTTATCCTGCATGGTCAGCCCAGTATTCTGATACAGATTCAGCGTGCCCCACAGCACTTCGATCCGCTGTCGATACCATTGCGGCCAGCTGTTTTCCTGAGTGCTATCCACAAAGCCTACGCAACCCGCACTGTCTACCCGATGCCACGCCAGCAGCGCTTCGACAATCTGATCTTTTAACGCGTCCCAGCGTTGCTGATTACGGGTGGGCGCTTCAGCAGGAACTCCCGCAGTCGCTCCAGCAGCAAGACATCCGGCCCAGGGTGCTCTTCGTGGGTCATCACGCCATACACTACCGGCATCCGCACGGTGCCGTGACGCGCCAACGTTGAGAATTTCCATGCCAGCTGGCGAGCCAGGCCGGGGACGTAAAACTGCGCGCCAGCAGCGGCATGGGATTGCCTTCGGCATCATACAACGACCACAACGCGGTATCCGTTTGCTCGTTGATGCACTCTACGCGGCTGAGCGATTCACCCAACAGATGGCTGAGTTCTACCCGTAGCTGTTCCATATCCGATTACCCCATAAAAGCCATTGCTTTCATAATGAGCATATGAAAAGTGAATTTCACCAGACAAGATCAAAATTGAAACAGAAAGTCAGAAATACCCGGCAGGAAGACGCCCCTGAGAAGCAGGGGCGGCAGGATTACTTCAGTTCGGCGCGGACGCGGGCCAGATCTTCCGGCGTATCAACCCCCGTTCCCGGCACTTCTTTGGCGACGGCAACGTGAATTTTTTCGCCGTACCACAGCACTCGCAGCTGCTCGAGCATCTCAATGTGCTCCAGCGGACTTGGCGCCCAGTTAACATAGCGGCGAATAAAGCCGGCACGGTAGCCATAGATACCGATGTGGCGCAGCAGGGTGTCGCCAATTTCTTCGCGGCTTTTGGCGAAGCGGTCACGATCCCACGGAATGGTCGCACGGGAGAAATACAGCGCGTAGCCGTCTTTGTCCATGACCACTTTTACCGCATTAGGGTTAAACGCTTCTTCCGCATCGTGAATCGGTACTGCGAGGGTCGCCATACCGGATTGGCTCGCGGCCAGGTTTTCCGCCACCTGGCGGATAATGACCGCCGGAATCATCGGCTCGTCGCCCTGCACGTTAACGATAACGGTGTCATCGCTGAAGGCGCATTTTTCCACCACTTCCGCCAGACGTTCGGTACCAGACTGGTGATCGGCACGGGTCATGCACACTTCACCGCCCGCCGCTTCAACGGCTTTCGCGACTTCGGCATGATCGGTCGCAACAATAATACGCTCAGCGCCAGATTCACGTGCGCGTTCCAGCACGTGCACAATCATCGGTTTACCGTTGATGTCCTGTAACGGCTTACCCGGCAGGCGCGTAGAGGCGAAACGCGCCGGAATAATCACAACGAAACTCATGGTCTGTTCTCTTCAGCGGCTAAAACGCGGGCTTCGTTTTCCAGCAATACGGGATACCGTCACGCAGGGAAACGCCAGATTATCAAGTTTGCAAATCAGTTCTTGCTTGTCCTGGCTGTAATAGAGTTTGCCGTTGCAAACCGGGCAGGCAATAATTTCTAGTAGACGGTGATCCATGGTTCCTCCTGATGGGCCGTATCGAAAACCA
The DNA here is from genome assembly GCA_002211745.1 of Kluyvera genomosp. 3. GTDB lineage: Bacteria > Pseudomonadota > Gammaproteobacteria > Enterobacterales > Enterobacteriaceae > Kluyvera > Kluyvera georgiana_A. The sequence continues at coordinate 3,202,227 of CP022114.1, forward strand.
GTGCAGCATATCATAGAGCGCTACCGGTCGGCGTCAATCTCCCAACCGTGTCGTTGATGGAGAAAGAGTTTTTCCGCCACCGCGCCGAGGGTCACGCGCGTCGCCCCTTGCCAGCGGGCAAAATCGTTGATGGCCTGCATCAGACCTTTTTCCAGATGCTGGCTGACCCGCACGCCCTCTTCCAGATACAGTGCGAAAATTTCCAGCACGCCGTCGCTACGGTGCATTTTGCTGTCCATGCGGCCAACTAATTCACCACGATGCAGCAACGGCAGGACAAAATAGCCGTACTGCCGTTTCGGCGCGGGCGTGTAGCACTCCAGCCGATAGGTAAAATTGAAAAACTGTTCGGCGCGTTTACGATCCCAGACGACCGGATCGAAAGGTGATAACACCGCACTGTGGGTCGCATTGAGCTTACCTTCCGCCGCCCGCGCCAGCTCGGGTTGTAAGCTGTGATGTACCCACATCTCGCCAAGCTGTTCAACGTTTACCGGTACCACCTGTTCCTGCTCCTGCCACTGCGCCAGCAGCGTGCGGAGATCCGGCTGGCGCAATCGATAATAGTCCGCCAGCCACTGAGGACGAAAAATGCCCAGGCTGCGGGCGCTGTTTTCCAGCATCAGGGCTTCGGCCTGCGGTTGCGCAAGCGTGTCCCGGCGATCGTCCCACTGCGGCATGACGCGCTCCGTCAGATCGTATACGCGATGGAAGTTTCGCCGCTCGACCACCATAACTTCACCTGCGGTAAACAGCCCCTCAAGGTGTCGCTTGTGCGGTTTCCATTCCCACCAGCCGCTCTGCCCCTTACGCGGGTGTGCAAAATCGGCGGAGCGCACCGGGCCATTCTCAGCGATATGCGCTTTCAGAGCCGCAATCTCGGCGGCGTGCTCATCCATCCAGCTTTGGTGATATTTCCAGCCCATGTTATGCGGCGCCAGCATACGATGGCGCACCAGCGCAAAATCGCTGCGCGGCAGGAAACACGCTTCATGCGCCCAGTACTCCATCAGCTCACCGCGCGCGAGCGCATCATCGAGCCACGATGAAGGATAGGCGCCAAGACGGCTGAAGAGCACCAGATACGGGCTACGGGCCACCACGTTAATGGTGTCGATTTGCAGCAATGACATTTGCTGAATGGTACGGAGAATATCCGTCGTCTGAGGCTGACGACGTGGACGGGTAAGAAGGCCCTGTGCCGCCAGATGCAGATGCCGCGCGGCGCGAAGGGTGAGTTGCAGTTCTGCCATGCCGTTCCCCTGCTTTCGCCGACGCGGTTAGCGCCGTGCGAGGGTAATCAATTCCTGCAGCAGCGTCTGCGCGCGATCGCCGGAAAGCACGGCGTCCACCGGCAGATACCACCAGTTTTTCTGCGCGAAGCGGCGACATTTCACCGCATCTTTTTCGGTCATGATCAGCATCTGTCCTGGCGCGACCAGCGCCTGCACATCCGCTTCACTCAGCGCCTGGTGATCGGCCAGCGCCACCGTTCGTACCGGTTGCAGGCCGCAATCATTCAGGGTGGCAAAAAAGCGCGGCGGGTGACCAATGCCGGCCATCGCCACCACGTTTTGTAGTGTGGAAACAGGCTGCCGCTCACCGGTCAGCAGATTGACGGCGTCGCCCGGACGTAACGTCATCGGAATTTCTCCCGGCAGCGCTTCGCCACCGTTGACGATCCGCGCATCGACCGTATCCAGACGTGAAGCGCGTTCACGCATCGGGCCAGCCGGTAACCACCAGCCATTACCAAAGCGGCGCACACCGTCGATCACCACGATCTCTTTATCGCGTGCCAGCCGGTAGTGCTGCAAACCGTCATCGGTGACGATCATTTGAAGATCGTGAGCCGCCAGAAGCGCTTTCACCGCATCAACCCGCACCGGCGAAACCGCCACGGGCGCGCCGGTGCGCTGATAAATCAGCACTGGTTCATCTCCGGCTTGCGCGGTAGTAGTATCGGCATTCAGCAGCAGAGGATAGCGCTCCGCTTTGCCACCGTAGCCACGAGAGACCACGCCAACGCGTACTCCCTGACGCTGAAGCTGTTCCACCAGCCAGATAACCACTGGCGTTTTACCATTGCCGCCCGCCGTCAGGTTACCCACAATCACAACCGGGCATGGCGCACGCCAGGACTTCTTCAGGCCGAGTTGATAACACAGGCGAATCACGCCGCTCACCAGGCCGTACAGCCAGGAGAGCGGCAGCAGCAGCCGCCACAGCGGCGATTCGCCGGACCAGATCTTCGCTATCATTCGCCAAACTGCATTTTGTGCAGCTGTGCGTAGACGCCGCGTTGTTCGAGCAGATCGCGATGACTGCCGCGCTCAACGATACGTCCGTCTTCGACCACAATGATTTCGTCAGCCTGCTCGATAGTGGACAGACGGTGCGCAATCACCAGCGAGGTGCGGTTTTTCTGCAGTTCGTCCAGCGCCGCCTGAATCGCACGTTCAGATTCGGTATCCAGCGCCGAGGTCGCTTCATCCAGAATCAGGATTGGGCTGTTACGCAGCAGCGCGCGGGCGATGGCAATACGCTGGCGCTGGCCGCCGGAAAGCAGAACGCCGTTTTCGCCGATTACCGTATCGAGACCGTTATCCATTTTGTTGATGAAGTCCATCGCGTAGGCCATCCGCGCCGCCTCTTCAACCTGCTCGCGGCTGAACTCGTCGGTGCGCGCATAGGCGATGTTGTTGGCTACCGTGTCGTTAAACAGATGCACGTTCTGCGAAACCAGTGCGACCTGATTACGCAGCGATGCCAGCTTGTACTCGCGCAGGTCATGCCCGTCGAGCAGGATTTCGCCTTCATCGATATCGTAGAAGCGGGTCAGCAGGCTGGCGATAGTGGATTTACCCGAACCGGAGCGCCCCACCAACGCCACCGTTTTCCCTTCCGGAATCGACAAGTTGATGTTTTGCAGCGCCGGGGTTTCGCGGCCAGGATAGGTGAAGGTAACGTTACGGAATTCAACGCTGCCTTTGGCACGTTCGATATCCAGTTTACCTTCGTCTTTTTCCTGCTCGCTATCCAGAATGGCAAACAGTGTCTGACAGGCCGCCATCCCGCGCTGGAACTGCGCGTTGACGTTAGTTAACGATTTCAGCGGACGCATCAACGCAATCATGGACGAGAAGACCACGGTAATGGTACCGGCAGTCAACGTTTCCATGACGCTTGGGAAGCTGGCGGCATACAGGACAAATGCCAGCGCCAGAGAGGCAATCAGCTGGATGATTGGGTCAGAGATAGACGACGCGGAGACCAGCTTCATCCCTGCAGACGCATCTTGTTGCTGACCTTATCAAAACGCTTAGTTTCCACTTCCTGGCCACCGAACATCAGCACTTCTTTATGCCCTTTTAGCATCTGTTCTGCGCTGGTGGTCACCTGCCCATGGTGTTCTGCATGTTTTTACTGATGCTACGGAAGCGTTTAGACACCACGCGGATCGCCATCGACACGATAGGCGCCAACACGATCAGAATCACCGACAGCTGCCAGCTGTAGTAAAACATCATGATGAACAGGCCGATGATGGAAGCCCTTCACGCACCACGGTAATCAACGCGCTGGAAGAGGACGATGCCACCTGCTCAGAGTCATAGGTAATGCGCGACAGCAGCGTCCCGGTGGACTGCTTATCGAAGAAGGAGACCGGCATCCCCATCATGTGGCTGAACAGCCGACGCCGCATGGTCATCACGACCTTGCCGGAAACCCAGGAAATACAGTAGCTAGAGATATAGCTCGTGATCCCACGCAGGATCATCAGGCCAATCACGACCAGCGGCATCCACAGCAGCACTGAGCGGTCTGTTTTACCAAAACCATCATCCAGTAACGGTTTAAGAAGCGATAGCATAAAGGTATCGCTGGCTGCGTTAAGGATTAACGCCACGCCCGCCACGATCAGCCCTGCTTTAAACGGCGCAATAGTTGGCCAGAGTCGGCGGAAGGTCTGCCACGTGGAGAGATCTTTGTCGTTCTGCATTCAAAAAACCAGCTTGTGTTGAAATAGCCGCATATTCTACCCGTTATCGCGAGCCTCGCCAAACCACTGATGATACCAACGAGGTAAAAGTTGATCTCGTAAGCCTTCAATCTTCCAGCCATTGGCACTAAAAGTGAGTGTAATTTGCCCCTGATGCGGCGTATCGAACCAGGTATACTGCCGCTGCAGATAGCGCGCCCTGACCTTTGCTGAAGGCAGGTGCCATGCGTTGTAGCGGGATGCGGAAGCCAGTGCCGCCGTACCGCCCACCCGTTGAATCAGCGCCATCCCGAGGACGTCGAGCTACCGTGATGTGGTACCTGGATAATTGTAGACGCAAATGGCCGCCAGAAACGGCTAATCATGGCCATTTCTGCCGATAATTCAATATCTCCCGTCAGCAGGATACTGTTTTTGCCATCATCAACCCTCACGACACAGGAGCCGTTATTGCCCTTCTGAGCCTTCCCGGCAGCGGCCAGAGCGCACGAAAGGTTAACCCCTGCCACTGCCAGGATTCCCGCGCGCGCAGGGTTGATGACCGGCCCAACCCAGAGGACTTCTGACCCACATCTCCGTCCAGGTTTGCTGTAGCGAACGCAGACCGCCGCGATGATCCAGATGATCGTGGCTCAGAATAATGCCCTGAGGCGTAAGTCCGTGCCAGCGTAACCATGGCGCAATCAGCTGTTCACCACTGTCACCCTCCGGCCAGGCTAACCCGGTATCGTAGAGCAACGCTTTGCCCCTCGCGAAATCACCATCGCTAACCCCTGCCCAACATCAAGCATGGTAACCTGCCACTGGTTTTCAGGCGTTTTACGCCACAGTGGGAAGGCCAGCAGTATGCTTAACGACAACCAAAGCGCCGGAAAGCGCAACCAGCCATGCAAGCGCCAGAGAATCAACGCTCCCACGGCAGCAAGGAAAGTCCCAGCCAAGCGCTGCCAATGTACCACCACCCGGTTGGCAGCAGGCGCAAGTAACCAAACACCAGCGCCATCACCCGGTCAGCGCCGTACCATGCCAGTGTTTCCAGCGACATTGGGCCGCACAGATGCAGGAACATCGCCAACAGAATCAGCGGAACAGCCATAAATGTCACCACCGGCACCGCAACCAGATTCGCCAACAGCGAGGTTAGGCTGATACCGTGAAACAACATGATTTGCAGCGGTGTTAACAGCAGCATCAAGCCAAGCTGAAGATGGATCAGGCTCGCGAGCGGGCGAAGCCATTGTGGATATGCCCACGCGGGCAACGGTAGCCACTGATACCAGAAAATGAGCGCGCCAACCGCAACTGCCGACAACCACAGACTATCGGACAGCACCGCCAGTGGGTCGAGAAACAGGATGGTTGCCAGACAGCAAAGCCACACTTCCCAGCCAGCCCAGCGCCTGGCGTGTAAACGGAGCAGACAGCAGACGGCGGCTGCCACCACCGTGCGCATCGCGGGCGGCTGCATTCCCGTCACCGCCGCGTAAGCGAATCCACTCGCCAGTGACACCAGGAGCGGCAAACGCCAGTTAATCAGCCAGACGGGAAGGAAAAACTGCACGGCGCGCACCAACAGCCAGCCCAGTGAAGCGCCAAGCGCAATATGCAGCCCGGAAATCGCCATCAGGTGTGAAGTCCCGGTTTGCTGCATTAGCGATTTAATCTCTGGCGCGACCGAGAGCCTCTCCCCATTCCAAGCGCCAGCATGACATCACGCCAGGGATAGGCCGCGAGGGTTGTTTGCAGCGATGTCAGGTAGCGAGCGCGGAGGCTACAGGTATTGTGCAACAATTCCGCAGCGATCGCTCGCCCCGTCAAAGCACGGTGTTGTGAAAACGCGTAACGCTGGGAATCGAAGCCCCCTGAGTTTAGCTGCCCGTGAACGGCGCGCGCACGAATCGTCATCCGCCAACGCTGACCAACGCACGGCGGCTGCGGCAGATAGCTACCGTAGAGGGTAATCGCGGTGCCAGGGAACAGGCGCTGACCTTCCAGCCGGGTAATCATGCCCTGATGTGTCGTTTGTCCGTCAGTCTGCGTTATCGTCAACTCAACCTGACGATTTTTTCCCGGCAGCGTCAGTGCAGGCCACTGCACCTGCCACGCTGCCAGAACGCCCCAACAGAACATAAGCCCACCAACGAAGCGGAGCGCCCCAACCGTCCACACGCGCTGAGAATAATCAGCGCGACAATGGCAAGCTTAATACACCAAAGCGCGGGCAGTTCTGGCAGCACACTCAGCGGTAAGATTCCAGCCAGCACATAGCCAGCCAGCTGCGGCAAACGCATTGACACCTCCTTGTTATCAGGAGTGTCGCGTAGGATAAAAAGATTGTCGTGAGCGGTTTTTCAAACTTGCGTGGTGGTGTCAGATGAATATTCGTTGCGTGCAGGCATTGCGAAAAAAACGCGAGAGTGATTCCAGAGTGAGCATCTAAAAACGAAAAAAGCACCCGCAGGTGCTTTTCTCTCAACCAAGTTACCGCCGGTTAGCGGTCAAAACTCAATCGTAAATATTGGCGCGGTCGCGCAGTTCTTTACCCGGCTTGAAGTGCGGCACATATTTGCCTTCCAGTTCCACTTTGTCGCCAGTTTTCGGGTTACGCCCGGTACGTGGTGCTCGATAGTGCAGAGAGAAGCTGCCGAAACCGCGGATTTCAATGCGCTCGCCCTGGGCCAGGGTTGAGGCCATATGCTCCAGCATCTCTTTTACCGCATCTTCCACTGCTTTGGCAGGGATATGAGATTGCTGGCTGGCAAGTCTTTCAATCAATTCTGACTTGGTCATGATTCCTCCGGTTTCCTTTCAAGGAAAATTAGCTAACAGCTTATTAAACAAGGGCGGCCGTAGCCGCCCTTTGTGCTAGATTACAGGCCGAAACCTGCAATCTGTCAAGTAAACTCATCACAATTCAGGTTGTTAAACCCGAATGAGCAAGATTACTCGCCTTTAGCTGCTTTGAATGCTTCAGCCATAGCGTTGGAGAAGTTGCCGTCTTCCTGTTTGTTGTTAACAGTAGCGATTGCATCTTTCTCGTCAGCTTCGTCTTTCGCACGAACAGACAGGCTAATTGCGCGGTTTTTGCGATCAACGCCGGTGAATTTAGCTTCAACGTCGTCGCCAACGCTCAGAACCAGAGTCGCATCTTCAACGCGGTCACGGGAAGCTTCAGAAGCGCGCAGGTAACCCTCAACGCCGTCAGCCAGTTCTACGGTTGCGCCTTTAGCGTCAACTGCAGTCACTTTACCGTTTACGATTGCGCCTTTCTTGTTCAGAGCAACCCAGTTGTTGAACGGATCTTCTGCGAGCTGTTTAACGCCCAGGGAGATACGCTCACGCTCTGCGTCAACCTGCAGAACAACTGCTGCGATTTCGTCGCCTTTTTTGTATTCACGAACTGCTTCTTCGCCTGCAACGTTCCAGGAGATGTCAGACAGGTGAACCAGGCCGTCGATGCCGCCGTCCAGGCCGATGAAGATACCGAAGTCAGTGATAGACTTGATTTTACCTTCAACGCGGTCGCCCTTGTTGTGGGTTTCTGCGAACTGCTGCCATGGGTTAGATTTGCACTGCTTCAGACCCAGGGAGATACGACGACGTTCTTCGTCGATATCCAGAACCATAACTTCCACTACGTCGCCAACGTTAACAACTTTGGACGGGTGGATGTTTTTGTTGGTCCAATCCATTTCGGAAACGTGAACCAGGCCTTCAACGCCTTCTTCGATTTCAACGAAGCAGCCGTAGTCGGTCAGGTTGGTCACGCGACCAGTCAGTTTGGTACCTTCCGGATAACGCTTAGCGATAGCTACCCATGGATCTTCGCCCAGCTGTTTCAGGCCCAGAGATACACGAGTACGCTCGCGGTCGAATTTCAGCACTTTAACGTTGATTTCGTCACCAACGTTCACGATTTCGCTCGGATGCTTAACGCGTTTCCATGCCATATCAGTGATGTGCAGCAGGCCGTCAACGCCGCCCAGATCAACGAATGCACCGTAGTCAGTGAGGTTCTTAACGATACCTTTAACTTCCATGCCTTCCTGCAGGTTTTCCAGCAGCTGATCGCGCTCTGCGCTGTTTTCGGATTCGATAACGGCACGACGAGAAACAACAACGTTGTTACGCTTCTGGTCCAGCTTGATTACTTTGAACTCAAGCTCTTTGCCTTCCAGGTGCAGAGTATCGCGCACCGGACGAACGTCTACCAGGGAACCCGGCAGGAACGCACGAATACCGTTCAGCTCAACAGTGAAGCCACCTTTAACTTTGCCGTTGATAACACCAACTACAGTTTCAGCTTCTTCGTAAGCTTTTTCCAGCGTGATCCAAGCTTCGTGACGTTTAGCTTTCTCACGGGACAGCAGGGTTTCACCGAAGCCGTCTTCTACTGCATCCAGAGCAACGTCAACTTCGTCACCAACCTGGATTTCCAGTTCGCCCTGGGCGTTTTTGAACTGCTCAGCCGGAATGGCAGACTCAGATTTCAGACCGGCGTCAACCAGTACTACGTCTTTGTCGATAGCAACAACAACACCACGAACGATGGAACCCGGGCGGGTTTCGATTTCTTTTAAGGATTCTTCAAACAGTTGAGCAAAAGATTCAGTCATGTTTAATCTTCAGGTTAATATTAACGTCCACCTGACACCTTGTCGGATGGGGTTGTTTCACATACCCGCTGTCAATCCTTTGCAACGGGGGTACTGCAAATTCGGTCGCGTCTTACGCGATTGCCAATTTCTGGCGCGCATAGTCTAACGCTTTTTCAATTACTTGCTCAATGCTTAAGGTGGTGGAATCCAACACTAAAGCATCGGCGGCAGGAACCAGCGGCGCAACGGCACGATTACGATCGCGGTCGTCTCGCTCCTTTATCTCTGCCAAAAGGCGCTCAAAGTTAACACTAAAGCCCTTTTCCTGCAACTGTAGCATGCGGCGTTGCGCACGTTCTTCCGATGAGGCATCGAGGAAGATTTTGACCGGCGCGTCCGGGAACACCACGGTGCCCATGTCGCGGCCGTCGGCAATCAGGCCCGGCGCTTCGCGGAAAGCGCGCTGACGACGCAGCAGCGCTTCACGCACGCGCGGGAAGGCAGCCACCTGTGAAGCGGCGTTAGCCACTTCCTGGGTGCGAATTTCGCCGCTAACGTCTTCCCCTTCAAGGATAACTTCCAGCGCGCCATCAGTAGAGACAAAACGTACGTCCAGATGCGCCGCGAGCGGAACCAATGCGTCTTCCGAGTTCACATCAACATGGTGATGCAGCGCCGCAAGCGCCAGCACGCGATAAATAGCGCCAGAGTCCAGCAAATGCCATTGCAATGCTTCTGCCATCGCTTTGCACAGCGTGCCTTTACCTGCGCCGCTCGGGCCGTCAATGGTAATTACCGGGGCAATTGCCGTCATCTCACTCTCCTTAATAAAAGGCATACATAACGTAAACGCCGCGCATTATACGCATCTCTGCGCCAGACGGTTACCTTTGTCTGCGAATTCCAGAATTAGCCCTATCAATAGCAGGAGAATAGACAAGTATAGTGGGCCTGGCGTGAGCTAGCCCGGAAAGTGGCAATGATTTAATTTTTAGCCGCAAAAAGTCCGAATAAATATCCTCCGGCATAGCCGGAGGTTTTTCTTATGCGCCTATAAGGCTCTCTTACCAGCCGCGCCCTAACAGGCGCATACGATCTGACATTTGCATCAGACTTCGTTACTTACCGCCCGTAAACGGGCTGCCCGCATAGGGAATCGATAACTGCTCCCCATTTTATCCTCTTCAAGCTGGTGCTTTATGTAGTCCTGTATCTTCGCCGTGTTCTTACCCACCGTATCGACGTAGTACCCTCTGCACCAGAACTCCCTGTTCCTGTATTTGAATTTCAAATCCCCAAACTGCTCGTAAAGCATCAGACTGCTTTTCCCTTTCAGATATCCCATAAAACCGGACACGCTCATTTTGGGCGGGATTTCCACAAGCATATGGATATGATCTATGCAGCATTCAGCTTCCACAATCCGTACGTTTTTCCACTCACATAGCTTTCTCAAAATACTGCCTATTGCTCTACGTTTCTCTCCGTAGAACGCCTGTCTTCGGTATTTCGGCGCAAAAACTATGTGATATTTACAGTTCCATCGGGTGTGCGCTAAGCTCTTTTCGTCCCCATTGGGACCCCCTTTTGATTTCTTGTTGGACACTTGCAGTTGCCAGACCACAAGGTGTTTTAACAAATCAAAAGGGTTTTAATAACTGGCTCAAAGCTGAAAGCTTTCCGGAACCCCAGCCTAGCTGGGGTTTTCTGTGCACAAAAAAAACGCCGACATCAGGCCGGCGTTTGACATGAGAGAAAGCACTAAGCCAGGGTGCTAATGCGCGCCAACTGCTCGAAATAGTCCGGGAACGTTTTCGCCGTGCATTTCGGGTCAAGAATAGTGACCGGCGTATCCGACAGCGCCACCAGCGAGAAACACATCGCCATACGGTGATCGTTATAGGTGCCGATTTCCGCAAAATTCAGCGTCGCAGGAGGGGTGACGCGAATATAGTCTTCACCTTCTTCAACTTCAGCGCCCACTTTACGCAGTTCGGTCGCCATCGCGAACAGGCGGTCAGTCTCTTTCACACGCCAGTTATAGATGTTACGCAGCGTCGTCGTGCCCTTGGCAAACAGCGCCGCGGTGGCAATCGTCATCGCCGCGTCAGGGATATGGTTCATATCCATGTCAATTGCATTCAGCTCGCCGTGGGTGCAGGCAATGTAGTCATCGCCCATGTGATGGTTGCGCCCATTTTCTCCAGCACGTCAGCAAAGCGAATATCGCCTTGTACGCTGTGGCGGCCGATACCGGTCACCTTCACGGTGCCACCTTTAATCGCCCCGGCCGCCAGGAAGTAAGAAGCTGAAGAGGCGTCGCCTTCTACCAGATATTGTCCAGGAGACACATATTGCTGATTACCGCTCACGACGAAGCGCTGGTAATTCTGGTTTTCAACTTCAACACCGAAGGTTTTCATCAGGTGCAAGGTGATATCAATATACGGTTTGGAGACCAGGTCGCCCTTGATACTAATGGTGGTGTCCTGCGGCGCCAGCGGTGCGGTCATCAGCAGCGCGGTCAGGAACTGGCTGGAAACGCTGCCGTCAACCTCAACGTTACCGCCGTTAAAACCGCCCTTCAGTCGCAGCGGCGGGTAGTTTTCCTGCTCCAGATACTCAATCTGCGCGCCGCCCTGACGTAGGGCATCGACCAGGTGACCAATCGGACGCTCCTTCATGCGCGGTTCGCCGGTCAGCACAATATTGTTTGCGCCGAGGCACAGCGCGGCAGCCAGCGGACGCATGGCGGTGCCGGCATTACCCAGGAACAGCTCCAGCTCGCCGGGCGCCTGCAGCGGCCGCCGTTGCCGGTCACTTCGCAGCGGGTACGATCGGCAGACAGGGTGTAGTGAATTCCCAGCGCTTTCAACGCGTTCAGCATGTGGCGAACATCATCGCTGTCCAGCAGGTTTGTCAGGACGGTGGTGCCACGCGCCAGCGCCGCCAGCAGCAGCGCACGGTTCGACACGCTTTTAGAACCAGGCAGATTAATCGTGCCGTCTACGCGCGCGATAGGTTGTAACGTCAGGGATTCCATGAAACTCAACTCTCAAAAGCAGAAGTAAAAACCCCACAGACAGGTGCTGTGGGGATGAACAAAAAAATAAAATTAACCGTGGCGACGTTCGAAGTCCTGCATGAACTCCGTTAACGCCTGTACGCCAGCCAGCGGCATAGCGTTATAGATGGATGCGCGCATCCCGCCCACGACGCGATGGCCTTTCAGCGCATGCAGGCCGGCGGCAAAGGATTCCTCGAGGAACACTTTGTCCAGCGCGCTGTCGGCTAGCTGGAACGGCACGTTCATGCGTGAACGGTTGGCGCTGGCCACGTCGTTGCGATAGAAATCGCTGCTATCAATGGTGTTATACAGAAGATCGGCCTTCTGCTGATTGATGCGGTCCATGGCCGCAACGCCGCCCTGCTCTTTCAGCCATTTGAAGACCAGACCCGCCAGATACCAGGCGAAAGTCGGCGGCGTATTGAACATGGAGTCGTTGTCGTTCAGCACGGTGTAGTCGAGGATAGACGGGCAAGCCACGTGCGCTTTGCCCAGCAGATCTTCGCGCACGATGACCAGCGTTAAGCCCGCCGGGCCAATGTTTTTCTGCGCGCCTGCGTAAATAACGCCGTAACGGCTGACGTCGAGCGGGCGAGAGAGAATGGTCGATGAGAAGTCAGCGGCAACGATCACGTCTTTACCAAAGTTCGGCGTCTCTTCAATCGCGATGCCGTCGATGGTTTCGTTCGGGCAGTAGTGCAGATAGGCCGCATTATCGGAAAGCTGCCAGTCGCGCATCGGTTTAACCGCACGCTTGCCGTCGACGGTAATTTTCGCGTCGATAACGTTCGGGTGCAGTATTTTTTGGCTTCTTTTACCGCACTTGCCGCCCAGTAACCCGCATCGACGTAGTCGGCAGTGGTTTTGTCACCCAGAATGTTCAGCGGAACGCCGGCAAACTGACCGCGTCCGCCGCCGTGGCAGAACAGTACTTTGTAGTTGGAAGGGATATTAAGCAGGTCGCGGAAATCTTTTTCTGCTTCCTCCGCCACGTGGATAAACTCTTTACCACGATGGCTGACTTCCATTACCGACGTACCTAACCCGTTCCAGTCGCAAAGTTCTTTCTGCGCCAGTTTAAGAACTTCTGCCGGAAGCATCGCCGGACCTGAACTGAAATTAAAGACCTGAGCCATAACCCTCACCACATTGCAATGTTGTCTGACCGCATGCCTCGCGCGTCATCAACGCGTGGCATAAGTTATTCCTGTGGCTATTGGTTTTATCATTCAGTGACACGCGCCGCAATGTCTAAAACTTTCTGCCGCCGAAACGTGCCGTTCATCACACAATAGATTCTGCCGTCTTGCCGGTACAAAACCGACAAAATCGCTGTCAGGCAATGCGTTTTGCCCTGCTCACCTTCGTCCATGCCGGATTTGCGCAGCGCGGACATAATTGGCGCTCCCCTGCCTGTAGGCCGACAACATAGCTGCAACGGACGCACGCGTATTCTCCCGGCTCAGGCACCGCTTTAAATCGCTGGGTCAGGCTATCGGGTAAGATACACAGGCCCGGTTTGACCTCATCGTCGGGATAGTAAAACATGCTAATCTGCCCGTCGGTTTCCATAATCGCCAGGCGGACCTGCCCAAGTTGCTCAATGCTGTTAAGACGCAGCGCCATAAAAAAATCCAGCTCCGTCAGATTCGCTCGCCGCACGTTCTCCCAGGCCAGTTGGCCTTCTTTCACGATCACAATCGCTTTGCCTTCGAGTAGATCCTGCACTTTCTCGCTTTTCGACATCAGCCACATCGCCAGCCGATACAACAGCGCAAGAGTGACAAAAACGGCAAATACCGGTACCAGCGGGACATCATCATAAAACGCCACGTCTCCCGCCGCCGACCCCAACGTCAGGATAATCAGCACTTCAAAGAGCGACATCTGGCGAACGCCGCGGCGCCCGGTAATTTTGAGAAACAAGAAAACCAATACGAAAGTAAAGAGGCACCTTAGCGCCACTTCACCTAAAAATTCAGGGGGAGCTTTATCAAATGCCATCCGTTGAAGATCAAATGCTTTCATTTTTCGACGCCTTAACAGTAGGTTATCGTCAGTAAGCATAGCTGCCCTTTTATTTTCGCCGAAGATAGCACCCGTCACGCAAAACCCGTATCATTGCGCGCTTTCCGTACGACAAAAGAGATTGCTATGACGCAAACCTATATTCCCGGCAAAGATGCCGCACTGGAAGATTCCATCGCTCGCTTCCAGCAAAAGCTGCTCGATCTGGGCTTCGATATTGAAGAAGCCTCCTGGCTGAACCCGGTTCCTAACGTCTGGTCGGTGCATATTCGTGATAAGGCATGCTCTCTGTGCTTTACCAACGGCAAAGGCGCGACCAAAAAGGCGGCGCTGGCTTCCGCGCTGGGCGAGTACTTCGAACGTCTGTCAACCAACTATTTCTTCGCCGACTTCTGGCTGGGCGACAAAATCGCCAACGATCCGTTCGTTCACTACCCGAACGAAAAATGGTTCCCACTGACCGATGATGATGAAGTGCCGGAAGGCCTGCTCGACGCGCGTCTGCGTGCGTTCTACGATCCTGACGATCAGCTGACCGCCAGCATGCTGGTCGATCTGCAGTCCGGCAACGACGATCGCGGCGTGTGCGGCCTGCCATTTACCCGTCAGTCCGATGGTGAAACCATTTATATCCCGATGAACATCGTCGCGAACCTGTACGTTTCCAACGGCATGTCGGCGGGTAACACCCGTAACGAAGCCCGCGTTCAGGGTCTGTCGGAGGTGTTCGAACGCCACGTGAAAAATCGCATTATCGCCGAAAGCATCAGCCTGCCGGAGATTCCGGCCGAGGTGCTGGCGCGCTACCCGGGTGTGGTGGAATCCATCAAAACGCTGGAAGCGGAAGGTTTCCCGATCTTCGCCTACGACGGCTCTCTGGGCGGTAAATACCCGGTGATTTGCGTCGTGCTGTTCAATCCGGCAAACGGAACCTGCTTTGCTTCCTTTGGCGCGCATCCGGACTTTGGCGTCGCGCTGGAACGTACGGTAACCGAGCTGCTACAGGGTCGTGGTCTGAAAGATCTCGACGTGTTCACCCCGCCGACCTTCGATGACGAAGAAGTGGCTGAACATACCAACCTGGAAACCCACTTCATTGACTCCAGCGGTTTGATCTCCTGGGATATGTTCAAGCAGGACGCCGACTATCCGTTCGCCGACTGGAATTTCTCCGGCACAACCGAAGAAGAGTTCGCGACGCTGATGGCTATCTTCAAAGAAGAAGATAAAGAAGTGTACATCGCCGACTACGAGCACCTGAGCGTCTACGCCTGTCGCATCATAGTACCGGGCATGTCCGATATTTATCCGGCTGAAGATCTGTGGCTGGCAAACAACAATATGGGTAGCCATCTGCGCGAAACGATCCTCTCCCTGCCGGGCAGCCAGTGGGAGAAAGAAGAGTACCTGAATCTGATCGAGCAGCTCGACGATGAAGGGTTGGACGACTTTACCCGCGTGCGCGAACTGCTGGGTCTGGCGACCGGTCCAAACAACGGCTGGTACACCCTGCGTATTGGCGAACTGAAAGCCATGCTGGCACTGGCGGGCGGCGACCTGGAACAGGCTCTGATCTGGACGGAATGGACCATGGAGTTCAACGCCTCGGTATTCAGCGCCGAGCGCGCCAACTACTACCGTTGCCTGCAAACGCTGCTGCTGCTGTCCCAGGAAGAAGAACGTGAGCCCCTGCAGTATCTGAACGCGTTTGTCCGTATGTACGGCGCCGATGCGGTGGAAGCCGCTAGCGCGGCGCTGAGCGGCGAAGAGGCATTCTATGGCCTACAGCCGGTTGACGGTTCTCTGGAGGCCTTCCCGGCCCATCAGTCGCTGTTACAGGCCTACGAGAAACTGCAGCGCGCAAAAGCCGCTTTCTGGGCGAAGTGATCGTTTCTCCATAGAAATAGTAGGTTTAATCGACGACCTGGGCTATATTACGGGGCCACTTGCTGGCCCCTTTTTTATATTTCAACGTTTCGCTTCGTGATTCTGTGAAAATAAAGTTAAACATAAGTAAACACTATAATTAGTAGCTTACTTTTATTGTTAAATTTCACGATCATTACTCCATTTTAATTAACCAATAAAATGAAGGTAAAAGAAAAAATTCAACTGAATTTGTAAATCTTAAAATTTATTTTCACCTTATTATTCATATCGTTAGCAAGGGATTGTTGAAAAACCACGCGTTCTTCAGGCCTATAAGCCAGGTGAGATATGATCTACATCAAATTCTCATCTATAATGCTTTGTTAGTATCTCGTCGCCGATTAAATAAAAAGAGAGAGTTAGTGTGAAAGCTGACAACCCTTTTGATCTACTCCTTCCTGCCGCTATGGCCAAAGTTGCCGAAGAAGCAGGTGTCTATAAAGCAACCAAGCATCCGCTGAAAACCTTTTATCTGGCGATTACTGCGGGCGTCTTTATCTCGATTGCTTTTGTTTTTTACATTACCGCAACCACTGGTACAGCGGGCATGCCGTTCGGCATTGCTAAGCTGATTGGCGGTATCTGTTTCTCGCTTGGCTTAATTCTTTGCGTAATTTGTGGCGCTGACCTCTTTACATCGACCGTCCTCATCGTTGTAGCGAAAGCCAGCGGCCGAATCACCTGGGGTCAACTGGCAAAAAACTGGCTTAACGTCTATGTTGGTAACCTGATCGGCGCGCTGCTGTTCGTGTTGCTGATGTGGTTGTCCGGTGAATATATGACAGCCAACGGCGGATGGGGGCTAAACGTCCTGCAAACCGCTGACCACAAAATGCACCATACATTTATCGAAGCTGTTGCTCTCGGCATCCTGGCGAACCTGATGGTCTGCCTGGCAGTCTGGATGAGCTACTCTGGCCGCAGCCTGATGGATAAAGCCATGATTATGGTTTTACCGGTTGCCATGTTCGTCGCCAGCGGTTTTGAGCACAGTATCGCAAACATGTTTATGATCCCGATGGGTATCGTAATACGCAACTTTGCTAGCCCGGAATTCTGGACCGCTATCGGTTCGACTCCGGACAGTTTCTCTCACCTGACCGTGATGCACTTCATCACCGATAACCTGATTCCGGTAACCATCGGGAACATCATCGGCGGCGGTTTGCTGGTTGGGTTGACATACTGGGTCATTTACCTGCGTGGCGGCGACCGTCATTAATTGATGGTTGCTCCAGGCAGTAAATAAAAAGTCCACTTAAGATAGGTAGGTGTTACATGTCCGAACTTAATGAAAAGTTAGCCACAGCCTGGGAAGGTTTTGCGAAAGGTGACTGGCAAAATGAAGTAAACGTACGTGACTTCATCCAGAAAAACTACACTCCGTATGAGGGTGACGAGTCCTTCCTGGCTGGCGCAACTGACGCGACCACAGCACTGTGGGACAACGTTATGGAAGGCGTTAAACTGGAAAACCGCACTCACGCGCCAGTTGACTTTGACACCGCCGTAGCTTCCACCATCACTTCCCACGACGCTGGTTACATCAACAAAGCGCTGGAAAAAATTGTTGGTCTGCAGACTGAAGCTCCGCTGAAGCGTGCGCTTATCCCGTTCGGCGGCATCAAAATGATCGAAGGTTCCTGCAAAGCGTACAACCGCGAGCTGGACCCGACCATCAAAAAAATCTTCACCGAATACCGTAAAACCCACAACCAGGGCGTGTTCGACGTTTATACTCCGGACATCCTGCGCTGCCGTAAATCCGGTGTTCTGACCGGTCTGCCAGACGCATACGGCCGTGGCCGTATCATCGGTGACTACCGTCGTATCGCCGTTTACGGTATCGACTACCTGATGAAAGACAAATTCGCTCAGTTCTCCTCTCTCCAGTCTGATCTGGAAAACGGTGTGAACCTGGAAGCGACTATTCGTCTGCGTGAAGAAATCTCTGAACAGCACCGTGCGCTGGGTCAGATCAAAGAGATGGCTGCTAAATACGGCTACGACATCTCTGGTCCGGCTACCAACGCTCAGGAAGCTATCCAGTGGACTTACTTCGGCTACCTGGCCGCGGTTAAATCCCAGAACGGCGCTGCAATGTCCTTCGGTCGTACTTCCAGCTTCCTGGATATCTACATCGAACGTGACCTGAAAGCAGGCAAAATCACAGAACAAGAAGCTCAGGAAATGATTGACCACCTGGTCATGAAACTGCGTATGGTTCGCTTCCTGCGTACCCCTGAGTATGATGAACTGTTCTCCGGCGACCCGATTTGGGCAACTGAATCCGTCGGTGGTATGGGCGTTGACGGCCGTACCCTGGTCACCAAAAACAGCTTCCGTTTCCTGAACACCCTGTACACCATGGGTCCGTCTCCGGAACCGAACATCACCATCCTGTGGTCTGAAAAACTGCCGCTGGCGTTCAAAAAATTCGCCGCGAAAGTGTCCATCGATACCTCTTCTCTGCAGTACGAGAACGATGACCTGATGCGTCCGGACTTCAACAACGATGACTACGCTATCGCTTGCTGCGTAAGCCCGATGATCGTTGGTAAACAAATGCAGTTCTTCGGTGCGCGTGCAAACCTGGCGAAAACCATGCTGTACGCAATCAACGGCGGCGTTGATGAAAAACTGAAAATGCAGGTTGGCCCGAAATCTGAACCGATGAAAGGCGAATACCTGAACTACGATGAAGTTATCGACCGTATGGATCACTTCATGGATTGGCTGGCTAAACAGTACGTCACCGCGCTGAACGTCATCCACTACATGCACGACAAGTACAGCTACGAAGCTTCTCTGATGGCGCTGCACGACCGTGACGTTATCCGCACCATGGCTTGCGGTATCGCGGGTCTGTCCGTAGCGGCTGACTCCCTGTCTGCTATCAAATATGCGAAAGTTAAACCGATTCGTGACGAAGACGGTCTGGCTATCGACTTCGAAATCGAAGGCGAATACCCGCAGTTTGGTAACAACGACCCGCGCGTCGATGACATGGCGGTTGACCTGGTAGAACGTTTCATGAAGAAAATTCAGAAACTGACTACTTACCGTAACGCTATCCCGACTCAGTCTGTTCTGACCATCACCTCTAACGTGGTTTATGGTAAGAAAACCGGTAACACCCCAGACGGTCGTCGCGCTGGCGCGCCGTTCGGTCCAGGTGCTAACCCGATGCACGGCCGTGACCAGAAAGGTGCTGTTGCCTCTCTGACCTCCGTTGCTAAACTGCCGTTTGCTTACGCTAAAGATGGTATCTCTTACACCTTCTCTATCGTTCCGAACGCACTGGGTAAAGACGACGACGTTCGTAAAACCAACCTGGCAGGCCTGATGGATGGTTACTTCCACCACGAAGCGTCTATCGAAGGCGGTCAGCACCTGAACGTTAACGTTATGAACCGCGAAATGCTGCTCGACGCGATGGAAAACCCGGAAAAATATCCGCAGCTGACCATCCGCGTATCTGGCTACGCAGTACGTTTTAACTCCCTGACTAAAGAACAGCAGCAGGACGTTATCACCCGTACCTTCACTCAGTCCATGTAATGGATTTGACTGAAATCGCGATTTAAAAAGCGTACAATAAAGGCTCCACGTCAGTGGGCCTTTCTTATAAGTGCTCTACGCTCTCCGAGCCTATTTTGCCTGCTAACTTCTATAATCAGGTTAACAAGCAAAATAAACTCAAGACGGCCTGAAATCATGATCGTCACCCTGCCGGACGCAGGGAAGAACTGGAGATAACACTGCAATGTCTGTAACTGGTCGCATTCACTCCTTTGAATCCTGTGGCACCGTTGATGGCCCGGGCATCCGCTTTATTACCTTCTTCCAGGGCTGCCTGATGCGCTGCCTGTACTGCCATAACCGTGATACATGGGACACGCACGGTGGCAAAGAGATCACCGTTGAAGAACTGATGAAAGAAGTGGTCACCTATCGCCACTTTATGAACGCGTCTGGCGGCGGCGTTACCGCGTCCGGCGGCGAGGCCATTCTGCAAGCCGAGTTCGTGCGCGACTGGTTCCGCGCCTGTAAGCAGGAAGGCATTCACACCTGTCTCGACACCAACGGTTTTGTGCGCCGCTACGATCCGGTGATTGATGAACTGCTGGAAGTGACCGATCTGGTGATGCTCGACCTTAAACAGATGAACGACGACATTCACCAGAACCTGGTTGGCGTTTCTAACCACCGTACGCTGGAGTTCGCACAATACCTGTCGAAGAAAGACATCAATGTCTGGATCCGCTACGTGGTGGTGCCGGGCTGGTCCGATGATGACGATTCCGCGCATCGCCTGGGTGAATTTACCCGCGATATGGGCAACGTTGAGAAAATCGAACTGCTGCCGTACCACGAGCTGGGTAAACACAAATGGGTGGCGATGGGCGAAGAGTACAAGCTCGACGGCGTGAAGCCGCCGAAGAAAGAGACCATGGAGCGCGTGAAAGGCATTCTTGAGCAGTATGGTCACAAAGTGATGTACTAAATACCAATAGCTTGCCCGGCGGCGCAAACGTCGCCGGGATCTCTTCCCTACGACATAAAATATTCCGACAGCTTGTTGGTCACGCTCTCAATCGAGAAAATACGCTTCTGATGCGCTTTCCGGCACTGGCTATAGCGTTCATCCTGCCCTCCAGCGCACTTAAAATACGATCGGCGACCATCATAGCGCCCGCAATTTCGGCAAAGCCAGATTCCCCCTCGCCTTGAAGGGCGACAGCCGCCTGCAGGTTCCAGTCCGACAGTCGATTTAACGGCGCGAACGATCCCGAGTCAGCGAGGCAATTTTAATCCCCTGTTCCTTTGCCAACGCCAGCGCCTGCATCATATCAGTCGATGTCTGCTCGGTATGGACAACGATAATTCCCGTCTTCTCGCAGTCGGCCAGCGGCGAGATGGCCGAAGGATAGGAGCGATCGATAAAGTTGGAGCTCTTCCCCATTTGCACCAGCTTCATCTGTAAAAACTGGGCGACCGGTACGGCACTCCCCACCGCATAAATAGCGATGTATGTGAGCTGATTCAGCCACGCCGCAACCGACTGCAATTCAATGCTATCAACGATAGCGTTGCTGTCACGGATACTGGCCATCACTGCGGAAGTTTCATCATCTGGCTCACCTTCTGAACGCGCCGCGCCGCGCTCCAGCGCCAATGCCGTTCTGAAGTCTGAGAACCCTTTAAAGCCAAAAGCCGACAAAATCGCGTAATGCTGCCTTCGCTGGTATCAATCGAATCAGCAAGCTCAGAAATCGTGTGTCTCATCACGAAATCAGGATTTTCCGTGATAAAACGCCCTACTTTTTCCAGAATGGGACTTAACCCTGAAGCCTCATTTCTTATGTTTATCAATAAGTTGTTATCTATCTGGCTCATTTTTCGCCTTTTTTGCATGAAATGCAAATTCAGTCACATTCTTCGGTTTGTTTTTCGATAATTATTTTTACCACAAAACATTAAATAAAAATAATTATTTTCACAAAACAGGAGAACGTCTCATGAAAGGTCTTATCGTCTGTCGTACCGGTATGGGCAGCTCGTTGATGCTCAAAATAAAAGCCCAGAAAATCATCGATAAAAACGGTTGGGACATCGATCTTGAACACGATGTACTGTCCGGCCTTGCTACATGGCAAGGCATTGATTTTGTTATCACAATGCGCGATCTCACCGATGAAATTGAAGCGGCCGGGTTCCGAGCTATCGGCATCACCGATTTGATGAACAGCGAAGAGATGGAATCCGCGCTCATCAGCGTCGTTCAGAACAACTAACCTCTCGGGGAAATATGGATCTCCTAAAGTTTATTGTATTCGACATTCTGGGCGTAACCCCACTTTTAGTTGGTTTTATTGCACTCATAGGGCTGCTTATCCAACGCAAGCCTATCGAAAAAGTCCTCTCTGGAACCTTTAAAACTATCGTCGGTTTTCTGGTTTTTGCGGGCGGTGCAGGCCTCGCCGTCACCTCTCTGGGTAATTTTCAGACCTTGTTCAGCGATGGGTTCGGTCTGAAAGGCGTCATGCCTTTAGCAGAGGCGCTAACCGGGCTGGCGCAAACCAAATTCGCGATGTGCGTTTCACTCATTATGGTGGTGGGTTTTGGCTGGAACCTGTTTTTTGCCCGTATAACGCCGTTTAAGTACATCTTTCTCACCGGGCAACACAATCTGTATCTCTCCGCCCTGCTTACCGTCACGTTGAAAGCGCTAGGCTATAGCGACATGACGACAATTATCGTCGGTTCTATTTTGCTGGGGCTGGCAGCCTGCCTGTATCCGGCTATTGCCCAGCCGTGGATGCGCAAAATCACGGGCAATGATGAGATCGCTATGGGCACTATGTCACTCTGGCTTACGCCGCGTCGGGGTGGATAGGCTCAAAGGTCGGCGATCCGAAACAATCAACGGAAAAGCTTAACCTTCCGGGATGGCTCGGGATCTTCAAGGATTACATTGTATCAGTGTCGATCTCGGTCAGCATTTTTTACTACATTGCCGCGCTGGCTGCGGGTAAAGCCGCGGTCACCGCAGCCGCAGGCGGTATGCACTGGCTGGTTTACCCGCTGTATCAATCGCTCACCTTCACGGCATCGCTATACATTATTATCACTGGCGTCCGGCTGCTGTTGTCTGAAATTGTTCCCGCTTTTCTCGGTATCTCAGAGAAATTTATCCCTAACGCTAAACCCGCACTGGACTGCCCGGTCGTCTTTCCTTACGCGCCTACCGCCACCGTACTGGATTTATTTCATCTTTTGTCGGCGGACTTGTGGTCATGGGGTTTCTTGCCCTGCTTGGCCAAACGGTCATTATTCCCGTCGCGATTCCCTACTTCTTTATCGGCGCCACGGCAGCGGTATTTGGGAACGCCTCAGGGGCTGGAAAGGCGCTATTGCCGGAAGTTTTATCACCGGAATTCTGATCGGCATAGGCCCTGCACTAATCTATCCCATCATGGAATCCGTCGGACTGTCGGGCACCAGCTTCCCGGAAACCGATTTTGTCGCCCTGGGGCTGGTTGTGTACTACATCGGCAAAATGCTGCCATAAGAGGGGAATACGATGACTATTGAACAACTGAAGTCGCACGCGCTGAGCGCTCGCCGTGACATTGTAAGCATGATTTATGAATCAGGGATTGGCCACCCGGGAGGTGCCCTTTCCATCATCGATATCCTGACGTGGATCTATGATGAAGAGGTCGATTTTTCTGTTTCGCCGCGGGCCCGCGTGGTGATGAGCAAGGGCCACGCCGTTGCAGCGCAGTATGCCATGCTGTACCAGAAAGGAATTATCAATCGAAGTGAATTTAGCTCGTTCCGCCAGATTAACTCACGCCTGCAGGGTCACCCCAGCATTAAGTCGATTCCCGAGGTGGATGCCACCACCGGGCTGTTGGGTCAGGGATTATCCATCGCTTTCGGGATGGCGGCGGCTAAAAAACAGCACGGTGAGAACCAGCGCGTCTTCGCCATTATCGGTGACGGTGAAATGCATGAAGGGCAAATCTGGGAAACGCTGCAACAGGCGGGGCATATGAAAATGGATAACCTGGTAGCCATTATCGACTACAACGGGTTTTCTTCTCACGACCCGGTTAACGAGGTGATTAACCTCGAACCACTAGCCGATAAGATCCGTCATTTTGGCTGGCACGTCCTTGAATTACAAAACGGTAATGACATGCACCAGGTCGCCGACACGCTGCTACTGTCACGCCATCTTAAAGGCAAACCAGTCGCGATCATCGCCCATACCACGAAAGGCTGCGGCGTAAGCTACATGGAAAATAACGGCGACTGGCATTCTAAAACCCCCACCACTGAACAGTACCAGCAGGCTATGGAGGAGTTGCAATGATGAAAGCACCACGCGATGAAATCGGTCAGGCGCTGATCGCCCTGAAACAAAAAGGCTACCCGATCGTCGCCATTGATAGCGATTTAGCCAGCTCGACACGGACCGACCAGTTTGCCGCCGTCTACCCGGATGCGTTTTTCGAAATGGGGATTGCGGAAGGTTCGGCGATGAGCTTCGCCATCGGTCAGGCGCTGGAAGGCAACATTCCCTTTTACGTTAACTTCGCCATGTTCATCACCGGCACGGCATGGACTCAGCTACGGCAGGCCTGCTACGCCAAAGCCAATATTAAGCTCGTCGGCAGCCACCCCGGCATGGATGATGGGCCTGATGGCGCTTCGCATCATGCCCTGGAGGACCTGGCGCTCACTCGGGTTCTACCTGGCCTGACTATCCTGACGCCAGCTGATGCCGAAGAGGTGGCGGAGGCATTTGAGCAAGCGGTAAACATCAACGGGCCGGTCTACATCCGCGTGGCGCGCGAACCGATGCCGGTCCGCGATAAATCTGTCGTTCCACGCGTCAGCGATATTGCCGCCATCGCCAACAGCGGCAGTGACTTTGCGATCGTTTTTGAAGGGACCGTGCTTGAGCAAGCGACTGAAGGCTATGAAAAGCTCCTCGCCAGCGGTAAAAAAGGCAAATTGATCCACGTCGCGACGCTAAAGCCGTTTAACCAGCAGGCATTCTTTACGCTGATTGAAGGCTGCCCGATCATTGCTTCGCTCGAGAATCACACGGTTAACGGTGGGCTGGGCGGGCAGATAGCCGAAACGCTGGCTCAGGTGGCCCACCCCGCTCGTCTTACCCGTCTTGGCACGCAGGATACATTTACCGAATCCGGTAACAGCCGGCAGCTAAAAGCCAAATACGGCATATCTGGCGACGCGCTATATCGTGCGCTTTGTTAACCAGGGAATCGGTCGCCCAGCGTATCGGGCGACCTTATCAGCAGGAGTTCGACATGGAGAATGCGCTTTTTACCGCCCATCAATTCACCGCGCAAAAAATCGATTGGCGCAGCGCCGTTAAGCTCGCCTGTCAACCGCTTGAAGCACAAGGAGATATCAATGCTCACTACGCACAAGCCATTATCCGCGCCACCGAGCAGAACGGCCCCTGGTATATCCTTAGTCCCGAGTTTGCGCTACCTCACGCGCGTCCGGAAGAAGGCGTATTAAGCCAGCAAAGCCGCTTGTCGCTGCTCTGTTGCGCCGAATCGGTCGTTTTTCCCGACCACCCGGATGTGCGGCTGATTATCGTACTGGCTGCGGCAAACGGTGAGCAGCATATTCAAACCATTCAGCGTCTGGTCTGCTGGCTGGATGAGGAAAATCGTTTAGCGAATCTCACCGCCATCACCAGCCAGCAACAGTTCACATCGATGATCGCCAGCTTGTAATCGTAAAGGGGCTTCCCCCTTTGTTCGCTTTAGCGATTCTTACGCGCCAACAGCGGGAAAATCAGCCCCAGCCCCACCAGCACAAACGGTGTCGCCACGTTCAACGATAGCTGGAAAGCCCACTCCGGCGTGAAAGCGGTCATTTTCGGGAAAATGCCGGTCAGGCAGGCAAAAGCGGTAAACAGGAAGCACCATACGCCAACGGTCATCGCCAGCGAGCGATTGCGAATAAACACGTACTCGGCGTGATATTTTTTCCCCAGCCGAATCACCGCAATAAACGCCACGAACACCCACAGATAGCGCAGCGGCATGACCACCGAGTTGAGGTTAAGCAGCCACTTGTAGAGGTTGTTCATATCGCCAATGCCCAGCGTCGGCAGCATAATCAGCAGCGCCACCAGCACCAGCGTCAACAGGTAACCATTGACCGGCGTGCCTGACGCATTGGTGCGGCACAGTTTCTGCGGGATATAGCGACTATCGGCATCGCTCAAGAGTACTTTCAGCGGCGCATCGATAGAAAACACCAGCGCGGCAACCTGCCCCAACGTGTTGGCAATGGCGTAAATGACCATCAGGCTATTGCCCATATGATAGTACTCGCCGAGGCGCTGGAAGGCGTAATACTGACCGTTGGCCATCAGGTCATCGGGAATATTGTTAGAGTCAAACATCATCCCCATCGCCAGCGAGCCGAGAATGGCGCACACCGCCACCATCACCGCGAGGAAGATCATCCCGCGCGGAAACTCTTTTCCGGGATTACGGGTATTGTTGACGTACGGCGAGATTTTCTCCGCGCCGCCAACGGCAAAGACCAGCATCGAAATAGTGGTGATATAGGTGAAGTCAAAATGCGGAATGAAAGTGCGCCAGGTAATATTGGTGGTGGCGATGGTCACTTCGGTGATGGCCGGTGCGGTCACCGCCATCACCACGTACAGCAGCGACATCACAAACATCGCGATACCGGCGATAGACCCCACCAGCTTCAGCGATTTCATCCCACGCGAAGCCACCCACATAAAGAAGACAAATAGCGCCAGCGTGCAGCCCTGAAGCGCGACAACGCCGTACTCGGTGATCAACGAGCCGTTGCCTTTAATCGCCCAACCGAGGGCAATCAGAATCGCCTGCGGCTTCTGCGCCAGATAGGGAATATGCACCACCCAGTAGGTCCAGGCCGCCAGATACGCCAGCCCGGCCCATGGTATTTTTAATCCAGGTACTGACCCCACCCTTGCCGTCTTTAAAGGTGGAACCAAGCTGCCCCACAATCAGCGCATACGGCGTGAAGTAAAGGGCGAAGATAAACAGCCAGGAGAAAACAACCACCAGCCCTGGTTGGCGTAGTTATTGACGACATTGCCAAAACCCCACACCGTAATGAAAGACATCAGCGCGATGTTGTACCATCGCAGCTGTTTCTCTTGCTCGCTTGCCATAAAATCCGTTCCTTGAATGTTATTATTCGCAAATGCGTTATTTTTCGACGGATGATTATGCGAGCACTAAGCAGAAAAGGATAACGTAACAGTGCAAAACTCCAACATTCCGCACATTTAATAGGGTTAATAGCGTTGAAGTCAGCAGGTTATAGGCTCGCCTGAACCGCCGCACTACGATAGCGCGACGTGAGTTCAGTATAGTGCCGATGGTGGAAAGGCGCGTTATCAGGCCGATAACGCGCCGAAAATCAGGCGTGGGCCACCGGGTCGGATGGTGTCCGGCTTTGCGCAGCAGCATCATGAGATACACGAACGACACCCCGGCAATCATAATAAACAGCAGGTTATCGGAATAGTTTTGCATCAACATCGCGGTTAGCGTTGGGCCGACCAGGCTGCCGATGGTATAGCTCAGCAGCAGCGCCTGATTCATCGATACCAGTTGATGGTGTTCCACTTTCTCGCAGGCCCAGGCCATCGCGACCGGATAGAGCGTAAAGCCCGCAGCGCCCAGAATAAACAGCGCGGGCGCCATCATTGCCTGGCTTAACATCCCCATACAACCGATGATGACGACAAACACCTGGACGCGCAGCACCAGCAAACGACCATAGCGATCCGCCAGCCGTCCAATCGGCCACTGCCCAGAATCCCGGCGCTGACCATCACCGCCATCCAGAAACCGATGCCGGAATCGCTGACGCCGCGATGGTTAAGGTACAGCGGCATCAGCCCGTACAGCGAACCCAGCACGATACCGGAAATAATGCAGCCGTTGACGCCAAGGCGCGCCTGACGCAGCTTGAACATCGGCCAGACGCGCGCGCTGTCGTCCTGCTGTTCATCCTTCTGATTGAGAATACGGGTAAACAGCAGCGGCAGAATACCGGCCAACACCACGCCGGTCATTAGCGGCAGAATGGTCGCCATGTCCGTCGGCAGCTTGCTGACAATGAGCTGGCCGAGCACGGTGCCGATGTAGTACATCATCATATAAGCCGCCAGCAGCCGTCCGCGGTTGCGGGAAGTGCCGCTGCACATCAGCGCGCTCTCCACCACCACCCAGATCATCGCGCAGCCGACGCCCGCGACAAAGCGCCAGAACATCCAGCTCCAGAAGCCCACCATAAAGCCCAACCCCACGCAGCCCGCTGCAAAAATCAGCGACGCGATGTAATAGCTGAAGTTGAAGCCCAGACGCTTAATCAGTCGACCTGTCAGCATCGTACCGACCAGGTTGCCGGTAAAATAGGACGAACCGACCATCCCTACCTGCCAGGTTGGCAGATTTTCATGGGCGAGCCAGAGCGGGACGAGCGTGTTTAATACCGCGATCGCCAGCGTCAATAACAGTAAGCCGCAGAGCAGCAACAGCACTGGCGAGTATAGGTGGACATGGCTAAAAACCGTGAGGATAGAATGATTTCGAGCGCATCATGCCACCGCCAAAAACATTGTCAATCCACCTGATTTGCCCCAAAACGCGCTTTCTGACGCGACGATTGATGTTTCTTATTCAGCGTGACGGTGCAAACGAATAAGCAAAATGTATTTAATTGTTTTTATTGATAAACGGAGTAAATACGCAGGAAGGGTTCAGTCGAAAAAATTCATGAACAAAAAGTGCCAGGGCGGGATCGCCCTGGCAGATTATTAGCTTAGCTGGCCACCGCCATGCCTACGGTCATATGCAGACCGTAGAACACGCCACGCCCAATCAGCTCTCCGACCAGCGCCAGCACAAATGCCAGGCTGAGGAGCGGCAGCGCCGGCTGATAGCCTTCAACTGCGGAACTATCCAGCACACCAGCGCCAACACAATTGCAGCAACGCGCCACGCCATCAGCGAACCGTAGTCCGGCACCAGCGCAGACGCTTGCTGAATCGAGCTGTGAATCGTGGCCAGTTCAACCCCTTGCATCAGGGAAACCACCACGCTAATCGCCAGCGCCGCGAGGCTCACCGCCGGCAGTAAGCGCAGTGCCCAACCTTCCACTCCTGCCCAACACAGCAGCAGGTAACCCAGCAGTGGGCCGCCGATAAACAGCGTCAGGAAGAAGCTCAGCGGTGTCCAGACGCTATACCAGGTCGGTACGGTATCGATGGTGTTATAGACGCGCACCATCATCCACACGAAGACCACGCCAGCACCATCGTCACCACCAGCCACAGGCTACGCAGTGCGCAGGAGAGCTTGTTGGTCACGGCCAGCAGCCAGCCGATACCGCCGACGGCGAAGAAAATCGCGCCGCTGGCAATTTCGTTACTCAGTGACGACGCGCCTACGCGATTCAGCGAGTTAAAGGCGCGCATCGGCGAGCCGAGGTGTAGCGTCGAGGCAACAAACCAATGCCCATCAACACCCACAGCGCGAACATACTCAGCACCACGCGCTGTTGCTGCTCGCGCGATAGCTGCCCTTTCATCAGTGCCAGCGCCAGAACGATAAAACCGCCGGCCACGCACTGACCAAAGACCGTGAAGATCATCAGCGGCCATTCATGCCATCCACTTCCCATCTCACACCTCCTTCGGATTGGCCAGGTAGCCAGTGGTATCGCCGCACGGACGTGCATTGGCGTTAGGTTTAATCACAATGCTTGGTTTGGTGAAGTGCGCCGACGGCAGCGGCGCAACAGCCGCCAGTTGGCCGTGCTTCTGGCGCAGTTCTTCAATCGGCCCAAAGTCCAGCGCGCGCAGCGGCAGGACTCCACGCAGATCGGTTTTTTGCCTTCCGCCACGCGCTCATGGCAGCCGTCGCACTTGGTCATGTGGCCTTTGGTGGCGTTGTATTGCGGCGCGCCGTACGGGCAGGCCATATGGCAGTAACGGCAGCCGATGCAGACATCTTCGTTAACGACCACAAAGCCGTCTTCGCGTTTGTGCATCGCGCCGCTCGGGCACACTTTGGTACAGGCCGGATCTTCGCAATGGTTACAGGCAATCGACAGGTAGTAGGCAAAGACATTCTGGTTCCAGACGCCGTTGTCCTCCTGCCAGTCGCCGCCCGCGTATTCGTAAATACGGCGGAAGCTGACGTCCGGGTTAAGTCTTTGTAATCTTTACACGCCAGCTCGCAGGTTTTACAACCGGTGCAGCGTGCCGAGTCAATAAAAAAGCCATATTGGGTGGTCATCGGTTACTCCTTACACCTTCTCAACCTGGACAAGGTTCGTGTGCGATGGGTTGCCTTTCGCCAGCGGCGACGGGCGTTGAGTGGTCAGCACGTTAATGCAGCCCGCCTGGTCGATACGTTTTGTATCCGGGTCATACCAGGCACCCTCACCCAGCGCAACGATGCCCGGCATCATGCGTGGAGTCACCTTCGCTTCAATATGCACTTCCCGCGGTCGTTGAAGATACGCACACGATCGCCATTGGCAATGCCACGTTTCTTGGCATCCAGTGGGTTGATCCACATCTCCTGACGGCAAGCCGCTTTCAGCACGTCGACGTTACCGTAGGTGGAGTGCACGCGCGCCTTATAGTGGAAACCGGTCATCTGCAGCGGGAATTTTTCCGCCAACGGATCGTTGTAGTTTTCAAAGCCCGGGTGTAGATCGGTAACGGATCGATCACATCGCCTTCCGGCAGTTCCCAGGTGGCGGCGATTTTCGCCAGCTCCTCGGAGTAGATCTCGATTTTCCCTGACGGCGTCGTCAATGGGTTGGCCTGTGGGTCTTCACGGAAGGCTTTGTACGCCACGTGGTGGCCTTCAGGGTCGCGCTGTTTAAAGATGCCCTGCTTACGGAAGGTATCGAAATCTGGCAGCTCCGGCACCGCCTGGCGAGAAAGTTCATGCAGATGACGCATCCAGCCTTCCTGCGTGCGGCCTTCGGTGAATTTCTGCTCCACGCCCATCCGTTTCGCCAGCTCGGTGGTCATGTCGTAAATCGTCTTGCACTCGAAACGCGGTTTGATGACCTGATCGGTGAAGATAACGTAGGACATGTTGCCGCAGGAGGCATCCAGCGCGAAGTCCATCTGCTCGGAAGCGGTGCAGTCCGGCAGCAGGATATCGGCATATTTCGCCGACGAGGTCATGTGGCAGTCAATCACCACAATCATTTCGCATTTCTTATCGTCCTGCAGAATTTCATGGTGCGGTTAATTTCGGAGTGCTGGTTAATCAGACAGTTACCGGCATAGTTCCAGATCATTTTGATCGGCACATCCAGCTTGTCCTTACCGCGTACACCGTCACGCAGCGCGGTCATTTCCGGACCACGAACGATCGCATCGGTCCACATAAACATGGAGATGCTGGTTTCAACCGGGTTATCGAACGTTGGCATACGTTCGAATGGCACTTCATAGGAACCTTCACGCGCGCCGCTGTTGCCACCGTGAATACCGACGTTACCGGTCAAAATCGACAGCATGGAAATCGCGCGGGTGACGATTTCACCGTTAGCGTGACGCTGCGGACCCAGCCCTGGGAGATATAGGCCGGTTTAGCGCTGGCGATTTCACGCGCCAGTTTCACGATACGATCGGCTGGAATACCGGTGATCGTGGATGCCCACTCCGGCGTTTTCGCCGTGGCATCATTACCCTGCCCCAGGATATAAGCTTTGTAGTGACCGTTGGCCGGAGCACTTTTCGGCAGCGTTTTCTCGTCATAGCCGACGCAGTACTTATCGAGGAACGGCTGATCGACCAGATTTTCGGTAATCATCACCCACGCCAGCGCAGAAACCAGCGCCGCATCGGTACCCGGACGAATCGGGATCCATTCATCTTCACGGCCCGCGCCGGTATCGGTATAGCGTGGATCGACAATGATCATCCGCGCGTTCGATTTCTGCCGCGCCTGCTCCAGATAGTAGGTGACCCGCCGCCGCTCATACGCGTTTCGCCAGGGTTGTTACCGAACAGCACCACCAGCTTGCTGTTTTCAATATCGGACGGACTGTTACCGTCGGCCCAACCGCCGTAGGTGTAATTAAGACCCGCGGCAATCTGTGCTGAAGAGTAGTCACCATAATGGTTCAGGTAACCGCCGCAGCAGTTCATCAGACGCGCAATCAGGGTTTTTCCCGGCGGCCAGGAACGGGTTAAGGTGCCGCCGAGCGTCCCGGTACCATAGTTGAGATAAATAGATTCGTTGCCGTAATCTTTGATCAGGCGCTTCATATTATCGGCAATGGTATCAAAGGCTTCTTCCCAGCTGATACGCTCGAATTTGCCTTCACCGCGTTTACCGACGCGCTTCATCGGGTATTTGAGACGGTCCGGGTTATAGACGCGACGGCGCATCGAGCGGCCGCGCAGACAGGCACGCACCTGGTGCAAACCGTCGTAGTTATCATCACCGGTATTATCGGTTTCTACGTATTTAATCTCGCCATCGACAACATGCATGCGCAGCGGGCAGCGGCTTCCACAGTTTACCGTACACGCACTCCAGGTAACGTGCTCAGCGGCGGTAGCCGGGCCAGCGTATCGGCCGCGTTCACGATGCGGCTAAAGGGAAGCGTAAAAGCGCTGCTGGCCATCGCCAGGCCACCTATGGCCGTGGTTTTCATTAAACCACGGCGGCTGACCTCGGCTGCCAGTAAAGCATCGGGGGTTTCAGTTTTCATGGACACTCACTTCGTTGCTTACATTGGAAACAAAGCTCGTTATATAGTTTAATATACAACGAATGGCTATTATTATAGTGTTATATGCTGTTGCTACTTCGAAGTGAGTATTAAGGACTCTACCAGGAGAGGTATTGTTCAGTATCAATGAGGATATAAAAAAAGCGCCTTTCGGCGCTTTTTCGGATGAAACTATCAGGGAATTAACCGATATATTCCAGACCGTTCATGTAAGGACGCAGTACTTCAGGTACTTCGATACGACCATCTGCCTGCTGGTAGTTTTCCAGCACCGCAACCAGCGTACGCCCTACCGCCAGGCCAGAGCCGTTGAGGGTATGGACCAGACGGGTTTTCTTATCGGACTTACTGCGGCAGCGAGCCTGCATGCGGCGCGCCTGGAAATCCCAGACGTTCGAGCATGAAGAGATCTCACGGTAGGTGTTCTGCGCCGGAACCCACACTTCGAGGTCGTAGGTTTTGCAGGCGCCGAAGCCCATATCGCCGGTGCAGAGGATGATTTTACGGTACGGCAGGCCCAGCAGTTGCAGGACTTTTTCCGCGTGACCGGTCATCTCTTCCAGCGCCGCCATGGAGTCTTCCGGACGCACGATCTGCACCATTTCAACTTTGTCGAACTGGTGCATACGGATCAAA
This sequence comes from Kluyvera genomosp. 3, assembly GCA_002211745.1. Classification (GTDB taxonomy): domain Bacteria; phylum Pseudomonadota; class Gammaproteobacteria; order Enterobacterales; family Enterobacteriaceae; genus Kluyvera; species Kluyvera georgiana_A. The sequence goes on from CP022114.1 coordinate 3,234,832, forward strand.
CCACGGGTATCACGACCGTAGGAGCCCGCTTCAGAGCGGAAGCACGGCGTGTGTGCGGTCATCTTGATCGGCAGATCGTCTTCGTCGATGATTTCATCGCGAACCAGGTTGGTCAGCGGCACTTCCGCAGTCGGGATCAGCGCGTAGTTGCTGCTGTCGGCTTCTTCTTCCAGCGGACGAGTATGGAACAGGTCGCCGGCAAATTTCGGCAACTGCCCGGTACCGTACAGGGTGTCCTGGTTTACCAGGTACGGCACATAGTTTTCGCTATAGCCGTGCTGTTCGGTGTGCAGGTCCAGCATGAACTGCGACAGCGCGCGGTGCATACGCGCGATCTGACCTTTCATCACAACGAAACGTGAACCGGTCAGCTTAACGGCGGCAGCAAAGTCCAGACCGCTGTGCATTTCGCCCAGTGTGACGTGATCGCGGATTTCGAAATCGAATTCGCGCGGCGTTCCCAGCGGCTGACTTCAACGTTGTCGTTTTCGTCACGGCCAACCGGCGCGTCGTCGTGCGGAATGTTCGGGATGGTCAGCGCGATATCGCGAATCTCTGCCAGCAGAACGTCCAGTTCAGATTTTGCGGCATCAAGTTGTTCGCCAAGCTTGTTCACTTCCAGGCGTAAAGGCTCAATATCTTCCCGCGTGCTTTCGCCTGGCCGATGGATTTCGATCGCGAGTTACGCTCTGCCTGCAGATTTTCAGTCTCTACCTGCAGTACTTTACGACGCTCTTCGAGAGCGCGAAGTTTATCTACATCCAGCTTAAAGCCCCGGCGTGCCAGTTTTTCTGCGACTGCGTCTGGCTCTGTACGCAGCAGATTGGGATCGAGCATGCTTATCCTATGCTTATCGAATTGAAAGTGGAGTATGCGACCACAGCCCGTGGTCGCAGAGGTACGTTGACAACATTACCGCAACGACTGCACTAGCGGTAGCGTTTTGTGCGGCTATTTTGATCCTGTTCAGCGAGCCAGGCGAGCTTTTCGCCAATCTTGCCTTCAAGACCCCGATTCGTCGGGTGATAGTAGCGAGTTTGCGCCATTTCACTGGGGAAATATTCTTCACCGGCGGCGTAAGCGTTAGGTTCATCGTGAGCGTAGCGATACTCCTGACCATAGCCCATCTCTTTCATCAGCTTAGTCGGCGCATTACGCAGATGAACCGGTACATCGTAATCAGGACGTTCACGGGCGTCCGCCATCGCCGCTTTAAACGCGGTGTAGACGGCATTGCTTTTCGGCGCGCAGGCAAGATAAACGATGGCCTGCGCAATCGCCCGTTCCCCTTCGGCCGGGCCGACGCGAGTAAAGCAGTCCCAGGCGGAGATAGCCACCTGCATGGCGCGCGGTCGGCATTACCCACGTCTTCTGAGGCAATCGCCAGACAACGTCGCGCCACGTATAGCGGGTCGCCGCCGGCGCTGATGATGCGTGCATACCAGTACAGCGCCGCATCCGGCGCGCTGCCGCGTACCGATTTATGCAGCGCGGAAATCAGATCGTAAAAACGGTCGCCTTTGTTATCAAAACGCGCGCTGCGCTCGCCGGCTATTTCCGTGAGCAACTGCGGCTGAAGTACGCGCTTACCCGCGTCATCAAGCTCGGCCATATCGGCCATCATTTCCAGGGTATTGAGCGCCCGACGCGCATCACCATTCACCAGTTCGGCAATCGCGCGGCGGGTTTCATCCGGCAGGATGATATCCTGACCGCCGTAGCCCGAGCGCTATCTTCCATCGCCTGAGTGAGCACTTGCTCAATATCTTCGGTTGTGAGCGATTTCAGCAAATAGACGCGGGCGCGAGAAAGCAGCGCCGAATTCAACTCGAAGGAGGGTTTTCGGTGGTCGCACCGATGAAGGTAATGGTGCCGTCTTCGATATGCGGCAGGAAAGCATCCTGCTGGCTTTTATTGAAGCGGTGAACTTCATCGACGAACAGAATTGTGCGCCGCCCGGCATTGCGATTCTGCCGCGCGCGCTCGATGGCTTCGCGAATCTCTTTCACCCGGAGGTGACGGCTGAAATCCGCTCCACGTCGGCATTGGCGTAGCGTGCAATCACTTCCGCCAGCGTCGTCTTACCGGTGCCCGGCGGCCCCACAAAATCATCGAGTGCAGGTGCCCGGCCTCGATGGCGCGTGGCAGCGGCTTACCGGCCGCCAGCAGATGCTGTTGGCCGATATACTGCGCTAAGTTTTCTGGCCGCATACGCGCGGCCAGCGGTTGAAAAGTATTATCTGAAAAATCGAGCGACAGGTTGCCCACGCATGCCTCTTACTTACGCTGGTCATCCACCGTCACGCCCTGCGGCGGTGTAAAGGTGAATTTGGACGCGTCCACCGAACCGTTCTGCTGCGATTTCAGCTGGTAGCTGCTGCGCTGATCGTCCTGCTCGATGGCGCTGAACTGATGGATAGTGCCATCGCGTCCGACGTTAATGGTAAATTTCTTCAGGTTGCCGTTGCTGCCGCGCGGCGTCAGCACAAAATCATCGCCGGTTTGCTGGATATTGTACTGCTGCCAGTCGCTGGCCTGGTTACGGGCAATCAGCATAAACGGCGTGTTGCCGGTGGCATCTTTCAGCCAGGTCGCGGTCGCCTGCTCAACAAACGGGTTATAGAACCACAGGGTTTTGCCGTCGGAAACCAGAATACTTTCATCCGGCTGGGTCATATGCCAGTTAAACAGATTCGGACGTTTTACCCACAGATCGCCCTGACCTTCCTGTACCGCGTTGCCGCTACCGTCCGTCACCTTCTGGGTGAAGCTGGCGTGGAAACTGCTGACTTTGTCAAGACGACTTTTCAGGTCACCGGCGGCGTCAGCCCATACGCTGCTGACAACAAAGCTGGAAAGTAATGCACACGTGATCGCTGCTTTTTTCATTGTTATTCCTTAAATAGCCTCATGCTCCCGCCAGGAGAGCTTCTGTCACTCACTCTAAGACTTCATCCTGAGCGACGACAGAAGAAAATACTGAATTTTGACTTATTTACCCATCTTTGCAATCAGTCGAACGGTGGCGGTGCCAGCACCTCGCGGTTGCCGTTATGCCCTGTTCACTGACAATTCCCTGCGCTTCCATCTGTTCGATGATACGCGCCGCACGGTTGTAGCCGATGCGGAACTGACGCTGTACGCCTGAGATAGATGCTTTACGTTTCTGGGTCACAAAATTCACCGCCTGGTCGAACAACGGATCCAGCTCTTCGCCACCCTCGAAGCCACCGCCGCCGCCTTCGCTTTCGCTATCGGAGGTGATGCCGTCGATGTACTGCGGACGACCGCGCGCTTTCCAGTCCTGAACCACCGCATGAACTTCCTGGTCGCGTACAAACGCGCCGTGGACACGTATCGGGTATTTGAGTTCGGGCCGCATACAGCATATCCCCATTCCCAGCAGCGATTCCGCACCGCCCTGATCGAGAATGGTACGGGAGTCAATTTTACTGGAAACCGTAAACGCAATACGGGTTGGGATGTTGGCCTTGATAAGGCCGGTAATCACATCCACCGACGGACGCTGGGTCGCCAGCACCAGGTGGATCCCGCCGCACGCGCTTTCTGCGCCAGGCGCGCAATCAGCTCTTCGACCTTTTTACCAACGGTCATCATCAGGTCGGCGAATTCATCCACCAGCACGACGATGTAAGGCAGTTTCTCCAGCACCGGATGGGTGGCGTCCATGCTATCGCCCGGCTTCCAGTAAGGATCCGGGATCGGACGGCCCATGCGCGCGGCTTCGGCGATCTTATCGTTATAGCCCGCCAGGTTACGGACACCCAGCGCCGACATCAGCTTGTAGCGGCGTTCCATTTCGTTGACGCTCCAGCGCAAGGCGTTGGCGGCGTCTTTCATATCGGTAACCACTTCCGTCAGCAGGTGCGGGATCCCTTCGTAAACCGACAATTCCAGCATTTTCGGGTCGATCATGATGAACCGCACGTCTTCCGGCTGCGCTTTGTACAGCATGCTGAGGATCATGGCGTTCACGCCGACAGACTTACCTGAGCCGGTGGTACCCGCCACCAGCAGGTGCGGCATCTTGCCGAGATCGGCCACCACGGGCTCACCGGCGATATCTTTACCCAGCACCACGGTCAGCGGCGACGGGTTATCGCGGAATTTATCGCAGTCCAGCACTTCACGCAGGTAAACGGTCTGACGTTTCTTGTTGGGCAGTTCCAGACCCACGTACGGCTTGCCTGGGATAACTTCCACCACGCGCACCGCCACGGTCGACAGAGAACGTGCAAGGTCGCGAGAAAGGTTAGAGATTCGCGCGGCCTTCACGCCCGGCGCCAGATTCAGCTCGAAGCGAGTGATAACCGGGCCCGGTGAGTAGTTCACGACGTCAGCTTTGATACGGTAATCCGCCAGACGCGTTTCCACCAGGCGCGCCATCTGCTCCAGCGCGAAGGTATCGACCGGTTCAACTTCCGTTGGCGGCGGCGTTAACAGATCCAGCGACGGCAGCGGCGTAGTCGGTTTTTGCAACGGACGGTCGTCGCCATTACGCATCAACAGCGGGTGAATCAGGCTCTCCTGCGGCGGCGTGGCAGGCTGTTGCGGCGGCGCGTACTGCGGTTGCTGCTGCGGCTGCGCATACTGCGGCTGTTGTGGCTGCTGCTGTGGTTGAGCATACTGCGGCTGTTGTGGCTGCTGCTGTGGTTGAGCATACTGCGGCTGCTGTGGCTGTTGTGGCTGTTGTGGCTGATGATAGCCTTGCGCATGCTGAGGCGGCTGCTGTTGATATTGCTGCGGCTGCGGTGCCTCAGGCTCCGGCATCACGCTTGGGGTAAACAGCGGCGCTTTGGGCGCATCATCAACCAGCGCTTTCATCGGCGAGAATTCGAAGTCATCGAGCGAGAAGGGATGCGCGCCTTCCGGCTGCTCGCTGGCATAACGCGTCTGCTGAGAGGCGGCAAACTGGCGCGCCAGTTCAGCCTCCGCGGCGGCATCGGCGTCGTTTTCATCCTCAGCGTAATCCTCAACGTGCGATTCACCGTAGCGCTGCTGCTGAGAGGCGGCGAATTGACGCGCCAGCGCATCTTGTTCCAGCGCATCGGCTTCATCGTCGCTCAGATTAACATCATCATCATGCTGATAACGCTCAGCTTCGCGAGCGGCACGTTCTTCGGCCATACGCTGCGACGGCAGCTTGATGCCATAGGACGCCAGTTCGCGACGCGTCGGCACGCGGACACGGTTCGGACGCGGTAATTTCGGGCCAATGCCCTCTTTCACCTGCGGACGCGGCCCTTCAGCTGGGCTAAACAGCGGCGCTGACGCTGCTGCGGCAGCGACGGTGCCAGCAGCGGTAGCTGCGTGACGAACGCTGGCCGCAACCGGATCCACAGCGGCTGAAGGTTCAGGCACCGCAACCGACGCCGATGCAGAAGGCATAGACGAAGCGCGCTGTTCAACCGGCGCTAAAGGTTCAGGGATCGGCTGATACCATGCTGCCAGCTGTTCACGCTCACGCGCGCGTTTTTCTTCCACTTCTTCGAAGTAGTAGAGCGGTGGGCGGTGGGCCGGTTTAACTTCTTCTTCAACAACTGGTTCTGGTTCAACAGTCGGCGCAGGCTCGGCCACGTATGGCTGTTCGTGAACAGGCTGTTCAGGCTGAGCATACTGCGGCTGTTCGTAAACCGGCTGCTGAGGCTGAGCATACTGCGGCTGTTCGTAAGCCGGTTGCTGAGGCTGAGCGTACTGCGGCTGCTCGTAAGTCGGCTGCTGAGGCTGAGCATACTGCGGCTGCTCGTAAGCCGGCTGTTGAGGCTGAGCATACTGCGGCTGCTCGTAAGCCGGCTGCTGAGGCTGAGCATACTGCGGCTGCTCGTAAGCCGGCTGCTGAGGCTGAGCGTACTGCGGCTGTTCGTAAGCCGGTTGTTGAGGCTGAGCGTACTGCGGCTGTTCGTAAGCCGGTTGTTGAGGCTGAGCGTACTGCGGCTGTTCGTAAGCCGGTTGTTGAGGCTGAGCGTACTGCGGCTGTTCGTAAGCCGGCTGCTGAGGCTGAGCGTACTGCGGCTGTTCGTAAGCCGGTTGCTGAGGCTGAGCGTACTGCGGCTGCTCGTAAGCCGGTTGCTGAGGCTGAGCGTACTGCGGGTGTTCGTAAGCAGGCTGCTGCACTGGCGGCCAGCCTTCTGGCGCAGGTGCGATAGTTGGATCAACGGCAGTTGGCGACGGCACGGACTGCCATTCCACGCCCGGCGCTTCCCCTGGCGCAATCGCCTGGGTCGAATCGGCTGCCCATACTGGGTTGAAGCAACGGCAGTTGCTGCGGCAGCTGGCGCGGTCACCGAGTGGCCATTCAGCAGCGGATCATATTCATCATACTCCGCCGCGCGCGTCGCGCTGGCACCGGAGAACAGTACATCATCAGGATCGGCCTGGGCTGAATAGCGGGCAGTCTCTTCCGGCTCATCCATTCGGCGGCCGAGAACAGCGCTTCGTCGGTTTTGCGGCCCATCGGGTTTGCGAATTTTTCAGCAATATGCTTACGGCGGGCCAGTGCGCCACGCAGGATGCGGGCACGACGAGATTCGCGCGTATTGCTCTGCGCCACGTCATCTTCGTACTCGTCTTCTTCTTCGTATTCGTCTTCATCGACCCAGGTATCGTCGCGACGGGTGCGATTGCTGGCAAAAGTCAGGATATTGAGGATCCAACTGCCCATTTTCTCGGCGATACTGACCCAGGACCAGCCGGTAAACAGCGTCAGACCCGCCGCCCAGATGCACAATAAGGCAATGGTGCCGCCGCTGCTATGCAGCATGGGCTGTAACGCGGTGCTGAGCAGGCTGCCAATCACGCCGCCGGACGCAAAGTACCAGATATCATCGGCGTTAATGGCGGCAAGGCCGCAGGAGGTCAGGATCAGCGCCAACACGCCAATCAGGCGCAGCGATACGGCAAAATAGTCGATGTAGTCTTCGCTGGCACGGTGTCGCCAGGCGAACCAACAGCCGCCAATGATAATCACCGGAATGGTGTAAGCCATCACGCCGAAAATGAAGAACAGCGTATCGGCCAGCCATGCTCCGGGCGCGCCGCACAAATTGTGGATAGGCTCATGCCAGGCCGTTTGCGACCAGCTGGGATCGGAAGGATTGAAGCTCAGTAGTGCTGCCATTAGCCAGACGGCAAAAATGGCGCAGAGAAGGAGTAACGCCTCAAGGAGCCGGCGTCCGCTGCTGAGTTTTGTGAGTTTGACTTCTTTGTCTTCTGTATATTCCTGGCTCAAGAAAGGCTCTCCAGGTGCCAAATGCTAAAACGGACAACAGTGCCAGATTGCGCCGACACTGTTGCTGTATGGATTAACAGGAGTGTAATCAAACTACGCTGATTTTGCACCTGTTCCGTTTTAGCGGGTCTTAATTACCAGACGATTACTCTGCTTGACCTCTTCCATCACGACGTAAGTACGGGTGTCGTTAACGCCTGGCAGGCGTAGCAGGGTCTCGCCAAGAAGCTTACGGTAAGCCGACATATCCGGTACGCGGGTTTTCAACAGATAGTCGAAATCACCGGATACCAGGTGACATTCTTGAATTTCTTCAAGTTTTTGCACGGCGGCGTTAAATTGTTCAAACACGTCCGGCGCACCGCGATTCAGAGTAATCTCAACAAATACCAGCAGCGATGCATCCAGATAATGCGGGTTTAACAGCGCGGTATAGCCCTGAATAAAACCCTGTCGTTCCAGACGACGTACGCGCTCAAGGCACGGGTCGGAGAAAGTCCTACTCTTTTGGAAAGCTCGACGTTCGAAATACGCCCATCTTTTTGCAGCTCATTCAGGATGTTGCGGTCGATGCGGTCGAGATCTTTGCCAGGGCGTTTTTTACTATCTACCATTATTATTGTCTCTCTGTATTCCTTCCCTACTCCTGTCTTGACTCTGTGCACTTCACTGTTCAGAGCCTTCTCCCGTTTTCAACACGCCGTTGTTGCTGCAACGACGCATATCCCAGGGGTTGCGTATGAGAAGCCCCGGCGCCTCGCGGCCACCCTCCGACATCACGTATGACGTCTGTCCACACCATACGTAGATTTCAGTGATCCGGGTAAAAATGGCATTTGCGTGCATGAAAATTCACCACACGCGAAACACTGCTTTTCTTCTTCCTTGAATGTTGTCGCAAAAGCACAGGTGATTGTCAAAGCAAAACATCTTTTTTTAGTACAACATGCCAGATATTCATTATCACGCGGCTTGATTCACATGTAATCGTCTTATAATCCAGCAGCGAACAGTAGAAATAGTTATATTTTTTGATGTTAAAATAAACAATCAATCGGCTCACTCTATTACACATATCGTTAACAAAATCGCTGTGCTCTTTTTTTACGTCTACAAATTCCCTACAATCCCGAACAATGTCTGCCAACAATTATGGGATCTCATGGGCACGGCCAAACACAGTAAGCTGCTAATCCTTGGTTCTGGACCTGCGGGATACACCGCTGCGGTCTATGCTGCACGCGCAAACCTGCAACCGGTTTTGATTACCGGGCTGGAAAAAGGCGGTCAACTGACCACCACCACCGAGGTGGAAAACTGGCCTGGCGATCCGAACGATCTGACCGGTCCGCTGCTGATGGAACGTATGCACGAGCATGCGACCAAATTTGAAACCGAAATTATTTTTGACCACATTCACAGCGTGGATCTGCAAAACCGTCCGTTCCGTCTTACCGGCGACAGCGGCGAATACACCTGCGATGCGTTAATCATCGCTACCGGCGCGTCTGCCCGTTATCTGGGTCTGCCGTCGGAAGAAGCGTTTAAAGGCCGCGGCGTTTCCGCCTGCGCGACCTGCGACGGGTTCTTCTATCGTAATCAGAAAGTGGCGGTCATCGGCGGCGGCAACACCGCAGTAGAAGAAGCGCTGTATCTGTCCAACATTGCATCAGAAGTGCACCTGATTCACCGTCGTGATTCTTTCCGCGCGGAGAAAATCCTCATCAAGCGTCTGATGGATAAAGTGGAAAGCGGCAATATCGTGCTCCACACCAACCGTACGCTGGAAGAAGTGACCGGCGATCAGATGGGCGTGAGCGGTTTGCGTCTGCGTTCAACCGAGAGCGATGATATTGAATCGCTGGACGTCGCAGGTCTGTTCGTGGCTATCGGCCACAGCCCGAACACGGCGATTTTCGAAGGCCAGCTGGCGCTGGAAAACGGCTATATCAAAGTGCAGTCCGGTATCCACGGCAACGCCACCCAGACCAGCATCCCGGGCGTGTTCGCTGCGGGCGACGTAATGGACCACATTTACCGTCAGGCAATCACCTCTGCGGGCACCGGCTGTATGGCGGCGCTGGACGCGGAACGCTACCTCGACGGTCTGGCCGACGCCTGCAAATAATCTTTACAAGTCAGTAACAAAAGTAAAAAAGGCGACGATAAGTCGCCTTTATTTTTTCTGCGATGTAACATTGCCGCGCCCATAACTGAAACCATTATCCATAAGCCACCTGCTAAGCGCCCAATGAATAAAAGTCGCCAACAAGAACTCACCCGCTGGCTCAAACAGCAAAGCGTCCTGTCTCGCCGCTGGTTGATGCTCTCCCGCCTGCTCGGCTTCGCCAGTGGGATACTGATTATTGCTCAGGCGTGGCTGCTGGCCCGCATCCTCCACCATATGATTATGGAGAACATTCCGCGCGAGGCGCTGCTGATGCCGTTTATTCAGCTGGTGCTGGTTTTCGTCCTCCGCGCCTGGGTGGTGTGGCTGCGCGAACGGGTCGGTTTTCATGCCGGGCAACAGATTCGCTTTGAGATTCGCCGTCAGGTGCTGGATCGTCTGCAACAGGCTGGCCCGGCGTGGATTCAGGGCAAGCCGGCAGGCAGTTGGGCGACGCTGATTCTTGAGCAAATTGACGATATGCACGACTACTACGCCCGCTACCTGCCGCAGATGGCGCTGGCTGCCTGCGTGCCGCTGCTGATCGTCGTCGCCATTTTCCCGTCCAACTGGGTCGCCGCGTTGATACTGCTAGCCACCGCTCCGCTGATCCCGCTGTTTATGGCGCTGGTCGGCATGGGCGCCGCCGACGCCAACCGCCGCAACTTCCTGGCCCTGGCGCGCTTGAGCGGCCACTTCCTTGACCGCCTTCGCGGCATGGATACCTTACGTATTTTTGGCCGTGGAAAAGCCGAGACCGATAATATCCGCGAAGCCTCGCAGGATTTTCGCCAGCGCACCATGGAAGTTCTGCGCCTGGCGTTCCTCTCCTCCGGCGTACTGGAGTTTTTCACCTCCCTTTCAATTGCACTGGTGGCGGTCTATTTCGGTTTCTCATACCTCGGTGAGCTGAATTTTGGCAGCTACGGCGCGGTGGTCACGCTCTCCTCCGGCTTCCTGGCGCTGATTCTGGCCCTGAATTCTTCCAACCGCTACGCGATTTGGGGACCTTTTACCACGCCAAAGCCCAGGCGGTAGGCGCTGCCGACAGCCTGAAAACCTTCCTTGAAGCGCCGCTGGCGCACCCGGAACAGGGTGAGCAGGTGCTGGAGACCAGCGAGCCGGTGTCGCTTTGCGCGAAAGATCTGTTCATCACTTCGCCGGAAGGCAAAATGCTCGTCGGCCCGCTCAACTTCACGCTCAATGCCGGGCAGCGAGTGGTGCTGGTGGGGCAAAGTGGTTCCGGTAAAAGCTCGCTGTTGAACGCACTGGCCGGTTTCCTCCCCTACAGCGGTTCGCTGAAGGTCAACGGTATCGAACTCCGTCATCTGCAACCGGAAAGCTGGCATCGATTGATGAGCTGGGTCGGTCAAAATCCACAGCTGCCGGCCGCCACGCTGCGCGAGAACGTGCTGCTGGGCAACCCGGAGGCCAGCGAAGAGCAATTGCACCAGGCGCTGGAAAAAGCGTGGGTCAATGAGTTTCTGACGCAACTTCCTGACGGCATTGATACCGTGGTTGGCGAGCAGTCCGCGCGCCTCTCCGTCGGCCAGGCGCAGCGCGTCGCCGTCGCCCGCGCCCTCCTCGCTCCTTGCCGTCTGCTGCTGCTCGATGAACCTGCCGCCAGCCTTGATGCTCATAGCGAACAGCGCGTCATGCAGGCGCTGGGTGAAGCCTCAACGCAACAAACGACCCTGATGGTCACCCACCAGTTGGAAGGTATTACCGAGTGGGACGCTATCTGGGTCATGGAAAACGGCCAGATTATCGAGCAAGGCTCGTATTCGCAGCTGGTTGCAGCCAACGGCGTTTTCGCCAGCCTGCTGGCCAATCGTCAGGAGGAGATCTAAATGCGCGCACTGTTGCCTTATCTGGCGCTCTATAAACGCCATAAATGGCTATTAAGCCTCGGCGTGGTTCTGGCGATTGTGACGCTGCTCGCCAGCATTGGCTTGCTGACGCTTTCCGGCTGGTTTCTCTCCGCTTCGGCGGTTGTCGGGTTTGCCGGCGCTTACAGTTTTAACTATATGCTGCCTGCGGCGGGCGTGCGCGGCGCGGCGATTATCCGTACCGCCGGGCGTTACTTTGAACGTCTGGTCAGCCATGACGCCACTTTCCGCGTCTTGCAGCATCTGCGCGTCTTCACCTTCAGCAAACTGCTGCCGCTCTCACCTGCCGGGCTGGCGCGTTTTCGTCAGGGCGAGCTGCTCAACCGCATGGTGGCCGATGTCGATACGCTGGATCATCTATATCTGCGCGTGATTTCTCCGCTGGTTGGCGCGCTGGTGGTTATTCTGGTCGTTACCGCCGGATTAAGCCTGTTGGACGTCAATCTGGCCCTGACGCTTGGCGGAATTATGCTCGCCACGCTGCTGATACTGCCACCGCTGTTTTATCGCGCGGGTAAACCCACCGGCGAGCAACTCACTACGCTGCGTGGTCAATATCGCCAGCAGCTCACCGGCTGGCTGCAAGGACAGGCGGAGCTGACCATTTTCAACGCCAGCGATCGCTATCGTAAACAGATGGAACAGACGGAGCTTAACTGGCACGACGCGCAGCGCCGCCAGTCTGAACTGACCGCGCTGTCTCAGGCGCTGATGCTGCTGATTGGCGCCGCAGCCGTGGTCGCGATGTTGTGGCTTGCCGCCGGCGGCGTGGGCGATATCGCCCAGCCGGGCGCATTGATTGCACTGTTTGTTTTCTGCGCGCTGGCGGCCTTTGAAGCTCTGGCCCCGGTGACCGGCGCGTTCCAGCATTTGGGACAGGTGATTGCGTCAGCGCTGCGCGTGAGCCAGATTATCGAGCAACAGCCGGAAGTCACTTTCCCGCAGCAGGCCAGCGTTCGTCCACAGCAGGTAGCGCTCACGCTGAAAGAGGTCGCCTTTACCTATTCAGAGCAGACGCAACCCGCGCTGGAAAATCTCTCGCTGCACGTGGCAGCCGGGAGCATATCGCTATCCTCGGACGCACCGGCTGCGGCAAATCAACGCTCCTGCAACTGCTAACCCGCGCATGGGATCCGCAGCAGGGCAGCATTTTGCTCAACGATGTCGCGCTTAATCAGTTCGATGAGCAGACGCTGCGTCAGACCATGAGTCTGGTGCCTCAGCGCGTGCATCTGTTCAGCGCCACGCTGCGCGACAACCTGCTGCTGGCCCGGCCAGATGCCACCGACGATATGCTTAGTGACGTACTGCGTCGCACGGGCTGGAGAAATTGCTGGAAGATGCCGGTCTCAACAGCTGGCTTGGCGAAGGCGGCCGCCAGCTTTCTGGCGGCGAACTGCGCCGTCTGGGCATTGCCCGTGCGCTATTGCACGATGCGCCGCTGATGCTGCTGGACGAACCGACCGAAGGGCTGGACGCCACCACCGAAAGCCAGATTCTTGAACTGCTGGCTGAAGTCATGCGCGAAAAAACGCTGCTGATGGTTACCCACCGCCTGCGCGGTCTGGCGCGCTTTAATCGGATAATTGTCATGGACAACGGGCAAATTATTGAGCAAGGTAATCATACAGAACTGCTGGCAAAACAAGGTCGTTACTACCAGTTCAAACAGCGTCTGTAGACTATGATTGAGTTAACTTAGTTTCGTGGGGTTTTCGCGACATGCGCCTTGTGCAGCTTTCTCGTCATTCGATTGCTTTTCCCTCCCGGAGGGCGCATTACGTGAACCCAACGGGCTGCTGGCGCTCGGCGGCGATCTTGGCCCCGCGCGTCTGCTAATGGCCTATCAACGCGGGATCTTCCCGTGGTTTTCGCCCGGCGACCCGATCCTCTGGTGGTCGCCGGATCCTCGCGCCGTGCTGTGGCCCGAGCAGTTCCATCTCAGCCGCAGTATGAAACGCTTTCATCGCCAGTCGCCCTATCGCGTCACGCTCAATTATGCCTTTAGTCAGGTGATCGAGGGCTGCGCGCAGGATCGCCACGAAGGCACCTGGATCACCACCAGCATCAGCCAGGCCTACCATCGCCTGCATGAGCTGGGTCACGCGCATTCTATCGAGGTCTGGCAGGGAGAAACGCTGGTTGGCGGCATGTACGGCGTCGCGATGGGCGGGCTGTTTTGCGGCGAGTCTATGTTCAGCCGCGCGGAGAATGCCTCTAAAACCGCGCTGTACGTATTCTGTGAGGCGTTTAGCCGTGCGGGCGGCAAACTGATTGACTGCCAGGTGTTAAACAGCCATACCGCGTCTCTGGGCGCGATAGAGATACCTCGCCGCGACTACCTTGAATATCTCAATACGCTACGCATGCAGCCGCTGGAGGACAAATTCTGGGTTCCGGGGCAGCTCTTTTCACCTGAAGCGTAAATGTTTTCAGCACAATTTCCATCAGGATGATATAATTGCCGACGAGAGTCGCTTCTGCCTTTTGCCCCGCCGCCGTTTGGGAATCATTCGAGTCAGATAACGCCCACGTTTATCCTGCTATTTCCGGTCTGGTTCGCGCCATCACACGCTGTTTTGGTGTGGTGAAAGGGTAATGCGCAAAAACGACTTTCGCCGATTAAGACGGACAATTCTTTACTTACATGATGAACTTCGGCATTATCTTGCCGGTTCAAATTACGGTAGTGATACCCAGAGGATTAGATGGCCAAAGAAGACAATATTGAAATGCAGGGTACCGTTCTTGAAACGTTACCTAATACCATGTTCCGCGTAGAACTGGAAAACGGACACGTGGTTACTGCACATATCTCCGGTAAAATGCGCAAAAACTATATCCGCATCCTGACGGGCGACAAAGTGACTGTTGAGCTGACCCCGTACGACCTGAGCAAAGGCCGCATTGTCTTCCGTAGTCGCTAATCACCGCAGATAATGAGCGTCTGGCGCCACGTTCGCCGAGCGCTATTTGCCGAATGTGATGCCCTGCTTAGGCGGGGCATTTTTTTGGCTTTCTTTCATCCGTATCATAAAACATAAGTGTCGGGTTTATGCGCCTTCCGCCAGTTATGGCTATCCCGCAACCCTTCAGCCGACTCTTCCGCCACCACACGCAGTTCATCGCTATCAGCCTCATGGCGTAGCTGGTGACCGACGTTCTTAACCAACAAAAATTGGTGGCCTTTATGCCCGCCATCAGTTGGCCAGAAAATAAGGCACACGTCAGCAACATCACCGATAACACTTTTGTTAACATCATCCCACCGTTCGGCCAAATCCTGTCGTTAGCATGCCGCGGCTTACGTCGGGTTATTATTCAACAGTTCAAATTTGCGAAAATGATCTGTCAACGTCGCCCGAGAAACGAGAGACAAAAAAAAACCGAGCCACTATCAGCTCGGTTTTCGTTTTAATGCGAGTGCTCGCCGTTAATGCGCCGCTTCCGGTTTGTGCTTCTGGGCACTGTGGAAGCCGTAGGTCAGCGCATTTTTCTCTTTATCGAGCGCCACGGTCACCTGACCGCCGTCCACCAACGAACCAAACAGCAGTTCGTTAGCCAGCGGTTTCTTCAGGTTATCCTGAATCACACGCGCCATTGGACGCGCGCCCATCGCCCGGTCATAGCCTTTGTCGGCCAGCCAGTTGCGGGCTTCCTGGCTCACTTCCAGCGAGACGCCTTTCTGATCCAGCTGAACCTGCAGCTCGACAATGAACTTATCCACCACCTGATGGATCACGTCGGTAGACAGATGATCGAACCAGATAATGTTGTCCAGACGGTTACGGAACTCTGGGTAAAGATCTTTTTGATCTCTTCCATCGCGTCGGTGCTGTTGTCCTGCTGGATAAGACCAATCGATTTACGCTCGGTTTCACGTACGCCGGCGTTGGTGGTCATCACCAGCACCACGTTACGGAAGTCGGCTTTACGACCGTTGTTATCCGTCAACGTGCCGTTGTCCATCACCTGCAACAACAGGTTAAAGACGTCCGGGTGCGCTTTTTCGATTTCGTCCAGCAGCAGCACCGCGTGCGGATGCTTAATCACCGCATCGGTCAGCAGGCCGCCCTGATCAAAACCAACGTATCCCGGAGGCGCGCCGATCAGGCGGCTCACCGTGTGGCGTTCCATATATTCAGACATATCGAACCGCAGCAGCTCAATGCCCATCGCCTTCGCCAGCTGGACGGTCACTTCCGTTTTACCTACCCTGTCGGGCCAGCAAACAGGAAGGAGCCCACCGGGCGATGCTCGTGGCCGAGACCCGCACGGCTCATCTTAATCGCTTCCGTCAGCGCATCGATGGCGTTATCCTGACCAAATACCAGCATTTTCAGGCGATTGCCGAGCGTTTTCAGCGTATCGCGATCGCTCTGGGAGACGCTTTTCTCCGGGATACGCGCAATGCGCGCGACCACGGATTCAATGTCCGCCACGTTAATCGTTTTCTTACGCTTGCTCACTGGCATCAGGCGAGCGCGGGCGCCAGCCTCATCAATCACGTCGATTGCTTTATCCGGCAGATGACGATCGTTGATGTATTTCACCGCCAGTTCCACCGCCGCGCGCACCGCTTTGGCGGTATAGCGTACGTCGTGGTGTGCTTCGTATTTCGGCTTCAGGCCGTTCAGAATCTGCACGGTCTCTTCTACCGACGGTTCGGTAATATCAAT
Organism: Kluyvera genomosp. 3; assembly: GCA_002211745.1. Taxonomy (GTDB): domain Bacteria; phylum Pseudomonadota; class Gammaproteobacteria; order Enterobacterales; family Enterobacteriaceae; genus Kluyvera; species Kluyvera georgiana_A. Next base: position 3,250,816 of record CP022114.1, read on the forward strand.
TTTCTGGAAACGACGCGCCAGCGCCCTGTCCTTCTCAAAGATATTGCTGAATTCCTGGTAGGTGGTCGAGCCCATTACCCGAATCTTGCCGCTGGAGAGCAGCGGTTTAATCAGGTTTGCCGCGTCCACCTGGCCACCCGACGCGGCACCCGCACCGATAATGGTGTGGATTTCGTCGATGAACAGAATGCTGTTGGTATCCTGCTCTAACTGTTTGAGCAGTGCTTTGAAGCGTTTTTCGAAATCGCCGCGGTATTTGGTGCCCGCCAGCAGCGAGCCAATATCCAGCGAGTAGATAGTGCAGTCGGCCATGATTTCCGGCACGTCACCGCGCACAATGCGCCATGCCAGGCCTTCGGCAATCGCCGTTTTCCCGACGCCAGATTCCCCACCAGCAGCGGGTTGTTTTTACGACGGCGGCACAGCACCTGAATGGCGCGCTCCAGCTCTTTGTCGCGACCGATCAGCGGGTCAATGCCCCAACGCGAGCAAGCTGATTAAGGTTGGTGGTGAAGTTTTCCATACGTTCCTCCCCGCCTGCTTGCTCTTCATTAGGTTGCTGGTTTCCGGAATCGGAAGGCTGGCTTGGCTCGTCTTTACGCGTGCCGTGAGAGATGAAGTTCACCACGTCAAGGCGGCTGACTTCATGTTTACGCAGCAGATAGGCGGCCTGCGACTCCTGCTCGCTGAAAATCGCCACCAGGACGTTAGCGCCGGTCACTTCGCTACGCCCGGAAGACTGGACGTGGAAGACCGCGCGTTGCAGAACACGCTGGAAGCTGAGCGTCGGTTGTGTTTCGCGCTCTTCTTCACTGACCGGCAGAACCGGCGTGGTTTGTTCGATGAAGGCTTCGAGTTCTTGACGCAGCGCCACCAAATCAACCGAGCACGCTTCCAGCGCTTCACGGGCCGATGGATTGCTAAGCAGAGCCAGCAACAGATGCTCGACGGTCATAAACTCGTGACGGTGCTCGCGCGCTCTGGCGAAAGCCATGTTTAAACTGAGTTCCAGTTCTTGATTGAGCATAGGCACCTCCCCCAATTTTCATGCCTGTATCAGGCTTGTTCCAGCGTACACAGCAGCGGATGCTCGTTCTCCCTCGCGTACTGATTCACCATCGCAACTTTGGTTTCGGCGACTTCTGCCGTAAAAACACCACAAATTGCTTTACCCTGATAGTGAACCGTTAGCATCAACTGTGTTGCGCGTTCTACATCATAAGAAAAGAATTTTTGTAACACGTCAATAACAAACTCCATCGGAGTGTAATCATCATTGACCAATATCACTTTATACATTGACGGGGGTTTAAGCCCATCCTGAAGTTTATCTGCCGCAAGCTGGTCGAAGTCCAGCCAGTCTCTGGTCTTACTCATTGTCAGTCATCATCGTCGGTGTCATCAATTGCTGCTGACGAGGCTGCGTACACGTATGGCTCCGTATTATTGACAGGATTAATGACACATTTCCCCGGCCAGCACGTTACCTTTCGTTCTTGCACATACAAGCTCTCAATTTACTGTAGATCATAGATAACTATCACCTATAGCTGTCATTCGCGAACTCTGTCACATTCCCGTCAATAGCGTTAACTGCTTCAAATTTTGATGCATTTTACCCCTTTAGCCTCCGCAAACGCTTGACGCACTGTGCGAAATATCTAAATTGTACTGGCGAGAGTTGGTGAGGTTTTGAACAACTCCTGACTCCACCACCGGTTCATTCCATCTACTTATAAACGTATAATAGAGTTACGAAGGATGTCGAAGTATGGAAATGGGTACTGTTAAGTGGTTCAACAATGCCAAAGGGTTCGGTTTCATTTGCCCGGAAGGCGGTGGCGAGGACATCTTCGCCCATTACTCCACCATCCAGATGGATGGGTACAGAACGTTAAAAGCCGGACAAGCCGTCCAGTTTGATGTCCACGAGGGGCCGAAAGGTAATCATGCTAGCGTGATTATCCCCGTGGAAGCAGAAACAGCCGCCTAGTTTACTGCCCCATTGTGTACATCCCGCCGTCAAAATGCCAGTCCTTCTGACTGGCATTTTTTCATTTATTTTTCGCCGTTATTCCCGCGCTAGCGCATCGACCGGGTCGAGCCGCGCCGCGTTCCTCGCCGGTAGCCAGCCAAAGAGCACACCGGTGAGGGTTGAGCAGATAAACGCCGTCAACAGCGCCAGCGGCGAAAAACCAATCTCCCAGCCCGGCAGCACTAGCTGGAGTAGCAGCGCAATCATCAACGACAGCGTGACACCCAGTGCGCCACCCACCAGGCACACCAGAATCGCCTCAATCAAAAACTGCTGCAGGACGTTACTGGCCGCGCGCCGACCGCCATACGAATGCCGATTTCTCGCGTCCGTTCCGTTACCGACACCAGCATGATATTCATCACGCCAATACCGCCAACCACCAGCGAGATCACCGCCACCAGCGTTAAGAACAGCTGTAATGTATGTGTGGTGCGTTCTGCCGTTTTCAAGATGCTGTCCATATTCCAGACGAAGAAATCTTTCTTGCCGTGACGCAGACTGAGCAGTCGGGTCAACTGCTGTTCAGCAAGACTGCTGTCGTAGCCCTCTTTCACCCTCACGGTAATGGAGTTCAGCCACGCCTGCCCCATCACCCGCCCGGACATCGTTGAATACGGTAACCAGACGCGCAGAATCTTGCTGCTGCCAAACATCGACTGTTTCTCATCCGCTACGCCAATCACCGTCGCCGGCGTATTACCCACCAGTATCACTTCCCCACCACGCTGGCCTTATTGGGGAATAGCTGACGGCGCGTATTGCTGTCCAGGACCACCACCTGCGCGCGTTCTGCGGCCTGGACATCATTAAAGGTGTTGCCCTCGCTGAAGGTCATGCCATAGACGTTGAAGTAGTGCTGACCAATGCCCTGCACGCTGGCCGCAACGTCGATATTTCCTGCACGGATGCGCAAATTCTTTGATACCGACGGCGTCACCGAGCTGACCCACGACTGCTTTTCGATCGCCAGCAGATCGTCATACTTCAGCGACTGCTGGTACTGCGGATCGTCATCGCCGAAATCTTTCCCCGGATAGACATCGATAGTATTGGTGCCAATGGAACGGATATCCGCCAGCACCATCTGTTTGGCCGCATCGCCCACCACTACAATCGATACCACCGAAGCGATACCGATAATAATGCCGAGCATGGTCAGCAACGTGCGCATTTTATTCGCCACCATGGCCAGCCAGGCCATCGACAGCGCTTCACGGAAACTATTGCTGAACTGCCCCAGCCGGAAGCTGTCTGTATCACCGGCTGACGTGGGGCGACCGTCGTCTGTCGCGCCGGAGGGTTATGGACAATTTCACCGTCGCGAATCTCAATCACGCGCTCTGCTTGCGCGGCCACCTGCGGGTCGTGGGTGACGATAATAATCGTGTGCCCTTGCTCTTTAAGCTGATGGAGAATCGCCATCACCTCTTCACCAGAGCGACTGTCGAGCGCGCCGGTGGGTTCATCGGCAAGGATCACCTGGCCGCCGTTCATCAGCGCGCGGGCAATACTCACCCGCTGCTGCTGGCCGCCGGAGAGCTGAGAAGGCGCATAATCGACGCGATCCGCCAGCCCCAGACGTTGCAACAGCTCCTTTGCCCGCGCCAGCCGCGCCTTGCGCTCCACGCCCGCGTACACCGCCGGCACTTCCACATTCTGCGCCGCCGTCAGGTGCGACAACAGGTGATAACGTTGAAAAATAAAGCCAAAGTGCTCGCGGCGCAGCGCGGCCAGTGCATCGCCGTCCAGCGTCGCCACATCGGTTCCCGCCACGCGGTAGGTGCCGCTGGTCGGCTTATCGAGGCAGCCGAGAATATTCATCAGCGTCGATTTCCCCGAACCAGAAGCCCCGACGATCGCCACCATCTCGCCGGCGTTAATTTGCAGTGAGATACCCTTGAGGACCTCAACGCTGTCGTCGCCCGACGGGTAGCTGCGGCGAATCTGGGTTAGCTCAAGCAGTGCGGTCATTTTTCCGCTCCGGCTTTACCTTCTCCAATAATCACCTCATCGCCCGCCTCAAGCCCTTTGGCAATCTCTACGTCGGTGTCGTTGCGCGCACCGATGACCACTTCACGCGTCTTGACTTCACCGTTGCGCAGTAGACGCACGTTGTAACGGTTATCCCCTACGCTATCGCCTAGCGCCGACAGCGGAATGGTCAACACATCATTGACGCCACCGAGCTGGATATGCACCTGCGCGGTCATCTCCAGACGCAGCACACCGTTAGGATTCGGCACTTCAAAACGGGCATAGTAGAAGATGGCATCGTTGACTTTTTCCGGCGTCGGCAGGATATCCTTGAGGGTGCCTTCGTAGCGCGTCAGCGGGTCGCCAAGTACGGTAAACCAGGCTTTCTGTCCCGGTTTGAGATGAATGACATCGGCTTCGGAAACCTGAGCTTTCACCAGCATGGTGCTGAGATCCGCCAGCGTCAGAATGTTGGGCGCCTGCTGAGCGGCTATTACCGTCTGCCCTTGTAGCGTGGTAATTTGCGTCACTTCGCCACGCATCGGCGCCACAATACGGGTGTAGTCAAGGTTGGTTTTGGCCGTATCGAGCGAGGCCTGATTGCGTTTAATCTGCGCATCAATGGTACCTATTTGCGCCTGTTTTACCGCCATATCGGTGGCGGCGGTATCCAGATCCTGGCGCGAAACGACCTGAGTTTTCGCCAGCTGTTGCTGGCGTGAGAAGGTGACGCTCGCCAGCTTCCATTCCGCTTCTGCCTGTTTGCGCTGCGCGCGAAGCTCCATCAGCGTCGCTTCCACTTCTTTAATCTGGTTCTGCGCCTGTTCAGGGTCAATCACCCCTAAAAGCTGATCTTTTACCACCTTATCGCCGATGTTCACTGACAGGGTTTTCAACTGCCCGCTCACCTGCGCGCCGACGTCAACTTTGCGCAGCGCGTCAAGCTTACCGGTGGCCAGCACGCTCTGCTCAAGCGAGCCTTTGCGCACAATGAGCGTCTGGTAATTGGGCAACGGTGCGTTGAGCATTTTCCAGACGGCAATGAGCGCCACGATAAGCACGGCAAGCATCAGCCAGTAGCGTTTTTTTAGTTTTCCCTTGATGATCATAAAATCCTGAAATCCCGAAAATATCGACACAATGTGAAATCAAACTTCAATGCAAGCTAAACAAACCAAGAAAAGTCTGAGCAAACACCCCTGCCCCGCTAATTGATTCATCATGGTGATGTTAAAATCGCCATTCATATGTAATTCTGGATAGTAAACCATGTCACAGCTCAGCGAAAATTCATTCGAGACTTCCCGCCACCCTTCCGCCCTCGGCCTCTTTTTTAGCCTGTTTAGCGGGCAATGGCGTCCAGGTGAGTTCTGGAACAAGCGTAGCTTTCGTCGGAAGTTTATGCTGCGCTCTTTACTGATGCCACGTCTGAGCCGCGAATGGATGAACGAACTGTCCCAATGGTCCCATCTGGATACGCTGCTTACGCGCCAGCCGCGCCTGCCGGTGCGTCTGCATCGCCCGTATCTGGCGGTAAATTTTAGCCGTCACCAGGTGCTGGACGCGCTGCGTTATCACTATACGCTGCTGTCAGAGGCGATGTCCTCCGAAGAGTTAACCACCTACCTGAATACACAGGCCTTAACGCTGGCGAAGATTGAAGGTAAAAATGGTGACACCTTTACTCTTGAGCTGACCATGCAGATTAATCTGGATAAAGAAGGCGATAGCACTATTCTGATGCGCAACGCCGACGGCGATGTGCTGGCGGAGATGACGTTTACCCTGCTTGACCACCGGAATCAGCGCACGCTGTTTATTGGCGGCCTCCAGGGCGGCAAACGCGATTTGCCGCATGAAGCGATTCAGAATGCCACCAAATCCTGCCACGGTCTGTTCCCGAAACGCCTGGTCATGGAAGCTGTATGCCGCTTTGCTGAACGCCTGCACGTGGATCAGATCCTGGCCGTCAGTAACGATGTGCACATTTTCCGCGGCGAACGCTACCAGGATAAGAATAAAAAGATTCTTTCCGATTACGACACGTTTTGGGAAGCGGTGGGCGGCGAGCGCGACAACGAGGGCTACTTCCATATTCCGGTTGCCATCGCCCGCAAGGATATTGCTGAAATCGCAAGTAAAAAACGTGCGGAATATCGCCGTCGCTATGAACTGATGTATGCAATTCAAAGCCAAATGTCGGGCTTATTCCATCAGCCTTAATGTAAATTTCTGCGCGCTGAACCATCAGCGCGTAGAAAACAGCTAAAAATGAGCATCACCAAACTTAAACCATTCATAAACAAAATATAATCTTCACATTCTTTGCATTTGTTGAAATTACGTTGAAGGTTCCGTTGATTAAATAGGCAAAACCTCCTTAACGAGATTTTTCCTATGTCGAGCCTTGTCGATTTTTCCGCGTCCGCGCATCCACAACCTGAATCCAGCTGGCACCTTTTTCGGCTACTGTCGACCGGCACGCTTGCGCCCGGCCGTGCGTGGAAAAACCCGGCGTACCGACGTAAATTCCTACTGCGCTCGCTGAGCACGCCGCGAATGACCGGTAAACTGCTGGGCAGTCTGGCGAAACAACCGCAGCTGATGCAAATTCTGAACGTACAGCCCGGCCTGCCGTGCCGACTGCATCGACCTTGGCTGTGTACACACCTGAGCCACCAACAAACCATTGATGCGCTGTGCTGGCACTACCAGCAGTTGCTGGCCAGGCTGCCGGAAAATGTCGCCAATCATTATCTTTCCCACGCGGCGCGCTGCTGACCACGCTTAGTGGTAAAGACGGACAGCAATACAGCATTCGTCTGTGCGCGGATGCAATGCTGGATAAAGAAGGCGAAGCGACGATTGTTTTCCAGGACGAAAACGACACCGTGCTGGCGGAACTGACGTTTACGCTGTGCCAGTACAACGGGGTAGACACGTTCTTTGTCGGCGGCCTGCAAGGGGCGAAAGCGGACGTGCCGCACCAGCTGATTCAGGCCGCCACCAAAGCCTGCCACGGCTTATTCCCGAAACGTCTGGTGGTGGATGCGCTGTTAACCCTGGGGTCACTGCTGTCCGTTGCTCACGTGCGTGCCGTCAGCAACGAAACGCACATCTATCGCAGCCTGCGCTACCGCCATAAAAAACGCGGCAAGCTGCATGCCGACTACAACAGTTTCTGGGCGTCGTTGGGAGCACAGGCCGACGAGGAAGGTGATTACGTTTTACCGCTGACGCTGGCGCGTAAAACGATGGAAGAGATTGCCAGCAAGAAGCGCGCGGAGTACCGCCGTCGCTATGCGCTGCTGGACGAGCTCCAGCAGCAAATTACCGAAACAGTCCAGCGTTAATCCGCTTTCCCGCGCGCCAGCCAGACGACGCGGGAAAACATTTTCTTCAGCAGGGGCGGAACGGCTTCAATACCGCGCCGCCCGGCTTCCATCGCCACTTCAATCGCCAGATCGGGTTTCGATGAACGGTGAATCGCTTTGGTGATCACCCGGCGCATATTCATCGGGATGTTTTCCGGCAATTGCGCCACGCGGTGATAAACGCTGGAAAAACCCTGCCGGTACATAAAGTGTTCCATATCCGGCGCGGGCAACGTCGTCAGGTGATGATGTTCGGCTTCACGATCGTTGTTGAGCAGGCTGCGCACCGTGGCCGCATATTTTTTTCCTGCCTCATCCCATCGACCAGCACGTGCCACTCTATCCCCATTCGACGAGCGAATTTAATCAACGGTTTGAGTCCGGACTGGGCAAACTCAATCACTTTGACCCTTCAGCATCGAAATGGTGCCCGCACTGGCGCGCCAGCTCGTTAATCACCCAGGTTTCGGTTTCACCTTCCACCAGCAGCCAGCAGCGCGCAAACAGCGATGAGGCGCGATTAAAACGAATGTGGAACGAAATGCGGCGACTGTCTTCGGCGTTCATTCCCTCCGGCCCAGCCGCCATGCCGATACGCGGGAGGACTCACGGACCAGACGGCAAACGTTCTGCATCGGCGTGAGCGACAACAGCTCACCGGAGTTGGTGGTCGCCACACGCTGTAATGGCAGCAAGTTCAGCAGATTCCATGCCACCGACAGCATAATCGGATGCAGCCGCGTTTCCGGGTCCTCCACGAGCAGCAGCGGACGCGCGTCTCTATCGAGTTTGACCGTCCCTTCGCCTGCAGCAGCGTCGCGAACATGCCCAGCAGGATCACCCGGTGATTGCGCGCGCCGGGCTTGTCGATCATACGGTTAATCAAATCCAGATAGCGCCAACTGCGCTGCTCGTCGTGCGAGCGACGGCGCATCAAGCGTTGAATCGCCGGGCCAGAGCCCTGCTCAGAGAAGTAGTGCTCCAGCAGTTGTCCCATCGCCGCCAGCCCTGGCGTATCTGACCATCGCTGAGATTCTGCGGGCTCGTCACCAGCTCGCGGGAAAGGTAATCGAGCTGGCGCGCGGTGATTTCAACGTCAGGCACATCCGGCACGGTGCCGCTGCGGATGCGGCGCATAAAACGGGCATCACGCAGGCGCAGTACGGGCATCAGGCGAATCAACTCGCGCGCCTGGCCGTCAATATCGTCAATGTCCAACGCCTGACCATCGCTGTCGATAAAGCTACGGAGCGTCAGCACGCTACCGTCGGCGGCCAGTTCACCCTCCAGGCGGTAGAAAATACGTCGAAAACCGTCGTCGCACAGCGTCCAGCAGTCGGAGAGCCCACGGTAGCGTCGGCCCGGTAGCGGCCGGGTTCGTTTTCGCGAAAAGTCAGTATGATGTGCAGATGGTGCTCACGTCCCTGCACATCGCCGGGCGGAAACCAGAAATCGTTATAGACAAAGTGATACAGCTCATCGTGCGGTGAAAGCAGCAGCGTCAGCGCGTCCAGCAGGCTCGATTTACCCCACGCGTTTTCGCCGATTAAGACGTTATTCTCCTCCAGCATCAACGATAATCGATTAATGCCGCGAAACCCTGCAATTTCGGTGCGCTCAAGAAGCATAACCCTCCGTAACACGATAGCTGCCATCCCTTCGTTATCGGCAGTATAGCGGCATGCGTCGCACTTGACACCAGACTGGCACGCCGCTTGCGTACGGAGTGATGCTTTATTAACCGCTGAAAGTAATAAAGTGCGTTCTCTATCACCTTCCACGATTATTCCGAAAATAATGCACTACACTCTACTTCAAAGAATAAATTGCTCAAGGAATAACACCACATTGTTTTGTATCAAAGTTCGGCTATTTATTTAACTGGTGAGGGATGACGTTCGTTTTTAAAATAATGAGGACTATGCCTGCCACCCATTTTGGTAGGGATATATTCAGTCGTCACCCTTTATGACGATAATAATTTTTAATTCGAGGTGGTTATGTTTAGAAAATTGGCTGCAGAGTGCTTTGGCACCTTCTGGCTGGTATTTGGTGGTTGCGGTAGCGCCGTTCTGGCTGCAGCATTCCCGGAATTAGGGATTGGCTTTGCGGGCGTTGCGCTGGCGTTCGGTTTAACCGTTCTCACCATGGCATTTGCCGTTGGCCATATCTCTGGCGGCCATTTTAACCCGGCAGTGACCCTGGGCCTGTGGGCCGGCGGTCGTTTCCCGGCCAAAGAAGTGATTGGCTATATTGTCGCACAGGTTGTCGGCGGGATTATCGCCGCTGCCGTATTGTATTTAATCGCCAGCGGTAAAGCGGGCTTTGACGCGGCAGCCAGCGGCTTCGCCTCCAACGGTTACGGCGAACATTCACCGGGCGGCTACTCAATGCTTTCCGCTATCGTGATTGAAATTGTACTGACCTGCGGCTTCCTGCTGGTGATCCACGGCGCAACCGACAAAAATGCCCGGCAGGCTTCGCACCGATCGCCATCGGCCTGGCGCTGACCCTGATTCACCTCATCAGCATTCCGGTAACTAACACCTCCGTTAACCCGGCGCGTAGTACCGCGGTCGCTATTTTCCAGGGCGGCTGGGCGCTTGACCAGCTGTGGCTGTTCTGGGTGATGCCGATCATCGGCGGTATCCTGGGCGGCGTGATTTATCGCACCCTGCTGGAAAAGAAATAAGCCTTCTGTAAACCGGGCATGGCGTGAATGCGCCAACCCGGCAAAGAAAGACCCGGTAAAGCCGGGTCTTTCTTTTTTCGCAGCTTTACTCGGTATGCGGTTTTCGGTAGTGTCTGTGCGCGATTTAAATACTACAAGGAAGCGTGTTCGTTATGTTATCGGGACTGCTCATCATTCTGGTGCCGTTGGTTATCGGCTATCTGATTCCCTTACCCACCGCGGTGCGCTGCAGCTGATCAATCGCCTGCTCAGTTGGATTGTTTATCTGATTCTCTTCTTTATGGGGATCAGCCTGGCATTTCTGGATAATCTGGCAGCGAATCTATTATCTATCTTCCACTATTCTGCTATTAGCATTGTGGTTATTTTACTTTGCAATATTGCGGCACTGCTGTGGCTGGAAAAAGTGTTGCCGTGGGGACATCCGCATCATCAGGAAAAATTACCCTCACGCCTCGCGATGGCGCTGGAATCATTAAAGCTGTGCTTTGTGGTTATTGCCGGTTTTGTTCTCGGACTCAGCGGGCTTTCCTTTTTACAGCACGCCACCGATGCCAGCGAATATACGCTCATTTTCTTGCTGTTCCTGGTCGGTATTCAGTTGAGAAACAGCGGCATGACCCTGCGACAAATTATTCTCAACCGCCGCGGCATGGTGATTGCGTTAGTCGTGGTGGCCAGTTCGATGGTTGCCGGCGTCATCAATGCGTTTCTGCTTGGTTTGCCCATTAAAACCGGTCTGGCGATGGCCTCCGGATTTGGCTGGTACTCGCTGTCCGGTATTCTGCTGACCGACGCCTACGGCCCGGTAATCGGTAGCGCCACCTTCTTTAATGACCTGGCGCGCGAACTACTGGCCATTATGCTCATTCCCGGCCTGGTACGCCGCAGTCGCTCCACCGCGCTTGGCCTGTGCGGCGCCACCTCAATGGACTTCACCCTACCGGTCCTCCAGCGCTCCGGCGGCGTGGAAATGGTCCCTCCCGCTATCGTCCACGGCTTTATTCTTAGCCTGCTCGTACCGCTGATGATGGCCTTCTTCACCGCCTGATACCTCCATGGCGGTAGCCTTCGCTGCCGCCAAAATTGCGCTAAATCAACCTCCCTTTAAGTTGCACTAAAAATGCCTTTTCAAGGCTGAGTCTCAGGCTTACCCTTAAACATGTATATTAAATATAACTTTAAAAAGGTGTGACCCATGTTTTGTGTGCAATGTGAACAAACCATCCGTACTCCGGCAGGGAACGGCTGCTCTTACGCTCAGGGTATGTGTGGTAAGACGGCTGAAACGTCCGATCTGCAGGATCTGCTGATTGCGTCTTTGCAAGGTCTGTCCGCATGGGCGGTGAAGGCGCGTGAATACGGCATCATCAACCACGACGTTGATAACTTCGCCCCGCGCGCGTTCTTCTCCACTCTGACCAACGTTAACTTCGACTCTCCGCGTATCGTGGGCTACGCCCGTGAAGCGATTGCCCTGCGTGAAGCGCTGAAAGCGCAGTGCCTGACCAAAGACGCTAACGCCACCGTCGATAACCCGATGGCTGACCTTCAACTGGTCAGTAACGATCTGGGCGATCTGCAAAAACAGGCGGCGGAATTTACCCCGAACAAAGACAAAGCCACCATCGGTGAGAACATTCTCGGTCTGCGCCTGCTGTGCCTGTACGGTCTGAAAGGCGCGGCGGCGTACATGGAACACGCGCATGTGCTTGGCCAGTACGACAACGACATCTACGCGCAGTACCACAAAATCATGGCGTGGCTGGGCACCTGGCCTACCGATATGAACGCTCTGCTGGAGTGCTCTATGGAAATCGGCCAGATGAACTTCAAAGTGATGAGCATTCTGGATGCCGGCGAAACCACCAAATACGGCCACCCGACCCCGACTCAGGTCAACGTGAAAGCCACTGAAGGTAAGTGCATCCTGATCTCCGGTCACGACCTGAAAGATCTCTACAACCTGCTGGAACAAACCGAAGGCACCGGCGTTAACGTCTATACCCACGGTGAAATGCTGCCAGCGCACGGCTACCCGGAACTGCGTAAGTTCAAACACCTGATCGGTAACTACGGCAGCGGCTGGCAGAATCAGCAGGTTGAATTCGCCCGCTTCCCAGGACCGATCGTGATGACCTCTAACTGCATCATCGACCCAACCGTTGGCGCCTACGACGACCGTATCTGGACCCGTAGCATCGTCGGCTGGCCGGGCGTGAGCCACCTGGAAGGCGATGACTTCGGTCCGGTTATCGCGCAGGCCCAGCAGATGGCAGGCTTCCCGTACAGCGAAATTCCGCACCTGATCACCGTAGGTTTCGGTCGTCAGACCCTACTGGGCGCGGCTGATACCCTGATTGACCTGGTGAGCCGTGAAAAACTGCGTCACATCTTCCTGGTGGGCGGCTGCGACGGCGCGCGCGGCGAACGTAACTACTTCACCGACTTCGCCACCAGCGTGCCGGACGACTGCCTGATCCTGACTCTGGCCTGCGGTAAATACCGTTTCAACAAACTGGAGTTCGGCGATATCGAAGGTCTGCCGCGTCTGGTCGATGCCGGTCAGTGTAACGATGCTTACTCTGCCATCATCCTGGCGGTCACTCTGGCAGAGAAACTGGGCTGTGGCGTCAACGATCTGCCGCTGTCGCTGGTGCTCTCCTGGTTTGAACAGAAAGCGATTGTGATTCTGCTGACCCTGCTGTCGCTGGGCGTGAAAAACATCGTTACTGGCCCGACGGCGCCAGGCTTCTTCACGCCGGACCTGCTGGCTGTGCTCAACGAGAAATTTGGTCTGCGTTCCGTGACCACCGTTGAAGAAGATATGAAGCAGCTGCTGAGCGCGTAAGGAGTAAAGAATGACAATGCCAACTCATCAGTGCCCATGGAGGATGCAGGTTCATCACATCCATCAGGAAACGCCGGATGTATGGACCATTTCGTTGCTGTGCCACGACTATTATCCGTACCGCGCCGGGCAGTACGCACTGGTCAGCGTGCGCAACTCAGCGGAGACCCTGCGTGCTTACACCATTTCGTCTACGCCGGGAGTCAGCGAGTACATCACGCTGACCGTTCGCCGCATTGACGATGGCGCAGGTTCACAGTGGCTGACTCGTGACGTGAAACGCGGCGATTATATCTGGCTGTCCGATGCCATGGGCGATTTCATCTGCGAAGACAAAGCGGATGACAAATTCCTGATGCTGGCGGCTGGCTGTGGCGTGACGCCAATCATGTCTATGCGTCGCTGGTTGGCGAAGTACCGTCCGCAGGCCGATGTGCAGGTGATCTTTAACGTCCGTTCGCCGGAAGATGTGATCTTCGCCGACGAATGGCGTCAGTATCCGGTCACCCTGGTGGCGGAAAACAACGCCACCCACGGTTTTGTCTCCGGTCGTCTGAGCACCGAGTTGCTGAAAAGCGTACCGGATCTGGCGTCTCGCACCGTGATGACCTGTGGCCCGGCACCGTATATGGAGCTTGTCGAAAAAGAAGTGAAAGCGCTGGGCGTGACCCGCTTCTTTAAAGAGAAGTTCTTCACCCCGGTTGCCGACGCGGCCACCAGCGGCCTGAAGTTCACCAAACTGCAGCCAGCGAAAGAGTTCTACTCTCCGGTTGGTACTACCTTGCTGGACGCGCTGGAAAGCAACAAGGTGCCAGTGGTGGCGGCCTGCCGTGCAGGCGTATGCGGCTGCTGCAAAACCAAGGTGGTTTCCGGTGACTATACGGTCACCAGCACTATGACGTTAAGCGATGCGGAAATTGCCGACGGGTACGTGCTGGCGTGTTCCTGCCATCCGCAGGGTGATTTAGTGCTGGCGTAGCAATTCAGTCCACGCGGTAACCAAGCCGTCCGGTAATGCCGGGCGGCTTTTTTTGCTCTCTCCATGACCCTAACTGAGTCACTTCGGCAATATCCTGCAACCTGGCGCGCATTAGATATACTTCAAAGGTGGGTGATGCTATCCAACGTATTCCCCGCGCATTTCATCTATCGTTAGCGAATATGATGACATTTTCATCATAAATCAGTCATAGGAGTGGAAGATGGGATTATTAAGTTTTGTCAAAGAAGCGGGTGAGAAAATCTGGGATGCCGTGTCCGGCGGCAGTAAAGAAGATCAGGCCGACAAGCTGAAGAAACATATTGATAGTCTTAATCTGCCGGGTGCTGAAAAGGTCAATATCGCGGTGGCGGACGATGGCACCGCGACGGTGACGGGGGACGTCGGTTCGCAGGAAGATAAAGAAAAAATTCTGGTCGCGGTCGGTAACGTCACCGGGATTGGTCAGGTCAATGACAGTGTCAACGTCACGCAAAGCGGAAACGAGAGTCGCTATTACACGGTGAAATCTGGCGACACCCTGAGCGCAATCTCAAAAGCCATGTACGGTTCTGCCAACGACTATCAGCGTATTTTCGAAGCCAATAAGCCTATGCTGACGCACCCGGACAAAATCTATCCCGGCCAGGTACTAATTATTCCGGCGAAGTAGCCATTTCCGCCTGGGGAGATTTTGTGAAAAATGTCAGGCTCCGCGCGCACTGCGGCAAGGTCAGGCATTTTCTCCACATCAGGAGCGACACCGCCTCCTCCTCCACCGCATCGAACCAGAACAAAACAAGGGACGACTATGAAAAAAGTGGCCATAATCGGTATGGGACCTACCGGAATTTACACCCTTCATGCTCTGGTTGAACGCGGCACGCCGCTGGCGATACAGCTCTATGAGCAAGCCGAAGAGGCGGGCGTTGGTATGCCTTACAATAGCGACAATAACTCGAAACTGATGCTGGCAAATATTGCCAGTATTGAAATCCCACCGATTTATATCACCTATCTGACCTGGCTACAGAACCAAAGCGACGCGTATCTGGCTCGTTTTGACATCGAACGAACGTCTTTGCACGAACGACAATTTTTACCCGCGTGATCCTGGGGATTATTACCGCGATCGCTTTTTAGCCGTCCTGGGTAAAGCACGGCAAGCCGATTTTGACATACAGGTCCATGAATCCAGCGAAGTCACCGACCTGCGAGTGGATGAACAGGGTGTGAGTCTGTGGATTAATCACGCGCCACAGCCGGTACAGGTTGATTTCGCCGCTATCGCCACCGGCCATCTGTGGCCGGAAGAGGATGGCTCCTCGCGAAAATTTTTCCCCAGCCCGTGGACCGGCCTGATGGATGCGCATATCCCTGACTGCCGGGTGGGTATCCTCGGCACATCGCTCAGCGCTATTGACGCGGCAGTCGCCGTCGTCTGCCAGTATGGGACGTTTATTACCGCACTTGACGGCACGATCCATTTTGAACGCCATCCCGACTGTAAAAACCTGAAACTGACGTTAATGTCCCGTACGGGCGTTCTGCCGGAAGCAGACTTTTATTGCCCCTTCCCTACGAACCGTTGGAGATTGCCACCGAAGAAGCGATCGCACAGGTCATCGCACAGGGCCAAAACGGGTTACTGGATAGGATATTCTCGCTTATGGTGCAAGAGCTCCAGCTGGCCGCGCCAGGCTGGTGCCAGCAGATCGACCTGCGTCATCAGACCGCAGACACCTTCCCCGGTATCTGGTTTGCCGAGCGAAAAAAACACGATCCCTTCGACTGGGCAAAACTGAATCTGCTGGAGGTGGAACGCAACAAGCAGGTACAGCATACGGTGCCGTGGCGCTACGCCCTGCTGCGGCTGCATGAGGCGATTGAAGAGATTGTTCCTCATCTTGACGACCGCGACCGCACGCGCTTTAAACGTGGGCTGGCCCGTGTTTTTATCGATAATTACGCGGCGATCCCCTCTGAATCCATACGCCGACTGCTGGCGTTACACGAGGCTGGGCTTATCGACATTCTGGCGCTTGGTGCCGACTATGAGCGCCGCGATGAGCCTCACCGAACCGTGATTATCCATGATGGGCAGCGCAGCGAATTTGACGTGTTTATCGATGCTCGAGGGCAAAATGCATTGAAAAGCAAGGATATTCCCTTCCCTCAGTTACGACATCAGCTCCTGAGCTGCGGCGATGATATCCCGGATATCGGTGCCGACTATACGCTACTGGCACCCGAACGTGCCTGTGGGCGCATCGCTTTCGGCGGGCTCCCCTGGCTGATGCACGATCGTCCATTCACCCAAGGTTTGACCGCCAGCGCCGATATCGGCACCGCGATGGCACAAGCCTTAGAACGGACGGCTCGCGGGCGGCGGCGAAAATTGTGGCAGGAGGATTAAGCCGCCACCGCCCGCGGGAGAGGCGATTACTGCCAGGACGATTTATTGCCCAGCGCAAATTTCCCCGCGCCCAGAAAAGCAATCGCCAGCCCCGCGACAAAGAAATAGACCAGGCTCTCAATCGCCCATGCCCCGGTTTTATCCAGCGCGGCGGTTTTATCGAGCCCACCATCAACCAGGCAACGGCCATGGTAAAGGCCAACACTAATGCCGCCGGGCGCGTCAACACGCCAAGAATGAGCAGGATGGGGGCGACCACTTCACCTACCAACACGCCATAGGCGATAAAGCCCGGCAGACCTTTCGCCACCAGCATGGCGCTAATACCGTCAACACCGTCAAACAGCTTATGCAGCCCATGAAACAGCATCAGCCCACCCACCACCAGGCGCAGCAACAGCTTGCCAAAATCATCACACGATAGTGTGCGGTTTAGCGAATTTAATATGGTTGTCATCATTTATATTTTTCCTGTTTTATCCCTGTGAACACTACGTTACTGCTTCTCATTTACAAAATATACCCGCTGAAAATAAGGGTATTTTCCCAGCGAAACGACAGGATTCATCTAAACTTGTAACCGGTATCACACTTCAGGAGATGGAAAACCAATGAAACAAACCGTAGCCAACTATATTGCCAAAACGCTCGAACAGGCTGGCGTGAAAAGAATCTGGGGCGTCACGGGCGATTCGCTCAACGGCCTGAGCGATAGCCTTAACCGCATGGGCACCATTGCGTGGATGCCGACGCGACACGAAGAGGTTGCCGCCTTCGCGGCAGGCGCCGAAGCACAGCTAACCGGCGAACTCGCGGTCTGTGCCGGGTCGTGTGGGCCGGGAAACCTGCACCTCATCAACGGTCTTTTTGATTGTCACCGTAATCACGTGCCTGTCCTCGCCATTGCGGCGCATATTCCGTCGAGTGAAATCGGTAGCGGCTACTTTCAGGAGACGCATCCGCAGGAGCTGTTCCGTGAATGCAGCCACTACTGTGAACTGGTCTCCACCCCGAGCAGATCCCGCAAGTGCTGGCCATTGCAATGCGTAAAGCGGTGCTTAACCGCGGCGTATCGGTGGTGGTATTGCCGGGCGACGTGGCGCTGAAGGCCGCGCCGGAAAGCGCCAGCAGCCACTGGTATCCGGCCCCGCACCCAATAGTCACGCCGCCGCAAAGCGAGCTGGAAAAGCTGGCCGACATGCTGAAATCCTCACGCAACATCACCCTGCTGTGCGGCAGCGGCTGCGCCGGGGCGCATGACGAACTGACCGCGTTTGCTGAAAAGCTTAAATCCCCCATCGTCCACGCACTGCGCGGTAAAGAGCACGTCGAGTACGACAACCCGTACGATGTCGGCATGACCGGGCTCATTGGCTTCTCCTCCGGTTTTCACGCCATGATGAACGCCGATACGCTGATTCTGCTGGGCACCCAGTTCCCGTATCGCCCGTTCTACCCCAGCGAAAGCACTATCATTCAGATAGATATCAACCCCGCCAGTATTGGCGCGCACAGTAAAGTTGATATGGCGCTGGTTGGTGATGTCAAAGCCACGTTGTCCGCGCTGCTGCCGCTACTGGAAGAGAAAAGCGATCGCCGTTTTCTCGACAAAGCGCTGGAACACTATCGCGACGCGCGTAAGGGGCTGGACGATCTGGCCAAACCCAGCGACAAAGTCATTCACCCACAGTATCTGGCGCAGCAGATTAGCCGCTTTGCTGACGACGACGCCATCTTCACCTGCGACGTCGGCACGCCAACGGTGTGGGCCGCCCGCTACCTACAGATGAACGGTAAGCGCCGCCTGCTCGGTTCCTTCAACCACGGCTCAATGGCCAACGCCATGCCGCAGGCGCTGGGCGCGCAGGCGACAGAACCAGGACGTCAGGTTGTCGCGATGTGCGGCGATGGCGGCTTTAGCATGCTGATGGGCGATTTCCTGTCGGTGGTGCAGATGAAGCTACCGGTCAAAATCGTGGTCTTTAATAACAGCGTGTTGGGCTTTGTGGCGATGGAGATGAAGGCCGGAGGTTACCTGACCGATGGCACCGAACTGCACGACACCAACTTCGCGCGTATTGCCGAGGCCTGCGGGATCACCGGCATTCGCGTCGAGAAAGCCGCTGACGTCGATGACGCCTTACAACGCGCCTTCAGTATCGACGGCCCGGTACTGGTCGACGTGGTCGTGGCCAAAGAGGAGCTGGCGATTCCGCCACAGGTTAAACTCGAGCAGGCCAAAGGTTTCAGCCTGTATATGCTGCGCGCCATCATCAGCGGTCGTGGCGATGAAGTGATCGAACTGGCGAAAACCAACTGGCTCAGGTAAAAATGGTGGCATTCTTCCGAGTTTAAAAAGGAAATGCCGTGATTGATTTACGCAGTGATACCGTAACCCGCCCGACGCGCGCCATGCTCGAAACGATGATGGCCGCGCCGGTCGGTGATGACGTCTATGGTGACGATCCTACCGTTAACGCCCTTCAGCAGTACGCTGCCGAACTGGCGGGCAAAGAGGCAGCCCTGTTCCTGCCTACCGGCACCCAGGCCAACCTGGTGGCGCTGCTGAGCCACTGCGAACGCGGCGAGGAGTACATCGTCGGCCAGGGCGCACATAATTATCTGTATGAAGCTGGCGGCGCGGCGGTGCTGGGCAGCATTCAGCCGCAGCCGATTGACGCTGCCAGCGACGGCACGCTGCCGCTGGATAAAGTGGCGGCAAAAATTAAAGCCGACGATATCCACTTCGCGCGCACCAAACTTCTGAGCATTGAAAATACCCACAACGGCAAGGTACTGCCGCGCGAGTATCTTAAATCGGCTTGGGAATTTACCCGCGAACGCGGCCTGGCGCTGCATGTCGACGGGGCGCGTATCTTCAACGCGCTGGTTAGCTACAGCTGTGAGCTAAAAGATATCGCCCAATACTGCGACTCGTTCACCATCTGCCTGTCCAAAGGGCTGGGCACGCCGGTCGGCTCGCTGCTGGTCGGGAATCATGACTACATCAAACGCGCCAACCGCTGGCGGAAGATGACCGGCGGCGGTATGCGCCAGGCCGGTATTCTGGCGGCGGCAGGGCTGTATGCGCTGCAAAACAACGTCGCGCGTCTGCAGGACGATCATGACAATGCCGCCTGGCTTGCCGCTGCGCTAAGTGAGATTGGCGCCGACGTCATGCGTCACGACACCAATATGTTATTCGTCCGCGTGGGCGAAGAAAATGCTGCCGCGCTGGGGAGTTTATGCAGGCGCGCGGCGTGCTGATCAACGCCTCGCCCATCGTGCGGCTGGTCACGCATCTGGACGTCAATCGTGAGCAACTCACGGAAGTGGTTGCCCACTGGAAAGCCTTTTTAGCGCGATAAGGAGTTCGGCGTGTCACAGACTATTTTGGTTTTTGGGCCAGTGGCTATATTGGCCAGCATCTGGTCACTGAATTAAGCCTGCGCGGCTATACCGTCCGGGCGGTGGCACGTCGTATTGAACGACTCCAGAAGCTACAGCTTGCCGGGGTAACTTGCTATTCCGTTGACCTGGAAAAAAACGGCGATATTGCCCGGCTGTTGAGCGGCGTGGATACCGTTTACTACCTCGTTCACGGCATGGGTGAAAGTCAGGATTTTATCCGCCATGAACGTCGGGTGGCGGAAAACGTCCGCGACGCGCTGCGGATTACCCCCGTTAAGCAGGTGATTTTCCTCAGCTCGCTACAAGCGCCAGAACACCAGCAGTCGCCGCACCTGCGCGCCCGGCAGCTTACCGGTAATATTCTGCGCGACGCGGGCGTGCCGGTCAGCGAGCTGCGCGCCGGGATTATCGTTGGCGCGGGCTCCGCCGCCTTCGAAGTGATGCGCGATATGGTCTACAACCTGCCGGTGCTGACGCCGCCGCGCTGGGTCCGTTCGCGCACCACGCCGATTGCGCTGGAGAATCTGCTGGTTTACCTGGTCGAACTGCTTAACCACCCGTCCGCAGAACACCGCGTGTTTGAAGCCGCCGGCCGGAAGAGCTGACCTATCAGCAGCAGTTCGAACATTTTATGGCGGTCAGCGGTCGTCATCGGCCGCTGATTCCCATCCCCTTCCCACAAGCTGGATCTCGGTCTGGTTTCTGAACGTGATCACCTCCGTACCGCCGACAATCGCCAAAGCGCTGATCCAGGGATTAAAACACGATCTGCTGGCCGACGATCGCGCGCTGCGCACGCTGATCCCGCAAACCTTAGTCCCCTTCGATGAAGCGGTACGCCGCACACTGGAGGAAGAGAAAAAACTGGCCAACTCCAGCGACTGGGGCTACGACGCGCAGGCCTTCGCCCGCTGGCGTCCGGAGTACGGCTTCTTTGCCAAGCAGGCAGGCTTCACCGTCAGCACTCAGGCAAGCCTGTCGGCGCTGTGGGAAGTGGTTAACCGTCTCGGCGGCAAAGAGGGCTATTTCTTTGGCAATGTGCTGTGGAAAACCCGCGCGGCGATGGATCTACTGGTCGGGCACCGGCTCGCCAAAGGCCGCCCGCGCACCCACTGCTCCAGCCCGGCGACATGGTCGACAGCTGGAAGGTGATTATCGTCGAACCGGAAAAAGCGCTGACGCTGCTGTTTGGCATGAAAGCGCCGGGGCTCGGGCGTCTTAGCTTTACGCTGGTCGACAAAGGCACTCATCGCGAACTTGACGTGCGCGCCTGGTGGCATCCGCACGGTATGCCAGGATTAATCTACTGGCTGTTGATGATTCCAGCACATCTGTTCATCTTTCGCGGAATGGCGCGGCGCATTGCCCGTCTGGCAGAAGAAGTCACAGGAAAAAGTGCGTAATAACCCTTTTTCGTCTTAGTTTCCCATTGCATACAAGTGAAATAAACGGAAGAATGCGCACGAAACTCTTTTTTAACACTGTGGATGATTATGAAGGTACTGGTCACCGGCGCCACGAGCGGATTAGGCAGAAACGCAGTTGAGTATCTGCGCCGCAAGGGCATTAGCGTCAGAGCGAGCGGTCGCAATGAAGCGATGGGCAAACTGCTGGAAAAAATGGGTGCCGAGTTCGTCCATGCCGACCTGACCGAACTGGTCTCCTCTCAGGCCAAAGTGATGCTGGCCGGCGTTGACACCCTGTGGCACTGCTCCAGCTTTACTTCACCGTGGGGCACCCAGGCCGCCTTCGACCTTGCCAACGTCCGTGCCACCCGCCGCCTCGGCGAATGGGCCGTCGCCTGGGGGTGCGCAACTTTATCCATATTTCTTCGCCGTCACTCTACTTTGACTATCACCACCATCGGGATATCAAGGAAGATTTCCGCCCGCACCGTTTTGCCAACGAGTTCGCCCGCAGTAAAGCCGCCAGCGAAGAGGTGATCCAGCTGCTGGCGCAGGCCAACCCGAACACGCGCTTTACTATTCTGCGCCCACAGAGCGTGTTTGGCCCGCACGATAAGGTGTTTATCCCGCGCCTCGCGCAGATGATGCACCATTACGGCAGCGTGCTGCTGCCGCGCGGCGGCCACGCGATGGTTGACATGACCTACTACGAAAACGCCGCCCACGCTATGTGGCTCGCCAGCCAACCGCGCTGTGACGGTCTGCCTTCCGGCCGCGCTTACAACATCACCAACGGCGAGCCGCGCACGCTGCGAAGCATCGTTGAGCGGCTAATCGACGAGCTGGACATTGCTTGCCGCATTCGTTCCGTGCCTTATCCGATGCTGGATATGATTGCGCGCAGCATGGAACGCTTTGGCGATAAAAAAGCCAAAGAGCCGTCGCTGACCCACTACGGCGTGTCAAAGCTGAACTTCGACTTTACGCTGGATATCAGCCGCGCCCGCGAAGAGCTGGGCTACGAGCCGATTGTGTCGCTGGACGACGGCATCGTGCGTACCGCCGCCTGGCTGGAAGATCACGGCAAGCTGCATCGCTAGGGCTTAGCCCTGGCCATATTTCTCCAGCAACGCCTCGGCAATCGCCAGACTCTCCATATCCGCGACGCCGTCATAGCGCGCCGGGCGGAAGTGCATCTGGAAGGCCGCAATCACCCGCATCTGCTGGAGCCGCGTCATATTCGGTTTGACCTCATAGCCATAGCGCGCCAGCAAATCCAGCAGGGTATACGAGGCAATCGGCGCATTCGGCGAGCGACCGTTCAGATAGAAGGTCACGCGGCTGGCATCCGGCCACGCGCCGATACCCTGCTGCGCCAGCGATTGCCATGGGAATAACGGACCGGGATCGTCCTTACGCTGCGGCGCGATATCCGAATGCGCGACCACGTTTTGCGGTTCGATGTTGTAGCGTTTGATAATGTCCTTCGCCAACGGCACCAGCGCCTGGATTTGCGCCGGTTCAAACGGCGTGAAGAACTTCGTCCCTCCGACTTCTGCCAGCCACGGTTTTCCAGCTCAATACCGATAGAGGTATCGTTAATACGGGTTGCCCGCGCCAGAAACTCGCGCCTGCATGCCAGGCCAGCTCGGACTCCGGCACCAGCTGCCAGATTCGCGGCTTGCCGCGTACCAGCGGCGGCACGGCGGGAATGAGATAATGGACGCTGACATCCTTGCCGGTCAGCGCCGTGAGCGAGACGTCAAAATCGTCCGCCGTGTAGTGGATGACCAGCATTTTAATGCGCGATATGCCGCCGGGCCGAACGGCTGGTATCGAGTACATAGTCAGGTTTCTCGATAACCGCTTTTTTCTCTTCTTTACTCGCACACCCGCCAGCAGCACCGCCAGCATCACGATCGTCAGAAAACGTTTCATCTGCGCGTTTTGACCGCCGTACCGCTCACGCTGACCATCAGCATACTGCTGTCTTTACCCACGGTTTCATAATCAATATCAATGCCACAACCGCGTCGGCACCCAGCGCCGCGGCCTGCTCGCCCAACTCTTTAAAAGCAATTTCGCGCGCTTTGCGCAGCTCTTTTTCGTATGCCCCGAGCGACCGCCGACGATGTCGCGGATACCGGCGAAGAAATCGCGGAAAATGTTGGCGCCTAAAATCGCCTCTCCGGTGACCACGCCGCAGTATTCGACGATCGTTTGCCCTTCAAGGGTGGGGTAGTTGAAAATTGCATGGACAGCTCCTTCTTTAACGTTCAATGCCTTAGCTCTCAGCGCTAAACGCATTATCGGACCGATACGCTATGCTTGAAAAGGGATTACTTCATTATCGTATACGTAAATCGCGCCCGCTGCATGGCGGCGGTTGATACGCCCGTCGACGGCGTAGAAGCGACTAATGTTGAGACAGCTAACAAGGAATTACTATGCGTTACACCAACCTTGCACTTATTCTTCCCGCCGCGCTGCTGCTGAGCGCCTGCACCACCGTAACACCAGCCTACAAAGATACCGGCACGCGCGTCGGGCAATGTGTAGAAGGCGGCCCGGATACCGTGGCACAAAAATTTTACGACGACCAGATCCAGCGCCGGACCAGCGATATTAACGCCCTGCGCCCTTACCTCAGCGACGGCCTGGCCAAACTGCTGAACGAGAGCAGCCAGGATGCCAGCAAACGTTCGCTGATGCAGTCCGGCCTGTTCTCCAGCAGCGCCACGGCGCCTGATTCGGCAAGCGTGGCTAGCGCCTCGACTATCCCGAATACCGATGCCCGCAATATTCCGCTGCGCGTCGATTTAAAACAGGGAACCCAGAGCTGGAAAGATGAAGTGCTGATGATTCGGGAAGGTCAGTGCTGGGCGGTGGACGATGTGCGCTACCTTGGCAACAACAGCCATGCGCCAGCCGGTACGTTGCGTCAATCTCTCGAGAAACGTTAATAAAGTGTAAACAAATCCTGCTAAATCGCTTATCCCGGCAAAATGTCTGGCATTCCTCCAGGAATGCCGACATTTATACCCCTCGCCCACCCGACCGTTATTTTGTGCTAACTTTAAAAGAAAAGTTGGTTTATATTTAAGTTTTAACGCACAAATATTGCATAACTATTCTGTCAAAGGTACTATTTGCGGCCTCAATTGCTGATAATTCCTCTATGGCTGATGCCTTCAGCGGGGAAATAGAAGAGCGGCAGCAGAGTAAGCACCTGGCGTTTCCAGGGCGAGAACAACTCTTTCGTGACGGGTATCAATGAGCATTAAATTAGACGGCATTAACTGCTTTTATGGCGCGCATCAGGCGCTGTTCGACATCACGCTACAGTGCCCGGAGGGCGAAACGCTGGTACTGCTTGGCCCTAGCGGCGCGGGCAAAAGCTCACTGCTGCGCGTG
Organism: Kluyvera genomosp. 3; assembly: GCA_002211745.1. Classification (GTDB taxonomy): domain Bacteria; phylum Pseudomonadota; class Gammaproteobacteria; order Enterobacterales; family Enterobacteriaceae; genus Kluyvera; species Kluyvera georgiana_A. The sequence continues at coordinate 3,275,371 of CP022114.1, forward strand.
CTGAATCTGCTGGAGATGCCGAAATCCGGTACCCTGGCGATTGCGGGTAACCATTTCGATTTTGCTAAAACCCCGTCAGATAAGGCGATTCGCGAACTGCGTCAAAACGTAGGGATGGTCTTCCAGCAGTACAACCTGTGGCCGCACCTGACGGTGGTACAGAACCTGATTGAAGCGCCGTGCCGCGTGCTCGGCTTAAGCAAAGACAGCGCGATGGCCCGCGCCGAAAAACTGCTCGAGCGTTTACGCCTCAAGCCGTTCAGCGACCGTTACCCCTGCACCTCTCCGGCGGCCAGCAGCAGCGCGTGGCGATTGCCCGTGCGCTGATGATGGAGCCGCAGGTGCTGCTGTTTGATGAACCGACCGCGGCGCTCGACCCGGAAATTACCGCCCAGATCGTCAGCATCATTCATGAACTGGCGGAAACCAACATTACCCAGGTGATCGTCACCCACGAAGTGGAAGTGGCGCGTAAAACGGCCAGCCGCGTGGTGTACATGGAAAACGGTTATATCGTCGAACAAGGCGATGCAAGCTGCTTTAACAGCCCACAGACTGATGCATTTAGAAGTTATCTTTCTCACTGAGATTCAGGACAATGACGATGAAAAAAGTACTGATTGCCGCGCTGCTTGCTAGCGTTAGCCTCTCCGCTGGTGCTGCTCAAACCATCCGTTTCGCCACCGAAGCTTCTTATCCTCCGTTTGAGTCGATGGACGCTAACAACCAGATCGTCGGCTTCGACGTGGATCTGGCGAATGCGCTGTGTAAAGAGATCGACGCAACCTGTACCTTCAGCAACCAGTCTTTCGATAGCCTGATCCCAAGCCTGAAGTTCCGCCGCATCGACGCGGTCATGGCCGGTATGGATATCACGCCGGAACGTGAAAAGCAGGTGCTGTTCACCACCCCGTATTACGACAATTCCGCGCTGTTCGTGGGCGTGAAAGGTAAATTTACCGGCGTCGACCAGTTGAAAGGCAAAAAAGTGGGCGTGCAGAACGGCACCACCCACCAGAAATTCATCATGGATAAACATCCGGAAATCACCACCGTGCCTTACGACAGCTACCAGAACGCAAAACTGGATCTGCAAAACGGTCGTATTGATGCCGTCTTCGGCGACACTGCGGTGGTCACCGAATGGCTGAAAGCGAACGACAAGCTGGCGGCCGTTGGCGACAAAGTCACCGATAAAGGCTACTTCGGTACCGGTCTGGGCATTGCCGTGCGTCAGGGCAACACCGAGCTGCAGCAGAAATTCAACGCTGCGCTGGAAAAAGTGAAGAAAGATGGCACTTACCAAACCATCTACGCGAAATGGTTCCAGAAGTAAGACTTGATGAACGAAATGTTTCCTTTAGCGAGCGCCGCCGGCATGACCGTCGGCCTTGCCCTTTGTGCACTGATTATCGGGCTCGCGCTGGCGATGTTCTTTGCGGTATGGGAGTCGGTAAAATGGCGCCCAATCGCATGGATCGGCTCCGCGCTGGTCACGGTGCTACGCGGCCTGCCGGAAATTCTGGTGGTGCTGTTTATCTACTTCGGCTCTTCACAGCTGCTGCTGACGCTGTCCGATGGGTTTAGCATCAACCTCGGTTTCGTACAGATTCCGGTGCAGATGCAGATTGAAAACTTTGACGTCAGCCCGTTCCTGTGCGGCGTGATTGCCCTCTCCCTGCTCTACGCCGCCTACGCCTCGCAAACCCTGCGCGGCGCGCTGAAAGCGGTGCCGGTAGGCCAGTGGGAGTCCGGCCAGGCGCTGGGGCTGTCGAAAAGCGCCATCTTCTTCCGCCTGGTGATGCCGCAGATGTGGCGTCACGCGTTGCCGGGCTGGGTAACCAGTGGCTGGTGCTGCTGAAGGATACCGCGCTGGTCTCGCTGATTAGCGTGAACGACCTGATGCTGCAAACCAAAAGCATTGCCACCCGTACCCAGGAGCCGTTTACCTGGTACATCGTGGCGGCAGCCATTTACCTGGTGATTACCCTGCTCAGCCAGTACATTCTCAAACGCATTGACCTGCGTACCACTCGCTTTGAACGGAGACCAGGCTGATGCTCGAGTATTTACCGGAATTGATGAAAGGGCTGCACACCAGCCTGACGCTGACCGTCGCCTCTATCGTGGTGGCGCTGGTGCTGGCGTTGATTTTCACCATCATTCTGACGCTGAAGACGCCGGTGCTGGTGTGGGTGGTTCGCGGCTACATTACGCTGTTTACCGGCACGCCGCTGCTGGTACAGATCTTCCTGATCTACTACGGCCCCGGCCAGTTCCCGACGCTGCAGAACTACCCGGTGCTGTGGCATTTGCTCTCGGAACCGTGGCTGTGTGCGCTGATTGCCCTGTCGCTGAACAGCGCCGCCTATACCACGCAGCTGTTCTTCGGGGCGATTCGCGCCATCCCGGAAGGCCAGTGGCAGTCGTGTAACGCGCTGGGAATGAGTAAGAAAGATACGCTGGCGATTCTGCTGCCTTACGCCTTTAAACGCGCGCTCTCCTCCTACTCCAACGAAGTGGTACTGGTGTTCAAGAGTACCTCTCTGGCCTACACCATTACGCTGATGGAAGTGATGGGCCACGGGCAGCTGCTTTATGGCCGCACCTACGATGTGATGGTATTTGGTGCCGCCGGGCTGGTCTACCTCGTCGTCAACGGCCTGCTGACGCTGTTGATGCGCCTGATTGAGCGTAAAGCGCTGGCCTTCGAGCGTCGCAACTGATTTTTGCATAACCATTAAAACAGAAAACGGATAAGCCTCTGGCCTATCCGTTTTTTTTCATCGTCAATAAAATATTTAATCAAATATATTGCATATAAATTCACATAATGGCATTGTAACTCCATGCCACACGCAGGGCAGCATTCTATAAGCGAGACAGACAGGAGCTCATCCATGAAAAAATTAGTATTGGCCGCCTTACTGGCCACCGTAACCTTCGGCGCTCAGGCCGCAGAAAAAATCAGCTTCGGCGTTTCCGCGACCTACCCGCCGTTTGAATCCATGGATGCCAACAACCAGATTGTCGGCTTCGATATCGATCTCGCCAACGCGCTGTGTAAGCAGATGCAGGCCGAATGTACTTTCACTAACCATGCGTTCGACAGCCTGATTCCGGCGCTGAAGTTCAAGAAATATGACGCGGTGATTTCCGGTATGGACATCACGCCGGAACGTAGCAAGCAGGTGGCCTTTACCGACGCCTACTACGCTAACTCCGCGCTGGTCATTGCTAAAAAAGGTGAGTTCAAAAGCTTTGACGATCTGAAAGGCAAGCGCATCGGTATGGAAAACGGTACCACCCACCAGAAATACTTGATGGACAAGCATCCGGAAGTCAAAACCGTGGCCTACGACAGCTACCAGAATGCGATTATCGACCTGAAAAATGGCCGTATCGACGGCGTGTTTGGCGACACCGCGGTGGTCAACGAGTGGCTGAAAACCAACCCGCAGCTGGGCGCAGCGACCGAGAAAGTAACCGACCCGCAGTACTTCGGTATTGGTCTCGGCATTGCGGTACGTCCGGATAACAAAGCGCTGCTGGAAAAACTGAACGGCGCGTTGAAAGCGATTAAAGCCGACGGTACCTACCAGAAAATTAACGATAAGTGGTTTGCTGAGTAAGCCATCTTTATCCGGTAAGCGCCCTGCTTACCGGTTCATTACTCTACAGCGGCACGAAAAAGCGAAAACAGGCGCCCGCCGCCGCGTCGACCAGACGAATACTGCCGCCGTGCAGCTCCAGCATCCTGCGAACGATCAGCAATCCCAACCCACCGCGGTTTTCACGCGCACTCTGCGGGCTTAACGCGGAAGGACGCTGGAAAAGCTGTTCCCGCAAAGCCGCCTCGACGCCCGGCCCGCTGTCCGCCACCTCAACCTGCAGGCGTTCATTTTCCTGCCACACGCGCAGCATCACCGTGCCACCCGGCGGCGTATGGCGCACGGCGTTATCCAGCAGATTCGTGACGACTCGTTCAATCATCGAAACGTCGGCATTCAGTAACGGCAGCGCGCGCGGGATCTCAACCTTCAGCGTAAGTCGACGCGTCTCAATCGCCAGATCGAATTTTTGCGCCACATCCTGCAGCAGCTCACCGATGGCAAAAGGTTCCCGCTGCGGCTTGATGCCGCCGTGCTCCAGTTTTGCCAGCTCAAACAATTGCTGTGACAGATGGCGTACCTTTTGCCCTGGCGCAGCGCAATCGCCAGATACTGACGATTATCCTCCGGCGTCAGGGTATCGGCCTTCAGTGAAAGCGTCTCCAGATACCCAACAGCGAAGTCAGCGGCGTGCGCAGGTCGTGGGAGATATTGGCGATAAACTCGCGGCGCTGCCGATCGCTGTCGGAAAGCTGGTCCCACTGACCGGCAATTTTGCGCGCCAGCTCGATAAAGGTGTTGCGCAGTATCGCCACCTCGTTCGAGGTATCGCCCTCCAGCGGTTGCTGAGCGAGTTGCCGGATAGCGCTGATACTGTCCCGGTCCAGCCCTCAACATCTGCGGTAAGCTGGCGTACCGGGCGGGTAACCCAGTACCAGATCATCAACCCGCCAGCAGGCCAAACAGCGCTACCAGCAGCAGCGACCAGACCACGGTGCTCCACAGCGTTTTCTGCCAGGCGCTCTCCGCCAGCGCGTTGAAATTTTCTCCTTCGAGGACGATATAAAGATAGCCGCGCAGATTGCCGTTTTGCATCACCGGCGCTGCGCTGAAGACCTTGCGTTTATTCAGATTGCGCGGGTCGTCGCCGTACACCGGCCAGGTAGCGCCGCTCAGGAAGGTTTTTACCGGTTCAATGTCGAGCTGCTGGCGCTTGATGTGCCCCGGCGGCGCCGCGTCGGCGATAATCGTGCCTTCGGGCGACAGAAGATAAAGCTCGACGCTAGGGTTAAAGGTCATCAGCCGATCGAACAGCATTTTCAGGGTCTGACCATTCACCTCGCCGCGCGCTTCCAGCAGCGGCTCGCGGTTAACGATCTGCTGCGCTAACCCGGAGGAGAGACGCTGCACCATCGCATTACCGTACTGGTTGCTGTTATACAGCTGTATGCTGCAAGCGGCTATTGCGCACAGCAGCAGGATGGCGGTGAAGACCAGCGTCAGACGCTGGCTCAGGCTCAGCCGTCGATTCATGGCGCAGACTCCGGTTTGTCAGTGGCGAACTTATAGCCTTTTCCCCAGACGGTGAGGATGATCTCCGGCTCGGCCGGATCCTTCTCTATTTTGATCCGCAGGCGATTGATATGGGTGTTGACGGTGTGTTCATAGCCTTCGTGCTGATAGCCCCAGACGTTTTCCAACAGCGACAGGCGCGAGAAGACCTCGCCAGGATGGCGCGCAAACCAGTACAACAGGTCGAATTCTCGCGGCGTAAGCTCGATTGACTCCCATGCAGTCGTACCTCGCGGGAGAGCGGATCGATAGTCAGACCATGGCTGGCAATCGCCCCGCTTTCCAGACGGATACTTTGCCCATCGCCTCCTGACGACGAAACAGCGCTTTGACACGGGCAACCAGCTCCAGCACTGAAAACGGTTTCGGCAGGTAATCGTCAGCCCCGTCTCAAGCCCCAGCACGCGGTGCGTTTCGCTGGTGCGGGCGCTGATAATAATCACCGGCAAATAGCGCGTCATCTGCCGAATACGGCGACAGATCTCCAGTCCGTCAACGCCGGGCAGCATTAAGTCAAGAATCACCGCGTCCCACACGCATTGCTCAAGCTGCTGTAACGCTCGCGCACCGTCCGCCTCATGCACAATCTGATAGCCCTCATCCTGCAGATTCAGGCGCAGCAGGGTTGCAATATCCTGGTCATCTTCCACCAGTAAGATTTTTTTTGCGTTATTCATGACGCTCCACCTACGCTTTTTTTCAAGCTTAACTCAGGCGAGCGTCACGAGTTATCACATTTTCTTTAAACTTCCGGGAGTGAAGGCTTAACGCTTAGAGCCTATCCCAGTAGGCGTAATTGTTGAAGCCAGTTTGGGGCCGGACAGCACGCAGAAACCGGAGCGTACACGTAGTACGTGAGGATTTCGAGCACTGCCCGGCCCCAAAATGGCGAATAAAATAGCCTAATGGGATAGGCTCTTAACCAGCAGCGTCAACACCTCATAGTGCGCGGTATGCGGGAACATATCGAACAGCTGTACTTTTTCGATCCGGTATCCGGCAGGTGGGTAATGTCTTTTGCCATCGTCTGCGCGTTGCAGCTGGAGTAAATAATATACTGCGGCGCCATCTCGCTGAGATAGTCGCATAACGCTTTACCAATGCCCCGGCGCGGCGGGTTGACCAGCACCAGTTGCGGAATATCCGCCTGGGCGGTGGCAAATTGCGTGGAGTCCAGCGCCTGGAAATGCAGCTTGTCCAACCCCAACTCTGCCGCCGACTGCTTCGCACAGGCAATGGCTTCCGGGGCAATCTCAATGCCGGTCAGGGTCATCTCCGGCGTCGCGCAGTGCAGGCCAAAGCCGCCACGCCACAGAACAGGTCCCACATGTGATTCACCGGCAGCGCCCGTACCCAGTCACGCGCGGTAGCGTATAACGCGCTGGCCACCGTTGGGTTGGTCTGGAAAAAGCTTTGCGGGCGGATCCACAGCGGCACGCCGTTAAAACGCTCCGCCAGCGCCTGCTGTTCGGTAAAGAAAATCTCCTGCTCGCCTTCCATAATCGCCATATGCACCGGCTGGATATTCGCGGTGATCACCTTCAACTGCGGCAGTTGCGCCTGTAGCCACGGCAGCGCGGCGCGCAGCTGTTCCAGCTTGGTTTCTGACCGCAGTACGAAGCGCAGCATCATCCCACCGTCGAGCTGGCTTTCCGTCAACAGTAAATACTTCAGTTCACCGCGCTTGCGCGCCACGTTGTACGGCGTTAGGCCCGCCCGGGCAATAAACGGCTTAAGCGCGGCGAACACCGGCGCGAACGACGGCGGATAATGAGGACAATCGGTTAAATCTTCCGGCGTGCCGTCTCGATGCAACATGCCGAGCAGCGGGCGCTCTACGCTGCCGCTGACCACCATTTTGGCTTTATTGCGAAAAGCCTGCTCCGGCCCGCAGACGGGAGCGCACCAGTCGCCGACGGTAGAACCCACCAGCAGCGTCTGGAGATCGGCCATTTTAGCGGCAAGCTGTTCGGCGATGGGCCGCTCAATCCACTGGCAGGAACGACAGCGGTCGGCATCATAAAGTGCGCACTGCATAGAAAAACCTTGAGACGAATGGGCGTGGATTGTATCACCGTTATTGTAAGCGGAAAAATCGCCGGGAGGCAGCGGGGATGAAAAGCAGGCATAAAACCAGCAGATCCGGCATTTTTTGCATCACCAGCGAGCGGAAGATCTCGCGCTTCGATTCACCGGCAATGCTGAACAGCTCCGGGTAGCCATAACCCAGCGAGGCCGCCCACAGGTAGCTGGCGGCAATCACCTGCGTTAGCAGATAGACCCAGCGCGCCCAGTTGCGCCCTTTGACCAGCGAAAAGGCGCAGGCAATCTCGATAAACACCAGCACCAGACTGGAGAGAAACACCAGCGTCAGCGACCAGGTCTGGACGCTGCGATGAATAAACTCGCCTATCCCACTTAGCCCAACAGGTTGAACACCATCAACAGGTCGAGACAGCGGATTAAAATAATGGCGAGCGCGGCCACCTGCACTAAAGCAGGAACATTCAGACGGGCGTGCGACCGACGGCTTCGAGTAAACAGTTCCAATGTATCGCCTTCCATGAAAACGATGCCGCGAAAGTTCGCGGCATCGACTGCATATCCGTATCGATTTTAAGTGGATTATCCGCGTCTTGCACGCTGGATATCACGCACCCGTTGTTTTTCCGCGCGCGCCATCAAATACCAGGCGATAAATCCGACAATTCCGACCACGCCAAGGATCAGCGACGCCAGAGCGTTAATCTCCGGATTCACCCCCATACGCACGCTGGAGAAGACCAGCATTGGCAAGGTCGTCGCTCCCGGGCCGGAGACGAAGCTCGCAATCACCAGATCGTCCAACGACAACGTAAAGGCCAGCAGCCAGCCGGAAACGACCGCCGGCATAATCATCGGCAGCGTAATCACGAAAAACACCTTCAGCGGCGTGGCGCCAAGATCCATCGCCGCCTCCTCAATGGAGCGATCCAGCTCGCGCAGTCGCGAGGAGATCACCACTGCCACGTAGGCGGTACAGAAGGTCACGTGCGCCAGCCAGATGGTCAGCATGCCGCGATCCGCCGGCCAACCGATGGCGTGCGCCAGGGCGACAAACAGCAGCAGCAGCGACAACCCGGTGATGACGTCCGGCATTACCAGCGGTGCGGTGATCATAAAGGCAAAACCATTGGCACCGCGGAAACGGCCAAAGCGCACCATCACCATCGCGGCAATGGTGCCAAGCACCGCCGCCGCCGTGGCGGCCGCTGCGGCAATGGTCAGGCTCAGCCCCACCGCGCTCATCATCGCATCGTCACGGAACAGCTCGCCGTACCAGCGCGTCGACCAGCCAGCCCACACGGTGACCAGCTTCGAGCTGTTAAACGAGTAGATCACCAGCATCAGCATCGGCGCGTACAGGAAAGTGAAGCCAAGCACCAGAATCAGGATCCGCCACGGTGAGCGGACGACCGGTAGATTGTTCATCCGTGGTCCCCCATCTGTTTTTGCTGATATTTATGGAACCACATGATCGGCACGATCAACAGCAGCAGCATGACGATCGCCACCGCCGAGGCCACCGGCCAGTCGCGGTTGTTGAAGAACTCCTGCCACAACACGCGGCCAATCATAATGCTGTCCGGGCCACCGAGCAGTTCCGGGATCACAAACTCCCCTACCGCCGGAATAAACACCAGCATCGAACCGGCGATAATCCCCCCTTGGTGAGCGGCACAATCACGCTGAAGAAGGTTTTCAGCGGGCGAGCGCCAAGATCCAGCGAGGCCTCAACCAACGAATAGTCAATGCGGGTCAGCGCGGTGTAAATAGGCAACACCATAAACGGCAGATAGGCGTAGACAATGCCGATGTAGACCGCGAGATTGGTGTGCAGAATAGTCAGAGGCTGATCGATTACCCCCAGCCACATCAGGAAATTATTCAACACGCCGTTGTTTTTCAGGATCCCCATCCACGCGTACACGCGGATCAGGAACGAGGTCCACGACGGCAGAATCACCAGCAGCAGCAGAATGTTTCGCGTTGACGGCTTGCTGTGCGCTACCGCCCACGCCAGCGGGTAACCAAGCAGCAGGCAACAGATCGTCGAGATGGCGGCAACCTGTAACGACTGGAGATACGCTTCAAAATAGAGCGGATCGTCGGTCAATTGCAGGAAATTGCCGAAGTTCAGCGCGATCGTCAGCTGGCCGTCGGCCCACTCCATCAGGTCGGTATACGGCGGGATCGCCCGCGCCATTTCCGCCAGACTGATTTTAAACACAATCAGGAACGGCAGCATGAACAGCAGGATCAGCCACACATACGGCAGCGCGATCACCAGCTTGCGCCCGTGCTTCATGTTGACCCGCGCCAGCCACAGGGCGAAGCCGCCCGGTTTGTGCGGACGGGCCGGTGGTTCATACGTACTCATAGCCCCTCCTTAAACCGTCAACACCACGCAGCTATCGGCTTCCCAGCACAGACGAACTTCATCGCCCCAGGTCGGTAACCCTTTCTGGTAGCGGTGAGCATTCTGCAGCTGTGCGCTGATCATCTGGCCGCTTTTGAGGCGGACGTGATAAATGGAGAGATCGCCAAGGTAGGCAATATGCTCAACTTCCCCCACGGCGAAGTTGTAACCATCCGCTGGAGGATCTTCACAGAGCATGATTTTTTCCGGGCGTAAGGCCACGTACACCGGCACGTTATCGACCACCGAGGCATCCGCATCCACCTTCAACGGATGAACCAGCCCCGGAGACTCAATCACCAGCCCGTCTTCGTCGCGCGCTTTCAGTAGCCCTTCGAAAACGTTGACCGAGCCGATAAACTCGGCGCTGTAGCGGGTGGTCGGGTGTTCGTAAATTTCTTCCGGTTCGCCAATCTGCACGAACTTACCGCGGTTCATAATGGCAATACGGCCCGCCATGGTCATGGCCTCTTCCTGGTCGTGGGTGACCATCACGCAGGTCGCGCCAACACGTTCAAGAATATCAACCACTTCCAGCTGCATCCGGTCACGCAGCTTTTTATCTAATGCGCCATCGGTTCATCGAGCAGCAACAGTTTCGGACGTTTGGCGAGGCTTCGCGCCAGCGCCACACGCTGACGCTGGCCGCCGGAAAGCTGGTGCGGCTTACGCTTCGCGAACTCCTGCATGTGCACCAGCGCCAACATCTCGGCGACGCGGGCGCTAATTTCCGCCTTCGGTAGCTTGTCCTGCTTAAGACCAAAGGCGATGTTTTGCTCGACGGTCATGTGCGGAAACAGCGCGTAGGACTGGAACATCATGTTAATCGGACGCAGATACGGCGGAACCTGCGCCAGATCGACGCCGTCCAGCACGATTTGCCCGGCGGTTGGCTGTTCAAAGCCCGCCAGCATGCGCAGCAGCGTCGATTTCCCACAGCCGGAAGCGCCCAGCAGCGCAAAAATTTCGCCTTTATAGATAGTGAGATTAACGTCATCCACGGCGTGCTGGCCGTCGAAGGATTTAGTCAGATTACGGATTTCCAGCAGCGGGGTGAGCGCTTTGCGGGTTTTCGCCTGTGGGCGGGGAATAGCGTCGTTCAATCTGGTGCTCTCCGGCAAAAAACGAATATCGATATGACCCGGTTGTCATATCAACCTCTGGACACCCGCCATGTGGTGGGTGTCCAGATTGGGGCAGTTGCACTACCCCGGTGCATAACGGCATTATTTCCCGCTTTTCACTTTGGTCCATGCGCGCGTTCTGACGCGGTCGATTTTGGGATCCTGGACTTTCAGCGTAAACAGCTTGGCGAAGACATCAGCCGGCGGGTAAATCGCCGGATTGTCGCGAATCTCCGCGCTCACCAGCGGCGTAGAAGCCTTGTTGCCATTGGCGTAGAACACGTGGTCGCTGATGTGCGCAATCACGTCCGGACGCATCAGGTAATCGAGGAACTGATAGGCTTCGTCTTTGTTTTTCGCATCGGCAGGCATTGCGAAGACGTCAAAGAATGCCAGCGCCCCTCTTTCGGAATGAAGTAGGAGACGTTCACGCCGTTCTTCGCTTCTTTCGCACGGTTCGCCGCCTGCCACACGTCGCCTGCCCAGCCGATGGCCACGCAGATATCGCCGTTAGCCAGATCGTTAATATACTGGGAGGAGTGGAAGTAGCGAATATTCGGGCGCAGCTTCAGCAGCAGGTCGGTTGCCGGGCCGGTGTAATCATCCGCCTTGCTGCTGTTCGGATCTTTGCCCAGATAGTTCAGCACGGTGGCAAAAATCTCTTCCGGCGCATCGAGGAAGGAGACGCCGCAGCTCTTCAGCTTCTCGAGGTTCTCTGGCTTCATCACCAGATCCCAACTGTTCAGCGGCGCGTCTTTGCCCAATACGGCTTTGACCTTATCGACGTTATAGCCAATACCGGTGGTCGCCCACAGGTAAGGCATAGCGTATTTATTCTCCGGGTCGTGCTTAGCGACCAGCTTCAGGACTTCCGGATCGAGATTTTTCCAGTTTGGCAGCTTGCTCTTATCGAGCGGCTGGAACACCCCGCGGTGAGCTGGCGTTCCAGGAAGCTTGCCGACGGCACCACCAGGTCAAAACCGGTGCTTCCTGCCATCAGTTTCCCTTCCAGCACTTCGTTAGAGTCGAATACGTCGTACACGACTTTAATCCCGGTCTCTTTCTCGAAGTTCGCCACGGTATCCGGCGCGATATAGTCGGACCAGTTATAGACATGCAGCGTTTTTTGTTCTGCAGCGAGCACGCTTGCCGAGGCAGCCATCAGCGCCCCGTCACCAGACCTGTTAACCATTTTTTATTTAAGGCGGCCATATCTCTTATCCTTCTCGTCGCCCGTTAACAAACGGACTAAATATACGCAATTTAGAGTATGCAGAAATCATGCATATTTTTTCGTACTGCATGAAAGAGAAGAGACCGGGCTCCCTGCAGTCATTGCTCGCGCTATCGATGCAAAATTCTCGCCAACAATGAGTATTGCCAGCAATAATTAGGGGTGCACCGATATGTCGCAAGAATAACTGTAGCCCGAGCCGGAGGCTATAGGTCAGCGTAAAAAACGCCTTTTATCAATTTTTTATGCAAGATCACTCTATCTGATAAGCCAAAAGCGCCAATCAGGTAGTGAAAGAATCTTTAAAATAAGGTTAAAAGCAGAATAAAAGCGTGTAATACGCAGCCACCATGGCAGTGACTGCGCTATTTAGCGGGGAGGATTAGTGAAGAAAATGGTATTGAACATCTTCCGGCGGCTGTTCTTCTTCTTCCGGCTTATACAGCAGCTGCTGGGCGGACGCCTCGAGGATGACCATCGAGACCTGCTCTTCGCTTTGCTGCACGAAAGCCGCAAACTGTTCGAAGCTGACCCCAACCGCAGCGGATAAAGACTGGCAAACTACCAGCTTTGGCAGATTATCATCCTGCATATCGAGGAACGCTTTCACGGTCAGCGAGCTGGCGTTAATCGCAGACAGATCTGCCCCCACCGCCAGCAGCGCAGACGGCTTAACCTCGGCCAGCGCCGAGAAGAGCACGACGTTATCAATGAGGTCAATTTTGGCATCGAAGACGCCATCAAAATTTTGCATATGCGGCAGGTGCAGCGCCTGACAGGTGTCACACTCAAAAAAGCTCATGCCTATTTCGTCGAGCCACTGACGTAACGTATCCAGACTCGGGACGACGAGAGAATCCATATTGCCTATGACCTCATGCGGTAAAGTAACATTTCATAAAACACAAACGACCGGGACAGGGCCCGGCCTGAGAACCAGATTGCCATATAGCTTACGCAAAAAAAGCGTCACATACCATGAAAGCCGCACTAGCCACCGATTTTCAGGCAAAATCCAGGGTGTGCCTGTTGCTCGATCCACGCGATCATTTTTCCGGCGATATCGATACCAGTGGTGGTTTCCACCCCTTCCAGCCCCGGCGAGGCGTTCACCTCCATCACCAGCGGCCCGCGCGCTGCGCGCAGGATATCCACTCCCGCCACGTCGAGGCCCAGAGTTTGAGCTGCCTTAATCGCAATCTCGCGCTCGGCGTGAGTAATGTCGGCCACCGTAGCGACACCGCCGCGATGCAGGTTGGAGCGAAAATCGCCCTCCTTCGCCCGGCGCTCAATCGCCGCCACCACCTGATTGCCCACCACCAGGCAGCGAATATCGCGCCCTTTGGCCTCTTTGATGTATTCCTGCACCAGGATATGCGCGTTCAGCCCGCGAAAGGCGTCAATCACGCTCTCCGCCGCCTGTCGCGTTTCGGCCAGCACCACGCCGATTCCCTGCGTCCCTTCCACCAGCTTGACCACCAGCGGCGCGCCGCCGACCATGTCGATAAGATCGCTGGTATCGTCCGGCGAATGGGCAATACCGGTCACCGGAAGGTCGATGCCCTGGCGCGCCAGCAGCTGGAGCGAACGCAGCTTATCGCGGGCGCGCGTAATCGCTACCGATTCGTTGAGCGGGTAGCTGCCCAACATTTCAAACTGACGCAGCGCCGCCATGCCGTAGTAAGTGATAGCCGAGCCGATACGCGGGATCACCGCGTCATAATGCGGCAGCTGGCGCCCTTTATAATGAATGGACGACGCCGACGGATTGATATTCATGTAGCAAGAAAGCGGGTCGAGGATCTCGACGATGTGGCCACGGCGAAGGGCGGCCTCGCGCAGACGTTTGCACGAGTAGAGCGTTCCATCCCGGGATAAAATGGCGATTTTCACCCTTTACCTCTCCAAAAAGACCGTAAAAAAAGCCGACGTAGCATACCGCTTTCCCCTGGCCGAATGTATGCGCCCTGACAAAGATTCAGTCCGATAGCGTTGCGCTTATCGGGCCTTCGGGTGACGCATGCTTTAGCGTGTCGCCCAGCCCTGCTTGTGGAGATAGTCCAGAATAAACGGTCGACTTTCTTTCACCAACGTACGGCGAATATGGTCGCTCCAGGTATCGCGGCGCGCGTTGGTGCTGCGCGACAGATAATACTGCGCCAGCTGTTCGTCGTACTGCGCCAGCACTTCGCGATCCATCGGTTGGTAGTGGTTTTCATGCACCAACAGCGTGGCAGGTAGACGCGGCTTGAGATCCGGATGGCTTGCCGGCCAGCCCAGACACAGACCAAACAGCGGCAGCACGTGCTTTGGCAGCGCCAGCAGCTCGGTCACGGTTTCGATGTTATTACGCAATCCACCGATATACACGCCGCCCAGTCCCAGCGACTCCGCCGCGGTCAGCGCGTTTTGCGCCATCAGCGCGGTATCCACCACGCCCAACAGCAGTTGTTCCGCCAGGCCCAGCTGCGCATCAGGGAAAATCTGTAGATGACGGTTAAAATCGGCGCAGAATACCCAAAATTCTGCCGCCTGCGCCACGTGCTGCTGCCCGCCGGTCAGGCCGACCAGCTGCTGGCGCATCGCCTTATCGGTAATGCGAACAATCGATGTACACTGCAAAAAGCTCGAGCTGGACGTTGCCTGGGCGCTGGCGATAATCGCCTGACGCTGATCGTCGCGAATCGGTTCGTCGGTAAATTGACGAATGGAGCGATGGTTAAGCAATACCTCAATGGTCGATGTCATCTTTGTTTTCCTTTTTTCGCGACTGGCCAGGATTCATCAGTTGCGACGCTACGGCGCGGGCAATGCCGAGGAACAGCACGCCAGCGGCAGGCAGCATCAGCGCAATTCCCACGAAGATCATCACCACCGCCGCCAGCGGGCTGGCGAACGGCGCGGGCAGCGTGACATACTGATTCAGCGACAGCCATGCCACCGCCAGCACAATCATGCCGATGGTCTCCAGAATTAAAACGCTTTTCGGTAGTGCTCCCAGCGAACGCATGCCTCTCCTCCTGTGAACCTGTCGCGTATTTTGATAGCCAATTCAGCTCGAGTATAACGGTAAGCGGGGAAAAATAATTAGCCAAACATAGCCTTGATGAATCAGAACAACAGGCAGAACCTTCTTTCCCCGCGCGTCCGGCGCGGCATGATAAGCGCCATTCGCCGACAGGCACATTGATTATTCCGCTCGTTTGAGGAGAGACACTATGTTTACCGTAATTTTTGGTCGTCCGGGCTGCCCTTATTGCGTTCGTGCAAAAGAGCTGGCGGAGAAACTGACTCAGGAGCGCGACGATTTTAACTACCGTTACGTGGATATTCACGCAGAAGGCATCAGCAAAGCCGATCTGGAAAAAACGGTGGGTAAACCGGTTGAAACCGTGCCGCAGATTTTTGTCGATCAGAAACACATCGGCGGCTGCACCGATTTTGAAGCGTGGGCGAAAGAGAACCTGGGCCTGTTTGCCTGATTCGCTTAACGAGACGTGACACGACGCCCGCCCTACAGCGGGCGTTTGTTTTCCCGGCGTTTGTCGTGCAGCAACGAACTGACAAACAGATAGCACAGCGCGCCGAGCGCACACCAGAAGATAGCGCTGAACAACCACGCCAGCTCCTGCCAGAAAGAACCGTGATTCTCGAGAAACAGTCGCGTCAGCAGCAGGCACAGCGGTGCGGCAAGAATCGCCCCACCAGCGGCAACATCACCCGACGGCGCGGAGAGATAAAGCTGGACACGGCGCCTGGAATAATAAAAAACAGCAGGCCGAGTTCAGGATTTCCGGATGCGCGAAATGCGCCCTTGACGTGCAGGACAAGTGAAAAAAAGACCACTATAAAAAGTAAAAAGCAGCATATTATACCGACCCAACCGCGTTCAGTTTTCACACGCATCTCCTGAAAAATTCTCTATCAAACCCCATTCATCACCCTTACGGGCGCCCAGTCAGATAAAGTTTTTGGCTTTCCCTGCCAAAACACTTCGGTGCTAAAAGCGATTGTTGCTAGCCGTAGCTTTCAGGAACGATTAAACTACTGACCGCTATTTTCTGGTTATTTTTTGGGTACAGGATAGCATTAAGCCAACCATCGCCCTTGGTCAACAGTAGACCAAATAACCCTTTCTTTCAACACGTTACTGGTAAACGATAAGTTAGATTCCGTGAATATAAACGTCGCAGATTTGTTAAACGGGAATTACATCCTGTTATTATTCGTGGTATTAGCGCTGGGCTTTGTCTTGGCAAATTACGTCTGGGCTCCATCCAACTTGGTAATTCCATTGGCGTTTTAGTCGTCTCCCTCTTATTAGGGCAGCAGCATTTTAGTATTAACACCGACGCGCTGAATTTAGGCTTTATGCTGTTTATTTTCTGCGTTGGTGTTGAAGCCGGACCCAACTTTTTTTCTATTTTCTTCCGCGACGGTAAAAATTATCTCATGCTGGGTTAGTGATGGTCGGCAGCGCGCTGCTGATTGCGCTGGGCCTCGGTAAACTCTTCGGCTGGGATATCGGTCTGACCGCCGGTTTGCTTGCCGGCTCCATGACGTCTACCCCGGTTCTGGTGGGCGCGGGGATACCCTGCGCCACTCCGGCATGGAGAGCGCTCTGCTGGCGCAGGCGCAAGATCATCTGAGTCTTGGTTATGCCCTGACCTACCTGATTGGTCTGGTGAGCCTGATCGTCGCCGCCCGCTATATGCCGAAGTTCCAGCATCAGGATCTGCAAACCAGCGCCCAGCAGATCGCCCGCGAGCGCGGTCTGGACACCGACACCAATCGTAAAGTCTATCTGCCGGTGATCCGCGCCTACCGCGTGGGCCAGAGCTGGTTGCATGGGCCGACGGCAAAAATCTGCGTGAACTGGGCATCTATCGCCAGACCGGCTGCTATATCGAACGTATCCGCCGCAACGGCATTCTGGCGAACCCGGACGGCGACGCCGTCCTGCAAATGGGTGATGAGATTTCGCTGGTTGGCTACCCGGATGCTCATGCGCGTCTGGACCCGAGCTTCCGTAACGGTAAAGAGGTGTTCGACCGCGATCTGCTGGACATGCGCATCGTTACCGAAGAGATCGTGGTGAAAAATCACAATGTTGTGGGTCGCCGTCTGGCGCAGCTGAAGCTGACCGACCACGGCTGCTTCCTCAACCGCGTCATCCGTAGCCAGATTGAAATGCCGATCGACGATAACATCGTCCTCAACAAAGGTGATGTGCTACAGGTGAGCGGCGACGCGCGACGCGTGAAAACCGTCGCCGATCGTATCGGCTTCGTCTCCATCCACAGCCAGGTGACCGACCTGCTGGCCTTCTGCGCCTTCTTTATCATCGGCCTGATGATCGGCATGATCACCTTCCAGTTCAGCAACTTTAGCTTCGGCGTCGGCAACGCTGCCGGATTGCTGTTTGCGGGCATCATGCTTGGCTTCCTGCGTGCTAACCACCCCACCTTCGGCTATATCCCGCAGGGCGCGCTGAACATGGTGAAAGAGTTTGGTCTGATGGTGTTTATGGCGGGCGTCGGCTTAAGCGCTGGCGGCGGCATTGGCAACAGCCTCGGCGTGGTTGGCGGCCAGATGCTGGTTGCGGGACTGTTTGTCAGCCTGGTTCCGGTGGTTATCTGCTTCCTGTTCGGTGCTTACGTCCTGCGCATGAACCGCGCGCTGCTGTTCGGCGCCATCATGGGGCGCGTACCTGTGCGCCAGCAATGGAAATCATCAGCGACACCGCGCGCAGCAATATTCCGGCGCTGGGTTATGCGGGCACATATGCGATCGCAAACGTGCTGTTAACCCTCGCCGGTACGCTCATTATCATCATCTGGCCAGGACTAGGCGGCTAGCCCTGACAGGGGAAAACAAAGAAAAGAAAATTTTTTTGCGCAACGCAGAACTTTTCCTCAGGGTGCGAGTCTTAATTAGTGCCACTGCTTTTCTTTGATGTCCCCATTTTGTGGAGCCATCAACCCCGCCATCTTTGGTTCAAGGTTGATGGGTTTTTTGTTGCCTGAAATTCAGTTAAACCAAACAAAATCAATACATTAAACTCGCTTCGCTTGCATCCCCTCCCCCTATCCCATACTGATAGAACACGCACCGAACCATGAGGTGACCTATGTTATTAGCAGGCAAAGCCGCGATTATCTTCGGCGGCAGCGGTGCTATTGGCGGCGCGGTAGCGCATGCCATGGCCCGCGAGGGCGCGCTGGTGCATCTCGCGGCGCGCCATCAGGATAAGCTCGACGCGGTGGCCGAAAGCGTGCGCGCGCAGGGGGGCACTGTCAGCACCTTTACCGTTGACGTACTCGATGAACAGGCGACGCAGCGGCGCGTCGCGCAGCTGGCCGAGCAGTCTCACGGCATCGACGTGGTAGTGAACGCGACCGGCTTTATGCATGAGCAGGGAAAACATCTGGAGCGGCTGTCCCTTGCCGAGTTCAGACAGGGAATCGATCCGTTTCTGGCAGCCCAGTTTATTATCGCCAAATCGACTGCCCCTATTTGGGTGGACGCCGCCAGGGTGTGATGCTGACCGTCGTCGCCCCGGCAGCCGCGATGGCAATCCCAGGACATCTGGGACATATTGTTGGCTGTGCGGCAACGGAGGCGTTTATTAAAGCGCTGGCAAGCGAACTGGGCCCACGCAACATCCGCGTGCTCGGCGTACGTTCACACGCGATTATCGGGCCGTAGAAGCGGGCTCCTATACCGGCGAGATCTTTCGCCAGAAGGCGCAGGCAATGGAACTCACCGTCGACGAATGGCTGGGCGGCGCGGCGCAAGGCACCCTGCTTAAACAACTGCCTACGCTCGAGCAGGTCGCCGGAGTGATAACATTTTTGGCCGCTGACGCAGCCGGAGCCATGACCGCGACCATCGTCAACGTGACCGCTGGCGCGACGCTGAGCTAGCGCAGATTCTCTCCGGCAATGCGCCCTACCATGCTACGAATATCCTCGCGCGTCAGCGGCTGGCGATCGGTGACAAAATGCAGCGTCATGCCTTCGATAAAGGCGTCCAGCGCGCGGGCGGTCGTCGGGTCGAACCACTGCGCCAGCGTCTGCTGGCTGCGCTTCATCCAGTTCTGCATAATCGCTTTCATCGACGGCGTACTGCTCGCCAGCGCGTACAGCTGATACATCAGGGTCATGTTCTTCGGTGTTGTCACCTGGCTGCTGAAGATGATTTCAGCAACGGCATCACAGGCTTCCGTGGTGTTGCTCACATCGGCGAAGAACGCCGTATACTCTTCCGACATCCGATCGGTAAAGGTGCGAAACGCCTCGCCCAGCAGCGCTTCAATGCCGTCGAAATAATAGGTCATCGACCCCAACGGCACATCGGCGCAGGTGGCGATTTTACGGTGCGTGACCGCATTAATGCCGTGCGTGGCGATCGTTTCCAGCGTAGCGTCAACGATGCGCTCCCGGCGCTGCGGGTCATTCGGTCGGCGAGCCATAATTCTCCTCATGCAGATTATGTACAAATGTACACAGTCTTGTTAGTGTTGTCTGCACACTTTCCGACCCGACGCGAATGGATGACAACGTTAACTTCCCGTAAAGCCCTGCAACTGCGGATGTGGGCGCTCTTTATGTTCTTCTTTTTACCCGGTTTATTGATGGCCTCCTGGGCTACGCGTACGCCTGCGATCCGCGATATTTTATCGGTTTCTACTGCTGAAATGGGCATCGTGCTGTTTGGCCTGTCGATTGGTTCGATGAGCGGCATCCTTTGTTCGGCTTTTTTAGTGAAACGATTCGGGACCCGCGCGGTGATTCGCACCACCATGTCGTGCGCCCTCTTTGGCATGATGATCCTCAGCCTGGCGCTGCACTTTGGCTCGGCGTGGATCTTCGCTATCGGCCTGGCCATCTTTGGCGCTAGCTTTGGCTCAGCGGAAGTGGCGATTAACGTTGAAGGCGCGGCGGTCGAGCGCGAAATGAAAAAAACCGTACTGCCAATGATGCACGGCTTTTACAGCTTCGGCACGCTGGTTGGCGCCGGCATCGGCATGGCGGTCACCGCCTTTGGTCTTCCTGCGATGTGGCATATTTTGCTGGCGGCGCTGGTGGGTATTGCCCCATCGCCATTGCCATTAAGGCCATTCCCGACGGCACCGGCAAAAACGCCGCGGAAGATGCGCAGCACCAGGAAAAAGGCGTGCCCTTCTGGCGTGATATGCAGCTGATGCTGATTGGCGTAGTGGTGCTGGCGATGGCGTTCGCCGAAGGCTCAGCCAACGACTGGCTACCGCTGCTGATGGTGGACGGTCATGGTTTTAGTCCCACCTCCGGCTCGCTCATTTACGCCGGCTTCACGCTGGGTATGACCGTCGGGCGCTTTACCGGCGGCTGGTTTATCGACCGCTACAGCCGCGTCAGCGTGGTGCGCGCCAGCGCGTTGATGGGGCGCTCGGTATTGCGCTGATTATTTTTGTCGACAGCGCCTGGGTGGCCGGCGTGTCGGTTATTCTATGGGGACTGGGCGCGTCGCTTGGCTTCCCGCTCACGATTTCCGCCGCCAGCGATACCGGCCCGGATGCGCCAACCCGTGTCAGCGTTGTCGCCACCACTGGCTATCTGGCGTTTCTGGTCGGGCCGCCGCTGCTCGGCTTCCTCGGCGAACATTACGGTCTGCGTAGCGCGATGCTGGCCGTCCTGGCGCTGGTTCTGATTGCCGCTCTGGTGGCGAAAGCGGTGGCGAAACCCGAGCCCCGCGTTGTAATGGAGAGTCATTGATGAGCGTTAAACTGATCGCTGTCGACATGGATGGCACATTTTTAAACGACAAGAAAACCTATAACCGCGAACGCTTCCGCCAACAGTATGCGCGGATGAAAGAACAGCAGATTCGCTTTGTGGTCGCCAGCGGCAACCAGTACTACCAACTGGCGTCGTTCTTCCCGGAAATTGTCGATGAAATTGGCTTCGTTGCCGAGAACGGCGGCTGGGTCCGCGACGCCGGAGAGGACGTTTTCAACTGTTCAATGCCGCGCGACCATTTCCAGCAGATTGTGGCGTTCCTGCAAACGCGCCCGGAAATTGAGATTATCGCCTGCGGTAAACAGAGCGCCTACACGCTGAAGCACTATGACCCGCGCTTCCACGACATTGCGGTGCACTATTATCACCGTCTGGAGCTGGTGGAGAATTTCGATAATCTCGACGACACCATTCTCAAATTCGCCCTGAATATTCCGGACGATAAAGTACCGCAAATGCAGACACTGCTTGATGGCAAGCTTGGCCATATGCTCACCGCCGTCACTACCGGTCACGGTAGTATCGACCTGATCATCCCGGCGTGCACAAGGCACACGGCTTGAGTCTACTGCAGGCGCGCTGGGCATCCGTAACGAGGAAGTGGTGGCCTTTGGCGACAGCGGCAACGATATTGAGATGCTGAAGCAGGCGGGCTACGGTTTTGCGATGGCCAATGCGTCTGAAGCGGTGAAAGCGGTCGCGAATTATCGTGCGGCGCACAATAACGAAGAAGGCGTGCTGGAGATTATTGATAAGGTGCTCAACGGCGAAGCGCCGTTTGCCTGATTAAGATCCGGCTCGGTTATCGGGCCTACTGGTCGATTATCGATCGTAGGCCCGATAAGCTGCGTAGCGTTATTGCGGCTGTAAGCCGCTGCCGACCGTTTTATCCCGCAGGAACATCACCATCAGCCCCAGCCACAGCAAACCACCGGCCAGGTTGAACAGGCTGAATAAGCCAATTCCCCCAACAGGTACATGTGTTTACTCAGCTCAATGCCGACGGTAAAGATCAGCATTTGCAGCATGCCCATCGCCGCGGAGACCGTACCTTTGCTCATCTCGCTGGCAAACAGCGTCAAACGCACCAGCCCGGCGTTCGCCAGACCAATCCCGAAGGCGTAGAAGCTTAATCCGGCGGTCATCCACAGATAGGCATGAGACGACACCACCGTCGCCGCAGCGGCCAGAATAAGGCCAAACATAATGGGATATCCCCCGCGACGATCAGCGCGCGCACCGTGCGGCGCGAAGTCAGACGCGCCAGCACAAGGTTCCCGAGGATCAGCGCGCCGAAAATCGGCACCTGCAGCAGGCCGTATTCATAGCTGCTCGCACCCTCACCGCTAATAATAATCACCGGAGACTGCGCAATCCACGCCAGCAGCGGCAGGCTGACAAAACCCGTCGCCAGCGCGCCCGCCACGAAGCGGCCATTTTTCAGCACTTCGCGATAATCTCGCCCCAGCTCTTTTAACGACAGCTTCTCGCCAATGCGCGTCGCCGTCTCCGGCATCTCTTTGTGCAGCCCGATATAAGCCAGGGCTGCCAGCGCCGCGAAGAGCACAAACATGCTCTCCCAACGGGCGACGTGGATCCACGCGGCCCCCACCAGCGGCCCCAGTAATGGCGCAATCAATGCGACGTTGGCCATCAAGGCGGTTATCTTGATACAGGTCGCCTCATCGTAAGACTCCTGAATCGCCGCATAGCCCACCGCGCCAATAAAGCACAAACTCACGCCCTGTAGAAAACGCAGGAAAGTGAACTGCTCAATATTTTGCACCAGCAGAGTCGCCAGACAGGTGACGATAAACCAGACAACGCCAGTGAGCATGACCGGACGGCGGCCAATGCGGTCCGATAGCGGCCCAGCAGCCATTGCAGGAACATACCGCCGGCAAGGTAGGCGGTCATCGAGGTCGGCACCCATTCATCGCCAGCGTTGAATTCCTTCACCACTGCGAGCATGCCGGGCTGGATCATATCGTTGCCGATATAGGTAGAAAACTCATAGAGCACGAGGCAAAGCGGGAACAGAATCGCCTTGCGCCCTAAGCGTTTCCGGGAAGAAGATAAAGTGTCCATATGACTCGTATGCATTCTAAAAACGCGCAAGTTTAATCAATGCACGCTAGTGGTGATAGTCAATTATCACGCAGCTTAACAATTTCGCACAAATTGATGTTGTTAAGATTGGCTTAAGGTAGTTGGCACTATACTCTACGCCATGCGACAGGCCGCCTTAAATTGCGTATAGCGAATCAGACAATGCCGCTTTACCCGCCAGAAACGGCTTTTTAAGGTAGCTGTCATATAAACGTCATCTATTAAGCCGGAACGCTATGCTGGAAAACCTGAACCATTCGCTGTTTTTGCTCATCAATGCCACCCTGCCTCGGCGGCGTGGGAAATTTCATTGGCGACATTCATCGCGCAGGATCTGATCCTGATCGTCCCCTGCTGGCCGCCGCCATGTGGTTATGGGGTGAACGTAAGCAGGTGCATGCTCAGCGTCATCTGGTGATTAAAGTCGCGCTGGCGATTGCCGTTAGCCTTACGCTGTCGTGGACGATTGGCCAGCTATTCCCGCACGAGCGTCCGTTTGTCGAAAACGTCGGCCATACGTTCCTGCATCACGCGCCGGATAACTCCTTCCCGAGCGACCACGGCACGGTGATATTCACCTTCGCGTTGGCGTTCCTGTTCTGGCACCGCCTGTGGTCAGGGCTGGTGCTGATGGTCGTGGGATGGCGATTGCCTGGTCCCGCGTCTATCTCGGCGTACACTGGCCGATGGATATGCTCGGCGGTTTCCTCAGCGGCCTCGTAGGTTGCATGGTCGCGCAAATGCTGTGGCACTCCATTGGCGCATTGGTTTACCCGCGCCTTCAGCAGCTGCACCGCATTATCTTCTCTGTTCCGATTCGTAAAGGCTGGGTGCGTGACTAGCACTTCGCTCGCAGGTAAAATAACGCGCTGAGCCCGGCGACCTGCCGGGCATGTCCACCAGAGGCACTATGGAAACACGACGCGACGAGCGAATTGGCCAACTGATTCAGGCACTGAAACGTAGCGATAAGCTGCATCTTAAAGAAGCGGCGGCGCTGCTTGGCGTTTCTGAAATGACGATTCGTCGCGATCTCAACAGCGAAAGCGGGCCGGTCGTGCTGCTGGGGGCTACGTGGTGCTGGAACGCGCAGCGTGCCGCACTATTTACTGAGCGACCAAAAAACCCGCCTGGTGGAAGAAAAAAAGCTGGCGGCACGCCATGCCGCAAAGCTGCTCAAGCCACACCAGATGGCGTTTTTCGACTGTGGCACCACCACCCGTGGATTATCGATGCCATTGATAACGCTCTGCCTTTTACCGCCGTCTGCTACTCCCTCAACACTTTCCTCGCGCTACAGGATAAGCCCAACTGTCGGCCTATTCTTTGCGGCGGCGAGTTCCACGCCAGCAACGCTATTTTCAAACCGCTGAGCGAGCAGGATACGTTGTCGCACCTGTGCCCGGACATCGCCTTCTATTCCGCGGCGGGTATCGACATCGAGATGGGCGCAACCTGTTTTAATCTGGAAGAGCTGCCGGTGAAGCACTGGGCAATGCGCCAGGCGCGCTATCATGTGCTGGTAGCGGATCACAGCAAGTTTGGCAAAGTGCGCCCCGCCCGCATGGGCGATCTGACGCGCTTTGATGTGATTGCCAGCGACACCAGTCCGGATGAAGAACTGGTGGCACTGGCGAAACAGCAGCAAATCTCGCTGCTGTATTAATCAGGCATTACGAGAACCAGCTGCCGAACCACTCGTGGAATTTCATCAGCACGAAGTCCATAATCCGGCTAAAGAACCCGCCTCTTCGACCGCTTCCATGACGATCAGCGGGCGCTGTTCGATGGTTTTGTCGTTGAGTTTAAAATCAATGGTCCCCACCACCTGCCCTTTGGTCAGCGGCGCGGTCAGCTGCGGCTGAGTTAAGCTGTAGCTGGCCTTCAGGTTTTTCAGCTGGCCTTTCGGAATCGTCACCGAACCGGCTTCCCGGCCCCAGATTCACTTCGCTCTTGTCGCCAAACCACACTCGCTGGCTGACAAAGGTCGCATCCGGCTTAATCGGGGTGACGGTTTCAAAGAAACGGAAACCCCAGGTCAACAATTTTTCCGACTCGTTAAACCGCACGCGATCGCTCTTGGTGCCCAGCACCACGGCAATCAGGCGCATATCGCCCTGGGTGGCCGATGACACCAGGTTGTAGCCCGCGCCGGCGGTCGTACCGGTTTTCACGCCGTCGACGTTGAGGTTGGTGCTCCACAGCAGGCGGTTACGGTTCGGCTGGCGGATATTGTTGAAGGTAAACTCTTTCTCTTTGTGTACCGCGTACTCTTCCGGCACATCGTGAATCATGGCTTTGGTCAGCAGCGCCATGTCGCGCGCGGTGCTGTACTGCCCGGCGCATCCAGGCCGTGAACAGTTTTGAAGGTGGTATTTGTCAGGCCAATTTTCTGCGCATAGCCGTTCATCAGGCTCACAAAGGAGTCCTGACTGCCTGCAACGTAGTCGGCGATGGCGATGCTGGCATCGTTGCCCGACTGGATAATTACCCCTTTATTGAGGTTCTCTACGGAGACCTGCTCGCCCGGCTTGAGGAACATCACCGAGGATCCGCGCAGCGCCGGGTTGCCGGTGGCCCACGCATCACGGCCAATCGTGACCATATCGGTCAGCTTGATTTTGTTCGCCTTCAGCGCCTGGCCAACCACGTAGCTGGTCATGATTTTCGTCAGGCTGGCCGGGTCCAGCTTCTCATCGGCATTGCCTTCGGTCAGTACCTTACCGCTGGCATAGTCCATCAATATAAACGCGCGCGCGTCGATAGCCGGCGCATCGGGCATCTGCTCCGCCGCCTGCACCGCCGGTGCAATCAAAAGTAAAAGCGCAGAGCCTGCCATCAGGCTCCTGAAGGCGTTAGCGTTACACATCATAAAAACCACCCAAGTATCCATTCCCAAAACACGCCACGACAGTGCCGTGCTGCACCAGGCCGTGAGTAATAACGTAGAAACTCTCTTAAAGAAACAGTGAGTTGGTAAAGTTTTTTAAGTTTACGCAAGATCCCCAACTTGTGCTTAAAACCTGACATTTTTTTTGATCAAGATTGCGTAAGCGTTAACTTTGCCGCACATTGAACCTTCGCTAAAAAAACGGGAGTGGTTATGGTTACGCTGTGGGGACGAAATAATTCAACGAACGTGAAAAAAGTGCGCTGGACGCTGGCCGAACTCAACCTGCCCTACGAGCAGATTATGGCGGGTCAGGGCTTTGGCGTGAACCGCGACGCGGCCTATCTGGCGCTCAATCCGAACGGTCTGGTGCCGATGTTGAAAGACGGTGATGACGTGTTGTGGGAGTCCAATACTATTGTCCGCTACCTGGCGGCGCAGTACGGAACTGACAGCCTGTGGCAAGCCAGCCCCATTCAGCGCGCCAAAAGCGAAAAATGGATGGACTGGGCCAACGAGACCCTGTCCCCGGTGCACCGCAAGATTCTCATCGGGCTGGTAAGAACCCCAGCGGAACAGCGCAATATGGCGGAGATTGAAGCGGCCATTGAAGCCTGCGAGCCGCTGCTGGACATTCTGGAGAACACGCTGGCAAAACAGACCTGGCTCTCCGGCGAAGCGTTCGGCGTGGGCGATATCGCCGTCGCGCCGTTCGTCTATAACCTGCTGGAAACCGTCAAGACCTGGCAGCCACGCCACACCTCGCGCGCTGGTATCAGCAGCTAGCAGACCGCCCGGCATTCCGCGACGTCGTGATGATTCCCGTCAGCTGATTTTTTCAGGTGCGCTGGCTGCTGCCGCGCACCTGCAACTTGCCCACCAGCCGGATATGAGCGGCGGTATCGTCGCCATCGCAGAGATAGCTCACCGCCATTCGACCCAACTCGTTATAAGCGAGCTGCACGCTGGTCAGCGCCGGCGTCAACTGATGGGCAATCCGCTGATCGTCATAACCACACACCAGCACGTCCCAGGAATCGACACATTCAACGTTGCCAGCGCCTGATAGCAGCCAAGCGTCATCCAGTCGCTGGCGCAGAAGATGGCCTGCGGCGGCTGCGGCAGGCGCATCAGCTCCAACGTGGCTTTAAACGTGGCATCCAGCGACCAGTCCGTTTGCTTGATTAACGCTTCATCCACCGTAATGCCCGCATACTCAAGCGTCTGGCGATACCCTTCCAGGCGCAGCACGCTGGCATCCATCCACTCATCGCCCATGATGTGCGCGATGCGCGTCACCCCTGCGCCAGCAGATGGTTGACGGTCTGACAGGCGTTAGCCCGGTCATCCGGCAGGAAAGTCGGCAACAGCGGGCGGTTGGGATCGTACTGGTTCAGCAGCACCACCGGCTTGTTGATTAACGGTTCAAAGGGTGAAAAGTCAAAGACGCGCGTTACCGAGCTGGCGAGAATGACTCCCGCGCAGTTGCGCCGCTCCAACTGACGGAGAATCTGCCCGGCCAACTCCATATCGTCGCCGTAATCGTAAACGGTCAGCAACGTATCACGCTGCCATGCCGTGCTGCTGGCCTCGCTAATGGCATCAACAAAGGGATCGTAATTCGGCATACCGCTGAGCAGCAGCGCAATCTCCTCCTGCCCGTCCTTACGGTGCGGCACGATAATTTTTTGATAGCCCAACGCCTGCGCCGCGGCATATACCCGGTCGCGCGTGGCATCACTCAGGCGAATTGCCCGACTATTGTTGAGCACCAGCGAAACGGTCGCCTGAGAAACACCGGCTTCCCTGGCGATATCACTCATCGTTATCTTATTTTTTTTCTGCATGATTACTCCTTATCGCCGCCGACTATAGCACAGTTATCCCACATCTTTTTTGTGAACGCCCCAGCAGAATGACAGCCTTGTGATTGCGTATCCACCGTCAGTTAATAAATATTAGCTAATAATTATTAGCAACGGAGAAACAGAAATGCATTCACAATGGACCGAATCTCAGGCGCAAGCGTGGTTTAAACAACACGGCTGGGCCTGTGGGTTTAACTATTTGCCGCGCAGCGCGGTGAACTGGACTGAAATGTGGCAGGCCGACACCTTTGATGCCGCAGTGA
This sequence comes from Kluyvera genomosp. 3, assembly GCA_002211745.1. Classification (GTDB taxonomy): domain Bacteria; phylum Pseudomonadota; class Gammaproteobacteria; order Enterobacterales; family Enterobacteriaceae; genus Kluyvera; species Kluyvera georgiana_A. Next base: position 3,303,281 of record CP022114.1, read on the forward strand.
TCGATCAGGAGCTGGGCTGGGCGCATGATTACGGCTATAACGCCCTGCGCACCAACCTGCCGTTTATTGTCTGGGAAGCGGATCGCGACGGTCTGCTGGCGCGCATCGACACCTTCCTGAGCCTCGCCGCGAAGCACAATATCCAGGTCATGCTGACGCTGATGGACGACTGCGGCTTCTCCGGCGACGAGCCATACCTCGGCCCGCAAAAACCACCGCGCGAAGGCGTCCATAACAGCCAGGCTGCCGCCAGCCCTGGCCGCGCTATCGTGATGGATCCACAGCAGTGGCCGCGGGTTGAAGCCTACGTACGTGACGTGCTGACCCGTTTTAAAGACGACGCGCGCATCACCATCTGGGATCTCTACAACGAACCGGGAAACCGCGGCATCAACCTGTCGCCAACGGAATCAACCGAGTATGACGAAGCGCTGGAAAGCTACGCCCTGGAGCTGATGATCGCCACCTTTGGCTGGGCGCGCGACGTGGGACCAACCCAGCCGCTGACCGTTGGCGCATGGCATATCGATCACGACAAGTACGGCACGCTGGAACATCCGATCGATGCCGCCGCGATGGATCTGTCAGACATCATCACCTACCACAACTACAACACCGCCGCCGCCAGCTGAGCGTGCTGGAGAATCTGGTTCGCCGCAATCGTCCCGTACTGTGTACCGAGTGGCTGGCCCGCCATATGGATTGCGTCTTCAGCGAACAGCTACCGCTGTTCTGCGCCTTTGATACCGGCTGCTATCAGTGGGGTTGGTACAGGGCCGCACGCAAACCTGGATCCCATGGACCTGCGTGAATAAAAACCACCCTGATCCGCAGTCGCTCTGGTTCCACGATGTGTTAACGCCAGAAGGTAAGCCGTGGTGCGAGCAGGAAATGCAGCTGGTGAAAGGTTTAACGACCTGGCGTCGGCAGCAGCGTTAATCTTATGACACGGAGGATTCATCCATGAAAAAGTCGATATTGTTCCTGCTTGCCTGCTGCAGTTTCGGCGCGATGCCCATCGCACACAGCGCCGATCAGGTGGAACTCCGTTTTGCCTGGTGGGGCGGCAAGGCCCGCAACCAGGCGACCCTGAAAGCGCTGGAAGCCTTTGAGGCCAAATATCCCAATATCAAAGTGAAGGCGGAATACACCGGCTGGGACGGCTTCTACTCGCGTCTGACCACGCAGATCAACAGCAATACCGAGGCCGACGTTATCCAGACCAACTGGAACTGGCTGACGCTGCTGTCAAAAACCGGCGACGGTTTTTATGACCTCAATAAACTGGCGAAGCCTATTGGACTCGATCAGTTTTCTCCGGAGTCGCTGGCCAGCACCACGGTGAATGGCAAGGTCAACGCCATTCCGGTTTCCGCCAACGTGATGCTGTTTTACTACAACGCCGCCACGTGGAAAAAAGCCGGCGTTGCGTTACCCAAAACCTGGGACGAACTGCTGAAGGCCGGGCCGGTATTTAAAGAGAAGCTGGGAGATAACTACTATCCATTGATTCTCACGGAGCAGGATTCTCTGCTGCTGCTGAACTCGTATGTCTATCAGGGCAACCAAAAACCGATGGTCGATGAGAAAGCCCGCAAGCTCGGCTGGAACCATGCCGATCTGGTCGAGGCTTTCACCTTCTATCGTAAGCTGGTTGACGCCCACGCGGTGCCGGACGCCCGTACCATGGCATCGTTTGGCAAAGGCGTGGCCTATGAGATGAAACCGTGGATCAACGGTGAATGGGGCGGCGTCTATAACTGGAACGTGTTGTACACCGCCGAGTCGCAGAATCTGGCCAATCCGGCGGATCTGGTGATGGGCCGTATCCGATGCGCGAAGGGCGAAAGACGCCGGCCAGTTCCATAAAACGGCGCTGATGCTGTCTATCAGCAAAAACACGCGCCACCCGGAGGAAGCGGCAACGCTGATTAACTTCCTGATGAGCGAGAAAGAAGGCGTTATCCCTGTGGCGCTGGAGCGCGGCGTGCCGCTAAGCAAGTCAGGTGAAAAAATCCTGCGCGACGCGGGCCTGTTAACCGATGACGACCCGGTGATTTCCGGGCTACTGCAGTCCGCCTCGCTGCCGAATAAGTCGAAGGCGCTGCCGTACCTTGAAGATCCGCAGTTTGGCGCCTTGTTCAGCTCCGCGCTGCAAAGCATCGATTACGGTAAAGCCACGATCGACCAGGCCGCGACCAACTTTGAAGAGCAGGCTAACCGCATTTTACGTCGCATTATGCGCTAGCACGACGAGCAGGGGACGAATGTCCCCTGGTTTCAGGTTTCCACCACGGGAGCCCCTGCATCCAGCTTACGAATGCTTTTCGTCAACGCCGCCAGACAGCGATCGAGCGTTTCTACGTTAACCGCGATATATGAGGGGCAATCATAGCGCCCACTCATCAGGCAAACCGCAGCAGAGGCCATCGCCTCGCCGCCTGCCGCATCATTTCCAATTCGTTCAGTGACGTACAGCGCTTAAGCGCGACCGCGTTATCACGCAGCTCGCTGCACAATTCAAGCAGGTTAGTACGCAGATGATCGTTTTCACCGACTGACATATACCCCTTTGCCTTCCTCAGTTGCAAATAGGCATCAAGGTCAATTCGCGCGTTGATGAGCCTCCCCACCAGCTTGCGTTTCAGTTTGCTTTCCGTCATGCATTTACCTCCCTTGCCACCCATTGGCATTCTCATTATGAGATTACTTAACGTACAAAATGCTGCGCGATATCAACAATTCATCATTTGCAACATTTTTAACAACAAACCAACCTTGAACATCATCGGGACTGGAAAAGGCCTCGACCGCCCTGCCCTATATCAGACTGTCATTGATGCCGCGTTAACGCGTCGCCGACTACACTGTGACTATTCAGACGACAAAAAAGGATGTTGTGCATGTTATTTCAGGAAAGAGTAAAGGTGACGGCCTGTGCATTAATGCTGTTATCCGCAAGCGCCTCCCGGTTATTGCCGCGCCGACGCAGGCCAAAGAGCATGAAAATACGGTCACTCTGGCCGCCGACCATGGGCTTAGCGAAGCCGCCCAGCAGTATCTGATGCATTACCCTTCCCGTAGTGGCGTTGACGGCATTCGCCGCGCGTGGACTCCGCCGCGGTGTTTATTCCAAAAGGGAAAGCGCCGGAAGGCGGATGGCCCGTCGTGGTCTGGGCGCACGGCACCGTCGGCGTAGCCGGCCAATGCGCACCATCGCTCAATGAACGTACCGTCCGCGATAAACAGTACCTTAATACCTGGCTTTCGCTGGGCTACGCCATTGTGGCGCCGGACTATGCCGGTCTGGGTTCGGAAGGCGTACACCACTATCTCAATGCCCGTGGGAAGCGTGGAGCATACTGGATGGCGTTCGCGCCGCGCTGCGCCAGTTTCCGCTGAAGAATGAACTGACTCTGGTCGGTCAATCACAAGGGCTCACGCGGCATTTTCCAGCGCAGGATTCCAGCCTCAGTACGCGCCGGAACTGAACATCCGCGCCACGGTATTAACCGGCACACCGTATTTTGCGATCGGAACCACCGCTGCTGATATTCTGCCGCCAGCAAAAGGGATAATCAGAACGCCGGAGATCCTAAGATTCCGTATATCTTCTATATCTACCTCGCCGCAGCAGACGCCGATCCCTCGCTGAAGCCAGAAGATTATTTCCAGGACCGCGCGCTGCCACTGTTGGAACAGGCGAAAAATCTCTGTATCACACCGCTGACGCAAAAGACCATGCAGGCCGGTCTCAATGCCGGCAATACGCTTAAACCCGCGATAGAAAGCCTGTTAAGCAATGGGATCAACACCATGTTGTATCCGACAATGCATATTCAGCACCCGGTATTTATCGGTATTGGCAGCGCGGATATCAACGTTCCCACCGCCATGCAGCTGCGCTTCGCCGATGCCGTTAAAGCCGCCGGCACGCATGCAGAAGTACAGGTTTATGAAGGGCTTGACCACAGCGGTACCGTCAATCCATCGCTGCGCGATTCCGTGCCCTTCCTTATCCGGGCCGATGTGGCGAAAAAAGAGTAATACGTCACCAGGCGGAAGGCATAATGCAGGCGCTTTTCTGGCCTGCATTCGTGCTCACGAAGCGCATTATTAACGTATCGTTTTCCTGACAATCAGATGACCATCTGATGTAGCTGTAAAGTTGAGGCATGATGTATACTCCGCGTTTTCCTGAGCAATGATTCGTACATAAAATGAGCAAAATTGGTTTTGTATCTTTAGGCTGTCCGAAAAACCTGGTCGATTCTGAACGCATCCTGACCGAGCTGCGCACCGAAGGTTATGAGGTGGTGCCCACTTATGAGGGTGCCGATATGGTCATCGTCAATACCTGCGGCTTTATCGACAGCGCCGTCCAGGAATCCCTGGAAGCGATCGGTGAAGCGCTACAAGAAAACGGTAAGGTCATCGTGACCGGCTGCCTGGGCGCCAAAGAAGATCAAATTCGCGAAGTGCACCCGAAAGTGCTGGAAATCACCGGCCACACAGCTATGAGCAGGTTCTGGAGCACGTACACCACTACGCGCCAAAACCACAGCACAACCCGTTCCTGAGCCTGGTGCCGGAACAGGGCGTTAAGCTGACGCCGCGCCATTACGCCTATCTGAAAATATCCGAAGGCTGTAACCACCGCTGCGCGTTCTGCATCATTCCGTCGATGCGTGGCGATCTGGTGAGCCGTCCGATTGGCGAAGTGCTGGCTGAAGCAAAACGTCTGGTCGACGCTGGCGTGAAAGAGCTGCTGGTGATCTCTCAGGACACCTCAGCCTACGGGGTGGACGTGAAGCACCGTACCGGTTTCCACAACGGCGAGCCGGTGAAAACCAGCATGGAAAGCCTGTGTGAACAGCTGGCAAAACTCGGCGTCTGGGTGCGCCTGCACTATGTGTATCCGTATCCGCACGTTGACGACGTGATCCCGCTGATGGCGGAAGGCAAAATTCTGCCGTATCTCGATATTCCGCTACAGCATGCCAGCCCGCGTATCCTGAAGCTGATGAAACGTCCAGGCTCGGTAGACCGTCAGCTTGCGCGCATTAAACAGTGGCGTGAAATCTGCCCGGACCTGACCCTGCGCTCGACCTTTATCGTCGGTTTCCCGGCGAAACGGAAGAAGATTTCCAGATGCTGCTCGACTTCCTGAAAGAGGCCCGCCTCGACCGCGTCGGCTGCTTCCAGTACAGCCCGGTTGACGGCGCCTCCGCGAACGATCTGCCGGACCAGGTGCCAGACGACGTGAAGGAAGACCGCTGGAACCGCTTCATGCAGCTGCAACAACAGATTTCCGCCGAACGCCTGCAGGAAAAAGTAGGCCGTGAAATTCTGGTGATGATCGATGAAGTGGACGAAGAAGGCGCCATTGGCCGCAGCATGGCCGATGCCCGGAAATCGACGGTGCGGTTTATCTGAACGGTGAAACGAAGGTGAAACCGGGCGACGTGGTGCGTGTGAAGGTAGAAAACGCTGACGAATATGACCTGTGGGTAGCCGGGTTTAATCTCGCATGCCTTTCCCCTGACGGGAAAGGCATGTTTCATGCGCTACAAAAAATACTTCTGCGACCGCGACATAAACGCGGGATAGCTGGCGCACTGACTCAGTACGTCAATCACGTCATCATCAAGAATGTTGGTTAAATAGTCATAAATCAGCATGCTATCGACAAACGCATCCTCGCTAATCGCCAGCATAAAGACCATCTTCACCATTTTCCCGGCGCCCCATTCAATACCGTTGGGGAATACCGCAACCGTCACCATGGTGCTCAGCGCGACTAAGCCCAGCGGATGGGGGATGGCGATTTTATCATCCAGCAGCGTTGAGGCACGCTCCTCTCGTTCCAGCACTGACGCCAGATAGCGTTCATCCACCCGCCCCTGACGAACCAGTTGAGCGGACAGAAAGTGAATTAACGAAGCTTTATCATGCTGATGCTCGGTAAAAACAAAAAAATGCTCAGGCGAAAAATAGTTCACCATGGCTGTCGGCGTGGTCTCCGCATGCAGAAAGTACTTCATATTTTCCAGTTGCCAGCGCTCGGGCAGCGGCGGTAGATGAATCACCCGCCGGTTTTTCTCCGCCACCGTGACGAAACTAATAACCAGATTCTCATCAATGCTTTCTGCGGCATTGTATTGTTCAACCGAGATGTAACGCGCAATCGCCAGTTGCGGATACATACGGGTTATTTTCTGGCACACCAGTCTTGCCGATGCGCCGCCCTGCTCGCTGACCACCAGCGTGCTCAGAGTCGCCTCCTTCAGATGCGTCTCTTCCAGAATGGCGCCAATATGCATCACCAGATAGCCAATTTCGTCATCGCTGATACGCCCGGAGAAAAAATGTTCCAGTTCGCTGAATGCCGCAAGCGTCATTTCATAAATGAGCGGATAGTGTCGTTTAATCTGTTCTATCAATGGGTTAACGATGGTGATACCGTTGTTAACCCGAATGCGCATCGCTTTAATATGATTGAGCAGGCTGGAACGCGACGCTTCGTCATAAAACACATCGCAAAACCATGAGGCGCTCACATAGCTGAGAAAATGATTCATCACCGCGCACTCAGCGGCGCAGTTTTCCGACAAGTCATCCCCCGCGTGCGTACAAAACGCAGCAAGGTTCATCGCGATATAATCGATTTCACTTTGTAGCCCCGACGCGCCCTCACCGCAGAGCAAAGCGAAGATCTCTGCTGCCGCCGTTTTTATCGTCGGTTCGTCGCCGTTGAACGTAAAGTCCAATAGCCAGCTCCCGCGCTGCATACGTCCGGATGCGATCGCGCAAATCAGCGTAAAAAAGCGCAGGTTCACATCGCTAATTTGTCGCCCATGCGCCACGACATAGCGGCTGAGCGCCTGTTTGATATCCGCCACTTGTCCGCGATTGTCGAACAGCGCGGCGAACTCCTCCTCCGGCTCTCTGGCCCGCAGTAAATGATCGTAGATACAACGACGCAGCGCGATTTCACTGCCCTGTAGCTTATAGCGCTCGGCGCCCTCGCAGTTGACGGCGATATCGTAAAGAGCAAAGTGACGTTTGAGCAGCGTGATGTCGTTGCGCAGCGTATAGAGGCTGATAAACCACGTCGACTCCAGTTGCTCCAGCGAAACATCTTTATCCTGGCGCAACAGCGCCGTGAGCAACGCGCTACGCCGCTCGCGGGTAGAGCGCGTCTCTTTCCATGGTTTTTGCGACTGTTCCAGCAGCCTGCGGTGGCCCGCCGGGTTATCCACCTGAATAGAAAACCCCACTTTACGATCGTAGATGAGACGATTACCGGCTTGCATGATGATTTCGCCCAGCGCCTTCAGATCGCTACGAATAGTGCGGGTAGAAACATGCATCGCGTTTGCCAACGACTGCTGCGTCACCGTCCCCTGGGCTATCTGGATAAAGATATCTCTGACTCGCTTATTGGTGAACAGTCTCATCTTTCCCTCTTCAGGCGATCTCGATATAGAGCGTCTGCACATCGTTTGGCTTCAGCATGCGTCTCTCCGGCGCTGGCGTTTGCTCATCCAGCAGCACGCAATGCGCGTTTTCCAGCGCGGGAATCGCTACCGACGCCGCCAGATTTGGGTTATAGAAACGGCACACCAGCCCATTGCCGTTTTCCGCGCATTTGACCACGCTCAACTGGGCATCCTGAGGCCATCAGGCAGCGCCAGCACGCTGTGCTCCAATGGATAAGTGCGCTTTTCATCACTCAGGCAAAAACGCAGGCGACCGTTGAGGAAATCGCTGTCCTGATATACCGGGAACGCAGTCAGTAGCGCTTTTGAGATCTGCGCGTGCCGGGCATCATCAAACCGTCCCTGATAAATACGCCAGCTAAAATTAAAGCGGAGCGTTCCCATCAGTTGGGCATCCGGCGTTGCCACGACCGTTTCACCCGATGCTCGCCCCGGACGATAGAGCAGATTGGTTTTTCCCATGTAACCGAAAGAGCGGAACAGGGTGACGGCAATGGTATCAAAACGATCGCCGACGATTTCATACTCGCGCACGCCGTTGGTGTGCAGAGTAAAACCGTGGCTATCATCATGCAGGTTAACGTAGCTCTGCATGGGCTCGATAGCGACAGGCTTCTCGTGCCAGCCTTCATCTTCCCATACCCGCAGCGCGTCGCTGAGCTGTACAGGGCGCGTGACCGCGCCAAACAGCTGATCGGCACAGGAGACATGAGCCAGAATATCGGTGGCAAAATGCACGCACAGGCGATGACTCCGCACCCGGTTTTCCACCTCGACGGTAAAGTGAATGAGCGTATCCTGTCGCAGCGTAATCTGCACCGTCACAGGCATGACGCCATCAAGCTCGCCACGAGCGCGCGCCTCAAGATCGACGGGTACCGGCATCCGATAGTTAAGGCTCAACGCCTGCCGTACATCGCTGCATTCCCGCGACACTGCGGTGAGATGTCCTTCCGAGGTCACGGTCAGATCTTCACGCGGCGGCGAATAGTTATAGGAGTCGCCGTCATCACCGTTCTCGACCAACAGCATTTGCCGCGCATAGCGCTTACCGCTGGCTTTATCAGCGATCGTCAGCAGGCCATTTTCTTCAACATCAACACGATAGTGTTCATTTTCAATAAATGGTCGCGTATCGCGCTGCCGCTGGCTCTCTCCGTCGGCGCTAAAATCCAGATGCCAACTTGTGTAACCCAAGGCAGGCAGCGCGCTGCTGTTTACCGTTACCTTGCTGCGGTAAACCTGCTGCGGTTTATGGTACGGTTTGCCTGGGTTAAGCCGGATGGTCTGATTAAGCACATAATCGGTCAGTTCCGTCTGCTCTTCAATCACGTACGGCAGCGTGCGCCCTGTCGCATCACGCAACGTAAAAGGCACGCCCGGCAGCCAGGCTTCAAAGGTTATCTGCGGCGTCGCCGCCACGGTCAGCGGATTAAATACCGTAAAACAATAATCGTGTTCGCGCGGCGTACGCATCGCAATCTGCCGGGTATGAAGCTCCAGCAGGTTGCTGGCGAGATCGCGCGCCTGCTTATAGCGGGCGGCAATATCCCGATTCGTGTCGTCGCTATTGCAGCCGCCGATGCTGTCATGCGCGGCATTGAAAAACATCAGCTTCCAGATATCGGCCATCACCCGAGCCGGATACTCATGCCCCAGGCTACGGCCAATCGCCAGCACCGGCTCCAGCGTATTAACCAGCAGCGCTTCGATATCGTTATTCATCTGCTTCAGGTCAGCCCGGCACGAAAAGATGGTTTTATGTACCCTCGAGTGTTTCCCCTCCGTCAACTCTCCCTTCAGGAGGCGAACGTCTGCGCCCGCCTCCTGTTCCAGTGCGCTAATAAAGTCGAGCGGGCTACTGATTTGGTAATGACGCTGGTTGTCGCAGGCGTTGAACTGACGCACCAGTTCCGGCAAATTCTCGCGGATCGGCGCCTGGTCGAAACCATGCGGATACAGCAGGTTGGCACGGGCGCTGCGCGCTTCAATTGGCCTCATTTTTTCGTTCAAAAATGTCGTAAGGCTATCCGGCGTTTCATCCAGCAGGCCGCCGTAGTGGTATCCCCAGGGCATCTGCACGGCAAACACCGTATCGCCGTTGTCGCCCTGCCAGCAGAATTCCGTCTCATGCAGCGTATTGTCGGCAATTCCGCGCCAGAACAGCGCATGGTGAATGCCGAACTGGCGGTATATTTGCGGCATATTGCCGCCCTGGCCAAAGCAGTCGGGCACATAACCCAGCGCCATGCAGCCACCCGCCTCTTTGGCGATTTTCATTCCGTACCACAGGTTACGCACCACCGATTCCTGGTGAATCACCAGCTGATCGGTTTGCGTGTACCACGGCCCGGTCAGCAGACGCTTCGCCGCGATCAGGGCACCGAGACGATCCTTATCTTCCTGCGCCCATTGCAGGTAGCTCTCAATTAAGGCGCTTTGCGCATCGAGGAGGTAACAGGAGAAATCGGGTTATTCTCCAGCACGCGCAGCACATTCTTCACGTGATTTAACAAATAAATACGCGAACGTGACGAGGTAAAATACCACTCCTGATCCCAGTGAGTATGGCTGTAAACATGCACAACTTTCTCTTTCATCCCACCCTCCTTCAGCGGCCTGAGCCGATTAATCAAACTTAATGTCAATCTCTTCGTTGACCGCTGGCGCAGCGGCGTTTTCGTCAGCTGATTCGTCGTTAAAATTCACCAGCAGATTGGCGCCGATGGCGATGACCGCGGTTCCTACCAGCGCGCCAAGAAAATAGGCCCACGGATGGCCGACGGTGAAACCACCGTACAGCCCGCCCAGCGGCGGCATGATCGGATAGGCTTTGAACAGCGCCACGGTCATTGCGCCCAGCGCACCGGCCAGTACGTTAATCGGGATAAGCCTTGCGGGGTTACGCAGCGTGAAGGGGATCGCGCCCTCGGAAATACCGAGAATGCCCATAATGACCGCGCCGTTACCGGCTTCTTTCAGCGTCTGGTTAAAGTTATGGGGACGCAGGAATCGCGCGGCGGCATAACCGAGCGGCGGGATAATAATGGCCACGTTGACCAGAATCGCAGGCAGGTAGACGCCGCTCAGGAACAGCACGTTGGCGGTACCCCAGGCGGCTTTGTTGACCGGGCCGCCAAGATCGAAGCAAATCATGCCTCCGAGTACCGCCGCCAGCATGACCGTACTGGTACCATCTTCAGTCATCTGCTGTACCCAGCCCATCAGCGTGGCATTGATCCAGCTCAGCACATCGCCGAGCAACAGCAGCATGATCACCACCTGTAAACCCACGGTGATAAACGGCAGAATAATCAGCGGGACGGAACTGGACGCCGAGCCGGTAATACGGATTTTGCGCCCGACCCATTCCGATGAATAGCCCGCCAGCAGCCCGCCCAGCACCGCGCCAAGGAAGCCGGAGCCGGTCATCGATGCAATCAGCCCGGCGGTAAAACCGGCTGCCAGCCCTTTTTTCCCGGCGATCGAAAAGGCCACATACGCGCCAAGCACGTAGTTCATCAGGCCGATAATTTTGAAGCCCACATCCTGAGTCAGGTACAGCCAGTTCATTAACCCATCGCTTTTGGCAAAAGCGTCCAGGTTAGGCTCGCCGACAATCAGGCCAATAATCTTGGCCACGGCCACCATCAGTGAACCGGCAATAATGACCGGTAAAGCGTAGGAAATCCCGGTCATTAAATGGTTTTTTATGTCTATCATTATCTTTTTCATGACATCACCATCTCTGTTTTATTGATTGCGACGTGCCTCAACGGCCGAAACGCATTTGGTAATCACGTCGGCCGCATGGCTGACGCATTGCCCAATCTTGACCCGAATAATGGTTTTTCCCGCAAACCGTTCTTCTTCTTCAATGGCGCGGTCGGCGGCAATCAGCACAAAATCAGCGTCGGCAATATCCTGCTCTGAAAGGCGGTCCATAATGCCCAGCGCCCCTGCTGCTCAATATTGACCCGATGCCCGAGACGCGCCCCTCTTTTTCCAGCGATTTAGCGGCCATCGGCGTATGGGCCAGACCGGCAATACAGGAAGTCACTCCCACAATATTCATATCTGCTCCTTTATTTCGATGCGTGACTGCATAAAGTGAAACAACTCGTCTTCATCGTTGGCGGCGAATAAATAGGCTCTGAATTCGTCTTCAACAATTTGGCTGGCAAGGCTATTGATGATTTTTAAATGCAAAAACTGCGCGCCGGATTCCGGCACCAGCAGGCCGAAAATAATCTGTACCGGCTGACCGTCGAGGCTTTCCCAGGGAATCGGCTGCTGCAGGCGGATAAAAATCACCCCAGCCGGGAGACGTTGGCGGTTTTGGCGTGAGGAATGGCTATCTGGTTCTCAAAACCGGTGGAGTATTGCTTCTCTCGCTCCCACAGATCGGCTTCAATTTGCGCTGCGCTTTCGGCCCAGCCCTGCGCCACGGCATGGTGGGCCAAAAAACGGAAAATAGACTGCTTATCGGCGAAAGTCTGGTTGAGAAAAATGTTGTCCCGAGCAATGAGCATTGACCTACCTCTCCATGCGTTTATTCCCGATTAGTTTTCGTCAATACTAGGCTTTCTGGTGCACGCAAACTGAGCGCCGTTTTCCGCCCGCAGGAGGAAACGCGTTCTTTATCACGAGGGGAAAAAAGCGAGCGGAGTCAAAAAAATGCCGCGATTTGTGATGGGAAACAGGTTTGCCCCGGCGTCGCTATGCTCGGCCGGGCTACGGAAGAAATAGAGAGATTACCCTTTCAGCTTCGGATCCAGCGCGTCGCGCAGCCCATCGCCCAGCAGGTTAAACGCCAGCACCGTCAGGAAAATGGCCAGCGCCGGGAAGACCGCAACGTGCGGTGCAATCACCATATCAGCACGCGCTTCATTGAGCATCGCCCCCATTCCGGCGTTGGCGGCTGTGCCCGAGGCCGAGGAAAGACAGGCTGGCGGCAGAGATGATCGACACGCCAATACGCATGGTAAAATAGACCACAATCGACGATACGGTGCCCGGCAGAATATGCTGGAAAATGATCGCGCTGTCGCTGGCGCCAATGCTGCGCGCCGACTCGATAAAGGTCTGTTGCTTGAGAACCAGCGTATTGCCGCGCACCAGACGGGCAAATGCCGGGACGGAGAAAATCGCCACGGCGATAATCACGTTGGTCATGCCGCTGCCCATAATCGCCACCACTGCGATGGCCAGCAAAATGCCGGGAAAGGCGAACAGCACGTCGCAGATACGCATGATGATGCGATCCCACCAGCCTTCGTAGTAGCCGCCACCAGCCCAGCACGGTGCCGATAAGCGAACCCATCAGCACCGCGAAGACACCTGCGGTCAGCGAGATCTGCGCACCAACCAGCACGCGACTGAAAATATCGCGCCCCAGCGAATCCACGCCGAACCAGTGAATCAGCGACGGCCCTTGATTTAGCCTGTCGTAGTCAAAATAGTTTTCCGCATCGAAAGGCGCAATCCACGGCGCGACCACCGCCACCACAATCAGCAGTAGAACGAAAATGCCCGAAGCCATTGCCACCGGTTGCTGGCGAAAGCGCCGCCAGAACTCCCGCCACGGCGTGCGCTGCGAGGCTGCCTGCATCACCGGCATGGCGCTCAGAACAGCCTGTCGACGCCAGTTGAATAATCGCACGTTATTTATACCTGATAGCCGGGTTAATGGCAGCGTAAAGCACGTCCACCACTAAGTTGATAAGAATAAACTCCAGCGAAAACAGCAGCACCTCGGCCTGAATCACCGGGTAGTCGCGCATTTCCACCGAATCGACCAGCAGGCGTCCAGCCCCGGCCAGTTAAATACCTTTTCGACCACGATAGAGCCGCCGAGCAGAAAGCCGAACTGCAGCCCATCATGGTGACCACCGGGATCATCGCGTTACGCAGCCCGTGTTTGAGCACCACCACCTTTTCGCTGACGCCTTTGGCGCGCGCGGTACGCATATAGTCCTCATTCAGCACGTCAACGAACGAGGCGCGGGTGAAGCGTGCCATTACCGAAGCGACGGCGGCGCCAGCGTTAATGAAGGCAAAATATAGTGTCGCCAGCTGTCGGCGCCACGGTCGGCAGCCAGCCCAGTTCGACGGAGAAAATCTGCATCAGCAGCATCCGAGGGCAAAGGCCGGGAACGAAATACCGGTCACCGCCAGCGCCATGCCAGGCGGTCCGGCCAGCGGTTGCGCCAGACGGCGGCGGCAATGCCCGCGCCCATGCCGAACAATACCGCCCAGCCCATGCTAGCGAGCGTCAGCCACAGCGTGGGGAAAAAGCGGCTGGCAATCTCTTCCGATACCGGACGACGGGAAACCATCGACGTGCCAAAATCGCCCTGCACGGCATGGCTAATGTAATGCCAGAACTGCATGTACAGCGGCTGATCCAACCCAGCTGTTGGCGCACCATGGCAATCACCTGCGCGTCCGCCTCCGGGCCAGCAATCAGCCTGGCCGGGTCGCCGGCAGCATGTGGACGAACAAAAACACCAGCACCGCCACAATAAACAGCGTGGGGATCAGGCCGAGCAGGCGTTTAATCACATAGTTGAGCATGACTCTCCTTGCCGATGACTCCCTGCCCTTCATGAGGCAGGGAAACGTCGCTTACTTCAAATCCGCGTCGTCAAAGCTAAACCCGGTATCCGCATAATATAGAATCCGGTCAACGACTTGCTGTGCGCTGATACCAGTTTCTCCACCACCAGAGGCACCCATGGCGACTCTTTCCAGATAGTATCCTGAACCGCCTTATACAGCCGCGCTTTTTCGTTACTGTCGGTGGTTTGCAGCGCGGCGCTGAGATCTTTATCGACCTGCGGATTACCGTAGAACGCGGTGTTAAACTGCGTTGGCGGCCAGTTTGAGGAGGCAAACAGCGGCGACAGCGCCCAGTCGGCTTCACCGGTCGAGGCCGACCAGCCGGTGTAGAACATTCTCACACCGCTCTCTTTCTGCCCTTGCCTTCCACTTCCGCCGCACGCTGCCGGCGTCCATCGCGGTGACCTGCGCTTTAATGCCAATTTGCGCCAGCTGCTGCTGGGTAAACTGCAGCACCTTCTGCGCGGTGCTGTGATTATGCGATGACCACAGCGTGGTGCTAAAGCCGTTCGGGTAACCCGCCTCTTTCAGCAGCTCGCGGCTTTCGCCGGGTCGTACGGCCACGGTTGATACTGCGTTGCGTAGGCAATCGACGGCGGCACGACGCCGGTAGCCGGTGTCGCGTAACCCGTAAAGGCGACCTTGACCAGCGCCTGACGGTTAATCGCGTAGTTGATGGCTTCGCGTACCTTTGGGTTGTCGAACGGTTTTTGCGTCACGTTCATGCTGATGTAGCGCTGCATGATTGACGGGCTGGCCACCAGCTCAAGCTGGCTGTTTTTCGCCAGCAGCGCCGCCTGCTCGTAAGGGATCGGGAAGGCAAACTGCGCTTCACCGGTTTGCAGCATCGCCGCGCGGGTATTGTTGTCGACCACCGGACGCCAGGTAATGGAGTCCAGCTTCGGCAGCCCTTTTTGCCAGTAATTGGCGAACTTGCTGACCTTCACGAAGTCGGTCTGATTCCAGGTATCCAGCTGGTACGGCCGGTCCCACCGGATGGAAACCAATCTCGTTGCCGTATTTTTTCAGCGCCGCTGGCGAGATCATCGCCGTTGCCGGGTGGGCGAGAATATTGATAAACGCCGAGAACGGCTGCTTGAGGGTGATTTTCACCGTCTGCGGGTCGACAACTTCGGTCTTATCAATGTTCTTGTACAGGTTATAGCGCTTGAGGTGGCTTTCTGGATTGCTGGCGCGATCGAGGTTGACCTTCACCGCCTCGGCGTTGAAATCAGTGCCATCCTGGAATTTGACACCCTGACGCAGCTTGACGGTATAGACTTTGCCATCGTCCGACACCGTGTAGCTTTCCGCCAGCACGTTCTTCAGCTTCATCTCTTTATCCAGGCCGAACAGCCCTGATAGAAGGATTTCGCCACCGCCTGCGACAGCGTGTCGTTAGCGTCATACGGATCGAGGGTGGTGAAGTTGGAGCCTACCGCCACCACCACATCTTTGGCCGCGAACGAGGAAGCGGAGGCCAGCGCTGAAGCCACCCCAGTGCAACCAGCCATTTACGTGAAACGCGTTGTGTCATGTTGTCCCCTGCCTATGGTTTTATTATCGATTTATCAGCGCACTGCTTGCCGGTTCGCGGCCACATAGTGCCCGGCGCCACCTGTTGCAAACTGATCGGTTCTACCTCTTCGCCCCGTCTGTAGATATTGCCCGGCAGCTCATCCGACAACAGCACGCGCTGCGGACGTTTGTGCGCCGGATCGGCCACCGGCACGGCGGCCAGCAGCTTGCGGGTATAAGGATGCTGCGGATTTTCAAAAATTGCGCGTCGCGGGCCAATCTCCACAATTCTCCCGCGGTACATCACCGCCACGCGATGGCTGATGCGTTCCACCACCGCCATATCATGGGAAATAAACAGAAAAGCGATGCCCATCTCCCGCTGCAACGACAGCAGCAGGTTGATAATCTGTGCGCGAATGGAAACATCGAGCGCCGACACCGATTCATCAGCAATCACCACCTTCGGTTGCAAGGCCAGCGCACGGGCAATGCAGATACGCTGCCGCTGGCCGCCAGAAAACTCGTGCGGATAACGCCAGGCGTGTTCCGGCTCCAATCCGACGCGCTGCAAAAGCCATTCAACTCGCTGCTGGAGCGCTTCGCCTTGCAGCACCCCGTGCACGCGCAGCGGCTCCATGATCGAAAAGCCAACCGTATGGCGCGGATCGAGTGAAGCGTAAGGGTCCTGGAAGATTATCTGAATATCGCGGCGCAGCGGCTGAAGCTGGTGAGCGGAGAGCAGATCGATACGCTCGCCGTTGAAGGTAATCGTGCCCTTCTGCGATTCCACTAACCGCAGCAGCGCACGCCCGGTCGTGGATTTGCCACAGCCAGATTCGCCCACCAGCGCCAATGTTTCACCGCCCCACAGGTCAAAGCTGACATTTTCCACCGCATGCACTTCACGGGTGACGCGGTTAAGCACGCCGCCGCGTAGCGGAAAGCGCGCCACCAGGTTGCGCACCTGAAGAATCGGCTTGCCCTCCACCACCGTTTTTTGCTGCTGAGGCTCAATCTCCGGCGCGTTGAGTTCAGGGAAACTGCGCGGATAGTCGCTGCCGCGCATCGCCCCAGCCGGGAACCGCCGCCAGCAGACGACGGGTATACGGATGCTGCGGCGCGTTAAAGATAGCCTCAACGCTACCGGTCTCCACCACTTCTCCCTGATGCATCACCAGCACCCGGTCGGCGATTTCCGCGACGACGCCCATATCGTGGGTGATAAAAATCACCCCATCGACATCTCTTGTTGCAGCACGTTGATAAGCTGGAGAATTTGCGCCTGAATCGTGACGTCCAATGCGGTCGTCGGCTCATCGGCAATCAGCACCGCCGGGCGGCATGACAGCGCCATCGCGATCATCACCCGCTGACGCATACCGCCGGAAAGCTGGTGCGGGTAGCGCGACAGCATGGTCTGCGCCTCAGGAATGCGCACTTTATCGAGCGTTTTTTTCGCCTCAATCAGCGCCTCTTCGCGGCCCAGCCCCTGATGCAGGCGGATAGACTCGGCAATCTGCTCGCCGATGGTGAACACCGGGTTAAGCGACGTCATCGGTTCCTGAAAAATCATCGCGATGTCGGCGCCGCGCACGCTGCGCATCTGCGCGGGCGTCTGTTCCTGCAGTTCGATCACTTCGCGATTGCGCCGCCGCAGCAGCATTTGGTCGCACTGCATCTGGCTGTTGGACTGTTCCAGCAGCCGCATCAGCGCCAGCGCCGTCACGGACTTACCTGAACCAGACTCGCCGACAATCGCCAGCGTCTCTCCCGGTTCAGATGAAAAGAGAGTTGATGCACGGCGCGCACGGACTGCTTGTCCTGGCGAAACGCGACGTTCAGATTCTGAATACTCAGCACCTGCGTGACATCAAGCTCGTCGGAATGCGGCACGGTGACTCCTTCTATTCGCGATAAATGCCAATCGTAGGCGTATCCCGGCATAGGCCCAGGCGCGATACATCCCCTCGCTGTTAAACGGCAGCACCACGTTGCCCTCGCGATCGATGGCAATCAGGCCACCGCTGCCGCCAAGCGCGGGCAGTTTTTCCATCACCACCCGTTCGCAGGCTTCCAGCAGGCTGAGATTGCCGTATTCCATTAGCGCGGCAATATCGTAAGCCGCCAGCGTGCGGATAAATACCTCGCCGGTGCCGGTACAGGAGACGGCTACGCTGGCGTTGTTGGCATAGCATCCCGCGCCGACCAGTGGGCTATCGCCCACCCGCCCTGGCAACTTGTTGGTCATGCCGCCGGTCGACGTCGCCGCGGCAAGATTGCCGTTGAGATCTAATGCCACCGCGCCGACGGTGCCCATCTTCTGCCGTTCATCAAGCGGCGCATCGTGGTCGAGAATAAACTCGCCGTTGCTGCGAGCCTCGATAAGCTGCTGAAAACGCGCGTCGGTGGAGAACAGCGAATTCTCGACCAGCTCGACGCCCTGCGCCTGAGCAAAAGCCTCTGCCCTTCGCCAATCAACATCACGTGCGGGCTATTTTCCAGCACCAGCCTGGCCGCCAGTACCGGGTTACGCAGGCGCTTTACCCCAGCGACGGCGCCCGCCTGTAGCGAATTGCCGTCCATCACGCAGGCGTCAAGTTCATGCGTTTCATCAGCGGTAAACACCGAGCCGATCCCGGCGTTAAACAGCGGGCACTCCTCCAGCTGACGAACCGCTTCGGTCACCGTATCCAGCGCGCTGGCGCCGGACTCCAGCATCCCCTGCGCATGCTCGACAATGCCTGACAGCGCGGTGACATATTCGCGCTCTTTTTCCGCTGACATCTGCTGGCGGCTTATTGCCCTGCTCCGCCATGAATCGCAATGACTGCCTTACCCATTCGTTATCCCTTACGTCATTTTATTTATAAATATCATTATAGTGACTCTGTTCCTATATCAATTTTGAATATAGAAAGAGCGTCCGGAAATGTCAGGGTACACCACAGGTGGCATACAGTCTGCGGGGTTTTCTGCCATAATGTGCGGATTCGAACGTTTCCCGCAGGAGTTTACCCATGGATTTTACCGCCGGACTGATACCGCTTGATACCGCGCTCGCCCAGATGCTTGAGCAGATTAGCCCGCTTCGTGAAAGCGAGTCGGTGCCGCTGTTACAGGCCTTTGGCCGTATTACCGCAGGCGATGTCATCTCTCCATTGGACGTGCCGGGTTTTGATAATTCGGCGATGGATGGCTACGCGGTGCGCCTCGCCGACCTCGCGGCGCAAACGCCGTTGACAGTAGCGGGTAAAGCCTTTGCCGGGCAACCGTTCCACGGAGAATGGCCTGCCGGAAGCTGCGTGCGCATTATGACCGGTGCGCCGATTCCCGCAGGCTGTGAAGCGGTAGTGATGCAGGAAGAGACCGAGCAGACCGACGCCGGTATCCGTTTCACCGCGCCGGTGAAGCCGGGCAGAATATTCGCCGTCGCGGCGAAGACATCGCCAACGGCGCGGTGGTTTTCCCGGCGGTACCCGCCTCACCGTCGCCGAGCTGCCGGTGCTGGCGTCTCTCGGCATTGCCGAGGTGAACGTGGTGCGTAAAGTGCGCGTCGCCCTGTTCTCCACCGGTGACGAACTCCAGCTACCGGGCCAGCCGTTGGGCGATGGACAAATCTACGACACCAACCGCCTGGCGGTGCATCTGATGCTCGAACAGTTGGGCTGCGAGGTGATTAACCTCGGATTATCCGCGATGACCCGGAACAGCTGCGCCAGACCTTTATTCAGGCCGACCAGCAGGCGGACGTGGTCATTAGCTCCGGCGGCGTTTCCGTTGGCGAAGCGGACTACACCAAAACGATTCTCGACGAGCTGGGTGAAATCAGCTTCTGGAAGCTCGCCATCAAACCGGGCAAGCCGTTCGCCTTCGGTAAGCTAAGCCACAGCTGGTTCTGCGGTCTGCCGGGTAACCCGGTCTCCGCGGCGCTCACCTTCTATCAACTGGTGCAGCCGTTGTTGGCCAAACTGAGTGCGGGCAGCAACGCCACGCAGGCTCCACGCCTGCGCGTGCGAACTACCGATCGGCTGAAAAAATCCCCAGGCCGCCTCGACTTCCAGCGCGGCCTGCTGACCCGCGATGCCAACGGCGACCTTACTGTGTCCACTACCGGTCATCAGGGTTCGCACATTTTTAGCTCCTTCAGCCAGGGCAACTGCTTTATCGTGCTGGAGCGTGAGCGCGGCCACGTCGAAGCTGGCGAATGGGTAGAGGTTGAGCCCTTTAACCATCTGCTGGGAGGCCTGTAATGGCCGCCGAACTCAGCGATGCCGAGATGCTGCGCTACAACCGGCAAATCATCCTGCGGGATTTTGATTTTGACGGCCAGGAGCAGTTAAAGGCATCGCGTGTACTGGTTGTCGGTCTGGGTGGGCTGGGCTGCGCGGCCGTGCAATATCTGGCCGCCGCGGGAGTTGGCCAACTCACTCTGCTTGATTTTGACACCGTGGCGCTCTCTAACCTGCAACGCCAGACGCTGCATAGCGACGCCACTATCGGTCAGCCAAAAGTCGACTCCGCCCGCGACGCGCTGGCGCGCATTAACCCACACGTTACGCTGGTCACCCACAACGCATTGCTGGAAGAGGCGGCGCTATGGGCGCTAATTGCGGAACATGATTTAGTGCTCGACTGTACCGATAACGTCACCATTCGTAACCAGCTGAATGTGGGCTGTTTCCGGCATAAAGTCCCGCTGGTTTCCGGCGCGGCGATTCGCATGGAAGGGCAAATTTCGGTGTTTACGTATCAGGAAGGCGAGCCGTGCTACCGCTGCCTGAGCCGTCTGTTCGGCGAGAACGCCCTCACCTGCGTGGAAGCGGCGTGATGGCCCCGCTGGTTGGGGTGATTGGCGCCATGCAGGCGATGGAAGCGATTAAGGTGCTGACCCACTACGGTACGCCTGCGGCGGGGAAAATCGTGATGTACGACGCGATGCGCTGCCAGTTCAGAGAGATGAAGCTGATGCGTAGCCCGACATGCGAGGTGTGCGGGAGGCTTCGGCGTAACCCCTCACCCTAACCCTCTCCCCGATGGGAGAGGGAACCGATCGTGCCAATAGAGAGAGTATTACAGCGACGTACGGCCAAACGCCGTTTGCCAGTCCTGCTCAAACTTCGCCACTGCGGCATCCACCGCCGGATAGCTGATCAGCTGCTGCGCAACGTCCAGCGGCAGGGTAATCGACTGGCAGCCCGCCAGCAGACAGTCCAGCGCCTGACGCGGAGTCTTAAAGCTCGCTGCAAGTACCTTCGACTGTGGCGCATGCAGAGTCAGCAGATCCTGTAATTCACACACCGTTTGAATACCATTTCCTCCCTGCGCATCGACGCGGTTAACGTAAGGCGCGACATATTCGGCCCCGCCAGCGCCGACAGCAGACCCTGCGCAGCGCCGTAAACGGCGGTGCCCAGCGTCGGAATGCCCTCTTCTTTGAGCAATTTAATGGCCGCCAGCCCTTCCGCCGTCACCGGCACTTTGACCACCAGATCCGGAATAATCGCCCGCAGCTTATGCGCGTCCGCCACCATGCCGTCGGCGGTTGTCGCCATCACCTGGGCAAATAAACGGCCTTTACCGCCCATCGCTTCCAGCAGTTCCGGCAACAGCACATCCAGCGGTTTTTTACCCGCCGCCACAATGCTTGGGTTGGTAGTCACGCCCGCCAGCGGGAAAACACGCGCCAGCTTTTTAACTGCCGCCACGTCAGAGGTGTCGAGATAGAGTTCCATGATGATTCCTTAAACCGTGATGTTTAGCATGGAATAACATTACCACAGCAAAACCTCTTCTTAAGTTGATGCATATCAAGATAACTTTCATTCGAAAGTATTTTAATCTTTATACGAAAGATGAGGCAGCATATGATTTTCAACATTCAGCGCTATTCCACCCACGATGGCCCCGGTATCCGTACCGTGGTTTTCCTGAAAGGCTGTTCACTCGGCTGTCGCTGGTGCCAGAACCCGGAGAGCCGCGCGCACAAACAGGATCTGTTGTTCGATCCGCGCCTGTGCCTCGACGGTTGCGATCTTTGCCAACAGGCCGCGCCATCGGTCATTGAACGTGCGCTTAACGGTCTGGTTATTCATCGGGAAAAGCTCGATCAAACGCAGCTTGATGCGCTGACCGACTGCTGCCCGACTCAGGCGCTGACCGTCTGCGGCGAAGAGAAAAGCGCCGAAGAAATTATGGCCACCGTGCTGCGCGATAAACCGTTTTACGATCGCAGCGGCGGCGGTATGACGCTCTCCGGCGGCGAACCGTTTATGAACCCGGAACTGGCGCTGGAACTGTTGAAAAGCGCCCATGATCAGGGCATCCACACGGCGGTAGAAACCTGCCTGCATGTGCCATGGCGCTACCTGGAACCCGCGCTACCCTATATCGACCTGTTCCTCGCTGACCTGAAGCACGTAGACGAAGCACGCTTCAAGCAGTGGACCGACGGTTCGGCCAAACGCGTGCTCGACAACCTGAAACGTCTCGCCGCCGCCGGAAAACAGATAACCCTACGCGTACCGCTGATTCAGGCTTTAATGCCGATGAAAACTCCATCAAAGCGATTGCTGATTTTGCCGCCGACGAGATGCCGGGCGTGCGCGACATTCATTTTCTGCCGTATCACACGTTGGGTATCAACAAATATACCCTGCTCGGCCTTCCCTACTTTGCACCCGACAAGCCGCTGAACGACCCGGCGCTGCTGGATTTTGCCCAGCAGTACGCCCGCGAAAAAGGGTTAACGGCGACACTACGAGGATAAAAACCATGACCACTCTGACTCTCGACAAACTGACCGACCGCATCAAAGCTCACAAAACCGCGCTGGTACATATTGTTAAGCCGCCGGTCTGCACCGAACGCGCACGCCACTATACCGAAGCGTACCAGCAGCATCTGGATAAACCGATTCCGGTACGCCGCGCGCTGGCGCTGGCCCATCATCTGGCGGAACGCACCATCTGGATTAAACATGACGAACTGATTGTCGGTAACCAGGCAAGCGAAGTGCGCGCCGCGCCCATTTTCCCGGAATATACCGTCAGCTGGATTGAAAAAGAGATCGACGACCTGGCCGACCGCCCCGGCGCCGGATTTGCGGTGAGCGAAGAGAACAAACGCGTACTGCATGAAGTGTGCCCATGGTGGCGTGGTCAGACCGTACAGGACCGCTGCTACGGTATGTTTACCGATGAACAGAAAGCGCTGCTGGCCACCGGCATTATTAAAGCCGAAGGCAATATGACCTCCGGCGACGCTCACCTGGCGGTGAACTACCCGCTGCTGCTGGAAAAAGGCCTCGATGGCATGCGCGCCAAAGTCGCCGAGCGTCGTACCCGCATTAACCTGACCGTACTGGAAGACCTGCACGGTGAGCAGTTCCTGAAAGCCATTGATATCGTACTGGAAGCTGTGAGCCTGCACATTGTGCGTTTCGCCGAGCTGGCGCGCAAAATGGCCGCCGAAGAGTCTCGCGAAAACCGCCGCGACGAGTTGCTGGCGATCGCCGAAAACTGCGATGTGATTGCCCATCAGCCGCCGAAAACCTTCTGGCAGGCGCTGCAGCTGTGCTACTTCATCCAGCTGATTCTGCAAATTGAGTCCAACGGTCACTCGGTGTCGTTCGCCCGTATGGACCAGTATCTGTATCCGTACTACCGCCGCGACGTTGAGCTGGAACAGTCGTTGGATCGCGAACACGCTATCGAACTGCTGCACAGCTGCTGGCTGAAGCTGCTGGAAGTGAACAAAATTCGCTCCGGCTCGCACTCCAAGGCCTCTGCCGGTAGCCCGCTGTATCAGAACGTGACCATCGGCGGCCAGAAGCTGGTCAACGGCGAAGCGCAGGACGCGGTCAACCCGCTCTCTTACGCGATTCTCGAATCCTGCGGCCGCCTGCGTTCCACGCAGCCAAACCTGAGCGTGCGCTATCACGCCGGGATGAGCAACGACTTCCTCGACGCCTGCGTGCAGGTTATTCGCTGCGGCTTCGGCATGCCGGCATTCAACAACGATGAGATCGTGATTCCAGAATTTATCAAACTGGGCGTTGAACCTCAGGATGCCTATGATTATGCCGCCATCGGCTGTATTGAAACCGCCGTTGGCGGTAAATGGGGCTATCGCTGCACCGGGATGAGCTTTATCAACTTTGCCCGCGTGATGCTGGCCGCGATGGAAGGCGGTCGCGATGCCACCAGCGGCCAGGTCTTCCTGCCGCAGGAACACGCGCTGTCGCAGGGTAACTTCGCCAACTTCGAGCAGATGCTGGCCGACTGGATAGCCAGATTCGTTACTACACCCGTAAATCCATTGAGATTGAATACGTGGTCGACACCATGCTGGAAGAGAACGTGCACGATATTCTGTGCTCGGCGCTGGTTGACGACTGCATTGAGCGGGCGAAAAGCATTAAACAGGGCGGCGCGAAGTACGACTGGGTTTCCGGCCTGCAGGTGGGATCGCCAACCTCGGCAACAGCCTGGCGGCAGTGAAAAAACTGGTCTTCGATCAGGGCTGATTGGTCAGCAGGAGCTGGCAAAAGCGCTGGCGGAAGACTACGAAGGGCTGACCCACGAGCAGTTACGTCAGCGTTTGATTAACGGCGCGCCGAAGTACGGCAACGATGATGACAGCGTCGACGCCCTGTTGGCCCGCGCCTATCAAACCTATATCGACGAACTGAAGCAGTATCACAACCCACGTTACGGTCGCGGCCCGATCGGCGGCAACTATTACGCGGGTACGTCTTCCATTTCAGCGAACGTACCGTTTGGCGCGCAGACCATGGCAACCCCGGACGGCCGTAAAGCGAAAACCCCGCTTGCAGAAGGCGCCAGCCCGGCTTCCGGTACCGACCATCTTGGCCCAACGGCGGTGATTAGCTCCGTCGGGAAGCTGCCGACCTCGGCGATTCTCGGCGGCGTGCTGCTGAACCAGAAGCTGAACCCGGCGACGCTGGAAAACGAAAGCGATAAGCAAAAGCTGATGGCGCTGCTGCGTACCTTCTTCGAAGTGCACAAAGGCTGGCATATTCAGTACAACATCGTGTCGCGCGAAACGCTGCTGGAGGCGAAAAAGCATCCGGATCAGTACCGTGATTTGGTGGTGCGCGTGCGGGGTATTCAGCGTTCTTTACCGCGCTGTCGCCGGATGCGCAGGACGATATTATTGCGCGTACTGAGCATACGCTTTAAGTCGGCGCATTTCCCCTCACCCTAACCCTCTCCCTCAGGGAGAGGGAACCGATCGGCGCCGTTGGTCAATCCCCCTCTCCCTTCCAGGGAGAGGGCCGGGTGAGGGTCCAACGCGCACAGCGACCCACCGCCTTTCTTTCAAATGAAATAAATTTGTGCTTTATCTCACATTGTAATTAAATTGTTTCTGGCCGAAGTTACACCAGGAGCATCCCGTATGACCGTTAAAGTTATCGTCACCGATATGGACGGAACTTTTCTTAATGACGCCAAGACCTACGACCGTTCGCGGTTTCTGGCGCAGTTTGAACAGCTTCAAGCACGTGGTATTGAGTTCGTTGTCGCCAGCGGCAACCAGTATTACCAGCTGATTACCTTCTTTCCTGAAATTCGGGATCGCATCTCTTTTGTCGCGGAAAACGGCGCGCTGGTGTATGAGCACGGGCAGCAGCTTTTCCACGGTGAGCTGACAAAACATGAGTATCAGACGGTGATTGGCGAACTGCTGAAAGACCCGCAGATGTATTTCGTCGCCTGCGGTCTGGAAAGTGCTTATATCAGCGACAGCGCGCCAGATGCGCTGGTCGAATTGATGTCCAAACACTACTACCGCTTAAAGCGCGTGGCGAACTTCCACGACGTCGACGATAAGATGTTCAAATTCTCCCTGAACCTCCCGGACAGCGATATTCCCGATCTGATTGATAAGCTGCACGTCTCCCTCGACGGCATTATGAAGCCCGTCACCAGCGGCTTCGGCTTTGTCGATCTCATCATTCCCGGCCTGCACAAAGCCAACGGCATTAGTCGCCTGCTGAAGCGCTGGCAGCTTTCACCGCAACAGTGCGTGGCAATTGGCGATAGCGGCAACGACGCCGAGATGCTCAAGCTGGTGAAATATTCCTTCGCCATGGGCAACGCGGTCGACAGCATTAAGGCCATTGCGGACTACCGGACCGACGACAACAACCACGACGGTGCGCTGAACGTCATTCAGTCCGTGCTGGACGGCACCGCCCCTTCTAATTCTCTTCCTTTGTAGGCCTGATAAGCGCAGCGCCATCAGGCGCCTCCGTGCACATTGGCGGATGGCGTCGTTGCCTTATCTGGCCTACGTATTCATCTTCCTTTCCCTTCGTGATCTAACGCAAGAATTTAAACTTGCATTAACTTTATTTTAACTTAAAGTATCACCTGTAATGCATTTTACTTTCGAATGAAAGATTGCGAGGTTGATATGACGATTACCTTTACCCACGAAACGCTCCCTGCCGACCCGAAAGCGGCCATTCGCCAGATGAAACAAACGCTACGCGCGCAGATTGGCGACGTCCAGGCGGTGTTCGACCGCCTGAGCGCCACCATTGAAGCGCGGGTTGCGGAAATTAACGCCCTGAAGGCGCAGGGACAGCCGGTGTGGCCAATCATTCCCTTTGCCGATCTGGCGGCGGACAACATTAGCGAAGCCACCCGCGCCGAGGTGAAGCGCCGCGGATGTGCGGTGATTAAAGGTCACTTCCCGCGTGAACAAGCGCTGGCTTGGGATCGTTCAATGCTCGACTACCTCGATCGCAACCATTTCGATGACGTATATAAGGGCCGGGCGATAGCTTTTTCGGTTCACTTGATGCCTCACGTCCGGAAATCTACCCGATTTACTGGTCGCAGGCGCAAATGCAGGCGCGTCAGAGTGAAGAGATGGCGCAGGCCCAATCGTTCCTCAACCGCCTCTGGAAAGTGGAAAGCGAGGGTAAGCAGTGGTTTAACCCGGATATCAGCGTCATTTATCCGGACCGTATCCGCCGCCGCCCACCGGGCACCACCTCCAAAGGGCTCGGAGCACATACCGATTCTGGCGCGCTGGAACGCTGGCTACTTCCGGCTTATCAACAGGTGTTCGCCAGCGTCTTTAGCGGTCACGTCGAGCAGTACGATCCGTGGAACGCCGCGCACCGTACTGACGTGGAAGAGTACACCGTGGATAACACCACCAAATGCTCGGTGTTCCGCACCTTCCAGGGCTGGACGGCGCTGTCGGACATGATCCCGGATCAGGGGCTGCTGCACGTGGTGCCGATTCCGGAAGCGATGGCCTATGTGCTGCTGCGCCCGCTGCTCGATGACGTACCGGAGGACGAACTCTGCGGCGTAGCGCCAGGGAAAGTGCTGCCGATCTCCGAGAAATGGCATCCGTTGCTGATAAGCGCACTGACCTCTATTCCAGCGCTGGAGGCCGGTGATTCGGTGTGGTGGCACTGCGACGTGATCCACTCGGTGGCGCCGGTGGAGAATCAGCAAGGCTGGGGAACGTGATGTACATCCCCGCCGCGCCAATGTGCGAAAAAAACCTCGCTTACGCCCACAAGGTGAAAGCGGCATTAGAACGCGGCGCATCGCCGGGCGACTTCCCGCGTGAAGACTACGAAGCCGACTGGCAGGGCCGCTTTACGCTCGCCGACCTCAATATTCACGGTAAACGTGCGCTGGGCATCGACGTCTGATTATCGTACAACCCCTCCCGTTCAACGGCGGTGTGCCCTTTTCCGGGGCGCACCCGCCGCACCGATTCCCGAACCGCCAGCCGCCCATGTAGCAGTAACGATCCTACCGGCGCGTCGGGGCGAATCAGCCGCTGTTGCAGCATCTGCACCGCCTCTACGCCCAGTTCGTCGCGCGGCACGTGAACCGCGGTGAGCGGCACGTCCTCAATGGCCGCCAGGTTGAAGCCGTCGATACTCATGACCGAAACATCCTGCGGCACCCGCAGCCCGCGCTGGCGCAGGGCGTTAACGGTCCCTGCCGCCATAAAATCACCGCCCACCAAGAAGGCCGTCGGCAATGGCCGGCCATCGAGCGCATCCAGCCACGCGCCAACCTTTTCCTCAGCAACTTTGGCGCTAAAGCTGCTGATATTCAGCAGGTCGCGCTCGTGCTGAAACTCAAGGTTGTGTTGACGCCACGCCTCTTTAATGCCCGCCAGTCGCTGTTCCATGGTGTAACGGCGCAGACACATGACGTTCATGACCTCCCGATGGCCCATTTCAAACAGGTAACGCGCGGCGAAAGCGCCAATCATCCGATGATCCGGCGCAATGGCCGGCAGACGCATGCGTTCATCGCGGCAGTTAATCAACACACAGGGCTTCGCGAGATCGGCGGCAAGATCGTGAATATGCGGATCGTCAATACCCAGCAGAATGGCCGCCTGCGTCTCCGCTTCGTTCATGCGCGACAAAAACAACGTAGGATCGCTGTCGTTCTCCTCCAGCGCGCAGTAGCGCAAACGCACCTCGTGTGGCGAGAGCGCTTTACTGATGCTCTGGATCACACGGTAGTAAAAGATGTCGGACCGCTCATCGAACGCCCGCGGCGGCGCAAAGACAATCAGGCTATTGAGCAACATCCTTCCTGCCGCCATACCGTCCATCACCCCAAGCTCACGCGCGCAGGTCAACACCTGCTCGCGGGCGCGAGCGCTGGTATTCGCTTTACCCGCCAGCACACGCGAAACGGTGCTGGCAGACAGCCCGGTTCGGGCAGCAATCTCGGCGATTTTCAGCTTCTTTTCCATTTTGTGATCTGTCTCCAATTCGAAAATGAAAAAATTTTCATGACAAAAACTCCTTATTTGGCAAGGCATGAAAGACGTATACGTAATGTATATCAGTCATTCATGAAAAAACGTGCACAAAACCCGCTTTTCCCAACCTTTCATGTCTTCTAAGGTGAATTGGTAGAACAACTTCCATACAAGAACGGTGGAAGTGAACAACAATAAAATTGATAAATATCAAAATCTTACCAAAAGTGGTGTGACAACTCCCCACGTAGTTGCCCACCGTTTCTGACATCATCCTGTGGAGATCCCTATGAGTCAGGGCATCAATAATGAAATGGCAACCAGCAAAACTCGCCGCGTTGTCAAAAACCTGCGCTGGTGGATGCTGGTGCTTTTTTTACTCGGCGTCACCGTCAACTACATCACCCGTAACTCGCTGGGGATCCTGGCACCAGAGCTGAAAGACAGCCTCGGGATCACTACCGAGCAATATTCCTGGATCGTCGGCGCTTTCCAGATCGCCTATACCCTCTTCCAGCCATTGTGCGGCTGGCTGATTGACGTTATTGGCCTGAAGCTGGGCTTTATGATCTGCGCCAGCCTGTGGGCACTGGCCTGTTTACTGCACGCCGGTGCCGGTAACTGGCTGCATCTGGCGCTGCTGCGCTTCTTTATGGGCGGCGCGGAAGCAGCGGCTACCCCGGCCAACGCCAAAACCATCGGCGAGTGGTTCCCGAAATCGGAACGCCCGGTCGCAGCGGGTTGGGCTGGTGTGGGTTTCTCGATTGGCGCGATGCTGGCACCGCCAATCATCTATTTTGCCCACGCCTCTTTTGGCTGGCAGGGCGCGTTCATGTTTACCGGTATTCTGGCGCTCGGATGGGTCGTACTGTGGTGGGCGTTCTACCACAACCCGGATAAACACCCGAACCTGGGCAAAGCCGAGCTGGACTATATCCGTCAGGACAACGAAGCGCCGCCGGTGAAGCTGCCATTCCTGACCGCGCTGAAAACCGTGGGCAAAAACAAACGCTTCTACGGTATCGCTATCCCGGCCTTTATGGCGGAACCGGCATGGGCCGTGTTTAGCTTCTGGATGCCGCTCTATTTTGCCAAGCAGTACAACATGGATCTCAAGCAGATCGCCCTGTTCGCCTGGCTGCCCTTCCTGGCCGCCGACCTCGGCAGCGTTGCGAGCGGCTATTTAACCCGCCTCTATGTGCGCCTGTTCGGCTGCTCACGCGTCAACTCGACCGTGGCCAGTTCCGTCACCGGGGCATTCCTGATGGTGTCACTTGCCGTCGTGGCGGTGACGAAAGATCCAATCATCGCCGTGGTGCTGATGTCGATTGGCGGCTTTGGCCACCAGATCATCTCCTGCATGCTGAGCGCACTGGTTGTTGAATCGTTCGACAAAGGCCAGATGGCGACCGTTAACGGCATGCGTGGTTCCGCCGCATGGATTGCGAGCTTCCTGTTCTCACTGATTATTGGGGTGACTGCCGACAAAATCGGTTTCAACCCGCTGTTTGTCGCCATGGGTTTCTTCGACCTGATTGGCGCCGTCTTCCTGGTCGCATTTATTGCTGAACGCCGCGCGAAACGCGCCTGATAGTGGATGTAAATATGAAAACGCTGAAAAACTGGACCCTACAAAAACAGTCTTCCCACCACGTCGAGCTGCTGGTCGACGGCCAGCACACGCTGTGTCTGTATGTGCTGGAGGAGAATCTGTTCCGCGTACTGTTGAAACGCAAAGGCGAGCTGGCGCTGGACCGCACCTGGAGTATCGCCCCGAGCAGGACGTCCCCTGGGAGGGCCGCAGCCGTGAAGATCTCAGCGGTTTTAGCCTGCCTGCCTGGACGCTAAACCAACAGGACGATAGCGTGATTATCGCCACTCAGTCGCTGCGCGTCACCGTCCACCAGCCGCTGTGGCTGGAGTGGCACTACCGCAACGCCGAAGGCGAGTGGCAGCCGCTGGTCAATGATCGTCCGACCAGCGCCTATCTGGTGAATGCCCACGGCGATGGCGTGGCGCACTACCAGAGCCGCCGTAAGGACGAGCGTTTTTATGGCCTGGGGGATAAAGCCGGTGATTTGCAGCGTAACGGCAAACGCTACGAGATGCGTAACCTGGATGCGATGGGCTACAACGCGGCCAGCACTGACCCGCTGTACAAACACATTCCGTTCACCATTACCCGCCGTGATGACATCAGCTTCGGGCTGTTTTACGACAACCTCAGCAGCTGCTGGCTGGATTTGGGCAACGAGATCGACAACTACCACACCGCTTATCGCCGCTGGCAGGCAGAAGCCGGTGATATCGATTACTACCTGTTTACCGGCGAACGCGTGCTGGATGTCACCAAAGCCTTCGTACGCCTGACCGGTAAAACGTTGTTCGGGCCGAAATGGAGCCTGGGCTACAGCGGCTCAACCATGCACTACACCGACGCGCCGGACGCGCAAAATCAGCTGATGAACTTTATTCGTCTGTGCGACGAGCATGCTATCCCGTGCGATTCGTTCCAGCTCTCTTCCGGCTATACCTCCATTAACGGCAAGCGCTACGTCTTCAACTGGAACTACGACAAAGTGCCGCAGCCAAAGGTCATGAGCCAGGCGTTCCATGATGCAGGTCTACATCTGGCGGCTAACATCAAGCCATGCTTGTTGCAGGATCACCCGCGTTACAACGAGGTGGCGGAGAAAGCGCTGTTTATTCGCGACTCGGAAAGCGACGGTCCGGAGCGTTCCAGCTTCTGGGACGATGAAGGTTCGCACCTCGATTTTACCAATCCGCAAACCGTGGCCTGGTGGCAGGAGGGCGTCACTACACAGCTGCTGGAGATGGGTATCGATTCCACCTGGAACGATAACAACGAGTTTGAAGTATGGGACGGTGAAGCGCGCTGCCACGGCTTTGGCGATGAGATTGCGATTAAGCATATTCGCCCGGTGATGCCGCTGCTGATGATCCGCGCATCAATGGAAGCGCAGGAGCGCTTTGCGCCGAACAAGCGCCCGTATCTGATCTCCCGTTCCGGCTGCGCCGGGATGCAGCGCTACGTGCAGACCTGGAGCGGCGATAACCGCACAAACTGGGACACGCTGCGCTACAACATCCGCATGGGACTGGGGATGAGCCTGTCCGGTCTGTACAACCTGGGCCATGATGTCGGCGGCTTCTCCGGCGACAAACCGGACCCGGAGCTGTTTGTCCGCTGGGTACAGAACGGCGTAATGCATCCGCGCTTTACCATCCACTCATGGAACGACGACCACACGGTGAACGAACCCTGGATGTATCCTGGCGTGACCCCGGCGATTCGCAGCGCGATTGAGCTGCGCTACCGTCTGCTGCCGTATCTCTACACGCTGCTATGGCAGGCGCATGCCGACGACGAGCCGATGCTGCGTCCGACTTTCCTTGATCACGAACACGATGCGCAGACGTTTGAAGAGTGCGATGACTTCCTGCTGGGCCGCGATATTCTGGTCGCCAGCGTGGTGGAAGCCGGCGAGCGCGAACGCCGCGTCTGGCTGCCGGACAACGAAACCGGCTGGTACGATTTCTACACCGGCGCGTGGTACAGCGGCGGCCAGTCGATTGTCGTCGATGCGCCGCTGGAGAAACTGCCGCTGCTGGTCCGCG
This sequence comes from Kluyvera genomosp. 3, assembly GCA_002211745.1. Taxonomy (GTDB): domain Bacteria; phylum Pseudomonadota; class Gammaproteobacteria; order Enterobacterales; family Enterobacteriaceae; genus Kluyvera; species Kluyvera georgiana_A. The sequence goes on from CP022114.1 coordinate 3,335,344, forward strand.
CGGGCGCAGGCCTACCGCTGAGCGAACGTATTACCTACGTGAAAGCAGAAGAAGATACCTCGCGCGAGCTGAAGCTGTTCCCGGTTAAAGGAATCGGCCGCTCTTCGGGCCTGCTGTTTGAGGATGACGGCGAGTCGTGGGGCTACAAAGAGGGTAACGCGCTGTGGCTGGAGTGGGAGATGGTCTGCACCGCCAGTACGATTGACCTGAAGGTGAACGCTCGTGGCGATTATCGTCCGGCATGGGAAGCGTTAAAAGTGACGCTGCCAGAAGGAGAAAAACGTCAGCTGTTGATTAACGGCGAAGAGAAAAGCGAGTGGGTACGAGGATAACCCTCACCCCGCCCTCTCCCCACTGGGGAGAGGGGCAAACCGCATTGTGCAGTCTGCAGGAGCAAGGTGTTTTAGCTTTCCCTCTCCCTTTGGGAGAGGGCCAGGCTGAGGGAAATTACTCCACCCCTTTGCTACGCAGGTAATCTTCGTAGTTACCGCTGAAGTCCACCACGCGTTCCGGCGTAATCTCAATCACGCGAGTCGCCAGCGAGCTCACGAACTCACGGTCGTGAGAAACGAAGATCAGGGTACCCTGATACATTTCCAGCGCCATGTTCAGTGATTCGATCGATTCCATATCCAGGTGGTTGGTAGGTTCATCCATCACCAGAATGTTCGGTTTCTGCATCATCAGCTTACCAAACAGCATACGGCCCTTCTCACCACCGGAAAGTACCTTCGCCGGCTTCTTGATATCGTCCTGGCTGAACAGCAGACGACCAAGGAAACCGCGCACTACCTGCTCGTCATCGCCTTCCTGCTTCCACTGGCTCATCCAGTCGAACACGCTCAGGTCGTTGTCAAAATCTTCGGCGTGATCCTGCGCGTAGTAACCGATGCTGGCATTTTCGGACCATTTCACGGTGCCGTTATCCGGCATCAGTTCACCGACCAGGGTTTTCAGCATGGTGGATTTACCCACGCCGTTGGCGCCGATGATGGCAATCTTCTCGCCAACTTCCATCATCAGATTGAAGTTTTTAAACAGCGGGCCGTTTTCAAAACCTTTGGCCAGCGCTTCCACTTCCAGCGCATTACGGAACAGTTTCTTATCCTGCTCGAAGCGGATGAACGGGTTCTGACGGCTGGATGCCTTCACTTCGTCGAGCTTGATCTTGTCAATCTGACGGGCGCGGGAAGTCGCCTGGCGTGATTTAGAGGCGTTGGCGCTAAAGCGGCTGACGAAGGATTGCAGGTCGGCAATTTGCGCTTTCTTCTTGGCGTTATCGGCCAGCAGACGTTCACGAGCCTGGGTAGCTGCTGTCATGTATTCGTCGTAGTTACCGGCGTAGACGCGCAGCTCGCCATAGTCGAGATCCGCCATGTGGGTACAAACCATGTTCAGGAAGTGGCGGTCGTGCGAGATGATGATCATGGTGCTGTCGCGTTCGTTCAGCGTCTGCTCCAGCCAGCGAATGGTGTCGATGTCCAGGTTGTTCGTCGGTTCATCGAGCAGCAGGATGTCCGGGTTAGAGAACAGCGCCTGCGCCAACAGCACACGCAGTTTCCAGCCCGGCGCAACTTCGCTCATCGGACCGTAGTGCTGATCCAGCGGAATGCCGACACCCAGCAGCAGTTCACCGGCGCGCGCTTCAGCGGAGTAGCCGTCCATTTCGCCGTAGAGCACTTCGAGATCGGCCACTTTATAGCCGTCTTCTTCGCTCATTTCAGCCAGACTATAGATACGGTCGCGCTCTTGCTTCACTTCCCACAGCTCGCTGTGGCCCATGATCACCGTATCAAGTACGGTGAACTCTTCAAAGGCGAACTGATCCTGACGCAGCTTACCGATACGCTCATTGGGATCGAGAGACACGTTGCCCAGCGTCGGCTCTAAGTCGCCGCCGAGGATTTTCATAAAGGTGGATTTACCGCTCCCGTTGGCGCCAATCAGGCCGTAACGGTTGCCGCCGCCAAATTTGACGGAGATATTTTCGAACAGCGGCTTACTGCCAAACTGCATGGTGACGTTGCTGGTAACTAACACGGGAGTATCCTGAAGAATGTGACAAACTCCCTATTATGCCACACTTGCGAATAAAAAGCGCCCGCCTTCGCCAAGGGCTAAACTGTAACGCAAGTGAAAAAAATGTGATTTCGTACACATCCGAATTCCCAGTCGCATCGAATGCACATATAATGCGCTGCAACCAACAGTCTGAATTCTCAAACAACCGCCGTAATGGCACTGATACCTCGCACAACATGAACATGAAATTAACAACGCTTTTCGCTGCGGCGCTCGCTGTCGTAGGTTTCTGCAATTCGGCCTCTGCGGTGACGTATCCGCTGCCGACCGACGGTAGCCGTATTATCGGACAGAATCAGGTCATCACGATTCCTGACGATAACAAACAGCCGCTGGAATACTTCGCCGCCCAGTATCAGATGGGGCTTTCCAACCTCCTGGAGGCTAACCCAGGCGTCGACACCTACCTGCCGAAAGGCGGCAGCGTGCTGAATATTCCTCAGCAGCTGATCCTGCCGGACACCGTGCATGAAGGTATCATCATCAACAGCGCGGAAATGCGTCTGTACTACTACCCGAAAGGCACTAACACCGTGATCGTGCTGCCAATCGGTATCGGCCAGCTGGGTAAAGATACCCCAATCAACTGGACCACCAAGGTAGAACGTAAGAAAGCCGGCCCGACCTGGACGCCGACGGCGAAAATGCACGCTGAGTATGCCGCAGCAGGCAACCCGCTGCCGGCAGTGGTTCCGGCTGGCCCGGACAACCCGATGGGCCTGTACGCTCTGTATATTGGTCGTCTGTATGCCATCCACGGCACCAATGCCAACTTCGGTATCGGCCTGCGCGTGAGCCACGGTTGCGTGCGTCTGCGTAACGAAGACATCAAATTCCTGTTCGAGAACGTGCCGGTCGGCACCCGCGTACAGTTTATCGATGAACCGGTCAAAGCGACCACAGAGCCAGACGGCAGCCGCTTCATTGAAGTGCACAACCCGCTGTCTACCACTGAAGCGCAGTTCGAAGGCGGTGAAACTGTTCCGGTTGTCCTGACCAAAGCGGTACAGGCGGTAACCAGCCAGTCCGACGTTGACCAGAGCATCGTTGACCAGGCGGTGAAAAACCGTTCCGGTATGCCGGTTCGTCTGAACTAAGTCAACCAGACGATCAAAAAGGGCGGTTAATCACCCGCCCTTTTTTTATCCGTTATTGACGATCACAATCCCCCGTGATCGTAGCGATAGTGGCAGTGCGCATACTCCAGCGGCGTGCCGTCATCCAGATAAATCACCTGCTCCACTTCCAGAATCGGGTCACTCGCGTCACAGTTCAAATGCTGCTGATCCAGCTCGCTGGGCTTCAGCGCGCGGACCACGCGATAAGACCCCATCATCTTCAGACCAAGATTGTCCTGCACGTAGCGAAAGACCGAGTTTTCGAGATGTGATTTACTCAACCCCGGCACCAGCGACACCGGCATGACCGTAATATCCAGCGACAGCGGCTCGCCGTTCAGCAGACGCAGGCGCACAAAATCGTACACCGGTGAATCGGCGTCAATCAGCAGCGATGCCTGCTCTTTCTCGCTGGGAAAACGGAGCTCAAAGTGAATCACCTGGCTTGCGACCTTGCCCAGATGTCCCCAGGTTTCCGTCGCCCCGGCGTAGTCGCTGCCGTGAATGTCCCACTGTGAGAGCTGGAGGAAGTTCTTGCGAATAAACGTCCCTGCCCCTGGCGGGTATAAACCAGCCCTTCAACAACCAGCTGGCGCATCGCCTGCTGAATGGTCATCCGGCTGGTACCAAATTCGGCGGCCAGCGCAAACTGGTCGGGCAATGGCTCAGCGGCGGGATACTGCCCACTGATAATCCGTTTTTTAATTTCCCGCGCTATCGCGATGTACTTCGCTACCATCACCCGCTCCTGTTGTTACATCTCTTCGCCATTGCTATGAATGGCCCGTTTCAGCCAGTCATAGCTTTTCTTCGGCACACGTTTGAGGTCTTTTAAATCGTGGTTTTCACGGTTGACGTAGACCACGCCATAACGCTTACGCATGTCGCCCTGCGAGCTGAGAATATCAATGAGCCCCCAGCCCAGATAACCAATGACCTGCGCGCCATCTTCAAAAATCGCCTCTCTCATAGCGTTAATATGGTCGCGATGATAGGCGATACGGTAATCGTCGGCGATCGGATTTTCTCCATCCCAGTGTTCTATCACCCCAATACCGTTCTCAATCGGGAACACCGGCAGACGCCAGTCATTGTAATAGCGGGTAATAATACTGCGAAAACCGAGCGGGTCTATCTGCCAGTTCCATTCGGTGGCCTTCAGGTGCGGGTTTGGTTTGTCGCCGAACAGCATATAGTTGTTCACCGGCGTGCCTTCCGGGATAGGGTCGCTGTCGAGGGTACGGCTGGCGTAGTAGCTGAAGGCCATATAGTCGTTCTTCATGGTCGCCAGCACCGCCAGGTCTTCCTCGCGATAAATATCGTCAAAGCCGGACTGCTTAACGAAGTGCATCACTTCCGGGCTGTAGCCCTCACCCGCAAAGACGCGCAGCAAATTCTGATTGAAGAATTCGTCCAGTTGCTGCGCACAGAACACATCGCGCGGCTTGCAGGTAGCCGGATAGACCTGGGCGTGCGCCAGCATGCCCCCATCAATTTACCCGGTTTGGTTTCATGCAGATAATTCGTCAGATGCGCGTGCGCCATCATCACGTGATGCTGAATTTCATACAGCTCACGTAGGGTTTTCTCGCCACGCATATAGCCGGAAATCAGGAACGTTTCCGGCATATGGTAGAGGTTCTGTTCGTTAAAGGTCAGCCACCATGTCACCTTGTCGCCGAAGCAGTCGATCACTTTTTTACCGTAGCGGATAAAGGCTTCCATCACGCGGCGGTCGGTAAAGCCGTTGTATTTTTCCGCCAGCGCCAGCGGCATATCAAAGTGGTACAGGCAGATCATAGGCTCAATGCCGCGTGCAATCAGGGCATCGATAAAGCGATCGTAGAAGGCAATGCCCTCTTCGTTAAACTCGCCGTCACCGGTTGGGCACACGCGGCTCCAGGCGATCTGGAAACGGTAGCAGTTCATCCCCAGATCTTTCATCAGATCAAAATCTTCTTCGTAGCGATGGTAGGAGTCAGTCGCGACCTTCCAGTCGGAAGCAAACTCTTTTGGCTCGCGGATATCGTATACCGACATCCCTTTGCCGCCTTCATTCCAGGCACCTTCGGTCTGCATGCTGGAGACGGAATTCCCCACAGGAAGTTGGCGGGCAGTGATGGTTTCATGATTCGACTCCTATATGACTAGTCATTTAAATTTCATGACTAGTCATATACCTCAAAGTCGAAAAAGTGCGCAACCCTGAAGATCGTTTTTTGTGAGATGAGTGAGAGTATAGAGCGGGGAGGATCGGCGATGTAGACCGAATAAGGCAGCGCCGCCATGCCAGACGGCCTGATGGCGCTGCGCTTATCAGCGCCTACACGCGGTTGAGGATCGCGAACAGCCCGTATCCCGCCACCGCCGCCCACAGCAACATTGGGATCGAGTAGAGGTGGAAGCGCCACCAGATACGTCGGTCTGCGGCCATACGCAGGGCAATCAGGTTGGCCAACGACCCCGGCAGCAAGCCAAATCCGCCGACGTTCACCGCCCACGCCAGCAGCATCGACGGCGGGACATAGTTGATCAGCAGGATGGTTGACGGCACGTTGCTAATCACCTGCGACAGGCCAATGGCCGTTAACCACAGCGGCACGCCGGACAGCGTACTGACGCCGCCGAGGGCATGTTGCAACACCGGCAGTTGAGTCAACAAATGCACGTCGATAAACATCGCCATAAAGACCAGCAGCAGCGCCCAATCGACGCTGAGCACCACGCGACGCGCAAGCAGCAAGAAGCCCGCTGCGACAATTGCCAGCCCCACAACTCTTGCTTCATCTCCAGCGCGGTCAGGAAAATCAGATAAAACGCCAGGCAACTCCACACCAGCAGCGGCTGCCATTCAGGTGTGCGATCGCTGCTTTGAAACACCAACTTTTTCGCCGGGAAGCAGCACCAGCACAGCACCAGCAAGGTGGCCATCATCGCCAGCGCCAGCGGCAACATCTGCAGAGTAAACGCAGGGAAAGACAGCCCGAACGCCCCCACAGCAGAATGTTTTGCGGGTTACCGATCGGCGTAAGCAGCGAACCGGCGTTAACCGCCAGCGCCTCGAAGATAATCAGTCGGTTAATCGGCAGCGCGCACCACTTTTTCAACGTCAGGGTGAGCGGCACGACGATAAACAGCGCCACATCATTGGTCAAAAAGGTCGAAAGCAACGCCGCCGCCAGCACCATAAAGAGGGCCAGCTGACGCTCGGTGACAAAACGGCGCGCCATTTTTCGTCCCAGAACATCAAAATAGCCGCTCTGCTCAACCCCTTTGGTTAGCAGCATTAGCCCGCTTAGCGTAATGATGGTGTGCCAGTCAATCGCCGCAGGCCAATTTGCGGGGCGAAAGGAACAAAAAAGCTCAGCAGGATGCCGACGAGAATGAGCAAATGCAGAAAACGGTCGTGCGCCAGCGAGCGTATAAAAGGAAGGTTCATTCCACGAATTGCCCGTGCTTCAGGGTAAACTGACGGAACATGTCCAGCGTCTCTTCGCTAACATGGTGCTCAATACCTTCAGCGTCACGACGGGCGGTATCCGCGCTGACGCCAAGTACCAATAGAAAGTTTTCGACCACCTGATGGCGTTCACGGCTCTCCTGAGCCAGCTTTTCCCCTTCCGGCGTCAAAAATACGCCGCGCCAGGGATCTGTTCGATCAGCCCAACGCCAGCCAGACGCTTCAGCATTTTCGCCACCGTTGGCTGAGAAACGCCCAGACGCGCTGCCATATCGACCTGACGCGCCTCACCCACTTCACGAATCAAATCGGAAATCAGCTCAACGTAGTCGTCAATCAGCTCGCGGCGATGCGCTTCACGCACCTGGCGAAACCCTTCCACGTGCTCTTCAACGTTAACCAGTTGCGTCACTTTTTTTGTGATTGGCGTACCTGCGCGACGGCCCATAAAGCTTCCTCATCTGTGCGACGCCTGAACGCGTCATATCAAGTCCGCTCATTGTAATGGATTGTGACCCAAGCACAAAAATTTAACGTTTTAGCCATAGCTATAAAATATAGCCTGTGCTATATCTGTATGTAATGCGAACGCTCATCACGGATTGACGGCCAGAAGGCAGGAGGAACCATGAACGAATTCAAGAGGTGTATCAGCGTGTTTAGCCACTCTCCTTTTAAAGTACGCTTGATGTTGATCGGTATGTTGTGCGACCTGTTCAACAACAAACCCAAACAGGACACTCCGTCCCGCTAAGCGGCGTCGCGACGCCGCTTCATCATGCTGTCATCATGTGCTGGCAACCTACCCGTTTGCGCCCAAAAACCGCGTTTATTTTCTGGTTTTGTAAGCGCCCTCCCAAAACAATTCGTTATCAGTAGTTGACCCAATAATAAGCTCGCTTTATCTTCTTGCAGCCCTGTACTTTGCATCCCCCTCTTCACGCATCGTCTGGCCAATAAAGACCCTTGACGCCAGGGGACGCACATGGCGTTTTGATAGTTGTAATCTATGAATCTAACCCTGAAAGAAACCCTTGCTGCACGTGGGCTGGCCGTTAGCCGTGGACGGGACTTTATTTTTTACAGTCGATCCTGATAAACCTGGCGCTAGGCTACCCGTTTAGCCTGCTGTACGCGGTGGCATTTACCTGCGTGCTACATCTGCTGTGGCGCACGCTGCCTAAAGTGCAGAAGATGGTGCTGGGGGTTTATTCGCTCGTGGCCGCGCTCTATTTCCCCTTCAGTCAGGCCTATGGCGCGCCGAATTTCAACACGCTGCTGGCGCTGCACTCCACGAATGTGGAAGAGTCGACGGAAATCTTCACTATTTTCCCGTGGTATAGCTACCTCGTGGGCCTGTTTATTTTCGTGCTCGGCGTGATTGCCGTTCGCCGCAAAGCCACAGATAAAAAACGCTGGGGCGTGATAGAGACGCTGTGTCTGCTATTCAGCATCGGCGTGTTCTTCGTTCAGCCGATTCAAAACAAGATTGATGGCTGGGGGTTTAAGCTGAAAGATAGCGGCTACCCGGCCTTCCGCTTCGTGAAAGACATCATCGTTAATAATAACGAGGTGATTGACGAACAGCAGCGCATGGCGCAGCTTTCCGGGCTGAAAGACACCTGGAACGTGGTGGCCGTGAAGCCGAAATATCATACCTACGTGGTGGTGATCGGTGAAAGCGCGCGACGCGACGCGCTGGGCGCATTCGGCGGTCACTGGGATAACACGCCGTTCGCCAGCTCGGTCAATGGTTATCTGTTTACTAACTACATTGCCGCCAGCGGCTCTACGCAGAAATCGCTGGGCTGACGTTGAACCGTGTCGTGGACGGCAAACCGCTGTATCAGGATAACTTCGTGACTCTCGCCAACCGCGCCGGTTTCCAGACCTGGTGGTTCTCCAACCAGGGGCAGATCGGCGAGTACGACACGGCTATCGCCAGCATCGCCAAACGCGCCGATGAAGCACACTTCCTGAAAAGCGGCGACTTCGAAGCGGATAAAAATACCCGCGATGAAGATCTGCTGAAAATGACCGCTCAGGTACTGTCGACGACGCGAAGCCAGCCGCAGCTGATTGTGCTGCATATTATGGGCTCGCATCCGCAGGCCTGTGACCGCACCCAGGGCAAGTATGCGCAGTTCGTGCAGTCAAAGGAAACGTCATGCTATCTGTATACCATGACTCAAACCGACAGCCTGCTAAACCAGCTTTACGATCAGCTACGACGTAACACCGACAGCTTCTCGCTGGTTTACTTCTCCGATCACGGGCTGGCGTTTAAAGAGCGCGGCAAAGCGGTACAGTATCTGGCGCACGATGATAAATATCAGCAGAATTTCCAGGTACCGTTTATGGTGCTGTCCAGCGATGACAAAGCGCACAAGATTATCAAGGCGCGTCGTTCCGCCAACGATTTCCTGAGCTTCTTCTCGCAGTGGACCGGGATCCAGACCAAAGAGATTACGCCGAAGTATCGCTTTATCTCGTCGCAAAAAGCCGGCAAGGTCTACATCACCAACTTCCAGTTACAAAAAGTGGATTACGATACGCTGAAGACCGATCTATTTGATCCCAAAAGCTAATTTCGCCCCTCCTCCGTCGCTATCCGTTTGCCTTTCACGCCGGTAAACGGATAGCGAATCGCCCCGGCGTTGCATTACTATACTTGCTTCACGACCTTCTGATTCAGGCTCTACGATGATCGCACAACGTCTTGCGCGCGACTGGCGCCTTCCCACCGCTGGGTTAACGCTACTTTTGCTGCTTGCCGGCGCACTTACGCTGCACGCGCACTGGAACACCTTTATCCAGTGGTGCCTGGCTACGCAAATCACCCTGCACCGTTACCTGGTGATGTATCTGTTGCAGCTCAACAACCACGAATACAGCGGTGGCCTATGGCTGCTGGTGGGCGCCTTCTTATACGGCGTGCTGCACGCTATTGGCCCGGGGCACGGTAAATTCATCGTCACGACCTACCTGAGCACCAACAAAGAGAGCCTGCTCGCCGCGCGCGTGGTGCCGTTTATCGGCAGCCTGATGCAGGGCATCAGCGCGATTCTGTTTGTCTTTATCCTTGCGGTAGGTTTTAACCTGGCCTCTGGCGATCTCAGTACCAGCCGCTGGTATGTCGAAAAAATCAGCGCGGTGATGGTTGGTGCCTTCGGGCTGTTCATTATTTATCAAGCGCTGAGAAGCCTGCGTCCACGAAGGTTGGCTATCTCTGCGCTTAAACCGCTGCATCAACACGGCGAAGACTGCGGCTGTGGGCACCACGGCGTAGGTACATTGCTTGCAGAAAGCGACTGGAAAACGCGGCTCGGCGTCATTCTGGCCATTGGCGCCCGACCATGCAGCGGCGCCATCATGATTTTGATGTTCGCGAACGCGCTGGGTATTGTGACGTGGGGAATTGCCGCCGTGATGACGATGGCGTTGGGTACGGCACTGTCGATTCTCGGGTTATCGCTGGCGGTGCGCTATGCGCGCGAACGCACGGTAGCCATGTTCGGTGGTGTATCGGGACCACGCTGGGTAATACCGGCGGTCAAAATCGCAGGCGGCGCGATGCTGATCGTCTTCGCAATAGTGTTGTATCTGACGGTCATCCCGATCAGCGCTAACGGTGACTACATTGCGGCGGGCTGTTGAATCTGGCGGGAAATAGGTTTACAAAGGGCATTAAAAAAGGGCCATCAAGACCCCTTTTCGTATCACCGAAGTGATTAGAAGCGGTAACCTGCACCGACGATCCAGGTACCTACGTCAACGCTACGAATACGAGACTGTTCGTAAGATACGTCCAGTGCTACGTTTTCAATCGGGTTGAACTGCAGACCGGCACCGTAGGAGAAACCGTAGTCGCTGGTGCTGTCATGTTGCGGGAACTGGTTGTACTGTGCTTTACCGTAACCAACACCGACTACACCGTAGATGCTAGCCCAGTCGTTGATGCGGTAAGCAGGACCAGCAGTGATGCCGTAGTACTGACCTTTGGTGTAGACATCGTTCTGAGTGTCGCTCTTAGACGTGTAGGTGAAGGAGCTGATCACACCCAGCGGGCTGTTGTCTGCTTCGTAGCGATATTTCAGGTTGAAGCCGCCAGCTTTGTTAGCGACGCCCTGCATATCACTCTGTGCGTAACCACCGGTAACAGTGGAGGTTGCAGCTACGGCAGTACCTGCGGAAATAGCCAGAACAGCGGCCAGTGCTGAAAGACATGCAATTTTTTTCATAACCACCTCAAATGTGCTTCTAATAAGTCCGTAAGTTTTAAATATATCAAAATTTGTTAAGAAACTCTTTGGAACTGATGATGTCTAAGGTCATCTTTGATGTAACAAAACTTTTCCACCAAGACCTATGTCATTCATATTAAACGATTTTCTACGTTAAATCTTATGTTCATTACGGTAAAATTAACGTTTAATTTTCCAGATAATTCCTAATTTGACAGACGAAATTTTCATCGACTCAGCAAATTCTACTCGTTTAGGGACAATTTTTTTTCAACAATTCCTCAACCGTGGGCGACTATTTCCATTACACTGCCGCTTTTACCTCTTTTGACAAATATTGACAGGAAAAAGATGTCCACCACGCCCCGCAAGCTACCCTCATGGTTACCCATCCTCGTCCTCTTGATCTCTATGATCTCCATCCAGAGTGGCGCATCGTTGGCTAAGTCGTTGTTCCCGTTGATTGGCGCGCCAGGCGTTACTGCGCTGCGCCTGGCGCTCGGCACGCTGATTCTGGTGGTGGTGTTTAAGCCCTGGCGACTGCGTTTCTCTAAAGAGCAGCGTCTACCGTTGCTGTTCTATGGTCTGTCACTGGGCGCGATGAACTATCTCTTTTACCTGTCACTACAGCGTATTCCGTTGGGTATTGCAGTGGCACTGGAGTTCACCGGGCCGCTGGCGGTGGCACTGTTCTCTTCACGCCGCCCGGTAGACTTTATCTGGGTGGTTCTGGCGGTGATGGGCTTGTGGTTCCTGCTGCCACTGGGGCAGGATGTTGCGCATGTCGATCTCACCGGCGCGCTGCTGGCGCTCGGTGCCGGTGCGGGTTGGGCGGTCTATATTCTGAGCGGCCGTCGTGCCGGTGAAGACCACGGCCCGGCCACGGTGGCGATGGGGTCCTTGATTGCTGCGGTCGTTTTTGTGCCACTGGGCGCCATGCAGGCCGCCGACACCCTGTTGCACTGGTCGCTGTTGCCGCTGGGCTTAGCCATTGCCGTACTTTCTACCGCACTGCCCTACTCGTTGGAGATGATTGCTCTGACGCGTTTACCTACGCGTACCTTTGGAACATTAATGAGTATGGAGCCTGCTCTGGCAGCCATGTCCGGCATGGTTTTCCTCGGTGAGACGCTGACCTTTAGCCAGTCTATGGCGCTGGGGCCATTATTATGGCGTCAATGGGTTCAACGCTCACAATGCGTCAGGAAAGTAAAATAAAACAAGTCGACGTCGGTTGATTTTTCTTATTTATGCATAGTGCACGCCACTATGCATAATATCGAAAACAAACTGCATAAATTCTTATTTTACATCAATAAAAATAATTTAATAAAAATACCCCCATCTCAAAACACCAGTAACCACATGTTTTAATTGAATTTAAAAAACAAAATCACGCTCTCTATCAAACCTATAGGCAGAATCAGAAAATACCGTCCCGCTCACGGTGCTATACTTGTTTTCGTTAATTCATGAGGACGCAGATACACATGCTTTTATAAGTGTATCGGATCAAGAGGATATATGATTATGAGTACTGCAAAACTGGTTAAAACGAAAAACGCCCAACTTCTCTATACGCGTAACGACGTTCCGGAAAGCGAAAAACAGGCCACCGTTGCGTTACTCAACCGTCAGGTTCTTCAGTTTATCGATCTGTCGCTGATTACAAAGCAGGCACACTGGAACATGCGCGGTGCCAACTTTATCGCGGTGCATGAAATGCTTGATGGCTTCCGCACGGCGCTCACCGACCATCTGGATACCATGGCTGAGCGCGCCGTACAGCTCGGCGGGATTGCGCTGGGGACCACTCAGGTCATCAACGCCCAGACGCCGCTGAAAAGCTATCCGCTGGATATCACCAGCGTGCAGGATCACCTGAAAGCGCTGGCTGAGCGTTATGCGATTGTTGCTAACGACGTACGTAAAGCGATCGGTGAAGCCAAAGATGAAGATACCGCTGATATCTTCACCGCCGCTTCCCGTGACCTGGATAAATTCCTGTGGTTCATCGAGGCAAACATCGAATAACACATAGGAAAATCTTATCTCCCTCCGGTCCCTCCACCGGAGGGGTTTGCACCAGAAAAGTGCACCCAATCGGACAGAAACCCCGCCAAAGTAAATCATTTGTAATAATCACCTCACACAATCGTTAATAAAAGATTGTTTTCTCCTCTGCGTTTGCGCTAAAAAACGCCATACTTAACAACACGATTTTCGCGCACCACTTTGGTGCCCTTATTTGGTGCAAAGCGGTCGTTATTTTTCCGCTTTTGTGCAATGAAAAACGCATTATTTGTTAAGAAACAACTGATTGTAAAGTTGGCACGTTTTTTTCATAAGCCGTTTGTTATCGCAGGGGATCGCCCCGTGGATATAAAAGGAAATGCTATGAAGTCAATGTTTAAAGTTTCACTGGCTGCACTCACCCTGGCGTTTGCGGTCTCTTCTCAGGCTGCCGAGAAACAGCTGGTTGTGGCAACGGATACCGCGTTCGTCCCGTTCGAGTTCAAGCAGGGTAATCAGTATGTCGGCTTTGACATCGACCTGTGGGCAGCAATTGCGAAAGAGCTGAAGCTGGATTACACCCTGAAGCCGATGGACTTCAGCGGCATTATCCCGGCGCTGCAGACCAAAAACGTCGATCTGGCGCTGGCTGGCATTACCATTACCGACGAGCGTAAAAAAGCGGTCGACTTCTCCGACGGCTACTATAAAAGCGGCCTGCTGGTGATGGTGAAAACCAACAACAATGACATCAAGAGCGTGAAAGATCTGGATGGCAAAGTGGTGGCGGTGAAGAGCGGAACAGGCTCCGTTGATTATGCAAAAGCGAATATCAAAACCAAAGACCTGCGCCAGTTCCCGAACATCGATAATGCGTACATGGAATTGGGCACCAACCGCGCCGACGCGGTGCTGCACGATACCCCGAATATTCTCTACTTTATCAAGACTGCCGGTAACGGTCAGTTCAAAGCGGTAGGCGAATCGCTGGAAGCTCAGCAGTACGGTATTGCGTTCTCGAAAGGCAACGACGAGCTGCGTGAAAAAGTGAATGGCGCGCTGAAAACGCTGCGTGAAAACGGCACTTATAACGAAATTTACAAAAAATGGTTCGGTACTGAACCTAAATAATTATTCCAAAATCTGATGCAAACTCAGGGCGGCCTTTCGCCCTGCTATTTTTGAACCACGGTAACAGGATTATCATCATGCAGTTTGACTGGAGCGTCATCTGGCCTGCCATTCCTATTCTTCTGGACGGCGCCAAAATGACTCTGTGGATTTCGATCCTCGGCCTCGCGGGCGGTATCATTATCGGTCTGGTGGCTGGCTTAGCCCGTACTTACGGCGGCTGGATTGCAAACCATATCGCCCTCGTATTTATTGAAGTGATCCGCGGTACGCCTATCGTTGTACAGGTCATGTACATCTACTTCGCGCTGCCAATGGCTTTCCCGGACATTCGTATCGATACCTTCACTGCGGCAGTTGTCACCATCATGATCAACTCCGGTGCTTATATTGCAGAAATCACTCGTGGCTCAGTGTTGTCCATCCACAAAGGCTTTAGCGAAGCGGGTCTGGCACTCGGCCTGTCGCGCCGCGAAACCATTCGCCATGTGATTATGCCGCTGGCCGTTCGCCGTATGCTGCCTGCGCTGGGTAACCAGTTGATCATCAGTATCAAAGACACCTCTCTGTTTATTGTTATCGGTGCCGCTGAGCTGACCCGCAGCGGTCAGGAAATTATCGCCGGAAACTTCCGCGCGCTGGAAATCTGGACCGCCGTTGGCGTTATCTACCTGATCATCACCCAGGTACTGAATATCGTGCTCCGCATTCTTGAAAGAAGGATGAAAATCCTGTGATTGAATTTAAAAACGTCTCCAAGCACTTTGGTCAAACCCAGGTGCTGCACAACATCGACCTGAAGGTCAAACAGGGCGAAGTGGTCGTGATAATCGGGCCTTCCGGCTCGGGTAAATCGACGCTGCTGCGCTGCATTAATAAACTCGAAGAGATAACCAGCGGCGACCTGATTGTCGATGGTCTCAAGGTAAACGACCCGAATGTTGACGAGCGCCTGATCCGTCAGGAAGCCGGTATGGTGTTCCAGCAGTTCTATCTGTTCCCACACCTGACGGCGCTGGAAAACGTGATGTTCGGGCCGCTCCGCGTTCGCGGTCTGAAAAAAGAGGCGGCGGAAAAGCTGGCCAAAGATCTGCTGGCCAAAGTGGGCCTGGCGGAACGCGCGCACCACTACCCTTCCGAGCTTTCCGGCGGCCAGCAGCAGCGCGTGGCGATTGCCCGAGCGCTGGCGGTGAAGCCGAAAATGATGCTGTTCGATGAACCAACCTCGGCGCTGGACCCGGAATTGCGCCACGAAGTGCTGAAAGTGATGCAGGATCTGGCGGAAGAAGGGATGACGATGGTGATTGTCACCCACGAAATCGGCTTTGCTGAGAAAGTCGCGTCTCGCCTGATCTTTATTGATAAAGGCCGGATTGCCGAAGATGGCAATCCGCAGGATCTGGTGAAGAACCCACCAAGCCAGCGTCTGCAAGAGTTCCTGCAGCACGTCTCCTGATAAGCACGCCGTTTATCCCTCGGGGTAAACGGCGTTTTCTCTTAGCGTTTGCGCGCCAGGAAACGACGACGCTGCTCATCATCCATAAACGACCAGGCGATAAAGCGGCTCTGCTTCTGCCCTGAGCCATCTCTTTTTTCACCACTTTAACGGCCCCACGTCGGTTAACGCGCGATACAGCGGCGGCAGGTTTTCCCCTTTCGACACCAGCGACGTAAACCACATTACCTGACGGGCAAAGCCTTTACTCTCGGCGATCATCTGTTTGATAAAGGCCACTTCCCCGCCTTCACACCACAGTTCCTGCTGCTGGCCGCCAAAGTTCAGCGCATCATCGCGCTCCTGTCCCAGATTACGGCGTTTGCGCTCACTGCCAGCGCGAGCCGCGGCGGCAGAATCATGGAATGGCGGATTGCACAGCGTGGCATCGTATTGTTCGTTTTTATGGATCACGCCGTTGAACATCGCCGACGTATCTTTCTGGCGGCGCAGACGGATCATCCGGTTCAACGAGGGGTTAGCGCTGAGAATGGCCTGTGCGCTGGCAAACGCCTGCGGGTGCGTTTCGCTGCCGGTAAAGCGCCAGCCATATTCATGCGCACCAATCAGCGGATAAATACAGTTTGCGCCAACGCCGATATCCAGAATATTTGCCCCTTCACCACGTTGCCGTTTTCATCGCTTAACAGGTCGCTCAGATGATGGATATAGTCCGCACGGCCTGGAACGGGTGGGCAGAGGAAGCCTTCCGGAATGTCCCACTCTTTTACCGCATAAAAATGCGCCAGCAAGGCTTTGTTCAGGGTCTTCACCGCCAGCGGATCGGCAAAATTAATGGTTTGCTCGCCAACCGGGTTTAGGGTAATAAAATCGCTCAGCGCGGGGCAGGCCTGACGCAGCGCGTCCAGGTCGTAACGGCTGTGATGACGGTTACGCGGGTGCAACCCCGGTTTTTGGGTACTCATGACTTTCTCCTGTCGTAATGCGGCGTAAGATACCCGTTGACGACGATGCGGTAAATAAGGGAGTCTGAATAACTGCTTATTGATAACAGGTGCGCTATGTATTTTTATCAACCTTCCCAGGGCCATGGGCTACCACACGACCCGCTTAACGCCATCGTAGGGCCGCGACCGATTGGCTGGATTTCATCTGTCGATGCCGAAGGGCGACATAACCTGGCCCCTACAGCTTCTTTAACTGCTTTAACTATCACCCACCGATCATCGGTTTTGCCAGCAGCGGCTGGAAAGATAGCGTGCAGAATATCGTCGAGACCAAAGAATTTGTCTGGAACCTGACGACCCGCAGCCTGGCGGTGGCGATGAATGAAACCTCTGCCACCCTGCCCCACGGTGATGATGAGTTTACCCGTGCCGGGCTCACCGCTGCCCCAGCCCAGATCGTCAACGCGCCGCGCGTCGCGGAAAGCCCGGTGAACTTTGAATGTCGGCTGTCGCAATGTATTCAGCTCACCGGTGCCGACGGCACCCCGGTGGATACCTGGCTGGTGCTTGGCGAGGTGGTTGGCATTCATATTGATGAGTCGCTGCTGGAAAACGGCATCTACCAGACCGCGCGAGCCCAGCCGGTGCTGCGCGCAGGCGGCCCTTCTGCCTACTACACCATTGACGAGAGTCATCGTTTTGATTTAATTCGCCCGGACGCTCGCCGCTCCTGATGAAAAACAGCCACCCGGTGGCAGTTTTTTTCCATCAACGACCTACAATTAAGGTATTCCCTGTTGCCATCAGGAGGGGATACCATGAACACCTTTCATCGCTTTTCTCTCGCCCTGCTACTCGCTACGACAACCGCCTGCGCCCAGCCCACACCGCCTCCTGGCGTGCCGTTTCGCCCGGTCGGTACCGTGACGGCCAGCGGCGCCAGCAACCTTGACGATCTTCAGCAGCAGCTTGCCAGCAAAGCGCACAAAGCCGGCGCGATAGCCTTTGTGGTCGACGTTGCCGGTGGAAAAAACAAGCTGTTTGGTTCGGCAACGCTGTATGAGTGAGCGGTAATCTCCCTCAGAAACGTAATCTTTATGTATAAAAAATGAAGAAACTGTAAACCAGTGTATTTATTTTTAAGCCAATGAGTGATAAAAAATACGCCGATTTGATAATGATTATCACAATCATTATCAACATCATTTAATAAAAGAAATCACCTGCAGTGGCAAAAGGGACGAAACACGCCCGATTGTCATTTTTAAATGGCTTTTTAAAATTATAAGACGCTCATTGATATGGAAAAAAATCGCACCATCCCGTTCAGCAGCTTTAGTTCTCTCACCTTCTTTACCGGTCTTTGTCTCGGCCTGACACCTGCCGCCCAGGCCGATGAGGGCCAAGAAAAAAGCACCGGCGATACGCTGGTTGTGGAAGCGCAGGCTCCTTCACTGTATGCCCCAACCCAGTCGGCCGACCCCAAATTTAGTCGCCCGATTGCCGATACCACGCGTACCGTGACCGTCATTTCCGAGCAGGTCCTCAAAGATCAGGGGGCCACCAACCTGACCGACGCACTGAAAAACGTGCCGGGCGTTGGCGCCTTCTTTGCCGGGGAAAACGGGAGCTCATCGACGGGTGATACCATCTATATGCGTGGTGCCGATACCTCGAATAGCATCTATATCGATGGCATCCGCGATATTGGCAGCGTAACCCGCGATACGTTCAATACCGAGCAGGTCGAGGTGATCAAGGGGCCGTCGGGATCCGACTATGGTCGCAGCGCGCCAACGGGATCGATCAACATGATCAGCAAGCAGCCGCGCCTGGATTCAGGCATTGATGCCTCCGCCAGTGTAGGTAGCGCATGGTATCGACGCGGTACGCTGGATCTCAACGAAGCGATCGGTGAAACCAGCGCGGTGCGTTTAAACCTGATGGGTGAAAAAACGCATGATGCCGGGCGTGATAACGTGAAAAACGAGCGCTACGGCATTGCCCCTCCATCGCGTTTGGCCTGGGTACCGAGAATCGTCTGTACCTCAACTATCTGCACGTCACCCAGAATAATACTCCGGATGGCGGCGTACCTACCGTGGGCTGCCGGGCTACTCCGCACCCAACGCCGCGACCTCCGCGCTGAACAGTTCCGGCAAAGTCGATACCCACAATTTCTACGGCACCCAGTCCGACTACGACGACTCCACCACCGATACGGTGACGATGCGCTTCGAGCATGATTTTAACGACACCACCACTGTCCGCAACACCACCCGCTGGTCGCAGATCAAGCAAGATTACATGATGACGGCGATAATGGGCGGTGCGAGCAATATTGGCCGACCGGACCCGAGTAACGTGAATACCTGGACCTGGACGCGCAACATCAATACCAAAGATGTCAGCAACAAGATCCTCACTAACCAGACCAACCTGACCTCGAAGTTCTACACCAGCGCCGTTGGCCACGATATCAGCACCGGCGTGGAATTTACCCACGAGCAGCAAACCAACTACGGCGTGTACCCGTTTACCGCGCCGCCGGTAAATCTGTATCACCCGGATAGCAGCGTTTCGTTAGGCAGCCTGCAACGCAGCGGAGCGAATTCAAACGGCCAAACCGATACCTTCGGGATTTACGCCTTCGATACGCTACAAATTACCCGCGATTTCGAACTCAACGGCGGTATTCGTCTGGATAGCTATCATACCGAGTACGACAGCGCATCGCTGTGCGGCGGCACCGGGCGCGGCGCCATCGCCTGCCCGGCAGGCGTCATCAAAAATACCCCGGTCACCACCGTGGATGCTGCCAAGTCGGGCAACCTGGTTAACTGGAAGGCCGGCGCGCTATACCACCTGACGCAGAACGGCAACGTTTACGTCAACTATGCCATCTCCCAGCAGCCTCCTGGCGGCAGCAACTTTGCGCTGGCGGCGGGCGGCTCCGGCAGCAGCGCCAACCGTACCGACTTCAAACCGCAGAAGGCGAAAACCAGCGAAGCGGGGACCAAATGGGAAGTGCTGGATAAGCGTCTGCTGCTGTCCGCCGCCGTTTTCCGCACCGACATTGAAAACGATGTCGAAGCGAACGATGACGGCACTTACTCCCAGTACGGTACCAAGCGTGTAGAGGGCTACGAGCTGTCCGTTGCGGGCAACATTACCCCGGAATGGCAGGTCATTGGCGGCTTTACCCAACAGCGCGCGACGGTGCGTAACGGTGCCGACGTGGCGCAGGATCAAAGCGATTCTCTGCCCTACACGCCGGAACATGCCTTTACATTGTGGAGCCAATACCAGGCGACCGACGCCCTGTCCATTGGCGCGGGCGCACGCTATATCGGCAGTATGCATCGCGGCAAAGATGGCGCAGTGGGTACACCAGACTCCACCGACAGCTACTGGGTCGCCGACGCCAAACTGGGCTACCGCGTCAATCGCAATCTGGACCTGCAACTGAACGTTTATAACCTGTTCGATACCGATTATGTTGCCTCTATTAACAAGAGCGGCTATCGCTATCATCCGGGTGAACCGCGCACCTTCGTGTTAACGGCAAACGTTCACTTCTAAGTGATTGTGTGGGGCGAAAGCCCCACTTTTTTCAGGAGACACTGCCATGATGTATCGAATTCCCGGCGTGCTGAGCGCGGACGAGGTACGCGATCTGGTCGCGGAACTCAACCAGGCGCAATGGGTCGACGGCCGAGCCACCGTCGGGGCGCAAGGTGCCCAGGTGAAGAACAATCAACAGGTTGATACACGCAGCGAACGCTACATGGCGCTACAGGCCCGCGTGCTGGAAGCGGTGAATCGTCACTCGCTGTTTTTTGCCGCCGCGCTGCCAAAAACCCTTTCCAGCCCGCTTTTCAACCGTTATCAGCAGCAGGAGACCTATGGCTTTCATGTGGATGGCGCTGTACGCCAGCATCCTCATAGCGGCTGGATGCGTACCGACCTGTCGGCCACCTTGTTTCTGTCTGACCCGGAAAGTTACGACGGCGGCGAACTGACCATTAACGACACCTACGGACAGCACACGGTCAAACTCCCGGCGGGCGACCTGGTGCTCTACCCTTCCAGTAGCCTGCATTGCGTCACGCCGGTGACGCGCGGCGTTCGGGTGGCGTCATTTATGTGGATTCAGTCGATGGTCCGCGATGATAAACGTCGCGCGATGCTGTTTGAACTCGACCGGAATATCCAGTCGCTCAACAGTCGGCACGGTGAGTCGGAGGAGGCGCTTTCGCTGCTCAATCTCTACCACAACCTGCTGCGCGAATGGTCTGAGATCTGAAACTCGCCAATATTTCTCAAAATATATGAAGAAGATGGGCGCTTAAAAACTGACGAAACGGCAGCGCCTGCCGCTTCGCCAGCGCCCCACAAAAAGACAATATAAAAACTTACAGTGAAAACAATTATCAGGATATAATATTAATCAAACGCTAAATAAACAGGTTTTATTACAAATCCATACCGCAACATACAGAGCAATCGATTATCTTTACGAGTACACTTTTTGGCAAAAAAAGTAGCAAATCGTGCCTTCGTTGCTCTGTCTTTCGGTTGATTCACGCCAAACGCATTCATATCGTGAATATTTTATTAATAATCAATAAATTAATAATCATTCAATTTTTTTGATTATGGTCATCAATTCTCTTCGATTTATTCCACCAAATAAAAACGTGATACTTATCACATCGACGAAGACATCGTCCCCGAACGGAACAACCTGCGAGAGATTAATATTATGAAAAACGTTAAATATGCTGTTGCTGCTATCGCCCTGTCTGCCCTGTCTTTTGGTGCTTTCGCTGCCCAACCAGTAACTCAGGCACAGGCTCAGAAAATGAATGAAATGGGTACCGTGTCCGTTGACGGCGCGACGACTCTGGATGGTATGGAAGCTCAGCTGGCGCAGAAAGCTGCCGCAGCGGGCGCTACCGGTTATGCCATCACCTCTGCTAACACCAACAACAAAGTTAGCGGTACTGCGGTTATCTACAAATAATCGCCACCCTCTGTTATACCCGTGAGCTGACCTCTCGCGGGTGCTCCAACCCTCATTGAACTTGTTGATACCCTTTTTTGCCCGGCTGCCACGCCGGGCTTTTTTTTGTCCGGGATTCAGCAAAGAAAAACCCGGGTCGCTTACGCTTGCCCGGGCTACGAGAGTATTGGCTGGATGAGGATTAATACGCCTGCGCGACGCGGGCCAAACCGGCTTCGAGGGAGCTCACTTCACCGGTCGCCAGCAGGCAGCAGGCCATCTGAATCTTCAGCGATTGCGGTACTGGCTCGACACCCGCCACGCAGCGTTCAATCCACTGCGCGGTCGTTTGCGGATCTTTTGCCGTTGGCAGCGCCACCGGCGCATCCGCCTGCTCGCTCTGACGCTCGTTCACCACCCGCGCGCCCGCGGCGTCTATCAGGGTAATCTGAGGACAGCGCAGTGGATTCGCGTACACTTCGCCTTCCGTGCCATGCATCAGTAGACTACGCCCGCCAATATCACTGAAGAACTTCGCCACTTTCCCCACATATTCCGGATGCGAAACGCTGGACAAGCGCAGCGCCGCATCCTCAGCGAACGGCGTTGCCAGCTTGGCCAGCGTATGCGCGCTGTTGCGCACGCCAAGCTGCCAGCGCAGGTTCAACTGACGCTCCAGCGGCGGGCAGAGTGCGCCGACAGGAATATAAACGGGCTGATGGCCGTCAAGCTTCGCCTGCGCCTGGCCGGCGTAACGGGTAGGTTCAACGCCCATTAGCTCAAAAATAGTTTCGGTGATCACGCGGGTAGGATCTTCACTGACCCCATGCACCACCACCGGAAAGCCCAGCTTATGCAGCAACATCGCCAGCAGCGGCGTCAGGTTGGCCTGCTTGCGCGCGCCGTTATAACTCGGGATCACAATCGGCATCGGTTTACCCACTGGCGGGGTCAAACGCATCGTTTTCTGCTGCATCGCTTCATAGAAGCCGAGCATCTCCGCCTCACCTTCCCCCTTAATGCGCATCGACAGCAGAATGGCGCCCATTTCCAGATCCGCAACGTCACCATCAAGCATTCGGGTGTACAGGCCGCGCGCGGTATCCTGATCCAGGTCGCGCGCATGATTTTTACCACGACCGATTTCTTTGATGATTTTGCGATAATCCATTTTCTGCTCCTTTGCTCGTCGTTGTGCGCAACGCCATCCGGCCTACACCGGGCTACCTTTTTTTACGGCGTGAGGGTTTCGCTTTCTGTTTTACTTCCGGCACTTCCGGACGTTCAATCGGGAAAACCGGTAACGCATCCAGTAAACGCTTACCGTAGTTTTTGGTCAACAACCGCTTATCGTAGATGATCACTTCGCCCCAACAGCCGTGGCTACGAATTAATCGCCCCACCTGCTGAATCAGGTTAAATGACGCGCTTGGCAGGCTTTGCACCTCAAAGGGATAGCGATTGAGGCTTTTAAGCCATTCCCCTCGGTGATGACCACCGGGCTGTCGATGGGCGGAAAAGCGATTTTGTGGATGTGCACCTGGCTTAGCAACTCGCCTTTTAAATCCAGCCCCTCGGCAAAAGATTGTAGCCCAACCAACACGCTGCGCTCGCCGCTCTCCACGCGCTTGCGATGTAGCTCCACCAGCCGATAGCGCGGCTGATCGCCCTGCACCAGCAGCATTAGCCGCAGGTCGGTCACGTGCTCAAGGAAGCGCTGCATCGCCCGCCCGCTGGCAAACAGCACCAGCATGCCATGATGCTTCTTACTCTCAACCTGCTCGCGGAAATAGGCCGCCATTTCGGCAATATGCTGCTCTTCGTTTTCCATCAGCGGCTCGTAGCGCATCTGCGGGATCACGATTTTTCCCTGTTCGACGTGGTTAAACGGCGAGTCCAGCGCCACAAAGCGGTCGCCCGCTTTCTCTTTCAACCCGCTCATTTCCTGTAACCGCGAGAAGCTGTTCAGTGAGCGCAATGTGGCCGACGTCACCACAATATGCGGCACGCTGCGCCACAGCAAACGCTCAAGCTGGTCGCTCACGCGAATGCCGACGCAGTGGAACCAGACGTGCATCTGCCCATCGCGTACGTCGCGGGTCGCCCACTTGGTGACCGGCGCGCCCGACGCCTGCGAAAGCGACGCCAGCCGCCACAGTTTGCTCTGGGACTCAAACATGCCCAGCGCGCGATTCATCTGCAAGATAACCCGGTGCAGACGCACAATATCGTGGCTGCCGGTTTTCTCGCTGAGATCGTTTAAGAATAGCTCCGCCAGCCCGCGCAGCATTTCGGTGAGTTTGGCCAGACGCTGGCATATCTCCATCACTTCATCGGGCAACTCGCCCATCGGGAAGCGGTGTTCGGCTTCCTGAGTTGCAGGGAGATACAGATTAAGAATGTTATTCAGTGAAGCAATCAGCTCGTACAGCTCTTCGCAGTGCGCAGTCAGCCGTTCCGGCAACGCCAGCGGCGGCGTGGTTTTCGGGCGGAACTGCTCCATGCATGTCGCCACCAGCTTGCTGAACAGATCGAGCTGTAGCCGATACCACGGCGCAGTAATTTCGGCGCTCATCTCCAGCGCATCGCGCGCCACGTCCGGCAGGTGATGGCCTTCATCAAGCACCAGCAGCAGGTTTTTCGGTTCCGGCAGTACCGCTTCGCTCTCCATCGCCGCCATCACCAGCGCATGGTTAGCCACCACCACTTCGGCTTCCTGAATCTCGCGGCGCGCGACAAAAAAGGGGCATTCGCGGTAGTAATGACAGTTACGGTTCAGACAGCTGGCTTTATCCGTACTGAGCCGCCGCCACAGGTCGTCGTCAATGGCGATATCGGTATGATCGCGCAGACCGTCCCACTTATAGCCGTCGAGATCGCCCTTCAGCTTCGCGCAACGCTTCTGTTCTTCCTGGTTGCTCGGCGTCAGCTCATCATCAAGGAACGCGAGCAGATCCTGCTGGTTCGGTTCGCTGCTGGCCAGCGCCGCAAGGTTACGCGGGCAGACGTAGCGGCCACGACCAAAGGCGGCGGTAAAACGCAGATCGGGGATGATTTTGCGCAGCAGCGGCAGATCTTTACTGTAGATCTGATCCTGCAGCGCCACGTTGGCGGTGCTGACCACCAGCGTTTTTTGTTCTTCACGGGCAATCGCAATACCGGGAATCAGATAGGACAAGGTTTTCCCGACGCCGGTCGGCGCTTCAATCGCCAGATGGCGCCCCTCTTCCCCAGCCAGCGTTTTGGCGACGTCCGCAATCATCTGCCGCTGCGGCGCGCGGGGATAAAGTCGGGGATCTGTTCCTGAAGCGCCTTGTACCAGGCGGCGATTTGCGCTTTCAGCGCGGCGGTCAAAGCCATGAGAAAACCTGAGATACTGTATAAACAGCCACTATTGTGGCATTTTCTGTACGCCGTCGCAAAAAAGAAAGCCCGGCTTTCGGCCGGGCTCGCAATTTACTGTGCTGCTGCGGGTTTACGCGGGCGACGCGGCGGACGTGGCTTATCGCCAGCCGGTTTGCCCTCCGCGCTGCGCGGCTTGGCTTTCGGTGCACCACCGTCGTTGCGACGCGGCTGCTGCTGGCTGCGCCCCGCCCCCTGGCCTTGCCCCTGGTTCTGACCGCGACCACGACCGCCGCCGTTACCGCCGCCACGCTGCTGGCGACCGTTCTGAATCGGCTCGGCCTTAATGGACGGATCCGGCTCGTAGCCCGGCAGCGCAATGCGCGGAATTTCTTTCTTCAGCAGGCGCTCAATGTCACGCAGCAGTTTGTGTTCATCAACACAAACCAGCGACAGCGCTTCGCCGGTCGCCGCCGCGCGGCCAGTACGGCCAATACGGTGAACGTAATCTTCCGGCACGTTTGGCAGCTCGTAGTTCACCACGTGCGGCAGCTCTTCAATATCCAGGCCGCGCGCGGCGATATCAGTTGCCACCAGCACGCGAATATCGCCGGATTTAAAATCGGCCAGCGCACGGGTACGCGCACCCTGTGATTTGTTGCCGTGGATCGCGGCGCTGCGGATGCCGTCTTTATTCAGTTGCTCCGCCAGATGGTTGGCGCCGTGTTTGGTACGGGTGAACACCAGCACTTGCTGCCAGTTGCCTTCGCCAATCATCTGCGACAGCAGCTCGCGTTTACGCTTTTTATCGACCATATGTACGTGCTGGGTGACCTGCTCGGAAGCGGTGTTACGGCGCGCCACTTCAATTTCCAGCGGGTTGTGCAGCAGTTTTTCCGCCAGACCTTTAATGTCATCAGAGAAGGTCGCGGAGAACAGCAGGTTCTGACGCTTCGCCGGCAGCTTAGTCAACACGCGGCGGATATCGTGGATGAAGCCCATATCGAGCATACGGTCCGCTTCATCGAGCACCAGAATTTCCACCTGATCGAGCTTGACGGCGTTCTGGTGTTCCAGATCCAACAGACGGCCCGGCGTCGCCACCAGCACGTCAACGCCACCGCGCAGCTTCATCATCTGCGGGTTGATGCTCACGCCGCCGAACACCACCAGCGAGCGGATGTTCAGGTATTTACTGTATTCACGCACGTTTTCGCCAATCTGTGCCGCCAGCTCACGGGTTGGGGTGAGGATCAGCGCGCGCACCGGGCGACGGCCCTTCACATGCGGCTCGCGAGAAACCAGCAGTTGCAGCAACGGCAGGGTAAAGCCTGCGGTTTTACCGGTGCCGGTTTGCGCGCTGGCCATCAGGTCACGGCCCTGCAGTACCGCAGGAATCGCCTGCTGCTGGATGGGGTGGGTTCGCGATAGCCTTGCTCAGCAACGGCACGCAAAATATCGGGGTTCAGTCCGAGGGAATCAAAAGACATAAGTACTCCACACCCACCCGACCGCACGCGGTGTAGTTTTCGAGGGGATAAAAAAACAGGTAATGACAAAAACCACAATGTCATGAAGGGGCGGAGTGTAGCAGTTTTTGTGATTCACCGCATAAATTATCCCCTTCGCGGTAGAAAACAAAATTATTCACCAGACTGGACAAGCGCAAAAACCCAGCATAATCTTAATCAATCGTTTGATTAATTCTGGTGGCATGATGAATACGACACCGATAACCAGCAAAGGCGAGCAGGCCAAGAGCCAGCTCATCGCCGCCGGGCTCGCCCAGTTTGGCGAGTATGGCCTGCACGCCACCACCCGCGATATTGCCGCTCAGGCCGGGCAGAATATTGCCGCCATCACCTACTATTTTGGCTCAAAAGAAGATTTATACCAGGCCTGCGCCCAGTGGATTGCCGACTTTATCGGCGAAAACTTTCGCGCCCATGCCGAAGCCGCCGAGCAACTGTTTGCCCAGCCGCAGCCGGACAGAGAGGCCATGCGCACCCTGATCCTCCGCGCTTGCCAGAACATGATCTTACTGCTGACCCAGGACGATACCCTTAACCTCAGCAAATTTATCTCTCGCGAGCAGCTGTCGCCGACCGCCGCTTATCAGCGTATCCACGATCAGGTCATTGCCCCGCTGCACGCGCACCTGACCCGGCTGATCGCCGCCTATACTGGCTGCGATGCTAACAGTACGCAGATGATCCTCCACACCCACGCCCTGCTGGGCGAAGTGCTGGCGTTTCGCCTCGGGCGAGAAACCATTCTGATGCGCACCGGCTGGACGCAGTTTGACGCCGACAAAGCCGAGCAAATTTTCCAGGTAGTGACCTGCCATATCGATCTGATCTTGCAAGGATTAACGCAAAGGAGCCTCAACTCATGAAAAAACCGGTGGTTCTGATTCTGGCGGTGGTGGTCATCGTCGCGCTGATTGGCGGCGGCACGTGGTGGTACCAGAGTCGGCAAAACAACGGCCTGACGCTCTATGGCAACGTGGATATTCGTACGGTGAACATGAGCTTCCGCGTCGGCGGCCGCTTACAGTCATTGACGGTCGACGAAGGCGACGCCATTAAGCAGGGGCAGACCCTCGGTCAACTGGACCAGGCGCCTTATGAAAATGCCCTGATGCAGGCTAAAGCCAACGTCGCGACGGCGCAGGCGCAGTACGACCTGATGATGGCAGGCTACCGGGCGGAAGAAATTGCCCAGGCCGCGGCCTCGGTGAAACAAGCGCAAGCAGCCTACGACTATGCGCAAAGCTATCTCCAGCGCCAGCAGGGGCTGTGGAACCGAAAATTGCTGTCGGCCAACGATCTGGAAAACGCCCGCTCGTCCCGCGACCAGGCGCTGGCGACGCTGAAATCGGCACAGGATAAACTCAGCCAGTATCGTGCGGGGAATCGTCCGCAGGAAATTGCCCAGGCGAAAGCCAATCTCGAGCAGGCGCAGGCGCAGCTGGCCCAATCCACTCTCGATCTGCATGACACCGTACTGACCGCCCCTCTGACGGCACCCTGCTCACCCGAGCGGTTGAACCCGGCAGCATGCTGAGCGCAGGCAGTACCGTACTGACTCTTTCCCTCACCCGTCCGGTGTGGGTCCGCGCTTATGTGGACGAGAAAAATCTCAACCAGGCGCAGCCGGGCCGAGAAATTCTGCTTTATACCGACGGCCGCCCGAATAAGCCGTATCACGGCAAAATTGGTTTTGTCTCCCCAACCGCGGAATTTACCCCGAAGACGGTTGAGACGCCGGATCTGCGTACCGACCTGGTCTACCGTCTGCGTATTATCGTCACCGATGCCGACGACAGCCTGCGACAGGGGATGCCTGTCACGCTTCAGTTCAACAAAGAGTCGCGCCATGAGTGACGGCCAGATTCAGCTACGCGGGCTGGTCAAACGGTTCGCCGGCATGGATAAACCGGCGGTCGCCCGGCTGGACTGCACCATCAACGGCGGCTATGTGACCGGCCTTGTCGGCCCGGACGGCGCGGGAAAAACCACGCTGATGCGCATGCTCGCCGGGCTGCTGAAGCCGGACGAAGGCAGCGCGACCGTGCTCGGGCTGGATCCGATTGCCGACGACAGTACGCTGCATTCGGTGCTCGGTTATATGCCACAGAAATTCGGCCTGTATGAAGATTTAACGGTGATGGAGAATCTTAATCTCTATGCCGATCTGCGCAGCGTAACCGGCGACGTCCGCGAAAAAACCTTTGCCCGGCTGTTGGAATTTACCGCCCTGGGGCCGTTTACCGGACGGCTGGCGGGGAAGCTCTCCGGCGGCATGAAGCAGAAGCTGGGGCTGGCCTGTACGCTGGTTGGTGAGCCAAAAGTTTTGCTGTTAGATGAACCCGGCGTCGGCGTCGACCCCATCTCACGCCGTGAACTCTGGGAGATGGTGCACGAGCTGGCGGGCGACGGCATGCTGATCCTCTGGAGCACCTCCTATCTCGACGAAGCCGAACAGTGCCAGGACGTGCTGCTGATGAACGAAGGCGAGCTGTTGTATCAGGGGGAACCCACCGCCCTCACCCGCACCATGGCCGGGCGCAGCTTTTTAATGCACAGCCCGGAGGAAAATAACCGCAAGCTGCTGCAACGGGCGCTGAAACAAGAGATGGTCAGCGACGGCATGATTCAGGGCCGTTCGGTCCGCGTGATCCTTAAAAAATCGGCCACCGCCGAGGCGCTAAAGCAGGCGCCGGGCATGCCTGAACTGGAGATGGAAGAAACCGCGCCGCGATTTGAAGATGCTTTTATTGACCTACTGGGCGGTGCGGGCACCTCGGAATCGCCGCTGGGCGCCATTCTCCACACCGTTGACGGCTCGCCGGATGAAACGATGATTGAAGCCAAACAGCTCACCAAAAAATTCGGCGATTTCGCTGCCACCGACCACGTTAACTTCGCCGTCAAACGCGGCGAGATCTTCGGCCTGCTGGGGCCGAACGGCGCAGGGAAATCCACCACCTTCAAGATGATGTGCGGGCTGCTGGTGCCCACCTCAGGCAATGCGCTGGTGCTGAACATGGACCTGAAAGTCAGTTCGGGTAAGGCGCGTCAGCATCTCGGCTATATGGCGCAGAAATTTTCGCTGTACGGCAACCTCACCGTCGAGCAAAACCTGCGCTTCTTCTCCGGGGTGTACGGCCTGCGCGGCCGCGCGCAGAACGATAAAATCGACAGCATGAGCAATGCTTTTGGCCTGAAAGCCATCGCGCGCCACACCACCGACGCGCTGCCGCTGGGGTTTAAGCAGCGCCTGGCGCTGGCCTGTTCGCTGATGCACGAGCCGGATATTCTGTTCCTTGATGAACCCACCTCGGGCGTAGACCCTTGTAGCGCGGCACATAAATTGCGAAACTTTGACACACAACTTTGGATCGCTTTGCGCGATCCAACTTTAAATGTCAATTCGTGAAACCTGCTGGAAATTTCTTGTAGAGCGTCGAGATTCCGACATCAAAAATAATGGCAACACGCTGCCGAGTTTCACCAGCTGCAATTAATCTCCCCATCTGAGCCCACTGTTCTGATGAAAATTTTGGTCTCCTCCCGCCAATCCTCCCTTCAGCTTTCGCTGCTGCAAGACCAGCCCTGGTACGTTCAACAATCAATTCACGCTCCATCTCGGCTAGTGCCCCATGACGTGAAAGAAGAAACGGCCCATTGGTGTGCTGGTGTCGATACTATCGGTAAGGCTTCGGAAATTAATATTGTGTTCCCGCAGTTCTTCCACCAAAATGACAAGATGTCGCATACTTCGACCAAGGCGATCCAGCTTCCATACGACCAACGTGTCTCCCGCCGATAGGGTTTTGAGTAGCTTTTTTAATCCTGGGCGATCAGCAGCTCTTCCACTGATTTTGTCCTCAAAAATTAGCTCACATCCTGCACTTTCCAACGCATTCCGCTGTAAAGCTGTGTTCTGGTCATTTGTTGATACGCGTATATAACCGATAAGCATCGTTTTAGGGCCCTTAAAAGGCCGTAATAATGCCATTTGAACGGAGCAATATCTCTTCCCCAAAGGCGTGGTTGACGTTTCTACGAATCAGCGAAAATGTCCGGTTGACGTTTGGACCAATTCCCGAAAATGTTCAATTGCGAGAATCATTTTCCGGCGTCGTCGGGCAGTCCAGAAATGCGCGTATGAGTGTTACCAGCGCAACCCAATCAGCTACCTTTACCGCCGATGAGCTGATCGTGGAAACAAGCGCCGGTCAGCAATACCGATTAAGCGCATTCAATAAGACAGTGAATCTCGGTGCAACAGGTGCAGGTGGAATGGATACAGGAAGTGTTCCATCTTCGGGGTTTATTGCTCTGTACGCAATTTTAAACCCAACGAACGGGACAACGGCTCTACTTGCAGTCAACGCAACGGCAGCTTCAGTACCAGAAATCTACGGTGGCACAAATTTACCTGCGGGGTATACAGCATCGGCGCTGGTTAGCGTGTGGCGCGTGGCATCAGGTCAGTTCACTATTGGTGAAATGATGGGGCGGCAAATCAATACACCTGAGCTTCCTCTCGTCACTGTAACTAACACTGTGTCTGCTTTGACTGAGCTTTCGGTATCGGCAGTCATTCCTAAAAATGCGCGAACAATGGAAGGATGGGGCCTGGTTAACTCTGTTGCAGCAGCAACAAACAACTCGTTTGGTGTTTCATCAAAACCTTATTCCATTGGTTTTAAAACCCACGGAAATAATAACTCTGGTCTGTCTGGCATTTTTTCGAACCTGATGCTCGCAGAACCCCAAAAAATTTACTACCAGATAGGTTTCGGCGGCACTCCAACGGCTTCAACAATTTATTCAACGGGGTACTCATTCTGATGAAAATTTACGTACTTTATAAAGATGCATCAAAGAAAGAAATTAGTGCAGTTTTCTACAGTCCACAGGATGAAACCGTTTATCCAGGCATTGAAGAAATAGACGATGATGACGAGCGCTATATTGCGTTTGCATCATCGTCAAAAAGCCCGTTTGCTAGCTAACTGGTGTTGGAGGCCAGTTAATCTCTGGTGCGCTGGAGGTGTCAACGGCCTCTAGCGCCTTGATATAAGTTCGCCACGTAATCAGCTTATCCTTGTCTTCATCGCTGATAATTCCCAGTAATAAATCTGTCTGTAATTCGCGGGTAATATCAGCAGCCCGGCTAACAGTGATGTTCTTTTGTTCTCCGCCTCCTGCACAGCTAAAGCATGGAGTTCTTCAGCCGTTAGTGGTGGAATAACTTCCCACACAGGAAACCCATCATTCCTGCGACTCGTCGTTTGCCGTCTTTTTCTCTGACAAAAAACTCTGCGAAAATATCGTTTGAAACAGGGACTGCATCAGCGAATGCGCTTGTTGCCAGCAGGGTGCTTCCCGCAGCAATGAATGCGTTACTTTTTGCGCTGTAATAGTAATTAGTCATTTACACTCCCCAACTGCAATCCAGTGTGCCGTTGCTGCGCTGCCCTTAAACGTTTTATCAGCCCTTGCCACCAAATTGAGCGGAACCCAAAAGACGTTGCTCCCAGTGATTGAGCGCCATAAATCACTAACCCTGAGTACACGTTCCCGGAAGAAACCCAGTTCGACACCGCCGATTCCCCGTCAGAACGCTATAAAAACTCATCGCAAGGCCAAGGTTAACGGTCGCAAATCCATTCGCATCTGTAGAAACCTTCCCGCCCTGAATAACAATGCCGCCAGGAAGCTGGATCACAAAGGCGTTAACGTTGCCTGTGACGGTAAATGACGACATGTCAGGTAGCTGGTTGGCTGCGGTGCCAACGTCTCGTTTCGCTGCTTCTCCCAGACCAAGCTTTGAGAGAACGCCAGCAGCGTCTGTTTGTGCCAGAATTTCGCGTGCAAAAGAGGTAAGGTCAGCCATGGACACTTTATCTTTGCCTGTGAAGTACGGCATTTTGTCAGCCGACGTGACAAGCGCGGCGATCGCAGTAAGTAATGCACTGCTCGCGGTAGCCTTCTGTTTGATAGCTTCTTCAATCGCCTTTTGAAGCTGATTAAAATCAGATTTATTTAGGGCAACACCGTAGGCGCTGAGAAAATTTATCAGCTCGGCCTGAATAATATTAAACCAGTCAGCCCAGGATAACTGGCAGGAGTACCGCCGCCACCCTCCGTAAACCAGCGGGGTGCAGAACTCTGCACTGCACCGACTGGAGGCATGGCAGAAACGCCACTGTTATTGTCTAAATGGAACATGTTGGTATTCCTTTATTGGTAGATATAAATAAAGACCTGGTGAGCAGGTTTATATTTCTCAAGGAGGCACTCAAGAACGCCCCCGGAGTAAACGACAAGCGGCGTCAGGCAATTATCGAGTACCGTTGCATTACGGCGCTCTATGCTGTTCTTCACAATAATATGGGACGTATAGCGTCCGTAATTTTTACGTAATCGAGTAAGACAGTTATCCATGCAGGTGGCATAAGCACCATCGCTGAATGATTCAATATCAATATCGAATCCATATTTGGCGGCCAGTTCGATATAAAACTGACGGTTGAGGCTACCAACCATTCTGTACTTCTCAGCTGCCGCCGTTCTGCGCTCATCAAACGTCTGGCCGGCGCTGGTACAGTCCGGTAATCCCAGCCACTTCTCCCAGTCCTCCAGCAGCACTGTTGACTGGTCGGGGAAACGTTCAGCCAGCAAACGTTCAATCGACTCATCATCCTGCTCCGGGCCATCGGCCAGCGCACCAGCGAGCAGGCTTAACTCCGAACCAGGCTCTTTGTTCCAGGCCAGCCCTGTTGGGAGTAGCTGCAGGAAGATTCTCTGAAATCGGGTCATGACCATGTGATCGTTCCTGGCACCAGTAATTCACCCGCAGCCGAATAAGTGGGCGCAGTGGGTGAAATCAGCTCAAAGTCGGTCAGGCTCTGACTGGCAGCAATAACCCGGAGAATACTTGATGTTGTCATCGTACTTCCTGGATCGCATTTGTTATAAAACAGCGATGCCAGCCCCTTTGTTATTTCATCCTTCAGGGCATCCGTTTTAGGCGATATTTTAATAGTCATATCGAGCGGCTTTAATTTCGGTGCAAATACGGTCACCTCCGGCCCTTCTGGTTGCCCCTCAATAACGCCGGTAATCGGATTCGGATGCCCTGCAATATAATCCGTCACCCTGGCAATATCAGAATCACCCGGAATAATGCTGCTGTTACCATCCATCACAAACGCAACGCCAACCGTTCCGGCCCTTGCCAGGTCGGCAGGCACCATGCACGTGTCACACCAGCACATTCCCGCGCCCAGCGCTCATAGTCATATTTATTACCGCCACAAGGCGGATGCTGAGCACGAAATTCCAGCCGCGCCAGTAGCTCAGAGACCGGCTCAATATCACTTCCGCCAGTCAGCCCGTTGGTGGCCACGGCATCTGAGGAAATCCCTGCGACAGGCGTCACCAGAGTCAATGCTGTACCCGCCGGGGCATTGCCGGCAGTTCCTGACACTACCGCCGTCACAGGGACATTGACGGACCCGGCTGCAGCGACATCAAAATCAGCCTCAAGAACATAAAGAATGTTGCCGGCACGCTGCCAGCGGGTATTTTTGGGAATAGTGCCTGCAGCGCTGGCCGTGACCGTAATCGGGTCGCTTGCCGGGGTCGGCTGCTTGCGGCGAATCCCCAGAACTGGCAATGCTTGAGCAATTCAGCCTCATCCGCATCACCGGGGATAATCTGGCGATATGCCCAGGAAATATGCTCATGCAGGCCGGCATCGAGACCAGCCTGGGCGCGCGCCAGCACGCCCAGGACTTTTTCCTTATTTCCTGTCGCGGAACCTTTTAAACGCTGCTGAATATTACCTTCAGCACGCGCGATTAATTCTGGCAACGTAGGCGATTTATAAGGCATGTTAAATTCCGTTATATTGCGATTTAAAGGAATAAGGACTGACAGAGCCATCCGGCAGCGTGAATTCAATATCCAGCTGCAACCAGCCGCTTTCCGGTTGGCTGGCGTAAACGGCTATCTTTTTCACGCGGCCGGCTTCTTTCAGCCATACCAGCGCCTCAAGCGCATATTCAGCAGCGCGGGTGAGCACTGAATTGAGTGTCTTTTCACGGGAAAGCAGCCACAGTCTTGAGCCAATAGGACGGTCACGGAAGGTATCTGCCCACCATCCACGACGGTCAGTGTTATCGCCGGGAATATCATCTGAATCCAGCGCACGACGATCCGTATGAAGAGAAATGATGACGTCATTGGTCAGGCTGTCATCGGTCAGCATATCCTCGCCGTTCTGCGCAATATCGCCCCGGCCATTAATCCAGACGAATGCCAGGTCAGTCATTGCATCTCCTTGGTTAATGGGCCGTCATGTTCTTCATGTACGTGGTCTTTGGTGGACTTACCATCAACGATGATATCTGGCGCAGTGGCTTCACCCTGAAGGTCAGTTTTACCTTTAACCTGCAGGTTTTTATCCACCTCAAGGTCACCGGTAAACCGGGCCTTTGGCATGTCGAACAACCCGCTTTCATCGGCATATACCTCAACCGTTTTGCAGGTCACAATGGCCCGACCGTCTTTGGTTAAGCGGATGCGATGCCCCTCGTAGTGATAAAGACCGCTATCGCCCGCGACCAGACCGGTAGGACGATAACGACGGTCATCAACCACCAGAGCAACGGCGGAATCAGTATCGCCGCCAAGACTCACCATAATGGCTTCAGAGCCAGCCAGCGGGACGCTAATCTGACCGTACTGCAGAGGGCGCTCAACGTCATCCAGTGGACCATCATCAAGGCTCGTCACCTGCAGGTTCTGCATCTTCAGGCTGTCATTGACCAGCGTTACCACGGCACGGCCAATCATCAGCCGCAGCCGACGCATGACGGGAGCAATCAGACGCTGAAATGCCTGTTCACTCATGGGCGCTTCTCCGGTGTTTGCGGTAATACTCTTCAGCCAGCGCATCCACGCCGCTCTTATCTTCGCTTTTACGGGATTTTTTCGTTTTACTGTCCGGCTCAATTGGTACCAGCCAGCCATCGCGTGGGGTAAGCGTCAGCGTGGTCATGATGCCGGTGCGATCATCCAGCGCCAGTACGACTTTGCTGACCAGAAGCGGTCCGGTGGTAATACTGAAGCGGGATGCATCGATATCGACCAGCAGGTTAGGCATCCACAGCGAACCATCGCGGCGCAGCCAGCCGTCTACTTTTGCCTCGAAGGTGCGTGATTTAGCCAGGCGACGACGCATTTCACGTGTCGCGCGGCCGCTGGCACCTTTGGAATCCGTTTTGCTGTCAGCAAGGATGATCGTCGGCGGTAGCGCGTGATATCGGAGTCTTTCACCTCAGCTTTCTGACTGGCGATGTTTTTTGCGCTCTGGTCGTCACCAACTTTACCGCTGGCGCGGCCGTGGCCAGCGACAATGTAATCACTGAAGCGGTCACGATCGTCTTCTTCAAACTCCATCTCAATCAGGTTCTCACCGAGGATCAGCTTATCGGTCTGGGTTTCATCCGCGCGGGTGAAAACCAGCTCACCAGCGGCATTGCTGGTCATCAGCACACCACGGGCGCGGCTGGCACGCCCCAGCGCCTCATAGACGGTTTCTGAGTAGTCGAGTGTGAAAGACGGGAACGGCGCTGAGGATTCACTGTCGGTCAGTTCCCAGCGGACGGTCACCTTATACGGGCCGCACAAGTCACGCGCAATCTGCTCAAGCGTGCGCCCTTCCACTGACGGCCCTGGTAGATAGCCGCGCAGTCAATCAGGTCAGCTGTTTTATCGCGGCCGGAAATGGTGATGGACATCGAGTCGGCCGTCATGTTGCGACGACGGCCATCGAGATAACCGGTAATGACCGTCTGGCCATTAATGGTGAGGGTAAAAGGTTGACCCGGAGAAAGTGATGATAAATCGGTTTCTGGCTGAACGTTGACACCAAGTTCGAAATAGCCGGAGAGTGATTCGATGGAGCGGTTAATATTGATGGTCGTCCACCCGGCAAAAATCTT
This sequence comes from Kluyvera genomosp. 3, assembly GCA_002211745.1. Lineage (GTDB taxonomy): Bacteria > Pseudomonadota > Gammaproteobacteria > Enterobacterales > Enterobacteriaceae > Kluyvera > Kluyvera georgiana_A. Next base: position 3,371,669 of record CP022114.1, read on the forward strand.
TCCTGCGGTGCGTAATTCGACGTCAGCCATCAAGGATCTCCAGAGAAACGCCCCTGGCATCAGGAGCGGATTGGGTACACTGTTTCGGCGACCAAAACGCTGCCAGTAAAGGCTGTCACCCGTTTCGCGATACAGGGCAACCAGTGCCGGCTCCGTCTGATTTAGGGTGACGTTGCGTACATTCGCCAGATGAATACCGCGAGTGCGCAAATCGTTAATCACCACAAGACGAAATGTGGCCAGTTCAAGGCTGCTGGCCGTAAATCCGGCATCAGAAGCAGCAATGGTGCTGTCATCCAGCATCTGGCCCAGTTCACTGGTAACCCGTTCGATATCAGCCTGGCTTTCAAAGAGTGGAAATGACGCCGGACTGTTCTCTGAGGCTACAGAAGTTGAATCGCTCCGGGTGATTCCGGCGGCTGAGTCCTGCTGAGTTGCTGAAGGTGTGGAGACTGAGCTGACTGGCGTCGTGGTCGTCAGTTCTGGAGTGCGGGAGAGTCCATCATCAGTGGCCAGTGCATCAGTCAGAACGGCAGATGCCGCTTCAGCCTGGCTGGTCTGTGTGGCGACGGTTGCAACATAATACAGCGTATTGATGTTGGACGCAGCAGCCTGATCAAGATGGGTGGTAGTCGTGCCGGACTGCCGGCGCTTCAGATTCACACCCAGACGCTCCCACGCCTGGAATGCTGAACCGGAATCGGTCACATCAGACAGCCGGAGAATGCCCCAGAAGGTTCGCGGCCAGTAGTGCTGGCGCATTGACCATCGCTGTCGCCGAGCCTTTGACTTTCGTGATCGCCGAAAGCAGACCATTAACGCTACCCATCACGCCAGCGTTTTCAATGACCCCAGAGATATCTTCAAACACACCGCTAATAGCATCGGCCACAGCGGTTGCGCCATCAGTTGCTTCCTGAACGGTCTGCCACGCATCACTCAAAGTATCGCCGAGTGAGCCAAACAGACTGTCTTTTTTCGCGCTGACAGCTGCTGCAGTATCTGCAGACGGCTCAGGCGCATTGTCCTCGGCTGCCGGATAGACGGTGATCGTAAATTCGTAATAATTCAGGTCATCGGCAGAATGCCTGCACTCCCATGTTTCGACCAGAACCTGCAACGTGCCAAACTCAGGATGACTGAGTTCACCTGCGCCGGCGGCATCGAGCGCCTCAATCAGGTTGTCTTTCTGGTTTTCAACGTCTTTCCCCAGCAAGCAGGCAGTGAAAGAGAACTCATGCAGTTTTCGCCCCAGATCAATCGCGCCACCCTTATCACGCAGTGGGTACTCCCGTTTCACGATTCGACGGCCACCAGTCTGACGTTGCTCACGATAAATCAGGAATGGCACATTACGAAACGAGCCCGCGCCATCGGCGTTTTTGTTCTTCAGCCCATTGAATCGCGGGTGCTGTTAATGCTGGCTACAGTGCTTTCAAACATGGTTTATCCCGTTAATAAGGGTAAAGGTTCTGACCGGTCCAGACGTTCATGCCCATACCGTCTTCCTGAATATTGGTGCTGGTGATCTGCAGGCCGTCAGCCAGCTGGATTTTCAGCTGGGCCTGAGCACTGACTTTCTGTTCTGGTGGCGGGGTCTGCGGCTGATTATTGTTGTCGCTGCCTGAGAATTTGGCGTACACATTACCGAGCCAGCCGCCGAGATAATCTCCCAGTACACCGCCCAGCGTTGCGCCGGCGACGGTACCCACTGGCCCCAACAGAGAACCAATCGCACCGCCGCCCCATGCCCCGGCAGTACTGCCCACAGACGAACCTTTCTCTTCTGCGGTGGCGTTCTCATCCATCAACGTTGGCACCATCATTGCGCCAGCAAGTAGCGGCCCGCCGAAACGGGAGAACATACGGCCTGCGCCGCGTCCAAGCCAGCCCAACGCACCGGCACCTTTTGCGGCCACGCGACCAATTGCGCTGTTGGCCACCCAGCTACCCGCACCTTTGATGGCTGAGCCTGCGCCGACAAGCATAGACCCGCGCCGCTGAAGATGCGGGAAAACAGACCCGCTTTTGCTGCAGGAGCTGCTGCAGGTGATGACACAACCGGGACACTGGTGCCACGACCACGCCCCGGACCACGCTTGCGTTTACCATTACCCGCATAGACGTCGCCACCACCGCCGAACGACGCTGGCCAGTTGGTGACAAAGACCTGCTGAATGAGCTGCGGATTGCTCATGATAGGTGGCATACCCGGCCCGCCCGCACCAGGTTGGTTTCTGCCGCGCATCCATCGATAGGCGCGATATGGTGAGGTAGCAACTTGCCAGGTTGGACGAACGATAGCGCCCCCATCCGTAGCGCCTTGTTTGCCAGCCAGATACCACCAATGACCTTGGCCATTGTTTTCAGGCTGACAATATTGTCATCCACCCAGCTGAGGGCATCTTTACCCATTTTCAGATAACGCCTGGTTTCAGCAGCTGCACTCTTTATCGTGTCGAAGGCTGTCTGGAAATTAGCGGCTAACTCATCGGTTAGCTGGTCAACACCACTTACACCGTTTGCTCCAGGTTTACTCAGTTGGCCATACCAGTCGAGCACACCTTTAACACGGCCTTTAAGTATGTCGAAAGGCCCTTTATTCATCAGTTTATCGGCGAAGTCTTCCCACACGTCGCCCATCTGAGCCGTCAGGCCGGTCCAGCTGTTCATCGCATTTTTCTGAGCACCTTTGGCCTCGTCAGATAATGTTCTGAATAAGGTTTCTATCGATTTTGGCCCGAGCTTACCTTTAGTGCCTTCATCCCTGACTTTATTGACATCTTTACCCCATTTATCAGCCAACGTTTGATAAACGTTGATGCCATAGCCTGTTAGTAAGTTGGCATCTGCAGCCGTGATTTGTTGACGTGAGAACATCTGTTTGAGCTGAAGGGATGCGCCCTGAGCAGTATTTAGGTCCCAGCCTTTTAGTGCCCCTAGATCCTGCAGCATCGTAATGAAGTTTTTGGTATCGACATCAGACATTCCGAATGCTTTGGAACTAAGGAACTCCTGCATGACGCCAGTCATACCCCACGTGGAGTCTTTAGCGTTCTGGATGGCCCATTTCATCATTTCACCAGCGTGTTTCTGATCCCTTTATAAAGAGAACTCATCGCAATACGCTGGTTTTCACGCGTGGCCGCGATGCTGATGAATAGCTTATTGGCTGTATAACCCAGGCCGGCAATCGTCGCACCGCCGGCAGTGAGCATGCGAACGTGCGGGTCGCCGAGGAGCCGAGGCGGTCAATGGAGTTTGAAACACTGGCGACGGAATTGCGCAAACCGTTCATCGCCGTCTGGCTGCTGCGAGCCATTGAGGAGATGTTCCCGGAGAACTGGCGGAACGCTGGGCAATGTTGCCCATTAAATCAATAATGATTGAGGCGCGAAATTGCCCAGCCATGATAATTACCTTTTAAAGAGGGTTTCAGCCTGCTTGCAGTGCCGGAAAAGGCGGGAGAGCGGAAGAGAAAGGGCCCATTCCGGGCCCCTTTAAGCATGACGCCGACCGCTATAGCCGCCTGTTCAATCTCATTCCGACACTGCAGCCACTCGCCCCGGTCAGGGGTCATCGCCGCGGCCTGAGCAACATCACGCAAATCGGTCGCCAGTGAGACGCGGTGGAAATCACGCTGGGACATTTTTTTGAGCAGAACCAACGATAATGGACCGCTGATCACACCCACTTTCGCAATCTGCCGGCGCAGCATCTCCAGCCCCATCTGAGAAGGTGAACTCACCAGCTGCGGACCCGCTTTGGTCTCCACGACACGCTCAGAGGCCATCTGTGCATCAATAATGTCGCCGGCCGTCAGCTCGCGGAAAGTGATGTCGTATTGCATTTCCATTTCTTCGCCGGTGCCATATGGGATGCCATCGAGCAGGCGGAATGTACCGTTTTTGAGTGCATTCAGAATCTCCTCCTGAAACTCCAGTGCTTCCAGCTCAGGGTCTTTAATCTCGGTCATGGTCATGGTGGCTCCTTACGCGATACGTTTGCTGGTTTTGGCGGCGAGTTTGATGGTGATTTCACCGTCGCTGTTTTGTGGTTCATCGGTCTGCCAGGCATTTGGCATCATCCAGGTTTCCCCGGTATCAGCCTTAAACTCAGCCGTAATGTCAGTCCAGTCGATGACTTCATCCAGACCAATGCCGCTGCCACCGGGGATTTTGCATTCAAGCGAAGCTTCACGCGGCGTCGATTTATAGCCATAGACACGACTGCCTTTAACGGTTTCCCGCGTATCACCAGCTGGGGTGAAGGTACAGCCGAGAGTGTCTCAAGTTCCAGGCCATTGACGCGGATAAAGGCGACGCCCTGACGTTGATTTCCTGACATATTCCCCCTTAGAGAATGAAGCGGATCTGTTCTGCAAAGATGCGGAACTGGTTAATGAGGTTTGGCCCAGCCAGCACATCAACACGGTCACGATCGCTTTTGTTGCGCACCACGTAGAGCTCGTCTTTAAAGGTGGTGAAGTCTTCCACCAGACCGGCTTCCTCCCACTCAGTAAACAGCGCCAGCAGCTCCGTTTTGATAATCGCCGGAGTTACTACCGGTTGACCCGGCGCGAAGTTCGTACCGTCATCAGCCAGCTTATGACGCGGGAATTTCTGCGTAATACGCACGCGGGTCGAATAGCGCAGATAGCTCAGCGTCGCGATGGTCTCAACGTTCAGATAGGACGGGTCCGGGTCGCCGTAGCTGTTGGTTCGGTAAGTCGTGATCAACCGCTCAATCTGTACCTGGCCGCCATCGTTCACGGTGAAGGTACTGATGCCATCGAATAACAACCCGTTGCGCTCAGGCCAGGTGAAGAGGTCTGTCTGTACCGGCGGCATCAGGTTACTGACGACCAGCGTCTGCAGCGGTCGGGCCGGATCGATGCTCAGTGACGCCGCCGCAACGGCCGCAATACTGGTGCACCACACGTACTGAGGTTGTGGTGTCGCCGGCGCACCCAGACAGCACAGCAGGTGATCGTTGCGGGACTGACCGAACGTGGTCAGGCTCCCCATCGGGCCGTGATAGCTGGTAAATGCAATACCGTCAGCCTGGTTGATTGGCCCCAGCGCTCCACCAGTTCGGTACGCAGCAGGTTAAGGTTGGCCGGGTCGGTATAGGGCATGACCAGGTATTTAAACTGTAAATCGCCCATCGCGGCGATAGAGGCCGACAGGTCCGGGTTGCTGTTGGTATCAGCCGGATAGGTCACCGTGGCCACAATGCCACCAGGTGTCATTTCCTGATCGTAATAGTTGAAGCGTGTATCCGTCGGGCAGGAGCGGCCGAGAAACTTAGCCGATAACTTCACATCGGCATGGGTCGGGTCGGCGTTCGCGCCGCCGCTATCAGGTACAACGGTCGCTGTCACCGGCAGATCGTATTTTGCATTAATCAGGTCAGCCACACTCTGCGCGATATCCGCGCCTTTATCGCCGGTCTTAACGGTGGCAGGAATACGAACACCAGCAATATAAGTCACCAGCGTGCCGTTCTCCGTTGCTGTACCGCTCAGCTTAATAGTGGCGGCATCAGCAACACCCGTGCCATCGCCCTGAGCGATACAGTACAGCTCCGCAACGCGGTTGAGCTTCAGAAACTCGGTTGCCATCAGGTGGATCATCGACCCCTGACCAAACGCTGCAGACGCCTGAGACGGGGAGTAAATACGTGTCAACGTATTCGCCGGCACCGACCCCACTGGCTTCTGATTAACGTCAGAAGCTCGCTGGCCGAACATCAGAACACGCTGACGTGGCGCAGGAGTGCCGGAAACGGCGTTGCTGTTGTTGAACTCGATATACGCCAGAGGAACGCGAATCGCGCCGCCTGCTGGAATCGAATCAAAAGAGATATCGCTCATTTCGCACCTTTCTTAGTGGCTTCTACCGGGAGCACGTCGCCATCTTTGAGGCGGCGCAGCCAGAAACTGGTTTGCGGCTTGGTCTCACCGTCTGCGGCCAGCAGTTTCATGGTCTGCGGGTCGCGAACTGTGCGGCCGGGAGCCGGCTTAATCTTCAGCACATCAGTCATGGTTGTTTCTCGTTTACGTTGATATGCGCCTCAAAAGGCGGTGTGCCGTCTGGTTGTTTCCACGTCTGCCAGTGGCGTTCGTAGTCATCCAGAGAGCTGAGATCAATGCTGGTATCGATGGGCGTGGTCCCGCTGAAATAAAGGCCGTAAAGCGCACAACCCGCGCCACCTTGCGCATCGGTATAGAGGTTTTGCCCCTTAGTCAGCTTCATGCCGGTGGTGGAACCGAATGTCTTCCAGTTAATCCCCGCCATCAGGCGCTCAACAATCTGGTAGATACCCAGCCGATTCCCTCGCGGCCGTTCAGCATGCTGGCACATACATAGAAGACCCAATGACTTTCAACCTCGCGGGAGGTTCGGCCCGGACCACAGCCCAGCCAGGCGAGATAAACAGCCGGCTCACTCAGCAGCATGCGCTTGATGGCGACGTCATCCCATGTCCCCGGATGGGTATCAACATCACGCAAGGTGTTGCCGAAAAGCCCTTTAACAGCATCAAGCAGCGCGGTTTCGGTATCGCCGATCATCAGATAAACCCCCGCTGTTTACGCGAGAAGACAGGCGCATCAGAAACCACCTGAGCAAGATTCTCACCATCTGGCGCACTGCCGGCAGTATCAGTGCCGAGCGGAATTTTTCCGTCACGGACCCCCTCCAGCCAGCGGATTGCGTCCTTATAGCGTTGGGTAGATTGCTCTGTCGCTCGCGTGTCCTGCAGGAAATACCAGGCGATGACGCAGCAGACCTGCGGCAACGTCGCCGGGCCACTGTCAGTGGTAATGTGTAACGGGCAACAATGTAGCTATCCATCAGGGCGGTAGCATCGGCCAGAGCAGCCTCAATAATGCTGTCATCTGGCTGGCCGTTGTCCGTGCGCGTTTTAGTCAGCAGATCCAGATTGCGGCGCTGATAACGAAACGTCATATCCGCGACAGTGGCATAGGTCATTACGCGTCCTCACCCTGTGTGGCCAGCGCCGCATTGAGCTGCTCACTGGTGATGGTTTCCCCAGAGCGGCAGACACAGCAGCCACGCGCGGTTTTCCCGCAGAGGTGAAGTGCTCAGCACTGGACTTGTCCAGACCCGCGACGGCCAGAATGATGCGCTCGTTCAACGACGGCTCATTCAGTTCTTCAGCTTTCAGCTCACCGCCCAGGCCCACGTTGTCCAGGGCCCCTGGTTCTTCCGGGTCCTGTGCTGGCGCGCCAGATACGATTTTGAGGACGCTGTCACCTTCGAGAATGCGCACTTGCGCTTCAGTGACGCCCACCACGCGATTCTCACCACGGGTAAACGGGATGCCGGCGCGGCGGTACACGTCCCGGTAACATTTGACCACCAGGTCGAAAAGCTGATTGCCATCTGTTTCGCGAGCCGGTGAAGTGCCTTCAATACCTTGCTTAAGTTCTTCTGACATGACATGGGTTCTCCCTTTGAATCCACGTTAAACGGCAGGTTAAAGGCGGATTAACCGCCTTTAACATCGGTTTGAGACTGCAGGTGACTTACAGGTAGTCAGCGACTACCAGTTCCAGCTTGCCTTTCATTTCGTTACTGACGACGCCGTTGGTGCCGGCAATCAGTTCACGTTCCAGCAGCTGGATTGCCGCTTTCTCATTCCCCGGAGTGACCACCAGATGTGTCGGACGCAGCCCAGAGGACGACCACCATCGGCGTGGAATTTGCGCATGGTGGTCCAGCCGGTCCAGAGGTTGTCGAGTGTCAGATCGGCGTTCATGGCCATCGCCATCTGCCAGAACCCAAAGCCCACCGCACGACGGCAGCTGACGCCGAACAGAAACTCGTTATCGGTGAACACGTGGTCATCAGAGATAGCTGTTTTAGCCACCAGCTCAGCCTTTCGGCGGTCCTGGAAGATCAGCGGCTTGATGGCGCGGGAGCAATCCAGCAGATACCAGCTGTCCCCGTCCAGCCAACTGATTGCTGGTAGACGTTCGCCACCGACTTCGCCGTCCGGTACCATCCACTTTCGGATAGACCGGATGATCGGTATCGAAGAAGTTCTGGCCGTCGTAGCATGCCTGGTTAAAACCATCTTTCAGCAGACCAAACACCAGCTCGTCAGGTTGCACGGCGGCAGAACGGCCCAGCTCAGAGAACATCGGGCTGTAAACGCCCAGGTTGTCATCTTCGAAATCGTCACGGCTGATGCCGACAGTGCCTTCATAGGTTTTGTTGGCCACGGTGTAAGCGCTGGCCGCCATCTGGTTCACGACTCGTGCACCGACCCACTCACGCAGCTGCGGCGCGTTACCCAGCCAGCCATAGGTATTGGATTTGGAGGATGACGGTACCGTCATGGCGATTTTCTGGTACTGGGATGGCGCACCATCCAGACCACCCTGAAAATCCTTACGGAATGAGGTCATCAGGGCCTTAATAGAGTTCGGGGTAACGATCATTTATCGCCTTCCTCTTTGAGTTTCTGGTATTCGGCTTCAGACATGCCGAGTGCTTTTGCTGCTGATTTTTCATCGGCAGACAGCGCCGTCAGACCTTCACGGCGCGTATCAGGGATACTGGTCGTCGCGGTCTGCAGTGCAGTCAGCGCCGCAATGGGCTGTTTGGCGTCAAGCTGAGCGGAGAGAGCGGCAACACCCACCTGCGCACCGACCTTTTCAAAATAAGCACGCTCTGATTTGAAGATGCGCCCTCGGTTTCTGCCTTATCCAGAACCGCACTCAGGGAAACAGTGGAATGCTTGCCAGTCACCACCGCCAGCTCCTGGCGAATGGCGTTATAGGTTTCCACCGGTACCCATTTGGTGAGGTCTGGTGTGCCGGATTCGGCCTTCGCCGTCACCAGCTCCGCACTGAGTGCAGTCACACGGGTGTTCAGTTCGTCGTGCTTATCTGCCTTGCCCTTGAGCACATCAAAAGCTGACAGTGCGGCTGTGGCCTGCTCATCGGTCACGGCAGCATTCTCAGCCAGAGTGATACCGAGTCGCGCCAGCAGCTGACGCAGGTGTTCGTTCATGGGACGTCCCTCATGTGGGTGGTTAGTGAGTTCATCAAAGGAAGCAGCAAGCGCCGCCAGCTTTTGCATACCAGTCGCGCCTGGGTCATTGGTCAGCGCCACCATACGCAGCACGGTTGGAGCGCCAGTAACGAGGTCGTAAGGAAAAACAGCTGAAAGGAAGCCAAATTCTTCGTTGGCCAGATAGGTCAGCGCCGCAGGTGTCCAGCGAGGCTTAACAAAAAGCCCACGGCCTTCACGCCACTGCATTTCATCGGCGTTAAACCAGCCGGCCGCTTTCAGCTCATCAGGAGAAAGCCCCTCGTCTTTGCGCAGCTGGTTATGTTCGTAATCAATCAGTACGTCCTGGCCGAGAGCCCGGACACCATCAATCAGACGCGCAGCGATGGCCGCATCCATATACCAGCCATCAGCAACATCGAACGGCCGACCATCACGGGCACGAAAACGCCCTGCGGGAGCAACTGGCACCAGCCGTCATCACCGACGGTGGCCGCAAGAATGGCGATACCAAAAGAGGAAGGTTTTGTTTTCATGGCCTGCTCGTTGCTGAGAAACTCAGGCCATTTTTACGCGGGGAAGAAAATGCAGGTGATTCCGGTATCTGACTGAAAACCATGAACCGGATGGAAAGCGAAGCGGGAGAACGGACGCAACCCCATTTAAAACACGTTTAAATCTCTCTGTACGCGTTTAAAAGATTTTGTGAGCGTCAACGTATAGCAACAATCATACTATGGCCTGAGAGCAGCCTGAGCACGTTTTTCGATAGCGGTGTAAATCTCTTTACGACCGACCTTATCAAGGCCCATGTAAGGACGGGCTTCAAGGATAGTATATCGCGCTTTACCACCCCACTGATGAATTGCAGCATAAATCATCGGTGAACCAATCAGCGCCCAGTCCGGGCCATAATCAGTGGTGATGCTCCTGGCCAGATCGCCATTCAGAGTCAGGATGGTGCCTGGAACATAATTATGTTTCTCACGCCACGCAAGATAAGGATCGCTCCAGCTGGCCCAGTGCTCACCGGTGACCGGGTCCGCCTGCTGTTCAAAGGCGTTCTCTGTGGAGGAAAGCAGTGCAGCAGCTGCGGCACGTGGAATGGCCCCATCGTTGGCCATTGCCCCCAGGTTGATAAATGCCGTCTGGATCCTGTTGATATCGAGCACAACCGCCAGTTCAATACTCATGGTGCCTCCTTCAGCCCCAGACGGCCCTCAATCACTTCAAGCGAGCCAGCGTTCACCGCTGATTGCAGGCTGCTCAAACTTGCCCGTGACAGGCTGACAACCTGGTCAAGCAGGTCGCTGCCTTTCTTCACTGCGGGCTCTGTGCGGATAACTATCTGCTGTCCGGCATCATCTGCAGGCGTTACATACAGGAGCACATTCTTAGAGCTATCCCACAATACCGCCTGAGGTTGAGCCATCAGCGCCGGCAATTGTTGTACATCGGTATCACTGAGTTTTGGATCTGCAGCGGAAACCGCATCAGACAGACTTTTTTCGGTGATGGCCAATAATCTGGCTGGCTCAGCCCCGCTCGCGCTCTGACCATCGCGGCAACAGATTCTGACATGAAGCCCAGCGTCTGAACGGCATCACCGGCGCGGCCGCTGGCGAGGGTCCGTTTTGCCCATACTGAAAAAGCCAGCTGGCGCTCCCGGCTGTTATTGAGCGACTGGATAACCTGCTCACGTAGCTGCGGGTCGCGGGTTTCGATAACCTTGCGAATAAGCGTCTGGTCAGTGCCGAACGCCGCCGAACCAGGGTTATATGACCAGCCCACATCGGGTGTCATCTTCACGCGGCCGTTATCAAAGGTCGTGGACTCCGTCCTGAAGATTTCACCCGTGGTCTCATCAATGCCGGCGTCAACGTCATGGGTGTGCACGAAAGATGCACCGTAACTGACTTTCAGCCCCAGCGCTTTCATACGTTCAGCAGACAACGCCCTGACGCGGCAGCGGCAATTCCAGCCATTCGGTGGGTAGTGCGTCTTCCAGAACGGATCATCGTAGCGAAACACCAGCCCATTAAGCGCGGCATGCTCCGGCGGGTTCGCCCGTCCATAACGGCCACATACTGCCAGAACGGGTAATCCTCAACGTTATTCATCATCTGCGCATAACGGCCACTGTTATAAGCCGTGCGCATATTGACGTTGTAAATGGTCGCAAGACGGCGCGGGCTGCCCAGTTCGATTTCCTTAGCATTACCCTCGGTATCGACAACAATCTGCTTTCCCCACCATCCCAGCTTCTGCAGGCGCGGTGCCAGCGTCCGGGTAAACTCCTGACGCGTGATGCCGTCGTGGACAGCGCGATCAACCTCGTCACGAATGGTGTTAAGCACATCAAGCCGCACCGCTTTAGCGACGGTAAACGCGCGGGCATGCGCGTCCGTGAGTTGCTCATACCAGTTCCAGGTGACGTTATGGCCCTTGGCTCTGAAGTAAGAGACCGCCTCTTTTGGGGGTAACCGTGCGGCATAAGCCAAATCAACTGCCTGTGCCATCGATGCGCCCCCACAGGTCAGCAACAAAGATAGCGCGGGTCAGGAGGTCGATAAGCGCTGCATCATCCAGTTCGGGATAGAGCGTCGCCGCATCCTGCATCGCCGATTCAGGGCCGTTTTTAATAATGCTGGCAATAACGGGCTTTAAAAGCGGATCAATGGCCTGTTTAAACGCATCCGGCGTCACCGCTGCGCCCATATCGTCAATATCATCAGTCTGCTTCAGATCTGTCGCACTCAGACTGGCCTGACCGTTTACCGCTGGCAGACCTTCAGTCACTGGCGCGGCACGGAATACCTGCTCGTCACCGTTCGGCTGCGGGATATTCAGTTTTTCCTGAATCCAGGACACTGGCACCGGCATACCTGCCGCCAGTTTCGGGATGGCCTCCGCAAACATAGAGAGGTCTTCGTATTCCCCGGAATCAAACACAATACCCGGTAAACGGCACGGGTCGAGGGTGGTTCGGCTGTTGACTGCCAGTAACGGATAAATCAGGTCACGGTTGACAGAGCGACGCAGTTGCCGCAGGTCGGCATTACGGATCTCTTTACGGACTTCGTTATGAACTTCCCCCAGAGAACGAGCACCTTTGTCACCGGCCTCCGTGGTCAACGTTCCCCCAGAATGGCTTTTGACATGGAGCGCTCAGCCCAGCTGATTTGCGCCTGGAACGGGTCTGCCTGGCCATCGGCCGCACTCTGGAACTCCAGCGCCATACCCATCGGGATAATACCGCCAGCACGACGCCCGATATCCATGACCGCCTGCATCAGAGTGGATTTCTCTCGGGAGGTTGCGCCGGTTGGGTACTTGCCCACGCGCATCGGCAGACCGTAAATCTCCAGAAACTCAGCAAAATCACGTACCGAATAGTTTTTGAAGATAAACGGCCAGACCAGCGTACGGACCAGACCCAGCGTGCCGGCATACCCTGAGCGGGACTTTGCCTGATGGCGGAACCAGCCAAACGTCTGAAGTTCAACACCGTCGGCGCTGCCATCGCGCAGCCTGAGCTGATTCAGATTGCTTTCTGGCGTACAGAACAACGCAGGATCACGCCAGTGAAGCGCAACGGGTACGCGCTGCTTACCCAGCCAGCCCCATTCGATCTCCTGCATGCTGTAGCCCTTAAGGATGGCGTCGCCGGCATCAAAAATGCCGTCCTCAAACCAGGCAGCGTCCTGCAACATCTCATCGAGCATGGCCGCATCTTTCTTTTCCTGCGGAGTGGCGTCTTTCGGTGGCTGAATGCTCCAGGGTAAAGACTGAATGGCCAGCCGGCGCTTTGACAGCTCGGAAAACAGATGCGTGTCCTTTTCTTCCATATCAAAGGCGAGGTCAGCCTGAGCCGTCAGGTCTCCGCGTTCGGCGTCACGCAAAACAATGGCGGCACGGTTTGGCGTGATACCACTGGACGGGTGCTCCTGGGTACGCTTTGCCATCATCACCAGTGATTCCTGTGCCGTCTGCAAATCAGGATCAAAATCGAAGGGATTGCCCGTTAAATCCAGAATACGGCCCATTACCAGCATCCTCTTTCAAATTCGTGGTAGTCATCATGGGTTTCATCATCGTGCGCATGTTCCCGGCGCTTACCGGGCAACGCCTGCACGCTGTCTTCGTCGATGACAAAACCATTCATATAAGAAGCGCGTACCGCCATCGCCAGCGCTACCGCAAAGTCACCGTGACGTTTGCCACCGGTGCCACTGGCATTGGCGTCTTTGGTTCTGCCCTTATCAATCTGGGGAACGCCGTTAACGACCTTGATATTGAGCAGGTCATCCAGCGTTGTCTGGTGACGGGCGATAATCAGGTTCTGCGCCTCAAATTCACCTTTTAGCTTTGGCATCCATTCCTGATACCAGGCTGCTGACAGGTGCACGCTGTCAATCATCTCCGGGCCATACACCAGACGCGCAGCCTCAGCGAGATATCCACCATTACCGGTGGCATCAAAAGCGGCGCCAATAAAGCGAGGTAAACGCGCCAGGATAAACAACATGATCTGACGCTGCTGGTCATAGGTGACGTTCTTCAGCTCGACGCGGAAGCACTCTCGCTTATACAGGTCGGCGGTGATTTCCAGCGGGACAAAGACTGTCAGGTCGCCATTACGCGCAAAGTCTTCACCAAAAGCGTGCTTATGCTGGACGTTGAGCGCGGCCAGTAACGGGGCCAGCTCTTTCTCGCACCACGCTGAAACTTCCGCTTCCCGCTGCTCTGGCGACCAGGACTCAAAATCGTCAGGAGCTTCAAAACGCAGGATCGGAATATCACGCTCCGGCGTCATCGCCGCTTCAATCAGTACGCGGGAAAGGTAGGCACCACCGGATTTTTTCGGCACGCAACCATATTCCTCGTCGGCGCTCTCTTTGTTTGGGGCATTGCGGTAAAGGTCGTCACGCCATTTTTTCTCTTTTTCGGCGGACCACTCCTGACCTGTGACATAGCAGATACGGCGATACAGACCATCACTGATCGCGTCATCCAGGGTAATACGATGAACGGAATAATCTTTCCGGCCCTCTCGCGCGTCCTGAATGTACTGGTTAAACAGATTATCAACGCCGTTATGCGTGGAGATGATACGTACGCGAGCGCCCCACATGGTCAGTGCAAACGCCGCTTTAAGCAGCTCATCAAGCGACTCATGGAATGCAGCCTCATCGATGATCACATCCCCTGAAGGCCGCGAAGGTTAGATGGTCTGGAGGAAAGCGCCTGGATCTTAAAATTGCTGTTCGGGAAGCGAATCATGTACGTCAGAATTTCTTCGTTCTTATCGCTGTCCCAGAAGGTTTGCTCATAGACGTCGGCTTTCGCCAGCTGGTTGAAAGCGCGGGCAAACAGCGCACAGGCGGCAATGTACTCCAGCGCCATCTCCTGGCGGGAACCGACATAAAAGACATTGCGGCCACCGCGTTTACGTGGCTTGGCGGCTGTCATGACGTTACGGCCAGCTTCTGCCCAGGTCAGACCGGTACGGCGGGATTTTTCAGCGATACAAATCTGGCTGTCATCGCTGAACCACCGGGCCTGATAGGGAAGGAAAACGGCTTCGCTTGACGGATTCAGACTGCCGGCATCCGTCACAATATCCACGCCAAGCTTGCTGGCCTCCTCCTGAAGGTCAATCTGGCGCGGTTCACTGAGTGGAGTGAGTCGTTTTTTAGGCGAGGTCATATCACGCTTTCCCCAGCAACACGTTGCGAATACGCTGCTCAAGCTCTTCGCTCATCCCATCCGTACCGCGCAGTTCGTCACTGACAGCATTAGCCGCTTCTTCTGCAAAAGCCTGGCGGATCTCTTTCTCGCGCTTATGGCTAGACATGGCTGTTGATTCCAGGCGCTGCGCCGCCAGCATGGCATTTTTTAGCATGTCGATATCGACTTCAGCTTCGGGATTTTCAATCTGGCGCATCAGCGCTTTAAAGAGCTGACTTCTGGCCATCTCCAGTATGAGCTTGGTCGTTTCCCCATCGGCTTATCGCCGAGCTGGCTGGTGAGCGCCTGTGTCATTTCCCGCATCTGACGCAGGTTCTGTCCCACCTGCTCGACACTGGTGGCATAACGGTTCAGGCCAGAACGGGAAAGCCGCATGTCTCCCGGTAGCCCAGCGTCGTCAATCAGCGCATTAATTTCTTCGAGGATCTGAGCCTGGGGAATCGCTTTATCCCGTAGCATCTCATGCAGGGTTTTACGCACATCCTCTGGCAACAAATCAACTTTCGATGCGCGGCCACGTGTCGGTTTAATCGGTTCCATAACTGACCTCAGCGGGCGCGTGGTTTTTTAACACCCGATACACGGGAACGACCTTCAGCCACATCCTGACCCCGGCCGGTAATGGTGACGACATAAAAACCGCGCAGGTTTTCAACCGTAACCAGCCCTTGCTCCTGCAGCCAGTCAATATGAGTACGAACGAGATCACGTGAAATATTGTGGCCATAGGCATCGAGGCAGTCATTCAGGATGCTTTCGTTAGCTTCGTTATTGCAGTCCATCAGGCTACGGAGGATCACCAGCCTTTGGTCTTCGGTCAGAATATCGTTAATCATCAGTTGCTCCGGTTCACAGCATTTTCCAGTAACAGTTCAATCTGGTGGGTCATAGACTGCACGCGCTGGCCAATGACCTTCATATCACCCGCCATTTCAGTCATGCGCAGACGCATTTCCTGCATATCTTCAACGCCAGGCATGTTGGCGTATTTGGTTTCCATTTCGGTGAGGCGGTTCTCCAGCTTCTCTACGCGTTCGGTGCTGGCGAACGTGCGCCGCATCGCCCAGACAATGCCGCCAAATGCCACCGGTACCAGGTAAGGCCAAAATTGAAAAAGGTCCACGATTAACTCCCTGAATAACAAAACTGGCATTGCGGCTCATACAGGTCTGTCAGCTCAACAACACCCAGTCGGCGGCGACATAAGACACAAATACGGTCAGGCTCAGGGCGCTGGATTTGTGGTCCAGGCCAGCTGCAACCTTGTTGCTGCCAAAGTTCCCGCAGAAACTCTTCAGCCTCCTGAAGCAGGTCGGCGTCCATAAATTTCAATCCTTTTTAAATCCTGCTGGCGGGCATCGTTCTTATCGCGATTGCACTGGCCAAGTGCTGTTAATAGCGTGGCATTCCAGACCACCGAGGCACCGTATGTGAACGGTGCGGGGCGCACTGGCACAGGCGTTTCCGCCAGCAGTTCTGCATCAATAGGCAGCGGGGTCACCACTACCGGAACGGGCGCGGTTCTCGACCCGCTGCAACCACTCAACAGCAGCAGCAGGCACATCGCGCTTAGCGCATTCGTCTTTTTCAAGGATGAGGGTGATCTGGTTCTGAGCTTCATCGCGCAGCCTCTCGTCTTCGCGCCGTGCTGCGGCATTGGCCGCGCGGATGGCGCTGAATATCTGGATGGTTTGCTCCTGGCCGTGTAGCAGCCATTCTGCTGTGTTTCTGGCTTGTGTCTGGGTCTGCAGGTCCCGGCGTAACTGGACGTTATCGCTGTGCGTTCTCTCAGCCTTTACCCAGACCACACCCACGGTGACCAGGAGTGCAATCGCGCCGGCAGCGATAAGACGATCAGCGAAGGTCATCAACACCTCCGACAGACCAGATGGCCATCTCAACTTCACGGCGCGTCATCAGTCCTTTCCACGGTTTCCCGGCGGCAAATACCCAGCGGCGCATCTGGTCGCGAGCGCCTTCAAAATCACCAGCATTCAACTTTTTGAGGAGGGTCGAACGGGCAAATGCCCGGTGCCGGTATTGAAAACAAAGGTCTCAAGTGCAGTACGCTGAAAATCGGTTAAAGGGACTTTTACCAGCCGTTTAATGACTGCCCGAACGGGCTTTAAATCGCTGTCCAACAGCGCCATGCATTCATCATGGGTGTAGGTTCGCATCTGGATATCAGCGCCAGTATGGCCAACGCATACGGTCAGGATGCCGGCAATGTCGCGGTACGGGTATATTCGATCCCTCGACGTGGATAAGGGTCTCGCGGGTCATTTCGTGATAACCGCCACCGGCGATAGCAATCGCCAGCAATGACGCTTTCAGACTACGGGGTATTTGGGGCATCAGCTTATCCGGTGAGTGGATCTGCATCCGAGGATAAGAAAAAGCTGATTAGAGAGGTGATTCCGGTATCTGAGTACAACCCGCACTCTCGAGCGCAGTCGGTTGTTACAGATAATTAGTGCGGGAATAAATCCGGTTGGCGACGACGGGTATGAAGCTTGCGCTGACGGGCGATGATATCGTAAATCTGCGTCTGAGATAAACGATGCTCGCGGCGCAGGTCTTCAAGGTTGCGGCCATCGAAACGGGAGAAGATGAGATCGTCCCGTAACGCTGTAACAAGCTTGTCGCCGGATGGCAGATAATACTGACGTCCGCCCATATAGTGGGACATGGCCAGCGCCAGTTTACGCGCCAGCAAACGACTGTCTTCAGCAACTCCGAGGCGCTTCAATTCTGCCTCCATCACATCGACAAGTGCAACCAGCATTTGTGGCCATTGGTGCTCAAGCTCACCGACAGGAATATTGTCGATATGGTCAAGCAACTGGTGGATGGCCGGATCGTGTTCAAAAAGCTCTGACTGTTGTGACATAAACCCTCCTCAAGGTAAGCGTACAGACAGTATACAAAAAATATGCGAATAATTTGATGTCGTTTGATATTGGTGTTTATCCTTTCTCTAAACTGATGGCATGCTACGCTCCAAATCGACCAAAAAAATGGGACTACAATGAAAAAAATTATTACAGCAATATTTCTTTCTGGGTGTGCATTTGCTTCTACTGCAGCTCAAATAAATGGCAAATATCCTGTGTGCATTTCACGAGAGAGTTTCGACAAGCTGCAGGCTATTCTTAAGCACGGCGATGAGTCTGCATTCAAGAAAATCATGAAAACAGAGTGTTTCATGCCGCAAGAAGGGATGCCAGTTGAAAAAGTCGTTGCCCGAGGATGGACTGATGGAGTGGCTCAACTCAAAGTTTATGCCGATGGAGAGCTGTATGACGTATGGACGAATACCGAAAGCCTACAAAAATAAAAAAGACCCGCTAAATGCGGGTCTTCTCCTATCTAAGCACCTGTTTATACCTCTGTAGCGTTGCATCGTAAGTCGGCTTGATGCCGTTATCAGGCAGACGCTCAAGCATGCACCGCATATGCCAACGCTTCAGGCTTTCAAGAACGGTTCTGGCTTTTTCGTCACGCAGCCAGTTCAGCTTTGCCACTCCTTCGCCACCGTTCTGCTGCCGTGTAATACGCTTAACGTAAGCATCAATCGCGGTCGTGTCGTTACTGGTGACGAACCCCTGATTGTACATGGTGAACCATACTGCCCGAATTTTGCCAACAATCCCCGATGATGCTTTGGGTTTCGATGATACCGGTTTAAAGCCTCTCTCTTTAAGTGCATCAAGAACGGTCTGCAGCTGCTGCGCACTCATATCGCGACAACTTCTCTTACCTGGAACAACAGAGCCTAAAAATACTCGATAGGTCTCATCGTCAAGGCCCAGAGAACGCCGCGCCACGTGGATCAGTTTGATGGTATTCGCTCTCATTTTTTCACCTTGTACCAATCAATCAGTGCGTCACATAGAGTTGGCCACTGAAGCATTTTATTATTAGGATCGACATTCCATTTTCTGATAACTCGTGCAATATCATCCAGCTTGTCACCGCTCCAGAAGAGAACAACACAGATTAATGTTGCCAGACCACTGAGTATGATAGACCCCAAAATATGAGGGTTCACCAGCAACCAGATCAAAGTTCTGGGACTCTGGACCAGATAATTTTAGGCATTTCTCACCACCTCGCTGACAGGAGTAATGAGCTCAAGCCCATCAATTTTTTTAAACTGGCGAACCAACGACGCTGCAGTGCTGAAATGGCATACCCAGTATTCAACCACCTCATGCACATACGCATTTTCTTTCCGCTTCAGCCAGCGTTGCCCGTCTCTGGTTTTGGACGCACGACGAATGATTGAAGCGCCGGGTTTGTAGGTCTTGCGACGCCACACAAGCTCGGTGAGGGGCCGATACTCATCATGCTCTTTCCAGCCCCACGCCTCGCAGCGGGTATCGTCGATCCAGACAATGAGCGCGGTCTTGTTCTCAGAGATAAACGACTTCATGACGCTAATTACTTCGCCTGAAGGTAACGTAAATTTTACCTGACAATACAGGTCGCCCAGCGTGTTCTGGATACCTTTCCACTGTTCTTTTGAAATAGTCATAACGGTTTATTCTCCTGATACAGACCCGGTTCCCGAATACGTTGAGGGATACTGGTCCGCAGGCAATCATTGGCGCTGACAAGACCGTGCTTACTTAAGTAACGCATTGCTGTATCAGGCAATTTACATTCTGGCCGCGCACTGCGCAGTGAAGAACCAAGGCGTTTGATCAACATAACCAGTTCAGACGTCCTCCTGTTTTCATCAAGCAGCCTGCGGGCCAGTTCCCCGGCCAGCCGTTGCACTGCGCAGCCTGACGCAAAAAGCCCTCATCAATAACTGGCTCATATTCTTTAAACGGTTGCTCCCCGGACAGCGGTACAGCTCCTTCTTCTGGATACAGAAGGGATTCAATAAGCGGCCCCTCGTAAGGCTCCAGCCCTTCCTGTGGGCTACCTGCAATTATGCCGGTGCGGATACAATATTCTTCGTCAAGCTCATCGTTTACGGGGTCAACACAGACATCCAGCCCGGCAAACTCCGCCGCTTCGAGTATCTGGCGGGCTGTCAGGATCAGAACCGTATGCCGCTGGCTGCGAACGGTCTGGATTGCGTTCTGTACCATATCAGGGAGGAAATCCTCTTCCACATTTAGCTCAAGACCATTAATGGCCCTGACCAGGCAGTTAATAGCATCATTCCGCCATTTGATTTCATCGTGATAACGCTGCATTTCTTCGCTCATTTTCGGCCCCCGAAATATCCCTTTTTAACTTTCAGATAAAGAACATCCCACCAGTCAAATACTGCCCACATCATGACCAGCCCCAGCCCAAGAAGGAGCGTAAAAGGCCAGGCAAGACCGAAAGCGACCGCAATGGCCGAGTCTTCCGGCTTCTCGTGGCTGTATTTGCCATCAAGAGCGGAAACCAGCAGGTACGTTAAAAACGCGAAAATAAGGTAAATAATGATGCCCAGTAATATGTTCACAGGACTGCCCCCGTATCGAGTGGCAGATACCGCAGAACGTGAGCGTCGATAATCCTGCCTGTGGACCAGCACTGTATATGCATTAACCGGACATCAATCAGCGCAGGGACAAACTGGGGAAAACCCTGCTGTTGCAGCCATGAATCTGTCTCAGCAATAACAAATACGGTCTCACATGTACGAATACCGGTTGCCAGATTCACAACCCATTTGGGCAACACCGTCCCCTCAACCCATTTATAAGAGCAGCGACGGGATAACGTACCGTCTGACGAGGGAAGCGCATAAAAACCGTTGCGCTCCGACAGTTCGCCACCGTCCACGGCACGACGAAGGACGGAAATCAGTTCCTGGGCGCTTTTACCTGTCTGGCTCACCAGTTGCAGGCAGGTCATTTCCCCTTTTTCCGTAAGTACGGATTTGATGCTGTCTATCATGCTCTTTCTCCCTGACGGCTTTCTGCCTGCTGTTGCTCGCGGACCATGCCCTGTGCCGCCTGCATCAGCGCAGCGATACAGCTGCGCGTTCTGGCTGCGGCGAGACGCTTGCTGGTCGCTTTGTCCAGGTAAAGCGCCTGTGCCATCTCCAGCTGTTCCAGCGCTTCCTCCAGCAGGGAAGATACTGACGGACAGGAAGGTGATACCGCCGGGCATTCCACACCAACACGCTGCGAGAGACGCGCCAGCTTTCGGGTTTTGTGATGATCAATCATGTCGTTCATCCCGTTGTGACGAAGCTGTTCAATCATGATTTCAACATCGGCAGCTTCTTCGGCGATACGATTCCCGTTGGCCTTGTGGTTAACAAAACGGGTGCAGACAGCGGCCAGTTCGTTACATTCTTCTGCCGTGGTCAGAACCTGACGGTCATAACCCCAGAGCGCAAGCGCCGCATCGAAAACATGAAGCTTATTCATCGTCTTCATCCTCCATGTCGTCATCCGCCTGCTTCATAGTGATGGGGAACGGCTGGAACTGGAGAAGTGCCAGTTGAACGCCGATCCTGATGAAAGCGGCCTGGACCGAATATGCTGGAAAAACTCTCTCCCCGTCCTCGCCCATATCTATGCAAATATCGGCATCTTTTGTATCGATAATCAGTTGGCATTTATCAACGCGATTTTGATGCCATGATTTCAGGTCGATAAGCATCGAAATAAATTGTTTCTCGTTCATTAAATATTCCTTTTGTCGGATTCGGCGCGAACGAACCCCTGACGCTAGCGCCGAAATAAAAACAGAGTTAATTAATTATGTGCTTTAAATATCAGCAGTCTGCTCAAACGGAATAATGGAAAAGTCCTCTATTCCCGATTTAACTGTAATACCAGCCACACCAGCCACTGCCAGTGGCTCGTTGAGGATGGCCTCTTTGTTGATCTCCTGCTTCGTTCGGATAAAACGCGACAATCCCAGGCGCGTCAGCGTCTCCATCACCGCATCAGGCCCACGAACAGATACTGACGGAGGACGGATACGCCACTGGATATCACCAGTAACCAGATTGGCGGTTTTGACTTTACCATTGCTGGTCAGGTCATCACGATTGGCTTCACACCAGCCCTGAACACCCTTTGAAAGCATTTCAACATCAGCTTTAAGCGGCTTGATAAGACCTGCGTATTTCTCGGTAATAACAGCGATTTCATCATTCATCGCCGATTCAAGCCGGGTAGCTTCGCGCTGCAGGTCACCAATTTTACGAATATCAGTGATTACCGCATCCCGAGACTGAGATACGTAATTCGCCGCAGCGGCTTTAATGCGTTTCGGTTTTGATACCATTGTTTATATCTCCTGATTAATGCTTTTGATTCGCATTTTTTGCCATCATTTCTGAACGAGCTGAAATGCCGAATTTTCCTATAAGAGCCGCGACTTCTTCACCGGCTTCTTTAATAACCTGAGGAATGCGTTGTTTGATCGCTGCGGCCAATACATCTTGAGGACCAATTTTCCCATCGGGGTTACGGTCCTCAATAGAAACTACAACGCCCAGAATCTCGGTACGGCCTGCATCTTGTTTGCAGGTAAAATCCCGAGTCAGTTCGATGATAACTTTTGCCATATTGACTCCTTATCGCCAGATAATCCGGCAACCGTTGAAACTGGCGACCCACACGGAGCGGGAGCCTGAATTGTTACGCTCAACAATACGCACAGCACTGTTGAGCAGGTCAACCGGAGGGCATGACACCTCCAGAACGGGACGAGAACGAGTCTGGCGAAACTCCGTAACCAGACAGCCTTTTTTGTTCAACAACGCCTCAGTGGCCATCGCTTGCTGTACATGTGAGGAAATCAGTTCGCTAATCATTGTTTGCCGACCTCTTTGCTCAAATCGTAATAGTTTTTACAACCGCAGCGGGACAAACAAGGGTAAAAACCTTAATGCCCTTATATGCTTTATCCCTGACCTCGATTCGCTCGCCTTCTTTATGAATATTCCGGCAACGAGTACATTTGACCATGCTCTCTTTATTCATTAGTCCTCCACGATTTCAGCATGCCCCAGCTCAAGCATTGCTGAATGAATATGGCCAGAGTTAACCGGCTCGCTTTTACCGCTGGCGTAGATATGGGCCAGCGGCAGAATGTGGGAGAGAGAGCGCAGAGCACCAGGGCGCTTTGCAATCGCACGTAACAGCTTGCGCTCGTCGCGGCCGTCAACTTTCCAAGCATCACAGAACGCATCAACATCAGCGGCCAGCACGTTGTTGATAACAATTTTCTTGGCCACGCGAGAGAACAAACGAGCAAAATCGACGGTGCGACTACCACCAGTCAGGCGGTCATAGACTTTGTGGTTGCCGATAAACGCCAGCCCAATACCGCATTCCTCCTGGAGGATGCGCAGCTCTTCAATGGCGTCATAGTTCAGCCAGTCCGCTTCATCAATGATGATTAAGGCGTTGGTGTCTCGCAGCCGGCGACGCAGCAAGCGGGATAACGCGCCGCGCTGATAAGGCGCATCTGAAATCCCCATCTCCAGCGCCAGCTCATACATGGTTTCCAGCTCGTTCGTGCGGGACTTGCTCGCGGTAAGACGCCAGACGTTGTTGCCTGTACGAGTGTATTGCTTCAGCGCTTCCGACTTGCCCACACCTGGATTCCCGTAAACGAGCGCGATGGTGTGGGTCAACTGGGCATAGGTCAGCGCGGCCGTGATTTTTTCAGAGGTCGGCGTCACGACATAGTCAGGGATTTCCGGCAGCGCACTCTGGGCAGTTTTACGGGACTCAAGCCAGGTGCTGATTGATGCCGCCACGGCATCATTGTCGCCCTTATATTTACCGTTAATAAACTGAGAAAGGGCAGACGAAGACACCCCAGTTTCACGCGACAGCGCAGCACCAGAAATGGTTTTGTCATCAATCAGGCCTTTTACGGTATTACGGATTACATCATGGTTAATTTGCGTCATCGTTTTTAATCCTGTATTTTTCCATTGTTAATGCGGTTTTAAACACTTCTCAAAAGCGGCGGCTCAAACGTCGCTTTTTTATTTCTTCGACTTGCTGACACTTTTCATCAGCGTCTGGAAAATCACATCGTTCTCGTTCTGATGCTCCTGGACTTCCTGAACTTTTTTCAGTGCATTACCCTGGGCAAAGACACGTTCAACAACATGCCGCTGCGGTGGTTCTGGCGGTGCAACTTTTGGCAGCAGATCGTTAACCTCGATTGCCGTCATGCGGCGCTGAGCTTTGGCTGCGCGTTTGGTATGGGTCATCATCTGCTTACGCTGGCGGCTATGTTCGCGACCAGTTTCGGTATCGCCGAACGCGACAGCTGAGCGGCATTCCGCCATGCAAAGGAAGCGGCCATCAAGGTCGTAACACGCCACTTCGCTGTGAAGGTTGCGAGGATCGAAGCGAACCGTAATTTTACGCTGGCGAATATTGGCCAGAAGCGGGTTCCAGTAGCTGTTTTTGCGGCCATAAAGAGTGCCGCCGCACTGCAGGAAGAATTCACCGGTAGTTTTCACCGTTACGGCTTCTGCTGGCAGCATCAGCTGGCGGATTTGCTCTTCACTGAGGCGGGTGACAACCGCATTGCTGTAACTGCGCTCAAATGCCTGGTCAAATGACAGCTCCCCCTGACACATCTCAGTTTCACGGCCGACACGCGCGTTATAGATGGCGATCCCCTCGTTGACAGCGGAAAGGAATGTCTCAACATCAACAACCCGGTCACCGTAATTGTCCGGTTTATTCTGGGTATTCGGGCCAGTATATGCCCGGCCAGAGAAGGATGTTTGTCGATATAATCCCCAGACCGCCGATACCAAACGCACGTTCAATCGGTTTTGCCTGCCCCCAGCCTTTACCGCCAATAACACTCGTCCAGTGAACCTGAATACCGAGCATCGGCAGAATACCCATCGGATCATCCGGCTTAACTTTGAAGCGATAGCGGTTAGGAACACCACCTGACAGCCATTTGTTAGCCGCTGCGCGGGTGTTATCGATGGTGACATGTTCAGGCTTACCGAATTCTGAAATGGCATCCATCAGTGACAGGCGAATGCTGTCGCTGTTTTCAGAGACGTCAGTACGCCAGCCAATAATTTTGCGACTATGGACATCCTGCCAGACCCACGTTTTTGGGCGGATCACTTCACCGTTGTACCACTGCACGAATACGTTGTGCTGGTAACCATCGCCGTTTATCCATTCCATCGCATGCAGCTGCGCGACGGTGCGCTGCTGGCTCGGGAACATACGTGCCAGTGCGTTATCACCTTTGCGGGTAGCGACAATGACACGTGCATCAATTTCGCGTTCCAAACGGCGGCGCAGTGTGCGTTCAGAAGGGATTTCCCAGCCATATTCCCGCGCCGCTATCTGGAGAAGTTCATACGACTTCGTGAAGCAGGGCTCTTCCGGGCGGAGATAATCCCCAGGAAAAATTGCCAGGCATCTTCGCTGATTGGCGCTTCACGGTTGGTTTTGCACTTCTCACGCAGACGGCGGTCAAGCAGAACGGGGCCCAGACGTCACGGCTGCGGTTTTGTACGCGGTAATACAGGTTACGCAAAGAGCCTTCGCTCATATGCAGTTTCATTGCCGCTGTTCTCAGAGCCAGGCGCAAAGACAGACCTGAATCGACCAGCTCCGCGACAAGAGAGACCGCAGTGGTGCGCTGCTCAGCACGCTGGCGCTGTTCGTTGGTCGCACCTTCCCAGTGTTTCCAGAGCTGCTGGCGCTCGAAGTTATGTGCAGAGTCAGCATTACCCTTAGTGCGTTCCGGCAGAGAGATGACACCAGAAGATGTTTCCACCATGCCTTTAGCGGAGAGTACCTCTGCACGTGCTTCAGGAGGCAAAACGGTGATGTGAAACTCTAATGCTTTGCCGCCTGCACGCTTGCGCACTTTATCTTCAGCACCTGCGGAATAGCGCGTTAATGCCTCACGAATTCCTTTTACCGTTTTAGGTAAACCAGGTACACCGACCAATTCCTTTGCAACAACAAACATAATCAGACCGCCTTATTCATGTAGCTATGAGCGGCATAGCGGCTCGGCCAGATGGTTTCAGGAGAAACACCAAGAGCATCAGCAACAATCTGCTGATACGGGCGGCATGGTGTGCGCAATACACTCTTTAAAGAGTCTTTTTGGTAGCCCGCCTGAACCGATAAAGAGCGGAAAGATAAACCACGCTTGTGGATTTCCGCCTTAATCGTCTCAGGGTGCCAATCAGTCAGATCTTCATTTCGGTTCATGATTCATCTATCCTAAAAAGTTATCCGCGCGGATAACTGCGCGGGTATCCGTATGGATAAAGATTAGGACTCGAAAGAGATGTTTGCAAGGTGTTTTTGAGTCCCAAGTCAGATTTTAAATAAAAGACATTAATATCAACAAGATACAAAGGATTCATTAAGATGAAAAATGATAATACGAAAGGTTCTTTTGAGAGTAATCAAAAAGAACCCTTTTGTGAAAGGTTGAACCTACTACTGAAAGGTCGTTCTTTGTACAGAGCGGCGAAAGATTGGGATATCAATTTCAGTACACTCAAGAACTATTACGCCAGACCTGAATCATCACCAAGAATCGAGGTAGTACGTAAAATAGCAAGTATCGAAGGCGTGACTATTGGATGGCTTCTTGGGCAGAGCCCAGACGAGAATGACGCTATGCTGGAACGCTGGATTGATGACGCTGTCATCGCTGTCGAACCCAAGAAGGATAAACATAAGGAATCCCGCAATACTTTGGTTCACGTGAGCTATGAAACAACCCTCGTTTCCATTTTAAGCATCCTCAATGAACACGAGATAAAATCATTGTTTGAGTTGATTGCCCGAAAAGGGGTCGATACTGTTTTAAAACTGAAGGATGAGAGAAACCTCCAGCTCATACAATGCTCTGATTATGAGAAGGAACGCCTGCTTACTTTTCTTGAGTCCACAGTCAAAAAAGGGTCATCTGCGGTTGGTGCAGATGTAGCCTCACCAGGCCCTTTGGGTGATAGCAAAAAGGCCGGTTAAAGTGTTCACCAGAACAACTTAACTGGCCTTTAGGATTGTGAGAATTGACTCTAATCAAGCTGTGCTTTAACTCGATCAAAGCAGTACCAACTGATTACAAAAAGCGTCAAAGTGCCACAAAGCAAGTTACACAGTTAAAGATATTTAAACGCTGTATGAATCCATTAAACAAAGCGCATTAACGTTACATTTTTATGTGTCAGAAGTATGCAAGCGCTCGGCGGTGATCTAATTTTAACAATGAACAATCCGTCTTAGCACGCGAGCGAGCATATTGCCGCCAAGCCTTAATCTGCCTGAGTTTGTCCCACCAGATCCCGCTTTCTTTCACCTGTTCCCGGATTCGTTCCGATGTTCACTACATAACTGTCACCTTACAACCCTCTCACCCGCCGCGAATTCTGGCTGCATATCAACAGCATGGTGGAGAAAGGGGTCACGGTGATGGTCACCACCCACTTTATGGATGAGGCGGAATACTGCGACCGTATCGGCCTGGTCTATCGCGGCAAGCTGATTGCCAGCGGCACGCCGGACGACTTAAAAGCGCAGGCGGCGGATGACCAGCAACCGGATCCGACTATGGAGCAAGCCTTTATCACGCTGATCAACGACTGGGATAAGGAGCATGCCGATGAGCGCTAAGATGCTGTCCTGGCGGCGCGTGCGCGCGCTGTGCGTGAAGGAGACGCGGCAGATTGTCCGCGACCCGAGCAGTTGGCTGATTGCGGTGGTTATCCCGCTATTGCTGCTGTTTATCTTCGGCTACGGCATTAACCTCGACTCCAGCAAACTGCGCGTCGGCGTGCTGCTGGAGCAGCAAAGCCAGGAAGCGCTGGATTTCACCCACACTCTGACCGGCTCCCCTATATCGACGCCACCATCAGCGACAACCGTCAGCAGCTGATTGAAATGATGCAGGCCGGGCGTATTCGCGGCCTGATCGTCGTGCCGGTTGATTTCGATAAGAAGATGACCCGAGTTGGTGACGACGCGCCGATTCAGGTGATTACCGACGGCAGTGAACCGAATACCGCCAACTTTGTGCAAGGCTACGTTGAGGGTATCTGGCAAATCTGGCAGCAGCAGCGCGCTGAGGATAACGGCCAGGAGTTCGAACCGCTTATCGACGTGCAGACTCGCTATTGGTTTAACCCGGCGGCCATCAGCCAGCATTTTATTATTCCAGGCGCGATCACCATTATTATGACGGTCATTGGCGCGATTCTCACCTCGCTGGTTATTGCCCGCGAATGGGAGCGCGGCACCATGGAAGCGCTGCTTTCCACCGAAGTGACTCGCGTCGAGCTGCTGCTGTGCAAGCTGATTCCCTACTATTTCCTCGGCATGCTGGCGATGCTGCTGTGCATGCTGGTATCGGTGTTTATTCTCGGCGTGCCGTACCGCGGCTCGCTGGTGATCCTGTTTTTCATCACCAGCCTGTTTTTGCTCAGCACGCTGGGATGGGGCTGCTGATTTCCACCATCACCCGCAATCAGTTTAACGCCGCCCAGGTGGCGCTGAACGCCGCGTTTCTGCCGTCGATCATGCTGTCCGGGTTTATTTTCCAGATAGACAGTATGCCCGCGGCCATTCGCGTGGTGACCTATATCATCCCGGCGCGCTATTTTGTCAGCACCCTGCAAAGCCTGTTCCTGGCGGGCAATATTCCCGTGGTGCTGATGATTAACACCTTGTTTTTAATCGCTTCGGCGGTGATGTTTATTGGCCTGACGTGGATGAAAACCAAACGTCGATTGGATTAACGCTGGCACTCGTATTTTTCCCGACGGCGCTGCGCTTACCGGGACAACGAGGCTTGTAGGTCGGGCAAGCGAAGCGCACCCGACATGAGGAAAGCACTATGTTTTATCGCTTATGGACGCTTATCCGCAAAGAGCTACAGTCGCTGCTGCGCGAGCCGCAAACCCGCGTCATTCTGATTATGCCGGTGCTGATCCAGGTGCTGTTGTTTCCCTTTGCCGCCACGCTGGAAGTGACCAACGCCACCATCGCCGTCTATAACGAAGACAACGGTAAGCACGCCGTTGAATTGACCCAGCGCTTCGCCCGCGCCAAAGCCTTCACCCACGTGCTGCTGCTGAAAAGCCCGCAGGAGATCCAGCCAACGCTCGACACTCAAAAAGCATTGCTGCTGGTGCGTTTCCCGGCCGACTTTTCGCGCAATCTCGATACTTTCCAGACCGCGCCGATGCAGCTGATACTCGACGGGCGCAACTCCAACAGCGCACAGATTGCCGCCAACTACCTGCAACAAATCGTCAAGAACTACCAGCAGGAGCTGATGGAGGGGAAAGCAAAACCGAACAACAGTGAACTGGTGGTGCGCAACTGGTACAACCCGAATCTCGACTACAAGTGGTTCGTGGTGCCCTCTCTGATCGCCATGATCACCACCATCGGCGTGATGATCGTCACCTCGCTGTCGGTCGCTCGCGAGCGCGAACAGGGTACACTGGATCAGCTGCTGGTCTCCCCGCTCGCCACCTGGCAAATTTTTGTTGGTAAAGCGGTGCCCGCGCTGATCGTCGCCACGTTCCAGGCCACTATCGTGCTGGCCATCGGCATCTGGGCCTATCAAATTCCTTTCGCCGGCTCGCTGGCGCTGTTTTATTTCACGATGGTGATTTACGGGCTGTCGCTGGTTGGGTTTGGGCTGCTGATTTCCGCGCTGTGTTCAACGCAGCAGCAGGCGTTTATCGGCGTGTTCGTCTTTATGATGCCAGCGATTCTCTTGTCGGGCTATGTGTCGCCGGTTGAGAACATGCCGGTGTGGCTCCAGCATTTAACGTGGATTAACCCGATTCGGCATTTTACCGATATTACCAAGCAGATTTATTTGAAGGATGCGAGTCTGTCGATTGTCTGGGGAGCCTGTGGCCGCTACTGTTTATAGCGGCCACGACGGGATCAGTGGCGTACGCGATGTTTCGCCGCAAGATCGCCTGAGGTTTTTTCTTTCACCAGCAGCGAGAACACGGCTGGCCCAGCGAGAATAACCAGACCGGCCACCGCCAGCAGGTAGTTATTTTGCAGCACGCGCGACAGCAGCCAGACGACAATCATCGCCGCGCCAAAATACCAGGTGGTGGTCAACTCTTCGAGCACGTCGGCGACGTCTCGCCAGCGCTGCTCGTGGTGACGCTGTAGCGCCAGCATCAGTAAAACGGTAACGGCATACACGACGCAGAGACCCAGGCCAACGCGCACCAGCGCGCCGCTCATCCAGCCCATCACCAGCACGGCGACGACCAGCAAATGCAACATAATCTGCCAGCAACTTAGCCCCGTTGCGACACGAACTCGTTGTTGCCACTTCATGGCTTCTCTCCTGAAGAATTTTATTTGCTTATTCAGAGTACCCGAGTGTACGGAAAATTCCGTAAATGTGGTGCTTTTTGTGACGTTGGTGTCACTTTTTCGCTCAGGAAGAGAGCAATTTGTTTGTTTTTAGCGCAATCAATGCCAGCTAAAAAACAGCCGCCACGGCGGAGCTCAATTGAGTTACCCATCGGTAAGCAGCTTTTAACGTGCGTTTGAGACCAGAATAAAATCCGAAAAAAATCCCGGAACCAGTCCGGGATCGTTTAATTCACTCAGCCTACCTAGCGCCGATTACCAAAAATCCGCAGCAGCATCAGGAACAGGTTGATGAAGTCGAGGTACAGCGTCAGCGCGCCGAGAATGGCGTACTTACGCAGATTTGAGGTATCGCGCACGTCAATCTGCTCGCCGATATTTTTCAGCTTCTGGGTGTCGTAAGCGGTCAGCCCAACAAAGATAATCACGCCGATATAGGTAATCGCCCACATCAACGCTTCACTTTTCAGCCAGAAGTTAACCAGCGAGGCCAGCACGATACCAATCAGCCCATAAACAGCATGCTGCCCAGGCCGCTGAGATCGCGCTTGGTGGTGTAACCGTACAAGCTCATGATGCCGAACATCCGCCGGTGACCACGAAGGTGCTGGCGATGGATGAGTAGGTGTAGACGATGAAAATGCTCGATAGCGTCAGCCCGGTGAGCGCCGAGTAAAGCATAAACAGTGTGGTCGCCATGCCCGCACTTAAACGCTGCACCATGCCGGAAAGCACGAATACCAGCGCCAGTTGGGCGATGATCAGGCCGAAGAAGGTGATTTTGCTGGAGAAAACAAACATCATCACCGCCGGCGTGTTCGCCGCGTACCACGCAATAAACGCGGTCAGCAGCAGCCCGCAGGTCATCCAGCCGTAAACCTGAGCCATATAGGTTTGCAGACCGCTACGGGCCTGCACGATTGAATCAGAGCGAGGGAATCGATCCATGACGTTCTCCTGAATTGATGAAAGCCTGAAGTAAGTGTAACGCTACCAACGCTCGGCTGCCTGTTTATCGCTGTCGCGCGCTTCCACCCAACGCTCACCTTCCGGCGTCGCTTCACGCTTCCAGAACGGCGCGCGGGTCTTTAGATAGTCCATGATAAATTCACCGGCGTCAAAGGCGCTGCCGCGATGGGCGCTGGTGACGCCGACAAAGACAATCTCTTCGCCCGGCCACATCTCGCCGATGCGGTGAATCACGGTGACGCGGCCCAGCGGCCAGCGTTCACGGGCGGCGTCGACGATTTCCGCCAGCGCTTTTTCGGTCATACCCGGGTAGTGCTCAAGGCTCAGCGCCTTCACGCTATCACCAAGATTATGGTTACGCACTTTGCCGGTAAACGTCACCACCGCGCCATCTTCATCGCGTTCAGCCAGCCAGGGATATTCATCGCCAACGCTAAAGCGTTCATGGCGAACGATAATACGGGTTTCGCTCATGTTACCCTCCCGTCACCGGCGGGAAAAACGCCACTTCATCACCATCGGTAACCGGATGATCGAAGCTGACCAGCGTCTGGTTCACCGCCGCCAGCAGCTTGCCCTCTTCAAGGGCCAACGACCAGCGCCCTTCCTGCGCGGCCAGATGCTGACGCACGGCTTCCACATTGGCAAATTCAGGCGCCAGCGCCAGCGAGTCCACGCCCACCAGCTCACGAACCTGAGCAAAAAACAGCACATTAATCATGAGTATCCGCCTTGAAATCACCCGATTTACCGCCGCTTTTCGCCAGCAGGCGGACCGGGCCAATAACCATATCTTTTTGCACCGCCTTACACATGTCATAGATGGTCAACGCCGCGACCGATGCGGCGGTCAGCGCTTCCATTTCGACGCCGGTTTTCCCGGTGAGGCGGCAGAGTGATTCAATGCGCACGCGGTGGTGTTCCGGCTCCGCCAGCAGGTTCACTTCCACCTTGCTCAGCATCAGCGGGTGACAAAGTGGGATAAGATCCCAGGTGCGCTTAGCCGCCTGAATCCCGGCGATACGCGCGGTGGCGAACACATCGCCCTTGTGGTGGCTGCCTTCAATAATCATCGCCAGGGTTTCCGGCTGCATGGTGACAAACGCTTCAGCGCGCGCTTCGCGGACGGTTTCGGTCTTGGCGGAGACATCCACCATGTGGGCTTCACCCGCTGCGTTAATATGGGTCAGTTGCGACATCGTTTATTTCTTCAGATGAGGGTGGAAGTTACACGGACGGGTACGAGCATCCAGCTGCGGGGCAATAATGTTATCCCACGCGGTGCGGCAGGCTTTGGTCGAACCCGGCATCGCAAAAATCAGCGTCCGGTTGGCCATCCCGGCAACGGCGCGCGATTGCAGCGTGGCGGTACCAATCTCCTCGAAAGAGAGCATGCGGAACACTTCGCCAAAGCCTTCGATTTCGCGGTCAAACAGCGGCAGCAGCGCCTCCGGTGCCTGATCGCCGTCGGTCAGCCCGGTGCCACCGGTGATCAACACCACCTGCACGTCGTCGCGGGCAATCCAGGCTGAAACCTGGGCACGAATCTGATAGCGGTTCTCTTTGACGATCGCCTTATCGACAATCTGATGTCCGGCCTCGTGGGCCGCATCGCGCAGGAAGTGCCCGGAGGTGTCGTCCTCCTCGCCGCGACGGTTGGAAATAGTAAGAATAGCAATGCGTGTCGGGATAAATTCAGCGCTCACCTGACTCATTTAATAGCTCCTTGATAGCCAATTATCCGCCGATATAGGATAAATTCTGGGTAATGCCGGTATTGCCCTGGTGCAGGAAGTGGGTCTGTTTTTTATGCGTCAGGGCTTCGGCAATACGCTCTTCCAACGCCTGCTGCTGGGCGTCGTCGGCCAGCAGTTCGCGTAGATCAACGCCGCCGTCGCCAAACAGGCACAGATGTAGCTTCCCAACGGACGATACGCGCAGACGGTTACAGCTGGCGCAGAAGTCTTTTTCATACGGCATGATTAGGCCGATTTCCCCTTCGTAGTCGGGGTGACAGAAAACCTGCGCCGGGCCGTCGCTGCGCTGACGGATCTGATGGATCCAGCCTCGCTTAAGCAGTTCGTCGCGCAGCACCATGCCGAGATATGGTGCTTACGGAACAGCTCGCTGCCCTCGCCGGTTTCCATCAGTTCAATAAAGCGAAGTTGAATGCGGCGCGGTTTGATCCACGCCAGAAAGGTATCGAGCTGGTGATGGTTCACGTCGCGCATCAGCACGGTGTTGACCTTCACTTTTTCAAAGCCGGCGGTGAAGGCGGCATCGATGCCCTCCATCACCTGGCGGAATTTGTCCTGACCCGTGATGGCGTGGAACTGACGCGCATCAAGGCTATCAACGCTCACGTTGAGTGCCGTCAACCCGGCATCACGCCAGGCGGCGACATCGCGCGCCATACGGTAACCATTGGTGGTCACGGCAATCTGGCGGATAGAGGCATTTTCTTTTACGGCGGCGATAACGTCGGTAAAGTCACGGCGTAACGACGGCTCGCCGCCGGTGAGACGCACTTTTTCCGTTCCCAGCGCCGAAAAGGCACGCGTCACCCGGCGAATTTCGTCCAGTGACAGAAATCCTTTGTTGGTGACCCCATTCGGCTGATAGCCGTTCGGCAGGCAATAGGTGCAACGGAAGTTGCAGACGTCGGTAATCGACAGGCGCAGATAGAAAAACCTACGCGCAAACGCATCGGTGAGTTGTAAAGCCATAGACACCTTTCCAAATACGGGAGGCGAGATCATTTCTTCCTTCGCCCTGGCAACGGCGTGACCCGTTGCGGCCAAAGCACCTTATTTTTCAACTTAGGCGCAGAGGCTAGAGTGTTTTGTTCAGCCTGTTGTACACAGCGTGCTGAACCAGGTTATGCCGAATAGTAGCGCGAGAATAACAGTTTCGCCATTTTCGCTTTCGCTATATAAACTTATACATAGCGACACGATCGTGCACTTTCCCTACAGAATACGTAAAAATCACGTTTTTGCATTGATATACGTCATTTTGACCGGTACAGAGCATCGTCTTTTAGTGGTAGTTAGGCTAATGTAAGCGGGTTTTCAGGACATAAGGAAGTAGTATGCGCAATCGCACTTTTGCCGATCTCGACCGCGTGGTGGCGCTCGGCGGCGGCCACGGCCTTGGACGCGTGATGTCATCCCTGTCATCGCTGGGCTCTCGCCTTACCGGTATCGTCACCACCACGGATAATGGCGGGTCTACGGGACGTATTCGTCGCTCAGAGGGCGGCATCGCCTGGGCGATATGCGTAACTGTCTTAATCAATTAATCACCGAACCCAGCGTAGCGTCGACGATGTTTGAGTATCGTTTTGGCGGCAACGGTGAACTTTCCGGCATAACCTTGGAAATTTGATGTTAAAGGCGTTAGATCACCTGAGCGTACGCCCTTTAGAGGCGATCAATTTAATCAGAAACCTTCTGAAAGTTGAGGCGTCTTTAATCCCGATGTCCGAACAGCCGGTCGATTTGATGGCAATCGATAGCGAGGGCATGAAATCTACGGCGAAGTGAATATCGATCAGCTGACGCTGCCGCCGCAGGAGCTGATGCTGACCCGTCAGTGTCCGCTACCCGCGAAGCAGTACAGGCCATCGCCGAAGCCGATTTAATTCTTATCGGGCCCGGTAGTTTCTACACCAGTCTGCTGCCAATCCTGCTGCTACCGGATATCGCTCAGGCCATGCGCCGCACGCCTGCGCCGATGGTCTACATCGAAAACCTGGGTCGCGAGCACAGCCCTGCGGGCAATCTGACGCTTGCTGACCGCCTTCACCTGCTGGAGCACTATATTGGCAAGCCGGTGATTGATGCCGTGATTGTAGGTCCGAAAGCAGACATCAGTGGCACAGAGGGCAAAGTGGTTATCCAACAGCCGCTGGAGGCTAGCGACATACCCTACCGCCACGATCGCACCCTGTTACGTGCGGCGCTGGAAGAGGCGCTTCAGGCCTTTGGCCGCGCTTCCTTAAAATCTTAAGGTTGTCTTAAAATAGATCGGGCAGCATAACGAGCATCAATCTTCATAGGTTACCGTTATGCTTCGCCTGTTACGTAAACGTCCCGTTGTCAGCCGTCTGACCTACATTATTCTGTTCGCGCTCTATATTGCTCTGGCGCTGAACGTCGTTTTTTATCGTCAGGCATTTAGCCTGCTGCCGGTAGACAGCCTGCACAATACCCTCGTCTTCCTGAGCATGCCGGTAGTCGCTTTTGCGGTGATGGCAATTTGTCTGGCGATTGCGTCGGTTATTCGACTTGAGAAGCTCCTCGTCACGCTGTTTATTCTGTTCAGCGCCAGCGCGCAGTATTTTATGAAGAATTACGGTGTGATTATTGACCGTTCAATGATCACCAATATCTTCGATACCACACCCGCCGAGAGCTACGCGCTGCTCTCTGGTCAAATGATTGTCGTGCTGGGTTTAACCGCCCTGCTGTTTATTGCCCTGGCGTGGTGGATTAAAATTAAACCGGCGGCAAACCTGTGGCGCGGCGTGTTAATGCGCGTCGGTACTGTCCTGGTTTCAGCGCTGTTAATCGTACTGGTCGCGGGCCTGTTTTATAAAGATTACGCCTCGCTGTTTCGCAATAATAAAGAGCTGGTGAAATCGTTGAACCCATCAAACAGTATTGTGGCGCTCAACTCCTGGTATTTTCACCACAAGATGGATAATTTGCCGCTGGTAAAAATTGGTGAAGACGCGCAGCAAAAAGCCATCATGAAAAACGGACCGCGTAAGAACCTGACCATTATCGTTCTCGGAGAGACCTCGCGCGCCGCAAACTTCTCGCTGGGCGGTTACGATCGCGACACCAACCCACTGTTAGCGAAAGATAACGTGGTCTATTTCCCGAAAACCACCTCTTGCGGTACAGCAACGGCGGTTTCGGTTCCCTGTATGTTCTCCAATATGCCGCGAGCTCGCTATGATGAGTCTTTAGCCCATCATCAGGAAGGCCTGCTCGATATTATTCAGCGCGCGGGAATTCAGGTGCTGTGGAACGACAACGACGGTGGTTGTAAAGGCGCCTGTGACCGCGTACCGCATCAGGATATGACGGCGATGAAGTTACCGGCCAGTGCATTGACGGCGAATGCTATGACGACGTGCTGTTCCACGACTTAGAAAAAACCATCGACAGCATGCAGGGTGACGGCGTGATTGTGCTGCACACCATCGGCAGCCACGGCCCGACCTATTACAACCGTTACCCGCCGCAGTTCCGTCGTTTTACGCCAACCTGCGATACCAGCGAAATTCAGTCTTGTTCCCAGGAACAGCTGAAAAATACCTACGACAACACCATTCTGTACATCGATTATATTGTCGATAAAGCGATTAAACTGCTGCAATCAAAGCAGGATAAATTTACCACCAGCCTGGTTTATCTTTCCGACCACGGAGAGTCGTTAGGTGAAAATGGCGTTTATCTGCACGGCTTACCGTATTCTATTGCGCCAGAAACGCAAAAACATGTGCCGATGCTGTTATGGTTATCTGACGATTATCAAAAACGCTATGGCGTGAACTACGATTGCCTGCAAAAACAGGCTAAAGAAAATGACTATTCTCAGGATAATCTGTTCTCTACCGTACTGGGTATGACTGGCGTAGAGACAAAGGAATATCATGCAGCGGATGATATATTAGCGACCTGCAAATAGAGGCGAACAGATGAAAATATTAGTCGTTGAAGATGACACGCTGTTACTGCAGGGGCTGATTCTGGCCATGCAGAGTGAAGGATACGCCTGCGATGGTGTTGCTACCGCGCAGCAAGCGGCGCTGAGTCTGGCGAATGGCCACTATAGCCTGGTGGTGCTGGATCTTGGCCTGCCGGATGAAGACGGGCTGCATTTCCTGCATCGTATGCGTCAGGAAAAAATGAGTACTCCGGTGCTGATTCTGACGGCCCGCGATACCCTGGAAGACCGCGTCAGCGGCCTGGATACCGGTGCCGACGACTATCTGATCAAACCCTTTGCGCTCGAAGAGCTCAATGCCCGCATTCGCGCGCTGCTGCGCCGTAATCTCAATCAAGGCGATAACGAGGTGACGGTCGAAAATCTGCGCCTTAACGTCACTCGCCGCCAGGTATGGCTGGACGGCGAACTGCTGGAGCTGACGCCTAAAGAGTACGCCCTACTTTCCCGCCTGATGCTCAAGGCCGGCAGCCCGGTGCACCGCGAGATTCTCTACAACGATATCTACAACTGGGATAATGAACCGGCAACCAACACGCTGGAAGTGCATATCCACAACCTGCGTGACAAAGTGGGTAAAGCCCGTATTCGCACCGTGCGCGGCTTTGGCTACCAGCTGGTTAATTCCAGCCCAACGGAGTAACCCATGGCATTATTCTCCGTTCGCCAATGGCCAATGCGCCACCAGTTGCTGCTGGCGATTGGCCTGATTCTGATCGTATTCCAGCTTATCAGCGTGTTCTGGCTGTGGCATGAGAGCAAAGAGCAGATCGAACTGGAAGTGGCGATGCTGCTCAACAACCACAACAACGTGAAACATATCCGCCACGAAGTTCGTGAAGCGATTGCCAGCCTGCTGGTGCCAAGCGTGGTGATCATCGGACTGGCGCTGTTTTTGTGTCTACAGGCGGTCAAACGTATCACCCGCCCTCTGGCTGACCTACAGCAAGAGCTGGATCGCCGAACCCCGGGGAATTTACAGCCCATTTACCTACAGCAAACCACCGTTGAGGTTGAAGCGGTCACCAAAGCCATCAACCAACTGGTGGAAAACCTGACCCAA
This sequence comes from Kluyvera genomosp. 3, assembly GCA_002211745.1. Lineage (GTDB taxonomy): Bacteria > Pseudomonadota > Gammaproteobacteria > Enterobacterales > Enterobacteriaceae > Kluyvera > Kluyvera georgiana_A. The sequence goes on from CP022114.1 coordinate 3,409,582, forward strand.
ACGCTCGACCGGGAACGCCTGTTCACCGCCGACGTGGCCCATGAGCTACGAACCCCGCTGGCGGGGTTAAAGCTGCATCTGGAGCTGCTGGAGAAAACGCAGAAACTGAGCCTTGCGCCGCTGATTCAGCGTTTGGATCAGATGACTGAAAGCGTTGCGCAACTGCTACTGCTGGCGCGAGTCGGCCAGTCGTTTTCAGCGGGAAGCTATCAGCAGGTGAATTTGCTGAGTGATGTGCTGGAACCGCTTAAGGACGAGCTGGAAACGATGCTGGAGGTGCGAGCGCAGAAGTTAGTCATTGCCGAGCCGACACCCACGGTAACCGTTGCCGGTGATGCGACGCTACTGCGCCTGATGGTTCGTAATCTGGTGGAGAATGCGCATCGCTACAGCCCAAAATCAACCACCATTACGCTGTCGCTGGCCGCAGACAGCAAACCGATGTTGATTGTGGAAGATGAAGGGCCAGGAATTGATGAATCGAAAGTAGGCGAGCTGAGCCAGGCTTTTGTGCGCATGGACAGTCGCTATGGCGGCATTGGCCTCGGGCTTAGCATCGTGACGCGCATCGCCCAGCTGCATGAAGCGGCGTTCTTCCTGCAAAACCGCGAAAACACAACCGGGACGCGGGCGTGGGTAGAGTTTTTGCCGACCAAGCGCTAAGAGAAGTCAGTAGCTCAACAGCCAGTGGCTCAGGAAACCGGCAACAATGGCAACGGAGACGAGTAAGGTAAATAACTGCTGGAAATTCAGATTCGACATGACGCTACCCTAATGATTTTAAGGATAGTATCAGCAGAATAGATTAAGTGAACATTAAGGCAGATTGCTGGCTCGTGATGGCTACCGCAATTTAGATAAATAATGCCTGATACGCCGCCCGTAGGCCGGATAAGGCGTTTGCGCCGCCATCCGGCACCAGCGCCGAACGGCCCGATAGCGCTAACGTTTATCAGGCCTACTCGATATTTTCGCTGCGGATCACGACGCTGCGATAAACAGTTCACGCAGTTGATGCAAACGGTCGCGAATTTCTGCCGCTTCTTCAAACTCGAGGTTCTGCGCGTGTTTCAGCATCTGCGCCTCCAGCGTTTGAATCTGCTGCTGGAGCGCTTTCGGCGTCAGCGCTTTCACGTCTGGCTCAACGATTGGCGAGGCAGAACGAGACTTGCCGCGCCCCTTCGCTTTCGTTTTCGCCAGCCCTCGCCCATCGCCAGAATATCGACAACGTCTTTCACCAGCCCCTGAGGCACGATGCCATGCTCTTCATTGTAGCGTTCCTGCTTCTCGCGACGGCGTTCCGTTTCGCCAATCGCCTTCGCCATTGATGGGGTAATCTTGTCGCCGTAGAGAATGGCCTTACCGTTGATATTACGCGCGGCACGGCCAATGGTCTGAATCAGCGAACGTTCCGAACGCAGGAAGCCCTCTTTGTCGGCATCGAGAATCGCCACCAGCGAGACTTCCGGCATATCCAGGCCTTCACGCAGCAGGTTGATACCCACCAGCACGTCAAACTCGCCCAGACGTAAATCCCGAATGATCTCCATACGTTCAACGGTGTCGATATCGGAGTGCAGGTAGCGTACGCGCTCACCGTGTTCTTCAAGATATTCCGTCAGGTCTTCCGCCATGCGTTTGGTCAGGGTCGTCACCAGCACGCGTTCGTTGATAACCGAGCGCTTGCGAATTTCTGACAGCAGATCGTCCACCTGAGTCGCCACCGGGCGTACCTCAATCAACGGATCAAGCAGGCCGGTTGGACGCACCACCTGGTCGATAACTTCACCGCCGGATTTCTCCAGCTCGTAGTTACCCGGCGTTGCCGAAACATAGATGGTTTGCGGCGCCAGCGCTTCAAATTCTTCGAACTTCAACGGGCGGTTGTCGAGCGCCGACGGCAGACGGAAGCCGTACTCGACCAGTGTCTCTTTGCGCGCCCGGTCGCCGCGGTACATGCCGCCAATTTGCGGAATGGTGACGTGCGATTCATCAATCACCAGCAGGCCGTCAGCCGGCAGGTAATCGAACAACGTCGGCGGCGGTTCACCCGGCCCGCGCCCGGAAAGGAAGCGTGAGTAGTTTTCAATGCCCGAGCAGTAGCCAAGCTCGTTCATCATTTCAAGGTCGAACTGAGTACGCTGGCTCAGACGCTGCTCTTCGAGCAGCTTGTTATTTTCCAGCAGCACCTTGCGGCGCTCTGCCAGCTCAACCTTGATATCTTCCATCGCCTGGACAATGCGCTCACGCGGCGTGACGTAGTGCGATTTCGGGTAGATGGTGAAGCGCTGAATAGTTGACTCGACGTGCCCGGTCAGCGGATCGAACAGCGAGAGGCGCTCGACCTCTTCATCAAACAGCTCAACGCGCAGCGCCAGATCGTCAGACTCTGCTGGGAAGATATCAATCACCTCGCCGCGTACGCGGAAGGTCGCGCGCTGGAACGCCTGATCGTTGCGGGTGTACTGTAGCTCAGCCAGGCGGCGCAGAATTGAACGCTGGTCGATAATCATGCCGACCGTCAGGTGCAGCATCATTTTCAAATAGAGATCGGGATCGCCCAGGCCGTAAATCGCCGACACCGAGGCCACCACCACGACATCGCGGCGTTCAAGCAGCGCTTTGGTGGCGGACAGACGCATCTGCTCGATGTGTTCGTTCACCGAGGCGTCTTTTTCGATAAAGGTGTCGGAGCTGGGAACGTAGGCTTCTGGCTGGTAGTAATCGTAGTAGGAGACAAAATACTCCACCGCGTTTTCCGGGAAGAATGCCTTCATTTCGCCATAGAGCTGCGCGGCCAGCGTTTTGTTCGGCGCCAGCACCATCGTCGGACGCTGGAGATCGGCAATGACGTTGGCCACAGTAAAGGTTTTCCCCGACCCGGTAACGCCCAGCAGCGTCTGGTGCGCGAGACCGTCCTCCAGCCCCTCTTTCAGACGTGAGATGGCTACCGGCTGGTCGCCGGAAGGGCTGAACGCGGAATGTAATTTAAAGGGTTTACTCATGGGCAACGCTACCTGATAACGGATGGGTCGGGCTGGAGATTAATTCTACTCGCCGCCTGCCAAATTGCCAATAAAAAATACTGGATATAAAAACAGTAATCTATTATCGTATTTTGAGCAAAACAGGTTGCGGCATGCGTCACAGGCGAAAATTTATCCTCTGACAACATAAAACACCAGTTGAACCGGGTTATCCCAGAACTTTTTCTCTTTTAACATTTGTCAATATCGGTCATGAAAGTTTTATGGCAATCCGCAGCACTTTTTATTACGCCATTGCTTTTATCTATCTTATTGATTATTAATAAAAAGACAGAAAAGCCGCCTTTCGCATCAATTCAGGCGCAGGCCGCATGTTCTCTCGTTTACCGCTAGTTTTCTAACTCTAATACACAGGGTTATCCACAGGAATAGTGGATAACTACCGCTAGCCCCTATCCCTCGCCACCCGGCGGTTTGCGCAACTTCCTGTCAACGTGAAATCAAAAAAATATTTTCTCGCCAATTTTGATATGTATCAGCGAAAAGGCGCACGTGTTTTGTCCATAACGGCGTGCTTTTTCCTTACGTTTTCTGCGGGCTAGCGCTTACGAATGAAGATAACCGCGAGAGAAAAATCAGAATAAAAAAAGGGTTTATAACAGACTCAAATCGAGATAGCCGCCAAGAGGTCGATCGTCGACCGACTCGCCAAGCCACGGAATTTCGCCCAGCAGGGGGCAGGCAGCATTCTCTGGAGGGTACTCAGATACTCGGCATGGCGGCGCCCCGGCGGTACGACGTCATTGGCAATCCAGCCAGCCAGCCGCAGCCCGGCCTGCTGTACTGCCTGAGCGGTTAGCACGGCATGATTGATGCAACCCAGTTTCACCCCCACCACCAGAATAACCGGCAGTTGCTCGTCGCGAACCCAGTCGGCGAGCGTCAGCGTAGGCGAGAGCGGCGTAAACCAGCCGCCAGCGCCTTCCACCAGCACCCAGTCGGCCTGCGCTTCTAAAGCACGCAAACCCGCCGATAGCACGCCAACCTCAATAGGCCGTTGCTCATCGGCGCTCACAATATGCGGTGACGTGGGTTCCGCAAAGGTATACGGGTTCACCTCTTCATAACGCAGTGGCAGCGCGCTGTTACGCTGGAGCGCCAGCGCGTCGCTGTTGCGCAACCCCTCATCGGTCATTTCGCTGCCCGACGCTACCGGCTTATAGCCCACGGCGCGACGGCCCAGCAGGCGTGCGGCCTGCAATAGTGCGGTGCTGGCAACAGTTTTCCCGACTTCCGTATCGGTTCCGGTTACATAAAAACGTTCAGTCACGTGTGATGATTCCTGTGAAAAGATGGTAGGTCAGCGGGCAAATCCCCTCCTGCCTCGGCCAGGCCAGCTGTAGCTGCTGGAGCCTGCCGCGGGTGAGCGGCTGGCGGCTGCGCCCCTGGTGCAAGTGTGTTGCGCCAATCCCCTTTAACGAGCGCATCGCGCTCAGCGCATCGGGAAAAGAAAGGGTGATGGTGGTCGCTATCCCATAGCCAGAATAGGCCACCAGCGCCTCGCGCAGCGTCGCTTCAGGCAGGAAGCGATTGGCGTGCGGATGGCTGTCGAGAGCCTGCCACGCCTGGTTAAGCTCCGGCAGCGAACCCGCCGTCAGCGTGGTAAATGCCAGCGTGCCACCGGGGCGAGCTGGCGATAAAGGCCAGCCAGCGCTGCATGCAGATCGCTACACCACTGAATAGCCAGATTACTCCACGCTAAATCGAAGCCGCCGCCAGGCAGCGGAATATCCTCGATATCCGCCAGCAGATACGTATCCGCCGCCTGCTGTAGACGCGCCTGTCGCAGCATCTCCGCCGAGAGATCCAGCGCGGTAACGTGGCTGCCCTGCTCGCGCCAGTAGCGACTGTAGCTCCCCGGCCCACAGCCGGCGTCAAGTACGCGGGAAAACGCCCGCGCCGGCAGCTGGGACAGCAGCTGCGCGGCGCTGAGGCGCTGTAACTCGTCGTGTTGTTGATAAGACGCCGCCGCGCGGCCAAACGCCGCGGCGACCGCCTGTTTATCCACGCTCGCCATGCAAAACCTCCAGCAGATGAGCAACGTCCTGCGCGTCATGCGCGGCAGTGAGTGTCAGACGCAAACGCGCGGTGCCCGCGGGTACCGTCGGTGGACGAATAGCCGTGACCCAGCAGCCCTGCGCACGCAAGCGTTCGGCTAACCGCAGCGTGTCTGCGTTATCACCGACGATCAACGGTTGAATGGCGCTCTGCGAGCCGCTCAGCGCGTAGGCCAGCCCTTGCGCGCCACGGCGAAAATCAGCAATGTGTTGGGCCAAAATTTCGCGGCGCTGTTGGCCGTCATCGCTCTGAATGACCGCCAGCGCCACCTGTAACGCTTGCGCCTGGGCGGGAGGCATCGCGGTGCTGTAAATCAGGTGACGGGCGAACTGGATGAAATAGTCGGCTACCGCCTGGCTGCAGAGCACCGCCGCGCCGCTCAGACCAAAGGCTTTGCCGAACGTCACCACCAGTAGCTCCGGCTTAACGCCCTGCTGAAAGCAACTGCCGCGTCCATTTTCACCCACTACGCCAATACCGTGCGCATCGTCGACCATAAGCCACGCGTCAGCGGCACGCGCTGCGGCGGCGATCTCGGCCAGCGGCGCGCTGTCACCATCCATACTGAACACCCCTTCCGTCACCACCAGCTGTTGCCCTTCGACGGAGGCAGCCAGCAGCCGGGCAAGGTGTTGGCGGTCGTTATGCTGAAAACGCCGCAGCTGCGCGGGACTCAGGGTTGCCGCTTCCAGTAGCGATGCGTGGCTCAGGCGGTCGGCGACGATGCGATCCTCGCGTCCAGCCAGTGCGGCAATCACCGCCTGATTGGCGGCAAAACCGGAGATAAACAACAGCGCGCGGTCATAGCCGAGCCAGTCCGCCAGCTGTTCTTCCAGGCGCAGATGCGCCTGATGGTAGCCGGTGACATGCGCGGATCCGCCGCTGCCGACGCCGTAACGTTCCGCACCGTCCTGCCAGGCGCGAATCACCTGCGGGTGCTGGCTGAGGCCCAGATAGTCGTTGCTGGAAAAATTGCGGTAACACCGTCCTTCACACATCAACCAGCGCCCAGCCCCTGCGCCAGCGGCTGGCGCTGACGAAAGGCCTGCGCTTCACGACGTTCAGCGACAGCGCGGTCGATTCGCTGCTGCCAGCTCATACCGCCGCCGCGTTGTAATAATCGTCGGTATCCGGCGTCATCAGCGCCTGTTCGAGACGCTGCTGCTGCTCGTTGTCTCCGGCGGTGACCGTGGTTTGCTGCGGGTTCAGCCCCAGCTTGCGGAACAGCTGTAAGTCTTTATCTTCTTCCGGGTTTGGCGTCGTCAGCAGCTTGCAGCCGTAGAAGATGGAGTTAGCGCCCGCCATAAAGCACATGGCCTGCGTCTGCTCGTTCATCTGCTCGCGCCCCGCGGAGAGGCGCACGTGCGAGGTCGGCATCATGATGCGCGCGACGGCAATCGTGCGAATAAAATCAAAGGCATCAACGTCTTCGTTATCGGCCAACGGTGTGCCTTTCACCTTCACTAACATGTTGATCGGCACGCTTTCCGGCGGTGTCGGCAGGTTGGCCAACTGGAGCAGCAGACCGGCGCGGTCGGTGACCGTTTCACCTAGCCGACGATCCCGCCGGAACACACTTTAATCCCGGCTTCGCGCACTTTATCCAGGGTATCGAGACGTTCCTGATAGCTGCGGGTGGTGATGATATTGCCGTAGAACTCCGGTGAGGTATCGAGGTTGTGGTTATAGTAGTCCAGCCCCGCCGAGGCCAGACGCGCCGCCTGGCTGTCAGAGAGCGTTCCGAGCGTCATACAGGCTTCGAGCCCCATCTCTTTGACGCCCTGCACCATCTGCTCGAGATACGGCATATCGCGCTCGTGCGGGTTTTTCCACGCCGCGCCCATACAGAAACGGGTGGAGCCCGCCAGCTTGGCTTTGCGCGCCGATTCCAGCACCTGTTCCACTTCCATCAGGCGTTCGCTCTCCAGCCCGGTTTTGTAGCGTGAACTCTGCGGGCAGTACTTGCAGTCTTCCGGACAGGCGCCGGTTTTAATCGACAGCAGCGTACTCACCTGTACCTGCTGAGGGTCAAAATGTTGGCGATGGACCTGCTGCGCTTCAAACAGCAGTTCCAGCAGCGGTTTTTCGAAAAGAGCGGTGACCTGCGACATTGTCCAGCGTAAAGGGTGAGCCATTGGCTTCTCCGGGGTTTTGTTAATTTTCGGTTCGGTTTATACTCGTAAACCTAAAACTTTTCAAAATGGTTTACAAGTCGATTATGACAACGGACGATCTCGCCTTCGATAGCCGCCATATCTGGCATCCCTACACCTCCATGACCGCACCGTTACCGGTTTATCCGGTGGTTTCCGCCGAGGGCTGCGAGCTGCAGCTTGCCAGCGGCGAGCGTCTGGTCGACGGCATGTCCTCCTGGTGGGCGGCGATTCATGGTTACAATCACCCGCGTCTGAACGCGGCGATGAAAGCGCAGATTGACCAGATGTCGCACGTGATGTTTGGTGGATAACCCACCCTGCCGCGGTGGCACTGTGCCGCAAGCTGGTGGCCATGACGCCCGAACCGCTGGAGTGCGTCTTCCTCGCCGATTCCGGGTCGGTGGCGGTTGAAGTGGCGATGAAGATGGCGCTGCAGTACTGGCAGGCCAAAGGCGAGTCGCGTCAGCGTTTTCTCACCTTCCGTAACGGCTACCACGGCGATACCTTCGGCGCGATGTCGGTTTGCGATCCGGATAACTCCATGCACAGCCTGTGGAAGGGTTATCTGCCGGAGAATCTGTTTGCCCCCGCACCGCACAGCCGCTTTGACGGTGAGTTCGACGAGTACGATATGGTGGCGTTTGCCCGCCTGATGGCCGCTCATCGCCACGAGATTGCCGCGGTGATCCTCGAGCCGGTAGTCCAGGGGCAGGCGGCATGCGGATGTATCATCCGGAATGGCTAAAGCGCATCCGTAAGATGTGCGATCGTGAGGGGATCCTGCTGATTGCCGACGAAATTGCCACAGGCTTTGGCCGCACCGGCAAGCTGTTCGCCTGCGAGCACGCGGGGATCAGCGCCGATATTCTGTGCCTGGGTAAAGCGCTCACCGGCGGCACGTTGACGCTGTCTGCCGCTATCACCACGCGCGAGGTGGCGGAAACCATCAGCAACGGCGAAGCGGGCTGCTTTATGCACGGGCCGACATTTATGGGCAATCCGCTGGCCTGTGCGGTGGCGACGGAAAGCCTGGCGCTGCTGGAGAGCGGCGAGTGGCAGACTCAGGTGGCAGCGATTGAGCAGCAGCTTAAGCGCGAGCTGGCCCCTGCCGCCGACGCGCCGCTGGTCGCCGATGTACGCGTTCTGGGCGCGATCGGCGTGGTCGAAACGCGCTACCCGGTCAACATGGCGCTGCTTCAGCGATTCTTTGTTGAGCAAGGGTCTGGATTCGACCATTTGGCCGCCTGATCTACCTGATGCCGCCGTACCTGATTACCCCACAGCAGCTGACGCGTCTGACCCGCGCGGTGTGCCTCGCGGTCGAACAGGAAACATTTTTTATCCAATAAGCAGCGGTAATCTGCCGCGGTTAACGCTACACTCCTTTGTTAATCAGTAGATTAACAAAGGAGGCAGTTGATGAAATTAGTCAGCCACGATCTGCGTGACGGCGAGAAACTACCCCAGCGCCAGGTATTCAATGGGATGGGTTACGACGGTGAGAATATCTCGCCGCATCTGGCCTGGGACGATGTGCCTGCCGGAACCAAAAGCTTCGTTGTGACCTGCTACGATCCGGATGCCCCAACTGGCTCCGGCTGGTGGCACTGGATTGTCGCCAACATTCCAGCCGACACCCGCGAACTGCCCACCGGCGCAGGCTCCGGCCTCGTTGGCCTACCTGCCAGCGCGCTGCAAACCCGCACCGATTTCGGTAAAGCAGGCTACGGCGGCGCAGCACCGCCTAAAGGCGAAACGCATCGCTATATCTTTACCGTCCACGCGCTGGATATCGACAAAATCGACGTTGACGAAGGCGCCAGCGGCGCAATGGTGGGCTTCAACGTCCATTTCCACAGCCTCGGCAGCGCGAGCATTACCGCACTGTTCAGCTAACCGTACGTTAAACGTATTCAGCCCTGCCGGGAAACCGCGCGGGCTTTTTTTATTGCAGATGTAATTTTCTAACGAAAAAAGGGCTGATGAGAAAAGCGAAAGTGGCTGATGGGGTTAGCGCTAAAATAGCTTGTGAATGAGATCACAATTTGAAAACAAACACGCCAACATAAAAGGTGATTTTAATCACAAAAAAATAGCAAGGCAAAGGCGATAATTTAACGTTGTAGCAGACTTACAGCCCATTTATGTGATCAAAATCACCATAAACACCCCAAAACCCGACCATTCACAGTGACTAAGATCACAAAAAACCCTCGGGTACGCGAGACGAAAACGGCGTGATAGAGTCGATTTTGCATACAGAACGACTGGCTGGTTTTTGGCGAAACCAGCACAACTATTACGCGCGCAACTTCTGACGCGCACCACGAGGGGTGTTTTTATGTTATCACCAGATATCAAGGTCAAGGTACAGAATTTTGGCCGCTTCCTCAGCAATATGGTGATGCCCAATATTGGCGCATTCATTGCCTGGGGTTTGATTACCGCACTGTTTATTCCTACCGGCTGGTTGCCGAACGAGACGCTGGCTAAGCTGGTCGGCCCAATGATCACCTATCTGCTGCCGTTGTTAATCGGCTATACCGGGGGTCGCCTCGTTGGCGGCGAGCGCGGCGGCGTGGTCGGCGCGATCACCACCATGGGGTGATTGTCGGCGCCGATATGCCGATGTTTATGGGCGCGATGATCGCCGGTCCGCTGGGCGGCTGGGCCATCAAACGCTTTGACCGCTGGGTTGATGGGAAGATCAAAAGCGGCTTCGAGATGCTGGTAAACAACTTCTCTGCCGGGATTCTCGGCATGCTGCTGGCGATGCTCTCCTTCCTGGCGATTGGGCCAATGGTGGAGCTGCTGTCGAAAGCGCTGGCGAGCGGCGTCAACGTCATGGTGCAAAACAACCTGCTGCCGCTGACCTCTATCTTTGTCGAGCCGGCCAAAATCCTGTTCCTCAATAACGCCATCAACCACGGTATCTTCTCACCGCTGGGTATTCAGCAGGCGACGGAAACCGGCAAGTCTATCTTCTTCCTGATTGAAGCTAACCCGGGTCCGGGTCTGGGGATTCTGCTGGCGTACATGTTCTTTGGCAAAGGCAGCGCGAAGCAGTCCGCAGGCGGCGCGGCGATTATTCACTTCTTCGGCGGGATTCACGAGATTTACTTCCCGTACGTCCTGATGAACCCACGCCTGATTCTGGCGGTGATCCTCGGTGGGATGACCGGCGTCTTTACCCTGACGCTGTTCAACGCGGGCCTGGTCTCTCCGGCTTCTCCGGGTTCTATTTTTGCCGTCCTACTGATGACGCCGAAAGCGTCGCTGATTGGCGTCGTACTGTCGATTCTGGCCTCCACGCTGGTTTCCTTCCTGACGGCGTCGATGCTGCTCAAACGCGTTCGCGTGGGTGATGAAGAGAGCAACGGTCTGGCGGAAGCTACCCGTCGCATGCAGAGCCTGAAGCAGCAGTCAAAATCCGGCGCTAAACCATCCGGCGAACTGCCACAGCCCGCACCGGCGCTGGATTTGGCGAAAGACCTGCACCACGTGCGTAAAATCATCGTCGCCTGCGATGCCGGAATGGGCTCCAGTGCGCTCGGCGCGGGCGTGCTGCGTAAAAAGGTAAAAGACGCCGGTCTGAGTCATATTTCAGTGACCAACTGCGCCATCAACAGTTTGCCGGACGATGTCGATCTGGTGATCACCCATCAGGACCTTACCGAACGCGCCATGCGTTTTGCACCGCAGGCAATGCATATGTCGCTGAGCAACTTCCTCGACAGCGGCCTGTACACCGACTTAACCACCCGCCTGCTGGCCGCTAAGCTGCCGCCCGCGGCGAACGACAGTCGCCTGATTAACCAGACGATTATCGCCGCCAACGACGATGCGTTCACGCCCGGCGAGCGCGAGGAAAACCTGTTTAAGCTCAGCGCCGATAACATCTTCCTTAACTTAACCGCCGACACCAAAGAGCAGGCCATTCGCTTTGCCGGTGAAATGCTGGTCTCCGGCGGCTACGTAGAGCCGGATTACATCGACGCCATGCTGGCGCGTGAAGCGCTGACCACCACCTACCTCGGAGAATCTATCGCCGTTCCGCACGGCACCGTAGAAGCCAAAGACCGCGTGCTGCGCACCGGGATTGTCATTTGCCAGTACCCGCAAGGCGTACGTTTCGGCGACGAGCCGGACGATATCGCGCGCCTGGTGATCGGCATTGCCGCCCGCAATAACGAGCACGTGCAGGTTATCGCCCGCTTAGCCAACGCTCTGGATGATAAGGACGTGATCGAACGTCTGACGCAGACCACCAGCGTGCAGGAGATTTTACAGCTCCTGTCCGGCGAGCAAGCGGCATAAGGCGATGGGGCGTACCGCCCCTGATACGGAACGTTTTTTTCGAGGTAACAGTCATGAAAGCAATTCATTTTGGCGCAGGGAATATCGGTCGCGGCTTTATTGGTAAACTGCTGGCGGACGCACAGGCGGAGCTGACCTTTGCCGATGTCAACCAGCCGCTGGTCGATCAGCTGGCGCATCAGCAACATTATCAGGTCAACGTGGTGGGGGAAAATGCTCGCGTTGAGCAGGTCAATCGCGTCAGTGCCATCTACAGCAACAGCCCGGACGCCATCGCGCAGATTGCCCAGGCCGATATCATCACCACCGCCGTTGGCCCGCAGGTGTTGAGCAAAATCGCCAGCACCCTGGCCCAGGGATTAATCGCCCGTTTTGAGCGCGGCAACCACCAGCCGATGAATATCATCGCCTGCGAAAATATGGTGCGCGGCACCAGCCAGCTTAAGCAGCACGTACTGCAATCGATACCCGCCGAGCTGCACGGCTGGGTGGAAGAACACGTCGGGTTTGTCGATTCGGCGGTCGACCGTATCGTGCCGCCGGGGGCCGCCGCGAACGACGATCCGCTGGATGTCACCGTTGAGACCTTTAGCGAGTGGATTGTTGACCGTACACAGTTTAAAGGTACGTTACCGGACATCGCCGGGATGGAGCCCACCAGCAATCTGATGGCCTATATTGAACGTAAGCTGTTTACCCTCAATACCGGCCATGCGATAACCGCCTATCTTGGCCAATTGGCAGGCTATCAGACTATTCGCGACGCCATCCTCGACCCGGCGATACGTGAAGCAGTGAAAAATGCCATGCGTGAGAGTGGCGAAGTACTGATTCAACGTTACGCCTTCGATCCCCAGCAGCATGCGGCCTACATCGATAAGATTCTCACCCGCTTTGAGAACCCTTATCTGCATGATGAGGTGGAGCGCGTTGGCCGTCAGCCGCTGCGTAAATTGAGCGAGAACGATCGCTTAATCAAACCGCTGCGAGGAACGCTGGAATACGGGCTCCCCAATCGCCACCTGATTATCGGAATTGCCGCCGCCCTGCATTATCGCAGCGACCAGGACCCGCAGGCGCAAGAAATGGCAAACCTGCTGGCGGAAAATGGGGTAACAAGCACGGTCATTGAGGTTTGTGGCCTGCAGGATCAGCCAGAGCTTGTCGCCCAGATAGTGAATGTGTATAACGCCATGCAACATAAAGAATGATGTAACACCCATAGCTGGGCGCGGAGGTTAACGGCCGCCGCGCCCGATGAAGAAGGGTAAGATGAAATTGAATCTCCTGCGCAAGAATGCGCAACCAGCAGCAGAAAATGAGCGTCCGAAGGACACAGCACCAGAGAAGCCACGGTTAGCGGAAAGCACAACGAAGATGATGGCCATGATGGACGACGCGCACTTAACCCAAAATCAGGCGGCGGAGAACCGCATCCTGGAGCGGCTTAACGCCCGCCAGACGCTAACCGGTTTTATTCAGACCGCGGTGGGCTTATTGTCTGAAGCGGTCGACCAGCTGATTTTGCAGGCCTTCCGGAAAGACGATTACGCGGTGAAGTACGCGGTGGAACCGCTGCTGGAAGGCAGTGGGCCGCTGGCGAATTTACCGGTGCGGCTAAAGCTGATTTATGCTCTGGGCGTCATCAGTCGCGATGAATATGAAGACGTTGAACTGTTACTGGCGCTGAATAACGAACTGGCGCACGAGAACAAAATCTACAGCTTTACCGATGACGAAATTCTGGGGCCGATCAACATGCTGCACTGCATGACGACGCTGCCGCCTCCGCCGACGCTGCACTTGCCGGAAGACGTGGTCGACGACGCGCTGAGAACCATGCAGGAACAGCGCTATCAGCAAATGGTTCGTTCAACGCTGGTACTCAGTATCACCGATTTAGTCACCAGCCTGGCGCACAAAAAAGCGTTCTAGCCGCGAACACTCCAGGGCGGATGGATAAGGCCTTTCAATGGCTCTCTCCTTCCCCTTTCGCCCGCTTTCCTTTTCGCTGACATAAGTTGTCAAAAAAACAGGCGATTTTTTGTCAGCACATCTTCCCGTTTCGCTCAACTTAGTATAAAAAGGCTGCTTTTACAGGATTCCCTTTTACTTAATTAGCCTGGAGCAACATGAACACTTTTTCGGTTTCTCGTCTGGCGCTGGCATTGGCTTTTGGCGTGACACTGACTGCTTGCAGCTCAACCCCAGCGGATCAGCGCCCTTCTGACCAGACCGCACCTGGTACCTCTTCCCGTCCGGTACTGTCGGCGGACGAAGCGCAGAACTTTACTGCCGCGCGTTACTTCTCTTCGTTAGATCCTAACGCTGCCGCCTGGTCCCCGTCTTCTATCACCGTTCCGGCGAAAGCAGATTTCGTGGTTGGTCCGGCAGGGACTGAGGGCGTGACGCACACCAGTATTCAGGATGCCGTTGATGCCGCTATCGCGCGTCATAGCAGCTCTCGTCTGTACATCGCCGTACTGCCGGGTGAATATAAAGGCACCGTCTATATCCCGGCCGCTCCGGGCAGCCTGACGCTCTACGGTACCGGTGAAAAAGCGATCGACGTAAAAATTGGCCTGGCCATCGATTCCGAAATCGACCCGACCAGCTGGCGTAAACTGGTGAACCCAGGCGGCAAATACATGCCGGGTAAACCGGCGTGGTACATGTTTGATGGCTGCCAAAGCAAGCGCAGCGCCACCATCGGCGTGATGTGCTCCGCGGCCGTGTGGTCACAGAACAATGGCTTACAGCTGCAAAACCTGACGATTGAAAACAATCTGGGTGACAGCGTGGATGCCGGTACTCACCAGGCGGTGGCCCTGCGCACCGATGGCGACAAAACCCAGCTTAACAACGTCAATATCCTGGGCCGCCAGAACACCTTCTTCGTGACCAACAGCGGCGTTGATAACCGTCTGCAAAATAATCGCCAGACCCGTACGCTGGTCAGCAACAGCTACCTCGAAGGCGATGTGGATATCGTTTCCGGCCGCGGCGCGGTGGTGTTCGACAACACCGACTTCCGCGTAGTGAATTCCCGCACCCAGCAGGAAGGCTACGTCTTCGCCCCGGCGACCCAGGCCAACATCTTCTACGGCTTCCTGGCGACCAACAGTCGCTTCACCGCCGCCGGTGACGGCGTGGCGCAGCTGGGCCGCTCGCTGGACGTGGATAGCAACACCAATGGCCAGGTTGTGATTCGTGATAGCGTGATCAACGAAGGCTTTAATTCCGCGAAACCGTGGGCCGACGCCGCCGTTTCCAAACGTCCGTTCAGCGGCAATACCGGCGCGCAGGACGAGAAAGGCCAGCTTAAACGCGATCTTAACGACCGCAACTTCAACCGCATGTGGGAGTACAACAACCGCGGCGTGGGAAGTCATGTTGTGGCAGAACCGAAGCAGTAACGGCTAAGTAGATGTGAAAAAAGCCCATGATTTCATGGGCTTTTTTATCGCATAGACCTGATACATTCAGCGTCATCAGACCTAAGCGCGCAGGTTGCCGGATGGCGGCGTAAACGCCTTATCCGGCCTACCATTAATGTGCGTAAACCACTACCCACATTGGGCCCTGACCCACGGCATAACGCCCTTTTTCCTGCAGCAGCCCCTGCTCGCCGGCAATTTCATACACCGCGATATGGTGCGATTTCTGCCCTGCCGCAATCAGGTATTTTCCACTGTGGTCAATGTTGAAACCACGCGGCTGAGTTTCCGTCGGCTGGAAACCTTCCAGCGATAGCACGCTGCCGTCTTCCGATACGCTGAACACGGTAATCAGGCTGGAGGTGCGGTCACAGGCATACAGATGACGACCGTCCGGCGTAATGTGGATATCGGCCGCCCAGCGCGTGTCGGTGAAATCAGCAGGCATCATATCCAGCGTCTGCACGCATTCAATCTTACCGTGCGGATCCTTCAGCTCCCACACGTCAATGGAGCTGTTCAGTTCGTTCACACAGTAGCCGTACTGTTCGTTCGGATGGAACACCATATGACGCGGACCGGCGCCTTCTACCGTGGTCACTTCAGCCGGGTTCTGCGCGGACAGGAAACCATCGTCGCTCAGGGTGAACAGGCAGATGCGATCCTGTTTCAGCGCCGGTACCCACAGGGTGCGGTTATCCGGGGAGATATTCGCCGAGTGGCAACCTTCCAGGCCATCCACCACCGTCACGGTGTCGCGCGGCAGGCCGTCTTCCAGACGAATGACCGCCACGTTGGCCTGATTGTACGAAGCGCTGAAGATAAAGTTGCCTTTACGGTCGGTCGAAATATGCGTCGGGCTGCCCGGCAGCGGCGCTTCAGCTTCATAGGTCAGCGCACCGTCATCCGGCGCAATACGGTAGGCCAGCACGCGAAATTCCGGACGCACGCCAACGTACAGATAACGTTTATCAGGGCTGATGACCATCGGCTGCACCTGACCCGGAACATCCACCACCTGGACCAGCTTCAGGCTGCCGTCGTGGTTCAGCGTCCAGACGTGGATCTGCTGGCTTTCCGGGCTGGCGGTATAAACGGTCTGTTTCATGAATACTCCTTTCTGAAAACACATAATTTGCGGCTATTTATCACACCATTTTGCCGTACAGGTATCTCGGTGTACCATCCTGCACAGCGAATTTTCTCTTAAACTCGAGACAACACTATGACTGCACGTGTGATTGCCCTGGATCTGGACGGAACGCTCCTGACGCCAAAGAAAACCCTCCTGCCCTCTTCCCTGGAAGCGCTAAATCGAGCCAAAGCGGCAGGTTATCAATTAATGATCGTCACCGGTCGTCATCACGTTGCCATCCATCCTTTTTATCAGGCACTGGCGCTGGATACACCTGCAATTTGTTGTAATGGCACCTACTTGTATGATTATCAAGCGAAAAAAGTACTGGATGCCGATCCGATGCCGGTCGAAAAAGCCCAACAGCTGATTTCTCTGCTGGATGATCACCAGATTCACGGCCTGATGTACGTCGACGATACCATGATGTACCAGTACCCAACCGGCCACGTGATTCGCACCGCCAACTGGGCGCAGAGCCTGCCAGAAGCCCAGCGCCCGTCCTTTACTCAGGTCGATTCGCTGGCGCAGGCCGCCCGTGAAGTGAATAACGTCTGGAAATTTGCCCTCACCGATGAAGACGGCGAAAAGCTGCAAAACTTCGCGAAACACGTCGAGCAGACGCTGCAACTGGAGTGCGAATGGTCGTGGCACGATCAGGTGGATATCGCGCGTCAGGGCAACAGCAAAGGCAAACGTCTGACGCAGTTCATCACCGCGCAGGGCTGGTCGATGCAGGACGTGGTGGCGTTTGGCGACAACTTTAACGATATCAGCATGCTGGAAGCCGCCGGTACCGGCGTGGCGATGGGCAATGCGGTCGACGCGGTGAAAGCGCGCGCCAACGTGGTTATCGGCGATAACACCACCGATGCCATCGCCGACTACATCAACCGTCACCTGCTGTAATCAGGCGGTAATCGACACGCTCTTTATCTGGGCGTACAACCACTGGCCTGGCTTTACCGCCAGGTCATCCCGTGCCCACGGGCTGATACGCGCCCACAGCGTACGGCCGCTGACATCCAGCTGTACTTCGACCTGACCATTATTGTCATAGCACTGAAGGACTTTGGCGTGCAGCACGTTGCGGATACTGGTGTGAGGCGACGGCTGCAGCACCAGCGACACGTCAGTGGCCTGAATGCGCACGCGCACCGCACTCTGTAGCGGCCTGTCGAGTTTGTTCACCCAGATATGCTGGTCGCCCAGCGCCAGCGCGGTCATCGCATAGTGTGGATGGTGTTCCAGCACCGTCACGCGCAGAATGCTGCTCTGCTGATCCTGCGGCAGCCAAGGGTGCATCACGCTGCTGCCCCATACGTCTTCCAGATTACCGAATGCCTTGACCTGCCCGCCTTCCAGCACCAGCACTTTATCGGCCAGATGCAGAATCTCATCCAGCGAGTGGCTGACGTAGAGCATCGGTATATTGATCTCCCGCGCCAGACGCTGCAGATACGGCAGCAGTTCACGCTTGCGTGGGATGTCGAGCGAAGCCAGCGGCTCATCGAGCAGCAACAGCTCGGGCGCGGTCAACAATGCGCGACCAATCGCCACACGCTGTTTTTCACCGCCGGACAGACTGCCCGGCAGGCGATCGAGCAGCGGCTCAATGCCCAGTAGCGCCACCAGTTTATCAAACTGCTCCGCCATGCTTTTCGCCATACCGTAGCGCAAATTACCGCGTACCTTGTAGTGCGGGAACAGCCGCGCGTCCTGAAACACATAACCGATACGGCGCTTCTCCGGTGCAAGGCAGATGCCCTGCTCAACGTCGTTCAGCACGCGGCCGTTGAGCGCAATGCGCCCCTGCTGCGGTTTGGTGAGCCCGCTGATGGCGTTAATCAACGAGGTTTTGCCCGCCCTGAAACACCGAATACGGCGGTGATCCCGGAAGCCGGCAGCGATTCATTAATTTCCAGGAAGTGCGTGCCCAGCGTCTGGCTAAAGTTCAGTTCCAGCATGGTTTACGCCCCCATCCTGCGGCGGCTAACGCCCGCCAGCCATTCGGAAATCATCAGCGAAATCAGCGCCAGAACGATAGAAATCAGACACAGACGGGCCGCGGCGCTTTCGCCGCCGGGAGTCTGAATCAGGGTGTACATCGCCGACGGAATGGTGCGGGTTTCGCCGGGAATATTGGAGACAAAGGTAATGGTCGCGCCGAACTCGCCGAGCGAACGAGCAAACGCCAGCACGGTGCCGACGATAATGCCCGGCAGCATCAGCGGTAGCGTAATGGTGCAAAACACCCGCCAGCGCCCGGCGCCCAGGGTACGCGCCGCCTGTTCGAGTTTGACGTCGACACCTTCCAGCGCCAAACGAATCGCCCGAACCATCAGCGGAAACGACATCACCGCCGCGGCGATCACCGCACCCCGCCAGCTAAAAGCGAAAGTCAGGCCGAACCAGTCATACAGCCAACTGCCAATAAAGCCACGACGCCCCATCGCCACCAGCAATAAATAGCCCACTACCACCGGCGGCAGCACCAGCGGCAGGTGAATAAGGCCGTCCAGCAGCGCCTTGCCGGGAAAATGGCGGCGTACCAGCAGCCAGGCAAAGAAGATCCCAAACGGCAAACTGAACAGGACGGCCAGGGAGGATACTTTCAGGCTCAGCACTACCGCCTGCCATTCGGGATCGGTCAATATCATTAGCGAGTCGTGAATCCGTAACGTTTAAAGATTTCAGACGCCTGCGGCCCTTTCAGGTAGTCATAGAACGCCGAGACGGTCGCGTTTTTATGGCCATCGATAATGGCAATCGGATATTCCACTTTCTGATGGGAATCTTCCGGGAACGTACCAACCACTTTAACACCTTTGCTGGCCACCGCGTCAGAGCCGTAAACGATTCCCAACGGCGCTTCGCTCCGTTCAACCAGCGCCAACGCACCGCGCACATCTTCCGCCGGCGCCAGTTTCGGCGACAGCGTCTCCCACGCCCCGAGTTTTTGCAGCGCTTCTTTCGCGTAGATGCCCGCCGGAACGTGATCCGGGTCGCCCACCGCCAGGCGGCCGCCTTTCAGCAGGCTGGTCCAGTTGGTTTTCGCGTCCACGGTGATGTCTCCCTGCTCGCTGGCCTTCGGCGCGACAACGACCAGACTGTTACCCAGCAGCGTTTCACGCGTGGTGGTGTCGATGGCTTTCTTATCTACCGCGTAGTCCATCCATTTCTGATCGGCAGAGATAAACAAGTCGGCTGGCGCCCCGGCTTCAATCTGGCGAGCCAGCGTCGAAGAAGACGCAAAAGAGGAGACCACGTCAACGTTGTTCTCTTTTTTATACTCTTTAGCGATATCCTGCATTGCGTTAGTCAGCGAAGCGGCGGCGAAAACGGTGATTTTCGCGTCCTGTGCCGACGCTTGCCCTGCAACCGACAGCGTTAATGCTGCTCCGGCAAAAAGACGTAACCATGAACCTGTCATTTAACACTCCTGAACTCAACGTTATATAAATAAAAATATAACGATAAGTATAAGGACTTTCCACGATGATTGCATTACAGACTCGCGAATTGTTGCTGCATTTACGGGATGTTATCGGCAGGGTTTTCGGGAACTTCATAGCAAAACGCCCGGGAGTGCCGGGCGTTTTTGAGGAAATCAGTGGTTTTGCTGGCTGCTGTCTTTATGACCAACGCCGGAGAAGATGTTGAACACTTCACCCAGACCGTAAATCAACCCCAGGATGATAGCCATCACTACGGGTACCATGATTACGGCAAATACCAGACTTTTCAACAACTCTAACATGGTTTACTCCATACAATGTGATGTTGCTATTGTAACCGGATATCGCAGAAATACACTCCCTTTTGTGCGGTGCGCTTTGCGCTCGCAGACATTTGGGTCAAAATGCCCTTTTACTTGCCAGGATACTCTTATGCAGGCTGAAATCCTTCTTACCCTCAAGCTCCAGCAGCGCCTGTTCGCCGATCCGCGCCGCATCTCGCTCCTCAAACAAATAGCACAGACCGGCTCCATCAGCCAGGGGGCCAAAAATGCGGGCATCAGCTATAAGAGCGCATGGGACGCTATTAATGAAATGAATCAACTTAGCGAGCACTCGTTAGTTGACCGTGCAACCGGCGGTAAAGGCGGCGGCGGCGCGGTTTTGACCCGCTATGGCCAGCGCCTGATTCAGCTTTACGATCTGCTGGCGCAGATTCAGCAGAAAGCCTTTGACGTACTGAGCGATGATGATGCGCTGCCTCTGGATAGCCTACTGGCTGCGATCTCCCGCTTCTCGCTGCAAACCAGCGCCCGCAACCAATGGTTTGGCACCGTCACTCGCCGCGACCACCAGCAGGTCCAGCAGCACGTTGATATTCTGCTCGCCGACGGTTCCACTCGCCTGAAGGTTGCCATTACCGCGCAAAGCGGCGAGCGCCTGGGGCTTGATGAAGGTAAAGAGGTGCTTGTGCTGCTGAAGGCTCCGTGGGTCAACGTCACTCGCGACCCGGCGGTGGCTGCCGAAGCCGATAACCAGCTGGCTTGTCGCATCAGCCATATCGAGCGCGGTACGGAGCAGTGCGAAGTGCTGATGACGCTGCCGGACGGGCAAAGCCTGTGCGCCACCTTGCCTCTGAACGAGGCGCAAGCGCTGGAGGAAGGCGCTGACGTCACAGCATTCTTTAACGCCGATCGCATCATTATCGCCACGTTATGCTGATGGCATTGACATTGCGCTGAGGAAGACGTATCCCTGATGCATATTGCTGCAAAAAACGGGATACATCATGTCATCATTGCAAATTTCGCAAGGCACGTTTCGTCTTAGCGATACAAAAACGTTAAAAATTGAGCAACTGACGCTTCGCGCTGGAGAAAGCTGGGCTTTTGTCGGCAGTAATGGCAGCGGTAAATCGGCGCTGGCACGCGCGCTGGCGGGTGAACTCCCCCTGCTTTCCGGCAGCCGCGAGAGCCAGTTTGCCCGCATCACTCGTCTCTCCTTTGAGCAGCTACAAAAGCTGGTGAGCGATGAGTGGCAGCGCAATAATACCGACATGCTCAGCCCGGACGAAGACGACACCGGACGCACCGCCGCGCAGATTATTCAGGATGAAATCAAAAACCCCGCGCTCTGCGCACAGTTGGCCGCGCAGTTTGGCATCAGCCATCTGCTTGAGCGCCGTTTCAAATACCTGTCGACCGGTGAAACCCGCAAAACCCTGCTTTGCCAGGCGCTGATGGCGCAGCCAGATCTGTTGATTCTCGACGAACCGTTCGATGGCCTCGACGTGAGCTCACGCCGCCAGCTGGCCGATCATCTGGCTACGCTGCACGACGCAGGCTATACGCTGGTGCTGGTGCTCAACCGCTTCGACGACATCCCGGATTTCGTGCCGTTTGCCGGCGTGCTGGCCGACTGTACGCTGACGGAAATCGGCGAGAAAAAAGCGCTGCTCGAACAGACGTTGATCGCTCAACTGGCGCACAGCGAAAAACTTTCAGGTATGACCCTCCCGGAACCCGACGCCCCTTCCGCCCGCCTCGCGTTACCCGACGACCAGCCGCGTATCGTGCTGCGCGACGGCGTTGTGTCCTATAACGATCGTCCGATCATCAATCACCTGAGCTGGACGGTCACCCCCGGAGAACACTGGCAGGTCGTTGGCCCCAACGGCGCCGGAAAATCGACGCTGCTGAGCCTGGTCACCGGCGATCACCCGCAGGGTTATAGTAATGATCTCACGCTCTTTGGCCGCCGCCGTGGCAGCGGTGAGACCATCTGGGATATCAAAAAGCATATCGGCTACGTCAGCAGCAGTCTTCATCTGGACTATCGCGTCAGCACCACGGTGCGCAACGTGATTCTCTCCGGTTACTTTGACTCAATCGGTATCTATCAGGCGGTTTCCGATAAACAGCGCAAGCTGGTTGACGAATGGCTGGCAATCCTCGGCATGGATGCCCGTACCGCCGACGCGCCCTTCCACAGCCTCTCCTGGGGACAACAACGGCTGGCGCTGATTGTTCGCGCGCTGGTGAAACACCCTACGCTGCTGATCCTCGACGAACCGCTACAAGGGTTGGATCCGCTCAACCGTCTGGTAGTGCGTCGGTTTATCGACGTGCTGATTAGCGAAGGCAAAACGCAACTGCTGTTTGTCTCGCACCATGCGGAGGATGCGCCGGAGTGTATTACGCATCGTCTGGAGTTCGTCGCCGACGGTGACGGCTATCGTTATGAGGTTGGCCCACTGTAATTCTCTTTCCCGGGCGATAACCTCGCCCGGGAAACCTCACCGTATTTGTCGGTCGTTTTTCAGATTTTTTTCACCACCATCAGTCAACATTATGATTTAAAATGATTTTTATCAAATTTTCAGTTTCACGACTTTTAGTGTAAACGATTCCACTAATTTAGCCCATGTCACACTTTTGGCCATTCTGTTATGCTAAGGTTATTCCATGCCATAAGCTTAACGGAGCTAAAAATGAAAGTATTGGTTACAGGTGGTAGCGGTTACATAGGAAGCCACACATGCGTCCAACTGCTGCAACAGGGCCATGACGTCGTCATCCTCGACAATCTGTGTAACAGCAAGCGCAGTGTACTGCCGGTCATCGCTCGCCTGGGCGGCAAGCAAGCAGAGTTCGTCGAAGGTGATATTCGTAACGAAGCGCTAATGACCGAGATCCTGCACGATCACGCCATTGAAGCGGTGATCCACTTTGCCGGGCTGAAAGCCGTGGGCGAGTCGGTACAGAAACCGCTGGAGTATTACGACAACAACGTCAACGGTACTCTACGCCTGATTGCCGCCATGCGCGCTGCAAATGTCAAAAACTTCATCTTCAGCTCCTCGGCCACCGTCTACGGCGATCAGCCGAAAATCCCTTACGTTGAAAGTTTCCCGACCGGTACCCCACAAAGCCCGTACGGCAAAAGCAAACTGATGGTTGAACAGATCCTCACCGACCTGCAAAAAGCGCAGCAGGACTGGAGCATTGCGCTACTGCGCTACTTCAACCCGGTTGGCGCACATCAGTCTGGCGATATGGGTGAAGACCCGCAGGGCATTCCGAATAACCTGATGCCGTACATCGCGCAGGTGGCTGTAGGCCGTCGCGAATCGCTGGCCATTTTCGGTAACGACTACCCCACCCCAGACGGCACCGGCGTGCGCGACTACATCCACGTGATGGACCTCGCCGACGGCCACGTTGCCGCCATGGAAAAACTGGCCAACAAAGCCGGCGTGCATATTTATAACCTTGGTGCAGGCGTTGGCAGCAGCGTGCTTGATGTGGTTAACGCGTTCAGCAAAGCCTGCGGCAAACCGATTAACTATCACTTTGCTCCGCGTCGTGATGGCGATCTCCCGGCTTACTGGGCTGACGCAAGCAAAGCCGATAAAGAGTTGAACTGGCACGTAACCCGTAACCTTGATGAAATGGCGCAGGACACCTGGAACTGGCAGTCCCGTCATCCTCAGGGATATCCCGATTAAGGATTTTGCAATGACGCAATTTAACCCCGTCGACCATCCACATCGCCGTTTTAATCCGTTAACCGGCCAGTGGATCCTTGTCTCACCGCATCGTGCAAAGCGCCCCTGGCAGGGGGCGCAAGAGACACCGTCAAAACAGACGCTGCCCGCACACGATCCGGACTGCTTTTTATGCCCGGGTAATACCCGAGTGACGGGCGATAAAAACCCCGATTACACCAGCACCTATGTGTTTACCAACGATTTCGCGGCGCTGATGACCGATACGCCGGACGCGCCGGAAAGCGACGATCCGCTGATGCGCTGCCAGAGCGCGCGCGGCACCAGTCGCGTTATCTGCTTCTCGCCGGACCACAGCAAAACGCTGCCGGAGTTGAGCCTCAACGCGCTGCACTCGGTGGTGAAAACCTGGCAGGAACAGACCGCAGAACTGGGCCAACAGTATCCGTGGGTTCAGGTATTTGAGAACAAAGGCGCGGCGATGGGGTGCTCCAACCCACACCCGCACGGCCAGGTCTGGGCCAACAGCTTCCTGCCGAACGAAATTGAGCGTGAAGACCGCCTGATGCGCGAGTACTACCGCGAGCAGGGTTCTTCCATGCTGGTTGACTACGTTAACCGCGAGTTGGCCGATGGCAGCCGTACGGTCGTCGAAACCGAACACTGGCTTGGAGTGGTCCCGTACTGGGCCGCCTGGCCGTTTGAAACGCTGCTGCTGCCAAAGGCGCACGTGCTGCGCATCACCGACTTAACCGACGCGCAGAGTGAAGACCTGGCGCTGGCGCTAAAAAAACTCACCAGCCGCTACGACAACCTGTTCCAGTGCTCCTTCCCCTACTCAATGGGCTGGCACGGCGCGCCGTTCAACGGGGAAGATAACGCCCACTGGCAGCTGCACGCGCACTTCTACCCGCCGCTGCTGCGCTCGGCCACCGTGCGTAAATTTATGGTCGGGTACGAAATGCTGGCAGAGACCCAGCGTGACCTGACGGCAGAACAAGCGGCTGAGCGCCTGCGCGCGGTCAGCGACATCCACTTTCGCGAGTCCGGAGAATAATAATGAGTCTGAAAGAGAACACCCAAACCCTGTTTGCTGAAAAATTCGGCTACCCTGCCAGCCACGTGATCCAGGCACCGGGCCGCGTTAACCTGATTGGCGAGCATACCGACTATAACGACGGCTTCGTGCTGCCGTGCGCCATCGACTATCAAACCGTCATCAGCTGCTCACCGCGCGATGATCGTCTGGTACGCGTGATCGCCGCCGACTACGATAACCAGAGCGATGAGTTTTCCCTCGATGCGCCCATCGTCAGCCACGACACCCAACAGTGGTCGAACTACGTTCGCGGCGTAGTGAAACATCTGCAGAAGCGTAACAACGCCTTTGGCGGCGCGGATCTGGTGATCAGCGGCAACGTGCCACAGGGCGCGGGTTTAAGCTCATCGGCTTCGCTGGAAGTGGCGGTCGGCACCGTATTCCAGCAGCTCTATCATCTGCCGCTCGACGGCGCGCAGATTGCGCTGAACGGCCAGGAAGCGGAAAACCAGTTTGTGGGCTGCAACTGCGGCATTATGGACCAGCTGATCTCCGCGCTCGGTAAGAAAGACCACGCGCTGCTGATCGACTGCCGCACGCTGGGCACCAAAGCGGTCTCCATGCCGGAAGGCGTGGCAGTGGTGATTATCAACAGTAACTTCAAACGTACCCTGGTCGGCAGTGAGTACAACACCCGCCGCGAGCAGTGCGAAACCGGCGCACGCTTCTTCCAGCGCCCGGCACTGCGCGATGTCACCGTTGACGAGTTCAACGCTGTCGCCCACGAGCTTGACCCTATCGTTGCCAAACGTGTCCGTCACGTGCTGACCGAAAACGCCCGTACCGTAGAAGCCGCCAGCGCGCTGGAGAAAGGCGACCTGCTACGTATGGGCCAACTGATGGCAGAATCTCACGCGTCAATGCGCGACGACTTCGAAATCACCGTGCCGCAGATTGATACGCTGGTCGAGATCGTCAAAGCGACCATCGGTGACCAGGGCGGCGTACGCATGACCGGCGGCGGTTTCGGCGGCTGCATCGTGGCGCTGCTCCCTGAAGCACTGGTCCCGGCGGTGAAACAGGCGGTTGCCGAGCAGTATGAAGCGAAAACCGGCATCAAAGAGACCTTCTACGTGTGCAAACCGTCACAAGGAGCTGGCCAGTGTTAAGAGAAACGCCCGCGCTGGCCGCCGACGGCCAGCCATATCGCCTGGTGACGCTACGTAATGCAAACGGTGTTGTCGTGAGCTTAATGGACTGGGGCGCCACGCTGCTGTCGGCGCGTATTCCGCTGAAAGATGGCAGCGTACGTGAAGCGCTACTGGGCTGCGCCTCGCCGGAGCAGTATAGCGAGCAGGCGGCCTTCCTCGGCGCCTCCATTGGTCGCTACGCCAACCGTATCGCCAATAGCCGTTTTACCCTTGACGGCAAAACGGTTGATGTCGTGCCAAGTCAGGGCGAACATCAGTTGCATGGCGGCCCGGAAGGTTTCGACAAGCGCCGCTGGTCTATCGCGTCACAGAACGAGACCGAAGCGGTCTTTACGCTGACCTCGCCCGACGGCGACCAGGGCTATCCGGGCGAGCTACAGGCCAAAGCTATCTATCGCCTGACCGATGATAACCGGATTTCCATCGAGTACCGCGCCACCGTCGATAAAGCCTGTCCGGTGAACCTGACTAACCATGTTTACTTTAACCTCGATGGTGAGCAGACCGACGTACGCAACCACACGCTACAGCTACTGGCAGATGACTATCTGCCAGTCGATGAGAACGGGATCCCTCATGATGGGCTGAAAGCGGTCGCCAATACCAGCTTCGATTTCCGTCAGCCGAAAGCCGTGGCGCAGGATTTCCTCAGCGACGACGATCAGCGGAAGGTTAACGGCTACGACCACGCATTCCTGCTGCAGGCCAAAGGCGACGCCACTCAGGTGGTAGCCAACGTCTGGTCGCAGGATAAAAAGCTGCAGATGGCTGTTTATACCTCGGCGCCGGCGATTCAGTTCTACTCGGGCAACTTCCTGAAGGGCACGCTTTCCCGTACCTCACAGCCGTACGATACGTGGCAGGGGCTGGCGCTGGAGAGCGAATTCCTACCTGATACGCCTAACCATCCAGAGTGGCCGCAGCCGGACTGCGTGTTGCAGCCAGGTGAAGAGTACGTCAGCCTGACGGAATATCAGTTTATCGCACTATCATGACCTGTTGGCCCGGGCGACAAACCGATGTAGCCCGGGCGCATGGCGTGATGTCAGAAATCCCCCGCCCTTCACTGCGTCGATCTTTTAGGCATATCGCTGAAAATAGCATCACACCAAGACAAAATAATAACGCTGAGTTCACATGCACCTTACACTGGAGCACTATTTTCGCTATGGTTATGCATAAGCGTTGCCGCTGAGGCTATCACGGCAATATAATGAGAATTGTTATCATTCAATAAAGCTTGAGGAGTGAGAGTATGGCTGTAACTAAGCTGGTACTGGTTCGTCACGGTGAAAGTCAGTGGAACAACGAAAACCGTTTTACCGGTTGGTACGATGTTGATCTGTCCGAGAAAGGCGTCAGCGAAGCAAAAGCAGCGGGCAAACTGCTGAAAGAAGAAGGCTTCAGCTTCGACTTTGCTTATACCTCTGTGCTGAAACGTGCCATCCACACGCTGTGGAACGTACTGGATGAACTGGATCAGGCCTGGCTGCCGGTTGAAAAATCCTGGAAACTGAACGAGCGTCACTACGGTGCTCTGCAGGGTCTGAACAAAGCCGAAACCGCTGAGAAATACGGTGATGAGCAGGTTAAACAGTGGCGTCGCGGCTTCGCGGTGACCCCGCCGGAGCTGACCAAAGACGACGAGCGCTATCCGGGCCACGACCCGCGCTACGCCAAACTGACCGATAAAGAGCTGCCGACCACCGAGAGCCTGGCGCTGACCATCGAGCGCGTGGTGCCTTACTGGAACGAAACCATTCTGCCGCGTCTGAAAAGCGGTGAGCGCGTGATCATCGCCGCTCACGGTAACTCCCTGCGCGCGCTGGTGAAATACCTGGACAACATGGGCGAAGATGAAATCCTCGAGCTGAACATCCCGACTGGCGTGCCGCTGGTGTATGAGTTCGACGAGAACTTCAAGCCGATCAAACACTACTATCTGGGCAACGCGGACGAAATCGCCGCGAAAGCCGCAGCGGTAGCAAACCAGGGTAAAGCGAAGTAATTTTCCTCCCGGGTTAAACGAAAAAAGCGTGGAATATTCCACGCTTTTTTATTGCCGGATGACGGCATTGCCTTGTCCGGCCTACCGAGCGTCGCCCGGATGCGTTTTTTATCCGCGGCGCGCTTTTACCGCTTCCGCCAACTGGCGCAGAATCGTATCGGTATCTTCCCAGTTAATGCAGGCGTCGGTGATGCTCTTGCCATACACCAGCGGCTCACCGCTGTCCGGATTCTGATTGCCTTCCACCAGATGACTTTCGATCATCACGCCCATAATAGCTTTCTCGCCGTTGGCAATCTGCTGGCAGACGTCTGCGCCCACTTCCATCTGTTTTTTGTACTGCTTAGAGGAGTTAGCATGGCTGAAGTCGATCATGATTTGTGCCGGCAGCCCCGCTTTCGCCAGGCCGTCCTTCACCGCCGCCACGTGGGAAGCGCTGTAGTTTGGCTCTTTACCGCCGCGCAGGATGATATGGCAATCGCCATTACCGCTGGTGTTCACGATGGCGGAATGCCCCACTTGGTCACCGACAGGAAGCAGTGCGGCGCGCCAGCGGCGTTAATCGCATCAATGGCCACTTTAATGGTGCCATCGGTGCCATTTTTAAAACCAACCGGACATGAAAGACCGGAAGCCAGCTCGCGATGCACTTGAGATTCGGTGGTACGCGCGCCGATGGCGCCCCAGCTCATCAGGTCAGCCAGATACTGCGGGGTGATCATATCCAGGAACTCGCCGCGGCCGGTAGACCGGTGTCGTTAATGTCCAGCAGCAGCTTACGCGCAATGCGCAGGCCATCGTTGATCTGGAAGCTGTTATCCATATGCGGGTCGTTGATCAGCCCTTTCCAACCCACCGTGGTGCGCGGCTTTTCAAAATAGACGCGCATGACGATTTCCAGCTCGCCCTTCAGCTCTTCACGAATTTTCAGCAGGCGCTGAGCATACTCTTTCGCCGCGACGGGATCGTGGATGGAACACGGACCGATCACCACCAACAGGCGATCGTCCGCCCTTTCAGGATCTGATGGATCGCTTTACGCGCATGAGACACGGTGTTCGCGGCGTTTTCGGTAGCGGGGAATTTCTCAAGGAGTGCGACTGGCGGTAATAACTCGTTGATCTCTTTAATGCGTAAATCGTCGTTCTGATAATTCATGACTGTTCCAGTGTTGCCATACTTATACAATTGAGTGCAATCCCTCCAATCTATATCGCAACTCAAAAAGTGTAAACTGACTTTTACACTTTAGCCGGATAATGACTAAAAAAACCCTACAAAATAGAATTTAATAGCAAATACCCGGCTAACAACCGCAACCAAGCAAGATATAAAACCAACAATAAGATAGAAAACAATATAATTCATATTCACCCGGCGGTGAATGTACTATTTTAATCCATCATTCGACGTCATCTATTTCTGTGCGCAAAAAGCAAAGATCTGCAATGATGTCAGATAGTCACATTCAACATACGAAAGGAATAGCGTCATGGCGCACAGGCAGGATTCACATTCTCACGCCACGCAGGATGATAGTAATGCCGTCGTTTACTGCTGGCGTTCGGCGTTACCGCCGGATTCATGGTCGTGGAAGCGATTGGCGGGTTGATTTCCGGTTCATTGGCGTTATTAGCCGATGCAGGACACATGCTGACCGACTCCGCCGCCCTGCTGTTTGCCCTGCTGGCAGTCAACTTTGCTCGTCGGCCACCGAGCACACGCCACACCTTCGGTTGGCTGCGTCTCACTACCCTCGCCGCCTTCGTGAACGCCATCGCGCTGCTGTTTATTATCATTTTGATCGTCTGGGAGGCGGTGCAACGTTTCAATCACCCACAGCCTGTGGCTGGCGTGACCATGATGGTGATTGCCGTCGCCGGGCTGTTGGCAAATGTGCTGGCGTTCTGGATCCTGCATCGTGGTAGCGAGGAAAAAAATCTCAACGTACGTGCCGCCGCGCTGCACGTCATGGGCGATCTCCTCGGCTCGGTTGGCGCGATTATTGCCGCATTGGTGATCATGACCACCGGCTGGACGCCTATCGACCCGATTCTCTCAGTGCTGGTGTCCTGCCTGGTGCTGCGCAGCGCATGGTCGCTGTTAAAAGAGAGCGTTAACGAACTGCTGGAAGGTGCGCCACAGTCTATTGACGTGGCGGCGTTGAAGCGCAATATGCGTCGCTCACTACCGGAGGTCCGCGACGTGCACCACGTCCACGTCTGGCTGGTAGGCGAGAAACCGCTAATGACCCTGCATGTGCAGGTTGTCCCACCGCACGACCACGACGCGCTGCTCGACCGTATTCATCACTTCCTCGAGGAGCACTATCAGATTGAGCACGCGACGGTGCAGATGGAGTATCAGCCCTGTAGCGG
Source organism: Kluyvera genomosp. 3 (assembly GCA_002211745.1). Lineage (GTDB taxonomy): Bacteria > Pseudomonadota > Gammaproteobacteria > Enterobacterales > Enterobacteriaceae > Kluyvera > Kluyvera georgiana_A. The sequence goes on from CP022114.1 coordinate 3,439,832, forward strand.
CCCGGAATGCCACCTTAATGAGGTGCATACCGGACACGGGCATCATCACCATCACTAATGAGATAGCGCGCGAGAGCCGCGCTCACGCGCGCTATTCATCCACATTCGGCTACCGTTAAGAGCGATAAACGTCAGGATCAGGTACTCCAGCGCCATCGCGTACACGCCCTGCAGCGTAAAGATAGCCACGCTGATAACGTTAATAATCACCCACAGCAGCCAGTTTTCGACGTATTTACGGGTCATCAGCACCATGGCGGCAATCGATAACACCATCATCGACGAATCCCAGAATGGAAACGCATCCGGCTGCAGCGTCGGCATGACCACATTTATACCAAGCCCCTGCATGACGTTAACGGCAACCCGTGTCAGCACGGCAAATACCGGGTCGATATAAAAGGTCATCAGCGCAATCGCAACCACGCAGGCCGCCAGCCAGGACAGTGCCTTAGGCAGCGGCAGCCAGCGAATTTGCAGCTCGGCTTCATTCTGGCTGGTTTGCCGCGACCAAGCGTACCAGCCGTAGAGGTTGGCAGCGAAGAAGAAAAGCTGTAACAACAGGCTGGCGTACAGCTGGATCTGGAAAAAGATAATCGCAAACAGCGTGACGTTAATCAGACCAAACAGGTAGTTAACGATCTTCTCAAGGCTGGCCAGCCAGATACAAAGCAGACCGGCAATGGTGCCTACGGCCTCAATCCACGACAGATCGTAACCGCCCGCCCCAAGCGGGATATGCACCAGAATGTTTTGCGTGCTAAAAAAATCCATTTCAACTCCAGCGTGTTAGACAGGTTATCCTCGTAGTGTAGCCGCAAAATCCAACATGCGGTTCAACGGGATGAGCGCGCCCTTGCGAAGTGATTCATCAACATGAATTTCATGCGCCGCGCCGCCGTTCTCGAGGCTCTCCGCAATGGCCTTCAGGCCGTTCATTGCCATCCACGGGCAGTGGGCGCAGGTACGGCAGGTGGCGCCTTCCCCAGCGGTTGGCGCTTCAAACAGTTCTTTGTCCGGTACCGCCTGCTGCATTTTGTAGAAGATACCGCGATCGGTCGCCACAATCAGCTGCTGGTGCGGCAGGGTTTTCGCCGCGTTGATCAGCTGGCTGGTCGACCCGACCGCATCGGCCATATCGACAATCGCCTGCGGCGACTCCGGGTGCACCAGCACCGCCGCCTGCGGATACAGCGCTTTCATGCGGCTCAGCGCCTGCGTTTTGAACTCGTCATGGACGATACAGGCGCCCTGCCAGCACAGCACGTCGGCGCCGGTTTGCTTTTGTACGTAGCGGCCCAGGTGACGATCCGGCGCCCAGATAATTTTTTCGCCCAGACTATCAAGGTGTTCAATCAGTTCAACGGCGATGCTGGAGGTGACCACCCAGTCGGCGCGTGCTTTTACCGCGGCGGAGGTATTAGCGTAGACCACGACGGTACGATCCGGATGCGCATCGCAGAAGGCATTGAACTCTTCAATTGGGCAACCGAGATCCAGCGAGCATTCCGCATTGAGCGTCGGCATCAGAATGGTTTTTTCCGGGCTGAGGATTTTTGCCGTCTCGCCCATAAAGCGCACACCGGCCACCAGCAGCGTAGAAGCCGGATGCTTCGCACCAAAGCGCGCCATCTCCAGTGAATCCGAAATACAGCCGCCGGTTTCTTCTGCCAGCTGTTGAATTTCCGGATCGGTGTAGTAGTGCGCCACCATGACGGCATTGCGCTCTTTGAGCAACCGCTTGATTTTCTCGCGATAAAATTGCTTTTCATCGTCGTTCAACGGCGTTGGTTTCGGCGGGAACGGGTAAATCGCTGCTTCAGGATCGAACATCACGCTCATCATGCTTCTCGTTTTACTGGCTTAACGAAATACGCGGTTTAAGGTGTGGATTCACCATTACCGCGGAAATATGTTTTATATGCTAAACAAGATAGCCGATTGCAAAGGAAATGTCGTGGTGAATTTTTGATAGCCATATAGGCGAGAGGATACAAATGTAAGATAGCAAAAAGGCGCCTTTAGGGCGCCTTTTTACACTGGTGGGTCGTGCAGGATTCGAACCTGCGACCAATTGATTAAAAGTCAACTGCTCTACCAACTGAGCTAACGACCCCTTGGATAAGGGTTACTGCTTTAATCATTCAGGATGGTGGGTCGTGCAGGATGACTCGGCTTCGCCTCGCCCTTCGGGCCGTTGCTAAAGCAACGTTATCCTTCACGTTCTCTACCAGTTACCACCTTGTATATTGGTGGGTCGTGCAGGATTCGAACCTGCGACCAATTGATTAAAAGTCAACTGCTCTACCAACTGAGCTAACGACCCATACGGGTGCTGCCTGAAAGATTTTTACTCGGAACCATCTAAAGCTAAAAGATGGTGGGTCGTGCAGGATGACTCGGCTTCGCCTCGCCCTTCGGGCCGTTGCTGAAGCAACGTTATCCTTCACGCTTAACATCTGAGTTTGATGTTAAATTGGTGGGTCGTGCAGGATTCGAACCTGCGACCAATTGATTAAAAGTCAACTGCTCTACCAACTGAGCTAACGACCCGAGTGGTGGGTGATGACGGGATCGAACCGCCGACCCCTCCTTGTAAGGGAGGTGCTCTCCCAGCTGAGCTAATCACCCGAAACTGCGCTGGATACAACTAATACTACTGCCACCGAACCCACCTGAAAAAGATGGTGGGTCGTGCAGGATGACTCGCTTCGCTCGCCCGTCGGGCCGTTGCTGAAGCAACGTTATCCTTCACGCTTAACATCGTAGTTCGATGTTAAATTGGTGGGTCGTGCAGGATTCGAACCTGCGACCAATTGATTAAAAGTCAACTGCTCTACCAACTGAGCTAACGACCCGGTGGTGGGTGATGACGGGATCGAACCGCCGACCCCCTCCTTGTAAGGGAGGTGCTCTCCCAGCTGAGCTAATCACCCGATACTACGCTGGATACTACTTTAAGTGGTGGGTCGTGCAGGATTCGAACCTGCGACCAATTGATTAAAAGTCAACTGCTCTACCAACTGAGCTAACGACCCACTTTTTTCGCCACTTTCAGGATGTTTGATATCCCTTGGCAACGGCGGCATATATTACTGAATTCAGAATTCTGCGCAACAAAAATTTCGACAAAGATCACTTAACTGCTTATGTTTCATGCGGCAAGACCAGAAATAACACGATTTCTGGTCTTACTTCACGCATCACAGCCCGCTAAGACGTTTTTGCGCCTGCTTCGCACCGTCGGTACCTGGGTATTTGCTGACAACCTGCTGATATACCGCTTTCGCTTTTGCGGTATCGCCTTTGTCCTGCATGATCACCCCGACCTTAAACATCGCATCCGCCGCCTTAGGCGACTTCGGGTAGTTTTTCACCACCGACGCAAAGTAGTACGCCGCATCATCTTTTTTACCCTTGTTGTAATTCAGCTGACCCAGCCAGTAGTTGGCATTGGGCTGATAGGTAGAATCAGGGTATTTTTTGATGAAATTCTGAAACGCCACAATCGCATCATCCTGGCGAGAACTGTCCTTCACCAGCGCGATCGCCGCGTTGTAATCGGTATTCGCATCGCCCGTTTGCGCCGGAACGCCAGACGAAGCGGTATTTCCGCCCGCTGGCGCTGACGTCGCCGCTGCCGCATTGCTTTGGTCACCCGAAGCTGGCTGCGCCGGTGTCGCACCGCTGCCGCCGTTCAGGCTATCAATTTGCAGCATGATCTGCTTTTGACGATCCATCACCTGATTCAGCTGGTACTGACTTTCCTGGATCTGTCCACGGAGGGCATCAATATCAGACTGGTTATCGGAGAGTTGTTGCTGGAGTTGGGTCAAAAGTTGACTGTGAGCATTGGAAATACGCTCGAGTTGAGTGACGCGGTCTTCGACCGAGCCTGAGCCGACACTACTGATTGGCGCCTGAGCAAAAGCGGCCCAGGGGCCGCTATGCCAACCAGTAACGACAGACTCATTAAATGATGTCTGAAGTTACTGCTCATGCAATTCTCTTAGTAAACCAGTACGGCACGACGGTTTTTGGAGTAAGCCGCTTCGTCGTGACCCAGTACTGCAGGTTTTTCTTTACCGTAAGAAACGATGGAGATCTGGTCAGCAGAAACGCCTTTACCCTGCAGGTACATTTTAACAGCGTTAGCACGACGTTCACCCAGGGAAATGTTGTACTCCGGAGTACCACGTTCGTCCGCGTGACCTTCTACGGTGACTTTGTAAGACGGGTTGCTACGCAGGAAGTTAGCGTGCGCATCCAGCATTGCAGCGAAGTCAGAACGGATATCGTACTTGTCGAGATCGAAGTAAACGATGTTGTTCTGCTGCAGCTGCTGCATCTGAAGACGCGCTTGCTCTTCAGAAGACATATTGCCGCTACCGTTCGCATCCATACCAGTGCCGGCACCGTTCAGCATGCCTTCGCTGCCGTCATTGCTGGCGTTCTTGTTGGAAGAACATGCCGCGATTGCCATTACAGGCAGAGCAATCAACAGCCCTTTCAGCACTTTGTTCAGTTGCATTTCAATGATTCCTTTACTAATCAATTAATTATTATCACAGATACGGCGACCAGGCAGGGAATTTAACCTGTCCATCAGTTGCCGGAAGACGCGCTTTGAAACGCCCATCTGTAGAAACCAAATTCAGCACGGATCCCATCCCCTGAGAAGAGCTGTAGATTACCATAGTGCCGTTAGGTGCCAGACTTGGCGTTTCGTCTAAAAACGTTGATGACAGAACCTGTACACCACCCGCTTCCAGATCTTGCTTAGCAATGTGCTGCTGACCGTTGGCCGAGCTAACCATTACCATAAACTTGCCGTCGCTGCTGACGTCAGCATCCTGGTTCTGCGAACCTTCCCAGGTAATACGCTGCGGAGCACCGCCGTTAACATTCACTTTATACACCTGCGGACGACCGGCCTGGTCAGAGGTGAAGGCCAGGTTCTGGCTGTCCGGGAACCAGGTTGGTTCAGTGTTGTTGCTGCGACCGTTGGTCACCTGACGAATCTGGCCGGAGCCAAGGTCCATCACGTACAGGTTCAGGCTACCGGTTTTCGACAGGGCGAACGCCAGTTTAGAACCGTCCGGCGAGAATGCCGGCGCACCGTTGTGCTGCGGGAACGACGCAATCTGACGCACCGCACCGTTTGCCAGCGTCTGTACGACCAGCGCTGAACGACCGCTTTCGAAGGTCACATAGGCCAGTTTAGAGCCGTCCGGAGACCATGCCGGAGACATCAGCGGCTGCGGAGAACGGTGGACCACAAACTGGTTGTAGCCGTCGTAGTCAGAAACGCGCAGTTCATACGGGAACTGGCCGCCGTTGGTCTGCACCACGTAGGCGATACGGGTACGGAACGCGCCTTTAATGCTGGTCAGTTTTTCGAACACTTCGTCACTGGCAGTATGGCCCGCGTAACGCAGCCACTGCTTGTTCACCTTATAGGTGTTCTGTGCCAGAACGGTACCTGGCGCACCGCCGGTATCAACCAGCTGATAGGAAACGTTATAGCTACCGTCGGCGTTCGGGCTAACCTGACCGACAACCACGGCATCAATACCCAGCGCAGACCATGCGGCCGGCTGAACTTCCTGCGCGCTGCCCGGCTGCTGCGGCAGACGAGAGCGGTCTAATGGGTTGAATTTCCCGCTGTTACGCAGGTCGGCGCCAACAATGCCGCCGATATCTTCAGGCGCGGCACCCGGCCCGGCCCACTGGAACGGAACGACGCCAATCGGACGCGCCGAGTCCACCCCTTGGGTGATCTCGATACGTACTTCTGCGTGCAGCACCGCTGCCCACAGCATCAGAAAACCAAATGCTACTCGTAATGCCTGCTTCATCATTTCTCCCTTATCCAGGCGGAAAGCCCACGATAATTTAGCAGAATGTTAACAAACTAAAATACACAAAACTACCAAAACCCTGCGACGATCCCGCCTTTATTTTTCGCGTACTGCGGCGAAAAATAATCTTTATGGCTTGAAGTCCAGCGGCGCATTTTTAAAGGTCTGCCAGACCGCTTGTGACGGCGGTTTCGGGAACTTAGTCATCCGGTTAGTTGCCGCCAGCATCTGCTGACAGAACGCCGCATCACCACCTTCCTGCTTCACGCTCAGCACCGTACCATCTTCTGCCAGGTTCACGCGCAGCGTACAGGTCTTCCCTTTATAGGTATCCCAGTCGTACAGGTGACCTTTAATCGCCGCCTGAACCTGCGCAATATAGGACGCAATTTCAGCCTGCGATGCCCCACCCTGCCCAGCTTTGTTACCTTTAGCAGGAGAAGAGCCACCGGCGCTACCGCTGGTGCTGCCTTTCGGCGCATTCTTACCTGAGCTTAAGTCGCCTAACAGATCGTCAACGCCAGAAGCGGCGGCTGCTTTTTCCGCGGCGGCCTTTTTGGCAGCGGCGGCTTTTTCCGCAGCAGCTTTCTTGTCTGCTGCCGCTTTAGCCGCTGCTGCTGCCTTATCGGCAGCCGCTTTTTCCGCAGCGGCGGCAGCTTTCTCTGCGGCTGCTTTTTCAGCAGCAGCGGCCTTCTCGGCGGCGGCTTTTTCTGCGGCAGCCTTTTTCGCGGCTTCCGCAGCGGCTTTCTTCTCCGCATCGGCAGCGGCTTTCGCAGCGGCCGCTTCAGCAACTTTCTTCGCATCAGCTGCGGCTTTAGCGGCCTCGGCTTCCGCTTTCTTCTGCGCGTCAGCGGCGGCTTTCTTCGCCGCTTCCGCAGCCGCTTTCGCCTGCGCATCGGCTTTTGCTTTCGCATCCGCAGCGGCTTTCACTGCCGCTTCCGCGGCCGCTTTCGCCTGCGCGTCGGCTTTCGCTTTGGCATCAGCGGCGGCTTTGGCTGCCGCTTCTTCCGCCTGTTTTTGCTGTTCCTGGGCTTGCTTCGCCGCTTCCTGGGCCTGTAAACGCTCTTTTTCCAGCGCTTTTAAACGTTCCTGTTCCGCAGCCTGTTTCTCTCGCAGCTCTTCAGCCTGCTGCTGGGCCTGTTTCTCACGCTGCTCTTGCGCGCGTTTCGAACTGGCCTGCTGCTGCTGTTGACGATTATAGTTGTCGACGACCGCACCCGGATCGACCATGACTGCGTCGATGGACGAACCGCCGCCACCGCCAGCCGCAGCGTCTAAATGCTCATCGAACGAACTCCAGATCAGCGCTGCAAACAAAATCACGTGCAGCACTGCTGAAATAATTATCGCTCGTTTAAGCTTGTCGTTTTGTTCGGTTGCCTTTGACACTCTCGGTTCCCAAAAACTGTTCCCCCGTTACTCTACAACACACGATGTGGGCCGTTGCCGACCCACACCCTGCGCTGGTGCGGCATGTCAGCGGTTAAATGGGTTGAGTCATCAACCCGACCGATTTCACCCCGGCGCTGTGTAACAGGTTAAGCGCTTTAATTATTTCATCGTAAGGCACGTCTTTCGCGCCCCAATTAAGAAGACCGTCTTCGGATTCGCCTGCAAACGACGCTGCGCTTCCGCGACCACCTGTTCAGGCGGCAGCTGCGGCATCTTCTCCGGGCCAATGTTCACGCTGTATTGCCCCACGCCGGACACTTCAACAATGACCGGGGTTCATCATTACTGCTGACAGCCTGTGATTCGGTGGCATCAGGAAGATCCACTTCCACGCTCTGCGTAATGATCGGCGCTGTCGCCATAAAGATCAGCAGCAGCACCAACAACACATCCAGCAGCGGAACGATGTTAATTTCGGACTTCAGTTCGCGACGCCCGCGTCCACGTGCTCTGGCCATGGCTTACCCTTGTTGCTCTCGCTGGCGGTACTGGCGGTAAAAGCCTGACGGTGCAGAATCGCGGTGAACTCTTCCATAAAGTTGTCGTAGTTCAGTTCCAGTTTGTTCACGCGCTGGTTCAGGCGGTTGTACGCCATAACCGCCGGAATAGCGGCGAACAGACCGATCGCAGTGGCGATCAACGCTTCGGCGATACCTGGAGCAACCATCTGCAGCGTGGCCTGTTTTACCGCGCCCAGCGCGATAAAGGCGTGCATGATCCCCAAACGGTACCGAACAGACCGATATACGGGCTGATGGAGCCGACGGTGCCAAGGAACGGAATGTGCGTTTCCAGCGTTTCCAGCTCGCGGTTCATGGAAATACGCATCGCACGCGATGCCCCTTCCACAATCGCTTCCGGCGCATGACTGTTCGCGCGATGCAAGCGGGCAAACTCTTTAAAACCGCTGTAGAAGATCTGCTCGGATCCCGCCAGATTTTCACGACGCCCCTGGCTCTCCTGATACAGGCGAGACAGCTCGATGCCGGACCAGAACTTATCTTCAAACGCTTCGGCCTCGCGGCTTGCCGCGTTAAGGATGCGCGTTCTCTGGATAATGATGGCCCAGGAGGCGATTGAAAAACCAATCAAAATCAACATGATAAGTTTAACCAGAAGGCTAGCCTTCAGGAACAAATCAAGGATGTTCATGTCAGTCACTGCTTAAACTCCGCGACAATAGACTTGGGAAGCGCACGAGGCTTCATGATGAGTGGATCAACACAGACAATCAGGACTTCTGCTTCGTTCAGAACCTTATTCTCAGCGTTGACTATTCGCTGCGTAAACACCATTGAGGTACCACGCATTGATGTAATTTCTGTCTGGACTTCGAGCATATCGTCGAGTCGGGCAGCCGCAAAATACTCCAGCGTCATTTTACGCACGACAAAGGCCACGCGTTCAGCCAACAGCACCTGCTGACTGAAGTGATGGTGACGCAGCATCTCAGTGCGTGCTCTTTCATAGAAAGCGACATAGCTGGCGTGATAAACCACACCACCGGCGTCGGTATCTTCATAGTAGACACGAACCGGCCATCGAAACAGCGTTGTATTCACTTTACGTCCCAGTAATGCAAAAAATTTTTTGGGTTTTTGAACTTCGCTACTATACGCGCGGGAATGATGGTTTGGAATGGGGAGAAGTAAACGGAGAGTAAATTTTTATGGGCTCGTGCAAGCCCATTGTCTTCGGATGAAAATTTTCAGCGGTAAAAGAAGAAAATCAGCCCTGCAAATAACACCAGATCGGCGATAAGCGGACAAAAAATCCCCTGCCAGTGAATCGACCGCAGGCGGAAGCCCACCCCGTGAATCACGCCCGCGCACACGGACCACATCAGCAGAAACCCATGCCAGATTTCCAGCTCGCTGGTCTTCGCCGCAAAACGCGACGGATCCCAGAAAATGCAGCCTGCCAGCAGCAGGGCCATAACAAGGGAAAGCGCCCGCAGGGGCGCTTGTCCATTATCGCGTACAACATTGCGATAACATTTTTCATCAGTGCTTTTCTTCACCCGCGTTGGTCGCTTCGACGTGCTCTAACGCCAGCGCGGTGATCACGCCGAATGCACAGGCAAGAAGCGTTCCCAAAATCCATGCGAAATACCACATATTCAGCTCCTTACTTAGTACAGAGAGTGGGTGTTACGTTCGATGTCTTCTTTGGTAATGCGACCGAACATTTTCCAGTAACACCAGGTGGTGTAGGCCAGAATAATCGGTACGAAGACAATCGCAACATAGGTCATCAGGTTCAGCGTCAACTGGCTGGAGGTCGCATCCCACATGGTCAGGCTCGCGTTCATCATTGTGCTGGAAGGCATAATGAACGGGAACATAGCAATACCCGCGGTCAGGATGATGCACGCCAGCGTCAGTGAGGAGAACAGGAACGCCCATGCCCCTTTGTCCGCTTTGGTGCTAACAATCGTCAGCAGCGGCAGCACTACGCCCAGAGCAGGAATAGCCCACAGCGCCGGCATGTTGTTGAAGTTCACCATCCATGCACCCGCTTCACGCGCCACTTCTTTGGTCAGCGGGTTAGACGGGCCGGTATGATCCAGCACCGATTTCACCACATAACCATCAATGCCGTAGTAAACCCACACGCCTGCCAGTGCAAAGCAGACCAACGTGACCAGCGCTGCCACCATTGAGACGGAGCGGGTACGCAGGTGCAGTTCGCCCACGGTACGCATTTGCAGATAGGTTGCGCCTTGCGTCAGGATCATCCCCACGCTGACGATACCTGCCAGCAGACCAAACGGGTTCAGCAGCTGGAAGAAGTTGCCGGTGTAGTACAGACGCAGGTACTCATCAATGTGGAACGGTACGCCCTGCAGCAGGTTACCAAACGCCACGCCAATGACCAGCGGCGGCACGAAGCTGCCGACAAAGATGCCCAGTCCCACATGTTGCGCCAGCGGGTATCTTCAATCTTCGAACGGTAGTCAAAGCCAACCGGACGGAAGAACAAAGAGGCCAGCACCAGAATCATCGCCACGTAGAAACCGGAGAACGCAGCCGCATACACCATCGGCCAGGCGGCGAACAGCGCGCCACCCGCGGTGATGAGCCACACCTGGTTTCCGTCCCAGTGCGGGCAATGGCGTTAATCATGATTCGACGCTCGGTGTCGTTACGACCGAGGAAGCGGGTGAGCATGCCCACCCCCATATCGAAACCATCGGCGACGGCAAAACCAATCAGCAGAATGCCAATCAGTAGCCACCAGATAAAACGCAATACTTCATAATCGATCATTTGACGACTCCTGTCTTAGCGTGCCGACTGAATAGCCGCAGAGGACTGTTCAAAGTGATAGCGACCGGTTTTCAGGCTGCTTGGTCCTTTACGGGCAAATTTGAACATCAGGAACAGTTCAGCCACCAGGAACAGCGTATACAAACCACAGATCAGCACCATCGAGAAGATCAGGTCGCCAGCAGTCAGCGACGAGTTGGCAACCGCCGTTGGCAATACTTCACCGATTGCCCACGGCTGACGGCCATATTCGGCAACAAACCAGCCCGCTTCAACGGCAATCCATGGCAGAGGCAAGCCGTAGAACGCCGCGCGCAGCAGCCATTTTTTCTCGCCGATACGGTTACGAATCACCGTCCAGAAGGAAGCGCCGATAATCAACAGCATCAGCACACCGCACGCCACCATGATACGGAAGGCGAAGTACAGCGGCGCAACGCGTGGAATAGAGTCTTTCGTCGCTTTCTGAATCTGCTCTTCCGTCGCATCAGCCACGTTAGGCGTATAGCGTTTCAGCAGCAGGCCATAACCCAGATCTTTTTTCACGTCGTTGAATTGCGCGCGTACCGCCGGATCGGTTGCGCCAGAGCGCAGCTGTTCAAGCAGGGAGTACGCTTTCATCCCGTTACGGATACGCTCTTCGTGCTGCACCAGCAGATCTTTCAGGCCGGTAACCTGCTTGTCGACGGAACGTGTCGCGATGATGCCCAGCGCATAAGGAATTTGAATGGAGAAATGGTTCTCCTGCGCATCCTGGTCCGGAATACCAAACAGCGTAAAGGCAGCGGGTGCCGGCTGGGTTTCCCACTCGGCTTCAATCGCGGCGAGTTTGGTTTTCTGTACGTCGCCCATTTCGTAGCCGGATTCATCACCCAGTACGATAACGGAGAGGATGGCGGCCATACCAAAGCTGGCGGCAATCGCAAAGGAGCGTTTTGCAAAGGCGAAGTCACGGCCTTTGAGCATGTACCAGGAGCTGATGGCAAGGATAAACATCGCGCCGGTGACGTAGCCAGACGCCACGGTGTGAACGAATTTCACCTGTGCGACCGGGTTCAGGACCAGCTCGGAGAAGCTGACCATTTCCATGCGCATGGTTTCGAAGTTGAAGTCCGAAGCAATCGGGTTCTGCATCCAGCCGTTGGCGACCAGAATCCACAGCGCGGAGAGGTTGGAGCCAAGCGCCACCAGCCAAGTGACGGCCATGTGCTGAACTTTACCCAGACGATCCCAACCGAAGAAGAACAGACCTACAAAGGTAGATTCGAGGAAGAAGGCCATCAGACCTTCGATGGCCAGCGGCGCACCGAAGATATCGCCCACGTAGTGGGAGTAATAAGACCAGTTGGTCCCGAACTGGAACTCCATGGTCAGACCGGTAGCCACACCCAGCGCAAAGTTGATACCAAACAACTTGCCCCAGAACTTGGTCATATCTTTATAAATCTGTTTGCCGGAAAGGACGTAGACCGTTTCCATGATTGCCAGCAGGAACGCCATACCCAGCGTCAGCGGTACAAACAGGAAGTGGTACATCGCGGTCAAGGCAAACTGTAAGCGCGACAGTTCGACTATATCTAACATCATGACTCCTTGCTCATCGCATGAAGACTCCGAGAATGAACCCGTTACCCGGGATTCAAACACATGCCCCAATACAAATTTATTTGTTACCCGCCAGGTTGCGATTTCATCCTGAGAGGAAATCATCATCAGCAAAGGTTACAAATACGTTAATAAAAAACCCAAATTGATCCCTCGAATATATTACGCCGTAATAACCCTACAATAAACAGGTTTTTGCTGAACTGTCTTTACGTTTTACGGCGTTGATCAATATATAGCGGAAGGGGTACTTTTCATCCAGTTTGATGCCGAGCAATTAAACGCTTTTTTGCCAATATTTCCAAGCTCTGAGCATTGATATAAATCAATATTTACGCTCAATGTTGAATATATGTTTCCACGATTAAACTATGTAGATTGAATGTTAAATTAATGTTTGATTAATGAACTCTGTGGTTAGCCAAAAGATTTATATGAGAATTATAGGTAATAATATTTAACTTCATCGCCATCGATAAAAAAATGCTGCTAAACCATGATAATGTTAGTCGGTTCACAGTAATTTTTCGCTAGCACGTATTTCGGTATTTCCTGGTGAATCCTACTTTCCCCCTCCCTGCCCTCCCGGCTACGCATAAATTCAATCTATTAATTCATACGCACTTTAAATGATTGTTAAAAATAATAAATATTGGAATAGTCACTCTACCTTACCAATCTCAATCCGGTCTCCTCTTCCTCGCTAACGCGAAAGAATAGGCGGAGGGTACATCGAGTGGCTTTACCAGCGGGAATTTGCTACAAGCGGGGCTTAGCGTGAGGTTGCAATAAGCGCCCGACGGCGCTTATTGCGTAGTATCAAGCTAGCTTAAGGCTGAAGGTGCGGGACTGACACGGCCGGAAAACGGTAGTGCTGTCCGGGGCCGCCTCCTGCTCGCCGTACGGTTTTTCATCCATTCCGGTTTCATGACACTGGATAACGCGGCGGCTATACGAAACCGCCGCCTCGCAGGATACGCTATCGGAAGGGTTGAACAGCCGCAAAATAAGCTCATCGCGATCTTCCGCTTTTTTCAATGCGCTAAGCTGGCAGCCAACCGGTGACATGCTTAACAGGCTATAGCTATCGGGTACGGTGAAATCGGCTTTGTTCAGCTTCATCGCATCCCATGGAATTTTGTTATAGCACTGAATAGGGGTAAGCCAGGCCCGCGCCTGCTGTGCCACCCGGCATTAAGTGGGGTCCCGCTGTAGCTGAACAGGCTGAAGCGACAATGTAACGCGCCGCGCATCTGGGAATCAGTGACCGGTAGTTTGATCCCTGAAGGGCGGCCAGGGCGCAGTAATAAATCCTCTTTGCCCAGTAAACCCACGCCGCGCATCAGCGTTAAAGCGAAGGTTTTTTTCTCCTCGCCAATCACTTCAAATTCCCGTAGCCCTTCGCTAAACAGTGCAAGACCGTTACGTCCTTCCTGCAAGGCCGCGTAATTCAGCAGGTTCCAGACCGGCACTGGCGCTTCCTTCCAGCCCTCCGCCTGCCAGTTCGCCATCGCGTCATCGCGTACCGGACGCACGACGGTGCCAAACTGGGTGTCGGCCAGCACCTCCTCGGTACAGAACGGCGTTGGGATCAGCACGCGCACGCGGTGGTCGTCGGCCTGATTATCGAGGCGGACTTCCACGTCAATACGACGGGTGTTATGGCTGAGCGTGACCGCTATTTCTACCCCAGCTCACCATTGCGCTGACGCGCCGTGCGTTCGCTCAGGTTAGCGGGGACCGACATACGATAACGAATCACGGCGCGGCTTTGCCAGGCGTCGTGAATGACCTCATGTTCAAACGCTGTCCCGGCCGAAGTAAGCAGCCACTCTTCCCGTGAGGGCGAGTAATCATACTCATCGCCGTCATCAGCGCCCTCTTCTATCTCCAGCACGCGTTGATAAACAATGCCCGAGTCTTTATCGCGTAGCTGCAAGGTCCCGTCGTCGTTGAGGTCGATCTGCCAGAAGGCATTTTCCAGCAGCGCCTCGGTTGGGGCGGCGGCCGGCACCTGGTTACCCGCCGCATTCGGCTCGATATACAACGTGCAATAGCCCATCGATGGCAGAATCTGTTTAAGCTGGATGTCGTACTCCATAAACGGCTCATAGTTACCGTAATGGACAATCTGGCGATCAATCAGCCCTGGGTCGAGTTCCCGCGCCGCGCAAATAAAGTAGGGGATCTCATGCCCTTTATTGTCCAGCAGCCGGAACTGGCTCGCACGCAGGCGAATCGTGGTGTTGATCACCTCTTCGCGCGGCCACGGCATCAGGTTAAACATGACCAGCTTGTCGTCCTCGCTGTGCGCCATATTGTCCGTTATCTTGCGCAGGTAGAAACGAATCAGGTTATCGGCCATGTCTTCAGCGAGAATAAAGCGCGAGACAATTTCACGATGAACCTTGTCGCTACAGCAGCAGCCAATACTGTCGTGAGCGTGGTTTTTTAAGATCTCTTTCCACATTTTCTCCAGCAGGCCATGGTGATATTCAAAGCCCAGGCTCCAGGCAAGCGTCGCCAGCGGCTCCAGCAGGTTGATGATTTTATTCTCAATGCGCGCATGGGCGATTTTGATATCCATGCGCGTGGAACCGATAGTGCGGTGTACGCGCATGTATTTGCCGTCGATGAACTCGCCATGGAGCGTCGCCAGCTCATCACGATGAGCCTCAATTTGCTCAAACACCTCTTCGAAGCGGCTCATCACAAACTGTCGCTGCGGGTAGATTTCCCGCAGTTTATCCATCACCGCAAAGATGTTTTGCTGTAGCGGCATCTGGTCATGGCCGTTCGGGAGCAAAATCTCTTTGGTCACCGAGGCTTTTTCCAGCACCTCAAAGTAGTTGTCGAGGCGTTTACGCAGCCCGGCTTCATCCTCCGGTAAGTACTTACCAATCGCGTAGCCCAACGGCAGCACCTGAGCGGCAACTTCACTGCCGTCCTGGCTTTGCCATAAAAACTCGGTCTTATCGGTACCGTGGCGCTCTGAACAACCACGCCAGAACATCGCGCGGGTGATGCCAAAGCCGTTATAAATGTGCGGTAGCTGCCCGGACATACCAAACGAGTCGGGAAGGTAACCAATCTTCATCGGTTCGCCAAATGCCATACAGTCGTGGATGCCGTACATCAGATTACGGACAATGGATTCACCCGAAACGATAGTGGTATCCGTTTGCGTATACCATGGCCCAATAATCAGTTTTCCGGCCTGGACAAGCGACTTAACGCGCTGCCGATTTTCCGGTTTAACGGCAAAATAGTCCTCCAGTACCGCCGTTTGCCCATCCAGGACGTAGTATTTATAGTCGGCATCCTGCTCAAGACGCGTGAGGATCTCTTCCATATTGTTGACCAGTAAAATACGCGACTCTTCCGTCGTGAAATACCACTCTCGATCCCAGTGCATATGCGGCGTTATGTGAACGCGAGATACTGCTTTCATCTTCGTTTCCTGTTTAATCAGTGCTTACGGCATCACGCTGTCGGTGACGTATTTCCCTTTTCTGACCGCCTGACGTCGCCAGAGCAGCAGCACCACGGTGGAAATCACTGTCCCAACCAGCGCAGCACCAAACCAACCTGCCGCGGCGACATAAGCGCTTAGTCCGCCATGCTGCAGTAAAAATAAGGAGAAAATCCCGGCGCCAGGCGTTGAGAGTCCAATCCCCATGGCGCCGACAATGGCTCCCGTCGCCATCGATCCCAGGACAAAAGAGCCAATCACGCGAACCGGATCTTCAATCGCCATCGGAATCGCCCCTTCGGTGATCCCCGCCAGCCCCAGCAGCCAGGTGGATTTACCGGTCTCAATTTCAAACTGTTTAAACAGATTCGGCGCCAGCATGGTGGACGCGGTGACGGTAAAGGCAGATACCATTTTCACCGACGCGAAGATGGCATAAGGGCCATACACGCCGTTGGCCATCGCCCCCAGGCAAAACGCATAGGCCGCTTTGTTCACCGGACCGCCGAGGTCGAACGAACACATAAATCCGAGAATCACGCCCAGCAATAGCGCATTCGCCCCGAGAGTCCGTTAAGCCAGGCGGTAAGCGAGTTGTTGACCCAGGCGACGGGTTCGCCAATGACAAACAGCATCAGGCTGCCTGCGGCCAACGTCCCGATGACCGGGTAGAGGTAGAAGGTCATGAAACCGTTAAAGCGGTTGCTAAGGCGAATATGCTGTTTCACCCAACGCATGAGGTAACCCGCGATTAAGCCGCCGGCCACCGCGCCTAAAAATCCCGCGCCGATCATATTGGCGGCGAGACCCGCGGCAAAACCCGGCGCCAGCGCGGGTTTATCCGCCAGTGAATAGGCGGTATAAGCAGCCAGAACGGGGACCATCAACGTGCCAAGCATGCCGCCGCCCAGCTTGCGGTACATCCACAGCCAGGAGTTTTCAAGGTCAAAGAGATGCTGCAGGCCAAAGATTTGCGCCAGCAGTACCGCCACCGCCAGCACCGTCCCGCCGGCGACGATCAGCGGCACCGCAAATGAAATCCCGCTAAGCAGCGCTTGCTTCAGTTCGGCTTTTACGCTTTTTTTCACCGCCTCTTGCGGCTGAGCGATTCTATTGCCTTGCGTCGGTTTCAACGCCAGCGCGCGTTCAATCAGCGCCTCGGCATGGCGCAGCGGTTCGGCGACCGGGACTGAAATAGCCGGAATGCCGTTAAAACGCTCGCTCTCTTTAATCGCCACTTCCGCTGCAAAAATACAGGCTCGCGCAGCATTCAGCTGTTGCGCGGTAAGGCGGCCTTCAATGCCGTTGGCCCCTGCTTTTCCACCACCACGTTAACGCCCATCCGGCGTCCGGCTTTTTCCAGATACTCCGCTGCCATATAGGTGTGGGCGATACCTGCCGGGCAAGCGGTGACACAAACAATTGTCGGTGCGTCATCGCTGAGCGCTGCGACGCTTTTTTCTGGCTCAGCATCCAGCGCCGCCAGCAGTGCCTCGGAGCTGTCGGCAGCCATCACCCGCTGTCGTACCTCATCATCGGCCAGACGGGTAGTCAGATCGGTCAGAATCTGGATATGCGTCGATCCCGCTTCTGCCGGCGGGATGGCCAGCAAGAAAATCAACTCGACCGGTTCAGGGCCATCGACCCCTTCCCAGGCCAGCGGTTCACGTAGCGTCGCCACCGCAAACGCCGCTTCTTTCACCGCCGCGGTTTTACCATGCGGCACCGCCAGTCCTTCACCAAGAGCTGTGGGCCCCAGGGATTCCCGCTCGAATACTTCCGCAAGATAAGCGTCCGCATCGGTAATTTTTCCCAGCTCAACCAGCCGCTGCGCAAGCTGGCGAATCGCGTCGTCGCGATCGGTAAAGCGGGCGTTTAGGCAAACCGCACGAGGGTGGGACAGGGTCGTCAGGTTCATCATGATCCTCACTGAATTGTCGTTATAGTGTGCAGCGATTGTGTCAGACAACATAATACATTTTAGTGATCAATTTCACTAACTGGCAATAATTTGTATTTAATTTGTATTATTTACTATTGCGGAGATGTCGGCATAATTTGCCTGAAAGGTATTAACCACTTTATAGCAAAGCGAAAACTGATGAGTAGAAAACCGATGTATCGCCAGATAGCCGATGAACTGCGGGCACAAATCACACGCGGCGAGCTAAAGCCGGGTGATGCCCTGCCAACCGAGTCTGCGCTACAGGCGGCCTTTCAGGTCAGCCGCGTCACCGTCAGGCAGGCGCTAAAGCTGCTCACCGATCAGGAGATTATTGAGAGCATCCAGGGCAGCGGATCCTATGTCAAAGAAGAGCGCGTCAATTACGACATTTATCAGCTCACCAGCTTTTATGAAAAGCTGGCCGATCGTCAGGTTGAGACACATAGCGAAGTGAAAGTGTTTGAAGTTATTCCGGCAGGTGAAGCGCTGGCGGAACACCTCCAGCTCGCCGCCACGGATAAAGTCTGGCACGTAAAGCGGGTGCGATTTATCAAGCAAAAAGCGGTCACCCTTGAAGAGACGTGGATGCCCCTCGCCCTGTTTGCCGATCTCACCTGGGAGGTCATGGAAAACTCAAAATATCACTATATTGAAACGATCAAAAAGATGGTTATCGATCGCAGTGAGCAGGAGCTTATCCCGGTGATCCCAAACGAGGAGACGGTAGCAATGCTGGGGATTGCGCCGGGGAAACCGGTGCTGGAGAAAATTTCTCGCGGATTCCTGCAGGATGGGCGGGTGTTTGAATATAGCCGCAATACTTTCAAAAGCGACGACTATAAATTTACGCTGGTGGCCAAACGACGCCATTAAAAAAGGCCGCCCAAGGGCGGCCAACCATGTCGAAACAAGACATATAAGGCTCCCTCTTTCCCTGTATGCAGCGGGAATTCGGTGAGGGAGCAGAGAGGATTACTTAATGATGGACTTCAGCGCTTCGCCAATGTCAGCCAGGCTGCGAACCGTCTTCACGCCAGCAGCTTCCAGAGCAGCGAATTTCTCATCAGCGGTACCTTTACCACCGGCAATGATGGCGCCAGCGTGGCCCATACGTTTGCCTTTCGGCGCGGTAACGCCCGCGATATAGCCAACAACCGGCTTGGTCACGTGTTCTTTAATATAAGCAGCCGCTTCTTCTTCTGCGCTACCGCCGATCTCGCCGATCATCACGATCGCTTCAGTCTGCGGATCTTCCTGGAACAGCTTCAGGATGTCGATGAAGTTAGAGCCCGGGATCGGGTCGCCGCCGATACCGACACAGGTAGACTGGCCGAAACCGTAGTCGGTGGTCTGCTTAACCGCTTCATAGGTCAGGGTACCGGAACGGGAAACGATGCCCACTTTACCCGGCTTGTGAATGTGACCCGGCATGATGCCGATTTTGCATTCGCCCGGGTGATAACGCCTGGACAGTTCGGGCCAATCATGCGCACGCCGGCTTCGTCGAGCTTCACCTTCACGGTCAGCATATCCAGCGTCGGGATACCTTCGGTGATGGTGATAATCAGTTTGATGCCTGCATCAATCGCTTCCAGGATGGAGTCTTTGCAGAACGGCGCTGGAACGTAGATAACGGTGGCGGTTGCGCCAGTCGCTTCTACCGCTTCACGCACGGTGTTGAACACCGGCAGACCCAGGTGAGTGGTGCCGCCTTTGCCCGGCGTTACGCCGCCAACCATCTGCGTACCGTATGCAATCGCCTGTTCGGAGTGGAAAGTCCCTGGCTACCGGTGAAGCCCTGACAGATAACCTTGGTATCTTTATTAATTAAAACTGACATTATTTCCCCTCCACTGCGGCAACAACCTGCTGAGCTGCATCCGTCAGACTTTTCGCTGCAATAATATTCAGGCCGCTATCAGCCAGTTTTTTCGCGCCGAGCTCGGCGTTGTTGCCTTCCAGACGTACGACAACCGGAACGTTAACGCCCACTTCGGCTACCGCGCCGATGATACCGTCAGCGATCAGGTCGCAACGTACGATACCGCCGAAGATGTTAACCAGAACGGCTTTGACATTGTCGTCGGAGAGGATAATTTTGAACGCTTCGGTTACGCGCTCTTTGGTCGCGCCGCCGCCAACGTCAAGGAAGTTAGCCGGTTCGCCGCCGTGCAGCTTAACGATGTCCATGGTGCCCATCGCCAGGCCCGCGCCGTTAACCATACAGCCGATGTTACCGTCCAGTGCAACGTAGTTCAGTTCCCACTGTGCCGCCTGCGCTTCACGCGGATCTTCCTGAGACTGGTCGCGCATTTCGCGCAGGTCAGCCTGGCGGAACAGCGCGTTGCCGTCAGCGCCCAGTTTACCGTCGAGGCAGATCAGGTCGCCCTGCTTGGTCACCACCAGCGGGTTGATTTCGATCAGCGCCAGGTCGCGCTCCAGGAAGATAGTCGCCAGACCCATGAAGATCTTGGTGAACTGCTGAACCTGTTTACCTTCCAGACCCAGTTTGAACGCCAGCTCACGGCCCTGGTAAGGCATCGGGCCGCCAGCGGATCCAGCGCGACTTTGTGGATCAGGTGCGGAGTTTCTTCCGCCACTTTTTCAATTTCTACGCCGCCTTCGGTCGAGGCCATAAAGACCACGCGACGAGAGCTACGGTCAACTACCGCGCCCAGGTACAGCTCTTTACCGATGTCGGTAGCGGCTTCAACCAGAATCTGGTTAACCGGCTGACCGTGTGCGTCCGTTTGGTATGTGACCAGACGTTTGCCCAGCCAATGTTCAGCGAAAGCGCGAATGTCTTCTTTGGAGTTAACGACCTTCACACCGCCCGCTTTACCGCGGCCACCAGCGTGAACCTGACATTTCACTACCCACGGGCCAGCGCCGATTTTTGAAGCGGCTTCTTCTGCTTCGCGCGGAGTAGTACAGGCATAACCCACCGGAGCCGGTAAGCCATAGCGGGCAAAGAGTTGTTTTGCCTGATATTCATGTAAGTTCATGTGTTCTATCCATCCTATAAAATGTTGTTGAGTTGTGGTCTGGATCTTTTAGTTCTGCATAGCACAGAGCGGGCCTCCTCCCGCACGGGAGAGAGGCCGCTAACATCACTACACGTCCAGCAGCAGACGGGTTGGATCTTCCAGCAACTCTTTAATTGCCACCAGGAAGCCTACAGACTCGCGCCCATCGATCAGACGGTGGTCATAGGACAGTGCCAGGTACATCATCGGCAGAATTTCTACTTTGCCATCCACCGCCATCGGGCGGTCTTTAATGGCATGCATACCCAGAATCGCGCTCTGAGGCGGGTTGATGATCGGGGTAGACATCAGGGAACCAAAGACGCCGCCGTTGGTAATGGTGAAGTTACCGCCGGTCAGATCTTCTACGGTCAGCTTACCGTCACGGCCTTTAACAGCCAGCTCTTTGATGTTCTTCTCGATGTCAGCCATGCCAGAGCATCCACATCACGCAGGACCGGCGTCACCAGGCCGCGTGGCGTCGAAACGGCCATGCTCACATCGAAGTAGTTGTGGTAAACCACGTCATCGCCATCAATAGAAGCGTTCACTTCCGGATAGCGTTTCAGCGCTTCAACCACCGCCTTCACGTAGAAGGACATGAAGCCCAGACGAATACCGTGGCGTTTTTCAAACGCGTCACCGTACTGCTTACGCAGGTCCATGATCGGTTTCATGTTCACTTCGTTGAAGGTGGTCAGCATCGCGGTGGAGTTTTTCGCTTCCAGCAGACGCTCGGCCACGCGCTTACGCAGACGGGTCATCGGAACGCGTTTTTCGGAGCGGCCAGCCAGCGGCGCAACCGGCGCAGCGGCCGGAGCCGGTGCTGCAGCGGCTTTCGCCGGTGCTTTTGCCAGGTGCTTCTCAACGTCTTCACGGGTCAGACGGCCACCGACACCAGTGCCTTTAATGGCGTTGGCATCAAGGTTATGCTCAGCCAGCAGGCGACGGATCGCCGGGCTGAGCGCTTCGTTATTTTGCTCGGATAGCGACGCCTGCTGGCGCTGAGCCGGGTAGACTCTTTGCTGTCAGCCTTGACGCTGGTTTCTTTACCGGCGCTGTTGCCTTCACGCAGGCGACCGAGGATCTGACGGGAAGTGACGGTGGTACCTTCATCTTCCAGAACGGCATCAAGGATACCATCTGCCGACGCCGGTACTTCCAGTACCACTTTGTCAGTTTCGATTTCTACCAGCACTTCATCACGCACTACCGCATCGCCCGGTTTTTTATGCCAGGTGGCCACGGTCGCATCTGCTACGGATTCAGGCAGGTCAGGGACCAGAATATCTACGCTACTCATTATGTATCCTTAATTAATCGACGTTCAGCGCGTCATTGACCAGATCTTGTTGCTGCTTCTGGTGAACGGACATATACCCTACCGCCGGTGAGGCGGAGGCCGGGCGACCTGCGTAACGCAGAGCGGCCCAAATGGAACTACTTCACGGAAATGATGCTGGCTGCAGTACCAGGCGCCCTGGTTCAACGGCTCTTCCTGGCACCAGACAAAATCATGCACGTGAGCAAATGGCTTCAGTGCTTCCTGTACCGCCTGGTGCGGGAACGGATACAGCTGTTCGATACGCACGATAGCGACATCTTTCTGGTCGTTTTTGCGACGCTGTTCCAGCAGGTCGTAGTACACCTTACCGGAGCACAGCACCACGCGTTTCACCGCCTTCGGATCCAGTTCGTCAATCTCGCCGATGGCCGGCATAAAGGTGCCATTCGCCAGTTCGTCGAGCGAAGAGACCGCCAGCGGGTGACGCAGCAGCGACTTCGGCGACATCACCACCAGCGGACGACGCATCCCGCGCAGCGCCTGACGACGCAGCATGTGATACACCTGAGCCGGGTAGACGGCACGCAAACCTGCATGTTCTGCTGAGCGCAAAGCTGCAGATAACGTTCCAGACGCGCGGAGGAGTGCTCCGGCCCTGGCCTTCATAACCGTGCGGCAGCAGCATCGCCAGACCGCACATACGGCCCCATTTCTGCTCGCCGGAGGAGATGAACTGGTCAATCACCACCTGCGCACCGTTGGCGAAGTCGCCAAACTGCGCTTCCCAGATGGTCAGCGTGCGCGGCTCAGCCGTTGCGTAGCCATATTCGAACGCCAGTACCGCCTCTTCAGACAGCACGGAGTCCCACACTTTAAAGTCGCCCTGGCCGTTGTGCACATGCTGCAGCGGGTATAGGTAGAACCGTTAGTCTGGTTGTGAATCACCGCGTGACGGTGGAAGAAGGTACCGCGGCCGGCATCTTCACCGGACAGACGCACCGGAACGCCTTCATCAACCAGCGTGGCGTACGCCAGGTTTTCCGCGCCGCCCCAGTCAAACAGCTTCTCGCCCGCCGCCATCGCCTGACGGTCGCCATAGATTTTCGCAACACGAGACTGCATTTCCACGCCTTCCGGCACGGTACTGATACGGTTAGCCAACTCCTGCAGACGCTTCATGTCAACCTTGTTCGGGTAGCTTTCGTCCCATTCATGGTTGAGGTACGGCGACCAGGTAAAGGAGTGCAGGTTCATCGGACGCCACTCTTTCACCACGCATTCGCCCGCGTCCAGCGCGTCGCGATACAGGTTGACCATCTCGGTGGCATCTTCCAGCGTCGCGACTTTGTCCGCTTCCAGCTTGTCAGCATAGATTTTGCGCGGGGTCGGATGCTTTTTGATTTTCTGGTACATCAGCGGCTGGGTTGCGCTCGGCTCGTCGGCTTCGTTGTGGCCGTGACGGCGGTAGCACACCAGATCGATGAACACATCGCGTTTGAAGGTATTACGGAAGTCCAGCGCCAGACGGGTGACGAAAGCGACCGCTTCCGGGTCATCCGCGTTAACGTGGAAAATCGGCGCCTGCACCATCTTACCGATATCGGTACAGTACGGGGTAGAACGCGCATCCAGCGGTTAGAGGTGGTGAAGCCCACCTGGTTGTTGATAACGATGCGAACGGTACCGCCCACTTCATAACCACGCGCTTTGGACATGTTCAGGGTTTCCTGAACCACGCCCTGACCGGTGACGGCTGCGTCACCGTGAATGGTGATTGGCAGAACCATGTTGCTGCTCGGCTCGTCGAGGCGATCCAGACGCGCACGCACGGAACCCATCACCACCGGGCTAACGATTTCAAGGTGCGACGGGTTAAACGCCAGCGCCAGGTGCACAAGACCGCCTTCGGTTTCGATGTCGGAGGAGAAGCCCATGTGGTACTTCACGTCACCGGTGCCGAGATGTTCTTTATGTTTGCCGGAGAATTCGTCGAACAGCTCCTGGACTGTTTACCCAGTACGTTGATCAACACGTTCAGACGACCACGGTGCGCCATACCAGCACCACTTCACGCGTGCCGCTCTTGCCCGCATGACGGATCATCTCTTTGAGCATCGGCACCAGCGCGTCGCCGCCTTCCAGCGAGAAGCGTTTGGCTCCCGGGAACTTCGCGCCCAGGTAGCGTTCCAGACCTTCCGCGGCGGTCAACTCGCTCAGGAAGCGCTTTTTCTCTTCCGCGGTAAAGGTGGCATGCCCCGCTTCAAAACGCTGCTGAATCCAACGTTTTTCTTCGGTGCTGGTAATGTGCATATATTCCGCGCCGATGTGGCCGCAGTAGGTCTGCTTGAGCGCGTCAATCAGATCGCCGAGCTTCATCGTCTCTTTGCCGATAGCAAAAGAACCTACGTTAAAGCTCTCCTGGAAGTCGGCCTCAGTCAGATCGTGGAAAGCGGGATCTAAATCAGCGACTCTATCCTGCTGCCACAGTCCCAGCGGATCGAGATTCGCATGCTGGTGACCACGGAAGCGGTAAGCGTTGATAAGCTGCAGGACTTTAACCTGCTTCGCATTCGTGTCAGGGTCGGAAATCGAAGAGGAGTAACGTGAGGCATCCTTCGCCAGACGACGGAAATAATCACGCGTTTTGGAATGAAATTGATCCGGTTTGACTCCGGTACCAGGTAACTGCTGGAACATTGAACGCCAGTGAGCGTCGACAGAGTCAGGATCGGTTAAGAAGTCTTCATAGAGCTGTTCTATCCAGCTCTGGTTAGCACCAGAGAGGTAAGAAGAGTCCAGCCAGGCTTTCATTGCGCCGTTCTGCATCGTGATCCCTTAAGCATTTTATGCTTATTTCGCCGTGGATAACTACGACGTACGCCGGTAAAGCACACGTCCAGGGTTCACTTGCGAGCTCTTGTATCTGCACTGGCCGCGAAGGAACCTTTAGAAACTGTCTTAAGAGTTTTTTACTCTCACCCTTCCCTCTCTCAGAGGAAGTGCATGTGGCAGTTTTTAAAGGTTTCCTGCATTTTATCCCTCTCCCTGTGGGAGAGGGTCAGGGTGAGGGAACAGCGCTCCCTCTACTACTTACGCACTACGTTGCAGCAGCATCGACTTAATATGGCCGATGGCGCGCGTCGGGTTCAGCCCTTAGGACATACACTGACGCAGTTCATGATGCTATGGCAGCGGAATACGCTGAAAGCGTCACTTAAACCTTCCAGACGGCTGTCGGTTTCGGTATCGCGGCTGTCAATCAGGAAACGATACGCCGCCAACAGACCTGCCGGGCCGATAAACTTGTCCGGATTCCACCAGAACGACGGCAAGAAGTTGAACAACATGCGCAGAGAATACACTCGTACAGACCGTCGAGTTTCTCACGCTGCTCCGGCATCTGCAGATGCTCACGAGCCGGAGGATTTTGCCCATTATTCAATAAGTAAGGCTTAATCTTCTCATATTGTGCGTAGAATTGCCCCATGTCTACCACCAAATCGCGGATCACCGGCAGACCTGGCAGAGGACGGATAACAATTTTCTTGCCCGGCTGATTCAGCGCGGAGATCGGCGTGATGCACGCCAGACCATTTTTACCGTTCATGTTCAGACCGTCAGAACCGCATACCCTTCACGGCAGGAGCGGCGGAACGACAGAGACGGATCTTTTTCTTTCAGCTGGATTAACGCATCCAGCAGCATCATGTCGCGACCTTCTTCCGCTTCCAGGGTGTAATCCTGCATGCGCGGAGCATCGTCTACGTCCGGGTTATAACGATAAACTGAAAACTCGAGTTTCATTTTCCTGTCTCCGCATTAATAAGTACGAATCTTCGGCGGGAATGCCGGACGCAGTTTCGGTTCCATATTGACGCTACGACGCGTCATAGACTCCGACTCTGGCAGATACAGGAATGGCACAGCCAGTTTTCATCATCACGCTCCGGGAAGTCGAAGCGGCTATGCGCGCCACGGCTCTCGGTACGGAAGTTGGCAGACATCGCGGTGGCGAAAGCCGTTTCCATCAGGTTATCCAACTCCAGGCACTCAACGCGCTGGGTGTTGAACTCGCTGGAGGTATCATCCAGACGGGCATTTTTCAGGCGCTCGCGGATGGCTTTCAACTGCTCAAGGCCTTTGGCCATCGCATCACCTTCACGGAATACCGAGAAGTTATGCTGCATACATTCCTGCAGCGCTTTGCGAATTTCGACCGGGTCTTCACCGTTACGGTTACCGTTCCAACGGTTCAGACGTTCCAGAGAAGCGTCAATCTCTTCTTCGGTAGCGTCACGCAGTACGCCCTGCTCCGCGATAGATTCCTGCAGATGCAGACCGACCGCGCGACCAAACACCACCAGATCCAGCAGCGAGTTACCGCCCAGACGGTTAGCGCCGTGTACCGATACGCAGGCGATTTCACCGACCGCGAACAGGCCAGGAATGACCACGTCTTCGCCCTGCTCGTTCACCGTCAACGCCTGGCCGCTCACTTTGGTCGGAATGCCGCCCATCATGTAGTGGCAGGTTGGGATAACCGGAATCGGTTCTTTAACCGGGTCAACGTGCGCGAAGGTACGAGACAGTTCCAGGATACCCGGCAGACGGGATTCCAGCACCTCTTTACCCAGGTGATCCAGCTTCAGCTTGGCGTGTGGCCCCACGGGCCGTCACAGCCGCGACCTTCACGGATTTCGATCATGATGGAACGCGCCACCACGTCACGACCCGCCAGGTCTTTCGCGTTCGGCGCATAACGCTCCATAAAGCGCTCGCCGTGTTTGTTCAGCAGGTAACCGCCTTCACCACGGCAGCCTTCGGTGACCAGCACGCCCGCGCCGGCGATACCGGTCGGGTGGAACTGCCACATTTCCATATCCTGCACCGGCACGCCAGCGCGGATAGCCATACCCACGCCGTCACCGGTATTGATGTGGGCGTTGGTGGTGGACTGGTAAATACGGCCTGCGCCGCCGGTCGCCAGCACGGTTGCGCGGGCTTTGAAGTACACCACTTCACCGGTTTCGATACACAGCGCGGTACAACCGACGATGGCGCCATCGGCGTTTTTCACCAGGTCCAGCGCGTACCACTCGGAGAAAATCGTGGTGTGGTTTTTCAAATTCTGTTGATACAGCGTGTGCAGCAGAGCGTGACCGGTACGGTCAGCCGCCGCCGCGGTACGTGCCGCCTGCTCGCCGCCGAAGTTCTTCGACTGGCCGCC
Organism: Kluyvera genomosp. 3; assembly: GCA_002211745.1. Lineage (GTDB taxonomy): Bacteria > Pseudomonadota > Gammaproteobacteria > Enterobacterales > Enterobacteriaceae > Kluyvera > Kluyvera georgiana_A. Next base: position 3,466,974 of record CP022114.1, read on the forward strand.
AAACGGACGTTGATAAATGGTGCCATTCTCCAGACGGGAGAACGGCAGGCCCATATGATCCAGCTCCAGAATCGCTTCCGGGCCGGTCTTACACATATATTCAATCGCGTCCTGGTCACCAATATAGTCCGACCCTTTTACGGTGTCGTACATGTGCCATTCCCAGTTATCTTCATGGGTATTACCGAGCGCCACGGTGATACCACCCTGTGCGGATACGGTATGGGAACGGGTTGGGAACACTTTAGACAGCAGCGCACAAGTCTGGCCGCTCTGGGAAATTTGCAGCGCCGCGCGCATACCTGCGCCACCGGCACCAATCACTACAGCATCAAATTCTCTGACTGGCAGTTTCATCACACACCCCACACCACAACAAATCCATAGATAACGTAAACCAGCAGCGCCACAACAATCACCAGTTGCAGCGTCAGGCGCAGGGCCAGCGGTTTAACGTAGTCGGTCAACACCTGCCACATGCCGATCCAGGCATGAATCAAGATTGAGAACAGAGCCAGCAGGGTGAACACTTTAGTGAACGCAGAGGCAAAGAAACCGCTCCAGATTTCCCAGGTCACTTCACCGTGCGTCGCAAAAAAGCCCACCATGTAAATGATGTACAGAGTCAGGACAATGGCGGTGGCGCGGACGAGGATGAAGTCATGTACGCCGTTGCGTCCTAATGCTGAGGCGTTGCTTACCATACGAGGACTCCTGCAAGAATTGAAAGCACGACTGTAATAACGAAAGAGATTTTGGCTGAACGCTGACCGGCTTCGAGGGTTTCTTCGATATAACCGAAATCCATTAACACGTGGCGGATACCCACAACGGCGTGGTAGGCCAGCGCAGTGAGGATGCCCCACATAATGAATTTAACGAAGAAACTGCTCATGATGGAGGAAGCGGTCAGGAAGCCTTCCGGAGAGGAGAGACTGGTGCCCAGCAGCCATAGCAGAATGCCCACCGCCACAAACGTAATCACGCCGGAAACGCGATGAAGAATGGACGCTATCGCTGTTATAGGGAACCGGATTGTTGTCAAATCCAGATTGACAGGTCTTTGTTTTTTCACATTTCTTATCATGAATAACGCCCACATGCTGTTCTTATTATTTCCTTCCTCCGGTCTGCAGGCGGGTCAAGCAGCGTCCTTTCTATAACTTCGCGTCATGGTTAAATCTGCTTCCAGATGCTAAAACGACACGTTACAACGCTGGGTGGCTCGGGATTGCAGGGAGTTCCGGAGACCTGGCGGCAGTATAGGCCGTTCACAAAATCATTACAATTAACCTACATATAGTTTGTCTGGTTTTATGCAGAACAGTGATCACGCTCACGATTAAAACAATTTTTTAAAAATTAATCACGTGATTTGACAAATATTAAACATTATTGTTACAACCATCACCTGTAAAAGCATATAATGCTCAAAAGTTATGGGGCACTCTTTCACCTGATAATAAGTTATGTAACAGTGTGATTGGGTTGACCTGGCCTGGCTGTAACGTTATTAGTGTTTGTTCAGGTTTGAATCATTGGATTGCTAAGACCCTGATTTGCTGTTGTTTCACTGTAGATTAGACGTGCACCGTCAAGCGCCCTTGCTCTGTACCCTTGCTTTATCTCTACAGCAGAGCCGTGAGCCAAATAACAAACTGGCACCGTCGAAATATTTTTTGAATTGCAAATCCGGCATCCGGCAGTCTTAAGCAAAAAGGCGCTAAGGAGACCGTAAATGGCTGATACAAAGGCAAAAATCACTCTATCCGGTGATACTGCTATTGAACTTGATGTGCTGAAAGGCACGCTCGGTCAGGATGTTATTGATATCCGTACTCTCGGTTCAAAAGGCATTTTTACTTTTGACCCTGGTTTTACCTCTACCGCATCTTGCGAGTCTAAGATTACTTTTATTGATGGCGACGAAGGGATCCTGCTGCATCGCGGCTTCCCGATCGATCAGTTAGCCACCGAATCTAATTACCTCGAAGTTTGCTACATTCTGCTGTACGGCGAAAAACCGAGCCAGGCCGAATTCGACGAGTTCACCACTACCGTCACTCGCCACACCATGATTCACGAGCAGATCACCCGTCTGTTCCACGCGTTCCGTCGCGACTCTCACCCGATGGCGGTGATGTGCGGGATTACCGGCGCGCTGGCGGCGTTCTACCACGACTCTCTGGACGTGAATAACCCGCGTCATCGTGAAATCGCCGCTTTCCGTCTGCTGTCTAAAATGCCGACCATGGCGGCCATGTGTTACAAATATTCGATTGGCCAGCCGTTCATTTATCCGCGCAACGACCTGTCCTATGCCGGTAACTTCCTGCGTATGATGTTCGCCACGCCGTGTGAAGATTACGAAGTTAACCCGGTGCTGGAACGTGCGATGGACCGTATTCTGATCCTGCACGCTGACCACGAGCAGAACGCTTCCACCTCTACCGTGCGTACCGCAGGCTCCAGCGGGGCCAACCCGTTTGCTTGTATCGCGGCCGGTATTGCTTCCCTGTGGGGCCGGCACACGGCGGCGCCAACGAAGCCGCGCTGAAAATGCTGGAAGAGATCAGCTCCGTTGAGCACATTCCTGAATTCGTGCGTCGCGCGAAAGACAAGAATGACTCTTTCCGCCTGATGGGCTTCGGCCACCGCGTGTACAAAAACTACGATCCACGTGCGACCGTAATGCGCGAAACCTGCCACGAAGTGCTGAAAGAGCTGGGTACCAAAGATGATCTGCTGGAAGTGGCGATGGAGCTGGAGCACATTGCGCTTAACGACCCGTACTTCATCGAGAAGAAACTGTACCCGAACGTCGATTTCTACTCCGGTATCATCCTGAAAGCGATGGGTATTCCGTCCTCCATGTTCACCGTTATCTTCGCGATGGCGCGTACTATCGGCTGGATTGCTCACTGGAACGAAATGCACACCGACGGCATGAAAATCGCGCGTCCGCGTCAGCTGTACACCGGCTACGAGCAGCGTGACTTCAAATCAGACCTCAAGAAGTAAGCGACGGTCTGCACAAAAAAAGCGCCTGCAGGCGCTTTTTTTATTCCCGTAGGACTGATAAGCAAAGCGCCATCAGGCAATATCGGCGCACATTGCCTGATGGCGGCTACGCCTTATCCGGCCCACTTAACGCTGACATCCAGGGCACCAATAAAACGGCCTTGACGACAACATGGTCTTCTCAATGATCCCGCCGCAGCGCTCACAGGCTTCACCGTCGCGATGAAAAACCTTAAAGCGAAACAACGCGCCGTGATGCTTGTTATCATCCACTTTGCCGCGGGTGTTGTAGGAGAGCCGGGGATATCCAACAGCGCCTGCGCCAGCGCGTCAAGCTGCGGTTCAGTCAGCTTCGACGCCTTGTGGTGACCCGTTAGCCCCACCTGCCAGAGAATTTCAACCCGCAGATAGTTGCCCAGCCCGGCAAGAAACGCCTGATCCAACAGCAGGCCTGAAAACTGACGGTTGCGAAACGGCGCCGACAGCAGCCGCGCTTTTACCGCCTGCGGCGTCAGCGTCATATCCAGCACGTCTGGCCCGACGCGCAGCAAAAACGGATGCGTTTTCAACGTTTCCGCCGTCAGCATCTCAATATCGGAAGCGCTATACAGCAGGATGGCTTTATCATCCGTTTGTAGCTTCACGCGCAGCACTCGCGTGGTCTCGGGTATTTCGCCGGCCTTCACCACCCGCCATACGCCGTACAGCTGATTATGGCTGTAGAGCGTCAGACCGCCTGAAAAATGCGTCAGCAGCGCCTTACCCCGCGTTTCCACCCGCGTCACATGCTGCCCCACCAGCTCCGCTGCATAGGGCGCAAGTTCGGGAAACGCAAACCACACCTCGGTTAACGTTTTATCTTTTATTGCCGCTTCCAGGCTATCCGCCGCACGACGGATCTCTGGCCTTCAGGCATGACCATTTCCTTCTACTAAACCAACACGCTGATATCGTGTTCGCCCGCCGCGTCGACGCAAGCGGCTATTTCAATATCTCAGGAGGCGTAACGCGCTCACGACATCAAGCCGGGTTCGGGATATCCACAAATGAAACATCCAGATCGGTGGTTTCATTGAGCCATTCGCTCAGCGCACGGATCCCGCCGCGTTCGGTGGCATGGTGGCCCGCAGCATAGAAGTGCAGCCCCTGTTCACGCGCTGAATGGATGGTTTGTTCCGACACTTCGCCAGTAATAAACGCGTCGACGCCAAAGCGCGCGGCGCTATCGATAAAGCCCTGGCCACCGCCGGTACACCAGGCCACGCGTGAAACTTTATCCGGCCCGGTATCGCCGCTCCACAGCGGTTTACGCCCCAGACGCGCTTCGATCCATGAGGCCAGTTCCAGACCGGACACCGGCATCGACAGCTCTCCCCACGGCACCAGCGATTCGATCTCCCCCTGGACGTTAATCCCCAGCAGTTGCGCCAGCTGAACGTTGTTACCCAGCTCCGGATGCGCATCCAGCGGCAGGTGCCAACCGTAAAGATTGATATCATTTGTCAGCAGCGCCTTCAGGCGATTGCGCTTCATGCCGCGCACGACCGGCGACTCCCCTTTCCAGAAATAGCCGTGATGGACAATCACCGCATCGGCCTGCTGGCGAATGGCTTCATCAATCAGCGCCTGACTGGCGGTGACGCCAGTAATAATCTTCTGCACCGTTTCACGCCCTCAACCTGCAGGCCGTTAGGCGCGTAATCGCTAAAGGCGGCGCTATTGAGTTTCTCGTTAATCAGTTGTTCTAGCTCGGTATTTTTCATCGTCGCTCCCTTAGCCGTTGATGCTGTTAAGCAGAATAAAATAGCGTCCTCGCGCGGCTACGTCGATACACAATTCCTTACCTCTGACATGACACCGCTTAACTACGCGAAAAAAATGCGTAAATAACACGATATGTCTGTTTTTATGTGATGGACTTCATGTATATTTATGCAACCATACCGCATATTACAAAGATAATACGCTTTTCTACGTATTATTACATAAATGAAACAAAGCCTTACGCAGCATGCCGTTGCCGGGTTTCGAGGTTAAATGTGCAATGAATAAATCACAATCGCAGCCTAAGGCGATTTACTACGTCGTCGCTCTGCAAATCTGGGAATACTTCAGTTTCTATGGCATGCGCGCGCTGCTGATCCTGTATCTCACCAACCAGTTGAAATACAACGATACCCACGCGTACGAATTATTCAGCGCCTATTGTTCGCTGGTGTACGTTACGCCCATCCTTGGCGGCTATCTGGCGGATAAAGTGCTCGGCAACCGCGTGGCGGTCATGCTCGGCGCACTGCTGATGGTCGTCGGCCATATGGTGCTTGGCGCCAGCGAAGTCGCGCCGATGTTCTTGTACCTGTCGCTGGCGATTATCGTCTGCGGCTATGGGCTGTTTAAGTCCAACGTCAGCTGCCTGCTGGGCGAACTGTACGAACCACCGATCCGCGTCGTGACGGCGGCTTCTCGCTGATGTACGCGGCGGGCAACGTCGGTTCTATCATTGCGCCAATCGCCTGCGGCTTCGCGCAAGAGCAGTATAGCTGGGCAATGGGCTTTACGCTGGCAGCCGTCGGCATGCTGGCCGGGCTGGTCATTTTCATTAGCGGTCGCCGCCACTTTGCCCACACCCGTGGGGTAAACAAAGAGGTGCTGTGCGCCCGCAACTTCCTGCTGCCGAACTGGGGCTGGCTGCTGGTGCTGCTGGTGGTTGCGCCGCTGTTCATCACCGTGCTGTTCTGGCAGGAGTGGTCGGTGTATGCGCTGATCGCCGCATCGGTGATTGGCCTTGCGGTTCTGGCGAAAATTTACCGCCGCGCCGAAACCGCCGAGCAGCGTAAAGACCTGCGTCTGATCGTGGTACTGACCTTCTTCAGCCTGCTGTTCTGGGCCTTTGCTCAGCAGGGCGGCAGTTCAATCAGCCTGTATATCGACCGCTTTGTAAACCGTGATGTACTCGGCTATGAAGTGCCTACCGCCATGTTCCAGTCGGTCAACGCCTTTGCGGTCATGCTGTGCGGCGTGGTGCTGGCGTGGCTGATTAAAGAACAGGTCACCAATAACCGCGATCTGCGCATCTGGGGCAAATACGCGCTGGGTCTGGGCCTGATGAGCGCGGGGTTCTGTATTCTGACCCTGAGCGCCCGCTGGTCAGCCACCTATGGCCACTCCTCCATGCCGCTGATGCTGCTGGGGCTGTCGGTGATGGGCTTCGCTGAACTGTTTATCGACCCGGTCGCCATGTCGCAAATCACCCGCATCCAGATCCGGGCGTGACCGGCGTACTGACCGGCATTTACATGCTGCTTTCCGGTGCGGTAGCCAACTATGTGGCGGGTATTATTGCCGACCAGACCTCGCAGGCATCGTTCGATTCTGCGGGCGCGGCAGACTACTCGATTAACGCTTATATCGACGTATTCAGCCAAATCACCTGGGGCGCGCTGGCCTGTGTTGGCGTGGTGCTGGTTATCTGGTTATATCACACGGTGAAAGTGCGTAGCCGTCGCCTCGCGGTTGACGTCTAACCCGCTCTGACGAGGCCTGAATGTTCAGGCCTCGCTCTTTTTCGCCGCTTCATAAGCGGCCAACGTCGCCACCCTCGCCTGCGCGTGATCGACTATCGGTCGCGGATACGCCAGCGTTCTCCCCTGTTTATCGGCCCATACCCACGGTTGATGAATTGCCTTCTCGGGTACCGCCGCCAGTTCCGGCAGCCAGCGGCGGATAAATTCACCGCTTTTATCAAAGCGCTCGCCCTGGGTCGTCGGATTGAAGATGCGAAAATAAGGCGCGGCGTCCGTACCGGTTGACGCGGCCCACTGCCAGCCGCCATTGTTAGCGGCCAGACAGCCATCCACCAGCTGCGACATAAAATAACGCTCGCCCTCTCGCCAATCGATCAGCAGATCTTTCACCAGGAAACTGGCGACGATCATTCTCAGGCGATTATGCATCCACCCGGTTTCATTAAGCTGGCGCATCGCAGCATCGACAATCGGATAGCCGGTCTCGCCTTTCTGCCAGGCAATCAACGCTTTCTGCGCCGGGTTCCAGCACACGCGATCGGTCCACGCGATAAACGGCCGATGCTTGCATAAGGCTGGATAATAGGTCAGCAGATGGCGGTAAAACTCGCGCCAGATAAGCTCATTCAACCAAACGCTCCCGCGCCGCCGTTAAGCGCCTTCGGCTGTTCTGCCAACAGGCGATGCAGGCACTGGCGCGGCGAAAGCACGCCGACGGCGAGGCAGGCCGACAAACGGCTGGTTCCCTCAATAGCCGGAAAATCGCGCTGGCTTCGTACTCTGCCGCCTGCTGCTGGCAAAATTGGCGCAACTGCGCAATGGCCGCCTTTTCATCGGCGGGAAACAGCATCGCGTCGAACGGCTGCTGAGGTAGGTAAAGTTGAGCGTTTCCCCTGCGTCACCGTGGGCGCATCGCGTCGCTCCGGCGCGCGGACACACTCCGGCATATGCGCCTGCAGGCGGCGTAACCAGGCATTTTTATACGGTGTAAACACTTTGTACATTTCCTGGCTACCGGTCATGACCGCGCCGGGAGCCAGGATCACGCTGTCATCAAAACCCTGGCAAACCGTGTCGGTAAGCCGGCGCTCTACGGCAGCATCACGCTGGCGCTCGTTATATTCATACTGATAGTTGTAAAAAAGATGCGTCACACCGTGAGATTGACAGACGTCGTTTACCACCTCGACGCTGGCCGCAAAATCGGCCACTTCATGAAACACCAGCGGGATATTTTTCTCCGCCAGCGCCTGGCGGAGCGCGTTCAACTGCGCGGCAATATAGGCCGCCTGGCGGGAGCCATGGCATGCGCAGCCCACTGCTGAGGCGTGGCGATAAACAACGCCAGCACCTGCGCACGCGGATCGCGGCAGGCAGCGGCAAGGGCGAGGTTGTCATGCAGGCGTAAATCGGCGCGGAACCAGACCAGATGAGTGGACATAAAAAACCTGAATATATTTAACTAATACATTCATATTACACCAATTATTTCACCACACGCGGCTGGCCCGTTAACACAAGGTGAAAAAAAACCGCCCCGTTATAGCAGGAGCGGTTTGTCTCGTTCTTTTACGCCACAACATTAATAAAAGTCGCAGGCGGCCTCTTCAGCTTGTTCCATCCATACCGGTTTCTCACTGGTTTTCGACCAGACGCGGTGCAGATAGCTATAAAAACGGGCGCGGTCTTTCCAGAACAGCATCACCGGCAGCGCGACTATCCCGCCACCACGGCGAAAGTACGGCGCATTAATATGACGTGTGCAGGATATTTTTTATACAGTTCCATATTCTCTCCCTAAGTTGGCCGGCAACGCACGCCGGAAAATGAAGCTCAGTAATCTGACTAAAAGAGTACCGCTTTTTGTGTAATTTTACTACTCATCCGACCACTAATTTAAGGCCGTTTTGTCTTTATTTACATTCAAAACGTAATTCAGTTACACGATTGTTAAATTAATACTAACCATTAGTTAAATTGTGGTCTTGTCCATTTTTATACTTTTTTTACACCCCGCCGCTGATTTTTGCGAAATCTTTGCACCCAAAATCCTACGCTTACCGGCATAACTCAACCATCCGGAGGTGGATTGTGACTACAGGTGTAATAGCTGGCGTGGTGCTGGTGTTCCTGTTACTGGCGTATCTGGTTTATGCCCTTTTGAAGGCGGAGGCGCTGTGATGGCTGCTCAGGGATTTTTACTCATTGCCAGCTTCCTGCTGGTGTTGTTTATTCTCGCCCGCCACTCGGCAAAATGCTGGCGACAATGATCGGCAACGTGCCGCTGCCGGGTCTGGCGCGTGTGGAAAACGGGCTGTGGCGCGTACTCGGGATTTCCGGCCAGGAGATGAGCTGGAGACGTTATGCTATCGCTATTTTGCTGCTCAACCTGTGCGGCCTGGTCGTCCTGTTCGCGATGCTGATGCTGCAAGGCTATCTGCCGCTGAACCCGCAGCAATTACCGGGACTCTCCTGGCATCTGGCGCTCAATACCGCCGTCAGCTTTGTCAGTAATACCAACTGGCAGTCCTACAGCGGCGAAACAACCCTGAGCTACTTTAGCCAGATGGCTGGGCTGACGGTGCAGAACTTCCTTTCCGCGGCCACCGGTATTGCCGTGCTGTTTGCGCTGGTGCGCGCTTTTGCTCGTCACAACGTCAGCACGCTGGGCAATGCGTGGGTTGATATCACCCGCATTACCCTGTGGCTGCTGCTGCCGATTTCGCTGCTACTGGCCCTGTTCTTTATTCAGCAGGGCGCATTGCAGAATCTCCTGCCCTATCAGCCATTTACCACGCTGGAAGGCGCGCATCAGCTCCTGCCAATGGGCCAGTCGCTTCGCAGGAAGCGATCAAAATGCTGGGCACCAACGGCGGCGGTTTCTTTAACGCTAACTCCTCACATCCGTTTGAGAACCCCACGGCGTTGACCAACTTCGTGCAGATGTTGGCGATCTTCCTGATCCGGCGGCGCTGTGCTTCGCCTTCGGCGAGGCGGTGAGCGATAACCGTCAGGGCCGGGCAATTTTGTGGGCCATGACGATCATCTTCGTGGTCTGCGTGGCGGTGGTGATGTGGGCGGAAACCCGCGGTAACCCGCATCTGCTGGCCTTTGGCGCAGACAGCAGCATCAATATGGAAGGGAAAGAGAGCCGCTTCGGCATCCTCGCCAGCAGCCTGTACGCGGTGGTGACCACGGCGGCCTCCTGCGGGCGGTGAACGCCATGCATGACTCCTTTACCGCGCTGGCGGCATGATCCCGCTTTGGCTGATGCAGATTGGCGAAGTGGTCTTCGGCGGCGTCGGATCGGGCCTCTACGGCATGCTGCTGTTCGTGCTGCTGGCGGTCTTTATCGCCGGGCTGATGATTGGCCGTACACCGGAGTATCTCGGCAAAAAAATCGACGTGCCGGAGATGAAAATGACCGCGCTCGCGATTCTGGTGACCCCAACGCTGGTATTGCTGGTACCGCGCTGGCGATGATGACCGACGCAGGCCGTAGCGCAATGGCCAACCCGGCTCGCACGGTTTTAGCGAAGTGCTCTATGCCGTCTCTTCCGCCGCCAACAACAACGGTAGCGCCTTCGCCGGCCTGAGCGCCAATACGCCGTTCTGGAACTGCCTGCTGGCGGTGTGCATGTTCGTTGGCCGCTTCGGCGTCATCATCCGGTGATGGCGATTGCCGGTTCACTGGTGAGTAAAAAGATCCAGCCCGCGACGCCGGGGACGCTTGCCACCCACGATGCACTGTTTATTGGCCTGCTGATTGGCACCGTGTTGCTGGTTGGCGCCCTGACCTTTATTCCCGCCTGGCGATTGGCCGGTGGCGGAACATCTTTCCCTGTTTTGAGTGATGCGGAGCTATTGGTTATGAGTCGTAAACAACTGGGCCTGTTTGAACCGTCGCTGGTTCGTCAGGCGCTGATCGACGCCGTGAAGAAACTCAGCCCTACCGTTCAGTGGCGCAATCCTGTGATGTTTATCGTCTGGATTGGTAGCGTGCTGACCAGTGCGCTGGCCATTGCCATGGCCGTGGGCGCTCTGCCGGGCAACGTGGGTTTCAGCAGCGCTATCGCGCTGTGGCTGTGGTTTACCGTGCTGTTCGCCAACTTTGCCGAAGCCATGGCGGAGGGCCGCAGCAAGGCGCAGGCCAACAGCCTGAAAGGGGTAAAGAAAACCGCTTTTGCCCGCAAACTGCGCGAAGCCCGCTACGGGCGGAAATGGACCATATTCCGGCCGATGACCTGCGCAAAGGCGACGTGGTGCTGGTGGAAGCCGGTGACATTATCCCTGCGATGGTGAAGTGATTGAGGGGGCGCATCGGTGGATGAAAGCGCCATTACCGGGAATCCGCCCGGTCATTCGTGAATCCGGCGGCGACTTCGCCTCGGTAACCGGCGGGACGCGCATTCTCTCCGACTGGCTGGTAGTGCGCTGTAGCGTTAACCCGGGTGAGACCTTCCTCGACCGCATGATCGCCATGGTCGAAGGCGCCAGCGCCGTAAAACGCCAAATGAAATCGCGCTGACGATTCTACTGGTGGCGCTGACCATTGTCTTCTTGCTGGCAACGGCGACCATCTGGCCGTTTTCCGCCTGGAGCGGCGCGCCCATTAGCGTCACCGTGCTGGTCGCCCTGCTGGTGTGCCTGATTCCCACCACCATCGGCGGCCTGCTGTCGGCCATCGGCGTGGCGGGGATGAGCCGTATGCTCGGCGCAAACGTGATTGCCACCAGCGGCCGCGCGGTAGAAGCGGCAGGCGATGTTGACGTGCTGCTGCTGGATAAGACCGGCACCATTACCCTGGGAACCGTCAGGCCTCGCAGTTCCTGCCGGCTCAGGGCGTGGATGAGAAAACGCTGGCCGATGCCGCGCAGCTCTCGTCGCTTGCTGATGAAACGCCGGAAGGCCGCAGCATCGTGGTACTGGCAAAACAGCGCTTCAATCTGCGCGAACGTGATGTCCAGGCGCTACACGCTACCTTCGTGCCGTTTACCGCCCAAAGCCGAATGAGCGGCATTAATATTGATAACCGCATGATCCGTAAAGGTTCGGTCGATGCTATTCGCCGCCATATTGAGAGCAACGGCGGTCACTTCCCGCTGGATGTCGAGCAGAAGGTCGAAAGTGTTGCCAGTCTGGGCGCCACGCCGCTGGTGGTGGCCGAAGGCGCACAGGTGCTCGGCGTCATCGCGCTGAAAGACATCGTCAAAGGCGGCATTAAAGAGCGCTTTGCCCAGTTACGCAAAATGGGCATTAAAACGGTGATGATCACCGGAGACAACCGGCTGACCGCCGCCGCCATTGCTGCGGAAGCGGGCGTTGATGACTTCCTCGCCGAAGCCACGCCGGAAGCCAAACTGGCGTTAATTCGTCAGTATCAGTCCGAAGGCCGGATGGTGGCGATGACCGGCGACGGTACCAACGACGCTCCCGCGCTGGCACAGGCCGACGTGGCGGTCGCGATGAACTCGGGTACGCAGGCGGCGAAGGAAGCCGGCAACATGGTGGATCTGGACTCTAACCCGACCAAGCTGATTGAGGTGGTGCATATCGGTAAACAGATGCTGATGACGCGCGGCTCGCTGACCACGTTCAGTATCGCTAACGACGTGGCGAAATATTTCGCCATTATCCCGGCAGCCTTTGCCGCCACCTGGCCGCAGTTGGGCGTGCTCAACATTATGCACCTGCACTCACCGAACTCGGCCATTCTCAGCGCGGTGATTTTTAACGCGCTTATCATCGTCTTCCTGCTGCCGCTGGCGCTGAAAGGCGTGAGCTACCGCCCGCTGTCGGCATCGGCGATGCTGCGCCGCAACCTGTGGATTTACGGCGCGGGCGGGCTGGTGGTGCCGTTTATCGGTATTAAAGTGATTGATTTACTGTTAACCCTGCTGGGTCTGGTGTGAGGAAATAACCATGTCTGCATTACGTCCTGCCATTGTCATTTTTCTATTCCTGGCGGTGATTACCGGCGGCGTCTATCCGTTGCTGACCACCGCGTTAGGGCAGTGGTTGTTCCATACTCAGGCTAACGGTTCGCTGATTTTTGAAAACCATGAGATTCGTGGATCGCAGCTTATCGGCCAGAACTTTAGCGACCCCGGCTATTTCCAGGGGCGTCCCTCCGCCACCGCCGACGCGCCGGATAACCCGATGGCCTCCGGCGGCAGCAACCTGGCGGGCAGCAACCCGGCGCTGGATAAGCTGTTTACGGACCGCATTGCCGCGCTGCGCGCCGCAAACCCGGACGCCAGCCGCACGGTACCGGTTGAACTGGTGACCGCTTCCGCCAGCGGTCTGGATGCCAACCTGTCCCCTGCCGCCGCGCTGTGGCAGGTGCCGCGTATCGCCAAAGCGCGCGTGCTCTCCCGCAATGGTTAACGCAACAGGTGCAGGCGGCAACCCATACGCCGCTACTCGGCTTTCTCGGCCAACCTGTGGTAAATATTATTGAGCTGAATATGGCGCTGGATGCCCACAAGGATAATTGATGATGACCGACGAGCCGCTGCGTCCGAACCCGGATCGCCTGCTGGAACAAACCGCCGACGCGCACCGCGGAAAGCTGAAGATATTCTTCGGCGCCTGCGCCGGGGTAGGTAAAACCTGGGCGATGCTGGCAGAGGCGCAGCGGCTGCGTGCGCAGGGGTTGGACGTGCTGGCGGCGTGGTAGAAACCCATGGCCGCAAAGAGACCGCCGCGATGCTGAATGGCCTGAGCATTTTGCCGCCAAAGCGCACCGCCTACCGCGGCCGCTATGTGATGGAGTTCGACCTGGATGCCGCCCTCGCCCGTCGTCCGGCCCTGGTGTTAATGGATGAGCTGGCCCACAGCAACGCGCCCGGTTCCCGCCATCCCAAACGCTGGCAGGACATCGATGAGCTGCTGGAAGCGGGCATCGACGTCTTCACCACCGTTAACGTGCAGCATCTGGAAAGCCTGAACGATGTTGTCAGCGGCGTCACCGGTATTCAGGTGCGGGAAACCGTGCCCGATCCTTTTTTTGACGCCGCGGATGAGGTGGTGCTGGTGGATCTGCCGCCAGACGACCTCCGTCAGCGCCTGAACGAAGGCAAAGTTTATCTGGCCGGCCAGGCCGAACGCGCGATCGAGAATTTCTTTCGTAAAGGTAACCTGATCGCCCTGCGCGAACTGGCTCTACGTCGTACCGCCGAGCGGGTGGACGATCAAATGCGCGCCTGGCGTGACGGTCAGGGCAGGAAAAAGTGTGGCATACCCAGGACGCGATCCTGCTGTGTATTGGCCATCATGCCGGCAGCGAAAAGCTGGTGCGCACCGCCGCGCGTCTGGCCGCCCGGCTGGGCAGCGTCTGGCACGCCGTTTACGTTGAAACCCCTACGCTGCACCGTCTGCCCGAACCGCAACGCCGCGCTATCCTTAACGCACTGCGACTGGCGCAGGAGCTGGGCGCAGAGACCGCGACGTTGTCGGAGCCGTCCGAGGAAGCGGCGGTGATCCGCTATGCGCGTGAACACAATCTGGGCAAAATTGTCATTGGCCGTCAGCAGAAGCGTCGCTGGTGGCGCGGTGAACGCTTCGGCGACCGGTTGACTCGCCACGCGCCGGAGCTGGACCTGCTGGTGATAGGCGTAGATGAGACGCCCCTGCCGCTGCCCGAGCGCTCAAGCGACCGCCGCCCGTTTATCGACAAATGGCGCGTCCAGATCCGTGGCTGCCTGGTGGCGCTTGGGCTGTGCGCCGCCATAACGTTGGTGGCCGCTCAGTGGCTCATGACATTTGACGCCGCCAACCTGGTCATGCTCTATCTGCTGGGCGTGGTGATCGTCGCGCTGTTCTATGGCCGCTGGCCGTCGGTACTGGCCACGGTGATCAACGTGGTCAGTTTTGATCTCTTCTTTATCGCCCCACGCGGCACGCTGGCCGTCTCCGATGTCCAGTACCTGCTCACCTTCGGCGTGATGCTCACCGTCGGTCTGGTCATCGGTAATCTGACCGCTGGCGTGCGCTATCAGGCGCGTGTGGCCCGCTATCGCGAGCAACGAACACGGCACCTGTATGAAATGTCGAAAACACTCGCGGTGGGTCGCAACGCCCGCGATATCGCCCTCACCTGCGAGCAATATATTCGCTCGACCTTCCACGCCCGCAGCCAGGTGCTACTGCCGGACGAAAACGGGAAGCTGGCGGCGCTGAATCATCAGGAAGGTATGACGCCGTGGGATGAAGCCATTGCCCACTGGAGCTTTGACAAAGGGCTACCCGCCGGAGCGGGAACCGACACGCTCCCCGGCGTCCCCTATCTGATTCTGCCGCTACGCAGCGCGGATAAAACCCACGGACTGGTCGTCGTCGAGCCCAATAATCTGCGTCAGCTGATGGTGCCGGAACAACAGCGACTGCTGGAAACCTTTACCCTGCTGGTCTCCAGCGCGCTGGAGCGGCTGGCATTGACGGCCAGCGAAGAACAATCAAGGCTTATCAGCGAACGCGAAAGCCTGCGTAACTCGCTGCTCGCCGCGCTGTCGCACGACCTGCGCACACCGTTGACCGTGCTGTTTGGCCAGGCCGAAATTCTGACGCTCGATCTCGCCAGCAGCGGTTCGCCCTACGCGCCGCAGGCGAACGAAATTCGCCAGCACGTGCTTAACACTACGCGTCTGGTAAACAATCTGCTGGATATGGCGCGGATTCAGTCCGGTGGCTTTAATCTCAATAAGGAGTGGCTGACGCTCGAAGAGGTCGTGGGCAGCGCACTGCGTACGCTGGAACCCACGCTTGGCGGGCGGAAAATCCTCCTTAACCTGCCCGACCCGCTGATGCTGGTGCACCTCGACGGCCCGCTGTTTGAGCGAGTGCTCAACAACCTGCTGGAGAACGCCGTGAAGTACGCGGGCAGCGAGGCGCAAATCGGTATTCGCGCGGCAACGGAAAACAACCACCTGCTGTTGGACGTTTGGGACAGTGGGCCAGGAATTCCAGGCGGCCAGGAACAGCATATTTTTGCCAAATTCGCCCGTGGCCACAAAGAGTCGGCCATTCCCGGCGTGGGCTAGGTCTGGCCATTTGTCAGGCCATCGTTGAGATTCATGGCGGGACGCTGTCTGTCAGTAACCGCCCGGAAGGCGGCGCCTGTTTTCGTGTTACACTGCCACTGGAACAACCGCCTGAACTTGAAGAGGGATACGAAGAGCTGTGACCAGCGTTCTGATTGTTGAAGACGAACACGCCATTCGCCGTTTTCTGCGTACCGCGCTGGAAGCCGAAGACCTGCGCGTTTTTGATGCCGAAACCCTCCAGCGTGGGTTGCTGGAAGCGGCGACGCGCAAACCAGACCTGGTGATCCTCGATCTCGGCCTGCCGGACGGTGATGGCCTCTATTTTATTCGCGATATCCGCCAGTGGAGCCCGGTGCCGATTATTGTGCTGTCGGCGCGCAGTGAAGAGAGTGACAAGATAGCGGCGCTGGATGCAGGCGCCGACGATTATCTGAGTAAACCATTTGGCATCGGCGAGCTTCAGGCGCGCTTACGCGTCGCGCTACGTCGCCATGCCGGTGCCCAGCCCAATGAACCCGTCGTCTCCTTTGCTGATATCACCGTTGACCTCGCCTCACGGCGAATTACCCGTGGCAGTGAAGAAATTCATCTCACCCCGATTGAATTCCGTCTGCTGGCGGTACTGCTCAATAATGCCGGTAAAGTGCTCACCCAACGCCAACTACTCAGCCAGGTATGGGGACCTAATGCCGTAGAACATAGTCACTATTTGCGCATTTATATGGGGCATCTTCGCCAGAAACTGGAAATAGATCCCGCGCGTCCTCAGCATTTATTAACCGAAACCGGAATTGGCTATCGTTTCATGTTGTGAATAGTTATTCATATTTACAACATAGCCAACTTTTATTTTAATCAGAAATAACTTAATCTGAAAAATATTAAAATACGGTTTTAAAACCCTTTCAAATATATAATTAACACAATTTATTTACATTACTTAAACAATCCAGCATTTTATCCTGGCTCGTCGCTCATCAATAATGAATAATTTTATAAATGATCTCTTATTGTTGATCACCCTCACAGTTTTAAGCCCACCCGGAGATAAAATGGCTGCGCTTTAGGATATTCATCTGAGGTATACGAAATGGAAAACAATAACCGATTGATGCCCACATACGGCGGACAACACATATTATGATGTTTGCCCACCGTAATAGTTTCGACTTTCACTTCTTTAACGCCCGATAAGTCTCCCGACTTCGGGTGCCTCGCAGTTATTTCTTGCTAATACAGGCCATTGCCTGCTGCCAGCACTCGCTCTGACAAACCTGTTTCTGCCGGCCACCGGACCGGTTGGGTTTGCCACATTCTGAAAAAAGCAATGTCCTGATTTAATCATCAGCGGGATCGTATTGCTTTTTATCCGGCGATATCAATTTCTCCATCGAGAAATTGAGGGACTACTATTACCTAAAATAAAGAGTCGAAAAATGTCTGAATTAAAAATTGCCGTAAGTCGTTCATGCCCTGACTGCTTTACTACCCAGCGTAGTATTATCAATACCTGCGACACCCACTTTATTGATGTCGCGGCTGCCGTATTATCTATTGAAGACGTTGAGTGCGGTAAACTCGACGAAATAGATGCGACGGGTTATAACCTGCCAGTATTTATTGCTATTAATAAAGATCAAATCGTTCCGGCTGAATATCTTGCCCGCATTCAAGGGTATTCGAGCACGATGAAACCCGCAACGATTTCTATGGCCGCCAGTTAGAGGCCGCCGCCCACAAGTACGAAGTCAATCTGCGCCCGCCATTCTTTAGCGCGCTGGTCGATTACGTGGCTCAGGGCAACAGCGCCTTTGATTGTCCGGGCACCAGGGCGGCGAATTCTTCCGCCGTCATCCGGCAGGGAATCAGTTTGTCGAGTACTTTGGCGAAACGCTTTTCCGTTCCGACCTGTGCAACGCCGACGTGGCAATGGGTGACCTGTTAATTCACGAAGGCGCGCCGTGCATCGCTCAGCAGCATGCGGCGAAAGTATTTAACGCCGACAAAACCTACTTCGTGCTCAACGGCACCTCCTCCTCTAACAAAGTGGTGCTCAACGCGCTGCTGACTCCGGGGGATTTAGTGCTGTTTGACCGTAACAACCACAAATCCAACCACCACGGCGCGCTGTTGCAGGCTGGAGCCACACCGGTCTACCTGGAAACCGCACGTAACCCGTATGGCTTTATCGGCGGTATCGACGCCCACTGCTTTGAAGAAGGCTATCTGCGTGAACTGGTGGCAGAAGTGGCGCCAAACCGCGCACGTAACGAACGCCCGTTCCGTCTGGCGGTCATCCAGCTTGGCACCTACGATGGCACTATCTATAACGCCCGTCAGGTGGTGGATAAAATCGGTCACCTGTGCGACTACATCCTGTTTGACTCCGCGTGGGTAGGCTACGAACAGTTCATTCCGATGATGGCCGACTGCTCGCCGCTGCTGCTGGAACTGAATGAAAACGATCCGGGGATTCTGGTGACTCAGTCGGTACACAAACAGCAGGCCGGTTTCTCCCAGACTTCACAGATCCATAAAAAAGATAGCCATATCAAAGGCCAACAGCGCTATGTGCCGCATAAACGTCTCAACAACGCCTTTATGATGCACGCGTCCACCAGCCCGTTCTACCCGCTGTTTGCTGCGCTGGACGTCAACGCGCGGATGCACGAAGGACAGGCGGGCCGCAATATGTGGATGGACTGCGTCTCGAACGGCATTGAAGCGCGTAAGCTGATTCTGGATAACTGCCACCACATTCGTCCGTTTGTCCCCGCCGAGATTGACGGTAAACCGTGGCAATCCTGGCCGACCGAGCAGATTGCCAACGACCTGCGCTTCTTCCACTTCGTCCCGGGTGAACGCTGGCACGGCTTCGAAGGCTACGCAGAGCATCAGTACTTCGTTGACCCGTGCAAACTGCTGCTGACCACCCCAGGCATTGACGCTAACGGCGAGTACGACACCTTTGGCGTGCCGGCCACCATTCTGGCCAACTACCTGCGTGAACACGGCGTGGTGCCGGAAAAATGCGACCTCAACTCAATCCTGTTCCTGCTGACGCCAGCGGAAGATATGGCCAAGCTGCAACAGTTGGTGGCGCTGCTGGTGCGCTTCGAAACGCTGCTGGAATCTGACGCGCCGCTGCAAGAGGTGCTGCCGTCGCTCTACGGTCAGCATAAAGAGCGCTACGCCGGTTACACCCTGCGCCAGCTGTGCCAGGAAATGCACAACCTTTATGCCCGCCATAACGTGAAACAGCTGCAAAAAGAGATGTTCCGCAAATCGCACTTCCCACGCGTCAGCATGAACCCGCAGGAAGCGAACTTTGCCTACATCCGCGGTGAGGTCGATCTGGTACCGCTGTCAATGGCGGAAGGCAAAATCGCCGCCGAAGGCGCCCTGCCGTATCCTCCTGGCGTGCTGTGCGTTGTCCCGGGTGAAATCTGGGGGATTCCGTTCTGCGCTACTTCAAAGCATTGGAAGAAGGCATCAACCTGCTGCCGGGCTTTGCGCCAGAACTGCAAGGGGTTTACATCCAGGAACACGACGGTCGCAAAGAAGTGTGGTGCAACGTGATTAAACCTCAGCAGCCGCTGCCAGCGATGCTGAAAGGGGAGAAATTATGAGCAAAGCCAACAATAAAATGGGTGTTGTTCAGCTCACCATCCTGACGATGGTGAACATGATGGGCTCCGGTATCATCATGCTGCCCACCAAGCTCGCTGAAGTCGGCACCATTTCCATTATCTCCTGGCTGGTCACCGCCGTCGGTTCGATGGCGCTGGCCTGGGCCTTCGCTAAATGCGGGATGTTCAGTAAAAAATCCGGCGGCATGGGCGGCTATGCGGAGTATGCCTTTGGTAAGTCGGGCAATTTTATGGCCAACTATACCTATGGGGTATCGCTGCTGATTGCCAACGTCGCGATCGCGATTTCGGCGGTGGGTTATGGCACCGAGCTTTTCGGTGCCGCACTCAGCCCCGTGCAAATTGGGCTCGCCACCATCGGCGTGCTGTGGATCTGTACCGTTGCCAACTTCGGCGGCGCGCGCATTACCGGACAGATCAGCAGCATCACGGTATGGGGCGTCATTATCCCGGTGGTGGGTCTGTGCGTGATTGGCTGGTTCTGGTTCAGCCCGACAATGTACGTCGAGTCCTGGAACCCGCATCACGTGCCGTTCTTTAGCGCGGTCGGTTCATCCATCGCTATGACGCTGTGGGCCTTCCTCGGTCTGGAATCCGCCTGTGCCAACGCTGAAGTGGTGGAAAACCCGGAACGTAACGTACCGATCGCCGTGCTCGGCGGGACGCTGGGGCGGCAGTGATTTACATTGTCTCCACCAACGTGATTGCCGGGATTGTACCGAATATGGACCTGGCTAACTCAACCGCCCCGTTCGGCCTGGCCTTCGCGCAAATGTTCACGCCGGAAGTCGGTAAAGTGATCATGGCGCTAATGGTCATGTCCTGCTGCGGTTCGCTGCTCGGCTGGCAGTTCACTATCGCCCAGGTATTCAAATCCTCGGCGGACGAAGGCTACTTCCCGAAAGTATTCTCTCAGGTTAGCAAGGCGGATGCGCCGGTTAAGGGGATGCTGGTCATCGTGGTCATTCAGTCCGGGCTGTCGCTGATGACCATCAGCCCGTCGCTGAATAATCAGTTCAACGTGCTGGTAAACCTGGCGGTCGTCACCAACATTATTCCGTACATCCTGTCGATGGCAGCGCTGGTTATTATCCAGCGTATGGCTAACGTGCCGATGAACAAAGCGCGCATCGCTAACTTCGTGGCATTCGTTGGGGCAATGTATAGCTTCTATGCGCTCTACTCTTCCGGTGAAGAAGCGATGCTGTACGGTTCCATCGTGACGTTCCTCGGCTGGACGCTGTACGGCCTGGTGTCGCCGCGTTTTGAGTTGAAAAATAAACACGGTTAATTGACTTACCCATTCGGGCTGTAGACCACTACAGCCCGCTTTCTTTTCTTTCGTTGATAAGGCAGCTAACTTGAGTAATCCAGATCGTATTGTCTCCGACCCAGAACGGATCCTCCGTCTTATTCAGACCCAGCAAATTTGCCGTATCGCACTGAACGATGAGAGCAGCCCGTACATTGTTCCGGTCAACTTTGGTTGTACCTATCAGGACGAACGCTGGACGTTCTATTTCCATGGCGCGCGCACCGGTAAAAAGATGCGTTTGTTGCGTAAAGACCCGGCAATCAGCCTGGAAATAGACGGTGATTATCGCTTAATTCCCGCCGAGGATGCCTGTGATTATAGCAGTGCGTACACCAGCATCATTGCCAATGGACAGGCGTCGATTTTGCAAGAATGCGAAGAAATGACCACCGGGCTGGACCTCATCATGCGGCAGGCCGTACCGGGTAAAACCTTCAGCTATCGTGACGATATGATGAAAGCGGTGTGCGTCGTGCGAATGGATTGCCAGACGCTAACCTGCCGCCAGCATCAGGGAATATGAAAAAGGAGCCTTACGGCTCCTTTGTCTTAACAGCGATGATATCAGGCGTTTTTCAGCACTTCGCTAACAATCTCTACCGCTTCTTTCTCAATCTGCTGACGATGCTCAGCGCCAAGGAAGCTTTCGCAGTAAATCTTGTACGCATCTTCCGTGCCGGACGGACGCGCCGCAAACCAGCCGTTATCGGTCATCACTTTCAGACCACCGATAGATGCGCCGTTACCCGGTGCAGCGGTCAGGCGTGCGGTAATCGGATCACCGGCCAGGGTGCTGGCGCTGACCATCTCAGGAGAGAGCTTAGACAGCGCCGCTTTCTGTGCGGAAGTCGCGCTCGCCTGCAGACGGTTATAGCTTGGCGCGCCGAAACGTGCTGCCAGATCGTTGTAGTGTTCCTGCGGATTCTTACCGGTGACGGCGGTGATTTCTGCCGCCAGCAGGCACATGATGATCCCGTCTTTATCGGTTGACCACGGCGTACCGTCGAAGCGCAGGAAGGAAGCGCCCGCGCTCTCTTCGCCGCCGAAGCCAAAGCTACCGTCGAACAGGCCATCAACAAACCATTTAAAGCCGACTGGCACTTCAACCAGCTTACGACCCAGGTCATTCACCACGCGGTCAATCATTGCGGAAGAGACCAGGGTTTTACCCACGGCAACGTCTTTGCCCACTGCGGACGATGCTGGAACAGGTAGTTGATCGCAACCGCCAGGTAGTGGTTCGGGTTCATCAGCCCGGCCGGGGTAACAATACCGTGACGGTCGTAGTCAGGATCGTTGGCAAATGCCAGGTCGAACTTATCACGCAGCGCCAGCAGGCCCGCCATCGCGCACTCGGAAGAGCAGTCCATACGGATTGCGCCATCTTTATCGAGGTGCATGAAGCGGAAAGTCTGGTCAACGTGATCGTTAACGATGGTCAGGTTCAGGTTGTAGTGCTTCGCGATACGTTTCCAGTATTCGATACCGGAACCGCCCAGCGGATCAACGCCCAGCGTCAGACCAGCTTTCTGGATCGCCGCCATATCGACGATATCCGCCAGCCCTTCAATGAACGGCTGCACCAGATCGACTTCCTTCACATGACCGAGGCCAGCGCCGCATCGTAAGAGATGCACTTCACGCCGTTCAGATCGGCGGCCAACAGCGCGTTAGCGCGGTCTTCAACCACTTTTGTGACGTTGGTATCAGCCGGGCCACCGTTTGGCGGGTTGTACTTGATACCACCGTCTTCCGGCGGGTTGTGGGACGGCGTAATGACAATGCCATCGGCCAGCGGGCCGCCTTTCTTGTTGTGCACCAGGATAGCGTTGGAAACCGCCGGCGTCGGCGTGAAACCATTGTTTTCCTGCACAATCACATCAACGCCATTCGCCGCTAACACTTCAAGTACGGAGATGAACGCAGGCTCAGAAAGCGCGTGCGTATCTTTTCCGACGTAGCATGGGCCCGAAATTCCGTTTTTCGCGCGCTCTTCAGCAATCGCCTGAGCAATGGCCAAAATATGCTTTTCATTGAAGCTGTGACGACCTGCGCTACCGCGGTGACCGGAGGTCCCGAATTTCACCGCGTGTTCCGCATTGCTCACGTCCGGCTGCAGCACGTAGTACTGGGCCGTCAGTTGAGCGACGTTGATCAAATCACTCTGCTGTGCGGGTTGACCCGCACGGGTATGGTTTGCCATTGCCTGGTCCTTCTTATGCAAGGGTTAGATTGTCAGTATTAGATGGTACCGCAAACCTTCTCAATCAATTCCGCCGGGAATTGCATTGACTGCATGATGTGTTCGACCATGCTGCATTTACGGCCCGTATTGGTATTGGTAATGACCCAGTATGGCGTATCCGGAACCTGTTTTGGTTTCGTCTGATTGCCGTTTTTCAGCAGCGTTTGCTCGTCGGCAGCAAAGTAGACGCGGGTACGGCCATGAAGGGATTCGGTTGCCTCAGCAAACGCATTGTTGTCCAGAGAGTACAGCGTGGTCAGTACCAGCATGAAGCGGTTTACCGCTTTCTTCTGCTCTGCATACTCGTCGGAGAGCAGCAGTTCGCGCATGGCACGGACTTTATCTTTGGCGGATTTAACCGTTTTCACCTCAGCAACGGGGCAGCAGCGGGCGCCGAAGCGGCAACCGTTTCTGCTTTGACGACCGGCGCGGCAGCGACGGCTGCGGGCTGGGAAGCGGCGGAGAATTTCAGCATACGCCGTAAAATGTCGGACGCGCTCTCGCCAATGCGCAGAGTGTGGGCTGCAATATAGCGATAGAGCTCGTCATCAACTTCGATCGTTTTCATCTTAATCCGGTGCGATAATTTTTCTGAATACAGTTTATTGGGATTATAAAGTCAAAACCCAACAGCGGGTAGCGCCAAACCAGGGGCACGGCAAAATTCGGATGAGTTCCTCACTTGCCCCTGAGCGTTAGAATGTTCAACATGATACCCTAACCCGACAATGCGAAAAAAAGAACTTTGCTATGAAATTGAATTTCCGAGCGCAAACTGCACAAAACCTGCACAATAATTCCCCCATCGTCCTGGTCCACGGTCTGTTCGGCAGCCTGGATAACCTCGGCATTCTCGCCGCGACCTGCTTGCCGATCACGATGTCATTCAGGTCGACATGCGCAACCACGGTTTGTCGCCGCGTTCCGACGATATGAGCTATCCGGCCATGGCGCAGGATTTGCTCGATACTCTCGACGCCAACCAGATTGAGAAAGCGACATTCATCGGCCATTCAATGGGCGGAAAAGCGGTGATGGCGCTGACCGCGCTGGCCCCGGAGCGCATCGATCGCCTGGTGGCAATCGACATTGCGCCGGTGGATTACCACGTGCGTCGTCATGATGAGATTTTTGCCGCCATTAACGCCGTCACCAGCGCGGGCGTCTCCACGCGCCAGCAGGCAGCCACGGTGATGCGCGAGTATCTGCATGAAGAAGGCGTGATTCAGTTTCTGCTGAAGTCGTTTGTTGACGGTGCCTGGCGCTTTAACGTGCCGGTGCTGTGGGAGCAATATCCCCATATCGTCGGCTGGGAAACCATTCCGGCCTGGGAACACCCTGCGCTGTTTATTCCCGGCGGCAACTCACCGTATGTCACCGAAGCCTATCGTGACGATCTGCTGGCGCAGTTCCCGCAGGCGAAAGCGCACGTGATTGCCGGGGCGGGTCACTGGGTTCACGCCGAAAAACCGGACGCCGTGCTGCGCGCCATTCGCCGTTACCTCGCTGAGTGATTAAAAATGCATCGACCGCGCGCCAGAATGGCCGTGGTCGTTGGCGTGCGGGTTCCACTGTTGTATGATTGCGCGCTATCTGCACCGGGCACCGTCCGGTAGCTTGTTTCCCCGAAGTCACTCAGAACCATGGCAAAAGAACAAACGGACCGTACGACATTAGATTTGTTCGCAAATGAGCGTCGGCCGGGAAGACCCAAAACCAATCCGCTTTCGCGTGACGAACAGCTCCGCATTAATAAGCGCAATCAGCTCAAACGCGACAAGGTTCGTGGGCTTAAGCGCGTCGAGTTAAAGCTAAACAGCGACGCCGTTGATGCGCTCAACGAGCTGGCGGCAGCCCGTGAGATGAGCCGCAGCGAACTCATCGAAGAGATGCTGATGAGCCAACTGGCGCTGCTGCACGGGCAAGGGAAAGTCTGAAATATCCCCCAGAACGCACTTTCATGTAGCAGAGTGTGCAGTACGGCACGATAGCTGTTTCCGCCCGCTTCTCTGTTCTGCTATGATTGCCCTTATCTGTGGGCAATAAGCCACCACCATATCATTAAGTTTCAAGAGGTTATTTTACTCATGGCAATCGTTGGCATCTTCTTCGGTAGCGACACCGGGAACACCGAAAATATCGCAAAAATGATTCAAAAACAGCTTGGTAAAGATGTCGCTGACGTTCACGACATTGCCAAGAGCAGCAAAGAAGACCTGGCAGGCTACGATATCCTGCTGCTGGGTATCCCAACCTGGTACTACGGTGAAGCACAGTGCGACTGGGACGATTTCTTCCCGTCTCTGGAAGAAGTTGACTTCAACGGTAAGCTGGTCGCCCTCTTCGGCTGTGGCGATCAGGAAGACTACGCGGAGTACTTCTGCGATGCGCTGGGTACGATTCGCGACATCATCGAGCCGAACGGCGCGACCATCGTTGGTCACTGGCCAACCGCAGGCTACCACTTCGAAGCGTCGAAAGGCCTGGCCGATGACGACCACTTCGTGGGTCTGGCGATTGACGAAGACCGCCAGCCGGAGCTGACCGCTGAACGCGTTGAAAAATGGGTTAAGCAGGTTGCTGAAGAGCTGCACCTCGACGAAATCAAAAACGCCTGATGATATTGAGGCGCGATAACAAATCGCGCCTCATTAATAGGTAAAAGCAATCAAAATAATAGCTACATTTTTTTAACTTTTCAGCGCATACCTGTACAATATCTTCTGATTTAGCGTAGGTTCATCGCTCTGTTTGTCGGTGACGCCTCGTTTTTGAAAGCTTAGTTTACCCAAGCCTTGCTGTTTTCATTTATCCAGGGTCATTCTATAATGAGACGCATTAAAACGGGTGAATTCTCTGTGATACTTTCGCTGATGGAAGTTAATCGTTTAGCAACAGGACAGATTCCGCATGACTGACAATAATACCGCATTAAAGAAGGCTGGCCTGAAAGTCACACTTCCACGGTTAAAGATTCTGGAAGTTCTTCAGGAACCGGATAACCACCATGTCAGTGCGGAAGACTTATACAAACGCCTGATCGACATGGGTGAAGAAATTGGCCTGGCCACGGTTTATCGTGTTCTGAACCAGTTTGATGACGCGGGCATCGTGACCCGTCACAATTTTGAAGGCGGAAAATCCGTTTTCGAACTGACCCAGCAGCATCACCACGATCACCTGATTTGCCTCGACTGTGGCAAAGTGATCGAGTTCAGCGACGAATCTATCGAAGCTCGCCAGCGTGAAATTGCCGCCAAACACGGAATTCGTCTGACCAACCACAGCCTTTATCTTTATGGCCACTGCGCTGAAGGCGACTGCCGTGAAGATGAACATGCTCACGATGGTGTAGAGAAGTAACTTCCACCCTCGTTAAAAAGCCAGCGCCATGCGTTGGTTTTTTTTTGTCCTTCTTTCGCATTCAGCCATAAAAAAACCGCTGCAAGCTGAACTGCACCCCAAAAGTTGGACACCCAACGAAGTAAGGTGCAGTTTTTTATGAGCAAGTATTCTCTCAGCTTTAAGCTTGAGGTTGTGCAGCACTATCTTTCCGGCGTGGAAGGGCAGCAAGCGACCGCAAAGCGTTTTGGTATCGATCACAGTGCCGTTCGTAAGTGGACTGCAGCCTGGAAGCTTCATGGCGAAGCCGGACTGACAACCCGACATTTCACCTACTCTCCTGCCTTTAAAGAGTCTGTTATCCTGCATATGCGTGAACACCGGTTGTCTGTTCGCGAAGTCTGCGCAAAATTTATTATCCCTGCCTTTTCCACTGTTTGTCAGTGGGAACGACTGTATGATGAAGGAGGATTAGAAGCCCTTACAGACAGCCGATACAGGAAAAAAACGATGCCAGAACGTCCTGAAAATCACCCCGTCCCTCCTTTGCAGGATCCTCTTAACCCGGATGAACGAGAGGAGCTTGAACAACTGCGTGCTGAAGTGGCCTATCTAAAAAAGCTTCAGGCCTTACTCAGGGAAAGAAGCACGTCAAAACGCGGGATAAAGCGCAGGTCGTGAATGAGTTAAGGTCGGAGTTCCCTCTTGCGCGCTTGTTAAAAGCGGCAGGGCTGGCAAAAAGCACGTTCTACTGGCAACTGACCAGCGGTAAGAAACCAGACAAACATGCCGATGATAAGCGGCAGATTTTAACGCTGTTCCATAAACATAAAGGACGATATGGATACAGGCGAATCACGCTGGCCATCCGCCGGGAAGGAAGCTTACTGAACCATAAAACGGTTCAGAGGTTAATGAAGGAGCTGGATTTAACCTGCTGTATCAGAAGGAAGAAATACAACTCTTACCGAGGTCGGTATGGAAAAGTGGCGGGTAATGTGCTGAACCGGCAGTTCAGTGCGGATAAGCCTAACCAGAAGTGGGTAACAGATGTCACGGAATTTAAGATCAGCGGAGAAAAACTGTATCTGTCCCCCGTTCTGGATCTGTATAACGGAGAAATAGTTGCGTATCAGATGGAGCGCCGTCCTCTTCTGTCGATGGTGGATGACATGCTGTCGAAGGCTGTATCTGTACTGGGTAAAGGCGAATACCCGCTGCTCCACTCAGATCAGGGCTGGCAATACCAGATGGCGCACTATCAGAACCGACTAAAGGGAGTTGGTCTGAAACAGAGCATGTCAAGAAAGGGAAACTGCTACGATAATGCAGTGATGGAAAGCTTCTTCGGCACGCTGAAGTCTGAATGTTTTTACCTTGAAGAATATAAAAGTATCAGTGAGTTACGCATCGCTATCGATGAATACATCCACTATTACAACCATGAAAGAATAAAACAGAAACTAAAAGGCCTGAGTCCAGTGGAATACCGAACTCAGGCCCTGATAACCGCTTAATATAAACCGTCCAACATTATGGGGTCAGTTCACAAGCAGCGGTTTTTTCAGTTATTAGCATTCGCCTTATCTTATGGCTTCACGGTGTTATTGCTGCGAATTTCCTGCCACATCTTATCGCATTTGGCTTTTACGGCCTGGTCGTTACCGGTACGGGTTGCCTGAATACACTGCTGGTAATCCAGCACGCGTACGGATTCCTGATTAGCAAACTGTTCATGCTGTTTCTCTTTTTTCAGCACGTTCAGCACGCTCTGGCAGGCCTGGATTTTGTCCGGATTGCCTTCAGCGGTGTTAATGCACGCGCTGTAGGCATCCTTCAGCTTACTGTCTTCTTTCGGCGTGGATGGCTGAGCGCAAGCGGTAAGGCCAGCGGCCATCAGGGCAACAATAATCAGTTTTTTCATACGATGAGCCTCTTAGCGGCGGCAGAGGCTTCCCCTGCCGCATCATGCATCAGAAAATAGTGAACGGTGCGATAACCATGAATTTCACGTCACGCTCATCCTGGAAGATATTGCCGTAACCACCGCCCCAGCTTGGGATGTCGGAGTGGTTGTCGTACTGAGTGAAGTGCAGTTTGAAGAGGGTACCCTTCGCGCGGCCTTCCTGTACGGTATACATGGCATCCAGGCTGTATGCAGATTCTCTGATCGTATTGTTTTTGTTGTAGTAGGCATCCGGGTTCATCTGCCAGGTCGCTGGTTTCGCATCCCATGCATAGACGTAGGATGCACCCACTGCCCAGCCAGGAAGATTCCAGTTCTTCAGGTCATACATACCACCGAAGAAGACCGCTTTTTCGCCGTTGGCGTTGAAGTCAGAGCGGTTATCCCACCAGATATCCAGACGACCGTTAGATGACGCGTAGGTCGGGGTCATACGCTGCAGGAAGTAGCCCTGCTGACCGTCGGCCTTAACCCAGGTTCCTTCCAGACGGAAGTCGAACACTTCGTTCAGCTTATAGCCGAATGTTAACGCCTGCAGCCATGCGGTGCCGTCGTAAATGTCGTTCACGCCGTGATCGCTCACTTTGTCACGGGTACCGTAGAACTGGTAGCTGGTAGTCAGCGGGCCGCCAGGGATATCAAATTTATAGCTTGCTTTGGCGAAGTACTGGTCGACATAACCTTCCGCTTGACCGAATGCCGCTTCCAGCACCAGGTCATTTTTGAAATCGTATTTCGCACCGATAGAGTGCAGGTAATCAACTTTGGTCTTCTTATCATTCTGATAGAAGTTATCCATCTCCAGATGCCATGGCGCCTTATACTCATTGGTCCACATGTAGGAGAAGCTCAGCGCGCCATTGTCGCCGTAGTCAAAGTTTGCCCCGGCTTCAGCGCCCTGATAAGTACCCGGCATAAAGCTCCAGTGCGGTGCCAGCAGGGTCTGACCGGTAGGTTGAATGTAACCCGCACGCGCCCAGGTTGGGCCAAGTTTAAATTTAGCTGCCGCTTTATACAGGCTGATACCGCTCTTATCGCCGCTGTAATCTTCGCTATAGCCTTTATTTTTTGACGAGAATGCAATTTCGTTCGGGTGACCGCTTTCGCTACTTTCCGCCATTTCAATCGCGGTAAAAGCAGCAATATCAATACCGAACATGTCAGCCGCATAACCCGACTGGAAATCGAGGTTGGCGTTCCAGGTGGAGTGAGAAAGGTTGGTTTTATATTTGTCGTGGTCGGTCACATCTTTACGGTCACGCTCACGCTGCCAGTAGTAGATGCCGCCGGTTAATGTTGAATCATCAATGAACCCTTCTGCCTTCGCTTCCGGAGTCATCACAAAGCCTGACATTGCTGTCACACCGGCGATAGCCAGCGCCAGCGTACTACGTTTGCCACTAAACGTACGCATAGTTATATCCTCTTTGACTTTTAAAAATGCCGCTGCAAAGCAGAAGCAAAAAAATAAAACGCTAAAAAATGAACTTCTGGAAAAAAGGTGTTTCAGTACACTGATAGACTATTTTTCGCGACGCGAATTATCAATCCTTTTCCGCAACAAGAGTGCAGGATTATGACAAAGCGCACATATTTGGTTTCAATGTGTAACGTAATGCGTTGTTAACATTTGTACTGGCCAGCCCTTGCGGGCTTGGATGAAATGTTAATGAGACCGTTTACATTGAAGATCAGGGGTGGGTAGATGTAAAAAAGTGCGAACGTACCAGATCCAGGAAAATATTATTAATTCGCATCGCGAATCTATAAAAAAGGACCGGTTTGCGCATTACCGGAACAGAAAGGAACGATATGTTGTCATCGGCGCCAGGCGCATATGACCAGGCAAAAAAAACGCCGCAAAAGCGGCGTTTTTCATGTTGGATCGGCGAGTATTAGCCAACCCAGGTATCACGTAAACCAACGGTACGGTTAAAGACCAGCTTGTCTGCCGTGCTGTAGCGGCTATCGAGGCAGAAGTAACCCTCACGCTCGAACTGGTATGCTTTACCGGCCTCAGCGGCCTGCAGAGACGGCTCAGCATAGCCCTGCTTGATAACCAGTGACTCAGGGTTCATCACCGCCAGGAAGTCTTCTGCGGCGCCTGGATTCGGTACGCTGAACAGACGATCGTACAGACGAATCTCTACCGGCAGCGCGTGCGCGGCACTAACCCAGTGAATCACGCCCTTCACTTTGCGGCCATCAGCCGGATCTTTGCTCAGGGTATCAGCATCGTAGGTACAGAAGATGGTGGTGATATTGCCTTCGGCATCTTTCTCCACGCGCTCTGCTTTCACCACATAGGCGTTACGCAGACGCACTTCTTTCCCCATCACCAGACGCTTGTACTGCTTGTTCGCTTCTTCACGGAAGTCTGCGCGATCGATCCAGATTTCAGCGCTAAACGGCACTTCACGGCTGCCCATTTCCGGTTTATTCGGATGGTTAGGCATGGAAACCATTTCGCTCTCGCCCTGCGGATAGTTTTCGATCACCAGTTTTACCGGATCGATAACCGCCATCGCGCGTGGTGCGTTTTCATTCAGATCTTCACGAATGCAGGATTCCAGCGACGCCATCTCAATGGTGTTGTCCTGCTTGGTCACGCCGATGCGCTTGCAGAACTCGCGAATGGAGGCGGCGGTGTAGCCACGGCGACGCAGACCGGAGATGGTCGGCATACGCGGGTCGTCCCAGCCTTCTACGTGTTTTTCCATCACCAGCTGATTCAGCTTGCGCTTGGACATCACGGTGTATTCCAGATTCAGGCGCGAGAATTCGTACTGGCGCGGGTGAACCGGAATGGTGATGTTGTCCAGCACCCAGTCGTACAGACGACGGTTGTCCTGGAACTCCAGCGTACACAGCGAGTGGGTAATGCCTTCCAGCGCATCGCTGATGCAGTGAGTGAAGTCGTACATCGGATAGATGCACCACTTGGTGCCGGTCTGGTGGTGATCGGCAAATTTAATACGGTACAGCACCGGGTCACGCATAACGATAAACGGCGAAGCCATATCGATTTTGGCGCGCAGGCACGCGGTACCTTCCGCGAAGCCGCCGGTACGCATTTTTTCGAACAGCGCCAGGTTCTCTTCTACGCTGCGATCGCGGAATGGGCTATTTTTGCCCGGCGCAGTCAGCGAGCCGCGATATTCACGGATCTGTTCCGGCGTCAGTTCGTCAACGTAGGCCAGGCCTTTGTTGATAAGTTCTACAGCGTAGGCGTGCAGCTGATCGAAGTAATCCGAGGAGTAGCGAACGTTGCCTGACCAGTGAAAACCTAACCACTCGACATCGTTTTTGATCGACTCTACGTATTCGATATCTTCTTTCACCGGGTTGGTGTCATCGAAACGCAGGTTGCACTGGCCCTGGTAGTCTTTCGCGATACCAAAGTTCAGGCAGATAGATTTCGCGTGGCCGATGTGCAGATAGCCATTCGGCTCTGGCGGGAAACGTGTATGCACCGTGTTGTGCTTACCGGTTGCCAGATCTTCATCGATGATCTGACGAATAAAGTTAGTCGGGCGGGCTTCAGCCTCACTCATCGTGGATTCCTCAAAGCGTAAACAACGTATAACGGCACATGATCTTATAAGCCGCGCCCGGAGACAACTATTAGTTGCACAAAAAGGCGTTGTACCGATGAATATGGGGAATTTACGGCAAAAAAAAGCGGCGGAGGAATTCCCCGCCGCTTAAGGCATTAATCTACTTTACTCAGGAGCGATTATTTACCTTTAATCTCATACAGCGGTGTCTGACCCGCAACCACGTGACCTTCGGCTTTAATCACCAGACCGCCGAAATCATCGCTGTTGCTGCATACGACTGGGCTGATCATTGAGCGTGCATTCGCGTTCAGGAAGTCCAGATCCATTTCCAGGATTGGCTGACCTGCTTTCACTTCCGCACCCTCTTCAACCAGGCGGCTGAAGCCTTTACCTTCCAGCGCTACGGTATCGATACCCATGTGGACAACGATTTCCGCGCCTTTATCTGTTTCCAGACAGAACGCATGGTTGGTGTTGAAGATTTTCACGATAGTGCCCGCAGCCGGGGAAACAACGATGTTGTCCGTCGGTTTCACCGCAATGCCGTCGCCGACCGCTTTGCTGGCGAACGCTTCGTCAGGCACCTGCTCCAGCGCCACCACATCACCGGTAATTGGCGAAACCAGCGCTTCAACGGTTGCGGCGTTAGCCACTGCCTGCGGTTTTGCCGCTGCAGGCGCCGCAGCCGGCGCGCTGTCAGCAGAAGCAGCGGCAACCGGGCCACGTGCAACCACTTTCTTCATCGCATCGCCAATCGCTTCTGCTTTCGCACCCACGATAACCTGGATGGTTTGTTTGTTCAGTTTCACCACGCCGGATGCACCCAGGCGTTTACATACTGCGTCACTCACCTTCGCGGAGTCGGCAACGGTCAGGCGCAGACGGGTAATACAGGCGTCAATCGCTTTCAGGTTGTCAGTACCACCAACGGCAGCAATGTAGCTGGTCGCCAGTTGATCCAGACCTTCTTCCGTGTTGCTGTTGGCTTCGTTGGTCACAACGTTTTCGTCTTTATCTTCGCGGCCCGGCGTTTTCAGGTTAAACATGCGAATAACCACGCTGAACAGCACGAAGTAGATAACGAAGAACACCAGACCCATCACCACCAGCATCCAGACGTTCTTACTCGCTGCCGGCAGGCTGTACATCAACACGTAGTCGATAGCACCTGCGGAGAAGGAGAAGCCCGCGTGGATACCCAGCAGCGTTGCAATGAACAGGCTCACACCGGTCAGAATCGCGTGCAGGAGGTACAGTACCGGCGCCAGGAACATGAACAGGAATTCCAGCGGCTCGGTCACACCGGTCAGGAACGCGGTGACGGCAACAGACAGCAGCATACCGCCGACCATCGGACGACGCGCTTTCGGCGCTGCGAAGTACATCGCCAGTGCCGCACCCGGCAGACCAAACATCATGATCGGGAAGAAGCCGGACATGAACATACCCGCGGTGCCGTCACCCGCATAGAAGCGGTTGATGTCGCCGTGGAATACCGCACCCGCCGCGTTGGTGAACTCACCAATCTGGAACCAGGCGATAGTGTTCAGCACCTGATGCAGACCGGTTGGGATCAGCAGACGGTTGATGAAACCAAAGATACCGGAACCCAGCGCGCCCGCGCCGACGATCCACTCACCGCCCGCATGGATAGCGTTCTGCACCGGCGGCCATACGTAGCCGAAGATGGCAGCCAGCACCAGACAGAAGAAGCCGGTGGCGATCGGCACAAAACGTTTACCGCCGAAGAAGCTCAGGAAGTCAGGCAGTTTGATACCCGCCCAACGGTTATAAACGGCACCACCGACCAGACCGGTAATGATACCGGCCAGCACACCCATGTTAATGGCTGGGTTGATAGTCACCATTGCTTTGGTCAATACGAAATAACCTACCGCACCCGCCAGCGCTGCCGCACCCGCGCTGTCTTTTGACCAGCTGGATGCCACACCGATAGCGAAGATTAGCGCCAGGTTATCAAAGATAGACCCGCCCGCCTGTGCGATAAACGCGACGTTGAGTAAATCTGGCTGACCAAATCGCAGCAACAGCGCCGCAACTGGCAGCACGGCGATAGGGAGCTGTAACGCCCTACCGAGTCGCTGGAAAAAACCTAAAATATTCATCTTATTCCCCTACGAGACCCGAGACGGCTCATTTAATCTAAGCCATTTTTTTATTGTGCAAAAAAGCATGACACTGCGATGTCTTGTAAACTGCATTACAACTGTTCAGGCATCAGAGTGTGTGAAAATTTAATTCGTATCGCAAATTAAACACGTTCTTTTTGTGACTATAGTCACCAAATATTGTTCTCACCACTCCCTTTCACTGGCTAACTATGAAAACTTATTTTATCATTCAAAAAATCAAAACGGATTGCTCCCTATCGATGCAAACAGGTTACGCTTAGAGAGTGCACGGAGACGCCATCCGCCAACTTCTTACATTTTACATTTGAGGTGAAGAATGAGACTGATTCCTCTCGTTAACGCTGAACAAGTCGGCAAATGGGCTGCCCGCCACATCGTTAACCGCATCAACGCATTTCAACCCACCGCGGACCGTCCGTTTGTCCTCGGACTGCCAACCGGCGGTACCCCGCTGGCGACCTACAAAGTGTTAGTCGAAATGCATAAAGCGGGCCAGGTTAGCTTTAAACATGTTGTCACCTTTAACATGGACGAATATGTCGGCCTGCCAAAAGAGCATCCGGAAAGCTACCACAGCTTTATGCACCGTAACTTCTTCGATCATATCGACATTCCTGAAGAAAACATCAATCTGCTGAATGGCAACGCGCCAGATGTTGACGCAGAATGCCGTCGCTATGAAGAAAAAATTCGTTCTTACGGTAAAATCCACCTGTTCATGGGCGGTGTGGGCAACGACGGTCACATTGCGTTCAACGAACCGGCATCGTCACTCTCTTCCCGTACCCGCATCAAGACGCTGACTCACGAAACCCGCGTGGCAAACTCCCGCTTCTTCGATGGCGACGTCTCTCTGGTGCCAAAATATGCGCTGACCGTTGGCGTGGGCACCCTGCTGGATGCCGAAGAAGTGATGATCCTGGTGCAGGGCGCGCCGAAAGCGCTGGCGCTGCAGCAGGCGGTTGAAGGCAACGTCAACCACATGTGGACCATTACCTGTCTGCAGCTGCACCCGAAATCGCTGATCGTTTGCGACGAACCGTCCACGATGGAGCTGAAAGTTAAGACCCTGAAATATTTCAATGAATTAGAAGCTGAAAATATCAAAGGTCTGTAATGTCTTACCCGTCCCACGCCGCGGCGTGGGACAACATTTTTTGAATACCGGGGTCGTAATGTATGCATTAACCCATGGCCGGATCTTTACCGGTCACGAAATTCTGGATGACCATGCGATTATCGTCGCCAATGGCCTTATTGAACGTATTTGCCCACTGGCTGATGTACCAGCGAACGTCGAACAGCGTTCCGTAAATGGCGCCATTATCGCCCCTGGTTTTATCGACGTTCAGCTTAACGGCTGCGGCGGCGTACAGTTCAACGACACTGCCGAAGCGGTGACCGTTGAAACGCTGGAGATTATGCAAAAAGCCAATGAGAAATCTGGCTGCACCAGCTTCCTGCCGACGCTGATTACCACCAGCGACGACCTGATGAAACAGGGCGTACGCGTGATGCGTGAATATCTGGCCAAACATCCGAACCAGGCGCTGGGCTTGCACCTCGAAGGCCCGTGGCTGAACCTGGTGAAAAAAGGCACCCATAATCCGGAATTCGTGCGCAAGCCAGATCACGAACTGGTGCAATTCCTCTGCGACAACGCTGACGTGATCACCAAAGTGACCCTGGCGCCAGAGATGGTCGCGCCGGAAGTGATTACCGCGCTGGCTAACGCCGGTATCGTGGTTTCTGCCGGGCACTCCAACGCCACGGCGAAAGAAGCGCGTATCGGTTTCCGCGCGGGCATCACCTTCGCCACCCACCTGTTTAACGCCATGCCGTACATGTCTGGCCGCGAACCAGGCCTGACCGGGGCGATTCTCGATGCGAACGAAATCTACTGCGGTATCATTGCTGATGGCCTGCACGTGGACTACATCAATATCCGTAACGCCAAACGCCTGAAAGGCGATAAGCTGTGCCTGGTCACCGACGCCACCGCACCGGCAGGCGCCAATATTGATCAGTTCATTTTTGCCGGTAAAACAATATACTACCGCAATGGTCTGTGCGTAGACGAAAACGGCACCTTGAGCGGTTCATCGCTGACGATGATCGAAGGGGTCCGCAACCTGGTCGAGCACGCTAACATTGCGCTGGACGAAGTGCTGCGTATGGCGACGCTCTACCCTGCTCGCGCGATCGGTGTTGAAAAGCACCTCGGCAGCATTGCCCGGGTAAAGTGGCGAACCTGACCGCATTCACCCACGACTTTAAAATCATCAAGACCATCGTTAATGGCGACGAGGTCGTTACTGAGTAAGAGAAAGTATGACATCAGGCGGACAAGCTCAAATTGGTAATGTTGATCTCGTAAAACAGCTTAACAGCGCGGCCGTTTACCGCCTGATTGACCAGCATGGGCCAATCTCGCGGATCCAGATTGCCGAGCAGAGCCAGCTTGCCCCGCCAGCGTAACCAAAATTACGCGTCAGCTTATTGAACGCGGCCTGATCAAAGAAGTCGATCAGCAGGCCTCCACCGGGGGCCGCCGCGCTATTTCTATCGTCACCGAAACCCGCAATTTCCACGCGATTGGCGTCCGTTTGGGCCGCCACGACACCACCCTGACGCTGTACGATCTGAGCAGCAAGGCGGTTGCCGAAGAACACTACCCGCTGCCGGAGCGCACTCAGGAAACGCTGGAACATGCGTTGCTCAACACCATTGCCACGTTTATTGAATCGTGCCAGCGTAAAATTCGCGAGCTGATCGCCATTTCGGTGATTCTGCCCGGTCTTGTCGACCCGGAAAGCGGCATTATTCGCTATATGCCGCATATCCCAGTCGAAAACTGGCATCTGGTGGAAGCGTTAGAAAAACGCTTTAAAGTCACCTGTTTTGTCGGCCACGACATTCGCAGTCTGGCGCTGGCAGAGCACTACTTTGGTGCAAGCCAGGACTGTGAGGACTCCATTCTGGTGCGCGTGCACCGCGGTACCGGCGCGGGCATCATCTCTAACGGGCGTATTTTTATCGGCCGTAATGGCAATGTGGGTGAGATCGGCCACATTCAGGTTGATCCGCTCGGCGAGCGTTGCCACTGTGGCAACTTCGGCTGTCTGGAGACCGTGGCAGCGAATGCCGCTATTGAGCAGCGCGTGCGTCATCTGCTTGAACAGGGCTACCAGAGCCGGATCACGCTTGACGATTGCCACATCAAAACCATCTGTAAGGCGGCCAATAAAGGTGATCCACTGGCCACCGAAGTTATTGAGCACGTGGGCCGCCATCTCGGGAAAACAATTGCCATCGCCATCAACCTGTTTAACCACAAAAAGTGGTGATAGCCGGTGAGATCATCGAGGCTGATCGTGTGCTGTTACCCGCCATCGAAGGCTGCATCAATACCCAGGTTCTGAAGGCATTCCGCAAGAATCTGCCGGTGGTGCGCTCGACGCTCGACCATCGCTCCGCGATTGGCGCTTTTGCGCTGGTTAAACGCGCCATGCTGAACGGGATTTTGCTGCAACATTTGTTGGAAGGTTAGTCGCAAATCAACGAGTAACGCGCTGCTATCGTTGATACAGCGCATTTTTAAACTCATCCTCGCTAGACATCCCCATTTCCGGATTAACCTATTTGCCAAATTTTGCATTTAGGTTAATCTTATGGAAAAGAGAACGCCGCATACCCGTTTAGACACCATCCAAAATCTGGTCCGCGATGGACGGGTATGTATCACAAACACAGCGTTAATCAGCGCATCTCAAATCGGATTCCAGTCAAAACGAGAAATCTTTGAGGTTGTGATGGCTCTGAAAACAGGCGACTTCTACAAAAGTATGACGGCATACCATGATCACACATGCTGGCACGACGTCTATCGTCCCACCTATAAGGGACTGCCTCTCTACATTAAATTCATCGTATCAGGCAGCCTCCTGATAGTGTCATTTAAGGAGTTGTAAAATGAAATGTCCTCTATGCGGTGGTGCAGAGCTGAAACACGAAAAGCGTGATATTCCCCATGAATACAAAGGGAACAAGACTGTATTTCACGATGTTAAAGGCCAGTACTGCGATAACTGTGGCGAAATCATCTTCGATAAAGGTGAAGGCGAAGAGTATATGGCGGGCATGGTGGAATTTAACCGGCAGATCAATGCCCGTGAGGTGGATCCTGCATTCATAGCCCGGGTACGTAAAAGTCTTGAACTCGACCAACGCCAGGCGGCTGAAATCTTTGGCGGCGGTGCGAATGCTTTTAGCCGCTACGAAACGGGACGTATTGCGCCGCCTAAGCCGCTCATATTGTTATTTAAGACGCTAGAAAAGCATCCTGAATGGTTCGAAGAGCTGAGAAAACAAGCGTAAAGCGTGAGAGAACGGCGCAACGAAGAGGCAGGCAGAAAGATAACGTGTATAATTACGCCTCTTCAAAAACAAACGCCAGGTAGTCCATGACCATTCAGAATGTAATCTGTGATATTGACGGCGTGCTGATGCACGATAACGTCGCCGTGCCGGGCGCGGCAGAATTTGTCGCGCGCGTACTGGATAAAGGTATGCCGTTTCTTTGTCTGACTAACTACCCTTCACAGACGGGTCAGGATTTAGCAAACCGTTTCGCCACCGCTGGCATCGACGTGCCTGACAGCGTATTTTATACCTCCGCCATGGCCACCGCCGATTTCCTGCGCCGCCAGGAAGGCAAAAAAGCGTACGTGGTCGGCGAAGGCGCATTGATCCACGAACTCTATAAAGCCGGGTTCACCATCACCGACGTCAACCCTGACTTCGTTATCGTGGGTGAAACGCGTTCCTTTAACTGGGAGATGATGCACAAGGCGGCATTCTTCGTGGCCAATGGTGCACGCTTCATTGCCACCAACCCGGACACCCATGGCCGCGGCTATTACCCTGCCTGTGGCGCACTGTGTGCTGGCATTGAAAAAATCTCAGGCCGTAAGCCGTTTGTCGTTGGCAAGCCAAGCCGTGGATCATCCGCGCCGCGCTTAACAAAATGCAGGCGCATTCAGAGCAGACGGTGATCGTCGGCGATAATCTCCGCACCGATATTCTGGCCGGCTTCCAGGCTGGTCTGGAAACGATTCTGGTCCTCTCTGGCGTCTCCACCGTAGATGACATCGATGATATGCCGTTCCGGCCATCATGGATTTATCCGTCTGTGGCGGAAATCGACATTCTCTAATAGATTCACATAAATTATTGGTAGATGGATATACAGCACCATATTCATTTACCAATAATATAAATACAAAATATAAATTCACATCAACAATATTTCCCCTCCCGGTATATAACATAAATTCCCCACGCTATTCCCACCCTGATTAAAAATGTGATCCATCATGTGAAAAATAATTATCGTAATCCCACAAGCTATTTTTATAATAGATTTCTTTAATTTCATTATTTACCCTCACACTCATACTTGTATGGTGATAGAGAGGATAAATAATGAGACCGCGTCAGGAAATAGCCCAGCCCCGTCACTTTTCATATTGTTGGTTGCCCTCCAGCGTGGAAGGAACATGGCTTAAACCGTATTTACAAGCGGTTCATCTCCCCCATCAGGAGGACGAGAACAACCAGACATTGCTGCTGGAGATTAAACAACTCACTGCAGACACGGTAATAGCCGCCGCTCCTCATGAAGCCTCGCTAATTTTTAAACTCGAGCCCTTCACGGATTCTCAGTCATGTCATGGCGAATATTTGATTGCACGCGATGATCGCGCAATAACCATTACCGCCGGAGATCATGCTGGGTTACTTTACGGCTGGTTCCATTTGCTGCGTAATATCACTAATCCAGCCGGTGTGAATGAAATAACAAAAGAACGCCCGGCTTTTGCAATCCGCATGATTAACCACTGGGATAATATGGATGGCTCGATCGAGCGCGGATATGCAGGCCGTTCACTCTTTTTCGCTGATAATAAAATAAGTTACGATGAAACTCGCCTGTGCCAATACGCACGCCTGCTGGCCAGCGTCGGCATCAACGCCCTGACGATTAATAATGTTAACGTCCACCACCATGAAACCGACCTGATTAGTCAACGCCTGCTGCCGGACGTTGCCCGTATCGCAGCTATTTTCCGCCGCTACGCTATCCAGCTTTTCCTGAGCGTTAACTTTGCCGCGCCTATCGAAACCGGCGATCTCACCACGGCAGACCCTTTGATCCGCAGGTTGTGACGTGGTGGCAGCAACGTGCCGAAGACATTTACCAATATATTCCTGATTTTGGCGGCTACGTAGTGAAAGCGGACTCCGAGCATCGCCCTGGCCCCTTCACCTATGAACGTACCCATGCTGACGGCGCCAATATGCTAGCGCGCTCGTTAGCTCCTTACGGGGTCTACTGTACTGGCGCTGCTTCGTCTACAACTGCCAGCAAAAATGGTATGACCGTAGCACCGATCGCGCCCGTGCCGCCTGGGACCACTTTGCGCCGCAGGATGGGCAGTTCGATGACAACGTTATTTTGCAGATCAAAAGCGGTCCGATGGACTTTCAGGTTCGTGAACCGGTATCGCCCCTGCTGGGCGCGATGCCCCACACCAACAAAGTCATGGAATTGCAAATCACCCAGGAGTATACCGGCCAGCAAATCGATCTCTGCTGGTTAGTTCCCCAGTGGAAAACCATTCTCGGCTTTGATACCCAACCGGGAAGGCACGACGCCTCGATTGCCGATATCCTTGCAGGCCGTTGTCGTCAGCACTCTATGCGCCACAGCGGCGTCACGGCGGTGGTCAACACCGGCGATCATCCCTTCTGGACGGGTCATCCGCTTGCGCAGGCCAACCTCTACGGTTATGGCCGTTTAATATGGGATCCTGAGATCGATGAACGCCTGCTGGCACAGGAGTGGTGCAAGCTCACGCTGTCTGACGCCCCCAAACCGTCGACACCGTTAGCCAGATGCTGCTCAGTAGCTGGTTAGTTTATGAAAGCTATACCGCACCACTGGGTGTAGGCTGGATGGTACAGCCCCATCACCACTACGGTCCTGCGGTTGATGGCTACGAATACGACAGCTGGGGACTTACCACTACGCTAACCGCTACGGTCTTGGCGTCGACCGCACCCAAAACAGCGGTACAGGATACGTAAAACAATATCATCCGCTCAACTGCCAGATGTATAACAATCCGAATCGTTGCCCGCAGGAGCTGATTTTATTCTTCCATCACCTCAAATATCGCCACGTCCTACCTTCAGGTAAGACCGTTATCCAGCACATTTACGACAGCCACTTTAATGGCGTGGCTCAGGTTGAGGATTATATTCAAAAATGGGCTGAACTTGCCGCAGATAAAAGCATTCCAGAAGATCTATTTCACGAAGTACAAGAGCGTTTAAATAGACAACTGAATAACGCTGAAGCCTGGCGTGACCAGGTCAACACCTATTTTTATCGTAAATCAGGTATTCATGACTCACGAAACAGAAAGATTTATCCCTGACAAATAAAAACCATTAGCCGGTGGCATTTATGCCACCGCTAAATAAATTCATCTAACTTTATGGCGTATTTCTGGAGATACCCTATGAGCACCCCTGTACCGATTAAACTGCGAACCTATATTGGTTACGGCATGACGGACCTCTTTTCCAGCGGCGCATTTGCTATTATCGCTGCGTGGTTAATGTATTTTTTTACCAACTTCTCAGGGCTGACGCCCATTCAGGCAGGCTCAATTCTATTTATCGCAAAAATTATCGATACCTTCGTTAGCCCCTGCGTTGGCTATCTTACCGATAATATCGGGAATACCCGGTTAGGCCGTCGTTTTGGTCGCCGACGCATCTTCCTGCTGCTGGGCGCGGTGCTGGTTTATGTCTATTCACTGCTGTGGATCCCCGGCATGCCCTATCTTTACTATCTGGTGGTCTACCTTTCCATAGAGATCATCGGTGCGCTGGTCATCATTCCCTGGGAAACCCTCGCTTCCGAAATGACCGACGACTACAAGCAGCGCAGTATTTTGTCCGCCGTTCGTCTGTTTTATGGCGGTTTCAGCACCTGGCTCGCGACCTTCTTACCGGGGCGTCTGTTTGCACATTTCGGTACGTCGGACAGCAAAGTTTTCTTCATTAACGCCGTCATTTTCTCCGTTATTTTTATGGTGGCTCTGCTGGTCACCTGGTCCACCACCTGGGAGCGTAAGCAGGAAACCACGGCAGATGCCCCTAAAGCGCGCAGCTTCAGCATAAAACATATTTTTACGGATATGGCTTCTACGCTACGCGTGCGCTGCTTCCGCCAGCACCTGACCATGTACGTGCTGTCGTTTACCTCACTCGATCTGTTCTACACGGTATTTATCTATTTTATTATTTACTCGCTGAACAGCACTTCGGTGATGGCCTCAAACCTGTTGGCGGTGGGTATTTTCCTTACCGGCTGGAGTAAC
Organism: Kluyvera genomosp. 3; assembly: GCA_002211745.1. Classification (GTDB taxonomy): domain Bacteria; phylum Pseudomonadota; class Gammaproteobacteria; order Enterobacterales; family Enterobacteriaceae; genus Kluyvera; species Kluyvera georgiana_A. Next base: position 3,509,247 of record CP022114.1, read on the forward strand.
GCGCTGATGGCGTGGATGGTGATCCGTTATGGACAGACCTGGAGCCTGAGAATCTGTCTGACCGTCAGCATGCTGTGCTTTTTTGTCTTTTCCGGGTTCTACTTCTGGAAGCCTTTATTGATGCTTCCCATCATGTACGTCACTTCTCTTATCTATCAGTTCTTCAAGGGTGGCTACGTCTATATTATCTGGAATATTTATCCTTTTATTCCTGATGTCGATGAATTGGTCACACGCCAACGCCGCGAAGGTGTTTTTGCTGGCGTGATGACGCTTGCCAGAAAAAGCACCTCAGCACTGGCTGGAATGTTAATTGGCATCGTACTGCAAGCCGTCCATTTCGACGCGACCAGCAGTACTCAATCCATCACCACCATTCACGGGATTACTGCGCTGTTCTTTTTTGGCAACGTCATTTTGTTACTGCTCAGCACCATTATTGCGTTCCGCTTCAAGCTGTCGAAAGAGAATCATCAGATAGTCAAAAATGAAATTGCACGTTTGAAAAATGGCGGTTCGTTAAACGATACGGATCCCGAAACGAAGGCGGTGCTGCACACCCTGACCGGCCTGCCGCATGAAAAATTGTGGCCCGAAAAATAACCTACTCTCATCCGAATTCAGTCGTATCGGAAATATAATTTAAATACATAATGGATGAAAAGAATGAAAAATATCACCTTACTGTCGACTGCTATTAGCCTTGCCCTTATGAGTACCTCTGCATCAGCAATGAAAATTACAGATTCCTGGGTTAACTTTCGTGAAGCTTATATGTCCGGGAGTGAACAATTCCAGACAAAAATAGAATACGGGATGAAATTAGATGACGACCTCTATTTCAGTATTCAGAATACTTCCGGGCAAGGTAAGCACTTTGATGAATTTAATAACCGCTATAATGAAATTGAATCCAACTATAAGATCCCACTTGCTTCACGCCTGTTCTTCTGGCCCGGTTTCGTTTTTAACTGGGGTTCTAACGGCAGCGCTTTTGATCCCTACGTCAAACTTGGCGTGCAGGTGACTGATAACTTCACGCTCATTGCAGGCTACCGCTATAACCAGAACAATTATCAGAGCTTCGACTATAACGGCGATTACACCGAAGATTCCAACCAGGAAGTTAACATCTGGGCCGACCTCAATGTCACCGACCGAATCTGGATGGAGTACAACTTTACCTATCATAAACGTGATGAAGATTATCGCTACGGCAATGGTTCGACCGAGAACTACGAGCATACGTTAGCGTTAAGCTACAAAATTGACGACCACTTTACGCCTTATATTGATGTCGCTTATCTGGATAAAGCCAGCGACGGCGATGACGAAAACCGGGTACGTATAGGCGTGTACTATCATTTCTGACGTTCTCATCACCCGGCAGCCTGGCGCTGTCGGGTGAGGTGCACAAATGCCACATCACACGCCCGCCCGAAAACGGAATCGATAAAAAAATCAGCATAAAAATGAAGATTCATCAATAACGGAAGATTCTACGTACGTATTTTTTAGTATTCATTAAGCCCTATTGCATTATTTCTTCCAGAGGCTGAAAAAGCCTTGCACCCGTGCGCCCTTTACGGCATTTTTTTAGTCATGCAAAGGCAACGCGATAGCGCAACGCCACACAACAACACAGCACAACAGGGTTAACGGAGAAGTCTATGTGTTCTATTTTTGGTGTACTGGATATTAAAACTGACGCGGGCGAGCTGCGTAAAAAAGCGCTTGAGCTCTCCCGCCTGATGCGCCACCGTGGCCCGGACTGGTCCGGTATTTACGCATGCGATAAAGCCATTCTTGCGCATGAACGTTTGTCGATTGTTGACGTGAACGCCGGCGCACAGCCGCTGTATAACGAAAAGAAAACGCACGCTCTGGCGGTCAACGGTGAAATCTACAACCATCAGGCCCTGCGCGCTGAATATGCCGATCGCTATCAGTTCCAGACCGGCTCTGACTGTGAAGTGATCCTCGCGCTGTATCAGGAAAAAGGCCCGAGTTCCTTGACGATCTGCAGGGCATGTTCGCCTTCGCGCTGTATGACAGCGAGAAAGACGCGTATCTGATTGGCCGCGACCATATCGGTATTATCCCGCTGTATATGGGCCATGATGAATTCGGCAACTTCTATGTCGCCTCAGAAATGAAGGCGCTGACTCCGGTTTGTCGCACCATTCAGGAGTTCCCGGCAGGCAGCTACCTGTGGAGCAAAGACGGCGAAATTCGTCAGTACTATCAGCGCGATTGGTTCGATTACGATGCGGTAAAAGACAACGTCACCGACAAAAATGAGCTTCGTCAGGCGCTGGAAGAATCCGTGAAAAGCCACCTGATGTCCGACGTTCCTTACGGCGTGCTGCTGTCCGGCGGTCTGGACTCTTCGGTTATCTCGGCTATCACCAAAAAATTCGCCGCCCGTCGCGTCGAAGATCAGGAACGCTCTGAAGCCTGGTGGCCGCAGTTGCACTCTTTCGCCGTTGGTCTGGAAGGTTCACCTGACCTGAAAGCCGCGCAGGAAGTGGCTAATCACCTCGGCACCGTGCACCATGAAATTCACTTCACCGTGCAGGAAGGCCTTGATGCCATTCGTGATGTTATCTACCACATCGAAACCTATGATGTGACCACCATCCGCGCCTCCACGCCGATGTACCTGATGTCACGTAAAATCAAAGCGATGGGCATCAAAATGGTGCTGTCTGGCGAAGGTTCTGATGAAGTATTTGGCGGCTACCTGTACTTCCATAAAGCGCCGAACGCCAAAGAACTGCACGAAGAGACCGTACGTAAGCTGCAGGCGCTGCATATGTATGACTGCGCCCGTGCCAACAAAGCGATGTCCGCCTGGGGCGTGGAAGCACGCGTGCCGTTCCTGGATAAAAAATTCCTCGATGTGGCAATGCGCATCAACCCGCAGGATAAAATGTGCGGCAACGGTAAAATGGAAAAACACGTGCTTCGCGAGTGTTTCGAATCCTATCTGCCGGCAAGCGTGGCGTGGCGCCAGAAAGAGCAGTTCTCTGACGGCGTTGGCTACAGCTGGATTGATACGCTGAAAGAAGTGGCGGCAAAACAGGTGACCGACCAGCAGCTGGAAACCGCACATTTCCGTTTCCCGTACAACACGCCGAGCTCAAAAGAAGGCTACCTGTACCGTGAAATCTTTGAAGAGCTGTTCCCGGTGCCGAGCGCTGCGGAATGCGTACCGGGCGGCCCGTCCGTAGCATGTTCCTCTGCGAAAGCCATTGAGTGGGATGAAGCGTTCAAAACCATGGACGATCCGTCTGGCCGTGCGGTAGGCGTGCATCAGTCTGCTTATAAGTAAGCACGATGTTTTAATGGCAGGGCCCGATGGCGACATCGGGGCCCTGCTTCTTTCCGCTGCCGGCAAACCCACGTTTGCAGTGATAACAATCATTTCTTAAACCGGTGCCAGAACCCACTAGCCAACGCACTGTGAAGTGTCTATTTTACGTTTGGGATAACGGTAAATAGCCAATAATTGCCGAATAATGCGCCAGGCTGTTCGCAACCTAACCAAACAGTCACATTCCGGTGAATTTCATTGAAAAAGGTGTTGACGGTCCAGGGCTCAATACGCATAATGCGCCCCGCAACGCCGATAAGGTAACGCGAAAAAAAGATGGCTACGTAGCTCAGTTGGTTAGAGCACATCACTCATAATGATGGGGTCACAGGTTCGAATCCCGTCGTAGCCACCATCTTTTTTGCGGGAGTGGCGAAATTGGTAGACGCACCAGATTTAGGTTCTGGCGCCGCAAGGTGTGCGAGTTCAAGTCTCGCCTCCCGCACCATTCACCAGTAAGCGTTGCACGGATGGGGTATCGCCAAGCGGTAAGGCACCGGTTTTTGATACCGGCATTCCCTGGTTCGAATCCAGGTACCCCAGCCATTTTTCTTCGATATTTGCGGTTAACCGCGACGGTATTGGGGTATCGCCAAGCGGTAAGGCACCGGTTTTTGATACCGGCATTCCCTGGTTCGAATCCAGGTACCCCAGCCATCGAAGAAAACAATCTGGCTACGTAGCTCAGTTGGTTAGAGCACATCACTCATAATGATGGGGTCACAGGTTCGAATCCCGTCGTAGCCACCATATTCCGGAGTGCCGGGTTTACCCGGTTATCCAAAAACAATTTGTTGGGGTATCGCCAAGCGGTAAGGCACCGGATTCTGATTCCGGCATTCCGAGGTTCGAATCCTCGTACCCCAGCCAATTTTAAAAGTCGTTCACATCAGTGAATGCACCCGTTGGGTATCGCCAAGCGGTAAGGCACCGGATTCTGATTCCGGCATTCCGAGGTTCGAATCCTCGTACCCCAGCCAAATTTTAAAGCTCGCTTCGGCGAGCTTTTTTTGTTTTGATGTATTCCGAAAAAATAGCGTTTCCCCCAACATCATATAGTTCAATGCTAAATTGCAGCTTTCTTGCAAAAGGAGCTTGTAATGAACTACCAGGTGTTCCCTCTTCTCTTCACGCGAATCACGACCCTACTACTTTTTTTCCTCGCTCTTGGGCTGAGTTTTATCGGCATATCATCATTACTCAGTTTCTATATTGTGGTGGGGGTCGTTTTCCCGATCATCATTTCGATGCGTCTCCATCGGCTTAACGAAACCGGGGCCGCCTTGACGTTGACGGAAAATTCACAGTGGATTACCTACATCCACGGTTTTCCCGCTCAGGAACAGCGCGCGGTGCTGAAAAACCCCTGTTTCTTCTCTGAACCACGACTGCGGCAGTTTTTTCTCGCCAGCTTTAGCGGTAAGCTTTGCCTGCAAATGGCTTGCCTCGCCATATTGGCTCATGATGCGGCAAACCAGGCTAATACGATTATTGTCTTGCTTGTTCTGATGATCTTGCTTGTTTATATCAGCAAAAGCATCTGGATTTTATTCCGGCTTATCACCGGGAAATGGCTATGTGAATCGCTGGCTACCGATTCGGGTAGCGTCTGGTTTCAGGGATTTCTCGGAGAAGGAAGCAAGAAAGTGGCTATGTTTACGTTGCTCTGTTAAATGCAATCCTGGGGGCGCTAGCTGTACGCCCCTGGCTACATGAGTGTACGTTAACGACCTTACCGCACTACAACCCCAGCGCGTACTTCAGCGCCTGACGTTTTAATACGCCCGCCCGCTGTGCCGCCATTAATCCCACATTACGCAAAATCCGCAGCGGGCCGAGATCGTTGCTGAAACCGGCGTAGAACAGATCCATGCCGCTTTGCATCAGCAGATTGTCCACCCGACGGCGCGACTGATAGCGTTCGAGTACCGGCAGGCTAGCCCAGTCTTCGCCGACGCTGCGCGCGTTCGCCAGCACGTCCAGCAGCGCATCAACGTCACGGTAGCCCAGATTCACGCCCTGCCCCGCCAGCGGATGAATGGTATGCGCGGCGTCGCCTACCAGCGCCAGCCCGGCCTGAACGTAGTGCTGCGCATGGCGGCGCGTCAGGGGGAATGCCCCTGCCGCAACCGGCGTAACATTTCCTAAACGCTCCGGAAAATGCGCGCTGATTTCTCGCTGAAGCTGCGTCATCGAAAGCGACTGTAGCTGGCGAATGCGCGCCGGGGTGTCGTACCACACCAGCGAAGCCCAGTTATCGTAAAGCGGTAAAAAGGCACGCGGCCCGGTAGGTGTAAACTGCTGCCAGGTGCTATCACCCGGTTCGTTTTCGGACTTCACGGTGATCAGCATACAGGATTGTGGATACTGCCAGCCGTGCACGCCAATACCCGCCAGTTGCCGCACCTGCGACTGCGCCCCGTCTGCACCGACCACCAGACGAGCAACAATCTCAGTGTCATCCGCCAGATACAGATGCTGGCCGTGTATTTCGTTTAACGCACTGCCGTGCAGCAGCGTGACCTGCGGATGCGCCTCCAGCGCCTGCCACAGCGCCAGCTGTAGAACATTGTTCTCGACCATATAGCCGAGGTTTGGCAGCTTCAGCTCGGCGGCGTCGAATACCACATGCGCGGTCTGCCACTCCCAGGTCTCAAGACGCCGCCACGGATGCGCGCGCATTGCCAGTACGGCGTCCCACACACCCAGGCTGCGTAACAGCTGCACAGACGCGGCGCTGATGGCGGAAATGCGCACGTCCGGCTGAGCCGTAGGATCAAATGCCGGAGGCGGCGCTTTATCCAGCACCACAACCGAAAAACCATTCTGCGCCAGACCTAACGCTAACGCGCCGCCGACCATCCCACCGCCGATAACGGCGACGTCAGTATGTCGAATTGTCATCATTTATTATCCTTAAAGCCGAATCCCTTAAGTTTACCGGACTTTTGCCCTTTACGGCGAATATCCGCCAGGCTGGTCACAACCGCGTCAAAGCATTACAATACGCGCCCGGCAATGTTGGCTATTCATAATTGAGCAAGAGCAAGGCGATGACAAAAAAACTCCATATTAAAACCTGGGGCTGTCAGATGAACGAATACGATTCATCAAAGATGGCCGATCTGCTGGATGCCACTCATGGGTATCAACTGACTGAAAACGCAGCAGAAGCCGATGTCTTGCTGCTAAACACCTGCTCAATTCGAGAGAAAGCGCAGGAGAAAGTCTTTCACCAGTTAGGCCGCTGGAAATTAATCAAAGCCAAAAATCCAAAGGTCATTATTGGTGTCGGCGGCTGCGTTGCGTCTCAGGAAGGCAAACTCATTCGCCAACGCGCCCACTACGTAGATATTATTTTCGGGCCGCAAACGCTGCACCGCCTGCCAGAAATGATTGACGCCGTACGCAACAACCGTCGCCCGGTGATTGACGTCAGCTTCCCGGAAATCGAGAAGTTTGACCGTCTGCCTGAACCGCGCGCCGAAGGCCCGACCGCATTCGTTTCCATTATGGAAGGCTGTAATAAGTACTGCACTTACTGCGTGGTGCCGTATACCCGTGGTGAAGAGGTCAGCCGCCCTTGCGACGACATCTTATTTGAGATTGCCCAACTGGCCGCTCAGGGCGTGCGTGAAGTCAACCTGCTGGGACAGAACGTTAACGCCTGGCGCGGTGAGAACTACGATGGCACCACCGGCTCCTTCGCGGAACTGCTGCGCCTGGTAGCCGCCATTGACGGGATCGACCGCGTGCGCTTCACCACCAGCCACCCGATCGAGTTCACCGACGACATCATCGAAGTCTATCGCGATACGCCGGAGCTGGTGAGCTTCCTGCACCTGCCGATTCAGAGCGGTTCCGACCGCGTGCTGAACCTGATGGGCCGCCCGCACACCGCGCTGGAGTACAAATCGATTATCCGTAAGCTGCGCGCCGCGCGTCCGGATATTCAGATAAGCTCCGACTTTATCGTCGGTTTCCCGGGAGAAACGACCCAGGACTTCGAGCAGACCATGAAGCTGATTGCCGATGTGAACTTTGACGTGAGCTTTAGCTTTGTCTTCTCCGCGCGTCCAGGCACGCCGGCAGCCGATATGGTCGACGATGTACCGGAAGAAGAGAAAAAGCAGCGCCTGTACATTCTGCAGGAGCGTATCAACCAGCAAGCGATGGCCTGGAGCCGCCGTATGCTTGGCACCGTCCAGCGTATCCTGGTGGAAGGTACCTCGCGTAAAAGCATTATGGAGCTGACCGGGCGCACTGAGAACAACCGCGTGGTCAACTTTGAAGGCACGCCGGACATGGTCGGTAAGTTTGTTGACGTGGAAATTATCGACGTCTACACCAACTCCCTGCGCGGCAAGCTGGTGCGCACCGAAGATGAGATGGGCCTGCGTGTGGTTGAAACGCCGGAGTCGGTCATTGCGCGTACCCGCAGAGAGAGCGACCTGGGCGTAGGAATCTACCAGCCTTAATCTTCATGGCCCGTCAACTCTGGCGGGCCTTGTATTTCCTCCTGCCACCCCCATATTTATCGCAATGCTTGCGCCTTTTGACTGCGGCGTGAATAATTCCTTTACGAGCCAAAGACGCGTGTCCTACGGCTATACAGACATAAGAGGAACAGTTTGAACATAGACACTCGCGAAATTACCCTGGAGCCTGCAGACAATGCCCGTCTGCTGAGCCTGTGTGGCCCGTTTGATGACAATATCAAACAGCTGGAGCGACGACTGGGCATCGAAATCAACCGCCGCGATAACCATTTCAAACTGACGGGACGCGCCATCTGCGTGACCGCCGCTGCTGATATTCTGCGTGACCTGTATGTGGACACTGCCCCGATGCGCGGCCAGATTCAGGACATTGAGCCAGAGCAAATCCACCTGGCGATTAAAGAAGCGCGCGTGCTGGAACAGAGCGCCGAGAGCGTGCCGGACTACGGCAAAGCGATCAATATCAAAACCAAGCGTGGAGTGATCAAACCGCGTACGCCTAACCAGGCGCAGTACATCGCCCACATTCTCGATCACGATATCACCTTCGGTATCGGCCCGGCCGGTACCGGTAAAACCTACCTGGCGGTGGCGGCTGCGGTCGACGCGCTGGAGCGTCAGGAAATTCGCCGTATTCTGCTGACCCGTCCGGCGGTTGAAGCGGGCGAAAAACTCGGCTTCCTGCCAGGTGATTTAAGCCAGAAGGTTGACCCGTATCTGCGCCCGCTGTACGACGCGCTGTTCGAGATGCTCGGCTTCGAGAAAGTTGAGAAGCTGATGGAACGTAACGTCATCGAAGTTGCGCCGCTGGCCTACATGCGCGGCCGTACGCTGAACGATGCGTTTATCATTCTTGATGAAAGCCAGAACACCACCATCGAACAGATGAAGATGTTCCTGACCCGTATCGGGTTTAACTCTAAAGCGGTTATCACCGGCGACGTCACCCAGATTGACCTGCCGCGCAGCACCAAATCCGGCCTGCGCCATGCTATCGAAGTGCTGGCCGAAGTCGATGAAATCAGCTTTAACTTCTTCCACAGCGAAGACGTGGTGCGCCACCCGGTGGTTGCCCGCATCGTCAACGCCTATGAGGCGTGGGAAGAAGCCGATCAAAAACGTAAAGCCGAGCTGGCCGCAGAACGCAAACGCGAAGCTCAGGCGCAGGAGCAGAAATGAGTCAGGTGATCCTCGATCTCCAGTTGGCCTGTGAAAATAACACCGGTCTGCCAGAAGAAAGTCAGTTCCAGGGCTGGCTGGATGCCGTTATCCCGCAGTTCCAGGAGGAATCAGAAGTAACGATTCGCCTGGTGGATGAAGCTGAAAGCCACGAACTGAACCTCACCTATCGCGGTAAGGATAAACCGACCAACGTGCTCTCCTTCCCGTTTGAAGCGCCACCGGGTATGGAGATGCCGCTGTTGGGCGATCTGATCATCTGCCGTCAGGTGGTGGAGCAGGAAGCCGCTGAGCAAGGCAAACCGTTGGAAGCCCACTGGGCGCACATGGTTGTCCACGGCAGCCTGCATCTGCTGGGCTATGACCACATTGAAGATGAGGAAGCGGAAGAGATGGAAAGCCTCGAGACAGAGATAATGCTTGCTCTGGGCTATGAGGATCCGTACATTTCCGAGAAAGAATAAAGCGTTGGGCTGCGGCCCAATGTTTTTCCATGCCGTCCGGCGCTGAATTTACGCGCGACGAGCGACAGTTTAATCAACATGAGAACCCAAACGACGCCATGAGCGACGACAATTCACACAGTAGTGACACAGTAAACAGCAAAAAGGGATTCTTCTCCCTCTTACTCAGCCAGCTTTTCCACGGTGAACCGAAAAACCGTGACGATCTTCTGGCGCTGATCCGTGATTCCGGGCAAAACGAGCTTATCGATGAAGATACGCGCGACATGCTCGAAGGGGTAATGGATATCGCCGACCAGCGCGTCCGCGACATCATGATCCCGCGCTCCCAAATGATTACCCTGAAACGCAACCAGACCCTGGACGAATGTCTTGATGTGATCATCGAGTCCGCCCACTCGCGTTTCCCGGTTATCAGCGAGGACAAAGATCACATTGAAGGGATTCTGATGGCCAAGGATCTGCTGCCGTTTATGCGCAGTGATGCCGAAGCTTTCAGCATGGATAAAGTGTTACGCACCGCGGTTGTCGTACCGGAAAGCAAACGGGTTGACCGTATGCTCAAGGAATTCCGCTCCCAGCGCTACCATATGGCCATCGTTATCGATGAGTTTGGCGGCGTTTCGGGCCTGGTGACTATCGAAGATATTCTGGAGCTTATCGTCGGCGAAATCGAAGACGAGTATGACGAAGAGGACGATATCGACTTCCGTCAGCTCAGCCGCCACACCTGGACGGTGCGCGCGCTGGCCTCTATCGAAGACTTCAACGACGCCTTCAGCACCCACTTCAGCGATGAAGAGGTCGATACCATCGGCGGGCTGGTGATGCAGGCCTTTGGTCATCTGCCGGCGCGCGGGGAAACCATCGACATTGATGGTTACCAGTTTAAGGTGGCGATGGCTGACAGCCGTCGTATTATTCAGGTTCATGTTAAGATTCCGGACGATTCCCCCAACCGAAACTGGACGAATAATCTCCATGGCATTTGCCTCATTGCTTGAACGCCAGCGCATTCGCCTGCTGCTGGCGCTACTTTTCGGAGCCAGCGGTACGCTGGCTTTTTCTCCTTATGACATCTGGCCTGCGGCGATTATCTCGCTGATGGGTCTGCAGGGGCTGACGCTCAACCGTCGCCCGGTGCAGGCGGCGGCCATTGGTTATTTCTGGGGCTTTGGCCTGTTTGGCTCCGGTATCAACTGGGTTTATGTCAGTATCGCGCAGTTTGGCGGCATGCCCGGCCCGGTCAACGTCTTCCTCGTGGTGCTGCTGGCTGCTTATCTGTCGCTGTATACTGGCCTGTTTGCCGGTGTTTTGTCGCGGCTGTGGCCGAAAGCGAACTGGCTGCGCGTGGCGATTGCTGCGCCGGTTGTCTGGCAGTTAACCGAATTCCTGCGCGGCTGGGTGCTGACCGGCTTCCCGTGGCTGCAGTTTGGTTACAGCCAGATTGACGGCCCGTTGAAAGGGCTGGCGCCGCTGATGGGCGTGGAGGCGATTAACTTCCTGCTGATGATGGTAAGCGGCCTGCTGGTGCTGGCTCTGGTCACCCGTAACTGGCGTCCGCTAGTCGTCGGCATCGTGCTCTTTGCCCTGCCCTTCCCGCTACGCTACATCCAGTGGTATACCCTGCAAACCGACAAAACCACTCAGGTTTCGCTGGTCCAGGGCGACATCCCACAGGCGCTGAAGTGGGACGAAAACCAGCTGCTGAATACGCTAAAAATCTACCTCGACGCTACCGAGCAGGTGATGGGCAAATCGCAGCTGATTATCTGGCCGGAGTCGGCGATTCCGGACCTGGAAATCAACCAGCAGCGTTTCCTCAGCATGATGGACGATCTCCTGCGCGCCAAAGACAGTACGCTGATTACGGGCATCGTCGATTCGCGCCTCAACAAGCAGAACCGTTACGACACCTACAACACCATTATCACGCTGGGCAAAGACAGCCCATACAGCTACGAATCCAGCAACCGCTATAATAAGAACCACCTGGTGCCGTTTGGCGAGTTTGTGCCGCTGGAGTCTATTCTGCGTCCGCTGGCGCCGTTCTTCGACCTGCCAATGTCATCCTTCAGCCGCGGGCCGTACATTCAGCCGCAGCTGCAGGCGCATAATCTGAAGCTCACCGCCGCGATCTGCTACGAAATTATTCTCGGCCAGCAGGTGCGCGACAACTTCCGCCCGGACACTAACTTCCTGCTAACCATCTCTAACGATGCGTGGTTTGGTAAGTCCATCGGCCCGTGGCAGCACTTCCAGATGGCCCGCATGCGCGCGCTCGAGCTGGCGCGCCCGCTGCTGCGCAGCACCAACAACGGCATTACCGCCGTCATTGGCCCGCGCGGTGAAATTCAGGCGATGATCCCGCAGTTTACCCGCCAGGTGCTCACCACCAAAGTCACGCCGACCACCGGCCTGACGCCGTACGCGCGAACCGGTGACTGGACGGTGTGGTTGATTACCGTACTGTTCGGCTTTGGCGCGCTGGTGATGAGCCTGCGTCAACGCCGCAAATAAAATATTGTACTATCGAATGTAGGCCGGATAAGGCGGTACGCCGCCATCCGGCAGTTGTATCGCACCGAGCCTGATGGCGCTACGCTTGTCAGGCCAACAACCTCCCCCGCTACCAAAATCTCATTCTGGCACGCCAATTGCTTAATATAATCAAGAGGCTGCACATTCCCTACCGGCGCAACCAAGTTGCACCACAACACAGCATCGGTAGCACCATTATTGTGCAAACTGCGATTTTTGCCTCAAAGCGGTGCGGCACGCTTCGCAAAAATAAACAATAAAGCAGCAAAATCTTTACATTAAGCCAAACTAAATGCTAACAAACACAGATAACGCTGCACGCTAAAGACGCAGTGATAACAACACAACATTCACAATGGGTTCAATGCGGCAACGTCGCAGAGGATGAAGGAGTTGGATATGCAATTACGTAAGCTTGCCACAGCAATGCTGGTTCTGGGGATGTCTGCCGGCCTGGCGCATGCGGAAGATGCGGCACCCGCCGCAGGCGGAACGCTCGCCAAAATCGCTAAAAACGGCGTGATTGTCGTCGGTCACCGCGAATCATCCGTACCATTCTCCTATTACGACAACCAGCAGAAAGTGGTCGGTTACTCTCAGGACTACTCCAACGCCATCGTTGATGCCGTGAAGAAAAAGCTCAACAAACCGGACCTGCAGGTGAAATTGATTCCGATCACCTCGCAGAACCGTATTCCGCTGCTGCAAAACGGTACCTTCGATTTCGAATGTGGTTCCACCACTAACAACCTTGAGCGCCAGAAACAGGCTGCCTTCTCTGACACCATCTTCGTCGTCGGTACCCGCCTGCTGGTGAAAAAAGGCGGCCCGATTAAAGACTTCCCGGATCTGAAAGACAAAGCCGTTGTCGTCACCTCCGGTACCACCTCCGAGATTCTGCTGCACAAGCTGAATGACGAACAGAAAATGAATATGCGCATCATCAGCGCCAAAGATCACGGCGACTCTTTCCGTACCCTGGAAAGCGGCCGCGCAGTGGCCTTTATGATGGATGACGCGCTGCTGGCTGGCGAACGTGCAAAAGCCAAGAAGCCGGATAACTGGGAAATTGTCGGCAAGCCGCAGTCCCAGGAAGCCTACGGCTGTATGCTGCGTAAAGACGACCCTGAGTTTAAAAAGCTGATGGACGATACCATCGCTCAGGCGCAAACCTCCGGCGAAGCCACCAAATGGTTTGAAAAATGGTTTAAAAACCCAATTCCACCAAAAAACCTGAACATGAACTTTGAACTCTCAGACGAGATGAAAGCGCTGTTCAAAACGCCTAACGACAAAGCACTTAACTAATAAAAAATACGGGCGGAAGAATCTGCCCTCTCGATTGTGGTTCAGCACGGACAGACTATATGTCAGGTGGTCGTTCCCCACCTGGCCTGAATACCGCAAAACGCTGTTCAACAATCTTCGAGGGTAGCAGGTCGAACTGCTACCCTTTTTTTTCTGGAGTTCATTATGTCAATAGACTGGAACTGGGGAATCTTTTTACAACAGGCCCCATTTGGCAACACCACCTATCTCGGCTGGCTCTGGAGTGGTTTCCAGGTCACCGTCGCGCTGTCCATTACCGCATGGATTATCGCGTTCTTCGTCGGCTCACTGTTCGGGATTCTGCGTACCGTACCGAACCGATTCTTATCGGCTATCGGTACCTGCTACGTCGAACTGTTCCGTAACGTGCCGCTGATCGTGCAGTTCTTTACCTGGTATCTCGTGGTGCCGGAATTGCTGCCGGAAAATCTCGGCATGTGGTTTAAATCCGAACTCGATCCCAACATCCAGTTCTTCCTCTCATCGATGATCTGCCTGGGGCTGTTTACCGCCGCGCGCGTCTGCGAACAAGTGCGAGCCGCTATTCAGTCGCTGCCGCGCGGGCAGAAAAACGCCGGCCTGGCGATGGGCCTGACCCTGCCGCAAACCTACCGTTACGTACTGTTACCGAACGCCTATCGCGTGATCGTACCGCCGATGACCTCCGAAATGATGAACCTGGTGAAAAACTCGGCCATCGCGTCAACCATTGGTCTGGTCGATATGGCAGCACAAGCGGGCAAGCTGCTCGATTACTCCGCGCACGCCTGGGAATCCTTTACGGCAATTACCCTCGCTTACGTTTTCATTAACGCCGTGATTATGCTGGTGATGGCGCTGGTGGAACGCAAAATCCGCCTGCCGGGCAACCTGGGGGTAAATAATGTACGAGTTTGACTGGAGTTCAATTATTCCATCGATGCCTTACCTGCTGGCAGGTCTGGTTATCACCCTCAAAATTACCGTCACCGCAGTGGTGGTGGGGATTGTCTGGGGCACGCTGCTGGCGGTGATGCGCCTGTCCGCGTTCAAGCCGATTGCCTGGTTCGCCAAGGCTTACGTTAACGTTTTCCGCTCCGTCCCGCTGGTGATGGTGCTGCTGTGGTTCTATCTGATTGTGCCCGGGTTCCTGCAAAACGTGTTAGGGCTGTCGCCGAAAAGCGATATTCGCCTGATCTCAGCGATGGTGGCCTTCTCCATGTTTGAAGCCGCCTATTACTCTGAGATTATCCGTGCCGGTATTCAGAGTATTTCCCGCGGCCAGTCCAGCGCCGCGCTGGCGTTGGGGATGACCCACTGGCAGTCGATGAAGCTCATCATTCTGCCGCAGGCCTTCCGCGCCATGGTGCCGCTGCTGCTGACCCAGGGGATCGTCCTGTTCCAGGATACCTCGCTGGTGTACGTTCTGAGCCTCGCAGACTTCTTCCGTACCGCCTCAACCATTGGTGAGCGTGATGGTACCCAGGTCGAAATGATTCTGTTCGCAGGTTTTGTCTATTTTGTGATTAGCCTTAGCGCTTCGCTGCTGGTCAGCTACTTGAAGAAAAGGACCGTATAATGATTACCCTGAAAAATGTCTCTAAATGGTATGGTCACTTTCAGGTGCTGACCGACTGCTCCACGGAAGTGAAAAAAGGCGAAGTGGTGGTGGTATGCGGGCCGTCCGGCTCCGGTAAATCCACCCTGATTAAAACCGTCAACGGTCTGGAACCGGTGCAACAGGGCGAAATCCTGGTCAACGGCACGAAGGTGAACGACAAGAAAACGGATTTGGCGAAGCTGCGTTCGCACGTCGGCATGGTGTTCCAGCATTTTGAACTGTTCCCGCACCTGTCGATTATCGAGAACCTGACGCTGGCGCAGGTCAAAGTGCTCAAGCGCGATAAAGCCGCAGCCCGCGATAAAGGTCTGAAGCTGCTGGAGCGCGTTGGCCTGTCTGCGCATGCCAACAAGTTCCCGGCGCAGCTCTCCGGCGGCCAGCAGCAGCGCGTGGCGATCGCTCGTGCGCTGTGCATGGATCCGGTGGCGATGCTGTTTGACGAACCAACGTCGGCGCTCGATCCGGAAATGATCAACGAGGTACTGGACGTGATGGTCGAGCTGGCGAACGAAGGGATGACCATGATGGTGGTGACCCACGAAATGGGCTTTGCCCGTAAAGTGGCGAACCGGGTTATCTTTATGGACGAAGGCAAAATCGTCGAAGATGCTGAAAAAGAAGCGTTCTTCGCTAATCCTAAGTCGGAGCGCGCCAAAGACTTCCTCGCCAAAATCCTGCACTAATCTTCCCGGCGCGCACTCAGCAGAGTGCGCGCTGCATCACGCTTTAACGCATCCCTCTCGTTCATTCCACTAGCAAGCCTTACCCTTGTCACAAAATAACGCGAACAAGGAACTGCTATGGCACTGCCGATTATTCTTGATTGCGATCCGGGTCATGATGACGCGATTGCAATCGTCCTCGCTCTGGCTTCCCCTGAGCTTGAGGTCAAAGCTATCACCTCTTCCGCGGGCAACCAGACGCCGGACAAGACTCTGCGCAACGTCCTGCGTATGCTGACGCTGCTGAAGCGCCGGATATCCCGGTGGCTGGCGGCGCGGTGAAACCGCTCATGCGCGAACTGATTATCGCCGATAACGTTCATGGCGAAAGCGGTCTTGACGGCCCAGCGCTGCCCGAGCCGTCATTCGCCCACAAAGCGGCACTGCCGTTGAGCTGATGGCAAAAACCCTGCGCGAGAGCGTACAGCCGGTCACCATCGTCTCCACTGGCCCACAGACCAACGTGGCGCTGCTGCTGAATAGCCATCCGGAACTGCATACAAAAATCGCCCGCATCGTGATCATGGGCGGCGCTATGACGCTCGGCAACTGGACGCCCGCTGCCGAGTTCAACATTTTCGTCGACCCGGAAGCGGCGGAAATCGTCTTCCAGTCAGGCATTCCGATGGTGATGGCCGGGCTGGACGTCACCCATAAGGCGCAGATTCACGCCGCCGATATCGAACGCCTTCGCGCCATTGGCAACCCCATTTCCACCATCGTCGCCGAGCTGCTGGACTTCTTTATGGAGTACCACAAAGACGAAAAATGGGGATTTGTCGGCGCGCCGCTGCACGACCCGTGCACCATCGCCTGGCTGCTCAAGCCCGAGATTTTCACCACCGTTGAGCGTTGGGTTGGCGTAGAAACACAGGGGAAATACACCCAAGGGATGACGGTAGTGGATTATTATTTCCTGACGGGGAATAAGCCGAATGCGACGGTGATGGTGGATGTAGACCGTGGGGCGTTCGTTGATCTGCTGGCGGAGCGTTTGGCTTTCTACGCCTGACGCAACAAAAATGCCGGATGGCGCTCACGCTTATCCGGCTGACGATGACCTATCCTTCTCGGCCGGATAAGACGCATACCGTCGCCATCCGGCATGCTTGATTACGGCTCGAACGGCCGGCGCTGGAACTGATCGTGGCCGCACTTCGGGCAGCGCGGCAACACATCCGGCGTGTAAACGGCGAGGTGATAATGACACTTCTCGCAAACCAGGTTTCCCAATCCCACCACTTCGCCGCTGTGATACACGCCGTGGTGATTCAAATCCTGGAATACCTCGCGCCATTCCAGCTGCGTCTTATCGGTAATATCCGCCAGTTCCTGCCAGATACTCTCTTTAATCACCCGCAGGAAGACGCTATCGGAGTCGTCTTCCTGGCTTTCGCCGTAGCTCATCGCAAACTCTTCGAGATCGCGACGCACGGCGCGCAGCAGCTCGTCAATTTCGCTGCGCGTTAACTCGCTGGTTTGCGCGACTTTCGCCCGTGCCTGAGCCACCAGCGCGTCGATATCGCGTTCGCCGTTACGCAAACGTTCGGTCAGCGTGGCGACCAGTTCACGGTAAATTTGAGCAACCTTGTTCATCATTTCCTCTCCAGCCAGTTAACCTCTTATAATAATAGCTGTTATTTGTGGATCGCTTTGCCAGCTTCGCCACAGAGTTCAGAAATTACCCGCGCGGCTTTTCACCGCCTTAACGTGCGAAAGGCTGTTTTGACGTGCACGTTTGGGCTATGCTATGCGGATCTGAAATACCACATCTATTGGCTACATTTGTAGCTGTATTGAAAACAGGATCACTGGCTGCCATGCAAGAGCAATACCGCCCGGAAGAGATAGAATCGAAAGTCCAGCTTCACTGGGATGAGAAGCGCACATTTGAAGTTACCGAAGACGAGAGCAAAGAGAAGTATTACTGCCTGTCGATGCTTCCCTATCCTTCTGGTCGACTACACATGGGCCACGTCCGTAACTACACCATCGGCGACGTTATTGCTCGCTACCAGCGCATGCTGGGCAAAAACGTACTGCAGCCAATCGGCTGGGATGCGTTCGGCCTGCCCGCTGAAGGTGCGGCGGTAAAAAACAATACCGCGCCTGCTCCGTGGACTTACGACAACATCGCGTACATGAAGAACCAGCTCAAAATGCTGGGCTTCGGCTACGACTGGAGCCGCGAGCTGGCGACCTGTACGCCGGAATACTACCGCTGGGAACAGAAGTTCTTCACCGAGCTGTATAAAAAAGGCCTGGTGTACAAGAAAACTTCTGCGGTCAACTGGTGCCCGAACGACCAGACCGTACTGGCGAACGAACAGGTTATCGACGGCTGCTGCTGGCGCTGCGACACCAAAGTTGAGCGTAAAGAGATCCCGCAGTGGTTTATCAAAATCACCGCCTACGCTGATGAACTGCTGAACGATCTGGACAACCTGGATCACTGGCCTGACACCGTGAAAACGATGCAGCGTAACTGGATCGGCCGCTCTGAAGGCGTAGAAATTACCTTCGACGTGACCGGTTATGACAATACGCTGACCGTTTACACCACCCGTCCAGACACCTTTATGGGTGCGACTTACCTGGCGGTGGCTGCAGGTCACCCGCTGGCGCAGAAAGCGGCAGAGAATAACCCAGAGCTGGCTGCTTTCATCGACGAATGCCGTAATACCAAAGTGGCCGAAGCCGATATGGCGACCATGGAGAAAAAAGGCGTCGACACCGGCTTTAAAGCGGTTCACCCGCTGACTGGCGAAGAAATCCCGGTATGGGCGGCTAACTTCGTGCTGATGGAGTACGGCACCGGCGCGGTTATGGCCGTTCCGGGTCACGACCAGCGCGATTACGAATTCGCCACCAAATACGGCCTGACCATCAAGCCGGTTATCCTGGCCGCCGATGGCTCGGAACCGGATCTCTCCGAGCAGGCGCTGACCGAGAAAGGCGTGTTGTTTAACTCCGGCGAATTCGACGGTCTGGACTTTGAAGCGGGCTTCAACGCCATTGCCGATAAGCTGGCCGCGAAAGGCGTTGGCGAGCGTAAAGTGAACTACCGTCTGCGTGACTGGGGCGTTTCCCGTCAGCGTTACTGGGGCGCGCCGATCCCGATGGTGACGCTGGAAGACGGCACTGTGATGCCGACGCCGGAAGATCAACTGCCGGTAATCCTGCCGGAAGACGTGGTCATGGACGGTATCACCAGCCCAATCAAGGCCGACCCTGAGTGGGCGAAAACCACCGTTAACGGTATGCCTGCGCTGCGCGAAACCGACACCTTCGATACCTTTATGGAATCTTCCTGGTACTACGCGCGCTACACCTGCCCGCAGTACAACGAAGGCATGCTGGATCCAGAAGCCGCAAACTACTGGCTGCCGGTGGATATTTACATTGGCGGTATCGAACACGCCATCATGCACCTGCTCTACTTCCGCTTCTTCCACAAGCTGATGCGCGATGCGGGCATGGTCAACTCTGACGAACCGGCTAAACAGCTGCTGTGTCAGGGCATGGTGCTGGCTGATGCGTTCTACTACGTTGGTGCCAATGGCGAACGTAACTGGGTATCTCCGGTTGATGCTATCGTTGAGCGCGACGAAAAAGGTCGTATCGTGAAAGCGAAGGACGCGGCAGGCCATGAGCTGGTGTACACCGGCATGAGCAAAATGTCTAAGTCCAAAAATAACGGTATCGATCCGCAGGTGATGGTTGAGCGCTATGGTGCCGATACCGTACGTCTGTTCATGATGTTTGCTTCTCCAGCGGATATGACCCTGGAATGGCAGGAATCCGGCGTTGAAGGGCAAACCGCTTCCTGAAACGTGTGTGGAAACTGGTTTACGAGCATACCGCTCGCGGCCCGGTCGCGGCACTGAACGTCGATGCGCTGAGCGAAGATCAGCAGGCGCTGCGTCGTGACGTCCACAAAACCATTGCTAAAGTGACCGATGATATCGGCCGCCGTCAGACCTTCAACACCGCGATTGCGGCGATCATGGAGCTGATGAACAAACTGGCGAAAGCACCGCAGGAAGACGAACAGGACCGCGCACTGCTTCAGGAAGCGCTGCTGGCCGTCGTGCGTATGCTTAACCCGTTTACTCCGCACGTGTGCTTCACCCTGTGGCAGGAACTGGGTGGCGAAGGCGATATCGACAATGCGCCGTGGCCGGTGGCCGACGAGAAAGCGATGGTGGAAAACACCACGCTGGTCGTTGTGCAGGTTAACGGTAAAGTGCGCGGGAAAATCACCGTTGCGGTCGATGCGACCGAAGAACAGGTGCGTGAACGCGCAGGCCAGGAACATCTGGTCGCGAAATACCTTGAGGGTGTAACCGTACGTAAAGTCATCTACGTACCGGGCAAACTGCTGAACCTGGTCGTAGGCTAAGCGCGGGAGGAAGCGTGCGATATCTGACAACATTGTTGTTATCTTTGGCGGTGCTGGTCACCGCCGGATGCGGCTGGCACCTGCGTAGTACCACGCAGGTGCCGGACGAAATGAAAACATTGATCCTTCAGTCCGGCGATCCTAACGGTCCGCTGAGTCGTGCTGTGCGCGATCAACTAAGAAGCAATGGTATTACGCTGCTTGATCAGAGCACGCTTCGTCAGGACGTACCGTCGCTGCGTCTGGGCGCGGTTAGCCTCTCCCAGGACACGGCGTCTGTGTTCCAGAACGGTCAAACGGCAGAATACCAGATGGTCATGACGGTCAACGCTACGGTGCTGCTCCCGGGTCAGGATATCTTCCCGATTTCCACCAAGGTCTATCGCTCGTTCTTTGACAACCCACAGCAGGCGCTGGCAAAAGACAACGAACAGAACATGATCGTTCAGGAAATGTACCAGAAAGCCGCCGAACAGCTGATTCGTAAGCTGCCAAGCGTGCACATCGCTGATGTAAAAGAGAGCAAAGAGGCTGCGGCTTCCGCATCCGATAACGGCTCTCGCGTCTCTACCACTCTGGGTAACTGATGATTCGGTTGTACCCAGAACAACTCCGCGCGCAGCTCTCTGAAGGGCTGCGCGCGGCGTATCTCCTGCTCGGTAATGACCCTCTTTTCCTTCAGGAAAGCCAGGATGCGATCCGGCATGCCGCCGTGAGCGAGGGTTTTATTGAGCACCATACCGTGACGCTGGATGCCAGCACCGACTGGAACGAGATCTTCTCTCTATGCCAGGCGATGAGTCTGTTTGCCAGTCGTCAAACCCTGCTCCTGCTGCTACCGGAAAATGGCCCGAACGCCGCCATCAATGAACAGCTAGCCACGCTGGTGAGTTTGCTTCATGACGATCTATTGCTGATCGTACGTGGCAACAAGCTGACCAAATCGCAGGAGAATGCCGCCTGGATCCAGGCGCTGGCAAACCGCGCGGTGCAGATTAGCTGCCAGACGCCGGAACCCGCCCAACTGCCCGCTGGCTGGCCAACCGAGCCAAACAGAACAACCTCCAGTTGGATGAACCCGCCAGTCAACTGCTGTGCTACTGCTATGAAGGCAACCTGCTGGCGCTTTCGCAAGCGCTCGAGCGCCTGTCGCTGCTGTGGCCGGACGGGAAACTCACGCTGCCGCGCGTAGAGCAGGCGGTCAATGATGCCGCACACTTTACGCCGTTCCACTGGGTTGATGCGCTGCTGGCCGGCAAGAGTAAACGCGCGCTGCATATCCTGCAGCAACTGCGTCTTGAAGGCAGCGAGCCGGTGATCCTACTACGCACGGTACAGCGCGAACTGCTGCTGCTGGTGACGTTAAAGCGTCAGAGCGCACACACGCCGCTGCGTTCGTTATTTGATAAACACCGGGTCTGGCAAAACCGTCGGGCGATGGTCGGTGAGGCGGTTAACCGTCTGAGCGGTTCACAGCTGCGTCAGGCCGTCACCCTGCTCAGCCGTGCCGAGCTCACTTTAAAACAGGATTATGGTCAGTCCATCTGGGCTGAACTGGAAAGTTTGTCGCTATTGCTTTGTCATAAAGCGCTAGCCGACGTATTTATCGATGGATGATATGGCAAAACTACAGGCGCTTTTCGGCGGGACATTCGATCCCATCCATTACGGTCACCTGAAGCCGGTCGAGATCCTGGCCAACCAGATTGGTCTGTCCAGGGTCATCATTATGCCCAATAACGTACCCCACATCGTCCGCAGCCTGAAGCCACCAGCGAACAGCGCAAATTGATGGTTGAGCTGGCTATCGCCGATAAGCCGCTTTTTGTGCTCGACGAACGCGAGCTGCGCCGCGATACGCCTTCCTTTACGGCGGATACGCTCCAGGAGTGGCGAGCGGAACAGGGACCGGATCAGCCCCTGGCCTTCATTATCGGCCAGGATTCGCTGCTCACTTTCCCAAGCTGGCATCGCTACGAAACAATCCTCGACAACGCCCATCTGCTGGTGACCCGTCGCCCGGGTTACCCGCTGACCATGCAGCACGAAGAGCATCAGTACTGGCTGGACAAGCACCTCACCAGTAATATTGAAGAGCTGCACAACCAGCCGGCGGGGAAAATCTACCTGGCGGAAACGCCCTGGTTCGACGTCTCCGCCACGCTGATTCGCGAACGGCTGGAAAATAATGAACCCTGCGATGAAATGATGCCCGAAGCGGTGCTCAACTACATCATGCAACAGGGGTTGTATCACCACGGCGCATAGAGGAAGCGGCATGAAGCTCTGGTTAGTTCGCCACGGCGAAACGGAAGCCAATGTGGCTGGCCTGTACAGCGGCCACGCGCCAACGCCACTCACGGCCAAAGGGCAACAGCAGGCGCAGCGCCTTGGTGAGATGCTGCGTCAGGTTCCCTTCGATCATGCGCTGTGTAGCGGGCTTGAACGCACACAGCATACTGCGCGGCTGCTACTGGGCGAACGTAACATTCCGCTTACCGCAAACCCGCTGCTCAACGAAATGTTTTTCGGTGACTGGGAAATGCGTCACCACCGTGACCTGCAGGTTGAAGACAAAGAGAATTACGCAGCCTGGTGCGCTGATTGGCAGCACGCCGCACCGACCAATGGCGAAGGTTTTCCCGACTTTTCCCGGCGTGTGGCCGACTTCGCGAACGAACTGGCGCACTACCCATATCAAAATTTACTGATCGTCAGCCATCAGGGTGTCCTGAGTCTGTTAACGGCGCGTCTATTGGGCATGCCGACTGCCAGTATGTGGCATTTCCGCATCGACCACGGCGCGTGGAGCGTCATTGATTTTACGCCAGAATTTACCACGCTCAGGGTGCTCAACAGCCGAGCGATTTGGCGACCCGATGAGTAATAAAACCGATTTCTGCCTCCGGGCAGCGCCAACCCATTGACACTAATTATTAGACTGTTATTCTCCGCAGCCTGAATCATCCCCTCCAGCATTTGTGGACAGAGATTGTTTTACAAAAATGGCGATGCAATCGGCAGAAAGGAATGGGATGATACCCCGCCTGAAAGGCCGTTTGGTGATTTATTGTCCCGACAATATTTTCAGTTCGGGTATACTGTCAGGCTGTTTTATATCGTTTATCTTCACACCCCAGGGGGAAAACTTGCAGGGTAAAGCACTCCAGGATTTTGTAATCGACAAAATTGATGATTTAAAAGGTCAGGATATCGTCACCATCGATGTTCAGGGTAAGTCCAGTATCACCGATTGCATGGTTATCTGCACCGGTACTTCCAGCCGTCACGTTATGTCTATCGCCGATCATGTGGTTCAGGAGTCCCGCGCTGCCGGCCTGCTGCCGCTGGGCGTTGAAGGCGAAAGCGTTGCCGACTGGATTGTCGTTGATTTAGGCGATGTCATTGTCCACGTCATGCAGGAAGAAAGCCGTCGCCTGTATGAACTGGAAAAGCTCTGGGGTTAAGTTGTGAAGCTGCAGTTGGTCGCCGTCGGCACCAAAATGCCGGATTGGGTACAAACCGGTTTTACCGAATACCTTCGCCGTTTTCCGAAAGATATGCCGTTCGAACTGGTGGAAATACCCGCCGGCAAGCGCGGTAAAAATGCGGACATCAAGCGTATTCTGGATAAAGAAGGCGAGATGATGCTCGCCGCCGCAGGAAAAAACCGCATCGTCACGCTGGATATCCCGGAAAACCCTGGGATACGCCGCAGCTTGCACGTGAACTGGAACGCTGGAAGGGTGACGGTCGTGATGTCAGCCTGTTAATCGGCGGCCCGGAAGGGCTTTCTCCGGCATGCAAGGCCGCAGCAGAACAAAGTTGGTCGCTCTCCACATTAACGCTCCCTCACCCGCTTGTGCGCGTGCTGGTGGCCGAAAGCCTCTATCGAGCGTGGAGCATTACCACCAACCACCCTTACCACCGCGAATAATGAGACCCAGGTAGATTAAGCAGCGAATGAAACTACAGAATTCTTTTCGCGACTATACGGCAGAGTCCGCGCTCTTTGTGCGCCGGGCGGTGGTCGCTTTTTTGGGAATTTTGCTGCTTACCGGCGTGCTGATTGCCAACCTCTATAATTTACAGATCGTTCGCTTCACCGACTATCAGACGCGTTCTAACGAAAACCGCATTAAGCTGGTGCCCATCGCGCCAAGCCGCGGCATTATTTACGATCGCAACGGCACCCCGCTGGCGCTGAACCGCACCATCTACCAGCTGGAAATCATGCCGGAAAAAGTCGATAGCGTTCAGCAGACTATCGATGGTCTGCGCGACGTCGTCGACCTGAGCGATGACGATATCGCCGCCTTTAAAAAAGAGCGCGCCCGTTCGCATCGCTTTACCTCCATCCCACTCAAAACCAACCTCACGGAAGTGCAGGTGGCGCGCTTTGCCGTCAACCAGTACCGTTTCCCCGGCGTTGAGGTAAAGGGCTATAAGCGCCGCTTTTATCCGTATGGTTCCGCCTTGACGCACGTCATCGGCTACGTCTCAAAAATTAACGATAAAGATGTCGACCGCCTGGATAAAGACGGCAAGCTGGCCAACTACGCCGCGACCCACGATATCGGTAAACTGGGTATTGAGCGTTATTACGAAGATATTCTCCACGGGCAAACCGGCTATGAAGAGGTGGAAGTCAACAACCGTGGCCGCGTTATTCGCCAGTTGAAAGAAGTGCCGCCGCAGGCCGGGCACGACATCTACCTGACGCTCGACCTCAAGCTGCAGCAGTATATCGAAACCCTGCTCGCCGGCAGCCGCGCCGCCGTGGTGGTGACTGACCCGCGCAACGGCAGCATTCTGGCGCTGGTCTCAATGCCAAGCTACGATCCTAACCTGTTCGTTGACGGTATCTCCAGCAAAGACTACAGCGGCCTGTTAAACGATCCGAACACGCCGCTGGTTAACCGCGCCACTCAGGGGGTTTACCCTCCGGCTTCTACGGTGAAACCGTATGTCGCGGTCTCCGCCATGAGTGCGGGCGTGATTAACCGCAACACCAGCCTGTTTGACCCAGGGTGGTGGCAGTTACCTGGCTCAGAAAAACGCTATCGTGACTGGAAGAAATGGGGCCACGGTCACCTGAACGTCACCAAGGCGCTGGAAGAGTCCGCGGATACCTTCTTCTACCAGGTCGCCTATGATATGGGTATTGACCGTCTGTCTGAGTGGATGAGCAAGTTTGGCTACGGGGATTATACCGGTATCGACCTTGCGGAAGAGCGCTCCGGCAACATGCCAACCCGCGAATGGAAGCTCAAACGTTTTAAAAAGCCCTGGTATCAGGGTGATACCATTCCGGTAGGGATCGGCCAGGGTTACTGGACAGCGACACCTATCCAGATGAGCAAAGCGCTGATGATTCTGATTAACGATGGCATCATCAAAACGCCTCATCTGCTGGCCAGCACCGTCGAAGAAGGCAAGAAAGTACCGTGGACACAGCCTCAGGAGCCGCCGATTGGCGACATCCACTCCGGTTACTGGGAAATTGCCAAAGACGGGATGTTCGGCGTTGCCAACCGCGGCAACGGTACCGCGCATAAATATTTTGCCAGCGCGCCGTATAAGATTGCTGCCAAGTCAGGTACCGCGCAGGTCTTTGGCTTGAAGGCGAACGAAACGTACAACGCCCACCGGATTGCGGAGCGTCTGCGTGACCATAAATTAATGACCGCTTTTGCGCCATATAACGATCCACAGGTCGCCGTGGCGATTATTCTGGAGAACGGCGGCGCAGGCCCGGCTGTCGGTACCATCATGCGTCAGATTCTTGACCACATCATGTTGGGCGACAACAACACCGAATTACCGACCGAGAACCCTGCTGCGGCCGCGTCGGAGGACCAATAATCATGACGGATAATCCGAACAAAAAATCGTTCTGGGATAAAATCCATATCGATCCCGCCATGCTGCTGATTTTGCTGGCGTTGCTGACCTACAGCGCGCTGGTTATCTGGAGCGCCAGCGGCCAGGATATGGGGATGACGGAGCGTAAAATCGGCCAGATCGCCATGGGCCTGGTCATCATGGTGGTGATGGCACAGATCCCGCCGCGCGTCTACGAAGGCTGGGCCCCCTGGCTGTATATTATCTGTATTATTCTGCTGGTGGCGGTTGACGCCTTCGGTGCCATCTCTAAAGGTGCGCAGCGCTGGCTGGATCTCGGTATTGTGCGTTTCCAGCCGTCCGAAATTGCCAAAATCGCCGTGCCGTTGATGGTCGCGCGCTTTATTAACCGCGACGTCTGCCCGCCAACGCTGAAAAACACCGGTATCGCGCTGGTGCTGATTTTCATGCCGACGCTGCTGGTTGCCGCGCAGCCGGACCTTGGCACCTCAATTCTGGTCGCTCTCTCCGGCCTGTTCGTCCTGTTCCTCGCCGGCTTGAGCTGGCGTTTGATTCTGGTCGCCGTAGTGCTGGTCGCTTGCTTTATCCCGATACTCTGGTTCTTCCTGATGCACGACTATCAGCGACAGCGCGTGATGATGCTGATGGATCCGGAATCAGACCCACTGGGCGCGGGCTACCATATTATTCAGTCCAAAATCGCCATCGGCTCCGGCGGTCTGCGCGGTAAAGGCTGGCTGCACGGGACACAGTCGCAGTTGGAATTCCTGCCAGAACGCCATACCGACTTTATCTTCGCGGTACTGGCCGAAGAACTTGGCTTATCGGTATTCTGATTTTGCTGGCACTGTACGTGCTGCTGATAATGCGCGGCCTGTGGATTGCCGCCCAGGCGCAAACGACCTTTGGCCGGGTGATGGCCGGTGGTTTGATGCTGATTTTATTCGTTTATGTCTTCGTAAATATTGGTATGGTAAGTGGCATCTTGCCGGTGGTTGGCGTCCCGCTACCGCTGGTCAGCTACGGGGTTCGGCCCTGATCGTACTGATGGCCGGGTTTGGTATCGTAATGTCGATACACACCCACAGGAAAATGTTGTCAAAAAGCGTCTAAGGGGTGCTCAATGCGTAAGCAATGGCTTGGGATCTGCATAGCGGCAGGGCTGCTGGCGGCTTGTTCGAGTGATGATGTTCAGCAACAAACCGTCTCCGCGCCACAACCTGCGGTATGTAATGGTCCTACGGTGGAAATCAGCGGGCCGATCCACGCTTTGAACCTCTGAACGCGACGGCGAATCAGGATTACGAACGCGACGGCAAGAAATACAAAATCGTCCAGGATCCGGCTAACTTTAGCCAGTCTGGTCTGGCCGCCATCTATGATGCCGAGCCGGGTAGCAATCTGACGGCCATCGGCGAAACCTTTGACCCGACCCAGCTTACCGCCGCGCACCCTACACTGCCGGTGCCGAGCTACGCGCGTATTACTAACCTGGCTAACGGTCGGATGATCGTCGTGCGCATTAACGATCGCGGCCCGTATGGCAACGATCGCGTCATTTCGCTCTCCCGCGCGGCGGCCGATCGCCTGAACACCTCCAACAATACCAAAGTCCGCATCGATCCGATTATCGTCGCCCAGGATGGTTCACTTTCCGGCCCCGGTATGGCCTGTACCACCGTGGCAAAACAGACCTACGCGCTGCCGAGCCGCCCTGACCTGAGTGGCGGGATGGGCAGCGTCTCTTCCGCGCCACAAGCCGCGGCGCCGCAAGGCGACGTACGCGCCATTAGCAACGATACGCTGACCTCAGCCGACAGCGGCGAAGGCGCACCGGTAAAAAGCAGCGGCTTCCTCGGCGCGCCTACCCCGTTGAATAACGGCGTACTCGAAGAATCTGCGCCAGCGGCAACGGCCGCTCCGGTGACGGCACCGGTCACCGCGCCTGCCAGCACAGCGCCTGCCGCGACTGCGGCGGTTACTGCACCCGCAGCGGGTGATTATGTGGTTCAGGTTGGCGCCGTCAGCGACCAGGCTCGCGCGCAGCAGTATCAGCAGCGCCTGAGCCAGCAGTTCTCCGTTCCTGGTCGCGTAACGCAAAATGGCGCTGTCTGGCGTATTCAGCTCGGTCCATTCGCCAGCAAAA
This sequence comes from Kluyvera genomosp. 3, assembly GCA_002211745.1. GTDB lineage: Bacteria > Pseudomonadota > Gammaproteobacteria > Enterobacterales > Enterobacteriaceae > Kluyvera > Kluyvera georgiana_A. The sequence goes on from CP022114.1 coordinate 3,537,370, forward strand.
GCGAAGCCAGCACCTTACAAGGGCGTTTGCAGAACGAAGCACAGCTGCAATCGTTTATTACACACGCCAACTAGAGCACTCAGCGGTGTCCGAATCTTCGTATATGTAAAAGTCATTAACAAAGTCATATACGATGTCGGATGCCTGCCCGCGGGCATTTGCTATAGTAAGGCACTTTTTTAACTCCATCACGGATGTCGTTGTTCTGACCATGAAGACCTCTTTTTTCGCTCGCTTACTCCTTCCGGCGCTTTCCGTCGCAGCACTGACCTCCGCTGCCCACGCCGATGACCTGAACATCAAAACTATGATTCCAGGCGTTCCGCAGATTGACGCCGAATCCTACATTCTTATTGATTACAACTCTGGCAAGGTTCTGGCAGAGCAGAACGCTGACTCCCGACGCGATCCGGCGAGCCTGACCAAAATGATGACCAGCTACGTCATCGGCCAGGCCATGAAAGCAGGCAAATTTAAAGAGTCCGATCTGGTCACTATCGGCAACGATGCCTGGGCTACCGGCAATCCGGTCTTCAAGGCTCTTCCCTGATGTTCCTCAAGCCTGGCATGCAGGTCCCGGTTTCGCAGCTGATCCGCGGGATTAACCTGCAGTCGGTAACGATGCCTGCGTGGCGATGGCCGACTACGTCGCCGGCAGCCAGGACGCTTTCGTTGGCCTGATGAACAGCTACGTCAACGCGCTTGGCCTGAAAAACACCCACTTCCAGACCGTACATGGCCTGGATGCAGATGGTCAGTACAGTTCCGCACGCGATATGGCGATGATTGGCCAGGCGCTGATCCGCGACGTGCCGAACGAATACACCATCTATAAAGAAAAAGAGTTCACCTTTAACGGCATCCGTCAGTTGAACCGTAATGGTCTGCTGTGGGACAACAGCCTGAATGTTGACGGTATCAAAACCGGCCACACCGATAAAGCGGGCTACAACCTGGTGGCTTCCGCAACCGAAGGCCAGATGCGCCTTGTCTCCGCCGTTATGGGCGGCCGTACCTTCAAAGGTCGTGAAACCGAGAGCAAGAAGCTGCTGACCTGGGCTTCCGCTTCTTCGAAACGGTGAACCCGATTAAAGCCGGTAAAGAGTTCGCCTCTGAACCTGCCTGGTTTGGTGATACTGACCGCGCCTCGTTAGGCGTAGACAAAGACGTCTACCTGACCATCCCGCGTGGCCGTATGAAAGACCTGAAGGCAAGCTATGTGCTGACCACCAGCGAGCTGCACGCGCCGCTGCAGAAAAACCAGGTTGTTGGAACCATTAACTTCCAGCTCGACGGTAAAATCATCGACCAGCGTCCGCTGGTAGTGCTGCAGGAAATTCCTGAAGGCAACTTCTTTGGCAAAATCATTGATTACATTAAATTAATGTTCCACCACTGGTTTGGTTAAAAATCACCCACTTGAAAGTGTGATTTCCATCCCCATATACTATGCATAGCTAAAATAACTCCCGCTAACCATGCGGGAGTTATTCTTTTTTAACACTGGAGCTGACATGAAAACCAAACTGAACGAACTGCTTGAATTCCCTACACCGTTTACTTACAAAGTAATGGGTCTGGCGAAACCAGAGCTGGTTGACCTGGTGGTTGAAGTGGTACAGCGCCATGCGCCAGGTGACTACTCTCCGCAGATAAAACCGAGCAGCAAAGGCAATTACCACTCGGTGTCCATTACCATCAATGCTACCCACATTGAGCAGGTTGAGACGCTGTACGAAGAGCTGGGCAATATTGAAATTGTCCGTATGGTGCTGTAATCGCATCTCCGTTACCCGGCACTGCCGGGTAACGCTTCTCCCCTCCTCCCTGTGATATACTCTGCGTCCATCATTTCCCCTCTGCGGAGACGCTGTTTTGGATTTTAATACTCTCCTCATCCGTCAATTGGGCCTACAGCCTTACGAACCCATTTCTCAGGCGATGCATGACTTCACCGACAACCGCGATGAATCCACGCTGGACGAGATTTGGCTGGTTGAGCATCAGCCGGTTTTCACGCAGGGTCAGGCGGGTAAGGCTGAACATGTGCTGGTGCCCGGCGACATTCCGGTCATCCAAAGCGATCGCGGCGGCCAGGTGACCTACCACGGGCCGGGCCAGCAGGTGATGTACGTTCTGCTGAACCTGAAGCGCCGCAAGCTGGGCGTACGCGAACTGGTAACGCTGCTGGAGCAAACCGTCGTCAACACGTTAGCTGAGCTGGGTATTGAGGCACATCCGCGCGCCGATGCGCCGGGCGTCTATGTGGGCGAGAAAAAGATCTGCTCGCTGGGGCTGCGAATCCGTAAAGGCTGCTCTTTCCATGGACTGGCGCTGAATATCGCTATGGACTTATCCCCTTTCCTGCGCATTAACCCTTGTGGCTATGCCGGTATGGAGATGACCCAGGTTTCACAATGGGTGAGTGAAGCGAAGCCGGAAAATATATCCCCAACGCTTGTCAGACATTTTTTAGCGTTGCTAAACAATCCTCCGCACGAATATATCTCTGCTTAATATATTATACATCGCGACCCAATATTGCATTGGGTCGTTAACTCTCTCCATCGCACGCCTTTTATAACGCCGTCAAGTTTCTCTCTTCTTTCAGCGATTCATGTTCTGAAAATGAAGACTGGTTCTCATTTTTTTGCAAAATCACGACAACGATATACACTTAATAAAGCATTAGAATCATTAATACATTGACCCATAAAGAAAATTTCCATTTCCATCTTGCAGTAAGATGGACTCACCAATCATAATAATAATGAAATCATCAACTATCATTCATGGAGTGAATGAATATGGAGTGAGCAGTGTGGATTATAACAATAAGCCTGAAAATAAAATAAATATGAATGCCGATAATGATACGCCACAAATCTTTCGCACCCTGCGTAATATAGACCTTAACTTATTGACCATATTTGAAGCAGTCTATGTGCATAAAGGCATCGTCAATGCGGCGAAAATCCTGAATCTCACGCCATCGGCCATTAGCCAATCCATCCAGAAACTTCGTCTCCTGTTTCCCGACCCGTTGTTCATTCGCAAAGGACAGGGCGTGACGCCCACGGCCTACGCAACACACCTGCATGAATACATCAGCCAGGGTCTGGAGTCGATACTGGGCGCGCTGGATCTCGACGGCAGCTATGATAAGCAGCGGGTTATCACTATCGGTACGGCGGCATCCGTTGGCGCTATCGTGATGCCGGTTATCTATCAGGTGGTAAAACAAACCTACCCACAGGTGCTGCTGCGCAACGTCGCCGTGACCGATGCCAACACGCAGCTCAGCCAGTTCCAGACGGATTTGGTCATTGACAACCACGAGCATAACAACCCGCGCACGCTGGGCCGTCATGCGTTATTTAGCGATAAACTGGTGCTGGTCTGTCGCCATAACCACCCGGCGCTTAACGAAGAGACATCGGTTGATACCCTGATGCAGTATGAACATACGCTGCTGACGATGGATGGCGCGGGGCAAAACGATCAGTATAAGCGCATTCGCGACATGCTCCCCGACCGCCAGGTCAGCGTAAGCAGTTACAACCTGTTCACTATCGCGTCACTGATCGCCTCAAGCGACCTGATTGGCATTATGCCGCTACGCTTCTACCACATCTTTAAGCAGTGCTGGCCGCTGTGCACGTTGGACTTTGCCCCGCTACAGCAGGAACACGTCGACTTTTCATTGCATTACAACAAACTCAGTCTGCGGGACCCGGTCATGCAAAACATTATCAACGTTATCCAGCAAGCGTTCTGATTCACTTGCCCCCACTCCGCCTTGCCGGCAAAAAAGCATTATTCAACAACTATTTTACAATTTGCCGGCCAGGCAGGCTGCTTTAAACCCCGTTTCAATGGTATACTGCGTGTCATTAATTCAAAAATAGTTGATAAATACAACATTCCCTTGAATTGAAACGCTTTCCCTCGATACTCGGAACTGGAACACGTACGCTATGAGTAAACCCATTGTGATGGAACGCGGTGTTAAGTACCGCGACGCCGATAAAATGGCCCTTATCCCGGTTAAAAACGTGGCAACAGAGCGCGAAGCGCTGCTGCGAAAACCGGAATGGATGAAAATTAAACTTCCGGCAGACTCTTCCCGTATCCAGGGTATCAAAGCGGCCATGCGCAAGAATGGTCTGCACTCCGTTTGTGAAGAAGCCTCCTGCCCGAACCTGGCGGAATGCTTCAACCACGGTACCGCCACCTTTATGATCCTCGGTGCTATTTGTACCCGTCGCTGCCCGTTCTGTGACGTGGCCCACGGTCGCCCGGTTGCGCCTGATGCCAATGAACCGCAGAAGCTGGCGCAGACCATTGCCGATATGGCGTTACGATATGTCGTGATCACCTCCGTGGATCGTGACGATCTGCGTGACGGCGGTGCTCAGCACTTCGCCGACTGCATCTCCGCCATTCGTGAGAAAAGCCCAAGCATTAAGATTGAAACGCTGGTGCCCGACTTCCGTGGCCGTATGGACCGCGCCTTAGAGATCCTGACCGAGACGCCACCCGACGTGTTTAACCACAACCTGGAAAACGTGCCGCGTATTTACCGTCAGGTTCGTCCAGGCGCAGATTACAACTGGTCCCTGAAGTTACTGGAACGTTTTAAAGAAGCGCACCCGGATATCCCAACCAAATCCGGCCTGATGGTCGGCCTCGGTGAAACCAACGCTGAAATCATCGAAGTCATGCGCGATCTGCGCCGCCACGGCGTCACGATGCTGACGCTGGGCCAGTACCTGCAGCCAAGTCGTCACCACCTGCCGGTGCAGCGCTACGTTAGCCCGGACGAGTTTGAAGAAATGAAAGCCGAAGCGCTGGCGATGGGCTTTACCCACGCGGCATGCGGCCCGTTCGTGCGTTCATCCTACCATGCAGATCTTCAGGCTAAGGGCCTTGAAGTGAAGTAAGGTCATCGACTGACGCAAAAAAGCCGCTCTCTTTCGACAGCGGCTTTTTTATTACCCATTATTGAAATAAATTATTTCAATTGAATACATTCAGAAACCTGATTCCATAAAAAAGGGCCACAGCATCGTCATGCTGAAGCCCTTCCACAGACCATCGGGTCCGGGCATGGCGCGCGTTAATCGGCATGCCATGTTAAACGCTGCCCTGCTTACTCTTTATGAGAGAGTTTTTCTGCCGGAGTCTCGTCTGCGCTTTTCTGCGCGGTGGTTTCATCATCATTCATGGCTTTCTTAAAGCCTTTGATTGCTGAACCCAGATCTCCACCCAGAGTCCGTAATTTCTTGGTACCAAACACCAGAATAATCAGTGCTGCCACTACCAGTAGTTTGGTAATACTAATCTCACCCATAGATACCTTCTTCTCAAAAACAGGCTGCAGAATGCGCCATATCACCGTAGTTTATTAACGGTCATCTGACGCGTGCACACAATAGCAATCTGTAACAAGGTGAATCAAGCGTTGTTTAAAAAAACGTCACGTTAATTGCGGTAGCGCAAAACGTCGGTTTTGCAGCACCGGCAGCTGCTGGCGAATACGAGACAGATCGTCTCGTCGCAGGTCAGATATAATCAGCTGTGGCTCAACCGATGCGCCGGCCAGCGTCACACCAAGCGGGTCAACTATCCGACTCTGACCGATATTACGCGTTCCGCACTCGCCGCTGGCCACGATGTAACAGGTGGTATCCAGCGCCCGCGCCGCCAGCAGCGTGGCCCAGTGGTGCTCTTTGAGCGGCCCTCGAACCCAGGCGGCAGGCAAGGCCAGAATCTCGGCCCCTTTGAGCGCAAGTGCCAATGCCATATCCGGGAAACGCAGGTCATAGCAGGTCATAAGTCCCACCTGAAACCCGCCACCTCAAGCAACGGCGGTAACGTGTTCCCGGCATCCACTCGCTTCGACTCCTGGATTGCGAAAGCGTCATAGAGGTGCAGCTTGTGATAATGGGCAATCACCTCACCGCCACGCAGCGCCACCAGGGTATTGCAGGCTCTTCCCACCGTCGAGGGCGTATGAATGGTCAATATCGTTGTCAGCGTATCACGGCGGCTTTGTGTTTTCAGATGCTGCATAAAACCGCCGTCCAGCGATTGCGCCGACTTGACCGACATATCCGGGTCGCTATCGCTGCGCGCCAGCAGAGCCTCTGGCAGCACCAGTAGGTCAGCATGCTGTTCCGCTGCCGCCTGCATCAGCGACACGCTGGTTTGCGCATTCTGCCGCCACTCCGACGTGACGATAAACTGCCCTGCGGCAACTCGCATAGCGTCTCCTTACGTTTTTCCAATATATCAAGATGATGAATACTGATGAGTATATAGCCAGATTCACCTGGCAGGGTTAAACTCTGCTGACGATTCGACAATGGCAGGAAATTCGCATGACGCAACTTTTGTTGGCCGTGTTTATCGGCGCGGCACCGGCAGCGTTGCCCGCTGGCTACTCAGCTTTCGCTTTAACCCTTTGCACCATGCGCTGCCGCTGGGAACGCTGGCGGCGAATCTGCTGGGCGCATTTATTATCGGCGCGGGTCTTGCCTGGTTTAACCGGCTGCCGCATATCGATCCGGTATGGAAAGTGTTGATTACCACCGGCTTCTGCGGTGGATTGACAACCTTCTCTACCTTTTCAGCGGAAGTGGTATTTCTTTTACAGGCGGGAAAGGTCAGTTGGGCGCTGCTTAACGTGGCGGTCAACCTGTTTGGTTCTTTCGCCATGACGGCCCTGGCGTTCTGGCTGTTCAGTGCCAGCAGTCAGGGTAAAAGAAAGATAAAAAAAACCCGCACTTAAGCGGGTTTTGAATTCTGACTGCTAATTTTCGCTTACAGAGCGATGACGTTAGCAGCAGAAGGGCCTTTGGCACCGTTAGTGATTTCGAACTCTACACGCTGACCTTCAGCCAGAGTTTTGAAACCGTTGGTCTGGATCGCAGAGAAGTGTACGAATACGTCTTTGCTGCCATCTTCCGGAGTAATGAAACCGAATCCTTTGGACTCATTAAACCACTTAACGTTACCTTTAATCTTAGACATCAAAATTACCTTTATATGAAAAAACGACACTAATCTGTGTCAGTTAACAGTACAACAATTGTCGTGCGTTTTGTCCAGCCCAAGTTCGTTAAAAAGTGATAAATGTCGCTAACTTTTATTTGCAGGTTGACATTATCCCACTCCTGGTTCCAGGCCCCGTGATCAGAACTGGAAACGTAGCCAGGCAAAGTAGACATTGCCGTTGTTATACGTGCCCGGGATGTAGGTCATCTGGAACGTCGCCGGCCCATAGCCGATGGAGGCCAGGGCAGCACAACCGGCAGCGGAATGTAGTTCCAGTTATCGCGGGCGGTCACCCCAATGGTGTAACCCAACCCAAGGTGGAAGTTATCATCCGCCAGCGGGCGCCAGGTCTTCTCCCAGCCGTAGCCGCCAATAGGCTCCCATTTATTAAAGGAATCCTTAAAAGCCATCAGGTAAATGCCGTGCCAGTTGCCTTTATCATCCCAGCGCGACACGCCGCCCCCGCCCCCAGGGACGCTCATTGTACTTGTCTGTCTTTTCTTTATCGTAGGCAAAACGCGCATGCCAGGTAATGGCTGGCACGTACAGATCGTAGTGCTGCGGTTCATCCCACGTCTTTACAACATTATTGCTCAGCGTGTTATAGCCATCTTTAATGGTTTCCGTAAAAGAAGCCTCGGCAGGATACGCTGCACCAGACAGCCCGCGAAAATCAGCGATAGCGAGAAAATTTTATTTAGTTTTAACACGATAGACTTGCCAATAAATTATCCATTAAGAATAGTCTAACAAGGATAAACTCAATAGCAGTGCAACGGTACCAATCGATAGCCGTTTTTTCACCGCTTAACAACAAATTAGAATATTCTTAGATAATCGTCAAACCAGAGTAAGACTTGAATGCGAATAATATTCTTTTATAAGAAAAAATTGCAACCGTATTTAGATCTCGTAAGGAAAAAATGGTCTATGCCTTTAATATTACCCGAATTAAAACTCGTATTATTCTCTTAATATTCCTGATATTTTCCTGGCAGATTATTTAAAATCCAGACCGTCGCAGTTAAGCGTTTTAAATACTTCACGCCAGGAGATAAAAAAACGCGCTCACCTCCTCACGAGCTCAACCCCGCCATACCATCTTCACGCCGCTACCTTGTTGAAAAAACAACATTTCATTTACCTTTGTTGTTTAATATTCGACCAGGAAACTATACTTACTGACAGGTCAATGTTCCGCTTTGTGAGTACATCGTGTAAATTGCATCGTCATGGTCTTTAATTAGTCTCTTTTTTGATTTTCATCAGCTAAATTTGCCGCTTTTTTCGGCACATTTCACCACTTACTTTTTGATGCTGTTCTGTATCAATTTTTATAACTGGGCGATAGGTGTTAATAATGTTAACGTTCTTTGAACTCCTGATTGGTGTTGTGGTTATCGTGGGCGTAGCCCGCTACATCATCAAAGGATATTCCGCAACGGGTGTCCTTTTTGTTGGTGGTCTGCTGCTACTGATTGCCAGCGCGTTGATGGGCATAAGATTTTACCAAGCAGCGCAACCAGCACCGGCTACTCTGCAACCGACATCGTTGAATATATTAAAATTCTGCTGATGAGCCGTGGCGGCGATCTCGGCATGATGATTATGATGCTCTGCGGCTTTGCCGCCTATATGACCCATATCGGTGCTAACGATATGGTCGTCAAACTGGCATCAAAACCGCTGCAATATATTAACTCGCCATATTTACTGATGATTGCCGCTTATTTTGTGGCGTGCCTGATGTCGCTGGCGGTCTCTTCGGCAACCGGACTTGGCGTACTGCTGATGGCAACGCTGTTCCCGGTAATGGTTAACGTCGGTATTAGCCGTGGCGCCGCAGCCGCTATTTGTGCCTCTCCGGCCGCCATTATTCTCTCCCCAACCTCCGGCGACGTCGTATTGGCCGCGAAGGCCGCAGAGATGCCGTTAATCGATTTCGCTTTCAAAACCACGCTGCCTATCTCCATCGCCGCGATTATCGCAATGGCTATCGCCCATTTCTTCTGGCAGCGCTATCTGGACAAGAAAGAACATATCTCGCACGAGATGCTGGATGTCAGCGAAATTACCACCACAGCCCGAGCTTCTACGCCATTCTGCCGTTCACGCCAATCATTGGCGTGCTGATTTTCGACGGCAAATGGGGCCCGGAACTGCATATTATCGCCATTCTGGTGATTTGCATGCTGCTGGCCGCCGTGCTGGAATTCTGTCGTGGCTTTAACACCCAGAACGTGTTTGCCGGTCTTGAAGTCGCGTATCGCGGAATGGCCGACGCCTTTGCCGGCGTGGTCATGCTGTTGGTTGCAGCAGGCGTTTTCGCTCAAGGCTTGAGCACTATCGGTTTTATCAATAGCCTGATCTCCATCGCGACCTCGTTTGGGTCCGCCAGCATTATCCTGATGCTGGTACTGGTGGTGCTGACCATGTTGGCCGCGATGACCACCGGTTCCGGTAACGCGCCGTTCTACGCCTTCGTCGAGATGATTCCAAAACTGGCGCACTCATCCGGCATTAACCCGGCCTATCTCTCCATTCCGATGCTGCAAGCCTCCAACCTGGGTCGTACCATCTCCCCGGTCTCCGGCGTGGTGGTCGCGGTCGCCGGGATGGCAAAAATCTCGCCGTTCGAAGTGGTCAAACGTACCTCAGTACCGGTTCTTGTTGGCCTGTTGGTGGTGATTATCGCCACGGAAATTCTGGTTCCCGGCGCTGCCGCGTAATCATTGATTGATGAAATAAATAAGGCGCCTGAGGGCGCCTTATTTTATTATGTAATAACGTCACTAAATGATTTAAAACGTGGAGTCAGGAAAATGCTAAGGAAGAATATTGTGTCAGGATGCGCGCTGTTGCTCTGCGCCGGTAGCCTACAGGCTGCCCTCTCGCACCGACACAATATGGTGACTTCGATCGTTATGTGCTGGCGCTCTCCTGGCAAACCGGTTTTTGCCAGAGTCAGCATGACAGAAATCGCAAAGAACCACTCGAATGTCAGCAGCCAAAAGAAGCGGCCAACAAAGCCGACTACTTAACGGTTCACGGCCTATGGCCCGGCCTGCCCGCGTCGATCGCCGCACGCGGAGTCGATAATAATCGCTGGATGCGCTTCGGTTGCGCCACGCGCCCTATTCCCAATATGCCGGAAGCGAAAGCCAGCCGTAAATGCGCCGCCGAAGAGACCGGTCTGTCGCTGGAAGTGGCCAATAAGCTCAACCAGGTTATGCCCGGCAGCGGTGGAAAAAGCTGTCTTGAGCGCTATGAATACGCCAAACACGGCGTCTGTTTTGGTTTCGATCCCGACGCCTACTTCAGTACGATGGTACGTCTGAACAGCGAAGTGAAACAGAGCGCAATCGGCAAATTCCTCGCCGCCAATTACGGTAAAACCGTGACTCGCGCCAGCTTCGACAACGCAGTAGCCTCGGCCTTTGGCAAAGAGAACGTCAAAGCCGTTAAGCTCACCTGTAACGGTAATCCGGCCTATCTGACGGAAATGCAAATTGCCATTAAATCCGCCAGCATCAACGACCCGCTCACCGCCGCGTCTCTGCTGCCGCAGCCACATCCAGGCAACTGCAGCAAACAGTTTGTGGTGGATCAAAACGGTTATTGATCCCCAGCCCCGGAGCCGGGGCTGCATACCGTTATTTCTGAATGAATGCCAGCAGATCGTCGTTGATCTGATGTTTGTGAGTCGTACAGATCCCGTGCGATCCGCCTTTATAAACCTTCAGCTCCGCGTTCGGTAGAATTTCCGCCGCAACCTTGCCACAGGTTTCAAACGGCACAATCTGGTCGTCATCACCGTGAATCACCAGCGTCGGTACCGTTATCTTACGCAGGTCTTCACGTAAATCAGTCTCCGAGAACGCTTTGATACAGTCGTAAAGCGCTTTTATAGAACCTTGCAACCCTTGCTCGACAAACCCTTCGCGTACCGCCTTTGACTCCTTTGCGCCCGCGCGATTATAGCCATAGAACGCCGCCGACAGCTCATAGAAGAAAGCACCACGGTCCTCTATCACGCCGTTGCGAATACCGTCAAACACTTCAAGCGGTACGCCGTTAGGGTTGAAGTCCGTTTTCACCATAATTGGCGTCACCGCGCCAATCAGCACCGCTTTTGCCACCCGACTGGTCCCATGACGACCAATGTAGTGAGCCACTTCACCGCCGCCGGTAGAGTGTCCGACGTGCACCGCATCTTTCAGATTAAGATGCGAGGTCAACTCCGCCAGATCGTCGGCGTACTGATCCATATTATGTCCGTCCCAGGGTTGCGCCGAACGTCCGTGGCCTCGTCTATCGTGGGCGATGACACGATACCCTTTCGAACCCAGATACAGCATCTGATCCTCAAAGGCATCAGACGTTAACGGCCAGCCATGGCTAAAGACAATGGGCTGTCCGCTCCCCAATCTTTAAACCAGAGGTAACTACCATCTTTCAGGGTCAGTTTATCGAAACCGCTCATACGATCTCCTGTGTTGGAAGGACGCTGCCAGGTGCAGCCTAAAAAGAATAATCCAGATTTATAAGTTGCGAGGTATTTCGCATAAAATTCACACAACAAAGAGTATTGCCATCTGCGAATGTGCGTTCCATCACTTCAAACCTGACGCCAGGATCAGTATGATGGAATGAGATGAACCCTTGCCGCTGGCGGTGAGGGTTTTCTTTTGGATAATCGATAGACATGGAGTAAATAATGACCAGACCTGCCATCATTATTAATGAGTTCGATGCCGAGCGTATCGACCGCCTGCTTGAGCAACCTGCTTACGCAAATTCCCCGGTGGCGAGCGCGCTAAACGACGAACTGGATCGTGCCCAGATGTGTGCCCCAGAGGACATGCCGCACGATGTAGTCAGTATGAATAGCCAGGTCAGATTCCGCGATCTCACCACCGGCGAAGAACGCGTCCGCACGCTGGTCTTCCCTGCCCAGATGACCGACAGCAGCAGCCAGCTCTCGGTGATGGCCCCGGTTGGCGCGGCCCTGCTCGGCCTGCGCGCAGGCAGCACTATTCACTGGGAGCTACCGGGCGGTGCCTCAACGCACCTGGAAGTACTTGAACTGCTGTATCAGCCGGAAGCCGCCGGCGAATTTCATCGTTAATTCCGCGCAATAGTAGCCTAAGAGGGTGCCCGGCATCCTCTTTCTGCCCGCCTGACCAAACTTTACAACTCCCTCTCTTCGATAAACTATTTTGCGAACTGAATGACATATTCAAAACGCATTATGTGTTTTGATTGTTCTACAAAGACAAGGAGGAGCCTATGTACAAAACAATCATTATGCCAGTTGATGTTTTTGAGATGGAGTTGAGTGACAAAGCGATTCGTCACGCAGAGTTTTTGGCCCAGCAGGATGGCATTATCCATCTGCTGCATGTGTTGCCCGCATCGGCCAGCTACACCATGAGCCGTTTTGCCGCCGATCTACGCCGCTTTGAGGAGCATCTTCAGCAGGAAGCGGAAAGCCGCCTGACCACCATGGTCAGCCACTTCACGCTCGATCCTTCCCGTATCAAGCTACACGTTCGTCTGGGTAGCGTCCGCGACGCGGTCAACGAACTGGCGGAAGAACTGGGGCCGATATGGTGGTGATTGGGTCACGTAACCCTTCAATCAGCACGCACCTTCTGGGTTCCAACGCCTCCAGCGTGATTCGCCACGCACACATTCCGGTACTTGTTGTTCGCTGATCCCGGCATAATCCGCAAAACAAAAAAAGGCCACCTTTCGGTGGCCTTTGACATTGCAGGCATTGTCTTCTTTTTTATGCTGTTTTGGTGCGAATCAGATAATCGAACGCGCTCAGTGACGCTTTCGCACCTTCGCCGGCGGCGATAATAATCTGTTTGTAAGGCACGGTAGTACAGTCACCCGCGGCGAATACGCCTTTAACGTTCGTTTCGCATTTCGCATCGATGATGATTTCGCCCATGCGGTTACGCTCAACTGCGCCTTCCAGCCAGGTGGTATTCGGCAGCAAACCAATCTGAACGAAGATCCCGCCAGCGCCACGTGGTGCTCATCGCCGCTCACACGGTCACGATACTGCAAACCGGTGACTTTGGTGCCGTCGCCTTTCACTTCGGTGGTTTGCGCATTCAGAATGATGTCAACGTTCTTCAGGCTGCGCACTTTATCCTGCAGTACCTGATCGGCTTTCATTTCCGGGCAAACTCCAACAGCGTAACGTGTTCCACCACGCCCGCCAGGTCGATTGCGGCTTCCACACCGGAGTTACCGCCACCGATCACCGCCACGCGTTTGCCTTTAAACAGCGGGCCGTCGCAGTGCGGGCAATAGGTTACGCCCTTAGTACGATACTGATCTTCACCCGGTACGTTCATGTTACGCCACTTAGCGCCGGTCGCGATAATGATGCTACGCGCTTTCAGCACCGCGCCGGAGGCGGTTTCAATCTGATGCAGGCCGCCTTCAACAGCGGCAGGCACCAGCTTAGCCGCGCTCTGGGAATCAATCACGTCCACATCATATTCGCTCACGTGCGCCTTCAGCGCGCCCGCCAGCTTCTGACCTTCGGTTTTCGGCACGGAGATATAGTTTTCAATATCAACGGTATCCAGCACCTGGCCGCCAAAGCGTTCGCCCATCAGACCGGTACGAATGCCTTTACGTGCCGAGTAGACTGCCGCCGCCGCGCCAGACGGGCCGGAACCGACAATCAATACCTCATACGCATCACGCTTATTCAGCTCTTCCGCCGCGCGTTTTTCCGCACCGGTGTCCACTTTCGCGACGATTTCCGCCAGCGTCATACGACCCTGACCGAACTCCTGACCGTTAACATAAACGGCTGGAACGCCCATCACGTTACGTTCGGTGATTTCGTTCTGGAAGGTGCCGCCGTCAATCGCCGTATGCTTGATACGTGGGTTCAGCACCGACATCAGGTTCAACGCCTGGACCACATCCGGACAGTTATGGCACGACAGCGAGTAATAGGTTTCAAACTCAAAATCGCCGTCGATATCGCGAATTTGCTCCAGCAGAGACTGCGTTTCTTTCGACGGGTGACCACCAGTCCACAGCAGCGCCAGCACCAGCGAGGTAAACTCGTGGCCCAGCGGGGAACCGGCAAAACGTGGCCCCTGATAAGAACCTGGGTTGGTGATCAGGAATGACGGCTTGCGTACAGCAAGGGTATTGTCTTCTTTAAAGGTGACTTTGTCTGACAGTTCAGCAATTTCAGCCAACAGTTCCTTGATCTCTGCCGATTTAGCGCTGTCATCCAGCGTGGCAATCAGCTCAACAGGTTTGGTCAGCTTCTCAAGATAGGCCTTGAGCTGGGTTTTCATGTTGGTGTCGAGCATTGTTATCTCCTGGGCTTAAAACATCATCATGCAAGCGGCCTCACGCGGCAGCCTGAATGCGCTTGCATCATGGACGCTAATAAGAAATTCGGGTGCTGGCGCACCCGTTTTTAAAGGGCTATTTCCTGAGTGTTTCGCGTCGCAGCATGGCGCTGTGGCGCGAAAGACGACGGAAATTTAGATTTTACCGACCAGGTCCAGAGATGGAGCCAGAGTCGCTTCGCCTTCTTTCCATTTCGCCGGGCATACTTCGCCTGGGTGAGAAGCAACGTACTGAGCCGCTTTGATTTTACGCAGCAGGTCAGAAGCGTCACGGCCGATACCTTCAGCGGTAACTTCGATAGCCTGGATGATGCCCTGCGGGTCAACAACGAAGGTCGCACGGTCAGCCAGACCTTCATCTTCACGCATGTTGTCGAAGTTACGGGTCAGGGCGCCAGTCGGGTCACCGATCATCGCGTATTTGATTTTCGCGATGGTGTCAGAGCTGCTGTGCCATGCTTTGTGGGTGAAGTGAGTGTCAGTAGACACAGAGTACACGTCCACGCCCAGTTTCTGCAGTTCTTCGTAATGGTCTGCAACGTCGCCCAGTTCGGTCGGGCATACGAAGGTGAAGTCAGCCGGGTAGAAGAAGAAGACGCTCCAGCGGCCTTCGGTATCTTTCTCAGTGACTTCGATGAACTCACCGTTTTTGAACGCCTGGTTTTTGAAAGGTTTGATTTTGGTATTAATTAAAGACATCGAGTACTTCCTCCGTGTTTTCGTTGAGGTCTAAGTTAACGAATTATTCCTGATTCGACCAATGCGTTTACATTATCAAATCAATAAGCGTTATCTAACAACCGGAACAAGACAACTTTGTGAACCTATGTCCGGAGATACGCACGAAACGCTCATCCCCAAACGTAAAAAGGCCGCAACAAGGCGGCCCGATTACCTGAATCCCCGCAGGTGAGTTCAGCGCCAGCCAGGCTGGCGTAGTGTTGCGCTCTACATACCCTAACAAAGGTTGTAACAGCCTCTTGATTACATCACTCCAGCCTGCAAAGGGCAAATAGCAAACGGTAGGTCCTGTCTATGATTGTGATAGGCTACACCGAAGACTCAGCACAATAACTTGATGATAGAACCATTAAAATATCACTTATTTATTCTCTGCATAAAAAACATTATTAAAAATTATGAATAATGTAATTTCAAAAAGGGAGGAACATATTATCCATAGGTAAAACAGGCATGATTGATATATTAAATATATCAATCAATAATTTACCAGTAGCTAATCAAACAATCATGATTTATATTTAGCAGAATTTAATATGCATTTTATTTTTTCGAACACATGGATTGTGGCAATGGGGAAATGAATGCCCCTTAAACTGGAAAGGATACGGAATGGCAAATCTCTACGATCTGAAAAGATTCGACCTTAACTTACTGGTTATTTTCGAGTGTATTTATCAACACCTTAGCATCAGCAAAGCGGCTGAAATGCTGTTTATTACCCCCTCTGCAGTGAGCCAATCGCTGCAGCGACTACGCACGCAATTAAACGACCCGTTATTCGTCCGAGCAGGAAAAGGGATGACTCCTACCACCATCGCGGTTAATTTACATCAACATCTGTCAAAAAATCTTAATCAGATAGAACAGACAATTAACATGATGGCAAGCGAAGATCTTGAAAAAAGATTCATTATCTACGGCCCACAACTCTTTTCTAGCCCTAAGCTAGGCACGTTTATTAATGCACTTCAGGCCGAGCCAGACCTCCACATTGAGTACCATGATTACTCCGGTATCAATGATTCGGTAGAAGATCTTCTACACCACCGCAAAGCGGATATTGTTTTTACGACATCGCAAATTTACAACCGCGCACTGGTGTGCGAGAAATTTTACGATGCCGATACCGTACTGATATGTCGGGAAGAACACCCGCGCATGGGAACACACACAACACTTGAGGAGATACTCCAGGAAAAATTTACCTATTACGATGTTCTGGATGCGGGGATAAAACAGTACCAGTACGATAGCGAAAAGTTCCTGGCTGAGCGCAATTACACATTCGGTTCATCTTCCATTATATCCATCATCAATGCTATTTGTCAGACAGATTTAATAGGTATCGTGCCCCGTTCTTTTTACGCGATGCTAAAAGAATCATTACGACTGAGAGAGATCACTATGCCAATAGAATTGCCTAAAGTGTCTATTTACGTGTGCTACAACCGTTCTTCATTGAACTCGGAAGTATTTACCAGAGCAATAAAAAGCATACAAATATAATCAATAATTATCAAAAAGCGACGACATTCAAAACAACTCCAAAAAAGGAAGATTTACGCTCGTGATTATCACTTATATTATTGTATGATATAAAACCATATTAGTAGAACACGTTATCAAGGATGGCGGCGTATGACCATGGTTAAACTCCCGCTAACGCAATCGGTCCTGGAGGCGACTCACGACCGTATTATCTGGACATTAGATAATTTCCCTCGCGTTTGCGTTTCATTTTCGGGCGGCAAAGACTCAACGGTGATGTTGCATTTAACCGCTCAGCTTGCCCGCGAACGTGGACACAAAATTAGCGTTCTGTTTATTGATTGGGAAGCGCAATTTTCTTACACCATTAACCACTGTGAGAAATTGCGTGAACAATACCGGGATGTGATTGAGGGCTTTTATTGGGTCGCGCTACCGCTTACCACACAAAATTCATTGACCCAATTTAACCCTGAATGGCAATGCTGGGAGCCGGGCGCAAAATGGGTCAGGCAGCCACCAGCCGACGCGATTACCGATCCTGCCTTTTTTTCCTTTTATGAACCGGGCATGACGTTTGAGCTGTTTGTGCAAAAATTTGCCGAATGGTTCTCCCAGCAGCGTCCGGCGGCGGTGATGGTCGGGATCCGTGCCGACGAATCTTATAACCGCTTTTTGACGATTGCCTCCCAGCGTAAACGCCGCTTTGCCGATGATAAACCCTGGACAACCGTCGCGCCGGGTAATCACGCCTGGTACGTTTACCCTATCTATGACTGGAAAACCGCCGATATCTGGACGTGGTTCGCCAAAACCCAGCAGCCGTATAACCCCTCTACGATCTGATGTATCAGGCAGGAGTTCCGTTGCGCTACATGCGCATCTGCGAACCCTTTGGGCCAGAACAACGTCAAGGGCTCTGGCTCTACCACGTGCTGGAACCGGAGCGTTGGGCCGATATGTGTCAGCGGGTCAGTGGCGTACACAGTGGTGGCGTTTATGCCGGGCAGGACAACCAGTTTTACGGCCACCGTAAGCTCGATAAACCGGCAAACCACAGCTGGCGCAGCTACGCGCATTTTCTGCTTCATAGCATGCCGAAAACCACCGCCGACCATTATCGCAACAAAATTGCCGTCTACCTTCACTGGTATCAAAAGCAGGGCTGGGAAGACATTCCCGACGAGCAGGAAAAAGATCTGGGTTCGAAGGACATCCCATCGTGGCGAAGAATATGCAAGGTACTGTTAAACAATGACTATTGGTGCCGAATGCTCTCCTTCAGCCCCACCAAAGCAAATCACTACCAGCGCTATCGCGCGCGTATGGAACAAAAGCGTCAGCAATGGGGAATCTTATGCGACAAACACTAATTAATCAGCTGCATGACTACCTGCAAAGCCTCGCACCGGATGACAAAATCGATGCCATTAATCAGTTCCGTCAGGTCTTACACGCTGAAAGCCCGTTTAAAGATCAGCCTATTGACTGTGTGCTGTGGGTAAAAGAAGAACAAATTTCGCCAAACGACTACAACCCGAATAATATGGCGCCGCAGGAAAAACGTCTGCTGACCAAATCACTGGAGGCCGACGGTTTCACTCAACCTATTGTAGTCGTTGAGAAAAAGGATCGTCATTACGAAATCGTCGACGGCTTCCATCGCCACCTGCTTTCACAGTCCAAAGCCACGCTGAAAAAGCGTTTTCACGGCTACCTGCCCATTACCCAGCTGGAAAAGTGTGATGATTCACTCCCCTCACGCATGGCCGCCACCGTGCGCCATAACCGCGCGCGCGGGCGACATCAGATTAGCGCCATGTCCGATATCGTGCGTGAACTGAGCCAACTGGGCTGGAGCGATGAAAAAATGGGCCAGGAACTGGGCATGGATGCCGACGAAATTCTGCGCCTGAAGCAGATTAACGGCCTGTGCGAAATGTTTGGCAATCGCCAGTTCTCACAGGCCTGGACGGTGAAATAGCTACAATCGGCAAAGACGCTCGGCGGCGGCCAGCAGCGTCGCCTCCTGTTTAGCGAAGCACAGACGTATCAGCTTATGCGGGAACGGCGCGGCGCAAAAGACCGACAGCGGAATCGCCGCCACGCCCACCTCGGTGGTTAACCACCGGCAGAAGCTCACATCATCCAGATCGGAGATCGCGCTGTAGTCCGCCAGCAGGAAGTAGGTGCCTTCACACGGCAGCAGCTTCAGGCGACTCTGGCTAAGAGCATCAATAAACAGGTCACGTCGCGCCTGATAAAATTCCGGCAGTTGGCGGTAGTGCTCCGGTTCCGCCCGCAGCATATCCGCCAGCGCCAGCTGTGCTGGCGTGTTCACCGCGAAGGTCAGATATTGATGCACTTTCCGCAGTTCCGCACTGACGGGCGCTGGCGCTACGCAGTAACCCACCTTCCAACCGGTCATATGATAGGTTTTACCAAACGACGACACCGCGACCGCCCGTTCGCGAAGCGCCGGATGCGCCAGCACGCTGGCGTGTCCATCTTTTGCAAAGCAGATATGCTCATACACTTCATCGCTGAGCACATAAATTTCACGTTCAGCGATAGCCTGCCACAGAGCCTCAAAATCCGCCGCCTGCCAGACAGTGGCTGACGGTTATGCGGCGTATTGAGAATCACCAGACGCGTCTTCTCGCTCAGTTGCGCGGCAAAATCCTGCCAGTTCACGCGAAAATGCGGCGGCTGTAGTGCGATACGTTTCACCACGCCACCGGACAGTTCCACCGCTGGCGCATAGCTATCGTAGCTCGGATCAAAACAAATCACTTCGTCACCGTCACGCACCAGTGCGGTAATGGCGGCATACAGCGCTTCCGTGGCCCCTGCTGTCACCGTAATGTCGCTGTTAACATCCGGCGTGTACCCATACAGCGCGGTGGTTTTCTCGGCGATCGCTTCTCGCAACGCCAGCGCGCCGGTCATCGGTGCGTACTGATTCGCGCCGCTCGCCACGTGATGCGCGAGCCGCTGTTGCAGATACGCTGGACCGTCAAAATCGGGAAAACCCTGAGACAAGTTGATAGCCTGATGCTGCTGCGCCAGGGCGCTCATCTGGGTGAAAATAGTGGTGCCGAGGTTGGGGAGTTTGCTCTGGGGATGAGTTGCGTTGTTGTCATTCGTCGTCTGCCGCTCGTAAACCGATGTCAAATGACTATAACACGGCCAACGAGCTTGGCAATCAAGACGTTTAGATGTCTAAAACTTTTAGCAGCACTTTGCTCCGCCCTTCCCGCCGTAGCGCGCATCCTGGCGGTCGCGGAAAAACGCTTCGTAGGTCATCGGCGTCTGGTCCGGGTGGTTAACGCGCATATGCTCAACGTAGTTGTCGTAATTCGGCACGCCAATCATCATTTTAGCCGCCTGACCGAGGTATTTTCCGGCTTTTGAGAGCGTATCAAACATCGTTTTTGTCCTTATCAGATTAACCCGGCGTCGCCATGCTCGGCCGGGTTACAGATGACATTAATGCGCGCGTTTCGCCTGAGCAACCAGGTTTTCCGCATCCGCAGGCATCGGCTCATACGGCGTTTCTTTTGCCGTCGGTTTGTCCTCTTTCAGCGCCGCCAGCGCGGTTTTCAGCGAGAACAGCGCCAACACGACGACCACCACCATAAAGAAGATAGTCAGACCGGCATCAAGACGGTTGTTAAACACCAACTGCGCCAGTTGCGACTCGGTGTACTGCGGCGGAATGTTACCGCTGTCGATCATCGCCTGGAACTTATTGGCAATTGCCAGGAAGCCCACGCGCGTATCCTCGCTGAACGATTTCTGCCAGCCCGCCACCAGCGTACACACCAGCAGCCACGACGTCGGCACCAGCGCAACCCACGCGTAGCGCTGGCGTTTCATCTTGAACAGTACCACCGCGCACAGCATCAGCGCCATACCCGCCAGCATCTGGTTGGCGATACCAAACAGCGGCCACAGGGTATTGATACCGCCCAGCGGATCCACCACGCCCTGATGAAGGAAGTAACCCCAGGCCAGCACGCACAGCGCCGTCGCCAGCAGGTTAGCCGGCAGTGAATCGGTGCGTTTCAGCCCCGGATTGATCACCCCAGCAGGTCTTGCAGCATAAAGCGCGCCGCACGGGTCCCGGCATCCACCGCCGTCAGGATAAACAGCGCTTCAAACAGAATCGCAAAGTGATACCAGAACGACACGTCCATCAACCCGCCCAGCGCACCGTGGAGAATATAGGCCATCCCCACCGCCAGAGTCGGCGCGCCCCCGCGCGGGAGATAATGGATTGTTCCCCACCTCGTTGGCAATCTGATGCAGCAGATCGGGTGTTACCGCGAAGCCCCACGAACTGACCACCTGCGCTGCCGAAGCCACCACGTCTGCGGTTCCTGCCGGTGCCAGCATCGCCATCGGGCTGTTCATCGCAAAATAGACGCCCGGGTCGATAATACAGGCGGAAACCAGCGCCATAATCGCCACGAAGGATTCCATCAACATCCCGCCGTAGCCAATAAAACAGGCCTGATTTTCGTTGGCCAGCATCTTCGGCGTGGTGCCGGAAGCGATCAGCGCGTGGAAGCCAGACACCGCGCCACAGGCGATGGTGATAAACAGGAATGGGAACAAATCGCCGGTCCAGACCGGACCGGTGCCGTCGACAAACTTGGTCAGCGCAGGCATGGTCAGGGTAGGACGCATAATCAGAATGCCGATCGCCAGCCCGACGATGGTACCGATTTTCAGGAAGGTTGAGAGGTAGTCACGCGGCGCCAGCAGCAGCCAGACCGGCAGTACCGAGGCCACAAAACCGTAACCCACCAGCATCCAGGTTAACTGCACGCCGGTATAGTCAAACCACGGAGCCCAGGTTTCGCTCTCGGCCACCCAGCCACCGGAAATAATGGCAAAGACCAGCAGCACCAGGCCAATCACCGACACCTCGCCAATGCGCCCCGGCGCAGATAGCGAATGTAAATCCCCATAAACAGCGCCAGTGGAATGGTAAAGGCCACAGTGTAAGTCCCCCACGGACTATGGGTCAGCGCTTTCACCACGATCATCGCCAGCACCGCCAGAATGATCACCATGATCACAAAGGTGGCAATCAGCGCAATCACCCCTGCCGTCGGCCCCATCTCCTCTTTTACCAACTCACCCAGCGAACGTCCGTCGCGACGGGTGGAGACGAACAGCACCATAAAGTCCTGAACCGCACCAGCCAACACCACCCCGGCCAGCAGCCAGATCATGCCCGGCAGATAGCCCATCTGCGCCGCCAGTACCGGGCCGACCAACGGACCGGCCCCGGCAATCGCCGCAAAGTGGTGACCAAACAGCACTTTCTTATCCGTTGGCACATAATCAAGACCGTCGTTATGCCGCACCGATGGCGTCATACGGTTGGGTCAACCTGCAGCACATTTTTGGCGATATACAGGCCGTAAAAACGGTAGGCGATAAGATAAACACAGACCGCCGCGACGACTATCCACAGCGCGTTTATCTGTTCCCCCGGTTGAGGGCGATATAGCCAAGGGCAAAGGCTCCGACAATGGAGAGCAATGCCCATATAAGGTATTTCCCTGAATTGTTCATAGTTATTGTCCGTATCAGTAGCAGAGGATGTTACATTTTGTGTCCGTAGCAACACGTATGATTTAACAACCTTGAAACCAATCTGAACAGGAACAGAACCCGACATTTACATCACATTGTTAACGGGATCACTTAACAAGAGAAAATGGCTGAATCGCCGGAGGAAAAAGTGAGCTCTAAGAGATTGAAAAAGAGAGGACCGAATTATTGAGTACGGAACTGGACACCTCCTGGCGCATTAATACCTTACAGTTCTAAAGCCATGGCCCCGATAAAATAAGCCATTCTTTGATAAAAAAACAATAAGATGCCTCTTTATCTATCAACGCAGTTTGACGAGTTTCGGCTCGATAATGGCTTGCTCGCGCATCTGTTTAAGTTTTCGGTGCAACATCATCATTTTATCCTGGTTTTTAGCCCTATTGACGTCAGCGACGAGGAGTATCATCAGTTCCGCAATGAAGAAGTCGGGTTTGTGCTGCCTGCCGATTGTTATGATGTGAAATTTGACAGACAAGTGAATTTTGAGAGCGGGGACTTCTATGCACCGCCTTTACCAGGTGAATGTTCCAGACGTTTTGGGTTTGCGAACGAACTCGCCGAAGCGCTGAAGGCAATCATTCAACTGCACTATGCCACCTATAGGGCAAAAGCTTATCTTGCCATCGCTGAGAATGATAAGCTCAAGCGGTACTATGACCGTATTTTACAGACTGTACCTGGTGATGTAGTATACGAATTAATCCAGAATGTTGGAGTAGAGGGCGTGGTTATGCATTCAAAACCAGATGTTTCAACACTTAAAAAAATGACGGTTGCAGAGCGCAAAGTTGAAGCCATGCGCCAGATTAAAGCCTCCTTCGATCGCGCAACTCGTGAAGGCTCAGTACATAAGCGTCAGGCAGCATCGGTTGCTTAACGCAACAACATTCTGAAACCCGCCACGGCGGTTTTTTTAATGTCCTGGCCATGACGTCCCGTCTACCCCAGCACCGCCGTCCCCAGCCGGCAGGTACAGCAGCGCCGCCCCTGCTCGTCAAAAACGACAATTTCCCAGCTCTGGCTCTGCCGTCCCAGGTGCAAAGGCTGACACACTGCGCGCACCTGTCCTTGCGATACCGGGCGATGGTGGGAAGCATTCAGCTCGGTGCCCACCACACACTGGCCCTCACGGGTCATCAGAAAACCGGCCATCGAGCCTAGCGTCTCCGCCAGCGCTGCCGACGCGCCGCCGTGCAGCAGTCCAAAAGGCTGATGGGTACGGCTATCCACCGGCATCACCGCTTCCAGGCTATCCTCGCCGATATGGGTATAGATAATCCCTAAATGCGCCACCAGGGTGTTATCGCTGGTCGCGTTCAGCTCATCAAGCGTTAAATGACGTTTCCAGATCATCCTATGCCCCAGCGTCGAACCGCCGTCCACCACGATATCCTGCAACGTAATGTGGCTGGCGCTGCGGGAAGCGAGGAACAGAATGGTACTGGCAATTTCCTGCGGGCGGGCAATTTTGCCCAGCGGAATGCCCAGCTTAAACTGCTCGGCAAACCCGCGGATACGTTGCTGCTCCGCATCGTCACTGACCCACAGCGTACGCTGCATGTCGGTATCAGTCGAACCCGGTGAGACGATATTACAGCGCACCCCCGCGCTCGCCAGCTCTAACCCCACGGTCAGCGCCAGGCTTTTCAGCGCCGCCTTGGAGGCACCGTAGGCGCTCATGCCGATGCGCGGCGTGTGTGCGGCGTCCGACGCCACGGTGACAATCGCCCCGCCCTGCTGACGGCGAAACTGCGCCATCGTATTCTGGAATAAATTAAACGCACCGCCGACGTTGACCGCAAAGGTCTGCTGCCAGTCAGCCAGACTGAGCGCATCCGTCGCCCCCATGCGCAGAATTCCCGCCGCGTTCACCAGCACGTCCAGACGCTCAGTGCCAGCCAACAGGCGTTCACACACCTGCGCTACCTGCTGCGCATCGGCCACATCCAGCACCTCGGTCGCAAACGGGTAATCTGCGCCGTCGAAGGCTAAATCGAAGCCCGTCACCTGCGCGCCGGCTTCCACGAAGGCCAGCGCGGTGCTGTAGCCAATGCCTTTCCCTGCCCCGGTCACCCACACGGTCTGGCCGCGAAAATCGAAGCCAGCCATTATTTCACCTCGCGGGAAAGCAGCGCCCACCAGGCGTCAATGCTCGGATTTTTCGCCAGCATCACGAAGTCGATGTCGCCGTGCACTTTACGCCAGCGTGCCGCCAGCGCCATCATGCGTACGGAGTCGAGCCCGTAATCAATCAGGTTATCGTCGTCGAACGGCTCGTCAGACTCATCCAGTAGCGGCAGCACCAACGCGCGCAGCGCCTCTTTGCTGGCGGGAACCGATGGCAGTAATTCATCGGTCATCACCACGCGACCGCTGCGCCCGGCGACATATTTCAGCGACATCAGATGCTCATCGCGGCTGAAGTCCGCCAGCGCGTCAGCGACGAAGAACGGCTTAATATCGCGCATAAAGGCGTCGGTGGCGGTGGTCATACAGCCGATGTGCGCGTACACGCCGGTGATGATCAACTGGTTACGGCCCGTCTCTTTGAGCATCTGCTCCAGCGGCGAGCGATGGAAAGCGCTGTAGCGCCACTTCACCAGCACGGTGTCCTGGTCGTCCGGCGCCAGCGCGGCAATCACTCGCTGCTGCTCCGGTGAGCGGGTCAGGCCCGGCCCCACATGTCGTTAAGCAGCGCGCGGTCCTCGTCGCTCTGCTCTTTTGGCTGCGCTGTGTAATAGACCGGAATCCCGTTTTTCTTGCAGAAGTCGCGCAGCGCGGCGATGTTCGCCACCACCGTGTCCATCATTTCGCTGTCTTCACCCCAGAAGTTGAGGAAATACTCCTGCATATCGTGAATCAGCAGCGCCGCACGCGCGGGTTCAAACGCCCAGCTCACCTTGTTTTCAGGGATGTCCATCGCGGTTGGCAGCGCGTAGCCCTGCAGTTTTGGAATTGCCATGTTGTTCTCTCCTTCAGGCCTGCGAGCGGCTAGCCAGCCACTGACGCAATTGTTTTTTATCCACTTTGCCGACGTGGGTCAGCGGCAGTTCATCCACGCACTCCACGCGATCCGGCAGCTTAAATTCAGCCACGCCCTGTTCGCGCAGGAAGCGACGGACCTGCACCGCGCGCAGCGGTTCTTTCACCACCAGATACGCGCAGCTTTTCTCGCCCAGCAGGGTGTCTTCCATGCTGACCAGCGCCGCATGGACCACCGCCTCATGACGCAGCAGCAGGTTTTCAATCTCTTCCGCGGCAATCTTCTCGCCGCCGCGGTTAATCTGATCTTTTTCACGCCCCTGCACGGTGATGTAACCCTCCTCATCAAT
Organism: Kluyvera genomosp. 3; assembly: GCA_002211745.1. Classification (GTDB taxonomy): domain Bacteria; phylum Pseudomonadota; class Gammaproteobacteria; order Enterobacterales; family Enterobacteriaceae; genus Kluyvera; species Kluyvera georgiana_A. The sequence goes on from CP022114.1 coordinate 3,563,021, forward strand.
CGAGATCAGGTCGCCGGAACAGTAGAAACCGTCAGCATCAAACGCGCTGGCGTTATGCTGAGGACTTTTGTAATAGCCGCGGAAGGTGTACGGACCGCGCGTCATCAGGCGCCCCACTTCACCGCGCGGCAGCGGGTTACCCTCTTCGTCCGCCACCCACACTTCATCGTCAGGGCACATCGGGTACCCCTGGGTGTTGAGGATTTTTTCTGGCGTATCATCAAGACGGGTGTAGTTCACCAGCCCTTCCGCCATGCCGAAAACCTGCTGAAGCTGGCAGCCAATCTCTGCCGGAATCCGCGCCGCCAGCGTGGCGGACAGGCGCGCGCCGCCCACCTGCAGCAACGTCAGCGAACGGAGTTGAGCGTTACCGGCCCCCTCGGCAATCGCCTGTAGCCACAGGCTGACCGCCGGGGCACCAGCGCCGCGACGTTCACCTGGTGTTTTTCAATCAGCGGGAAGCACAGCGTCGCGCTCGGGTCCGCCGCCAGCACCACCGTTCCTCCCGCCAGGAACACGCCCAGCGCGCCTGGTGAACTCATGGCGTAGTTGTGCGCCGATGGAATAGCACACAGATAGCGCGTCGCCGCATCGAAGCGACACACTTCATTACTGCGGCGAATACTGTAGTAATAGTCGTTATGCGTGCGAGGGATAAGCTTCGGCGTGCCGGTACTGCCGCCGGAAAGCTGAAAAAAGGCCACCTCATCCGCGGCGGTTGGCGTCGGCGTAAAGCCCATCGCCGGGCGAGCCATCGCCGCTTCCAGCGCATGTTCACCTTCACCATTGCGTAGCAGTACGACGCGTAAAGCACGGTGCTGCGCGCAGAAATGATTGAGGAAGGTATCATCGGCAAACAGCGCGTGACCGCGATCGGCAATCAGGGCTACGGGGATATCTGCTCGGCGTAGGCATTCAGCTCACTACGCTGATGGCTGAACAGCGCGTTAACTGGCGCAACGCCAATCTTCAGCAATGCGAAAAAGGTGATATAAAACTCGACGATATTGCCCAGCTGCACCAGCGCCGTTTCACCACGTTTCAGTCCCTGGCTTTGCAGCGTCGCGGCCAGATTGTCGATGGCCTGAGTCAGCGCGCGATAGCTTATCTGACGTTCGCCGTCGATAACCGCAATCGCATCACTTTCGGCATGACGCGTCACCATGTCGGTGAGCAGCAGATCCTGCCAGTAGCCTTTTTCACGATAGCGCGCCGCAAGCGCATCCGGCCAGCGGGTAAATTCTACGGTCATTCTGATTCCTTAATGCAGGCCGAACACGTTCAGCATGGTCGAGAGTTTGACGCCGGTTTCGCGCCATTCGGACTCCGGCGATGAGGCGGGCACGATGCCCGCGCCGGCGAACAGGCGCACGCGATTGGCCTTCACCCGCGCGCAGCGAATCGTCACCACCCACTCGCCGTTCCCTTCGGCATCACACCAGCCCACAATGCCGCCAAACAGATCGCGGTCAAACGGTTCCAGTTCGGCAATCACCTGTTTCGCCGCCTGATGCGGGAAGCCGCTCAGCGCCGGCGTCGGTGCAGCAGGCAAGCCAGCGTCAGGGCGTTTTCCGCCGCTTTCGCCTGCCCTTCAATCGGCGTCGCCAGATGCCACAGCGTCGGCGTGGTAATCAGCTGCGGCGTCTGCGGCAACGTCAGTTGCAGGCTGCGCGGCGCCAGCGTACGTTGCATTGACTGGGTCACCAGCTCGTGTTCATGACGGTCTTTTTCCGATGCCAGCAGACGGTTACCCGCTTCACGATCCAGCAGGTCATCCGGCTGACGACGCGCCGACCCCGCCAGCGGCAGCGAACTGAAACGATCGCCCTCTTTGCGCAGCAGCAGTTCCGGGCTCGCCCCAGCAGCACCCCGCCGTCCGGCAGCGGGACATGGAAGTTAAAGCTTGCCGGGTTTTGCGCGACCAGTCGTTCCAGCAGCACACCGCTGTCCAGCGGCTGCCCGGCGGTAATATCAATCAGGCGGGAGAGCACCACCTTATCGACCTGCGGGTCGCCGTCAGCGCCGCCGCGCGGGCAACCATATCGAGGAAAACGGGTGTTGGGGAATTTCCTGACGCGCGGTCACCCGCATCGGTTCGCGAGACGCGTGGTAGCGCGAGGAGTGCTGTTTTGCGGTGCGTGAGAAGGACTCACAGCGCTCAGGAATGAACAACGCAGACGGCTGGCGGGTATCAAACGGAATCGCCCCCACCATCACCGGATTGGCGATCCCGGCGGCTTTGGCTGCGGCGAACGCCGAGGCTAAACCTTGCTGAAAGGCGCTATCGGCGCATCGCCCCTTCTGCGGGCAGGTAAAGCGCTGGAAGCAACCCGAGGTCGTAAAACTGCGGAACGGCGACATAAAGAAAAAGCGGTCGGCCGAAAGCGTGGCCCGATGCTGCTGTTCTTGTTCATCCGCAGCCAGTGACGTTTCCATATCATCCTCCAAAAACGATAAAGATATTACGAATAATTATCATTTATATTTTGGTTTGGTAACCTAAAAGTAAACGCTTCATATGTCAACAGCGCAACGCAGCATCTTGTGCTTAATCGCGATGTCGCCGCCCCGATATGGCGCTTGCAACAGTTCAGTGCCGGGCTTGCATCCGGGGTGGACAATAGTTGAAAATGAGAAGCATTAACTAACTGCAACCGGGATGCATTTCTGTGAAACTCTCCGCTTTATGGCGCACCGCCGCGCTGATCGCTGGCTTCAGCGTTTTAGGACTCTCCTCAGCGCAAGCCGCCGACTGGCCGCGCCAGATCACCGATAGCCATGGCGTACACACGCTGGAACAAAAACCCACGCGTATTGTATCCACCAGCGTCACCCTCACCGGCTCGCTGCTGGCCATTGACGCGCCGGTGATCGCCAGCGGCGCCACCACCCCAATAACCGGGTAGCCGATGCTCAGGGTTTCCTGCGCCAATGGGGCGACGTCGCCAAAGCCCGTAAAGTGACCCGTCTGTATATCGGTGAACCCAGCGCTGAAGCGGTGGCTGCGCAGATGCCTGATCTGATTCTGATTAGCGCCACCGGCGGCGACTCGGCGCTGGCGCTGTACGATCAGCTCTCCACCATCGCTCCCACGCTTATCATCAACTACGACGATAAAAGCTGGCAGGCGCTGCTGACGCAACTGGGCGGGATTACCGGCAATGAGCAGCAGGCGGCGGCGCGTATTGCCGAATTTGATAAACAGCTGGCGACGGTGAAGCAGCAAATTAAACTGCCGCCGCAGCCGGTCAGCGCGCTGGTGTACACCGCAGCAGCCCACAGCGCTAACCTGTGGACCAGCGAATCCGCGCAGGGGCAGTTCCTGCAACAGCTCGGCTTTACCCTCGCGACGTTGCCGCCGGGTCTGCATGCCAGCCAGAGTCAGGGTAAACGCCACGACATCATCCAGCTTGGCGGTGAGAGCCTGGCTTCCGGCCTGAACGGCGAAAGCCTGTTCCTGTTTGCCGGCGACGAGAAAGACGCCGACGCGATTTACGCCAACCCGCTGCTGGCGCATCTTCCGGCCGTCAAAAATAAACACGTTTATGCGCTGGGCAGCGAGACGTTCCGCCTTGATTACTACAGTGCGACGCGGGTATTAGCGCGCCTGTCGGCGCTGTTTGGCTAGCGCCCAGCCGGATGGCGGCTTCGCCTTATCCGGCCTACAAACGTGCACAGTCGTAGGCCGGATAAGCGTTAGCGCCATCCGGCCTCAAGACTCGACGTTTATGTCGACTCCGGGAGTTAACGGCGAAAACGCCGCAGCTCACCCAGCACCAACAGCAATATCCCGCCGACAGTCGCCAGCCCCCAGCCGCTTACGCTTGCCGACGCCACTGGCGTCAACACCGCCCCAACCCACCGAGCAGCGCCGCGCCAATCGCGTCGCCAGTGACGTTCTGCGCAGTCCACAGCCCGTTAATGCGTCCCAGCATCGCCTCCGGCGTCTGGGTCTGAATCAAGGTATATTGCAGCAGCGAGCTGATCGCGCTCAGCCAGCCGAACAACGCCAGGCACACGAAGCCCAGCGTCCAGTGCGGCATCATGGCGAACAGGCCAATGGCGACAAATGCACCGACAGTCGCCATCAGCATGATCCAGCCGGGTCGCTCGTTCTGCGCCAGCCTGCCGCTGGTTAACGCGCCGAAGGCCGCCCCAGCGGGATCGCCGCATACAATAAACCAATCTGCGCTGCCGACATCTGCCAGCCCAGCGCCAGCGCCGGATAAAGCACGCGTACCGCGCTCGCCATGGTAACTAACCCGCCAGCAGCGCGATACCGCCAATCAGCGGGCTCGCGAGCAGGAAACGGAACCCCGCCGCCAGCGACGACAATGGATGTTCGCGCGGCTGCGGCGGCGGCGGCAACTGCGGTAAGCGCAGCAGCGTCAGCGTGGTGATAAAGGTGCCGAGCGCCGCCAGCAGGTAGTTCCACGACACGCCGCCGGAAGCCAGCAGCAGGCCGCCAACCATCGGCGAAATCACCGAGCCCAGGCGCACCGTCAACATGGTAATCGCCCGGCCTGCATCAGGTTTTCGCGCCCCACCAGCGCAGGCGTTGCCGCCAGCAGCGCCGTAACGCCAAGCGAGGCAAAGAAACCATCCCACAGCCCAGCAGGTAGATAGCCAATAGCGACGGCTCCGGCAGCAGCGCGTTTAGCCACAGGCCGATAAAACCGACGCCGCAGGTGCCGCGCGCCAGCAAAATCAGTTTGCGGCGCTCATAGCGGTCAGCCAGCACGCCCCCACCATCAGCCCAACGAACATCGCCCCGCCGGTGAGCGTCACCGACAGCCCCACCTGCCAGGTGGAGTGGGTCATCATCTGGATTTGCACCGGAACGGCGACCCCAAGCAGGCCAAGCGACAAAATGGAGATAAAGCGGGCAATAAAGACGGCGCGGAAGGCCGGATGTGTTTTTAGCAGGCTCAGATTCAGCAGCCAGGATTGTCGGTTCATTACAAGACCTTGAGCTTTTTTTTTCGTACCCTTTTCGAGGTCGCTCATGCTAACATAAACGAATAAGATAGATAACGATAATCACTATCATTATCAAATCAGGGATGTTGCTATGTCGTTTTCCACCGCCGCGTTGCGCGCCGTTGCGCTGCCCGGTCTGCTATTGCTGCTGGTTCTCGCCGCGACGCTAAGCTTGTTGATCGGCGCGACGCCACTGCCGGTTTCCGTTGTCGTCGATGCGCTGAGCGGCACCTGCCACAGTGCCGATTGCACTATCGTTCTCGATGCCCGTCTGCCGCGCACCCTCGCCGGCCTGCTGGCCGGTGGCGCGCTGGGCCTTGCCGGCGCGCTCATGCAAACCCTCACCCGCAACCCGCTGGCCGACCCGGCATTCTTGGCGTTAACGCTGGTGCCAGCTTTGCCATCGTGCTGGGCGCGGCGCTGCTCGGTATTACCTCGCCACAGGAGCAGCTGGCGATGGCCTTTTGCGGCGCGCTGGCGGCGTCACTGATCGTGGCGTTCACCGGTAGCCAGGGCGGCGGCCAGCTCAGCCCGGTACGCTTAACGCTGGCAGGCGTTGCGCTGGCTGCGGTGCTGGAAGGGTTCTCCAGCGGTATCGCCCTGCTCAACCAGGACGTCTACGATCAACTTCGCTTCTGGCAGGCCGGTTCACTGGATATCCGTACGCTGCAAACGCTCAAAACGGTGCTGATTCCGGTGCTGGTTGCCGGCGCGGTGGCGCTGATGATGAGCCGCTCGCTGAACAGTTTGAGCCTGGGCACCGATACCGCCACAGCGCTCGGCAGTAAAGTGGGGCGCACACAAATTCTGGGCTGCTGGTGATTACCATCCTCTGCGCCAGCGCAACCTCGGTGGTCGGCCCTATCGCCTTTATCGGTCTGATGATGCCGCACATCGCCCGCTGGCTGGTGGGTTCGGATCACCGCTGGTCGCTGCCGGTCACCCTGCTGGCGACCCCGTCGCTGCTGCTGTTCGCCGATATTGCGGGCCGCCTGCTGGTTCCCGGCGAACTGCGCGTGTCGGTGGTCAGCGCTTTTATCGGCGCGCCGGTGCTGATTTTCCTCGTCCGCCGTAAATCTTCCGGAGGTGGCCGATGAACGCCCCTTCCCGTCGTCTGCTCGCCAGCTGCCTGCTGCTGGTCATTGGCTGTTTACTGCTAACGCTCCTGAGTCTACGCAGCGGCGCAGTGACGCTGGAATTTTCCCAGGTCTTCAGCGCGTTATTCGGCGATGCGCCGCGCGCCGTCGCCATGGTGGTGACCGAATGGCGTCTACCGCGCGTACTGATGGCGCTGTTAATTGGCGCCGCGCTGGGCGTCAGCGGCGCGATTTTTCAGTCGTTGATGCGTAACCCGCTGGGTAGCCCGGACGTAATGGGCTTTAACACCGGGCATGGAGCGGTGTACTGGTAGCGCTGGTCTTCTTCGGCCAGAACCTGACCACCATTACCCTCGCTGCGATGGCAGGCGGCATTGCCACCTCGCTGCTGGTGTGGGCGCTGGCGTGGCGCAATGGTATCGAAACCTTTCGCCTGATTATTATCGGCATCGGCATCCGCGCGATGCTGATGGCCTTCAACACCTGGCTGCTGCTGCGCGCCTCGCTGGAAACCGCCGTCTCTGCGGGGCTGTGGTTTGCCGGGTCGCTCAACGGCCTGACCTGGGCCAAAATCTGGCCCGCCGCACCGCTGATGATCGTCGCGCTGGCCTGTGCAGCACTGCTGGTGCGCCGCCTGCGTCTGCTGGAGATGGGCGATGACAGCGCCTGCGCGTTGGGGGTGCGTGTCGAATATTCTCGCCTGCTGCTGATGCTGGTCGCCGTGGTGCTCACCGCCGCCGCCACCGCGCTGGCCGGGCCGATTTCCTTTATTGCGCTGGTCGCCCGCATATTGCCCGCCGCCTGAGCGGCACCGTGCGCTGGGGCTGACTCAGGCCGCGCTCTGTGGGGCGCTGCTGCTCACCGCCGCCGATTTCTGCGCACAACAACTGTTCTTGCCTTACCAGCTTCAGGTGGGCGTGGTGACCGTCAGTCTTGGCGGTATCTATCTCATCGTGCTGCTTATTCAGGAGTCTCGTAAAAAATGACCGATACCGTCGCCCGTCTGCGCGGCGAGGCGTTAACCCTCGCCTACGGTAAAAAAACCATCGCCGAGTCGCTGAATGTCACCATTCCGGACGGTCATTTCACCGCCATTATCGGCCCTAACGGCTGCGGTAAATCGACGCTGCTGCGCACGCTCAGCCGCCTGATGACGCCGACTCACGGTCACGTCTATCTCGACGGCGAAGAGATTCAGCGCTATGCCAGTAAAGAGGTGGCGCGACGTATCGGTCTGCTGGCGCAAAACGCCACCACGCCCAGCGATATTTCAGTACAGGAACTGGTAGCGCGAGGGCGCTATCCGCACCAGCCGCTATTTACCCGCTGGCGGCAGGAAGATGAGGATGCCGTACAGCGCGCGATGCAGGCGACCGGGATCGTTGAACTGGCGAATCAGAGCGTGGACACCCTCTCCGGCGGCCAGCGTCAGCGTGCATGGATTGCGATGGTGCTGGCGCAGGATACCGCGATCATGCTGCTCGACGAGCCGACGACCTGGCTGGATATCAGCCATCAGATTGATTTGCTGGAATTGCTAAGCGAGCTAAACCGCGAACGCGGTTTTACGCTCGCTGCCGTGCTGCATGATTTAAACCAGGCATGCCGCTACGCTACGCACCTGATTGCGCTGCGCGAAGGGAAAATCGTCGCCGAAGGCGCGCCGCAAGAAATTGTGACGGCGGAATTGATTGAAGCGGTGTACGGGCTACGCTGCATGATCATTGACGATCCGGTGGCCCATACGCCGCTGGTGGTGCCGCTGGGCGGCGGTAGCGCTTACTCCCTCTCCCTTTCAGGGAGAGGGCCGGGGTGAGGGTACATCGCGCACATTTCCCCTCACCCTAACCCTCTCCCAAAGGGCGAGGGATCAAACCGAACGCGCTTTCCGGACAGAGAAAAACCGAATCCCTACCCCAATATCTCCCGAATCACCGGCCCTATCGTCTCAAACGCCGCGGGCGTGATGATATCCACGTGCGCGCAGTCCTCGCGATAAACCTCCAGTTCCCCCACCCATGGCCCCCATGCCGTCTGCGGGTCCGCCTGCCGGGTTTTCTCCGCCACAAACAGCGTCGCTTTCCCGTCGAACGTGGCGCTGTGCGCGGTGGTCAGCAGCCGTACCGCATCGGCATAGTTGCCTTCAATCGCGCTGAACAGCGCGCTGGACCCTTGCCCCTGCTGCGCGGCGAGAAATGCTTCGCGTTCGCGGTTTATCTCCGCCAATACAGCCGGGTCGAGGCCGTTAGCCTCTTTTTCCGCCCAGTTTTGTGTCTCCGGCGGCCAGGTATCCAGCAGGCCGAGGAACGCCACCGTTTCACCGCGCTGGCGTAACCGGGCGGCGATGCCCTGCGCCAGCGTCCCACCGAGGGAATAGCCCAGCAGATAGTACGGCCCATGTGGCTGCTGCGCCAAAAGCGTCGCCAGATGCTGCTCGCAGACTTCGTCCAGCGTCTGCGCCGTTTGCATTGGCCCTTCCGGGCGCGGCGACTGAATGCCAGTGATTGACCAGCGCGGCGACAGATAGCGCGACAGCACGCTGAACTGCCAAGCGAAGCCCGATGCCGGATGGAAGCAGTACAACGTCGGACCGTCGCCAGTGCGCAGCGGCAGCAGCGGCTCATAGCCCAGACGCATTACCTGCTCCTCATCGTCGCTCTCCAGCAACGCACTCAGTTTAGCCACCGTCGAGGAGACCATCACCTGCCCGGCGTCACCTGACGCCCGCTACGCTGGCTGAGTATTGCCGCCAGACGCATCGCCAGCAGCGAGTGTCCGCCGAGGGCGAAGAAGTCGGCGTCGATATCCTGGATCTCACAGCCTAACAGCTGGCTGAACGCCTCGGCCACCTGCGTCTCTGTCGCCGACTGCGGCGCACGCCCGGCGGTTTTCTGCGTCAGCGACGGCAACGGCAGCGCCTTGCGATCCAACTTACCGTTGGCGCTGAGCGGCAGCGCGCTAAGCTGCAGCAACACCACCGGCACCATATGCGGCGGCAGTCGATCGCGCAATTGCGCCAGCAGCGCATCGGTATCCAGCGGCAGACCCGAAGTCGAGACCACATAGCCCACCAGTTGACGCGCATCGCCGCCGGTGGCAGCGGCCTGGTTAATAACGCAGGCGTGAGTGACCGCTTGTTCCACGTCTTCCAGGGTCTGCATCACCCGATCGATTTCTCCCAGCTCAATGCGCTGGCCGCGAATTTTCAGCTGATCGTCGCTGCGGCCTAAATACTCCACCGCACCGTTATCCAGCCAACGCGCCACATCGCCGGTGCGATACATCCGCTCGCCGGGAGCAAACGGGTCGGCGATAAAGCGGCTGGCGGTCAGGTCCGGACGCCCCAGATAGCCCTGCGCCAGTTGAATGCCGGTGAGATAGAGATCGCCCGCGACGCCAAACGGCACCGGGCGCATCATCGCATCGAGGATGCGCAGCCCGGTATTCCATACCGGGAAACCAATCGGCACGCTGTTGCCCGTTACCGCCGCCAGCGCTTCGCCATAGGCCGGGTACCAGCTCACATCAACGGCGGCTTCCGTCGGCCCATAAAGGTTGTGCAGCGGCACGTGAGTGAGCACTTCCCATTCCCGGCACAGCGCGGTCGGCAGCGCTTCACCGCTGCAAAAGACCCGTTGCAGCGAACAGCAGCTGGCCGCCGTTTCCGGCGTCAGTGAGGCGACAAACGCCGCCAGCATCGACGGCACAAAGTGGGTGGTGGTGACGCCATATTGCGCAAAGAAGCGCTGCATCGCCAGCGGGTCACGGTGCGCCTCCGGCTCGGCCATCACCAGGCTCGCCCCGGCGATAAACGGCCACCAGAACTCCCACACCGAGACATCAAAACTGCACGGCGTTTTCTGCGCCACCACGTCGGCGGCGGTCAGCGGATAGTGGTTCTGCATCCACAGCAGACGGTTAACAATCGCCTCATGCCCCACCATGACCCTTTCGGGCGACCGGTCGAGCCGGAGGTAAAGATGATATAAGCGGTCTGTTCCGGCGTCGCCAGCGCTAACGGCTGGTCATCGCTCGTCGCCAGCGGCGCGTTCAGGCACAGGCTGGAGATATTCGGGAAACGGTGTAACTGATCATCGGCGGTGATCAGCAGCGATGGCCGAGCGTCTTCCAGCATCATCTGCAGGCGGTCGTCGGGGTAACCGGTGTCCAGCGGCAGCCAGGCGGCTCCGGCCTCAACGATGGCATGCAGCGCCAGCGTCAGGAAGACGGAACGCGGTAACGCCACGGCCACACTGTCACCGGGCTTCACGCCGCGCTGACGCAGCACGTTTGCCAGCGCCACTACCTGCTGGCGCATTTCGCGGTAGGTAAAGCGGTAATGGGCGTCAACCAGCGCCACGGCATCCGGCGTTTTTGCCGCCTGAGCGGCAACCAGCGAACTCAGCGTTTCACGCGGCAGCGTTTTGCCCGTAGCGTTAATCTGCGCCAGACGATGATATTCATCACCGGAAAGCAGCTCGGCGTCGGCACAGCTTAAGGCTGGATTATCAGCAAACTGCTGCAATAATGCGGTTAAACGCGCGATATGTTGCTGCAACGTCGCTTTATCATAACGTTGTTGATTCGCCAGCACTTCCAGCGTCAGGCCGCCCTCTTCATCCGGGAACAGCGCCAGCTCCAGATCGTTCACCGGCCCGGTCGCCAGCGTATGGGTGATGGCCGTCACGTCGTCGAAAGCCAGACGATAATCGAACATTTTGACGTTAAATACCGGGCCAAACAGCGCTTCATCACCGGCGGCTTTACCCGCATCACGGACAATCTGCTCGGCGTCGTAGCGCTGATGGCGACGCATTTTTTTCAGCTGTGCTGAGAGACGTATCGCCAGCTCGGCCAGCGTCTCCTGCCCATTGAGGGTGACCGCCAGCGGCAGCACGTTCAGCACCGGGCCGGTGGCGGTTAACGCCGCGGAACCCAGGCGGCGCATAAAAATAAATCCTGCGGCGTATTCGCTGCGCCCGCACAGACGTCCCAGCCACAGCGCCGTTAGCGCCAGCGCCAGATCGGCTGGCTGGCAGTTCGGCGCAGCCGCGCTCAGGCGGCTAAACGCCCGACGATCGGCGGTCAGCTTTAATCGCCAGATGGCGCTGCTTTGCGCCCGCCCCGGCAGCGGCGCGGGTGAGAGTGAAGCGGGAGACGGCAGCGCTTTTCGCTGCTCGGCCCAGAAGGTTTTATCACGCAAGTACGCGTCGCTATCGCGATAGCGCTGATATTCCTCCACCACTTCCGCAAACGGCGTGAACGCCGGTTCGGGCATCGCGTCACCGCGCTGCCAGGCCTGGTAAATGAGGCTTATCTGGCGGGTAATGGCCGGGAAGCTGAAACCGTCGACCAGCAGGTGGTGATAACGCTGATACCAGAACCAGCGCTTGTCGCCCACCCGGTAAAGGCGGTGGCAAAACAGCGGATTGCCGCTGTCGACGCGGCTGTTTTGCGCCAGGTCGGCCTGCATCCGCGCCAGCGCTTCCTGCGGCGGGTCGTCAAACGTACGTAAATCGTCGATCGGCGGTTCGGCGATAACCAGGCTGTCGTCAACCCACTGCCACACTTCACCGTTATCTTCGCCAAAGCGCAAACGCAGCGTATCGGCCTGCATCATGCCAGCAGCAATCGCCCGCGCCAACAGCTCACCGTCTATTTCACCTTGTAATTCAACGTAATGCGCCACGCTCCAGGCGTTTGGCAGCGTCGAGAGCGCCTCCGCCATCCAGATACCCGGCTGGGCGGCAATCAGCGGTAAACGCGGGCTCATGGGCGGCCTCCGGTGGTGGCAAAATGGTCGGGGGTCAGCGTGGTCCAGTGCGCGCTTAACCAGGCGTTGCACGCCTCAAGCGGCTGCGGTTGGCAGACCACCGTCCAGCCCGCGGGTAGCGTGCACTGCTGAGGCCAAAGGCTGAACTGTCGCTGCGGGTTTTGCAGAAGGTAAAACAGCCCTTGCGCCACATCGAAGGGGTTACTGACTTGCATACCAAACTCCTGTCGTTAATCGCGCTCGCGACCCCATAGGGTCATCAGCCCGGCGGTCAGCCCGCCGCGCCAGCAAAGCGCATCATGTCCGCCGTCAACCTGACGCCAGAAAATCGGCAGCTGCGTGTGCTGTAATTGGGCAAAAAGCGCCTGATTGGCGCGAAAAATGAGTGGCTCACGAACACCGGCTTCGAGCACGATGCGTAACCCCTGAGGCTGAACTTCGCCGCGCTGAAGCTGTTCCAGAATCAGGCCGCTCTGGTGTCCTCCGCGGTGCGGCCACCAGTAAGAACCGGACTGGCTTAGCACGCAGCCAAATCGCGCCGGCCAGTGTAAGGCGGCGTACAGCGCCGACAGGCCGCCAAAACTCTGGCCAGCCACCACGGTGCGATCGGCACGTTCGCTGAAGGGCGCAATCGCCTGCACCTGCGGTAGCAGCTCTTGCTGTACCGCCAGCCAGAAGTCAGGGTTACACGGCAGCTCGATGCTGCGATGGGCGTTGTCGATGACATCAATCAACAGGTACACCGCCGGAGGCAGTTTGCCTTCGTCGGTTAACGCGGTCAGCGCGGGCCATACCGGCATACTTTCAGCCCAGAACTGGCCGTCGAGCAGCACCGCCAGCGGACGCTCTTCTTCGCCCGCATCGCCGGTGGAAAAAATCCATGCCCGGCGCCGGTTACCCAGCCGTTCGCTGTGCCAGGTGATGCACTGCGGCGGGTTCCAGCGCGCGGCGGGCGTTGACCAGCCAGGCTGCTCCGGTGCCTGCGGCATCTCTAGTGCCGACACCGCGTGCCCGCGCCCGCCCTTCCAGCTCTGCGGATTGAGCGGGTCGGCGATCGCCTGCGGCAGCACCTTGCGCCAGCCTTCACGCAGCAGCATGCGGTCCGGTTCGGGTGTCGTGAAAATATCCGGGGAAAAATCATCTTCGCGCGCTGACGGCGCGAAGCAATAGCTGCCGCGCCAGGTCGACGGCAGTGAGGTGGTCCAGCACCACGCATCGGTGTGGTCAATGCGTCGCAGGGTTTGCGGCACAGAATTGTGGTGGTGATCGGTGACGCCGGTAATGTAAATCCACACCGCCGAATCGGCGAAGTGGCCTCGCTTCCCGCCGGATCGCGCCACCAGAACGTCACCTGACATTCACCGTTAACACATTGATACTGTGGCCCTTTTATCGTCGCCCACCAGGCATCACTTCCTGTCGCTAACTTCCCCACCACGTTAACCCCATGTTTATTGTGGAATTTATTGTTACAGACTAAAATTTATTGATAATATTATTGATAACTATTTGCATTTGCAATAGCGTATTGGCGCGCAACTTTCACATGCTTTACGCATATAACCATGCCGGGGCTTGCCCTTTGGGACGGAGCTGTACGAGCCCCGGCGACGAAAAGCAGGATACAAAATGAATAATAAAATCAAATCCCTGACCTTCCTGGTCAATTTGGGTATCTATGGCATGGCCGCTCCGGCCTTCGCCGCAGAAACAGACAGCAGCAAAACCGACGTCAATGGCGAAACCATGGTGGTAACCGCCGCCGAGCAGAACCTGCAGGCACCGGGCGTTTCCACCATCACCGCCGATGAAATCCGCAAACGCCCGCCAGCGCGCGATGTTTCTGAGATCATCCGAACCATGCCTGGCGTGAACCTGACCGGCAATTCCACCAGCGGCCAGCGCGGTAACAACCGTCAGATCGACATTCGCGGGATGGGCCGGAAAACACCCTGATTCTGGTCGACGGTAAGCCGGTGACCAGCCGTAACTCCATCCGTCTGGGCTGGCGCGGCGAGCGTGATACCCGTGGTGATACCAGTTGGGTACCACCGGAAATGATTGAGCGCATTGATGTTATTCGCGGCCCTGCGGCGGCACGCTATGGCAACGGCGCGGCGGGCGGCGTGGTGAATATCATCACCAAAAAGACCGAAAATGAATGGCACGGCTCCTGGAACGCCTACATGAATGCGCCGGAGCATAAAGACGAAGGTTCAACCAAGCGTACCGACTTCAGTCTGACCGGCCCGCTGGGCGATGCCTTCAGCTTCCGTCTGTACGGTAATCTCGACAAAACGCAGGCAGACGCCTGGGATATCAACCAGGGCCACCAGTCCGAGCGTACCGGTATCTATCAGGATACCCTGCCTGCGGGTCGCGAAGGCGTTGAAAATAAAAATATTAACGGCCTGGTGCGCTGGGACTTTGCGCCCATGCAGTCGCTGGAATTTGAAGCAGGCTACAGCCGTCAGGGGAACCTCTACGCGGGCGATACCCAGAACACCAACACTAACGATCTGGTAAAAGAGAACTACGGTAAAGAGACCAACCGTCTCTACCGCAATACCTACTCCGTCACCTGGAACGGCGGCTGGGATAACGGCATTACGACCAGCAACTGGGCGCAGTACGAACACACCCGAAACTCCGTAAAGGCGAAGGTCTGGCCGGGGGTACCGAAGGGATCTTCAGCAGCAACCAGTTCTCTGACATTGATTTGTCGGATGTGATGCTGCACAGCGAAATCAACCTGCCGTTCGATTACCTGGTCAACCAGAACCTGACCCTCGGACCGAGTGGAACCAGCAGCGTATGAAGGATAACGCTTCTAACACCCAAACCTTTATGGGTGGCGATATTCCGGGTTACAGCAGCACCGATCGCAGCCCGTATTCAGAGGCCAAAATCTTCTCGTTGTTTGCCGAAAACAACATGGAACTGACCGACACGACCATGCTGACCCCGGCGCTGCGTTTCGATCATCACAGCATCGTGGGCGACAACTGGAGCCCGTCGTTGAACCTGTCGCAGGGACTGTTGGACGACTTTACCCTGAAAATGGGTATTGCCCGTGCCTATAAAGCGCCGAGCCTGTATCAGACAAACCCGAACTACATTCTGTACAGCAAAGGCCAGGGCTGCTACGCCAGCAAGGCCGGTTGCTACCTGCAGGGTAATGACGATCTGAAAGCCGAGACCAGCATCAACAAAGAAATTGGTCTCGAATTCAAACGTGATGGTTGGTTGGCCGGTGCCACCTGGTTCCGCAACGACTATCGCAACAAGATTGAAGCCGGCTATTCTCCGGTTTACACCAACGGCACAGGCACCGATGTCTACAAATGGGAAAACGTCCGAAAGCCGTAGTGGAAGGTCTGGAAGGTACGTTAAACGTGCCGGTTAGCGAGACGGTGAACTGGACCAACAACATCACCTATATGCTGCAAAGCAAAAATAAAACCACCGGCGATCGTCTGTCTATTATCCGGAATACACGCTGAACTCGACGCTGAGCTGGCAGATTCAGCAGGACGTGTCCGTTCAGTCGACCTTTACCTGGTACGGCAAGCAGCAGCCGAAGAAGTATAACTACAAAGGTCAGCCGGTCACCGGCAGCGAAACCAACGAAGTCAGCCCATACAGCATCGTTGGCCTGAGCGCGACCTGGGATGTGAATAAATACGTCAGCCTGACCGGCGGCGTGGACAACATCTTCGACAAACGTCACTGGCGTGCGGGTAACGCCCAGACCACCGGCGGCGCGACGGGTTATATGTACGGCGCCGGCGCGGAGACCTACAACGAATCCGGCCGTACCTGGTACATGGGAATTAACACCCACTTCTGATTGTTTGCACTCCCCTCTCCCACGCGGGAGAGGGTTTTTCAGGAGCCGCATGAAGACACATCACAGTACCCTTCACACCTTACAGCGTATCGATTTTGACCCCGACAGCTTCACCCCTGGTGATTTACTGTGGCTGCCCCATCACGCGAAGCTTGCCCGCTCGGGGAAAAAACGCCAGACCGAGCACCTCGCCGGACGGATTGCCGCCGTGCATGCGCTGCGCGCATTCGGTGAAAAATCGGTGCCGGGAATCGGCAAGAACCGTCAGCCGATTTGGCCTGAGGGTCTGTACGGCAGCATCAGCCACTGCGGTAACACAGCCATCGCCATCGTCGCTCGTACCCCGGTTGGTATTGATATTGAAGCGGTCTTTTCGCCTCAGCTTGCCGATGAGCTGGCGAGCCTTATTGCTAGCGAAGAGGAACTTGCCGTCCTGCGCCACAGCACGCTGCCCTTCCCGTTAGCGTTGACGCTGGCGTTCTCGGCCAAGGAGAGTCTGTACAAAGCGTTCTCCTCACAGTGCCCGAACTTCAGGGTTTTCATGATGCCGTTACCATCAGTCTTAACGCGGAAACACTCGCCGTTGAGCTTCCCGCCCTTTCCCTCACTGCGTCACTACGCTGGCACGCCGTTGATGCGCAGCGAATCATCACCCTCTTCTCTCAGCCATAAATATGACCGGAAATCGAAAATAACGAATCAATAACCAGATAAAAACTGATAAACAAAACAAAAAATCAATAAACAGGTCACATATCAGTTTTAATACCTGAAAACATATAGTTTCCTCGCGCAATTACCCTATGATTCCTCCGAAACATTCACACAAACAATGAAACAATTGTGCGAAATTAAGGAATCCAATGAATACGCAAACACGGACACGGAAAGAAGTGAGCGAAAGCCGACTGATGAGCGGCTTTCTCAATGCCATTGAAAAAGCAGGCAACCGTCTGCCAGAACCGGCGCTGATCTTTTTCTACTTTTTACTGGCGGTCATGGGCCTCTCGGCAGTGCTGTCGATGATGACGTTTGACGTGATCAACCCGATGACCCAGGAAGCCGTCAAGGTCAACAACCTGCTCTCCGCCGAAGCGCTGACCAACACGCTGGCCAATATGGTCACCACCTTCACCGGCTTCGCGCCGCTGGGGATTGTGCTGGTCGCCATGCTCGGCGTAGGTGTGGCGGAAAGCTCCGGCTTTATCAACGTAGCGCTGAAAAAGATGCTGCGCGTGACGCCGAAAAAACTGCTGACGCCAATGCTGATTTTCGTCGCCATGTTCAGCCACGTGGCGGCGGATGCCGGCTATGTGCTGGTGATCCCGCTGGGGGCGATTATCTTTATGTCCGCCGGACGCCACCCGCTGGTGGGGATTGCCGCCGCGTTCTCCGGCGTTTCCGGCGGTTTCGCCGCCAACATGGTGCCAACCGGTAACGACGCGCTGCTGCAAGGTTTTACTCAGGCCGCGGCCCAGCTGCTCGACAGCACCTATACCGTCAATACCCTGTGTAACCTGATCTTTGGCATCGCCTCGTCTATCGTCATCACGCTGGTCGGCTGGTGGGTCACCGAGCGCATCGTCGAACCGCGCGTCAGCAAAATGACCATTGACGGCGACTTTAAGCACGGTGAAGACATGTCCAACGTCACGCCGCAGGAAAGCCGCGCCTTTAACCGCGCGTCGCTGGTGATGCTGCTGGGCCTCGCCGCACTGGCCGCAGCCGCTTGGCCGGAGGGCTCAATGCTGCGTGGGAGCGACGGCTCGCTGACCTCCTATAGCGCGCCGATCATGAAATCTATCGTGCCGCTGATTTTCCTGATCTTCATCCTGCCGGGTATCGTGTACGGCTTTGCCTCCAGCACCTTTAAAACCGGCAAAGACGTCATTGGCGCGATGAACGACTCGATGAGCAAAATGGGCTCATACATGGTGATGGCCTTCTTCTGCGCCATGTTTATCAAAGCATTCAGCGACTCGAACATCGGCACGCTGGTGGCGTTGGTAGGCGCGGACGGCTTGAAAGCGCTGGCGCTGCCGGGGCAGGCAACCATCATCGGGATGATTGTTCTGACGGCGGTGGTTAACCTGTTGATTGGTTCAGCGTCGGCAAAATGGGCGCTGCTGTCGCCGATTATGGTGCCGATGCTGATGGCGGTAGGGATTTCGCCGGAGCTGACGCAGGCGGCGTTCCGTATCGGTGACTCCTGCACCAACATCATTACCCCGCTGATGGTCTTCTTCCCGCTGATTGTGATCTACTGCCAGCGCTACGTGAAAGGTGCGGGCGTAGGCACGCTGGTCTCGATGATGATGCCGTACTCCATCGCCTTCTTCGTGGCGTGGAGCGCGCTGCTACTGCTGTGGTGGGGACTGGGTCTGCCGTTGGGTATTGCAGCGCCATATACCTGGAGCCCGAGTTAAGCATCAGGTTCAACGCTGCACTTAACCCTCTCCCAATGGGGAGAGGGAACCGCTTGTAGCCCGAACGAGGCTACACGGCTAAATGGGCAAAACGGCCCAGCACATCCTGCAATATCCCCAGCCCTTTTTTCACCTGTTCAGCGCTGATGGTACACGGCGGCACCACGTGAATGCGGTTTTCCACCACGAAACTCAGCAGCCCCGCTTCGGTTAACTCGCCTTTAATCTCCGCCATATTCCCCGCCGCCAGCGGCGTTTTCTTCACCCGATCGCTGACCAGTTCCAGCGCCTGGAAGACGCCACGACCGCGAACGTCGCCCACCAGCGGCGAGCGCTCCGCCAGCGCTTCCAGCCCCTGGCGCAGCACACCGTTGCCGATCAGCGCCGCGTTTTCCACAATCCCTTCGTCTTTCATCGCGTCCAGCGTCGCCACGATCGCCGCCATCGCCAGCGGGTGGCCGGAGTAGGTCAATCCACCAGCAAAGAAACGATCGTCAAAATAGTGGGCGATCCGATCGCTGATGATCACCCCGCCTGCTGGTACGTATCCGGCGTTCACCCCTTTGGCAAAGGTGATCAGATCCGGCACGATGCCATCCTGCTCGAAGGCAAACCAGCTGCCGGTGCGGCCAAATCCCGCCATCACTTCGTCAAGAATCAGGATAATGTTGAACTCGTCCGCCAGCGCACGAACGCCTTTCATATAGCCTTCCGGCGGCACCAGAATGCCCGCCGTACCGGAATCGACTCCAGCAAAATGGCCGCGATAGAGGATGGGCCTTCGCACTCGATCATCCGCCGCAGATGGGCCAGCGCGCGGCGGCACTCTTCCTGCTCGCTGGTGGCGTTAAATTCGCTGCGGTACAGATACGGGTTAAAAAAGTGGACGTGACCGCGCGAATATTCGTTTGGCACCCGACGCCAGTCGCCGGTGGCGGCAATCGCGCTGCCGGTGTTGCCGTGATAGGAGCGGTAGGCCGACAGCACTTTGTCACGCCCGGTGTACATGCGCGCCATACGGATGGCGTTCTCGTTAGCGTCGGCTCCGGCGTTGGTGAAGAACACTTTGCTAAACCCTTCCGGCGCGAGGCCAATAATACGCTTTGCCGCCTCGCCGCGCGCCAGGTTGGCGGTTGCAGGCGCAATCGTCACCAACGTCTCCAGTTGCTCCTTCATCGCCGCCAGCACGCGGGGGTGCTGATAGCCCAGGTTAACGTTTACCAGCTGGCTGCTGAAATCCAGATAGGTTTTGCCGTCGTAATCCCACAGCTCACAGCCTTTCGCCCGGCAATCACCAGCGGGTTGAGGTTGCCCTGCATTGACCAGGAATGAAAAACATACTCTCTGTCCAGTTGGCGGACGGCCTGATTGTTTAACTCTGTCATCGTCGTTCCTCGCATAGCGTTGGCGTTGATTCATCATGTCGTCGACAGAAAAAAAAGTGATAGAGCCAGTGTAGACCGACGGCTGTGACAACGTGTCACATCGCCGTGCCGCGACTGTCTCTCGGCAGGTCGCGCCGGGGTTTTTATAGTGTTCGGAACAACCTGCACAGGAGAGCACAATGCAACAACGTAACGTGGTGTTTATTACCGGGGCGACCTCCGGCTTTGGGCAAGCGGCAGCGCACGTGTTTGCGCGGGCGGGCTGGGCGCTGGTATTAAGCGGCCGCCGACTGGCGCGGTTACAGGCGCTACAAAACGAACTGGCATCGCGGGTGCCGGTGCATGTTATCGAACTGGACGTGCGGGATAGCGCGGCGGTGGCGTCAGCCGTCGCCGCCCTGCCGCTCGAATTTGCCGACGTCACCACACTCATCAACAATGCCGGTCTGGCGCTGTCGCCGCAGCCCGCGCAGAAGGTGGATCTCGCGGACTGGCACACCATGATAGATACCAATGTCACCGGGCTGGTCAACGTCACGCACGCGCTGCTGCCCACGCTGGTTCGCCACGGCGCAGGGGCAAGCATTATCAACATTGGTTCGATTGCCGGGCAGTGGCCGTATCCGGGTAGCCATGTGTATGGCGCCAGCAAGGCGTTTGTGAAGCAGTTCAGCTATAACCTGCGCTGTGACCTGTTAGGCACCGGCGTGCGCGTCACCGATCTGGCGCCGGGTATTGCGGAGACGGAGTTTACGCTGGTGCGCACTAAGGGCGACCAGGCGGCATCCGACGCGCTTTATCGCGGTACCACGCCGCTGTCGGCGCTGGATATCGCCGAGCAGATGTTGTACATCGCGACGCTGCCGGATCATATGAATATTAACCGCGTGGAGGTGATGCCGGTGCGTCAGGCCTGGCAGCCGTTTGCCATTGACCGGGATTAGCGCGGTGCACGTACCCCTCACCCTAACCCTCTCCCAATGGGGAGAGGGGACTGTGCGGTGCGGTTTATGGGTTAGTTGCAGGTTTGCAAGGGCCTGGTTTTCTCCCTCTCCCTTACAGGGTGTACAGTCCGGGGACATGGTGAACACTTGTTCGGGGACATGGTAGACACTTACAACTAAGGCATAAGAACCCGTTTTATGGAGTCGCTTATGCCCTGGGATGAGAGAGATACCATGTCATTACGTTCTGAGTTTGTTCTGTTCGCCTCGCAGGACGGGGCGAACATCCGTGCTCTTTGCCGTCTTTACGGCATATCTCCCGCCACCGGCTACAAGTGGCTTCACCGCTGGGCTCTGGAAGGGGTTTCCGGTCTTCACGATCGGCCCGCACGCCTCATCATTCCCCTAACCGCTCGCCAGACGACATCCTTTACCTGCTGCGCATGGCCATGACCGGCATGAACGCTGGGGCGCGCGCAAGATAAAGCGCTGGCTCGAAGACCAGGGACACCGCATGCCTGCCTTCAGCACCGTCCATAACCTGATGGCCGCCACGGCCTGCTGCCGGGAACAGTATCGGGCATTCCGGCCACAGGCCGGTTTGAGCATGACGCGCCGAACCGGCTCTGGCAGATGGACTTTAAGGGCCACTTTCCTTTGGCGGCGGCCGCTGCCATCCGCTGACCCTGCTGGACGACCACTCCCGTTTCTCCCTGTGCCTGGCACCCTGTACCGATGAACGACGCGAGACCGTGCAGCAACAACTGGTCAGCGTGTTTGAACGCTACGGTCTGCCGGACAGGATGACGATGGACAACGGTGCGCCGTGGGGCGACACGACCGGTGTCTGGACCGGGCTGGAGCTGTGGCTGATGCGCCAGGGTATCCGGGTAGGCCACTCCCGGCCATACCATCCGCAGACACAGGGCAAGCTGGAGCGTTTTCACCGCAGCCTGAAGGCGGAAGTGCTGCAGGGGAAGTGGTTCGCGGACAGCGGTGAACTGCAGCGCGCCTTCGAGCACTGGCGGACCGTCTATAACCTTGAGCGGCCGCACGAGGCTCTGGATATGGCAGTGCCGGCCTCCCGATATCAGCCGTCTGCACGACAGTACAGTGGCATCATGGTGCCACCGGAATACGACGAGGGGGTAATGGTGAGGAAGGTCGACATCGTCGGGAAACTGAGCATAAAAGGCATCAGTCTGAAGGCGGGTAAGGCGTTCAGGGGAGAACGGGTCGGGCTGAAGGAAACGCAGGAGGATGGATGTTATGAAGTGTGGTGGTACAGCACAAAGGTAGGGGTGATCGACCTGAAGAAAAAGTCGATCACCATGGGTAAAGGATGTTAAAAAGTGTTCAGCATGTCCCGAACACCTGTCTACCATGTCCCCGGACCGTACACAGGGAGAGGGGACTGTTCGGTGCGGTTTATCGGTTAATTGCGGGTTTGCAAGGGCCAGGTTTTCTCCCTCTCCTTACAGGGAGAGGGCCGGGGTGAGGGTTTAGCGGCTGCTTTGCAAAAATTGTCGCACACGCTCCGATTTTGGCTGGCTAAAGAAAATCTCCGGCGGCGCCTTCTCAATCAATATCCCTTCTCCAGAAACACCACTTCATTCGATACCTGACGCGCAAACTCCATTTCATGCGTCACCACCACCATGGTGTAACCTTCCGCCGCCAGCGACTTCATGACGCTGAGTACTTCGTTAACGCGCTCCGGATCCAGCGCTGAAGTGGGTTCATCAAACAGCAGCACCTCCGGCGACATCGCCAGCGAGCGGGCGATGGCCACGCGCTGTTTCTGCCCACCGGAGAGCGTGATCGGGTAGGCATCTGCCTTATGATCCATACCCACCTTTTTAAGCTGTTGGTCGGCAATCGCGCGCGCTTCCTCGCGCTTCATCCCTTCACGTGCAGCAGCGCCTCCATCACGTTTTGCTGCACGGTGAGATGCGGCCACAGGTTAAAGCTCTGGAAAACCATCCCACCCGCTCGCGAATCTTCGACAGATCGCGGTGCGACATCGTTTTCCCGGTCTGTTCATTCACGCCGATGCGCTGGCCGCCGATACGAATTTCACCGCGGTCCGGCTGTTCCAGCCAGTTCATACAGCGCAGCAGCGTGGATTTCCCGAACCGGACGAGCCGAGAATACTGACCACCGTCCCTTCTCCACCGTCAGATTGATGTCGCGCAGCACCTCGACGTTATCAAACTGTTTGGAGACATTTTTGACGCTGACCGCCGTGGTATCAGACATGGCTCATTCCTCTTTTTGCGCTATACACAGTCAACCGTTTCACCAGCAGCTCCAGCACGATACTGATGGCCCAATACAGGGCAATGGCCACAATAAAGGCATTAAACGGAATAAAATAGGTCGCCTGCACGCTATTGGCGGCAGCGGTAATCTCCTGAACGGTAATAATGCTGAGAAACGCGGTATCTTTCAGGCAAATAATGAGCTGATTACCCAGCAGCGGCAGTGCGGAGGAGAAAATATTGGGCATCACGATGCGACGAGAGATCGTGTAGCGAGAGAAACCTTGCACCACGGCGGCTTCAATATAGCCATGGGAAAATACCCGTCTCTGGCTACGCAGAATCTCAAAGAAATAAGCACCGTGATAGATAATTAATGCCACTAACCCTGCCGTCCAGGCGTCAAGACTCAACCCAGTTCCGGTAACCCGTAGTACAGTAAATAGGCCAGAATCAGGAATGGAATCGCCCGCATCAGGTTTACAAACCCATAATAACGTTGTTCAAAACCCGCTTCTGGTATTCCGTGACGTAGCACAGGACGGTACCAATCAATAATCCGCAGACGGCGGCGATAATAAACAGTTCCAGTGTCGCCAGTAGCCCGGTAATAAACTTGTCGTGCTCGGCCCAAATAATTGCCCATTGATTCATCAGTCCTCCGGGCTTAGCGCGCCAGTCGTTTTGCTTTACGTTCCGCCAGGCTCTGGAGTTTCAGCAGCAGGCCAATAATCACCACATACAGCAGCCCGGCGGCCAGAATGGGAGAAAGCGGTTCATAAGTTACCGAGGCGATACGGTTAGTGACGCGGGTGAGATCGACCACGCCAATCACCGCAATCGCCGGGCTGCCTTTGATTAAAAAAGACATTTCGTTGACCAGCGCAGGCAGGCTCTCCAGCCACATCTGCGGCAGCATGATGTAGCGAAAATAGGCCCAGCGGCGCATGCCCACCGACTCCGCCGCTTCCCGTTGTTCACGCGGGAAGGTGCGAAAAGCGTTGCGCCAGATTTCCGCGTTAAACGCCGAGGTGTTCAGCGTCAACGCGACGATGGCGGCGAGCGTTTTATCGAGGTTAATCCCTACCGTCGGCAACGATAAAAACAGAAACAACACCAGCGTCACCAGCGGCGTCGCCCGCGCCAGGCTGATATAGATGACCAGGGTCTGGTCTATGACCGGAATTTTCATCATGCGCACAAAGGCGATAACCAGCCCAATCGCCACCCAAAGGCGATGGCGATGGCGGAAATCCAGAGGGTCGTCCATGCGCCTTCGATCAGTAACTGCCATGCTATTACGTCCATGGTGCCCTCCTGAAGTGAATCGGGTGTCGCTCCCGGCGTCGCGCGGCTTAGCCGGGTAGCGATTTACTGTCCGGCAAGTTTGTGGAACTGAGCGGCACTGGTAATCGGTTCGGTCGGCAAATCATCGTAGGTTTCGCCAAACCATTTTTTCTGCAGTTCGGCCAGCTTGCCGGTCTCACGCATATGATTGATAAATTTGGTCATATAGGCCAAAAGCTCCGGCGAGTTTTTCGGAATGGGCCACGCCATATAACCCGGGCCGGAGACCGCCAGTCCTTAGCAAACACTTTCGGTTTGGCTTTCACCAGGTCATTGACGGAAATCACCACGTTAATCACGTAATCGAGACGCTTATTAGCTAAATCGGCGTACGCTTCCGGGTAAGACGGATATTCCACCACCGGCCCGAGCTTGCCGCCGCTTTTCTCAATCATCGCCTTCAGTTCCGGTAATCGCGCTAATAACGCGCTGCCTGCCTGAAGCCCGACCTTTTTACCGCTGAGATCGGCAATGGTATTTAATGAATTATCACCCGCACGCTTAACAAAATAGTGTTGCGCGGAGGCCCACGGCGGCGTGAAATTAAATACATTGAGGCGTTCATCGGTGACCACCGCGCCGGTTAACGCCATATCGTATTGCCCGGTAGAAACCGCCGCTAATAACCCGGTCCACGGTAAAATACTTTGCGTAACGTTAAATTTGGCGTATTCGCGCAGTGCCGCCAGCATATCTTTATTAAACCCATCGGCGTTGCCGTTATTCATAAAGTTAAACGGTGCATAGTCATCCTCGGTCGCCACTTTTAACGTGCCGGATTTTTCAATTTCCGGTAAATCAGCGGCGACCACCTGCAAAGAAAAGGTCATCGCCATCATGGCGGCCAGATAATACGAACCCATCGTTTTTTTCATCGTTTGACCCCTACTCAAATATGCCAGAGACGTTTATTCCGGCGTTGCAAGATGTGTGCCGACAGCGGCATTTTCAGACGCTGGCTGAAGACGTTTTTACTGTAAGGAGACTTTTTGCATTCTGAATAGAGCCAGTTTTCGCGTGCGCTTGTGGCAGACGATTTCAGGCTGGTACAGAAATTGCTGCGCTGGAAGAAAGCGAACAATCGGGAGGGGAGCGCATGATTCGGCACTTATTGCATGTGGATTTTGAGGCGCAACGCGGGTTGCAGGAACAGGTTCGCGAATCACTGATCAACGCGATTCTCGGCGGCATTTTTGCCGCCGACACGCCCCTGCCCTCGTGTCGGCAACTGGCCCAGCAGCTACAGGTTTCCCGTAACACCACCGCGCTGGTGTTCGAAAGTCTGGTCAACGAAGGCTACCTGATAAGCCGCCCGCGCAGCGGTTATTATCTGCACCCGGACTACCATGCGCCGCGCCTTTCCGCACCGACGCCTGCACCCAACGCCGCCGACAATGCACCATCATGGGGCAAACGGCTGAATATCACCCCAGTCAGCAGGAATCGATCCTTAAACCCGCCGGCTGGATGCACTACCGCTACCCCTTTATCTACGGCCAGCCGGACACACGCCAGTTTCCGCTCGCCAGCTGGCGTTCAGCGGCCAACTGGCTGCACGGTGGCATGCGCGACCCGGCGTGGGTGGTGGACCATATCGACCAGGACGTACCGATGCTGATTGAGCAAATTCGCACCCGCGTGCTGCCCAAGCGCGGCATCGTTGCCGCGCCGGATGAAATACTGATCACCCTCGGCTCACAGAACGCACTGTACCTGCTCACCCGGTTGCTGATGTCTCGCCAGACCCGCGTCGGCGTCGAGAATCCCGGCTTTCGCGAAGCGATTAACACCTTTTTACTCGGCGAAAGCCAGATTGTCCCGCACGCCGTCGATGCCGAAGGTATCGTGCTGAACGATACGCCGTGCGACTACTACTACGTCACGCCGGGCCATCAGGTGCCCACCGGCGTCACCATGAGCAAGGCGCGGCGCAGCCAACTACTGGCGCACGCGACGCAGCACGACGCGGTGATTATTGAAGATGATTATGATTCAGAGAGTAACTTCCAGGCCAACCCGCTGCCGGCGCTGAAGGCCAGCGATCGCAGCGGGCGAGTCATTTACGTCAGCAGCCTGTCGAAGGCGCTGTCGCCGGGGCTGCGGCTAGGCTTTATGGTCGCCGACCCGGATTTGATCGATGAGGCCCGCGCGCTGCGTCGCCTGGTGTATCGTCATCCTCCCACCAATATTCAGTATCAGATGGCGCACTTTCTTGCCCAGGGTCATTACGAAACGCATCTGCGCCGCTATCGCGATGACTCCGCACGGCGTTGGGACATGCTCAACACGGCGCTATCAACCCTGCTTCCGGAATGCCAGCCACTGCCCGGTAGTGAACATGCCAACGCCTTCTGGCTGCGCACGCCCGGCAATATCAGCACCCAGCAGTTGACCTGGCGTGCCGCGCATACTGGTGTATTGATTGAACCCGGCGCGCGTCATTTTCTCGACGCCGCGCCGCCGGATAATTTCTTCCGCATGGGATTTCACGCCATCAACCCCGACGCCATTGCGCCGGGGTGGATGTGCTGCGCAGCCAACTGGCGCAGATGGGCTAGTCCGCCCGGCGATGCGCCCACTCGCGCAGGCGCTGGAACAGCACGTACAGCGACGGGATAAACAGGATGCCGATCACCGTCGCCACCAGCATGCCGCTGAACACCGTGGTGCCGATGATCCGGCGGCTCTGCGCCCCTGCGCCAGTGGCGAACATCATCGGCATGATGCCGATAATAAACGACACCGCCGTCATCATCACCGCGCGGAAGCGGCGGGTTGCCCCTCGCGGGCCGCCGCGACGATCGATAAACCGGACTGCCGCCGCTCGCGGGCAAATTCGACGATCAGTATCGCATTCTTCGCCGCGAGGGCGATTAAGAGTACCAGCCCAATCTGCACGTACACATCGTTGGCGTAACCGGCGGCCCAGAGCCACAGCAGCGCGCCGCGATAGCAAACAATACCGACAGCATCACACTAGCCGGCAGCGTCCAGCTTTCGTACTGCGCCACCAGGAACAGCCACGCCATCGCCACCGCCGCCAGCACAATCCAGATGGCCTGGTTGCCAGTCTGCTGCTCCTGCCAGGCCAGTCCGCTCCAGGCGTAGTCATATCCCTCCGGCAGGTTCATCGCCAGCAGCCTTTCCATTTCATTCATCGCCGTGCGGCTGCTGACCCCTTCCACCGCCGAGCCGCTCACCGACACCGACGGGAACTGGTTAAACTGCTGGATAAACGGCGCGCCCACGGTTGGCGTGATGGTCACCAGATTACTCAGGCGCACCCGCTCGCCGTGGTTGCTGCGCACGAACAGCTCGCTAATCTGCCCGGCGCGCTCGCGCCACTGCATCTCGTTTTGCAGCACCACGTGATAAACGCGATTGTTGATGCTGAAATCACCGGCTCGCGTGCCGCCGAACGCGGTTTGCAGACTGTTAAAAATACGCGATACCGGCACGTCGAGACGCGCGGCCTGGTCACGATCAACGGTTAACGTCAGCTGCGGGACGTTGCTGCTCCAGGTGGTGAATACGCGGTTCAGCTGCGGATGCTGGTTGGCTTTCATCAGGATCTGACGCGTGACCTGCTCCAGCTCGGCGGGCGTTTGCCCGGCCTGGGCCAGAATGCGCAGGTCGAAGCCCGCGGCGCTGCCAAGGCCCGGCAGCGTGGGCGGCGCAAACAGCATAATATTGGCTTCCGGTAGCGCATGCAGCTGGCGTTGAAGTTCGCCCATCACCGTATCCAGCGGCGCGCGCTGCGACCAGTCTTTGAGCATTAGCGAGATAAACCCGCCGTTCGAGGCGCTGGTGCCGCTGAGAATGCTGAAGCCGGAGACCTGAATCACATCCTCCACCGCCGGATGCGCCCCAACAACGCGCGAGCCTGCGCCATCACCGCTTCGGTCCGCTCCAGCGAGGCCGACTCCGGCAGCTGCACGTTGGCGAAGACATAACCCTGATCTTCCTGCGGCAGAAAACCCTTCGGCATGGTCGAGAAGCTCAACGCCACCAGCAGCGCAGCGGTTAGTGTGGCCCCACCGCTACCAGCGGGCGACGGTTCATCGATGCCACCAGGCGACCGTAGCCATCGCGGGTGGTATTCAGCCCCAGGTTAAACCACTGGAATAAGCGGACGGGCTGCTTCAGACGCGGACGCAGCAGTAGCGCGCACAGCGCGGGCGTCAAGGTAAGCGCAACAATGCTCGACAAGGTAACCGCCGTGGAGAGCGTGACCGCAAACTGACGATACAATTCGCCGACAATTCCCGGCAGCATCGCCACCGGCACAAATACCGCCAGCAGCACCAGCGTGGTGGCGATGACCGGCCCGGCAATCTGTCGCAGCGCCAGCGCGGTCGCTTCTTTACGCCCTAGTCCTTCGGCCATATGCCCTTCCACGCTTTCCACCACCACAATGGCATCGTCAACCACCATGGTCAGCGCCAGAATAATGGCAAACAGGCTGAGGGTGTTGGCGCTGTAGCCCAGCAGGTAAAGCACCGCAAAGGTGCCAATCAGCGACACGGGGATCGCCAGCGCGACAATGAGCGTCGCGCGCAGGCTTTGCAGGAACAGCGAAACCACCGCGACGACCGCCAGCAGCGTCAGCGCCAGCGACGTACCAATCTCTTTGATGGTCGCGGCGACAAACCGGGTGGTATCAAACTTCACTTCCCATTTCAGGTCCGCCGGGAAGCGGTTTTGCAGGCGCGTCAATTCGCTACGCACCACGTTTGCGACCTGTAAGGCATTGGCGGTTGGCGTCGGGTAAATCCCATATAGGCCGAGTCCACGCCGTTAAGCTGTGCGCTGGAGCTGTAGCTACGTGCGCCAAGCTCAATATTGGCCACGTCCGCAAGGCGCACCAGCTGGCCCTGCTCGCCGCTGCGCACCACGATGTTGCGGAACTCATCGGCGTCGCTCAGTCGACCCAGACCGTTAATGGTCAGCGTTTGCTGCTGGCCGTTAAACACCGGCGGCGTACCAATTTGCCCGGCGGCCCCTGCACGTGCTGCTCGTTCAGCGCCTGGGCGATATCTTCGCTGGTGATGTTCAGCGCGTTCATGCGGTCTGGCCGCAGCCAGATGCGCATGCTGTAATCGCGCGCACCGAACATCTGCACCTGGCCGACGCCGGGCAGACGCGCCAGCGCTTCGCGTACCTGGGTACTGGCGTAGTTACTGATCTGAAGCGGCGACAGGCTGCCGTTCGGAGAATAGAGGCTCACCCCATCAGCAGGTTGCTGGCGCGCTTGCGCACCTGTACACCGTTCTGCTGCGCTTCCGTCGGCAGCTGCGCCACCGCCTGCGCCACGCGGTTTTGCACATCGATGGCCGCCATATCCGGATCGGTGCCCGCGGCAAAAGTCAGGTTCAGGCTATAGCCGCCGTCATCAGCGCTGGTCGACTCCATATAGAGCATGTGATCAACGCCGTTGAGCTGTGTCTCCAGCGGCGCGGCGATGGCCTCCGCCACATCCTGCGCGCTGGCGCCCGGCCAGCTGGCGCTGACGTTCACCACGGGCGGCGTGATTTGCGGGTACTGCTCCACCGGAATGAGCTTCAGCGCGACCGCACCGCCAAAGACCATCAGCAGAGCAATCACCATCGCGAAACGCGGACGACGGATAAAAAACGTCAGCATCCTGTTCTCCTTAATTCAACAGCTGCACAGTCGCGCCGTCCGTCAGACGCTGCGTGCCATCGGTGACCACGCGCTCGCCTGGGTTAAGCCCTTCGCCACGGCGAAGGACTGCCCTGCTGGCCGCCTAACTCCAGACGGCGCTGCCCGGCTGTATTCTCTGCCGTCAGTACCCAACTGAAATAACCGTTGGCATCCTGCTGTACCGCCGCAGCGGGAATCATCACGCTCTCATTGAGCGTCTGCGGTCGCAGGGTTACTGTGACGTTGCCGCCGGGCAGCAACCGATGTTGCGGGTTGGCGAATTCGGCGCGAACCGCCACGCTGGCGGTACGGGCGTCGATACGGTTATCCACCGAAGTCAGTACGCCATTTTCGCGTTTGCCGTCGAGGGTAATCTGCGCTAACCACGCGGCCTTCAACGCGCGGATATCCGCATGCTGCCCGGCTTTGCTGTAAAACGCGGCTTCATCGAGCGCAAAACTCACGCGGACAGGATCGAGCTGCGCAATATCCACCAGCACGCCGCTGGCGGCGTTCACCAGCGTGCCTACATGAAAAGCGCTGTGGCCGACGCGGCCGCTGATTGGCGAGGTAATGCGGGTGTAATCGAGCGTAATTTGTTGCGCCGTCACTCGCGCCTTTGCCTGTTCCACGGCGGCGGCGGCGACGTCACGCTGCATCTGCGCGTTGTCGACATCATTACGGCTGATCGAGTGGTTGGTTTTAAGACTCTGGTAGCGCGTCAGCAGTTGCTGCGCCTGACGTAAAGAGGCCTGTGCGCTTTTCAGCTCCGCCTGCGCCAGCGCTAACGCCGCGCACGGCTGGGCGTCATCCAGCGTGAACAGCAGGTCGCCTTGCTTAACATCCTGCCATCCTGGAAGTGGCGCTGCACGATGGTGCCCTCGGTACGTGCGCGAATTTCAACGGCGTGAATAGCCTCAACGCGCCCCGGCAGCTTGCGCTCAACCGCGTGCGGCGCGCGCTCGACGGTGGCGACGCGCACCGGTACCGAGGCGAACGCCAGCGTGCAGCTGGCCAGCCCGCAGGCCAAAAAGGCGAGGCGGAAAGTGTTTTTCATGTCGGGGATCCTTGCGTGGCAAGCGCCCTCTCCGACCGGAGAGGGGCAAGTCATCACGACTACGTGGTCTTGTGGAAACGGCGGGTCAGACGCTTTTCAACTTCCACCACCAGGAACATCGCGGCGCCAATCGCCAAAGTGATGCCCCAGTAGCGCAGCGGCAGCGCTTCGGTGCCGAACAGCGTCTGCATGAGCGGCAGGTAGATAATCGCCAGCTGTAGCAGAAGCAGCACGCCAGTCACCAGCCAGATGCCTTTGTTCTTCAGCAGCCCACGGTTCAGGGAGAAGCCATTGCTGCGGCAGTTAATCATGTAGACCCACTGCGCGGTCACCAGCATCTGCAACAGCACGGTGCGGGTAAACTCGGCGCTGTGGCCACGCGGCGCCAGCCATGCCTCAAGAATGAAGGCGGCGATGGCAATCATCGAGCCGACGAAGGCGACGCGCCACACGGCAAACGCATCCATCACATGCTGACCGGTTTTACGCGGCGGGCGGTTCATCACGTTACGCTCGGCGGCTTCAAACGCGAGGCCGAAGGAGAGCGTGGCGGACGTCGCCATGTTCATCCACAGAATCAGCACAGGCGTCAGCGGAATAATATTCCCGCCAGCAGCGCGATAATAATCAGCAGCCCCTGCGCCAGGTTGGTGGGCATGATGAACAGAATGGTTTTCTTCAGGTTGTCGTAAACGCGACGCCCCTCTTTGACCGAACTGGCGATGGTGGCAAAGTTGTCATCGGTCAGCACCATGTCGGCGGCTTCTTTGGTCACCTCGGTGCCTTTGATGCCCATGGCGATACCGACGTCCGCCTGGCGCAGGGCCGGAGCGTCGTTGACGCCGTCGCCGGTCATGCCGACAATTTCACCGCTTTCCTGCAACGCTTTCACCAGGCGCAGCTTATGCTCCGGGCTGGTACGGGCGAAGATGTCATACTCCACCGCCGCTTTCGCCAGCTCGGCATCATCCATGTGCTCCAGCTGGTAGCCGGTCATCGCTTCGCTGCTGTTGCGGATCCCCAGCATCTG
The DNA here is from genome assembly GCA_002211745.1 of Kluyvera genomosp. 3. GTDB lineage: Bacteria > Pseudomonadota > Gammaproteobacteria > Enterobacterales > Enterobacteriaceae > Kluyvera > Kluyvera georgiana_A. The sequence continues at coordinate 3,594,835 of CP022114.1, forward strand.
GCCAATGCTCATCGCCGTTTGCGGGTGATCGCCAGTGATCATCTTCACGCGGATCCCGCGTTCTGGCAGGTGTGAATCGCATCGACCGCTTCCGGGCGCGGCGGGTCCATCATCCCGGCAATACCGAGGAACACCAGGCCGTCCTGCAGGTCGCTGTGGTCGAGGGTTTTCTGCCCGACATTGGCGGGCTTGGTCGCCGCCGCCACCATACGCAGACCCTGGCTGGCAAAACGCGCCATTTCTGCTTCCCAGTAGCTACGCACGAACGGCTCCACGCCGCGCGCGGTCTGCTGCTGCTGACACAGGGCGAAGAGGACGTCCGGCGCACCGGTTACCATCACAATCTCTTCGTCCGCCAGCTGGAAGTGGATGGCCATGTACTTATACTGCGAGTCAAACGGGATCTTGGCGATCAGCTGCGTGTGTACCGGCTCCAGGCTGACTTTCGCCGCCAGCACCTTCAGCGCCCCTCGGTTGGGCCACCGGTAATGCCCCAATGCCCCTGCGCGTCTTTCACCAGCTGGCTGTCGTTACACAGATCGATAGTCCGCAGGTATTTTTCCAGCACGGTGCGCGGCTGCACTTTCACCGGCTCGTTGCTGCCTTCAAGGTAGATATTACCGTGAGGCTCATAGCTGTCGCCGTCTACGCGGTAGCAGCTGTCGGCGGTAATCACCGCCTTCACGGTCATTTCATTCATGGTCAGGGTGCCGGTTTTATCCGAGCAGACCACGGTCATTGCCCCAGCGTTTCAACGGTCGGCAGCTTGCGGATAATCGCCCGCTTGCGCGCCATCGCCTGAACGCCCAGTGACAGAATAATCGAGATAATCGCCGGCAAACCTTCCGGTACGGCGGCAACCGCGAGGCTAATCAACGACAGCAGCAGCTCGCCCAGCGGAATATCGCGCAGCAGCATGCTGAACACGAACAGCGCGACCATCATGGCCAGGATAATGGCGAAAATGGCTTTACCCAGCTTGTCCATCTGCACCAGCAGCGGCGTGCGGTGTTTTTCAATCCCCGCCATCATCTGGTTGATGTGGCCGAGTTCGGTCTCCTGACCGGTGCCCACCACCACGCCAGTACCGCTACCTGCGCTCACGGTCGTGCCGGAGAACACCATGTTGGTGCGGTCACCCAGCGGCAGTTCGCCGTGCAGCACGTCAGTGTGCTTATCCACCACGGTAGATTCGCCGGTGAGAATCGCCTCTTCAACCCGCAGGTTATGCGCTTCAATCAGACGCATGTCAGCCGGAATACGGTCGCCCGCGCGCAGCACCACGATATCGCCCGGCACCAGTTCGGTGGTCGCAACCGTTTTATGGCTGCCGTCACGAATGACCTGCGCGTCGCTGGAGAGCATATTGCGAATGCTTTTCAGCGACTTTTCTGCGTTGCTTTCCTGAATGTGACCAATCAGGGCATTAATCACCGTGACGCCGAGAATAACAAAAGTATCGACCCAGTGGCCCATCACGGCGGTCAGCGCCGCCGCGGCCAGCAGGACGTAGATCAGGACATCATTAAAGTGGGCGAGGAAGCGCAGCCACGCAGGCTTGCCTTTTTTCTCCGGCAGCGCATTCGGCCCCAGGTGTTCAGGCGATCCGCGGCATCTGCCCGCTCAGCCCTTCTGGCTGGCTGTTGAGCTGGGATAACACGCGCTCGGTAGACTGCTGGTAGGCGTGCTCTTGCGGGTCGTAACCCGCGTGCGGCACATTTTTAGTATTCATCATTTTCGACACGATAAATTTTCCTTTTAAATTCCTGCAAACGGAAAGCCTGAAATCATTTCTGGCCAAGGCGACATCGTTGGATATTTTCTTAAGGCGAAGGAATATTATTTAACTCACAATATTTTCGCTTTTTAAATTTTAAAACGACATTCAGTTGATTTACTGATATTAATATTACAGAATATTCCTAAACCCATCTAAACGAGGTCATTATGTTCGGAATCTACAGAGGACGCCGCCTGGCGCTATACATTGCACTGGCTATCGTGATCGCGACGCTGGTGGGATACAGTACCTATACTTTTGTAAAAATATTATCGTGAGCATGACGTTAATTTACGATTACATTATTTAATTTAAACCAAATCGTTATTTAACGACCTTTCCTGCGAATATATTCGTAGGTTTCATCATTTGTTTTAAATATTCAAAAAGGGTTTGTTAATATAGAAACATTGCGTTCCTGTAAAAATTACCGGACAATAATATTTTTAACTAAAGATTAACACCGCATGAAGCATCCTCTTGAATCCCTGATGACCGCCGCAGGTATTTTGCTTATGGCGTTCCTGTCCTGTCTGTTACTTCCAGCGCCCTCGCTGGGGTTAACGCTGGCGCAAAAGCTGGTGGATACCTTCCACTTTATGGACCTGAACCAGTTTTACACCGTGCTGTTCTGCGTGTGGTTTTTGGTATTAGGGACGATTGAATATCTGGTGATTCGCTTCGTGTGGCGACGCTGGTTTTCGCTGGCGGATTAACTGATACGCGAACGCCCTCCCCGAAGGGAGGGCGTTGGTGTCAATGTGCCCGTGGACGGTGATGGACTTTACGGTAGGCACCCGGCGACTGGTTAAACGTGCGGGTGAAAATGCGAGTAAAGGTCTGCTGGGAATCAAACCCGTACTTCAGGCAGATGTCATAGACCTTTTGATCGGTCGTGCACAATTCATCCGCCGCCAGATTCAGCTTACGCTGGCGGATGTAGCGCCCAAGGCTCTCCCTTTATGCTGTAAAAACAGACGCTGCAGATGCCATTTTGAATACCCCGCCGGCGGGCGATCTCATCAATACGCAATGGCTGATGCAGATTTTCGTCAATCCATTCGACCAGTGTGTCAATCACCTGAGTGGCTAATTCAGTCATACACCCTCCCTCGTTTTATGACAGCCGGTGTTTATTCCCACCAGGCACGAAATGTTTGTGTTGGATTCGCCAGCCAAACCGGCTCGCCCTGCATCGGCGTTAACAACCGATACGCTTTATCTTTGCTGGCCTGCGCCAGCCGCTTGTACGGATCATCCCAGGTATGCTTCGCCAGCACGAAACGTCCGGCGTGCCCCGGCAGCACCCGCTGTGCATTCAGGTCCACCGCCGCCTGAGCGGTCTGCTCCGGCATCATGTGGATATAGCGCCAGTCCTGGTCGTACTGGCCATCTTCCAGAATGGCGACGTCCACCTTGCCAAACTGTTCGCCAATCGCCTTGAAGTGCGGGCCGTAGCCGCTGTCGCCGCTGTAATAAATCTTTTGCTCCGGCGTCACGAACATAAAGCTGGCCCACAACGTCTGGTTTCGCTTAAGGCCACGGCCAGAGAAGTGGCGCGCGGGCAGCACGTGGACGGTCAGCGCATCGCTGATGGCAACGCTCTGCTGCCAATCGGCCTCAGTAATCACCTCCCTCGCCATGCCCAATACCGCAGGTGTGACCCCACGCCTAACGGCACCACGGCACGCTTAACCTTCGGCATTAGCGCCTTAATCGTGGCGTAGTCCAGATGGTCGTAGTGGTCGTGAGAGATAATCAGCAGGTCGATCTCCGGCATCGTCTCGGCACGCCACGGATAGTGGCCGTCAAACGCTTTGTTCAGAAACGAAAACGGCGCGGCATAGCTGCTGAATACCGGATCAATCAGAATACGTTTGCCCGCCAGCTGCAGATACCAGGATGAATGCCCCAGCCAGATCATCGTCTCCTGTTCGCTCGGCAGGCTGGCGAGATCGGTCGGCACCAACGGCAGTGGCTGCTGCGGGCGCGCATTCTCCCGCTTCGCGGTTAAAAACTCCCACCACGCCATCAGCATGTTCTTGTCGCCAGTAAACCCCGGCGTCGGCAAGGTGTTGTGAAACGCCCCGTCGCGGTAGTTTGGCGAGCGCTCAATCAGACTCTTTTCCGCCCTTGCGGCGGCTGGCCGAAACCGGCATTCAGAACAAAAGGCAAGCTTGCTGCACTGGCGATAAGCATGATGGCAACCACACTGATGATGAACGGTTTCATTTCCTGACCCGTGACCGGCCTCATCCAGGAAGCCACACAAAAAAAGTTGATTATGAGTGAGTAGGCACTCATTATAGAAAGGCGGGGAAAAAATCGTCAAGCAATTTTCAAATTTTGACAATCGGCGTTGAAGTCCCTGGGTTCGACATGTTTCAATCACCTTTTTAACCGTCAGAGAGGTAAAGTGTAGTGGCTCGTCCGAAGAGTGAAGATAAAAAACAAGCGTTACTGGAAGCGGCCACCTGCGCCATTGCCCAATCTGGCATCGGCGCGTCAACGGCGTTGATTGCGCGCAGCGCGGGCGTAGCGGAAGGTACCCTGTTTCGTTATTTCGCCACCAAAGACGATCTGCTTAATGCGCTTTATCTGCACCTGAAAACGGACTTATGCCAGACCATGCTGGCATGCCTGACCGACACAGAATCACCAAAAGCCTTCACCCACAGCATCTGGAACAGCTACATCGACTGGGGCATTCTCCACCCTGTTGGGCATCAAGCCATTCGGCGCATGGCCGTCAGTGGGAAAATCACCAACGAAACGATACTGCAGGCCAGAGCGCTATTTCCGGAGCTCAATAAACTCTGCCAGCGTTCAATGCGCCCGGTATTTATGTCTGACGACTTCCGTGCTTTTGGCGATGCGCTGTTCCTGTCGCTTGCAGAGACCACCATTGAGTTCGCCAGCCGCGAACCCGAACGTGCAGATAAACTTAAGGCGCTCGGCTTTGAAGCCATGTGGCGAGCGTTGTCAGAGGATGAATAATGGACGGTAAAACGCTGCATGAAAAAGCGCAGGAATTTGCGCTAACCCTCCCTTTTCTGAACCGGCCTGGCCTTTTGGCCCGAGTACGATGTGTTCACGGTTGAGGGAAAAATCTTTATGATCAAGATGTCGCTGCGCGGTGAGCACATCGTCAATCTGAAGGTTGACCCGGAGCAATCGTTGCTGCATCAGACAATCTACCCGCACATTAAGCCGGGCTACCACATGAACAAAAAACACTGGATTTCAGTCTATCCTGGCGATGAAATCACGGTTGAACTACTCAACAGCCTGATTGAAGACTCGTGGAATCTGGTGGTGAACAAACTGCCAAAACGCGTTCAACAGCGCGTGCGTCCCGTTTGATTTTGCGTTAAATGCGATAAGTGTTATCGCATTTACCACCCTTCTCATTTGTTAAATCGCACGGTACCCTGCTGTGATACAACGCACCGATTTGCGGTGCCTTTTATCATTCAGGAGTATTTATGGACATCGTTTCCGTTGCTAAAGCGCGCTATTCCACTAAAGCCTTTGATGCCAGCAAAAAGCTGACCGGCGAGCAGGCCGCCAATCTGAAAACCCTGCTGCGCTATAGCCCATCCAGCACCAACTCCCAGCCGTGGCACTTTATCGTCGCCAGCACCGACGAAGGAAAAGCGCGCGTCGCGAAATCCGCAGCTGGCGGCTACGTGTTCAACGAACGCAAAATGCTGGATGCTTCCCACGTCGTGGTGTTCTGCGCCAAAACGGCAATCGATGATGCCTGGCTGGAAAAAGTGGTCGATCAAGAAGACGCCGATGGCCGTTTCGCCACACCGGAAGCCAAAGCCGCTAACCACAAAGGCCGCACCTTCTTCGCCGACCTGCACCGTAAAGAGCGTCACGATGACGCGCAGTGGGCTGCCAACCAAACCTACCTGAACGTCGGCAACTTCCTGCTGGCTATGGGCGCCATGGGTCTGGACGCGGTGCCGATTGAAGGCTTCGACGCCGAGGTTCTGGACGCCGAATTCGGCCTGAAAGAAAAAGGCTACACCAGCCTGGTCGTGGTGCCGGTTGGCCACCACAGCGTAGAAGACTTCAACAAAGCGCTGCCAAAATCTCGCCTGCCGGAAGAGACGGTGATTACCGAGATCTAATTTAAGTCGGCCACTTCCTGGCCTGGCGCTGCCTGGCCGGGAAATTTCAATACAGTAAAATTTGTGGATGTTTTACGCCACAAGCCAGTGCGTAGCGCGTCAGCGTATCGAGGCTCGCCCGCGTCACGTTAGCTTCCATTCTGGACACCGTTGGCGCGCTGACGCCCATGCGCTGCGCAACCTGCGCCCGCGTCAGTCCTGCATAACCACGCCACTGCGCAAGCATGTCACGCAACCTCTCCTGCCGTTCCTGCGCATCAAACGCCGCCTTCACATCTGACCGTTCCAGCATTTCGGCTTTCAGATCATCCCAATCAATTACCTTTTTGCTCATCCTGCATCTCCTGTAGCCGTTGTAATGCCAGGCGAAGTTCCGCTGGGGGTGTTTTCGCGGTTTTCTTAATAAATACACGCAACAGGAATATCGTTTGTCGGTGCTGAAAGGCATAGATGCCACGGCAATGAACCTTTCCCAGCGTGCGTATTTCAAAAAGTCCGTTAAAAAGAGGTTTGCTGTCAGGCTCCCGCAGCGCGGTTGGATTAAGACGAAGCTTCTCTATTTTGGCGATCATTTTGGCCTGCACCGCTGCAGGCAACGCCAGCATTTCCTCTCTGACATCGGCATGAACAAGAATTCTGAACACGATTATCGCCCCTGAATATTAGCATATAAGGCAAATTGCATTAAAGGGTAATTCACCCGTGATGCATCACCCTACTCCTGCGAGTATCAAAGTTCAGATTCCAACTTCAAAAATGGATAACGGATCGTAAAACGCACACATCGGGTAGCGCCGCCCGATCGCTCTGTACTACAACTTCGCCAACACCGACTCCCCCACTTCATCTACCGGTAAATAAACCAGCAGACGAGAGCCATTGCGCGGCGCGGAGTACCAGTACATCTGCTGCAGCTGGAAATGGCCAAACTCAGGATGCTGGAAATTTTTAATCTGGTTTTCGACGCCGCGAACTTCGTAACGCTGGTGCCATAGCGCCTCAAATTCGCTGGAAGCGGCAAAGAAACGCGCCAGCTTGTTTTCCCATGCCGGATTGCCACGATGCTCCGCCATCGCGGCGCGGAAATAGGAGACAAAAGTGGCGAGCGCGTCGCGATTGGCCAGACGGCTACGCCAGCCGGGATGAGTCAGATACAGGTAGATACAATTTCGATCCTCTTCCGGAATGGTCGAAAAATCGACGCCCATCAGCCGACAAAACGCGTCATTCCACGCCACGATATCGAAATCAGGCTTCTGAATACTGGCCGGCTGCGGCAGCAAACTGTCCAGCATACGCCGCGTGCCGGGCTTATCCCTTCGCACGGGGAACGTTAGCCGACTCCAGCGGTGTCAGCCCGCCAGCACAAACAGATGACGGGTCTCAAGCGCGCTGCACTGGAGCGCTTCGGCGACCGCTTGCATTACCGCCGCCGACGGATTAACCTCGCGCCCCTGCTCAAGCCAGGTATACCAGGTCACGCCAACGTCCGCCAGCATAGCCACTTCTTCGCGACGCAGGCCCGGCGTGCGCCGCCGCCCGCTGCGCGGTAATCCCAACCGCTGCGGATCGAGACTTTCCCGTCGCGCCCGAAGAAATGCACCCAGCTGCTTACGGCTATCGTCCTGCCGTGACGGCAATACGTCCATTTCACTGTGGCTGATGAGGCTCATGGTATCTCCAGCATGGTAGTGCCAGTACCAGTATAACCAGGAACTGGTACCCGTTTATTGAATCAGCGATGCTACGTCCAATCGCTGAATGACGCAATGGAGTCACCATGAAAACGTCTGCTGTTTCACCCGGTCGCGCGGGGCTTTTCCTGCTGTTGACCGGCCTGATGTTGCCCCAGATCGATACCTCGATCACCAATGTCGCCCTCGACTCAATCACCGCATCGCTGCAAGCCAGCCCGACCCAGCTGGAGCTTATCGTCGCGCTGTACGGCGTGGCGTTCGCCGTCTGTCTGGCCATGGGCAGCAAGCTTGGCGACAACTACGGTCGCCGTCGGCTGTTTATGTGGGGCGTGGCGATTTTCAGCCTCGCTTCGCTGCTGTGTGGCGTATCGAATTCGATTACCGCGCTGCTGGCCGCCCGCACCTTACAGGGCGCCGGCGCGGCGCTGATCGTGCCGCAGATCCTCGCCACCCTGCACGTCACCCTGAAAGGCACGGCGCATGCGCGCGCCATCAGCCTGTACGGCGGCATTGGCGGGATCTCGTTTATCGTCGGGCAGATGTTCGGTGGCTGGCTGGTGTCGGCGGATATCGCCGGGCTCGGCTGGCGTAACGCCTTCTTTATCAACGTGCCGATTGGCCTGCTGGTGCTGGCCTACAGCCGCCGCTACGTGCCGGAAACTCGCCGCGACGAGCACTCCCGCATCGACTGGCAGGGCACGCTAAGCCTGGGGCTGATTCTCTGCTGCCTGCTGTTCCCGATGGCGCTGGGGCCGGAGCTGCACTGGCCGTGGTCGATGCGCCTGATGCTGCTGGCGATTGTGCCGCTGCTGCTGTGGATGCGCGCCAGCGCGCTGCGCAAAGAGCAGCGCGGTGAACACCCGCTGCTGCCGCCCCGGCTGCTGAAATTCGCCAGCATTCGCTTCGGCATGGTGATCGCCCTGCTGTTCTTTAGCGCCTGGTCCGGCTTTATGTTCTGCATGGCGCTCACTCTCCAGTCCGGCCTCGGCATGGCGCCGTGGCAGTCAGGCAACAGTTTTGTGGCGCTGGGCGTCGCCTATTTTCTTTCAGCGATGTATGCGCCGAAGCTGATCGCCCGCCACAGCATGGGGCGAATTTTAGTGGCTGGCCTGATAGTACAAATTAGTGGCCTGCTGCTGTTGATGGAGACTTTCCACCACTTCGGCCAGGCGACGTCCACCCTCACGCTGGTGCCCTCGACCGCGCTGATTGGCTATGGCCAGGCGCTGATCGTCAACTGTTTCTATCGGGTAGGAATGCGTGATATTACCGCCAACGACGCGGGTGCGGGCAGCGCGCTGCTCAGCACGCTACAGCAGGCCACGCTGGGCCTTGGCCCGGCGGTGTTTGGTTCGCTGCTGCTGGTGCTGACGCGCGGGCATCATGGAAGCTATACCGACGCGATGACTGGCTTCCTCGGCGTAGAAGCGGTGATGATGCTGCTGCTGGCAATCATTGCCGTTAGCCTCCGCCATCACTTAAACCGTAGTCCGGCGATCGCGACGTCATAACCTTAAGTTCCTGTATAGCTGTTTGCATAATATAGCCAGCGCAGCCATTATAATTAGCTGGCTATACAGGAGACGTTATGCAGGAACTGATTTCACAGATCGAAGAGATGGGCATTGAAATAAACCATACCAATTCGCTGATCATCATATTTGGTATTATTTTTCTCACTGCCATCATTGTTCATCTGATTTTACATCGGGTGGTGCTGCGCGCGTTCGAAAAACGAGCGCAGGCCAGCAGCCATTTGTGGCTGCAAATTATCACGCAAAATAAACTTTTCCACCGGCTGGCGTTTACCCTACAGGGAATTATTGTCAACGTGCAGGCCGTACTGTGGTTGCAAAAAGGCAGTGATGCCGCGCAGATATTAACCACGGGCGCACAGCTATGGGTCATGCTCTACGCTCTGCTGTCATTCTTCTCACTGCTGGACGTTATTTTCAACCTCTCACAAAAGCTATCTTTCTCTTCGCAGCTGCCGCTCAAAGGGATATTCCAGGGAGTTAAGCTGGTCAGCGCCATTCTGATTGGCATTCTGATGATCTCCCTGCTGCTAGGGCAATCACCGGCGATACTGATAAGTGGTCTGGGTGCGATGGCCGCGGTACTGATGCTGGTATTTAAGGACCCGATTCTCGGCCTGGTGGCAGGGATTCAGCTCTCAGCAAACGACATGTTAAAGCTCGGCGACTGGTTGGAAATGCCAAAATACGGCGCCGACGGTGCGGTGACCGATATTGGCTTAACCACCGTCAAAGTGCGTAACTGGGATAATACCATCACCACCATTCCGACCTGGTCGCTGGTGTCGGACTCGTTTAAAAACTGGAGCGGAATGTCTGCTTCAGGTGGCCGAAGAATTAAGCGCAGCATCAACGTGGATACCACCAGCGTGCATTTTCTCGATGAGCAAGAGCAGCAGCGGTTAATTCAGGCGAAGCTGCTGAAACCGTATATGGACTCGCGTCATGAGGAAATTAACCTGTGGAACCAGGAGCACGGCAGCGCCGATTCGGTGTTGAATCTGCGCAAGATGACCAATATTGGTACCTTCCGCGCTTACCTCAACGAATATTTGCGTAACCATCCGAAAATTCGCAAAGATATGACGCTGATGGTACGTCAGTTGGCACCCGATAATAACGGTCTGCCGATTGAAATATACGCCTTTACCAATACGGTGGTGTGGGCCGAATATGAAGGTATTCAGGCCGATATTTTTGACCATATTTTTGCCGTGGTCGAGGAGTTTGGCTTACGTATTCATCAATCACCGACCGGCAATGATATTCGCGCCCTGGCGGGCGCGATCGGGCAAGAATAATCACGCGCTGGCGCGTGAAATAAAGCGCCAGTCGAGCATCACCCGCTCCGGCGGCACGTCCGGGTTATCGATTTTATTGAGCAGCAGTTCGACCGCTCTGGCGCCGATCTCCCGCGACGGCTGCTGGACGGTTGTCAGCTGCGGCGACACCATTTCGGCAAGTTCAGTGCCATCAAACCCCACAACCGCAATCTCTTCCGGTACCTTTAGCCCTACCTGTTCAATGGCGCGAATCGCCCCGGCGGCCAGCGAGTCAGAAACCGCAAACACCGCGTCCGGGCGCGGGTTCATCGCCAGCAACGTTTGCATCGCCAGTTTCCCCGCCGCCGCGCTCAGATCGCTGGCATACTCGACGGCATGAAACGCCAGCCCTTGAGATTGCAGTACATTTTTGTACCCCTGCTCGCGCAGGCGGGCGTACTTGTAGCTCAAGTCGTGGTTAATCAACGCAATCCGCTCACGCCCCTGCGCCGCGAGATAGTTCACCGCATGCTCCGCGGCATCGACATCGTTAATCCCCACGCAGGAGACCGCACCCGCATCAGCATATTCCGCACATTGCACCCATGGCGCATCACCAATCACCGTGGTTAACTCCGGCAGCTTGCTGAAGGCGTCCATGGTGATAATACCGTCGACCATTTTTCCGGTTAGCAGTCGCAGGCCTGATTTCGAGCGTTCAATATCCGAGCCGGAGTTGCACAGTAAAATCCGATAGCCGTTCTTTTCGGCGGCCTCTTCAATTCCTTTTACCACTTCGGCGCAAAAAGGGTTGGCGATATTCGACACCATCACCAGAATCATGGAGCTTCGCGCCGTACGCAGCTGGCGCGCCAGCAGATTAGGCTGATAGTTACTCTCTTTAATAGCCTGAAGCACCCGTTCGCGGTTTTTGGCTTTTACGGTATCGCTGTTGTTAAGCACCCGCGACACGGTCGCCACCGATACCCCGCCAACTGGGCGATTTTCTGAATTGACATACAACGCCGTTCCCTGCAGTTAACGCTTTGCGTGCAGGCTACCATAAAAAGCGTGCCCAGCGTACCGGGCACAGCGTTATTGTTCGACGCTGACCCAGCGCCGTTGCTGATGGCTTTTTATAATTGCATCAATGATATACATGACATTTGCTCCATCACTAAACGAGGCAAAATGCGGCTCATCGGCGGTGGGCATTTTCCCGCTTTGCACCGCGCGGTAGAAATTGCCCATCATGTTTTTAAACGCGTCTGGCCATCCCTCACTATGGCCGCCGGGGAAGTGCGCCTGCCCGGCGACATCGCGGTTAAGCAGGCTCGGGTCGTCACTCAGCAACTGATTGGGCTGACTGCGGTGACCAATCCACAGTTGCTGCGGCGTTTCCTGATCCCAGGCCAGCGAACAGGCGCTGGCATTGATATCAAAATGCAGTCGATTTTTACGCCCGGCGCTGACCTGCGAAACGCTAAAGCAGCCTTTACTGCCGTCGTCGAAGCGGAACAGAACCGAACCGGCATCTTCGGTTGTCACCGCGACGTCGCGATACTGCGTCGCGTCATCGTGTTCACTGAACGTCGCCTGCGCCTCAACGCTGGCCTTACGCGTTGGCCAGACGATAGCGAGGTCGGCCATCACCTCCACAATCCGCCGGCCGGTCACAAACTGGATCGTGTCGCACCAGTGCGAACCGATATCGGCCATCGCGCGCGACGCACCACCCTGCACCGCGTCCACCCGCCAGTTAAAGTCGTTCTCCAGCAGCATCCAGTCCTGATGGTAGCCGCCGTAGGCTGAGAACAAGCGTCCGGCATGGCCCGCGCGCATCATGCTCGCCGCCTGCTGCACCATCGCAAACTGACGATAAACGAAGCTCACGCCGTGGACCACGCCCGCATCCCGCGCCATCTGTTCCAGTTCGCGAGCCTCCTCCGACGTCATACACAGCGGTTTCTCGGAGAAAACGTGTTTTCCCGCGCGTAAAATCTGCCGGTTGACCGACGCGTGCAGAAAATTGGGCGTGCAGTTATGCACCACCTCTAGCCCCGGATGCGCCAACAGCGCGTCAACATCAGCGTAAGCGTGCGGAATATTGAGCTGCCGCGCTTTGGCCTGCGCCAGCTCCAGCGAGGCGTCGCACAGCGCGACCACCTCGACAAAACCCAGTCGACGCAGCGCCTCAATATGTGCCGGGCCAATAAAACCTGAGCCGATAATCCCCACCTGAATCATCCGCGCACCTCGCTACCCGCGGCAAAGTCATCAAAGGCCCGCGCGGAGACGGGAATGATATGCCGTTTAATAAACTCGCTGCCTTCGCGCGCGCCGATCTGCGCGTCCTTCAGGCAGCACTCCCATTCCATTACCGCCCAGCCGTCAAAATCGTACTGGGTCAGCTTGCTGAAAATCTTTTTGAAATCGATATCGCCGTCGCCCAACGAGCGAAAACGCCCGGCACGATCCGCCCAGTTCTGATAGCCGCCGTAAACGCCGCTACGTCCGTTGCGTTGGAACTCGGCGTCCTTAACGTGAAACGCGCGAATACGGGAGTGGTAGATATCGATATAGCTAAGATAATCAATATCCTGTAAATGCAGATGGCTCGGGTCATACAGCATATGGCAGCGCGGATGATTCTCAACCTGGTGTAGAAAACGCTCGAACGTGACGCCATCGTGCAAATCCTCACCGGGGTGAATTTCGTAGCACAGGTCAACGCCGTGCTCGTCAAAACAGTCCAGAATGGGCCGCCAGCGGCTGGCGAGTTCACTAAACGCTTCATCCAGCAGCGCCGCATTGTGCGGTGGCCACGGATAGAAATAAGGCCAGGCCAGCGCGCCGGAAAAGGTCGCATGCGCCTTCAACCCCAGGCGCGCCGAAGCTTGCGCGGCCTTTTTCACGCTCTCGACTGCCCACTGCTGGCGGGCCGTCGGATTACCGCGCAGCGCCGCCGGCGCAAAAGCATCGAAAGCGCTGTCATAGGCCGGATTAACGGCGACAAGCTGCCCTTCGAGATGCGTTGACAGTTCACTAATCACCAGACCGTGCTCCGCCAGTCGCCCGGCAATATCATCGCAATAGGTCTGGCTCGCCGCTGCCTGCGCCAGGTCGAATATCGCCGGGTGATTGCAGGGCAGCTGTAGCGCCTTAAAGCCCAGCCCGGCCGCCCATTGCGCTACCCCATCGAGCGTATTAAACGGCGGCTCGCCGCCGATAAACTGCGCCAGAAAAATGCCCGGCCCCTTGATGGTTTTCATACCCCCTCCTTAAAAATTTACGCCTGCTTTTGCTCGTCGTATTTAAACGAGACAAGGAAAATCACCGCGATCACCACGGCTGCCACCGCCGGAATCCACCAGAAGTTCACCCACGCCGCCGGAACGGTTTGGCCAGCGACCAGGTGGTTATACAGCGCACCGGAAATCTGCGATCCCAGCAGCATGCCGATGCCGTAGGTAAACATCACCACCATGCTCTGCGCCTGCCCTTTCACCTTTTCGCCCGCCACACGGTCGGTATAGATAAAGCCCACCACGAAGAAAAAGTCGTAGCACACGCCGTGCAGCAGAATGCCGAGATACAGCAGGAAGCGGGTCTCTTCATTGATACCCAGCGCAAAGAACATATAGCGTACGAACCACGCCAGCATGCCGATCAGCAGCATGTACTTCACGCCCAGACGGCGGAACAGCAGCGGGATAATCAGCATAAAGAAGATTTCTGACATCTGACCGAAGGACATCGCGGTGCTCACATCCGCGACGCCCGCGTCCGCCAGATACGACGCGGTATAGGCGTAGTAAGTGCCCAACGGGACGGAAATCAGCGTGGCGCAGACGGCAAAGACCAGAAAGTGGCGGGTTTTGAGCAACGCGAAGGCATCGGCGCAGAACAGATCGCGCAGCTTCAGCGGCTGGCCTTTCGCCGGGGCCGGCGTGTGCGGTAGCGTCAGGCTATATACCGCCAGCACCACCGAGCACAGCGCCGCCAGCGTAAAGATGCCGGTGGTATCCGAAATACCGGTTACGCCGATAAAGATGCCCGCGACAATCCAACCGATGGTGCCGAACACACGCACCACCGGGAACGTTTTGTCGATGTTGTTCAGGCTATGGAAGGCAATATTATTGGTCAGCGCCAGCGTCGGCATATAACAGAGCGTGTAGCCAAACAGCAGCGCAATTAACAACGCACCGTTTTCCGCGACCAGCGCCTGCGGTACGAACCACAGAATCACCGCGCCAAGCAGGTGCATCACCGCCATCACCTTCTGCGAGGCAAAAAAACGGTCAACCAACATTCCCAAAACAAACGGGGAAAGAATTGAAGCGATCGGCCCCGCCGAGAACGCATCGCCAATCAGCAGCGACATGTTGTACTGCGTCATCACCAGTCCAAGCGTGACCGACCAGCTTCCCCAGATAAAAAACTGCATAAACATCATTAACGACAGGCGCGGGACTAACAGCCGGTGCTGTACGCCACTTTGTTCACGACTTTCCGTTGTAGACACCATGTTCTCACCCTCAAAAGTAATCGATTACAAAACATCACAAATGAAAAGTAATCGATTACAAAAATAAGATCGCGCGAATCGAAACGGATTTGGGAGAGCGATCACGATAAAAACGAGGAAGGAAATGCGTCGCAGTAACGACCGGAAAACAGCGGAGGAGGCAAACCTACCCCTCCGGGCGATATTATCAGGCTTTACGACGCAGCGTTTTGAAGGCCGCAAACAGGAACAACACCCACACCGGCAGCAGAATCGCCGACAGGCGCATGCCGTCCATGGTGCACATCAGCCCAAGGATCATCAGCAAAAACGCGATACAGATGTAGTTGCTGGCAGGCGCAAACAGCGCTTTGAATTTCGACTCACGCCCCTTGCGGCGCATGGCGGCGCGGAACTTAAGGTGGGCCATGCAGATCATGATCCAGTTCAGCAGCAGCGTTGCCACCACCAACGCCATCAGCAGGCCAAACGCTTTCTGCGGCAGCAGATAGTTCACCAGCACCACCAGCGAGGTGATCGCGCCAGAGAGCAGCAGCGAATTCACCGGCACGCCGCGACGGCTCACTTTGGTCAGGAAGCGCGGCGCATTACCCTGCACGGAGAGGCCAAACAGCATGCGGCTGTTTGAATAGACGCCGCTGTTATAAACCGACAGCGAAGCCACCAGAATCACAAAGTTCAGCGCGGATGCCACTACGTTACTGTCCAGATTGTGGAAGATCATTACGAACGGACTGCTGTCTGACTTAATGCCCTGCCACGGATAGAGCGCCAGCAGCACAATCAGCGAGCCGATATAGAACAACAGGATACGGTAAACCACCTGGTTGACCGCTTTCGGAATAGTGGTTTCCGGGCTGCGTGCTTCCGCCGCTGTAATGCCAATAAGCTCCAGCCCGCCGAAGGAGAACATAATCACCGCCAGCGACAAAATCAGCCCCTTCCAGCCGTGGCAAGGAAGCCGCCATCACGCCAGAGATTGTCGATGCTCGCATGCTCACCGCCACGCCCCGTCGCCAGCATCCAGATGCCAAAGCCGATCATGCCGATAATCGCCAGCACCTTAATCAGTGCAAACCAGAACTCCGTTTCGCCATACAGCCGCACGTTCACCAGGTTGACGGCGTTAATCAAAATGAAGAAACCGGCAGCCCAAATCCAGGTCGGTACGTGTGGCAGCCAATACTGCATATAAATTCCGGCGGCGGTCAGCTCGGCCATTCCCACCAGCACGAACATGACCCAATAGTTCCAGCCGGAAAGAAAACCGGCGAACGGCCCCCAGTATTTATAAGCAAAATGAGCAAATGAACCGGATACCGGCTCTTCCACCACCATCTCGCCAAGCTGGCGCATGATCAGAAACGCGATAATTCCGGCAATCGCATAGCCCAGCACCACTGCCGGGCCAGCCATTTGAATCGCCGGGCCGATGCCAAGAAACAGGCCGGTGCCAATGGCGCCCCCAAGGGCGATGAGTTGAATATGACGGTTTTGTAACCCGCGGTGAAGCGTCGGCCCCTGCTCCGACGAAGCATCCGGTTGATTCTGGCTGGATGCTGAGGACGCGTTTTTCACGTCTAACCCTGTAGCTTTTTTTTGGAAGGGGCACCTTTTAACACTTAGCGCGGCTTGCCGCAAGGCCATCAGTCGCAGGAACCCAGTGCCCAAAAGTGCCGGAAGATACGCGTTGCTGGGGTGATAACCCTATTCCTACAAGGCGTTAGCCGCGCTAGCCAGCCATAACGTTCAACGTATGCGGCACACCCGCTGTGAAGCAAATACCATTGGATACGTTGCCGTATCGGCGGAGCACAAAACGATGACCCGGCATGCCGCGGCTTGCGGCATAATTCGCTGACCGCATTTCGAGGAATCTTCCGTGCTGCTCAAAATCCTGCTGACTATGGCCGCGTTCGCCGCCAACTCGCTGCTCTGTCGGCTGGCGCTGAAAGGGATGCATATGGATGCCGTCTCTTTTAGTAGCATTCGCTTGCTAAGCGGTGCGGTGGCGCTGCTGATACTCCTGAGGCTGCCCGCCATCAAAAAGAGCCCGGAATTCAATGTGCTGAACGCGGCACTACTGGCCATTTACGTCTTTGCCTTTTCCCTTGCCTACCTATCCTTAACCACCGCCGCTGGCGCGTTGTTGCTGTTCGGTACGGTCCAGTGCGTGATGACCGGCTTGGGGCTGATACGCGGCGAACGCCTGACATGGCTAAAAAGCGTCGGTATGCTGGGCGCAGTAACCGGGCTAGCGTTGCTGCTATTACCGGGTGCAGGTCATCCGTCCGGCGGCGCCGCGCTGCTGATGATGGTTTCCGGCGCGGCCTGGGCCGCCTACTGTATTACTGGCAAGAAAGTGCAGAACGCGGCAGCGGCCACGGCGGGCAACTTTACGCTGGCGGTGCCGATAGCGCTGGTGGTGTTTGTGCTTAGCGGTATGCACATCCGCGCCGACGCCGTTGGGCTAGTGCTGGCAGTCACCTCCGGGGCGCTGATGTCCGGCGGCGCGTACCTGCTCTGGTACTCCCTGCTGCCACGGCTTAGCCCAACCACCGCCAGCACGCTTCAACTGAGCGTGCCCTGTCTTGCGGCACTGGGCGGGCTAATTTTTATGGGCGAACCGTTGGGCCTGAGGATGGTGTTAGCTATCGCACTCACCCTCTCCGGTATTGGGCTGGTGATTATCGCCGATCGGCGACGAGAGCATTAACCGCCGGGCCGGCGTGTCGCCAGTCAGCAGCACGCGGCACGGCGTTTTTGCATTACCCCTTTGGCTCGAGGGCAACAAACATTTCAATATCCCAGTAGCCGTCTTCCGCACCGTTGTTATGGTAGATTTCAAAGCATGGCTTCGCGGCCAGGCGGTGGGTTTCATCTTTCAGGACGCTATCAAAAAACTGATACCATGGCGTGGAGAAATCGTGATCGATAACCCGCGCACGCGCTGCCGCGTACAGGCCTCCCGCCACTTCCGCCATCATGACCCCTTCGCTGTTCGGCGGAATAACAAAGTCGTCATCGACAGAGACCACGGTGTCGCAACGCAGCTTTTCCGCCGGGACTTCATCCGGATTATCGTAGTAAACGGCCAGCCACTCCCGAGCGGGAATCTGCTGGCCATCGACCCACATCATCAACTGCTCAAAACCCTGCTTGACCGTCTGCTCCCACGGCCCAACCATATGAAAACCGGCAATTTTACGCGCTGCAATCTGCTTCACTTCGTATTCCATACCGCCTCCGTTAATACACTGTAATTACATACAGTATAATGGGCGTTTTTTGTTTGCGCCAAACGGGTAGCGATCGATATGTGAGCAGATTCGCACTCTTGATAAGAGAGTTGGGGAAGAGGAAACAGGAAAATGGTACGCCCTACAGGATTCGAACCTGTGACCCACGACTTAGAAGACCACTATCAAGTACAGTAACTTACCGCATCATCACTGCGCTCACACGTCCCATGATGATAAAAGTTAGCAACTCATGACAATCAGTAGAAATGTCTGATTGTCCCGAATTGGTCCCACTCGTCACAAAGCATTAGCGCAAGACGAATCACCAACTCACCGCTTTTGAGTTGTTTTGCGCTAATTTTTTTCCCTATCCATACCCCATCAAAAGAAAACCCGCTTTCGCGGGCTCTCGTCTCAGGCTTCTTTACCCTTCTCTATCGCTGACGGCTTGTCAGGAAGCAATGCGCTTATACGTCCCTTAAGATACTTGTACATTTTCACATCAATAAATGCTGCGTATAAATACGCCAGCACTATCGAGACGGCAATCATTTTGACCGCCCCATAACAGGATCTCCCATAACAATCCCTGTAATCATCACAGGGAAATGAAGAAGGTACAGCGGGAAGCTGATAAACCCTAAAAACTGGACTGGTGCAGAGTAAAGGAACCGTTTCACCATGGACTCATCGTTCATGTAGTCGACAGTTAGCAGTGGAAGAAATGCCACCATGTAGAAATAATCCATCCTGTTGGTATGTGCTGGCTGGGAATAAAGCCCAATAAAACAGACAATCAAGCACATAACCAAAAAAACACTCTTGTGGGTAGCCTTGCGAAGCTCTCAGACCACTTTAATTCTATGATCGAGTACATACCAGACCCCATCAAAAGGCATGATGATGCGAAAACAAAGTTGTACATTCCATACAACTCTGGACTGCCAAGCCCTCTGGAAGATACAACAGCCAAATAACCAAATGCCAGAATGGAAAGACATAGCCTTGAGAGAGGCGCATTTTCAAGAAAAGGATTGGAATCAACATAGATGCCCAGAATTCTATGCTAACGCTCCATGAAGGATCATTTATCAAATGGAATGATAGAGGTGTCGAGCCATGTATAAATGCCAAATTCGCAATCCAAGTTCTTATGCTAAAGACATAATCACCTGGCACATATCCCCCATTATGGCTATTTACACAGTAAATGATTACCATTATCGCCGATGATATGAAGGTAAGAGGCCACAGCCTCGCCAGTCTATTCAAGAAATATGACGGATAGACGCCCCATTTCTTACAGAATGGGTAAGCACAAATCCCGAAATGATGAAAAAATATGCAACAGCCAGGTGAGGGCCGTTGAATGGCCCGTCATTTTTCCAACCAGTAACAGCATTGATGGCGTGATTTAGAAGCACTGCGCATGCAAAAAGGCCGCGCAAACCATCAACAGCATAGAAGCGTTTAATTTCCATAACAATTTATTTAAAAAAGGAAAAATTATACTAGAAATATATCATCAACATCTATGCCATTGATGATTAAGTGACGGTTGTCACGGTTTTATGTTTCTGGCTAGATTGCTGGTAGTGCTTTACACGTTTGACTCAGGATCGGTGAATACTCCATCTTCATAAGTCCATCCAATTCCACATGGAGTTCCGTCCATTTTAACAACATGATAATTATCAAAAATATAACCTTCACCATCCCATATAACAATATTTACAACTATTCCATCTGTAATTAATGCATATCTCATGCAAACTCCTCCACAAGGCAAATACCATCAGCACCTTCACCACCATAAAACGCGTGGAGAAGACTTGCGTGTCATATGCGCCAGCACCGCCAGGGACTAATGCTTTCGCAATTCTCGGTGAAGATACAGTACACAGTCCCCTCTTCGGCTGCCTCCCCAAAAGCTTGAACCGCCGTACCCATTAAGTAATCTGGTATTATTTTGACCATCTCCGCCGGCTAGATTTACATCCCCCCACTACAACACCAACGCCGCCTGATGCATATACAGTTGAAGCAGTAGATGGTTTCCGCCTGTGGCAACCATCCACTAAATGTTGAGTTACCGCCTTTTGTTGCCTCTGTACCGCCAGCACCGATAACCACAGCAAAGTTTGTAATATCAGCTATGTTGAACCATTTTATTCCAGTTGACCCGGACGCTCCGCCAGCCCCGGAGAAGTTGTCACCAGCAGCCACCCATTGAAAGCACCACCACCGCCAGTGATAGTCACTTTGATGCGATTCGTTCCTACGGTAGGTGCGTAAGTTGAGGATGTGGTGATCCATTGCTCTCCAATCTTCTGGCCAACAAAGCCAGAGCTGTTTGAGAGCTGAAGATATTCGACTATGTTTTCCATCCGGCCCGGATGCATTCGGATCGGTTGCGTTTCCATCAACAGTGTTGACATAAATTACAGAGTTGTCATTGCTTACCAGAACAGCCCCCTTAAGGATAACCATTCACGGCTGTTGCAAATGCAGAATCATATGTATTCAATGCACCCGCGCTAAACCATCGAGAAATAGCGGATAGCTCATATAAAATTTGGTTTACATCTTGTCCTTTTGGTGGGAGACCTCCGGCAGACTTTAATGTCATAGTGATTGGAGGGAATCCTGAGTTATATGATGCAGTGTTATCGCCAGCTGGCGTTGTATCTGGCAAATCTTCTCTTGGCCATTGACGGCAAAGATTACTGGCTGTTTTTTTGGCGCGTCTGTTCTGTTCATTTTTAATCTCTGTAGAAAGTACCATCATTATATGGATATGCGTCTGATGAAAATCAAAAATAAGGACTAATGACCTGATTAATATTCAGCAAAACACCGCTAGGAATTGGTGTTACATCGTAATTGGTAAGTATTGATACTTCATATGGGGCGAATTCAAACTCAAATATCATTCCCATAGTCATATCGCGATAGTTAACGCAACATGCTCTCTCCCGCTTGTAAAAAAGTATTCTCAGGAATTTATTTATATCTGGTATGATTACGATACTTATATTTGTAAAAGCTTTGCAAAATATCAGAGTTCTGTATGCATCATTTTCTTGCCTGACATTTGTAGTTTCCTGAACTCCTCCAAAAAAAGGGGAATCATTGAACGGAGTGGGATAATCTGAATCATCGGCTTCACTGAGTCCGAACGAGCCACTTTCGATTGGTGCTGTGATGTATCTACTTACGCCAACGATCTTGCTCCACATATCAAGACCGAATGTCTCACAGGTCGCCAAATCCCATACTTTGGCTATAAACTCGTCTGTGAAGTCATCCAGGCTAACCGCCTGATTAAAGGTTTCGATAATGGATATTAATTTAGCACTGGCAGAATATTGGGTAAGGATTGTGTCTTTCCACATAACTTACCTCTTAGGATAAAGTAACAGTAATATCCGATTCCTGAATGGTTGGTACCTGATCAATGCCCATTGTTGAGGCAGGGCCAAATGTTGTGCCATCGAGAGAAACTTCCAGGCTTAGAATGCCTACGGTTTCTGGCGAAAGAGATATTACTGGAGCGTAATACTTACCGGCGTTAATTGTTGAACCAATCCTTGCCTTGCCAATCCCCTCATATCCTCCATTAAACACCGTGGCGATCATGGTTTTTGCCTGTGATGTAATATCGATAGGTGGATTGAGTGAACTGTCAAACTCCACACTGAAGTAAACGCGTGTAGCGCGATTCCCTTACACTTTGCCCCCGATCAGGGGGCAAAGTGTCGTGATGCTCTAACGCCAAATGGTTATGACGTCAGCAAGCCAGAAACCCGGCTCTTTTTTAGTAGGCAATGGAAATGGGGAAGTTTTACAGGTTGCGAGGGTGCAAAAAGTGCGGGAGGAAATTTAAACAAGAGGAGAATTTAAAAAAGCAAAAGACACCCACTAAAACACCTGTTAGGCGCTGGTTTTTTGATTTGTTGTGTAACTGTATGATTTGAAATGGTACGCCCTACAGGATTCGAACCTGTGACCCACGACTTAGAAGCCCGTCGATTTGCGGTTTCAGAGCGTTTCTCACGTAGCCATAAACCCCGCTAAGCCTTGCAGGTTAACGCTTTGATAACTTGCGCGGTTTCATTGTGTTGCATAGTATCTCGCTAAAGGTGCACACGCGGGTGCACACGCAAAGGCGGTGAACAAATGAAAAACCAGCTAACCGACAGCAAAATAAGAGCACTAAAAGCTAAAGAAACGCGCTATGAAATCTGGCAACCAATTAGCGGTCGCGGGGGTAGCAGCATCGGAATTCGTGTATGGCCATCAGGAAAAAAGGTGTTCATATTTCGCACCATAAAAAACAAAGTTCGCACTTATTACACCATCGGCGAATACCCGCGACTCACGCTAGCCGAGGCTCTAGCCTTTTACCCAGACGATGAAAAAGAAAGCTCGTCATCTCTCGCCACCATTTCCGACCTTTTCCGGAATACATCGCAGACCAGAAACGAACCAATAAACGCGGCTGGAAAAAGAAAGAAAATAGACTGAATCAGGTGTTAAACGGCGGCGCGATACCGCCAGCACTGGAGGCGCAAAAGGTCACCACCCTACACATCAGGGAAGCGCTAGCGCAATTCATCCGGCGCGGAGCGGTTGCAGGCTCAAACACGGCGCGAGCCGACCTTCACGCCTGCTTTAATTTCGCCCTACACGCAGACAATAACCCCGCCACGCTGGGCGCTGCTATCCGGTACGGCGTGACAATAAACCCGGTCACCGCAATACCTAAGCAGATAGGCGCGGAGAAAATCGGCTCTCGATATCTTTCATGGGATGAATTAGCCAGGCTGATTAAGGCTCTAACCCTGCCGGACACTGAAAAGCTAATCAGGCCCGATTGTTGCCGCTTGCTGCTGCTGTGCCTGTATACCGGCGGACAAAGGCCGTGGGAATTGATGACCAACAAACACGAAAACATCAGCGAAAATATTCTCTCAATCCCGGAGGAAATCAGCAAAACCAGCAATTTTCACTCTGTGCCGCTTCACGCCAAGGCGCTGGAAATCATAGCCACTCAGAAGCGCCTAAACCCCCGCAAGGCGTTTCTATTCCCTGCCGGGTCAAAGTCCGGTCATATGGAATCAAGCCTATTAGGGCGTCAGGTGCGCGCCCTGTGCGCCGCTCTTAACATGAAGCCGTTCACCCCTCGCGACCTGCGGCGAACCTTTAAGACGCTCGCCGGTGATATGGGGGTGCCGCTGGAGTTGCGCGACATTCTACAGAACCACCGCCGCCCCGGTGTCAGTGGGCGCGTTTACGATAAGTATTACTACATGCGGGAAAAACGGGAAATTCTGGATGCTTGGCATAAACGACTGGACGAAATAACCCAATAAAAAAGCGCCCTCATTGGGCGCTTGCTCACTTATCCATTTTTCTATTACCGATTCAGGCCAACCCAGAAACAGCCCGGATGCGGTTTTGTGTGGCCGGGTAAGTCACCGTGTTTCGCGTACATGCGCCAAACCGATTGTCGAGAGCGCCCCAGAAGGGCGCATAACTCTTTTACCCCTATGTACCGACTAACCGCCAATTTCAGCTTTACGGCGTTCCTGAAGCTCCCTAGCCATTGATTGAGCTTCGCTTCTATACCTCGGCGCTCTCCCCTCGGCAATTGCGGCGATACGCTCATCAGACAATACAGCATCAGAGCCGGGTTCAAGCTTGCTTCCTGACCTCACCTTTTGAAGCTCTGCTGTAAGCTCGCAAATAGCCCTTGCTGCTGCGTATTCCTCGCTGAACATATATCCACCCGCCATTACCGATTCGGCATCATTGCGCCACATAGCAATCTGCTCGTCTGTTAACTGGTTATTGGTCATTTGGCTGGACTTCATGCAGTTTCCACACCCGGTATCATCTTTGTTGCAGCATTCACCCAAGAACACCGCGCAATTTTTATTTTCTATACGCTTATTGGTCATTTAATCAATCTCCCTCAAATATTGTCAGTTAGCTGGTACTTCTGTAGCAGTTTCCGCTCTGCTTTGCTGCTGTACGTTCCTGCCCTTATCATTGCGCGGCGCTCTATTGCCGCCAGTGTCCTAAGCGTCTTTTTTTCCGGGTCGCACATTTCCGGCTTGTATGACGTCCACTTAACACCCACGACCAGCACTCCCAAAAACCTTGTGAAGCTTATAGCCCTGCCAGTTGGCGCGGCACTGGTCGAAAATATCCATTTTTTCCGATGCGGTGACATTGAATAGCGTTTCCTCGCTAACTACCTCGTAAATCATGCGGCGGTCTGTGCCTATATCCACCTTTTTGATTATTCCACTGTCAATCATGCGAATCAGGACGCTGCGCACACTGGGCTCACGATACCCGGTAGCCTTGATAATGTCGGTGATGGTGAAACGCTCCGCACCATCAAGGAAATCGAGTACCGCGTTTTTAACGTATTTTTCCACCGTCATTTCATGTCCTCACGCATTTTGTTTATTTCAGAAACCCGCAATTTAAATTTACGCTCGGATATCATCTTTCCGTTTTTGAATATATCCCGACACTCTTCGATAAATAGTTTCTCGGCGTCTGTCATTCCATGCGACCAGACACGAGCGCGCAAGTTTTCGGACACGCTGCGCAACCCCGAGATAGCCTTATCTTTTGCCGCAATAACCGCATTTAAGCGCTTATTTTCTTTTTTTTCTTTACTGCCGAATAAATCAAACATTGTCACCACCTTTATCAAATGAAGCTGATTTTCCTCCCCGAACCGCCCCGTAAGCCAAGCGCCCCGCACCTTTCGGCATCGCAAACAAACTCACAACCGGCTTTCTTACGTGCGGCGCGTTATCGAATAACGGCTTACTTTCGTAACCCTTCACCCATGTAGCTATTACTGGTTTTAATCTCATGCTTTTAACTCACATTTAATTAGAGAAATAATTACTATGTTATTTTGAATATACATAACCCCAAATTTAGAGCGAAAGAAGCCCCGTCAACTCGTTTTAATAATTGACTAAAAAAGGTTATTAATTAATATCAGATATTATTTAGCGTTAATTCTAGTAGTTCGGATTCACTCCCATATTCAGCAATAAACGATTTGCGCCCTGTATTTCCATGAATGGCAATCTTCCCGGATTTTTTGTCATCATTGCGATGATGCCCCGGACACAAACACAAAACCTCAAACCACCCGCGCGTTGCGCCGCGCCCCGCCCCTCCCTTATATGATGAATTTCCCCGGAGTACCCATACCCCAGCCTGTACGAAACAGGCCACGCACCCCAGCGCCGCTACCTTGTCCACGTGCGCCCGTTCCGCTTTTTTCATTTATCCCACCATGCGCCGCAATGCGTCGAATAAAAGCGATGTTGACAATTCGTAAGACTCACACCAGATTTTTAACTCCTTTTGACGCGCCCGGAGGAAGCCGGACAACATCGCTTGCTCTTGCAGCGTGAAAGGCCGCTTGCGGTATTTATTCACCTCTGTGCCACTGGTTTTAATTTTGGTCACCACCCGGTCAATTCGGCAGGAGTAATCCGAACAAACCCGGCGAAAATCAAAATCATGGTGTTTCAGAAAAGCCAAAAGACATTGGCGCTCGTTACTGTTTAACACTCGTTACCTCTGCTGCTAATAACCAAACATCGCCCCAGCCCTTGCGCCCTGCGCGCATGTTTCTACAGGCTGCAACCTCAAACCTTTTCATCATTGCTGGCGGCACATCGCGCCAGCATTTGAAATATGTATGCGCGCTACTCATTCACCACCAGCCGCGCAAACCCCATCCTTGAGAGGCAGACACCGAAAACTTCATTTACGTAACGGAATACCCCTCACACACACGGTGCACATTCTCACGAGCCTCTCTTGCTGATAGACCCTCACTACGTATTCCAACAATCACTTTCCTTAGCGCCGTTATGATGAAGTCCAACCCTTCGTTAGCCGCTATCGCCTCTACATGGGCCGCTTTTATCGCCGCCGCCCGCTGCGATAAAAGCGTCATGGCGTAGAAATCAATCTGCGCCTGTATAGCACCCCCTTCCTCTACCATGTTGTCTATGTCGCGTTGAGCGTCCATTTCCAGCGCTTCGGCGTGCGCAACCTCAACCAGCAGCTCAATCTCACGTTGGCAGTAAGCAACAAAATCCGCTTTGGTGTTTGTTGAGAACGCGTAGCAGGTTTCACCCACCGCCTCACGCTCAACCGCTGCCAGCGCGTGACGCGCATCTTTCAGGGTTGCGCGCTTGCTGATTGCTACTACTGCCGCTTGATATGCTTCGATTAACTTTTTCATTATGCCACTCCATTTATTTGTCACTAGTCAGTGACTGCATGTTATTCCCGCCACACCCTTTTGTTTTGCTTAATTGTGCTATTGTGTCACCCGGACTATTTTGTCACTTTATAAAAACAAAAAAGGAGGCTTAAAGCCCCTTAAAAGATCATTTTTTATGCAAGTTATCGCGCTAGTTTACGCCCTTAACCTTGTTGCAAACCCTGAAAACTGTACGCCGATTGACTCCCACCAGCTTTGCTATTTCGTCCACTGGTATTCCCTTTTCCCTCAGCTTGATTATCTGCTCGTGCTTTTCAGTATTTGCCTTTCTCCCGACGCCGGAATACACGCCTTTTTCTTTCGCTAGTGCAATCCCTTCCTTTTGCCTCTCCCGTATCATTCCGCGCTCAAGTTCGGAAACTGCTGCCATGATTGTCACGTAAAAGTTGGTCATAGGCTTATCGTCTAGGGTCATACCCAAATCGACAATATGAAGTTTTGCCCCTTTCGCCTTGACCTCCTCCCATATATCCATAAAGCCACGAAGCGAGCGAGCTAAACGGTCTAGCGACTTTACGAAAACCTCATCCCCTCTCCCAGCAGTTCGAGCAATAAATTTAGTTGCGGCCTGTCATTATTTTTAGCCGAAATCTTTTCTTTAAAAATCTTGTTTAGTCCTAACGGCTCCAGCACTTCCATTTGCCTATCTAAATTTTGATCTTTAGATGAAACGCGAGCATATCCAAATTTCATTGAGTCCCCTCAGGTGACATTTACGGACATTTAAACCACCGTGACATAATAGTCTATTTAGGCCTGTATATGCCACCCTTTCACCATGTTTTCAGCAGGTGCTCCAGCGGTACACCGTTTTGTCACCAGCCAGATAATAAAAAACCCGCCGTAGCGGGTTGACTTTATGCTTCTGATTCGGTCGGATGATTCCCTTCCATTTCTTCTATTTTTTCCCTGCAATTCCTTAGCCCTATCTGCGCAAATAACAATGACGCCTCAGCCTCCACCCTCTTTGCCTTTTCACTCCTTATCTCATCCCTTAGCGCTTCCATCTCTTGTGCGGCATCTTCACGCCCCGGCCCCTTTCCTCGGCAAGCTCCCGGCGCTTTAATAACTCCTCGTGCCGCACCTTGTTCATCCTGTCCATCTCTCGCAATTCCCGACGACCCCGCATATCATCACGCAAAATCCAAATCGCTACACCTACCATCACCACGAAACCAATTACCTGCCACCCACCATACATACCCACCCCCATAAAAAGTTAACCCGCACATCATGCGCGGGTTAGGTTCGGATTTTGTGATTGTAGGTGCTATTGCTGTGGAATGACGATTCCGGGATTTAGGGCTAGTAGTTCGGTGTAGATTTCTGCTTTTACTTCCTCGCGTGCCAGAGCGATAGACATGTTAATCAGCGCTTCCGTTTTTGCTAGCGTAGCCATTGGCGCTCCATTGTGTACCAACGCCCCGCTAGACTGCATTTCTAGCACCTGCGATCCACCTGGGTAATTCATCACCCATTGAGCCCAATCATATTGGCCCTGTACCTGCCCCTTACGTGATAAGACCCATAATCACTACTGCCATTCATCCAGATAGGAAAGCCAATATTGTCGTAGTTGGTTCCATTTCCGCTAACGTCATTCCATGGCGCGTTTTGGATGAATCCCACATCATGATTTGATACGTATTGTGAATTATCTGCGGTAACAGTCCCGCCGTTAGCCTGAATCAGAAGCTCATTGGTGCACTTAACAACTACGTTCGCCCCTCCCGGTGTTGCATCTACCCAGATATCGCTACCTACGTGTGTATTGTTGTTTAGCTGAGTGGCGTCCACAATTCCCGCCGTCACGCTGGTTGCTGCTGTCAGCGTGTTAAGCGTCACGTTCTGCGGCGATACATCACCGGCGGCATCAGGCGCTTGCCCGTAGACCGTTTGCACGTTCGGCGTCGTGTCGGCGTTTAGCCTCTCCCAGATGGATAGAATCACGCTCTGGGATTGCTCTATTTTTTGAAGCTCCGAATGCACCAGTTTTGTCATTCCGGCTAGGTCGTCCGGGATATTCATTCCCTCAACCCGGTATACCTGCGGCGGTTTCTGCGCAACCTCGCTTTGCTTGTTTGACGTACTGGCTAGGCTGGTGCGCCTAATCTGCTTCGTGGCGCGCTCCCGCGCCTCTGCTAGCGCTTTTGTTTTTGTGCTAATCATCGCCCCGTACTCACCGTTTTGAATTTTACCCCTACCGGCACGTCGCCTTGTCCGGCAATTTCCAGTCTGTAGGCATGTACGCCACCCTCTGCACACCACGTGCTTAAACGGTCATAGGCAAGATTCGCCGTTTGCGTGTCCCACGTGTAACCGGAATCAGGGTTATCAGCGCGCCCCACCTTGATAGTGATATCGTTTGATCCTTTGCCGTTCAGGTATAGCTCGCTAATCATCACACGGTTTCCGGGGTCGAACTCCAGCCCCGGCGCTCTACATAGCATTGCAAATCTTGCGTTGTCATTGCAGCCACGCCGCCGGTAATGATGTTTCTCGCTTCAGTTGTACCGTAATTAAGCAGGTACACCCCACCAGCCGCACAAGCGCCAATCATGCCGCCCTGTGCCGTTCTGGTTACTCCAGTGTCCCATACATAATTAGCATCATCCCACGCCCCACAGCGCTATCCCACGGCGTATCGATTTCGGTTGGTGGCAACTTGCAGAAACACGCATCATTGATGTACGGGAGGGTTTTCTTGCTCCATGTCCCTTTTGCGTAGTTGTACGTTAGCGCCACGGTTTTACTGTAATCTCCCTCGTTTTGGTCGGTGCCGTACATCATTACCCAGATTTCTGACAATTCCGGGTAGTTCAGCATGCGCACCATTCCCGCAAAGTGGTTATTCACGTAATCAGCCAGGTAATCTTTTACCGCGCCATCTGCAACGGATTTCCACGATACCGAATCATGCCGCGCAATATCCGAGCCAGTGAAAACGTAGTTATATCCGTGCGCGTTGACGCAGCAACCGATATCGAGACACCCCAAATCCGAATACAGCAATTTTGTGATGAATGGTGATTGGTCGTTGCCGCTGGGTGTCATGGCGTAGGTTTCGCGTTCGGTATAAACGTATAGCGTGCCGCCGTTCTCTGCCGCGTCTACAACCGTGTAGCTACTTGATAAATCCTGCCACCCCGCATAACCATCAATCACCGCCGCTGCGTAGTCCTCCGGGCTGCGATTGGCGGCTGTATCATCCCAATTTATAGGAAATGCGTTTTCCTGCGCGAAACCAGACCAGCGCACACGCGTCGGGTATGGCACATCCTGCCCGCCTTGCGCTTCCTCTACGGTTGCCAGCATCAGCAGGCGGTTATCGAATGAAATCAGCTTTCCGCACGTCCAACGGCGGTTTTCTACCGTTGGATTGCCGCTTTCATCAACCACAGTTTGTTCACCCCACGCCGTGAGCGTGTCGAACCCATCCCAATCATATTGTTTGCCAAGCGGTGCCGATGTTTTGACGCCAAAAATCTGGCAGTTGTTAATCTGGCATTTGTAGGCGCTCCAGATTTCGTCCGTGACGAATCCGGTTGCAAAATTATCATCCGTGGTGATAGGCAATTTCGCGAATTGCGGTAGCGTCATTGATTGCGACCAGATACAAACATCATCACCATCGACGCCCAGCCCAAACAGCAGCGCGGCGTTGTTTGAAAATGCATCGAACATCACCGAATCAATCAACCATAGCGCCTGCGGCTGATAATCCCCGTTAATATCTTCCGTGTAGTACTGCTGCAGCTGGTTGCCTAAGTACTGATTTATTCCCCTACCGTTAAACTGGACATTTAGCGCGTCAGTCATCGCGGCATCAGGTAGCATTGTTGGGTCGCCGTCGAGCATGAGGCCGACGCTCCCTAGTTGCTGGATATTGGGTTTCGTCATGCTGTGCGCACCCAAATATAAAGCCCGTAGTGCGGGTTGATAAACTGGTCACCAGTAACCCCATCACCCGCACCGATTGTTACACTACCGCTTGCCGTGTGGCTGTGCGCTCCCGCTGCCGATGTTTGACCGCCCCACTCTGAGAAATCGGCCTGCTCTGCCGACGACCACCCATCACTACCGTCTGCCGTTGGGATTGCGTGAGTATGGTCACCCACCCCATCAACCGTTACCGCAACGCCCAGCGTCGCGGCTGCAATATGGTTATTACCCACCCTCACGTTACCAGCCACCGCCCCAGCGGCGAAATTAACCACGGCCCGGCTGCGTCAGTTACCTGCCCGATTCCCGCCAGCATCCCCACAATCGGCGACCACTCCCCAAACCCTAAAATGTCTGCCGGGTTGCGATTGTCCGTCGCCGACATAAACGGACACCCTACCGGATAAATAATATCCATTAGGGTCTGCCATGTAAGGACTAGGCCCGGCGTCTGGTTGTACTGGTCAGTCGCTGGTGTAGCAATCGCCAGCGCCGCCGCCGTGGGCTCATCCGTTTGTGTTGGGTCGTTAAGCTCAAAATAACTCAACGCGCCAGCGGTGCCGGAATTGTCCTGCCACGGCGTATTCAGGGTGATGTTGTTGATTTGCTCCGGTGTGCCGGTGATAGCTCCGCTAGCGTTTGGTAGCGTGTTTTGCAGCACGGATTTCAGCATTCTGACTTGGTCGTCACCATTGCTAACCATATCCGTTTTTCCAATGGGCCAATCTGGATTTAACTGATTGATATATGTTGCGTTTTCTAACGGCATTATTTCCTGTCCTCCAATCTCGCTACCCTGCGGTCTACGTCCGTGATTTCCTGCTGCTCCACGTGAATCTCTGTAACCACAGCCGCCAGTTGCGTCTGCTGGTCTTTTACCGTTAACACGGTTGTTTCAATGCTTGACTCGTAGCGCCCAATAGTGACCGCTAGGCCGATTAGCGCCATCAGGCCACCAGCGCCAAGAAACCGAAGTAGCGAATGCGTTTTGTCGTGCATCAGAAATACCTCTCATGCTTCACCGACGCGACGCCAGTCACGGAATCAAACTGCTCTGCTGCGCTGTTTAATGCCTCAACCTCTGCCGTTGCCATAGCTAGCCATGATTTAGCGGCTGCGGCATCACGTGCGAAAACTGCGAGGTAATAAAGCGATTGCAGCAAAATCGCGTTTTCTGCGCCGTTGCTGTATGCGTTTGTTTGAACCGAATCAGACAGACGCGGCGGCAATAGATACCCGGTCACGGAAACATCAGCAGGGGCCACCAAAATCATGCTATTGCCGTTCACTGCATAAATCGGCGTTGATGCGTCTGTGCACCCCGTGGCGCGGCGCAACATGACAGACTCAAGCGGAACCATCAGCGCCACCCTACCGCCAATAATCACGGTTTCTGTTTGCGCAAACTCAATCGGGATTGTGTCTACTGCCGTGTAGTTCTTTGTAGTAATCATCTGCGGGATTCGTAGCCCGGCGTCAAAATCAGCTTGCGCGGCTTGGATGAATTGCGGAATTGCGGAAATTGTCGCGCTGTCCGTCCGTTTCCCCCACGCCTGCACATTCTCTTTTAAATCTTTGTAGGTTGTAGCCATGATCCAGCCTGTAATCAGTCCCATAAAAAAGCCCCGCTTTTGCGAGGCTGTTTATCAAGCGTATTTCAGCGTCTTTTTTTCATCGCGTAACACCGCGCAAATTCGGCGAATAACCTCACCTTCTGGCGTGTCTGGCGTAGGTCGCCCGGTTAACACCAGCACGATATAGTCAATGATTTTTCCCGCTTCCTCCGGTTGCAGGTCTACCCATTCCTTTTGCTTCTCCCCGGTCATTGCCTGCCGTAGCGCCGTAACCCCTGCGTGGCATAGCTGCGCAATGGTGGCTACGTCAAAACTCGCTTTTACCGCCATTACTCCCCTGCTCACAGGTGCCGCCCGCGCTATTGATGCAACCGTTCTCCGTGGTGATACTCGTACCCGGTGCAATGGCGATACGCTTAATCGTTGCGCCTTTTGCCGTGGTTGCCTCGGTGTAGGTAGAGCAAGCCGATACAGCGCAAAGCGCGGTTGCGGCGATGATTGCTAAGGCGATGCTTTTCATTTTTTACCTTTCTTTTTCTTTTCTGGCAGTGGCTGCACCGCCTGATAGTGACTTGCCATTACGGGCGGCGTTTCTGCCTCCGTCATTTCCCCTGATACCGTCGCCGCCGCAACCGCGATTGTTGCCGCTGTGGCGTTCACAGTTGTTGCGTCGTCATTGGTAATCACTGCGTTAACCGTTACCGTTCCCGCTCCGGTTGCCGTTCCACTGATTGCGCCAGTTGTCGTGTCAATGGTCAGCCCTAGAGCGGATGCCAGCGAATAAGCAACGGTGTATCCCGCTGCGTCCGTTGGCGTTACGTTTACGGCGGCTTGCGAGGTAAACGCAGTTCCCGCCGTAGCATGGTTAGCCGTCAGTGTTACCGCCGCGGCGGTTACGGGGTTGCTGGCTTTGGGATAACTGCTGCCGATGCCCACGGGTTGCGGTGACGCAAGCCAACATCCATGTGAAGCACAGAGCGAATATAATCGCCGGATTTGCCTTGCGGGTCGGTTTTAGGCGCGCGGAACATAACAGCATTCCAGTCGTCAGCATTGAAGATATAAACGGTATTGGCGGGCATGTTGCGGTTGTAGACAACCTTGACCGTCTGGCCCAGCGCATCGGTGATGGTGTTAACCTCGATGCTAAATTGCGGGGTGTTTTCGAATACACGTTGCTTCTGGCCTTCTTCCTGCAAACCAGAAATAACGCCTTTCATGGTGTCGGAACACATCAACACCTCCGGCTTGCCGCCGGTAGTCCACAGCGCCGCCATTGCGGTAAAAATTTCGTCAGAGGTCGGAACGTCTCCGGCTGCGGTAATCAGCGTAGTGGTGCCGGTCAGCGGGTCGCCGGTCACGGTCACGCCGCCATCAGTGGATGAAATCATAGACAAGTAGCCGCCCAGCTTGCGCGGAGAAACGCCTTTCACCTCTGCGGCGGTTGCGCCGTTATTGAGGAATGCGTATTCCAAATCACGCTTAAGGGCGCGCGCTTTTTTGGTTGCTTGATAATCGGATTCCTTGCCGCGCCCCACGAGGATTGCGCATCGGCGTCGCCGGTAACCTTAACCGCTTTACCCATTTTTTGGGTGTAGCCGGTCATTACGGTTGTTGGGGTAAACGAGTCGTCGAGCGAGGAAAATTCAAAACCTTCCATCAGCGCGTTATCGTCGTCTACGGCTTCGTCGCTGTCGGTCTGCCATTCAAATTTCGGTTGGCTGGTTGACGCCTTGCCAATCATCGACTGAAACGGGAAATCAGACGGCGAAATATTGGAAATCCAATCTGCAATGGACTCCTTAACGCCGTTTAACTCATAGCTGTTTAATTCAGTTGCCACTCTCTCTATCTCCGGCTTGAAAATTAAAAAGCAAGAGCGGTTGCCCTTGCCTTTTTTAGTAGATCAAGAAAGAAATGGCGGTGAGACACCGCATAGCACAATTAGCTAATTGCCATCGCCCAGCTTGGCAAATTCATCAGCCAAATCAGGGTTGGCTGCTGCCATTGCAACCATAGCCGTGATAACTCGCTGTACCTGATTCGGCTCTGTGGCGTATGCGGCATCCACCAGCAGCCGCGCCGCTTTCGGATTGATAAGCAGTTTTGCCGATAACGTGGAACCCGCTAGAATTGCCGCCAGCTTAGGCCACAATACCGGGTTAACCGCCATGCCACCTAGCGCCATTGATGCCATGTGGTGCGCGGTGTTTGAGTGGTTGGCGTCTCGACCTAAGTTTTTGAAACCCTCGGATAATTTAGCTAGTTGCTCTAGGTCGTAGCGGTGACCGGCGTCAAACATCATATCTTTTACCGGCTCGGCTAATTTATTCCAGTTGGTCAGGAATACTGACGGGTTAAACGCGCGGCCCTCCGCCCCTGCCGACCCTGCGCCCTCTAACCCCAATCGGTGTACGATTTCAGCCGTCAGGTGACTCCATTCGTCCGGCGTCATTACCTTTTTCAGCGGGGCCAGCGTGTCGATACCTTTCGCGCTAAACGCCCCGGCCTCATTCCCGAATAGGCGGGTATAAATCGCGTCCCCGGTCGCCGCCCTGCCAAACACACTGCGGGCGCGCTCCAGCATCGTCAGGCCGCTGGCGTATGCTTCCTGTGCCGCGTTCCACTCTGCCCCAGCCCCATCGCGGCGTATTGCTGCCCGATATCCTCACGCAGTGCCTTAGCCATGCGCTTAGCTGCTGCCGCGTCTGCGGTTGCTGCCTCTCCCGTTCCAATGTAATCATCCAATAGCTTTAGAGTATCCCGCGCTTGACTAATCAACATCGGAACATTGCTGTATCCGCTACTTTGCGGGATTTTCCCGGCCTTTTCGATGTAGTCAAAATAACGGCGCGCGATAGGCGGGACGGACATTTGCTGGATGCCTTCCTTTGGGTTTACGCCGTTCATTTCCTCAATCAAGCGCGTAAACCGGCGCGTGTTTGTTTTCTTCCCCTTCGGCAGGCGTTTTTCTAATTCCGTGTACGCCTTATCCGTTTCCTCATTAAATTTTTTCTCTGCATTTTCAATAGCCTGTTTAATTTCATTCCCCAGCGCGCTCGTATCTCCAGCATACCCCAGCTTGCTCTTGATGCCCTGAATAAAACTATCCATCGTTGCCAGTGATTTGGCGTTCTGGATGTTTAGCAGGTGCCCACCTGGTACTTTTTGAATCAGGTTTTCAAGCGTCCGAATCCAATCACGCCCAGACGTCACCCCATAGACGGGTTAACCCCAATATGGTCTGCCGCCGCCTGAATTGCCTCGCCGTTTTTGGCTAGCAGCGTTTTCATGATTCGTAATGCCTGCGGGGTATGGAAAATCCCTTCCATTACCACGTTAGCCGCCGCGCCAGCACCCACGCTTGACGGTGTCGCATCCTCGCCAGATGTAAAATCACCGCCCAACGTACCACCAGCGCCGCGAATGGCTTTATCAATAACCCACTGCAAGCCCTTATTCCCCACAACCTCTGCGGCGCGCTCCGCTGCCGGAATCGCTGCCTCAGCGCCAAACTCCCAGCCCGGAATGCTGGCGGCAATCTGCGGGGCAATCTCAGCCGCCTTTCCCCACCCTGTTTGTGGTGCTGGCATCGCCGCCGATTCTGCCCCGGCGTTGTCAGCCAGCTATAATTCACAGGGTCGGATTGCTTGATTTGCTGCGCCACCTGCTGCGGAACACCAGCAAACAGCACGCCACCCAACCCCTCACCAGTTAACCCCTCTGCAAGTTCTGTCACACCCTTTTTAAAGCCCGTCCAGATATCAGATTCTTTCTCATGTGGTGGGTTATTAAGAAAATACTCTCCCAATGATTCGCTGATTTGTGCCGTGGTGGTGCCGTCCGGGAATGAGAATTCAAGGCCGTTTGATTCAACTGTAATCGTCATTTTGCCGCCTTAACTGTGAACGTCACGCCGTTTGCGCCGGTGTATGTTTTCCCGTCCTGCGGCGTGGCGTCCGGGCCTCCTGTCGCGATTGGCTGGCCCGCCACCTGCTGCTGTGCTTCCTCAGTGCTGATAACTGGTGCGGTTTCATCTGCCACGCCGCCAGCGGCGATTGCATCAGCCATATGGCCCGCCATATCAGGATTATTAACGAACCCTTTCGCTGCTGAATAAACCTTGTTGTGGATGGCTTGGCGCTCCATGTCGGTGTCGCGCTGGTGCGCTGCGGCAAAGTCGGAAAGTTGCTGCAATGCCTCCGACGTCATCACGCCGCCCGATTTCCCCGATAGGTAGTTTTTGGCCTGCTCACCTAGCCCGCCAATCCCGGCTACGCGGTCAATCGCACCCTCTTTTGGTGACACGCTAGGGTTATCCACTCCCGCTACAGCAGTTAGCAAGGCGTTGTAACCTGCCGGGTTTCCTTCTCGCTGTAGCTGGATATCCGTTTTCAACTGGTCGAGATAGTTCTGCTTATCGCCAAGTGTGCGCAGTGTTTTTTGATACGGGCGGGCCAGCGTGGACATAAGCGGGTTTAGGTGAGCGAGGTTAATCGCCCCCATATTATCTAGCTGTCGCTGGCGTAGGTCGTACATGCGCTGCTGGTTTACCTCCATTTGCGCCATTCGTTGCGACTCCATGCCCATTCTCTGGTTAAATTCCTGCGCCTGCTGCTCTGTGCGTGCTTTAAATTGCTCGTCCTGCTGGTTTAGCCGCTTTTCGAATTGGTCGCCTTGCTGTGCCATTCTGGCGGCTTCCTGCATACGTTGCGATTCTTTGTCTAACTCCCGTTGTCGCCGTCCTCATACCATTTGAGAATCGCAGGCATCGAATAGCCGTCTTTTTGTAGTTGCGGGACGTACTGCGCGCGCTGCTGTAGCGTGTTTCCGTAGTCGTGAATACCGATAGCACCCCACAGACCGCCCACGATAGCCGCCGCCGGATTTCCACCAGCCAGCCCAGCCATTAGCGCCATCATCATGGAACCAATCCACATTTGTTGGTGAATCTCTCCGGTAGTCGGCGGGTTAACGCCGGTTTCCTGCTGCATCTGCTTAATCAGGTCGTCTGACTGGTACACGTTGGGCATAACGCCGCCGGTGTCAGGCTGTAGCGTCTGCGGGCCGCAACCTGTACGCTTGTTTGCACCTGCTGATTTTGGCGCTGCGCCTGTAGTTCTGTTACTGGTGCCGTCATCCTGCCACCCCGCTTTTGGTCGTACTGCGTGAAATTGCCTGCTCAAAGTCTGCCGCGCCTTTTGCTGCGCCGGTTGGCTTGCCCTGCGCCCACGCCTCTTTAAACGTGTTTTGGGCTAGCTGATACGTTAATTCCTTTGCGCGCTGCGTCGTAATTTCCCCATCCAGCGCTTTCTGGATGATTTCCTGTAACAGGGGGTCAATATGCTGCGCTTTGAAACCAAAGGCTGGGTAACTCTCCTGTAGGCGCTCCGGTGACATAGAACCTTGTAGATTCATTAGCTGCGGCTGCTGGTATGCCGGTTTAGGCTGCTGCGCCCATGTAACCTCGTCAGTGTTTGGGTCGTATTCTGGCTGGTAACCCTCTTGCGCTGCCCATTCCAGTTTTGCGGGGTCGCTGGCGACATTTGCAGCCGGTGAAGGGATGATTTCCGATGCTAATTTTTGATACCCGGCTAGCATTTCGCTGTATTTTTGTTCTAGTTTCATCCGAATAAATTGCTCCACTGGTGAATGTTGGCTAACGGGTTATCGTCTGCCATTTTTGTGACCTGCTGGAACGGCTGCATAGCTGTACCGCCGTTTGCTGATACCCCATGACCTCCCGGCGCAACCGGTGCGCGCGCCCCGCCGCCTTTTGGTTTCAGCGCCGCCCCATGATTGCAGGCATCATTTGTTGAATGCCTTTTTCCCACCAGCTTGATTTTGTCATTCCTGCGGCCTGCGGATTGCTTGCCGTCATTCCCTGCCCTGTCATTGCTGGAGTATCCGGCACGGTACCGGCGGCAACCCGTCCGCCTGCTGTGCGGTATCACCAACACCAAAGAACTGCTCAACATCATTCACGCCGGAGGACATTGCACCCTCTACGGCTTGCCACATATCACCCAGCCATTAAATACCCCACCCTGATTTACTGGACTTGCTATGCGTCGTGGTAGTCGTGTCGATTCCTGCCGTCGGCAATACAACATCGAGCAACGCCCGATATCCAGCCAATCCATATTTTTGTTAATCATGTCGTTTTTGCGGTTGTTATTGATATTTTCCTGATTGAAATATTGCTCAAACAATCCTGCTTTGAACTGATTCGCCTGCCCGTGCTAGCCATTTTCGCGCCGGTCTGGAAGATAGAACCGCCCGCCCTCATAAGCTGGTCAATTAGCCCAATCTCGCCGGACATGGCATTACCCGTCAGGCTCACCGCCCTTTCAGGACATTGCCAGCAAGTTCGGATTCCTGCTGTGCCATGCTGTTTGCGCCGGATGCCAAAATGCTATTTGTGGCGTTCTGCGCGGCGCTGCTGCCAGCTACTGACGTGCTCGCCATGTTTGACTGTGCCGACTGCCCGAACTCCGCGCCCATTTGACTGTATACAGAGTCCTGAATTGCTGAATCCTGCGACGTCATAAAGCCATTCATGGCGTTATAAATTCCCTCCACGCCGTTGGTGAATTGCGCTTTCCCGTTGCCGTTTAATAGCTGCTCAATCTCTGAAATCCCGCCGGACACCAGCGAACCACCAGCCCGGCAATGCTTTTGCCTGCTGCGATTGCCGCGCCGCTGCCGTATGCGTCCAGCGCGGCCTGCTCTGCCGGTGTCAGGCCAGCCACCACGCTATTTTCGTAATCAATCCCGCCGTTTCCGTTCACAAAGTCAGTGATGATTGGCTCCAGCAGGCCAGACAACCACGATGTTGTGTGGCTGGTAGTTGAGTTAGACGCCGAACCGCCACCACCAAAAATATTTGTCCCCATTACAAGCCGCCCAGAAGTTGTTTTTCATCCAGTCGCTATCTCCTGCGGTTGATTTCTTAACCTGCTTAACCGTGGCGCGCTGCGCTCCGCTGCCGACCTTAACGGCCTTCTGCGCTTTGTCCTGTAGCTTTTGCGCTGCTGCGGCCTTTGTGCGGCGTAGCTCTGCCGCATCGCGTAGGACACTCATGAATTCAGGAGACAGGGAGTCAGCGAACTGCTCCGGCGTCATGCAGGATTGGGCCAGCGCTTGAGCCGCTACAATGTCGTCGCGACTCCAGCCCGCTTTGATTAGATTCGTACCACCAGCCGCGCGTTATGGGTTCGGGTGTTGTTTAGCGCCTGCTCGCGGCTAGCCTTTTCCTGTTTAACGGCTTCGTTAAGCGTCGCCATTCGTAGCTCTGCCGCCTGTAACATCTGATGTGTTTGCTGGTACTCGCGGGAATCCAGCTTGCCGGAACGCAGTCGATTTTGTAGCTCCGCAATCTGCTTTTCGGTTTCTGTCTGCCCATGATTTGCAGACGTTCAGCGGTCTGCCCGAACTGCTTAATATTTTCAATCAGTGGCGTGATTGTTGTGTTGAAACGCTCGTATGTTTCCTGATGCTTTAGCGCTGCGCTCACCTGCTCGTCAGTGAACTGTGCGCCGTTGAACTCCCAAACCTGCGGCGTTACTTCTTCGCCCTCTCCAGCATCTCCCGCATCTTCAACGCCATCGACGGGTGTAAGCTCGGCTGCTGCCTCTCCGCTGTCAGGCTGTGCGCCTGCGCCGTTTTCGTCGCTTTCGATGACTTCCGGCGCTGCTGCTGTGCCGAAAAATGCTGAGCCAACGTCGAAGGTTGCGCCGTTAGCGGGTACATTGTTGGTTTCATCTGCCATTGTCTCACCTTGTTTTGTGCGAAAAAAAAGGACTCCGGTTGGAAGCCCTTTTTTAGTAGATCAGTCCACTCTCACCACGTCACGCTTGCGAGGCTTCTTTCTCTTGCTCAATGGCATTATTTGCTAATTTATCAGCCGCATCTGCTGACACCTTGAGGGTGTCCAAGTATGTCTCAATCTTGGCAATTTCAAGCCGCCCTAACACGTCTTTGATTTCTGCCAGCAGGTGCGCGGCGCTGTTTAGCTTGTTCTGCGTATCCGCTGCCATGTCGTTTACTTTGGCCTCTGCTAGCTGCGTACCGGCGATAGTGGCGCGTAACTGGCAAGCCGCCAAAACAGCCTTGATTTTCTGCTCAACCGGTGACGGCTTTGGCATCTGGTCAGGCGGCGTGATGTACCGCGATACGTCCTCTTGCCTGTAGCAACCCGCATGTAATCCGCGTAAATGTTGTACTTGTTTTCGTCGGTGACATTGGTCGGCAATGTTTGCGATTCGGTGCCGGTCACCAGCGCATTGAACACGTTCGCCGCCGCCTGCGCCCGGTCATACTCGGACTTAACTGCCAGCGATAAACCAATGTCACTGCGAATCAGCTTAAACGGGATATGGTCCCCTTCCACCTCCAGCGTGTTACCCATCTCCTGCAAAACACAAATCATGATTCTATAAATCGGCTTGATAAACGTTTCTGTGATGCATTTTGTGATATGGGATTCGTTAAGCTCTTGTTTATTCTGGGTTAGAGCAATAGCCGTGCCGCTAGCCTGGCTGTTTTTCTCCAGCGCTTGCGCCTGACCTGCGCTGCCCTGAATGACGTTTTCCACGTCGCCGTTAATCTCGTTATTCAGCACCCCCATAGCCTGCGGCATATCCGGCGCGGTCAGGTATGACACCGCGTTGCCGCCTTTTGTGAGGTAGGTTTTTCCCGGCCCTGATTCGTTCATCGTCGCCTTGCTTTGCGGTTTTAACAAATCATCCTGAATAACGCGCTCCGGGTAGGCTGCTAAGTCTGCGCTTCTCTGAATAGCACGGCGCGCGCGGGTGCTGCTGATTTGAGTGCTTCGACAAAAATCATAGAGCGATTCACTGTATGCGCTGTCCGGCATGATAGCCATTCCACCCCACACCAAAGGACAGTACTGAATTTCGTCATGGGTCAGGTATTGCGCGTCCGTGGTAACAACGTGGTATAGCTTTTCCTGCTGTGAGTTGTAGCAGCCACGCCAGAAATGATGATACACGGTCACCAAATCATTCAGGCCGTCCAAGCTGCTAGCGCCTTCCTGCTCTGCGGTTCCATTTAGCGTACCGATAACGAGCAATGACGTATCAAGATTTCTCCCGTCGTTTGTATCAACATCGTTTGCCGCCTGTACGGTTGCTTTCTTGTACTTGCGCTTGATTGCCTCTGCCTGAGTGATTTCCTCCGAGTAGGCGCAGTAGAGCGCGTCCGTGGTCGTTGTCGCTTTCGGGTGTAGATAGAAGTCTTTGAACGCCACTAGCTTGATAACGGGCACTTTCACATCACGAACACCCTTTACACTGCCTGTTACCGTGGCATGCTCCGTGCCGTCATTCTCAAACTCAACGGATGATTCAACGTTATAGCCTGCGCCCTGCAATACCTTTTGTGTTGCCAGCAATTCAGCTACCGGCGCGGCCTTAAAGCTGAATGAATCAGTCTCATAATGTTTTGTGTCATAGCCTACCAACGCGGCCTGATTGCCAGTTACTAAGATTTCTTTCACCGCCAACATGACTTTCGAGTAGTAGCCGTCCACCTTCAAAACCGCATTGTGTAGAGCCTTTGTAACCGCTGCGGCTAGCTTGCCATTTTTGAACCCGTCAGAATCGGCCTCTACCGGTGCGCGCTGGCTGTCCGTGAACATCGCCACCACACTTGGATTAATGGACTCAAACGCCTGCCACATCACGCGGCGCGCCGGAATATCTCCGACTTGCTTAACCACTGGAAGCTCTCCGCGATAGAACCCCACGACTCCGCGTAGCGCGCTGCCAGTGACGTTTGCACCTCTTTTGCCGCGTCGAACTGGCGTTTAACCTCTGTAAATAAATCGTTGGTGTTCAAAGTGCATATGCTCCCATGTCTTTTAAGTAACTGTTTGAATCTTCAATCTCTATTTCAACTTTCCGGGTCGCATACTGCATGTATTCGCCGTCATAGCTCACGCGAATAGCGGCAATGCGTAGAGCATCCAGAAAGTGGTTATTTTTGTCTGCCGGTACGGTTCGATGTCCCTGTTTCACCCATTGATAAAGCCGTAGCTCGCGCATAACTTCCGTGCATGTCGTGAATATCTTCAACACGCCATCTTTGAACCACTGCGCAATGATTGCTATGGAACCGACCAGCGAGCGGCAATGCTGCTCAAGCGGCGCTAAGTCCTCTGGAATCTCCCACAACAACGGATGCACGTTAGCGCCCACCTTGCGCATGATTTCGGCGCGGGTCTGCTGCGTACCGGGTAATACCCCATTCCCATCGTGAGGCGTCTTGACGACAATCGACGGCATCCCCAGCCCTGTAAACTCCTCACCTGTAGGCCAGTCGTCCGGCTCAATCCCTGTAAGCTTTCGCGCCATGTAGTCAGGCATATGGCTATTCGCGTACTTGTCGCGATCCGTTTCGCTCCCCCACTCCTGGAATACGTATCTCATTCCGGTGTCAGGGTCATACGCACAGCTGACAATGGTTGACGGGTCACTGATTCCGCTGTAGCCAAAGTCCAAACCGCTTATAACCTGCCAGTGGTCAGGAATGGCGAACGGCGCGCACGTGATTTCTTCGTCGCTGTACGGGTAGATAGCGCCAACGCCAAGAACGGGAATACCTAGAGAACGCATCTTGCGCTGGTAGGCTGGAATACGCGCCAGCAATGACGCTTTCACCTCTGGCGTCAGGTGGTCGGCGTCATCCCATGTAGCGTTTTGGAAGTAAATCTCCCCGGTGGTGTCATCACGACATTGAGCATAGAAATCTGTGGCTCCGACTTCCGGTGTCGCGGTAACAGCAATACAGCCGCCAGTGGTCGTAGTACGAGTGGTGCACTGCGCAATGATTTCAAGCTCGCGCTCTGATTGTTCATCAATCCACGCGAATACGATGGATTGCCCCATGTACACAGTTTCATCCTGCGTAGCGCTGTAAAAATGAATTTCACTCCCTTCTCCTGAAATGTGCTTAATTTTCAGCGACACCAGCGTTTCGCCGCGTCTAACTATCGAATCCCAGATAATGCAATCACGCGGTATCGAACCCGTCCCGTACTGGCTAATAGAGCGGGCGTCGTTGGTGCCAATAAGCTCCTTTTGCAACACCTTTCGTGTTGAGTCACTACTGATACCAACGGCCCACAACGTACCGGCCCCGCACCTGTAACCCTTCCACCAGCTTGGATATTGCCCCGTTGCGTGATATGCGAACTCATGCGCCGCGCCGTATGTTTTGCCGATTCGGTTAGCCGCTGACAGATATCGGAGCAGGTAACTAGCGCCGGACGCGAACCACTTCACCTGATACGCGTAAGGGCTGAAGCTGTCCCATCGGTAGAACTTATTGAAATACTGCGCGGCCCGGATAACGTGAGAATTCGCCTTGATTGCAGCCTTTCCCGCCTTTGCCAGTGCGCGCGCCGCTGCCCTAACCTTCATGCGGCGCTCAAACGTGATTTCAGTCACCGCCAAACTCCGCGAGGATAGAATCAATCTCGTTTTCGTCGATTAAGAACGGGTTATCTTCGTCCGTAGCAATGCGCGAACCACTGACAACCTGCGGGGCCGACTTAGTGACCTGAATCATTGCTTGCAGTGCAATAGCGCGCTCTGTGGCTTTAGCCTTTGGATTGGTCAGGGTTGCCATGATTGCAGCGCCCACGCCACCCACAGACTCAAAAGCCGCCAAGTCTCGCTGCACGGAGATTGCCCGGTTAGCTGCCGCCATACTGTTATGATGGGCGGCTAGCAGGTTGAAGTGTTTTGTTTTTGGCTTGGCCCCGGCGGCAGGATACCCAGCGAGCGCATCAATCTGACTTGCTCGGCATAGGCTTTCTTCCCCGCTGCCAGTCTCTTGACCTTCTCAACCTCTACCCTGTCAATCTGCTTTGGCTGCTGCGCCATTTCTTCCCCTAGTGCTCAATGCTTAATCAGTGATTTTTTTTAAAAAACTCAAGGCTAACGGGCGGCAAATCCCACGCTCGCTGGAACGGAGCCGAGGAAAGACAAGTTCGCCAAAATCAGCAAACTTATCTCAGTGGGTTTAGGCTCTGCCCTCACGTCACCGCCTTATCGCTCTGGCTACCGCTAACCATGCTTTGGATAACTGAGATATTCACGCCTACGGTCACGTGTCCCGGTGTCTCAGTCGGTTGGCGCGCTCACTGATGCCGATTCAACGACGCGTAGCTGCTTACATAGCCCCCGGACTCACCGCCGCGCTTCGGAGTTCGACGCTAGCGCGATTCCCTTACATCACAGCCCCAACACCCCGGTCAGGGGCAAAGTGTCGTGATGCTCTAGCGCCAAA
This sequence comes from Kluyvera genomosp. 3, assembly GCA_002211745.1. Lineage (GTDB taxonomy): Bacteria > Pseudomonadota > Gammaproteobacteria > Enterobacterales > Enterobacteriaceae > Kluyvera > Kluyvera georgiana_A. The sequence goes on from CP022114.1 coordinate 3,639,190, forward strand.
TGGTTATGACGCCAGCAAGCCAGAAACCCGGCTCTTTTTTAGTAGGCAATGGAAATGGGGAAGATTTACAGGTTGAAAGGGTGCAAAAAGTGCTGGAAGAAAAACGAGCAATAGAAATTGGATTTAAAGGAAGGTGCACACGTTAGTGCACATGTTGCAGTTTTTTGTGTTTGATGGATGTTGCGTAAGTGTATGATTTGAAATGGCGCGCCCTACAGGATTCGAACCTGTGACCCACGACTTAGAAGGTCGTTGCTCTATCCAACTGAGCTAAGGGCGCACTGGGGAAGTCAAAACTTCATGGTGGGGTGAAACGCGTGGAATTATACGGTCACTGACAGGTGAGTCAATCCATTTCCTTACGAAACCTGCGCGGTATGCAATGATGGATAAAGTGCGACCAACTATCGCTCAACTCTTCGGCAAAACCACTTTCCGATGAAAACTCGCAAACGAGACCTGACAGCAAGCCTCGCATCTGACAAAATATGTCCATCCCCCTTCGTGAATGACAGATGGAATATTTTCCCTGATGGCAGCAAAGATTATTGACGGTAAAACGATTGCGCAGCAGGTGCGCTCTGAGGTTGCGGAAAAAGTGAAGGCGCGCGTTGCCGCAGGAAAACGCGCCCTGGGCTTGCCGTTGTGCTGGTTGGCAGCAACCCGGCCTCACAAATTTATGTCGGCAGCAAGCGCAAAGCCTGCGAAGAGGTGGGCTTCGTCTCCCGCTCCTACGATCTGCCGGAAACCACGTCCGAAGCCGAACTGCTGACGCTGATTGACACCCTGAACGCCGACACCACCATCGACGGCATTCTGGTACAGCTTCCGCTGCCGGCGGGTATTGATAACGTTAAGGTCCTTGAGCGCATCGCGCCGGACAAAGACGTCGACGGCTTCCATCCGTACAACGTGGGTCGTCTGTGCCAGCGCGCGCCGCGCCTGCGTCCATGTACCCCGCGCGGTATCGTTACCCTGCTGGAGCGCTACCATATCGACACCTATGGCCTGAACGCCGTGGTGATTGGCGCGTCCAACATCGTGGGCCGCCCGATGAGCATGGAGCTGCTGCTGGCTGGCTGTACCACCACCGTAACCCACCGCTTTACCAAAAACCTGCGCCACCATGTGGAGCACGCGGATCTGCTGATCGTCGCGGTCGGTAAACCGGGCTTTATTCCTGGCGAGTGGATTAAAGAAGGCGCAATTGTCATTGATGTCGGGATTAATCGCCTCGAAAACGGTAAAGTCGTCGGCGATGTGGTGTTTGAAGAGGCTGCCGCGCGCGCCTCTTACATCACCCCAGTACCGGGCGGCGTCGGTCCCATGACCGTAGCCACCCTGATTGAAAACACCTTACAGGCGTGTGAAGAGTATCACGACGTGGAGAAGGCATAAGATGGCAACATTTTCTTTGGGTAAGCATCCGCATGTGGAACTCTGTGACTTACTGAAGCTGGAAGGCTGGAGCGAAAGCGGCGCGCAGGCGAAAATCGCCATCGCCGACGGTCTGGTCAAAGTGGACGGCGCGGTGGAAACCCGCAAACGCTGCAAAATTGTCGCCGGTCAAACCGTGAGTTTTGAAGGCCAAAGCGTTACCGTTACCGCATAAATCCTGCCAGTCACCCGGCTTCGCCAGTCGACGCCGGGTTTTATTCCCCAAATAGCGTCCCACCGTATCTTCCCACTTCAGCGGTAATACGCTGTATGTCTATACCCGATGCCAACGACCGTGGCACGTCCATCGCCCGGTAGCGCAGCGTCAAAGTGAGGCGCATCACAAATCATCACGTCGAAGCCGTCTTCCCCGACGCGTTCAAACTTTCAGCCTACATTTAATACTTTGAATTTAAAGATTTTAAAATCACCACCGCCGCAATCAATTCAATAAAAATATCAATACGTGCATTAATTGAATTGGATTGCAAATCGACTGCTCCGCAGAATACCGCGAAACATCCCTGTTTCTGGAGTCTGTATGTCAACGTCAATTCTCAATAATGCCCCTTACGAAGCCGTCGAAATCCTGCGCGCAGCAAAGCCCGGGTTTACCCCACGTATCGCCTTAATCCTCGGTTCCGGTCTCGGCGCGCTGGCCGACCGTATGGATAACAAAACCACCCTTTCCTACGAAGCGCTACCGGGTTTTCCGGTCAGCACCGTCATCGGCCACGCCGGGGAAATTGTAATGGGAACGCTGCACGGCGTGCCGCTGATTTGCATGAAAGGCCGCGGTCATTTCTATGAAGGCCTCGGCATGGGCATCATGACCCAGGCGGTACGCACCTTTAAGCTGCTCGGCTGTGAATTCATGTTCTGCACCAACGCCGCAGGCTCGCTGAACGCGGATATCCCCGCAGGCAGCCTGGTGGCGCTAAACGACCATATCAATACCATGCCGTCCACGCGATGGTCGGCCCGAATGACGATCGCTTTGGCCCGCGCTTCTTCAGCCTGGCAAACGCCTACGACAAAGATCTGCGCGCCCAACTGCACCAGACCGCCAAAGGGCTGGATATCCCGCTGCACGAAGGCATTTTCGTCTCCTATCCGGGGCCAAACTTCGAAACCGCCGCGGAAATCCGCATGATGCAGCGCATGGGCGGCGATGTGGTAGGAATGTCGGTGGTGCCAGAAGTGATCGCGGCGCGCCACTGTGGGCTAAAAGTGCTGGCCGTATCGGCCATCACCAATATGGCTGAAGGGTTGAGCGACGTGGAGCTGTCGCACGAACAAACGCTCAAATGCGCAGCCATGGTGACGGAAGACTTTATCCGCCTGATTGGTCAGTTCATTAAACAATACGCCTAATTTCTGATGCATCGGCGGGTAGACTGCTGCCCGCCTGGAGATACGTCTATGTCTGACATGTCCTGGTCCCGCCCGAATTTAAACGCCGTCTCGTATCTAAGCTATTACTTCGTCGGCGCGCTGGTTTCCACCCTTGGCATCGTGCTCGGCCCGCTGTGCGCTGCCTTCCACAAAGACCCGAGCTTTATCGGCCAGGTCTTCACACTGATGAACATCGGCATGTTTATTCCCATCATGCTGGGCGGTATTCTGATGCGCAAATGGGGGCTGCAAAAGCCGCTGGTTATCGCAGCAGCGCTCACCGTTCTCATCAGCGCGATTCTGTTTGTGTCGCCTACTCTGACGATGTTCAGCTTTGCCGTCGCCGGCATTGGCGCCTGTGGCGGTATTTTCATGACCATCGGCAGCTATCTGGTGGTGCGAATCAATCCGGACGAAAAAAGCCGATCCTCGAGCCTGATTTTTACCGATTTCTTCTTTAGCCTCGCCGGGGCGACGCTCTCCTTCTTGCTGGCCTGGCTGTTCCGCATGGGCGCGAGCTGGGTGGCGATGTACGGTATCATGGGTGGCTTAGGTGCGCTGATGCTGGCGTTAACGATTCGCTGCCGTTTCCCATCCACCGAAGCGCCAGCACCCGCGCAGCACAGCACACACACCGCTCGTGAGCCCTGGGGTCCGTCGGTCTACCTGATTTGTTTCGCGCTGTTCGCCTTCCTGTTGGCTGAGCCTATCTTCACCATGTGGACGCCGGGCTATTTACAGTTCCGCTTCCATATTGAGCCGCAGGAGGCAGCGCTGTACACCACCGTCTATTGGGTAGCGAAAGCTATCGGTCTGTTCCTCAACCAATTCACCGTAAAATGGATGAAGCTGCGCACCTTCCTGCTGGGTTGTACCGCGATCGGTCTTATCGCCATCATGCTGATTGCCAACAGCGGCAACACCACGCTGATTCTTGTCGCCTGCGCCATTTTTGGCTTCTTCAACTCCGGTCTGTTCTCCGGACTGATGAGCTACGGTTCGCTGCAGGTGAGCCAAAGCTCGCCAACGCTGATTTCCGCGTTACTGACCTGCGGTACGGTAGGTACACTGCTGTTCGCCAGCGTCTCCTCGCTCGTTAATGGCCGCTACGGCTTGCATGGCGCGCTGAATACCGCCACGGTGTCTTATACCGTGCTGCTGGTTGTGCTGGTCACGGCTATCTTCTGTAGCCGAGCTGAACGCCTGCATACCTCCCGTCGGCGGCAGTTTGACAAGGCAAAAAGAGGGGGCATGATGAGCCTCCCTCCCCTTTATCCCGAACGAACCATGAATGACGCTCTGGCCAACAACCGTATTAACATTCGCGCGCTGCGTTACTTTCAGGTTCTTGCTGAAGAACTGCATTTCGGGCGAGCAGCAGCGCGGCTGAATATCTCCCAGCCGCCACTGAGCATGCAGATTAAAGAGCTGGAAGAGACGCTGGAAACCAAATTATTTGAACGAACCAGCCGGAGAGTGGCGCTTACCCGCGCCGGGCTGGTCTTAAAAACCGAAGTTGACCGCATCCTGAGCGCCACCGAGCAGTCATTGAACTACGTGCGGCAAATCGGTCGCAGCGAGAACCTGCATATCACCATCGGTATCGTCGGCAGCGCACTGTGGGGCACCCTACTGACGCGGCTGAAAACGTTTAAGGCGAAGAATCCGGGGTCGACTGGAGTCTGCGCGAGCTGTCTCAGCATCGGCAAATTGAGGCGCTACGCGCCCGCACTATCGACATCGCCATTAACCGCAATGTCCTGCCTTATGCCGAAACCAACATCCGTAACCAGCTGATTGCCCATGAATCTATCGCTCTCGCAGTGCCGGAGAACGATCCGTTATGCCAGCTGGGCTCGGTTCCTTTAACCGCGCTGGCCGCCAGACCGCTGATTTCACTCTCCTTTCAGCAGAGCGACTTCGCTCGTCAGCTGCACGACCGCTGCGTGGAGGCGGGGTTTTATCCGTTGATTACCCATCAGGTAAACGAGCCGCAAACGGCGTTAGCGCTGGTGAGCGCGGGAATGGGGCTATCGCTGTTGCCGGAAACCTGCGGGTTGATTCACTGGCCGGGCGTACGTTTTCTGCCGCTTGCACAAGCGGTACCCGCCGATCTTTATGCATTGTGGTACGACGAACCGCTGTCAGAGCTGATGACGGCGTTTGTGGAGGGGCTACAAGGGCGGGAAACCCTCTCTCTGGCAGAGAGAGGGGATAAAGCTTACTTACGGCGCCAGGTTGTGCCCTGCGGGCCATCTTCCAGCACGATGCCATCTCGTTGAGACGGTCACGTGCGGCGTCGGCCGCCGCCCAATCTTTCGCTTTACGCGCGTCCAGGCGCTGCTGGATTAACGCTTCAATTTCAGCCACTTCGCTGTCGTCTGCCTGCGCACCGCTTTGCAGGAAGGCTTCCGGCTCCTGCTCCAGCAGGCCCAGCACGGCAGAAAGCTTACGCATATGCGACGCCAGCGCGTTCGCGGCCTGCATATCTTCAGCCTTCAGGCGGTTCACTTCACGCGCCATATCGAACAGCACGGAGTAAGCTTCCGGGGTATTGAAATCGTCGTCCATCGCTTCAATAAAGCGCGCTTCGAACGCTTCGCCGCCCGCCGCCGGGACGGATGTGTCGGTACCGCGCAGCGCGGTGTACAGACGCTCCAGCGCGGAACGCGCCTGCTTGAGGTTCTCTTCGCTGTAGTTCAGCTGGCTACGATAGTGGCCGGACATCAGGAAGTAACGGATGGTTTCGGCGTCGTAGTACTTCAGCACATCGCGCACGGTAAAGAAGTTACCCAGCGATTTTGACATCTTTTCGCGGTCAACCATCACCATGCCGGAGTGCATCCAGTAGTTCACGTACTCGCCGTCGTGCGCGCAGGTAGACTGGGCGATTTCGTTTTCATGGTGCGGGAACATCAGATCCGAACCGCCGCCGTGAATATCGAAATGGTTGCCCAACTGCTTGCAGTTCATCGCGGAACATTCAATATGCCAGCCCGGACGCCCGTCGCCCCACGGGGACGGCCAGCTCGGTTCACCTTCTTTAGACATCTTCCACAGCACGAAGTCCATCGGATTGCGCTTCACATCAACAACGTCGACGCGGGCACCGGCCTGTAGCTGGTCCAGATCCTGACGCGACAGCTTGCCGTAGTTTGGATCGGTCGGCACCGAGAACATCACGTCGCCATTGTCCGCCACATAGGCGTGGCCTTTAGCGATCAGCTGCTCGGTGATTTCGATGATTTCGTGGATATGGTGCGTGGCGCGCGGCTCCTGATCCGGACGCAGAATATTCAGCGCGTCGAAATCGTTGTGCATCTCGGCGATCATTCGATCCACCAGCGCGACAAAGCTTTCACCGTTCTCGTTGGCGCGTTTGATAATTTTGTCGTCAATATCGGTGATGTTACGCACGTATTTCAGCTTATAGCCGAGGAAACGCAGATAGCGCGCCACCACGTCAAAGGAGACGAAGGTACGGCCATGGCCGATATGACAGAGATCGTAAACGGTGATACCACACACGTACATGCCCACTTCTCCGGCATGAATGGGCTTAAATTCCTCTTTTTGGCGGGTCATTGTGTTGAAGATTTTTAGCATCGAGAATTCCATGTTTACGTGTGTGAACCGGGCTTTCGCCTGAAACGGTATATTCTACCCGTAATTCAACCCGGAAGCAGCACACAATGCAAGGTGATCGATGTTCCGGGTTATGCTATAACAGACGCCTATATGCCGCCCACAGGCGGGCTAAAGCACCACTTTAAACGGAACAGGATGCAGAAATGGTTACTTTCCACACTAATCACGGCGACATCGTCATCAAAACTTTCGACGACAAAGCGCCGGAAACAGTCAAAAACTTCCTGGACTACTGCCGCGAAGGTTTCTACAACAACACGATTTTCCACCGTGTTATCAACGGTTTCATGATTCAGGGCGGCGGCTTCGAGCCGGGCATGAAGCAGAAAACCACCAAAGAAGCGATCAAAAACGAAGCCAACAACGGTCTGAAAAACACCCGTGGCACGCTGGCCATGGCGCGTACCCAGGCTCCGCACTCCGCGACCGCTCAGTTCTTCATCAACGTAGCAGACAACGACTTCCTGAACTTCTCCGGCGAAAGCCTGCAGGGTTGGGGCTACTGCGTATTTGCTGAAGTGGTTGAAGGTATGGACGTGGTCGACAAGATCAAAGGCGTTTCTACCGGCCGCAGCGGTATGCATCAGGACGTTCCAAAAGAAGACGTTGTGATTACAAGCGTGACCGTCAGCGAGTAATCGGTGGCGACACTCTTTATTGCAGATTTGCATCTGCAAACGGAAGAACCGGCGATTACCGCCGGTTTTCTGCGTTTTTTGCACGGTGAAGCTCGTCAGGCCGACGCGTTGTACATCCTTGGCGACCTGTTTGAAGCCTGGATTGGCGACGACGACCCAACCCGCTACATCGTGAAATGGCCGTTGCCATTAAATCGCTGGTTGATTCCGGCGTCCCCTGCTTCTTTATTCACGGCAACCGTGATTTCCTGATTGGCAAACGCTTCGCCCGCGAGAGCGGCATGCAGTTGCTGCCTGAAGAGCAGGTACTCACGCTTTATGGCCGCCGGGTGCTGATTATGCACGGCGACACGCTATGTACCGACGATCCGGGCTATCTCGCGTTTCGCGCCAAAGTACACACCCGTGGATCCAGAAACTGTTCCTCGCCCTGCCGCTGTTTATCCGCCGCCGTATTGCGCAGAAGATGCGCAGTGACAGCAAGGCCGCCAACAGCAGCAAATCGATGGAAATCATGGACGTGAACCCGCGGGCGGTGGTTGAGGTGATGGAAAAGCATCAGGTGCAGTGGCTCATTCACGGCCATACCCATCGCCCGGGTATCCACACGCTAAGAGCCAACGGCGCGCAGGCGCACCGCGTAGTGCTCGGCGCATGGCATACCCACGGTTCTATGGTCAAAGTGACCGCGGAAGACGTTGAACTGATCCCCTTCCCGTTTTAAATTTTCCGCCGTAATCAGCCGTCCCACGGCGACGCAACCGTTTTCCTTGCCCATTTTCCGTGTTATTCTCTGTGGCCTCTAACGTCGTGTGCAGCACACCCACAGGAGTTTTCAGACGCATGTCTTCCCGCAATAATCCGGCACGTATCGCCATCGTGATGGGGTCCAAAAGCGACTGGGCTACCATGCAGTTCGCCGCAGAAATACTCGATATTCTGAACGTACCTCACCATGTTGAAGTGGTTTCCGCCCACCGCACGCCTGATAAACTGTTCAGCTTCGCCGAAGACGCCGAAAGCAACGGTTATCAGGTGATTATTGCCGGTGCCGGCGGCGCTGCGCACTTACCCGGAATGATTGCCGCCAAAACGCTGGTCCGGTATTGGGTGTCCCCGTCCAGAGCGCCGCATTAAGCGGTGTCGACAGCCTCTACTCCATCGTGCAGATGCCGCGCGGAATTCCGGTCGGTACGCTGGCGATTGGTAAAGCCGGTGCCGCTAACGCCGCCCTGCTCGCCGCGCAGATTCTGGCTCAGCACGACGCGGAACTGCATCAGCGCATCGCCGACTGGCGTAAAGCGCAAACCGATGAAGTGCTGAATAACCCGGACCCGCGAGGTGCCGCATGAAACAGGTTTGCGTGCTGGGTAACGGGCAGCTAGGCCGTATGCTGCGCCAGGCCGGTGAGCCGCTGGGTATCGCCGTCTGGCCGGTCGGTTTAGAAGCCGACCCTGCCGCCGTGCCGTTTCAGCAGAGTGTGATCACCGCTGAAATCGAGCGCTGGCCGGAAACCGCCCTCACTCGTGAGCTGGCGGAGCACACCGCGTTTGTGAACCGCGACGTTTTCCCGATTATTGCCGACCGTCTGACGCAAAAGCAGCTGTTCGATAAGCTCAATCTGGCAACCGCGCCGTGGCAACTGCTGGCCCGCGCCGATGAGTGGCCTGGCGTTTTTGACCGTCTGGGCGAGCTGGCGATCGTTAAGCGCCGCACCGGCGGCTACGATGGCCGCGGCCAGTGGCGTCTGCGCAAAGACGACACCGCACAGCTGCCGGACGAATGCTATGGCGAATGCATCGTTGAGCAGGGCATTAACTTCTCCGGCGAAGTGTCGCTGGTTGGCGCCCGAGCCCACGACGGCAGCACCGTATTCTATCCGCTGACGCATAACCTGCATCAGGACGGCATTCTGCGCATGAGCGTCGCCTTCCCGCAGGCCGACGCCCAGCAGCAGGCGCAGGCGGAAGCCATGCTCAGCGCCATTATGCAGGAGCTGAACTACGTTGGCGTGATGGCGATGGAGTGCTTCGTCACCCCTGGCGGTCTGCTGATCAACGAGCTGGCGCCCCGCGTACACAACAGCGGCCACTGGACGCAAAACGGCGCGTCCATCAGCCAGTTCGAGCTGCATCTGCGCGCCATTACCGACCTGCCGCTGCCGCCGCCGGTGGTTAACAGCCCGTCGGTGATGGTTAACCTGATTGGCACCGACCTGAACTACGACTGGTTGAAGCTGCCGCTGGTGCACCTGCACTGGTACGACAAAGAGGTACGACCGGGCCGTAAAGTAGGCCATCTCAACCTCAACGACAGCGATACGGGCCGCCTGAGCGCGACGCTGGAAGCGCTGGTGCCGCTGCTGCCTGGCGAATACGCCAGCGGCATTGCCTGGGCGCAAACGCGTCTGAAATAGGCCTTTCGTGCCGGGGAAAGTATCTAACGCTTCCCGGCCCCTCCTTGAAGCGTAAAATCCTGCCCTGACCGCCTTACCCCACTTTGTTAGAGAAGGATTGCCCATGAAAAATGGGACGGATTACTGCGCTATTCTGCGCGCAGAAACGCCCATCATTGACGTTCGCGCGCCGGTTGAGTTTGCACAGGGTGCGATGCCCGCCGCCGTCAACCTGCCGTTAATGAACGATCAGGAACGCGCTGCCGTTGGTACCTGTTATAAACGTCAGGGACCGGAAGCCGCGCTGGCGCTGGGGCACGAACTGGTCTCCGGCGAAACGCGCCAGCAGCGCATAGCAGCGTGGCTGGAGGCCTGTCGCCAGGCGCCGCAGGGCTATCTGTGCTGCGCGCGCGGCGGGCAGCGTTCGCATATCACACAAAGCTGGATTAAGGCCGAAGGCATTGACTATCCGCTGATCGTCGGCGGCTACAAGGCGCTGCGCCAGGCGGCGATGCAGGCCACGGAAGAGCTGGTGCGCCACCCGATCGTGCTGATCGGCGGCTGCACCGGCAACGGTAAAACACCGCTGGTCCGCCAGCAGCCGCAGGGGATCGACCTTGAAGGGCTGGCGCATCATCGCGGTTCATCGTTTGGCCGCACGCTCGACGCGCAGTTTTCACAGGCCACCTTTGAGAACCATCTGGCTACGGCGCTGCTCAAAGGGGCACATCAACAGGAGCGCGTTCGCTGGGTGCTGGAAGATGAAGGCCGGATGATCGGCGCGAATCATCTGCCGGAATGTCTGCGGGATCGGATGGCCGAGTCGCCGATCGCGGTAGTGGAAGATCCGTTCGATCTGCGTCTTGAGCGCCTGCGTGAAGAGTATTTCACCCGCATGCATCACGATTTCCTCGCCGCCTATGGTGAGGAAAAGGGCTGGCTGGAGTACTGCGAATACCTGCATCACGGCCTGTTCGCCATTCGCCGTCGTCTGGGGTTACAGCGCTTTGCTGAACTGACGGCGACGCTCGACGACGCGCTGGCCGAACAGCAGCGCAGCGGCTCCACCGAGGCGCACTTCGCCTGGCTGGTGCCGCTGCTGAACGAGTATTACGACCCAATGTACCGCTATCAGCTAGAGAAAAAAGCCGACAAGATTGTCTTTCGCGGCACATCGGAAGCGGTCGTCCACTGGCTGGCTACGCACGCTTAAGCTTTAAATAGCCAGCAGGCCGCAAAGTGACGCGGCGCGATCTCCTGCATTGGCGGCTCCTGCTGCTGGCACTGCGGCATGACATGCGGGCAGCGGCTGCAAAATCGGCAGCCGCGAATGTCCGCCGTCGGGCTCGGAAGCTCGCCCTTCAGCCCGCCTTCCTCCAGTTGTTTTACCCGTGGATCAGGCACCGGAACCGACGCCAGTAGCGCCTGAGTATACGGGTGCGCGGGCCGCTGATACAGTTCTCCGGCAGGCGCGACTTCGACCAGTTTGCCGAGATACATCACCCGATGCGGCTGGAAATATGCCGCACCATCGACAGATCGTGGGCTATGAACAGATAGGTCAGCCCAGCTCCTGCTGGAGATCCTGTAGGATGTTGACCACCTGCGCCTGTACCGATACGTCCAGCGCCGACAGCGGTTCGTCGCACAACACAAACTCCGGATTCACCGACAACGCGCGGGCAATGCTGATACGCTGGCGCTGGCCGCCGCTAAACTCATGCGGGAAGCGCGTCAGATGCTCGGATTTCAGGCCGACTTTGTCGAGCATTTCCGCCGCGCGTTCACGCTGGGTCTGCGCATCATAGCCATGAATCTTCATCGGCTCCGCCACCAGTTGCTGCACCGTCATGCCGGGGTTCAGCGACGACCACGGGTCCTGAAATATCGCCTGCATCCGGCGGCGTAGCGGCTTAAGGGTTTTCTCCGACGCCTGGGCAATCTCCTGCCCGGCAAAGGCAATGTCGCCGGAAGTAATGTCGAACAGGCGTAAAATGGCGCGTCCCACCGTCGATTTGCCGCAGCCGGACTCCCCCACCAGGCCGAATGTCTCCCCGGCTGAATATCAAAGCTGACGCCATCCACCGCTTTCACCAGCCGTTTGGGCCTAACAACCCGCCGTTCAGCGCATAGTGTTTACGTACCTCGCGCAGACGAATTAACGGTAACTCGCTCATGCCGATGCCTCCTGTTCCAGCCATAACCAACATGCCACTCGATGCCCCTCACCGCAGGAATAAAACGCGGCGGACGCGCGCACTGCGGCCGACGATGCGCGCAACGCTCGGCAAACGGGCAGCCCGGCGGCGGTTTAACAGACCGGGCGGGAGCCTTCAATGGGCGATAGCCGATGCTCCGGGTCGTCGGCACGCGGTAAAGAGGCCAGCAGCCCTTGTGTATAGGGATGCGCCGGGCGCAGGAAGATATCTTCAACCTTCCCCTCTTCCATGACCTGCCCGCCGTACATCACCACCACGCGGCTGCACATTTGCGCCACCACGCCAAGGTCGTGGGTAATCAGCAAGATAGCGGTCTGCGTCTGTTGCTGTAGCGACTTCAGCAGCCGCAGAATTTGCGCCTGGATGGTCACATCCAGCGCGGTGGTGGGCTCATCGGCAATCAACAGCTGCGGGTGACAGGAGAGCGCGATGGCAATCATCACGCGCTGGCGCATCCCACCGCTGAACTCATGCGGATACTGTTCAAAGCGTCGCGCCGCATCGGCGATACCGACGCTATCGAGCATCGCCAGCGCTTTCGCTTTTGCCGCCGGCGGTCCAGCCCCTGATTGCGCATCAGAATTTCGCTCATCTGACGGCCAATGGTCAGCACCGGATTCAGCGCCGTCATCGGGTCCTGGAAAATCATCGCAATCTCACTGCCGCGAATCCGCCGCATCTGCTGCGGCTTTTTCTCCGCCAGGTCATCGCCGCGAAAGCGAATGCTGCCGCCGGTAATTTTGCCGTTATTGCCCAGCAGCTGGAGAATCGACTTACAGGTAACGCTCTTACCGCATCCGGATTCTCCGACAATGCCGACCAGTTCCCCGGCGTTCAACGAAAAACTGACGCCACGCACCGCGTGTACTTCACCCTCGCGGGTGAAGAAAGAAGTGTGCAGGTTGGTAATATCCAGCAGATTACTCATCGCGGTTGGCTCCCGGTTCAAAGGCGGTACGGAAAACGTCGCCCAGCACGTTAAAGCTGAACACGGTCAGCAGAATCAGAATCCCCGGGAACATCGCCAGCCAGGATGCTTCGCCAATATACGACTGCGCATTGTTCAGCATGCTGCCCCATGATGCCGCGGGCTGCTGTACGCCGAGGCCAAGGAAGCTCAGCGTCGACTCCATCAGGATTGCCGAAGCGATGTTTAGCGTGGCGGCCACAATAATTGTCGGCAGCACGCCGGGAATAATATGGCGGGCAATAATGCGCAGCGGATGTTCGCCGGAAGCGCGCGCATAGAGGACATATTCACGCTCCTTAATCGACAGCGTTTCCGCCCTTACCAGACGCGACATGTTCATCCACGTCAGCAGGCTGATAATCAGAATGATGTTGTCCACGCCCGGCTTCAGATAGGCGTTCAGCACCAGCAGCAGGAAGAAAGCGGGAATCGCCATCAGGATATCGACGGCGCGCATCAACAAATTATCCAGCCAGCCGCCAAAGTAGCCGCTTATCGTGCCCACCAGCGTGCCAATCAGCGTGGAAAACAGCATCGCCAGGAAGCCGACCAGCAGGGAAATTCGCCCGCCCCACAGCGCGCGGGTAAAATAGTCGCGGCCATATTCATCGGTGCCAAACCAATGGCTGGCATCGGGTGGCAGCATCCGCGAGGCCAGTGACATCTGATCCGGGTCGTAAGGGGTCAATCCCGCGCACAGCGCCGCGAGAATAAAAATAAACAGTACCAGCAGCGAAAACTGCGCCGGGCGGTTGCGGCGAAGCTGATGGCGTACGTTTTGCCAGCGTCTGGTCATCGTGGCTACCTCAATGTACGAATGCGGGGATCGGCGAAGCGATACAGCAGATCGGCCAGCAGGTTGCCAACGATCAGCATCAGTGACGACAGCAGAATAATCGCCATGATCAGCGGGTAGTCCAGCGAGGTGATCGCCTGGATCCCGAGCAGCCCCATCCCCGGCCACGAGAAGACGCTCTCGGTGACATAGGCCCCCACCACCAGCTCGCCAAACGACAGGCCAAACAGCGTAATCACCGGCAGCAGCACGTTTTTCAGCACATGACGGAACAGAATAGTGCGGTAGGTCGCCCCATAGGCGAGCTGCGTTTGCACGTAATCCGCCGAGAGCTGGCTAATGGTGTTGGAGCGTACGTAACGAACGTAAGTCGAGAGGTTGTAAAAAGTCAGCGCAATGCACGGCAACACGCCGTGGCGCGCCACGTCCAGCCAGCTGTCCTCAATGCCGATTGTGCGCATCCCCATACTGGGAAACCAGTTGAGCTGGACGGCAAACACGGTAATCAGCAGGATACCAAACCAGAAAATGGGTACCGAAATGCCGATATAGGCAAACAGGTTCAGCACGTAGTCCAGCCAGCGGTGCTTAAATGCCCGGCCAGCAGACCCAGCGGCACCGCCAGGACGATAGCCAACAAAAGCGATGCGCCCATCAGCCCAAGGGTGGCGGGGATACGTTCAACGATCATCTCCAGCACCGGGCGATGGTATATCAGCGAATAGCCCAGATCGCCACGCAGGATATTTTTCAGCCAGATGAGATACTGGGTGACCAGCGGTTTATCCAGCCCCAGGCTGTGGCGGATATGCGCAATGTCTTCCGGCGACATGCGCGGCGTTATGTAGGCCGCAACCGGGTCACCGGGGCGAGTTTGACCAGCAAAAACGCCACCAGCGAGATAAAGAAAAGCATCGGCAGCAGCTGCAGCAGCCGACGAGTCAACATAGTGTTCACGACATTCCCTTCACAAAAAGCCCCGCAAGCGGGGCTAAAAATACTTATTTTTGATAGAGCTTCGATAAATCCTGGAACATATAAACCGGCTTCGGCTCTGCTTCCTGAGTGCCGCCGAAACGTTTATCAACCGCCACCACCGCGTTGGTGTAGGCAATCGGATAGTAGGTCATGTCCGTCGCCACCACCTGCTGGATTTGCTTATAGATTTCACCGCGTTTGGCGCTATCGGTTTCAATGGCGCCTTTATCCCACAGGGCATCGAACTGTGGATTTTTATAGTGCGCGTAGTTGTAGGCTTCGTTGCTCATAAACAGCGATTTGTAGCCATCCGGCTCGGCACCCATGATGTAACCGCCCAGGCTCAGTTCGTAGGCGGTGTTGTTCATGTCCAGGCTGCGCTGGGACATGGCGTTGGCGTCCAGCGGCATCAGCTCGACGTTGATCCCCAGCGCTTTCAGCTGCTGCTGGATATACAGCCCATGCTCTCCTGGGTTTTATTGGTGTTGATATAGGCTAAACGCAGCTTCAGGTCGTTCGGCGCGCCGGACGCTTTCAGCAGCGCTTTCGCTTTATCCAGATCGTAAGCGTACTGATCCACATCATCAGAATGGTACAGCGTGTCCGGCGTCAGGAATGAAGTTGCCGGTTTCGCGTAGTCCAGCGACGTGAAGGCCGTCGTCACCAGATCGTTTTTGTTGATGGCATAGGCAATGGCCTGGCGCAGGGCTTTGCTCTGCATCGCCGGTACGTTCTGGTTAAAGGTCATGTAAGCCAGACGCCCTTCCGGGTAA
Source organism: Kluyvera genomosp. 3 (assembly GCA_002211745.1). Lineage (GTDB taxonomy): Bacteria > Pseudomonadota > Gammaproteobacteria > Enterobacterales > Enterobacteriaceae > Kluyvera > Kluyvera georgiana_A. The sequence goes on from CP022114.1 coordinate 3,654,439, forward strand.
ACCACGAAGTTAAATTTATCGGTTTTTTGCAGGCGGGTGACGTCCTGCGGGTCGACCATCTTCAGGTTTATCTCGCCGTTTTGCAGCGCAAGGTTTGCCGAATTGCTGTCTTTCGCAAAGCGATAGGTCACCGAATCGAGCTTCGCTTTGCCGTTCCAGTAGTCGTCAAAGCGGGTGAGCGCATAGTACTGACCCGCGCGGTACTCTTTGAATTTGAACGGCCCGGAGCCTACCGGGGCATCGTTTTTCGCGCTTTTTTCCAGATCGCTTTCGTTAGCGAACACGTGCTGCGGGATCGGGTAGATCTGCACCAGCGTGCCAACAAACGCGGCGCTAACCTGCGGCAAGGTAAATTTCACCGTTAAATCATCGACCTTGCTCACCTGCACCGGCTTGCCGCCGAACATAAACATACTGCGGAAGAAGCTATGCTGCTTTTCATCCAGCAGTTTGTTGAAGGTGAAGACCACGTCGTCGGCGGTGATCGGCTGACCGTCCTGCCATTTCAGGTTAGGCTTGAGCTTCAGGGTATAGCTGAGGTTATCGGCGGAAGGCTCAAGGCTTTCAGCCAGGCCCCACTCGACTTTCCCGTCGTTGTAGCTGTAGAGCGGAGCGTACAGCGCCTGCATAATGGTGAGGGTCGTGCGATCGCTGGCATAAATCGGGTTCACCGCCAGCGGATCGCCGCTGGTAATACCGATAATCAGCGAACCGCCCTCTTTCGGCGCGCTGTCGCTGCTGGCCGCGGGAGCCGCGGCGGTTTCTTTATTTTTTGCATCATCACAGCCGCTTAAACCCAACGCGAGTGAAATTAACGCCGCGGGAACAAATAAATTACGCATACCTCATTAACTCCTTACCCTTAAATTTTTAATTCTTTCAAAGAAATAAATAACTGGACTGGCGCATTTAAGATATTTCACAAGCTTTTCATTACGCAGGATTTTATTTGCATCCCGTTTTATTTTTAACGCGCTATATTTGCCCGTACAATCATTGCCAGGCAATTGAATTCTATTCACTTTGCCAATCTGTTCACAATTCCAACAGCATGAAAATAAAGCCAGCATTATCAAGAATATAATTCCGGTAAGAGCCATTAAAAACGAATAAAAACAGGAAAATGAACGTTGGGATTATAACCAGCTGATGTGTAACAAAAAGGCGGGAAGCGCGGCGGGAGTTAGATGTTATTTAACTAAGGAAAGACAAAAATAAACTAAGCAAAGGGCGGCAAGGCCGCCCTTTTGACGATTAGAAATCGTAACGCAGACGGACCAGGTTCATGTCGCCCAGATCGTCGGTGCTGGAGGTAAACACGTGTTCGTAGTCGACACGGAAACCGTAATCCAGTTGGAAGCTGATACCCACGCCGTTATCGATGCGCTGGTAGTTGCGGCCATTCACGTATTCAATACGGTCACCCATAAAGTAGGGCTGAACGGATTTAAGCGCGTACTGGCCCACCGGGATTTTGTAGCCCGCGAAGTATTCAATACCCCACGCATCGCCCGCGAAGTAATCGTGAACGGAGGATTTTTTGGTGGTCATAAAGTTCTGATACCAGCCGCCGCCAACGGAGAACGTCCAGTTATCCGGCGTCCAGCTCAGCGCCGTACCCACGATGTTCTGATCGTAAGTTTTACCGTCGTTGTTGTAGGTGGTATTCATATCCGCACGGGTATAGTTCCATGCCGTACCCCAGGAGAGGTCGTCGGTGATATGGTAATCCACACCCAGTGAACCGCCGCCTTTACGTTTGTACAGCAGACCGTTGTTGAGGTTCAAATCATCGCTGAACAGGTAAGAGGCGTAGAGATCAACATCTCCTACCGTTTTCTTATACTTCAGTGATTTACGGGTACGATAAGAACCATCGTAGTCGCCGTTGATACCGTTACCCGGCGCCTGACCAATCATGTCATAGTCCCAGATATCGGTTTTCGCACCAACCACATCGTAGTAGATGCTGTTTTGTTGACCGAAGGTCAGCGTACCCCAGGTATCGCTCTTCAAGCCGGTGTAGAGCATACGACGAGTCGTGTCGTTGGCGCCTTCAGCGTAGTGGTTATCCCAGTCGAAGACCGCCGGAATGTTCACGCCCAGTTCGTAGTAGCTGATCCAGCTAATGTCATCGAACAGGTAGTAATCCGCGGCGAAGCGGAAACGCGTGCCGCCGTCGAAACCGTTACGTTTGTAAGAGCCTTTGTCACCATCGCCGGTCATCATGTTGAACTGCGGACGAATACTCCCGCCCACGGTGAAGTTCAGACGGCTAAGCGGGTTCCCGGCCTGCGGATCCTGCTTGAGCAGGGTAATTTCAGCCTGGGATGCGAAAGACGTTAAAGCCACTGCAGCACCGATCGATAACGCCAGTGCTTTCATTTTTATAGTCATTATTTTTCCTTGATAGATTTATAGCCAACTATCTGGCTAACAAATATTATCGTTTATTAATAAATTCTACCTCGCTGATTTTTAATGAAACGTGCGCTTTAGGTTTCCAGAATTACCGAAAGGTGCCGTAAAACAGGCAACATGATGAAAGGATCAGCGATTTCGACGAGAAGCGAGGAAGCGTGATGGCGGTTACCCGGCATTGCAGTGCTCCGCCGGGTAACGTCAGGACAGAATTAGCTTGAGAACTGGCGGAACAGCGCCCGCCCTTTCAGCAGGCGCAGGCCCAAACCGCCGCCGCACAGCGACAGCAGGAACGCCCCGCACAACGGCAACGATACCCACAGACGCCAGTCCGGCGACCACGGGAAATCAAACACGTGAGTTTGCAGCATCGCCAGCGCGGTTTCGGCTCCGATGGCTGCCACCAGGCCGGAAATCGCCCCAGCAGGGCAAACTCGGCCCACAGCGTCATTCGCAGCAGCGACTTTCCTGCCCCGAGGGTGCGATACACCACCAGCTCCTGATGACGCTGACGCATCCCCACCTGCACCTGCGCCAACAGCAGCAGCACGCCGCAGGCCGTCACCAGCACCACCATCACCTCCAGCGCGCGCTTACCTGGGCCAGCACCTGGCCGATCTGCTTTAATATCGCCCCAATATCCAGCAGGCTGACCGTCGGAACTCGCGGTTAAGCTGCGTCAACAGCGTGTTGCCGCGATCCCAGCGGAAGCTGGTCAGCCAACTCTGCGGCTGACCGTCCAGCGCGCCGTCGGGGAAGATAAAGAAGAAGTTTGGCCGCAGGCTTTCCCAGTCGACCTTGCGGATACTGCTCACTTTGGCGGTAAAGTCCTGCGTGTCGCCGGTGAAGGTGACGCTATCGCCCAGATCAATCTTCAAGCGCTGCGCCAGCCCCTCTTCAATTGAGACCTCCCCAGCCTTTGGCGGCCAGCTTCCCGCCACCAGCGGGTTATGCGCCGGTCGCTGGTTTTGCCAGGTCAGGTTCAGCTCGCGGTTGAGCGACTCATCCTTATTGCCTTCGGTACTCTGACCGTTAATCTGCGTCAGCCGTGCGCGGACAATCGGGTAGAACGCCGCCGGGATCACCTGATGCTCGGCAAGGAACGTTTTCACCTCACTCACCTGCTCTGGCGCGATATTGATCAGGAAATAGTTTGGACTTTCCGGCGGCAACTGCTGTTGCCAACGATCCAGCAGATCGCCGCGCAGCACCAGCAGCAGTGCCAGCAGCATAAACGACAGCGAGAAAGCCGCCAGCTGGCTCAGCGTCGACCACGGTTGACGCAGCAGGCGGTTCACCGCCAGACGCAGCGGCAGCGCGCGCAAGGTCAGGCGTTTCAGAACCTTCAGCAGCATCCAGCCCACCAGGCCGCACAGCGCCGCCAACACCACCGCGCCGGCCAGCACCGACCACAGCAGCGGGCTGCCGCCCATCAGCCAGGCGAGCAGCAGGACAGTGACCCCGCTCACCAGCGGCAGGTAAATTTTCAGCGGCCAGACGTTGGCGACAATATCCTGGCGCAATACGCGCAGCGGTTGCGTCGCCAGCAGCAATCGGTACGGGCGCAGTCCCACCAGCAGGGAAATCACCGTCATCGCCCCCACAGCCCACAGCCACGGCCAGGCGCTGGCGGCAGGCAGCGCCGCGGGCAGCACCGGCTTCAGCAAGGTCAGCAGGATAGATTCAAACAGCAGCCCCATCGCGCCGCCCGCCAGCGCGGAGAGCGCCAGCAACAGCAGCCACTGGCCGATAATCAGCTTACGCAGCTGCGCGCGCCCTGCCCCAGCGTTTTGAGGATGGCCACCAGATCGTAGCGGCTGCGGCAGTAGTGCCCCATCGCCACCGCCACGGCAGCCACCGCCAGTAGCAGCGTCAGCAATGCCGACAACAGTAAAAATTGCTGGGAACGCTGCAACGATTTGCCCAACGCGCCGTCGTCCTGATCCGGCCCGATCCAGCGGTTTTCAGGTTTGAGCTGCGGTAGCAGCCAGCTTTCATAGCTCGCCAGCTGCGCCGCGTTGCCAGCGAACATATAGCGCCAGCTCACCCGGCTACCGGGCTGCACCGCGCCGGTTTTCGCCACGTCGGCCAGATTCATCATCAGGCGCGGAGCCATCTGGAACGGGTTAAAGCCGCTGTCCGGCTCCTGCACAATTTCCCCGGCGATACGCAACGTGGCATCGCCAACATCGATATTGTCGCCGGTCTTCAGGTTCAGCAGCGCCAGCAGACGCGGCGCCAGCAGTACCGTGCCGGCGGCGGCTTCAGGCTGGCCGGGGTGGTTTCCAGAACGCCATACAGCGGGTAGCTATCGTCCACCGCCTTCACATCCGCCAACTGCGGGGTATCACCCGCCCAGGTCATGGTGGAGAAATGAATCTGCTCGCCCACCGTCAGCCCCAGCGCACGGGCTTTTTCCAGCCATTCGCGCGGCACTTCACGCGAGCTGCGCAGCACCCGGTCGCCCGCCATATATTCGCGGCTTTGCTGATTAAGCCCTTTGTCCATTCGGTCGCTGATGCTGCCCAGCGCCAGCACGCAGGCCACCGCCAGGCTTAGTGCCAGCCAGACAATCAGCAGCGACGGCGAGCGCCATTCTCGCCAGAACCAGCGTAAAATCATGCTTCCTCCCGGAGCTGCCCGTCGACCAGACGCAGACGGCGGTCACAGCGGGCGGCCAGCTGAGCGTCATGGGTAACCAGAATCAGCGTGGTGCCGTGTTCGCGGTTGAGCGAAAACAGCAGGTCGGCAATTTTGTCGCCGGTATGGCGGTCGAGGTTACCGGTTGGCTCATCGGCGAACAGCAAATCCGGGCGGCCGTTGAACGCGCGGGCCAGCGCCACGCGCTGCTGCTCGCCGCCGGAAAGCTGGGCGGGAAGATGATGTAGACGTTTGCCAAGCCCGAGCTGTTCCAGCAGCGCTTTTGCCCCTGTCGGCTTTGCGCGTCGCTTTCACCGCGCAGCAGCGCCGGTAGCTCGACGTTTTCCAGCGCGTTGAGGGTCGGTATCAACATAAAAGATTGAAACACAAAGCCGATATGCTGAGCGCGCAGGCGTGCCCGAGCCTCTTCGTCCATGTTATCCAGCGGCTGGCCTAACAGCTTCACCGTGCCGCTGCTGCCATCGTCCAGCCCGGCAAGAATCGCCAGCAGCGTCGACTTGCCGGAACCCGACTCGCCAATTAAAGCAAGGGTTTGCGCCGGTTTGACAATCAGGTTAACTCCGGTAAGGATGGAAAGCTCATGCTCCCCCTGACCGACGGATTTCTTAAGATGATGCACTTCAAGTACGTTTTCCGCTGGCATTTGCCTTTCCTGTTTTTAATACTGTTTAGCCTTCGCGCCGCGGCGGCGGACACGCTGTTAGTTCTTGGCGATAGCCTGAGCGCGGGCTATCGCATGGCGGGCACTGCCGCCTGGCCTGCCCTGCTTAACGACAAGTGGCAGCCTGATATCACGGTCATCAACGGCAGCATCAGCGGCGACACCGCCCAGCAGGGCTGGCGCGCCTGCCCGCATTGCTGAAACAGCACCAGCCGCGCTGGGTGCTGGTCGAGCTTGGCGGCAACGACGGCCTGCGCGGATTTCCACCGCAGCAGATTGAACAGACCCTGCGCACCGTTTTGCAGCAGGTCAAAGCCGCTAACGTCCAGCCGCTGTTAATGCAAATTCGTCTGCCCGCAAACTACGGACGCCGCTATAATGAGGCGTTTAGCGCGGTTTATCCGAAACTCGCCAGCGAATTCACTATTCCACTGCTGCCCTTCTTTATGGAAGAGGTCTACCTTAAGCCGCAGTGGATGCAGGATGACGGCATTCATCCCAACCGTGACGCCCAGCCGTTTATTGCCGACTGGATGGCGACACGTCTGGCTCCATTAGTTAATCACGACGCCGGAAAGTAAAGCGGTGTCTTCAGGTAAAGTTATGCAAAAATCGGTCTTAATTACAGGATGTTCCAGCGGCATTGGCCTGGAAAGCGCGCTTGAGCTGAAGCGTCAGGGGTTTCGCGTGCTCGCCGCCTGCCGTAAACCTGAGGATGTGAAGCGGATGAACGGCATGGGCTTCACCGGCGTGCTGCTCGACCTCGACAGCCCGGAAAGCATCGATGCCGCCGCCGAAGAGGTCATCGCACTCACCCATAATCGCCTGTTCGGCCTGTTTAACAACGCGGGCTATGGCGTCTACGGCCCGTTGACCAGCATCAGCCGCGAGCAGATGGAGCAGCAATTTTCCGCCAACTTCTTTGGCGCTCATCAGCTTACCATGCGTCTGCTGCCCGCCATGGTGCCTCACGGCGAGGGGCGCATCGTGATGACCTCCTCGGTGATGGGGCTGATTTCCACGCCGGGCCGCGGTGCCTACGCGGCCAGCAAATATGCGCTGGAGGCGTGGTCCGACGCGCTGCGCATGGAGCTGCGTCATTCCGGCATTAAGGTCAGCCTGATCGAACCCGGCCCGATTCGCACCCGCTTTACCGACAACGTGAACCAGACCAGCGACCAGACGGTGGAAAACCCGGGTATTGCGGCTCGTTTTACGCTCGGCCCGGACGCGGTGGTAGAAAAGGTGCGTCACGCCTTTATCAGCGATAAGCCGAAATTACGCTACCCGGTCACCCTGGTCACCCATGCCGTATGCTGGCTAAAACGCCTGCTGCCGGGGCGCGCCATGGACAAAATTCTGCAGGGTAACGTTGAAGCGTGCGCTTTTGCCCCATCTCGAATACAAACCGACTACAGAGAATGACTCATGTCCGTACAGAATATTGTAAACATTACTGAAGCTAACCTGCACCAGACGCTGGAACAATCCGTTGCCACGCCGGTGCTGTTCTACTTCTGGTCCGAGCGCAGCCAGCACTGCCTGGAGCTGACGCCGGTGCTGGAAAATCTGGCGGCGCAGTATAACGGTCAGTTTATTCTGGCGAAGGTCGACTGCGACGCCGAGCAGATGGTCGCCTCACAGTTTGGCCTGCGCGCCATCCCGACCGTCTACCTGTTCCAGAACGGCCAGCCGGTTGACGGCTTCCAGGGCCCGCAGCCGGAAGAGGCCATTCGCGCGCTGCTCGATAAAGTGCTGCCGCGTGAAGAAGAGCTGAAGGCGCAAGAAGCGCTGTCGCTGATTCAGGAAGGTAAGCACGCCGAAGCGCTGCCGCTGCTGAAAGACGCCTGGCAGCTTTCCGGCCAGGACAGCCAGATCGGCATGCTGCTGGCGGAAACGCAGATTGCGCTCAATCGCTCTGAAGACGCGGAAGCGGTGCTGAAAACCATTCCGATGCAGGATCAGGATACCCGCTATCAGGGCTGGTCGCGCAGATTGAGCTGTTGAAGCAGGCGGCGGATACGCCGGAGATTCAGCAACTGCAACAACAAGTAGAGCAAAACCCGGACGACGCGGCGCTGGCCTCGAAGCTGGCGCTGCAGCTGCATCAGGTTGGGCGTAACGAAGAGGCGCTGGAACTGCTGTTCAGCCATCTGCGTAAAGATTTAGGCGCGGCCGATGGTCAGGCGCGCAAAATGTTGCAGGAAATTCTGGCTGCGCTGGGCACCGGCGACGCGCTGGCGTCGAAGTACCGCCGCCAGTTGTATTCGCTGCTGTACTAACAGCGAGCGTTATCTTGTCGGCCTGATGGCGCTACGCCAGGCAGGCCGACGTTTCACTATGCGCTACGCGCGCTTCTTCAACTGCGTCACCACCAGCTGATGACGGGCGTTGTAAAACTTCCGATAGGTCAGATAGCAGGCAATAATGGTCGACAGGCTGGCGGTCGAAAGCAGCATAAAAGTGACCATAATCTGATACTTAATCGCCTTCACCGGGTCGATACCAGCAAAAATCAGCCCCGACATCATCCCCGGTAAGCTCACCAGCCCACGGTTTTCGCCGAATCCACGGTCGGAATTAACGACGCACGAATGCTCTCGCGAATCAGCCGCGCGGAGGCCATTTTCGGCGTCGCCCCCAGGCTCAGTTTTTCCTGAATTTGCTGCTGCTCGGCGCTAAAGCGCTGGCCGAGGTTGTTGTAGCACAGCCCCACCGCAATCATGGCGTTACCGGCGATCATCCCGGAGATCGGGATCACCTGCATTGGCACGAAGGCAATCGAGCCGGAAAAAACCAGCACCGCCAGCGTCAGCCCGGCCCGGTGGTAATGGCGATAAACGAGGAGACAAAGGCTTTATCGATATACTTACTGCGCTTTTGCGCGTTATAGGCGGCGTTAAAGCAGATAAACAGCACCATCAGCAGCGTCAACACCGCATGGTTAACGTTGAAAATATACTTCAGCACGTAGCCGACAATGATCAGCTGCACCACCGCCGGCAGATACTCCAGATGATGTCTTTTTCCAGCGCCAGCTTTTCCGGTAGCTCACCAGAATCGCCACCAGCACCAGCACCATCGACAGTGCCAGTGATTGGTTCGTAATAATATGTTCGTTATTCATGACGTGACTCCCTGACGCTCTCCTGATGGGATGGCAGTGTAATCACTTCATCCGCATGGCTAATTTCATCTTTATCATGGGTGACCCACAGCACGGCGACGTTTTGCTCGCGGACATACTGATGAATAATCTCATTCACGTTCTTTTTATTTTGCTCATCCAGCGCGCTGGTAATTTCATCGAGCAATAAAACCTTGGGCAAAAATTGTAGATTGCGAATCAACGAAACCCGCTGTTTTTCCCCACCTGACAGATCATTAATCGATTTTGACAGCGTATCTTCCGCCAGATCAAAGCGCAACAACTGGCCCAGAAAACGATCGGGATCCGGCTGCTGATTACGGATTTGCCAGGGGAAAATCAAGTTGTCGTAAACCGTATCGCCAAACAGCGCGGGCGTCTGCGCGCAGTAAGAAACCTGCTGGCGATAGGCTTCCGGCGACAGGGTATTGATATCCTGCCCGGCAAACAGAATGTGTCCGCCGCTCGGTGAAAGGAGCGAAGCGATGATTTTTAATAAAGTGCTTTTACCGCAGCCTGACGGGCCGGTGATGAGCTTAAATTCACCGGGGCCACGCTAAGATTGATATTCTCAAGGACCGTTTTCTCGCCAATATGAAAGCTTACCTGCGTAAGCTGTAGAATCGCGCTATTTTCCTTCATTGCCTTTCTTTGCCCTGTTTTTTCTTTTATCTCTTGTAGTGTAACGCCAATTAATTTCAGGGGCGAATTTCACCGCCAGAGCCGATATACTTATTGCAGTTACGGACAGTAAAACAGGAGGTTTTATGCTGGTGTTTATTCCTATTCTTATCTTCGTCGCACTGGTAGTCGTCGCCGCGGGGTCAAAATCGTCCCGCAGGGTTATCAGTGGACGGTTGAACGTTTTGGCCGCTACACCAAAACCCTGCATCCAGGCTTAAGTCTTGTCGTGCCGTTTATGGATCGTATTGGCCGCAAAATCAACATGATGGAGCAGGTCCTCGATATTCCATCGCAGGAAGTTATCTCTAAAGACAACGCCAACGTCGCCATCGACGCCGTGTGCTTTATTCAGGTGATCGACGCGCCAAAAGCGGCGTACGAGGTCAGCAACCTGGAACTGGCGATCATCAACCTGACGATGACCAACATTCGTACCGTGCTCGGTTCCATGGAGCTCGACGAAATGCTCTCCCAGCGCGATAACATCAATACCCGCCTGCTGCATATTGTCGACGAAGCCACCAATCCGTGGGGATTAAAATCACCCGTATTGAGATTCGCGACGTGCGCCACCGGCAGAGCTTATCGACGCGATGAACGCGCAGATGAAGGCCGAGCGTACCAAGCGTGCCTATATCCTGGAAGCTGAAGGGATCCGCCAGGCGCAGATCGTCAAAGCCGAAGGTGAAAAACAGGCGCAGATTCTCACCGCCGAGGGCGAGCGTCAGTCCGCGTTCCTGCAGGCAGAAGCCGCGAGCGTTCCGCAGAAGCGGAAGCGCGCGCCACCAAAATGGTCTCCGAAGCGATTGCCGCCGGGGATATTCAGGCGATTAACTACTTTGTGGCGCAAAAATACACCGATGCCCTCCAGCAGATTGGCTCGGCGAATAATAGCAAAGTGGTGATGATGCCGCTGGATGCCAGCAGCCTGATGGGGTCTATCGCCGGGGTTGCCGAGCTGATTAAAGACAGCAGCCGCGACCGGAAATCATCATGATCGCGCTGGTGCTGGCGCACCCACATATCTTCTGGCTGAGCCTCGGTGGCCTGCTGCTGGCGGCAGAAATGCTCGGCGGTAGCGGCTATTTGCTGTGGAGCGGCGTGGCCGCGGCGGCTACCGGGCTGATAACCTGGGTGCTGCCGCTCGAGTGGGCATGGCAGGGACGCTGTTTGCGGTGCTGACGCTGCTGGCGGCCTGGCTGTGGTGGAAGTGGCTCACCCGTAGGGCGACAGACAACGCCCGGCGGAAAGTCAGCTTAACCAGCGCGGTCAGCAACTGCTGGGGCAGCGGTTTACCTTAGACAACGCGCTGGTCAACGGACGCGGCCATATGCGCGTCGGCGACAGTTCGTGGCCGGTCCGCGCCGACGAGGATCTGCCCGCGGGCAGCAACGTTGAGGTGATTGCGGTGGAAGGGATCGTTCTGCGTATCAGGCTCTCCCCTCCTCGTTAGTCATCAAGCCTGGGCTTTACGATGGCAGCAGCCGGAAAGATTATCAATAATCGGGCAGTCGGCGCTGTCATCTCCCGGGCAGGATGCCGCCAGCGACAGCAGTTGCTCGCGCATCGCCTGCAGATCGCTGATGTGGCGCTCAATATCCGCCACTTTCTGTAGCGTATAGGCTTTGACGTCGGCGCTGTGGCGTTTCGGGTCGTTAAACAGATTCACCAGCTCGCCGCACTCTTCCAGATTAAACCCAACCTGCCGCGCCTGGCGCAGCAGCGTAAACTCATCCAGATGCTTTTGCGTGTAGCTGCGGTAGCCGTTCTCGCTGCGCAGCGGCGGCGTCACCAGCCCCTTCTCTTCATAAAAGCGAATGGCTTTGCTGGTCAAACCGGTTTTTTTGGCAACATCACTGATATTCACGTTTCCCCTTGACCTTCCCCTTGCTGGAAGGTTTAACCTTTCTCACTGTAGACCAAAAGATGAATTTGGTCACCCATCAATTGAGGAGAGGAATATGTCTCAAACTATCGATCTGGCGCTGGACGGTCTGTCCTGCGGCCACTGCGTCAAACGCGTGAAGGAGAGCCTGGAGCAGCGTCCTGACGTTGACCATGCGGAAGTGACCATCGATGCGGCGCACGTTACCGGCAGCGCGAGCGCCGAGGCGCTGATTGACACCATCAAACAAGCCGGTTACGGCGCGGAGCTCAGCCACCCAAAGGCTAAACCGCTGGCAGAGTCATCACTCCCGTCGGAAGCACTGACAGCGGCCTCCCTGAGCTTCCGGCAGCACAGGAACTGGATGACAGCCAACAGCTGCTGATCAACGGTATGAGCTGCGCCAGCTGCGTTTCCCGGGTCCAGAATGCCTTGCAGGCGGTACCGGGCGTGGTCCAGGCACGGGTAAACCTGGCGGAGCGCACGGCCCTGGTCATGGGTCATGCGTCCGCCAGCGATTTAGTCCAGGCCGTAGAGAAAGCCGGCTACGGCGCGGAAGCCATTGAAGACGATATTAAACGCCGCGAACGTCAGCAGGAAACCGCGCTGGCCACCATGAAACGTTTTCGCTGGCAGGCGATCGTCGCCCTGCTGGTGGGTGTGCCGGTCATGGTCTGGGCATGATCGGCGACAATATGATGGTCTCCGACGACAACCGCTCGCTGTGGCTGGTTATCGGCCTCATCACCCTGGCGGTGATGGTGTTTGCCGGCGGTCATTTTTACACCAGTGCATGGAAAAGCCTGAAGAACCGTACCGCGACGATGGATACCCTCGTGGCGCTCGGTACCGGTGTCGCCTGGCTGTATTCGATGAGCGTCAACCTGTGGCCGCAGTGGTTCCCGATGGAAGCCCGCCACCTCTATTACGAAGCCAGCGCCATGATTATTGGTCTGATTAACCTTGGCCATATGCTGGAAGCGCGAGCGCGCCAGCGTTCGTCCCGGGCGCTGGAAAAATTGCTCGACCTGACGCCGCCCACCGCGCGGGTCGTCACCGACGACGGTGAAAAAACGGTGCCACTGGCCGACGTACAACCGGGTATGATCCTGCGCTTAGCCACCGGCGACCGCGTTCCCGTCGACGGCGAAATCAGCCAGGGCGAAGCCTGGTTTGATGAAGCCATGCTCACCGGTGAGCCGATTCCGCAGCAGAAAGGCGATGGCGACAGCATTCACGCCGGTACGGTGGTGCAGGACGGCTCGGTATTGTTCCGCGCCAGCGCCGTGGGTAGCCATACCACGCTATCACGTATTATCAAAATGGTGCGCCAGGCGCAGAGCAGCAAGCCGGAAATTGGCCAGTTGGCGGATAGAATCTCCGCCGTGTTCGTGCCGGTGGTGGTGGCGATTGCCATTTTCAGCGCCGCCATCTGGTACTTCTTTGGCCCTGCGCCGCAGATTGTCTACACCCTGGTGATCGCCACCACGGTGCTGATCATCGCCTGCCCATGTGCGCTGGGCCTGGCAACACCGATGTCGATTATTGCTGGTGTGGGTCGCGCCGCAGAGTATGGCGTGCTGGTCCGCGACGCCGACGCGCTACAGCGCGCCAGTGAACTGACGACGCTGGTGTTTGATAAAACCGGTACCTTGACCGAAGGTAAGCCGCAGGTTGTCGCCGTGAAAACCCTCGGCGCAGTCGGTGAATCGACCGCGCTGCGCCTGGCCGCCGCGCTGGAGCAAGGTTCGAACCACCCTCTGGCGCGCGCAATTCTGGAGAAAGCCGCCGATAACACGTTGCCACAGGTCACCGCGTTCCGCACGCTACGTGGGCTGGGATCAGCGGCGAGACCGAAGGACACACGCTGCTGCTGGGCAACCAGGCGTTGATGCACGAACAGCAGGTAGATACCGCGAGCTGGATAACGAACTGGCTCAGCAGGCAGCTCAGGGAGCCACGCCGGTACTGCTCGCCATTGATGGTCAAGCCGCCGCGCTGTTCGCCATTCGCGATCCGCTGCGTAGCGACAGCGTCGCCGCCTTGCAGCGACTGCATAAAGAAGGCTATCGACTGGTGATGCTGACCGGCGATAACCGGTAACCGCTAACGCCATTGCCAAAGAGGCGGGCATTGATGAAGTGATTGCCGGCGTACTGCCGGACGGTAAAGCGCAGGCGATTAAAGACCTGCAGGCGCAGGGCCAGAAGGTGGCGATGGTCGGCGACGGTATCAACGATGCCCGGCGCTGGCGCAGGCCGACGTCGGTATCGCCATGGGCGGCGGCAGCGATGTGGCGATTGAAACCGCGGCGATTACGCTGATGCGCCACAGTCTGGTGGGCGTTGCCGATGCGCTGGCGATCTCCCGCGCCACGTTGCGCAATATGAAGCAGAACCTGCTCGGCGCCTTCGTCTATAACTCGCTGGGCATTCCGATTGCCGCGGGATCCTCTGGCCGCTGACCGGTACGCTGCTCAACCCGGTCGTTGCCGGAGCCGCGATGGCGCTCTCTTCCATTACGGTAGTGAGCAACGCCAACCGCCTGCTGCGCTTTAAACCCAAAGCCTGATCCACCGCCCTGCCCGAAACGGGCAGGGCGCGTTTGCACCTTTCTCCCCGGCGCGCTAGCATGGAATTTTCCTTCCAGGGAGCGCGGATGAGTCTGTTATATCAACTACAACGTCTATGGCGAACCCTGCGCGGTTCGCCTTACGGCTGGCCAGCGCTCGACGTGTCGCTGCCCGGTGGCCGCCACCTGCATCTGGTCGGCAGCATTCATATGGGGACACGCGATATGTCTCCCCTACCGGCAAAGCTGGTGAAGAAACTGCATCAAGCTGACGCGCTGATTGTCGAAGCCGATATTTCCGGCAATGAAACGCCGTTCAGCAATCTGCCAGAATTCCCGCCACTCGCCGAGCGTCTGAGTGCCAAACAGTTAAGCGAACTGGAAAAACGGGTCAGCGAGCAAGGAATGTCGCTGCTCCGCTTTGATAACCAGCCGTTATGGCAGATAGCGATGGTGCTGCAAGCCACCCAGGCGCAGCGGCTGGGATTACGTCCGGACTACGGCATTGATTACCAGTTGCTGCAGGCTGCGCGCGCGGCGTCGCTGCCGGTTCAGGAACTGGAGGGCGCAGACAGCCAGGTCAGCCTTTTGTGCCAGTTGCCCGACGGCGGCATGGCGCTGCTCGATGATACGCTGACGCACTGGCACACCAACGCGCGACTGTTACAGGTGATGATCGGTTGGTGGCTCGAGCAGCCGCCGACAAACGGCAGGACGTCGTTGCCCAATACCTTTAGTCAGTCGCTGTATGATGTGCTGATGGTGAAGCGAAATGAAGCCTGGCGCGACGCGCTGCTGGCGCTGCCGCCGGGGCGCTATGTGGTCGCCGTGGGGGCGCTTCATCTGTATGGCGAAGGCAATCTGCCGGAGATGCTGAAATAAAAAAAATGGCCAATATCTCTATTGGCCCGTCAAAGAGGAATTTCATCATTATTATTATCCCGAAGTAATCACTCCGGATCTTTCGATTGTCGCTCAAAGTTGCTGCAACTGCCAATACCTATTGCGCAAGATTATACTATTTTTTAGTCCGTTTTAGGGCGTATGCTGGCTGCATACCCTGTCTGTAGTAAGAAGGAACGTTATGACTCCCGCGGTTAAGTTACTCGAAAAGAACAAGATCCCGTTTAGCATTCATACCTACGATCACGATCCGAATGAAACGAACTTTGGTGACGAGGTGGTGCGAAAATTAGGACTGAACGCTGACCAGGTTTACAAAACCCTGCTGGTGGCGATGAATGGCGATATGAAACAGCTGGCGGTAGCGGTCACGCCGGTCGCCGGGCAGCTGGATTTAAAAAAGGTCGCGAAGGCTTTAGGGGCGAAAAAAGTCGATATGGCCGATCCGATGGTGGCCCAGCGCGTCACCGGCTATCTGGTCGGCGGCATTAGTCCACTGGGGCAAAAAAAGCGTCTGCCCACGGTGATTGATGCGCCGTCGCAGGAATTTGCTTCGATTTATGTTTCAGGCGGCAAACGCGGGCTCGATATTGAACTGGCGGCGGGTGATTTAGCGAAAATTCTTGGCGCGACGTTTGCGGATATTGCGCGACGGGATTAAACAGACGGTTCTCCCCTCACCTAAACCCTCTCCCCATGTACGGTCCGGGACATGGTAGACAGGTGTTCGGGACATGCTGAACACTTTTTAACACCCTTTCCCCATGGTGATCGACTTTTTCTTCAGGTCGATCACCCCTACCTTTGTGCTGTACCACCACACTTCATAACATCCATCCTCCTGCGTTTCCTTCAGCCCGACCCGTTCTCCCCTGAACGCCTTACCCGCCTTCAGACTGATGCCTTTTATGCTCAGTTTCCCGACGATGTCGACCTTCCTCACCATTACCCCTCGTCGTATTCCGGTGGCACCATGATGCCAATGTACTGTCGTGCAGACGGCTGATACCGGGAGGCCGGCACCGCCATATCCAGAGCCTCGTGCGGCCGCTCAAGGTTATAGACGGTCCGCCAGTGCTCGAAGGCGCGCTGCAGTTCACCGCTGTCCGCGAACCACTTCCCCTGCAGCACTTCCGCCTTCAGGCTGCGGTGAAAACGCTCCAGCTTGCCCTGCGTCTGCGGATGGTATGGCCGGGAGTGGCCTACCCTGATACCCTGGCGCATCAGCCACAGCTCCAGCCCGGTCCAGACACCGGTCGTGTCGCCCCACGGCGCACCGTTGTCCATTGTCATCCTGTCCGGCAGACCGTAGCGCTCAAACACACTGATCAGTTGCTGCTGCACGGTCTCGCGTCGTTCATCGGTACAGGGTGCCAGGCACAGGGAGAAACGGGAGTGGTCGTCCAGCAGGGTAAGCGGATGGCAGCGGCCGCCGCCAAAGGGAAAGTGGCCCTTAAAGTCCATCTGCCAGAGCCGGTTCGGCGCGTCATGTTCAAACCGGCCTGCGGCCGGAATACCCGATACCGTTCCCGGCAGCAGGCCGTGGCGGCCATCAGGTTATGGACGGTGCTGAAGGCAGGCATGCGGTGTCCCTGGTCTTCGAGCCAGCGCTTTATCTTGCGCGCGCCCCAGCGTTCATGCCGGTCATGGGCCATGCGCAGCAGGTAAAGGATGTCGTCTGGCGAGCGGTTAGGAGAATGATGAGGCGTGCGGGGCCGATCGTGAAGACCGGAAACTCCTTCCAGAGCCCAGCGGTGAAGCCACTTGTAGCCGGTGGCGGGAGATATGCCGTAAAGACGGCAAAGAGCACGGATGTTCGCCCCGTCCTGCGAGGCGAACAGAACAAACTCAGAACGTAATGACATGGTATCTCTCTCATCCCAGGGCATAAGCGACTCCATAAAACGGGTTCTTATGCCTTAGTTGTAAGTGTCTACCATGTCCCGAACAAGTGTTCACCATGTCCCCGGACTGTACACCCCAAAAGGGAGAGGGTATTGAACAACGCCCGAGCTTACTGCCAGCTCACTTCCCCTTTCGGTTCGTAAGCATTCACATCCAGCGGCGAGTTCTGCTCAATGTACTGCTTAAGCACCTCGGCATCGATAAACCCGGTATTCACATACCCTGGTTTGTTGTCGATTTTCGGGTAGCCGTCACCGCCGGTAGCGTTAAAGCTCAGCGTCGCCAGACGATAGGTTTT
This sequence comes from Kluyvera genomosp. 3, assembly GCA_002211745.1. GTDB lineage: Bacteria > Pseudomonadota > Gammaproteobacteria > Enterobacterales > Enterobacteriaceae > Kluyvera > Kluyvera georgiana_A. The sequence continues at coordinate 3,671,576 of CP022114.1, forward strand.
CGCCGGGTCGACAGGTTCGCCTTTGATTTTCAGGTCCTGAAGCTGGCCGTTCTTCGCCACAAAGCTGACGTTGGCAAACTGCGGATAAGCACCGGAATCAGGCTTCATCTGCGCCACGGCGGTCAGATACTCCACTACCTCTTTACCGCTCATATCTGCATACACCACCACGTTACCGAACGGCTGCACCTTCAGCACGCTCTTGTAGGTGATATTTCCCGCTTCAATGGAATCACGAATGCCGCCGCCGCTCATCACGCCAAAGTCGGCGCCGGTACGCGCCATCTGCGCTGCCAGAATCAGGTGACCCATATTGGTCTGCACGAAGCGAACTTTGCTGCGGTCGCCTTCCAGATGCCCGTTCACGCTGCCCACTTTCACTTCCAGCTGCGCCTTGCCTTTACTCTGGAACGGCGTCAGCAGCGAGAGCATCTGCGGGTTTTCCGGAATTTGCGGCGTGTAAAGTACGCGCTCACTCTGCCCGTTATCGTAGGTGACTTTCTTCTTCAGGTTCACCGGGATCAGCTGATAGTGCACCATTTTCAGCTCGCCGTTGCGGAACTCGAAATCGGCGCGGCCCACATATTTGCCCCACTCATGGGCCTGCACAATCCAGATACCGTTCTGTTTATCCGGAGCGCACGGGGTGCCCGGCACGTAGTCAACCTGCTTTTTATTCTCCGAAGCCATGCACACCGGATCCTGTGAGTGACCACCCACAATCATCGCTAACGCGCCGGTCGGCAGGCTGCGCGCCATCTCGACGTCGCCCGGCGCGTTTGAACCGTGCTCGCCGTTATCGTAGTGGCCCATGTGGGTCGCGGCCAGAATCAGGTCAGGCTTCTCTTTCTGCTGAAGTTCCTGAATCACCAGCTTCGCTTCTTCCGCCGGTTTGCGGAATTCAATATCGGTGAAGTATTCCGGGTTGCCAATTTTGGCGGTGTCATCGGTGGTTAAACCGATAACGGCAATTTTCAGGTCCTGGCGTTTAAAGATCGCCCACGGTTTAAACAGGCGTTCACCGGTACTTTTCTGGTAAATATTGGCGGAGAGGAACGGGAATTTGGCCCATTTTTCCTGCTGACGCAACACGCTCAGCGGGTTATCAAACTCATGGTTGCCGACAGCCATCGCGTCGTAGCCCACCAGATTCATGCCGCGGAAGTCTGGCTCGGCGTCCTGCAGGTCTGATTCCGGTACCCCGGTATTGATATCGCCGCCCGACAGCAGCAGCACGCTGCCGCCTTCAGCCGCGACTTCCTTACGAATGCCGTCGACCAGCGTTTTTTGCGCGGCCAGACCGTACTCGCCGTATTCACTGCGCCAGAAGTGCCCATGGTGATCGTTGGTATGCAGGATGGTGATTTTATACGTTTTATCTTGCTGATAAGCCTGTGAAGGCAGGCTGACTAGCGACAATGCCGTCAGCATCGCCAGCGCCACGCCTCGTTTGACGAATTGCATGTTTCTCTCCCTGAGTGAATAACAACCGCAGAAATTACAACGCTATGAAATATTAGTCTAATTTGTTTTCAGAAATGAGACTTCCTTCAAACGTCTTAGACAGGTATCTTAGTCTGATAATTATTATTAAAGCGTTTATCTCCAACATCGCACTACCAAATATAAGTGGAATCTATGGCAATCACTGAAACCAGCCCTACGCGGCCTGGCCCATCTGCGTCTTCGCAAAAGGGCCGTACCTCATTCGGTATCCTGGGAGCGATCAGTCTCTCCCACCTGCTCAACGACATGATTCAGTCGCTGATTCTGGCGATTTATCCGCTGCTGCAGTCCGAATTCTCTCTGACTTTCGTGCAGATTGGGATGATCACGCTGACCTTCCAGCTCACGTCGTCCTCTTCCAGCCGGTCATCGGCTACATCACCGATAAGCGTTCGATGCCGTGGTCGCTGCCGGTGGGCATGTGCTTTACCCTGAGCGGGCTGGTGCTGCTGGCGCTGGCGGGCAGCTTCGGTACGGTGCTACTGGCCGCCGCGCTGGTGGGTACCGGCTCCTCGGTGTTCCATCCGGAATCATCCCGCGTGGCGCGAATGGCCTCCGGTGGCCGTCACGGCCTGGCGCAGTCAATCTTCCAGGTGGGCGGTAACTTCGGCAGTTCGCTGGGGCCGTTGCTGGCGGCGGTCATCATTGCGCCGTACGGGAAAGGCAACGTGGCCTGGTTTGTGCTGGCGGCGCTGCTGGCTATCGTTGTGCTGGCGCAGGTCAGCCGCTGGTACGCGGCTCAGCACCGTATGGCGAAAGGTAAACCGAAAGCTGCGATTATCAATCCGCTGCCGAAAAACAAAGTGATTCTTGCCGTCTGCATCCTGCTGATGCTGATTTTCTCGAAATACTTCTATATGGCGAGCATTAGCAGCTACTACACCTTTTATCTGATGCAAAAATTCGGATTATCGGTACAAAACGCGCAGATTCACTTATTCGCCTTCCTGTTTGCGGTTGCCGCAGGGACCGTCATTGGCGGGCCGGTAGGTGATAAAATTGGCCGTAAATATGTGATTTGGGGCTCTATCCTCGGCGTTGCGCCGTTTACCCTCCTTTTACCCTACGCGACCCTTTGGTGGACCGGAATTTTAACGGTCATTATTGGATTTATCCTCGCCTCGGCGTTTTCTGCCATTCTGGTGTACGCGCAGGAGCTATTACCGGGCGTATCGGTATGGTTTCCGGGCTATTCTTCGGTTTCGCTTTCGGCATGGGTGGCCTTGGCGCCGCCGTGTTGGGGCTGGTGGCCGACCATACCAGTATCGAGTTGGTTTATAAAATATGTGCTTTCCTACCACTTATTGGTATGTTGACCATATTCTTACCTGATAACCGCCAAAAACACTAAATTCCGGGCAGCCAAACCTTCATTTTGGCTGCCACCTTTCTCCCCGCAACCGCGCGTCGTCTCTGACTTCTCATATTCAACTTTCATTTTTGTGCCATTTACTCTTAAAAATTCAATTTTTTAGCTAAATTCAAGAATTATTCACAAACAAAATAGTGGAAATTGTCATAAACTATTACGAGGTTTTTTGGTTTTCAGGCTGTTGCGACACTCTGCGCCAAAAATGGGACCACGCATCACGACGAAAGGAGACGGAATGCATCACGCCACACCGCTAATCACCACCATTGTTGGTGGCCTTGTGCTCGCATTTTTCCTTGGCATGATTGCCAATAAGTTAAGAATTTCTCCACTGGTAGGATATTTGTTAGCGGGCGTACTGGCCGGACCCTTTACTCCAGGATTTGTCGCTGATACCAAACTGGCACCAGAACTCGCGGAATTAGGCGTTATTTTGCTGATGTTCGGCGTCGGTCTCCATTTCTCACTGAAAGATTTGATGGCGGTAAAGTCTATCGCCATACCCGGCGCGATAGCGCAGATAGCGGTCGCCACCCTGCTCGGGATGCTGCTCTCCACCTTCTTAGGCTGGTCCATAATGACCGGCATCGTCTTTGGCCTGTGCCTGTCTACCGCCAGTACCGTGGTGCTGCTGCGCGCGTTAGAAGAACGACAGCTTATTGATAGTCAGCGGGGCAGATCGCCATCGGCTGGCTGATCGTTGAAGATCTGGTGATGGTCCTGACGCTGGTGCTGCTGCCCGCCGTCGCCGGAATGATGGAAAAAGAAAATATCGGTTTCGCCTCGCTGGCCATCGATATGGCGATAACCATCGGTAAAGTGGTGGCGTTTATCGCCATTATGATGCTGGTTGGCCGCCGCCTGGTGCCGTGGATCCTCTCTCGCAGCGCCGCCACCGGCTCTCGCGAACTGTTCACGCTCTCGGTACTGGCGCTAGCGCTGGGCATCGCCTTCGGCGCGGTAGAACTGTTTGACGTCTCGTTCGCGCTGGGCGCGTTCTTCGCCGGGATGGTGCTGAACGAATCCGAACTGAGCCATCGTGCGGCGCACGATACCCTGCCGCTACGTGACGCGTTTGCGGTACTGTTCTTTGTCTCCGTCGGCATGCTGTTTGATCCGCTGATTCTGATTGAACAGCCGCTGGCGGTACTGGGAACGCTGGCAATCATCATCTTCGGTAAATCGCTCGCCGCGTTTGGCCTGGTGCGTTTGTTCGGCCACTCCCAGCGTACCGCCCTGACCATCGCCACCAGCCTCGCGCAGATTGGCGAATTCGCCTTTATTCTCGCCGGTCTGGGCATGGCGCTGGATCTGCTGCCGCAAGCCGGGCAAAACCTGGTGCTGGCGGGGGCGATTCTCTCCATTATGCTCAATCCGGTGCTGTTCTCCGTGCTGGAGAAATACCTCGAGAAAACGGAAACGCTTGAGGAACAGACCCTGGAAGAGGCGCTGGAAGATGAAAAACAGATTCCGGTAGATATCTGTAACCACGCACTGCTGGTTGGCTACGGTCGCGTCGGCAGCCTGCTCGGCGAGAAGCTGATGGCGCAAGGGATTCCGCTGGTGGTGATTGAAACCTCCCGTACCCGCGTGGACGAACTGCGCGAGCGCGGCATTCGCGCGGTACTGGGTAATGCCGCCAACGAAGAGATTATGACGCTGGCGCATCTCGACTGCGCCCGCTGGCTGCTGCTGACCATTCCAAACGGCTATGAGGCAGGAGAAATCGTCGCCAGCGCCCGCGAGAAGTATCCGCATCTTGAGATTATCGCCCGTGCACATTACGACGATGAAGTCGCGTATATCAGTGAACGAGGTGCCAATGAGGTGGTCATGGGCGAGCGTGAGATAGCGAAAACCATGCTGGGGCTATTGAGCGATCCGCCGTTGAGTGAGGCTGTTAGCGGATAGCATCGTAAGCCGGATAAGGCAAAGCCGCCATCCGGCAATGTGCGTGCCTGATGGCGCTACGCTTATCAGGCCTACGCGTTTACGTAGGCCTGAATAACAATATTACCGCTCCCAGTACGCCTCTTCGAGGCTATCTTCTTTCTCCGGCAGGCCGCGCGTCAAACGCGGCGAATGCTGGTTCAGCACCTGATAACTCACGCGGTTAGCATACTTACACACCTGCGCCAGCGACGAGTAGGTCAGCCAGTTATGCTGGTGTTTGCTGGAATTCGGCACGTTGCTGCGATGGTAAGCGTTAGCGGTAATGTCGTGCAGCAGCGCCGCCAGCGCGCCGTCACCTGCGCCGTTGGTATTCATGATCTTCTCAGGGCCACCCATAAACGGCGCAATGTGCGAGTATATGCGCAGCGGATCCTGACAGTCTTTATAGCGTACCGCACGGCTGAATTCGTACTGGTTGAATTCGGCAATGGCCCCGGCAGCAGCGGGTGCTGAGTTTTGCGCTTGGCTTCGTTTTCAGTGAAGCCCGCCATATACAGCCCGGTCGGCCCGGCGGTACACAGCACCAGGTCCACCCAATCCAGCGCTTTATCCGCCGCCTGTAACGGGTCGCTCAAGCCGGTCAGCGCTTCCGCTTCTTCTTCGTTCATCGCCAGAATCGACACGTGCTCTTTAATAAAGCTCTGCCACCATTCCGGGCTATCGGCAATCACAAACTTGGTGCCCAGCGTCAGCACCACCGGCACATTGTGTTTCTTCGCGTAGGCGATGGCCTGCATCGTGGCGTCCGGCATCGGCTCGCCCGGCTTGCAGCGCACCAGGTAGGAGGTGAGCACCAGCGCAGAGGCGCCGGCAATTACCGATTCCGGCACGCTTTCCGGACGCAGTTTGTTCATGTGTCCTGGGCTGATAGCAAAAGTACGCTCTCCGCTTTCGCTGATCAGCGTAAAGCAGCGGCCAATCGGGCCATCGACGCCCTGTAAATGGTTGAGGTCGGTACGGCTGGAGGTATTACACAGGTAACGATAGGCATAGCCGCCAATTTCAATATTGCTGCACATCACGCCCAGCAGCACCGAGCGGTCGTCCGCCAGAACCGAATAGTTGTGCATGGTATTACCGATGGTGCCACCGGCAAACTGATGGGTAATCAGGCTCTCGCGTACCAGTTCCTGGTATAGCGCTTCCGCGACATCATCTTCAATCACCAGCGAATGCCCGGCGCTCAGGCCATAGCGCTGAATAAACGCATCGTCGACTTTGGCTTCAATATCCACCAGCGTCTGGTCGATACCGACAACCCAGGCGGTACTGGTTTCACTTTCAGGTTGAATCTGCTGGAGCAGCGGATCGCGAGCGTCCACCGGGAAGTAATGTTTAGATTTGCGTTTACCGGGAAATTTCATGGTGATTTCTGGATGACTAGGAACAAGCGGGGAATAGTAGCACACTCCCCGCCCGCTTGCGATTAGCGATACGACGCCGTCAGATTCACCATCATTTCGATATGTGCGGCATCGTCATTGAGCGCCGGAATATACTCATATTTCTGCCCGCCCGCCTCGAGGAACAGTTCGCAGTTTTGCACCGCAATCTCTTCCAGCGTCTCAAGACAGTCGGCAGAGAAACCTGGGCACATCACCTGAATATGTTTCACGCCCTTTTCCGCGAGCATCTTGAGCGTTTCGTCTGTATACGGCGTGAGCCACGGTTCGCGGCCAAAGCGCGACTGGAAAGTCATCATCACCTTATCAGGCGAAATACCCAACGCGGAGACCAGTTCACGCGTGGTGTCACGACAGCGCTGCGGGTAATCGTCGCCTTCATTGGCATAACGCTGAGGAATACCGTGGTAGGAAAGCAGCAGGAGATCGGGCTCGCCGTGACGCTCAAATGACGCGCGAGCGCTCGCCGCTAGTGCCTGAATATAGTGACGATCGGTCGCGTAATCACGAATAAACGAGACGCCCGGAATCGCGCGTTTGGTTGCCAGAATGCGTGCCAGTTCATCCCACACCGCAGCCACGGTGGAACAGGAATACTGCGGATAGAGCGGCAACACGATGAGCTGTTCAACGCCCTGCGCCAGCAGTTCATCCACCGCGCTTTGCAGCGATGGCGTGCCATAGCTCATGCCCAGCACCACCGGCACATCCGGCAGACGTGCCGCCAGCGCCTGCTGCTGACGACGGCTGTAGACCAGCAGCGGTGAGCCCTCTTCCATCCATACCGATTCATATAGCTTCGCCACTCTCGGCGCGCGGATCGGCAGAATGACGCCGCGCAGCAACGGCCACCAAAGCAGGCGAGGCGTATCCACGACGCGCTTATCGCTTAAGAACTGCTTCAGATAGCGTTTAATGGCTTCAGACGTGGGAGCATCGGGAGTGCCGAGGTTAACCAGCAGGATACCAGGTTTCTTATGATGCATTACCGCCTCTTATCGATTCAAATTGTTGATAATTGTAGCGGAAAAGCGAGGAAGAAAAACTAATTGCTGTGAGAGGTAAAGCGAGAATTTTTGCCTGATGGCGCTGCGCTTATCCGGCCTACAGAACGGCATAGATCGGATAAGGCGTTTACGCCGCCATCCGGCATCGGATGGCGGCACAACATTAGCCGAGAATTTTTTCCAGCTCTGCGCGGACGTCAGCCACGGCCTGAGTGCCGTCAACTTTCGCGTATTTGGTGTTACCCGCCTGCGCTTCTTTGGAGTAGTAGCCGATCAGCGGCGCGGTCATCTGATGGTATTCCACCAGGCGTTTACGCACGGTCTCTTCCTGATCGTCCTTACGGGTGGTCAGCTCTTCGCCGGTCACGTCATCTTTACCTTCAACCTTAGGCGGGTTGAATTTGATGTGGTAAACGCGGCCAGAAGCGGCGTGTACGCGACGGCCAACGATACGGTCAACGATCAGTTCGTCCGGTACGTCGAATTCCAGCACGTAGTCAACGTTGATGCCCGCTTCTTTCATGGCGTCAGCCTGCGGAATGGTGCGCGGGAAGCCGTCCAGCAGGAAACCGTTGCGGCAGTCTTCCTGAGCGATACGCTCTTTGACCAGCGCGATAACCAGTTCGTCAGTAACCAGTTTGCCGGCGTCCATGATGTCTTTAGCCTGTTTGCCCAGCTCGCTGCCGGATTTAACAGCGGCGCGCAGCATATCACCGGTGGAAATTTGCGGAATGCCATATTTCTCCATGATGAACTGTGCCTGAGTTCCTTTACCCGCGCCAGGTGCGCCAAGCAGAATGATACGCATTGCGAAAATCCCTCAAAGGTTGTCAATATTTTTTAAAAAGCGCTAAAAGATACCACCAGAACGGCGATGGCTCAAGGAAGGCGGGACGGCTGAAACGGTTAATGGTCAGATATTTTGCGTACGGAGCAGTTTGATGCCTCACCCCGCCCTCTCCCACTGGGAGAGGGAGAATACCAGCACTGGGCCAGTCCCCCTCCCTTTCAGGGAGAGGGTTAGGGTGAGGGTAAGTCTTACGACACCAGCAGTTGGTTCATGCGGCGGATAAACTGGTTAGGATCGTCCAGCGTACCGCGCTCGGCGAACAGCGCCTGGTCGAGCAGCAGTTCAACCCACTCTTTAAACTGCCCTTCGTCCTGGGTATCCGCGGTGCGTTTCACCAGCACATGGTCCGGGTTCAGTTCAAAGATGTACTTCACTTCCGGCGCGGCCTGGCCCGCAGCGGCAAACAGCTTCGCCATCTGGGTGCTCATTTCATCGGCGTCGGTGGTGACGATGGCCGGGGTGTCGGTCAGACGGTGAGTCAAACGCACCTCTTTCACGCGGTCGCCCAGCAGGGTTTTCACGCGTTCAACGAACGGGGTCAGCGCTTTTTCTGCTTCTTTAGCGCTCTCGTCCACTTCATCCGCCAGCTTGTCGATGGACTCATCGGCTTTAGCAACGGACTGGAACGGCTTGCCGTCGAACTCGGTCAGGTAGTTCATCATCCACTCATCGATGCGGTCGGAAAGCAGCAGCACTTCGATGCCTTTCTTACGCAGCAGCTCCAGATGCGGGCTGCTCTTCGCCGCGGCATAGCTGTCGGCGGTGATGTAGTAGATCTTCTCCTGCCCTTCTTTCATGCGCGACACGTAGTCGGCCAGCGACACGTTCTGCTCGGAAGTGTCGGTGTGGGTAGACGCAAAGCGCAGCAGTTTGGCGATCGCTTCCTGGTTAGCATGGTCTTCCGCCGGACCTTCTTTCAGCACCAGACCAAACTGTTTCCAGAAGGTCAGGTACTTCTCGGCGTCGTCTTTCGCCAGCTTATCCAGCATCTGCAGCACGCGCTTGGTCAGGGCGTTACGCAGGTTACGGGTGACGTTGCTGTCCTGCAGAATTTCACGGGAGACGTTCAGCGGCAGATCGTTGGAGTCTATCAGCCCGCGCACGAAGCGCAGGTAGTTCGGCATAAACTGCTCGGCGTCGTCCATGATAAAGACGCGCTGCACGTACAGCTTCAGACCGTGTTTATGATCGCGGTTCCACATATCCCACGGCGCCTGCGACGGAATATACAGCAGGCTGGTATACTCCTGCTTACCTTCCACACGGTTGTGGCTCCAGGTCAGCGGGTCGGTAAAGTCGTGGGCGATATGCTTGTAGAACGCTTTGTATTCGTCGTCGTTCAGCTCGGCTTTATTACGCGTCCACAGCGCCTGCGCTTTGTTGATTTTCTCCCAGGAAACCACGGTTTCGCCGTCTTTCTCTTCGGATTTCTCAATTTCTACCGGCAGCGCGATATGGTCGGAATATTTGCTGATGATCGAGCGTACGCGCCAGTCGTCGAGGAACTCGTCCTCGCCTTCGCGCAGGTGCAGGGTAATTTCGGTACCGCGATCGTCTTTGGTGATGTCGGCCACGGTGTATTCGCCCGCGCCTTCGGATTCCCAGAACACGCCGTTCTCTGCGCTATCGCCCGCCGCACGGGTGCGCACGGTAACTTTATCCGCCACGATAAACGCGGAATAGAAACCGACGCCGAACTGACCGATCAGCTGGCTGTCTTTGGCCTGGTCAGACCCCATGGATTCGAGGAATGCTTTGGTGCCGGATTTTGCGATCGTCCCGAGATGATCGATCACCTCGTCGCGATTCATACCAATACCGTTGTCGGCAATGGTCAACGTACGCTTATCTTTATCGAAGGAGACGCGTACGCGCAGCTCGCCATCGCCCTCATACAGATCCGGGTTGGACAGCGCGCGGAAGCGCAGCTTGTCAGCAGCATCTGAAGCGTTAGAGATAAGCTCACGCAGGAAGATTTCTTTATTGGAATACAGAGAATGGATCATCAGGTGCAGAAGCTGTTTTACTTCTGACTGAAAGCCACGTGTTTCTTGTCCTTTCATTGCAAAATACCTCAATGGTGATTACAAGGTAAAAAAAGCGATGAGAGGAAAATGGGGATGGGTAGTGAGGATTTCAAGCGAGAGCAGAAAATCCTGCTCTCGTTTGATTAAAAACGAATCTTATGACGACCGGCCAGCGAGTGCGACAGCGTGGTGCCATCGACCATCTCCAGCTCGCCGCCTACCGGAACGCCGTGGGCGATACGGCTGGCTTCAACGCCATATTGCGCGCACAGCTCAGCGATATAGTTGGCCGTGGCTTCCCTTCCACCGTCGGGTTGGTGGCGAGGATAATCTCCGTGAGCTGCTCCGTTTCCAGACGCTGCTCAAGGCGGTCAAGACCAATATCATCCGGGCCGATGCCGTCCAGCGGCGACAGATGCCCCATCAGCACGAAGTAGCGGCCGGAGAACTGCCCGGTCTGCTCAATGGCGTAGATGTCCGCCGGACTCTCCACCACGCAGATCTGGCCGTTTTCCTGGCGACGCGGGTTCGCACAAATGTTGCACACCTCCTGCTCAGTGAAGGTGCGGCAATCGGCACAGTGGCCGATTTCCGACATCGCGCGGGTTAACGCTTGCGCCAGACGCATCCCGCCGCTGCGGTCACGCTGCAGCAGGGTAAACGCCATACGCTGCGCCGACTTCGGGCCAACGCCGGCAGGCAGCGCAGCGCTTCCATCAGCTGAGTTAACAGCGGACTGGTTTGCATCAGAACGGCATCTTGAAGCCTGGCGGCAGCTGCATACCAGAGGATACAGAGGCCATTTTCTCTTTCTGGGTTTCATCAATACGGCGCGCCGCATCGTTGAACGCCGCAGCGACCAGGTCTTCCAGCATCTCTTTGTCGTCTTCCAGCAGGCTTGGGTCGATTTCAACGCGACGGCAGTTGTGCGCGCCGTTGATGGTCACTTTGACCAGACCTGCGCCAGATTCGCCGGTGACTTCCAGCTGGGCGATTTCTTCCTGCATTTTCTGCATTTTGTCTTGCATCTGCTGGGCCTGTTTCATCAGGTTACCCAGACCGCCTTTACCAAACATAGGCTTCTCTCTCAGTAGGTCACGTTAAAGAATAACGACCGTAAGCAGCGCTTGCGGTCAAATGGGGCGAATACTCTCTTCATCCAGGTCCGCGTCGAAGAACCGACGCAGGGTCTGAATGTTATTATCCGCGATGATCGACTCGCGCGCCTGCGCGAGTTTCTCTTCATAAATGGCCTGTCGCCACTCCAGCGGCGTACGCACCGCCGGATTATCATCTTCCACGATGGTCAATTCAACAGGCGCGCCGTATAAACTGCTCATCGCCTCAGCCAGCTTCTGCTTCGCGCCGGGGAATTAAGATGCCGCTGCGTCGGGCGCAGATGCAGGCACACAGTACTGCCGTCCTGCTCTTTCCACGCGTTGAGTGCCACCTGTTCGACCAGCTTCGGCAGCGCCATCTGGCTGACTTCCGCCGCCCACGGGTCGCGCTCTAATGATTCCGCCGCCAGCTTCGCCGACAGTTCCGGCGTTTTTTCATGCTCCAGCGCTTTCTTCAACGCTTTTGGCGTGGCGACTTCTTCTTTTTTGACTTCTTCAACCGGCGTGGTCGCTTTCCAGCGATAAGCCTCTTTTTTCGCCGCCGGTTGGGTCAACGCGGACGGCGCCGGGCGCGCCTGAACGCGTTCGGACACCGAAGCCAGTCTTTCCAGCGCAGCGTTATTCACCGGCCGCGCGCGGGAAGCGGCTGCCGGTTCACTCTTTTTTGGGGTGGTTGCTCCCTGACTGCTTTGCTGCAACTGACGTCGCGCGGCCAGCACCTGATTGGTGGACTCCGGCAGCGGCGCGGCCGCTGGCGGCGGCGTCATCGGTGCGGCAGAAGACATGGGCGCAGGCTGTTGCGTCACCGGGGCATAGGCAGGCGCAAACGTCTGCTGCGGCCTTTCCGGCTCCGGCAGCGGCGCATTCGGATGAAATGCCAATGCGCGCAGCAGCGTCATTTCAATGCCCATGCGGCGATCCGGCGCGAACGGCAGCTCTTTGCGGCCAATCAGCAGCGTTTGATAGTACAGCTGCACGTCAGTGGGCGGCACGGTACGCGCAAGGTTGCGCATCCGCTGTTCAATCGCCGCCATATCGCTGCCCAGCGCCGCAGGCGACAGCTGAACCATGGCAATCCGGTGCAGCAGACTCTGCATTTCAACCAGCAGCGCCTCCCAGTCGACGCCGCGCAGCGCGGCATCGTTAACCAGTTCCATCGTCCGCTCGCCATTCGCGGCCACCAGCGCTTCAATCAGCGACAGCGCCTGGTCGTCATCCAGCGTGCCAAGCATTTCGCTGACGGAGACGGTTGTCAGCTGGCCTTCGCCGCTGGCAATCGCCTGGTCGGTGAGGCTTAACGCATCGCGCAGGCTACCGTCCGCCGCGCGCGCCAGCAGTTGCAGGGCGCGAGGCTCGTGAACGATATGCTCTTCGTCGAGGATATGCTCAAGCTGATGGCGAATCTGCTCAACGTCGAGCGCCTTGAGGTGGAACTGAAGACAACGCGAGAGAATGGTCACCGGCAATTTTTGCGGATCGGTGGTCGCCAGCAGGAATTTGACGTGCGCAGGCGGCTCCTCCAGCGTCTTCAACAGCGCGTTGAAGCTATGGCGGGAGAGCATGTGCACTTCGTCGATCAGATAGACCTTAAAGCGACCGCGCGCAGGCGCGTACTGGACGTTATCCAGCAGGTCGCGGGTATCTTCGACTTTGGTTCGCGAGGCGGCGTCGATCTCAATTAAATCGACGAAACGCCCTGCTCAATTTCGCGGCAGTTATCACACACGCCGCAAGGCGTGGCGGTAATGCCGGTTTCGCAGTTCAGCCCTTCGCCAGCAAGCGGGCGATAGAGGTTTTTCCGACGCCACGGGTGCCGGAAAAGAGATATGCGTGATGAATGCGCCCTAACGATAAGCCGTTCGCCAGTGCGGTCAGCACATGTTCCTGGCCGACGACGTCAGCAAAGGTTTGTGGGCGCCATTTTCGGGCTAAGACCTGATAACTCATTGGCAGGCTCTGAAACGCTGGAAGGTGGATTCACGAAGGGATAATGCTACCACAGCCCGCCGGATCGGCGAGGCTATGTATCGGGAAATGCTTAGTGCCCCGGGAAATTCACCAGGCTGTAGCTGGTGATGCCCTGTTTTTCCAGGCGCTGTTCGCCGCCCAGATCGAACAGGTTGATGATGAAGGCCGCATCGTGCACTTCGCCACCCAGACGACGGATCAGTTTCACCGTCGCTTCAATGGTCCCGCCGGTTGCCAGCAGATCGTCGACTACCAGCACTTTGTCGCCCGGTTTGATCGCGTCAACGTGGATTTCCAGCTGATCGGTGCCGTACTCCAGCTCGTAGCTTTCGGCGATGGTTTCACGCGGCAGCTTGCGCGGTTTACGCACCGGGACAAAACCTACGCCCATTGCCAGCGCGACCGGCGCGCCAAACAGGAAACCACGCGCTTCGGTACCCACGACTTTGGTGATACCGGCGTCTTTGTACTTCTCGACCAGCAGTTCAATGCTGAGCGCGTAGGCTTTCGGGTCTTCCAGTAAGCTGGTGACATCGCGGAAAAGAATGCCAGGTTTCGGATAATCCTGGATGCTCTGGATGCTGTTCTTCAGATATTCAAGCTGCTGTGCAGTTGCGGTCATAGGTTTGTGCCTGATTGAAACAGTGTTACTCAAGGCGAGCAAAATGGGCTAAAAGTTACATTTGATTAACTTTTAACCAGGCGCGCCTGTGCTCGAAAACGCCAGAATTTACTGGCAAGCTCGCAGAATTGCAACACCATTAATGCGGTTCACGGCTTTTGTTGCTCTGCATCAACGACGGGAATTCGCCATAAAAAAATCAACAATCCGAAGAGGATGACCAGCAGCAGTAGACGAACCCACAGCAAATTGACCAGCCACAGCGAAACAGCAAAGGTCAACAAAATCACCGCGATGGCGCGCGGCTTCGCGCCCGGCGGCATAGCTTTGTAACGCTGCCAATGGCGCAGATAGCCGCCAAACCAGGAGCGATACAGCAGCCAGTTATGAAAACGCGGCGACGAGCGGGCAAAGCACCAGGCGGCCAGCAGAATAAACGGCGTGGTGGGCAACAGCGGCAGCACAACGCCGATTGTGCCGAGGGCTACCGCCAGCCAGCCAATAATGATTAGAATAGTACGCTGCATAATGCGAATCGTTATCAAATGAGCATGCTACTGTAGCATAGCCGATAATAAGAAAACGGAGAATCCGGTGAAAACGGCCCTGCTTTTACAAACGCTGGAACAACAGCTTGCGCGTCTGCAGGCGCGTATCGCGCCCTTTCCGCGCACGCCACGCTGAGCGCCCGCTTTGACCGTCAGCTGTTCCAGACGCGCAGCACCCAAATGCAGGCCTATCTTGATGAGGCGAACGCCCATTTTCAGGAGTTAAAGCACGCCGTCGAGCAGCAACAGCTGCCACAGGTTGCCTGGCTTGCTGAACGCCTCGCGGCGCAAATTGAAGCCATCAATCGGGAAAGCGAAGCCTGGTCGCTGCGCGTGTGGGACAGCGCCTCGCCGGGGTTACGTCGCTGGCAGCGTAAGCGGCTGGAAACACAGGAGTTTGAGCGCCGCCTACTGGAGATGAAGCAGCAGCGCCAGCAGCAGTATCAGCAGGCGACCACGCTCGACGATCAACAGCGTCTGGCCCGCGAAATTACCGCCTTTGACGGTCGCCTTGCCCGCTGCCGTCAGGCGCTGGAAGAAATAGAACGAGTGCTGGCGCGCATCACGCGCTAAAGGAGAAAGTATGTCGCTGGAAAACGCGCCCGATGACGTCAAGCTGGCGGTCGATTTAATAGAGCTGCTGGAGAGCAACCAAATCGCCCCGGAAATTGTGCTAAGCGCGCTGGAGATGGTGCGCAAAGATTACCTCAACAAGCTGAAAAGCCGCCCGGATGAGGCGCCTTAGCGCCCAGGACACGATCTGTAGGCCGGATAAGCGCAGCGCCATCAGGCACGCCGCCGTATATTGCCGGATGGCGGCGTTGCCCTTATCCGGCCTACGGATTAATCGGCAATCATATCCTTGCCGTCATTTTTACTGTCGCGCTTCACTTCCGTCACTTCATCGCCCTTCTCATTGTGCAGATGCACTTCCAACTGGTTGAAGGCGATATTGATGTCGTTTTCGCGGCACAGACGATCAATGGTGCGGTTCAGTTCATCGACGGTGTAGCTGCGGTCGCGCAGTTCACGCACGTACAGACGCAGTTCGTGATCCAGCGTGCTGGCACCAAAAGCGGTAAAGAAGACCGACGGCTCCGGATCGTGCATCACCTTCGGATGCTCCATCGCCGCTTTCAGCAGCACCTCTTTCACTTTGGTCAGATCCGATCCATAAGCCACGCCAAGACGGATCACCACGCGAGTGATGGTATCGCTGAGCGACCAGTTGATCAGGCGTTCGGTAACGAATGCCTTGTTCGGAATGATCACCTCTTTACGATCGAAATCGGTAATGGTCGTCGCGCGGATGCGGATCTTGCTGACCGTCCCGAGAAGGTACCGATGGTTACCGTATCGCCAATTCGAACCGGACGTTCAAACAGAATAATCAGGCCGGAGACGAAGTTACCGAAAATCTCCTGCAAGCCAAAACCAAGACCTACCGATAGCGCGGCGGCCAGCCACTGCAGTTTATCCCACGACACGCCCAGCGAGCCGAACACGGTCATCGCCCGACGGCGATAATCACGTAGTTCAGAATCGTGGTGATGGCGTAGGAGGCCCCTGACGCATGTTCAGCCGAGAAAGCACCAGCACTTCCAGAAGACCTGGTAAGTTACGGATCAGCGCCCACGCCACCATCGAGGCGATAATGGCGAACAGCAGGCTGCCCATGGTGACGCTTTTCACCACGCTCGCCCCGGCTTCGGTGCCGTTGTAATGCCACAGGGTGATGCTGTCCAGATAGCTAAAGACGGTAATTAAGTCTGACCAGATAGCCCAGAACATCACGCCAAACAGCGCAATCATCACCAGCATGGTAATACGCAGCGTCTGCTGGTTGATCTGCTCCAGCGCGATCGTCGGTTCTTCCTGCGGTTCGGCGCCTTCGGCCCCCTCTTTCACCATATTCTGCCGACGCGCGACCGCACGACGGTATGCGATGCGTCGCGCCGCGACGCTCAGGCCGCGAAGCACGGTCTGGTAGAGCAGGTTCCAGAAGATCACCAGATAAACGGTTTCAATCCAGCGGCCAGAGAGGCGCAGCGTGGTGTAGAAATAACCGGTGGCGGTAAGCACCATCAGGCCGACCGGCACCAACGCCAGCACGGTCATGGTGATCAGGCGCAGGCTGTGTGATTCTTTATCGCGCCAGCTTTCGCGGCACATTGGCCACATCAGCGTCGCAATCACCAGCAGGTTAAGGAAAATCACGAACTGCCCCAGCACGTCGTCCATCAGGTTCAGCGGCGAAAGCTCGGACACCACCGACCAGAAGTGCAGCGGCAGCAGCGCCAGGCTGATGCGCACAATCTGCCGACGCCAGTGGCTGGTCAGCTGTTCCGGCATATTGAAGTGGCGTACGGCAACGCCGTTTTTCTCCAGCACCTTCCAGCACAGGCCAAACACCAGCCAGAAAATCGCCAGCTTTTTACTGAATGCCCACAGCAGTGCGCTGATGTTGAGTTGCATGGTGAGCAGAATCAGGCCAATCGCCAGAATGATCAGCACCACCGGCAGCGCGCGAATGAGATCGATGAGGATAGCCTTCGGCGTATGCAGTTGGCTGTCGTTACGCAGATTACCCACCTGATCGCCGAGCTTGTCCTGATAGCTGCGCAACCACTGTAGCCGCCAGCGAATCAGCCCGGCAATCAGCAGCAGCGGAAGCCCGGCAAGGAAGGCGACAAACACGGCAGGCCACGCTTTCTCCCAGTTTACGGTGATTTTCATCGACTTAAACTGGTCTTTCAGCGCTTCCGGGAAGGATTTAATCCAGTCCCAGTCCATCGGTTTATTGCTGTTAACCCAGAAAATTTGCTGGGTCAGAATAGATTTCAGGCTTTTTGACACGCTCATCAACTGCTGCTGATTGATTTGCAGGTTGATAGCCATCATCAGTTGGGTGCCCAGCTGTTTGTTGATCAGATCCAGCATTTCGCGGCGCGCATCGACAATTTGCAGCAGCGCGTCGTGCACTTCGCTATCCACTTCGCTGCTATGCCCTTCCTCCAGTTTGGCGACGAATTCATCGCTCTGGAACAGGGCATCACGCTGCTGGTTAATCTCAAACTGTTCGAGTCGCAGGTCGGCGATGCGGGTGGTCATATCTTCCAGTTCATCCGCCGACGGCAGCGTCTGCTGCTGTTGATAAAGAATACGCGACAGCAGCAGGCTTCCCTTCAGGACGGCAATCTGCTCTTTTACGTTACGTTCAGATTGCAGCGCGCGGTCGAGCCAGGTTTTCACCTTGATGTTCTGTTGCACCAGTTGGTTACCGCTTTCGGTGGCGGTAATCAACTTCTGGCTTAACTGATGGTTAACTTCCAGCTCCTGCTTCACCAGCGGATTGCCCTGAATGCGGGCGGTCTCTTCCGGCGAGGCGTTTTCAGCGGCGGTTTTCTCCGTCAGCGTCAGGCGCTTGCTGTTCACCGCTTCCTGCAGCAGTTGAAGCTGGTGCTCCAGACGCGTGCTGTAAGCGGTCACGTAGTCACGTTGTTTTTGCAGGGTATCCTGCAATGAGGTATTGCTGGCGAGGCTTTTACGCTGTAGCTCAATTTCGGCGTCGAGCAGCGTTTTCTGCACCTGTAGCATCGTCTGCTGGGTCGGCCGCAGCCCGTCCCGACGGTGTTCGCGTTCAGGCTGTTTCGCACCTGCAGCAGTTGCTGCGAGGCTGAGTTCATGGCGTTCTGTACGCGCTCTGGCTGGGTTTGCAGCGAAACCAGCTGGCTGTTGTAGGTGGCAAGGTCGTTTTGCGCATTTTGCAAATCGTCAACGGCCTGCGAGACGCGAGCTTCCAGCTGGCGCAGGGACAGCGTGCTCAACGTTTTTCGCGTTTCTTCATCACTATCAACGTCGCTCAGCGCATTGAGATTATCGGTGGCCTGACGCAGCTTGAGCGGAGCTTGATCCACCTGTTTTTGCAGCGCCGCGGTTTCCGCCTTCACGTTGTCGATTTTATCCAGCAGCTGCAGAGTCTCCGTGAGGTCCTGCTGAACCAGTTTTTCCTGCGGCGTCAGGTCTTTCTTGTTATTCAACGCCGATAGCTGATCCTGGACATCGGCGCGGTCAGGAATATCGCTACCGTTGAGCGCGCGCGCCTGCGCCGTGGCTAACGAGAAAAGAAAGCAGACAATAATAATGAAAAATGCGGAAATCGTGGCCCGAGGGCGGATATTATGCAGCATAATTTTAACATGAGTGGTTGCTAAAGCCGGTGAAAAACCGGGATAAATGCCCGCGCAGAATAGCACTTCTGGCTACAGGCGAAAAGTCGCAGAATCCAGGATTATTCCTGGTAATTAAGGAAGGTTCAGGCCGGCGTCTCGCCGCGCAGCGTCGGGCAAAATTGGTACATCTCGAGCAGGATGGCGACATAAGCCTGCGCCTCTGCCCGTAGGTCGAACGAAGTTGGGGCAAACAGCCAGTTTTCCATCAGCCCGGAAATATAGCTGCGGGTGAGAATAGCCGCGCGGCGACTGAGCAAATTAGCCGGTAAGACGTTGGCTGCCACACAGTCATTTAACGTCTGTTCAATGCGATCGTAACTTTCTAAACATAAATTACGCTGTGCCTGTTGCACTACAGCCATTTCACCGACAAACTCACATTTGTGAAAAATGATTTCCATCATCAGACGTCGGCGCTCTTCGAGCACGGTAGCTTCGAGAATGTAAACCAGGATTTCCCTCAATACTGAGAGTGGATCCCCGGGAATTTTGCCCGATACTCAATCTCAAGATCGCTGATGCTGGATTCTGATAACACCCAGATTTCGTTAAACAGATCCGACTTATCCTTAAAGTGCCAGTAGATTGCCCCACGCGTCACCCCAGCCGCTTTTGCAATCTCGGCGAGTGAAGTAGATGATACCCCCTGCTGTGAGAACAACCGTAGGGCAACATCCAGTATGTGCTGACGCGTAGCTTGCGCTTGTTCTTTGGTTTTTCGTGCCATAGGTCGGTGAAATTGCAGGGGTTAGATTTACATACATTTATGAATGTATGTACCATAGTATGACGATAATACAAACGCAGCAATGGGTTTGTGGACGCTTGTTCCATTGATCAATTTGAAATCGGACACTCGAGGTTTACATATGAACAAAAACAGAGGGTTAACGCCTCTGGCGGTCGTTCTGATGCTCTCAGGCAGCTTAGCGCTAACAGGATGTGACGACAAACCAGCTCAGCAAGGAGCACAACATATGCCAGAAGTTGGCGTTGTGACGCTCAAATCTGAACCTCTTGTAATCACGACAGAATTACCGGGACGTACCAGCGCCTTCCGTATCGCGGAAGTTCGTCCGCAGGTCAGCGGTATTATTCTGAAGCGCAACTTTATCGAAGGTGGCGAAATCACAGCGGGCGAATCGCTGTATCAGATTGATCCGGCAACTTACCAGGCGTCTTATGAAAGTGCGAAAGGTGATTTAGCGAAAGCCGAAGCGGCAGCGAACATCGCCAAACTGACCGTCAGCCGTTACTCTAAACTGCTGGGTACTCAGTACATCAGTAAACAGGATTACGATACCGCCCTGGCCGATGCCCAACAGGCTAACGCCGCCGTTGTCGCCGCAAAAGCCGCCGTAGAAACCGCGCGTATCAACCTGGCTTACACCAAAGTCACCTCGCCTATCAGCGGACGCATTGGTAAGTCTTCGGTCACCGAAGGCGCACTGGTACAGAACGGGCAAACCACCGCGCTGGCCACCGTTCAGCAGTTGGACCCTATCTATGTTGACGTTACGCAGTCCAGCAACGACTTCCTGCGCCTGAAGCAGGAGCTGGCGGATGGCAAACTGAAACAAGAAAACGGCAAAGCGAAAGTGGATCTGGTGACCAACGACGGCATCAAATATCCGCAGAGCGGCACCTTAGAGTTCTCTGACGTGACCGTTGACCAGACGACCGGTTCTATCACGCTGCGCGCGATCTTCCCGAACCCAGATCATACGCTGCTGCCGGGCATGTTCGTGCGTGCGCGTCTGGAAGAAGGTACCAACCCAACTGCACTGCTGGTGCCTCAGCAGGGTGTTACCCGTACGCCACGTGGCGACGCGAGTGCGCTGGTTATCGGTGAAGGCGATAAAGTTGAAACCCGCCAGATTGTTGCGACCCAGGCCATTGGCGATAAATGGCTGGTGACCGAAGGTCTGAAAGATGGCGATCGCGTCATCATCAGCGGTCTGCAAAAAGTGAAACCTGGCGTGCAGGTAAAAGCCCAGGAAGTCACTTCTGACGATAAACAGCAAGCCGCAGCGGGCGCTGTTCAGTCAGAACAATCCAAGTCTTAACTTAAACAGGAGCCGTTAAGACATGCCTAATTTCTTTATCGATCGCCCCATATTTGCGTGGGTGATCGCCATCATTATCATGCTGGCTGGGGGGCTATCGATCCTCAAATTGCCGGTTGCGCAATATCCGACGATTGCGCCGCCTGCAATTTCGATCACAGCCATGTACCCCGGTGCTGACGCCGAAACGGTGCAGAACACGGTTACTCAGGTTATCGAACAGAATATGAACGGTATCGATCACCTGATGTACATGTCCTCCAACGGCGACTCCACCGGTACCGCAACCATCACGCTAACCTTCGAATCCGGTACCGATCCGGACATCGCTCAGGTTCAGGTACAGAACAAGCTCGCACTGGCAACGCCGCTTCTGCCGCAGGAAGTTCAGCAGCAGGGTATCAGCGTTGAGAAAGCGTCCAGCAGCTTCCTGATGGTCGTCGGTGTTATCAACACCAACGGCACCATGAACCAGGACGATATTTCTGACTACGTGGCAGCGAACATGAAAGACGCCATCAGCCGTACCAGCGGCGTGGGCGACGTTCAGCTGTTCGGTTCTCAGTATGCGATGCGTATCTGGATGGACCCGAACAAGCTGAACAACTTCCAGTTGACGCCGGTTGATGTCATCAGCGCCCTGAAAGCACAGAACGCCCAGGTTGCGGCAGGTCAGTTAGGTGGTACGCCGCCTGTACCTGGTCAGCAGCTGAACGCCTCTATCGTGGCGCAGACCCGACTGACGAATACCGAAGAGTTTGGCAACATTCTGCTGAAGGTCAATCAGGACGGTTCACAGGTTCGCCTGCGCGACGTTGCGAAAATTGAGCTCGGCGGTGAAAGCTATGACGTGGTAGCGAAGTTTAACGGACAGCCGGCTTCCGGTCTGGGGATTAAACTGGCGACCGGCGCTAACGCCCTGGACACCGCGAATGCCATTCGCGCTGAACTGGTGAAAATGGAGCCGTTCTTCCCGTCAGGCCTGAAAATCGTTTACCCGTACGACACCACCCCGTTCGTTAAGATCTCGATTCATGAAGTAGTGAAAACGCTGGTCGAAGCGATCATCCTGGTGTTCCTGGTGATGTATCTGTTCCTGCAGAACTTCCGCGCGACGTTGATCCCAACCATCGCCGTACCGGTCGTCCTGCTCGGGACCTTTGCGGTGCTTGCCGCGTTCGGCTTCTCGATAAACACCCTGACGATGTTCGGGATGGTGCTCGCCATCGGGCTATTGGTGGATGACGCCATCGTGGTGGTCGAGAACGTTGAGCGTGTGATGGCCGAAGAGGGCCTGCCGCCGAAAGAAGCGACGCGTAAGTCCATGGGCCAGATTCAGGGCGCACTGGTCGGTATCGCGATGGTGCTGTCCGCGGTATTTATCCCGATGGCCTTCTTCGGCGGTTCTACCGGTGCTATCTATCGTCAGTTCTCCATCACTATCGTTTCGGCGATGGCGCTGTCGGTACTGGTGGCGTTGATTCTGACGCCGGCGCTGTGTGCCACTATGCTGAAACCTATTCAGAAAGGCAGCCACGGCACAACCACCGGTTTCTTCGGCTGGTTTAACCGGATGTTCGAGAAGAGCACGCACCACTACACCGATAGCGTAGGCAACATTCTGCGCAGCACCGGTCGTTACCTGCTGCTGTATCTGATCATCGTTGTCGGCATGGCGTTCCTGTTTGTACGTCTGCCAAGCTCGTTCCTGCCGGACGAAGACCAGGGCGTATTCCTCAGCATGGCGCAGCTGCCTGCCGGTGCGACCCAGGAACGTACGCAGAAAGTGCTGGATGAGATGACCGATTACTATCTCACCAAAGAGAAAAACAACGTTGAATCCGTCTTCGCCGTAAACGGCTTCGGCTTCGCGGGACGTGGCCAGAACACCGGTATCGCGTTCGTGTCGCTGAAAGACTGGAGTGAACGTCCGGGCGCAGAGAACAAGGTTGAAGCGATTACCGGTCGTGCGATGGGCTACTTCTCGCAGATTAAAGACGCGATGGTGTTCGCCTTTAACCTGCCGGCTATCGTAGAACTGGGTACCGCGACCGGCTTCGACTTCCAGCTGATTGACCAGGCGGGTCTGGGACACGAAAAACTGACCCAGGCGCGTAACCAGCTGTTCGGGATGATTGCCCAGCACCCAGACGTGCTGACCGGCGTACGTCCTAACGGCCTGGAAGATACGCCGCAGTTCAAGATTGATATCGACCAGGAAAAAGCCCAGGCGCTGGGTGTATCCATCAGCGACATCAATACCACTCTCGGCACGGCCTGGGCGGTAGCTACGTCAACGACTTCATCGACCGCGGTCGTGTGAAGAAGGTGTACCTGATGTCTGAAGCGAAATACCGTATGCTGCCGGAAGATATCGGCAAATGGTACGTTCGCGGTAGCGATGGTCAGATGGTGCCGTTCTCCGCATTCTCTACTTCACGTTGGGAATACGGCTCACCGCGTCTGGAACGTTACAACGGTCTGCCATCCATGGAAATCCTGGGTCAGGCGGCTGAAGGTAAGAGTACCGGTGAGGCCATGAACCTGATGGAAGAACTGGCGGGTAAACTGCCTGCGGGTATCGGCTACGACTGGACGGGGATGTCCTACCAGGAACGTCTGTCCGGTAACCAGGCCCTGCCCTGTACGCGATTTCCCTGATCGTCGTCTTCCTCTGTCTGGCAGCGCTGTATGAGAGCTGGTCAATTCCGTTCTCGGTTATGCTGGTGGTTCCGCTGGGGTTGTTGGTGCGCTGCTGGCAGCAACGCTGCGCGGTTTGACCAACGACGTTTACTTCCAGGTTGGTCTGTTGACCACCATCGGTCTATCGGCGAAAAACGCCATCTTGATTGTTGAGTTTGCCAAAGACCTGATGGACAAAGAAGGTAAAGGTCTCATCGAGGCGACGCTGGAAGCGGTTCGTATGCGTCTGCGTCCAATCCTGATGACCTCGCTGGCCTTTATCCTCGGTGTAATGCCGCTGGTTATCAGTTCCGGTGCAGGCTCCGGTGCGCAGAACGCCGTTGGTACCGGCGTAATGGCGGGATGGTCACGGCGACCGTACTGGCTATCTTCTTCGTACCGGTGTTCTTCGTGGTCGTGCGTCGTCGTTTCAGTCGTAAAAACGAAGACATTGAGCACAGCCATAAGGTTGAGCATCACTAAAACGCTCTCACCGAAAGGGCCGCGCAAGCGGCCCTTTTTTTTATCCCGTTGCCAACAATCTTAAAACGTCTATTTTTTAATCATTCATTAATAAATGTGAATCGTTGAGTCCCTGTAATAATAAAAATAACGTGGACTGTTAATTTTAAGAATTTGAGATTTATCTTTAATTTATTTCGAATAATCTGGAAAATGCGTATTCCCTTTAAAAAAATTAGGAATTTTCCTAACATGAATGAACGCACCAACCCTGGCAAACCGCTGTCTAAGCTTATGAATCGACATAGCCTGTAACCTCTTCTGAAGCAAAACAAGACGTTAGCTTTTCTCTGCTCATTCATATGGGTGAGAAGAAGAAAAATTTAACCGTCTGAGATTTAATTGTAATTTTTCGTAATAGCTCGGTGAAATCTTTTGCGGAGTAGATTATAGTTACAGCAGATCAGGAACAGGTGCACGTTTCAGGTTGCCAGCAGTACCATCCCACACCGGTATTTGTTATTCGTTGTTTGCACTACGACAAGGGGATGCGTTATGGACGAATACTCACCAAAAAGACATGATATCGCACAGCTTAAGTTTCTTTGTGAAACCCTGTATCATGATTGTCTTGCCACACTCGAAGAGAGTAACCATGGCTGGGTGAATGACCCTACCTCGGCGGTTAACCTGCAGCTTAATGAGCTGATAGAACATATTGCGACGTTCGCACTTAATTATAAAATTAAGTACGACGACGATAATAAACTGATTGCACAGATTGACGAATATCTGGATGATACTTTCATGTTATTCAGCAACTACGGCATTAATAGCGTCGACCTGCAAAAATGGCGGAAGTCAGGGAACAAACTCTTCCGTTGTTTTGTCAATGCTAGCCGTGCTAACCCTGTTAGCCTGTCTTGTTAAAATTATTACAATCAATGGGTGAATTATGTCTGATAAACCACTAACTAAAACCGATTATTTGATGCGTCTACGCCGCTGTCAGTCTATTGACACGCTGGAACGCGTTATTGAAAAAAATAAATATGAACTCTCTGATAATGAGCTGGCGGTATTTTACTCAGCAGCCGATCATCGTCTGGCAGAATTGACGATGAATAAACTGTACGACAAGATCCCTTCAACCGTGTGGAAATACATCCGTTAATTTTTCTGTTTCATGCATGACTTCTCCCTGTTATGTGACTGATTGTGTGAATGGCATCACATCGACGAGTGGGGAACGTTCCCAAAGCGCTAATCACCTTTTAAGGTGATGGCTCTATAAAAGGGAGACGCCCATGAGCGATGAAAAACGTAAGATGATTGCCGGCGAGCATTATCGCCCGGCCGATGACACGCTAAGAACGGACAGGATCCGCGCAAGGCAACTGGTTCACCGATATAACCATACGGCTCCGGATGAAAAAGCCGAACGCACAGCGCTACTCAACGAGCTGCTCGGCAAAGGTGACGATGCTTATATCGAGCCAACGTTCCGCTGCGACTATGGCTACAATATCTTTCTTGGCGCCAACTTCTACGCTAACTTCGATTGCGTCATGCTCGACGTCTGTCCGATTCATATCGGCGATAACTGCATGCTGGCACCGGGTGTACATATCTACACCGCCACTCATCCCCTCAATGCCATTGAACGCAATAGCGGTATCGAGTTCGGCAAACCGGTGACAATCGGCCACAATGTGTGGATTGGCGGACGTGCGGTGATTAACCCCGGCGTGACGATTGGCGATAACGCGGTGATTGCTTCCGGCGCTGTTGTCGTGAAAGACGTTCCAGCCAATGCCGTTGTCGGCGGCAACCCGGCCCGTATCATCAAGATGTTAGCTTGATAACAGCAACAGACTGTTATGCTTTTTTGCAACCAATCTGTTACTTTCTGCATGGATTAACGCAACATACAATAGGCTATTCCGCCTAACGTTGCCGAGCAAAAGATGTCAGAGATCCAGCGATTACTCACGCAAACTATTGATGAACTCAACGCCCGCGAAAAGCGCGACAACCGGCCGCGCTTTAGTATCAGTTTTATTCGCAACCACCCGGCCTGTTCATTGCCATGTACCTCGCCTTCTTCGCCACCCTGGTGGTGATGATGCGTTCCGACACGCTGGCCGATTCAGTTTGGCTACTGTGGCTGCTGTTTGCGCTACTGAACGGCTTCTTCTTCTTCGACGTCTATCCGCGCTACCGCTACGAAGATATCGATGTGCTGGATTTTCGCGTGTGTTACAACGGTGAGTGGTACAACACTCGCTTCGTACCACCGGAGTTGATTGACAATATCCTGCACTCTAACCGCGTCGACGGTCAGTACAAAACGCAGCTGCAAAAAATGGTCACCACCAAGGGCGACCTGTCGTTCTACGACATCTTCACCCTTGCCCGCGCCGAAGCGGCGCAATAAGCCGCTGTAACGTCCGTATTGCCGGTGCAAACTGTGAGGCGGACGTATTACCATAGCCCAGCACCAACCCCGTACGGGCATGCTGACGGTCGAGATAAAATGTGCTGAGCGCGCTGGGCGTCATCTGATGCGCACGCGCCTGGCGCACCAGCGACACGTCATCAATGCCGTCAATAGCGACTGTCATATGTAACCCGCCCTCACCCGCCATTAATTGGTGCGGAACGCTTAATTCCTCTTCCAGCGCCGCGCGCAGCTGCGCCTGACGCTTGCGGTACAGACGGCGCATCGCCGCCAGATGTCGGGCATAGTGCCCTTCCTCAATAAAGCTCGCCAGCGCCCGTTGCTCCGCCCGATGTCCACCGCGCAGCAGCGCACGAATAGCAGGTTGTGCCGCCTCCACCAGCATCGGCGGCAGGACCATAAATCCAATGCGCAGCGATGGGAATAACGTCTTGCTGAAAGTACCGAGGTACACCACCGGCGCGTTGTCGTCCATGCCGCGCATCGCCGGAATCGGCTCACCGCTGAAGCGAAATTCACTGTCGTAGTCATCTTCGATAATCCAGCAGCCATGCTGGCGCGCATATTCCAGCAGCGCCAGCCGTCGCGCCACGCTGAGCACCCTGCCGGTCGGATACTGATGCGAAGGTGAAGTAAAGATCAGCGTCGGCGGCGGCAAATCATCGGCAATTCGCATTCCTTCGTTATCGACCGCCACGCCCTCCAGCACAAGCCCCGACGCCAGAAATGCGCTTTTCGCGCCGAAGTATCCCGGCTCCTCTACCCATGCTCTCTGCCCGGTTCACTCAGCAGATGGGTGCAGAGATTCACGCCTTCCAGCGCCCCTTCCGTGATCACAATTTGCCGCGCATCGCAGTCGATACCCGCGATAGCGCCAGATGCCGGGCAATCGCCGCCCGTAGCGGCCACTCTCCCGCCGCATCGCCGTAGCCAAGCAGGCTGCTACCCTGTTCGCGCAAAACGCGATCCAGCAATCGACGCCACAGCGGTAAAGGAAAGTAGTTGATGGCCGGCGTGCCGGGGTGAACAGGAGCGGCGGCGTATCGCGAGGCTGTACCTGCGGCAAATCCAGCAGGCGTTCCGGCAGTGAGACCGGGATACAGTCTATGGCCCCGCCGTCTGCGGTAGAGACGCCACCCGGGAGCCACGACGATCGCGACGTAGATAACCTTCCATCGCCAGCTGATCCAGGGCGGCGTTGACCGTATTACGTGAAATGCTCAGCCGCTCGGCCAACGTCCGAGAACCAGGAAGCCAGCTCTGCGCCTGGAGCTGTCCGCACAGGATGGCGTCTCTGAGCGCCGCGTACAGGCTGCGTTGCAGCGTCTCCGCACCGCGCGCCGCAAGCGCATCATTCAAGAGAGTAAAAAAGGGATCGTCGGGAATATTCATGGCTGCTCCTCGTGGCACCATCAAAAGATACTCCTGTGGAACTTTTTATGGAACCAGCAAAGCTCTACGCTCGACGTATTGTTTATTTCCCTAAGGAGAGGTTATGAGTCAGCTCAATCAATTTGGTCAGCTAATTGGCGATGCCCTGCCGGACTGGCAGCCGCGCCCGTATCCGCAGCGCGTGGTGCTGGAAGGTCAGTATTGCCGTCTGGAACCGCTAAGTCTGCAACATGCTGATGCGCTCTTTGCCGCCCATCAGCAAGCGGCGGATACCCGCAACTGGACGTGGCTACTGCGTGAGCCAGAGGGATCGGTGGAAGAGTATCGTCAGTGGATCGCCGGCGTGGAATCCCTTCAGGATCCGCTGCACTTTGCGGTAATAGATATCCGCACCCAGCAGCCAGTGGGCTCGCTGGCACTGATGCGTATCGACCCAAATCATGGGGTGATGGAAGTGGGGCATGTTCACTTTTCGCCACTGCTTAGCCGCACGCCCGCCTCGACGGAAGCGCAGTGGCTGTTAATGCGCTACGCCTTCGAGACGCTCGGCTACCGTCGCTATGAATGGAAATGCAACAGTTTCAATGAACCCTCACGCCGTGCGGCACTACGTTTAGGTTTTCAGTTTGAAGGACGTTTTCGCCAGGCGCTGGTGATTAAAGGCCACAACCGCGATACCGACTGGTTTTCCATTATCGACGGCGAATGGCCCGCGCTGGACCGCTCCTTCCAGGCCTGGCTTGCCGCCGAAAACTTTACCGCAGACGGCAAGCAGCGCCAGTCCCTGGAGGCTTTCCGTTAACGACGTTTTTTTCGCCCCTGTACGGCTTTAAAGCGGGGGTTGGATTTACAGATCACGTAAAGACGACCTTTGCGCTTCACTATCTGGCAATCCGGGTGGCGCTGTTTCGCACTGCGCAGCGAGTTAAGTACCTGCATCAGGAACCCCTTTTCACATCAACAAAGCGGCCAAAACGCTGGGTAAAGCGCGCGACGCTACCTTCGGCGGAAACGCTGCGCTGCTTCCCGGTGTAGTACGGGTGCGATTTTGATGAAACATCAATTGTGACATAAGGATATGTCACGCCTTCCAGCTCAATTTCCCGGTCCGTTTTGATGGTGGAGCCGACTTTAAAGTACTCGTTAGCGCTGGTGTCGTGGAATACCACGGTACGGTAATGGGGTGGATGTTCGCTTTCATCTGAGCCTCAATTAATATGTTATAACATAACAATTACGATACGCCGTCAAAAAGCGCTTTGCAACCCTACAGTTTTAAGGGAAATAGCCGAAGTGCAGACTGCACTCCGGCAAGGGAGGTTAGCGGCTAAGCTGATGCGCAATCGCGCGCAGCTGCTCGGCAATCGCCTGCATATCTTTGCCCTGCTCCACCTTCGCACCAGAAGAGTGGCGCACGACAAGGCGAGCAGGGAGAATGGATGAAGTCCGTGACGAAGCGTTGTCGTCACTTTCAAGAATGCGGCGTACCGCCTCTTTGCCCTGCAAGTCCAGGTCTAGCGATACCGTGGTCAGCGCTGGGTAGAAAAATGAGCTTTCATAGGTGTCATCGTAACCAATCACCGACTTTTCGCCGGGAATGGCGACCTGATGCTGATGAAATGCGCTCAGCACCCCTAACGCCATCTGATCGTTCCCCACCAGCACCGCCGAGAAATCCGGGGTCTCGCGCAGCATTTGCAGCGCACAGGCATAGCCGCTTTGTGCATCCCAGTTGCCGTGCAGCACGGTCACCGGCTTCAGTCCGTAGCTATTGATCGTATCCAGCCAGCTTCTCAAACGTAGGTTAGCGGAGACAGAACTCACCGGGCCAGCCAGAATCGCCATCTCACGATGACCCGACTCATACAGATATTTGACGCTGGCACGGGTGCCATCTGCCGGATTAAACGAAACGTTATACACCGAACTGTAGGGATCAACATCGAGGAAAAGACAGACGATATCATCGTTGTCATCTGCAATTTTCTGTGCTGTTTCAGTCTCTAATGGTACGTTGATAATCACTTTGCTGACCAGCTGTGATTTCAGTTCGTTGATCGAATCCTGAACACTATGATTGACGTTCTCATCAATCATCGAAATCAGTACCTGATACCCTCTACATTTGCGTAGCGTTTCACCGCTGCCGCAACCTGAGAAGGCGCGTGCAACGCCAGTGAAGTGGTCACCAGTCCAAGGGTATGAGTGGTCTTGCCAACCAGCTGCTGGGCAAGTCGGTTTGGGACATAGCGGAGTGCCTCGATGGATTTCTCCACCTTGTGGCGTGTGGCTTCGGATACATTGGCAGATTTATTGAGTACCCTGGACACAGTCTGGTAGGAGACGCCCGCATGGCGAGCAACGTCTTCCAAAGTTGCGCTTTTAGACTTCATCGTCCGGTTCCTTATGTTGTTATCGCTAGATTGTAACAGGGGTCATCCCAAAAAACGTCTACCGACCTGATTTATGACATACGATAACATAAAAAAGATATACGCCCACATTTCCATGCAACAAGAAACCCCTTACAAAATGAACATAAAATGGTTAATTTATTTGCAGTTAGTCACATATCAACAATCAAATGTTTGCCAGATTTTACATTTAGGCATTTTATTACACTCGTTATGTGAACGTAATACAAAACAAAACGAGGATAATAATGAAAACAACCCTACGCACGCTTTCAATTGCGTTAGCTACTGCGCTGACTTCATCTTCTCTGCTGGCGGCAACGTCAGTTCCTATTGATTTCCATGGCTACCTCCGCTCCGGCGTAGGCGTTTCTGGCGATGGCGGAATGCAGGAATGGCAAAAAAACAAACTCGGCCGTTTGGGAAACGAAGCCGACACCTACGGTGAACTTGAATTGGGTTCTGAGGTGTATAAGAAAAACGATGTCAGTTTCTACCTGGACTCAATGGTCAGCATGGTTTCCGACGGTTCAAACGATAACGAAACCACCTTCGGCGACGATGCGCAGTTTGGTCTGCGTCAATTAAACCTACAGATTAAAGGGCTTATCCCGGGCGATCCGAATGCGGTTATCTGGGGTGGGAAACGCTATTACCAGCGCCACGATCTGCACATCATTGATACCAAATACTGGAATATTTCCGGCTCCGGCGCCGGGATCGAAAATTATACCGTCGGCCCTGGCGCGGTTTCATTGGCCTGGATCCGCGGCGACGCCAACGATGTCGACTATCGCGTTGACGGTGATAACGACGTAAACATTAACTACATTGACCTTCGCTATGCGGGCTGGAAACCATGGAGCGGTGCCTGGACCGAATTTGGTATCGACTACGCCATGCCGAACGCAACTGACAAACAGAAGGATTACGGCGGCCTGTATGATGCTGATAACGGTGTGATGCTGACCGGTGAAATCAGCCAGGATATGTTTGGCGGCTATAACAAGCTGGTGCTGCAATATGCCAACAAAGGCCTGGCGCAGAACATGGTCTCCCAGGGTGGAGGTTGGTACGACATGTGGAACTACGTCAATGATGCCACCGGCTACCGTGTTATCAACACCGGTCTGATCCCAATTACCGACAAGTTCTCTCTTAACCACGTGCTGACCTACGGTTCGGCGGATAACACCACCGAATACACCGATAAATCACGTCTGGTCTCGTTGGTTGGCCGCGCGCAATATCAGTTCACTGAATATGTACGTTTAATTGGTGAAGTGGGTGGTTTCTATCAGAAAGACTCCTACACTGACGGTAGCCACTATAAGCAGAGCGGCGAGAAATACACCATCGCGTTAGGCCTGGCAGATGGCCCTGACTTTATGTCTCGTCCGGAGCTGCGCGTCTTTGCCTCTTACCTGAATGATTCCGAACAGGGCAATGCCTTTAACGACGGCACCGCCAGCGATACCTGGAACTTCGGCGTGCAGGTGGAAGCCTGGTGGTAATACGTTAACCTGACTGAATCATTGTTTTGCCCTAATTCTATCTTTTGTTATTTGCGCCAATTTTATATTTGCCACTCCATTATTGTTTCTATCATCTGCCCTTGGGGATAATGCTATTATTAGGTTGTCCTCTTTTTTTATCGCACCAATAATAAAAAACCCGATATCAAATCAGGGTTTTCATATAAAGCCATTATTTCCCAAATAAAACGAAGCGCCATCCGGCAGAACCGTGAAAAATTTCAAGATGGCAACATACTAATTTATTTATTACCCGCAAAGTGTTCATCTAACAACTGACGCAGCGCATCAGATTGCTTGCCAAAAATAGCGTGAACCTGCTGCCCAAGAATAATAACCCCAGCGCACCTTCATTCTGCAACGCCTGAGAATCCACGACAGACAGGTCCTTAACCGTGACGCGCAATCGCGTAATACAGGCATCAACATTTTCAATATTATTCTGACCACCAAATGCGCTAATCAGACGCTGAATTTGCTGTTGCTCATTGGCGCTTAATGGCACCGACGGTTTAGGCTGGGAGAAGTAGTGCAGGAAGGATTTAAGACTGACCATCATCGACGCTCCTTGATTATCTACAGAGGTAAAAAAGCCTGCTCTGATGAGCAGGCTTGGGATTGCAGCGGATTATGCTTTACGGCGAACGATACGGCAGTCCCAGGGTTGCAGCACCAGCTGACCGCTGGCATCAGCGCCTGTCGCGGCATGTTCATAGCCATCCGGCAAGGTAACTGTCTGCGTCTGCGCGGTAAAGTTCTGCACAAAGACAAAGGCGCTTTCGCCATCGGTACGCGCGGTAGCCACCACCCCAGGTGGAAAGATGCTGGCAACCGCTCGCGGCAGCGCCAGCTCATCCATTAACGAGGTGAAGAAATCTCGCTGGAACGCCAGATCGTTGCGCGAAGCAATATGCCACGCCTTGCCCTTACCGACGCTATTGACGGTCACGGCCGGGCGCCCCGCATAGAAATCATCACGATACGCCGCCAGCGTCTGCGCGGTTTCAGGGTGAATCAGTTCACACAGATGGCGCACCTGGTAAGGCCCCTGCAGTCCAACCATGTTTCCCGCCAACCCTGAACCTGGTTACGCTCGCCGTCGTCCAGACAATCTATCTCTTCCGCCCAAATACCTAACAGCTTGCGCAGCGGGCCAGGGAAACCGCCCAGGTGGCAGAGATCGCTTTCATTGACGATCCCCGTCCAGTAGGTGGTGACCAGGTGGCCGCCGTTAGCGACAAAGGCTTCAGCGCGCTCGGCAAAACCATCGCGCACCATATACAGCATTGGCGCAATCACCAGCTGATAGGCGCTGAGATCGCCATCGGCGTCAATCACGTCTACGGCGACCCCTTGCTCCCAGAACGGACGATAGTGTTCGTTCACCGTCAGCTCATACTCCATACCTTTGTTACGTGGCCCTTGCGCATCGTCCATGGCCCAACGGCTCTGCTGGTCAAAGATGATGGCGACCTTCGCATCAGTGCGACAGCCGACAACGTCCGGTAGCTGTCTTAAAATATGACCAAGCTGAGTGACCTCGCGGCCAACGCGGGTATCGAGATGCCCGACATGATCGATAATCGCACCGTGGAATTTCTCCACCGAACCACGGCTCTTACGCCACTGGAAGTACTGCACGGAATCCGCGCCGTGGGCTACCGCCTGTAACGAAGAGAGGATGTGCATACCCGGTTTCTTCAGCTTGCTGGTCGGCTGCCAGTTGGTCACACTCGGCGTGGATTCCATCAGCACGAACGGTTTGCCGCCCTTCAGTGTACGCATCATATCGTGGTACATCGCGGTATAGCAGGCGAGCGTGGTCTCGTCTTTATCGCGATGCCACATTGGATAGCTATCCCAGGAGATGAAGTCCAGCGGCTCGGCGAGCTGCGAATAATCGTAATCGTAGAAATACTCCATAAAGTTGGTGGTCACCGGCAGGTCCGGGTTCACCGCCTTTAATGGCGCAATTTCATGACGACAAAATTCAGTCACCTGCGCGGTGTTAAAACGTCGCCAGTCGAGGTTCAGGCCATGGATAGACACTTCCCCCTGCGGCGACGGTGATTCAATCTGCTCCCAGTCGGTATAGGTGTGGCTCCAGAAGGCGCTCCACCAGGCGTGGTTCAGATTATCGAGCGTCTTATAACGCGCCTTCAGCCAGTCGCGAAACTTAGCCTGACAACGCGGGCAGTGGCACTCGCCGCCGTATTCATTGGAAATATGCCAGCCCAGCACCGCCGGGTGCTGTGAATAGCGTTCCGCCAGCAGCGTATTGATTTTTAGCGTCTTCTCGCGGTAAACCGGCGAGGTCATACAGTGATTATGGCGACCGCCGTGCAGCGCCGGCACGCGGTCACGCCCACGCGCAACACTTCCGGATAGGCTTTTGACATCCACGCCGGACGCGCGCCGCTTGGGGTGGCTAAAAAAACATGTATCCCGGCGGCATACAGTTTATCAATAACATTATCCAGCCAGGCGAAATCAAATACGCCTTCTTGCGGCTCAAGTTTGGCCCAGCTAAATATCCCCACCGACATGACATTACAGTTTGCCTGCTGCATCATCGTAATATCCTGGTCGATAATACCGGGATAATTCTCCCATTGCTCCGGGTTATAATCTGCACCATGCAATAGCGCATTAACCTTCGGCTCAAAGGCGGAAATTTTTTCATAATAAAATCCTGAAAAAGAGTGTTCAAATTAATTAAATACTTTTACCGACGGCAAGACTTTCCCTTTACAGTCAAATAGCGCCTGATTTTCGCGCGCATTACCTTCTTTCCATTCATCATGGATATATTTCATGCCCGCTTTTGTAGCCCAGGTATTTCCCGGAACGGCAATCCAGGTTGGCTCCCAATAAAAAATGCCTTTGCCTCGATTATCGGGAACATCAATAATGGCCTGCATCAAGTCATGAATATAGTTATATTGCCCTGAACCGTGCCCGGATAACCACCGTCTTTCTCTTCTTTCGCCTGGAAGCTGTTTTCCGCGTTATCGCAGTTCTCCAGGGTATAGCCGTAGGCGGCTTCGACCACGATGACATCTTTGTTGTAGCGTTTGCTGATGTCATCCATGTTGGCCTTCAATGCGCTGATAGGGCCATTCCAGTAGGTATACATCGACAGGCCAATCACGTCATACGGCACGTTGCGCTTGCTGATTTCATCAAACCACCAGCGGAAAGTGTCGTTTTTAGTGCCTTCAGCCAGGTGGAGCATAATTTTAACCTGCTCGCCGTCCTTCAGATTCTCTTTAAGCCCGGAAATCGCCGCATTCAGCAGGCCAGCTAAACGGTCAAATTCGCCGCCGCCCTGCCCCAGCTTTTGCCTTCCGGCCAGAGAATACCGCCGTTAATTTCGTTTCCAATCTG
The DNA here is from genome assembly GCA_002211745.1 of Kluyvera genomosp. 3. Taxonomy (GTDB): domain Bacteria; phylum Pseudomonadota; class Gammaproteobacteria; order Enterobacterales; family Enterobacteriaceae; genus Kluyvera; species Kluyvera georgiana_A. The sequence goes on from CP022114.1 coordinate 3,706,581, forward strand.
CACCATATCCGGCAGCACGCCCTCTTTTTTGAAGCGGGCAATAGTGTCGCGGGTATAGTTGTGAATCTCGGTTTTCAGCTGCGGGTAGTCCATCTTTTCCCAGGCTTTTGGTTTGTACTGCTTGCCTGGATCGGTCCAGAAATCACTGTAGTGGAAGTCCAGCAGCAGCTTCATACCCTGCGCTTTTGCTCGCTTCGCCAGCGCCAGCGTACTGGCGAGATCGTTATCACCACCGCCATACGCGTTGCCGTCGGCATCTTTCGGGTCAACCCACAGGCGCAGACGAACGTAGTTCACGCCGTTGGCTTTGAGAATAGCCAGCGCGTCCTGTGGCTGGTTTTGTTCATTATAGAAACGAGCACCATGCTTCTCGGCATCCAGCAGCGTCGAAATATCCGCACCTTTAATAAAGTCCGCTGGCATCGCGTTAAACGGCTTCGTTTGCAGCGCCTCGGCCGCAAACGACGATGCGGAAAAACTACAGGAGAGACAAACAGCAAGCAAAGCGGGTGCAAATCTTTTCATGTGGTTATCCTTTGGTGCTGCCGGAGGTCAGGCCGGACACGAAGTATTTCTGTAATGCCAGATAGAGAATCGCCACCGGTACGGCAATCAATACGGCTCCTGCCGCGTAGGTGGTGTAACTGGCGCCCATTTTTTGCGCCACCAGGTTGTATAACCCGATAGGCAGCGTGTATTTATCCGGCGTACGCAGGATGGTGCTGGAGAGAATGAAATCCCCCAGCGGGCCGGTGAAGGAAAACAGCGCCACCACCGCCACAATCGGCTTCGACAGCGGCATGATTATCTCGATAAAGATGCGGAAGTTACTCGCCCGTCCATGCGCGCGGACTCATCAAGATCTTTGGGGATCGCGTCGAGATAGCCTTTCATCAGATAGGTATTCATCGGGATCATCCCGCCACGTAGATCAGCACCAGCGCGAAGTGGCTGTTAATCAGCCCAGCAGCTGAGAGAGCACGAAAATGGCGATCAGCGCGGAAAACTGCGGGATCATCTGCAGCAGTAAAAACAGCATCAGCCCGTTCTGCCGCCCTTTAAAGCGAAAGCGCGAGAACGCGTAGGCGGTGAAGCTGACACTGATCAGCGTCAGTACCATGGTCAGGAAGCTGATTTTCATCGAGTTCCAGTACCAGGTCATGTAGTTCACCTGGCCGTTAAACAGATCCGCGTAATGCTGGAATGACAGATTCTCCGGAATAATGGAGGTACTCAACAGGCTGTTACCGGCGTTGAGCGACGCGCCAATGGTCCAGATCAGCGGGTAAATAATGATGGTGGAAACCAGCACGATAACCAGCCAGGAGAGCGAGAGACGCACCCATTTTTCACGTTTGATACTTTGTGATTTAGCCATGTGATTCCCTTACGCCATATCGTCATTTTTGAAGGATTTCGTGGCGCGGAACTGCCACAACGCCAGCCCGACGACAAAAATCGACAGCAGGATGGTAATGGTTGCCGCAATGGCGTACTGGGAAGAGGACATAGTCAGCTTATAGATCCACGACACCAGAATATCCGTACCGCCCGCGTTCGACCCAGCCACCGCCGGCCCACCGTTGTTAAACAAGTAGATGATGTTGAAGTTGTTAAAGTTGAAGGTGTATTGCGTGATGATGATGGGCGCAATCGAGTACAGCACCAGCGGCAGCGTAATCGTGCGCAGTTTGGTGGTGGTGCTGGCACCGTCCATCGTCGCCGCTTCGTAGAGATCGTCAGGAATCGCCTGCAATACCCCGTGGTCATGGCAAACACAAACGGGAAGCCAAGCCAGGTCTGCATCATAATCAGCGCGGTCTTGGTCCAGAACGGATCGGTCATCCACGCTTTCGGGCTGATACCGAAGAACGCCAGAATTGCGTTGTTAATGACCCCGAAAGAGTCGTTAAACATCCCGGCAAACACCAGAATGGTGACAAAGCCCGGCACCGCCCACGGCAGAATAAAGATAGTCCGGATAAGCGGCTTAAAGCGCAGATCCTTCTGGTTCACCAGAATCGCCAGCAGCACGCCCACGGTACATTGCAGCGTGGTAGCCAGCAGCGTCCAGACCACCGTCCACTGCAGCACATCAAAGAAGGTCGAACGCCAGATGGACAGCGTGAAAATATTGACGAAGTTCTTAAGCCCTACCCAGTCCACCAACTTTGCCGGCGGCGTGTGGTAAAGGTTGTAGTTGGTAAAGGCGATGGCAAAACCAAACAGGATCGGGAAAATCACCACGAATACCAGCAGGATGAACCCAGGGGTGATCATGAGATAGGGAAAGCCATCGCTCAGCAGCATCTGATACTGCTTGCGCACGCTGTTCAGCTGCTGGCCTTCATCGCGCTTCTTGCCGTTGACCCACGCATCACGCAAGGAGAGGTAATAGACGGTAACGCCAAAGGCGACAATCAGGACGCTGATAATCCCTTCCGCTAACAGGAAAATAGAGTTATCGCGCGGTACCTCTTCTCCCAACGTGTATAGCCCCACAGCCCTTCACGCAAGAAATCATAAAACACCCCCATAAAGCTGCTGAGCAGCACCAGGAAGATAAGTCCCTTTAGCCACTGGCGGTGATAGAACTGGCCAAAGCCAGGCACAATGGCCAACAACAGGCCGCACCACGCATGGCGACCAGCCCCTGCGCTCTGTTTACATTTTCGCTTGGATTGATAATCACACACGGCTCCTTCTTAAAACGGGAGGTCCCCCTCCCGTCCGTGACGTCAGCGCTTACTGGTTACTCGCCTGCATGGCTTCGATCTGCATCTTGACCTGTTTTTCGGCGTTATCGAGCGCCGCTTTCGGCTCTTGCTTACCGGTGAGGCTCAGCTCGAGCGCCGCGTTGGCCGGCCCCCACACTTCGCCCATTTCCGGAATACCCGGCATTGCCGTCGCGCGCGCCGCCTGCACCGCCACGGCGCTGGCTTTCTCATCGTTTTTGATAATCGGATCGTCAATCATCGCCTTCTGCGGCGGGATCTCACGGGTTGCGATATAGCGTGTTTTCACGTACTGCGGCTGGTTGATAAACGAGATGAACTTCTGCGCCATCTCCTTATCTTTACTCCAGGTCGACACCACGTAGCCCTTCACGCCAAGGAAGGAGCTCATCGGTTTACCATCCGGCAGGTTTGGCAGCGGTGCCACGCCGTAGTTGATGCCCGCCGCTTCATACGGTTGGAAAGCCCACGGTCCGTTGATAACTGCCGCCGCTTTCTTCTCGGTGAACAGCGAATCAATGGCGTTCAGACCGTTGTCGCCAATAATCCCCGCAGGGAACACGCCGTCGGCATAGAATTTTTTCAGGTAAGTGACGGCTTCAACGGCACCAGGCTTGTTCAGACCGACATCCTCTGCGTTGTAGCCGCCTTTGCCGTTATCGCCAAAGATATAGCCGCCCATCGGGCCAATCGCGCCCCAGCTGTAGTAAATCTGGTCGAACTTGGCGAGCAGCCCGTATTTGTTCTGCGCACGCTGGGTTTTCGAATAGTCATACCATTCCGGAAGGCTGGCCAGCGGCTTATCGATTAAATCTTTGTTGTAAATCAGCACCAGCGTTTCGACCGCTTTCGGCACACCATACAGAGCGTTGTCCATACGAAAAGCGTTAATCGATGCAGGGGTAAACTCATCAATTTGCTTCTGGTCAAGCTTCAGCGGCGACAGCAGCCCCTGAACCACCGCGCCACCGAGCTGATCGTTTGGAATAACCAGAACATCAGGGCCAATCCCTGCCGGGCCATCAAGGCGCAGTTTTTCCAGCTGCTGCGCGTAGGGCATCTCCTGCACGTTGACCTTAACGTCATACTGTTTTTCGAAATCAGCGATAGCATCCTTAATTCCGGCGGATTTCTTTATGTCTTCCCAGACGTTAAGCTGCGTAGCCGCGTGAGCCTGCAGGCTAATCAACTGCCCGCGGCCAGAGTGGTAAGGACAAGTGCGGCAATAGTGTTCTTTTTCATTATCAACCTCATGTGAAGGTGTAACAATTTATCGTTTTTGACTACAGGGTACAGAACGCTGTGATACGTATAATGCTTGTTTAGCACCGAGTTACTCGGCCGCCTTTACTTTGTTATACGCTACGCTTTGAGTAATGATAAAACCACTAACAACTGCGAGTTGTGTGATCGTGATTGCAGAAATGAAACATCGATATAGGGCACGTAATTAGCGGAAGTTATAGTCTTTCCAAGATTTTTACGCTGTTGAGCATCGCCTGACTGAATTGTAATACGTAATACACAAATGACATTCAGCGGCCCTCCTCCAACGGCAGGCAAAGGTTAACAACTTCGGGGAACGTCGATGTCTAATATCCGACTGAGGAACGTAACAAAACGCTTTGGCAGCACCGTCACGCTGCATAATGTCAATCTCGATATTGAAGACGGCGAATTTGCCGTGTTTGTCGGCCCATCCGGCTGCGGCAAGTCAACGCTGCTGCGGATGATTGCAGGGCTGGAAGAGGTCAGCGACGGCGAAGTGCTGATCGGCGACGAAGTCATGAACGATGTCGCGCCGTCGCACCGCGGTGTGGCGATGGTATTCCAGTCTTACGCGCTCTACCCACACATGACCGTCGCCGAGAACATGGGCTACGGCCTGAAAGTGAACAAAGTGCCGAAAGACGATATTCGTCGTCAGGTCGAAATGGTCGCCAAAACACTACAGCTTTCTCACCTGCTGGATCGTAAACCAAAGCAACTTTCCGGCGGCCAGCGTCAGCGTGTGGCCATTGGGCGTGCTATCGTGCGTAACCCTCGCGTTTTTATGTTCGATGAGCCGCTGTCAAACCTCGACGCCGAACTGCGCGTGGATATGCGTCTGCACATTGCGCGCCTGCACCAGGAGCTGAAAACCACCATGGTGTATGTCACCCACGATCAGGTCGAAGCAATGACGCTGGCCGATAAAATCGTGGTGATGAACTACGGTAAGGTTGAGCAGATGGGTTCACCGATGGATCTTTACTACAATCCGATCAATAAGTTCGTCGCCGGGTTCATCGGCTCACCGAAGATGAACTTCCTGCCCGCTACCGTTGCCGACTGGCAGCCAGGCTCGCTGACCGTGAAACTCGCCCAGCAACATACGCTGACGCTGGCTATAGAGACCACCCCACTCACGCCGGGCGCCACCGTCACGCTGGGCATTCGCCCGGAGCATCTCTCAACCAACACCACAAGCGGGACGGTACTGGCCTTTAACTGTGAAGTGGTCGAGCGTCTTGGCAACAATACCTATCTGTTCGGTCAGTGCTACGGCCACGATAACGTGAAAATTCTGCTGCCGGGGACGTTCATTTCCGCCCATGGCAGCAAATTGACCTCGCATTCGATAACCAGCACTGCATGATCTTTGACGAAGATGGCCTGCGCATCAGCGCAGATATTGCCGCGCCGAATCAGCATTAATCCCTTCTCGCGCGCACGGCCTTGTGCCGTGCGCTTTAGCAAAATTTCGCAAAAGCTCAGACCCTCCCGCAGTTCTAAATTAGAAAATAACGTTATTGGTCGCCTCCTCCGCCATCAGGCAGTCTGTCTCCATTAACCCAAAGGAGATATCCCATGCAGCGCTGTTGTTGTCATCCCGCATTCGCACCACCTGAATACCACGGCATTCATCTGCAAAATGGAGAGCACCATGAGTCTGACCACCCTGCCAATCCTCAGCCTGGCCCGCTATCATCAGCCATCTGAGCGCGCTGAATTTCTGCAAGAGCTTCGCCACGCAGCCCGCGACGTTGGCTTTTTTTATCTGACCGATCACGGCATCAACGACGCCCTACAGCAGTCGTTACAGTCTGAATCCCGCCGCTTTTTCGCCCTGTCCGACGAACAAAAACAGCAGGTGGCGATGATTCACTCCCCGCATTTTCGTGGCTACAACCGCAGCGCCGCCGAGCTCACCCGCGGGCAACCAGACTGGCGAGAACAGTTTGATATCGGCGCGGAACGCCAGGCGATTACCCTAAGGGAACACGATCCACGCTGGCTGCAATTACAGGGCCAAATCTGTGGCCCGAATCGCTGCCGACGTTGCGCCCGGTTCTACTGCAATGGCAACGCGCGATGACCGAGATGGCCATGACGCTACTGCGCGCCTTTGCCGAGTCGCTCCAGCTGCCGCCGGAAGCCTTCGATACCCTGTACGGCGAAAAGCCGAACGAACATATCAAACTGATTCGCTATCCGGGCCAGCAGGAGACGCAGAACAGCACCCAGGGTGTTGGTGCGCACAAAGATTCCGGCTTCCTGAGCTTCCTGCTGCAAGATGACCAGAAAGGTCTACAGGTGGAGGTCAGCGACGGTCAGTGGATCGATGCGGTCCCGCTGCCCGGCAGCTTTGTGGTGAACATTGGCGAACTGCTGGAGCTGGCGACCAATGGCTATCTGCGCGCTACCGTCCATCGCGTGGTGACGCCACCAGCCAATCAGCAGCGCCTGTCTATCGCCTTCTTCCTCGGCGCTCAGCTGGACGCCGTGGTGCCTGTTTACTCGCTGCCTGAAACGCTGGCGCGGGAAGCCAACGGGCCACAAAGCGATCCGCAGAATCCACTGCTACGCGATGTGGGCTGGAACTATCTGAAAGGCCGCCTGCGATCCCACCCGGACGTGGCAGAACGCTATTACCGTGATGTGCTGCGCGCCCGCAGCGAACAACTGATTGCCTGACACCAAAACAATAAGGAAACACACCATGAAACATGCCGCATTCAAACTGGCAGGGTTGCACTGTCTCTTTCTCTGGCCTGGAGCGCATCAGCCGAGCCGCTGCGTATCGCTGCTGACCCGGTTCCACATGCAGAAATCCTTAACTTTATTAAGAAACAGGATCCGAAGCTGGATCTGAAAATCGTCGAGCTGACCAGCGGCGTTAACGCCAACGAACTGCTGGCCAATGGCGACGTCGACGCCAACTACTTCCAGCACGTGCCGTATCTAAAAGATCAGGAAAAAGCGTTGGGTAAAACCTTCGCCGTCGCCGCGACGGTGCACATTGAGCCGTTGGGCATCTATTCGCACAAGCATAAAGATCTGCAGTCGCTGCCGGAAGGCGCCACCGTGGCGGTACCGAACAACACCACCAACCTGAGCCGCGCGCTGTTCCTGCTGCAAAGCAAAGGGCTGATTAAGCTCGCGGCCAAATTTACCGACCCGGCCACCACGCTGGCAACGCCAAAAGATATCGTTGAGAACCCGCATAAGCTGAAGATTCTGGAAGTGGAATCGCCGCAGATCCCGCGCTCGCTGGATGACGTCGATCTGGCGGTGATCAACGGTAACTACGCGCTGGAAGCTGGGCTGACGCCGGCGAAAGACGCGCTGGGGCTGGAGAGCGCCGAACATAACCCGTATGCCAATATTCTGGTCACCAACCCGCAACTGGCTAACGATCCGCGCATCAAAGAGCTGGCGAAAGATCTGACCTCGCCGCAGGTGGCGGAATTTATTCGCCAGCACTATAACGGCTCAGTGATCCCGGTTAGCGCGCCACAGTCATGATCGTTATTGAAGGGCTGAGCAAGCAGTATGCCGGAGGCGGCCAACCGGCACTCAACAACGTGTCGTTTAGCGTTCCGAAAGGGGCGATTTACGGGATACTCGGGCGCAGCGGCGCAGGTAAAAGTACCCTGATTCGTTGCCTGAATTTACTGGAGCGGCCCAGCGCGGGCCGCGTTCTGTTCAACGGAGAAGATATTGCGCAGTACGATAAGGCGCAGCTGCGCGCCCATCGTCTGCGCACCGGCATGATTTTTCAGCACTTCAACCTATTACACGCCCGCAGCGTCGCCGACAACGTCGCGGTGCCGCTGGAAATTGCCGGTATCGCCAAAGCGCAGCGGCAACAACGCGTCGCCGAACTGCTGGCGCTGGTGGGGCTAAGCGACAAAGCTGACGCCTTCCCCTCCCAGCTTTCCGGAGGCCAAAAACAGCGCGTAGGCATTGCCCGCGCGCTGGCGGCGGAACCCGACGTGCTGCTGTGCGATGAAGCGACCAGCGCGCTCGACGCCGAGACCACTGCCAGCGTGCTGGCGCTACTGGAAACCATTAACCGCCAGCTTGGGCTGACGATTGTCCTGATTACCCACCAGTTGGAAGTGGTGAAAAATCTCTGCGATCACGTGGCGCTACTGGAAGGTGGCGAACTCCAGGAGAGCGGTAAAATCGCCGATCTGCTGGCCTCTCCCTGGTCGCGCCTGCGCGATATTTTGCTGGGGGATGGCGACGAAGAGCGCCGCTTCCTGGCGCGTCATGGCCTCGACAGGAGACAATTATGCATAGTCGCATGAGCTGGGAAGATTTATGGCCGCTGCTGGTCAACGGCACGCTGGAGACGCTGTACATGGTGGGTCTGGCAGCGCTGTTTACCGTGCTGATTGGCCTGCCGCTGGGGTATTACTGTTCATCTCGCGCCGTCAGGGATTAGTGCCGATGCCGCGCCTTAACGCGGTGCTGGGCGCAGTCATCAATACCGGTCGCTCGCTGCCGTTTATTGTGCTGCTGATTGCGCTGATACCCTTTACCCGTCTGCTGGTGGGCACCACGCTAGGCAGCACCGCGGCGATTGTGCCCATTACCATCGGCGCATTTCCCTTTTTCGCGCGACTGACGGAAAACGCGCTGGATGAAGTGGACTACGGCGAATTGAAGCAGTATTGTCGATGGGCGGCAGCGTCTGGCACGTCATCGCCAAAGCGCTACTCCCCGAAGCGCTGCCCGCGTTGCTGGCCGCCACCACGCTAACCATCGTGATGCTGATTGGCTTTTCCTCAATGGCCGGCGTTATCGGCGGCGGCGGGCTCGGTGACTTAGCCATTCGCTACGGTTATCAGCGGTTTAACAATCAAATTATGGTCGGCACCGTGTTAATTCTGGTACTGATGGTGCAGGCGGTGCAGATGGGCGGCGACAGGCTGGTACGTTCGCTGGCGCATCGGCGCTAGGCAGGCTGCTGTCATTTGAACAAACGAGCGATTTCGCGTAATAACCGTCTGGATTGTCAGGTATACTTGTCGTACTTAGCCCAGGATAAGGACTGGCAGTGACAACTCGACATCTGGTCGGTCTGATAACCGGCGTGCTTATTTTGGCCATTTTTTTGCCGATACTGCTGAGTGTCTGGCTCGCCCAACGTGAAGCGCACAATCAGTTTATCGATGAGCAGGAGACCTACGCCTCCCGGGTCTTTATTCGCACCGAACAGGTTATGGAGCAGGCAAAAGGCGCGCTGCGGGAGATGGATTCACTCCAGGTGTCCGGGTGTGACCCGGAACACCTGCAGGCCATGCGCCGTCTCTCCTACTCCTGGCGCTATATCCAGGAAGTGCTGTATCTCGATGGAAATACCGTCCAATGTTCGTCGCTGGAAAGTGACGGCAACGGCTTTACCTTCCCACCGCCGGACCGCATTATCCCGCAGGCTATCGCGCCTGGTACACCGAGAGAAACGATCTGGGTATTCAGCGTTATATGGCGGCTTTCGCCTCCGAACACCATATGGTGATTATCGACCCTATCTCGTTTATTGACGTCATTCCGTTTACCAACTCAACCACCCAGGTCGCGCTGATCAGCACCCATAACAACCGCGTGCTCGCCAGCAGCGCGCCGCTCGACCAACAGGCATGGCAACGTATCAAGCAGGAGCATCTGTCATCGCTGACCAGCAACAACGTGGTCTACACCGTGCGTCAGTTCCCTGATATACAGGTCACGATCATGACCTGGTCGTCCACCCTCCCGCTGTCGACGCGTTTACGGCATCAGCTGATGATTTGGGTACCGGCGGCATGGTGATCAGCCTGCTTGCCTGCTGGCTGATTCTGCGGGTGCTAAAACGTCTGCAATCACCAAAACAACGGATGCAGGATGCGTTAAACAACGCCGATATTTCCGTTTACTATCAGCCGATTGTGTCGCTAAGCGACGGTAAAGTGGTGGGCTGTGAAGCGCTCGCACGCTGGAAACAACCGGACGGTACTTATCTCTCGCCGGAGATCTTTATTCCACTTGCAGAACAATGCGGGCTCATTACCGCGCTGACCGAAAGCGTCGTCAAAACGGTCTTCCACGATCTGGGTAAATGGCTAAGTCTGCATCCTGAACTGCACGTGTCGATTAATCTCTCAGTCGCTGATTTTCAATCGGTGGTGCTGCAAACTCTGCTACACCAGCAGCTGCGAATCTGGCAGGTGCAGCCGCAGCAGGTAGCGCTGGAATTGACCGAACGCGGCTTTGCCGACCCGAAAACCACGCTGCCGGCGCTTAACGCCTACCGCGAGGCGGGACACGCAATCTATATCGATGACTTTGGTACCGGTTATTCCAGCCTGCGCTATCTCCAGGATCTGGAAGTCGATACCTTAAAGCTGGACAAATCCTTCGTTGACGCGCTGGAGTACGCACAGGTGACGCCCTACATCATCGAGATGGCGAAAACGCTACAGCTGAATATCGTGGCGGAAGGCATTGAAACCACCTGCCAGGAGGCATGGCTGCACGAGCATGGCGTCCAGTTCGGACAAGGCTGGCTCTATAGCAAAGCCTTACCGAAAGAGGCCTTTATTCTCTGGGCGGAGAACAATCTCAGGACGCACGCTACTTCAGATAAGACTTAATCACCTGCATCACCACATCGAGATCGGCCTCACGCTGCGTCTCTTCGGGCTCTTTCACCACGTGATCGGTGAGATGGCCTGAATCACCTGCATCATCATGCCGTTTACCGCCCACGAATCGCCGCCAGTTGCTGTAGCACTTCGGCACATTCATGGTCGCGGTTGAGCATTTTTTCCAGCGCGGCACTCTGCCCTGAATTTTCTTCAGGCGCGTCAATAACATCTTCTTGTGGCGAACGGTATGTGACATAGCGGGATCCTTTCTTAACTCCTGCGCAAGCATACCACGGGCGCTCTTCACTGGGCATTTTTATACTTGGGGGTAGTATATAACTACTGGGTGGGAGTATAGTGCATGCACTTTTTTGCAAGGATCCTGCCGACGATGACCGACTTCACCACACTCTTACAACAAGCAATGCCTGGTTCTTTATCCCCGGCGCAATTCTGCTTGGCGCGCTGCATGGGCTGGAGCCGGGCATTCAAAAACGATGATGGCGGCCTTTATCGTTGCCATTCGAGGGACGCTGAAACAGGCGGTTCTATTAGGGCTGGCGGCGACGCTGTCGCACACGGTGGTCGTGTGGATCATCGCAATGGCAGGCATGTGGTTTGGCCGCGGCTGGGATGCGCAAACCGCCGAGCCGTGGTTTCAGCTGCTTTCCGGGATAATCATTATTGCCATCGCGTTGTGGATGCTGTGGCGCACCTGGCGTGAGTCGCACGGCGCGCACGATCATCACCATCATGACCATCATGACCATCATGACCACGATCACCACCACCACGATCATGATCATCATGCCCCTCATCACCCTCACGCAAATCTGGTCGATGCCGACTGGCAGGATGCGCATCAGCGCGCGCATGCCGAAGAGATCAATCGTCGCTTTAAAGGACAGGACGTCACCACCGGGCAAATCGTGATGTTTGGCCTGACCGGCGGGCTAATCCCTGCCCGGCGTCAATCACCATTCTGCTGATCTGTCTGCAACTCAAGCACGTTGCTCTGGGCGCCACGCTGGTATTGAGCTTCAGCGTCGGGCTCGCGCTGACGCTGGTGGCTTCCGGCGCGATTGCCGCCATCGGCCTCAAGCACGTCAGCAAACGCTGGAGCGGGTTTGGCGAACTGTCGCGTAAAGCGCCGTGGTTTTCCGGCGCACTGATTATTGTGGTGGGATCTACATGATGGGACACGGCATCAGCGCGCTGGCGTGATGCCGTTTTGTTCAGGAGAGCGGCTCGGCCTTCATCGGCGCGGGCGGCGCTGCGCGGGTAGCTGGAACCACGGCAGGCAAATCTGGATCAACGGACCAATCGCCAACGCGTACAGTACGGTCCCGATGCCAAACGCGCCGCCCAGCACGATGCCAATCAACAGCACCGAGATTTCGATAGTGGTACGAATACGCCGGATCGGCCAGCCGGTCCGGGCGTGAATACCGGTCATCAGCCCATCGCGCGGACCTGCGCCAAACCCTGCGCCGATGTACATCCCGGTGGCCAGCGCATTCAGCAGGACCGCCAGCAGCAACAGCACGGCACGTAACCAGAGTGATTCCAGCGGCGGCATCAGCGACAGCGTCGCGTCTGCCGCCAGCCCGAGCACAATCACGTTACTAATGGTGCCAAGCCCGGACGCTGACGCAGCGGGATCCACAGCAACAGTACCGCCGCACCGGTGAGAATCATCACCATGCCAATATCCATCGATGCCAGTCCGGCAACGCCGAGGTGAAAAACGTTCCATGGGTCGGCTCCCAGGTTGGCTCGCACGTAAACGGCAGTCGAGACGCCGTAAAGTATTAATCCGATATAAAGCTGAATCAGTCGGCGTAACATAAATACCTCTGCCTGTCGTATTGATGCTTTCATCATCGACAAAAATGGCATTATGATTAATGACCAGTTTTTAAAAAGTGGACTGCTCTGATGCGCCGACGTTCCGCCACCCAATCATTAGTTCGCCTGCTCGGTCAGTGGCAGGAAAGCCCCTCTTCCACGCCGCTCTGGCGCCAACTTACCGATGCGCTGCGGTTGCTGATTCTTGATGGCCGACTGCCGCTGGATACCCGTCTGCCTGGCGAGCGCGAATTTGCCAGCGCGCTGGGCGTTAGCCGTACGACCATTGCCAGCGCGCTGGCGCAGTTGCGTGATGAGGGTTACGTACAGAGCCGTCAGGGCAGTGGCTCGACGGTGAGACTGGCTGGTGAAAACCGCCCGTCCACGCCACGCTTAAATACCGCCCAAACGCTGAATCTCTCTACCGCCGCGCTGGCGGCAGGGGCAGAAATTCACCAAGCCTATAGCCACGCGCTATCGATGCTGCCGGAGTACCTTGCTACGACAGGCTACGATCAGCATGGCCTGCCCGTGTTACGCGAGGCGATTGCCCAACGCTACACCGCTCGCGGTCTGGCTACTCATGCCGATGAAATTATGCTGGTGAACGGGCGGTCAGCGGGCTGGCGCTGATTCTGCGCTATCTGACCGGGCCGGGCGATCGGGTAGTGGTGGAAACACCCACCTATCCGCTGGCGATTTCCGCCATTGAGGGAGCTTCCTGCCGTCCGGTGGCTCTGCCGCTGCCGGACCGGGATGGGATACCGATGGGTTGGCGGCGATCATTGCCCAGACGGCCCCGCGCCTGGCGTATCTGATGCCCGATTTTCAAAACCCCACCGGGCAATGCATGGATCACGCCACGCGGCAGACCGTCGCCGAGCTGGCAGCCCGCACCTGCACGACGCTGGTCGTGGACGAAACCATGGTCGATTTATGGTACAACGCGCCGCCGCCGCCTCCACTGGCGGCCTTTAACCGCGAGGCGCCGATTATTAGCGTGGGTTCAACCGGCAAAAGCTTTTGGGGCGGATTACGACTGGGCTGGATCCGCGCATCGTCACAAACCATTGCCGCGTTGGTTCAAACCCGGGATACCCTGGATTTAGGTTCGCCGCTGCTGGAACAGCTGGCCACCTGCTGGCTACTGGAAAACGAAAGTACTCTGCTGCCCGCAAGACGTCATCAACTGAAAGCCCGTCGCGACATGTGTGCCTCGCTGATGCAGGAGTATTTCCCACAGTGGAAATTCAGGATGCCGGAGGGCGGACTGTCGTTTTGGGTTGAACTACCGGAAATGATGGCGACACGTTTTGCCGCACGTGCGGAAGGCAGCGGAATTCATATTGGCGTGGGAACGCGTTTTGGTCTGGCCGGAAGCGGCGAGCGAAATTTACGTCTTCCCTTCACCCTGGATGATGAAACGCTGCGTCGCGCGTTCACCACGTTGCAGCCAATATGGGCAACGTTAGCAGGCCAGTCCGGGGGAAATAAGATGCGAAAAATAATCTAACCGTGCGCATACCTATCTCGCCACCCAATAACGAAACCGGCCTGGCGCTGATATATTCTTTAAAAAGATAACGCCAAATAAAAGAATATATTAGTGCTGCGGAGGAATCGGAAAGCCTTTCAGTGAAATAACGAAAGATTCGCCCTCTTTCTTAATTTTTGCGCCAGTATCACACCAGTCAGAGGCGATACGAAAGAATTCATCGCTGCCGACGTTCCAGTTGAGAAGAACATGCTTGACGTAGCCCGAGCGTAACAGAGCGCAGGCTTCACTATAGTTACACGCTATTGTCGGTTGCTGTTTCATTTTTTCTTCTTCAGTAATTTACGTAATGCTTTGATTTCTTTAGGTGTAAAGGGGCGACATCCTCTTCCGTATGCTGGCTATCGATGTCGTCTTCACATACACCCGCCTCTTCTTCCGCCGTAAAGCCTGACAGCAGTAGCTTCTCCGCCGCGGCCCCTAAAGTCAGGCCATTGGCCTCAGCATAGTGACGAAGTTTCTCTTTAACGGTCTCATCAATTTTTACGTTCAGCACTGCAATTGTCATGTTTACCTTCCCGTAGCAACGCGTCATCCCGAACGCGTGTGTTAACCACTGAAAAATGGTTTTGTGTATTATTTCTGTAATAACTAATACATGAACTCAACAACACATTCCACAAATATATTTTTAACACAACAGGCAATATAAATACCCAATATTAATTTAAATGCAATTTATGACACATGCATGACAGTATTATTACAAATAAATGAAGCTTAATTGACGCGCAGGCGAGAATAACCTTAACAAATAAAGGGATTAATAACGTTAAGGAGAATGAAAAAGAAGAGGGAATACAAATGGGTGGGGCCCTGCCAGCTACATCCCGGCACACGCGTCATCTGCCTTGGCTGCTTCCTTCCGGACCTGACCTGGTAAACAGAGTAGCGTTGCGGGAGAACCAACAGAGCCCCATTGAGAGCGTTGTTACCCAACGCGCTGGCGCATTATCCCTGCTGAAGCAGGCAATTGCAAGCTATCCGCTTCTACCTGCTGGATTCTTGCGCAATCCTCCCTTCACACGGGACATCAGGCTGATTATGCTAAAGGTTCTGCCTTCAGGAACTGACTATGGATGCTTTAGATTCTTTCCCCAACGCGTTTGGCAAATCGTCGCCTCCATTCCGGAAGGGTATGTGACGACCTACGGCGATGTCGCCCGGCTGGCTGGTTCCCGCGCGCCGCGCGGCAGGTAGGCGGCGTGCTCAAACGCCTGCCGGAAGGCTCAACGCTGCCGTGGTACCGGGTGGTAAACCGTCACGGCGCAATATCGCTTACCGGGCCGGATCTTCAACGCCAGCGTCAGGCGCTGCTGGCTGAAGGGGTGCAGGTATCGGGAGCGGACAAATTGATATGCAGAAATATCGCTGGCGATATTGAGATTCTGGCGTCGCAGCACCGAAGTCGTCAGTCTGCGACGAACAAAAAAATGCCCTCACGCTGGAGGGCATTTTCATTTACGGCACCTGAACCGGCGCGGTATCCTGCACCGGTACCGCGGTTTGCTGTACCGGAACCAGGGTCACATCGGCCTTGGTACCGCCGTGGTTGATGACTTCCTGGATAGTATCGGTAATAAACAGCAGCTTACCGTCGAGGGTCACCGCCGCGCTTAACAGGATGCGGGCGTTAGGCTGAATATCTGCCGGGTTATACGGCAGCACAAAGCTAAACGGCGCCTGCTTACCTTCGGTACGGGTCACTTTCTGCGACAGCACTTTTGCCGGCGCATCGGCCAGGGAAGCATCCGACAGCGTGACCGTCAGCACCGCTTCCGGCGGCAGCGCCACTTTCTGGCGAATCCACACGTTACCAGAGACGGTCGGCCGGTAATGGCCTCAGCCTGAGGTGTTGCTTGCGGCGCAGGCGTCTGATTCTGACTTTGCTGGTGAGTCTGGGCACAGCCGCGAGGGTCAGCGCAATCGCCAGACCACTTAAGATCGGCACGAGTTTCATTAGCATTCTCCTTTTCGCTCACTCAAATTAAGGCTGTTTTCTCAATTGAGTGACATCGCCTTAACAACTTTTACCGCTCAAGTGTGGCACATATTTCACATTAATGCCTGCAAATGCCCCATTATTCAGATAATTGAACCCATCGGACCACTGGCGAAACTGCGTTATAATGGAAACATTCACCTGACGCTGTGACAGTAAAAATTATAGAGGGTATCAATGAGCCAGGCGCTATCGAATCTGCTGACATTATTAAATCTGGAAAAAATTGAAGAAGGTCTGTTCCGCGGCCAGAGTGAAGATCTTGGCCTCCGTCAGGTCTTTGGCGGGCAGGTTGTTGGCCAGGCGCTGTATGCCGCGAAAGAAACGGTCCCGACCGATCGACTGGTACACTCGTTCCACAGCTACTTCCTGCGCCCGGGCGACAGTCAGAAACCGATCGTTTACGACGTCGAAGTGTTGCGCGACGGCAACAGTTTTAGCGCCCGCCGCGTCGCGGCCATTCAGCACGGTAAACCTATCTTTTATATGACCGCCTCTTTCCAGGCGCCGGAACCGGGCTACGAGCATCAGAAAAGCATGCCAGCCACGCCATCGCCGGACGGTCTACCTTCTGAAACCGACATCGCCCGCTCGCTGGCGCATCTGCTGCCGCCGCAGGCCAAAGAGAAGTTTCTCTGCGATAAGCCGCTGGAAATTCGCCCGGTTGAGTTCCACAACCCGCTGAAGGGGCACGTCGCTGAACCGCGCCGCCAGGTGTGGATGCGCGCTAACGGCGCGGTGCCGGATGATTTGCACATCCACCAGTATCTGCTCGGCTATGCCTCGGACTTTAACTTCCTGCCGGTGGCACTGCAGCCGCACGGCGTTGGCTTCCTTGAACCCGGCATGCAGGTGGCGACCATCGACCATTCGATGTGGTTCCACCGTCCGTTCAACATGAACGAATGGCTGCTCTACAGCGTGGAAAGCACCTCGGCCTCCAGCGCGCGCGGTTTTGTGCGCGGCGAATTCTATACTCAGGATGGCGTGCTGGTCGCCTCGACGGTGCAGGAAGGCGTCATGCGTAACCGCAACTAATGCGCTTCACGCACAAAAAAGCCTCCCAATGGGAGGCTTTTTTGGCTTTGGAGATAACTCATGGTCCGTCGAATGAGGCGCAAACGTCAGTGTCGGCGGATTCCCGGCTTCGCAATGCTCGGCCGGGTGACAGGCGTTATCAGGCGTTGTAGGCGTTTTCGCCGTGGCTGTTGACGTCCAGACCTTCACGCTCCTGCTCTTCCGGCACGCGCAGACCCACCGTCAGATCCGCCACTTTATAACCGATGAAGGCCACAACGCCGGACCAAACGATAGTGATGGCGATACTTTCCAGCTGCACCAGCACCTGATGGCTCATGGTGACGCCTTCAGCATACCCCACACCGCCCAGCGCGGTTGAAGCAAAGATACCGGTCAGGATACAGCCGATGATGCCGCACACCCCGTGGACACCGAACACGTCGCAGGGGTCATCCACACGCAGCCAGCGTTTCAGGGAAGTCACTCCCACAGACCGGCCAGACCCACCACAATACCCAGAATCAGCGCACCGCCGACACCAATATAACCGCATGCCGGAGTGATCCCCACCAGCCCTGCAATTGCACCGGAACAGGCACCCAACAGCGAAGGTTTGCCGCGCAACGCCCACTCGCCGAAGACCCAGCCGAGGATAGCGGCGGCAGTCGCGACGACGGTGTTCACAAAGGCCAGACCGGCAATTTCATTCGCTGCGCTGGCGGAACCGGCGTTGAAGCCGAACCAGCCAAAATAGAGGATCGCGGTGCCAATAAACACCATCGGCAGGTTGTGCGGTTTGAAAGCTTCTTTACCGAAGCCTACGCGTTTACCAATCAGGTACGCGCCCACCAGACCGGCAACCGCCGCGTTAATGTGCACCACCGTGCCGCCCGCAAAGTCCAGCGCGCCGTGGCTCGCCAGCAGACCACCGCCCCACACCATATGGGCGATCGGGATGTAGGAGAGCGTCAGCCAAATCACCACGAAAATCAGCACCGCAGAGAAACGAATACGTTCCGCCAGCGCGCCGACAATCAGCCCCACGGTGATGCAGGCGAAGGAGCCCTGGAACGCCACGTGGATGTACTGATAGAAGGAGCCCATCAGATCGGTGATTTTGATATTTTTCAGCATCAGCCAGTCGAAGCTACCGAAGAAGCTGCCGCCGGTGCCGAAGGCCAGGGAATAGCCGTAAACCACCCACAGCACGCACACCAGAGCGAAGGTGACCGCAACCTGCGTCAGCATCGAGAGCACGTTCTTACCGCGAATCAGACCGCCGTAGAACAGCGCAATGCCCGGAATGGTCATAAACAGCACCAGCGCGGTACAAATCATCATAAAGGCGTTATCCGCTTTATCCACCGCCGCCGGTGCCGCCATCGCCAGACCCGGCAACAGCGCCAGCGCGCTCAACCCCGTTTTTACCATTGTTTTTTTCATCATCTCGATCCCTATCACTGTGCTGTCTGGGAATTACAGCGCCGCTTCGTCGGCTTCGCCGGTACGAATACGGATTACGCGCTGCAGTTCGGCGACAAAAATCTTACCGTCGCCAATTTTTCCGGTATAAGCGGCTTTACTGATGACGTCGACGACTTCATCGAGCTGATCGTCGGCGATAGCCACATCAATCTTTACCTTCGGCAGGAAGTTGACGCTGTATTCCGCACCGCGGTAAAGCTCTGCATGACCTTTCTGGCGACCAAAGCCTTTCACTTCCGTCACCGTTAAGCCCTGAATGCCAATAGAAGACAGCGCTTCGCGAACGTCTTCGAGTTTGAATGGTTTGATTACCACGGTAACCAGCTTCATAGATCCCTCCAGTCAGAATTCGGTAGTGGCTGCGAACACACAACAGATAAAGCAAGGGCGTGCCAGAAATGAAAAAACGGCATTCATGCGGGATAATCAGGGATGGTGTGCGGGAAATCGTGGGGCAAAAAAGAAAAACGCACCATGCGAGTGCATGATGCGCGTCACAAATGCATTCTGTTAGAAAAATGCCTGTCTCTGGTGCATCAGGCGGTCAAAGCATCGTCCTGAGCGCTGGCGGCCAGTTCTTCCCCGGCCAACTGCAGTTGATACATCTGCCAGTAACGCCCTTTTGCTTCAAGCAGTTGCTGATGCGTCCCCTGCTCTACCGCCTGCCACGATGAAGCACCATGATGGTGTCCGCTTCGACGATAGTCGATAAACGGTGAGCAATCACCACCAGCGTGGTGTGTTGACGCACGGCGGCCAGCGCC
The DNA here is from genome assembly GCA_002211745.1 of Kluyvera genomosp. 3. Classification (GTDB taxonomy): domain Bacteria; phylum Pseudomonadota; class Gammaproteobacteria; order Enterobacterales; family Enterobacteriaceae; genus Kluyvera; species Kluyvera georgiana_A. Next base: position 3,725,888 of record CP022114.1, read on the forward strand.
TGCTGGATAGCGCGCTCGGTGCCGGAGTCGATATTGGCGGTCGCTTCGTCGAGAATCAGCACCTGCGGGGTATCAACCAGCACGCGAGCCAGCGCGAGCAGCTGTTTCTGCCCAACCGAGAGGTTATTGCCCTGCTCGCCAAGATGGGTATAGATACCGTCGCTCATGCTGCGCGCCAGCTCCGCCAGTTGCACCGTTTCCAGTACCTGCCAGACCTGCGCCTCACTGATATCACGCCCAGTGTGACGTTGGCAAAGAACGAATCCGCCAGCACCACCGGATCCTGCTGCACCACGGCGATCCCCTGGCGCAGCACCTGATGACTCAGGCTCGACAATGCACGACCGCCGAGGCGAATCTCCCCTGCGTTCGGCGGATAATAGCCCATCAGCAGGCTGGCCAGCGTACTCTTGCCGCTGCCAGTATGCCCGACCAGCGCCACAAAGCTCCGCGCCGGAATCGACAGCGAGATATTTTGCAGCACCATTTTGTCGCCACGGTAGGCAAACGACACGTTATCAATATCAATGTCACCGTTGGCTAACGGCGCAATATCCTCGCCGTACTGCTGGCGCGGACGATCCATCAGCTCAAAGACGCGCTCCCCGGCGACCACCGCCTGTTGCAGCATTGACTGCTGGGTGGTCAGTTCAATCAACGGTTCGTTCAGACGCCCCAGGTAGCTAATAAAGGCGTACAGCACCCCCACCTCAATCGTTCCCTGCGCGCTAAAGCCGAACAACATCAGTAGCCCACAGAGGATCAGCGAGGAAAACAGGCTCAGCAGCGGGCGCAGCAGGAAGCCGTCCAGCCGCAGGGTTTGCATACGCGCCATATAGTGTGAACGGCTGACCTCGCCAATACGCTCGCCAAAGCGCACCTGCTGGCGAAACTGCTGGATCACACTCATGCCGTTGATCACTTCGTTAAAGCCATCGTTGATATCGGCAAGATACGCACGCACGCGGCGTACAATCGGCGTGCTGTAACGCTGATAAATCACCATCACCGTCATTACCGCCGGGAAAATGACAATCGCCACCAGCGCCATGCGCCAGTCGAGGCTGAACATGGCGACCAGCATGGCGCCGATCAGCGCCGCGCTGCGCAGTACCGTAGCCACCACGGTCACGTAAAGGTCACGAATCACTTCGGTGTCGTTGGTGACCCGCGAAATAAGCTGACCAACAGGCTGGGTATCAAATTCGCTTAACGGCTGGCGCAGCGCGGCATCCATCACGTCGGTTCGCAGCTGTTGCACCACGCCGACCGCCGCGCGGTTAAACAGCAGCGACTGGCTATAGTGCAGCGTCGCGGCCAGCAGTTGCAGGCCAATATAGGCCGCCGCAAGACCAGCCACTTTCCCCCACGGCAAAATGTCTTTCGCCACCATATTATCGATAAAATAGCTGATCAGCAGCGGCCCGCTCACTTCAGCGGCAGCCGCCACCCACAACATCGCCACGGCAATCGACAGCGGCTTACGCCACGGCGAGCCGTAGGCCAGCAGCCGTTTTAAGGTTGGCCACAGTTGCCCGAAACTACGCATTCACTTCCTCCGGTTTCTCTTCTTCCGGCGCGTCGTTCAGCGCGGCTTCCAGCTGTTGATAACGGTACATATCACGATACCAGCCCGCCTGCGCCGCCAACTGTTCATGCTGCCCGTGCTGGGCAATATGCCCATGCTGCATCACGATGATCTCGCTGGCGTCAGTCAGCGCAGATAAGCGATGGGCGCTGATAATGACTGTCCGCCCTTCGCCCCACTGACGAAGGTTATGCAATATTTGATGCTCAGTACGGCCATCAACCGCCGACAGCGCGTCGTCGAGAATCAGGATTTCAGCGTCCAGCAGCAGCGCGCGAGCAATCGAAATGCGCTGTTTTTGCCCGCCGGAGAGCATCACGCCACGCTCGCCCACTTCGGTGTCGTAACCCTGTGGCAGACGCAGAATATCTTCATGCACGCAGGCCAGCTTCGCCGCGCGTTCAATTTTTTCCTGCGTGGCGCTCGGGCAGCCCAATGCGATATTGCTGGCCACCGTATCGGAAAACAGGAACGGCGTCTGGCTGACGACCGCCAGACGGCTGCGCCAGGCATCGAGCTGAAGCTGGCGTAGAGGAATATCGTGGAAACGGATCTCACCGTCATCCACGTCGAAGTGGCGCTGAATCAGCGCCAGAATAGTCGATTTTCCAGAGCCGGTCGGCCCGCAGATGCCCAGCATTTGCCCCGGTTTCAGCGTGACGTTAACCTCCTCAAGGGTCGGCTTGTCGGTTTGCGGGTAGCTAAAGCGGTGTATCGCCAGCGCGAGCGTACCTCGCCCTTCCGGCACCGGCTGGACGCCATCGTTCACCACCGGCGCTTCCGCCAACAAAGTGCGAATGCGGCTATAGGCTGCGCTGCCGCGCTCGACGATGTTGAACATCCACGCCAGCGCCAGCATCGGCCAAATCATCAACCCAAGGTACATCATAAAACTGGTCAACTGGCCGAGCGTCAGATCGCCCTGCATCACCATCCAGCTACCACCGGCAATCGCCAGCAGGTTTGCCATGCCGATAGCAATATAAATCGTCGGGTCAAAGCGCGCGTCGATACGCGCGACGCGCATGTTTTTCACCCCGGTGTCCGCCGCGTCGGCGGCAAATTGCGCAGACTGCCGGTCTTCAAGGCCGAAGGCTTTGATCATGCGAATGCTGGTCAGGCTTTCCTGGGTCCGATCGTTAAGGCTGGAGAACGCCGCCTGCGCCACTTTAAAGCGCTCGTGCAGCAGATCGCCGTAACGATGGATAACCAGCGCCATAATCGGCATCGGCACCAGCGCTAATAATGTCAGCTGCCAGCTAAGCTGGGTGGACATCACGATCAGCACCGCGCAGCCCATCACCAGCGAGTCCACCAGCGTCAGCACGCCTTCCCCGGCGGCGAAGACCACGCGGTCAACATCGTTGGTGGCCCGCGCCATCAGGTCGCCGGTACGGTGGCGCAGATAGAATTCCGGATGCTGACGGCTGAGCTGACGATAGAAATCTTCACGCAGTTCGACGGCCAACTGGTAGGACGCGCCAAACAGCAGCACGCGCCAGACGTAGCGCAGCAGATAGACCACCACGGCAATCAGAACCATAGTGCCAATCCACATCATCAGCTTACCGGTGGTGAAGTGGTGTTGCGTCACGCCATCAACCACGATCCCCACGACTTTTGGCGGAATCAGTTGGAGAATGGCAATGATAATTAGCAGGGCCACGGCGCCGAGATAGCGACGCCATTCCCGACGAAAGTACCAGCTAAGTTGAGCAAATAATCGCACGCAGTAAAATTCCAGAGATAGAGTTATTCGATGGGAAGTGCTGTGGTGTATTTAATCTGTTCCATCGCAAAGCTTGAGGTGACGTCCGACAGTCCGGGGACGCGATTCACCAGGCTTTTGTAAAAATCATCGTAGCGTTTCATGTCCGCAACCTGCACGCGCATCAGGTAATCATACTCCCCGGCCATACGCCAGAAGCCGAGCACCTCAGGCATTTGCGTCACTTCGCTGACAAACAGGCTGTACCAGTCGCTGCTGTGATGCTGGGTTTTAATCAGGACGAACGCCGTCAACCCTAAACCGAGTTTTTCCGGATCCAGCAGCGCCACACGCCCGAGCAGCACGCCGTCATCTTCCAGCCGTTTAAGCCGTTTCCAGCATGGCGTGGTGGTCAGATTAACGGCATCCGCTAACGCCTGCAAAGAGAGCGTGCAGTCATTCTGCAGCAAGGAGAGCAGCTTACGGTCAATTTTATCTAACATTACCTTTACCGAGAGAAAAATTTTCTCTCTTAATTGTATTTTAAAGGTCAGATGGCAACAATTTTTTCTGCCGTTTTCGCTAAGCTGGGCACAAAATGACAAACGGAAAAATGATGATGAATAGCACCTGGGTCAAAAATGCCATTAGCGAAATTAACGCCGATTATCAACGCAGCGCCGATACGCATCTGATTCGTTTGTCGCTGCCCGCTTTCCCCGGTATTCAGCTGTATCTGAAAGATGAAAGCACCCATCCCACCGGCAGCCTGAAGCACCGCCTGGCGCGTTCGCTGTTCCTCTATGGGCTGTGCAACGGCTGGATTCAGGAAGGCACGACGATTATTGAATCCTCTTCCGGTTCCACTGCGGTGTCCGAAGCCTATTTTGCCCGCCTGCTGGGGCTGCCGTTTATTGCGGTCATGCCTGCCTGTACGGCGAAACGCAAAATCGAACAAATTGAATTCTACGGCGGCCGCTGCCATTTCGTGGAGAGCGCCTGTGAAATCTACGCCGCATCGGAAAAACTGGCCCGCGAGCTGAACGGTCATTATATGGATCAATTCACCTACGCTGAACGCGCCACCGACTGGCGCGGCAACAATAATATTGCCGACAGCATTTTCCGCCAGATGTCTCGCGAACCGAATCCGGTGCCGTCATGGGTGGTGATGAGCGCGGGCACCGGTGGCACCTCCGCCACCATTGGTCGCTACATTCGCTGCCAGGGTTACGACACGCGACTGCTGGTCGTCGATCCGGAAAATTCAGTCTTCCTCGACTACTGGCAGCACCGCGACGCCAGCCTACGCGGCAGCGTTGGCAGTAAAATCGAGGGTATTGGCCGCCCGCGCGTCGAACCGTCGTTTATCCCGGACGTCGTCGATGACATGCTGCGCGTGCCGGACGCCGCCAGCGTCGCCACCGCGCAGTGGCTGGAAACCCAGTTGGGCCGCAAAGTGGGCGCGTCCACCGGCACCAATATGTGGGGCGCGCTGCAGCTGGCTGCGCAAATGCGCGCCGAAGGGAAAAGCGGTTCGATCGTCACACTGCTGTGCGACAGCGGCGAGCGCTATCTCGATACCTATTACAACGCCGAATGGGTGGCGACTAACATCGGCGATATCGCGCCGTGGCGTCGTGAAATCGAGAAGCTGATCGCCCAATAAAAAAAGCCCGACATCATCAGATGCCGGCTTGCTGGTAAGTCTCTCTATTCGGGGAATAAGGTAGATTTGGTGTATCCAGCCAATGCGTTAAATAGTGGGAAACCGCCTGGTTGTTGCAGTTTCCAATAACCGGCAGATGAGGCAGCGCCGCTTTAAGCTGCCCCATTGCGTTGCCCATGATCAAGCCCCGGCCCACCAGCCCAGCATTTCACGGTCGTTCATGGCATCGCCAAAGGCCATGCACTCTTCCATGCCGACGCCAAGATGGTCGCTCAGCACCTTCAGCGCCGCGCCTTTGTTGCTGCCACGCGGCAGCACCTCCAGACAGTCTATCGCTGAAAAACAGATATCGGCACGATCATCCAGTGCTTCTGTGAGTTGAATACGCAGGCGGCAGAGATCGTCGTGATCGCCACAGAAACAAATTTTGGTCACCTGATGCGCCGGGATCCGCCGCAGATCGCGCAGCTGGTAGGAGAAACCGCTATACACATGCGCCTTGAGTAATTCCGGGATCTCGCGCCCGGTAAACCAGCCGTTATCGTTAAAAACGTGCATGCTGGCTTTGGTATCCCAGTAGGAATGCAGCACCTGCTCGGCGACGTCTGCAGCGAGGTCGCTGCGGTACAGCACTTCGCCCTGTTGGGTATGAATGCGCGTCCCGTTACCGGTAATTAAATATGCGTTCAGCGAAAGGGTGTCGACCAGCGGACGCATCTCCAGCACATGACGTCCGGTAGCAAAAGTCAGCGTAATTTGCCGTTCGCGTAGCCGTTTCAGTACCGCAACGGTTCTCTCGCCTAAACGATGGTCTGGCATCAACAGTGTGCCATCCATATCAAACGCCGCCAGTCTTGCCATGATTTATCCCACCTGTGATCGCTCTCTCTTGTCAGTCAGTATCTGCTGGATATACGGAAGTAATACTGAATACTTCATTTTTATTGTTCCGGGTTTATATGCGACTGTTAAATCGTTTAAATCAGTTCCAGCGTCTGTGGCTGCCGTCGCAGGGTGACGATCAGCAGGTGACCATTGCCGAGCTGGCCGCCCGCTGTTTTTGCAGCGAACGCCATGTGCGCACGCTGCTGCGTCAGGCGCAGGAGGCCGGGTGGCTTAGCTGGCAGGCGCAGTCCGGGCGCGGTAAGCGTGGTCAGCTACGTTTTCACACCACACCGGAGGCGCTGCGTAATGAGATGATGGAGACCGCGCTCAACCGTGGGGAACAGCACAATGCGCTGGAACTTGCGCAAATTGCCCCGGTTGAGCTGCGGGCGCTACTGCATCCGTTTCTCGGCGGTCAGTGGCAAAACAACACCCCAACGCTGCGTATTCCCTACTATCGTCCGCTGGAACCACTGCATCCAGGATTCCTCGCCGGGCGTGCAGAGCAACACCTGGCCGGACAGATCTATTCAGGCTTGACCCGCTTCAACCATGAGGCCTCTCAGCCGCAGGGGATTTGGCTCACCACTGGTCGGTTTCTCCGGACGGGCTGCACTGGCAGTTTTACATTCGCTCGACGCTGCACTGGCACAACGGTGACGCCGTCGAGACGGAACAGCTACGCCGCCGTCTACTGATGCTCTTCGAACTACCGGAGCTGGCAAAGCTATTCGCCAGCGTGAAAGAAATTACCCAAACCCACCCCAGTGTTTGAGCTTTATCCTGCATCGCCCGGATTATTGGCTACCGCACCGGCTGGCCAGCTACTGCAGCGTGCTGGCGCATCCGGACGACCCGGAGCAAGGACTGGACCCTTTATGCTGAAGATCTTCGAGCCTGAGCTGGTGCGTATTGAGAGTCACCATCGCTATCATCAAAGCCATCCGCTGCTCCAGGCGATCGAGTACTGGATCACGCCACAGTTGTTCGAGCAAGGGCTCGGCACCAGCTGCCAGCATCCAGTGCAGATAGCCATCGGCAAGCCGGAAGAGTTGGCTGAGCTACGGTTAGTCAGCCACAGTATTAGCCTCGGTTTTTGCTATCTGGCGTTGCGTCAGAGCCCACGACTGAGCATGGCGCAGGCGCAGCGGGTCATCGCGCTGATTCACCGCTCAGGCCTGCTGCAAAGCCTGCCGCTAGGCGAAAACCTGATAACACCAAGCGAAGAGATGCTGCCTGGCTGGGATATCCCGTTGGTGCCGGAAGACGATGAGATCGCCCTACCTTCCCATCTCACTCTGCTTTATCACCTGCCGGTCGAACTGCATACGATGGCAGAGGAGTTGAAAATCGCACTCGCACGGCAGGGCTGCGAATTAACGGTGCTGTTCTACGATGCCAAAAGCTGGACCGGTTGCCCCACCTCCCCAAGCCGACCTGTTTATGGGCGACAGGCTCATCGGCGAGATGCCGGAATACGCGCTGGAACAATGGCTACGCTGCGACGCGCTGTGGCCGGCGCTGTTTACCGATTCACAGGCTGCCCGCGTGCAGTCGGCGCTGGATGAAGCGCAGGCGTTGCCGGATGACGGCCTGCGAATTGCCGCGCTGAAGAGTATCTTTACGCGCTTGATGAGTGACGCCATCCTGACGCCGCTGTTTAACTATCAGTACCAGGTTAGCGCACCGCCGGGGTTAACGGCATTCGCCTTAACGCCCGCGGCTGGTTCGATTTTAGCGCTGCCTGGCTGCCGCCCACCGTGCGGTGAAGAAGCTGGTCGCCGCGCCGCACAGGCGTTACCATAGCGGCTTTCAGATTCACAGACAGGAAAAACCATGAAACGTGCCGTTGTCGTCTTTAGCGGTGGACAAGACTCCACTACATGCCTGGTGCAGGCGCTGCATCAATATGATGAAGTGCACTGCGTCACGTTTGATTATGGTCAGCGCCACCGCGCCGAAATTGACGTCGCCCGCGAACTGGCCTTAAAGCTAGGCGCCCGCGCGCACAAGGTGCTGGACGTCACTCTGTTGAACGAACTGGCGGTCAGCAGCCTGACCCGCGACAGCATTCCGGTACCGGACTATGAGCCCAGTGCCGATGGCATTCCCAACACCTTCGTGCCGGGGCGCAATATTCTGTTCCTGACGCTAACGGCGATTTACGCTTATCAGGTGCAGGCAGAAGCGGTCATTACCGGCGTGTGCGAGACCGACTTCTCCGGCTATCCGGATTGCCGCGACGAATTCGTGAAGGCCCTGAACCATGCGGTGAGCTTAGGGATGGCGAAAGATATTCGTTTTGAAACGCCGCTGATGTGGCTGGACAAAGCGCAGACCTGGGCGCTAGCGGACTACTGGGCAAGCTAGATCTGGTGCGCAGCGAGACGCTGACCTGCTACAACGGCATTAAGGGCGATGGCTGCGGCCACTGCGCGGCCTGTCATCTTCGCGCCAACGGGTTAAATCATTATCTGGCGGATAAGCCGGGCGTGATGGCCGCGATGAAACAAAAAACCGGACTGAAATAAGTCTTGAGACATTATCGATAAAACAGGATGCCAGGCCGGATAAGGCAACGCCGCCATCCGGCAACTGCGCTGCGCCGCCTGATGGCGCTTAGCTCATCAGGCTTACGAATTACGCTACCTTCAGTCTCAACACATTACTCAACCATTGCTTCCAGATGCTGCCGCAACTCGCCTTCCAACGGCAGCGCCTTCTGGGTTTTCAGATCGATACACACAAAGGTGATCAGCGCATCGGCCACCACCTGGCCTTCCGGATTTAGCGTCACCACCTGGCTGAGTACGCCGCTTTTGCCGTTTAGCTGCTCCACTTTGCTGGTCACCGTCAGCACGTCGCCCAGCACCGCCGGGCGGCGGTAGTTGATGTTGATATTCACCACCACAAAGGCAATGTGGTGGGCGCTCATCCACTGGAACCCCGCGCTATTTTCCAGCCCGTCCCAGCGGGCCTCTTCCAGAAACTCCAGATAGCGGGCGTTGTTAACGTGCTGGTACACGTCCAGGTGATAACCGCGAACTTTGATTTGTGTCTGCATAGCGCCATAGCCTTGTTATTTTAAATTATGAATAGAGTCAGAGGTCACACCACTGGTATGACCTCTTTAGTCTGGCAAATTTTCAGCCGAGTGCAAACCGTCAAAGCAAATTAAAGCGTGAGGTGCGCCAGATTCCTCTCAACCAGCGAACTGCCCATTCCCGGTACCTGTTTAAGATCGTCCAGCGTTTTGAAGGGGCCATACTCCTCGCGATAGCTGACGATGGCCTGCGCCTTCTTCAAGCCGACGCCATTCATCGCCTGGGCCAGCGCTTCGGCTGACGCCGTATTGATGCTCACCCTGGTACCTTCATCCGCTGCGTTCTTGTTCACCGGCACGGCCTTCGCCTGTGTATCCGGCGCGGCGCTCACGCTGCTCTGCGCTGCTGGCGTTTTTGCCGCCGCGGGCTGGGCGGCCTGCGTGCTGAAACTGACTCCGGCACAGGCCATAACGGCGGCGATAACACACAGTTTGATTCCACGTTTCATATTGATGTCTCCTTATTGGTTAATGACCAGAGCACCATAACGAGCGGCGGAAGACCGTGCAAAAGGCGGATTTTAAATGTGGAAAAGGCCGCGAAAGCGGCCTTTGGTATGTTCATCGCATTACAAATTTATGCGAGGCGAGTTCCGATTATTGCTGCTGGTCGATGATATCGCCGAGCTTAATCTTCGCGGATTTACGCAGGTTGTTCATCATCGCTTCGAAAGCGATCTGGGCATTGTTCTGAGTAATTCCCTGCACCATCGCTTTTTTCTGCGCTTCCGGCATTTCGCCTGCTTTCACTTCGTCCAGCGCCAGCAGAACCACATTGCCCTGCATATCGTTGCCGATACCGAAGCTTGGTTTATCTTTCTGCGGCAGCGGCAGTGAGAAGGCCGCCTGGCTCAGCGGATCCTGACCCGCGCGGCTCAGCGTTTTACTGGCGCTAAAGCTCAGACCCGCCGCTTTCATCGCCTCGTCACCTTTACCGTCTTTCAGCGCCACCAGCAGCTTCTCAGCATCCAGTTTCGCCTGCTGTTCAGCTTTGTTGTGCTTAACGATATCGGTCACCTGCGCTTTCACGTCGGCCAGCGGTTTCACCGCTTCGGCTTTGTGCTCGCTCACGCGCAGTACAAAGGCGCGATCGCCATCGACGGTAATAATATCGGAGTTGCTGCCCGGCATGCCGTTCTCGCCAACCAGACCGCCGTTAAAGATAGCGTCAGATACCGGTTTGAAGTTCAGCTCAGCGGGCAGGTTATTACGGTCAAACCAGCCGGTTTCGACAGCTTTAACACCTGCCGCCTGCTCTGCACCCGCCAGGGAGTCGTTATCATTGCTCGCCGCGTCGCTCACTTTCTGCTGCAGCGCATAGAATGCGTCGAGCGCTTTTTCCTGCTTCACTTTGTCGGCAATGTCCTTACGTACGTCCGCCAGCGGTTTTACCACCGCAGGCTGAACGTCATCCAGACGTGCGACCAGGAAGCCAACAGAAGATTTAATCACCCCAGACAGCTGGCCTTTCTCTTTCAGCCCGGCATTTTTCAGTTCGTCAGGGGTCGTCGAGGCTTCCAGCCAGCCCATATCACCGCCGTTACGTGCAGAGATAATATCGGCAGACTTGGTTTTCGCCAGTTCAGCGAAGTCAGCGCCTTTGTTCAGCTCGTCCAGCACGGCTTTCGCTTCCGCTTCAGTTTTGGTCTGAATCACGCTGTAGCGGTCACGCTGCGGCTGAGTGAACTGATCCTGATGCTGGTCGTAGTAAGACTGGATATCGTCGTCAGAGACGTCCTGGCTCATTGCCGCTGCATCCAGCTTGATGTAGCTAACGCGGAACTGTTCCGGCGCCACGAACTGACCTTTGTTTTGTTCGTAGTAGCTCGAAATTTCCTGATCGCTCACCTGCTGTTTTGCCGCCAGTGCGTTGACGTCGATGGTCGCTTCACGTACCAGGCGCTGCTGGGATACCAGCGCCGCCAGCTGGTCGGTTTCGCCCGGCAGCATGAAGTCGGTGCCTGCAACGGCGTTAATCAGCTGCTGAGTGGTTAACTGGTTACGCAGCGCCTGAGCATACTGGTCAGGCGTCATGCCCATCTGATTCACCAGCGAGGTATAGCGGGTGTTATCAAATTTGCCGTCGTTCTGGAACGCCGGGGTAGCAAAAATCGCTTTACGCACCTGCTCATCGCTGATGCCAAGACCTAAGTCTTTCGCATACTGGTCCAGCAGCGCTTCGTCAATCAGGCGGTTCAGAACCTGCTGACGCATTGTTTTGATGTAGTTTTCGTTGGCCGCCAGCTCGGAGAACTGATCGCCCAGCTGTTGCTGCATACGGTTACGTTCGCTGGCAACGGCATTTTCAAACTGGCCGCGGCCGATTTCCTGGCCATTCACTTTCGCGGCAAAATTATTGTTACCGCCAATCAGGTAACCACTCACGCCGGTCAAAATGAACGACACGATAATGAGACCGAAAATGACTTTGATCACGACACTGTTAGCTGCCGTGCGTAAATTGTCCATCATGGTGTAACAACACTCCGCTGTAGGTGACTTTTATACCTCGTGCAGCATACCACGTGTGGCCGCTGCGCGTGAGGGCGTATTTTGACAAGAAACCGGGCGGTTGTCAGCACAGACCGCATATAAACGCTTAAAAGTACGCAATAAGCCATAAAAAAAGGCACATCAGATGATGCGCCCTTGTACTTTGCCACATTCCCTTAGCGGGAAAGCGATCAGTTTACCGCGTCTTTCAGTGCTTTACCTGCACGGAAGCCTGGTACTTTCGCGGCAGCGATAGTGATCTCTTTACCGGTCTGAGGGTTGCGGCCAGTACGGGCAGCACGCTCTTTAACAGCAAAGGTACCAAAACCTACCAGCGCAACGTCATCCCCAGCTTGCAGAGATTCAGTAACAGAAGCAATTAAAGCATCTAACGCACGTCCAGCTGCAGCTTTGGAGATATCCGCGCCAGCAGCAATTTTGTCAATCAGTTGAGATTTGTTCACTGTTCTCTTCCTCTCTTTATTATTTATATCGCACCTGAATCCTTCAGGGTGCGATCGCGGAGCAGTTATATCAGGACTCCCATGCCCTTACAACACCCGTTGTCGACGACACACCTGCCAGCCGTCTAAATTAGCGAGACAAAAAAAGGCTGGCAAGTCAGTTTACGCTTGCCAGCCCGCTTTTTATTAACGCTCTTTGCGCGAGGTCACTATTTTGCGGTTACAACCTGCATGCCGGTCGGCTCATTTTGCAGCGCAAGGGACAGAACTTCCTCAATTCGTTTCACCGGGTGAATGTCCAGATCCGCCAGAACGTTGTCTGGAATCTCTTCCAGATCGCGTTTGTTCTCATCAGGAATCAGAACAGTCTTAATGCCGCCACGGTGTGCTGCGAGCAGTTTTTCCTTCAGACCACCGATCGGCAGCACCTGGCCACGCAGGGTGATTTCACCCGTCATCGCCACGTCTGCACGCACCGGGTTACCGGTCAGGCAGGAAACCAGCGCGGTACACATCGCGATACCGGCACTCGGGCCGTCTTTCGGCGTTGCCCCTTCCGGCACGTGCACGTGAATGTCGCGTTTTTCGTAGAAATCCGGGTTGATACCCAGTTTTTCCGCGCGCGCGCGCACCACGGTCAGCGCCGCCTGAATGGACTCCTGCATCACTTCACCCAACGAACCGGTGTAAGTCAGCTTGCCTTTACCCGGTACGCAGGCGGTTTCGATGGTCAGCAGGTCGCCGCCCACTTCAGTCCACGCCAGGCCGGTCACCTGACCCACGCGGTTTTCGTCGTCGGCGCGACCGTAGTCAAAGCGCTGAACGCCGAGGTAATCGTGCAGATTGTCGCCGTTAATCTCGATGTGCTTCAGCTCTTTGTCGAGCAGCAGCTGTTTAACCGCTTTGCGGCACAGTTTCGAAATTTCACGTTCCAGGCTACGGACACCCGCTTCACGCGTGTAGTAACGGATGATGCCGACGATTGCGCTGTCGTCCACCGTCAATTCGCCTTTTTTCAGGGCGTTACGCTCAATCTGCTTCGGCAGCAGATGGCGTTTGGCAATGTTCAGCTTTTCATCTTCGGTATAGCCGGACAGACGAATCACTTCCATACGATCCAGCAGCGGCGCCGGAATATTCATGGAGTTCGAGGTCGCCACAAACATCACGTCGCTGAGATCGTAGTCCACTTCCAGGTAGTGATCGCTGAACGCCACGTTCTGCTCGGGATCCAGCACTTCAAGCAGTGCGGACGCCGGATCGCCACGCATGTCGGAAGACATTTTGTCGATCTCGTCAAGCAGGAACAGCGGGTTTTTAACGCCCACTTTGGCCATTTTCTGGATCAGTTTGCCCGGCATCGAGCCAATATAGGTACGACGGTGGCCGCGGATTTCCGCTTCATCACGCACGCCGCCCAGCGCCATACGGATGTATTTGCGGCCGGTAGCCTTGGCGATAGACTGACCCAGAGAGGTTTTACCTACCCCGGCGGCCCTACCAGGCACAGAATCGGCCCCTTGATTTTGTTCACACGGCTTTGGACCGCGAGATACTCAAGGATGCGGTCTTTCACGCGTTCCAGACCGTAGTGGTCGGTATCGAGGATTTCCTGCGCCTGGCGAAGGTCTTTTTTGACCTTGCTGCGCGCGTTCCACGGCACCTGCACCATCCAGTCGATATAGCCGCGTACCACGGTCGCTTCCGCTGACATCGGTGACATCATTTTCAGCTTCTGCAGTTCGGCTTCGGTTTTTTCTTTCGCCTCTTTCGGCATTTTCGCCGCGTCGATCTTACGCTTCAACGCTTCGTTTTCGTCCGGCGCGTCGTCCATCTCGCCGAGCTCTTTCTGAATGGCTTTCATTTGCTCGTTCAGATAGTACTCGCGCTGCGATTTTTCCATCTGCTTTTTCACGCGGTTGCGAATACGCTTCTCAACCTGCAGCAGATCGATTTCCGACTCCATCATCGCCATCAGGTATTCCAGGCGTTCGTTGATGTCGGACATCTCGAGAACGGACTGCTTATCTGACAGCTTCAGCGGCATATGCGCAGCGATGGTGTCCGCCAGACGCGCAGGGTCGTCGATGCTGTTCAGCGACGTCAGCACTTCCGGTGGAATTTTCTTGTTCAGCTTGATATAGCCTTCAAACTGACCGATTGCCGTGCGCACCAGCACTTCCTGCTCGCGCTCTTCAATCTCCGGCGATTCCAGATACTCCGCCTTCGCCGAGAAGTGCTCGCCGTTATCAGACAGCGTGGTGATACGCGCGCGCTGAAGGCCTTCAACCAGTACTTTGACCGTACCGTCAGGCAGTTTCAGCATTTGCAAAATAGAGGCCACGGTCCCGACGGTGAAAAGATCGTTTACACCCGGCTCATCCGTTGAAGCGTCTTTCTGGGCGACCAGCATGATTTTTTTATCATGATCCATGGCCGCTTCCAGACAACGGATAGATTTTTCCCGCCCTACAAATAAGGGAATGACCATGTGCGGATAAACCACCACATCGCGCAACGGCAATACGGGGATTTCAATGCGTTCAGAACGCTCAGGATTCATAGAGCTCTCTCTTAGTTTAGTGTCCGCCAGGTAAACTGGTCATGCAACTGTGCTTCACACAACCATTAACATGTAACCAGTATATGGGGATGTATTCCACACATTCAACGCTATGAATACGGAAAAATAAAAGGGGAGATAAAATCCCCCCTTTTTGATTAACTGATTGTATGAACTGGTGAATTATTCGCCAGATGCCTGCTGCGCTTCCGGCTTGCCGTAAATCAGCAGCGGCTCGCCTTGACCGGCAATGACCGACTCGTCGATGACCACTTTCTCAACGTCTTCCATGGAAGGCAGATCGTACATGGTTTCGAGCAGCGCGGCTTCCACGATGGAACGCAGGCCACGGGCGCCGGTTTTACGCGCCATGGCTTTCTTGGCGATAGCGTCCAGCGCTTCATCACGGAATTCCAGATCCACACCTTCGAGGTTGAACAGCGCCTGGTACTGCTTAGTCAGGGCGTTTTTCGGCTCTTTGAGGATCTGAATCAGCGCTTCTTCGCTTAACTCAGTCAGCGTTGCTACCACCGGCAGACGACCGATAAACTCAGGGATCAGACCAAATTTGATCAGATCTTCCGGCTCAACCTGGCTCAGCAGTTCGCCTTCGCTGGCTTTATCCGTTTTCGATTTCACCGTCGCGCCAAAGCCAATACCCGAACCGGTTTCAACGCGGTTACCGATCACTTTATCCAGACCGGCAAACGCGCCGCCGCAGATGAAGAGGATCTTCGAGGTATCAACCTGCAGGAATTCCTGCTGCGGATGCTTACGTCCGCCCTGCGGCGGAACGGCCGCTACGGTGCCTTCAATCAGCTTCAGCAGCGCCTGCTGTACGCCTTCGCCGGACACGTCGCGGGTAATCGACGGGTTGTCAGATTTACGGGAAATCTTGTCAATTTCATCGATGTAAACAATACCGCGCTGCGCTTTCTGTACGTCGTAGTCGCACTTCTGCAGCAGTTTCTGAATAATGTTTTCAACGTCTTCACCAACATAACCCGCTTCGGTCAGGGTGGTGGCGTCCGCCATGGTGAACGGAACGTCCAGCAGGCGAGCCAGCGTTTCTGCCAGCAGGGTTTTACCGGAACCGGTTGGGCCGATCAGCAGAATGTTACTTTTGCCAAGCTCAACGCCGTTGTTGGTATCACCGTTACGCAGACGTTTGTAGTGGTTGTAGACCGCAACGGCCAGCACCTTTTTCGCCTGTTCCTGACCGATAACATAGTCATCTAAGTGGTGGCGAATTTCGTGTGGCGTCGGCAGAGCACTGCGTTCACGATGCGGCGCCACTTCTTTAATCTCTTCGCGAATGATGTCGTTACATAAGTCGACGCATTCGTCGCAGATATACACGGATGGGCCGGCGATGAGCTTACGCACTTCGTGCTGGCTTTTGCCGCAAAAAGAGCAGTACAACAGTTTGCCCGAGCCATCTTTGCGTTTATCTGTCATGAGTCAAAACCTCTTTTTAAGTTCTTTGTGCCGCATATGACGACGCAAATGCCATTCTTAAGCGCAAGCTGCTACGCAAGCGTTGTGCCGCCCTTAGTATTATATACCGTGCAGCGGCACGTGCCGTCATGACATTAGTTACGTTGACTCAAAATTGAGTCAACCAGGCCATACTCGACGGCTTCAGAAGCGGACAGGAAGCGGTCACGTTCAGTGTCGCTTTCGATCTGCTCCAGAGACTTGCCGGTATGGTGCGCCATAAGCTCATTCATACGTCCTTTCACCTTCAGGATCTCACGGGCGTGGATTTCGATATCCGTCGCCTGGCCCTGATAACCGCCCAGCGGTTGGTGAATCATCACGCGGGAGTTCGGCAAGCAGAAGCGCTTACCTTTTGCGCCTGCGGTCAGCAGGAACGCGCCCATCGACGCCGCTTGCCCCATACAGATGGTGCTGACGTCCGGCTTGATGAACTGCATGGTGTCATAAATAGACATCCCAGCCGTAATCACGCCACCTGGGGAGTTGATGTACAGGTAAATGTCTTTTTCCGGGTTTTCCGCTTCCAGAAACAGCATTTGCGCCACAATCAGGTTCGCCATGTGGTCTTCCACCTGGCCGGTCAGAAAGATGACACGCTCTTTAAGCAGACGGGAGTAGATATCAAAAGAACGTTCGCCACGGGAGGTCTGTTCAATGACCATCGGCACCAGGGCCATGTGGGGTGCAAAGTTATCTCGTTCGCCACTGTATGACATTTCCGTCTCCTGGATAATAAATAAAATAGCCACAGCTTTCTGATTATAGAGATGCGGCGAGTGATTCGTTCCCCAGTAATGGGTACGATCTTACCCTATTTCAAGCATAACAATATTTTGTTGTTACGCTAACACCCAAACGGCGTTTTATCATGTCAGCTTTACTTATCGCTGCAATAAAAAAAAACCCGTCACCAAAAGGCAACGGGTTTTTCTCAAAACCGTAAACCGGGAAGCGAAATTACGCCTGCTGGTTCATCAGTTCGTTGAAGGAAGTTGCTTTTTCAGTCACTTTCGCTTTTTCCAGAACCGCTTCAACAGCCTGTTCTTCCAGAGCGACGCTGCGCATGTTTTCCATCAGCTCTTTGTTTTTGCTGTAGAATTCAATAACTTCTTTCGGATCTTCGTAGGCGGAAGCCATTTCTTCGATCAGGGTAGCAACGCGTGCTTCGTCAGCTTTCAGCTCGTGGGTACGAATCACTTCGCCCAGCAGCAGGCCAACAACAACGCGGCGTTTCGCCTGCTCTTCGAACAGTTCGCGCGGCAGTTCCATCGCTTGCTGCTGGTTGCCACCGAAACGCTGAGCAGCCTGACGACGCAGAACGTCGATTTCGCTGTCGATCAGGGCAGCCGGAACGTCGATTTCGTTCGCTTTCACCAGGCCTTCGATCGCCTGAGATTTCACACGGTTACGTACCGCGCCTTTCAGCTCGCGTTCCATGTTTTTACGCACTTCAGCGCGCAGACCTTCTACGGTGCCATCTTCAACGCCGAAACGTTTGATGAATTCAGCAGTCAGTTCCGGCAGCTCACGCTCTTCAACTTTCTTCAGGGTAATCGCGAACTTAGCCGCTTTACCTTTCAGGTTTTCAGCGTGATATTCTTCCGGGAAGGTCACGTCAATGGTGAACTCTTCGCCTGCTTTGTGGCCTTTGATACCGTCTTCAAAGCCCGGGATCATACGACCTTGGCCATCGCCAGTACGAAGTCAGTCGCTTTGCCGCCTTCGAACTCTTCGCCGTCTACGGAACCGATGAAGTCAACGGTTACGCGGTCTTCAGCGTCAACAGCGCCGTCTTTGTCTTTCCAGTTAGCCTGCTGCTTACGCAGGGTGTCCAGCATGCCGTCAACGTCGGCTTCGGTCACTTCAACAACAGGTTTTTCAACTTCGATAGCGTCCAGACCTTTCAGCTCAACTTCCGGGTACACTTCGAATTCTACTGCGTAGGTGAAGTCTTCACCCTGCTTGTATTCGCCCGGAACGTAGTTCGGTGCGCCAGCCGGATTGATCTTCTCTTTGATGATCGCATCAACAAAGTTGCGGCTCATCAGGTCACCCAGCACGTCCTGACGCACGGAAGCGCCATAACGCTGAGCAACAACATTCATCGGTACTTTACCTTTACGGAAACCGTCAATGCGTACTTTTTTCGCTACGTTGACCAGCTCGCTTTTTACAGCGGTCTCGATGCTGTCAGCAGCGATAGTAATCGTTACACGGCGGCCAAGGCCCTGAGTGGTTTCAACTGAAACTTGCATCTTGTTACCTCAAAAAAATCACAGTGCTCGGTCAACTCTGAATCATGCCTTGCAGTACTGGGACGTTCTCTTTTAATCAGAAACCATTCCCTGTAGCCAGAATCATCCCGAAGACATTCCGAAAAATAAGACGCAGCATTATAGCGGCATCACTTTTATGAGTCGAGAACGGTTATCACGCGTTGCTGCGGCATTTTTCACAATTCCCGGCTAATTTTTGTCTGAATACTGTTTTTAGCGCTCAAAATTCAGACAAAACAAAACGGCCCGCAGGCCGTTTTCTCATAATCTGTACGCAACATACTGGAAAAGTTCCGCGTTGCAAATGCCTTTTCTACGCGATAGTCCCGCGCCGCGACACGGCGGCGAGGCAAAAACGGTATCCTGTAAACCTTCCCACTCTTTACGCGTGTAGGTATGCAGTGCCAGAGCATGTACGGTGGAGGCAAACTCCTCTGTTAGGGTGCCATAGATCATTCGGTGGCGATTCAGGAAGCGTTCCCCGGTAAAGCGATCGCTCACCAGCACAACTTTAAAGTGGCTCTCAGAGCCTGCCGGTACGTTGTGGCGGTAGCTTTCATCGACAACTTCCAGGAACACAGGATCAAACGCTGCCCTTAATTTTTCTTCGATTTGTTCACGCATCATCATGATATTACTCCTCCGACAACGTTAAGATGCCGCCTATCCCTTTAAATGTTAGCCGCTTTTACTGATTCCATTACACAAAGGCAACAAAAAATTAGCGTTCGCCTCATTTTATTTGTCAAGTAGATGAAGTTAACGCCTTTTACAATCCGTCCTCATCTGAAATCCTGCCGCAAACCGCTTCTTATTGCAGAAAAGCACCAACACGATGAAATTACATGCATTGCCTACTTCCCCTGACCGTTGGCGATGTTATGATGGCGGGAATTTTCAGTAAACAATGCGTTTGAGAACCCTAACATGTTAAAAAAAATCCTCTTCCCACTGGTAGCACTGTTTATGTTGGCAGGATGCGCAACGCCGCCGACCACCGTTGACGTGTCGCCGAAAATCACACTGCCTCAGCAGGATCCGAGCCTGATGGGCGTGACCGTCAGCATTACCGGCGCCGACCAGCGTCAGGATCAGGCGCTGGCGAAAGTCACTCGCAACAACCAACTGGTGACCCTGACCGCGTCCCGCGACCTGCGCTTCCTGATGCAAGAAGTGCTGGAAAAACAGATGACCGCGCGTGGCTACATGATTGGTCCGAACGGTGCGGTAAACCTGCAGATCATCGTTAATCAGCTGTACGCCGACGTTTCCCAGGGTAACGTGCGTTACAACATCAATACCAAAGCGGATATTGCTATCATCGCGACCGCCGCCAACGGTAACAAGATGACCAAAAACTACCGTTCTAACTATTCCGTTGAGGGCGCGTTCCAGGCCTCTAACCAGAATATCGCCAATACCGTTGATAGCGTCCTGGGCGACACCATCGCCGATATGGCCCAGGACACCGCGATCCACGATTTCATCAAACAGAACGCTCGTTAATCCTGTCTCAGACCCGGCACCTCGCCGGGTCTGAACGTATACGCCTATGTCTGCTCACTATCTGCGAATTTTTCAGCAACCGAAATCAGCCATTCTGCTGATTCTTGGCTTTGCGTCCGGTTTACCGCTTGCCCTGACCTCAGGGACGCTCCAGGCGTGGATGACGGTCGAGAATATCGACCTGAAAACCATCGGTTTCTTCTCGCTTGTCGGACAGGCATATGTGTTTAAGTTTCTCTGGTCTCCGGTCATGGACCGCTATACGCCGCCATTCCTCGGGCGTCGTCGCGGCTGGCTGTTAACCACCCAATGTTTGCTGCTTGCCGCCATTGCGGCGATGGGTTTCCTTGAACCCGCCACACAGCTGCGCTGGATGGCGGCGTTGGCGGTTGTTATCGCCTTCTGTTCCGCTTCGCAGGATATCGTCTTCGACGCCTGGAAAACCGACGTGCTGCCCGCCGAAGAGCGCGGGCCGGTGCGGCAATTAGCGTGCTGGGCTACCGCCTGGGGATGCTGGTTTCCGGCGGTTTAGCGCTGTGGCTTGCCGATAAGTGGCTGGGCTGGCAGGGCATGTACTGGCTGATGGCCGCGCTGCTGGTGCCCTGCATTATCGCCACGCTGCTGGCACCGGAACCAAGCGACGTTATTCCGGTACCTAAAAGCCTTGAGCAAGCGGTGGTTGCGCCGTTAAAAGATTTCTTTGGCCGCAACAACGCGTGGCTGATCCTGCTGCTGATTGTGATGTACAAGCTCGGCGATGCCTTCGCCATGAGCCTGACCACCACCTTCCTGATTCGCGGCGTTGGCTTTGACGCAGGCCAGGTCGGGATGGTCAACAAAACCCTTGGCTTATTCGCGACCATCGTCGGCGCACTGTACGGCGGCGTGCTGATGCAGCGTCTGACGTTGTTCCGCGCGCTGCTCATTTTCGGTATTTTGCAGGGTGTCTCCAACGCCGGTTACTGGATGCTGTCGGTCACCGACAAACATCTCTACTCGATGGCGGCGGCGGTGTTCTTTGAAAACCTGTGTGGCGGTATGGGCACCGCGGCGTTTGTCGCCCTGCTGATGACGTTATGCAATAAGTCGTTTTCCGCCACCCAGTTTGCGCTACTGTCGGCACTCTCTGCCGTAGGTCGCGTGTACGTCGGGCCAATTGCCGGCTGGTTTGTTGAAGCCCACGGCTGGCCAACGTTCTATCTTTTCTCCGTGGTCGCCGCCGTGCCGGGAATCTTCTTGCTGCTCGTCTGCCGACAAACGCTGGAGTATACCCAGCAAACCGAGCAGTTTATGCCGCGTACGGACTACAGCGGCGGCTATCGTCTGGCGCTGCGTCTGCTGTTAGTGGGTGTTGCGCTGCTGGGCATCTGGCTGCTGATGTTAATCAGCGATGCGCTGGATTTCTCAGCGCTATCGTGGTCAGCGAGGGTGCTTGAAGCGGGGGTAGCGATTGCCTTTGTTGGCATCGTTGTCGGCTGCCTGCTTGACTATCTGGCTCTGCGTAAAACATCGGTTCCGCTAAATAAGTAAAAAATGCGGCCTATCCGATGTAATCACTACGCGTAATAATAACTCACGCATCGTATATAAAATTTTTTATTTGCGCTTTTGTGCGCTTTAGAATTCTGGAAATTACTGGAACGTTTAAAACAGGCTTTATTTCTTTAACCGATTCAGCAGCAGACCAATTAAATTTTCGTTTTTTGATTGTCTTTTATTTGATGATTAATTGTTAATTAATTGTATATTTTTGACAATGGTTATACCAATTGCCATCCTAACCCTTCCCTTATGCCCCTTTCGTTATAACGCCCGTCAGATGGGCATTCCGCCTGAAAAATAGACACATTCGGCAACATCTGTGACAAGCACGGCAGAACCCGGTAACACATAACTGACAGAGCCCCAATGATGTTTACAGTAATGTAACCTTCCCGTAAAATGACCCCACACTTTAAACGCCACCAACACCCCGTGGAATTGAGGTCGTTACATGAGACTCAGGAAATACAATAAAAACTTGGATGGTTGTCATTAATCGCCAGCACTGTATTACTCAGTGGCTGTGATTCTGCACTACTTGACCCCAAAGGACAGATTGGACTGGAGCAGCGTTCGCTGATTCTGACGGCCTTCGGCCTGATGATGATCGTCGTGATACCGGCCGTCTTAATGGCTGTTGGTTTCGCCTGGAAGTATCGTGCGAGCAATAAAGATGCGAAGTATAGCCCGAACTGGTCACACTCCAATAAAGTGGAAGCTGTGGTCTGGACCGTGCCAATTCTTATCATCATCTTCCTCGCCGTTCTGACCTGGAAAACCACTCACTCCTTAGAACCGAGCAAACCGCTGGTTCATGACGAGAAACCTATCACCATTGAAGTGGTTTCCATGGACTGGAAATGGTTCTTCATCTACCCGGAGCAGGCATTGCTACCGTTAACGAAATCGCTTTCCCAGCGAACGTACCGGTGCAGTTCAAAGTGACCTCCAACTCCGTGATGAACTCCTTCTTTATCCCGCGTCTGGGCAGCCAGATTTACGCCATGGCCGGCATGCAGACCAACCTGCATCTTATCGCTAACGAAGCGGGTACCTACGACGGTATCTCAGCAAGCTATAGCGGCCCGGGCTTCTCTGGTATGAAGTTCAAAGCCATTGCTACGCCGGATCGTGCCACATTCGATCAGTGGGTCGCTAAAGCGAAACAATCTCCGAACACCATGAACGACATGGCGGCATTCGAGAAAGTGGCTGCACCGAGCGAATACAACAAGGTGGAGTACTTCTCCAGCGTGAAACCAGATTTGTTTAAAGCAGTGACCAGCAAATTCATGGATCACGGCAAGAGCATGAACATGTCCAAACCGGAAGGCGAACACGCAGCGCACGAAGGAATGGAAGGCATGGACATGAGCCACGCGGAATCCGCTCACTAAGGGCCGAGGAAGAATACGATGTTCGGAAAATTGACACTGGATGCAGTGCCCTACCACGAACCCATTATCGTGGTTACGGTGGCTGCCATTATCGTCGGGGACTTGCTCTCCTGGCGGCCATCACTTACTTCGGTAAGTGGTCCTATCTATGGAACGAGTGGCTGACCTCCGTCGACCACAAAAAACTCGGCATCATGTATGTCATCGTCGCTATCGTCATGCTGCTGCGTGGCTTTGCCGATGCCATTATGATGCGTAGCCAGCAGGTGCTGGCCTCCGCCGGGGAAGCAGGCTTCCTGCCGCCTCATCACTACGACCAGATCTTTACCGCCCACGGCGTTATCATGATCTTCTTCGTGGCGATGCCGTTCGTTATCGGTCTGATGAACCTGGTGGTTCCGCTGCAGATCGGCGCGCGCGACGTGGCGTTCCCATTCCTGAACAACCTGAGCTTCTGGTTCACCGTTGTCGGTGTGGTTCTGGTTAACCTGTCGCTGGTGTGGGTGAATTTGCTCAGACCGGCTGGCTGGCCTATCCGCCGCTCTCGGGAATAGAGTACAGTCCGGGCGTAGGGTCGATTACTGGATTTGGGCGCTGCAGCTCTCCGGTATTGGTACCACCCTGACCGGTATTAACTTCTTCGTGACCATCATCAAGATGCGTGCGCCAGGAATGACGATGTTCAAGATGCCGGTATTTACCTGGGCATCTCTGTGCGCCAACATCCTGATTATCGCCTCCTTCCCAATTCTGACGGTTACCATCGCGCTGCTGACCCTGGATCGCTATCTGGGCACCCATTTCTTTACCAACGATATGGGCGGCAACATGATGATGTACATCAACCTGATTTGGGCCTGGGCCATCCGGAAGTGTACATCCTGGTTCTGCCGGTCTTCGGTGTGTTCTCTGAAGTTGCCGCAACCTTCTCGCGTAAACGCCTGTTTGGCTACACCTCGCTGGTGTGGGCGACCGTGTGTATTACCATCCTGTCGTTCATCGTTTGGCTGCACCACTTCTTCACCATGGGTGCCGGCGCGAACGTTAACGCCTTCTTCGGTATTACCACGATGATTATCGCCATCCCGACCGGGGTGAAGATCTTCAACTGGCTGTTCACCATGTATCAGGGCCGCATCGTCTTCAACTCGGCGATGCTGTGGACCATCGGCTTTATCGTGACCTTCTCGGTCGGCGGTATGACCGGCGTTCTGCTGGCGGTGCCGGGCGCGGACTTCGTGCTGCACAACAGCCTGTTCCTGATTGCGCACTTCCATAACGTGATCATCGGCGGTGTGGTATTTGGTTGCTTCGCCGGTCTGACCTACTGGTGGCCGAAAGCCTTTGGCTTCACCCTGAACGAAACCTGGGGCAAACGCGCCTTCTGGTTCTGGATCATCGGCTTCTTCGTTGCGTTTATGCCGCTGTACGTGCTGGGCTTCATGGGTATGACCCGTCGCCTGAGCCAGCAGATTGACCCGCAGTTCCACCCGATGCTGGTGATTGCCGCATGCGGTGCTGCGCTGATTGCCTGCGGTATCCTGTGCCAGCTGATTCAGTTCTACGTGTCTATTCGCGACCGCGAGCAGAACCGTGACCTGACCGGTGACCCATGGGGCGGCCGTACGCTGGAGTGGGCAACCTCTTCCCCGCCTCCGTTCTATAACTTTGCCATTGTGCCGCAGATTCACGAACGCGATGCATTCTGGGAAATGAAAGAAAAAGGCGAAGCGTACAAGCAGCCGACACAGTATGAAGAAATTCATATGCCGAAAAACAGCGGTGCGGGCATCGTGATTGCCGCCTTCGCTACGGTGTTTGGTTTCGCCATGATCTGGCATATCTGGTGGATGGCGATTGTCGGCTTCGCTGGCATCCTGATCACCTGGATTATCAAAAGCTTTGACGAGGACGTGGATTACTACGTGCCGGTTGCAGAAGTCGAAAAACTGGAAAATCAGCATTTCGATGAGATTTCTAAGGCAGGGCTGAAAAATGGCAACTGATACTCTCGCGCATAACGCCCACGCGCATGAACACGGGCATCACGATACAGGGCCGATGAAAGTCTTCGGTTTCTGGATCTACCTGATGAGCGACTGCATTATCTTCGCCACGCTGTTTGCCACCTATGCCGTTCTGGTGAACGGCACGGCGGCGGCCCGACCGGTAAAGATATCTTCGAACTGCCGTTCGTGCTGGTGGAAACCGCACTGCTGCTGTTCAGCTCCATCACCTACGGCATGGCTGCTATCGCCATGTACAAAAACAACAAGAGCCAGGTGGTTTCCTGGCTCGCCCTCACCTTCCTGTTTGGTGCCGGGTTCATCGCGATGGAAATCTATGAATTCCATCACCTGATTGTTGAAGGTATGGGCCCGGATCGCAGCGGCTTCCTGTCAGCGTTCTTCGCGCTGGTCGGGACTCACGGTCTGCACGTCACCTCCGGTCTTATCTGGATGGCGGTGCTGATGGTGCAGATTTCTCGCCGCGGCCTGACCAGCACTAACCGTACGCGTATCCTGTGCCTGAGCCTGTTCTGGCACTTCCTGGACGTCGTATGGATCTGCGTGTTCTCAGTTGTTTACCTGATGGGGGCGATGTAATGAGTCATTCTAACGATCACAGCGGCGCATCCCACGGCAGCGTGAAGTCGTACATGACAGGTTTTATCCTGTCTATCATCCTGACGGTGATCCCGTTCTGGATGGTAATGACCGGTAGCGCGTCGCATGCGGCAATTCTCGGCACCATTCTGGTGACCGCTGTTGTGCAGATCGTCGTACATCTGGTGTACTTCCTGCACATGAACAGCAAGTCTGACGAAGGCTGGAACATGACCGCGTTTGTCTTTACCGTGATAATCATTGCCATCGTGGTGGTAGGCTCCATCTGGATTATGTGGAACCTGAACTACAACATGATGGTTCACTAAGAGCGGCGAGTATGTTTAAGCGATACCTGCAAGTAACGAAGCCTGGCATCATTTTTGGCAACCTGATCTCGGTGATCGGCGGTTTCCTGCTGGCCTCCAAGGGCCACATCGATTATCCGCTGTTCGCCTGGACGCTGATCGGCGTGTCTCTGGTGGTCGCCTCGGGTTGTGTTTTCAACAACTACATCGATCGTGACATCGACCGTAAGATGGAACGTACGAAGAACCGAGTGCTGGTTAAGGGACTGATTGCGCCAAAAACGTCGCTGGTCTACGCCACCTTGCTGGGTCTCGCTGGCTTCATGCTGCTGTGGTTCGGCGCCAATCCCCTCGCCTGCTGGCTGGGGTGATGGGGTTCGTGGTTTATGTCGGCGTCTACAGCCTGTACATGAAGCGCCACTCCGTTTACGGCACGCTGATTGGTTCTCTCTCCGGCGCTGCGCCGCCGGTGATTGGCTACTGCGCGGTCACGGGTGATTTCGACAGCGGCGCGTTAATTCTGCTGGCCATTTTCAGCCTGTGGCAGATGCCTCACTCCTACGCTATCGCGATTTTCCGCTTCAAGGATTATCAGGCAGCGAACATTCCGGTTCTGCCGGTGGTGAAAGGCATTGCCGTGGCGAAGAACCACATCACGGTGTATATCGTAGCGTTTGCTTTAGCTACGCTGATGCTCTCTCTTGGCGGCTACGCCGGGTATAAATACCTGGTTGTTGCAGCGGCAGTGAGCGTCTGGTGGCTCGGTATGGCGCTGCGCGGCTACAAAGTGGAAGATGATAAGGTCTGGGCGCGCAAGCTGTTCGGCTTCTCCATCATCGCCATTACCGCGCTGTCTGTGATGATGTCCGTGGACTTTATGGTGCCTAACTCACAGAGCCTGCTGACTTACGTCTGGTAAGACACACGGTCTGACAAAAAACCTCGCTTCGGCGGGTTTTTTATTACCTGAAGAAAAGTGCCCGATATTGATGTTTTCCTAAATATTGGCGAGGCTGGCGTTTAAGCGGCTCATTCAAGGGAAGAGGTATAAAATCGCGGCGGGTGCTTGAGACTATTTGTTTTGAGCATGACGTGAAAGGCAGATAGACAAAAGCCCAGATAACATTCAGCGTCCGGCAAGACGCTTAACATTAATCTGAGGCCCCTAAATGAAAAGCAACATTAGGTTAGCCTCTTACCGACCTTCGGTCAAGGAGAAGTAGGCTATGAAGCGGAACAAGGTAGTAATTGTTGCCCTGATCGTCCTCTGTATTACCGTCGTGTTGTCGGTGCTGGTCACGCGCAAAGATCTTTGCGCGGTCCGTATTCGCAGCGGGCATACGGAGGTCGCCGTCTTCACAGACTACGAATCTGTTAAGTAAGAGACCCGGCGGGGAGCAATCCCGCCACTCTTGATGTGGCCGAATATTCTCAACGCACCCAATTCTTTCACTAACTCACCAGCATCGCCTGTGCGCTATACAGCAAATCAAGATGGTCCCGGCACAGCGCCTCCAGCGACGTTCGCGACTGGTGGCTGGTCAAACTCAGCGCCCCCAGTACAGCCTTCCCTATCGGCGAGCGGTACCGCAATCACCAGCATGCCAATTTCAAACTCCTGCTCGATGGTGGCGTACCCCTGACGACGAACCTGCGCGATGCGCTCCATTAATTGCGCGACGTCCGTCACCGTATAGGGTGTACGCTGCTCGCGGGTAATCCGCTGGAGTACCGCCTCGCATTCCGCTTCCGGCAACGATGCCAGCCACAGACGGCCCCCGCCGTGCAATGCACCGGTACCCGCTCCCCAGGCGCACAGAGGTCGAGTTAAACGGCGTATGTTTGCTACGGGCGATATAAACCAGCTCGTTGTCATCAATGACCCCAACGGACGCATGTTCCTCGGTGCGGCTGGCGACGTACTCGACGATCGGCCGCACCATGCGCGGGAACTGGGCAGAATCGACGTAAGCCTGGCCCAGACGGAGGTTTTTCGCCGTTAACCAGTAGTAACGTCCGTCGGTCGCCAGATAACCATCATGTACCAGCGTCAGAAAAAAACGGCGGCGGCGCTTTGCGTCAGCCCGCTCATTTTCGCCGCTTGCGGCACCGTTAAGCGCGGGTTTGCCTTTGAGAAAAGCTGGATTAGCGCCAGCCCCTTTTGTAACCCCACGATCAGGTCGCGTTGATGAATCTCGTTTTGCATAGTTGTTCACACTTTTGCAACATAGGGAGTCAATTACTGCGATTATCGCACTGTCGGTGCGATTAACAACCAACCTGTCCGAATTCTGCGTTGTCGCTCACCGCTTCCGTTGAAATACTCAAGCAACAGTTTGTTAACAAGTGAGGTGAGCTATGGTCAGCGGATTTACTCAGGTCGTCGCCGTAATCGGACATCCCATTACCCAGGTGAAATCACCGGAAAACTTTAACCACTACTTTGCCAGTCAGCATCTGGACAAGGTCATGATCCCTGTCGATATCGCGCCGGAAGCGGTTGCTGACTATCTGAACGCTCTGCGCGGCTGGCGCAACATGAGCGGCATTCTGGTTACCGTGCCCCATAAACAGCGCGTCGCTGGATTGCTGGATACCCTGACGCCCCGCGCCCGCCATCTGAATGCGGTTAACGTGGTGCGTAAGTTGGCGGACGGGCGTTTAGAAGGCGACATGCTGGATGGTGTCGGCTTCCAGCGCGCCGCACAGGCGCATGGATTCCAGCCTGCGGGCAAGCGCGCCCTGCTTTCCGGCTGTGGCGGCGTCGGTAGCGCCATCGCCTGGGGCTATGTGAAGCGGGCATTCAAAGCCTGGCTCTCTACGATCGCGATGAGGCCAGCCGCCAGCGTCTGGAAAATCGCCTCGCCACCCACTTCCCAACCGTCCATCTCACCGCCCTGCCCGAATCACTGGCGGAGATCGATCTGCTGGTCAATGGTTCCCGGCAGGCATGGCGGGCTTCGATCCGCTGCCGTTAGATCCGACGTTGCTTGAAACATTAACCGCCGCCACCCACGTCGCCGACGTCGTAACGGCCCCCGTCATCACCCCGCTACTGGCCTTCGCCAGCGAGCGCGGATGTCGCACGCAAACCGGCCCGGAAATGGCGCTGGCGCAGATGGAACTCATGGGCAGTTCATCGGAGCTATGCCTTCATCGCATGAGGCCGCCGCATGAAAAGCTGGGATGTGATCGTCATCGGCAGCGGCGCGGCGGGGTTTGCCGCCGCCGTCACCGCCTGCTGCAAAGGGCTCTCCGTGCTGATGCTGGAAAAAGCGCCGCACTTTGGCGGCACCTCGGCAATTTCTGGCGGTGCGGTGTGGATTAACGACACCGATCAGGCCCGTGCTGCAGGAAAAAGTGGTGCGCCTGACGAGATGAAAACCTACCTGCACACCATCATCGGTGAGGCCAATTATCGTCCTGAGATAGTTGATGCCTTCGTGAACGCAGGTCGCGAAGCGCTGGCTTTTCTCGAGCAGGAAGGCGCGGTGAAATATAGCCTGCGCCCGCTGTCGCCGGACTACTACCCGGATGAACCCGGCGCGGTCGACGTAGGCCGTGCGCTGGAAGTGGTGGAATATGATGGGCGCGAGTTGGGCGAGCATTTCACTACCTTACGCTCACCGCCGCCGGGAATGCTGCTGTTCGGCGGCATGATGGTTAATCGCGTCGATATTCAGCATTTCCTCGATATGCGCCGCTCGTGGCGCTCGTTCCGCCACTGCACAAAACTGTTGTTGCGCTATGGTCGCGATCGTCTGCGTCATCATCGTGGTACCCGTCTGGCGATGGGTAACGCGCTGATTGCCCGTATGGCCGCGCTGGCGCTGCGCAAAGGGTTGACGCTGGAACTGAACGTCACGGTGAAATCGTTAATTGAACAGAACGGCCGCGTGACCGGCGTGGAAATTGCGCGCGACGGTAAATCACTGGCCCTGTATGCTCGCCGCGGCGTCGTACTGGCTGCCGGTGGTTTCGCCGCCGGACGTATAGCGCCGCAGTTCCGTCCCGCCACCCAGCAGCACTACACCATGTCGCCTGCCACAAACGACGGGGCAGCGTTTCAACTGGGGCTGGGCGTAGATGCCCGCCAGGGTGCCGACCTGCCATCGAACTTTTTCTGGGCGCCTGTTTCCGTACTGCGCCGTCCGGACGGCAGCGAGGAGCGTTTCCCGCATCTGGTCACCGACCGCGCCAAGCCGGGCGTGATTGCCGTCAACCAGCGCGGTGTACGCTTCGTCAATGAGTCCAACTCCTACCATCATTTCGCCAGTGCCATGCAGCAGCAGCCGGAGAACGCCCCTGCTATCTGCTATGCGATGCCCAGGCGATGAAGCGCTATGGACTGGGGCTGGCACGCCCGGCACCGGTCAACAACGACGCGCTGGTGAGCGCTGGTTATCTGCATCAGGCGCAGAGTCTGGGCGAACTGGCGCAGCAGTTAGGCCTTGACCCGCAGCAGCTTGAACACACCGTCGCCCGCTATAACCGCGACGCCGCCAACGGCAGCGATCCGCAATTTCACAAGGGTGGAAACAGCTATAACCGCGCCATGGGCGATGCGGCGCACAGCCCAAACCCTTGCAACGCGCCGCTATTAAGCGCGCCGTTTTATGCCATCAAACTCTTTACCGGCGATTTAGGCACCTCGCGCGGGCTGGTCACCACCGCCGACGCGCAGGTGATTAACCAGCAGGGTCAGCCTATCGATGGGCTCTATGCCGTCGGCAACGATATGGATTCGATGATGGCAGGCACCTATCCCGGCCCTGGCATTACCCTTGGCCCGGCGCTCACGTTTGGCTATCTGGCCGCCCTGCATATGACTCAGACCTCACCATACACTTCAGGAGAAACATCATGATCTACGAAAAACGTACTTACACCATCAATCCACTGAAGATGGCTGACTGGCTGGCGCTGTACAAAAGCGACGCCTACGCGGTGCAGACCGAGCATCTCGGCAAGCTGATTGGCTTCTTCTTCACCGAGATCGGCGTGGTGAATCAGGTCGTTCATATCTGGGCTTACGAAAGCCTGGACGACCGTCTGGTGCGCCGCGCGCGCATGGCGCAGGACGAGCGCTGGCTGACCTTTTCACGTAAAAATCGCGAGCTGGCAGCGGTTGAACGTCTGGAGTCGGTGCTGATGCGCCCGACCGATTTCTCTCCGCTGCAATAAGGAGTCGCGCATGAGCAGGCTCGTTGAGGTGGATATGCTGGTTATCGGCTCCGGCGCGGCGGGCTGTCTGCCGCCGTAACCGCGGCGCTGCACGGCGCCCGGGTGCTGGTCGCCGAAAAAGAGTCGACGATTGGCGGCACCAGCGCCTGGTCCGGCGGCTGGCTGTGGATCCCGCAAAATCCGCTTGCCCGAGAAGAAGGCATTATCGAGGATGACGCGGCGCCGCTGGCCTATCTACAGGCCGAGATGGAGGGCGTCCAGCCGATGCGCGTCTGCGGACTTTTTTGCGTTATGGGCCGGAGATGGTGGAATTTTTCCGTCGCCGTACCGCCGTGCAGTTCCTCTCCGGCAGCAAAATGCCGGACTTTCACAATAGCCGCGGCTCCGCCAACGGCGGTCGTTCGGTGACCGCCCAACCCTATGATGCTCGCGGGCTGGGCGACTGGCTGCATCGCCTGCGGCCGCCGCTGGAGACCATCAGCCTCGCCGGGATGGGCATCGCGGGAGGGACGGATATGGCGCACTTTTTTAACGCGACGCGTTCACCGCGTTCCGCGCTGTATGCCGCTCGACGCCTTGCCCGTCACGGCTGGCAGCGACTACGTTACGGGCGTGGTCGTTATCTGGTGAACGGCAACGCGCTGGTGGCGCGCCTGCTGCGTTCGGCGCTCGACGCCAACGTCCATTTTCAACTCAATGCGCCGGTGACGCGGTTATTACAGGACGCCAGCGGTATCACTGGCGCCATTCTCTGTAGCGATGACGGCGAGATTCAGGTTAACGCTCGCGCGGTGGTGCTGGCCTGCGGCGGCTTTCCACATGACAAACAGCGATTGGCAGAACAGGTGCCGCACGCGGCGCAGGGCTATGGTCACTTCTCCGCCGCGCCGCCGGGCAATCAGGGCGATGGCATTCGCCTTGGTGAAACCGTGGGCGGGCAGTTTGACGATTCACTTAAGCACCCGATGGCGTGGGCACCGGTCTCCCGCGTGTCACTGGCCAGTGGAATACAGCTGGCGTTTCCGCATCTTGTTGAACGTGCCAAGCCGGGTTTATCGCGGTGCGCGATAACGGCAAACGCTTCGTCAATGAAGCCGACTCGTATCATGACTTTATCGCCGCGTTGCTCAAGGCGACGCCGGAGGGAGAAAAACCGACGGCCTGGCTGATCGCCGACAGCCGCGCGCTGCACCGCTACGGCCTTGGCCACGCGCGCC
The DNA here is from genome assembly GCA_002211745.1 of Kluyvera genomosp. 3. Lineage (GTDB taxonomy): Bacteria > Pseudomonadota > Gammaproteobacteria > Enterobacterales > Enterobacteriaceae > Kluyvera > Kluyvera georgiana_A. The sequence goes on from CP022114.1 coordinate 3,757,897, forward strand.
CACACCTTTCCCGATAAAAGCCTGGCTGCGTACCGGCTACCTGCAAAGCGGCAACACGCTGACGGAGCTGGCACAAAAATGCGGCATCGACGGTTCAGCGCTCAGCGATACCGTCGCTCGCTTTAACGGCTTCGCCCGTCAGGCTCGCGATGACGACTTCCAACGCGGCGCATCGGCCTACAACCTCGCGCAGGGCGACGCCCGCCACCAGCCTAGCCCGACGCTGGGTACGCTGGAACAGGCGCCGTATTACGCGGTGCGAATTCTTCCCGGCTCGCTCGGTTCCTTCAGCGGACTGAAAACCGATGAACAGGCGCGCGTGCTGGACGCCGAACAACAGCCGATCCCGGATTATTTGCCGTGGGTAACGATATGTCGAGCGTGATGCAGGGGTTCTACCCCAGCGGCGGCATCACGCTTGGCCCTGCCATGACCTTTGGTTATCTGGTGGGAAAAAACCTGGCCGCAAACATAACATCTTAAAAAAATTACGCATTTAGCCAGGGAAAGGCGCCAAACATAACAAAAAATCTTACCTGCAACTGTACTGGAGTCTGTATGAATATGCGTTCCCTCTCGCTAGCAGCACTCACCGTGCTGGACGTTTCACCGCCGGAACAGGTGCGTATCGCCGCGCTCACCGGCTACAGCCACGTGGGTATTCGTCTGTTGCCCGCAACGCCTGATGACCCTGACTACGACATGCTCGGCGATACGCCGACGGTACGCGAAACCCTGGCCGCGCTACGCGATACCGGGATACGCGTTTCCGACGTGGAGATTGTGCGCCTGACGCCGGACTTCAACCTTGATGCGCTGCGTCCGTTCCTCGAAACCGCCGCCCGGCTGGAGGCCCAGCAGGTGCTGGTGGCCGGCAATGACGATAACCTGCGCCGCTGCGCGGACAACCTTGCCCGGCTGGCGCAGGCCGGAGAAGACTATGGCCTGACCATGAATCTGGAGCCGATGCCGTGGACCCATCTTCCCACGCTCGCCTCCGCGCAGAAGTTAATTGCCGCCAGCGGACAGCACAACGTTGGCATCCTCGTCGATGCCATCCACTTCTGGCGCGCGGGTGAGTCACTGGACGCATTGCGTGCGCTGGCGCCACAGCAACTGAACTACATGCAGCTGTGCGATGCCCCGGCGCGAATACCCACAGACACCGGAGAACTGATTTACCAGGCCCGCTGCGCACGCCGGGTACCAGGCGAAGGCGAGCTGGATTTGCGCGGTCTGCTGGCGGCATTACCGCCCACGCTGCCGGTTTCGCTGGAAGTCCCGCTGGACGGGCTCAGGGGCTCTACCGGCACAACAACGCGCAGCGCTGCTGTTTAACGCGGCACAATCCTTCCTGTAAACAGGAGTACGCTATGTCACAGACACAACGCCTGGATGTCAGAGAGTTAATCAATTCCAACCCGCTCAGCCGCTACCAGAAGCTGGTTATTTTCCTTGGTTTTTGCGTCATCGCGCTGGACGGTTTCGATATCGCCATCATGGGTTTTATCGCCCCCACGCTTAAACAAGAGTGGGGCGTCAGCAACCACGAGCTGGGCTTTGTCATCAGTACCGCGCTGATTGGCCTTGCGCTGGGCGCGCTTTTCTCCGGCCCGCTCGCAGATTGGCTGGGGCGCAAGAAAATCATCATCAACAGCGTCTTTTTCTTCGGTTTCTGGACCGTGGCGACGGCTTTTTCCCAGAACATTGAGCAGATGATCTTTTTCCGCTTTATGACCGGCCTCGGACTGGGCGCGGCGATGCCAAACATGAGCACGCTGGTGTCGGAATACGCACCTGAGCGCAAACGCTCGTTTATCATCACCGTCATTTTCTGCGGTTTCACCTTCGGTGCCGCCATTGGCGGGTTTGCCGCATCATGGCTTATCCCGCAGTTCGGCTGGCACTCACTGATGGCGCTGGGCGGCATACTGCCGCTGCTGTTTGCCCCATTCTTATCTGGAAACTGCCGGAGTCCGCGCGTTTTCTGGTAATCAAGCAGGCGCCTGCCGCGCGGATCCACGCCATCCTTCAGCGTTTTTACCCCGGCCAGGTGAGTGAAAACGTGCAATTTATTTTGCCGCAGCAGCCAATCAAAAGCAGCGCCATGCGCATTGTTCTGTCGCGCGAGTACCTGTTCGGTTCGCTGATGCTGTGGTTGGTCTATTTTATGGGGCTGTTTCTGGTCTATATCCTCGGCAGTTGGTTACCAACACTGGTAAAAGAGATTGGCCTGACCGTCAGTCAGGCCGCAATCATGACCGCCATTTATCAGGCGGGCGGCACCGTCGGTTCACTGTTTGCCGGCTGGCTGATGGATCGAATTGATCCGCATCGGGCGCTGGGCGTCATTTTCGCCGTGGGCGGATTATTCACCATGGCGATTGGCTACGCGGGGGTGAATTTCCCGCTGCTGTGCCTGCTGGCCTTCGTTAGCGGCGCGTGTCTGAACGGCGCGAATACCGGGATGAACGCCCTTTCCGCTCGCTTCTATCCCACGCAGGCTCGCGCCACCGGATCCAGTTGGATGCACGGCGTTGGCCGCATCGGCGCCATTCTTAGCGCCTTCGCGGGTGCAGAAATGCTGGCGCTGGGGCTCGATTTTAAATCGGTGTTCCTGATCCTCGGCATTCCAGCGGCATTAACCGTACTCGGTCTGGCCGCTAAAGGGTACTGGGCAGCAGGCCCGGTCGACGCTCGCTCATCTCTCCCTACCACGCTGCGGAGCCCATCATGAATCGTATTCGTCTTGCCGTTATTGGCGCTGGCGCCATCGGACGTAAACATATTGAGGTGATCAATCAAACGCCGCAGGCCGAGCTGGTCGCCCTGGCCGATCCGTCGCCACAAGCGCAGGCGCTGGCAAAATCACTCGGCGTGGCGTGGTATGCCGACATCAACGATATGCTGGATCAGGCCAGGCCGCAGGGCGTGATTAACGCAACGCCGAACACTCTGCACGTGCCGTGCGCCATTGCCTGCGTGGAGCGGGGGATCCCGGTGCTGGTTGAGAAACCGGTCGCCGAGTCTCCGGAGCGCGCGCGAGAACTGGTGGATGCGGCAATAAGGCACGGCGTCCCGGTGCTGGTCGGCCACCATCGTCGGCACAATGCGCTGACGGCGGCGGCAAAGTCGCTTATCGATAGCGGCGAACTGGGGCAGATTGTTGCCGTTTCGGCGCACTGGATCCTGCAAAAACCGAACGACTACTTCGATGTCGCCTGGCGACGGGAACCGGGAGCCGGGCCGCTACTGGTGAATCTGGTGCACGATATCGATCTGTTGCGTTATCTGCTGGGGGAGATTGACGATGTGCAGGCGATGACCAGCAACGCCGGGCGCGGCTTCGCCAACGAAGACAGCGCGGTGGTCAACCTGCGCTTCGCCTGCGGCGCGCTGGGCAGCGCGGTGCTGAGCGACTGCGGCGTCAGCCCGTGGAGCTGGGAGATGAACTCGGCGGAGAACGCAGTCTACGCGCATACCGCGGAAAACTGCTATCTGATCTCCGGCAGCAAGGGGCGCTGGCGATTCCGCAGATGCGCTGGTGGCGCTACGGCGAGCAGAGCGGTTGGCACGCCCCGCTGTTGCAGGAGACGCTGGCCGTCGAGCCCATCGACCCGTTTATTTTGCAGCTGCGTCATTTCCTGCAGGTGATTCGCGGTGAGGCAACGCCAATCATTGATGCGGCAGATGCGTTACGCTCGCTGGAAGTGATCGACGCGATCCGCCAGCAGGCGGCCTGATCGGAGACTGACCCGGCGGTTTCAGGCCGCCGGGTTATCACTTATGCTGCTATTCCGCACAAATGATTCAATAATGTAATATTTGTTAATTAACCCTCTGTTTACCCTTCTCTCTCCCCGCACTACACTACTCCCAGCTTTTATATAGAGGTGGGAATGAACGATTACAAAATGACGCCGGGTGAGTTACGCGCCACCTGGGGTTTAGGGACCGTATTTTCTTTGCGTATGCTCGGTATGTTTATGGTCCTTCCGGTTCTGACCACATACGGCATGGCATTGCAGGGCGCCAGCGAGGCGTTGATTGGCCTGGCGATTGGCATTTATGGTCTGGCACAGGCGGTGTTTCAGATTCCCTTCGGGCTGATTTCGGACCGCGTTGGCCGCAAACCGCTGATCGTCGGTGGACTGGCGATTTTTGTTCTGGGCAGCGTGATTGCCGCGATGTCCGACTCCATCTGGGGATTATTCTTGGCCGTGCCTTACAAGGCTCTGGGGCGATTGCCGCTGCGGTGATGGCGCTGCTTTCCGACCTCACCCGCGAACAAAACCGCACCAAAGCGATGGCGTTTATCGGCGTCAGCTTCGGTGTGACTTTCGCCATTGCGATGGTGCTGGGGCCGATTATCACGCATAAACTCGGTCTGCACGCGCTGTTCTGGATGATTGCCGGGCTGGCAACGCTGGGATTCTGCTCACGCTGTGGGTGGTACCGGACAGTAAAAATCACGTGCTCAACCGCGAGTCCGGCATGGTCAAAGGTTGCTTCAGCAAGGTGCTGATGGAGCCCAGGCTGCTGAAGCTCAACTTCGGCATCATGTGTCTACACATCCTGCTGATGTCCACCTTCGTCGCCCTGCCGGGGCAGTTAGAGTCGGCGGGTTTTCCGGCCGCCGAACACTGGAAAATCTATCTGGTGACCATGGTGGTGTCGTTCATCGCGGTGGTGCCGTTTATCATTTACGCGGAAGTGAAGCGCCGCATGAAGCGCGTGTTCGTGCTGTGCATTGCCCTGCTGCTGATTGCTGAAATCGTGCTGTGGGGCTCCGGAAACTATTTCTGGGAACTGGTGGCGGGCGTGCAGATTTTCTTCCTCGCCTTTAACCTGATGGAAGCGCTGCTGCCGTCGCTTATCAGCAAAGAGGCGCCAGCGGGCTATAAAGGCACGGCAATGGGGATTTATTCCACCAGTCAGTTCCTGGGCGTCGCCATCGGCGGTTCGCTCGGCGGCTGGATTGACGGCCTGTTTGATTCACAAACGGTGTTCCTCGCCGGCGCGCTGCTGGCGACGGTCTGGCTGCTGGTCTCCATGACCATGCAGGAACCGCAGTACGTCAGCAGCCTGCGCGTCGAGATCCCAAAAGACGTTGCCGCGGACGATGCATTACGTGAACGCCTGCTGGCGACGAACGGGGTGAAAGAGGTGCTGGTGGTGGCAGATGAACACTCGGCCTACGTGAAAATCGACAGCAAAGTCACTAACCGCTTTGAAGTCGAACAGGTGATTGCCGCCCATTAAGCGACATCGGCCCACACGGTGGTGTGGGCCGTACTTTCGCCGTTAGTCGCGGAAGTTTTTAAACTGGAACGGCTGGCCGAGATCGCCACCACGCACCAGCGCCATTACCGACTGTAAATCATCGCGGGATTTCCCGGTCACACGAATCTCTTCGCCCTGAATTTGCGCCTGCACCTTCAGCTTGCTGTCTTTAATCAGCTTGACGATTTTCTTCTGCACCGCGCTTTCGATGCCCTGCTTCAGCTTAGCTTCGACAAACCAGGTTTTACCGCTGTGGACAAACTCTTCCGGCACATCGAGAGATGCGCCTTCAATACCGCGCTTCAGCAGCTTGGCGCGCAGAATATCCAGCAGCTGGTTCACCTGGAAATCAGACTCGCTCAGCACCTTAATGGTTTTATTGGCTTCATTCAGCTCAATTTTCGCTTCTACACCGCGAAAATCGAAACGCGATTCAACCTCACGGGCCGCGTTATCCACACCGTTGCGCGCTTCCTGAAGATCAACTTCAGAGACAATATCGAAAGATGGCATCTTTTCCCCTCCCTTAGTTTCTTTTGCGTTGCATAATACCTGCAACGCGGCATAACTCAACTTGTTATCCCGGAAGCTCAGTGGATAGCGCTATACTCACACTCATTCGGGTCATCAGCGTGAAGTATGACATACCAGCAGCATCTGGTGTGGTAAGGAGGATGTTTGAAAATAACAGTATTGGGATGTGGCGCGCTGGGTCAGCTATGGATGACGGCGCTCTACAAAAAAGGATTTGAAGTACAAGGATGGCTACGTGTACCTCAGCCCTACTGTAGCGTCAATCTGATAGAGCTGGACGGCAGTGAGTTTAACCAATCGTTGACGGCCAACGATCCTGATTTTCTGGCGCAAAGCGATTTATTGCTGGTCACACTCAAGGCCTGGCAAGTCTCCGATGCGGTCAGAGCCCTGGCTTCACGTCTCCCGCAAACTACGCCTATTTTGCTGATTCATAACGGTATGGGAACATTGCTGGAGCTGAACGACCTCAAGCAGCCGATTCTGCTTGGCGCCACCACGCAGGCCGCACGGCGCGACGGGAACGTGATCATTCACGTGGCCAATGGCACCACCCATATCGGCCCGGCCAAACGCTACGACGCCGACTACAGCCAGCTGGCGGAAACCCTGCAAAACGTCCTGCCGGACGTGGCCTGGCACGATAATATTCACTCCGCCATGTGGCGAAAACTGGCGGTCAACTGCGTGATTAATCCGCTTACCGCGCTGATGAACTGCCCGAACGGCGATCTGCGCGGCCATCAGGAGCAAATTGCCCTTATCTGTGAAGAGGTTGCGCAGACCATGACGCGGGAAGGATTTCATACCTCTCCGGAAAGTCTGTTATTTTATGTGAACCAGGTGATTGACCTGACAGCAGAAAATATCTCATCGATGCTGCAGGACATCCGCGCACTGCGCCATACGGAAATCGACTACATTACCGGTTTTCTGCTCAAACGCGCGCGTGCGCACGGCATCCCCGTGCCGGAAAATACCCGCCTGTATGAACTGGTTAAACGTAAGGAGAGTGAATATGAGCGCGTCGGCACTGATTTGCCTCGCTCCTGGTAGTGAAGAGATGGAAGCCGTCACCACTATCGATTTATTAGTGCGTGGCGGTATTCAGGTCACCACCGCCAGCGTCGCCAGCGACGGCAACCTGACGATTACCTGCTCGCGCGGCGTGAAGCTGCTGGCCGACGCCCCGCTGGTGGAAGTGGCGGACGGCGATTTCGATATCATTATCCTGCCTGGCGGCATTAAGGGCGCGGAGTGCTTTCGCGACAGCCCGCTGCTGGTCGAAACGGTGAGGCAGTTTCATCTCTCCGGGCGTATCGTTGCCGCTATCTGTGCGGCAGCGGCGACCGTTCTCGTGCCGCATGATATTTTCCCGATCGGCAATATGACCGGCTTCCCGGCGCTGAAAGATAAAATCCCGCCAGAGCAGTGGATGGATAAACGCGTCGCGTGGGATCCGCGCGTCAAGCTCCTCACCAGCCAGGGCCAGGAACATCAATTGATTTTGGCCTGAAGATTATTGACCTGCTGGTCGGGCGCGAAAAGGCGTATGAAGTGGCGTCGCAGTTGGTAATGGCTGCGGGCATCTATAATTACTACGAAGCTTAATCAGCGGTCTGCCCGGCGGGCCGTCCTTTCGCCCCAACCGTGAGGGTTCGTAGTATGTCTGAACACGCGACCGATACCCGCGACTTATCCATTTCTCGTCTCCTGAACGCGCCCAGAGCCTTACTCTGGCGCGCCTGGACTCACCCGGAGCTGCTCAGCCAATGGTGGTGCCCCAAGCCCTGGACCACCGAGGTGCTCGCCTTTGACCTGCGCCCCGGCGGCGAATTTCATACGCTAATGCGTGGGCCAGATGGTGAAAGCAGCGATAATCCAGGCTGTTTTCTGGAAATCGTTCCGCAAGAAAGGTTGGTGATGACGACAATGCTGACCGCCGACTGGCGTCCGGCCACAACGCCGTTTGCCATGACGGTCATCGTCACCTTTGCCGATGAAGGCAGCGGCTGCCGCTATACCGCGCGGGTTCTGCATCCGGATGATGCTACGCGCGAACAGCATGAACAGATGGGGTTTTACGAAGGCTGGAATATCGTGATGACCCAGTTGGAAGCATTCGCCAATACGCTCAAGTAGCGCATTTGTCAGCCTGATATAAAAAAACCCGGCCAGGCCGGGTTTTTCTTTTCGTTACGGACGATAAACCTTCACGTTTTCAAAGCCCTGCTCGCGCAGATACAGCGCCTGCAGGCGGCTCATCACGCCACGCTCGCACCACAGCAGATAGGTTTTGCTGCGATCAAGGTCGCCAAACTGGGTGCTGAGTTTATAGAACGGCAGCGAAGCCACTTCTACGCCCTCTACTTTCAGCGGTTTGTCGTCCTGCTCATCAACGGAGCGGATATCGAGAATCACGTCGTTGGCGCTAAAGCCGCTGACGGTTTCCACTTCCACCACCTCTTGCTGGGTCTGCTGGGCGATTTCGCGGATATCGACGTTGTTCGCTTCCGCCACCACTTTGTCGAGGATCGCAAAGTCGAAGTTCTCTTCTTCCGCTTCGATTTTCGCCTTCACCGCTTTGATAGTCGGGCTTTTTGAGATCACACCACAGTATTCCGGCATGGTACGGGCAAAATCTTCGGTACCGATTTCACGCGCCAGATTGATGATGTGCTCTTTATCGTGCGAAATCAGCGGACGCAGAATCAGGGTGTCGGACACGTTGTCGATCAGACGCAGGTTGGTCAGCGTCTGGCTGGACACCTGGCCGAGCGCTTCGCCGGTCACCAGCGCCTGCACGCCGTAGCGTTCAGCCACTTTCGACGCCGCACGCACCATCATACGCTTGAGCACCACGCCATCTGGCCGTCGTCGACTTTCTCGAGAATTTCGCCACCACCGGTTCGAAGTTGATCGCCACAAAACGCACGCGATGCGAACTACCGAAGCGGTTCCACAGGTAGTGCGCGACCTGACGAACGCCGATTTCATGCGCCGCGCCGCCAAGGTTAAAGAAGCAGTAGTGTACGCGGCAGCCGCGACGCATCAGCATATAGCTGGAAACGCCGGAATCGAAACCACCGGAGATCAGCGACAGCACGTCTTCCTGGGTGCCAATCGGGAAACCGCCAATACCTTCATAACGCCCTTTTACCAGCAGCAAACGATCGTTCTCAATTTCGAGATTGACGGTCACGTCCGGGTCGGTCAGCTTCACGCGCGCCGTTTCAATATGCTGGTTCAGACCGCCGCCCACGTAACGCTCCACCTCAATGGAGGTGAATTCGTGCTTACCGCGGCGTTTTACGCGCACGCAGAAGGTTTTGTTTTCCAGCGCTTCGCGCCACAGCGGCAGCGTCTGCTCGAAAATATCGTGCAGGGAGGTGAACGGCACGTCTTCCACTTCGAGGATATGGTGAATCCCGGAATGCGCGTCAGCGCGTCGCGGATCACCAGACGCTGGTTCTCATCTTTTGCGCGAACTTCGATGTGATCCCAGTGACGAACGACGGCGAGCGTTTCATCGTAGTGTTTAAGAACGTTACGAATGTTCCCGGTTAAAATTTTAATAAAGCGCAAACGCACAGATTGGCTTTTGATGGTGATTTCCGGGAACAATTTAATGATAAACTTCATGGCGGCAATGGTTCGTTGGCAAGCCCGACGGGCTTTGAGCAAAAAGATGTATCGCAGCGTACCAGCGGTCGCTACGTCCAGGACGCGGAGTATATCATCATCCCGCTGACCATTGCGTGTTATTTGCTTCACACTCAGACTCCGTTACCATAGACGCAGTCGCGACATAACAAGAGCCAAACATTCACTATGCCAAAGAAAAATGCAGCCCCGGCCAGTTTCGAAACCGCGTTAACCGAGCTGGAGCAAATAGTTAATCGTCTGGAAAGCGGTTCTCTGCCGCTGGAAGAGGCGCTGAACGAATTCGAACGCGGCGTGCAGCTGGCACGTCAGGGCAGAGCAAACTGCAGCAGGCGGAACAGCGCGTGCAGATTCTGTTGGCCGATAACGAAGATTCTCCCTTAACACCTTTCACGCCGGACGCTGAATAAATGGATTTTTCGCAACAGCTGGATGCCTGCGTCACTCAGGCGAACGACGCGCTGCGCCGTTTTATCGCGCCGCTGCCGTTTCAGAACACTCCACTGGTCGAGGCGATGCAATATGGCGCACTCTTAGGCGGTAAACGCCTGCGCCCATTCCTGGTGTATGCCACCGGGCAGATGTTCGGCGTCAGCGTCGCCACGCTGGACGCGCCCGCGGCGGCGGTGGAGTGCATTCACGCCTATTCGCTGATGCACGACGACTTGCCGGCGATGGACGACGACGACCTGCGTCGCGGCCAGCCGACCTGCCATATTAAATTTGGCGAGGCGAGCGCAATTCTGGCCGGTGACGCGCTGCAAACGCTGGCGTTTTCTATACTCAGTGATGCGCCGATGGATAAGGTCTCCGACCGCGATCGCCTGGCGATGCTCTCCGAGCTGGCAACCGCCAGCGGCGTGGCGGGCATGTGCGGTGGCCAGGCGCTGGATCTGGAAGCCGAAGGGCAACAGGTTAATCTGGAAATGCTGGAACGCATTCATCGCCACAAAACCGGCGCGTTGATTCGTGCTGCCGTGCGCCTGGGGCGCTCAGCGCGGGTGAACAGGGCGTCAGGCGCTGCCGCTGCTGGACAAATACGCCGAAAGCATCGGTCTGGCATTCCAGGTTCAGGATGACATTCTGGATGTGGTGGGGATACTGCGACCCTCGGAAAGCGCCAGGGTGCCGACCAGCAGCTCGGCAAGAGCACCTATCCGGCACTACTGGGCCTTGAGCAAGCCCGGACCAAAGCCAGTGACCTCATCGCTGAGGCTCGCCAGTCGCTAGAGCAACTGGCCGCACAATCACTGGATACCACAGCACTGGAAGCGCTAGCGAACTACATCATCCTGCGCGACAAATAAACAATAAATGAGTCTCAGATGAGTTTTGATATTGCCAAATACCCGACCCTGGCGCTGGTCGATTCCACTCAGGAGTTGCGCCTGCTGCCAAAAGAGAGCCTGCCGAAGCTGTGTGACGAGCTACGTCGTTACCTGCTCGACAGCGTGAGCCGTTCCAGCGGACACTTCGCCTCCGGCTTGGCACGGTGGAGCTCACCGTGGCGCTGCACTACGTCTATAACACGCCGTTCGACCAGCTTATCTGGGACGTCGGCCATCAGGCCTACCCGCACAAAATTCTGACCGGCCGTCGCGACAAGATTGGCACCATCCGCCAGAAAGGCGGCCTGCATCCGTTCCCATGGCGCGGTGAGAGCGAATACGACGTGCTAAGCGTCGGCCACTCTTCCACCTCCATTTCCGCCGGTATTGGCATCGCGGTCGCGGCGGGCAGAGAGAACAAACAGCGTCGTACCGTCTGCGTGATTGGCGATGGCGCCATTACCGCCGGGATGGCGTTTGAAGCGATGAACCATGCAGGTGATATCAAGCCGGATATGCTGGTGGTGCTGAACGACAACGAAATGTCGATTTCCGAGAACGTCGGTGCGCTGAACAACCATCTGGCGCAGTTGCTCTCCGGAAAACTCTACTCCTCGCTGCGCGAAGGCGGCAAAAAAGTCTTCTCCGGCGTGCCGCCGATTAAAGAGCTGCTCAAGCGTACCGAAGAACATATCAAAGGCATGGTGGTGCCGGGCACGCTGTTTGAAGAGCTGGGCTTTAACTATATCGGGCCGGTGGACGGCCACGACGTGCTGGGGCTGGTCAATACGCTGAAAAACATGCGCGACCTGAAAGGCCCGCAGTTCCTGCATATTATGACCAAGAAAGGTCGCGGCTATGAGCCCGCAGAGAAGGACCCGATTACCTTCCACGCGGTGCCGAAATTTGACCACACCAGCGGCAAGCTGCCCAAAAGCAGCGGCGGCCTGCCGTCATACTCCAAAATCTTCGGCGACTGGCTGTGTGAAACCGCAGCCAAAGACAGCAAGCTGATGGCGGTTACCCCGCGATGCGCGAAGGCTCCGGTATGGTCGAGTTTTCGAAAAAGTATCCGGATCAATACTTTGACGTGGCGATCGCCGAGCAGCATGCGGTCACCTTCGCCGCCGGGCTGGCGATTGGCGGCAACAAACCTGTCGTAGCGATCTACTCCACTTTCCTGCAGCGCGCTTACGATCAGGTGATCCACGACGTGGCGATTCAGAAGCTGCCAGTCCTGTTTGCGATCGACCGTGCAGGCATCGTTGGCGCCGACGGGCAGACGCACCAGGGGGCGTTCGATCTCTCCTATCTGCGTTGCATCCCGGACATGGTTATCATGACGCCGAGCGATGAAAACGAGTGCCGCCAGATGCTATATACCGGCTATCACTACGGCGACGGCCCAAGCGCGGTGCGCTATCCGCGCGGTTGCGGTACCGGCGCGGAGCTAAAACCGCTGGAGAAACTGCCGCTGGGTAAAGGGCTGGTGAAGCGTGAGGGCGAAAAGCTGGCGATCCTCAACTTCGGTACCCTGCTCGCGCAGGCTGAAGTGGTCGCCGCGAAGCTGAACGCCACCCTTGTCGACATGCGCTTTGTGAAGCCGCTGGATGAAAGCCTGATTCTGGAAATGGCCGCGCGCCACGAATCGCTGGTGACGCTGGAAGAAAACGCCATTATGGGCGGCGCGGGCAGCGGCGTGAACGAAGTGCTGATGGCGCATCGCAAACCGGTGCCGGTGCTCAATATCGGCCTGCCTGATTTCTTTATTCCTCAAGGTACTCAGGAAGAGATGCACGCCGAGCTTGACCTCGACGCTGCGGGCATCGAAGCGAAGATCGCGGCCTGGCTAGCATAATCCTCCCACGGCTCCTGCTATGCTTAAAGGTAAACCTCTTACCGCCAGCAGGAGCTGAATCATGCAATACGATACGTTAGGACACACCGGCCTTCGGGTCTCTCGTCTTTGCCTTGGCTGTATGACGTTTGGCGAGCCGGATCGGGGTAAACACGCCTGGACGCTACCGGAAGACAGCAGCCGCCCGATTATTCAGCGCGCGCTGGAAGGCGGCATCAACTTTTTCGACACCGCCAACAGCTATTCTGACGGCAGCAGCGAAGAGATTGTTGGCCGCGCGCTGCGCGACTTCGCCCGCCGCGAGGACGTGGTGGTCGCCACCAAGGTCTACTATCAGGTTGGCGATCTTGAAGAAGGTCTCTCCCGCGCGCAAATTCTCCGCTCGATAGACGACAGTCTCCGCCGCCTCGGCATGGAGTACGTCGACCTGCTGCAAATCCACCGCTGGGACTACCGCACCCCAATTGAAGAGACGCTTTCAGCGCTGGACGAGGTGGTGAAATCCGGTAAAGCGCGCTTTATTGGTGCGTCTTCCATGCATGCCCGTCAGTTCGCCCACGCGCTGGCGCTACAGAAGGCCAACGGCTGGGCGCCATTTGTCACCATGCAGGATCACTACAACCTGATTTACCGGGAAGAAGAGCGCGATATGCTGCCGCTGTGCGCGCAGGAAGGCGTGGCGGTGATCCATGGAGCCCGCTGGCGCGCGGACGCCTGACGCGTCCGTGGGGCGAAACCACCGCACGGCTGGTGTCCGATGAGTTTGGTAAAAGCCTTTATAGCACCACCGAAGAGAACGATGAGCAGATTGCCGGTGAACTGGAACGCGTGGCCGAAGAGGTCGAGGCTAGCCGGGCGCAAACGGCGCTGGCGTGGCTGTTGAGCAAACCGGGCGTAGCGGCGCCGATTATCGGCGCATCGCGCGAGGATCAGTTGGATGAATTGTTGAACGCGGTGGATATTACGCTGACGCCAGAACAAATTGCGTCGATGGAAGCACCGTATCAGCCGCATCCGGTGGTCGGGTTTAAGTAAGGTGCCAGGATTCCCCTCACCCTAACCCTCTCCCCAAATGGGCGAGGGGACTGTACGGTGCTGGTTTTTGACTATACCCAGCCGCACTGACTCGGTTTTCACCCTCTCCCTTCCAGAGAGGGCCGGGGTGAGGGTTAACGCCTCACAGGACGTGATGCCCCACCACATACAATATCGCGGCCGAAATGACCCGGCGACGATGTCGTCGATCATAATCCCCATCCCGCCGTGGACGTTACGGTCAAACCAGCGGATCGGCCAGGGTTTCCACATATCAAAAATACGGAATACCACGAACCCGCCAGCACCCATTGCCAGGTCATCGCCGGGATCGCCATCAGGGTAATCCACATCCCGATAAACTCATCCACACGATACTGCCGTGATCGTGGGTGCCCATATCCGCGCCGTGCGGCGGCAAATATAGACCCCAATACAGATACCGAACATCACCACCAGCGAATAAATTTGCAGCGGCAAAAACGTCAGCAGATACCAGAACGGAATGGCGGCAATCGAGCCCATCGTTCCCGGCACGATCGGGCTTAAGCCGCTGCCAAAGCCAGTTGCCAGCAGGTGCACGGGTTGCGCAAGTTCAGGCGGCTTTTTGCGATATCATTCTTAGCCAAAGTGATCGTACCCTTCCAGTCCAGCGTCACCGCCTTCCCATCTTGTGTGAAATGCATGCCTTCAACATCGGCGCTAATCTGCCCGATGCAGGTAAACGGTGTCCCCAGTTGGCCAGCGCCACTTCCAGCGCGCCGCGATTCAGCTCCGGCACGGTAAAGCAGAGTTCATAATCTTCACCGCCGGAAAGGGCCCAGCGGCAGGCTTGCTCTGTGGAGACATGGCGCTTCAGCGCTTCAGAATACGGCATGGCATCCAAGTCGATCCGCGCGCCGAGACCGCCGCTTGCCTTAAGGATATGCCCAAATCGGAAATCAGCCCGTCGGAAAGATCGATTGCTGAACTGGCCAGATCGCGCAGCGCCTGCCCTTGCAGCACGCGCGGCGTTGGGCGGAGGTGACGCTGACGCAGATACGCCGCGTCTTCAGGGTTATCAATCACCAGCTGGTTGAGGATCAGCGCCAGCCCGGCGGCGCTATCCCCGGCGTGCCGGTGACATAGATCCAGTCGCCCGGCTTCGCGCCCGAGCGCTTCAGCGCCCGGCCAACGGGTACGTAACCGTGAATACCCAGCGTCATTGACAGCGGCCCTTTGGTAGTGTCGCCGCCAATCAGCTGCATATCGTAGTAGCTTAACTGGTCAAACAGGCTGTCGCTGAACGCCTGCAGCCACTCTTCATCAACCGCGGGCAGGGTCAGCGCCAGCGTCAGCCACGCCGGATCCGCGCCCATTGCCGCGAGATCGCTCACGTTCACCGCCAGCGCTTTATAGGCCAGATCGGCCGGGTCGATATCAGGGAGAAAATGGTTGCCCGCCACCAGCGTGTCGGTGCTGATAGCCAGCGTCTGTTTTTCGGGAATATTGAGTAACGCGCAGTCGTCGCCGATTCCGGTGTCGACATCGAGACGGGCGTTTCGTACTCGGTCAAAATAACGGGCAATCAGGGAAAATTCGCCGCATGCCATACGTTATGCCTCAGCAGAAGGATAAAACAAGGCCGGGGGATGGCGTTAAGCCACCCGCGCACCGGCCTGGAGATTACTTTTTGTGGGGACGAATAGCAGGAGCGGCTTTATCCAGCACGCCGTTGACAAACTTGTGGCTGTCTTCAGCGCCGAAGGTTTTCGCCAGCTCGATGGCTTCGTTGATGGCCACTTTGTACGGCACATCGTCACGTTTTGACAGTTCAAACAGTGCAATACGCAGTACGGCTTTTTCCACCTGGCCCAGCTCGTCGAGCAGACGGGACAGGTATGGCTTCATCAATCCGTCGAGGTACGCGCTGTTAGTCGCTACCCGGACAGCAGTTCACGGAAGTACAGGACGTCAACGTCTTTCACGTCTTGTTCCGCCAGGAACTGGTATTCAACATCGGCGATGTCGTTCTGGGACAACTGCCAGGAGTAAAGCGCCTGGACGGCACACTCACGGGCGCGGCGACGAGCAGCAGGTTTCACGGATTTCCCCTTACAAAAATCAGGCCTTGATGGCTTTCAATACATTAATCATTTCAAGCGCGGTCAGTGCTGCTTCAGCACCTTTGTTACCGGCTTTTGTGCCAGCGCGTTCGATGGCTTGTTCAATACTTTCGGTGGTCAGAACACCAAAGGCTACCGGGATTTCGCTGTCCTGAGCGACGTGCGCCAGGCCATTGCTTGCCCGCCAGCAACATATTCGAAGTGAGCAGTACCGCCACGGATAACCGTACCCAGCGCGATCACCGCATCGTATTTACCGGTTTTCGCCAGTGCGCCAGCCGCCAGAGGCAGTTCATAAGCACCTGGAACCCAAACAACGGTGATGTTTTCATCTTTAACCTGACCAATGCGCTTCAGGGCGTCGATAGCACCTTCCAGCAGGCTGTCATTGATAAAGTTGTTGAAACGCGCGATGGTGATGGCGACGCGAGCGTCCGGGGTAGCAACGTTAGCTTCAATAATGTTCATACTGTTCCTTTGGGTTCATTTGCCCGCAGGGGGCGGATTTTATCATAATATTCTGGGCGCTGCTTCCTCTAATTCGGAAAGCCTCACGCAGTCGTTAAATGCAGGCAGACATCCGGTCCAACCTGGCGTATCTCGTTGAATTTGAAATGGGGGCGTCAGCCAGTTTCTCAAGCCCCGGCAGCACACATAATCCGCGCGCATCACTTCCTAACAGTTTAGGCGCGATATAGACGATAAGCTCGTCCACCAGCCCCGCCTGAATCAGCGCGCCGGCAAGCGTTGGCCCGCCTCCACCCAGATGCTGTTAATCTGCTGTTTGCCCAGTTGCATCATCAGCAGCACCAGATCGAGATGGCCGTTATGCTCCGGCACTTTCAGCGTCTGCACGCCTTCCGGCCAGACGCGGGTATCGTCTTCGGTACGCGCAAAGAGCGTTTCGCCCGGCTGATGCACGATGCGATGCTCCGGCGTCACGCGATTGCCGCTATCAATCACAATGCGCAGCGGCTGACGCAGTTTTTCCTGCGGGTAGTTCGCCTGTGTTTCTGCGCTCAGTTCGTCCCAGCGCACGGTCAGCGCCGGATCGTCGGCCAACACCGTGGCGCTGCTGGTTAAAATAGCGTGGCTTTCGGCGCGCAGGCGCTGCACATCGCGACGCGCCTGTGGCGAGGTGATCCACTGGCTTTCACCGCTGGCCATTGCCGTACGCCCATCGAGCGATGCACCGAGTTTGAGCTGTACGTACGGAAAACCGGTACGCATTCGCTTGAGGAAGCCTTTGTTCAACGCTTCGGCCTCGCTCATCATCAACCCATGGCTGACTTCAATACCCGCCTGCTGTAAACGATACAGGCCGCGGCCCGCCACCTGCGGATTCGGGTCCTGCATGGCGGCAACCACGCGTGAGACACCCGCGGCAATTAACGCATCGCAGCACGGCGGCGTACGGCCATGGTGGCTGCACGGTTCCAGCGTTACGTAGGCCGTTGCGCCTTTGGCCTTTTCACCCGCCATGCGCAGCGCGTGCACTTCGGCGTGCGGCTCACCGGCGCGATAGTGAAAACCTTCGCCGACAATTTCGCCCTGATTGACAATCACGCAGCCGACGCGTGGGTTGGGATGGGTGGTAAATCGCCGCGCGCCGCCAGTTTAAGCGCGCGCGCCATGTACATTTCATCGTGCATAGCTTAGTCCTGTAAGCGGGCGATCTCTTCGCCAAACTCTTTGATATCTTCAAAGCTGCGGTAGACAGAGGCAAAGCGAATATAGGCGACTTTATCCAGCTTTTTCAGCTGTTCCATCACCAGATTCCCAGCAGTTTGCTCGGCACTTCGCGCTCGCCGGTGGCGCGCAGGTGCGATTTAATATGGTTAATCGCCATTTCTACGTCATCGGCGCTCACCGGGCGCTTTTCCAGCGCTCTCAGCATACCGCTGCGCAGTTTGTCTTCATTAAACGGTTCGCGCACGTCATTACTTTTTACCACGCGCGGCATCACCAGCTCCGCGACCTCAAAGGTCGTGAAGCGTTCGTTGCACACCAGGCATTGCCGACGGCGGCGAACGGAGGAACCTTCTCCCACAAGACGGGAGTCAATCACTTTAGTGTCTACGGCGAAACAGAATGGGCAGTGCATACGACGTCCTGACGATGAGGGTGAGTGTAATGAAATCTATTTTACCCTGAACTGCGAAGACAACAAAGGCGGCATGTTTTTGAGACAATGGATCGATGCCATCAGCTCTATTGCACGCTACCATTGCGTTATCCCGAAGAGAAGGAACAGACAGAATGACAAGACGTTACCTAAGAATTGCCCTGCTGGAAGCCTCGTCAGCCTGAGCGCCTGCGCGCAGCAGTCAGAAGTGAAACAAATGCATCAAAGCATTAGTGCGCTGAGCAGCGAGATGACGCAGCTTAACAAAGAAACGGTGAAAATCACTCAGCAAAATGCGCTGAACGCCAAATCGACGAAGGGCGCGTATCTGCTGCCGGGGCCAATACCCCTGCCCGTCTGAATAGCCAGATAGGCACGTTGCGCATGTCATTGCGTAACGTTGCCGCCAACGCTCAAGGGACGGCGCTTACGTTGCGCATCTCCGGTGAGTCCAACGATCCGCTTCCGGCTTTCACCGGCACCGTGGAATGGGGACAGATCCAGGGCACCACCGAGCAGTATCAGGAAGTGAACGTGCAAAATCAGCTGTTCTCCGCCCGGCCAGCGTGCTGGCGCCAAGCGACGTCGATATTCCGCTGCAGCTTAACGGCGTCACGCCGGACCAACTGGGCTTTGTCCGCATCCACGACGTTCAGCCCGCAAATCCGCAGTAATCTTGCTTATCGGCACTGTGAAAAACCACCGCTTCCCAGTGCCGCCATCACCTCAGACGCCCTCTTGCCCACAGTTTGCGTATGTAAAAATTTGCAATAATTCACCTCATCAGTACAATCGCCGCGTCCAAACTACGCAAACGTGAACGCAATCGATTACGCGTTTGAAAAATGTGTGAAGTGTGACTGATTTTCGTGAGCAAGGATTCATATAATAGGCTCGCAGAAACACGAAACATTTAGAAAAACTTCGGTGATAAAAATCACTCTCTTTCGAATTTTTTTATTAGTGGCATAAATATGAAAAAAACATTATTAGCAGCCGGTGCCGCGCTGGCGCTCTCCGCATCTTTCACTGCTAACGCAGCAGGCGACTCTCAGCCGCAGTATGTCTCTGACTGGTGGCACCAGAGCGTAAACGTGGTAGGCAGCTATCACACTCGCTTCTCTCCGAAGCTGAACAACGACGTCTACCTTGAGTATGAAGCGTTTGCGAAGAAAGATTGGTTAGACTTCTATGGCTACATCGATATTCCGAAGACCTTCGACTGGGGTAACGGTAACGATAAAGGCATCTGGTCTGACGGTTCCCCGATGTTTATGGAAATCGAACCACGCTTCTCTATTGATAAGCTGACCGGCGCAGACCTGAGCTTCGGCCCGTTCAAAGAGTGGTACTTCGCGAACAACTACATCTACGATATGGGTGACAATAAAGGCAGCCGCCAGAGCACCTGGTATATGGGTCTGGGTACCGATATCGATACCGGCCTGCCGATGGGCCTGTCTCTGAACGTGTATGCGAAATATCAGTGGCAGAACTACGGTGCCGCGAACGAAAACGAGTGGGATGGCTACCGCTTCAAAGTGAAGTACTTTGTGCCGATTACCGACCTGTGGGGCGGTAAGCTGAGCTACATCGGTTTCACCAACTTCGACTGGGGTTCAGATCTCGGCGACGAACCAAACCGCACCAGCAACTCCATCGCCTCCAGCCACATCCTGGCGCTGAACTACGATCACTGGCACTACTCCGTCGTCGCACGTTACTTCCATAACGGCGGCCAGTGGAAAGAAGGCTCTACCCTGAACTGGGTGAAGGTGATTTTAGTTCGAAATCAACCGGCTGGGGTGGTTACCTGGTCGTGGGTTACAACTTCTAATCCCGCTAACAAAAAAGGCCAGAGGTTTCCCTCTGGCCCGTTTCGGGCGCATGCTGCCACGCGGGCGGCAGGTTCGCCCACCTCACCTTATCTCTGACTATGCCACCAGCCTAAAAACAGACCCGTCGCAATACCGACCAGCGTTGGTGCTGCCAGGTCGTGCCAGACAATAATGCAAATTTCCGTGAGCGTCATACAGCCGCCTTGGTTGCAATGGCAACGGTTCGCGGCTATTCTCAACTTGTCTAGGGTCAAGTTAGCCCCCGTTATGTTGCCGGTGAATACCGAACAATGTGCGGGGGTTTCTCTTTCCAGCGACAAGGCCACCGGGATCAAGCCCCGCAACACTGCGCCTCACCGGGTGACCCCGGCTTGCCGCTGATTCTACGCTTCTCGCTGTTATCCACATGACTTTAAAACGAAAAAATCCGACCTTGCGATCGGGATTCCAGTGACAATGTATGCGTTTCAGCGTGGCGCTTATTTCTTTTTGTTCAGCATCGCTTTCAGGTCAGCAAACGGGTTATAGGTCGCCTCGCCGACGTCTTTCTGTGCATCTTCCCCGGCCACCACCGTCGAACCATATTGGTCCGCCTCGGTATATTTTGAGTGCTCGTGATCGTGGCAGAACAGGCACAGCAACTCCCAGTTGCTACCGTCTTCCGGGTTATTGGTATGGTCGTGATCCATATGATGGACGGTCAGTTCACGCAGGTTGGAGTAGACAAACTCACGCGAGCAACGCCCGCAGACCCACGGAAATAGTTTCAGCGCTTTTTCACGGTAGCCGCTTTCCAGCCGCACGTAGTTTTTAGGGATGATAGCCATAATAACCCGGTATGTAGTAATAAAAGTAAGGGAATATCCCAGTCTAAAGGCGCAATAAAAAAGCCGCAACACCCTACGGCATTACGGCTTTTATCAGCACCTGACAGCGTCAGCTTACGGCAGAATGGACGGCTGATCCGCCCTTCCTTCTCAACCTTCTGTTGCAACATGTGCTCGCGCTTCATACCCAGCTTCAGCGCCAGCGCCGATGCCACGTAGATAGACGAAGCGGTACCGATGGAGACACCGATCAGCATCGTCAGCGAGAAGCCTTCCAGTACCGGACCACCGAAGAGGTACAGCATCAGAATCACCACTAACGTCGTACCGGAGGTAATCAACGTACGGTGCAGCGTCTGGGTCAGCGACACGTTAAAGATTTCGTAAGGCGTCCCGCGACGAATTTTGCGGAAGTTTTCACGAATACGGTCCGATACCACGATACTATCGTTGAGCGAGTAACCGATGACCGACATCAACGATGCGACGATCGTCAGGTCAATCTCGATATGGAACAACGACAGGATCCCTAAGGTGATGATCACGTCGTGCGCCAGCGCGATAACCACACCCGCCGCCAGTCGCCACTCAAAGCGGAAACCAACGTACACCAGGATGGAGATCAGCGCCACCAGCAGCGCCATCGCACCGGTTTGCGCCAAATCGGCCCCCACGCTTGGCCCACGAATTCGATACGTTTCACGGCGGCGTTCTGGTTGGTGGATTCGTTAATCACACTCAACACCTTACTACCCAGCACCTGCCCGCCGTCTGCGCCTTCAGTAGGCGGCATACGTACCATAATGTCGTGGCTGCTACCGAAGTTCTGCAGCAGCGGGTCAACAAAGCCCGCTTTCTCCAGCGCATCGCGCATCACGTCCATATCCGCCGGTTTTTCCAGCGTAATCTCAATGACCGTACCACCGGTGAAATCGAGACCCCAGTTAAACCCGCGTACGCCCATCACGATGATGGCCGCAATCAGCAGGAAACCCGAGATGCCGAAAGCCCAGAAGTCCCAGCGCATAAAGTCATAGACTTTACGGCCGTGGTTCAATTGTTCAACAGTATATTCCTGTGCCACAACGCACTCCTCAGATTGACAGCTTGTTGATGCGTTTGCCGCCATACAACAGGTTTACGATGGCACGCGTACCGACAATCGCGGTAAACATCGACGTCGCCACACCGATACCGGTAGTAATTGCGAACCCTTTAATGGCCCCGGTACCGACGGCATACAGGATCAGGACTTTAATCAGCGTCGTAATGTTCGCATCAAAGATGGAGCTAAACGCGCCGGCATAGCCTTCGTTGATCGCCTGCTGCACCGAACGCCCGTTGCTCAACTCTTCTTTGATACGTTCGTTGATCAGAACGTTCGCATCGACCGCCACCGCAAGGGTTAACACAATCCCCGCAATCCCCGGCATACTCAACGTCGCGCCCGGAAGCAGCGACATAATGCCGACAATCAGCACCAGGTTTGCAATCAGCGCGCTGGTCGCAATCAGGCCGAACTTCTTATAGAAGAAGATCATGAACAGGATAGACACCACCAGACCGGCCAGACACGCTTCCAGGCCCTGCTTGATGTTCTGCATACCCAAGGTTGGACCAATGGTACGTTCTTCGACGATCTGAATTGGCGCAATCAACGCACCCGCGCGCAGCAGCAGCGACAGCTGACGTGCTTCGTTCGGGTTGCCAATACCGGTAATACGGAAGCTGTTACCCAGACGAGACTGGATATTGGCGATGTTAATCACCTCTTCCTGTTTCACCAGCACCGCACGACCGTTCGCGTCTTTCTTACCGCTGTCTTTGTACTCCACAAACAGGGTCGCCATCGGCTTGCCGATATTGTCCTTGGTGAAGTTAGACATGATGTTGCCACCCGCGCTATCCAGTGAGATGTTCACCTGCGGCTGGTTGTATTCATCCTGGCTGGAAGTGGAGTCGGTGATATGGTCACCGGTCAAAATCACACGTTTGTACAGCACAACCGGCTGACCTTCACGCGTGTTTTTCACCTCAGAGTCGCCAGGAATACGGCCAGAAGCGGCGGCAGCCTGATCTACGTTGGTGTTCACCAGACGGAATTCCAGGGTTGCCGTCGCGCCGAGAATTTCTTTCGCGCGAGCGGTATCCTGGATACCCGGCAGCTCAACCACGATGCGGTCAGCGCCCTGGCGTTGAACCACCGGCTCAGCCACGCCCAGTTGGTTAACACGGTTACGCAGAATGTTGATGTTCTGCTGAACCGCATATTCGCGTGCTTCACTCAGACGTGCGTCGGTCATAACCGCGCGCAGCGCCGTGCTGCCCTGACTGGTGATAACCATATCGCGGTGACGCGGGGTCAGATAAGCGATAGCCTGATCGCGCGCGTTAGCATCGCGGAACGTGATGCTCAGACCATAGTTATCTTCTTTGCGTACGTTGGAATACGGAATGTTTTTCTCACGCAGATCGCTGCGCAGACTGTCGATATTTTGTTCCTGCAATTTGCCCAACGCGGTGTCCATATCCACTTCCATCAGGAAGTGAACGCCGCCACGCAGGTCAAGACCGAGCTTCATTGGCTCTGCTTTAATCGCAGCCAGCCAGCGCGGTGTTGCCGGAGCAAGGTTTAGCGCCACGACATATTTGTCACCCAGCACGCTCATCAGCGCTTCACGCGCGCGCAGCTGGATGTCGGTGGTGTCGAAGCGCGCAAGAATAGCGCCCTCTTCCAGTGCCACAGACTTAGCGGTGATTTTTTCTTCTTGTAACGTTTTCTGGACCTGGATCAGCGTTTGCTCACTGGCGGCGACGCCGCGCACGCCAGTGATTTGAACGGCCGGATCCTCACCATACAGGTTGGGAAGCGCATACAGCAGACCGACGACAATCACGACGATCAGCATGACATACTTCCACAAAGGATAACGGTTTAACACGGCAGTTCCCTTTGGGAAAACGGAATATTACAGCGCCTTCATGGTGCCTTTCGGCAGAACGGCAGCTACGAAGTCACGTTTGATAACCACTTCAGTGGTGTCGTTCAGCGCGATAGCAATGTAGCCAGTTTCCGCTACTTTGGTTACACGACCGACCAGGCCACCGTTGGTCAGGACTTCATCGCCTTTCGCGATGGAGTTCATCAGGTTCTTGTGCTCTTTGGTGCGCTTTTGCTGTGGACGCAGGATCATGAAGTAGAAAATCAGACCAAATACCACCAGCATCAGAATCAGAGACATCGGGCTGCCCTGCGCCGGAGCACCTGTTGCCGCTACCGCATCAGAAATAAAAAAGCTCATTAAATTTCCCTCATTATTAAAATTAATCAACGTTCAAAGGTGGAACGGGTCGCCCCTGACGTTGGTAAAAATCGGTCACGAAGCTCTCTAATTTACCCTCTTCAATAGCCTTGCGTAAACCAGCCATTAAGCGCTGATAGTAGCGAAGATTATGAATGGTATTGAGGCGCGCGCCCAATATTTCGTTGCAACGGTCAAGATGATGCAAGTATGCACGCGAATAATTGCGACAGGTGTAGCAATCACACTCAGCGTCGAGCGGGCTCGTGTCGCTTTTATGCTTAGCATTGCGGATTTTTACCACGCCGTCGGTCACGAACAGATGACCATTACGGGCGTTACGCGTTGGCATAACGCAGTCAAACATGTCGATACCACGACGTACGCCTTCAACCAGATCTTCCGGTTTGCCAACGCCCATCAGGTAGCGCGGTTTGTCAGCAGGGATCTGCGGGCAAACGTGCTCCAGGATGCGGTGCATGTCTTCCTTCGGCTCACCGACCGCCAAACCGCCGACAGCGTAGCCATCAAAGCCTATCTCTACCAGACCTTTAACAGAGATATCGCGTAAATCTTCGTAAACGCTACCCTGAATGATGCCAAACAGCGCATTTTTATTACCGAGGCCATCAAAGCGGTCGCGGCTACGTTTTGCCCAGCGCAGCGACATCTCCATGGAGCGCTTCGCGTAGTCCCAGTCCGCCGGGTACGGCGTACATTCGTCGAAGATCATCACGATGTCGGATCCGAGATCGTACTGAATCTCCATGGATTTTTCCGGATCGAGGAAAATCGGATCGCCGTTGATCGGGTTGCGGAAGTGTACGCCCTGCTCGGTGATCTTACGGATATCGCCCAGGCTGAAGACCTGGAAACCGCCGGAATCGGTGAGGATCGGCCCTTTCCACTGCATGAAATCGTGCAGGTCGCCGTGCAGCTTCATGATTTCCTGACCCGGGCGCAGCCACAGGTGGAACGTGTTGCCGAGAATAATCTGCGCGCCGGTGGCTTCAACTTCTTCCGGCGTCATGCCTTTCACGGTGCCATAGGTACCGACAGGCATAAAAGCTGGCGTTTCCACTACGCCACGATCGAAAACCAGGCGGCCGCGGCGAGCGCGACCGTCTGTGGTGTCCAGTTCAAATTTCATCTTAACTCCTGCGTCAGAAAAACAGTCCGACGTTTTAAATACTCATGTCGCGGATTTATTCCCCGACACGCTCAGAAATAGCCTGCGGATTGTACGTGATAAACATGGCGTCGCCGTAACTAAAAAAGCGATATTTTTGTTCTACAGCAGCCTTATAGGCATTCATGGTGTGCTGATAGCCGGCAAAAGCGGAAACCAGCATAATCAACGTCGATTCCGGCAGGTGGAAGTTGGTGACCAGCGCATCAATCACCTGGTATTGATAGCCCGGGAAAATAAAGATCTGCGTATCGCCAAAGAACGGGGCAATCAGTTCATCTTTTGCCGCCTGCGCCGCGCTTTCCAGCGAGCGTACGGAGGTGGTGCCGACCGCAATCACGCGGTTGCCGCGCGCTTTCGCCGCCAGCACGGCGTCAACCACCTCTTGCGGCACTTCGGCGTATTCGGAGTGCATGATGTGATCTTCAATGCTGTCCACGCGCACCGGCTGGAAAGTACCTGCGCCCACGTGCAGGGTCACAAAGGCCATTTCGATGCCTTTCTCGCGCAGTTTCGCCAGCAGCGGTTCGTCAAAGTGCAGACCCGCCGTCGGTGCCGCAACCGCGCCAGGCTTTTCGCTATACACGGTCTGATACAGCTCGCGGTCGGCATCTTCGTCCGGACGATCGATGTACGGCGGCAGCGGCATGTGGCCGATCGCATTCAGAATATCCAGCACGCTACGCTCGTCGTCGAACTCGACTTCAAACAGCGCGTCGTGGCGCGCGACCATCGTCGCTTTAATGCTCTCGTCGTCGCCCAGCAGCAGCTCGGCGCCCGGCTTCGGCGCTTTAGAGGCGCGAATATGTGCCAGAATACGTTTATCATCCAGCATACGCTCGACCAGCACTTCAATCTTGCCGCCGCTGGCTTTACGGCCAAACAGGCGCGCCGGGATCACGCGGGTGTTGTTAAAGACCAGAAGATCGCCAGGGTTGAGCTTGTCGAGCAAATCGGTGAAAGTACCGTGCGTCAGCGCGCCCGTCGGCCCGTCCAGCGACAGCAAGCGACAGCTGCTACGCTCGGCTTGTGGATAGTGGGCAATCAGGGATTCAGGTAGTTCAAAGGAGAAATCGGCAACGCGCATGACTGTGACTCTGGGCTTAATAATGAGGCGGGTAGTCTAGTGCCGGGGCGTCGTCCCTGCAACCCTTACCCCTCTGGATAAACAGTAAACCATGAATTTTCTCGCTCACCTGCATCTCGCACACCTCGCCGATAGCTCGCTGTCGGGCAATCTGCTGGCCGATTTTGTGCGCGGCAACCCGCAGCAGGACTATCCGGCCGCCATTGTTGACGGTATTCATCTGCATCGCCGCATCGACGTGATGACCGACAACCTACCGCAGGTGAAAGAGGCCCGCGAGTGGTTTCGTCCGAGACGCGCCGGGTCGCGCCAATCACCCTTGACGTGATGTGGGACCACTTTCTCTCCCGCCACTGGGCGCAAATTTCGCCCGATATCGCCCTGCCCGATTTTGTTCGCTATGCCCATGAGCAGGTCATCACTATTCTGCCCCAGGCTCCGGCGCGCTTTATTACCCTGAACGAGCACCTGTGGTCAGAACGCTGGCTGGAGCGCTACGCCGAGATGGATTTTATTCAGCGCGTATTGAACGGCATGGCCAGCCGCCGGCCTAAACTCGATGCGCTACGTGATTCATGGCACGATCTCGATGCCCACTATGCCGCCCTGGAGACCCGCTTCTGGCAGTTTTATCCGCAAATGATGCGCCAGGCGAAAAACAAAGCGCTGTAGGCCTTGCGCTCTGGCCGGGAAGCGCTATTCTTAAAAACTTGGAAAAAATAAATTATTGATAGGTAAAACCTAATCAATTAATCGTCATAGCCTTTTTGTATTAGCCGCTTACCCTCCCTATACTGGCCCGCGTTGCGTTCCATTAACCTTATAAATTCAAAGGAGAATCCCATGGTTCTGGTTACTCGTCAAGCGCCTGACTTCACCGCAGCTGCGGTACTGGGCAACGGTGAAATCGTTGAGAAATTCAATTTCAAACAGCACACCCAGGGTAAAGCCACCGTTCTGTTCTTCTGGCCGATGGACTTCACCTTCGTCTGCCCGTCTGAGCTGATCGCCTTCGACAAACGTTACGAAGAGTTCCAGAAGCGCGGCGTTGAAGTGGTTGGCGTCTCCTTTGACTCTGAATTCGTTCACAACGCATGGCGTAACACTCCGGTCGACAAAGGCGGCATCGGTGCAGTGAAATACGCAATGGTTGCTGACGTTAAGCGCGAAATCCAGAAAGCTTACGGTATCGAACACCCGGACGAAGGCGTTGCGCTGCGCGGCTCCTTCCTGATCGACGCTAACGGTGTTGTTCGCCACCAGGTGGTTAACGACCTGCCGCTGGGCCGTAACATCGACGAAATGCTGCGTATGGTTGATGCGCTGCAGTTCCACGAGCAGCACGGCGAAGTGTGCCCGGCGCAGTGGGAAAAAGGGAAAGAAGGCATGAACGCTTCTCCGGACGGCGTGGCTAAATACCTGAGCGAGAACGTCTCCAGCCTGTAATCGGCTCGCGTTCTGCTAAAAAGGCTCGCATTTTGCGAGCCTTTTTTGTTATCGAAAGATTAGAACGAGAAGCAGGAACAGCCCAGCGCGCCCCAGAAAGCACGGTCATCAGATACCGGCACGCCGGATTTACGCGCCAGATCGTGCTGATGCCCGTGCACGCCGCAGCTACCGCAGCACTGGTGCATCTGCACGACCGCGCCGATATGCTCGGATCCCGGAGGCGCGGAACGGTAGTGCCCCGGCACTTTGACCACCGGTGACCACTCCGGCAGCACCGGAATGGGCGGCGGCGCCAGCGGGGTAAAGTGCCGGCGGCGTACACCACGCGGCCATCGACAATCGTCATTACTGACTCAATCCCCTTAATCTCCTCTTCCGGTACGCTGAAGTAATCCTTCGACAGCGTCACCAGATCCGCCAGTTGCCCGGCGGCAATACGGCCTTTTTTGCCCTGCTCGCTGGAGAACCAGGCGCTACCCGCCGTCCACAGCTCCAGCGCCACGTCGCGCGGCAGGCGATTTTCGTCGTCGTACATCGCCAACCCGCCAACGGTTCGCCCGGATACCAGCCAGTACAGCGCCGTCCACGGGTTATAGCTCGCCACGCGCGTCGCATCGGTACCGAGGCCAACCGGCACCTCCATCTCCAGCATCTTCGCCACCGGCGGCGTGTGTTTCACCGCGTCTTTCCCGTAGCGATCGACAAAGTATTCTCCCTGGAAAGCCATCCGGTGCTGCACCGCAATGCCGCCCCCAGCGCTTTCACTCGTTCGATATTACGTTCGGTAATGGTCTCTGCGTGGTCAAAGAACCAGTGCAGACCGTTAAACGGAATTTCGCGGTTCACTTTTTCAAACACATCGAGCATGCGGCTGATGGATTCATCATAGGTGGCATGCAGGCGGAACGGCCAGCGGTGCTCGACCAGATGACGCACCACGCGTTCCAGCTCTTCTTCCATCCCTGGCGGCAGATCCGGACGCGGCTGCAGGAAGTCTTCAAAATCGGCTGCCGAAAATACCAGCATCTCCCCCGCCCCGTTGGCACGATAAAAATCCGTACCCTGCCCGGCTTGAGCATGTCGGTCCAGCGCTCGAAGTCGTCCAGCTCCTGCTTCGGACGCTGGGTAAACAGGTTGTAGGCGATACGAATAGTCATCTGCTTGTTAGCATGCAGCTGTTCGATAATTTCGTAATCTTCCGGGTAGTTCTGGAAACCGCCGCCCGCGTCGATGGCGCTGGTCAGGCCCAGCCGGTTGAGTTCGCGCATAAACTGGCGGGTAGAGTTCACCTGCTGCTCCAGCGGCAGTTTCGGCCCTTTCGCCAGCGTGGCGTAAAGGATCATGGCGTTTGGTTTAGCGATCAGCATCCCGGTGGGGTTGCCGTTGTTATCGCGAACGATCTCGCCGCCCGCCGGTGCCGGCGTCTCTTTGGTATAGCCGACGGCTTTCAACGCCGCGCGGTTGAGCAACGCGCGATCGTAGAGGTGCAGCACAAACACCGGCGTATCCGGCGCGGCTTCATTCAGCTCTTCCAGCGTCGGCATGCGGCGTTCGGCGAACTGGAACTCGCTCCAGCCGCCGACAACGCGCACCCACTGCGGCGACGGCGTACGGTCGGCCTGCTCTTTCAGCATCCGCAGCGCATCCGCCAGCGACGGCACGCCTTCCCAGCGTAGTTCAAGATTGTAGTTCAGACCGCCGCGAATCAAGTGCAGGTGCGAGTCGTTAAGCCCTGGCACCACGGTGTGGCCATGAAGGTCGATAATCTGCGTGCCTTCGCCCGCATAAGACAACATCTGCGCGTCGCTACCGACAGCGAGGATTTTGCCATCGGCGATCGCCACCGCTTCGGCGCGCGGCTGTTGCGGGTCCAGAGTATGAATCTGCCCTGAGTTAAGATCAGTGTGGCTGTTTGTGACATAACGTTCTCCTTGGCCAGCTCAGGCTTTTTTTAGCCAGCCGGCAAACAGGCGGGTCACGATGGGCATCCAGAACCAGACCACCAGCGCGACCACACAGGCATCGTTGAGAAAATGCAGCAACAAGGTTCCCTTTAACGAGGGCAGCAGCGCGCCGGTAATGGCGGGCACCAGGTTAGTACTGGGGAAAATCACCAGCAGCGTTATCAGAAACTGTTTCCAGCGTTTCGGCTGGCGCACGTGCGCTGCGGGCGGCGTAAACCAGAAGGCGGATTCGGTACGAATTTCAGTGTGATCGCCTTCGCCGAGCAATGGCGCAATCTCATTAACCAGCTGGCGACGGACGTCAGACTGAGTCCAGGCGTAAAGATGCTCGAGGGTGTCAAAGCGAATAATAATATTCCACGCCGTCTGCCCGTCGACCGGGCGAATCACGTTCGCGCCCAGGTGGCCGGGTAGCTCGCCGCCACGGGCATAATTTCGCCCAGCCAGGCTTCATATTGTGCGACGTGTTCAGGGCGAATGGCGTGAGTAATCACCAGCGTGACGTGCTTTTGCGTCATGACGATAGGTTCCTTGCGCTGACCAACCGACGGGGAGAGGCCCCGTCGGCATTCTCACCTTAGGCTTTACGTTCAGGTGCGCCATGCACCATGGTGTAGGCGTAATCCACGCCCATCCCGTAAGCGCCGCTGTGTTCACGTACCAGATCCATGACCGCGTCGTAGGTCTCTTTGCGCGACCAGTCACGCTGGTACTCGAGCAGAACCTGCTGCCAGGTTACCGGCACTGCGCCAGCCTGTACCATGCGGTCAATTGAACGCTCATGGGCATCAACGGAGGTACCACCAGAGGTGTCGGTCACCACATAGACTTCATAGCCAGCTTCCAGCGCCATCAGGGCCGGGAAGGTCAGGCAAACTTCAGTCCACAGCGCGGAAATAATCAGCTTTTTACGCCCGGTGGCTTCCA
The DNA here is from genome assembly GCA_002211745.1 of Kluyvera genomosp. 3. GTDB lineage: Bacteria > Pseudomonadota > Gammaproteobacteria > Enterobacterales > Enterobacteriaceae > Kluyvera > Kluyvera georgiana_A. The sequence goes on from CP022114.1 coordinate 3,788,411, forward strand.
CCGCTTTAACAAACGCAGCGTCTTCCCAGGAGTTCATGGAGGTTCGTTCGATAGGCTTTACATCAGGGTGTACGGCAAGCAATTCAGGCCAAATGTAGCCACTGAAACTTTTGGTTTCCACGGAAGTATAAATAACCGGAACATTAAATATTTTCCCGGCTTTCGCTAACGCTACGGTATTATTTTTCAGCGTTTGACGATCGATATTTGCCACGCCAAAAGACATTTGCGGCTGATGGTCAATAAAAATAAGAGTAGAGTTTTGAGGGTCAATCAGTTCCCGAATAGACATAACACACCTTCTTAATCAATAAGTTAAAAGGCAACGGTCTTACACTGCCGTCAGCAGCAGGATCCTGAATCAGAAAGCCTGTTGAGTATAGCGGGAAATTTCTAACAAGTTATTAAAGAAAACTTACCATCCTGTGACGGTATTATTTTCTTATTACGATGAATCTCATTCATGAATCAAAAAAATGCGCAGGTTTCATCTAATTTATTCACTAGCATTGTTTTTCCCTATTCGTTACAACTGAGTGGTTTATTTTTCAGGATATTTTTTTCTTATGCGCATTAATCTCGACGTCTTACTGATCCTTGACGCTATCGACAAACACGGTACCTTCGCCGCGGCGGCGGAATCACTGTTTAAAACACCCGCCGCCTTGAGTTATATGATCCAGAAGCTGGAAAGCGATCTGAGTATCGAACTGCTCGATCGCTCCGGGCATCGGGCAAAATTCACCGATACCGGACGTATGGTGCTGGAAAAGGGGCGGCTCCTGCTGAATGCGGCAAAAGATCTGGAAAAACAGGCGCTGCAGCTGAGCGCGGGCTGGGAGAAGGAGCTGGCGATTGCGCTGGATGACTCATTTCCTTTTGCCGCCCTACTGCCGCACATCGAAGCCTTTTATGCGCTGAACAGGCAAACACGCCTCAATTTTACCCACCATACGCTGGCCGGTTCCTGGGAAGAGCTGACGCATAACGGCGCGGATATCATACTCGGCGCCATCAACGAGCCGCCGACATCTGCAGCCTGGTCCTATCATATGCTCGGCACGCTGGACAATGTTTTCGTCGTTTCCCCCAATCACCCGCTTGCCGCCGTGCCGGAAGACTTAACCAATGAACAACTGTGCCTGCATCGCGCGGTGATCATCAGCGACAGTGCGCGCTATTGCCACCCACTGCAAACCAATCTGATGGACGAGCAGCCGCAAATTCGTGTTGACGATTTTAATAGCAAGGTGATGCTGCTTCGCGCCGGCATCGGCTGTGGTTTTCTCCCCGACATATCGCCAGCCCGTGGCTTAGCACCGGCGAGCTGGTCGAAAAATCGGTTATCTCTTTCCGTCAGAAGGATGTTGCCTATATGGCATGGCGTAACGGTAGCGATGGCTTAGCTCAGCGCTGGTGGCGGGAAACCCTGCTGGCCAGCGCGGAGATTGCTCACCTGTATCAATGAGCGGTCCACACCGTGGCGGAAATTGTCGGTAGGGATAGCGTGGCATCAGCCTGTTGCCCTTCCCCTTCCCGGCGCTTCCACTCCCCCACAGCAAGCAGCGGCGATATCGGCAGCGGCACCTCACAGGATTCCCCGCGGTTAATCGCCACCAGTACACGTTCCTCGCCCAATACACGCAGGAATACCACCACATCGCCTTCGGCGTACAGCACCTGGCATCCACCGTGGCGCAGGGCGGGTGTCGCTTTACGCAACGCGGCTAAGCGCTGATACAGCGCCAGCAGCGTTTGGTCCTGCAGGCTTTCATTCCATGGGAACGGCTTGCGGCAGAAGGGATCGTTATTGCCATCCAGACCTACTTCATCACCGTAATAGATACACGGCACGCCGGGCCAGCAGAACAACCACACCACCGCCAGCGGCAGACGCGCCACGTCACGACCGAGCAGCGATTTAAAACGCGCGGTATCGTGGCTATCAAGCTGGTTAAACATGCGCAGCTGCTGCTGATGGACAGCCCGGCGCGGTAATCCTCCATCCACGCTATGCAGGTTTGCGCATCGATTTTCTGCGGGTCGTATGAAATATCGGTGTTGGCCAGGAACCCCACAGCGGAAAGGTAAAGCCGCGGTAGTTCATCGCCGAATCTTCCGCATCCTGTTGCAACCACTGCCGCGCATCACCGAAGTGCTCACCGAAAACGAAGGCATCCGAACGTGCCGCTTTCGCCGACTGCGTTATCGCCGCAACGTGCTTGAGGTTGTTCTTCGCTCCCCTGCTTCGCCGAGCATATGCACCACATCCAGCCGCCAGCCGTCCATGCTCCATGGCGCTTTCAGCCAGTAACGCACAATGCTGTCCTCGCCACCGTAGATGTCGTCAATCAGCGTTGATGACTGATAGTCGAGCTTCGGGAGGCTGGAATAGCCTAACCAATCCAGCGCCTTGCCTTCGGCAGAAAAACTGTAGCGATCCGCCACGGAGAGCTCGCATCATGGCACGCGCCGTTGTTGCCGCGGTGATGTCGGTCGAACCAGGCATGTGTGTCGCCGCTGTGGTTGAAGACGCCGTCGAGTATCAGCCGCATGCCTTCACGCTGCGTGTTGTGCCGCAGGCGCAGCAGCGCATCGTTACCGCCAAACTGCGGATCCACTTCCCGGTAATTTTCGGTATCGTACTTGTGCACGCTCGGCGCGGTGAAGACCGGATTCAGGTACAACGCGGTTACGCCCAACGCCTTGAGGTACGGCAGCTTCTCGCTGATACCGTCAAGATCGCCGCCGTAGAAGGTCGAGCCGCCGGCTTCGGCGGTCAATGGTTCATCCCAGTCGCGCAGGATGATGTCATGCCCGGCGGCATGATGATGATAGACCTTGTCCTGCTGCTCGCTGCGCTTCTGGCTACGCGCGAAACGGTCGGGAAGATCTGATAGAAAATCTGCTCGCTTACCCACTGCGGGCTGTCATCCGGGCAATCATAGGCAAAGAGTTCCAGCTTGGCTGGCGGGAAGGCGCTCAAACCTTTTGGCGCGAACCATAATTGGCGGTCACTCCAGAGCAGCTTAAACGCATAGCGACGGCGCGGCTGGCCCTCGTGCAGCGCGATTTCTGCACGCCACTGCACAACATCAGCTACAGGTGATTTACCGCTACGGCGCATGGGCACCGTAGTCTCTTCGTTGTCCACTTCCGCGCGCATCGTCACCCGCTGCGGAAGGTCATCGCCGCGCAGCCACAGCGTGATAATCAGTTTATCCTGCCGCTGCTTAATAAAGGGCGCAACCGGAAGGTGCCAGGCGTTTAACATCATCTATCCCCTATCATCAAAATGAGCACACCTTGCCATACGTCCCTGCCCTCTAATCCTCTTTCACACTTTTTTGTAGGGAGGAGGACGGGGGCGCAGATTGCACAGACAAAAAACCCGGCGCAAGGCCGGGTTTAACAACGTTCGCAAAGATTAGCGACTGCGGCGGGTTTTAAACATCCACCCCACCAGCAGCAGGATAATCCACGCAAAACCAACATACAGCGAGATGCGCGTATCCGGGTGATAGCCAATCAGGCCGATGATAAAGACCAGGAACACCAGCCCACAATCGTGGTCGCAACGCCGCCCGGCACCTTAAACTTCAGCGCCTTCACTTCATCAGCCGACAGGCGGCGACGGAACGCCACCTGCGACAGCAGAATCATAATCCACACCCACACGGTGGCGAAGGTGGCCAGCGACGCGATCACCAGGAAGACGTTTTCCGGCATGATGTAGTTCAGGTACACCGCAAACAGCAGCGCGATGGTCATCACCATCACCGTCACCCACGGAATACCGCGGCGCGAGGTTTTCGCAAACACTTTCGGCGCGCTGCCCTGCTCAGCCATGCCGTGCAGCATACGGCCTACGCCGAACACGTCGGAGTTAATCGCCGACAGCGACGCCGTCAGCACCACGAAGTTAAGAATACTGGCCGCGAAGGTAATCCCCATATGCTGGAAAGTCAGCACAAACGGGCTGCCATCAGTACCCACCTGGTTCCACGGGTAGATGGACATAATCACGAACAGCGTACCCACGTAGAACACCAGAATACGCATCGGCACCGAGTTGATGGCGCGCGGAATGGATTTCTCCGGGTCTTTTGCTTCCCCGGCGGTAATACCGATAATCTCGATACCGCCGTAGGCGAACATCACCATCTGCAGTGACATCACCATGCCGAGCCAACCGTTGCTGAAGAAGCCGCCGTTGCTCCACAGGTTATGAATACCCGTAGGCTGCCCACCGTTGCCGATGCCCCAGATAATGATGCCAAAACCGGCCACAATCATGATGATGATAGTGGCGACCTTGAAGAAGGAGAACCAGAACTCCAGCTCGCCAAATACCTTCACGCTCATCAGGTTAATGGCGCAGATAATCAGCACCACGCTGAGCACCCAGATCCAGTGCGGCACCGCCGGGAACCAGACGCCCATATAAATGCCGAACGCGGTGACGTCGGCAATGGCGACAATCAAAATCTCAAAGCAGTAGGTCCAGCCGGTAATATAGCCCGCCAGTGGGCCGAGGTTTTCCTGCGCATAGCGGGAAAACGAGCTGGCCGACGGTTATGCACCGACATCTCGCCCAGTGCACGCATAATGATATAAGCGGCCACGCCGCCGATAATATAGGCCAGCAGCACGCTTGGCCCGGCCATCTTGATGGCGTCGGCGGAGCCGTAAAACAGCCCCGTACCAATTGCCGATCCGAGGGCCATAAAGCGAATGTGTCGGGTGCTTAACCCGCGCTTCAGCTTGTTGTTTTCCATCGTTTCCAGTGCCATGTCATACCCATCATCCCCGCGTCACCGCGAACGACTTAGGTGAAAGTACCCAAAATAAAAAACCACGGAACATCACGTTCCGTGGTTAAAACACCTGACTCTGCGACGCGAATTAATGCGCGCTTGATGTCACCTGACGACCCGCCATACGGTCCCAGACAATCGCCAGAACCGCCATAACGACCGTCGGCATCAGCCATGCCAGACCCTGCTCGGCCAGCGGCAGACGAGCGGCCCACCCCGGCAGCACGTCTGCGAACGCAGAGGCTTTAATCCCGTCAAGGATACCAAAAACAAGGCTGATGAACATCGGTGGTGCAATAACGCGGCCCGAATTATGCCACCAATTACGCGTAAAGCTGAGTACTACAAGTGCGATACACGGTGGATAGATGGCCGTCAGCACCGGAATCGAAATCTGAATCAGATGGCTCAGCCCCAGATTTGATACCGCCATTGAGAACAAACCAAGGATAAACACCAGCGTACGGTAGGAGAACGGCAGGTACTGAGCAAAGAACTCGGCACAAGCACAAGTCAGGCCCACCGCGGTCACCAGGCAGGCGATGAAGATCAGCGCCGCCAGCAGGAAGCTCCCGGCACCACCGAAAGTGTGCTGAACGTAAGCATGCAGAATGGCCGCGCCGTTGGCGTTCTGATCGACCAGAATCGCGCTGTCAGAACCCAGGCGGAACAGCGCCAGATACAGCAGCGTCAAGCCGACACCGGCCATCAGGCCAGCCCAGATAGTGTAGCGAGTCAGTAAACGCGCTTCCGTCACACCGCGAGAACGCGCGGCATTGACGATAACAATCCGAAGACCATCGCGCCAAGCGTATCCATGGTCAGGTAACCGTTAACGAAACCATTAGAAAACGCGGCGGTTTCATAGGCATCCAGCGCATGGCTGATCGGGCCAGCGGGCCAGATAACCGCAGCAACAGCCAGCACAATCAGCGCCAGAATTTTCAGCGGCGCCAGGAAGTTGCCGACGGTATCGAGCAGCTTGCCCGGATACAGCGAGACCAGAATCACCAGCGCAAAATAGATAAGGCTGTAGATAAACAGCGGCAGCTCACCGCTACCGGTCAGCGGCGCAATACCAATTTCAAACGAGACGGTCGCGGTACGCGGCGTAGCAAACAGCGGCCCAACCGCCAGGTAGCAGACGGTGGCAAGCAGCACGCCCGCCACTTTGCCGATTGGCGTGCTCAGGCTATCAACGCCGCCGCCCACTTTTGCGAGCGCGACCACGGTAAGCACCGGAAGACCCACAGCAGTAATCAGAAAGCCAATCGCCGCGGTCCAGACGTGAGGACCGGCCTGCAGACCAACCATAGGAGGAAAAATGATGTTACCTGCGCCAACAAACAACGCAAAGGTCATAAAGCCCAGAGCGATGATGTCACGCGATTTTAATTGATGGGTCATATGTAACTACTGCCTGTGGATGTGGTGTTGTAAAACAAATTTATCGCAATGGATTCAGCGGAATGATACAGAGCAAACCAACGATAAACTCAGAGGGATATGCTCCCTTCGCGGAGTAAATAAGAATAGTTTTTTGATTTACCGCGTATAAACAGTCTGTTTACGACCGTATGGGGGCCAATTTAAACGCTTATAACGTTTTAAAGCAACACAGGATCGCAAAACCAGATGATTATATTGATACTCAATTAATAGCCAGACTTATTAACTGGATTTAAGAAAAACATCCGGCTAATCATGCGAACAAAAAACAACCAGACGTTCGTTAATCAGGCAGCGTTTCCTTGACTGCAAAGCAAACAGACCAGCCGGGGCTGGTCTGTGGAAAGTTAAGATGACAAGCTGGCGATCAGTCGCTGTTTTTGGCAATTAAACGTTCCGGCAGCAGGAAGCTAAAGCACGATCCCTTGCCGACTTCACTGCTAATCTCCAGGCGACTGTCGTGGTGGCTGACGGCATGTTTCACAATCGCTAACCCCAGCCCACTGCCGCCGGTCTGCCTGGAGCGCGCTTTATCCACGCGATAAAAGCGTTCGGTCAGCCTTGGCAGATGCTCTGGCGCGATACCTGGCCCGTTATCTTCGACGCTAAACAGCGCCCCATGCGGCGCTCGCTGCCAGCGCACCGTAATCAACGTGCCTTCCGGCGTATGATTGACGGCGTTATAGACCAGATTCGACATCGCGCTACGCAGTTGATCCTCATTGCCCAGCACCTTCAGCGTTTCATCCACTTCAAAGCGGAACTGATGCTTCTGCTGGCTCAGCGTCTGCGCTTCACGCTCGACCACTCGCAGCATCATCGGTACGTCGATTTTTTCATTCAGCGCGAGCGTCGGCGAGGCTTCAATCTTCGACAGCGTTAACAGCTGCCTGACCAACCCTTCCATGCGCTGGGTCTGCTCGCGCATGGTGTGCAGCGCTTTTTCACGCACGTTCCCTTCCAGCACCTGCTCGTGCATCATCTCCAGATAACCTTGCAGCACGGTGAGCGGCGTACGTAACTCGTGGCTAACGTTGGCGAAGAAATTCCGCCGAGCCCCTTCCAACTGGTGCATCTGCGTCACGTCGCGCGCCACCATCAGCAGCTGACGGTCGGTATACGGCATAATGCGGATTTCCAGATGGCGACCGTTATTCAGCACCAGATGCAGCGGCTTGAGAAAATCGCGCTTTTTGAGGTGTTGGGTAAATTCGGGGTAACGCAGCAGGTTGAGGATGTTCTGCCCGCTATCGTCGGGCCAGCGAAGCCCCAGCAGCTGCTGGGCGAGGCCATTACACCAGAAGATCGCCCCTTCTTCCGTGGTCAACACTACGGCGTCTGGCAGCGACTCGGCGCCGCTACGAAAGCGTTTAATCAGATTTCCCAGCTCGCGGCGACGTTTTTTATTACGCAACTGCATCTGGTTAAGCCCGTACAGCAGCGGCTCCCAGCTGCCGCGCCCGGCGGCGGCGTCATACTTCTATCGACCCACAGCCACCACGACAAACGCAACAGATTCCAGAAATGCCAGATCAGCAGGCCGGTCACTGCCGCCAGTAAAAACCACGGCAGATAACCAAAAATCAGTCCCAGTACGACAGCCGGGAGACAACATAATAGCAGCTCCAGGGCCAGCCTTTTCCATGACAGCCGTTCCAGCACGCGTCACTCTCCTGTCAAAAATTAGAATCGGGCGGAGAAACGATAGCCCGTACCGCGAACGGTTTGCACCATACGATCGTGGCCGCTGTGCTCCAGCGCCTTACGCAAACGACGAATGTGAACGTCGACGGTGCGGTCTTCCACATACACGTTAGTGCCCCAGACGTGGTTCAGCAGCTGTTCTCGGCTGTACACGCGCTCCGGGTGAGTCATAAAGAAGTGTAATAGCTTAAATTCAGTCGGCCCATATCGAGGGATTTTCACCGGTCATCACGCGATGGGAAGTGGGGTCGAGGCTCAGGCCCTGCATCTCGATCACCTCTTCCACCGCCATCGGGGAAATTCGCCGCATCACGGCTTTAATGCGCGCGACCAGCTCTTTCGGCGAGAAGGGCTTAGTAATGTAATCATCCGCGCCCGTCTCCAGGCCGCGCACTCGATCTTCCTCTTCACCGCGGGCGGTTAGCATCACCACCGGAATATCGCGGGTTAAGGCTTCACGTTTGATATGCTTAATAAATTGCAGCCCCGAACCGCCCGGTAACATCCAGTCGAGCAGAATAAGGTCGGGCCAGGGTTCATTCAGTTTACTCACTGCGGTATCGTAATCTTCCGCTTCTACCGGCTGAAAACCGTTTTGTTCCAGCACGAAACAGACCATTTCGCGGATTGGCGCTTCATCTTCAACGACCAGAATACGTCTTGCCATTATTTGCCCTGTTTTTAGACATCAGTATTATATACGGCGTCATTATGCGTCAGATTTATGACAGTTTTATGATAAACATGACCGTTTGATGATCGCGCTTAAGCGTTTATGACACGCGCCATACGCGCTCATCGACCCAGCGTAGGTGAATGTTTATAATCAACTTTACGTCACTTCTTACGGAATCGCTATGCGCATTATCCATACCTCGGACTGGCACCTCGGCCAGAACTTCTACAGCAAGAGCCGCGCGGCCGAACACGATGCCTTTCTGCGCTGGCTGCTGACCACCGCCGAGGCGGAGCGCGTAGACGCGATTATCGTCGCGGGCGACATCTTCGATACCGGTTCGCCGCCAAGCTACGCGCGCGAGCTGTACAACCGCTTTGTGGTCAATCTTCAGCAAACGGGCTGCCATCTGGTAGTGCTGGCGGCAACCATGACTCGGTGGCGACACTTAACGAATCGCGCGATATTCTGTCATTCCTCAATACCACGGTGATTGCCAATGCCGGCCATGCGCCGTTTATTCTCAATCAGCGCGACGGCACGCCCGGCGCAGTGTTCTGCCCGGTGCCGTTTCTGCGTCCGCGCGACATCATCACCAGCCAGGCGGGGCTTTCTGGCAATGAAAAAGTGCGCCAGGTGCTGGAGAGCATTACCGATTACTATCAACAGCAGTATCAACAGGCCTGCGAGTTACGCGGCAACCTGCCGCTGCCGATTATCGCCAGCGGCCATCTGACCACCGTCGGCGCCAGCAAAAGCGACGCGGTGCGCGATATCTATATTGGCACGCTGGATGCTTTCCCGGCGCAGAATTTCCCGCCAGCCGATTACATCGCGCTGGGCATATTCACCGGGCGCAGAAAATCGGCGGCAGCGAGCATATCCGCTACAGCGGCTCGCCTCTCCCGTTAAGCTTTGACGAAACCGGCAAAGCGAAAAGCGTGAATCTGGTGACCTTTAGCGACGGTAAGCTGGCGGAAGTGACCCCGCTAATCGTCCCCATCACGCAGGCGCTGGCGGTGATCAAGGGCGATTTCGACAGCATCAGCGCCCAGCTCGCGGCGTGGGAGAAAACCGATACCGAGGCCACCACGTGGCTCGATATCGAAATCACCAGCGACGAATACCTGCATGATATTCAACGTAAAATCCAGACCATCACCGACGAACTCCCAGTCGAGGTCCTGCTGGTGCGCCGCAGCCGCGAGCAGCGCCAGCGCATTCTGGAAAGTCAGACGCGTGAGACCCTGAGCGAGCTGAGTATTGAAGAGGTGTTCCAACGTCGCCTGGCGCTGGAAACGCTTGAGGAACCGCAGCAGCAACGCCTGCAAACGCTGTTTAACGAAACGCTAAACAGCCTTGGCGAGGAACAACAACCATGAAAATTCTCAGCCTGCGCCTGAAAAACCTCAACTCGCTCAAAGGCGAGTGGAAAATCGACTTCACCCAGGAGCCTTTCGCCAGCAACGGTCTGTTCGCCATCACCGGCCCGACCGGCGCGGGCAAAACCACCCTGCTCGACGCCATTTGCCTGGCGCTGTACCACGAGACGCCGCGCCTTAATACCGTTTCGCAGTCACAAAATGACCTGATGACCCGCGACACCGCCGAGTGTCTGGCGGAAGTCGAGTTTGAAGTACAGGGTATTGCCTATCGCGCCTTCTGGAGCCAGAACCGCGCGCGCAACCAGCCGGATGGTAATTTACAGGTGCCGCGCGTCGAACTGGCACGCTGCGCCGACGGGCAAATTCTGGCGGATAAGGTCAAAGACAAGCTGGAGATGACCGCGTCGCTGAGCGGTCTGGACTATGGCCGTTTTACCCGCTCGATGTTGCTTTCACAGGGCCAGTTTGCCGCCTTCCTCAACGCCAAACCGAAAGAGCGCGCCGAGCTGCTGGAAGAGTTGACCGGCACCGAAATCTACGGCCAGATTTCCGCGCAGGTGTTTGAAAAACATAAGCAGGCGCGTAACGACCTCGACAAGCTTCAGGCCCAGGCCAGCGGTGTGGTACTGCTGAGCGAAGAGCAGCAACAGTCCCTACAACAAAGTTTGCAGGCGCTTACTTCCGATGAAAAGCAGTGGCAACAGCAGCAGGCGATTGCCCTCACACATCAGCAATGGTTGTCACGCCGTACGGAGCTGGAACAAGACGAGCAGAAAACCCAGCTGGCGTTGAAAGAAGCCCAGCAGGCGCTGGAAGCGGCGCAGCCGCAGCTTGCCGTGCTGAGCCGCGCGCAGCCCGCTGAAGCGCTGCGCCCGCACTGGTCACAGATGCAGGAACAGGCCACCACGGTGGCCAAAACCCGTGCGCAGATTCTGCAAGTGAATACTCGCTTACAGGCAGCCCGTACCCAACGAGATCGCATTCGCTACAGCGCGGAACGCCAGCACGCCACGCTCACGCAATCGCTGCAACAACAGCAACAATGGCTGCAGGCGCATGAACATATTCAGCGCTGGCAAGGCGAGCTAACCGGCTGGCGCAGCGCGTTTGCTCAGCAGACGCGGGAACGTGCACAGCAACAAATGCAGGAACAGCGCCGGAACGCGCTGGCGGCACAGCTCAGCCAGCTACCGCCTTCCACGCTGACGCTCACGCAGGAAGAGGTCGCCGCCCGAATTGCCGAACACGCGGCGGCGCGCCCGCAGCGCCAGCAGCTCAGCACCCTTCATGCGCGCTTTATCCCGCTCCACGCCCGCCGACAGCAGCTGATGGATACTCAGCAGCAGCGCCAGCAGCAATTGGAGAAAATCACCGCCGAACTGACCCCGCTGCGCCTGGTCTATAAAGAGAAAAAACAGCAGTTGGCCGACGTTAAGGCCATTTGCGATTTGGAAGACACCATCGTTAAGCTGGAAGCCGAGCGCGCGCGTCTCCAGCCGGGCGCGCCGTGTCCGCTGTGCGGTTCCACCAGCCATCCGGCGCTGGCCGAATATCAGGCTTTAAAACCGGACGCCAACAAAGCACGTCGCGATGCGCTGGAAAAAGAGGTTTCGCAGCTGGCCGAAAACGGCGCGGCGCTGCGTGGCCAGCTGGAGACGCTGCAAAAGCAGCAGCAGAAAGAAAATGACGAGCTCGCGTCGCTTTCTCAGCAGGAGCAAGCACTTACCTTCCAGTGGCAGGAGACGCTCCAGCATCTGCATATCGATCTGCAACCGTCTGACGATATCAACGGCTGGCTGGCCGCACAGGATGACGCCGAACAGCAGCGTTATCAGCACCAACAACGCCTGACGCTGGAACAGCAGCTTCGCGAGCTTGAGGCGCAGCTAACGCAGCTACGCGAAGAACAGGAGCAGCGCACTGCCGCGCTTAATCAATCGTTCACGGCTTTTGGCCTGACGCAACCGCAGGCTGGCGATGAAAACAGTTGGCTGACGGCGCGCGAAACCGAGATAACCCAGTGGCAACAGCAGCAGGCGCAGCTCCAGAGCACTCAACAGCAGCTGGCGTTAATTCAACCGCTGCTGGAAACGCTACCGACCGCCGAAAATGCCGACGACGGTCAGCAGGCCTCGCTTGACGGCTGGCAACAGGCGCATCATGACTGTGTGTCGCTGGAAAGCCAGTGGCAAACGCTCCAGCAACAAGAAAAACTGGAAAATGAGCGTCTTCAGCAAGCGGAACAGACCTTCGACCAGCAGCTTTCCGCCTCGCACTTCCCGGACCGACAGGCATTTCTGGATGCGCTACTGGATGCCGGCGAGCGCCAGCGTCTTGAACAGCTCAAACAGACGCTGGAGACGCAGCACCAGCAGCGCCAGACCCTCGCCGCACAGGTACAGGAAGCGTTGCAACATCATTTGACCGTGCGCCCGGAAACGCTGACAGCCGATTTGAGCCTTGCCGACGTGCAGGAACAGCTTCAGCAGCTTGCCCGCCAGCTTCGCGAAAACAGCGAGCGCCAGGGCGAACTGCGCCAGCAGCTCAAGCAGGACAGCGACAATCGCCAGCAGCAGCAGTCACTGTTCGTTGAGATTGAAAAAGCCAATGCCGTGCTGGAAGACTGGGCGCATTTAAATGCGCTCATTGGCTCCAAAGAGGGGATAAATTCCGTAAATTCGCCCAGGGACTGACGCTGGATAATCTGGTGTGGCTCGCCAACGAACAGCTCAGCCGCCTGCATGGTCGTTATCTGCTGCAACGTAAAGCCAGCGATGCGCTGGAATTAGAGGTGGTTGATACCTGGCAGGCGGACGCGGTGCGCGATACCCGCACGCTCTCCGGTGGCGAAAGCTTCCTCGTTAGCCTCGCGCTGGCGCTGGCGCTCTCCGATCTGGTCAGCCACAAAACCCGTATTGACTCACTGTTCCTCGATGAAGGCTTCGGCACGCTGGACAGCGAAACGCTCGATACCGCGCTGGATGCGCTCGATGCGCTCAACGCCAGCGGCAAAATCATCGGCGTGATCAGCCACGTTGAGGCGATGAAAGAGCGCATTCCGGTGCAAATTAAGGTGAAGAAAATCAACGGGCTGGGGTATAGCCGACTGGATAAAATGTTTAGCGTGGAGTGAGGTTCCCCTCTCTCCTGGAGAGGGAGAAAACCGTGCAGAACGGCGGCTTTCCCCACCAACAACACAAGACGGTTCCCTCTCCCTTCGGGAGAGGGTTAGGGTGAGGGTTAAATCACGCCGGCCACAACCACGCCGCGCCGCGCACCCCGCTCGAATCCCCGTGCAGCGCTTTACGAATCGGCGTCTCGCACTCACCGCCAAACACCCATTCTTTCACCAACTGCGGCACCGTCTGGTATAGCCGCTCAACGTTGCTCATCCCGCCGCCAGCACAATCACGTCCGGGTCGAGAATATTCACCACGTGCGCCAGCGATTTCGCCAGCCGCTGCTCATAGCGACAGAGCGCCTGTTCTGCCAGCGCATCACCTTCATCCACCAGGCACATAATCTCGCTGCCCTTAAGCGCTTTACCGCTCAAGCGCTGATAGTCGGTGGCAAAACCGGTACCGGAAATAAAGGTCTCAATGCAGCCCTGCTTACCGCAGTAGCACGGCACTTCCGCACGATAGCGCAGCTCGTCGTCATTCATCCACGGCAGTGGATTATGCCCCATTCGCCCGCCGTGCCGTTGCCGCCGATATGCGCGCGGCCGCCAATCGCCACGCCCGCGCCGCAGCCGGTACCAATGATCACCGCAAACACCGTCTGCGCGCCCGCCGCCGCGCCGTCTACCGCTTCCGATACCGCAAGACAGTTGGCGTCGTTCGCCAGCCGCACCTCGCGGTTCAGACGACGGCTTAAATCTTTATCAAACGGCTTGCCGTTCAGCCACGTTGAATTGGCGTTTTTCACCACCCGGTATAGGGCGAAATCGAGCCGGGAATGCCCATTCCCACCGTCCCGGTTTGCCCGGTCGCCTCTTCGGCCAGTGCGACGAGATGCGCAATGTTCTCAATGGTTTGCTGGTAGTCACGCGGCGTCGGCAGACGGTGACGATAGAGCTGCTCCCGCGATCGCTCAGCGCGATAACTTCCGTTTTCGTTCCACCCAGATCGATACCAATTCGCATTCATCACTCCTGTTTAAAACAATGCAAGGCCAGAGACAATTCGTTATCATTGCACGCTGATTTAACGATAACACCGTGGAAATTATCATGCTGTGGTTCAAAAATTTAATGGTTTATCGTCTCAGCCGCGACATCTCACTGCGCGCGGAAGAGATGGAAAAACAGCTCGCTGAGATGACCTTCACCCCGTGCGGCAGCCAGGATATGGCGAAAACCGGCTGGGTGCCACCGATGGGTTCACACAGCGATGCGCTAACGCACACAGCGAATGGTCAGATCATTATCTGCGCGCGCAAAGAAGAGAAGATCCTGCCCTCTCCGGTGATTAAACAGGCGCTGGAAGCGAAGATCCAGAAACTGGAAGCCGATCAGGGTCGCAAGCTGAAAAAGACCGAAAAAGATTCCCTGAAAGATGAAGTGCTGCACTCTCTGCTGCCGCGCGCGTTCAGCCGCTTCAGCCAGACGATGATGTGGATCGACACCGTTAACGATCTGATTATGGTCGACTGCGCCAGCGCAAAAAAAGCGGAAGATACGCTGGCGCTGTTACGTAAGAGCCTCGGTTCTCTGCCCGTCGTACCGCTGACGCTGGAAAACCCGATCGAGCTGACGCTGACCGAATGGGTGCGCTCTGGCACCACGGCGCAGGGCTTCCAGCTACTTGATGAAGCCGAACTGAAAGCGATCCTCGAAGACGGCGGCGTGATCCGCGCGAAAAAACAGGATCTGGTTTGCGACGAAATCGCCGTCCACATCGAAGCCGGTAAGCTGGTGACCAAGCTGGCCCTCGACTGGCAGCAGCGCATTCAGTTCGTGATGTGTGACGACGGCTCGATTAAGCGCCTTAAGTTCTGCGACGAACTGCGCGATCAGAACGAAGATATCGATCGTGACGACTACGCCCAGCGTTTCGATGCCGACTTTATTCTGATGACCGGCGAGCTGGCGGCGCTGATTAAAAGCCTGGTGGAAGGGTTAGGCGGCGAAGCGCAGCGTTGATGAATGAGGTGTTTCCCTTCCTGCCTTAGCAGGAAGGGAAACTATTACAGATAGCGGCACAGATAAGACGTTGGCTCTGCAACCTGCAGGTTAAACTCGCTGTGGCCCGGCACGTTGAAAACTTCCCCGGCAGCATAGACTTTCCACTCAGTTTCCCCCGGTAACAACACGTTCAGCGCGCCGCTGATCACGGTCATTTCTTCCGGCTGCGCGGTACCGAAGGTATATTCGCCTTCCGCCATCACGCCCACGCTCGCACGCCCGGTGCTGCTGCTGGTAAAACCAATGGATTTCACTTTTCCGTCGAAGTATTCGTTGCTTTGAAGCATAAACAGGCCCTTATTATCGTGTCGTCAAAAGACCAATATAGGGGGCGAACAGAAACCTGTCACGCGAAATTCTCCCGTTAACACAATAATTCTGCCGCCAGTCTGGCGACCAGCACATTCGACAGTAAAACAGGCACATCCAGCGCTTTTTGTAATAGGTCACGGTGACGCTGGTGATAGCTGAGTGAATCCAGTACCAGCACGTCGGCCCCCTGTTCCAGCAGTGAACTGCCTGCGGAAATCAGGTGCTGATCGGTATCGAGGTTCGGGTTGGCCAGCGCGTAATAAGGTGAGGTGGGCAGCATCTGCCACTTCTCCTGCTGGGCATTTAAAATGCCTTCGACAGGCACAAGCACCCCGACCTGGTGTCCCTCAACGATAGAGGCGACCAACGGTGGAATAATGCGCTGAGGTTCCAGCAGCATCGCATTGCGCGCCACCATACTGCGTAATTTGAACGTGTTCAGTAACAGGATGACGTCATAGGATTGGTTGTCCAGCACCTCAATAACGGCCTGGAGGCTCAACTCCACCTTCGGACGGGATACTTCAACAAATTGGTTATCATTTAGCAGAACCAGTAAGCGCTCTTCACCGGGTTCTGGTGCATACTCTTCCATGACGTCAGCACGATTCATTTTGCCTAGCAGGCTGATGTGGGTTATCTGATCTTCCCTGATGTGCTCGGTCAAAAGCGGCAACACTTCACTGACGGGCACCACCCTATCGTAAGAATCGCCATCGTTGCACTCATGTTATTTACCTTCTGCTTTTCTGAAAGTTCACTTTACAAATAGCCACCTGGATGGATGAAAAATACCGCTCAGAAGCGTAGCACCTGCCGCGGGAGGCGGAATGTAAAGATTCCAGTTGTTTCCAGTACTCTCCTGATATGTTTTGATTTTAACTTTTCTATAACATACAGAATAGGTGAAAAATGTGATTTACGCCCGATATAACCGCAAAATAAAAAGGGTTATATCGGCAGCGTGCATCACAGCATGAGGAAGAGATGGGAGAAAGCGATGCGTTTCGCTAGCTGGCGGTGGCCAGGTGCAGAGCATCGAGGATCAGCGTCACCACGCGCTCCGGCGAGGCGGAAGCGTCGACGATGTAATGGGCGGTTTCACGGTACAACGCATCGCGCTGAGCCAGCACATCGGCGACTTCTTCGCTAATGGGTTTACCGGTCAGCGTCGGGCGCTGGTCAGCTTCTGGAAAGGCTTCCAGACGGCGCGCTAAAACGGGAACCGGCGCATTCAGGTACACCACAACGCCGTTCTGGCGCATAAACTCGCGGTTTACCGGTGCAAGGATAATTCCACCGCCCGTGGCGATAACCGCGCCAGGCTGGGTGACGGAGATTAACGTTTCGGTCTCTCTGGCGCGGAACCCGGCCAGCCTTCCGCCGCCACGATATCCGCCACGCTCATGCCTGACCGCTGCTGTAACACCTGGTCAGTATCAACAAAACGGAAATCGCAGGCATGGGTAAGCGCTTGACCTATTGTTGTTTTTCCGCAGCCTCTGGCTCCGATAAGAAAAATAGGTTGTGTCATTACCTGGAATTCCCCTGATGACGCAAAATTGCGGGACGTGCATGTGAAGCGTGAATAATACCACCAAACTAGTACACAAGTAAGTGTAAACTTTAGGTTACAAAAAGATTCAGCCTGCGTATTTTACCCGCTTTACATCCAGCCATCATCTGCTTTTAAAGCGTAAAAAAATAATTCCACAAGCCGTTGCGCTAACAGTACATGAAACTGTCTTGTTTTGACAAGCCGAACGACGCGGCAAAGGTAGCATATTCCGGTGACAGAAATCCTGTCAGCCGCGTTTTACCGCCAACAGCCACTTGTCCAGTTCAGCGGCAAACTGCTGGCGATCGCGCTGGGAAAGCGCGCTGGGGCCGCCGGTTTGAATACCGCTGGAACGCATTGTGTCCATAAAATCACGCAGAGTCAGGCGTTCACGAATCGTGGCATCGCTGTAGCGTTCACCACGTGGGTTCAGCGCCGCACCGCCCTTTTCCAGCACTTCAGCGGCCAGCGGAATATCGGCGGTAATCACCAGATCGCCCGGTTGGCACAGGCGCACGATTTCATTGTCGGCAACGTCAAAGCCTTTTGGGACCACCATCGCGCGGACGAAGCGCGACGGCGGCACGCGCAGATACTGGTTTGCCACCAGCACAAGCTCAATCTGTGTACGGTCTGCGGCGCGGTAAAGCACCTCTTTAATCACGTTCGGACACGCATCGGCGTCCACCCAAATCGTCATACTCACTCCGCTTAACGCTGGCTGTTAAAGGGCGATTATACGGTAAGCGCGTCTTCGGACGTAATAATGTGCAACCAGCGTCACAAAATTACGTTACCCATCGCCGGGAATGGCCTATAACAGTACACTACAAAAAAACAGACAGAGGGAGAGACATGATGGAGAAGAAAATTGGCTTCATTGGCTGCGGTAATATGGGAAAGGCCATTCTGGCGGCCTGATTGCCAGCGGCAGGTACTTCCTGGGCAGATTTGGGTTTATACCCCTTCCCGGATAAAGTCGCCGCGCTGCGCGATGAGTTCGGCATTAACGCGGCGCAAAGCCCGCAAGAAGTGGCGCAGGTGGCAGATATCGTCTTTGGCGCCGTGAAGCCGGGCATTATGGTGAAGGTACTGAGCGACATCGCTTCCAGCCTGAACAAAGATTCACTGGTGGTCTCCATTGCCGCCGGGATTACCCTCGATCAGCTGGCGCGCGCGCTGGGTCACGATCGTAAAATCGTCCGTGCCATGCCGAATACGCCGTCACTGGTCAACGCCGGGATGACGTCGGTCACGCCAAACGCGCTGGTCACGCCGGAAGATATCGCCGATGTGTTGAATATTTTCCGCTGCTTCGGGGCCGCGGAAGAAATTGCCGAACCGATGATCCACCCGGTGGTGGGCGTTAGCGGCTCTGCGCCAGCCTATGTATTTATGTTTATCGAAGCCATGGCGGATGCCGCCGTGCTGGGCGGTATGCCGCGCGCCCAGGCCTATAAATTCGCCGCGCAGGCGGTCATGGGCTCCGCGAAGATGGTGCTGGAAACCGGTAAACATCCGGGTGAACTGAAAGATATGGTGTGCTCGCCTGGCGGTACCACGATTGAAGCTGTGCGCGTGCTGGAAGAAAAAGGCTTCCGCTCGGCGGTCATCGAAGCGATGGCAAAATGCATGGAAAAATCGGACAAGATGAGTAAGTCCTGATGACGCTGGCCGGCACACGCTGCCGGGCCAGGCTAGCTTGCCATAAGAAGTGAATTTACTTTTTCTTCAGACAGGTACTCATAAAGGTTTTACGCTCGTCGCCCTTCAGGGTCTTCTGAGCGGCCTGCGCGTTACAATCCTTCATTTTTTGCTGCTGCGGCGTTAACGCTTTGCCGTCTGCGGTCGCCCCTTCCCCTTTCAGACAGCTGCTCATATAGGTTTTGCGCTCATCCCCTTCAGGGTTTTAGCCGTCGCCTGCTGATTGCAGCTACTCATCCGCTGTTGCTGCGGCGTCAGGGTCTTCTCCGGTGCGGCAGCCGTCGTCGCCGCAGACACGGCGCTGGCCGCAAACACGCCACACAGTAGGGTAATCAGTAATGTTGTTTTCATTGCACCATCCTTTTGTGAGTAGAACTCTGTAAGTCTGGTCGCTGGCAGGAATTTTACCAGGCCGGCAGCGAATTATATGCCGCCGGTCTGGTCGGGAGATTACAGCCCCAACGCGGCTTTCATGGTGTAGTAGAGATCAGTCTGGTCGGTCAGGCCCACTACGTTAGCGGCATGCGGGCCGTAGGCAGCGATACGCAGCTGGGTGCCAGTATGCTCCATTGACTCCTCTTCCGAGTTACCGTAGCTCATCACCATCACTGACCCATCTTTGGTATTCAACGCCTGCGTCAGGCCCGGCGCTTTGGTTTCCGGTGGAATAATCTGGCTGGCGTGCGCGTGGTCAGCGGTAACGATCACCAGGGTATTGCCGTCTTTTTTCGCAAATTCCAGCGCTTTTTGTACCGCTTCATCCAGATCGACCGTTTCGCCAATCTGGCCGCACGGATTCGCCGCGTGATCCTGTTTATCGATCGACGCCCCTTCAACCTGCAGGAAAAAGCCTTTTTCGTTGGCGCTCAACAGGGAGATGGCTTTGTCGGTCATCTGCGCCAGAGTCGGCACGCTGGCATCACGTTTCGGGTTCGGCGTACAGGTCACCGCTGGCTTATCCAGGTTGCCATGATAAGAGGCCTTCGGCCCTTCCCAACGAACCGGCATATTGCCGTCAGAGAACAGCCCCAGCAACGGTTTGTCCTGGTTAGCCTGAGTAATCGCCGCCAGCGTGGTGGCGTTATCCACTAGCTGATAGCCGCGCGCCTGCGCCTGCTCACGCAGGGTTTTACCCTGCCATTCACCCGCTGTCGCAGTTTCGGCGAAGGTTTTTGCGCCGCCGCCCAGCGTCACGTCTGCGCGGGCATTCAGCAGCTGTTCGGTAATGGACCCTTTACCGCCTTTTTCCAGCGCGTTGGTTGGGCATTTTTCGCTGGTCACGCTCGGGCCGTAACACTTACGCGAAGTGACATGAGAAATCTGCGCCGCAGGGGTCGCATCCTGCAATTCGGCGGTAGACACGTTACCGGTCGCCAGGCCGGCCGCTTTCGCCAGCTCAAGAATCGTCTGGTGATCTTTTTCATGGATATCGACGCCCAGCGCGCCGTTATAGGTTTTCACGCCGGTACTCCATGCGGTGGCCGACGCGGCGGAGTCAGTCACGTAGTCCGGCTTACCGGTCTTTTTGTTCAGCGCATAATGGGTGTACTGGCCGGTTAACGGCAGCGCGTCAATACCTTTAAAATAACCGCCCGCGCCTTCCGCGTAGTTACGCGCGGCGGTAATTTCAGAGTCGCCCATCCCATCGCCAATCAGCAAAATAACGTTTTTGGCCTGTTTATTATTTAAGGAGGCGCGAATCGCATCGGTTTGATCGGCAGATAAACGGCGAGCACCGCCTGGCTGGGTGATATCCCCTTGCGCGGCGCGGTTATCGAGAACAGCGGTAGAGGTCTCCGCGTGAACGGTAGGCAGACCCAGCAGAGGTAATAATGCGGCAACGATAGCACGGTATTTCACGTTAGTTTCTCCATGTATAAATACTTAAAAAAAGAAAACATGGAGACTGTAAGAAAAGAGCGTGACAGTTTAATGACAGCGTGAAATAAGCAAAGACCTACTAATTTTCAGGGGCTAGAAATAACCGTTTAACATGGTTATATAATAATTCGCGATGATGATCGGAAGCATCTTCCGGCGGTGTAAGCTTATTCAGCGTGGCGGCAATGTGGCTTTCCAGATCGGACTGCGGCTGCTGTTTCATATGCAGTAGCAGCGTAGTCACCACCACTTCCAGCGCATCAACCTGAATACGTAGCGCGTTTGCTTCATCTTCCTTTTCGGCTAGTTTTACCAGCAATTCAGCAATGAAATTTTTCATCGCGCGTTTTCCTTATGGATAGCGATGGGCTGGATGCAGGCCCTGAAAAAATAAATAGACCGCTAAAACATACGGTTCCATTCCCTTTGGCAAGCAGGAATAGAATTACAATATCCAGACAATTCTGCAAGTGAAACCCGCAAAAATATAATCCCATGAATATCATGGAATTAGTTTCATTTTCTGCCAGCGAAACGTTTCTCTCGCATAATAATGCAGGGCCATCGAACAAAGTTGAATAACAGTGGAATGAATCGATGGAAATAACGTTGTGCCGCTATTTCCATCGTTACCATGATATTACTGGCGAACCGGCTGGGTACGGCGGAGCATTACCGCCAGTTGCCATAGGTTAATCAGCACAATCACCGCGGTGGCGATAAATACCCAGCGGAATCCGGCCATTGCGGAAATGGATGCGCCAATCAGCGGCCCCGCCACATTACCCAGATACATAAACGACTGGTTATAGCCGAATATACGCCCGGTAACGCGCTCGCTAATATATTTGAGCAACAGCGTTTGTACCGCCGGCAGCATCGCGCCATCGGCGAAGCCAAGAATAAAACGGAGAATGCCAAGCTGAAGCGGGGTGGTCACAAACGACATGGCAAAGAACAGCACCACGGCAAAGACCAGCGTGCCCAGCAAAATGCGGGCCGTGCCAATACGGTCCCGAGCTTGCCCAGCCTTGGTGCGGAAATCAGCGCCGATACGCCGGGCACAGCGGCAATCATGCCGCTTAAGAAGGCAATGTTAGTGCTATCCGGCGACATCGATTTAATAAACAGCGCCAGAATTGGGCTAATCGAGCCGTTACACAGCTGAATCACCATCGTCGTCACAAACAGGCTGATCACCAGCCCGGATACGGCAGTGAGGCAAATACCGCCTTACCGCTCAGCTTCTCGCCTTTTTCCAGCACCGGGCGGGAGCCCTCTTTGATTAAAAACAGCGTCACCAGGAAGCTCACCATCAGCAGGAATGCGGTGATAAAGAACACCATTCGCAGCCCTACATGGTCAGCCAGAAAACCGCCGAGCAGCGGCCCGCCGATCACGCCGGTGATCTGCGCCGTCGAGAGGGTGCTGAGCGCCCAGCCGCTGCGCTCACGCGGCACCTGCGAGGCCACAAGGGCCATTGCGTTAGGAATATAGCCGGACGTTAAGCCCATAATGGCGCGCAGGAAAAAGAGCTGCCAGACGTTGGTGGCGAAGGCCTGCAGGAGAATCGCCACCGCCATCCCAAGCGATGCGCGCAGCAGCATTAACTTGCGGCCTTTACGGTCCGCGAGGCTTCCCCACATTGGCGAAACGATCGCCGAAACCAGAAAGGTGACGCTGAAGGTCAAGCCTGACCACATGGACAGCGATTCGTGCGAGGTGACGCCAAGCTGCGCCACATAAAGCGGTAAAAAAGGCAAAATCTGGCTAATCGCTAGCCCGGTGAAAAAACAGCCGAACCAGACGGAAATAAGGTTAACCTTCCAGGATTCCATAACGACGCGTTTGACTTCAATTGACGGGAACAAGTTGTCAGGTTAGCAACTCGCTTCTCTCGCCGTATTGTCAGAGATGCTCAATCGATAACTTCAGGATTTTATCAGTCAACAAACGCATTTTTGTGATACATATCACGATGAAAATGCAGAACATTAGTGACTTATGCTTAGCACCTGAAGATGATTTGCGCGGAACGATATGGAAAAGGCAGATAGCCCGCATCGCCCGTGGTATGTTATGTGCTTTGCGTTTTGGAATGGATGGATTGAGAGAATGGCAAAGTTGCGGGTTGGGATTGTTTTTGGCGGCAAATCGGCGGAGCACGAAGTCTCCCTACAGTCCGCGAAGAATATTGTTGAAGCGATTGATAAAACGCGGTTTGACGTGGTGCTGTTAGGCATCGATAAACAGGGCAGTGGCACATCAGCGATGCGCAGAACTATCTGCTCAACGCTCAGGACCCCGCCGTATCGCGCTGCGCCCTTCTACGACGACGCTGGCCCATATTCCAGGCCGCGAACGCCAGCAGATGATCGACGCCGAAAGCGGCCAACCGCTGGATGCCATTGACGTGATTTTCCCCATTGTGCACGGCACGCTGGGGAAGATGGTTCCCTGCAGGGGATGCTACGTATGGCAAACCTGCCGTTTGTCGGCTCCGACGTTCTGGGCTCAGCCGCCTGCATGGATAAAGACGTCACCAAGCGTCTGCTGCGCGATGCCGGCTGTCTATTGCGCCGTTTGTTACCTTGACGCGCCGCAACCGCGACAATTTCACCTTCGACGAGATCAAAGCGAAGCTGGGTCTGCCGCTGTTCGTTAAGCCTGCGAATCAGGGCTCCTCAGTTGGCGTCAGCAAGGTCAACGATGCGGAGCAGTATGCGAAAGCCGTGGCGTTAGCCTTCGAATTCGACCATAAAGTCGTGGTGGAACAAGGTATTAAAGGCCGGGAAATCGAATGTGCGGTGCTGGGCAATGACGATCCGCAGGCCAGCACCTGCGGTGAGATCGTGCTGAACAGCGAGTTCTACGCGTACGATACCAAGTACATTGACGATAATGGCGCGAAGGTGGTGGTTCCTGCAGCGATTCCCGCCGAAGTGAACGATAAAATCCGCCATGTCGCGATTGAGGCTTATCAAACGTTAGGCTGTAGCGGTATGGCGCGCGTGGATGTGTTCCTGACTGCCGATAACGACGTGGTGATTAACGAAATCAACACCTTGCCTGGCTTCACCAACATCAGCATGTACCCGAAACTGTGGCAGGCCAGCGGTCTGGACTACACATCATTGATTACCCGCTTGATTGAGCTCGCGCTGGAACGCCATCAGGCCGATAAAGCGCTGAAAACGTCAATGAACGATTAAGACGTGTCTGCGGGCGCGGCAACGCGCCCCGATACATCGTGACCTTTTACTCTTCTCTGCGACGAATAATCAACCCCGCCAGCCAGAAGCTAATCACCCACGTTACCAGCCCCACGGCATAGGTTTGCCAGCCCTTCGCTTCAAAACCCAGCAGGCCAACAATTCCGTTAAGAATAAAGATAAGACCAATCGCAAATGCGTAGTAGTGCCAGTCGCGGCGGATTTTTACAGGCAGGTTCATAGCGGCTCCATCACAAAGAAAGCAGGATGCCATAAACCCGCGACAACGTCTGTGGTGTGAACGGCAATTAGCGAATGTTAATGGGATTTAACCTCAAGCTGAAGCGGGAAATGCGTAAATCGGACAGCAAAACCAGGAATATTCTGGCTCAAAATTTACCATAAATCCGATATTGACAATTCCTATCTACTGCCACACTCACCCCAGTAACACGCAATCATCCGTCTTCACGTGATCCTGGAGGTCCCAATGACAGATTTTACCTTGTCAAAACTCATGTTCAGTGGGAAGAAAAAGGCGTCCTCCGCGTCAGGCAACCTCGCGTACGCGCTTTTCGTCCTGCTGTGCTTTTCAGTTGGGGCGCAACTGCTATCGCTGGTGTTGCACGCTCCAGGTATCTATGAGCACCTGATGCAGATTCAGGACAGCGGCCGTCCGCGCGTGGAAATTGGCCTCGGCGTGAGTACGCTGTTTGGCCTGGTGCCCTTCCTCGCAGGCTGCGCCATCCTTGGCGTGGTTTCCCTGGTGCGCCGCCTGCGTCATCACGATTAATTCAGCGCCATGCATTTGGCCCGGCGCTCATCAACCCGTTTAGCAAACCACGCCGTGGTTAACTGACGGTTATTTTCGGGCTCTCCAGCTGAATCCCCGGCAGCATCTCGCGGCCAGCGGTTTACCCGCTTTTTGCTCGGCAATTTTATACACCCTTTGTACAACGCGGTGTTTTCAAACGCCTGGCTGTCGCCTTTTTGTAGCTGACGGTGAATTTCAGCGTTGCTCAGCGACAGCTTGTCCGCCAGTTTCCTGACCGCTTTCTCCGTGCTGCCCGGCTCATCGCTGCCGTAAAGAATAACGTCGCCATCCAGCGCCAGTTTCACGCCGGTGGCTTTACTGACCGCATTCTGGAAAGCCGCATTACGGCTGGCGTACCAACCGGCATTAAAGTCGGCATAGCGATAAACAGGCGCCGTGTAGCTCGCCGGGTAGTTCAGCAGATGATAGGTGCCGAACCACAGGCCGCCGCGCAACGAGAACACCTCCTGGCGGACGGTACCCTCCATCTTCCACGGATAGTTATCCTGATGCTGTTCGGCAAAGGCGATGCTGACCTGCATCGGCCCACCGGTGTGGACCGGGTTAAGCGAGCCAAACAGCTTCTGCCCCATCGGCACCATGCCGATAAAGTCGTCGAATATCGCACTCAGCTGTTTTTCGGTTTTCACGTTATCCAGCCGTTCGCTGTAGCTTTTACCGTTGGGCGAGTTGATTTTCAGCGCGGTGTGCACCAGGAAAACCGGGATATGCATCTTCTCCGCCCGGCGGTCGATCTCCTGCCAGGCGATTTTGCTCAGATTAGGTACCGACGGTCGGATTGGTAGTTCGACTCCTGTTGCGCGACCGCCAGCACCGAACAGATATTCTCTTCCGTCGGCGCCAGCTTCTGGCTCTCGAAAGTCTTCGCCAGCGCCTGCGCCCAGGCGTCTCTGTCCTTCACGCTGGCGGGCATTTTTTGCCGCACTACGCTTGCCACATCGACCGGTTTTTCGCCCTCTTTCAGCTGCGGTGCCTGCTGGCTGGTACAGGCGCTTAACAGCGCGGCGGCCAGCAGGGTCAGGGCAAACGAACGGTAACGCGTTGTGGCTATAGCCATGGGCTATCCTTATCAAAAATAAACGGTTTTCTTAACTTTGCGGCTGAACGATTTCATCCGGCAGATCTTTGTTATCCAGCTCTCGTTCGAAGCTGCGCAGACGTTTGTAGATAGACATCAGTTCCACCAGCGTGGTCCAGGAGCTGATCAGATACTGGAACGATCCCCGTACCTGACCGAAAACGTTGGTTATCTGCGTCATCAGACCGAGCGTAATCGTACCGGCAACAATCGACGGAAACAGCAGGAACAAACCGAAAACGTTGTCCACTTGCAGGTACAGAATACGGGCGATGTTGAAGTACATGTAGTGGAAATAAAGGCGGAAATAGTTACGGCGCACCGCGCTGAACAGCTCACGTACGGTCGGCGGCGTGGCGCGCGTGGCATCATCTTCACCGTAGACCAACTCCTTACGGTAGGCGGCTTCAACGCGCTGGTTTTTAAAGTTCAGCCCCGGCAGCTTGATCCCCACCACCGCCAGCAGCCCGGTCCCCATCAGCGACCAGACGATAGCCGCAATCACCAGACCGTACGGCACGTGGCCGATAATCGGCAGATTCGGCACGTGCGCGGAGAGCGATACCAGCACCGGCAGGAAGGCTATCAGGGTCATGATGGCGTTAATAAAGCTGGTGCCCATATCTTCCAGCGTTGACGCGAAGCGCATGGTATCTTCCTGCACACGCTGCGCCGCCCCTTCGATATGGCGCAGGCGTTGCCAGTTTGCCATGTAATAGTCGTTCATCGCCGAACGCCAGCGGAAAACGTAATGGCTGACAAAGAAGTTATTCAGGACGCCTATTACCACCGCGATAAGCGCGATGCCGAGGAAAATGCCGATTTCCTGGTAGAACTGGTTAATCGATACTTTGTTTGGTGAGGCCAACGCCGTTTGAATGAGGTCATAAAAGGGTGCATACCAGGCGTTGATCGCTACGCCCACTTCCACCATAAACCAGGTGACAAAAATAATCAGCGCCGTGCCGAGAATCGACCAGTACTGCCAGCGGTGCGGGCTGCGGATAAACCAGTAGCCAGCAAATAGCCCGACGCACACCAGATAGTAGGCATAAAACACCAGGTAGTTCAGCGACCAGAAACGCGCCGCGCTAATCGGCACATCATTGCTCGCGCCGGTCAGGCGCAGCAGCCAGCTACCGCCGCCCACCTGCCAGAAAATCACCGCGACCATTGCCCAAATAAACGCCGAGAGAAAAAAGGGACCCGGCTTAGGGAAAAAAGACTTAAACATCGTACTCTCCTGCTAACTTCTTATGATTCTGCGTTGTGCTGTGACAACAGAATACCGCCACGGATCGTTTTTACCGTAAAGAGGTATTAGGCAATGTAACTGTGCAATCAGACCGAAAAATACCGCCAGAGTTCGCAGGCGGTCCACGTCTCTATCATACGCGTCGGATCACAAAAGCGCGTATCCACATCGCGGAATAATCATCGCGTTTACGCTCGGTTACGTTTTTCCCGCTATCATACCGTTTAATGGCGCTGTGCCTGATGCCGATTCGATGTATTTTTAGTATAAATACGCATTACTCTCCCATTTCAATTCATGGATGCTTCCGTTGAAACGTAGTCTGCTTTTTTCTGCCGCGCTGTGCGTGGCGTCATTGACCTCGGTGCAGGCAGCTCAGCCACAGCCGATTACCGCGCCCGCGTTTGCGTCCGATATTGTTGACCGATACGCTAACCATATCTTTTACGGGAGTGGCGCGACCGGCATGGCCCTGGTGGTGATCGACGGCAACCAGCGCGTGTTCCGCAGCTTTGGCGAAACCCGTCCGGGCAACAACGTGCATCCGCAGCTTGACTCGGTGATTCGTATCGCCTCGCTGACGAAGCTGATGACCAGCGAAATGCTGGTGAAACTGCTCGACCAGGGCGTGGTGAAGCTCGACGACCCGCTGAGTAAATATGCACCGTCGGGCGCGAGCGTCCCGACCTACAACGGCACGCCAATTCGCTTAGTGAACCTGGCAACGCATACCAGCTCTCTGCCGCGCGAGCAGCCGGGCGGCGCGGCGCATCGTCCGGTCTTCGTCTGGCCGACTCAGTCGCAGCGCTGGAACTATCTATCAACGGCAAAACTGCACGCCGCGCCGGGCTCGCAGGCCAGCTACTCTAACCTGGCCTTCGACCTGCTGGCCGACGCGCTGGGCAACGCCGCGCACAAACCCTATCCACAGCTGTTTGAAGAGCAGATCGCGCGCCCGCTGGCATGAAAGACACCACGTTTACGCCATCGCCGGACCAGTGTGGCCGCCTGATGGTGGCGGAGAAAGGGCCAGCCCGTGTAATAACACGCTGGCGGCCATGGGCAGCGGTGGCGTGTACTCTACGCCGGGCGATATGATGCGCTGGATGCAGCAGTATCTGTCATCCGATTTCTACCACCGCAGCAGCCAGGCCGACCGGATGCAGACGCTGGTCTACAAGCGTAGCCAGTTAACCCGCGTGATTGGCATGGACGTACCGGGCCGCGCCGACGCGCTGGGCCTCGGCTGGGTGTACATGGCGCCGAAAGATGGTCGCCCTGGCATTATCCAGAAAACCGGCGGCGGTGGCGGCTTTATCACCTATATGGCGATGATTCCGCAGTCTAACGTCGGCGCTTTCGTGGTGGTGACCCGCTCGCCGTTAACCCGCTTCGTCAATATGAGCGACGGTATTAATGAATTAGTGACCGAGCTCAGCGGCAATAAAGCCAACGTTATCCCCGCTTCTTAATATTTCCAAGGCAAACGCGTAATACCGACGAGTTTGCCTTTTTCCATCTGGATATAATTTCCCTGCCGCAGCGCGGCTAACACTTCGGCAATCACCGATCGCGATATTCGCGTACGCTGCTGAATATAATTCAGCACACCAATACGTTCGCGCATATTATCGTCCCAGTTGCGCATCATTAATAATGTGGCGCGAATCTGATGATAATGGTTAGCGCCAATCAACTGTTTATCACGCTGTTCCAGCAAACGCGTCTGCCAGGCCATCCAGTAAAACGCTTCTCGCCAGAGCTGATAGCGGTCAAGACATTGCAGGGTCTCTTTTGCCGGAAGATAATATCCCTGACATTCTGCTTCGGCGGTGAGTGAGTAGTCGTTGAGTATTGGGCTGGCTGCCGCGGCGAGGCCAAAAATCGACGGGCCCTGAATCAGGCCAACCATTATGCGGTGCTCTTCTTCCCGACGCAGAGAGAAAGCGCCTTTTTGTAGCACGATAGTCACGTCACTCAGGCTACTGTCGCCCGGCAAAACATTCTGCCCGGTAGCAAGTTAAAGCTCACACCACGTGGCGCCAGATGTTTATCGAGTGCAATAAACTCGCTATGCGGCTTATTCAAATAAGGCATGTTATGCAATCCGTGCAAATATATCCCTCTTCATGAAGAGGGATGACGTTAAGAGACACAGAAAAAATCCGACTCTGTATGTGGCTGATCCGAAAAAGAACCAGACAGACATAATAAAAAAATCTGGCGCAGAGTACAGTAAAAACGTTTAAAAAGGCATTTAAACAACATCATCGTCAATGAATAAGCGGTAAACCTCACTATTGAATATATTTCGCATTAAAATAATAAAAAATAAATATTTATACCCCACATTGGGTATTAATCGATATTTTTCAGATGTGCGCCGCCCTCCCGGCGGTGCGCGGCGCATAACCACCACTTTAGTAAAACATCTTTACCCTGATTCGGTTACAATAGTGGTCTTATTTCACAAACATCAGGCATACCATGACAGACTTACTCCATCGCCCCCGTCGCCTGCGCAAATCCGCTGCGCTGCGCGCCATGTTTGAAGAGACAACACTGAGCTTAAACGACCTGGTGTTGCCGATCTTTGTTGAAGAAGAAATCAACGATTACAAAGCCATCGAGGCCATGCCGGGCGTGATGCGCATTCCAGAAAAACATCTGGCGCGCGAAATTGAACGCATTGCTAACGCCGGTATCCGCTCGGTGATGACCTTTGGTATTTCTCACCATACCGACGCCACCGGCAGCGATGCCTGGAAAGAAGACGGTCTGGTGGCGCGTATGTCGCGCATCTGCAAGCAAACCGTACCGGAAATGATCGTCATGTCCGATACCTGCTTCTGCGAATACACCTCTCACGGCCACTGTGGCGTGCTGTGCGATCACGGCGTGGACAACGACCTGACGCTGGCTAACCTCGGCAAACAGGCGGTGGTTGCGGCGGCGGCGGGTGCCGACTTTATCGCCCCTTCCGCGGCGATGGACGGCCAGGTGCAGGCTATTCGCCAGGCGCTGGACGCGGCGGGCTTCACCGATACCGCGATCATGTCCTACTCCACCAAATTCGCCTCCTCCTTCTACGGCCCGTTCCGTGAAGCGGCCGGCACCGCGCTGAAAGGCGATCGCAAAACCTATCAGATGAACCCGATGAACCGCCGCGAGGCGATTCGCGAATCACTGCTCGACGAAGCCCAGGGCGCCGACTGCCTGATGGTCAAACCGGCGGGCGCCTATCTCGATATCCTGCGCGATATCCGTGAACGCACCGAGCTGCCAATTGGCGCCTACCAGGTCAGCGGCGAGTACGCGATGATTAAGTTTGCCGCACAGGCCGGCGCCATTGACGAAGAGAAAGTGGTGCTGGAAAGCCTCGGTGCCATCAAACGCGCGGG
This sequence comes from Kluyvera genomosp. 3, assembly GCA_002211745.1. GTDB lineage: Bacteria > Pseudomonadota > Gammaproteobacteria > Enterobacterales > Enterobacteriaceae > Kluyvera > Kluyvera georgiana_A. The sequence goes on from CP022114.1 coordinate 3,818,863, forward strand.
CGCGGACCTCATCTTCAGCTACTTCGCCCTCGATTTAGCCGAGAAGAAAATTCTGCGTTAATCCCCCAACGCCCGCCATGCGGGGCATTTTGTCATAAAACGTCACCAAACTGCCATCTAACCGACATCTCCCCTTCTACTGTCACAGCAGGACAGAGGAGGAGCCCTATGTTTAGTCTCGACAATGTCATCGACGACCTGTGGCCAGAGGCGAGGCCCGCCCCTGGCAAAAGAGCGTGCTGAGAAAACTGCTGCATGAAGAAGAGTTTCAACAGTTCGCGGCACGCCACCGTCACCTGAAAGGGCTGGATACCGTCGAACAGGTGCTGGAATACCTCAATATCCATTGCGATCTCCCACTACGCAGTCTCGAACAAATCCCGAACAAGGTCCGCTGGTGATCATCGCCAACCATCCTACCGGCACGCTTGATGGCCTGGCCCTGCTCTACGCCGTTTCCCGCGTGCGCCGCGACGTCAAAGTGGTCACCAACCGGATGCTGACGCACCTTGAGCCGCTCAGTTCACTGTTTATTCCGGTGGACAATATCAACGGTCGTACCGCTAAAGCCGCGCTCCAGCAAATGGACAGCCAGCTACAAAACGGCGGCGTGCTGATTTTCTTCCCGGCAGGCGAAGTGTCGCGTCTGACGCGTCGCGGCATTCGCGATAAAAAATGGCACTCCGGTTTTATCAAGCTGGCGGCGAAATACCACGCCCCGCTGCTACCGGCGTGGATTGATGCGCGCAACAGTGCGCTGTTTTACGCCAGCACGCTGATGTCGCAAAACCTGCCGCTGCTGCTACTAATGCAGCAGATGTTCCGTCGCCGTAACAGCAGCCTGCCGCTAACGCTTGGTGAACAAATTTCGTGGTCCGCCTGGTTTAATCCGCAGTCCACGCCGCGTGAAATGACAGACCGGTGCTATCGCCACGTCCAGCGGTTAGGCAAAGGGCTGCCGGGCCTATTCAAAACCGAAAGCGCGATTGCTCGCCCGGAGGCGCGCGCGTTGCTTAAGCGCGAGTTCAACCAGGCGGAATGCCTGGGGCGCACGGCGGACGGGAAAATGATCTATTTATGGCAGCGTAACGGCCAGGAAGATGCGCCGCTGCTGCGCGAACTGGGCCGTTTGCGTGAAATCGCCTTCCGCGCAGTCGGTGAAGGTAGCGGCAAACGCCGCGACGTTGACGGTTATGACGACGACTATCTACATCTGATTCTATGGATGAAGAAGATCTGGAAATCGTCGGCGCCTACCGCTTTATCCCTACCGCCATGCAGCTGGAAAAACGTGGGCTGGACGGCATCTACAGCTATAGTCTGTTCCACTACGATGAGCGGATGGATGATATTCTGCAACACGGTATTGAACTGGGACGCAGCTTCATTCAGCCGCGCTACTGGGGACGCCGTGGGCTGGACTACCTGTGGTCCGGCATCGGCGCGTATCTGGCGCGCTATCCGCACTACCGTTACCTGTTCGGTCCGGTCTCTATCTCCGGTGGGATGCCGCCGGCGGCGCGCGACCTGCTGGTTGCCTTCTACCGCCTGTGGTTTCCGGCAACGCATCCGCTGGCGGAATCGCGCCGCCCGTACCCGGCGTCGTTACCCGACGTGCTGGCGCAGTTTAGCGGCGAAGATTACAGCGAAGACCTGACCCGGCTAAAGTCGCTGCTCGGCAACCTTGGCTGCGGCATTCCGCCGCTCTACAAACAATATTCCGAAGTCTGCGACCCGGGCGGCGTGCAGTTTATCGATTTTGGCAGCGACCCGGACTTTAACAACTGCGTGGATGGGTTGGTACTGGTGGACTTAACCTATCTGAAGGCCAATCGCTATCAGCGCTACATCGGTGCGCATCTGGGCAGGTAGTTTCCCCTCTCCGTTCTGGAGAGGGTCAGGATGAGGAGCGCGTTACTCCTCATCCTCCTGCGCTTCCAGCTGCGCAAAGCCGCCGTGCCCCTGCCAGCCTTCCAGCCGTTGATATACCACTTCCACCGCGTCTTTAATCGCCTCCGTCATCGGATAGTAGAAGCCGACGATATCCGGCTGAATACCGAGGAAAATCACCTCGCCCACATCGTCTTTTAGCTGATCGACCAGATAGTTCAGCGGCATATTATGGGTGGTCATCATAAACATCTCGGCGATATCGTCCGGATCGATGATGCGGATCTCGCCGGGATTCAGCCCCATGTCGGTGGCATCGACAATCAACAGGCGATCGGGATTCAGCTCGCGGATCGCGACGATGTCGTTCTCCGGCGCGCTGCCGCCGTCAATCACCACCCACGCCCCTTTCGGCTGGGCAAGGCACTTTTCCGCCAGCAGCGGGCCCGCGCCGTCATCGCCCATCATGCTGTTACCAACACAGAGTAAAACGTCAGTCATGGTCATTCCTCAATCTTGCAAAAATCAGTCACGCAGGCGACGCACCATCAGATAGATGGCGCTCTCCTGATGAATCGCGTGCAGCATATTGAGCATGGCCTGACTCCACTCCTGCTGCTGCGTGGTTTGTACGGCGCGCGCTTTATCAAAGGCGTGGGCCAGCATCGACACATGGTTGCTGTCGATAACAATCTCACCGTACTTCGGCACGCCTTCCATTTTACGTCGCGCCGTACTGCCCTCTTCCAGGGTGGCGATCCACGCCCGGTAGTCGTCCCACGAGCAGGTCAGCGCGGCTTCGAGGCAGTCGATGACCCCGAGGTGGTGGCCAATCGCCAGGCTGTAATAGACAACCTGCTGCGCCTCGTCGGGCGTCGCATCGTTCTCATCAATAAATTTACGGCTCAGTTGACTGAACACCACCTGTTCGCTCATCGAATACGTGCCTCTTCTACTACATGGTTAAGCTGCGTGACGATTTCCGTCAGACGCGGATCGTTTTCCGTCTCCAGCCACTGCTGAACCTGAGCATCGCCCTGATTCAGACGCAGCATATAGTCGTCGGCAATCTGACGACCGTAGCGATAGCCCGCCAGGCGGCGCGCGGCGCGGTCAACCTGCACACGCAGCGGTTGGACCATGTCCGGATGCAGCAGTTGCGCAGGCTGGGCGTCCAACTCACCCGGCGCGCGGGCGTGGATTTTCTGCTCCAGCAGGCCCAGCGCCATGGCAAAGCCGTACAGCGTCGCCGCAGGCGTCGGAGGGCAACCCGGAATATACACGTCTACCGGTACGATTTTGTCGGTGCCGCCCCAAACGCAGTACAGGTCATGAAAGATACCACCGCTGTTGCCGCACGCGCCGTAGGAGATACAGATTTTCGGATCCGGCGCAGACTGCCAGGCGCGCAGCGCCGGCGAACGCATGGCGCGAGTCACCGCCCCGGTGAACAGCAGAATGTCGGCATGACGCGGCGACGGCACCACTTTAATGCCAAAACGTTCGGCGTCGAACAGCGGCGAAAGCGTCGCAAAAATTTCAATCTCGCAGCCGTTACAGCCGCCGCAGTCCACGCGGTAAACGTAGGCGGAACGTTTGATGTTTTTCAGCAGCGACGCTTTCATGCTGGCGATAGATTCCTCTACCGTCATCGGCACCGGCATGCCGTTGGCGTCGCGTGGCCCTATTAAGTTGCTCATCAGATGGCCTCATTCATGTGGCGAGTCATGTCAATACGGTCGGAAGGCACCAAACATTTCTGACGCTTACATTCCGGGCAGGTCTCAAAGCTTTCACGGTGATTTTCCGCGCGGCTGTCGCCGTTGTGTTTGAGGATCGCAATGGCGTAATCAATCTCTTTTTGCACCGCAAACGGACGGTTGCAAACGCGGCAGTTGCAGATATCAAAACGAGACTGCTGCAAGAAATCTTCTTTCTTCCACACCGCCAGTTCGTACTCCTGAGACAGCTTGATCGCCGCCGTTGGGCACACTTCTTCGCAGCGGCCGCAGAAGATGCAGCGACCGAGGTTGAACTGCCACGCCAGCTGATTAGCGGCGCGATCGGTTTCCACCGTCAGCGCGTTCGACGGGCAGGCGTTAACGCATGCCGCGCAGCCGATGCACTGCTGCGGATTGTGTTCCGGCTTGCCGCGGAAGTTTTTATCTACCGGCATCGGCTCTAACGGGTAGGACGATGTCGTCGTGCCGGTTTTGATGACTTTTTTAATAAAGGTAAACATAGTTGCTCCCAGCTTGCGTGCGGGGTTTTCCCCTCACCCTAACCCTCTCCCTAAGGGAGAGGGACAGATCGGCGCTGTCAGTCAGTTCGCGCTCGATCTGCCCTTCCCCTCGCCCCTTTGGGGAGAGAGTCGGGGTGAGGGGAAATCCCCACGCAATGCCCCAATTATTTCAGCGGCGAGTTCTTACGCTCGATGCTGTAGCGCTCAAGCTCTTTGTACGGCACGACCTTGCTCTTCTTCTTACGCACATCGACCACAGTCATACGGTCAGTACAGGAGTAGCAAGGGTCGAGGCTGCCGATAATCAGCGGCGCATCGGACACGGTGTTGCCGCGCAGCATGTAGCGCAGAGTTGGCCAGTTGGCGTAGGTCGCCGCACGGCAGCGCCAGCGGTACAGTTTCTGGTTGTCGCCGGTCATGCTCCAGTGGATATCGTCACCGCGCGGCGCTTCAGAGAAGCCCAGCGCGAAGCGGTGTGGAATGTAGGTGAAACCTTCCACCGCCAACGGGCCGCCCGGCAGGTTATCAAGGCCGTAGTCAATCATGTTCAGGGCGGTGAACACTTCGTTGATTCGCACCTTCAGACGGGAAATAACGTCACAGCCCTGCTCGCTGTGCACTTCCATCGGCAGCAGACCATAGCCCACGAACGGGTGATCGGCGCGGGTGTCACGGGCGTGGCCGCTGGCGCGAACCATCGGGCCGACGTTGCTGAAGTCGCGGGCGATTTCCGGGTCCAGGCGGCCGATACCGACGGTGCGCTGTTCCATGTTCGGGGTGCTCAGCAGAATATCCACCAGATCCTGCACGTCACGACGCATCTGCTGCGCCAGTTGACGGGTCTGGATCATGTCGTCTTTCAGGAAGTCGCGACGGATGCCGCCAATCAGGTTCAGACCGTAGGTTTTACGCGCCCCGGTGAGGATTTCCGCCATTTTCATGGAGGCTTCACGCACGCGGAAGAACTGCATAAACCCGGAGTCGAAGCCGGTGAAGTGGCACGCCAGGCCAAGGTTCAGCAGGTGCGAATGCAGACGCTCCACTTCCAGCAGGATGGCGCGAATCATCTGCGCGCGTTCCGGCACCACGATACCCATCGCGTTCTCGACGGAGGTGGTGTAGGCGGTGCTGTGGGCAAAACCGCAGATACCGCACACGCGGTCGGACAGGAAGGTTACTTCGTTATAACCCATGCGGGTTTCCGCCAGTTTTTCCATACCGCGGTGGACATAGAACAGACGATAGTCGGCGTCGATGATGTTCTCGCCGTCAACGAACAGACGGAAGTGGCCCGGTTCATCGGAGGTGACGTGCAGCGGGCCAATCGGCACCACGTTGTTCTTCTTGCTGCCCAGCTCGTTGATGAACTCGTAGGTTTCGGCGTCGGTGGTCGGCGCCGGGCGCTGACGATAATCCATGCTGTCTTTACGCAGCGGATAAAGCTCGTCCGGCCAATCGTCCGGCAGCACCAGACGACGCTCATCCGGCAGGCCGACCGGGATCAGACCGTACATGTCGCGCACTTCACGCTCGCCCCAAACGGCAGCAGGCACGCGCGGCGTGACCGACGGGTATTCCGGTTTATTGGCGTCCACTTCCACGCGCACGGTGATCCAGCACTTAGTGCCTTTCTCCATCGACAGCACGTAGTAGACCGCATAGTGTCCATTCAGTTTACGTTCGTCGTTGCCGAACAGCACCGACAGCCAGCCGCCCTGCTGGTAGTAAAGAAACTCGACGACTTCCGGCAGGTAGTTCACCTTTACGGTAATCGTTAACTGGTCTTTGGTCTGCCAGGCTTCGTCCAGCACCACGCCCGGGAAGGCCTGGTGCAGCGCAGCGAGGTAGTGTTGACCCACTTTTTCTTCAGACATGCTCAAAACTCTCTTATCACGCCACCAGCAAGGAGACGAAGGCTAAAAAGGCTAAACCGAACCCGGTCCAGGTGATACGACCGGTAATATCCAGACGCAGACGCGCCATGCTGTTTTCGAACAGCGCGATAATCAGCACGCCGACCACCAGCTTGACGATGGCGGCAACGATCGCGATAACCAGGCCGCTCACGCTAAAGCTGGTCATCTGGCCCCACGGGATAAACACGCCAACGAACATTTGCAGCACCACCAGCTGTTTCAGGCTGATGCCCCACTTCAGCACGCCGAAGCCGCTGCCGCTGTACTCGGACAGCGGGCCTTCCTGCAGCTCCTGCTCCGCTTCCGCTAAGTCGAACGGCAGTTTGCCCATTTCGATAAAGGTGGCGAAGGCACAGGCGCAGAAGGCCAGCGCCAGCGGAATGCTGCGGCTGACCGGCCAATGGTAAAGGGTGTCGGTGATATTGCTGATGTGCGTTGAACCGGCCACCAGCGCGGCGACCCACAGGCCGAGCAGCAGAATCGGTTCCACCAGCACGCCGAGCATCGCTTCACGGCTGGCACCAATGGCGGTAAACGGGCTACCGGTGTCGAGACCGGCAATCGCGAAGAAGAAACGCGCAACGGCAAACAGATAGATCAGGGTAATCAGGTCACCCAGACCCGGCAGCGGCGACGCCACGGTGACCACCGGCAGCGCGGTGGTGATGGTCAGCATCACGCCCACCATCACAAACGGCGTCAGGCGGAAGACCCAGCCGGAAGCATCCGGGCCAATGCTCTGGCGACCCAGCAGTTTGATGATGTCGCGATACTCCTGCATCACGCCCGGCCCGCGACGGTTATGCAACCGAGCGCGCAGTACGCGGGTAATACCGGAGAGCAGCGGCGCGACGGCGAACAGCACCAGCGCCTGCAATAAAGCAAATAAGACCGTCATGTTCAGGCTCCTCGAGAGATGACAATCACGACCAGCACCGCCAGTTCAACCAGCGCCAGACGTTGCAGCAGCGGCGCCGCCGCGTTCTGCCAGCCTGGAACCAGAGAGACCGGGTTGAGCCATTTACGCAGTTTGAGTACCGGGGCAAAGGCCTGTTTCACCGGCATTGCAAAACCGTGCGCGGTAATCACCATTGACTGTTCGTGGTCGTAGCCGCAGACCCACGCCGCGCCGCGCGAACGGCTCGGCAGGCGGTTGCCTTTGAGCAGCGCCAGAATGATGAACGGCAGCAGCGGGCAGGCAATCAGCAGCAGGGTAATCATCGGCTGGGACACCACGGTGTGCGCGGTCGCCATCGGCAGCGGCACGGCAGTACTCAGCAGCGGCAGCAGCCACGGTGCGGCGACACCGCCCACGATGCACAGCAGCGCCATCACCACGGTGCTAATTGCCATCAGCAGCGGCGCGCAGCAGGCGTTTTCCGCCTCTTTGGTGCGCGGCGCGCCAAGGAAGGTGACACCGTAGACTTTCGCCATACACATCACCGCCAGCGCGCCGGTAATCGCCAGACCAACGGCCAGCAGCGGCCCCAACAGACGACCAATAAACGCCCCGCTGGTGCTCAGTTTGAAGAAGGACTGATAGATAACCCACTCACCGGCAAAGCCGTTCAGCGGCGGCAGCGCGGCCATTGCCATCAGGCCCACCAGCATCGCCAGCGAGATCATCGGCATACGCTTGCCAATCCCGCCCAGCTTTTCGATGTCGCGATGGCCGGTACGGAACCAGACCGCCCCGCGCCGAGGAACAGCGTGGTTTTAAACAGGCTATGGTTAAGCAGATGGTACAGACCACCGACCAGGCCCAGCGCCACCATCACCGGCTGTTGCAGCGCCAGACCGGTGACGCCAACGCCCAGACCCAGCAGGATAATGCCGATGTTTTCCAGAGTGTGGTACGCCAGCAGGCGCTGAATGTTGTGCTCCATCAGCGCGTACAATCCGCCGACAAACGCGGTGATCATCCCCAGCACCAGCAGGGCAATGCCCCACCACAGCGGCTGAGCATCGCCCAGCAGCGAGACGGTGAGAATGCCGAGCAGACCCACTTTCATCACCACGGTCGAAAACAGCGCGGCAGCCGGTGCGCTGGCATTGGCATGCGCCGAAGGCACCCAACCGTGCAGCGGGATAATGCCCGCCAACAGGCCAAAGCCCAGTACGCACAGCACCCAAATGTCAGAGCCGACCGGCAGTTGCTGCGCACGTTCGTTCAGCAGCACCAGATCCAGCGTACCGTAACGCTGCCACAGCAGCAGGCAGGCAATCGCCAGCAGAATGGTGCCCAGACGGCCCAGCGCAAACCACAGTTTGCCGGAAGAGGCGCAGCCGGTAAGGAACGCGCCGCACAGCGCCATAATTTCCGCCATCACCACCAGCGAGCCGAAGCCGCTGGCGACAATCGCACAGACAGCCGCCGCCAGCAGCACGTTCACCAGCAGACCGTTGTTTTTCACTTTCGGGTGGCGATGCCAGTCGATGTTGTAGAGGCTGACAAACAGTCCGCACAGGCCAAGCGCAATCAGCCAGACCGCGTTCAGCGGCGTGACCAGCACGCTGTAGTGCACCAGCGACAGATGGCCCATCACCGGAAAGGCGTGAATCAGCACCTGCACCCCGGCCAGCAGCGCGCAAACGCTGCCCAGCGCGCCGCCAATCCCGGCGATAAACCCGCTCAGCGATTTTTTAAACGACAGCAAAAAGGAGAGCACCGCGGCGAAGGCAAACCACGCCACGGCGCTATTGATTAAGGTCATCACGCTCATTTCGCCTCTCCTTGTTGCGCCTGAAACAGCGACAGATCGCCTAAATCGGTGTGGAAGGTCAGCTCACGTTTGCGTTTGCTGACGCGGGCGATATCCATGTTGTTGACCAGATGCAGCGCTTTCGTCGGACAGGTGCGGATACAGGCCGGGCCTTCCTCATCGAAATGGCACAGGTCGCATTTCACCGCGATAGCGCGCACGCCCGGTACCCAGTCGAGCAGGGTACTGACGCGAGCCGGAGCAGGTGGCGCAGGCAGCGCTTTCGGCGTGTTGGCGTTCGCCGGGATATCCAGCGGGCGGCTACCGGAAAATTCAATCGCCCCAAACGGGCAGGCGATGCCGCACAGTTTGCAGCTGACGCACAGGCTTTCGTTAAGCTGTACGACGCCATCGACGCGGTTAATGGCATTGACCGGGCATACTCCGGCGCACGGCGCGTCTTCACATTGGTGGCACAACTGTGGCGCGGATTCTTTTTCATTGAGCATTACTCTGAGCCGCGGCATCGATTGCAGGCCATGGTGGCGATGCGTTTCCGAGCAGGCTGCTTCGCAGGTGCGGCAACCGATACAGAGGGTAGAGTCAGCAATTACAAAACGATTCACCAGGTCTTCCTCAGGTGACAGTCATTTTTGACGAAATCATGCAGAGCAGGTGTCATTTCGACACCCGTCGACACACCGATAATTCAGGCGATGGAAGCCTGATGAGATTGCTGCGCCAGGCCGCCGAAATTAACCGGGCTGTCGCTCTCCAGCGCCGCATACAGGGTGTCGTATACCGGCGAAATTTTTTCCAGGTAGTGTTCCAGCACCTGCTCGCGATCGCGGATATTGATGGTGCCATCAATAAAGCCGCTGGCGTTCAGCTCGGCGCGCGCAACGCACTCTTTATTCAGGCCATCCCGCGTTTCCACGTAGTACTCAACGGTGTGGCTGTTAAAGCCGCCTGACAGGCTGACGGAGACCACAAAATGTTCGAACAGCACGAAGCTCAGCTCTTTCTCCGGTGCGCAGTTCATCGCGTGATGCAGACGCGCTTTTGACAATGTGATCCCTTGAACCAGAGAGTTACAGTACACACGCCATTGATCCTGATGGCGGCGGTGACGATCGGCGATGTAGTCGGCCTTCTCGCTAATTTCCCAAATAGTCATGTCGGTTACCCGGTTAATAGAAACAAGCCTCCTAAGCACATTTCATGCCATATTTTTAATACATTGATTTTTATTGGCTTTCCAGAAATGACATGCCGCTAACGACATGTCATTTCGTCAGGGTGACATCGTCATCGACAGTCTTTCGCGACGCTTTTACATCTCTGGCATCGTTATTGCATTACGTCTGCAAGTTAAGAGAAACGGGAGGCGTTATGCACGAAATCACGCTCTGCCAGCGGGCGCTGGAAATTGTTGAACAACAGGCGATACAGAACGGCGCGAAGCGCGTGACGGGCGTCTGGATCAAGGTCGGCGCTTTTTCTTGTGTAGAGACGAGCGCAATGACCTTTTGTTTTGATCTGGTGTGCCGCGGCACGCTGGCTGAAGGCTGTAAACTCCACGTCGAAGAGCAGGAGGCGGAGTGCTGGTGTGAATCCTGCCAGCAGTATGTCCAGCTCGTGTCGGTACACGTCCGCCGTTGCCCGCAGTGCAACAGCGACAACCTGCGCATCGTCGCCGACGACGGTTTACAGATTCAGCGAATTGAAATTGATCAGGAGTAAAGTATGTGTACCACCTGTGGTTGTGCCGAAGGCAACCTCTATATAGAGGGCGATGAACGTAATCCGCATTCACTGTTCCGCAGCGCCCCCTTCGCACCGGCGGACCGTCCGGCCCTGTCGATTACCGGCGTCAGAACGCAACAATTCCAGCCGCAGGCCGCCGATAACGGCGATCTGCACTACGGCCATGGCGAAGCAGGCACCCACGCGCCGGGCATGAGCCAGCGGCGGATGCTGGAAGTCGAAATCGACGTGCTGGATAAAAACAACCAGATTGCCGCCCGCAACCGCGCGCGCTTCGCCGCCCGCGAACAGCTGGTGCTGAATCTGGTCTCCAGCCCCGGTTCCGGTAAAACCACCCTGCTTACCGAAACCCTGATGCGCCTGAAAGATCGCGTCTCCTGCGCCGTGATTGAAGGCGACCAGCAGACAGTCAACGACGCCGCGCGCATTCGCGCCACCGGCACCCCGGCGATTCAGGTCAATACCGGTAAAGGCTGCCACCTCGACGCGCAGATGATTGCCGACGCCGCGCCGCGCCTGCCGCTCGAGAGCAACGGGATTCTGTTTATTGAAAACGTCGGCAACCTGGTGTGTCCGGCGAGCTTCGACCTTGGCGAGCGCCATAAGGTTGCGGTGCTGTCGGTTACCGAAGGCGAAGACAAGCCGCTGAAATATCCGCATATGTTCGCCGCCGCCTCGGTGATGCTGCTCAATAAAGTCGACCTGTTGCCGTACCTCAACTTCGACGTTGAGAAGTGCCTCGCCTGCGCTCGCGAAGTGAACCCGGATATTGAAATCATCCTCATCTCCGCCACCAGCGGAGAAGGCATGGACACCTGGCTAAACTGGCTGGAGACGCAGCGATGTGCATAGGCATTCCGGGACAAATTTCCGCCATTGACGGCGTGCAGGCAAAAGTGGACGTCTGCGGGATCAAGCGCGACGTCGACCTGACGCTTGTCGGCGCGGTGGATGAGAACGGCGAATCGCGCATCGGCCAATGGGTGCTGGTGCACGTCGGCTTTGCCATGAGCGTCATCAATGAGGAAGAGGCGCGCGACACCCTCGCGGCGCTGGAAAATATGTTTGAAGTGGAGCCGGACGTTGGCGCCCTGCTCTTTGGCGAGGAACGGTAATGCGTTTTGTTGATGAGTACCGCGCGCCGGAACAGGTGATGCAGCTGATTGCCCACCTGAAAAACCGCGCGCAACATCTGGCTTATACCGCCGAACGCCCACTGCGCATCATGGAAGTGTGCGGCGGCCACACGCATGCGATTTTTAAATTCGGTCTCGACCAGCTGCTGCCGGAGAACATCGAATTTATCCACGGCCGGGCTGCCCGGTGTGCGTGTTGCCGATGGGACGCATCGACACCTGTATTGAAATTGCCAGCCATCCGGAGGTCATTTTCTGCACCTTCGGCGATGCCATGCGCGTGCCGGGGAAAAACGGCTCGCTGATGCAGGCCAAATCACGCGGCGCGGATATTCGTATCGTCTATTCGCCAATGGATGCCCTCAAGCTGGCGCAGCAGAATCCGACGCGCAAAGTGGTGTTCTTTGGTCTGGGCTTTGAAACCACCATGCCGACCACCGCCATTACGCTGCAACAGGCGAAGGCGCAGAACGTCGAGAATTTCTTCTTTTTCTGCCAGCACATCACGCTGATTCCTACCCTGCGCAGCCTGCTGGATCAGCCGGATAACGGCATCGACGCGTTCCTCGCGCCGGGTCATGTCAGCATGGTGATTGGCACTCACGCTTACGGCTTTATCGCCAGCGACTATCATCGTCCGCTGGTGGTCGCGGGTTTCGAGCCGGTGGATCTGCTACAGGGCGTCAATATGCTGGTGGAGCAGAAAATTGCCGAAGAGAGCCGCGTCGAGAACCAGTATCGCCGCGTAGTGCCGGACGACGGCAACGCGCTGGCGCAAAAAGCGATTGCCGAGGTATTTACGGTCAAGGGCGACAGCGAATGGCGCGGCCTGGGATTAATCAACGATTCTGGCGTACAGCTGACCGACGACTATCAGCGTTTTGACGCCGAAAGCCACTTTAAGCCGCAGCCTCAGCGCGTCTGCGACGACCCGCGCGCCCGCTGCGGCGACGTGCTCACCGGCCGCTGCAAACCGCACCAGTGCCCGCTGTTTGGCGCAACCTGCAATCCGCAAAGCGCGTTCGGCGCGCTGATGGTCTCGTCCGAAGGGCGTGCGCCGCCTGGTATCAATATCGCAGTCAGGAGTCCGAAGCATGAACACTATCCAGTTAGCCCACGGCAGCGGCGGCCTGGCGATGCAACAGCTCATCGACAGCCTGTTTATGAAGGCTTTCGCCAATCCCTGGCTGGCCGAGCAAGAAGATCAGGCACGCCTGTCGCTGGCGTCATTGACCGCGCACGGCGATCGCCTCGCGTTTTCCACCGACAGCTATGTGATTGACCCGCTGTTCTTCCCGGCGGCAATATCGGCAAGCTGGCGATTTGCGGCACCGCCAACGACGTGGCGGTCAGCGGCGCGGTCCCCCGTTATCTCTCCTGCGGATTTATTATCGAAGAGGGTTTGCCGCTGGAGACGCTGGAAGCGGTGGTGAACACCATGGCTGAAACGGCCAAAGCGGCAGACATCGCTATCGTCACCGGCGACACCAAGGTTGTCGGTCGCGGCGCGGCGGATAAACTGTTTATCAACACCGCCGGGATGGGCGCGATTCCCGCCGACATTCATTGGGGCGCGGCAACGCTGACGCCGGGCGACGTGCTGATTGTCAGCGGCACCCTGGGCGACCACGGCGCAACCATCCTTAATCTGCGTGAGCAGCTGGGCCTCGATGGCGAACTGCAAAGCGACTGCGCGGTGCTCACGCCGCTGATTCAAGCGCTGCGGCCGATTGCCGGCGTCAAAGCGCTGCGCGATGCTACCCGCGGCGGCGTCAACGCGGTGGCCCACGAGTTTGCCGCCAGCTGCGGCTTTGGCGTCGAAATTCAGGAGCAGCATCTGCCGCTCAAAGACGCCGTGCGCGGCGTGTGCGAATTATTGGGCTTGACGCGCTTAACTTTGCCAATGAAGGTAAACTGGTGATTGGCGTCAGCCGCGACGCTGCCGAAGAGGTGCTGGCCGCACTGCGCGCCCATCCTTTAGGCAGCAATGCCGCTATCATTGGCGAAGTGACCGAACGCCGGGGAGTGCGCGTTGCCGGATTATACGGCGTGAAACGCACGCTGGATCTCCCTCACGCCGAGCCGCTTCCGCGAATTTGTTAACAGACCACTCAAGGTCTGCATTTTATTATTATTATTATTTATCGCACCCTATGCGGTGCAGTTATGGGCAAGTGACATGTCGTATACACCGATGGCGATCTCGGTCAGCAAGGGCTGTTCGATATCACCCGGACTCTTCTCCAACAGCCCGATCTGGCGGCGCTGAGCGAAACGCTGGCGCAACTGGCGAAACAGTCTTCGCTGGCTGACAGCGCGGCGATCGTTCTGCTCCAGCCGGGAAACCACCGCGCGGGCTATCACGCCACGCGTGAAGCCGGTCGGCCAATCGCTTACGAAGACGATAATCTACTGGCAAACGGCCCGGTCCGACGCCTGCTCTCTCGTCCCGACGCGCTCCACTGTAGCTACGCTGAGTTTAGCGAAGCCTGGCCGCAACTGGCGGCCAGCGAGCTGTATCAGCCGTTTGGCCACTATTGTCTGCTGCCGCTGGCGGCGGAGGGGCGCATCTTTGGCGGCTGCGAATTTATCCGCCAGGACGACCGCCCGTGGACCGAGAAAGAGTATCAGCGTCTGCACATTTTCACGCAGATCGTCGCCGTGGTGACCGAGCAAATTCAAAGCCGGGTGACCAATAACGTCGATTACGATCTGCTGTGCCGCGAGCGCGATAACTTCCGCATTCTGGTGGCCATCACCAACGCCGTGCTGTCGCGCCTCGATATGGACGAGCTGGTTAGCGCGGTGGCGAAAGAGATTCACTACTACTTCAATATCGACGCCATCAGCGTGGTGCTGCGCAGCAACCGCAAGGGCAAACTGAATATCTACTCCACGCACTACATCGACGTTAACGATCCGGTGCACGATCAGAGCGAAGTGAACGAGTCAGGCACGCTGACCGAGCGGGTGTTCAAAAGCAAAGAGATGCTGATGCTCAACCTCAACGAGCAGGACAAACTTGCCCCGTACGAGCGCCAGCTGTTTGAGATGTGGGACGATAAAATCCAGACGCTGTGCCTGCTGCCGCTGATGTCCGGCGACCAGATGCTCGGCGTGCTGAAGCTTGCCCAGTGCGATGAAAAAGTCTTCTGCGCTGCCAACCTCAAGCTGCTTAAACAGATTGCCGAACGCGTCTCCATCGCCGTGGATAACGCCCTCGCTTATCAGGAAATCCACCGTCTGAAAGAGCGTCTGGTGGATGAAAACCTGGCGTTGACCGAACAGCTCAACAACGTCGACGGCGAGTTTGGCGAAATCATCGGTCGTAGCGAAGCGATGTTCAACGTCCTCAAGCAGGTGGAGATGGTCGCCCCAAGCGACAGTACGGTGCTGATCCTCGGTGAAACCGGCACCGGCAAAGAGCTGATTGCCCGCGCCATCCATAACCTGAGCGGCCGTAATAACCGCCGGATGGTGAAAATGAACTGCGCGGCAATGCCGGCGGCCTGCTGGAAAGCGACCTGTTCGGTCACGAGCGCGGCGCGTTTACCGGTGCCAGCGCCCAGCGCATTGGTCGCTTCGAACTGGCGGATAAAAGCTCGCTGTTCCTTGATGAAGTAGGCGATATGCCGCTGGAACTGCAGCCGAAACTGCTGCGTGTGTTGCAGGAGCAGGAGTTTGAACGTCTGGGCAGCAACAAGCTGATCCAGACCGACGTGCGCCTGATCGCCGCCACCAACCGCGATCTCAAACAGATGGTGCTGGATCGCGAATTCCGTAGCGATCTCTACTATCGCCTCAACGTTTTCCCGATCCACCTGCCGCCGCTGCGCGAGCGCCCGGAAGATATTCCGCTGCTGGTGAAGGCCTTCACCTTTAAAATCGCCCGCCGTCTGGGGCGCAATATCGACAGCATTCCGGCGGAAACGCTGCGCACGCTGAGCCAGATGGAGTGGCCAGGCAACGTACGTGAACTGGAAAACGTGATTGAACGCGCGGTGCTGCTGACCCGCGGCAGCGTGTTACAGCTATCGATGCCGGAGCTGGCGTTCGCGGGCGATGAGCCACAACCGGCCCGGTGGCCGAAGCGGCGAAAGACGGCGAAGACGAATACCAGCTGATTGTTCGGATATTGAAAGAGACCAACGGCGTGGTGGCCGGGCCAAAGGCGCCGCACAGCGTCTCGGGCTGAAGCGCACCACGCTGCTGTCGCGCATGAAGCGTCTGGGCATCGATAAAGACGCGCTGATGTAACACCGCCCCGGCGTCGCTCCCTCAGACGGCGCCATTCAGTCCCCTCTCCCCATGGGAGAGGGTTAGGGTGAGGGGCAGGCAGGGCATAAAAGAATATCCCTTTTAACGACATCGCATTCCCTTCCCATTGTTTCTTATTTTATGAAACACCGTTTTGTGAATCATTTCGCGTTCTGCAGTCTTAATGAATGATAAACAAGCGTTTTCTCCGGGAGACGCTTATGATTCGCTTACCTCTGTCCGCTACCCTTGCCCTATTATTCTCCGCGCAGACGGCCTTTGCCGCCCTGCCTGCCTTTACCATTTGGCCCGGCGGCGAAGCGCCTGGCGCTAAAAGCAGCCCGGTCAGCTACGCGCTGGTCGAACGCAGCAAAGATCCCACCCTGCCCGACCGCGCGGTCACCGGCATCCGCGCGCCGGAAATCACCGTTTATGCGCCAGAACATCCGAACGGCGTGGCGCTGCTGGTCACGCCCGGCGGCTCGTACCAGCGCGTGGTGCTGGATAAAGAAGGCAGCGATTTAGCCGCGCCGTTTAACGCCAAAGGCTACACCCTGTTCGTCATGACCTATCGTATGCCCGCTGACGGCCACGCCGAAGGAGCCAATGCGCCGCTCGCCGACGCTCAGCGGGCGCTGCGTACTCTGCGCGCCCGCGCCGCCGAATGGCAGATTGATCCACACAAAATCGGCGTGATGGGCTTCTCCGCCGGTGGGCATGTCGCAGCCAGCCTCGAGACGCGCTATAGCGAGACGGTTTATGCCCGGTCGATGAGGTCGACAAGCAGAGCGCGCGACCTGATTTCGTGGTGCTCGGTTATCCGGTCATTTCAATGGATAAGGCCATTGCCCATCCCGGCTCGCGGAAAGCGCTGATTGGCGACATGCCCAGCGCCGAGCAGATTAATCACTATTCGCCGGAGCTGAACGTCACCGCCCAGACGCCGCCGACCTTCCTGATGCACGCGGTGGATGACCGTCGGTGCCGGTCGATAACTCGCTGGTGATGTTCAACGCCCTGCGTGAGCATAAGGTACCGACCGAACTGCATCTGTTTGCCGAAGGCAAGCACGGGTTTGGGATTCGCGGCGCCAAAGGGCTGCCCGCCGCCGCCTGGCCGGAGCTGGCGATGAACTGGATTGCTTCTCTGCGTTAGTCACGCCTGATGGCGCTGCGCTTATCAGGCCTACAGGTCCGCGCTGGATGTAGGCCGGATAAGGCGAAGCCGCCATCCGGCAATCTGGTTTATCACCAAGACAAAACTCAGATCTCATTTTTTCTTTTTGATCACAATAATCCAGTAAATCACCCCATTCTCTTCTGTCTCCCCGCCCGCATTTGCCTAACGTAGAAGCCATAAGAAACGTCAGGTTAATCGCCCAGGAGCCAGAAAAATGACTACCCGTATCCAGCGCCTGAAAGAGGCCCTCTTTGCCAACCCGCGCGAAATCTCCCTTGAGCGCGCCGTCCTCTACACCGAAAGCCACCGCCAGACCGAGGGCGAGCCGGTAATTATTCGCCGCGCCAAAGCCACCGCGCATATTCTCAATAAGGTTGCTATCAGCATCCGCGACGACGAGCTGATTGCCGGCAACCGCACCATCAAACCGCGTGCCGGGATCATGTCGCCAGAAATGGATCCTTACTGGCTGCTCAAAGAGTTAGATCAGTTCCCCACCCGCCCGCAGGATCGCTTCAACATCAGCGATGACGACAAGCGCCTGTATCGCGAAGAACTGTTCCCCTACTGGGAAAAGCGCTCAATGAAAGACTTCATCAACGCCCAGATGACGGACGAGGTGAAGGCCGCCGTGAGCACGCAAATTTTCAGCGTCAACCAGACCGACAAAGGCCAGGGACACATCATTATCGACTACCCGCGCCTGCTGAATAATGGCCTCGACGCGCTGGTCAACGAGATGCGCGATCATCTGCGCCAACAGCCGGATAATGATTTTTACCGCGCGGTGCTGATTCTGCTGGAAGCCTCACAGCGGCACATTCTGCGCTACGCCGTCCTCGCAGAGACGATGGCCGCGCAGTGCAGCGACCCGCAGCGCCGCCGGGAGCTGGAAGCCATTGCCACGATCTCTCGTCATAACGCCATACATAAAGCGGAAAACTTCGGCCAGGCCTGCCAGCTGTTCTGGTACATGAACATCATTTTGCAATATGAATCGAATGCCAGCTCCATCTCGCTGGGCGCTTTGACCAGTACATGCTGCCGTTCTGGCAGGCTTCGCTGAATCACGGCGACGATCCCGCACTTATGCAGGAGCTGCTGACGTCGCTGTGGGTGAAATGCAACGATATCGTCCTGTTGCGCTCCACCAGCAGCGCCCGCTACTTTGCCGGCTTCCCGACCGGCTACACCGCCCTGCTCGGCGGGTTAACCGAAAATGGCCGCAGCGCGGTGAACGTGCTCTCCTTTGCCTGTCTGGATGCCTACCAGAACGTGCGCCTGCCGCAGCCCAACCTCGGCGTGCGGGTCAACGAACTGATCGACCGCCCGTTTCTGCGCAAAACCGCCGAGACCGTGCGCCTCGGCACCGGCATTCCGCAGATCTTCAACGACGAAGTGGTGGTTCCGGCGTTCCTTAACCGCGGCGTGTCGCTGGAAGACGCGCGCGACTACGCGGTGGTGGGCTGCGTCGAGCTGTCGATTCCAGGCCGGACCTACGGGCTGCACGACATCGCCATGTTCAACCTGCTGAAAGTGATGGAAATCGTCATGCATGAGCATGAAGGCGATGAGCAAATCACCTACGACGGCCTGCTGGCGAGCATTCGCGACAAAATTCGCCACTACATTCAACTGATGGTCGAAGGCAGCAACATCTGCGATATTGGCCACCGCGACTGGGCGCCGGTGCCGCTGCTCTCTTCGTTTGTCGAAGACTGCATCGAAAAGGGCAAAGACATCACCGCTGGCGGCGCGCGCTACAACTTTTCCGGGGTGCAGGGCATTGGCATCGCCAACCTCAGCGACTCACTGCACGCCCTTAAAGGCATGGTGTTTGACCAGCAGCGCATGAGCTTTGATGAACTGCTGGCGGTGCTGAAGGCCAACTTCGCCACGCCGGAAGGGGAAAAAGTTCGCGCCCGGTTAATCAATCGCTTCGAGAAGTACGGCAACGACATCGATGATGTTGATAATATCAGCGCCGATCTGCTGCGTTTTTACTGCAAAGAGGTGGAAAAATACCGCAACCCGCGCGGCGGCCAGTTTACGCCTGGCTCTTATACCGTTTCCGCGCACGTGCCGCTGGGGTCGGTGGTGGGCGCGACGCCAGACGGACGTTTTGCCGGTGAACAACTGGCGGACGGCGGGCTATCGCCGATGGTCGGCCAGGACGCACAGGGGCCAACGGCGGTGCTGAAATCGGTGAGCAAGCTGGATAATTACCTGCTCTCCAACGGCACGCTGCTGAACGTTAAATTCACCCCGTCAACGCTGGAAGGTGAAAGCGGCCTCAACAAGCTGGCGGATTTCCTCCACGCCTTTACCAAACTGAAATTGCAGCATATTCAGTTCAACGTGGTGAACGCCGAAACGCTGCGTGAAGCCCAGCAGCGTCCGCAGGATTTCGCCGGTCTGGTGGTCCGCGTCGCGGCTACAGCGCCTTCTTTGTCGAGCTGTCGAAGGAGATTCAGGATGACATTATCCGCCGCACCGCGCATCAGCTGTGAGGTGATTGAGACGCGCGCCGACACGGCGCGCATTTTCAACATTCAGCGTTATTCGCTCAACGATGGGCAGGGTATCCGCACGGTGGTCTTTTTCAAAGGCTGCCCGCACACCTGCCCGTGGTGCGCGAATCCGGAGTCGATGTCGCCCAGGATTGAAACCGTGCGCCGGGAAAGCAAATGTCTGCACTGCGCCACCTGTCTGCAGGACGCCGAAGAGTGCCCTTCCGGCGCGTGGGAAAATATTGGCCGCGACGTGACGCTGGAGGAACTTGAACGCGAGGTGCTGAAAGACGAGGTGTTCTTTCGCGCGTCCGGCGGCGGCGTGACGCTCTCCGGCGGCGAAGTGCTGATGCAGGCCGAATTCGCCGCTCGCCTGTTACAGCGGCTGAAACAGTGGGTATCCGCACGGCGATTGAAACCGCAGGCGATACCTCGCCGCGCCGTCTGCTGCCGCTGGCAAGAGAGTGCGATGAGGTGCTGTTCGACCTGAAAATCATGGATACCGAACGGGCCCGCACCGTGCTGAACATGAACCAACCGCGCGTGCTGGAGAACTTCCGTCTGCTGCTAAACGAGGGCATTAAGGTCATTCCGCGCCTGCCGCTGATTCCCGGCTTTACCCTTAACCGAGAAAACGTGGCGCAGATTCTGGCGTTCCTCGCGCCACTGCCGATGGATGAGGTGCATTTACTGCCGTTCCATCAGTACGGTGAGCCAAAGTATGCGCTGCTGGATCGCGCGTGGGTCATGGCGGGATTCACGCGCCGGAAGCTGAGGAGATAGCGCCCATTCAGGCGATGGTTGAGCATGCCGGGTATCGGGTTGTCATTGGCGGATAAAGCGACGAAGCACCGGCCAGGCCGGTGCTGCAAGTGTTATGACGCGCGATAAAACGGCTTATCCCCAGAATCGTCGCCCGGTGCATAATCCGCCGCTGCGGCAGATAATCGGCGTTGGCGTAGTGCTGCGTCACCCGGTTATCCCAAATCGCCACGTCGTTCGGCTGCCAGCGCCAGCGCACCTGAAATTCCGGTTTAGTCACATGGGCAAACAGATAGCTGAGCAGCGCCTCGCTCTCTTTCTCGGTCACGTCGACAATCCGCGTGGTAAACCCTTCGTTGACGAACAGCGCCTGCTTACCGGTCACCGGATGGGTCCGCACCACCGGATGCAGCAGCGGCGGGTGCTTCGCCACCGCTTCCAGCCAGCGCTGATGCTCTTCCTCGGTTTTACGATATTTGTATTCCTGGAACGATTTACGGAAATCGTGCTCGGCGCGCAGACCGCTCAGCAGTACCTTAAACGGCTCGGAGAGCGCCTCATAGGCGGCAATCCCGCTGGTCCACAGGGTGTCGCCGCGGTCGACGGCAGCTCTTTCGCCGCCAGAATCGCCCCGGCGGCGGCGTGTCGATAAAGGTCACGTCGGTGTGCCAGTTGTCGTTATCCGGCGGATTATTGTCGTGGGTGTCCAGCACAATAATTTCTTCCACGCCCGGCGCATGCGGATACACCGGATGAATATGCAGATCGCCAAAGCGCTGGGCCAGCGCACGCTGCTGCTCGGGGTAATCAACTGCTCACGCAGGAAGACCACCTGATGACGCAACACCGCGTGGTATAACTGTTCGAACTGGTTGTCGCTCAGCGGACGGGTCAGATCCGCGCCGGACACCTGCGCCCCAATGTACGGCCCAAGTGGGGTAATCGCCAGACGTTCACTCATTGTACTTCTCCATGCCAGGGGTCAGGCGACGCTGAAGCGCACGCAGACCGAGTTCCAGACCAAAAGCGATAATTGCGATCACCGCAATCCCCGCCAGCACCACGTCGGTAGCCAAAAACTCCCCGGCGGACTGCACCATAAAACCTAAGCCTCGGGTGGCGGCGATAAGCTCGGCGGCCACCAGCGTCGACCAACCCACGCCTAAACCAATGCGCAGGCCGGTTAAAATCTCCGGCAGCGCGCCGGGTAAAATCACCAGCCACAGCACCTGAGCGCGGCTGGCGCCCAACGACTGCGCGGCGCGAATACGTACCTGTTGCGCGCTTTTCACCCCTGCCAGCGCCGACATGGCAACCGGCGCGAAAATCGCCAGATAAATCAGTAATATTTTCGACGTTTCGCCGATACCAAACCAGATAACCATCAGCGGCAGATAGGCCAGCGGCGGCACCGGGCGATACAGTTCAATAATCGGATCAAGGATGCCGCGTACCGTCGGGCTCAGACCCATCGCAATCCCCACCGGGATCCCGACGAGCGTCGCCGCCAGCAGCGCAACAAGAATACGCCCGAGGCTCGCCGCCAGATGCTGCCACAGCGTCGCGTCCATAAAGCCCTGCGGGCTGGCGATGGTCAGCAGTTTATTCAGCACCTGAACCGGCGAAGGCAGAAACAGCGGGCTAATCAGCGCTAACGCCGCCACCGCCCACCAGATAGCCAGCAGCGCCGCCAGCGTCGTCAGGCTCAGTGTCAGATGGCGTGACAAGGGCCAACGCAGCTTCGATGCACGCTGACGCGGTTTATCATTAATCACCACGCTCATGAGAAGGCCTCCCGTTGTTCGAACACCCGGCTGAGTACGTACTCGCGTTGGGCAATAAAGCGCGGATCGGACTTAATGCTGCGGCAGGATTCCCGGCGACAAAACGACGGGCGAAGTCCAGCGACAGACGCTCCTGCACACGGCCCGGCCCGGCGACAGCAGAATCAGCTCGGTGGCCATAAATATCGCCTCTTCGATGTCGTGAGTGATCAGCAACACTTTCTTACCCGTCTCATGCCACAGCTTCAGCAGCAGCGTCTGCATTTGTTCGCGGGTAAACGCGTCAAGTGCGCCGAACGGCTCATCCAGCAGCAACAGTTGCGGATTGGCCGCCAGCGCGCGAGCAATCCCCACCCGTTGGCGCTGACCGCCGGAAAGCTGCCAGATAAAGCGCTTTTCCGCGCCCTCAAGGCCAACTTTCTTCAGCATCTGCGCGGCGGTTTCCCGACGCTCAGACTTGCTGATGCCGCGAGCTGTAGCCCCAGCGCGACGTTATCCTGCACGTTGCGCCACGGCAGCAGCCCTTCATTCTGAAAGACCACGCCGCGCTCGGCGCCCGGCCCGTCAACGCGTTTTCCGTCGAGGATGATGCTGCCGTGCTGATACGGCACAAATCCGGCAATCAGGTTCAGCAGCGTGGTCTTACCGCAGCCGGACGGCCCAGCACCACCAACAGTTCACCGCTGTCCAGCGTGAGACTGATATCCGCCAGCGCCGGTTTACCGCCGTAGTCGGCGGACAGATGCGAGATTTGCAGCATCATGGCCTCCTTACTTCACAAAACGGTCGGTAACGTACTGGCTGTAGTCGGTCGCCACGGCGGGCACTTTGCCCTGTTCTTTGAGGAACTGCGCGGTATCGACAATCGCCTTATTCACCGGGCCATTCAGCGCCTGCGCCTGCTGTTCGGCGGTGAGATAGGTGTTGCCTTTCACCAGCCCCGGCACGTCCGCTTCCGGCACGCCGCTCAGACGCGCCAGCTTGCTGATGTTGTCGGGCTGCGCCAGCCATTTATCCGGGTTATCGATATAGCCACGCTGAGCGTCAATCGCGCTTTTCGCGAATGCTTTCACCACCTCAGGATGCTGCTCGGCAAAATCTTTACGCACCACCCAGACGTCCAGCGTCGGTGCGCCCATTCGCCTACTTTTGAAGAGTCGGTCAGCACGGTGCCGTCTTTTTCCAGCGCGTTCACTGCCGGTGCCCACACGTAGGCGCCATCAATGTCGCCACGCTGCCAGGCGGCAATAATCGCCGGCGGCTGCAGGTTGATAATCTGTACCTGACCCGGCTTGATGCCCAGTGCTTGAGCGCGGCCAGCAGGCTGTAGTGGGTGGTGGAGATAAACGGCACGGCAATGCGTTTGCCAATCAGATCTTCTGGCTTAGTGATGGCCTTTTTCACCACCAGCGCCTCAGAGTTGCCAAGCTGTGAGGCCAGCAGGAAGACTTCAATCGGCACCTGCTGACTGGCGGCCACCGCCAGCGGGCTGGAACCGATATTGCCAATTTGCACGTCGCCGGAAGCCAGCGCGCGCACGATGCTCGCGCCGCTGTCGAACTTACGCCAGTCCGGCTTTGCACCGCTCAGCTTTTCGAAGGTTTTATCCGCCTGCGCCACTTTGGCCGGTTCAGCGGAAGTTTGATAGGCGATAGTGACGTCCACGGCCTGCGCCTGGAAAGCCAACAGTGCCAGCGCGGCGGCGATAACGGTGAAACGCGATGCGATTGCCATAATGTCCTGCTCCCATGTCTTGTTATGTGAGCAGTATTTCCGGCGCGAGGGGGTTGATAAAGGAATTAAAAGTGCTGGTTAATGCCAATTTGTTTTTAGAAAAAAAGCAGCAAAGGATAGTTCAGAAATGGATTTACCAGAAACGCCCTGGAGCTTGCCTTCGGCTGCACACTCGCAGAACCGCACACCAGCGCCGCATGTCACATACCGTTCCCGGCCGCAAGCGTCCGGCGCTAACAGAGCCCTACCGGGAGGCCATATAAGAAAATCGCTGATCCCCTTAGCTATGCTCGCCAGGTACTTTCTACCGTAGCGAAATTGGTTAGCAAAAATGAGTTGTGGGCTTACAATGACTTCATAATGCAACAATTAAGGGCGTCAGCTAAGTTCATGGCATATTTCATGTTACATTTATCGAGAAAAAACAGAGAACTCACCCCTTGGTTAAATCTACTTTAAGTATCTCTTTAAAATTATTAAACGGAACTGGTTTGCTATATAAATAGCCCTGCCCTAACGTAACTCCTTTAGACATCAGTTTCATTGCTTGTTCATTATCTTCAATTCCCT
Source organism: Kluyvera genomosp. 3 (assembly GCA_002211745.1). GTDB lineage: Bacteria > Pseudomonadota > Gammaproteobacteria > Enterobacterales > Enterobacteriaceae > Kluyvera > Kluyvera georgiana_A. The sequence continues at coordinate 3,843,312 of CP022114.1, forward strand.
CTGCGATAAGAGGTATTCCCGTTGATTCAGAAAGATGAATAATATTATCCACAATATGCTCACTAACACCACCATGGGTAAGTGTATCAATAAACATCCTGTCAATTTTTAAAAATTTTGGCGAGATCTTCTGGAGGGCGTCATAATTAGAAAACCCGGTTCCGAAATCGTCCAGAGCTAAATCGGCCCCTGCATTTTTCAAGCGTTCGCGGACATCCTCACTTACAACATTTTGTTGCCGCTCTGTTATTTCCAACATCACTTTAATATTTTTCTTATTCATTCTGGTAGTAAAGTCAATGCAATTACTCGTAAAGTTTTTATCATTAAATGCTTCGGGGGAACATTTATTCCGATATGGAAATTCTTACACACTAGATTGTGTAATGCCTGCATGTCCTGTTCAATATGTTTCATGAGGCCAATTGTCATTTTGTTGATCAGACCGCTTTGCTCAGCCGCGCTGATAAACTCATTCGGTGGTATAACCCTTGTTCAGGATGCATCCATCGGATAAGCGCCTCTGCCCCACGATCTCACCACTACTGAGTTCAACTACCGGTTGATAATAAGGAACAAACTGATCATCATCAATAGCCGACTTGAGTTCTTTCACAGGAGTGCGTTTCTGTAAAGACTGTAGGTGAATGAAGAGACTTACCGCGATAGCAATAAAAATTGCTATCACATAGCGGTTATCTTTCAGATAATCCCCCAGCTTTCCTGAGTGTTAAATGTAATCCAGAATGGAAAGCTTGCAGATCCCGCCTGCATGACTGGGTTATTTATTGGTTCAAGCAGAAACTGGGCTTCAATATTCTCATCACGTGAGAAATCATAGAGAATTTTGTCTATTGCTGCTTTGTAGATGGCAACCGCGACGACTTGTTCTTTCACCGGGAAGTAAGTCATGTACATCTCTGTTCTTTGACGATTCACATACTGTATCATCAAAGTACGTGTTGTTGTTCCTGCTGAATTAATCCCTAAAGACTGGCGCCCTTCGAGAGAGGAGCATGACCATTCGCCATTCTCAATAATATTAATCGAACGTATAAATTCAACAGAGGCATTCATTCTGCTAAGCGAGCGAACGACCTCATCGTTACAGGTTTTTCCAATATAACTTTCCGCTAAAGCGGCCATGGCCTGCGCGGATTCGAACTCAGCATCAATAATACTAATAAGATCATTAAGCGCATTTTCTCTGACTTTTTTTTCATCTTGTTTCCACTGCATCAGTGAAGACAACACTCCCGAGCAAAGAACCAGGAGTGCCAATAATGCGGGCAGCACTTTTCTACGAAGAGACATATTTAGTCCTGGATATTTATGGTGCGCCTTTATGAGGCGCAGAGCTATTACACAGGTAGAATTACCAGGCAAACCATAGGTTGCCTGGTAAAAGAGTCAATGGACGATTATCAGAAGTTCCATTTCGCGCCGATCATTGCCGCACTGTCATTATAGCCTTTGTCACCTATCTGCACGCCAACGTTGCCCACAGATTGAGACGCGGGCTTATCTGCCCCTCGACCCCACTTTTACTTCCCCAGGTTTTTCGCTCCTGCCTGGCTAACGTTAACACCGTCCATCCGGGTGTTGAAATCACGGGTGTTGTGCAGCCAGTTAACCTCGGCAAACGGCTGGAACTCTCGCTCTTTACCGTTATCGAGCTGGCTGTGACCTTTAATCCAGGTTTTCACCCCAAGACGTGTCTGCACATTGCCGTCACCGCTGCCGGAGATGATGGTGCCATTGCTTTCACGGTGAGCGTCGGCTTTCACTCCCATCCACACGGCTTGTGCCTGCGGTTGGATATACCATTCATTAGTCGAGCCTTCGCGCGTCTGGTATTCTCCCATTTTCCAGGTGTAGCCGGTTTCCACCGAGGCGTTTACGCCTTTCGATTTGTAGGATTCGCCCTGCAAATCTTCACCCTTCACGCTGTTGTTAAACCAGTTGTACTGCGCCCAGATATCCATATACAGTCCACTGTGCGTCTCATCATTGGCATACCAGGTCGAGTATACCCGGCGGAATAACCGTTCACCGACCCTTTCGAGCCATACTGTGTACGCGACGAGTGCGTATTGCTGTGGTCATTGCCGTAACCAGCCATCAGCCCCAGATGCCAGCGGTCAAGGCCACTCTGGCTCCACTGCGCCACATCTCCACCCAGTTGTACTGTATAGCGGTTACTCTGAGTTTTAAGCTGTCCGCTGCCATCACGCCAGTTGTTGTGACCGCCTACGTGGCGCATCCACATGCTGGTAACTTTTTGCTCGCCGGTTAAGGCATCGATGTACTGCGTTTCACCCAGGCGATCGTGAAGACGGGTTATAAACAGCGTGTTGGCTGCCACCAGGTTCGCGGTGTAGCTACCGCCTTCCGGGCGTATATCCGGTGTTTCTTTATCGCCAGGATCCGTGCCAGGGTCCGTTTTGCTGCTGTTCAGATACCAGTTACTACTGTTCTCGCCGATTCCACGATTCAGGGTGTAGTCGTATGCCCCAGCGACAATACGGCCTTTCTGGGTGAAATCACCGTCAGACGCGCCCTGGACTGTAATCACCTCAATACCATCGATGGTCGCCGCCCCTGTGCCACCAGCATTCGTCACCGTGACATAAGTATTGCCGGAGGTATCGCCCTCCACAATCAGCTTATCAGTAACGGATTTATCGTCGCCGAGTGCGGTGTTAAGCGACAGTAGACCATCGGAGCCTGCATAGTTGCCCTTAATCACCAACTGATTTCCGGCCTGCTGCCCGGAAACTCCAGTAACCATCGTGCCGCTGTTACTGACATTCCCGCCCACCGTAAAGGTGTGGTTACCTGTACTTTCAGTAGTGCCAACCTGAAGAAAACCGGCGTTGTCGATATCCCGGCCACGCCGCCGAACCCGGATAACGTCCCCTGTTCTGCGATGTTGACCTGCGTACTGCTCAGCACCACTGAGGCGCTCTCGCTACCCAACTGCAGACCGCCCTGCTCTATGTTTGTGGCACCGGTCCAGGCAGCATTATCACCCACGGTGAGGGTGCCGCTGCCGAGCTTGGTCACGCGGCCCTCACCAGTAACACTGTTGTTCAGGTCCAGTCACTGGCGCTGTTAAGCACCAGGGAACCGCCGTTTTTCACCGCCGCATCGCCAAGATGCTCAGCCACGGATGCGGTCAGTTGAGAACCTGCATCGATATCAAATGTTCCGGCAAATTCACTGCTGTTACCAGCCAGCACCACATCGCTGTCGGTCAGTTGAACACTGCCGTTATCGCTGATGGCGTTGTACAGTACACCTGCGGCATTGCTTAATGCCAGCGTACCTGCCGCCACGATGTCACCGGTGCCAAGGCCCAGCGTAGAATTCAGCAGCACCGTTGCCCCTTCGGCAATAGTGGTTTTCGCTGTCAGGGTGCTGTTATCACCTGTGACAGTCAGCGTTCCGCCGTTCAGGTTGAGCGCGCCGCTACCAGTTAAGGTGCCATTTACCTCTCCGCCGTCCGCTATCGTCAGGTTGCCACCATGAATATCAAGCAGGGAATCGAAAGCTGCAGTCAGTTTTCCGACTGTCTGACTGTAGCCGTTCATATCAAAACCGGTGTCAGACGCCAGACGCAGTTCGCTGGTCTGCCCCAGCACGTCGTTGTTGTTCATCAACAGGTTGCCGCTGCGCACATCGGTGATGCCGGTATAGTCGTTATCCATATTGGAAAGCGACACGGTCTGACCTTTGTTGCTGTCGAATGCCAGGTCGCCGGAGCCGGTGACACGGGCACTGAGGTCAGCTGCATTACCGGTTTTACCATTAGCATCCAGCACCAGTGCGTTACTACCGGACGCCAGCAGCTCAACCTGCGTCAGCCCGTAGTTGATATATAGCCCGTCGTCGTTTTCACCACCGGTCAAGCGGTAGTCATAAGTGCCTTTGGCCACCACTTCACCATTCTGCTCGATGTCGGCCTCCACGCCATCGCTGATAACGTTGCCGTCTTTGTCGGTTAACGTCAGATTGCCTGCACCGCCCTGCACAGCAGTGTCAGAGGTGGCCAGTTTGATCAACTCCTGCGCGTCATCCTGCTCAAGCAGGGAGAGCGTCGTATCCGCCAGCGGACGATCGTTGCTGACGCTGCCGGTATCAACCTGAACGGTCCCGCGACCGCTAAGATTCATTTCACCAGCATGGATCGTGCCATCCGCTTGCGTTTTACCCGGCGCAACTCCATCGAAGTTCACCGTACCGCCGTTAAATGCCAGCCCACCGATATTCTGTTCGCCATTGCCAACATGTGTAAGGCTGCCTTCACCCGCACTCAGCGTTGCTTTAGTCAGAGCCTGGGTGTTCAGCCCAGCCAGTTCAAAGGTGCTATTTTGCAGCGCAAGAGTGCCCTTGAAGCCGTCTGCGGCATTGTTAGCGGTAAAATCAAATGCCTTGCCGGACGCATCCACAGACACGGTGCCGGTTCCTGAGAGGTGGCTGTTGAGCGCCAGATCGCTGGTCGTGTTTAGTTGCAGCGTGCTACCTGCATCAATGCTGTAGCCGGTGTTTGCAGCATCATCTTTAGCATCACCCAGGGCAAAGTCGGCGTCATTGACGGTAAACACCGAGTTGCTGGTCAGATCTATATGCTCCATGCCGGTAATGGCATCAGCATTGTTCAAAATATACTGTGCGTTCTGCAACCGGAGCGTGTCTTCGCCTGCTCCGCCATTCAAGCTGGTGAAGAGCGAGGTTTCCGTCGCCTTGATGTCTTTCAGCACGAAGAGATCGCTGCCGTTACCGGTGGTGATATCGGTTGCCGTACTGCCGGACTCCAGCGTGACGGTGTTATCACCACTGAGCAAATTCACCATCCCGGTGATGCTGGCTTCAGCGGCATTGGTAAAGGCAATGCCTTTCCCTTTGACGATCTCCAGTGCCTTTTGCGAGGCATCCAGCGCGCGTATCACACCTTTATTGAGGAAGCTTTCCAGCGAGCCGTTATCTGCATCGACAACCGCATGTGATGTGGAAACCGACGTCAGCTCACCCGACTGTTCAATATGTTTCGTGGTCCCACCGACAACCAGGGCTTCAGCACCATCGCTGTCCAGCACATTCACGCTTGCGCCGGTTTTCAGATCAGCGGAGGAATTGGCAACGATCCCTTTGCCACCCGCCTGCTGGACGTTGATGACCAGATTGCGTGAGTCGGACATATCCAGGGTCTGATTGGTTTGCGAGCCATCGATGTTTTCAAACAGGATACCGGTTCCGCTGCCGGTGACATTAATGGTACCGGAGTTGGTCTGCGCCATAGATGCTCCGGTATGCACGCCAACTCCGTTGCCAACGGTAATTTGGGTCTCTTTGAGCTGGATACCGGCAAGGTTGGCCTGGTTTTCAATAGCGTTACCGCTGCCGCCAGCAGACATCGTGATGGTTGCGCCATCCACGACAAGCCCTTTCGCCCCGCTTGCCAGCAAAATAGCGTGCGCTGTACCGTCCGCGGTGGTTTCCCCTTCACCGGTCAAGTTCAGGGAAGCATCATTTCCGACCAGATATGCCGCCGTGCCATTGGTGGCAGAAACGGTAGCGGAATTGTTCACTACGGAATCCTTCCCTGAATATTGACCGCCACACCATTTACCTGAATATTGCCTTCATTGTTCAGCGTACCGCCGGAAATCAGCACCCCGGTACTGTCAGGCCGATCAAAATCAATGGTACCTTTGTGGTTCAGCGTACCACCATTGCGGGCGATATAGCCGAAAGCACCCTCTGCAGTATTGCCGGTTTCAAGAGTGGCATAACTGGTTAATACCGACTCACCTTTTTTGGCTTCAATGACTTCACCATCCAGACCATAGTAATTTCCATCAACAATACCTGCTGTTGTACCCTTTCCGGCAACTTTAACAATATCGGCATCCGCTGTGATTATCCCTGTCGCGCCGCCTTCAATACGAACGCCGGTTGAACCTTCACCCATAATACTTAACGCCAGCTTACCGGAGTTAAAACTACTGCCTGCCCCGTTGCACGTATAATGGTGGAGTTATCACCTGTTGCATTCATCTGCGACTGATTGGTACTGGTACCATCAAACGAGGCTCCGCCATCCACACGATAAAGCGTCGAATCCGTTGTTGAAACCGTTTGATTACTAGTGGCATTGTCGATAATGGAGGAACCAGCCCATAGATGTAATACCCTGTCTGGTTACTCCCGCCATTGAAGGTCACCGTTCCGTCACCTACCAGGGTAATCGTGCCTTTATCACGTGCCTGCACTCCGATAGCATAATCGCCATTGAGATTGACTTGGCCGGACACCACCGCATGGGCATCCTCGCCGCTTGCCCGTATACCGTAATTGGCGTAATGCGTTCCTTCATCAACACCGGAGTTGATATTAATGACGCCTGCATGCGTAATTTTTCCTCCTGCCTCAACGTCAATACCGATGCTGTTTTGCCCGTTCTGATTGATAACGCCTTTATTTACCACCAGATTTTCACTGGTGCCTGATTTTACGTTGATCCCCACATTCGCAATGGAGGATTCCCAGCCAGGTCACCGTTAATCTCTATCGTGCCTTTTTGATTCAATGTCGCACTATCTTTAACAATGATAGCTTTTGCATTTGTTGTCAGAGAACCAATCACGATTTTTGAGGCCGCGTCGCCGTTATACGTCGCACTACCTGATAACAGAATACCGATTGAGTCCCCGATATGCGAAGATCATTAGTTGCATCCGCACCCTCACGTTGAGCCTCCCGGCCTATGTACAGCATGCCGTTATGGTTAAACGTTGACTGCTGTGCGGCCTCAATCCCTGTCGTGACTGGTGTTCCTGTGGTACCACTCTGCGTTGTTGCCGCAACATTGATCGTGCCATCATTTGTCAGCACCGCGGAAGAAGAGAGCAGGACCCCCTTATTGCTATACTGCGAAGCACTTGTCGCGAGGTTAATCACCCCAGTGGCATTGTTGTTCACAACAGAGGCCCCGTTCGCCATGATAGCCGTGTGCTGGCCTGCTGCGACTGTCGATGCGCTCGACGCGGATTTTTCAGCCATTTCAGGGTTAGTGCCCGCATCAACAACCCCGTTATTCTCAAATACAGAACCACGGCGAACGGCAACGACATAGGCCCACGAAGGGTGTTATAGGCCGTCCCCAGCGTCCCGTCGTTAATCAGTGTGGCCCCATTTTCAAGATTAATCAGTGACGCATCAGACCACCAAAGCTGGAGATTAGCGTCTTTATCAATATTAATAATGGCATCTTTGCCGGTTCCGTGAATATAGGAAACGGTATCGCGGTTAACCGTCCCTCTAACAGCGTCATCAGACGCAATCGCATCGTCATCAGCATAAATAGGAATTGATGTGTTCGTGCGTGCCAGATTCAGTTCCGCTCTGTATTCTTCGCTGGTCATCTTCAGTTCGCCGCTCTCTAGAGCAGCAATAAGCGCAGCGTTGTAGGCTTTAAACTCTTCGACATTGTTTACACTTTGTTGACCAAGCTTACTGGTAAACTCACCAGCGAACTCATCCACCACTGGTGACGCTACAACCCCGCCGCCACTGTAGTTATTTTTAGAATTACCTAACTGGGCAATCGTTTTAGAATGGTAATTAAGCTCTGCTTTATCACCCGACTCACTGGTAACCTTGAAAACAGATGCTTTGTTTTCGCTACTGGTATTTGAACTTTTGAAAATAGCATTAAATAAATTAGCAGTATCATTAGTCCAACCCACTTCTTGAATACCAACACTGACATCCAGGTGGAACCACCCGTTACATTGTAAAGATTACGATCGATATACTGGCCATTAGCACCCACTGCATTTGAAATTGTAATATTAAAGTCTTCAAGAGATCTCACAACCATTGCATCATTATCATACACTACCATTGATGTCATATTCCGGTAACAGGATCTATAAAATCGATAACCTTGTTCTGCGAGCCAACGTCAAATATGTTGTTATTTTTAACATATTCACTATTAGTACCTAAAAGGCCTTTATCATAAGCTTCACCCAGTGTCATATTGGTATAACCACTATTGCCACGCGACACATTTGAGAAACTACCGGATAATGTATTATCTCGCCCACTCACTGTTATCTCTGTGACATCTTGAGGTGTCATTGAGTCAACTAAATAATCTGCTGCCTGTGACTTCACAGGCAACAGAGCTACCAGTAATAACGCGACAGGTGCCATTCGAAAAGCATATGAATTCTGACATTCTACAACGTGGTGTTCTTCCATAATAAGCACTGCGCTGCTTGATTGCACGTTACCACGTGCAAGCTCAGAAACAACAACAGCGCACGAACGGGCTACGTTCCAGATAACCTTAAATACTTTGTTCATTATCTCACTCGCTTTATTCTAACAGCCCTTTGTTCGCGATCACTTCACAGGTGAAGATTGGGCCGAAATTATTCAGTGCCTGATTTTGGGCTCAGGCGTCGTGTGAGAAATTCTACTTGCCACTCAACTTTTTTGGCCACATATAATGAATATGTCTTTATTTATAGGTTTATTATCTACAATAATTGTTTTTTATAGGATATAACTCTAACATTTGAAGCGCACAACACTTTCCAGCTCATTCAAATGATGCGCTCTGCTGAGGAAAAACTAACGACACAAGCTTGTTACACTAGAGATTGTGAATAATCCCATTAACAAAAAAACACATAAGGGGCAAATAATCTCTTCTGTTAGCTATTGATTGAGAGTAATCCTATTTATTAAATTTGTGAATAAAAAAATGCAGGCTGGCAGTGTTTTTAAGATTATACCTCCTGGCCAAAGCGTGTGTACGCCTCAGAAAGTTTTTATAACTGACACCTGATTTTTTTGCAGCCAGGATAATGTTGCCTGATAACTTTAGTGATTGAATTGTTTTAACTTCATGTTGACTCATTCCTTTTAGGTCCTTGAAGAATTCAATTCTTTCAATTACATTATGCACTGAATTTAGTTTCGCGATACTTATAAGGTATTGCCATTTGTTTAAGTCATCATACATGGACAAATCAAATTCAGATAAGATAACCTGAGATATCCACAATCCTCGTGAGATAAAAATTGTTCGAACATTATCATCTTTTGAGATGTGATACAGGGTGTCACGCAATTCGCTCAGCGAGCTAAATGAATCGACATCAATGAAACATGTTCTATTTTCACAACGAATTTCTTTCATTAAGACGTAAATGGACTGACGAAGAAAAGTATCATATGTGATGACCATGAATGTTTGACTAACCGTCATGAGTGAATCCTGTTGTTGCTCTTCATGATGTTCTAAACATTTAAGGACAGAATATTCTGGAAGAGTCTCGTTGCTGTAGAAGTGAGGAGGAAATGGTAATACAACTACATCTCATTAGGGTATTTATATCAACAATGTCATGCTATATAGACGTATACTCTGAGTTATTAGTGAAAGAACATGATTTTATGAAATATCTGTCTGCAAAACACCTGCTCATGAAAGGAATCAGTAACAATATGGATAACATCAGCTAAAATAAGGAGGGGCAATCATATGCAGATGAAAAAACATATGCTGTATCTAATTAACAATGAAATAACATTCAGGACTGATGATGGTGTACTCGCCAGTCTTTCATCACCCGAAAATTCGATTGTGCTCTCCATCACAGCGAATCGTATTTTTTCGTTCTTGCTAGAGCAACGAGGTAAGATCGTTTCCCGTGAAGATATTTTAGTCAATGTTTGGGATAAGAATGGGTTGCAGGCCTCGAATAACTCTCTGAGCCAGTATATCTCACTCATACGCCGAGGACTCCACGATCTCGGCTGTATTCAGGATGTTATCCAAACTATACCCGGGCGGGTTCCTGGTTCCTGATGATTTTATATCTATCAGTGAGATTGATAACTACAGTGAAATCAAATCATTAAATGATAACGTAACGATACCTGCAAAAAAAATATCGATATCTGCAAAAACCAGTATTTTTGTAATCGCTTTGTTGCTGAGTTCAATGGCTATAGCCTTTTACCCATTACAAAGTGGAGATTCTGGTACGATTTCAGCTGTGAATACCTGGAAACTCGGCGAGATTGAGCAATGCCCTGTATATACTTTTTATAAAAATTCCCCCGAGATGATGTCCGTCAAACTCGAAAAAGCCAGAAAGCTAACAAACAATTACCTTCAGTGTATTAAGGGTGCTACCTACTTTTTCCAGCCAGACGACCTATACACCTACGGTGAAAAAGGGCGTGTATTTTTGTCCCGGTGCACCTGGAGCAATAAAGAAAAAACAAAATTTGCTGGTTGCAAGGATGTCTATATACATGAAAATTAACAAGAAATTAGCAATAATAAGCTTTTCAGTCATTACGTTTGTATCAGCGATAGTTGTTCGTGCGACAGGAATCGTTGACTGGACATCCAATAATGGGATTAGTATCAACTGTGTATCTACGATCTCAATGCCTGAGTTACCTCATGGTTCGAAATTCAATGGCAGCGTTTACGTTCAGCTTCATGTTAACGGGTCAGGTGAAGTTGATTTTTCTGGCATCGTTAGTGAAACGGAGAGTATGGTATTGGAAAACGAAACATTCAGCGTACCATTACGTTTGCATATGAAATGCTAGATTCCTCTACTGCAAGGCTTTCTGAGGCACGAGTGAGTAAGAAATCAACTGATACAATACCTGATGATTTTTTTACCAAAGCCATCTATGACAGCTCCGAACCTGAGAGAAGAATGCACATTTCAAAACTTCAAAATGCCTATTTGATTGGTAACATCTTTTCTCCTTCATTGATGTGTGTCAGTAAATCCTGATTTTACAACTTGCCTATTATTTCGGGTGGCCCGATTTTAGACATTCTGGAACGTCCTCTCACGGATGTTCCAGAATGTTTTTCAAAAGGGGTAACGCCAAGAAATGCATCTAACCGTTCAAGATTATTGCTGGCGTGAAAGATGAAGCGAAGGACCACAAGCTGCTAAGCAGGGTTTACCTTCGGAAGAGGGCAGGTTCACCTCGCTTCATATGGCAGTAGCTAACCACCATGTATCTATTACATACAATACCGGATAAGCGAAGCGCCATCCGGCCTACACGGGTTCTGAATCAGCAGTGCGCTTTCAGCGCCGCAATATCCTTTGGCGTCGTTCGGCAGCAGCCGCCAATCAGCTTTGCTCCGGCAGCCAGCCACTGCGGCAGATAGCCTTCCAGCGTGGCGCAGGCTTCACCGTGGTGATGCCAGGTTTTACTCATCGCATCATAGTGCTCACCCGAGTTCGGATAGACCACCAGCGGCAGCGGCGTCAGGCTATGCAGATACTCCAGCGCCTCGACGGTTTTTTCCAGCGCGATACAGTTAATCCCGACTGCCAGAATCTGCGGATAATCCGCCAGCAACGCCAGCACATCGCGCAGCGGCGTGCCGTCGCTCAGATGCTGAGCATCGCGCAGCGTAAACGAGAACCACGCCTGCGCCACAGGATACTCGGTCAGCAGCTGCGCCAGCGCACGAATTTCATCAAACGACGGCAGGGTCTCACAGGCCAGCAGATCGACACCGCCATCCAGCAACGCTTCAACGCGCGGGCGGTGGAAATCCTGGAACACCTGCGCGCTGCGCTGGTAGTCGCCGCGGTACTCCGAGCCATCCGCCAGGTACGCGCCGTACGGCCCACGGAACCGGCAATCAGCAGCCCGTGGGCCGCCGGGTTTTCCGCGCGATACGCATCACGCGCCTGACGCGCCAGCTCAACGCTTTTAATAATCAGCGCCCGCGACTGCGTTTCATCCAGCCCGCGGGCGGCAAAACCGTCCGGCGTGGCCTGATAGCTGGCGGTGATCGCCACCTGCGCTCCGGAACAAAAATAGTCGAGGTGTACGTCGTAAATCAGCTGCGGATTTTCCATCAGCACTTTGGCCGACCACAGGCTGTCGGCCAGGTCGCAGCCGCGCGCCTCCAGTTCGGTGGCCATCGCCCCGTCGAGTAATACGAAGGGACGATCGTTCAGAATGGCGGTTAAAGGATTATTCTGCGACATGCTGCGGCTCCTGTTGGCTCTGGCGCGAACGCGTTAAGAAATAGGCACCATAGCACAGCGCCACGAACGGAATCCCGCACCACAGCGCGATACGCTGCGACGGGTCAAAGGCCAGCCCCACGCAGGCCACCAGGCACAGCACGAAGCCCAGCACCGGCACCAGCGGATACCACGGCGCGCGTAGTGTAGCTCGCTCAGCGCCTTGCCCTGCTGGAGATGACGGCGACGGAACACGAAATGCGAGGCGCAGATGCTTATCCACACCGCCACTACCGCAAAACCGGAAATAGCCGACAACGCCACAAAAACGGTATCCGGAGCGACGATGCTGGAGAACAGCGCCAGCAAGCCGCCAAGCATACTCACCGATAGCGCCACCAGCGGCACGCCGTTATTGGTCAGCTGCGAGAAACAGCGCGGTAACGTGCGCTCGTTGGACAGCGACCACAGCATACGACCGGAGGCGTACAGCCCGGAGTTGGCCGCCGACAGAATCGCCGTCAGGATCACGAAGTTAAAAATGTTCGCCGCATAGGGAATGCCCACCTTCTCAAAGACCAGCACGAACGGACTTTTTTCCACCCCCGCCTGCTGCATCGGGATCAGCGCCGCCAGCACGAACACGGTGCCGATAAAGAAGATAATCAGCCGCGCGATAGTGGTACGAATGGCTACCGGGATCACCTTGTGCGGGTTCTCGGTTTCACCGGCGGCAATGCCGATAAGCTCGGTGCCGGAGAAGGCAAAGTTCACCGCCACCATGGTCATCAGAATCGGCAGCCCACCGTGCGGGAACCAGCCTTCGGCGGTAATATTGCGCAGCCCCGGCGCCGGTGAGCCGTCCTGCATGGGGATAAACCCGAAGATGGCCGCGCCGCCCAGAATAATAAACGCGATGATGGTGATAACCTTCACCAGCGAGAACCAGAACTCCCCTCGGCGAAAAAGCGCGTCGAGATAACGTTCAGGCCGAAAATCAGCACGCAGAACAGCAGGCACCAAATCCACACCGGCACCTGCGGGAACCAGTACTGCATACAGAACCCGGCGGCGGTAAAGCTCGACCCCAGCGCTACCGTCCACGTCAGCCAGTAGAGCCACGCCACGGTGTAGCCGGTGGCCGGGCCGAGATAACGGGCGGCATAAACGTGGAACGCGCCGGTTTCCGGCATCGCCACCGACAGTTCGCCGAGGCACTGCATCACCAGCCAGACCACCAGCGCGCCGATCAGATAAGCCAGCAGCGTGCCCGCCGCGCCGGTGGTGGAGATGATATAGCCGGTATTGAAAAAGAGCCCTGTGCCAATAACCCCGCCCAGCGACAGCATCACCAGGTGGCGGGTTTTCATGGTGCGCTTCAGTTGCCCACCTTGTTGTTGTGTCGTGTTTTGCATTATTACCTTCTAAACGTATGGACATCTAAACATCCAAATTAGAAGGAGGTTATACAACGATTGTTAACGAATTGCAAAGCGGTGGGAGCAGCAGGAATGAAGGAAGGGTGCGACTTGTTCCCCTCACCCTGGCCCTCTCCCCAAAGGGGCGAGGGATCGAACGGTGCAGTGGGTGGATATGGCGCGGGTTTGCTCCCTCTCCCTTCCAGGGAGAGGGCTGGGGTGAGGATACAGCGCATACCCTCACCCACCGCGGACGCTTACTCGTCGAAGAACCAGTATCCTTGGTTAATCAGCGTCGTCAGTTCCGCGACAAACGCCGGATTTCGCAGCGCCTCGCCAAAATGGGTTTTATCCAGTTCGGTATAGCGGCACAGCATGTCAGCCGCCTGCGGCTCGCAGGTCTCCAGCTTCTCGCTGTTGATAAAGAAGCACTCACCCACGTTCAGTACCCGCAGCCCGTTGAGGCGGCGAAGGGTTTCCCCATCTTCCAGCGCAGCAAGCACTTCTTCCGGTTCGAACGGCGGCTCCGCTGGGGCAATATCCAGCTCGTGGCGCGGCGTACTGGCAAAGCTGCCGAACCACTGTTTGAAATCGTTCGGCTGACGGATCATGTCGATCATCATCATCCGCAGACGCTCCAGCTCGTGCTCTTCCACCTTACCCGCGTGTTCGCGACAGGTGAGATCCGGGTCGGTGTAGTACTTCTCGCCGAGATCGTTCTCCAGCACGTAGTCGGCGAAGCTGCTGATCAACTCGCGACCGTTCGGACCACGGAAGCCGACGGAATAGTTCAGCGTATCTTCATAGGTATACCCATCGTGCGGGAATCCTGGCGGAATGTAGAGGATATCGCCCGGTTCCATTTCCACTTCAATAATCGGCGTAAACGGCTCAACGTGCAGCAGCGCCGGATGCGGGCAGTGCTGTTTTAACGGCAGCGCGTCGCCCACGCGCCAGCGACGACGGCCCATCCCTTGAATAATAAAGACATCATACGGATCGATATGCGGGCCAACGCCGCCGCCCTGCACCGAGAAGGAGATCATCAGATCATCGAGGCGCCAGTCAGGCAGCACGCGGAACGGGCGCACCAGTTCGGCGGCAGGTTCGTGCCAGTGGTTCACCGCCTGCGCCAGCAGCGACCAGTTCTTCTCCCCAGATGGTCAAAATCCTCAAACGGGCCGTTGCTCGCCTGCCACTTGCCGTCAACGTGGCTCACCAGACGGCTGTCAACTTCCATCTCCATCGCCAGACCGGCCAGTTCGTCAGGCGTAATCGGGTCGACAAAATTCGGGAACGCGTTTTTCAGGACCACCGGTTGTTTCTGCCAGTATTTCTCCAGAAACTCCGGCCAGTTAAGGTTGAGTTGATAAGCCATGTTTTTTATACCATCAGTAGAGGGGTAAGCTCGATTATAAGGAGGGCTGCCCGGGTCCGCTTTGTGATGAATCAATTGCGGATGCACACTGATGAATAGAATTCATAACGTCTTACTATTTTGCCTGATTATCCGTTCAGAAAATCAATATATTCTATCGGCCTTTAACACTCCCGAATGGAACAATATGACTGGTACTCCGGCGCGGAAGACACCCGCCAAAGGTCAGCATGGCCTGCTTTTTGTTGTCATCCTCAGTGCCTTAATGGCTTTTACCTCGCTCTCAACCGATATTTATCTTCCCGCCATGCCGGTGATGGCGCGCGATTTACACGGCAACGTCGAACTCACGATTACCGGTTTTTTAGTCGGTTTTTGCATTGCCCAACTGATCTGGGGGCCGCTAAGCGACCGTTTTGGCCGTCGCTTGCCGCTGTTTATCGGCCTGGGACTATTTATCATCGGTTCGATCGGCTGCGCGCTCTCGCGCAATATTGAGCAGATTGTCTTTTGGCGTGTATTCCAGGCGCTGGGGCCTGCACTGGCCCAATGCTGGCGCGTGCGATGATCCGTGACCTATTCAGTCGTACCCGCGCCGCGCAAATGCTCTCGACGCTGATCCTGATGATGGCCATCGCTCCCATTGCCGGACCGCTACTCGGCGGACAGATCATTGTGTTTGCCAGCTGGCACGTCATTTTCTGGCTGCTGGCTGTGATTGGCGTACTGATGTTCTTTACTCTCTTCTGGCTACCGGAAACGCTGCCGGAAGAGAAGCGTGTTAAAGCGTCGCTGGCGGCGTGTTTAAGAACTACGGCCTGCTGTTAACCAACGTCGCCTTTATGCGCTACACCCTGTGCCTGACCTGCTTTTACGTCGCCGCCTACGCGTTTATCGCCGGGTCGCCATTCGTCTATATCAGCTACTTCGGCGTCGATCCGCAGCACTACGGCTGGTTATTCGCGCTGAACGTTGTTGGCGTCATGCTCATGAGCGTGGTAAACCGCCGAATCGTCCACCGCTATCCGCTGGAGACGCTGCTAAAGATATCGCTGTTGGTGGCGGGCGCGGCGGCAATCGTGTTGGCGATTGCCGCGCGCTGGCAGATGGGAGGTCTGCTGCTGATCGTGGTGGCAGTGTTCATACTGTTTTCGATGAATGGGATTATCGCCGCCACCTCGACTGCCACCGCGCTGGACGCCGCACCAAACGTCGCGGGTTCCGCCTCAGCGCTGATTGGCGCATTGCAATACGGTAGCGGGATTATTTCGTCACTGCTGTTGGCGACGCTCAGCGACGGCACGCCGTGGACCATGGCGTGGATCATGGCGCTGTTTACCCTCGCCAGCACCGCAATAGCCCTGACGACGCGCGCCAGGGCCGTGGCGTAATCAGGCGCTGACCACGCGATTGCGCCCTGCTGTTTGGCCCGGTACAGCGCCGCATCGCTGCTGCTGATAAGCTCAGCGGCGATGTCCGCGACGCTTTGAATGCTGCACACCGACAGCGGCGAATCCCAGGTCATCACGCCCAAACTGATGGTCAGCACGCTGCCGATGGGGTTGGTTTCATGCACAATCTCCAGCGCCATTACCCGCTCGCGCAGGCGTTCAGCCACTGCCAGCGCGCCTTCCGCGCTGGTGTCCGGCAGTATCACCAGAAACTCTTCGCCGCCGTAGCGGCTCACGCTATCGCCCGGGCGCAGACCGCCTCTCAACGCGTCTGCCACGGCGCGCAGCACCTGGTCGCCGCCGGGTGACCATAGGTGTCGTTGTAGCGTTTAAAGAAGTCGATATCCGCCATGCACAAAGACAGGGGCGAGCCCTCGCGCTGTGCACGGGTAATTTCATAGCTCAGACGGTCATCCATATAACGACGGTTGAACAGGCCGGTAAGATGGTCGCGTTCGGCATACTGTAATAATGTCTGATTAGCGTGGGCAAGCTGCTGTTCCGCCAGCTTGCGATCGGTGATGTCCATCCACGCCGAAGAAATACCCGCCACGTTGCCGCCCGCGTCGTACACCGCCATAGGCTTAATGTAGAAATAGCGACCATAGAGAAACAGCTCTTTGCTGGCAATCTCTTCACCGCCGTCGAGCAGAATGAAATCCTGCTGGAACAGCAGGTGCCATTCCGGCATCAGCGTTTTGAGCAACTGCCCCACCAGCTTTTCCTCTGGCTGCCCAGCAGCTCACCCATCGCCTTGTTCGCTTTCGTTAACATGCCGTGACGATCAATCACGCACAGCGCCAGCGGCGTGTTCTGGTAGATGGATTCCAACTGCAACACCCGCTCGCCGAGCTGGGAGATATCGCGATCGGTACCGCGATAGCCGGTCAGTTGGCCGTTTTCATCAAACAGCGGAATACCGCTGGTTTCGAGGATCACCGCCCGACCGTCTGCCCGCAGGTTGCGGTTAATCAGGCCCGAGAAGGGTTTGTGCGATGAGAGCACATCGCGGAAGGTGCTCTCCAGCCGTTCGGCCTCGCCCGGCACCATAAAATCAAACGGCGTACGGCCCAGCACCTCTTCGGCCGAGTAGCCGAGCAGGCGCATCACCACTTCTGAGGACCAGACGTAGCGCCCCTGCGTATCCACTTCCCACACCCAATCGGTGTTATGGTTGAGGAGATCGGCCAGCCTGCCGGAATCCATCGGGTCTTTCTGTACGAACGGCTTCTCCATTGTCATTCACCCTCTCCTTTGGTGCGATCGGCCTGACTAAGTGGTGCTTTTTTAACCACTTCATCAACCAAAACAAAATGACCTGTTATTTAATAGCCCGGAAGGCTTTGACGATTTGTGCGGCTGCACTATTTTATACCAAAGATAAAGGAGCCGTGCTCGTGATTGCAATTCAATATTTGTGTCCAAAATGTGCCGGTGTTACTGAAATAACCGACATTGAAAAAATAAAAAACGCGGAAGATCAATATCCGTTAACCTGTCACGCTTGTGGCGCGCCTTTCAGTAAAGACGCGCTTATCAAATTCGCCCGTCAAAAAGCCGAAGAAATGATTAACGAAGCCTTATTTCAATTAAAAAACTCGTCGTCTCAAGGAAATAAATAACCCGATAAATTTTTCCTCTGTTATCACAGGAAAATATTAGACCCCATCCCTGTAGCCCTATTTATTTATTTTCCTTCATTTTCCCTAATCTATTTTTTGGTCCGTATTCAGAGCCTTACGCGCACAGAAGTGATAGCGCAAAAAATCGACGTTTGCTAACGTGGTTTCTCCATTCACTACGGCAAGGAGAGACACATCGTGTCACAGCCGCTGATTACTGCCCTCATTCCCGGAACCGGGTTTCCTGGACTCGACGACTACCGCAGCCGTCAGGCCGCTTTCTATAGCGATGACTACGGTCAACGCGCCCGCTATCGCCAGCACAACGCGGCCCTGCTTCAGCAGAACCGGAGCCCGCAGGTCGTTTTCTTCGGTGACTCCATTACCGACGGCTGGGATTTAGCGCAGAGCTTTCCGGGAAAAAACTACCTCAACCGCGGTATTGGTGGGCAAACCACCGCGCAGATGCTGGTGCGCTTTCGCCAGGACGTGCTAAACCTGCGCCCGCAGGCGGTGGTGATCCTCGCTGGCACCAACGACATCGCGGGCAATACCGGTCCGGTGAGCAATCTGGAAATTGAAGAGAACATCATGACGTTCGCCGAGCTGGCCACGCTACACGGTATTCAGGTGGTGATATCGTCCGTGCTTCCGGTCCATGATGCGAATCCTGACTCGCAGGATCTCTACGCCCAGCGTCCGCGCGAGCGCCTTATCGCGCTGAATCACTGGCTGAAAAGCTGGAGCGCGACACAAGGCTTTGTCTGGCTGGATTACGCTACGCCAATGACGGACGCATGCGGCAAACTGATTACCCGCTACTCCGATGATGGTCTGCATCCCAACGCGGAAGGCTATCGCGTGATGGCCCCACTGGCGGAAAATGCCGTTCAGGCGGCACTGTCGAAGGGAGATGGGGACTCTCCTTCCGGCTCACGATGATTCATTGGCGCTGCGGCCATCGGGCAATCGATCCTGACCTGCCCGATGGCATTTAGGTAGTGAAGAAGGCTTAAGCCAGCGCTTCGGCCTCCATCATCACCGGATGAAAACGGCGTTTGAAATAGATAAGCCCGTGCCCCTCTTCTTCCGCCAACGCGATATGCTGAACCTCCACCAGATAGACCAGATGGCTACCGATAGTCTGCACCTGGCGTATCTCGCCTTCCAGACATGCCAGTGCCGCCTTTAGCACCGGCTGCCCCAACGCGCCGCACTGCCAGCCTGCGAGATTAAAGCGCTCGTCCATCGCCATACCGGTCATGCCGGCAAAGTGACGCGCCATGATCTCCTGTTCATGGCTGAGCACGTTGATGCACAGCTTACCGTTGCCCTGGAACACCGGGTTCATGGCGCTGTTGGCGTTGATACACACCATCACCGATGGCGGCGTATCCGTCACCGAACAGACGGCGGTAGCGGTGATCCCGCAGCGACCCGCTTCCCCTTCGGTGGTGACGACGTTAACGGCGGCCGACAGGCTGGCCATGGCATCGCGAAAACGCAGACGTTGTTCATCTAATTGCATTGTGACCTCCCGCTGCCAATTACTTCAGCAGCTTATCCAGCAGATTAATATCAGCGTTGTTGTGCAGGTGTGGCACCGTCCAGCCGTTCTGGTCGTATTCAGACAGGCAGCGATCGACCATCGCCATCATTTTGTCCATGTTGCCGGAGGTCTGGGCCTGGCGCAGACACTGCAGGCGGATCTCATCCTGGCTACCGGAGTAGTTAATTTCATACAGCTCGTGACGGCCGCCGAACTCGCTGCCGATGGCATCCCACATCAGTTTTAAGATCTTGATGCGCTCCACGTGATCCATGCCGTTGGAGCCGCGCACGTATTTCGCCAGATATCGATCAATCTGCGGATTGTTCAGATCGCGGGCGCTCGACGGCAGGTAGATCAGGCCGCTGGTCACGTTACGTTCGATAATATTTTTGATTTTGGCGTAGGCCATCGGCGCCATCACGCGGTAGGTTTGCAGCGCCGCGTGATCCGGCAGGTACGCGCCGTTGACCCACGGGGTCGCTTCAGAACACATGGAGTCGCTCAGCGCCCAGAACATGTTGCGCCATGCCACCACTTCGCCGAGATCCGCCTGCACGCCGCGGAACTCAGAAGTACCGGTGCACTCCAGCGATTTCTTCAGCAGGCCGGTAATAAAGTCGAGCTTCACCGCCAGACGCACGCACGCCTGTAATGGGTACATACGGGCAAAACCACCTTCCATCGTCCAGCGACGGCAGCGATCGAAATCGCGGTAGATCAGGACGTTTTCCCAGGGATCAGCACGTTATCCATCACCAGAATCGCATCGTTCTCGTCAAAGCGGCTGGAGAGCGGATAGTCGTACGGAGAGCCAGTTGCGCCCGCCACCATCTCGTAGGAGGCGCGAGAAATCAGCTTCACGCCCTCGGCATCCATCGGTGCGACGAACATCAGCGCGAAGTCCGGGTTTTCGCCCATCACCTGCGCGGAGCCGAAGCCGATCATGTTGTAATGGGTCAGCGCCGAGTTGGTCGCCACCACCTTCGCGCCGCTCACAATAATCCCGGCGTCGGTCTCTTTTTCCAGCTTGATGTAAACGTCTTTCACTTCATCAGCCGGTTTGTGGCGGTCGATGGGCGGGTTAACGATCGCGTGGTTGAAGTACAGACCGGTTTCCTGAATGCGCGAGTACCAGTGGCGGGCGTTCTGCTCAAACTGGCCGTAGAACGCCGGGTTCGCCCCAACGCGCTGCCGAAGGCCGCTTTGTAGTCCGGAGTTCGCCCCATCCAACCGTAGGAGAGACGTGACCACTCGGCGATGGCGTCGCGCTGCTGACGCAGGTCGTCGGCGCTTTTCGCCACGCGGAAGAATTTATGGGTGTAGCCGCCGCTGCCGGTATCGGTGCTCCAGCACAGCTTGTCCTGCATTTCCGGCTTGTGCAGCGCATCGTACAGCTGGCCGACAGAGGCTGCCGCGTTGCGGAAGGCGGGATGGGTAGTGACATCCTTGACGCGCTCGCCGTAGATATAGATCTCACGGCCATCCTGCAGGCTTTTCAGGTACTCTTCACCGGTTAACGGGCGTTTGGTGTCTGCGCGGAAATCTTCAGGTTTCATTCGGGTACACTCCAGTATTCATCGGATTTGTTAAATTTATGTTTTGTTCTTGTTTCGTAATTGAAGCGTTTAAAACGCAGACGGTGAAGAGACTTTTGGGTCAACGGCTGGTACTTTTCGGGCGGGGGCGGTTCTGTGATCTGGGTAGGGTTTGGTGTCATTCCCGGCGGCGCTTCGCTTGGCCGGGCTACGTAGTGTTTGGTGCGCGGTTACCCCTCACCCCGGCCCTCTCCCCAAAGGGGCGAGGGAGAAAACCCGACATGCACGCTGCACGGTCGGTCCCCTCTCCCCTATGGGGAGAGGGTTAGGGTGAGGGGGAACCTACGACACCGGGACTTTCTGCGCGCGAAACGCGCTCGGCGAACACCCCACTAAGCGATTAAAAAAGCGCGCAAAATAGGCCGGGTCCTTAAAGCCAAGCTGCCAGGCAATCTCGCTCACCGCGCTGTCGGAAAACAGCAGCAGACGCTTGGCCTCACGCAGCTGTCTGTCAAAAATCAGCCTTTTCGGCGGGCGATTAGCGAAGCGGCGGCAGATATCCGTTAGCCTGGATTCGGTCAGGTGCAGCTCGCTGGCGTAGTCCGGCACCGTCCAGTGGCGGTGATAGTGGCTATCAATCATCTGATTAAAGCGCTGGAACAGCTTCAGTTCGCCGCGCACGCCGCTGGCTGCGTGGTCGTCGAGCGGCGCGTTGCGCAGCAGCAACGTGAACACCGCTTGTGCCAGCAACACCAGGGTATGCTCGCGCCCCGGCAGCTCAGAGGTCGACTCGCGCTGAATCAGCCGCCAGTAGTGCGCCAGCGCCGCCAGTTCGTCGGGTTTGTCCGCCAGCGACAGGCACATTCCCGGCAGGCCGAACGCCTCACGGGTGCCGGGTATAGCACCTCCAGCAGCGGCCAGATCAACTCTTCCCGCACCGTCAACACGTGACCGTCGCTGTCCGACTCGGTGATAAAGGCGTGCGGAACCGACGGCGGGGTCAGCACAAACAGCGGTGCCTGCACCGAGTAGCGGTGATCGTCGAGCTGCAGCTCAATCTGCCCGGTATCGAGAAAGTGCATCTGGAAGAACTGATCGTGTCGATGCGCCTGCATATCACGGCCAAAAAACTCCGCCATGCGGGCAAACGACTGATAGTGCACATCCCTGGTGCCCAGACTCTCTTCATACTCGGTACTGATGTCGATATTGGTAATCACACGCTGGCACATAACGTCGGCTCCTTACGGCGTGGCGCGTGGGCGGGAAGATTTCATCGGTATCACCCAGATAATGGCCGCCCCAGCACCAGCAGCGCCGCGACAAACCATAATCCGCTGTTAAAGCTGCCGGTCACATCTTTCAGCCAGCCAATCATAAACGGACTCAGCGCCGACCCAATGTTGCCCGTGGCGTTGATCACCGCGATGCCGATCGCCCTGGCGCGCAGGCTGATGGATTGATCCGGCGTGGTCCAGAAAATCGCCATCGCGCTAAACGATCCGGTCGAGGCCATCACGATCCCCAGCAGTTGGATCAGGCTATGGTTGGTCGCCGAGGCCAGCAACCAACCGGCGGCGGCAAACAGAAACGGCAGCGCCGTGTGGTGCTTACGCTCCTGGTACTTGTCCGAATGGCGGCTCCAGTAGATCATGCCAAGAATGGTACAAATCTGCGGGATTGCCGCCAGCAGGCCGATGGTGATGTTGCTACTGCCTTCGTTAAAGCTCTTGAGGATTTGCGGTGTCCAGATACTGATGGCGCTGAGCGTATTCGTCAGGCAAAAGTAGGCCAGCGTGTACATCAGGACGATCGGCGTAAACACTTCGCGCCACAGGCTGCGCTGCTGCATCGCGGTATGGCTAATCGCCCCTTCCGGCTGCACCAGCGTCAGGCGATCGTTATCCATCATTTCCTGTAAGCACTTTTTATCCTCGTCGGTCAGCCATTTGGCCTTCGCCGGGGAGTCGTCGAGCCAGTACCAGACCATCACGCCGAGCAGCACCGCCGGGAATCCTTCCAGCAGGAACAGCCACTGCCAGCCGTGCATATTCAGCAGACCGTCCATCGACAGAATATAGCCTGAGACAATCGAGCCCAGCGCGGTGGTTACCGGCATGGCAATCATAAACAGGGCGTTAGCGCGGGCGCGGAAAAACGCCGGGAACCAGTAGGTTAAGTACAGCAGAATCCCCGGCAGGAATCCGGCTTCGGTGATGCCCACCAGCATGCGCAGCACGTAGAGGCTTTTCGGCCCGACGGCGAACATGGTGGCAGTGGAGGCGATACCCCACAGCACCATAATGGTGGCAATCCAGCGCCGCGCGCCAACAATGCTCAGCATAATGTTGCTGGGAATGCCGAAAATCACGTAGGTGGCGTAGAACAGCGTGGTGGCGAGGCCGAACATGGTGGCGTTGAGGCCGAGATCCGCCCCATCGTCAGCCCGGCAAAGCCGATATTGATACGATCTAAGAATGAGAAGATAAACAGCACGAACAAAAACAGAACCAGACGACGAAACAGTTTGTTGATAACCGATTGTTGGCCTGCCGTCAGCCGCTTGTGCTGGTCGGCCGGGTTGAGTTGCTCCGGAATTGCAGGTGATGTGTCGCTCATTGTCCTTTCCTCTGATGGGAATTTGCGTAGGGTGAAGCAGTGTTGTTGCCCGGCGCGCTGCGCTTTCCGGGCCGACATGTCGATGGGTCTCCCCGGCACGCGTTAATACACGCCGGACGACCCGAGCGAGGTTTTCTCCGCGCCAAAGCGTGCCGCCAACGCCTCCGCGCCGCGCGCCAGCAGGGTGGTATCGACGCCGACGGCGACAAACAGCGCCCCCAGCTCCAGATAACGTTTCGCCAGCTGTTCATTCGCCATCAGAATGCCCGGCGCTTTTCCCGCCGCACGAATCTGCACGATGGCCTGTTCAATCGCCGCCTGCACTTCCGGGTGCTGCGGATTGCCGGCAAAGCCCATATCAGCGCTGAGGTCCGCCGGGCCGATAAACACGCCGTCCACGCCGTCAACATCGAGGATCTGCGCCAGATTATTCAGCGCTTCACGGGTTTCAATCTGCACCAGCACGCACATGGCATCGTTGGCCTGGTGGAGATAATCCGGAATGCGGTTCCAGCGTGACGCCCGCGCCAGCGCGCTGCCCACGCCGCGAATACCCTGCGGCGGATAGCGGGTTGCGGACACGGCGGCTCGCGCTTCGTCGGCGTTTTGCACCATCGGCACCAGCAGCGTTTGCGTGCCAACGTCCAACAGTTGCTTAATCTGCACCGCGTCATTCCACGACGGACGCACCACCGGCTGGCTTGGATAAGGCGCGATCGCCTGTAGTTGGGTCAGCACGGTCTGGACGTTGTTCGGCGCGTGTTCGCCATCAATCAGCAACCAGTCAAACCCAGCGCCCGCCAGCAGCTCGGCGCTGTAGCTGCTGGAGAGCCCGAGCCACAGGCCAATCTGCGGCTGGCCTGCTTTCAGCGCGTCTTTGAAGCTGTTCTTCATCATCGTCTTTTCCTTTTATACGAACCGGCAGGTAATCGCGCCCATGTTGCCGTAATCAACATGGAAGGTGTCGCCCTTACGCGCCGGAACCGGACGGGTGAACGAGCCGCCGAGGATAATCTGCCCCGCTTCCAGCTGAACGTCATACGGCGCCAGCTTGTTAGCCAGCCACGCCACGCCGTTCGCCGGGTGGTTAAGTACCCCTGCGGCAACGCCGGTCTCTTCAATCACGCCGTTGCGATACAGCAGTGCGGAGATCCAACGCAGATCCAGTTCATCAGGCTTAATCGGACGCCCGCCGAGGATCACGCCTGCGTTGGCGGCGTTGTCGGAGATGGTGTCGAATACCTTGCGCGGACGCTGGGTTTCCGGGTCCACGTTATGGCTGCGGGCGTCAATCAACTCCAGCGCCGGGATCACGTAGTCGGTGGCGTTATAGACATCGAACAGCGTGCAGTTCGGTCCGCGCAGCGGCTTTGCCAGTACGAACGCCAGTTCCACCTCAATGCGCGGAACAATAAAGCGGTCGGTCGGAATCTCGCTGCCGTCGTGGAAGAACATGTCGTCGAGCAGCGCGCCGTAGTCCGGTTCATTAATCTGCGAGCTGGCCTGCATCGCTTTGGAGGTCAGGCCGATTTTGTGGCCTTTGAGCGTTCGCCCTTCGGCAATCTTCATCGCAACCCATTCACGCTGCACGGCGTAGGCGTCTTCGATGGTGATGTCCGGGTAATCCAGCGAGACGGCACGGATCTGCTCACGCTGTTTTTCAGCCTGATTCAGCCGCTGGGCGATCAGGGTACGGGTCTGTTTATCGAGCATAGTGATTCCTGTGGCTGTGTTTTCCCCCTCTCCCTGTGGGAGAGGGCCGGGGTGAGGGCATCAGACCGCGGAGGTCCCCCTCACCCTAACCCTCTCCCCAAAGGGCGAGGGGACTGACCGAGTGCGTGTTTTCTCCCTCTCCCCGTGGGAGAGGGCCGGGGTGAGGGCATCAGGCCGCAGAGGCCCCCTCACCTGACCGTGCCGTGGTCTTATTTAAATAACGCGTGCACGTTGTTCTGTTTGTAATTCAGCGTCGGGTGCAGCTCGTCAATCTCAAACGACAGCGCCAGATAGCGGCTGTCCATCAGCGTGGCGAAGTGGGCTTTAATCAGCCCGAACAGCATTTCGCCCACCTCCTGACGGCTCTCCAGGCTGCGGCCTGCACCGATTTTCAACGTCATATGCACAAACGCGTAGTCATGCTTCCCGTCAGCCATCTGCCAGGTATCCAGCCAGTGGGCTCGGCTGCGGATGCCGCCGATGGGGAAAATTCCGGTGGCGGCCAGCGCCTCGTTCACCTTGCTGAACAGGCCCGGTAAATCTGCCTGCTCGCGGATGTTGGTGGTGCATTCAGCAATAAAGTGCGGCATGGTTCATCCTCACGCAGGCAGCGGGAATACGGCGTTCACCTGCCCGGTGCCGGAGCTGGCGAACAGATCGGTAATAAACTCCACCTTGCCGTCGTACTTATCCCAGCCCAACATTCCCAGCAGCATCACTGTGTCGTGCATGTTGCCTTCGCCGTAGCAGTAGTCGGCGTACTCCGGCAGCATGGTGCAAAATTCCCTGAACTTGCCCTCGCGCCACAGCTTGACCACGCGTTCGTCCATCTGATGGTCAAACTCGCGGGTGTAGCTGTTCATCCCCTCTTCCGCACGCTGGTCGTCGATAAAGCGGTGCGACAGCGAGCCGCTGGCGAACACCGCTACGGTGCCGTCGTACTTCTCGATGGCTTTCAGGATCGCCTCGCCCAGCCTGCGGCTGTCGGCAAAGTCATGCACGGTGCAAAACGCCGAGATGGAGACCACCTTGAAGTGCTTATCGGCGTTCATATAGCGCATCGGCACCAGCGTGCCGTACTCCAGCTTCAGGCTTGGAATGTTGTGCGCTTTGGCGCGCACGCCCAGCGCTACGGCTTCATCAGCAATCAGCTGGCCCAGCTCGGGATTACCGTCATAGTCGTAGGTCATGTCGCGAATAAAGTGCGGCAGCTCGTTGCTGGTGTAGATGCCCTTAAAGCTTTCCGCGCAGTTAATGTGGTAGGCGCTGTTCACCAGCCAGTGAGTATCGAACACGATAATGGTGTCGACGCCCATTTCACGGCAGCGCTTGCCGATCTCTTTATGCCCATCGATGGCCGCCTGACGGCAGCCAAAGTTTTTCCCCGGAATTTCAGAGAGGTACATCGACGGCACGTGAGTAATTTTTGCTGCTAACGCGAGCTTGCCCATATCACACTCCCCACTTAGGAATCGAGTGATCGCCCATTGAGATGCAGACGTTCTTCATCTCCGCGAACACTTCAAAGCTGTACTCGCCGCCTTCGCGCCCGGTACCGGAGGCCTTCACGCCGCCGAACGGCTGGCGCAGGTCGCGCACGTTCTGGGTGTTGACGAACACCATCCCGGCCTCGATGCCGCGTGCCAGACGCAGCACTTTGCTGATGTCCTGGGTCCAGATATAGGAAGCCAGGCCGTACTCAATGTCGTTGGCCAGACGCAGCCCTTCCGCTTCGTCTTTGAACGGCAACAGGCAGGCTACCGGACCAAAAATCTCTTCCTGCGCCACGCGCATCCGGTTGTCGACGTCCACCAGCACCGTTGGTCGCAGGAAGTTGCCGCCACGCAGGTGTGCTGGCAGGTCAGTGGGTTTTTCCGGGCCGCCGGCCAGCAGGGTCGCCCCCTCTTCAATGCCGAGACGGATGTAGCCGGAGACCTTCTCCCAATGCTGCTGGCTAATCAGCGCGCCGACCTGAGTATTCGGGTCGTTCGGGTCGCCCACGCGCAGGCGGTTGGCGCGCTCGGCAAAGCGTTTGACGAATTCCGGGTAGATGCTCTGCTGGATAAAGATGCGCGAGCCGGCGGTGCAACGTTCGCCGTTGATCGAGAAGATGGTAAACAGCGCGGCGTCCAGCGCCCGTTCAATGTCGGCATCCTCAAAAATCAGCACCGGCGATTTGCCGCCCAACTCCATCGAGTATTTTTTCAACCCGGCGTTTTTCATGATGTTGCGCCCGGTGGCGGTGCCGCCGGTAAAAGAGACCGCGCGCACGTCGTGGTGGCGTACCAGCGCATCGCCCGCCGTCGCGCCATAGCCCTGCACCACGTTCAGCACCCCTGGTGGAATGCCCGCTTCCAGCGCCAGCTCGCCCAGACGGTCGGCGGTTAACGGCGACAGTTCGGACATTTTCAGCACCGCGGTGTTACCCAGCGCCAGGCACGGCGCGACCTTCCAGGTGGCGGTCATAAACGGTACGTTCCACGGCGACACCAGCGCACACACGCCCACCGGCTGCACGAGGGTGTAGTTGAGCATCTTGTCGTCGACCGGATAGGTTTTGCCGTTCATCTGCTGGCACACTTCGGCGAAAAACTCGAAGTTGTGCGACGCGCGGGGGATCAACACGTTTTTGGTCTGATGAATCGGCAGGCCGGTGTCGGCGGTTTCCATCGCCGCGATTTCCGGCACGTTCTGGTCAATCAGGTCGCCCAGACGACGCATCAGGCGCGCGCGCTCTTTCATCGGCAGATTGGCCCACTTCGGGAAAGCCTCTTTCGCCGCGGCTACCGCCTGATTCACTTCCGCTTCGCCGCCGGAGGCGACTTCCGCCAACACGTCGCCGGTCGCCGGGTTGGTGGTGTGGAAATAGTCATCGCTGGCGACGCTTTTGCCGTTGATCCAATGGTTAATTTTTTTCATTTTGCAGACTCCTCGCTGACAATCCGGTTCACCAGGCGACCGACGCCTTCCACTTCCACAATCACTTCATCTCCCGGCACCACGTCGGAGAGCCCTTTCGGCGTGCCGGTGGCAATCATGTCGCCCGGTTGCAACGTCATAAATTGGCTCAGGTAAGAGACCAGGAACGGTACGCTGAAGATCAGATCGGCGGTGGTGCCTTCCTGACGCAGCTCGCCGTTAACGTAAGTGCGCAAGGTGAGGTTATGCGGATCGGGAATCGCCGCTTTTGGCACGATATTGGGGGAAACGGGCGTCAGTCCGTCGCGGCTTTTTACCCGCAGGTTCGGGCGATAGTAGTTTTCCAGGTAGTCGCGAATGGCGTAGTCGTTGCAGACCGTGTAGCCCTCGACATAGTCCATCGCTTCAGCTTCACTGACCTTGCGCGCGGGTTTGCCAATCACCACCACCAGCTCCGATTCGTAGTGCATGTACTCGACGTTGTCCGGGCGCACCGAGGTCTGGTTATCGCCGGTAAGGGTGTTCGGCGCTTTGATAAACACCAGCGGCTCTTCCGGCGGCTTGAAGTCCAGTTCGCTGGCGTGGTCGGCGTAGTTCAGCCCCAGCGCAAACAGGGTGCCGTGGTCGTACGGACGTGGCACCGGGCGAGCGTCCGCTTCGGCGACTACCGGGTTTTCCAGCGGCGGGAAACCTTCTGCCAGTACGCGGACCCGATCGCCGGGACGCAGCGCCACGCGGTTGTGCGGGGTGCCCAGCAGAATGGCATCGCCCGGATTCAGCGTGGCGAAATCGCTCAGGGCGCTCAGCAGCTCGGCGGCATTGCGCGTGAGGTCGGCGGTGCTCCACTGGTCGGCGTGACGACCGTTGATTTCGGTGATGATGGTCAGGTTGTCGACGTTATCAACGCTCACCATTTCCCCCAGCGGGCAGAAGCCGTCACGGCATTTGGCTTTAATCGCCGGGCGATAGAAGCTCTCTTCCGGCAGGCTGACTTCGTTCGCCAGCGCGTATCCGGCGATATAGTCCACCGCGTCTTCAACGCTAACTTTACGCGCCGTTTTGCCCACCACCAGCGCCACCGTTGCCCCGCTGAATACCGCCTCTCCCTCCGGGTACGGGATCGGCTGACCGCCTTCGGTGACGGTATTGTGCGGTTTGATAAACCAGACGGCGGTTTTAGGCGGTGCCTTATAGGGGCCTGCTCGAACGCGTCGCGCCAGGCATCAAGCTGGCTGCGATGGTTGAGCGCCACGGCGAAAACGGTACCTTTCATTTACAGCTCCTCAGAGACAGCATTTATTTCGTTAATATATTAATGATCTGTTTTATGCCTCCGCTGCTCATTTAGCAAACACAAGTAATTTTTTTGTGACTCGATTAACAATAATTTTACACAAACTAAAAATAGTCGTTCATAATCAATGAAATAATGAAATTTAATTTCAGCAACGTCGGGTTTCATCAAAAATATGCTGTTGATAAAAGCAACATTGCTATATTGTTCATATATTAATGATGAGAAGTGGCAGGAGGCAGAATGCACGATTCTTTAACCATCGCCCTGATGCAGGCGCGGGAAGTGGCGATGACCTATTTTCGGCCTATCGTGAAGCAGCACAATCTGACGGAGCAGCAGTGGCGGATTGTTCGCGTGCTGGTCGACAACCCTTCAATGGACTTCCACGATCTGGCTGCCGCGACCTGTATTCTGCGCCCCAGCCTGACCGGGATTCTGACGCGCATGGAGCGCGATGGGCTGGTGTTACGCCTGAAGCCGGTCAACGATCAGCGCAAACTTTATGTCTCGCTCACCAAAGAGGGTACGCGCTGTACGAGCGCGCGCAGGCGAAAGTGGAAGAAGCCTACCTGGAAATTGAACAGAAGTTCACGCCGGAGAAGATGAAACAGCTGACGGCGTTGCTACACGAGTTTATTACCCTCAACAAATAGCCCCTTATCTGCCTGTTTTCACAGCAATTCGGGCAGAATGAAACCGCCCTTAACGGTTCATTACCTCATTACTTACCCCGATACACTTAAGTGGTACGCCATCCTAATAATTTTGAATCAGATCACATAATTTTCTGAAACGCAGGTTTAATATTCAGAAAAAATGTGACACGGATTCACTAATTCTCATAAAAGGACCGCTGTGTGCCGCCGTATGGCTGGCGATTTATCTTCTCTCTGTATGACCGCAGTTGCGCCTGTTCACCCGCAGGCCGTCTCA
Source organism: Kluyvera genomosp. 3 (assembly GCA_002211745.1). Taxonomy (GTDB): domain Bacteria; phylum Pseudomonadota; class Gammaproteobacteria; order Enterobacterales; family Enterobacteriaceae; genus Kluyvera; species Kluyvera georgiana_A. The sequence continues at coordinate 3,873,793 of CP022114.1, forward strand.
TATCCTAAGAAGTAAAGGAACGTTTTATGCGCACTACTGGTCATACGCGCTGGTTTATGGTGGCTCTTGTCACGCTTGGCACGATTTTATGCTATTTAACCCGCAATACTATTTCGGCCGCTGCGCCGACGCTTCAGAGCGATCTTCATGTCACTACCCAGCAATATTCCTGGATCGTGGCGACATTTTCCGCCTGCTACACCATTGCCCAGCCCATCGCGGGTTATGTGCTTGATACGCTGGGCACCAAAGTGGGTTATACCCTGTTTGGCGCACTGTGGGGCATCTTCTGCATCGGTGCCGCCTTCACCAACAGCTGGCAAGGCCTGGCGCTGTGTCGTGGCTTAGGGGTTTTGCCGAGAGCGCGATGATCCCCGCCGGGCTGAAATCAGTCACCGAATGGTTCCCGGATCACGAACGTTCCGTCGCCGTGGGCTACTTCAACGTCGGTTCTTCGATGGGCGCCATCATTGCGCCGCCGATGGTGGCATGGGCCATTTATATTCACAGCTGGCGTCTGGCGTTCGTGATCGTCGGGATAGCCAGTATTGTGTGGGCGCTGGGATGGTACCTGGTCTATAACCGCCCGGGCCAGTACAAGAAACTGAGCAAAGAAGAGTACAACTACATCACCGAAGGCCAGCCAGAGAAAAAAACGGTCGATAAAGTACACATCGGCCAGCTGCTGAAGCAACGTAAATTCTGGGGCATCGCCCTGCCGCGCTTCCTGGCGGAACCGGCGTGGGGACCTTCAACGCCTGGATCCCGCTGTTTATGGTGCACACCTACGGCTTCAACCTGAAAGATATCGCCATGTTTGCCTGGATCCCGATGCTGTTCGCCGATATGGGCTGCGTCATCGGCGGCTATCTGCCGGGGATCTTCCAGCGTGTCTTTGGCGTCAATATTGTGGTTTCACGTAAGCTGGTTGTCACCATGGGCGCAGCGCTGATGATCCTGCCGGGCATGGTCGGTCTGTTCAGCAGCCCGTTCGTGGCTATTGCGCTGCTGTGCGTCGGCGGTTTTGCCCACCAGTCGCTGTCCGGCGCGTTGATTACGCTCTCTTCCGACATGTTCGATCCGGGCGAAGTGGCCACCGCCAACGGTTTTACCGGCATGGCTGCATGGACCGCCAGCACCTTATTCGCCCTGGTGGTTGGCGCGCTGGCGGACACACTGGGCTTTAGCCCACTGTTTGCCGTGCTGGCAGTATTTGATGTGATTGGGGCGATTATTCTGTGGGCGTTACTGCGTTCGCCAGAGCCTGAGCTGGAAGCGAACCCGGCCAGCTGACCGAACCACCCCGGCGGCGCTTCGCTTGGCCGGGCTACCGTTCATGTAGCCCGGCCTGGCGCTAGTCGAGACTCCGTGGGGAGCAACTACCCCATAATGGTCGCCACCCCCATATGCGTGAAGGAAGATTTCACCGTCTGCCCGCTGACGCTTTTCACCACGGCATAGGCGCCGGTGGTGTCGTAATCCGTGTCGGTGATCCCAATGCCATTGTCGTCGTAGAATGCGCTTTGTGGCGCATTAATGGTAATTGGGTGACCCACTTCGCTCGCAGTCACAGTGTGGACCGAAGAGGTCCACGTCTGGCTGCGTGGGTTATAGGATGGACCGCCATCATCGCCGTATACCTGGAAGTGCAGCACGATCTGGTCCCCTTCCTTCATACCCGCATAAGGCGTTATCTGGAAATCAACGCCGCCGCTGGATTCATTGATATTGACGACATCATCCGATCCAATCCCCAGAGGAATCGGCCCATCAACTTGACCAATAGATTCAGCGATAAAGTTCGATGTGAAGCTCATCTGGTGCTCGCCGACTTTCGCCTGCACCTGGACGTCTTCCGCCGCTGTATCCGCGAAGCTGATATACGCATTCCCCTTCGCGTCCGTCACCGTTGTTGAATGTTTAATCTCTGCCTTAGAGGACGGCGATACCAGAGACCAACTCACTGTTTCACCCGCTGCTGGTTCGTGCTGACCATTTTCAACCGAAACCTGCACGATATTCTGGTGAACGCCATCGGCAATGACGCCATTTTTCACTGCGGACATCTCTACGTTAGTAATAATCTGCGAGCCCTGAATAAACGTCACGCTGCCGGAATCACTGATATCATCCATTTTCGCCGTTACGGTCACTTTCTCCGCAACGGTATCCGTTAAGGCAAAGAGCGCCACGCCGCTATCATTGGTGATGGTTTCCGTTTTATTGCCCTTTGCCGTATCCGAGCTATCGGACCAGGCCACGGTCTGATGGCTCATCGGCTTACCGTTTTCATCGGTGACGACGGCTTTCAGTATTCCGCGATCCTGGCCATCAGCGCTTGCCGCCCCCCTCACCGTGCTGACCACGATGTGCCTGGTCTTATCACCACCACTTCCCTCAACAAACGTGGCTTTCGAGGTCTTCGTCTGCTGCTCTACGGTCGCGGTCACGTCCACTGTTTCTGCGACAGCATCAGTTAAGCCCACGGTAGCAAGACCGTAGCTATCCGTCGTGCTGGACGCTCGTGCCAGCTTCGCAGAACCGCTAACAGACCAGTTAACGGTGACGTTGGCCATCGGCGTACCGTTAGAATCGGTGACCCGCGCCACGGCGAAATCTTTGGTCGTACCGTCAGAATCCACCCCATTGCGCACAATTTGTATCGCTAAATCCGTGGTAGGCGCGTCTGGCGTCGGTTTTTCCTGCTTGCGGTAGTCCAGCACGATTTCATTATTACGCTCGACAAGATCGTAACGGCTGCCTGCGAGGCTTCGACGATACGCCACCTGATCGCCCGACAATTGTGATGACAAAGATTGTCCCAGCACATAGTGGAAAGCCAGGGAGAACTGGGTGTCATCCACCGAATCCTGACCGCGTTTATAGTCTATGCCTGCGGTCACCAGCGGAATCGGCGTATAGTTCAGACCCACCGTGACCGCAGAAGGGTCTTTTTGCAGGTGGTCGGTATCAAATAGCGCAACATTATCGCCATAATACTGTTCGTACATGACCTTTGCGCCCAATTGCGGATAAGTCGGTAAATAGCCTTCAGCACGAATATCAAAACCATTTGCAGGCTTTTCATCGTAATCATCAAAATCACGTGAACTGTGCCAATCGGTAATACCGACATAGCCGTTTGCCGATAGTTTTAAATCATCGGTCCAGGCTTCGCCGCCAAATCCGGCGCGACGGTTACCACCGGTAAAATCATCATCAATAAAGCTGTTAATACCAAACATCCAGTTAGATGTATTAAATGTTCTGACGCCAAAACCAAGGTTTCCAGTAAAACGATCGTCCGGTGCGCGCATCCCCAATTGAGTGAAGATCACCGTTTTTTTGTTATCGTAAAACGGCAGCAGAAAATCAAAGGAGCTATCGTCCCAGTTGCCGTTGTTATCCACATTTAACTGCACGCGGGCAGTACCGAACTGCGAGAGCCAACCTTCCACGGAGGAAGATGCATAGCTTGATGCGGCGGACGCCGCTGCACCTACCGCCCCATTTGATTCGGTTGATGCCAGTGTGGAAGCTGTCCTGCTCAGCGTATCACTATAAGGATTAACGTCAGCATTCTCCGTCGCAGGTGCGTTAGCCATCGATTGTAGAGGGATCAACAGCAGCATCGGAGACAATACGCGCTGGACCTGTTTCAATTGAGCTAAAGAATAAGACACGCCATAACGACACAATAAAGATAATTTATTCATTTTATACAATGTGAATTTTCAGAAATGACAAAAATAGAGTATCAAGAGATACTCCGCGTTTTATTTAATTATTTCCATTTGTTTGAAATGCAATGTGTTAATAGAAAGAAATATCGTAGTTACAAACCAGGATATAATAGTTGTTATCGAATAATATTATTTGGCGCAAGGCTTATTTGGTTGGTATTTTATCCAATTAAGAATAAATTGGCTCGATGTTTAGGTATCCGATTTTGGACACCCTGTGTAAATATAAAAAAATGTGGCAGAACAGTCGGTAAGGTATAGCAAAAAAAGAAACGGATGCTTAAGGCGGTGATTGGGGGGATTATTTTGTGGGCGCTGCTGCGTTCGCCAGAGCCTGAGCTGGAAGCGAACCCGGTTAGCTGACCGAACCACCCCGGCGGCGCTTCGCCTGACTGAACCGGGATGGTTAGAAAGCCTATCTCTCCAGCAGCTTTCGATGCACTTTCACCACCGCTTTCTTTATCTCGGCGGGCGTCTCTCCTGAATACCCGGTTTATGCGGCTCACCGGGGAAAAACACCGCAAACATCCCTGCCTGCAACGTAACCGACTGCTGCCCTGCAATCTCATCACACAGTTGGTAATCGTCTTCGTGGTGCCATTCATCACACTGACGGGCGCTGTCAACAAGCCCGAACTCGATGCGTTCTTCTCCCGCAAGCAGGATCTGCACATCAATATATTCCGCGTGCAGCTCGGCCCGTTTAGCGTGCGCAGGTTGCGTCATAAACTGCATCACGTTCATAAAAATATCTTCCCCCTGCAAAGCGTGACAGCCCGGTTCACAGCGTTGCGGGTCCGCCTTCAGGGCCAGGGTCAGCGCCGCGAGCAGCGGTGAAGGTAACCCGGCACGCTCAGGGCAACGAATATCGCCAAAAATCATATGATGTCCTCTTCTGCCAGCATTGCCGCGCCAAGTAACCCCGCGTCATGCTGATGATGGGCGGCGACAAGATGCGTGTGATAGGCCGCCGGTTCTCGCGCCAGATACCCGGCGACCAGGGATAAATAACCGTCCGCCAGACCGACGCTGCCGCCAAGAACCACGCATTCGCAGTCATAGCCAGCTTTCAGATCGGCAATCAGTCGCGCCACGGTTTGGGCCGAGCGCTCAATCAGGCACGTCGCCTGCGGATGCCCTGCTGGTGCAGCACATAGATTTCTTTCGCGGTCATGCCGTGGAGAGCGTCAACCGCCTGCGCGCTAATCCCGCGTCCAGAGGCAATCGCTTCCACACAACCGCGACGCCCGCAGCCACAAAGTGGCCCGTGCGGGTCGGCCAGCGTATGTCCGATATGCCCGGCCATCCCCTGACGGCCGGTGAGCAGCTTGCCATGACTGATGATGCCGCCGCCAACGCCTGTCGACACCGTGATAAACGCCATGTCGCGAACCTCGCCCGGCAGCGCGCGATATTCCGCCCACGCCGCAGCCTGCGCATCATTCACCGCCAGACAGGGCAGCCCGGTCAGCTGAGCGAGGGTATCCACCAGCGGAAACTGCGCCAGGCCGCCAAGGTTATCCGGGTTGAGCGCCGTGAGGATGCCGTGACGGATGATGCCGGTTGAGGCTACCGCCACGCGCTGCGCCTGCCCGGCAAATGGCGCAATCAGCGAGCGCAGCGCCTCACGTAGCGCCTCCGGCGTGCGGCTGGCGGGCGTTGGTAAAATCTGGCGGTCGATAATCTGCTGTCGGGGATCGATAAGTGCCGCAGCGAGCTTGGTGCCGCCGATATCAATCGCCAGCGTGCTCATACCGCTTCCTCCACGATCGCGTCACGATACCACTGACAAATATGCTCAAGGCGCGTAATCGCCGAGCCGACGGTGACCGACCAGGCGCCGTGCCGCATGGCCTGTGCGGCCAGCGCCGGTGAGTTATAGCGGCCTTCGGCAATCACCCGGTAGCCTTTAGCGCTTAACGCCGACACCAGCGCCAGATCGGGATCCTGCGGCACCACATCGGTGGTATAGCCGGAAAGCGTCGTGCCGATAATATCCGCGCCGAGGCGGTGACAGTCAGCGGCGTCCTGCTGCGAGGAACAGTCGGCCATCGCCAGGCGCTGATGATGATGAATCCGGGCAATAATCTCCGCGACGGCCACCGGACGCACGCGGTCAGTACCGTCAAAAGCAATGATATCGGCACCGGCCTGTGCCAGCGCGTCTACATCGTCAAGGTAAGGGTAATACGTACCGGGGAATCCGACAAATCACGTTTCACGATGCCGATAATCGGAACGCTAATCAGCGGGCGCGTCGCTTTCAGGTTTTCAATGCCTTCGATGCGGACCGCCACGGCCCCGCCTGTACCGCCGCCAGCGCCATCGCCGCCACGATATCCGGTTTATCTAACGGGCTGCCGGGGACCGGCTGGCAAGAAACGATAAGCCCACCCTGCTGTTGAATGCTTGTATCCAGATTCTCTAACAACGACATAAGTACATCCTTAACTTCAATTTGCGCCCGGCGCGTCCGGGCGCCTGTAATTAATGCTTACCGCAAACGGGAACCGATTTGTCTGTCTGACGGGTCAGCGCGCCGCTAAACGGCTTACCGTCGATGGCATCATGCGTGCGCAGTGCTTCCGGACGAATCCAGCGCTGCACGCGAGACGGCATATCCAGACCAATCAGTAAAATCACCACGAACGTTAAACCAAAGGAGAGCGACCCCAACGCCGAGCCAAGGCTGAGATGCTGCGCCACCAGCGCGCCAATCACCGGCGCCGCCGCCCCGCCCAGCGCCCCGACGTTGTAGGTAAAGCCGAGGCCTGCCGCACGCTGGTCGGTATCGAAATAGCCGCCGATCAGCTTCGGCAGAATGCCGGCAATGCCCTGGCCTAGCATCTGCTGGAAGAACAGCAGGATACCCAGCCCCAGATGCTGGAACCGCCGATGGCGAATACCGGGATAATCAGAATCTGCGAGGCTAACAGGCTGTAAACGTAGGCTTTACGCGTTCCCAGCCAGTCGCCGAGGAAGCCGCCGACAATGCAGCCCACCGCTGCGCCAAAGCCGCTAAAGAACAACACCTGCGCCACGGTCGCCGGGTTGTATCCCAGCTCGCTTTTGAGGTAGGTCGGCAGCAGCGCCTGAATCGGCCAGGAGTAGAGGAAAGCAAACAGCACTACGACCATCAGCATCACACCGGTTGGCCAGCGTTTGCCGCTGCTTTGCACCATGAAGCTGACAAAAATCACCGTACACACCAGCGCCAGCAGCAGTACGATCGCCGGTTATGCAGGTTGCCCGCAAAGCAGAACCATAGCGCGGCGATAGCGGCGCAGCTCATCGCGATATTCAGCAGGCGCAGCTTGCCGCGATAAAGAATGTCGACCATCGTGCGCACCGGCGTTTTGTTCGCCTGACGCTCTTTCCAGTCTTCGGTTTCAGGAATATTTTTCCGCAGCCACAGCGCAAAAATAATCGGCAGAATGCCAATGAAAAACAGCGCGCGCCAGCCCCACAGAGGAACGATCAGACTGTAAACCTGCGCCGCCACCACCGCGCCGACGGAAAAGCCGGAAATCAGGAAGCCGCTGGCTTTATTACGAAGATGTTTTGGCCAGCTTTCAATCACATAGGTTGCGCTGGAGCCGTACTCCCCGCCATCCCCATACCGATAACCATACGGGCGATAAACATCGAGGTGTAACCCGGCGCCAGGCCGCAGGCCAGCGTACCGACCGAGAAAAGAATAATGCTGGTGACCATCGATAGACGACGACCGTAGCGATCGCCCATCGCCCCAGCAGCAACCCGCCTAACCAGCGCGAAATAAACGCCGCGGAAATAATACTCGCCGCCTGTACTGTGGTGAGCTGGAACTCGCTCTGTACTTCCGTTAATACCAGGGCAATTAAGACAAAATCAAAACCATCAAGCAAATAGCCAAGCCATGCGGCTGAGAAAGCCCGCCACTGGGATTTATTAAGGTGTTTGTACCATGGAATGGCTTTTGTTATTCCACTCATGTTGCTCTCCTGTGATGAGCAAATTGCAATACCTACGTGCCTAAAGAGTGAGTGCGACACACTCAAATGAAGTAAAACTCCATTTAATAATTTTACAAGAAGCAAAACACCACAAGTGCATAGACTGAAATGTGTGAGCACCATCATAGAGGTAAGCATGACGGAGGATAAAAAATCGATCTGCGTCACAACATGCCGTCGTCATCGGTACAGGTGTGCGCAAAATGGCGGCTATTACACGGTTTTTACACCGATTTTCTTGCCTGACCGCAGGCGCTGCCCCATCATTACCCACTCAGTCAGCGTGAAGAGCAGGAAGCAATGGAGAGTCCGAACTCACCGGTTAAGGCCGGAAAAATACTTGATACTCTGGGGCGATGCAGAGTAGCCTGACCCGCGTCGGGCAGCGTATTGCCAACTACATCATGACGTCACCCATAAGGTGACGCAGCTTTCCATTGCCGATCTTTCACAGGAGATCAACGCTGGCGAAGCGTCGGTGATCCGTTTCTGCCGCCTGCTGGGCTATAAGGGCTTTCAGAATTTCAAAATGGAGCTGGCCATTGAGCTGGCGATGGTCGACAGCGATGACAGCAGCACGCTGCTGGACGCTGAAGTGGTGGAAAACGATGACGCCCACACGATTGGTCTTAAGCTGCAAGGCGCGATTGCCAACGTGCTGTCCGAAACGCTGAATCTGCTGGATATGCGCCAGGTCGAACAGGTTGTCGATGCGCTGCACGCCTGCAACAGCGCCTATATTTTTGGCGTGGGCGCGTCCGGCGTCACCGCCGAAGATATGAAGCATAAGCTGATGCGTATCGGTATGCGCGTGGATGCGCTCACCAACAATCACTTTATGTACATGCAGGCTTCCCTGCTCAAACCGGGCGATGTCGCCGTCGGCATCAGCCATTCAGGCCACTCCCGGAAACCACCCATGCGCTGCACCTTGCTAAAGAAGCGGGCGCGACCACCGTCGCGCTGACCCATAACCTGGGCTCACCGCTGAGCAAAGTCGCTGATTTTACGCTGATTAATGGTAATCGACAGGGCGCCTGCAGGGTGACTCCATCGGAACCAAGACCGCGCAGCTGTTCGTGCTGGATCTCATCTACACCCTGCTGGTGCAGAAAGATCCGGAGCAGGCGAAGGCCAATAAACTGCGCACCATGGACGCCTTAACGGTTCCTCGTCAGGCCTAATTTAGTGCGGCCGATCACACTCTGATACTCTCGTTTTTCTCTATGGGTATCATTTTTCCGCAAAGTGGAGTTATGCTTCATTTTAACTTTTAGTTAAGAAGAAAAACACCACTTGAGGTTTACATGGAAAAGCTAACAGGTCTTATCGCTGCGCCGCACACCCCTTTCAACAGCCACGGTGAAGTAAACTATCCGGTCATTGATCAGATTGCCGAGCATCTTATTGGCCAGGGCGTGAAGGGCGTGTACGTTCTTGGCACCACCGGCGAGGGCATCCACTGCTCCGTTGCTGAACGTAAAAAGATCGCCGAGCGCTGGGTCGCGGCGAGCCACGGTAAGCTCAGCATTACGCTCCATACTGGCGCGCTGAGCATCGCCGACTCGCTGGATCTAAGCCGTCACGCGGAGACGTTAGATATTTTCGCCACCTCGGTGATTGGCCCCTGCTTCTTTAAACCGTCCAGCGTCGACGACCTGGTGGAATATTGCCGACTCAACGCCGCCGCCGCGCCATCGAAGGGGTTCTACTACTATCACTCGGGAATGTCCGGGCTAAGCCTCGATATGGAACAGTTCCTGATTGCCGCTGCGGATAAAATCCCGAACCTGTCCGGAATGAAGTTTAACTCCAGCGACATGTACGAGTTCCAGCGTTGCCTGCGCGTTAACAACGGCCAGTTCGATATTCCTTCGGCGTGGACGAATTTTTGCCGGCGGGGCTCGCCTGCGGAGCGATTGGCGCAGTAGGCAGCACCTATAACTATGCCGCACCGCTCTATCTTCGCCTGATCGATAGCTTCAATCAGGGCAACCACCAGGACGTGGCGGCCTGCATGGACAAAGTGATCGCCATCATTCGCGTGCTGGTGCAGTACGGCGGCGTGGCGGCCGGGAAGCTGGCCATGCAGCTGCACGGTATCGACGTGGGCGACCCGCGCCGTCCGCTCCGCCCGATGACGACGGAACAAAAGCAGGACGCGCTCGCGAAATTCCGTGCGGCTGAGTTTATTTAACGGTTACGGTCATCGCCTGTGCGGAGGCCGTGCGCGCTGAACCCTCACCCGGCCCTCTCCCTGTGTACGGTCCGGGGACATGGTAGACAGGTGTTCGGGGACATGCTGAACACTTTTTAACATCCTTTACCCATGGTGATCGACTTTTTCTTCAGGTCGATCACCCCTACCTTTGTGCTGTACCACCACACTTCATAACATCCATCCTCCTGCGTTTCCTTCAGCCCGACCCGTTCTCCCCTGAACGCCTTACCCGCCTTCAGACTGATGCCTTTTATGCTCAGTTTCCCGACGATGTCGACCTTCCTCACCATTACCCCCTCGTCGTATTCCGGTGGCACCATGATGCCACTGTACTGTCGTGCAGACGGCTGATATCGGGAGGCCGGCACTGCCATATCCAGAGCCTCGTGCGGCCGCTCAAGGTTATAGACGGTCCGCCAGTGCTCGAAGGCGCGCTGCAGTTCACCGCTGTCCGCGAACCACTTCCCCTGCAGCACTTCCGCCTTCAGGCTGCGGTGAAAACGCTCCAGCTTGCCCTGCGTCTGCGGATGGTATGGCCAGGAGTGGCCTACCCGGATACCCTGGCGCATCAGCCACAGCTCCAGCCCGGTCCAGACACCGGTTGTGTCGCCCCACGGCGCACCGTTGTCCATTGTCATCCTGTCCGGCAGACCGTAGCGTTCAAACACGCTGACCAGTTGCTGCTGCACGGTCTCGCGTCGTTCATCGGTACAGGGTGCCAGGCACAGGGAGAAACGGGAGTGGTCGTCCAGCAGGGTCAGCGGATGGCAGCGGCCGCCGCCAAAGGGAAAGTGGCCCTTAAAGTCCATCTGCCAGAGCCGGTTCGGCGCGTCATGCTCAAACCGGCCTGTGGCCGGAATGCCCGATACTGTTCCCGGCAGCAGGCCGTGGCGGGCCATCAGGTTATGGACGGTGCTGAAGGCAGGCATGCGGTGTCCCTGGTCTTCGAGCCAGCGCTTTATCTTGCGCGCGCCCCAGCGTTCATGCCGGTCATGGGCCATGCGCAGCAGGTAAAGGATGTCGTCTGGCGAGCGGTTAGGGAATGATGAGGCGTGCGGGCCGATCGTGAAGACCGGAAACCCCTTCCAGAGCCCAGCGGTGAAGCCACTTGTAGCCGGTGGCGGGAGATATGCCGTAAAGACGGCAAAGAGCACGGATGTTCGCCCCGTCCTGCGAGGCGAACAGAACAAACTTAGAACGTAATGACATGGTATCTCTCTCATCCCAGGCATAAGCGACTCCATAAAACGGGTTCTTATGCCTTAGTTGTAAGTGTCTACCATGTCCCCGAACAAGTGTTCACCATGTCCCGGACTGTACACCCTGAAAGGGAGAGGGAGAAAACCCTGCATTAAGCCCACCAACTCTACCGTACAGTCCCTCTCCCTTTCAGGAGAGGGCAAAACCCTGCATTAATCCCACCAACCGCACCGTACAGTCCCTCGCCCCTTTGGGGAGAGGGTTAGGGTGAGGGGTGCCCCTATCCCAACACCTGAAACCGATTTCATTACTGTACAAATACAAGACAGATCACACTTCTTTACATCTCACTTTGCATCCGACTAAGTGTTTCTATAAAAGAAACACTAACAACAATCATATGACGCCTCTTACCTTTTAAACCTTAAAATGATGAGAACACCTCTATGTCAGAACAACCGATAACAAGATCTGCCGCCCGCTCGACCGGTCGGGTACGCTTCTTTGTGCTAGGCCTGGTGTTTATTAATATTATTATCAACTACATGGACCGAACGAACCTCTCGGTCGCGGCCACGCAGATGTCCGGCGAGCTGCAGTTTACCCCGCTCCAGATGGGGCTTATCTTCTCCGCGTTCGGCTGGATCTACGCCGCATTGCAGATCCCCGGCGGCTTTCTGATCGACCGTCTCGGTTCTCGCCTGGTCTACGGCGTGGGGCTGTTTATCTGGTCGTTGATTACCGCGCTGCACGCCGTCGCCAACAGCTTTGGCGCGCTGGTTGGCCTGCGTCTGGGCGTCGGGCGTTTGAAGCGCCGGTGATGCCGTCAAACAACCGCGTGATCTCCAGCTGGTTCCCGGAGCAGGAACGCGCTACGGCGATCGGTATTTACTCTTCCGCCCAGTTTGTCGGCATGGCGCTGATGACCCCGGTGCTGTTTCATATTCAGGATCTCTTCGGCTGGCGCGGGCTGTTTCTGATTACCGGCGTGGTGGGGATGATTTGGGGCGTGTTGTGGTACTGCGTCTACCGCGATCCGCTGGATCACAAAACCGTATCGAAAGCCGAACTGGATCACCTGCGCGACGGCGGCGCGGTCATGGAAAGCCGCGAGAACGCCGCTAAGCATCCGTTCAGCTGGCAGGATCTGGGGCTGATGTTTAAAAGCCGTAAGCTGATTGGCATCTACTTCGGCCAGTTCACCATCTCGGCCACCTTCTGGTTCTTCCTGACCTGGTTCCCGACCTATCTGGTGCAGTATCGCCATATGGACTTTATTAAGTCCGGCTACGTCGCCTCCGTCCCTTACCTCGCGGCGTTTGTCGGCGTGCTGCTGGCAGGGTTTGTATCAGACCGTCTGATTCGTCGTGGCGTCTCCGCCAGCTTTGCCCGTAAAGCACCGGTCATTCTGGGAATGGCGCTGACGCTGTTTATCCTTGGCGCCAACTACACCGATGACCCCACGCTGATCATCCTGTTTATGTCCATCGCCTTCTTCGGCAACGGTCTGGCGACGATTACCTGGGTGTTTGTGACAGCCCTTGCGCCGCGTCATCTGATTGGTCTGGCGGGCGGCGTGTTCAACTTTACCGGCGCGCTCTCTTCGATCGTCGTGCCAATCGCTATCGGCGCGCTGATCGACGGGCATAACTTCGCCCCAGCGCTCGGTTTTATCGCCGTACTGGCCTGTCTGGGGATCTGCTCTTATCTGTTCGTGGTCGGCAAGATTGACCTCGACAGCGACAACGCTACGCCGTCAGTCGGTCGCAAAGCGTGATGAGTTCGGCCAGCCGCGCGGCGGTCTGTTCCGGGATGGGATCATACATCCCGGCAAAAGCCAGCGCCGCCTTGTGTGAACCGAACTGAATCGGCCTGGCGAGAGAGACTTCGCCGTCGTCGTGCGGCAAGACCACATGGCCCAGCTGACGCTGCTGCTGAAGGTACGGCGCAATGCGCGCCATCTCTTCCGCGCTAAAGCGTTGGGCCAGCATCTCGTCGTCTTCGGCGGCGAGCAGCGCAATACCGATGACCGACTCGCAGGCCGGCATCATGTGAAAACCCGCCAGCGCCTGGCTGATATGGCTGCCGGGGCGGGAGTGGAAGATGTAGATAACCTGGTCCTCCCACAGGACGCCCATCGCCACCACGATATCTTTCGGGGCGTAGGTTTCCAGCAGCGGGAGGGCTTTTGAAAACAGCGTTGAACCGCGGATCGCCTGTGCGGCCAGCGCGTGAATACCGGGCCCAGGCAGATAGCGACGCTGCTCGTCCTGGGTGGTCAAGCCGATGGCCGCCATGGTCATCAGCAGACGGTTCACGCGGGTGGGGTTAATGCCCATCAGCCGCGCCAGCTCGCGACAACCGATAGCCCGATCGCTGGACACCAGATACTGCAGGCAGCGAATACCGTCGATAAGGCTTTGATTAGGTTGAGACGACATAGCGGGATCCCGTTTTTTTAAAGACTATTATTTTATCGCCAGAAAGGCAGGAATTACAATTTATGCAAATTTTCCAGCAAACCCATGAACGTGATTTTCCCCACCAGACCCTACGCACCGATCTGCTGGTCGCCGGCGGCGGCCTGGCCGGGCTATGTGCCGCACTCGCTGCCGCCCGCGACGGTTTGCAGGTCGTACTGGTGCAGGACCGACCGGTGCTTGGGGGCAACGCCTCCAGCGAAGTGCGCCTGTGGGCCAACGGCGCAACGTCGCACATGGGTAACAATAACCGCTGGTCGCGCGAAGGCGGCATTATGGGCGAAATTCTCGAAGAGAACCTGTGGCGCAATAAAGAAGGCAATCCGATGATGTTCGACCTGCTGCTGCTGGATTTAGCGCAGCGGGAAAAGAACCTCACCCTATTGCTGAACACCGCCATTTACGCCGTTGAGCGCGAAGGCCAGCGCATTACCGAAGCCACCGGCTTTAACGCCGTCAATGAAACTTTCTATCACATTCAGGCCGCGCAGTTCTGCGACGCCACCGGCGACGGCGTGCTGGGCCATCTGGCGGGCGCAGAGTACCGCGTCGGCGCGGAAGACGCTGAAGAACTGGGCGAAAAAATGGCCCCCGGCGATAACTTCGGCCACAAGCTCGGCCACTCTATCTATTTCTACACCCGCAAAAGCAGCGGACCGGTGAAGTTCGTGCCGCCCTCTTTTGCCTTGCAGGACATTGAAGCTATTCCGCGCTACAAGCGTCTGACCTCGACGCTGAACGGCTGCGATTTGTGGTGGCTGGAATGGGGCGGACGCCTTGATACCATCCACGACAGCGAGCAGATCAAATGGGAGCTGTGGAAAATCGTCTGGGGCGTGTGGGACTACATTAAAAACTCCGGCGAATTCCCGGAAGCCGAGAACCTGACCATCGAGTGGGTCGGTTCAATTCCCGGCAAACGCGAGAGCCGCCGCTTTATCGGCGACCATCTGCTGTGTCAGCAGGACATCATCGAGCAGCGCGACCACTACGACGCGGTGGGCTACGGCGGCTGGTCTATCGACCTGCACCCGGCGGACGGCGTCTATAGCAAACATGACGGCTGCCGCCAGTTCCACAGCAAAGGCACCTACACCATTCCGTATCGCAGCCTCTACAGCCGGTCGCTGGATAACCTGTTCCTGACCGGCCGCCTGATTTCCGCCTCTCACGTCGCCTTCGGCAGCGCCCGCGTAATGTGTACCTGCGGTCTGCTGGGTGAAGTGGTGGGCCGCGCGGCCGCGCTCTGTCAGCAGCATCAGCTCAGCGCGCCGCAGCTGGCGGAAGCCAAACACATCGACAAACTCCAGCAGCATCTCCAGCAAACCGGTTGTTACATTCCGCGTCAGCATCTGCGCGACCCGGCGCGCGGCGCGCGAGTGAGCGCCAGCAGCGAACTGGCGCTGACCGCCCTTCCCGCCAGCGGCCGCTGGATGGCGCTGGAAGAACGCATGGCGCTGCTGCTGCCGGTCAAAGCCGGTGAAGCGCTGCCGGCTCTGCGCTTTACCCTGCGCGCCGCCAGCGCACAGCCGGTAAACATCAGCCTGTTGAGCAGCCAGAAGGCCGCCAACTATTGTGCCGATACGTTGCTCGACGAACGGACGTTAACGGTGCAGGAAGCCGGGGAATATCTCGTTGAGTTTGGCTGGCAAAGCGACGTTGACCGCTATCTGTTTATCGCCTTCGAGCGCAACAGCGAAGTGGAGATGGCGCTAAGCGACGTGGCGCTGCCGGGTATCATGACGGTATTCAACAGCCAGAACGCCCGCGTGGCCAAGCACCCACGTCAGGTGGTGGACGGGGATTACGGCGTCGAGGCGTTTGATTTCTGGGTGCCGCGCCGCCGCCCGCACCAGATCATGCCCGCAATCCAGTTCGCCGCGCCGCTGCGCTGCTACAACGTGCAAAACCTGCTGAACGGCCGTCTGCGCCCGGAACAACAGATTAATGGCTGGGCACCCGCGCTGGACGACGCCGCGCCGCGCCTGACCTGGCAGTGGGACACGCCACAGACCGTGCAGTCGCTGACGCTGATGCTGGACAACGACTTTGATAACGCGATGGAAACCGTACAGATGGGCCACGCAGAGGCGGTCACGCCGCATTGCACCACCCACTATCGGCTGTGGGCCGACGATACGCTGATTGCCGAAGTGAGCGACAACCGTCACTCGGTGTGCCAGCACACGCTGGAAGCGCCGCGCACGGTGTCAAAAATCACCCTTGAGCTGGTGAAATCGGCGGGGGGCGTGCCCGCGGTTTATTCGCTTAACATCCAATAACCCTGCCCCAAACCGCACAAAACGGTTCCCTCTCCCGCTGGGAGAGGGTTAGGGTGAGGGAATGGTTTACTCGTCGTTCAACAGCTGGCTTACCAGCGCAATATGCGTTTTAATCCCGACCGCTAGCGCATCTTCATCAATGCGGAAATGCGGGTTGTGCACATTCCACGTCGCCCCTTTCTCTTTATTACCGCAGCCAATAAACAGGAACGTCCCGGAATTTTCTCCTGATAGGAAGAGAAATCTTCGCTGCCGAACAGCGCTTTCTCCTCCAGCTTCAACGTGCCAGCCGGGAAGTGACGGCCAATTGCCTCACGGGCAATCGCGTTGGTCACGTCGTGGTTATTGCCCACGGCATAGCCTTTCTGCCACTGGATATCGCAGCTCGCGCCGTGGGCGGCAGCAATACCGTTAACAATGCGCGACATCAGTGCAGGCACCGTTTCACGTACCTGCTGATTATGGGTACGCAGCGTGCCTGCCAGCCGCGCGCTGTCGGGAATGACGTTATAACTGTCACCGGCCTGGAAGGTGGCGATAGTAAGCACTGGTGCGGTGCCGGGATCGATATTGCGTGCCACGATCTGCTGCAATGCACCAACCATCTCCGCGCCGATGGTCACCGGATCGATACAGTGCTGCGGCATCGAACCATGACCGCCCTTGCCGCGAATGGTGATATCAAAATTGTCGCTGGACGCCACATAAGCGCCCTCTTTCAAGGCGATCACCCCTACCGGGCTGGTTGGGAAAACGTGCAGGCCAAAAACATGCTCTACATCATCAACGACACCCAGTTCCACCAGCTCACGCGCACCGCCCGGCGGCACTTCTTCAGCAGGCTGGAAGATAAACTTAATGCTGCCGTGCAGCTGGTCGCGTAGCTGGCACAACACTTTGACCGCCCCATCAGCATCGCCGCGTGCGCGTCGTGGCCGCAGGCGTGCATCACGCCGGGAACGGTTGAGCAGAAGCTCTCCCCGCTCTCTTCCTGGAGCGGCAGCGCGTCAATATCCGCACGCAGCGCCCACATCGGCCCCGGCTGCGCGCCATGGAGCACCGCAATCACGCTGTTTTCCAGCGGGCGGCTTATCTCCAGCCCGGTAAACGCTGACAGCTCGCGGGCGATGTAATCCGCCGTCGGCTTCTCCTGGAACGATAAATCCGGATGCGCGTGAATATGACGACGCCAGCGCAACGCCTCTTCGGCGGCGGCGCTAATCAGCTGTTCAGTGTCGTGGTTCATCAGAGACTCCTTTTAATCGGTAACGGGCAGGCTGGCGACGGTACGGCGCTTCATCAGCGGCAGCACCGCCAGGGCGGAGCAAACCATCGCCAGTGAAAGAAATATAAACGCGCTGGCGTAACCGTGGGTGTTCTCCACCAGGTAGCCAATCACGATCGGTGAGACAAAACCGCCCAAGGTACCGCCGGTGTTAATCAGGCCAATCGCTGAGCCCATCATATTTTCGGGCAGGCGCTTCATTGGCAGCGTAAAGGCGGTCACAAAGGTCGCCATCAAGAACACCTCTCCCACAAACAGTAGCAGACTGGCGGTCAGCGGTGTGGCGGCGTGGAAAATGGCAAAAATGGCGATGGCGCTCAGCAAGGCGCTAATGGCAATCACCAGCGGTTCGCGGTTGAGGAAATATTTCCCAACCAGCCATCCGGTACCCAGCGAGGAGATCCAGATCCCCAATCCTCCCGCTGCAACCACATAGCCAGAAGCGGACAGCGACATCCCCATATGCTGCACGAAGAATTTCGGCAACCATGCCATCAGGCCATAGCTCGGAATGTTGACGCAGAAAATAGACAGAAACAGCAGAATGACCGTCGGATTGCGCCACAGCGCCGCGCCGGAGACGGATTGCTTTTTCACGCTCGCCGTCACCTGCTGGCGCGGTACGCGCAGGGCAATCAGCGCGGCAATCACGCACACAATCACACCCAGTACGGTAAATGAGGTATGCCAGCCGAGCAGCGCCAGCGCGTTCACCGCAATAATCGGCCCGATGGTCATCGCCAGCCCGGCGGAAGAGAGCAAAATAGACTGGGCGAAAGTGCGCTTCTCGACGCTGAAATTGCTGACTACCGCTTTTGCGCACGAACAGGGGTAGCCGGAATGCCCTACTCCCGCCAGGAAACGGAACAGCAGCAGCAGGCCGAAGCTGGCCCCAGCGCGCCGAAGCAGAGGGCGAAAATGCCCAGTGCCGCCAGCGACAGCACCAACATCGTTTTGTAGCCAATACGGTCATTCAGCCAACCAGCGGGTACCTGAAACAACGAATAGGCGAGGAAGAAAATCCCCGTAATGTAGCCCAACTGTTCCGCGTTCAGACCGAACTCTTTTTCAATCGGCAGCAGCGCAAAGCCGGTGACGGTTTTGTCGATGTAGACAAATACGTAGCCAATAAACAGTAAAAAGATCATTTGAGACTGACTTTTCATTATTTTTTCCGCCTGGTGTCTCATGGGATAGATGTTGTGTGAGGACGATTGCCCTACGTATCCTGGCGCTTTACCCACAGGGCGGGAAGATGTAATTTTTCTATAGGTGATGCTTTTTTCTGATAGGGGTAAGCGGTGAAATATTTACCTAAGGTGAGCCATTTACAGGCGCTAAAGCAGGTGGCGCGTAGCGGCAGCATCCGTGCGGCGGCGCGCGAGCTGGGGCAGTCTCAGCCCGCCCTTAGCCGTACGTTACGTGAGCTGGAGCAAACCCTGGGCACGCAACTTTTATTACGCAGCAAGGAAGGCATCACCCTAACCGAAGCGGGCAGCGCCTTTTCGCAGCGTGCTGAGTGGGTGCTGGAAGAACTGCGCCGCGCCGCCGATGAGGTCGAGCAGATTAACCACGCTACCCATGGCCGGTTAACCATTGGCTACTCATCGCTGATTGCACTGACGGTCTTTCCGGCGGTCGCCGACGCCTTTAAGCAGGCGCTGCCGCAGGTGGCGCTCACGCTCAAAGAAGGGCAACTCTCATCGCTGTTGCCCGGCGTGCGTAACGGTGAGATAGACCTGGCCGTGGGTTCCATCGACCCGATGCATCCGCCGGAAGGGGTGATGATTGAGCCGCTGTTCACCACCCCGTTTTGTGTGGTGGCGCGCCACGGGCATCCGCTGGCGAATGAGGGAGATTTGATGGCGCTGCGGCGGGCAAAATGGCTACTGCCGGAGTCGCCGATGGGCTACTACCAGCAGTTACAGAATGAACTTGCTCACTTCTATCGCCAGTTGGCCATTGCACCGCTGCGTACTGATTCGGTGATAACCGGGCTGAATATGGTACTGGAGTCCGACTATCTGACTATTGTCGCCCGTGCCATGAGCCAGCCGCTACAGCTTGAAGGCAAAATCGTCACGCTGCCTGTTTCGACCCTGCCTGCCGCACAGTATTGCGCCGTCTGGTCGCAGAAATCGGCGCTGACGGCCAACGCCCAGCAGTTTTTGTCGCGACTGCGGCAGGCGTGTCAGGGTATAGCTGGTAGGCCTGATAAGCGTAGCGCCATCAGGCAATTCGGCGCCATTGCCGGATGGCGGCGTGGCCTTATCCGGCCTACAACGGCCACCCCACCGTTATATCGCTACTAACTGCCGCACGCCCTGCGCTTCCATTTCGTCACCGCGCCCGCGCTGCACGATAGTGCCGCGCGACATCACCAGATAGTGATCCGCCAGTTCCGCGGCAAAATCATAAAACTGTTCCACCAACAGAATCGCCATGTCGCCGCGATTGGCGAGACTGCGGATCACGGAGCCGATCTCTTTGATCACCGACGGTTGGATCCCTTCGGTAGGCTCGTCGAGGATCAACAGCTGCGGTTTACACGCCAGCGCTCGACCAATGGCTAACTGCTGCTGCTGGCCGCCGGAGAGATCGCCGCCGCGTCGCTGCTTCATTTCGCGCAGCACCGGAAACAGCGCGTAGATCTCTTCCGGTACCCCCTTCGCCTGGCTGCCGGAGAAGCGTGATAACCCCATCAGCAAATTTTCTTCAACCGTCAGACGCGGGAAAATCTCGCGCCCTGCGGCACGTAGGCAATCCCCTGCTGCACCCGCTGATGCGGTTTACTGGCGTTAATCAGCTTTCCCTGCCAGTGAATGGTGCCGGACTTTGCCGGAATCAGCCCCATCAGACATTTCAGCAGCGTGGTTTTCCCCACGCCGTTGCGCCCCAACAAGCAGGTGATTTCACCGGGTGTGGTGTCAAAAGAGAGGCCGCGCAAAATGTGGCTGCCGCCGTAATACTGATTTAAATCATTAACCTGTAACATATCAGCGCCCCAGATAAACGTCGATAACCTGCTCGTTGGCCTGCACTTCACGCAGCGAGCCTTCCGCCAGCACCTGCCCCTGATGCAGAACGGTGACGTGGTCGGCAATGGTTTCCACAAAGCCCATGTCGTGCTCCACCACCATCAGCGAGTGCTTACCGGCCAGCGTGCGGAATAGCTCGGCGATATAGTCGGTTTCCGCATCGGTCAGCCCGGCGGCAGGCTCGTCCAGCAGCAGCAGATGCGGCTCCTGCACCAGCAGCATGCCGATTTCTAAAAACTGTTTTTGCCCATGAGAAAGCAGCCCGGACGGGCGATGACGATGCGCGGTCAGCCGCAGCAGCTCCAGCACTTCGTCAATGCGATCCCGCTGGACGCCGGTGAGTTTGGCCCGCAGGCAGGTCCACACTGACTTATCCATCTTCAGGGCGATTTCGAGGTTTTCCGTCACGCTCAGCGCTTCAAATACCGTCGGCTTCTGGAATTTACGCCCAATCCCGGCGCGGGCAATCTCCACCGATGACATCCCCATCAGGTCGATATTCTGGTCGTAGGTCACCGTGCCGCTGTCGGGCCGCGTTTTACCGGTAATCACGTCCATCAGCGTGGTTTTTCCCGCGCCGTTTGGGCCAATCACGCAGCGCAGCTCGCCGACGCCAATCTTCAGCGACAGGTTGGTCAGCGCGCGAAAAGCGTCAAAAGTGACATTGATGTTGTTCAGCTCCAGCACCGGATCGGTGGTATCGCGATAGCGATCCTGAAGATGCGGTTGGGTAAACAGTGAATCAGTCATGCTTCCTCCGTTTAAGCAGGCCAATCACGCCGCGCGGCAGGAACAGCGTGACGAGGATAAACATCAGGCCGAGGAAAAAGAGCCAGAAATCCGGGAAGGCGACGGTGAAATAGCTTTTGGCGCCGTTGACGATCCCCGCGCCGAGAATCGGGCCAATCAGCGTGCCGCGCCCACCGAGCGCCACCCAGATAGCGGCTTCAATCGAGTTGGTCGGCGACATTTCACTGGGGTTGATAATCCCCACCTGCGGCACGTACAACGCCCCGCCAGCCCACACAGCACGGCGGAAAGGGTCCAGATAAACAGCTTGAAGCCTTTCGGATCGTAGCCGCAGAACATCAGGCGGTTTTCCGCATCACGCACGGCGGTGAGCACGCGGCCAAACTTGCTGCGGGTGAGCAACAGGCCGATGGCCAGCGAAGCGGCCAGCAGCAGAACCGTGGCGACAAACAGCGCGATTCGCGTACCGGTGGCGGAGACCGGGAAGCCCAATAGCGTGGTAAAACCGGTAAAGCCGTTGTTGCCGCCAAACCCGGTTTCATTGCGGAAAAACAGCAGCATCCCGGCGTAGGTCAGCGCCTGCGTCATGATGGAGAAGTAGACATCTTTAATCCGCGAGCGAAACGCAAAGTAGCCAAATACCAGCGCCAGCAGACCCGGCACGAGAATAATCAGGCACAGCGCCCACGCGAAATGCTGGGTGCCCGCCCAGAACCAGGGTAGCTCGCTCCACGACAGAAAGGACATAAAGGCTGGCAGGCCATCGCCCGCCGCCTGTCGCATCAGGTACATCCCATTGCATAGCCGCCCAGCGCGAAGAACAGACCATGGCCCAGCGACAGCAATCCGGCGTAGCCCATACCAGGTCGAGCGCCACCGCCACCACCGCGTAGCAAAGGATCTTGCCAATGAGCGTCAGCGTGTAGGTTGAGATAGCCAGCGGATGTGCCGCAGGCAGTAGCGCGAAGAATGGCAGCACCAGCAGCGCCGCCAGTACCAGCGCCGCCAGCGAGCCGGTAAGACGCGGCGTGCGACGGGCGATCGTTAACGTAATAGGTTGGCTCATCAGTCAATTACCCGCCCTTTGAATGCGAACAATCCTTGCGGCCGTTTCTGAATAAACAGCACGATCAAGACCAGAATGGCTATTTTGCCCAGCACTGCGCCAATCTGCGGCTCCAGCACTTTGTTGAGTACGCCAAGCCCCAGCGCCGCCGCCACGGTGCCCGCCAGCTGCCCCACGCCGCCGGTCACCACCACCAGGAAAGAGTCGATGATGTACCCCTGCCCCAGCTCCGGGCCGACGTTGCCCAGCTGCGACAGCGCCACGCCGCCGAGCCCGGCGATGCCGGACCCCAGACCAAAAGCCAGCATATCGACGCGCCCGGTCGGCACGCCGCAGCAGTCGGCCATGCGACGATTTTGCGTGACCGCGCGTACGTTCATCCCCAGGCGGGTTTTATTGAGCAGCAGCCAGGTCAGCGCCAGCACGCCAGCCACAAACACAATCACCGCAATACGGTTGTACGGCAGCACCAGATTTGGCAACGCGTTCCAGCCGCCCGACAGCCAGGCCGGGTTCGCCACTTCCAGGTTCTGGGTGCCAAACAACACGCGCACCAGTTGGATCAGCATCAGGCTGATGCCCCAGGTGGCCAGCAGCGTCTCCAGAGGACGCCCGTAAAGGTGACGAATAATGGTGCGCTCCAGCGCCATTCCCACCGCCGCGGTGATAAAAAACGCGACCGGCAGCGCCACCAGCGGGTAAAGCGCCAGCCACTCCGGGCCAGGCGCTGGAAGGCGTCTTGCACCAACCACGTGGAATACGCGCCCAGCATCAGCATTTCGCCGTGAGCCATATTGATAACCCCCAGCAGGCCGTAGGTGATCGCCAGCCCCAGCGCGGCGAGCAGCAGAATTGAGCCCAGAGAAATGCCGCTAAACGCCTGTCCCAACCAATCGCCCCACTTCAGGCGCTGCTGCACGTGCTTGAGGCTGTCCGCCGCCGCCGCGCGCACCGCCGCATCCGGTTCGTTTTGCGGCTGCGTCAGGCGACTGAGGCTAGACTGCACCTGTGGATCGCTGGCCTCGCCCAGCAGTTTTACCGCCTGCAGGCGCTGCTCGGCGCGGCTATCAGAGAGCTGGAGGTTGGCGACAGCAATGGCCAGCGCGGTATGAACGCGGCTGTCATGTTCGGCGGCCAGACGCTGTGTCAGCATCGGCAACTGATCCTGCCTGGCGCTGTTTTGCAGCGTCTTCGCTGCGTTCAGACGGACTTTATCGTCCTCGCTCACCAGTTGATGTGAGGCCAGAGCACTGGCTACCAGTCCTCGGATGCGGTTGTTCATAAACACTTTTTTGGTATTGCCAGCCGGTACGGCCTCGCCTTCGAGCGGCACCAGTTTGCCGCCCTGTTCATTGAACAAATGGCCCTGCGCGTCGCTCACCACCGATTCATGGCTAAGGGCTTCCAGCAGCGGCAGACGCGAAGGCTGCGGATCCACAGCCCAATGCTGGAGCAGTAGCGCCTGCTCGCTGCGGCTGGCCTGCCCGTAATCGGCCGCCGCGCCAGCCCGCGCCGGGGAGCTGAGCATGGCGGCGCAGAAAAAGAGAATGGCGAAAGCCGACCATCGCGCCGCCCGCGATGTGCTGATGCGAAATGTCATCGTTGAATTCCTGTTGGTATACAAGATGGAATTCATTTAGCAAGGCATGTGCCAAAAATTTAACAGACTGTTTATAAAAGGCTTAACGGTAAATCCACTTGAAGAGGTCGTCAGCGCGCGCACCGAAACGGCACATTCGCGCACGTTATTAGCGCAATCCGTCACAAGGAAAGAATATCACCGCCTTTTCCTTCCAGATGGCTGGCTTATGGCTACCCATCTCAGCGTCACGGCAGCGGTTCATAACACCCGGTAAAGCATAAAAATATTTTAACAAAACCAGAAACAATTATTGATAATAAGAAACATTCTCCGCACAATTCGCATTCGCGGCTCTGCGCTGCTTTTCACTCACTTAACGCATTTTTGGGCTGGCCTTTGTCAGCCCGTGCACAGGAATGATGATGATGACTAAAAAGCCTACCCTCTGGGCGCTCAACCCTCTGCTTCTCGCCATGATGGCTCCCGCCGTGGCGCAAACCACCGATGACGAAAACATGGTGATCTCCGCCAACCGCAGCAACCGCACCGTGGCGGAGATGGCGCAAACCACCTGGGTTATCGAAAACGCCGAACTGGAACAGCAAATTCAGGGCGGCAAAGAGCTTAAAGATGCGCTGGCGCAGTTAATTCCCGGCCTTGATGTCAGCAGCCAGAGCCGCACCAACTACGGCATGAACGTACGCGGTCGTCCGCTGGTAGTGCTCATTGACGGCGTGCGCCTCAATTCATCGCGTACCGACTCTCGCCAGCTCGATTCTATCGACCCATTTAATATCGAACACATTGAGGTTATCTCCGGCGCGACGTCACTGTACGGCGGCGGCAGTACCGGCGGTCTTATCAATATCGTGACCAAAAAAGGCCAGCCGGAAACCCAGGTGGAATTTGAAGCAGGGACAAAAAGCGGCTTTAACAGCAGCAAAGATCACGATGAGCGTATCGCCAGCGCCGTCTCCGGTGGCAATGATCATATCGCCGGGCGTCTGTCGGTGGCTTATCAGAAATTCGGCGGCTGGTATGACGGTAACGGTGATGCCACGCTGCTCGACAACACCCAGACCGGCTTGCAGTACTCCGACCGCCTCGATGTGATGGGCACCGGCACGCTGAATATCGATGAAACCCAGCAGCTACAGCTGGTGACGCAATACTACAAGAGCCAGGGCGACGATGACTACGGGCTAAACCTGGGCAAAAATTTCTCAGCCATTTCCGGTAGCAGCAAACCGTACGTCAGCAGCGGGCTGAACTCCGACCGTATTCCAGGCACCGAGCGTCATCTGATCAGCCTGCAATATTCCAACAGCGACTTCCTCGGTCAGGAGATGGTTGGCCAGGTTTACTATCGCGATGAGTCGCTGCTGTTTTACCCCTTCCCAAGCGTGAACAAGCAGCAGAAAGTGACCGCCTTATCGTCCTCACAGCAGGACACGAACCAGTATGGCGCCAAATTAACGCTGAACAGTACGCCGCTGGACGGCTGGCAGTTAACCTACGGCCTCGACGCCGATCATGAACGCTTTACCTCCAACCAGATGTTCTTCGACCTGCCTAAAGCCAGCGCGTCAGGCGGGATGAATAACCAGCAAATTTACACCACCGGTCGCTATCCGGATTACGACATCAGCAACCTGGCCGCCTTCCTGCAGTCCAGCTACGACATCAACGACATCTTCACCCTGAGCGGCGGCGTGCGCTATCAGTACACCGAGAACAAAGTCGATGATTTTGTTGGCTATGCTGTGCAGCAGCAGATCGCCGCCGGAACGGTGAAATCCGCGGACGCCATCCCGGAGGCTCCACTGACTACGATAACTTCCTGTTTAACGCCGGGCTACTTATGCACCTCACCGAGCGTCAGCAGACCTGGTTTAACTTCTCTCAGGGCGTGGAACTGCCCGATCCGGGAAATACTACGGCCGCGGTGATTATGCGACAGCCGTCAACGGCCATCGCGCGTTGACCAACAGCGTCAGCGTCGACGGCAGCAAACTGGAAGGGATCAAGGTCAACTCGTATGAGCTTGGCTGGCGTTACACCGGCGACAATCTGCGGACGCAGGTTGCTGCCTATTATTCCCTGTCCGATAAGAACGTCGTGGTTAATGACGATCTGACCATCAGCGTGGTGGACGACAAACGCCGCATTTATGGCGTGGAAGGCGCGGTGGATTACTTTATTCCTGATACCGACTGGAGCGCCGGGGTAACTTCAACGTGCTGAAGACCGAGTCTAAGGTGAACGGTAACTGGGAGAAGTACGACGTGAAGGTCGCCAGCCCGTCCAAAGCCACGGCCTATATTGGCTGGGCGCCGGAGCCATGGAGCCTGCGCGTACAGAGCACGACGTCATTTAAACTGCGCGACGAAGCCGGAAATGAGATTGAGGGTTACACCACCGTCGACCTGCTCGGCAGCTACGCGTTACCGGTGGGCAAGCTGAGCTTCAGCATTGAAAACCTCTTCGATCGCGACTACACCACGGTGTGGGACAGCGCGCGCCAATGTACTACAGCCCAGGCTACGGCCCGGCGTCACTGTATGACTACAAAGGTCGTGGACGGACGTTTGGGTTGAATTATTCGGTGCTGTTCTGATAGCCAGGTTGCGCTATCTGCTTAATCCCGATGAAAAAATCTGATATTTGTCAGTAAGGTGAAGGGTTCCGTTCACTTTACGTCAGGTGGAATATGACGTTCCTTCACCGGTGAACGGCCAAGGGGGCGGCCGCGCCCCCTTCGCAATCCCGCGGCCCCGCAGGGAAATCGGTGCTTCGCACTGCGCTCGCCTACGACTCCAGCCTTCGGCACGGCGAAACTCGAGATTACTCGTCCCATCCCTGGGACTCGCCCTTCGGGCCAACGCAAGCGTTGTTCAAAATTGCTCCCGGCAATTTTGTCCTGTCTCGGTTCGCCTCAGTCCGCCATCCATGGCGGACTGACCTTGTCTTCCGTGCTACGGCTCGCCGATTTCCAGCGGGACTCATCGGTTTCAGAAAGACTGGTTTTCGCTGTTAACTTAAAGACCGCACGGTTTTTGGTGGCGTCTAAATCGCCGAAGCGTTTCCCGTAGGCCGGGTCAGCCCACAGGGATGTGGGCTGAGGGCGTGGTTCACAGGGATGTGAACTCACGCCCGACCCGAAGCCGGAGGGAATAAGCTGAGGGAACCGCGCAGCGGCGATTTTGCCGCCAGAGCCCGGGGTGCAGGGGCGGCGGCGATTGGCCGCCCTTGCGCGCTCCCTGCGCCCGCGCAATTTATATGGCTAGCGCTGAAAGGGAGCGCAACAGAGTGATAACCCCAAATGTATCTCCCTCGTTCAAACCACTGCCCGTTACCAAACCTTACTTCCCACCCGTTTTCACCGGCGTATCCGGCTTCTTATCATTCCCCGGAATGTACGGGCTCCACGGCTGCGCGCGCACTGGCTTATCGGTGTTCCACACCACGTTAAACTGCCCGTTATCTTCAATTTCACCAATCATCACCGGTTTGTGCAGGTGATGGTTGGTCGCATCCATGGTCAGCGTAAAGCCGTCTGGCGCGTTGAAGGTTTGTCCCGCCATCGCGGCACGCACTTTATCCACGTCGGTGGTCCCCGCTTTCTCGACCGCCTGGGCCCACATATGAATGCCCACGTAAGTGGCTTCCATTGGGTCGTTGGTCACCACGCTATCGGCGTTCGGCAGCTTGTGCGCCTTGGCGTAAGCGCGATAGTCAGCGACAAACTTCTCGTTCACCGGGTTGCTGACGGACTCAAAGTAGTTCCACGCCGCCAGATGCCCTACCAGCGGTTTAGTATCAATACCGCGCAGCTCCTCTTCACCTACGGAGAACGCCACCACCGGCACGTCGGTTGCCTTAATGCCCTGATTCGCCAGCTCTTTGTAGAACGGCACGTTGGAGTCGCCGTTGATGGTGGAGATCACGGCCGTTTTGCCGCCTGCGGAGAATTTCTTGATGTTGGCGACGATGGTCTGATAGTCGCTGTAGCCAAACGGGGTGTAAACCTCTTCGATGTCTTTATCCTGAACGCCTTTGGAATGCAGGAAGGCACGCAGAATTTTGTTGGTGGTGCGCGGATAAACATAGTCGGTGCCGAGCAGGAAGAAGCGCTTCGCGCTGCCGCCGTCTTCACTCATCATATATTCCACCGCCGGAATCGCTTGCTGGTTTGGCGCCGCGCCGGTATAGAAGACGTTCGGCGACATCTCTTCACCTTCATACTGTACCGGGTAGAACAGCAGACCGTTCAGCTCTTCAAACACCGGCAGCACCGATTTACGCGACACCGATGTCCAGCAGCCAAACACCACCGCAGCCTTGTCCTGGCTTAACAGTTGGCGCGCCTTTTCGGCAAACAGCGGCCAGTTGGAGGCCGGATCCACCACCACCGGTTCCAACTTTTTGCCCAGCACGCCGCCTTTGGCGTTAATTTCATCAATGGTCATCAGCGCCACGTCTTTCAGCGGCGTTTCCGAAATCGCCATGGTCCCGACAGGGAGTGCATGATCCCCACTTTAATGGTGTCTGCTGCGTATGCCTGCAAAGAGAAGCCCATGCTCAAAAAGGTGGCTGACAGGGCAAATGCTTTCAGTAAAGAACGTCTTTTCATGACCAAAACCCCTAAATGATATTGAGTGATAAATGTTGCCCGCCACTACGGTGAAACGGGTTGTAAACGTGCCTGCTGCAGCCGGTGTAAGGTTATTTTTCGGACCTCGGCTTTACTCTGGGAAATATGCGCAGTGAGGATCCGCTGCGCCTCTTCCGTCTGTTGTTGCGAAATTGCCAGGAGCACCAGCACGTGCTCGCTGTAGGTCGCCTCCACCCGATCCTCGCGGGTAAAATCGAGGTGGCGGATGATGCGCATTTTCTCGGTCAGCTCGACATGGACGCGAGCCATCTCGCTGTTGCCGGTGGCGCGTACCAGGGCGGTGTGAAAGGCTTCATCCTGCAGCGACAGCGCCTTACCCGGCGCCATACGCGGCGCTTCGCACCAGAAAGCCAGCAGCGGCGCCAGATGCTCGCGGCGGGCCTCGGCAGGCAGAGCGCACAGGCGCTTCACCGCCTCCATTTCCAGCACGATGCGAAAGTCGTACAGCGCTTCGAAGTAGGTGAAATCGAACGGTTTCACCTGCCAGCCGCTGCGCGAGTACACCTGCACATAGCCTTCATGTTCCAGCCAGAACAACGCCTGACGTACTGGCGTACGGCTGGCCGCCATCCGCTCGGAAATTTCGTTTTCGCTGAAGTGCTCGCCGGGCATCAGACGGAAATCAAAAATATCGTTTTTCAGCGCCTGGTAGATGCGCTCCGCCAGCCCGGCCTGGCGTTTTTTGCCGTTGCCTTCGGTCATGCGGCGCTCCTCTCTTCCAGCCACAGCAGCACATCGCCGGGGCTAACCGGGCGGCCCGGCTGGCAGCCGATGTGTTTTACCCTCCCCGCCTGCGGCGCGTGAATCGCCAGTTCCATCTTCATGGCCTCGACGATGATTAAGGCCTGCCCGCTTCCACCGTATCGCCCGGGTTAACCAGCACTTTCCAGATATTGCCGTTCATATCGGCGGTGACGGGTAGCGCTTCCTCGTCAACAACCACCTCGGCGGTCGGCATCAGACTTTCACTGACGGGCTGTTGCTCATCGCGCTGCCAGCGCTCAACCTCGGCGTCAAACGCCGTCGACTGGTGCTGACGGAAGCGGGCGATATCATCGGCATGTTCTTCGAGGAAACGCAGGTGCGCCGGGAAGTCGAAGACCGTCTCTTCAATGCGAATCGCGGCGCGGCCTTCGCGGAAATCTTCGCGCAGGCTGTCCAGTTCACTCTCGCTGACTGGATAGAAGCGCACCTGATCGAAGAAACGCAGCAGCCAGGGTTCGCCCGCGCTGAACTGGTCGTTTTTGAGAAACTTGTTCCAAATAGGCAGCGTTCGCCCACCAGTTGGTAGCCGCCGGGGGAGTCCATGCCGTAGATGCACATGTACATACCGCCGATGCCGACGGTGCCTTCGGCGGTGAAGGTGCGCGCCGGGTTGTATTTGGAACTGAGCAAACGGTGGCGTGGATCCACCGGCACCGCACAGGGCGCGCCAAGATAAACATCTCCCAGCCCGAGGATCAGGTAACTGGCGTCGAATATCGTCTCTTTTACCGCTTCGCGGTTCGGCAACCCGTTGATACGTTGAATAAAATCCACGTTGTTCGGCAGCCAGGGGGCGCTAGCACGAACGGTATCGGCGTAGCGGCTGACGGCATCGAGCGTGGCGCTGTCTTCAAAGGCCATCGGCAAGTGCACGATGCGTGACGGCACCGTCATCTGACTGACGTCGCCAATACGCGTTTCCAGCTCCAGCAGCAGCGTCACCAGCGCCTGCTGACTGATGTCGCGGCTGTCGTAACGCACCTGTAGCGAACGTACGCCGGTGATAGCTCTTTAATACCGGGGTGAGCCCGTTCGCGCAGATGGGCCATCAGCACGTGAACGCGCAGGCGTAGCGCCAGATCCAGCACATTTTCGCCGTACTCAATCAGGATGTAATTGTCCCCGCCTGGCGGTAAACGATGGCGGGGTATTGCAGGTAGCCGGCAGTGACACCAGACTTGCGGCGGACACACCGTCGCGGTCGGCCAGCGACGGCATGGCAAAGGTCGGCAGCACGCTGGTTTGCAGCGTCTCAATGCTGCGATCCATGGCCTTCTCACGCGCCACCGCGTCTTCCACGCTCATCGGGTAGAAGCGAATGCGGTCGCCCGGCTTCACCTGCCCCACTTTCCACAATTCGGCTTTGGCGATCGTCACCGGGCAGACAAAACCGCCGAGGCTGGGGCCGTCGCGGGTGAGGATCACCGGGAAGTCGCCGGTGAAGTTAATCGCGCCAATGGCATATTCACAGTCATGAACGTTGGACGGATGCAGCCCGCCTCACCGCCGTTTGGCCGCGTCCAGCTTGGTTTTGGACCTACCAGCCGCACGCCGAGGCGGTTAGAGTTATAGTGCACCTGCCAATCGCTGGCGAAGAATTCGTCGATGGATTCCGGGGTGAAGAAATCCGGCGCGCCATGCGGCCCGTAAAGCACGCCGATGCGCCAGACTTCACCGTAGGCAGGAATCAGCGCAGGCGACAGCGCTTTAGCCTCGCTAATGGGCGCAGGCGTGGTGCAGGCCGCCAGTTCCGGGCGCGAGATCGGCAGCTGATCGGCTACCCTGAGCGTCCGCCGGCGTGACCACCGAACTGCCCCAGGGCGAAGGTGGAACGGCTACCAAGGTACTCCGGCACGTCGAGGCCGTTACGTACCGCCAGATAGGCGCGGCATCCAGTCTGCGCACGCCCAGCGCCAGCGTTTGCCCGGCCTTGACCGACACCGGTTGCCACATCGCGACCGTTTCGCCATCGAGCTGCGCCTGGCAATCAGCTCCGGTCAGTGCAATCAGCGCATCGCTGTG
Source organism: Kluyvera genomosp. 3 (assembly GCA_002211745.1). Lineage (GTDB taxonomy): Bacteria > Pseudomonadota > Gammaproteobacteria > Enterobacterales > Enterobacteriaceae > Kluyvera > Kluyvera georgiana_A. The sequence continues at coordinate 3,904,897 of CP022114.1, forward strand.
AAATTGCAGCACCGGCCCTTGCAGGGTGAATTCCAGCCCCGCCGCCGATTCGTGGTTGCCGACAATACGGTTCGCCAGGCGGAAAGCAAAATCGTCCATCGGCCCGGACGGCGGTACGCCGATATCCAGTAGCCCTGACGGCCGGGATAATCCTGCACGCTGCTCCAGGTGCCGGGTTGAAGCACCTCAATCACTGATGAGCACGCCACTACGCTATCGAGCATCCGCGTCCACGCGGTGCCGCTGATAAAGGCTTCGCTGGCAGTAATCTGACGCAGATAGTCAAGGTTGGTGGCGATGCCGTGCAGACGCGTGGCGTTCAGCGCGGCATGCAGTTTGCTCAGCGCGGCTTCGCGGGTGTCGGCGTGGACGATCAGTTTGGCGATCATCGGGTCATAAAATGCCGACACTTCACTGCCGGTGCCCACGCCGGTATCAATGCGTACGTTGTCCGGGAAGACCACGTCCGTCAGCACGCCGGGACTTGGCTGGAAGTTTTTCAGCGGGTTTTCGGCATAGATACGCACCTCGATGGCTGCCCCTGTGGCGCTTTCGCCAGGCGCGCCCAGTCGATCGTTTCCCCCGCCGCCACGCGCAGCATGCACTCCACCAGATCCAGCCCGGTCACACATTCGGTCACCGGATGTTCAACCTGCAAACGGGTATTCACTTCGAGGAAGTAGAAAGCGTCTTGCCCGGCATCGTAGATAAACTCCACCGTCCGGCGCTGCGGTAGTTCACCAGCTTGCCGAGCTGCACGGCGGCATCGAGCAGCGCCGCACGGGTGGCGGCAGGCAGATTCGGCGCGGGCGTCTCTTCCACGACCTTCTGGTTGCGCCGCTGCAACGAACAGTCACGCTCGCCAAGCGCCACCACGTTGCCGTTGCCGTCACCAAAAATCTGCACCTCGATATGGCGCGCACGGTCAATGCAGCGTTCAACAAACACGCCCGCGTCGCTGAAGAACTGCTCGCCCATACGGCGCACGCTCTCCCAGCCCTGCGCCAGCGCTTCGGCATCGGCGCAGCGCGTCAGGCCAATCCCCCGCCGCCCGCCGTGCTTTTTAACATTACCGGGTAGCCTATCCGCTGTGCCGCCTCCAGCGCGTCATCGAGCGAATTCAGCAGCCCGGTGCCCGGCGTCATCGGCACGCCGGCTTGCGCCGCCAGCTCACGGGCGCGGTGTTTTAGGCCAAACTCGCCAATCTGCTGCGCGGTGGGCCAATAAAGACAATGCCGGCTTGTTCGCACGCGTCGGCGAACGGCAGGCTTTCAGAGAGAAAGCCATAGCCTGGCCAGATAGCCTGTGCGCCGCTTTCGCGCGCCGCCTGGATAATGCTGTCGATTTTCAGGTAGCTGTCGCTCGCTTTCTCGCCACCCAGCGCCAGCGCGATATCGGCCTGCCTGACGTGCTCGGCGTTTTTATCAGCGTCGGAGTAAACCACTACGCTGGTGATCCCCAGGCGTTTCAAAGTGCGGATAGCGCGGCAGGCGATTTCGCCACGGTTAGCAATCAGGACGGTGTTAAACATGGGGGTCTCCTTGCGGGCAATCCAGTGGCGCCAGCCCTTAAATTCGGTAATGTCCGTGGCATCGTTAAGCGCCGCCGGTTCACAGATAAAGCCTTTCACCCAACGACCATCGCTTAGCTCCAGCGAGCCGATGCCCAGCGGGCCGGAATTTCAGCGACAAACTCCCCGAATCGCGCCAGTGGGATATCCCACAGTTCCACCTCGATCGCCGCGCCGCTGGTCGCGCGGGCAATGCCCGGTTTTTGCGGCTGGGTATTGGCCAGCGCGTACAGGCGGTAGCGCGGTGCGGTATGGGTTGCTTCGACAAATACCGCCCGACGAGTGGTGAGCTGGAAGTTGAGCGGCATGCCGCGCAGATGCGCGCCGACCACGGCCACGCGCACGTGCCGGGAAGAGACCGGCAGCGTGCCAGCCTCCGCAGCCAGCGGCTGCCCGGTGGCGCCCAGCGGCAGCGCCAGCTGTTGCTGCCAGCGCAGGCCAAAATCCGCCAGCGCGCGGTCGTGCCACGCGGGGCAATCAGCGTGATGCCCGCAGGCAGGCCGTCGGCGCGGAAAGGCGCGGGTAGCGCCAAGGCGCTGAGATCCGCCAGATTGGTGAAATTGGTGTAGGTGCCAAACTGCGAGTTGAAACGCACGGGCTCCTGCTTCATCTCTTCGAGGTATGGATCGTCGGCGACGTGGGGACCACCAGCGCATCCACCTCGCCTAACGCGCGTTGAATTTTTTGCGCCAGTTCGGCGCGCAGGTATTCCGCTCTGAAGGCGTCCACCGCGCTGTAGTTCAGCCCGGAGGCGATAATCGCGTGGACGGTCGGATCCATCTGTTCGGGTGCTGTAGCATCTCGCCGACAGCCGCCGTGCGTTCGGCCACCCACGGCCCTGATACAACTGTTCCGCCAGTTGAGAAAAGGCGCTGAAGTCAATCGGTTTAAGGGTGGCGCCGCTGTCATGCAGGGCATCCAGCGCCAGCTCCCAGGCCGTTTGCGCGTCGATATCGCCAAAGAAATTCAGCACTTCCGGGATAGCGAACACCGGACTGGACGGCATGGCGGCGGGCGTGGTCGCCGGATGTGTACGGGAATAGGCATCCTGAGCATCGTCACCGCCCGCCAGCGTGGCGATGGCGAATGCATCCTCCACCGTCAAGGCAAACACCGACAGCGTATCGTTCAGGCGGCAGGCAGGTACCACGCCCTTCGCCGATAGCCAGCCTTTAGTCGGCTTTAGTCCAACGATGTTGTTGAACCCGGCCGGTACACGCCCGGAACCCGCGGTATCGGTACCGAAAGCAAACGGCACCAGACCGCGCGCCACCACGGAAGCGGAGCCGGAACTTGACCCACCGCTGACGTAGTCGGCGTTAAAACTGTTCACCACCGCGCCGTACGGTGAACGTGTGCCCACCAGCCCGGTAGCAAACTGGTCAAGATTGGTTTTGCCAATCACGATGGCCCGGCGGCTTTCAGGCGAGCCACCGCGGTGGCGTCCTCCTCTGCCACATAGGCAAACGCCGGGCAAGCGGCGGTGGTCGGCCAGCCTGCGACATCGACGTTATCTTTAACCGCAAAAGGAATACCGAATAACGGCAACGCTTCAGGATTGTTGCGGTAAACAGGCGTTAATGCGTCTAACTGCGCTCGTAGCTGGGCGTCGTTGGCAATCATTAACCATGCGTTATCGTCGGTCGCCAGCGACTGAATATGCGCCTGTAATAATGCGAACACCGCATCGCTATTTTGCCTGATATGCTGACGCCAGCCGGCCAGCGTTTTTCCGGTCATAAAAGCCATCGTTGAATCCCTGTTGGTATACAAGATGGAATTCAATTAGCAAGGCCTATGCCAGAAATTTAATGCATTGTTTTATATTGAATTAAAATAAAAACCGGAAATTCACCTGATATTTCAACGCACCGTAAAGGCGCATTTTTGTACATTATCGGTGCAATGGTCATAGCAAAAACAAATAGAAAAACAAACAGCTAAAATAATTAGTTATGAAATAACTACTCCGGGATTAACGGCAGGTTATGGCGTCTGCTTGCAATATAAAAAAACATCGCCCATGCGAAAATGCCTGTTTCAGAGTAAACTGTCGGCCAATAACAACAGGAGTGGAGAATGATAATGAAGCGTTTTTTTCCTTGTGCCGTGCTGTTTTTCACCTGCGCCAGCGCCAGTGCGGAATGCTGGGTTGTCACTAACGTGCAGGGAACAGGTGCATATCAGTATAACCAGTACACTATCAAGAACGATGGTTTTGCGGGAAAAGAGTTTGCGATCAATATCGATAAAAAATCGCCATCCGTAACCGACAGCCTGATGACCTATACGGTAATAAGCCCCACTGCTATGGTTGGAGAATATGCCACCGAGTTGGGCCTGACTCTCCAGACATGGCAAATTTCAACGGATCGGACCAAAGCGTTTATGACCATCAACCGGACCAACACCAACAACATCATGCAGGATGCCGTAGCTGCATTTGTCGGAGATGTGAAGGGAAAGTGTGCCGCCGCACAATAATTAAGACTAAGAAAATCTATTAAAATAATGTCTTCTGGGGATATTTATTTTTGTGATTAACACATTCGTCTAAATATTATTAGAACAAGAAGTTAAAAATCTGCCATAACATGACAGATTTTTAATTTAAAATTAGAGATTTGCAACGTTATGATATACTTTCTGAACATCATCGTCATCTTCAAGGGCATCAACCAGTCCTTCAAAGATTTCTAAATCTTCCGGCGAAAGCTCAATTTCTGATTGGGCAATCATTTCTAATTCTGTCGTTGAGAATTCAGTAATCCCAGCGGCTTTTAACGCTGCAATACCTTTATGAAGGTCTGTAGACTCAGTATAAATAACGATGTTTCCTTCTTCTTCGGTTACATCGCGAACATCAACTTCCGCTTCAAGCAGAATTTCAAAAATACGGTCAGGGTCTGTTCCTTTAAATACAATCACGCCGGTATTGTCAAACATATAGCTGACAGCACCTGCCGCTCCGATATTCCCGCCTTTTTTATTGAAAATTGTGCGGACGTTGGCAATCGTGCGGTTAACATTTGACGTCAGCGTCTCAGCGATGATCATCGAACCACTTGGACCAAAGCCTTCATAACGCCCTTGGACGAAGGTTTCATCACCGCCGCCCTTGGCTTTATCAATTGCTTTATCAATAACGTGTTTCGGAACCTGAGCTTGTTTCGCACGTTCAATAACGAACTTTAAAGATGAGTTTGATTCTGGATCAGGTTCACCTTGTTTAGCAGCGGCATAGATTTCCACACCGAATTTTGCATATACTTTAGACGTTGCACCGTCTTTAGCCGTTTTTTTAGCAACAATATTTGCCCACTTACGTCCCACTGGAATGGTCTCCTGGAAGATTTATTTACATTGCTGCCAGAATAATAACCTGACAACTTTATCCAGCATATTATATCATGAGATATAAATTCTCGTCCATGAGAATTAAAAACACCCTGACTTACGCAATGTTACTTTAAATTTATCAATAGTTAACAAAGTGGAAAACTATTGATGAATACATCTGCGGTTCTTTTATTTTTATTATTAATAAACAGGCCAAATAAATAATACATAAGAAAAAGAGCAAATTTGATAATCCTGATGAGGAAGGGCTGATGGGAACGAGCACCGCGCTTCTCAGCGTGGAAGCTCACCTCTTCCATGGTAAATCCGTCATTGTGTTTACGGTTGCCCTACTGGCGTTTATAAACCTGGGGTGAGCTTCTTATTTTTTAACGACGTGTCAGAACGATCCTACGATGGGCATATAACGTTTCTACTGATAGCTGAAACTGATATTCCCCGGCGATGAGTTTGCGTGATTTTAGCATCTTCATCGTCACGCCACTTATCTGCCTCGCATCAACCCTTCGCTGAATTTCAGCCGCGCTCAGCATGAGCTGCTGTCGTAAAATAGACAGCAGGCTAACCTGAAAAGAACGGGAAATTCTGACGCTGACCCGAACCCAACGGTGAGGGAAGATGCTGACAGACCATCGTTCCTGCACACAAAAATCAGGCCGCCCCGATAGCTCAGCGTTGTTTCGCTTCAGCGTCGCGATGTCATAGGCAAAGTGCTGTACCGTGGCGGCATCGTTGGTCATCAGCCGGTGATGAAGCTGACGATCAATTTTGCTGACGTGCAGACGAGAAAACAGGGAGATATTCCAGGTGTAATCGCAGTGAGTACATTTATAAATACTCCAGATATCCAGCAACTTCTTTTGCGAATTTACCCGAATCGTCCCCGAAGGTATAAATTCACGTTTTACACAGCATGAAGGGCAGCGTTTCGCAATGCGCTGGTACCCCACGGGGGCGACGCTCCATGTAACTTTCATAACGTACCTTTTTTAACCCATACAAAACCGGGCCCGTATTGAACGGACCATAAATGTTTATGTATGAAAAATATTTATGAGATATTTTTCAGTGGGTTAGAAAAAGATTTCCAACGTTACAATCCTGTGTATCGCCCAAAATATGGGCAGAGACTAGCAAAATGACATTCACCAAGTAAATGAGTTGAGTCAACATTTATAATGCTACCGACAGGATCTCTTGATCTGAGCCGCTAAATACCGCGCACTAACTCTGTATATTTAATAGACAATCACACGACAGAAGGAGCGCTTTATGACACAGCACGAACAGTTTTGTCAGGCCTGCGGAATGCCGATGTCCGCCCTGATGCACAAGGGAGCAGCGATAAATATTGTGTTTACTGCAGCGACGACGACGGTAACCTCAAACCTTGGGAAGAGGCCGTTTCCGGTCTGGCGAGCTTTCTTGATTCCTGGCAAAAGGTCGGCGAAGAGGAGGCACGCAAGCGGGCAAAACGCTACCTGACGGCAATGCCCGCCTGGGCGCACAAAGCGGACGAGTGAATCTCAATTCAGTGGTTCACCCCAGATTAAAGTGGATTCCGTGAGCTCGTATCGGGCACAACACTCAACCAGCCAGGTCACTGGCTGGTCATAAACCGACGATCACGCCATCAAAAGACGCGTTACACTTGCAGCATTCATCACCGGCAGGTCGTCAACAAGAGGGAGTGAGGAGAGTTTATGTTTTCTTACATGATGCTAGGGACTAACGATCTACCGCGAGCCATCAGGTTCTACGACCCGCTGATGGAACTGCTTGGGCACCCAAAGGCAGGTCGTAACGAAGAAGGCGCCTCCTGGGGGACATTCAATAGCAACACCACCACCGGACTTTGTGTTGGAAGGCCCTTTGACAGACAGCGTGCCGGAGTGGGAAATGGTACGATGGTGGCGCTGAATGCACGCTCGTTGGAACAGATACAGCAACTGCACGCGCTGGCGCTCAGTCTTGGGGCACGGATGAAGGCGCGCCGGGCACAGGCCGCAATACGGGCAAGGATTTTATAGCGCTTATGTTCGCGATCCGGATGGGAATAAGCTCGCGTTTGTGTATTACGATCCTGCGCGCTGACACGTTCATTTCACGGCTATATGAATTCAGTACGACGCGACTTTAGCCCGGTGTTTCGATAGGGGCGCTCTCACAGGCTCCTGTCGGGATCACACTTTTCATACCAGGATATTCACTTATAAAAAACAGGTGTTATCATTCACCCCGTAAATACCTATCAACTCAACCCGAGGCTTTGATGCTGGAGAATGTAATCATCCGATAATCAGTTTCCCGACCTTTTCAGGCCGGACTGATTATCAATGCGCCGAAATCGAATGCGGACACCGCTGTGTGTTTGCACGTTTTGCACATGATGATTAAACAGGTTCTTCAGTATGAATTTATCCCGTCAGGAACAACGTACCTTACACGTTCTCGCCAAAGGTGGTCGCATCGCGCACGTCCGCGATGCATCAGGCCGCGTCACATCCGTTGAATGCTACAGCCGTGAAGGGCTGCTGCTGGCTGACTGTACGCTCGCCGTCTTCAAAAAACTCAAAACCAAAAAGCTGATCAAGTCCGTCAACGGTCAGCCCTACCGCATTAATACCACCGGGCTGAACAATGTTCGCGCACAGCTTGATAATCGCTAAGGAGAGTTTCAATGACAGCACACCACTTCACTTTTGATATCACAGATGAAAATGATGCCAGTGATATCCGGGAAGTCGAAACCCGCGCATTTGGCTTCAGCAAAGAAGCCGATTTAGTGGTCTCTTTACTTCAGGATGAAAGCGCACGCCCTGCGTTATCGCTGCTTGCCCGACATGAAGGCAAAGCCATCGGGCATATTTTATTTACCCGGGCAACCTTCAAAGGAGAAATGGATTCACCGCTGATGCACATCCTCGCTCCCTGGCGGTCATACCGGAATACCAGGGGATGGGCGTGGGAGGACGATTGATACGCACTGGCATCGAGCACCTGAGGTTGATGGGCTGCCAGACGGTTTTTGTTCTCGGCCACGCCACCTATTACCCCCGACATGGGTTCGAACCCTGTGCCGGAGACAAAGGCTATCCGGCACCTTATCCCATCCCGGAGGAGCACAAAGCCTGCTGGATGATGCAATCACTCACCGCTCAGCCCATGAACCTGACCGGCCACATCCAGTGCGCGCAGGCCCTGATGAAACCGGAGCACTGGCGTGAATAGCAATTTTTTTGAAGTCTCCTTTAGGCTTTACCCAATAACAGGAATTAATTAATGGATATCCCACGCATTTTTACCATTAGTGAAAGTGAACACCGCATTCATAACCCGTTCACACCAGCAAAATACGCCACGCTGGGCCATGTACTGCGCATGAAGCCGGGACCAGAATTCTCGATTTGGGCAGCGGCTCGGGCGAGATGCTCTGCACCTGGGCTCGCGATCACGGCATTACCGGTACGGGCATCGACATGAGTCCGCTCTTCACCTCGCAGGCAAAGCAGCGGGGAGAAGAGCTCGGTGTCAGCGATCGCGTGCACTTTATTCATAATGATGCGGCAGGTTACGTCGCCGACGAAAAATATGACGTGGCGGCCTGCATCGGTGCAACCTGGATTGCCGGGGTTTTGCCGGAACGATCGCGCTGCTGGCAAAAAGCCTTAAGCCCGGCGGAATCATCCTTATCGGTGAACCCTACTGGCGCCAGGTGCCCGCCAGCGAAGAGGTTGCCCAGGCCTGCGGCGTCTCGTCCGTGGCTGACTTTCTCACCCTCCCGCGCTTGTCGGCGCTTTCGGCGAACAAGACTATGACGTGGTGGAAATGGTGCTGGCAGACCAGGAAGGCTGGGACCGATACGAAGCCGCAAAATGGATGACCATGCGTCGCTGGCTGGAAGAAAACCCTGATGATGACTTTGCCTCTGAAGTCAGGAAAGAACTGACGATAGCGCCCAAACGCCACGTCACGTTCACGCGGGAATACTTTGGCTGGGGTGTATTCGCGTTAATGGCGCGATAGCTTGACGCAGGCGGCACAGCCAGGAAACTGTGCCGCCGTTCAGTCAGAAAGTGCGTGGAGCGACAACGGGCGTGCTTACATCGGTGTCCGCATTATTGCTGAATCCCCTTATCAAATTCCAAATACCTGCAATACAAATGCAAATATCATATTTGCGCCCTGTTCATCGCCTCTGTAATTTGTGTTTGATATAAACGCAATATTTTCAGGGTGCTATTGTTTCATATGATAAGACTTGAAAACATAAACAAAACGTACCCTGGTAGTACGCATGCAGCGATCGGAAAATTAAATATCGTTATCAATGAAGGTGAATTTTGCACATTCGTTGGCCCTAGCGGCTGTGGGAAAACCACTATATTACGTATGATTAATCAACTGGATATCCCGGATGCCGGTTCGGTATATGTTCAGGGTATTAAAATAGCCGATGCCGATATTATTCAGGTACGGCGAAAAATCGGTTTTGTGATGCAAAGTGCAGCCTTATTCCCGCACCGGACCGTTTCCCAGAATATCGCCACCGTTCCGCGTCTGCTTGGCTGGAAAAAAAAGCATATTCAGGCACGTATTGATGAACTGGTTGAGCTCATGTCCCTCGACCCAAGCCTGCTTACGCGCTACCCCACCAGCTTTCAGGCGGGCAGCAAGGGCGGGTGGCGATTGCCCGCGCGCTGGCGGCCGATCCCCCGATTCTGTTAATGGATGAACCCTTTGCGGCCATCGACCCGGTGGTGCGGGAAAAGCTCCAGGACGAGCTGTTGCAACTCCAGCAGCGCCTGCACAAAACTATCGTGCTCGTCACCCATGACATCAATGAAGCCATTCGCCTGGGCGATAAAATGGCCATCTTTCAGGAAGGCGGAGTCCTGGCTCAGTTTGATACGCCCGATAGTATCCTCGCCCAGCCGGCCAGCGAGTTCGTGGCGCGATTCATCGGGCCTGAGCCCAACTTAAAACGCCTTGCCAGACTTCAGGTTGGGCAGCTTCCGCGTCACGATGTTCCCCTGGTGGACGAGGAATTAACCCCCATTTCCAGCCAGCATCCGCTGGTTGCCAGCCCGCTGCGGCTGGTGCTCGATAAACAGCTGCGCCCGCTGTACTGGCTTGACCCTGAGCGGCGCACCACCCTGCCCGTATCACTGACCCTGAAGGCGCTTCACTCCCTGCGTTTCGCCTACAGCGCACTGCTGGATGCGCCGGGGGAGTGCTGGTGCACGTCAACGGAGACGGTCAGTATCAGGGCAGCATTTCCCACGGGCTGCTGCAGCGCGTACTGGACGGGCATGTGGATGTTCGCCGCTATGATTGACTGGCAATGGATTGCGGACAATCAAGGGCCGATTGCCGCCCTGTTCTGGCAGCACACGCAGCTGGTGGCGGTATCGCTCTTTTTCGGTACGGCACTCACCGGGGTATTGATTGGCCTGACCCTGCGCTGGCCCGCATCGGCGCCGGTACTGCTCGGTCTGTGCGGGGTGCTGTTTACCATCCCCTCGCTGGCGCTGTTTATTCTGTTGATCCCGTTTACCGGACTGTCGCTCACCACGTCAGTGATTGGCTTAACGCTCTATTCACTGCTGATCCTGCTACGCAACGTGGTCGCCGGGATAGAAAAGCTGCCGTCCGACGTGCTCGAATCCGCCCGCGCGCTAGGCTACACGCGCTGGTACCGGTTTGTTGACGTTGAACTGCACCTGATTCTCCGTCTTTATTTGCCGGGCTGCGTATTGCCTCAGTCACACTCGTGGGCTGGTCACGGTTACGGCGCTGATTGGTCAGGGCGGTCTTGGCCAACTGCTGCTGTCGGGCTTTAACCAGGATTTCCTGACGCCGATTGTGGTGAGCGTGGTGCTAAGCCTGGTGCTGTCGTTTATTTTTGACTCTCTGATAGCGCGTCTGGGCTATTGGGTTACGCCGTGGGCACGCTAATGGACATCTTAACCGCAACCTGGCACTGGTTAATTCAGCCGGACCACTGGCTTAGCGATACGGGGATCCTGCTGCGTTTGCGTGAGCATCTCTGGTATGTGCTGGTGAGCATGATCATCGCCTCGGCCATTGCGTTACCTCTGGGGTGGCGCTGGGCTACTGGCGCAAAGGAGCTTTCCTGGTCATCAATCTGTTCAACATTGGCCGGGCGATCCCGTCTCTTGGCCTGATTTTATTGTGCATTATTCTTTTTGGTTTCAATGATGTGCCAGTGTTTCTTGCGCTGGTCGCGTTGTCTGTCCCGCCGATCCTGACCAACACCTGGGTGGGAATTTACCATGCCGACCGCACCCTTTGCGACGCCGCCACCGCGCTTGGCATGACGCCCGTGCAAAGCCTGTGGCAGTTGCGCATCCCGCTGGCGATGCCGTTGATCTTTGCCGGAATTCGCACCGCGCTGTTGCAGCTTATCGCCACGGCGGTGGTCGCCGCCTATGCCGGGCTGGGTGGGCTGGGCCGCTTTCTGATTGATGGTCTTGGGCAGCGCGATATACCGCAGGTTATTGCCGGCTCCCTTGTGGTGACACTGCTGGCACTGGCCTGCGAGGGGATATTTTCACTTATCAACAACGTGTTATTTCAGTCAAAGCTCGCATCTGCAATAACGGAATCATGATAAAAACCACCTGCAAAAAAGAGGCTCTATGAAGCAATCATTATGGCAAGCGTTTAACCGCCGTGGATTTAAATTATCCCTTCTGGCGGCAGGATTATTCAGCTTAAGTTTTACCTCCCTGGCGGAAACCGTCACCATTGGCGGGGCGAACTTTACCGAAAGCTCCATTCTTGCCAATATTTACGCCAGCGCATTAAAGAAAAATAATATTGATGTGAAAACGCGGCTTAATCTGGGTAACCGAGAAATTATTATTCCGGCCCTGAAAAGCGGTGAAATAGATATTGTCCCGGAATATCTCGGCGCACTGTTGAATTACTATGACACCAAAACCCTGGCGACCACCCAGAGTGACGTCAGCGCCGGGCTGGCAAAAGTGCTGCCGGCAGAATTTACGCTGCTCACCCCTTCTTCCGCAAGCTCCGTCACGGCCTGGGCCGTCCGCGCCGAAACGGCCAAAAAATACGGCTTAACCAAACTCTCCGATCTGACGCCTGTTGCACACGAGCTGGTGATCGGCGGCCCGCCGGAGTTTCCGGTTCGCGCCCTCGGTTTGCCGGGTCTGAAGCGCGTCTACGGCCTGGAGTTTAAAGAGGTGAAATCCCTCGACATGGGCGGGCCGCTGTCCCGTCTGGCGCTGAACTCCGGCAAAATTGACGTGGCAACGGTGGTATCCACCCAAGGCTCGCTCGCCAAAGAGGACTGGGTGGTGCTGGAAGATGATAAACACGAACAGCCAAGCCAAAACGTTGTCCCGCTGGTTCGCAAAGCGGCGCTGACGCCAAAAATCGACGACATCCTCAATAAGGTGTCTCACAAGCTGGATAACACCGCCCTGGTCGAGCTAAACAAGCAGGTCGACCTCCAGCACAAGGATCCTGCTGCCGTGGCAGAACAATGGGTCAATACCAACCTTTAACGCATTTAATTATCCAATGGCCAGGGATCGGCCACAACCTGACACGGGCCCCACAATGTCGCACAACACCATGATCCTGAACCTGTTCTTTTTCAATCCACAGGGTGATTACCGGTTCTCATGGCGTCATCCGGACGCCCCGAGCACGAGATTTTCACCCTCAACTACTACACCGCCCTTGCCCGCAAGGCCGAAGCCGCCACGCTTGATGCCCTGTTTATTGCCGACCATACCGGGATCTGGGACAGCGGCCTTGCCCATTACGCCAATGCCCGCCTTGAACCGCTGACGCTACTCTCGGCGCTGGCCGCCGTGACGGACAATATTGGCCTGATGGCAACCGCTTCAACGTCTTACACCGAACCCTATAACCTGGCGCGCTACTTCGCCTCGCTCGATTTCCTGAGTAACGGGCGCGCAAGCTGGAATATCGTGACCTCCTGGCTGGAAGAGGAAGCCGCCAACTTCGGTCTGGATCAGATCCCGCAGCACGGTAATCGTTACCAGCGCGCCGGGGAGTTTATCGATGTGGTCACCCATCTGTGGGACTCATGGGAAGATGGCGCGCTCCTGTTTGATAAACCGCGCGGTCTGTTTGCCGATGCCGACAAAGTGCATCATCTTAATCATCACGGCGATTTCTTTAAGGTGCGTGGCCCGCTTAATGTGCCACGTCCGCCGCAGGGACATCCTGTTCTCGTGCAGGCAGGCTCTTCCGAAGCCGGTAAGCAACTCGCCGCCAGCAAGGCGGATATGCACTTTGTGTTTATCAAGTCCATCGAGCAGGGAAAAGCCTACCGCGAAGAGATGAATCAGCGCCTGAAAGCGCTCGGACGTTCGCCGGAAGCCTTTAAAATCATCGCCGGAGTGCTGCCGGTGGTGGTGAATTCCGAAGCCGAAAAAGCCGAGCGCCAGCAACTTAACGCGCAGCTGATGAGCGATCGGATGGCTATCGATCTGCTGTCGGCGTATCTGAAGCTGGATCTGAGCCCTTATCCCTACGATAAACCGCTGCCGCCGCTGCCAGACGAAGCTAACTTCGACGGTATTCGCACCGTACTGCAACTCATCCGGGACTACGACCCCGCCCTGACCATTCTGGAGCTGGGTCGTCTGTTGCTGCAAAGCTCCGACAGCTGGCTGGTTATTGGCAGTGCGCAGGAAGTTGCCGACACGCTGGCGGAAATCTATCTTTCCGGGGCAGCAGACGGCTTTAACCTGATGTTCCCGCTGCTGCCGGGGATTTTGATCGCTTCGCGGAACAGGTTGTCCCTATTCTCAAAGCCAAAGGGGTGATGAAAGCCGAATATGCGCCGGGCACCCTGCGGGAAAAGCTGGGCCTTCCGCTGGCCAGAAACCACTTTGCCTGAAGATCTACAGCCGGGTAACACCGGCTGTTTGCGCCGCCTTGCGCCAGTCCAGTAATAACGAATAAGGCTCGCGCGTCACCTCGCTAAACCCGCCTATCAGCAGCGCGGCACAAATTTTCCGGTATTCCGGCGCACTCACCAGCGTATGAAGCGCCTCGCGCAGCGCAGCAAGGGTGTCGGGAGAAGTTTCCTTCGCGGTGATGAGCGGTAATCCAGGCGCCAGCGGACTTTGGTCGATAATCGCCAGCCCGTCCAGCAACGCGGGTTCATGGCGTTGTAATAGCGCCCAGGTCACGCAGTCGATGGCCGCGATATCCCCTTCACCGTGTTTTACATCGTGAAGCGACTGACGATGGCTGCCGCTCAGGACAACGCGCGAGAAAAAGCGCCCGTTCACCGCCAGTGGCGTCACCATTTTCATGAGTACGTTGTAACCTGACTGCGAATCAGTGGAATTGCACACCACCGCTCGGCCGCGAAAATCAGCGAAGGTTTGCTGTTTATCCTCTTCGCGCGCCACCAGCACGCTGCGGTAATAGATGTTCTCGCATCCCGGCGCGGTGTAGTGAAAACATCCGACTACCTGAACGTCCAAAAGCTGCGTCACCAGGGGTAACCGCAGGTTTGGCTCAGGATCAGCTGCGGGTTTTGCCAGTGTGTCACTAGCGCCTCCTGCGGCAACGCTGGCGTGAGGCTCCCTACCGGCACACCCCGGTCAACCAGCAGTTTCTGAACTGCCAGCCACAGGGCATCCGTATCGCGGCGGTTAACGGCGTACATCGGGAATGGCAGCGGCTCACTCATGACCGTCTCCTTTATGAATACCCGGATGGACCGTCACATCCACCGGTTTCCCCAGAAATGGCGTAACCATTCACCGTATCCCTTCACCAGAAAACCGTGGTTGCGCCGCTGATAGGCATCGCGATTGTGCAGGTAAACCGCCTTCAGCCCATACCAGGGCACGCCTGGCAGATCGTGATGTACAGAATGATAGTTAAGATTCAAAAACAGGACTCGCCAGAACAGCCCGGCCTCGTTGATGACCGAACGCGCCAGCGGATCGTCCGCAGCCCGATGCTCAAAAAAAGATCGCACTTTGGTCAGCGCCAGCGCGGGGTAACTCACCGCCAGAACAAACCACAGAGGCGAGAAGCCAAGGTGCGACATCCAGCCAAAAAGCACGGCAAGTAAGGCCCCGTGAGTGATCCACATCAGCATGGCCGCTACCTGCATGCGGCGAAAGGCTGACACGGCACTGCCCAGCGTCTGCACGATATCTATCAGCGGCGCCAGCAACAGCCGTCCGATAAAGGTGTTACGCAGATGAATCACCCGCTTCTGCCACGGGCGAAACCGCGCCCAGCTTTCATCGCTAAAGTAATAAGACTCAGGATCGTCCACGGTACGGTAAGGTGGTCGTTACGGTGATGCGCCAGATGGGAGTCGCGGTACAGGCCATACGGATACCAGACCGCCAACGGCAGCGTGCCGAAAAGCTGATTCAGCCGGGAAATCGGGTGGGATGCCCGTGAATCAACTCATGCTGTAGCGACATATACCAGGCGGTAAACCCGATAAGCAGCACGGTGGCGGGATATAAACCCAACGTCTGCCAGTTCGCCAGGGTCGCAAACCAGCCGCCATAGATGGCCATCATGATTATCCAGGTCGGGAGTTCGCTGCGCCACAGGATGCTGGTTGAAAGCTGGTGAATATGTTCTCGTTGTTGTTGGTGCAAATAGAGGGAGTTTCGTTTACCCATTCCTTCAGACGCCCTTTCCGCCAGTGCATATATGGCATGAAGATCGGGGATAACGCCTGAAATAACAAAGAACTTAAATCGCTATGCTTTGCCAGAAAAACAGGGCTGCACCGCGCAACATCGGGTTAGCCGCCGGACGATAATCATTATACGAGCACAAGCACCAGCGGACTAAGCCGCGCATCCGTGTATTGCCTATCAGTTTGGCGACGGAAGTGTGTAGCAGTGGGATCTCATCCAGAGTGACTCACCGGCCGCAGGGACAGTGGGCCTTATCTGACAGCTATATGGAAGCGGAAGCGCCCGGCTGAGTCTGGGACTGGCATATATTCCCTAAAGCTAGTCGCCGATAATTTAGAGCGCGGGGCGCTTATTCGGGTTTTTTAGGGCGTACGAATGGAGGGACTGTTTCTCTATTATCCGCATCGCAACGTCTCCCTGCCCTCAGGATGGAGATTGAAACGTTGAATATTTGAGCATTTATATGTCCACTGCCTGATGGTGGCGCCGAGACATATAACTGGAAGAGCGCGGGACACGCTCTTCCACTGCACGATTTATGATTTTATAAACGCCAGAATATCAGCATTAATGACGTCCGCATGCGAAGTATGCATTCCGTGAGGATAGCCCGGATAGATACGTAGCGTGCTGTTGCTCAGTAATTTGTCCTGCAACAGAGCGGCGTTTTTATAAGGTACAACCTGATCGTCATCACCCTGCATAACCAGAACGGGTACCGTAATGGCTTTCAGATCGTCGGTCTGATCCGTCTCAGAAAAGGCTTTGATCCCTTCATAATGAGCTTTTGCACTCCCCATCATCCCCTGACGCCACCAGTTATTGATGGTTCCCTGAGAAACCACCGCCCCATCGCGGTTGAATCCATAGAACGGCCCGGATGCCACATCAAGATAGAACTGCGCGCGATTGGCAGCCAGCGCCTGACGAAAACCATCAAAGACAGAAACCGGTGTGCCGCCTGGATTACTGTCGGTTTTAACCATCAGCGGAGGTACTGAGCTAATCAGAACTGCTTTTGCAACACGGCCTTGTGGCTGACCATATCTGGCCACATAGCGTGCAACCTGACCGCCGCCAGTAGAATGACCCACATGTACTGCATTTTTCAGATCCAAATGTTCAACTACAGCCGATGCATCAGCAGCATAGTGATCCATATCATGCCCTTCACTTATCTGGTCCGAACGCCCATGACCGCGACGATCGAAGGCAATAACGCGGAACCCCTGCGCCAGGAAGAAAAGCATCTGGTTATCCCAGTCATCAGCACTGAGTGGCCATCCATGATGGAACACGATTGGTTGCGCTGATTTATCGCCCCAGTCTTTAAAATAAATATTAACGCCGTCTTTTGTGGTTACGAATGACATAGCGGTTACTCCTGTATTTAGATCATCTGGCCTATTGCCTCTCACTTAAGGAATTAAACTACGCCTTGTTACCCGTAACGTATAATTGACTTCACCAATGAATATCATCAGCAGGACCTTTTATTAGTAATGGTTATGTCATCGTCGCGAGGGACCATGCCAGCGAGGGGTAAAAAGTGGATCTTCAGCAACTTGGGTGGAGATTTTCATGTCTCTCAATAACACCATCACTCCAGCTACTGGTGATGGTTTTGCATAGCACCCAAACGTCACGTTCACGCGGGAATACTTTGGCTGAGGTGAATTCGTGTTAATGGCGCGATAGCATGATGCAGGCGGCGCAGCCAGAAAACTGTGCCGCTATTTAGTCACAACTATCTGCGGGATAATGAGTCTGACCGCAAATTTGAGCGTTGAGGCAAGCCGGTTAGATAAGCAAAACTGATACTGATGTCACTGAAAGCACGGTGACGTTTAACATTGCAGCAGGGACATATATTAATTATAACAAACTTTATAGCATCGCCTTTTTTAATAAAGACAGACAACTATGAATAATTTAACGTCACAATCCGGGCTTGACTTAGGCTATTATTAAAGGTGACGGTGACATGTTTAATTGTAGTCATAACACTGGCACCTTGTTTACTGTGGCAGATATTTTCAACGCCAAACGTCAATGCTTGCTCCACGCATTGTTGCCTTGCTGAAGCAGCATTATCGACTACCATTCCGGATAGATAAATTTTCCCTGCATAAACCGGCGCGTTAACTAAAAAAATCATAAAAGCAGCAATGCTTAATATATTTCTCATTATCATAGCCTCAAACTCAACAGGACAAATACCATACTACCCACAACATCCACTTATTCAAGAGGTTGTTTTGAAATAAATAAAAAATTGGTATTTACGCTTCATTTGACGACAATTCAAATAAATTTAAAATTTATATTTTCAATAAAATAACATTTTCATATCAACCTGGTGATTTAAACTTTATATTCAGAAAGAATCAGACGATAACAGTAAGGTTTCCATCTTCGTAGATGTGTGCACAGAGAAAAGGTGGAAACCGTCTGGAGGCGAGCTTGTTGTATTTTAAGTGTGACAACATCAGAGATGACAGGCCAGTGTGAACGCATCACTGCCATGTTAGTGCGGCAATACGGTAGCGGCAGTCATGCCTATCGACTGTATTTTACCGATATCCCCTCTCATCATCGTTACCATTCACATCGTTCTTGCTGGCTTCAAAGAGAAGTGAAACGTGATGGTCAACGGTTGCAACATGAGCATTAAGCGCTGACTCAAAACCAATACAGAATTCGGTGAGAAACGAAGTGCATAAATTTTTAGGTGGACCTGCTCATGCGACGAAGCGGTGCGTTGCCGAGTCAGTCATAAAATGACGGGAGTGCGGAGGGAAGAAGCAGGCTTTGCCCACCACGTTATGACTTCTACAGTAAGGTAATCTCTTTCTTATTTACCGCGATGATTTGCTGCTCAACCAGCGTATCAAGCGCCCGCGCCAGCGTCGATTGTGAAATGCCTAACAGTTGCGCTAACTCTTTTTTGTTCAGCGGAAGTTCAAAATCGTGGTGGTCAAAACCATATTCTTTACGCGTATTTGCCATTAGCTGGATGAAGTCGCTGACTTTCTGTAACCCGTCGGGTTTTACCAGCACGCTAATTAACTGCTGCTTTTCTTTAGCAGAGCGTGAAAGTATATGAATAATCAGATTGGTAAAGTCTTGTGTAATCTGACTAATCTGATAAAAGTGACGGTTTTGCAGCTCACAAACTTCTACCTCAGTGGCGGCCTGGACGCTGTACTGATAGTGGCTGGCAAACAGCTCATCCACGCCCACAACCTGGCCGGGAAAGACGACACCCTGGAGGGTATTTTGCGCATCATAAACCTTCGCAATACCGCGCCTCAGTGCATACAATGCGCGAACTGGCGTGCCACTTTGATAAATATACTCGTTTTTTGCTACTCTTTTTTTACGCGACAAATCGTTGATAAACATGGGCTCCTGCCGGTCGAAAAGATACGACTGGCAGGCGGCCGCAAAGCCGCATTTGGAACAATTAACGCAATTTGATTTTTTGATTTCTTGATGCACAAGAACTTCCTTGTGATGTTGAACGAACATCAGGACTGAATGACGCAATTCATCAGCGGTGAGAGCGCATTACCGATAGTGATAAAGTTATTATCATTTTTCGTCATATGCATTGAATATTCGCCACTGAGAAAGAATATTTTAATGGCGAGCGGGGATAAGTCGGCCGGGACATTATCGTGGGCCATAGTTTCCTGAGAAAGTACTTTCACCCTATAGGAGTTATCTTTGATGTTTGTATAAGTGAATTTTACGTAACGGGATAAAGTATAATTCTTCCCCTGATAACCCATATCGCCGGATAAATTAAATTGCCCTGTTTTATTTTTAGACATTTCAAAAACAATATTACCTTTGAAGCTGAAAGCGTTACTGTCGGTACTATCAGTGTAGGTGAAGTTCGCAAAGCAACGGTCATCTAAATAGGACGAGGAATTGTCCATCAATCCCAGAAAAATGTAGCCGTTAAAGTGGCTATCACCGCAGACAGTGTTAGTGCAAACTTCATTTCATTTCCCAGTTAAATGCGTAATGGTTTTCACAATAGGTCAGCTCACCGACCTCTGAATCCAAAGAACACAATGAATAAAAAATCCGTCCGCGGCTACCGTAAAATACGCTTGGCTGGATATTCACCATCAACTGTGTCGGGTGCTTAAGGCATTTCTCATTTAGATTTGGTTCGGCGGATCGCAGCACTTCCAGTATTCTTTTCCGTGTATCTGCTGAAACATGTTCGTAGGTACTGATAGTGCATTTTTCTAAGTTCCCCATGAAGGCCAGATTGGAATAGCGCTCATTCTTCTGCGAGGGATACCAGACCCACAGATTAGCGATGATAAGCACAATCACGATGAAGGTGGCGAACACGTATTTTAGCGGTAAGGATTTCTTTGGCGTATATACTGGTTTAGGTTCGGCCCGGCCCGGTATCTCGTTGACCGCATCAATTCGCTGAATATCGATATCCGCAGAAAAGAAAAAACCCACTTTCGGGACAACAATAATTGACTCTTCAATATCAGTGAACGAAGTCAGCGTTTTGCGCAAAATGCTGATGTACTGATTTAATGATGAGCTTGAGCTGGTGTGGCCAACAGACTCCCATACCTGCTCAAGCAGATACTGGCGTTCAAGTACTTCACCGGGTGAGGCGATAAGCAGTGACAGGATCCGGTTCGCCGTATGTGTGAGCTTTTTGCTTTCAGTAAGCTCGTCATCAGGAATGTTCAGCTCCCCGCTTTCCGTATCGTAAACGACTTTATTGGCAATCAAATATTTCATTTTCTGTTCTTACAGACTCAATACATTGCGACAAGTGGCTTCACAGTTGCAATATTATGGTCTAGTAATACCACGATGTCCCGATCCAACCTATAATTCGCCGCCTCTTCACGGAGTATGGTCAGCGCTTTCTCACTTTGCATGCCTTGTCGGTAAGGGCGATTCTCTGTCATGGCAGTAAAAACATCCGCGACGGCGAGAATGCGCGAAGGCATATCGAGCGAGGCTGCTGTAAGCCTGAAAGGGTAGCCGCTGCCGTCCAACCGTTCGTGATGATTCGCAGCCCAGTGCACAATGTTGCCAAGCTCTGGAATCGGGTTGAGCATTACCAGCGTTTTATAGCTGTGCTGTTTCATTATCGCGTACTCATCCTTTTCGAGTTTCCCTCTTTTTTCCAGAATACTGAGCGGTGTAAAAAGCTTGCCGATATCGTGAAGGTAGCCAGCAATACATATTTTTTCCTGCATATCGCGATCGTAGCCGTACAGCTCAGCTAAGCGCGCGGCGACATGGGCCACGCTGGTGCTGTGGGTGCGAGTAAAGCTGCTGTGGGTATCCACAATTCTGGAAATCAGCTGGCACACCTCCAGAAAGTCATGGTGATCGAGCATGTGGTCGTGTAGCGGGCTGATGGCGTTCAGTACCTGAGGCAGCATGGGGTTACCAAGCCGGAACCAGAAGCCGTCCTCGTTGCTGGATTCCTTTAGTGCATTGATCAACTTTTCTGGCCACTGCTCGGGCAGGAGGAAAAACTGCGTAATAATCTGTTCACGCTGAGCAATAAAGTCGCCTTTAATCGTGCGCAGATAAAGTTCGAACGTGTCCGCCATATGCACAAGATGGTTCACCAGCGGCAGGTTTTCGTCGTTAGTATCGGACCACTTCACATGGTGATTTTCAAGGATCGGCGTGACCGGATTAAGGAAACGGATCCCTGATGTCATCGTTCTCCCCAGTTGTTCATGGTTATCAAGAAAGTCCTCGCTACCGACGGTGAGCCTGGCGCGATCTTTGCTGAGCGCACCGATATCATGAAGCATCCCGGCCAGAAATGCCGTACTGACGGACCGTTGATCAAGCCGGGCATGACGGCTCAAATAATAAGTGATAATCGCCGTTCTTTGTAAGTGATTAACCAGATCTGCAGAAACTGGAACAATAATATTGTGTAATAAATTAAGCACAGTCTGAATTGATATCTTCATGACAACCTTTCACGCTATTCAAAAATAGATAAACTTAGATAAATAATGACCTAATCGTAACCAAGCATAATTTGTGCCGTCGCCACAACTGTGCCGGTACTTAGCGCGGAAGCTTTATAGACTTTGTAATAAGCATGCAGATAAATATATTGAATATCCTGAATGTCATCGTTTTTGGCGATATCAAGAATTTGCGTCGCGTGTTCCATATCGTTACTACTGGATATTTTAACTTCTTCATAATCGCCCAAAAAATAGCGACTGCGAATGGCAATACCAACGCCACCAGCGGTTGTTTCATCATTAACCATAACTTGATAGCTGGTGTCAGTTGTGAGCAAATCGTTGCTGGACAGCCAAGCTTTAACGTTCCTCGTCGCCGTTTTAACACCTGCAAGGTTGCCACATTTTAAGGGATAGTGAAATCAGCCCCATTGGCTTTGCCGTTTATTTTTAGCATATTCAGTGATGCTGGCGGTAATTTTACCGTCATATTATGCGTCATATTGCAGGTAGTCTCTTTTGGTTCAAACTGAATGGTAAGTTTCTCGTAGGCAATAAAATGATCGGTATCCCAGCTTTTGCGAGCGGTGTCCGACATCATGTTATTCCACGCACGATAGGCGTAGGTCTTACTGGACAGTAACGGGCTATCGCTGCCAGAACCGGTACCGCTCATCACGGCGGGAATGACGCTCAGCGCGCCGTTATACGTGGTTTTAGTATAGGTAGACACCCCCGTTGGTGGAGTGGTCAACAGCTCCGCGCGCACGGTGTATTGTGTCTGGTAGGCTATCGAGTGAATACCCACGATACCACTGACGGTAACTTTGGTATCACCGGTGATTTGCGCCGTCACTTTAATCCAATAGCTATTCTCACCATCCGCGCTATTAAAGTTAAGATACACCGGGTTGCTGTTAAAACCGGTGAAATAATAGAGATGATCCTGCAACAGCCCGCCGATACCCACATTCCCATAAACACAGGTCATACTGCCGGACCAGCTTGTGGTGTAGGTTTTCTCGACGACGTTTGAGGTCAAAAACTCGGAAGAAAGATTTAACGATTTATCCGCCTCGGCAACGCTGTTAAATAGAATGCCGCTATTACGGCAAGTATCGCCAGTTACCGCTCGGGCCTGAACATCTGCCGCTGCATTGGCATCATGCAGTGGGAGAAATATCAATCCAAAAACAGCTGCGATAATAAATAAATTTTTTCTCATGTTGGTATCATTACTCACATCAGGTTATCGGCAGATATTGGTGGCATTTTCTTTTGGCTGCATAATAACGCAGCTACGCTTTAATTTGCCTTTGCTGGTATTAATACGGATTGTGTCAGGCATCGTGTCAGATTTAATAAACATCTGACTTCCCTGAGACACATAGCCCAGCTCTTGGTTCTGGTTATCTGAAACCAGTGCACCGAACGGTAGTTGATCGCCGTTGCTGTCCTGAACATCCAACATAAATACCTTGCGAGTATCTGTTTTATATTTCAGATAAGTGATGCTGCCTTCGTATGGGGCGATATTCAGCAAGTTGCCCTGTAAATCCACATCGCTGCTTTTAGTACCATCCTGTTCGAGATGGAAGTTATTTTGTCGATACGGCGTAGCGCTGGTGACCAGGGCAATACCGTGGTTATTGGTTCGCGTGGATGAGTCACCGTTCACCACAGCATTTTCTACACCGGGGCTTCAAGAATGACAAAGTTCCGCCCGGTATTTGGTGAGGCTATCACCCCGCCCTGCCACGCCAGAATATTGCCGCTCGCGCCGAGGCTGGTTTGACGATACTCGCGAGCCATGCTTAGCCCGGTGTTAAGACTGGTGAGACTATTTTTCCAGGAGGTATACAAATCAGCAGACCGTGAATTGCCATCGCGATCGTGTGCAAGCATCAGGCTATAATCAACATTTTGCGCGCTGCCGCTCAAACTGACATCAGACGAAGTATACTGCCCTTCTGAACGCTGGCATGTGTCGCGACGCTGCCCGGAGTCCCAAAGATAGACATCGGGATAGTCACGGATAAATAAAGATTATTTTCCGTATTCCCCGCGAACGCAGCGAACTGACAACGTTACCTTCGTTATTCGTTTCATAGTCGTAGTAAGACTGCGAAACCTCAGAGCGACGCAGTGAAACGGAGTAATTCACGCTGTTAAAGACGTTACTCCAGGTCAGGTTATATTGACGACTGGTTTTTTGACCGCGCCAGTAATCACGCCAGTACGCCGATAACATAAGGCGGCCAAAATTATCCGGCAGCGGCTGATTAATATTGGCGCTGAAAGCCTGTTTGCTATTCTGCGTTGAGGTATTCGTACCACCGTAGTCCGCGATATTGGCTCGGGTCAGAATATAATCGCTGAACGAGGCGTAATCCTGTGTCCGGTAGTAATAGGAAGCCAGCGTCAGGTTAGTTTTGGTCGGGAAGAATTTACTCCATGAGAGCGAATATTTTTCACCATGGCGCTGACTATCTCCCGGCAATTTATATTGTGATGTCTCAGCGGATGCCGATAGCGACCCTGCGTAGGGAAGGGACAGCGCGCCGCCAACCAAAAACGAACGATAGTCGGCATTCCAGATGCTTCCCGCGGTGGCGGTCACATAGTTGTTAATCCCCGCGAATAGCTGAGTTGAGCGAAGCTGCTATGGTCGTTGATACCACGCATATCCACTTCACCAATGTTGAACTGATAGTCGCTGGTCCCTGGACGAAGCATGTCAGGAATGGAAGAAAAGGGCACCACAAAACGCTCGGTATTACCGCCGTTGTTTTTCACTTCCACAGAGAGATCGCCTCGCGAACCGGTTGGCATTAAATCCCTGATTGAAAAAGGACCAGCAGGAACCGTGAGCTGATGAATAATATGCCCGTCCTGATATACGCTCACGACCGCAGAACTGGTGGCAATGCCGTTAATCACAGGCATATACACACGTTCGCTGTCGGGCAACATCTGGCGACTTTTGTTCAGCGTCAGGCCACGAAAGCGCACGGTATCAAAGTAGTCTGAGGTGGTATAAGCACGGCCAACGCGCATTAGTGCGCCAATCTGCGCAATCGGCTTCTCCAGATAACGGGTTGTATTGACCCAATAGCTTTTACCGAGGCTGCTGTAACGCATCCACGTTGAATTGTCGATGAAGTGCCAGCTGGATAGGTTCAAGCCGCTGTTCAGTGACAGATAAACGTTATCGCTGTTGGTATATCCTTCGCTCAGGCCGTGAAAGTTGTAGTAGTTTACGTTGTAATTGGTATAAATGCCGTTGATACCCTGGTCCCATTTCTGCGGGGAAACCCAGTTACGGTTCTCGGTGATCACGTAGGCCTGCGGCACTTCCAGATCCAGACGCAGCTCGCCCGGCGTCAGTTTGCTTTTCCCGCCGTGCAGTAACGCATTGATATCGATCAGACGCACTGGCGCAGCTTCAACCGCGGCGTCCAGGTCGCTAATTCCCAGCAATGACACATCATCTCGTGAGATCTGTACCGTCGTTTTATCATCGTTGGCAATCGTCATAGCGAATTTGCCGCGCCATGCATTGTTCACATAGATATCAAGATCGTACGTACCTGGGGTCATCACCAGTTTTGTATTACTCCAATCCATATCCGCGGAATTACCGACCAGCAGGCTACTGTTGAACGTTTCGCCGTACGCCCCAAAAGAAGAACATAAAGCGAGGCTGACGGAATGAACTAACAGGCTTTTACAAAACAGAAAACTGTTCTTCATCAGAATAGAACCTGGTATCAGCAGTAATTACGATTTATTAAGTAGGCTGAAGCGTTTAGTACCGTAATCATCAAGCCAGGTTATACGATACTGTCCACCGGAGTGGACTTTGTCGGATACGAGTACACAGCCGAACGGCTGAATAAACACGGTATCGGAGAGTAAATTGTCTTTTCTGATCTGCTTTAGCTGACCGCCCTGCCAACTGACAACCTGAGGGATGGTTAGATAGTACGGCGAATCATTTTTCAGGCAGGTTCGACCGCCCGATGTAGAAATCGAGACTTTTTCGATCGTTTTACTATCCAGTGGTTCCAGTGAGGTCGGACGATAAAAGACTTTAATGCGGTTACGAATCGCCACCTGGAGGTAGTTTTCATTGGCATCTTCCGGCGTAGGCGGAACGTCCAATACGTTAAGCCAGAATACGCTTTCTCTATCAGCAGGCAGTGTCTGGATATTTGTCGCGGCAATTTTCAACGTTTGTCCGCTATGACCACTCATTTTGACCACCGGTGGCATCAGAGAAAACGGCACTTTGATCTTTTCTGGTGCTGCGGATGCATCACCGTTATCCAGCCAGGACTGTACCAGGTGGGTTTTATCACTGTCATTAACGAGCTGTACCGAAACAAATTTTGTTTCGGCTGGATAGATAACGCGAGTCTGATTAATGACGACGCTGGCGGCGACCGTTTGTGAAACGAGAGCTGCGAGGAGAAACACTATTAATTTTTTCATGATCTTAAAGGCCGGGGTTGATACCCGGCTTATGTGATTAATCGTAGCTAAAAGAATAGGTTGCATCGGTAACCACTTTACCGGTGGTCGCAGCAGCGCCGCCGAAGTTGTAGTAGTTAGCGTGCATAGTCAGCGTAACGCCGTCAGCACTAGATGCGTCTGCAGAGGTCAGGCCGGTATTGAATGCCGTTTCAAACGGTACAGCGGTGGAGCCGTCAGAGGTCAGAGCAATACCCACACCTTCTGCGCCGTTGGCGCTGTAGTTTTTCAGGTATTTGCCATCATCAGACAGGTTGCTGCTGGTGAAGGTGATTTTCAGAGTCTGAGTATCTGCATCCGCTGCGGAGCAGTTTTTCAGATTCATGGTGAAATTTTTGCTGTTGGCGGTAACGATACCCGTGGAGCTAGTTACGTCGGTAAGTGTGATCGGTGCCAGATTTACTGTGAAATCGGAACCATTATTGGTAGTCACATCACAGGTGGTGTCGGAAACAGAACCATTAAACGTGATGGTTCCCCAGCTACGCCGGTGCTTTCCGCTGCCATTGCTGCGCCAGAAAATACGATTGCCGCTGCGATTAACGTTTTCTTAAACATTCTTTTATATCCCAATTTTCAATATCAGTAGTGCCTATGCGCAGTGATCCGATGGGTGATAGAACATCGTATTGCACCGTCGCTTTTGGTTGGAATATAAAACCACTCACAACACCATCAGTAAACGTAAATATCGCTTAAATCATTTTTTTAAACCTAAAACACCATTTTTTAATTAATTTATAGGTTTATATTCTTTTTGAATATAAAAAGGAAAGTGAAGGGAGAAAGGAATCGCTATTTAAAAAAACTTAAAAATAGTCATATGGCGATTTTTTCTTTTAGAGGAATGGCTGTTTTTAAATATTTCGTTTCGTAATTACAAAATATCGTTAAATACATTTAACAAAAACAAAACATCATCAGCAGTGAGAGTACATAGGTCGGAAAATGAGAAGGTCACCTCCCGGGTCAACGCATAGACACTCACAGTAATCTGGATGCCATGCAGATCGTATTTCACGGTGTGAATGTCATGATCTCCATGGCGGTATCATCGAGGAAAGATTTGATGCCGGCGTCCGTCTGGGGCCTGAAGTTGACCAGGGCATGGTAGCAGTGCGCATCACGCCCGATATGGAGATGGCGATTATGGGTACTCCGGAACATTGTCGTCGCGACGGTTTTCCGCAAACCCCGGCGGATTTAAAAGCGCATCCCTGTATCGCCTATCAGTTTGCCGACGCCAGCGTATACCAGTGGGAACTCAATCAGGATGATAAAAAATAACCCATCGACCAGAAGGACAATGGGCCTTATCTGACAGCTATATGGAAGCAGCCGCCGCCCGGCTGAGCCTCAGGTTAGCCTATGTCCCTGTTGAACTGGTCGCGGATGATTTAGAACACGATAAGCTTATCAGGGTGTTGCAGCGTTACAGCCTGCGAATGGAAAGATTGTTTCTCTATTATCCGCATCGAAACGTCTCCCCTGCCCTGCGGATGGTCATTGATACGTTGAAGATCTGCTCGTTAGCGATGACCGCTTCTTCACAATGCAAAATTGTGTCAGGTGTCCCTAAGCTTTCAATTCCAAGGTCCGCTGTGAGCGATGAGCGGACCTAAAGATATAGCTTCAAACATGCGATGATGATTGATATCCAGCCAGGTTTCAGAAAGACCGACAGACTGCCGGTCCTGCGGGGAGATTACTTCAGCTCCAGCATACTTATCACATGGGCAATATCCGCGATATCGCCTGCTGACAACGGCTGCAAAGGACGAGGCAGGCAATCCATGTCGGTTAGCCCAAGCACACCAGCAGCTGTGGCAATAACACGAAGACTTCCACCATGTTTACGGAACAGCGCCCACAAAGGTTCAAGGTGGGCTGTCAGGGCAGTAACGCGTTGATGATCCTTTACCGCCGCGGCTTCAGTAATTTGTTTCGCCATCTCAGGGAACAGACCGCCACACACGGAGTACCAGACTTCACAACCAGCGTTTAATCCCAGCCCCGCATAAGCGTCGCCACTGATACCGATTGTTACACCAGGGCGCAGATGTTGACGTAACGCATTCACCCGCTCAGTCGCTGCAGCGGGGCTATCCGGTACGCCAGGGATCTTGACCGAGCGAATCCCTCAAGTGATGAGAGACGACCGTGGAGTTCATCCGTAAAGGTAAAATGCGTAGTGCCCGGATTATCATAGATACACACCGGTACAGACACGTGCCGGGTAACGGTCTCAAAGAGTGAGAATACTTCTTCGTCACGGAGTGGCTGGTAGCTGACTGCCGGGAGTAACAGAGCATTCGCGCCGGCTGCCTGCGCGTCATCTGCCAGATGCAGGATAGCATCGGTACTGACCGCTCCCACACATACCATCATTGGGATATCCCGGCATGCTGTTTTGCCAGCGTTGCTACGCGCTTTCGCTGCTCCCGGGTCAGATAGGCGTAGCTTCCGGTTGACCCCAGGATGCCCATAGAATCAACCCGAGCTTCTGTCAGGCGGGAAAGAATATGGCTGAAACCCTTTTCATCCACGCCGCTGGCGGTGAGTGGGGTTAATGGAAACGCCGACAAGCCGGTAAACATAAAAGTTTCTCCTGAATGATATTACTGCTGTTGTTCTTCGATGAGAGCAACCTCAAACCACAGACCGGGCATCATTTTTTCCAGGCCGTCGGTCAGCATCTTCCCGGCTTCGTGAAGTCTCTCCAGCGGCATCTGCGGCAGGCTTTCCAGAATAAACCACATTTGCTGAGCTTCCACACCTAAGCGGGTTCTGAGCCCTGTCGCCAGTTCCAGCGACGGCAGGTCACGCCGATATCATCACACCAGATGATCTCGCCTTGTGAAGGATATTCAACGGCCTTTTCCCCCTCTTTGACTGTATCAAAAGGCTCGGTTCCTTTTGCCACAGCCAGACATGGTGAACCCTGATAGGCAGCGATATTCTCTCCACCCACCGGAACGGCGTAGCGGAGACTAACGGCATTATAAAGATCAACGATGGGATCAAGTGCTGGCATCGTTCCGTCACGTAATACGCGCTTGCGTAACGCATCCGCTGAGCAAGGGTACGTTTAGGTTTAGGTTTAGCACCAAACTTTTGAAAAACCTCTGCCCATGCGGTCAGATGCGCTTCCGCCCACTCAGGCTCACCGGCCAGAACCGCTTCACAGGCTTCTCGCAGAGCTGTTTCTCCGATATCGGAGTTAAGCACTGGTGCAGCTTTTACGTAGACACTGAGTGCCCGAAAACCAGGCGCAATGCGATAAATTTCAGGGGCAATTGACGGAGAGACTGTTAACACGTGATAATCCTGTAATGACCAATTTATCCCATGATAATGACCGATGACCAAAAAAGTCAATTTAATGACCGATGCAGATTCTATCGTCAGCACCGTAAATGAAGCCGTATCTCAGCGGATTAAGCTGTATCGTAAGCAAAAGAAAATATCGCTCGATGAACTCTCCCGCCGGCGGGCGTCAGCAAGGGCGCGCTGGTTGAGATTGAGGGATGCCGGGCAAATCCCAGCATAGCCCTGTTATGCCGCCTGGCTGCCGCGATGGGGTTTCGGTAGCCGATTTTGTGGATGTCAGTTCCAAACCGACCGTGCATCTCATTGCTGAAGATGAGATCCCAGAATTGTGGGCTGGTGAAAAAGGAGGGAGAGCAAGGTTGCTCGCTGGTTCGGGCGGCCCTGATATGACCGAGCTCTGGATGTGGGAAATGCAACCGGGGGAAAAGTTTGCTTCGCCCGGCCACACGGAAGGGACGCTTGAGCTGTTTTATGTTCAGACAGGCACGCTCACGCTGGGTGTGAAGGACCACCTGTATCAGGTAAAAACCGGCTGTTCAGCAACAGCCAGAACGGACGTTCCTCATTTCTATGAAAACCAGGAGGAGGGACCATTGGTGTTCATCATGACAGTACATGAGAAAACATCCTGATTGTCGCCCGGCAAGCAATAGGGCTTGTTTTATCACAGGTAAGTTTGCATGGAGTGGTTCAGTGGATAATCAACATCTGAGTTTTGCCAAAAGCCAGTTTACTGTCACAACCGATCCCGCTTTTTTTCAACTGGAAGCCATTCACGATTACCTCTCGCAATCGTCCTGGGCTCCAGGCATTGATGCCAAAACGGTCAGAATATCAATCCAGAACAGCCTTTGTTTTGCGCTTCTGGATGGAACAAGACAAATCGGCTTCGCCCGCCTTGTCACAGACTATGCCACTTTTGGTTATTTGTGTGACGTCTACGTATTAAACGATTATCAGAAAAGTGGCCTCGGCCACTGGCTGATCGAATGCTGTCACGCCCATCCGTTGATGTCACGCCTGCGACGGATAATGTTGGTCACTGACAGCGCGCCCTGGCTATACCAAAAACTGGGTTATAACCCATTGAACCGGAAAGATTTTGTCTGGCAGATCAATCGGCCCGACATTTATCGTAATGCCGGACAAAAATAAGAATACTTTTCAGAGAGTAATGATAAATGTTAATCCGTAGGGCCAGTTCCTCTGATGCAGAAGAGCTTGCTATTTTAGCCGAGCGAACCTTCAGAAAGACTTTCCAGGATGGTAATACTCAGGAGGATATGGATCTTCACTGCCATGCAAGCTATTCAACTATTATCCAGTTGAAAGAAATCCTCAGACAAGACTGGATTACATTAGTCTGCGAATACGAGAGCAAACTGATTGGGTACGCTCAACTAAGGTGGGAAGAGTTTCCTCCCTGTGTCAATAGCATCCATGCCGGAGAAATTCTGTGTCTGTATGTCGATGAGCCCTACCATGGTAAAGGATTTGCACAGGCACTGATGCAAAAGTGCTTTGCTGAATTTGAGGCAAAGGGATCGGATCCTGTCTGGTTAGGTGTCTGGGAACATAACCCAAGGGCCATCTCTTTTTACCGTAAGCTTGGGTTTACCGAGGTGGGTGAGCATATCTTTCAGGTTGGGTCAGACCCGCAGAGAGATATCATTATGAAACGCTCAACTTACGCTAGCTGAACACACATTTTGACGTCCGCTTTTGGCACAAAGCCGACCTTGAGTCCCTTATTAATGAACAAATCTAATAAACCCTAGCTAATTACCCATCTAATTAAATAAATCACTTTGCGCTATCCTTTTCCTACTCAACGACCAAAGGATAACGTCATGCAAACTGTAAAACTGAACAACGGTATTGAAATGCCCTGTTGGGCTTTGGTGTGTTTCAGATGTCTGATGCCGCTGAATGCGAAAGAGCCGTTATTGATGCCATCGATACGGGATACCGCCTGATTGATACCGCCGCGTCTTATCAGAATGAAACCCAGGTCGGGAATGCGCTGAAACAAAGCGGTATCACCCGTAACGAGCTCTTTGTAACGACCAAACTATGGCTGCAGGATACTAACTACGAAGGCGCTAAAGCACAGTTCGAACGCTCCCTGAATCGGCTGCAACTTGATTACGTCGATCTGTATCTAATTCACCAGCCTTACGGCGATGTCCATGGGGCATGGCGTGCTATGGAAGAACTTCAGCAGGCAGGCAAAATTCGCGCCATTGGTGTCAGCAATTTCCATCCTGACCGACTGGCCGATCTCATTGCCTTCAACAAGGTTTGCCCTGCGGTGAACCAGATTGAAGTTAACCCCTTCAACCAGCAGTTGCATGCGGTTCCATGGAATCAAAGCCATGGCATTCAGCCGGAAGCTTGGGCACCGTTTGCAGAAGGTAAAAATGGTCTGTTTGAGCATCCCATGTTAACAGCGATTGGCCAGAAGTACGGTAAAAGCGTTGGACAGGTTGTGCTGCGGTGGATCTTCCAACGAGGCATCGTTTCGCTGGCAAAAACGGTGCGAAAAGAACGCATGGAAGAGAACCTTAACATTCTCGATTTTGAACTGAGTGATGAAGATATGCTGCAGATTACCGCTATCGATACCGCAACAAGTGCTTTCTTCTCCCACCGCGATCCCGCCAGAATTGAATGGTTGACTGGTCGCAAACTGGACGTTTAAGACGCGATAAAAGAGACAATTAATCAATGCAAGAACGTTATCTGGGTCAATCAGAACTCGAAGTGTCCGCGCTTGGGCTCGGTTGTATGGGCTTAAGCTACGGCTACGGCCCGGCGGCAGATAGCGCTGGCGCTTGAAACGATTAAAATCGTCGGCGAATATTGCTCTCCCGAGCATCAGGAACGCGTAGGTCATTGATATATGGTGAGTTCCGCAGCGAATGGCGGACCCCGTTATTCCAAGTAACAAAGCGTATCGATCATCAGCACAAAGGCCGGTAGATGCCAAATACGGCACAAGAGGAGAAAGTAGTTTACTTAAAATTCAGATAAGCGCTTGATTTAAATGGTGCCGATAATAGGAGTCGAACCTACGACCTTCGCATTACGAATGCGCTGCTCTACCAACTGAGCTATATCGGCCCTGCAAGAGGTGTTCACGAGCGTGAATCACGGGGTAAAAGGTTAAGACTAACCGGGCGATGCGTCAATAGTCAGATTAATCAACCGCCTATTTTTGCATCGCCCGTTTTCAATTACGCACGAATGGTATCTTCGCCGAAGCCGATCCACTTGTAGGTGGTCAGTGCTTCAAGGCCCATTGGGCCGCGCGCGTGGAGTTTCTGGGTGCTCACCGCCACTTCTGCACCCAGGCCGAACTGGCCGCCATCGGTGAAACGGGTGGAGGCGTTGACGTACACCGCGGAGGAGTCCACTTCGTTGATAAAACGGTTGGCGTTGCTCAGGGTGCGGGTCAGGATCGCATCGGAGTGCTGAGTGCCGTGTTGACGGATGTGTGCAATGGCGCTGTCAATATCCGGCACCAGCACCACATTGAGATGCAGCGACAGGTACTCGTTATCAAGCTCTTCCGGCTTCAGCGGCACCAGCGTTGCCGGGCCTTTCAGCTCGCGCATCACCGTCTCATCGCCGTGCAGCGTAATGCCGCTTTCGGCCATCTGCTGGCTCAGCGCTGGCAGGAAGCGATCGGCGATGGATTGATTCACCAGCAGCGTTTCCACGCTATTACAGGCGCTCGGGCGCTGGGCTTTCGCATTGACGATAATCTTCAGCGCCGCTTCAATCTCTGCGCTGTCATCAATATAAATATGACAAACGCCGATACCACCGGTGATAACCGGAATCGTCGACTGCTCACGGCACAGCTTGTGCAGGCCCGCACCGCCGCGAGGGATCAGCATATCGATATACTTATCCATACGCAGCATCTCGCTCACCAGCGCGCGATCCGGATTGTCGATGGCCTGAATGGCTGCTTCTGGCAGACCGCACTCTTTCAGCGCGCGTTGGATAACGCCAACGGTGGCGGCGTTGGTGCGATACGTCTCTTTACCGCCGCGCAGAATCGCGGCGTTGCCGGTTTTCAGGCACAGCGCCGCCACGTCAACGGTGACGTTCGGGCGGGCTTCATAAATCACGCCAATCACGCCCAGCGGGACGCGGCGACGTTCGATGCGTAAGCCGCTGTCGAGCAGCCCGCCGTCAATCACCTGCCCTACCGGGTCGGCCAGCACGCAGACCTGGCGGACGTCGTTGGCAATCGCCGTCAGACGAGCAGGCGTCAGCGCCAGGCGATCGAGCATGGCTTCGCTCAGGCCGTTTTCACGCGCCTGGGCTAAATCTTCGGCGTTAGCCACAAGAATCTCTTCACTTTGAGATTCCAGATGATCGGCAATAGTTTCCAGAACCCGGTTTTTCTCACGGCAGGATAACTGCGCCAGCGTATAGGAGGCCTGCCTGGCGGCAATGCCCATTTGTTCCAGCATATCGAACTCCTTAGCGGGTAATCATGTCGTCGCGATGCACGGCAACCGGGCCATACTCGTAGCCGAGAATGTCGTCAATTTCCTGCGAGTGGTGCCCGGCGATAAGGCGCAGCGCATCGCTGTTGTAACGGCTTACGCCGTGAGCGATGTCGCGGCCTGCAAGGCTACGAATACGGATCACTTCACCACGAGAGAAGTTGCCTGTCACGTTTTTAATGCCTTTTGGAAGTAATGAACTTCCACGCTCCAGAATGGCGGAGGTCGCGCCTTCATCCACAATCAGTTCACCGGCTGGCGGTGCGCCAAAGATCCAGCGTTTGCGGTTCTCAAGCGGTGTATCCTGGGCGTGGAAACGCGTGCCGACGGAGATATTCGCCATCACGTCGCCAATCACGCCCGGCAGGCTGCCAGCGGCAATAATGGTGTCGATACCCGCGCGGCAGGCGACATCTGCGGCCTGCAGCTTGGTGCCCATGCCGCCCGTCCCCAGGCCGGAGACGCTGTCGCCGGCAATGGCGCGCAGCGCGTCATCCACACCGTAAACATCTTTAATCAGCTCAGCGTCAGGATTGCTGCGCGGATCGGCGGTGAACAGCCCCTGCTGATCGGTCAGCAACAGCAGTTTATCCGCGCCCGCCAGAATCGCCGCCAGCGCGGAGAGATTATCGTTGTCGCCCACTTTAATTTCCGCCGTCGCGACGGCGTCGTTCTCGTTAATTACCGGAACAATGTTGTTGTCCAGCAGCGCGCGCAAGGTATCGCGCGCGTTAAGGAAACGTTCGCGGTCTTCCATATCGGCGCGAGTCAGCAGCATCTGACCAACGTGAATGCCATAAATGGAGAAGAGCTGTTCCCACAGCTGAATTAAGCGGCTCTGGCCAACGGCAGCAAGCAGCTGTTTAGAAGCGATAGTCGCGGGCAGTTCAGGGTAACCCAGATGCTCACGCCCGGCGGCAATCGCTCCTGACGTTACAATGACAATTCGATGTCCAGCTGCATGGAGCTGGGCGCACTGGCGAACCAGTTCAACAATATGCGCGCGATTCAGGCGGCGCGATCCGCCTGTTAAAACACTGGTGCCCAGTTTGACCACCAGCGTCTGACTATCACTCATGATTCTCTGCCGTTAAAAAGAAGAAGTATCGATCCAAACAAACGTTGTAACAGGAGTCAGCCCGCTTGCCAACAGGCAGCGCAGAAAGCCGGGGTTTTGTTGCGCGGGATCAGACAGCCTGGAGGCAAATGTTGACAATTTTATGACAGAAAAAATTAATCATACTTTTTTATATTCAATAGAACTTTGTCATAAATTTTTAACACGAGCGGGATAAAAACGTTCCTGTTTTTTCACAGTGGTCTTTCACAGCACTCTTTTAAGTATAAAAAACCGGGATTGAGAAATGCAAAAAACAGCTCTGGCATTAACAGTGATGGGTATTATTGCTTCGTCTTCAGCTATGGCCGCAGAAGTTTATAACAAAGATGGTAATAAACTGGACGTCTACGGCAAAGTCAAAGCCATGCACTATATGAGCGATGACTCCAGCGCTGATGGCGATAAAACCTACGTGCGTTTTGGTTTTAAAGGCGAAACAAAAATTAACGATCAGTTGACCGGTTATGGCCGCTGGGAATCTGAATTTGCCGGTAATAACGACGAAGGCGGTAGCGCTTCTTCGCAGAAAACACGTCTGGCTTTTGCCGGTCTGAAATTAAAAGACTTTGGTTCTTTTGATTACGGTCGTAACCTCGGCGCACTGTACGATGTTGAAGCCTGGACCGATATGTTCCCGGAATTCGGTGGTGATTCTACCGCCAAAACAGATAACTTTATGACCAAGCGCTCAAGCGGCCTGGCCACCTACCGTAATACTGATTTCTTTGGTGTGGTCGACGGTCTGGATTTAACCCTGCAATATCAGGGTAAAAATGACCGTAGCACCTATGCCACCGCCAACGGCGACGGTTTCGGTACCTCTCTATCTTATGATTTCGGCGGCAGCGACTTCGCGATCAGCGCGGCGTACACCAACTCTGACCGCACCGACATACAGCAGGCAAAATCGCTGGCGAAAGGCGGTAAGAATGCTGAATCCTGGGGCACCGGCGTAAAATATGACGCCAATAATATTTACCTGGCGATGATTTATACCGAAACCCGTAATATGACCCCAATTAAAGGTCTGGTTTCCGCCGACCAGGGCTTTGCGAATAAAGCACAGAACTTTGAAGCGGTGGCGCAGTATCAGTTTGATTTCGGTCTGCGTCCGTCACTCGGCTACGTGCAGATGAAAGGCAAAGATCTGGATAACGGGATTGGCGATCAGGATCTGATGAAATATGTTGATGTCGGCGCGACCTACTATTTCAACAAAAATATGTCGGCATTTGTCGATTATAAAATCAACCTGATCGATGAAGATGCGGTGACCAAACGTCTGGCTATTATGACCGACGACGTGGTTGCTGTCGGGATGACCTACCAGTTCTAAGATAATACGAAAAAGGCCTCCACCTGGAGGCCTTTTTTATGACTGAATATCAAGGCCCGAAAATATCGGGCCTTTATTATTAAGCCGTGCGCTTCACCGCTTCATTCGCAAAACCGTCGGCCGGTTCCAGCGCTAAATCCAGGCTTTTCAGCAGTTCGCTCGCCCGCTCGTGGAAACCGCGCAGCGTTTGCTGCAGACGTTCTACGACCTCCGGTCTTTGATCGCGACAGCCTGCCACGTTCCCTCTTTGTCGAACAGGCCGAACTGGTAGCTGTAGGTGAAACGATGCTCTTCAGCTTCCATTTCCATCCACCAGCCCAGAACTCACGCTTCTCTGGCGCGGGTTTTACGTTAACGCAAACGGCCAGGCAGTCGAAAAAAAAGCGGTTGTCCTGGCACTGTTCTTCGCGGATATAGGGCCAAGCGCAGTGAATTTCTTGATCAATCTACTCTTCGGGTGTCCACTCGGTAACGTCATTGCGATCTCCTTTAGTGATGCAACTGTTTTACCAAATCAATAGAATTTATCAATATATTAACAAAATCTATTGTTGATCCACCCGGCAATTTCCTTCAGCGCCTTATCAAAATTACGGTACACCGGGTTAAACGGAATCGGCATCAGCTTGCCCTGCGCCGATGACGAAACGATCAACCGAGACTCTTCCTCCGGGCTGAAAGGATCGTTATCCCAGTAGCCGGAAAGCATCGGTGTCGGGCAGCGGCGCCCCAGTAAACCCTGCGTTTTCAGCGAGTAGCGGTTTAGCTCCACGCGCAACGCTTCATCAGAGGCATCGTGCATACCTAAACGTGAGGCGAGCACGTCGAGGTACATTTCCGGCACGCGGCCCTGACGCAGCGGATCGCTCAGCAGGCTATGGACCACCGGGCCAAGGCAGGCCACGGCCTTCAGATTCTGCGCTTCCAGATAGGCCAGACGTACGGCGATGTTAGCGCCGAAGCGGAAGCCAAAAGCCGCGACGCGGGTATGATCCACCCAGGGAACATCGCGCAGCTGCTTAATCACGTGCTGATGCAGCATGCTGGAATCCTGGGTTAGCTTCCATTTGGAAGAAAAACCGATCGACGGCATGTCCACCGTCAACATCGCAATGCCAAGCGGGGCAAAATAACGCTCGTACAGGCTGTAATAGTCGCTTTGCAGGCCATCTAATCCGCCGCACATCAGTACCGTCGGGAACGGGCCATCGCCTTTCGGCATATGTAGAAAACCGGTGATTGGCGCGCCGCCGGGAATCGCAAACTCCAGTTCGCGCATTGACCCCGGCAGACGTTTGGCGGCCTCTTCATAAGCCCGGTTCGCCAGCGCCTGTGCCTGTTCGGCGAGGTCATCCCCTTCAGGTGCGGATAGGCGGCAATACTATAAAGATTAGAGGCGTGCAGCCAGTGACGACCGCTGAGGGTTTCATCTTCCTCCTGCATGGCCTTCTGCTGCCACTGCATCGCCTGGGTTGCCCACTCGTAAATCCAGTTACCACCACGATAGCCGACCACGGTGTCGTACAGCTCATCGTCGGTACGTTCAGCTGTGCTCATCACGATGCGCGCCTGCACGTCGAGAATTTCCTGCGGTGAGACGCCACGCCAGATCCACATCAGGCGATTAATCATTCGATACCAGTGCGGTACGGTGCTGCCGCTCAGCGCAGACTGCATGCTTGGAGCTTCACCGCTACTGAACCGGCGTACCAGCGTGGACGTTTCAGGGTGTTTAAAACGCGGCTTAAATAGCGTTTCGCTGAGATTAGCTTCTGGCATCACAAAACCTCCATGGATACGATCTTTAATCCATTGTAACGCGTGGGACATTAAAAAAAACAACGCCCGGCATGACCGGGCGTTGGAAGCGCATTTATTGACTGAATTAACGGCCAGAAATAGGCGGTACAAATACCACGCCCATGTCCCACGGCTGTTCAATC
The DNA here is from genome assembly GCA_002211745.1 of Kluyvera genomosp. 3. Classification (GTDB taxonomy): domain Bacteria; phylum Pseudomonadota; class Gammaproteobacteria; order Enterobacterales; family Enterobacteriaceae; genus Kluyvera; species Kluyvera georgiana_A. The sequence goes on from CP022114.1 coordinate 3,943,314, forward strand.
CAGGTATCCTGCGGGATATCTACAACATAATCGTCAACCAGCGGGCGGCCAGCCGGTTTTGCGAAGATGGTGACGAAATGTGCTTTTGGATACATTTCGCGAATTGCTACGGCAGTACCGCCGGTGTCGACCAGATCGTCAATAACGATAAAGCCTTCGCCATCGCCTTCTGCGCGCTTCAGGACTTTCAGCTCGCGCTGGTTGTCGTGGTCATAGCTGGAGATGCATACGGTGTCGACATGACGAATGCCCAGTTCACGTGCCAGCAGTGCGCCCGGTACCAAACCACCGCGGCTAACGGCGATGATGCCTTTCCACTGTTCAGATGGCATCAGGCGTGCAGCCAGCTTGCGCGCGTGAATCTGCAACATGTCCCAGGTGACGACGTATTTTTCGCTCATGTGAAGTGTCCCAGCCTGTGTTATACGGCTTAAAAAGTGTTCAAGGGGAAATAGGTTGCGCGAGATTATAGAGATCTGACGCACTAAAAACCAGTGTTAAGCGGAATCCCCGGCTCTTTTTACGTGGTTTGTTCTACCGGAAAGGGCAGAAAGTGGTATTCTCAACCCCATCGCGCAAGCCAGGCTTGTGGTATATGTCTATGCTAACCCTTTACCTGCAAGCGACTTTTGCAGAAAGCCGTAAGGAGACTCATCGTGTCTGAACTGTCTCAATTATCCCCGCAACCTTTATGGGATATTTTTGCCAAAATCTGTTCTATTCCGCACCCTTCTCATCATGAAGAGCAGCTCGCCGCGCACATCGTCGGCTGGGCGAAAGAAAAAGGCCTTCACGCCGAGCGCGACCAGGTTGGCAACATTCTGATTCGCAAAGCCGCGACTCCGGGTATGGAAAACCGTAAACCGGTTGTGCTGCAGGCTCACCTCGATATGGTGCCGCAGAAAAACAATGACACCGTACACGACTTCGCCAAAGACCCGATTCAACCGTACATCGACGGTGAATGGGTGAAAGCCCGTGGTACCACGCTGGGTGCCGATAACGGTATCGGTATGGCTTCCGCGCTGGCGGTGCTGTCTGATGAGTCCGTTGAACACGGCCCGCTGGAAGTTCTGCTGACCATGACCGAAGAGACCGGTATGGACGGCGCGTTTGGTCTGCAACCGAACTGGCTGCAGGGCGACATCCTGATCAACACCGACTCGGAAGAAGAAGGTGAAATCTATATGGGTTGCGCCGGTGGTATCGACTTCACCAGCAACCTGCCGCTGACCCGTGAAGCCATTCCGGCTGGTTTCCAGACCTTCAAGCTGACGCTGAAAGGCCTGAAAGGCGGCCACTCCGGCGGTGATATTCACCTCGGCCTCGGCAACGCCAACAAGCTGCTGGCACGCTTCCTGGTGGCCCACGCGGCGGAACTGGATCTGCGTCTGGTTGACTTCACCGGCGGTACCCTGCGTAACGCCATCCCACGTGAAGCCTTCGCCGCTATCGCTATTCCGGCAGACAAAGTTGACGCGCTGAAAGGGCTGGTAGAGACCTATCTGCACATTCTGCAAAACGAGCTGTCTGCCAAAGAGAAGAACCTGACGCTGGTACTGGAAAACACGACCGTTGAAGGTAAAGCGCTGACTGCGGCATCTCGCGATGCATTCACGCAGTTGCTGAACGCAACGCCGAACGGTGTGATTCGTAACTCCGACGTGGCAAAAGGCGTCGTCGAAACCTCCCTCAACGTGGGCGTGGTTTCCATGACGGAAGATACCGCCACGATCCACTGCCTGATCCGTTCCCTGCTCGACAGCGGTAAAGATTACGTGGTGAGCATGCTGGAATCACTGGGTGCGCTGGCGGGTGCCAAAACCCAACCGAAAGGCGGCTACCCAGGCTGGCAGCCGGACGCGAACTCTCCGGTCATGAAGCTGGTGCGTGAAACCTATCAGCGTCTGTTTAACAAAGTGCCGAACATTCAGATTATCCACGCGGGTCTGGAATGTGGCCTGTTCAAGAAACCGTATCCGAACATGGATATGGTCTCCATTGGGCCAACCATCACCGGGCCACACTCTCCGGATGAACAGGTTCATATCGAAAGCGTTGGCCAGTACTGGCAGCTGCTGACGGAACTGCTGAAAGCGATTCCGACGAAGTAAGTTCTATGCCTCGCTTAGCCGGTCTACCTGTCAGGTAGTCCGGCCATGTAACGTAACGCCGGGAATAGTTTACCGGCGTTTCTCCATTCGATAATTAATAAACGCCTCCCCACGCGCCACTACCCGCTGTTCTGCGACAACCTGAAACCCCATACGCTCAAAACACGGCCTGGCAGTGATACTTGCCTCCACCGTTAATGTTCCCGTTGGTATCAAAGCGAACAACTCGGCCAACAACGCGCTGGCAACGCCCTGCGGGAATGCGTCGGCGAAACAAACAGCAGGTCAATATAGCGATCCACGGCGGTAATAAAACCGACGACTTCTCCCTCTTTTTCTGCGACCAGCACTCGCGAGGCCGCCAGTTTTTGCCGCCAGCGAGCTTCATCCACCTGAGCCCAGGCGTCGATTTGCGCGGGGCATAGTGCTGGCTGGCGGTTTCCCGTACCGCACGCAGAAAAATCTGGCATAAGGTTGTGAAATCATCGTCGCGATAGGCCCGAATGTGCATCGTTAAATCCCTAACAGAAGCTGGCGTTCCAGCTGTGGATCCAGCAGTGAGACATGTAAACCAACCAGCCGTACGCCACGTTCCGACCTACGCTCGTGCCAGGCTTTGTGCGCGGTGGCGATCAGATCGTCTTTGTTGAGTTGCGGCCAGACGTGCTCCTGGGTGGTCTGCTGAAAGTCATTGAATTTGAGTTTAATTCCCTGACGGGCAATACGCAGATCGGGCCGGACTTTCGCCAACCGCCGTTCGAGTTCAGGGTAGAGACGCTCGACGATGGCTTCGCAGTCGACCCATTCATGAATGTCTTCTTCCAGCGTACGTTCCACGCCGATCGACTTGCGTTGGCGATCGTTGTGGATCTCACGTTCGTCGATCCCATGACTACGCTCCCAGAGGATCCGCCCGAATTTACCAAAGCGCTTGAGCAGCATCGCGAGATCGCTATTCTGCACATCTTCGCAGGTGCGCAGCCCATACTTTCCAACTTAGCCGCTGAGACTTTGCCCACGCCGGGAATTTTCGCCAGCGGCAGCGTTTGCAGAAAGGCTGGGACGTCGGCGGGCGTAAGAACGAACTGGCCGTTGGGTTTGTTCAGATCGGAGGCAATTTTAGCCAGAAACTTCACCGGCGCAACGCCCGCAGAGGCCGTCAGCGCCAACTCGTTGAAGATGGTCTGGCGAATTTCCTGCGCTATTAGCGTGGCCGAGCCGTGACAGTGCACGCTATCGCTGACATCCAGATAGGCTTCATCCAGCGAGAGCGGTTCAATCAGCGAGGTGTAGCGGGAGAAAATTTCCCGAATGTGGTGGGAGGCTTCACGGTAGGCTTCAAAGCGCCCCGGCAAAAGCGTCAGGTGCGGACACAGCTTCAGGGCGGTAGCGGTAGACATTGCACTGCGCACGCCAAATTTACGCGCCGGATAGTTCGCCGTGCTGATGACGCCACGTTGCACCCTACTGCCGCCGATGGCGACAGGAATATCGCGCAGGGCGGGGTTGTCGCGCATTTCCACCGCGGCGAAGAAGCAGTCCATATCGATATGGATTATTTTGCGCATCGTTAGCCCTCACTTACCACTGGATAAGTATACAGCATAACTTTAGCAAATGAGAAGTGTTGCAAATCGCCCGGCAAAGCCGGGCGATTAAGGGACTACAGGATGCGGTTCTGTTGGCGCTGCGCCTCGCGGGCCATCCGCTTTTTACGCGCATCGCACGGTTCCGGGCAGTCGCACACTTTTTCCAGCCCCAGCGAAGAGATGCCGCCGCAGCTGCCCTGCAGGCTTTTCCGCTTCACCAGATACCCCAGCGACATACCGAGGATCACGAGGGCAAAAATGCAGAACGTCGCCAGAAATACCGTTAACATCATCAGCCTCCAAAGTCGTCGAGCATGATGTTTTCATCCTCCACGCCTAGCTCTTTGAGCATCTTAATGACCGCGGCGTTCATCATCGGCGGCCCACACATATAGAACTCACAGTCTTCCGGCGCCGGGTGGTCACGCAGGTAGTTCTCATACAGGACGTTATGAATAAAGCCGGTGTAGCCCGTCCAGTTATCTTCCGGCTGCGCGTCGGAAAGCGCAATATGGAAGGTAAAGTTCGGGTTGTCACGCGCCAGCTGCTCAAACTCCTCTTCATAGAACATTTCACGCAGTGAACGCGCGCCGTACCAGAAGCTGATTTTGCGATGACTATGCAGGCGCTTAAGCTGATCGAAGATATGCGAACGCATCGGCGCCATCCCCGCACCGCCGCCGATAAACACCATTTCAGCGTCGGTGTCTTTGGCGAAGAACTCGCCGAACGGCCCGGAAATGGTTACCTTGTCGCCGGCCTTAAGCGACCAGATATACGAGGACATAATCCCCGGCGGCGCATCCGGCGCAGACGGCGGCGGCGTGGCGATACGCACGTTGAGCATGATGATGCCCTTTTCTTCCGGATAGTTAGCCATTGAATAGGCGCGCAGCGTCGGTTCTTTCACGTCGGAGACATAGCGGAAGAGATTGAATTTATCCCAGTCGCCACGGTATTCGTCCGGCACGTCAAAGTCGGCGTACGCGACTTTATGCGGCGGACACTCAATCTGAATATAGCCCCCGCGCGGAACGGCACGCTTTCACCCGCAGGAATCGCCAGCTTCAGCTCTTTGATAAAAGTGGCTTTGTTATCGTTAGAGATAACTTCGCATTCCCACTTTTTCACGCCAAAGACTTCGTCCGGCAGCTCAATTTTCATGTCCTGACGCACGGCGACCTGACAGGCCAGGCGGCAGCCCTCTTTGGCCTCGCGCTTGGTAATGTGCGACAGCTCGGTTGGCAGAATTTCACCACCGCCCTCTTTCACCGTGACCCGGCATTGGCCGCAGGAGCCGCCGCCGCCGCAGGCTGAGGAGATAAAAATACCGTTGCTGGACAGCGTATTCAGCAGCTTGTCGCCCGCCGGGGTTTTAATCTGCTTATCCGCTTCGTTGTTAATTTCAATCACCACATCGCCGGCGTTAACCAGCTTCGATTTGGCAAATAAGATCAGCAGCGACAGCACCAGCACAATCAGCGTAAACATCACTACGCCAAGTATAATTTCCATGATTAACGGCCCTTATAGCTGCACACCGGAGAATGACATAAAACCTAACGCCATCAGCCCGGTGGTGATAAAGGTGATCCCTAAGCCGCGCAGTCCCGCAGGCACATTTGAATACTTCATCTTTTCGCGAATTCCCGCCATCGCAACGATTGCCAGCATCCAGCCGATACCGGATCCAAAACCGTAAACGATGGATTCACTGAAGTTATAGTCACGCTGTACCATAAACGACACGCCGCCAAAGATGGCGCAGTTCACCGCAATCAGCGGCAGGAAGATACCCAACGCGGTATACAGCGACGGGAAGTATTTATCGAGGATCATCTCGAGGATCTGCACCAGCGCCGCAATCACCCCGATAAAGGTGATGAAGTTGAGGAAGCTGAGATCCACGCCATCAACCAGCGCGCCGTCACGCAGCACCAGGTTGTAGACCAGGTTGTTGATCGGTACGGCGAGCCCGAGAACCACCGTTACCGCCACACCAAGACCAAAAGCGGTGGAGACCTTCTTCGAGACCGCAAGGAAGGTACACATCCCGAGGAAGAAGGCCAGCGCCATGTTTTCAACGAACACAGCGCGGACAAACAGGCTAATGTAGTGAGCCATAATCGGTTACTCCTTTTCCTGCTGTTCCGGCTTCCAGCTACGCAGCGCCCAGATCAGCAGACCGATAATGAAAAACGCGCTCGGCGCGAGCAGGAACAGGCCGTTTGGCTGATACCAGCCACCGTTTTGCACTGTCTCCAGCACCGTGACGCCAAACAGCTTGCCGCTGCCAATAAGCTCGCGCAGGAAACCAACGATGAGCAGAATAGCGCCATAACCCAAGCCATTGCCGATACCGTCCATAAAGCTCGCCAGCGGTGGCGACTTCATGGCGAACGCTTCTGCACGCCCCATCACGATACAGTTCGTGATGATAAGCCCGACGAAAACCGACAGCTGTTTTGAGGTCTCATAGGCAAACGCGCGCAGTAACTGATCGACCACAATAACCAGTGAGGCAATAATCGCCATCTGTACGATGATACGTACGCTGTTAGGAATATGGTGGCGGATCATCGAGATGAACATGCTGGAAAACGCCGTCACCAGCGTGACCGCAATGGTCATCACAAACGCCGTTTCCAGCTTGGTGGTGACCGCCAATGCAGAGCAGACGCCAAGCACCTGAAGAGCGATCGGGTTATTGGCGATAAGCGGCCCCACCAGCAGGCGTTTCATCTCTTTCATTTCACCCTGTTCAGCCATGGTTCAGCCCTCCTTCACGCACCTGTTTCAGGAACGGGCCAAAGCCCAGTTCGCCCATCCAGAAATCAAAGCTGTGCTGCACGCCGTTGGCCGTGAGCGTTGCGCCAGAAAGACCGTCCACCGCGTACAGATCGCCCTGTGGTGCCGCACCCTTCATGACTTTCAGCGCCGGATGGCCTTCGTCGTTGACGACGCGTTTACCGACAAACTGCGCACGCCAGTTCGGGTTTTCAACCTCGCCGCCGAGCCCCGGGGTTTCTCCCTGGTCGTAGTAAGTGATGCCTTTGATGGTGCGCCCGTCAGTGTCCAGCGCCACAAAGGCGTACATCATTGACCACAGACCGTTGCCATAAATCGGCAGAACGATCTCCTGTACCTGCTGCTTTTCGTCTTTGATGAGGTAGATTTCCACCATGTTGCTGCGACGACGAATACCGGCTGGGTCTTCGCTGGAAGACAGCGCGATACTCTGTTGCGGGTCCTTCAGCGCCTGGATCTGGTTAAACTTCCCCGGGTCGCCCTCAAGCATCGTGCCGCTTTTCAGATCCAGCAGCCGTGGCGTTACGCGGCTGGCATACACCTCAGCCACCTCGTCAGCAGACATCTTGTCGTGCATCAGCCCGGCTACCGCCAGAATATTGCGCTGTTTATCCAGCGCCCGCTGCTCCTGCTGAAGCGGCTTGAGGCCTACGGCAGAACCGGCGACCACAATAGAGCAGACCAGACAAAGCACCAGCACCACCAGCAGCGTTTTGCCGATGCTATCGTTACTTTTCTTCTCAGCCACGCGACTTCCTCCGCTTAATATTGGCTCGCACCACCAGGTAATCAAACAGTGGCGCAAAGAGGTTGGCGAACAGAATGGCCAACATCATCCCTTCTGGATAAGCTGGGTTAACGACGCGAATCAGCACGCACATTGCGCCAATCAGCGCGCCATAGCACCATTTGCCTTTATCGGTAAACGAGGCGGAAACCGGGTCAGTGGCCATAAACATCATGCCGAAGGCAAAACCACCGAGCACCAGATGCCAGTACCACGGCATGGCGAACATCGGGTTGGTTTCGGAACCAATCAGGTTAAACAGCGTGGCACAGGCGATCAGGCCGACCATCACGCCGGCCACGATGCGCCAGGAGGCGACGCGGCCAAAGATAATCAGCGCCCCGCCAAGCAGGATCATCAACGTGGAGACTTCACCGATGGAGCCCGGAATGTTGCCGATAAAGGCATCCATCCAACTGACCGGCTGCCCGCTGACGACGTTGACCAGCGCTTCACCACCATGGCTCGCCCATTGGGAGAGCGGCGTCGCCCGGAGAATCCATCGGCGGCGGTCCAGACCAGATCGCCGGAGATTTGCGCCGGATAAGCAAAGAAGAGAAACGCACGCCCGGCCAGCGCCGGGTTGAGGAAGTTGCGACCGGTGCCGCCAAAGATCTCTTTCGCAATCACCACGCCGAAGGAGATGCCGAGCGCCGCCTGCCATAACGGCATGGTCGGCGGAACAATCAGCGCAAACAGTATTGAGGTGACGAAGAAACCTTCGTTGACTTCATGCTTGCGCACAATCGCGAACAGCACTTCCCAGAACCCGCCAACCAAAAAGACCGTGGCGTAAATTGGCACAAAGAACACCGCGCCCAGCATCATCATGCTGAGCCAGCCGGCATCCGGCGCGAAGCTGACGCCCAGCGCCTGCGCCACGCTGTAGTGCCAGTTGCTGGCAATCACCTGCTGCAGTTGCTCTGCGCCGTACAGCTTGTGTAGCGCCGGGATGGTTTGCAGCCCGACGTTATACATCCCCAGAACATTGCCGGGAAAACGGCGAACCAGACGAGGATCATCATACGCTTCAGGTCGATGGCGTCGCGAACGTGCGCCGCGCCTTTGGTGACATGCCCCGGCGTATAGAGCAACGTCGCCGTCGCTTCATACAGCGGGTAATATTTTTCCAGTTTGCCGCCCTGCGTGAAGTGCGGCTCAACTTTTTCCAGTAGCTGTTTTAAGCCCATCACTTAACCTTCCTGCTCAATTTGCGTTAATACGCGGCGCAACACCGGCCCGTATTCGTATTTGCCCGGGCAGACGTAGGTGCACAGCGCCAGGTCTTCTTCATCAAGCTCCAGACATCCCAGCGCCTGCGCGCTGTCGGTATCGCCTGCCAGCAGGTCGCGCAGCAACATAGTGGGCAGAATATCCAGCGGCATCACCCGCTCGTAGTTGCCGATAGGCACCATTGCGCGCTCGCCGCCGTGGGTATCCGTCGAGAGATTAAACAGCTTCTTCTTGAGGAAGTGGCCCAGCGTGGTGCGGGTAATCGAAAACTTGTCGCGCCCCGGCGTTACCCAGCCAAGCAGCTCTTTTTCGCGCCCTTCTTTCAGCACGCTCACCTGCAGGTGGAAGCGGCCAAGAAACGCATGCGGGCCCGATGCCTGGCTGCCGTTAAGTACGGAGCCGGACAAAATGCGGTTTTCACCCTCGTGCAGTTCTCCCGCCAGCAGGGCATTGAGATCGGCCCCAGGCAGGTGCGTAACAGACGAGGATGCTTAACCTGCGGGCCGCCAAGGGCGATGACGCGCTCGGTCCAGATGACACCGTCAAGGAACAGCTTGCCGTAGGCAATCACGTCCTGATAGTTCAGATGCCATACTTGCTTTTGCAAGCTGACTGGCTCGAGGAAATGAATGTGAGTACCGACTAACCCTGCCGGATGCGGGCCAGTGAACTGATTGAACGTCACCTGCCCCTGCGGATGGCCGCCCAGTTTGCCGCCGCTGCTCTGACAGACGTGGACTTTACCGTCAGTCAAACGCGTCAGCACGGTCAGGCCGGCGTTAAACGCCTCGCGCTGGGCGAGAATAATTGGCTGCGGATCGACGGACAGCGGGTTAGTGTCCATGGCAGTCACGAAAATCGCCGCCGGTACTGAACCTGGCGCCGGGGTTTTGCTGAACGGACGCGTGCGCATGGCCGTCCACAGTCCGGACTCCACTAACTGCGTCACCACCACCTCGCGCGGCAACGTTGCCAGCTCATCGGCAGGATAGGCCGTAAAGTTCAACGACTCGTCGCCTTCGACGTCAATGACTACCGACTGCAGGACGCGGCGCTCGCCACGGTGAATTGCGCTAACCGTACCGCTGGCGGGGGCAGTGAAACGTACGCCAGGAATCTTCTTGTCTTCAAAGAGCAGTTGCCCTTTCACGACCCTGTCGCCCTCTTTTACCGCCATCGAAGGACGCAGTCCGTTATATTCTTCGCCTTTTACCGCCACGCGGGTCACGGCAACGTCATCAATACGTTGCTGGTCGGGCAATCCAGCTATAGGCAGATCGAGGCCTTTGGTTATTTTAATCATACTGTTCGCAGGTATCCGTTAACGACGGCGTCAACTCAGCGCTGAGGCCAGCGTTTAGGTTAACGAGACAAAAGAAAGGAGGTTCGCCTGAAGGCCAATCGTATTCCATCACCAGGCATGATGAGAATCTGAAGCATCCTTTCTTACACTGTTTAGAGAGTTACTATCTGAATCATCCAGCGAGTATCCGTTTTACCCATTTTTAGCCTGAATGATTACGTAACGAAAGTTTACCATTTTATCCTTCGCTGATGCAGTAGTTCCGCTTTTCTGGCCACTAAATTGCGAGCTGAGACGCAAACTGCTACGGATTCGGACAAAGATATCTGGCGAATCATCGGTTTATCCTACACTCTTTTTACAGGCTTCCATTTAGCGGGCGATCAGCACAACGCACCGCCCCATCGTGGGAATACAACACGAAATTGTAAACGCCAAACGCCCCACTTGCGAAAAAATGCGGTGGTGCTAAGGTGAGCGCACAAAAAACAGATTTGTCTGCTTTTTTCTCTCTGTTGCCTCTCCTGGCGTGTAGTTATTTTTTATCAAGGAACAAGTAGTATGCGCAAAATCGCATTATTTATTGCGATGCTTTTAATGCCGTGCGTTTCGTTTGCTGGGTTAATGAGCAGCAACAGTCCGACGACGCCTGTCAGCAAAGAATATAAGCAGCAATTGATGGGCTCCCCAGTCTACATCCAGATTTTCAAGGAAGAGCGCACGCTCGACCTCTATGTGAAAATGGGTGAAACCTATCAACTCCTTGATAGCTATAAAATTTGTAACTACTCCGGCGGTTTAGGGCCGAAGCAGCGTCAGGGCGATTTCAAAAGCCCGGAAGGGTTTTATTCGGTACAACGTAGCCAGTTGAAGCCAGACAGCCGCTTCTATAAAGCGATTAATATCGGCTTCCCGAACGCGTATGACCGCGCGCATGGCTATGAAGGAAAATACCTGATGATTCACGGTGCCTGCGTGTCGGTAGGCTGCTATGCCATGACCGACTCGGGTATTGATGAAATCTTCCAGTTCGTGACCGGCGCGCTGGTCTTCGGGCAGTCCAGCGTCCAGGTCAGCATTTATCCGTTCCGCATGACCGATGCCAACATGGAACGTCATAAATATTCCTACTACAAAGATTTCTGGCAGCAGCTTAAGCCGGGCTACGACTACTTCCAGCAGACGCACAAACCGCCGATGGTTTCGGTCGTCGATGGCCGCTATGTCGTGAGCAAGCCGCTGAGCCACGAAGTGGTTCAGCCGCAGCTGGCGTCAAACTACGCGCTCCCCGAGGCAAAATAAGCGCCATTCGCCTGGCATAATCTTGTGCCAGGTTTCATTCCCCGTCAGCGGTTGGGTGGCAATCACAGTCACCACATCGTTGGCGGTCGTTTCCTGCTGAAAATCAATTTCCACATCCTGATCCAGCAGCTTCGCCACGCCAAACGGCGCCCGACGGGTAATCCAGTACAGGTTGGTGGAGCAGAACGCCATGACGTAACGCCCGTCAGACAGCAGCATATTGAACACGCCTTTCGCGCGCATTTCTTCCGCCAGTGAAGCAATATACTTAAACACCGCCTGCATATTTCCTGGTGTACGCGGGTAGCGTTGGGTCAGCTTGTGCAGCAGCCAGCAAAATGCCTTTTCGCTGTCAGTTTCTCCGACCGGGCGGAATTGTCCGGTCTCCAGCGTTTTATAGCCAGAGAGCTGACCATTGTGGGCGTAGGTCCAGTTGCGTCCCCACAGCTCACGGGTGAATGGATGCGTATTTTCCAGCGCCACCATGCCGCGATTCGCCTGGCGGATATGCGCGATCACCGAACAGGACTTGATAGGATAATCCTGAACCAGTTTGGCAATCGGCGACTGATAGCTGGGCTGTGGATCTTTAAAGGTGCGACACCCTTTTCCTTCATAAAAGGTGATACCCCAGCCGTCTTTATGCGGCCCGGTGCCGCCACCGCGCTGAACCAGCCCGGTGAAACTGAAGCAAATATCGGTTGGCACATTAGCGCTCATCCCGAGCAGTTCGCACATATCACACCTCCACAGCAAACGGGCCGAAGCCCCGTGAAACTTATGCCTTAACCATCTCTTTTTCGATCAGCATGATCAGGATGTGAATCACTTTAATGTGAATTTCCTGCACGCGATCGGCGTAACCAAAGTGCGGTACGCGAATTTCAATATCAGCAGAACCGGCCATTTTACCGCCGTCTTTACCGGTCAGGGTGATGACCTTCATGCCTTGCGCACGTGCCGCTTCAATCGCTTTGATCACGTTAGCTGAGTTGCCAGAAGTGGAAATACCCAGCAGCACGTCGCCCGAGCGCCCCACGGATTCAACGTAACGAGAGAAAACATATTCATAGCCGAAATCATTGCTCACGCAGGAGAGATGGCTGACGTCAGAGATCGCAATCGCCGGGTAGCCCGGACGGTTTTCACGATAGCGACCGGTCAGCTCTTCGGCAAAGTGCATCGCATCACAATGAGAGCCGCCATTACCGCAGGAAAGCACTTTACCACCGGCCTTAAAGCTATCCGCCAGCAGGACTGCTGCGCGCTGAATGGCATGGATATTGGCTTCATCTTTCAGAAAGTTTGCCAGCGTATCGGCCGCTTCATTCAGTTCGTTACGAATAAGATCCTGGTACATGAGGATAATCCTTCAGCATTAATAAAATTGTCGCCGCTAGTGTACCGGATAGCATCACCACAGAGAAGCAAGGGCCGATGTATTCAGCGGATGTTTGAATTTTTGGTGCGCTAAAAAGCATCAACAATGTGAGCGAGGTTGTAATTATTTTGTAAACACATTGCTAATTAAAATCACATCAACTACAACCATATCATCACAAGTGGTCAGACCTCCTACAAGACAGGGGCATTTCTCTATGATGATTTTGAGTATTGTTTTAACCATTGCTTTACTCGGTGCACTCTTCTATCACCGCATCAGTTTAGCGCTCGGTAGCGTGATTTTACTGGCGTGGACCGCGGCGCTCGGCGCTTCTGGCCTGTGGAATTTGTGGCTGCTGGTACCGCTGGCCATCATTCTGGTGCCGTTCAACTTTACGCCAATGCGTAAAGCGCTGATCTCCGCGCCGGTATTCCGCATGTTCAGTAAGGTAATGCCGCCGATGTCGCGCACCGAAAAAGAAGCGATCGATGCCGGCACCACCTGGTGGGAAGGCGATCTGTTCCGCGGTAATCCGGACTGGAAAAAGCTGCACAACTATCCACGTCCGCAGCTCACCGCCGAAGAACAGGCATTTATCGATGGTCCGGTGGAAGAAGCCTGCCGCATGGCGAATGATTTCCAGATCACCCACGAAATGGCGGATCTGCCGCCGGAGCTGTGGGCGTACCTGAAAGAACACCGCTTCTTCGCAATGATCATTAAGAAAGAGTACGGCGGCCTGGAATTCTCCGCTTATGCTCAGGCACGCGTATTGCAGAAGCTGTCCGGTGTTTCCGGGATCCTGGCGATTACCGTCGGCGTACCGAACTCCTTAGGGCCGGGCGAGTTGTTGCAGCACTACGGTACTGAAGAACAGAAAAATCATTATCTGCCGCGCCTGGCGCGTGGTCAGGAGATCCCTTGCTTCGCGCTGACCAGCCCGGAAGCCGGTTCTGATGCCGGTGCAATTCCGGATACTGGCGTCGTCTGCATGGGTGAATGGCAGGGTGAACAGGTGCTGGGTATGCGCCTGACCTGGAACAAACGCTACATTACCCTCGCGCCAATCGCCACCGTACTGGGGCTGGCGTTTAAACTCTCCGATCCGGATAAACTGCTGGGCGGCGCGGAAGACTTAGGTATTACCTGTGCGCTGATCCCCACCAGCACCCCCGGCGTGGAAATTGGTCGTCGTCACTTCCCGCTGAACGTACCGTTCCAGAACGGTCCAACCCGCGGTCAGGACATCTTTGTTCCAATCGATTACATCATCGGTGGGCCAAAAATGGCCGGTCAGGGCTGGCGTATGCTGGTTGAGTGTCTGTCCGTAGGCCGCGGCATTACCTTGCCGTCGAACTCCACCGGCGGCGTGAAATCCGTCGCGCTGGCCACCGGCGCCTACGCACATATTCGCCGTCAGTTCAAAGTGTCCATTGGTAAAATGGAAGGCATTGAAGAGCCGTTGGCGCGTATCGCCGGCAACGCCTATGTGATGGACGCCGCCGCGACCCTGATTACCTACGGCATTATGCTCGGTGAAAAACCGGCGGTCCTGTCGGCTATCGTCAAGTACCACTGCACCCATCGCGGCCAGCAGTCCATTGTTGACGCCATGGATATCGCCGGGGGCAAAGGCATTATGCTGGGCGAAGGCAACTTCCTGGCCCGTGCTTACCAGGGCGCGCCAATTGCCATCACCGTAGAAGGTGCAAACATCCTGACCCGTAGCATGATGATCTTCGGCCAGGGCGCCATTCGCTGCCATCCGTACGTGCTGGAAGAGATGGCCGCCGCGCAGAATAAAGACGTTAACGCCTTCGATAAACTGCTGTTTAAACACATCGGCCACGTCGGCAGCAACAAAGTGCGCAGCTTCTGGTTAGGTCTCACTCGTGGCTTAACCAGCTCGACGCCGACCCGTGATGCGACGAAGCGTTACTACCAGCATCTGAACCGTCTGAGCGCCAACCTGGCCCTGCTGTCTGATGTTTCCATGGCGGTGCTGGGCGGTAGCCTGAAGCGTCGTGAGCGTATCTCCGCGCGTCTGGGCGATGTGCTGAGCCAACTGTACCTCGCCTCTGCCGTCCTGAAACGCTATGACGATGAAGGTCGCCATGAAGCCGATTTACCGCTGGTACATTGGGGCGTGCAGGATGCGCTGCACCAGGCAGAGCAAGCAATTGACGATCTGTTGAAGAACTTCCCGAACCGCTTTGTTGCCGGTGCCCTGCGCCTCGCCATCTTCCCGACCGGCCGTCATTACGATGCGCCGTCCGATAAGCTGGATCACAGCGTGGCGAAGATTCTGCAAACGCCGAGCGCCACTCGCTCCCGTATTGGCCGTGGCCAGTACCTGACGCCGAGCGAACATAACCCGGTGGCCTGCTGGAAGAAGCGCTGGTAGACGTGATGGCGGCCGACCCTATCCACCAGCGCATCTGTAAAGAAATTGGCAAAAACCTGCCGTTTACCCGCCTGGACGAACTGGCACGTAACGCGCTGGCAAAAGGGCTTATCGATCAAACCGAAGCAGCCATTCTGATCAAAGCGGAAGAAAGTCGTCTGCGCAGCATCAACGTCGACGATTTCGCTCCGGACGAGCTGGCGACCAAGCCGGTAAAGCTGCCGGACAACGTGCGCAAGGTTGAAGCCGCGTAACCTCTTCGATTCGTTATCCCCAAAGCGGAGCCTGGCTCCGCTTTTTTTTATCCAGACAGTCCTCAGCGCGGCAGCGTCCTGATAAGGTGTTACAGTTAGATTTACGTCCTGCAATAAAGGAGTTCATCACGTGCCTGGCTTGAAGATTACCCTTTTACAACAACCCTGGTCTGGATGGATGGACCAGCCAACCTGCGACACTTTGACCGGCAGATGGAAGAGATTGTCGGGCGCGACGTGATTGTACTGCCGGAAATGTTTACGACCGGATTTGCCATGGAAGCCGCCGAACAGTCGATGGCAGAGGAAGAGGTTGTCGCCTGGATGCGAGAGCAGGCACTGCGCACCAACGCCCTGGTTGCCGGCAGCGCCGCGCTGCAAACGCCGCTGGGTGCGGTTAATCGTTTCCTGCTCGTGGAGCCGGAAGGCCAGGTCCACGTCTACGACAAACGCCATCTGTTCCGCATGGCCGATGAGCATCACCACTATATTGCGGGTAACCAGCGCGTGGTGTTGACGTGGCGCGGCTGGCGCATTCTGCCGCTGGTGTGCTACGACCTGCGTTTCCCGGTGTGGTCGCGCAACCGCAATGACTACGACCTGGCGCTGTACGTTGCCAACTGGCCCGCGCCGCGTTCACTGCACTGGCAGGCACTGCTGACGGCACGCGCTATTGAGAATCAGGCTTACGTCGCTGGCTGCAACCGCGTCGGTACCGACGGCAACGGCCATCACTACCGCGGAGATAGCCGCATCATCACCCCACAGGGCGAGATTCTGGCTACCGCCGAACCCATCTGGCGACCCGCATTGACGGAGAGCTTTCTCTGACGCAACTCCAGGAGTATCGCGAGAATTTCCCTGCCTGGCAGGATGCCGATCCGTTTGCGTTAGGGTAATGAATGGACGGCAAAGCTGCGCCGAAAATCCTGGAAGGCTAAAACGACGAAAGCCCGAATCATTGCTGATTCGGGCTTCCTGAATAGTGGCGGAACGGACGGGACTCGAACCCGCGACCCCTGCGTGACAGGCAGGTATTCTAACCGACTGAACTACCGCTCCGCTGTGTTCCCTTGGGAACGAGGCGAATATTACGGATTCCCTCGGAAACCGTCAACGCTTTTTCTCTGTTTTTGAATCGTTTGCTGCAAAATTCGCCCATACGCTTATTTTCACAGCAAAATAGCGGTTTTATGCCCGCCAGAGACAGCTTCCGCCTTCTTCTGCACCAGATCAAGCCGCGATTCATGGTTCATCAGCTCTTCATCGGTCGCATAAACAACGCGCAGTTTACTCGCCGCGCGGACAATACGCTGAATTCCGGTATCACCCACCTGTTGCTGTCCTTCGCCTTCCATCGCAAACTTGATCGACGTCTGGCCGCCCGTCATCGTCAGATAGACGTCTGCCAGGATCTGGGCATCGAGAAGCGCGCCGTGCAGCGTACGCTTGGTGTTGTCTATTTCATAGCGCGAGCACAACGCATCGAGGCTGTTACGCTTGCCGGGGAACATTTTCCTCGCCAGCGCCAGGCTATCGGTGACTTTACAAAAGGTATCGGTTTTTGGAATACCGCGATTGAGCTTACTAAACTCATAGTCCATAAAGCCGATATCGAACGATGCGTTATGGATGACCAGCTCCGCGCCGCGGATGTAGTCAAGAAACTCATCGGCAACGTCGGCAAAGGTGGGTTTATCCAGCAAGAACTCGTCGGCGATACCGTGAACGCCGAAGGCTTCAGGGTCCACCAGCCGGTCGGGCTTGAGATAAACGTGGAAGTTGTTGCCGGTCAAACGACGGTTGATTACTTCGACGGCACCGATCTCGATGATCTTGTGACCTTCATAGTGCGCGCCGATCTGGTTCATACCGGTGGTTTCGGTATCCAGAACGATCTGTCGCGTAATTGCAGTGCTCATATCAGTCATTTATGTCAGACTTGCCGTTTTACTTTCGATTGCAGATACAGGAAGTCTACCAGAGATGCTTAAACAGGTAGAAATTTTCACCGATGGCTCTTGCCTTGGTAACCCAGGCCCTGGCGGTTATGGCGCTATTTTACGCTATCGTCAGCGGGAAAAAACCTTTAATGAAGGCTATCGCCTGACCACCAACAACCGGATGGAGCTGATGGCGGCGATCGTCGCGCTGGAAGCGCTGAAAGAACCGTGCACCGTGGTGCTGAGCACCGACAGCCAGTACGTACGCCAGGGGATCACTCAGTGGATCCACAACTGGAAAAAACGTGGCTGGAAGACGGCGGATAAAAAGCCGGTGAAGAATGTCGATCTCTGGAAACGGCTCGATGCGGCCCTCGGCCAGCATGACATCCGCTGGGAATGGGTGAAGGGCCACGCCGGGCATCCGGAGAACGAACGCTGTGATGAGCTGGCACGAGCGGCAGCCTCCGCGCCAACCCACGACGACGTTGGCTACCAGCCGGAAGCCTAAGCGTCCGGCGGTTTACGGTACTGTCGGGTCGCGCCGACCGCCTGCGGGATACGGCTTTTTGCCTTATTTTGCCGCATCGGGTTCAGCGTCAACGGAATGGTGCGTTTACGTGCAACAATCAGTTGCAGACAACCCAGCGCAGGCAAATGGGTGCTCAACATGACGCCCCCTGCTTCGCCCAGGGCAGCACCTGAAAACGGCTCTGGTGCAGCACTTCAAAATTCAGCAGCGCCAGCCAGTCGAGCTGGCGGGTCATGGTAAACATTCGGCTGTTGTAAGGGACGGATTTGCGCAGCACCGGAAACAGCTTGCGTAGCCCCATCAGGCTCACCGGGTTGAAGCTGCTGATAATCAGCCAGCCGTCATCAATTAACACACGGTCGGCTTCGCGCAGCATACGGTGTGGGTCGCTGCACCAGGGCAAGGTATGGGCGAGCAGGCAGGCATCGACCGACTTCTCGGCAAACGGCAGATGCAGCGGATCGGCTAGCACCTGCATCGGGCTGCCTTCCAGCGAGATATTGACCTGATGTGAGATCGCACAGGCTTCGGTATTGATTTCGGCACTCAGGTTACCGACCTTGAGCAGGTGAAAACCGTACAACTTTCCGAGCCAGGGTTTCAGTTGACGATCGATAGCCTCGCGATAATATTCACCCCAGGGCAATTGCGCCCACGAGACAGGCGCTGAGACTGTTTGAGGTATCCTTGCCGGTTTCATCACACCTTCCCTACGCTTAAGAGGTAACTAATGAATCTTAACAGTATTCCGGCGTTTCAGGACAACTACATCTGGGTTCTTAATGATGAAACGGGCCGTTGTCTGATTGTCGATCCCGGTGAAGCCGCCCAGTACTGGCAGCGATCGCCGAAAACGGCTGGCAGCCGGAGGCGATCCTCTTAACCCATCACCACAACGATCACGTTGGCGGCGTGTCGGATCTGCATAGGCATTATCCGAATCTGATCGTTTACGGTCCGGAAGAGACTCGTAACAAAGGAACAACAAAAATTGTCGCCGATGGCGATCGGATCCGCGTACTCGACCAGGAATTTCACGTTTTCGCTACACCGGGGCACACTTTAGGACATATCTGTTTCTACAGCGCGCCGTGGCTTTTTTGCGGCGACACCCTGTTTTCCGGGGGCTGCGGACGTTTATTCGAAGGCACGCCAGCCCAGATGTACCGCTCGCTGCAGCGCATTAACACCCTGCCAGAAGAGACGCTAGTTTGTTGCGCACATGAGTATACGCTCTCCAACATGAAGTTTGCCCTGAGCGTTTTACCGCATGATTTGTTCATTAACGAATACTATCGAGAAGTGAAGGAGTTACGCGCAAAAAACCAAATAACACTCCCCACAACTCTGAAAAAGGAGCGTCAAATTAATCTCTTTTTAAGAACGGATGATATTGATTTAATTAATGAAATAAACAAAGAAACAAAGTTGCTACAATCTGAAGAGCGTTTTGCATGGTTACGGTCAAAGAAAGATAACTTCTGATACTTCCGGGTTGCGTTTTCGAAAGTTCGTCGTTATTATCGGTCGTCTTTTAAGCAACTATTGACACACACATGAAGGCAAAAGCGATATTACTCGCCTCTGTCCTGCTCGTGGGTGCCAGGCGTCACAGCAGGGCAACGTCCAACAGCACGCACAGAGCCTTTCTGCGGCTAGTCAAGGGAAGCAAGTAAATTCGCAAGTCAGGCACGTTGGATGGACGATGGGACATTCGACATGCAGAATCAGGACTTGTGGGCTTATATTGGCGACGAGCTAAAGATGGGAATCCCGGATAACGCCCGGGTTCGCGAACAGAAACAGAAGTACTTACGAAATAAGAGCTATCTCCACGATGTAACTTTACGGGCAGAGCCGTATATGTACTGGATAGCCGGGCAAGTTAAGAAACGTAACATGCCTATGGAACTGGTATTACTACCCATAGTGGAGAGCGCTTTTGACCCGCACGCAACGTCTGGCGCCAATGCCGCAGGCATCTGGCAGATCATTCCGAGCACAGGGCGCAATTATGGTCTGAAACAGACCCGCAGTTATGACGCACGTCGTGACGTCGTTGCTTCCACAACGGCAGCACTGGATATGATGCAGCGTCTGAACAAAATGTTCGACGGCGACTGGTTATTAACCGTGGCGGCGTATAACAGCGGTGAAGGCCGTGTAATGAAAGCGATGAAGGCGAACAAAGCCCGTGGTAAGCCTACGGACTTCTGGTCACTTCCATTGCCTCAGGAAACAAAGGTCTACGTACCGAAGATGCTGGCTTTGAGCGACATTCTCAAAAACAGCAAACGCTATGGCGTTCGTCTGCCAACAACCGACGAAAGCCGTGCGCTGGCGCGTGTTCGCCTCGATAGCCCGGTTGAGATCTCTCAGCTCGCAGACATGGCTGGTATGCCGGTCAACAAGCTGAAGACCTTCAACGCAGGCGTTAAAGGCTCTACGCTCGGCGCAAGCGGTCCAAAGTACGTGATGGTGCCACAGAAGCATGCAGATCAGCTGCGTGAATCCCTGGCCTCCGGTGAAATTGCCGACCTCCAGCCAACGCTGGTTGCTGACAATACGCCGATGTCCAGCCGCAGCTATCAGGTTCGCTCAGGCGACACGCTGTCGGGTATTGCATCACGCTTAGGCGTGACGACGAAGGACCTGCAGCAGTGGAACAACCTGCGTGGTAGCAACCTGAAAGTGGGCCAGAGCTTAACGGTAGGTGCGGGCAGCAGCGCTGCGCGTCTTGCCGATAACAGCAGCATTACGTACCGCGTACGTAAAGGTGATTCGCTGTCGAGCATTGCAAAGCGTCACGGCGTGAACATCAAAGATGTGATGCGCTGGAATAGTGACACTGGCAACCTGCAGCCGGGCGATCAGCTCACGCTGTATGTTAAGAACAGCGACCGTCCTGACTCCTGACAGGCATCCAGTAAAAAAGGCACCGTTTCCCCCGGTGCCTTTTTTTATGTCTTCTGCCCTACCTGCCGGGACTGAATTCGACGATCAATGGATTGTGATCCGATGCGCGAGTAACCAGCACGGAAGCATCGTTCACGTTCAACCCCGATAGAAAACGAAGTCCAGCGGACGACCAAACGCCCGGCGGCGCTGATCGTCGTCAAAACGTACCGGGCGCAGCGACATATCGCGCGCAAAACGGTACAGCGCGTTCATACGCGGACGACTCCAGGCGTTGAAATCCCCGGCCATGATCACCGGGCCGTTATGTTGGGCAATCTGTTCGCCGATGGGCATCAGCTGCTTACTGTAGACATCAACGCCAAGGCTAAAGTTAACGGCGTGAATATTCACGACCATCAGCAATTGCGAATCAGGAAGTGGGTAAACAGTCACTAACGCCGATTTCGCCAGACGCAGAATCGGCTCACGTTCACGTAGTGGGCAGCAGTAAACAGGCTGGGCAGCGGACAGGGTCATCACGCCAGAAGGATGATGCGGCAGCGCGAACGCGGGCACCTGATCGGCCGCAAGATAGTTAGTGGTCGCAAACTTTACCAGTTCTGGCGTGGTTTGCGCTTCCTGCAATAGCACCAGGTGCGCATCTTTACCGTACTTATTCAGCACCGACAGCCATTCAGCGCGCTGCTGCTTAAAGATATTCCACACCAGGATGCGAATATTCTCTTCAGTGCTTAACGGCTTACCCACCGATAATGCCTCGCTCAACCCGGAATACGCGCCCGGCGGCGGGAGGATCCGCTCTGCGGGCTGTCCGGCAATATAGCGCATGGCGTAGGTATTTTTTCGCACTTTCTTTTATAACCTCAATAAGCAAAGAACCCGCCTGATTCCAGGAAGGTTCCTCAGTTATAGGGCTTTTGCCCACGGTTTCAACGCTATTTGTGATAAAGCTGGGTGAACTTCTGTAAGCCTGTGCTTACCGAAAAAATTCTAACCAAGTACGGCGCGACCCGGCTTGTCCAGGCGGCCACTCAGGCCGGTCAACAGCAGCGCTCCCACCACAATCAGCGCGCCAATCCACGGCGTTTGTGCCAGACCATAGTGTTCGACGGTTTGTCCCCCACTACGGAGCCGATAGCAATTCCGACATTAAAAGCGGCGATGTTCAGGCCCGATGCCACATCAACGGCAGCTGGCGTGTACTCTTCGGCCTTCTGAACCACATAGACCTGCAAACCTGGCACGTTACCAAAGGCAAACACCCCATCACCAACACCGTTGCCAGCGCAGCATACTGAATTGACGCCGTGAACTGGAAGACCACCAACAGCGCCGCCAGCGCGGCAAAGATAAATTTCAGCGCCGGTATCGCACCGTGTTTGTCGGCCAGTTTACCACCCCAGATATTCCCTACTGCGACCGCCACACCGTAACCTAACAGGATCCAACTGACCGCGTTCGGTGTGAAGCCAGCCAGATTTTGCATCATCGGCGCCAGGAAGGTGAAGGCGGTAAAGACGCCGCCGTAGCCCAGCGCGGTAATCGCGTAAATCATCAGCAGACGCGGGTGAGTCAGCACTTTCAACTGGTCAGTTAAACTTGCTGGTGCACGACCAGGGATATTACCCGGTACCAGTATGGCGCTGGCAATCAGCGCAATCACGCCCAGTAAAGAAACGGCAAGGAAAGTTTCACGCCAGCCAAAGTGCTGACCGATAAAGGTGCCCAGCGGCACACCGGTGACCAGCGCCACGGTCAGGCCACCAAACATAATGGCAATCGCCGAGGCGGCTTTCTCTTTTGGCACCAGACTGGTGGCAATGGTTGAGCCAATGGAAAAGAACACGCCGTGCGCCAGACCAGTCAGCAGACGCGCGACAACTAAGGTGGCGTATCCCGGCGCCTGCCAGGCCAGCAGGTTACCGACGGTAAACAGCACCATCAAGGCCAGCAGCAGCTGTTTGCGCGGCAGTTTGCCCGTCAGGGCCGTGAGCACCGGCGCGCCAATAGCCACACCCAGAGCATAGATGGAAACCAGCATCCCGGCGGAAGGCAAGGAGATGGCAAGCTGTTCAGCAATCGTCGGGACCAGGCCGACAATCACAAATTCGGTTGTGCCAATAGCGAAGGCACTGATCGTTAAGGCTAGTAGCGCCAGCGGCATAATTTACTCCACATCATCAGTATTAAGATGACACGTAGTATGCCGGGTGTTTAAATAACAAAAATATTCAGAATCTCAATAGAATTTTGCGTCAGGTGCAATAATGAGAGCAACATCAGAAGAGATCGCCATTTTCGTGGCGGTAGTTGAAAGCGGAAGTTTTAGCCGGGCAGCGGAGCAGCTTGGCCAAGCTAACTCGGCGGTGAGCCGGGCGGTAAAGAAGCTGGAATCTAAGCTCGGAGTGAGCCTGCTTAACCGCACCACGCGTCAGCTTAATCTGACTGAAGAGGGAGAACGCTACTTTCGTCGCATGCAGGTTGTGCTACAAGAGATGGCCGCGGCGGAAAATGAGCTACTGGATACGCGCAATACGCCGCGTGGTCTGCTGCGGGTCGACGCAGCCACGCCGGTGATGTTGCACTTCCTGATGCCGTTGATTAAGCCGTTTCGCGAACGCTACCCGGAGATGACGCTCTCGCTGGTGTCGTCTGAGACCTTTATCAACCTGATTGAGCGTAAAGTGGACGTTGCCATTCGGGCGGGGACATTAACCGACTCCAGTCTACGCGCTCGCCCCCTGTTTAACAGCTATCGTAAGATCATCGCATCACCGGAGTATATTGCCAGACATGGCAAGCCGGAGAACGTTGCAGATTTGAATGAGCACCAGTGCCTTGGTTTCACCGAACCTTCTTCGCTGAACACGTGGCCAGTGTACTGCTGCGATGGGCAGTTTATGGAAGTCAGCTGCGACATTACCTCCAACAGCGGAGAAACGCTCAAACAGCTGTGTTTGAACGGCAACGGTATTGCCTGCCTGTCGGATTACATGGTGGATAAAGAGATTGCGAGCGGAGAGTTTGTTGAGCTGTTGGCCGATAAGCGACTGCCTGTCGAAATGCCGTTTAGCGCGGTTTACTACAGTGACCGGGCAGTGAGCACCCGTATCAGGGCGTTTATTGATTTTCTGAGCGAGTACGTGAAGGAGAATCGGTAACGAATCGCACAGCTGATTGGGAGGCCGGAGTCGACATGAGCGTTTCGTCCGGGCTACCAGAGGGTTTCAGAGGGTTAAAGGGCCATTAGTCCCACTCAGGAGCCAGACCTTCCGGACTGACCAGGCGGTCGTTGCAGTCCAGCGCGGCGATGGCTTTTTTATCTTCAGCATCTAATTTCAGATCCTGAGCCAGCAGGTTGCTTGCCAGATTTTCACGCTTAGTAGAAGACGGAATTACCGCATAGCCTTCACCCATTGCCCAGGCCAGAATAACCTGCGCAGGCGTCGCATTATGTTTCTTCGCGATGGCTGCAATCACTTCATCTTTCAGTGCTTTACCGTATGCCAGCGTCATGTAAGAAGTGATATGGATACCGTGCTCGGTAGCCCAATCAACGACTTTGCGGTTTTGCAGATACGGTGACAGCTCAATCTGGTTAGTGGCGATATGCTCTACGCCTACGGCTGCAATAGCGCGCTCCATCAGCGGAATCGTGAAGTTAGAGATCCCGATCTGGCGAGTCAGACCTTGTTTTTTCGCTTCCAGCAGCGCAGCCATAAACTCTTCAACCGCCACGGCATCGTTCGGCGACGGCCAGTGGATCAGCGTCAGATCAACATAGTCGGTACGCAGCTTCTGCAGGCTTTCTTTGAGGCTCGCGATCAGCTTGTCTTTGCTCAGGTTTTCAATCCAGATCTTGGTGGTGATGAACAGCTCATTACGCGCAATGCCGCTTTCGGCAATTGCCTGGCCTACGGCCGCTTCGTTGTCATAGATCTGCGCGGTATCGATAGTACGGTAACCAAGCTCCAGCGCGGTTTTAACGGATGCAATAACAACGTCGTCTTTCAGGCGGAAGGTACCGAGACCAAATGCAGGGATTGTCATGATTTTCCTCTTTATTTATCAAAATGGGTTAACTGAGACCATTATGACGAGGGAGAGGATTGAGAAAAAGATCGTGAAATGCAGAGGATTTTTGCTAAAACAGCAACAATCAAACGATACGCAAAGAAAAAGCCCTGAGCAAATATGCTCAGGGCTCTTAATAAGTGGCGGAACGGACGGGACTCGAACCCGCGACCCCTGCGTGACAGGCAGGTATTCTAACCGACTGAACTACCGCTCCACCGAATTTCTTTGTCACTACCCGGATTATTCATCCCGGTTTACTGCAATTTGATGCCTGGCAGTTTATGAATCACTTTGTGATTCACCCTTCGGGCCGTTGCTTCGCAACGTTCAAAAGCTTTCGCTTTTGTCCTACTCTCTGTCGAGTAGTGAACTGCCTCGAAAGTTAATGCCATACTTCTAATTTGATGCCTGGCAGTTCCCTACTCTCGCATGGGGAGACCCCACACTACCATCGGCGCTACGGCGTTTCACTTCTGAGTTCGGCATGGGGTCAGGTGGGACCACCGCGCTACAGCCGCCAGGCAAATTCTGTTTTCAGACCGCTTTATGCGTTCTGATTTAATCTGTAATCAAGCTGAATCTTCGTCTCTTCGCCAAAACATCTTCGGCGTTGTAAGGTTAAGCCTCACGGTTCATTAGTACTGGTTAGCTCAACGTATCGCTACGCTTACACACCCAGCCTATCAACGTCGTCGTCTTCAACGTTCCTTCAGGACTCTCAAGGAGTCAGGGAGAACTCATCTCGGGGCAAGTTTCGTGCTTAGATGCTTTCAGCACTTATCTTTTCCGCATTTAGCTACCGGGCAATGCCATTGGCATGACAACCCGAACACCAGTGATGCGTCCACTCCGGTCCTCTCGTACTAGGAGCAGCCCCCTCAATTCTCCAGCGCCCACGGCAGATAGGGACCGAACTGTCTCACGACGTTCTAAACCCAGCTCGCGTACCACTTTAAATGGCGAACAGCCATACCCTTGGGACCTACTTCAGCCCAGGATGTGATGAGCCGACATCGAGGTGCCAAACACCGCCGTCGATATGAACTCTTGGGCGGTATCAGCCTGTTATCCCGGAGTACCTTTTATCCGTTGAGCGATGGCCCTTCCATTCAGAACCACCGGATCACTAAGACCTGCTTTCGCACCTGCTCGAGCCGTCACTCTCGCAGTCAAGCTAGCTTATGCCTTTGCACTAACCTCCTGATGTCCGACCAGGATTAGCTAACCTTCGTGCTCCTCCGTTACTCTTTAGGAGGAGACCGCCCCAGTCAAACTACCCACCAGACACTGTCCGCAACCCGGATTACGGGTCTACGTTAGAACACCAGCCATTAAAGGGTGGTATTTCAAGGATGGCTCCACACGAACTGGCGTCCGCGCTTCAAAGCCTCCCACCTATCCTACACATCAAGGACCAGTGTTCAGTGTCAAGCTATAGTAAAGGTTCACGGGGTCTTTCCGTCTTGCCGCGGGTACACTGCATCTTCACAGCGAGTTCAATTTCACTGAGTCTCGGGTGGAGACAGCCTGGCCATCATTACGCCATTCGTGCAGGTCGGAACTTACCCGACAAGGAATTTCGCTACCTTAGGACCGTTATAGTTACGGCCGCCGTTTACCGGGGCTTCGATCAAGAGCTTCGCGTTGCCGCTAACCCATCAATTAACCTTCCGGCACCGGGCAGGCGTCACACCGTATACGTCCACTTTCGTGTTTGCACAGTGCTGTGTTTTTAATAAACAGTTGCAGCCAGCTGGTATCTTCGACTGATTTCAGCTCCATCCGCAAGGGACTTCACCTACGTATCAGCGTGCCTTCTCCCGAAGTTACGGCACCATTTTGCCTAGTTCCTTCACCCGAGTTCTCTCAAGCGCCTTGGTATTCTCTACCTGACCACCTGTGTCGGTTTGGGGTACGATTTGATGTTACCTGATGCTTAGAGGCTTTTCCTGGAAGCAGGGCATTTGTTACTTCAGCACCGTAGTGCCTCGTCATCACACCTCAGCGTTAATAAGGTACCGGATTTACCTGGAACCTCCGCCTACATGCTTAAACCGGGACAACCGTCGCCCGGCTAACATAGCCTTCTCCGTCCCCCTTCGCAGTAACACCAAGTACAGGAATATTAACCTGTTTCCCATCGACTACGCCTTTCGGCCTCGCCTTAGGGGTCGACTCACCCTGCCCCGATTAACGTTGGACAGGAACCCTTGGTCTTCCGGCGTGCGGGTTTTTCACCCGCATTATCGTTACTTATGTCAGCATTCGCACTTCTGATACCTCCAGCATCCCTCACAGGACACCTTCGCAGGCTTACAGAACGCTCCCCTACCCAACAACACCTAAATGTCGCTGCCGCAGCTTCGGTGCACAGTTTAGCCCCGTTACATCTTCCGCGCAGGCCGACTCGACCAGTGAGCTATTACGCTTTCTTTAAATGATGGCTGCTTCTAAGCCAACATCCTGGCTGTCTGAGCCTTCCCACATCGTTTCCCACTTAACTGTGACTTTGGGACCTTAGCTGGCGGTCTGGGTTGTTTCCCTCTTCACGACGGACGTTAGCACCCGCCGTGTGTCTCCCGTGATAACATTCTTCGGTATTCGCAGTTTGCATCGGGTTGGTAAGTCGGGATGACCCCCTAGCCGAAACAGTGCTCTACCCCGAAGATGAATTCACGAGGCGCTACCTAAATAGCTTTCGGGGAGAACCAGCTATCTCCCGGTTTGATTGGCCTTTCACCCCAGCCACAAGTCATCCGCTAATTTTTCAACATTAGTCGGTTCGGTCCTCCAGTTAGTGTTACCCAACCTTCAACCTGCCCATGGCTAGATCACCGGGTTTCGGGTCTATACCCTGCAACTTAACGCCCAGTTAAGACTCGGTTTCCCTTCGGCTCCCCTATACGGTTAACCTTGCTACAGAATATAAGTCGCTGACCCATTATACAAAAGGTACGCAGTCACACCCGAAGGTGCTCCCACTGCTTGTACGTACACGGTTTCAGGTTCTTTTTCACTCCCCTCGCCGGGGTTCTTTTCGCCTTTCCCTCACGGTACTGGTTCACTATCGGTCAGTCAGGAGTATTTAGCCTTGGAGGATGGTCCCCCATATTCAGACAGGATACCACGTGTCCCGCCCTACTCTTCGAGTTCACAACCTGTGCATTTTGGTGTACGGGACTATCACCCTGTACCGTCGGACTTTCCAGACCGTTCCACTAACACACAAGCTGATTCAGACTCTGGGCTGCTCCCCGTTCGCTCGCCGCTACTGGGGGAATCTCGGTTGATTTCTTTTCCTCGGGGTACTTAGATGTTTCAGTTCCCCCGGTTCGCTTCATTACGCTATGTATTCACGTAATGATAGTGTGACGAATCACACTGGGTTTCCCCATTCGGAAATCGCCGGTTATAACGGTTCATATCACCTTACCGACGCTTATCGCAGATTAGCACGTCCTTCATCGCCTCTGACTGCCAGGGCATCCACCGTGTACGCTTAGTCGCTTAACCTCACAACCGAAGATGTTTCTTTCGATTCATCATCGACTTGCGAAAATTTGAGAGACTCGAACACACCGCTTATCTGTTCTTATTACGGAGAACAGACACAGTGTGTCGTTTCAATTTTCAGCTTGATCCAGATTTTTAAAGAGCAAAACTTCGCAGTGAACCTTTTCAGGTACACTCTGAAGTTTTCTTGGTTTGTTGCAGTAAAGATGGTGGAGCTATGCGGGATCGAACCGCAGACCTCCTGCGTGCAAAGCAGGCGCTCTCCCAGCTGAGCTATAGCCCCATCGTTTGACAGAATCTCTTAAAACCGCAATTCTTTCTGAGACAAGGCGTGGAACGGCGAAGCATACTGAAGTATGCGAGTCGTTTCACAACGCGGTATCAGGAAGAATTTGGTAGGCCTGAGTGGACTTGAACCACCGACCTCACCCTTATCAGGGGTGCGCTCTAACCACCTGAGCTACAAGCCTGCAGAGATTCTTTACTGCTATTTTTCATCAGACAATCTGTGTGAGCACTTCAAAGAACGTTTCTTTAAGGTAAGGAGGTGATCCAACCGCAGGTTCCCCTACGGTTACCTTGTTACGACTTCACCCCAGTCATGAATCACAAAGTGGTAAGCGCCCTCCCGAAGGTTAAGCTACCTACTTCTTTTGCAACCCACTCCCATGGTGTGACGGGCGGTGTGTACAAGGCCCGGGAACGTATTCACCGTAGCATTCTGATCTACGATTACTAGCGATTCCGACTTCATGGAGTCGAGTTGCAGACTCCAATCCGGACTACGACATACTTTATGAGGTCCGCTTGCTCTCGCGAGGTCGCTTCTCTTTGTATATGCCATTGTAGCACGTGTGTAGCCCTACTCGTAAGGGCCATGATGACTTGACGTCATCCCCACCTTCCTCCAGTTTATCACTGGCAGTCTCCTTTGAGTTCCCGGCCGAACCGCTGGCAACAAAGGATAAGGGTTGCGCTCGTTGCGGGACTTAACCCAACATTTCACAACACGAGCTGACGACAGCCATGCAGCACCTGTCTCAGAGTTCCCGAAGGCACCAAAGCATCTCTGCTAAGTTCTCTGGATGTCAAGAGTAGGTAAGGTTCTTCGCGTTGCATCGAATTAAACCACATGCTCCACCGCTTGTGCGGGCCCCGTCAATTCATTTGAGTTTTAACCTTGCGGCCGTACTCCCCAGGCGGTCTATTTAACGCGTTAGCTCCGGAAGCCACGCCTCAAGGGCACAACCTCCAAATAGACATCGTTTACGGCGTGGACTACCAGGGTATCTAATCCTGTTTGCTCCCACGCTTTCGCACCTGAGCGTCAGTCTTCGTCCAGGGGCCGCCTTCGCCACCGGTATTCCTCCAGATCTCTACGCATTTCACCGCTACACCTGGAATTCTACCCCCTCTACGAGACTCAAGCTTGCCAGTTTCAAATGCAGTTCCCAGGTTGAGCCCGGGGATTTCACATCTGACTTAACAAACCGCCTGCGTGCGCTTTACGCCCAGTAATTCCGATTAACGCTTGCACCCTCCGTATTACCGCGGCTGCTGGCACGGAGTTAGCCGGTGCTTCTTCTGCGAGTAACGTCAATCGCTGCGGTTATTAACCACAACGCCTTCCTCCTCGCTGAAAGTACTTTACAACCCGAAGGCCTTCTTCATACACGCGGCATGGCTGCATCAGGCTTGCGCCCATTGTGCAATATTCCCACTGCTGCCTCCCGTAGGAGTCTGGACCGTGTCTCAGTTCCAGTGTGGCTGGTCATCCTCTCAGACCAGCTAGGGATCGTCGCCTAGGTGAGCCGTTACCCCACCTACTAGCTAATCCCATCTGGGCACATCCGATGGTGTGAGGCCCGAAGGTCCCCACTTTGGTCTTGCGACGTTATGCGGTATTAGCTACCGTTTCCAGTAGTTATCCCCCTCCATCGGGCAGTTTCCCAGACATTACTCACCCGTCCGCCACTCGTCACCCGAGAGCAAGCTCTCTGTGCTACCGTTCGACTTGCATGTGTTAGGCCTGCCGCCAGCGTTCAATCTGAGCCATGATCAAACTCTTCAATTTAAGTTTGATGCTCGTGAATTAAACTTCGTAATGAATTACGTGTTCACTCAGAGACTTGGTATTCATTTTTCGTCTTGCGACGTTAAGAATCCGTATCTTCGAGTGCCCACACAGATTGTCTGATAAATTGTTAAAGAGCAGTTGCGACGCGGCTTGCAGCTCACCGTCGCGAGGTGGCGTATATTACGCTTTCCTCTTTCAGAGTCAAGCGTTTAATTTCGCTTTTCTCTGTCGAGATTCTCAGGAGAATCTCGCTGACCCGGCGGCTTGTTTGCCGTTGTTCCGTGTCAGTGGGAGCGCATTATAGGGAGTTATTTCTGGCTGACAAGAGGGAAAATGCATTTTTCTTTCAACCGCTCACCTTTTCGCCTTTTCGTCGATTATTTCTGCTTTTTGATGGCCGCAGGCAGGTCTGCCAGGCTATTAATCACCCAATCCGCCGCTTTCTCCGCTTCTTCCGTCACCGGCTTACCGGTGCGCACCAGCACTTTTGTACCGACATTCGCCGCTGCGGCTGCCAGCATGTCTTCAATTTTATCGCCAACCATATAAGAAGAAGCCATATCAATGTGCAGATATTCCTGCGCCGACTTCAACATACCTGGATGCGGTTTGCGACAGTCGCATACCTGACGATACTCTTCTACCGTTCCCTGCGGGTGGTGCGGACAATAGTAGATACCATCGAGATCGACACCACGGTCGGCCAGCGACCAGTCCATCCATTCCGTCAGCGTTTCAAACTGCGCTTCAGTAAACTTCCCGCGAGCAATACCCGATTGGTTAGTCACCAACACCAGGGCATAGCCCATTTCTTTTAATTCACGCATCGCGTCAATGACGCCATCGATAAACTCAAACTCATCTATTTCATGAACGTAGCCATGATCGACATTAATCGTGCCATCACGATCGAGAAAAATAGCGGGTACGGACTTTGCCACCGTGTTGCTCCTGAATAAGGCATGTGCCCTTAGTATCGCATGTTTCGCCAGGCAAGAAAGCGTCGATCGCATAAATCAGATTGATTTAGACGTCTAGATGCCTTAACATCCGTTTTGTTGACGGTCATCGCCCGTCCAGGGCAGAAGAAAATGCCGCGGATAACTCCTAACTGATAATAAAAAATCTAATGATTAAACTTTCGAATATCACCAAGGTGTTCCAGCAGGGCCACCGCACGATTCAGGCGCTAAACAACGTTAGCCTGCACGTGCCTGCGGGACAAATTTACGGCGTCATTGGCGCATCCGGCGCAGGTAAAAGTACGCTCATTCGTTGCGTTAACCTGCTTGAACGCCCGACCGAAGGCAGTGTTCAGGTCGGCGGCCAGGAACTGACTTCATTATCTGAGTCGGCACTGACCAAAGCACGCCGCCAGATTGGCATGATCTTCCAGCACTTTAACCTGCTCTCATCTCGCACGGTATTTGGCAACGTCGCGCTGCCTCTGGAACTCGACAATACGCCGAAAGAAGAAATCAAGCGCC
Source organism: Kluyvera genomosp. 3 (assembly GCA_002211745.1). Classification (GTDB taxonomy): domain Bacteria; phylum Pseudomonadota; class Gammaproteobacteria; order Enterobacterales; family Enterobacteriaceae; genus Kluyvera; species Kluyvera georgiana_A. The sequence goes on from CP022114.1 coordinate 3,975,040, forward strand.
GGGTCACCGAGCTGCTGGATCTCGTCGGTCTGGGCGATAAGCACGACAGCTATCCGGCAAACCTGTCCGGCGGACAGAAACAGCGCGTGGCGATTGCCCGTGCTCTGGCCAGCAACCCCAAGGTGTTGCTGTGTGATGAAGCCACCAGCGCGCTGGATCCGGCTACCACGCGTTCTATTCTCGAACTGCTGAAAGACATTAACCGTCGTCTGGGCCTGACTATTCTGCTTATCACACACGAAATGGATGTCGTTAAGCGTATCTGTGACTGCGTCGCCGTGATCAGCAACGGTGAGCTGATCGAACAGGATACGGTGAGTGAAGTCTTCTCTCATCCGAAAACGCCGCTGGCGCAGCAGTTCATTCAGTCCACACTGCATCTGGATATTCCAGAAGACTACCTGGCACGTCTGAAAGACACTCAGTCCGCTGATAGCGTTCCCATGCTGCGCATGGAGTTTACCGGTCATTCGGTAGACGCCCCGCTGCTGTCAGAAACCGCGCGTCGCTTTAACGTGAATAACAACATTATTAGCGCGCAGATGGATTACGCGGGCGGCGTGAAGTTCGGCATCATGCTGACCGAAATGCACGGTACACCTGAAGATACGCAAGCGGCCATCGCCTGGCTGCAGCAACACCATGTAAAAGTAGAGGTATTGGGTTATGTCTGAGGCCATGATGTGGTTACTGGCGCGCGGCGTCTGGGAAACGCTGGCCATGACGTTTGTGTCAGGCTTTTTCGGTTTCGTGATTGGTTTGCCGGTTGGCGTGCTGCTTTATACGACACGTCCGGGGCAAATCATTGAGAACGGCAAGCTTTACCGCATTCTCTCTGCGCTGGTGAATATCTTCCGTTCCATTCCGTTCATTATCCTGCTGGTGTGGATGATTCCATTTACCCGCGTGATTGTGGGCACCTCCATTGGTCTGCAGGCGGCGATTGTTCCGTTGACCGTAGGTGCCGCGCCGTTTATCGCCCGTATGGTGGAAAACGCCCTGCTGGAGATCCCGACCGGGCTGATTGAAGCTTCCCGCGCAATGGGCGCAACGCCGATGCAAATCATCCGTAAAGTTCTGCTGCCGGAAGCCCTCCCGGGCCTGGTGAATGCGGCAACCATTACGCTGATTACGCTGGTTGGTTACTCCGCGATGGGCGGTGCCGTGGGCGCTGGCGGCCTGGGCCAGATTGGCTATCAGTACGGCTACATTGGTTATAATGCTGTCGTGATGAATACAGTGCTGGTATTGCTGGTCGTTCTGGTTTATTTAATTCAACTATCTGGCGATCGTATCGTCCGGGCAGTGACTCATAAATAGCGTTACACACAACACAACTTAAAAGTTTAAGGAAATAAGCATGGCGTTCAATTTTAAAACCTTTGCGGCAGTTGGGGCCCTGATTGGTTCTCTGGCACTTGTTGGTTGCGGCCAGGACGAGAAAGATCCAAACCACATCAAAGTCGGTGTGATCGTCGGCGCAGAACAGCAGGTTGCTGAAGTTGCGCAGAAAGTGGCCAAAGAGAAATACGGTCTGGACGTTGAGCTGGTTACTTTCAACGATTACGTACTGCCGAACGAAGCGCTGAGCAAAGGCGACATTGACGCCAACGCCTTCCAGCACAAACCGTACCTCGATCAGCAGATCAAAGACCGTGGTTACAAACTGGTATCCGTAGGTAACACCTTCGTTTACCCAATTGCTGGCTACTCCAAGAAAATCAAATCTCTGGATGAGCTGAAAGCGGGCGACCAGATTGCCGTGCCGAACGATCCCACTAACCTGGGCCGTACTCTGCTGCTGCTGCAGGCACAGGGGCTCATCAAACTGAAAGACGGCGTTGGTCTGCTGCCGACCTCTCTGGATATCGTAGAGAACCCAAAAAACCTGAAGATTGTTGAACTGGAAGCACCGCAGCTGCCGCGCTCCCTGGACGATGCGCAGATTGCGCTGGCCGTCATTAACACCACCTACGCCAGCCAGATCAACCTGACCCCGGCGAAAGACGGTATCTTCGTGGAAGGTAAAGAGTCTCCGTATGTAAACCTGATTGTCACTCGCGAAGACAACAAAGACGCGGAAAACGTGAAGAAATTCGTTCAGGCTTACCAGTCTGACGAAGTTTACGAAGCGGCGAACAAAATCTTCAACGGCGGCGCTGTTAAAGGCTGGTAATTGTCTTACCGCTAAGCAGTATCTTTCAAGACGGGCGCATGCCCGTCTTGTCATTTATGCAAGCACCTGATTCAATAGCCCCTGGTCTACCCTTTATAGAGGAATTACTATGCGTGCTTTACCGGTCTGTTTATTAGCGCTCCTGTTAGGCGGCTGCTCCATGCTAAACAGATCTCCCGTTGAACCCGTTCAAAGCACTGCGACCCCCGTCAAAACGGAGACCGCGAAACCGAAAGCGCCACGCGCAACGCCGGTACGAATTATTACCAACGCTGAAGATCTGGTCGGTAAGCCGTTCCGCGATCTGGGCGAGGTGTCGGGCGAATCTTGCCAGGCTACCAATCAGGATTCACCGCCGAATATCCCAACCGCGCGCAAACGCATGCAAATTAACGCGTCGAAAATGAAAGCGAACGCAGTACTGCTGCACAGCTGTGAAGTGACGAGCGGCACGCCGGGCTGCTACCGTCAGGCGGTCTGCGTCGGGTCTGCGCTCAACGTTTCCGCGAAGTAATGAGCACCTTCTCATTCGCGCAAATCGGCGTTATTCGCTCTCCTTATAAAGAGAAGTTTGCCGTGCCTCGCCAGCCGGGGCTGGTTAAAAGCTGTTGCGGCGAGCTGCATCTGGTCGCCCCTACAACCAGGCCGACGCGGTGCGCGGTCTGGAGGCTTTCAGCCATTTGTGGGTGTTGTTTGTCTTCCATCAAACGATGGAAGGCGGCTGGCGCCCCACCGTTCGCCCTCCTCGTCTGGGCGGCAACGCGAGAATGGGCGTGTTTGCAACGCGCTCGACCTTCCGCCCTAACCCAATTGGGATGTCGTTGGTCGAACTGCGTGGTATCCGCTGCCATAAAGAACAGGTGATTCTTGAACTTGGCGGGCTTGACCTCGTCGATGGCACGCCGGTGGTAGATATTAAACCGTATCTGCCCTTTGCCGAATCGCTGCCGGAAGCGCGCGCCAGCTATGCGCAGGACGCGCCACAGGCCGATATTAACGTCACCTTCAGCGAGGAAATCGCCCAGCAGTTGCTCGGGCTGGAAAAACGTTACCCGCGTCTTCGTCAGTTTATTGCCGAAGTGCTGGCGCAGGATCCGCGTCCTGCCTACCGTAAAAATGAGGAAGAAGGCAAAACCTACGCGGTCTGGCTGCTGGACTTTAACGTCCGCTGGCGCGTAACGGCATCAGGATTTGAGGTCTTTGCCCTCGAAGCCCGGTAATTTGCGCCGCGCACTCTTTTGACATCCCTTTCTCGCTGGTAAACTAAACCACTTTTGTTTTGTGCCAGGCTCGTCTTGAGCCTGTTCAATCGTCCAACTGGAATCGTAACAACATGCGTACTAGCCAATACCTGCTCTCCACTCTGAAGGAGACACCTGCCGACGCCGAGGTTATCAGCCATCAGCTGATGCTGCGCGCCGGGATGATCCGCAAGCTGGCCTCCGGGTTATACACCTGGCTGCCGACCGGCGTGCGCGTCCTGAAAAAAGTCGAAAACATCGTGCGTGAAGAGATGAACAACGCCGGTGCGATCGAGGTGTTAATGCCGGTAGTTCAGCCTTCCGAACTGTGGGAAGAGAGTGGCCGTTGGGAACAGTATGGTCCGGAACTGCTGCGTATTGCTGACCGTGGCGATCGTCCGTTCGTCCTCGGCCCGACGCACGAAGAAGTGATCACCGACCTGATTCGTAACGAGCTGAGCTCTTACAAACAGCTGCCGCTGAACTTCTATCAGATCCAGACCAAATTCCGTGACGAAGTCCGTCCACGTTTTGGCGTGATGCGCTCCCGTGAGTTCCTGATGAAAGACGCCTACTCTTTCCATACTTCTCAGGAATCTCTGCAAGAGACTTACGACGCGATGTACGCGGCATACAGCAAAATCTTCAGCCGCATGGGCCTGGATTTCCGTGCTGTACAGGCTGACACCGGTTCTATCGGCGGTAGCGCCTCTCATGAATTCCAGGTGCTGGCGCAGAGCGGCGAAGATGATGTGATCTTCTCTGACTCTTCCGACTACGCGGCAAACATCGAGTTCGCAGAAGCGCTGGCGCCGAAAGAGCCGCGCGCGGCAGCAACCCAGGAAATGACGCTGGTCGATACGCCAAACGCCAAAACCATCGCAGAGCTGGTTGAGCAGTTCAACCTGCCAATCGAGAAAACCGTGAAAACGTTGCTGGTTAAAGCGGTAGAAGGCAGCAAGTCTCCGCTGGTTGCGCTGCTGGTTCGCGGCGATCACGAGCTGAACGAAGTGAAAGCGGAAAAACTGCCACAGGTTGCGGCTCCGCTGACTTTTGCCACCGAAGCAGAAATTCGTGCGCTGGCGAATGCAGGTCCAGGCTCTCTCGGCCCGGTCAACCTGCCAATTCCAACCGTTATTGACCGCACCGTTGCGGCAATGAGCGACTTCGCCGCTGGCGCAAACGTCGACGGTAAGCACTACTTCGGCATCAACTGGGATCGCGACGTCGCTACCCCAGAAGTGGCTGACATCCGTAACGTGGTCGCTGGCGATCCGAGCCCGGATGGCAAAGGCACGCTGATGATCAAACGCGGTATCGAAGTGGGCCACATCTTCCAGCTGGGTACCAAGTACTCCGAAGCGATGAAAGCCTCCGTACAGGGCGAAGATGGCCGTAACCAGATCCTGACCATGGGCTGCTACGGCATCGGGGTCACTCGCGTGGTGGCTGCGGCGATTGAGCAGAACTTTGACGACCGCGGCATCGTATGGCCAGACGCCATCGCGCCGTTCCAGGTAGCGATTCTGCCGATGAACATGCACAAATCCTACCGCGTGCAGGAACTGGCTGAGAAGCTGTACGCTGAGCTGCGCGCGCAGGGCATTGAAGTGCTGATGGACGACCGTAAAGAGCGTCCGGGCGTGATGTTCGCCGATATGGAGCTGATTGGTATTCCGCACACCATCGTGCTGGGCGACCGTAACCTCGACAACGACGATATCGAATATAAATACCGTCGTAACGGCGAGAAGCAGCTGATTAAAACCGGCGACATCGTCGATTACCTGGTGAAAGCTATTAAAGGCTAATCGCGAACCCCGGCTGAGCGAAGCGACGCCGGAATTCCCGGATAACCTTTGCCGGATCATCCGGCAAAAAAACGAAGGCCTCGCATGATGCGAGGCCTTTTTATTAGTTGCCGCAATCCTTACCTGGCACAAACTTCGCGCCTTTATCGGTCGCCAAAGTCTTCACCATCGCGCCGGTATCCGGATTCGCCTCAACGGTAAAGTGCCCTTCGACCACCAGCAGAATCGGTTTGCTCTCGCCGCCTTTTGCAGCCGCATAATCGCGCTCAAGTTGGGCGTTATTCACGACCGCCACGCGCTGCCCGGTAGCACAGTCGGTAAAGGTGGCCGCGTCTGCCATGTAGAAATACATCCCGCGCATTGCCATCGGCGTGGTTGGCAGGCTTGCTTTAACCGGTTCCAGCGTATAGTTCAGCGTCGATTCGATGGGGTTACCCTCGCGGTCTAGCATCTCCAGCTTGTCACCCTTCGCCCGGTAGTAAGACTTCTCCCCTGGCTGTCGGTCAACACCAGCTTATCGGCGGTGCGCGCCCAGGTACCGTACGAGCCAAACGATGACGGCTCACGACTGACGCCCTGATAGCGCTCGTTCATCACCCAGGTACCGTCCTTCTCGAGGAACAATGAGGTCTCAATGCCTTCGCAATCTGCACACGGCAGAACACCGCGCCAGCTTTGCTGCATAGGGGTTAATTCTGCTGGCTGCGTCGGCTTGACGGTGGTCACTTCAGAATGGTTGCATCCGAATAACCCAAACAGCATCCCGTGGCCGCAATGGCCAATATCGCTTTTTTCACCCTCAATTCCTTATACTTATTACATCCACGTCCGGCTTAATAGCGAACTTTCCCGCGCATGGACTTCACTGAAGATTTCTGCGCTTTTGAATTCAGCCGCCGCTCTTTCGACGCGCGGGTTGGGCGCGTAGGGCGTCGGCTTTTTTGTTCTGTCGTTAACGTCTGGATCACCGCCACCAGCCTGGCAATCGCCGCTTCGCGATTCATCTCCTGGCTACGGTATTCCTGCGCCTTAATGATAATCACACCGTCAGCAGAAATTAAGTGGTGGCTGGCGGCGAGCAGGCGCTCTTTATAATACTCCGGCAGGCTGGAGGCGCGAATGTCAAAACGCAGGTGAATCGCCGTGGAAGTCTTATTCACATGCTGCCCGCCCGCGCCCTGCGCCCGGATGGCGGTAATCGTCAGTTCATCATCCGGGATGCTCACCTGCCGGGAAAGCGTAATCATGCCCGCGTCTGCCACGGCGTCAGGTGAATTTCCAGATTATTCTGAGCGTCCGATAACCAGATTGCCCCTTCCTGAATCGTCGCTTGCAGCGTCATCGTGCGCTCGGCAAACGCGCTGAGCTTCGCCAGCTGTTCATCGTCAAGATACCAGATACTCAGGTTTTTAAAGCCCGCCATTTTGCTCTGGTTCTGCTGCCACCAAATCTCCGCAGCACGACTATTATAGGTGAACAGCGCCACCTCCTGCGCCAGGCTGCAGGCTTTTTTGATCCGCCGCTCATCCGGCAGCCCCAGCTCAATCCACAGATCGATACCCAAATGATCGTTGCGCAGCCACACCTCCGGCTCGTCGTCCGAAGAGAGGCCGCGGGTAAACTGCAGACGTTCGTCAGCATACTTAATCCACGCCAGCAGACGCAGCATCATGCGCTCCTGGGTTTCGGAAGGGTGGCGCGCGAGGGTTAACGACGCGTCCAGAAACTGGCTACGGTCGAGATCGGCGACGTTGACCACTGCTTTATAAATCGTTGCTTTCAGCGCCATGGCTAAACTCCTGAAAAAAATGGTGGTCATTGTAACGAAATCAGCGCCAAAAGGCCCGTCTGCCGCCGCTCATCCCGCTGATAATGCTTAAATGAGTGTGATATAGTCACCTTGCTAAACAGAGATTATCTTCATAGGCTTAATTGAAGCGCTGACAGGAGGGCATGTGGGCAACTATTGTGAGTTGATTCGCCAACGCTACGCGGAAATCGCGAGCGGTGATTTAGGGTATATCCGGATGCGCTAGGCTGTGTACTGAAAGTTTTGAACGAAGTTGCGGCGGATGACGCCATTTCTGAGTCAGTCAGGGAAAAAGCCGCGTATGCGGCGGCAAACTTACTGGTGAGCGATTATGTCAATGAATGATACTTATCAACCCATCAACTGTGATGACTATGACAATCTTGAGCTTGCCTGCCAGCACCACCTCGTCCTCTCGCTGGAGCTGAAAGATGGCGAAGTGCTGCAAGCCAAAGCTCACGACCTGTTATCACGCAAGAACGTGGAATATCTGGTTGTCGACAGCGCGGGCGATCTGCGCGAGCTGCGTCTTGATCGGATAACCAGCTTCAGCCACCCGCAAATCGGCACCGTGGTGGTCAGTGAATCATAATTAAGAAACGGGCAGCTTAGCTGCCCGTTTTCTGCCAGCTAAGTTGTACGCCTTCTCCCGTTTCACACAACCCCTCTCGCGTCACAAATCGTCCTGCGGCGGCCATTAGCGTATCGCCGTAAAACAACAGCGGAGTGGTATCGCGCAGCCAGGGCGGCACGCCCAGCTCCTGCCAGATTTTCTTCAGCTTGCGTCCGCCGTGACGGCCTACGATATGCAGCATCCCCGGCGCTTTAAAACGAATCGTGACCGGTTCGCCGGCATGCGGTGGACGTATATCGCCGCCCGGCGATAAAAAGACCCGTCCAAGACCGTCCGGTAATACCAGCGGCGCGCGTAAATTTTGCCACACAATTTCGCTATCCGTTTGCCCTGGCAGCGCTTTAACCCACCACAAACGTTGCTGAAAGCGACGAACGTCAAAATCGCCGAGACGCAGGCACGGCGAGGCATCTTCACGCGCAAGCGCCACCTCCTGCCACAGACGAGTCAGCATTTCCCGCGACGGCATCGTTGCCCCCAGCCCGGCCAACCAGCGGCGCAGCAGCGCGGCGCGCTTCGGCCCACTCATGTTGAGGAGAGGTTCAATCGCCAGCGAGCCGTTTTCGTCAAGCAGCCGCGACAGCTCGTCGGCCAGCAGCTCATCCAGCAGTTGTTCCTGCTCCCCGCACAGCGCCGCGCTGCGCGCTGCCGCTTCGGCAAAGTGCGGCCAGCGGGCATTCAGCAGCGGCAAGACGTGTAGACGCAGGAAGTTGCGGTCGTAGGCGTCGTCCTGATTGCTCTCATCTTCAATCCAGCGTAGCCCGTGGCGCTGCGCCCACTGCAATAGCGCGGCGCGAGTTTCATCCAGCAGAGGACGGATAAGCAGTGTATCGGCAAACGTCGCGCTCATCGGCATCGCCGATAGCCCGGCAGGCCCGCTACCACGCTTAAGCGCCAGCAGCAACGTCTCGCTCTGGTCATCGAGGTGCTGCGCCGTCAGCAGTACTTCTCCGGGCAACAGCGCTTCACGGAAAGCCTGATAGCGCGCCGCTCGGGCCTCGGCTTCGAGCCCTGCGCCACTCTGCCTCAGCGTGACGCGTTCGACCACCAGCGGTACCTGCCACTCTGCGCACAGCTGCTGGCAGTGCTCAACCCAGCTGTCGGCATTCTGGCTGATGCCATGATGAATGTGGATAGCCCGTAGGGAAATGCCCGGCTCCTGTCGCCGCCAGCAAACCAGTTGATGCAACAGCACCGTCGAGTCGAGACCGCCGCTGAACGCGACCAGAAACTGGCGATGCGGAGAGAGTTGCTGCACAAGGGAAGAAGGCGTCATTGTCATATCATCGTAAAAGTATCGCCCGGCACGTTACCGGGCCGGGCGGCTGATGACAAGCCTTACTGCTGGTAAAGCTCCAGCGGCAGGCCGTCAGGATCGTTGAAAAAGGTGAATCGCTTGTCGGTGTACGGATCGATGCGAATCGCCTCACAGGCAACGCCGTGGGCTTCCAGATGCGCCACAGCGGCATCGATATCCTCTACGCTGAACGCCAGGTGGCGCAATCCACACGCCTCCGGGTGACTTGGGCGCTCGGGGGAAACGGGAAGGAAAACAGTTCAATCACATACTGGCCATTCAGCGCCAGGTCACCTTTCCACGAATCGCGCGCTTCACGATAGACCTCGCTTTGCAGCGTAAAGCCAAGGATGTCGCAGTAAAAGGCCTTACTCTTCGCGTAGTCGGTGGCGATGATGGCAATATGGTGAATCTGTTTTAATCCCAGCATGGTTTTACTCCGTTAACCGTTTCTCAGCACGTTACCCGCGCAGGACGTTATCATGCAAGCCCTCAGCCGTTTTTTAGGACTCTAACGCGGTAGACGCCGTTTTCATCGCGTTTTGCACCGTGGATATCGGTTTCAAAGCCCGGATAATGTCGTCCAATGGAACAAAGCATCAGCAGGAAATCGAGCACGGAACGGCTCTCCTCGGTGATCATTTCCCCGGCATCAGCAGCGGCACGCCCGGTGGATACGGCAGAATCATGTTCGCCGAAACGCGCCCAACCAGCTCTTCCAGCGCCACCGTTTCCACCTCGCCTTTAATTTGTTGTTGCCATGCGCGATGTGGTGTCAGCTTCATCTCCGGCAGCACGTCAAAAGCCCGCAGCATCAGCCGCGGAAGATCGTGCTGGCGAATCAGGCGGTGGATCCCTTGCGCCAGATCCTGAATGCGCATATGGCGGTAGAAGTCAGGATCCTCAGCATAGAGATCCGGCAGCATGTTCTTCACCCGTAGGTTCAAATCGTAGGCGCGCTTAAACTCCGTCAGCCCACGCAGCAGCCCCATCGCTCGGGTTTTATCAATACCTATGCTGAACAGGAACAGCAGGTTATACGGCCCGGTTTTCTCCACCACTACACCATGCTCGTCGAGGTATTTTGCCACCAGCGCCGCCGGGATCCCTTCATCGCTCATATTGCCCTGCTCGTCCATACCGGGCGTGAGGATCGTCACCTTCACCGGATCGAGGAACATATGATCGGCATCGGCGTCGCTGAAACCGTGCCAGTCCTCTCCTGGCGACACCGGCCAGCACTCGGCTTCATCAATCTCTTCCGGCTGCCAGATATCAAAGAACCAGCTGTCAGATTCTTCTCGCAGCCGCTGTACCTCTTTGCGGAAATGCAGCGCACGTTCTACCGAGCGATTGATCAGTCGACGTCCGGGATTACCGCGCAGCATGGCCGCGGCGGTCTCGATTGACGCCACGATCGGATAGCTCGGTGACGTCGAGGTGTGCATCATAAAGGCTTCGTTGAAGGTGTCTTCATCATAGTCGCCCTTAATGTGGATTAATGATGCCTGCGACAGCGCCGCCAGCATCTTGTGGGTCGACTGGGTTTCAAAGAACACTTTTCCCGGCACGCGCTCGCCGCTCATGCCGCTTTTCCCCTGGTAAATGGGGTGGAAGTGGGTATAGGGCACCCAGGCGGAATCAAAGTGAATCGACGGAACGTCAAGGGTCTGTTTAATCCAGTTGGTGTTATACAGCAGCCCATCGTAGGTTGAGTTAGTGATCACCGCATGCACCGGCCACTGCGCACCGTCGGTGGCATCCACCTTCCGCTGGAGACTGTCGCGAGTAAACTCCCGTTTCGGGATCCCGCCGAGAATACCCAGCGCGTTACGCGTCGGCTTGAGCCACAGCGGCACAACATCGCTCATCATCAGCAGGTGGGCCAACGACTTATGGCAGTTGCGGTCAATCAGCAGCGTGCTGCCAGCCGGCGCTGCATACATGCCGACAATTTTATTCGACGTCGAGGTGCCATTGGTCACCATATAGCTCTGCTCGGCGCCAAAAGTGCGGGCGATATACTCTTCAGCCTCAAGATGCGGGCCGCTATGGTCAAGCAACGATCCCAGCTCGGTCACCGAAATCGACACATCGGCCTTCAGCGTATTGGCCCGAAGAAATCATAAAACAGGCAGCCTACCGGGCTTTTCTGATAGGCCGTACCGCCCATATGCCCGGCGTACAAAAGGTATACTTTCCCTCATTCACATAGGTAAATAACGCTTTGGTGAACGGCGGCGTAATGTTATCGAGGTATTCATCTGTGTATTGGCGGATGCGAGTTGCAATATCGCTGGCCTGCCCCAACGCATACTCGAAAAACCACAGCGCCATGCGCATGTCATGCGCGCTGACGTCCATCGTCGAGTGGTTATTGATAAAAGCGTAAAGCGGCAAATACTCATTGAGCTGGTTTATCTCTCCGCAGAGATCGACGCTGTATTCGTCCCAGTCAAAAATAACCCGCAGATACGTGGGTTGTGCTCAATAAACTTCAGCAGGTCGGCACTGTTCTGCGGCCAGATGATTTTGAAGCCTTGCGCCAGCAACGCTCCTTCCAGTTCCTTGATCGGCTCGTCTTTGTAGTAGACGCCGTGCGGCCCATAATGGCGATAATATTCATGCGTTCCTCCTGGAAATTCTTTATCTATCATAGCGCAGGTAGAACGCAGACAATAAAAAAGGGCCACAAACTGTGGCCCTTTTCAGGAACGTCTTAACAGATGGCCTACGCGTAGCCGTAGCTCATCAGGCGCTGATAGCGACGGTTGAGCAGATCTTCTTTGCTCAGCACGTCGAGATCGGCCAGGTCAGCCAGCAGCTGCGCTTTCAACGATGCCGCCATGGCTTCCGGATTACGATGGGCGCCGCCCAGCGGTTCTGGAATGATGGAATCAATCAGCTTCAGCTCTTTCAGACGCGGCGCAATGATGCCCATGGCTTCAGCCGCCAGCGGCGCTTTGTCGGCGCTCTTCCACAAAATAGAGGCACAGCCTTCCGGAGAGATAACGGAATAGGTGCTGTACTGCAGCATATTCACTTTATCGCCCACGCCGATCGCCAGCGCGCCGCCGGAGCCGCCTTCACCGATAACGGTGCAGATGACCGGTACGTTCAGACGAGACATCTCACGCAGGTTACGCGCGATGGCTTCAGACTGGCCACGCTCTTCCGCGCCCACGCCAGGGTATGCGCCCGGGGTGTCGATGAAGGTGATAATCGGCATGTTGAAGCGCTCAGCCATCTCCATCAGACGCAGGGCTTTGCGGTAACCTTCCGGCGCCGGCATGCCGAAGTTACGGCGAATCTTCTCTTTGGTTTCGCGACCTTTCTGGTGACCAATGATCATCACCGGGCGACCGTCCAGACGAGCGATACCGCCGACGATAGCTTTATCGTCGGCATAGGCGCGATCGCCTGCCAGTTCGTCAAATTCATCAAACGCCAGACGGACATAATCCAGGGTGTACGGGCGCTGCGGATGGCGCGCCAGTTGGGCTACCTGCCATGCGCCGAGATCGGCAAAGATTTTGCGCGTCAGTTCTACGCTTTTTTCACGCAGACGATGCACTTCTTCGTCGATATTAATATCCAGTTTCTCATCCTGACGGCTAACCGCAGTCAGAGAATCGATTTTCGCTTCCAGCTCTGCGATCGGCTGTTCAAAATCAAGGAAATTCAGACTCATAGTATTCCTGTATTAGTCAAACTCCAGTTCCACCTGCTCCGAACCGATGAGGCCACGCAGATCGTTAAGTAAACGATCGCTCGGAGAGACACGCCAGGTTGCACCGAAACGCAACCGCGCACGTGCATCCGCCCTCTGATAGTAGAGATGTACTGGAATGGTTCCCGAACGATGGGTTCCAGAGACTGACGGAGTCGGTTTAAAAGCTGGTCATCAATTTGCCTGTCCGTCAGCGAGATAGCAAGCCCGCGAGCATATTTTTCCCGGGCTTCGTCAATGTCCATCACTTCGCGGGCCATCATTTTAAGGCCGCCGCTGAAGTCATCAAAGCTGACCTGTCCGCTGACGATAAGTATGCGGTCTTTTTCCAGCAGATGCTGGTATTTTTCCAGCGCCTCGGAGAACAACATCACCTCCAGGCGTCCGGAACGGTCATCCAGCGTACAGATGCCGATACGATTGCCGCGCTTGGTGACCATAACCCGCGCCGCAATCACGAGCCCCGCGGCCGTGGTCACTTTACCACGTTCCGTCGGATGCATGTCTTTGAGTCGATACCCGCCGACATAGCGCTCAATTTCTTTTATATACTGGTTGATCGGGTGCCCGTCAGGTACAGACCTAACGTTTCGCGCTCCCCATCCAATACCACCTGCTCCGGCCACGGCAGACAGTTGGCATACGATTGTTCTATTTGCTCCGGCTCTTCCGCCAGCACGCCGAACATATCGGTCTGGCCAATGGCTTCGGCTTTCGCGTGCTGATCCGCCGCCTTCAGCGCGTCGCCCAGCGAATTCATCAGCGCGGCACGGTGCGGGCCAAGGCGGTCGAATGCCCGGACATAATCAGCTTTTCCAGCACCCGGCGGTTCAGCTTTTTGGTATCGGTACGGGCGCATAGGTCGAACAGCTCACGGAAATAACCGCCGTTATTACGCGCTTCGATGATCGCTTCAATCGGGCCTTCGCCGACGCCCTTAATGGCGCCGATACCATACACGATTTCCCGTCATGATTCACGTGGAAATGATATAAACCGGAATTGATATCTGGCGGCAATATTTTCAGCCCCATGCGCCAGCATTCATCCACCAGGCCCACCACCTTCTCGGTGTTGTCCATATCGGCGGTCATTACCGCCGCCATAAACTCTGCCGGATAGTGCGCCTTCAGCCACAGCGTCTGGTAAGAAACTAACGCATAGGCCGCGGAGTGCGATTTGTTAAACCCGTAACCGGCGAATTTTTCCACCAGGTCAAAGATTTTCATCGCCAGTTCGCCGTCGATGCCGTTCTTTTTCGCCCCTTCCTCGAACGCACCGCGCTGCTTGGCCATCTCTTCCGGCTTTTTCTTACCCATTGCACGACGCAGCATATCCGCGCCGCCGAGGGTGTAGCCAGAAAGCACCTGGGCAATCTGCATAACCTGTTCCTGGTACAGGATGATGCCGTAGGTCGGTTCCAGTACGGGTTTCAGGCTTTCGTGCTGCCACTGCACGTCAGGATACGAGATCTCTTCACGTCCGTGCTTACGGTCGATAAAGTTATCTACCATCCCCGATTGCAGCGGGCCCGGACGGAACAGGGCCACCAGCGCGATCATATCTTCGAAGCAGTCAGGCTGCAGGCGTTTAATCAGGTCTTTCATGCCGCGGGATTCAAGCTGGAAGACCGCGGTGGTCTCCGAGCGCTGCAGCATGTCGAAGCTTTTCTTATCGTCGAGCGGGATGGCCGCGATATCCAGCGGCGGCTCGCCGTTGCGCTCGCGGCGGGCGTTGATCATCTCCAGCGCCCAGTTGATGATGGTGAGCGTACGCAGGCCAAGGAAGTCGAACTTCACCAGCCCGCGTATTCCACGTCGTTCTTATCGAACTGGGTTACCGGATGCAGCCCCTGCTCATCGCAATAAAGCGGCGCAAAGTCGGTAATTTTGGTTGGCGCGATCACCACGCCACCGGCGTGTTTACCGGCGTTACGCGTCACACCTTCCAGTTTGCGCGCCATATCGATTAGTGCGCGCACCTCTTCATCCGCCTCGTAAATTTCCGGCAGCTGCGGTTCAGCTTCAAACGCTTTCGCCAGCGTCATGCCCGGATCGGGCGGCACCAGCTTAGAGATACGGTCCACGAAGCCGTACGGGTGCCCCAGTACGCGGCCTACGTCGCGGATAACCGCTTTTGCCGCCATGGTACCGAAGGTAATAATCTGCGATACCGCATCGCGGCCATACATCTCGGCCACGTGCTCGATAACCTGGTCGCGTTTCTCCATGCAGAAATCGACGTCGAAGTCGGGCATCGAAACACGTTCCGGGTTAAGGAAACGTTCGAACAGCAGGTCAAGTTCCAGCGGATCGAGATCGGTAATTTTTAGCGCATACGCCACCAGCGAACCTGCACCGGAACCACGGCCCGGCCCTACCGGCACGCCGTTATCCTTCGACCACTGGATAAACTCCATCACGATCAGGAAGTAGCCGGGGAAGCCCATCTGGTTGATAACCTGGAGTTCAACATCCAGACGCTCGTCATATTCCGGACGACGCTTAGCGCGCTCTTCCGGATCCGGGAACAGGAATTCAAGACGCTCTTCCAGCCCTTCTTTCGATTTCGCTACGAGGAAGTCCTCGGTGGTCATATCGCCAGTCGGGAACTGCGGCAGGAAATATTCGCCAAGGCGCACCGTGACGTTACAGCGCTTGGCGATCTCAACGGTATTTTCCAGTGCTTCCGGGATATCGGAAAACAGCTCGCACATCTCGTCTTCGCTGCGCATGTACTGCTGCGCGGAATAGTTGCGCGGGCGTTTCGGGTCGTCGAGGGTAAAACCATCATGAATGGCGACGCGAATCTCGTGGGCGTCGAAGTCGCCCGGTTCGAGGAAACGCACGTCGTTGGTCGCGACCACAGGAAGACCACGTCTTTCCGCCAGCTCTACCGCCGCATGTAGGTACGATTCTTCATCCTGACGGCCGGTACGAATCAGCTCAAGAAAATAGCAGTTCGGAAAGTGTTGTTCATAAAAATCAACGCACTGATCCACCAGCGCCATATTCCCGCGCAGCAAGCTACGGCCCACATCCCCCATACGCCCGCCGGAGAGCAGGATCAAGCCCTCTTTCAGCTCAATCAGCCAGTCGCGGTCGATAATTGGGCCCGCAGCGCCATAACCGCGCTGATAGGCTTTGGAGATCAGTAGCGTCAGGTTCTGGTAGCCCTGGTTGTTCGCTGCCAGCACCGTTAAATGGGTGAGTTCTTCGCCGAGCAGATCGCTCTGCACATGGAAATCGGCGCCGACAATCGGTTTAATCCCGGCACCGTGGCCTGCCCGTAGAACTTCACCAGACCGCAAAGGTTGGTAAAATCGGTGATCGCCAGCGCAGGCATGCCCAAAGAGGCCGCCTTTTTCACCAGCGGCCCGGTTTTCGCCAGCCCATCAATCATGGAGTAGTCGCTATGCACCCGCAGGTGCACAAAACGTGGTTCAGCCATCTTTAGATTCCGGTTAACTTATTCTCGACACAAGAATCAGGACGCCAGTCCCAGTGCGCGTTTGACGGGAGCAAAGCTGCGTCGGTGATGTTCGGTTGCGCCATATTGCGCTAACTTTTCCAGATGAAAAGCGGTTGGGTAGCCCTTGTGCTGGGCAAAACCGTATTGTGGAAACACCGTGTCCAGCTCCGCCATTTCCGCATCGCGCGTGACTTTAGCGAGAATAGACGCGGCGCTGATTTCTGCCACCCGGCTATCGCCCTTCACCACCGCCATCGACGGCATCGGCAGCTTGGGACAGCGATTGCCGTCAATCAGCACGTATTCCGGTACGATAGCCAGCCCGGCCACCGCGCGCTGCATCGCCAGCATGGTGGCATGCAGAATATTGAGCTCGTCAATTTCATGCGGCTCGGCGCGGCCAAGGCTCCAGCACAGCGCTTTCTCTTTGATTTCGTCAAACAGCGCCAGGCGGCGCTTTTCGCTCAGTTTTTTAGAGTCGTTGAGCCCGACAATCGGACGGGCAGGATCGAGGATCACCGCCGCCGTGACGACCGCGCCGACCAGCGGGCCGCGCCCGACTTCATCCACACCCGCCACAAGATGGGTATGGGATATTCAAATTCAATCATTGTGCTAGCTCCAGCACCGCGTCCGCCGCCTGTTCATCCGCATTACAGCGAATTTGCAGATGCAGCTCACGGAAGGTATCGTGCATCGCGTGGCTGGTTTTACCGTTGGCCAGCAGCGGCTGTAGCGCCTCGGCCAGCCGCTGCGGCTCACACTCATCCTGCAGCAGCTCTTTGACCAGCTCACGGCCAGCCAGCAGGTTCGGCAGCGAAACATACTCGGTCTTCACCAACCGCTTCGCCAGCCAGAAGGTGAACGGTTTCATGCGATAGCCCACCACCATCGGACATTTGGCCAGCATGCACTCCAGCGCCGCCGTGCCTGAGGCCAGCAGCGCCGCGTCGCTGGCGATCATCGCCTCGCGCGCCATGCCGTCGAGCATGTGCACGTGGAGATCGGGCGCCACTTCCGCTTTGATACGTTCGAACTGCTCGCGACGCTTCGCGTTAACCAGCGGCACCACCACTTCAAGGTCGGGGTACTGCTGGCGCAACAGCTGCGCGGTTTTTAAAAAGTCGGCGCTGAGCATCTCCACTTCGGCACCACGGCTGCCCGGCAGCATCGCCAGACAGTGGACATCGTGGGCAATACCCAGCGTATCCCGCGCGGCGTTTTTATCCGGATCCAGCGGCATGGCGTCAGCCATGGTATGGCCGATAAAGCGGCATGGGACGTTAAATTTGTCATAAAACGCTTTTTCAAAAGGCAGGAAAGCCAACACCATATTGGTGGATCTGCCAATTTTGAAGACGCGTTTTTGTCGCCAGGCCCACACGGACGGGCTGACGTAGTGGATCGTTTTGATCCCCTGCTTCTTGAGGTTGCCTTCCAGCGTGATGTTGAAATCGGGGCATCAATGCCAACAAAGACATCGGGCTTGAGTTCAGTGAAGCGTTGGGTGAGAGCGGCGCGAATGTGCAGCAGGCGACGCAGACGCCCCAGCACTTCCACAATGCCCATCACCGCCAGCTCTTCCATCTCGTACCAGGCTTCGCAGCCTTCGGCCTGCATACGCGGACCGGCCACGCCGACAAAGCGCGCATCAGGAACTCGCGCCTTGAGAGCGCGAATGAGGCCTGCACCAAGAATATCGCCGGAGGTTTCTCCGGCGACCAGGGCAATCGTCAGGGGACGCTGTTCAGCCATTAACGAATCAGGCCGCGCGTTGAGCGGGCAAAGAAATCGCTAAAGGGCTGAACTTCCGGATACTGCTTCGCCAGCTCGGCAATTTCCGGCTTCACTTCTTCCAGCGTTTTGCCGCTGCGGTACAACGCTTTATAAGCATTGCGAATCGCGGTGATCGCTTCGCGGCTAAAGCCACGGCGCTTCAGACCTTCGATGTTGACGCCAAACGGCGTCGCGTGGTTACCCTGAGCAATAACGTACGGCGGAACGTCCTGAGCAACGCCAGAACAGCCGCCTACCATCACGTGCGCACCGATGATGCAGAACTGGTGCACCGCGGTCATGCCGCCGATGATAACGAAATCATCCAGCGAAACGTGTCCGGCAAGGGTAGCGTTATTGGCAAGGATGCAGCGGTCGCCCACCGTACAATCGTGCGCCACGTGGGCGTTGATCATCAGCAGGTTATCGCTGCCCACCTTCGTCAATCCACCGCCCTGTACTGTGCCACGGTGAATGGTGACGCTTTCGCGAATGCGGTTGCGATCGCCAATTTCCACACGAGTCGGCTCACCAGCGTATTTCAGATCCTGGTTAACTTCCCCGATAGAGGCGAACTGATAGATCTCGTTATCACGACCAATTTTGGTATGGCCGTTAACCACAACGTGAGACTTCAGTACGGTACCTTCGCCAATTTCGACGTTAGGTCCCACAATACAAAACGGGCCAATGTGGGCGTTAGCGCCGATAACGGCACCGTCTTCCACAATGGCGGTAGGATGGATAAAGGCGGTTTTATCAATCACGGATCAGGACTCCCGGCTACGCGCACACATCATTGTTGCTTCGCAAACCACTTTACCATCGACCAGCGCAACGCCTTTAAAGCGAGTCAGGCCACGGCGGGTTTTCTCGAAGGTAACTTCCATAATCATCTGATCGCCAGGCACAACAGGACGCTTGAAGCGCGCTTCATCAATGCCTGCAAAATAGTACAGCTCGCCTGGCTCCAGTTTACCGACGCTTTTAAACGCCAGAATACCCGTGGCCTGCGCCATCGCTTCCAGAATCAGCACGCCCGGTAAAATCGGCTTGCCAGGGAAGTGGCCCTGGAAAAACGGCTCATTTACGGAAACATTTTTCACTGCGCGCAGAAAACGACCTTCTTCAAAATCCAGCACGCGGTCTACCAGTAAGAACGGGTAACGGTGCGGCAGAAGTTCTAAAATCTCTTCAATGTGCAGAGTATGAGTGTCAGTTGTCAAAATACTCTTCCTGTCAAAATATACTAAGGGCAATAATAACACGGCCTGCCGGATTACAAGAATGCCGACAGGCCGGAAAGTATCATGCGATACCGATGAAAATTAGTCTTGATTATCAAGCTTGCGTTCAACAGCTTTGAGACGCTTGCTCATTTCATCAATATTCATCACCAGTGCAGCCGTTTTGCGCCAGGTCTTGTTAGGCTGGAGCGGAATACCGGACGAGTATACGCCAGGTTCGGTAATCGGGCGCATAACCATGCCCATACCGGTTACGGTGACTTTATCGCAGATTTCCATGTGGCCGTTAATCACGCTGGCACCGCCAATCATGCAGTAACGCCCAATTTTCAGGCTACCGGCCATAATCACGCCGCCTGCGACCGCGGTATTGTCGCCAATCACCACGTTGTGCGCAATCTGGCACTGGTTATCAATGATAACACCGTTGCCGATCTGCGTATCGTCAAGGGCGCCGCGGTCGATCGTCGTACAGGCGCCGATCTCCACGCGATCGCCAATAATCACGCGACCCAACTGAGGGATCTTCACCCAGTTGCCGCGATCGTTGGCATAACCAAAGCCGTCAGAACCGATGACGGTGCTGGACTGGATCAGGCAATTCTCACCGATCTCGACTTCGTGGTAAATGGTTACATTCGCCCACAGGCGAGAACCGGCGCCAATTTTCGTTTTTTTACCAACGAAACACCCCGCCCCAATCACAACGTTATCGCCAAGCACAACGTCAGACTCAATCACCGCGTTCGCGCCGATGGAGACGTTGTTGCCGAGGGTCGCGGTCGGGCTAATGACCGCGCTCGGGCGATATCCTGCGCCGGCTGTGGCGTGGTATCTAAAATTTGTGCCATGCGCGCGTAAGTAAGGTAGGGGTTCTTCACTACCAGCGCGGCGCCTTTGGCAAAAGGCAGTAAATCTTGCGTCAGGACAATCGCTGACGCTTCGCAAGCGGACAGGTGTTCACGATACTTGGGGTTAACCAGGAATGTGATATGACCCGCCTTAGCGGATTGCATGGACGCGACAGCGGTGATGACGATATCGCCATCACCGTGTAATTCCGCATCCAACTGCTGAGCTAAATCAGCCAGTCGAATTGAAGGCATTACTTATTTAACCTGTTTCAGTACATCAGCGGTGATGTCTTTAACATCGCTGCTGTTGAATGCAACGGCGTTAGCGTCAACCACTAGGTCGATGCTCTGGCTTGCAGCAACGGATTTCACAGCGGTCTGGATACGAGTAACCAGTTTGCCACGTTCTTCGTTGGTGCGACGCTGACGGTCTTGTTCAAAGGACTGCGCTTTCTGGGAGAAAGTCTGACGCTGTGCAGAGATGTCTTTTTCCAGTTTAGTGCGATCGCTACCTGCTTTCATAGACTGCAGACGCTGCATTTTAGACTGCAGGTCACCTTCCATGCGCTGAAGTTCGCTAGCACGGCCTTTAAATTCGTTTTCCAGGGTGCTGGAAACGCCAGTTTTCTGTGCAACTTGCTGGAACAGGCTACCCATGTTAACAATTGCAATCTTGTCTGCTGCCTGAGCAGACGCCGCCATTGCTAAACCCAGACCTGCAGCGACTAACCACTTTTTCACAATAATACTCCTTACCATCCCATACGTACCCGAAGGTACTGTTCTTTTGGTGGCCGAAGCCACCTGACGCTATCGCCTAATGCCAGCAAACTACACTGAACCCGCATTCCTTTGCAAAGAGCAATTACCAGGTTTTACCAATGTTAAACTGGAACTGCTCGGACTTGTCTCCATCGTATTTCTTGTACGGTTGGGCGTAGGAGAAGACCAACGGCCCCAATGGTGACATCCATTGTAATGCGATGCCCGCGGACATACGGATATTGCTCGGGTCGCTGTAGTCAGGAACGCCAGCAGCCTTCATTGCCGCCGTATTCTCCCAGTTGGTATCCCAAACGGTACCCATATCCCAGAAGAACGACGTACGGACCGAGTTCGCGTACTTATCGCTGATAAACGGCGTCGGAACAATCAGCTCAAGGCTGGCCACGCCCATGGCGTTACCGCCGACGGCGTCGTCAGACTTACAGTAGCCGCCAGCCTGGTCGCAGTTATCCAGACCTGATGAACCATAGTAGACCGCTTTCGGGCCGATGGTATTGGACTGGAAGCCACGCACGGTGCTGGAACCACCGGCATAGAAGTTCTCATAGAACGGCAGCTCTTTACCGCCCAGGCCGTCACCGTAACCCCACTTGGTACGACCCAGCACCACCCACTGATGGTCGTCATCAAGCGGGAAGTAGGACGCCGTATCCAGCGTGATTTTGTAGAACTCGTTATCAGAGCCCGGAATCGTCACTTTACCGTTCAGGTTGACACGTGAACCGTCCGTCGGGAAGTAGCCGCGGTCGAGTTTGTTATATGTCCAACCGTAGTTGAAGGTGAAGTCGTTAGCCGAGAAGCCGTTGTCATCACTGGTGGTGCCCGCAGTCTGGCCGATAGAGTCCAGATAACGCCACATCGCCACCTGCGGTTCCATATTGGACAGGTCGTTGTGGACGTAGCCCAGACCCGCACGCAGTGAGTTGTATTCGTTAATCGGGAAGCCCAGCGTACCATCTACACCATAACTTTTGTTGGTGTAGGACGACAGGTCAGCATCATCCGCTTTAAAGTCATTGTAGAAGACACGACCGCCAAGGCTAACGCCATCCACCGTAAAGTACGGGTTGGTCACAGAAAGCTCGGTATAGGTCTGGTAGTCGTTCTTGGTACCGTTGATACCGACAGAGTAACCGGTACCTAACCAGTTATCCTGCTGAACGCCCGCCTGGAAGCTCACGCCGCTTTCTGTACCGTAGCCGATACCGAAGTTGAAGCTACCGGTGTTACGCTCTTTGACTTTGTAGACTACGTCTACCTGGTCCGGGCTGCCCGGTACGCGCTGCGTTTCCGTATCGACCGTTTCGAAGAAGCCCAGACGGTTCAGACGATCTTTACCCTGGTCAACCAGGTCGCCGCCCAGCCATGCCCCTTCCATCTGACGCATTTCACGGCGCAGAACGGAATCTTTCGACGTATCGTTACCGACAAAGCGGATGTTACGCACGTAGAAACGGTTGCCGGCATCCACGTTGATGTGCAGCTTAACGGTTTTATCGGTGTCGTTGATTTCCGGCTGAGACTGTACGCGCGGGTAGGCATAGCCGTAGCGACCAAGAAGTTTCTTAATGTTATCTTCCATTTTGGTCACTTTCGCGCCGTTATACAGCTCGCCCGGCTCAATTTTGGTCAGGCTCTCGATTTCAGCCGAATGACCCGCCAGGTTACCGGTCACCTGGACGCCAGACAGTTTGTACTGGTCGCCTTCGGTGATGTTAATGGTGATATAGATACCTTTTTTATCCGGCGTCAGGCTCACCTGAGTGGAGTCAATGTTGAAACGCGCATAGCCGCGATCCAGATAGTAGCTGCGCAGGGTTTCAAGGTCGCCCGACAGCTTCTGTTTCTGGTATTTACGATCGCCAACGACGTTCCACCACGGCACTTCATCACGCAGCTGGAAAGTGGAGATCAGATCTTCGGTCTTGAACGCATGGTTACCGACGATGTTGATCTGCTGGATCTTTGCAGAGACCCCTTCCTGGAAGACCAGCTTCAGGTCGACACGGTTACGCGGCAGAGGAGTGACAACCGCCTTCACGCTCGCGCTGTACTTACCGACGCTGTAGTAGAAATCTTCCAGCCCTTTCTCGATATCGGAGAGGGTGGTACGGTCGAGAGATTCACCGACGCGAACGCCAGAGGCTTCCAGGTTTTGCTTGAGCATGTCATCTTTCACCGACTTGTTGCCGGAGAAAGTGATGCTCGCAATGGTTGGACGCTCTTTGACCTGCACCAGCAACACATCGCCGTCTCTCAGGACGCGGACGTCCTCAAAGTTGCCCGTCGCAAACAGGGCGCGAATGGTGTTACTGATGTCGTCATCAGTGACGGTATCGCCAGGACGTACTGGCATACTGAGAAGGGCAGCACCAACAGCGACACGCTGCAAGCCTTCGAAATGAATGTCCTTCACCACGAACCCGTCAGCACCGTATACGGTCGCGCTGCTAAACAGCAGCGACGCTATAAGCAACTTTTTCATCGCCATCGTTATTATGCGTTCTTCCTAACTAACTCTCTTACAACCGAGAGAAATCATTGAAAAGTGCAAGCCCCATTAACATCATCAGCAAAATCGAGCCGATGCGGTAACTAAAGTCTTGAACTCGCTCGGATACCGGGCCGCCTTTCAGCTTCTCAATCGCCAAAAACAGCAAATGTCCCCCATCTAATACGGGAGCGGGAACAGGTTGATTATGCCTAAATTCACGCTGATGAGTGCAAGAAACATCAGGTAGTAAATCAGCCCATACTCCGCAGACATCCCAGCCCCCTGGGCGATTGAAATCGGCCCACTGAGGTTGTTCAGTTTGACGTCACCGGTGATCAATTTTCCCAGCATACTGACCGTCAGCTTCATCAACTGCCCGGTTTTCTCCGTGGCTTCGACGATGGCGCTGAATGGCCCATACTGGCGCACTGTTTTATATTCCTCAGGCAGCGGGATAATCTTCGGTACTACCCCTGCAAACCCTTCCGCCTTTCCGCTACCGTGTTTTGTATCCGGTATCAGAGTTAAAGACAAGAGACTGCCCTGCCTTTCGATCTCTAGCTGTAACGCTTTGCCTGGGTTATCACGCACCAGCGTAACAAACGTCATCCATTGCGTCAGCGGTTGACCGTTGACTGTAACGATCCGATCCCCTGCTTGTAAACCGGCTTTACGCGCCGCAGAGTCAGATTGCACTTCTGCCAGCACCGGTTCAATTTGCGCGCCGCGCGGGCGTATACCGAGCGAAGTGACCGGATCTTCTTTATCCGGCTCGAACGCCCAGTGCCGCAGGTCGAGGATTTTATCCTGACGCTGCTCGCTGCCGAAAGGGGCCACGGTGAGAGTGGTGCTTTCATCACCAATTTTGGCCACCAACGCCATGCGCACAGCATCCCAGTCAGGCGTTTCGATACCATCTACGGCTTTTAGTTCCGTGCCTGGTGCAATTTGTGCTGTCGCCGCGATGGAATTGGCGGTTATTTCACCAACAACCGGACGAATACCAGGGACACCAATGATAAACACCAGCCAATAGGCGAAGATGGCGAAAAGGAAGTTAGCGATGGGGCCCGCAGCGATAACGGCGGCCCGCTGGCCAACCGTTTTATTGTTAAACGCCATGTGGCGCAGCTCTGGCGCCACTGCGTCAACGCGCTCATCAAGCATTTTGACGTAGCCGCCCAGCGGGATAAGGGCGACAACAAATTCGGTGCCGCGTTTATCGACGCGGCGCCACAGCGCTTTACCAAAGCCAATAGAAAAGCGCTCTACACGGATACCACAGCGCCGAGCAACCCAGAAATGACCAAATTCGTGTACGGTGATCAATACCCCTAGCGCAATAATAAACGCGGCCAGGTTCCAGAGAATGCTCAGCATAAGTCCATCCGTTAAATCGTCCTGAAAACCAGCAGCAGCAGGCAGGCAAAGACCGGTACCGCCGCCGTCAGGCTGTCGATTCGGTCAAGGATCCCACCGTGACCGGGAATCAAATGACCACTGTCTTTAATACCCGCTTCACGCTTGAACATACTCTCAGTGAGATCGCCCAGAACGGAAGCCAGCGCTGCCACGATGGAACAGGTTAGCAGCACGGATGGTGCGACGTCCAGATTTGCCCATAAACCGTAAGCCCAGGAGATAATCGCTGCCGTCACCAGACCGCCGATAAACCCCTGCCAGGTTTTACCCGGAGAAACCTTCGGCGCCAGCTTATGCTTACCGAAAAGCTTACCGAACATATAAGCGCCGGAATCTGCACCCCAGACCAGGATCATGACGTAAAGCAGCCACAGCGCGCCGCTATAGTGATTTTCATCATAGTGCCAGGCACGCAGCGCCAGCATGCCCCAGAAAAACGGTACGATGGTCACGATACCGAAAATCAAGCGCAACGTCTTTGACTGACGCCAGAACCCGGCGGAAGCTGGATAAAAGAGGACTAAAACCAGCGCCACAAGCCACCAGACCACCGAGGCCCATAGCGATGTCTCCACCACGGGTTGGTGAATATTATGGTGATACTCCGGGATCATAAAGAGCATCAGTGCCAGCAACAGGCCACACAGTACCGCCAGCCACACGCGTTGGGTGCGCGAGGTGAAACCGCTTAATTGCCCCCATTCCCACGCCGCCAGCATACAGACGACCAGCGTAACAATCGCGAAGCCGCCAGGTGGCAGCAAAAACAGGGCTGCAATGACAACCGGTATTAAAATTAATGCAGAAATCAGGCGATACTTCAGCAAAAGCTACCCCATCAGGCCTTGTCGCCACCAGGCTCGGTGCCACCGAAACGCCGTTCACGATTGGCAAACGCATGCAGTGCACCCTCAAAGTCTTGTTCATCGAAATCGGGCCAAAGAACATCTGTAAAGTAAAGTTCAGCATAGGCGATTTGCCAGATAAGAAAATTACTGATTCGATGCTCTCCCCGGTCCTAATAACTAAATCTACGGGAGCCAGTTCATGCATGCAGACCTGCTGACTGAGCAGTTCTTCATTGATTTGATCGGGGCGGAGTTCCCCTTCCTGAACCTGTTCGGCTAAGCGCTGAACTCCCTGAACAATATCCCATCGACCGCCGTAGTTAGCGGCAATGTTCAATGTTAACCCGTGTTATTTTCCGTCAGCGCTTCCGCTTTACGGATCCGCTCTTGCAGGCGTGAGTTAAACCGACGGGTATCACCAATAATCCGCAGCCGAACGTTATGCCGGTGCAGACTTTTTACTTCGCTATCCAGCGCCCAGACGAACAGCTCCATCAGAGCGCTCACCTCTTGCTCAGGGCGATTCCAGTTTTCACTGCTGAACGCGTATAGCGTCAATGCTTCAATACCGTTATTCGCGGCATAGGCGACGGCACGACGCACAGATTTCGCCCCGGCTTTGTGCCCAAAGGCGCGAATCTTACCTTGCTTCTTCGCCCAGCGGCCGTTGCCATCCATAATGATTGCCACATGGCGGCAACCGTGGGCTGGCAAATTCTCGCTGGTTGGTTGATTAGCAGACAACATAACGCGTTTATAATCCATGAAAAGGGATGAGCGGTACCCCGGAATACAGCTATACACTTTATCGCTCAGGCAAGCCCGATTGATTTTACGTGTCTTTGTCTCGCAAAAAAGCCGTGCTAAATCACGGCTCTCCCTATCGCCCAGCCAATACGCACAGCGATAGGGTGGCGCAGACTATATCACTGAAGCCAGATGCTAACAAATGCCATGACGGCTCGTATGCTGATTCTGCTCTCATTACCTGACGAAATATTTCGTCTGCAAGGTTGCCGCTTCGCGTGCGCTGGCATCAATAATCAACACCTCATCCACGTTCTGTGGTTCCCTGAGGTCGAGATGTTCCAGCACCGCCAGATTGAGCGCCGCAATGTCGGTAAAGCGGATCTGGCCGTCGAGGAATGCCGCCACGGAGATCTCGTTAGCCGCATTCAGCGCGGTGGTCGCCGCCTGCCCTTGCTCGAAGGCGTCCATCGCCAGCTTCAGACAAGGGTAGCGCGCATAATCCGGCTCAGAGAAGCTCAGCGCGCCCATCTTGCAGAAATCCAGCGGCTTTGCGCCGGATACGACGCGTTGCGGCCAGGCCATGGTATTGGCAATCGGCGTCCGCATATCAGGCTCACCCAGCTGCGCCAGCACGCTACCGTCCTGATAGCGCACCATCGAGTGAATCACCGATTGCGGATGAATCAGTACTTCCATCTGCTTAGCTGAAGCATTGAACAGCCAGCGGGCTTCGATGTATTCCAGACCTTTATTCATCATAGTGGCCGAATCGACGGAAATTTTGCGTCCCATCGACCAGTTCGGGTGACGACACGCCTGATCCGGCGTCATTGCGCTCAGCTCAGCAATCGGCGTCTCCCGGAACGGGCCACCTGATCCGGTAAGCAGAATGGAGGAGACTCCATGCTGCGACAGCTCAGCGTACCCTAAGTCGGACTGAAAACTTTGCGGTAAACTCTGAAAGATAGCGTTATGTTCACTGTCGACCGGGAGAAGCTGCGCGCCGTGCTGCTTTACTGCTTCCAGGAATAGCCGACCGCAGGTCACCAGCGACTCTTTGTTCGCCAGCAGAATGGTTTTCCCCGCGCGGATGGCCGCCAGCGTCGGTACCAGACCTGCCGCGCCGACGATGGCCGCCATAACCTGATCCACCTCGTCGAGCGCCGCGACGTCACACGCCGCTTGTTGCCCGCTCAACACTTCGGTACGACTCCCATGCTCACGCAACGCCAGCATCAGCGCATTGGCGCTTTTCGCGTCGTCCATCACCGCATAGCGAGGAGAAAACTCCAGGCACTGTTCGATCATTCGATCGACATTTTTGCCCGCAACCAGCGCTGTAACCGCAAAACTTTCGGGTTATGGCGTACCACATCCAGCGTGTTGCAGCCAATCGAGCCTGTTGAGCCAGAACAGTTAATCGCTTCATGAGAGATCCAGGATTGATAAAATGCAAAACGCCGCCAGCGAAGCTGCGACGCTTCCTGTACGGCGTTAATAGCACAACTTACACAGTCTTAGAACTGCATCAGTTCCGCTTCTTTCTCTGCCAGCGCCGCTTCCACTTTCTTGATAGCAGCATCGGTCAGTTTCTGTACTTCTTCCTGAGAGCGGCGATCGTCATCTTCGCTGATCTCTTTGTCTTTCAGCAGCGCCTTCACTTTGTCGTTCGCATCGCGACGAACGTTACGCACGGAAACGCGCGCTTGTTCTGCTTCGCCACGAACGATTTTGGTCAGGTCTTTACGACGTTCTTCAGTCAGCGGAGGCAGCGGAACGCGGATATCGGTACCCGCGGAGCTTGGGTTCAGACCGAGGTCAGACGCCATAATCGCTTTTTCAACGGCAGGGCCATAGAACGGTCAAACACGTTGATTTTCAGGGTACGGGTATCTTCTACGGTCACGCTTGCCAGCTGACGCAGCGGCGTCGGGGTGCCGTAATATTCAACGATAATGCCATCCAGCAGGCTGGGAGAAGCACGACCCGTGCGAATTTTGCTGATTTGGTTTTTGAATGCTTCTACGCATTTATCCATGCGTACTTCGGCATCTTTTCTGATATCGCTAATCACGTTACGAATCCTTGAAAACTAGTCTCAGTCGACCAGACAATGGCACATTGCAGTGAATGCGCTAAGTATAGTCTCGTTTAAATCATGCCACAGAATTATGTCATTCTGCCGGGTAAAGGCGAATCTTACCCGGAAATGGCCGTGACGGAAATTATTCCGTAATCAAAGTGCCTTCTTTTTCGCCCATCACCACGCGGCGCAGCGCGCCAGGTTTGTTCATGTTGAATACGCGAATCGGCAGTTTGTGGTCACGGGCCAGCGTAAAGGCCGCCAGATCCATGACTTTCAGTTCTTTATCCAGTACTTCGCTGTAGGTCAGCTGATCGTACATGGTGGCAGACGGATCTTTCGCCGGATCAGCGGTGAAGACGCCGTCAACTTTGGTTGCTTTCAGTACCACGTCGGCTTCGATTTCGATGCCGCGCAGGCAGGCTGCGGAGTCGGTGGTAAAGAACGGGTTGCCGGTACCGGCGGACAGAATCACGACACGGTTATTACGCAGCAGGCTGATCGCCTCTGCCCAGCTGTAGTTGTCGCAAACGCCGTTCAGCGGGATTGCCGACATCAGGCGGGCGTTCACATAGGCGCGATGCAGTGCGTCACGCATTGCCAGGCCGTTCATTACCGTAGCCAGCATGCCCATGTGGTCGCCCACAACGCGGTTCATACCGGCTTTTGCCAGACCCGCACCACGGAACAGGTTGCCACCACCAATAACGACACCCACCTGGATGCCCAGCTCAACAAGTTCTTTAATCTCTTGCGCCATACGGTCAAGAATACTTGCGTCAATACCGAAGCCTTCAGTGCCCTGCAAGGCTTCGCCGCTAAGCTTGAGCAGAATACGTTTGTAGACAGGTTTTGCGTTGGTAGCCATTTTCTTTCCTGAGGTGTCACGAATGGGATGGTTTAATTCAAGTGACATCATGCGTTCCTTGCCACCTGACCCCTATAGGAGCTGGCTGATTTCCACATGACGATGTTCTTTACTACACGTGCTTTACTACACAAAAGAGAGCCGCCCTCAGGCGGCTCCTTTACTGCAATTAAGACTGCTTGGACATGGCAGCAACTTCTGCTGCGAAGTCAGTCTCAACTTTCTCGATGCCTTCGCCCACTTCGAAGCGGATGAAGCCAGTCACGTCAGCGTTGTGCTCTTTCAGCAGCTGGCCAACAGACTTGCTCGGATCCATAACGAACGGCTGACCGGTCAGAGAAACTTCGCCGGTGAATTTCTTCATGCGGCCTTCAACCATTTTCTCTGCGATTTCTTTCGGCTTACCGGACTGCATCGCGATATCCAGCTGTACCTGGTATTCTTTTTCTACCACTTCAGCGGAAACGTCTTCCGGCTTAACGAATTCCGGCTTGCTTGCAGCAACGTGCATTGCCAGCTGTTTAACCAGCTCTTCGTCAGCGCCAGTAGCAGCAACCAGAACACCGATGCGCGCACCGTGCTGGTAGTTGCCCAGTACTTCGCCTTCCAGGGAAGCCACGCGACGGATGTTGATGTTCTCACCGATTTTAGCAACCAGCGCAACGCGTTCTTCTTCGAACTGTGCTTTCAGAACTTCAACGTCGGTGATGTTGCCAGCAACGGCAGCGTCCAGAACTTTGTCAGCGAAAGCCTGGAAACCAGCATCTTTAGCAACGAAGTCAGTCTGGCAGTTAACTTCCAGAATGAACGCGATGTTGCCGTTGATTTTGGTTTTGATCACGCCGTCAGCAGCAACGTTGCCTGCTTTTTTCGCCGCTTTGATCGCGCCAGATTTACGCATGTTTTCGATTGCCAGCTCGATGTCGCCATTAGCTTCAGTCAGGGCTTTTTTGCAATCCATCATGCCTGCGCCAGTACGTTCACGCAGCTCTTTTACCAGGGAAGCGGTAATTTCAGCCATTCTAAAATCCTCGGAAGATTTGATCTGCCCGGCCGAAACCGTACAGATTTAAAAGTGAAAAAGGGGGCCATAAACAGGCCCCCTAACCAAACGTGTTACTACCTGGTTTATAAGGGCTCTAACGAGCGTGCCTTATTACTCAGCTTCTACGAAGCTTTCTTCCGCCTGGGAAGCCAGATCGGAAGAACGGCCTTCACGAACGGTAGCAGCTACAGCGCTCAGGTACAGGGTCACAGCACGGATTGCATCGTCGTTACCCGGGATAACGAAATCAACGCCATCTGGATCAGAGTTGGTATCAACGATAGAGAATACCGGGATACCCAGGTTGTTCGCTTCTTTGATAGCAATGTGCTCGTGGTCAGCATCGATAACGAACAGTGCGTCCGGCAGGCCGCCCATGTCTTTGATACCGCCCAGGCTGTTTTCCAGTTTCTCAAGCTCACGAGTACGCATCAGCGCCTCTTTCTTGGTCAGCTTGTCGAAAGTACCGTCCTGAGACTGAGTTTCCAGATCTTTCAGACGTTTGATGGACTGACGAACGGTTTTCCAGTTAGTCAGCATACCGCCCAGCCAGCGATGGTTCACGAAGAACTGGTCGCAGCTCAGAGCAGCTTCTTTCACAGCTTCGCTTGCAGCGCGTTTAGTACCAACGAAAAGGATTTTGCCTTTACGAGAAGAGATCTTGTTCAGTTCAGCCAGAGCTTCGTTGAACATCGGTACAGTTTTCTCAAGGTTGATGATGTGAACTTTGTTACGTGCGCCGAAGATGAAAGGCTTCATTTTCGGGTTCCAGTAACGGGTCTGGTGACCGAAGTGAACACCAGCCTTGAGCATGTCGCGCATGGAAACAGTTGCCATGGTTTAAAACCTCTATAGATAAAGTTGGGGTTATGCCTCCACGTATCCATATTACCGACCCAAAGGGCACCCGGAATATGTGCCGATACGTGTGTGTTATTTACACAAAGTGAGATTTGTCGCTTCCGGACAAAACAATGAGCGGAAGTTCGGCGCGCTTTATACCATAAAACCGACGCAGATACCAACAGTTGTTATCGCCGACGCAGGGCACGAAAGGCGAAGTTCAGAATGATTCTCAATTTGGCAGGGGTACTCCTGGCTGTTAACATTGACATCACTAATACTCAATTATTGTCGAAAAAATCGACACTGATGGACATATTCCATGGCTATTTCTATTAAGACTCCAGAAGATATTGAAAAAATGCGCGTTGCTGGCCGTCTGGCCGCAGAAGTGCTGGAAATGATCGCCCCGCACGTCAAGCCTGGCGTGACCACCGGCGAGCTGGATCGCATTTGCAACGACTATATTGTCAACGAACAGAAAGCAATCTCCGCCTGCCTCGGCTACCACGGATATCCGAAATCGGTCTGTATCTCTATCAATGAAGTGGTGTGCCACGGCATCCCGGATGACGAAAAACATCTGAAAGATGGCGATATCGTCAACATCGACGTGACCGTGATTAAAGATGAGTTCCACGGCGATACGTCGAAAATGTTCATCGTTGGCAAACCGACCATTCTCGGCGAACGTCTGTGCCGCGTTACCCAGGAGAGCCTGTACCTGGCGCTCAAAATGGTGAAACCGGGCGTGAACCTGCGCGAAATTGGCGCGGCGATTCAAAAGTTCGTTGAAGCGGAAGGCTTCTCCGTGGTGCGTGAATATTGCGGTCACGGCATTGGCCGCGGCTTCCACGAAGAACCGCAGGTGCTGCACTATGACTCTCGTGAAACCGACGTGGTCCTGAAGCAAGGCATGACCTTCACCATCGAACCGATGGTCAACGCCGGGAAGAAAGAGATTCGTACCATGAAGGACGGCTGGACGGTAAAAACCAAAGACCGGAGCTTGTCTGCGCAGTACGAGCATACTATTGTGGTGACAGACAACGGCTGCGAAATACTGACGTTACGCTCGGATGACACCATCCCGGCGATAATCTCGCACAACGAATAATGAAAAGCCGGCAAATGCCGGCTTTTTTTTGGTAATCGTTTTTTCTTATGGGTGGCGCAATGAGTAACTCCATACCTGAACTGGCTTGTACCCCCTCCCCACTCTGCCCGGCCAGCCGGACAACCCGGTACACTGGCCCGAAGACAGCCTGAACTGCGCCGATATCAAAAGCCGGCTGGAAGCCTTCCAGCGCTGGCTCGGCGTTGCGTTCGACGAAGGCGTCAGCGCGGAACAGCTCATCGAGGCGCGCACCGAATTTATCGACCAGATGCTCCAGCGCCTGTGGCTGCACTACGGTTTTGGCGAGGTTGAGGACGCTGCGCTGGTCGCCGTCGGCGGCTACGGTCGCGGCGAGCTGCATCCGCTTTCCGACGTCGACCTGCTGATCCTCAGCCGCAAAAAGCTGCCCGACGAGCAGGCGCAGAAAATCGGCGAACTGCTGACGCTGCTGTGGGATATCAAGCTGGAAGTCGGCCACAGCGTGCGTACGCTGGAAGAGTGCCTGCTGGAAGGGTTATCCGATTTAACCGTCGCCACCAACCTGATTGAATCACGTCTGCTGATTGGCGACGTTGCGCTGTTTCTTGAGCTTCAGAAACATATCTTCAGCGAAGGCTTCTGGCCGTCGGAAAACTTTTTCCCAGCGAAAGTCGCCGAGCAGGAGGCGCGCCACCAGCGCTACCACGGCACCAGCTACAATCTGGAACCGGACATTAAAAGCAGCCCGGCGGCCTGCGCGACATCCACACCATTCAGTGGGTCGCCCGCCGCCACTTTGGCGCCACCTCGCTCGATGAAATGGTCAGCTTTGGCTTCCTCACCGAGGCCGAGCGTAACGAGCTTAATGAGTGTCTGCATCTGTTGTGGCGCATTCGCTTTGCCCTGCACCTTGAACTTAATCGCTACGACAACCGCCTGCTGTTCGATCGTCAGCTCAGCGTCGCCCAGCGGCTGAAATATGCCGGCGAAGGCAATCAGCCGATCGAACACATGATGAAAGACTTCTATCGCGTCACCCGCCGGGTGGGCGAGCTGAACCACATGCTATTGCAGTTGTTCGATGAAGCGATTCTCGCCCTGACGGAAGATGAAAAACCGCGCGCCATCGACGATGACTTCCAGCTGCGCGGGACGCTGATCGATCTGCGCGACGATACGCTGTTTATCCGCGAGCCGCAGGCTATTTTGCGGATGTTCTACATGATGGTGCGCAACAGCAACATCACCGGCATCTACTCCACCACGCTGCGCCACCTGCGCCATGCCCGACGTCATCTGACCGAGCCGCTGTGCTATATCCCAGAGGCGCGTTCCCTGTTCCTCAATATGCTGCGCCACCCCGGCGCGGTGAGCCGCGGCCTGCTGCCGATGCACCGCCACAGCGTGCTGTGGGCTTATATGCCGCAGTGGTCGTATATCGTCGGCCAGATGCAGTTCGACCTGTTCCACGCCTACACCGTCGACGAGCACACCATTCGCGTGCTGCTGAAGCTGGAGAGCTTTGCCAACGAGGAGACGCGTTCGCGCCACCCTCTGTGCGTCGACCTCTGGCCACGGCTCAACCATCCGGAACTGATTCTGATTGCCGCCCTGTTCCACGATATCGCCAAAGGGCGCGGCGGCGACCACTCGATCCTCGGTGCTCAGGACGTGCTGAAATTCGCCGAATTGCATGGTCTGAATTCGCGCGAAACCCAGCTGGTCGCCTGGCTGGTGCGCCAGCATCTGCTGATGTCGGTCACCGCCCAGCGCCGCGATATTCAGGATCCGGAAGTCATCAAGCAGTTCGCCGAAGAGGTGCAGACCGAACACCGTCTGCGCTTCCTGGTGTGCCTGACGGTCGCCGATATTTGCGCGACCAACGAAACCTTGTGGAACAGCTGGAAGCAGAGCCTGCTGCGCGAGCTGTATTTCGCCACTGAAAAACAGCTGCGTCGTGGGATGCAGAACACGCCGGATATGCGTGAACGCGTGCGTCATCACCAGATGCAGGCGCTGGCGCTGCTGCGCATGGATAACATCAATGAAGAAGCGCTGCACCAGATCTGGAACCGCTGCCGCGCCAACTACTTTGTCCGCCACACGCCGAACCAGTTGGCGTGGCACGCTCGTCACCTGCTTAAACACGATCTCAGTCAGCCGATGATCCTGCTGAGCCCCCAGGCAACGCGCGGCGGCACCGAGATCTTTATCTGGAGTCCGGATCGCCCGTACCTGTTCGCCGCCGTCTGCGCCGAACTGGACCGTCGCAACCTGAGCGTCCACGACGCACAGATCTTTACCACCCGCGACGGTATGGCGATGGACTCCTTTATCGTGCTTGAGCCGGACGGCAGCCCGCTCTCCAGCGATCGCCACGAAGCCATCCGCTTAGGGCTGGAGCAAGCGATAACCCAGCGTAGCTGGCAGCCGCCGCAGCCGCGTCGCCAGGCCGCCAAACTGCGCCACTTCTCCGTCGATACTGAGGTCAATTTCCTGCCGACCCATACCGACCGCCGCTCATTCCTTGAGCTCATTGCCCTTGACCAGCCAGGTCTGCTTGCCCGCGTCGGCCAGGTGTTTGCCGACCTCGGTATTTCGCTACACGGGGCCAGAATTACGACAATTGGTGAACGAGTAGAAGATTTATTTATAATCGCCACCGCCGACCGGCGTGCCTTAATAATGAGCTGCAACAAGAAGTGCAACAACGGTTGACAGCGGCCCTCAATCCAAACGATAAAGGGTGACGTATTTTTATTAGTGAATGGAAAGAGTAAACAATGCAGCAATTACAGAACGTTATTGAGTCCGCTTTTGAGCGTCGCGCCGACATCACGCCGGCAAATGTGGATACCGTAACCCGCGAAGCGGTTAACCAGGTGATTTCCCTGCTGGATTCCGGCGCGCTGCGTGTCGCTGAAAAGATCGACGGCCAGTGGGTCACTCACCAGTGGCTGAAGAAAGCGGTTCTGCTCTCTTTCCGTATTAACGATAACCAGGTTATCGACGGTGCGGAAAGCCGCTACTTCGATAAAGTACCGATGAAATTCGCTGATTACGACGAAGCGCGTTTCCAGAAAGAAGGTTTCCGCGTGGTGCCGCCGGCTGCCGTTCGTCAGGGTGCCTATATCGCCCGCAACACCGTGCTGATGCCGTCCTATGTGAACATCGGCGCCTACGTTGACGAAGGTTCCATGGTGGATACCTGGGCGACCGTAGGCTCCTGCGCGCAGATTGGTAAAAACGTGCACCTGTCCGGCGGCGTCGGTATCGGTGGCGTACTGGAGCCGCTGCAGGCGAACCCGACCATCATCGAAGACAACTGCTTCATCGGCGCGCGTTCTGAAGTGGTTGAAGGTGTGATCGTTGAAGAAGGCTCCGTGATCTCGATGGGCGTCTACCTCGGTCAGAGCACCAAAATCTACGATCGCGAAACCGGCGAAGTGTTCTACGGCCGCGTTCCGGCAGGCTCCGTTGTCGTCTCCGGCAACCTGCCTTCTAAAGACGGTAAGTACAGCCTGTACTGCGCGGTTATCGTGAAGAAGGTCGACGCGAAGACCCGCGGTAAAGTCGGTATCAACGAACTGCTGCGTACTATCGATTAATAAGATGCGAAAAAGCGGGGCAACCCGCTTTTTTTTATTCTTACGCTGGCGGAGTTTGATTTTTTCGTTAATTATTCAATAGTTAAATTAGATCAGGGGTACCGCTATGTACGATAATTTGAAAAGCCTGGGATTACCAATCCGATGAAATCGATCGTTACAGCCTCCGGCAGGAAGCCAACAACGATATCCTGAAAATCTATTTCCAGAAGGATAAGGGTGAATTTTTCGCTAAGAGCGTGAAGTTTAAATATCCGCGTCAGCGTAAAACCATCGCTGGTGATGGTCAGGGTTTCAAAGAAGTGCAAGAGATCAGCCCGAATCTGCGCTACGTGATTGACGAGCTGGACCAGATTTGCCAGCGCGATCGCAGTGAAGTCGACCTGAAGCGTAAGATCCTTGACGATCTGCGTCATCTGGAAAGCGTCGTGACCAATAAGATCAGTGAAATTGAAGCCGATCTGGAGAAATTGACGCGTAAATAGCAGCATGTGGATGTATTCGTAGGCCGGGTAAGGCGAAGCCGCCACCCGGCGTTTTGCCTGATGGCGCTACGCTTATCAGGCTTACACAGACCGCACACTATACGGTTTTATCATCGCTGCTCATCCAATTGCAGCGCAATATACAGCAGCAGCCTGTCGTCAAAATTCCCAAATCCAGCCCGGTTAGCTCCGAGATACGGTTCAGTCGATACTCCAGCGTATTGCGGTGAATAAACAGTGCCTTCGAGGTGGCCAGCGGCTGAACATTATTGCGAAACCATGCTGTCAGGGTACGACGCAGCAGACCGTTGTTATCCATTGCTTTCAGGCGCATCAACGGGCGCGAAAGCTCATTGGCCTGCCAGCCACCGCGCAGGCTGTCGAGCAGCACCGGCAGCATCAAATCCTGATAAAAATAGCTGCGGCTCTCGGGCATGCGCTGTTTGCCCACCATCATGGTGGTACGGGCAGTACGGTACGAGCGGGCAATGCTGCCCGGCCCGGTAAAGTAGTTGCCCAGCGCCACGCGAAAACGCAGATGGCCGTTCTCTTTCATGCGCGAAATCAACTGCTCCACGCGCTTCTGGTGGTCTTCAGCATCCCAGCGGCCAAACTGATTGAGCGCCGGTTTCAGCACCACCATTTCAGTCAAAGAGACGATAGCAATCAGGTTATTGCGCTCCGGCGTGGTCAGCGCGTTTTGCAACTGCTGTAACTCGGCCATGGCGCTGTCGACGCCAAGCTGCCCGCTGTCGACTTCAACGACCGCCGCCACGCGCGGCTGGTTAAGGTCGATTCCCAAACGCTGCGCCCATTCGGTCAACGCAGGGGTATTCTCCTCGGCCTGAATCAGATTCATGACCAGCTCTTCACGCAGGCGGCTGTCCTGCGCCAGCAGATGCATCAGCCGCGACTGCTCCAGCATCATCTCCGCCGTCATGCACACCAGCTCGCCATATTTACGCAGCGTCTCCGGTTCGCCAGTCAGTCCGATAACGCCGACGATTTCCCCTCCAGACGCAGCGGCAGGTTGATCCCCTGACGCACGCCATGCAGATGACGCGCCACCGCATCATCGATGTCTACGACCCTGCCCTGTGACAGCACCAGCAGCGCACCTTCGTGCAATTCCCCAATACGCTCGCGATCGCCGCTGCCGATAATGCGTCCACGGGCATCCATCACGTTAATATTGGTATCGATGATGCGCATGGTGCGCGCCACAATATCCTGCGCCATTTTAGTATCGAGATGCCAGCCAGCCATGAACCCTCCTGTGAGCAGGTTACATGATAAGAAAGACAGGGGAACCGCGCACTGTGCAAATGCACAAAGCACAGCCGAGATCTATGGAGTTGTGGGGAGCTTCACATTACGAAAGGAAGAAACCCTTTCCCCTGACGGGGAAAGGGTTGAGGTCATGATTACTGCATCAGCAGGTAGATAGAGCTATCACCACGCTGAATGTTCAGCGCCAGAACGGACGGCTTGCTGTCGAGGATTTTGCGCAGCTCGGCAATGTTTTTCACTGCCTGCTGGTTCGCGCCCACGATAATATCGCCTTTCTTCAAACCAATCTGCGCGGCCGGGGTCCCGGCTTTCACCGTATTAACCACCACGCCTTTATCCTGGCCTTTGTTGCTCATTTCCGCACCTTCAATCCCGTTGAAAATGCTGCTGGACTCTACCTGAGTCTGGCTGCTCTGCTGCAGTTCCAGGTTCACCGTCACCGGTTTGCCATCGCGCAGCAGGCCGAGGGTGATTTTGCTGCCCACCGGCATGGTGCCCACCTGGGCGCGCAACGCTGCGAAGCTGCTGATTGGCTTACCGTTCAGGGCGGTAATCACGTCACCGGCTTTGATGCCCGCTTTCGCCGCAGAGGAGTTCGGCATAACCTGGCTGACGAAAGCGCCGCGCTGAGCGTCAACTTTCATTGCTTTCGCCAGTTCAGAGTTCAGCTCGGTGCCCATAATGCCCAGTTCACCGCGTTTTACCTGGCCAAATTTCACCATCTGATCGGTCAGGTTTTTCACCATGTTGCTTGGAATAGCGAAGCCGATACCGATGTTGCCACCGTCCGGCGCAAGGATCGCGGTATTGATACCAATCAGCTCGCCGTTCAGGTTCACCAGCGCGCCGCCGGAGTTACCGCGGTTGATCGCCGCATCGGTCTGAATAAAGTTTTCGTAGTTTTCGACGTTCAGGCCGCTACGACCCAACGCGGAGACGATACCGGAAGTGACGGTTTCGCCCAGACCGAACGGGTTACCAATCGCTACGGTGTAGTCGCCGACGCGCAGAGCATCGGAATCCGCCAGCTTAATTGCCGTCAGGTTTTTCGGATCCTGAATCTGAATCAGCGCGATATCCGAGCGCGGATCTTTACCGACCACTTTAGCGTCGAACTTACGTCCATCACTCAGCTGTACTTTAATCACGTTGGCGTTATCAACCACGTGGTTGTTGGTGACGACGTAGCCTTTGGCGGCGTCAATCACCACACCGGAGCCGAGGGCCATAAATTTCTGTTGCTGCTGCGGCTGGGCGCCACCGTTACCGCCGTTCGGGCCAGCGCCCTGACAGAAAGGTGAGCTCTGGAACGGTGAACCGTCCTGACAGAACGGCGAGTTGTCGCCGAAGAACTGCTGGAAGTTACGGCCCATACGCGGCGTGTTTACCGTTGTGCTGCCTCAACATTAATGCTGACGACAGACGGCATCACTTTTTCCAGCATCGGCGCCAGGCTAGGCATAGGCTGGGCAGCGGATGCGGTAGAAGATGCCGTCTCGGCCGCGCTAGCGGACAACGGAGACAGAGCCAGACTTAAACTAAGAGCCAGAGCACTCATTGCTAACGTGGTTTTTTTCATGTGTTTCAATCTCAATATCAGATTACGCAAAATTGCTGTGTTCGTGACTATCAGATTCGCTTTATGACACTAAGTTCCATTCAACTGCACGTGGGAAAAGTAAAAATTTATTGAGCGTCTTTACAAAACTTCTGATTATTCTACTGCCATCAGTCGTCGATATTCATCCACGCGTAGAGGTCGGTCATTCCGCTGATATAATCCTGAAGCAGACGACAACGGTAATAATATTCCATCACTGGAAATTCAAGGGCATCGCGTGAAATTTTATTCACAGCCTCAACATAAGCTAAACGATGTCGCGTTGAGAGCTTGCAAAAAAGGCGCGATTCAATGGGTAAGCGACGCACCCGCTCGTGTTCCACCAGTTCACTGAAATCGCTTAAGGATAATTTAAGCAACGGCGCGTAGATATCCAGCAATCCACCAATAACCCGGTAGCCCTGCAATTCCAGCTGCTCAACCTCATGATGACTAAACACATGTTTTATAGCCACATTTTTATAAAGATTAAGCAACTGACTATAACTACTTTCATCTTCCAGCAGTGCGTGATTAAAGTCGCCAGCATAAATCTGCGGCAGATTTTCAATAAACCTCTGCGCCGCATAGGGCACCAGTTTATTTAATGTGTTCACCCGTAAATACATAAAGAACTGGTCTTCAGTACTGCGGCTTAATGAATTAGCGCGAGATTTATCCCAGGCATTTTCTACCACCTGTGCGAACAGTGAGCCTTTTGTATGCTCCGGCCAGGAATCGTATAAATGCTGATACAGCTGTTCAACGCTGAAGATACGTTTTTCAACGGCATCCTCAAGGTCCGCCACGCAATAAGAAATATCATCGGCCGCTTCCATAATCCAGGTTAATGGAAAGCGATTGTAAGGCGCTAAATCCAGTTCTTTACGTAAGCGCGAAATATAACCTTCTTCGGCCAGGTAGTAGCCCGGTTTTTTCATTAAATAGCTGTGGGTCACCGGCGTCTCGCCACCCACCAGGCCGGACGCGTATATTTCAGGATGCAGCCCACCTGCGCCCAGGTCAGGTTCATACGCATTAGCGTATGCACCAGTCGAACCCCCTGCGCGTTGCCTTCAAAGTGACACAGATCCTGACGCACCTTACGGCGCAACTCATTCAGCGTCTCTTCACCTTCGCGCAGCTGGAGGCTCACGACTTCACAGCGGTCATGGCTCAGCGGCTGGCGCAGCGCATCTTTCGGCGCCAGACGCTGGCTGAACCAGTCGTTGATTGCGGCTTCGCCAAAATGGCCAAACGGCGGATTGCCGATATCATGCATCAGGCAAGCCATCTCAACGATGCTTTCAAACGGCCGGTCAGCTCGTCCAGACCGTAGGCCACCAGCAGCTTTTTCTCTTTCAGGCGGCTTAAAATCTCTTTGGCGATATAGCGCCCTACCTGCTGGACCTCCATCGAGTGAGTGAGGCGCGTGCGAACGGCAGCATTACGCTCCAGCGGGAAGACCTGGGTTTTCTGCTGCAAACGGCGAATCGCCGGCGAGTTGATGATGCGCCCACGGTCACTTTCAAAAATGCGCAGGATCTCATGCTCTGAGCTGACGCCTTGCGGTGAACGATAGCGCCGACGCCAGTTAATTTTGTTACGAAAATCAATCTTAGCCATAGCCTCTCCGTCGCGAGAAATGCGCTTCCCCTGAACCGCATGATAGACTATGCCTTTAAACATGGCACATCGCGAGTAAATCTATGAAAATCGGCATTATTGGCGCAATGGAAGAAGAAGTTACGCTGCTGCGTGACAAAATCGAAAATCGTCAGACTATCACCCTCGCGGCAGTGAAATCTACACCGGCCAGTTGAACGGCGTGGACGTTGCTCTGCTGAAGTCCGGCATTGGTAAAGTCGCGGCCGCGATGGCGCCGCCCTGCTGCTGGAGCGCTGCCAGCCGGACGTTATCATCAACACCGGTTCCGCGGGCGGTCTGGCGCCGACGCTGAAAGTGGGTGATATCGTGGTCTCCGACGAAGCGCGCTATCACGACGCCGACGTTACCGCATTCGGTTACGAAATCGGTCAGATGGCTGGCTGCCCGGCGGCGTTCAAAGCCGACGATAAACTGATTGCCGCCGCCGAAACCTGCATCAAGGCGTTGGATCTGAACGCGGTACGCGGCCTGATCGTCAGCGGCGACGCTTTCATTAACGGCGCCGAAGGGCTGGCGAAAATTCGTCGCAACTTCCCGCAGGCCATTGCCGTTGAGATGGAAGCTACCGCCATTGCCCACGTTTGCCACAGCTTTGCCGTGCCGTTCGTAGTGGTGCGCGCCATCTCCGACGTTGCCGACAAAGAGTCCCACCTGAGCTTTGACGAATTCCTGGCGGTTGCCGCGAAGCAATCGACGCTGATGGTTGAAACGCTGGTGCAGAAACTCGCACATGGCTAAGCGCTTGATGACAGGGCTGCTGGCCCTGCTGTTTAGCGCCCCGGCGTGGCTCTATGCCGCGCCGCGGGTTATCTCCCTCTCCCCTGCTAATACCGAACTGGCCTTTGCCGCCGGGATCACCCCGTTGGCGTCAGCGCGTGGTCTGACTACCCCGCCGCGGCCAAAACGATCGAACAGGTCGCCTCCTGGCAAGGCATCAACCTGGAGCGCATCGTGGCGCTGCATCCGGACGTCGTGCTGGCGTGGAAGGAAGGCAACGCCGAGCGCCCGGTCAATCAGTTGCAGTCGCTCGGCATTACCGTGCTGTGGATTGACTCACACAGTATTGAAGACATCGCCGCCGCGCTACGTAAGCTGGCACAGTGGAGCCCGCAGCCGGAAAAGGCCGAGCAGGCCGCCGCCGCGCTGATGCGCGACTACACTCAACTGAAGGCGCAATACGCCGACGCGCCGAAAAAACGCGTGTTTATGCAGTTCGGTTTCAACCCTATCTTCACCAGTAACAAAAGCGCGATTCAGAACCAGGTGCTGGAGATTTGCGGCGGCCAGAACATCTTTGCCGACAGCCGCGTCGCCTGGCCGCAGGTGAGCCGTGAGCAGGTACTGACGCGTCAGCCGCAGGCCATTGTCGCCGCCGGTGACGAAAGTCAGATTCCGAAAATTCAGCGCTACTGGGCCAGTCAGCTCACAATCCCGGTTATTCCCTTAATAGTGACTGGTTTGAACGGGCAAGCCCACGTATTATCCTCGCCGCAAAACAACTCTGTACTGCGCTGTCGCAGGTTCATTAATTGGGTAATTGGTCATGCTTGTCTACTGGCTTGATATTGTTGGCACCATCGTTTTCGCCGTCTCCGGCGTGTTGCTGGCGGGGAAACTGCGCATGGATCCGTTCGGCGTGCTGGTTCTGGGCGTCGTTACCGCCGTCGGTGGCGGAACGATTCGCGATATGGCGCTCGCCAACGGCCCGGTATTCTGGGTAAAAGACCCGACTGACCTGGTGGTGGCAATGGTGACCTGTATGCTGACCATCGTGCTGGTGCGCCAACCGCGTCGCCTGCCGAAATGGGTGCTGCCGGTGCTCGACGCCGTCGGGCTGGCGGTGTTCGTCGGCATCGGCGTCAATAAAGCGTTTATCGCGCACTCCGGGCCGCTGGTCGCGGTCTGTATGGGGTGGTGACCGGCGTCGGCGGCGGGATTATCCGTGACGTGCTGGCGCGCGAAGTGCCGATGATTCTGCGCACCGAAATCTACGCTACCGCCTGTATTATTGGCGGATCGTCCACGCGACGGCCTATTACACCTTCAAAGTGCCGCTGGAAAACGCCAGTATGATGGGGATGGTGGTGACGCTGGCGATTCGCCTGGCGGCGATCCGCTGGCACCTGAAGCTGCCGACCTTTGCGCTGGACGACAACGGGCGCTAACCCTGCCTGCAAACAAAATTGCCCGCGGCTAAGCGGGCAATTTTAGACATTTGATCATCAAATGCTGAAGGAAGAACCGCAGCCGCAGGTGCTGGTCGCGTTCGGGTTGGTCACGATAAAACGTGAACCTTCCAGACCTTCAGTATAGTCAACGGAACCGCCTACCAGATACTGCAAGCTCATTGGATCAACCACCAGGCCAACGCCCTGTTTTTCAATGGTCATGTCGCCTTCGTTGACCTGATCGTCAAAGGTAAAACCGTACTGGAAGCCGCTGCAGCCGCCGCCCGTGATGTACACGCGCAGCTTCAGGTTTGGATTCTCTTCATCCGCAATCAGGACTTTTACTTTTTTGGCTGCGGCGTCGGTAAACTCCAGCGGCAGCGCTACGTCATCACTCATTTTATGCTCCCATTACTACAGCTAGTCTGGGCAAATAGTAACCCGACTCTTTGGGTCATTATCTAATACCCTGGTAAATCGTTCAAGTATTCTCCCCGGCAACCTGCCGGGCTTTTGCCTCTTGCTCGGCTTCCTGCTTGGCCAGCGTACGCGCCAGGATAGTGGCATAAAGCGGCTGCCCGCCGAGGAACTGCGCTAATAGCGTGGCACCGAGCCCGGTGATAATCATTGGCAAAATGAGCTGATAGTTA
Source organism: Kluyvera genomosp. 3 (assembly GCA_002211745.1). GTDB lineage: Bacteria > Pseudomonadota > Gammaproteobacteria > Enterobacterales > Enterobacteriaceae > Kluyvera > Kluyvera georgiana_A. Next base: position 4,018,791 of record CP022114.1, read on the forward strand.
TCGGTCATCTCCAGTACCAGCACGATACCGGTCAACGGGCGCGAACGGAAGCCGCCAGCAGCGCGCCCATTCCGGCGATGGCGAAAGTGCCAGCGTCCAGATGATAAGCCGGAAACAGACTCGCCGCCGCCGTGCCAAACGCGGTCCCCAGTAACGTGCCCAACGCCAGCATCGGTGCGAAAATCCCGCCTGGCGCGCCGGAGGAGAAGCACAGCAGCGTGGTCACGACGCGAACAATGAACAAACACAGCAGCGCGCCGATGGTGTAGTTACCCGCCGCCGCAATCGGGATCAGGGTAAAGCCGCCGCCCGATGCCGCCGGTTGAATCAGCCCCAGTACGCCGCAGCAACCGCCGATCAGACCGCCAATCAGTACCCATTTTTTAATATTGCCACCGTGGATGCGGAAAAACATATCCTGGGTCTTCAGCACCATCGTGTTGAACAGCGGCCCAAAGCAGCCGAACACAATGCCCAGCACCATATACAGCCACAGCGTATTGACCGGCGCGTTGCTCAGTTTACCGACCTCAATCACCGGTGTTTCGCCGTTGAAGATGCGGAACACAATGCTCGACATGATAACGCCGGTAAACACCGCTTTAATTGAAATCAGGCTGTAGCGGAACTGCGGTCGCATCTCTTCAATAATGAACAGTATGCCCGCCAGCGGCGCGTTAAAGGCCGCCGACAAGCCGCCGCCGCGCCCGTTGCCAGCAGGGTGTGGCGCGCTTCTTCGCCGCGCTGGCGGAAGATATCGCTCACCATGCGCCCTACGTTGCCGCCGATCTGCACCGTCGGCCCTTCGCGTCCCAGCACCATACCGGCACCGAGCGTGCCCATGCCGCCGGTAAATTTCACCGGCAACACGCGCCACCAGCGCACCGGACGTAACTCTTCCAGCGCGCCTTCAATTTCCGGGATCCCGAGCCACCGCCTCCTGCGCAAACCGACGCACCAGCCAGTAACCCAGCATCGCCAGCAGCGCCGACAGAATAAAGGCCAGCGGCCAGACGATAAACCAATGGTCCGCAACCTGAGCCAACGTGCCAATACGCGCGTTCATCACCCAGTTCACCGCATGCTCAAACGCCACGCCGACTAAACCCACCAGCGCGCCAACCACGGCGGCCATCAGGAGCACCATCAGCGGCGTTTTATCGCGATTCAACAATTTACGCACCACGTCACGGCGGCGTAAACGGACAATCCGTTGTGCCTCTAAAGGGGTATTTCAGCTTTCATACCGTCATCACTAATTGGTAATACAAATAGGAAGGGGAGCATTTTACCCACACCTGTGCGCTACGTCGCGAAAAAATTGCTTCAGGAGGGCTTTGTTGCAATCAGGCAAAAATTTCATAACCTCTACGGAATAATTTAGAATAGCGGACAAAACATTTTTCACGAACCAGGATCCTGGCAATGAGCAAATCTGAAAACCTCTATAGCGCAGCGCGTGAACTCATCCCCGGCGGCGTTAACTCGCCGGTACGCGCCTTCACCGGCGTTGGCGGCACGCCGCTGTTTATCGAACGCGCAGATGGCGCCTACCTGTACGACGTCGATGGTAAAGCCTATATCGATTACGTCGGCTCCTGGGGCCAATGGTGCTGGGACATAACCATCCGGCTATCCGCAACGCGGTCATTGAAGCGGCCGAGCGCGGCCTGAGCTTCGGCGCGCCGACCGAAATGGAAGTGACTATGGCGAAGCTGGTGACCGAACTGGTGCCTACCATGGATATGGTCCGTATGGTCAACTCCGGTACCGAAGCCACCATGAGCGCCATTCGCCTGGCCGCGGCTTCACGGGCCGCGACAAAATCATCAAGTTTGAAGGCTGCTACCATGGCCATGCCGACTGCCTGCTGGTGAAAGCCGGGTCCGGCGCGCTGACCCTCGGCCAGCCAAATTCACCGGGTGTCCCGGCAGACTTCGCCAAACATACCCTCACCTGCACCTATAACGATCTGGCGTCCGTGCGAGCGGCGTTCGAGCAGTATCCGCAGGAGATCGCCTGCATTATCGTTGAACCGGTCGCTGGCAACATGAACTGCATTCCGCCGCAGCCGGCGTTCCTGCCTGGCCTGCGCGCCCTGTGTGATGAGTTTGGCGCGCTGCTGATTATCGACGAAGTGATGACCGGCTTCCGCGTGGCGCTGGCGGGCGCACAGTCCTACTACGACGTGGTGCCGGACCTGACCTGTCTGGGCAAAATCATCGGCGGCGGAATGCCGGTAGGCGCCTTCGGCGGTCGTCGCGACGTCATGGACGCGCTGGCACCTACCGGCCCGGTTTACCAGGCGGGTACGCTCTCCGGTAACCCGATTGCGATGGCAGCGGGTTACGCTTGCCTGACCGAAGTGGCGCAGCCGGGCGTCCACGAGACGCTGACCGAGCTGACCAACCAGCTGGCGCAAGGCTTGCTGGATGCCGCACAAGACGCTGGTATCCCTCTGGTCGTCAACAACGTGGGCGGCATGTTCGGTATTTTCTTCACCGATGCCAAAGAAGTCACCTGCTATCAGGATGTGCTGAAGTGCGACGTTGAGCGCTTCAAGCGCTTCTTCCATCTGATGCTGGAAGAAGGCGTATATCTGGCGCCGTCAGCCTTTGAGGCGGGCTTTATGTCGGTTGCCCATAGCGAAGAAGATATTGATAACACCATCGACGCGGCACGTCGGGTGTTTGCCCAGCTGTAAGAGAAATACACTTGCCGGGTGGCGGCTTCGCCTTACCCGGCCTACGTGAATCTCACAATCTGTAGGCCGGATAAGCGCATGCGCCATCCGGCTTTTTTATCGGCTCTGCTTCCTCAGCAGATAGATAAAGTACGGCGCGCCGATAAAGGTCGACAGCAGCCCCGCGGGCACCTGATACGGAAACATCAGCATTCGTCCGCACCAATCCGCAAACACCAGCAGCAGGCCGCCAACCAGGGCGGAAATCACCATATGCGGCATCGTCCGCCGGAAGCCCATCATCCGTGCGATATGCGGCGCCATCAAACCGACAAAGCTCAACGGCCCGATGGTTAGCGTCGCCGCCGCCGTCAGGCTCGCCGCCAACAGCAGCAACACAATGCGGGTCGGCGCCAGCGCCATACCGATCGACCGCGCCGTTTCACCGCCCAGCGGCAGAATGGTGAGCCAGCGACGGCACAGCGGCACCAGCAGCAGTAAAATGACCATCGAGGCCGCCGACTGCATCACCTGCTTGCCGGTAGCGTTGTAGGTCGAGCCGGAAATCCACGTCAAAATCTGCGCCATACGCGGGTCGCCGCTGGCCTGTAGCATCATCAGCAACATGGTGAATGCGGTGCTCAACGCCATCCCCGCCAGCAGCATGCGGTGCGGCGAGAAGCCGCCGCGCCCGGCTGCAATCAGGATAATCAGCAGCGTGACCGCTGCGCCGACACTCCCGGCAGGCAGCAGCCAGCCAAAGGCGTTGCCCGGCACGATAAACAGCATCAGCACCACGCCGAACGCCGCACCGGAGCTAATTCCCAGCACTTCCGGGCTGGCCATCGGGTTACCGGTCAGACGCTGAATAATGCAGCCGGCAACCGCCAGCATCATCCCGGCGATCAGCGCGGAGGCGATACGCGGCCAGCGCCACTGGAGCAGTTGATCCAACAGCGAACCGCTGGCCCACTGCCAGCCGTAAGCGTCACGCCCCAGCGACAATGCCGCAAATACGGCAATCAACAGGATGGCTAACCCACCCAGCGCAAACCACACAACGTTCTGCCGTTCGCGGGCAACGCTGTCGCTGGCATTCATTGCGGGCGCGCTCATGCTGCGCAAACGCGGTAGCAGCCACAGCAGCAACGGTGCACCAATCAGCGCGGTGACGGAGCCGGTAGAGACCTCCATCCAGACTCGCGACAGCCACAGAATCAGTTGATCGGAGAGCCACAGGATCAACGCGCCAATCAACGGCGCCAGCAGCAGTCGGGAGAGCAAACGCCGCGCCCCAGCATTTTCGCCAGCAGCGGCGCAAACAGGCCGATAAAACCAATAATCCCCACCGCGTTAACCAGTAAGGCGCTGATGACGATCGCCAGCGTTAGCGCCCCCAGACGAGCCAGCGACAGCGCCAGCCCGAGGTTACGGGCCACGCCGTCATCCAGCCCCATCAGCGTCAGCGGACGCAGCAGCAGCAACGTCAACATTACGCCGCCCAGCAGTTGCGGCCACAGACGCTGCACCACGCTCCAGTCGGTCTGCGTCAGCGTGCCGGTGCTCCACAGGAACATGCTTTGCAGTTGATCGTGGTGGAAAATCACCATCAGTTGGTTGATGGCGCCACAGTAGAGGCTCACCACCAGACCGGCGAGAATCAGCGTGACCGGCGAAAGCCGTTTACCCCACGCGACGCCAAACACCAGCGCCCCGACGATGCAGGCCCCGCTAGCGCGGCAAATTGCGCCGCCAGCACCCCGGTATCGCCCACAGAGTGGTGATGGTCATACCGAGCTGCGCACCAGTGGCCACGCCAAGCGTCGTCGGTTCTGCCAGTGGGTTACGCAAAACCTGCTGGAACAGCACGCCAACCAGCCCCAGCCCAGCCCCAACCAGCAGCGCAATCGCCAGGCGCGGCAACAGGCTGTAGTGGAAAATCATCTGGTCAATGGCGTCGATATTCGGTTGACGCATCGCCTGCAACCAGAGCGACCCCGGCAGCGCGGTGCTGAAGTTAAACCAGGTCAGCGCCAACGCGGCAATAAACAACAGACCCAGCAGCAGTGCAGCAAAGGGAGAGAAAGTCGTTTTCACGCATTGCCTCCCAACGAATTATCCAGGATGCGGGCAAAATGCATCGCCGATAGCGTGGCGCCATAGAACCAGACCGCCGGTACGACCTGCATGCGGCCAGCACGTACAAACGGCATCGCCTGCCATAACGGGGTGGCGGACAAGCGGCGCATTTCCGCAGCGTTACCGTGGTCGAAACAAATCACATCGACGTCTTTATAGGCCGCCAGCCGGTCAATCCCACGACTGAACTGCCCCAGAAGTTGGTTTCACCCTGCCAGGCGTTTTTAACCCCAGACGGTCGAGAACTTCCTGGAACAGGCAGTTCGGGCCGAACACCAGCACATGACGCGAATCGAGCAGCGACATCATCAGCAGTGGGCGCTCCCACGCTGACGGAAACGCGGCTTCAGTCCATCGATAAAGGCATCGAATTCCGCCAGATGGCGATGTGCGGCCGCTTGTTTACCCAGCAGGTCCGCCATTTCCATCAGCGAGCGTCGCGCCTGCGCCAGCGGCTTTTTCCCGTCGCTGAACGCGAAGCCACGCCCAGGCGCGATGCGCGCCAGCACCTCCGGCGAAGGGCCATAGCCTGCCGACCATACCAGCATCGACGGCTTCATTTGCGTCAGTAGCTCCAGATTGGGCTCCGTGCGCAAGCCAACGTCAATCACCGAATCCGGCAGCACCGGTTCGTTGACCCACATACGGTAGTTGGGAATATCCGCGACGCCGTATGGCGTGACGCCCAGCGCCAGCATCAGCTCAACGGGTAACCATTCGAGCGCCACAATACGCTCGTTGTTCATCGGCGCGGCCTGCGCCGTTTGCATCCGCAACAACAGCGGCGACAGCGCCATCGCCGTCAGTAACCGACGGCGGCTAATCAGGTTTACGTCAGCCATCAATAGACAAAACTTACCGGTGCAGCACCGGCCGGGTGTGGCAGGATTCCATCGGGATACCATAAATACGTTCCAGCGTGTCGCTGCGCATCAGTTCATCCGGCGTGCCCTGGGCAATCATTTCGCCGCCGCGCAGGGCCACCAGATAGTCGCAGTAACGCGCCGCCATATTGATATCGTGCAGCACCGCTACGACGGTCAGGCCGCGCTGCTGGCTCAGGCGATGTACTAACGCCAGCACATCGACCTGATGAGCAATATCCAGCGCCGACGTTGGTTCATCAAGCAGCAAGCAACGGCTATCCTGCGCCACCAGCATGGCGATCCATGCACGCTGACGCTCACCGCCGGACAGGCTGTCAACCAGGCGCTGGGCCAGCGGCTTCAGCCCCACCAGCGCAATCGCCTCATCCACCTTTTCACGGTCGGCAACGCCAAAACGCCCTAGCGCCCCGTGCCATGGGTAGCGGCCAATCGCCACCAGTTCACGCACCGTCATCCCTTCAGCGGGCGGCAGTTGCTGTGGCAGGTAGGCCACCTTGCGGGCAAACGCTTTGCTGTTCCAGCTTTCGAGCGGCTGACCGTCAAGCAGGATCTCCCCTTCCGACGGCGGCTGATGGCGGCCCAGCATTTTCAGCAGGGTCGATTTGCCCGAGCCGTTATGACCAATGAGCCCGGTCACTTTGCCCGCAGGAAAGGTTAAAGAAAGAGGATGAAGCAGCGTACGGCCCGGAACGCGAAAAACGACCTGTTCGAGAGAAAAGGTCGTATCTGAATGAGTTTTGTTGTCCTGCATAACCGTCAACATGTTAAAGGGCGCGGAAAATCCGCGCCCAGGAGGTGGTTAGAAACGGAACGTTGCGGTCGCAACAACCTGACGTTCTGCGCCCCAGTAGCATGCGTATTCGCTGTAGCAGCTGGAGACGTAATCACGGTCGAACAGGTTATTGACGTTAACGGCAACAGATGATCCGGTAAGCCGAAGCGACCCAGGTCATATTTCACCATTGCATCGGCAATCGCGTAACCCGCTACGCTAAACGCTTCATTTTTCTTCGCGGCAACGTTTTTGTAGTAGCTCACGGTGGAGCCGGTGTAACGCACGCCCGCCCGAAGGTCAGACCGCTCAGCGCCGTGTCGTAGAAGGTGTAATCCGTCCACAGGGAAGCCTGGTTACGCGGAACTTCTGCCGGACGCTTACCTTTGAAGATCGTGTCTTCAGTGTACTCTGCGTCATTGTAGCTATAGGCAGCCGTTACGTTGATGTTTTCGTTAACCGCCGCTTTCGCTTCCAGCTCAATACCGCGAGAACGGATTTCCCGGTCTGTACGCTGTACAGACCTGTCGGATCGTTCGGATCGGAGGTCAGATTTTTGTTCTTAGTCAGCTGATACACCGCTGCGGTCAGCACCACCGGCATATCTTTCGGTACATACTTCACACCAGCTTCATACTGCTTGCCGCGAGACGGATCGAACGGCTTCCCTTCTTTTGTTGAACCGGAAGTTGGTTCGAAAGATTCGCTGTAGCTAAAGTACGGGAAATACCATTGTCGAAGAGGTAGTTAATCCCGCCACGCCAGGTGAACTGCTGGTCGTGGTTCATCGCTTCTGTGCCCGTGCTGCGGGTCAGCGTTGACGTTTTCGCGTAATCATAGCGGCCGCCCAGCGTCAGTACCCACTTGTCCCACTCCATCTGATCCTGCGCATACAGGCCAGTTTGCTCCATACGGTTCAGAACCTGATACTTCGCGTAAGGACCGCTGACATCGATATTTGGGTTACCGTACTGCGGATTATTCATATCCAGTGCATCGGCAGAACCATACAGCGCGTCAACATCATTGCGCATACGAGAATAATCAACGCCAGTCAGCAGCGTATGATCGACTTCACCGGTCGCAAATTTAGATTGCAGTTGAGTATCAACGGTGAAGCCATTCAGATCCTCGTCAGAACGCACGTACTGACGGTTGATCTGACCCGGTGCAATATAGCCGTAACCATATACCGAGCGGTACAGCGTTTTCACCTGGTCGTAGCGCAGGTTCTGACGCACGGTGAAGGTGTCGTTAAATTCGTGAGAGAAGTTGTAGCCCACCATCTGCTGGCGACGCTGCATCTTGTTATCTTTTTCACCTTCGTTGAAATCGGTCGGCAGCTTGTGCGCGTTACCGTTGGCATCAACGTAAGGAACCACGGTGCCTTCACGCGGCAACCAGCCGTAGTAGCCGGCATCCGGATCGCTCTGGAAGTTGCTCAGGAAGGTGAAGTTAGTTTTGTCATCCGGACGCCAGCTGAAAGACGGCGCCACGGCATAGCGGCTCGATTTCGCCATATCCTGCTGAGCATCCTGGCTGCGGCCTAAGCCGGTCAGACGGTAGGACCACACGCCTGCATCATCAATCGCATCGCTGAAGTCAAAGCCGGTCTGCCAGAGGTTATCCGTGCCCATCTTGAACTGGATTTCGCGCAGCGGTTCGGTAGTCGGACGCTTACTGACCATGCTCACGACGCCGCCCGGGTTGCTGTTGCCGTACAGCACGGAGGTTGGTCCACGCATCACTTCAACGCGTTCCAGGAAATACGGGTCCATAGAAACTTCAGAGTAGTTATTCCCCTGCAGTTTCATACCATCCAGGTACTGGTTGGTATTCACGGTTGTCGGTGCGGTGAAACCACGAATTGAAACCACATCATAGGTTGAGGAACTACCGCGCGTAGAAAAGACGCTCGGCGTATAGGCCATCGCATCTTTGACGGTTGTCGGCTGTCGCATGTCCATTTCTTGACGGGTAATCACCGAAACAGACTGCGGCGTCTTCTCAATCGGGTATCCGTCTTAGTCGCCGTCGCGGAACGTTTTGCCGCGATCGTTGGTGCCGGGCCCACGCGCTCTCTTGCGAAGCCGGAGCGGCGGTAACGGTGATGGTTTCTTCTTTCGGTTGTTCTGCTGCCTGCGCGTAAACAGACATGCCGCTAACCGCTGTGGCTACTACAACTGCGAGTTTACGCAGCGAGTGGGTTGGCTGAGCAGTTTTAAGACGTGCCATGGGTATTTCTCTGATGAAGTGAATGATAACGTAAACGAGAATTATTATTATAACTAGCAGCATGATAGGCGAAAAATTGCGTCGATAGCAAGCAATACGCGCCCTACAAAAACTAAGGGTTAAGAAACAAACAGATGAAATAATGAGGTTAAAAAAAAGAAAAAACCTGGATATAAAAAGGCCTCTGTCAGAGACAGAGGCCTTTTAGTGGGTGCATTACGCGATTAATTTCCGCCGAACATATCCTTGATCCAGCCGGCTACGCCGTCGCTCTCTTTCTTCTCTTGCTGCGGCTGCTGCTGTTGTTGCTGCTGCGGCTGTGAAGAGGACGAGTCAAACGGGTTCGCCGACTGCTGCTGCTCTATCTGCTGCTGGCTTTGCTGGCACAGCGCATCCGGGTCGGTCGTCCAGACCGGCAGCATACGCATGCCGCCACCGCCGCAGATAAAGTTACCGCCTTCATCCACGCCCATATTGACCACGTCTTCTGGCGGCGTCAGATCCAGCGCAATCGGCGACTCGCTTGCCAGGTAGCGCTGATAGATAGACATCGCACCACTCGCGCCGTACAGCTTGGTCGGCTGGTTATTATCGCGACCTACCCAGGTGATCACCACTTCACGGCCATCGATACCAGCAAACCAGGTATCGACGTTGTTGTTGGTGGTCCCGGTTTTCCCTGCCAGATGCAGGTTCGGGTATTTCGCGCCAAGCTGACGACCGGTACCGCGTTGAACCACCTGTTGCATGGTCCACAGCGTCATGTACGCCGCCTGTGCCGGCACCGCACGCTCGGCCTGCGGGAAGCTCTGGTACAGCACGGTACCGTCTTCCGCAATCACCGAACGCAGCGCCGACAGGGTCGCGCGGTTACCGCCGCTGGCAATGGTCTGGAATGCCTGCGCCACTTCAATCGGCGTCAGGTTCAGTGCCCAAGCAGCATCGCCGGTACGGCGTTGAGCTGGTCTTTCGGCACGCCCAGCTTCAGCCAGGTATCGGTGACGGCGGGCAGGCCCAGCGCCATACCGAGGTTAACCGTCGGCACGTTCATTGAACGCGTCAGCGCATCCACCAGCATCACCTGACCGCTGTAGCGGCGGTCATCGTTCTGCGGCGACCACACCTGGCCATTCGGCTGACGCAGCGAAATCGGCGCATCGGCGATCCAGGTGTTCAGTCGATACTGATTCGGCTGGCTCAGCGCGGTCAGGTAGGTTGCCGGTTTCGCCAGAGAACCGATGGAACGACGCGCCTGCATGGCGCGGTTGTAGCCCGCAAACTGCGGCTCTGCGCCGCCGACCATCGCACGCACTTCACCGCTGAAGCGGTCAACGACCACCATCGCGGTTTCCAGGTCGCTCAGCTTACGCTGCTTCTTCAGCGCCGGGATGCCTTCGGTGGCCGCTTTTTCAGCCGCATCCTGCGCCACGGAGTCAAAGGTGGTGAAAATCTTCACGCCGGAGAGATCTTTCACCTTATCGCCCAGCTTCGCCTGCAGCTCCTGACGCACCATCTGCATAAACGCCGGCTGTGGTGAAATCACCCCGCCGCGCGGCTGCACGCCCAGCGGACGCGCGCTCAGCATGTCGTACAGCTCCTGGTCGATCACGTTCTGCTGCTGCAGCAGACGCAGCACCAGGTTACGACGTTCCAGCGCCAGTTTCGGGTTACGCCACGGGTTATAAATCGACGCCCCTTTTACCATGCCCACCAGCAGCGCCTGCTGATCAAGGCTCAGCTCTTCCACCGGACGGCCAAAGTAGTAGAGGCTCGCCAGCGGGAAGCCACGAATTTCGTTGTCACCGCTCTGACCGAGGTACACCTCGTTCATATACAGCTCAAGAATGCGGTCTTTGCTGTAGCGGGCGTCCATAATCAGCGCCATGTAGGCTTCGTTGGCCTTACGCCAGTAGGAACGCTCGCTGGAGAGGAACAGGTTCTTCACCAGCTGCTGGGTCAGCGTACTCGCCCCTGCACCGTCCGCCCGGCGGTCAGGTTCGCCAGCACCGCACGGCCCATAGAGTAGAAGCTGATGCCATCATGCTCGTAGAAGTGGCGGTCCTCGGTCGCAATCAAGGTATCGATCAGCAGGTCCGGGAAGCCGCTGCGCGGCACAAACAGACGCTGTTCGCCGTTCGGCGAGGACATCATGGTAATCAACCGCGGATCGAGTCGGAAATAACCGAACTGACGATTGTTATCCATGTTTTCGATGCTATCGAGACGCGCGCCGTCGAAGGTCAGACGCGCGCGCACCTGCCCCTCTTTGCTGTCCGGGAAATCGAACGGACGACGGATCATCTCGATGCTGTTGGCCTGCACGGTGAATTCACCGGGCCGCGTCATCGCCGTCACCTGACGATACTGGGTCGCCGTCAGCAGTTGAATCATCTCGTTCTTGCTGATGGCCATATCCGGCTCGAGGCTAACCATGCGGCCATACACCGCCGCCGGCAGTTGCCAGACTTTACCGTCAATGCGGCTACGGATTTTTTGATCCAGATAGACGCCATAGATAGCAATCAGTACCGCGAAGACGATCCCAGTTTGACCAGGAACCAGAACCAGCGGCGTTTGCCGCGCGGTTTTTTCCCCTTGCCGCCTTTACGCGCACGTGGTTTTTCGTCGTCGTAGCCATCATCATCATAATCGTCGTCATACTCATCATCTCTGAGCTGTCGACGGCTTACCTTTTGTTTTGCCGGACGTGCAGGCTTGCCCTTCCGTCCAATCGGCTCGCGGTCATTCCCGCCATGCTTTTTCTCCGCAACATTCAGGCATAAAGGCCTGATTCTCAATTCTTCTGTCACAGGACAGAAGAAGATATCTCTCAATTTTACGCTGTGTTTATGCCGGATGGTGGCTTCGCCTTATCCGGCCTGCTCGCTTAAACGTAGGCCTGATAAGCGTAGCGCCATCAGGCAGAATACTTCTTCGTCCGCCGCGTTGGCGCGGTATTCGCCGGATCGTCCGGCCAGACGTGTTTCGGATAACGCCCTTTCATCTCTTTTTGCACCTCACGGTACGCCCCCTGCCAGAACGCGCTTAAATCACGCGTAATTTGCAGCGGCCGCTGCGCCGGTGACAACAGCTCCAGCACCAGCGCTACGCGCCCTCGGCGATAGTCGGCGTACTGGCTTCGCCAAACATCTCCTGCATACGTACGGCAAGCGCAGGCGGATTATCTTCGTGGTAGCGAATCGCAATACGGCTTCCCGTGGGCACAGTGTAATGAGTTGGCAGCGAACTCACCAGACGTTGTCGTAATGACCACGGCAACCAGTCGAGTAGCGCCTGGTGAATATCCAGCGATTTCAGGCCGCGCAGCGAATGGATGCCGCTCATCTGCGGCAACAGCCAATTCTCCAGTTCCGCCAGCAGCGACGCGTCATCCACCGCGGGCCATGCCTCTTCCGGCAGCCACTGCGCCGCGCATTGTAACCGCAAGCGTAGCTGTTCCGCTTCGTTCGTCCAGTTCAACACGCTTAATCCTTTCTCGCGAATACCCGTGAGCATCGCCTGATGCAATTCACTTTCGGACGGCTTGGCCAACGGGCGTACACTCAACGTCAGTTGGCCAATTTGACTACGCCGCAGCGCTTTCAGCGTGCCCTGCACATCATCCCACTCAATGGTGTCGGATTGTTGAAGCAACGGCGGGCAGCGGCTGACCAGCGCGTCGATATCCACCGCGCAGGCCTGCAAAATACGCGCGTCCGGCGAGGCGCTGCCCTGCAACAGCAGCGGCGCAATCAACCACTCATGACGGCCTAACGCATCGTCAGCATCCAGCATCGCCCCATGCCATTCGCCAACTGATAGCGGCCTTCCTGACCACGGCGACGGGCAATACGGTCAGGGAACCCCTGCGCCAGCAGCGGCGCAATGGCGTCCACCTCCGGCTGCCCGGCGCGACGGTTCAGTCGTTTGCAAAGCTGCTGGCTGCGCTGCTGCCATGGCCATGAGCGCGGGAAAACGCCTGCAGCAGGTCGCTATTGCCGCCGCGCGGCGGTTCTTCAAGGATGGCCGCCAACCGGCCGCCGTCGCCACTTCGTCGTCGCTTTGCGCCGCCAGCAGCATCGCCGCCAGACGCGGATCGATGCCAAGCGCCGCCATCTTTTGCCCTTTCATCGTCAGGCGTTCGCCCTCCAGCGCTTGAAGCTGCGTCAGCAGCCGACGGCCGCCGCCAGGTTCACCGCGGGCGGCTGATCGAGCCAGCTCAGTTGCGATGGGTCGGCACAGCCCACTGCATCAGATCCAGCAGCAGCGAGGAGAGATCGCTTTGTAAAATCTCCGCATCGCTCTGCGCCGCCGCGCGCTCGGCCTGCTCTTTCGCCAGCAGATGCACGCACACGCCCGGCTCCAGACGTCCGGCACGCCCTGCGCGCTGGGTCATCGAGGCCTGGCTGACACGCTGAGTGAGCAGACGCGTTAACCCGGTGCGCACGTCAAAACGCGCCACCCGCTCCTGGGCGCTGTCCACCACCAGACGAATGCCTTCAATGGTCAAACTGGTTTCAGCAATATTGGTCGCCAGCACCACTTTACGCTTGCCGGCTGGCGCAGGCAGAATGGCCTGCCGCTGTTCGCTCAGCGGCAGCGCGCCGTATAAAGGGCACAGCAGCACATCATCGGCCACGCGTTCAGCAAGGTGATTCTGCACCCGCTGAATTTCACCGACGCCGGGTAAGAACAGCAGCAGAGAGCCGTGCTCATGACGCAGAAGCTCGGCCGTCGCGATCGCCACGGCCTCATCAAAACGCTGATGCGCGGGCAATGATTGATAGCGGCGTTCGACGGGTAAGCGCGCCCTTCGGAAACCACTGTAGGCGCGTCCGGCAGCAGGCGCTGCAGGCGCTCGTTATCCAGCGTGGCCGACATGATCAGCAGTTTGAGATCGTCACGTAGCCCCTGCTGAACATCAAGCAGCAGCGCCAGCGCCAGATCCGCCTGTAAACTGCGTTCGTGGAACTCATCGAGGATCACCAGCCCCACGCCGTAAGTTCGGGATCGTGCTGGATCATGCGGGTGAGGATCCCTTCGGTCACCACTTCTAAGCGGGTATTTGGCCCACGCAGGTCTCTGCGCGCATCCGGTAGCCCACCGTCTCGCCCGGCTTCTCGCCGAGGAGCTCCGCCAGACGCTGCGCGACGTTACGCGCCGCTAGCCTGCGCGGCTCCAGCAGCAGGATGCGCCCATCGATTCCGCCTCGCGCAAAATTTGCAGCGGCAGCCAGGTGGATTTACCCGCGCCCGTCGGCGCGTTTAGCAGCACCTGCGGGGCTTGCCGTAAGGCGTGGAGAAGTTCAGGAAGGACGCTTGCTACCGGCAACAGGGACACGAATGGCTCCAGAGGGTTAACATTAAACGGCGGACATTGTAGCATCGCCTCAATTCATAACCGAGTCCCACCATGTCTGAGTCAAAAAGACTGTTTTTCGCCATTGCGATTCCGCCGAAAATCCAGAAGCAACTGGTGCAATGGCGCGCGGATCATTTTCCCGCCGATGCGGGCGTGCCGGTGGCGGCAGCCAATATGCATCTGACGCTGGCCTTCCTGGGCGAAGTCAGCGCGGAAAAACAGCGCGCGCTGGCGGCCATGGCGGGGCGCATCCGTCAGCCAGGCTTTACGCTACATCTTGACGACGCTGGCCAATGGCTGCGCTCGCGGGTAGTCTGGCTCGGCACGCGTCAGCCGCCGCGCGGTCTGCTTCAGTTGGCCAACATGCTGCGCGCCCAGGCCGCGCGCAGCGGCTGTTACCAAAGCCCACAGCCGTTCCACCCGCATCTCACGCTACTGCGCAACGCCGGACAGGCGGTGCCGATTCCCGCGCCCGGTTTTCACTGGGAAGTCCCGGTCACCGAGTTTGCGCTGTACGAATCGCGCTTCACCGGCGGTCGTACGCGATATACCTCATTGCAGCGCTGGACGCTCAGCGAATAACGAAGGAAACCCGATGCAGTTTATCCCCGCGCTTCAGTCCGCGACGCTTATCAAGCGTTACAAACGCTTTCTCGCCGATGTCATTACGCCAGAAGGCGAAACCTTTACCCTGCACTGCCCTAACACCGGCGCAATGACCGGCTGCGCAACGCCAGGCGACACCGTGTGGTATTCCACATCAGAAAATACTAAGCGTAAATATCCCCACACATGGGAATTAACCCAGACGCAAAACGGGATTTTATTTGTGTGAACACGTTACGCGCAAATACCTTGGCCAAAGACGCGATTCTGACAGGCTGTATTCCCGAACTTGCCGGCTACAACACCCTGAAAAGTGAAGTGAAATATGGTGAGGAAAATAGTCGAATTGACCTCATGTTACAGGCAGATGATCGCCCCAACTGCTATATTGAAGTGAAGTCGGTCACACTCGCGGAAAATGAATTCGGCTATTTTCCCGATGCCGTCACCGTGCGCGGACAGAAGCATTTGCGCGAGCTGATGGGCGTTGTGGCCAGCGGCGAACGCGCCGTTTTGCTGTTTGCAATATTGCACTCAGCCATTGAATATTTCTCTCCAGCACACCATATTGATGCTAAATACGCACAGTTGTTGCAAGAAGCGCAAAAACAGGGGTGGAAATTTTGGCTTATAAAGCGGAACTTTCTGCCGATAATATGACTCTGATATCGCCGTTACCCGTTTCGTTAACGCGGGGTGGAGTTGAATAGAAAGTGTTCGGGCTGCGGCGTAAATACGCTTTTCCTCACAGCATTGTCAAGTGTTACGTTTAGATAATTGCCATCCGGAAAAGCATCTGCTATTTATAGCGGCCTGATTTTTCCCCGAACACGGGATCGATAGTGCGTGTTAAGGAGAAGCAACATGCAAGAAGGGCAAAACCGTAAAACATCGTCCCTGAGTATTCTCGCCATCGCTGGGTGGAGCCGTACCAAGAGAAGCCAGGCGAAGAGTATATGAACGAAGCCCAGCTGGCGCACTTCAGACGTATTCTTGAAGCATGGCGTAATCAACTTAGGGATGAAGTCGATCGCACCGTTACACATATGCAGGACGAAGCTGCAAACTTCCCGGATCCGGTAGACCGTGCCGCACAGGAAGAAGAGTTCAGCCTCGAATTGCGTAACCGCGATCGTGAACGCAAGTTGATCAAAAAGATCGAGAAGACGTTGAAGAAAGTCGAAGACGAAGATTTCGGCTACTGCGAGTCCTGCGGTGTTGAAATTGGTATTCGTCGTCTGGAAGCGCGTCCAACGGCTGACCTGTGCATTGACTGCAAAACGCTGGCAGAAATCCGCGAAAAGCAGATGGCAGGTTAAGAGAACGCTAACACTCTATCTTCAAGGCGGGAATCTCTCCCGCCTTGTTGTTTTTTATTGCACTAAACATGTCAACACAACCTTATATCGGGCGCTTTGCCCCTTCTCCTTCCGGTGAGCTACATTTCGGCTCGTTGATTGCCGCCCTTGGCAGCTATCTCCAGGCCCGCGCTCAGCAGGGTATCTGGCGCGTCCGCATTGAAGATATCGACCCCCTCGTGAAGTTCCCGGTGCTGCAACCACCATTTTGCATCAGCTGGAACATTACGGCCTGCACTGGGACGGCGACGTGCTGTGGCAGTCGCAGCGCCACGATGCCTATCGTGAAGCGCTGGCTTGGCTGAAAAGCCAGGATCTGTGCTACTACTGCACCTGCACGCGCGCGCGCATTCAAAGCATTGGCGGCACCTATGACAGCCACTGCCGCGACCTCAGAAACGGCCCGCAAAATGCCGCCCTGCGTCTGCGTCAGACACATCCGGTGACCGAATTCACTGACCTGCTGCGCGGCACAATCAAGGCCGACGAACGCCTGGCCCGCGAAGATTTCATTATTCATCGCCGTGATGGATTATTTGCTTATAATCTCGCCGTGGTGGTCGATGACCATTTTCAGGGGTGACGGAAATCGTCCGCGGGCCGATTTGATCGAGCCAACCGTCCGTCAGATCTCGTTGTACCAGCAGTTTGGCTGGCCAGCGCCCGACTATATTCACCTGCCGCTGGCATTGAATGAAGAAGGTGCTAAACTTTCCAAGCAAAATCATGCACCTGCTCTTCCTGCTGGCGATCCACGCCCGATACTCATTCAGGCGCTGCGCTTTTTAGGCCATCCGGTTCCGACGCAATGGCAGGATGCCAGTACGGCGGATTTATTGCACAATGCGGTTGCTCAGTGGTCGCTGGCGACGGTGCCTGAGACGGCGAAGATCAATCCGCCATTCTCAAATGCGTTGTGCTGAGCTATGATTAGCCGCTATTTTTTTGTCCTAAAGTCAGATACTACCGAGGTGCACCATTTTTACCCGAGTCGCTAATTTTTGCCGCAAGGTGCTGAGCCGTGAGGAGAGCGAGGCTGAAAACGCCATCGCAAAACCTGCTATGACCGTCATTCCGCGCGAGCAGCACGCTATTTCCCGCAAAGATATCAGCGAAAACGCCCTCAAGGTTCTTTATCGTTTGAACAAAGCAGGCTACGAGGCTTACCTCGTTGGCGGCGGCGTTCGCGACCTGCTGCTTGGCAAAAAACCAAAAGATTTCGACGTGACCACCAGCGCCACCCCGATCAGGTGCGTAAGCTGTTCCGCAACTGCCGCCTGGTTGGTCGTCGCTTCCGCCTGGCCCACGTCATGTTTGGCCCGGAAATTATTGAAGTCGCCACTTTCCGTGGTCACCACGAAGATGGTCAGTCCGATCGCACCACCTCCCAGCGTGGGCAAAACGGCATGCTGCTGCGCGACAACATCTTCGGCTCTATTGAAGAAGACGCCCAGCGTCGCGACTTCACCATCAACAGCCTTTATTACAGCGTGGCGGACTTCACCGTACGCGACTACGTTGGCGGCATGCAAGATCTCTCAGACGGCGTCATCCGCCTGATCGGCGATCCGGAAACCCGCTACCGTGAAGATCCGGTACGCATGCTGCGCGCCGTGCGCTTTGCCGCCAAACTGGATATGCGTATCAGCCCGGAAACCGCCGAGCCGATTCCGCGCCTGGCGACCTTAATGCACGACGTACCTCCGGCGCGCCTGTTTGAAGAATCGCTGAAGCTGCTACAGGCGGGCTACGGCTTTGAAACCTACAAGCTGCTGCGCGAATACAACCTGTTCCAGCCGCTGTTCCCGACCATCACTCGCTACTTCACCGAAGACGGCGACAGCCCGATGGAACGCATCATCGCCCAGGTGCTGAAAAACACCGACAACCGCATTCATAACGATATGCGCGTTAACCCGGCGTTCCTGTTCGCCGCGATGTTCTGGTATCCGCTGCTGGAAATGGCGCAGAAAATCGCTCAGGAGAGCGGACTGGCCTATTACGACGCTTTCGCGCTGGCGATGAACGACGTGCTGGATGAAGCCTGCCGTTCGCTGGCGATTCCCAAACGCATTACCACGCTGGTGCGTGATATCTGGCAGCTGCAGCTGCGCATGTCCCGCCGTCAGGGTAAGCGCGCGTGGAAGCTGATGGAGCATCCTAAATTCCGCGCCGCCTACGACCTGCTGGCGCTGCGTGCCGAAGCCGAAAACAACCACGAATTGCAACGCCTGACCCAATGGTGGAGCGAATTCCAGGTGGTCGCGCCGCCGGCGCAAAAAGAGATGCTCAACGATCTGGGTGATGAACCAGACACCCGTCGCCGTCACCGCCGCCCGCGCAAACGCGCACCGCGTCGCGAAGGTAGCGCATGACCATCGCCTATATCGCCATCGGCAGCAACCTCGCCTCTCCGCTGGAGCAGGTGAATGCTGCCGTTGAGGCTATTGGCGCCATCCCGGAAAGCCGCATTATCCGCGTCTCTTCGTTTTATCGTACTCCGCCGCTCGGCCCACAGGATCAGCCAGACTATCTGAACGCCGCCGTTGCGCTGGAAACAGCCCTCACACCAGACGCGTTGCTCAACCATGCCCAGCGCATTGAACTGCAGCAGGGTCGTCAACGTAAGGCCGAACGCTGGGGCCCGTACCCTCGATTTAGACATCATGCTGTTTGGTCAGGAAATTATTCATACCGAAAATCTGACCGTCCCGCATTACGACATGTACAACCGCGGCTTTATGCTGTGGCCGCTGTACGAAATTGCCCCGAATTTATGCTTCCCTGACGGCGTCAGCATCCAACAGCGTCTGGATACCCTGGGCGCGGAAAAACCCGCAAGCTGGTAACGCGAACCTCTCATTTTTAGCGATCCCTGCTTTACGCGGAATCGCTTGCCTAAAATAATTGCCCCCTGAAATCGGCTGCTAGAATGCCGGGTAATATGACCTTACCATCAGGAATAATTATGAAACCGACCACGATTGCCTTATTGCAGAAATGCAAGCAGGAAAAAAAGCGCT
Organism: Kluyvera genomosp. 3; assembly: GCA_002211745.1. Classification (GTDB taxonomy): domain Bacteria; phylum Pseudomonadota; class Gammaproteobacteria; order Enterobacterales; family Enterobacteriaceae; genus Kluyvera; species Kluyvera georgiana_A. The sequence continues at coordinate 4,037,855 of CP022114.1, forward strand.
TCGCGACGATTACCGCCTACGACTACAGCTTTGCCAAACTGTTCGCTGACGTTGGCATCAACGTGATGCTGGTCGGTGATTCGCTGGGCATGACCGTCCAGGGGCACGACTCCACCCTGCCGGTGACCGTTGAAGACATCGCCTACCACACCCGCGCGGTACGCCGTGGCGCGCCGAACTGCCTGCTGCTGTCCGATCTGCCGTTTATGGCCTACGCTACGCCGGAACTGGCGTTTGAGCACTCTGCTACGGTGATGCGTGCCGGTGCCAACATGGTCAAAATCGAAGGCGGCGCATGGCTGGTGGATACCGTGAAAATGCTCACCGACCGCGCCGTACCGGTCTGCGGCCATCTGGGGCTGACGCCGCAGTCGGTCAATATTTTTGGCGGCTACAAGGTGCAGGGCCGCGGCGACGCAGGCCAGGTGCTGCTGGACGACGCGCTGGCGCTGGAAGCGGCAGGGGCACAGCTGCTGGTGCTGGAGTGCGTGCCGGTTGAGCTGGCGAAACGCGTCACTGAAGCGCTGTCGATTCCGGTAATTGGTATTGGCGCGGGCAACGTCACCGATGGGCAGATCCTGGTGATGCACGATGCGTTTGGCATTACCGGCGGCCATATTCCGAAATTCGCCAAAAATTTCCTTGCCGAAGCGGGCGACATGCGCGCCGCAGTGCGGCAGTATATTGCTGAAGTGGAGTCCGGCGTTTACCCGGGCGAAGAACACAGTTTCCATTAAGGAGTCAAGGTGTGTTGATTATTGAAACCCTGCCGCTGCTGCGCCAGCATATCCGTCGTCTACGTCAGGAAGGCAAGCGTGTTGCATTGGTTCCCACCATGGGCAACCTGCACAATGGTCATATGACGCTGGTTGAAGAAGCGAAAACGCGCGCGGATGTGGTGGTTGTCAGCATCTTCGTCAACCCGATGCAGTTTGACCGCCCGGAAGATCTGGCGCGCTATCCGCGCACGTTGCAGGAAGACTGCGAGAAGCTAAACAAGCGTAAGGTTGATTTTGTTTTCGCCCGTCGGAGAAAGAAATCTATCCGCAGGGACTGGAAGGCCAAACCTATGTCGACGTTCCCGGTCTTTCCACCATGCTGGAAGGCGCCAGCCGTCCAGGCCACTTCCGCGGCGTCTCGACCATCGTCAGCAAGCTGTTTAACCTCATTCAGCCGGATATCGCCTGCTTTGGCGAGAAAGACTTCCAGCAGTTGGCGCTGATTCGCAAAATGGTCGCCGACCTGGGCTACGATATCGAGATCGTCGGCGTGCCGATTATCCGTGCTAAAGATGGCCTGGCGTTAAGCTCGCGCAACGGCTACCTGACGGCAGATCAGCGTAAAATCGCCCCGGGTCTGTACAAAGTGCTGACCCGCGTGGCCGAGAAGCTGAAGGCCGGCGAGCGCGACCAGGAAGAGATAATCGCTATCGCCGAGCAGGAGCTGAATGAGAAAGGCTTCCGCGCCGATGATATTCAGATTCGCGACGCGGATACCCTGCTCGATCTCACCGAGAACAGCAAACGCGCGGTGATCCTGATGGCGGCGTGGCTGGGCCAGGCGCGTCTGATTGATAACCAGAGCGTAGAGCTGTAACGTCGGCGTGATAATCGCCTGGTAGGCCGGACAAGGCGTTACGCCGCCATCCGGCCTACGCAAAATCGTAAGCAGGCATAATCGCATATGGACACCCGTCAGAAATCGGGCAATACTGCCTGCGAAATTTCTCAAGGCAGTCAGAAGACTGCTTTGTTTCCGTTAAGAATTAAAGGTAGACGCTATGATTCGCACTATGCTGCAGGGCAAACTTCACCGCGTTAAAGTGACGCATGCAGACCTGCACTACGAAGGTTCCTGCGCCATTGACCAGGACTTCCTCGACGCAGCCGGTATCCTAGAAAATGAAGCCATTGATATCTGGAACGTGAACAACGGCAAGCGCTTCTCCACCTATGCTATTGCGGCGGAACGCGGCTCTAAAATCATCTCCGTCAACGGCGCGGCTGCGCACAACGCTGACGTCGGCGACATCGTCATCATCGCCAGCTTCGTGACCATGAGCGACGAAGAAGCGCGTACCTGGCGTCCGAACGTGGCCTATTTCGAAGGCGACAACGAGATGAAGCGCACGGCGAAAGCGATTCCGGTTCAGGTTGCGTAATGCGAATGGCGGAGACGGCATGAGGTTGGTTGTCTCCGCACATTTCTCTGCCATATAATGCGTCATCATAATATATTTAATACAGTTGTATAATAGCTCATTCCTTTCTCTATTGCGCATTGCCGCTACGCCGTCGAATTAATCCTTTCCTCAAAAAGCCACAACCTGTACAGCATGCCCTGGAGACCATTCCAACGTCCCTGCCCAAAGCACTCTTCCAAATTTAAAATAAACTTAACATCCATTTTAGAAAATATAACGAAACAGAATGACTTTTCGTAAATATAATCTCAAACGAATTTAAAAAATTAAATTGAATTAATTTTTTCTTCATCACTCATAAATGGATGTTATATATGATTTATAAAACAACTCTGGCCACCGCCTTCGCCGTAGCCACAATGGGTTCTCTTTCAGCCCAAGCAGCCGATATAGGTCTGATTACATTTGATGGTGCGGTCACGGATACGACCTGTACCATCACGACCAATAACGGCGTTGATGCAAACAATGTCACTATTTCACTCCCTGTTGTAAAGAAAAGCGATGTCGAAGGCACAACCATCGATAAGGGCGTGGGTGAAAAAGAGTTCGAACTGAAACTCAGCAGTTGCCCTGATGGGCTATCGACCGCCACCGCCACCTTTACCTCACAGCAGTTTGCCGATCTCACTAACGGTACATTAAAAAGTGACACCACCGTGGCAGGCCATGCTAACAACGTCAACCTGGCGATCTACAACAATGCCAGCGCGGATAAAACCCGAATTAATATCGGACTCGCCGGCAACAATACCCAGGCGGCAGATATCAGTACCGGTGAAGGCACCCTCTCCTATCGCGTGGCCTATGTACCTAGCGCTGACTGGGTCAAAGGCACAACGGATATTTCCTCAGGTAGCGTAAGCAGCAACGTGACCTTCACAATGACCTATCAATAATTACTTTGATTAACAGGCGCTTATCTGTCAGGAAAAGCGCCTTCGATATTTATGGATGAATATGATGAATCACAGTAAAACTGCTAAATCAGCGCTACTATTTGGCGCAACCCTGCTGGCATCTCATGCCGCTCTTGCCGATATCGTGATTTCTGGCACCCGAATTATCTATCCGGAATCGGCAAAAGACGTGACGGTGAATATGGAAAACCGTGGTGGAAAGCCGTTATTAGTGCAAACCTGGCTGGACGATGGCCGCGATACCACGAACCCACAGGAACTCAAGCTTCCCTTCGTCATCACGCCGCCAGTATCGCGTGTCGATGCGGGAAAGGGTCAGACGGTACGCATCACCTGGCTTGGTCAGCCTCTCCCTCAGGACAGAGAAACCATGTATTGGTTTAACGTGCTTGAGGTGCCACCAAAAGCCAAGAACACAGAAACCCAGAATATGCTGCAGCTGGCGTTCCGTACCCGTATCAAGATGTTCTTCCGCCCGAATGGCTTGAAAAGCAGTCCTTCAACGGCAGCAGTACAAATAACCTGGTCCCAGCAGCAGCAAAATAACAAACCCGTTCTGATTGCACGCAACGATTCACCCTATTACGTCTCGCTGGCAAAAGTCACCGCTCAGTTTGGTAGCACACCCGAAGAGGTTGAGCCTCACTCTATCGCGCCATTCAGCACCCAGGTAATGCCATTAACTCATACAGGTTCAGCAAGAGTTGCAAAGATTACCTATGCATCGATTAATGATTTCGGCGGAGTAGAACAGCACGAAGCGGTTATTAAATAACATAACAACCTGCTAGCAGTACCACCGCTGTTAGTAACTAATGGATTAGTGAAGAGATTGTTACTGCGTCGCTCAATTTACTGCGTCTTTATCTTTTTTGCTGCTCAGGTTACATCCTTTGCGGCCGATACCTCTACGCCCCAATCTTCTGATGAAGATGTCGAATTCAACGATCTGTTTTTGTTTAACACTGGCAATGATATTGATATTAGCCGCTTCTCAAAAGGCAACCCCATCGTTCCTGGAACGTTCAAGACCCAAATATCGCTAAACAAAAGAAAAAAACTGCTGACGAATTTTACCTTTAAGGACAACAACACGCCGCGAGCCACTCCCTGCTTTACCGCCAAAATACTCATGCAAATAGGGATTAAAGCGGATGCCATTAAAGACAAAATGAAGGGGAATGACGAAGAGACCTGCATTGATATCACCCGTGAGTTTCCCGGCATGAATTGGGATTTTGACTCCAGTATCCAGGAACTCAACATCAATTCACCGCAGATTTATATCGACAGGCACCCGAATGGCTATATTGATCCCTCGCTCTGGGATGATGGGATCGCAGCCGCCATGCTGTCATACGATCTCAACGCCTGGCGTAGCCATAGCGCAAACAGCACGACAGAAACCGCCTATGCTGGCCTGAAATATGGTCTGAATATCGGGCCGTGGCGACTGCGTTCGCGAGGCACACTCAACTGGGATCAGGATAGCGGCGCTGACTACGCAAGTCAGGATATTTACCTACAGCGCGATCTCACACGACTGCATTCACAGTTATTGCTTGGCGACTCCTATACACGTGGCGATGTATTTAACTCATTCAATCTACGCGGAATGCGTATTTACAACGATGACCGCATGCTGCCGGCGGAATCTCAACGTATGCCCCACGATTCATGGCGTCGCCACCAGTAATGCTAAAGTCACCGTGACACAAAGTGGCAATAAAATTTACGAAAGCACCGTCCCACCGGGGAGTTTGAAATTAACGACCTGAGCACCGTGGGCTACGGCAGCGATCTGGTGGTTACCGTCGAAGAGTCAGACGGAAGCCAGCGAACCTTTTCCGTACCCTACTCCTCCGTTAGCCAGCTCATTCGCCCCGGAAATGCCCGCTGGGATATCGGCCTGGGTGAGCTGAATGATAGTAATTTGAAGACGCGGCCCAAAGTGGGCTATCTCTCCGGCTTTTACGGTTTAACGGACCTTGTTACAGGATACGCAGGCGCGCAGTATGCCGATAACCATTATTTCTCCGGCCTGTTGGGGTTGGCAATCAACACACGGCTGGGAGCATTCTCGTTCGATGCCACCTACTCCAACGCCGATATCAATAACTTAGGCCCGCTAAGCGGCCAAAGCTACCGCCTCTCCTGGAGCAAGCTGATTGAGCCAACACACACCTCTTTCAACGTCGCCGCCTACCGTTTTTCGACGGCAAATTATCTGACACTAAGCGATGCAGCCACACTCGCCGACGAAATGCAAAACAACACTGACAACGATAGTAACAGCACCTATGACAGCTATCAGCGGATGAAAAACCAGATCCAGATTAACGTGAACCAACCGCTGGCAGCGGAAAAAAAAGATTATGGTTCGCTTTATCTGACAGGAAGCTGGCAAAACTACTGGAATGACAACAGCACAACCTCTCAGTATTCAGTAGGTTATAACAACTCATTCACTCTTGGCAGCTACAGTATCTCATTGCAGCGCAGCTATAACGAATATGGCGAAAAAGACGATCGGCTGTATATCAACCTCAGTATTCCGCTGGGACGCTGTTTGACCACGGAGAATCCCCGGGAGGGTTCTCCAGCATCAACACCAGCCTGAGCTCCGACTTCAAAAAGAATTCAACGCTGAATACCAGCGCTAACGGTAATACCGAAGATTACCGCTTTAGCTATAGCATCAACGCCAGCACGACCCATGCTGATGGCAGCGACACCAAGCAAATCGGCGGATACGGTAGCTACAACAGCGCCTACGGCCCTTAAGTCTCTCCGCCTCCGCTGCTGACGGCAATAACCGCCAGACATCTATCAGCTACAGCGGCGGCATGATACTGCACTCCGGCGGACTCACGCTCGCCCCGGCAGCATCGGCGACACCGACACGCTGGCGCTGGTCAGCGCTCCCGGCGCAGAGGGGCGCACTTAACCACCGGCGATGGCGTTATCGACGGCTCCGGCTACGCCATCATGCCGTATTTGTCTGCTTATCGGGAAAACACGGTTGGTTTTGATATCTCCAGCCTGGAATCGGATGTAGAGGTTAAAAATACCAGTACCATTGCCGTACCGCGCAGCGGTGCCATCATTCGGGTCGATTTTGAAACCGATCAGGGCCGCTCGCTGCTGCTCGATCTGCACCGCTCAGACAACGGTTTTATTCCACTTGGTGCAAATGTGCTCAATGAACAAGGACTTTCAATAGGCGCAGTCGGTCAGGCGGGCAGGCTTATGTCCGCGGCGTGCAGGACAATGGCACGCTACGCGTCGTATGGGGAAATACCGCCAACAGCAGTTGTACAGTGACATATCACATTACGGAGTCTGCGCAAAAGGTGGGGTTGAGCATCATGCTGAATAACCAAACTTGCCAGATGGAATAATTTTACAAGGAGTGTTTTATGCAATCATCATGGTTCTTGTTACGTATTATCATCCTGCTAACGCTGTGCGTAAGCACGCCGGCCACGGCCAGCGGCACGCTCAACCTCGACCTGACTTTCACCGCAACGCTTCGCGAGACCACCTGCGATATGACCCTTGAAGGCGGTAGCGGCGACGGCACAAACAATATTATTCCCATCGGCAGCGGCGGGATTACCCAACTGGATAAAATCATCAACGCCGACAGCTCCGCAACCACCGCGTTTAAGCTCAAAATTGTCGATTGCCCATCAAGCTTAACCAAACTGAAAACCACCATCACCGGTAGCGCTTCCAGCATCCAAACGGCGATCAGCAATTCGGCGACCAATAACGCAGCGAGCAACGTTGGGGTCAGCATTGCCCGTTCCATCACTCCCGATCAGCCTTTTGAAGTAAACGCCACTGACGATAGCAAAAGCCTGCTCTGGACATCTGGCGAGATCAGCGCCCACGAAGTGCCATTAGTTGCCCGGCTCATAGAAACGTCAACCGGTAAAGGAACAACCGGTATTTTCAGTGCCACCGCAACGTTCAATTTTGAATATGAATAACGGCAAGGAGCCCAAAAATGAAAATGTATACCCTGATATCTTTGATCGTTGCTACCTTGCTCAGCGCCGGTTACTCCACGGTAACACTCGCAGACATCACTGGCACCACCAGCATCCAGGCGACATTCACATCAACGATTGAAGCCGGTACCTGCACGGCGCAAATCCAGAATGCGGGCGGACAAGCTATCAGCACACTCGCTTTTGGTGACGTATTTAAATCCGATCTGGTTGCACAGAGCCGCAGCGAAGCCTTCAAAATTGCCTTCAGCGATTGTGTAGGTGTTAAATCGGCCAGGATCCAGGCCACTTCCGGTAGCGGCGGCGGATGTTCCGGTCCGGATTCCGACGGCGATTCTTTCTCAGCGGGCAACGCAACTGGTTTTGAAATCTGGAAGGGGAAGCTGGCGCAGGTACGCTCCTGAGCTGCAATAGCAAACCCGCACAGAGCATCACCATTAGCGACAGCAACGTCGATGTCGAGATGAATGCCAGAATCGTGATTGCGAAAACACGAACCATCAGCGATGTCACGGCAGGCAACGTCAGCGCCCCAGTCACGTTTCTGGTGACATATCAATAGTGGATGAGGTAGAGAATCGTGCTATTCACGCTGAGTACAAAAGTACGTTCTATCTTCAACCTATCGGCGTGCCTGACAGTCGCCTGTGCCTGCCAGGCCGATGACGCAAACCTGGAGATGACCCTCAGCGCCAATATTGTTGAAAACACCTGCCAGATATCGGTTTCTGACGGTGGGCAGGTCCACCTTCCACCGTCGGAAAAGATTGGTTTTATAACGCTGACGGCAGTTCACGTCTTGCTCCCAGCGATGCCACCGCGGGCACAGCCTTCTCAATAAAAGTGGAAAACTGCCCGGGAGATAATATTACGGTAAAGTCGCTGAATTTTAGTTTCCAGCCACAAAGCGGGCAGTGGCCAACGGGCAGCAAGCAGGTGTTTATCAATGAGACACCCGTGACAGCAAGCGGCGCGGATAACGTCGGCATCGTTATTTTCTCTACTGCGCACCACACTAACGTGCTCAACAGCGATGGCACCTCTAACGTCACAATGAATATAGAGAACAATGCATGGCCGCCGAGTATGAGTTCTATGCCCGGCCGCAAAATACCGGCCCGGTGAGTACAGGAAAAATTACCAGCAACGTACTGGTCAGCACCATTTATAACTAATTCAGGATGAAGGAAGGTTACCCATGTTTATCACACGGCGAACGCCAGTAAGGCATATTTATTTTCTGCTCGCCACGCTGTTAATTATGGTGGGTCCAGCGCAAGCCGCTATTGAGTGTCGGTTTGATAACGGCGGCGGTGGCACGACAACACTGGTAAACGGCACATCCTCAAATAATATCCGCTGGAGCCAGTCCAGTGGACCTGGATATTCGAATGATGAAGTATTGCTCGCCACAGTTAATTTAACGCTAAGCCCATCGCTGCAATCCACCTGTAGCCTGGGTAATGATGGTGAGGTGTTAAAAGAAAAGGCTGATACATCCTACGTTCGCGGAGGGAGCTCGTATGATGACAGCGCCGCGTTGTATTACACCAATATTCCCGGCATCTACTTTACCGCCAAAATTTATTCCGACGCAGGCGGTGGTTTTTTTAAAGAGACGGGAGTCACTGCCGATGGCTGGGAAACTCTGGAAGCTGACCATAATGACGAACGCTGGAAAAACAAAACCTGGAAAGCGCTCATTCATATTTATCAGAGCAACGCCGAGTTCGCCGGGAATACCAGCGGTATCACCACGTTAACACCAAAAGCTAGCTTCTCTCTGGGCAAATGGCGATTGGCGATAGAACCGATAGCAATAACAAGCCCTGGACATTCAACGTTACCCCAACCAGCTTTCAGATCCCCATTATTACCACCACCTGCCAGGCCGCAGCACTCAGCAATGGCTCAACCAATATCGATCTCGGTGACTATATGCTTGCCGATTTTAACCAATCAACACCTACTCAGGACGTTACCGTACAGCTAAAGGGCTGCAATAACCTGTTTGGCGTTGATGTGAAAATCACCTCGAATAAAACCACGGGAAGCAGTAACGACCTACTGGGGAATATGCTTACCACCAACGCCGCCTCCGGCGTGGGCGTCAAGCTGATGTCCGGGTCAAACACCTCATTTCAGTTTATCCCTAACTCATACGCCCAAACACATTACAACTTCAATACAGGCTCAAGCACCACAGCCAACGTGATCGACTTTACCGCTCAGTTGGTCAAAGACGGCAACACGATGAAGGCTGGGGAGTTCAAAGCCGCCGCCACTGTATTGATGACCTACTACTGACCTAACCCTGCGGCTGGTTACTGATCAGCCGCGACATAGTCTCCAGCGAATCCGTCCGCAGAATATACAGCCTTTTGAGCAACATCGGGTTATCACCCGGCTTCACCTTCCCTTTCACCGTCGTCACCGCCAGCTGAAAACCGGCATCTTTCGCCGCCTTCACCGCCGTCGCGTTATACCGCCAAACGGGTATGAAAGGAACAACACGTGCGGGTTAAACTGTGCCAGAGCCCGGCGTGAACGTTCAAAATCAAACAGAATATTGTGGTAGCTGCGGCTGAGCAGTATGGGCCGTCGATATCCGTCGACACGATGCAGAAAATGCGTGTGTGACTGGAAATCAAAGACGTCCTTAATCTCCTCCAGCTCGGAAACACTCATAAACTGCAGCGACTTCGGCGCCCACTTCTGTGGGTGGCGCTTAATGCGCGATGAGATGATAAACGCGGTGGCCTTAAAGCCATACTGCTTGAGTATCGGGTAGGCGTAGCGGCTCACCGACTTCAGACCATCGTCAAAGGTAATAACCACCGCGCGCCCCGGCAGATTCGCGCGGTTATGCACGTAGTCATCCAACTGATACATCGTCAGCGTGGTGTAGCCCATATCGCGCAGCCAGGTCATCTGGTTACTAAAGGCGCGTACCGAGGTGGTGGTTGATGTGTGACGAAAACGGGTGTTCTCTTCATCGCGCAGAATATGGTGATAGGTGATGACCGGAATACCGTTATCCACCTGCGCATCAAGCGCGCTGATATAGGCCAGGCGTTCACCGATACGGATCTGGTACCAGGTCTGATTCAGCCGATCTTTGAGTTTATTGACCACCGGATAGCGCAGGTTCTCTGCCAGGGTACCGAACGGCGCGCTCCCCACATCCGGCGCGTTATATACCGGTGTATCTTTCCAGGTGATCACATTCTGATTACTGAGCGGCTTGTTCAGATCTCCCAGTCCATCTTCCACGCGCTGCCGCCCCTGCACGGGCTCAAGGTGACCTTTGTCGATAAATCCTTTCCCGAAGCCAAAGCTAAAGGTGTAGTAATCTTCGGCGCCCGGCTCAATGGCAATAATCTGCCCGGCACGCAGGTTACCGACCGTCTGGGTTTTATTGCCAATGCGCGCCCAGACCGTCGCGTCCTCAGTGGTTTGCATATAACGGGCAGGCAAAGCGGCGCTCACGCCACCAGCGAGGAAGAGCAGAAGAAAAACAACCGAGCGTATAGCCATGAGCAATAACCGAAGCGGGAACCGACTTCGCTATTGTAACAAAAGCGCGATCAATACCAATGTTTAAGGCTTATACAAATCATGGAGCAGTATAAATGGCGGATTTTTTTGCTGTTGGTGCCACAGGCTCGTCACACCGGGCGTTCCCAGCTCAACAATACGGTTGCGGAAGTCGCTACTGCTGAGCGTATCCCTCAGAGAAACCATTCTCTCAATCAATGAATACTGAATCCCCGCGATCACCTCACAGCCGCTGTGCTTATGGCTCATTAGCGAAGCAACGCGATAAGGCGCGGACCCGGCATTGTCAGTCAGAAAAATGACGCCGTCGCCGGAGTCGGTTTGATGCAGCGCGTCACACATCATCCGGCTCAGCATATTGGCGCTTAGTCCACGCCAGTAATTTACCGCCCGGCATTGCGGTAGCGGCCCGAACTTTTTTTCCAGACGATCCAGCAGTTCCTGTGCGCGATCGTCATGGCAGGAAATCACCCAACCTAACATAGCTTGCCTCCTTAGCAGGCAAGTAGTTTAGCGGAGTGATTGATAAAGAGGGGTGATGACTGTCAAAGAATACTTCCCGGCAGACGCTGTCTGCCGGGAAATTACGCACAATCAGCTGCGCAGACCGCGCCCGCGCTGAATGAGATACCAGCACAGCATGTAGAAGGCGATAATAAACACCACCAGCACGCCAAAGGTGGTCACCAGCGGCACGTCGTTAATACCGAGGAAGCCGTAGCGGAAGCCGCTGATCATATAGACGATCGGGTTCAGGTGCGACAGCCCCTGCCAGAACGGCGGCAGCAGCGTCAGCGAGTAGAACACGCCGCCGAGATAGGTCAGCGGCGTCAGCACGAAGGTCGGGATCAGGCTGATATCATCAAAAGTTTTCGCAAACACCGCATTCAGCAAACCGGCCAGCGAGAACAGAATCGCCGTCAGGATCAATGTCAGAGCCACAAAGACCCAGGAGTGCACCTGGAACGGCACGAAGAACAGCGAAACCGCCGTCACCAGGATGCCCACACACAGACCACGAGCGACCCCACCGCCGACAAAACCGGCGATGATCACGTGCGTCGGCACCGGCGCAACCAGCAGCTCTTCGATATTGCGCTGGAACTTAGCGCTGAAGAACGACGACGCCACGTTGGCATAGGCGTTGGTAATAACCGCCATCATAATCAAGCCCGGCACGATAAACTGCATGTAGGTAAAGCCGTGCATTTCACCGATACGTGAACCGATCAGGTTACCGAAGATAATAAAGTACAGCGTCATGGTGATAACCGGCGGCACCAGCGTCTGCACCCAGATACGCATAAAGCGATGGATCTCTTTTGCCCAGATGCTTTTCAGCGCGACCCAATAAAGCTGCATCATGCGCGATCTCCTTGTTTTTCATGAACCAGCGAAACAAACAGCTCTTCCAGACGGTTCGCTTTGTTACGCATACTCAGCACCTGAATGCCCTGGGCGCTCAGCTGGCTGAAGACGCTGTTAATCCCCTGCTCACGCAGTACTTCCACTTCCAGCGTTGAGGTATCGACCAGGTTGTACTGATAACCTTCAAGCTTCGGCAGCGGGCTTTTCGGCGCCAGATCGAGAATAAAGGTTTCCGATTTCAGCTTGGAAAGCAGCGCCTTCATCGAGGTGTTTTCCACCAGCTCGCCGCGCTGAATAATGCCGATATTGCGGCACAGCATTTCGGCTTCTTCCAGATAGTGAGTGGTGAGAATAATGGTGGTGCCTTTATCGTTGAGATCCTTGAGGAATCCCCACATGGAACGACGCAGTTCGATATCCACGCCCGCGGTCGGCTCATCGAGGATCAGCAGTTTCGGCTCATGCATCAGCGCACGCGCGATCATCAGACGGCGCTTCATCCCGCCGGAGAGCATTCGCGCGCGTTCGTTGCGTTTTTCCCACAGATCGAGCTGCTTCAGGTATTTTTCGCTGCGAATAACCGCTTCTTTACGTTCAACACCATAATAACCGGCCTGATTCACCACAATTTGCTGCACGGTTTCAAACGGGTTGAAGTTGAACTCCTGCGGCACCAGCCCGAGCTGACGCTTGGCGTTGACCACGTCTTTTTGCAGGTCGTAGCCAAAGACGCTGACGCGCCCGGAGGTTTTATTCACCAGCGAGCTGATGATGCCGATAGTGGTGGATTTACCCGCGCCGTTCGGCCCCAACAGCGCGTAAAAATCTCCGGCTTCCACTTTCAGATCGATCCCACGCAGCGCTTGCACACCGCCCGGATAGGTCTTCGTCAGTTGCTCTAATTCCAGTGCAATGGTCATAGATTTTCGCTTACCTTACATTCCGATACTTGATATTGGGTTTTAATAAATCAGGACTTGCCCTATATTAACCCAACGAAAATTACTGGGTTACCGCTTCCATGAACGACATAGATACACTCATCAGCAACAATGCACTATGGTCAAAGATGCTGATAGAAGAGGATCCCGGTTTTTTTGAGAAACTGTCGCAAGCGCAAAAACCGCGCTTTCTATGGATCGGCTGTTCCGACAGCCGCGTTCCCGCCGAACGTCTCACCGGGCTTGAGCCAGGTGAGCTGTTTGTTCACCGTAACGTGGCAAACCTGGTTATCCACACTGACCTCAACTGCCTTTCCGTGGTGCAGTATGCCGTTGATGTACTGGAAGTTGAACACATAATTATCTGCGGCCACTACGGTTGCGGCGGGGTACAGGCGGCGGTAGAGAACCCGGAGCTGGGCTTAATCGACAACTGGCTGCTGCATATCCGCGATATCTGGTTCAAACATAGTTCATTGCTGGGCGAGATGCCGCCAGAACGTCGTCTGGATACGTTATGTGAGCTGAACGTGATGGAACAGGTGTATAACCTGGGGCACTCCACCATCATGCAGTCTGCGTGGAAGCGCGGCCAGAAGGTGATGATTCACGGTTGGGCCTACGGTATTCATGACGGCCTGCTGCGCGATCTCGATGTGACCGCCACCAGCCGCGAAACCCTGGAGCAGCGTTACCGCCACGGGATTTCCAACCTCAAGTTAAAGCATATCAATCATAAGTAGTGCAGGGATTGCCGGGTGGCGGCTAACGCCTTACCCGGCCTACAAGCCTGCGCCGTAGGCCTGATAAGCGAAGCGCCATCAGGCACCCACGCATTACTCGTCTAACAGCACCACTTTGCCGACATACGGCAGATGGCGATAACGCTGCGCGTAGTCGATACCGTAACCGACCACGAATTCGTCCGGGATGGAGAAGCCGACAAACTCAACCGGCACGTCCACTTCGCGGCGAGACGGTTTATCCAGCAGCGTACAGATCGCCAGCGACTTCGGCTCACGCAGGCCGAGAATCTCGCGCACTTTCGACAGGGTATTGCCCGAATCAATAATGTCTTCGACGATCAGCACGTCTTTACCGCGAATGTCTTCATCCAGGTCTTTAAGGATTTTCACGTCGCGGGTGGTCGACATACCGCTGCCATAGCTGGATGCCGTCATAAAATCGACTTCGTGCGGTACCTGCACTTCACGGCACAGATCGGCCATGAACATGAATGAACCGCGCAGCAAACCCACCAACACCATTTCGCTGCCGCTATCTTTATAGCGCTCGTTAATCTGACGACCCAGTTCGGCGATACGCGCTTTGATCTCCGCTTCCGGGATCATCACTTCAACAGTATGTTTCATTTAACTAACCACATGATTTTAAATGTAAATCACTCAACCTGTTAACCCAGAGCCGCGAGGTTGATCAGCAAGCGAGAAAGTATACCAGCAAAACGATTAATGCGGCTAATTCGATAATAAAGCTCATTTTGTGATTTCGATCACACTTGTTAAATCCTATAATCAAATGAAAGCAATAATTAACAAACAAACGGACACCTTTCTATGGCTGAAACAAAAAACCAACAACCACGACTGCTCGCGAGGTTAACCACCCTCTTTGCGGCTTTTTGTGGTTTGTATCTTCTGATTGGCGGAGCTTGGCTGGTCGCCGTTGGCGGCTCCTGGTATTACCCGGTCGCCGGGCTGGTGATGCTGGGCGTTACCGCGCTGCTGTGGCGCGGTAAACGTTCGGCGCTATGGCTGTATGCGGTACTGCTGGTCGCCACCATGATCTGGGGCGTGTGGGAAGTCGGCTTCGACTTCTGGGCGCTCACCCCGCGTAGCGACGTGCTGGTCATCTTCGGCGTGTGGCTGATTCTGCCGTTCGTCTGGCGTCGCCTGATCGTGCCGTCCAGCGGTGCCGTTGGCGCACTGGTGATGGCACTGTTGATCAGCGCCGCTATTCTCACGTGGGCAGGATTCCATGACCCGCAAGAAGTGAACGGCACATTGAGCGCCGACGCCACGCCTGCTGAGCCTATCTCGCAGATTGCAGACCAGGACTGGCCCGCCTATGGCCGTAACCAGGAAGGCCAGCGCTTCTCACCGCTTAAGCAAATTAACGCTGAGAACGTGCATAACCTGAAGGAAGCCTGGGTGTTCCGCACCGGCGACCTGAAGCAGCCAAACGATCCGGGTGAAATCACCAATGAAGTGACGCCGATTAAGATTGGCGACATGCTCTATCTGTGTACCGCCCACCAGCGTCTGTTCGCGCTGGATGCGGCCACCGGGAAAGAGAAATGGCACTTCGACCCGCAGTTGGGCACCGACCCGAGCTTCCAGCACGTGACCTGCCGCGGCGTGTCTTATCACGAAGCGACGGCGGCAAACGCCTCGCCTGACGTGGTGTCCGATTGCCCGCGCCGTATTATTCTGCCGGT
This sequence comes from Kluyvera genomosp. 3, assembly GCA_002211745.1. Taxonomy (GTDB): domain Bacteria; phylum Pseudomonadota; class Gammaproteobacteria; order Enterobacterales; family Enterobacteriaceae; genus Kluyvera; species Kluyvera georgiana_A. The sequence goes on from CP022114.1 coordinate 4,053,319, forward strand.
GAACGATGGCCGAATTTTTGCCCTCAACGCCGAGACCGGTAAGCTGTGCGAATCCTTTGCGAACAAAGGCATTCTGAACCTGCAAACCGATATGCCGGTTACCACGCCGGGGATGTATGAACCGACTTCACCGCCGATCATCACCGATAAAGTGATTGTGATTGCCGGCGCGGTTACCGACAACTTCTCAACCCGTGAGCCGTCTGGCGTGATTCGCGGTTTCGACGTTAACAGCGGCAAACTGCTGTGGGCCTTTGACCCGGGCGCGAAAGATCCTAACGCCCTTCCGCAACCCGGCCAGCACTATACCTTCAACTCGCCGAACTCCTGGGCACCCGCGGCCTACGATGCGAAGCTGGACCTGGTCTACCTGCCGATGGGCGTTACCACTCCGGATATCTGGGGCGGCAACCGCACACCTGAACAGGAACGCTTTGCCAGCTCCATTGTGGCGCTGAACGCCACCACCGGTAAACTTGCCTGGAGCTACCAGACCGTTCACCACGATCTGTGGGACATGGATATGCCTTCCCAGCCCACGCTGGCAGACATCACAGTCGATGGCAAAAACGTACCGGTTATCTACGCACCGGCCAAAACCGGCAACATCTTCGTGCTGGATCGCCGTAACGGCGAGCTGGTCGTCCCGGCACCGGAAAAACCGGTCCCGCAGGGCGCGGCGAAAGGCGACTACGTCACCAAAACTCAGCCGTTCTCTGACCTGAGCTTCCGTCCGAAGAAAGACCTGAGCGGTGCGGACATGTGGGGCGCCACCATGTTTGACCAGCTGGTATGCCGCGTGATGTTCCATCAGCTGCGCTATGAAGGCATCTTCACCCCACCGTCCGAGCAAGGCACGCTGGTGTTCCCGGGTAACCTGGGGATGTTTGAGTGGGGCGGTATCTCCGTCGATCCGAACCGTCAGGTGGCGATTGCCAACCCGATGGCGCTGCCGTTCATCTCTAAACTGATTCCACGCGGCCCAGGCAACCCGATGGAGCAGCCGAAGGACGCGAAAGGTAGCGGTACAGAAGCCGGTATTCAGCCCCAGTACGGCGTGCCGTACGGCGTGACGCTCAACCCGTTCCTCTCTCCGTTCGGACTGCCGTGCAAACAGCCAGCCTGGGGTTATATCTCCGCGCTGGATCTGAAAACCAATGAAGTGGTGTGGAAAAAACGTCTGGGTACACCGCAGGATAGCCTGCCGTTCCCGCTGCCGATTCCATTGCCGTTCAATATGGGGATGCCAATGCTGGGCGGCCCGATTTCGACCGCCGGTAACGTGCTGTTTATCGCTGCAACCGCCGATAACTACCTGCGCGCTTACAACATGAGCAACGGTGAGAAACTGTGGCAAGGACGTCTGCCAGCAGGCGGCCAGGCGACGCCGATGACCTATGAGGTCAATGGCAAACAGTTCGTGGTCATCTCCGCGGGCGGCCACGGTTCGTTTGGCACAAAAATGGGCGACTATATCGTGGCCTACGCGTTACCTGACGACGCGAAGTAAATAAAATGCCGACCCTTGGGTCGGCATCCTCACTCCCCGGGTCACGCGCTTTTTGTGGCCCGGGGAAATACGCAATTATTTATCAAACTTAATCGACAGCAGCGACGCCCTGGCCGCCTCCTGATACTGCCCCACCAGATCTTTCGTCATATTAAACGCCGCCTGAACCGCTTTATCGTTTTCCGACGTCACCAGCAGCATATTCAGAATGTCCGTATCCGCCGCCTGAGAGCGGAAGGTAATCAACCATGCTTTATGCCCATCAACCGTCACGGATTCCGCCTGCGGCTTATAGTTACTCAGCATTTTCAGCGTTGCGTCCTTTGCCACATCGAGCTTATCTGCGGGCAACGCGTGACGTCCGTTACTCACCCCAAGGATGCTTTTCCACGTTCATCACTATAAATAACCTGCGGACGGTTTTCTGACGGGTATTTGATTTTTGCCATATCGTCAGGCATCGGCGTAAACGCCTGCGGGATCTCGATGCTCAACTTCAGCTCGGGAATGTTTTTACGTTCCATCTTCATGTCAGCCTGTGCTGACACCGCCACCATCATGACCAAAGACGCTGCCAGAACCTTACCAAAGAGAGACATGTTCACCTCGTGATTAATTGTTAGCCACACGAGTATATATTTAATTTATCCGTTTGATAGGACGGAAATTTGTATCGCCCTTCAGCCGTTACCGGGTAGCGGCGACGCTACCCGGTTTCTCGCTAGACGGTAAAGCCCAGCATCATGCCGGTGTCTTCATGCTCCAGCAGGTGACAGTGCGCCATATAGGCCTGATCTTTCGGGGCCTCATGATCGAACTTCACCAGCACTTCGCTCACGCCGCCTTCCACGCGCACCGTATCTTTCCAGCCCGTGCGATGCGCCGCCGGTGGTTGACCGTTTTCCCGCAAAATGCGGAACTGGGTACCGTGAATATGGAACGGGTGCAGCATCATGTCGCCCTCGCCGGAAATCACCCAGCGCTCGAACTTGCCCTTTTCCGCCGCGAACATCGGCTGGTTCATATCAAAGGCTTTGCCGTTGATCTTATTGGCATTATGGAAATCGAACCCGCCTTCGCCGTGCTGCATGTGGCCCATATTGCCGTGGTCCATTTTCATACCGCCGTGGCCCATCATGTCGCCATGATCCATTCCGCCCATCGCCTGATTGCCGTATTTCTTCATCAATGCCTGCATGCCCATCATATCAAGCATCGGGTCCATCGATAGCTGGAGCTTACGCTCGGTCAGGCCGTCCAGTGACGGCAGCGCGGGCATTTTCGCCAGCGTATCCGGCAGCGTACCAGAGCCGGGAATACCGATCGGCTGGATGTGCAGCACCGGTACGGCCTTATCAAACGGCGCAACCGCCATCCCATCTGGGTGACCGGCAGCGTTACCAGGTCGAATGCTTTGCCATCGCGCGCATCCACCAGCACTTCAAAACGCTCGCCCATCAGCATGGGTAGCTCGTTCACTTTTACCGGCTCGGACAGCAGGCCGCCGTCGCTCGCCACCACGTACATCGGGCGTTTGTCGCTGATAGCCAGCGTCAGCGAGCGCGCGTTACAGCCGTTGAGCAGGCGCAGGCGCAGCCAGCCCGCGGCGGCGCATGCTGCGGGAACGGCGCGCCGTTAGTCAGCAGCGTATCGCCAAACCAGCCAACGGCAGCGCTCATCACATCCAGCTGGTAATCAATCTCGCCCGCCGCGGTGAATTTTTTGTCCTGCATAATCACCGGAATATCGTCGATACCCCACTGCTTAGGCAGCATCAGCTTCTGGCTGTCTTCATCCTCAATCAGCACCAGTCCAGCCAGCCCATCGCGACCTGATGCCCGGTTTTACCGTGCTGATGCGGATGGAACCAGCAGGTCGCCGCTCGCTGCATCGGCGTAAAGCTCACCGTGCGGCTGGCACCGGGCTGAATGATCCCCTGTGGGCCACCATCGACTTCACCTGGCACTTCCAGACCGTGCCAGTGCACGGTGGTCTCTTCCGGGAGCATATTCTGAATTTTGACCGTGGCAGGAGTCCACTGCTGCAGACGAATAGCCGGGCCCAACAGGTTGCCGTTATAGCCCCAGGTGGTCGCCGTTTTCCCCGCAAACTGCGTTTTCCCGGCCTGCACGGTCAGCAGGATCTGGTTATTCGCGTCGGCGGTAAGGATCGGCGGAATAGCAAGCGTAGGACGTTCAGCGGCAAATACCGCACGACTCCATAGCGGCAAGGCGCTGGCAACGCCGACGGCGGCGCTTAATTTGAGAAAATCACGACGATGCATCGGTACTTCCTTTTCGGCTTGTGGTGATTATTTGAGCTTAAACCCTCCCCTGCAGGAAGGTCAAGCGGAAAGCCATGAATAATGCTCCCGTGTTGTGGGTAAATATGTTAACGTGGAATATCGACGATGTAAGGTAGAAGAAATGAAGACGTTTTTCCGAACGGTGCTGCTTGGATCGCTGCTGGCGATGTCCAGCTCGAGTTATGCTTTAAGCGAGTCTGAAGCGGAAGATATGGCCGATCTGACGGCGGTATTTGTGTTTCTGAAAAACGACTGCGGCTACCAGAACCTGCCTAATACCCAAATCCGTCGCGCGCTGGTCTTTTTCGCCCAGCAGAACCAGTGGGATCTCAGCAATTACGATACGTTTAACATGAAGGCGCTGGGTGAAGACAGCTACCGTGACCTCAGCGGCATCGGCATCCCAACGGCGAAGAAATGCAAGGCGCTGGCGCGTGATTCGTTAAGCCTGCTGGCTTACGTCAAATAATGACATGGCGGAGTCCTGATGCTCCGCTTATCGTTTAACCGGCAGCGTCAACAACACCGACTCCACCGCACTTTCTTGCTGGGTTACCCGCAATACCGCCTGTCCTAACTGGCGGCCAACCTCTTCATGATCGACAGTAAACAAGCAGGATGACGACATCACCCTCGCCGAGAAATCACTGCTTGCCGTGGCGCACAGCATATTTTTTTCATTTAAGGGGCACCCTGGCAACGAAGCCAGGTAGTGGCTCGCCCCCATCAGCAAGAAGTCGTTGATAAAGATTACGAAATCAGGTGGTTCTGGCTGCTGCATAAACTGGCGCGCCGCCTCTTCACCAGAAGACTCCGCAACGGTGCCGTAGAAGATCAACCCATCTGGCTGATGAATTCCCTGCACCGCCAGCGCCTCTAAACATCCTGCCAAAAACTGGTGGCCGTGCATGCTCTCCGGTCCAAGCGTAGCAATGGCAATACGCCGGGCACCGCTATCCAGCGCCGCGTACACACATTGACGCCCCATCTCTTCATGATGAAAATCTACCCAGTTAAAGCGCCCCCTAGCGTGATACTTTGTCCCATAGTGACAAACGGAAACTGCAGCTCATCCAGCAGCAGAATGCGGTCATCTTCAATACGGGTATCGGTTAGAATAATGGCGTCTGCACGGTTTTGTTCTACGATCTTTCGCAGCAGTAGCCGTTCACTCTCACGATCGGTCGAGATGTGGATAACCGGATCGATGGCGCTCTCTTTTAAGCTGGCCTGCAACCCTCTGGCGATCGCCATAAAAAACGAAGCGGTATGGATATTGCCGTCATCGGCAACCGGCAGAAGCAGCGCAACCACGCCCACTTTACCGCTGCGCAAATGCCTCGCCGAGGCATTTGGCCTATAGCCCAGCCTTTCCGCCGCTTCACGTACTTTTTTCCGCGTATGACTGCTGATATCGCTTTTGTTATTCAGCGCCTTCGACACCGTCGCCGTCGATAGATTAAGACACGCCGCCAGTTCTTTTATATTCATATTTCTTTATGGATTAAATGGCTTCGAACAAGGATATTCCTGCCAATCTAAACCAATAGTTTTCATGTGACAATAAAAAAACGCATTAATGCCTTAGTAATGTGCAAGCACGATCACAATTACGTAGTTAAAGTTATTGCCAGCCTTATTCTTCAGATCTAGCATAAACAAATACGAAATCGATTAAGTATTTTTAAAAGAACCCCTAATTATAATTACCCTGACAAAGGTACTTACACCATGCAATTAGATAGTGTACTTCCTACTTCAGCTGTAAAAAATAAAACACGGCCACAGGTTATATGGATTTGCCTGCTTGCAGCGCTAGCCGGTCTGCTATTTGGCCTGGATATCGGCGTCATTTCCGGCGCTCTCCCGCTGATCGCTAAAGAGTATCATCTGCTGGATAGCCAGCAGGAGTGGATCGTCAGCTCCATGATGGTCGGCGCTGCCGTTGCTACACTATGCAGCGGCTTTCTGGCCTATCGACTTGGGCGGAAATATTCGCTGCTCATCGCCGCCGCTTCGTTTTGCCTGGGTGCCATCATTTGTACCTGCGCCGTCAGCCCTGAGATGCTGATAGTCGGACGGCTGATTCTTGGCGTGGGATTGGGCGTCGCCTCCTACGCGACGCCGCTCTATCTTTCTGAGATTACGCCCAAAAATATTCGCGGTGCGATGATTTCCGCCTATCAGTTGATGACTGCACTGGGTATTTTACTGGTCTTTCTCACTAATACCGCCTTCAGCTATAGCGGCAACTGGCGCGGTATGTTGCTGGTTGTGGCGATCCCTTCGCTGGTCTTTTTGTTCGGCGCTCTGTTTCTGCCGCGCAGCCCGCGCTGGCTAATGATGCATGGCCGCGAAGAAGCAGCCCGCGCAGTCCTGCTACGCCTTCGCAATAGCAGCGAGGAGGTTGAAAACGAGCTACGGGAGATTAAAGAGCAACTCAACGTTAAGCAACAGGGATGGCATTTATTCAAGGAAAACAAAAACTTTCGCCGCAGTGTTGGCCTGGGTATCGTGCTGCAAATCATGCAGCAGTTCTCCGGCGTAAACGTGATGATGTATTACGCACCGCGTATTTTTCATGAAATCGGCTTTACCACCACCGCCGAGCAGATGTGGGGCACCGTTATCGTAGGCTTTGTGATGACCATCGCCACGTTTATTGCCGTCGGTTTTGTCGATCGTTGGGGTCGAAAACCGATGCTATACATTGGCTTTATCACCATGGGCATCGCCATGAGCGTGGTAGGGACACTGCTCGGTGGTGATGCACTGACAGCAGTGGAGAAGGGCATCACCGTCGCTATGCTGCTGCTGTTTATCGTCGGTTTCTCTATGTCGGCAGGCCCGCTCATCTGGTTGCTTTGCTCTGAAATTCAGCCGCTGAAAGGGCGCGAATTCGGTATTACGTGCTCCACCTTTACCTGCCACATTGCCGGAATGATTGTCAGTGCCACCTTCCTGTCATTGCTGAACACCTTAGGCAGCGCGCATACCTTCTATCTCTATGCACTATTAAATATCGTGGCCCTCGTGATTATCTACCTATTTGTTCCTGAAACAAAAAATATTTCCCTGGAACAGATTGAGCAAAACCTGATGGCAGGAAAAAAATTAAGAAGCATTGGCCGATAATAAAAGGACAAGTCAAAAATGAGCTTTATGGAATTTAATGAAGATAATTTTCATATTATCTTTGAGATTGATGACGAGCAGCAGATTTATATCAGCCAGTTTTTAGTTAACGAGCAGCATGAAGCACACGGCGCGTTTCCTCTTATTCAGGTCCACGCCAGCGGCTACAATCAGAATGATCATCATGCCCGCAAGCATACCGGCAGCGAGCCGGGATCGTCCCTGCGCTATCATGCCCATCGCGAGAACGAAAACGCGCAAGGGAAAAAACTGGAGATCGATCTTCACGGCCCGGACATTCATGCTCGCTGGCATCTGCAACATTTTCGCGGGCTACGCTCAGCCCGGGTATGGTGCGAGATCGAAAATATCAGCTCTGATGTTATTGGTCTGGAATATGTCAGTTCGCTGGCGCTGTTCGCCATTGACAGCCTACCATGGGAAAACAACAGCGTATTACACCTGCCGCACAATAACTGGTACGGCGAAGCACAGTGGAAAAGCGCCACGCCGTCCCAGCTCGGGCTGGATAAAGTTAACCATTTTTCCCTGGATCGCATCGCTATCGAAAGCACTGGTACCTGGTCCAGTATCGGTTATCTGCCCGTTGCAGCTTTTGAAGATAAGGCGGCAGACACAACGCTCCTCTGGCAAATTGAGCATAACGGTTCCTGGCAGTGGGAAATCGGCGATTTCCGCGACCGCCTCTATCTGCTCGTCAGCGGCCCTACTGAAAATGAAAGTCACTGGTGGAAATCACTGGCACCCGGTGAAATCTTTACCTCTGTGCCGGTTGCCGTCAGCAAAGTTCAAGGAGGCCTACAGGAAGCATTACAGGAGATAACCCGCTACCGTCGGCGAATCATGCGCCCTGCACTCGATAACAAACAACTGCCGGTCATTTTCAATGATTACATGAACTGTCTGTCCGGCGATCCTACAACCGAGAAACTGCTGCCTCTGATTGATGCGGCAGCCGAGGCGGGCTGCGAATATTTTTGCATCGACTGCGGCTGGTATTCGGACGGCGAGTGGTGGGACGGAGTGGGTGAATGGCAACCTTCGCCACGGCGCTTTCCGGGCGGGATCCGCGAGCCTCTCGATTACATAACGACTAAAGGGATGAAGTCAGGCCTGTGGCTGGAACTGGAAGTCATGGGCATCGCCTGTCCGCTGGCGCAAACGTTGCCCGACGCCTGTTTTTTTCAGCGTCATGGTAAACGGGTTATCGACCACCAGCGCTACCAGCTCGATTTTCGTCATCCTTTGGTACAGGCCCATGCCGACCGGGTCATCACGCGCCTGGTCGAAGAGTACGGTATCAGCTACATCAAAATGGATTACAACATCAACGCCGGAAGCGGCACGGATTACCAGGCCGATAGCAGCGGTGACGGTCTTTTACAACATAACCGGGCTTATCTTGGCTGGCTGGCTAAAACAATGGACCGTTACCCGCAACTGGTTATTGAGAACTGCGGTAGCGGCGGCCTGCGCATGGATTATGCCATGATGCAGCTACACAGCATCCAATCGGTAACCGATCAGACCGACTATCGTTTGATGGCCGCCATTGCCGCCGCCGCCTCGTCTGCCGTCACGCCGGAGCAGGCTGCAATCTGGTCCTATCCGCTGCGCGAGGGCGACCGGGAAGAGGTGGTGATGAACATGGTCAACAGCCTGCTGCTTCGCGTACATCAGAGCGGCCATCTGGCCGAGTTGAGCGGAGAACGTCTGGCGTTGGTCAAGGAAGGGATTGCACTGTACAAAACGTTTCGCGCGAAAATTCCACATTTACAGCCGTTTTGGCCATTGGGGATGCCCTCGTTCGCCTCGCCGTGGCTGGCATTTGGCCTACGAGATGAGCAGCAGGCGTGGGTCGCGATCTGGCGTATGGACAGCGAGCAGGCAACCATGACGCTGCCAATGGCATCGGTTGAAACCATGACCTGCGTTTACCCACAGGCCGAGCAACAGTGCTGCCAGCCGACGCTTCTGTCGCAAAACGTCTGTGTCACTCTACAGAAAAAAATGACGGCAAGGCTCTTCCACCTCACCTATGCTAGTTAGCGCAGCATTATGCCGCCCGGACACCGTGCCGGGCGGACTGAACTGAATTAACGCTGTTGCACAAACTCGCGGTATGCAGCGACTACCTGCAGGAAATCTTCCACGCCGCAGAGCGACAGGCTCTCCTCGTCGTAGTAGCTCATTCCCTCTTCCATTTCGTCGCCGGAAAATTCCAGCTGATTAGCGCGAACCATCACTTCTTCGCCGTCCATCCACAGAGTGTATTCATGCCCGGCGCGCTGCCATGAACGCTCGCTGCCTTTAACGGTACGTGCAGCCTCTTCCACTTCATCCAGTAGCGAGAGGTTGTCTTTAACCTCTTCATTAAACCAGTGACCGACCACCTCGTGGCCCATCGACATTCGTACTTTTACCCCTCCGGTAACGTCGCGCAGAAATTCATAATCCATGATCTGTTCCTCTACAAAGGCAATGCGTCACCGCTGCATTGTACCTGTTGGTAATTATCGCAGTCTGGAGGAATAAAAACAGCGTCGCCGCGGGAGGAATAGAAAAATAAAAAAGGCGAGAGCCGAAACTCTCACCTTTGCTACCCGGCCAAATAACGTGTCGCCGGGACGCTCGCGGAGTCGGCGCTGATGCGCCTCGTCCGGGCTATGCGATTAGACCGCCGTCTGGAAAATCACGCCGTCCGCTTTCTCAGTGTACTGAGAGAGCTGGTCGAAGTTCAGGTAACGGTAGGTATCCACCGCCGTCTTATCCACCTGCGCTACGTAGGTCTGGTACTCTTCCGGCGTCGGCAGTTTTCCGATCAGCGCCGCAACCGCCGCCAGCTCCGCAGAGGCCAGGAAGACGTTCGCACCGGTACCTAAACGGTTCGGGAAGTTACGGGTAGAAGTGGAAACCACCGTTGCACCGTCAGCCACACGCGCCTGGTTACCCATACACAGGGAACAGCCAGGGATCTCAATACGCGCACCGCTCTTACCGAACACGCTGTAGTAACCTTCTTCGGTCAGCTGCGCGGCGTCCATACGGGTTGGCGGCGCCACCCACAGGCGAGTCGGCAGTTGGCCTTTATGGTTGTCCAGCAGCTTGCCGGCAGCACGGAAGTGGCCGATGTTGGTCATGCAGGAGCCGATGAACACTTCGTCGATCTTCTCGCCCTGCACGTCAGACAGCAGACGCGCGTCGTCCGGATCGTTCGGCGCACACAGAATTGGCTCTTTGATATCCGCCAGATCGATGTCGATCACCGCCGCGTACTCTGCGTCAGCATCGGCTTCCAGCAGCTGCGGGTCCGCCAACCATTTTTCCATGCCCTGGATACGACGTTCCAGCGTACGACGGTCGCCGTAGCCTTCGGCGATCATCCACTTCAGCAGGACGATGTTGGAGGTCAGGTATTCAACGATCGGCTCTTTGTTCAGCTTGATGGTACAGCCGGCAGCAGAACGCTCGGCAGAGGCATCGGTCAGCTCAAACGCCTGCTCCACTTTCAGATCCGGCAGACCTTCGATTTCAAGGATGCGGCCAGAGAAGATGTTTTTCTTACCCTTCTTCTCAACGGTCAGCAGACCCTGTTTGATCGCGTACAGCGGAATGGCGTGTACCAGATCGCGCAGGGTAATACCCGGCTGCATTTTGCCTTTGAAGCGCACCAGCACGGATTCCGGCATATCCAGCGGCATCACGCCGGTCGCGGCGGCAAACGCCACCAGACCAGAGCCCGCCGGGAAAGAGATACCAATCGGGAAACGGGTATGGGAGTCACCGCCGGTACCCACGGTATCTGGCAGCAGCATACGGTTCAGCCAGGAGTGGATAACGCCGTCGCCCGGACGCAGAGAGACACCGCCACGGTTCATAATGAAGTCTGGCAGCGTGTGGTGCGTGGTCACGTCAACCGGCTTCGGATACGCGGCAGTGTGGCAGAAGGACTGCATCACCAGGTCAGAAGAGAAGCCCAGGCACGCCAGGTCTTTCAGTTCGTCACGGGTCATCGGGCCGGTCGTATCCTGAGAACCTACGGAGGTCATCTTCGGTTCGCAGTACGCGCCCGGACGGATACCTTTCACGCCACAGGCGCGGCCCACCATTTTTTGCGCCAGAGAGAAGCCACGGCTGCTTTCTGCCACGTCTTTTGCCTGACGGAATACATCGCTGTGCGGCAGACCCAGCGCTTCACGCGCTTTGGTGGTCAGGCCACGGCCGATAATCAGCGGAATTCGGCCACCGGCGCGCACTTCGTCGATCAGCACGTCGGTTTTCAGTTCGAAGGTTGCCAGCAGTTCGTCGGTTTCATGATTGCGCACTTCGCCTTTGTACGGGTAGACGTCAATCACGTCGCCCATATTCAGGTTGGCTACGTCCACTTCGATTGGCAGCGCGCCCGCATCTTCCATGGTGTTGAAGAAGATAGGTGCAATTTTGCCGCCAAGGCACAGGCCGCCGCCGCGCTTGTTCGGTACATGAGGGATATCGTCACCCATGAACCACAGTACGGAGTTGGTCGCGGATTTACGGGAAGAACCGGTACCCACAACGTCGCCCACGTAGGCCAGCGGGAATCCTTTTTTCTGCAGGGCTTCGATCTGCTTGATCGGGCCAACGCTGCCCGGCTGATCCGGGTCGATGCCTTCGCGGGCGTTTTTCAGCATCGCCAGCGCGTGCAGTGGAATATCCGGGCGAGACCAGGCATCCGGCGCCGGAGAAAGGTCATCGGTGTTGGTTTCACCGGTGACTTTGAAGACGGTAACGGTAATTTTGTCCGCCAGCTCAGGACGGCTCAGGAACCATTCGGCATCGGCCCAGGACTGAACAACCTGCTTAGCGTAGGCGTTGCCCGCTTTGGCTTTCTCTTCGACGTCGTAGAAGTTATCGAACATCAGCAGGGTGTGGGAAAGCGCTTTGGCAGCAATCGGCGCCAGTTTCGCATCGTCCAGCGCATCAATCAGCGGATGGATGTTGTAACCACCCTGCATGGTGCCTAACAGTTCGATAGCTTTTTCTGGGGAGACCAGCGGGGAAGTGGCTTCGCCTTTCGCAACGGCGGCGAGGAAACCCGCTTTAACATAGGCGGCTTCGTCAACGCCCGGCGGTACGCGGTTGGTTAACAGATCTAACAGGAATTCTTCTTCGCCAGCAGGCGGATTCTTCAGCAGCTCAACCAGCGCGGCCATTTGGGTTGCATCTAAGGGTTTGGCAACAATCCCAACGGCTGCACGCTCAGCTACGTGCTCACGGTATTCTTTTAGCACGACGGTATCTCCTCGCTCTCATTGTCATATGCGGTCGGCGATCTCTTCACGCTCCTGTGAGACAGCAGTTTGTAGGGTAAAAGCCCGGTACCGCGTGGGCCAGCATAGCAGGATTTCCGGGGACTGTTAATCCGTTTACAAAAAAGCAACATTAAATATTTGCTGAATCGTTAATGTTGGTATAAGAGAATAGAAAATTGCCCTTTAAGGCGGGATTCAACCATCTGTTAGTCATATTGTTCCTTGTTTTGTTATGAAAATATTGCATATACGTAATTAACATCAGTGGTGCCTGGCGGATACCTCCTTACGCGAACTTCGCGCCAGAGAGGCAACTCGTGTCAGATTTTTCCGACAACGCGCAAAATCCCTGCTTTAATCAAAAAACAAACAACAGTCTCTTTATACTCGCGGCATATCCGATCCCTCATACGGACTGTGTAGTTCTCTGGAGATCCACCATGAACTTGCCCTTTAAGCCCCACTATATTGCACTGGTGTGCAGCGCCGGGCTGCTTGCGGCGGCCGGTACGCTGTATGTGAAAAGCCGCGAACCTGCCGCTCCGGAAGCGCCGCCGGTTGCCGCCGTCGCCGCGCCGGAAGCCGCAGCGACGCCGACCTACTCCACAGCGCAAATCACCCAGTGGGTGGCGCCCATCGCCCTTTACCCCGACCCGCTGCTGTCGCAGGTGTTGATGGCCTCCACCTACCCGGATAGCGTTACTCAAGCCGTGCAGTGGTCGAAAGATCATCCCGGCCAGCAGGGCGATGCGGCGGTAAAAGCCGTCGCCGGGCAGCCGTGGGACGCCAGCGTGAAATCGCTGGTCGCCTTTCCACAGCTGACGGGCATGATGGGGAAGATCCTCAATGGGTTACTAACCTCGGCAACGCCTTCCTGGCGCAGCCGCAGGATGTCATGGATGCAGTGCAAAAGCTCCGCCAGCTGGCGCAGCAGACAGGTTCGCTGAAGTCGACTCCGCAGCAAACGGTGACCACCACGAAACGCGCGGTCTCCTCCACCGGCGCCAGCCATGCTACCAGTAGCACCAGTAGCGCAAGCAGCTCGCCAACGGTGATCAAAATCGAACCGAGCGATCCGCAAGTGGTATACGTTCCGAACTACAACCCGACGGTTGTTTATGGCAACAGCTGGCCTTATACCTCTGCGCCACCGGTTTATCTGCCGCCGCCCCCGGGGAACAGTTTGCCGATAGCTTCGTGCGTGGCTTTGGCTATAGCCTGGGCGTGGCGACAACCTACGCGATTTTCAGCAACATTGACTGGGATGATGACGATCACCACCACGATGATGATCACCATCACGATGACAATCATTATGATCACGGCGGCTACCAGCATAATGGCGATAACATCAATATTAATGTAAATAATTTCAATAAGATAACCGGAGCGAACCTGAGCGGCGAAACCCGCAACTGGCAGCATAATCCGGCCTATCGCGGTAATACGCCTTATCCGAATAATACGGTGGCCAATCAGTTCCACCGGACCAACGTCGCCGGCGGGCTGAGCGCCACTCACCAGACTCCGGCGTTAGTTGCCCGCACCAGACCGATGTGGCGGGCGGTCTCAGCGCCACCCAGCATACTGCGCCGAACCGCGATACGCAGCGTCAAGCGGCAATGCAGCAGCTTAACCAGCGCACGCATAGCAACGGCGCGACGCCAGCGGCCGCTGACTCGCGAGATGCTCAGCGCCGCGCCGCATCGCAGCAGCTCAACCACACCGCGCAGCGCAATAACTTCCGCGGCTACGACGCCCCGACGAGCCATATCGCCACGCGGAATACCCAGCCGCGTGAGGCCGCGCAGCGCATCCAGCAGTCGCATCCACAGTTAAACGACAGCCAGCGGCAGAGCCTGCAACGTGAGCGTCAGAACGGCGAGAAGCTGCACCTTAATCAGGACATGATGGGCCAGCGCAGCGCATTACAGGCACAGCGTGAAGGCGCGCGCAGTAATGTTTTCAGCGGCAACGAAAGCCGCGCCCCTCCTGGCAGTCACAGCAGTCACGCGGGCTGGAGAGCCGTCGCGCTTCCGGGCTCGGCGGCGAGCAGCGTAGCGGTGGCCTTGCTGAGCACCATGAGTTTCGTCGACGCTAAAGGATAACAAGATGAAAAAGCAGATACAGATAGCGCTGCTGGCGCTGACGATGTCGCCGCTGATGGCGTGGGCGCAGCAGACGTTTTCGACGCCAGACCAGGCAGCCAGCGCGCTGGTTGATGCGGTCAGCCACGAAGACAACAGCAAGCTGGATACACTCTTCGGCGAAAACTGGCAGCAGTTTTTACCCCCTGACGGCGTTGACCAGGAGGCCGTTGCTCGTTTTCTTCGCGACTGGCGGCTCGGACATCGGATCGTCCTGCAGGGCAACACCGCCTGGCTGGATGTTGGCAACGATGGCTGGCGGCTGCCCATCCCCATAGAGAAAAACGACAAAGGCTGGGAATTTAATATCGCCGCTGGCGAGGATGAGATCCTGACCCGCGCAATAGGCCGCAACGAGCTTTCGGCTATTGAAGCCATGCACGCCTACGTGGATGCCCAGCAAGATTACTATCAGTTGAACCACGCCTGGGCGCAGAAAATTATCAGCAGCGACGGGAAAAAGGACGGCCTCTACTGGCCCATCAAACCAGGAGAAGATCCTAGCCCTCTGGGCCAAACTTCAGCCATCGGTGCCCGGTGAAGGCTATCACGGCTACCATTTCCGCATTATCGCCAACGGTGATAAAGGCGAAGTCGCTCTGCTGGCCTGGCCGGTTGAGTGGGGCAAACGGGCATCATGAGCTTTATGGTCGATAAGACCGACCGCGTTTACGAAGCGAACTTAGGTGCAGAGACGGCGCAAAAAGCGCAGGCGATTACCCAGTTCTCACCGGACTCCAGCGTCGGCTGGAAGGCCGTCGCCGAATAAAAAATACCCGGCAGCGTGAAGACGCTGCCGGGTATTTTAAAACCTCAATGTGCTATTACCCCTGATGAGGCATGAGCTCCGGATGGCCTTTCACCGGCGGTTTGCTGCTGGTCAACGCGGCTTCATCCGCACTGATGCTGCCGGAGTTATCCGCCCAGACGCCTTCCTGCGTTTTTGTCACCTGCTGATGCTGTGCATTCAGATCCTGTCCCATCGCCGCAATATGCGTGCTCTCGGTACCGCCGCTGTTATCCGCCCAAGGGATGGTGGCGTCCTGCGCAAAAGCCATACCGGAAATCAGGGTCGCAGCCAGCGCTGCCGTTGTCAGAATCGTTTTCATATCTAGCACCTCAATTTGTTAGCATGCTACTATTTTATACCGTGATTATTATTCAAATAACGGCAAGATATAACAGAACGTTTCCCGAGGGACGGCTAATACGGGGCAAATAACGGGATCGTCGCGTACAGCGGACGTTGGTCGATTGAGCACCGCCGGCATGTGTTACCAGCATCACAATCTTTGCTACGCTTCGACACAGCTTTGTGACAGAAAGCATAAAAAAAGCGGCCCTCAGGCCGCTTATGTCATTCCGATAACCGGGAAAAAGAATTACTTCTTCTTCGCTTTCGGGTTCGGCAGGTCGGTGATGCTACCTTCGAACACTTCGGCAGCCAGGCCCACGGACTCGTGCAGAGTCGGGTGCGCGTGGATGGTCAGCGCGATGTCTTCAGCGTCACAGCCCATTTCGATCGCCAGACCGATTTCACCCAGCAGCTCGCCGCCGTTGGTGCCGACAATCGCACCACCGATCACACGGTGAGATTCTTTGTCGAAGATCAGTTTGGTCATACCGTCTGCGCAGTCGGAAGCGATAGCACGGCCAGAAGCAGCCCACGGGAAGGTGGCGGTTTCGTAGCTGATGCCTTTCTCTTTCGCTTCTTTCTCAGTCAGGCCAACCCATGCAACTTCTGGCTCAGTGTACGCGATGGACGGGATAACTTTCGGATCGAAGTAGTGTTTCTTACCGGAGATAACTTCGGCAGCCACGTGACCTTCGTGAACACCTTTGTGCGCCAGCATCGGCTGACCGACGATATCGCCGATAGCAAAGATGTGCGGCACGTTGGTACGCAGCTGTTTGTCGACGTGGATGAAGCCACGGTCGTCAACTTCCACGCCAGCTTTGCCTGCGTCGAGGTTTTTACCGTTCGGTACACGGCCGATAGCCACCAGCACCGCGTCGTAGCGTTTTGCTTCAGACGGCGCTTTTTTGCCTTCCATGGAAACGTAAATACCGTCTTCTTTCGCTTCAACGGCGGTCACTTTGGTTTCCAGCATCAGGTTGAATTTCTTGCTGATGCGCTTGGTGAAGACTTTAACGATGTCTTTATCGGCAGCCGGGATAACCTGGTCGAACATTTCAACCACGTCAATCTCTGAACCCAGCGCGTGGTACACGGTACCCATTTCCAGACCGATGATACCGCCGCCCATAACCAGCAGGCGTTTTGGCACTTCTTTCAGTTCCAGCGCGTCTGTGGAGTCCCAAATGCGCGGATCTTCATGCGGAATGAATGGCAGCTGAATTGGACGAGAACCCGCCGCGATGATCGCGTTGTCGAAGTTGATCACGGTTTTGCCGTTTTCGCCTTCCACTTCCAGGGTGTTCGCCCCGGTGAATTTACCCAGACCGTTAACCACTTTCACTTTACGGCCTTTGGCCATACCAGCCAGACCGCCGGTCAGTTGAGTGATGACTTTCTCTTTCCAGGTACGAATCTTGTCGATATCCGTTTTCGGCTCACCGAAGACGATACCGTGTTCAGCCAGCGCTTTGGCTTCTTCGATAACTTTTGCTACGTGCAGCAGCGCTTTAGAAGGGATACAGCCAACGTTCAGACAAACACCACCAAGGGTGCTGTAACGTTCTACGATTACGGTTTCCAGACCTAAATCAGCGCAACGGAAAGCAGCAGAGTAACCCGCCGGGCCCGCCCCAAGTACCACGACCTGAGTTTTAATTTCAGTACTCATCATGACCTCTATCATTTGTATCCGGCGGTCTGACGTTATAGTTATTACGCCCATCATCCACCGGGACGTTCTATCCGCGTGTATTTTACAAAATTGTTAACAATTTTTAAACAACAAACGGCAAACGATTTTGTCCTTTGTTGCTGATAACCCCTAACCACTCCGAGGTTACCAGAAAAAAGCCGGCCGTCAGGCCGGCTTTTTCATTACATCACCAGACGGCGAATGTCAGACAGCATGTTGTTGATAATGGTGATAAAGCGCGCACCATCCGCACCGTCGATAACGCGGTGGTCGAAGGAGAGCGAAATCGGCATCATCAGACGCGGCATAAACTCTTTACCGTTCCACACTGGCTCCATAGAGGACTTGGAGACACCGAGGATCGCCACTTCCGGCGCGTTCACAATCGGCGCGAAGTGGGTGGTACCCAGGCCGCCGATGCTGGAGATGGTGAAGCAACCGCCCTGCATTTCGCCAGCGGTCAGCTTGCCATCACGCGCTTTCTTGGAGATGGTGGTCAGTTCGCGAGACAGCTCGGTAATGCTCTTCTTGTTCACGTCTTTGAAGACCGGAACAACCAGACCATTCGGGGTATCTACCGCAACGCCGATGTTGATGTATTTCTTCAGCGTCAGACGCAGACCATCTTCGGACAGAGAGCTGTTGAAGCGCGGCATCTGTTCCAGAGCGGCGGCAACGGCTTTCATGATGAAGACCACTGGGGTGAATTTCACGTCCAGTTTACGTTTTTCAGCTTCGGCGTTCTGCTGTTTACGGAACGCTTCCAGATCGGTGATATCGGTCTTATCGAAGTGGGTAACGTGCGGGATCATCACCCAGTTACGGCTCAGGTTAGCACCAGAGATTTTCTGGATACGGCCCAGTTCCACTTCTTCGATTTCACCAAACTTGCTGAAGTCCACTTTCGGCCAAGGCAGCATGCCCGGAATACCGCCGCCTGCTGCTGCAGCCGGAGCCGCTTCCGCACGCTTGATAGCGTCTTTCACGTAAGCCTGAACGTCTTCGCGCAGGATACGACCTTTACGGCCAGACCCTTTCACTTTCGCCAGGTTCACGCCGAATTCGCGCGCCAGGCGACGAATCAGCGGAGTAGCGTGGACGTAAGCGTCGTTCTCAGCAAACTCAGATTTGCCTTCCGCTTTTGCGGCCGGAGCAGGCGCTGCTGCTTGTGCAGGCGCGGCGGCCGGAGCCGGAGCTGCTGCCTGAGCCGGCGCGGCAGCAGGTGCTGCGCCTTCTACTTCGAAGACCATAATCAGAGAACCGGTTTTGACTTTGTCGCCGGTGCTGATTTTGATCTCTTTCACGGTGCCCGCGAACGGTGCCGGAACTTCCATAGAGGCTTTGTCGCCTTCTACGGTAATCAGTGACTGCTCAGCGGCAATTTTATCGCCGACTTTAACCATCACTTCAGTGACTTCAACTTCGTCACCGCCGATATCCGGTACGTTAACTTCTTTGGAGCCCGAAGCTGCAGCCGGAGCCGCCGCTGCGGCAGGCGCTGCTGCCTGAGCCGGTGCAGCTGCTGGTGCCGCGCCCGCGACTTCGAAGACCATAATCAGAGAGCCGGTAGACACTTTGTCGCCGGTGTTCACTTTGATCTCTTTCACGGTACCCGCGAACGGCGCCGGGACTTCCATAGAAGCTTTATCGCCTTCTACGGTGATCAGCGACTGCTCTGCGGTCACGGTGTCGCCCACTTTCACCAGAATCTCGGTCACTTCAACTTCGTCACCGCCGATATCCGGAACGTGTACGTCTTTTGCTGCCGCTGCAGCAGGTGCTGCTGCCGGAGCCGCTTCTTTCTTCTCTTCTGCCTTGGCAGGTGCAGCAGCTGCTGCACCGTCGGCGGAATCGAAAATCATGATCAGTTTGCCGGTCTCAGTTTTGTCGCCAACAGAGACTTTGATCTCTTTAACGATACCAGCCTGAGGAGACGGAACTTCCATAGAGGCTTTGTCGCCTTCTACGGTGATCAGCGACTGTTCAGCTTCAACTTTGTCGCCTACTTTGACCAGGATCTCGGTGATTTCAACTTCATCAGCCCGATGTCCGGTACATTGATTTCGATAGCCATTGTTCTTTTACCTCTTACGCCAGACGCGGGTTAACTTTTTCTGCATCGATGTTGAATTTGGTAATTGCTTCCGCAACCACTTTCTTATCGATTTCGCCACGTTTAGCCAGTTCGCCCAGTGCCGCTACAACCACGTAGGAAGCATCAACTTCGAAGTGGTGACGCAGGTTTTCACGGCTATCAGAGCGGCCAAAGCCGTCGGTACCCAGTACGCGGTAATCATCAGCCGGTACATAAGTACGAACCTGCTCAGCAAACAGTTTCATATAGTCGGTAGAGGCAACAGCCGGTGCGTCGTTCATCACCTGAGCGATGTACGGAACGCGCGGCGTTTCCAGCGGGTGCAGCATGTTCCAGCGCTCACAATCCTGGCCATCACGCGCCAGTTCAGTGAAGGAAGTCACAGAGTACACGTCAGAGCCCACACCGTAGTCTTTCGCCAGGATCTGCGCTGCTTCACGGACGTGACGCAGGATAGAACCGGAGCCCAGCAGCTGAACCTTACCTTTGCTACCTTCGATGGTTTCGAGTTTGTAGATACCTTTACGGATACCTTCCTCGGCACCTGCTGGCATTGCCGGCATGTGGTAGTTTTCGTTCAGAGTGGTGATGTAGTAGTAAACGTTCTCTTGTTTCTCACCGTACATACGCTCCAGACCATCGTGCATGATGACCGCAACTTCGTACGCGTAAGACGGATCGTAAGAGATACAGTTCGGGATAGTCAGAGACTGAATATGGCTGTGACCATCTTCGTGCTGCAAACCTTCGCCGTTCAGCGTCGTACGACCGGAAGTACCGCCTACCAGGAAGCCGCGAGCCTGCTGGTCGCCAGCCTGCCAGCACAGGTCGCCGATACGCTGGAACCCGAACATGGAGTAGTAGATGTAGAACGGAATCATCGGCAGGTTGTTGGTGCTGTAAGAGGTCGCAGCCGCCAGCCAGGATGCGCCAGCACCCAGTTCATTGATACCTTCCTGCAGAATCTGGCCTTTCTCGTCTTCTTTGTAGTAGGCAACCTGCTCGCGGTCCTGCGGGGTGTACTGCTGACCGTTCGGGCTGTAGATACCAATCTGACGGAACAGACCTTCCATACCAAAGGTACGCGCTTCATCGGCGATGATCGGCACGAGGCGGTCTTTGATGGATTTGTTCTTCAGCATCACGTTCAGAGCACGTACGAACGCGATAGTGGTAGAGATTTCTTTGTTCTGCTCTTCCAGCAGCGGCGCGAAATCTTCCAGAGTCGGCAGCTCTAACTTCTCATCGAAGTTCGGCTGACGGCTTGGCAGGTAGCCGTGCAGTTTCTGACGCTGGGCGTGCAGATAGGTGTGCTCTTCAGAACCTTCCGGGAAGGTAACGTACGGCAGTTTTTCGATATCAGCATCGGCAACCGGCACGTTGAAACGATCGCGGACGTAGCGAACGCCGTCCATGTTCATTTTCTTCACCTGGTGAGCGATGTTTTTACCTTCAGCGGTGTCACCCATGCCGTAACCTTTAATGGTATGGGCGAGGATTACGGTAGCTTTGCCTTTGGTTTCCTGCGCTTTTTTCAGTGCAGCGTAGACTTTCTTCGGATCGTGACCACCGCGGTTCAGGCCCAGATCTGCTCGTCAGTCCAGTCGGCAACCAGCGCTGCGGTTTCCGGATATTTACCGAAGAAGTGCTCACGCACGTAAGCGCCGTCTTTGGATTTGAATGTCTGGTAGTCACCGTCAACGGTTTCTTCCATCAGCTGGATCAGTTTACCGCTGGTATCTTTACGCAGCAGCTCGTCCCAACGACCGCCCAGATAACTTTGATAACGTTCCAGCCAGCGCCGCGAAGATGCCTTCCAGTTCGTTAATGATTTTGCCATTACCGGTAACCGGACCATCAAGACGCTGCAGGTTACAGTTGATAACAAAGACCAGGTTGTCCAGTTTTTCACGGGTCGCGATGGTGATAGCGCCTTTAGATTCTGGTTCATCCATCTCGCCGTCGCCCAGGAAGGCGTAAACGGTCTGTTTGGACGTGTCTTTCAGACCACGGTGTTCCAGATATTTCAGGAATTTAGCCTGATAGATAGCGCCGATCGGGCCCAGACCCATAGATACGGTCGGGAACTGCCAGAAGGTCGGCATCAGTTTCGGGTGCGGGTAGGAAGACAGACCTTTACCGTGAACCTCCTGACGGAAGTTGTTCATTTGTTCTTCGGTCAGACGGCCTTCCAGGAAAGCACGCGCGTAGACGCCCGGGGAGATGTGGCCCTGGAAGTACACCAGGTCGCCGCCATCCTGCTCGTTGCGTGCGCGGAAGAAGTGGTTGAAGCACACTTCGTAGAAAGTCGCAGAAGACTGGAAGGAAGCCATGTGGCCGCCAGCTCGAGGTCTTTTTTAGACGCACGCAGCACGGTCATGATGGCGTTCCAACGGATAGCAGAACGAATACGACGCTCCAGCTCCAGATTGCCCGGGTATTCCGGTTCATCTTCAACGGCAATAGTGTTGACGTAACCGCTAGCACTTGCACCCGCCGCTACCTGAACGCCGCCTTTGCGTGCTTCAGAAAGCAGTTGGTCGATAAGATACTGAGCGCGCTCAACACCTTCTTCACGGATGACCGATTCGATCGCCTGTAGCCAGTCGCGAGTTTCGATCGGATCCACGTCATTGTGTAAACGTTCTGACATGGGTTATTCCTTATCTATCTAGTACGTTGATTTGTCTGGAACCTGTCCCATTGCGCTTTCGTGGGAAAACGCAATAAGACAGGTTCTGCGTTTAGTTGCCGCGCTCTCAATGGCGCATTTTCACATTTCCCGGTCAAACAGCTGCCGGGAAAAAGCTTAATCCTTTCGCTGCTGGAGACGACGTAACGAGCGCTCACGGCGGCTCTGTTCACGGCTTCTGTCCAACAAAATCTCTTCAATGAAGGCCAGGTGGCGATGAGACGCTTCGCGCGCCTGCTCGGGTTCGCCGGCCATGATCGCTTCAAAAATACGGGTACGATGATTGCTGACCTGCGGGAGCATTTCCCTACGGGCGTAGAGCAACTCAAAGTTTTGACGAACGTTTTGCGCCAGCATCGGCTCCATACACCGTAGCAAATGAAGTAGCACCACGTTGTGAGCCGCTTCAGTGACCGCAATTTGATACTGGACGACGGCGTCAGATTCAGCGTCAAGGTCGCCCGATTGCTGAGCCCGTTCGATGGCCTGATGCAGCTCGCGAATGCGTACGCGATCTTCATCAGTGCTGCGCAGTGCCGCGTAATAAGCCGCGATACCTTCCAGCGCGTGACGGGTCTCTAGCAGATCAAACTGGGATTCAGGGTGGTCGGACAGTAGCTCAACCAGCGGATCGCTGAAGCTCTGCCATAGGCTGCTCTGAACAAAAGTCCCGCCGCCCTGGCGACGAAGCAGGAGCCCTTTGGCTTCAAGGCGTTGAATCGCCTCACGCAGCGAAGGGCGAGAAACGTCGAACTGTTTAGCCAGTTCGCGTTCAGGTGGAAGTTTTTCGCCGGGGCGTAACGTCCCTCAAGAATCAAAAACTCCAACTGCTGCTCAATCACATCGGATAATTTTGGTTGGCGGATTTTGCTGTAGGCCATTGTTCCCTGTCTCTGCCATTAGCCCGGAGTCAATTGGTCTTACCAATTTCAAGTTCGTAGCGCTAAAGTAACAAAGTATTCACCTTATGTCCATACAGGTTTTGATTGAAATCAGTAAACCCGGCACTTTTTAACAACATTACAGAAATGATGTTTCAGAAATGTAACTTTGCACAAAAAATGACTTTACCTATAAAGAAGTACAATTAACTAAAACCAAACAATATTAAGCAAACTGAACCGTTTCAATTCCGCTATAAATGAATTTTTATTCAATTTAATGATTATTAATTCAATATTATCGCGATAGCGCCATTTCAGCGCGGCGTGACCGTTGTTGTCTTTTTATCCAATCTGTCATCACCCCTTCATAAAGCAGGTGCATTCCTTCGCGCTTACCACTATTCTGCTCATGACGAAAGAGCCTTACCTCTTTTTAAGAAAAGCTTTTCGTAAACATAACAATACAGAAAACGGAATTTCTTAAGTACATACGCACAACAGCGTCACAATAATAACCACACACGAGGTTTCACAATGGAAGGTCAACAGCAAGGCGCGCAGCTTAAGCGCGGCCTGAAGAACCGCCATATCCAGCTGATTGCTCTGGGCGGCGCTATCGGCACCGGCCTGTTTCTTGGCAGCGCCTCCGTCATTCAATCCGCCGGTCCCGGTATTATTCTCGGCTACGCAATCGCCGGTTTTATTGCCTTTATGATCATGCGCCAGCTCGGTGAAATGGTGGTTGAAGAGCCTGTAGCCGGCTCCTTCAGCCACTTTGCCTACAAGTACTGGGGCAACTTCGCGGGCTTTGCTTCGGGCTGGAACTACTGGGTGCTGTACGTCCTGGTTGCCATGGCGGAACTCACCGCAGTGGGTAAATACATCCAGTTCTGGTATCCCGAGATCCCTACCTGGGCTTCCGCGGCAGCCTTCTTTGTGATTATCAACGCCATCAACCTGACCAACGTTAAAGTGTTCGGTGAGATGGAGTTCTGGTTTGCCATCATCAAAGTTATCGCGGTTATCGCGATGATCCTGTTCGGCGCATGGCTGCTGTTCAGCGGCAGCGCTGGCCCGCAGGCCACCGTGCGCAACCTGTGGGAGCAAGGCGGCTTCCTGCCGCACGGCTGGACGGGGCTGGTGATGATGATGGCGATTATCATGTTCTCATTCGGCGGCCTGGAGCTGGTTGGGATTACCGCGGCGGAAGCGGATAACCCGGAGCAGAGCATTCCAAAAGCCACCAACCAGGTTATCTACCGTATCCTGATTTTCTATGTGGGCTCGCTGGCGGTACTGCTCTCGCTGATGCCGTGGACCCGCGTCACCGCGGATGTCAGCCCGTTCGTGCTTATCTTCCATGAACTGGGCGACTCGTTCGTGGCGAATGCCCTGAATATCGTGGTCCTGACCGCCGCGCTCTCCGTGTACAACAGCTGCGTCTACTGCAACAGCCGTATGCTTTTCGGCCTGGCGCAGCAGGGCAATGCCCGAAAGCGCTGCTGAACGTCGACAAACGCGGCGTGCCGGTGAGCTCTATTTTAGTTTCCGCCGTCGTGACTGCGCTGTGCGTGCTGATCAACTACCTGGCCCAGAGTCCGCATTCGGACTGCTGATGGCGCTGGTGGTTTCTGCACTGGTCATTAACTGGGCGATGATCAGCCTGGCGCACATCAAGTTCCGCAAAGCCAAACAGCAACAGGGCGTCACCACACGCTTCCCGGCGCTGTTCTACCCGCTGGGGAACTGGATCTGTCTGGTCTTCATGGCTGCCGTGCTGGTGATTATGGTGATGACTCCGGGCATGGCCATCTCCGTATGGCTGATTCCGGTATGGATCATCATTCTGGGCATCGGATTTATGTTTAAGCAGAAGAGCGCCAAAACCGTAAAAGCGCACTAATCTGACAGGCCCTCTCCTCCCGGAGGGGCTTTTTCCCTGATGTTACCTGCCTCACAGTTTCATTTTCGCAGCAGCTTTCTCCATATCAACAACGTTATCCTGCTACGCATTTCACCCTTTAACTGGCAATAATCTTCTCCATATTCCCAAGAGAGATCTGGCGATGGACGCAAGTAAACTGTCAGTAAAAGAGAAGATTGGTTATGGCATGGGCGATGCAGGATGCAACATCATCTTCGGCGCTATCATGCTGTTCGTTAACTATTTTTACACCGATATTTTTGGACTGGCGCCAGCATTGGTGGGCGTACTGCTGCTCTCAATCCGCGTTATCGACGCTGTTACCGACCCGATTATGGGCGCGCTGGCCGACCGTACCCGCAGTAAGTATGGCCGCTTTCGTCCATGGCTGCTGTGGATAGCCTTCCCCTATGCGCTGTTCAGCGTGCTGATGTTCACCACGCCAGACTGGAGCTATAGCAGCAAAGTTATCTATGCGTTTGTCACCTATTTCCTGCTGTCGGTCACCTATACCGCCATCAACATTCCTTACTGCTCGCTGGGTAGCGTGATTACCAACGACCCGAAAGAGCGCGTCGCCTGCCAGTCCTATCGCTTTGTACTGGTTGGCATCGCCACCCTGCTGCTGTCGCTGACCCTGCTGCCGATGGCCGACTGGTTTGGCGGCGAAGACAAAGCCAAAGGCTATCAGATGGCGATGACCGTGCTGGCCTTTATCGGCATGTGTATGTTCCTGTTCTGCTTTGCCACCGTACGTGAACGCGTACGCCCGGCGGTACAGACCAACGATGAACTGAAGCAGGATTTAAAAGACGTCTGGAAAAACGATCAGTGGGTACGCATTCTGCTGCTGACGTTGTGCAACGTCTGCCCGGGCTTTATCCGCATGGCCGCCACCATGTACTACGTCACCTGGGTGATGGGCGAAAGCACGCACTTCGCCACTATTTTTATCAGCCTGGGCGTGGTCGGCATGATGATCGGCAGTATGCTGGCCAAAGTGTTGACCGATCGCTGGTGTAAACTGCAGGTCTTCTTCTGGACGAACATCGTACTGGCCGTCTTCTCTATCGCCTTCTATTTCTTCGACCCGCACGCCACCGTGCTGATCGTGGTGCTCTACTTCCTGCTGAACGTGCTGCACCAGATCCCGTCTCCGCTGCACTGGTCGCTGATGGCCGACGTTGATGATTATGGCGAATGGAAAACCGGCAAACGTATCACCGGCATCAGCTTCTCCGGTAACCTGTTCTTCCTGAAGGTGGGGCTTGCGGTTGCTGGTGCGATGGTTGGCTTCCTGCTCTCCTGGTACGGTTACGACGCGGGCGCCAAGGCGCAAAGCGACACCACCCTCAACGGTATCATGCTGCTGTTCACCGTGATTCCTGGCGTGGGCTATCTGATTACCGCAGGCGTGGTCCGTCTGCTGAAAGTTGACCGCAACCTGATGAAACAGATTCAGGAAGATCTCGAAAAACGCCGCAATAACTACCGCGAGCTGAATGAATACCAGCAAGAATTGAAAACGACTGAACACGTAAGGAAAGCCTGATGAAGAACTGGCCTAACCCTTTATTGAGCAACGCGCCGATCCGTTTATTCTGCGCCATAAGGATACGTACTACTTTATCGCCTCTGTGCCGGAATATGACCGGCTGGAGATCCGCCGCGCCACGGACCTCGACGGCCTGCGCACCGCCGAGCCGGTAGTGGTCTGGCGCAAGCCAGACAACGGCCCGATGAGCAACCTTATCTGGGCGCCGGAGCTGCACCACATTGACGGCAAGTGGTATATCTACTTCGCCGCCGCCCACACTCAGGCGTTCGACAGTCTGGGGATGTTCCAGCACCGCATGTTTGCGCTGGAGTGCAGCGACGCCGATCCGCTCAGCGGGAAATGGGTTGAGAAAGGTCAGGTAAAAACGCCGTTCGACACCTTCTGTCTCGACGCCACCACCTTCGAACATCAGGGCAAACGGTGGTATCTGTGGGCGCAAAAGTCTCCGGAGATTGCCGGTAACTCCAACCTGTATCTGGCCGAACTGGAAAACCCGTGGACCCTGAAAGGTAAGCCCGTCATGCTCAGCAAACCCGAATTCGACTGGGAATGTCGCGGTTTTCTGGTGAACGAAGGGCCTGCCGTCGTCACCCACGGCAACCGCCTGTTTATCAGCTACTCCGCCAGCGCCACCGACGAAAACTACTGCATGGGCCTGCTGTGGATTGATAAAGATGCCGACATGACCAACGTGGAAAACTGGCATAAGTCACCGGAGCCGGTATTCACCACCAGCTACGAAAATCGTCAGTACGGTCCGGGCACAACAGCTTTACGCAGACGCCGGAAGGTGATGATGTGCTGGTGTATCACGCGAGGAACTACACGGAAATTGAAGGCGACCCGCTGTACGACCCGAATCGCCACACCCGGTTGAAGACCGTCTACTGGAGGGAGGATGGGATGCCGGACTTTGGTATTCCGCCAGCCGATACGCTGTAAAAGCATTGCCGGTGGCGCTTCGCCTTACCGGGCCTTCGAGACTGATCGTAGGCCGGATAAGGCGAAGCCGCCATCCGGCCAAACACTACACTAGCGTCCCATAGATAGTCAGCAGCGCCATCACCACCACGACCGCATATGACGTCTTCTTCGCCATCGAAACCGCCGCCTTTGGCGTCTCCACTTTATCAACATGCGGCTCACGAGCCAGCGAATACTGCGCCAGCGTCGTCAACACCTGATACTGTGAAGAATGCCGGTCGCCCAGCGAAGCAAACCACGCCGGAAGCGCCTTCTCACCGTGGCCAATCAGCGCATATACCACGCCAACCAAACGAACAGGAACCCAATCCACCACATGCAGGATTGCGTCTATCCCTGACTGCAAGCGCTGATGCGGCGTCTGATAACGCGCGAGGAAAGACTGCCACGAACGCAAAAACGCGTAGCCTATCAACGCCATCGGCCCCACGAGCCCCCACCACGAACCAGAACAGCGGGGCCAGGTAGAAACGGTAGTTGATCCACAGCAGCGCATTCTGCAATTCACGCAGGAACTCGCGCTCATCGCAACCCGGCGGGACGCCATGAATCATTGTCAGCTCGCTGGCCATCGCCTCACGGCGTGGGCATCATTGCGCGATGCCGCCTTCAGATAGGCGTGATAATGCAGACGAACGCGGCCCGCGCCGATACACAACAGGCCCAGAAGAATCCAGAAAATAAGCTGTGGCACGTTAAACAGCAGCCCATCGAGCACACGCTGGATAATTCCGACCACGGCCATTGCCGCGATGGTCATCAGCAACGTGGCGCCCAGAGAATAGTGCTTCACCCGGCGAAACAGCACTTCCAGACGGTGGTCGAGCTGCCAGTGTTCACCGAGTTTAAACAGACGCTCGGCAAGCAGAACCAGAAGTGTGGTAAACAACGTCATGTCATCTCCTTATCTGACGAGGGGTGACTAGCGCGCGAAAACGCGCCCAGTCAAACGCCGGGCCGGGATCGGTTTTGCGCACAGGCGCGATATCACTGTGGCCAGTCATGTTATCGGCAATGAGGGGATATTCGGCAATGAGCAACTGGGTTAAGGCCGCCAGCTGCGCATACTGCGCATCGGTGTAGGCCAGCGTATCGGTACCTTCGAGCTCAATACCGATAGAGAAATCATTACATCGCTCGCGCCCGTGATAGCTGGAAACGCCGGCATGCCAGGCGCGTTTATCAAAGGGAACGTACTGCACAATCTCACCATCACGACGGATCAAGCAGTGGGCTGACACCCGCAGATGGCAAATTTCCGCAAAAAATGGATCGGCGTTGGGGTCGAGCGTGCCAGTAAACAGGGCATCTATCCACGGGCCGCCAAATAGACCGGGCGGCAGGCTAATATTATGCACAACCAGCAGCGAGGGGGCCTCATCCTGTGGGCGAGTATCGTGATGAGGGGACGGCACCTGCCGAACGCCCACCAGCCAGCCCTTATCTAACTGCATTCAGGATCTCCTAAAATATGGTGATACTTGCTGGTTCAGAGTAGCATGTTTCAATCTTTTGCATCGTTACCAATTTGGAGCTTTATTATGCCGCCTCGCCGCTATAACCCAGACCATCGACGTGACGCGCTACTTGAACGTATTAATCTCGATATCCCTAACGCTGTCGCCCAGGCGCTGCGCGAAGATCTGGGCGGAGAAGTGAACGCACAGAACGATATTACCGCACAACTCTTACCGGAAAAAACACAGTCTCATGCCATCGTGATTACGCGTGAAGACGGCGTATTTTGCGGTAAACGCTGGGTTGAAGAGGTCTTTATTCAACTGGCGGGCGATGACGTCACCCTGACCTGGCACGTTGAAGATGGCGATACCGTCATCGCTAATCAACCGCTGTTTGAAATTAACGGCCCGTCCCGCGTTCTGCTCACCGGCGAGCGCACGGCGTTGAACTTCGTGCAAACGCTTTCCGGTGTCGCCAGCGAAGTGCGTAAATACGTCGACCTGCTGGAAGGTACGCACACCCAACTGCTGGATACCCGCAAAACGCTGCCGGGCCTGCGCACCGCGCTAAAATACGCCGTGCTGTGCGGCGGCGGCGCCAATCACCGCCTGGGGTTATCCGACGCCTTCCTGATCAAAGAAAACCACATTATTGCCTCCGGCTCCGTGCGTCAGGCAGTAGAGAAAGCGTTCTGGCTGCATCCGGACGTGCCGGTTGAAGTCGAAGTGGAAACCCTGCAAGAGCTGCGTGAAGCGCTGAAGGCCGGTGCCGACATCATTATGCTTGATAACTTTGATACCGAGCAGATGCGTGAAGCGGTAAACATTACCCAAGGCCAGGCTCAGTTGGAGGTCTCGGGCAACGTGACCTTCGACACCATCCGCGAGTTCGCTGAAACCGGCGTCGACTTCATCTCCGTCGGCGCGCTAACCAAGCATGTGCGAGCGCTCGATCTGTCGATGCGTTTCCGCTAACCCTGATAATGCCCTCCACCGCGAGGGCATTTTTCCGATCGTCGTTCCACTTCCCCCTGCACATCTGCAACCCCAGTAAAAACGCTGGAAGGCGGCTTCCTGAACACCGCTTCGCCCCTCGCTGACCGCGTTAACCTCTGCCAGAGTAGCGCCAGTTTCAGCAAGGAGCAGAACATGAACAAACAACAAGGTTTTACCCTCATTGAACTGATGGTCGTTATCGGCATCATCGCCATTCTTAGCGCCATCGGTATCCCGGCCTACCAGAATTACCTACGCAAAGCAGCGCTAACCGATATGCTGCAAACCTTCGTTCCCTACCGCACCGCAATCGAACTGTGCGCGCTCGACCGCGGCGGGCTGGATAACTGCGATGCAGGCAGTAACGGCATCCCTCACCAGCCACCACGCGCTATGTTTCAGCCATGAGCGTCGCACAGGGCACGGTTATCCTGACCGGTCAGGAGAGCCTCAACGGCCTGACCGTTACCCTCGTCCCCGGCTGGGACAACGCCAACGGCATCACCGGCTGGCAGCGCACCTGTGATATCCAGAACGATGGCGCACTCCAGCAGGCCTGTGAAGACGTTTTCCGCTTTGATGTTCAGTAAGCGAAGGGGCAATGATGAAACAGGAACAATTGTTAACGTTGTGCCAACGTCACCATGCGGTACTGCTCAGCAACGCGGCCGATGAACTGAGTATCGCGGTCGTGGGTACGCCGCCAGGTGAGCTGATGGATTCGCTCCGCTTTGCCACCCAAAAGCGCATCGATATTGAATGCTGGACGCAGGAGAGGATGGACAAATATCTGCAGCAGTCGACGCCTTTAACCAATGCCACGCCGCATGATGAAAGTGATAACGCGGTTGACCTGCTCAACCATCTGCTCAAACAAGCGCTGGTTCAACGCGCGTCCGATATCCATTTTGAGCCGACCGAACATGCGCTTCGCGTACGGCTTCGTGTCGATGGCGTACTGCATCCTCTCGCCCCATTGCTCTGCCGTTAATGGCACCGCTGATTGCCCGGCTTAAGGTGCTCGGCGGCCTCGATATCGCCGAGCGGCGCTTACCTCAGGACGGGCAGTTCACGATAGATATTGCCGATAAGCCGCTCTCATTCCGGCTCTCGACGCTTCCCTGTCGCTACGGCGAGAAAGCCGTGCTGCGTCTGCTGCACAAGGTGGAACAGGCACTTGATCTTCAACGGTTAGGGCTATCAGACAATGAGTTAATGCAGCTTCAGTCTGCGTTAAATCAACCGCAAGGGCTGATTCTGGTCACCGGGCCGACGGGCAGCGGAAAAACGGTGACGCTCTACAGTGCGCTGCAAAGCCGCAACCGGAGTAACGTCAATATCTGCAGTGTGGAAGACCCATTGAGATCCCTCTTGATGGTCTGAATCAGACACAGATTAGCCCACGCGCCGGATTGACCTTCCAGAACGTACTGCGCGCCTTGCTGCGTCAGGACCCCGATATCGTGATGGTCGGTGAAATCCGCGACGGCGAGACGGCGGAGATCGCCATCAAAGCCGCGCAGACCGGCCATCTGGTGCTCTCGACGCTGCATACCAACTCCACCGTCGAAACGCTGGTACGCCTCGAGCAAATGGGCGTGGCGCGCTGGATGGTGTCATCGGCACTGTTAATGGTCGTCGCACAGAGACTGGTTCGGCGACTCTGCCCACACTGCCGCCAGACATCGCCCGGTGAACAGCCGCTCCCACGGTCGCTATGGCCACGCCCGCTGCCGCACTGGACGGCACCAGGCTGCCCGCACTGTTACCATGGTTATCAGGGCCGTCTCGCGCTGTTTGAACTGCTGCCGCTTACGCCCACACTACGACAGGGAATCGTTAATGGACGAAGTCCGGCGGAACTGATGCTACATGCTCGAGAAGCGGGTATGAAAACGCTATTTGAAAATGGCTGCCGGGCCGTCGAGCAAGGGCTAACCACGCAGGAAGAATTACTGCGCGTGCTAGGGCTCCCACAGGATGCGTGAACAGCTTTGGTACTGGCGTGGGCTTGACCCAACGGCATCGAGCATCGCGGTACGCTCTGGGCCAACCATCGGCCTGGCGCGCTGATGGCGCTCACGCAGCAGAACATTATCGCCCTCTCGTTGAAGCGCCGTGCGATAAACCCGTCCCTCTGGCGGCACAGCACAGCTGTGCGGTGATCAGCCAGTTGGCAACCCTGTTGCAGGCAGGGCTCACGTTATCAGATAGCCTGGCGCTCCTCAGCCAGCAGCACCCGGCACCGCAATGGCGTGCCCTTCTCAACTCGCTGGCTAGCCGTCTGGCGCAAGGTGTCACGTTATCAGAAGGATTGAAGTCATGGCCGCAGGCTTTTCCCCACTCTACCTGGCGATGATTCGCACCGGTGAAATCACCGGTAAGCTCGAACAATGCTGTCTGGCGCTCTCTCAGCAACAGAAAGCGCAACTGCTGCTGACAGCAAAGGTGAAAAAAGCACTGCGCTATCCGCTGATTATTTTATCGCTGGCCGTACTGGTGGTGGTGGCGATGGTCAGCTTTGTACTGCCAGAATTTACCGCCATCTATCGTACCTTCAACACGCCGTTGCCCGCGTTGACACAGGCCGTCATGGCAAGCGCCACCTTTATTGAGCGGTGGTACCTTCCTCTTTTGGTTTTTCTGCTGTTGCCTGTGATGCTAAGCGCCGCGTTAAAAAACCACCCGCCATGGCAGCGTATTCGTCAGCGGATATTGCTCGCGCAGCCGATCATGGGCAAGCTCAGGCGTGGCCAGATGCTCAGCCAGATTTTTACCGTCCTTTCGCTGACGCAGCGCGCAGGCATCGCCTTTTTACAGGGGCTGGAGACCGTTGAGGAAACGCTTAGTTGCCCGTGGTGGCGTGAGGTTATCACCCGGCTACATCACGATGTGGCGCAGGGTTGTACTATCTGGCAGGCCATGGAAAACAGTGACGTGTTTACACCTCTGTGCTTACAGCTGGTAAGGACCGGAGAAGCGTCCGGGCGCTGGATGAAATGCTGGAGAATCTGGCCCAGCATCACAATGAGAGCACTCAGAATCTGGCAGAAAACCTGACGTCGATGCTGGAACCGTTGCTGCTTATCGTCACGGGGTTAATTATCGGAACGCTGGTCGTCGCCATGTATCTGCCCATTTTTCATCTGGGAGATGCCATCAGCGGAGCGGGATAACGCTGGCGCATGCGGCGCCAGCGTTAAAGGGGTTACAAGCTGTTGAACACGCGGTTCTCTTGTTCCTGTACCCGGATAAAGGTGGTGCGTTTAGTCAGCTCTTTCAGGCGAGAGGCCCAACGTAGGTACACGCTGAACGCAGGCCACCAAGGATATCGCGCGCGGTGTTATCGACCGGGCCACGCAGCGGCAGCTTCACGGTTTTGCCTTCTGCCGCACGGTACTGAGCAACGCCGCCCACGTGGCGCTTCATCGCAGACTCAGAGCTCATGCCGTAGAACAGCATAAATTTCTCGCCATTCTCTTCGACAATCACGCCGCCGCTTTCATCGTGACCAGCCAGCATACCGCCCAACATCACGAAGTCGGCGCCGCCGCCAAAAGCTTTGGCTACGTCGCCCGGCATGGTGCAGCCGCCATCGCTGACGATCTGGCCGCCAAGTCCATGCGCCGCATCAGCACATTCAATCACTGCGGACAGTTGCGGATAACCGACGCCAGTTTTCACGCGGGTTGTGCAGACGGAACCCGGACCGATACCCACTTTCACAATGTCTGCGCCAGACAGAATCAGCTCTTCACACATCTCGCCGGTCACCACGTTGCCTGCGCAGATAGTTTTCGTCGGCCATGCTTCACGCGCTTTCGCTACAAACTGTACAAAGTGCTCAGAGTAACCATTAGCCACATCAATACAGACAAAGTTCAGCGCGGAGTTCAGCTTGAGGATCTGCTGCGTTTTTTCGAAGTCAGCGTCGGAGGTCCCGGTAGAGACCATCACGTGCTTGAGCACGTCTTCAGACTCGACCTGCACAAAGGCTTTCCACTCTTCAACGGAGTAGTGCTTATGCACGGCGGTCAGGATATCGAAAGAGGCAAGCGCTTTTGCCATCCCGAAAGTCCCCACGGAGTCCATATTCGCAGCAATAATCGGTACGCCTGACCAGCGTTGGCCTGAATGTTTAAAGGTGAATTCGCGTTCCAGTTCAACATCGGAACGGCTTTTAAGAGTAGAGCGTTTAGGGCGGATAAGAACGTCTTTGAAACCTAACTTCAGATCTTCTTCGATACGCATGTGCGAATTCCTGGGTTAATGGCAATTAAATTGAGAGCACAACTCCAGTAATGCAATCATACGCACTAATCAGGTCTTCGCAAGACTGCGATTTTCACTTTTTTTAAGCTACAATCCCATAAATTTACCTGGCGAATAGTACCGTGCATCTTTGATTCGCACACTTCGGGCGCCAGTTTTTTAACCAAATGATTTTCATACTAAAATTCCAGGGCTAAGCGGTATGACTTACACAGTGGCGTTAACGGGCGGCATCGGCAGCGGCAAAAGCACGGTCGCAGATGCGTTTTCTTGCCTGGGAATTAACGTGATTGATGCCGATATTCTTGCCCGTCAGGTTGTCGAACCCGGCACGCCGGCGCTAGCAGCCATTACCGAACATTTCGGCCACCACATTCTGACCCCGGAAGGGCGCTAAACCGCCGGGAGCTACGCG
This sequence comes from Kluyvera genomosp. 3, assembly GCA_002211745.1. Classification (GTDB taxonomy): domain Bacteria; phylum Pseudomonadota; class Gammaproteobacteria; order Enterobacterales; family Enterobacteriaceae; genus Kluyvera; species Kluyvera georgiana_A. The sequence continues at coordinate 4,087,839 of CP022114.1, forward strand.
AACGTATTTTCGCCAACCCGGAGGAAAAAGCCTGGCTCAACGCCCTCCTGCATCCTTTGATTCAGCAGGAAACACAGCGTCAGCTTCGTCAGGCCACCTCGCCTTACGTGCTTTGGGTCGTTCCTCTTCTGGTGGAAAACAAACTCTACGAGCGGGCCGATCGCGTACTGGTCGTTGACGTATCACGCGAGACCCAGCTTCTTCGTACCATGCAGCGCGACAACGTGTCGCGAGAGCATGCGGAAAATATTCTTGCAGCCCAGGCCACGCGCGAAGCGCGTCTGGCCGTGGCTGACGACGTTATTAATAACAACGGCACACCAGATGCCATTGCATCGGATGTTGCTCGCCTTCACGCGCACTATCTTGAGCTCGCGGCACAGGCTGTATCACAGGAAAAATCGTAATGCACACCCACATCCTTTTTGAGCATCCGCTAAACGAAAAAATGCGTACCTGGCTGCGTATTGAATTTCTGACTGAGCAATTGAATGCCAATTTACCCATCAGAGATCACGCCAGCGCGCTGCACTTTTTTCGCAACGTCGGGATTTACTGGATGTGTTCGAACGCGGCGATATCCGCACAGAACTGCTCAAAGAGCTGGAACGCCAACAGCGTAAACTGAACGCCTGGAGCGAAGTCCCGGGTGTTGATCTCAGCCGTATCGACGCCCTGCGTCAGCAATTGAAAAATAGCAGCAGCATCCTGATGGCGGCACCGCGTATCGGGCAGTTCCTGCGTGAAGATCGCCTGATTGCGCTGGTGCGTCAGCGTCTGAGTATTCCGGGAGGTTGCTGCAGCTTCGACCTGCCGACGCTACATATTTGGCTACACGCTAAACAGCATCAGCGCGATGCGCTGGTGGAAACCTGGCTGGCAAGCCTGGAGCCGCTCAATCAGGCGTTGACGTTAATTCTCGATCTGGTACGCAATTCAGCGCAGTTCCGCAAGCAAACCAGCCTGAACGGTTTTTACCAGGACAACGGTGAAGATGCCGACCTGCTGCGTCTGAAGCTTGAACTGACCTCGCAGCTTTACCCGCAGATCTCCGGCCACAAGAGCCGCTTTGCTATCCGCTTTATGCCGCTGGACAGCGAGCACGGCATGGTGCCGGAGCGTCTGGATTTTGAACTGGCGTGCTGCTAAGGAGAGAAGATGTCTGACGTCACCACCGTAAACTGCCCCACCTGCAACAAACCGGTTGTCTGGGGCGAACAAAGCCCCTATCGCCCATTTTGCTCCAAGCGCTGCCAGCTGATTGACCTTGGCGAATGGGCGGCGGAGGAGAAGCGAATCCCGAGCAGCGGCGATCTCTCCGACAGCGATGACTGGAGCGAAGAGCAGCAGTAAATCCGACGCCGGGAACCGCCCGGCGTCATCATATATCAACCCGCGATCAGCTTTTCAATCACCGGCACGTTCGCTGGCGGGAATTCGTCCGCCACCAAATCCTGTTGCGCAACCCAGCGCCCCGGCTGCCCTTCTTTGCCCACGGCTCGCCTTCCCAGCTGTCAACCAGCCAGAACCACAGCGTAATGTGGCGATCGGGGAACTGATACTCCAGCTTATCAAACGGCTGCAGCGAGGTGGTCACGATCCCAACCTCTTCCTGCAGTTCACGGATAACCGCTTCCTGCGGTGACTCCCCGCTTCAATTTTACCACCCGGGAACTCCCATTTGTGCGCCATGTGCGCATCGGCAGCACGCTGGGTGATATAAATTTCGCCTGCGGCATTGCGAATGATGCCGACGGATATTTGCAGTATTTTCATTTTGTCTTATCCATAAAAAAGGCGCAGAACTCTGCGCCTTTTGTTTTCTTATTATGACCTTAGCTCAGACGGCCATGGCACTGTTTGTATTTTTTACCGGAACCGCAAGGACACGGATCGTTACGACCCACTTTGCGATCGCCGGTTTGTGCGGCCAGATCTTCCGCGACTGCTTCGTCATCGCTCTTATGGCTCAGCTGCTGCATCTGCGCCAGACGCTCGGCTTCTTCACGACGCTGCTGTTCCATGGCTTCAACTTCTTCCGGCATGCGTACCTGCACCTTGCTCAGGGTGCTGATCACTTCATACTTCAGAGACTCCAGCATTGCAGCAAACATGGAGAAGGATTCGCGCTTGTACTCTTGCTTCGGATCTTTCTGCGCATAGCCACGCAGGTGGATACCCTGACGCAGGTAGTCCATTGCCGCCAGGTGCTCTTTCCACAGGGAGTCGAGAGTTTGCAGCATCACGCCTTTTTCGAAGTGACGCATCATTTCAGCGCCAACCACTTCTTCTTTACGCTTGTAGACTTCAACCGCGCTTTCCAGAATACGCTCACGCAGCGTCTCTTCGTGCAGCTCCGGCTCTTTATCCAGCCACTCGGAAATTGGCAGTTCGAGGTCAAAGTCGTTTTTCAGACGCTCCTGCAGGCCCGGGATATCCCACATTTCTTCCAGCGATTGCGGCGGAATGTGTGCGTCGATAGTCGCTTTAAACACATCTTCGCGGATGCTGTTGATGGTTTCGCTGACGTCGGTCACATCCAGCAGTTCGTTACGCTGGGTGTAGATAGCGCGACGCTGATCGTTGGCAACGTCATCGTATTCCAGCAGTTGCTTACGGATGTCAAAGTTGCGGCTTTCCACTTTACGCTGTGCGTTAGCAATCGCTTTGGTGACCCACGGGTGCTCAATGGCTTCGCCCGGTTTCATCCCCAGCTTACGCATCATGCCGGACACGCGGTCAGAGGCGAAGATACGCATCAGGGCATCTTCCATCGACAGGTAGAAACGAGAAGAACCCGCATCACCCTGACGACCGGAACGGCCGCGCAGCTGGTTATCGATACGACGAGATTCGTGACGTTCGGTACCAATAATGTGCAGACCACCTGCCGCCAGTACCGCGTCGTGACGCACCTGCCAGTCAGCTTTGATTTGCGCAATCTGTTCCGGCGTCGGATCTTCAAGATGCGCAACCTCAGCCTGCCAGCTACCGCCAAGCATAATATCGGTACCACGACCCGCCATGTTGGTGGCGATGGTAACCGCCGCCGGGTAGCCCGCCTGCGCAACGATGTCTGCTTCGCTGGCGTGGAATTTGGCGTTCAGGACGTTATGCTTGATGCCCGCTTTGGTCAGCTCGTGGGAGACCACTTCGGATTTTTCGATGGAGATAGTACCTACCAGCACCGGCTGGCCTTTCGCGGTACGCTCTTTGATATCTTCGATAATCGCCTGAATTTTTTCCGCTTCGGTCATGTAGACCAGGTCCGGCATATCTTTACGGATCATCGGACGGTTGGTTGGCACCACCACGGTATCCAGCTTGTAGATCGAGCTGAATTCAAACGCTTCGGTGTCCGCCGTACCGGTCATACCGGCCAGTTTTTCATACAGACGGAAGTAGTTCTGGAAGGTAATGGACGCCAGCGTCTGGTTTTCGTTCTGAATTTCAACGCCTTCTTTGGCTTCTACGGCCTGGTGCAGACCATCAGACCAGCGACGGCCCTGCATGGTACGACCGGTATGTTCGTCGACGATAATAACTTCGCCATCTTTGACGATGTAATCAACGTCGCGGGTGAACAGCACGTGGGCGCGCAGCGCGGCGGTCACGTGGTGCATCAGCATAATGTTGCCCGGAGAGTACAGCGACTCGCCCTCTTCCATAATACCTTCTTTCACCAGCAGCTCTTCAATCAGCACCAGACCGCGTTCGGTCAGGTTAACCTGACGCGCTTTTTCATCCACAGAGAAGTGACCTTCACCCTGGAAGGTGTCGGAATCTTCCTTCTCCTGGCGGACCAGGTGAGGAATGATTTTGTTCACTCTTTTGTACATTTCCGAGCTGTCTTCAGCCGGGCCGGAAATGATAAGCGGCGTACGCGCTTCATCGATCAGGATGGAGTCGACTTCATCGACCAGCGCATAGTGCAGTTTACGCTGTACGCGCTCTTCCGGGCTGAACGCCATGTTATCGCGCAGGTAGTCAAAACCGTATTCGTTGTTGGTACCGTAGGTGATGTCGGCATTGTAGGCTTCGCGCTTCGCAGGCGCTGGCAGGCCAGACATGTTAATACCAACTGTCATGCCGAGGAATTCGAACAGCGGACGGTTGTTTTCGGCGTCACGCTGGGCCAGATAGTCGTTGACGGTCACCACGTGCACGCCCTTGCCGGACAGCGCGTTCAGGTAAGCTGGCAGCGTTGCGGTCAGGGTTTTACCTTCACCGGTACGCATTTCCGCGATGCAGCGGTCGTTCAGCACCATACCGCCGAGCAGCTGGACGTCAAAGTGACGCATCCCGAACACACGCTTACTGGCTTCACGCACCACGGCAAACGCTTCAGGAATCAGGCTCTCAACGGTTTCACCTTTTTCAATACGCGCGCGGAATTCATTGGTTTTCGCTTTCAGCTCTTCATCGGAGAGTTTTTCCATCTCCGGTTCCATCGCGTTAATAATAGCGACAACTTTGCGCATGCGGCGCAGGGTACGATCGTTACGACTACCAAAAACTTTGGTCAATAATTTGATTAACATAATAAAATCTCAAACGCCCCGACATTTCGGAGTCAGAAAAATAAAGGAAATAAAGCGGTTATTTTCAGACGAGGCGCTGCGGCCCGGCGCGGATGCCCTGCACCTGGCTCACCCAGGCTGGGATACTAAAGACGTGAGGTGAGAGCGCAGGTAACGCTGCGCCCTGAGCAATAATAAGGACGGCTGACTTTCAACGTTCAGCAACGCATTTAGCGTATCCAGCAGCGCCAGATGCTGCGCGGCCTGCAACGGAGATGTTGACTCAGCAACCGGTGACGCCGTCGGCGCCATGGCAAAAGAAAGGTGACGAATAACGGTGCGAATGGCGTGCTGATGCCAGTAGTCGACGCTGAATGAGGGACGACGGTTATTTTCCAGCCGCGCCAGCTGAGAGAAGTCGATTCTCTGCGTCGGATTATGATTACTGGTTGTTGCGCGGGCGGGAGAAGCTGGCTCGGTATTATTCGCAAGCGCAGGCAGGCCAAAACCGGCAGCAACCATCCCCAACAGGAGATGCGGCCAGAAGTAGCGTCTACCAAACTGTCGCCAACGCGTCAGCATTCCACTCACGTAAAGTTCCACCTTCGGTTTCAGTACCGTTATTCTATTTTAGCCCGGGAATATTACCATTAATGCCGCGCTACAGCAGCAGGAATGACGAAAACAGCAACGAAAAACGGGTTAAGAAAGCAGCGGTTGCACTGGAGTGTGATCTTTAAGCGGGCAACGGCAGGAAAACGGATTGACGAGGATAAAAAGAAAAAACGACTGGTTCCCTGACCGGAGAGAGTGCCAGGTTGCCAGTCGAATTTACGAAATGGTCAGGCTTATGCCAGAACCATTGTCGGTGCTTTGAACGCCAGAGGCAGTTCTGCGTCGTCTTCGAAGGTCACAAATTCCCAAGCTTCCTGTTTTGCCAGGACCGCCTGCAGAAGTTTGTTATTCAGTGCATGACCGGATTTGTACGCGGTAAATGCACCAATAATATTGTGACCACACATGAACAAGTCACCGATGGCATCGAGCATTTTGTGACGAACGAATTCATCTTCAAAACGCAGGCCGTCTTCGTTCAGTACGCGATAATCGTCAACAACGATGGCACAATCGAAGCTACCGCCCAGGCACAGGCCGCGGGACTGCAGATATTCGATATCACGCATGAAACCGAAGGTACGTGCACGGCTGATCTGGCGCATAAAGGCGTCTGCGGAGAAATTCATCGCATAACGCTGGGTGCTGGAGTCAATCGCCGGATGGTTAAAGTCGATGGTGAAATCCAACGAGAAACCATTGTACGGTTTGAATTCAGCCCATTTGTCGCCATCTTCAACGCGAACGGTGTCTTTAATACGGACAAATTTCTTCGCACAGTTCAGCTCATCGATGCCGGCATCCAGCAACAGATAAACGAATGGCGCAGCACTACCGTCCATAATCGGGATTTCTGGCGCATCGACTTCAACAACGATGTTGTCGATACCCAGACCCGCCAGCGCGGCGTTCAGGTGCTCTACGGTAGAAATCCGCACGTCATGCTCGTTGACCAGGCAAGTACAGAGCATAGTATCACGCACAGATTTGGCATCAGCCGGAAAATCTACCGGTGGATTCAAGTCGGTGCGACGATAGATGACCCGGTATTTGCCGGCGCAGGGCGTAGCGTCAGTGTGACCTTTTTGCCGGTGTGTAAACCGACGCCAGTCGCCTGAACGATACGTTTAAGTGTCCTTTGTTTGATCATCGTATAATCTCGCCAAATTAACTATCCAACCGAAGTGTACTACACATTCGGTGGGCCAGTTTAGCACAAAGAGCGCAGATTCCCAACTTCCAGCTAATTCTTAATCAGCTTGCTTACGCAGGAACGCCGGGATATCCAGATAATCCGGTTCTTTAGTGGTCTGCGGCGTATTGTCGTTTACCACTTTAGCAGCCGGTTTCTGTTCTTGCGTCAACGGTGCCATACCGTGCTGCTGATAACGATCCAGCGCCGGTTGCTGCGTCTGCTTGTTGGTCACCAGGGTAATCTCAGGACGTTTGTCCATGCCGATACCGGTGGCAACGACGGTAACACGCAGTTCGTCGTTCATATCCGGGTCAAGTGAAGTACCGATAACCACGGTCGCGTTATCCGATGCAAACGCACGGATGGTGTTACCCACGGTTTCGAACTCATCCAGACGCAGGTCGAAGCCCGCAGTAATGTTGACCAGAACGCCACGCGCGCCGGACAGGTCGATATCTTCCAGCAGCGGGGAAGAGATAGCCATTTCAGCCGCTTCTTCCGCACGATCTTCACCACTTGCCACACCGGAGCCCATCATCGCGTAGCCCATTTCAGACATCACGGTGCGCACGTCTGCAAAGTCGACGTTCATCAGGCCCGGACGGGTGATCAGCTCAGCGATACCCTGGACTGCACCTTTCAGTACGTCGTTCGCTGCGCCAAACGCGTCGAGCAGGGAGATACCGCGGCCCAATACTTTCAGCAGCTTGTCGTTCGGGATGGTGATCAGCGAGTCAACGTGCTTGGACAGCTCGGTGATCCCCTGCTCCGCAAATGCCATACGCTTTTTGCCTTCAAAGTTGAAAGGCTTGGTCACGACGGCAACGGTCAGGATACCTAAATCTTTGGCCACTTCCGCAACCACTGGCGCTGCACCGGTCCCGGTACCGCCGCCCATACCGGCTGCGATAAACACCATGTCTGCACCATCAAGTGCTGCACGCAGCGCTTCACGGTCTTCGTCAGCCGCATTACGGCCTACTTCCGGGTTGGCACCCGCACCCAGACCTTTGGTAATACCGCTACCGATCTGGATAGTCTGGCCAACAGCCGTTTTACGCAGTGCCTGCGCGTCGGTGTTAACTGCGAAGAATTCAACGCCTTCGATGCGCTCGCGCACCATGTGTTCAACGGCATTACCGCCGCCGCCACCGACGCCGATGACTTTAATCACCGCGTCGTTGGTCAGTTCCATAGGTTCAAACATAGTTTCTCTCTCCGTTGTGCCTGTCGCCTGAGACCGTTAATGTGCGTTGGTCTCTTTAAAAAATTAAAACTCTTTGCGTAACCAGCTATTCAGTCGTTTGATCCACGAACCAACCGATGCAGTTACGCGCTTTTCTACTTCCGCTTCACCACTCAAATGGGACTCTTTCCCGTAGTGCAGCAGGCCCACTGCCGTGGAATAATACGGCTCCTGGGCATAGTCCGTCAGACCGGTAATGTTCAACGGTGCGCCAATACGCACCTGCGTATGGAACACCCGCTGCGCGCAGGCCGCTAAGCCTTCAATTTGCGCCGCGCCGCCGGTCAACACAATCCCGCCGCCAGGTGGTGTTTGACCCCTTGCTGACGAAGCTGTTCCTGTAACTGTAAAATCTCTTCATTGACGAGATTTAAGAGCTCGGTGTAACGCGGCTCAATGACCTCGGCCAATGTCTGGCGCTGCAGGCTGCGCGGCGGACGTCCACCCACGCTCGGCACTTCAACGCTCTCATCTTTGCCCACAATGGAGCCTAATGCGCAACCGTGGCGCACTTTGATCGCTTCGGCATCGCTTGGCGGCGTACCAAACGCATAGGCGATATCGCTGGTCACCACGTTCCCCGCGTATGGGATCACCTTGGTGTGGCGCAATGCACCGCCAGTATACACGGCGATATCCATTGTACCGCCACCGATATCCACCACGCAGACGCCCAGCTCACGTTCGTCTTCGGTCAGAACCGAATAACTTGACGCCAACCCGGCGAAAATCAGCTGATCGACCTTCAGACCACAGCGTTCAACCGCTTTGACGATGTTCTTCGCCATGTCGTTGTGGCAGGTAATCAGATGTACCTTGGCCTGCATACGCACGCCGGACAAGCCGACCGGGTTTTTGATCCCTTCCTGGTAATCAATCGCGTATTCCTGCGGAATCACATGAAGAACACGGTGCTCGTCACGCACGCGTACAGACTTCGCCGTATGCACCACGTTCTCAACGTCTTCCTGCGTGACCTCTTCTTCAGAGATAGGCACCATGCCTATCTCATTTTGACAGCTAATGTGTTTGCCGGAAAGCGCCAGATATACAGAAGAGATCTGGCAATCCGCCATCAGTTCCGCCTGATCGATAGCGCGCTGTACGCATTTGACTACCGACTCCAGGTCGTTAACCCCGCCTTTATCCATACCTCGGGATGGGCAACTGCCGACCCCAATGATATTAATCACTCCGTCGGGCAGAACTTCCCCTACTAAAGCGGCTACTTTTGCAGTGCCGATCTCCAGTCCAACTACCAGTTTTCTGTCCGTCGCCTTGATCATTGTTGTTCTGCCTGTGCCTGATTCTGTTGTTGATTAGTGTCCGCCGCAGGAGCAGGTTCCCAGCCTACTGCCGCCCCGAGTCATAACGCAAATCAACATAGCTAATCCGATTACCCTCAGTTTGCGCCTGCTGTTCCAGAACCGGATACAGTTCCAGAAAACGCGCCAGCCGCTTCATCGTATCGCCCCGCCCCAGATTCAGCTTGATACCGTTATCAAGCGTCAGCTGCCACGAACGGCGCGCGGTCATCGCCGCAACCTTCAACGTGAACTTCCCTTTCGCGAGCACCGCGCCCATGTCGTGATAACCCTGCAAGACTTCGCTTGCGCTGCCTTCCGGGCCATAGAGCATAGGCAAATTCTGCTTGCTGGTTCGATCGGCCGGAATGCTGAAGGCCGTACCTTCCGCATCCACCATGTGCTGATCATTCCAACGCGCAATTGGCACATATTCAACCAGATGAATCTTCAATTCGTCCGGCCACTGCTTTCTTACGCTTGCCTGTTTAATCCACGGCAGGCGTTCAATCTGACTCTGAACGATGTTGACATCCTGAGTCATAAAGGTTCCCGGCGAGCCCAATGCCAGTATGGACTGGCGGATATCATCATTACGCGTGTAATGACGATCGCCGGTGACGACCAGTTTTGAGATGGGCAAACGCTGCGCATCTTCCATCCAGCCAAGCACGACCCAGCCGCTCACAAACACGGTACACAACACCGCCAGCAGGAACAAAATCCCCGCTAAATGCGTTCCATTATTGCGCCGTGAAGCCGCATACTCTTCTTCTTCACGGTTCCGCGTATTCAGCGCAGCCTGCGACATATCACCCCGCCAGGTCCAGAATTCGTACTACCAGCTGCGAGAAACTGATTCCCGCCTGACGCGCCGCCATCGGCACCAGACTGTGGCTGGTCATCCCGGAGACGTATTCGCCTCCAGCAGATAATACTGCCCGTCGCTGTCCTGCATGACGTCGATACGACCCCACCCCTGACAACCTAAAACTTTCCAGGCTTTCAGCACCAGAGATTGCATTGCCGCTTCCTGGGCTGATTCTTCACAACCAGGGCAGAAATATTTTGTCTCATCAGACAGATACTTCGCCTCATAATCATAGAAGGTTCCGGCCGGTTGGATGCGAACTGACGGTAAAATTTCTTCACCAAGCACCGCGACCGTAAACTCAGGGCCACTGAGCCATTTCTCAATCAGAACTTCATCATCATGTTGAAACGCCTGCGCTAACGCAGGTGCCAGTTCTGCAATCTCAGTCACTTTCGACATGCCGACGCTGGAACCTTCACGGCTCGGCTTGACGATTAGCGGCAATCCCAGCCCGGCAATCTGCGCCTGAACATCCTCAGACAGCCCATTTTCAAAGGCCTGGCGCTCAATAGCGACCCACGGCGCGACCGGTAATCCGGCCCCCTGCCACAGCAATTTACTGCGCAGTTTATCCATCGAGATGGCCGATGCCATCACACCGCTGCCGGTGTAAGGCAGTTGAATCAGCTCCAGCAGCCCTGCAACGTGCCATCTTCCCCGCCTCGACCGTGCAGCGCAATAAACGCTTTCTGAAAACCCATATTTTTCAACTGGGTAACATCGGTCTCTTTTGGGTCGACCGCATGGGCGTCAATACCAGCCTCACGCAGGCCAGCCAGCACCGCCGCGCCGGAGTTGAGCGACACATCGCGCTCGGCGGAAGTGCCGCCGAGAAGAACCGCGATTTTATCAGCCATGACGCGGTTCCTCCTGAGTTTGCGGCTTCAGTTTGATTTCAGCTAAGTTACGCGCGATTTTACCAATATTTCCCGCGCCTTGAATTAGAACAAGATCATTACCCGTCAGTACTGATGCCAGCATTTCAGCGACTTGCGCCGGGTCGGAGACCAGAATCGGGTCCACTTTTCCACGCCCGCGAATAGTACGGCACAGCGAACGGCTGTCCGCGCCAGGAATCGGCGCTTCGCCAGCCGGATAAACGTCGAGCATCAGCAGCGCGTCGACCTGAGTCAGCACGTGGGCAAAATCGTCATACAGATCGCGCGTACGGGTATAACGGTGCGGCTGGAAGACCATCACCAGTTTTTTCTCCGGCCAGCCAGCGCGCGCGGCTTTAATCGTCGCGTCCACTTCCGTCGGGTGATGACCGTAATCATCCACCAGCATCGCCGAGCCTTCTTTGCCATTCACTTCCGCCAGCGGGAATTCGCCCAGGAAATCGAAGCGACGACCGGTGCCCTGGAAGCTCTCCAGCGCGCGTAGAATCGCGTCATCTTCAATGCCCTCTTCCGTGGCCACTGCAACCGCCGCCGCCGCGTTTAACGCGTTATGGCGGCCCGGTGCGTTCAGCGTCACGCGCAGATCCTCTTTGTCCTGACGCACCAGCGTGAAGTGTCCCTGCGGGCCAATTTGCTGGTAGCCTTCGACGCGCACGTCGGCATCGTCGCTAAAACCGTAGGTAGTAATCTGACGACCCACGCGCGGCAACAGCTCGCGAATAACGGGATCGTCCACACACATCACGGCACGACCATAAAACGGCAAATTGTGCAGGAAATTAATGAACGTCTGCTTTAAATTTTCGAAGTCGCCCTGGTAGGTATCCATGTGGTCGGCTTCGATGTTGGTGACAATGGCCACCATCGGCTGCAAATGCAGAAACGACGCGTCGCTCTCATCGGCTTCCGCAATCAGATAACGGCTGTGACCGAGACGCGCATGTACACCCGCCGCTTTCACCAGACCGCCGTTCACGAAGGTCGGGTCCAGCCCCGCTTCCGCGTAAATACTGGCCACCATTGCGGTGGTGGTGGTTTTGCCGTGCGTACCGGCAATGGCAATGCCATGACGAAAACGCATCAGTTCTGCCAGCATCTCTGCGCGGCGAATCACCGGAATGCGCGCTTCATGCGCCGCCACGATTTCCGGGTTATCGGCAGAAATCGCCGTCGACACCACAACAACGCTCGCATCGCGCACGTTTTCCGGGCGATGGTTGAAATAGATGGTGGCGCCCAGCTTGCTCAGCTGCTGCGTTACCGGGTTTGGCGCCAGGTCGGAACCGCTGATCTGATACCCTTCGTTGGCCAGTACTTCGGCAATACCGCCCATCCCGGCGCCGCCGATGCCAACAAAGTGAATGTGCCGGACGCGACGCATCTCGGGCACGATAGAACGCAGTTTCGCCAGTTGTTGTGTATTCATTCTTTAAACGCCATCACTTCTAAAATTCGGGCGACGCCAGCGCGCCGCAATGATTAAGCCTTTGCTGCCAGGCTCACTTCTTTTGCTACCCGCTCGGTAGCATCCGGGATCGCCGCCGCGCGCGCGCGTTCAGCCATCTCTAACAAGGTGTTGCGATCCCAGCTTGCCAGCGTGTCCGCGACCGCTTGTGCCGTAAACTGCGGCTGCTCGTAGATCTTTGCCGCGCCCGCTTTTTCCAGCGGCAGCGCGTTCCAGTACTGCTGGCGGTCTTTATGCTGGAACGGCACAAAAATCGCCGGCAGCCCCGCCGCCGCAATCTCGCTCACCGTCAGCGCGCCGGAGCGGCACACCACCACATCAGCCCACGCATAGGCCGCCGCCATATCGTCAATAAACTCGGTCACTTTATGCTGAGCCTGACCGACATCGGCATAGGCTTGCTCCACGGTCTGTTGACCGCCTTTACCGCTCTGGTGCCAGATAGTCACCGCATCGCCCAGACGTTGCGCCACCTGCGGCATCGTCTGGTTCAGGATGCGCGCGCCCTGCGAACCGCCAACCACCAGCACGCGAATGGGCCATCGCGCCCGACCAGACGCTGTTCCGGCAGTGGCAGCGCCAGCACGTCAACGCGTACCGGGTTGCCCACGACTTCAGCATTCGGGAATGCGCCAGGGAAAGCCTGCATCACTTTGGTGGCAATCTTCGCCAGCCATTTATTGGTCAGCCCGGCAATACCGTTCTGCTCGTGCAGTACCACCGGAATGCCCAGTGACCACGCCGCCAAACCGCCGGGCCAGAGACGTAACCGCCCATTCCGAGCACCACGTCCGGCTTAAAACGTTTCATGATCGCCCGCGCCTGCCGCCAGGCGTTGAAGATACGCATCGGCGCCAGCAGCAGCGCCTTCACGCCTTTGCCACGCAGCCCGGAAATATGAATGAAATCAATCTCAATGCCGTGTTTCGGTACGAGGTCGGCTTCCATACGATCCGCGGTTCCCAGCCAGCGCACTTGCCAGCCCTGATCCATTAAATGGTGCGCAACCGCCAGCCCCGGGAACACATGTCCGCCGGTACCGCCCGCCATCACCATTAACCGCTTTGTTTGACCGCTCATCGAGAACCTCGGGTAAACGCCTGCGCTTTCTCCAGGCGTGTTTCATAATCAATTCGTAACAAGAACATAATGGCAGTCGACATAATCAGAAGACTGGAGCCACCGTAGCTGATCAGAGGCAGCGTCAGGCCTTTCGTCGGCAGCATACCGGCTGCCGCCCCTACGTTCACCAACGCCTGGAAACTGAACCACACGCCGATTGCGCAAGCCAGGAAGCCAGAAAAACGTTGGTTAATCTCCAGCGCTTTGCGACCGATGGACATGGCGCGGAAAGCGACGAAGAATACCATTAAAAGTGCCAGTACCACACCGATATAACCCAATTCCTCACCGATGATGGCGAAGATGAAGTCGGTGTGCGCTTCCGGCAGGTACTCCAGTTTCTGTACCGAGTTGCCTAAGCCCTGACCCCACATCTCGCCGCGGCCAAAGGCCATCAGCGACTGGGTTAACTGGTAGCCGCTGCCGAACGGGTCTTCCCACGGGTTCCAGAAGGAAGTCACGCGGCGAATACGATACGGTTCGGCGAGAATCAGCAGCACCACCGCTGAAATGCCCATGCCGATAATGGCGATGAACTGCCACAGCTTGGCGCCGGCAAGGAATAGCATCGCCAGCGTTGTGACGAACAGCACCACCACGGTACCGAGGTCAGGCTGCGCCAGCAGTAAAATCGCCAGCACGAAAATCACGCCCATCGGCTTTAAGAAGCCGCGCAGGTTGTTGCGCACCTCGTCCGCTTTACGCACCAGATAGTTGGCGATATAGCAAAACAGCGAGAGCTTGGTCAGCTCGGCGGGCTGAATACGCAGCGGACCGAGCGCAATCCAGCGCGACGCCCCGTTAACCGAACTCCCCACCACCAAGACAATCAGCAGCATGCAGATGGACGCAATCAGCATAAAGGTACTGTGGCGCTGCCAGAACGACATCGGCAGACGCAGCGTGATCAGCGCCAGACAGAAGGCCAGAATCAGATACAAGCCATCACGTTTGGCGAACAGGAACGGATCGTTCGCCAGACGTTGCCCGACGGGCATGGACGCCGAAGTCACCATAATAAAACCAATCGCCGCGAGGCCGAGCGTCAACCACAGCAGCGTGCGGTCGTACATAATCAGGCTATCGCTATCTTTTTCCCGCGAGCCCATCACCCAGCCCTTCAGCGCGGCGAACATCCAACCAAACAGCCATGCGAAAATGCGCATGCCCGGCAAACGCGGCAGCCTCAGTTGAGGCAGTCTCAGGCGCGGGAGCGATAAACGCATCAACCTAACTCCTTCGCCAGACGAGCAAACACGTCGCCGCGCTGCTCAAAGCTTTTGAACTGGTCAAGGCTGGCGCAAGCCGGAGACAACAGCACCATATCGCCCACCTTCACCTGCGGCGCAATCAGGCGCATCGCTTCTTCCATCGTTTCGGTCTGGGTGGCGATTTCCGGACGCAGCGCGGCCAGTTCACCGCCGTCGCGGCCAAAGCAGTACAGACGAATGTTGTCGCCGGTCAGATAACGCTGCAGCGGCGCAAAGTCGGCAGATTTGCCGTCGCCGCCCAGCAGCAGATACAGCGTACCCGCCACATGCAGGCCATTTAACGCCGCTTCCGTGCTGCCAACGTTGGTGGCTTTAGAATCGTTAATCCAGCGCACGCCGTTGTGCTCAAGCACAATCTGAAAGCGGTGAGCCAACCCGCTAAAGGTGGTCAACGCTTTCAGGCTGGTCGCGCGCGGCAGGCCGACGGAGTCGGCCAGCGCCAGCGCCGCCAGAGCGTTACTGTAGTTATGCTGCCCGGTAAGCGGCATCTCTTTGACGTTCAATACTTTTTCACCTTTTACACGCAGCCAGGTTTCGCCCTGCTGGCGGTTCAGGTGATAGTCGCCTACGTCAACGCCAAAGCTGACGCAGCGTTCGTCGGCACCGCGCACCGGCATGGTCAGGCCGTCGTCGGCGTTTACCACACATACTTTAGCGTTCTCATAGACCTTCAGCTTGGCCGCGCGATATTGCTGCAGGCCCAGCGGGTAACGGTCCATATGATCTTCGGTAACGTTAAGGATCGTGGCCGCCGCCGCGTGCAGGCTGGAGGTGGTTTCCAGTTGGAAGCTGGAAAGTTCCAGTACGTACAGTTCGCGAGCCGGATCCAGCAGCATCAGCGCGGGCAGGCCAATATTGCCGCCCACGCCGACGTTGACGCCCGCCGCTTTCGCCATTTCGCCAACCAGCGTCGTGACGGTGCTTTTGCCGTTGGAACCGGTGATGGCGACAATCGGCGCCTGCGCTTCACGGCAGAACAGCTCGATATCGCCTACGATTTCAATACCTGCGTCCGCGGCGCGGCTTAGCGCCGGGTAAGCCAGCGCGATACCAGGGCTGGCGACGATCAGATCGGCCGCCATCAGCCAGTCTTCATTTAGCCCACCCACATAACGCTCTACCGCTTCCGGCAACTTATCCAGGCCGGGTGGGGTCGCTCGGGTATCCATCACGCGCGGCGTCACGTTCTGCGCGAGGAAGAAATCCACGCAGGACAGCCCGGTCAGTCCAAGACCAATGATGACGACGTTTTTACCCTGGTAATCTGCCATGATTAACGTACCTTCAGCGTTGCCAGGCCAATCAGCACCAGCATCAGCGAAATAATCCAGAAGCGCACAATGACGCGCGGCTCCGGCCAACCTTTCAGTTCATAGTGGTGGTGAATCGGCGCCATACGGAAGATGCGCTGACCGCGCAGCTTGAAGGAGCCGACCTGCAGGATCACCGACAGGGTTTCCACCACGAAGACGCCGCCATGATCACCAGCAGGAACTCCTGACGCAGCAGCACGGCGATAATGCCCAGCGCGCCGCCCAATGCCAGGGAACCCACGTCGCCCATGAAGACCTGCGCCGGATAGGTGTTGAACCACAAGAAGCCTAAGCCCGCGCCGACAATCGCCGTACAGACGATCACCAGCTCGCCCGCATGACGCAGGTAAGGAATGTGCAGATAGCTGGCAAAGTTCATGTTACCGGTCGCCCACGCCACCAGCGCAAAACCTGCCGCGACGAAGACGGTTGGCATGATCGCCAGGCCATCAAGCCCATCGGTCAGGTTGACCGCGTTACCCGTCCCGACGATCACGAAGTAGGCCAGCAGGATGTAGAACAGACCCAGTTGCGGCATCACGTCTTTAAAGAACGGCACCACCAGCTCGGTGGCTGGCGTATCTTTACCGGCCAGATACAGCGCAAAGGCCACGCCCAGCGCAATCACCGACATCCAGAAGTACTTCCAGCGGGCAATCAGCCCCTTAGTGTCTTTGCGCACCACTTTGCGGTAATCGTCGACAAAACCGATAATGCCGTAGCCAATCAGCACCGTCAGCACACACCATACATATGGGTTAGACGGATAAGCCCACAGCAGTACAGACACCGTAATCGCAGTGAGGATCATGATCCCGCCCATCGTCGGCGTACCGCGTTTACTGAAGTGAGATTCCGGACCGTCGTTACGCACGACCTGGCCGAACGACATTTTTTGCAAGCGGGCGATCATCCGCGGGCCCATCCACAGTGAGATGAACAGCGCGGTCAGAAGGCTGACGATGGCGCGAAACGTCAGATAGGAAAAGACGTTAAAGCCGGAATAATATTTGACCAGATGTTCGGCCAGCCACACTAACATGTCCCGTTCTCCTGTACAGCGCGTACGACCTGTTCCATGGCGGCACTGCGTGATCCTTTCACCAGAATGGTGATCGTTTTATGTTCATTAATAAGCGATTTCAGACGCGCAATCGCCGAGTCTTTCTCGGTGAAGTGCTCCCCTTCCCCGCTCGCCGTGCTAATCGCCTGGCTTAATTTGCCAACGCTCAGCACACGGTCGATACCCGCCGCTTTCGCTGCTTCACCGACCTGGATGTGGCACGCTTCACTCTCAGCGCCCAGTTCCGCCATATCGCCCACCACCAGCACGCGGTAGCCCGGCATTTCAGACAGCACCTGCACCGCGGCGGTCATGGAACCGACGTTCGCATTGTAGGAGTCGTCCAGCAGCAGCTGGCTATCCGTCAGGTGAATCGGGAACAGACGCCCCGGCACCGCTTTCAACTGCGCCAGCCCGGCTTTTACCGCACTCAGGTCTGCGCCCACCGCCGTCGCCAGCGCGGTCGCCGCCAGCGCATTAGCGATGTTGTGACGGCCCGGCAGCGGCAGCAGCACATCCACGCTGCCCTTCGGCGTATTTAGCGTGAACTCAGTGCCTTGCGAGGTAATGCGCACGTTCGCGGCGCTAAAATCGCTACCCGCCGCATTTGGCGAAAAGCGCCATACGGTACGATCGCCAATCACCTGCTGCCAGTTGGCCCAGTCGTTGTTATCCGCGTTCAGAATTGCGATACCGTTTTCCGGCAGTCCGGTAAAAATCTCGCCCTTGGCTTTCGCAACGCCTGCCAGCGAGCCGAAGCCCTCAAGGTGCGCAGCCGCCAGGTTGTTCACCAGCGCCGCTTCCGGACGGGTCAGGCTGACGGTCCAGGCGATTTCGCCCTGATGGTTGGCGCCCAGTTCAATCACCGCATACTGATGCTCTGCCGTCAGACGCAGTAATGTCATCGGCACGCCGATGTCATTATTTAGGTTGCCCGCGGTATAAAGCGTGTTGCCGCACTGGCTAAGAATCGCCGCGGTCATCTCTTTAACCGAGGTTTTACCGGAAGAACCGGTCAGCGCCACCACGCGCGCTGGCACCTGCTGACGTACCCAGGCTGCCAGTTCGCCAAAGGCGAGGCGGGTATCGGCGACCACCAGCTGCGGCAGGTCGATATCCAGCTTGCGGCTGACCAGCAGCGCGCCCGCGCCGCCATCTTTCGCTGTTTGCGCAAAGTCGTGCGCGTCAAAACGTTCACCCTTCAGCGCCACAAACAGGCAACCTGGGGTTAATTTACGCGTGTCGGTCGTGACATCGGCAATCAGACGATCGTCGCCATGCAGTTCGCCGCGCAGAATGTCGGTCAGTTGCTTCAACGTGACGTTAATCATGCCACCACTCCCAGCAGACGGGCTGCGGTCACGCGGTCGGAATAGTCGAGACGACGGTTACCAACGATTTGATAATCTTCGTGGCCTTTACCGGCCAGCAGCACCACGTCGTTCTCTTTAGCCTGCATGATGGCGTTGGTCACCGCTTCCGCGCGGCCTTCCATCACTTTCGCATGTCCGGCATCGACCATCCCGGCCAGAATATCGTTGATAATCGCGCGCGGCTCTTCGGTACGCGGATTGTCATCGGTGACAACGGCGACGTCGGCGAACTCTTCGGCAATCGCCCCCATCAGCGGACGTTTGCCCTTATCGCGATCGCCGCCGCAACCAAAGACGCACCACAGTTTGCCCGCACAGTGCAGGCGTGCGGCTTGTAACGCTTTCTCCAGCGCATCCGGAGTGTGAGCGTAATCGACCACCACAGTCGGCTTGCCCGGCGCGCTAAACACTTCCATACGACCGCAAACCGGCTGTAAGCGCGCGGCGGTTTTCAGCAGATCGCTCAGGGAATAGTCCAGCGCCAGCAGCGTTGCCAGCGCCAGCAGCAGGTTGCTGACGTTAAAGGCGCCCATCAGACGGCTTTCAATTTCGCCTTCGCCCCAGCTGGAGTCAAAGCGGATGGTCGCGCCGCTGTCGTGGTAGTTCACGGCGGTGGCTTTCAGCCAGCGACCATGACAATTCGGATTAATATGGTCTTCCATCGACACCGCCACCGCATCCGGCAGACGGCTGAGCCAACGACGGCCCACCTCGTCATCGGCGTTAACAATCGCCTGGCCGCAGTGATGCGTGGAGTACAGCAGCCATTTCGCTGCTTCGTAGTGCTCCATATCACCATGATAATCAAGGTGATCGCGACTCAGGTTGGTGAACACGGAAGCGGCAAACTTGAGCGCCGCGACGCGATGCTGTACCAGACCATGGGACGACACTTCCATCGCCGCCATCGTTGCGCCTTCGGCCACCAGGCCGGAGAGCACATGCTGAACGTCAACCGCCGAACCGGTGGTGTTTTCCGTCGGGATCACTTTGCCCAGCAGGCCATTGCCTACCGTGCCCATCACCGCGCTGGTTTCGCCCAGCAGCTGGCACCACTGTGCGATTAGCTGCGTCGTGGTGGTTTTACCGTTGGTACCGGTCACGCCCACCAGACGCAGGCTGTCGGACGGTTCATGATAGAAACGCCCGGCCAGCGCCGATAAACGTTCGTTTAACTGGCTGAGGTAAATAACCGGCACGCCGTGCATTTCACGGATTTCACCGTCGGTCGCTTCATCTTTTGCCTCGGCGACAATGGCAGCAACACCCTGCGCAATTGCCTGCGGGATATAACGACGCCCGTCCGCCTGATGACCCACTACCGCTACGAACAGATCGCCCGATGCAGCCACACGGCTGTCGAGCGTCATCTCTCGCAGTACTCGCTCCGGTGCATTCGGCACCCACGGAGCAAGAAGGTCGCGCAAATTACGATCTGCCACCTGATCCCTCGCCTTGATTTGTCACAAATTCACTCTTGTCGCCCGTTGCCAGCGCATCCGGCTCAATGTTCATCGTGCGCAGTACGCCGCCCATGATGGCACCAAACACCGGCGCGGAAACGGCGCCACCGTAGTATTTACCCGCCTGCGGGTCGTTAATCACCACCACCAGCGCAAAGCGCGGCTGGCTGGCTGGCGCGACGCCCGCGGTGTAAGCAATGTATTTGTTGATATAGCGCCCGTCCGGACCGACTTTTTTCGCCGTACCGGTTTTAATCGCGATACGGTAGCCTTTGATCGCCGCCTTCACGCCGCCTCCGCCAGGCAGCGCCACGCTTTCCATCATATGGACGACGGTGCGAACGATCGATTCCGGGAACACGCGCTCGCCGGGAACCGGCGGGTCAACTTTGGTTATCGACAGCGGACGGTAGATCCCATAGCTGCCAATCGTTGCGTAGACTCGCGCTAACTGTAACGGCGTTACCATTAGCCCGTAGCCGAAAGAGAAGGTGGCCCTCTCTATGTCAGACCACCGTTGTTTTTGAGGATATAAGCCACTGCGTTCTCCGACCAACCCCAAATTGGTCGCTTTTCCCAGCCCAAAACGTGAGTAAGTATCTACTAACGCTGAGGACGGCATCGCTAACGCCAGCTTGGAAACACCGACGTTACTCGACTTCTGTAGTACCCCGGTCAGGGTCAATTCGCTGTAGCGCGCCACGTCTTTGATTTCGTGGCCGTTAATACGGTATGGAATGGTATTCAGCACGGTATTTTCACGCACCACGCCGCGCTGAAGCGCGGTCATCACCACCATCGGTTTGACGGTTGAACCCGGTTCGAAGACGTCGGTGATCGCCCGGTTACGCATGGTGTCTTTCGCCGTGCCGGTGAAGTTGTTCGGGTTGTAAGACGGGCTGTTGGCCATCGCCAGCACTTCACCCGTGCTCACGTCGACCAGCACGGCACTACCGGATTCCGCTTTGTTAAACGCCACGGCGTTATTCAGTTCACGGTAAACCAGCGCCTGCAGACGTTCATCAATGCTCAACGCCAGGTTGTGTGCGGCCTGGCTATCGGTGGAGGAGATATCTTCAATCACCCGGCCATAGCGGTCTTTACGCACGATACGCTCGCCCGGCTGGCCGGTGAGCCATTTATCGAAACTCTTCTCAACCCCTTCAATCCCCTGGCTATCGACGTTGGTGAAGCCAATGAGGTGAGCAGTCACTTCCCCTGACGGGTAGTAACGGCGCGACTCTTCACGCAGATAAATCCCCGGCAGCTTCAGCTTTTTGATGTAATCGGCCATATCAGGGTTTACCTGACGGGCCAGATAGATAAAGCGCATGCGCGGGTTGGTGTTGATGCGGTTAGCCAGCTGATCGAGCGGCATATTCAGCGCGTCGGCCAGCGCCTTCCAGCGGTTGTTCAGCACCACGCCACCCGCTTCGTGCAGCTCTTTCGGGTCGGCCCAGATGGCTTTTACCGGCACGCTCACCGCCAGCGGACGCCCGGAGCGGTCAGTAATCAAGCCGCGGGAAGTGGAGACCTGCTGGACGCGTAAAGAGCGCATGTCGCCCTCGCGCACCAGCTTATCAGGGGCAATAATTTGCAACCAGGCCGCGCGTCCCAGCAGGAACGCGAGCGCCATAAAAATACAGCCGCAAAGCAACGCAAAACGCCAACTGATAAAGTTGGCCTGTTCTTCCTGACGTTTTGGCTTAAGCGTTTTTGCCGCCGGTTTCATGCGTTGCAATAATCCTTATTTCTGAACAACAATGTTTTCTTTTGATGGATCAACATGTTGCATCTGCAACTTTTCAGTAGCGATACGTTCGACTCGGCTATGATCGCCGAGAGCATTCTCTTCGAGGATCAGGTTTCGCCATTCAATGTCTAACGCATCGCGCTCCAGCACCAACTGTTCGCGTTGGGCCGTTAACAGACGGGTATGGTGGGCGGTGGTCACCACCGTCACCGCCGTCACAATAATGCAAATGAACAGACAGAGTGGCAGCTTCCCAAACTGCAAAAGGTCGTCGCGAATTACGCCAGGCAAGGCATGACGTTCGCCATTTCCTAACGACCCGGTTACTTTGCTCAGGGCCTCTGTCACTCTGCTGATCATGCGTTCGTCCTCTCTGCAATACGCAGAACTGAACTACGAGCTCGTGGATTTTCAGCCACTTCTTCCTCGCCCGGCATCAACTTGCCTAATGCTCGTAAATGACGGCCACCCAGTTTTCTGAGTTGCTCTTCGGTCATCGGGATCCCCGCCGGAACCTGTGGACCGCGGCTCTGCTCACGCATAAAGCGTTTCACGATGCGGTCTTCCAGCGAATGGAAGCTGATAATGGAAAGCCGCCCACCCGGGGCCAGCACGCCAAGCGAGCTTTTTAGCGCCTGCTCTATCTCCTCCAGCTCACTATTCACCCAAATGCGCACCGCCTGGAAGGTACGGGTTGCGGGGTGTTTGAATTTGTCTTTCACCGGCATCGCGGCGGAAATGACTTCCGCCAGCTCTTTGGTACGGGTCATCGGTTCCACGCGGTTGCGCTCAACGATGGCGCGGGCGATACGTTTACCAAAGCGCTCTTCGCCGAAGGTTTTAATCACCCAGGCGATATCGGCTTCTTCAGCCGTTTGCAGCCATTCAGCGGCAGACTGGCCGCGAGTTGGGTCCATACGCATGTCCAGCGGGCCATCGCGCATAAACGAAAAACCGCGCTCGGCATCGTCAAGCTGCGGTGAAGAAACGCCAAGATCGAGAAGAATCCCGTCGATCTTACCAACGAGATCGCGCTCGGCGACGTAGTCCGCCAGCGCAGAGAAAGGGCCATGCACGATGGAAAAGCGTGGATCATCGATGGTCTTCGCCACCGCAATCGCTTCTGGATCGCGATCGATCGCAATCAAACGCCCCTGCTCGCCAAGCTGCGAGAGGATCAGGCGCGAGTGACCACCGCGACCAAAGGTGCCATCAATATAGATACCGTCCGGGCGAATATTCAGGCCGTTAACCGCTTCGTCCAGCAGTACCGTGGTGTGTTTAAAGTTTTCCATCATATTTATAAGGACAAATCCTGCAATCGCTCCGACAGCGCCCTGAAGCAGATTGCTCAGCGTCGATATCTTCCTTGACCCGTTGATACCAGGCCGTCTCATCCCACAGTTCAAACTTGTTGAACTGCCCGACCAGCATCACTTCTTTGGTCAATCCGGCGTGTTGCCGTAAAACCGGCGCGATTAACAACCGCCCGGCATTATCCATCTGACATTCGCTGGCATGCCCTAACAGCAGCCGCTGCACGCGGCGCTCAACGGGATTCATGCTCGACAAACGCGATAGCTTTTGCTCGATAATTTCCCATTCGGGCAGAGGATAAAGCAGCAGGCAGGGGTGATGGATGTCAATGGTACAAACCATTTGACCGGTAGCGCTCTCGATCAACGTGTCCCGATATCGGACAGGGACGGCTAAACGCCCTTTGTTGTCGAGATTGACTAACGTTGCCCCTCGGAACATGCCAGCCTCACCCCTTATTACCACTTTAACCCACAAATTCCCACTCAAAGGAGTTTACGGAGCAGAGGAAAAGCTTGTCAAGCCAGCATGAATGCCAACAGAGTCCAAAATACCGCTATTTAAGGCCGACAATAGCTCTGATTAAAAATTATCCAACAGACGAGGCAAATTAACGTCATGAATACCCGCAAGAAAAATACAAAGGGATTCACATCACGTTAACGCGACTAAATATCATCAAAAGAATATATAAAGTGTCAGTTTGCGACGCGAGCGGCATTTTAGGACATTATGATGCGCGTTAACAGTCCCTGTGGCGCGCCCCGGAGGGGAATGACGTCCCCTGGGCTCGCCCATTCTGGTAGGGGAGTTGAGAAGTGTTTGTTATTTCGGCAATCCGCGCAGCGAATGTAACAAAATAATACACAAATAATATATTTTTACTTTGTGTTCACAATAATAAGCGCGGTAGGGGGACAAATGAGGCGTATTAAATAGAGTGCTAACCAAAAATGAGGAATAATCTGAATATCCACATAAGAATAATGTTTTATGCAATGAAGGCGACATTTCGCCGCCCCATCGCAAAAAGGTTATCGACGGCTCAGGCTACCGCGACGATACAGATTACGGCGAATACGGCTCAAACCTGGTTTTGGCTTGCGCGGTTCATCAAGGCTTGCCAGCACAATCTCCAGCACGCGTTCAGCCACATCACGGTGACGCTGGGCAACCGCCAGCACCGGACACTGCAGGAAATCGAGCAGCTCGTTATCGCCAAAGGTGGCAATGGCCAGATCGGTCGGCAACTTACCCTCACGGCGCAGCGTCACATCCATCACGCCCTGTAGCAGCGCAAACGACGTGGTAAACAACGCCTGCGGCATCGGGTGCGTCTCAAGCCATTTCTCGAACAGCTGCGCCGAGGCTTCACGTTCATAGCTATTGGCATAGAGGAAGTGCACTTCGCGCGGATCGTCTTTCCAGGCGGTACGGAACCCCTGCTCGCGCAGATAGCTGACCGACAGCTCCGGCAGCGCGCCGAGATAAAGAACGGTTTCAGCCGGGAAGGTACGCAGCTCGGCGGCAAGCATTTCAGCGTCATCCTGGTCGGCGCCCACGACGCTGGTGAAGTGTTCGCGGTCGAGTGCACGGTCAAGGGCGACAATCGGGAACGCATCGTTCGCCCAGCGCTGATAGAACGGATGCTCCGGCGGCAGTGAGGTAGAAACAATGATCGCATCAACCTGACGCTGCAACAGATGCTCAATGCAGCGCATCTCGTTATCTGGCTGATCTTCCGAGCAGGCAATCAGCAGCTGATAGCCGCGCTGGCGCGCCTGACGCTCAAGATAGTTGGCGATGCGGGTATAGCTGGTGTTTTCCAGATCCGGGATGACTAACCCGATAGAACGCGTGCGTCCTGCACGCAGCCCAGCGGCGACCGCGTTAGGATGGTAGTTGTGCTCGCGCACGACCGCCATCACCTTTTCGACAGTTTTATCACTGACGCGGTACTGCTTCGCTTTGCCGTTAATCACATAGCTGGCGGTGGTTCGGGAAACACCGGCAAGCCGGGCGATCTCATCCAGTTTCACAATTGCCCCTTGCTTTATAAGTATAATCCGTAACATCTAAACGCAGAATGATCCGATCGGCAATAGGTTTTGTTCGCACTTATTGCTGATTTCGCAAAAAAAAGCCCGACTTCAGGCCGGGCTACGATTAAGCGATGAGTTGTAGGCCGGATAAGCGAAGCGCCATCCGGCGAAACCGCGCAAGTTGCCGGATGGCGGCGTAAACGCCTTATCCGGCCTACCGTTGCTGGTTACGGCTTCAGCACAACACAATTAACGCATAATCTTGTCGCCGCGCGACAGGCCAACCACACCCGAACGCGCCACTTCAACGATTCGCGCCACGTCGCGCAGCGATGCCAGGAAGGCGTCCAGCTTATCGCTGGTGCCCGCCAGTTGGACGGTATAGAGCGACGGCGTAACGTCGATAATCTGTCCACGGAATATCTCCGTGTTCCGTTTCACTTCGTCACGACCATAGCCGCTGGCCTGTACCTTCACCAGCATGATTTCACGCTCGACGTGCGCCCCCTGCCCCAGCTCGTTGACCCGCAGCACGTCCACCAGCTTATGCAGCTGTTTTTCGATCTGTTCAATGGTCTTCTCGTCGCCGACCGTCTGAATGGTCATGCGCGACAGCGTCGGATCGTCGGTAGGCGCAACGGTCAGGCTCTCAATGTTGTAGCCGCGTTGTGAGAAAAGCCCAATCACGCGCGACAGCGCCCCGGACTCGTTTTCCAGCAGTACAGATAATATCCGGCGCATAATCAGGTTCTCTCCGTTTTGCTCAGCCACATCTCGTCCATCGCCCCGCCGCGAATCTGCATTGGGTAGACGTGCTCGCTACCGTCGACGGCGACGTCGACAAACACCAGGCGGTTATTACGCACCTGCTCCAGCGCCTCAGCGAGCTTACTCTCCAGCTCGTCCGGGCGGGTAATGCGAATGCCCACATGACCATAAGCTTCCGCCAGGCGCACGAAGTCCGGCAGCGATTGCATATAGGACTGGGAGTGACGGCCGGAGTAAATCATGTCCTGCCACTGTTTCACCATCCCCAGATAGCCGTTGTTCAGATTCAGCACCAGCACCGGCAGTTCGTATTGCAGCGCAGTCGACAGCTCCTGAATGTTCATCTGGATGCTGCCATCGCCGGTCACGCAAATGACGGTTTCTTCCGGAAGCGCCATTTTGACGCCCAGTGCAGCGGGAAGGCCAAAGCCCATGGTGCCAAGACCGCCGGAGTTGATCCAACGACGCGGCTTATCAAACGGGTAGTACAGCGCGGCAAACATCTGATGTTGGCCCACGTCGGATGTCACGTAGGCGTCGCCCTGGGTCAGTTTCCAGACGGTTTCGACCACCGCCTGGGCTTAATCTGTTCACTCTTGTCGTCATACTTCAGGCAGTGACGGGCGCGCCACTGTTCAATCTGCTGCCACCAGTCGCGAATGTCATCCAGCGGCTGGGCGACGCTTTCTTGATCCAGCAACTCGAGCATTTGATCGAGCACCAGGCCCGCGTCACCAACGATCGGAATATCCGCCGGTACCGTTTTGGAGATCGACGTCGGATCAATATCAATGTGCAGCACCGTGGCATCCGGGCAGTACTTCGCGAGATTGTTGGTGGTACGGTCATCAAAGCGCACCCCAACAGCGAAAATCACGTCGGAATGATGCATGGTCATGTTGGCTTCATAGGTACCGTGCATACCCAACATGCCTAGCGCCTGACGATGGGTCGCCGGGAAGCCGCCGAGCCCCATTAATGAGGAAGCGACCGGCAGGTTGAGTTTTTCTATCAACGTGCGCAGTTGCGTGTGGCACTCGGCATTAACCACCCCGCCACCGACGTATACCACCGGCTTTTTCGCTGCAATCAGCGTTTGCAGCGCGCGTTTGATCTGCCCTTTATGGCCAGTCGTGGTTGGATTGTAAGAACGCATACTGACCGCGTCCGGCCACACGTACGGCAGTTTGTTCGCCGGGCTAAGAATATCTTTCGGCAGATCGACCACCACCGGGCCAGGACGACCGCTGGCCGCCAGCCAGAAAGCCTTCTTCAATACCGTGGGTATGTCTTCAGTCTGTTTCACCAGGAAGCTGTGCTTCACCACCGGACGGGAGATCCCGACCATGTCGCACTCCTGAAATGCGTCATAACCAATCAGAGAGGTTGCCACCTGGCCAGAAAGTACCACCAGCGGGATGGAATCCATGTAGGCAGTGGCAATCCCGGTGATGGCGTTCGTCGCCCTGGACCAGAGGTGACCAGCACCACCCCCACTTCACCGGTGGCGCGCGCCAGACCGTCAGCCATGTGCACCGCCGCCTGTTCGTGGCGCACCAGCACGTGGTCAATGCCGCCTACCGTGTGTAGCGCGTCATAAATATCGAGGACCGCGCCCCCGGGTAGCCAAA
Organism: Kluyvera genomosp. 3; assembly: GCA_002211745.1. Classification (GTDB taxonomy): domain Bacteria; phylum Pseudomonadota; class Gammaproteobacteria; order Enterobacterales; family Enterobacteriaceae; genus Kluyvera; species Kluyvera georgiana_A. The sequence continues at coordinate 4,115,073 of CP022114.1, forward strand.
TACCTGCTTTACGCCCTGATCGATCAACGATCGGACGACCATCTCGGCTCCTGACAACATCTCCATGATTTGCCTCCAGGCTTTACTTTCTTGATGACCGGGGAAGTCATTTTCCGACGGTCATGCGTCGACGGCGCATCAGCCATCCACCGGCGCTGAATTAAGGTCACGACCTAACATAACCGCTCGCCACCAGGCAGGCAATTCACCCATCCGGCGTAGGTGCAGTACCCGGAAGATAAAAAATAAAGAGAAAGGGGAAAATGATGGTGGATTACTTCAGCGATAGGAAAAGGAGAGCGTAGATACTCGGACGAATGGCGGCATTACAGCAAAACCTGCATTTTTCACTTTCTCGCCGCGCTTGCTAGCGGCAACAACAGAGTAATATTCTGCTTTTTACACAATAAACAAGATAAGCAGAATCCTGATGCATTCTGCTTATTGCCAGATGTTATTGCGGACGACAGGCATTAACCAGCAACTCTTCCATCCACTGGTGGCCTTTATCACGACCAGCAGACTCATGCCAGGAAAGGTAGCAGGTACGGCTATTTAGCTTCATCGGTAGCGGTAATACCTTCAGGTTAAGCTGCTCGGAAAACTCCTCCGCTAAACGACGCGGTGCGATGGCGACCAGATGGGTTTGAGAAACCACATTTAATACGCTCACCAGCGCCATTCCCTGATAGGCAATACGGCTTTGTTTATCCGCCGAGTCATACCATGGTTGGCTAAATGACGCATAACGATCCAGCGAAACCACCGCATGCTCTTCCTGATAAAGCTCAGATTCCGAAATCGGACCATTAATGCGTGGATGCGTCTTGCTGACCACAAGCACCATTTCGTCATTAAATAAAGGAACACATGCAAATTCAGGGCGACGGAACTCTTCGTATCCCAGTACAAATTCAATTTCCTGGTAACGTAACTGGTGTTCCGTATTTTGGTTTAAGGATGACTTAAACACCATATGAATATGTGGCGCGACTTCATTCACCTTATTTAAGATGATAGACGTCAGATAATTATCCAGCGGACTGCAAACGCAGAGATTAAATACTCGTTCGCTGCTTAACGGTTCAAAACCTGAGCCCGGCAGTTCATTTTGCACCAGTTGCAGCGCCTGACGAATGGACCCAAACAGCTGGAATGCACGAGCGGTAGGCTGGATGCCGCGACCGTAGCGAACAAACAGCTCGTCGTTGAACATCACCTTCAAACGCGCCACTGCGTTACTGACCGCTGGTTGGGACATGCCAAGCATATGCGCAGCACGGGTAATATTTTGCTCCTGCATCACCGCATCAAACACGGTGAGTAGGTTTAAATCGACCATTCGAAGCTGTGGTTTACTTCCTTCATTAACAGAGACCCGCTGCTTCTCCGGCACGCTAATTACGTTCTCAGACTCCATTGTCATACAAAACTCCCTTTACAGAATCGCAGTAATATATTGAGGCTATATGATTTACCATGCATATAAAATCCAAAAAAGAGAATTAAATAAAAATAGGAATATATAAAGATGCAGAAGACTGGCTCTCCCAGCGAAAAGCCACTCTTAATTTATATCACCAAACTAATGGTAGATAGTTTACCCATAGATCAGGCGAATACACAACAGACAGAAAAACACACATTAAATTAAGCATTATTAAATTGTTTTATTTTTGACATCGCCGAAATTAACATTTTCGTATCAGGAATACTGTGTTTATCTTCACAGTCAGAAGACAGAATAAACAATAAATACAATATTATCATATTGATAGGATCAATACTCAAACGTGACAGACTCATGATAAGTTGCGATTAATCATGTAAATATGCGACAAAATATTAAAACCGTGAATAATGCAATAAAACGATCCTCTATAAAGTGAGACACTCGTCAGCACAATTAGCTAATTCACCCATTTCATTTTTCCTTCTCTTTGTCCTCTTTTCTTCAATCAGGGTTGACATCAGAAAGCATATCCAGTACCACTAAAAGCATATCGAATTCATCTGGAGAATGATGACATGTTCCGCACCACTCGTTTCAACGGCCTACTACTACTAAACGCCTCTTCTGTGCGCGGTAGGCTGGTGTGCGACGTTCAGCGTTAGTCATCATCAGTAAAACTATAAACCCGCGCCGCTGCGCGGGTTTTTTTATGCTCGTAGCAAGGCGCCCAAGTTAACCAAGGACCTAAACCATGAGCCAGCAAGTCATTATTTTTGATACGACCTTACGTGATGGTGAACAGGCATTACAGGCAAGCCTGAGCGTGAAAGAGAAGCTGCAAATTGCTTTTGCCCTCGAGCGTATGGGCGTTGACGTGATGGAAGTCGGGTTTCCGGTCTCTTCTCCGGGCGATTTCGAATCCGTCCAGACCATCGCCCGCAACATTAAAAACAGCCGCGTCTGCGCGCTGGCCCGCTGCGTAGAGGCGGATATTGATGTTGCCGCCGAGTCATTAAAAGTCGCTGAAGCATTCCGTATTCATACTTTTATCGCCACCTCACCGATGCACATCGCCACCAAGCTGCGCAGCACCCTGGACGAAGTCATCGAGCGCGCGGTCTACATGGTGAAACGGGCGCGTAACTACACCGACGACGTTGAGTTTTCCTGTGAAGATGCTGGCCGTACTCCAATTGACCAACTGGCGCGCGTCGTCGAAGCGGCGATTAATGCCGGTGCCACTACGATCAACATTCCAGACACCGTCGGCTACACCCTGCCATTTGAATTCTCCAACATTATTACCGGCCTGTACGAACGCGTACCAAACATCGATAAAGCGATTATCTCCGTTCACACCCACGACGACCTGGGCATGGCGGTAGGTAACTCTCTGGCCGCGGTCCATGCCGGTGCTCGTCAGGTTGAGGGCGCAATGAACGGCATCGGCGAGCGCGCGGGCAACTGTTCGCTGGAAGAAGTCATCATGGCGATCAAAGTGCGCAAAGACATCATGAATGTGCACACCCGCATCAACCACAACGAAATCTGGCGCACCAGCCAGACCGTCAGCCAGATCTGCAATATGCCGATTCCGGCCAACAAAGCCATCGTCGGCACCGGCGCCTTCGCCCACTCCTCCGGTATCCACCAGGACGGCGTGCTGAAGAACCGCGAAAACTACGAAATCATGACCCCGGAATCCATCGGTCTGAACCAGGTACAGCTGAACCTGACCTCCCGCTCTGGCCGCGCTGCCGTGAAGCACCGCATGGAAGAGATGGGTTACAAAGATACCGATTACAACATGGACCATCTGTACGACGCGTTCCTGAAGCTGGCGGACAAAAAAGGCCAGGTCTTCGATTACGACCTGGAAGCGCTGGCGTTCATCAACAAGCAGCAGGAAGAGCCAGAACATTTCCGCCTGGACTACTTCAGCGTGCAGTCCGGCTCCAGCGATATCGCCACTGCATCGGTGAAGCTGGCCTGTGGTGAAGAGACTAAAGCCGAAGCGGCGAACGGTAACGGCCCGGTTGACGCCATTTACCAGGCGATTAACCGTATCACCGGCTACGACGTCGAGCTGGTCAAATACGATCTGAACGCCAAAGGCCAGGGTAAAGACGCGCTGGGCCAGGTGGATATCGTGGTGAACTACAACGGTCGCCGCTTCCACGGCGTGGGCCTGGCGACGGATATCGTCGAATCCTCCGCCAAAGCGATGGTGCACGTACTGAACAATATCTGGCGTGCCGCCGAAGTTGAAAAAGAATTGCAACGCAAGATCAAGAATAAAGAAAACAACAAGGAAACCGTGTGATGTCGAAGAATTATCATATTGCTGTGTTACCAGGTGACGGAATTGGCCCGGAAGTGATGGCACAGGCATTGAAAGTCCTGGAAGCCGTACGTCAACGTTTTGACATGCGCATTACCACCAGCCACTACGACGTCGGCGGCATCGCCATTGACCGCCATGGCGAACCACTGCCGCAGGCAACGGTGGATGGCTGCGACCAGGCCGACGCCATTCTGTTTGGTTCCGTGGGTGGTCCGAAATGGGAAAACCTGCCGCCGAACCAGCAGCCGGAGCGCGGTGCGCTGCTGCCGCTGCGTAAGCACTTCAAACTGTTCAGCAACCTGCGCCGGCGAAGCTGTATCAGGGGCTGGAAGAGTTCTGCCCGCTGCGTGCCGACATCGCCGCTAACGGCTTCGACATCCTGTGCGTGCGCGAACTGACCGGCGGCATTTACTTCGGCCAGCCGAAGGGTCGCGAAGGCAGCGGTCAGCACGAGAAGGCATTTGATACCGAGGTGTATCACCGCTTTGAGATCGAACGTATCGCTCGCATCGCCTTTGAATCCGCGCGCAAACGTCGTCACAAAGTGACCTCGATTGATAAATCTAACGTACTGCAGTCTTCCATTCTGTGGCGTGAAATCGTTAGTGAAATTGGTAAAGAGTATGCGGACGTCACGCTTTCGCATATGTACATCGACAACGCCACCATGCAGTTGATTAAAGACCCGTCGCAGTTTGACGTCGTGCTGTGTTCTAACCTGTTCGGCGACATCCTCTCCGATGAGTGTGCGATGATCACCGGCTCCATGGGCATGCTGCCGTCCGCCAGCCTGAACGAAGAAGGCTTTGGCCTGTATGAACCTGCGGGCGGCTCCGCGCCGGATATCGCCGGCAAGAACATCGCCAACCCGGTGGCGCAGATCCTGTCGCTGGCGCTGCTGCTGCGCTACAGCCTGGACGCCAACGACGCGGCCACCGCCATTGAAAGCGCCATCAACCGCGCGCTGGAAGAAGGCGTACGTACCAGTGATTTAGCCCGCGGCGGCGCGGCGGTCAGCACCGATGAAATGGGCGATATCATTGCCCGCTATGTTGCCGAAGGGGTGTAACCATGGCGAAGACCTTATACGAGAAGTTGTTTGATGCCCACGTGGTCTATGAAGCGCCGAACGAAACGCCGCTGCTGTATATCGACCGCCATCTGGTGCACGAAGTGACCTCGCCGCAGGCGTTTGACGGCCTGCGCGCGCACAACCGCCCGGTGCGTCAGCCGGGAAAAACTTTCGCCACCATGGATCACAACGTCTCCACGCAGACCAAAGACATCAACGCCTCCGGCGAGATGGCGCGTATCCAGATGCAGGAGCTGATTAAGAACTGCAACGAGTTCGGCGTCGAGCTGTATGACCTGAACCATCCGTACCAGGGCATCGTGCACGTAATGGGGCCGGAACAGGGCGTTACCCTGCCGGGGATGACCATTGTCTGCGGCGACTCCCACACTGCCACCCACGGCGCGTTTGGCGCGCTGGCGTTCGGGATCGGGACTTCAGAGGTTGAGCACGTGCTGGCAACGCAGACCCTGAAACAGGGCCGCGCCAAAACCATGAAGATTGAAGTGAAAGGCAAAGCCGCGCCGGGCATCACCGCCAAAGACATCGTGCTGGCGATTATCGGTAAAACCGGCAGCGCTGGCGGCACCGGGCACGTGGTGGAATTCTGCGGTGAAGCGATTCGCGACCTGACCATGGAAGGCCGCATGACCCTGTGCAACATGGCGATTGAGCTGGGCGCGAAAGCGGGCCTGGTCGCGCCAGACCAGACCACCTTCAACTATGTCGAGGGCCGTCTGCACGCGCCGAAAGGCAAAGATTTTGACGATGCCGTCGCCTACTGGAAAACCCTGCAAACGGATGAAGGCGCCACTTTCGACAGCGTCGTCACCCTGCAAGCGGAAGAGATTGCGCCGCAGGTCACCTGGGGACTAACCCGGGCCAGGTTATCTCCGTGAATGACAACATTCCGGATCCGGCCTCATTCAACGATCCGGTCGAGCGCGCCAGCGCCGAGAAAGCATTGGCTTACATGGGCCTGAAGCCGGGGATCCCGCTGACCGACGTGGCGATCGATAAAGTCTTTATCGGATCCTGCACCAACTCACGCATTGAAGATCTGCGCGCGGCGGCGGAAATCGCCAAAGGCCGTAAAGTGGCGCCGGGCGTGCAGGCGCTGGTGGTGCCGGGTTCCGGCCCGGTGAAAGCGCAGGCAGAAGCGGAAGGTCTGGATAAGATCTTTATCGAAGCCGGTTTTGAATGGCGTCTGCCGGGCTGCTCAATGTGCCTGGCGATGAACAATGACCGCCTGAATCCCGGCGAGCGCTGCGCCTCCACCAGCAACCGTAACTTTGAAGGCCGTCAGGGCCGCGGCGGTCGTACGCACCTGGTAAGCCCGGCGATGGCGGCGGCAGCCGCGGTAACCGGCCATTTCGCCGACATTCGTAGCATGAAATAAGGAAACCATCATGGCAGAGAAATTTACCCAACATACGGGACTGGTGGTGCCGCTGGATGCCGCGAACGTCGATACCGATGCCATCATCCCGAAGCAGTTTTTGCAGAAAGTGACCCGCACCGGCTTTGGCGCGCACCTGTTTAACGACTGGCGCTTCCTCGACGATAAAGGCGAGCAGCCGAACCCGAGTTCGTGCTGAACTTCCCGGAGTTCAAAGGGGCGTCGATTCTGCTGGCGCGTGAAAACTTTGGCTGCGGCTCATCCCGTGAGCACGCGCCGTGGGCGCTGACCGACTACGGTTTTAAAGTGGTTATCGCCCGAGCTTCGCCGACATTTTCTACGGCAATAGCTTCAACAACCAGCTGCTGCCGGTAACGTTAAGTGACGCGCAGGTCGATGAGCTGTTCAAGCTGGTACAGGCGAATCCGGGCATTAAATTTGAAGTGGATCTGGAAGCGCAGGTGGTAAAAGCGGGCGATAAATCGTACAGCTTTAAAATCGACGACTTCCGCCGCCACTGCATGCTCAACGGTCTGGACAGCATTGGCCTGACCTTGCAGCACGAAGACGCCATCTCGGCCTACGAGAACAAACAGCCGGCGTTTATGCAGTAATCTCTCCCGCTGGTCACCGCACGGTGGCCAGCCTCTTCTTTCCGCCTACAGCGTATCGCCGTAATAGATTTGGTAACCGAGGTTGACGCTGCCCGGCGCATCTTTCCCGTTCAAGCGCTTAATCAAAATATCCGCCGCCGTCTTACCAATCTCAAAGCGCGGCGTAATCACGCTGGCAATTTTTTGCAGCCGCGCGCGGCCAATTTCCAGCCCGTGGAAACCAGCAATCGCCATTTTTCCCGGCACGTCGAACTGCTGCGCCTGACACTCCAGTAGCACGCCGACGGCAAGGTCATCGTTGGTACAGAAAATCGCGTCAATATCCGCTTTTTCCGCCATCGCCTGCTGGAACATCTTGCGGCCCAGCGCCACCGACGAAATCGTTTTTGGCGCCAGGTGATAAGCTTCCAGCCCCTGTGCCGCCAGCGCCTTCTCGGTACCACGGTAACGGCTAAGGTCACGGGGGTCATCCATCGAACCAAAGAACGCAATGTTGCGTTTACCGCTGTCGATAAAGGCCTGCGTCATTTCGTACGCCGCTTTTTCGTTATCAAAGCCAACCTGAATATCGAGATACTGTCCGCTTATATCCATCAACTCTGCGACCGGAACGCCGCTGGCGCGCACGTACTGCACCATCCGTTCGGTATGCAGTTTTCCCGTGAGGATCAGGCCGTCGATATTGTAGGAGAGCAGGTTAAGCACCTCGCGCTCCTCGCGCTCGGCGTCATATTCGTAGTTGGCGATCAGCGTCTGGTACTGGCAGGCCGAGGTGATGGATTCAATCCCCGCCAGCACGTCGGCAAAGATCTGGTTACGAAACGAGGGGATCAGTACGCCAATGGTTTTGCTACGGGCGTTGAGCAGAATTTCCGGGGCGCGGTTGGGAATGTAGTTGTTCTCTTCCATGACTTTCGAAATCAATTCGCGGCTGCGTTGCGACACCTGATTCGGGTCGCGCAGATAACGGCTGACCGTCATCTTATTCAGCCCGGCCAGCGCGGCAATATCCTGTAATGTCATCCGATTGTTTTTCATGAGGTTCTCTACGACCAACAGCCCATTATGCTCGCAGAGAACCTTATCACAGCCGGTTAGCGACTGCACTCCTCGCTCAACCTTAACGCGTGGCCATCTCAGCCGCCGGCGAGGTGGTTTCATTTTGCGCGCGAACGCAGTACATCAGCACCACCGACGCCACCAGGGCGATTGCCATAAAGGTGTAGGAGACACCCGGCCGCCGGTCACGCCGTTGAGGTACCCCACCAGCCACGCGCCGAGGAATGCTCCCAGCGCGCCGAAGCTGTTGATCATCCCCATCGACACGCCGGAGACGTTGCGCGGCAGCAGTTCAGGAATCAGCGCAAAGAACGGTCCATAAGGCGCATACATACAGGCGGCGGCCACGACCAGCAGCGCGTAGGAGAGCCAGAAAGACTGGTTGCCCAGCATCCACGAGGCGAAGAACGCGATGGCGGCAATCAACAACAGCGGCCAGATAAACAGCTTACGGTTCTGGAACTTATCGGACAGCCAGGAGACGGTCAGCATCAGGCAGATTGCCGCCAGATACGGCACCGCCGCCAGCCAGCCCACTGCCACAATGTCCATCTGCGCCGCGTTTTTCAGAATCGACGGCATCCACATCATGAAGCCATACACGCCGATGCTCCACAGCGCATGCACCGCACAAAGCATAATGACGCTGCGCGAACGCATGGCTTCACCGTAGTTACGCATCGGCTTAATGTCGCGCTGCTCGCGATCCATCGCCTGCTGTAACGCCTCTTTTTCCTGCGCGCTTAACCAATCCGCATCCGCCGGTTTATCGCGCACCAGAATCACCCAGCAGAATGCCCAAATCACTGCCGGAATGCCTTCGAAAATAAACATTTCACGCCAGCCCAGGCTTCAATCAGGTAGCCGGAGACAATCGACATCCACAGCACCGTAACGGGGTTACCGAGAATCAAAAAGGTATTGGCGCGCGAACGTTCGGTTTTGGTAAACCAGTTGCTGATATAAATCAGCATCGCGGGCATCACCGCCGCCTCGACGATCCCAAGAATAAAGCGGATCGCCATCAGCGTGGGAATGTTACTCACAAAGCCGGTCGCCGCGGCGCAGAGCCCCAAAGGATCAGGCTGCAAAAGATCATTTTGCGCACGCTATGCTTGACGGCATACATCGCGCCCGGCACCTGGAAGAAGAAATAGCCCAGGAAGAACAGCGCGCCAATTAACGATGCGGTTCCCTGAGTAATTCCTAAATCATGTTCAATACCGGCGGCCGCGGCAAAGCCGTAATTGGCGCGGTCGAGATAAGCTAAGCTGTAGGTAATAAAAATAATCGGCATTAAATACCACCAGCGACGCGCCGGCAGTTTTGCGAGCATATTCATACTCACTCCTTGGATTATTGTTTTATCGCTCAGGCCGCGCGTAGCGGCCCATTATTTATCAGACCGCGGCCAGCATGCCGCCGTCCACAAACAGAAGATGTCCATTAACAAAATCAGAGGCCGGCGCGGCAAGATAAACCGCCGCGCCGATCAACTCTTCCGGTTTACCCCAGCGGGCGGCAGGCGTGCGCTGGAACAGCCAGGCGGAGAATGCCTCATCGTTAACCAGCGCGGTGGTCATGTCGGTGGCGAAATAACCGGGCGCAATACCGTTGACCTGAATATTGTATTCCGCCAACTCCACACACATCCCACGGGTTAACATTTTGACCGCGCCCTTTGACGCCGCGTACGGAGTAATGGTTTTGCGGCCTAACTCGCTCTGCATCGAGCAGATATTAATAATCTTCCCGCGGCGGCGTTGCACCATGTAGCGGGAAACCTGCTGCGACACCAGAAAGACCGATTTCTGGTTTACATCAATCACTTTATCCCACTCCGCTTCCGGGAATTCAGTGAAAGGATAACGACGCTGAATACCGGCGTTGTTAATCAAAATATCAATCGATCCAACCTCCCTTTCGATTTGCGCGACCGCGCGCGCCACCTCTTCCCCATTGGTCACGTCAAAACCATAGCCAACCGCGTGATAGCCCTCGGCTACCAGCTTGTCCGCCGCCGCCTGCGCACGCTGCTGGGTGATGTCGTTAATCACAATCTCCGCGCCGTGCGCCGCCAGACCGCTGGCCAGCAGGTTGCCAATCCCTGCGCGGAGCCGGTAATCAGCGCGCGTTTACCGCTCAGGTCGAATAGGTTTTTCATTAAAAACTCCTTTTTTGATAACTGTTACGCGTAACTGTATACGCGTAACAGTAGAAAAAAGAAGATCAAGGAGAGGGAAAATGATCGTTCTGTGATCAAGTCGGCACTTACGCACAAGATGAGAACGTAGCGCAATTTTCATGTAACAAAGCAACATGTGAACTGGCTGGCATTTTTGACATCTATCACACTTTATAGTGAGCGCCATCATCAGGAGGAGTCATTTAACCATCATGGCATCGATTAAAGACGTCGCGAAAAAGGCCGGTGTATCGACCGCTACCGTGTCCAGAGTGCTCAATAATCACCCCAGCGTGATCCCGGAGACCCGCAAAGCGGTACGCGACGCAATGGATTATCTTTGCTACGTGCCAAACAAGAGTGCGTTTCAGCTCACTGGCAAATGTTCAGGGCTGATTGGCGTGGTGCTCCCTAATCTGGTCAACCCACACTTTTGTGAATTGCTGGCGACCTTCGAGGAAGAGGCAAGATATATCGGTAAATCGGTGATTGTGAAAACGCATCAGAATCAGCCACAGCAGGATAAACAGCTGCTGCAAACCCTGGTGGGGATGGGCATTGACGGCTTGCTGTGGGTGCCGACCGAAGCCGAAAGAGAACTGGCGGAATGGTTAACGATCACCAACATTCCGGTCGCGGTGGTCACCCAGGTTTCACGCTTTTTCAATTCGGTGTCGATTAACGAAAGCAAGGGCGCTGAGAGTATTGCTGAACATTTTATCCATACCGGGCATACCTCATTTGGCTTTATTGCCCAGGATGGCGTCGATAACAGAAAAGTCTCTGCCTATAGCAAGAAAATAACCCGCCATGGTTTAACCGTCGCCGACGAAAACCAGTTCTGGATACCGAAAGGCGAAGGGGAGAAAATATCTGAACATATCGCCACCCTTGATATCATCATTGAAAAACTGACGCAGCCGAATACCACCTGCTCCTGCCTGCTAATTTATAATGACGTGGCCGCTAACTATGTGATTGATGGACTCAAAAAGAAAGGTCTCTCTCTGCCACAAGATATTGCCATCGCGAGTTTCGATAATACGCTGCTGGCTCAAACAAAAAAAATAACCAGCGTCGCACAGCCTATTAATGAAATCGCCCACCTGGCGTTTCAAATGGTCAACCATAAAAAACAGCAGGACAATATAGAAATGTATGAAATTGTCTCGCGACTGATTATTCGCGAGAGCAGTGTCAATATTAATATAACGGCCCTATAAACTACTTATAACCCTTCAGCACATTTAATTGTGCCAGGAATTTTATCGCTAAAATTATTTTATCTCTATCATCGGCCATCCCGGCCCATGTCGTTTATTTATCACTGCGCTACCGCGCAATAATGAGGTGTGTACTAATGCATACTGAAACAATAGTTCGGCGAGATCCGTACGAAAAACTCAGCCTGAAAGAAAAAATAGGTTACGGCATGGGTGACGCCGGTTCGGGGATGATCTGGAGCGTTCTGGCGCTATATCTGACCTGGTTTTATACCGATGTCTACGGGCTTGATGCCGGGTTAGTCGGCACGCTGTTTCTGGTTATCCGTGTATTTGACGCGTTTAGCGACCCAGCCATGGGCGCTATTTGCGACCGAACCCGAACCCGTTGGGGCAAGTTCCGTCCATGGTTGCTGTGGATGGCGGTGCCGTTCGGCCTGTGTGCCGTCCTGATGTTTACCACCCAGATTTGAGTATGAACGGTAAAATTATTTACGCCTGGATTACCTATCTGATTATGTCCTTAATTTATACCGCTATTAATATTCCCTATTGCTCGGTAGGCGGCGTGATTACGCTTAACCAAAAGGAACGCATGGGATGTCTGTCCTGGCGTTTTTTCCTGAATGGGTTGGCAACTTTAATTATCTCATCGTCTATTCTGCCATTAACCAATTGGCTGGGTAATGGCGACCGCGCCTCGGGTTTTCAGATGACCATGATGATCATGGCGGTGCCGCAACCTTAATGTTCCTGTTTTGCTTTTCCAGCATTAAAGAACGCGTAGTTTCAATCAAGGAAAATGAATCGTTAATAAAAGATCTGAAGGATATTGCCAGGAATGATCAGTGGCTGCTGATGATTTCCATCACCTTCCTCAACGTCTTCCCGGCCTTTATTCGCGGTGGCGTCACCATCTATTACGCCACCTACGTGATGAAAGAATCCGTTGGCTTTATTACTTTCTTTATGGCGCTGGGCGTTGCCTGCAATATGTTAGGCAGCGTCATTGCAAAACCGCTGACCGACCGTTTCGATAAGGTGGTGCTGTTCCGCGTTATCAACATTATTCTTGGCCTGCTATCGCTGGCGCTGTGGTTTATCGACCCAACGTCGCTGACGCCGCTGCTGTCACTGTTCATCGTGATTAACATTCTGCATTTAATTCAGTCCGGCCCCATTCTGTGGGCGATGATGTCGGATGTTGACGACTACGGCGACTGGAAATTTGGTAAGCGTCTGACGGGGATTTCCTTCGCCGGTAACCTGTTTATGTTGAAGATGGGCTTAGCCGTTGCGGGCGCTATCGTCGCCTGGATCCTGGCCTACACCGGCTACGTTGCCAACAAACCCGAGCAAAATCCGCAAACCATCAATGGCATCATCATGATGTTCTCATTGCTGCCCATGGCCAGCTATTTCATCAGCGCGTTTATGGTGCGCTACTTCAAGCTCAATAACACGTTCCTCGAGAAAATTAAAAGCGACCTCGCGAAACGCGAACTGGAAAAGGGTCGTAACCTAACGCAGGAGTTAAAAGATGTCCCTGTCGTTTGATATTAAAAAAGGCCAGCGTATAGATCTGTGGCTGAAAGAGACACTGCCGACAACGCAGCCGTTATTGGTTATTAACGTGAACGGCACAATGGTGTTTAAAATTCAGGAAGCATCGCGCTACTACCAATATTTTACCTGGACGGCGTGGCAGGATGGCGTCGCCCATCTGGAGTGGCTGTCGGCGCACAGCGAAATATCGCTGTGCTATACCTGGCTCCCGGATTCACTCTCGAAAGACGGTGTCTCTTTTATTTCGACACAGGCAGATGACTTCCGCTTACTGAATAACAATGATCTCGCCGCCTGGTATCAGCAGGAGCCGCTGCGCCCGGCGCTACACTTTTCCCCGCGCACCGGCTGGATGAACGATCCTAATGGCCTGCATTACCAAAACGGTGAATGGCATCTGTTCTACCAATACCATCCGCACTCAACGCAGTGGGGGCCGATGCACTGGAATCATGCCGTTAGCCGCGATCTGTACCACTGGCGGCACTACCCTATTTTTCTCCAGCCAGAGCAAAACTTAACGGCACTGGGCGCGACAGGCGGGGCCTTCTCCGGTAGCGCCTACACCGACAAACAGGGCCAAACCCGCTTCTGGTATACCGAACGTCTCCCGGCTTATGACCTGTATCGTGGCTATCGTGAAGTGCAAAAAATGGCCGTGCCGGACAAATATAACGATAAGCCCGCAATGGTAAAAACCGTCCTGACCGATCTCCCTCCAGGCGTGGACTGCGATTTCCGCGATCCCAAAGTCTGGTATGAAGAGGCCGATAAGACGTTCTATATGATCCTCGGCGCATCGGTCAACGGCGATCCCGCCATGCTGTTGTTCCACTCCGACGACAGCGAAAACTGGGCATTCCATCACGTACTGTACGTCGCCCCGCCTACTTTCGCGAGAACGGCGGCCGTTGCATCGAGTGCCCCGACTTCTTTTGCCTCGACGGGGTATGGGTGTTGCTCATTGGTGTTGTTGGCTACACCGAACCCACGACGGGGCGGCACAACCTGCTGTTTGCGCAAACCGGGGAATTCCGCAACGGCAACTTCATCCCTCAACGCAGCCGCTACAAACTCTCGATTTTGGGACGGATTTCTATGCGCTGCAAACCTGGGGCGAGGCTGACCAACGCATCGGCTTTGCCTGGCTGTATAACTGGGCGACGCAGAAAACCGTCGATTCGGCATACTGCGGTGAAATGTCGCTGCCGCGCCGCTTCCATCTGAATAACAAGCAGCAGCTGTGCATGACGCCGGTACGCCCGCCGGAATCACTGGAGATTAGTCAACATACGCTGAAGGACCGTCTCGCCTGGTCAGCCGTCGAAGGCGTTAAGGCCTGCGCGATCGATTTCACCGCTACCGCGCCTTTCTGCCTGACATTGACCGGCGATAGCGGCCAGCAAATTACCCTGGCACATGACGGCACAACCCTGACCCTCAGTGAACAAGGCCAGGACGATGGGCGCTACAGCACGCCGCTGCCCGATGTCGGTGACATTACGTTGTTCTTCGACGCCGGTATTGTTGAAGTCTTTGCTCTACAGGGCAGCGTTTGCGGTACCCGCCGCTATTACTCCTGTAGCCATCTGACTCAAGTACAGATAACGGGGCTCCGGCAACGCTCACACACTATCAGTCAACGTATTCCCAGAAATAATACCGGGTTTTATTTTCGAGAAGGATTTATTTATGACGAGCAATAACCACTACGACGTCACTCAATGGCACGTTGGGAATCCCTATAAAGATATCGGCGAAGTCATCAACAGCATCATTGCAGATATTAAAAGTCGACAAACGGAAACCGATATTAATGATGGCGGCAAACCTGGTGCGGCTATCTATATTCCGCCGGGAGACTATCACCTGACAACCCAGGTATTGATTGATATCAGCTATCTGAAAATTATGGGGCAGGCCACGGCTTTGTTTCTTCCAGCATTCGTTTTAATACTCCGGCGAATGAATGGGAAAATTTACACGATCTCTGGCCGGGCGGTAGCCGTATTCTGGTCGATCTCGCCCCCAATCAGGTGATGAGGAATGGGCCGGTGCGGCGTTTTATGTGAAGCGCAGCGGCGCTCCCCGCATTAGCTCGGTGGCTTTTGAAAATTTCTGCATTGATGGCCTGCACTTTGTCGATGATGGGTCGGGCAATAATGACCCGAGAACACCTACACCAATGGTAAAACAGGAATTTATATCGCCACGGCGCAAGATTCCTTCCGCATCACGGGAATGGGCTTTATCTATCTGGAGCATGGTCTCACCACCTATAATAGCGATGCGATGGCGATTCATAATAACTTTATCGCCGAGTGCGGGAACTGCATTGAGCTACGCGGTGCCGGACAGGCATCGAAAATAACCGATAACCTGATCGGCGCAGGTTATAAAGGTTACTCCATTTACGCACAGAACTTCGGCGGACTGCTGATCGCCACCAACAATATATTCCCCGCGGTTCAAGCAGCGTGCATTTATCTGGCGTGGTGCGTTCTTCAATCACCAGCAACCGCTTCCATTCGTTCTATCCCGGAATGCTAGTGCTGGAAGAAAATTGCGCTGAAAATCTGGTTTCCGCTAACCATTTCTTACGTGACCACGAGCCCTGGCCGCCGATGCAAGGTTACGACAACGGTTTGGAAGATTCATACGGCTTGCTGCGTATCAACGGTAGCAATAACTCGATAATATCCAACCATATTTCGGAGACTATCGATACGCAGTATCTCAAACCGGCGGAGACAAAACCGGTCATCATTCGTGTCGTTGCCGGGAAAGGAAACTATATTGCCAACAACCATATTGTTGCCACGACCGAAGCATCAACCTCGCAGCCGTCAACCTCGGAAGAAGACGCCTGCTTTGCAGCACAGGTCGAGGCCTTGTTGACCACCGCCAGCCTGAAACCGCTGGATGTTACCGCGGTGCTGGTGGAGCAGACATCGCAGCACAACACGATCCTCGATTCAGGCACCGATTCACAGGTGATGCTGGACAGAACGGCTAACGCCTTCCGGGCTACGCCTACGTTCAACGCGTTGCAGTAGGGAGAGCGCGATGAATCACAACAAGATTGCCTGTATCGGTGAGATGCTCATTGATTTCGTGTGTACCGATATCGGCATTGACCTGAAGAATGGCGAAAACTTTCTAAAAAAAGCAGGCGGCGCACCGGCCAACGTCGCCATTGCCATCAACCGTAGCGGTGGGCAGGCAAAGCTGGCGACGAAAGTGGGTCTCGATCCTTTTGGCGATTTTTTGATGGAGACCCTACGGCCTGACAACATCGATATGTCAGGGCTAGCGCGCAGCATCACGCCCACCACGCTGGCCTTTGTGGCTCTGCAAAGCGATGGCGAGCGCGATTTTACCTTCTGTCGCGGTGCGGACGCCGAACTGGCGTGGCAGGATCTGCCCAATGATTTTCTCGACGATGTCGGCATCGTTCACTTTGGGGCCGCAACCGGGCTGCTGGATGGCGAACTTTATTCCACCTACCGGCGCCTTTTGCAGGAAGCCCGCCAACGAAACATCATCATCTCATTCGACCCCAACTACCGGGATGGACTCTGGGGCGACAATCCACAGGAGTTTATCACGCGTTGTAGGCCCTGGTTCCACCAGGCGGATATCGTCAAAGTCAGCGAAGAGGAGCTTGCCTTCCTCACCGGCGAAAAAACGAATGAGAAGGGATGTGAGCAACTGCACCAGGCGGGCGTCAGCTATGTAACCGTCACCTGCGGACACCGGGGACATGGCTCAGCCATCGCTCAGGCAGGCAACAGTTGGTTCCGTCTATCGCCATTGCCTCCATTGATTCAACCGGAGCCGGCGACGCTTTTATTGGCGCATTGCTACAGCAAATAGCAAAACCAGATTGTCAGTTTGATAACTACGATCACATGCAGAAAGCCGTTCTCTGGGCCAACGTCTGCGGCGCGCTAACCTGCACCCGCTTTGGCGCGATCGACGCAATACCTTATGCCGCCGAGGTCAACACCTGTCTCGACCGGGAAGCATAAGGCGGACGACGTTGCCGGGCCACGAGCGAGTGGCCCGGTCTACCGGCTTATACGTCCTTAACCCGCGCCGTCATCGCCAGCGTTACCACCGAAATACCCGCAATCACCCAGTACACCGAGAAGTGGCCAAAGTTTTGCGCCAGCGCGCCCTGAATGATCCCGGCCAGGATCACCCCGGTCGAAATGCTGTTGGTAAACAATGTGGTCGCCGCCCCGGCGCGTCCCGGCATCAGGTCCTGGAACCACAGCATGCCAATCCCGGCGACAATGCCGATAAACACGGCGTTAAACAGCTGTAATATCAGCAGCGCGGTATGGCTGTGGAAGAAGATAAGCCCAACGTAGAACAGCACCCCAGCGGCCACCGCGGTGACCATCATCCGACGCTTACCGAAGTGCTTCACGTAGTAGCCCGCAATTATCATCGCCGGAATCTCCAGACCCGCGGCGGTGCCCATCAGGATCCCCGCCAGGCTATCCGGCAGACCAAGATCGCTGCTGATCCACAACGGCATATCGATGATATACATCGTGTTACAGGTCCACATCAGCGTGGAAGCGATAAACAACATCCGTACGTTGCTGTCTTTCCAGCCGCTAATCTGATTCTGCACCGCATCAGCAGGCTGCTCGACTCGCGCCACCGAGGGTAACGTTAGCGCAATCAGCGTCAGGCTCAGGATAAAGATCCCCGCCGCGATGGCGAACATGGTGGTAAAGCCGTAGTTCAGCGCCAGCATAAACGCCAGCGGCGGGCCAATCACCCACGCCAGCGACAGCTGGGCACGCATCACCGAGCTAAACATCACCACCTCGCGCGCCGAGCTGTCGGCGTACTCACGGGCGAGCGCAAACAGCTGCGGCATCGCGGCGTTGGCGATGGATGCCAGCATCACGCCGCAGGTAATCAGCGTCAGGTAGTGGCGGTTGAAGGCAAACAGCAGCGCGTTACCTACCGCCATCAGGCAGCAAAACATGATCAGCTTGCGTCGGTCGCCCCGGCTGTCGGATCGCCTGGCCAGCGCCAGGCTGACCGCGATCCCGGCGATCGCGTTAACGGTGTAAAACAGGCCGACCCAGAACGGCTGGACGCCCACTTCACGGCTGAGAAACAGGCTCAGCGTCGGCGCCTGTAGCGCCCCGCCACGCCCATCATAAATGCCACCAGCATAAAAGCGGCGTACACACCGTTGAGACGTCGTCCCATCGTCATTAACCAGAGCATGTGAAATCCTTTAAGCACGCGAAAGAATAAAAAAAAGCCAGCAGATGATACCTGCTGGCAAATACTCAGTCACACATGATTTGGCGAATTAATGCTCAGAGGCCGATTTCGTAACTTCCCATTGCATCAGAGAGTTCAGCACTTCAAGCCGCTGTGCCGTTGCCTGGCGGGCCAGCCAGGAAACATTTTTGGTCGCTGCGAAATAACGCTGGTAAAACTGATGGATGGTAGACCTCTTCATACACACCTCCTCGCTTCATCGAAATCCATTATTGGCCTAATATAGGGATTAATAAATTGCTGAGTTTTTACCAGGAGTTCCCCTTTTATGCCTTCAGGTCGCTTACAGCAGCAGTTCATCCGTTTATGGCAGTGCTGCGAGGGAAAATCGCAGGAGACGACGCTTAACGATCTGGCGGCGCTACTGAGCTGTTCACGTCGTCATATGCGGACATTACTCAACACCATGGAGGCTCGGGCTGGCTCACCTGGGAAGCGGAAGCCGGGCGCGGCAAGCGTTCCAGACTCACGTTCCTCTATACCGGGCTGGCGCTTCAGCAGCAGCGCGCGGAGGATCTGCTGGAGCAGGATCGCATCGATCAACTGGTGCAACTGGTCGGCGATAAAGCGGCAGTACGCCAGATGCTGGTCTCGCATCTGGGGCGCAGCTTCCGTCAGGGTCGGCACATTCTGCGGGTGCTCTACTATCGCCCGATGCACAACCTGCTGCCTGGCACCGCGCTTCGCCGCTCGGAAACCCACATCGCCGGCAGATTTTCAACGCCTTAACGCGGGTAAATGAGGCAAATGGGGAACTGGAAGCCGATATTGCTCACCATTGGCAGGAAATTTCCCCCTTACACTGGCGTTTTTATTTGCGTCCCGGCATCCATTTCCATCATGGGCGCGAACTGGAGATGGAAGACGTTATTGCCTCACTGGAACGCAGCATGACGCTGCCGCTGTTCTCCAACATCACGCAGATCCACTCCCCTACCGCATGGGTGCTGGACGTGCATCTGACCGAGCCTGACCGCTGGCTGCCGTGGCTGCTGAGCCAGGTGTCGGCGATGATTCTGCCGCGCGAATGGCAAACGCTGCCTAATTTCTCGCGGATGCCGGTAGGAACAGGGCCCTATTCGGTCGCGCGCAATAACCTTAACCAACTGAAGATCCTCGCCTTTGATGACTATTTCGGTTTCCGGGCGTTGATTGACGAGGTTAACGTGTGGGTGCTGCCAGAAATCAGCGAAGCGCCAAACGGCGGCCTGACGCTTGAAGGCTCTACCGAAAGTGAAAAAGCCGTCGAAAGTCGGCTGGAAGAAGGCTGCTATTACCTGCTGTTCGATGCGCGGAGCACATTGGGCCGTAACCCAACGGTACGCCAGTGGCTGAGCCACCTGTTTCATCCCAACAACCTGCTCTACCGCGCGGGCGAGCAGCATCAGAGCCACTGGTTTCCCGCCTACGGCCTGCTGCCGCGCTGGCACCATGCGCGCAGCCGCGCCTGCGAGAAACCGGCCGGGCTGGAGTCCGTCACCCTCACCTATTATCGGGATCACGTCGAGCACCGGACCATCGGCCAGATTATGGAAACGCTGTTGGCGGAGCATCAGGTCAAGCTCAACATTCAGGAAGTGGACTACGACGAATGGCATCGCGGCGAGGTGGTCAGCGATATCTGGCTTAACAGCGCCAACTTTACGCTGCCGCTCGATTTTTCACTGTTCGCCTATCTGTATGAAGTGCCGATGATTCGCCATTGTATCCCCATTGACTGGGAGCAGGACGCGCGGCGCTGGCGCGCGGGCAACCTGCAACAGGCCGACTGGTGCCAGCAGTTGCTCGCTAATCAGTCGGTGGTGCCGCTGATTCATCACTGGCTGATGCTCCAGGGGCAGCGCAGTATGCGCGGCGTACGGATGAATACGCTGGGCTGGTTTGACTTTAAATCCGCCTGGTTTGCACCGCCGGAACCGTAGGGCTTTTGATTTATTCACGTAATCATTACAATGTGCCGTTCTCAACGGGGTGCTGTGCGTCGTGCGCGGCTGAGAGAGACCCGTCGAACCTGATCCGGATAATCCGGCGAAGGGATTTGAGGCTAACTCAAAATCCTTTGCCACCCATTTACTGAGGTGCAAAGTGCTCAAGAAATTACTCCCCCTGCTGGTGCTGGTTACCGCGCCCGCGTTCGCAAAACCCGTGCTGACGGTCTATACCTACGACTCCTTTGCTGCCGATTGGGGCCCAGGCCCGGCGGTGAAAAAAGCGTTCGAAGCCGACTGCGACTGCGAGTTGAAATTCGTGGCGCTGGAAGATGGCGTCTCGCTGCTCAACCGTCTGCGCATGGAAGGGAAAAACAGTAAAGCGGACGTCGTGCTGGGGCTGGATAACAACCTGCTGCAGGCCGCGACCGACACCAAACTGTTCGCCAAAAGTAACGTTCCGGCCAGCGCCGTCAACGTGCCGGGTGGCTGGAGCAACGATACCTTTGTGCCGTTCGACTATGGCTACTTCGCTTTTGTCTACGATAAAAACAAGCTGAAAAACCCGCCGAAAAGCCTGAAAGAGCTGGTTGAGAGCGAGCAGAAATGGCGCGTTATCTACCAGGATCCGCGCACCAGCACGCCGGGCTTAGGCCTGCTGCTGTGGATGCAGAAAGTGTACGGCGATAAAGCGCCGGAAGCCTGGCAGAAACTGGCGGCGAAGACCGTCACCGTTACCAAAGGCTGGAGCGAAGCCTACGGCCTGTTCCTGAAAGGGAAGGCGACCTGGTGCTGAGCTATACCACCTCCCCGGCCTATCACATCATTGAAGAGAAGAAAGACAACTACGCGGCGGCGCCGTTTGCCGAAGGCCACTACCTGCAAGTCGAAGTGGCGGCAAAAACCGCGGCCAGCAAGCAGCAAAAACTGGCGGACAAATTCCTGCAATTTATGGTCTCTCCAGCTTTCCAGAACGCTATCCCGACCGGCAACTGGATGTATCCGGTAACCCAGGTTGCGCTGCCGGAAGGCTTTAACAGCCTGGTGAAACCGCAGACCTCGCTTGAGTTCACGCCACAGCAGGTCGCCAGCGAACGTCAAAACTGGATTAATACATGGCTCCGCGCCGCCAGCCGCTAATTCCGGGTTGGCTCTACCCTGGGCTCACGGCCACCACATTGATGGTGGCCGTCGCTCTGGCGGCTTTTCTGGCGCTGTGGCTAAACGCCCCGAAACGTCGTGGTCAACGCTGCTCGGCGATAGCTATCTGTGGCACGTGGTGCGCTTCTCCTTCTGGCAGGCGTTTCTCTCTGCGCTGTTATCGGTGCTGCCCGCCATTTTCCTTGCCCGCGCGCTCTATCGACGCCGTTTCCCCGGCCGTCAACTGTTGCTGCGCCTGTGCGCGATGACCCTCATCCTGCCGGTGCTGGTCGCCGTCTTCGGCATTCTGACCGTCTATGGCCGTCAGGGATGGCTGGCGCAACTGTATGCCTGGCTCGGCTGGCAGTGGAATTTCTCCCCTACGGCCTGCTGGGCATTCTGCTGGCGCACATCTTTTTCAACATGCCGATGGCGACCCGTCTGCTGCTGCAAGCGCTGGAGCAAATCCCCGGCGAGCAGCGCCAGCTTGCCGCTCAGCTTGGAATGCGCGGCTACCCGTTCTTCCGCTACGTGGAATGGCCCTGGATGCGTCGACAGATTCTGCCCATCGCCACGCTGATTTTTATGCTCTGCTTCGCCAGCTTCGCCACCGTGCTATCGCTGGGCGGCGGCCTTCCGCCACCACCATTGAGCTGGCGATCTACCAGGCGCTGAACTTTGATTACGATCCGGCACGAGCGGCGATGCTGGCGCTGATTCAGATGACCTGCTGTCTGGCGCTGGTGCTGCTTAGCCAGCGTATGAGCCGGGCCATTGCGGTGGGCAATAGCCAGATTCAAGGCTGGCGTGACCCGGACGATCGCTGGCATAGCCGCATCGCCGATGGTGTACTCATCTTCCTGACCCTGCTGTTACTGCTGCCGCCGCTGCTGGCGGTGGTGGTGGATGGCATTCACCCGTCGATGCTCTCCGTCTTTAGCCAGCCGATTTTATGGCAGGCGCTGGGCACGTCGCTGCGTATTGCTCTCGCCGCAGGTCTGCTTAGCGTGACGCTCACAATGATGCTGCTGTGGAGCAGTCGCGAGCTGCGGGCGCGTAACCAGCCGCTGGCCGGTCAGACGATGGAGCTGAGCGGGATGCTGATTCTCGCGATGCCGGGCATCGTGCTGGCCACCGGCTTCTTCCTGCTGCTTAATAACACCATCGGCCTGCCCGACTCCGCCGACGGATTGTCATCTTCACCAACGCGCTGATGGCGGTACCCTACGCGCTGAAGGTGCTGGAAACGCCGATGCGCGACATCACTGCACGCTACAGCATTCTCTGCGAGTCGCTGGGCTTAGCGGGTTTACTCGCCTGCGGGTAATTGAATTACGCGCGCTCAAAAGACCGCTGGCGCAAGCGCTGGCGTTTGCCTGCGTGCTGTCGATCGGCGATTTCGGCGTGGTGGCGTTATTCGGCAACGAGAATTTCCGCACGCTGCCGTTTTATCTTTACCAGCAGATTGGCGCCTACCGCAGTCAGGACGGCGCGGTGACGGCGCTGATACTGTTACTGCTCTGCTTCCTGCTCTTTACCGTGATTGAAAAGTTACCCGGACGCCATGCTAAAACTGAATGATGTGACCTGGCTGTATCAGCACCTGCCGATGCGCTTTAGCGCCACGATTGCCCAGGGCGAGAAAATTGCGGTGCTCGGCCCAAGCGGCGCGGGGAAATCGACGCTGCTCAATCTGATCGCTGGATTTCTGACGCCCGCCAGCGGCACCATCATGCTGGAAGGCCGCGTCCATACGCATACGCCGCCGTCCCAGCGACCGGTGTCGATGCTGTTTCAGGAAAATAATCTCTTCAGCCACCTGACGGTGCGCCAGAACATCAGCCTGGGGATGAGCCCGCGCCTCAAGCTCACCGACGATCAGCAACGCAGGCTACAGGTCATCGCCGGACAAATGGGGATTGAATCAATGCTGGAAAGGCTGCCGGGCGAGCTTTCCGGCGGCCAGCGCCAACGCGCCGCGCTGGCCCGTTGCCTGGTGCGGCAGCAACCCATTCTGCTACTGGACGAACCCTTTTCCGCGCTCGATCCGGCGCTACGTCAGGAGATGCTGCAATTAGTCGACGACGTGTGTCAGCGCCAGAATCTGACGCTGCTGATGGTGTCGCACAGCGTTGAAGACGCGGCGCGAATTGCGGCGCGAGCAATGGTGGTGGCGGAAGGGCGAATCGCCTGGGATGGTAAGACCGAAGCGCTGCTGAGCGGTAAGGCCAGCGCTTCGGCACTGTTAGGTATCGCCGAGTGAGGGATTGCCGGATGGCGGCTACGCCTTATCCGGCCTACGTGCGTACCCATTTGTAGGCCGGATAAGGCGTAGCCGCCATCCGGCACATTACAGCCCGACCACCTTACGCAAAATATCGATATACACTGGCATCAGCGGATGACGAATCACGCTGACAAGCGCCACCACGCCAACGCCCAGAATCAGCGGCGCCAGAATCAGTAAGCGCTGACGCGTCAGCACGTTACTGAGGCGGTCGTGATTCTCTTTGGCGCTGCGCCACAGTCGCCAGCACAGCCACGCGCCGAGCCACAACAGCAACGCCGCCGCCAGCAGCAGCCACTTAAAGCTGGCGCTATTTTCATCGGCGGGAATATCAATCGCCGCGCCGGCGAGGATCCCGGCAGGAAATAGAGCGGCGGCCACAGCAGGCAACCAATGATATTCGGGGAATAAACCGGGCAATCGGCAGGTCGAGCATGCCCGCCACCATGGGCACCACGGGGCGTGTGGGCCCAATAAAGCGGCCAACCAGAATCGTAAACATACTGTGCTGATGCAGCGCGTATTCGGTTTTATCGAGCAGCGCTTTGTTTTTCTTCATAAACGACCAGCGGTGCAGCGGCTTTTTAAAGCGCCAACCCAGCCAGAAGGAGATCCAATCACCCAGCAGGCAGCCCACAATCCCCGCCAGCCACGCCTGCCAGAAGTTCACCTCGCCGCTGCCGATAAGCGCGCCAAGGCCAGCCATCATCACGGTGCCCGGCAGAATCAGCCCCACTAACGCCAGTGATTCCAGAAACGCCACCAGCGCCACCGCAATCAGCGAGTAGGTCGTGGACTGCGTAATAAAGTGTTCCAGCAATGCTTGCATAGTGTGCCCGGTTTGAAAACGAAGCAGGGATTTTCCAGAGCCCCTCTGCATCGTCAAGCCATCAATTGTCTAAATAGTTTACTGGCAAAGACAAAAGCCGACACAGTGCATTTCCTTTTCTTTACTTTTTATTCACAGCCGGCACGAAATTCGCTGGGGCTGGCGCCGGTACATTTTTTAAAGACCCGGGAGAAATAGAGCTGATCTTCAAAGCCGACATTGCGCCCGACGCTGGCAATCGGCATGCGCGTGGTGCTCAGCAGCAGCTTGGCCTGGCTGATGCGCTGATCTTCACGCCAGCTCAGCACGCTAACGCCCAGTTGCTGCCGGAAAAGATGCGACAGCCTTGATGGCGACAGGCAGACGTGCTGGGCCACGCTGGCAATATCAAACTGACTATCGGCAAGATGATCGCTGATGTACTGGCAGGCATCGCGTACGCGGTTATCCATGGCGGATGCAGCGATTCGTTGATCGCCTCCATGCGCCGCAGCAGCAGTTGCTCAAGCAGGTTGATGGCCAGCAGTTCGGAATAGCGCCCTACGCCCTGTCCGGCGTCGATAATTTTACCGAACAGCTCGGAAATTTCGCTCTGGTGCGCTTCATCCGGGCGATAAAAACCGGTTTGCGCCACGATGGCGGGCCAGTTTAGCCACTCGTGCCAGTAGGCGCGCGGGCGGAAATAGACCCACTGGTGATACCACTCGCTGGCGTCCGGGTGGCGGCCATAGTGGTGAATTTCGCCCGGCGGGAACAGCAGCATGTCACCCTGGCGGCAGACAAACTGCTTGCCTTGGTTTTCAATCACCCCTTCACCGCGCACCGTCAGGTTCAGAATAAACCCCTTCATGCCCAGCGGTCGGTCGATGAAAAAGTCCAGGTAACCACCGGCTTCAATCGGCGTTAACCCCGCCACCAGATGGGCGTTAAAGGAATAACCAGGCAGCAGGGGATCGTTTTGCATTTCAGCCATTTCTGCACGCTCTCACTGATATTTAAAGAAACCAATTATCCATATTCGGCTTTTTATCGGCACGGCCGCCGCGCTCAATGAATAACAGAACCGACGCGGCTGTCAACCCTGTTATTTCAAGGCACTTAGAGAATAAAGCCGGAAGAGAAGCCGGCTCATAACCACAACTGAAGTGTCTATAAAGACGACAGAAAAGTCCACATTGATTATTTGCACGGCGTCACACTTTGTGAGGTCACAGCAAGATCATCCATAAGATTAGCGGTTCCAGCCTGACGTTTTTTTGCGGGGATATCTACTGTTTCACTATCACGTTTTCATTGAGATGGAGTAACACGATGGCAATCGCAATTGGCCTCGATTTTGGCAGTGACTCAGTCCGCGCCCTGGCAGTAGATTGCGCGACGGGGGAAGAAATCGCGACCAGCGTTGAGTGGTATCCGCGCTGGCAGGAAGGGCGTTTCTGCGACGCGCCGAACAACCGTTTTCGCCACCACCCACGCGACTATATTGAATCCATGGAAGCGGCGCTGAAGGGCGTGCTGGCCGAACTCTCCAGCGCACAGCGCGCGGACGTGGTCGGCATCGGCGTCGACAGCACCGGCTCCACCCCGGCGCCGATTGACGCCGACGGCAACGTGCTGGCGCTGAAAGAGGCGTTCGCCGACAACCCGAACGCCATGTTCGTACTGTGGAAAGATCACACCGCAGTAGAAGAAGCAGAGGCCATCACCCGCCTGTGCCACCAGCCGGGCAAAGAAGATTACTCTCGCTATATTGGCGGTATTTACTCCAGCGAATGGTTCTGGGCCAAGATTCTTCATGTCACTCGCGAAGACCCCGCCGTGGCGCAAGCCGCAGCATCGTGGATTGAGCTGTGCGACTGGGTTCCCGCGCTGCTTTCCGGCACCACCCGCCCGCAGGATATCCGCCGCGGTCGCTGCAGCGCCGGGCATAAATCGCTGTGGCACGAAAGCTGGGGCGGCCTGCCGCCGGCGTCGTTCTTCGACGAACTGGATCCCATTATCAACCAGCATCTGCCCTGCCCGCTGTTTAACGAAACCTGGACTGCCGACGTGCCGGTCGGCACGCTAACCGCCGAATGGGCGGAGCGCCTGGGGCTTTCTACCCAAGTCGCTATTTCCGGCGGCGCATTCGACTGTCATATGGGCGCGGTTGGCGCAGGCGCACAGCCTAATGCGCTGGTGAAAGTCATTGGCACTTCAACCTGTGACATTCTGATTGCTGATAAACAGAGCGTTGGCAACCGTACCGTGAAAGGTATCTGCGGCCAGGTGGACGGTAGCGTGGTGCCGGACTTTATCGGTATGGAGGCAGGTCAATCCGCATTCGGCGACATCTATGCCTGGTTTGGTCGCGTACTTGGCTGGCCGCTGGAGCAGCTTGCCGCACAGCATCCGGAGCTGAAAGAGCAGATCAAAGCCAGCCAGAAACAGCTGTTACCTGCATTGACCGAAGCCTGGGCCGCTAACCCGTCGCTCGACCATCTACCGGTGGTGCTCGACTGGTTTAATGGTCGCCGCACCCCGAACGCGAATCAGCGCCTGAAAGGGGTCATTACTGATTTAAACCTCGCCACCGACGCTCCGGCGCTGTTTGGCGGGCTGATTGCCGCCACCGCCTTCGGCGCGCGCGCCATCATGGAGTGCTTCACCGACCAGGGTATTGCAGTGAACAACGTCATGGCGCTGGGCGGCATCGCGCGTAAAAACCGCGTCATCATGCAGGCCTGCTGCGACGTGCTGAACCGTCCGCTGCAAATCGTCGCCTCCGACCAATGCTGCGCGCTGGGTGCGGCTACCTTCGCCGCGGTAGCCGCCGGCGTTTACGCCGATATCCCGACCGCGCAGGGCAAAATGGCCAGCCGCGTAGAACATACCTTACAGCCGCGCCCGGCGCAGGCTGCACGCTTTGAAGAACTCTATCAGCGCTACCAGCAATGGGCCGAAAGCGCTGAACACCATTATCTCCCTGCTGCTTCGTCGGAAAAAACCGCCGCTACCCGCGCAGCCCTGACTCATTAAAGGATACGAACATGACCGTTTTTGATAATTATGAAGTGTGGTTTGTCATTGGTAGCCAGCACCTGTATGGGCCGGAAACGCTGCGTCAGGTGACGCAAAACGCGGAGCACGTGGTCAATGCCTTAAACGCCGAAGGGAAACTGCCGTGCAAGCTGGTGCTGAAGCCGCTGGGTACCCGCCCGGACGAAATCACCGCCATCTGCCGCGACGCGAACTACGACCAGAAATGTGCCGGTCTGGTCGTCTGGCTGCACACCTTCTCTCCGGCGAAGATGTGGATCAACGGCCTCGCCATCCTCAATAAACCGCTGCTGCAATTCCATACCCAGTTCAACGCGGCGCTGCCGTGGGACAGCATCGATATGGACTTTATGAACCTGAACCAGACCGCACACGGCGGCCGCGAGTTCGGTTTCATCGGCGCACGCATGCGTCAGCAGCACAGCGTGGTCACCGGCCACTGGCAGGACAAACATGCGCAAGAGCGCATTGGCTCCTGGATGCGCCAGGCGGTCTCTAAGATTGATACTCGTCAGCTGAAAGTGTGCCGCTTTGGCGACAACATGCGTGAAGTGGCGGTCACCGACGGCGATAAAGTCGCGGCGCAGATCAAGTTCGGTTTCTCCGTGAACACCTGGGCGGTGGGCGACCTGGTGCAGGTCGTCAACGCAGTTACCGACGGTGAAATCAGCGCGCTGATTGACGAATACGAAAGCAGCTACCGCTTTACCCCGGCTACCCAGGTTAACGGCGACAAACGCCAGAACGTGCTGGACGCCGCGCGTATCGAACTGGGGATGAAACGCTTCCTCGAAGAAGGCGGTTTCCATGCCTTCACTACCACCTTTGAAGATTTGCACGGCCTGAAGCAGCTTCCTGGCCTCGCCGTGCAGCGCCTGATGCAGCAAGGCTACGGCTTTGCGGGCGAAGGCGACTGGAAAACCGCCGCCCTGCTTCGCATTATGAAAGTGATGTCGACCGGTCTACAGGGCGGCACCTCATTTATGGAAGACTACACCTACCACTTTAACGGCGGTAACGACCTGGTGCTCGGCTCCCACATGCTGGAAGTGTGCCCGTCTATCGCGGTGGAAGAGAAACCGCTGCTCGACGTCCAGCACCTCGGCATCGGCGGCAAGGCCGATCCGGCGCGTCTGATCTTCAACACCCAGACCGGCCCGGCGATCGTCGCCAGTATGATCGATCTTGGCGATCGCTATCGCCTGCTGGTTAACACCATTGAAACCGTGAAAACCCCGCACGACCTGCCGAAGCTGCCGGTGGCGAACGCCCTGTGGAAAGCGCATCCAAACCTCGAAACCGCGTCTGAAGCGTGGATCGTTGCGGGCGGCGCGCACCACACCGTGTTCAGCCACGCGCTGACGCTGGACGATATGCGCCAGTTCGCGGAGCTGCATGATATCGAAATTGCAGTGATCGACAACGACACCCGCATGCCGGCCTTTAAAGACGCGCTGCGCTGGAACGAAGTGTATTACGGGTCCAAACGTTAAGCCGCTTTCCCCCTCACCCTAACCCTCTCCCAACGGGAGAGGGGACCGATCGAGCGAGAACTCCGCCCTTCCCCCTCACTAACGGGAGAGGGAACCAATCGGGCACAGACTCCGCCCTTCCCCCTCTCCCTGTGGGAGAGGGTCGGGGTGAGGGAAATTCAGACTCGGAGCAAACATGTTAGAAGAACTCAAACAACAGGTGCTAGATGCCAACCTGGCGCTGCCAAAACACAATCTGGTCACCCTCACCTGGGGCAACGTTAGTGCCGTCGACCGCGAGCGTGGCGTGCTGGTGATTAAGCCGTCCGGCGTTGATTACGGCGTGATGACCGCCGAAGATATGGTGGTGGTCAGCCTGGAAACCGGAGAAGTGGTGGAAGGCAACAAAAAGCCATCCTCCGATACACCGACTCATCGCCTGCTGTATCAGGCGTTTCCAACGCTCGGTGGCATCGTGCACACCCACTCGCGTCACGCCACCATCTGGGCGCAGGCCGGGCAGCCAATTCCGGCGACAGGCACCACCCACGCCGACTATTTTTACGGCCCGGTGCCCTGCACTCGCCTGATGACCGATGAGGAGATCAACGGCGACTACGAATGGGAAACCGGCGCGGTCATTGTCGAAACCTTCCGTGATAACGGCATTGATCCGGCGCAAATGCCCGGCGTACTGGTCCACTCCCATGGCCCGTTCGCGTGGGGGAAAAACGCCGAAGACGCGGTGCATAACGCCATCGTGCTGGAAGAGATCGCCTATATGGGCATCTTCTGCCGCCAGTTGGCGCCGCAGTTACCGGAGATGCAGCAGACGTTGCTGGATAAGCACTATCTGCGTAAACACGGGGCAAAAGCGTATTACGGGCAGTAGCGCATCGCCGCCGAATAGGCCCTTTCGGCGGCATCACTCTCTCACCACCCTACTGGATTTCGGACTTATCCATCACACCTAATATGTAATAAAATCAATGTTATACTTAAGTAAGCACGGCAAATAACCGCTCTACATCCATACATAATAAGATTGAGGAATTAACGATGTCTGAAGTCATGGTTTCAGAAGGAATTATCGAGTCCTACTGGCTACTACAAGATTACTGGACACGGGTTCGCTTTGCTTATCAAACCCAAAATGGTGGCTGGAGCGATATAGATGTTGTCGCCTATAACCCTGAAACTAAACATTTGGTGATTGCGGAATCAAAGGTCAGAGGGCCGAAAAAAGCCATCTATGCCTACACTGAAACGACGCAGGAGAAATATGGCTCACTGCTTGACTATGATGGTAATAACTATTTCTCCTTCCTCGCAAATCTGCCGATTATTTGTGCAGATGGCGTCCTCTTCAAAAACTTTTCCCGGATGGTCGACAGGCTGACCGTACAGTTGGTCTCTAATTACGTTATCGATCAAGACATAAGTGCAAAAGCCAAAGCGACGGTGCTTAAACGTGTCAAAGGTATACTGCCAAAAATGCAGTGTGAAATAGACATCATGCTCGATTCCACCATGGCTATCATGGTGCAGGTTATTGAGCTGGAGAATGAAATGACCAAAGGACGCCGCTATGGCAATGCGATGCTGGATATCGCTCGCGAAATTAACCGCTATGCCCACCCCGATATCAAATATGCGGGTCGCGGCGGCAAAGAGGAGCTTAAAGCCCAGATGATCTCGCCGCTAATTGATGCATTGACACGGAACTAAACGGTGCACAACACCGATATCAAGTACTGTATATAACATCAGATATTTGCTGTAAATATGCTATACTCTGGCCGGATTGATTCACTGAGAACACACCGTGACGCAGCCACAAGCCGGTTTCTTACTCACCCGTCACTGGCGGGACACCCGCAAGGTACAGAGCTAACGTTCTGGCTGGCGACCGACGACGGCCCGCTACAGGTCACCCTGCCGCCGCAGGAGTCCGTCGCATTTATCCCGGAATCTCAGCGTACGCAGGTTGAACGCCTGCTGCACGGCGAAAACGGCGTGCGGGCAGCCCCGCTGGCCCTCAAAGATTTCCACCGTCAGCCGGTTTTCGGCCTCTACTGTCGCGCCCATCGCCAGCTTATACGGCTGGAAAAAGTGCTGCGCGAAAATGGCATCACCGTCTATGAAGCCGATATCCGCCCACCGGAGCGCTATCTGATGGAGCGCTTTATCACCGCACCCGTGTGGGTTGAAGGCGAAAAATCGGCAACCGGGCTGCGTAACGCACGCATGAAGCCGCACCCCGAGTACCGCCCGCCGCTGAAATGGGTATCGCTGGATATCGAAACCAGCCGCCATGGCGAACTGTACTGCATCGGGCTGGAAGGCTGCGGGCAACGCACCGTCTACATGCTCGGCAGCCCACCCGCGCCGCCGCAGGTCGATTTTCATCTCGAATATGTCGCCAGCCGCCCGCTGCTGTTGGAAAAACTCAACGCCTGGTTTGCCGAACATGACCCGGACGTGCTGATTGGCTGGAACGTCGTGCAGTTCGACCTGCGCGTACTGCAAAAAAGCGCCGAACGCTACAAAGTGCCGCTATTGCTCGGGCGCGGCGGCAGCGAACTGGAGTGGCGTGAACACGGCTTTAAGAACGGCGTATTCTTCGCTCAGGCCGCCGGGCGGCTGATTATCGACGGCATCGAGGCGCTGAAATCCGCCTTCTGGAACTTCACCTCGTTTTCGCTGGAGAACGTCGCCCGCGAGCTGCTGGGCGAAGGCAAGGCAATAGATAATCCGTGGGATCGAATGGACGAAATTGACCGCCGTTTCGCCGAAGATAAGCCCGCACTGGCGACCTATAACCTCAAAGACTGCGAGCTGGTGACGCGCATCTTCCACCAAACCGAGATCATGCCTTTTTTACTGGAGCGCGCCACGGTCAACGGCCTGGCGGTCGATCGGCACGGCGGTTCGGTCGCGGCTTTCAGCCACCTCTATTTTCCGCGGATGCATCGCCTCGGCTACGTCGCGCCGAATCTCGGCGAAGTGCCGCCGCAGGCCAGCCCCGGCGGTTATGTCATGGACTCCCGCCCCGGCTTGTACGACTCGGTACTGGTCCTCGACTACAAAAGCCTGTACCCGTCGATCATCCGTTCTTTCCTGATCGATCCGGTAGGGCTGATTGAAGGGATGGCGCACCCCGATGCGGCGCACAGTACCGAAGGTTTTCTGGATGCCTGGTTTTCGCGTGACAAACACTGTCTGCCAGGGATCGTCAGCCAGATCTGGCACGCCCGTGATGAAGCCAAACAGCAGAAAAATAAGCCGCTTTCTCAGGCGCTAAAGATCATCATGAACGCCTTCTATGGCGTGCTGGGCACCAGCGCTTGCCGCTTTTTCGATCCGCGCCTGGCGTCATCTAT
Organism: Kluyvera genomosp. 3; assembly: GCA_002211745.1. Taxonomy (GTDB): domain Bacteria; phylum Pseudomonadota; class Gammaproteobacteria; order Enterobacterales; family Enterobacteriaceae; genus Kluyvera; species Kluyvera georgiana_A. The sequence goes on from CP022114.1 coordinate 4,147,382, forward strand.
CACCATGCGCGGCCACGCGATCATGCGCCAGACCAGGGCGCTGATTGAGTCTCAGGGCTATGACGTGATTTACGGCGATACTGACTCCACCTTCGTCTGGCTCAAACGCGCACATGGCGAAGAAGAGGCTGCAACCATTGGCCGCGCGCTGGTCGGCTTCGTGAACCAATGGTGGGCCGACGAGCTGCAAAAAAGCGGGCTGACCAGCGCGCTGGAACTGGAGTTTGAAACCCACTTTTGCCGTTTCCTGATGCCGACCATTCGCGGTGCCGATACCGGCAGCAAGAAACGCTATGCCGGGATGATTCAGGACGGCGACAAGCAGCGGATGATGTATAAGGGACTGGAGACCGTGCGCACCGACTGGACACCGCTGGCGCAGCAGTTCCAGCAGGCGCTGTATCTGCGCATCTTCCGCAACGAACCGTACCGGGATTTTATCCTCGAAACCATTGATAAGCTGATGAACGGCGAGCTGGATGAACAGTTAGTCTACCGCAAGCAGCTGCGGCGTCCGCTTGCAGACTATCAGCGTAACGTGCCGCCGCATGTCCGCGCCGCGCGCCTTGCTGATGAACAGAACGTGCGGTTAGGACGTCCGCAGCAGTACCAGCAGCGCGGTAGCATCCGCTACGTCTGGACCACCAACGGCCCGGAGCCACTGGACTACCAGCAGTCGCCGCTCGACTACGACCACTATCTCACCAAACAATTAGCCCCCGTCGCCGAAGGAATTCTCCCCTTTGTTGACGACGATTTTGCTACAATAGTGACGGGCAACTGGGGTTGTTTTGACAGGTGACTAACGTCCCGCCATCCAGTACCATAGCGCCCTTTCCATTCCTGGACCAAATTCACTCGCCGCCTCCTTTCAGGTGGTGGCTGAATATTGCCTGCAATTTATTAAAGATAGAGCCGAACATATATGCCTTTTACACTTGGTCAACGCTGGATCAGCGATACAGAAAGCGAACTGGGACTTGGTACTGTTGTTGCAATGGATGCACGCACCGTCACCCTGCTCTTTCCGGCAACCGGAGAGAACCGTCTGTACGCCCGTAGTGACTCCCCCGTGACCCGCGTAATGTTCAACCCCGGCGACACGATCACAAGCCATGAAGGCTGGCAGTTGCTCGTTGATGAAGTTAAAGAAGAAAATGGCCTGCTGGCATATATCGGCACCCGCCTGGATACCGAAGAAACCAACGTGATGCTGCGCGAAGTGCTGCTCGACAGCAAACTGGTGTTCAGCAAGCCGCAAGACCGTCTCTTTGCCGGGCAAATTGACCGTATGGACCGATTTGCGCTGCGCTACCGCGCGCGTAAATACCAGAGCGAGCAATACCGCATGCCGTGGAGCGGCCTGCGCGGCCAGCGCACCAGCCTGATCCCCATCAGCTCAACATCGCCCATGACGTGGGCCGTCGTCATGCGCCGCGCGTCCTGCTGGCAGACGAAGTGGGCTTAGGGAAAACCATTGAAGCCGGGATGATCCTGCACCAGCAGTTGCTCTCCGGCGCCGCTCAGCGCGTGCTGATTATTGTTCCGGAAACCTTGCAACATCAGTGGCTGGTCGAAATGCTGCGCCGCTTCAACCTCCGCTTCGCGCTGTTCGACGACGAGCGCTATGCCGAAGCCCAGCACGATGCCTACAACCCGTTTGAAACCGAACAACTGGTGATCTGCTCGCTGGACTTCGTGCGCCGCAACAAGCAGCGCCTGGAGCATCTGTGCGATGCCGAGTGGGATCTGATGGTCGTCGACGAAGCGCACCACCTGGTGTGGAGCGAAGACGCGCCAAGTCGCGAATATCTGGCCATTGAAGAGTTGGCCGAGCGTGTACCGGGGTCCTGCTGCTGACCGCAACGCCGGAACAACTCGGAATGGAAAGCCACTTTGCCCGTCTGCGCCTGCTGGACCCGAACCGCTTCCACGATTTTGAGCAGTTTGTCGAAGAACAGAAAAACTACCGTCCAGTGGCCGACGCCGTGGCGCTGCTGCTGGCGGGGAATAAGCTCAGCAACGACGAGCTGAACATGCTCGGCGAGCTGATTGGCGAGCAGGATATCGAAGCGCTGCTACAAACCGCCAACAGCGATCGCGAAGGCTCCGAGGCTGCGCGCCAGGAACTGATCAGCATGCTGATGGACCGCCACGGCACCAGCCGCGTGCTGTTCCGTAACACCCGTAACGGCGTGAAAGGCTTCCCGAAACGCGAGCTGCACACCATCAAACTGCCGCTGCCGGCGCAGTACCAGACGGCAATTAAGGTTTCCGGCATTATGGGCGCCCGCAAAAGCGCCGAAGAGCGCGCGCGCGACATGCTCTACCCGGAACAGATTTATCAGGAGTTTGAAGGCGATACCGGCACCTGGTGGAACTTCGACCCGCGCGTTGAGTGGCTGATGGGCTACCTGACCAGCCATCGCTCCCAGAAGGTTTTGGTTATCTGCGCCAAAGCGGCCACCGCGCTGCAGCTGGAGCAGGTGCTGCGCGAGCGTGAAGGCATCCGCGCCGCCGTGTTCCACGAAGGTATGTCGATTATCGAACGCGACCGCGCCGCCGCCTGGTTTGGCGAAGAAGACAGCGGCGCGCAGGTGCTGCTGTGCTCGGAAATCGGCTCCGAAGGCCGTAACTTCCAGTTCGCCAGCAACCTGGTGATGTTCGACCTGCCGTTCAACCCGGACCTGCTGGAGCAGCGTATTGGCCGTCTGGACCGTATCGGCCAGGCGCACGATATTCAGATCCACGTACCTTATTTAGAGAAAACCGCGCAGTCCGTGCTGGTGCGCTGGTACCACGAAGGTCTGGACGCCTTTGAACATACCTGCCCGACCGGTCGTACTATCTATGACAGCGTGCACGACCAGCTGATCACCTATCTGGCCGCGCCAGAAACCACCGAAGGCTTCGACGAGCTGATTAAATCCAGCCGCGAGCAGCACGACGCGCTGAAGGCGCAGCTCGAACAGGGCCGCGACCGTCTGCTGGAGATCCATTCCAACGGCGGCGAAAAAGCACAGAAACTGGCGGAAAGTATTGAAGAGCAGGACGATGATACCAACCTGATCGCCTTCGCGATGAACCTGTTCGATATCGTCGGCATCAATCAGGATGACCGCGGTGAGAACCTGATCGTCCTGACGCCGTCCGACCACATGCTGGTGCCGGACTTCCCGGGCCTGCCGGAAGACGGCTGCACGGTCACTTTCGAACGAGATATCGCCCTGTCGCGTGAAGACGCGCAGTTCCTGACCTGGGAACACCCGCTGATTCACAACGGGCTGGATTTGATCCTCTCCGGCGACACCGGCAGCAGTACCCTTTCGCTGCTGAAAAACAAAGCGCTGCCGGTCGGCACGCTGCTGCTGGAGCTGATCTACGTGGTGGAGGCTCAGGCGCCGAAGCAGCTGCAGCTCAACCGCTTCCTGCCGCCGACGCCGGTGCGTATGCTGCTCGACAAAAATGGCACCAACCTCGCCGCGCAGGTCGAGTTTGAAACCTTCAACCGTCAGCTCAGCGCGGTGAATCGCCATACCGGCAGCAAGCTGGTGAACGCGGTGCAGCAGGATGTGCACACGATCCTGCAAAAAGGCGAAGCGCAGATTGAGAAAGCCGCGCAGGCGCTGATTGCCGCCGCGCGTGAAGAGGCGGACGAGAAACTCAGCGCCGAGCTGTCGCGTCTGGAAGCCCTGAAGGCGGTGAACCCAAACATCCGCGACGATGAGCTTTCGGCAATTGAAAGCAACCGTCAGCAGGTGATGGAAAGCCTGTCCCAGGCAGGATGGCGTCTGGACGCGCTGCGTCTGATCGTCGTCACTCACCAGTAACCGGAGCCGTTATGGGAATGGAAAACTACCATCCGCCGCAGGACCCGTGGCTGGTTATTCTCTATCAGGATGAGCACATTATGGTGGTCAACAAGCCGAGCGGCTTGTTGTCCGTCCCGGGCCGTCTTGAGGAGCATAAAGACAGCATCATGACCCGCGTACAGCGCGATTATCCCCAGGCGGAGTCCGTACACCGTCTGGATATGGCGACCAGCGGTGTGATCGTAGTGGCCCTGACCAAAGCCGCGGAACGGGAGCTGAAACGCCAGTTCCGCGAGCGCGAGCCGAAAAAGCAGTACGTGGCGCGCGTGTGGGGCATCCGCAACCGCAGGAAGGTCTGGTGGATTTACCGCTGATTTGCGACTGGCCGAACCGGCCAAAGCAGAAAGTGTGCTATGAAACCGGCAAGGCGGCGCAAACGGAATATGAAGTGCTGGAGTATGCGGCGGATAACACCGCGCGGGTGAAGCTCAAACCGATTACCGGGCGCTCTCACCAGTTGCGTGTGCACATGCTGGCGCTGGGCCACCCGATTCTCGGCGATCGCTTCTACGCCCACGACGAGGCGCTGGCGATGGCGCCGCGGTTGCAGCTGCACGCCGAGACGTTAACCATTACGCATCCAAAGTTTGGCAATAGCATGACGTTTAAGGCGCCAGTCGATTTTTAACTGGTGTGCATCGCCGGGGCACCGCGCTTGCCCGGCCTACATTTGAGCACCTTTGTAGGCCGGATAAGGCGGTAGCCGCCATCCGGCAATTCATCTTACTTAAAACCTTTCTGCTCTTTAATCAGCTCGTACGCCTTCTGAATTTCCTGCGCCTTCTGCTTGGCCATCTCCATCATCTCCGGCGGCAGCCCTTTCGCCACCAGCTTATCCGGGTGATGTTCGCTCATCAGCTTACGATAGGCGCGCTTGATGGTCGTGGCATCGTCGCTCGGCTTCACGCCCAGCACGTTGCAGGCATCTTCCAGCGTCGGCCCACGCTGCACCTGCTGCCAGCCACCGCCTTGCCCCCCTGAGACTGCTGATGATACCCGCCGCCAAACTGCGCGCCGCCCTGCATCATGCGCAGGAACTGGTCAAACTGCTCGCGGGAAATCCCCAGTTCTTCGGCGATGACATACAGCACGTCGCGCTCGTTCGGGTGCAGTGAACCGTCGGCAAACGCAGCCTGGATCTGAATTTCAAGAAACATCCGAATCAGATCGAAACGCCCGAAGCACACGCTACGAAATTGACGCATCTTTTCGCGCAGCGGGTAATTATCCGACTTACCGACGCGAAACGCCTGCTGTGCCGCCGTGCGCGACTCACCGTGCAGATTCATACGGTCCATAAACAAACTGGCAATATGGATATCCGCTTCCGTTACGCGCCCTTTCGATTTGGTCAGGTGGCCCATCACTTCAAACGTGGTCGCAAAAAACAGCGACTGACGCTGCTGTTGGTTAGCAAACCAGTTCACGCGACGGCTGCGCGCCTTATCAAACATGTGGCCCACAAGCAGCCGAGGACCACGCCCCAGAACCCGCCACCCATCATCAGGGCAACCGCCACACCAATCACTTTTCCCCAATACTGCATATACTCCCCAAATCGTCATGCCAGCGGCTAAAATATGCATTATCATACCTGTCATTCAATGCCATGCATAACACCTCTGGCGAGAACGGGCAGGATAAAACTAGCGTGACAACGATGAGTACGTTAGTCTCTGACCGTTTGCATGCCGCAATGCTATAGATGACGGAACAACAAATACAACGTATGAAAAAACGTATTCCCACTCTCCTCGCGACCATGATCGCCAGCGCCTTGTACAGCCAGCAGGGAATGGCAGCCGATCTCGCCTCTCAATGTATGCTTGGCGTACCGAGCTACGATCGTCCACTGGTGAGCGGTCCGACAAACGAGCAGCCAGTCACCATTACGGCCGACCACGCCGATGGCAACTACCCGGATAATGCCTCATTTAAAGGCAACGTCGATATTAATCAGGGTAATAGCCGCCTGCAGGCTGATGAAGTTCAGCTGCACCAAAAGCAGGCTGAGGGTATGGCTACGCCGGTGCGCACCGTTGATGCGCTCGGCAACGTCCACTATGACGATAATCAGGTGATTCTGAAAGGGCCAAAGGCCTGGTCAAACCTGAATACCAAAGATACTAACGTCTGGAAAGGCGACTACCAGATGGTTGGCCGTCAGGGTCGCGGTACCGCCGACGTCATGAAACAGCGCGGCGAAAACCGCTATACCATTCTGGAAAACGGCACCTTTACCTCCTGTCTGCCGGGTTCTAACACCTGGAGCGTGGTGGGCAGTGAAGTCATCCACGACCGCGAAGAGCAGGTCGCCGAGATCTGGAACGCCCGCTTCAAAATTGGCCCCGTGCCGGTGTTCTATAGCCCGTACCTGCAGTTGCCGGTTGGTGACAAACGCCGTTCAGGCTTCCTGATCCCTAACGCCAAGTACGGCAGTTCCAACGGCTTCGAATTCATGCTGCCGTACTACTGGAACATCGCGCCAAACATGGATGCGACGATCACGCCGCACTACATGGATAAGCGCGGCGGCGTCATGTGGGAGAACGAATTCCGCTATCTGACCCAGGCCGGACAAGGCCTTTTCGAGCTGGACTATCTGCCTTCAGACAGCGTCTATTCTAACGATCACCCGAACGACGATAACAGCCGCCGTTGGCTGTTCTACTGGCGTCACGGTGGCGTAATGGACCAGGTGTGGCGCTTCAACGTCGACTACACCAAAGTCAGCGATCCGGACTACTTCAACGACTTTGACTCGAAGTACGGTTCCAGTACCGACGGCTATGCCACGCAGAAACTCAGCGTAGGCTATGCGGATCAAAACTTCGACGCTACCGTGTCGACCAAACAGTTCCAGGTCTTTGACCGCCGTAACAGCAACTCCTACTCTGCTGAACCACAGCTGGATGTTAACTTCTACCAGAACGACGTAGGCCCGTTTGATACCCATGTCTACGCCCAGGCGGTGAAGTTCGTGAACACCAACGGTAGCCTGCCAGAAGCGACGCGTGTTCACCTTGAGCCAACCATCAGTCTGCCGCTGGGCAACCGTTGGGGTAGCCTGAACACCGAAGCCAAGCTGCTGGCAACGCACTATAACCAGACCAACATCGACAACTACAACAGCGACACCAGCCATAATCCGCTGGCAAGCTCCGTCAGCCGCACCATGCCGCAGCTGAAAGTCGATGGTAAGATGGTGTTCGAGCGCGATATGGTGCTCAGCCCAGGCTACACTCAAACGCTGGAGCCGCGCGTACAGTATCTGTACGTACCGTACCGCGATCAGAGCAAGATCAACAACTACGACTCCACGCTGCTGCAGTCCGACTACTCAGGCCTGTTCCGCGATCGTACCTACAGTGGCCTCGACCGCATTGCCTCCGCAAACCAGATCACGACCGGCGTCACATCACGTGTTTATGATGACGCCGCCGTTGAACGTTTTAACGTTTCTGTTGGTCAAATCTACTATTTCACCGAGTCTCGCACCGGTGATGACAACATTAACTGGGAAAAAGACAACAAAACGGGTTCACTGGTATGGGCAGGCGATACCTATTGGCGCATCAGCGACAAATGGGGCCTGCGCGGCGGCATTCAGTACGATACGCGTCTGAACAACATCGCCACCAGCAGTTCGGCAATCGAGTACCGTCAGGACGAAGAGCGTTTGGTACAGTTGACCTATCGCTACGCCAGCCCGGAATACATCCAGGCAACGCTGCCGAGCTACTCCACCGCCGAGCAGTACCGTAACGGTATCTCGCAGGTGGGTGCAACGGCCAGCTGGCCGATCGTCGATCGCTGGTCCGTCGTCGGTGCCTACTACTTTGACACCAACACTCACAGCCCCGCCGATCAGATGCTGGGCGTGCAGTACAACTCCTGCTGTTACGCGATTCGCGTCGGCTACGAGCGCAAGCTCAACGGTTGGGATTACAACGGTTCAACCGGCGGGCAGTCGAAATATGACAACTCCATCGGCTTCAACATTGAGCTGCGTGGTCTGAGCTCTAACTACGGTCTGGGTACCCAGCAGATGCTGCGTTCCAACATCATGCCGTACCAGAGTTCGCTGTAAAGTAACTGGTTAGACACATCATCCGCACTGCGGTTAATTGAAATGGAAAAAGTATGAAGAACTGGAAAACGCTGCTTCTCGGTATCGCCTTAGTTGCGAATACCAGCTTCGCTGCCCCACAGGTTGTCGATAAAGTAGCAGCCGTCGTAAATAATGGCGTTGTCCTCGAGAGCGACGTCGATGGCCTGATGCAATCCGTTAAGATGAACGCTGGCCAGGCTGGCCAGCAGCTGCCGGATGATGCGACACTTCGTCACCAGATTCTGGAGCGTCTGATCATGGATCAGATTATCCTGCAGATGGGGCAGAAAATGGGCGTCAAAGTCTCCGATGAGCAGCTCGACGCGGCCATTGCCAACATCGCCAAGCAGAACAATATGACGATGGATCAGATGCGTAGCCGTCTGGCGTACGACGGGATGAACTACAACACCTATCGCAACCAGATCCGCAAAGAGATGCTGATTTCTGAAGTGCGCAACAACGAAGTGCGTCGCCGCATTACCGTTCTGCCGCAGGAAGTGGACGCGCTGGCAAACCAGATTGGTAACCAGAACGACGCCAGCACCGAGCTGAACCTCAGCCACATCCTGGTACCGCTGCCGGAAAACCCAACCTCCGATCAGGTGAACGAAGCACAGAGCCAGGCCGAATCTATCGTTGAGCAGGCGCGTAACGGCGCAGACTTCGGCAAGCTCGCTATCACCTACTCCGCGGACCAACAGGCACTGAAAGGCGGCCAGATGGGCTGGGTCGTATTCAGGAACTGCCAGCCATCTTCGCTCAGGCACTGAGCACCGCGAAGAAAGGCGATATCGTCGGTCCAATCCGTTCCGGCGTGGGTTTCCACATTCTGAAAATCAACGACATGCGTGGCCAGTCTCAGAGCATCTCTGTGACCGAAACCCACGCTCGCCACATTCTGCTTAAGCCATCTCCGGTGATGACCGACGACCAGGCTCGCGCGAAGCTGGAACAGGTTGCCGCGGATATCCGCAGCGGCAAAACCACCTTTGAGAAAGCGGCTCGTGAGCTGTCTCAGGATCCAGGCTCGGCTAACCAGGGCGGCGATTTAGGTTGGGCCACCCGGACATCTACGATCCGTCGTTCCGCGATGCGCTGATGAAGCTGAACAAGGGCCAGATTAGCGCCCCGATTCACTCTTCCTTCGGCTGGCACCTGATTCAGCTGCTGGACACCCGCAACGTTGACCGCACCGATGCGGCACAGAAAGATCGTGCCTATCGTATGCTGATGAACCGTAAGTTCTCTGAAGAAGCGGCTACCTGGATGCAGGAACAGCGCGCCAGCGCTTACGTTAAAATTCTGAGCAACTAATGACTCAACATCGTGTCGTTATCACTCCCGGCGAACCCGCCGGGATTGGTCCGGATCTCGCGATCCAACTGGCCCAGCGCGACTGGCCGCTTGAACTGGTCGTCTGCGCTGATGCCAGCCTGCTCACCGAGCGGGCGAAACTTCTTGGTCTTCCCCTCACGCTTCTCCCCTACGTTCCCGAACAGCCCGCAAAACCGCAACGCGCCGGTACGCTAACGCTGCTGCCCGTTGCGCTGCATGCGCCGGTGACGCCGGGTGAATTAAACGTGGAGAACGGTCGCTACGTCGTCGAGACGCTGGCGCGTGCCTGTGACGGCTGTCTGAACGGTGAATTTGCCGCGCTGGTCACCGGGCCTGTGCACAAAGGCATTATTAACGACGCAGGCATCCCGTTTACCGGGCATACCGAGTTCTTTGAAGAGCGTTCGGGTACGGCGAAAGTGGTGATGATGCTGGCGACCGAAGAACTGCGCGTCGCGCTGGCGACCACGCACCTGCCGCTAAAAGCGGTCAGCGACGCCATCACGTCGGATCTGCTGCGGGAGGTTATCACCATCCTGCACGATGATTTGCGGAATAAGTTTGGTCTCGCCGAGCCACACGTACTCGTCTGCGGCCTGAACCCCCATGCGGGCGAAGGCGGCCATATGGGTACGGAAGAGATCGATACCATTATTCCGGTACTCGAAGAGATGCGGGCAAAAGGGATGAATCTGAGCGGGCCGCTGCCTGCCGACACCCTTTTTCAACCGAAGTATCTTGACCATGCCGATGCCGTGCTGGCAATGTACCACGATCAGGGCCTTCCCGTGCTAAAATACCAGGGCTTTGGCCGTGGCGTGAATATTACGCTCGGTTTACCCTTTATTCGCACCTCCGTTGACCACGGCACCGCCCTTGAACTGGCAGGCCTTGGAAAAGCGGACGTCGGCAGTTTTATTACGGCGCTTAATCTCGCCATCAAAATGATTGTTAACTCTAATGAATAATCGAGTCCATCAGGGCCACTTAGCCGTAAACGCTTCGGGCAAAACTTTCTCAACGATCAGTTCGTGATCGACAGCATTGTTGCGGCCATCAATCCGCAAAAAGGCCAGGCCATGGTTGAAATCGGCCCGGGCCTCGCCGCACTGACCGAACCGGTTGGCGAACGCCTTGACGAACTGACCGTGATCGAGCTTGACCGCGATCTGGCCGCGCGTCTGAAAACGCACCCGTTCCTCGGGCCGAAGCTGACGATTTATCAGCAGGATGCCATGACCATGAACTTCGGCGAGCTCTCCCAGACGCTGGCCAGCCGCTGCGCGTGTTCGGCAACCTGCCGTATAACATCTCCACGCCGCTGATGTTCCACCTGTTTAGCTATACTAACGCCATTGCAGACATGCACTTCATGCTGCAAAAAGAGGTGGTTAACCGTCTGGTTGCCGGGCCGAACAGTAAAGCCTATGGTCGTCTGAGCGTCATGGCGCAGTATTACTGTAACGTGATCCCGGTTCTTGAAGTGCCGCCGAGCGCTTTCACACCGCCACCTAAAGTCGACTCTGCCGTCGTACGTCTCGTGCCGCACAGCACCATGCCGTACCCGGTAAAAGATGTTCGCGTCCTGAGCCGTATTACGACCGAGGCGTTCAACCAGCGTCGTAAGACGGTCCGCAACAGCCTTGGCAACCTGTTCAGCGTTGAGGTGTTGACGGAGCTGGGCATCGACCCGGCGATGCGGGCAGAAAATATCTCTGTTGCGCAGTACTGCAAGATGGCCAACTATCTGGCAGAAAATGCGCCCTCCAAGGAGAGCTAAACCATGATCGATTCGCCACGAGTTTGCGTCCAGGTACAGAGCGTCTACATTGAGACGCACTCCCAACCGGAAGAAGAGCGTTACGTCTTCGCCTACACGGTGACCATCCGCAATCTCGGGCGAAGCGCGGTTCAGCTTCTGGGCCGTTACTGGCTTATCACCAACGGTAACGGCCGAGAAACCGAAGTCCAGGGCGAGGGTGTGGTTGGCGTTCAACCGCACATCGAACCTGGCGAAGAGTATCAGTACACCAGCGGCGCCGTGCTGGAGACTCCGCTCGGCACCATGCAGGGCCACTATGATATGGTCGATGTCGACGGCGTGCCGTTCTCTATCGACATTCCCGTTTTCCGTCTCTTTGTTCCCACGCTGATTCATTAATCATGTCTACATACCTTATTGGCGACGTTCACGGTTGCTACGATGAATTAATCGCCCTTTTACAGCAGGTGGAATTTACGCCGGGCGAAGATACCCTGTGGTTGACGGGCGATTTGGTTGCGCGCGGCCCTGGCTCGCTGGACGTCCTGCGCTACGTGAAATCGCTGGGCGATAACGTCAAAATCGTATTGGGTAACCATGACCTGCACCTGCTGGCGGTGTTTGCGGGTATTAGCCGCAACAAGCCGAAAGACCGGTTGAACCCGCTGCTGGAAGCACCAGATGCAGACGAGTTGCTTAACTGGTTACGTCGTCAACCGCTGATGCAGGTGGATGAGGAGAAAAAGCTGGTGATGGCGCACGCGGGCATTACGCCGCAGTGGGATCTCGAAACGGCAAAACAATGCGCCCGCGACGTGGAAGCCGTGCTTTCAAGTGACTCCTATCCCTTCTTCCTTGATGCGATGTACGGTGATATGCCGAACAACTGGTCGCGGGATCTGAGCGGCCTCGCGCGCCTGCGTTTCATTACCAACGCCTTCACCCGTATGCGTTATTGCTTCCCGAACGGCCAGCTGGATATGTACAGCAAAGAGTCCCCGAGAACGTGGCCGCGCCGCTCAAACCCTGGTTTATGCTGCCAGGGCCGGTGACCGAGGAGTACAGCGTAGCGTTTGGCCACTGGGCTTCGCTGGAAGGCAAAGGCACGCCGGAGAATATTTACGCGCTGGATACCGGCTGCTGCTGGGGCGGCGATCTGACCTGCCTGCGCTGGGAAGATAAAACGTATTTTGTGCAGCCGTCGAACCGTCGGCTGGCGCCGGGCGAGAGCGAGGCGGTAGCTTCGTAGCACCATGCATCCACGACAGCACGTCGTCTGATGGAATAAGCAAAAAAATGCCGGGTAGAAACCCGGCATTTTTATTTAAGCGCAGCCTTAACGGCGCTCAAGCACTTCAAAACAGTAGCTGTGGGAATTCTGCTCGTCCGCATCGTGGAACTCGCTGAACACTGACTCCCACTGGTCCGGATCATAGTCCGGGAAATGGGTATCGCCTTCCACTTCGGCGTCGATGTGCGTCAGATACAGCTTCTGCGCTTTCGGCAGGAACTGCTCGTACACGCGCCCACCGCCGATGACCATAATTTCTTCCGCGTCACCACAGGCGGCAACGGCTTCATCGACCGATTTAACCCACAGCACGCGGTCATCAGTGCCCGGCTGGCTGCTGATAACAATGTTCTTACGTCCCGGCAGCGGGCGACCGATGGATTCCCAGGTCAGGCGACCCATCACCACGGGTTTGTTTAAGGTGTTGCGTTTAAACCAGGCCAGATCGGCCGGCAGGTCCCACGGCATGGCGTTTTCCATACCGATGACGCGATCGACCGCTAGCGCAGCAATCAGACTGATCATTGAGTGTATCCCAGATGCGAAAAAAATTGTCGCCACTATACGGAAAGCATAATCTTTCGTCGACTGGCAGCCAGGTAAAGAATAAGAAAATTTTCAGATTTGCTGGCAAGTCCACGAAGGGAAAGTGGACAGCCAGCATTACACTTCACACATCACTAGAGCGTCGGTTTGACTTCCGGCTCATCCTCAGGGTTACCGCTGTGTTTTCCCTCTTCCGTCCCCTGCCAGCCGTGACGCTGAATCACCGACAGATGGTTACGGTCTTCGTTGATAATTTCGGTCAACATAGCGCTGGTACGTTTAAATGCCGCCGCCCGCGAGGTCGCGTCGTTCTCGGCCATCTCCACCATCTCTTCCATCAACTGAACGTTAAAGCGACGGAACAAATCGGCGCGCTCTCGCGCTTCGTACGCGCCCAGTCCGAGTGACTCCAGCGCCTGACGCCCGGACTTCAGCGCCGCCTCGAAGGTTTCACGCTCTGGCGCGCTAACGCCCGCCTGACGTAGCTTGATATAGTGCTCGACGTCGCGGGCACGGGCGATGATCGTCAGATTCGGGAAGTGCTCTTTCGCCAGTTCGGTCAGTTCCAGACTGGCCTGCGGATCGTCAATGGCGTTAATCAAGACTTCCGCTTTATCCGCCCCGGCGGACTCCAGCAGGTCGGCTCGGGTGGCATCGCCGTAAAACACCTTCATGTCGAATTTACGCAGCGTATCAACGTGGTCTGGATCATGATCGAGAACTACCATTTTAACCCCGCTGGAGAGCAGCAAACGACCGGCAATCTGACCAAAACGACCAAACCCAGCGATGATAACCCGCGGCTGCTCTTCGTCAATTTCATCCGCTTCACGCGCATCGCCTGCACTGGCGCGTTTTTCCAGCCGCGTCAACAACACCAGAAGAACCGGCGTAGCCGCCATCGACAGCGCAACCGCCAGCGTCAATGCCTTCGCCCATTCAGCATCCAGCACATTCGCCATCTGGGCAGCGCCGAAGACCACGAAGGCAAATTCACTGCCCTGCCCCAGCAGCGCCGCAAACCACAGACGCTGCGAACGCGGCACCTGCAGCGGTTTGGCAATCAGCCACAGCAGCACGGATTTGATCACCAGGAAACCAACCAGCAGCGTGATAATACGCAGCGGATGATGGATGAGCGTACCGAAGTCAATCGACATTCCCACGCCAATAAAGAACAGCCCCAGCAGCAAGCCTTTAAACGGTTCGATATCGCTTTCCAGCGCATGACGGTACTCGGAGCTGGCGAGCAGCACCCCGGCGAGGAACGCCCCCATCGCCATCGACAGCCCCACTTCTTCCAGCAGTAAACCGAAGCCAAAGACGAGGAACAAGGCCACGGCGCTGAACACTTCACGCAGGCCGGAGCGCGCCACAAAGCGCAGCAGCGGGCGCGTCACGTAGCGCCCAAGCACCACCACCAGCACCAGCGCGCCAGCAACCTTCAACGCCGAAAAGGCAAACGCGCCAAGGGTGGTCGACTCGCCGCTGCTTGCCAGCAGCGGGATCATCGCCACCAGCGGAATCGCGGCGATATCCTGGAACAGCAGCACCGCGAAAGCACTGCGCCCAACCTGCGTCACCGTCAGGTTACGTTCGTTCATCGCCTGCATGGCAATGGCGGTAGACGACAGCGCCAACGTCATGCCGATCAGCTCAGCTACCTGCCAGCGCAGACCAAGGAAGATGCAGAACACACCGATAAGCGCCCCGCACAACACCATTTGCAGCAGGCCGCCACCAAACACCGAGGCGCGCAGTTTCCACAGCCGCTGCGGATCCAGCTCCAGGCCGATGACAAACAGCATCAGCACCACGCCAATTTCGGCAAAGTGCAAAATAGCTTCCGCATCGGTCACCAGCCTCAGTCCCCATGGGCCGATAATGCAGCCCGCAATCAGGTAACCCAGCACCGAGCCGAGCCCCAGACGTACGGCGATGGGCACAATCAGCGCCGCCGAACCGAGATAAATCAACGCCTGTATGAGCGTATGGCTATCCATGATTGTGCTCCTCCTGCCAGGCCAACAGCCGTTGTTTATAGTGGCGCGCCTGCACCTGTAGCGTCTCTTCGTCGCAGATAAACGTGCAGTGTACGGCAAACGGCGGCAGCCATTTCATGCCGCAGTAGACGGCGGTGGCCTCCAGCGGTTGGCCCAAAACCTCAAACCCCGGGTGCGAACCAATATCAAAATGGCTTTCGCCTCCTCCAGTGGTGACCGCCCACATCACGCTTTTGCCGTGCAGCGCCGTGCCGCCGTGGCCATAGGCCCAACCGTGCGCCAGCACTTTATCCAGCCACAGCTTAAGCAGCGGTGGCGTGCTGTACCACTGCATCGGATGCTGCAAAATGATCAGATCGGCACGAGACAGCGCCTCCTGCTCAGCAGCAACGTCGATATTAAAATCCGGATAGAGGTGATAGAGAGAACGGATTTCCACCCCGTCGAGCGTCCTTACCTGCTCAAGCATCCGTTTATTCGCATGCGAGTGATGCGGATAAGGATGCGCATAAACAATCAGAATCATGATTAGCCTGTCTTACTTCATTATTGTATTGCTGAGTTTAGACAGTTAATGATGACACTTACAGGATCTGTTAACACAATCGCAAGAAATGGGGGATGGCATTGTTGAAAGGCAAGCGGCAGAGAACCTGCCGCCATAAGCGTTATACGCTGGCCCACACGGCATTGAAACTGCGGGTCCACGGATAACGTTTAGTTATTCAGCTCATTCATTGAACGAACCTGGTCACGGTTAATCTGTTCAGTTTGCCCGGTTTCCGCATTTTTGTACGACACCAGACCGGTATCTTCATCAACCTGAGGTTTACCGTCGGTTACGATGGTCTTGCCGTCGGTCGTCTTCAGCGCCTGGTTGGATGAACAGCCAGCAACGGTAAAGAGCGCACCCGCGGTCAGAATCGCTGCGGTCAGTCGTTTATATTTATAATGCATCATGTTTCCCTCCTGCTTTTCAGCGAATATTCATTATCACTCTAACCATTTTAGGTTAGCTGCCAGAACGCAGGAAGGAAACCAGAAAGCTCCGAAGCGGCATTATCGGCGATTTTCGCCGAATTTCTGCCTGAAACTCTCCGCTGCGCCGATCAGGTTGGCCTCGTTACGATACTGGCAGAGCAACAGCGTGGGCATAAATTCCGTGAGCTGCTTTTCTGCCACCAGTGCCCGAAGTCGAGCCTGAATACCCGCAAAGATGGCCTCATTAGCGGAGATACCCCCGCCGATCACCAGACAATCCGGGTCATAGCACACCTGCAAATTCAGCAACCCAACCGCCATCCAGTGATAAAACCGTTCAACCTCTTCGCCAGCGACAAGGTCTCCCGCTTCGGCAAGGCGAAAAACATCGGCCCCTGAGACGCTCTCTACCGGCAGCGACAGGCGTTGCGCATAGCGTCTGGCCATCGCCACTGCGGTCCCCAGCTCGCTGAAAGTTTGTCCGTTATCCAGCGTCATCAGACCAAACTCTCCGGCATAGCGATGGCTGCCGCGGCGCAGGATCTTATCTTCCACAATCGCGCCGCCAACGCCGGAGCCGACAATGATAAACAGCACATGACGATAGTCTTTGCCCGCTCCCATCGCCGCTTCGGCAATGCCCGCCGCATTGGCATCGTTTTCAATACTGACCGGTAGCCCGAACAGCGCCGTCAGCTCTTCAACGATGGGGAAGCGATGGATATACGGAATCGCGCTCAGCCCGCCAATCTCACCGCGCTCCGGGTCAACGTTGCCGGGCGCGCTGACCGCCACGCCCTGAATGTCATAACGCTGGCGATAGTCGTGGAAAATCACCAACAGCTGCGCCTTCATTTTATCCCAGCAGTCCGGCGTTTTGACCGACGCGGTTTCTGCCAGCGAATCCTGCTCCCATACGCCGTATTTAATCGACGTGCCGCCCCAATCAAACAATAAAATAGCCATACACATCCCATAGTTAACTAATAATCGCGGAAAGAAACCGGGTTATTATGCCGGGGCAGAAAGGCCGAAACTTGCGCCTGCTCGCAACAATGAACCCCACGGATACCCGCGACGTAGGATTTCTATGGTACAAAGTACCGGCTATTCATTTTCAGGGCTTACCATGTCCGTTTCCATTGACATCATTTCCTGCATTACCGACCGTTTTGTTGAGCTGACCGCCACCGAGAAGCGCATTGCACAGTTCATTCTCGACGACGTTCAGGCCGCAACCACTCTGCCGATCGCCGAAATGGCGCGGCAGACCGAAACCAGCCAGGCATCGATCACCCGCTTTGCCCGAGCCATTGGTTGCAAGGATGTGCGCGAGCTAAAGGTGAAGCTGGCGCAGTCGCTGGCGGTTGGGCAGCGTTTTATCCTCGACGTACCGGATCTGGAAGGGGTGCAAGGATCTACGAAACGATCATCAACGTGCTGGAGATTAACCGCCGGGCGCTGGAGCCCGCGACGCTAAACAGCGCCGTCGAGTGGCTGAGCGGTGCGCGGCAGATCCTCGCTATCGGCATGGGCGGCGGCTCCACCATTTGCGCACAGGAAGTGCAGTTTCGCTTGTTTCGACTGGGGTTACCGGTGGTGAGTCAAAGCGACGGGCTGCTGGTGCGGATGATGTGTTCCTCAGTCGCGCCCAATGATGTGGTACTGGCGCTATCCCTCGGCGGCTACACGCAGGAAGTGGTGGAAAGCGCGGCGATCGCCCGTCAATACGGGGCCAAAGTCATTGCCATTACGCCTGAGGGGACACCGCTGGCCAGCAATGCCGATGTGGTGCTGCCGCTAATCGTGCGGGAAAACGACTATATCTTTAAGCCCAGTACTTCGCGCTATGCGATGCTGGCAATGGTCGACGTGCTGGCGACCGAGCTGGCGATGGTGGATAAGACGCAAACCAAGAACCGGCTGCGCCGGATTAAGCTGGCGCTGGATAGCCATCGAGGCGGGGTTGATCGGCAGCCGCTGGGGATTAGTCCGGGTTTTCCCCTCACCCTAACCCTCTCCCCTAAGGGAGAGGGGACCGAATGTGCGGTTTGGAGCTTCGGCGCTCAAAATGGGCACGCTTTTCTCCCTCTCCCTTCCAGGGAGAGGGCCGGGTGAGGGTAAAACTCGCAACACCCGCAAATTACTTCACCCGCTCCGCGTTGTAACAGGTCAAATCCACCTCAACCTTACAGTCCACCACCAGATCCGCCACGCAGCACACCCGGGCTGGCGGGTGGTCGGCAAAAAATTCGCGGAACACCTTGTTGAACGACTGGAAGTAACGCGCATCGGTAAGATAAACCTTCACGTGCACCACGTCAGCCAGCGTATATCCCGCCTCCTGCATAATGTCCACGCAGTTCTGAATCGCCAGACGCGACTGCTCGACGATACCGCCTTCCACCACTTCGCCATCCTTCATCGGCGTTTGCCCGGAGACGTACAGCCAGCCGCCTGCTTCCACCGCTTTTGCAAACGGCAGATGCTGCCCGCCGGTGCCGGTACTGCCGCCCACGCCATAACGTTTAATACTCATTGTTGCTCCTTTATTTTTGGTGACCTACCGACGTAAGAATCGCCCGGCACGCCCGATAACGTTGTTATTCTGACCATAGCTCATCGCGCCGTTGACCATCACCGCCTCAATGCCCGCGGCCGGGCGCTGTGGGTCACTGAAACTCGCCACGTCGCGGATAGTATCCGGGTTAAACAACACCAGATCGGCAAAATAGCCACACTTAACCAGCCGCGCTCGGCAAGCTGGAAACGAGCCGCAGACATACCGGTCATTTTGTGGACAGCCGTGGTTAGCGGAAAGAGTTTTTCGTCGCGGCTGTAGTGGCCCAGCACGCGTGGGAAAGCGCCCCAAAGACGCGGATGCGGCATCGGATCGTTCGGCAGGCCGTCTGAACCGACCATCGTCAGCGGGTAGCGCAACACGCGACGCACGTCCTGCTCATCCATGTTGTAGTAAATCGCCCCGGCAGGCATCAGCTTCTGGCCCGCTTCTTCCAGGGTCAGCGACCAGCTTTCGGCAATCTGTTTTAACGACTGCCCCGCCATTTCCGGGTGCGGCGTGGACCAGGTGATAACGATGTCAAAATCCGCCGTGATCTGTTTCATGTCCAGCGTCGACGAACTGGCGGAGTACGGATAACAGTCGCAGGAGACATCCTGCTGCTGACGCACCGCATCGAACAGTTTCAGCGTCTCCACCGTCCGCCCCAGTTGTTGGCGCCCGCACATTTATGATGCGAAACCACCACCGGCACCTTACCGTGGCGACCGACGCGAAACGCCTCGTCGAGCGCCTCGAGAATCGGCTCAAACTCCGAGCGCAGGTGAGTGGTATAAATACCGTTGCCTGCCGCCAGCTCTTCAGCCAGCGCCATCACTTCTTCGGTTGTTGACTGGAATGCCGACGCGTAAGCCAGACCGGTGCTCAGCCCAAGGGCTCCCTGTGCCAGCGCCAGACGCAGTTGCGCGCGCATGGCCTGAATTTCATCGTCGTTCGCCGGGCGGAACAGGTTGTCCATATGATTATTACGCAGCGCGGTATGGCCAATCAGCGTGCCGACGTTCACCGCCGGGCGTGCCTCGGTTACCGCCCGTGCATAATCGTCGACCGTCGGGTAGATAAAGTGCGCCGCTTCGCCGAGCAGATTCATTGGATCCGGCACCTCACCTTTGATGCTGGCCGAGGCCGCGCTGATCCCGCAGTTGCCGACAATCACCGTAGTCACGCCCTGGCTGATTTTGGGCAGGTACTCCGGCATGCGAATCACGTTGATATCATCGTGGGTGTGTACGTCGATAAACCCAGGCGCGAGCACACGCCCGTGGCCGTCAATGTCGTGCAGCGCCTCACCGTGAATGGCAGGCGCGATTTCCGCAATACGGTCGCCCTTCACCGCCACGTCGGCGCGATACTGCGGGCCACCGCTACCATCAATCACCGTGACATTCCTGAACAGATAATCAAACTGCATCGCTTCTTTACTCCCGTCGTTTTCTGACTCAAATTTGACCATTTACAAGCACAGAAAACAGTGAAAGACTACGCAAAACCAACATGGCATTATGATACTTTAATTCATTAAATATTATAATTTATATAAATAACCATTATTTACAATAAGTTAAATACAAACAAAACGATGATACAAAATTCGATTACGAAGGAATAATGTTATGAAATACCAGAACAATACCCTCGTCCCCACAAATCCGCCCGCTATTCACCCCGGCGAATCTCCTTAACGAAGACGTCTGCCTGCCTGCCGCCGTCATCAAAAAAGCGGCACTAGAAAACAATATTCACTGGATGCAACGCTATGCCGACACGCGCGGCGTGTCGCTGGCGCCGCACGGAAAAACCTCCATGACGCCGTGGATTTTTCAGCAACAGCAGCAGGCGGGAGCCTGGGCAATTGGCGTCGGTAGCGCATGGCAGGCCAGCGTCGCGATGGCGAGCGGAATTCGCCGCGTGCTGATGGTCAATCAGTTGGTCGGAAAAGCCAATATGCAGCTGATTGCCGAACTGCAAAGCGCATACCCGAAAGTTGAGTACTTCTGCTGTGTCGATAGCCTCGATAACGCACGCGCCCTCTCCGCCTTTTTCGCCGCGAAAAACCAAACCCTGAATATTCTGCTGGAGCTGGGCGTGCCTGGCGGACGCTGCGGCTGCCGCACTGCTGAACAAGCGCTGACGCTCGCCGGGGAGATTTCGTCGCTTCCGGCGATTCGTCTACGTGGGCTGGAGCTGTATGAAGGCGTGCTGCACGGCGACAACCCACAGCCGAAGGTTGAAGCACTGCTGCGCGATGCCGCGGCGCTTGCCTGCCAGCTTGAACGCCATGTCGACGGGGAATTTATCCTGACTGGCGCCGGGTCGGTCTGGTATGACGTGGTGTGCAACGTGTGGCTGTCCGCCGCTAAACCGGCGAACTGCCGGGTCGTGATTCGCCCTGGCTGCTACATCACGCACGATGCCGGCATCTACCAACAAGCGCAGAATGACATTCTGGCGCGCGACCAGACCGCCTGCGATCTCGGCGGCGATCTGGCTTCCGCGCTGGAACTGGTGGCCATGGTGCAATCGGTGCCGGAAAGCGATCGTGCGATCGTCAATTTCGGCAAACGCGATAGCGCGTTTGACGCAGGATTACCGCAGCCTATCGCCCACTATCGCGACGGTAAGGCGCTCCCGCTGGCAGCGCACAGCATCGAAGCTACCGGCATTATGGATCAGCACGCGATGCTGAAGCTTGCGCCAGGTACCGATGTGAAGGTGGGAGACATTCTGATCTTTGCCACTTCACACCCTTGCCTGACGTTCGATAAGTGGAAAGCGTTGCTACTGGTTGATGAGGACTACAACGTGCTGGAAACGCTGGAAACGGGGTTCTGAACCCGGAGCATGCCCGGACGAGGCGTGTAAACGCCAACGCCGGGGTGACCCTATTGGGCCATTGCATCGCAGAGCAAATCCATCACCAACAGCGCTCCGTAACGCGGATCGTTGAGCGGTAGCGTCACGTTTTGTGGGTGACTCAGTGCGCTTTCCTGCTGTCCGATGATGACGATCTCCGCCCCTGCCCAGCGTGCCTGATGCACGGCCGCCGCTAACGCGTTACCCGCCGGACTACCGGCAAACACCACCAGCACCTGCCCCGCTCCCAGCATTGAGGCGGTAATGCCCATTAGCGCCGGATCCTGGCAGACGTTGGCCGGATAACCTAGCGTCAGCAACCGATACTGGAGCAGGCTGGCAAATGGGCTGTCGGCGGTGCTGGCGCTAAAGATATGCACCGCACGGGCCTGTTTTAGCAGACCCGCGGCACGTTCAACCTCTGTGGACGAAAGTTCGCTGAGCTGGGCATTCAACGAATGCTGGATTTGGCTGAGCCTTTCGCGCCACGGCCCCGGCAGATCGCCCGCCGCCACCGGCGCGCTGGCCTGCGCCAGCTTCATGCGCAGATCGCGAATGTCGTCACAGCCCGCCGCACGGGCAAAACGGGTGATGGTCGCCGGGCTGACGCCTGCCGCCGTTGCCAACTGGTCAATGGTGGCCGAGGCGGCAAAGGCGACATCGCTGAGGATAGTCTGCGCCACGCGCGATTCCTGCTGGCTGAAATCCTGCAACCGCTGACGGATCAGGCTGAGGATATCCTCATTGCTGTCGCGGCCAATCGAGTGAGAAAAACGGTCCAGCACATCGCTACCGACGCCCGCATTTTTCGCCAACTGTTGCAGAGTATGCGGATCCATCCATGCCGCATCGCCCAACATGGGGCAGCCGTTTTATTCAAGCGGCTCTCCTGCTGCTGATGGCGCACCTGGCCAATAAAGTCATTGATATCCGCGCAGCCAATACTGCGCGAAAAGTGTTGCAGCGTCGCCGGGCTGACGCCAGCTTTTGCCGCCAGCTCTTTAATCGTCGCCTCGGGGATCTGGGCAAAATTATCGAGGAAAAAGCGCGCCAGCCGGGATTCCTGCGCAGGCAGTCCGGATAACCCATGCACCAGCTGATAAACAATATCCATAACCAGAGTGTCCTCATGTGCGGCTCATTAAAAACATCATAATTTATTGAAATTATTTTTCAATTCATTCAGCCGAAGGGCGACACGTTATGCGATTAACCGGCGGCAAAGATTCATTTATCTTATCGCGATCACATTTTTATCCCTCTTACATGCCGTAAAGCAATATTTTAACGCCGATCACACTCATGAAAATAATTTTCATACATGCTACGTAAAACCGCTAATGTGTGAAATATGTTTTCAAACGAGGGAAATATTGTCATGAAAAAGATCATGTTGTGCTGCGCAGCCGGAATGTCCACCAGCATGCTGGTGCAGAAGATGCGTGCCGAAGCGGAAAAACGCGCGCTGGCGGTGGAGATCAACGCCTATCCGGTTGCCGAGATAGAAAACATGCTGCCGCAGGCGGATGTGGTGCTTCTGGGCCCTCAGGTGCAGTTCGAACTCTCTCGCCTGCGCGAACTGTCTGCGCCGCTGGGTAAACCGGTCGAAGTGATCGACATGATGGACTACGGCACCATGCGCGGCGATCGCGTACTCGATAAAGCGATCCAACTGATGGCCTGAGGCCCAGGAGAAAGCGATGAAAATTACCGTGATTGGCGGGGCAGCAGCTACACCCGGAACTGGTTGAAGGATTAATTGCGCGTCATGCTTCCCTGCCAATGGCGGAACTGGCGCTGGTTGATGTCGAAGCGGGCCGCGAAAAAGTTGAAATTATCGCGGCGCTCTCCCGTCGCATGCTCGATCGCAACGGGCTGGAGGCGGTAAAAGTCTCGGTTCACTTTGATGCGGACGACGCCATCAAAGGCTCAAGTTTTGTGCTCACCCAGCTGCGCGTAGGCCAGCTACCGGCCCGCGCCGCCGATGAGCGTCTGGGCCTGAGCCATAAACTGTTGGGCCAGGAAACCACTGGCGTTGGCGGCTTCGCCAAGGCGCTGCGCACCATTCCGGTAATGCTGGATATCGCCAGACGCGTCGAACGTCTGGCGCCTGACGCATGGATCATCAACTTCACCAACCCCGCAGGTATCGTTACTGAAGCGGTGTCGCGCCACAGCAAGGCAAAGATCATTGGCCTGTGCAACGTGCCGGTGACCATGCACCACATGATTGCCGATATGCTCAAGCTGCCTTATGGGGACGTCTCGCTGCGCTTTGCCGGCCTGAACCATATGGTCTGGGTACATCAGGTGCTGGCGGCGGGCCGCGATGCGACCGACGAGGTTATCGAGATGCTGTGCGACGGCGAGCAGCTGTCGATGAACAATATCAAGGCCATTCCGTGGCCACCGGAGCTACTGCGCGCGCTGCGCGCCATTCCTTGCCCGTATCACCGCTATTTCTGGCAGACCCGCACCATGCTGGAAGACGAACTGGCGGATGCCGACAGCAAAGGCACTCGCGCCGAACAGGTGATGAAGGTCGAAGCGTCGCTGTTCAAGCTGTATGCCGACCCGAATCTGGACAAGAAACCAGAGGAGCTGAGCCAGCGCGGTGGTTCGTTCTACTCCGAAGTGGCGGTGCAGTTGATTAACGCGCTGCACAACAATCTTGGCATTGAAATGGTGGTAAATATCGCCAATAACGGTGCCATTCAAGGACTGCCGGACGACGCGGTGATAGAGACCAACTGCCTGATTGATGCGCTGGGCGCGCATCCGCTGGCCTTTGGCAAACTGCCGCCGCTGATGAACGGCCTGACCCAGCAGGTCAAGGATTTTGAGCGTCTGACCATCGATGCCGCCGTGCACGGTGACAAGCAAAAAGCGCTGCTGGCGTTGGTTGCCAACCCGCTGGTCGCCGATGTGAATCTGGCGTCGGCGCTGGTCGATGAAGTGCTCACCATCAATAAAGCGTGGCTGCCGCAGTTCAGCCAACAATAAATACAACAATAGCCCGGTCGGCAACGTCTGCGCCGGCAGGGGTGTCTGTGAATAAGTCGATAATAGATAAATACGTTTTACCGACCGCGCTCAAAATCGCCGGACAAAAACATGTGCTTTCGGTGCGTGACGGGATAATCCTGAACATGCCATTTATGTTGATAGGCTCGTTCTTCCTGATCTTCGCCTATCTGCCAGTGCCGGGCTACGGTACGCTGATGACCGAGCTCTTCGGCCCAACGTGGCAGGAAAAGGTGCTCTATCCGGTGAAAGCGACCTACGACATCATGGCGCTGATCTCCAGCTTCGGTATCGCCTACCGTCTGGCGGAGAAGTACCGGACCCTCGACCCGCTGACCGCCGGTGCTGTCTCCCTGGTGGCCTTCGTGATGACCATTCCACAGCACATCATGTTTACCCCGGCGGGTAGCGACGTGGCGCAGCTGGTCAAAGGCGTCATGCCGATGGGCAGATTGGCAGTCAGGGCTGTTCGTGGCAATTCTGATTGCCCTGCTCTCCACCGAAATCTACCGCTTCGTCAACGACCGCAATCTGGTCATCCGCATGCCGGAAGGCGTACCGCCGGCGGTGGCAAAATCGTTCCTCGCGCTGATCCCGGGTTTCTGCGTGCTGGCAGTGGTGCTGGCGCTGCGCCTGCTGGTTGAAGCGACGCCGTTTGGCGATATCAATACCATGATCACCGAGCTGGTGGGCATTCCGATGAGCCACGTCGGCGGCTCGCTGCCGGGGATGATTATTTCAGTGCTGCTGATTGGCATTCTGTGGATGCTGGGTCTGCACGGCGACACCATCGTACTGGTGTTTATCCGCCCGGTCTGGCTGAGCAACATGTCCGAAAACCTGGAAGCGTTCCAGAACGGCCTGCCGATTCCCCACATTATCACCCAGCAGTTCTACGACCTGTGGATTGCGCCGGGCGGTACCGGGGCGCTGTTAGGGCTGGTTATCTTTATGATCTTACGCAGCCGCAGCGTGCAGATGAAACAGCTGGGTAAAATTGCCGCGCCGGGCAGCCTGTTTAACATCAGCGAACCCATGGTGTTTGGCATTCCGATCGTGATGAACCCGTATCTGGTGGTGCCGTTTATCCTTACGCCAGTGGTGCTGGTGATTGTCTCCTACGTGGCGATGACCACCGGTTTAGTCGCCAAACCGGCGGGCATTGCGCTGCCGTTCACTACACCGATTGTGGTCAGCGGCTATCTGGCGACCGGCGGGCATATTTCCGGCTCGGTGCTACAAATCGTCAACCTCGGAATTTCGCTGGTGATGTATTACCCGTTCTTCCGCATCTGGGATAATTTGAAATATCGCGAGGAGATGGCCAGCAAGTCGCAGCAGGCGGTCGCAACGTCCCCCATAGCCGAACAATAAATGTAGCCCGGCCAAGCGAAGCGCCGCCGGGCTACAAAAGCAAAAACGCCGGGCAGATGCCCGGCGTTTTTGGTTGCTTGCACTTATTTTTTAATCTGTGCGTGCATTTCCTGTACAGAGGTCACTTTCTCTTTGGCATCTGCATTCAGCGCCATCGCCGTAGCGAAACCGCCGTTCAGGGTGGTGTCGTAGTGCACTTTGTACTGCAGCGCGCTGCGGCGAATCAGCTTGGAGTCTTCAATCGCCTGACGACCTGCGGTGGTGTTGATGATGTAGGTATATTCGCCATTCTTGATACGGTCCTGAATGTGCGGACGACCTTCATGCACCTTGTTCACCAGACGCGGGTTGATACCGGCTTCGCCCAGCACAATCGCGGTACCGTGGGTGGCATCCAGCTCGAAGCCTTGTTTCAGCAGCTTAGCGGCCAGGTCCACCACGCGCTCTTTGTCGCCTTCGCGAACCGAGAGCAGCGCACGGCCTTGTTTCTTCATCGTGGAGTTACTGCCCAACTGCGCCTTAGCGAACGCTTCCGCGAAGGTACGGCCCACGCCCATCACTTCCCCGGTAGAGCGCATTTCTGGCCCTAACAGCGGGTCAACGCCCGGGAATTTGTTGAACGGCAGCACCACTTCTTTCACCGAGTAATACGGCGGGATAATTTCTTGGGTCACGCCCTGCTCGGTCAGCGATTTGCCGGCCATCACGCGCGCCGCTACTTTCGCCAGCGGAACGCCGGTGGCTTTGGAGACGAACGGTACGGTACGCGCCGCACGCGGGTTGACTTCAATCAGGTAGACTTCGTTGTCTTTCACCGCAAACTGCACGTTCATCAGGCCGCGTACCTGCAACTCGAAGGCCAGCTTCTGCACCTGCTGGCGCATCACATCCTGAATTTCCTGGCTCAGCGTGTAGGCTGGCAGAGAACAGGCGGAGTCGCCGGAGTGTACGCCCGCCTGCTCGATGTGCTCCATGATGCCGCCAATCAGCACCATTTCGCCGTCGCAGATGGCGTCAACGTCCACTTCAATCGCATCATCAAGGAAGCGGTCCAGCAGCACCGGCGCATCGTTAGACACGCTGACCGCGGTCTGGAAGTAGCGACGCAGATCGGCTTCGTCATAGACGATTTCCATCGCGCGGCCGCCCAGTACGTAGGATGGGCGCACCACCAGCGGGTAACCAATCTCTTTCGCCTTCTCAACCGCTTGTTCAATGGCGGTGACGGTGGCATTCGCCGGCTGCTTCAGCTTCAGACGGTCAACCGCGTGCTGGAAGCGTTCACGGTCTTCCGCGCGGTCGATGGCGTCCGGCTGGTGCCGATAACCGGTACGCCTGCGGCTTCCAGTTCACGCGCCAGCTTCAGCGGGGTCTGGCCGCCGTACTGCACGATAACGCCCTTCGGCTTCTCGATGCGCACGATTTCCAGCACGTCTTCCAGCGTGACCGGCTCGAAGTACAGACGGTCGGAGGTGTCGTAGTCGGTGGAGACGGTTTCCGGGTTACAGTTGACCATGATGGTCTCGTAACCGTCTTCGCGCAGCGCCAGCGAGGCGTGTACGCAGCAGTAGTCAAATTCAATACCCTGACCGATACGGTTCGGGCCGCCGCCGAGGACCATGATTTTATCGCGGTCAACGGACGGGTTAGATTCGCACTCTTCTTCATAGGTGGAGTACATGTAGGCGGTATCGGTGGCGAATTCCGCCGCGCAGGTATCCACGCGCTTGTAGACCGGGTGCAGGTTGTACTGGTCGCGCAGCTTGCGGATTTCCGCTTCGCGCACGCCCGCCAGCTTCGCCAGACGCGCATCGGCAAAACCTTTTCGCTTCAGGTGACGCAGGAAATCAGCGTCGAGGCCGTTGATGCCCACTTCCGCCACTTTCTCTTCCAGACGCACCAGCTCTTCAATCTGCACCAGGAACCAGCGGTCGATGTTGGTCAGGTTGAACACGCCGTCGACGGAGAGGCCTGCGCGGAACGCATCGGCGATATACCAGATACGATCAGCGCCCGCGTCTTTCAGCTCGCGGCGGATTTTGGTCAGCGCTTCCGGGTCGTCGAGGCTCACTTTCGGGTCGAAACCGGTGGCGCCCACTTCCAGGCCGCGCAGCGCTTTTTGCAGGGATTCCTGCTGCGTGCGGCCAATCGCCATCACTTCACCAACGGATTTCATCTGGGTGGTCAGACGGTCGTTAGCGCCAGCGAATTTCTCGAAGTTGAAACGTGGAATCTTGGTGACAACGTAGTCGATAGACGGCTCGAAGGAGGCCGGCGTACGGCCGCCGGTGATATCGTTCATCAGTTCGTCGAGGGTGTAACCCACCGCCAGTTTCGCTGCCACTTTGGCAATCGGGAAGCCGGTAGCTTTCGAGGCTAGCGCCGAGGAGCGGGAGACGCGCGGGTTCATTTCGATAACAATCAGTCGACCGTCTTTCGGGTTCACCGAGAACTGGACGTTAGAACCACCGGTTTCAACGCCGATTTCACGCAGTACCGCCATCGAGGCGTTACGCATGATTTGGTATTCTTTGTCGGTCAGGGTCTGCGCCGGGGCCACGGTGATGGAGTCACCGGTGTGGATACCCATCGCATCGAAGTTTTCGATAGAGCAGACGATGATGCAGTTGTCGTTTTTATCACGCACCACTTCCATCTCGTACTCTTTCCAGCCGATCAGCGATTCATCAATCAGCAGCTCGTTGGTTGGCGAGAGGTCCAGGCCGCGTTCGCAGATTTCTTCGAACTCTTCGCGGTTGTAAGCGATACCGCCACCGGTGCCGCCATGGTGAAGCTTGGGCGGATGATGCATGGGAAGCCGACGTCAGCGGCAACCGCCAGCGCTTCTTCCATGGTGTGCGCGATACCGGAACGCGCGGTGTCGAGGCCGATTTTCTTCATTGCTACATCGAAGCGACGACGGTCTTCTGCTTTATCAATCGCATCGGCGGTCGCACCAATCATGGTCACGCCGAACTCTTCCAGCACGCCCTGACGCTCCAGCTCCAGCGCGCAGTTCAGCGCGGTCTGGCCGCCCATGGTTGGCAGAACCGCATCCGGACGCTCTTTTTCGATGATTTTGCGTACCACTTCCCAGTTAATCGGCTCGATGTAGGTCGCATCGGCCATTTCCGGGTCGGTCATGATGGTGGCCGGGTTAGAGTTCACCAGAATAACGCGGTAACCCTCTTCGCGCAGCGCTTTACACGCCTGGGCACCGGAGTAGTCAAACTCACACGCCTGACCGATAACAATCGGGCCCGCGCCCAGAATCAGGATACTTTTTATGTCTGTACGTTTTGGCATGGCTCTTATTACTCCTGATTATTTCGCGGACTGACGGTATTGCTCAATAAGCTCGATAAAGTGGTCGAACAGCGGCGCCGCATCGTGCGGGCCAGGGCTCGCCTCTGGGTGGCCCTGGAAACTGAACGCCGGTTTATCGGTACGGTGAATCCCTTGCAGGGTACCGTCGAACAGGGATTTGTGGGTCACGCGCAGGTTGCCTGGCAGCGAGTCTTCATCAACCGCAAAGCCGTGGTTCTGCGCGGTGATCATCACCACATTCTTATCCATGTCTTTCACCGGGTGGTTACCCCCGTGGTGACCAAATTTCATCTTGATGGTTTTCGCACCGCTCGCCAGCGCCAGCAGCTGATGGCCGAGGCAGATGCCAAATACCGGAATGTCGGTCTGGAGGAATTTCTCAATCGCGTCGATGGCGTAGTCGCACGGTGCCGGGTCGCCAGGGCCGTTTGACAGGAACACGCCGTCCGGATTCATCGCCAGCACTTCTTCAGCGGAAGTTTTCGCCGGTACCACGGTCAGGCGGCAGCCGCGGTCCACCAGCATGCGCAGGATGTTGCGCTTGGCGCCAAAATCGTAGGCCACCACGTGGAACGGCAGCTCTTCTGCGGACTTGGCTTCCGGCAGGTCACCCGCCAGCGTCCAGCTACCCTGCGTCCAGCTGTAGGATTCAGCCGTGGTCACTTCTTTTGCCAGGTCCATCCCATTTAAGCCCGGGAACGCTTTGGCTTTTTCTAAGGCCAGCGTAGCATCCAGATTATCGCCTGCGATGATGCAGCCGTTCTGAGCGCCCTTCTCGCGCAGCAGTCGCGTCAGCTTACGGGTATCGATATCGGCAATCGCCACGATGTTATGGCGTTTCAGGTAAGAAGAGAGGTCTTCGGTATTGCGATAGTTGCTGGCAATCAGCGGCAGGTCGCGAATAACCAGACCCTGAGCGTGAACCTGAGAGGACTCTTCATCGGCGGCATTGGTGCCGACATTACCAATATGGGGATAAGTAAGAGTGACGATTTGGCGAGAATAGGAAGGATCAGTGAGGATTTCTTGATAACCGGTCATTGAAGTATTGAAAACGACTTCCCAACCGCCGAACCTGTTGCCCCTATGGCCCGACCGTAAAACTGGGTTCCGTCTTCCAGAACCAATAGCGCTGACTTAATCAAAACACCCTCCAGAGAATATTTACTCGCTTTATTTGCATATTAATTCATAACAACGGCACAAATCAATGCAAATCTGCTTACCGATGAATTTCTGGCAAACGGCGGCATTCTAGTGACAGCCTCGGCAAAAGTCTACCTCAAAGGGCAATTTTTATTATTATTTTGCGCCACTGGCGAACCAAGCCGCCTCCAGGCATCAAAAAGATCAACTAACTCATGGGAGAAAACGCTTGCGGAGCAGAAAGACTGTAAAATGATGAGAGGATGCCTTAAAAAGTAGACCAGATGGTCAAAATTTACATTTAACCAACACTTTTAAGGTAGATATCTTATAAAAACAAGCATCCTAATACAAAAGAAACAAAAATAAGATAAAATAAAGGGCAATAAAATATTGCCCTGTGTAATCAAGTAATTACGACTACAATAACCACATCACGATGGGTAATAAATACTTATAGTTCATTCAAATTCAGCACATCACGCATATCAAAAAGACCGTTTTGCTTCGACTTAAGCCACAATGCCGATCTTACCGCTCCGTTAGCAAACGTCATGCGGCTGGAAGCCTTATGCGTTATCTCCACACGCTCGCCAATATCGGCAAACATGGCGGTGTGTTCGCCGACAATGTCGCCCGCGCGTACGGTCGCAAAACCAATCGTGCCCGGCACGCGTTCACCGGTATAACCTTCACGCGAGTAGACCGCGCAGTCCTTCAGATCTTTATCCAGCGCCCGGCGATCGCCTCGCCCATTGCCAGCGCCGTACCCGACGGTGCATCCACTTTATGGCGGTGGTGCGCTTCAATAATTTCAATATCGGTGTAGTCGCCCATTACCTTCGCGGCTTTCTCCAGCAGCTTGAGCATGACGTTAACGCCGACGCTAAAGTTTGCGGCGAAAACGATCGCAATCTCTTGTGACGCCTCGCGAATGGCTTGTTTACCAGCATCGTCAAAGCCGGTAGTACCAATCACCATCCCTTTACCCTGCTGGCGGCAAAACGCCAGATGCGTCAACGTACCTTCCGGACGGGTAAAATCGATGAACACGTCAAAATCATCTTTTACCGCCTCAAGGCTGCTTTGAACGGTCACGCCGGACTTTCCCGCCCCGCCAGTTCGCCAGCATCGCTGCCCAGCAAGGAAGAGCCTTCGCGCTCCAGCGCGGCGCCCAGCTGAACACCTTCCATCGCCATGGCGGCCTGGATTAACTGCCGTCCCATGCGGCCGCCGGCGCCGGCAATGGCAACGCGGATTTGTGCTTCATGCATAGCTATTCTCTTTTGTAAAAATTGCGTAAATCGTTTTCAGAGTAACCAGCGCGCCCGGAGGTCGCTAGCTGAAAACACCCATAATTAGAATTTAATGATAAACAGAGGGGAATATCAGTAAAAGACATGATTCATCCCGCAGGATGAATCATTGCCGCAGCAAAGGAAAGAAGTCAAACTCGCTCAGTAAGCGGTAAGCCGATGGGAAAACGACGGGAAAACCGAACAAAATACAGCCAATCTGCATAGCGACTTTCGCAAGCCCGGTTTTACGACACAAGCGTGTAGTTAACGATCATCTGCCTTTTTTCATCTTCACCTGGGTAATCGTCACCTGCCCAATGTCGGATAAACGCGCAACATGCGTCCCGCCGCAAGGGTAAGCGGGAAGCTCACCAAACCCGACTTCGCGCAAACCGCCGTCGAATGTTACCCGGCGAGGAAGATCCTCCGCCTGCCAGGCGCTGATTTTCGCCAGCAGCGAGGCACAATCCGGCAGCGAACTGCTACCTTTTGCGGAAAACGTAATGCGCCCTTCGCCAGGCCAGTGGTGCGCTTTCACCGGTTGCCATCCGTACTCTGTACCCGCCAGGCCGATAAGATGCCCGCAGAGTGCAGCCGCGCATGCAGCTGGCGCTGTGACGCATCAACCCTCAACTTGACTACGCCAGGCTCAATCGGTGTTGCTACGATATGTAGCACGTCGTCATCACGCGCGATCACCGTCTCGACGGGGATCTCATCAATCCAGCCCGCGTCCGCGGGCTGTCCGCCGCCTTGCGGGTGAAAAAGGGTTCTATCCAGTGCCACCGCATACCGTCCATCCGGCTCAGCCGAGCAGCTCAGTAAGTTAGCCGGGCCTTCAGTATTATCGCAGGTGTAATAAAGACGTTCGGTCATGATTGCTCTCCTCTTGATGGGGAGAGTATATTCACTTTACTGGCAGCGATAATCCTGCGCTGGTTCAATGCATCTTTGCCTGGTACGCACAAATGACCCCTAACCTTCTTCCCGACCTTGCCACCTTTGTGTTGATTATCGACCACGGGAGCTTTTCCGCCGCCGCCAAAGCCTCGGGCGCTACGCCTTCCGCTATTAGCCGCAGCGTTTCACGCCTTGAGAAGGCGCTGGGCAGCAAACTGCTACATCGTACGACGCGCAAGCTGGCGCTCAGTGAAACGGGCAAAATAGTGTATGCACACGCGCAGGAAATGCTGCATGCGGCGCAAATGGCCGTCGACTCGGGCAGCAGCCGACAAAGCATCGCGCAAGGTAAGCTGACCCTCAGCGTGCCCAAGGCGGTGGGACGGTTTGTTATTCACCCTCTGATGGCCGAATTCTTTGCCCGCTACCCGCAGGTGGACGTCTGTCTGCGGCTGGAAGACCGCTATATGGATTTAATCGACGACGGCGTCGACCTTGCGCTGCGCATCAGTCAGTCTCCCTCCCCAGGCTTGTACGGGAAACCGCTGATGCCGGTTAGCCATGTGATATGCGCTACCCCGCGTACCTACGCGAGCACGGTACGCCAGAACACCCGCAGGCACTGCGCGACCATAGCTGTATCAGCCTTGGCGAGACCCCTGCGGATTCGCGCTGGAAGTTTCGCCGCGGTGAACGCGTGGAGACCATTCAGACTCATGGCCGCTACGCCGCCAACCACACTGGCGTACGTCTGGATGCGGTAAAAAATGATCTGGGAATCGGCAGCCTGCCGCTCTTTACCGCCCGCGAGGCACTTGCGAGCGGAGAGATCGTCCAGGTCCTGCCAGAATGGGAATTTATCAGCGACTACAGCGGCGAGCTGTGGCTGCTGTGGACGCGCAATCAACATATGCCGCCAGAATGCGGGCGATGATTGACTATCTCAGCGAGAAGGTACCACTACACACCTGATTACGGCGCGCGGGCGAATACCTCGGCCACCCACTGACGAAAACCATCCACATCAAGATCCAGCGCCACCTGCGCGTTGGCGGGCTGCCCCAGACGCCCTTCAATATCCACCACCGTGGTGCCAGCGGTGTATTGCCCCTGGGTTTCCACCGCCACAAAGCAGCTGTGCAGCGTAAACAGGTCCGGACGGACCAGCCAGGCAATGGCGCAGAGGTCATGCATCCGCAGGCCGCTCTGCATACTGCCGCTACGATAGTGGCTAAACAACGCGTGAAGCATGCTGCCGGTCTTATTGAGCGCGGGAAGCGTAGACAGATACTCCGGCGCCAACACGGCCTGATTGGTGACGTCCAGCCCACACATCACAATCTCCAGACCGCTGCGGAACACCAGCGCCGCGGCTTCCGGGTCGATAGCGATGTTGAACTCGGCGTTCGGCGTAAAGTTACCGCGTCCGGCGGAGCCGCCCATGATCACCAGGCGACGGATATTAAAACGACACTCCGGATACTGAGTCAGCAGCAGCGCAATATTGGTGAGTGGCCCGATAGCCACCAGCGTAATCGGCTGCGGCGCATGCATCAGCGCATCACGGATCGCCTGGAACGCCGGTTTGGCCAGCGGCTGACGGTTGTGCTCAACAAAGTCGTAGCCTTCCATGCCCGACTCGCCGTGAACCGAGGCGGCGTCACGTAACGAACGCACCAGCGGCGCGGCGGCTCCTTGAGCAAGTGGAACATCGGCGTCCCAGAAATGCAGGAGCTGTAAGCCGTTACGGGTGGTTTTTTCGACCGAGACGTTGCCGGCAACGGTGGTCATCAGTTGAAGATCCAGCTCCGGGGCAAACAGCGCAGCGGCAATCGCCGCCGCATCATCAATACCGGGATCGGTATCCAGAAAAATAGGTAGACGCATGATTTCTCCCTAAAAAAATGCCAGACGTTAAGCCTGGCATTTTTTCACATTCGCGGGAGAAATAATTTATTCGACTTCACGAACATCCACTCGCAGCTCGCGCGGAACTTCGAAAACAATATTCTCTTCGCGTCCTTCAAGGGTGATGGCTTCGCCGCCGCCCAGCGATTGCAGGCGGGCAATCACGTTCTGCACCAGAATATCCGGCGCGGAGGCTCCGGCGGTCACGCCGACACAGGCGGCGTCTTTCACCCAGGCTTCCTGGATGTCCGCCGCATCGTCAATCAGATAGGCCGCTTTGCCCATCCGCTGCGCCAGTTCGGCCAGACGGTTGGAGTTGGACGAGTTTTTCGAGCCAACCACCAGCACCACGTCGGCCTGCTGGGCGAGCGATCGCACGGCTTCCTGGCGGTTCGTGGTGGCGTAGCAAATATCGTCTTTGCGCGGACCAACGATTTTCGGGAAGCGCTGGCGTAAGGCATCAATAACGTCGGAGGTATCGTCCACCGAGAGCGTGGTCTGGGTCATAAACGACAGCTTGCTTTCGTCTTTAACCGCCAGCTTCAGCACATCTTCCGGCGACTCAACGAGGTACATGCCCCCTTTCGGGTTGCTGTACTGACCCATCGTACCTTCCACTTCCGGGTGGCCAGCATGGCCAATCAGAATGGATTCTTCACCACGACGGCTGGCGCGCGCCACTTCCATATGCACTTTCGTGACTAATGGACAGGTCGCGTCGAAAACCGTGAGATCGCGGCTTTTCGCTTCGTTACGGACGGCCTGAGAGACGCCGTGCGCGGAGAAGATCAGGATCGCGCCGTCCGGCACTTCGCTGATCTGCTCGATAAAAATCGCGCCGCGTTCACGCAAACTGTCCACCACGTAGCGGTTGTGCACCACTTCGTGACGAACGTAAATTGGCGCGCCATAAATGGCGAGCGCATTTTCAACAATGCTGATAGCGCGGTCAACGCCTGCACAAAAGCCGCGTGGGTTGGCCAACAGGATCTGCATGTTACGCCTCCAGTACCGGATCGACTTCCAGTACTTCAATATCAAAATGAACGGTATGGCCCGCCAGCGGATGGTTAAAATCAACCGTGATGGAATCACCGTTGATTTCGCGGATCACGCCCGGCATTTCGCTGCCATCCATCGCGGTGAACAGCATGATCGCCCCGATTTCCGGCTCGCCCGCATCCATAAATTCGCGGCGGAGAAATACTGGATCAGGTCGGGCGTCGAGATACCGAACGCCGCATCCGGCTCCAGAGAGAAGGATTTTTTGTCCCCGGCCTTCAGGCCGAGAAGATGCTGCTCCAGCCCTTCAGACAGGGAGGCATCGCCCAGACGAAACAGCGCCGGTTTGCCGTTGTTACGGGTTGACTCAGCGGTAGAGCCATCGTCCAGTTTCAGCGTGAAGTGCACCAGCACCGCGCTATTGCTTTGAATCGAGTTAGACATGCAGGTACAGCCTTCTATCTTACGACATTGAAATGACGATTATTGTTATGTGTTCGGCGTAGCGATTGCAGATGGCGCGACGCTTTCCGGCCTACAATGGATCGTAGGCCGGATAAGCGCAGCGCCATCCGGCATTATCTTACGCCTGCTTTTTCGGCAGGAAGCCTTCCAGCACAATCAACGCCGCGCCGATACAAATTGCCGTATCGGCCAGGTTGAAGGTGGCAAAGTGCCAGTCGCCGACGTAGAAATCGATCATGTCGACGACAAAGCCGTGCCACAGACGGTCGAACAGGTTACCCAGCGCGCCGCCAATAATCAGCGCATAGGCGATGTTATTCAGCTTCTGCGTAGCTTTGGAACGGTACATCAGTACCGCCAGCGCCACGCAGATACCGATAGCGATACCGCGAAGAACCAGCGCTGCCAACCGCCGCTGTCAGCCAGGAAGCTGAACGCGGCGCCGTAGTTACGCGCATAATGGAGATTAAGCGACGGGAACAGCGACACCGTATCCCCAGAGCAAAGTTCTGGAGGATCAGATATTTACTGCCCAGATCGATAATCAGCACGGCGACGACCAGCCACAGCCAGCGCAGCCCTGTTGCACAAATCGATTTACTCATCAGGCAAACTTACGTTTTTCGCCGTCACCGGCCACGTTGCTCACACAGCGTCCGCAGATATCTGCGTGCTCCGCCACCTTGCCGATATCCTGAGTATAGTGCCAGCAGCGCGGGCACTTCTCACCTTCGGCTTTATTCAGCGCGACTTTCAGACCTTTCAGCAGTTCACTCTGCTGAGCGTCAGCGGTCGCCGCTGCATAATCGGCAACGGTCGCCCCGGAGGTCAACAGGACAAATCGTAATTCGTCACCCAGCGCCGTCAGTTTGGCCGCCAGCTCCGCATCCGCGTACAGGGTCACTGCCGCTTCGAGGGAACCACCGACTTTCTTGTCAGCACGCGCCTGTTCGATAACCTTGTTCACTTCGCCACGAACTTTCAGCAGCTCTTCCCAGAAGTCGTCGTTCATCTCTTCGGCATTGTCCAGACCGAACAGCCCTTCGTACCATTCTCCGGTGAAGACATACTTCTCACGGTCGCCCGGCAGGTAGCCCAGATTTCATCGGCGGTGAAGGACATGATTGGCGCCATCCAGCGAACCAGTGCTTCTGCGATATGGTACAGCGCAGTCTGGCAGCTACGACGCGCCACGCTGTCGGCTTTCGCGGTGTACTGGCGGTCCTTGATGATGTCGAGGTAGAACGAGCCCATTTCAACGGAGCAGAAGCGCATCAGACGCTGTACCACTTCGTGGAAATCGTAGGACGCGTACGCTTTCACGATATCTTCCTGAGCGGCCTGCGCACAGGCGACGGCCCAACGATCCAGCACGACCATCTCTTCCGGTTTCACCATGTCTTTCTTCGGATCGAACCCGTTGAGGTTCGCCAGCAGGAAGCGCGCGGTGTTACGGATACGACGATAGCTGTCGGCAGCACGTTTCAGGATTTCGTCAGACACCGCCATTTCGCCGGTGTAGTCAGTGGATGCCACCCACAGACGCAGGATATCCGCGCCCAGTTTGTTCATCACGTCCTGCGGAGAAACGGTGTTACCGATAGATTTGGACATCTTACGGCCCTGACCATCGACGGTGAAGCCGTGGGTCAGTACCTGACGGTATGGCGCTTTGCCTTTCATGGCGACGCTGATCATCAGCGAGGACATGAACCAGCCGCGGTGCTGGTCGGAACCTTCCAGGTACATATCCGCTGCATGACCGCCGAATTCCGGACGGGCGTCAACAACGGAGTAGCTGGTTGAACCGGAGTCGAACCATACGTCCAGCGTATCCGGCACTTTGACGTAGTTGTCTGCGTCGTCGCCGAGGATTTCACGCGGGTCGAGATCCCACCACGCCTGAATGCCGTCTTTCTCAACGTATTTGGCCACCGCTTCCATCAGTTCGGTGGTACGCGGGTGCAGCTCTTCGGTGTCTTTATGCACGAACAGCGCCATCGGCACGCCCCAGGTACGCTGACGGGAGATACACCAGTCAGGACGGTTCGCCACCATGGATTCGATACGCGCTTTACCCAGGCTGGGATCCAGCCGCTCAGATCTTCTTTCGCCAGGCCTTCCTGTTCAATGCGGTCGATCTCTTTGAGAGACTGAATGCGCAGGCCTTTCTGGTCCATGCTGACGAACCACTGCGGGTCGCACGGAAGATGATCGGCGACTTATGACGCCAGCAGCACGGATAGCTGTGCTGCATTTTTTCGACGTGCAGCAGCGCGCCTTTCTCCGTCAGCAGCGCAACGATTTTGTCGTTGGCTTTAAAGACGTTCACACCGTCCAGCTCCGGATAGGTACCCGCCAGGTATGTGCCGTCCGGGCCAACCGGGTTCGCGATTTCCAGACCGTATTTCTGGCTGATCACGTAGTCGTCCGGGCCATGGCCACCGGCGGTATGCACCGCACCGGTACCCGCATCCAGGGTGACGTGATCGCCGAGAATAGCCGGCACGTCGAAGCCCATGAACGGGTGGGTAAAACGCAGCAGCTCCAGCTCAGCGCCTTTTACGGTACCGAGGATGGTGTAATCAGCAGCGCCAATGCGTTTCATCACGCTTTCGACCAGATCGCTCGCCAGAATCACCGCCTGGCCGTCGATCTGCACCAGCGCATAATCAAAGTCCGGCGCCAGGGAAATGGCGCGGTTAGCCGGCAGAGTCCACGGCGTGGTGGTCCAGATAACCAGCGAGATAGGGCCGGTCACGTTGGCCGCGCCAAATTTCGCTTTTACCGCGTCCTGATCGGCGGCGTGGAACGCGACGTCGATAGACGGGGAGGTTTTGTCGTAATACTCAACTTCCGCTTCCGCCAGCGCAGAACGGCAGTCAACGCACCAGTGCACCGGCTTCGCGCCTTTGTGCAGGTGACCGTTAGCGACGATTTTACCCAGCGCGCGAATGATGTTGGCTTCGGTTTTGAAGTCCATGGTCAGGTACGGCTTCTGCCAGTCACCCAGCACGCCCAGACGGATGAAGTCGGTACGCTGGCCATCAACCTGAGTGGCGGCATATTCGCGGCACTTGGCGCGGAATTCTGCCGCGGTGAATTTCTCACCTGGCTTACCGTATTCCTGCTCTACCTTCAGTTCGATCGGCAGGCCATGGCAGTCCCAACCCGGGACGTACGGCGAGTCGTAACCGGAAAGTCCTTTGGACTTCACGATAATATCTTTCAGAATCTTGTTAACCGAGTGACCAATATGAATGCTGCCATTCGCATATGGAGGGCCATCATGCAGAATGAAGGTTTTTTTGCCTTTTTTGGCTGCACGAATGATGCCGTACAGGTCATCATCGGTCCAACGCGCCAGCATCCCCGGTTCACGCTTGGCGAGATCGCCGCGCATCGGGAACCCTGTTTCCGGCAAATTCAGGGTAGATTTATAGTCACTCATCAGATTATCGATTCCGTATTTAAAACGTGTTCAGGCATTAAGCCGGTGTTGATAGCCCAAAATGCTCCCGGGCCGTTAGCACATCGCGTGCGATTTGAGCCTTCAGCTCATCAAGCGACGCGAATCGCTGCTCGTTGCGTATCTTTTTACGCAGTATCACATCTATATGGCGACCGTACAGGTCCATTGCAACGTCCAGCAAATGAACCTCCAGCTGCTGGCGCATGCCCGCAACCGTTGGACGCGTGCCAATATTAGCCACGCCCGGCAGCGGCTTGTCGCCCAGCCCTGCCACTTCCACCGCATAAACCCTTTAACAGGGAAACCTGACGACGCAGCGGTAAATTCGCCGTCGGGAAACCGATTGTGCGGCCCAGTTCATCGCCGTGCACCACGCGCCCGGAGATAATAAAAGGATGACCCAGCAGACGTTCCGCCTGCTCGAGATTATCGTCGGCCAACGCCTGGCGCACCGCGGTGCTGCTAATGCGTACTCCGCCATGGCAGAAGGTTTGCGTGCTGGTGATGTCGAAACCGAAGTCCGCGCCCGCCTTCTGTAATAACAAGAAATCCCCCTGACGACCAGCGCCAAAGCGGAAATCATCCCCCACGGCAAGGAACTGCACGCCCAGCCGCTTCACCAGCAGCTCGCTGATAAAGTCCTGCGCGGTCAGCGCCGCAAAGCGGCGATCAAAACGCAGGCACAGGACGTAGTCCACTCCACTCTCGGCCAGATAGCGCAGCTTTTCGCGCAGGCGCGTCAAGCGCGCAGGGCCTTGTCAGCCGCGAAGAGCTCCAGCGGCTGCGGTTCAAAAATCATCACCACCACAGGCAAACCGCGCGCTCTGCCCTCGGCACGTAAGCCTTGCAGTAACGCCTGATGCCCACGATGCACACCGTCGAAATTACCAATGGTCAGAACGCACCCATGTGGGCCTGACTGAGATTATGTATGCCGCGTATCAGCTTCATGTCTGGCTCAAAAGAGTGAAAATCGTCAGAGTATACCTTGTACAGCAGTCAAGGTTAACCGGCGATTACACCTCGTAACGGAAAGAGGGAATGATTTCATCAGCATCCGTTAAAAAGGCAAGAAAATATAGTCGAGACGCGTGATTTTTGTGCCGGAAAGACTGTATTCATCGGCGACAAGCTGGTAGAATCCTGCGCCATCAATACGTAATGCAGCGTTGTCAAATTAACGGCGCTTATTTGCACAAATCCATTGACAAAAGAAGGCTAAACGGGCATATTCCTCGGCCTTTGAATTGTCCATATAGAACACATTTGGGAGTTGGCCTTGGCTAATATCAAATCAGCTAAGAAGCGCGCCGTTCAGTCTGAAAAGGCTCGCAAACACAACGCTAGCCGTCGCTCTATGATGCGTACTTTCATCAAGAAAGTATACGCAGCTATCGAAGCTGGCGACAAAGCTACTGCACTGAAAGCATTTAACGAAATGCAACCGATCGTGGACCGTCAGGCTGCTAAAGGTCTGATCCACAAAAACAAAGCTGCACGTCATAAAGCAAACCTGACTGCACAGATCAACAAACTGGCTTAATCGCCCGCTTGTTATCAGCTTTGTAGAAAAACCCGCGTAAAGCGGGTTTTTTTATGCCTGCGATTGACGTCGCCCGGCATGCCGGGCGACAAGATTACTTCGACGGTTCGGCAAACAGCGCCGAATAGTCGCTATGGCAGATGCGCTGTACCGATGGATGCTGAATCATGCGTTCGGCAAAAATTGCGTGATACTCTTCCATCACGTTATCCATACGGCCAATTTCCACAATGGTGTCGTCGGCATAAAAGTCGTGGCATAGAGCGTCGGCGCGACAAATATGGCGTTATGCGCCGCGCCAAAGGCCTTCATCAGCGCCGCATCGTCAAACTCACCGAGTATCTCGACCTTCAGCCCCTGCACGTTAAACCAGTTCAGCAACTTACGCCCGAGCATGGAGCGGCGGCCCGGAATCAGCAAACGTCGCTCTTCCAGACAGGCCGGGAAAGGTTTCTCCGGCGGCGGATTGGTGCACCAGAAGCTCACGCTGCACTCACCGATTTTGACCGAGAACAGCCCTTCCTGCTGCGTGGAGTCGATCGGGCAGTCAGAGATAATCATATCCAGCTTGTGCTGACTGAGCTGCTCAAGCAACATTTCATGCGTCGACTCAAAACAGCGCAGATGAATTTGCTCACCTTCCACCACTGCGGCATCCAGTACGCCACTGACCAATCGTTTCGACAGCGCATCGGCTACGCCGACGTCGAACAACAGGTTCGATTCCTTACGGTAGTTCACGATA
Source organism: Kluyvera genomosp. 3 (assembly GCA_002211745.1). GTDB lineage: Bacteria > Pseudomonadota > Gammaproteobacteria > Enterobacterales > Enterobacteriaceae > Kluyvera > Kluyvera georgiana_A. Next base: position 4,188,924 of record CP022114.1, read on the forward strand.
TCCAGCATCTCCTGGCTTAAGGTGAACATTTTGTCCGCGTAGCGGAAGACCAGTTCCCCGAGCTCCGTCGGCTCAATGCCGCGCCCTTTACGCTTAAACAGCTTGCCCTGCAGGCGCTCTTCCAGTGCCTTAATCTGTCCGGTAATGGTCTGCGGCGTAAGGTACAGCGCCTCCGCCGCGCCCACGACAGAACCTTCCTTGTAGACATGCCAGAAGTAGTAAAGATGGTTGTAGTTAATATGCGACATGCCCTGTGCTCCCCTCTCCTTTCATTCTCATTTCGCTACCGGCTTTAAGCGTGCACGTAGCAAGCTGTATCCCACCACCGCTGACAGGACGGAGCCGATCAGAATGCCAAGCTTCGCCCAGTTAATCAGCGACGGATCGACGCTGCCAAAGGCCAGGCTGGCGATAAAAATAGACATCGTAAAACCAATCCCGCACAGCAGACCCACGGCCATAATCTGCGCAAAGCTGGTGCCTTCCGGCAGCTTTGCCAGCTTCAGCTTTAGCGCCAGCCAGCAGAACACGCTAATGCCCAGCGGTTTGCCAATAAACAGACCGGCGATAATGCCCAGCGGCAGCAGCGAAGTCAGCCCGTCCAGCGTCACGCCTTGCAGCGAGACGCCCGCATTCGCAAAGGCAAATAGCGGCAGGATCATAAAGGCCACCCACGGGTGTAAAACGTGCTCAAGCTGTTTCGCTGGCGACTTACCGTTCTGCTCACGCAGCGGAATAAAGAAGCCCACGATCACGCCCGCCAGCGTGGCATGCACACCCGACTTCAGCACCGCGGTCCACAAAATGACGCCGACCAGAATATAAATACCGGTGCGCCGTACGCCGCTCAGATTCAGGACAGCCAGCGCCGCAATAGCAACGGCCGCGACGGCAAGTGACAGCAGCGATAAATCGCTGGTGTAGAACAGCGCAATAATCACAATAGCGCCCAGGTCGTCGATAATTGCCAGCGCCATCAGGAAGATCTTGAGCGATGCCGGAACCCGGCTGCCGAGCAGCGCCAGCACGCCAAGTGCAAAAGCGATATCCGTTGCAGCCGGAATCGCCCAGCCGCTGCTGGCCACCGGATCCTGCGCGTTAAACGCCAGATAGACCAGCGCGGGCACGACCATACCACCCAGCGCGGCCACGACCGGGAAAATCGCCTGACGACGCGTCGCTAACGATCCCTGCATCATCTCGCGTTTAACCTCGAGGCCAATCAACAGGAAAAACACCGCCATCAGGGCATCGTTAATCCACAGCAGCATGTTTTTGTTGATTTCTAATGCGCCAACGCGCAGTTGCACCGGCGTCTCAAGAAACGCGTGATACAGGCCGCTGGTCACACCGAGGTTCGCCATCAGCATCGCCAGAACGGCGGCAATAATCAGGATGATGCCCCCAGAGGCATCGTTGCTAAAGAAACGCTGAAGATGCTTCACTTTTAATCTCTCTATACGTCTTATACATCGATAAAACCATAATATCGCGTTTAAAAGCTCGGAAAAAACAGATTATAACTGGATGACAATTCAGTTTAGCCGAACAAATAAAAAAACCCGAAGCGCCATGCTCCGGGTTTTGTCGGTTCAGCCCTCGCCTGACGGCGAAAGATTAACGGGTTAAATCGTCAAAAAACTTTTTCACGCCGTCAAAGAAGCTTTTCGAACGCGGACTGTTGTTTTCGCCAGTTGGGCCGCCGAAGCTTTCCTGCAGGTCTTTCAACAGCTGCTTCTGCTTCTCGTTCAGACCGACCGGGGTTTCTACCACCACGCGACACAGCAGGTCACCCTGTGCGCCGCCGCGAACGGACTTCACGCCCTTGCCACGCATGCGGAACAGTTTGCCGGTTTGTGTTTCACCCGGAATTTTCAGCTTCACGCGACCGTCGAGCGTCGGCACTTCAATCTCGCCGCCCAGCGCCGCCATGGAGAAGTTGATCGGCACTTCGCAGTACAGGTTATTACCTTCACGCTCAAAGATAGCGTGCTGTTTCACCTGTACCTGAACGTACAGATCGCCTGCTGGTGCGCCGTGCTCGCCGGCTTCGCCTTCACCACTCAGACGAATACGGTCGCCGGTGTCCACGCCTGCCGGAATTTTAACGGACAGGGTTTTGGTCTTCTCAACGCGACCGTGACCATGACATTTGTTGCACGGATCTTTAATCAGCGTACCGCGGCCCTGACAGTGCGGACAGGTCTGCTGTACGGCGAAGAAGCCCTGACGCATCTGCACCTGGCCGGAACCGTGACAGGTTGGACAGGTTTGCGGCTGTGAACCCGCCTTCGCGCCGCTGCCGTGGCAGACATCGCACTCTTCCAACGTCGGGATGCGGATCTCTTTGGTCACACCGCGAACCGCTTCTTCCAGCGTCAGATCCATGTTGTAGCGCAGGTCTGCGCCACGAGATGCGCGCTGGCGACCGCGACCACCGCCGAAGATATCGCCGAATACGTCACCAAAGATATCGCTGAAGTCCGCGCCGCCGCCGAAACCACCGGCTCCGCCGCCCATACCGCCCTGTTCAAAGGCCGCATGGCCATACTGATCGTAGGCCGCACGCTTTTGCGCGTCGGTCAGGATTTCGTACGCTTCTTTGATCTCTTTAAACTTGGCTTCGGCCTCTTTATCACCCTGGTTGCGGTCCGGGTGGTATTTCATGGCCAGGCGTTTGTACGCCTTTTTGATTTCGCGCTCTTCCGCTGTTTTGGAGACGCCCAAAATCTCGTAATAATCTTGCTTTGCCATTGGTATTGTTCAGCCCTTAACATGCGAGCACGGGCGGAGAGGAAACCTCTTCGCCCGTGCCGATTAATTACCCTGCATCAGGGCGATTATTTTTTGTCTTTCACTTCTTCGAACTCTGCGTCAACAACGTCGTCGTCTTTCGCATTGTTCGCGGAAGCATCAGCGCCTGCTGCGCCAGCCTGCTGCTGTGCGTGCTGCTGCTGAGCGATTTCCATCAGTTTCTGGGAAACCTGCGCCAGCGCCTGCATTTTCGCTTCGATATCCGCTTTGTCTTCGCCTTTCAGAGACGTTTCCAGCGCGGTCAGCGCAGACTCGATAGCGGTTTTGTCGTCAGCCGGCAGCTGTTCGCCTGCTTCTTCAACCTGCTTACGGGTGCTGTGCAGCAGATGGTCGCCCTGGTTACGGGTCTGAACCAGCTCTTCGAACTTACGGTCAGATTCTGCGTTCGCTTCTGCATCGCGAACCATCTTCTGAATTTCTTCCTCGTTCAGACCGGAAGATGCCTTGATGGTGATCTTCTGCTCTTTACCGCTGTTTTTGTCTTTCGCGGAAACGTGCAGGATACCGTCAGCATCGATATCGAAGGTGACTTCGATCTGCGGCATGCCGCGCGGTGCCGGGCTGATACCGTCCAGGTTGAACTGACCCAGTGATTTGTTATCGGATGCACGTTTACGCTCACCCTGAATCACGTGGATGGTTACCGCAGACTGGTTGTCTTCAGCGGTAGAGAACACCTGGCTGTGCTTAGTTGGGATGGTGGTGTTTTTGTTGATGAGCGCAGTCATCACACCGCCCATGGTTTCGATACCCAGAGACAGCGGGGTAACGTCCAGCAGCAGCACGTCTTTTACTTCACCGGTCAGAACGCCGCCCTGAACCGCTGCGCCGATAGCAACAGCTTCGTCTGGGTTAACGTCTTTACGCGGCTCTTTACCGAAGAACTCAGCAACTTTCTTCTGCACCATTGGCATACGAGTCTGACCACCGACCAGGATAACGTCCTGGATATCGGATACGGACAGGCCAGCATCCTGCAGCGCAACTTTCAGCGGCTCGATAGAACGGTTAACCAGGTCTTCTACCAGGCTTTCCAGTTTCGCACGGGTCACTTTGATGTTCATGTGTTTCGGACCGGTCGCATCTGCGGTGATGTACGGCAGGTTCACGTCGGTCTGCTGAGCGGAAGACAGTTCGATCTTCGCTTTCTCAGCGGCTTCTTTCAGGCGCTGCATCGCCAGCGGGTCGTTACGCAGGTCGATGCCCTGATCTTTCTTAAACTCGTCAACGAGGTAGTTGATCAGGCGGGTATCGAAGTCTTCACCACCCAGGTGGGTATCACCGTTGGTTGCCAGAACTTCAAAGGTTTTTTCGCCATCAACTTCGTCGATTTCGATAATAGAGATATCGAAAGTACCACCACCGAGGTCGTAAACCGCGATAGTACGGTTGCCGACTTCTTTATCCAGACCATAAGCCAGCGCGGCTGCGGTTGGTTCGTTGATGATACGTTTGACTTCCAGACCTGCGATACGGCCAGCATCTTTGGTTGCCTGACGCTGAGCATCGTTGAAGTAAGCAGGTACGGTGATAACCGCTTCAGTTACCGGCTCACCCAGGTAATCTTCAGCCGTTTTCTTCATTTTTTTCAGCACTTCAGCAGAGATCTGCGGCGGTGCAGTTTTGGTGCCTTTCACATCAAGCCATGCGTCGCCATTGTCTGCGGCAACGATTTTGTACGGCATGATAGAAACGTCACGCTGAACTTCTTCGTCCTGGAAGCGGCGACCAATCAGGCGTTTAATCGCAAACAGGGTGTTTTGCGGGTTTGTCACTGCCTGACGTTTAGCCGGCTGACCAACCAGAGTTTCACCATCCTGGGTATAAGCAATGATAGAAGGCGTGGTGCGGTCGCCTTCGGCGTTCTCCAGAACGCGAGCGGTAGTGCCATCCATAATCGCTACACAAGAGTTGGTAGTACCCAGGTCGATACCAATAATTTTACCCATCTAAACGTCTCCACTAAAAATTCAGTCAACATGTGGTTGTGAATCTGTAATAAGGGCGAAACCTACGGTTTCAACTGCCCTGAATCGTTTTTTTTTCAGACTCACTCACTGCGGTTGACTACAAGATGGGGTCGCAACGTCATCCATCAAGGGGCAAAATTAAAAATTTTTCATTCAGTGCGGTTTTATTTCCAGCGTTTCGCCAAACGCATTCACGACATAAATATAAAAACATCAATTTATTCAGTTAATTGCTGTCATAAGTTGTCATAATTCAGCGCTGAAAACCGAACCGACGAGGAATAAAATTTGGTGCAGTATTTTGCTCACTAAAATGGCCCCTCCGGTAAGGAATACAATGAAAACCCTTTTTAACGTCTCAGTCAGTCTGGCGTTTGGTCTGCTGCTGGCCAGTTCCGCCTACGCCAACGACCACAAAACGTTGGGCGTTATCGCCCTTCCCCGCAACGAAACTAACGATCTCACCCTGAAGCTCCCGGTATGTCGAGTCGTGAAGCGCATCAAGCTCAGCGTGGATCGCGGCGACGCACAGCTGAGCGGCGCTTCGGTGTACTTTAAGGCCGCCCGCAGCAGCAGCCAAAGCCTCAACGTTCCATCTTCACTCAAAGAAGGCCAAACGACGGATTGGATCAACATCAACAGCGACAATGACAACAAACGCTGCGTGTCCAAAATCAGTTTCTCAGGCCATACCGTCAACTCTTCCGACATGGCATCGCTGAAAATCATCGGCGACGATTAATCTTGCTCCGCTAACATAAGTCACGAACGTAAATGAAAGTCTCCTATCTGAACGATGAAGATCTCGTGTTCCTCCAGCACTGTAGCGAAGAACAGCTGGCGCGCTTAGCTGTGCTGATGACCCACAATGAAAAGGGCAAACGTCGCCTGTCGAGCGCGCTGCTGCACAATGAGCTGTACATGTCGATGGAGGGCCATCCGGAGCAGCACCGTCGCAACTGGCAGCTGATCGCCGGCGAGTTTCAGCACTTTGGCGGCGATAGCATCGCCAACCAGATCCGCGGCCACGGCAAGCTGTACCGTGAAATCCTGCGCGATGTCGCCAAACGTCTGGGGCTGAAAGCCGACAAAACGATGCCGACCGCGGCCATTGAGAAACAGCTGCTGGAACAGTTTGTTCGCCATGCGTGGAAGCGGATGAACGACGAACAGAAAGCCCGCTTTCATGCGGCAATCCAGCTGAAGGTCATGGAAGTGGAAGCTTTACTGCCGCAGCTTATCGATCATCATCGTCTGGATCACGGCATTGAACACCTGCTGGACAGCCAGCTCAGCCACATTTTGCATAAACATGCCGCCGTCAGCGTCATCGGCCACGGTTTGATGCGCGGCGCCGGTCTTGGCGGCCCGGTTGGCGCCGCGGTGAACGGCGTGAAAGCCGTCAGCGGTAGCGCCTATCGCGTCACCATTCCTGCTGTGCTGCGCATTGCCTGCCTGCGTCGGTTGATTGCCCGCGCGGCGTTACAGCGAGCCGGATGAGTTAAAGGGGGAAAATAGTTCATTTTCCCCTGATCAGATCATAGACAGCCCGTTTACTCCTGATTATGATGCCGCGCCCCAGCAGTGGGGAGATTATTTCACCATTCAATGATGATTTGAGGAATTATGGGCAACACTAAGTTGGCTAACCCGGCACCGCTGGGCCTGATGGGCTTCGGCATGACCACCATTCTGCTTAACCTGCATAACGCCGGTTTCTTCGCCTTTGACGGCATTATTCTCGCTATGGGTATTTTTTACGGCGGTATCGCGCAGATTTTCGCGGGCCTGCTGGAATACAAGAAAGGGAATACTTTCGGTCTGACCGCTTTCACCTCTTACGGCTCTTTCTGGCTGACTCTGGTCGCCATTCTGCTGCTGCCGAAGATGGGTCTGTCCGACGCACCTAACGCGCAGTTCCTCGGCGCTTACCTGGGCCTGTGGGGCGTGTTCACGCTGTTCATGTTCTTCGGTACCCTGAAAGCCGCACGCATGCTGCAGTTCGTGTTCCTGAGCCTGACCGTGCTGTTCGCGCTGCTGGCGATTGGCAACATCAACGGCAACGAAGCGATTATTCACGTAGCGGGTTGGGTTGGCCTGGTTTGTGGCACGAGCGCTATTTACCTGGCAATGGGTGAAGTGCTGAACGAACAGTTCGGTCGCACCGTACTGCCGATTGGTGAAAAACACTGATCCTCGCCTCATCCTGAAAAACGCCGGCCTGTCCGGCGTTTTTTTTACCCATAAACTACCGATACTGGGATTATCGCTTCCTGATAATTTGCGCTATTTTCAATAACTTCTCATGATAAAAAGGATTATTGATGATGCGCCTCACCTCAGCTTGCCCCTGATTCTGGCCTGTGGAGCCTTGATGCCCGTTGGTGCCAGTGCGCTACCAACGCCTGAAGTCAGAAGCGTTGACTGGGATAAGGAAAATACCGTACGCGTCGGGGACAGCATCAATACCGTGTATCGGATTACGATGTCAGAGGGATCACGTAATCATCTTTGGCTAAACGTTGATTGCCAAACCCATGAAAAAACGCTGCTGTATATGAACCTGCACACGGTAACCGGGAGCAATATCCGCGCCTACGGCGGTAACTCTTTCGCCCGCTATATTCCCGGCGTCCCTTTCGAGCCCGATGCCGATAGCCTGCTCAGCACCAACCCTGCACTCGATGTCTGCAAACAAAACGTCGCGCCGCCTCGTTGGGTAGGACTCACTGCCGCAGAGAAGAACGGCGACCAGCCGTTTATCGACCTGAATAACAGCCATCGCGAGGGCAATATGCTCAATCTGCGCGTAGGCACGGATTACGCTCAGGTTCATCGCGAAAAGAAATATGACGCGCCCTACGACTTTAAAATCAGCCAGATGCAGGTTAATTGCGATAACCAGCAGGCGCGCATTGAACGAACGTTCTCTCTGAATGCCAACGTTGTGACTGACAACACCACAACCACGGATTCCGCCTTCACTTCCCTCCCCGCCACGCTTACTGTCCCCGTGAAGAAACTGTGTGCCCTACAGGATCTCAACACGTTTACCGGCAGCGGCGCGTGGGTAGCCCGGCAGAAAACCGAAGCTGATGCGCCGCTGGCGATCCCCGATTTCGAACACAACGATCCTGCGGCTTTAGCCCGTTACCCGCTTTCCGAAACGGTAAGCAAGACAGCAATGCAGGTACTGAAAAACGGGAGTAACGCGCCTGTGTTTTCCAGCCTCACCTATACGCCGGTGTGGCCTGGCGACAGCGATATTAAGGGCAAAACGCGCATCGACAGGCTGCCGGACGGCAGTACCCTCACGCTTGATACGCTGATACTCAAAGGGGTGACGTTCTATAGCCAGTACCATCGATTATTCAATATCGTTGATCTGAAACAGTGGGATTCGATGAAAAATAGCCCGTTCATCGCCCAGACGCTGGAAACCAACTTTAGCGTGACGCCGGAGGTTGGCCAGCCGTACCACTGGCATGCGGTACTGCAAGATGATACCGCCCCGGAGGGAAGCAAATCGAAGCGTCAGGATTGTCGTGTGGAAGGCCCGTGGCGCGATGCCTCAACGCTGAACAAGGCTTTCCCTGGGCGCTATATCGAGCTTATCTGTACCGACGATCGGGGCGATGGCAGAGCAATGAGCAGCGATTACGCCTGGCTGGAAAATTTGCGCGTCTTCATTCGCATCGGTTATCAGGAAGCGGGGCAGAAAAAACGGTTTACCTTTAAAGACGTCACCATTATTCACTAGCACACGCGACGCCGGGGTCGACGCCGCGTGGTGTCGACTTACGCCTCGGCAGGGGCGCTGCTTACTGCGGGTATCTCTTTACGCAGCCAGATGCCGAGCCCAAGGCCAATCAACGACAGCGCCAGCACATACCAGGCTGGTGCCATCGGCGAAACGCCCATCAACATGGTGACGGCAATCGGCGTCAGGCCGCCAAAAATGGCGTAAGAGACATTGTAGGAGAAGGAAATACCACTAAAGCGCACCTCCGCCGGAAGGCGCGCACCATCACGTAAGGCACGGCGCCAACCACGCCAACGCACAGACCTACCAGCCCGTACAACAGGAACAGTTGCTCAGGATGCGTTCCCGCGAGGTGATAGAAGAACCAGCTTGAGCAGGCCAGTAAAATACTGCCAACGATAAACGTCTTGCTGGCGCCGACACGATCGACGATTAACCCTGCCAGCAGGCAGCCAACGCACAGCATCACCGTCGCCACGCTATTAGCCTGTAACGTCAGCGCGGGGCATAACCGTACTGCTTTTGCAGCCACACCGGTGACATCAGAATCACCACGACAATACCTGCGGAGAGCAGCCAGGTCAGCAGCATCGAAACCACCACCGCCTGCTTATGCTTGAACACCACCGACTTGATCGGCAGCTCCTGCGCCAGCGCTTTGCGCTGCTGCATTTCGAGAAAAACAGGCGTCTCCTGCAACCAGCGTCGCAGATACATTGCCACCAGACCAAACGCGCCGCCCAGCAGGAATGGAATTCGCCAGCCGCCGTCGTGGATCGCCTGCACGGTAAGCTGCGTGTTAATGAGCGTTGCCACCACGGAGCCCAGCAGGATCCCCACCGTCAGCCCTGCCGTCAGCGTGCCGCAGGCGATACCAATGCGCCGCGCCGGGACGTGCTCGGCCACGAACACCCACGCCCCGGGACTTCACCGCCAATCGCTGCCCCTTGCAAAATACGCATCAACAGCAGCAGCAACGGCGCCACCAGCCCGGCAGTGGCATACGTCGGCAGCAGGCCAATCGCCAGCGTCGGCACCGCCATTAGCAGGATGCTGAGGGTAAACATTCTTTTGCGCCCGACCAGATCGCCGAAGTGCGCCATAATGATGCCACCCAGCGGGCGAGCCAGATAGCCAGCCGCAAAGATGCCGAAAGTTTGAACCTGGCGCAGCCATTCAGGGATATCTGCCGGGAAGAAAAGCTCCCCGACCACGGCGGCAAAGAAGACGAAGATGATGAAATCATAAAACTCCAGCGCGCCGCCCAGGGCGGCCAGCGTCAGCGTTTTATAATCTTGTCGATTCAGAGGTCGGGTGTAATGTGACATAACAAACCATTCGCAAAGTTGAGCTGTTGATATAAGTTTACGATTTGTGTAAAGCAAAAATGACTATACCGTAAACCCTATCGCACTCCAGAGGAATGATAGGTTATGTCAGAAAAGCATCACATTCAGGATAAAGTCTCGCGACGTGCACTCTTAGGGCGAAATGCTGCTACAACGTGCGGATGGGTCTCGATATAAGGCCCCTCCAGCAACTGTACACAATACGGTACACTTGCAAAGATACCGTTCACCAGCACCTTACCTTCAGCATCTTTAACCCCTTCCAGCGTCTCCTGAATGGCCTTCGGCTGCCCCGGAAGGTTGAGAATCAACGCCTGTTTACGAATCACGCCCACCTGACGAGAGAGGATCGCCGTCGGCACAAAGTGCAGGCTCACCTGACGCATCTGCTCGCCAAAACCCGGCATCACGCGGTCGGCAATCGCCAGCGTGGCATCCGGCGTCACATCGCGACGCGCCGGGCCAGTACCGCCGGTGGTCAGCACCAGGTGGCAGCTCATCTCATCAACCAACTCGCACAGGGTTTGCTCGATAATGGTTTGCTCATCGGGGATCAGTCGGGTTTCGATTTCAAATGGCGTCGCCAGTGCGCTACCCAACCACTCTTCAAGCGCCGGCAGGCCTTTGTCCTGGTAAACACCGCTGGAGGCGCGGTCAGAGATAGAAACTAAGCCAATGCGTAAAGTGTTCATGATTATTCCGTTAAAACTGTACTGTTAAGCAGAATGATACACGTGAATGGTCGGTAATACTAAGACCCCGGAGGGTAATCTCCTGCCGTTTCCCGAGGCTCGCCGCAAAATCAGCCTGGGATTGATAATTTGCTATCGAGAAAATAACCGTGGTGGCAGACTCCGCCCACACGCTTCCACGGAGGGCCAGACATGCGAAAAAACAGGACACCCACGCCGCATGATTTAGTGTTTAAAACGTTTCTCTCGACGATGGAAACCGCGCGCGATTTTATCGCAATCCATCTTCCTCCTGCGCTTTTACAGCTGTGCGACCTACAAACATTGCAGCTAGAGTCTGGAAGCTTTATCGAAGAAGACTTACATCCCTATTGCGGACAACAGGTGATTGCACTGGTAAACTATATGCTTCAGGCGGGAGAGGCTCAGGATGCCCACACATTGCTGTACGAAATGGCGCAGCGTGCGCCTCAGTATGGAGACGAACTGATGACGTTAGCAGAGCAGTTAAAGCAGGAAGGCCGCAACGAAGGAATACAGCAGGGGATGCAACAAGGTATCCAAACCGGGGAACGCGAAGCGTCGCGTAAAATAGCGCGGGCGATGCTCGATAAAGGTATCCCGGCAGCCGATATCATTGAAATGACCGGCGTAAGCGCCGAAGAGCTCCCCTCACTACAGCATTAAAAAAACAGCCCGCTCTCGGCAAAGAGAAGCGGGCTGTTGCGTTACGGCCTGACAAGATTACAGCAGGTCGCCAATCATTTTTTCCAGTTTTTCCTGGTCAATCGCAAACTTACGGATACCTTCCGCCAGTTTGTCGACCGCCATCGGATCCTGGTTGTGTTGCCACAGGAACTCAGACTCGGTGATGCGGCTCGGACGCGCTTTCACTTCACCGGTGAAGGTCAGTTTACGCTCCAGCGGGCCTTCGCTTTCTGCCAGCTCTTTCAGCAGCGCAGGTGCGATGGTCAGGCGGTCGCAGCCGGCCAGCTCAAGGATTTCGCCGATGTTACGGAAGCTTGCGCCCATCACTACGGTTTCATAGCCGTGCTCTTTGTAGTACTGGTAGATTTCGCTCACGGAAACCACACCTGGATCTTCCGCAGGCGCGTATTCTTTCTTATCAGTATTGGCTTTGTACCAATCCAGAATACGACCAACAAACGGGGAGATCAGGTATACGCCCGCTTCCGCACAAGCACGCGCCTGAGCGAAGGAGAACAGCAGGGTCAGGTTACAGTTGATACCGTCTTTTTCCAGCTGCTCCGCCGCGCGGATGCCCTGCCAGGTAGAAGCCAGTTTGATCAGGATGCGATCGTTGCTGATGCCAGCATCGTTGTACATTTTGATCAGACGTTTGGCTTTGGCGATGGACGCTTCGGTGTCATAGGAGAGACGCGCGTCAACTTCGGTAGAAATACGGCCCGGGACCAGTTTCAGGATTTCCAGACCGATGTTCACGGCCAGTTTGTCGGTAGCATCTACAACCTGCTGCGCACGGTCGCTGCTCTGGCTACGCGCCCAGGTTACCGCATCGTCAATCAGTTTACGGTACTCAGGAATCTGTGCTGCGCCCAGAATCAGGGAAGGGTTGGTTGTCGCATCCTGAGGCTGATACAGCTTCATTGCTGCGATGTCTCCGGTGTCAGCCACTACGGTTGTGTACTGACGCAGAGATGTCAATTTATCCGTCATGATAGTGTTTCTCTTTAAACAGCTGTTAGGGGGATGTAACCGGTCTGCCTCGATAATATCACGCCGCTCTCTCAGCGCAACCGCCGACATCATGAGAGCGCAGAGTATGATAAACTCATGCATTGGACTTTCAGACGTGGCCGTTGTGCGCGCTGAATATGGTAACGCTTACATTGGCTGAATCGAATCGTGTGAAGCACCGTTAGCTTCCGGGGTTCAGCCGCCCGTTTTGGCATAGACAAGAGGACGTTTAATGCCTGATTTCCTGTCTTTTATCAGCGAAATACTGTGGGGCTCGGTAATGATTTACCTGCTCCTTGGCTGTGGTATCTGGTTTACATGGAGAACCGGCTACATCCAGTTTCGCTACATCCGTCAGTTTAGCAAAAGTCTGAAAAGAAGCCTGAAACCGGGCGAAGGCGGATTAACTTCATTCCAGGTGCTGTGCATCAGCCTGGCCGCGCGCGTCGGCAGCGGTAATCTGGCAGGCGTGGCGCTGGCGATTACCGTCGGCGGCCCCGGCGCGGTGTTCTGGATGTGGGTCGCGGCGATTATCGGCATGGCGAGCAGCTTCGCCGAGTGCTCGCTGGCACAGCTCTACAAAGAACGTGATGCCAACGGGCAGTTCCGTGGCGGGCCCGCCTGGTATATGACGCGCGGACTGGGCATGCGCTGGATGGGCGTGCTCTTCTCCCTGTTCCTGCTGCTCGCCTACGGGCTCATCTTCAATACCGTGCAGGCCAATTCCATGGCACACGCATTGAACTATGCCTTCGACATTCCCTTCAACTTCACCGGCGTCGTGGTGGCCTTCTTCGCCCTGCTGGTCATGATGCGCGGCATGAAAGGCGTGGCGCGACTTAGCCAGTGGCTGGTGCCGCTAATGGGACTGGTGTGGGTCGTTACCTGCCTGCTGATCTCGCTGTGGCATATCGGTGAAATGCCCGACATCATCAACATGATTATTCGCAGCGCCTTTGGCCTGCAAGAAGCGGCGGCTGGCGCCGTCGGCTACAGCGTCAGCCAGGCGATTACCAGCGGCTTCCAGCGCAGCATGTTCTCCAACGAAGCGGGGATGGGGTCCACGCCTAACGCGGCCGCCGCCGCGGCCTCCTTCCCCCTCATCCGGCGGCGCAGGGCATCGTACAAATGATTGGCGTGCTGATTGATACCATCGTTATCTGTAGCGCCAGCGCAATGGTTGTATTGTTGTCGGGTCACGGCACCAAAACCACCGGCTATGACGGCATTCAGCTTATTCAGCACGCGATGAACGTGCTGGTTGGCAACTGGGGCGCAAGTTTTGTGGCGATAGTCATGGTGATGTTTGCTTTTACGTCGATCGTCGCCAACTACGTTTACGCCGAAAACAATCTGATCTTCTTACGCTGCAATAAGCCCTGGGCCCTCTGGCTGCTGCGTATTGGCACTCTGTTGATGGTGGTCATCGGCAGTCAGCTCAGCTTGCCTGTCGTCTGGCAGATGGCTGACGTGATTATGGCGCTGATGGCAATCACTAACTTGTCGGCCATTTTGTTGCTGTCTCCGGTGGTCAGAATCATCGCCCGTGATTACCTACGCCAGAGTAAACTTGGCGTCACGCCGGTGTTCGATCCTGACTATTATCCGGAGATCGCCCAACAGCTCGCGCCGGAAAGCTGGGATCAACCACCGCGCCAATAGCAGCAATCGATCACCTGCGGCCCTTTTTTTGTTAAAGTTGCGTGAAATTTTCTGCAAGGACTGGATATGCTGATTCTGATTTCTCCTGCTAAAACGCTCGACTACCAAAGCCCGCTGGCCACCACGCGCTATACCCAGCCGATGCTGCTGGAGCACTCTCAGCAACTGATCGGCGTTGCGCGCAAGCTTTCAGCGCCGCAGATTAAAGCGCTGATGGGGATTAGCGACAAGCTGGCGGATTTAAACGCCACCCGCTTCCACGACTGGCACCCGGACTTCACGCCGGAGAACGCCCGCCAGGCGATTCTGGCGTTTAAAGGCGATGTTTATACCGGGCTTCAGGCGGAAACCTTCAGCGAAGCCGATTTTGACTTCGCCCAGAAGCACCTGCGCATGCTCTCTGGCCTGTATGGCGTGCTGCGTCCACTGGATCTCATGCAGCCTTATCGTCTGGAAATGGGGATTCGTCTTGAGAACCCGCGTGGGAAAGATCTGTATCAGTTCTGGGTGAGGAAATCACCCATACGCTAAACGCCGCGCTGCACGATCAGGGCGACGATATCGTGGTGAATCTGGCATCAGATGAATACTTCCGCTCGGTGAAACCGAAAGCGTTGAAGGGGCAAATCATTAAGCCCGTCTTCCTCGATGAGAAAAACGGTAAGTTTAAGGTGATTAGCTTCTACGCCAAAAAGGCGCGCGGGCTGATGAGCCGCTACATCATTGAGAATCGTCTGTCGAAACCAGAGCAGTTGACCGGTTTTGATAGCGAAGGGTATTTCTTTGATGCGGAAAGTTCGAGCGCCGAAGAGTTAGTCTTCAAGCGCCACGAACAGTAAGCAGGTAGCCCGCGGGCTACCTGAATTCGCGATTAATGATGGCCTGACGGTGGGCGATGATCGTCGCCGCGACCGTGATTATCATGACCGTGGTCATCGTGACGATTGTCATGATGGTCATCGTGCCCACGGTTATCGTGATGCGGCGGCGGTGGTGTGTGGGCATGCCAGCGGTTGTCGCGCCATTCATAGTGATCGTTCCACCAGCCGTGGTCGCGCCAGTGGCCGCCGTCCCAGTAACGACCGTTATTGTCCTGGTCGCCAATTTGCAGTTTCACCGCCGGAACCAGCGTAATCTCTGCGGCCTGAGTGATAACCGGAGCCGCCAGCATCATTGCCAGTGCAAACATCGCAGGTTTTAACATGGGTAACTCCTTGGTTCTTCGTTCGCCAGTATGGCCGATGAAGAGAGATTACCGCCGCGGAACCCGCGTTGTTATTCTCCGCAATCCTATATTGTAACCACCCGCAATTATTGGGAAATTCTCCTTTTTTCCTGCCGAATTCCTGCATAATTTCTCCCTGATTCCCCCTCCATGCTGGAAGGGGAAACGGAGACATTACGCCTTGCTCATCATCAGATTACGCAGCGCAGCGTAGTCGGCTGGCAGGTTATGCGATAACAGCGGCAGATCGGCGCGATCCGCCAACGCTTTTGGCAGCGGCAGCGTTTCATCGAGGATCTCTTCCACACTTTCTTTAAACTTCGCCGGATGGGCGGTACCGAGGAACAGGCCGTATTCACCCGGTTGCAGCTGGTCACGCAGCGCGCGGTAGGCAATCGCCGCGTGCGGTTCAGAGGTGTAGCCCAACGCTTGCAGCTCACGCATGGTCGCTTTGGTGGTCTCATCATCCACCGCCGCATAGCCCAGCTCGTTCAGACGCCAGATTTTACGGCGGAACAGCTCTTCCACGCGCGGCCAGTTATTCGGCTGACTGACGTCCATGGCGTTAGACAACGTCGCCTGAGTGGCTTTCGGCGCCCACTTGCCGTCCTGCAGGAAGCGCGGCACAGTGTCGTTGGCGTTGGTGGCGGCGATAAAGCGTTTCACCGGCAGGCCGAGCGACTTGGCCAGCAGGCCCGCGGTCAGATCGCCAAAGTTACCGCTTGGCACGGAAATCACCAGCTGATTACGCGCTTCCTGCGGCAGCTGCGCCACCGCTTCGAAGTAGTAGCAAATCTGCGCCAGCAGGCGGCTGATGTTGATGGAGTTAGCGGAGTTCAGCCCCAGCGCGACTTTCAACTCTTCGTCATCGAACGCCTGCTTCACCAGCGCCTGACAGGCGTCGAAGTCGCCGTCGATCGCCACGGTTTCAATGTTGCCACCCAGGGTACAGAACAATTTTTCCTGCAGCGGGCTGATCTTACCGCGCGGGTACAGGATCACCACTTTGACGTTCGGCAGGCCGTAGAACGCGTGCGCCACGGCGGCGCCGGTATCGCCGGAGGTCGCCGTCAGGATAGTCACCGGCTTGTCGCCAGCGATATGAGTCAGCATCTGCGCCATAAAGCGGCCGCCGAAGTCTTTGAACGCCAGAGTCGGACCGTGGAACAGTTCGAGACAGCCAACGTCTTCCTGCACCTTATTCACCGGTGCCGGGAAGGTGAACGCCGTCGCGATACGCGCGGCAAGCTCGGCTTCCGGGATCTCATCGCCGATAAACGCGGAGAGAATTTTCGCGCTGCGGGTGACGAAATCCTGCGTCAGCAGCTCATCAATGTCGGTCAGGTTGAATTCCGGTAAATCTAACGGAAAGAACAGCCCTTGTTGCTTGCCAAGCCCTTGAGTCACGGCCTGCGCAAAGCTGACCTGCTCATTGTGATCTTTTAAGTTATAGAGTTTCATCGGTTATCCCACTACTCGTGCGCCCGCCGTGTCCAGCCGGCAAATATGAACGAAGCCTTCTTGATTCTGCAAATAATGCTGACCGAGCCAGTCCGCCACGCGCTGCGCGGTCTCGGTTTTGTCGCACAGGGCAAACAGCGTCGGCCCGGAGCCGGAGATGCCACAAGCCACGGCGCCAATGCCGGCTACCGCCTGACGTGCTTCGCTGAAACCCGGTAACAGTTTGGTTCGGTACGGCTCGGCAATCACGTCTTTCATCAGTTTTGCTGCCAGCTGCGGCTGACGGGAATAGCAGGCGTGAATAAAGCCCGCCAGATGACGGCCGTGAGCCACGCAGTCCTGACGACGATACTGAGCGGGCAGAATTGCCCGCGCTTCCGCGGTAGAGACCTTAATGCCCGGATAGGCCAGCACCCATAGCCAGTCGTCAAAGCACGGCACCTGCTGGCTGATAATGTCGTTCTCTTCGATCATCAGCTGCATTCCGCCGAGATAGCACGGCGCGACGTTGTCGTAATGCACGCTGCCGGAGATACGTCCTTCCAGCTCGCCCATCAGGGCCAGCATCCGGGTTTCATCCAGCGGCCTGCCGCAGTGTTCATTCATCGCCACCAGCGCGGCGACCACGGAACAGGCGCTGGAACCCAGCCCTGAACCAATCGGCATGTTTTTTTCCAGCGTCATCGCCACCGGGATTTCTTTGCCAATCTCCTGGCAGAAGCGTTCCCAGCACTGATACACGATGTTTTCGTGCGGTTCGCTCGGCAGTTTATCCGCAAAGCGCCCTAAATTTTGCAGGCTGAAGCGATCTGCCGCCTCAACCGATACGTTGTCGCCCAGCAGACTGCCGTCGATCGGCGTGACGGCGGCACCCAGTACATCAAACCCGACGCTCATATTGGCACTGGAAGCCGGGGCATACACCTTAACCATTTTAAACTCCTAACTTCCATGACAATGTGCGCAGAAGATCGGCAAATACTCCTGCCGCCGTAACATCGTTGCCTGCGCCATAGCCGCGCAGCACCAGCGGCAGCGGCTGATAATAGTGGCTATAAAACGCCAGCGCGTTCTCGCCGTTTTTCACTTTGAACAGCGGGTCGTTGCCGTCAACGGCGGCAATTTTCACCCGGCAGACGCCGTCTTCTTCAATATTGCCAACATAGCGCAGCACTTTGCCTTCATCACGCGCTTTCGCCACGCGGGCGGAAAATTCATCGTCAAGCTGCGGCAGACGCGCCATAAAGCTCTCAGTATCGCCGGTGGCGTCAAAACTTTCTGGCAGCACCGATTCGACCACAATATCACTCAACTCGAGGCTACGCCCGGTTTCACGCGCCAGAATCAGCAGCTTACGCGCCACGTCCATACCCGACAGGTCATCACGCGGATCCGGTTCGGTATAGCCCATCTCACGCGCCACTTTGGTTGCCGCCGACAGGCTCATGCCTTCGTCCAGCTTGCCAAAGATAAATGACAGTGAGCCAGACAGAATGCCGGAGAAACGCTGTAGCTCATCGCCCGCGTTGAGCAGGTTTTGCAGGTTTTCAATGACCGGCAGCCCCGCCCGACGTTGGTGTCGTAGAGGAATTTGCGGCGCGACTGGCCAGCCGCGTGACGCAACTGGTGGTAGTAGTCCATCGACGAGGTATTTGCCTTTTTGTTCGGCGTCACCACGTGGAAACCTTCGCGCAGGAAGTCGGCGTACTGATCGGCCACCGCCTGGCTGGAAGTGCAGTCGACGATCACCGGGTTCAGCAGGTGATACTCTTTCACCAGACGAATCAGACGCCCAAGGTTAAACGGCTCTTTAGCTTCCTCCAGCTCCGCCTGCCAGTTTTCCAGATTCAGCCCATGCACGCTGGTCAGCAGCGCGCGGGAATTCGCCACGCCGCAGACGCGCAGGTCGATGTGCTTTTTCTTCAGCCACGCCTGCTGACGTTTAATCTGCTCAAGCAGCGCCCCGCCGACGCCGCCGACGCCCACCAGGAAGACTTCAATAAC
This sequence comes from Kluyvera genomosp. 3, assembly GCA_002211745.1. Lineage (GTDB taxonomy): Bacteria > Pseudomonadota > Gammaproteobacteria > Enterobacterales > Enterobacteriaceae > Kluyvera > Kluyvera georgiana_A. The sequence continues at coordinate 4,207,583 of CP022114.1, forward strand.
CTGGTCGGTGTTAAACAGCATCTGATGCGTGACGCGAACGCCCGTGGTGGCGTCGTCGTTGTTGACCACCACGGAGATTGAACGCTCAGAGGAACCCTGGGCAATCGCTACGATGTTGATGTTAGCCCGGGCCAGCGCGGCAAAAAACTTCGCCGAGATGCCGCGCAGCGTGCGCATACCATCGCCGACAACGGAGATGATCGCCAGACGCTCCATGATCGACAGCGGCTCCAGCAGCTCTTCTTTCAGCTCCAGATAGAACTCATCTTCCATCGCCTTCTTCGCCCGCGCACAGTCGCTCTGCGGCACGCAGAAGCTGATGCTGTACTCGGATGAGGATTGGGTAATGAGTACCACGGAGATGCCCGCGCGCGACATGGTGGCAAACACGCGAGCCGCCATGCCGACCATTCCTTTCATGCCCGGGCCGGAGACGTTGAACATCGCCATATTATTGAGGTTGGAGATGCCCTTAACCGGTAGCGCATCATCGTCGCTGCTGGCGCCGATTAGCGTACCTGGAGCCTGTGGATTACCGGTGTTTTTAATCAAGCAAGGAATTTGGAACTGGGCGATAGGGCAATGGTACGCGGGTGAAGCACTTTGGCGCCAAAGTAGGAAAGCTCCATCGCTTCCTGGTACGACATGCTCTTCAGCAGCACCGCGTCCGGTACCTGGCGCGGGTCGCAGGTATAAACGCCGTCGACGTCGGTCCAGATCTCGCAACAGTCTGCGCGTAAACAGGCGGCCAGTACGGCGGCGGAGTAGTCGGAGCCGTTACGCCCCAGCACCACCAGTTCCCCCTTCTCGTTACCGGCGGTAAAGCCCGCCATCAGCACCATATGGTCCGCCGGGATCTGGCTGGCGGCAATGCGGCGAGTTGATTCAGCAATATCGACTGTCGATTCAAGGTAGTGGCCAACGGCCAGCAGTTTCTCAACCGGGTTAATCACCGTCACCTTGTGGCCACGGGCGCTCAGCAGCCCGGCCATGATGGCGATAGAGAGCTTTTCGCCGCGGCAGATCAGGCCAGCGTTGACGCTGTCCGGGCACTGACCGAGCAGACTGATACCGTGAAGAATGTGTTTGATCTGGGCAAATTCGAGCTCAACGGCCGCCTTCAGTTCCGCCAGCGGAAAACCCGGCTGGGCGGTAGCAAGCCCTTGAAGAAGTTCAGCAAAGATACGTTCGGCGTCGGCGATGTTGGTCAGCGCGTCCTGGCCGCCAATGGTTTTTTCAATCATCGCCACCAGATGGTTGGTGATTTTTGCCGGGCAGAAAGCACGGTTGCTACCTGCCCCTGCCTGGCGTTGCTTTCCAGGATGTCGGCAACACGCAGAAACCGTTCCGCATTTGCCACTGATGTACCGCCGAACTTCAAGACTCGCATGGTTTTTACCCCTTGATCTTCAGTCGAAAAAAAAGCCCGCACTGTTCAGGTGCGGGCTTTTTTCTGTGTTTCCTGTACGCGTCAGCCCGCACCGTTACCTGTGGTAATAGTGGTGGTGGTAATGGTCATAATGCTGCTGATGCGAATCATGGATGTTGTGTGCTCTGTCATTTAGCTGTCTGTGCCTTATACCCCTATTGGTTAAAGTATCTGGCCCACTAAGTCAATGAATTTCTAACTTCGTCACGTTTCGCAATCAATTCACATCCGCCCGTTCATTCGCCGACAAACCACCACAACGGCCATAAGTTTTGCAAAATACCAACCAATAACACCATACGAAAATACAATGACAGAATTTTACTCTGTCATATTTTTTTCAATATCATGCAGCAAACGATGCAACATTGCCGTATCGCGTTGCTCAAGTAAGCCAATACGTTGTTGCAGCCAATCGGCCAGTTTTACATCTCCGGCTACCTCGAGCCACTCGAGCAATTTGCTGATACGCGCCCTTAACGCAATCAGCTGATTTTCGTCACCTGTCGTTGCTGGGGGTTCGCGTTTTGTAACAGTGAGGAAAGCTGATAACAATACACCATCACCGCCTGCCCGAGATTCAGCGACGGATAATCCGCCACCATCGGCACACCGGTTAACACATCCGCTAACGCCAGTTCATCATTGGTTAACCCGGAATCCTCACGGCCAAACACCAGCGCGGCATGGTCCATCCACTGCGCTTTTTCGGTCAACATTGGCACCAGCTCCTGCGGCGTGGCGTAATAGTGGAATCGGGCACGGCTGCGCGCGGTAGTCGCTACGGTGAAATCCACATCGTGCAGCGCTTCCGCCAGCGTTGGGTAGCAGGTGATGCCGTCAAGGATGTCGGTAGAGCCATGAGCCACCCATCGCGCGGCGGGTTCCAGGTGTGCAACGCTATCAACGATACGCATGTCATTAAATCCCATGGTTTTCATGGCGCGGGCGGCGGCACCGATATTTTCGGCCCTTGCTGGCGAAACCAGCACAATAGATAAGTGCATTTAAAGTTCTCTTAACTTACTGTTCTCAGGCAATAATGTGATGTACATCAACATATTGCGCAGCGCGAATTTACAAAAATGCAACAAAAATCACTGAAATGATGTTTCATAACATATAAAAAACGCTAAACTATTCAGTGCGAAATCTTTCGTTTTATATGTTAACAGACAGCGGATATCTTACTGTTTATATGAACTATTTTCATTCGCACATGGTGATAGTAATTGGATTCATCACATTTATCAGTTAACCTGTGCAACTAGTTGAGTTGTGGAAAAAATGTGATAGGCGTTATCATTCCAGAGCGATGATTTCACCAAACTGTTAACGTGCTACAATTGAATTTGATATATGTCAACGAAGCGTAGGTTTATTGGCAGTCTGGTGTCTCTTTGCCTGTTATGTTGCTGTTAAAATGGTTAGGATGACAACCGTTTTTGACACTGTCGGGTCCAGAGGGAAGAGTACCCACGACCAAGCTAATGATGTTGTTGACGTTGATGGAAAGTGCATCAAGAACGCAATTACGTACTTTAGTCACGTTACGCCGATCATGTTAATTTTCGACATGCATCAGGCAGGTCAGGGACTATTGGTACTTCCTGTTTCGATTTAGTTGGCAATTTAGGTAGCAAACATGCAGACCCGCACATTCTTATCGTTGAAGACGAGTTGGTAACACGCAACACGTTAAAAAGTATTTTCGAAGCAGAAGGCTACGATGTTTTCGAAGCGACCGATGGCGCGGAAATGCATCAGATCCTGTCTGAAAATGATATCAACCTGGTAATCATGGATATCAACCTGCCGGGGAAAAACGGCCTTCTGCTGGCACGCGAACTGCGCGAGCAAGCAAATGTCGCCCTGATGTTCCTGACCGGCCGCGACAATGAAGTCGACAAGATCCTCGGTCTGGAAATTGGTGCAGATGATTACATCACCAAGCCGTTCAACCCGCGTGAACTGACTATCCGTGCACGTAACCTGCTGTCCCGTACCATGAACCTGGGTACCGTCAGCGAAGAACGTCGTAGCGTAGAAAGCTACAAGTTCAACGGCTGGGAGCTGGACATCAACAGCCGCTCTCTGGTGAGCCCGAACGGTGAACAGTACAAGCTGCCGCGCAGTGAATTCCGCGCCATGCTGCACTTCTGTGAAAACCCGGGCAAGATTCAGTCTCGTGCTGAACTGCTGAAGAAAATGACGGGCCGTGAGCTGAAGCCGCACGACCGTACGGTTGACGTGACCATTCGTCGCATCCGTAAACATTTCGAGTCTACGCCGGATACGCCGGAAATCATCGCCACCATTCACGGCGAAGGTTACCGCTTCTGCGGCGAGCTGCAGGAATAAGAAAACAAAACGGCGCGTTAAGCGCCGTTTTTTTTGCCCCTACTTTGCCGCAGTGCCCCACGGCATAATCGGTACGGCGCTAATCGCGTTTTTTGGCGAACCGTCCACCACCTTGTCGGAATAGGCCAGATAGGCGAGCACGTTGCGTTTTTCGTCGTAGAAACGCACAACCTGTAGCGATTTAAACACCAGCGACGTACGCTTTTTAAAGACCACGTCACCGTCCGCTTTACCGCTCTTAATTTTGTCGCTGAGCTCCACCGGGCCAATCTGCTGGCAGGAAATGGCCGCATCCGAGGTGTCTTCAGCCAGCCCCAGCCCGCCTTTAATGCCCCCGTCTTCGCCCGGCTGACATAGCAGGTCACGTTTTTGACATCGGGATCGTCAAAGGCCTCCACCACGATTTTATGATCCGGCCCAAACATTTTGAATACCGTATCCACAGAACCAATCTGCTCCGCGTGAACCGCCAGGCTGGAGACGCCGAGTAACAGACCTGCCATTAATTTCTTGTATTTCATATTGTTACCATTTCCGTCGATTGAGTTGTGTGATTATTCAACATCTAATTAGAAAGTGTTTAAAGATCACAGCTTTACAAAAAACAGCGCCGAATCTTATGTAAAAACGCATTTATGCATAAAAAAAACACTGAATGCTAAAACAGCAAAAGATGCTATTATCCGCTACTTTGGTAACAGGCACATAAGATTTTAAGGATGAGGGCACTTTATGGATCAGGCTGGAATTATTCGCGATCTCCTCGTTTGGCTAGAAGGGCACCTGGATCAGCCTTTATCGCTGGATAATGTGGCGGCAAAAGCGGGTTATTCTAAATGGCACCTGCAACGCATGTTCAAAGATGTCACCGGCCATGCCATCGGCGCTTACATTCGCGCCCGCCGTCTGTCTAAATCTGCCGTCGCACTGCGTCTGACTGCGCGTCCTATCCTGGATATCGCGCTGCAGTATCGTTTTGACTCCCAGCAGACGTTCACCCGCGCGTTTAAAAAGCAGTTTACGCTAACGCCGGCGCTGTATCGTCGCTCGCCGGACTGGAGCTCCTTCGGGATGCGTCCACCGCTGCGCCTGGGTGAGTTCACGATGCCAAAATACGAATTCATTACCCTGCCCTCCACCCACCTGGTGGGCGTCACCCAGAGCTATACCTGCAAGCTGGAAGAGATTTCCGACTTCCGCCAGCAAATGCGAGTTCAGTTCTGGACTGATTTCCTCGGCAACTCACCCTCTATTCCGTCAATGCTGTACGGGCTGCATGAACCGCGCCCGAGCCTCGAAAAAGATGATGAGCAGGAAGTGTTCTACACCACGGCGCTCACACCGGAGCTGGCTAACGGCCACATCAACGATGCCCATCCGGTCACGCTGGAAGGCGGCGAGTACGTGATGTTCACCTATGAAGGGTTGGGAACCGGCCTGCAGGAGTTTATCCTGACGCTGTACGGCACCTGCATGCCAATGCTCAACCTGACCCGCCGTAAGGGCCAGGATATCGAACGCTTCTTCCCACAGGACGAAGCACGGCATCAGGAACCGCCAATTATGCTGCGCTGCGAGTACCTGATCCCGATTCGTCGCTAACGCTGTAGCTCATCCAGAGCAGGGGTATCGAGATGCGAGATATCCCTGCCGTTTCCACCACCCATCCCGGCGCCAGCCACAGGCTTTCCTGATAGTCCACCCGTGAGATAGAACAGTTACGCAGACGCAGACGACGCTCCGCGTGCGCGGGTAACCCCAGAATCGTACTCACCAGACAGCCCAGCGCAATCCCGTGGCTCACCAGCAACGGACGACTGCCCGGCGGCAGATCCAGACAGGCAGCCAGACCCGCGTGCATACGCTCGCTCAGCTCCTGCATCGACTCGCCCTGTGGAATACGACCATCCGGCGTGCCGTTGACCACCAGCCGACGCCACTCTTCTTCTTCTGCGGTCAGAGAATCAAGATGACGCTGCTCCAGCACGCCCATATCCAGCTCGCGCAGGCGCGCGTCCAGGGTCACGCCGCAGCCGCAGGCATCGGCAATGATCTCGGCGGTACGGCGCGTACGGCCCAGATCGCTGGCGATAACATGCGTGATGCCGTAGGTGCGCACGCGCTCCCCACCTGCACCGCCTGCTGCTCTCCTTTAGCCGTCAGGGGCTATCGGACTGGCCTTGAATACGCCGCTCGGCGTTCCAACGGGTTTCGCCATGGCGAACAAGATATACCTGTAACATGTTTTTTATCCGTTATACTGCGATGACATTTTATTATCTGAGTTGTGTAGATTATGCATCAAGTTGTCTCCGCTACCACCAATCCTGCTAAAATTCAGGCAATTCTTGCGGCTTTTGAGCTGATCTTTGGCGAAGGTACCTGCCAAATCGACGCCATCTCCGTCGATACGGGCGTACCAGAGCAGCCCTTCGGCAGCGAGGAAACCCGCGCCGGGGCGCGTAATCGTGTCGCGAATGCCAAAGCCGTACGCCCGGATGCGGATTTTTGGGTGGCAATTGAAGCAGGAATTGATGAAGGTGCGACCTTCAGTTGGGTGGTGATTGAAAGCCGCGACCAGCGTGGTGAAGCGCGTTCTGCAACGCTCCCGCTGCCAGAGATGATTCTCGAGCAAGTGCGGGCGGGCGAAGCGCTCGGCCCGGTAATGTCGAAGTACACCGGCATCGATAAAATTGGTAATAAAGAAGGGGCGATTGGCGTCTTCACCGCCGGCGTGCTGACCCGCAGCAGCGTATACCACCAGGCGGTTGTGCTGGCGTTAAGCCCGTTCCATAACGCGCTCTACCGCGAGTAGGCCTGATAAGGCGAAGTCGCCATCAGGCACAACGGCGCACGTTGCTGGATGGCGGGCCTACCGTTGCGTTTTGGGCAGGGTTTGCTCCAGCCACTGGCGCAGCTCTACCGGTGCCGATTTGAGGCTGTTCGATCCACGGGTGATCGTCGCGATCCCTGCGCCCAGCTCGTTTTTCAGCTCACGCTGGCTCATTTCTCCGCGCAGCAGTTCTTCGATAATCCGCACGCGGGTGCCCAGCGCTTCGCGCTCATCCGGGTCATCATTAAATTGAGCAACGGTAGCGCAAGGTCGTTGGTATATGCCAGACGCAGAAGCTCCACAAAGCGAAGCCACTCCTGGTTACGCTGCTCAGCCACCGTCGCTGAATAAGGGATTGTTGGGTCATCTCGGGCCACCATGTTATGCTTGTACTCTTAAACGAGTACAAGCATAACACAGGTCTAACCTATCAGTAACGCCGTTGCCATTCATTACTGCTGAGCACATCTTCTTTCTGGCCCATAAAGTGGCGATAGTAGGCGTCGTAAGCCAGCACGTTTTTGACATAGCCGCGCGTTTCTGAGAACGGAATACTCTCGATAAAGGCCACCGCATCAATGCGCCCGGCGCTGTTGCCAAGCCAGGTACGCACGCGCCCAGGACCGGCGTTATACGCCGCTGAAGCAAAAATACGGTTATTTTCAAACTGCTGGTACACATACTGCAGGTAGCTGGTGCCAATATTGATATTGGTCTCAGGATCCAGCAACTGCGCCGGATTACTGTAGCCCGGCAGATTAAACATTTTCACCGTATGGGTCGCGGTACCCGGCATAATCTGCATCAGACCGCTAGCGCCAACCGGCGACTTTACCTTCGGGTTCCACGCGCTTTCCTGGCGCGCAATCGCCATGGCGTAGCTTTGCGGGATGTCTTTACCGGAGGTATAACGCACAAACAGGTCGTTATAAGCCAGCGGGAAACGCTCCTGTAGGTTATCCCACAGTTTACCCGCAATCGTCGCCTGCACGCTCAGATCCCACCAGTGTTGATCGAAAGCGTAACGCGCTAACTGTGCCTGCTCCGTCTGGGTGCGGCTGCTCACCAGATTGGCCCACTCGCTGCGCGCCGTATTGTCCTGATTCCAGTACATTAACTCGCGTACGCGCGCCATTTCCGCCCCGCCGGTGAGCGCGGAGGAAATGGCCCCGGCGCTTTTTCTACCCGCAGCGCGTAAGGTTCGCCCAGACGCTGCGCGGCCACCATCGGATAGAAGCCGCGCTGCTGCATCAGCGACAGCAGGATGCTGCGCGCTTCGTCATCGCGGCCCCGCTCCATCAGCAGGTCGGCTTGCCAGTAACGCCATTCATCCTTCTCTTTCGCTTCCATCGGCAGCCGCGCCAACCACGTATTCAAACCAGAACGATCTCCCGTGCCGAGCGCCATACGCACCCGGCGCTCAACCAACGAGGTCGACTGCGAGCGCATAATGGCATCATCACGCCAGCGCGCCTGTTCATCGGTCACATCCGTTCCCATCAGACGCCAGGCAACGGTATCGCGCAGCTCCTGAGCTTGTTCGTCATTGAGTTGTTGCGCCTGAACCAACATCGGGATCATCAGACGCGCATTTTCCACATCCTGACGCGCGACGCTGGTAAACGCTACCGCCGCCAGTTGACGGGTGAAATCCGTCGCCCCGGTTGTACGCGCAAAGGTCAGCACGGTATTTGGGTTATTGGCCAAATCAGTAATCGCCGTCGCGATAGTTTGATACTCAGCAGGCATTTGCGAGGCTAGCGCTTTCACCAGACTGGTGTTGCCCGCCTTCATTGCCAGACGAATGCGTTCAAGGTATGCCAGCGGATCCTGCGTCCCGGATGCCCGCCAGGCGCTGAACAGCGGATCGCAGGCATTAGGCCGACTCTGCCCGGTCAGCCACAGGGTTTTCGCGCCCTCCCAGGCTCCCTGGGTATCGCCCACATTGTATTTGGCATAGTAATAGTTGCACTGCGCCTCGGCGGTTCCGGGCTTATCGGGCTAAAAGCCAGCAGGCCGCGCCAATCCTGGCGGCGCGCCAGCTCGTTGACGAAGCGGTTTTTAAGGGTACGGGCCGGAGGCAGCGTTGGGTTAGCCTGCACAAAGTTGCTGACCGCTAACGTCGGGTATTCATCAGGTCGCTGGTTATCTGGCGATATTGCAGGTACGGGTACAGCGGGTAATCCCGCAGGGTCGGCATCAGTTGCTCGACCACGTCCATCTGGCGGTTATCCCAGGCCTGTTTGATTTGCGCATAACGGCTACGTTGTTGATCCAGTGAATCGGCGCGGGCAACGCTACTGATTGTCAGCAGGCAGACACTGGCTGCCAGCAGACGCCACGTAAATTGTTGGGCTTTTTGCACAAGCTCTTCCTCGTTGTCACGTTACGTCGGTGCAGCATCATGCCGCGTAATCATTTGATGCTAACGACTGATCGGCTAATGCGCCACGCCATGAACACTTTTTTACGTTTTATCTGCGATGTCGCGCACCTGAATTTGCCTGCTGGGATTGGGCGGGGAAAACAGCTACACTTCGCCTTTGAAAACTCTATTCATCACTATAAAAGAGGCGAAGTCCACGTGGCTCAATTCGTTTATACCATGCATCGTGTCGGCAAAGTGGTTCCGCCGAAACGTCATATTCTTAAAAACATCTCGCTGAGCTTCTTCCCTGGCGCAAAAATCGGTGTTCTGGGTCTGAACGGCGCCGGTAAATCCACCCTGCTGAAAATCATGGCTGGTATCGATACCGATATCGAGGGCGAAGCGCGCCCGCAGCCGGGCATCAAGATTGGCTACCTGCCGCAGGAGCCGCAGCTGAACCCTGAGCATACCGTTCGTGAATCCGTTGAAGAAGCGGTTTCCGAAGTGGTTAACGCGCTGAAAGGCCTGGATGAAGTGTATGCGAAGTACGCTGAACCGGATGCTGACTTCGATAAGCTGGCCGCGCAACAGGGCAAGTTCGAAGAGATTATTCAGGCGCACGACGGTCACAACCTGAACGTGCAGCTCGAACGTGCCGCTGACGCGCTGCGTCTGCCGGACTGGGATGCCAAAATAGCTAACCTCTCCGGTGGTGAACGCCGCCGCGTCGCGCTGTGCCGCCTGCTGCTGGAAAAACCAGACATGCTGCTGCTCGACGAACCGACTAACCACCTGGATGCCGAATCCGTGGCGTGGCTGGAACGCTTCCTGCACGACTTCGAAGGCACCGTTGTGGCGATTACCCACGACCGTTACTTCCTCGACAACGTCGCGGGTTGGATCCTGGAGCTTGACCGCGGTGAAGGCATTCCGTGGGAAGGCAATTACTCCTCCTGGCTGGAGCAGAAAGATCAGCGTCTGGCACAGGAAGCGTCTCAGGAAGCGGCTCGCCGTAAATCCATTGAGAAAGAGCTGGAGTGGGTTCGTCAGGGCGCGAAGGGCCGTCAGTCTAAGGGTAAAGCCCGTCTGGCGCGCTTTGAAGAGCTGAACAACACCGAATACCAGAAGCGTAACGAAACCAACGAACTGTTTATCCCACCAGGAGCTCGTCTGGGCGATAAAGTCGTTGAGGTCAGCAACCTGTGTAAATCCTACGGCGATCGCGTGCTGATCGACGATCTGAGCTTCTCAGTACCGAAAGGCGCCATTGTCGGCATCATCGGTCCGAACGGTGCGGGTAAATCCACTCTGTTCCGCATGATGTCCGGACAGGAACAGCCGGACAGCGGCACCATCTCGCTGGGCGAAACCGTCAAGCTGGCCTCCGTTGACCAGTTCCGTGACGCAATGGATAACAGCAAAACCGTGTGGGAAGAAGTTTCCGGCGGGTTGGATATCATGAAGATCGGCAACACCGAGATGCCAAGCCGTGCCTACGTGGGCCGCTTCAACTTCAAGGGCGTGGATCAGGGCAAACGCGTCGGCGAGCTGTCCGGTGGTGAGCGTGGCCGTCTGCATTTGGCGAAGCTGCTGCAGGTTGGCGGCAACATGCTGCTGCTCGATGAACCGACCAACGACCTGGATATTGAAACCCTGCGCGCGCTGGAAAACGCCCTGCTGGAATTCCCGGGCTGCGCGATGGTTATCTCGCACGACCGTTGGTTCCTTGACCGTATCGCCACCCACATTCTGGACTACCAGGATGAAGGTAAGGTTGAGTTCTTCGAAGGTAACTTTACCGAATACGAAGAGTACAAAAAACGCACGCTGGGCGCCGATGCGCTGGAGCCGAAGCGTATCAAGTACAAACGTATTGCGAAGTAATGACTCCCAAGCGGATGGCGCACGCCATCCGCTTTAATAATACTAAACGAGCAATGAAGTAATAATTAAAACATTCAGTCCAGAACTGAATATCGTTTTTCAAACCGCTAACTCCCTATTTTTCCCGTCGAAATATAACTTAATCAAATACAATAGCATTAAGAAAAACCCATCATATATAATCACTATTGTGGTGCTTTAACGACTGTGCTAAAAATGCCACATGAGTAAAGCCTTGCTATTATTCATGATGGCTATTCATGGACAGGAATCCATCGAATATAAAATTCCATTGATAATACATTAAGGAATAAAATGTTTTATCACATTATCTATCGTGTGATATTCAGAACAAACAAAATAAAGGGTGCGGATGAACCTTGTTCATTGTTTTTAGAAAACCATTCACCCAATTAATTAAGTTCACTGAATATCTTATGAAAATAAATAAAATACTGCCTGGCCGATTTATTGCGAGAAAAAAAAGGCTGGCCCGCACCGCATTAAAAAAAATCCGGCAGATCGATGTACAGCGCCATCTGTGGAAAGCGGTCATCGCAGCCCCAATGTGCCTGCTGATTATTTACCTGGCGGTTTTCAGCCAGCCCGCTACGTCAGCGAGTCTAAGGTCGCAGTCAAGCGCCCTAACGATCTTGACAGTTCCAGCCTCAATTTCGGCTTGCTTCTGGGGCATCTAACCCCTCTTCCGCCGAAGATTCGCTGTACCTGAAAGAATACATCAACTCACCGGATATGTTGCAAACACTGGATAAAAAGCTCGATTTCCATCAGGCCTTTAGCCAGAGTGGCTGGGATTTTCTGTTCCATCTGCCCACCGACATTACTGCTGAACGCTACCTTGAATATTACCGCTCCCGCCTGACCGTCGACTACGACGAGAAAACCGGGCTACTGTCGATTCAGACACAGGGCTTTACCCTGAGTTCGCCCAGGCGTTTAACCAGGCGGTACTGAAGGAGTCCGAGCGCTTTATTAACGAGCTATCGCATCGAATCGCCCGCGAGCAAATGCAGTTTGCCGAGCAGCAGCTAGAAGAGACAAAGTCGCGTCTGAACACCAGCAAGAGCCAGCTTCTGGCCTATCAGAACAGTAATAACGTGCTGGATCCTGCTGCCTCCGCAGAAGCAGCGACCACCCTGGTCAACACACTGATTGCTAAAAAGATCGAGATGGAAGCCGACCTGCGAAACCTGCTGACCTATTTACGCGAAGATGCCCCGCAGGTGGTCAGTACCCAAAATGCCATAAAATCATTACAAGCTCAGATCGATGTTGAGCAAAATAAAATTACCGCACCGGACGGCAAGAAGCTCAATAGCATGGCGGCTGATTTTGAAGATCTAAAAACTACGGTGAAATTTGATAACGACCTGTATGCACTGGCATTGCAGGCTATCGAAAAAACCCGCCTGGAAAGTGCGCGGAAATTAAAAACGCTGTCCGTTATTAGCTCGCCGCAGCTACCGCAAGAATCGCGTTTTCCGAATGTGCCATATCTCTTAGCCAGCTGGTTATTGGTGTGTTGTCTGCTCTTTGGCACGGCCAAATTATTGATCGCCATTATTGAAGATCACAAAGACTAATCAACCGCCAATATCATTAACAGAGTCTATTATGAAATTAGTTAAAACGATTCTTGTATTGAGTATCCTGCAATCCTGTCAGGCGCTGGCGCTGGATATTACCGCCGATCCACAGCTTACAGGCGCTGCGGGTTTACCACAGCTGCTGGCGGCAAAGTCACAGAGCACAGACAGCAACGGCTTTGATAATACTCCAATACCTATTCCGGCCCAACCATTAAGCCGCATGTTTGGCGCTCAGCTGTTTAACGGTTCCACCGCCGACAGCGGTAGCAGCATTGGTTTTAACCCTAACTACGTGATTGGCCTCGGCGATACGATCCAGATCCGCCTATGGGCGCATTTAATTTTGACGGCGCACTTCCTGTCGATCCCAAAGGGAATATTTTCGTTCCTAACGTCGGCCCGTTGAAGGTCAACGGCGTCAGCAACGGCCAGCTTAACAGCCTGGTGACGGCTAAAATTAAAGAGGTATATCAGTCTAACGTTAACGTATATGCCTCTTTACTACAGGCACAGCCGGTAAAAGTATTTGTCACCGGCTACGTCAGAAACCCAGGGTTGTACGGCGGCGTGGCCTCCGATTCTCTGCTCTCTTATCTGAGCAAAGCGGGGGCGTTGATAGCGATCGCGGAAGCTACGTCGATATCACCGTGAAACGCGGAAAATCCGTACGCTCACGCGTCAATTTGTACGATTTCCTACTCAACGGATCGCTAAACCTGTCGCAGTTTGCCGATGGCGATACCATTGTCGTTGGCCCGCGCCAATACACCTTTAGCGTGGAAGGCGATGTGTACAACAGCTACGATTTCGAATTTCACGACAGCAGCATCCCCGTCACGGAAGCACTGGCATGGTCACGGCCAAAACCAGGCGCAACACACTTTACCATCATCCGCCAGCAGGGAGCGATGAAGCGCACGGAGTACTATCCGCTAAGTAGCGCCTCGGGAAAAATGCTGCAGGACGGCGACAAGTTGATCATCAGCTCAGACCGCTACGCCGGTACCATCCAGGTACGTATTGAGGGTGCGCACTCCGGAGAACACGCGGTGGTACTGCCGTACGGTTCGACGATGAAACAGGTGCTGGCGCAGCTAAAAACCAACAGCATGTCACAGCTCAACAGCATCCAACTGTATCGCCACTCGGTCGCGGTACGCCAGAAAGAGATGCTCAACACCTCTTTGCAGAAGCTGGAAGAAGCCTCTCTCTCTTCGCAGTCGGCCACCCAGGAAGAAGCTCGCCTGCGCGTACAGGAAGCGCAGCTGGTCAGTCGCTTTGTGGCCAAAGCGCGCAACGTAGTGCCAAAGGGCCAGGTCGTACTTAACGAAAGCAATCTCGACAGCGTGATTCTGGAAGATGGCGATGTCATTACCATCCCAGAAAAAACGTCGCTGGTGATGATCCACGGTTCAGTGCTATTCCCCAACGCTATCTCATGGGAGAAGAAGCTAGATGTGGATGATTATATTGAAAAATGTGGTGGGCTGACGCAGAAATCCGGGCAGTCAAAAATCATCGTCATTCATCAGGATGGCTCCGCGGTGGATGCCGATGATGTGGATGACGTTCGTCCAGGCGATGAAATTATGGTGCTGCCGAAGTATGAAACCAAGAACCTGGAAGTCACGCGCGGGATATCCACCATTCTTTACCAGATGGCGGTGGCGGCGAAAGTCATTCTGGATCTGTAACAACAGGGGCGTGGCGGAGAAACTCCGCCACCAACAGAACACCAACATGGAAGCCGTTCAGGATGATAGGCATCTACTCTTCAGGTATCTGGCAGATCCCGCACCTTCAAAGCTTTTTAGGCGAAGAGTGCAGAAAGCTCTCCTCTTTATCCACATTGTCTGACGAAGTGAACGCCATTGCCGTTTGGGGAGAACGCCCTTCGGCACAGCGCCCGATCGAACGGGCGCAAAAAGCCGGTGTTCCGGTATTACGTCTGGAAGATGGTTTTACGCGCTCGCTGGGGCTTGGCATTAACGGCGCGCCACCGTTAAGCATGATCGTTGACGATCTTGGGATTTACTACGATGTTCGCCGCCCTAGCCGACTCGAAAAACTGATCCAACAGGAAACAACCGCCCGAGCTTAAAGGATGAGGCGCTACGCGTGACAGCATTTATCGTCGAGAACGATCTGTCCAAATACAACCATGCCCGCAGTTCAAGGAAAGACACCATTCGGAAGTCACGTTGGTTGTTGACCAGACCTATGGTGATGTCTCCGTTATGCTCGGTGGCGCAACCGAACACCAGTTTGCTGCCATGCTCTCCTGCGCCAAGAAAGAACATCCCCACGGTGAAATTTGGGTGAAAACACACCCGGACGTTCTGACCGGCAAAAAGAAAGGCTATTTTGAATCGCTAACCACCGATCCGCGCATTCGGTTAATCACCAAAGATTTTAGCCCACAGTCCCTGCTACGGCGGGTTTCTCATGTGTATACCGTCACGTCCCAGTACGGTATTGAAGCGCTCATGGCCGGGAAAAAAGTCGTTTGCTTCGGTCTGCCATGGTATGCGGGATGGGGGCTCACTGATGATAGACACCCTCAGGCCAACAAAATCGCAGCACGCCGCGGCCTTGCGCCACTGAGCGCGCTGGTCGCTGCCGCATGGTTAAAATACACTCGCTACGTCGATCCCTACACGGGACAACCAGGCACGTTGTTCGATGTGCTTGATTATCTGCGCATGCAGCGCCAACACCTGCTGACTCGAAGCGGTCAGCTCTGGGCGCCAGGCATGACGCTATGGAAAAGCAGCATCGTTAAACCTTTCCTGAAAACATCAGGCAACAGCGTTGATTTCTCGCATAAAGGGCGAGAAGCCAGCATTTGCGTCGTTTGGGAGTCAAAGGCGAACAGCGCTGGCGGCAGAAAGCCGCACAGCACGATATTCCAGTGTGGCGAATGGAGGATGGCTTCCTGCGTTCTTCCGGCCTGGGCTCAGATTTACAGCCGCCGCTGTCACTGGTCCTGGATAAAAGCGGTATTTATTACGATGCCAGTCGACCCAGCGATCTCGAAAACTTGCTCAATCATTCGCAATTAACGGCGGAACAGCAGCAGCGAGCACAAGCATTATGGCAAAAGCTTATCGCAAGCAAGCTGAGTAAATATAACCTGGGGGCTAGCTGGAAGCTTCCGCCCAATGCGGCAGGCAAACGCACACTACTGGTGACCGGACAGGTTGAGAACGATGCCTCTATTGCCCGTGGCACCACAACAATCAGAAGCAATCTGGCTCTGCTGCACACCGTGCGGGAACGCAACCCCGATACGTTTATTATCTACAAGCCACATCCGGACGTTCTGGTCGGTAACCGTCCCGGCCATATTTCTGACGAAGAAATGCATCATCTCGCTGACTGCATCGCGCTGGATGCTGATGTTATTGAATGTATTCAGCAAGTGCATGAAGTTCATACGATGACGTCCCTTTCAGGGTTTGAAGCCCTAATACACGGCAAAAACGTGTTTTGCTACGGCATGCCCTTCTATGCCGGCTGGGGACTCACGACTGATAAATACTCCTGCGAACGTCGTCAGCGTCGCCTGACGATTTACGATCTTTTATACCAGACACTCATAAGCTACCCCACCTACATCCATCCTGAGTCCAAGCAGTGTATCTCGCCAGAAATGGCGATGGACTGGTTGCTTGCACAAAAAAGACAAAACCTGGCAATCAGACGCAGTTCGGGACAGTACCTGCAGCGGCAGGGCCGTAAGCTGCAAATGTTACTTAAAGCGATGAAGAACTAACGTAGAGAAGGATGCTCAATGAACAGTAACACGATCACTACGCTCCTCTCAGGGAAACGTTATTTACTATTGCAGGGGCCAATGGGACCGTTCTTTAACGACATAGCTGAATGGTTGGAGTCGCAGCATCGTGAAGCTATGAACGTCGTATTTAATGCCGGCGATCGTTTTTACTGCCGCAAAAGACCCTATATGACATTTACACAAACACCGAGAGAATTTCCGCACTGGCTAAAAGAAACATGGCAGAAATACCCTTTCGATACCATCCTGTGCTTCGGTGACTGTCGCCAGTTGCATCAGGCGGCAAAACGCTGGGCGCAGGCCAAAGGTGTTCGCTTTCTTGCATTCGAGGAAGGTTATCTGCGACCACACTTTATTACACTAGAAAGTGGCGGAGTTAACGCCTATTCCTCCCTTCCTCGAGATCCGGAATTCTATCGTCATCTGCCCGAGCAACCCGAACTTGAAGTGCACAGCTTAAAGCCATCAACCAGACTGCGCATCTGGCACGCGATATGGTATTACCTGGTGAGCTGGTATAACCGGGATCAGTTTCCCCATTATCGACACCATAAGGTTTTTTCCCCATGGTATGAAGGTAAATGCTGGATCCGTGCCGGTTGGAGAAAACAATGGTACCGCTATAAAGAACGGCATGTAATGGATCTGCTGAAAACCAAACTCGATAAGCGCTACTTTCTGGCGATTTTGCAAGTTTATAACGATAGCCAGATTCGTCACCATAGCCCTTATAAAGATGTACGTAACTATATAAACGATTTGATGTATTCATTTTCGAAAAAAGCGTCTCCGACAGACTTTCTTGTTTTTAAACATCATCCGATGGATCGTGGGCATCGTCTTTATGGGCCATTGATAAAAAAGTTGGGTAAAAAATATGGTGTCAGTAATCGAGTGATTTATGTTCATGATCTACCAATGCCGAAAATGCTGACACATGCAAAAGCAGTGATCACGATTAACAGCACAGCAGGGATTTCTGCGCTGATTCACAATAAGCCGTTGAAAGTGATGGGACAAGCGCTATATGACATTAAAGGATTAACCTATCAAGGGCATTTAAACCAGTACTGGAGAGCACATTTTAAGCCGGATGCTAAGCTATTTAAGAGATTTAACGTGTATCTGCGTGTGAACACACAGATTAATGCCGTGTTTTATGGAACAAAGTCTCCGGAAATGGATAAATTCTCTCTATCTTCCATGCAAGGGATAAATAACAAAATAACTCTTTCAGGAAGTAATTTTCCATATAGCCAAAGAAAATATTGATCAAGGATATGACATTCCTGCCTCAGTTTTAAATTTAAAAATAAAAATCAGCAAATTGTGTCATTATCTTTAGTCAAATTTAAATTAGAATAATCCTGAAATGATATTGCAGATTCTTTTTTAGAAAGAACATTGTTAATTATTTTGTTGTTTGAAGCATCTAATAATATAATATCAAACCCACCAATATTTTCAAACCTACAACGTTCAATCATAGAATTCTCTATAGATTGAAATCTAATTGCTGTGTTTTTTATTGTATGAAAGACACAACCATCTACTTTAACATTTTTATGTTTAACTATATTATAGCTATGAGACCCAAGACCAGCCTGAACATTTAAAAAACAACATGAAGTAATAAAAATATTTTCACAAGGAGTATGATCCCATTGTCCAAAAGCGGGAAACCCTTTTTCATTATTAAAATCAATATTAATTTCCTCATGTGAGGAATTATCGCTTATAATCGTATTAATAAAAAAACAATTATTAACAATGAAATTAGATTGAGAATTACATTCAATTCTATGAGAGTTTTTACCATTCGTAAAAACAATATTCTCAATATTGACATTGGCAGCACGCCCAAAGATCATAGCACTACGACTATGCTTAGCAATATCACCTCTGAGATCAATAGTAAAATCTCGAAAATGATAATTACCTCGACCATTATATCCATTTCCTTTTAAAAAATTGCGTTCTCCCTTCTTACCATTGATAAAAAGCCAATTCCCATTTTCGCTTTGATACTCTATTATTGTTTTGAAAACCCCAGAACCAAACAACTTTATATTTGAAGATAATTCTATATAATCACTAACAATAACCTTACCTTCATCCAAATAATAATCACCAGGGAAGTTGAATATTTCTCTCAATAATTCAGTATCATCATGCATTCCATCAAAGTGTACACCTAGTTGTCTCAATGGCGTAAAACCATCATCGGCTATTAATTCCATTACATACAAATCATTTATTTTAATAGTGTATCTCTTCATGTTTATATTATTTGGCTTACTCACCAAATATAAGGCTCCTCCACCATCATTAGCATGATAATAGCCACACGTTCTAATCAATAGACCATCAGATAAATCAATGCGACTCACATCAGAAATAATACTAACATTAACCTCTCTTTTGTTCCCCATATGAAAAAGACGTACTCTTGCAATGCTTAATGCCGGAATACACCATAAAAGATGAAGTAATTTCCTTCTTGTGAACACAATAAGTCTCATATAAAATATAATTATGTGATCAGACTATGCCCAACCACATAATTAATATAGACAACAAGAAATTATTTTTTTAATTTACAAAACTTAATAAACCAGGATGCCTTGATAATAACATTTTACGACGACGCTCGATTGAGACCTTACCGGCCTTAGTCTGATTATTTAGAAGATTATAATCAAGAGCACTTAATGAACTTTGAAAGAGTCCCAATCTCTCGTAAGCATAACACAATGTCATCAATGCTTTTATATTGAAATTTTTTCGACATAATGGTTCTAATAAGAATATTGCTTTATCATATTCTCTTAGCTCATTATAGACCTGCCCCAGTTTAATGGCAGCACGTCCAAGAAATGGCGTATATTCTAATGCTTTATTAAGATATGAAACAGAAGATGATTTGAAACCTAAAGCATCAAGTGACAATCCGTACAAGAAGTTAAAATATCCACTATCAGGGCATTTCTGTAACATTTTTTCAACCAAATGAATATTCACATGGACGTCTTTATTCTCTAATAGAAGATTTTCATTAAGAATTTTTAGCTCCTCGATTTCATCCTCCCTGAACAAACTGCACTTCTTAATGTCAGATAAGCCTACAGATGACCCTCTGGAGATCATTAAGCCTAATAGTTCATCAATATTTCTAGTTTGGTTCAAATCTTCTAACACGCCATGCTTAAAATTATTTAATACGTAAACCTTTGAGTTTGGTATAGCATTTTTTAATTTGTTTGCAGAATATAAATCGATGAAGTTACCATTGTTAGAAACAATAATGACCTCACCATTTTTATTATACTCAAGAGAGCATAAGTCAAGATGGTTATTCCCATCGCCGATCGCGTTCGAGTTTTCAATACTTTTTGAAAACTTCATCCCCAATATATGCTCAGGATTAAATGCAACAATTCTATCCGCACCGACTAAGGATCCAAATTTTAATGCGGCATAAGCCCCATGCTCGATCCCAGGATCCAGAGTTTACCCCCTTAACATATTTTCTTTTACATTCATTTAGAAACTCAACTAATTTTTCATCTGACGGATAGTCTGGCACACCTTGAGTATACCATTCTTGGTTATAATCATTAAGATATACTCTTGTCGCAGGGAGTGATTTGAACTTGCGTCCGAACGTAAATTTCCCTTTAGTGGTGTTTCTTGCTGAAAATATAACCAAAAGATTTTTACTATTCTCTTTCTCTATAATATTAATACTATCCATATATTTTGATATCCTCTTTGTATAACTATAATAACATTTATTGATTAACATTTGAATTTTGGTCTATTAACTCAAATGGAGAAGGTGTATCATAAAACTCACTTAAAGCATTTGTTAAATGAATATGATAATCAGGAAAATCTAACCCATCTTCTGAAGAACGATCATTAGGACACATCGAAAATGGTATTGAGTCTTTATTTTTTTTTGCCTTCAACATTCTATAATAATCAAGTGCAACACGCTTCCTGACGTTAAAGTAAAAAAGCCTTGTTTTTGTGAAAATGGCTTTTCCTGTCAAATGAGCTACATGGGGAAATAAAAAACCAGTACAAAATATATCTGTAGGTGCTCGAAAACGATTTCTCCTGCAAGTATCAAATGCTTCAGGCCACGTTTTTTCACATAGCTCAGCAACAGACTTTACTTGTGGATAAAACGTATGAGCAAACATCCTCTCAACATAAAGCCCATACTTATCAAAAATCAAACGCCTGGCGTTTTTTGCGCCCCACTCGGTTGCAGAATCATATACAAGATTTATAGGTGTATGCGAGAGATTAATTTTAGAGCTAAACATACACCCTAAGCCTGCGCCAGTAAAAAAATAACTAGGATCAATTTTCCTGAGCAACATCATATCATCATTAAAATAAATATAATGTTCTGAAAGTCCTTTTATATTATGAATTGCGCTTTCAATAACATGAGAATTGAATGTAGGTAAGTACTTTGCATCTAATATTTCGTCATGAGGAACAATTCTGATTTTAGGATGTTCCTGATTTAGCCATGAAGGTGCTTGGCCGTTTGTAACAATATATATCTTATTGACCCAATACGCATACTCAAAAATTGACCTGAGAGCATACTTTAGCTCATCCAATGATTTAAAACGCGCAACGTTAGATAAAGTACTCTTTTGCGACTCCACTGGTGCATAGTAGTTGAATAACTCAATGAAATCAGGATCATCTGCATCGACCCAAGTGAAAACCATATCAACTGGGAAAGTAACTCCTAAACCAGCTGTGTCTAGTTCTCTTATTTCACTATTTTTGTCACTTTGGCTAGTAGATTTCTTGGCCTTATCTTCTAGCAAAACATTCCTTTACCATCCGGTACACTTAAAGGGTATTTTTTAATAAAAGCATCTCGAAAGAAAACGCCGGGTGACGCCATCAACTTTTTAAACCTACTCATATTATTCCCTTAATCTGTCTTTTATATCCCAAAAAATAGGTCACGAGTCTTTAGTAATTAAGTTGAACTAAATATGATTTATTTATCAGGGAATTTCTTTTCATATTTTCGTCTAATATCTATAGATTCAGAATTACTGTTCCTTTGCCATATTTTATCTGACGTTCCAATATTTTTCGCTGGAACACCGCAAAGTACACTGCGCTGCTTAAAAGACTTAGTGACAACTGCACCAAAAGATATAATTGATGCACCACCAACTCTGACATTTTTCAATATTGCTGCACGTTGACCTAACCAACAATATGGTTCAATCACAATCGGACATAGTGTTTTATTAATTTGATTATTCGAATTAACATCCAGAATCAAGTGTCCATCAGAAGCACGAATACAAACATCTGCAGCAATTAAGCAATGATCACCAACAATAATTCCATTAGAAACACATCCATGATTAAGTCCAACTGTCCATGTGTTGTTTTTTGTTACAACAACACCTTCCCCAATAATCACAGAATCGTTCTTACAGGGTGTAGCTAATGTTAATCCTTTGAGATCGCAATTTTTACCTATATACACTCTATTATTTGAAGAATTTATAATAATCTTTAAATTATTAAATTTACTTCCAGCTCTAATATAAACATTGCTATTTTTGGCATTCTTTCCGTATAAAATATTTATACCCGAGGGGAACTTCCCTCCTTGATAATAAATAGAATTCGTTTCATCCCCAGGAATTCCAATATCAATGGGTAAAATTTTTTGATACTCGCTTACAATATCAAAATCTGCCACACACAAATTAATATCATTAAGATTATTCTCAAAGAAAAAGTTATCCATACAATCACCTTACTAATTTTAATTATTGGAATACGCTAAAGCATCATCGATCGATGGTATATATTGGCATTCATTCGCACCAGAAAATACAATTGCTGAATCACAATACTGTTTTAAAAGCCGCATGCTATGAGATACTAAAAGTATATGGCTATTTTTCACATTATTGATAAAGGTATCTTCACATTTTTTTTTAAACTTGGCATCACCAACCGCGATGACTTCATCTACTAAATAATAGTCAAAGTGAAATGCCATACTTAAGCCAAAGCCAAGCCTTGAACGCATCCCTGATGAATATGTTTTCATTGGCATGTCAAAATACTTTCCTAACTCGGCAAAATCTTCCACGAACTCAACCTTACTTCTTAGCTCGTCTTTTTTGGCATACAGTCTGGCTACGAACTTTACATTTTCACGCCCCGTTAAACTTCCTTGAAATCCTCCAGATAACCCAACTGGCCAGGAAATGGTTTTATTAGTTTTTATAATTCCACTATCAGGATAATCAATCCCACCAATCATCCTTAGTAAGGTTGACTTACCTGCACCATTATGTCCTATCAACGCAATGTTTTTCCCTGTAGGTAATTCTATATTCAGATCTTTAAAGACATAGTGTCGACCTTTAGATGTCTGATATGATTTTGTTAAATGTTCTATCTTAATCATGATGATGTAAGGACGCTCTCTTCTGATAACCAATAAAAAATTAACCCAACAAAGAAAACTACTAATGCACAAAATGCAAGATAACTAAGACTGACACCATCACTTATGTAATTTTTTACAACAGCCTCTCGACTGAGCTCTACTATATGAATAAGAGGATTCCATAATAAATATGGCCAATAGTCTTTAGGTACCGCATGTAGTGGAAACATGATGCAAGAGATAAAGTAAAATGGCTTAACTACAATAGGTAAAATTTTTTCACTTTCTGGATATAAATTCCCTGTTATCATAAACATCAAGCCTATACCGAATGAAAATATAACCAGAAAAAACCAAGTGCAAATTAGCAAAGGTAGCCTATCAAGTGAAAACTCTTCACCAGATAGCCACAGGACACCCATCATTACCATGTATACGATTACATAAACCATGGTTTCCAATAATGTTCTCGCAACTACAGTATCAACAGGCTTTACTGGTCTATAATTAAATAGTCCCTTATTAGCCTCAATAGATTTCAATGAACGAATAGCTATATCACTAAAAATAAAATAAGGAATTATCCCATTAACCAAAAAAATGGGGAATGATATGTCTGGCATAGTACGATGCATAACATATCCGAATATTAATAGCATAATTAACAAATGGGCTGAGGGTGACAATATTGCCCATAGATAGCTAAGTCGATACTTTCCAAAGCGAGTCCGTGTTTCCCTCAGGAATAGAGCTTTAACAACTGCGCTTTGAATTTCAATTCCACTTCTAGTCATAAATTAATCCATTAATTTAAGCCATACTACCGTCTATGATTTCCTCAACCATAACTAAAAACAACGATATAATATATTATTAATAAAAAACAATTAGTGAAGTTTATTCACCATGATTATAATTAATCACCACATTCTTTTCATTGCGGAACGGATCGTACAAACATAATCTGAGGAAATAAAGAAAAGTTTATTTTTTAGGAAAAAATCAATACAAAAAAACACATAATAAAAAGTCAAACATCAATTAGAATTATCCAGAGTGATAATGGTCACCCTGGAATTAATAATATATAACTATATTTTATAATATTTAATCACTTGCATTTATATTATCATTTATCCCCATCAACTCCCTGACCAACTCCACGCACCGCAAAAACCGCGAGTCATAGTCCGCTTCCTCAACGTGCACAAACGCAATATTGTTCTTTTCAAGCAGCGATACCAACAGCGTCTGAAACTCTTTGCGGTCTACCGAACTCCCCAGACTGCGCAGCCCATCAGCCACCCACGGCGTGTTGTTCTCCAGCAGAATAACCAGATCAAAGCGATACTCATCAATCAGCGCCTGTACGAATGGATGTTCACGTCCTTCATACTTTTTACAGAAGGCCTGAGTGCTGACAAAGTCAGTATCAATAAACGCCACTTTATTCGCGTACTTCACCGCAAAGTCGATGTACTGCGCATGGCCGAGCGCGATTTTGTCGTAGTCGGAATATTGCAGTGCCATCTCATCGCCGCCGAGATGAGAAAAAACGTAGTCACGGCCATATTCCCACGCACTGGTGGTGTTGAAGATATTCGCCAGCTTGTTGACCAGCGTCGATTTGCCGCTGGACTCACCGCCGAGAATCGCCACCGTACGCACGAAGAACGGCTTCACTTCCGTGGGAATGTAATCCCAGTAGCGGAACGGGTTCTCACGGATCTGCGCGCCGCTGATATTCATAAACGTCCGTTTCGGGTCCACCAGCACCGTTTCAATCCCCAGATGTTCGAGGTATTGCGGCGCATCGGACTCCTCAGAAGTGTAGATCCAGTTTGGCTGAATCCCCTTCTCCTCCATAAAGGTTTTCATCCCCGCGCTCCATACGTCCCAGCCGTGGGATATGGCTCCATGCCTTCTTCGTTAAAAGCATGAATGCGAATGTTCTTCTGGTATTTAAAGGTCTGGAGCAGCCAACGCAGACGATCAGGCACCGTAGGCTGTTGCGACATCGCGCTATCTTCAAACAGCGCGCGATCGCGCGTGTCGTCGTAACCCATAATGATGTGCAGCTCATCCACCTGGCTACAGGCGCGCTGAATCAAATAAATATGTCCCGTATGCAGGGATAGAATTTACCGAAGACCACGCCGATATTTTTTTGCTGACGAGGAAACTCAAGGCCAAGAAAACGGTGTAGCGCCTCCAGCTTTTGCGCGCTGGGGCTTTTAATTTTGGCATTGAGAAGCTGGCTTAAATAGCCCTTGGTCATGCCGCTTGCGTCTGCAACCTGCTGCAACGTGCAGCCTTTTTGACGAATTGCGGTTTTGAGATAGTCGAACGACGACACAAGAGCCTCCTGCTGAATTGGGGTAAACCATCTACCCATTATACAAAAAACCCGGATGTACTCACGGTACTATCCGGGAAAGAGAGCGGCGTCGCAGTACGACGCCAGAGTCAGACATTATAGATCGTCAAAGACGTTTAGCGCGTCGGAGAGTTTTTTCACGCCAAACACCTTCATCCCTTCCGGGACTTTTTTCGGCACATTGGCGGCCGGGACAATCGCCCGGCGGAAACCATGCTTCGCTGCTTCTGAAATACGCTCCTGTCCGCTTGGCACGGGACGAATTTCACCGGCCAGCCCGACTTCGCCAAACACCACCAGATCCTGCGGCAGCGGTCGATCGCGCAGGCTGGAGACCATCGCCAGCAGCAGCGCAAGATCGGCGCTGGTTTCAGTCACCTTCACGCCGCCCACCACGTTAACAAACACATCCTGGTCGGCCATCTGTAGGCCACCGTGGCGGTGCAAAACGGCGAGCAGAATTGCCAAACGGTTTTGCTCCAGACCCACGGCGACGCGTCGCGGATTGCCCATCATCGAATGATCAACCAGCGCCTGAATCTCCACCAGCAATGGGCGAGTACCTTCCCACACCACCATCACCGAGCTGCCGGAAGTGACCTCATCACCGCGGCTGAGGAAGATGGCGGACGGGTTACTCACCTCGCGCAGCCCCTGTTCGGTCATGGCGAACACGCCCAGTTCATTCACCGCGCCAAAGCGGTTTTTATGGCTGCGCAGCGTACGGAAACGCGAGTCGGCATCACCGTCAAGCAGCACTGAACAGTCGATGCAGTGTTCCAGCACCTTCGGCCCGCCAGCGAGCCGTCTTTGGTGACGTGCCCCACCATGACGATGGCGACACCGCGCGTTTTAGCAAAGCGCGTCAGATAGGCGGCGGTTTCACGCACCTGGGCGACGCTGCCCGGCGATGACTGAATATCCGCCATGTGCATCACCTGGATGGAGTCGATCACCATCAGCTTCGGCTGCTCTTCTTCCGCAATCTGGCAAATCTGCTCGATACTGGTTTCCGAGAGCATATTCAGGTTCGCCGTCGGCAGGCCGAGACGATGCGCGCGCATCGCCACCTGCTGCAACGACTCTTCGCCGGTGACGTACAGGGTTTTCATCTGCTCTGCCAGCTTGCACAGGGTTTGCAGCAGCAGGGTCGATTTCCCCGCCCCGGTTACCGCCAATCAGAATGGCGCTGCCGGTACCACGCCGCCACCCAGCACGCGGTCAAACTCTTTAAAGCCAGTCGAGAAGCGCGGTAGCTCTTCCAGGCTGATTTCCGACAGCTTCTGCACCTTGGCCACGCCAGCATTACCGGCATAGCCGCTCAAGCGCTCATTACGCGCGACCGTGGGAGAAGCCGCTACGCGCACCTCGGTGATGGTATTCCACGCATGACAAGCGCTGCATTGCCCCTGCCAGCGCGGGTAGTCCGCACCGCACTCATTACAAACAAATGCGCGTTTAGGAGCTTTCGCCACGTTAACCTCTTTATTTCTGATTCATGCTGCCGGAGAGGATGCAAAACACCCCCATCAAATCGGCATGACGGATAGTCACTTCCGTCTGTTCATTCACTTTGGGTTTGGCATGATACGCAATCCCCAGACCGGCTTTTTTGATCATCGGCAGGTCATTGGCGCCGTCGCCGATAGCCACGGTCTGCGCATGCGGAATTTCATATTTTTCAGCCAGCTGCAGCAGCGTTTTCGCTTTATACTGCGCGTCGACGATATCGCCAACCACTTCGCCGGTCAGTTTGCCATCGCGAATGCCCAGCTCGTTAGCCACCGCGGCGGTGAGGCGCAGCTTGTCGCGCAGATACTCGGCAAAGAAGGTGAAGCCGCCGGAGGCGATCGCCACCTTCCATCCCAGCGTTTCCAGCTTCAGCACCAGTTGAGTCAGCCCCGGCATCAGCGGCAGCGTTTCGCGCACCTGACGCAGGATATCGGCATCCGCATCTTTCAACGTCGCCACACGCTGGCGCAGGCTGGCGCTGAAGTCCAGCTCGCCGCGCATCGCGCGTTCGGTGACTTCCGACACCAGCTCGCCGGTGCCGGCCAGTTTAGCGATTTCATCAATGCACTCAATCTGAATGGCCGTGGAGTCCATGTCCATCACCAACAGGCCCGGCGTGCGCAGATGCGGGATTTTCCCCAGCGGCGCGACATCCAGCCCGGCATCATGCGCCAGTCGCGTCGCGCGCGGCGTTAACGATCCGGCCAGACGAATCACCTGATAGTCTTCCACGCACCAGGCTGCCACAATGACCATCGCCGCGCCCAGCTTGCGCTGGTAGGTTGTCAGACGCGCTTTATCCAGGCCGCGGCCATACAGCAGCCAGCCGCTACGGCCAGCGTGGTAATCCAGCGGCATCACTTCATCACCGCTGAGCGAAAGCGGCAACCCAGGCCACAAGGAGACATCTTCAGGCAGGTCGCACCAGGTCAAACTGTTTGGCATTACAGCTCCAATCTTCTTTATTAAGCCCAGGAAAATAACGCATGAGGCTACCTTGTAACCAGCGCTTCTGGCAACATTAAGCTGTAAATTTTCAAAGGTGGAATATGGTTCGCGCAAAACTGAAATTTCGACTGCATCGCACGGTGATTGTTCTTATCTGTCTGGCGCTGCTCGTCGCGCTGATGCAGGGGCGTCCTGGTTCAGTCAGCAAAGCCAGAAACAACGCAATCCGCAGCTGGAGGATCTGGCGAGGACGCTGGCGTATCAGGTGTCGCTCAATCTCGCGCCGATGATGAAAACGGAAACGCCGGACGAGAAAAAAATTGGCCAGTTGCTGAAACAACTTACCGTGAAAAGCCGAATCCTCGACGCGGGCGTCTATGATGAGCAGGGCGACCTGATCGCGCGCGCCGGCGAACAGGTTGAGCTACGCGACCGTCTGGCGCTGGACGGCAAAAAGGCCGGGAGCTACTTCAACCAGCAGATTGTTGAACCTATTCAGGGAAAAAATGGCCCGCTCGGCTATCTGCGTCTGACGCTCGATACGCACACCATCGCCACCGAATCCAATCAGGTGGATAACACCACCAATATTTTACGCTTGATGCTGCTGCTGTCGCTGGCCATTGGCGTGGTACTGGCACGCACGCTGCTGCGCGGCAAACGTACTCGCTGGCAGCAATCACCGTTCCTGCTCACCGCCAACAAGCCCGTACAGGACGAAGATAAAGATTAATCAGAAAAGGAAATCGCTATGACAACGCTGCGCCTGCTGCTTTCTGACTCTCACGATCCGTGGTTCAACCTCGCCGTCGAGGAGTGTATTTTTCGCCAGATGCCCGCCACCCAGCGGGTGCTGTTCCTGTGGCGCAACGCGGACACGGTCGTTATCGGTCGCGCGCAGAACCCATGGAAAGAGTGCAATACCCGACGTATGGAAGAAGATAACGTCCGCCTGGCGCGTCGCAGCAGCGGCGGCGGCGCGGTGTTCCACGACCTTGGCAACACCTGCTTTACCTTTATGGCGGGTAAACCGGAGTACGATAAGACCGTCTCTACCGCTATCGTGCTCGAGGCACTGAATTCACTCGGCATTACGGCTGAAGCCTCCGGGCGAAACGATCTGATCGTTAAAACGGAGGAAGGCGATCGTAAAGTCTCCGGCTCAGCCTACCGGGAAACGAAAGATCGTGGTTTCCACCACGGCACGCTGCTGCTGAATGCCGATCTCAGCCGACTGGCCAATTATCTGAATCCAGACAAGAAAAAGCTCCAGGCAAAGGGATTACCTCCGTGCGTGGGCGCGTGGCGAACCTGGTTGAACTGCTGCCGGATATTACCCACCAGCAAATTTGCGAAGCCGTAACCGAAGCGTTTTTCCGCCACTACGGTGAGCGCGTCGAAGCAGAAATTATCTCGCCGGATAACGTGCCAGACCTGCCCAACTTCGCCGAAACCTTTGCCCGACAAAGCAGTTGGGAGTGGAATTTTGGCCAGGCGCCGGCGTTCAGCCATCTGCTGGATGAACGTTTTACCTGGGGTGGCGTCGAGCTACATTTCGACGTTGAGAAAGGCGTGATTACCCGCACTCAGGTGTTTACCGATAGCCTGAATCCGGCGCCGCTTGAGGCACTGGGCGAGCGTTTACAGGGCTGCCAGTATCGAGTGGATGTGTTGGAGCAGGCCTGCGAATCTTTAATTGCTGAATTCCCGGCTCAGAAAGGTGAGCTGCGAGAACTGGCTGCATGGATGGCTCAAGCTGTACGCTAAGCGTCTACGCCAGCCGCCCGATGGTCTGCGCGGCTAACTTCAATTTACCCACCATCGCGCGGGCAATCTCCTGAAAGCCCGCGCTAATGCGTCTATCATCAGCGACCAGCAGCCAAAAGCGCTCGGCCAACGGCAAGGCAAATTCCCACGCTTTCTTATCGATTGTTGCCTCCACACGGATGTCTACAGGCGCGTAGCGCAACATGCCCGATGCCGCCGGAGCGTAAGCCATCGGCAACATATCATAGACAGGCGCAAGCGCCATCGGGCATCGGAGTAATAAAACGAGAGGTTACCCGCATGCATATCGCTGTTGGCGATAAGCCGACCAAACGCCCAAATTTTCTCAATTTGCTGATGGGCAACAGCATCTATAATGCCCTGCCCGGCAAGCCGATGCGTGACCACCGGCCAGATGCCTGGCGAAGATGCATACTCGCCTTGCAATGCCTCCAGGGAAACAATTTGCCGACGACCACGTATCCCGGTGCAGTCGAAGCGAATGCTTTCCAGAAAGACCTGTCCTCCCTCGCTGCAAATCGCCGTGGCTGAACTGGCGTCAATGTTGGCGGAAGAAAGCACGGCTAATGCGATGGACTCGGCAATCAAGAGATCGCTCCAGCGTTCAGAAACGGCGTTCCTTTCACGCGTGCTGAATTTCACCAGCACGTGCTGATTGCCCCATCTTGTTTCTGCAAAACAGGCAAATTTAGGCTGCTCACCACCGGCTGAAGAGCCGATGACCTCACCTGCGAGCGCATCTTCCGCCAGTTGTTGATAGCGGTTGAGTTTTTCGGCCTGCGTAATTGCCGTCGCATCCGGCGCGGTCACCCAACGCTGGTAATTTTCCTCACCCACGATCCAGCCGCCCGCATTCTCACCCTGATACGCCCGCAGCGCATACAGGACTTCATCCTCTTGCCACAACCGGATGTCATCAGGCAGATGCGCATACCCAGCCACGGCCCTTCCCCAGGCTCGCCCAAGGAATCCCTGTGGCCGAAGATCGGTCAGATACCATGGCAGGCTGTCAAACCATTGCCATTCACCTGTATCAAGCGCAACCAGGCAACTCCCCTGAGGCCAACACGGATAAAGAACGCCAAACTTAGCGGCCTGCCCTTGTGCATTGACCTGCCAGAGGGAAAGGCCGCAACGCCGCGAACAGGCCGAACAAGCGCGTAGCGCGTTGCACGGGCTTTACCAAACTGGATGACGTCCTGATGCGCGGAAACCAGACGAGAGAACGTTGCCTGACTAATGGCCAGCGATGATCTTAATTCAGCGGCGGAACTCGGCCCCTGTAGGAGCAAATCGGTTAATGCGCTCATAGATGAATAGATTAATGAATAGATACTTGAATGGATTTAAGGACACAGACCTTTGATTGTCAATACAAACAAAGAGAGAGCGAGAGGAAATATGAATAGATTATCGGAAGAGATTTGATATAACGCTGACATTACCCGGACCAGGCCTTGACGCACCTCGTCCGGGTCGATTTACTGCTTACTCCTGGTCG
Organism: Kluyvera genomosp. 3; assembly: GCA_002211745.1. Lineage (GTDB taxonomy): Bacteria > Pseudomonadota > Gammaproteobacteria > Enterobacterales > Enterobacteriaceae > Kluyvera > Kluyvera georgiana_A. Next base: position 4,238,453 of record CP022114.1, read on the forward strand.
CCCAGCAACACAGATTCCAGCGCGATTTTGATCATGTCGTTGAAGGTCGTCTGACGTTCAGCGGCAGTGGTCTGCTCGTGGGTACGGATGTGGTCGGACACGGTGCAGATGGTCAGCGCTTTCGCACCGAATTCTGCTGCTACGCCGTAGATACCCGCCGCTTCCATTTCCACGCCCAGTACGCCGTATTTTTCCATCACGTCGAACATTTCGCCGTCCGGAGAATAGAACAGGTCTGCGGAGAACAGATTGCCCACGCGCGCGTCTACGCCCAGCGCTTTTGCCGCGTCAACCGCGTTACGGACCATGTCGAAGTCAGCGATAGCCGCGAAGTCATGATCTTTGAAACGGATACGGTTCACCTTGGAGTCGGTGCAAGCACCCATACCGATCACCACGTCACGCAGTTTGACGTCCATGCGCACCGCGCCACAGGAACCTACGCGAATGATTTTCTTCACGCCGAAATCGGTGATCAGCTCTTTGGTGTAGATGGAGCAGGACGGGATACCCATGCCGTGGCCCATCACGGAGATCTTACGGCCTTTGTAAGTACCGGTGAAACCTAACATGCCGCGAACGTTGTTCACTTCACGGACATCTTCGAGGAAAGTCTCAGCAATGTGCTTCGCGCGCAGCGGGTCGCCCGGCATCAGCACGACATCAGCGAAATCGCCCATTTCAGCGTTAATATGTGGGGTAGCCATCGTAATATCCTTTATTTTTTAAATAGACGAAGGCGGGAAATCCTCCCGCCCAAATACTCACAGCATGTTTTTGCCGTATTCCATTGGCGACGTACCAAAGTAAGTCGCCAGCGTCTGACCAATATCCGCGAAGGTTTCACGGTGGCCCAGCGAGCCCGGTTTTACTTTCGGGCCGTAGATCAGCACCGGAATGTGCTCACGGTATGGTCAGTACCGGTCCAGCTCGGGTCGCAGCCGTGATCAGCGGTCAGGATCAGAATGTCATCTTCCCCCACCAGCTCCATCAGCTCCGGCAGACGGCGGTCGAACAGCTCCAGGCCTGCGGCGTAGCCCGCGATGTCGCGACGGTGGCCCAGGACGAGTCGAAGTCAACGAAGTTGGTGAAGACAATGGTCTCATCGCCCGCTTCTTTCATCTCTTTGATGGTCGCGTCAAACAGCGCGTCCAGACCGGTGGCTTTCACTTTCTTAGTGATGCCACAGTTAGCGTAAATGTCCGCAATCTTACCGACGGAAACCACGTGGCCGTTTTTCTCGTCCACCAGTTTCTGCAACACGGTCGGCGCTGGCGGTTCAACGGCCAGGTCGTGACGGTTGCCGGTACGCTGGAAGTTACCCGCTTTGTCGCCGATAAACGGACGCGCGATAACGCGGCCAATGTTGTAGCCGCCTTCGGTCAGCTCTTCACGCGCGATTTCACACAGCTCGTAGAGTTTATCCAGGCCAAAGGTCTCTTCGTGACAGGCGATCTGGAACACGGAGTCAGCGGAGGTGTAGAAAATCGGCTTGCCGGTTTTCATATGCTCTTCGCCGAGCTGGTCCAGAATGACCGTACCGGAAGAGTGGCAGTTGCCGAGGTATCCCGGCAGATTGGCACGCTTAACCAGTTTATCCAGCAGTTCTTGTGGGAAGCTGTTTTCGTGGTCGCTGAAATAGCCCCAGTCGAACAGTACCGGCACGCCGGCAATTTCCCAGTGGCCTGACGGCGTATCTTTACCGGAGGAGAGCTCATGCGCCCAGGCGTATGCGCCCACCACTTCCGCGTTGCCGTCCATTCCGGCAGCAATTTTACCGGTAGAGCCTTCATGGGCTTTCACCAGGCCCAGACGGGTCAGGTTAGGCAGCGTCAGCGGCCTTTACGACCGTGGTCAGCCTCACCTTTGGCGCAGGCTTCGGCAATGTGGCCCATGGTATCCGCGCCAACGTCGCCAAAGCGGTCAGCGTCTTCCGTTGCACCAATCCCAAAGGAGTCCAGCACCATAATAAATGCACGTTTCATCTTGTTCTCCATACATCTTGCGCTGCAAAAAAGCGATCAGATCAGTATATCGCTATTCGGTAATACGACGATAGACTGTCGGTGTAATTTCTGGGCTTTATCGTCCAGTTTAATTGCCGCTTTGACGGCTTTCGCCGCTTCCTGCCAGCTTGATTCATCTTTCGCATGAATCACCGCCAGCGGGCGCTGCCCGTCGATGCTGTCGCCCAGACGAGCCATGTCGGTAAAGCCGACGCTGTAGTCAATGGTGTCAGACGCCTGACGACGGCCGCCGCCCATAGAAACCACCGCCATACCCAGCGCGCGGGTGTCCATCGCGCTAACGAAACCTTCAGTATCAGCATAGACAGCTTTGCTCAGCATCGCCGTTGGCAGATATTTCGCATAGTTTTCAACGAAGTCAGTCGGCCCTTTCTGCGCTGCAACCATCCGGCCAAAGATCTCCGCCGCTTTACCGTTATCCAGTACCGCCTGCAGTTTGGCACGCGCTTCGGCGTCGTCTTTCGCCAGCTTACCGGAGATCAGCATCTCCACGCACAGCGCCATCGTGACGTCGAACAGACGCGGGTTGCGATAAACACCTGTCAGGAACTGCACGGCTTCACGTACTTCCACCGCATTACCCGCGCTGGAGGCCAGCACCTGATTCATGTCGGTCAGCAGCGCCGTGGTTTTGACGCCTGCGCCATTGGAAACGCCGACGATGGCTTCCGCCAGCGCCGCAGAGAGTTCGTAGGTCGGCATAAACGCACCGCTGCCGACTTTCACATCCATCACCAGCGCGTCCAGACCTTCCGCCAGTTTTTTGGCGAGGATGGAAGCGGTGATCAGCGGGATGGAGTCCACCGTCGCGGTAATGTCGCGGGTGGCATAAAAACGTTTGTCCGCCGGTGCGAGCGAGCTGGTCTGTCCAATAATCGCCACACCCACGTCTTTAATAATTTCACGGAAACGGTTGTCGTCCGGGAAGATGTCGAAGCCCGGAATGGCTTCCAGTTTGTCGAGCGTGCCGCCGGTATGGCCGAGGCCGCGACCGGAGATCATCGGAATATAGCCACCGCAGGCCGCTACCATCGGGCCAAGCATCAGCGAAGTAACGTCGCCGACGCCGCCGGTAGAGTGCTTGTCGACAATCGGGCCGTTGAGGTTGAGGCTCTTCCAGTCCAGGACGGTGCCTGAATCTCGCATCGCCATGGTCAGCGAGACACGCTCCGGCATGCTCATATCATGGAAGAAAATGGTCATCGCCAGCGCGGCAATCTGCCCTTCAGAGATGGTATTGTCGCGAATGCCGTTGATAAAGAAACGGATTTCTTCATCACTCAGCGCCAGGCCATCACGTTTTTTGCGAATAATTTCTTGAGCGAGAAACAAGGTACCCTCCTTTGGAGTTAATAGCGAGGCTGCGGGATGCCCCTCACCCTAGCCCTCTCCCCGTGGGGAGAGGGAACCGTATGACATCGTTTGTCTGTCATGACGTTACCCGGTTTTCTCCCTCTCCCTTCCAGGGAGAGGGCGGGTGAGGGTACACCCGTCGAACATGCAAACTTAGTAGCTGCTTGCGCTCTTACCGTCGCCGTGGCCCAGCGCCTTCAGCAGGCTAGCCAGCAGAGAAGAAGCGCCGAAGCGGTAGTGACGGGAGTCAGCCCAGTCCGCACCAAACAGTTCGTCTGCGATAGACAGGAACAGCTGCGCGTCTTCTGCGGTACGCACGCCGCCAGCAGGCTTGAAGCCCACGGTTTTCTGTACGCCCATATCACGGATCACTTCCATCATGATGCGTGCGCTTTCTGGGGTCGCGTTCACCGGCACTTTACCGGTAGAGGTTTTGATGAAATCAGCGCCGGCTTTGATAGAGATTTCAGACGCTTTACGAATCAGCGCTTCTTCTTTCAGTTCACCGGTTTCGATGATAACTTTCAGCAGCACGTTAGCCGCAGCACAGGCGTCTTTACAGGCTTTGACCAGATCAAAACCAACCTGTTCGTTCCGGCGATCAGCGCGCGGTACGGGAAGACCACGTCAACTTCGTCAGCGCCATAGGCAATCGCCGCGCGGGTTTCCGCCAGAGCAATATCGATATCGTCATTGCCGTGCGGAAGTTAGTCACGGTGGCAATACGGATGTCAGGCGTTCCCTGCTCTTTCAGCGTTTTACGCGCGATCGGGATGAAACGCGGATAGATGCAGACAGCGGCGGTGTTGCCCACCGGCGTTTTCGCCTGATGGCACAGGGCGATCACTTTCGCATCGGTGTCATCTTCGTTCAGGGTGGTTAAGTCCATCAGTTGCAGTGCACGCAGGCTGCTTGCCTTTAAATCAGTCATTTTGCTCTCCAACGGCGTATTGCCGTTTAAATCGTTACCTTGCGGGTCTGTGATTATTGTAACACCGCCCGCGCTCACACTTCGACTTTCATCACACTTAGTGAAAACTTCGTACAAATTTGCATAACAACAACGAGATCTTAATCAAACTTTGCCACCAAAGATGAGCCATAAAGCACCACTTCAACGGCTCGGATCAAAAGATGCCTTCATCGTTTCTCATACACTTCGCGCATCGCTCGTCTGAGGAACTCAACATGTCCACTTCGCCAGAATCATCACTGCTGCAACACTGCCAGCAAATTGTGACAAGCTCCGTGTTATCCCGGAACAAAAACGCCATTTCCTGGCATTAGAAGCCGAGAATGCCCTGCCCTATCCTGAGCTATCAGAGCAGGCGCAAGCCGCGCTGAGCGAGGGCGTTATCTGCGATATGTTCGAAGGACACGCCCCCTACAAACCGCGCTATGTCCTGCCGGACTACGAACGTTTTCTCGCCAACGGCTCCGCATGGCTGGAGCTGGAAGGTGCGCAGGATCTGGACGACGCCCTGTCGCTGCTGACCATCCTGTATCACCATGTTCCTTCTGTGACGGCGATGCCGGTGTATCTCGGCCATCTTGATGCGTTGCTGTCACCTTATGTTAGAATTCTAACACAAGATGAAATCGATGTTCGAATAAAACGTTTCTGGCGCTATCTCGATCGCACGCTGCCCGATGCTTTCACACACGTAAATATTGGCCCGCACGATACGCCGGTTACACGCGCCATTTTACGTGCCGATGCTGAATTAAAGCAGGTTGCGCCTAATCTAACCTTTATCTACGATCCACAAATTACACCTGACGATCTGCTGTTACAGGTGGCACAAAATATTTGCGAGTGCAGTAAACCACACATCGCTAACGGCCCGGTGAATGATAAAATATTCACAAAAGGCCAATATGGCATCGTGAGCTGTTACAACTCTCTGCCGATCGCCGGCGGCGGCAGCACCCTGGTTCGCATGAATCTGCAGCAGGTTGCCCAACGAAGCGACTCGATTGACGATTTCTTCAGCCGCGTCCTGCCACACTACTGCCAGCTGCAAATCGATATCATTGATGCCCGCTGCCGCTTCCTCTACGAGCAGTCTCACTTCTTTGAGAATAGCTTCCTGGTGAGCGAAGGGCTGATAAGCCCGGACCGTTTTGTACCGATGTTCGGGATCTACTCGCTGGCGGAAGCGGTCAACATCCTGTGTGAACGCGACGGCATTGCCGGGCGCTACGGTAAAGATGAACAGGCCAATACGCTGGCTTATCGCATCAGCGCGGCGCTGGCCGAGTTCGTCGCCCAAACGCCAGTGCAGTACGGCTGGCAGCAGCGCGCGCTGCTGCACGCACAGTCTGGCATCAGCTCCGACACCGGCACCACGCCAGGCGCGCGTCTGCCTTACGGCGATGAACCGGACCCGATTAGTCATCTGCTGGCCGTCGCACCGCACCATGCGTTCTACGCCGCGGGCATTAGCGACATTCTGACCCTCGATGAAACCGTGAAACGTAACCCGCAGGCGGTGATGCAACTGTGCCTTGGCGCGTTCAAGGCGGGATGCGTGAATTCAGTGCTAACGTCAGCGGTAACGATCTGGTGCGCGTCACCGGCTATATGGTGCGCCTGTCCGATCTGGAAAAATACCGCGCAGAAGGCTCACGTACCAATACTACCTGGCTCGGTGAAGAAGCCGCGCGTAATACCCGTATTCTGGAACGTCAACCTCGTGTCGTGAGCCATGAACAGCAGATGCGCTTTAGTCAGTAAGATTATCCCGTTCTCCTGCGTCGACGGCCGGGCAGCCGCCTGGCCCTGTTCCTGCAGGGCTGCAACCTACGCTGTAAGAACTGCCACAATCCGTGGACTATGGGGCGCTGCAACGATTGCGGCGAATGCGTGCCGCAGTGTCCGCATCAGGCGCTCAGCCTTGAGGCTGGTCGCGTGGTGTGGCAACCCGACGTCTGCCAGCAGTGCGATACCTGCCTGCACCTGTGCCCGCAGCAGGCAACGCCGATGGCGCAGTCGATGAGCGTTGAGCAGGTGATTGAGCACATCAGCAAGGTGGCGCCGTTCATTGAAGGCATTACCGTCAGCGGCGGCGAAGCCACCACTCAACTGCCGTTTGTCTGCGAGCTGTTCGCTCGCCTGAAGGCCACACCGGCGCTTAATCATCTGACCTGTCTGGTCGACAGCAATGGTGAATTGCCCATCGGCGGCTGGGAAAAGCTGCGTCCGGTGTGTGACGGCGTGATGGTCGATTTAAAAGCCTGGGACAATGCCTGTCATCTCGCGCTGACCGGCAGAAGCAACGTGCGGATAAAGCAAAGCATTCAATGGCTGGCTGAACACGACATGCTGGCTGAACTGCGATTGTTAGTCATTCCCGACCAAACGGATTATCTACAGGAGGCGGAGGCGCTGAGCGGATTTATCGGCGGGCTGGGTGAGGTGACTATTCGTCTGAACGCTTTTCATGCACATGGCGTTTATGGTGAAGCCAGAACATGGCGTAGCGCCGGGCCGCAGGATATCGAAGCCTTAAGCCAGGCGCTGCGTGCCGGAGGAATAACGCAAATTATCCCTCCGGCGCTGTACTTATAGGGCGAGGAACACGCCGGCAATGGTGGCGCTCATCAGGTTGGAGAGCGTCCCGGCGGCCACCGCCTTCAGGCCCAACTGGGCAATATCCTGACGGCGCTTCGGCGCCATGCTGCCCAGGCCGCCAATCAGAATGGCAATAGACGAGAGGTTAGCAAACCCGCACAGCGCGAAAGAGATAATCGCTTTGGTGTGGTTTGAAATGACCTGTAGCCCTGCTGCCGCCACTTCTGCATCCGCCTTCAGGTATTCGCCGAAGTTCATGTAGGCCACAAATTCGTTAATCACCAGCTTCTGGCCGATAAACGAGCCTGCTACCGTCGCTTCACTCCACGGTACCCAATAACCCACGCCAGCGGCGAGAACACCCAGCCCAGGATCAACTGCAACGACAGTTCCGGGTGGTTGAACCAGCCGCCCACGCCGGACAGGATACCGTTCAGCAACGCAATCAGCGCGATAAACGCCAGCAGCATTGCGCCCACGTTCAGCGCCAGCTGCATCCCGGATGCCGCGCCCGAGGCCGCGGCGTCCAGCACGTTAGTTGGAGCATCCGGATCTTTCGAATTCTGCTCCAGCGTAGGGGAATCCTGCGGCGTTTCGGTTTCCGGAACCATAATCTTAGCGAACAGCAGGCCACCCGGCGCCGCCATAAACGATGCGGCAATCAGGTATTCCAACGGTACGCCCATCTGCGCGTAACCCGCCAACACGGAACCGGCTACCGATGCCAGACCGCCGCACATTACGGCAAACAGCTCAGAACGCGTCATCGTGGCAATGTACGGACGGACAACCAGCGGCGCTTCCGTCTGGCCAACGAAGATGTTCGCAGTCGCAGAAAGTGATTCGGTACGCGACGTTTTGAGCACCTTGCGCAGGCCGCCCCGAGAATACGGATGACAAACTGCATAATGCCGAGGTAATACAAAACGGCAATCAGCGAGGAGAAGAAGACGATGACCGGCAGCACGCGCAGCGCAAAGACGAAACCACCGCCGCCAAAGACTTCAAACATCTTGTCGGAGACCAGACCGCCGAACAGGAAGCCGATCCCTTCGTTGCCGTAAGCGATAACGTTAGCCACGCCTTCCGACATCGCCAACAGCACCTTACGCCCGGCAGGCACATAGAGGATTAATGCACCGATGCCCACCTGCAAAAGCCAGGCTCCCAGCACGGTGCGAAGATTGATTGCTTTACGATTACTCGATAGAAGTAAGGCAATGGCGAGCAGCACCACCATGCCGATAAGTCCCATGAGGATTTGCATACAGAGTCCCTGTGTATTGAAAAATATAAAGATTACGGCAAACCAGCGAGGCCGATTATAACGTTCCGCAATTATATTTTTCGTTTAATGTCACAGGTTTTTCGCAATAGCGGAGAGTTAATACTCAATAACGAGACCTAAGTCACCCTACAAGCCCGAAAAGAGCGACCTGGTATTCTCGTAAAGGGTATGAGCTATCTGTTGCGGTGATTCCGGGCGCAGCGCACACAGATGCGTAAACACCTCGGCAATGCGCTCGGGGCGATTAGGCTGCCCTTGATAGCCATTGAGCGGCATATCCGGCGCATCGGTTTCCAGCACCAGCGCCGAAAGCGGCAACCGGGCCATCACGTCACGCGTCTTACTGGCGCGCGGATACGAAATCGTGCCGCCGACGCCAATTTTATAGCCTAACTGCACAAACCGCTCAGCCTGTTGCAGACTACCGGAAAAACCGTGCACCACCCTGTTCTCGGCAGGTTGTGCCGCTTCAGATGCAGCGCCAGCTTGTCGTGCGTGCGTCGCGAATGAAGGATTACCGGCAGATCGTAATGTTTGGCTAGCCGCAGCTGTGCGTCCAGCAGGTACTGCTGGCGTTCAAACTGCGGGTTTTCGCGGTAGAGATCGAGACCAATTTCTCCCACCGCAACCAATTTGGGAGGCTTACGGGAGAGTTCCACTTCCAGTTGCGCCAGGCTCTCATCGCTATGGCGTTCCACAACAATGGGATGCAGGCCAATCGCGGCATACAAAGAAGGAAAGCGTTCGGCTAACGCCAGCACACGAGTGAAATTGTCAGCCTCGGTTGCCGGGATCACTATCTTGCTAATACCGGCTGCCGCCGCGCGTTCTATACTGGCCTCTTCATCGCCGGTAAACGGCGGAAAATCAAAATGGCAATGGGTATCAATGAAGCTGCTGTTCAAGCCAGATCCTCATTATTGAAGAGAGTGTCATTGACGGCGACACGTCGGACATCGCCGCCGTAGGAATATCGTTTGCGACCGGTAGCGTAGGAATAGACCTCACACCGGGTGAAATATGGCGCGCTAACGGCGGTTTTTCCGCCAACAGCTTCCCGATAGTCGCCAGAAAATAGCGACCGCACAAACGCCCTGTTTTGTAATCCTGCCGCAGGCGGGAATACGGCTGCCAAGCGCCATACTCAGCAACGGTTTCGGCGGATAGATTTCAAAAATACGCAGATTACCCGGGGATTCTCGATAAATTTCTGGATTTCGGAATAGCTGGTTTCATGGTGTTGCACCAGATTCAGCAGCGGCTGCAGGCTACTCTCCCCAGCCAGCGTTCCATTCGTTTAAACCACTGCGGCGTATAGTACATCTGAGATGGCACGGTGCGGATCACCACCAGCGTCTTCGCCCCTGCTTTGCTGCTTCGCGCACCGGGATCGCATCGCTCACGCCGCCATCAAAGTAACTAATCCCATCCAGCGCCACGCCGGGCGATAGAAGCCCGGAATCGCGCTGGACGCCCGAATAATATCGAGCCAGTTATGCCGGGTGGGTGAAAAATAGCTCGGCGTATAGTCATCACTGCGACAGGCGCAGATATAAAAGGATTTTCCCAGCTCAAACAGGCGTTCGGCGGTGTCCATTGCCAGCGGCATTTGCCCAGCGGTTGAGCCGACCAGCCAATCCAGGTCAATAAGGTTGCCACCGCGGACAAAACGAACCGGGTCGAAAAACTCCCGCCGGGTGGTGTAACGCATGATGACTTTACGCCCGTATCCCGGTTGGTTACACAGATAGGCAGAAATATTCTGCGCCCCCGCCGAGCTGCCATAGTAGAGATCGAAGGGTTGAACTGTGCCCGCATAAACTCATCAAGCACCCTGCGGTGAAGATACCACGTTGCCCTCCCCCTCGCAGACCAGCGCCATGCGACCAGGAGTGAAACGCCTCAGCGATAATGGCGCAATATTGCCAAGCGTGACGGGTATACGCTGCCCCACCTCTACCTACCTGTTTTTTAGTTCTCAGACTAACAAAGTAGCCTAAATTCGCGTCGGCTAAAACTAATAAATATCCTCCGGCATAGCCGGAGGTTTTTCTTATGCGCCTATAAGGCTCTCTTACCAGCCGCGCCCTAACAGGCGCATACGATCTGACATTTGCATCAGACTTCGTTACTTACCGCCCGTAAACGGGCTGCCCGCATAGGGAATCGATAACTGCTCCCCCATTTTATCCTCTTCAAGCTGGTGCTTTATGTAGTCCTGTATCTTCGCCGTGTTCTTACCCACCGTATCGACGTAGTACCCTCTGCACCAGAACTCCCTGTTCCTGTATTTGAATTTCAAATCCCCAAACTGCTCGTAAAGCATCAGGCTGCTTTTCCCTTTCAGATATCCCATAAAACCGGACACGCTCATTTTGGGCGGGATTTCCACAAGCATATGGATATGATCTATGCAGCATTCAGCTTCCACAATCCGTACGTTTTTCCACTCACATAGCTTTCTCAAAATACTGCCTATTGCTCTACGTTTCTCTCCGTAGAACGCCTGTCTTCGGTATTTCGGCGCAAAAACTATGTGATATTTACAGTTCCATCGGGTGTGCGCTAAGCTCTTTTCGTCCCCATTGGACCCCTTTTGATTTCTTGTTGGACACTTGCAGTTGCCAGACCGCAAGGTGTTTTAACAAATCAAAAGGGTTTTAATAACTGGCTCAAAGCTGAAAGCTTTCCGGAACCCCAGCCTAGCTGGGGTTTTCTGTGCACAATAAAGCCAGTCCGCTGGACTGGCTTTGATTTCATGCTATTTCGAACGCGATGCTCTAGGGCCGTTTACGCCCGGTAAACAGGCTCACCAGGAAGATGATAATCCCACAACAAACACGATTTTCGCTGCCCATGCAGCGGTACCTGCCAGTCCACCAAATCCTAATGCGGCGGCAATTAACGCGATAACCAGAAATATAATGCCCCAACGAAACATAAGCTTCTCCTTTACCATAGTTAATGTCGCCCGCTTGCTATGAGCGTCCAGGCCACCCATCGGCACTTTTTTTAGTGTGGTGCACATCTTGTCTCCTGCCAAATTTCAGGAGACAAGATGACCACTTATTACTGCACTTTCAGATCATTTTTGACGCTTTTCACACCTTCGACGGCTTTAGCGACGCTTTCTGCACGCTCGCTTTGCGCCTGGGATTCCACGGTACCCGACAGCTGCACAACGCCATCTGTCGTCTCAACTTTCACGTTACGTGAGGGTACGATGTCGTCAGCCAGCAGCTTGGCTTTCACTTCGCTGGTCGTTGCCGTATCACCGGCATAGCCTTTTATCGAGCTTTCTTTACTGTCGCGGACGTGGAGTTTGTCACTCACAGAAGCAACGCCCTCAACGGTTTTCGCCGCTGCGACAGCCGCTTCCGCCTGCGCCTGACTTTGTACAAAGCCGCTCAGGGTCACGACTTTTTTGTCTGTTTTCACAGAGATATCCGTGCTCTTAATACTCTCGTTGTCCAGCAGGGCGGCTTTAACTTTTGCCGTGATGGTGCTGTCATCCATAAAGTTACCCACTTTATTCCCTGCACTTTCAGCACTGGCCTGAGCCTTGTCCATCGTTGTCGTTTCTGCGTAGACGGAACCGGTAGCTACAGCAGAAGTGAGCATTACGGCAAGCAGCGTTTTAGACATCGTCAGTTTTTTCATCATCAAAATATTCCTGTATGTTTTGCCCGCAATTTGAGCATTTGCAACACGCAGGTTGCATTGCTGAATAGGGACGAAGCCCTGACCACGTATTCCACGACAGCCCAATTCTCCGGGTCACAAATCACCGCGAAAACGCGCCTTATCCAGTTATTAATATTGCGATGAAAATAAGTGTCAGCTTTAAGCACTTTACATGGCGTGACTAACAGAATTTAAAGCCGACACAGATGTCATCGCTTTGTTAAATATAGATCACAATTTTGAAAGCGCCCGCTTCGTTGGGCAAAAAACAGACAGTTAATGGAAAAAGGAGCGGAATTAAGAACTTTCCGTAACAGGCTAAAAAGGAAGGAAAAGTGTCAGGGTGCAGCGGCTGCCGCACCCTGAAGGGGTTTTAGTGCTCGCGAGTTTTGCGGAACTCAACGTCAGGATAACGTTCCTGCGTCAGGTTCAGGTTTACCATGGTCGGGGCGATGTAGGTCAGATTATCGCCACCGTCCAGCGCCAGCTGAACTTCGTTTTTACGCTTGAACTCTTCGAATTTCTTCGCGTCTTTACCCTCTACCCAACGGGCGGTAGCGACGTTCACCGATTCGTAAATCGCTTCAACGTTGTATTCGCTTTTCAGACGCGCAACGACCACGTCGAACTGCAGTACACCCACGGCGCCCACGATCAAATCGTTGTTGGCAATCGGACGGAACACCTGCACCGCGCCCTCTTCCGACAGCTGTACCAGCCCTTTCAGCAGCTGTTTCTGCTTCAACGGATCCTTCAGACGAATACGACGGAACAGTTCCGGCGCGAAGTTCGGGATACCGGTGAACTTCATCATCTCGCCCTGAGTAAAGGTGTCGCCGATCTGGATGGTACCGTGGTTGTGCAGCCCGATGATGTCGCCCGGATAGGCTTCTTCAACGTGCGAACGGTCGCCCGCCATAAAGGTCAGCGCGTCGGAGATAACCACATCTTTACCGATACGCACCTGGCGCAGCTTCATGCCTTTTTCATATTTCCCCGATACAACGCGCATAAACGCCACGCGGTCGCGGTGTTTCGGGTCCATGTTGGCCTGAATTTTAAACACGAAGCCGGAGAACTTCTCATCCTGCGCTTCCACCAGGCGGGTATCGGTTTTACGCGGCATCGGCGCTGGCGCCCACTCCACCAGACCGTCGAGCATATGGTCAACGCCGAAGTTGCCCAGCGCGGTACCGAAGAAGACCGGAGTAATTTCCCCTGCCAGGAACAGCTCTTTATCGAACTCGTTGGACGCACCCTGCACCAGTTCCAGCTCGTCACGCAACTGCTGGGCCAGCTCTTCACCCACCGCCGCGTCCAGCTCAGGGCTGTTCAGCCCTTTAACGATACGCACTTCCTGAATGGTGTGGCCTTTACCCGTCTGATACAGATAGGTTTCATCTTTATAGAGGTGGTAAACACCTTTGAACAGCTTGCCGCAGCCAATCGGCCAGGTAATCGGCGCACAGCCGATTTTCAGCTCGCGCTCAACTTCATCCAGCACTTCCATCGGATCGCGGATATCACGGTCGAGTTTGTTCATGAAGGTCAGGATCGGCGTATCACGCAGACGGGTGACTTCCATCAGCTTGCGGGTACGATCCTCTACGCCTTTCGCGGCGTCGATAACCATCAGACAACAGTCGACCGCTGTCAGCGTACGATAGGTATCCTCGGAGAAGTCTTCGTGCCCGGGGTGTCCAGCAGGTTCACCAAGCTGTCACGGTATGGGAACTGCATTACCGACGTGGTAATCGAGATACCACGCTGCTTTTCCATCTCCATCCAGTCGGATTTCGCATGCTGGCTGGAACCACGGCCTTTTACCGTACCGGCGGTCTGAATGGCCTGTCCGAATAACAGCACCTTTTCAGTAATCGTCGTTTTACCGGCATCCGGGTGAGAAATAATGGCAAAAGTGCGGCGCTTGGCCACCTCTTGCAAATAAGGAGACAACGTCATAATTCAATCTTCTTAGTAAACGCGGCAACGCGCCGCGCATGTTGAATACGAAAAAATTGCGGCTATTTTACCCATCAAAGGGGGCTGGCAATCACTGTTTACACAGGAGTCGCTCCAGTTCAGGCAATGAGGTTACCGTCCAGTCAGGCGTGATGCCTTCCGGCAGCGCGCGCTGGTGCGCATTCAGCCAGCAGGTTGCCCAGCCGGCGTTCATTCCACCGCGGATATCAGACTCGGCGGTATCGCCGACCATCAGCACGCGGGAAGGGTCCGGATGACCGGCTTGTTCAAGGGCGTAATCAAAGATTTGGCGATCCGGTTTGGCGACGCCGACTTCTTCAGAAATGATCAGCAAATCAAAGTGATTGCTAAAGCCAGTACGCTCAAGACGCGTTTGCTGTAATGAGGTAAAACCGTTTGTGATAATCCCCATTTTCACTTTGCCTTTCAGGGCATTCAGCAGTGATTTCGCCCCGGCAAGGGTGCACAAATCTCCGCCATCGCGTTCATAAAGGCATCGTTCAGATCGCCCGGGTGAACGTTCAGACGTTCCGCCAGCCGGTAAAGCGCTGATGTTGAAGCTGGAGAGAGGTGATCGTGCCGTTCTGGTAATCGACCCACAGCGGCTTATTCACCGCCTGATAGTCCTGGAAATCTTCCGCGGTAAAGGTCACGCTATAGTCGAGAAACATCCGCTGTAAGCCGCTAAACGAGTCAAACGTAAACAGCGTCTCGTCGGCATCGAAGAAAATCCAGTCCCACTTCATCATCTTTTCACCTTGTCTTACATACTGATGGGCAGCGCCATAATAATGGCATCCTCGCGGCCTTCTGCCGTGGGATAATAGTTGCGACGGATCGTCGCCTCGTTAAAGCCTAAACTTTCATACAGGGCAATAGCGGCATGATTTGACGCGCGGACTTCCAGCCATAGCGTGACCACGCCCTGGGCTTCTAACGCATCAATGAGATGTTCAAGCAGCTCGCGCCCTAGCCCACGGCGCTGATATGCCGGGTCGACGGCAATATTGAACAGCGTCGCTTCATCCAGCACCACCTGCGTGATCGCAAAGGCGGCCATTTCACCATCGACCGACAGCTGCAGGTTCAGATAGCGCTCTCCCTGATTACTGGCGAAGGTTGCTTCACTCCAGGGAAACGCATGAGCGCGCCTTTCAATCGCGAAGGCGCAAGGTAAATCAGTCGTGCTGAGGGTAGAAATCGTGTTCATGGGCGCAAATTTGTTGCCAAAGCGCGGCGCGCGCGGGCGCGCTGGCTTGCAGTTCATTAAACGGCGGCGTCGAAATCACCGCCCTTCCAGCGTGACGGGCTCATCATTACCCAGCCGCCAGCAGTGGCAGCGGCTCTCCTGCGGCAGCATCGCGACGCGATCGGGCGTCAGCGGTAAAACCTGGTCCGGCGTCAGACGCAGCGCGCGAAGAATATCGCCCATCAGCGGTTCCGTCAGCGCGGGCAGATCCTCGCCGACAATCACTAAGCGAACGTGCTGTGGAAGCGTAATCGCAATTTCACCCTGCAGCGCCCCAGGGCGACGTAGTGACCACTGAGTAATACCCAACTGTTGTAATTGCCAGTCCGCCGGGATGTCATGTGCAACGCTCCTGTCTATCAAGGGCGCAAATATAGCAAATTCATCGAAACTGCGCCAATTACACTCTATCTACACAAAATCATTCGAGTTGCATTGAGGCGGCAAGCGAATGAACCCCAGGAGTGTACAAAAGTACGTGACTGGGGTGAATGAGTGCAGCCAACATAGAGGCAACTTGAAGGATGACGTGTATAATCGCGGCCTGAGTTTAATGAGGAACCATTCATGTCTGCTTTTACCCGGCAAGTGAAGTCTTGCTGCGCCACAGTGACGATTTCGAACAGAGCCGTATTTTCTTTGCCGGCGATCTGCAGGATGACCTGCCCGCACGTCTTGAGACCGCCGCAAGCCGCGCGCATACCCAGCAGTTTCACCACTGGCAGGTGTTAAACCGCCAGATGGGCGACAACGTTCGCTTTGGCATTGTGGCGCAAGCGGAAGACGTCGCGACAGCGACACCTTTATCTACTATTGGCCAAAGAACAAACCGGAAGCCCAGTTCCAGCTGATGAACATTCTGTCTCTGCTGCCGGTGGGTACCGATATTTTCGTCATTGGCGAAAACCGCAGCGGCGTGCGCAGCGCTGAACAGATGCTGGCAGAGTTCGCGCCGCTGAATAAAGTCGACAGCGCTCGCCGCTGCGGCCTGTATCACGGTCGTCTGGAAAAACAGCCGTCGTTCGATGCGGAAACATTCTGGGCGAATATCAGCTTGATAAGCTGACCATTAAGACCCTACCGGGCGTCTTCAGCCGTGACGGGCTGGATGTCGGCAGCCAGCTGCTGCTCTCCACCCTGACGCCACACACCAAAGGTAAAGTGCTGGACGTCGGCTGCGGCGCGGGCGTGCTGGCGGCGACGCTGGCCAGCCACTCGCCGAAGGTCCGTTTGACCCTGTGCGATGTGAGCGCTCCGGCGGTCGAAGCCAGCCGCGCAACCCTGGCGGCAAATGGCATTGAAGGCGACGTGCTGGCGAGCAATGTCTTCTCTGAGGTGAACGGTCGTTTCGATATGATCATCTCCAACCCGCCGTTCCACGATGGCATGCAGACCAGCCTGGACGCCGCGCAAACGCTGATTCGTGGCGCCGTGCGTCATCTGAACAGCGGCGGCGAGCTACGCATCGTGGCCAACGCCTTCCTGCCGTATCCGGCAGTGCTGGATGAGACCTTTGGCTTCCATGAAGTTATTGCTCAAACAGGCCGTTTCAAAGTGTACCGCACCGTTATGACCCGTCAGGCGAAAAAAGCCTAATCAATGCAGGCCGGATTAGGTATTTACGCCGCTATCCGGTGCTGCATCGAACAAGGCCGGATGGCGCTAACGCTTATCCGGCCTACAACAAACGGTAAAATCCGCATAAACGCCTTTTTTTTCGGCAATCGCGCAGTCTTCGATAATTAACTATTGACGCACAGCGTAAAATCTCTAGAATTCGCCTCCGTGGTAACGATTCTTTCATAAAGAATCGATGGTATGCGAAGGTGGCGGAATTGGTAGACGCGCTAGCTTCAGGTGTTAGTGTCCTTACGGACGTGGGGGTTCAAGTCCCCCCCTCGCACCATAATCCACGTTATATCGCTCGCACTGTGCGAAGGTGGCGGAATTGGTAGACGCGCTAGCTTCAGGTGTTAGTGTCCTTAGGATGTGGGGTTCGAGTCCCCCCCTCGCACCAACGAGGCGATATAACAAAAGTAACGAGATATCTGTGCGAAGGTGGCGGAATTGGTAGACGCGCTAGCTTCAGGTGTTAGTGTCCTTACGGACGTGGGGTTCAAGTCCCCCCCTCGCACCAGTTTCCTCGTTCTCTTCCTGATTTCCTTTCTCGCTTCATCCCATCGATTTTAAATTCATTATGATCAGTACAATACCGCCAATTAACGCAATACA
This sequence comes from Kluyvera genomosp. 3, assembly GCA_002211745.1. Classification (GTDB taxonomy): domain Bacteria; phylum Pseudomonadota; class Gammaproteobacteria; order Enterobacterales; family Enterobacteriaceae; genus Kluyvera; species Kluyvera georgiana_A. The sequence goes on from CP022114.1 coordinate 4,255,843, forward strand.
AGACGGCAACAGTACAAAATGCCTTAGCTGACGATGCCAGATCATCGCACTGCTTAGCAGCAGCCCGCAGACAATCACTCCGCGCCAGACATCGGCAGAAAGCTCCATGGTGCTGAGTAGCGCCATAATCACTCCGGAAGCACTACGCCCCAACCGCTGCCTAACGTTTTTTGCAACATGATCAGACCTTCAAATGATAATGATTACCAATATCATATAGTCTTTTTTGTCATTTGTCTGCTATTGCGCTAAGGTTTCATATTCATTAATGACATGAATATTATATGGTGTTAAGTTGTCTCAAAAACCAACATGTCAAATATAAAGCAAACGCACAACTCTTCCTGCATTATTGTTGCTTTTGATGCAGTTACTTATTTATTTAAGGCTGACTACAACTTCAAACAATGACTGTACAATCATGGCGCACCCTGCGTGCGCAAAAATATCAGCTAACGTTCCGGCTGTTTTTGTTTCTCAATTTGGTCTCATCGGCGCTGTCGGTGTTCAGTCCGATATATGATGTACATATATTTCCCTTACCGGCAATGCTCATTGCGGTGGGCAGCGGCGCTATGCTGCTGTGGAACTGGCGATACGCGAGAGTAAAACTCAACCTGCCGATAGTTTCGGCAATATTTGGCTGCTTGTGGGCTGGCATATTTTAAGTAAAACTTTTGTACTCCCCACGGTAAATGATAACTTTCAAATGGTTGCGCTATTTAGCGTGTTATTTGTTGGAACTATTGCCTTTTCAAATAATATCGTTGCCTTTGTGCTGCATTCATTACCGACTTTTATTGTCTGCCTGTTCAGCAGCAATTCGGAAGAGTGGTGGCGCATGGTCTACTGCTTCGCGCTACCATTAATCGGCATTACCATTCAGCACATCATCCAGCGGCGTAACGACAGCTTTGCCCAGGGGTTGATGTACAAACTGCTGGAGGAACGCGAAACGCTGAACGGCCTGAGCATGCTCGACCCACTTACCGGCTTGTATAATCGTCGCGGCTTCCAGTTCCGCCTGGATTCCCTGAAAGCGCTTGGCCCGGCGCAACATTCGGTGCTGCTGCTGGATATCGACCATTTTAAGGCCTACAACGACCACTATGGCCATATGATGGGCGATCAGGCGCTGATGCGTGTTTCTGCCGCGATTCGCAATGCGGTGCGCTCTCGCGACATTGTGACCCGCTACGGTGGAGAAGAATTTTTGGTCCTGCTGCCGCAGTGTGATCTGAATAATGCCATCCTGACGGCAGAGCGCATTCGTCAGCAGGTCTACGATCTGAAGATCCCACATATGTTTAATGCCAGCGTCGCCACCCATGTCACCGTAAGTATCGGCATTGCCCCGTTAGAGGATAACGATATCGACGCGGCAATCCAGATGGCGGATAAGGCGCTGTACGAAGCCAAACATCAGGGGCGTAACAACGCCCTGACCAGCGAACGGCTTCCCGCCATCTGAGTTCACAAAAAACAAGCGCGAGCGATAAACCGCTTGCGCTTGTTTTTATCTATAGCTAGGATTGCTAATCATTATCATTTAGTTTTGTATCTAGCTAATCCTATGGCCTATCGTTCCGCTCCGATTGCTGATGATCTCATCTGGCGCGCGCCGCTTCCTTCGTGGGAACACGCGTTCGCTGACTCGGTACGCGCGAAAATCGCCGAGCATCGTCCGCATATGCTGGAGATGTTTCGCCTGGACGAGACGCCGCCAAGCAACGCCAGAACGCTAGCCGAATGGGCAAAACCAACGGAACTGCGCTCTCTGCTGGCTATTTACTCTGACCATATCTACCGCAATCAGCCAACGCAGCCCGTGAAAACAAGCCATTGATTTCACTCTGGGCGCAGTGGTATCTCGGCCTGATGGTACCGCCACTGATGCTGGCATTACTGACCGAAGAATCGGCTATCGCCGTCTCGCCAGAACATATCCACGTCGAATTCCACGAAACCGGCCGTGCAGCCTGCTTCTGGGTCGACGTACGCCACGATCTGCGCGCCAGCCAAAAGCCGCTCGTCGAGCGTATGGATCATCTGGTGATTCAGGGAATCACGCCGGTTATTGAAGCGCTGGAAGCGACTGGCGACATTAACGGAAAGCTTATCTGGAGTAATACCGGTTATTTAATTAACTGGTATCTTGGGGAAATGATGGCTTTACTGGGTGAAGAACAGGTGAACCAACTGCGTCAGCGATACTTCTTTAGCAAGACGCTGGTCAATGGTCAGGATAATCCGCTCTGGCGTACCGTTGTGGTAAGAGAAGGTCGTTTGGCGCGGCGTACCTGCTGTCAGCGCTATCGCCTGCCAGACGTCCAGCAATGCGGCGACTGCACGCTAAAATAACCAACGGGGCGATAACGCCCCGCCGATTTTCTAATCATTAAGCAACCTGCTGGCTCTCTTCAGCCGAACGCTGTGCTTCTTCCTCTTCCTGTGCCAGCAACTGTTTCTCATACACCTTGAAGAACGGGTAGTAGATAATTGCCGAAACACAGGCCAGCAACACGACCAGAATCGCCGCACGGAAATCCCAACCTAATGCCCACGCGCCACCGATAGGTGCCGGCGCAGTCCACGGAACAACAGAGATCACTCGGCCAATCAGATCCAGCTTCATTGCGGCCCAGGCCAGAATAGCGTTAACCATCGGCGCCAGCAGGAACGGAATAAAGAACACCGGGTTCATTACGATAGGCGTACCGAAAATCACCGGCTCGTTGATGTTGAACAGGCTTGGCACCACGCTCAGACGGCCAATCGAGCGCAGATGTGCCGAGCGGCTACGCAGATAGCAGAATACCAGGCCCATGGTGGCGCCTGAACCGCCGACCACGATGAAGAAGGTCCAGAACGCTTCCATAAAGATGTGCGGCAGCGGTGCCCCTTGTGCCAGCGCGGTCTGGTTCAGACCGAGGTTGGTCAGCCAGAACATCTGCAGCATGCCGGATACAATCGCCGCCCCGTGAATCCCTGCGAACCACAGCAGGTGGCCAATCAGTACCGCCAGCAGAATAGCCGGTAAGGAGTCAGCCGCGGACACTAACGGTTTGAACACCGACATGATGGCCTGAGGGATCAGCATATCGAACTGGCTCTGAATAAACAGGCTCAGTGGATAAAGCGTCAGCACCACCACCAGCACAGGAATCAGCAGGTCGAAGGAGTTTTTGATCATCGGCGGCACCTGGTCCGGTAAACGGATCCCGATGTTGCGGATTTTCAGAAAACGCATCATCTCTACGCAATAAACGGCGACGAGGATGGCGGTAAAGATCCCGGTTCCGCCGAGGCTATCTACCGGCAGAGTGCCGTTAGTTTTCGGTGCGGCAACCAACAGGAACGCCATAATTGACAGCATCGAACACATGAAGGGATCGAGCTGATTGGTCTTTTCGTAGTGTTTACCTAAGTTGTAGGAGATGGCGGCACAGATATAGATAGACATAATGCCCATCGTCATATCAAACGGCGTCAGAATGCGACCTTCAAACTGTTTCGCCAGGTCCAGCCATGCGCGAGCAAAGCCCAGGTGGTATCCGGCGAGAATGGCGGGTATGCGAATACCAGCAAGAACGACCCACAATCATGAAAGGCATAGCAGAGATAAAGCCGTCACGGATAGCCATGACGTGGCGCTGAGAAGAAATACGCCAGCAACTGGACTAACGTAGTTTTCTACAAAACGAAATATCAAATTAAATGCAGCGTGATTAGCAGACATAGCAGCCCTCCTGACAGGCTTTAGACGTAAGCACAGCAACAACGATTTTGCCGACATACGACTGGGCAAACTGTGAACGCTCTGCGGTTGCAGCAACGCGACCTGACATATTGTTCATAGGGATACAGTTCATATATGGCTCTTATTATGGATACAAAGGAAGTTACCCTCGCAGTATCAATCGACTGAATGTGAACCGCAACCGGTTACTGTAACCGGTTGCAGCGAATGTGAAGGAGATCCAGAAATCAAACAATTTTTGCACAACTTCGTCGCTATATTTACAACCAAGGTAGCTTTATGACAGAGTGACTCGCCGAAAAATCAGGAGAGCATGATGAGCCTACAGTCTGTACGAGAATTTTTTGCCGAGCACGCACCCGACATCAACATTATCGAGCTTGAGCAAAGCACTGCGACCGTCGCGCTGGCCGCCGCCGCTCACCAGGTTGAACCGGGGCAGATTGCCAAAACTCTGTCGTTGAAGATCAAAGACCGCGTCGTTCTGGTTGTCGCCAAAGGCGATGCCCGCCTGGATAATAAAAAGCTTAAAGACACTTTCGGCGCGAAAGCCCGTATGCTCAGTAGTGACGAAGTGGTCATGCTGACCGGACACCCCGTCGGCGGCGTCTGCCCGTTTGGCCTGGAAAACCCGTTGGACGTCTATTGCGATATCTCATTGCAGGCCTATGACGAAGTTCTCCCGGCGGCGGGTGCCATTCATAGCGCGGTACGCATTTCTCCACAAAGAATGGCCAGCCTGACCTCGGCAACGTGGGTTGACGTCTGCTTACCATCATCCCATTAAGCAGAATAGAACGGTCTCTGTCTGTCTGTGATGTTCCGATCGGGCAGAGAAACCAATAAGTCAGCGGCACTCAGTAGGCCAACGTCTGAATTCACGCCGAGCTTCGTCATCGCATTGAATTTATGCGCGCGGATAGTTTTGATGTTTCTATCCAGACGCTGCGCAATTTCCATTAGCGAATAGCCATAAGTCATATAACGCAGAATAATATTTTCGGTCGGGCTCAGGCTGCGACTTTCATGATGCAGTAAGGATGCATCAGCGTATTCATGACCAAGCACTGCCCTCGCAGTAGATCCTGCATACTCTGCTGAAACTCTGCTAACGGACTGGATTTACTCAGTACACCGTGAAGATAAGTTGGCGAGAGGTGCTTAATGAGTCCAGCCTCAACGCTATCATTAGCCAGAACAATACGTGTTATTCCAGCGTTATGACACGCAATCTCCTCCATCGTAAGCAGGCACTCAATTCGCGGCTCCCTTGTACCGGGCAGACAGCAGATCAATACATCAAAAGAGGTCTGACGGAGCGCCAGCTTAAAATCACGAATAGAGCGAAAAAAGTGAAAAGTAAAATTCCGATAATGAGAGTGCATCAGCAGATGACGCAGCCCCATTTCTGTCATCATGCAAGGTTCTACGATAGCGATGCACTGCTTCCTGCTGTGCTTTTCCATTCCGCTTGTTCTCCATAAGCTGAGTAGAGATTCAGTTCCTTCATCCCTTGATTACTGTTAATCCAGGCATACATTTCCGCATTGCTGCGTAAAGAGAGTCGACGCATCGCGCTATTTTTTTGCGCGCTGATCGTCTTGTTGCTTTTTTTCAACAACGCGGCGATTTGATTAATTCCCCAACCTTTAGCCAGCAGGCGCAGTACCTTGCGTTCTGACAGCGTCAGCATAACCAGTCGCTCACTTTCGCCATCGATATCATCGCTGTTTTGCATAGATAGCAGCGTCTGGCTAATTTTTTCCGTACTGACGCCTCCCTTCTGGATAGCATTGATGACGCGCTCGATGGGGTCTGAGTCTGAAAGCAAGGTGCTTTCCGGGCGCATTAAAAACTCAACGGCCAGCGAGAAGTACTGCTGGCTAATCATGAAGATCCAGTGAATATCCCGATACTGGGACAGCAGCGAATAATACTGTTCACACAGCGCGCGTGGATGTCTGACTTCCCCAGAAAAATCCACTATTACGACGTCTGTACGCCGTAACTGAAGTAACGTTAACTCTTCCAGAGACTGGCAAAAATTGAGCTCGTAATCCGGAAAATGCATTCCCATTATCGTGCTGAGCCCAGACTGCATTACCGGTATTTTGCTGATAATCACCGCGAATTTGCAGTATTCTGGCGACATAAAACCTCCGTATCCATTCGAAGATTCATTTCCTGAATATAAAATTATTTAATACTATGCGAAGTATTAACAGGAAACTGAACCCATCCGTTTCTATTCCCTTAACTGCAATAAAATTATTATTATGTTGTCGCTACCGGACCAATAAATATTTTGCTACATGGATGTACTGGTGGGATTGACGAAGTTAGTATGGCATGTCGTCTGGAAAGCACTAACTTAGAAAATATTAATTAAGTCATAAGAAAAATTAAAATTCGTGCTCTGTATTTCTTCCTCGTTATTGCATTTTCATTTTGAATTCTTTTGGCGTCATGCCCCCCGTTTTCTGAAAAAACGGGAAAAATAGGTGACATCACTAAACCCCAGATAGTCAGACACCTGGGTGATGGTCATGCTGGTGTACTGTAGGCTTCTTTTGGCCTCCAGCAACAGTCTCTGGTGCAGTACGCTCAGCGCGCTGGCCCCATGGAATTCGCGGCACAGGCAGTTCAAATGGGTCGTTGATACCCCAAGCCGCTGTGCATATTCCGCCAGCGACAAATGCTCGCGATAATGGCTTTCAACCAGCCGCGCAAACTGCCGAAGCACGCCGCGCTTGCGCTCGCTTTTGTCTTCAATCACCTTTGCCGGTGTGCCCTGCCGATTTAGCCAAACCAGTAACACGCCCAGCAGTGAATAGAGCATCATCTCGCGCGCATCGTTCTCGTGCGTATACTCTTCAAGCAGCGTCGTAAACACCGACCGAATATGACGACTCGAACGCTTAACCGGAATACATCCTGGCTGGCTAAGCACATCAAGCTGACCACCGAACTGCGCCTCCAGCTTGCTCAGCAATGGAAGCGCTAACGACAGCACGTAGCCCTGGGTACCGGGTGAAAAACGAAAACCGTGTACGCACAGCGACGGCACAACCTGGATACAGGACTCGTTGACCACGTAGCGCTCACCCTCCACTTCAATTTCCGCCTGCCCTTTGTGCAAATAGAGTAACTGCACCAGTTCCGCATGCTGATGCACGCGGATATGCCACTCATACAGGCTGCTGCGCTGGAGTATCGACTCACAGTGCAACAGGTCAGGCGTGGGCCAGCCTATCTGCTCACCATAGAGCTTAAAGACCGGCACGATATCCGACTGTGGTGTCGCCACGCCCGCACGCTTCATGTTCTATTCCACTGTTTCATAAGGCAACCCAACATAGTTCTCCGCAATGGTGGTCAGCCCGGCGCGCGATCCCAGATAATACTGGCGATCCGCCTCCTGCATTTTTCTGTCGAACGCGCTCTTGTCCTGGAAATCGTGTAGCAGATGGGTCATAAACCAGCTAAAGCGTTCGCCTTTCCACACCCGGTTCAGCGCCAGCTGCGAATAGTGGCTAAGCAAATCTTCGCGGCCATGGCGGTAGTACTGACGCAAAATACGCCACAGATAATTCACGTCCGACACCGCCAGGTTCAACCCTTTGGCGCCCGTCGGTGGGACAATGTGCGCCGCATCACCGACAAGGAACATTCGGCCATACTGCATTGGCTCCACCACATAGCTACGCAGCGGCGCGATGCTCTTCTCAAGTGAGTGACCAGTCACTAACTTCTGACTCAATTCATCCGGCAGACGACGTTTCAATTCTTCCCAGAAGCGTTCATCAGACCACTGCTCGACCTTATCGCTGAGCGGGACCTGGAGATAGTAGCGGCTTCTTGTTAGTGAGCGCTGACTACACAATACAAACCCACGTTCATGGTGTGCATAGATAAGTTCGTGATTTACCGGCGGCGTATCCGCGAGCAGCCCCAGCCAGCCGAACGGCCAGATACTTTCGTACTCGCGCAGAATATCGCGGGGAATGCTCTGTCGCGAAACACCGTGGAACCCGTCGCAACCCGCGACAAAATCACATTCCAGCCGACACGTTTCGCCATTTTTCACAAACGTCACGCAAGGTTTATCACTCTTGAGATCGTGCAGCTCGACCTGTTCTACGCCATAAATGGTCTGGGCGCCGCACGCCTGTCGCGCCTCCATTAAATCGCGCGTCACTTCGGTCTGGCCGTAAACCATCACCGTTTTCCCCCCGTGAGCTCGCTCAGCGGCACGGGAATACGTTGGTTGGCAAACAGAAACTCCACGCCGTGGTGAATCAGCCCCTCGGCGTCCATGCGGCGAGAGACGCCCGCTTCACGCAGAAGCTCGACGGTACCGTTTTCCAGAATGCCCGCGCGAATGCGCCCCAGCACATACTCCGGCGTCTGGCGCTCGAGGATAACGGTTTTAATCCCGGCGTTATGCAGCAGCTGGCCTAACAGCAGCCCCGAAGGCCCGGCACCGATAATGGCGACTTGCGTGTTCATAGGGTGACCTCACATTCTGGTTAATTATTTGTTTGTTTTGTGTATACATAAAGTTTCAGAATGCATTTTTGATAAGTCAGTAACGAAAAAGAAGGCCAGAATCCGTTCAAAATTTGCACTTTCGAACAGTTTTGCAAAAGTGTGGGCGATATCAACTCTTCGCCCTCTGGTGACGAACGCTGAATTTTTGCACATTGTTTGATCCGGCGCGGAGAGTACAGCCCAGCTCTTCGGGTACAAGTAGGTCATTACACAGGCGTTTTAGGTACCAGGGTGCTTATGGAAGTCGATCAGTCAGAACAACGCATCGTTACGCGGCTATGTATTCAGTGCGGGCTTTTTTTATTGCAGCACGGGCGGAGAGCGCCCTGGTGGAGGAGTTGTCAACGCGGCTGGGCCTGGCGCTGGGGATGGACAGCGTCGAAAGCGCCATCTCATCGAACGCCATCGTGCTAACCACCATCAAGGATGGCCTCTGCCTGACTTCCACACGTAAAAACAGCGATCGCGGCATTAACATGCACGTGGTCACCGAAGTACAGCACATCGTCATCATGGCCGAGCACAAGCTGCTGGACTATAAAGATGTCGGTAAACGTTTTGCGCAGATAAAACCGCTTCGCTATCCGCGCTGGCTGGTCGTGCTGATGGTCGGGCTATCGTGCGCCTGCTTCTGTAAACTGAACAACGGCGGCTGGGACGGCGCGCTGGTCACCTTCTGCGCCAGTACTATTGCCATGTACATCCGCCAGTTGCTCACGCACCGTTCCATGCATCCGCAGATTAACTTTGGGCTGACCGCCTTTGTGGCGACCACCGTCTCCGGTCTGATGCTACAGTTGCCCGCCTTTCATCAGACTTCAACCGTCGCCATGGCGGCCAGCGTCCTGCTGCTGGTGCCCGGCTTCCCGCTGATTAATGCCGTCGCCGACATGTTCAAAGGGCATATCAACACCGGCCTGGCGCGCTGGGCGATTGCCAGTCTGTTAACCCTTGCCACCTGCGTCGGCGTGGTGATGGCCATGACCTTATGGGGCTCCGCGGATGGGTGTGATCGATTTTGTACTGCTGCTGGCGCAGGACATGGTGCTGTCGGCCATTCCAGCGGTTGGTTTCGCCATGGTCTTTAACGTGCCGCACCGTGCGCTGCCGTGGTGCGCGCTGCTGGGGCTATCGGCCACGCTTCGCGTTTTTGCATGATGACCGCGGGCTTCAATATCGAATGGGCCACCTTCCTGGCCGCCATGCTGGTGGGCAGCATCGGCATCCAGTGGTCGCGCTGGTATCTGGCGCATCCGAAAATATTCACCGTGGCCGCTGTCATCCCGATGTTCCCGGGTATTTCGGCCTACACGGCCATGATCTCGGCGGTCAAAATCAGCCATTTTGGCTATTCTGAAGAGATGATGATCACTCTGCTGAGTAACTTCCTGAAAGCGTCGTCCATCGTTGGCGCGCTCTCCATCGGCCTGTCGATTCCCGGGCTGTGGCTGTATCGCAAGCGCCCGCGGTATGATCCTGAGGGCGGTACGGGAGAGTGCCGCCCTTCCCCAGCTTGTGCTACTATGTGCAGTATTCGTGCGGATTTCCCGCACCCTTCCCGTATTTTTCAGTATTGAGATAGTGTGTTATGTCTTCTCGTATTTTAACGCCAAACGTGATTGGTATTGACGCTTTCGTGGCCGATCCGGCAGCCATTCTTGCGCAAACCCAGGGCGGCGCGGTCGCCGTGTTTGCCAATAATGCGCCGGCGTTCTATGCCGTCACGCCGGAGCGATTGGCACAATTGCTGGCGCTGGAAGAAAAGCTTGCCCGTCCGGGCAGCGACGTGACGCTGGACGCCCAGTTCTTTGAAGAACCCACGGCGGCACCGGTCTCCGTACCGATGGGAAAATTTGCCATGTACGCAGGATGGCAGCCCGATGCCGAGTTTCTGCGTCTTTCCGCGCTGTGGGGATCGCCTTAAGCGAGCCGGTCACGCCGGAAGAGCTGGCCTCCTTCGTCGCCTACTGGCAGGCGGAAGGCAAAGTCTTCCACCACGTACAGTGGCAGCAAAAATTAGCGCGCAGCGTACAGATGGGCCGGGCGAATAACAGTGGCCAGATGCGGCGCGACGTTAACACGGTCAGCGAACCTGACCGTCAGATTCCACCGGGTTTCAGAGGTTGAGCATGAAAAACGTTGGCGAATTAATGAAACGCCTGCAAAAGATGATGCCGGCGCATATTGAACCCGCCTTTAAAACGGGCGAAGAGCTGCTGGCCTGGCAGAAAGAACAGGGCGAGATCCGCGCGGCGGCGCTGGCGCGTGAAAACCGCGCGATGAAAATGCAGCGTACCTTTAACCGCTCTGGCATTCGTCCGCTGCACCAGAACTGCTCGTTCGATAACTATCGCGTGGAAAACGAAGGCCAGATGAACGCGCTGGCGAAAGCGCGGCAGTACGTTGACGAATTCGACGGCAATATCGCGAGCTTTATCTTCTCCGGCAAGCCAGGCACCGGTAAAAACCATCTTGCCGCCGCCATCTGCAACGAACTGCTGCTGCGTGGGAAATCAGTGCTGATTATCACCGTCGCCGATATTATGTCGGCAATGAAAGAGACCTTCAGCAACCGTGAAACCAGCGAAGAACAGCTGTTAAGCGACTTAAGCAACGTTGACCTGCTGGTTATCGATGAGATCGGCATGCAGACCGAATCGCGCTATGAGAAGGTGATCATCAACCAGATTGTCGATCGCCGCTCGTCGTCCAAGCGCCCGACCGGCATGCTCACCAACAGCAATCTCGACGAAATGAACAAGCTGCTGGGTGAACGAGTGATGGACCGCATGCGCCTCGGTAACAGCCTGTGGGTCATCTTCAACTGGGAAAGTTACCGCAGCCGGGTGACCGGGAAAGAGTATTAAGATATATCTGATGAATGACAGGCGTATACTTATCACGTCCATTTATAATTGCACACACGAGTAGACCCCATGAAATCTGTAAAATCGATGCTTTGCCGCGTAATCATTGCCAGCGCGTTTATTTCTACCGCTGCGAGCGCCGTATCGTTGAATGATCTGAGTAGCGCAGCCAGCTCCCTCGCCGGCAGCAGCAGCTCGTCACAGAGCGGCGGAACGTCCATCTCAACGCTGACCAGTCTGCTTAACGGTGGCAGTCAGTCGCTGAGCGCCAGCAGCATGAACAATGCCGCCGGCATCATGGGGTACTGCGCGAAAGAAAAACTGACTTCCGTCGCCAACGTGGATAACGTAAAAAATCAGGTACTGGATAAACTGGGCCTCAACACCGCGACTGAGCAGAAGAAAGATACCGGCTACATGGAAGGTCTTGAGGGCTGCTGAACGCCAAAGACGGTCAGAAACTCGATCTCGACAGCCTGGGGAACACTGAACTGGGTAAAAAAGTGAAAGCAAAAGCCTGTGATTTCGTCCTGAAACAAGGTGTTAGCTTCATTTCCTGATAGTCAATCTGGGTGGCGGACTCTCACTCGCCGCCCGAAATCGCTTAAATAACGTTCATTTATAAACCAATTCCGAATAACAGCACACTTTCACTACGTTAGAATTGCAGACAGATGACGGCACAATTACATTGTGAAGTTACTTTCTGTGTAGCCAGAAAACCTGGCGCGGTTGAGGACGTGTAGTGTCAGAGTTGTTATCCCTCGTTCTGTTTCTGGCTTCCATTGCGATATACGCCTGGAAGGCCGGGCGCAATAAATGGTGGTTTGCCGCCACGTTAACGGTACTGGGCCTGTTTGTGGTCCTGAATATTACCCTGTATGCCAGCGACTACTTTACCGGTGACGGTATCAACGATGCGGTGCTCTATACGCTGACCAACAGCCTGACTGGCGCGGGCGTCAGCAAATACATTCTTCCTGGAGTCGGCCTCGTCGTCGCGCTGGTCGCCGTTTTTAGCGCGCTAGGCTGGCTACTGCGCCGACGCCGTCATCATCCCCACCATTTTGGCTACAGCCTGCTGGCGCTGATTCTGGCCGTCGGCTCGGTCGACGCCAGCCCGGCGTTCCGCCAGATTAGCGAACTGGTAAAATCCCAGTCGCGCGATGGCGATCCTGATTTCTCGGCGTACTATAAAGAGCCGTCGAAAACGATCCCGAACCCCAGGCTGAACCTCGTCTATATCTATGGCGAGAGCCTGGAACGCACCTACTTTGACAACGATGCCTTCCCCAACCTGACGCCAGAGCTGGGCGAGCTGAAAAACCAGAGCCTGGATTTCAGCCATACCATGCAGTTGCCGGGTACCGATTACACCATTGCCGGCATGGTTGCCTCCCAGTGCGGCATCCCGCTGTTCGCGCCGTTCGAAGGCAACGCCTCCGCTTCGCTGTCGAGCTTCTTCCCGCAAAATATCTGCCTTGGCGATATCCTGAAAAACTCCGGCTACGAAAACTATTTCGTGCAGGGCGCCAACCTGCGTTTCGCCGGCAAAGACGTGTTCCTGAAATCGCACGGCTTCGACAATCTGTACGGCGCGGAAGAGCTGAAAACCACCGTTGCGGACCCGGCCTACAAAAACGACTGGGCTACTACGACGATACCGTTCTCGACGAAGCATGGAAGAAATTTGAGACGCTATCCCGCGAAGGCAAGCGCTTCTCGCTGTTCACCTTAACCGTCGATACCCACCACCCCGACGGTTTTATCTCACGTACCTGCAATCGTAAAAAATACGATATCAACGGTAAAGCCAACCAGTCGTTCAGCGCAGTGACCTGTAGCCAGGAAAATATTGCGGAATTTATTAATAAAATCAAAGCATCACCCTGGTTTAAAGACACGATTATCGTGGTTTCTTCCGACCATCTGGCGATGAAAAACACCGCCTGGGACTACCTGAATAAACAAGACCGCAGCAATCTGTTCTTTGTGATTCGCGGTGATAAACCCGACGAGCAGGACGTGCTGGCGGTAAAACGTAACACCATGGATAACGGCGCAACGGTATTGGATATGCTCGGCGGCGACAACTTTATCGGCCTGGGCCGCAGCAGCCTGTCCGGGCAGTCGCTGTCTGAAGTGTTCCTGAACATGAAAGAGAAGGTGCTGGCGTGGAAACCGGACATTATTCGCCTGTGGAACTTCCCGAAAGAGATCAAAAACTTCTCTATCGACACCCAGAAAAACATGATTGCTTTTTCCGGGAGCCACTTCCGCCTGCCGCTGCTGCTGCGCGTGTCGGATAACCGCGTTGAGCCGCTGCCGGAAAGCGAATACTCCGCGCCGCTGCGCTACCAGCTGGCCGATTTTGCCCCACGTGATAACTTCGTTTGGGTCGATCGCTGCTACAAAATGGCGCAACAGTGGTCACCAAATCTGGCGTTATCTACCGACTGGTGCGTGTCGCAGGGCCAACTTGGCGGCGAGCAAAAAGTACAGCACGTCGACAAAACGCAGTGGAACGGTAAAACCGAGTTTAAAGACACGGTGATCGATATGGTGCGCTACAAAGGCAACGTCGATTCATTGAAAACCGTCGACAACGATATCCGCTACAAAGCCGATAGCTTTATCTTTAACGTCGCGGGCGCGCCGGAAGAAGTGAAAAGCTTTAGCGGCATCTCTCGCCCGGAAGCCTGGGCCGCTGGTCCAACGCCCAGCTTGGCGAGGAGGTAAAAATTGAGTATCAGCACCCACTGCCGAAGCGCTTCGACCTGGTGATCACTGCCAAAGCCTTTGGGCCAAACGCGGATAAACCGATCCCGGTTCGCGTGGGCAACAGCGAACAGACAATCACGCTTAGCCACGATGTGACCACCACTACGCTGCACTTCGACAACCCGTCGGCTGCCAGCACGCTGGTCATTGTGCCGCCAGACCCGCAGTCAACTAACGAGGGCAATATTCTCGGCCACTCTCCACGCCAGCTAGGTATAGGAATGGTGGAAATCAAAGTGATCGATGCGCAAGGCTAATACATAAAGCGCGTGGGGGCATAACGCCCCCCTTTCCCTCACCCACTTTCGTAAAAATAAAAACCTATAAATAGTTTATAAATAAGTCATAAAAACCATATAAATAGAATTTATATTTATAAATATACCAACAAAAGCAAATTACATAGCATTTACCAATATTGAAAAACATTGGTCAACATTGCTGCGTAATCATGCTCACAGGTTATAAATTCGAATCCATCCGCGTCTTACATAATGAACGTATCGTTGCCTGGGAAGTTCTCTCAACCGCAGCAGATCAGATAAACCTCGAGCATTTTTTCAGCAACCTGGCCCTCGATGCCAGAGTCGAACTTTTCTTCGCCCAGCTTGCGCATGTGATCAACACCGCGGGCTCCGGCAAGTATTACCTGAACGCCAGCGCGGACGTCATGCTGACACCTCACTTTTTGCAACAGCTCGAAGAGCAGGTTGTCGCGCCCGAACGCATCGCCGTTGAGCTGACCGATCTGGATCAACTGATGGCGCTGACCCCATCGAAGAGTCAGCAGCTACGTGCGTGTATCAACGCCGTAAGAGGAATGGGATTGCCGTCTGGGCTGACGACGTTCATGACGACATTCTGCCCTGCCTGGTTGAACAGGATTATCACTTTTCCGGGGCCAAAATTGATAAACATACGTTCTGGACGGCACGCAAATGCAAAGAACCATTTTTTAAGCTGGCCCGTTGTTGCCAAAAGATTGCCGATGAAGTCCTTGTGGAAGGCATCGAAACGCTCGCTGACTATCAATTAGCCTGTGATTCTCACGCTAATTATGGTCAAGGTTTTCTGTGGAATAAGTAATCAATATGTTTGCACCTTATCAGCTGGTAATCCTGAGTAAAAATTATTTCCTGTGGCAGGGAGTGAAACACGCGCTTCCTTATATGGTTAACCCCGCCCCACACTACAGTGGTTTAATAAAGACAATGACAACTGCGTCTTTGAACTGCGCGAAAAGATCCTCTGTGATAATAGCGAAACAAAATGGTTGGTAATTACGGAAGATAATCGGACGCAGGAAATCCAGCAGTTTCTGCCGCCAGGGCGCGTTTGCGTACTCAGCGACAAACTGTCGATAAAGCAGCTCACCCAGCAGCTTAAGCACCCTGAATTTCGCCGCTGCATGCGTAAAGAATCACCGTTAACACACTCAGAGATCCACATCTGCTTGCTGATAATTATGGTTTTTCCCCCAATACCATTGCCCGTATGCTGCATAAATCCCCTAAAACGATCTATACACATCGACGAAATGCGATGGCGAAATTCCATTGCAATACGCTAGCGGAATTACACCGAAAAATACGAACGATAGAAAACCATTCGCTTCATCAGTAATAAACCAGGGAAATCATACTTGTTGCGAAGCAAGAATTACGCGAGTGTTTCCGGAGGGAAATACCTCAGAAACTTACACAAAACATTTTTATTACATTATCAGGAATAAGCTTAGATTTAGCAGATAAAGATATCTTTAATCGCATCGTCGAATTTATTCTCTGCGCATTCATCATGCCGAAAAAATAGGCTTATTAAACCACTGAGTGATTTCATTTATGGGAGCTCACCATGAAAAGGATGCCCATCATCATTTTCAGCTTATTGTGTGCAATTTATCAAACTGCGCTAGCCAATAGCTCAGCGACAGCAACGATGCATGTCTCGCTTGAGGTGCTGAAATCCTGCACGCTGCAGGCCAACGATCTCAACTTCGCCAGCCATGGCTCCGATGAAGCCAGCGAAATCAACGCGATGACCCAGCTAAGTGTTCTGTGTACCAACGGCACGCCGTTTACCCTGTCAGCGGCCAGCAGTGACGGCGAAAGCGACGGAACCTTCTGGCTTAAGCCCGAGGACAGCAGTATCAATGCGCAGAACATCGCTTATCGGCTCTATGCGGATGAAAGCAAGAAAACGCCGGTGAACGCTAGCGGCGGCATTGAAGGCACCGGAACTGGGCAGCCGCAGTCAGAAACGATTGTTGGCGTTATCGAAGCAGGCGCGCTGACCAACGCCAAAGCGGGCCTGTACAGCGATAACGTCACGCTAAATCTGGTGTACTAAGATGCGCAGAATCACCCTCTTTGCCCTTTGCTGGCTGGCCGTGATCGTGGTTTTCGCTCGCTATGCAATCAGCGCCACGCTCCAGGTTGCACCGGTAATGCTGAACCTTAATGCTACCCAGCGGGCGACGGCGTTGTATTTGACCAACACCGGCAGTGAGCCAATCCATGCGCAGATTCGCGTGTATGACTGGTCGCAGTCACAGGGCAAAGACGTGCTGACGCTGACCGACGACATCGTCAGCAGTCCGGCAGTGACCGCATTGAAACCGGGCAGCAGCAGTTGGTGCGCATTGTGGTGCTCAACCCCATGGTCCACCCACAGGAACAGAGCTTCCGACTGCTGGTTGATGAGCTACCCGGCGGCATCAGGCTGGCACGGAGCAGAACGGCGTCCATTTTCTGCTGCGCTACTCCATTCCCTTGTTTATCGCCAGCGAGCAAACGGAGAGCAAAGCTGAAGATACTCAGCTCACCTGTACGCGACAGGACGCCAGCATCAGCTGTCAGAACAAGGGTACTGTGCATATACGCCTGAGTCACGTCGAGGCGATCGACGCGCAGGGACAGGTGGCGGAAACGCTCTCCGGGCTGGCAGGTTACGTCCTACCCGGTCAACGATTCGTGCTGCCGTTTAAACAGCTTCATCGCCATCCGCCTTCTTCCCTGCGCGCGTATCTGAATGAACATACCCAAGCCAGCCTGCTTAACGTGCATTCTGCTGCTGTGGCTTCTGTCGATGACCCTTCACGCTGAACCTCCCACCGCCAACACGCAATACCTTTCCGTCACCGTTAACCACTACGCTTACGATGGACTGTGGGCCGTGCGTGTGGTGGATAATGCGCTGTGGATAGCCACTCACGATGCGGTCAAGTTGGGTATTGCATCTGAGCAGGCGAACGCGGGTGGCTCAATCTGTCCACTCTGCCTGGCATTCAGGTCAACTTCGACAGTCTGCAACAGCAGCTGTCGCTTACCCTTCCAGAGCAGGCGCTAACACACGTCCAGCATCTGGAAAGTCAGCCACATTCCACTTTCACATACGCCCAACAGGCCCAGCCGCTGGGCAACCTCACGCTCGACTATTCCCTTTATTCCAGCGAGGCCGCCAGCCAACAGCAAACCAGCCTGCAAAGCCAGCTACAAACCTCCGGCTGGCTACCGGGGCAGCTCAGCAGCAGTATGAACAGCCGGTTTCCACACGGGCAACACGACGAGGGCACCACGCAGACCCGGTTGATGACCACCTGGCAGCACGACTTCCCGCAGTGGCTCACCAGCGTTGCGCTTGGCGACAACGTGACTACCGGTGTTAGCTGGAGCCGTCAGGTACGTTTCGCAGGCCTGCATCTGGCGCGTAATTTCCAGCTCGATCCACAGTTGAACACCGCGCCACGCGCGCAGTTCAGCGATAGCGTGGTGCTGCCGTCTACCGTCGACTTGTACATTGATGGGCTGCAGCAAAGACACCAGCAGGTCACGCCTGGCAGCTACATTCTCGATACCTTGCCCACCTTTTCCGGCAGTGGGCAGGCGCAGGTAGTCATCACCGACATCAACGGCCAGCGCCGCGAAGTCACGCTCGATCTGTACGGCGCGCCGGATATGCTGGCGCAAGGCGTGAGCAGCAGTTCGCTGGACGTCGGCTGGCTACGAAAAAACTATGCCACGCGCTCTAACGATTACGCCGCCTCACCGCTGCTCGACGCGGGCTGGCGCTACGGCGTAAGCAATCGCCTGACGGTCAGCGGCCACACTGAGCAACATCGCGACGCACACAACATCGGCATCGCCAGCGACTGGTTGTTCTCACCGCTGGCCGGAATTATCAGCGGTCACACGGCCGTCAGCCAAAGTCCGCAAGGAGAAGGGAACAAATGGGTATCGGTTACCAGTGGAATGCTCAAGGACTCGGGCTCTCCGCGAATACCAGCCGCAGCAGCAACGCCTGGGCTGATATCGCCCGCGTTAGCGGTAGCCTGCCAGTACAGCACAGCGATAACGTGTGGATGAGTCAAACTGTCCCGACTGGGGAACGCTGGGCGTTGGCTGGGTGCGTCAGGATAGCGCCCGCTACCTCAACGCCAGCTGGTCAAAATCCTTTCATAACCGGATGTCAGCCACGTTGGGGTTTACCCATGCGCTGAACAGCGGTGATAAAATCTTCCAGCTCATGCTCTCCGTTCCGCTGGGCAACCGCGACTCACTCTCACTCCAGGCGGGAAATCCCTCGTCTCGCTGGGATTATCGCCACCAGCCGGATAGCCAATTGGGCGGCTGGTCGTGGCAGGTAAGCCAGAACATGGGCAGCGCGTCGCACCAGGCGCATGCGGATATCGGCTACCTTGGCCAATACGGCGAGTGGCATGTGGGACTGGACCGTGACCAGAGCAGCGCCAACCGCTATCTCAGCGGAGAAGGTTCGATGATGCTGCTGGAAAATCACCCCTATGCGCTGCGCTATAACCGGCAGGGAATCGCGTTGATCTCCACGAACGGTATTGGCGATGTGCCCATCGCCGTCGAAAACCGTCAAGCGGGCAAAACCGATAAAAACGGCTATCTGCTGCTGACGGATTTACCGCTCTACCATAACGCCAAAATCTCGCTCGACCCACTCAGTCTGCCGCCGGAGATCGTTACACCGTTAACCGAAATTCATGCCCGGCCCGGGATGACCACGGCAGTGAAGGTCGATTTTCAGGTGCATCGCGCACGCCTGGTGTCGGCCCAACTTTTCGACCACCAGCACCAACCGATACCGGTCGGCAGCAGCGTCAGCTATCCCGGCGTGGAGTCTGTTGTCGGGCGTGACGGCTATATCTGGCTGGAAAACCCGCCAATGCCGGGTTCATTACGTATTCATACGCCGATTGGCTACTGCAACGTAACGTTTCCCGCCGCGCCCTCCTCTGCCACGATGCTCAATCTGGGAACCTTGTTGTGTCATTAAAATTGCCCTCACCTTACTGCTACTGTTGACGCTCGCGCTGCTTTCAAGCCGCGCACAAGCCGCTAACTGCTGGATAACTCAGGGCGCCTCCACCGCCTTCGGCACGCTGGTCGCGGGCAATCCCGGCTCGGCGCAGTCAAGCGTAAAGTTCACCTGCTACGCCGACTACGGCGAAACGCGCTACTTCAACATCTGTCTGAACAGCCTGGAATCGGCACCGTTTAAAATGACCTCCAACGCGGATGAAGAAGGTAAGCAGTACACGATGTTGTTTCGTCTTTACAGCACGCTGGATAACAGCCTGGAACTGACCTCTGGCGGCGCAGGACGCGCGCTGCAAACCACGCTAACGATAGGCGGCAATCAGACCTCCAGCGGCAGCTTTCCGCTGCTCGCCACCATTCCCGCCGGGCAAAGCAACCTGCCGGTGCGTAGCTACTTCAACTATACTTTGGGGCTGAAACTGACGTGGAACAGCGCCACCCGAAAAGAGGCGCTTGCCAGTTGTCAGGATGGTAAGTGGCAGGGGTAGCGACGGATGCCTCATCCAACGCCAGCGCCACGCTCTCCGATAGCTGCTTTATTCAGAGCGTCACGTCGCTCAGCTTTGGCACCGTGGGCAGCACGGCGCTGACGTCCCGTCTGGCCTCGACGGCCAGCATTCGCGCGCGCTGCCCGGTTGGTACCACTTATTCACTGGGCATCAGCCGTGGTGAGCATGCCTCGGGTACTCAGCGCCAGATGTGTAACGATCGCCAGCAGTGTCTGCAATACGCCCTCTGGCAGGATGCCGCCGCCACCCGCCCATGGGGCGAAACACCGGGAAACAATACGATGGAAATGAGTCATCACGACGGGAGTGTGCAGACGGTCACCGTGTATGGCACTGTGCCAACGCAACCCTCACCGGCACGGGCCTGTTTCGCGATAATGTCGTGGTGACGCTCACTTATTAATCTAAATAATGCGCGGCCTGGATCAATGTTACCGATAACAATTCACGGTACAGTTTCCTTCCCGCACCGGGTCACTCTTTTTTCTCTTAGGCGGATCGCTGACAATTTCATGAAATACCTGCTTGCCGATGCCATCGTGTATGACAACGAGGATGGTTCACTGACCTTACAAAGCGCTGACGCCGAGAGTCAGACGCTGACCTGTACGGCGCAAACCATCCTGAACCTGCTGATTGCCCATCACGGGATGGTGGTCGAACGCGAGGTTTTTCTCCAGCAGGTGTGGGACGATCGCGGCCTGCGTGGGTCGAGCAACTCCTTGAATCAGTACATCAGCATCCTGCGCAAAATGCTGGCAGGGATGGTGCCGGACAACCTGTTTATCGTCACCGTTCCCAAAGTCGGGTTTATGCTCAGCGCGGATATCAGCGTCGTGCCGCTCAATGCGCCCGTCTCTGCGCCCGCGCCGGTAAGCAGCAAACGCGCGGTCCCCAAAAGACGAAACTGGCTTTATGGTATCGTGACCGCCACCGTGACGCTCCTGTGCGCCGCCGCGCTCATCTGGAATACCCAGCGCCAGCAAATTGAGCCATATCTGCTGGCTCACATCGACAGTTGTCCGGTCTATACGCTGGCGCCGCTCTCTGACGTATTCCAAAAGCAAGCCCAGACGCTGCTCGGACAGATCAAAAATGAAGGCGCTTTCTCCTGCCTGCCCAGCTCAATTTTTTACATACATATTCAGGATCCCGTTCTCTATGGCGACGAGGGCCGCCTGGTCCTGTCGCAGTGTTCCCAGTTTCGCAGCAAGGCCAGCACCTGCCAGACGCTGTACTTTTACGAGTGGTAGAGAGTGAAACAGAAGAAAAAACTTTTTTGCATCATCGCACTCAATGCGCTGCTGATCCTCGGTACATTGCTGTGGATACACCAAAGCACACGCCTTTCCATGACCTGCCAGGGCAGCCTGACCTACAAAGATAGCCGCCTGGATAACCATTTCACCTTTGAAGGGATGGTCGTGATGCACTTTACGCCGAACGGTACGGGCTATTTCAATATCAACGGCGATGTAATGAATAACGGCCAGAATATGAAGGTCTCACGTCAGGAGAGCTTTAACTGGAAATACGTGCATGAGTCGTTCTATCAGCTGTACATCACCCAGGTAGAAAAATTTGGCCACGATAACGTGCCTGCTGGGGTGTTTGAACAGTACGCACTGGGTATTACCGCAGGTCAGAAAAGGTTGCTGAGCATCCGCACAACACCGGATAAAGCCGTGGTTATCAGCAATTTTTACTCGCCGATTCTGCTCTGCGCCGGATAACGGTCACACGGGCATCAGGCATCAGGTTATACTCAGCGCATGATCTACACCTTTCGTCCGACATCCCCGGCGGATATTCCCGCCCTACCGGCGATTGAACGCGCCGCCGCGCAGCGCTTCGCGCTATTGCCTGAATTCAGCTGGCTCGCCGCCGGCCCGGCGATCTGCGCCGAACGTCATCAGCACTTCGTCAGCGAAGCCATGAGCTGGTTAGCGCTGGCAGACGATCGTCCCGTGGGTTTTCTGCTGGCGGAAGCGCACGACGCCTCGCTCTTTATCGTCGAGTTTTCGCTCCATCTTGACTGGCAGGGGCGCGGCCTTGGCCGTCGCCTGATGGCTTATGCGATCGAACAGACGCGAGAAAAAGGCTTCAGTGCTCTCACGCTCACAACGTTTCGCGAGGTGCCGTGGAATGCGCCGTGGTATGCGCGGATGGGGTTTGAAATCGTGCCTGAGGCATTACTTAGCGACGCGCTGC
Organism: Kluyvera genomosp. 3; assembly: GCA_002211745.1. Taxonomy (GTDB): domain Bacteria; phylum Pseudomonadota; class Gammaproteobacteria; order Enterobacterales; family Enterobacteriaceae; genus Kluyvera; species Kluyvera georgiana_A. The sequence continues at coordinate 4,277,870 of CP022114.1, forward strand.
GGCAAAAACTGCGTGAAGAAGCGGCGCACGGCCTGGCAGCGGAGTCTCGCTGCGCCATGCGCCTGGCACTACGTTAACGCGCCCGTTAAAGGGCGCATCCGGGTCAGAAGGTTTCCCAGTTTTCCCCACCGTCGGTTGCTGCCGCTTTACGCAGCAGGGTCGGCGCAGGCATCGGCGCAGCGCTCACCGCTTCGCGCCCGCTGTTGCTCTGATTTTGCTGGATGCGGAATACCGCAACGGCCTGCGTCAAGCGGCTGGCCTGCTCTTCCAGCGCAGCGGCGGCGGCAGCGGACTCTTCCACCAGCGAGGCGTTCTGCTGGGTCACGCGATCCATCTCGGCCACCGCCAGACCCACCTGATCGATACCGCGGCTCTGCTCATCCGATGCAGAGGCGATTTCCCCATGATGTCGGTCACACGGGTCACCGCATTCACGATCTCATCCATGGTTTCCCCGGCGCTTTCCACCAGCGTGGAGCCGAGATCGACACGATTAACCGAATCTTCAATCAGACTCTTAATCTCACGCGCCGCCTGGGCGCTGCGCTGCGCCAGATTGCGCACTTCACCGGCCACCACCGCAAAACCTCGGCCCTGTTCGCCCGCACGGGCGGCTTCGACCGCAGCGTTCAGCGCCAGGATGTTGGTCTGGAAGGCAATTCCGTCAATTACGCTAATAATATCGGCAATTTTCTGCGAACTGGCGGTAATATCGCGCATCGTCTGCACAACATTATCGACCACTTTACCGCCCTTCTGCGCGGTTTCCGACGCACTCAGCGCCAGATGGCTGGCCTGGCGCGCGTTTTCGGCGTTTTGCTTCACGGTTGCGGTCAGCTCTTCCATGCTAGCGGCGGTCTCTTCCAGCGAAGCCGCCTGCTGCTCGGTACGAGAGGAAAGATCGTTATTGCCCATCGCGATTTCACTCGCGCCGCTGTAAATGGCATCGGCACCCTGACGCACTTCTCCGACTGTGCGCGCCAGCTCACCCTGCATATGACGCAGCGAATGCGCCAGCTGACCCATTTCGTTATCGCTTTCCACATCAATGCGTTTCACCAGATCGCCACCGGCAATATGACGAATGCTGTCAATGAGACGATTGAGCGGTGCAATCAGCGTCTTACGTACGCCCAGCCAGACAGTGATAATCACCGCCAGCACGGCAATCATCACGCCGAACAGGATCCACATCGCCTGGGTATAAGAGGCATTGCTGTCCTTTACCGCCAGCTCGTAGAGGCTGTCGTTCTGTTGCAAATAGTTGACGTACGCTTTCTCAAAACCATCCTGATAACCCTGGGTCGGCTGGTCGAAGAAGTCGTTAATCTTGCCGGCTCCCAGCAGCTGAATCAGCTCCGCCAGCGCGCCGTGGTAGATATCGTAGTTACGCTTAATTTCCAGCGCCGCGGCTTCACTTTGCCGCGGGTCGCGCGGCATCGCTTCATACTCAGTCCAGCGTTTTTCCGCTTCAGCCAGCGATTTCGTGGCAATCTGCATCAGCTCGGCAACGGTGGCGCCGCTACCGATGTTGTTCTGATCCATCATGTAGCGGATCCCGGCGCGGTTAAGCGTGTTGCGGGTTTGCAGCAGGGCAACCCAGCTGCCGTTCAGCCCGGACTGCTGCTGACGCACGGTTTGTAAGATAGTGAAGTTCTCTTTGTCATGCTTCAGTGAGTTAAAGAACAGGCCCCTGAGACCATTTGCAACAAGCCAAACAACACCAAAACCAGCACAAGGCTGGTGACGATTTTAATACGCTTTAACATGTTTCTCTTTCCTCCAGACGAATAACGAATTTTCGGCGGCGAAAGGAAAAACTTTATAGAAAATGTGACTATTAATACGCGGGAAGGCGGAATATTCCGGTGCTAATCATGTCAATGATTCGAATGCGCACCCTTCCGGCTGACAAATTACAGGTATAAATAAACCGGCTGATAAGCCGGTTTTATCGTTGGCGCAGGTAAACGAGCGTGCATTACGCTCTGCAGGCCATCGCCGTTATGCCGCTTTACCATCCGCTTTTGAACGTGCGGCCAGGAAGTCTTCCGCGGTCACAATTTTATCCAGCGCCACCTGAAGCCGCGCATCGTTTTCAGTTTCCCATACATCGACGGCTGCCTGTAAGTTAAGCCAGAACTCAGCCGAGGTATCAAACGCTTTAGCCAGGCGAAATGCCATATCGGTCGTGAGTTTACGATTATTGTTAACTAAGGCGCTTACCGTATTGCGGTGTACCTGCAGCATCTCCGCAAGATCGTTGATTTTTAGCTCAAGCGGTTCCAGGTATTCAAAAAGGAGAATATCTCCTACCGTAGTCGGTTTTCTGGTTGCCTGATTCATAATTTACTCCATGATAGTCAGCAGCTTAGCTGCAGTCGACTTAGCGCCAAACAGATAACTAAGTCGATTATTTCACTTGATTAGTATTCATGCGGGTCTAAATAGAGGTCTTGTGCTTTACCGTTTACCCACCTGAAAATTAACCGGTACTGCTTGTTAACTCTGATCGAAGAATACTCTTTGAGCTTTCCAGTCAGTTCTTCATAACGGTTGCCGGGCGGTGACCTTAAGTCTTTATAAGTGACCGCTGCATTAATGATATCCAACTTACGAGCCAGGGCCGCGTGTATATCTGGAGGGATTTTTTTATCCGATGTCGCATGCATAAAAAAATCCTCAAGCCAGCCCTCTCGAAAGCTTCCTATGTTTACCAGCTTACCAGGCATTCCATGGCCTCTCCTTTATTGAGCTTAAAGAAGATAGTAACGCACTCATGCACGGTGCACAAGTGCGCTGTAGTTCGCCCTCTTCCTCCGGAAGAGGGAATCTTATACCGTTAACGCAGCGCGCAGATTTCCTCATACAGGCTACGCGAAAGATTCAACCCCTGCTGTTCACTCTGCTGGCGCGCCTGGTAGCGACGCTCACCCGGCAGTCGCGCCCCCTGCGCCTGCATGCCGCTAAACAGCGTCTCGGCGCGCGCCAGATGGGATGCGGCGTCATCGCCGAGGAACCGTGCTGGGTCAAGCGCCAGAATCAGCTCACCGCCGTAAGGCAGGCCACCCGCGCCGTTATCCCACGCCAGCGATTCGGCGCTGGTCATATCGCCAATCAGCGGCCCGGCGAACAGCTCCACCATGGCGGCCAATGCCGATCCTTTATGTCCGCCGAACGTCAGCATCGCGCCGTCGAGTACCGCCTGCGGATCGGTGGTCGGCTGACCGTCGCTATCGATACCCCAGCCCTCCGGAATCGCTTTACCGGCCCGCTGATGGAGCTGAATTTCACCCCGCGCCGCCGCGCTGGTCGCCATATCGAAGATAAACGGCGGCTTGTCGCCACGCGGCCAACCAAACGCAATCGGGTTGGTGCCAAACAGCGGCTGGGTTCCGCCGGCTGGCGCCACCCATGCGTGGCTCGGTGTGCAGGCGTAGCCCACCAACCCAACCTCGGTCAACGGCTCAACATCGGCAAACAGCGCGGAGAAATGCACGCAACGGTTGATCGCCAACGCCGCAATGCCGCAGTGGCGCGCCTTTTCAATCAGCAGCGGCAGCGCCTGTTCATACGCGCACAGCGAGTACGCGCCATGCGCATCAGCTTTGACGATCGCCGGAGCCTGATCGACGATCGTCGGTTCGGCGTCCCGCGAAACTTTGCCTTTGTGCAGGGTTTCCACAATGCCGAGCAGACGCCACAGGCCGTGCGATGCGCAGCCGTCGCGTTCACCCGCCGTCACATTACGCGCAATGGCGTCGGCATGGGGTTGTGAAAAACCGTTGGCACGCAGGACCTCGAAGGCCAGCGTGTAAGCGTCGTTGAGTGCGATGTTGACCGTTGTCATGTAGTTCTCCGTATTATTGTTGTACTGGCATAAAGCGTAGACGGAGGCGCAGGTTTTACTTGGTTAACGCAGTGATTTAAATCACATTAATTCCGGAGGCGCCATCGATGTTCTCTGCAAACTCTATCACGCCTTTAATCAACCGTGGATTATTGATGACGTCGCGCTCAAAGGTGCTACCCAGTTCGCTAAAGCGCAACCGGTGGGTCAGTAGCATTCCGGCACTCAGCTCGCCGCTGCGCATCAGTTCGCCAACGCGGGCAAAATCCTCGGCGGTGGCGTTGCGGCTGCCCATCAGGGTGGTCTCTTTTTTATGAAACTCCGGATCGGAAAACTGCAGATCGCCCTTAAACAAACCAACAAACACGATGCTGCCAGCGTGACGGATCAGATCCACCGCACGGTTCATTGACTGCGGATTGCCGGTCGCATCCACGATCTTTTGCGCCAGATTGCCGCCAAACAGGCTGCGCAGCCGGGCGTCGAAATCCGCCGCCAGCGGGTCCAGCGCTGGAAGATCCAGCTGATCCGTCACATGCGCACGTCGTTCATCGCTGACATCCGCCACCACGACCCGCGCGCCTTCCGCTTTGGCAATGGCCGCCGCGCCCAGACCGATTGGCCCCGCGCCAACCACCAGCACCTCATCCCCCGCCCGTACCGCCGCGCGCCGCACCGCATGGGCGCTGATGGCGAACGGTTCAATGAGCGCAACGGCTTCCGGCGCAATCCCTTCCGCCAGCAGTACGTTCTGCTGCGGTACGCAAAGATATTCGCTAAAGCCGCCGTCGCGATGCACGCCGATCACCGCGATATTCTCGCAGCAGTTGCCGCGCCCCTCGCGACAGGCGCTACAGGTATTGCAACCCACATAGGGGATCACCGCCACCTGCTGCCCAACCTGCCATTGTTGCGCCTCGCTGCCGACCTCAACAATATCACCGCAAATTTCATGCCCTAATACCCGTGGGTAGCTGAAAAAAGGCTGTTTACCGCCCATGCATGGATATCGGTGCCACATATCCCTACCGTTTTTATTTTTATTAACACCTCATCTTTTTGTGGCTTTGGAATATTTCTTGATTGCCATGCCCATTCACCCGGTTGCTGACAAACTAACGCTTTCATAATATTCATTTGAACTTCTCCTTTTTTGTTCTCCTTGTTATTGTGGATTTCGTAATAATTCAGCAGTCACGCCACAAATTCTTGTGAATGCCAACGCAGAAATAGGTTTTAAATTCGTTTTTAATGATTATCAGGAGGATGTCAGCATGAGCCGTTCGCAGAATTTACGCCGTAGCGTGGTGAACCAGATTATTGAAGGTATCGCCCGCGGCCATATCCCCTCTCCGCTGCCGGTACAATCGGCGCTGGCCGAGATGTACAACATTAGCCGCACCACCGTCAGGCACATTCTCACTCATCTGCAGCAGCGCGGCGTGCTGGAAAAAATTGGCAATGATTACATCGTGCTACGTAAACCCGATGCGCTGGACGGCTTCGAGTGCACCCAGGCGCCGCTCGAAGAGCAGACGCAGATTTTTGAACAGGCGTTCTTTTCGATGATTAACCAGCGGCAGCTGAAGGCCGGGGAAGTAATGAGCGAAATAGCGCTGGCAAAAATGGCCGGGGTCAGCCCGGTAGCCGCCAGGGAATATTTGCTCAAATTTGGTCGCTATAATCTGATTGTCAGCGAAAAACGCGGCTTCTGGCGCATGAAAGAATTTGACCGAGCCTACGCCGAGCAGCTTTTTGAATTACGCGAAATGCTGGAATTACACGCCCTTCAGCGCTTCCTTAATTTGCCCGATGGCGATCCTCACTGGCTGCAGGCGAAAACATTACTGGAACATCATCGCCAATTAAGAGATCGCATTGGCGATAACGTAAAAACATTCTCCCAGCTCGACCGGGATTTTCATGCATTATTACTTTCGGCTGCTGATAATATATTTTTCAATCAATCACTGGAGATTATCTCGGTTATTTTCCACTTCCACTATCAGTGGGATGAAAGCGATCTTAAACAACGCAATATTATCGCCATTGATGAACATATGATGATCCTGATCGCGCTGATCTGCCGTAACGAGATCGACGCCACCCTGGCGCTGCGCAACCATTTAATGACGGCGAAACAGTCGATGATCCGTTCGATCGATCAAACCGCTCGCCGTTGATTCCGCTAGCGCAGCGGCTTCACCTGCCGCTGCGGCGCATCCTGATCGCCCATGAAGTGACCAATCGCCAGCAGCATCTCCAGCGCCTCATGGCGGCGTAGATAGCGGCGCGGACGGAAGCGCCCTTCTTCATCGCAGCGCATAAAGCTAAAAGCCACCGCCGCTGGGCGTTAGTCAGGTAGATATCGCGCAGGATACGTCCGTCTGTGAAGGTCGATTGCAGCATCGTTGATGCGTTACGGTACGATACGCCGCAGCTCATCATCGCCACCGTGGCCGCTTCTTCACGGCGGATCGGCCTGTCGGGCAGGAACTTGCCCTGCACCAGCGCCATCATGCCGCGCTGAATCAGCGCGGCAATGCCCGGATACCAGACGGAGTCCGGCGCAATATCCTGGATGACGACGCCATTCGACGGCTGATACTGCAATCCCCACAGGCGAATGATCATCTGCGCCAGTTCAAAGCGGGTAATACACTCCGCGCCGCTTTCCTCTTCGATCACCCGCGCGCGCGCAAAATACCGGCATTAACCGAATTACCGCTCGCCAGATCGATGCTACCTTCCGGCTGAATCAGCCACGGTTTACTCAGCAGGCTCATCTCACCGTGGTTGACCCGGCAGCGCACGAAGCGCCCGGCCATCGTCGGCGTCAGCGCCAGAATATCGCCCTCGCCCAGCGGCGTCATTGGCCCTTCCGCCGTTTTTCCCAGCCACCACGAATAATGCAGGACCGCTTCATCATCACCCGGCAACTGCGCAATCGCCCGCAGATAATCGCCCACCTGCGGCAGTCCGCGAATGAAAAGCTGCACCGGTCGTGGGTACGCCAGACCGTTAATGGTAACGTTTTCCATCTTCACGCCGCTGCCCCAGTGGGCGGCATGCAGCGGATGGTCGACGTCGGTGATGCGAATATCCTTCAGCACCAGACCTTCAATCGGCGACTGCGCCAGACCTTCAATAAACAGACCGTATTCACCGCCGCTCGCTTCCAGGTCTTCAATCACGATATTGCGAAAACGTGGTAGATGGCTGCCGTAGACGCCCTCGGCATAGTTCATGGTGGCGTGGACCACCGCGTCACGCACCCGCTTGACCCGTGAGTGGCGTAGCCAGATGTTTTCGATTACGCCGCCGCGCAGGGCGTTAGCTTTGAGACGTAGCGGGTAAGTTAGCGCCGGACTGTCAAATTCATTCCCCACGGCAAACACGTTGCGGATGCCGCCGCTCATCTCGCTGCCCAGCGCAATACCGCCGTGACCGTCGGCAAAACGGTTATTACGGATGATGATGTTTTCACAGGGAATGTTGGCTTCACGCCCGTCGCGATCGCGCCCGGATTTAATGGCGATGCAGTCATCGCCGGAGTCAAACAGGTTGTCTTCAATCAGCACATCGCAGCAGCTTTCAGGATCGACGCCGTCGTTATTGTGGCCATGAGAGCGTAGCGTCATGCGTCGGATGGTGACATTGCGGCACATGACCGGATTCACCTGCCACATTGGCGAATTGCGTAGCGTGACGCCTTCCAGCAGCACATTCTGACAGCGCAGCGTCTGGATAAACATGGGCCGCAGGTAGTGCCCGTCGCCAAAGCGCCGCTCCGCCACCGGCACACCGTTGAGGTTCATTTCACGCAGCCGCAGGCTGGCGGGGCGCTGCAGGTTGCGGGCGGAGGTCGACCAGGCGTGCTCAATCTGATGCGTCCAGTGCCACCAGACGCTGTCGCTGGCCTGACCGTCCAGCACGCCTCGCCCGGTGAGCGCAATATTCTGCGCATCACAGGCGTAAATCAGCGCCCGGTAGTTCCACAGCGGCGAGCACTCCCAGTGGCCGAAGGCCAGCGGGTAGTGCGCTTCGGTGGTCTCTGTCGTGAACAACAGCACGCTCTGCGGGCTGTCCAGATGCAGATTGATATTGCTGAGCAGCGCCAGAGAGCCGGTAAGATAGCGCCCGGCGGGCACAATCACCCTGCCGCCGCCCTGGCGGTGGAGATAAGCGATAGCCCGCTGAATCGCCTGCGTGTCCAGCGTGACGCCGTCGCCGACGGCGCCAAAATCGCGCACGTTTACCTCGGCTGAAGGAATGCGCGGATCATGGATCCGCGCCAGAATGTTTTGCTCTTCCTCGACGCTCAGCACCGCGCAAGGGTTTGTCGTCATGACCTTGTCCTTAAGTTATCCGTTTAAATGGGCAAGCGCTTCCCCTAGCGCCAGCATGGCCAGCGACTGCCCGTAGGCGCGCTGACGAACGCGAATATCCAGATAGTGCTGGAGGTCGCGCCCCACCGATGTGCCCGCCGACACGTCAGCCACTTCCCCTTGATCGTTAATCCGTGCAATCAGCGCCTGAATGCCCGCCCAACCCGCGTCGCGGCAGCGGTTATCCAAAAGACCCAGCCGCGCGCCTTTCAGCAGCGCATAGGTCAGCCCGCGGTCCCCGACGCCTCCTGATAGCTCTCAGGGTGATCGATTAACGTCGACCACATCCCGTTGTTATGCTGGTAGTGCACCGCCGCCTGCATCTGGCGGAGAAACGCCTCGCGGATAAACCGCGTGTTGGCGGTATCCGCGTTCGCCATCTCCAGAAAATCGACGCTGCCGACCGCCGCCCAGCCGTTACCGCGCCCCACAGCGCCGCGCCGTAGTTATTACGCTCGATAAAGCTCCAGCCGTGCATCCAAAGCCCGCTGCGACGGTCAACGAGGTATTTGATGTGCAGTAAGAATTGATACGCCACATCGTCCATGTAGTGCGGTTTATTGAGCAGCTGCGACGCCTTGGCGTGGAACAGGCCGCTCATAAACAGCGTGTCGACCCACAGCTGCTCTTCGTTGAGATGGTCGCTGGTACAGTGGGTATAGCCGTTTTCCTGCGTGCGCAGCAGGCGCGTGTCGATCCAGTCGGCGTACTCGGCGATATCCGCCAGCCAGCCCGTTTCGCCGAGTTCCGCCGCCATACAGGTGGCGGTCAACATCGGCGCCATCCGGTTGATATTTTTCTCCGGCAGCCCTTCGGCCATGCGCCGTGAGAACCAGCCCTTCAGGTAGTCGAGGTAGCGCGGCTCGCGGGTAATCTGATAGAGACGCCAGATACCGTAAATCCCCACGCCCTGCGACCAGTCCCAGTTTTCAATCGACAGGTCAGAAGCGATAACTTTCTGTTTTTTCAGCTCGGCGTCATCGGTGCGTACCACAATCACTTCATTAAACAGGGTATCCAGCTTGCTTAAAATGGACTCTTTTAATAATTGCGACATAACCACCTCAATTACATGATCTTTTTCAGCACACGCTGCGCGCGCTGAGGAATTCATCGGCCAGTTGTTCGAGTGTGAGCTGCCCATAGTCATAGCGTTGAACGCATCAAGGAAGTAGGACAGCAGTTGCGGGTTTTCAAACCACGGTGACGGTTCGATTTTGCCCATCAGTTGATCCACCTGTGCCAGCCCCTGCACCTGAATCTGGCTGTTATCCAGCACGCCTTCCTGCTGCAAGATCTTGACCGCCTCGGCACTCAGCGGTACGCCGCGCTGGAGGCCCATCGCTTTAATACCCTGTGGATTGTTAAGCAGAAAGTTAATCAGCTTCGCCGCCAGCTCCGGGTGTTTGCTGTTTTTACCGATGGAGAACATCATCGCCGGTTTAAAGAAGATGCCGGCATCGGTCGCGCCGGGCAGCATTGGATAAGGCCCCACTTCCAGATGCGCAGGCGCGCGCAGGCTACCGGCAAAGGTGCCGTCGGTGCTCCAGGTGTGCACGCCGCCGATTTTGCCGTCCAGCCACGGTTTAATTTCCCAGGCGTTGGCTTTACCAAAGGACGAAAGGTACTTCATGGACGGGATAACATGATTGTCCACCAGCTTCTTATACATGCCGAAATAGTCCAGCCACTGCTCACGGGTGTAGGTAAAGTCTTTCTTCTGCGGGTCAATCATCGGATATTGTATTTCTGCACCATATAAGAGTTCAGAAACGTCATGATGGTGGTGTCGTGATTGGCGAGGATAAACGGGTAGTAGTCGTCTCCCAGCTTGGTTTTAAACACCGGCCCGCGGCAATCATCTGCTCCCAGGTTTGCGGATAGGCAACGCCCGCTTTTTTCCACAGTTCGGGTTGTAGTACATTGAGCGGCCGGTCATGGCCACCGGCACGCCGTTCAGCTTGCCGTTCATCGTCACCAGTTGCTTGCCCTGACTGGAGAACTGGCTGAGGTCGATAATCGAGGACTGGCGGTTAATATCGTAAAACCCGTCGCCGTTTTTTGAGAACATCACCAGCCAGTTCCAGTTAATCTGCATCACATCCGGTTCGGTGTTCCCTGCCAGTTGGGTACTCAGACGCGATAAGTAACCGTCCCAGCCGCTCGGTTCGGTATTGATTTTGACGTCAGGGTTCTGTGCTTCGAAGGCTTTAATCGCCTCGGTGGTCGCCTGATGGCGCTGGTTGCCGCCCACCACGACATGCGTAATTCCGTGGCAGAGTGCCCTACCGCTGGCCACAAGATTCCCGCGCCCAGAACCCAACAAAGTGCTTTTAGCCGCTTATTATTCATTGTGTTAATCCTTTTTAGGGTACAGGCCAGCGGCTGAATGGCTCACCGGCCGGGTTGAGCCAATAGTCGGGAAAAAGCGGCGGCATGGAGACGGTCATCCCCTGAGTTGTGATCAATTAGTGACAATAGTGTTTTTTATTGGTTTTTAATCATACGTAGTTGCGCGTAGGGAAACGGCGACGGGAAAAAAACTTGCGATCTCAATCACATATTTCCGCGTAGGACAAAGGTTGCCCAACCGCTTACCGCGAAAAGTGACCGCTTAGCCTCCACTTTTAACCGCTCACCCATTTACCCAACTTTACGCGCGCGTAGGTCTGGCACACTCATCAGCAGAATCAATACCTCCTCAACCCCCAAACCCAAAAAACAACGGCAGCTTCGGCTGATTATTAATCTTAAAAACCAGGTTTTACTATGGATACGAAAAAGCTATTCAAGCACATACCCTGGGTGATTCTCGGAATCATCGGTGCGTTTTGCCTCTCGGTCGTCGCCCTGCGCCGCGGTGAGCACGTCAGTGCCCTGTGGATCGTCGTGGCGTCGGTTTCCGTTTATCTGGTGGCCTATCGCTACTACAGCCTGTACATCGCCCAGAAGGTGATGAAGCTCGACCCGACGCGCGCGACGCCAGCGGTCATTAACAACGATGGCCTGAACTACGTGCCGACCAACCGCTACGTGCTGTTCGGCCACCACTTCGCCGCGATTGCCGGCGCAGGTCCGCTGGTGGGGCCGGTACTGGCCGCGCAGATGGGCTACCTGCCGGGTACGCTGTGGCTGCTGGCGGGCGTGGTGCTCGCGGGCGCGGTGCAGGACTTTATGGTGCTGTTTATCTCCACGCGCCGCAACGGTTCCTCGCTGGGCGAGATGGTTAAAGAAGAGATGGGCCGCGTGCCGGGCTCCATTGCCCTGTTCGGCTGCTTCCTGATTATGATCATCATCCTCGCCGTGCTGGCGCTGATCGTGGTGAAAGCGCTGGCGGAAAGCCCGTGGGGCGTATTCACCGTCTGCTCAACCGTGCCGATTGCGCTGTTTATGGTATCTACATGCGCTTTATCCGCCGGGCCGCGTCGGTGAAGTGTCGGTAATTGGTATCGTGCTGCTGGTGGCTTCCATCTACTTCGGCGGCGTGATTGCCCACGACCCGTACTGGGGCCCGGCGCTGACCTTTAAAGACACCACCATCACCTTCGCGCTGATTGGCTACGCCTTTATCTCTGCCCTGCTGCCGGTATGGCTGATTCTGGCGCCGCGCGACTACCTCGCCACCTTCCTGAAAATCGGCGTTATCGTCGGTCTGGCGCTGGGCATCGTGATCCTCAACCCGGATCTGAAAATGCCAGCTGTGACCCAGTACATCGACGGTACCGGCCCGCTGTGGAAAGGCGCACTGTTCCCGTTCCTGTTTATCACCATCGCCTGTGGCGCCGTTTCAGGCTTCCACGCGCTGATCTCCTCCGGCACCACGCCGAAGCTGTTGGCGAATGAAACCGACGCGCGCTTTATCGGTTACGGCGCGATGCTGATGGAGTCCTTCGTGGCGATTATGGCGCTGGTTGCGGCCTCCATTATCGAGCCTGGCCTGTACTTTGCGATGAACACCCGCCAGCGGGCCTTGGCATCACGATGCCGAACCTGCACGAGATGGGCGGTGAGAACGCGGCGCTGATTGCTGCGCAGTTGAAAGATGTGACCGCGCATGCGGCGGCGACCGTCAGTTCCTGGGGCTTCGTGATTTCGCCAGAGCAGATCCTGCAAACCGCGAAAGACATCGGCGAACCGTCGGTCCTGAACCGCGCGGGCGGCGCGCCTACGCTGGCCGTCGGTATTGCTCACGTGTTCCACAAAGTCCTGCCGATGGCTGACATGGGCTTCTGGTACCACTTCGGTATTCTGTTCGAAGCGCTGTTTATCCTCACCGCGCTGGACGCCGGTACCCGTGCGGGCCGCTTTATGCTGCAGGATTTGCTCGGTAACTTCGTGCCGTTCCTGAAGAAAACCGACTCTCTGGTGGCTGGCGTGGTCGCTACCGCGGGCTGCGTCGGTCTGTGGGGCTACCTGCTGTATCAAGGCGTGGTTGACCCGCTGGGCGGCGTGAAGAGCCTGTGGCCGCTGTTCGGCATCTCTAACCAGATGCTGGCCGCCGTGGCGCTGGTCCTGGGCACCGTTATCCTGATTAAGATGAAGCGCACCAAATACATCTGGGTGACTACCATCCCGGCAGTATGGCTGCTGATCTGCACCACCTGGGCGCTGGGCCTGAAGCTGTTCAGCTCCAACCCGCAGATGGAAGGCTTCTTCTACATGGCTAATCAGTACAAAGAGAAGATTGCCGCCGGTGGCGAGCTGACCGCCCAGCAGATTGCCAACATGAACCATATCGTTATCAACAACTACACCAACGCGGGCCTGAGCATTCTGTTCCTGGTGGTGGTGTACAGCATCATCTTCTACGGTTTCAAAACCTGGATGCAGGTGCGCAATAGCGATAAACGTACCGACAAAGAGACACCGTACGTGCCGGTACCGGAAGGCGGCGTGAAGACCTCTTCGCACCACTAACCCCTTTGCCGGATGGCGCTGCGCTTATCCGGCCTACAAGTTCCGCTCTCGTAGGCCGGATAAGGCGCTAGCCGCCATCCGGCTTTATCTATTATCGGGATGGCATAATGTTTGGTAACTTAGGGCAGGCAAAAAAATACCTCGGTCAGGCGGCGAAAATGCTGATTGGCATTCCGGATTACGACAACTACGTCGAGCATATGCAGACCAACCATCCGGATAAGCCGTACATGACCTACGAAGAGTTCTTCCGCGAGCGCCAGCAGGCACGCTACGGCGGCGACGGAAAAGGCGGCATGCGCTGCTGCTAAAAGGAGACAACATGGCACCGATTGCAGTCACCCTACTTACCGGTTTCCTCGGCGCAGGCAAAACCACCCTGCTGCGCCACATTCTCAACGAGCAGCACGGCTTCAAAATTGCCGTGATTGAAAACGAATTCGGCGAGGTCTCGGTCGACGACCAGCTGATTGGCGACCGCGCCACGCAGATCAAAACCCTGACTAACGGCTGTATTTGCTGCACCCGCTCTAACGAGCTGGAAGACGCGCTGCTCGACCTGCTCGATAACCTCGATAACGGCAACATCCACTTTGACCGCCTGGTGATTGAATGCACCGGCATGGCCGACCCCGGCCCGATCATTCAGACCTTTTTCTCCCACGACGTGCTGTGCGAACGCTACCTGCTGGACGGCGTGATTGCGCTGGTCGACGCGGTACACGCTAACGATCAGATGAACCAGTTCACCATCGCCCAGTCGCAGGTAGGCTACGCCGACCGCATTCTGCTGACCAAAACCGACGTCGCCGGCGAAAGCGAAAAGCTGCGCGAACGCCTGACGCGCATCAACGCCCGCGCGCCGATTTACACCGTCACCCACGGCGATATCGACCTCGGCCTGCTGTTCAACACCAACGGCTTTATGCTGGAGGAGAACGTCACCTCAGCGCCGCGCTTCCACTTTATGGCCGACAAGCAAAACGACGTGTCGTCGATTGTGGTGGAGCTGGATTACCCGGTGGATATCAGCGACGTCTCCCGCGTGATGGAAAACCTGCTGCTGGATTTCGCCGATAAGCTGCTGCGCTACAAGGGGATGCTGTGGATTGACGGCGAACCGAACCGCCTGCTGTTCCAGGGCGTGCAGCGCCTGTACAGCGCCGACTGGACCGCCCGTGGGGCGACGAAACCCCGCACAGCACGCTGGTGTTTATTGGCATTCAGCTGCCGGAAGAAGAGATTCGCGCGGCGTTTGCCGGTTTACGCCGATAGCCGCAAGAGCTGATGCCCTCCCATCAGGGAGGGCATCAACGCGCCGTTATTTCCGCACCACCACCAGCTTCTGGTTCACAAACTCTTTAATCCCCAGATCCGACAGCTCGCGCCCGTAGCCGGAACGCTTCACGCCGCCAAACGGCAGTTCGGCCGCGGTATCGGTCAGCCAGTTGATGTAGACCATCCCGGTCTCAATGCGCGAGGCCATTTTCTTCGCCCGTTCAATATCCTGGCTGAACACCGCGCCGCCCAGGCCGTAATGGGAGTCGTTGGCCAGCGCCACCGCTTCATCGTCGTTCTTCACCACGTAAATCTGCGCCACCGGGCCAAAGAACTCTTCAAAGTACGCCGGGTTATCGCGCGTGATATGGGTCAGAATGGTCGGTTCAAAGAAGCTGCCGTCACGCTGCACAGGCTTACCACCATAATGCAGTTTCGCGCCATTTTTCACCGCCGCGTTCACCTGTTTGGTCAGCGTTTCCAGCGCATCCTTCGAGGACAACGGCCCAGCGTGGTGCTTTCATCCAGCGGATCGCCAATCTTCACCTGCTTAAAGGCGTCGGTGAATTTTTCCAGGAAGGCATCGGCGATTTTCTCATGCAAAATAAAGCGCTTCGCCGCGGTACAAACCTGCCCGGCGTTATTCAAGCGGGCATTGACGCCAATTTTCACCGCTTTTTCCAGATTCGCGTCGTCCAGCACCACAAACACATCGTTACCGCCCAGCTCGAGGGTCGATTTTTTAATGTGCTTCGCCGCCTGTGCGGCCACCACGCTACCCGCTTTTTCCGAGCCGGTCAGCGCCGCCCCTGTACGCGGTCGTCGGCGATAATCTTCGCCACCTGATCCTGAGAGATATAAAGGTTAGTCCACGCCCTTCCGGCGCGCCCGCTTCGCGGACCAGATGCGCAAAGGTCTCTGCGCAGTGCGGCACAATGCTGGCGTGCTTGGCCAGCACCGGGTTACCCGCCGCAAGGTTCGGCGCCAGCACGCGCATCAGTTGGTAATACGGGAAATTCCACGGCTCAACGGCCATCAGCACGCCAATCGGGTGATGCTCTACCCACGCTTCGCCCAGTTCAGATTTGTACTTCACCGGCGCTAAAAACTGCTTCGCGTTATCGGCATAGTAGCGGGCAATTTGCGCACAGAGTTTCACTTCGCCACGGCTCTGTTCAATCAGTTTGCCCATCTCCTGGCTGGCGATTTTAGCCAGCTCCTCCGTGCGCTCGTCAATCAGATCGGCAAGCTTATGCAGCACCGGCAAGCGTTGGTCTATATCACCTTTCGCCCAGTCGGAGTGATAGAGCGCATCAGCGGCCTTCAGCGCCGCTTCAACGTCCGCATCGCTATGCGAGGGATATTCCTTAATAAGCTGGTTAGTGGCAGGATTAACTGTCTGGTAAGCCATATTGTGTCTCCTTGTTTTACCGCTTAGGGTATTAAGCGTAGTCAAGATGACTGGATATGGGCGTAAAGTTGGGTATAAACGGAGGTTTCTGAATTAACATCCCCGCCGGACAAGACGGGGAATGACAGCTCATCGATTACCGCTTCACCTGCAATACTTCCTGCGATTCCTTGTGCGCGTCGACTTCCTGCGGCGTTAACCACAGCGATTTTCGCCCGAAGGTCTCGTACATTTTCAGCTGATCGTCATAGTGTTTATCCGCCTTGCCGTCCGGGCAATAAACCCGCTTTGACCCGGCGCGACTACGTCCCAGGCAAGCACCGGGCTTTTGCTGGATGACGGTGAGAACACGATCATGTCGTTTTCCGTGCCACGGTTCTGGTATTCCGCCTGATGACGCGCCTCTTCCGCTGCCGCCTGCGGCACGCCGAAGAAGTTGTTGGCCCGGAAAGTCAGCGCCATCGCCGGGGTTTTCCAGCCGTTCAGGTCATTACCGTAGCGTGTTGACAGCGTCCGCCAGGCATCGTCCAGCGCCGCCAGCACCACCTCTTGCTGCGGTTTTCCGCCAAACAGATCGACCGCCTGTGGAACTGGCGACTTCTTCCCCTGCAGCGCCTCATAAAGGATCTTCGCCCCACGCTGATGTTCAGCGAGCCGGTGGGCCCGTCCTGCGTCGTCTCATAGCCGCTGGCGCTGTACCAATCGCCGAACGGCTTCGGCACCGCCGCGACCACCGTTCGCTTCAGCATGCTGGTCAGCCACGCGTTCAGAATCGCCGAACCCGGCTGCTGATAGGTTTTACCGCCTTCATTCAGCAGGTTGCTGCCATCCCAGACCGCCAGCGTATCCACCAGTTGACGACGCGGGTCGCTCACCGGCAGGCTAGCCGTCGCGTCTTTCAACGCGGGCAGGAACAGCCGCAGGTTCAGGTCCTGACGGCTGGTTTTGCGGATCACGTCCCAGGCCTCGTCGGCGGTAAAGCGCGGCTGCTTATCAAGAATGCGGTCAATCTCGGTCACGCGATCCGCGCCGCCCCACAGGAAGGCAAACAGATCGGACGCCGGGTAATCTTTTTGCGGTGAGTTGTTCCAGTTGGCGATATAGCCCGACTGCGGGTTATACACTTTCGGGTTCAAATCGAACGAGAGCAGCCCTTTCCAGTCCCACTTGCCGGTGCCGGGCACCGGCAGGCGCGGGTCGTGGCCCGGCTGGCGGTCAGGGTACGCGCCAGTATGCATGTAGCCGATATTGCCGTTAACGTCGGCGTAGTACCAGTTGATGGTCAGCGCCTGTTTTGCCGCCTGCTGCGTCCACGCCTGCCAGTTTTTGGCCTTCATCTGATGAGTCCACGCCAGCAGCGAGGCCACCTCTTTGCCGTCCCACGCGCGCGCTTTGGCGTAGGCCGTTTCGGTTGCGGGGTCGGTTTGAATCACGTTGCCGTGCAGAGTGCGCCAGACGGTAAAGGTCTCCGGCTGGCCGTCTTTGACCTTAATGATCTCTTCGCGGCTCAGCATTTTTACCCACTGGCCGTTATGTTGGTAATAGCCCGGTTTATCCTTCGATAATTTTTCGGCAAAAATGTCGACATCATCGCCGAAACCAGCGGTAGATCCCCATGAAATTGTACCGTTGTGACCAAACACCAGCCCCGGATAAGCGAACGGCGTATTCCCGGTGACATCATAGCCCGCGCCGTGCAGGCCAATGCCGTAGGTATACGCAGGCGCGTACCAGCCAAACTGCGGGCCGTTGACCATAATAGCCTTCGCATCCTGCGCTTTGCTTTTGCCAATCACCCACATGTTGCTGGTTGTCGGGTAGCCCGCCAGCCCGTTGGCCCCGCTCTGCGCAAACTGCGCGGCGATGGTTTCCCGGTTTTGCCCCGCAGTCAGCGCCAGCAGTGCGCCATCGGCACCTTTTGCTGGCCGGTCGAGCATCGGTGCCGGGCGATCGTAGCGCGGCAGAAGCGCAGCCGTTTGTGCGTTCTTAAGGTCAAAGGTGAGCGGGTAGTGGCTCTCCTTAGGAGAAATGGTGGTCGGCGCGGACGGGTTAACCAACCATTTCAGCTGGTTAAAGACCGCCATCCCCTGCTGTTTGCCGTACTTGTCTTTGAGAGCGGTCAGCAGCGCCAGGTTATCAATTTCGCTGGTGCTGTCAGAAAAGCGGTTCGCCATGGTGCCGACAAAAACCATCGCTACATCAAAAGGCTGCCAGTGCTGCGGGGCGAAACCGAAGGTGGCAAACTGTTTTGGCAGCAGCTTGCCGGGGTTGGCGTTCACCTTATCAATCCAGGCGTTCATACCGTCGGCATAGCCTTGCAGGATAGATTTATCTTCCGCAGAAAGCGCGGCGATCTGCGCGCGAATAGAGTCCGGCCAATAGTTCTGACGAATGTCCTTATCAAAGCGCACAAACGACTTGCCAAGCACTTCAGAGACCGTGCCCTGCGTGCTGCGTCGCGCCATCTCCATCTGAAACAGGCGATCCTGCGCCACCACGTAGCCATAGCCGTAAAACAGCCGATAGGTATCATCAGCGTAAATATGCGGCATGCCGTATTCATCGCGAACAATCTTGACCTCGGTCTGGGTACCTGCCGCCAGTGCGGTAAGGCTCCAGGAACACATCAGGGAAGCAGCAACACAGTTCACGATCATACGATTTGTATTTTTCATTGTATCCTCTTGCAGGTGTATGATTAGCGAGTTGATACTAGCTGCGAAGCAACACTTATCTATATGAGGCGAATAGTTTCAGCGCGAACTGTGAGTCTGATAGCAGTTATTTGATACATTAAATCCGTTAATGTGATCTAAAGCGAATCGTTTAATTTTCACACACCCCTGCCCGCTTTTTCCTGATGTGGTATAAAAATAAAAAACCGCCGGGACGAACGAATGACCACACCACGCGATATTCATCAGACCTTCACCCGACTGCCTGGACTTGAGCGGCGCAGCACCTGGCAGAGCACGCAGGCCTACAAGCGCCACAGCCACCCGCAGCTCTCGATAGGGGCGATTCTCGAAGGCGGCACGCGCTGCGTCTGTGACGGGCTGGAGTATCTTTTATCCCCGGAGACCTTATCGTTATCCCCGCCCACGCGCCGCATAGCTGCAACCCGATACAGGGGAAACCGCGCAGCTACCATATGCTCTACATCGACACGCCACTGCCATTAGCCCGACAGGTGATTCGCCACGGCGCGCTGTTCCGTCTGTATCTCAACGTGGTCGAGCAGATGTCCACCGACGCGCTGACCGCGCTGTTATCCGCCCTTTCACTGAGCGCGAACGGTGAAGAAACGCTGCGCGCCACCAGCCAGCAATTGCAGCAGGCGCTGTTGGCTAACCCCGTCTCTCCGCCTTCTCTTGATGAGTTCGCCACGCGCTTTTCGCTGCGCAAAGAGACCCTAATCCGGACGTTCAAGCAGGATACGGGCCTGACCCCCGGCAGCTTTCTCAATAATTCCCGCGTGGAGTACGCCAAAGCGAGGCTGCGCGCCGGGGACGATATCGCCGATGTCGCCTACCAAAGCGGCTTTGCCGACCAGAGTCATTTCCATAAAACCTTCGTCAGCTACACCGCCGCCACGCCGCATCAGTACGCGCTTGGCCGATCAATATCCGACAATAATTAGCGCATAAGCCGACATAAGCTGCCTTCAGTATTTTCACTGAGGTCGCTATGGAACAGGTCACAACGTTACTTCTCCCGGCGTTTCCCGCGCTGGCGTTGGCGCATTTTATGGCGCTGCTGAGCCCGGGCCGGATTTCTTTTTACTGGTGGGCTATGCCGTCCGTTATCGCCTGCGCGGCAGCGTCGGGCTGTGCCTGGGCATCGCGGCGGGCAACGGGTTGTATATCCTGCTGGTGGTAATTGGCTCCGGGCTGCTGCGCCAGGCGCCGCTGCTCTTTGACATCATTGAGCTACTGGGCGCCGCCTATCTGCTGTGGATAGGCTACGCGTTGCTGAAAAGCCGCGCCGCACCGCTCGAATGGCGCTATTCCGCACAAATCTGCCCCTCGCTCGCGAAACAGCTGCTTTTAGGGCTCGGCTCTGCGCTACTGAACCCGAAAAACGCGCTGTTTTATCTGGCGCTGATGACCGCGCTGCTTGGGCCGAACGTCACCGTGGCGCAACAGGCGGCCTGCGGTATCTGGATGACCAGCGTGGTGCTGCTGTGGGATTTACTGCTGGTGATACTGCTCGCGCTGCCGCAGGTTCAGCGGCGTCTGGGAAATCTGATCTGGAAAATCGAGCGCACCGCGGGCGGTATCCTGATCGGCTTTGGCGGCTGGATCCTGTGGCAATTTATCCTGGGCTAAAACGAGAATGGGCGGCGTGTTCGGCGGCGCCGCCCAAATGTTAACGCAGTTCATCTCGTCGTAAGCCCACATCTCTCAGCTGTTCGTCGCTCATTCGCTGCAATATGCGGCGCGTTTGCTGCACGCGCCACCAGTTTTTGACAAATCGCCACACCAGCACAAACCCAATAAACGGCTGTTTCGCTCTATTCTCGTGAAATTCCATACTTTGCCTCCTCACCTTGCCAGAGGCTTTATCTTCGCGGATTTCTGCTGTTGCAATACAGATTCAAAAAACACTTTTCTTTAACATACAGATTCGCTAAAACGATACCTGCGTGCGGTTTTTTTCGCCTGACTGTACTGGTTTTTTCATCTGTATGGCGACAAACGGGGATACAGCAATGACGCGTTACCAACATCTGGCCAACCTGCTGGCCGAGCGAATTGAACAAGGGCTGTATCGCCACGGCGAAAAGCTTCCCTCCGTACGTAGCCTGAGCCAGGAACACGGCGTGAGTATCAGCACCGTGCAGCAGGCCTATCAGATGCTGGAGCAGCGCCAACTCATTACGCCGCAGCCGCGCTCCGGCTACTTCGTCGCGCCGCAGAAAGCACAACCGCCGGTGCCTCATATGTCGCGCCCGGTGCAGCGTCCGGTGGAGATCACCCAGTGGGATCAGGTACTGAACATGCTGGAGGCTCGCAGCGATAAATCCATCATTCCCTTCGGCGGCGGCTCGCCGGACGTCACCCAGTCCACCCTCAAACCGCTATGGCGCGAGATGAGCCGCGTGGTGCAGCACAATATCAGTGAGGTGCTGAACTACGATGAACTGGCCGGACGTCGTGAGCTACGCGAACAGATCGCTCGCCTGATGCTTGACGGCGGCTCGGTCGTCAACGCCGACGATCTGGTTATCACCAGCGGCTGCCATAACGCACTGTCGTTGGCGCTGCTGTCGGTATGCCAGCCGGGCGATATTATCGCCGTGGAATCCCCACCTATTACGGCACCATGCAGCTCCTGCGCGGTTTGGGCCTGAAGGCGATCGAGATCCCGACCGATCCCAATACCGGGATCAGCGTCGAAGCGCTGGAGTTGGCGCTCGATCAGTGGCCGATCAAAGGAGTGATCCTCGTCCCCAACTGCAACAACCCGCAGGGCTTTATCATGCCCGACGCCCGCAAACGCGCGGTGCTGAACCTGGCGCAGCGCTACGATATTGTGATTTTCGAGGACGACATCTACGGCGAACTGGCCACCGACTACCCGCGCCCGCGCACCATCCACTCATGGGATATCGACGGCCGGGTGATGCTGTGTAGCTCGTTTACCAAAACCATCGCGCCTGGCCTGCGCATCGGCTGGATAGCCCCGGTCGCTATTACGATAAGCTGTTGCAGATGAAGTATGCCGCCAGCGGCACCAACGTCCCCTCCACGCAGCTGGCGGCGTCCAACTTTATCCGCGAAGGCCACTACCACCGCCACGTGCGCCGCATGCGCCAGATCTACCAGCGCAACCTGGAGATCTACACCTGCTGGCTGCGCGAGTTTTTCCCCTGCGGGATCTGCGTGACCCGCCGACCGGCGGCTTTATGCTGTGGGTAGAGCTGCCGGAGCAGGTCGATATGGTGTGCGTCGCTCAGCAACTGTGCCGGATGAAGATCCAGGTCGCGCCGGGATCGCTGTTTTCGGCATCGGGGAAATACCGGAACTGCTTAAGGATCAACTGCGCCCTGCCGCCGATCGAGAAGCATCGGGAGGTGATGGTGCAGTTGGGGATGGCGGTGAAGGTGGCGATGGAGTGGGATGAAACCACCGCCCATCGTTAATGTCGGGCCGCCCAAGGGCGGCCTCATTCGTTTATGGCGGTTAAAAGAACCACTCTGGTTTGACGCCAAAACGCGCGGATAACGCCTTAATGTGAGCGATAGTCAAAGAACGCTGGCCGGATAAGATCTGGCTCACCAGTGATTTCGAGCCGATCTCTTCTTTCAGATCAGCGTAAGACAGCTTGTGCTGGTCAATCAAAGTGCGCAGCAGCGCAACGCCGGTCGGCATCTCAGCGACGGCTTTGTTAAATTCCGCAAAGCGTTCGCTGTTATCTTCGTAGTCCGCGATTTTGCTCGCCAGGAAGTCGATAAGGGGGTTCTCATCGTCATTTTCGATCAAGTAATCCACCAGCGCCAGCGCTTCGCGGTAATCGCTCTCGGAAGCGTTATCCCCAGGAAAGGGACCGCGGCGACGAGTTGTCTGGTGGCTTCAATGGCTTTTGCAGCGTTCGTGATCATTCTTTGTTCTCCCTGTAATAGCGGGTCAACCTGTCGTATTCAGCGTGGGTAGTGATGTGCTTTACGTAGAAGCGTTTATTCACAAAATTGATGTAGGCGATAACCCTCAGGTTGTTACCTCCAACATCAAGAACCCACCATTTATTCCGGTATTTAAAATTATCCAGGCTCGGTATCAGCGCTCTCATCTCACCAGGAGAAGAGAAGTCTATTTCGCACACTAAGCGGTACAGCGCCCGTATGGCGAACGCGTCGTTAGGATTTCGCTTTGCTGCTTCCTCAAAAGGTTCTTTTGAAATGACATGCATCTGGCATCCTGCCTATTCGTTTACATTATGTGAACACTATAGCGCGCGCACGTACTGTTTACAATATGTGAACGATAACAATGGCGGGGTAACGGAGAAGAACACAATCTGGATAAAGCTAAACTGCGGGTCGAGAAAGCCTATCAGGAAAACTGATTTTCCGAGTCTTCGTGGCGTTGGCATCACGCCAACGCCCCCTCACATTCACGACGCCGCGCTCACCGCCCTTTCCCCATTCGCCGCATCCTGCGGTTTTGAAACCGTGCGGCTGCGGCTGCCATCCACCCCAATCGCAATCTCCCCTTCCACCGTCACCCGGCGCACCACGCGCGGCTGGGTGCCGTAGTCGTTGACCGCGTAGTGTTGGGTACTGCGGTTGTCCCAAATCACCACGTCGTCCTGCTGCCACTGCCAGCGCACTGTGTTATCGAGGCGGGTGATGCGGTTTTGCAGCAATTCGAACAGCTGCGCGGATTCCCGCGAGCTGAAGCCCACCAGACGCTTCACGAAATGGCCGAGTAACAGCGCACGTTCGCCGCTGACCGGGTGGACGTGCACCACCGGGTGCTCGGCTTCCCAAAGGGAGGAGACGAACACTTTCTGGTGATGCGCCAGGCGGTGCGTTTCGACGACGACGCGCTCGGCACCGTAGTCATAGTCGTTGCTGTGCACCGCGTGCAGCGTGTCAACGAAGCGCTTGAGCGTCTCCGGTAGCTGTTCGTAGGCGCGGGCGGTGTTGGCCCACACGGTGTCGCCGCCATATTCCGGGATGGTGACGCCGCGCAGGATGGAAATTTTCGGGAAGGCGTCAACGAAGGTGACGTCGGTGTGCCAGGAGTCGGCGCGGCCGCCGCCTTTGGAGGCGTCGAGTTCAAACAGTTTGGTGCCTTCCGGGGAAGGGACCGTCGGGTGGGCGACAACTTTGCCAAAACGCGCGCCGAAGGCCTGATGTTCGGCATCGGTAAGATGACTTTGCTGGCGGAAGAATAGCACTTTGTATTTGACCAGCGCCGCGTCGAGCTGGGCGAAGGTGTCGGCATCCAGCTCGGCGGAAAGACGGATATCGCGGATCTCCGCGCCGATATTGCCCGCCACGCGGCGTAAATTTAATAAAGGAAAATCGGTATCAGCAGTGTTCACAGCAGTCATGATTGCGCCCTTTAAAATAGTCAGAAACCCGAATATAGAAATATCCAGGCGGGTGACAAAGTCGAGTTTGTGATATTGATAGCTGCCAGACGGCAATACACAGGAGCCACTATGACCACGGAAATCACCCTTACCCCTGCCGAACGCGAGAAGCTGCGCGACCAGTTGACCGACTACTGCGAAAAACAGTTCGACCTCGAGCTGGAGCAGTTCGACGCCGAGTTCTTTATTGATTTTATTATCGAAAAACTGGGGCCGGCCTTTTATAACGCCGGGATTGATGAAGCGATTCGTACCCACTTCGCGTGGAGCGAACGCATTCAGGAAGAGATGGATCTGAAGAAAATTCTCTAAGCGGATCGCGGATCAATATAACCACAAACTATCCATGGTTATAATAGCGGCTCATTTTATCGTCTCCCGTGTTACGGGGAAGGAAAATCATGTCGCTTATCACCGATCTACCCGCCATTTTCGATCAGTTCTCCGAAGCCCGCCAGAAAGGCTTTCTCACCGTGATGGATCTCAAAGAGCAAGGCACGCCGCTGGTCGGCACCTACTGCACCTTTATGCCGCAGGAAATTCCGATGGCGGCGGGCGCGGTGGTGGTCTCGCTGTGCTCCACCTCTGATGAAACCATTGAAGAGGCGGAGAAAGACCTGCCGCGCAACCTCTGCCCACTGATCAAAAGCAGCTACGGCTTCGGCAAAACCGATAAATGTCCCTACTTCTACTTCTCCGATCTGGTGGTCGGTGAAACCACCTGCGATGGCAAGAAGAAGATGTACGAGTACATGGCCGAGTTTAAGCCGGTACACGTGATGCAGCTACCGAACAGCGCCGCCGATGCCGCCTCCCGCGCGCTGTGGAAAGCGGAGATTCTGCGCCTCCAGCAGGCGGTTGAAGCACGTTTTGGCACGGCGATTACCGAAGCCTCCCTGCGCGAGGCCATCGCCCTCAAAAACCGCGAGCGCCGGGCGCTGGCTAACTTCTACCGCGTCGGGCAGCTCAATCCTCCGGCGCTCAGCGGCAGCGACATTTTGAAAGTGGTGTACGGCGCAACCTTCCGCTTCGATAAAGAGACGCTGATTGACGAGCTGAACGGCATGGCCGAGCGCGTGCGTCAGGAGTGGGAAAGCGGCAAGCGGCTGGACGCCCGCCCGCGCATTCTGATCACCGGCTGCCCGATCGGCGGCGCGGCGGAGAAAGTGGTGAAAGCCATTGAGGATAACGGCGGCTGGGTGGTCGGTTTTGAAAACTGCACCGGCGCTAAAGCCACCGAGCGCTGCGTCGACGAGGACGGCGACGTATACGACGCGCTCACCGACAAGTATCTCGCCATCGGCTGCTCGTGCATCTCACCGAACGACCAGCGCTTAACGTTGCTCAGCCAGATGGTGGACGAGTATCAGGCCGATGGTGTGGTCGACGTGATTTTGCAGGCCTGCCATACCTATGCCGTTGAATCAATGGCGATTAAACGCCACGTGCGCCAGCAGCATAATATTCCCTATATCGCCATTGAGACCGACTACTCCACCGCCGATATCGGCCAGCTTAGCACCCGCGTCGCGGCCTTTATTGAAATGCTGTAGGAGCGCGCGTGACGTTATCAATAGGCATTGATTCAGGGTCAACCGCCACCAAAGGCATCCTGCTGGAAGACGGCGTTATCCGCCGTCGTTTCCTCACCCCTACGCCGTTTCGCCCCGCCGACGCGATCGTTGAGGCATGGGAGACGCTCTGCGCTGGTCTGGAGGCGCGGCCGTTCCTGACGCTCACCGGCTATGGCCGCCAGCTGGTAGATTTTGCCGACAAGCAGGTGACGGAGATCTCCTGCCATGGGCGCGGCGCGCGACTGCTGCTGCCGCAAACGCGCACGGTGATTGATATCGGCGGCCAGGACAGCAAGGTGATTCAACTGGATGAGGACGGCAATCTCACCGATTTCCTGATGAATGACAAATGCGCGGCGGGCACCGGGCGCTTTCTGGAAGTGATTTCCCGCACGCTGGGCGCCAGCGTCGAGCAACTGGATGCGCTGACGGAAGGCGTTGAACCCCACGCCATTACCAGCATGTGCACGGTGTTTGCCGAGTCCGAAGTGATCAGTCTGCGCTCGGCGGGCGTGCCGCCAGAGGCGATTCTGGCGGGCGTCGTCAACGCCATGGCGCGGCGCAGCGCCAACTTTATCGGCAGGCTGTCGGCGCAGGGGCCGCTGCTGTTTACCGGCGGCGTCAGCCACTGCGCGGCATTTGGCAGAATGCTGTCGGCGCATGTGAATATGCCGGTGCAGACGCACCCGGACGCGCAGTTTGCCGGGGCGATCGGCGCGGCGATGATCGGGCAACGGATGAGAAAATGACGGAGTATCTGTTTTTGTTTCACTCCACACTCGGCGTGGTGCAAACCCGCAAAGCGCTACAGGCGGCGGGCATTACCTTTCGGGTGGCGGATATTCCGCGCCAGCTGCGCGGCGGCTGCGGGCTGTGTATTTATCTGCATTGCCCGCAGGGTGACGAACTGCGCTGGGTGATTCCCGGCGCGACGGAGAGTATTTACCGCTGCGACGAGGGTTTTCAGCTGTTGCACACATTCCCTGCACCATCACACAACCCGGGCGAAGCATAACCGCCCACGGTTTTGCCGGGTGGCGGCTTCGCCTTACCCGGCCTACAGAATCGCCCGTAGGCCGGATAAGCGCAGCGCCATCCGGCACGCCCGCAGCTTAATGGCTCCACTTCTCCTGCTGCAACTCCAGCAGCAGCAGCATCATCAGCGCCTGGGCATATGGCACCGGGGCCATGGCGATATCGCAGTAGTATTGCAGATCCGGGCCAACCATCGTCCCTTTTGAGGCTTCCAGCACGATCCCGCCTTCGTCGATCCTGTCGCGCAGCGCGTGCCAGGCTCGCATCGCATGTTCCGCCACTTTCTCGTCGAGGATCCCATCCGCACGCCGCGCAGCATGCCGTAGGCGATCCCGGCGGTGGCGGAGGATTCCTGCGGCGACAGCGGATCGTCGAGCAGGGTGTGCCACATGCCGTTGTCAGCCTGTAGCGCGCATAGCGTATTGACCTGGCGCGCCACCACCACCGAGAGATAGCGCTTCACGCTGGCGTCGAGGCTGTCGCCAAGCAGGGTGATAAACTCCGGGATCGCCACGGTGATCCATGCGTTGCCGCGCGCCCAGAAGGCTTCGGAGAAGTGGTGTTTGCCGACGAACGTCCAGCCGTGATACCACAGGCCGCTCGCCGGTTCGCACAGGTAGCGGGTGTGCAGCAGGAACTGATAAGACGCTTCGTCGATCAGATCTTTGCGCTTGAGCACCACGCCCGCCGTACCGAGGAACAGGCAGGTCATAAACAGCGTGTCGTCCCACAGATGGCCGGTGTTCGGCTGCTCTTTCACCACGTGCTGGAACCCGCCCTCTTCGGTTTTCGGCAGCGTGCGCAGCAGGGAATCGGCCCAGTCGTTGACCACTTTCAGCAGATCGTCGCGCCCGGTATGTCCGGCTACCAGCGCGAGCGTGATCATCGGCGCGGTGGTGTTGATCTGGATCTCCGGCAGCCCCTTCGCCAGCTGATCTTCATACCAGGTGAGGATCGACTGTTGCAGGTTGGCATCGTTCTGCTGGCGGGCGTACTGCCAGAAACCGTACAGGCCAACGCCCACCTCCCATTCCCACTCTTCAAAGTGGATGGCAAACCCTCGCCGCCGCTGGTGTCGACTTCGCCCATGTTTTTCAGGCGGCAGAAGCCCTGAACCACCTGCTCCAGCAGACGGCTTAATGTTGCATTGTTCATTGCGCGTCTCCTGACAGCGTAATCTGAAGTTCATTACCCACCAGCGTCGGGAACGCGGCGGTTGCGCCGTTGTGCTGGCATTCACCCTGCCAGCTCAGTTGCATCAGCGTTTGTCGGTCATCGTGGACGCGCGCGCTCTTATCCTGCTGCACAATGTGCAGCCCCTGAACGCGCTGGCAGAAGGCCTCAAAATCGCCCTCACCCACTTCCAGCCACCACGCAACGCGGCGGCCTTCAGCGCGAACTTCATCACCGATAACGGTCAGCGGCTGCGAGCAGAGCACGGCGGCAAACGCGTTGCCTGCGCGCACCGCATAGCCTTGCGCCACGGGGCGCACTTCATCAAAGGCTTCGGCGTGAAGGTGCAGATGGGTCCAGCCCAGCGCCTCATGCTCCTCCATCTGCCACAGCAGCATCGCCCGGTTGTCGGCCTGCATAACGCGCGGCAGCACGCCGTTGCCGGCCCAGAAAGAAGGACGCGCTTCGCTGCCTGGGGCCACGTCACCCGGATGGTTGATCCACAGACGGGCATGCGGATGGGTAGCGAACTGGACATCCACCAGGTGCTGCTGGTGACCGCGTTCGCCGGTGTGGTGATCGACACAGCTGGAGAGGCTCACCGCCGGCTGTTTCCACGCCACAATCTTGCCGCCGCCGCACTGGTAGTGGGCGCTCAGCGTGCCGTGATTCAGACGCGCATAGCGGGCAGATTCCAGGGGAGGCACATAGTCGCTCAGACAAAAGAACGGCAGCGAGGCGCACTTACGGTTGACGCGGCCGCCGCCCAGGCGACGTGACCAAAGGCGGAAAGCTCGCTCATCTGGCTTGCCAGCAGCTCTTTCTCATAGACACGCCCATGGTGCCCGCGGCAATGCCGGACTGGTAGTGCAGCGCGCTGGTGAGCATCAGGCGGTCAATCAGATGGCGCGCGCGCTGGCGCAGCGTGGCGTCGTCGGCCAGTTGATAGAGCGCAAACAGGCCAATGTAATCCACCGGGTAATACGGGGCCGAATTCCACTCAACGAACCCTGCTGCTCAACCGCATCAAACCAGGCATGCAGACGCTGGGTGGCGATCGCTTGCTGTTCGCGACCGCGACGCCCCGAAGCGGTAAACAGATCATCAGGGAACATCTGCCCGGCGAGGTACTGAGCGGTATGGAAACAGAGCGCGTGATTCTCGCTCCAGTACCACATCACGTCGTTGCCCAGTTCGTCATACCAGTAGCGATAGCCGACAATGGCGGAACGCACGCGTTTCCACAGCACCGCCGGGAAGTGTTCGCCGTGGAAGTCATGCCAGATCCACAGCAGCGGCACCATCGAGAAATCCGAGCAGTCCTGACGGGCGCTGATGCGCTGGAGCGTGCTAATCAGCAGTTCCTGCGCCAGCGGGCCGCTGTCGCCAACGTGCAGCATTGCCAGCAGGCGGCCAGTGCGCGGCACGCCGTGTTCGGCGATATAGCTCAGCGCCACGCGCTTACGGGTCTCCAGCACGCCTTCACCGCCGGGCAGGACGTCGTCGGCCAGTACGGTGAGGCTCAGGTTGCGGCTCATGGTGACGTCGCCCAAACGAGCGGTCAGTTCAAGACGGTAGTGCCCCATTTCAACGCTTGCCGGGAGGGGTAGCGTTAGCCCGTTTGGTCAGTCATGACCGAGCCGAAATCCAGCGGACAGGTTGCAATGACGTCGTTACCCAGGCTATGGATAGCGCCACGCAGATGCAGCGCACGCTCTGCCCGGCAGGGCAGATTCAACTGCTGATGCTGCGCGGTCGCCGTGGCGGGCAGCGAGTCCAGCACGGCCTGAAGCGTGTCGACGTCAGCGTTATTCACGCCCGGGAGCGTCGCGTCCAGCGGCGTGTCGCCCCGGTAGATCATGCGCAAAGCAAAGATCGTGTCGCGCTCAAACAGCTCATCGAGATGAATCAGCAGCGCGTTTTCCCCTGCTGAAGCGCAATATCAACAACCTGCGTTTGCAGCGTGTTGCGGGTGAACGGCGTAAAGCACACGGCCTGTTGGTCATCACGCCAGATACGCACGCCGCCGCAGGTGGCAATCTCGAAGGGATAATCGCCTGCCTGCGCCGCATGCAGCGTCACCCGCAGCCAGCGCTGGCAGTGGGTCGCTACGTTTTGTACGCCGGAGAAGGTGACGGTATTGCTGGCCCCGGTCCAGGTGACAGCCGCCGCCGGTAAGGCACGCGCTGGCGACACCGTGCGCAAAGCCGTGTCGCGACGGAAGATGCGTCGGCAGAAGGATTCCTGCGCCGGGCCTTTGCCGTTGGCGAACTGATAGTCCATCGGCTCATCTACCGATTCACCGGTAAAGAATTCGGCAAACCGTTCATTGTGCGGCAGTGACACCGTAAAGCGCGTCAGCGCCTCGCCCGCAATCAGCCTCATCGTTGTTTCCTCAATAACCGCTAAATAATTAAGCGCTATTTTCTGGAAAGGATGGGAAGCATGCTATGCGCAGGAGCGCGCACCTTCGCGGAACTGCCTGGTCATTCACAATCTCTTGCCGCCGGAAGGATAAAACGTGATAAGAGTCACACCAGCAGAGTCTGTGTGACGATGAATGCCGGGAAAACTCACGTTCCCCGGCGAAATGCACTTAATGATTCGTGATGTAAATCACATTTCACCCTTCAGCTGGGTCAGTTCATGACTCAGACTATCGGCCAGCATGCGCACGCGGGTGGGATCGAACATCACATGCAGCCCTGGAGAGGCCTCGGTATGCCGGGCGCAGAAGCTGTCCATTTCCGCCGCGCAGCGGTAGAGCTCCTGAATATTGACCTGGCAAATCTCGCGCATGCTCCAGCTGTTCTCCACCAGCCGCGCGAAGTGCAGCGTGAAAAAGGCTTTTTGCGCGTGACGGAACAGCAGACAGTAGAGATCAAATCCCTGCCACTCTTCCTGCCAGCGCTGGTGCAACGAGAAGGGAAACGCCGCGCGGTCGGCAAAGGCCAGCGCCTGTTCGCGTAGAGTTACCGCCGCCTGCCAGGCGCTGTCTTTCTCTTCCGCAATCAGCGACAGGTTACGCGCGGAGGTCTCGACGTCGCTGGCGCTAAAGAAAATATCGCGCTCCGAGCCGGGTAGCCAGTGGTTGCGGTTAAGCTGACCGTACAGGCTCCACACCGCCTGACCATAGCTCGCAGGCACCTGGCTGTGGCGATGGAAGACGTGGTCGCGCACGTAGATAGCCTGATACAGCACCTGCCCGGCCTGGCCCATCAGCGACTGAAACTCGTCGAAGGTCACCTCATCGGGACGCCAGCCGTAGCACTCATCCAGCCAGTGGGTCAGCAGCGCCGCGCGGGTCAGATGCTCGTTTTCCCGTGCCAGAATCTGGCTGCAGGCCACCAAGTTGCATTCGCTCAGCGTGCCCATCACCCAGTGGTTATCGACCCTTCCCAGCTGGTTTTGCACACCGCGCCGGTAATCGTGGGGTTGCCCCGGCACCACAGCAAGCGGCCCTGAAGCTCATCGATACGCGGGAAGGGGAACACGCCCCAGCCCACCTCTTCCCCACCAGATCCAGCTCCACCCACACATCGCGGTCCTCGACATCCAGCAGCGCCGGGTTGTTGGGGAAGGTTGGCCAGAAGCGCTCCGGCGTCAGTTTAATGGACACCGAAACGCACTCCGGCAACGTGCGGATGGCCTCCATCACGTTGCTGATATCGTGGTTACCCGCCGGAAAAGCGCGCAGCACCAGGTGCTTATTTTCACGCATCACTGCGCGAGCCATAGCGCTGAAGCACAGGGTATAGCGGGAGAGACTGCGGGATCAATATGCGGCGACGGGTCGTCCTGGCCGGTCAGCTCCCAGTTGGGGCGGGAGATCGGCAGCAGGCCGTCGGTATTGGAAAGCGCCACCAGCAGACCGCTGATCGCCGGATCTGCTGGCACAGTAAGGTGAGTTTATCCGCCAGATACTGACACCAGAATTCGACGTCGAAGCGGATGCTGCCGTCTTTATCAATCAGCTGCGGGTGCGCCGCCAGCAGGTCAGCGGGAAAACTGAGCTCTTTGGCCTGAAGATAAAATTTCAGCCCATGCTGCTGGCAGTAACCGGCCAGCCGGTTGAGGTACACGCAGCGCGCGCGCTGCTGGCTGGAGAGGCGATCGTTGTACTGATGCGGGGTGTAGCCTTTCGGCGAAACGAGTTTATCAAACAGGTCCGTTTGCCCCACCACCACGGTATTAAACTCATGGCGGGCCGCCCACTGTACCAGCTGGCAGGCTTTGTCCCAGTTCCAGAACTCCTGGTTATTCAGTTCCAGCGCACGCGTCTTCCACATTGTCTCTCTCCATCACGCCACCGCGGCGAGCGGCTATTGTAAACACAGATGGTAGAGAACAATCAGCGTCCTGAAGTGCGCTACTTCACAATAAAGCGCGTTGGCGCAAAGCAGTTGAGCAGGCGGTGCAGAATAAACACCATCGTCAGCGTGGCCAGCAGCGAAATCGTGACCGAGGTGGCGCGGTAGAGATCGCTGAACACCAGGTCGCCGTCCGGCTGCAGATTCTGGCCGAACATAATGCCGATGGTGGTGATGCTGGCAAAGCCAACGCCCGCCCCCACTTTTTCCATCACATGCAACCGCGCGCTGAAGGCCAGCCCCAGGCCAATTAACGGCATCATCAACAGCATGTGACTGCTGTGATCGTAGAGGATCAGTTGCACCACCAGGATGTACAAGCAGGCCAGCACCACGCCAGCGACGCGCCAGATCGAGCTGATCACCGCGCCGCGGTAGTGCATGGGGAACAGGATCAGGATCCCCGCCATCAGCGCCGACAGGGAGTCGCTAAGATCGCTAATCTGAAAGACGATAAAGATAATCGTCGCTACGCTGCCGGAGAGCAGCGATTCATGGCGCACGCGGGCAGCGTCTTTTTCAATCAGCGGTGGCGGCTTGCGCGGCTCAGCATCCGGAATCAGGTAGTGCATCAGCGCGCTGAGCGCCACCGCCAGAACGCTGGCTTCAATATTTGAAAACAGCAGCGTATGCCAGTTGGCCGTCGGGTAGCTCATAAAGTTGAGCATCACGCTCTGGCACACCACGCCCATCGAGCCAAACAGGAACAGCGGCCCTTTGCTCATAAAGCGAAAACGCATGACGTACAGCGCGAATACCACTACCGTCATCATCACCGGCCATTGGCTCAAATAGCCGATGATCAGCACCATTTCCAGGCAGTTTAGCGAGGCGCTAAAGATAAACTGTTTCGCCACATGGCGATTAAACACCGGCACCAGCGCGGTGAGCAGCAGCGGGTAAACCACGTAGAAAACGCCGTACTGGGTATCGAAAAAGCTCGAAATACTCAACGCCAGCATACCGGCAAAAGAGATGCGCAGGGTCTGACGGAAATCGTTCGCCGTGTAGACGATATTGCCGTGAGGGGTAAAGACCTGCGCGAGGGTGTTAATAGACATAGTGCAACCAGCTTATCAGGTGGATTTGCAGACCGGAGAAGAAGCGGGCAAACGCGCCTTCGCTGTTATACAGCTGAACGGTAGCACGCGCGCCGGTCGGCAAGGTTTTCTCCAGCGGTTCGTCCAGCGCCACGTGAATGCGCATACGCTGCGCGTCGCGTACCCAACGGGTGGACTGCTCCGGCTGCGATAGCTCGCCGTTCACCTCTTCCTGACCGGCAAGGATCCCGGCGTCGCTGCTGGTCACTCGCGCGGCGAAGACTTTACCCGGCATAGCATCAAATACCACCGCCGCGTCGGTTCCCTGACGCGTGTGGCGCAGGCTTTTTTCGCGGAAATCGGCGACGATGTCGGTCTGCTGATTAACCACTGCCATCACCGGGCTGCCCGCCGAGGCGTACAGGCCGGGGCTAAGCTGCAAATTACTGACGGTGCCGTCAGCTTCAGCGCGAATTTTCGTCCACTCGAGATTGAGCTGCGCTTCCCGCAATGTGGTCTGATACTGCTGGAGCGTGACGTTGCGACGGTCATCGCGCTCGCCACGCTGAATTTGCAGATTGTGAATCGAGGCGCGCAATGCACTCACCGACTGCTCGCTGGTCTGCCAGGTGGTGCGCACCTTATCGAGATCGGCCTGCGAGACGTTTTGCATCCGGCTCAGGCTTTGATAGCGATCGTAGGTCACGCGATCGTTACGCGCGGTAAGCTGGGCGGTTTTGAGGTTGGCCTCAGCGGCGGCAATCTGCGCGTCCAGCTGTTGATTGCTCAGCTTTGCCTGGGCCAGCGCCAGCGTCGCGGCATCGACCTTATTCTGGAACGGCGTTGGGTCCAGCTCATACAGCAGGTCCCCTTTTTCACCGTGCTGTTGTTGTGCACATACACCTGCGAGACGTAGCCGGAAACGCGGGACGAAATCGGCGTCACCACGCGCATCACCGTGGAGTCCGGCGTGAGCGGGATCCAGATATCGGCAACGATAAAATAGGCAAACATCAGCAGGAAAGAGGCAATACTCACCCTTACCCAGCGGGCAAATTTCTGTTCTGGCGTCATCATGGTGTTATTCGGTTTTATTATTTTCTTCGCGGATATTCCGCAGATTGCAGGCTATTTGATTCAGGGTGTCGCTAAACTTCGCCATGTCAGCGGCGGGAATGCCGGTGGACACGCGCGCCTGTAAGGCTTCAATCACCTGGTTTAGCGTCTGGAGCACCGCCCGACCTTCGTCGGTCAGCGTCAGCAGGCGAATTCGTTTATCGTACGGCGATACCGTCCGCAGCAGGTAGCCCTGCTGTTCTAGCAGGGTGAGCGTACGCATCAGCGGCGGCAGTTCGATCCCCTGCATTTCCGCCAGCTCGCTGACTGAGACGTTATCACCCAGCTGATGCAGCTGCATCAGCACCGTCCAGCTGGACTGGGTCAAGCCGGTGTCGGTAATCGCATGATCGATGATAGAACGCCATTGGCGCACGACCATGGCCATACGCATCCCCATCGGGCGACGGGCAAACAGTTCATCTTCAGTCATGGCAATCTCCGATCGTGTCGTACGATTACGATAATACTTACCATGATAACTATCAAGGAACGAACTACCTAAACAGCATGGATTGTAAAATGACCCTACTGACCGGCGATGTATTCGACGTCCATGGTTTCGCAATCAACAAAGCCAATACGTGCGAGCCTGGCCGATGGCCCTTTCGCCACGAACGGCACGCGATACTCATCTTCTTCAATCGAGACTTCGCCGAAGGTGAGTTCTGGCGTCAGGGTGCCCAGCGTGCGCTTTTCACGATACCAGTGGGGAAAACGGCCGCGTAGATAATCATCTTTGACGCGCAGCAGCGCTTTACGGGAAAAATCAATACGGCACACAGAGGTGGTATCAGGATACATCTCATGAACAACAAATATGGTGGTGATGCCCGCAGTCAGCAGGCTACAAAATAGTGCGGTCACTAATAATGTCTTTCTCATGCTGAAGGTAGGTATGTTGAGTTAAATAATTATGGCATCCGAGATTATTCTAAAAATAAATAAAAACATGTAAAGCAATGCATTGGTATTGTTTCGTAAATATCGAACAAACAACTCAATAAAAAGGATTAAACCTCCTCCATTACGAGTATTTTACTGTTAATGCATGGTGTTTATTTTGTTATACAACAACGAAGTAACGGCTTAGTTGCTGCAACGGTGCAGTAGTTTAGATCTAATAAATAATGCTACACAATTCGCTATTTTCGCATGACAAACACAAATTATTTTGAATATTAGTGGTAATGTATATAAGGGATATAATCAAACGTCACCCTCATAATGAAATATCAATAAGGTTACGTAACGTTATTATTTTCTGGAAAAAATTGGCTAATCATTTCGTAAAAAATTCGCCGTACTGATCATGTCAGGGGTAGACAACCAAGCCGGGTTGATGGCACGATATCCGGATGAACACAAACGTAACCGTTACCCGCTCAAATCGTTGGTGGCTGCCTTTATAACAGGCGGCACGGATTACGTTATCTTTTTCAAAGCCGCCGGAAGGCGGCTTTGTTGTTTTTCAGTCACGTCTTTCGGCTTTATGTCTTATAAGGAGCGACTGATGAACACCACACACACCATTCTTACCGGCGACCGTCCTACCGGACAGCTGCATCTTGGACACTATGCCGGCTCGCTGCGCCAACGCGTGCAGCTTCAGCATGAACACCAACAGTTTATTCTGATTGCCGACCTGCAGGGGCTGACCGACAACGGCAGCAATCCGCAGAAAATCAGCCACAACATACTGGAAGTCATGGCCGACTATCTCGCCGTCGGCATCGATCCGCAGCGCACCACCATTTGCCTGCAATCCGCCCTGCCCGCGCTGGCGGAGCTGACCGCGCTGTATATGAATATTGTTACCGTCGCCCGCGTGGAGCGTAACCCGACGGTGAAAAACGAGATTGCGCAGAAAGGTTTCTCGCGCGCGCTGCCGGTGGGCTTTATGGTTTATCCCATCAGCCAGGCCGCCGACATTACCGCATTTGGCGCCGATCGGGTGCCCGTTGGCGACGATCAGCTACCGATGATCGAACAAACCAACGAGATCGTGCACAAAATGAATAGCCTGACGACCGAACCGGTGCTACGCCACTGCAAAGCGCTGCTCAGCGACGTCAGCCGCCTGCCGGGAATTGACGGCGGCGCTAAAATGTCGAAATCGCTCGGTAATACGCTGACGCTGTCAGCCAGCGAGGCGGAGATCCACCAGGCGGTCAGCGCCATGTTTACTGACCCCAACCATCTGCGCGTGGCCGACCCGGGAAAAGTTGAGGGTAACGTCGTCTTTACCTACCTTGATGCCTTCCATCCCGACAAAACGCTGGTCGCGGAGATGAAGGCGCACTACCAGCGCGGCGGGCTGGGCGACAGGCAGTGTAAGAACGAACTGGAAACCTGTTTGCAGGAGCTGCTGGCCCCATTCGCGAACGCCGCGCGACCGTCATTCAGGATAAAGCGATGCTTCTGGATCTCTTACGCCAGGGCAGTGAGCGGGCGCATGCAGTGACGCAGCAGACGCTGCACGCGGTCAAGCGCGGGCTGGGGCTCCCCATTTTGTTCTGAGCGCCATAAGGGCATCAGGCTGTGCGGATGCCCTTCGCCTGTTTTGATTAATCGTGTTACACAATCAGCAAGTCCCTGTTAATGGTATGGACATAATCAATGCCGATGCTAGTATGACATTGACAGTAGCTATATTTATGCGTGTTTCATTTACGGCCAGGATTGCTGATGATGACCACATGAGTAGCACACTTCACAGCATCCTTTCCCCTCCTCAGTACGAAACGCGCGCCACTCAGTAACAGGGAACAGAGCGGGTAGCGTATGGACAAATTCAAGCGGCATTGGGCCTGGTATCTCGTCGGTTTAGCGGTGGCCATTGCCGCCGTGACATGGTGGATGCTGCGTCCACCGGGGCTACCAGAAGGCTTCGCCAGCAGCAACGGCAGAATTGAAGCCACCGAAGTGGATATCGCCAGCAAAACCGCCGGACGTATCGAGGCGATTCTGGTCAAAGAGGGCAGTTTGTCCGCCAGGGCGAGATACTGGCGAAGATGGACACCCGCGTCCTGAATGAACAGCGGCTGGAAGCCGCCGCGCAGATTAAAGAGGCGCAAAGCGCCGTCGCCGCG
Organism: Kluyvera genomosp. 3; assembly: GCA_002211745.1. Taxonomy (GTDB): domain Bacteria; phylum Pseudomonadota; class Gammaproteobacteria; order Enterobacterales; family Enterobacteriaceae; genus Kluyvera; species Kluyvera georgiana_A. The sequence continues at coordinate 4,315,217 of CP022114.1, forward strand.
GCAAAAGCCCTGCTCGACCAGCGACAAAGCGAAATGCGCGCCAGCGAAGCGGTGGTGAAACAGCGCCAGGCTGAGCTTGACTCAACGTCAAAACGCCATGCCCGTTCCAGCACGCTATCGCAGCGCGGCGCGGTATCGGCTCAGCAACTTGATGATGACCGCGCCGCCGCCGAAAGCGGTCGGGCTGCGCTGGAATCTGCCCGCGCCCAGGTTTCTGCGGCTAAAGCGGCCATCGAAGCGGCACGAACCAGCATTATCCAGGCGCAAACCCGCGTTGAAGCCGCTCAGGCCACCGAGCGACGTATCATGGCCGACATTGACGATAGCACGCTGAAAGCGCCGCGCGACGGACGTATTCAGTATCGCGTCGCCGAACCCGGCGAAGTGCTGGCCGCCGGTGGCCGGGTGCTGAATATGGTCGACCTGGCCGACGTCTATATGACCTTCTTCCTGCCAACCGAGCAGGCTGGCCTGCTGGCACTGGGCAGCGAGGTGCGTCTGATCCTCGACGCCGCGCCGGATCTGGTGATCCCTGCCCATATCAGCTTTGTCGCCAGCGTCGCCCAGTTCACGCCGAAAACCGTAGAAACCAGCGACGAGCGGCTTAAATTGATGTTCCGCGTTAAGGCGCGCATTCCGCCCGAGCTGCTGGCAGAACACCTGGAATATGTGAAAACCGGTCTGCCGGGCATGGCCTATGTCCGACTGGATAACCAACAGCAGTGGCCTGCCATGCTGATGGTGAGGCTGCCGCAATGAAACAGGACGCACATCCCCGGTCGCTCGGCTTGAGCACGTCGGACAGCGTTTCGGCACGACCGTGGCGCTCAACGACATTACGCTGACCATTCCGTCTCGCTGCATGGTGGGCTGATTGGCCCGGACGGTGTGGGCAAATCCAGCCTGCTGTCGCTGATTGCCGGCGCGCGAGTGATTGAACAGGGTAATGTGATGGTGCTTGGCGGCGATATGCGCGACGCCCGACATCGCCGCGATGTCTGCCCGAAGATCGCCTGGATGCCGCAGGGCTGGGTAAAAACCTTTATCACACGCTGTCGGTGTACGAAAACGTCGACTTCTTCGCCCGTCTGTTCGGTCACGATAAACACGAGCGCGAAGCGCGTATTGACGAACTGCTGCACAGCACCGGGCTGGCGCCGTTCCGCGATCGTCCGGCCGGGAAACTCTCCGGCGGTATGAAGCAGAAACTGGGCCTGTGCTGCGCGCTGATCCACGATCCGCAGCTCTTGATCCTCGATGAACCTACCACTGGCGTCGACCCCCTCTCCCGCGCGCAATTCTGGACGCTTATCGACAGTATCCGCGAGCGCCAGCCTGACATGAGCGTACTGGTCGCTACCGCCTATATGGAAGAAGCCGAGCGCTTCGACTGGCTGGTCGCGATGAACGACGGGGAGGTGCTGGCCACCGGCAGCGCCGAGGAACTGCGTACGCAAACCGACAGCCAGACGCTGGAACAAGCGTTTATCGCGCTGCTGCCGGAAGCGCAGCGCAATGCGCACCAGCAGGTGATCATCCCACCACGCGACGCGAGCGAAGAAGAGATTGCCATTGAAGCTCGTGGCCTGACGATGCGCTTCGGCGATTTTGTCGCGGTTGACCACGTTAACTTCCGCATTGCCCGCGGCGAGATTTTTGGCTTTCTGGGGTCTAACGGCTGCGGTAAATCCACCACCATGAAAATGCTGACCGGGCTGCTGCCCGCCAGCGAGGGCGAAGCGTGGCTGTTCGGCCAACCGGTCGATCCGAAAGATATCGCCACCCGCCGCCGCGTCGGCTATATGTCGCAGGCTTTTTCGCTCTATAGCGAGCTGAGCGTACGTCAGAACCTGGAGCTGCATGCAAAGCTGTTCCATATACCGGATGATCAGATCCCTGGCCGTGTGGCGGAAATGAGCCAGCGCTTTATGCTTACCGAGGTCGAAGATGCCCTGCCCGCAGCGCTGCCGCTGGGGATTCGTCAGCGCCTTTCGCTGGCGGTGGCGGTGATTCATCGCCCGGAGATGCTGATCCTCGATGAACCGACCTCCGGCGTCGATCCGGTCGCGCGCGATATGTTCTGGCAGCTGATGGTGGATCTGGCGCGGCGGGATAAAGTCACTATTTTTATCTCCACCCACTTTATGAATGAGGCCGAGCGCTGCGACCGTATTTCACTGATGCATGCCGGCAAGGTGCTGGCCAGCGATACGCCGCAGGCGCTCGTGGAACAGCGCGGCGCAGCCACGCTGGAAGCGGCTTTTATCGCTTATCTGCAGGAGGCTTCTGACCCGGCTCCCGTCGCGGAAATGGTGGATACGCCGCGTAAGAGTGAGAACGAGCCGCCGCGCCAGGCCTTTAGTCTGCGCCGCCTGTTCAGCTACAGCCGCCGCGAGGCGCTGGAGCTGCGGCGCGATCCGGTGCGCTCAACGCTGGCGCTGCTCGGTACGGTGATCCTGATGTTTATCATGGGCTACGGGATCAGCATGGACGTGGAGGATCTGCGTTTTGCGGTACTCGATCGCGATCAAACGGTCAGCAGCCAGGGCTGGACGCAGAACATTGCCGGATCGCGCTATTTTATCGAGCAGCCGCCGCTGTATAGCTACGACGATCTCGACCGTCGCATGCGCGACGGCGAGCTGGCGGTGGCGATAGAGATCCCACCTAACTTTGGCCGCGATATTGCCCGCGGCACGCCGGTGCAGATTGGCGTGTGGGTCGACGGCGCAATGCCAAACCGCGCGGAAACGGTGCGCGGCTACGTGCAGGCGATGCACCTTGCGTGGTTGCAGGAGATGGTTGGGCGTCAGCCTTCTGCCAGCCGGGATACGTCGTTGATTTCTATCGAGACACGCTATCGCTATAACCCGGACGTGAAAAGCCTGCCGGCGATCGTTCCGGCGGTGATCCCGCTGCTGCTGATGATGATCCCGGCGATGCTCAGCGCACTGAGCGTAGTGCGGGAAAAAGAACTGGGGTCGATCATCAATCTGTACGTCACGCCAACCACCCGCAGCGAGTTTTTGCTCGGCAAGCAGATGCCGTACATCGTGCTGGGGATGTTCAACTTTCTGCTGCTGTGCGCGCTGTCGGTGTTTGTCTTCGGCGTACCGCACAAGGGCAGCTTCCTGACGCTCACGCTGGCGGCGCTGCTGTATGTGACGATCGCCACCGGGCTGGGGCTGCTGATCTCGACCTTTATGAAGAGCCAGATTGCGGCGATCTTTGGTACGGCGATCATTACGCTGATCCCCGCCACGCAGTTTTCCGGCATGATCGACCCGGTAGCCTCGCTCGAAGGGCCTGGACGCTGGATTGGCCAGATTTATCCAACCAGCCATTTCCTGACTATCGCCCGCGGCACCTTCTCGAAGGCGCTGGGTCTGGCTGACCTGTGGGGATCGTTTATTCCCTTACTGATTGCCGTACCGCTGGTATTGGGCTTTCCGTATGGCTGCTGAAAAAACAGGAGGGGTAATGCGCGGATTACGCAATATTTATAACCTCGGTGTGAAAGAGCTGCGCAGCCTGCTGGGCGATAAAGCCATGCTGGCGCTGATCGTCTTTGCCTTTACCGTCTCGGTTTACTCCTCCGCGACGGTGATGCCGGGCTCATTGCACCTGGCGCCAATCGCCATTGCCGACATGGATAAATCGCAGCTTTCCTCACGGATTATCAATAGTTTCTATCGTCCGTGGTTTCTGGAGCCGGAGCTTATCACCGCCGATGAAATGGACGCCGGGCTGGATGCCGGGCGCTATACCTTCGCCATTAACATTCCGCCTAATTTTCAACGAGATGTGCTGGCAGGAAGGCAGCCTGATTTGCAGGTAAACGTTGACGCCACACGCATGAGTCAGGCCTTTACCGGCAATGGCTATATCCAGAATATCGTGACCGCCGAGGTGAACAGCTTTGTGTCCCGCTACCGCGAAAATAGCGTGCTGCCGGTGGAGTTGGCGGTGAGGATGCGCTTTAACCCCAACCTTGAACAGGAACGATTTGGCGCAGTGATGGCGATTATCAACAATATCACCATGCTGGCGATTGTCCTGACCGGTTCAGCGCTGATTCGCGAGCGCGAGCATGGAACGGTGGAGCACCTGCTGGTGATGCCGGTGACGCCGTTTGAGATAATGCTCGCCAAAATCTGGTCGATGGGGCTGGTTGTTCTGGTGGTGTCGGGGCTGTCGCTGATATTGATGGTTCAGGGCGTGCTGCAGGTGCCGATTGAAGGGTCTATCCCGCTGTTTATGCTGGGGTGGCGCTGAGCCTGTTTGCCACGACGTCGATCGGGATTTTTATGGGACGATTGCCCGCTCCATGCCGCAGCTGGGGTTATTGATGATCCTGGTGCTGCTGCCGCTACAGATGCTTTCCGGCGGTTCCACGCCGCGCGAGAGCATGCCGCAGCTGGTGCAGGATATTATGCAAACCATGCCGACCACGCATTTCGTCAGCCTGGCACAGGCCATTCTCTATCGCGGGGCCGATTTTGCCATCGTCTGGCCGCAGTTCTTAACGTTGCTGGCGATTGGCGGCGTCTTTTTTACTATCGCGCTGGTTCGTTTTCGTAAGACGATTGGAGAGATGGCCTGATATCGCGTTGCCCGTCACCCCGGCGGGCAGCGGCCAAATTCGCGATCCACTTCAAAAAACGCAGTTAATCCCTTCCGCTTCCGAGGATGTGTCAACCGTTTGACAGCCTTGCCGGAGGGCCGTTGCTACATTGCGGCCATCCGTCAGGACATACAGACACAGGAAGCAGCAATGAAAATCACCAAACTCACCACGTTTATTATGCACGTGCCGGTCACGAAAAATATTATCGGCGACTCAACCCATAGCATTACCCATTGGGGAATGCCGGGAGTGATGATCGAAACGGATACCGGTCTTGTTGGCTATGGCTATACCGGCACCCATGCCGATATCACCACCGACCGCCTTATCACCACGATCATTCAGGACGTTTTCGGCCCCATGCTGATCGGTGAAGATGCCAGCGAAGTCCGCTATCTGCACCGTAAGATGTCGCGCAGTTCGACCAATATCTGGGTTGGTCGCGGCGGTTTGATGCAAATGGCGCTCTCTGCCATTGATATCGCACTGTGGGATCTTAAAGCCAAAATGGTCGAGCAGCCGCTATGGAAAGTCTTTGGCGGCTCGAAAAACACCCGCGTTCTCGCCTATAACACCGACTGCGGCTGGCTGGTCCGTGATACGCCGGAGCTGGTTGATGACTGCAAGAAAATGATTTTTGAAGAAGGGTTTAATGCCATCAAAATGAAAATCGGCAAGCCGGACCCACGTGAGGATCTCAAACGTATTGAGGCCGTCAGAAAGGCGATCGGCGATGACGTGAATCTGATGGTCGACGCGAACGCCAAATGGGACATCAGTACCGCCAAACAATACGGCTCACGGCTGGCGGATTTCGATATCACCTGGTTTGAAGAGCCGATGTGGCACGATGACGTCGCGAGCCACCGTACGCTGGCTGAACATATCCACACGCCGATTGCGCTGGGTGAGCTGCTCTATCAATTTGATTCATTTAAAGAATTTGTGCTGGCGGGTGCCGTGGATTACCTGCAGCCCGATGCAACGCGCTGTGGAGGGCTGACGGCGGTTTGGGAAATTGCCGATCTGGGTCAGGCTTTCAATCTGCCGGTCACGCCCCATCACGGTGACATGATGCAGGCGCAGCTGCACCTGGTCATGGCGCATCCTTCCTGCTCATTGCTGGAATTTATTCCCTGGACGCTGGACTGCTTCGTCGATCCGGTGGAAGTCAACGAGGGGTACTATTCTCTGCCCACCGCGCCTGGCGCCGGCACTACCCTTCGCCAGGAGGCGCTTGAGCGCTTTAGCGTAAGATAAACCAACCTGTATCGCCCGGGCACGGCTCGGGCCACAACAATAATGACAAATACAAAGAGGTGATTTATGCCCGCCCCTACCGATCAGGATTTATCACTGGCAATCCGTAAATCCATTCGTCGGATCATCCCGATGGTGACGTTGATGTTTATTCTGGCCTATCTGGATCGTTCCAACATTGGCTTTGCCAAACAAGAGTTTCAGCTGGATACCGGCCTCAGTGATGCGGCTTACGCTTTCGGCGCCGGGATCTTCTTTATCGGCTATGCGCTGTTTGAAGTCCCCAGCAATATACTGCTTTATCGTATCGGCGCTCGCGTCTGGCTTGCGCGTATTATGGTGACCTGGGCCTCGTGTCCGCATCGATGATGTTTGCCCACACGGAGTCGGTTTTTATCTTCTTACGTTTCCTGCTTGGCGTCAGCGAAGCAGGTTTCTTCCCGGGGTTATTCTTTATCTGACCTTCTGGTTCCCGCAGCATATCCGCGCGCGCGTCACCGGCTACTTTCTGTTTGGCGCACCGCTGGCCTTCATCATCGGCGGGCCGCTTTCCGGTTCATTGCTGTCGCTTGAGGGCACGGTACTGGCATTTGGTTTGCACGGTTGGCAGTTGATGTTCCTCGTGGAAGGTCTGCTCGCCTCCGCCGTTGGCATCTGGGTCTTCTTCTATCTTGATGACCGCCCTGATAACGCTAGCTGGCTGACAAAACAGGAAAAAGCGGCGCTAAATAAAACGCTGGATCAGGAGGAACAGGTCAAACTCGCCCACGGTCCGAAAGGGGTGTGGCAAGCGCTGCTGGACATCCGTGTGCTTTATTTATGCCTGATCTGGTTTACGGTGCAGGTATGCGGTTATGGGATCTACTTCTTCCTGCCGACGCAAATCGCTACGCTGATGGGCACCAAAGTGGGCTTACTGGTCGGTTTCATTACCGCTATTCCACCGCTGTGCGCGGCTATCGCGGTGTACTACGTGCCGCGTATTTCGGAAAGATTGCAGGAGCGCCGCTATGTTGCCTCTATCACCTTTATGTCCGGCGCCGTCGGGATTGCCATCTCCGGGCTCGCAGACAGTATCCCGTTGATTGCCATTGTCGCTCTGTGCGTCGCTGCTGCCGGGCACCTGGCAATGCAGCCGTTATACTGGACTTTCCCCTCTTCTTATCTTGGCGGTGCGGCAGCCGCTTCGGGCATCGCGTTGATTAACTCGATGGGGAATCTGGGAGGATTTGTGGCGCCAAACCTGCGCGTCTGGGCGGAACAGACCTTTCACTCTGCGCAGGCGGGGCTCTATTTCCTGGCCATGGTGACGGCAGCGGGCAGCCTGATGATTCTGGCGCTCCGTCGATTCGGCATTGAAAAGCCCATGAACACGCCGCCCGCCAACCGCAACGTATCGGCCAGCGAGGCAAAATATCTGCGCCACTCTGATTAACAGGAAATGATACAGTGCTACGACAACAATCAACCTCAGGCAGTCACAACGATGGTTAAGATATTGGCCGTAGCACCGTCACATGATCCCGTCATTTCGCCGGAGGAGATCAACACTATTCTGCTTGGCAGCAGTTGGTTTCGCGCGCTACCGGATTATCTCATTGAACAGATGGTGTCCCGCGCCACTCTGTATCAATACGAGAATGGTGAAATCATTCACTACCGCGGTGATGAATCGCTGGGTTTGTATGCGGTCATCACCGGTTCCGTGAAGGTGAGTTCCGTCTCAGCCGATGGCAGAGAATGTATTTTCCGCTATCTTTCGCCGGGCAACTGGTTCGGCGAAATTGGCATGATCGATAAGTCTACCCGCACCCACGATGCGAGGGCGATCGGTAAGACGATACTCCTGACGCTAAAGCCCCGCGACGTTGAGTTCCTTCTGCAAAACTACCCGATTCTTCATCGTTTTCTGGCGCTACTGTTGTGTAAAGTGGTACGCAATGCCTTCACCATGCTGCATGACAGCACGTTGTTATCGGTATCTGCGCGCCTCGCAAAGCGGTTAGTCAGCCTATCAGAGGGATACGGCGAGCCGCATGAACGGGGAGTGTTGATCAATCTCTATCTGACGCAGGACGATCTGGCGACAATCATTAATACAACTCGCCAAACCATCAATAAACGGTTGGTTGCGTGGGAGAAATTGGGATGGATAGACGCGAAGTACGGCAAAATTTTAATCGTCAATATCAATGCACTCAGGCAGTTATATGCTGATGAAGACGAATAGCGCGATCCAAGCGCTTTTTCTATTTCGCACAGACGCAAAAAAGCCCATCCGGCAGGATGGGCTTCTTCACTAATTGATGTCTGGCAGTTCCCTACTCTCGCATGGGGAGACCCCACACTACCATCGGCGCTACGGCGTTTCACTTCTGAGTTCGGCATGGGGTCAGGTGGGACCACCGCGCTACAGCCGCCAGGCAAATTCTGTTTTCAGACCGCTTTATGCGTTCTGATGTTATCTGTATCAGGCTGAAAATTTGTCTCTTCGCCAAAACATCTTCGGCGTTGTAAGGTTAAGCCTCACGGTTCATTAGTATCGGTTAGCTCAACGTATCGCTACGCTTACACACCCGACCTATCAACGTCGTCGTCTTCAACGTTCCTTCAGGACTCTCAAGGAGTCAGGGAGAACTCATCTCGGGGCAAGTTTCGTGCTTAGATGCTTTCAGCACTTATCTTTTCCGCATTTAGCTACCGGGCAATGCCATTGGCATGACAACCCGAACACCAGTGATGCGTCCACTCCGGTCCTCTCGTACTAGGAGCAGCCCCCTCAATTCTCCAGCGCCCACGGCAGATAGGGACCGAACTGTCTCACGACGTTCTAAACCCAGCTCGCGTACCACTTTAAATGGCGAACAGCCATACCCTTGGGACCTACTTCAGCCCCAGGATGTGATGAGCCGACATCGAGGTGCCAAACACCGCCGTCGATATGAACTCTTGGGCGGTATCAGCCTGTTATCCCGGAGTACCTTTTATCCGTTGAGCGATGGCCCTTCCATTCAGAACCACCGGATCACTAAGACCTGCTTTCGCACCTGCTCGAGCCGTCACTCTCGCAGTCAAGCTAGCTTATGCCTTTGCACTAACCTCCTGATGTCCGACCAGGATTAGCTAACCTTCGTGCTCCTCCGTTACTCTTTAGGAGGAGACCGCCCCAGTCAAACTACCCACCAGACACTGTCCGCAACCCGGATCACGGGTCTACGTTAGAACACCAGCCATTAAAGGGTGGTATTTCAAGGATGGCTCCACACGAACTGGCGTCCGCGCTTCAAAGCCTCCCACCTATCCTACACATCAAGGACCAGTGTTCAGTGTCAAGCTATAGTAAAGGTTCACGGGGTCTTTCCGTCTTGCCGCGGGTACACTGCATCTTCACAGCGAGTTCAATTTCACTGAGTCTCGGGTGGAGACAGCCTGGCCATCATTACGCCATTCGTGCAGGTCGGAACTTACCCGACAAGGAATTTCGCTACCTTAGGACCGTTATAGTTACGGCCGCCGTTTACCGGGGCTTCGATCAAGAGCTTCGCCTTACAGCTAACCCCATCAATTAACCTTCCGGCACCGGGCAGGCGTCACACCGTATACGTCCACTTTCGTGTTTGCACAGTGCTGTGTTTTTAATAAACAGTTGCAGCCAGCTGGTATCTTCGACTGATTTCAGCTCCATGAGTAAATCACTTCACCTACATATCAGCGTGCCTTCTCCCGAAGTTACGGCACCATTTTGCCTAGTTCCTTCACCCGAGTTCTCTCAAGCGCCTTGGTATTCTCTACCTGACCACCTGTGTCGGTTTGGGGTACGATTTGATGTTACCTGATGCTTAGAGGCTTTTCCTGGAAGCAGGGCATTTGTTACTTCAGCACCGTAGTGCCTCGTCATCACACCTCAGCGTTAGTAAGCGTCCGGATTTACCTAAACGCTCCGCCTACATGCTTAAACCGGGACAACCGTCGCCCGGCTAACATAGCCTTCTCCGTCCCCCTTCGCAGTAACACCAAGTACAGGAATATTAACCTGTTTCCCATCGACTACGCCTTTCGGCCTCGCCTTAGGGTCGACTCACCCTGCCCGATTAACGTTGGACAGGAACCCTTGGTCTTCCGGCGTGCGGGTTTTTCACCCGCATTATCGTTACTTATGTCAGCATTCGCACTTCTGATACCTCCAGCATCCCTCACAGGACACCTTCGCAGGCTTACAGAACGCTCCCTACCCAACAACACATAGTGTCGCTGCCGCAGCTTCGGTGCACAGTTTAGCCCGTTACATCTTCCGCGCAGGCCGACTCGACCAGTGAGCTATTACGCTTTCTTTAAATGATGGCTGCTTCTAAGCCAACATCCTGGCTGTCTGAGCCTTCCCACATCGTTTCCCACTTAACTGTGACTTTGGGACCTTAGCTGGCGGTCTGGGTTGTTTCCCTCTTCACGACGGACGTTAGCACCCGCCGTGTGTCTCCCGTGATAACATTCTTCGGTATTCGCAGTTTGCATCGGGTTGGTAAGTCGGGATGACCCCCTAGCCGAAACAGTGCTCTACCCCGAAGATGAGTTCACGAGGCGCTACCTAAATAGCTTTCGGGGAGAACCAGCTATCTCCCGGTTTGATTGGCCTTTCACCCCCAGCCACAAGTCATCCGCTAATTTTTCAACATTAGTCGGTTCGGTCCTCCAGTTAGTGTTACCCAACCTTCAACCTGCCCATGGCTAGATCACCGGGTTTCGGGTCTATACCCTGCAACTTAACGCCCAGTTAAGACTCGGTTTCCCTTCGGCTCCCCTATACGGTTAACCTTGCTACAGAATATAAGTCGCTGACCCATTATACAAAAGGTACGCAGTCACCCATAAAGAGGCTCCCACTGCTTGTACGTACACGGTTTCAGGTTCTTTTTCACTCCCTCGCCGGGGTTCTTTTCGCCTTTCCCTCACGGTACTGGTTCACTATCGGTCAGTCAGGAGTATTTAGCCTTGGAGGATGGTCCCCCATATTCAGACAGGATACCACGTGTCCCGCCCTACTCTTCGAGTTCACAACCTGTGCATTTTGGTGTACGGGACTATCACCCTGTACCGTCGGACTTTCCAGACCGTTCCACTAACACACAAGCTGATTCAGACTCTGGGCTGCTCCCCGTTCGCTCGCCGCTACTGGGGAATCTCGGTTGATTTCTTTTCCTCGGGTACTTAGATGTTTCAGTTCCCCGGTTCGCTTCATTACGCTATGTATTCACGTAATGATAGTGTGACGGATCACACTGGGTTTCCCCATTCGGAAATCGCCGGTTATAACGGTTCATATCACCTTACCGACGCTTATCGCAGATTAGCACGTCCTTCATCGCCTCTGACTGCCAGGGCATCCACCGTGTACGCTTAGTCGCTTAACCTCACAACCCGAAGATGTTTCACTTCGTGTTGCGAAAATTTGAGAGACTCGAACACACCGCCTATCTGTTCTTATTACGGAGAACAGACACAGTGTGTCGTTTCAATTTTCAGCTTGATCCAGATTTTTAAAGAGCAAAACTTCGCAGTGAACCTTTTCAGGTACACTCTGAAGTTTTCTTGGTTTGTTGCAGTAAAGATGGTGGAGCTATGCGGGATCGAACCGCAGACCTCCTGCGTGCAAAGCAGGCGCTCTCCCAGCTGAGCTATAGCCCCATCGTATAGTGAATCTCCCTCAAATCCGCGGGACGAATTTGGTAGGCCTGAGTGGACTTGAACCACCGACCTCACCCTTATCAGGGGTGCGCTCTAACCACCTGAGCTACAAGCCTGCAGAGATTCTTTACTGCTATTTTTCATCAGACAATCTGTGTGAGCACTTCAAAGAACGTTTCTTTAAGGTAAGGAGGTGATCCAACCGCAGGTTCCCTACGGTTACCTTGTTACGACTTCACCCCAGTCATGAATCACAAAGTGGTAAGCGCCCTCCCGAAGGTTAAGCTACCTACTTCTTTTGCAACCCACTCCCATGGTGTGACGGGCGGTGTGTACAAGGCCCGGGAACGTATTCACCGTAGCATTCTGATCTACGATTACTAGCGATTCCGACTTCATGGAGTCGAGTTGCAGACTCCAATCCGGACTACGACATACTTTATGAGGTCCGCTTGCTCTCGCGAGGTCGCTTCTCTTTGTATATGCCATTGTAGCACGTGTGTAGCCCTACTCGTAAGGGCCATGATGACTTGACGTCATCCCCACCTTCCTCCAGTTTATCACTGGCAGTCTCCTTTGAGTTCCCGGCCGAACCGCTGGCAACAAAGGATAAGGGTTGCGCTCGTTGCGGGACTTAACCCAACATTTCACAACACGAGCTGACGACAGCCATGCAGCACCTGTCTCAGAGTTCCCGAAGGCACCAAAGCATCTCTGCTAAGTTCTCTGGATGTCAAGAGTAGGTAAGGTTCTTCGCGTTGCATCGAATTAAACCACATGCTCCACCGCTTGTGCGGGCCCCCGTCAATTCATTTGAGTTTTAACCTTGCGGCCGTACTCCCCAGGCGGTCTATTTAACGCGTTAGCTCCGGAAGCCACGCCTCAAGGGCACAACCTCCAAATAGACATCGTTTACGGCGTGGACTACCAGGGTATCTAATCCTGTTTGCTCCCCACGCTTTCGCACCTGAGCGTCAGTCTTCGTCCAGGGGCCGCCTTCGCCACCGGTATTCCTCCAGATCTCTACGCATTTCACCGCTACACCTGGAATTCTACCCCCTCTACGAGACTCAAGCTTGCCAGTTTCAAATGCAGTTCCCAGGTTGAGCCCGGGGATTTCACATCTGACTTAACAAACCGCCTGCGTGCGCTTTACGCCCAGTAATTCCGATTAACGCTTGCACCCTCCGTATTACCGCGGCTGCTGGCACGGAGTTAGCCGGTGCTTCTTCTGCGAGTAACGTCAATCGCTGCGGTTATTAACCACAACGCCTTCCTCCTCGCTGAAAGTACTTTACAACCCGAAGGCCTTCTTCATACACGCGGCATGGCTGCATCAGGCTTGCGCCCATTGTGCAATATTCCCACTGCTGCCTCCCGTAGGAGTCTGGACCGTGTCTCAGTTCCAGTGTGGCTGGTCATCCTCTCAGACCAGCTAGGGATCGTCGCCTAGGTGAGCCGTTACCCCACCTACTAGCTAATCCCATCTGGGCACATCCGATGGTGTGAGGCCCGAAGGTCCCCCACTTTGGTCTTGCGACGTTATGCGGTATTAGCTACCGTTTCCAGTAGTTATCCCCCTCCATCGGGCAGTTTCCCAGACATTACTCACCCGTCCGCCACTCGTCACCCAAGAGCAAGCTCTCTGTGCTACCGTTCGACTTGCATGTGTTAGGCCTGCCGCCAGCGTTCAATCTGAGCCATGATCAAACTCTTCAATTTAAGTTTGATGCTCGTGAATTAAACTTCGTAATGAATTACGTGTTCACTCAGAGACTTGGTATTCATTTTTCGTCTTGCGACGTTAAGAATCCGTATCTTCGAGTGCCCACACAGATTGTCTGATAAATTGTTAAAGAGCAGTTGCGACGCGGCTTACAGCTCACCGTCGCGAGGTGGCGTATATTACGCTTTCCTCTTTCAGAGTCAACCCTCATTTTCAGGTTTTTCTCTTCAACCAACCCGGCTACTTAGTGTGAAGTGATTCACATCCACCGTGTCGATGGAGGCGCATTATAGGGAGTTTCCTCGGGGCCGCAACCCTTAAATTGCAGAAAAATGACTGACTGCTGCAATCCACAGCAGAATGCCGCCTTATACCCATTTACGCACAGAGTTATCCACAAACCCTGTTAAACAGCGCGCAATTTATCACAACCGCTCTGTCCATTTGCTTAAGCGCGACTGTGCTTTTCCGCTCGCATCGACCGCGCGACCGTCCGGCAACCAGCGTTCCGCTTCCCCTTTCAGCTTGCCGCCCTCGTAATATTGCCGTGCCGCGAGTGCGCCATCCGGATAGAACTGTTCACTAATCTGATGACGCAGTCCGTTGTGCCATTGCTCACGCATCTGCACGAGCCCGGAAGGATAAAAGGAGCGACATTCGCCATCGAGTTGCCCTCGCGCCACATCTCTTCACGGATAAGCGCCCCCTCCGGCGACCAGTAACGCGCCAGCCCCTGCGCATTACCGTGGTGATAAGCCTGCTGCATCGCCAACTGCCCGTTCGGATGCCAGCTTTCCATCACGCCATGCAGTACGCCGTGCTGATAACGCAGGATTGCCAGCAACCGCCCATTCTCCTCAATACGCAACGCCCCTCGAGCACGCCATCCTCCAGCGTTGCACGCAGTACGCTACTCGCCTGTTGGTGCTCCAGCAGCTCCTCCATATGCCCTCTCCATTAATTGATCTTCACCAACCCACCTTTAATGGTCAGCATCCCACCGCCGTCAATCGTTTGGGTGGCGCTGGCTTTGCTGGTCAGTGTGGCTTTGGCTTCATGGTTGATCGTGGCACCTTTTTGGGTGAGTGAAGCCTTCGCCTCACTAGCGATGTTGGTGGCATCCAGCTTCAGATCGGCCGCCGCGCTGGCTTTGAGTGCCGCCCCGCTTTTCAGTGTGAGCGTTTTGCCACTCTCCAGAGTGAGCGAGCCAGAGACCTTAATCGTCAAGTCGCCATCGACGTTGAGCGTATAGCAGCCCTTCACTTTGCTGGTCTGGTTGCCATCGATGGTATGTTCCTGGTCTCCCTTCACCGTCACGCTGCGTTTATCTTTTACCTCAAGCATGTCGCTGCCCTTCTCTATCTTCACCGTGCGATTACCCTTTTTCACGGTCAGCGTTTCATTTCCCTCTTCTATAGTAGAGGAGCGATCGTTTTTGATGGTGGCCGTCTGGTCATGATCCACGGTGAGGATGCTGTCATTGAGCACCGTGAGCTGAAAATCCTTCTGCGCCTGCATCGCCAGCAGTTCAGCATCCTTCTTGTCGTCGAAACGCAGTTCGTTAAAGCCTTTTTCACTCTGCGTTTTGATACCGGATTGCGTCTGATTCGTCGGGAGCGGATACGGTAGCGCGTTCGCACCGTTATACACGCAGCCGGTAATCAGCGGTTTATCCGGGTCGCCATCCACAAAGGTAATCACCACCTCCTGGCCGATACGCGGGATAAACTGCGCACCAAAACCATTGCCGCTCCAGGCGGTCGCCACCCGCAGCCAGCAGGAGCTGGTTTCATCATTTTTGCCGTCCCGATCCCACGGGAACTGCACTTTCACTCGTCCGAGTTTGTCGGTCCAGATCGTTTCCCCTGCTTACCAACCACCTGCGCGGTTTGCGTATGCATAAACGGTTTCGGCGTAGTGCATTGCGGCCGATACGGCGTGGCTTTTGGGATGGCGGTAAAGCGGTTGCGATATTGCTGCCCGTCATAGTCGTGGGTTACCGACGTCAGCACCCAGTCGATATTGAGCGCTTTGTCGGGGTGATCGGTGAGCGTGAACCAGTGTCCCGCCATCAGCGCCGCGCAGTCGCTTTCACCAACGAGCTGTTTGGCCTGAGCCTTCAGCGCATTAACCTTCCACGCCGACAGCGCGTCCCCCTGTGCTTTTTCGCGAAAACCGCCGGGATGCTGATACTGTACGCCGCCCTTTTTCTCTCCCGCCTGCGCATACAGCGCGGCCTTCGGCTGCTCATAGTTAAAGTCGCTGCTCTGGAAGCCTTGCGCGGTGGTCTGTAAATGCAGCTCCGCCGAGCGAATCGCCCCGGTTTCCCGGCCACCGCTCTGCGCCGCCTGATACTTCACCTTTATGTCGCCGGGGATTGGCGGAAAGGCGCTATTGTCATCCGCCAGCACCAGCGTGTGTTTTCCTTCTTCATATATATAGAACCAGAAGATCCCCTCCTGCTCGAGCAGACGGGAGACAAAGCTGAAGTCACTTTCGTTGTATTGCAGGCAGTATTCGCGCTTCGCCGGTTTGGTTTTGAGCTGGAACTTGTAGTCGGTAAAACAGTTATCTTTAAACACCTTTTCGGCAATTTCTTGCGCGTTTAGGTTCTGAAAGATGCGGTTATTGCTGGAAAGCGTTAGCCACCATAGCCAGGGGCGGAGGATAAACTGATAACGATCGGCGTTGGCGGTAGCTGGGAGGTGGTGAGCTTCGGCGATAAGGGCGTCGAAGTTGGCGTTATTAATAGCCGCGGTGAGATGGGTCGCTAGCACGCTATCTAAGGTTAACGGCGCGGAGGTGGTTGCCGCAACGGTGGCGACGGTTAAACCATTAAGTTGGGAGTCAGTTTGCGCCACTGTGGCAATAATACCTGTCAGTGCTGGTACTGTGAGTTTTATAATAAATAGATCAGCCATAGGGACTTCCTTTTTATATCAAAATCACGACATTAAATACTCAAGAACTGAAACTATTATTTAAACTCGGAAATATAAAACCCATAGTTTTCTGCATTCATAATAGCGAGATCAGGATTATGACGAGCCAAGCTTTTAGAAAGATTGGCTCCATAAGCTACATGGCCAGTAAGAGGGTCTACAATATCATCTGTCCCCCCAGCAAATGAGATATTTCATGCACTACCGTTCCTATCTGAGATTGTTTATCTGAACTTAATAATGACATTTGCTCTAGCAAACGAGGACAGATATCAATGACAAAATTAGAAATCGGGCTTCTTGCCTGAGCCACAGTAGCAACATTCCATCCATATGCCGGCGCATAAGCAACAGCATTTGTATTTGGAGTACAATTATTTGTATTATAATTAATAGTAACAACGCCATTCAGCATAGCATAATTCATTTTGTGGAGAATATTTCGTACCACAAGTCGATCGCCGACACCAAACCATTTTGCAAATATTTCCCCATCAGTATCTTTCATATGCATTGCGTAAGCTTTACCAATAGCATCATTCACTTGAATTATTATACTTTTTATCTGCTTTAATTTATTGTCGGGAAAACCAACATAATTCTTAATACCCATATTTGCTCCTCAATATTAAGATTTTTTGCAAACTAATCCATTCCCATAACTTCCCCAACCACCAAATTCTCCACATCCCTGGCCCCCACTCCCTTACACTTCTCCATCACCCTTTCCACCAACCCCTCATCCATATTCAACTTCTCCCCGTCGCCACAAAATACCGTTGCGACAACTTCTCCAGCTTCGCCAACACAATCCCTTTCAGCACTGCTTCATCCAGTGCCCGATAAACCACCGTAGTCATCCGCGCCAAAAACGCCGGACGAAATTGCCGCAGCAACTCTTCCCGCAGCGCCTCGTTAAACCGCTCGCTATTTAATTCCGCAACCGGCGTATCGAGAATCAGCTCCGCCCCAACGTTACTGGTCGCCAACATCACCGTATTTCTAAAATCAACAATCAGCCCGGTCCCGTCCTCCATCACCCCTTTATCGAAGACGTTATAAAACGCCTCGAGTACGTCCGGGTGCGCTTTCTCAATTTCATCGAGCAGCACTACCGAGTAAGGCCGACGACGCACCGCTTCGGTTAACGCTCCGCCGCTGCCGTAGCCGACATACCCCGGCGGTGCGCCTTTCAGTTGGCTGACGGTGTGCGCTTCCTGATATTCGGAAAGATTGATGGTGATGAGGTTACGTTCGCCGCCGTAGAGCACATCAGCCAGCGCATACGCGGTTTCGGTTTTGCCAACGCCGGTCGGGCCTACCAGCAGAAACACACCCACCGGTTTTTGCGGGTCAGTCAGGCCGCTGCGATACGCTCGCAGCCGTTGGGCGATCACCTCCAGCGCCGCCTGTTGCCCCATCACCCGCTTGCTCATCCGCCCCACCAGCGTGTTGAGCGCGTGGGCTTCATCGGTGAGCATCTGGCCAATCGGAATGCCCGTCCAGCCACTGATCACCGTGGCGACAGTAGCGGCATCCACGCAGTCCGGCACCAGAGGCACTTCGTCGCGTAGCTGCGCGGCGGCGGTTTCCAGACGGCCAATCAGCGCGGCGCACTCCACCAGCGACTGCTCCAGTTCATCATCATCTTCCGCCTGCTCGCTCAGAGTCAGCATTCGCTGCCGCGCCGCCTGCAGTTCGCCGACCCGCTGACGTTCGTCCTGCCAGCGCTCTTCCAGCACTCGCGCCTGCTGGCGTAGCTTCTCGCCCTGCGTCTCTAATTCACATAACCGATCGTGGTGATCGATCCCCACCAGCAGTTCGCGATTAAGCCGCTCTCGTTCTTCTTCCATCGCCGCCTGCTGCTGGCGTACGGCTTCCAGTGCGGGAGGAATATCGTGCTGCGCCAGCGCTACCCGCGCACAAGCGGTATCAAGCACGCTGATAGCTTTATCCGGCAACTGCCGCCCGGAGATATAGCGCTGGGTTAGCCGCACCGCTTCGCGGATCGCCGAATCAAGGATCTGCACACCGTGGTGCTTCTGGAGTTTGTCGGCCACCGCCCGCAGCATCACGATAGCGCTCTGCTCGTCCGGCTCCTCAATCTGAATGCGCTGAAAACGCCGGTCCAGTGCAGGATCTTTCTCAAAGTACTTTTTGTACTCCTGCCAGGTGGTAGCAGCGATGGTTCGCAGCTCACCGCGTGCCAGTGCGGGCTTCAGCAGGTTGGCAGCGTCGCTGCCGCCCTCGGCACCGCCTGCGCCAATCAGCGTGTGGGCTTCATCGATAAACAGGATGATCGGCGTGGGCGATCGTTTTACCGCCTCGATCACCTCCTTCAGCCGCTTCTCAAACTCGCCCTTCACACCCGCACCCGCCTGCAAAAGCCCAAGGTCGAGCGCCAGCAGCGCCACATTTCTCAGCGACGGCGGCACGTTACCTTCAGCAATGCGTCGCGCGAATCCTTCCGCCACGGCGGTTTTGCCGACGCCGGGCGCCCCCACCAGAATCGGGTTGTTCTGCCGACGACGCAGCAGAATATCAATGCACTGGCGGATCTCGGATTCACGACCGATGATCGGATCGATCTTCCCTTCACACGCATCGCGAGTCAGATCGTGGGTATACTGATCCAGCACGCCGTGCGGCTCCACCTTTGGCTCTTCACGCACGTTCTCTGCAGAATCACGGCACCAGTCCGGCCATTTACTTTCCAGCTCACTCACCGGGAGTTGCAGTAACACGGGCATCCCTTGAGCCAGCTGGCTACGCAACCGCTCGCGGCTAAGTAACGCCAGCAGAAGCAATGCGGAACGCACGTGGGGCTGACGTTGAAACGCCGCCTGCAACACCGCCCCCTCCAGCAACTCCACCAGCGCGACCGAAAACACCGGCATTCGCGTACAGCCGATTTTAAATGACCCCTGTGCGCGTCGGCTCTCTTCGCGCAGCACATCAACCGGAATCGAGGCATGACTCAGACAGCAGACCAGGTCGTTTTGCCCTTCATCCAGCAGCGCCAGCAGTAAATGTTCCGGTTCGACAAACCAGTGCCCCTGCGCCCGGCTGCCTTCCGCAGCCCGTTCCAGCGCCTTAAAGCAGGTTGGATTGAGGCGTGAAACCAGTGCTTTTAAATCCATCTCACTTCTCCTTAAGTGGCAGACGGCAGCAGAAGCGCTGCGGCCTGCGTCCGGCTAATCGTGCGGTATGTCCTAACCGGGCGGCGATGCGCGCCGAAGATGCTGCGTAAGCGGCAGAATAGCGGTCATGGCCAGTTCCAGCTCGATGCCCGGCCCAAACCACAATCGCCCCAGCGTACAAAGCTGGCGAAAGCCATCACCATCGGGTAAAAAATCCCGCCACTGCGCCTCACTACCGGCCTGTAAATGCACGCGCAGCAGCGCCTGCTGATTCCACGCCCGACGCCCTACGGCGCAATCGCGCCCAGATGGCAGCCCATTTTTCCCTGTGCCGATGGCGGCAGTGCCTGCCAACGACCAACAAATTCCTCGATCCCGACCGTCACATCCAACGCTGCGGCAACCAGCGCGACAAACCCGGCGGGTGAGCGGCGACGGTCAGCCAGCAGCCCGCTCTGCGCCAGCAGCGTCGAAAGCGTTGGCGATGAGGCCGCGGCGGCAAAACCGCATAGCGCCCGCAGCACCTTATCGCCCTCGCGTTGCTCTTGCCGCGCATAGGGTGTCGCCAGCCGCCAGAGGCTCAGGCTGCGGTAGTGATGCTGGATAAAACGCCGTTGAAAGAGATGAAGAAAATCCTGCGGCGCATCGTTTTTATCCTGCGCCGCCTGCTGAAACCACTCCAGCCACGCATAGGGCAGCACGCCGTCCGCACCACCCAGCCCCAGGCTTCTGACCTGCACTCGCCCGTCCTTCAAAGGGATCAGCTCCGAGGGGGCAAAAGCCATACTGAGATCGCCCAGCAGATCCGCCGACTGTCCTGCCAACTGCTTCAAACGCACGTACTGCTCCAGCGAAAAACGCCAGGGTTCACGCGCCAGCAGCGACATCACGCTATCAGCGTCGGACGCTCGTTCTCTGTCCATAGCGGCAGCTCCTCGCCCTCATCCTGTAACACCGTTTGCACAAAGCAATTTGCGGTGGCGTTCTGCGCCAGAAAACGGGCGATAACACCGGCAAACAGCAGCCGACTGCTGGCGGTAAACGCTGTCGCCTCAAGCGTTAAGCTCACCCGCAGACCATTACGCCAGCCGCGCCACGCCTCCCTTCCCCGGTGTTCACTCACCCGCTGGCAGGTCAAACGGCTGATACCGTTGATTTGCTGCCAAAGCGCGGCAGGAGCCCCGCGGGAGCGTACAGCGCCAGCTTTTCCTGCAACGACGCCTGCGCCTCTTCCCCCTCAATCAACGACAGATGATTCAGCGCCAGCGAGGAGACCAGCCGCCAGCGACTATCACCATGGCGCACGGGCGCGGACGGCTCGCCGGGCGTTTCCAGGAGCTGTACCTGCGCAACCGGGCCGGGAAACTCGAAGGCCAATGGCGTACCAGCACGCAGCGTCGCGGCACGCGGCCCGTTGCTGCACCACAGTTTGGCCGTCAGGCTGGCATCCGGGGCAGGCTCGGCGGGTGAAAACGCACTATCGACCAGCGTGAGCCACAGCCGATCGCCATAGTGGCGGTGCCGTCGCGCATGCCAGAACCAGCGTGCGCCGTTGTGCCCGCGCGCGGCGTAATAAGCAGGAACGCGCCAGGCGCGCTCGTGCTCGCTCATCCACAGTTCACGCAGTTGATAAATCTGCATCTGACTATCGTGATGATCCGCCACCAGCAGCTGTTCGCTGCGCGCGGGCGATGGGATAAGCGGCTCGGAAGTCCGTGAGAAAAGGTTCACCACTGGCGCACAGCCCAGGCGGATATCCCCGGGCTTCAGCGACAACGCGCTTCGTGGTGCGCGTCTAAATGCCAGGGTGAAAGTTAAAACATCGCTATCGCCTCCCGGCGGCAGCGGAATATCGAAGTACATCAGCGCCTGTGGACAATGCATCCAGGCGCTTAGCGCCTGCCCGCTGGCAACTTCACCTGGACCAATAGGAAACAGGCGCTCCGCATTCATCAGGCCAATCGGCCGTGGGCGTTGCGGCCCCAGCGTATGGGCATAGAGTAAGTCAAACAGCGCGGCATTTACTTGAGGTGCGCCAGCCAGGTGAATACGCAACATCTGAAGTTTCAATGAAGAAAATCGGTGCGGTGCCATGCAGCGTAGCCGCATTCGTAATCCGCATCGCGCCTCCACCAACCCGCTGCTCTGCTGAGCGGCGGCGGCCTCTTCCCACTCCACGTCTTCCAGCACCACCGGCCATAACGTCTGTTCAAGCGCAGTGCGCCACCAGACGGTATGCCCATCTTGTGTTAACGCATAGAGCGGCGTTCCCGCAGGCAGACAATAGCCCGCACTAAGATCGCCCGCCAATGGGTCAGGGGTAAAACAGGCCGTGGAACAGGCCGGAAAAGGTCGCATCAGGTGCGGCGCCAGCAGCTCCAGCAGGGCATCGCTCAGCTCTCCATACCCCTCGTCGAGCCGATGATGAAGGCGTGCGCTTTGCAGCGCAAATCCCTCCAGCAGCCGTTCGACGTGCGGGTCTGGACAATCAAACTCGCTCAGACGTAGCTTAGACGCCACCTGAGGATGCTGGCGCGCAAAGTCGCCGCTGGCGGCACGCAACCAGCTCAACTCCCGCAGGTAATCATCCAGTAATCGATCGTCCATTGATCTCTCCCGGTAAAGGTGACTGCCAGCGACCCTGCTGCCAGTTGATATTCATCGTCAGCGGGTCATTGTCACCGCATAACGTCATCGTCAGGCAGAGCGTCAGCCGCTGTTGGCAAACTCCCACCGTTTCCACGGTTAGCGCCTTAATGCGGGGATCGTGGTGCAGCAAGCCATCGCGTAACTGCCGACAAAACTGCTGCACCGCGCGTTCATCCCCAACATAAACCTCACGCCATTCCGGCACGCCCTTGTCTTCGATCACCGCTTCGCAGGAAGGGCGCGTATTGAAGAAACGGGCCAGCTCACGCTTCACCGACTCGCGAGGGAGATGACCTCCCCATCAGCCGGTCAAACAGCGCCACCGGAATGGGCATGTTCATCATTATTTTTCCATGACGTTTTGCGCCAAATCCCACACCGAGGAGGCATTACCCTCTTTTTCGCCACCCAGTTTCTGCGCGGTGATCTCCCATTTAATTTTGGTGAAATTAAGCGACAACGTTTCAACCGGTTTACCACCAGAACCGCCGCTTACGCTCAGATGGGAAATAATCGCGTTTGTGAAGGTGTAGACGATAAACGGCAGCATATTTCCGTTGTCATTGCGACAGAGCGTGAGCACCGCAGTGGGAATGACCCGGCCGCTACAGCAATATTCATTCAGCGTCGGCGTCGACAGATCGACAAACTTGGTCATCGACATCTCCCCTACGTGCGCACGCCCGGAGGTACGTTCGGTGTTACTCACATCATTGGTCACCTGCATCGCCACGTTGTGGCTGTAAGACATGATCTCAATCTGCTTCTCAAAGCCTTTCACCTGGCTTTCACCGTCGATTTTGTCGAGCTTTAAAAAAATGGCATCCATAGTTTATTTCCTTACAAATCAGGCCGTCGCCGGGGTGGCAGCTCGGCGACCAGGCGAATGGAGGTCGTCAGCTCTTCAAGCTGGAAGTGTGGGCGCAGGAACACGACGGCGCGATAAACGCCCGGTTTTCCCGGCACTTCCTGCACATCGACCCGCGCTTCGCGCAGCGGATAGCGGGCTTTAATTTCCTGCGGCGCGCTGTCGCGCAGTAGAACGTAATCGGCAATCCAGTTATTGAGGTAGCTTGCCACTTCGTCGCTGCTCATAAAGCTGCCAATCTTGTCGCGCATCATGACCTTCAGGTAGTGGGCAAAGCGCGAGGCAGCAAGGACATACGGCAGCATGGCGGAGATACGCGCGTTGGCGTTGGCCTCCGGTGTGTTGTAGATTTTCGCCTGATTGGTGGTTTGCCCGCCGAAGAACGCCGCGCGATCGGTATTCTTTTTGTGGCACAGCGCGATAAACCCGAGGTCGTTCAGCTCTTTTTCCCGGCGGTCGGTAATGGCGATCTCAGTCGGGCAGCGCAGGCTAATATCCCGGACGGCGTGGAGAACGTATGCGCCGGCAGTCCTTCGACCAGGCCGCCGCCTCGACGCCACGAATAGCGGCGCACCAGCCATAAAGCGCGAAGGCTTCGGTGATCCGGCTTGCCAGTACCCAGGCGGCGTTGCCCCAAAGGTATTTGCTGGCATCCAGTCCATCGACATCCTCGACGAAATTAACCCCTTCCACTGGCAGCGTATCCGGGCCATACGGCAGGCGTTGCAATACATGCGGCAGCACCAGCGACACGTAGCGAGAGTCGTCGCTTTCGCGGAACGAACGCCACTTAATCAGCTCGGTGCTTTCAAAAATCTTCGCCAAATCGCGAGGGATGTTCAGCTCGGCAAACGAGCCCATATCAAACAAGCGCGGGCTGGCGGCGGCGATAAACGGCGCGTGGGCCGCGGCGGCTACTTGAGAGATCTTCTCCAGCAATGCCACGTCCTGCGGATGGCGGCCAAACTCAAAATCGCCCACCAGCACGCTATACGGGTTACCGCCGAAGGTGCCGTATTCATCTTCATACAGCTTTTTAAACAGGGTGCTCTGATCGAATTCGACCGCTTTTTCCAGGTCGTCCTGCAACTCTTTGCGCGACACGTTAAGCAGCCGCAACTTCAGGCGAGTGCTGGTTTCGGTGTTCATCACAAACCGATGCAGGCCGCGCCAGGAAGCTTCCAGCTTCTGCATGTCGGGGTGGTGTAGCACTTCGTTAAGCTGATCGCTGATCAGCGCGTCAATCTGCGCAATGCGGTGGTTGATCATGGCGACGGTATCGGCTTCCACCGTCATCCCTTCATCCAGAATCTGCGTCGCCAGCTCTTCGAGCATGTCGCGCGCGTAGGTCTGCTGAAGCTCATCACGCGCCATCCGACCTTCCTGAATAATGCGATCCAGCACGCTCAGCGTGACCGTTTGTGCGCCGCTTTCACTGCGTTCCTGAACAGTATCCATTGTCCGTTTCCTTTTTCGGTTGCGCGTTATTCTGCGGAGGGCGCTTCGGCTACGGGCCGCAGCGCTTGTAGCTCAGCGTTATCGTTGACCACCTGCTGTAGCAGCGCATCCAGGTCGTCGTTACCGTCCAGCTTGGTAAGCAGATCGCGCAGGCGCTGACGTGCGGTAAACAAGCGCTGTAGTGGCTTAACCTGCTCGATGATTTCGAGCGGTGAGAAGTCGTCGAACTTATTGAAATTCAATTCAACGTTAAATTTGCTGCCGTCATTGGCAAGGCGGTTATCCACCTGCAGAGTGAGACGCGGGGCGATGGAGGCCAGCACTTCATCAAAGTTGTCACGGTCAATTTCAACAAAGCGGCGGTAGCGAAGCTTTTCCGGTGGCGATACGGGCTGGCCAGCAAGGTCGGCCATAATACCGACGATAAGCGGAAGTTCTTTTTTCTCAATTGCGCCACCAATTTCCACATCATAGGTAATTTGCACACGTGGAGGGCGAACGCGATCGAGTTTATGCTGAATACTTTCTGGCATAATTAATCCTTTATTTGCAAGAGTATCCCTGATGCTTAATACTTAGCATCGTCCTTCATAAACATATTGGTGAGAAACCACGACTAATATAGAAAACACATGCAGAATTAAAATTCAATCTATTTATATGAATTTTCCGCGCGAAAACACTCACAAAAAATCAATGAATTACCTTTACGTAACCATATTAAAATCAACAAGATACACACCAATCATCACAACAAACATTAATAAAACTGAACGTAAATCCAAACTACATGATTATTAAGGAAAATCTCATTACACAATAAACTTTATAAAAGTGATATGCATCAAAAAACAAATCAACATCATTAATTACTCTCTCCTTTAGCTATAAAGGGATTTTATAGAATGAAAGAGACGCGATTTGTTTGTCATATAATATTATTCGTTTTCCTCACACTAATGAGTGGCTGCTCATTATGGCAATCGCGCGTGAATATCACCTCAGTGGTCATTGATGTCGCCCAGGATGCGAACGATAACGCCCGGTGGCCGTGGATATCGTGGCGATTAGCGACCCCATCCTGATCGCGCAAATTCAATCGCTATCGGCGGAGCAGTGGTTTAACGCTAAGCCACAGTTCCTGCGTGATGCACCGAACGCGCTGCATATCTGGTCGTTAGAGCTGGTTCCCGGCTCTCGCTTTGTCAGCGAAACCAACCCGCTCAAAGGTTTATCCGCCGACGCCATTTTGCTGTTCGCCCGCTATCGCAGCGAGGGCGAGCACCGACTGCGCCTCGATGAAACGACATCACTGCATCTTCTGCTGATGACCAACGACATTGCCCTCGCGCCTGAACAAGGAAGATAACATGAGCACAATTCCGGCAACGGTATGCTGGTACGAAGGAATGGCCATGCTGCCGCAGCACTTTCAGTTGCAATCGCTGCACCACGACGTGCTGACCTCTACGCTGGTTAATGATGCGAATCCCTTTTACTGGGGCGTACGTCTGCTGCATCTTGATGAAGCGGCGTTGTGTGCGGGTACCCTGCGCCTGCTGCGTCTGGAGGCGATCATGCCGGATGGCACGCCGGTGGCGTACGATATCAGCCAGGATCCACCGCTGGAATTTGACTGTACCACACTGCTGCCCGCCTCCCCGGCAGCGAACACCCGATATTTCTGGCGATACCGGCGGCTCAACGCGCCGGGCAGTGGCAACTGATGAACACCCGCTATCGCAGCGTCAACAGCGCCCGCTGCCAGATCTCACCAGCGGCGAATTCCCGAAAGCATCCCGCTGTGGCAGCCCGCGCCGCGTCTGGTCAGCCAATATGAGCGGGCGGATCTGGTGTGCCTGCCGCTGCTACAGGTGGAATATACCGAAGGCGGGTTTCGCCAGAACGAGTGGTTTCCTCCCTCACCGACCCTCAAAGACGGCGATTATCTTTCGCGACACACCCGTCGGGTATGCCGACAGGCGCGGGAAAAGCTGCTGTTTCTCGGACGTGAAATCGCGCTGGCCCAGCAGAATCAGCGCACCACCGACTGGCTCTGGCTCACCTTTTCGCTGCAAAGCATTCAGGGCACATTACCGCTGCTGGAGTGCTTAATGCACGGCGGCCACACGCACCCGGTCAGCCTGTATCGGGCGCTGTGCCTGTTCACCGGACAAACCGCGATTCTGACGCAGGACAAAGCATTACCGCTCCTACCGGCGTTTGACTACCAGAATATGTTGCCGGGCTTCAGCACGCTGTTTGCGCTGCTGGAGTCGCAGCTTGCCCATATTCATCGACGCCACCAGCGCATTAATTTCACCTTACAGAACAATCAGTTCTTTATTCCGCTCCCGGCGACGCTTCGGCCTGGCGACACGCTGACCCTCGGCGTGATGATGCCCGCTAGCGCCACGCTGAGCGCTGAAGCCTGGCTGCGTCAGTGCCTCATTGCCAGCCAGCCGTTCCTCGCCATCCTCAACCGCCAGCGAATGCACGGGATGGCTATCGCCCGCTGGCGGTGGACAAACGCGGCGACTGGGAAACCGACCCCGCTATCGCCCTGTTTACCCTAACGTTGACCGCCCAGTGGTTTGAAGAGAGTGCTCCGCTGTTTATCGCCCCGCTGCATGAAATGGCAGACCAGCCGGAGCGCGTCATGCTCTATCGACAAGAGGAGCCGCGCGATGCCAGCGATGACTGATATGCCCGCCAGCCGGCTGTTCGATGAGATTTTCAGCCGCTGGCTCATCCAGTTTGAACGCTGGAAAACCGCCACGCTGCCACCTGCCGAACTGCATCAGCAGGCATTCGATCTTAGCCACCAGGCGATGGCGGAATACAGCCGACGTTTAACCCGCGAGCTGGGCGCGCCGTTCCGCCTGCAAATTGATGCGGCGGTGTATGCGCTTGTCGCACTGATGGATGAGACCATACTTTGCTGCCGCGAGTGGCCAGCCTTATCGCTGTGGCAAGCCTGTCCGCTGGAGTACGATCTGTGGCAGACGCACAGTGCCGGTGACGAACTGCCGCTGCGCATTCAGACCCTGCTCACCGAGCGTAACCCGGCGATGCGCGACCTCGCCGCCCTCTATCTGCGCTGCCTGACGCTCGGGTTTGGCGTTAATCGCCAGAACTTCAGCGCCGACGGACATCGGGAGACCTGTCGTCTGCTCTGGCAGTTTGCCTTTCAGCATGAACCGCAGCCGTCGGAGATCCCGCAGCGCCTCGAAGAAGAGGTATTAGGCCAGCCGCTACAGCTGCCACCACGCCGCCGTCTGGCAGATAACTCACGACTGCATCTGACGGCTGTGGTGGTGCTTTTTGCGCTGCTGCTGCTAAGCCAACGGCTGTGGTTCAGCATTGAAGATGCCATTGGTATCAACACCTTGCCGGATTTTCAGGTGATGCAGTACTGTCAGGGAGACGATAAATGACCCAGACCGGGATCACCCTGCTTTTAGCGATCGTCATCCTGCTTATCATCATTCTGTGGGCCATCTGGTGGCAGTGGGAATATCGCAACAACGCGTTTATTCGCGCCCGCAAGGAGATCTACCGCGCCATCGGCGAGCAGGATCCTTATGACGTCACCCGCGTGCTGATGCTGGGCGATGAGGAGGATAACCGACTGCTGTGCCGTAGCTGGTCGCTCAGCGACGGCTCCGAATACTGGTTCGGACAATGGTGGTTCAACGAGCAGTGCAACATGCTGTGCGTACCACACGCGTTGCAGACCACCACCAAAAAGCAGTTGCTGCGGCAGAACGATTGGCAAAAGGCGCTGGCCGCCATCGTCAGAAGCCGCGCGCAGCGCCCACTGGACGCGCTGGTGATTACGCTACCGCTGGAAGCCCTGCGGGAAGGGCCAGAGCACCCGACAACCGCCAACCTGCTGCGCAACTGCCAGCAGATCCAGCGCGTATGCGGGCTGAGCCTGCCGATCTATTTATTTATCAGCGGGATGGAGACCCAGGAAGGGATGATGGCGCTGTGGGAAAAACTCCCACAGACGCTTATCGGCAGCAGCATTCCAGTCGCCCGCGAGACGGTCTGGAAGCCCCAGTGGCTTGATGACGCGCTGGATAACACCCGCGCGTCGCTGCGCCGGGCGATTACCGAACTTGGCGCACTGGAGGGGGAGACTCGCGGCGAACTGTTTCGTCTCCCTGAGTTTTTCCCGCAGCTTGCCGCGCCCCTGCATGACCTCTTTGATACGCTCCTCAGCAGCAACGCGCGCGACGAACCGCCGATGCTGCGCGGCATCTGGTTTGTCGCCCGCGGCAGCCGCGATGACAAAGCGACGATGCATTTTTGCCATAGCTTGCTCACCGGCAAAATCGCCGCCGAAAGTGGGCTTGCGCTGCCGGTGCGCCGCCTGTTGCGCCTGAACCTACGCCGCCACTTTATCACGCTGGCCTGCTACAGCGCCGTCTGCCTGCTGTGGCTGGTGCTAATGATCTGGTTCTGGCAGACGCGGCACATCAACGCGCTGCTGCTACACGACCGCCTGCAAATTCTCGCCACCCAGACCGCCGCCAGCGACACCTCAGGCGAGCGCACCACTGCGATGTACTGGCGTATCCTTAACGCCATCCCGGAGTGGCAGTTCCGCTCCCCGGTATGGCCCGGCTCTTACATCAGCCGCACCGACAATAAACTGCGTGACACCTTCCAGAATGCGACACTCGCCAGCCTGCTGGCCCCGGCCACCGACAGCATCTGCCTGCAAAGCGAAGCCACCGCCCGCGGCGAGAACTTCCGCGAACGCGATGATATCCTGCCGGAAGAGCGCTATCACCAGCTGGAACAGCTGCTTGCCCGCACAAAACAGATGGAACAGCGCTACCTGCCGTTGCTGCAGTTGATTCAGGTGAAGCAGCCGACGGTGCAGACGCTGGCGACCCTCTCCTCAACCGTTTGGGGCGTCAGCGTGGATACCAACTCGTTGCCGTCGCAGCGCAATATCAACGAGCTGCTGGCGTCACTGAACCTGTCACGGCTCTCGCTGCCAGATGCCGCCACGCTGACCCAACGCAACAGCGAGATCTTCGCGCGCGAGACCCAACGCTGGCTAGAGCAGAACTACGATAATGCGGGGCTCGAGAGCGATATCGGGCAATTCGAACAGCTGCTGGCGCAGTTCAATAGCGGCAGCGATATCAACGTCGCGTTCGTCCGCACGCTGGTGCGCCAGGTAAACCGCCTGCAAACCAGTCTGACCCTGCTCAACAACCTGAGCGGCGATGCCGCGCACTCGCCGATCCGCCTGCCGCTCAACGAGCTGCTCTCTCAGGCACGCACCCTGCGGCTGATAGACAACAAAGTGATCCAGGATCTGCTGCGCCACGAAGCCCTGTTGCGCCAGCGTTTTCTGATGCAGGTGGAGGGTTCACAGCTGCACTTCTCCGCGCTGACCGAACAGTCGGCAGAGGGAGTATTCACCCTCTCGCCGGATATTCTCGCCCTGCAAAAAAGCCTGCGCGACCTGCTTAACCAGCCGTTCTGGCAGCGTAGCGTTGGGCACACATTGCCTGCGGTTTCCGGCTATCCGGGCAACCTCCAGCTACAGCAGGCCAACGCCCTGGTGGGCGGCTACCAGCGCTATATCCAGCAGCTACCGGACAACCTCTGGCAGCCTAAAATCGCCATGCTGGCACAGAATGCGCTCGCGCGGGCGATGCTGATCGCGCTCTATACCGACGCGCCGCCGACGGTGCAGGGTAATGCCATCACCCCGATATTGCCGACCCGGTTATCGATGCTTTCAGCCAGATAAACCGTCCGCAGCTTGCCGCCGCGCTGCGCCAGCAGACGGCCACGCAGGTGATTGCGCGCATTCAGCGCGAAGGCAGCGTGCTGCTTCCTGCCGCTTCACCGCCGGGCATCAGCTACGCCACGCCGGAACAGGCGCAGGCCAGCGCCGAGAAAGCGGCGGGCTGGGTCACTGCGCAGACCGAGCAGATCACCGCCGCCCTGACCCGCTATCAGCCGGAGATTAGCTGGCTTGATCGCCAGCGGCCCTGGCTGTCGGCGCAGGATAATGTGCTTGTCGCCCGCTGGAGCAGCTCGCTCAATGCCCTACAACGCCTACAGCAGCAGGACCCAACCAGCCCGCCGGTGCAGATGACGACTCTGGCGGCCGCGCTGCCGGAGATGACCGCCGAGAACTGCCAGAGCGAACTGGCGCAGTATGTCTCCGCCGGGAACGACTTCTACAGTCAGTCGCTAACGGCGTTGGTTGGCAGCTCGCAGCAGAAGTGCCGCCAACTGCGTGAACAGGCAACTATCAGCGCCACCCAGCATATTTTTACGCTCTATAACGACTGGCTTGCCGGCACTTCCCGTTTACCACTCACCTTCAGGCCCGGATGCCGACCCGATCGCGTCAAAGAGCTGGTGACCCTACTGCGCCAACTACCGAAAGAGAGCCTCGGCACGCTGCCACCGCTGATCCAACAGCTTGCCGCCGCGCAGCCGCTGCTGGCGGCGCTGGTGTCGCCGGAGGGGTAACGGTTCGCGTATTGTGGCGCACCTCGCGGGATAAAGAGCACGGCGCCGAACAGATTGCCGACTGGCGACTCAGTGGCCCACTGCAGAGCAGCAGCTACCCCAGCGGCACGAAGCAGGATCTGCACTGGCGCAGCGGCGATAGCCTTAGCTTCAGCCTGCGCTGGGCAGCCAACTCACCATGGCGACCACTGCCGGGCCTCGCCCAGCCGGGGATGACCGTCAACGGCGATAGCGGACTCTGGCGCTGGCCAGGATCGTGGTCGCTACTGCGGATGATTGCCCAACAACGCGTGGGCGGCACACTGACGCAACCACTGCCGCTGCGCTTTACTCTGCCCATCGGCGATGGCCAGCAGCGCACCCAGGCCACCGTCAACCTGCAACTGGTACTGCTCGGCGGCGCCGACAACGCGCCGCTGCCATGGGTCAACCTCGCCGAACAAGCTCAGTCCGGAGAACATAATGGAAAAAATTGACGCCCTGTTGGCCCCTATCGCCGATGAGAGCCCTGCGGCGAGTCCATCCGCTACGCGCCGGAGTTCGACCGTCTCGCCGCCGCCCGACGCGAGGACGACGAGACATTGCCCACCGGCGTCTGGCAAAGCACGCCCCGCCGCGCCGACTGGGAAGAGGTCGCTCTACTGGCAAGCGATATCACCACGCGCCTGAGTAAAGATCTGGTGGTGATGGGCTGGCTTGGCGAAGCGTGGATAAAACAGCACGGTATCTCTGCGCTGCCGCAGGCGCTTTCGCTGCTGGTGATAGCGCTGGAGCGCTACCCCGAGACGCTGCATCCACGCATACGAGAAGAGGATTACGATTATCGGGCAGCGCCGCTGAGTTGGGTAGCGCACCGTTATGCGCAGTTGCTGAGCGATACGCCGTTCATCGCGGACCGCGAGATGCAGGTGACGACACTGACCAGTTGTCTTGGGTGGCTGCAACGCATGAATGCCGTCTGCCAGAGCTGGCCCGCCACCTCGGCCCCTCCTTTTCCCAACTGGAGCAGAAGATTCGCTGCCACTTACAAGAGCTGGGCGGTAGCGTACCGCCACCACCGCCCATGATCTCCGAGGTGATTAATGAAGAGAGACCTACCATGACCGTACCTGTAATGTTTACCAGCCGTGAAGAGGCGTATCAGACCCTTAAACTCATCGCGGAATATTTGCAGCGCATTGAGCCGCACAGCCCGGTGCCCTACCTACTTCAACGCGCCCACGTCTGGGCCACACGCCGCTGCCGGAGCTACTCGGTGAACTTATCAGCGGCGATGAAGCCGCCCGTAAGCTGTGGAAACAGCTGGGAATACTGCCATGAGCTGCCCGGCTGTTTGTTCAGGCGCGACACTGATGTGCTCATTTGGGATGGCCCCGCGCCGCTGATGGTCATTCCCGTCAACCGGGTAATGTTAAACGGTATGCCGATGGCGAATATTATGGATAACAAGCAGTTTGTGAATATTCCGCCGTTCGCAATGTGCACCAACCCGGCGAATCCTACGGTCGCCGCCGCCACCGCCGCGGCCCTCGGTGTGCTGACGCCAATGCCGTGTATTCCCTGCACCGTCGCCCCTGGGCTCCCGGCTCACCGACGGTAATGGTAGGCAATATGCCTGCGCTGACGGCACAGTCGATGTTGATGTGTATGTGGGGTGGGTTATTAGGATTAATTTTCCGGGGCAGGTGGTGACGATGGTGCAGTTGTAAGTATTCCGGCAAAACGAGCCATTCACTTTTAGAGATCTTCCGACATACTGATTATGTCCCTGAGGAGATCGCTATGCGTAAGGTCCGATTCACTGAACACCAGATCATCGCCGTATTGAAGTCCGTCGAAGCTGGACGTACCGTCAAGGATGTTTGCCGTGAGGCCGCGATTTCGGAAGCCAGCTATTACAACTGGAAGGCAAAGTACGGCGGGATGGAAGCGGCCGATATCAAAAGAATCAAAGATCTGGAAGATGAGAACCAGAGGCCTAAGCAGATGTTTGCGGCTCTCAGCCTTGAGTGCTGACCACTGAAAGCGTGAACCCGTCAGCTATCTGACGGCGCAATTTGCCATGAGTTTACGCCAGGCCTGCAGGACGTTATCGCTGAGCAGGACGGTCTATTTTTATCAGCCCGATACGCGATAAACTGCATTCGAGTGTAGCCGCCGATATTCATTGCTGGTCTTCACCAATGGAACCACACAGCCTTGTGACCGTAGTACTACGCCTGACAGATGAAAATCTGTCATCATTGCCTTTTCTGTTACAACAACCACAGGCCCTTTATGGATAACCCTTCCTTCTTTATTTATTACTCTTCCCAGCTAATAAGATGATAAAAGTGGGTAAAGCCAACAATATCCACAACCGGATTCAGTCGCTAAGACGGTTCTGGGAGAAGTAGATTATGAGCGCTCATACCAGATTGCATTACCGCAGTCTGAGGTTTTTAAACTAGAAAAAATGCTGCATTTTCTGTTAACCAAATATCAGACTGGCATTGATGCTGGCGACGGTTATACCGAGCTATTTTCCCTTGAGGCGCTGGAGCCTGCGATTAAACATATTCACTACGCTATCGAGCACGGTGTAGTTAATGCTCAACTGCTACAGGGAATAGAAAAGCCACAGCTTCGTCCGAGCAGAAGTGCAATGCATCGCCACTGGAAAATGAAAAAGCAGTCAGATGCGATAATAAGCAACCTTGTTAGGATAACGGAACAGTTCGGCAGGATAAATCGCTTACTGCTTATCTTGCAGTTTAAGCAGCATCGCCTTCGTTACCAATATGATATTAAAGAGAATACCGTGTTTTTCCGGATAATGGATAACCGTAAAAACCATCATGACACACACAAAATAATGCGCATGTTTAGTTTTTTTATTAAAGACTTCAGGTACACAACCGGAACCAACTACTGCTCGGCAGTCTGTAGTAAAGGTATGATCACGCAATACCAAGTGCAGATGATTTCAAGCGATCATAGCGCACACCCTCTGGTAGCCTACCTCGCCTCGCAAACAGAGCGTCTGTTTAATCAGTTGCCGCCGCGTTCATCGTTACTAGCTGAGGATCTCCCGATACTTGAATCGAGCCACATTCTGCGCGAGATATTACATAATGAGGACGAGGCTTAAGAATCGCGCCCCCTAGACTGACACGACTCGGGTGGTGTCAGTTACCTGATTCAGCGAACTGAAAAAGGATTCCACTACCGTATTATCTCAGCATGTACCAAGCCAGTTCATGCTCGATGCAGGGTTATTTACCCGGGAGATACTTGGCCAACTGTACAACCTTTCTGGCTATGTTGGACTCCCTGATAAGAGCTAATCTATGACTTGAATACTGCTGACTTCGATAATGATTACACTCCAACGCGTGAACTTCATGTGAGACTCGAGACAGCACAGTACGCCCACTTCCGAATAGCCTTTTACTACACGTTTTGCCCCATATTGGATTGCCTTCCTGAAACTGAGCATTTCTTTGTCCCATATCGATTGCGATAGTCCCTGTAGCAGGTATTATTTTGCGCATTGCATTCTAAAACTGAATTTTTGCCCGAGCATTTTGCTCCAGGGCTGCGATCTCTTCCGAGGGCCTCATGACTAACACTAACTTTTCTCAAACAGCTGCGTTTATCTGGTCGGTGGCCGATCTGCTACGCGGTGATTTCAAACAATCTCAGTACGGGCGCGTGATCCTGCCTTTTACACTGCTGCGCCGTCTTGAGTGTGTGTTGGCGGATACCAAAGATGTGGTGGTGGCGAAATATGATGAATTAAAAACCAGCACGCTGCCAGAAGATGCCAAAGAGAAGTTTCTGCTGCGCGCCAGCGGGCTTTCCTTCTTCAATACCTCGAAGATGGATCTGGGCAAGATGGGCAGAACGATATCAAAGCCAACCTGGAAAGCTACGTACAGGCATTTTCACCGGATGCGCGTGAAATCTTCGAACACTTCAAATTCAGTGAGTTTGTTGGCCTGCTGGAAGATGCCAACCTGCTGTTCAAAGTGGTGAAGAAATTCGCCACCACCGATTTGAGCCCGAAAGCGATTTCCAATTATGAAATGGGCCTGGTGTTTGAAGAGCTTATCCGCCGTTTCGCGGAAAGCTCTAACGAGACAGCTGGTGAGCACTTCACCCCACGCGATATCGTGCGTCTGACCACTTCACTGGTGTTTATGGAAGATGATGAAGCCCTGACGCAGCCCGGTATCATCCGCACCATTTATGACCCGACGGCCGGGACCGGCGGCTTTCTCTCTTCAGGCATGGAATATGTGCACGAGCTGAACCCTAACGCGGTGATGCGTGCTTTTGGTCAGGAGCTGAACCCGGAATCCTACGCAATCTGTAAAGCCGATATGCTGATCAAAGGTCAGGACGTCAGCCGCATTAAGCTGGGTAACACCCTCTCGAACGACCAGTTACCGCAGGACCAGTTTGACTACATGCTCTCTAACCCACCGTTTGGCGTGGACTGGAAGAAGATTGAGGGCGAGATTAACGACGAACATACGCAGAAAGGTTTTAACGGTCGTTTTGGCCCGGGCCTGCCGCGTGTTTCCGACGGCTCGCTGCTGTTCCTGATGCACCTGATCAGCAAAATGCGCGACAACCACAATGCGGATGGCACCGTGAGCAACGGCGGGCGTATCGGGATTATCCTTAACGGTTCGCCACTGTTTACCGGTGGTGCGGGCAGCGGTGAGAGCGAAATCCGCCGCTACATTCTGGAAGCCGATTTGTTGGAAGGTATCGTCGCGCTACCAACGGACATGTTCTACAACACCGGCATTGCCACCTACGTCTGGATCCTCTCCAACAAGAAAGCGCCTGAGCGTAAAGGCAAAGTACAGCTGATTGATGGCACCAACCTGTGCGGCAAGATGCGTAAATCACTGGGTTCCAAGCGTAACCTGATGGGTGAAGATGATATCAAGCTGATCACGCAGACCTTCGGTGATTTTGAGGTGGTGGATGCCACAACTCTGGAAGAACTGGGTCTGGAAAAAGCCGCCGAGCAAAAATCCAACCGTGGCCGTCAGCCTGCCACCGCCAAAACCGAAGCGCCGAAAACCTTTGCCAGCAAAATCTTTAACAGCACCGACTTTGGCTATCGCCGCCTGACCATTGAACGCCCGCTGCGTTTATCCGCTCAGGTGACGGATGAGGCGATTGATACTCTGCGCTTTGCACCGAAGCCGTTTAACGCGCCGATGGAACGTCTGTATGAAGAGTTCGCATCCCAATGGCAGGCGGATAACTACGGCGATTTCTCAGGACTGGAAGCCGATGCGCGCGCCATCAT
Source organism: Kluyvera genomosp. 3 (assembly GCA_002211745.1). Taxonomy (GTDB): domain Bacteria; phylum Pseudomonadota; class Gammaproteobacteria; order Enterobacterales; family Enterobacteriaceae; genus Kluyvera; species Kluyvera georgiana_A. Next base: position 4,351,393 of record CP022114.1, read on the forward strand.
CAAAGCTGAATTTGCCGAGCTGAAAGAGAAGCAGATTAAAGACCTGCTCGACAGCAAACTGTGGCTGGCACAACGCGGGTTAATGGAAAAAGCGCAGCAAATACAGACGGCACTGGGTACGCAAGCGGGTGGTAAAACGCTGGTGAGCAATGATTTCAACCAGTTCCAGTTGACCCTGAAAGGGGCCATCAAAACGGCTGGCGTAAAGCTGGACGCGAAAGAAAACAAGCAGTTTATCGATGCCATCACCACCAAAAACCCGGATGCCGAGCCGGTGGTGAAAAAGGCGCTGAAAGAAGCCGCTCAGCCGCTGTACGGTGCGTTTGAATACAAAGGTAAGATTGTTGAGTTTGAGCAGGACGGTGAGTTACGCGATAACGAGAACGTGCCGCTGAACCCGGCAGTGTCCACCAGCGACCTGATTGAAAACTACTTCAAAGCAGAAGTCCTGCCGCACGTGAATGACGCGTGGATCAACGCCGATAAGCGTGATTTGAAAGATGGTGAAGTGGGGATTGTCGGTTACGAGATTCCATTTAACCGTCATTTCTATGTTTATCAGCCGCCGCGTCCGCTATCCGAGATTGATGCCGATTTGGATGCGGTCAGCGCCGAGATTATGAAGCTGCTGCAGGAGGTACATTCATAATGAATTTACCTATCTATGGATGTTATACGAAATCGAATATTTTATGGATTGGGAATTATCCCGATGAGTGGTTCATTACGAAAGTAAAATATGAAGCATATGTTAAGGCAAGAGTCGGCTGGCATGGTCTAAAATCGGATGATTTTACGGATGAAGGACCATTTCTTGTCACAGGTAGTGACTTTAAATCATCACGCATTCACTGGGGTGATTGCTATCATTGTGATTTAAATCGCTATGAGCAAGACCCATATATACAGCTAAGAAATGGTGATTTACTTATTACTAAAGATGGTACGATTGGGAAAGTAGCATTGGTAGACGGGTTAAAAACCAATGAAAAAGCCACCTTAAATAGTGGTGTGTTTGTCGTAAGGCCACTTATAAATAACTTCTCTACTAAATTCTATTTTTGGTTGCTCCAGTCTAAGGTGTTTACCGATTTTGTCGATTACAATAAAACAGGTAGTACGATTGTTCACCTGTACCAAGACACCTTTGTTAATTTTTCTTACGCATCTCCCCAACTAAAAGAACAGATACAAATCGCTGCTTTCCTCGATCACGAAACCGCAAAAATCGATAATCTGATCGAGAAACAACAGCAACTGATTGAACTGCTGAAAGAAAAACGTCAGGCAGTGATTAGCCATGCCGTCACCAAAGGGCTAAACCCTGATGTGCCGATGAAAGATTCTGGTGTTGAGTGGTTGGGGGACATACCGAGTCATTGGTTATGCACTAAAATAAAACACATCGCACTACTTACACCTAAAAAATCATCAGTTAACTTTAAAAATAACGATGAATGTACTTTCATCCCGATGGAAAAGCTAAAAAGAAACTCTCTTGTAACAGATGAAACTAAGCTGATTCGGATGTTATAAGTGGCTATACTTACTTTGAAGATGATGATCTTCTGTTGGCTAAGGTTACGCCATGCTTTGAAAATAAAAATATTGCTGTAGCTAAAGGGTTGGTTAATAGTATTGGATTTGGTTCTACGGAAATATATGTCTTGAGGCCAACTGAAAAAATCCGTGTGAATTACTTATTATATCGTCTCCAAGAAGACAATTTTATCCGTGCCGCAACAGGAGCAATGACAGGTGCTGGCGGACTAAAACGTGTACCTTCAGATTTTCTGCTTAACTATCCAATTGCTATTCCACCAAAACCAGAAATGGATGCAATTGCTGCTTTTCTCATTGCACAGGAAGTTCATTATGATTTGATGGAGAAGAATGCCACGCAGGCTGTGCAACTCCTTCAAGAGCGCCGCACCGCCCTTATCTCCGCCGCCGTCACCGGAAAAATTGACGTCCGCGATTGGGTTGCTCCGGACACGCAGGATGTTGAGGCGCCACAGGAGGCCATCGCATGAGCATGGACAGCACCAAAGAACTGATTTTTCAGAATGAGATGATTGCTCAGATGGAAGCAAAAGGCTGGATTTGCGGCAAAACCGGCGACTACGATCGCGAACGTGCGCTGTACTCGCAGGATACGCTGACCTTTGTGCAGACCACGCAGCCGCAGGAGTGGGAGAAGTTTGCCAAAGTTTATCCTACCGATACCGAGCGTCATTTCCTCGATGCGCTGGTGGCGCAGCTGAAAAAAGCGGATATCAACGCCACCGATGTTTTGTCTCGCACTTACGGCACTTTAGGCGTGCTGCGTCATGGTATCAAAAGCCATAATGCGCGTTTTTCCCTGTGCCAGTTTAAACCGGAACATAACCTCAACCCGGAAACCCTGACGCGTTACAAACAGAATATCTGCCGTATCGTGCCGGAGCTGGTTTACAGCCCGCATGCGTCGAACGCCGCATTTGAAGATACGGGCGTGAAGGCGAAGAAATGGCGTATCGACCTGGTGTTGTTCGTCAATGGCCTGCCGGTAGCGACGCTGGAACTGAAGTCTGAATTTAAGCAAACGGTACAAAATGCCATTACGCAATATAAGAAAACGCGTTTGCCGAAAGATCCAGGCACCAATAAACCCGAGCCGCTGCTGACCTTTAAACGCGGTGCGCTGGTGCACTTTGCCGTCAGCCAGTATGAAGTGTTTATGGCAACCAAACTCGATGGCGATAAAACCTTCTTCCTGCCGTTTAACAAAGGCACTCATGACGGCGGTGCGGGGAACGATATCCCGGAAGATGCCAATGACTACGCCACCAGCTACCTGTGGAATGAGGTGCTGCTGCCGGACAACCTGCTGAAAATTCTCGCCAGTTTCGTGCATCTGCAAATCGTAGAAAAAGAAGATGCCATTGGCCTGAAGTACAAAAGCGAGAGCCTGATTTTCCCGCGCTATCATCAGTGGGATGTGGTGAACAAACTGATTACCGCCGCCACGGTGGAAGGTACCGGCAATAAATACCTGATCCAGCACAGCGCGGGGTCGGGCAAATCGAACTCTATCGCCTGGACGGCTCATCAGCTTTCCCGCCTGTACGATGAAAATGGTGAGAAGCAGTTCCACTCGGTGATAGTGGTGACGGACCGCACCGTGCTTGACGATCAGCTGCAGGACACCATCTATCAGTTTGAGCATCAGGATGGCGTGGTCGGGCGTATCAATAACAAAGAAGGCGACGGTTCAAAATCGGAAAAGCTGGCCAGCGCGCTGGAAAATTCGCAGCCGATTATCATCGTCACCATTCAGACCTTCCCGTTTGTCCTGAAAGCGATTGAAAACAGCGTCAGCCTCAAGCTGCGTAAATATGCGGTGATTGCCGATGAAGCGCACTCCTCACAGAGTGGTTCTACTGCACGCCAGCTGAAAGAAGTGCTGATGACCGAAGAAACTGATGACGAGGTGGAAATGTCTTCAGAAGATATTCTGGATGCCACCGTCGCCGCACGTAAAGGTAGCAACAACCTCAACTATTACGCCTTCACCGCCACACCGAAAGCCAAAACCCTGGAGCTGTTTGGTCGTCGTCCTCATCCAGAGGAACCGGCCTCGAAAACCAATAAGCCGGAAGCGTTCCACGTTTACTCCATGCGTCAGGCCATCGAAGAAGGCTTTATTCTCGATGTGCTGAAGAACTACACCAACTACAAGGTGGCGTACAAGCTGCTGCAAACGCTGGACGATCCTGACCGGGAAGTGGACAGCAAAAAAGCCAAAATCAAACTGAACCAGTGGGTCTCGCTGCACGACCATAACGTGTCGCAGAAGGTGAAGGTGATTGTTGAGCACTTCCGCAAGCATGTGATGCATTTACTGGCCGGCCAGGCGAAAGCGATGGTAGTGACCAGTTCGCGTAAAGCGGCGGTGCGCTACAAGCTGGCGTTTGATAAATACATCGCCGAGCAAAAGTACGACAAGATAAGCGCTATGGTGGCGTTTTCCGGGGAAGTGGAATTCCATGAAGATGATCACAACAGCCTTGCGCTGCTTAACCAGAAGTTCACCGAGATCAATATGAACCCTGGCCTGAAGGGCCGGGATATGCGCAAAGCGTTTGATACCGACGACTACCAGGTGATGCTGGTGGCCAACAAATTCCAGACTGGTTTTGACCAGCCCAAGCTGTGCGCCATGTATGTGGATAAAAAGCTGGGCGGCGTGGAGTGTGTGCAGACCCTGTCTCGCCTGAATCGCACCTATCCAGGGAAGGCGCAGTCTGGCACGTTTGTGCTCGATTTCTGGAACGAACCCGATGAGATTTTGGGTGCTTTCCAGCCGTACTACCAGACAGCCGAGCTGACGGATGTTAGCGATCCGCAGCTCGTTTTTGAACTGTTTGAAAAGCTGCGTACCAGCGGTATTTTCCTGTGGAACGAGGTAGAGCAGTTCTGCGAGGCGTTCTTCAGTAAAAACAAATCCAACGCCGCCATTAGCAATATCTGCAAACCTGCGGTGGAGCGCTGGAAACATCGCTACACCTCAGCGATTGATGCGTATGTCCTCGCCAAGGAGATGTTTGAACGCACCAAGAAGACCGGCGATATTGTGCTGATCACCAATGCGGAAAACACTTTCAAAGAGTGCGAGAAAGAAAAAAGTAAGCTAGATATCTTTAAGAAAGATCTCGGCAGCTTTGTCCGTTTCTACGAGTTTATGTCGCAAATCGTCGATTACGACGACAAGAATCTGGAAAAGCTGAGCCTGTTTGCCCGCCATCTGCGTCCGTTGCTGCATGAGCAGCGCATCGAAGAAGATGAGATTGATTTAAGCAACGTCGAGATGAGCCATTATCGCCTGTCCAAACTCCACGAGCAGCACCTGAAGCTGCAGGAAGATGCGGCGGAATACAAAATCAAACCGGGTAATGATGTCGGTACGGCGAAGCCGAAGGACAAGAAAGAAGAGTTTCTGTCGAATATCCTGGCCCGCCTGAACGAGTTGTTCGTGACCGATAATCTCACCGATAAAGACATGATCAATTATGCCTTCGCGGTGCGCGACAAGCTGTCAGAAAACCAGGCGGTGATGACCCAGATTGCCAACAATACGCGCGAACAGGCGATGCTGGGTGATTTCCCGAAAGCCATTGATGACGCGGTAATGGACAGCAACGACGCTCAGCAGGAGATGATGGTGCAATACCTTTCTAATCCTGAACTGGCGAAGGGCTTTGCCCGCGTGGTGTTTGATATGTTGAAAGGGGCTTAACGCTTTTTCATCAAGGAGTGGTGTAAGAAATGCTGAATTCGCTCGAGATATACCAGGCGTTGAACGAATTGGGATACCGGCTTGAGGCTGGAAACTTCGAGCCAAGCTATGCATCCGAGCATGCGCTCGGGAACGGAAAGTATCTGTACGTCAAACGTAGCCAGGACAGCGTGGTTAAAAAGAGCCCATTGGTTCTTGCACCAGAAGCTCTTGTGTTAAAGACGGAAATTGATCGCATCGAGGGTATCCACTGCCTTTGGGAAAAAGTAAAAAGCACCAGCTATCGCCGTTACCCGAAAGATAATGGTACGTCCCAATATGGTTTTGCGGCAGATGTTGAATCTGTTGAAGCGTTACAGGCGCTGGTGGCTTTGCTGGGCGGCCAACCATCTTTTACCACCCAACCCGAAATAAAAAGAGATAACCAAAACAAGGAACAATCGCCAATGTATCCTTTAAACCAGATTCTCTTTGGGCCACCAGGCACAGGTAAAACCTACAGTACCACCGAGATGGCGGTCAAAATTGCCGATAATGCGTGGTACCAACAGACCACGCGGGAACATCATGACAATGACTTACGGGAGTTGGTAAAAGAACGCTATAAAGCGTTGGTAGAAAAGCAGCGCATTATGTTTACCACCTTCCACCAGAGTTTCTCCTATGAAGATTTTATCGAAGGGATTCGCGCAACTACTGATGAAAAATCGGGTGCGCTTCGCTACGAAGTTGTGGATGGTATTTTTAAACAGCTGTGCCTGAATGCCAGGGTTAAAGTTCAGGGGAGTGCAACACAATCTATCTCACTCAAAGGCCGGCGGATCTGGAAGATGTCTCTGGGTAATACCATGGGCGGAGAAGAGGATGTGTATGAGGACTGCCTGGCGAACAATTATGTCCTGCTAGGTTGGGGAGAGGATATCGATTTTAGTAACTGCTCTACCTATGAGTCAGTTAAAGCTCGGATTGCATCAGAAAAGCAGTCACTGGAAGGCACCAGTAATTATATGGCTGTTGCTGTGAATACCTTTAAAAATATTATTAAGAATGGCGATATAGTCGTCGTCTCTGATGGAAATCATAAGTTCCGTGCAATAGCTGAGATTACGGGTGAATATAGTTATTTACCCAATGATGAACGTGAGTATTACCATCAAATGCGTTCAGTTAAATGGCTAAGGACATACACCCCAAGTCTTCCTAAAGAGCAAATTTTCATCAAGTCACTATCTCAGATGACCCTTTATGAGTTGCAGGATACGACGATTGATCGTGAAAAATTAACCCAGTTGCTGGCACCTGTTGAGAATGTCGATAGTCAGGATCTACCACATGTACTGATAATAGATGAAATCAACCGCGGTAATATAGCGCGTATCTTTGGTGAGCTTATTACTCTTCTTGAGTCGGACAAACGTCAAGGGCCGATGATGAGCGGTCGCTGATGCTCCCCTATTCAAAGCAAGCATTCTCAGTACCGCAAAATGTTTATGTCATTGGGACAATGAATACTGCGGATAAATCACTTATCCAAATGGACCTGGCGCTAAGACGACGCTTTAGCTTTACCGAAATGCCCGCACGACCGGAGCTGTTAGCTGGGGTCACTGCGTTCGGTGTTGATGTCGAAACGTTGTTAACGCGTATTAATCAGCGTATCGAAGCGCTGCTGGATAGTGAGCATATGATTGGCCATGCTTACTTTATGCCGCTAAAAAAATTAGAAAATAATGCCGACCGCGAAGCCTGTCTTGCCAGCATCTTCCAGGACAAAATCATTCCATTGCTGAGAGAGTATTTCTTTGATGATTATGAACGCATTGGTTGGGTGTTGAATGATTCGGTGAAAGCGAAAGAAAACCGTTTTATTCTATTGCAGCAGTCAGCACAACTACCGGCATTTTCTGCACTATTCCCGAAAGCTATTGCGGATAGTTTGTCTGACAGGCGCTTCCGTATCAATGAAGATGCTTTCGCGTCGGCAGAAGCTTATCAGGGTATCGTCGCATGATGATCCAGGTCCGGGAATATGCTCTGCTTACCTGTGATAACTCTCAACCAGCCAGTATGGATTTGGGAATTGTCTCTGAGGCAACCTTTTCCTGGCTTGAGCAATTGCAACAAACGTGGAGTGGGACCTCTCAAATTCTCAGCCGAGAAGGGAAGCGGTTTTTGCGTTTGGGAAGCTATGTCGGTTATCTACAATCCCCGAATGGCGAGTCAATTGAAATTCTGCCAAAAACCACATTTGAAGCGCCAACGGAGGTATACCCTCTACGTCAGCTTTTACGCCGAATGCTAAGTGCCTCTTTAGGAATTACGCCCCGTGAGGCGGACCAGGCGGCATTGCAACGTAGCGAGCAGCCTCTACATGAATGGATAATCAGTGAGTTTTTGCGGCATCTTGCTGATTTAGTACGCAAAGGACTGCGTTTCGATTATCACCTCATCGAGGACGAACATAGCGCGTTCATCCGCGGTCAATTGAATGTCACTGCGCAAATGAGAATGCCTCCGGGCAGAGGCACTCAGTTTCATGTGTGCTATGCGGAGTTCTCCCTCAGCGTATCGAAAACCGTCTGTTACGGACGGCTTTGGATTGGGCGCTTAAAATAACCAGACAAGGGCAGAGCTGGAGACAAGCTAATTCACTTAGCCACCAACTGGATGGAATAGAGCCTATTTGTGGCAGTACAACACAATCCTTGAAGCAATGGAGTGACGGCAAGTATCTCCTCGGCTATCGTGCCATAAAACCGTGGTGCCAGCTCATTCTTGAGCAAATGAATCCAGATTTTCAACATGGACCCCATCAGGGAATTTCCCTGTTGTTCCCGATGGAGAGGTTATATGAAGGATGGGTAGGATACGGCCTGGCTGGAGCGTTGCATCATGATTACAAACTTATAGAACAGACTAAGAACCAGTACTTGTTAGAGCATGTCCCTGTTGGTGAAGAGTCATCTCAACGATGGTTTATGCTTAAACCGGACTTTCTTATCAACGGTGAACAGACGGTAGTTCTGGATGCCAAATGGAAGCTATTAGATAACAGAGCTGGTGACAGTCTGAAGAAGTATGAAATGAGCCAGGCTGACCTGTATCAGATGTTCGCCTATGGGCAAAAGTACCTTCATGGGCAAGGCAATATGATGCTGATTTATCCCCGCCATCAGTACTTTGCTACACCATTGCCGGTGTTCCGTTTCGACGAAGATTTATCTCTATGGTGTGTGCCCTTTGACCTTGAATCTGGTGAGTTGGTAAAAGGCGAGTGGCAGGATTCGTTCCGTTGCTTCCCCGGTGATGATCCTTCACCAGTTTATGACGAACAACAAAATAGCCACGAATTACTTGTGGGTTAGAGAAATGAGGAAGGAGTAATAATGGCCTATAAGGATTTCTACCATTTACTGTTGGAATCTTTTTCCCAACCTGTTGAGCTGTTCACCGGGTCAAGGAATGTCCCTTTTACACTTTATGCTGAAGAGGCAAAACTGTTTGTTCGAAATGGAAAAGATAATATCAGCCGTATCGTTCCTAAAGAAGTTGCGGCGTTTGTTGAACGGTTTGAAGAAAGTGAAAGTTTGTTAGCTAAAGACTACCAGGACGTGACTTTCAAAGCCTCCTATTTGCTGGCTGCGATGAAACATATCACTGTCAAAAACACTCCGAACCCTGATAATAAATAGCCATCCAGTTTTCCCACTGAATGGCTATTTATTAGTATCTACTTACCCACACCCGGACATATCCCACCAGATCATTAATATAAGTCGCATACCAACACATCATATTTTACGCTCAGAAATGCAACAACCTGATTAATGCATTACTTATTTATTAACCTAGGGCGGAGTTCCCGTCGATGCAGCTCAATGCAAAGGGTTTACTCGATGATAACACTGCTACCACCTTTCCGTTTATATTATTCAGCATCTTTTAAATTAGACCTAAATATACATTCGCATAGTCAAACAGCTTAATCCCTTCGCCCGATTCGCATCCAGAAAATCAGCCCACCATTACAGCATCAGTTCGCGTTCGTTGATAAATTCCGCCTTATGGATATAACCTGCTCGTACTGTGTTACGTTCCATATGGCTCATCCGGCGTTCTACTGCATCCTTCGACCGCTACTCTGACTCAATCAATGAACTACAGGCCATTGTACGAAAGCCATGACCACAAACCTCAACTTAAGTTGTCGTAATCCATAACTCGTAGGGCACTGTTAACCAAGTTTTCACTCATGGTTTTACGCGGGTCGTGATCGCCAATTAAAATCAGCTCGAGCTCCCCGCAAAACTGTTTTATCTGCTTCAGGATCGCCAGTGCCTGTTTAGAAAGCGGTACCAGATGCAGTGTCCGCACCGTTGATCAGCGATAAGAATGTTTCACGCCGAGAATATGCCTCGTTCAGGAGGGATCGTCCACATTGATGCTGCAAAATCGCTCTCTCTCCAGTGAGCAAAACACAGCTCACTGGAGCGAATAAAGATAAGCAAAGTAAGTTCTGTTGCCCAGCGGGTTAGCGGCCTACCGGTAATAGTCGGCTGTTTTCTCAAGTAACTCAGGATACGCTTTAACTCCAGTGCAGGACGATGTTGCCTGTGTCCAGAAGCAACTGATCCTGCCATCTCCTGCGCGGGTTATAATCAATCAATACACTTTGCACAGCATAGTGCATACTTGGCTGTTCTGACTTTGATATCTGTTAGAACCATGCTTATCCCCTCCCTGTTGGTACAAGCATTATCGAACCGGAAATACCATCATCTGTACCAACATCTGTTGATAGATGCACGTTGAAGTCGGTTGAACTTGAGAGAGTTAATATAACGGGAATGATGGGTAAATACTGGATTTCAGACATAAAAAAAGACCTCAGTTGAGGTCCATTTACATGCTTTTGGTGCGAAGGAAGGACTCAAACACTGACATAAGACAATGTTATGTAAAGATTTTTTAATATAAAAACAGATTTATGCCCCATTTGTGCCCCACTATTTTCTTACCATCGGTAAAAAAGACGAGTTTTTAGCCATTTGTAATCAAAGCACAATTTTTATATCCCGGTTAGGTTCCGTGCAACGGATCCAAACCAAAAGTCCTCAACACCCAAAATTTCTTTTTCTTTAGAAAAGCGTGCACACTATTCACTACCACATAATTAACTTTAATATCAATAAAATAGAAGTTAACTATATGGTGTAGAGTGAACAGTAAACTCTACATTTATTGAAAAGAAAAAACCCGGCGTATGCCGGGTCAGTTATACGTTAATTGGTTGCTGGGCCATCGCACTTAGGTAGCCAGTCAGCATTGCTTTCCTCTCTGAGTGCCAGATTGGTCTGCATTCCCTGATTGGTCCGCCGCTTCTCGTACTGCAGCCCATACTCTTTCAGCATTAACGGCAGCCCTTGCCAAACATGGTCAGACTGAGCGTATTTTTATAGCCATTGGCTTCCATGTAGACCAGATAGGCATGGTAAAGGTATGTACGAGGCTGACGTGGGACAATGTTAGCGTTCCCCATAAACATTCCCGTGGTGTCAGGCAGGACTTCAAGGTATCCGCAAAAATCAAACGCAGAATCAGCATCACGCTTGATGGTGAGCGCTTCATCGGAGTTCTGCTGCGACTGAAGTAATGTCCTGGCACTCATTGGGTCACTGAAACGCTGCATAAGCTGGCGAACAATCACTGCCAGCTCGCTAGCAATCTTCTCTTTGAGCTGAGTATCACGTTCCTCCGGGCTATCTGATCAGGGAAATGCAGGATCACCCTTCGGCGTGAAACTCCACCACTACGATCAGTGAAACGCATCGGGTTATTGTTCACAGCCAGAATAACTGCAGGAATGTGGGTTGAATAGGCGTTCTGGTATTTGGGATCAACGGATACCGCATCACCGCCAGTGATGGCTTTTAGTCCGGCCCCGTCACCGCTCCACTTTTCCTGGTCGGGAAGTCGAATCAGTGAGAAACCAATTAATGCGGCTCGTTCTCGTGGTGACTCAAGCATTTCAATGGTTGCGGAGGTAGCATTATCCTCACCTGCCAGCATTGTTGCTATTTCAGCCAGAATACTCTTTCCGCTTCCGCCAGGACCAGTGACCTCCAGAAACAGCTGCCAGTCATAACGGTTAGCCAGCACCATAAATAATGCCGCCAGGATAATGTCCCGCTTTTCAGGTTTGAAACCTGCGGCACGATCCAGCCAGCGCCAGAATGCCGGAGCATGGGTTTCCAGTGCCTCACCGTCAACAGGCTGTGTGTAATCCACCTCACACAGCGTACGTAACCAGTGCTTCTTATCGTGCGGGCTGAACAATCCCGTTCGGGTGTCGAGCACGCCGTTGCGGAAACCGATCAACTGCCGCGCCGGATTCTGCTGTTGCGGAACTATCAGTTTGAGGGTTTCCACGAGAGAGGCAATTTTCCCGGATGAAAAAGGTGCGCCGAGGCGCTGAAACAGCGCAGCGACATCACGGGCAAAATCGGCGTAATAGATAACTTTCCAGGTCCCCGCCTCATAGCGTGAAAGGAGCTGCCCGTTCGGGTCTACTGCCAGTGAATTTTTATAGTGATCCACTACCCTCTGCGCTTTTTCGCTGACGCTCAGAGCGGTAAATTCAGCTTCGCTCATTGTGTCGAAAGGGCTGGCAATAGCTGGTTTTATTACTTCATAAATTGCCAGCCGGGTGGCTTCTTCGCCGTTCTGCGTGAATGCATCGTTCCAGTCACCATACACAGGTGGGAGCGCCATTGTGCAATTGCAGGCCCTGGCAGCAGCTTCGCCCTTGTTTGCCCCGCACCGTTGAGATCGCGGTCAGCAGCAATAATTATCTGGTGCGTTGGGTACTGACTGCAGGCAATGCTCGCCAGGGAAAGGAAATTGACGGATGAAAAGGCCACCATGACAGCATCGCCAGTCAGATGGTTGATAGTGAGTGCGGTAGCATATCCTTCCGCTATCCAGAGCCGTTTGGCTGCTTTGGCAGTGCCTTCAATCAGGTAAAAGGCATTCTTAACCTGACCGCCTTTAAGGAAGCATTTGCCCCATCAGCGTTGATTAACTGCAGATTTACCAGCTCTCCATCTGCATACAATGGAACGATAAGATCTCCCGCGCGAAATGCCACACCACCGACTTTATGCATGGCGGTTAATTCCCGGCAAGGCAGTGCAGTAAGCCCTTTACTCGTCAGATAGGCATTGCCAGTGGTCTGACGGGACTTATCAAACAAACGGGAAGCCAGCACTGCTGCAGCTTTTTTCCCGTCCTCTTTTTCAGGAGAACCAGATTCAAGCATTTCCTGAGATACTGGCGGCAGGTTTCCGGTAATGCCGTTTATTCTGTCTGCCGCTTCACTAATGCCTACATCCAGTACTTTACTTACTAGCGCCAGGCCATCACCTGCCCGCACTGGTTACAGAACCACGTTCCCCGCCCTTCCTGGTCATCAAATCGAAAGCGGTCTTTCCCGGCACAGACCGGGCAGGGCTGGTGCCGATTTTTCAGTACTTTTACGCCAGCGCGGGTAAAATTCTTGACCAGTGACCACGAGCTGCTTTCTCAGCCTGGCTAACTTTCATTCCTGACATTGTGCGGCCCTCCTTAGTGCAGCGCTGGTTTGTTGAGGTGACGGGAACAAAGTTCATCCATGACCGTCATTCCGAGCAATGAGAGAACCGGACAGGCTTTAAGCGGCCCGACTCCATCAGATCCGAAAGCAACGCGCAGGCAATTTCCAGCCCTCTTTGCTGCCCATGCTGGCGCAGATAGAACCCTTCCAGCTCGGGGCTATGGCATCTTCAAGTTCAGCGAGCGTCAGGCCGGAATAACGTTCCTGATGATTGCTGAGAGCCAGCCAGGCACAGGCAACGGCACGGCGATACAGAGCGGCACGAAGTGCCAGATGAGATTCACAGCATTTCATCAGGCCACCTCCGCATTCATCAGGTCGTCATGGCAGCGTTGCACCACTCCATCCAGTTGCTCTGTCATCAGATAGATGAGGGAAACCAGTTGTTCGCATTGGGCACCTGCTGGCTTTTCATAACAGTCCTGCAGGGCTGCCATGCCAGTTACATACTCACCCACATTGCGTAAATGTTTCAGCCTTACAACATCGTCGTAGGAGATCTCAAACTGGTTCATAGCATCACCTCCCCGGCAGGCAGGCGTGCAGAGAGGGAGAGCACATAATCACGGACCAGCGAAAGACGCGCGGAACGCTCATCGCAGGCTACAGTGCGAAGCATACAAATGCGGGGTTGAGTGTCAGTACGGCGGATTGCGGCAAACACAAAGACATATTGCGGGTATGACGGGGTGAGGATTGTAGCCATGATGGCAGCCTCCAATAAGTAGCGGTTATTGCTACCACCGGAAACGCCAATTTCACTGGTGGCAGCCCGAACGGGGTTGGCGTAACCGGCCTTATTGGAAACCGGCCAGCCCGAAGGCTGCCCGCCCGGACTGCCATTATCTTGAATGAACCACGGTGTACACACAAACACCACAGCCCGGAAAATGGGTGTGCCTGAGCTACGACGTAAAAAAAGACGCAAGGCGCGTCAGTTGTCGCCAATAAGTTACACGGAACGCCAATTCCGGCTGCCGATTTTGCGACAGCAGAAAAACTATACCTGGAAATGACGGCAGTAAGCAAGCCAGAAAAAAGGGATTTAATGTATTCAGGTATCATCATGCATCACATCCCCGCCCACGGGCGCTGATACGGTCCGCCATCCATGCGCTGACCTCAGACTGTGCCCAGGCGACATTTTTACCGCCAAGCGGGATCTGCTTCGGAAACGCATCGCGGCTGATCAGGTCGTAAATCAATGAGGTCATACTCAATAATTTGGCTATCAGCCAGTCACATGCTTAATGCTACAACTTGATAGCTCAATTTTTATCACGCATACTGCTGGCATTATCCGTAATCAGATAACTCCTAAAGAACTGATTAGAACGGCTTCAAATCACAACTTTAGACTGAGAGGTTGAACAAGGAATGAAATCTGAAGACACTAATTCGTTACATAAAATATACAATCCAGTTTATGGACTTGATAATATCGTATTACTTGCACAAGAGTGTCAGTCTACAGATCCAGTAAAAGTTAATCTTCTTTGCTTAGGATTCAAAGAAGACTTACCCAAAGACAAAGAGCTTGCTGAAACTTTATTTTTAGAGTTAGTTCATTATTGCATTCCCCATCCAGTTATAGCGAAAAGAAAAGCCTTAAGTCAAACTGAAGGCAAAGATGAGGCAAGGCTTTATAGTGAACTTGCAAGAGAAGCACGTAGTCTTTTTATGAAATATAAATTAGAAAGTACGTTAACTATAAAAAAAGGTGAAACTCAGGAGAAGTTTGAACAACGAGTAAGGAATGCTAATTTACGCTATGGTGAAGTGGGTGAATTAATATCATATTGTATAGCAATCCATTTTTTAAAAGCAGCGCAATTAGTCTCAAAAATGGCTCTCAAAACATCATCTGAAATGCCTGTTTTTGGACTGGATGGAATACATGCAACCGTAGATGACGAGGGAACATTAACGGTTTTTTATCTAGAATCTAAAATGACAAGAGAGTTCACTAGTGGCTCTGAACAATTTTCTAAATCAGTAAGTGGTTTTGAAAGCGATAGAAAGAGCCGTAGAAATGAATATAGAATACTACAAGATTTGAGCAACTTAGAGTCCCTAGAGGGAGAGGAGCGAAAGAAAGCAGTACAATACTTTGATCCTTATTCAAGTGAATCATCAAATGTCAGAGAGCGCTTCGTTGGAATTATTGCCTACAATGAAGAAGGTTATAAAAATAAAATAGCAATTGACGATGAATCCCCACTTTCCATCCATTTAGATCACTTTAAGAAAAGTTATATCGGTAGTTATAAAGATAAAGTAAAAATTATAACAGAAGACCTATCAAAAGCGGGAGCGACCCCGCAAAAATGTAGGGCGTACATCTTTGCATTGCCTGACGTTGATACTTTTAAATTGGATTTTGCAAAGGAGTTATCAGGTGAACACTTTAGCTAATGAAGTCATCAACCAAATAAAAAGTCGTTTAGAATTTAAAAATGATCTTGTTTTTTTATTTGCACACTCTTTTTTGCAGAAGCATACACAAACTTCTTTCTCTGCACTTCAAGGCAAAATAGAAAGTGACAGTGTCGTTATATACAAAAGATTAATTGAGTCTGCATACTTATTTTCCCAATCCGAGTCAGACGAGGATAAAAACTTAGCTCAAAGCATTGCATATCATCTAAATATAATTACAAGTGATAACTATTTAAAACAATTATCTGAAAATTTATTAAGGGCACTTGGTAACTTCCCAGGAGCAAGTTATTTAAAAGAAAAAAATGGATTTATACCAGAAACCTTTTATGCTTATTTAAAAAGATCTTTCATTGAAAATGAAAATAAAGTAAAAATAGCCAACAAAGAGATAATATTAACGAACTTTCAAAAGAAAGTATGGGAATCATTACATTCAAATGTTCCACAAGCTATATCTGCTCCAACCTCAGCTGGTAAATCGTTTTTAGTCGTAGAGATGCTTGCCAATAGGATAATTAGTGGGGAATTAAACTCTGCTATTTATATAGCACCTACTCGAGCCTTAGTAAATGAGATAACACAAAAATTTATTAACAAGACTTTACCATATCAAAATGAAGTTAGAGTAACATCCATACCTACAATTAACGGTGAATATTATAAACAGATATTTGTCTTAACACAGGAAAGGCTACAGGTCCTTCTTGATAATTTTAAAAACAAAATAGACATAGTAGTTATTGATGAGGCCCAATCAATTTCTGACGAAATTAGGGGGATGATATTACAGGATTGCCTAGACAAAATAAGCATACAAAACCCAGATGCAAAATATGTTTTTCTTGTGCCTGGTGCCGAAGGCTTCAATGATTTAGCTGATATTATTGGTATTGATACAATCCACGTAGAAAAAACCAATTTATCTCCAGTGGTCCAAAACAAAATAATTATTAAAGTAGACCCTGCGAAAGAAAATAACTTACAACTATCATTATTAGATAACTCAAACATATTATCTATAGGTGAATTAACTTCAACAAGAGGATTTGCTAATGAAAATACTAGATTAGCTGCTGTAGCTTTAGAATTAGGAAAAGATGAGGGCTCTCTTGTTTATGGAACCGGAGCTGCTAATGCAGAAGACGTTGCCAAGCAAATATCATCTGGGTTGCCTCTTCTAGAAAATGATAGCGATTTGAAAGAACTTTCAAATTTTATAAAAAAACATGTCCATAAGGATTACTCTCTTGCAAATCTGGTATTAAGAGGGGTGGGGTATCATTATGGTAAAATGCCTAGCTTATTAAGAGAAACATTAGAAAAAAACTTTACAAATAACAATCTTAAGTTTTTAGTGTGTACTACAACTCTATTCCAAGGGGTTAATCTTCCAGCAAAAAATGTTTTTATTGATACACCTACTCGAGGGAACAGAGGGGAAGCATTAGATCCAGCATCGCTTTGGAATTTCGCAGGACGGGCTGGTAGACTAGGTTATGCATTCTCGGGAATGTTTATCTTATTGATTATGATGATTGGGAAACAAAACCTTTAGATTCTAAAATAGATTTCAAAATTACATCATCTTTTAAGAAAGTAATCAATGAAGATTTTGACACAGTAATATCCCGTTTAGATAAAAACAATCATTTAGGAGTAAGCCAATATAGTAATGTTGATGCAGCGGCGGGTCTTTTAATTTCCAGAGCAGCAAAAGGCGATTTACACAATTTTCTTGAGAGATCTTTTCGAACGATTCCTGATAAATCTAAGCTTGAAATTATTGAAGATGCTACATATAGCTCACTAGAATCTCTTAATATCCCCATAATATATTGACGTTAAACTGGACTGTCGATCCATTTGGGCAGGAAAGATTATACAATAGATTTATTCAGAAGATAAAAGATAATAAGATTGACGAACTTATACCACGACATCCTTCAGGCAATGTTTACACTAATTACGTTGGTGTTTTTAGCAGAATAAATAAATACATTCTCAATCATAATACATCTAAGTTTTCTAACTACCTCACAGCCATGGCATTAAATTGGATGAGAGGGAAATCCCTTCCAGAGATCATATCTCTTTCGATAGCAAAGAAAAAGAAAAAAATTCTACCCGACCAGTGAATGTAGACCGAGCTGTACGAGAGGTTTTTGATTTCGTTGAGGATAACCTGCGATTCAAATACGTTCAACTTGGTAAGGCATATATTGATTTATTGCGACAAGCTTTAATTGAAAATAATCAAGCTGAAAAAGCGGAAGAAATATATGACTTCCCTTTATCACTTGAATTAGGTGTTTCCTCAATAGCTGGACAAGTTTTTATTGAGCTAGGGCTATCAAGAATATCAGCATCCTATCTCGAAAATATAATCCCAAACTCTAATCCTACAATAAGCACGGCAAAAGAGTGGCTAAGAAACAATGATTATGATTCATTAAACTTGCCACTTACCATTTATTCAGAATTAGAAGACAAAGGATTGTTATAATATCATTAGACATGAAAGGGCTGTATTCTTCAGCCCTTTCTTAAAAAAATTAATTGCGATTGTTCATTTTGGCGAAATCATATGGTGTTATGTAAATGATTTTTATCTCATCAAGATAGTCAGCCCACCACTGGACCATCAACCGGCGCTCATCCAAATGTTCAGAAGTATGAATATATGCTGCACGTACATTGTTACGTTCCGAGTGGCTTAGCTGGCGCTCTATCGCATCATCGCTCCATAAACCTGACTCTCCCAACGCACCACGCGCCATCGTCCTAAACCCATGTCCGCAGACCTCTGTTTTAGTGTCATAGCCCATCGCACGTAATGCGCTATTTACCGTGTTTTCACTCATAACCTTGGTTGGGTCATGATCCCCGGAAAAAGCAGCTCTTTATCACCACTAATCTGCTTGAGCTGCTCTAACAAAGCCATCGCCTGCAGACTAAGCGGAACGATATGCTCCTCTTTCATCTTCATGCCACGGTATGAGTACCGCACGCCTTTAATTTCTTCTCTTTTTGCAGGTACACGCCAGAGAGACTTATCGAAGTCGAACTCATCCAACGCGCGAAACGTAATTCACTGGAACGTACAAAAGTTAGTAAGGAAAGCTCAACCGCGATCCGTGTCATTATACGGCCACGATATGCAGCAAGACGTGCAAGAAACTCAGGGAATCGACTTGAGGGTAAAGCGGGGTAATGTCGCGCTTTGGTTGTCGATAGCGCACCGGCCATATCACTGGCCGGATTAGAGTCGATGTAATCGTTCTGAACGGCATAACGCATTACAGCCGTGACACGTTGTTGAAGACGCTGCGCAACGTCATGCTTACCACTGGCATCAACTTTTTTAATCGGTGCTAACAGGTGGCTGGTTTTAAGCTGCCGAATGTCGGACGAACCGATATGAGGGAAGATATAAAGCTCAAGATAGCGCAGAACGCGTGATCGATGGTCTTCACTCCAGCGCTTGTTACTGGCATGCCATTCACGAGCAATGGTTTCGAAAGTGTATGCCCCGAATTCTCAGCCTGAGCTTCTTTCTGTTCGGCTTTTGGGTCAATGCCCTGTACTAAGAGCTTTTTAGCCTCGTCACGCTTTGCTCTTGCCTGAGCAAGCGTCACCGTAGGCCAAACACCAAAGGCAAGGCGATCCTCTTTTTTGTCAGAGGGGCGTCTGTATTTCATGCGCCAGTATTTAGAACCCTTGGCCGAAACCTCAAGATACAAACCGCCGCCATCGGCCATTTTGTAGGTTTTGTCTTTTGGCTTGGCGGTCTCGACCTGTCTGGCGTTGAGCTTCATCTGGGGGCACATTTTTTATCGAAGTTAAGATGCCCCCAATTATGCCCCAATGACATCCGGATTTCAACGGACTACCTCGGACAACTCAGGACGTAAAATCGCTGCAAACGTTGATTTTAAAGGGTTTGATGGAATTTCTCGGATGGTCTGGGAAGTACTAATGGTGCCGAAGGCCGGACTCGAACCGGCACGTATTTCTACGGTTGATTTTGAATCAACTGCGTCTACCGATTTCGCCACTCCGGCACGGAAAGGTATGCGGAAAACGTTGTGGATTATACCTGTCACGCGCCACCATGCAAGCGTCAGTCACCCACTCCGCCACTAAGTGTCTAAAAAAACATCGACTCCCCACAAAACCCTTAACCACCGCTAACTCAGCCGCCAGCCAGTGCTTTTTCCTGGAATCCGCCTCGCAAAAAAATGCAACGTGACCAGGTCGGTTTACATTTCCTTGTATTTGATATGAGATCACGTAACTAAATCCCGTAATAACAGTCACCGCTTTCAGGACACCGTCATGCGCTTCTATCAGGTTGAACCGACGCTCGAAAACTACTGGCGCGGGATTATTCTCTTTGGCAAAAACGTCGCGTCCTATAAGTTCGCGCTGGCGCATGCGCTGTACGATCTCAAACCTAAAGGTAGCGATCTGATCTTGCTGGACGATCTGGCTGTGCCGTTCAGCGAACATCTCTGTCGCCATCTGCAACATGCACCGAAGCAGATAACCTCACGCAGCAGCCAGTTTATTAGCGCCTGTTCCCAGTTCAATGCAGGGGAGATCACCCGCGATGCGTTAACCGCTATTACGGTGCGTCAGGGGTTCAACAATGTGATTGATGCCTTCCACAACGTGAATCAGGGCGAGATTGAGAAACGTTTTTTTATTGATGAGCGCAAGACCCATAAGGGCATCCGCCTGACGGAGAATTTTTATCGTCTGGGTGAGCGCCTGCAGTATCAAAACCTCAGCTTTGAAACCAACGCGCGCTGGAGCCTGGTTGAGCAGGCGTGGGCGATGAATATCGCCAGCCAACTTATCAACGTGGAGTACGACGATAACGATCAGATGCTGTTTAACCGCAGTAGCGATCGCCGCGTGGCCATCTCGAGCTGTCGTGATAGCCTCAACGGCTACCAGAAGGGGCGCTGCTTCTACTGTTATGCGCCCATCAGCCTGAAGCCGGGCGATGAACAGTTTGCTGACGTCGACCACTTTATCCCG
Organism: Kluyvera genomosp. 3; assembly: GCA_002211745.1. Classification (GTDB taxonomy): domain Bacteria; phylum Pseudomonadota; class Gammaproteobacteria; order Enterobacterales; family Enterobacteriaceae; genus Kluyvera; species Kluyvera georgiana_A. Next base: position 4,371,807 of record CP022114.1, read on the forward strand.
TGGAGCGCGCGTGAGCAGGTGCGTAACGTCAATGGCATCTGGAATCTGGTGCTGGCATGTAAGGAGTGCAACCGGGGCGAGAAAGGCAAGTTCGCGCGCCTGCCGTCCCGCAAGCTGCTCCAGCGCTTGCACGATAGAAACGAATACTTTATCAATAGCCACCTGCCGCTACGCGAAACGTTGATCAGGCAAACCGGAACGGCGACGGCGCAGCGCGAAAAATTCCTCGCTACCAGTTGGAACGATGCGCTACAAGTTCTTTTCCACCAATGGGAACCTGCCGCGCAGGGAACGGATACTTTCTGATGACGCTTGAATACTACCAGTACCACGCCGACGATTTTTTTAGCTCGACGGTTAATGTCGATATGAGCTCGCTCTATACGCCTTTTCTGGAGCATATTCCGCAAGGCGGCTGGATTCTGGATGCCGGATGCGGTTCGGGGCGCGATAGCAAAGCATTTTTACAGCAGGGCTATCAGGTTGAGGCTTTTGACGCGACAACGGAAATGGCAAAACTTGCCAGTCAGCATACCGGCCTGCCGGTTAAGCAAATGACCTTTAGCGACGTCAATACCGTTAATCGTTACGACGGCATCTGGTGCTGTGCCTCGCTGCTGCACGTCAGCGCCACCGAACTCCCGGATGCCATGGCAAAACTGGCGCAGGCACTTAAGCCCGGCGGCATCTGGTACGTCTCCTTTAAATATGGCGACGGCGAACGAATCAAAGATGGCCGCCACTTTACCGATCTCAATGAACAAGGGTTGAATGCTCTGCTGGCAGGGCTTGCGGGCATCACACTTGTCGGTCACTGGATAACGGAAGACAAGCGGCCCAGCCGCAGCGAGATGTGGTTAAACGCACTGTTACAGAAGCGTGCTTAATCCCCCTTCCGCCAAGCGCCCCGCCCCACATGCTCTACACTCTCAGTTCAACACCACACTGAGAGATACACGATGTCCATCATAAAAAGCTACGCCGCGAAAAATGCCGGGCAGAACTGGAAGTCTGGGAATACGATGCCGGGAGCTGTTGCCGGAAGACGTTGAAGTGAAGGTGGATTACTGCGGGATCTGCCACTCGGACCTGTCGATGATCGACAACGAATGGGGGTTCTCTCAATATCCGCTGGTTGCTGGCCACGAGGTGATTGGTCACGTGGTGGCGCTGGGCAGCGCGGCACAGAATAAAGGGCTGAAAATTGGTCAGCGCGTGGGCATTGGCTGGACGGCGCGAAGCTGCGGCCACTGCGATGCCTGTATCGATGGCAACCAGATTAACTGTACCGAAGGATCGGTGCCGACCATCCTCAATCACGGTGGCTTTGCCGATAAGCTGCGCGCTGACTGGCAATGGGTTATCCCGCTGCCGGACAACATTGATATCGAAACCGCAGGCCCGATGCTGTGCGGCGGGATCACCGTCTTTAAACCGCTGCTGATGCATCACGTTACCGCCACCAGCCGCGTGGGGGTGATTGGGATTGGGGTCTGGGGCATATCGCCATTAAGCTGCTGCGGGCGATGGGTGCCGAGGTGACGGCGTTCAGTTCCAATCCGTCGAAAGAGCAGGAAGTACGGGCGATGGGCGCGGACCACGTGGTCAACAGCCGTTCGCCGGAGGCGCTCAAAGAGCTGGCGGGTCAGTTTGATCTGATCATCAACACCGTCAACGTGGATCTGAACTGGCAGCCGTACTTCGAAGCGCTGGCCTCGGCGGCAACTTCCATACCGTCGGCGCGGTGCTGACGCCGCTGCCGGTCCCGGCGTTTACTCTGATTGGCGGCGACCGTAGCATCTCCGGTTCGGCAACGGGTAACCCGTACGAACTGCGCAAGCTGATGAAGTTTGCCGGTCGCAGCAAAGTGGCGCCAATCACTGAGCTGTTCCCGATGTCGAAAATCAACGACGCCATCCAGCACGTGCGTGACGGTAAAGCCCGTTACCGTGTGGTGTTGAAGGCTGATTTCTGATGTCACTCCGGCGGCGCTCTGCCGCCGGTTCTTCTCTCTGCGCCATTAACCTTTAGCAAACGCCGAGAAGACTTCCGCTACGGCAACGGCTCCGGGATCCGGCACGCCGTTAAGGTTGTCGCTGTTCACATAAGATGCGCGCCCCGCTTTCGCTTTCTGCATGGTCGCCGTGCTATCAGCGCCCTGCTGCGCCGCCACAATCGCCTCTGCCAGTCCCTTGTCACGCAGCGCTTCCAACGCCGGCTGCAAGGCATCAATTAATGTACGATCGCCGGGTGCGGCACCACCGTAGAACTTCATCTGCTTTAACCCTGCCAGTAGCGCATCCGGTAGCGTCTCCCGCTGTGCTAACGCCTGCCCTGCTGCGGTAAAGAACAACGACATCAGCACGCCGCTGGAGCCGCCCATCACCGTTGCCAGACGCTCGCCAATCAGCTGCAAGAGTTGCGCCGTGTTGTTCAACGGCAGCGCATTCTGTTCAAGCTGCGTGGCGATATCCTGCGCGCCCAGCGCAAAGGTCGAGCCGGTATCGCCATCGCCCACTTTAGCATCCAGCGCGTTCAATCGCGCTTCGAGCCCCAGCAGCGTCTGCGTCGCTTGCGCCACCAGCGCATGCACCTGTGGGTTCTCCGATGGCTGTACCTCCAACGCGTCGTGCACTTTGGCATGCGTCAGGGTTCTGAGCGGAGCAAAAGCCACCGCCTTCACCCAGCCGGAGGTTTCAACATCAGCCAGCAGCGCTTCTTCGATGACCTGATTAAGAACAATCAGCGACAGCGAGAAACCTTTCATATCCAGCGAGCTAACCAGCGTCGCCGGGCCAATCAGATAGGCTATCTGCTCGCGCAGCACGGAATGCGCCAGCTCTTTGGTGAGCAGCGCCATCTCCAGCTCCGACACGCCGCCCAGGTTGTTGATCAGCACTGCCACACGGTTGTCTCCCGCAGAGGCTTTCAGGGTCTCAACCAGCGTGCCTATCAGCTGTTTACTGTTATGGCTGCTGACCGTCGAGGCACCCGGCTCGCCGTGAATGCCCAGCCCCAGCTCCACCTGTCCGGGCTTAATGCGATCTTCGGTCTCTCCACCGGGCAGGTTGCAGGTTTCCATCGCCAGACCCAGGCTGAACACGCCCCGGCTGGCCTGCTGGGCTATCTCGTGCACTTCGCTGAGTGATTTACCCTGCTCCGCCGCGTAGCCCGCCACTTTATGCACCAGCGCCGTGCCCGCAATACCGCGCGGCTGTTTGTTATCCGGCAGCGCAACGTCGTCGGCGACAATCACCATCTCCACCTTCAGGCCGTACCGTTTGGCCTTTTCGGCGGCAAGCCCGAAGTTGAGGCGGTCGCCGGTGTAATTTTTGACAATCAGCAGGCAGCCTCGGTCGCCCGTGACCGCGACGATGGCGTTCAGTACCGCATCCACGCTTGGGGAAGCAAAGAGATCGCCACATACGGCAGCGGTGAGCATGCCTCTGCCGACAAAGCCCGCGTGCGCCGGTTCGTGGCCGGAGCCACCGCCGGAAATAATCGCCACCCGGCTTTTATCCCAGTCACCACGAGCCACAATACGAATAGCCGGATCGATATCCAGTCGAACCAGGTTGCCGTGAGGCGCAGATAACACTACGCCTTCCAGCGCATCGTCGACCAGCTGTTTGCGATCATTAAAGAAGAATCTGGACATAACCTTCCAAAAAAAAGAAAACCGTATGCAAAGCATAGTCCGCACTGGATAACGCGCCGCAAAACAGACAATTTACTGCCGCGAGTTATCGTTGTTTTGCCTATACTCGACGCAGAATAAATGGAGGATTACCCATGAGCGCACCTTTGCTGATCGCACGCACCCAGGACAAGCAGCTTGAATTGCTGCCTAATATGGCCAACCGCCACGGGTTGATTACCGGCGCCACCGGTACCGGGAAAACCGTCACCCTGCAAAAAATGGCCGAGTCGTTCTCGGAGATTGGCGTGCCGGTCTTTATGGCGGACGTGAAAGGCGATCTGACCGGTGTGGCAAAAGAGGGCCAGGCCTCTGAAAAGCTAATGGCGCGCCTGAACAATATTGGTGTCACCGACTGGGAGCCGCACGCAAATCCGGTAGTCGTGTGGGATATCTTTGGCGAGAAGGGCCACCCGGTGCGGGCAACAGTGTCTGACCTCGGCCCACTGTTGCTGGCACGCCTGCTCAACCTCAACGAAGTGCAGTCCGGGGTGTTAAACATCATCTTTCGCATTGCCGACGATCAGGGCTGTTGCTGCTGGACTTCAAAGACCTGCGCGCGATAACCCAGTACATCGGCGATAACGCGAAATCCTTCCAGAATCAATACGGTAATATCAGCAGCGCCTCCGTGGGGCTATCCAGCGCGGGCTGCTAACGCTGGAGCAGCAAGGTGCCGAACACTTCTTCGGCGAGCCAATGCTGGATATCAAAGACTGGATGCGTACCGACAGCAACGGCAAAGGCATCATCAATATCCTCAGCGCGGAAAAGCTCTACCAGATGCCGAAGCTGTACGCCGCAAGCCTGCTGTGGATGCTCTCCGAGCTTTATGAGCAGTTGCCGGAAGCGGGCGACCTCGAGAAGCCGAAGCTGGTCTTCTTCTTCGATGAAGCGCACCTGCTGTTTAGCGATGCGCCACAGGTATTATTGGATAAAATCGAGCAGGTGATCCGCCTGATTCGATCTAAAGGCGTGGGCGTCTACTTCGTCTCGCAGAACCCGTCGGATATTCCCGATGCGGTGCTGGGCCAGCTCGGTAACCGCGTGCAGCACGCGCTACGCGCCTTTACACCGAAAGATCAGAAAGCGGTGAAGACGGCGGCGCAGACCATGCGCGCTAACCCGGCATTTAATACCGAGCAGGCGATTCAGGAATTAGGGACCGGGGAGGCGCTTATCTCGTTCCTGGATACCAAAGGCAGCCCATCTGTCGTTGAGCGGGCGATGGTGATTGCGCCGTGTTCACGTATGGGGCCAGTCACCGACGACGAGCGGAATGGTCTTATTAATAACTCGCCGCTGTATGGCAAATATGAGGATGAGATAGACCGTGAGTCGGCGTTCGAGATGCTGCAAAAAGGGGTGCAGAACAGTGCAGGTCAGGCGGATGCTCCGCCAGCCAAAGGTCAGCAGGGCGTTGATGACGGCATACTTGGCGGGCTGAAAGATATTATCTTCGGCACCACCGGTCCACGTGGCGGCAAACACGATGGTCTGGTGCAGACGGCGGCAAAAAGCGCCGTGCGTCAGGTGACGAACCAGATTGTGCGTGGGATGCTGGGCAGCCTGCTGGGCGGGCGGCGGCGTTAGTTTCGTACCGTTTGTTTGCCGGATGGAGGCGTAAACGCCTTATCCGGCCTACATGATCCCGTAGCCCGAGCCCCGGGGTAGCGCCAATGTACAAAAGGAATACAGCCATTCCAGGCATAAAAAACCCGGCGTCGCTTTCGCTTGGCCGGGCTACAAGAGAGGTTACGCTTTTCTCATCATCAGCCAGAGGCTTATCAGGAAGAAGCTGGCGCTTGGCAACAGCGCGCCGATAATCGGCGGAATGCCGTATACCAGCGTGAGCGGGCCGAAGATCTGATCGAGCACGTAGAACACGAAGCCGAAGCTAATCCCCGTCACCACGCGCACGCCCATCGGCACGCTACGCAGCGGGCCGAAGATGAACGACAGCGCCATCAGCATCATCACCGCTACGGAAAGCGGCTGGAATATTTTGCTCCACATATTCAGCTGGTAACGCCCGGCGTCCTGACCGCTGGCGTGCAGATACTTCACATAGTTGTGCAGCCCGCTGATGGACAGCGCATCCGGGTCCAGCGCCACGACGCCAAGCTTGTCAGGCGTGAGGGTGGTTTTCCAGGTACCGCTCACCGTCTGTGAACCGGTAATCTGTTTCGGGTCCGAGAGGTTAGATTCATCCACCTGCGATAAACGCCAGACCTTCTGTTCGGTATCAAATTTGGCGCTAGCCGCATAGCGAACAGACTGTAGACGACGCTCGTTGTTAAAACTGTAGATGCTCACGCCACCCAGTTCGTCGTTGCCCTTAACACGCTCGATATACACAAAACTGTGGCCGTCTTTCGCCCACATGCCCTGCTGGGTTGAGAGCAGCGAGCCACCATACATCTGCTGCGCACGGTAGTTACGCGCCATCTGCTCGCCCTGCGGTGCGACCCATTCGCCCATCGCCATGGTCAGCAGCACCAGCGGAATCGCGGTTTTCATCACCGACAGGGCCACCTGCATACGGGTGAAGCCAGAAGCCTGCATCACCACCAATTCGCTGCGCTGCGCCAGCATCCCCAGCCCCAGCAGCGCGCCAAGCAGCGCCGCCATAGGGAAGAAGATCTGCACGTCTTTCGGCATGCTGAGAAGGGTATAGATACCCGCGCCCAGCGCGTCATAGCTCCCCTGCCCGGCCTTTTTCAACTGGTCGACAAACTTGATGATGCCGGACAGCGACACCAGCATGAACAACGTCATCATGATGGTGGTGAAAATGGTTTTACCGATATAGCGGTCTAGTACACCAAATGGCTGCATTATACCGCTCCTTTATTGGTCAAGCGGGCGCGGAGACGACGCATTGGGACGGTGTCCCACAGGTTCAGCGCCACGGCCAGCGCGATATACAGCAGGTTAACCGCCCACATCCATACCGCCGGGTCGAGCTTGCCTTTGCCGGCATTCGATTTCAGCGAGGTTTGCAGCAGGAAGAACACCAGATAGAGCAACATCGCTGGCAGCATCGAAAGCACACGTCCCTGTCGCGGGTTGACCACACTGAGCGGAACCACCATCAGCGCCATAATGAACACTGTCAGCACGAGCGTCAGGCGCCAGTGCAGCTCGGCGCGAGCACGGTTATTGTCCGTATTCCACAGCGTGCTCATGCTCATCTGCTCGGTATCGGTCGGGTCGGCGGCTACCGCTTGATGGCCAATAATCGCCTGATAGTTTTTAAAATCGGTGATGCGGAAGTCGCGCAGCATAGCGGTACCTTCAAATCGAGTCCCCTGATTTAAGGTCACCACCTGAGAGCCGTCTTTATGCTGCGAGAGCTGACCGGAATCGGCAACAACCACCGAAGGACGCGCGCTGCCTTTTGGCCGCAGCTGCGCCAGGAAGACGTCATGGAAGCTTGAGCCATTCACACCTTCAATGAATAACACCGCGTTACCATCGGTTGACTGCTGGAACTGGCCCTGCGCCAGCGCCGCCATGCCGGGGTTAGCTTTCGCTTCGGCGAGCACTTCATCCTGATGGCGAGAGGACCATGGCCCAGCCCACATCACGTTGACAGCCGCGACGATGCCGGTAAACAGCGCCAGTACCATCGCCGCTTTAATCAGGACGGCTTTACTCAGGCCGCAGGCGTGCATCACCGTAATTTCACTTTCGGTATACAATTTCCCCAGCGTCATCAGAAGACCCAGGAACAGGCTCAGCGGCAGGATAAGCTGCGCCATTTCAGGCACGCCGAGCCCCAGCAAAGAGAGAACCAGGTTTGTCGGGATATCACCATCAACCGCCGCGCCGAGGATCCTCACCAGTTTCTGACAAAAGAAGATCAAAAGCAGGATGAAGAGGATGGCAAGCTGGCTTTTTAGCGTCTCCCGCACCAGATATCGTATGATTATCACTATAAATACGCCCGTAAAAACCCGTCTTATTGCAGGAAAATAGCTTGTTTCATGGCTTAAACGTCATTTATTCTCTTGAGTCGTCGAAATCATCGCTAAGATTAAATGACTCAGCGGTTTCACGTTTCATGACCTGTTCTGACGTGCCAGGACCGTAATAACGTTAAGATTAACACGAAGTCACCGCAACAGCGGAAATGAGTTACGTAAGCTTGCAATTCTATCCGTAGCCACCGCCGTTGTCTTTAAGATTCAGGAGCGTAGTGCATGGAGTTCAGTGTAAAAAGTGGTAGCCCGGAGAAACAGCGGAGTGCCTGTATCGTCGTAGGCGTATTCGAACCACGTCGGCTCTCTCCCATCGCCGAACAGCTCGATAAAATCAGCGACGGTTATATCAGTGCGCTGCTGCGTCGCGGCGAACTGGAAGGCAAACCGGGGCAGACCTTATTGCTGCACCACGTACCGAACGTGCTGTCAGAACGCATTCTGCTGATTGGCTGCGGGAAAGAGCGCGAGCTCGACGAACGCCAGTACAAGCAGGTCATTCAGAAAACCATCAACACCCTGAATGACACCGGTTCAATGGAAGCCGTCTGCTTCCTGACCGAACTGCACGTTAAAGGGCGCAATAACTACTGGAAAGTGCGCCAGGCGGTTGAAACCGCGAAAGAGACGCTGTACAGCTTCGACCAGCTCAAAACCAACAAAAGCGAGCCGCGTCGTCCGCTGCGTAAAATGGTCTTCAACGTGCCAACCCGCCGTGAACTGACCAGCGGCGAACGTGCGATTCAGCACGGTCTGGCCATTGCCGCCGGTATCAAAGCGGCGAAAGACCTCGGCAACATGCCGCCAAACATCTGTAACGCCGCCTATCTGGCCTCACAGGCGCGTCAGCTGGCAGACAGCTACAGCAAAAATGTCATCACCCGCGTCATCGGCGAACAGCAGATGAAAGAGCTGGGAATGCACTCCTACCTCGCGGTCGGCAACGGTTCGCAGAACGAATCACTGATGTCGGTCATCGAGTATAAAGGCGTTGAATCTGAAGACGTTCGTCCGATTGTGCTGGTCGGTAAAGGTTTGACCTTCGACTCAGGCGGCATCTCCATCAAGCCGTCCGAAGGCATGGACGAGATGAAGTACGACATGTGTGGCGCGGCGGCGGTATACGGTGTGATGCGTATGGTTGCCGAGCTTCAGCTGCCGATTAACGTTATCGGCGTGCTGGCGGGCTGTGAAAACATGCCGGGTGGCCGCGCGTATCGCCCGGGCGACGTGCTAACCACCATGTCTGGCCAAACCGTTGAAGTCCTGAACACCGACGCCGAAGGCCGTCTGGTGCTGTGCGACGTGCTGACCTACGTTGAGCGCTTCGAGCCGGAAGCGGTTATCGACGTGGCGACGCTGACCGGCGCCTGCGTGATTGCCCTGGGTCATCACATCACCGGTCTGATGTCGAACCACAACCCGCTGGCACACGAACTGATTGGCGCGTCCGAGCAGTCGGGTGACCGCGCGTGGCGTCTGCCGCTGGGTGATGAGTATCAGGAACAGCTGGAGTCTAACTTCGCGGATATGGCCAACATCGGCGGCCGTCCTGGCGGTGCGATCACCGCAGGCTGCTTCCTGGCGCGCTTTACCCGTAAGTACAACTGGGCGCACCTGGACATCGCGGGCACCGCATGGCGCTCCGGTAAGGCCAAAGGCGCAACCGGTCGTCCGGTGGCGCTGCTGTCGCAGTTCCTGCTGAACCGCGCCGGGTTTAACGGCGAAGAGTAAGGCACAACCCCCTCACCCTAACCCTCTCCCCACTGGGGAGAGGGAACCAATCTTCCCGCGTTCGGGAAGGGAGTCAGGGGCGATTTAAATCCACCACAAGAAGCCCCATATATGAAGAATGCGACGTTCTATCTTCTGGACAACGACACCACCGTCGACGAGCTTAGCGCCGTCGAACAACTGGTGTGTGAAATTGCCGCAGAACGTTGGCGCGCGGGCAAGCGCGTGCTGATCGCCTGCGAAGACGAGCAGCAGGCCATTCGCCTGGATGAAGCCCTGTGGAGCCGCCCTCCGGAAAGTTTTGTGCCGCATAATCTGGCGGGCGAAGGCCCAAGAGGCGGTGCGCCGGTGGAGATCGCCTGGCCTGCCAGGCGCAACAGCAGCCCACGGGATATACTGATAAGTCTGCGGGTAAACTTTGCAGATTTTGCCACCGCTTTCACAGAAGTGGTAGACTTCGTCCCTTACGAAGAAACTCTGAAACAACTCGCACGCGATCGCTACAAAGCCTACCGCGTGGCTGGTTTTAACCTGAATACGGCAACCTGGAAATAATGGAAAAGACATATAACCCGCAAGATATCGAACAGCCGCTTTACGAGCACTGGGAAAAGCAGGGCTATTTCAAGCCTAACGGCGACGAAAGCAAAGAGTCCTTCTGCATCATGATCCCGCCGCCGAACGTCACCGGCAGTTTGCATATGGGTCATGCTTTCCAGCAAACCATCATGGACACCATGATTCGCTACCAGCGCATGCAGGGCAAAAACACCCTGTGGCAGGCCGGTACCGACCACGCGGGTATCGCTACCCAGATGGTGGTTGAGCGTAAGATTGCCGCTGAAGAAGGGAAAACCCGTCACGACTATGGTCGCGATGCGTTCATCGACAAAATCTGGCAGTGGAAAGCGGAATCCGGCGGCACCATTACCCGTCAGATGCGCCGTCTCGGCAACTCGGTTGACTGGGAGCGCGAGCGCTTCACCATGGACGAAGGCCTTTCCAATGCCGTGAAAGAAGTCTTTGTTCGCCTGTACAAAGAAGACCTGATTTACCGTGGCAAACGCCTGGTGAACTGGGACCCGAAATTGCGCACCGCCATCTCTGACCTGGAAGTGGAAAACCGCGAGTCTAAAGGCTCAATGTGGCACATCCGCTATCCGCTGGCCGACGGCGCGAAAACCGCAGACGGTAAAGATTATCTGGTCGTCGCCACTACCCGTCCGGAAACCATTCTCGGCGATACCGGCGTGGCCGTGAACCCGGAAGATCCGCGTTATAAAGATCTGATCGGCAAGTTCGTTATTCTGCCGCTGGTTGACCGCCGTATTCCAATCGTTGGCGATGAACACGCCGATATGGAAAAAGGCACCGGCTGCGTGAAGATCACCCCGGCGCACGACTTTAACGACTACGAAGTCGGGAAACGTCACGCCCTGCCGATGATCAATATTCTGACCTTTGACGGCGACATCCGCGAAACCGCGGAAGTGTACGACACCAAAGGCGAAGAGTCTGACGTTTACTCCAACGCGATCCCGGCTGAATTCCAGAAGCTGGAACGTTTTGCTGCCCGTAAAGCCATCGTCGCTGCCGTTGACGCACTGGGCCTGCTGGAAGAAATTAAACCGCACGATCTGACCGTCCCTTACGGCGACCGTGGCGGCGTGGTTATCGAACCGATGCTGACCGACCAGTGGTATGTGCGTGCCGACGTGCTGGCGAAACCGGCGGTTGAAGCCGTTGAAAACGGCAGCATTCAGTTCGTGCCGAAGCAGTACGAAAACATGTACTTCTCCTGGATGCGCGATATTCAGGACTGGTGTATCTCCCGTCAGCTGTGGTGGGGTCACCGTATCCCGGCATGGTACGACAACGACGGCAACGTCTACGTTGGCCGCACCGAAGACGAAGTGCGCCAGGAAAACAATCTCGGCGCCGACGTTGCGCTGCGTCAGGACGAAGACGTTCTCGATACCTGGTTCTCCTCCGCGCTGTGGACCTTCTCTACCCTCGGCTGGCCGGAAAACACCGACGCGCTGCGTCAGTTCCACCCAACCAGCGTGATGGTTTCCGGCTTCGACATCATCTTCTTCTGGATTGCCCGCATGATCATGATGACCATGCACTTCATCAAAGATGAAAACGGCAAGCCGCAGGTTCCGTTCCATACCGTCTACATGACCGGTCTGATTCGCGACGACGAAGGCCAGAAGATGTCCAAATCCAAGGGTAACGTTATTGACCCGCTGGATATGGTCGACGGCATCTCCCTGCCGGAGCTGCTGGAAAAACGTACCGGCAACATGATGCAGCCGCAGCTGGCTGAGAAGATTGCCAAGCGTACCGAGAAGCAGTTCCCGAACGGCATCGAGCCGCACGGCACCGACGCCCTGCGCTTTACCCTGGCGGCGCTGGCTTCGACCGGCCGCGATATCAACTGGGATATGAAGCGTCTGGAAGGTTACCGTAACTTCTGTAACAAGCTGTGGAACGCCAGCCGCTTTGTGCTGATGAACACCGAAGATCAAGATTGCGGCTTCAACGGCGGTGAAATGACCCTGTCGCTGGCGGACCGCTGGATCCTTGCTGAATTCAACCAGACCGTGAAAGCGTACCGCGAAGCGCTGGATAACTTCCGCTTCGACATCGCCGCGGGCATCCTGTACGAGTTCACCTGGAACCAGTTCTGTGACTGGTATCTGGAGCTGACCAAACCTGTTATGACCGGGGGTTCCGAGTCTGAACTGCGCGGTACCCGCAATACGCTGGTTACCGTGCTGGAAGGTCTGCTGCGCCTGGCGCACCCGATCATCCCGTTCATCACCGAAACCATCTGGCAGCGCGTGAAGGTCATTTGCGGCATTACCGCCGACACCATCATGCTGCAGCCGTTCCCGGAATATAACGCCGCGCAGGTTGATGAAGCCGCGCTGGCCGATACCGAATGGCTGAAGCAAGCGATCGTTGCCGTACGTAACATCCGTGCAGAAATGAACATCGCCCCGGGCAAACCGCTGGAACTGCTGCTGCGTGGTTGCAGCGCTGACGCGATGCGTCGCGTGAACGACAACCGTAGCTTCCTGCTGAACCTGGCGCGTCTGGAAAGCATCACCGTACTGCCTGCCAATGACAAAGGTCCGGTTTCCGTGACCAAAATCATCGACGGCGCCGAACTGCTGATCCCGATGGCTGGCCTCATCAACAAAGAAGATGAGCTGGCGCGTCTGGCGAAAGAAGTGGCGAAAATCGAAGGTGAGATTGCCCGTATCGAAGGCAAACTTTCCAACGAAGGTTTCGTCGCCCGCGCGCCGGAAGCGGTCATTGCAAAAGAGCGTGAGAAGCTGGACGGTTATGCAGAAGCGAAAGCGAAGCTGATTGAGCAGCAGGCGGTCATCGCCGCGCTGTAATCATCGAGCCTGTACGTAGCGCCATCCGACAGCGCAGACGACAAAAGCCTCTGATGCAAATGCTCAGAGGCTTTTTATTGAATTATCCTCGCTTGCGCTCCCCCTCACCGCAGTGGTATTAACTGCATATGTTCCACATTTCTGTCATGAGTTCGCTATGAGTGTCATTACACCTGTCTCGGCGACGCTACGCCGCATCACCGCCGACGACAACGCGGCGATCGCCCATGTGATTCGCCAGGTCTCCGCCGAATATGGCCTGACTGCTGATAAAGGCTACACCGTGGCCGACCCAAATCTCGACGAGTTGTTTCAGGTCTACAGCCAGCCTGGCGCGGCGTATTGGGTGGTTGAGCAGAATGGTCAGGTGGTGGGCGGCGGCGGTGTTGCGCCGTTAGGTTGTAGCGAACCGGATATCTGCGAACTGCAAAAAATGTATTTCCTGCCGAGCGTGCGCGGTCAGGGCTGGCGAAGCGGCTGGCGCTGATGGCGCTGGATCACGCCCGTGAGCAGGGGTTTAAACAGTGCTATCTGGAAACGACCGCGTTTCTGACGGAAGCCATTCGTCTTTACGAGCGTTTGGGGTTCGCGCATATTGCGGAACCCCTCGGTTGCACCGGTCACGTCGACTGTGAAGTCCGGATGTTAAAACCCCTCTGAGGTTATCCTGAGGGAACAACAACGTTATTGCATCTCAGCAGACAACATCAGGCGTATCACACCGGCCGCACGCGCGGTCGGCAGTTTAAGTACCTGAGCCCATAAATCCTGCACCATGTCACAGGTCAGCTTCTCTTTTCCCACGCCTTTATTTGGGTCAGCCATGATTTGAATATCCTGGCCATAACGCTGCACCAGCGTCGGGCTGAGGGTTTGCAGGTCCTGAAGCGCCAGCTGTTTTTCTTCTGCCGTCACGGTATGTTTTTTCGGGCCATGAGAGGCATACAGCATGCCCATGTCGCTCGCCATACGACGATCCATGATCTTGCGAGGAATAATGCGCACCGGATTAATCCCACCTTTTACCGCCGGGAACAGAAAACGGAAGCACTCGTCGTCCCCTACTTTCTGCACCGCGGCAATCTGCTCGAGATTAATCTTCATATAGCCAATCACCTCGGCATCAGGTGCCTGCTGCAAACGCGCCATCTGCATCTGCAGGATCTGCGGCTGAATGGCGTCAATAATCTGCTGCTCGCTTTTTCCGGCCTCTTTCATCTGTGCCGACTGGTTGCGAATATGCTCCCACAGCGCAGGTTCCTGCTCTTTAATGACCTGATAAACAGGCATGGTCAGCATCGCATCTTCGAATTTCTGCGCTTCCGTTTTTCCATAGTCCGGGCTTTCGCGCGGAATCAGGTAATGCACGTCAAACAGATTCCAGCCGACGATCGCAACCACGAAAATCACCCCGCCCGCGATCTTGCCAATCCAGCCTTTTTTGCGAAATACTCCCACGATGATGGCGATAACCGCGCCGATATACCCTGCCAGTAATACGTGTGCCCAGTTCATTGAATTTCCTTACCCAAATCAATCGTTATTCCGGGATTATGCTTCCCCGTGATGAGTTTCGATTATTGCGGTAAAGATGAACGATTTCCAGCCACCAAATTTTTCTTCTGAAGGCGAGAAAGGTGTAAGGCGCAGGCGGATAACTTATACCGGCACGCCGCTATGAAAGCGGAACTCATTATCGGGAGAAGTAATAAGCCCAGCCTCCACTTCCCCAAAAAAACGCACCCGATCGCCAATGTCGTTCGCCGAAATCTGCTGTGCCAGCGCCAGATAATCCTGATAGTGCCGCGCCTCGGATCGCAGCAGCGACAGATAAAAGGCCTGCAAATCCGCCTCCAGATAAGGCGCTAACGCGGCAAAGCGCTCGCAGGAGCGGGCTTCGATATACGCTCCGCAAATCAGCTTATCAATCAGCGTCAGCGGCTCGTGGGTTCGCACCTCTTTGAGCATGCCTTTGGCATAGCGGCTGGCGGTGATTTTGACATAGGGAATATTGCGACGCTGCATCGCCTCACGCACCTGCCAGAAGTGGTGCAGCTCCTCTTTAATCAACAGCACCATGCTGTCTATCAACTGACGTCCCCACGGGTCGTCGGTCTGCGGCATCGCGCTTTTGTTTATCTGCTTATTCAGCGCGGCGAAATCCGGCTCTTCTCCCTCACGAAAGGCAAAGGCTTCATACGGCTTAAGCCAGTCGAGCAGCGCCTGCGAACCCGCTTTGTCGGCAACATATTTACGCACCAGCAGCATTGCCGTTTGCGCCGCTTTCAGCTCACAAACTAAATGGTCAGTCAGCAACAGAGGTAGATTTTCCGGATCGCGGGCTTTATCGAGCCATGCCTGAGGCGTTTTACAGTGCAGAAAGTTGAGAACCGGGGAGAGTATTTGCGGGTAATCCATACCGAAATCCTTGCCTACGGCAGCGGGCGCTGCCGTAGGTGATAAGATGACTTAGTGACGTACGCCGTCGTCTTCTTCGTCGACGTAATCTTCGTCGTCATCGCCTTCTTCGCCGTTCGGGTCTTCGTAGTAGGTGCCCCAACCGTCGTATTCCACTTCAAATTTCTCGGCCAGGTTCATCAGTTGCTCAACCTGTGCGTCAATCAGCTCGGCATTCAGCGCGCATTCACTGAGGATGTCGCAGCAGATCACGGTGTCGCCTTCTTCCACTTCCAGCTCTTCCGGCTCAGTCACTTCATAGCCCAGCTTGAACGCTTCGACTGCCGCTTTTTCCAGGCTTTCGAAATCGTCGGCGGAAAGGTGGTGCTCAATGGTGTACAGCGCGTCAGGATCGCTGCCGTCTTCCAGCAGTTCTTCAATAATCAGACGTGTTTCTTCACGCTGCTCTTCCAGGTGTTCCGGGTTTGCCATGGCTCTTTCCTCATAATGTGGCTGATACTCTTATTGTCACATACCGTTGCCATTGCCTCCACCTTTCCGATAAAGATTTGTTATTGGGGTTGCAAATGAATATTCATACATATAAAGTGAATTTTAATTCAATAAGTGGCTTGAGCCAGGTGAGGGAAAAATGTCTACTCTGTATAAAAAGAACTTCTTAAAATTACTCGATTTTACCCCTGCAGAAATCACCACGCTGCTGCAACTCGCGGCAAAACTAAAAGCGGATAAAAAAAGCGGCACGGAGTCGCCGAACCTGACCGGTAAAAACATCGCGCTCATCTTCGAAAAAGACTCGACCCGCACCCGATGCTCTTTCGAAGTTGCCGCTTACGATCAGGGCGCTCGCGTCACTTACCTTGGTTCCAGCGGCAGCCAGATTGGCCATAAAGAGTCGATTAAAGATACCGCGCGCGTGTTGGGCCGCATGTATGACGGCATTCAGTATCGCGGCTACGGCCAGGAAGTGGTCGAAACGCTGGCCGAGTACTCCGGCGTGCCGGTGTGGAACGGCTTGACCGACGAATTCCATCCGACACAACTGCTGGCTGACCTGCTGACCATGCAGGAACATCTGCCGGGCAAAGCCTTCAACGAAATGACGTTGGTCTATGCCGGAGACGCGCGCAACAACATGGGTAACTCCATGCTGGAAGCCGCAGCGTTAACCGGACTGGATCTGCGCCTTGTGGCGCCAAAAGCGTGCTGGCCGGAAGAGAGCCTGGTGGCCGAGTGTAAAGCGCTGGCGCAGAAAAACGGCGGCAACGTGACGCTGACGGAAGATATCGCCGCAGGCGTAAAAGGGGCCGATTTTATCTATACCGACGTGTGGGTCTCGATGGGCGAAGCCAAAGAGAAGTGGGCGGAACGTATTGCGCTGCTGCGCGACTATCAGGTGAATAGCGCCATGATGAAGCTGACCGGCAACCCGCAGGTCAAATTCCTGCACTGCTTGCCTGCATTCCATGATGACCAGACGACGTTGGGTAAGAAAATGGCCGCTGAGTACGGTATGCACGGTGGGATGGAAGTGACCGACGAGGTCTTTGAATCACCAGCCAGCATCGTGTTTGATCAAGCTGAAAACCGCATGCATACCATCAAAGCCGTGATGGTGGCGACGCTGAGCCAATAAGCGGGCTACGCCCTGGCCTGACGGTCAGGGCGTAACTTCTCAGGCAACCAGCAGTTTCACCACCAGCTTACGCACTTTCGCCGGCGTGCCGACAGCGCACAGCGGTTTGTGTACTTCACCCGGGTAAAACACCACGAAGTCACCTTCGCTCATCACTACCATTTTTTCCTGCACGCCTTCCGGCAGGAAAGCGATGTCTTTGTCGGCCAGCCAGTCGGTGTCCGGTTTGCCCGCAGGCTGGGTGCTGAACGCCATCCCTTCCTGGCCACTCAGCACCACCTGGATATCCAGGTAACGCGCGTGATACTCGGCGCGACGCTCGGCAAATGGCTCGGTCATGTTTTCTGAAACCATATAAAACAGACGGTTGCCGTCAATGTCGTATTTCCCTTCCGGGGTTTCCGCGGTAACGTTAGCCTTAATGTAGGCAATCGCCTGACGCAGTTCTTCCGGCAGCCAGGACTGCACGTTGTGAATATTGCCAATAATCATGATGACTCCACAAATAAAACGATGTTTCAATTTTTAGTTGTTATACGTAAATTCGCGATACCATACCAGCACTTTTTACCCTGTTATTGCGGTCCTGCCGGTTTAGCGCACAGTTTGCGCCTGGCGAGTGGCGCTAAGAATTTAAATGCATAAAAAGCGAATACTCATTCTATGAGAATCGTTTTCGTTGATTAAAATGTGAATTCAGCGCTTGATCCCTTACCAAAGCTGCGTATAATGCCAGCCGTTTTGCCGGGAGGAATTATGGTTCAGTGTGTACGACATCGCGTCTTACCGCGTCTGAAAAAAGACGCTGGCCTGCCGTTTTTCCTTTCCGTTGCATCCGTATTCGTAAAGCCCTTATTTAAGGGCTTTTTTTTTGCGCCGTCGTCAGGAGATAAACATGGCTAATCCGCTGTATCAAAAACACATCATTTCCATAAACGATCTCAGCCGCGAAGACCTTGAGCTGGTTTTGGCGACCGCCGCTAAACTGAAAGCCAATCCGCAGCCGGAGCTGCTGAAGCACAAGGTCATTGCCAGCTGTTTCTTCGAAGCCTCGACGCGTACCCGCCTCTCGTTTGAAACCTCCATGCATCGCCTGGGCGCCAGCGTGGTGGGTTTTTCCGACAGCGCCAACACCTCGCTCGGTAAAAAAGGCGAAACCCTGGCTGACACCATCTCCGTCATCAGCACCTACGTCGACGCCATCGTGATGCGTCACCCGCAGGAAGGCGCAGCGCGTCTGGCGACCGAATTCTCCGGCGGTATTCCGGTACTCAACGCCGGTGACGGCGCAAACCAGCACCCGACGCAAACGCTACTGGATCTGTTCACCATTCAGGAAACCCAGGGCCGTCTCGAAAATCTCAACATCGCGATGGTTGGTGACCTGAAGTATGGCCGTACCGTGCACTCGCTGACCCAGGCGCTGGCGAAATTTAACGGTAACCGCTTCTACTTCATCGCCCCGGACGCACTGGCGATGCCGCAGTACATCCTCGATATGCTCGACGAGAAAGGTATCGCCTGGAGCCTGCATAGCGCCATTGAAGAGGTGATGGCCGAGGTCGACATTCTCTACATGACCCGCGTGCAGAAAGAGCGTCTCGACCCGTCCGAATACGCCAACGTGAAAGCGCAGTTTGTCCTGCGCGCCGCAGACCTGGTCGGCGCACGCGACAATATGAAAGTGCTGCACCCGCTGCCGCGCATTGACGAGATCACTACCGATGTCGATAAGACGCCGCACGCCTGGTACTTCCAGCAGGCCGGCAACGGCATCTTCGCCGCCAGGCGTTACTGGCACTGGTACTGAATAGCGAACTGGCTCTGTAAGAGGGAATGACGATGACACACGACAACAAATTGCAGGTAGAAGCCATCAAACGTGGCACCGTGATCGACCACATCCCGGCACAGGTCGGTTTTAAACTGCTGACGCTGTTCAAGCTGACCGAAACTGACCAGCGCATCACCATCGGTCTGAACCTGCCGTCCGGTGAAATGGGCCGCAAAGATCTGATTAAAATTGAGAATACCTTCCTCACTGATGAGCAGGTTAACCAACTGTCGCTGTACGCCCCACAGGCTACCGTGAACCGTATCGACAACTATGAAGTGGTGGGCAAATCGCGTCCGAGCCTGCCGGATCGTATTGAGAGCGTGCTGGTGTGCCCAAACAGCAACTGCATCAGCCACGCTGAGCCGGTTTCCTCCAGCTTTGCAGTGAAAAAACGCGCCGATGACGTTGCACTCAAATGCAAATACTGTGAAAAAGAGTTTTCCCATTATGTGGTGCTGGCCAACTAATTGCGGTTGGTATTGGAATTAGGCGTCCCTATAATGGCTACGACCTAATTACTGCAGTTCATCTGGAGATATCATGAGCAAAACTATTGCGACGGAAAATGCACCAGCAGCTATCGGCCCATACGTTCAGGGCGTTGACCTGGGCAGCATGATCATCACTTCCGGTCAGATCCCGGTTGACCCGAAAACCGGCAGTGTGCCGGAAGACGTGTCCGCACAGGCGCGTCAGTCGCTGGAAAACGTCAAAGCGATCGTCGAGGCCGCGGGCCTGAAAGTGGGCGATATCGTAAAAACGACCGTTTTCGTAAAAGACCTCAACGATTTCGCGACCATTAACGCCACTTACGAAGCGTTCTTCACCGAGCACAATGCCACCTTCCCGGCGCGTTCCTGCGTTGAAGTGGCGCGTCTGCCGAAAGACGTGAAGATTGAAATCGAAGCGATTGCCGTACGTCGCTAATTTCGATGCAGTATGAAGAAAGGCAGCCATTGGCTGCCTTTTTTGATGTTATACGCGGGATTACTGCCAGCCATAGCGGCGGCTGAAGAACCCTTTCACCATCTGCGTCAGCGTCATGTAACCCACCAGAATCGCCACCAGCCACGGGAAGTAGCTCAGCGGTAATGCTTCTAATTGCAGATAGCTTGCCAGCGGTGAGAACGGCAGCGCGATACCGACCGCCATCACCAGCAGCGTCATCGCGAACAGCGGCCAGGCGGCGCGGCTTTGCACGAATGGAATGCGGCGGGTACGAATCATATGCACAATCAGCGTCTGCGACAGCAGCCCTTCAATAAACCAGCCGGACTGGAACAGCGTCTGCATTTCTGGCGTATTTGCTTTAAATACCCACCACATCAGGCAGAAGGTCAGAATATCGAAGATAGAGCTGATCGGCCCGAAGAACACCATAAAACGTCCCAGATCCGCCGGATTCCAGCGCTGCGGTTTACGAATCTGCTCATCGTCAACGTTATCAAACGGCAGCGCCACCTGGGATACATCGTACAGCAGGTTCTGAATCAGCAAGTGTAACGGCAGCATCGGCAGGAACGGCAGGAAGGCGCTGGCCACCAGCACGCTGAAGACGTTACCGAAGTTAGAGCTGGCGGTCATCTTGATGTATTTGAGCATGTTCGAGAAGGTACGACGCCCTTCGATCACGCCCTCTTCCAGCACCATCAGGCTCTTTTCCAGCAGAATAATATCGGCCGCTTCACGAGCGATATCCACCGCGCCATCCACGGAAATACCGATGTCCGCCGCGCGCAGCGCCGGGGCATCGTTGATGCCGTCACCCATAAAGCCCACCACGTGCCCTTCGCGTTTCAGCAAGGTCACAATGCGTTCTTTGTGCATCGGCGTCAGACGGGCAAACAGCGTGGTGCGTGCCGCAAGCTGCGCCAGTTCGTCATCGCTGAGGTGCTCAATATCGCTGCCGATAATCACTTCGCCCGCGTCCAACCCAACTTCGTGGCACACTTTTGCCGCCACCAGCTCGCTGTCGCCGGTGAGAATTTTTACCGTAATGCCGCTGGCCTTCAGCGCTTTCAGCGCCGGCGCGGTGGTCTCTTTCGGCGGATCGAGGAAGGCGATGTAACCTTCGAGGATCAGGTCAGACTCATCAATGCGCTGGTAGTCGCCTTCACGGGACGGCAGGTATTTGCTCGCCACGGCGACCACACGCAGCCCTGACGGTTCAGGGTGTCGGTCACGCGCTTAATGCGGCGCAGCATGGTCTCATCCAGCGGCACGATTTCGCCGTTGTGATACACCTGGGTACAAACGTTGAGAATCTCCTGCAACGCGCCTTTGCAAATCAGCTTGTGCACGTCCGGCTTTTCACTCACCACCACCGACATGCGACGGCGTTCGAAATCAAACGGGATCTCATCGATTTTCTGCCAGTCGGTCGAGAGCTGGCGCGCTACCGCCTCATCGACGCCTTCGAGCACCGCGGTATCCAGCAGATTCTTCAGCCCGGTCTGGTAATGGCTGTTCAGCCACGCGGTTTGCAGCACGCGTTCGCTGACCTTGCCAGAGACATCGGTATGGTTCTCCAGCACGATTTTATCCTGCGTCAGAGTGCCCGTTTTATCCGTGCAGAGAATGTCCATCGCGCCAAAGTTCTGAATGGCGTCGAGGTGCTTGACGATAACCTTCTGTTTTGACAGCTTCACCGCGCCACGCGCCAGCGTCGAGGTGACGATCATCGGCAGCATTTCTGGCGTCAGGCCAACGGCTACGGAGAGGGCAAACAGCGCCGCTTCCCACCAGTCGCCTTTGGTGTAGCCGTTAATCACCAGCACAATCGGCGCCATCACCAGCATAAAGCGGATCAGCAACATGCTGACGCGGCTGATGCCCTTCTGGAAGGCGTTCGGCTCGCTCTCCTGCTCGCTCACTCGCCCGGCCAGTTGCCCGAACCAGGTATTGGCGCCAGTGGCAATCACCATCGCCTGCGCGGTGCCGCTGACCACGTTGGTGCCCATAAAGCACAGGGTGTCGCACTCAAGCGGGTTGGTTTGCTGCGGCTCGCGGTCTGCGCCACTTTCTCAACCGGCAAGGATTCTCCGGTCAGCGATGCCTGGGCCACAAACAGGTCACGCGCCTGAATCACGCGCAGATCCGCCGGGATCATATCCCCGGCGGCAAGCTTGATAATATCGCCCGGCACCAGTTGGTCGATAGGCAGTTCCACCCAGTTGCTCTCGCCCTTGTCATTGATGACGCGCAGCACCGTCGCGGTGTTGCTCACCATCGCTTTCAGGGTATCCGCCGCTTTGGTCGAACGGGCTTCCTGGACAAAGTTCAGCAGCGTAGAAATACCCACCATCAGCACAATCACTACCGCGGCGAACAGGTCTTCCGTGGCGTAGGAGACGGCGGCCAGCACGGTCAGCAGAATGTTGAACGGGTTACGGTAGCAGAGCCACAGATGCACCCACCACGGCTGCGGCTGCTGAGCCGGCAGCTGGTTTTCACCGTGAGTGGCGCGTGCCTGCTCGACTTCAGCCGCGTTCAGCCCTTCCGGGTGCGTGTTAAAGGTGTGCCACAGTTCCTGTTCATTGAGCCGGGCCATTTTCAGGCAGTGCTCGCTGAGCGTGGATGGAATCGGCGTATGGGCGACGCTTTGCTGAGTCGGCATCGGATCGCGCTGTACCAGACGGCGCGGAAGGTGGCGGCCAAGCTGTGCAAACAGCTGCCGGGTTAAATTTTTCAGCATACAAAATCCCCTGCAGTCGCCGGACGCGACCGCAGTCAGGCCTACGGGCACAGCTAATCTGTACCGCACAGGCACTCAATTTTTATCTTGCAGGGACATGATTAAGGAATGTCACTGCCTCACATCATCGGCAAGGCAGCGCAAAACTGACTTACCGGAACGTTACTCTCCAGCGCGAGAGAGGTGTGGGATCGGGATCCATAAAGCCTCCGGTAAGGTTGATAGTAGAAAACGCCGCGCATTATACGCAGAAAATCATAAGTTTTGTGGCTATTAGGGCGATATAATAACGGCAGGTAATTCAACGGCACGTCAACCATCGGGTCTGACGGTAAAATATTCACGTGGGGCAACTATATGCAAAATCGGCTGACCATCAAAGACATCGCTCGCCTGAGCGGTGTTGGTAAATCAACCGTCTCCCGCGTGCTGAATAACGAAAGTGGCGTCAGTGAACGTACCCGCGAGCGCGTGGAAGCGGTGATGTTCCAGCACGGCTTCTCCCCTTCTCGCTCCGCGCGCGCCATGCGCGGGCAAAGCGATAAAGTGGTCGCCATTATCGTCACTCGCCTGGATTCGCTGTCGGAAAATCTGGCGGTGCAAACCATGCTGCCCGCCTTCTACGAACAGGGCTACGACCCCATTATGATGGAAAGCCAGTTCTCGCCCGAAAAGGTCGTAGAACATCTGGCGATGCTCAAGCGCCGCAATATCGATGGCGTGATCCTGTTTGGGTTTACCGGCGTCACCGAAGAGACGCTGGCCAACTGGCAGCCCTCTCTGGTGCTGATGGCCCGCGATGCCAGCGGTTTCTCCTCAGTTTGCTATGACGATCACGGCGCCATCACACTGCTGATGCAGCGCCTGTATGAACGCGGCCACCGCCATATCAGCTTCCTCGGGTACCACCGAGCGATGTCACCACCGGACAGCGCCGTCATGATGCCTATCAGACCTTTTGCCAGCGCCATCAGCTCACGCCGATGGCCGCGCTACCGGCCTGGCGATGAAACAGGGCTACGACTTCGCACGTGAGGTCATTGCCCCGAGACCACTGCGCTCATTTGCGCCACCGATACCCTGGCGCTGGGCGTCAGCAAATATTTCCAGGAACAGCGCATCGAGAGCGTCCAGCTAGCGAGCGTCGGCAACACCCCGCTGACCAAGTTCCTGCATCCAGAAATTATCACCGTCGATCCCGGCTATGCCGAGGCCGGACGCCGCGCCGCAGAGCAGCTGATCGCCCTGATCGGCGGTAAGCGCGAACCGCAGCAGATAGTGATCCCGCCCTCCTCGCCTAAGCGTAAAGTCTGCTTTAATGTGATCTTTGCTGCGTTTCGGGAACGTTCCCATTTTCCCAAATGCGTAAACCCGCTACGCTTATATTCAGCGTATTACTCACTGTTCATATCCTGAGTCCGTCAGGTTACCCATACCAGGGCAGTCTGAATTGGCGGTTATCGGGGAGATCTTATCTCTGTTTGAAGGCCCTATCATGAGCAAAAAAATAGAACAAAAGAACATCGATAAACTTATCGAGCTGGTTGGCGGACGCGAAAACATCGCCACCGTCAGCCATTGCATCACGCGCCTGCGTTTTGTGCTGAACGATCCGGCCAAAGCCAATCCGAAAGCCATCGAAGAACTGCCGATGGTGAAGGGCTGCTTTACCAACGCCGGGCAGTTCCAGGTGGTGATCGGCACTGAAGTGGGCGACTACTATCAGGCGCTGCTCGCCACCACCGGCCAGACCGGCGTGGACAAAGAGCAAGCCAAACAGGCGGCGCGCCAGAACATGAAATGGCACGAGCAGATGATCTCCCACTTCGCGGAGATCTTCTTCCGCTGCTGCCGGCACTGATCAGCGGGGTTTGATCTTAGGCTTCCGTAACGTAATCGGCGATCTGCCGATGAGCAACGGCCAGACGCTGGCGCAGATGCACCCGTCGCTGCAAACCATCTATGACTTCCTGTGGCTGATTGGCGAAGCTATCTTCTTCTACCTGCCTGTCGGTATCTGCTGGTCGGCGGTGAAGAAAATGGGCGGTACGCCGATTCTCGGCATCGTGCTCGGCGTGACGCTGGTTTCCCCACAACTGATGAACGCCTATCTGCTGGGTCAGCAGGTGCCGGAAGTGTGGAACTTCGGCCTGTTTACCATCGCTAAAGTCGGCTACCAGGCGCAGGTTATCCCGGCGCTGCTGGCGGGTCTGACCCTCGGCTTTATTGAGACGCGCCTTAAGCGCATCGTGCCGGACTACCTGTACCTCGTTATCGTACCGGTGTGCTCGCTGATTCTGGCGGTATTCCTTGCTCACGCGATTATCGGGCCATTCGGTCGCCTGATTGGCGATGGCGTTGCCTTCGCCGTGCGTCACCTGCTGACCGGCAGCTTCGCACCGATTGGCGCCGCGCTGTTCGGCTTCCTGTACGCGCCGCTGGTGATTACCGGCGTGCACCAGACCACGCTGGCGATTGATATGCAGATGATTCAGAGCATGGGCGGCACCCCGGTATGGCCGATGATTGCCCTGTCGAACATCGCGCAGGCGTCTGCCGTCGTCGGCATTATCATCTGCAGCCGTAAGGCGAAAGAGCGTGAAATCTCAGTTCCGGCGGCTATCTCTGCCTACCTCGGCGTCACCGAACCGGCCATGTACGGGATCAACCTGAAATACCGCTTCCCGATGCTCTGCGCGATGATTGGTTCCGGTATCGCGGGCCTGCTGTGCGGCCTGTACGGCGTGCTGGCGAACGGTATCGGCGTCGGCGGCCTGCCGGGCATCCTGTCAATCAAACCGACCTTCTGGGGCGTTTATAGCATCGCGATGATCATCGCCGTGGTCGTGCCGATTATTCTGACCATGATGGTATACAAGCGCAAAGAGAGTCAGGGCACGCTGCCCGTCATGTAAACACACCTTCTTCGGGCGCATTTGCGCCCCTGATTCTTATTCGAGGACAACCCAATGAATACACTACCTCACTGGTGGCAAAACGGCGTGATTTACCAGATCTACCCGAAAAGCTTCCAGGACACGACCGGCAGCGGAACGGGAGATCTGCGCGGCGTGACCTCACGACTCGACTATCTGCAAAAGCTCGGCGTTGATGCCCTCTGGATAACACCGTTCTACGTCTCTCCGCAGGTGGATAACGGTTACGATATTGCTGACTACACCGAGATCGACCCCTCTTACGGCACGCTCGACGATTTTGATAAGCTGGTTGCCGAAGCCCATCAGCGCGGCATTCGTATCGTGCTGGACATGGTGCTCAACCACACCTCCACCCACCATGCGTGGTTTAAAGAATCGCTGAATAAAGAGAGCCCGTACCGCCAGTTCTATATCTGGCGCGACGGTACCCCGGACACCCCGCCGAATAACTGGCGTTCGAAGTTTGGCGGCAACGCCTGGCAGTGGGATGCGGCCAGCGGGCAGTACTATCTGCATCTGTTCGCCACCGAGCAGGCGGATCTCAACTGGGAAAACGAGGCGGTACGCGCCGAGTTGAAAAAGGTCTGTGAGTTCTGGGCCGATCGCGGCGTCGATGGCCTGCGTCTCGACGTTATCAACCTCATCTCTAAAGACCAGTCCTTCCCGGACGATCATCAGGGCGACGGCCGCCGCTTCTATACCGATGGCCCACGCGCGCATGAGTTCCTGCAGGAGTTCAGCCGCGACGTCTTTACCCGCGCGGCCTGATGACCGTCGGCGAGATGTCCTCCACCTCCCTCGAAAACTGTCAGCAATACGCCTCTCTCGACGGTAAAGAGCTGTCGATGACCTTTAATTTCCACCACCTGAAGGTGGACTACCCTGGCGGCGAGAAGTGGACGCTGGCGCGTCCGGATTTCGTGGCGCTGAAATCGCTGTTTAGTCACTGGCAGCAGGGCATGCACAACCGGGCGTGGAACGCGCTGTTCTGGTGTAACCACGACCAGCCGCGCATCGTCTCCCGCTTTGGTGACGAAGGTGAATATCGCATCACGGCGGCGAAGATGCTGGCGATGGTGCTACATGGCATGCAGGGGACGCCGTACATCTATCAGGGCGAAGAAATTGGCATGACCAACCCGCACTTCACGACGATAGAGCAGTACCGCGACGTTGAAAGCCACAACATGTATAACGAGCTGCTGGCGCAGGGGCGCGATGCCGACGAACTGCTGGCGATTCTGGCCAGCAAATCCCGCGACAACAGCCGTACGCCGATGCAGTGGGACGCCAGCCCTAACGCCGGATTTACCACTGGCGAACCGTGGATTGGCGTCAGCCATAACTTTGCCGACATCAACGTTGAACGTGCGCTGGCCGATCCTGATTCCGTGTTTTACACCTACCAGCAGTTGATTGCACTGCGTAAATCCGAACCGGTGCTGACCTGGGGCGACTACCAGGATCTGCTGCCGGAGCATCCGTCGCTGTGGTGTTACCGCCGTCAGTGGCAGGGCAGACGCTGCTGGTCGCCGCGAACCTCAGCGGCGAGCCACAGGACTGGGAGCCACCGGCGGGCTCCACCGATGGCGAAGTGCTGATGAGCAACTACGCCACTCCAGCCGGTATGACGCTGCGACCGTTTGAAGCCATCTGGTGGCTACAGCGTTAAACCTCCGCGGCCCGGTAGCGCCCTGCTGCCGGGCTTCTTCGCATCCCGCTGTTTTTCGGTCCTTTTTTGGACACTTCTTGAGCATAAAAATTTACATTACCCTCAACGCCTGTCATCTGTACTCTTGCATTTTTACTTTGTTCTGAATCAATAAAAGCGCAAACATCTTTGATGCAAATCACTACATATAGAACTTAAAATGCGTCCCGGCCCTACATATGGTATTTATCGTCTATCATTGCACAATGAGAATCACGAAAAAGATAGCCGGTATGTGGATAACCTGGGCCGCACGCGGGGAAAGTATTGGTTAATGGAGTAAATACGCCAATCGCTGTTTTCCCACCTCTGTGGATAACCTGTTCTTATAAATATTGGAGTGATCATGACACCGCATGTGATGAAACGAGATGGCTGTAAAGTGCCGTTCAAATCAGAGCGCATCAAAGAAGCAATTCTGCGTGCAGCTAAAGCAGCGGGAGTCGATGACGCAGACTATTGCGCCACCGTCGCAGCAATCGTTAGCCAACAAATGCAGGACCAGTCGCAGGTTGATATCAACGAAATCCAGACCGCCGTTGAAAACCAGCTGATGTCCGGGCCGTACAAACAGCTCGCTCGCGCCTACATCGAATATCGCCATGACCGCGACAGCCAGCGCGAGAAGCGCGGCCGCCTGAACCAGGAAATTCGCGGCCTGGTTGAGCAGACCAACTCGGCACTGCTTAACGAAAACGCCAACAAAGACAGCAAAGTGATCCCGACCCAGCGCGACCTGCTGGCCGTATCGTCGCCAAACACTACGCTCGCCAGCACCTGCTGCCGCACGACGTGGTCATGGCGCACGAGCGCGGCGTGATTCACTACCACGACCTCGACTATTCGCCGTTCTTCCCGATGTTCAACTGTATGCTGATCGATCTGAAAGGCATGCTAACCCAGGGCTTCAAAATGGGTAACGCGGAAATTGAGCCGCCGAAATCCATCTCGACCGCCACAGCGGTAACCGCGCAGATTATCGCGCAGGTCGCCAGCCACATTTATGGCGGTACCACCATCAACCGCATCGATGAAGTGCTGGCGCCGTTCGTCACTGAAAGCTTCAACAAGCACCGTAAAATCGCCAACGAATGGCAGATTCCGAACGCGGAAGAATACGCTCGTTCCCGCACGGAGAAAGAGTGCTACGACGCCTTCCAGTCGCTGGAGTATGAAGTCAACACGCTGCATACCGCCAACGGCCAGACCCCGTTCGTGACCTTTGGTTTCGGCCTCGGCACCAGCTGGGAATCGCGTCTGATTCAGCAGTCCATTCTGCGTAATCGTATCGCGGGCCTCGGCAAAAACCGCAAAACCGCGGTGTTCCCGAAGCTGGTGTTCGCCATTCGCGACGGCCTGAACCATAAGCCGGGCGATGCCAACTACGACATCAAACAGCTGGCACTGGAGTGCGCCAGCAAGCGCATGTATCCGGACATCCTCAACTACGATCAGGTGGTGAAAGTCACCGGTTCGTTTAAAACTCCGATGGGCTGCCGCAGCTTCCTCGGCGTGTGGGAGAATGAAAACGGCGAGCAGGTGCATGATGGGCGTAACAACCTCGGCGTGATCAGCCTTAACCTGCCGCGCATTGCGCTGGAAGCGAAAGGTGATGAAGCCGCGTTCTGGTCACTGCTGGACGAACGTCTGGTGCTGGCGCGTAAAGCGCTGATGACCCGTATTGCTCGCCTGGAAGGGGTGAAAGCCCGTGTCGCGCCAATCCTCTACATGGAAGGGGCCTGCGGCGTGCGTCTGAAAGCCGACGACGACGTTTCAGAAATCTTCAAAAACGGTCGGGCCTCTATCTCTCTGGGCTACATCGGCATCCACGAGACCATCAACGCGCTGTTCGGCAATCAGCATATGTACGACAGCGAAATGCTGCGTGAAAAAGGCGTGGCGATCGTTCAGCGTCTGCGCGATGCCGTTGACCAGTGGAAAGAGGAAACCGGCTACGGTTTCAGCCTGTACAGCACGCCAAGCGAAAACCTGTGCGACCGCTTCTGCCGTCTCGACACCGCCGAATTTGGCGTGGTGGAAGGCGTTACCGACAAAGGCTACTACACCAACAGCTTCCACCTCGACGTGGAGAAGAAAGTTAACCCGTACGACAAAATCGACTTTGAAGCACCGTACCCGCCGCTGGCGAACGGCGGCTTCATTTGCTACGGCGAATATCCGAACATTCAGCACAACCTGAAAGCGCTGGAAGACGTGTGGGACTACAGCTACCAGCACGTGCCGTACTACGGCACCAACACGCCGATCGACGAATGCTACGAGTGCGGCTTTACCGGTGAGTTCGAGTGCACCAGCAAAGGCTTCACCTGCCCGAAATGCGGTAACCATGACGCGGCTCGCGTGTCGGTCACCCGCCGCGTGTGCGGCTACCTCGGCAGCCCGGATGCTCGTCCGTTCAACGCCGGTAAACAGGAAGAAGTGAAGCGCCGCGTTAAGCACCTGGGTAACGGGCAGCTCGGTTAAGTCCAGGCGGTTTATCCCTCACCCTAGCCCTCTCCCCTCAGGGGAGAGGGAACCGTTTTACCGCTCGCTGTACGACCGTATACCGGCCAAAAATCTGGAACGCGAAAATGAACTTCCATCAATACTATCCGGTTGATATCGTCAACGGCCCCGGCACGCGCTGCACCCTGTTTGTTGCCGGCTGCGTTCACGAATGTCCTGGCTGCTATAACAAGAGCACCTGGCGCGTGAACTCTGGCCAGCCGTTCACCGCCGAGATGGCCGACCGCATCATCGCCGACCTTAACGACACCCGCGTCAAGCGCCAGGGAATTTCGCTCTCCGGCGGCGACCCGTTGCATCCGCAAAACGTGCCGGAGATCCTCAAGCTGGTGCAGCGCATCCACGCTGAATGCCCAGGCAAAGATATCTGGGTGTGGACCGGTTACAAGATTGACGAACTGAATGCCGCGCAGATGGAGGTCGTCGACCTGATCAACGTGCTGGTTGACGGTAAGTTTGTGCAGGATTTAAAAGACCCGGCGCTGATCTGGCGCGGCAGCAGCAATCAGGTGGTTCACCACCTGCGTTAAGCGCTACAGCCGTTTATGCGCGTTCTGATAAACGGCTGACCTTTCACGTTTTCCCACCGCGATAACAAAGACGACCACGACATCGTCGCGAACTTGATACACCAGCCGATACCCAGACGCTTTGAGCTTTATTTTGTAGCAGTCAGGAAATTCATGCAGCCTGGCGGAGGCGATCCGTGGATTCTGTAACACCTTTGCCAAACGGCTTTTAAACTGTGCTTTTACGGTTTCACCGAGCTTATGCCACTCCCGAAGCGCACGAGGATCAAACTCCAGCTCATAGGTCATCCAGATTAACCTTGATGCCTTTCTCCGGGTTCGCCAGACGCTCACGAACCGTTTGCAGCAACGCCTCTTCGCTGTCGCTAATGATCGCCGTTTTTACCGGCATGCGCCCATTTTCAGCAACGTACTGAAAGAGAAGCCGGACGGCTTCGGTTGGCGTGATATCGAGTTTTTCCAACACGGCATAAGCCTCTTTTTTGAGATTATCGTCCAGTCGGACGTTGAGCGTAGCCATTATGCCTCCAGAAAGCGTAAAGATGTAATGCATTATAGCATTACATTTGAATTACATTGCGTTCTGGATAACGCCTCTCAAAACCGGCTGACGCACTCCATCGCCACCGCCTTAAACTCATCAAAGCTGCGGGTCGCTGCCAGGCGCGTCATCGCTCGCTCGCGCAGGAAAGTGACAAAAATATCGTAGATAGCCATCGCCTCTTCATACTCGCTTTTGCTGATCGCCAGCAGGAAGATGATGTGTGCGGTTTCGTCGCCCAGGCGATACCATGGGAGCAATAACGGTATACACCACGGTCTTCTGCGCCAGCAGTCCTAAGGCGTGCGGCAGCGCAATGCCGTCGCCGAGCATGGTGCTGACAATCGCTTCACGCTCCACCACCGACGCGTGGAATGCGGCATCAACAAAACCTTCCTGCTGCAACTGCTGGCATAGCTCGGCAAACAGGGTTTGCTGATCCATCGGCGCGTCTATCACGCGGAAATGCGCTTCATCGAAGTATTTGTTGAGCATAAATGGGCGGGTACGGTCCACCAGCACCAGCTTACCGATTTGGTCCAGCTGATAGTCGGTGGGGAACGGCGCAATCGTTATAACGGGTTTATCTTTTTCGCTAATACGTACCGTCGAGATGACGAAATCTTCCGCCACCGTCGCCCGCTGTTCGTACTCGCGCTGGGAGAGCGTGGCGCCAATTTCTACCTGCGGATATTTACGCTGCAAAATAGCTTCAATCATCCGCACCATCGCGTTACCCGCATCGCAGACCAGCAGCACCTGCGGCTGACGTTGATAGCCAATGTTGTAGTGGCGCTCCAGCCCGACGCCAATATGCAGCACCAGAAAACCAATCTCGTTTTCACTGATGGCGTACGGCGTATATTTTCCCCAACTGGAGACGGCCGCCAGCGTCATGTCCCAGGCCATGGGATAGTGCTGCTTGATGTTATCGAGCAACGGGTTGGGGATCATTATCTGGTAACGCACCCGGGTAATCATGGTTTTGATATGGGTCAGCAGGTCGGCATGCAGCTGGGCGTCGTCCAGTAGATTGTAGTTATATTGCTGATTAATATAGCTAAGAATGTAGTTCACCAGCGCCTCGTCATCGTCGGCGCTAATGGTTTCCGGGTCGACGTCCTGCACCTGGCGGGCGGCAAGGTGCACGCACAGCCACTCCTCTTCCGCCGGCGAAAAACCTTTCCCTACCAGTTGTTGCAAAGTATTGGCGAAATCATGGGCGACATCGCGCACGTTTTGCGCCACATCTTCCGCGCTGAAATCCGCCAACGGATACCCGTCGCGTACGCGGCGTACCGCCACCGCACCATACAGACAAATAAAACGTTCGCCCGCATCGGTCAGACGCACATGGTGACGGGTTAACGTCTCCTGCAGCGTGCCTTCCAGCAGGGTTGGCACACTGGCATCAAACGCCTCTTCACGAATCAGCGGGTTCAGCGGCCCCTGCTGGCTTAGCTCCCACAGAAGATCGGTCAGGCAAGCGCGAATAGAGACTTCGCTGCCGAACAGCTTCATGCCGTGACGCGGACGCGTCTCCAGCGTCAGCTGATAGCGCTGAAAATGCTCGCGTACGTCGACCATATCGCTCTGCAACGTGGCGCGGCTGACAAACCACGAGTCAGCCAGATCCTCAAGCTTGATGGAGAAGGCCGACGTTAAAAAGCGCACCAGCAAAAAGTGCACGCGATCCTGAGCGGTACGCGGGATATGCTGCGTTTTCGGCGCGCTCTCTTCCAACGTCTGGTAGCGCGTGGGATCGTCGATTTTTAGCTGATAGCCGCTGCCCCGCGTCAGCACAAACTGCGCGCCGTAATGCATCAAAAGCGCATTGAGCGCAGTGATATCGGCGCGTACGGTACGGGTTGAGACCGACAGCCGCTGCGCCAGCTCATCCTGGGGCAGCGTTTCGTTTTGCAGCAGGGTAAAGAGTTGCGCTAAACGTTGGTTGGGAAATCGCATGTCGGTTCCTTCATGTTACGGCTTAAGGTTGCGTGGAAATCACCATCTGAGACGGGCTGCCAACCGGCGTATAGTCCGGTGAAAACGTCAGCTTGCCGTCCTTCGGCGCCACGCTAAAGCGAGTAATATTATCGCTACGCTGATTCATGACATATAGCCAATGTCCTTGCTTATCAAGCGTTAGCGTTCGTGGATAGTCGCCACGCGTCCAGATATCTTCCTGGTGCGACAGGCTGCCGTCGGCCATCACGGTGAAGTGAGCGATGCTGTTGTGGAGGCGATTGGCGACATACAGCTGCTTGCCGTCCTGGCTTAACACCAGACCTGCGGCAAAGCTGGTGCCTTTGTACTCTTTTGGCAACGCTGAAACCGTCTTGCCTTCGCGCAGCTGGCCGCTTTGTTTATCGAGGTGATAAAAGGTCAGCGTGGAGGATTCTTCATTAATCAACCATAGCCCATCACCTGCTGGCGTAAAGACAAAATGTCGCGGCCCGGCCCCTGCCGAAGATGCGGCGATAAATGGCGGATCGTTTGGCGTCAGCTTGCCGCTGGCGCGGTCCATACGGTACTGGTAGATGCGGTCCAGCCCCAGATCGGTGGAATACACAAACTGACCGCTCGGATCGCTGGCAACCATGTGCGCGTGCGGGCCGTTATGATCGCTGATGGCAAAACTCCCCTCCGCTGCGGCTGCCGGGCGCGCCGCGCCAGCCGGGCCCTGATCCTGATGCACATCTACCGCCTCGCCCAAACTACCGTCCTCTTTCACCGGCAGCACCGCGATCGACCCGCTCACGTAGTTGGCGACCAGAAGATGACGACCGTCTGGCGTCAGCGAGAGATAAACCGGCCCCGCGCCGCCGGAAGCCACCTGATTCAGACTACTCAGTTCACCATTCGCGGCGATACTCCACGCCTGCACCACGCCTTTTTCCACCTCACTGGCGGCATACAGCGTCTTGCCGTCAGGGCTGACGGTAAGCTGCGCGACGTTGGGCAGGGAACTCACCAGCGCTTTATCGTGTAGCGCGCCAGTCTTACCATCCAGCGTAAAACGGTATAGACCTTCGCCATTGGGATTGTAGGTCCCGACCCAGGCATACTGGGTTTGGGCGGTAACCGTGGTAGCAAGCAAAGAGAGTGAAGCAACAAGCAGATGACGAGCGGTTGGCATGGTGACTCCTTGATGGTTCGGTGGGTTTTTCCCCTCACCCTAACCCTCTCCCCAAAGGGGCGAGGGGACCGTTCGGTACTTTTACGCACGATAGGCGCCAAAGGCACGGTTGGTTTTCTCCCTCTCCCCTGTGGGGAGAGGGTCGGGGTGAGGGGCTATCGGCACTACTTAACAAGCTGTTTAGTCATCTCCAGCAGCCGACGCACGTCCGCCGGACGCGTATTGCCGCTGTCTTTATCAATGATTGAGCTGTAAATATGCGGGATAATTTTGCTTACCCCCGCATCCAGCGCAATTTTCAGGATCTCGCCGTAGTTTTCCAGATCGATCCCGCCGGTCGGTTCCAGCCAGAAATCATGGCGCGCGCAGGCTTGCGCCACCGCAATAAACTCATCACGGTGCTTCAGGCCGCCATCGGGAAGTACTTAATCGAGCTGCCGCCCATGTCTTTCAGCAGGGCAATCGCGGTTTCCAGCGGCACGCTACCGTCCGGCGCGTTGCTGGACAGCGGGCCGGTGGAGATCTTAACCATGCCGACGGTGCCGGTTGGGGAGACCAGGCCGTTGACCACGGTCTCGTTCTGCCCTAACAGCGCGCGGCTGGTCGCCACGCCGGTGAAGACCTGGTTAACGTGCTGCGGCTGCACCTGGCGGGAGATTTCGCTGACCATCGCCGACTGGTTCGGGTCGCCCGCGCCCAGGCCGACGGAGAGCGCGTTATCAATCCGCTTTGCGTATTCGCGCATATCGGCCACCGCGCTGGCGATGTCCGGATAGTTTTTGGAGAGCACGCCCACCAGCACATGACCTTCCGCCGCTTCATAAATCTCGCTGGCGTTATCTTTGCTACCGGCCAGCACGTTCAGGCAGACACGGTCACGGTAAAAGTTTGGGGTCAGTTTCATGCGTGATTCTCCTTGTTCAGAACTTCTGCAATACGGCGAGCAACAATCGCTAACTGCTGCGCATCCACGCTGCGGACATCAGCTTCGATAATGCCTTCATTGGCCTTATAGCCACGGAAGTAGATGGCGTATTCGCCCTGCTTCAGCGCCTGCACCAGATCACCGGTATTCACGCCGGTCGCCGCTTCATCAAATTTAATTTCCGCACGGGCGATATCGCGGCCCGCGCTATCCCACACCACACGCG
Organism: Kluyvera genomosp. 3; assembly: GCA_002211745.1. Classification (GTDB taxonomy): domain Bacteria; phylum Pseudomonadota; class Gammaproteobacteria; order Enterobacterales; family Enterobacteriaceae; genus Kluyvera; species Kluyvera georgiana_A. Next base: position 4,406,753 of record CP022114.1, read on the forward strand.
CGGTGACGCCGTTGAGCGTATTGAGCTGGTTAATGAACGGTGTCATTTTCTCCACCATCTCTTCACCGCTCTCTTTGGTCGCCGTCAGATAGTGCTCAATGGCGCAGGTCAGGCCCAGAATGCCTTCTTTACCGACCTTCATGGCACGTCCAATGCCCATCGACTGGCGCTTCACCCACTCGACGTATTGGGTTTTACCAATCACCAGGCCACTGGTTGGCCCTTCGATCGCCTTCGCCCCGCTGTAGATAACCAGATCCGCCCCCGCACGATAGTAGGCATGCAGATCCTCTTCCGCCGCCGCATCAACGATCAGCGGCAGGTTATGGCTACGCGCCACGCTGGCGGCCTGCGCCACGTTAAGCATGCTTTTCTGTACACAGTGGTGAGACTTGATATACAGAATGGCCGCCGTACGCGGGGTAATCGCCGCCGCCAGTTGGTCGGCAGAACATTCGTTGGCATAACCCGCTTCCACCAGCTTGCCGCCGCCCAGCGCCACCATGGTGCCGACCGGCGCGCCGAAGTTGACGTTGTGGCCTTTCGGCAGCACGATTTCGTTGTTCTCAATCGGGGTGACATGCAGGTTTTCCAGCAGCCAGTCGCTGTCTTTCACCAGCACCGCCGCCACGGATTGCGCAATACCGGCGGACGCGCAGGACACCACGGTCGCCCCTTCAACATCCAGCAGCTTCGCAATATAGGCACCGGTTTTATTCACCAGGTCTTTCATCTCAAAGTACTGGTTCATGCCCGCCATCGCGGCTTCCACCACTTCCGGGCGCGGCGTAGAGACGCCGAGTGCGGTCATGCGGCCGGAGGTGTTAATCACTTGCTTTAAATCGTACTTTTCAAAAATTGAAGGCATTTTCCGCGCTCCCTTGTTCGGTCAAATAGCCCTTGCCCGCGCGAATCGCAGCAAGCGGCAGCAGAATCTTGTCAGCCTGAAGGCTCTCTTTTTCGGCATCCACCAGCACCGTTGGCGTCTGCGCGAGGGTAAACAGCGTGATATCCGCGTCGTAACCGACGGCCAGTCGTCCTTTGTGCGTCAGGCGTAAACCCTCGGCGGCATGACAGGTTACGCAATCAATCACCTGCGGCAGCGACATACCGATGGCGAGAAATTTCGACATCACCAGCGCCAGCGAGCGTACCGGGCCGTCGATGCGGTTACGGCAGTAGATATCGGAGCTGATGGTGTGTGGCAGAATGCCCATCGCAATCGCCCGGCGCGCCACCTCAAAGCTGAAGCTGGCAGTACCGTGGCCGACGTCGAGGCGCACGCCGCGCTTTAAGGCCCGCACGATGGAACCGCGCAGTTCACCTTCCGGCGTCAGAATGCGGTTCGGTTTACCGTTGTAGCAGTGGGTGATGATGTCGCCAGAACTCAGCAGTTCGGCGATTTCATCGAGGTTAGGCGGGTTGTTGCCAATATGCACCATCAGCGGCAGGTCGCCGTTTTCTTGTTGGATGGCTTTAGCGCGCTCCAGCGGCGTAATGCCGTTTTCGCCGACCACGCTGCTGCTCATGCGCGCTTTCAGGCCGACGATAAAGTCCGGGTGGCGTGCCACCGCCTGCTTCACCGCGTCGGCATCAATATTGGCCATATTGGCCAGTTCGTTCTGGGCAATCAGCCCGACGCGGGAGATGTTGAGCAGAGCATAGACGTCGGTCGCAGCTTTGCGGGTCAACTGGTAGAAATCGTCCACGTCATCCGCGCCGGTACTGCCCGCGTCAATCACGGTGGTGACGCCGGTAGCGATACCGACACTGTCCGGTTCGTCGTGATAAATCGGTGAGTTCGGGTAGCAGTGGACGTGGGAGTCAATCCAGCCGGCGCTGGCGTAGTATTTCCCGTCCAGCGCAATGGTTTTATGGGCAGGCGCGCTAATCTCGCCCAGCGCCGCGATTGAACCGTCCTTGATGGCGATATCAGTCAGGGTATCGTCGACGAGGCGCGCACGGCGCAGGAGTAAATCAAACATATCTCTCTCCTGTTAAGGCGGGCGCCGCGCGCCCGCAGGGTTTAGCTAATCGCTACCGGGAAGATGGAACCGAGGATCATCGCCCCAGGATCGCGCCGCCGGTGATCGGCTTCTGCCAGATGTAAAACAGCAGTGCGCCAACCAGAGAACCGATGCCGATGGGAATCGAGGCGGTCATCGCGCTGAGGATGATCAACGGGCCAAGGAAGCGGCCGGAGGCGTTACCCGCGCCCATCATCACGTCGGCCCCGTAGGTGGAATCGCTCTGGTTGATGGTGAATTTACGCGCCAGAATGATGATGTAGCCAATCGCCAGACCAATCACCAGCCCGGTAATCAGGGAGGCGATAAAGTTGGTCACCGGGAACATGATGCCCGCGCCGAGCAGCAGCGCCGGAACGCCGAGGCCCACGCCGGTCTGAATCGCGCCGCCAATGTCCAGAATCCCCACCAGCGAACCTTCAATGATTCGGGCAAACAGGAAGCTCGCGCCGAACGCGGCCACCGCGCCGTAAGCCCCGGTATCAATCCCGGCTTTCAGCATCGCCACGAAGGCCACTTCGTTGAAGGCGCCGATGCCGTAGAGGTAGTACATATGCGTCCCGGCAAACACGCCGGAGGAGAGCAGGCCAACGAAGATCGGGAACGACCAGTCGGCATACCAAAAACCTTTATTTTGTTCCATGTCAGGCTCCCGTTATTTGCCGCTGATTGAGCTGTGGATCAGATCCAGCCAGTTCGGTACGGTCAGGTGGAAGGATTCAATCATCTTCATGTCGAAACCGCGGAAGAAGGCGCTCAGGACGAACAGCGCAACGATGGCGCCCATCATCACTTTGGTGACGCGATGCCAGCCGCTCTCTTCAACGCCCTTACCAATCAGAATGCCCAGTACCAGACCCGGTACGGCGTTACCCATAATCAGCTGCGCCGCGCCGCCGAAGATGGTGGCCCAGAAGCCTGATTTCTTACCGGCATCAATCGCCGCCAGCCAGAAGATAACTGGCATCACGGTGTTGACCAGCAGGTTGGCCGCCGGAACCAGCACCTTCACGGCGGTGACCTGCAACGCCTGCGGAACGGAAGAGGCCGTCAGGTTAAGGAAGGCCACGACAATCATGCCGATGATGCCGCAGGCAATCGCCATTTTGCGTGGGTCATGCAGCGTCTCACCGACGTTGCGGTTTTTGAGCATCAACGCCGCCGCGCCCCAGTTCGGGATAATGCGGTGGTCAACGTCCTGGGTGAAGGAGCCTGCTGCAACGGAAGAAGCCCAGGCGTTAAAGAAGAAACCGAGGCCAAACGAGAAGTGGGAAGCCGGATCGCCTTCACAGGAGTTCAGCTCGCCCAAGGTACGAAACGCCCCATCCCCTGCGTGGTGGGCGCGTGAAACATGCGTGCCGCTCCGGCGCCCACGCCGACGCCAACCAGGCCGCCGATGATGAGCGATTTTATTAAAATTATCAGGAACATAGTCTGACCCTTTGGTAAAAATCAGGTTTGCGTGACGAAATCCACTTTATCGATATCAATGGCGGTCACGTTGACGGTAACGTCCAGCTCCACGCTGTACGCTCGTCGTTCACGGCGTAAAAAGAAGAATAAGAACGCCTCTTTTCGTACCGCTTCGCGCGCATGAACAACCTGCACATCCTGTGGCTCAATACGCAGTAAGATATGCGATGATGTTTTCATCACCGCAGCCTGCACGTGGTTCAGAGCATCGGCGAACGCCCGTGTTTTGCTCTCGCCTTTGCCCGTGACCCTCACCGTGGTGGTGAATTGCTCTTTCATACTCAAGCGCCGTACTTCTTCTTCCAGGCCTCGACCAGGCGTTCGCCCAGCTCTTCTTTGTCCATAAAGCCGAAGCCCAGCACGTTGCAGCCTTCGTTGATGGCAGTCACGCCCTCTTCCACCGAACGCATGCCGTATTTCGCCTTGTAGCCATATTTGGTCTGCGCGGTGATAGCCCCCGCACCACCGCTGCCGCAGAAGGAGATACCGAAGGTCGCGTTCTCGGCCTTCATCATGTCGCCCAGCTTCATATCGGCGGCCACGCCCGGTACCACCACTGCACGAGCACCGGCTTTTTCCGCGCCAGCGGCAACTTTTTGTCCTTTACCCAGGCGGTCGCCAATTACTACGGTGATCTGTTCCATTTGTTGCTCCTTACAGGTTGTCTTTTGCTACTTCGAAGTGAACGGACAGCAGCCAGGCCTCTTCATCAGGCAGGTTGCCAAACGCCGCGACCACTTCGCGGGCAAGCATCATTGAATCGTCAGAAATCTCTTCAAACAGGCTGGCATCCACTTCCGGTAGCGGCTCGCCGCTGATTGACCGGTGGGCCATGGCCCGCACGTGGGAGGTCAGCATTTGCTCCTGCACATCGTTAGGGGTGATATCGCGGCGGCGTAACAGTGCGAACACCTGCTGCAACATTTTGTCGGCCAGCCGTTCGGTCTGTAGCGCCTGCTCCCCTGCGTCGTGTATTACCGCTCCGTTATTCACTCGTGTTACCCCGCTAATGTCTCTGGGGATAAACCTAACGCTGGGGATGGGAGTTTGTAGCGAGTTGTTTTCCACTTCGAAGTGGAAAGGTAGACGGCCTGAGTGATCGGATTCACACATTCGCCACGAAAATAACGATTTCGATATATTCGCGTGATGAATGTCACGTCTGAGGGACAAGGTCATTGGAAAGACGAATGGCAAAATGAAGGTGAAAAGTGTGATATCGATGAAGTTTTACGGGGAGAAAGACGGAAGGCATCGGGCGACACCTTCCGGAAAAGGCGTTAGCGGAACTTCTTGTGGTTCTCGTTGCGGGTGGTTTTGAAATCTTCCGCAGCGGCCTGGGCCTCTTTCACTTTGCCCTCGTTCGCCAGCTTCAGCGCACCGTCAATCTGACCAATCAGCGTATCCATGCCATGACGATAGTCTTTCATTTCCGCGCTGTCAGCCGCTTTGCCTTCCAGCTTCGGCGGGTCTCTTTTTTGGCGTCTTCTGCTGCGGTGCGCATCTTCGTCAGCGCCGCTTTCAGTTCACCCGCGTCGGAGGTTTTCTGCACCACCTGCAGATTTTCCGCCAGGGTGTCCATATCTTCACCCAGGTCGGCGAACGCTGAAGCCGAACCCAGTGCCAGCGCGGAGACCGCCAGCATCGCTACCAGTTTTTTACGCATTGCTCACTTCCTTTTTATTATTTAAGCGAACGGGCGCAGCAGGATGCGCCCAACACGTGATTACTGCCCGGCGATTTTCATCTCCGGCAACAGTACGGAACCACATTGGATATTACTCCGTGTCTCAATATCGTCGGCGATGGTGACAATATTGCGCCACATATCTTTCAGGTTGCCCGCGATGGTGATTTCGCTCACCGGATACTGAATTTCGCCGTTCTCCACCCAGAAACCTGAGGCACCGCGCGAGTAGTCGCCGGTGATGCCGCTAACACCCTGCCCCATCAGTTCGGTGACGACAAGACCCGTGCCCATCTCTTTAAGCAACTTTTCAAAACTCAGGCCGCGGCCCTTGATGCGCCAGTTGTGGATGCCGCCCGCGTGACCGGTGCTCTTGAGGCCCAGCTTGCGCGCGGAGTAGTTGGTCAGCAGCCACTGGGTCAGGATACCGTCTTTGATAATGTCACGACGCTCGGTACGCACGCCTTCGCTGTCGAACGGCGTCGAAGCCAGCCCTTTCAGCAGATGCGGATGCTCTTCAATGGTCAGCCATTCCGGCAGAATTTGCTTACCGAGGGAGTCCAGCAGGAAGGTCGATTTACGGTACACCGAGCCACCGGCAATCGCGCCGACCAGGTGACCGAACAGCCCGGTCGCCACTTCATTAGCGAAAATGACCGGCGCCTGCATGGTGGAGAGTTTGCGCGGTTCCAGGCGCGACAGGGTACGACGCGCGCACTCTTCGCCGACCCACTCCGGAGACTTCAGGTCGCCTAGCGCGCGGCCAATGGTGTAAGCGTAATCACGCTCCATGTCGCCGTTCGCTTCGGCAATCACGCAGCTGGAAAGGGAATGACGGGTTGAGCTGTAGCTCTGCAACATACCGTGGCTGTTGCCGAACACTTTAATGCCGTAATGGCTGTTGAAGCTGCCGCCTTCGGTGTTGGTGATGCGTTTGTCGGCTTTCAGGGAAGCCTGCTCAGCGCGGGCCGCCAGTTCAATCGCTTCATCCGGTGAGACTTCCGCCGGGTGGAACAGGTCAAGATCCGGCGCGTCAAAGGCCAGCAGTTCTTTGTCCGCCACGCCCGCGCACGGGTCCGGCGAGGTGTAGCGGGCAATATCCAGCGCCGCCTGTACGGTACGGGCGATGGCGTCCGGGCTCAGGTCGGTGGAGGAGGCGCTGCCTTTACGATTCTGGTGATAAACGGTGATGCCCAGCGCGCCATCGCTGTTGAATTCGACGTTTTCAACTTCACCGTAGCGCGTGCTGACGCTGATACCGGTGGTCTTACTGACCGCGACTTCCGCGCCGTCCGATTGAGCGGCTGCCAGCTCGAGTGCCGTGGAGACCGCTTTTTCCAGCGCAATACGTTGTTCCGCAACTTGTGTGATCACTTTCATCGTCTAAGCCATAATCTGAGGTAAAGTTAAATGAAGTCTAACAGAGAACCCTTTCTCAGTATGCGCTCAAGCTGTTAGTATTAGCCTCTTTTTTAAGGAGCCTGAAATGACAAAGCAGCCCGAAGACTGGCTCGACGAAGTCCCGGTGATGATATCGAGGACGAAGATGATGAAATTATCTGGGTCAGCAAGAGTGAAATTAAACGTGATGCCGAAGAGCTGAAAAAGCTTGGGTAGAACTGGTTGAGCTCGGTAAGAACGCGCTGGATAAAATCCCGCTGGACGCCGACCTGCGTGCCGCCATTGAACTGGCGCAGCGCATTAAGATGGAAGGCCGCCGCCGCCAGCTGCAGCTGATTGGTAAAATGCTGCGTCAGCGTGACGTTGAACCTTACCGCCAGGCGCTGGATAAGCTGAAAAACCGTCACAACCAGCAGGTGGTTGTGTTCCACAAGCTGGAGCAACTGCGCGATCGTATGGTCGACGGTAGCGATGAAGCCATCGAAGAAGTGATGAACCTGTGGCCTGCCGCCGATCGCCAACAGCTGCGTTCGCTGGTGCGTAACGCCAGGAAAGAAAAAGCCGGCAACAAGCCGCCGAAATCTTCCCGCCAGATCTTCCAGTATCTGCGCGAGCTGTCTGAAAACCAGGAATAAGCTTCTGTAAAATGCCCTCTTCGTGAGGGTATTTTTTTATGCCATCACCACCCGACGTAAATCATCGTTGAAACGCTGGTACTGCGCCTCGTCAATCGGCTGCGGATAGCTCAGCACAATTAATTCGTGATCGGCGATACCGGCGTGATAGGTCGGGTGCGCGTGCGGCCACGGGTTAGCAAAGAACCCATGCCTTCATAAAAACGCAGACGCTTGTGGGCAATCGCAGTGGTCAGCGGGTCAATTTCCAGAATCGTTTTCGACGCGCGCTCGAGAATTTGCCCCAGCAGGCGCTTACCGTATCCCTGCGAGCGCAGGCTGCCGTCGACGGCCAGATGTTCGATGTAGATATAGCCGTCAAATGCCCATGTCCCGCTCATCCCGATGAATATCTCACCGTCGAACCACGCTTCCAGCGCGTAGTGCGGGTCGTGGAGTGCGTGCTGTTTGGCGGGGAGTTCGCGCTGTTCGTGCCACGGAAAGGCGTGGGTATAGAGGGCATCGAGCGGAGGGAATAAGGGGAATCGGTGGTCGTGATTTTTTTGGCGGTGAGCATGTTTGGGTACCGAGGGAGAGTGTTGTATTGAGCGAGCCCCTCACCCCGGCCCTCTCCCCAAAGGGCGAGGGAGAAAACCAATCGTGCTCGCTGCTCGTTCGGTCCCTCTCCCTGTGGGGAGAGGATTAGGGTGAGGGCCCAGCTCAGCCGTTTAGTGCTGAGCTTTCTTTTCCAGCCTTTCCAGCAGCTTCTGATGAATACCGCCAAACCCGCCGTTGCTCATCACCAGAATATGGTCGCCCGGCTCGGCGCTTTTGACGATCATATCCGCCAGCGCGTCCACGTCTGCGCTCCAGTGAGCTGGCTGCACGCAGGCTTCCGCCACTTCCGCCACCTGCCATGGAATATGCTGCGGCTGAAGCAGGAACACTTCATCCGCACGGCCCAGAGACGGCGCGAGGTCGTCTTTGCAGACGCCCATTTTCATGGTGTTAGAGCGCGGCTCCAGCACGGCGATAATCTTCGCGGTACCGCCCACTTTGCCGCGCAGCGCTTGCAGCGTGGCAAGAATCGCGGTCGGGTGATGCGCGAAGTCATCGTAAACACACACGCCGTTGGCTTCACCGCGCAGCTCCAGGCGGCGACGGGCGTTGATAAAGCTGCCCAGCGCATTGGCGGCGTCAGCAGGCGTCACGCCAACATGACGCGCGGCGGCAATTGCCATCAGGCCGTTGTGCATGTTGTGTTCGCCCACCAGACCCCACTTCACTTCACCGACCTTTTCACCGTCGAGCAGCACTTCCCACTCGGAGGCGTCGGTGTTCAGCTTTTTCGCCTGCCAGTGGCCCTGCTCGCCCACCAGCTCCTGCTCGCTCCAGCAGCCCATCGCCATCACCTGCTTCAGGTTCGCGTCGTTCTCCGGCAGGATGATACGGCCCTGACCCGGCACGATGCGCACCAGGTGGTGGAACTGTTTCTGGATAGCTTTCAGATCGTCGAAGATGTCCGCGTGATCGAACTCAAGGTTGTTGAGGATCAGGGTACGCGGCAGTAATGCACGAATTTGGAACGCTTATCGAAGAAGGCGCAGTCGTATTCATCGGCTTCGATCACGAAGAACGGGCTGTCGCCCAAACGCGCGGAAACCTCGAAGTTACCCGGCACGCCGCCGATCACGAAGCCCGGCTTGTAGCCGCACTCTTCGAGGATCCAGGTCGCCATACCGGCGGTGGTGGTTTTACCGTGGGTACCGGCAACCGCCACAACCCAACGGTCGCGCAGCACGAAATCGTGCAGCCACTGCGGGCCGGACATATACGGAATGTTCTTCTCCAGCACCGCTTCCACGCACGGGTTACCGCGCGTCATGGCGTTGCCGATGATGACCAGGTCTGGCTGCGGATCAAGCTGGCTGGCGTCATAGCCCTGAATTAAATCAATGCCTTGCTTTTCAAGCAGCGTGCTCATCGGGGATACACATTGGCATCCGAACCCGTGACTTCGTGACCCAGCGAACGAGCCAGCATTGCCAGACCGCCCATGAAAGTGCCACAAATACCCAAAATATGAATGCGCATACGTCACTATCCTTTTTTTATCTGCCCGCATTTTACTCATATGTTTGCCGGCAGAGAAATGCATTTCAGGATATTCCGTAGTTTGCTGGCGCGATTCACCTGTGCGTATTTTTTTTATTCTTTGTTAGTATTGTTGCAGCCGTTTTACTCAACATCCACTGTCAGGGAAAGTGTTATGAAAACGTTAGGTGAATTTATTGTCGAGAAGCAGCACGAGTTCTCCCACGCAACCGGTGAGCTCACTGCTTTGCTGTCGGCAATAAAGTTAGGTGCTAAGATCATCCACCGCGATATCAATAAGGCCGGTCTGGTCGATATCCTGGGTGCCAGCGGCGCTGAAAACGTACAGGGAGAAGTACAACAAAAGCTCGATCTGTTCGCGAACGAGAAACTGAAAGCTGCGCTGCGTGCACGTGACATCGTCGCCGGTATCGCCTCCGAAGAGGAAGACGAAATCGTCGTCTTCGACGGCTGCGAGCACGCGAAATACGTGGTCCTGATGGACCCGCTGGATGGCTCATCTAATATCGACGTTAACGTTTCTGTCGGCACCATCTTCTCTATCTACCGCCGCGTAACACCCGTCGGCACGCCGGTTACCGAAGAAGACTTCCTGCAACCGGGTAACCGTCAGGTAGCCGCCGGTTATGTGGTTTACGGTTCTTCCACCATGCTGGTGTACACCACCGGCTGTGGCGTGCATGCCTTTACCTACGACCCGTCGCTGGGCGTGTTCTGCCTGTGTCAGGAGCGCATGCGCTTCCCGCAGCGCGGCAGCACTTACTCGATCAACGAAGGTAACTACATCAAATTCCCGAACGGGGTGAAGAAGTACATCAAGTTCTGCCAGGAAGAAGATAAGTCCACGCAGCGCCCGTACACTTCACGCTACATCGGTTCTCTGGTGGCCGATTTCCACCGCAACCTGCTGAAAGGCGGCATCTACCTGTACCCAAGCACCGCCAGCCACCCGGAAGGGAAGCTGCGTCTGCTGTATGAGTGCAACCCGATGGCGTTCCTCGCGGAGCAGGCCGGCGGCAAGGCCAGCGATGGTAAAGAGCGTATTCTGGATATCGTGCCGGAAAGCCTGCACCAGCGCCGTTCATTCTTCGTCGGCAACGACCATATGGTTGAAGACGTTGAGCGCTTTATTCGTGAGTTCCCGGACGCGTAATACGTCAGGAGCTGGGTAGCCCTCACCCTAACCCTCTCCCCATGGGGAGAGGGGACCGATAGTGCATGGTTTTCTCCCTCGCCCTTTGGGGAGAGGGCCGGGTGAGGGACACCCGGTTACGCCACCTGCAACCGGAACGACGCCATCGCCGCCACCAGCGCCTGCGACTGCTCTTCCAGCGAACGGGTTGCTGCCGAAGACTGCTGTACCAGCGCCGCGTTCTGCTGTGCGGTTTCATCCATCTGACTCACCGCAATATTCACCTGCTCAATGCCGCGGCTCTGTTCCTGCGACGCGCTGGCAATTTCCCGCATCAGCTTGGTCATCCGCATCACTTCGCTGGCGATCTCATCCATGGTTTCCCCGCCTGCTGCGCCAGGTCGCTGCCTTCATTGACGTGGGTTTGCGAGTCGGCAATCAGCTGGCGAATCTCTTTCGCCGCATCGGCGCTGCGGCTGGCGAGGTTACGCACTTCACCGGCTACGACCGCAAATCCGCGCCCCTGTTCACCTGCACGGGCCGCTTCTACCGAGGCGTTAAGCGCCAGAATATTGGTCTGGAAGGCAATGCCATCAATCACACTCAGGATGTCCGCAATACGCTTCGCGCTGCCGGAGATATCCTGCATTTTTTCAATCACATAACACACCATCTCGCTGCCGCGATCGGCGGTATCCGAGACATCGCGCGCCAGCTTGTGCGCCTGCTCGGCGTTGTCGGCGTTCTGCTTCACGGTGGCGGTCAGTTCTTCCATGCTGGCGGCGGTTTGTTCCAGCGAGGTGGCCGTCGACTCCGTACGCTGCGCCAGGTGGTTATTGCCCGCCGTCAGCTCGCGGCTGCCGATATCAATCTGTGAGCTGGCGTCGCGCACCCGCATGACCGAGTTCATCATTGACTCGCGCATCCCGGCAATCGCCACATTCAGACGCTTAATTTCGGCGCTGCTGGTTTTCAGCGGTGAAGGGGTTAAATCCCGGACGCCACCTGCTCAAGCTGACCAATCGCCGATGCCAACGGCTTTAACAGCAGATGTTGCAGTTGCAGCCAGGCCAGCGCTATCACCCCTGCGGTCAGCGCAATGGCCAACACCATCAGTGCCAATACGCGATTTTTGGTGCTGTGTACTGCCGCGACTTCAATCTGCCCACGCGACTCCCCCAATCCTGGAAGGCGTGAATGGCGTTATCAAACTGGCGGCCACCGGGATCATCGTTTTTTCTAGCAGATCGTAATAACCGTCGACGTTCTGCTGCTCGAGCGCCGCCAGCATCGGTTTGATCGCCTGAGTGTTATAGACCTCATAGCTTTTCGCGACATCCGCCATCCGTTTTGCGCCATCAGCATCGTCAACCGATGACTGGCTGACGCTGGCGATAATTTTTTGCCCCTGCGTCACTTCGCCGTTAAGGGTTTTGACGGCCTTCGCCGCGTCGTCCAGCATGCCGATTTCCATCAAGCGGATCGCCTGGCCGGCTTCGTTACGCGCACGCAGCAGCAGCGTATAACCCTCATTCAGCTGCGTCATTTGCTCGCTTTGCAGATGGTCGATACGCTGGAGGGAAGCAGAACTTTGGGTGAGAGCATAAATGCCGATACCACTGACCAGAATCAGCAGCAATGTCATCACGGCGAGCAGGGACAGCAGGCCGGTACGGATAGAGAGCGTTTTTAGCATCATAGTTTTGTCCGGTAGCAGGGGTACTGTTTGGCGTAAATGACTGGTATCGGCTGCTACCGGAAAAACTTTAGCGTTTCAGTATGTTAGTTCTTTGTTACCGGGAGATCGACGCGGGTGACAGCCGCACTCTGCCGGTTCTCCCACAGCACCGTCAGCGCTCGTTGGAGAGCAATAAAAATAAACAGCAGAATGCCGATAGCGATTTTGGTCCACCACGAGCTCAACGTACCGTCAAAGTTGATGTAGGTCTGAATCAGCCCCTGAATGCCCACGCCAAACAGCGTGCCCAGCACCGTACCGACGCCGCCGCTCAGCAGCGTGCCGCCGATCACCACCGAGGCGATGGCATCCAGCTCCACGCCAACCCCTGCCAGCGCATAACCAGCCTGGGTATAAATGGAGAACACAATGCCCGCCAGCGTGGCCAGCCCCGTCGACAGCATATAAATGCGCACGATGGTGCTACGCGTCGGAATACCCATCAGGTTAGCCGAGGTGGCGTTACCGCCGATAGCGTAGACCTGATTGCCAAAGCGCGTACGGTGGGCCAGGAAAATCCCCAACACCACGACCAGCAGCATTAACAGCCCCATCGCGCTCAGACGGCCGCCGCCGGGAAGGGTCCACGCCAGCCCGGAGAGGGTGTCGTATACCGGGTGATCGATAGGAATCGACTCTTCAGACACCAGGTAGCTCACGCCGCGCAGGAAAAACATCCCGGCGAGCGTAATGATAAATGCCGGGATCTTCAGCGCGTCAATCAACCAGCCCATAAACGCGCCGAAGGCGCAGCCCATCGCCAGCACCAGCGGAAAGGCCACCAGCGGCGATAATCCCAGAAGCCGATCGCCTTGGCGAGAAATACGCCGGTGAAGGCGATCACTGAGCCGACGGAAAGATCGATACCACCGGAGAGGATCACAAAGGTCATGCCTACCGCGACAATCCCGAGGAAAGCGTTGTCGGTCAGAATATTGCAAATCACCCGCGTCGAGGCGAAACCGGGAAACTGGGTCAGACAGTAGAGATAACCCAGGATAAACACTCCCAGGGTGATCATCAGCGGTAAGTTACGTTTTATCATGGCCCCGCATCCTCTTCAGTATCTGAATAAAGCGCGGTGACTGGACGATCAGCACGCACATCACCACCACCGCTTTGACCACCTGGTTCAGCTCCGGCGGGAAGCCAGAGAGCAGAATACCGGTGTTCATCCCCTGGATAATCAATGCGCCCACCACTGAAAGCAGCAGGTTAAAGCGCCCGCCCATCAGCGAACCGCCGCCGATCACTACCGCCAGAATCGCGTCCAGCTCCAGCCATAGCCCGGCGTTGTTGGCGTCGGCGCCGCGAATATCCGCCGCTACGATCGTGCCAGCGATCGCCGCACAGATGCCGCTCAGCACGTAGGCCAGCATCACCACGATGCGGGTATTCACCCCGGCGTTTTTCGCCGCGCGGATGTTGATCCCCACCGCTTCAATAAACATACGAGCGCGGTTTTACGCGTCAGCAGCCAGAAGACAATCAGCGTCACCAGCGCAATAATGACCGGCGTCGGGAACAAGAGAAACTTGCCGCTGCCGATCCACGCCAGCGACGGCGAGTCGAAGGTGACGATCTGCCCGGAGGTGATAAGTTGCGCCACGCCGCGTCCCGCGACCATCAAAATCAGCGTGGCGACGAAGGGCTGAATTTTCAGGATCGCGACCAGGATGCCGTTCCACAGCCCGGCCAGCACGCCGGATCCGATCGCCGCCAGCAGCACTACCGGCAGACTGTGCCCGGCCACGGTCATTGAAGCCGCAGTGGCGCCGGCGATAGCCATCACCGCGCCAACGGAAAGATCGATACCGCCGGTGGCGATCACCAGCGTCATGCCGATCGCCAGCAGCGCTACCGGAGCTGCGCGGTTGAGGATATCAATCGGGCTGCCGAAAAGACGGCCATCCTGTAAGGTTATCTGGAAAAAGTGCGGCGCCACCAGGCTATCGACCAGCAGCACCAGGATTAACGCCGCAATTTGCGGCATACCCGGCGGCCAGCGAAAGCGGCGCGCTGGCTTACCGGTTTGGGGACAGTTCGGGCATCACGGTTAACTCCTTAGGCCGCAATCGCGTTCATAATGGCGGGAACAGAGAGCTCGGCGAGCGGGATCTCCGCCACCTGTTGGCGATCGCGCATGATGATCACCCGGTCGGCGTACCCCACCAGCTCTTCCAGTTCAGACGAGATCACCAGCAGCGCCAGGCCGTCCGCGCACAGGGTTTCGATCAAGCGAATGATCTCCGCGTGCGCGCCAACGTCGATCCCACGCGTCGGTTCGTCGAGGATCAGGAACTGCGGGCGCGTCAGCAGCCAACGCGACAGCAGCACTTTTTGCTGATTGCCGCCGGAGAGAAACTCCACCGGCTGCTCGGCGCTGGGGTGCGGATCGCCAGCTGGCGAATGAAGCGATCGGCAATCTCGTTTTGTTCTTTGCGCGGAATTGGCCGCAGCCAGCCGCGTTGCGCCTGCAGCGCGAGGATAATGTTTTCGCGCACTGAGGCGGCGGCAATAATGCCGTCCGTTTTACGATCCTCAGGGCAAAAGCCGATCCCCAGACACGAGGCCTGATGCGGCGATCGCAGGGTTTGCGGCTTGCCTTTGATCGTCGCCTGCCCGCTGTCGGCGGGATGAATACCGAAGATCACTTCCGCGGTCTCGGTGCGTCCGGATCCCAGCAGCCCCGCCAGGCCGACGATCTCGCCAGGCGGACATGCAGATCGAACGGGCGATGGTGCCTTTTTTGCCATAGCCTTCAAAGGAAGCCACCGGTTTATCACTCAGTAACGTGCGTCCCGCGCGATGCAGCGCCTGGCTCTCCAGCTCACGACCCAGCATCATTTTTACCAGCTCAATCTGCGGCAGCTCGCGGTTTCCCGACACCCCACAAAGGTGCCATTGCGCAGTACGGTGATCCTGTCGCTCACCGCATATACCTGATCGAGAAAATGGGTGACGAAGATCAGGCTGACCCCGCGATCGCGTAGCTGGCGCATCAGGGTGAAGAGCATCTCCACCTCTTTGGTGTCGAGGCTGGCGGTCGGTTCATCGAGGATCAGCACTTTGGCGGAGAGATCGATCGCCCGACAGATGGCGACGATCTGCTGCATCGCCACCGAAAAGCGGTTTAACGGTTCGCGCACGTCAAGGGAAAAACCGTAGGAAGCCATCAGCGCGGTGGCGCGTTTTTCCATCTCTTTGCGCTGAATAAAGCCAAAGCGTTTGGGCTCGCGGCCAATAAACAGGTTGTCCGCCACCGACATGTTTGGCAGCAGGTTCACTTCCTGATATACCGTGCCAATGCCCAGCTGCTGAGCATGCGCGGTATTTTTCGGATGAATTTGCTGCCCTTCCAGCCAGATGCTGCCGCTGTTGGCGTGATAAACGCCGGTCAACGCTTTAATCAGCGTGGATTTACCCGCGCCGTTTTCGCCGAGCAGCGCCATAATTTCGCCGCGCCGCAGGCTGAAGTTGACGTTATCCAGCGCTTTCACGCCGGGAAAATACTGGCAGAGCCCTCGGTGCGGAGGATTTCCGGGTTGGTTTCAGTGGTCATGGTGCGCTCCCCTCACCCTAACCCTCTCCCCGAGGGGGAGAGGGAACATATCGTGCCTGATTGATAGCCCTGCACCGAACGGTGCCCTCTTCCTTACAGGGAGAGGCTGGGGTGAGGGTATCAGCCGCTTAGTAGCCCATATTTTTCTTCTTCTCTAACTCTTCTTTCGCCGTATCCGGCAGATACAGCGTGGACTTGGTCAGCGTCACTTTTTCCGGCAGGGTGCCGTCTTTCTTGAATTTCTCCAGCGCATCAAACGCCGGGCCGGCCATGTTCGGCGTCAGCTCGACGCTGGCGTTCGCTTCACCAGCAATCATCGCTTTGTAGATATCCGGTACACCGTCAATTGAGCCGGTGAGGATATCTTTACCCGGCTTCAGCCCGGCCTCTTTTATCGCCTGAATGGCACCGATCACCATATCGTCGTTATGGGCGTAAACCATGCAGATGTTCTTACCGTTGTTCTCCGCCTTGATGAAGCTCTCCATCACCTCTTTACCCTTGCTGCGGGTAAAGTCGCCGGACTGGGAACGGATAATTTTGATGTTTGACGCTTTCGAAATGGCATCGGCGAAACCTTTCTTACGGTCTATCGCCACGCTCGCGCCGACGGTCCCCTGCAGTTCCACCACGTTACACGGCTTGCCGTCGACGGTTTTGATCAGCCACTCGCCGATCAGTTGCCCTTCCAGCACGTTGTTGGCAGTCACGGTGGTCATGTACAGCGATTTATCTTTCACATCGATAGAACGGTCGAGCAGGAACACCGGAATTTTGGCCTCTTTGGCCTCTTTCAGTACCGGTTCCCAGCCGGTCGCCACCACCGGCGCGATAAAGATGGCATCAACGCCCTGAGCGATAAACGAACGCACCGCTTTAATCTGGTTTTCCTGTTTTTGCTGCCCGTCGGCAATCTTCAGGGTGATACCGCGTTTTTCCGCTTCCTGCTTCGCGACGTTGGTTTCCGCCGCGCGCCAGCCCGATTCAGAGCCAACTTGTGAAAATCCCACCGTTAAAGGGCAGCCATGACCATAGACGACATGGCTGCGGAAACTGCTGTGACAAGAAGTAAGCGCTTCCACATAGAGGTATCCTCGTAGGGTTATTGTTGGTCAAATATTCATCTGCGGAAAAACTATAGACAATGGGAGATGTAACGGAATGCGTTACATCACACTTCAAAAAAGTAAATTATTTGTTAATTACCATTAACAGAACAAGTTCAGGAGGGAGTAGGCGTCGCGCACCCGTTGAAGGCTATCGATTTTGTGGAAATTTTAACCCGCATCAGCCCATTTCCTGGCACAATGTAAACGGTTCCACGATTTTATTCAGTATGCGGCTAACTTTATGGATTTTCCTGCCATAAGAAGGCACTGAAAAGACCGTGTTTCACGGCGGGAGATGTAAAACAGGCCAAGACTTTCGCGGCGAGTTGGCTATAATACCGGGCACTGATTTGCCACACATTCTAAAGGAAACAGACATGAGCTTACTCAACGTCCCTGCGGGTAAAGATCTGCCGGAAGATATCTACGTAGTCATCGAAATCCCGGCTAACGCAGATCCTATCAAATACGAAGTCGACAAAGAGAGCGGCGCGCTGTTCGTTGACCGTTTCATGTCCACCGCGATGTTCTATCCGTGCAACTACGGCTACATCAACCACACCCTGTCTCTGGACGGTGACCCGGTTGACGTACTGGTCCCGACCCGTACCCGCTGCAGCCGGGTTCTGTGATCCGTTGCCGTCCGGTTGGCGTTCTGAAAATGACCGACGAATCCGGTGAAGATGCGAAACTGGTTGCGGTACCGCACACCAAGCTGAGCAAAGAATACGATCACATCAAAGATGTGAACGACCTGCCGGACCTGCTGAAAGCGCAGATCACCCACTTCTTCGAGCACTACAAAGACCTCGAAGCGGGTAAATGGGTTAAAGTTGACGGTTGGGACAACGCTGAAGCGGCTAAAGCTGAAATCATTGCTTCCTTCGAGCGTGCGAAGAAATAAGATTTCTTTTCGAGCGTTAAAAACACCGCCTCCGGGCGGTGTTTTTGTTTATAGGCCGCGCTGATAAAAAACAACGCCACCCGAGGGTGGCGTTGTCGTATTCAATACTGGTCTTTATCCAACCAGTTGCCGCTTTCTATCAGCTTCAGCCCATCGACCGGGCGCTGATAGACGTACATCCAGGCGCTGCCATACGGCGTCTGAATGAGGTGACGTGCGTATTCGCCCGCTTTGGTACGCAGCGCATCCAGCTCGGCTAGCGTCGAGGCATCAATCCGATAGACTTCACCGTGTACCGTGCCATCGCCGGGCACCGCGCCTGGATAGTGGCCCAGGCTGTACAGTTGATAATCGGTCACGCTGTGATCGCCCAGCCACTGAGCGTTGGTCATCCAGTGGCTGTTGCCCTGTTTGCGCCGTAAACTGCCGTAAACAAATATTCGCATTGCTAAAACTCAAACTGATAGAGCAAATCGAGCGCCTGGTCTACGCCAGACACCGCTTCCAGATACAGCTTAGGCATCAGGCGATAGCGTAACGTGAGCGTCGCTAACGAGTCAAAGATCCCAACGCCATATTTCACCTGCAGACCCGGCAATACGTATCCGCTGACCACCACCTGGGAAGAGTCGCCCACCCCCTGGGTATCCAGCGCCAGATTACTTACGCCAAACGTCTCGCCGATTTTACCCACAACCTGACCACTTTGTGCAACCCCATACCAATAAGCATTGAGGTCATCGCTGCGCTGTCGCTCTGACCGCTGTCCAGTCCCTGTCCACGAACGAGGTAGGAGAGCGCTTCCTGCTGTGACATCGCCGGGTCGGAGAAGACTTCCGCCTTTGGCTGATCCGCCGAGCCGGTCACGCGAACGCCGGCGATCACATCGTTTTCGGTGGCATCCGGGTTACGAATCGCTTCGATATTCAGCAGCGGCTGATCCGGCGGGCCGGAGAACAGCAGCTCGCCTTTACGGACGATCAGATCCTGGCCGTAGGCGTGGAAGCGCCCTTCCGGAATATTGATCTGCCCGTTAAGCCCCAGCCCCTGTTTATCCTGCGCCACCTTCAGGTCGCCGGTCAGGCGCGCTTTCAGGCCAAACGCATCCAGACGAACGTTGTTGCCGACGTGGATAGTCAGGTTACTGTTGATCGGAATTGAAGCCGATTTGGTCTCTTTTGGCTGGAGATCGTTATTCAGCAGCACTTCGTCACTGGAAACGCCCACTGCGCTTTCTGGCACCTCTTTCACCACGATACGCGCCCACGGCACATCAACGCTCCCGTCAAGGGTAAACAGGCTCGGCGTGGCGTTAAACACAACGTCTGGCGAGACGTCGAGACGTACCATCGGCGGCACGGTAATTCGCACGCGAGAGCCTTTCGCCGCAATACGCGCGCGCCAGTTTTCAATCTGCCGCCAGTCAGCGTCGCCGTTCAGGCTGATCTGCCCCTGCGAGGTTCGCACCTCACCCTGCAACGTCGAGGTGGCGCCGTTGAAGTTCATTGTCAGCTGGCTTGGCTGCATGTCGAAGGGCATAAAGTTACCGTCAACGTCCAGGCCATTCAACTGAAGCTGGCCGAACATCAGCGGGCTCTGAAGATCGCCGCCGAGACGCAGATTCGCGTTCAGCTTGCCGTCCGCCTTTTCACCGCGCGAGAAGATCGGGTTCACCATCGCCAGCGAGAAGTTACGGATGTTGACGTTACCGCCGAGGTTACGTCGCCCCTGCGGGTCGGTCACCTGCACCTGTCCATCCAGTTGGCCGTTGTTGGTCAGGCGAATCAGCCAGCCCAATTCGGCGCGGTTGTTGTGCAGATCGGCGCTCAGATTCAGCGTATCGAAAGCCACCGGCAGCGGCGCGTTGTTGACGATCTGGGTGACCTTAACGTTGCGTCCGGCGAGGGTGACTTTACCCTGTGGCAGCCCTTCCTTAGTGGTGTCCCAGGAGACATCCGCGTTGCCGCTAAACACGCCGCTAGCCTGAGTTTCCTCCGGCATAAACGGCTTGAGCATCGCCAGATCGAAACGGTTGAGGTTCACCACCGCACGCCCTGCCGCGCCCGCGTCAATTGTCTGCGGTACGCACAGCTCGGCGTTCGGGTTCACCCAACAGTGTGGCCCGATGCTGATTTTCTGTTCCAGGTTACGGTAGTCCAGCGCGATATCACGGTTGATGGACCACGGGCCGACCGGCGTCTGGAAGCGGGTATTGCTTAGCGCCCCCTTCCAGCGTTCTTCTTTGCGGTCAAAGCTCCCCGCCAGCGCCAGCTGGCCAGAGACCGGCTCGCCCTGAATTTGCAGCTGTAGCGAGTGCTGCTTTTCGTTGCCTTTCGCCGCCAGATGCACCAGCCCGATATTCACATCCGGCTGCACGATACGCTCAACGCGCACGTCGAGATTACCGCCAATCTGATCGGTAGATTTCACGTCGCCGTCGACGCGCACCTGGCCAATCGACAGCTCCTGCCAGCGCAGACCACGTGCGGTGATGTCCGCCAGCAGCTGCGGCGCATCGACCGTACCGCGAATCTTCACCAGCCCTTTCGCCGTGCCGCCTAATCCCGGCAGCATGTTGTCGAGCTTCGGCGCGTCGATATTGGCATCGAGCTCCAGGTCTTTCACCCCCAGTTCGCCCTTCACGTCGGCGGTGTTATTGCCCAGCGCCACGTGCAGCCCCGGAATGGTCCATTGCAGATAGCTGTTACCGCGCAGAGAGCCATCGACTTTCACTTTATTTTGCTTCACGTTACCGCTGATTTTCATCTCCGGTACGTTCATCTGCCAGCTACCGCCGTACAGGCTGCCGTTAGTTTTGATCAGGCCATCGAGCTTCGACGGCCAGTCCGGCGCCAGCTTCACGGTGTTGATGCCATGCAGCGCCAGCTCGCCGCGCCAGCTGATCGCCTGCTGCCAGTCGAGCAGCGCGGTCAACTCCGTTTTGCCTTCCAGCGCCGCGACGGTGAGCTTGTCGAGGTTCACCTGCCGCTCGTTACCTTTGGCGTCGAGGGTGATATCCGCTGGCGGCACGTCCTGCCCTTTCACCGCGGTGCGGAACGACAGGGTGTAGTCGGTCATCTTACCGCCGAGCTTCAGCTTCAGGTCATCGGCCTGGAACTGTTTCTCGCCGGTAAACGGCCAATAGAGCTGCTTGCTGTTCACCTCAAGGTTGAACGGTAGCCCGGCTTCCGCCAGTTGCGCCTGCGCGCGAATGCCCATATCCACCGGGCCGGAAAGGTTAACCCCACTTCCAGTTGCTTGCGCACCGCGCCGCCCACCTTCAGCTTCACCTTTTCGCCCTTCAGCGGGTCGATATTCAGGGTGCTGTTGAGCGTGAGGTCTACCGGCCAGTCGTTGATCAGCGTCGCGGTACCGCTGGCGTTCACCGTGCCCTGGCTGGAGTCGATGTCCAGCGCGTCGAGCTTCATGTTGCCGTCGATGCTGCTGACCTTCAGCAGCATCTTATACACCGTCAGGTCGGTATCGCCGGTAATACGCAACTGCTCGCCGCTAAAGGATTCGATATTCAGGTTCAGCGGCAGATGCACATCGGTCATCTCCGGCAGCACCGGTTTCGAGAACAGCTCGGTCATGGTTTCGCCGAGCGGTTTTTCCTGCGGCTGCGGGTTATCTATCTTCGGCTCCACCACCTCTTTCTGCGCCACGTCGGCGACTTTCGGCAAAGCGATGAGCAGGCCTTGCAGCGTGGTTGGCGTCAGCGTCAGGTTCTTTTCCTGCCACGTCAGGCCGCTGCTGAAGTCCATCACCGACACCGTGGTGTCATCAATCTTGATATTGACGTTGTTGAGCGCGAACCGCTTCAAAGTGATTGGATACGGCGTCGAGAGATTCAGCGGCCCGCTGTCCTCTTCCTCCACCGGCGCGGCAGGCGGCATTTTGCTGCTGTCGATTGCCACGTTGATGTTGCTGAGCGCGACATCGTTAACGCACACGCTGCTGTGCCACAGGCAATTGAGCTCCACCGCCAGATGAAGTTCACCGGCATCCACCGCCACGCCCGGCTGGGTGTAGCGGACGTTTTTCAGCGACAGATCGCGCCAGCCACCGGTGACCTGGCCTATCTCCAGCCCCGGAACCCAGCGGTTCGCCGCGTTAAACAGCAGATGCAGCCCCGTGGTGGTGCCAATCAGAAATCCCACGATGCCCAGCAGCAGCACGACAAAAATCAGTACGCCGAGGCTTATTTTTTTCCATAACGTCATAGCTCAGGCCCCAGACCGATGTAAAACTGTAATCCGTGTTCATCTTTGTCGCCCACCGGGACGGCAAAGTCGAGCTTGATGGGCCCCACTGGCGACTGCCAGCGCACGCCAACCCCCGCGCCGGTTTTCCAGTCGCTCTGGCGAATATCGCTGACCGCTTCCCCGCCGTCCATGAACACGGCGCCCCACCATTTTCCCGTCACGTTGTACTGATATTCCAGCGAGCCGGTGGCCAGTTTTGATGCCCCGATGAGCTTGCCTTTGCTGTCTTCCGGGGAAATTGACTTGTACTTGTAGCCGCGAATACTGCGGTCGCCGCCGGCGAAGAAACGCAGGTCAGGTGGTACGCGGTCAAAGTCACCGGTTTCAATCCAGCCGAGGTTGCCACGAATCACAAAGCGATGGCGATCGTAAAGGGTACGAATCCAGACGTTTTGCGCCTGAAACACCGAGAAGTCGACATCCGAACCCCAGGCGGTATTCGAGTAATCGATCGAGTAGCGCTGAGAGTCACCCCAGGTTGGCATCAGGCCGCCGCGTGAGCGGGTACGGCTGATAGAGACCCCCGGATAAAACAGCATGGTGGTGTTGGTGACATCGGCCTGCGTAAAGTGGTCAAGACTCCAGCGCAGGTTAATCGCTCGCTGCCAGCCGCTGGAAAGATCCAGAAACGTGACACCGCAAGCGTGGTGGAGTCGGCTTTGGTGTCGTTGAGGTCGGTACTTTTAAAACCACCCTGCACCAGATAATACTGCTCAAGCGGGTTTTTTAGCAGCGGCATCTTATAGCTGAAGTCCAGCTGCTGTTCCGGCGCCGAAACGCTGAGGCTGGTCGTCAGGCTGTGACCGTAAGAGTTCACCCACGGTTTTTTCCATGACGCTTTCACCCGCGGCCAACGTCGGTGGAGTAACCTCCCCCAGTTCTACGGTATTTTCGCTGCGCGGCGATACCACACCATGCAGCGGTAAGACCTTAGTTTTCCGTGATTTATCAAACTCCGGTGCCACAACCACCGAGTTAAACCAACCGGTGGCGGACAGCCGACGGTTCAATTCCGCCAGATCGCTGGATTGGTAATAGTCGCCCTTTTTGAACGGCACCAGATGTTGCAAATACTCTTCGCGAATCTGCGAGCCTTCGAAGGTGACGTCACCAAAGCGGTAGCGCTCGCCGCTGTCATAGTCGATATCCCAGAACGCCTGATGACGATCGACCGCCACGCCAAGCTGGCTCTTTTTGAACTCGCTATCGAAATAACCCTTACGCAGCGCCACGCTGGTTAACGACCCTTTGAAATGATCGTAATCGCCATGGTTGAGCACCGTGCCAATTTTGGGTCGGGTTTTCAGCAGATCCAGATAGTCGCGGTCGGTACGCGCCCCGCCGCGCAGGATCACATCGGTGCCACCAATACGCACCGGTTCACCCGGCGTCACCTTGGCCAGCAGCACCTGACGCCCCTTGGCCGGCGGCGGCTTAAGTTCAAAATCGATGGTCGGTTCGTAATAGCCGAGGGCTTTCAACCCTTCGCGAATGGCATCATCCACGCGTGCGCGAAAGCGACGATCCGGCGATACTTCGTCGCTGTCGATGGTCGATAGCTGGGCTCGAACGTTTTTTTGTAGTTCGCCTGAGAGCCCTTCAACCTGTAGTCGGATGTTTGCTGCACTGGCAACACCGCTGGTCAGCAATAAGCTCACCACACATAACTGGCGGATTTGTCGCACGTTTTCTCCTGAATATCCTTGTTTCCACCCCAAAAGGGAAACGAAAGTCCGCTCCGCGGCCATGACTGCGTTTTAGCCTTTTTCACGCCCTGATGGCGCGCGGCATTCAACGTCAGCTTAAAAAACCCACTCTTTGTCGGGTTGAAATAAAGACAGAGCCCCAAATTATTCTTATGTTTAAATTTAGACGTATTCGGCGTGGTTATTGTGTTAAAAGACACGCCCGGTTACAACCTTAACGGAAATTACTGTTCCCCGGAGGCGGTCCCTATGAGCTTGTTCGACAAAAAACATATTGTATCTCAATCGGATGCATTACCCGGAAGAAATACACCCATGCCGGTTGCAACGCTCAATGTTGTGACAGAACACTCAATGACCCACGTGCCGGAAGGCATGGAGGTCGCGCTGTTTGCGATGGGCTGTTTCTGGGCGTGGAGCGGCTGTACTGGCAACTTCCCGGCGTTTACAGCACCGCGGCGGGCTACACCGGCGGCTATACGCCGAACCCCACCTACCGGGAAGTCTGTAGCGGGCAGACCGGGCACGCGGAAGCGGTACGTGTGGTGTATGACCCGGCGGTGATTAGCTATGGCGAACTGCTCAAAGTGTTCTGGGAGAATCATGACCCGGCGCAGGGCATGCGTCAGGGCAACGATCACGGCACGCAGTATCGCTCGGCAATCTATCCGCTGACCCAGAACAGGAGCAGGAAGCGCACGCCAGCCTGCAACAGTTCCAGGAAGCCATGCGCAGCGCGGGCGACGCACGTGATATCACGACCGAAATCGCCCTCGCGAAGCCGTTCTACTACGCGGAAGATGAACACCAGCAGTATCTGCATAAAAACCCGTACGGCTACTGCGGCATCGGGGAATTGGCGTGTGCCTGCCGCCGCAGCTGCAGGGCTAACCGTCCAACGCCAGACGCGCCGCATGGCGCGTCGCGTTTGCAACCGTGCCAAAATCCATCACTTTGCCCTGTAATAACAGGTTGTAGACCGGCGACTGCGGGCGGTTGAGGCGGGTTTGCAGCAGATGTACGGCTTCAATGCCCAGATCGCGGCAGGGCACGAGAATGCCAGTGACCGGCGCGGTCAGGCTGCTTTCCAGATTCCACGTAAAATCGGTGGTAATCAGAGAGATATCTTCGGGGACGCGCAGCCCGTGGCGTCGCAGCGCCTTCATCACCCCTCAGTCATGCTGGTGCTGTTGGGGAAGATAACATCGGGCCACTGCGCGCGATCGTGGGTCGTCAGCCAGGTGTCCAGCGCCCGCTCCGCCTCTTCCGCCGTAAACCACTCGGTGACCAGCAGGTCATGCTGAGGGTTGAAGGGAACATGGTGATAGCGATAGGCCTCTTTAATCCCGTCCAGCCGGGCATAGAGCGTTTCCCGACGCAGGCAGGTCATCGTCAGAACCCGCCGATGACCTTGCTCAAATAGATAGCGCATCGCGGTAAAGCCAATCGCCCGGTGGTCGGGCGACACGCAGTCCAGCGACATCTCTCGGTCGATGGAGTTGATCAGCACGCAAGGCTTATTCAGCGTGCTGGCCAGTTTAAGGATCATGGGATCATCCGTGCCGATAATGATCACTGCGTTGATGCTCTTGTGGCTGGCTTTTTCGAGGAATAATTTAACGTCGGCGTGCTGCTCCTCCAGCGCACAGTGGCTGATCCACACATCATGCGGCGCGCTGGCTTCGGCAATCCCCTTCGTGACTTCCAGATAAAAGGTATCGCCCCGCCCTGAAAGGTGCGCTCCGGCGCGAATACCGCAATGCCGTTAATCAGCAGCCGTCCGTTAGCCAGCGAGTCCAGCACCCCGAGCTGGCGGGCGCATTTCACAATCGCCTCTCGCGCTTTTTCACTGGTGTAGGATTTACCGCTCAGCACCCGGGAAACGGTACTGATGGAGTAGCCGGTACGGGCGGCAATTTCATCCATTTTGAGCTTACCTGGCATTGTGTGACCTCGCTCGCAATCATATTTTGCAAATTTTTGCAGATGCAGTTCGCTGATTTTAAAACCCATTTTCAGTTTTCCGCGCATATTCCTTTTCTACCTGCGAGCATTCTCACAAATTCCGTTTGTCCACCTTCGCCCGCTTCCCTATTTTCAGATTTCAGTCATTTCTATTACGTAAGGTGCAACATGGATAAGGTGCGTTTTGGCATTATCGGCGTGGGCAATATCGGACCGTCCACGCCCGATACCTACTGGCGGGTACGGTAAAAGAAGCCTGCCTGACGGCAGTGTGTGACAACAATCCCGACAAACATTCCGCCATTCGCCAGGTGGTCGGCAATGACGTCACCCTCTTCAGCGATGCCGAAGAGATGCTGAAAAGCGGGCTGATTGACGCGGTCATCGTCTCCACGCCGCACTATGACCATCCAGGTCTCTCCATGCTGGCCATGCGTCACGGCATTCACACCCTGTGTGAGAAACCGGCAGGCGTCTACACCGCGCAGGTGCGCGAGATGAACGAATTTGCTCGCGGCTGCAATGTGGTGTTCGGCATGATGTTCAATCAGCGCCCTAACCCGCTGTATCAAAAAGTGAAAGATCTGATCGACAGCGGCGAGCTGGGCGAACTGCGTCGTTCCAACTGGATCATTACCAACTGGTATCGCTCACAGAGCTACTACAACTCCGGCGGCTGGCGCGCCACCTGGAAAGGCGAAGGCGGCGGCGTGCTGCTCAACCAGGACCCGCACCAGCTCGACCTGTGGCAGTGGCTGGTCGGTATGCCGGTGCGCATGCGCGCCTTCTGTCAGTTCGGCAAGCATCGCGATATTGAAGTGGAAAATGAAGTCACCGCCTACGCCGAATACGCCAACGGCGCGACCGGCGTCTTTATCACTACTACCGCCGAAGCGCCGGGACCAACCGGCTGGAGATCGCCGGCGATCGCGGCAAAGTGGTGGTGGAAGACGGCAAGCTGCGCTTCTGGCGGCTGCGCGAATCAGAAACCGAATTTAACGCCCGCTGGGAAAACGGCTTTGGCGAGCCGGAGTGCTGGGAAGTGACCATTCCGGTCGCCCCGGAGTGCAGCGATCACCATGTGATCACCGCCAACTTTGCCGCCGCCGTGCTGCACGGCAAACCGCTGCTCGCGCCGGGCACCGACGGCATCCACGGCCTGACGCTCTCTAACGCCATGCATTTGTCCACCTGGACCGATGATTGGGTTGACCTGCCGTTCGACGAGGCGCTGTTTAAAAAGCTGCTCGATGAGCGCATCGCCACCTCCATCGATAAACAGGTGGTCAGTAAAACGCTCGATGCCTCCGGCACCTGGTAATCCACAGCAGGAGAACACCATGTTACGCATTGCGATTGTGGGAACCGGCAACATCTCCCACAGCCATATTCAGGGCTATCAGCAATTTGCCGACCGCTGCCAGATTGTGGCGCTGGTCGATATCTACCCGGAAAAGGCGCAGGAAAAGAAAGTGCGCTACGGGCTGACGCACGCCACCGTGTTCAGCAGCCATCAGGCGCTGCTGGAGTCCGGCCTTGAAGTGGATATCGTCGACGTCTGTACGCCGCCGTACGTGCACGCCGAAATCAGCATCGACGCGCTCAACGCCGGGAAACACGTGCTGTGCGAGAAGCCGATGGCGGCCTCGCTGGAAGAGTGCGACGCGATGATCGCCGCCCAGCGTGCCAGCGGCAAAATCCTCTCCATTATCGCCCAAAACCGCTTTACCGACGCCTTCTGGCGCTTAAAGCAGGTCGTCGATTCCGGCGAACTGGGGAAAATCTGTCACGCGCAGGTGGACTCCTTCTGGTGGCGCGGCCACTGCTACTACGACCTGTGGTGGCGCGGCACGTGGGAGAAAGAAGGCGGCGGCTGCACGCTTAACCATGCGGTGCACCACATTGACGCCATCCAGTGGATGCTCGGCTTCCCGAAAGAGGTGGTGGCGATGATGACGAACGTCGCCCACGATAACGCCGAAGTGGAAGATCTTTCCGCCGCCATATTCCGCTACGACAGCGGCGCGCTGACGCAATTGACCGCCTCGGTAGTCCATCACGGTGAAGACCAGAAAATCGTGATTCAGGGCGATAAAGCGCGCATCTCCGCACCGTGGGACGTGTGGGCCAGCGTCTCCGCCGACAACGGATTCCCGCAAGAGCAACACGATAGTGAACGTGAAGCGCGGCTGGATGCGCTGTTCCGCCATACGCCGCCGCTGAAATACACGCTACACGCCGGGCAGATTAACGACCTGCTCAATGCCGTTGAACAGCACGGTGAGCCGCTGATTGATGGCGTACAGGGCAAACGCTCGCTGGAGCTGATCACCGCGATTTATCAATCGTCAATTACCGGACGGGTGGTGACGCTTCCCGTCAGCCCGGATGAGCCCTGGTACAAAACCGGCGGCCTGGTTTCCCTCGCCCCGCACTTCTACGAAAAGGCCGCCTCGGTGGAGAACTTCTCGGAAGTGGGCGCAATTCCGTTGGGCAAAAATTTGGACAAAGGAGCATAAGCATGAGTATCAAAGACGGTATGAACTACGCCCCGGTGGGTAAACCGCAACCGGTTGTCGGCGAGGGTGAGTTTATTATTGCCGCCGCCGCGTTGGACCACGGGCATATCTATGGCATGTGCAACGGCCTGATTGAAGCTGGGGCGACGCTGAAATGGGTTTATGACCCCGATCCAGCCAAAGTCGACAAGTTCGTCCAGCAGTATCCGCAGGTACAGGTTGCGCCGTCGCTGGAAACCATCCTCAACGACAGCAGCGTACAGCTGGTTGCTGGTGCCGCCGTACCTTCTGAACGCTGCGCGCTGGGGCTGAAGGTGATGGACGCGGGTAAAGATTACTTTACCGATAAAGCGCCGCTAACCACGCTGGCGCAGCTGGAGGCCGCTAAACGTAAGGTGGCGGCAACCGGGCGCAAATACGCGGTTTACTACAGCGAACGTCTGCACGTTGAAAGCGCCGTGTTCGCCGGGCAACTGGTGCAGCAAGGCGCGATTGGCCGCGTGATGCAGACGCTCGGCGTCGGCCCGCACCGTGAAGGCGAAGGCCGCCCGGACTGGTTCTACGAGAAGGAATTCTTCGGCGGCATCCTGTGTGATATCGGCAGCCACCAGATTGAGCAGTTTCTGTTTTACACCGGTAACACCGACGCGCGTGTCGTGGCGAGCCAGGTGCGCAACGTTAACCATCCGCAGTATCCGCAGTTCGAAGATTTCGGCGACGCGATGCTGGCCGGGATAACGGCGCGACTGGCTACTTCCGCTGCGACTGGTTTACCCCGGACGGCCTCTCCAGTTGGGGCGACGGTCGCCTGACCCTGCTCGGCACCGAAGGCTACATTGAAATCCGTAAGTACGTCGATATCACTCGCGGCGAGCAGGATGTGGTGTATCTGGTCAACAAGGAGGGCGAATTCCGCTATCCGGTCGCCGGTCAGGTGGGCTTCCCGTACTTCGGCCAGCTGATTCTGGACTGCCTGAACCGTACGGAAAATGCCATGACCCAGGCGCACACCTTTAAAGCCGCCGAGCTGTGCGTAAAAGCGCAGATGCTGGCGAACGCGGTGGAATAACAGGAGGCGGCGATGCAAACACGTCATGCGGCGATTATCGGCTGTGGCGCTATTCACACCTGTCACGTGGACGCGCTGCGCCACGTTCCGGGCGCGGTGCTGCGCGCGATAGTCGATATCGATAGCGAAAAGGGGAGCCGGCTTGCTGCCGACTATGGCTGTCAGTTTTATCAGGACTATCGCGAGATGCTGCTGGATGATGCCATTGACGTGGTGCACATCTGCACGCCGCATTACCTGCATAAGCCGATGATCCTTGCCGCGCTGGCGGCAGGGAAACAGGTGTTCTGCGAAAAGCCGGTGGTGATGAATCCGCAGGAGGTGAGCGACATTCAGGCCGCCGCCACGATCGCCCAACGTCATGTGGGTGTCTGTTATCAGAACCGCCTTAATCCTACCAGTCTGGCGATTCAACGCTGCATTGAGGAAGGCCGGCTTGGCGCAATGCGCGCCGTGAAAGCGGTGCTCACCTGGTCACGTTCCGGCAACTACTATGCCGCGAGTCCGTGGCGCGGCAGTTTCGCCACCGAGGGGGCAGCCTGTTGATCAACCAGGCCATTCATACCCTGGATCTGATGCAGTGGTTTGGCGGCGGCGTGCGGCGTCTAAAGGGCGTAGTCGACAGCACCCTGCTGGCCGACGAAATCGAGACCGAAGACAGCGCGATGGTGACGCTGTGCTTTAACAACGGCGCGCGCGGCCTGTTCTATGCCAGTAACTGCTACGCCAGCGACTCCCCGCTGCTGCTGGAAATAGAGTTCGAACACGGCATGCTGCGGTTGCATGACAACGCGCTGTGGCAAATTTGCGGCGATGAGCACGTTCTGTTGGCCAGCGACGCCTCGCCAGACGGCGTGGGCAAAAGCTATTGGGGCATCGGCCATCAACAAGCCGTACTGCATTTTTATCAGGCGTTAGACACTCCCGCGGCCGCCAGTTTCTGCGATATCCGCGAAGCGGCGAAATCATTACAGATGGTTAATACCATTTACCAATCGTCACTATTGAGGAAATGGGTGAATATAAACGAGTGATCGTCATCCGATTTTTCCTGCTGTCAATAATATAAGGTGCAGAGGTCACTCTGCACCGACACCCTACCAGTACAGGAATAATAATATTATGGTGAAACCAACCGAACGTCGTGTTGGCTATGGCATTGCTATTGGCTACGGAGTCACTGATTTATTTGGTGGCGGCGCCTTTGCCGTTATCGGAACATGGCTTTTATTTTTCTATACTACCTATTGCGGTTTATCCGTATTAGAAGCCGGTTCAATATTTGCTATTGCACGTATTATCGACGCTATTTTAAGCCCGGTGATGGGATACATTACTGATAACTTTGGCAATACCTGGCTTGGCCGTAAATTTGGCCGCCGCCGCTTTTTCTTATTGATTAGCTCTCCGCTGATGTTTCTCTACGCCCTCGTCTGGCTGACCGATATGAACTATTGGTACTACCTGGGCACCTATCTCTCCATCGAACTGCTCTCAGCGATGGTGCTGGTGCCCTGGGAGACGCTGGCCGCTGAAATGACCAACCGCTTCAGCGAGCGGACGCGGCTTTCCGGCGTACGCATGATGTGTTCCGCCTCGGTGGTTTTCTGGCAGTCTCCGTCCCCGGTATTATTATGCAATATACCGGTAAGGATAATTCCTTTACCTACACCCTGACCGGGATTGTTTTTGCGGTTATTTATTGTGTCGCAGTATTTACCACCTGGGCCTGCACCTGGGAAGCCAAAGATGTGCGAGAAGAGTATGAATTTCAGCCGGATAATCAACGCAGCAGCGGTCTTTTAAACCATTTGAAATACCTGGTAATCGACCTCATTTCTTCATTTAAGATAAGAATATTTCGCCAGCATATTTTAATTTATATTTGCTCTTTTACCGCCATGGATGTCTTTGGCTCGGTATTTACCTATTACGTGGTTTATGCTCTGCACCACGATGCCGAAATGGTTTCCGGTTTATTAAGTATCGCCGCTTTTGTCTCTATTCCCGGCACGTTCGGCTTTATGATGCTGATGAATAAATTCAACCTCACCCCTCCGGGCGCTGCGGCTCTCCTACGGTAGTATTCTGCTGGTGCTGGCGTTTCTGTTTACCGTCTATATCGGTAATCTCCAGGTCCCGACGCTGCTGTTTTCTTCGGTGTTTGTCCTGCTGGGCTGGCGAAAGCCGGTTGTATTACATTCCGTGGAACATCTACAGCTTTATTCCGGACGTTGATGAAATCGTCACCCGCCAGCGCCGCGAGGGAATTTTCGCGGGCGTGATGGTCCTGACCCGCAAAAGCACCGTCGCATTAGCGATTATGCTGATTGGCATCGTGCTCGAAGAGAGCGGCTTCGTCAAAGGCGGCGGCGCGCAGCCAGCCAGCGCCCTGCACGCGATTATTGGCCTGATGATTTTCGCCACCGCTGGGCTACTGGCCATCAGCTTCTATGTCACATATCGCTTTAAGCTGACGCAGAAAACTCACAGCCTGCTGGTTAAAGAAGTGGCCCGCCGTAAGCTTGGCGGCAACGCCGAAGACTGCGATCAGGAGACCCGTGACGTCATCCACGCACTGACGGGCTATGCCTATAATGAAGTCTGGGATGCAACACCGAAGCGTCGCGCAAAAACCACACCGTTACCGACTAACGGTTAACCTCTGGCAGCTTTACAGTCCCTTACGCTATACTAACCCTGAAATTGCCGGCCCAACGCCTTCGGGCCGGTTTTCAATGTGTATTTCACACGGATTTATCAACTTCCCTTCCGAGGATCTGGCCCACGGGTTAGATAAGATATGTTAAACAGTATATTCATCATACTTTGCCTGATCGCCGTCAGTGCGTTCTTCTCAATATCTGAGATTTCACTTGCCGCATCGCGCAAAATCAAACTGAAACTGCTTGCCGATGAAGGCAACATCAACGCCCAACGCGTGCTGAAAATGCAGGAAAACCCGGGCATGTTCTTCACCGTGGTGCAAATTGGCCTCAACGCGGTTGCCATTCTCGGCGGTATCGTCGGCGACGCGGCGTTCTCTCCGGCGTTTCACTCGCTGTTCTCCAACTATATGTCAGCGGAACTCTCCGAGCAGTTGAGCTTTATTCTCTCCTTCTCGCTGGTTACTGGCCTGTTTATCCTGTTTGCGGACTTAACTCCGAAACGCATCGGTATGATTGCGCCTGAAGTGGTGGCTTTGCGTATCATCAACCCGATGCGCTTCTGCCTGTTGGTCTTCCGACCGCTGGTGTGGTTCTTCAACGGCATGGCCAACATCATTTTCCGTATCTTCAAACTGCCGATGGTGCGTAAAGACGACATTACCTCCGACGATATCTACGCGGTGGTGGAAGCCGGCGCACTCGCGGGCGTGCTGCGTAAACAAGAGCACGAGCTGATTGAAAACGTGTTCGAGCTGGAGTCCCGTACCGTACCGTCATCGATGACGCCGCGTGAAAACGTCATCTGGTTCGATCTGCATGAGGACGAGCAGAGCCTGAAAAACAAAGTGGCCGAGCATCCGCACTCCAAGTTCCTGGTGTGTAACGAAGATATCGACCACATCATTGGCTACGTCGATTCCAAAGACCTGCTGAACCGCGTGCTGGCCAACCAGAGCATGGCGCTGAACAGCGGCGTGCAGATTCGCAACACGCTGATCGTGCCGGATACGCTGACGCTGTCCGAAGCGCTGGAAAGCTTTAAAACCGCCGGTGAAGACTTCGCGGTGATCATGAACGAGTACGCGCTGGTGGTGGGCATTATCACCCTCAACGACGTGATGACCACGCTGATGGGCGACCTGGTCGGCCAGGGCCTGGAAGAGCAAATTGTCGCCCGTGACGAGAATTCCTGGCTGATTGATGGCGGCACACCGATCGACGACGTGATGCGCGTGCTGGATATCGATGATTTCCCGCAGTCGGACAACTACGAAACCATCGGTGGTTTCATGATGTTTATGCTGCGAAAAATCCCGAAACGCACCGACTCGGTGAAATTCTCCGGCTATAAATTTGAAGTGGTGGATATCGATAACTACCGTATCGATCAGCTGCTGGTGACACGCATCGACAACAAACCAACGGTGCTGGTACCGAAACAGGCGGACATCGCCGAACGCGAACAGGGCGCCGCCTGATTCCCTTACCGGGCTACGCCTGTAGCCCGGAAAACCCTCCTTCCCCGCAGAATGTGAAGCGGCTCACGCCCGTTTCGCCGTAGCAGATTAGTACTGGTCGATAGCGGAACATTTATGACTCCCCGTGGCGCGAAACGGTAACGTTGCTCGCGTCTCTACAACAAGATTCCTGGATAAGGAAACGAGGGTATCATGAATAAAAATTACTCTATGAGCTGCCTGTTCTTCCTGTTTTTCTTTATCGGCTGGGGCTGCTGCTACCCCTATCTGTCGCTGTGGCTGACCGAAACCATCGGTATCAGCTATACCGACGTTGGCCTGGTCTATTCGTTTACCGCCATCATCGCAGTGTGCGTGCAGCCGCTGTTCGGTTTTATCTCCGACAAGCTGGTCTACCGTAAACACCTGATGTGGATGCTGGCCATCATCATCACGCTTTTTGCCCCCTGGTGGATCTACGTTTTCGCCCCGCTGCTGAAGTACAACGTCATTCTTGGCGCGCTGGCGGGTGGGGTGTACATCGGGATGGCCTACGGCGCGGGCTGCGGTATCTGTGAAGCCTATATTGATAAGGTCAGCCGCGCCTCCGGCTTCGAGTTTGGCCGCGCGCGCATGTTTGGCGGGATTGGCGCCGCCATTGGCACCTTTGCCGCCGGCAAGCTCTACGGCATCGACCAGAACATGATTTTCTGGCTGGCCAGCACCGCGGGCATCTGCCTGCTGCTGATCGTCTGGAAAACCCAGGTCGATACGTCCAACGCCGCGGTACATCCGCAAACCAAAGCTACGCCTGTCACCTTTCGAGACGCGGCCGCCTTACTAAAGCTGAAGAAATTCTGGTTCTTCGCTATCTATATGATTGGCGTTGGCGCCGTCTATGAAACCTACGACCAGCAATTTGCCATCTACTACAGCCACTTCTTTGAGAGCAAAGCGCGTGGTGCAGAAGTCTTTGGCTACCTGACCACCGGGCAGATCTTCCTCGATGCGGTAGTGATGTTCTTCGCCCGTAGTTCGTCAACAAAATCGGCCCGAAAAATGCCCTGCTGTACTGCGGCATGATCATGAGTCTGCGCATTATCGGCTCCGCCTGGGCGATTGGCCCTGTTTCCATCAGCCTGATTAAGCTGCTGCACGGTTTTGAAAGCTCCGTGCTGCTGGTGGCCGCGTTGAAATATATCAGCGCCAACTTCAACCCGCTGCTTTCCGCCACCGTTTATCTGATTGGTTTCCAGTTCGCCAAGAGTTTCAGCTCAATTTTCCTCTCAACCGGAATTGGGCATATGTACCAGAGCATGGGCTTTACCAGCAGCTACGTTGTATTGGGCAGCATTGCGCTGTGCTTTACGTTGATTTCCTTTATTACGCTGGATAACGCGCGCTTTTTCACCCCGCACTCCGCAACTACGCACTAATTACACGAGGTAATCTGCATGTCTGATTTATATTATGGTGTCGCTTATTACGACGAATATATGCCGGAGGATCGCCTGGCGAAAGACATCGCGCTGATGCGCGAAACAGGCATCAACGTAGTGCGTATTGCGGAATCGACCTGGAGTACGCTGGAGCCGCAGGAAGGCGAATACCATTTCTATCACATTGACCGCGTGCTAAACGCAATGCACGAAGCAGGCATCGCGGTGATTATCGGTACGCCGACCTACGCGGTACCGGCATGGCTGGTGGCAAAGCACCCTGACATTCTGGTGACCACTGCCGAAGGCCAGCAAAAGTACGGCCCGCGGCAGATTATGGATATCGTGAACCCCACTTTTCGCCGCTATGCAGAGAACATTATCCGCACGCTGATAGCCCATGTGCAGGATCATCCGGCGATTATCGGCTGGCAGTTGGATAACGAAACTAAGCACTACGACAACGTCGGACGCTATATGCAGGAAGGCTTTGTGCGCAGCTTGCAGGAAAAATATCCCAGCCTCGACCAGTTGAATCGCGACTTCGGCCTCGACTACTGGAGCAACCGCATCGACAGCTGGGATGACTTCCGCCGGTGGAAAACACCATCAATGCCAGCCTCGCCTGTGCGTTCTCGCGCTATCAGCGCCAGCAGGTAACGGAGTATCTGGCGTGGCAGGCGGAGATCGTACGCGAGTATGCGCAGCCACACCAGTTCGTCACCCACAATTTTGATTTTGAATGGCGTGGATATTCGTTCGGCGTCCAGCCGCGCGTAGACCACTTCGCTGCAGCCAAAGCGCTGGATATTGCCGGGGTCGATATTTATCATCCCAGCCAAAAGCATTTAACCGGACGAGAAATTGCCTTCGGCGGCGCCATTACCGCGCGCTAAAAGGTGGCAATAACTACTTTGTGCTGGAAACCCAGGCGCAAGGCTTTGCCCAGTGGACGCCCTTCCCGGCCAGTTGCGGCTCCAGGCCTTTAGTCACGTGGCGTCGGGCGCGGCGATGGTCTCGTACTGGCACTGGCACTCCATCCACAATTCATTTGAAACCTACTGGAAGGGCTGCTGAGCCACGATTTTTCCCGCAACGCGACCTGGCAGGAAGCAACTACTATCGGCGCTGATTTCGCTCGCCTGTCACCTCAGCTAGCCGGACTGCGAGCCGAGAACGATGTGGCGCTGCTGATTAACAATGAAGCCATGGATGCACTCAATCAGTTCCGCCCGGCGACGCGCAGGGCAACGTCTATAACGATATCTTCCGTCGCTTCCACGATGCACTATATGACCACAACATCGCGCTGGATATCATCAACGACGTCACCGAGGAGACGTCGCGCTACAAAATACTGATCGTACCCGCCCTGTACGCCGCCGATGACGGTCTGCTCACGCGGATTAACCGCTACGTTGAGCAAGGAGGACGGGCGCTGATTAGCTTTAAGTCCGGCTTCAGTGATGAAAACGTGAAGGTGCGCAGCAGCGCGCAGCCGGGCATTCTGCACAGCGCATGTGGCGTAACCTACAGCCAGTTCACCCTGCCGGAGGACGTGACCGTTGTCGGCTGCACTTCGGCCCTGGACTGCCGCGAACACAATGCCGCCGAGCTGTGGATGGAGCTGCTAACGCCTGCGCCGGGGACCCGCACGCTGCTGCGCTATCAGCATCCGGCCTGGAGCGAGTATGCGGCGGCGACCGAAGCGAACTACGGCAAAGGCAGGGCGCTGTACGTGGGCTTCCTGCCGCACAAGGCGCTGATTAGTCAGCTGTTTGACACCCTGACCGACGGGCTGGAACTCCATTCGCGCACGTCAGCCTACCGCTATCCTTTAATTACCAGAACCCTGCGTAACCGCGACGGCAAACGCTTTCACTTCCTGTTTAACTACAGCGGCGATAGTCAGGAGATGCTCGCCGAAACCAGCGGCACCGAGCTGCTAAGCGGTAAATCGGTGGCGCTCGGCGAGCCATTGCGTCTCAAAGGCTGGGAATTTAGTATCATCGAAAGTTAACGGCAACGGGCGGAGGAGTTATGGAGTTAGATATCAATGCGCTTTTGCACTTCTCACCATTGATAAAAACTTTCACCTTCAACGCCTGGGTCGTCGCTGGCTTTACGCCTATTACTCGCGGTTCAAAGCTCGACTACTACATCAACCGCCCGCAGGGTATGAAGGGTTATATTATCAACCTGACCCTGCGCGGCCAGGCGCGCGCGAAGGCGGGAGAAGGGTCGCTGCTGTTTGGCGAAAACGAACTGCTGCTGTTCCCGCCTGGCGTGCCACACCACTACGGGCGCGATGAGCACAGCGAACATTGGGACCACCTGTGGATCTACTTTATTCCACGTCCTTACTGGATCGACTGGCTCAAGTGGGACCACACGACCCACAGTATTGGCAAAACCACGGTGAACGATCCCAGCAGCAGCAGGCGCTACGCGATCTTTTTTATGAGGTTATCCATCACCACAACGATACCGCCCCGCTCGCCGAAGCGCTGGCGATGAACGCGCTGGAGCGGCTTATTTTGAGCTGCTTCCAGCTACAGCCGATCAGCAACCGCCACGCCCACGACCCGCGCATCAACGCCATCTGTGATTACCTGAACGAAAATATTGCCCAGGAGATGAAAATTGAGACGCTGGCAGCGATGGTTTTCCTGTCGCCTTCCAGACTGGCGCATCTGTTTAAGAATGAGTTAGGGCAAACCATCTACGCCTGGCGCGAGATGCAGCGGGTGAATCGGGCAAAGTGGTTACTGCAGACCACCACGCTGCCGCTGAATAAAGTAGCGCTGTCGATCGGCTATAGCGACCCGGTCTATTTCACGAAGGTGTTCCGCAAACACAACGGCATTCCGCCGGGGAGTACCGCAAGCGCTATGCGGCGATGAAGGGCTAAAAACATCAACGGCTCCCATAAGGAGCCGTTTTTAATTCTACCGCGTGGTATCTGCGTTAGGCCATTTCGGTCTGAAGACGCAGTACGTGACGGTTTACTTCAGACATCACAGAAAGGTGCTGGATGTCTCTGACTTTTGGGATAAGAATTTTACCCTTATCAAATTCAAAAGCGCCAACGTCCTTGATATACAACCGTCCACGAAACAGGGTCTTAACATACTTCGCAACCTGAAGCGGGTTGTAGCGTTGGAAAATTTTCATTCTAATCTCCTGCGAGTACTACGCCCTAGTTGATCCACATTTGGCTTCAACGCTCCGGGGCGCAAAGTGAAGTACTCGTTAACTATAGTCCATAACAACAGAGGTCCTCTATCATAGAGGTCCTAATTTACTTTTTTATTACAATAATTCAGAACATTCTTTTCAGCTATACGACGAAGACAGTATAAGGCTTCATTTTCGTGAGATTGTGTGCGTTCCTCCACAAACTGGCACCGCCTTTGCGGGAAAACTCCATTAATCGCACTTATGATTAAAAGCATCGACCAAGTGGTCGGATCACCTGCATATAAAAAGGAAAAACCATGACTCTACGTACGCTTCTTGCGCTTTCATGCCTGTTAATGCCGTTAATGGCAGCCGCACATAATTTCACAAATGGACAACGCGTGGCCCCGTTGGCGTGGCCGATCGCGGTGAACTCATTCTTGATAACGATAAGTTTAGCTATAAAAGCTGGAATAGCGCGCAGCTCCCGGCAAAGTGCGCGTCGTGCAACATATTGCCGGACGTTCGTCAGCGAAAGAGAAAAACGCCTCGTTGATTGAAGCCATTAAGGCCGCCAATCTGCCGCACGATCGCTATCAGACCACCACCATCGTGAATACCGATGACGCCATTCCGGGTTCATCGATGTTTGTGCGCAGCAGCATTGAAAGCAATAAGAAGCTGTTCCCGTGGTCGCAGTTTGTCGTCGATAGCGACGGCGTAGTGCGCAAAGCCTGGCAGCTTGAAGAAGGCAGTTCAGCGATTGTGGTGCTGGATAAAGACGGGCGAGTGCAGTGGGCAAAAGACGGTGGCCTGACGGCGGCAGAAGTGCAGCAGGTCGTCGCCCTGCTGCATAAGCTGTTGAATTAAAAAATTGAAACGCGGAAGCCGGGTTAAGGAACGATTCGCGCGGGGTGTAATCCAGCGTTTTACCCTGCCAGTCGTTGACGTGCGCGCCGGCAGCGGCGGCGACAGCGTGTCCTGCCGCGGTATCCAGATGTTGGTTGGTCCGAAGCGCGGGTATAGCTGCGCTTCGCCTTCCGCCACCAGGCAGAACTTCAGCGAGGAACCAATCGACGCCGTATCATGCTCGCCTAACTGTTGCAGATACTCTTTCAGCTCGTCATCGTTGGCATAGTGCGAGCGGCTAACCACCACTTTCGGCGGGTTAGCGTCGCGCACCTGAATTTGCTTACGCACGCCGCACTCTTCTTTCCACGCCTTGCCGTTGGCGGCGCTATACATCACCTTCAGCACCGGCGCGTAGACCACACCCAGCACCGCTTTACCGTTCTCAATTAGCGCGATGTTGACGGTGAATTCACCATTGCGTTTGATGAACTCCTTGGTGCCGTCCAGCGGGTCCACCAGCCAATAGCGCTGCCAGTGCTGGCGCTCGTCCCAGCCCGGCGGATCTTCTTCGGAGAGAATCGGGATTTCCGGCGTCATCGCCTTCAGGCCTTTGATAATCACATGGTGAGCGGCGATGTCGGCCGCGGTCACCGGCGA
Source organism: Kluyvera genomosp. 3 (assembly GCA_002211745.1). Taxonomy (GTDB): domain Bacteria; phylum Pseudomonadota; class Gammaproteobacteria; order Enterobacterales; family Enterobacteriaceae; genus Kluyvera; species Kluyvera georgiana_A. Next base: position 4,446,293 of record CP022114.1, read on the forward strand.
ATCATCTTTCTTGCTGGCGATGTCTAACGGCTGCTTACCATCGTACACGTCCATGATGGCATCGCCCGCATCGCGCGCAAGCTGACAGACTTGTTCTAACATTTTCCACCTCGTTAAAATTACAGTGGTGTTAACTTATTGTTTTATTTATATCGTATTGCCGCTTAATCCGCTATTCCCATCATCGTTCCGGATAACTGTGAACCGCTGCCGATTTCCCGTCATGATTTTCTGGCATGATTCACATCCTTGTAAGCAACAGAAAACAAATACATTTAAATCTGTGTCTTAGATCGAAAAAAAGGATGCCTCTGATGATCAAGTTTAGCGCAACGCTTCTGGCCACGCTGATCGCCGCCAGCGTCAATGCGGCAACGGTGGACCTCCGTATCATGGAAACCACCGATCTTCATAGCAATATGATGGATTTTGATTACTACAAAGATACCGCCACCGAGAAGTTCGGCCTGGTCCGCACGGCGAGCCTGATTAACGCCGCTCGCGACGAGGTGAAGAACAGCGTGCTGGTGGATAACGGCGACGTTATTCAGGGTAGCCCAATGGGCGACTACGCGGCAGCAAAAGGGTTGAAGCAGGGCGATACGCACCCGGTGTATAAAGCGATGAACCTGCTCGACTACACGGTGGGCAACCTCGGCAACCACGAGTTCAACTACGGTCTGGATTATCTGCACAAAGCGCTGGCGGGTGCGAAATTCCCGTACATTAACGCCAATATCATCGACGTTAAGACCCAAAAACCGATGTTTACTCCGTATCTGATTAAAGAAACGGACGTAGTCGATAAAGATGGCAGCAAGCACACGCTGAAAATCGGCTATATCGGCTTTGTGCCGCCGCAGATCATGACCTGGGATAAAGCCAACCTGAGCGGCAAAGTCACCGTTAACGACATCACCGAAACCGCCCGCAAGTACGTGCCGGAGATGCGCGCCAACGGTGCGGACGTGGTGGTGGTGATTGCCCACTCCGGCCTCTCTGCCGATCCCTACCAGGCGATGGCGGAAAACTCGGTCTACTACTTAAGCCAGGTACCGGGCGTTGACGCCATTATGTTCGGCCACGCCCACGCGGTGTTCCCGAGCAAAGACTTCGCCAGCATTAAAGGCGCGGATATCGCCAAAGGCACTCTGAATGGCGTTCCCGCGGTCATGCCGGGGATGTGGGGCGATCACCTGGGCGTGGTCGATCTGGTGCTGAACAATGACAGCGGCAAATGGCAAGTGACCTCGGCACAGGCGCAGGCGCGACCGATTTACGATGCGGCGGCGAAGAAATCGCTGGCGGCAGAAGACAGTAAGCTGGTCGATGCGCTGAAGGCCGACCACGACGCTACGCGTGAGTTCGTCAGCAAGCCGATCGGGAAATCCTCCGACAACATGTACAGCTACCTGTCGCTGGTGCAGGACGACCCAACCGTCCAGGTGGTTAACATGGCGCAGAAGGCCTACGTTGAGCACTATATTCAGGGCGATCCGGATCTGGCGAAACTGCCGGTGCTGTCTGCCGCCGCGCCGTTTAAAGTGGGTGGCCGTAAGAACGATCCGGCCAGCTATGTCGAAGTGGAAAAAGGCCAGCTCACCTTCCGCAACGCCGCCGATCTTTATCTCTACCCGAACACCCTGGTGGTGGTCAAAGCCAGCGGCAAAGAGGTGAAAGAGTGGCTGGAGTGCTCTGCCGGGCAGTTCAACCAGATCGATCCGCACAGCAGCAAGCCGCAGTCTCTGATCAACTGGGACGGCTTCCGCACCTATAACTTCGACGTGATTGACGGTGTGAACTATCAGGTTGATATCACTCAGCCTGCACGTTATGACGGTGAATGTCAGGTCGTTAACCCGAAGGCCGAGCGTATTAAGCATCTGACCTTCAACGGCAAGCCGATCGATCCAAACGCCACGTTCCTTGTCGCCACCAACAACTACCGTGCCTACGGCGGTAAGTTCGCGGGCACGGGTGACAGCCACATTGCCTTCGCCTCGCCGGACGAAAACCGCTCGGTGCTGGCGGCCTGGATTGGCGCCGAGTCGAAGAAAGCCGGTGAAATTCACCCGGCGGCGGACAACAACTGGCGTTTAGCGCCGATTCACAGCGACACCAAACTGGATATCCGCTTCGAAACCTCACCGTCAGAAAAAGCGGCGGCGTTTATCAAAGAAAAAGCGCAGTATCCGATGAAACAGGTGGCGACCGATGATATTGGCTTCGCGATTTATCAGCTGGATTTGAGTAAGTAAACAACGAGCCGACACAGGCGTTTTACGCCTGTGTCGGGCTCTGTTGCGCCATCACCAACGGCAAGTTCACCTCAATCCAGTCCGCCAGCGCCGCCACCTTTTCGCTCACCTCTTCTCCCAACGGGGTCAGGCTATACTCTACATGCGGCGGTACCACCGGGTAGGAAACGCGGTTGATAAAGCCATCCTGCTCAAGCGCCTGCAACGACTGGGCGAGCATTTTTTCACTCACGCCGCCCATTTTACGCCGCAGGTCGCTAAATCGGTGCGTGCCCTCACGCAGCGCCACCAGAATCAGTACGCCCCAGCGGCTGGTCACATGTTTGAGTACGTCTCGCGAGGGACAGCGCTCGGCAAATAAATTGCCGTTACGCATCTTTTGCGTCAGCGTCGGATTATTTTCTTTCATACTTACCTTTCTGTACGTACTTACTAAAAGTTAGCTAAGGTGTTAGCTTACCACAACACCATACGAACACGAAGGAGAATACCCATGATCGCGATTACCGGAGCCACCGGCCAACTGGGCCAACAGGTGTTTGCTAACCTGCTCAACGCCACTGCCGCCAACCAACTCGTTGCCGTTGTCCGTAACCCGGCAAAAGCCGAAGCGCTAAGCCAGAAAGGCGTCGTTGTGCGTCAGGCCGACTACGGCGACGAAGCGGCGTTAACCAGGGCCCTGCAAGGTGTCGATAAGCTGCTGATTATCTCCTCCAGCGAAGTCGGCCAGCGCGCGCCGCAGCACCGCAATATCATCAACGCCGCGAAAGCCGCAGGCGTAAAATTCATCGCTTATACCAGCCTGCTGCACGCCGACACTTCTCCGCTGGGGCTGGCCGACGAGCACGTCGCCACGGAAAAAATGCTGGCCGACTCCGGCATTCCTTTCGCGCTGCTGCGCAACGGCTGGTATACCGAAAACTATCTGGCGAGCGCGCCTGCCGCGCTGGAACACGGTGTGTTTATCGGGCTGCCGGTGAAGGCAAAATCGCCTCCGCGACCCGCGCAGACTACGCCGCTGCCGCCGCGCGCGTGATAGCCGAAGACGGTCATGCCGGGAAGGTATATGAACTGGCGGGCGATCACGGCTGGACGCTGAGTGAACTGGCCGCTGAACTGGCAAAACAAAGTGGTAAGAACGTGGTTTACCAGAACCTGAGCCAGGCGGATTTTGCCGCCGCGCTGAAGAGCGTTGGCCTGCCTGCCGGACTGGCTGACATGCTCGCAGACTCGGACGTCGGCGCCTCGAAAGGCGGCCTGTTCGACGACAGTCATACGCTCAGCAAACTGATTGGTCGCCCGAGCACGTCCCTTGCCGAGAGCGTCAAAGGTATCCTGTAAGCGTTAAGAATAGGTTAAATGGGGTAGCGCCTCCGCGGGTCATCTCTGATAATGAAGGGATGACCCGGAGGGAGAAGTGACGTGGAAGGCGTACCAGAACAGTTCAACGACGAGAAAGACAGCGCGCGCTTTCGCCACCTGGCGCAGGTGCCGGGCCTGGAGCTGTACCACGCCCATATCTCGCGTTACGCCTTTGAGCCCCACACCCACGAAGCGTTTGGTATCGGCGTGATTGAAGCCGGGCCGAACGCTTTCGTTATCGTGGTACCCAGCACGTTGCGCCCACCCACTCTATCGTCACCATGAATCCGGACGAGCTGCATACCGGCGAAGCAGAAACCGCCGACGGCTGGCGTTACCGGATGATTTATCTCGACCCCGATCTGCTTGAAAGCGTCACCGGCATTCGCCACTGGTGGTTTGCCGATGCCACCCGTCACGATCCGCTTCGCGCGCTGCAAATTGGCCGCCAGATCCATGCCTTATGGCACACCGACGATCCGCTGGCGCAGAAAGGGCTGCTGCTGGATTTAATCGATACATTCCAGCCGCTGGCCTGTCACGCGCCGGTGCTGGCCGAAGGAATTCACCGCTTCGCCCACGTCCGCGACTATCTGTACGACAACTACATGCATCCGATCACGCTCGATGAGCTGGCAAACGTCGCGGCGCTGAGCCCGTGGCACTTCCAGCGCCAGTTTAAGGCCCACTTCCACGTCACGCCGCACCAGATGCTGATGGCGGTACGCCTGTGGCGCGCCAAAGAGTTTCTCACCCGCGGCATGCCTGCTGCCGAAGTCGCAGCGGCCACCGGCCTGACCGATCAGTCTCATCTCACCCGAGCCTTTACCCAGCGCTATGGCATTACCCCCGTGCGTTATCAAAAACAGGTCATCCGTCGCTAATCAGCAATCTCGTACAATACTGAATCCATTTCCCTCCTACACTTTGCGCATGTTTAACCGAAGTGGATATCACGATGATTAGCGGTGTGCTGTACGCCCTGTTAGCGGGTTTGATGTGGGGCTGATTTTTGTAGGGCCGCTTATCGTGCCGGATTACCCGGCAATATTACAGTCGATGGGCGCTATCTGGCGCTGGGCTGATAGCCCTGCCGCTGGCCTGGCTGGGCCGCGCACGCCTGTGCCAGCTCACGCGCAAAGACTGGTGGACGGCGCTATGGCTCACCATGATGGGCAACCTGATTTATTACTTCTGCCTGGCCAGCGCGATTCAGCGCACCGGTGCGCCTGTTTCCACGATGATCATCGGCACATTGCCGGTGGTGATACCGGTATTCGCCAACCTGCTTTATAGCCAGCGCGACGGCAAGCTTTCCTGGCTGCGGCTGATGCCCGCCCTGGTACTGATCGGTTTTGGGCTGCTGTGCGTCAACGTCGCCGAGCTGCATCAGGGGCTACCGAACTTTAGCGGCTGGCGCTACGGCTCGGGCATTGCGCTGGCGAGTATTTCGGTGGTGTGCTGGGCGTGGTATGCGCTACGCAACGCCCGCTGGCTGCGAGAGAATCCGCATCAGCCGCCATTAATGTGGGCGACCGCACAGGCGCTGGTGACGCTGCCGGTTTCCATCGTGGGCTATATTGCGGCCTGCGCATGGCTAAATACCCAGACGCCGGATTTCTCACTGCCTTTTGGCCCACGTCCGGCGGTATTTATTGGCCTGATGATGGCCATCGCCGTGCTGTGCTCGTGGGTCGGCGCGCTCTGCTGGAACGTGGCGAGCCAGCGGCTACCGACGGTGATCCTCGGCCATTGATTGTCTTTGAAACGCTGGCGGGGCTGCTGTACACCTTCCTGTTGCGCCAGGAGATGCCGCCAATACTGACGCTAAGCGGTGTTACCCTGCTGGTTATCGGCGTGGTGATTGCGGTGCGCTCGAAACCGCAGAAACCGGCGGTGGTGCCGGTTTCGGGGATGCCTGATGGCGCTGCGCTTATCAGGCCTACAAGGACGGTACGACCTCATGTAGGCCGGATAAGGCGTCCACGCCGCCATCCGGCAAGGCGCTCGCTGTTACCTAAAAGGTTTCCCAGTTCGCTTCGCTCAGCGGCGTAGATTTTGCCGCCGGAGCGAAAGCTTTCTTCACCGGTGCGGGCTGGCGCTGCTGCTGGCGGCTGATTTTAAACACGGCTACCGTTTGGTTCAGGCGTGCAGCCTGCTCCTCCAGCGCGGCGGCCGCACTGGCCGACTCTTCCACCAGCGAGGCGTTCTGCTGCGTGACGCGGTCCATCTCGGCAACCGCCTGACCCACCTGATCGATACCGCGGCTCTGTTCATCAGAGGCCGAGGCGATTTCGCCCATGATATCGCTGACGCGGGTCACCGCGTTGACGATCTCCGCCATCGTCTCTCCGGCTTCGTGTACCAGCGCGGAACCGGCGCTGACGCGATTGCCCGAGTCATCAATCAGCGCTTTAATCTCTTTTGCCGCCTGGGCGCTGCGCTGCGCCAACGTACGCACTTCCCCGGCAACCACCGCGAAACCACGCCCCTGTTCGCCCGCACGCGCGGCCTCTACCGCGGCATTCAGCGCCAGAATATTGGTCTGGAAGGCAATGCCATCAATCACGTTGGTAATCTGCGCAATTTTGCTGGAACTGGCGGCGATTTCGTCCATTGTGCGCACCACGCCGTCAACCACATTACCGCCCTTCTGCGCCGTTTCCGAAGCGTTATGGGCCAGTTGCGTCGCCTGACGGGCGTTATCGGCGTTCTGCTTCACCGTCGCGGTCAGTTGTTCCATGCTGGCTGCCGTCTCTTCCAACGACGCCGCCTGTTGCTCGGTGCGCGAAGAGAGATCGTTGCTGCCGGCAGAGATTTCGCCCGCACCGGTATAGATGGTATCTGCGCCTTCACGCACCACGCCTACGGTCTTCGCCAATGATTGCTGCATGTCGTTGACGTTACGCGCCAGAAGGGCCATTTCATTGCTGCCCTCGGTATTGATGTCGTTGGTCAAATCGCCTTCTGCGATATGCCGAATGTGCGCCATCACGTTATGCAACGGCTTGAGCAACACGCGCTGCATGGCTATCCAGCTCACCACAATCACCGCCACCACCAGCAGCATGATCGCGCCAAGCGTCCACAGAATACGCACATAGTCGCTTTCATTTTGTTTGATGCCGGCATTCGTCAACGACGCCTGCGCCGCGCGCCAGTCTTGATAGACAGCCTGCATCGCCCGCTGCTTCTGTTCGGCATTCTGCTTGAACATCTCCTCCAGCTTGCCTTCCGCCAGCAGCTCATTCATGCGTGCCAGCGTGGCGGAATAGATGCCGTACTGTTTCTCCAGGCTGTCCGACAGGTGACTATCCAGCCCCGGCGTTTCTGGCAGCGCGTAATATTTGTCGTAATGATGTTTTGCTTCAGCCAGCAGATTATTCGCCGTATCGACCAGCGTTTTCAGTTCGCCGCCGTTGACGCTGCTCGCCATCGTCCCCTGCAGACGCAGCATGCCGCGGTTAAGGGTCACGCGAGCCTGGTTAAGGCTAATCCATGCGTCGGTAAACTCGGCCACGTTCTGGCTGGAAAGCTGAGAGACGGTAAAGTTCTGCTTATCGTTATTCAGCGCGCGTACAAATACACCGGCTGAAATCATCTGCATCGCGCCCAACGCGACCAGAACAACAATCAGTACGGTGATTACTTTTATTCTTTTAAACATCATTTGCCTTTTTGTGCAGGTGATCTGAAGTCTCACTATCGGCAGCACGACGGGCTTATTTAATCGATTCAGGTCTTACCAGCGCTATTCTCAATAAGATTCAGCACGTTAAAGGGAAATAATTTTTTGTGACAACCATCACTTAAAATCCTCTCCCCATAAAGGGGTATATCCTCGCCATAAAGATGCATTTAAAATACATCTTATATTATTGATGACGAGGTAACTGCTATGGCCTTTCGCGACCAACCTTTAGGCGAGCTGGCGCTCTCCATCCCACGCGCATCCGCGCTGTTCCGTAAATATGATATGGATTACTGCTGCGGCGGTAAGCAGACGCTTGGCCGTGCGGCCACTCGCAAAGATCTGGACGTTGCCGTGATTGAGGCCGAGCTGGCGAAACTGGCAGAAGAACCGGTGGAAAAAGACTGGCGTGCCGCGCCGTTGGCCGAAATCATCGACCACATCGTGGTGCGTTATCACGACCGTCACCGTGAACAGCTGCCGGAGCTGATTCTGCAGGCGACCAAAGTGGAACGCGTGCACGCCGACAAGCCGAACGTACCGAAAGGGCTGGCCAAATACCTGACCATGCTGCACCAGGAGCTTTCCAGCCATATGATGAAAGAGGAGCAGATTCTGTTCCCGATGATCAAACAGGGATGGGTAGCCAGGCCATCGGCCGATTAGCGTAATGGAAAGCGAGCACGATGAAGCGGGCGAACTGCTGGAAGTGATCAAGCACACGACCCAGAACGTCACCATTCCGCCGGAAGCCTGCACCACCTGGAAGGCGATGTACAACGGCATCAACGCGCTGATTGACGACCTAATGGAACACATCAGCCTCGAAAATAACGTGCTGTTCCCGCGCGCGCTCAAAGGCGAATAACGTTATCCCACGCCTCTCCATTCGGGAGGCGTTTTTTTACAGCAGCCCTTTCTGGCGGAAGGTTTCTCGCGTTGCCACGTTGAGATCCAGCCCCGCTAACGCTTCGGGTTTCACCCAGGCAATCTCCTGAAATTCTTCATTAAACGTCACATCACGATTGGCGCTCACGCAGTCGAAGATGAGATAAATCATATAGATTTGTTCCGTGGTACCGTCAGCGTAGGTTTTCACCCGCACATCGTCACGGAAAGCCCACGGCTTCACCTCGGTAATCTCCAGCGCATCGCCCAGCTCTTCGCGGATTTCGCGACGCAGCGCTTCTTCCATGGTTTCTCCCGCCTCCATGCCGCCACCGGACAGCGCCCACTGGCCGGGGAAAACGCCGCGGTCGTTGGCCATTTTGCACAGCAGGTATTCGCCCTGGTTTTGAATTACCGGGCAAACAATCGTTCTCTGACGCATTTTATCTCCATACGTTTTTCGTTTATGGCTTTGAAATTAGCACGTTGAGAAAAGGGGAGCTACGAGATGGGGCGCAAAAAAAGAGAAAGCGCCACGATGGGCGCTTTAGGTTTCTGCCGGGTGGCGCTGCGCTTACCCGGCCTACAACAGTTGCACTCGTAGGCTCGATAAGCGAAGCGCCATCGGGCAATACGAATTACTTAGCCCGCTGATTCTTACGCAGGAACATCCACCCCAGCCCAGCACGATGAACCAAATCGGCGTCACCATCAGCGCTTCACGGGTATCGGTTTCCAGCGTCAGCAGGACCAGAACAAAGGCGAAGAACGCCATGCACACCCAGCACATCACCTTGCCCAGCGGCATTTTGTAGATGGATTTTTCATGCAGGTGCGGACGCTGCTTACGGTACACCAGGTAGGAGCACAGAATAATCGTCCAGACGAACATGAACAGAATCGCCGATACGGTGGTGATCATGGTGAAAGCCGCGATCACGCTTGGATTGACCATCAGCATCACCACGCCGCCCAGCAGGCAGATACAGGAGAAGGTCAGCCCTTTCGCCGGTACCGCACGTTTGGAAAGCTTGGCGAACAGGCTCGGCGCTACGCCGTCCTGCGCCAGACCGAACAGCATACGGCTGGTAGAGAACACGCCGCTGTTGGCGGAAGAAGTCGCTGAGGTCAGCACCACGAAGTTGATAATGCTCGCCGCAGCCGGCAGGCCCACCAGCATGAACAGCTCAACGAATGGGCTCTTATCCGGTACGACTGAACTCCACGGCGTCACGGACATAATCACGATCAGCGCGAAGACATAGAACATGATGATACGAATCGGAATCGAGTTGATCGCGCGCGGCAACGATTTCTCCGGATCTTTGGTTTCTGCGGCGGTGGTGCCCACCAGCTCAATACCCACGAACGCAAACACCGCTATCTGGAAGCCAGCAAAGAAACCGCTAATGCCTTTCGGGAACCAGCCGCCGTCGTTCCACAGATGCGCGAACGACGCCTCTACGCCGGTTGGCGAGGTAAAGTGCGTCAACACCATCACCAGGCCGACGATAATCAGCGCCACGATGGCGACGATTTTGATCATCGCAAACCAGAACTCCATCTCACCAAACATCTTCACGGTGGCGAGGTTGAGGCCCAGCAGCAGCAGGACCACCGCTAGCGAGGCGACCCAGTCAGACAACCCGGGGAACCAGAATTGGGCATAGGCGGTGATCGCGACGACGTCCGCCATCCCGGTGACTACCCAGCAAAACCAGTAGGTCCAGCCGGTGAAATAACCCGCCCACGGGCCGAGCAGATCGGCCGCAAAGTCGCTGAATGATTTATATTCGAGATTGGAGAGCAGCAGCTCACCCATCGCGCGCATGACGAAGAACAGCATAAAACCGATGATCATATAAACAAAGATGATCGACGGCCCAGCGAGACTGATTGTTTTCCCGAGCCCATAAACAGCCCGGTACCGATGGCACCGCCAATCGCAATCAACTGAATATGTCGGTTAGTAAGGTTTCGCCGTAGCGACTGTTCAGCCGGCTCCTGCTCTGAAGCAGCAGCGACTTTGATCTGATCAACCATGTGATTTTCTTCCTGTTGTTTCTGTCTGTGTTGTGCGGGCTCTACTGGCCCTTTATGTCGTCATGCAAAACGATCCCGGTTATAGGATGTCTCGATATTAGGTAAGAATCGGAGGGATGAATACTATGATTTAAATATAATGTTAATTTTATGTTTAAAGTGAGTGTTATATCACCTCACCTATGGGAAACAGCTCACAAAAATACACGCAACAGCGGCATTTGCAAGATTAAATCCCAGGATATATCAAACTTAAGGATTTTATATCCTCCCCCAGGCGGAGAGAGGATAAATGCCAGAATTACAGGATTTCCAGCAACTCAACTTCAAAGACCAGCGTGCTGAACGGAGGGATGGAAGCCCCGCGCCGCGTTCGCCGTAAGCCAGGCTGTGAGGGATAGTCAGTTCCCACTTAGAGCCAACCGGCATCAGGGTCAGCGCTTCAATCCAGCCGGCGATAACGCCGTTAACCGGGAACTCAGCCGGTTCGCCGCGTGCCACGGAGCTGTCGAAGACGGTGCCGTCGATCAGTTTACCGGTGTAGTGTACGCGAACGTGATCGGTACGCGCCGGGATTGCCCCTCGCCCTGAGTCAGTACGCGGAACTGCAGGCCGGATTCGGTGCTGTTCACGCCTTCTTTCTCACGGTTTTCTTCCAGATATTTCACGCCGTCTTCCGCCATCGCGGCAAAACGCTCACGACGCACCGCATCAGCGCGTTCGTGGATTTCACGCAGCGCGCGATGAACAACGTCTACCGGCACAGCAGGCTGCTTGCCTTCCAGCGCATCGGCGATACCGGCAACCAGTGCTTCCGGCAGTAAACCCTGCAAACCGGACTCGCTCAGCTGCTGTCCTACCTGCAGGCCGATACCGTAGCTTGCCTGTGCTTCAATGGTGTCAAAAGTCGGGGTGGCCATCGTCTTTCCTTTCTTCGGGTATAAAGTAGCGGGCAGCATAGCAGCCACGCCGCACAGGGTAAAACTTTGTGTCAGGAAAGATGACAAATTGCCGGGAAAAAGAAACAATAAGTTTTGCCTATAGGATATGATGAAAGTGCGCTTTGCCACGTTCATCAGGCAGTTAGCCATCTATACTGGATAGCATCGACACGGAGCAGGAGGAGAGCCATGCCCGGGAGATTTGAAATTAAACCTTTGCTGGTGAAAATCTGGCATGCGCCGGACGATCTTCGCATCCTGGACCCGCTGCCGCCTGCCCACCGCCGCGGCGTGATTGTCGCTGCCCTGGCCATCATTGTCGGGTTCCTGTTGCCTTCCGCTGACGACGCCCCGGTGACGCCGGTCAGCCGTACCGCACAGCTCGACTTCCAGTCGCAGTCACAGCCGCAGCCCGACGCGCAGCCTTTGCATGCCCAACTGGTGACGCCGTCTAACGACCTCGACCAGGTCGCCCCGGTTGCACCCGAGCCGGTGCAGGAAGAGCAGCCAAATGAACAGGAGCAGGCCCTGTTTCGCGCACTCAGCCGTACCAGGAAAGCAGCAGCAGTACCGAATGGCGAACCTATCAGGTTGAGGCAGGGAAAACGATGGCGCAGCTGTTCCGCGACAACAATCTGCCGCCGACTGACGTTTACGCGATGGCGCAGGTAGAAGGGGCAGGCAAACCGCTCAGCAACCTCAAAAACGGACAAAAGGTACAGATTCGTAAGAACGCCAACGGCGTGGTGACCGGGCTGACCATTGAATCCGATAACGGGCAGGTGCTGTTTACCCGTCAGGCGGACGGCAGCTTTATTCGCGCCCGCTAGCCGTGCAGAGTGCCGGATGGCGGCTTCGCCTTATCCGGCCTACAAAATCGTGACGTTTGCCTGATAAGCGGGGTGCCATCAGGCATTACCGCTTAACCTTATTCACCCACCAAATCCCGAACACACCAGCACCAGCGCAATCGCATATTTCCATTCGAGAATATTTTCCCCGAGGAAAATTGCCGATAGCACCGACCCCGATACCGGAATCAGGAAGTTAAACGGCGCGATCATCCCGACGCGGTTGTACTTAAGCAGGATACTCCACAGCGCAAAGGCCACCGAGGAGAGCAGCGTCAGGTAGCCGAGAATCGCCACCGAGGAGAGACCGTGGAAGGTCAGCGTGCCGCCGCTCAGGTAGCCGCCAATCACCAGCGCCAGGCCGCCAATCGCCAGCTGATAGCCGGTCATTACCGTCGGGTCGACCGTCTGGGAAATGCGCTTACCGTACAGCGATGCCGCCGACAGGATAAACGCCGCCAGCACCACCGAACCATCGCCCAGCAGGCTAAAGCTGAAGTCCATCAGGCCGCTGTTGAAGTTCACAACCATCACCCCGGCAAACCCGAGAATACAGCCCAGCGTCTTGTTATAGCTGAGTTTGTCGTTCTGGTAGATGAAGTGCGCCAGCAGCACGCTGAAGAAGGTTCCGGTCGCATTCATGATGGACCCTTTCACCCCCGTGGTGAAGGCCAGACCGATGTAGAAGAAGATGTACTGTAGCGAGGTCTGCGTGAGCCCCAGCAGCGTGAGCTGGCCGAACTGGCGCGGGCTTAAACGTGCGATAGGCTTTCGCTGCGCCATCGCCAGCAGCAACAGCAGCAGTCCGGCAAACAGAAAGCGGTAGCCGGCAAAAACGATTTTAGTCGGGATATCGTCGGCAGCAATCTGGAAAATTTCGTATCCGCTCTTGATAGCCGGATAAGCACTGCCCCACAGCAGACAGCAGAAAGCGGCACAGAGGTAGACAACGTTCTTGCGGGAAAATAGCGGATGCTGGCGGAGAGTGTCCATTCTTTCACCAAAAAATTAAAATATTGTTTTAATTTTTTGATTATCGCGAAAAGGATGAAAAATAGCCAGTCGAAAAGTGGTGGCTCAGAAAGGCAAAACGCCGGCACGAGGCCGGCGTCTTGTCGTTATCAAAACGTGGGTTGCAGATTACTCAGCAACAACGTTGATGATAACTTTAGCGAACACTTCGCTGTGAACCTGGAAGTCCACTTCATGCTCACCAGTGGTACGCAGAACGCCGTTCGGCAGACGAACTTCGCTCTTAGCAACTTTAACGCCAGCTGCAGTTACAGCGTCAGCGATGTCGCGAGTACCGATGGAACCGAACAGTTTACCTTCGTCGCCAGCTTTAGACGCGATGGTTACGGATTCCAGTGCGTTGATCTGCGCAGCACGAGCTTCAGCAGCAGACAGAACGTCAGCCAGTTTGGCTTCCAGTTCAGCGCGGCGTGCTTCGAAGAATTCAACGTTTTTCTTGGTAGCAGGAACAGCTTTACCCTGCGGGACCAGGAAGTTACGAGCGTAGCCCGCTTTAACGTTAACCTGATCACCCAGGCTACCCAGGTTTGCTACTTTATCAAGCAGAATAACTTGCATTACCTTATCCTCTCAAAGTCGTATTAATGGACCGTGACCGATTACTGATGACGATCAGTGTACGGCAGCAGGGACAGGTAGCGAGCGCGTTTGATAGCGCGTGCCAGCTGACGCTGATATTTTGCACGGGTACCGGTGATACGGCTCGGGACAATCTTACCGCTTTCGGTGATGTAGTTTTTCAGCGTAGCGATATCTTTATAGTCGATCTCTTGAACGCCTTCCGCGGTGAAACGGCAGAACTTGCGACGACGGAAATAACGTGCCATATGGCTAGTCTCCAGAATCTATCAATTCAATCTGCTCGGCATGCAGTACCATTTTGCTCAGGCCATTCTTTGCTTTGTGGCAACAGATAAAGCCCTGCACGGTGACTGCGCTACCGACCGTTATACTGTGAGTAATGGCCTGGTTTTCCTGCCCGCTGATTATTACAGGCATTTGGCACCACGCCTGCCGGTGAAAACCGGCTTCCTCCTGCACAGAACGATGCTCAAGCACGAACTGGCAATGAGGAATTCCTGATGGACTGACCTTTCGAAGGGCATCCTGCACACGGTGCCGGACAACACCAGACGGTTGGTCATCAGAAATTACTCTTCAGAATCCCCAGCTTCAGCATCATCTGCGGTTTCGTTAGCGAAATCATCGCGACGTTCACGACGCTCGTCTTTCGCTTTAACCATCGGAGATGCTTCAGTAACAGCGTGTTTAGTACGCATAACCATGCTGCGGATAACGGCATCGTTGAAGCGGAAGGTAGTTTCCAGCTCATCGATCACTTCCTGCGGCGCTTCAACGTTCAGCAGAACGTAGTGAGCTTTGTGCAGTTTGTTGATCGGGTAAGCCAGCTGACGGCGGCCCAGTCTTCCAGACGGTGGATCTTGCCTTCTGCACCAGTGATGGCAGCAGAGTAACGCTCGATCATACCCGGAACCTGTTCGCTCTGGTCAGGATGGACCATAAAAACGATTTCGTAATGACGCATCGAATTGCTCCTTACGGATTATTCAGCCTCCTGTCTGGGTCAGCCGCGGCCCATGGAGGCAAGGAACGTGTTAAAGGGCGGCTGAAAAATTGACGCGTCATAATACTTGCCTCCCCCTGAAACTCAAGCTAATTGCACAAAAAGTTCGCACAAAGCGTGAAGTTGATCTAAGTAGATGATTTAAAATTGAACAGTAACGGATGATGCATTTTTTTGAACGACAGCATCAGAAATGGTCGCGATACATCCGCTAAAGAGTGATTACACTTAAATCAGAAGCCCCCACCACCACAGGAGAGCCGAGTAACCGTCAGGACCGTGAGTCAGGAGTCGAGTATGAAAAACATCATGATTGCCATTATCGCTACGCTACTGGTTAGCGCCAGCGCACAGGCCGCCATTAAGATCGATGGCCGTCAGGCGCGTAACATGGACGATGTTCACAGCCTGGGGGTTATCTATATCAATCATAATATCGCCACTGAGCAAGAGGCCGATCGGGCGCTCAGTCAGGAGAGCGATGCTCAGGGAGCAAAATACTTCCAGCCAATCCTGGTGCATGAACCGGGCAGCGACGGCTTGATCCACGCCAGCGCCGCGCTGTATCGCTAATAGCGATAAAAAAGGCTCCGGAATCAGACCCGTCACATCCCAGGGATGTACAGATTCCGGAGCCACATTAGTACCGCCAGCTACTGTCCGTAGTAGGCATTTGGCCCGTGTTTACGCATAAAGTGTTTATTCATGAGATAGCCGTCGATGGGCTGAGCGCTGGGTTAATCCCGCGCGCAATCCACGCCATTCGAGCCACCTCTTCCATCACCACGGCGTTATGCACCGCATCGTGCGCGTCCTTACCCCAGGCAAACGGACCGTGCTGATAAACTACAACGCCTGGCGTATGCAGTGGCTCAACGTCGCCCAACGTTTCGATAATCACCTTACCCGTGTTCAGCTCATACTCCCCCTGCACTTCAACCTCGCTCAGGCCACGGGTACAGGGAATATCGCCGAAGAAGTAGTCCGCATGAGTGGTGCCCAGCGCCGGGATCGCCAATCCGGCTTGCGCCCAGGCCGTGGCGTGAGTCGAGTGGGTATGCACGACGCCGCCAAGCGATGGGTAGCGTTGATATAGCGCCAGATGCGTGGCGGTATCGGAAGAGGGCCGAAACCGCCCTTCCACCACGTTTCCAGCCATATCAACCACCACCATGTCGTCCACGCTCATCGTCTCATAGGCGACACCGCTGGGTTTGATCACCATCACGCCGCGTTCGCGGTCAATGGCACTGACGTTGCCCCAGGTAAAGGTCACCAGCCCGTAGCGCGGCAGATCCATATTGGCTTCAAACACTTGCTGCTTTAGCGTTTTCATCATGCCGCCTCCAGCAAACCGGCGCGGGCCATCCGCGCTTTCACCCAATCACGGGCTTTCGCCACTTCCGCCAGCGGATCGGCAGCTGTTTCGCTCCACATTTCAATCAGATAGGGTCCGCAGTAGCCGCTTTCCCGCAGCGTGGTGAAGCAACGTTCGAAATCGACAACGCCTTCACCAAAGGGCACGTTCTTGAAAACGCCAGGTTTCGTGTCCTTCACGTGTACGGCCACAATGTGCCCCATCCCCGCCTGAAGCTCCATCTGCACATCGTTATCCCACGCAGACAGGTTGCCGATGTCGGGATAGAGCTGGAACCACGGATTATTGAGGTAGTGCGCGTAACCCAACGCTTTGCTGATCGAGTTCATCAACGGGTAATCCATGATCTCCATCGCCAGCGTCACCTGCGCACGACTGGCCATTTCAACGCTCTCTTTGAGCCCGTCACGGAAGCGACGGCGCGTTTCATCGTTCGCCTGCTGGTAGTAAACGTCGTAGCCCGCCAGTTGAATTACCCGAATGCCGATATCCTGGGCAAACTGGATGGCTTTACGCATGATCTCCAGCCCCTGGTTGCGAACGGCGTCATCTTCACTGCCGAGCGGGAAACGGCGATGGGCGCTCAGGCACATCGACGGTACGCGTACGCCGGTTTCGGCAATCGCGCTCACCAGCGCTAAGCGCTGCTCGCGGCTCCAGTCGAGACGCGCCAGGCGCTCGTCGGTTTCATCAACCGACATTTCAACAAAATCAAAACCCAGCGTTTTCGCCAGCCGCAGACGTTCGAGCCAGCACTCCCGGCAGGGAGCGCTTTTTCGTAGATGCCAAGCGGCGTTTGTTTCGACAACATAGGCCGCTCCTTAGCCCCAGAGCTGAGCAATAGAACGCTTAAACTGACGCGCCGCTTCCACCGGGGATGCCGCATCACGAATGCTGCGCCCGGCGATAAAGACGTGGATTGGAATGCCGGCGAACAGCGGCAGGTCTTCCAGTGCCAGCCCACCGGTGACGGTGACTTTAAAGCCCATATCCGCCAGACGCTTAATCGCACTGATATCCGCGTCACTCCACGCCACGCCCGCGGCCTGCGCATCGCGACTGCGGTGATAGACAACCTGCTGAATACCCGCATTGCGCCATTCCTGTGCTTGCTCCCAGGTCCAGAAACCGGTTAACTCGATCTGCACGTCGCCGCTAAACTCTTTCGCCACCTCCAGCGCGCCTTTGGCAGTGTTGATATCAGCACAGCAGATCACGGTGACCCAGTCGGCGTTGGCCTCAAAACACATACGGGAGAGAATTTTGCCCGCATCAGCGATTTTGGCGTCCGCCAGCACGATTTTATGCGGGTACAGCGCCTTCAGATCGCGGACGGCACGTACGCCTTCACCCACGCAAAGAATGGTGCCAACCTCGATAATATCGACCTCTTCCGCAATCAGGCGGGTGGTTTCATAAGCGTGGGACAGCGTCTGGTTATCCAGCGCCACCTGCAACATTGGTAATGACATTTTGATTCTCCCTTACACAGCCGCCGCGGTGGCGCTATCGATTAAATCCAGTACATCCTGCTCGCTGCGGCAGGCACGTAAACGGTCGAAGTTAGCTTCATCTTCAAACAGATTGACGATCTGCATGATGCCGTCTTCCTGATGCGTGCGGGCATCTACCGCCGCCAGGGTAATAAGGATATCGACCGGATCGTTATCTTCATGGTTGAACACCAACGGTGTTTTCAGCGTGACCAGCGCAAAGCCGTTTTTCTTCACCCCTTCCTCTGGCCGGCCATGCGGCATAGCCAGGCCTGGCGCAATCACAAAATAGGGGCCAAAACGCTCCACGCCGTCGAGAATGGCCTGGAAGTAGCGAGGCTCAACCACCTCGGCCTCCACCAGCAGGTCAACGCCCAGTTTGACCGCCTCCTGCCAGCTGTTCGCTTCTGCCTGCAGGCGGATGGAATGATTTTCCGCCAATGAATCACGTAGCTTCATGACTGACCCTTACTTAACGTCTTTCGGAAAATGCGCGTTGATCACTTCCATCAGCTTCGGCCCAAAATCAGCCGCCGAGAGCATGTTGCGCACCCCTACCACGTATTTGTTGCCGGAGACGGTGATTTCGCTCGCCACATGGGTGGAGGCAATAATGATATCGGCTCCGCTCAGTTCACTTTTGTACTCGCCGACGGCGCAGCTGTTTACCGTATGGTCTACGCCCTGCTCTTTGAGGAACTGGTCGACTTTCATTTTCATAATCATGGAGCTGCCTTGCCCACAACCACATACAGCCAGGATACGTACGGTCATAATCACACTCCTTAGTGAGCAGAAACTTCTGCCATTTGTTTTTGTGCATCTTCCTCGGCGCGCAGGCTGCGGCCAGCGAAGAACATATAAGCCAGGGCAATCACGATAATGACGGCCATAAAAATCAGCCCAATGGAGGCAAAGCCCTGCATCATCGGCGGCGCCAGAATTGACCAGTCAGCCATGCCCATCCAGGCGCTCATGCCGGTGAGTTTCACCGCCCACACGCAGCCGAAGATTTCAATCATCCCCATCACCAGACAAATTTTGAGCGCCGCTCGCCAGCCGCCAAAGTGGTTCGCGAACACGCCAATGGTGGCGTTGGAGAAAAACATCGGGATAAAGCCAGGAATAATCAGGATGGAAGAGCCGCAGGCCACCAGGATGCCAACGGCAATCAACTGGCCGATGGTGCCCCACATAAAGCCCCACACCACGGCATTCGGCGCAAAGCTATAGATGGCGGCGCAGTCAATCGCCAACACAGCGCCGGGGATCAGCCGCTGGGAGATGCCGTTAAAGGCCTCCGAAAGCTCGGCGACGAACATGCGTACGCCCTGGGTAATGATGAAAATCGCCACGGCAAACGAGAAGCCGGTTTGCAGGATATAGATAGACCAGTGGGTCTTACCGGCCATGGCCTGCACCACGTCAAGGCCGAAAGAGAGCAGAATGGCGCCGAAAAAGACGGTCATCACAATCGCCGTCGAGACGATATTGTCATGGAAAATATTCAGCCACCCCGGCAGTTTTAACTCTTCAACACTCTCCTCTTTTTTACCGAGATACGGCGCTACCTTGTAGGCAATCCACGACGCGAACTGCTGTTGGTGGCCGATGGAGAAGCCGCAGTTATCCGTCACTTCCTGAGTCGGCTTGTACATCATGTTGGAGGTAATCCCCAGTAGAGCGACACCAGCACCGCGGTGCAGATAATGGTGGTCCACATGGAATAACCACAGATATAGAAGAACACGGCGATAAGCCCGGCCTGCTGGAACATGATGTGGCCGGTGAGCATGATGGTGCGGATGCCGGTAATTCGCCGCAGCAGCACGTAGCAGATGTTCAGCGCCAGCGCGAGCAGCACCGCATATCCCACCCAGCTATAGGCCTCGCCCATACGTTCAATGGTCGCCATCATGGATGCGTAGGTATCGGAAATCGCGCCGTTGATGCCATAAACCTCAGACATTTTCGCCACCACCGGTTTAAAGGTGCTGGTCAGAATGCCGGAACCCGCCTGCAGCAGCATAAAACCAATAATGGTTTTGATGGTGCCCTTGATAATCACGCTCACGCTTTTACGCAGCAGGATGTAGCCGATACAGGTCACGATACCCAGCAGCAGCGGGGCGTTGGTCATCACCTGGTTAAAAAAGACGGTAAAGATGTTGTAGAGGATCTCCATAACGCTCTCCAGTAAATGAGGATGCTGAACCGACAGCCCTGTTCAGCCGGGTGCTAAACACTCTAATAATCAAAAATAATCACAACAAGATTTAATTTGATTAAGTGTGACGGACGCCGCAATAATAAGCTTATGCTTAACATGGAATAGTGATCTCTTGAGAAAAAATAAAAATAAACAATATAAATCAATAAATTAAAAATAAAACATAGACTAACCATTGCTGATTAATCGTTACAAAATGGACTAAAACAGCGAATCAGACCAAAATCCCCCATTGCATTCGTGAAAAAATGGTGAGAATATCAATCACAACAAATCACCAAATGATTACTTGTGACGTATTTCAGAGGAAAACATGATGAGTAAAATAGAGACCATTTCGCGAGAATCCTGGATCCTGAGCACTTTCCCGGAGTGGGGAGCTGGCTAAATGAAGAGATTGAACAAGAGCAGGTCGCGCCGGGGACCTTTGCGATGTGGTGGCTTGGCTGCACTGGAATCTGGCTGAAATCAGAAGGGGGCGCCAACGTCTGTGTCGATTTCTGGTGCGGTACCGGCAAACAGAGCCATGGCAACCCGTTGATGAAGCAGGGCCACCAGATGCAGCGCATGGCTGGGGTGAAAAAGCTGCAGCCTAACCTGCGCACCACGCCTTTCGTGCTGGATCCTTTCGCTATTCGCCAGATCGATGCCGTACTGGCAACACACGATCATAACGATCATATCGACGTCAACGTTGCCGCCGCGGTCATGCAGAACTGTGCCGATAACGTGCCGTTTATCGGCCCGCAAACCTGCGTAGACTTGTGGATAGGCTGGGGCGTGCCGAAAGAACGCTGTATCGTGGTAAAACCGGGCGACATCGTTAAAGTTAAAGACATTGAAATTCATGCACTTGATGCCTTTGACCGTACCGCGCTGATTACGCTGCCGGCGGACCAGAAAGCGGCCGGCGTGCTGCCGGACGGTATGGACGCGCGCGCAGTGAACTATCTGTTCAAAACCCCAGGCGGAACCCTGTACCACAGCGGCGACTCCCACTATTCCAACTACTACGCGAAACACGGCAACGAGCATCATATTGACGTGGCGCTGGGCTCTTATGGCGAGAACCCGCGCGGGATTACCGACAAAATGACCAGCGCCGATATCCTGCGTATGGGGGAAGCGCTGAACGCCAAAGTTGTGATTCCGTTCCACCACGATATCTGGTCAAACTTCCAGGCCGATCCGCAGGAAATTCGTGTGCTGTGGGAGATGAAAAAAGATCGCCTGAAGTACGGATTCAAACCCTTCATCTGGCAAGTGGGCGGCAAATTTACCTGGCCGCTGGATAAAGACAACTTTGAATACCATTATCCACGCGGTTTTGACGACTGCTTCACGATTGAACCGGATCTGCCTTTCAAATCGTTCCTGTAGTCAGGCTTCCCGGCATCGCTACGCTCGGCCGAGCACAACGATGCCGGGGAATTCCGCCACCTTTTCCCCTTCCCCGCGTATATAGTTTTAGTAATTTGCTGATATTTCAAATATCATCTTTACTCATCATTTTTTTTCGGAATAGCTCATGACGGAAGCGCAAAGACATCAGATTCTACTGGAACTGCTGGCACAGGCGGGCTTTGTTACAGTAGAGCAGGTGATTTCCCGTCTGGGGATTTCCCCGCGACGGCTCGCCGGGATATCAACAAACTGGATGAAAGCGGCAAGCTGAAGAAGGTGCGTAACGGCGCCGAAGCCATCAGTCAGCAGGCCCCGCGCTGGTCGCCAATGAACATTCACCAGGCGCAAAACCACGATGAAAAGGTGCGCATCGCCAAAGCCGCCGCGCAACTGGTGATGCCCGGCGAGAGCGTGGTCATCAACTGCGGTTCAACGGCCTTTCTGGTCGGCCAGGAAATTTGCGGCAAACCGGTGCAGATCATCACCAACTATCTGCCGCTGGCGAACTATCTGATCGACAAAGAGCACGACAGCGTGATCATCATGGGGGGCAGTACAACCGCAGCCACGCGATTACGCTGAGCCCGCAGGGCAGCGAGAATAGCCTCTACGCCGGACACTGGATGTTTACCAGCGGTAAAGGGCTAACGGCGGAGGGTTGTACAAAACCGACATGCTTACCGCGATGGCAGAACAGAAAATGCTCAATGTCGTCGGTAAACTGGCGGTGCTGGTCGACAGCAGTAAGGTTGGCGAGCGCGCAGGCATGCTGTTCAGCCGCGCCGATGAGATAGATTTGCTCATCACCGGCAAGCAGGCCGACCCGGAGATCCTCAAAAAGCTGGAGGATCAAGGCGTGCAGGTGATCCGCGTTTAAAGATGCTGGCGGAAAAACGCCACCGTGCTGTCCAGCGCCTCTGGCGTAATACGGTGGCGAACGCCCGCCTGCCAGAGGCAGGTGAGATGCGTATCCAGCCCGGCGTCCCGCAACGCCTGCTGCAGGCGGAAGGTTTCTCCGGCTGGCACCACATCATCTTCTTCACCGTGCCACAGTAACAGTGGCCTGTCGGACAGGCGCGCCAGCTGATGGCCCACGTCCCATTTTGCCAGCGGAGCCATCAGGCGTTCCCGCTGCTGTGGCTGAGGTGGAAACAGCGTAGCGGAAAGCCCGGTGAAATAGCCCGAGCCCATTAGGCTGGCGACACACTTCAGTTCGGGATGATGCGTCATCAACCCAGTGCGGTCATGCCCCCATCGATGCGCCAGCCACCGCCAACCGCCCTTCGCTCACCATTCCGCTTGCCAGCAGCGCGTCGCGCAGCGCCGGAAACTCGGTGAAATTCTGTAGCAAAATCTGCCAGAAATGCTGCAATCGCTCGGCAGCGTCGCCGTTATAACGCTCGCCGTGTTCCGCGGCGTTGGGCATCACCACCCGAAAACCGCCCTGCGCCAGCGCCACGGCAAAATAGCTATAAACCAGGTTAGAAGAGGTAAATCCGTGATAAAACACGATAGTCGGCAGCGCCTTTTCCGCGCCTCCTTTAGGCCAGGCATGCAGAACTTGCTGCCCTGCTAATGTGCGAGTTTCCAGTTCAATCATCGGGCCTCTCCTTTAGCTATGCTGATATAGCAGACGAAATGGATTCAATAATGTAACGACAATACCCCTGATTGATAACATTGAGAACCCGGTTACGGTTTCAGGTTATTTTCATTCGAAAATAGCGCTATGGTTAACAAATCAGGAACATTAACCCAAAAGGGAAATTTTTCCCCACTACACTATGGCTATCAGGAAACGGGAAATGACGATAAAACGGTTAATCCCACTGTTGTTGGCGCTCTCGCTGAGCGGTTGTACCCTGCTGGAAGGCACGCCTGAAGCGCCGCCTCCGGCAACCGACCACCCGCAGGAGATTCGTCGCAACCAGACGGAAGGTTTGCAGCGCATGGGTACGGTTAGCGCGCTGATCTACGGCTCGCCGATGGACGCTGAAGAGACCATCAGGGCGAAAGCCACCGCGCAGAAAGCGGATTACTACGTGATCGTGATGATAGACGATACCGTCGTGCCCGGGCAGTGGTATTCGCAGGCAATCCTTTACCGTAAGTAACCTTGAGCAGCTTTACGTAGGTTTGCACCGTTTCACGTTTCCTTGATGCACAATGACGCCTCTGTCGGAGTACGGAACATGCGTCTGCTATGGACTGCCCTGGTGGGTTAAATGAAATGGAGCTGACGATGAAACAATCACTTACCTTATCTACCCTGCTTTTGTCAGGCGGCACGCACGCTGCTGCGGCGCAATCGGCAGAGTTCGCCAGTGCTGATTGTGTCACCGGGCTCAATGAGATCGGCCTGATTTCAGTGAACAATGTTGCCGGAAGTCTGGAAGACGTCGAACAGGTTATCGCCCGTAAGGCAGATGAACAGGGTGCCTCCTGGTATCGTATTGTTCAGATGTACGAAGAGCCCCAGCAAGATAACTGGCGTGCACAGGCGATTATCTATGCCTGAGACCAGCCGCTAAAGGAAGAAGCGTTCATCTATCACGCTTCTTCCCCCCTTCATGTACTACCTTCCCCTGCCCGTCGCCCGATGTAATACTTCGCTTATCACCTGTTCAGGCAGCAGCACGCCGCCGCGCGGATCAAGCATCATACGACACCAGGCCTGAGCCACAGGTGGAGATGCATAGCGCAGCATTTGCGCGCCTACCCCAGCAAATAGAGTTGCCCGGTAATCTCACGGCCCTGAGCTTGTGAAGGCTTGCGTAGCCGCTGCTGAAGCTGACGCCAGTGGCGATCGAAATGGCGATCGAGGCCCTTCACCTCCGCACACTCAGCCGCCAGCAGCGCAAGCGCATCCGGCTGTTTCATCAGCACGCGCAGCACATCGAGACACATAATATTGCCGGAGCCTTCCCAGATGCTGTTCACCGGCATCTCGCGATACAGGCGTGGTAGCTCGCTCTCTTCGCAGTAGCCTATCCCACCCAGCACCTCCATCGCCTCAGCCACGAACGGAATTCCCGCTTTGCAGATGGCGAACTTGGCGGCGGGCGTGAAGAGTCGCGCCCACAGCGCGTCGTGTGGCTGCTCCCAGGCGTTGGCCAGGCGGAACAGGAACGCCGTCTGCCCTCGAGCTGGAGCGCCATCTTACCCAACACCTGACGCATCAGCGGCAGATCAACCAGGTTATGCCCAAACGCTTGCCTCTGGAAGGCATGATACAGCGCCACCGACAAGGCGCGGCGCATCAAACTGTGGCTGCCCAGCGCGCAGTCAAAGCGCGTCAGGCCGCCCATTTTGAGGATCTGCCGAATCCCCTCGCCTTCTTCGCCCAACGCCCAGCCGAGCGCCTGCTGAAACTCTGCTTCGCTGCTGGCATTCGCGCGGTTGCCCAGCTTGTCTTTCAACCGCTCAAGGCGAATGGCGTTGCGCGTGCCATCAGGCAACAGTCGCGGCACAAAGAAGCAGGTCAGTCCGCCATTGGCCTGCGCCAGCACCAGATGGGCATCGCTCTGAGGTACCGAGAAAAACCATTTATGTCCGGTAAGCTGATAGCTGCCATCCTCCAGCCGCTCTGCACGCGTACTGTTACTCAGCACATCCGAACCACCCTGCTTTTCGGTCATCCCCATGCCAATCAGCAGACCCCGCTTTTGCACACCAGGCTGCTGATGCGGATCGTAGCGGTCACTCAGCAACGGCGCGCGCCAGTCGGCAAACAGCGGCGGCAGTGCTTGTTGTAATAGCGGCGTGGCGGCGAAAGTCATGGTAATCGGGCATAGCGTGCCGGCTTCCACCTGCGCATGCAGCATAAAGCGCGCGGCGCGAGCCACAAACACGCCGCTGCGCGCGTCTTCTTCCCAGGGAAGGTTGTGCACACGGTTGGCGCACAGCCCCTGCATCAACAGATGCCAGGCCGGGTGAAAACGCACGTCGTCCAACCGCTGCCCCTGGGGGTCGTAGCGTAAAAGCTCTGGGGATGGGCGTTCGCCAGCCTGCCTAACTCTAAGGACTCGGCGGTACCCAGCTGCTGTCCGATACTCGCCAACAGTTCGCTATCCCAACTGGCGCCGTGGCGAGTAATGGCGTCGCAAAGTGCGGTATCAGAAAGGAACAGGTTACTGTTATTTAAGGGAACAGGCTGATTGAAAACGGTGTGAGTTTGCCAGTGCATTGTGTCTCCCTCCGTCAATAGGCAACAGATTAATTATGGACGGTCAGGGACGATGCACAATAAAAAGCCACCCAAAAGGGTGGCCAGGATCAAACTGTAGAGGTTGCGCGTTAGCTGCGCTGGCGTACTGCTTCGAACAGACAGATACCCGTCGCCACGGAGACGTTCAGCGAAGAGACAGTCCCCACCATCGGGATGCTGATTAGCTCGTCGCAGTGCTCACGGGTCAGACGACGCATACCTTCGCCTTCCGCGCCCATCACCAACGCCATCGCGCCGGTCATTTTGCTCTGGTACAGCGTGTGGGTCGCTTCACCGGCAGTGCCGACAATCCATACGTTCTCTTCCTGCAGCATGCGCATGGTGCGCGCCAGGTTGGTCACGCGGATCAGCGGTACGCTTTCGGCGGCACCGCAGGCCACTTTTTTCGCCGTTGCATTCAGCTGTGCCGAGCGATCTTTCGGCACGATCACCGCGTGCACACCAGCGGCATCGGCGCTACGCAGGCAAGCACCGAGGTTATGTGGGTCGGTCACGCCGTCGAGGATCAGCAGGAACGGGCTGTCGAGTGAAGCGATCAGATCCGGCAGATCGTTTTCCTGATACTGACGACCCGGCTTCACGCGCGCAATGATCCCCTGGTGCACAGCACCTTCGCTTTTCTCATCCAGGTACTGACGGTTCGCCAGCTGAATCACCACACCCTGCGCTTCCAGCGCATGGATCAGCGGCATCAGGCGCTTATCGTCGCGACCTTTCAGAATAAACACTTCCTGAAAACGCTCAGGCGCGCGCTCCAGCAGTGCCTGCACTGCGTGGATGCCGTAAATCATTTCACTCATGAATGTACTCGTTGTTAATTCTACGTTGTGATTACCCTCGGCCCAGCCCTCTCCTCACAGAGGAGAAGGCCGGGTGAGGGAATAAGGTTATTCCGCCGCTTTCTTCTTCGCGGCGCGCTTAGCTTTGGTTGCCGCCGCGATTTTCTGCGTCTTGGTCGACGGTTTTTTCGCTTTCTTCGCCGCCCTTTCTCGCCAGAAGCCGGTTTGGCTTTCGCCTTACCTTTCTTCTCGCCACGGAAGGCGCTGTCCGGTTCGAAGTTCACGCGCTTGCCAACCTGACGGCGTTTACCGCCCGGTTTGCCACCCGCTTCTTTTTTCGATTTTTCGCGAGCGGTTTTACCAACGTTGCGCGGGCCGCGCTCGCTGGAGATCAGCGAGAAGTCGATTTTGCGCTCGTCCATATTCACCGCTTCAACGCGAACTTCTACACGGTCGCCAAGGCGATAAGTCTGGCCGCCGGATTCACCGATCAGACGCTGGCCAACCTGGTCAAAGCGATAGTAGTCGTTATCGAGCGAGGAGACATGCACCAGGCCATCGATAAACAGCTCATCCAGACGAACGAAGAAGCCAAAGCCGGTGACGCTGGCGATCACGCCCTTAAAGACGTTGCCCACCTGATCCTGCATAAAGTCGCATTTCAGCCAGTCGGAAACGTCACGAGTCGCTTCATCAGCGCGGCGTTCGGTCATCGAACAGTGCTGGCCGAGTTGCAGCATCTCTTCCATGGAATAGTGGTAGCCGCCGGTCTCGGTGCTGTTGCCTTTATGCCCCTGCTCTTTCGCCAGCAGATACTTGATGGCGCGGTGCAGCGACAGGTCAGGGTAACGACGAATCGGCGAGGTAAAGTGCGCATAGGATTGCAGCGCCAGACCGAAGTGACCGCGGTTTTCCGGATCGTAAATCGCCTGCTTCATCGAACGCAGCAGCATGGTTTGCAGCATTTCGGCATCCGGTCTGTCGGCAACGGATTCCAGCAGCTCAGCGTAGTCGCGCGGCTCCGGTTTGTTGCCACCCGGCAATTCGAGCCCAGTTCAGAGAGCACGGAACGGAACGCGGTGATCGCTTCAGTCGTTGGCTTATCGTGAATACGGAACAGCGCAGGCTCTTTGGCTTTCTCAACGAAACGCGCCGCCGAGATGTTGGCCAGGATCATGCACTCTTCAATCAGCTTGTGCGCATCGTTACGCTGGGTCTGTTCAATACGCTCGATGCGGCGATCGGCGTTGAAGATAAACTTCGCTTCTTCGCTTTCAAACGAGATCCCGCCGCGTTCGGCACGCGCTTGATCCAGCACTTTATAGAGGTTATGCAGCTCTTCAATGTGTTTGACCAGCGGCGCGTACTGTTCGCGCAGCTCCTGATCGCCCTGCAGCATGTGCCAGACTTTGGTATAAGTCAGACGCGCATGCGAGCTCATCACCGCTTCATAGAATTTAAAGCCGGTTAAACGCCCTTTGTTTGAGACGGTCATTTCACAGACCATACATAAACGGTCAACCTGCGGTTTAGCGAACACAGGCCGTTGGAGAGCACTTCCGGCAGCATCGGGACGACCTGCGTGGGGAAGTAAACGGACGTCCCGCGGCTGCGGGCTTCGTTGTCCAGCGGTGTCGGAGGACGAACGTAGTAGCTTACGTCAGCAATCGCGACCCACAAACGCCAGCCGCCGCCGCGTTTTTTCTCACAGTAGACCGCATCATCAAAGTCGCGGGCGTCTTCGCCATCGATGGTGACCAGCGGTAAATCACGCAGATCAACGCGGCCAATTTTGGCCTCTTCCGGCACTTCTTCTTTTAATCCTGCTACCTGCGCTTCTACCGCTGGCGGCCAGACATAAGGAATTTCATGGGTGCGCAGCGCCATTTCAACGGCCACGCCGGTCCCCATGTTATCGCCAAGCACTTCGACGATTTTGCCGATCGCTTTGGTACGACGGGTTGGGCGCTGGGTCAGTTCGACCACCACCACAAAGCCCATACGCGCGCCCATTAGCGACTCTGGCGGGATAAGAATATCAAAGCTCAGACGGCTGTCGTCCGGGACCACAAAGCCGACGCCCGCGTCGGTAAAGTAGCGGCCAACAATCTGTGCGTTACGCGGCACCAGCACACGAACAATGCGCGCTTCGCGGCGACCTTTACGGTCCGCACCCAGCGGCTGCGCCAGCACTTCATCGCCGTGCATGCACATTTTCATCTGCTCACTCGACAGGTACAGGTCATCCTTGCGTCCTTCGACGCGCAAGAAGCCATAACCATCGCGATGGCCGATAACCATGCCTTTTAGCAGGTCCAGACGTTCCGGCAGCGCGTAGCACTGGCGGCGGGTGAAGACCAGTTGCCCGTCACGCTCCATCGCGCGCAGGCGGCGGCGAAGCGCTTCGATTTGCTCTTCGCCTTCAATATTCAGCTCAGCGGCCAGTTCTTCACGATTAGCCGGTTTTTCACGTTTTGTTAAATGTTCGAGGATAAATTCCCGGCTAGGGATAGGATTAGCGTATTTTTCAGCTTCGCGTTGCTGGAAAGGATCTTGTGACATCTCGGTTCCTCCGTTGTCATCTCTGGTGAAGATATTCGTCACTCCACCAGCAATAATTTGTATAGCGGTTGATTGTGTTCAACCAAATCGGCCAGTGTGTAGTTATCCAGCTCCTTGAGAAAACTTTGCACGGCTTGAGATAACGCCTGTTTCAAACGACAGGCAGGCGTAATGTGGCAAAACTCGCTACTGCAGTTCACCAACGACAGTGGTTCGAGTTCGCGCACCACGTCCCCACGCGAATATCCTTAGCCGGTTTACCCAGCCGGATACCGCCATTTTTCCCGCGCACCGCCGTCACGTACCCGGCGCGGCTCAGCTGATTGATAATTTTAACCATATGGTTACGCGACACACCGTAGACCTCGGTTACCTCCGAGATGCTGGTCATATTGCCTTCCGGCAGCGATGCCATGTAAATCAGCGCGCGTAGTCCATAATCGGTAAAACTTGTTAACTGCACATCAACCTCAGGGAAAAGGGGAAAAACAGGATGAGCCTGTTGATATTAATTATATTGATGATAAACCAGCCAGCCTGTGAGCCGCTAATTTATTTCTTTCGGGAAGGAAAAAAGCGAGGGTTTAACGCACGATTAAGCCGGATGACGACGCTTTACGTCTTATCCGGCCTATAAAGCGAGTAGGCCTGATAAGCGCAGCGCCATCAGGCGCTGCACCATGAACCAAAATTACGCGTCGAACGGGTCGCGCAGAATCATGGTTTCAGTACGGTCTGGGCCAGTTGAAATAATATCAATCGGCACGCCGGTCAGTTCTTCAATACGCTTGATGTAGTTCAGCGCTGCCTGCGGCAGGCCACTACGTTCCTTCACACCAAAGGTGGTTTCAGACCAGCCCGGCATGGTTTCGTAGATTGGCTCGATACCTTCCCAATCATCCGCCGCCAGCGGGTGGTGGTCACTTCGCGGCCATCCGGCATGCGGTAGCCCACGCAGATCTTCACTTCTTTCAGGCCGTCCAGAACATCCAGCTTGGTCAGGCAGAAGCCAGACAGCGAGTTGATCTGCACAGCACGACGTACGGCAACCGCGTCCAGCCAGCCGGTACGACGACGACGGCCGGTGGTAGCGCCGAATTCGTTACCCTGCTTGCACAGGAATTCACCGGTTTCATCAAACAGTTCGGTCGGGAACGGACCGGCACCCACGCGAGTGGAGTACGCTTTGATGATACCCAGTACGTAGTCAACATAGCGCGGGCCAAGGCCAGAACCGGTTGCTACGCCACCTGCGGTGGTGTTGGAAGAGGTTACGTACGGGTAGGTACCGTGGTCAATATCCAGCAGCGTACCCTGCGCACCTTCGAACATCACGAAGTCACCGCGTTTACGCGCCTGGTCCAGCAGGTCAGAAACGTCAACCACCATGCTGGTCAGGATGTCGGCAACCGCCATCACGTCGTCCAGTACTTTCTGGTAGTCAACTGCGTCAACTTTATAGAAGTTCACCAGCTGGAAGTTGTGATATTCCATCACTTCTTTCAGTTTGTCGGCGAAAGTCGCTTTATCGAAGAGATCGCCCACGCGCAGACCGCGACGAGCCACTTTATCTTCGTAAGCCGGGCCGATACCACGACCGGTCGTACCGATAGCTTTGGAGCCACGCGCTTTTTCGCGAGCGTTATCCAGTGCGACGTGATAGTCGAGGATTAACGGGCATGCTTCGGAAAGCAGCAGACGTTCGCGAACCGGGATACCACGGTCTTCCAGGCCTTTCATCTCTTTCATCAGCGCAGCCGGAGACAGCACAACACCGTTACCGATGATGCTGGTTACATTCTCGCGGAGAATACCTGATGGAATAAGATGGAGGACGGTTTTTTCACCGTTGATTACGAGAGTATGGCCTGCGTTGTGGCCACCCTGATAGCGAACAACATATTTTGCACGCTCAGTCAGAAGATCGACGATCTTCCCTTTACCTTCGTCACCCATTGGGTGCCCAGTACGACGACGTTGTTACCCATTTTTCAAAATCACCCATTGCTTAAAAATGGATTCTACCATCGCTTTTTCAGATATACAGCACTTTTTCACCACAAAATGGCACTTTGGCGCTGGCTTTTTAATCAGCCAATCGTTTTCGTCAACATGTAGTAGATCACCACGCCAGCAACCACAAGACCACCGCCAAATCGACGTAACATCGTATCCGGTAATTGTGTCATCGTAGAAATCATCTTACGCCATGCTTTCGGATAGAGCATCGGACCGAGGCCCTCGAGAACTAACACCAGCGCAAGCGCCAGCCAGATTGTGGAATTCATTTTTCATCCTTATAAAAGAAAACCACCGGCTCCCGAAGGAGGCGGTGGTTTTATTCAGGCGACCGCGCGCTTAGCGAGCGGTGGTACCCGGGTTTTTCATATAGCGGAAGAAATCGCTATCCGGGCTCAGCACCATCACGTCCTGATTGCTGTCGAAGCTCTTCTCGTAAGCTCGCAGGCTACGGATAAAGGCGTAGAAGTCCGGGTCCTGGCTGAAGGCATCAGCGAACAGCTTAGCCGCTTCGGCATCGCCTTCACCGCGCAGGATACGACCCTGACGCTCCGCTTCTGCCAGCGTCTTCGTCACTTCATAGTCGGCGGTAGCGCGCAGTTTTTCTGCCTCTTCCTGACCCTGAGAACGGTGACGACGAGCAACGGCTTCACGCTCGGCACGCATACGGTTGTAGATAGCTTCAGACACTTCGGTCGGCAGGTTGATCTGCTTGATACGCACATCGACCACTTCAATACCTAACGCCGCCATACTGTTCGGGTTAATGGTTGGCCCTTTGATGTTCGCCTGCTGCTCAACGCGCTCTGCGGCTTCCGCAATCGCGCTATCGGCTGCCGGAGTGGCCACTTCATCTTCCGCACCGGAAGAACCGGAGTTCAGGGCATCGCGAACTTCCAGGGTCAGACGACCGCGGGAGTCGGTAACGATGTCTTTCACGTCCAGACGACCAATTTCAGAACGCAGACGGTCAGAGAACTTACGCTTCAGCAGCACTTCGGCCTGAGAGACGTCGCCGCCGCCGGTCGCCAGGAAGTAACGGCTAAAGTCGCTGATGCGCCACTTGATGTAGGAATCGACGATCAGGTCTTTCTTCTCTTTGGTCACGAAACGATCGGCCTGGTTATCCATGGTCTGGATACGCGCGTCCAGCATTTTCACCGACTGAATGAACGGCACCTTAAAGTGCAGGCCCGGCTCATAAATCAACGGTTTCTTATCGCTGTCGCGCACCACGCTGCTGAACTGGAACTTAATTCCGCGCTCGCCTTCTTTAACCACGAAGATAGAGGTGTACAGCACTACCAGCACGATGATGATAATCGCAATAACTGACTTACGCATCGTTATTCCCCTGACGCTGGTAGTCGTTACGCTGCGCGTTGGCGCGGCGTTGGTCCATGATATTGCCCTGACTGGCAGACGAGGTGTTGCTCGCGCTACTGCTGGAAGAGGACGCAGGCGGCAGGCGCAACAGGTTATTCGCACCACTGCTATCGCTCTTTGCTGCCGGGGCGTTGCCGCCTTTCAGCATCTGATCCAGCGGCAGCACCATCAGGTTGCCGTTCTTGTTGTCGCTAACCAGCACTTTGCGGGTATGGCTCAGCACTTTCTCCATGGTCTCGATATACAGACGCTCGCGGGTAATCTGCGGAGCAGCCTTGTATTCCGGCAGGATCTTGGCAAAGCGCGCCACTTCACCCTGTGCTTCCAGCACGGTCTGAGTCTTATACGCACGCGCTTCTTCCAGAATACGCTGCGCCTGACCGTTAGCACGCGGCTGAACTTCGTTGGTGTACGCTTCAGCTTCACGGATGTACTGCTGCTCGTTCTCACGTGCGGCAATCGCATCATCGAAGGAAGACTTCACTTCTTCCGGCGGACGAGCGGCCTGGAAGTTGACGTCCAGCAGGGTAATACCCATGTTGTACGGACGAATGGTCTCTTCCAGCTCGCGCTGGGTATCGCTACGAATAACGGTACGACCTTCGGTCAGGATACGGTCCATGGTGTATTTACCGATGACGCCACGCAGGGCGCTGTCGGTGGCCTGACGCAGACTGTCGTCGGCGCTGGTCACGCTAAACAGATAGCGCTGCGGATCGGTCACACGGTACTGCACGTTCATTTCGACGCGCACGACGTTTTCATCGGAAGTCAGCATCACGCCAGACGCGGCCAGTTCGCGTACGGCTTCCACGTTCACCGGTGTCACTTCATCGATGAAGGTCGGCTTCCAGTTCAGACCCGGCTCAACCAGGTGGCTGAACTTACCAAAGCGCGTCACAACACCGCGCTCGGCTTCTTTAATGGTATAGAACCCGCTGGCCGCCCAAATGACGACCACGGCAGCTGCCGCGATACCGACAATGCGTCCGCCCATCGGGCTGCGTGGCCCCTGAGACGAGCCGCTGCCGGAACCGCCCTTACCGCCCCAAAACCACCGAGCTTCTTGCTCAGCTTACGGAAGATATCATCCAAATCCGGCGGCCCCTGATCGCGACCGCCTTTATTTCCATTCCCCCGGAGTTGCCGCCTTGGTTATTGCTGCTTCCCACGGGTCGCGGTCTTGTCCGTTATTACCGGGCTGATTCCACGCCATGTTTATGCTCCATATTTGTTATGCGGTGATATACCTTTTCCCAGTCCAGATCATTTGGCTGATAACCGCGACGCCGTCCTGGTTGTCGCGGTCGCGCTGAGGCGACCTGAACCGCTGGGTGCCCAAAGGGCTAATGTTTTCAGGCAAGCTGCACGGTCAGACGACATAGTCTGCCAGTGTCGGTTCTTGTTTACAGAGGCGACGCCAGTCGACAATCGGCATACGAACCTGCAGATTGACGCAGCCATCTTCCTCCATCCACTCTTTTTCGATTGCCTGAAGCTGATAAAAGCGACTACGCAAACGCCCTTCCTGCGGAGGTAAACGCAACGTATGCTGCGCCACTTCGCCGGCCAGTCGTTCGGTCAACGCCTGAAAAAGGAGTGGTATCCCTACCCCGGTTTGTGCAGACAGCCACACCCGGATAGGTTTGTTCTCTTCATCACGGTCGATACGCGGCTCAAAATCGTCGAGCATATCGATCTTATTCATCACCAGCAGGGTCGGAATTTCGTGCGCGTCGATCTCTTCGAGAACGGTATTTACCGCATCGATGTTTTCCTGCACACGAACATCCGCGGCGTCAATCACGTGCAGCAGCAGCGTGGCTTCGCGCGTTTCCTGCAATGTGGCCTTAAATGCCGCCACCAGGTCATGTGGCAGGTGGCGAATAAAGCCTACGGTATCGGCCAGCACCGTTTCACCCACATCCGTCACGTCTATACGACGCAGCGTCGGATCAAGGGTGGCAAACAGCTGGTCAGCGGCGTAGACCTCTGCCTGCGTGATGTGGTTAAACAGCGTCGATTTCCCGGCGTTGGTGTATCCCACCAGCGATACCGTCGGAACATCGGCCTTCACGCGCGAGCGTCGCCCCTGCTCGCGCTGTTTCTCCACGCGCTCAATGCGCGAGAGGATTTGCATAATGCGGTTACGCAGCAAACGACGGTCGGTTTCGAGCTGGGTTTCACCCGGGCCGCGCAAACCGATACCGCCTTTTTGTCTTTCAAGGTGCGTCCAGCCGCGCACCAGGCGCGTGGCCAGGTGGCGCAGCTGCGCCAGCTCAACCTGCAGCTTACCTTCATGGGTACGCGCACGCTGAGCAAAAATATCTAAGATCAGACCGGTACGGTCGATAACCCGGCATTGACACAGGGCCTCAAGGTTACGCTCCTGTGCTGGGCTAAGTGCGTGATCGAACAGCACAACGGAAGCACCTGTCGCTTTGACGGCTTCCGCAATCTCGACAGCCTTACCTTCACCAACAAAATATTTTGGGTGCGGCGCTTTACGGCTACCAGTAATCACCTGCATTGCTTCGACACCGGCGGAAGAGACCAGAGATTCAAACTCCTGGAGGTCTTCCATATCTTTGTCTTGCGTAAAATAGATGTGTACCAGCACCGCCTGCTCACCGGCGTCATAACGGTCAAACAAGCGTTATATCTCCTGAAATACCAGCGGGAACCCAGACATGCTGGCTCCCCGACATGGATTAACAGCCATCAACCTTATTCGGTTTCTTCGCTGTCTTGCTGTGCAGAACCCTGCGCGTTGCTACCGTGATGGTAGTTGCTACCGGTGCCGCCGCCAGCATTGTTGCTGTGATGGGAAACCGGACGGGACGGAACAACGGTAGAAATTGCGTGCTTATAGACCATCTGGCTGACCGTGTTTTTCAACAGGATCACGAACTGATCGAAAGACTCAATTTGCCCTTGCAGCTTAATACCATTCACCAAATAAATAGAAACTGGAACACGTTCCCGACGCAGTGCGTTCAGGAACGGATCTTGTAAAGATTGCCCCTTAGCCATTCTCTCTTTTCCTTATATGCTTATTTGTACTTATACACGCCATCCCTCAAGCCGCTTCTGCGTTATCTGCTTTGATACAGCCCGAACGATGTTGCGTATGAACCTTACGATTCCGAAAATTGCGCACGATACGACTCAATTGTACACATTCAGTCTACACTAGCACCCACTACCTGTAATAGTTGGTTAAACGCCTGCTCCGGCTGTTCACTATCTAACCAGTGAACCCCTTCCCAACCGCGTAACCACGTCACCTGGCGCTTGGCTAGCTGTCTCGTGGCACAAACTCCTCTATAAACCATTTCATCATAGGTAATTTCGCCTTCAAGGTATGACCACATCTGGCGATATCCCACACAACGAATGGAAGGCATGTCCGTATGCAAATCTCCACGGGCAAATAGCGCCCGCACTTCTGCTTCAAAACCCGAAGCCAACATCTGATGAAAACGCTGCTCAATGCGCTGATGGAGCAGTTCACGGCTCGCCGGGGCGATGGCGAACTGATGCACCTTGTAGGGCAGTGCGTCTCCTGACGTTTGCGTCAGCTCCGTTAAAGTTTTACCCGAAATGAAAAAAACTTCCAGTGCTCGGGAAAGTCTTTGCGGATCATTCGGATGAATGCGCTCGGCGGCAACGGGGTCAATTTCCCGTAGCTGCTGGTGCAGCGCTCCCCATCCTCGCTCTGCTGCCTGCTGCTCAATGCGGGCCCGGACTTCCGGGTCAGCCGAGGGCAGCGGTGATAAACCTTCAAGCAACGCCTTGAAATACAACATTGTTCCACCGACCAGCAGCGGAATTTTCCCTGCGGCAGTGATCTCGGCCATCTGCGCCAGCGCATCACGACGAAAATCCGCCGCCGAATAGGCCTGCGCAGGGTCAAGAATATCCATCAACCGATGCGGGGCAGCAAGCTGCTCTTCCGCGCTCGGCTTTGCAGTACCGATATCCATCCCTCGATAGATGAGGGCGGAATCCACACTAATCAACTCTACTGGCAAAACTTTACGCAGCTCAATGGCTAACGCCGTTTTGCCCGAGGCAGTCGGCCCCATCAAAAAAATTGCCTTAGGCAGGCTCGCCTCGGTTACGTCACTCATGTCTCAGGGCGTTCATCGCAGAATCTAAATCAACGGGTTGTAACAAACCACCCGGCGGAGCTTTGACCAGCTGCGGGCAAAGACGTTCAACGTCAGCCAGCATCGCGATGGCCTGCGCGGTATTCCACTGCGCGTGGTCGCTTGCCAGATGACGGGCCAACCACTGCGCCACGTTACCGGCATCAACCTGAGTTTTCTCCACCAGGTAGCCTATCAGTTCAGGAATCAAGATTTGTAAATTTTGTTGTCGTAAGGGTAAAGGCACGGCGCGAATCGTGACGTGCTGCCCTTCCAGCAGGATTTCGATGCCCAACTGGCCCAGCATTTCCCGCGCATTTTCCAGGGTTTTCCGCTCGTTCTCTGACGCTTTCAGGCGCAGAGGAATGAGCAGCGGCTGGGCGCAAATGGTGGCCCCGCCGGGAGTGAGTTGCGCCTGACGCAGCCAGCGTTCTGCGACCGGTAACGACAGCAGATTAAGCTTACCGTCACGCTCCAGCAGCGCGCAGCGCTCATCGATGATAGCCAGCACACGGCCAAAACTTTGGCTGTGCCCCGCCAGGTTTTCAGCCACGGGTTTCGCTGGTTCCGGGCGACTTACCGGCGTATCCAGCAGTTGGCGATAGAGTGCCCCCTGCTGTTTCTGGTAGCCCGGCTGCGCGTTCGGCCAGCTGGCGCCGCCGCTACGGCTACCACCGGAAGCGGGTTGATAACGCGGCGCTTCCGGCTCGCGCGCCACCGCCGGTTCGGCAAACTGATTACGCCCAGCCGCGACGCGGTTTTCCGGCAGCGCGCGCGGGCGGGTTCATCGTCTTCCGCTAAGGGCAACGGCGCGTCCAGCTGTTGTTGCAGTACGCTCAACACGCCTTGATAGATAAAGTCATGCACCAGACGCGACTGATGGAAACGCACCTCGTGTTTAGCCGGATGGACGTTCACATCCACCTGGTGCGGATCAATCTCCAGATACAGCACAAACGCGGGCTGCTGATCTGCGCCGAGCTTGTCTTCACAAGCCTGTCGAATAGCGTGGTTAATCAGCCGGTCGCGCATCATGCGACCGTTAACATAGCAATACTGAATTTCAGCCAGCGCGGCGGTAGTGTGTTTCGGGTCGGCCACCCAGCCGTGCATCGCCAGGTCGCCGTGCTGCCACTCAATCGCCAGCGCCTGTTCCAGGAACGGTACGCCGCAAATGGCTCCCAGACGGCGTTCTTTCGGCGCCCCTTCTGTTACCGCGCGATACTGGCGAATCATTTTGCCATTGTGTGTCAGGTTGAAGCTCACATCGAAGTGCGCCAGCGCAATGCGGCGAATGATCTCATCGATATGATTGAATTCGGTTTTTTCGGTGCGCATAAACTTGCGCCGCGCGGGTGTGTTGTAGAAGAGATCCAGCACTTCCAGCGTCGTGCCGACCGGATGGGCAGCCGGTTTAACGGTGACGTCCTGGTCGCGGCCTTCCGCGTACGCCTGCCAGGCTTCCTGCTGCTGTTCAGTGCGCGAGGTCAGCGTCAGCCGCGAGACCGAACTGATACTCGCCAGCGCTTCGCCGCGAAAACCGAGGCTGATGATCGCTTCCAGATCGTCAAGCGAGGCAATTTTGCTGGTCGCATGACGCGCCAGCGCCAGCGCCAGCTCATCTTTCTTAATACCGCAGCCGTTATCGCGGATGCGGATAAGCTTTGCCCCACCGCGTTCGATATCAATATCGATGCGGGTTGCCCCGCATCGAGACTGTTCTCCACCAGTTCTTTCACTACCGAGGCAGGCCGCTCAACCACTTCACCCGCGGCAATCTGGTTCGCAAGCTGCGGCGGTAAAACCTGAATCGGCATGAAAACTCCTTAGTTAACAAGCGTCCTGTTGGATGATGCGGCGCTGGCGGTCTGCGACTGTTCGTCACGAGGGCCGGATTGTATCGGATGCGCCGTAAAATAGTTACGTAAACCGTTATAAATGGCTTCAGCAATTTTCTGCTGATAGTCATCGCTGTCCAGCAGGCGCTCTTCGCTGCTGTTACTGATAAAGCCGGTCTCAACCAGGATCGACGGAATATCCGGCGAACGCAGCACACCGAGGCTGGCGTGTTCAGGACGACGCTTATGCAGATTACCGACGCGCTGCAGCTGGCTGATGACGTTGGTCGCCACATCATACCCTACACGCTGGGAATGGCCGAATTGCAGATCCAGCACCGCCTGGCTCAGATACGGATCGGCCTGGCTGTTTGCCAGCACGTCGCCCGCGCCGCCCAGCAGCTCAGACTGTTTCTCATGCTGTTCGAGCCAGCCCGCCATCTCGCTGTTGGCGCGACGGTTAGAGAGCACCCAGACTGACGCGCCGGTAGCGTCGCGGTTTGGCGCGGCGTCCGCGTGAATGGATACCAGGAAGGAGGCGTTCTGCTTACGTGCCACGTCGGAGCGGCCCATCACCGAAATAAAATAGTCGCCGTCGCGAGTCAACACGCCTTTAAACATCGGATCATCGTTGAGCAACGCTCTGAGTTTTCGGGCAATGGCGATGGTGACATTCTTCTCGCGCGTACCGCCTGGGCCAATCGCCCCCGGATCCTGGCCGCCGTGGCCGGCGTCGATCGCGATGATCACTTTATCACCGGAAACGCTGCGCGCACGGGCCGCCGGACGCGGTGCCGGCGTGGTATTGCTGGCAATCGCCGGCTGGCGTTCCGTGCTGAAGCTGCTGCCGTTATTGCCATTGCTGCTGTTGCCGCTAAACGGGTTGCGCGCGGGCTGGCTTGGTACCGGCGCCGGCGTGACGACTGGCGTTTCCACGCGCTTCGCGACGACAGGCGGCGGTGGAGGCGGTGGAACGTCGGCGTTGATGGTAAACACCACGGTGTAATTCGCGCCGTTTTGCTGCTTCACCGCGCGGGTTTTGCCGTTTTCGGTGAGATCGACCACCAGCCGCAGCGACTGATCGTCTTTCGGCGTGCCGGAACGGATCGCCTTCACCAGGTTGTTGCCGCTAAAGCGCAGCGGCAAGCCTTGAATCACGCCCGTTTGCTTGATATCAAGCACCACGCTGCGTTTGTCATCCTGGCTAAAGTTATATTCCGGGTCGCCCATAAAGCTGAAGGTGATCCGCGCCTGCGTTTCACTATTCGCTACCTGAATATCGGACAAGCTCGCCGCCATTGCCGGTGCGCCCACCAGCATCAGCGCCGCCATCAACCACCCTTTTGCGCGAAAAATCATCCTGGGATCCCTTAAATTAACCGGCCAACCGCGCCAGCAGAGACTCACCTAATGAGGAGACCGCGGCAATGCGCGCCTCACGCCCTTGCGCCTGGTAATCTAAGTGTATTTCGATATCCGGCTCGGGCAGAACACCTGCGCCCTGTTGCGGCCATTCCACCAGGCAGATGGCATCGTTAGCAAAGTAATCGCGGATCCCCATAAATTCGAGCTCCTCGGGATCCGCAAGGCGGTAAAGATCAAAATGGTAAACCATCAGGTTATCGAGCTGGTACGGTTCAACCAGCGTATAGGTCGGGCTTTTGACGTTGCCGTTATGCCCCAACGCCTGCAGGAATCCGCGGCTGAAGGTGGTTTTCCCCGCGCCTAAATCGCCGTACAGATAGATGACCGTCGCGCCGACGCAGGCCTGCGCCACTCGGTTGCCAAGGTCCAGGGTTGCCTGCTCGTCAGGTAAAGGAATCACTCGATTAATCATGGTCTACGTCAATCACATCCGGGTTAACAACACGCCGTAGCGTGGAAAAGAGATCGGTCGCCAGCATTCCGCGGGTACCGTAGCGCGCAGCCAGCTTATCTGCCGCCGCGCCGTGGGCGATACACCCCGCGCACGCAGCATCATACGGCGATAAGGCCTGCCCCAGCAATGCGCCAATAATGCCCGAAAGCACATCGCCCATGCCACCGCTGGCCATACCGGCATTTCCGGCGTCAATAATACTGAGCGAGCCGTGTTCATCAGCCACCACCGTCCCCGCGCCTTTCAGCACCACGACGCCACCGTACCGTTGTACCAGACGTTGCGCAGAAAGTAAGCGATCGCTCTCAATTTCTGCCACCCGGCAGTTGAGCAAACGCGCGGCCTCACCGGGGTGCGGCGTGATCACGCGATTGTGACGTTTATCCGGATTGAATGCCAGCAGGTTCAAAGCGTCGGCGTCCCAAAGCGTCGGTTTACGGATGTTTTCCACTTTGCGCAGCGCCTGTTTGCCCCACTCAACCTGACCCAAGCCGGGGCCAATCACCACCACATCAGCCCATTCCAGGCTTTCATCAAGCAGCTGCGGCGTCAGCTCATGCACCATCAGTTCTGGGCGAGCGGTGATAATCGGCGCGACGTTTTCCGCACGGGTGAGCACACGCACCAGGCCAGCCCCCGCCCGCAGCGCCGCCTCACCGGCCATGCGGATGGCCCCGGCGGTGCCGTGGTCGCCGCCGATCAGCACCAGACGACCGTGATCGCCTTTGTGCGAAGTAGGACGACGCGGCGTCAGCCACTGCGCCAGCTGCGAGGCATCCAGACGGCGAATGGTGGTGGGGTGCTCAGCCAGCCAGGAGTCTAATCCCAGCGCATGATGGTGCAGCGTGCCAACCACATCGCGCGCTTTACCGGTTAACAGCCCCGGTTTCAGAGCAATAAACGTGATGGTGTGCGCAGCATTAATCACCACACCCGGCGTCGCGCCGGTCTGGGCGTTAAGCCCGGAGGGAATATCCAGCGCGATAATCGGCGCCGGGAAACAATTCGCTTGCGCTATCAGGCCCGCAATGGGGTCACGTGGCGCATTTTGCAGCCCGGTACCCAGTAAGCCATCGATAATCAGATCGGTATCCTCTGGCCACGGGATATCCGTCGCGTGGATAACACCGCCCGCTTCCAGCCAGGCCTCGCGGGCGGCGTGCGCCTCGTCCGGCAGCGGTTTTTCGCTATCCTGCGCCAGCAGCGTGATGCGAATTCCCGCCGCCTGTGCCAGGCGCGCGACCACGTAACCGTCGCCGCCGTTATTGCCATGGCCGCAAAGCATCAGCCAGTGGCGAGAGTCGGGATACGCCGCGCGGGCCACCTCAAACGCCGCCTGACCGGCGCGTTGCATGAGTTCATAAAGGGAGATGCCGAGATCCGCTGCCGCCGTTTTTTCGGCGCGACGCAGCCCATCCGCAGGCCAAATGGAATGTGGTATACTTTGGGGTTTCTTGTCAATGTATGGTCCGTCATGTCACAGCCCCTCGATCTCAATCAATTAGCGCAACAAATCAAACTGTGGGGCACTGAACTGGGCTTTCAGCAGGTCGGCATCACCGATACCGATCTCAGCGCCTCCGAGCCCAAACTGCAGGCATGGCTGGATAAACAATACCACGGCGAGATGGAATGGATGGCGCGGCACGGAATGATGCGCGCTCGCCCGCACGAACTGCAACCCGGAACGCTCCGGGTAATTAGCGTTCGCATGAACTACCTTCCCGCCAATGCAGCCTTTGCCCGCACGCTGAAAAACCCCGAACTCGGTTACGTCAGCCGTTATGCCCTGGGGCGTGATTATCATAAGCTGTTGCGTAACCGCCTTAAAAAGCTCGGCGAAATGATTCAGGAACAGTGCGTCTCGCTGAATTTTAGACCGTTTGTCGACTCGGCGCCTGTTCTTGAGCGCCCATTAGCGGAAAAAGCGGGCATCGGCTGGACAGGTAAGCACTCACTTATCCTCAACCGCGACGCCGGATCGTTCTTTTTCCTTGGTGAACTGTTGGTGGATATTCCGCTGCCCGTCGACCAACCGGTGGCCGAAGAGTGCGGGCGCTGCGTGGCCTGTATGACCATTTGCCCCACCGGGGCGATCGTTGAGCCTTATACCGTCGACGCTCGCCGCTGCATCTCTTACCTGACCATTGAACTGGAAGGCGCGATCCCGGAAGAATTTCGTCCACTATTGGGCAATCGTATTTACGGCTGTGACGACTGTCAGCTAATCTGCCCATGGAACCGCTTCTCACAGCTTACCGACGAAGCTGACTTCAGCCCGCGCAAAGCGCTTCACGCCCCTGAGCTGGTTGAACTGTTCGCCTGGAGTGAAGCCCATTTTCTCAAAGTGACCGAAGGTTCCGCTATTCGGCGTATCGGCCACCTGCGCTGGCTGCGCAATATTGCCGTCGCACTGGGCAACGCCCCGTGGAGCGAAGCCGCGCTTAACGCGCTGGAGAGTCGCCGAGGTGAGCACCCACTTCTCGATGAGCACATAACATGGGCGATTGCGCAGCAAATTGCGCGTCGTAATGAGGGAGCGATAGAGGTCCAGCTACCGAAGAAACAGCGTCTGGTAAGGGTGGTGGAAAAAGGTCTGCCGCGCGACGCGTAATCTATTCACAGCCTGTGAGTAAAAATAAAAAGACATTGCGTTTCAACACGCCAAAGTTCGTCAAGCGATCTCGCTAACATTTTGAAATGATATATCTCCATACATATCAATGAGATAATTTTATTTGTAAAAATCTTAATAACATCAGCGGGCGAAGAAGCTGATGACAGCCTGTGGATAAGTCTGTTTACAAGAGTATTTCGGAAATGAAAAAAACAACCTCAACGGCTGATTGCGTTGTGGAAGTAATTTTATTCTGGAAGAAAATTTGGAGCGGGAAACGAGACTCGAACTCGCGACCCCGACCTTGGCAAGGTCGTGCTCTACCAACTGAGCTATTCCCGCTTGGGTGT
Organism: Kluyvera genomosp. 3; assembly: GCA_002211745.1. Taxonomy (GTDB): domain Bacteria; phylum Pseudomonadota; class Gammaproteobacteria; order Enterobacterales; family Enterobacteriaceae; genus Kluyvera; species Kluyvera georgiana_A. Next base: position 4,489,258 of record CP022114.1, read on the forward strand.
GTCTACTGCTTTCAAATTTTGGAGCGGGAAACGAGACTCGAACTCGCGACCCCGACCTTGGCAAGGTCGTGCTCTACCAACTGAGCTATTCCCGCTTAATCTTCGTCTTTCAAGCTGCCACTGCGTTGGCTGCCTTCACTCACCTTAGTCACTTACTTAAGTAAGCTCCTAAGAATTCGCTCAGTTGCCGCCTTGTTGCAACTTGAAATCCTGTGATTGGTGCGTCTACTGCTTTCAAATTTTTGGAGCGGGAAACGAGACTCGAACTCGCGACCCCGACCTTGGCAAGGTCGTGCTCTACCAACTGAGCTATTCCCGCAAAATCTGGCAATTTTTGTTGCTGTCGTAATTCGCATTTCTGCTTCGTTACGGGAGGCGCATTATACGAGAATTCTTTCCCCTGCAACCCCCCTGAAGCGATTTTTTAAAAAATTCGTTCAACTGCTGGATAAATCGGCAGGTTGATTACTTTAACGCCGATTCACCCGTTTTCACCTTAAAGTTGAATAAAATGCTCACGATAGTAGGCCAGCTCCGCCACCGACTCGCGAATATCATCCATCGCCTGGTGAGTGCCCTGCTTTTTAAAGCCCGGCAGAATCTCCGGCTTCCAGCGACGCGCCAGCTCTTTCAGCGTGCTCACGTCCAGATAGCGGTAGTGGAAATAGGCTTCCAGCTCCGGCATGTATTTAAACAGGAAGCGACGGTCCTGCCCGATGCTGTTGCCGCAGATGGGCGATTTACCTTCCGGCACCCACTGCTTCAGGAACTCCAGCGTCGCCAGTTCGGCTTCACGGTCGCCCATGGTGCTCGCCTTTACGCGATCCACCAGGCCGCTACCGGTATGGGTACGCACGTTCCAGTCATCCATCAGCGCCAGTTGAGCATCAGACTGATGGACAGCGATGGTCGGCCCTTCCGCCAGGATATTGAGCTGCGCGTCGGTCACCAGCGTAGCGATTTCAATAATGCGATCGCGCTCGGGATCCAGGCCAGTCATCTCCAGATCGATCCAAATCAGGTTGTTTTCATCTGCACTCATGCTATTTTCCACCCTTCTTGTCATACCTGCCGCGGTAGGTTAACTAGTATTAATTAGCGTGTATCATAGAGGTTTTGCCCGATATGGGCGACCAGGAGTCAGCACGATTGAGTAAAAATAAACTCTCCAAAGGTCAGCAGCGCCGCGTTAAGGCTAACCACCAGCGCCGCCTGACAACAGCCGCGGAGAAGCCCGATTACGACGATAATCTGTTTGGCGAAGCCGCCGAAGGCATCGTCATCAGCCGCTTTGGGATGCACGCCGACGTGGAGTCCGCCGATGGCGAAACCCACCGCTGCAACATCCGCCGCACTATCCGTTCGCTGGTTACCGGTGACCGCGTCGTCTGGCGTCCGGGGAAAGCCGCTGCTGAAGGCGTCAACGTAAAAGGGATCGTCGAAGCGGTTCACGAGCGTACTTCGGTACTCACCCGCCCGGACTTTTACGACGGCGTGAAGCCGATCGCCGCCAATATCAATCAGATCGTCATCGTCTCCGCCATTTTGCCGGAGCTGTCGCTGAATATTATCGACCGTTATCTGGTGGCCTGCGAAACGCTCAACGTCGAGCCGCTGCTGGTGCTGAATAAAATCGACCTGCTGGACGATGAAGGCATGGCGTTCGTCAACGAGCAGATGGATATCTACCGCAAGATTGGCTATACCGTTCTGATGGCGTCCAGCCATACTCAGGATGGTCTGAAACCGTTGGAAGAAGCGCTGACTAACCGCATCAGTATTTTTGCCGGGCAGTCTGGCGTCGGAAAATCGAGCCTGCTGAACGCTCTGCTGGGGCTGAACGACGACCGCATTCTGACCAATGACGTATCCGACGTCTCAGGTCTGGGCCAGCACACCACCACCGCGGCGCGCCTGTATCACTTCCCGCACGGCGGCGACGTGATTGACTCCCCGGCGTACGTGAATTTGGCCTGTGGCACCTCGATCCGGAACAAATCACCAACGGGTTTGTCGAATTCCATGACTATCTCGGCCACTGTAAATACCGCGACTGTAAACACGACACCGACCCAGGCTGCGCCATCCGCGAAGCCGTAGAGGAAGGGAAGATCGCCGAGACCCGTTTTGAAAATTATCACCGCATTCTGGAAACCATGGCGCAGGTAAAAACGCGTAAAAACTTTTCAGACATCGATAATTGAGAACTATGATTTTGCCGACTGACATTTGCGTCAACTCTCGCTAGAATCGGCCGCTTTTCTTTAAAGATCCAACGCCTGGCGTTGGATCAGGATCGACACATAATGGCCTGGAGGCTACCTTGTTAAACTCGTTTAAACTTTCACTGCAATACATTCTGCCTAAACTGTGGCTTACGCGTCTCGCAGGCTGGGGTGCGAGCAAACGAGCGGGATGGCTGACCAAACTGGTTATCGATCTGTTCGTGAAGTTCTACAAGGTCGATATGAAAGAGGCGCAGAAGCCGGATACCGCCAGCTACCGCACCTTTAACGATTTCTTCGTTCGTCCGCTGCGTGAAGACGTCCGCACGGTCAACACCGACCCAAGCGTACTGGTGATGCCGCCGACGGCGCGATCAGCCAGCTTGGCGCCATTGAAGACGACAAAATTTTGCAGGCGAAGGGTCACAACTATTCGCTGGAAGCGCTGCTGGCCGGCAACTACATCATGGCCGACCTGTTCCGCAACGGCACCTTCGCCACCACCTATCTGTCGCCGCGCGACTATCACCGCGTCCACATGCCGTGCAACGGTATCCTGCGCGAGATGATCTACGTGCCGGGCGATCTGTTCTCCGTCAACCACCTGACCGCGCAGAACGTGCCGAACCTGTTTGCGCGTAACGAACGCGTTATCTGCCTGTTCGACACCGAATTCGGCCCGATGGCCCAGATTCTGGTGGGTGCGACCATCGTTGGCAGCATCGAAACTGTGTGGGCCGGCACCGTCACCCCGCCGCGCGAAGGCATCATCAAACGCTGGACCTACCGGCGGGCGATCAGGAAGGCTCCGTTGCGCTGCTGAAGGGCCAGGAAATGGGCCGCTTTAAGCTGGGCTCAACGGTCATTAACCTGTTTGCGCCGGGCAAAGTGACGCTGGTTGAGCATCTGCAAAACCTCTCCGTCACCCGTCTGGGCGAGCCGCTGGCCGTCTCTACCGAAGCGGTAGCCGAACCGGAAGCAGTTGTTGAAGCTGTTGCAGAAACCGTGGTAGAGCAGGACGTCGCCCACAGGCTGACGACACGCAAGAAAAAAGCTAATAACCAAATAAGGGTCTGACGTGCGCCTGATTATCACTTTACTGATGGCCTGGTGCCTCAGCCAGGGGGCGTTCGCAGCGACCGCCCCAACGCCCGGCAAATTGCCCAGGAATTAGAACAGGCGAAAGCGGCGAAGCCCGCTCAGCCTGATACCGTCGAGGCGCTGCAAAGCGCCCTCACCGCGCTGGAGGAGCAGAAAGGCTCGCTCGAACGTGCCGCGCAGTACCAGCAGGTTATCGACAACTTCCCCAAACTTTCCCAGACGCTGCGTAATCAGCTCAACAATCTGCGTGATGAACCACGTCAGGTGCCGGACGGCATGACCAGCGACGCGCTGAACCAGGAGATTTTGCAGGTCAGCAGCCAGCTACTGGAAAAAAGTCGCCAGGCTCAGCAGGAGCAAGAACGCGCCCGCGATATTGCCGACTCCCTCAACCAGTTGCCGCAGCAGCAGACCGACGCCCGCCGCCAGCTCAACGACGTTGAACGCCGTATCGGCACCCAGACCGGCAATACGCCGCTGGCGCAGGCGCAAAATTTGAGCCTGCAGGCCGACGCCAGCAAGCTGAAGGCGCTGGTTGATGAGCTGGAGCTGGCGCAGCTTTCCGCCAACAATCGCCAGGAGCTGGCGCGCATGCGCTCAGAGCTGGCGCAAAAGCAGGGCGAACAGCTCGACGCCTACCTGCAAGCTTTACGCAATCAGCTTAACAGTCAGCGCCAGCGCGAAGCGGAACGCGCACTGGAAAGCACCGAATTGCTGGCGGAAAACAGCGAAAACCTGCCGGCCAGTATCGTAGAACAGTTCAGAATCAACCGTGAGCTTTCCCAGGCGTTAAACCAGCAGGCGCAGCGCATGGATCTGGTCGCTTCCCAGCAGCGGCAGGCGGCTAACCAGACGCTGCAGGTACGCCAGGCGCTGAACACCCTGCGCGAACAGTCGCAGTGGCTCGGTTCCTCCAATCTGCTGGGCGAAGCCCTGCGCGCACAGGTTGCACGTCTGCCGGAGATGCCGAAGCCGCAGCAGCTCGATACCGAAATGGCGCAGCTGCGCGTTCACCGTTTACGTTATGAAGATCTGCTCAATAAGCAGCCGCAGCTGCGACAAATTCGCCAGGCCGACGGCCAGCCGCTGACCAGCGAAGAAAATCGCATTCTGGAAGCCCAGTTGCGCACGCAGCGCGAGTTGCTGAACTCGCTGCTGCAGGGCGGCGACACGTTGATTCTTGAACTGACGAAACTGAAAGTCTCCAACAGCCAGCTGGAAGACGCGCTCAAAGAGGTGAACGAAGCCACTCACCGCTATCTGTTCTGGACCTCCGACGTGCGGCCTATCGACTTCAGTTGGCCGATTGAAATTGTGCAGGATTTGCGCCGGCTGATTTCGCTCGACACCTTCAGTCAGCTCGGCAAGGCCACCATGATGATGCTCACCAGCCGTCAGACGCTGTTCCCGCTCTTCGGAGCGCTGCTGTTGGTGGGCTTCAGCATCAGCTCCCGTAAACACTTCACGCGCTTTCTGGAGCGTTCCAGCGCCCGTGTCGGTAAAGTCACCCAGGATCACTTCTGGCTGACCATGCGCACGGTGTTCTGGTCAATTCTGGTGGCGTCTCCGCTGCCGGTGCTGTGGGCAACGCTGGGCTATGGTCTGCAGGAGGCGTGGCCCTACCCGCTTGCCGTGGCGATAGGCGACGGCGTCACCGCCACCGTGCCGCTCCTGTGGGTGGTGATGATTTGCGCCGCCTTCGCCCGTACCAACGGCCTGTTTATTGTTCACTTTGGCTGGCCGCAGCTCCGCGTGGCGCGCGCCATGCGCTATTACCTGATGAGCATCGGGCTTATCGTGCCGCTGATTATGGCGCTGATCATGTTCGATAATCTCAACGACCGTGAGTTCTCCGCATCGCTCGGTAGGCTGTGCTTTATCCTGATCTGCGGCGCGCTAGCGGTGGTCACGCTCAGCCTGAAGCGCGCCGGAATTCCGCTCTATCTCGACAAAGAAGGCAACGGTGAAAACCGCATCAACCTGCTGCTGTGGAACCTGATGACCGGCGCGCCGCTGATCGCCATTTTCGCCGCCGCCGTCGGCTACCTCGCCACCGCGCAGGCTCTGCTGGCGCGCCTGGAGACCTCGGTGGCTATCTGGTTCCTGCTGCTGGTGATTTACCACGTCATCCGCCGCTGGATGCTGATCCAACGCCGCCGTCTGGCCTTTGATCGCGCTAAACACAAGCGTGCCGAAATGCTGGCGCACCGCGCCCGCGGCGAGGAAGAAACGCATGCCACCAGCCTGGAAGGGTCTGCCGAGCAGGAGGTGAGCGAAGTGAACCTCGATACCATCAGCGAGCAGTCGCTGCGTCTGGTACGCTCCATTCTGATGCTGATCGCGCTGGTGTCGGTGATCATCCTGTGGTCGGAAATCCACTCGGCGTTTGGCTTCCTCGAAAACATTTCGCTGTGGGACGTGACCTCAACGGTGCAGGGCGTGGAGAGCATTGAACCGATTACCCTCGGCGCCGTGCTCATCGCCATTCTGGTGCTGATTATCACCACCCAACTGGTGCGTAACCTCCCCGCGCTGCTGGAACTGGCGATTCTGCAGCACCTGTCGCTGACACCGGGCACTGGCTATGCCATTACCACCATCACCAAATATCTGCTGCTGCTGATAGGCGGGCTGGTTGGGTTCTCGATGATTGGCATTGAGTGGTCGAAGCTGCAGTGGCTGGTCGCCGCGCTCGGTGTCGGTCTCGGCTTTGGCTTACAGGAGATTTTCGCCAACTTTATCTCCGGTCTGATCATCCTGTTTGAGAAGCCGATTCGTATTGGCGATACGGTCACCATTCGCGACCTGACCGGCAGCGTGACCAAAATTAACACCCGCGCCACCACCATTAGCGACTGGGACCGCAAAGAGATTATCGTGCCGAACAAGGCCTTTATCACCGAGCAGTTCATCAACTGGTCGCTGTCGGATTCGGTGACCCGCGTGGTGCTGAGTATTCCGGCCCGTCGGATGCCAACAGCGAAGAGGTGGCGCAAATCCTGTTAACCGCCGCGCACCGCTGCTCGCTGGTGATTGACACACCTGCGCCGGAAGCATTCCTTGTGGATTTACAGCAGGGGATTCAGATTTTCGAGCTGCGTATCTACGCCGCCGAGATGGGCCACCGTATGCCGCTGCGCCACGAGCTGCACCAGCTGATTCTGGCGGGCTTCCGCGAGCACGGTATTGATATGCCGTTCCCACCGTTCCAGATGCGTCTGGAAAGTTTGAACGGTAAGAAATCCGCCACTACGCTGACCTCAACGGGCCGCGCCAGCCGCACGCCAGGCAGTCTGTAACAAAGGGGCTCGGTGCGCACCCTCTCCCTTGCAAAGGGAGAGGGCTGGGGTGAGGGTTTAGCTCTGTGCCGGAATGCCTCTCCCAGCACCGTTAGATGCTGATTGTTTATTGAGTGCTCTTCCTGACTTTTCCTGTGCTGCCTCTCACCACCAGCGTCACCGGTAGCATCTCATCCGCCGCCGTGGCCTCTTCCAACAGCAGCCCTACCGCCCGGTAGCCCAACTGATGTTTATCTACCGCGATGGTAGTTAGCGCCGGACGGCTCCAGGCGGCGGGCTCAATATCGTCAAAGCCGACAATCGCAATATCCTGCGGTACACGGAACCCGCGCTGCTCACAGATGTTCATCGCCGCAATCGCTGTCACGTCGTTGTAGGCAAAAATGGCGTCCGGCGGCTCCGTCAGCGACAGTAGCTCATTCATCGCCGCGATCAGCGACTGGCTGGTATCCACCAGCGGCGAGGCGATCACTTCATACTCCGGCGGCATTATCATTTGCGACTCGTACAGCGCCTGACGGTAACCCTTCTCACGCTGGCGAATACTGTAGTGCGTGGCCGTGCTGGCGAGGAAAGCAATCCTCCTGCGGCCCGTGTCTATCAGGTGACGCGTCGCCAGATAACCACCACGCTGATTATCGACGTTAACGCACGGCAAGCCCGGCGCCCACAGATCAACCAGCACCATCGGCAGTTGGGTTTTCTGTACGGCCATAATCAGCGTACTTTCAAAGTAACCTGCGCAGATCAGCGCGTCGGGATGATGTAGCGCGATCTGCTCCTCAACGTTATCGCCGGGGCCGATCGACAGAAAGCTCATCGCGATCCCTTTTTCGCGGCAGTGATCTTCCACGCCAGCAGCAGCAGCGAGTAAAACGGCAGCGCGCGGGCGATATCATGCTGACGATGGAGCAAAAACAGCACGCGTTTTACCTTATCGCCACGCAGACGGGAAAAGTCATACCCATCTCCTGCGCCACCGACATCACCCGCTGGCGGGTCTCCTCTTTAAGCCCGGCTGCCCTTTTAGCGCCCGGGACACGGCAGCAACGGAAAGCCCGCACGCCTCGGCAATACTTCTGATCCTGACCGGCTTCGTCATGATACTCCCAAAAGAAACAAATTTTTGTTCACTATAGTTTTATGCGCTTTTCACCGCAACGACCAATTTCCAGCCCCACGGCAACGCGCTGCTATGTATGGAGAATGCCGCTATCTGCATGAAAAATATTGCTCAGATCGCGGCTAAACATGATCGTATTCACGCTTCGCCAACGGCTTTCTTTCCCTGAGTACGGGTTAATTTTTAAAGTAACAGCATCTTGTTTACTAAAAATGAGGTTTTATATGTTACTGGCAAAGGGTGTTAAGCAAGAGAACTACCTGCTCTCCAGCATCTGGTTTCTCTTTTTCTTCATCTGCTGGGGGCCTGCTTCCCCTGGCTGTCGCTGTGGCTCACGGAAAAAATCGGCATTGATTCCACGGAAGTCGGCATGGTGTATACCTGCATCGCCATCGTGGCCGTGGTCTTCCAGCCGGTTTTCGGCATAATGGCCGACAAGCTCAATTTCCGTAAGCATCTGATGTGGATGCTGGCCGGTCTGATGATCGCCTTCGCTCCGTGGTGGATCTTCGTTTTCGCGCCGCTGCTGAAAATAAACATCATTGCCGGGGCCCTGGCGGGCGGCGCGTTTATCGGCCTGGCGTTTGGTTGCGGCTGCGGGATTTGCGAAGCGTGGATCGATAAAGTCTCGCGCCTCGAAGGCTTCGAATTTGGCCGCGCCAGAATGTGGGGCGGCATCGGCGCGGCGGTCGGAACGTTTATCTCCGGCAAGCTGTTTGCCATCAATCCCGATTATATCTTTATCATGGCCAGCTGCGCGGGCTGGTGCTGGCGGTACTACTGTGCTTCTTCCGTCCTGGCCAGCAGGGCGGCATGGACGCGCTGAATCCACAGCGTCTGAAGATCGATCGCGGCGACGTGTTCGCCCTGCTGAAAACCCGCCGCTTCTGGTTCCTGGTGCTCTACATGGTGGGCGTCGGCGCGGTGTATGAAACCTACGACCAGCAGTTTGCCGTTTACTACAGCAGCTTCTTCGAAACCCGTGAACGCGGCGCGGAAGTGTTTGGCTACCTCTACACGGTGCAAATCTTCCTTGACGCACTGACCATGTTCTTCGCCCCGGCGATCGTCAACCGCATCGGGCCGAAGAACGCCCTGCTCTACTGCGGCTTTATTATGGCGTTCCGCATTATCGGCAGCGCGATGGCCACTGGCCCGATCCTGATATCCACCATGAAGCTGCTGCACGGCTTTGAAAGCTCAATTCTGATTATCGCCACGCTGAAATACATCTCAGCCAACTTCGACTGGCGGCTCTCCGCCACCGTCTACCTGATTGGCTTCCAGTTCGCCAAACAGTTCAGCCAGATTTTTATGAGCACTGCCATCGGCAACATGTACGACGTGATGGGTTTTAAAGAGTCCTACACCATCCTTGGCGCCATCGCCCTGTGCTTCACCGTTATTTCCGTCTTTACGCTTTCAGGCAACCGGGTGCTGCAACCCGCGCCTGCGGCTTAACTCTGTCATTCAGGAGTCGCTATGTCAGTCTTATTTACCGTGATTGAAAACGGCATCACCATGGTCTTTGATTTACAAGATCGGGCGCGCCTGCTGCACTTTTCCGCCCTACCGTTCGATGCTGAAACCCTCGGACACAACGCCGATGAACTGTCGCGTTTTAATCTGGTGGAGGTAAACATCTCCGGCCTTGATAAGCCGCTGGAGCGCCACGGCGCGGGCTTCACCGCCACCGCGCCTGGCTATACGCTTCGCTATCGCCAGCATCAAGATACCCGCAACGCCGATGGCCGCAAGCTGGTATTTACGCTGTTCGATAGGAATACCGCCGCCGAGGTAGAAGTACACTATCAGTTTTATACCCGGCTCTCACTGCTGCGAAGCTGGAGCGTCATCCGCAACCAGGGCAATGCGCCGTTTACCGTTGAGTACCTCTCCAGCTTTGTGATTAACGGCATCGAGAAAGAGAGCGCCAAAAACTGGGGCGACAATTTTAGCCTGCACGTTCCCCACAACAGCTGGACCCGCGAGCTACAGTGGCGGCAATATACCTTCGACGAACTGGGCTTTATGCCATGCATCCAGAAGGGACTGCAGCGCTCATCCAAGCCGTTGCACTACACCAACACCGGAGCGTGGTCGAGCAAAGAGTACCTGCCGATGGGCTATCTGGAAGATAAACACACTGGCGCAGGCCTGTTCTGGCAGATTGAGCACAACGGCTCCTGGCACTGGGAGATTGGCGATCAGGCCAACCATCTGTACCTGCAAATCGGCGGACCGAACGAGTTTTACCATCACTGGTTTAAACACCTACAGCCGGGCGATGAGTTCAGCTCGGTGCCGGTGGCGGTTGGCGTGACAAAATCGGGCTTTACCGACGCCATCGCGACTCTCACGCAGTACCGCCGCCGCACCCGTCGCGTTAACGACGATAACCAACGGCTGGGCGTCATCTTTAACGACTATATGAACTGCCTGTTCGGCGACCCCACCACCGCGAAATTGCTGCCGCTTATCGATGCCGCCGCCGAGGCGGGCGCGGAATACTTCTGCATCGACTGCGGCTGGTATGACAAAGGCGAATGGTGGAACGGCGTGGGTCAGTGGCAACCGAGCGCCGAGCGTTTCCCGGAAGGCATTCAGTACGTGATTGGCTACATCCGCGAGAAGGGATTGATCCCGGCCTGTGGCTGGAGCTGGAGGTGATGGGCGTGAAGTCGCCGAAGCTGGCGGAAACCGACGACAGCTGGTTCTTTATGCGCCACGGTAAGAGGGTGTTTGACCGCAGCCGCTACCAGCTGGACTTCACCAGTCCGGCGGTACTGCGCCACGCCGACGAGGTTATTGACCGTCTGGTCACCGAATACGGCGTGGGCTACATCAAAATGGATTACAACATCGAACCGGGGATCGGTACCGAGCAACACGCCGACAGCGCCGGTGACGGCCTGCTTAAACACAACCGCGCGTATCTGGCGTGGCTCGATGCGGTCTTCGCCCGCTATCCGCAGCTGATTATTGAAAACTGTGGCAGCGGCGGTCTGCGCATGGACTACGCGATGCTGAGCCGCTGCTCGATTCAGTCCACCAGCGATCAGGAAGATTATCTCAAGTACGCCACCATTGCCGCCAACGCGCCAACGGCGGTGACACCTGAACAGGCCGCCATCTGGTCCTATCCGCTACGCGACGATGATGAGCAGGCGGTGATCTTTAACCAGGTGTCGGCGATGCTGCTGCGCATACACCAGAGCGGCCATCTGGCGGAGCTGTCCGGGCAAGGATTCCGTCAGGTACAGGATGCGATTCGCTACTACAAGACCCTACGCCAGCAGCTAAAAACGGCGCTGCCGTTCTGGCCGCTGGGGCTATCGAGCTTCACCGACGAGTGGGTAGCGCTGGGGATGCAGGCCGAGGATGGAAAAGTGTGGCTGGCGGTGTGGCGACGCGAAGGCGATCAGGCGAGCTGTGAACTCTCACTGACCGGGCTGAAAGGTAAGATAGTTCAGGGATATCCATCCACCGTGCAACACGCAACGGCCTGGGACAATGACGTATTAACGGTCACGATGCCGCCACGTTCGGCGGCGATTTTTGAGATTAGGCGTTAACAAACTGCCGGGTGGCGCTGCGCTTACCCGGCCTACCATTGCATCGTAGGCCCGATAAGCGTAGCGCCATCGGGCACTATTCCGTCGCCAGACTCGGCTGAACGTTGACGCGGCGATGATAGTTTTCATAAATCGCCATCGCCAGCAGCGAGAAGAAGATTGGCCCGCCGATCATCCACAGCGCGCTGCTCCAGTCTCCCGCCTCAATCACCGGCTGAATAACGGTAAAGATGTTGGCAAACGTCACCACCAGCACCACCACACTCGTCGCCAGCACGGTCGACATTTTGGTTTTGAAAATCACGAATGGGCGTTCAAGGCCTGCTTGCGCTTTAAAGAACGGGAAGGCCAGCGCGAGGAACAGGTACGGCAAAGTCATCGACACGTTCGCCATCAGCGTCAGTTTGTTGTAGAACGCCGATGCGGTATCGCCGCCAAACGACACCAGCAGGATAAACAGACTCACCAGCACGCACTGCATCCACATTGCCGTCGACGGCATGCCGTTTTCATTCAGCCGCGTCATGGAAGCGGGCCACAGCGCCTTCGGCGTGCCCTGAATAATCGCCTTCAGCGGCGAATAACTGAGGGTAAAGAATGCGCCAGTATAGGCGAGGAACATCGACAGCCCGGTAATACGCGCAAACCACACGCCGACAGCTGCCGCCGCTTCCGGCGACAGGTGCAGCGCGTTGCCCAGTGTGGAACCGAGGCTGGTCATCAGCACGTAGGTAATATTGCCAAGGTTAACCGAACGGTCGCTGAGAATTTGCTGCCAGTTGGTGCTCACGCCCCACAGGAAAATCGCCAGTGAATAACCGATAGAAATAACAATTGCAGCGAATACAATCCCTTTGGCGAAGTTCTTTTCCGGCTTATCGGTTTTATCCACCAGACCGCCCACCGCTTCAATACCGCCGTAGGCAAAGATGGCGAAGACCACAAACGATAATACCGCCAGGCCAGATTGATAACCTGGGTTTGGTGAAGCGGTGAAATTAATCGGCTGGGCAAAGTGACCGCCGTTTAATAACAAAATCGCAATACTGACTAACAATAAAACTAAATTAAGACACATCACGGCGATACCGCCGACGGCGGTAATACGGGCGATTTTATTAATCCCTTTCGCCGCCACGGTGGTGACCAGTACCATCCAGATGACGGCCAGCAGGCCCACGACCTGGGTCGATTGCAGCCCGCAACGCCCAGTGCTGGGTCATATCCGAACCAAACAGGAACGTTGAAAACGGCACCCACACTTTCGCTGAAGTGCTGACCATCCAGATAACGTAAGACGAGAACCACATAAAGGTGCCAATAAACGCATAGCGTGGGCCTACGCTGTTATTCATCCAGGAATAGATCCCGCCCTCTTCTTTGCGGTAGGCCGATCCCATCTCAGCCATCATTAAAGCAAATGGAATAAAAAATAATAATGCTGAAAATATATACCAGGTGATGGCGCTATACCCCATCAGGTAAAACGCGGATGGGCTATTGGCAAAACCAAAAACAGACGTAAATATCATTAGGATGAGACCGATCAGGCTCATCTTTTTTATTGATGGGGTCATTTGACCCTCCCTTAACTCTGGATCGTTTTTTTACACGTCGACAGGGCTACGCGCTGCAAACTTGTCAGAAACAAGGCAGTGGGGAATCGACGCGAGAATGTGCTGGCCGGATGATAGCAAATAACCAGAACTTTCTTGTGACCATAAAAGGGATTTAGGGATGATATGACTAGAAAATGGCGCATAAAGCGCCATTTTATTTTGTGAAAGAGAACGTTATCGAACTTATGCCCGATCCACGCTAAACGCCAGCACCTCAGACAGGGTCTCGACACCCAGCGCCAGCATAATCAGGCGATCGACGCCCAACGCTACGCCAGAGCAGTCCGGCAGACCGGCTGCCAGCGCGTCCAGCAGGTTTTGATCGATCGGCTGCTGCGGCAGACCACGCGCGGCGCGTTTGCGGTTATCCTGCTCGAAACGCTGCTGCTGTTCGCGCGCGTCGGTCAGCTCGTGGAAACCATTCGCCAGCTCCATCCCTTTAAAGTACACCTCGAAGCGCTCAGCGACGCGGTGATCTTCAGCGCTAATCTGCGCCAGCGATGCCTGGCTTGCCGGGAAGTGATAAACGAACGTCGGACGATCTTTACCAATGTGCGGTTCAACGCCGAAGGCAAACAGCAGTTGCAGTAACGTATCGCGATCTTCTTCGTTATCTGCGACGTTGCTGAGGTCGAGCTTCGCCGCCACTTCGCGCAGCAAGGTTTTATCGGCCGACAGCGGGTCAATTTCCAGATGGCGCTGGAACGCCTGCTGATAAGAAAGACTTTCCGCCGGTTGACACTCCAGCACCTGCTGCAGCAGATCGTCCACTTCGTTGATCAGGCGATACATATCGAAATGCGGGCGATACCACTCCAGCATGGTGAATTCCGGGTTATGGTGACGGCCCATCTCTTCGTTACGAAAACTTCTGCACAGCTGAAATACCGGGCCACATCCCGCTGCCAACAGGCGCTTCATGTGGTACTCCGGGCTGGTCATCAGATAAAGGTTCATCCCCTGGGAATGACCTGGACCGACGAAACGCGTCTCAAACGGGACCAGATGTACGTCAGTCACCGTCGCCTGGCTCATGCATGGCGTCTCCACCTCCAGTACGCCGCGGTCAGCAAAGAAGCGACGGATTTCCGCCATCAACGCCGCGCGTTTTAACAGGTTAGGGATGGATGCGCTCGGCTGCCAGGTTGCCGTCTCGCTCATGGTTTTTTCTCCGATTTCAGACAAGGGCACGAAGTCTACCCGCAAGCGGCACATGACACAAATATTGCTCAGTAATTTCTCGCTGGGCAGAACAGAAGATTTCCTTAGGTAATTCCAGAACGTAATTCATCAGCTACAGTGATAAATAAAGCGCACATAACGACAAAAAAATCGAACACATCAAATTTCCCCATCAACCCGGCGGGTATACTGCTTTACCCATAAAGGAGCAGTGGAAACGTTTTTGCGCAGGCCACGTGATATCCCCCACGTAGCGTGTTGTGAAATAACAATAATCTGGAGGAATGTCGTGCAAACCTTTCAAGCCGATCTTGCCATTATAGGCGCAGGCGGAGCGGGACTACGTGCTGCCATCGCAGCCGCTCAGTCCAACCCGCAAGCCAAAATTGCTTTGATCTCAAAAGTTTACCCTATGCGCAGCCACACCGTGGCCGCAGAAGGCGGTTCCGCCGCCGTCGCACAGGACCATGATAGCTTCGAGTACCATTTTCACGACACCGTCGCCGGCGGCGACTGGCTTTGCGAACAGGACGTCGTCGATTACTTCGTCCATCACTGCCCAACCGAAATGACCCAGCTAGAACAGTGGGTTGCCCGTGGAGCCGCCGTCCTGATGGCAGCGTTAACGTCCGTCGCTTCGGCGGAATGAAGATTGAACGCACCTGGTTCGCCGCCGATAAAACCGGCTTCCACATGCTGCACACCCTGTTCCAGACCTCCTTACAGTTCCCGCAAATCCAGCGTTTTGATGAACACTTCGTCCTCGACATTCTGGTCGACGACGGTCAGGCCCGTGGCCTGGTGGCGATGAACATGATGGAAGGCACGCTGGTGCAGATTCGCGCCAACGCGGTGGTCATGGCGACCGGCGGCGCGGGCCGCGTGTATCGCTATAACACCAACGGCGGCATCGTTACCGGCGACGGCATGGGTATGGCGTTAAGCCACGGCGTCCCGCTGCGCGACATGGAATTCGTTCAGTATCACCCGACGGGTCTGCCGGGTTCCGGCATTCTGATGACTGAAGGCTGCCGCGGTGAAGGCGGTATTCTGGTCAACAAAAACGGCTACCGCTATCTGCAGGACTACGGCATGGGCCCGGAAACCCCGCTCGGCGAGCCGAAGAACAAATATATGGAGCTGGGCCCGCGCGACAAAGTGTCCCAGGCCTTCTGGCACGAATGGCGCAAAGGCAACACCATTCCGACGCCGCGCGGCGACGTGGTCTACCTCGACCTGCGCCACCTCGGCGAGAAAAAGCTGCTGGAGCGTCTGCCGTTTATCTGCGAGCTGGCGAAAGCCTACGTGGGCGTCGACCCAGTGAAAGAGCCGATTCCGGTGCGCCCGACCGCACACTACACCATGGGCGGCATCGAAACCGACCAGCAGTGCGAAACCCGCATTAAAGGGCTGTTTGCCGTCGGCGAATGCTCCTCCGTGGGCCTGCACGGCGCTAACCGCCTCGGTTCCAACTCGCTGGCGGAACTGGTGGTCTTTGGCCGCATGGCCGGCGAACAGGCGATGGCCCGCGCGGCCACAGCCGGTGAAGCCAATGGCAGCGCGCTGGACGCGCAGGTCAGCGACATCGAAAATCGCCTGAAAGCGCTGGTGAACCAGGAAGGCAACGAAAACTGGTCGAAAATCCGCGATGAAATGGGCCTGTCGATGGAAGAAGGCTGCGGTATCTACCGTACGCCAGAGCTGATGCAGAAAACCATCGATAAACTGGCTGAACTGCAGGAGCGCTTCAAACGCGTACGCATTACCGACACCTCCAGCGTCTTCAACACCGACCTGCTCTACACCATTGAGCTGGGCCACGGTCTGAACGTCGCAGAATGTATGGCGCACTCGGCCATGGCGCGTAAAGAGTCGCGCGGCGCGCACCAGCGTCTGGATGAAGGCTGCACCGAACGTGATGACGTCAATTTCCTCAAGCATACCCTCGCCTTCCGCGACGCCGATGGCACCACCCGCCTCGACTACAGCGATGTGAAGATAACGACCCTGCCACCGGCAAAACGCGTGTACGGCGCGGAAGCTGAAGCGGCCGAGAAGAAGGAGACGGCGAATGGCTGAGATGCAGAATTTAAAAATTGAAATCGTGCGCTACAACCCGGAAGTGGACAGCGCGCCGCACAGCGCCTTCTATGACGTGCCTTACGATGAGCAAACCTCACTGCTTGACGCGCTGGGCTACATCAAAGATAACCTCGCGCCTGACCTGAGCTATCGCTGGTCCTGCCGCATGGCAATCTGCGGCTCCTGCGGCATGATGGTCAACAAGGTGCCGAAACTCGCCTGTAAGACGTTCCTGCGCGAATACCCGAAAGGCATGAAGGTAGAAGCGCTGGCCAACTTCCCGATTGAGCGCGATCTGGTGGTCGATATGACCCACTTTATCGAGAGCCTGGAGGCCATCAAGCCGTATATTATCGGCAACCCACGCACGCCGGAGCAGGGTCCCAATAAGCAAACCCCGGCACAGATGGCGAAATACCATCAGTTCTCCGGCTGCATCAACTGCGGTCTGTGTTACGCCGCCTGCCCGCAGTTTGGCCTGAACCCTGAGTTCATCGGCCCGGCGGCGATTACCCTGGCGCATCGCTACAACGAAGACAGTCGCGACCACGGTAAGAAGGAGCGTATGGCACAGTTGAACAGCCAGAATGGCGTGTGGACTTGTACCTTTGTCGGCTACTGCTCCGAAGTGTGTCCGAAACACGTCGACCCGGCCGCCGCTATTCAGCAGGGAAAAGTGGAAAGCTCGAAAGACTTTCTTATCGCTACCCTGAAACCACGCTAAGGAGTGCATGATGACGACTAAACGCAAACCCTATGTACGGCCAATGCCGTCCACCTGGTGGAAAAAGCTGCCGTTTTATCGCTTCTATATGCTGCGTGAAGGCACGGCGGTGCCAACGGTGTGGTTCAGCATCGTGCTGATCTACGGCCTGTTTGCACTGAAGCACGGCGCGGAAAGCTGGGCAGGTTACGTCGGTTTTCTGCAAAACCCGATCGTCGTGGTGTTGAACCTGATCACCCTGGCCGCCGCGCTACTGCACACCAAAACCTGGTTCGAACTGGCGCCGAAAGCCGCCAATATCATCGTGAAAAGCGAAAAAATGGGGCCGGAGCCAATCATCAAAGGGCTTTGGGTGGTGACCGCGGTGGTCAGCGTGGTGATTCTGTTTATCGCCCTGTTCTGGTAAGGAGACTGGCATGATTAACCCTAATCCAAAACGTTCCGATGAGCCGGTATTCTGGGGCCTGTTCGGCGCGGGCGGCATGTGGAGCGCAATCATCGCGCCGGTGATGGTGCTGTTGGTCGGCATCCTGTTGCCGCTGATGGCCTCCGGCGACGCGTTCAGCTACGAACGCGTACTGGGCTTCGCTCAGAGCCTGATTGGCCGCGCGTTTATCTTCCTGATGATCGTCCTACCGCTGTGGTGCGGTTTACACCGTATTCACCACGCGATGCACGACCTGAAAATCCACGTGCCTAACGGCAAATGGGTGTTCTACGGTCTGGCAGCCATTCTGACGGTGGTAACGCTGGTCGGCGTGCTGTTTATTTAAAATCCTGGCGCTGCGCCCTGCCTGTAGGCCGGATAAGCGCAGCGCCATCAGGCAGCCTAGCGCAGATTGCCGGATGGCGGCTTTGCCTTATCCGGCCTACAATGGCCGCCGAAAATTAATGGGCGCTCACCTTCAGCCCAATAATCCCCACCACAATCAGCGCCAGGCTGGCGATACGCATCGGGCTGGCGGACTCACCCAGCAGCAGAATACCGGTAATCGCTGCGCCTACTGCGCCAATTCCCGTCCAGACCGCATAGGCCGTGCCCACTGGCAGGCTTTTCATCGCCCACGACAGCAGCGCCATACTAACGATCATCGCCACGATGGTAATAACGCTCGGCAGCAGACGGCTAAAACCGTGAGTGTATTTCAGGCCAACGGCCCAGACCACTTCAAGAAGGCCGGCAATAAAGAGAATTAACCAGGACATGTTTGGCTCCATAACGATGGGCCGTCCCCGGATGAGAGATACGCTTACAGGTCGTCCCGCAAGGTGTTAGCAAAAACACGGGCAGTATAGGACACGAAAAACGACGGTACAACAGCGTGTTGTACCGTCACTATAGATTTATTGCTGCGCCTTGGTTGCTGCCCAGAAATCGCGCTACCACCGTCTGAAATATCTTCACCAATGCCTCGTGTCGTATTACAGGCGGTCAGGGCAGAGGAAAGAACCAGAACCGTAAAAAATGCTGCAATCGCTTTTTTCACCATAATGTCATCCTTAATAGCCAGTTTTCGTTATCTTGCTTCATAAGCATAGACAACTTCACCCAGCATGTTGGATTTGAGCGATTTTTTTCAGACTAAGACGAAGCGGCAAAACGATAAGGGGAATGGCTGGCGCAGCAGGGCTGCTGCGCCGAACGGATCAAAGCATGAATTACTTCACGCGGGATACGTATTCGCCGGAGCGGGTATCCACTTTGATCACTTCGCCAATCTGGACGAACAGCGGAACTTTAACCACTGCGCCAGTAGACAGGGTAGCCGGCTTGCCGCCAGTACCTGCGGTGTCGCCTTTCAGACCTGGATCGGTTTCAACGATTTCCAGTTCTACGAAGTTCGGCGGGGTCACTGCGATCGGCTGGCCGTTCCACAGGGTCACGATGCACTCAGCCTGGTCCAGCAGCCACTTCGCGTTGTCACCGATCGCTTTCGCGTCAGCGGACAGCTGTTCGAAGGTTTCGTTGTTCATGAAGTGCCAGAACTCACCGTCGTTGTACAGGTAAGTCAGGTTCATATCGATAACGTCTGCGCCTTCAGCGGAATCGGTAGATTTGAAGGTTTTCTCTACGCGGGTGCCGGTCAGCAGACGACGCAGCTTAACGCGCGCGAACGCCTGACCTTTACCTGGTTTAACGAATTCGCTGGCTTCAACCGCGTACGGTTCGCCGTCCATCATGATTTTAAGACCAGCACGGAAATCGTTGCTATAGTAAGTCGCCATAAGGCCCTCTGAAATTGTTAAATGGTAGCTAAGCCACAAAATGGCGCATATTGTAACCCTAAATACCCCATCCAGAGAAGATTGGTTGATGCAACTTGCCGATGTTCTCACCGATCCGGATGAACTATTCCGTCTTTTGAATATAGACGCCGATGAAAATTTGCTTGCTGGCCGTGAGGCTAAGCGTCTTTTCGCCCTGCGCGTCCCGCGTGCGTTCGTCGCACGCATGGAGAAAGGCAACCCGAACGATCCTCTTTTACGTCAGGTACTTACTGCACAAGAAGAGTTTGTTACCGCGCCGGGATTCTCCACCGATCCGCTGGAAGAACAGCACAGCGTGGTACCCGGTTTGCTGCACAAGTACCACAACCGCGCCCTGCTGCTGGTGAAAGGCGGCTGTGCGGTAAATTGTCGCTATTGTTTCCGTCGCCACTTCCCGTATGCCGAAAACCAGGGCAATAAGCGTAACTGGCAGGCGGCGCTGGACTACGTGAGCGCGCATCCTGAGCTCGACGAAATCATCTTCTCCGGCGGCGACCCGCTGATGGCGAAGGACCACGAGCTGGACTGGCTGCTCACTCACTTAGAGGCGATCCCGCATATTAAGCGTCTGCGCATTCACAGCCGGCTGCCAATCGTCATCCCGGCGCGCATTACCGACGCGCTGGTCGAACGTTTTGCACGCTCGTCATTGCAGATCTTGCTGGTGAATCATATCAATCACGCCAATGAAATCGACGCTGAGTTCCGCGCCGCCATGTCGCGCTTGCGCCGTATCGGCGTCACGCTGCTCAACCAGAGCGTACTGCTGCGTGGCGTGAACGATAACGCTCAAACGCTGGCAAATCTCAGTAACGCGCTGTTTGACGCCGGCGTGATGCCCTATTACCTGCACGTGTTGGATAAAGTGCAGGGCGCGGCGCATTTCCTCGTCAGCGATGACGAAGCACGAGAGATTATGCGGGAGCTGTTAACGCTGGTCTCCGGCTATATGGTGCCGAAGCTGGCGCGTGAGATTGGCGGAGAGCCAAGCAAAACGCCGCTGGATTTGCAGCTGCGCCAGCGGTAAGAGGATGGAGCCAACCCTCTCTTAATGACTAAGAGAGGGTGTACGGCGCATCAGTTCGGGCACTTATAAACCTGGCCGTTCATTTCGCTGTCGGTAGGAACAAAGCTGGAGAGCATGCCTTGCGTCGGGCTGCTGACACCGTAAATCACGTTGCCGCCCATTTCGGCCGCATGGTTACGCAGCGCGTTTGCCGCCCCGCGCATTGAACCGCCTTCTGCGCCCTGCTGGCCGGAAAGCCAGTTGCTCTGCGCGCCGTTAGCAGTACCCAGCAGCTGGCATTCTGCCCCGGCTTATCTTCGACAAAGCGCACGCTCTGGCCGGCTGAGGTCAGCTCGGTGGTAGAGCTACAGCCCGCTAACAGCAATGCCGCGCCGACAATCCCTGCTAAAAATTTTACCTGCATGTTATTCCCCACAATCAATGAGCTGGACGCATGTCGTCCGTGTGTAAACCTTATACTAAAAAGATGACCAAAAGAAAAACCCCGCGCATTTCTGCGCGGGGTTTCTTATTTCTATGGGGTATAGCGCACGATTACATCATGCCGCCCATACCGCCCATGCCGCCCATGCCACCAGCAGCACCTAAATCAGGCGCGTCGCCTTTCGGCAGGTCGGTCACCATGCACTCGGTGGTGATCATCAGGCCAGCAACGGAAGCTGCGTACTGCAGAGCAGAACGGGTCACTTTAGTTGGGTCGAGGATACCGAAGTCGATCATGTTGCCGTATTCTTCAGTAGCTGCGTTGTAACCGTAGTTACCTTCGCCCGCTTTCACGTTGTTCGCCACAACAGACGGTTCTTCACCGGCGTTGGAAACGATCTGACGCAGCGGTGCTTCCATTGCGCGCAGCGCAACTTTGATACCGACGTTCTGATCTTCGTTCTGAGCGGTCAGGCCAGCCAGTTTAGCGGCTACACGCACCAGCGCAACGCCACCACCCGCAACCACGCCTTCTTCTACCGCAGCACGGGTCGCGTGCAGAGCATCGTCAACACGTGCTTTTTTCTCTTTCATTTCAACTTCGGTAGCCGCACCGACTTTGATTACCGCAACGCCGCCAGCCAGTTTCGCTACGCGTTCCTGCAGTTTTTCACGGTCGTAGTCAGAAGTTGCTTCTTCAATCTGTTTGCGGATCTGAGCAACGCGGCCCTGGATCGCAGCTTCTTCACCCACGCCATCGATGATGGTGGTGGTGTCTTTGTTGATCACAACGCGTTTCGCCTGACCCAGGTCTTCCAGGGTCGCTTTTTCCAGCTCCATACCGATCTCTTCAGAGATAACGGTACCGCCGGTCAGGGTTGCGATGTCCTGCAGCATAGCTTTACGACGGTCGCCGAAGCCCGGTGCTTTAACAGCAGCGACTTTCACGATACCGCGCATGGTGTTGACCACCAGAGTAGCCAGCGCTTCGCCTTCAACGTCTTCAGCGATGATAACCAGCGGTTTGCCTGCTTTCGCAACGGCTTCCAGAACCGGCAGCATTTCGCGGATGTTGGAGACTTTTTTGTCAGCCAGCAGGATGAACGGGCTTTCCAGCTCAACAGCACCGGTTTCCGGTTTGTTGATGAAGTACGGGACAGGTAGCCACGGTCGAACTGCATACCTTCTACTACGTCCAGTTCGTCTTCCAGGCCGGTACCGTCTTCAACGGTGATCACGCCTTCTTTACCGACTTTGTCCATCGCTTCAGCGATCAGTTTACCTACGGTTTCGTCGGAGTTAGCGGAGATAGTACCTACCTGAGCGATAGCTTTAGAGTCAGAGCACGGTACGGACAGCGCTTTCAGTTCTTCAACAGCGGAAGCGACAGCTTTGTCGATACCACGTTTCAGATCCATCGGGTTCATGCCCGCAGCAACAGCTTTCAGGCCTTCGGTGATGATAGCCTGCGCCAGTACGGTTGCGGTGGTGGTACCGTCGCCTGCAGCGTCGTTCGCTTTAGAGGCCACTTCTTTCACCATCTGCGCGCCCATGTTTTCGAACTTGTCTTCCAGCTCGATTTCACGTGCTACGGATACGCCATCTTTAGTGATGGTCGGTGCGCCGAAGGATTTGTCCAGCACTACGTTACGGCCTTTCGGGCCCAGGGTCACTTTAACTGCGTCTGCCAGTACGTTAACGCCGCGCAGCATTTTCACACGAGCGTCGTTACCAAATTTTACGTCTTTAGCTGCCATTTCTTCTATTCCTCAAATTCGTTCGCGCGTAGCTCTTACGCTTCAACAATTGCCAGGATGTCGCTTTCAGACATGATCAACACTTCTTCATTGTCGATCTTCTCAGATTTCACGCCGTAGCCATCGTTGAAAATCACGATGTCACCAACTTTAACGTCCAGCGGCTGCACGGTTCCGTTTTCCAGGATGCGGCCCTTACCGACAGCGATGATTTCGCCACGAGTTGATTTTGCTGCCGCAGAACCGGTCAGGACGATGCCGCCAGCAGATTTGGTTTCAACTTCTTTGCGTTTGACGATCACACGATCATGTAACGGACGAATACTCATTGATAGCTCTCCTTTGAGAAAGTCATTATCAGTTATGGGTGACGCCGGGCCGTACACGGTTTTCCGGCTAGTGCCAGAGAGATGGGGGTGGTTATTTTGGCCTTCAAGGGGTCACCCTAAAAAAAATTTCGTACCCGATACGAATCGCGATAAATCGCTGAAATACCGGCTTAGAACAGCACAATGCCGCTGGGCCATAAGAAGAGGTGATGTGTTAAAATTTTGCCCTTTGCCAGGGTATGGAAACAAGTCATGTCAGGTCTGAAACAGGAGCTGGGTTTCGCCCAGGGAGTGGGGTTATTGTCGACGTCGCTGTTGGGCACCGGCGTGTTCGCCGTTCCGGCGCTGGGCGCCATCGTCGCCGGAGAGACCAGCCTGTGGGCCTGGCCGGCGCTGATCGTGCTGGTTTTCCCGGTGGCGATCGTCTTCGCGCTGCTTGGCCGGCACTTCCCCAGCGCAGGCGGCGTCGCGCACTTTGTGGAGATGGCCTTTGGCCCGCGCCTGGCACGCGTCACCGGCTGGTTGTTCCTGTCGGTGATCCCCGTCGGTCTGCCCGCCGCGCTGCACATCGCCTCGGGCTTTACCCAGGCGCTATTTGGCTGGCACGGCTGGCAGCTGCTGATGGCTGAAATGGCTACGCTCGGCCTCGTCTGGTGG
This sequence comes from Kluyvera genomosp. 3, assembly GCA_002211745.1. GTDB lineage: Bacteria > Pseudomonadota > Gammaproteobacteria > Enterobacterales > Enterobacteriaceae > Kluyvera > Kluyvera georgiana_A. The sequence continues at coordinate 4,512,649 of CP022114.1, forward strand.
CTGGGACTGCGCGGCGCCAGTTCGAGCGCGAACCTGCAAACGCTGGTTGCGATATTAATTGTCGCCCTGCTGGCCGCAATCTGGGTCTATGGCGATATCTCATTGAAAGCCATCCCTTTCCCGGCGCTTCCGGATGTTGAAATATCGCCGCTATTCGCCGCGCTGTCGGTCATGTTCTGGTGCTTTGTCGGCCTGGAGGCGTTTGCCCATATGGCCTCGGAGTTCCGCCATCCGGAACGTGACTTCCCGCGCGCGCTGATCGTCGGCCTGCTGCTAGCGGGTATCGTCTACTGGGCCTGTACGGTGCTGGTACTGCACTTCCACGCTTACGGGGCCGCCAACACCGCCGCCGCGTCGCTGCCGACCATCGTGGTACAGCTGTTCGGCGTGCAGGCGCTGTGGGTGGCAAGCGTGGTCGGGTTCCTCGCCTGCTTCGCCAGCCTTAACATCTATATCCAAAGCTTTGCCCGGCTGGTGTGGTCGCAGGCGCAGCATAAGCCAGACAGCTATCTGGCTCGCCTTTCCCCGGCCTGGTGCCGCGCAACGCGTTAAGCGTGGTAATTGGCAGCTGCATGGTGAGCACGCTGGCCAGCTACTGGCTTAATATCAATCTGGATGCGCTCATCATTTACGCCAACGGTATTTTTATCATGATTTATCTGCTGTGCATGCTGGCAGGCTGCAAGCTGCTGAGCGGGCGTTACCGGGTATTGTCGGTGATGGGCGTGGCGTTGTGCCTGCTACTGCTGGCGATGGTAGGGTGGAAGAGCCTGTACTCGGTGATAATGCTGGCAGCGCTGTGGGTGCTACTGCCGAAAAGGAAGGCATAGACTTAAAAAGCCGGAGTGCATAACGCGCTCCGGCTTTTATCATTACGATGGCTTAAGGACGGTTATCGTCTTTATGGTCCAGTTGGTCAGGGCGCTCGTCTTTACGCTGATACTCCCCGTCAAAGGTCTGCCCGCCGTTGGTGCCACCGGCAAAACCGCCACCCGGCATGCGCCCGAAATGCAGGTGCGGCATCAGCTTCACGGTCAGGTGCTTCTGCACCGGCGGCAGCAACAGTACCAGCCCAGGAAGTCGGTAAAGAAGCCGGCAGAAGCAGCAGAAGGCCCGCGAGGATCAGCGATACGCTTTTGATCATCTCCGCCGCCGGGCTTTCGCCCGCCTGCATTTTTTCCTGCATCAGCATCAGGTTTTTGAAGCCCTGGTTACGGACCAGCGACATGCCGATCACCGAGGTAAAAATAACCAGAATCAACGTCATCAGGACGCCAAACACATGGGCGACCTGGATAAAAATAGAGATCTCAATGTAAACATAGAGAAATATGGCAATTAACGGTATCCAGCGCACTGGCATCTCCTGTGAAGTCAACAACGCGTATCACGCGCTTGCAGCGAGTCATCATTCTCTGCACTAAATTGAAATGGTGGTGAATCGCCGCATTTCAATCAGCGGCGGCCCATATTTTTGTCAACAATCGTCAAGCGGTGATTCATTTCACAAATCAATAATTCTTATCAGTTACGTCTGATAATAAGTGATCCAGATTACTGCAATCCGCTATCATCAGCATATGATCATGGACACCGGGCCGTTTAAGGAAATAATCTGCGGTCAGAAAAACGCATGACCACAAAAATCCTGCGTATTTGGTGAAATCATTGGCAGCTCGCAAAAGAAGGTTCACATGCTAAACAACATTCGTATCGAAGAAGATCTGTTAGGTACCAGGGAAGTTCCTGCTGACGCTTACTACGGCGTTCATACTCTGAGAGCGATTGAAAACTTTTACATCAGTAATAGTAAAATCAGCGACATCCCGGAGTTCGTTCGCGGGATGGTCATGGTGAAGAAAGCGGCGGCCCTGGCGAACAAAGAGCTACAAACCATTCCTAAGGGTGTGGCGAATGCCATCATTGCGGCCTGTGATGAAGTTCTGAATAACGGCAAATGCATGGATCAGTTCCCGGTAGACGTCTATCAGGGCGGCGCGGGCACTTCCGTCAACATGAACACCAACGAAGTACTGGCGAACATCGGCCTGGAGCTGATGGGCCACCAGAAAGGTGAATACCAGTACCTGAACCCGAACGACCACGTCAACAAATGCCAGTCCACTAACGATGCCTACCCGACCGGTTTCCGCATCGCGGTGTACGCCTCTATTGTGAAGCTGGTTGACGCCATTCATCAGTTAGGTGAAGGCTTCCAGCGTAAAGCCGTTGAGTTCCAGGACGTGCTGAAAATGGGCCGTACCCAGCTGCAGGACGCGGTACCAATGACCCTGGCCAGGAATTCCACGCCTTCAGCGTGCTGCTGAACGAAGAGACCAAAAACCTGCTGCGCACCGCGGAGCTGCTGCTGGAAGTAAACCTTGGCGCCACCGCCATCGGTACCCGTCTGAACACCCCGGATGGCTACCAGCAGTTAGCGGTACAGAAACTGGCGGAAGTCAGTAATCTGCCGGTCGTTCCGGCAGAAGATCTGATTGAAGCGACCTCCGACTGCGGCGCATACGTCATGGTCCACAGCTCGCTGAAACGCCTGGCGGTGAAAATGTCGAAGATCTGTAACGACCTTCGCCTGCTCTCCTCCGGCCGCGCGCAGGCCTGAATGAAATCAACCTGCCGGAGCTGCAGGCCGGTTCTTCTATCATGCCAGCCAAAGTGAACCCGGTGGTTCCAGAAGTCGTGAACCAGGTGTGCTTCAAGGTTATCGGCAACGACACCACCGTCACCATGGCCTCCGAAGCGGGCCAGCTGCAGCTGAACGTGATGGAGCCGGTGATTGGCCAGGCGCTGTTTGAGTCTATCCACATCCTGACTAACGCCTGCTACAACCTGCTGGAAAAATGCGTCGACGGCATCACCGCGAACAAAGAAGTGTGCGAAAGCTACGTCTACAACTCTATTGGTATTGTCACCTACCTGAACCCGTTCATCGGCCACCACAACGGCGATATCGTCGGGAAAATCTGTGCCGAAACCGGTAAGAGCGTGCGTGAAGTGGTACTGGAGCGCGGCCTGCTGACGGAAGCGGAGCTGGACGACATCTTCTCGCCGCAGAACCTGATGCACCCGGCCTACAAAGCGAAGCGTTATACCGATGAAAGCGAACAATAGTCTTTCTGACTAATAAACTGAGGCATGTCATGATGACATGCCTTTTTTGTTTCTATAATTCACGAAAACACAACAATTACATATCAACTTGGTAAACAAGGAAGGCTAATATGTTTGGAGCAGAACTGGTCATTGTGCTTCTTGCCATCTACTTAGGGGCAAGACTCGGGGGATAGGCATCGGCTTTGCCGGCGGCTTCGGCGTGCTGGTGCTGACGCTGATTTTTCAAATTAAACCCGGTGCCATACCGTTTGACGTCATTGAAATCATTATGGCGGTTATTGCCGCAATTGCCGCCATGCAAATCGCCGGCGGGATGGATTATCTTGTCAGCCTCGCCGAACGACTGCTGCGTCGGCACCCAAATACATCACTTTCCTCGCTCCGCTGGTCACCTGGTTTATGACCATCCTCGCGGGGACCGGACACACCGCGTTCTCCACGCTACCGGTAATTACCGAAGTGGCGAAAGAACAGGGCATCCGCCCTTCCCGACCGCTCTCCATCGCCGTGGTAGCCTCGCAGATTGCGATTACCGCCTCGCCGATTTCGGCGGCGGTGGTGTTCTTCGCCGGTATCCTTGAACCGATGGGCGTGAGCTACCTGACGCTGCTGGCTATCTGTATTCCGGTAACGCTGATAGCCGTCCTGTTGACCTCCATCGTCTGTAACTTCCTCGGCTGCGAACTGAAGGACGACCCGGTATATCAGGAGCGTCTGGCAAAAGGTGAAGTACGCCTGCGCGGGAGCAAAGTCTTCAAGCTGAAACCGCACGCGAAACGCTCCGTACTGCTGTTCCTCATCGGTATTGTGGCGGTCATGTTCTACGCCACCGCCATCAGCGATACAGTAGGGTTGATTCAAAACCCGGTACTGCCGCGTAACGAAGCGATTGTGGTGTTTATGCTGACCATCGCCACGCTGATTTGTATTACCTGTAAAGTCGATACCGGCGAGATCCTTAACGCCAGCACCTTTAAGTCCGGCATGAGCGCCTGCGTGTGCGTGCTGGGCGTCGCGTGGCTGGGGATACCTTCGTGAAAGCGCACATCACCGACATTCAGGCGGTGGCGGGCGATTTGCTGCATAACTACCCGTGGCTACTGGCAGTCGTACTGTTCTTTGCCGCAACGCTGCTCTACTCCCAGGCGGCGACCACGAAAGCGCTGATGCCTGCGGCGCTGATGCTTGGCGTCACCCGCTGACAGCAATTGCGTCTTTCGCCGCCGTCTCCGCGCTGTTCGTGTTGCCAACCTACCCAACGCTGCTGGCGGCGGTAGAGATGGACGACACCGGCTCCACCCGTATCGGCAAATACGTGTTTAACCACGCATTTTTGATCCCGGGGTGATTGCCATTGCCCTCTGCGTCATCCTCGGCTTCATCTTCGGCGGGTTAATGCTCTAACCCTGTGACGCTATGTAAAAATCGTTAAGGTCGGGCCGCTCTGCGGCCCGATTCACTCAACCCACCCCAAACGCCGTGCTATAGTGCCTCTTTTCATCGATAACGAGGTTTACAATGAGCACTCCCGACGCTGTAGTGGTCCTCTGTACTGCTCCGGATGAAGCCACCGCCAGGACCTGGCAGCCAAAGTGCTGGCGGAGAAATTAGCGGCCTGCGCCACCCTGCTACCCGGCGCGACCTCGCTATACTATTGGGAGGGGAAGCTCGAGCAGGAGTATGAAGTACAGATGCTGCTAAAAACCAATCTTGCCCACCAGCAGGCGTTGCTGGACTGCCTGAAAGCGCATCACCCGTACCAAACGCCAGAATTGTTAGTGTTACCCGTTACTCACGCAGATGTTGATTATCTCTCATGGCTCAACGCATCCTTACGCTGATCCTGCTGCTGTGCAGCACCTCAGCCTTCGCAGCCGGGTTGTTTGACGGACCCGGCCGCAGTAATTTTATTCCTGCTGATCAAGCCTTTGCCTTTGATTTTCAGCAGAACCAGCATGACGTAAACCTGAGCTGGCAGGTGAAAGAGGGCTACTACCTCTATCGCCAGCAGATCAAAGTTAACCCGGCCAACGCCAGCATTGCTCCGCTACAGCTCCCAAAGGCGAACCGCATAACGACGAGTTCTATGGCAAAAGCGAAATCTACCGCCAACACCTTGTCGTGCCGGTGACGCTGACACAGGCCAGCCACGGCGCGACGCTGACTGTGACCTATCAGGGCTGCGCCGACGCGGGTTTCTGCTACCCGCCGGAAACCCGAACCGTGCCGCTGAACGCAGTCTCTGCCTTCCCCCTCCGGGGAGAGTGGCGACACCAGCGCGGACTTACCGTTCTCCGCCTCTGGGCACTGTTAATCGGCATCGGCATCGCCTTCACCCCTGCGTGCTGCCGATGTATCCGCTGATCTCCGGCATCGTGCTAGGTGGTAAACAGCGCCTCTCCACCCCCGTGCTCTGATGCTGGCCTTTATCTACGTGCAGGGGATGGCGCTGACCTACACCGCCTCGGCCTGGTTGTGGCCGCCGCCGGGATGCAGTTCCAGGCCGCGTTACAGCATCCGTACGTGCTGATCGGCCTGTCGGCGGTGTTTATCCTGCTGGCGCTGTCGATGTTTGGCGCTTTCTCGCTCCAGTTGCCATCTTCCTTACAGACCCGCCTCACCCTGATGAGCAACCGCCAGCAGGGCGGCTCCCTCGGTGGCGTGTTCACCATGGGGGCGATTGCCGGGCTGATTTGCTCGCCGTGCACCACCGCGCCGCTGAGCGCCATTCTGCTGTATATCGCCCAGAGCGGTAACCTGTGGCTTGGCGGCGGTACGCTGTACCTGTACGCGCTGGGTATGGGGCTGCCGCTGATTCTGGTCACTGTATTCGGCAACCGCCTGCTGCCAAAAAGCGGGCCGTGGATGGTGCATGTCAAAACCGCCTTTGGCTTTGTGATCCTCGCGCTGCCGGTGTTCCTGCTGGAACGGATTATCGGCGACGTCTGGGGCTGCGGCTGTGGTCGATGCTCGGCGTGGCGTTCTTCGGCTGGGCATTTATCACCAGCCTCGGGCTGAGTAAACCGTGGCAACGCCTTGGGCAAATTGTTCTGCTGGCCGCCGCGCTTATCAGCGTGCGCCCGCTTCAGGATTGGGCCTTTGGCCACACGACCGCACAGACGCAGGCGCACCTCAACTTTACCCGCATCAGCAACGTCGAGTCGCTGAACGCCGCGCTGGCTAGCGCCCGCGGTAAACCGGTGATGCTCGACCTGTACGCCGACTGGTGCGTGGCCTGCAAAGAGTTTGAGAAGTACACCTTTAGCGACCCGCAGGTGCAGCAGGCGCTGCAAAATACGGTACTGCTACAGGCGGACGTGACGGCTAACAGCGCGCAGGACGTAGCGCTGCTAAAACATTTACAGGTACTGGGCCTGCCGACCATCCTCTTCTTTGATGAAGACGGCAACGAGCAGCCCGCCCTACGGGTGACCGGCTTTATGGACGCCGCCGCATTTCGCGCGCATTTGCGCGATCGCCAACCGTAGACAACACTTTGAGACGGATAGCCGTCGGGAACGGAGGAGAATACCGTGCAACGCGAAGACGTATTGGGAGAAGCCCTACAGCTCCTGGAGCAAGAAGGGATTGCAAGCACCACGCTGGAAATGGTGGCCGAGCGCGTGGACCGTCCGCTCGATGAACTGCGCCGCTTCTGGCCGGACAGCGAAGCGCTGCTGTATGATGCGCTGCGTTATTTAAGCCAGCAGGTAGAGACCTGGCGTCGCCAGTTGATGCTCAACGAAGAGATGACAGCCGAAGAGAAGCTGCTGGCCCGCTATCCAGCGTTGACCAACTGTGTGACCAAAAACCGCTACCCCGGCTGCCTGTTTATCGCCGCCTGCACCTTCTATCCGGACGCCGAGCACCCGATTCATCAGCTCGCCAACCAGCAGAAGCAGGACGCGTTCCACTTCACTCATGAGCTGCTGACCCAACTGGAAGTGGATGACCCCACGATGGTCGCGAAACAGATGGAGCTGGTGCTGGAAGGCTGCCTCAGCCGCATGCTGGTCAATCGCAGCCAGGTTGATGTAGACACCGCGTACCACCTGGCCGAAGACATTCTGCGCTTCGCCCAGTGCCGGCAGAATGGCGCGCTGACCTAGGCCAGCATCCCGCCCACGCGGATGACCGACCAATGGCAGCCCGATTTGTGCAAACGCGCGGCGTAAACGCGTAGATTGCCGCAATAGTAAGCAGTTGAACAGCTTTTCGCTGATTTTGGTTGACGCGAGTGAGCGACTACGGTTTAATGCGCTCCGTTGCCCGGATAGCTCAGTCGGTAGAGCAGGGGATTGAAAATCCCCGTGTCCTTGGTTCGATTCCGAGTCCGGGCACCACTTATTCAGAAAACCCAGCCTATGGCTGGGTTTTTGCTTTTCTGCATCCCAATCGTTTATCAAACGAATCCGCTGATTCAGTCTCTTAAAGTGCGTTCAGCACTTCCGCTTTCACCGTTTTTATCGCCTGTTTCATCTGTTTAAGCTGCTCGCGCAGAGCCTGCACTTCATCGCCGTCGGGAATAAGTACAATGCAGTCTCCGGCAATCTTCACCGTGACGCCAGTACCGGTGTCGAAGCCAGCGTCTTTGAGCCATTTGCCGCTCAGGTTAATCGCTGGCGTGCTGGCTGGGGACGTAGCTGACGGTGTAGCGGCGCTCGGTTTTGGCCGGCTTTTCGGATGATGGGTGGGTAGGGGTTGGGATCGTAGCCATAGTGGCAGCCTCGTTGATTAGGTTTTTCAAACCTCACCAGACCGCTCTCAAACGGGGTGGCGAGGCGTAACAGGGTTGAGAGGCCGGCATCAACGGAACCGGCGAGCGCGAACGCTCCCCGCTACGCCCACCATAATATGGGCGTATGAAGGACACAAAAAAACCGCACTACGGAAAACGGCGGCTGTCCGCGTTGATAGTCAGGCTCTCAAACCCGGCACCTGAATTTGCAGGTGCGGGCAAAAGATACCGCTACACGCCCCGCGTTAGCTGACGAATACATTTAGCCCTACTTTTCTGTAATGATTTACAGTTTAGATTTTATAAAAAATGTCGATTTATAATCGACAAATACGAGAATAACCAAACCTGATGTTGCGATAAAATCACTTCCGGTCTAAATTAGTTTAATAATTTACGTATTTGTCCATCCAGAGGCGACATTTGCCAAACTATCTAAACTGGCTGATGCAGAACACCCTCCCCGGTCAGGTGTTGCTCCAGTCATGGCTTACCCACAACGGCATAGACCGTAAGCTTTCTTACCTCTATGTCCAGAATGGCTGGCTCAGGCGGATCGCGCACGGCGTATACTGCCGGACGGGCCGTGAACCGGACTGGGTGGACGCGGTAAACTGCCTGCAAACACAGTGGGAAAAGCCGGTTCGTGTAGCGGGGCTAACCAGCCTTGCGCTACAGGGCCATGCCCACTATACCGAACCGGGCAGGCCGCAGGTCTGGCTGGCACTTCCAGCTCACACCAAACTGCCGGGATGGTTCGCCGCCTTTGAACAATCCGCGACGTTTGTCACTCTGTATACCTCTGGCCTCACCGTTGATGTAACACCATTCACGACAAAACTGAATATCGGCGACCGACAGTTAGCAGGCAGTGTCCCGGAACTGGCTGCGTATGAGATTGCCTGCAGCGTACCCTCGTTGCTCTCATTCGAACATGCCGATGCCCTGTTTCAGGGGATGAACCTTCTCAGCCCGCGTAAATTACAAACGCTGCTCTGCGCCAGCCATTCGGTTAAAACCAACCGGGTGATGCTCTATCTTGCCCAACGCAATGAGCATCCTTATTTTCGATATCTCGATCAAAACGGTATAGAAACAGGTACGGGAAAACGACAAATCGTTCCCGGCGGCTGGCTGGAGCCGGATTATCAAATCACCGTTCCCCGCGCATTTAAACCGGAAGGAGTCGAAGATGGATCTGCGTGATAGTTATGCCCGACAGGTCAGGCTATTAATGGCTGCCCTGCCGCATGTGGCAAAGGAGTCCTGTTTCGCGCTGAAAGGCGGCACGGCAATCAATTTGTTTGTGCAGGATTTCCCTCGCCTGTCTGTAGATATCGATCTGGCGTATAAGACCTATGCGGATCGCGATACCGATCTGGCTGCCATCAATGACGCCTTGATGCGTATTACTGAATCGCTGAACGGCAGACCGGGGATCACTGCGATCCGGCAGGAGAATAAAGCGGATGAAAAGCGCATCATTGTTAACACCGCCGACGCGCAGATAAAGATTGAAGTTAGCCCAGTTTGGCGTGGGCTGCTGTTGCCCCAACAGAAATGGCAGTATGTGAACAGGTGGAAATGGAGTATGGCTTCACCACAATAAATGTTGTCTCGCAGGCGGATCTTTATGGCGGTAAAATCTGTGCCGCACTCGACCGCCAGCATCCACGCGATCTGTTTGACGTACTGAATATGCTGGAGAAACCAGGCCTGACGCGCGAGATCTTTGACGGTTTTCTTTGCTATCTGGCAGGACATCCCCGCCCATTGCCGAGCTGCTGGCACCAAACTGGGATACATCGCGGATCGCAACTCTGTACGCACAGGAATTTTCAGGAATGACGCAGCGGGAAACATCGCTGGAGTCACTTTTATCAGTAACGACTTTGCTTCCACAAGCGCTGAAATCGCATCTTACGGACAGAGATCGCCAGTTTTTGCTCAGCTATAAGCAAAATAGCCCCGACTGGTCGCTGTATCGCTATCCAGAAATTCAACATCTACCGGCTATTCGCTGGAAGCTGCGTAATCTGGCGGTACTGAAGGAAAAGAACCCGACCAAGTATGCGGCGGCGGTGAGCAAGTTAGAAGGCGTTCTGGGGCAGTACTTTAGCTCTGGTTCTAAGGGAATGAATTGAGCCATGATGTTTGGTTATCTCAACGGCCTCATGGCTATATCTCAAAAACTGATTAAAATATTAATGTAACTCAATAAATAATAATCAATATCGTAAAATATTAACTCAAAAGCGCCTCATTCAACATCTCAACTAAAAGCTCAATGCAGGGGGGGACGGATCAACCACCTACAAGCGAGGTAGGTATGTTTTTCACACCGCTATATGTGAACCTCAGATTTTGCCCATCTGAGCAATGCCTCTTCAACTATCCCCGTAGGCAAAAATTCCTGCTCCAGACGACCACGTGGCATGCGGATCAAGTAACGATAAAAATCGACCTCTTCATCAAGCAAGCCATCAGGTATTGCTTGCTGTGCTTTTACCGGTTCAGGAACGGCGCTATGGCTGGCATATTGCTCAAACAACTCACGGTTCATCAGCAGAACATCAAGCGTCGGACGACAGCACCTGGCTCTCGCCAGCATCAGTAGCCCCCAACTGTCCATGTCCCCCAATAGGCAACGCGTTTTTCATCCAGAACAGAGCTGGATAACCATTGCACGTCAAGGCCACACCCTAAGATCGCGATAGTGTCAGATAACGCTGGAAGTTGATGCAGACACTGTTCATTTTCAATCACCAGCACACGCGACGCGGGTAATGTCGTTTCCGCCAGTTCCGCTGTCGTCACCCGGCATTTTTTAAAAGGGAGCAATCCGGGCGATAATGGCACAACCAAAACCCAGTGGCTGGACTCATCAAAAGCATCAAGAAAGGTAGTTAACCCCTGCTCGCTGGCTTCGCCGGAAAAACGCACGTCCAGCAGTCGGGTTAATAATGAAATATTATTCTCGATAAATTTGGTATCCACCCTTGCCCGGAAAGCAGCCTTAACGGCAGCCCTTTTGCGCAACCGGGCTCTAATCGGCAGGCCAGCCTGGCGGCGCTGATGATGTCCTGCGGGCTTTTGTGCCGCCAGAGTGAACGATGGCTGACCAACAGCGGATGAAAAATAGGGTCAACCTGCTCAATAATTCCCTCCAGCAAGCGGAATTCCCGGCTCACCGCTTGAGCCGCTGCGGCACAGATCCAGTCAGAAGGGCCATTCAGGATCCAGCGCAGCGGCATTGAGACCGGTCCGTCGCTCGCCCGATAACTGACCTCTGCCCAGTCCACACGCCCAACCGCGACTTGCCGCCATAACTGCACGTGTTGTAAAACGCGCTGAGGCTGCTCTGCGAATATTTTCGCGGAAGGTTTGCCAATGGTCAGACAGAGCGGCCAGTTACCGGGTGGAAGTAAACGCTCGGTCCGGAGCTTTGCGTTATCCCACTGCCGGGCAAGCTTTTCACGCAGTTCATCAGGAGAATACATTCTACGCGTTCTCCCGTCGTCGGTAGTGTTGTTCAAGCTCTTCCCAGCTCAGCGAAGCCATATTTGAATCCTGACCGCGCCGGTGGACGACAATCGCCGATCGGGTATGGTCACGCAGCAGGCGCATTTCCTTATTGGGGGTGATAAATACTGCATGTAAGCCAAATTCTCTGAGCGCGGCAATAATCCTGCCCGCCACGGCATGAGAACTGCGGGAGAAGGCTTCATCAAGGATAATGGTGCCGAAAAGCGGATAACGGCTCCCCGCAGGACAAAGCGCATAGCTAAGTGACGCGGTCAACACGTAAGACGCGATAATCTCTTTTTCTCCGCCGCTACCGCCCTGCGAGCCGGTACGTGACTCAATCACATTTCCGCTCTGACGATCCATCACCGACACGGCGAACTCCAGACGAAAGCGGGGATCCAGCAGCGCCTTCGCCCCCAGGGTACGGTTTCGTTCACAGGCATCCCGTAGTTGCGCCACCAGCACCTGCAAAGCCTTATAATGGCTCTCGCCGTTATCATCAACAAACCGGGCGGTATTTAGCTGACGCTGCGCTTTTTCAAGCGTGCGCAGGCTTTCATGGACAACTTTTTTGGTATCCAGACGCAGGTAGCGATCCGGCTGAAAATCGACCCTGAACATGGTTTCATTGAGTTCGCTGAGTCGCGCTTCAATCACCAGCACCTCGTGATCGATATGGCTGAGCAGTTGCGTTACCCCGTCGTCAGATGAACGATTCAGATAGTCAAGGAAGCGGTTAAGCTTTTCCGGCAGGGCTTCTTCGGTCAGTTCCTGCAAACGCTGTAAATAGACAGGAACATCATCCAAATCAGCCCCAGCCTCAACGAGCGCCCCGGTATCCACACGTTTGGCTTCAGACATACGTTTGGTCAATTCAATGTTCAGTCGATGCAATTCACCTTTAACGCCCTCGATTTCTTGCTGAATTCCCCGCTCATGCTGACGTTCCAGATCGCGAATGTCGGGCAGTTGCTCCAGAGCAACCGTCGGAAAATGTGACGCGCACAATTCTTGCTCTTCATCCCGAATACCTTGTTGCGCGGTTTGCTGGGCCTTACGTTCTGCAGTCCGGGCAAAGGTGAGCTCCGTATCCAGCCCGTTAGTGACTTTATTGGCGGCTCTGAGCTGCTTATCAAATTCAGACTCAACCGTTTGAGCCTCATCAAGTTTTGCTTTCGCTACGCTGGCATCGGAATCCGGGCGGATCAGATTCTCCAACCGCTCCTTGAGCGCTTCCAGTTGGCTCTTTGCGCCGGGAACATCAATGCTATCGTAATCAATCTGTTGTATTTTCTGGAATGAAATGGCCTGATTTTGCAAAAGCGCCACCTCGCCTTTCGCAACCTCAAATGCCGCGTTTGCGGTTTTAGTCTGCTCCTGAAGCGCGGCAACTTCTCTGGCAAGAAAGTTCAGGCGATCGCGGTTATCGAATCCCGTCAGCCAGCCTTCATCAAGGCGTTTCTGATCCTGTTTGTCATAGAAACGCTGTTTACCAGACATTAGCCCCTGCACCGTCATAGCGTGAGGTGTGTCACGTAGTTGTTCAGGCCTGTCAACACAATGCCTGTCACTTTCGGCCAGTAATGCTTTGACGGCCTCTCGCCACGGATGATCTTTCCACAACAGCTTGCGGGTAAAACCATCATCAAAAAACCTAGCGGGAGAGTGCGGTAACTTGACCTCCAGTAGGCGCACGTGCAGACGATTGTTGCGCTGGTTTACCCAGCGCAGCGCTTCCTGTGCAGATTCAGGCGCAACCAGAATACGCAGCCTGTTACTCCCGACAGCGCGCTCAATCGCACCGCGCCATTGCGCCTCTTCCGGTTTAACCTGTATCAGTTCAGCGACGAAGGGCAGTTCAGATTCATCGACGTTCAGCGCTTTTGCCAGCTCGCTGCGAAACGCCTGATAATGTGCGGGAAGGTTAGAGTCCGGACGACGCACGATCTCAGCGCGTTCAGTTTCCCGTTCACGCAGTTCTACGGTAATGCTATGGCTGAGTGCACCCTTTTGATACGCATCTTCTTGCTTCAGCTTTATATCATCAGCAAGCTGTTCACATCTGACCGCGGCGTGATGCTTATTCGCCTCCAGTTGTCGCTGACTCAGGTCAGGCGGTAATTCAAGATTATGGGTCAGTTGTTGATACTGGCGCGCCAGAGTCTCCCGACTGCCGAGCGTTTTTTGCCATTCATTGATACGCTCGTTCAGTTCATCAATATTGGCGCCGCCTACCTGGAGATAGCGCTGCAAGCAGTCAGTAACCACTTTTTTCTGCAACTCTAGGCGTGACTGGATTTGTTCTTCGCTGGTCTGCGCCTCACCAAGCTCGTCTTCAAGAAGGCCGATCTTTTCACGCCACAGCTGGCTCGCCTGTTGTGCAAACCAGATGGGTAATAGTGATTCCAGCATCTGCCTGTCTGCAAGGAGTCGTTCTTGCTTCTGGTACTTATCCCAACTCACGGCGACAGGTTGTAAAGACTGCTGCTGTTTGCGCGCCGTTTCCAGTTCCTGATGGATTTCTGTCAGACCATCAAAACTATTGGCCACTTCCGTCGCGCGATCGAAGGCGGAGTGATCGTCCAATACCAGCTCACGAAAAATCTCATCAATGCTGTTTAGCTGTTTTAACCCTGCCGCCCGATTTAGCAACGTAAACGCGTTTTCCCCCACTTCGAAAAAGTCCCGCAAGCGCGCCAGATACTGTTTTTTATTCGGGTATGTCCAGATCCCGGTCACTTCTTTTTCCATTTGCCGCAGCAATCGTGTGCCGCCGTCATGGTAAACGTTCAACCAGTGCTCCAGCGTCTGCTCGAGGTTATCGCTGAAAAGCCAAAGCCTTTTCATATCCGTCACGCTGGAGCTGGTGGAATCAAACCACAGCAGAGCTCCCAGACGAACCTGCTGCCCTTCACGCTCCAGCGTCGCGGCAATGCCGGTCACGGTTTTACCTGGTCTGGCAATATGCGATTGCCCCTCCCCGCCATCGCCGGGTCCGGATACACCGCGCACGTAGGAGATAAGATCTCTGTCGCTTTCATGCCCCCCGGTTGAGGCCAGGTTGTAGCGGGGATTGGCGCACAGTAGCGTCATCAAGGCATCGACCAGCGTCGTTTTTCCGCTCCCGGTTGGGCCAATAACGGCGGTACCTTCCTGATGGATTGCTGCCTGATGCAGCCCATGAAAACCGCCCCAGTTGAACAACTCGATACGGGCGAGAATAAAAGATTCCGTTCCAGCCAGACTCGCTATTTGATTCATACGTCCTCCTCACTACTCTCCTTTTCTGACGAATCAGCAGGGGAGGTTTGTTGAGCAATTTGGTCCTGTAGCCATGCAAGTAATGCCTGAAGATTCATCGGATCGGCAAGATGAGCAATAATCGGACGAATTACGATCCGCTCATGCGCATCCGGCGACGTGACTAGCCCATGGCCCTTTAATTGATCCAATAGGGTAAGCAACCGGGTGCGTTCTTTTGATTCACTCCCCGGATCGCCAAGGTAAATCTGGAGCTGAGGGAGGAGATCGTCAATAGCGATCTGCGCCTGGCTGGCGCCTGTTCCACTTTCCTGCTCCCAGGCAACAAAATGCTGGCGCAGTATGGCAACTAATAATGATTGTTCCAGGTTAAGCCGTTGCCGTCTCACCAGAGGGTGGGACCATTCATCCTGCTCTGGCGTTTCGTCAAGTCTGACTTTGACATACAGCAGGCCGCGGATCTCATCAATGCCGATATCCAGATCGAGAGGTTCCAGAATGCGAGTCACCTCTTCTGGATGGGTCAGTACAACGCGGTACAGATTGGGTTTACTGGCTTCTTCCAGCAGGCCGTATTTGAGCAATTCCTGAGTCGCTTCACGTATTTTTTTCAGCGTTCGCATTTCGCTATTGGTTGCAATTTCCTCAACCGACTCATCAGCAACCGCTTCGTCCGATGGTTCTGGTTCACTGCCTGCATTTGCAGCAACGCTCCGGTTAATCTGTCTGTCAAAAAAGCCCGCCATACCTGTTACTCCCAATCGATATCCATTAATGCCTGGCTTTCCAGACCGGTAGTGGGCAGATTAAATCGCCAGCGGCGACCTTCCCATCACTAAGCTCAGCAAATTCGCGCTGTGAATCAATAACCGCAATGCCCGCTTCTCTCGCCATGCCAATCCATATGGCGAAGGTTTCGAGATCGTGGGCCGGGGGCAACAGCGCCGCCAGTTCAGCCAGGCCAACGGGGCGATTTTCTTTTGCCAGAAGCTGCAACGTCTGCTGAATCAACACCTCACGATCGAGGCCATTGAAAGCATCCCAGAAATCATCGCCAATCTGCGTTAAATCCGTCGCATGATTACTAAGATCCAACGTTTGTTCCGCTTCATCATCCACCTCTTTAAACCGTAAACGTTCAATAGCCGGGATGCCTGTTACCGCCACACCAACAGCAGGAAGCGGAACCTCTTGTTTACGAATTATCTGGCGCTGCCAGTCGAGTTTTAACGCCAGATTCAGAAACTCGTTAAGCAAATGACCAACACGGTGATGTTCAGCAGCAAGACCAGTTTTCATGAAACCACGGACATCACGCTCGCTACGGGCGCGAGCCTGGAGTACAGTTTGCGATTCATCGACCAGACGTTTAACCAGCCAGCGCAGATCGTGCCGCTGTAGACGGTTAAGCGCATCGGAAGCAGACGGATGGCTAAGGATCACACGTAACCGTTCACTCATCGCCTTAAGTTCAGAAGATTGACGGAGCTGTTGCTGAAAGCTGTCGAAAACTCTTCCTTCCGGCGTATTAAGCAGCGCGTCCTGATCGTTGAGCAGACGTTCTACTATATCGCCGCGATGATATTGCTCACCAATAATGGATTGCCGAAGCGCGCGGTCGGCCTCGCGCCAGGAGTCTTCAACACGGCGAAAGTCAGCCCGCAGGCTGGAAGCTAAATTGAAGACCTCTCGAATGTGTTCAATCGCCTGATGCGTTTCCAGCACCTCAATATGCCCGGCTTCTGCCTCCTGTAATTCATGTTCCAGTTCGGCAATACGACGACGTAAGGTTGCAACCCGGTTTGCCGGATTAGGATTAAGCCGGGTTTCCAGGTTTTCAATTTCTCTCTGTACGGTGGACAAACGGGAAGCCGTAGAGGTCATGAAACGATTATCCAGCGACTCAACAAACGTAATCGCGACCTCAAGCGCATCGGTGGCGAAGATACGACCATCCCGTTCGACAATTAAACGGCGTTTAATCCACTCCCGCAGTTCACGACTAGCCTGAAGAGAGGGATTGTCCTGATTAATGTCATACTGTTCCTGACTCACATGCTCAATGAGAATACCGGAAAGAGACTGGATCGCTTCCTCAAGGGGATACCATCATGTGATTTTTCAAACAGCGTTTTCAGGCAACTCAATACCAGCGGGCGCGGCGGGTGGCAAGAAGTATCCAGGCAGGATGCTGGTTTTTTGCTGAAATATAATTCTCTGTACGCTGCCTTGTGTTTTCTTCCATGTAGCAGAGCCTTCAAAATGCTGGTTGAGGTGCACAGACTACGATACTTCGCCGTTATGGACTTTTTCTCCGGTAGCCTGCCTTGCTTTGTGATTTTGTCACAATTTTCCTCCAGCAACTTTTCTCTATTATCAAGAAAAATACCGGAATCTGTGTGCTACAAGTTCGGGCTAACGTATGAACTGATAACGTCCCGAATAACTTTACAAGACAGGATACTGAAAGGCGTAGTGGAAAAATGCGGAAATTGTGTTAACTCCCTACGATAAAAAAATAACAACTCAGCTTCATAATAATGGTGAGTTTTATGGTATGGAACTAATCGTGTGTCGTAAGAGTGGGTAGAGAGTCAATTACACACCAATTTTTCGTGATAACCTCAAAAAAACAAAGCGATTTTATTTGGGGGCTTTAGTGGGGCTTTATTCGCGAGAAATACCAACAAAACCAATAACAAACTGGACTGACCCCGCCCCGGTAGACGATCCTGCCAATCCCACTGCGACCATTTCAGCAAGACAATATTGTTTCACCCTGCATCTCGTCTTGCTACAGTCCCGACAGCCCTTTTAAATTCAACACGCTAGTCGCCGCTTGATGACAGGATGAGCAAGATGCCTATAGAACAATGTTATCCTTTTAATCTTACCTCGCTTGCATCGCTCGCCTTTGACTGTATTGCACTCGATAAAAATGCCCCTAAGTACTTCGGATTCGCCGAACTCATTAGCGGTCTGGCTTTGGTATTGGTTGTATGGACCATCGCCGATCTGCGCTACAAATTTCGCATAGATACCGCAAGCCTTCCGGTGAGGGGGCCTCATTGGTGATCATCCCTGTTATTGGCGTGTTGACGCTGCTAACCGATTACTGGCGTAGCAGTCAATCACGCGTGCCTACCGGCGGATGGCTAACACCTGAATCCTGGCAGCTGTTGCTTGGCGGCAGTTTTCTATTGGTACTGATTGCCTGGTTTTGGCTGGCCTTTTTCCGCCCCGCCAGATTCAACCGCTGGAATTCCGCTAAGTTTGTTAAACACGTCGAATCGCATTTGCTCCAGGGTGCACCTGCAGAATTAACCATCATTGGCGACGAATTAGCTGACTCTGTGTCAAAGATCGTGGCTTACTCACCAGGTAAAAGCGCCCCGAGAAAATGACCCGGGCGCAAGTACATGCTCTTAAATTACTGCTGGCCATCGGGAGCCCAAAGTTCTGCCAGGCGGTTGTTGAGGGTACGCCGAGACTGATCATTAATCTGTTCAACGCCGTGGGTAACCAGAATAAGTACAGCCCAGAGATCGACATTATCGCCAAAAATATTGTTACCGCTGCCGTTGAAAACCGCCGCTCATTTTTGTACAGCGAACAAGACTTTTATACTTCAGGGCTGGAGGGAATCACCCGGCCGGTGACTACTGCCCTTTGTCAAAATGCACAGCAAATCAGAAATATAGGTACGTTACTCAGCCCTGATTATTCGCACAAGAATGCCTGGGACCTCGAACAATGGAATGCATACTTCCGTTTGCTACTCGAAGCATTCAAAATTCACACTCGGGACAGCACCACTACAACCCCTGCGTCATTACAATACTCGTACCGACATATCCGCCAGATCTATTCCGATCTCAATGATAATCTTCAGCTTAACAATTTGAAGTATAACGATGACCTGGCGCTACGCCTGAAAGCACTGGGTTCACTTATCCTGGAGATGGTCGCCGAACTGGACAAAATTCCCCGGCACAATGATACGGAAACCCATATTGCCCGGCTCATCTTCAACCTGATTAAAGCCGCGTCATCGGTTCGTAGTCCTCGCCGCGTCGCTGTCGAGATACAACATAAATTGGTCTGGGAGGGGATCCTGAACTCATGCCAACTGCGAACGGATGCAGGACTACGTATCCAGGAACATCTCTACGCCATGCTATTGAATGCCGTAAAAAAATCACCAAACTTAGACAACGTCAGGCTTTTGGGATATTGCCTGAATACTCTGGGATTCACACCTCCTCATAAAAATGATGAATACGGTTCTACATGGCGCAATCTCCACATGGCGCTGATTGAATGGGTGAAAAAAGACATTGCCAAACTGCTCAATAAGTATCCTCGAATGGCACGCGAATGTTTTGTCGATGGATGTCCTATGATGAAAAGAACAGCCGATTGGTTATTCACTATGAATGGGGTGATGGTAGCGCAAGCAACGATCAATACCTTAACGTGGAGCCCTATCCCATCAAACAAAAAATCCTCCTCAGCGCCTGCCTGGCCGGGCACCGCGTGCGTTACAACGGCACCGATAAATCCTGCAGCGCAAACCTGCTGCAACAATGGCACGATGAAGGCCGTCTGGTTATTCACTGCCCGGAGTTGGCGGCAGGGCTTGAGACGCCGCGACTGTCGGCGGAGATGATTAATGGTCAAGGTATCGACGTGTTAAACGGACGGGCGCGGGTGGTGGAGAGCGACGGGCGCAATGTTACACAACCCTACGTGCTGGCCGCTTGGCTGGCGCTGCAAACCGCGCAGCAACACGGGTGTCGGTTTGCGATTATGACCGACGGCAGCCCCACCTGCGGCAGCCTGCATGCTTATGACGGTTCGTTTCGCGGCATGAAGGTACCGGGCGAAGGGTAGCGGTGGCATTGTTGCGCGAGCATGGGGTTGAGGTGTTCAGTGAGTTTCAGTTGGATGCGCTACAGCAGCGGCTTGATGAGGTTGAGGGGCGTAGATCCCGCCCGCCCGGCATCGGCGCAATACACCTTGCCTGGGCGACCCGATACGTTATGCCTCCCTACTTCAGAGAAAGTCCCTTCATGGAAATTTATAATCAAGATCACGGAAATTAATTTCTAAATCATAAAACCTATTTCCGTCCTCCCTTGTTAAGATCCCTCCTGAGAGCCAATGCGGTGTCAGCGCCGCATCATAAAAGGTGCACTCCATGCGTAAAGATTTAACCAGTAACGAGCTGAGAATTTATAAATTCTGCCAGGAGCACCCGGCCGACGTTTATAAAATGAAAATTCATGAACTGGCCGAGCGCGTTTACACCACCGCACCGTCTATTTCGAAACTGGTTAAGAAATTAGGCTTTAATAATTTTCAGGAGTTTAAGGTCGATGTTCGCGACGTATTCTCCATGTCGCAAAACTCACAGCATCATAATGCCTTCGTGAGCGAGTATCTCCAGGAAATGCAGGATGCCTTAACCAAGGTTTCCGAGAGTAAAATCAAAGCCTTTTGTGATTTTTTATCCGCATGCAGCACGATCATTACCTGGGGATACGGTACTTCGGACAGCGTGGCGAATTACGTCAGCTATAACCTGATGGTGCTGGGCTTTAATATCCTCAATGAAACGGACTATACCAACTGTAATGTACGTAGCCGCTTTCTGACCGCCGATGACTGCGTGTTGATTGTATCCAACAGCGGCGAGTCGGAAATGCTGGAAGAAATCATCACCAATGCGCGGAAAAACGGCATCAAAGTCGCAGCCATCACCAGCCGGGAAAATTCGACGCTGGCGCTAAAGGCCGATGCCGTTCTCGTCTATAAAAACGCCATTATTAAAAACACGGCATTTGAAAATATTAGCTATCCGATTCAGATAGCCATCATCGACATCATGCTTTTCCATTTATCCAATGTCAGAAAAGTATCACTGAAATTTAATTCAAAGGTAGAAGACTCATGACCCAACTTAAACTCGTTGTGATTGGCGCTGGCAGCAGCTATACCCCTGAACTGATTGAAGGGGTAATTATTAATCATCATCAGCTGCCGATATCCCATATTGCTTTTGTCGACATCGAAATGGGCAAAGAGAAAATGAACATCATTTTCGAGCTCACCAAAAGAATGCTGGCCAAAGCAGGCTTACCGATTGATGTCAGCCAAACCTTCGACCGCAAAACAGCGCTACAGGAGGCGGATTTCGTAGTGACTCAGCTGCGCGTCGGCGGTATTGACGCTCGTATCGTCGATGAAAAACTACCGAAATCATACGGTTTTATTGGCCAGGAAACCAACGGCGCGGGCGGGATGTTTAAAGCATTGCGCACCATTCCGGTGATTATCGACATTGCCAATGAAATGAAAGAGATTTGCCCTAACGCGTGGTTGATCAATTTCACCAACCCGGCTTCCATGGTGACCGAAGCAGTTCTCAAATACAGCAGTAACAACCGGGTGATTGGCCTGTGCAATGGCCCGATTAATATGACCCATCAGGTTGCCAGCCTGCTAAATGTTGACGTTGCCGATTTGTACGTTGAGTTCAAAGGCTCCAACCACATGAACTTTATTACCAAAATTCTGCACAACGGCGTAGACCGCACCCGGGAAACCATCGAGATAATCAACGCAGCAGATGTCGACCAACTGAGCTTTAAAAACGTCAGCAATGAGCAATTTAATAAAGAGCTGCTGGCGGCCACCAACCTGATCCCATCCTCGTATTTAAAGTACTACCTCAAAACGACCGAAATGCTGGCTGAACAGGATGCTGCCGAGCTGTCGCGCGGTGAGATCGTCAAAAATATCGAAGCCGAGCTGTTTAAAAAATACAGCGACGTCACGCTTCAGGATAAGCCTAAAGAGCTGGAGGCCCGCGGCGGCGCGCTCTACTCCACTGCGGCGCTGAACGTCATTCGTGCCATTTACCTCGACGATAAGAGCATTCAAACCGTCAACGTTCGCAACGGCGGCGCGATTACCAATTTACCGGAAGATGCGGTAGTGGAAGTGAACTGCGTCCTCACCCGTAATGGCCCAATGCCAATTTGCACCGGCGAAATTCCGTCTCCCGCCAAAGGTATGGTGTCGATGATGAAGGACTATGAAGCGCAGATCGTCAAAGCCGCCGCCACCGGCGACTATCAGGCACTGATCGCAGGCTTCCTCTTCAATCCATTATGTTCAAGCGACAATAAGGGCGTTGAGCTGGTGAAAGAGATGCTGCGGGCCAATAAAAAGTATCTGCCGCTGTTCGCCAACAAGATTGAATCACTCTAATCGCGGGAAGACACCGATGAAATGTACAGCTTTTGATACCAACGCCGCGCTGGCCGAGCAGGTGGTCAGCGAACTCTCAGCGCTTAAGCCGCATTCCCGCGTGTTAATCCCTTCGGGGAGCACACCGCGCTGGGTTTACGACCTGCTGGCGACAACGAAGGTTGCCGAACATCTCACCTTCTTTGCGCTGGATGAATGGGTTAACGTGCCCAGCGAGTCCGATGGCAGCTGCCTGAGTATGATTAATCAGGACTTTGTGCATAAATGCGCGCATCCGGTGCAGTTAATCCATTTTGATCCTTACGCCTCGACGGCGCAGAACATTGCCCATTACAACGCCGCGCTCAACGGCGCAGAGTTTGATTATGTCATTCTGGGCGTCGGGATGAATGGACATATCGGCTTAAACGAGCCGGGCGTTTCTTTTGCTGAGGATTATCTGCAAACCCAACTGGATGACGTCACCATTAACATCGCCAGCCACAAATACTTTTCCGGCGACGTCACACTCAGCGAAGGCATTACCGTGGGGCTGGGTAAAATCATTAAAGCCAGCAAAGTGATCGTCATTATTAACCACGAGGCTAAAAAAGGGATTTATCAGGAGATCGTGAACGGTGATGCCCATCACACCGAAATCCCGGCCATTTATATTAAGCAATTCCCGCACGTTAATTACTACATTACCAAAAACCTTAAAGGGTAAGCGGAAATGAGCATAACCTCTCTACTCGAACAAAAGATGTTGCCGTTGGCCGAGAAAATCTCGTCAAACATCTATTTAACCGCCCTCAAAAATGCCTTTATTGCCCTGATTCCTTTTTTAATCGTCGGCTCCTTTTTCCTGCTGCTCACCAACTTTCCGATTAGCGGCTACAACGAGTTTATGACCTCGCTGCTCGGAAAAGGCACGCTGGATAAGCTCAACTACGGGATTAACGCCAGCTACGGATTAATGACCCTGCTTGTGATTATCACCTTTTCAAAGGAGTTAGTGGACAAGCTCAATCTCAGCCAAAGTGCCGCTATTTTACCGGTAGCGATCTTCTTCTTAATGCTGCCTGGAAGTATCACTACCGAGTCTGGCACTCTTGTTGATGGGGCTTATGCGCTGCTGGACTTTAGCTCGGAGTCGATGTTTTTAGGGATCATTGTCACCCTAGTCACCATCAAAATGATTGAGTTCCTGGAGCACAGGGCCTTTACCATCAAGATGCCAGACAGTGTGCCACCCGAGATCGCCAGATCGTTTAAATCGCTGGTCCCCATTCTTGTGGTGCTACTGTTCTGGATAATCGTGAAGGTGCTATTTGAGCACACCCATTTCGGCACCCCGGGAAAATTTATCAGCGTCGTACTGCAACAGCCGCTGCTCTATTTAGGCAACTCCATCTTCTCGCAGCTCATTGCCGAAATGATGATCAGCCTGTTCTGGTTCTTCGGCATTCACGGCGACTCCATCGTATCATCGGTGATGGGGCCAATCTGGCAAACGCTTAGCGCACAGAATCTGGCACAAACCCAGGAAGGTCTGGCGGCGACCAATATCATCACTCAGCAGTTCAGGGATGTGTATTTGATTGCCGGCGGCACCGGTTTTACCGGCGCGCTGCTCATCAGCATCTTTATGGTTGCGAAAAGCACGCGCCTGAAGCAGCTTTCAAAGCTGGCGGCACCGGCTGCAATTTTTAATATTAACGAACCGGTGATTTTTGGTCTGCCGATCGTACTTAATCCACTGATGCTTATCCCATTTCTACTAACGCCGATGGTGCTCTGCACGATAACCTACGTGGTGATAGCGCTCGGTTGGGTACCGCCAACGTCCGGGGTTTCAATTCCGTGGACGACACCGATCTTTGTGTCCGGGTTTTTAACCACCGGGATTTCCGGCGTAATTTTACAAGCGGTGAACCTGGCTATCGCCACTGCGATTTATCTGCCGTTCGTGAAGATTTTAGATAAACAGTACCTTCATGAAGAACATCAGATGGCCTGCGGGTCTGAGGAGCTTCAACCCCAATCCTAAACACGGGTTTCTCCTTTCCGTGCCTACTGGCAACACAACGGTCTGTCCCCTTGTGGATTAAGTGATAGCTTAGCCCACAAGGGCTTTTTAACAGCGATGTATGAGGATTTACTGCGCCGTATCGGGTAAATACGATACAAACTATCTCTATCATTATCAGTTCGGGGAATAGCTTTCTGCGGTCAATCATGAGAAATTAGACCTTACGCAAGAGACGTTATACGCCACGGAATGGAGAATGACATTGTGCTATCGGCAGAACTAAACGACTTTAGTCATTATACGATAAAGAAATTGACTGCCCAGCAGCCAATGGTTTCCATCATTATTCCCGTTTATAACCGTCCTGCTGCGATTGCCCAGTGTTTGCATCAATTAAGCCGTATGGAGCACGAGCTAAATGACGTAGAAGTCATTCTTATTGATGACTGCTCCACAGATAATACATATAACATTTTACAGAATTTTATAACTATTTTTCCCAATATTATTACGCTTAAGCGTAAAGTAAATTCTGGTGGCGCTTCTGAACCTCGGAATAATGGGTTAAAAATAGCATCAGGTCAGTGGATCTTATTCATTGATTCAGACGACTACATCACGCCGCATGCGATCACCGATGCATTAGCCGTCACCCAAATTGATCCCGATACCGATATGATCTGCATGCCTCACTTTAAAGCGTCAGGCAGCAAGCGTTCAACCATGGACTCGGCGTTTCCTTACCCTGAGACCGTGACCGGTTTAGACTTTACGCAAACAAAACTGCAAAATAGCCTCAAAGTCATCGGTAAATTCTTCCGAGCCTCACTCATCGCCGATTACCAAATCGATTTCCCGGCGGGTATTCAGGTCAGAGAAGACAACTGGTTTATCATGAAGATGTATAGCGTTACCCGCCGTATCGCTATTCTTGGCAATCGTAAAAAGTATTATTTTATCAATGAGCTCGATGATATATCACTGGCAGCAAAAGGCACATCACCGGCCGCGGCGGTGGAAATCTATCTTTCTGTTTATGACTTTATCAAAACCAAAAGCGGCTTAAGCATAGAGGCCCAAAACAACTTTCTTGCAATCTACTTAAACCGTTATACCAATATGATAAAGCGCGGGGAAAATGCCCCGCGACGTTTCTTTAAACAGACTAAAGATAGACTATTGGCGCTGCGGGAAAATCAGTACGCCAACCAGAACACACGAAGCTTTATCACCGCCCTTTACGCTGGCGAATTTGAGCCTGATAAATTGAATATAAAGAAATTAAATTCAATGCTAGCGTCAGCCAGGGAATCATTAAACGCCGTTGCACAGGCACCGCAATCGCCACCCTTTCCCACCTATACGCTTTTATTTAGCATCAGCGACGGCCAACAACGCGCCTGTACCCAGACGGTTCATGGCACAACGCTCGACGAGGCGTGGGCCGAGGGCAAGCAGGCTCTGCGAAATTGGCAGCAAGACCAGACGCGCCCCGCGATCTGGCTACGCGTGGATATGGTCGACAAAATTCAGACTCTGCGCTGGGGTGAACTGCAGGATAAATTCAGCAAAACTAAACGCAACTATTTCCGCTTTGGTTTAAGCCTGACACCCGATTTTAAACAGCCAATTCTGGAGCAGGAGATCAATGCTAATGCGCTGCTCTATCAAAGTACGGAAGGTACATCGACGCCTAATGCAGTCAATCTGGCAAACTTCTCACAGCAACGTTTTGCCACGCCACTAAGCTGGCCGGAACAGGATGATCAACTCATCTGGCGCTTTACGACCCGCAGCGTGTTTTGCGACGGCAAGCAAGTCTACCCCATTGAATTCAAAGGCCGAAACTCCGGTTACCGCCAACTCCATCGCTGGCAAGAAGAGACGCTCGACCCGATGATCGTTTCTGCCACCGATTATCTGGCACGCCAGGTGAAAAACTCGGGCCGCTATCACTATGGCTGGTTCCCCTGTTTCGATCGCGCCATCCCCACTTACAATGCGCTGCGTCACGCCAGCTCCACCTACGCGCTATTGGAAGGCTGGGAAGTGACGCAGGAGCCCGCGCACTTTGCCGCCATTGAACGCGCACTTGGCGACCTGTCGAACGAGCTTATCGAAACGCGCCGTCTGCCCGACGGCAGCGACGCCGATTTTCTTATCGACACCGGCGGCGAAATTAAGCTCGGCGGGAATGCAGTTTGCATACTGGCGATGGCCAAATACACCGAACTCACCGGCGACCAACGCTATCTGCCACAGATGCAGCGTCTGGCAAACGGCATCGGCTTTATGCAAAAAACCGATACCGGCGGCTTTAATCACGTACTGAACGCCGCCGATCTGTCGCTGAAGGCCGAACACCGAATTATCTATTACGACGGCGAGGCGGCATTCGCGCTGATGCGTTTGTACGGGCTGACCAAAACGCCGCGCTGGCTGGAAATCGTTGAACGCGCGATGGATCACTTTATCGCGCAGAAGCACTGGCAGGCTCACGACCACTGGCTAAGCTACTGTGTAAACGAGTTAACGCTGTACCGTCCGCTTGAGCGTTATTATCAGTTTGGCCTGGACAACGTGCGCGATCACCTGGACTTCGTGATCAACCGGGTCACCACCTACCCGACGCTGCTCGAACTGATGATGGCGGCGTCGCGCATGCTAAGCCGTCTGGCCACTTCCGAGCATCGTCACCTGCTGGACGGGTTCGATCTGGAGAAGTTCAACCTGGCGCTGGAGACGCGGGCGCGCTACCTCGCGAACGGTTTTTTCTGGCCGGAACTGGCAATGTTCTTCAAAAATCCGCCCCGGATCGTGGGCAGTTTTTTCATTCGTCACCACAGTTTCCGGGTGCGAATTGATGATGTCGAACACTACCTTTCCGGCTATGTGGCTTACCGAAAACACTGGCGTCATCAGCATGACAAGACGACATAATCCCTTAATGATGAGCGTTTGCTGAATGAAGCGCCTGCGGGATAGCGTACGTCCATTTATCTGGAAACGCTGGCTGTCGTTGTTTCTGGCGCTGCTGCTATTGGTGCCGCCCGAACTGGGCGCGGGATGGAATTTCAATACCATCAACGAGCGGACGCAACGGCTCTATGGCCCCGCGACGCCCACCGCCCAGCGCAATATTGATGCCTGGGAGGCGTTGCTTAAACAGCCGACGCAGGGCAACATTCAAGCCACCCTGAACCGCGTGAACCAATTTTTTAATTCGCGCATCCGCTTTGTGGACGATATAACGGTGTGGGGCAAGAGGATTATTGGGCGACCCCGGTGGAAGCCTTACGTAAAGGCGCGGGAGATTGCGAAGACTACGCGCTGGCCAAATATTTTACCCTACGTGAATTAGGTGTTCCGGCAAGCCAGCTGCGAATCACCTACGTTAAAGCATTACAATTAAATCAGGCACATATGGTTGTGACATGGTATTCGACGCCGGACGCTATTCCGCTGGTCCTCGATAACCTGAAGCCCGCCATATTACCCGCCACCGCCCGCAGCGATCTGCTCCCTGTTTATTCCTTTAATGGGGAAGGTTTATGGATCCCGCAGGCCAGCGGCAGCAAGCGCGTTGGCGACAGTAAACGACTTTCACGTTGGCAGGATCTTCTCACCAGGATGCGTGCAGAAGGGTTTGTAATTAATGAATAGGAAGCGGTCATGTCCCTTTATAAACAGCTACTGATTGGCATCTGCCTGTTTACGCTGACGATATTCTGCGGCAACTTTTTCGCCACGCTGGAAAGTTCACGCGAGCAGTATCACAACCAGCTGAGTGCGCATGCCCAGGATGCCGCCACGGCGCTCGGCCTCTCGTTGACCGCGCATATCGATGACCCGGTCATGACCGAGCTGATGGTGAACTCCATTTTTGACAGCGGCTACTTCTACCGCATTCAGGTCGTGGATATCAAAACCGGCAAGCCCATTATTGAGCGTCAGAACATCCCGCCCAGCGCCAACGTGCCTGGCTGGTTTGCCCGCATCGTGCACCTGAACCCCGGCCAGGGCGAAGCTATCGTCATGCGCGGCTGGACGCAGGCCGCGCGCGTGGAGGTGGTCAGCCACCCGATGTTTGCGCTGTCGCGCCTGTGGAGCAGTCTGGTCGCCAGCTTCCTGTGGCTAACCGGCTGTAGCGTGTTGTGTATCCTGGGCGCGATGTTCCTGTTGCGCCACCGTCTGCGCCCGCTGAACTACATCGTCGAACAAGCCACCGCCATCAGCCGCCGCGAGTTCCTGAGCCTGCCAGCACTGCCGAAAACGCCGGAGCTGCGTCGGGTTGTCGAAGCCACCAACATGATGGTTACCCAGCTGAAGGCACTGTTTAGCGAGCAGGCTCAGCGCACCGAGGCGCTGCGGCAGGAAGCCTATAACGACAGCCTCACCGGCCTGAACAACCGCCGCGCTTTCGACATCAAATTCCAGACCCGCCTGAGCGATGAAGACCACGCCGACGGCAACCTGATCCTCCTGCGCGTGCAGGATCTGATGGGCCTCAACCAGCGCCTTGGCGGCGCCAGCACCGATAAACTGCTTAAAGCGGTTGCCGATATCCTCAGCAGCCTCCAGCAGCGCTACTTCCATAGTGAAGGTTTTGTCGCCCGCGTACGCGGTGGCGAGTTCGCCATTATCACCGCCCCGTTCTTCCGACGGAGATGGAGAGCTTCGCTAACTCACTGAACACACAGCTCAAAGCGTTGTATGAAACAGGCCTGAGCGACGTCAACCCGGTGGCGCATTTTGCCGAAGTTGCTTTCCACTTTGGTGACACGCCACAGAACCTGCTGCGTCAGGCGGACCAGATCCTGGTGGCCGCCGAAGCCGATATGCGCACCTTCGTCGACCCGGCATTGGCCGCGCAGCCAACGCCGGATGAGGACCATCACCACTGGCATCAGCGCCTGACGGAGATTCTGGATAAGGAAGCGTTTGAGCTCTATTCGCAGCCCGTGTACGAGTGCAATAGCAAACACGTTGTTCTCCATCGTAAAATTCTGGCGCGTATTAAAACCACCGATGGCGAAATTATCCCAGCAGGCCGTTTCATCCCGTGGGTTCGCCGCCTGGCTCTGGGCCGCCGTATGGACGTCGTCATGCTCAAACAGACGCTGCGCGCGATGGAAAGCACCACCCACGCTTTTGCACTCAGTATTAGCGGTGAAAGCGTCGCGGACGACGAGGGACTGAACGCCCTGCTCCAGCCGCTGAAAGCAGCGCGCCACCTGGCATCGCGACTGACGCTCGAGCTGGATGAGAACGAACTACCGGAGCCAGAACGTGTCACCGTGCTGGTGAAAAAACTACAGGAATTGGGCTGCGGCCTGGGCATTCAACACTTTGGCGGTCGCTTCCACCTGATTGGTAACCTGCCGCAGTGGGGTCTGGCGTGGATTAAGGTCGACGGCGGCTATATTCACCACATCAATGAAGAAGAAGATAAAAAACTCTTTATAGAAGCGATTTACTGGGCGACACGCCAGATCAACGTCCCTCTTATCGCTGAACGAGTGGAAACCGAAGGCGAGCTGGCCGTGCTGGAAAAAATTGGCCTGTATGGCGCAATGGGCCGCTATTTTAGCGATGCCAGCACACTACAATAATTTTCAGGAGAGCAGCCATGCATTTTATTGAACGCGATGGTGAAGGACGGATCGTTCGGGTTGAAGCCGCGGAATTCAGCGGGATGACTGAGCAAAGTGCGGAGACAACCGCAGAGATTAGCGAGTGGTTGAAGGTGGAAAACCTTCGCGCGGCCACGCTACAAAGACTGCAACAGAGCGACCTGGAAATGGTTCGCGTACTGGAAGATCTCATTGAAGTACTGATGAGCAAAGGGTTATCAGCATTACCGACCTGCCGCCAGCGGCACAAAATAAGCTGTTAAATCGTGCCCAGGCGCGACAGGCGCTGAGCGGATTGGAAGGTCTGATCGGCGATGACGAAGAAAGGTTGATATAACCCAATAATAAAGCTGATTATTTAAGGTACATGCATAATGTGCCTTAAATATCATTAGCCCTCTAACGTTCGTTATTCCCCCTCTTTTTAGCAGCCGCTAGCTATTCTTGCGGATTAAAACAACCTTAAAATCAAAGAATAAATTCTCACTTCGTTATATTCTTGACTTAAGATACGACTTATCGCCGATCCCGGGTGCATTGCCGCGTTCGAAATATCAGCACCATTAATCAATCTAACGGCAATCCCCTCTTAGATCCGCGATAACATAACGATAAAAATATTCCAGCGGAAACGGAAAACACCGCGCAAGACCAATGGGAGAGCAAGATGAACGGTATAGCCGGCATAATTAAAGCGATTATCGGTCAGGTCTTCGCAATTTCACCTGACGGAACCCGGCGCCTGCTCGTTGAGGGCGATAAACTCCTCGCCGGCGAGCAAATTGAAACCGGCGCCAACGGTGCCGTCACCCTCGCTCTCCCTGACGGGAAAACATTAGATCTCGGCCGCGACAGCCACTGGGATGGCGGCCACGGCATCGCCAACACACCTGACGCAACCGACACCACGGATATTGCCGCCATTCAGCAGGCGATTGCGGATGGTCAGGACCCGACACAAATTCTTGAGGCCACCGCCGCAGGCCACAAACCACGACCGGCAGTGGCGAGCCCGGCGCAGGCGGTGCCCATACTCACGTTATCCTGGATCTCACCGGCGAAAGAGTCGACCCTACAGCCGGATATCCGACTGAAGGTCTCGATTTCCCCAATACGCCGATAGAAGAGGAACTGACGGTTCTGGATCGATCGGATGCTGAGGATGAGGGTGACGCGGATGCCGACAGCGATTCGGATTCTGACAGCGATTCGGATGCCGATAGCGACTCGGATTCCGACAGTGACTCGGATTCCGACAGTGACTCGGATTCCGACAGTGACTCGGATTCCGACAGTGACTCAGATGCCGACAGTGACTCCGATTCTGACAGCGACTCGGACTCTGACAGCGACTCCGATTCCGACAGCGACTCGGACTCTGACAGCGACTCGGATTCCGACAGTGACTCGGATTCCGACAGCGACTCGGACTCTGACAGCGATTCCGATTCTGACAGCGATTCGGACTCCGACAGTGACTCCGACTCGGACAGCGATTCGGATTCCGACAGCGACTCGGACTCTGACTCTGACTCTGACAGCGACTCCGATTCCGACAGTGACTCGGATTCTGACAGCGACTCCGATTCAGACAGTGACTCCGACTCGGACAGCGATTCAGATTCCGATAGCGACTCCGATTCTGATAGCGACTCGGACTCCGACAGTGACTCGGATAGCGATTCGGATTCCGATAGCGACTCCGATTCTGACAGCGACTCCGATGCCGACAGTGACTCGGACTCAGATAGCGACTCCGATTCTGACAGCGACTCCGATTCTGACAGTGACTCGGACTCTGACAGCGACTCCGATTCCGACAGCGACTCGGATGCCGACAGTGACTCCGATTCTGACAGTGACTCGGATGCCGACAGCGACTCCGATTCTGATAGCGACTCGGACTCCGACAGTGACTCCGACTCGGATAGCGATTCGGATGCCGACAGTGACTCCGATTCTGACAGTGACTCGGATGCCGACAGCGACTCCGATTCTGATAGCGACTCGGACTCCGACAGTGACTCCGACTCGGATAGCGATTCGGATTCCGATAGCGACTCCGATTCTGACAGCGACTCCGATTCAGACAGTGACTCCGACTCGGACAGCGATTCGGATTCCGATAGCGACTCCGATTCTGACAGCGACTCCGATTCAGACAGTGACTCCGACTCGGACAGCGATTCAGATTCCGATAGCGACTCCGATTCTGATAGCGACTCGGACTCCGACAGTGACTCGGATAGCGATTCGGATTCCGATAGCGACTCCGATTCTGACAGCGACTCCGATGCCGACAGTGACTCGGACTCAGATAGCGACTCCGATTCTGACAGTGACTCGGACTCAGATAGCGACTCGGACTCCGACAGTGACTCCGATTCCGACAGCGACTCGGACTCAGATAGCGACTCGGACTCAGATAGCGACTCGGACTCCGACAGTGACTCCGATTCCGACAGCGACTCGGACTCTGACAGCGACTCCGATTCCGACAGCGACTCGGACTCTGACAGCGACTCCGATTCCGACAGCGACTCGGACTCTGACAGCGACTCCGATTCTGACAGCGACTCGGATGCCGACAGTGACTCCGATTCTGACAGTGACTCGGATGCCGACAGCGACTCCGATTCTGATAGCGACTCTGATTCCGACAGCGACTCAGATTCTGACAGCGACTCCGATTCTGACAGCGACTCCGATTCAGATAGCGACTCGGATTCTGACAGTGACTCCGATTCCGACAGCGACTCGGACTCTGACAGCGACTCGGATTCCGACAGTGACTCGGATTCTGACAGCGACTCCGATTCAGACAGTGACTCCGACTCGGACAGCGATTCAGATTCCGATAGCGACTCCGATTCTGATAGCGACTCGGACTCAGATAGCGACTCCGATTCTGACAGCGACTCCGATTCTGACAGTGACTCGGACTCAGATAGCGACTCGGACTC
This sequence comes from Kluyvera genomosp. 3, assembly GCA_002211745.1. Taxonomy (GTDB): domain Bacteria; phylum Pseudomonadota; class Gammaproteobacteria; order Enterobacterales; family Enterobacteriaceae; genus Kluyvera; species Kluyvera georgiana_A. Next base: position 4,545,190 of record CP022114.1, read on the forward strand.
CGACAGTGACTCCGATTCCGACAGCGACTCGGACTCAGATAGCGACTCGGACTCTGACAGCGACTCCGATTCCGACAGCGACTCGGACTCTGACAGCGACTCCGATTCCGACAGCGACTCGGACTCTGACAGCGACTCCGATTCCGACAGCGACTCGGACTCTGACAGCGACTCCGATTCCGACAGCGACTCGGACTCTGACAGCGACTCCGATTCCGACAGCGACTCCGATTCTGACAGCGACTCCGATTCTGACAGTGACTCGGACTCAGATAGCGACTCGGACTCCGACAGCGACTCGGACTCTGACAGCGACTCGGATTCTGACAGCGACGCCGACTCGGACAGCGACTCCGATTCCGACGGTGACTCAGACGCCGACAGTGACGCAGACAGCGATGCAGACTCGGATAGTGATGCCGATGCCGACTCTGACGCTGACTCCAACGTCACCCTCAACGTCAATGTGACCGCAACGGAGTCATCGAAAGTCACGCAGGTAAACGGCGGCAGTAAAGATCCAAGCGGAAATGGTTTTGACGTCGATAGCAACGGAATGATCGTCGCGGTTGGCGCCAACGTGGTGGTCTGGGTTTCGGCTGGGATATTGGAAAATACGTTTCCAGCGATATTCCTGCTGAAAATATTCACGTTTACGACCAGGGTAATGCGCAGGGTAACGAGGGTAAAACAGATATCTTCGTACTCCATGAAGACAGTACCTATACCCAAGGTGATGGCACACAGCACTCAATGAACGCGGTGAACGGGAATCGGGAGCCGACGTCGAGTAACGCCAACGACTACATCTTTGTTCCGGGTTCATCAAGCTGGAGCTCGTCTGCGGGCTCAGCCAACGTCAATAACAGCATCAACTATTACGAAAGCGTAAACGTCACCATTAACGGTAAAACGTATGGCGGCAACAACCGGGTGAGTGAGGTTATTTCCGGTGACGGGAAAGAAGGTCTGGATCCTTCACATCCGGATACCCATACCACCTGGCAGTATGAGTTGAACATTGATGCGAACCTCGATGGTGCAGCGGGTAATGATCATATCTCGTCGATCAAACTCACCGGGTTGCCGCCGGGACGACGATCAGCTACAACGGCGAAGACTATACGGTTGATGCGCATGGCAATGTGGTTATCGATATCACCGGTGATAGCAACCTGGATATGGATCTCACCTTTACCTCATCGACTCAGATAGACGATCTTGGGTCGATCAAAGTGGAAATCACCACTGAGGTTGATGGTTCGTCGCACTCGTCAGGCGATATCGATGCCAACAGTGGCGAACACGCGATCGCCATCACTGGCGACGAAGATCATCACGCGGATAGCGACTCGGCTACTCTGATGAGTGCAGATGACGATGTGCACCACGCGACTGCCGATCACGTCGATACTGCGGATAGCACCGATAGTTCGCCGGAGCATACATCGGACGATCATACGGAGACGACTGCCTCAACGGATACAACCGATGACAGTGCCAGCACAGATCAAACGCAAGAGACAGGTTCAGCAGAGCCGTCGGAAGAAGCGTCAACAGCGGATCAGATTGAAAGCGATAGCGTCGCTGACCACAGCGTTGACGCAGACGTGGACGGAACGGATAACGCGGAAACAACAGGCGATAACGCAGCAACGGAACAGGATACCTCGACCCTGTTGGTTGACCACGACGATCTCGACCTGAGCAATGTCGATCAGGATGCGTCGCTGACGCAAACTGCTGAAGAAAGCCCGGAAACATCGCTCACTCTCTTGCTCGATGATATCGATAGCCAGTTGAACAGCGCCGATACCGCGCAGAGTGAGGTAACACCGACGGACAACTCAGCAACGGTCGAAAACAGCGAGTCGAATCAGGTGAAGGTTATCGATCTCAGCGACATTATCCATGATGATGACGCCAAAGATCTCAGCTCGCTGATTCAGGTTGCTGACCCTGCTGATAACGACCCGGCGGCAGGACACGTTCAGGACGTGCCAGCTGAAAGCTCGGATAGCGACGGTGGGGAACACTGGGGTGTTCATGAAGCTGCCGAACTTGATAGTCTTATCGCGCAACCAGATACGGATGTTTAATACAAAAGGGCTAGCGCAGGCTAGCCCTTTTCTTTTCCACTGTCGAATACATTCAAAAACCCTAAGTATATAAACCAATCTTTCTTATCTATTTTTTTATACCAGATGGTCTGATATTACGTATTACCTCCATAAAACACCTATAACAAAGCGATTATAGATACGAAATCACGTTATTCTAACCAATATACGTTACGCTATGCGTTAACTCGTTAAATTCATTAATCAATCATATGAATAAAACTAAAATATCCCAAATGATATATCTCTTTTTACAACAAGATACTCTTATGTATTAGAGGTAACATTGGAATAAAAACAACCCAGGAAACAAGCATTACAACACCTTATTTATTATCAATGAGTTACAAATATAATCATCAAAAACAATTTCTACATTAACTTACTCACCCATGGAAAATAATCACTTCCTAATTTCTTTACAGAAAATTCTTACTAAAACGACATTAAAATCAAAGAAAGCGTTTTTTTTGCATATTACCTTACCACTATAGCCAACTTTTATTTACCAGACCTCATCTCCATGAGGGGCTGGAATACTATCAGCACACGCACAAAAGTATTAGCTGTAGTGTTTTGTGTCGCAGATGCTGTCATGGAGCAACGTAATACACCACAACTCTATGAGCCATGAACAAATGGAACCGTTCACGTAAGATTAAGAGGAGTAAGATATGGCTGATGTAACCGGAATAATAAAAGCGATTATAGGACAGGCCTTCGCTATTTCACCTGACGGAAGCAGACGCTTACTGGTGGAAGGGGATAAAATTTTTGCCGGCGAACAAATTGAAACAGGTGCCGATGGCGCTGTCACGGTAAGCCTGGCAAATGGCAAAAATCTCGATCTTGGGCGCGATAGCCTCTGGGACAGCGCAAGCATCTCCCCTACTACGACTCCTGAAACCACTCCTACTGACGTCGCAGCCATACAGCAGGCTATTGCCGATGGTCAGGACCCGACCCAAATACTTGAAGCCACCGCAGCTGGCCCGCAAACCATCGTTGAAAGCGGTGGCGCACCTGGCGTCGGCGGCTCACACACGCATGTGATACTGGATCTGACCGGTGAAGTGGTCGACCCTACCGCTGGCTACCCTACGGAAGGCCTGGATTTTCCCGATACTAATATTGAAGAAGAGATTACGATCCTCAATCCTGCTGACCGTACTGTAACCGGTGATGATACCGATGCAGATGCTGACAGCGACTCGGATTCTGACAGTGACTCCGATTCTGATAGCGATTCGGACTCCGACAGTGACTCCGATTCCGACAGCGACTCCGATTCTGACAGCGACTCCGATTCTGACAGCGACTCCGACTCTGACAGCGACTCCGACTCTGACAGCGACTCCGACTCTGACAGCGACTCCGATTCCGACAGTGACTCGGACTCCGACAGTGACTCCGACTCGGACAGTGATTCGGATTCCGACAGCGACTCCGATTCTGACAGCGACTCCGATTCCGACAGTGACTCCGATTCCGACAGCGATTCAGACAGCGACTCCGATTCTGACAGCGACTCCGACTCTGACAGCGACTCGGATTCCGACAGCGACTCTGACTCCGACAGCGACTCTGACTCCGACAGCGACTCGGATTCCGACAGTGACTCGGACAGTGACTCGGATTCCGATAGCGACTCGGATTCCGATAGCGACTCGGATTCCGATAGCGACTCGGATTCCGATAGCGATTCGGATTCTGACAGCGATTCGGATTCCGACAGTGACTCTGACTCCGACAGCGACTCTGACTCCGACAGTGACTCCGACTCCGACAGCGACTCTGACTCCGACAGCGACTCTGACTCCGACAGCGACTCTGACTCCGACAGCGACTCCGATTCTGACAGCGACTCCGACTCCGACAGTGACTCTGACTCCGACAGCGACTCTGACTCCGACAGCGACTCGGATTCTGACAGCGACTCGGATTCCGACAGCGACTCGGATTCCGACAGCGACTCCGATTCCGATTCCGACAGCGACTCCGATTCCGATTCCGACAGCGACTCCGATTCCGACAGCGACTCCGATTCCGACAGCGACTCCGATTCCGACAGCGACTCCGATTCCGACAGCGACTCCGATTCCGACAGCGACTCCGATTCCGACAGCGACTCCGATTCCGATTCCGATTCCGACAGCGACTCCGACTCGGACAGCGATTCGGATTCCGACAGCGACTCCGATTCTGACAGCGACTCTGACTCCGACAGCGACTCTGACTCCGACAGCGACTCTGACTCCGACAGCGACTCTGACTCCGACAGCGACTCTGACTCCGACAGCGACTCTGACTCCGACAGCGACTCTGACTCCGACAGCGACTCTGACTCCGACAGCGACTCTGACTCCGACAGCGACTCGGATTCTGACAGCGACTCGGATTCCGATAGCGACTCCGACTCAGACAGCGACTCTGACGCAGATAGCGACTCTGACGCAGACAGCGACTCCGACAACGATCCGCTGCGTGCCGACTTAACGGTTAAGGTTAGCCTTGCTGATTCAACATCACATTCGGGGAACCTGGTGAAAGTAAGGTATTCCATATTAATGGCGGCGCGTCAGACCCTAGCGGACTCGGCTTTGACGTCGTTGACGGCAATATTGTCGCGATCGGCGAAAACGTCCGGGTATGGCTATCACCAGGAGATACTGTACCTAAGTGCGTTGGCGACAATGCTAACCCTGCCGCGCAGATTATGTACTACGACAATGGCAACGTTAAGGCCGGTAACAGCGGAGAGAACTACAGCGATATTTTCGTTATTAATTCCGATTCAGGTTACATGAAGGGCAATCATCTGGAAGCCCTGAAAGGTGTTCAGGGCAACAAAGATACCTCCGGTCACGGCCTTAAAGATTACATCTTCCTCACCGGAGAAGGCAAAGATTACACCCTTGAGGCACGGGGTGGCCAGGTTGAGGAAGGAAAAACGAACAACCTGTCTGGCGTCACGCTTTATGATGCTGCGGGCAACGTCATGCTGGGCGCTGGGATTAACCACCTCGAAGGTATCATCTACGGTGACGGACTTTCTGAATATCCAGGTGATACCACCGCAAGCTGGGAGATCACGCTGAGTCTGGACATCACGTTAGACAGCACGGACAACTCGCAAACATTACAAAAGGTCATTCTGGGGAATATCCCTGAAGGTGCCACGTTCAGCAGCGTCGATGGCGTTACCGTTCAGTACCTCAATATTGATGGTAACTGGGTCTACGTCCTCACCTTTGAAGAGGGTATCTCTGATTATAATGGTACCCTGACGGTTACCCTGCCTGATGGGACAAAAACATTGATGACATTACCCTGAGCGTCGAAACAAACGAAGGAACCTACACCTTTGAGGACATCGACAGCGACCAGGATTTCAGTGACACCGTTGGATATGATTACGAAAATGATCCTGACGCATCTCTACTGGCCGGCATGACAGAAGATGCTGGTGAGGAAAGCACGGTCATGGCATCGATGGAGGATCTGCACATCAATGACAGCGATATTGAAGACGTGCAGACCGAAGACCACTCCCTGCAACCAACGCTTAATGACGAGTTCGTCGACGATAACTCACATACCGATGATGAAAATACCGCCGCCGAGCACACGGTAGATTCGCAGGACAACCAAACGGAGAATACCGATAACCCACTGGTTGATAACGACCAGCAGGGCTTTGACGACGCTGACGATGAATCCGATCGCTCAGCACCCGACGAGTCCTCCACCGCCGATGCGAATAGTGAAACGGAAGAGTCCTCGCTCAGCACGCTGTTAGGCGGTACTGAGGACGATTCTCTTCATGAAACAGAAACCGCCAGCGAGGAAACTAGCCTCAATAGCGAAAGCAATGAGTCTGGACAAGAAGCCACCATTATTAGTCAGGATGAACCATTGTCATTCAGTGATATGATTCACGACGGTGATAATAAGGATCTCTCCAGCCTCATTCAAACAACGGAGACAACGGAAACGGCAGAAACACCGAATGACGTTGAACATGTTCCAGCGGAAGGCGGCGATACGGATGACAATCAAACCTGGGCCAGCAATGACCCTGATGATTTGATTGCGAAGCCAGAAGTCGAAGCCTGATGCATAACGTCGTGGGCTGTTATCAGCCCCATGCACGTCAACACCTGGTTGACTTTTTGTCTAATGACATGACCTCTGGTGGATTAAGCCACGAGTCAGGGAAATGAACGTAAGGAAAGGACGTCATGATGAACAAACACATTCGGATATTAACAGGCATCTCTCTGCCATTACTGTTTGCCAACACGGTTAGCGCAGCAACGCTTGAGCAAGCGGTCAAAGACAGTTTACTGTGGCATCCGCAGGTGAGCGCGTCGGTCAACAGTCGCTATTCTGCAGACCAGGATTTGCGCGCGGCCAAGGGCGGGTATCTGCCGACCCTGGATCTGTCTGCCGGCACCGGTTGGGAACAAACCGACAACTCATCGACTCGCGCGGCGGACGATCATCGCCGTAACCTGCACCGCAGTGAGTCAAGCATCAACCTGCGGCAGAACGTGTTTAACGGCTTCGCCACCTCCAGCGAAGTCGCGCGCCAGAAAGCCACCGTTAACTCGCGGGCGTTCTCGGTAATGAACACCAGCGAAGTGACGGCACTGGATGCGATCCAGAGCTATCTCGACGTGCTGATGCGGCAAAAGATGGTGAAACTGGCGCAGGATAACCTGAAAAGCCACGAACGTATTTTCGATCAGATTCGTTTACGCACCGAGCAGGGCGTAGGCCGTACCGCCGACTATGAGCAGGCGCAGGCCCGTCTCGCGCAGGCGAAAAACAACCTGCTGACCGAGCAAACCAACCTCGAGGACGCGCAGGCCAACTACTACAGCGTCGTCGGGAAAGAAGCCACCGGTCTGTCAATGCCGATGACCACAAAGATCCCGGCCTCGCAGGCCGAAGCGCGCAAGCTGATGCTGGAAAACAGCCCACTGCTGAAACAGGCGGACTCAGACGTTGAAGCCACCCGTCAGCAGTACGAAGCGGCGAAATCCCGCTTCTATCCGAGCGTCAATATCGACGTTGGCCGCCGCATGGATAACAACGTTGACGGCACGCGTGGTCACGACCAGGAGTGGCAGGCCATGGTTCGTATGAACTATAACCTGTTTAACGGCGGCAGCGATCAGGCGCAGTTGTCATCCTATGCTTATAAAATGCAGGAAGCGCAGGACGTGAAGCGTAACGCCCTTCGCCAGCTGGATGAAGAGCTGCGGCTGTCGTGGAACGCCTGGCAGAACGCTAAACAACAGGTGCCGATCGCCAAAGATTATGCCGATCGCAGCGCCGTCGTACGTACCGCGTACCAGGAGCAGTTCAGTATCGGTGAACGTAGCCTGCTGGATATGCTGGACAGCGAAAACGAAGTGTTCAACGCCCAGCGCCGCTACGTTGAGATGCAGTTCACGGAGATGTTCACCACCTACCGTATCAACGCACGCATCGGCGATCTGTTAAAACAGCTGAATATTCAGGCACCGTCTGCCGCGCAGCCGGTTGAGGTACAGCAAACGGCACACAGTAATTTACCTGACCTGAAGTAACTGATTTTGGACCTACGGTTATCTCATCTCACGATGGATAACCCATTATATTCTTTAGCCTTAGCGATTTTTTCGCTGGTATATAAGGTCGGATTATGGCGTCTTATACTGATCCACTTGAGCAAGCAAATACCTCTACTGATGACCACATCAGACTCGACCCACGTCAAAACCATGATGACCCTTACTCGATTCGCTAATGATTGTGTGCAAACTGCACAACGTCATCACCAGCCGAAATGTATTAACCGCCGGTTTACCGCTTGAAGCACACCGACTGACCCTGAGCGCATTTCCGCGAGCCGCTCAGCGCGCGGGTTAAAAGCGCGTGTGCTACAAAGGCCGCTGGAAAAGATTACCGCCCTCTCGCTGCCGGCCATCGTGCTGCTCAAAAACGATCAGGCCGCGGTGCTGATCGGCTGGGATGATCAACAGCGCGCCCGCCTGCTGTCCACCGAAACCGAAGGTGGCGAAAAGGTGCTTGCGCGCGAAACGCTGGCGGAGAACTACAGCGGGAAAACGATTTTTATTCAGCCGGGACATGAGTTCGGCAGCCAACCCACGGCGACCATTCCTCGCACCAAATCCTGGTTTAAAGACACGCTAAAACTGTCTAAATTCCTCTATCTTGATTCGATCGTCGCCAGTTTTATCATCAACGTGATCGCCATTGCCACGCCGCTGTTCGTGATGAACGTCTATGACCGCGTGGTGCCAATCAGGCGACCGCCACCCTCTGGGTGCTGGCTATCGGCATTTCGATCGCCTTTATTTTTGATTTAATACTGAAGGTATTACGCGGCATCTGCCTCGATCTGGCGGGTAAAAAGACCGATCTTATCGTCTCTGCTGCACTCTTCGAGCGCCTGCTGGGTATGAAGATGAAAGAACGCCCGCAGCGGGTCGGCGGCTTTACGCAACACTTCCAGGAATATCAGTCTGTCCGTGATTTTCTCTCTTCGCTGACGCTGACGGCACTGATTGACTTCCCGTTTACCTTATTGATTTTACTGGTTATTGGCATTATCGGCGGCCCGCTGGCCTTTGTGCCCTGCTTTGCTATCCGCTGGCATTGCTCGTCAACTGGATGATTCAGCGTCCATTGCTGGCGCAGGTGCAAAAAACCTATCGCCTTTCCACCGAGCGTCAGGCCATGCTGGTTGAGACCGTCACCGGGCTGGACGCGATTAAGGTCAACAACGCGCAAAGCGAGCGCCAGTACCAGTGGGAACAGATTATCGGCCAGCTCAGTAAACTTGAGCTGCGCGTCAAATCGCTTTCTTACGTGGCGGTTAACTTCACCGCCTGGATTCAGCAAATCTCAGGCGTGGTGCTTATTGTTGCCGGGGTTTACAGCATTATCGCCGGTAATCTCAGCATGGGGGGCTCATCGCCTGCTACCTGCTCAACCGCCGCGCAATGATGCCGATTGGCCAACTGTGTAGCCTGATCACTCGCTATCAGCGCGCCAAAATGACCAAAGCGACCATCGACCGCATGATGGATCTGGAGCAAGAGGTCGAAGAAAATGAGGTGCCGTTGAAGCGCGAGACGCTGACTGGCGCCATCGAATTTCGCGACGTCAGCTTCCACTATCCGCAAAACCAGTACCTGTCACTCAACGGTATTTCATTGAAAATTGAGCCGGGTGAGAAGGTCGGGATTATTGGCCGTAGCGGCTCCGGCAAAAGCTCGCTGGCCAAGCTGCTGGTTGGCTTCTACCAACCTGACGGCGGCACGATTCTGATTGACGGCATCGACGCTCGTCAGCTCGACGTCAATGACGTCCGCCATAATATCGGCTACGCGCCGCAGGATATTCACCTGTTCAGCGGCACGCTGCGCGACAACCTGTTAAGCGGCGCCAGCTACGTGGATGAAGAGACCATGCTGCGCGCCGCCACGCTGGCGGGGTGCATGAATTCGCTCGCCGTCACCCGTCCGGCTATAACATGCAGGTCGGTGAGCGCGGGATGAATCTTTCCGGCGGCCAGCGACAGGCCGTGGCCCTGGCTCGCGCGCTGCTGCTCGACCCACCGGTGCTGCTGATGGATGAGCCGACCAGCTCCATGGATAACACCAGCGAAGATCTGATTAAGAAGTCGCTAGCCCCATGGTCAGCAATAAAACGCTGCTGCTGGTCACCCACCGCGCCTCGTTGCTCACGCTGGTCGACCGACTGATCATCCTCGACAATGGAAAAATCATCGCCGATGGTCCGAAAGAAAGCGTGATGAACGCACTGAAGAAAGGACAAATTCATGCGCAACGCTAACCGACTTACCCGCCTGATGAAGTGGTTGTTTGGCGACAAAAACGCGTCAACGCTCACTGCTAACGAGGTGAATAAGGCGCTCATTGATGATTCCCCACGCGTGGTGCGAATCACCCTGTGGGCCATTCTCGGCTTCTTTATCATCATGATTGCCTGGGCATCACTGGCCGATATTGATGAAGTCACGCGTGGTGACGGCAAAGCGATACCCTCCTCGCGCCTGCAAAAAATCCAGAACCTGGAGGGCGGTATTGTCGCCGAGGTCTTCGTGCACGAAGGTGAAGTGGTCAAAGCCGGCGCGCCGCTGCTGCGTCTGGACGATACCCGTTTTCGCTCTAACGCTGGCGAGTCCGAGGCCGATCGTCTGGCGCTGGAGGCCCGCATTCAACGTCTGACCGCCCAGTTGGATAATAAAGAAACCCTGACGCTCTCACCCGAAATTCTGAATAAAACGCCAGATATCGCCAACGGTGAAATGGAACTGTTCGCCAGCGTCAACAAGCGCATTCAGAGCGAACTGTCCGGGCTGAACGAACAGCTGGTGCAGAAGAAACAGGAGCTGCTGGACTACCAGGCAAAAGGCGCACAGTACCGCCGCAGCCTGGGCCTGTTACAGCAGGAAATCAGCATGTCTGAGCCACTGGTCGCCAAGGGGGCGATTTCCAAAGTGGAAGTTCTGCGTCTGCGTCGTTCTGAAGTCGAAACCCGCGGACAGCTTGAGTCCGTGACGCTGGCCGTCCCAGAGCCGAAGCGGCGATCAAAGAGATTGAGAGCAAAATCAACGAGACGCGTGGCCGCTATCGCAGCGAAGCGCTGTCGCAGCTCAATGAAGCCCGTACCGATCTCAGTAAAATCGAGGCTTCCGGCAAAGCGATTGAAGACCGTGTCAACCGTACGCTGGTGACTTCGCCGGTGCGCGGCATCGTGCAGCAGCTGATGGTCAACACCATCGGCGGCGTTATCCAGCCGGGGAACGACCTGGTGGAGATCGTGCCGCTGGACGACACGCTGCTGGTCGAAGCGAAAATCCGCCCACAGGACATCGCGTTCTTACGCCCTGGGCAGGAAGCGATGGTCAAATTCACCGCCTACGACTACACCATCTATGGTGGGCTGAAGGCTAAGCTGGAACAGATAAGCCCGATACGGTCACCGACAAAGACGGTAAGAGTTTCTATGTCATCCGTCTGCGCACTGAAAAAAACCACCTGGGCAGCGACGAGAAACCGCTGATTATTATCCCGGGGATGGTGGCGTCGGTGGATATCATCACCGGTAAGAAAACCATTCTCTCCTACCTGTTGAAGCCGATTCTGCGCGCGAAAGCAGAAGCGTTCCGCGAACGTTAAGCATAAAAAAACCCGGCGTACTGCTGTACGTCCGGGTTATCGCTCGTTATGTCGTCCGGCAGCGCGGAAGACGTTACTCGTTAATCTTCGGATGCTGCATTACCAGCTGCGAGCGTTTCTCCTGCAGCGCGGCAATTTCCGCATCGATATCTTCAATCTTGTGCTCAATATGGTCGTGATGTTCCTGAAGAATCTCACGCGCTTCCTCAATGTCCGAGGCCGCAGGCGTCGCGCCTTCAGCGGACGGTTAGCGGTCTCTTTCATCATCACGCCGGTAATCAGGCCAATCACCGCAATCACCATCAGATAGTAAGCCGGCATCATCAGGTTCTGCGTCGACTCCACCAGCCAGGCCGCCAGCGTAGGCGTCAGACCAGCCACCAGCACCGAGATGTTAAAGGCGCTGGCCAACGCGCTGTAGCGAATGTGGGTTGGGAACATCGCCGGTAGCGACGACGCCATCACCCGGTGAAGCAGTTCAGGATCACCGCGAGCAGCAGCAGGCCGGAGAAAATCAGACCAATGGAGTTACTGTTAATCAGGATAAATGCCGGAATCGAGAACACCAGCAACGCCACGCTACCCACCACGACAAATGGGCGACGGCCAAAGCGGTCGCTCAGCAGCCCATCACCGGCTGCACAAACAGCATACCGATCATAATGGCGATGATGATCAGCACCCCATGGTCTTCGGAATAGTGCAGGTTATGCGACAGGTAGCTCGGCATGTAGGTCAGCAGCATGTAGTAGGTGACGTTGGTCGAGATAACCAGACCGATACAGGCCAGCAGGCTACGCCAGTGCTTGGTCGCAATTTCTTTAAACGAGACTTTTGGCCCGTCCTGTAAACCCTGACGGTCGCCCTGCTCGAGTTTATCCACGTGCTGCTGGAACGCTGGCGTCTCTTCCAGCGCATGACGCAGGTAAAGACCGATAATCCCCAGCGGCAGCGCGACGAAGAACGGAATACGCCAGCCCCACTCGAGGAAGTTCGCCTCACCACAGCCGTCGAGAGCAGAACCACCAGCCCTGCGCCCATCACAAACCCGGCGATAGAACCAAAGTCCAGCCAGCTGCCCATAAAGCCGCGCTTACGGTCCGGCGAGTATTCCGCTACGAAGATCGACGCTCCGGTATATTCGCCGCCGACCGAGAAGCCCTGCGCCATTTTACACAGCAGCAGCAACACCGGCGCCCAAATACCAATGGACTCATACGACGGAATAAGGCCGATACAGAATGTACTGAGCGACATAATAATGATGGTGATAGACAGAATCTTCTGTCGACCGTATTTATCCCCTAGCATCCCGAAGAACAAACCGCCCAACGGACGTATCAGGAAGGGAACAGAGAAGGTCCCAGCGCGGCAATCATCTGCACGCTTGGGTCAGCGTCCGGGAAGAAGACTTTACCCAGCGCGTAGGCCACAAATCCATAGACCCCAAAATCGAACCACTCCATCGCGTTGCCCAACGAGGCTGCGGTGATTGCTTTGCGTAGTTTGGCATCGTCGATAATGGTGACGTCACGTAGCGTGATCGGTTTTACTTTTTTCCTTCTAAGCATGGTTTTCCTCGTTCAATTTCGCCTTGAACGCACACCCAGTGGGGCAAACGGCAAGGCGTTTGCGAAGGTGCGTAAAGGGAACCGTGGCAAGTCTGGTTCCGTTTATCCAAGCGTAGCAGGTTTGCATGTCGGCGTTGGAGTATGTTCTCCGACAATCAAACCTGTTGGGCCTGATGGCGAGTCTGTCAGTTAATAAGGTGCCTCTCGAAAAATATCCCGCAGAGAGGCAATCCTATTTACCCTAACAGCGATTAATATTGTGATCAACTTAACAAAAGAGTGACACTCGCCACAGCGCCGAAATATTTCGCTCACTTTCCCCTATCGAATGCCGCTTCACCAGTGGAAAAACCTGGCAAATGACCTCCTTTCCCCCTCATTTAAGAAAAAAAATATTTCAGAATTTTTCACAAAGAATTCACAGCTCAATTCAATTTCACCATAGCGCATTTCTCATTTATGAAATGTGTGATCCATATAACTAAAACATTGTTTTATTTTCATTGAATCAGCATTCCAGTAAATGCATTATAGCGTCCGAAACAGCTTTAAACATGCCAGAAAATTTCTTCTTAACCGGAGTGCGCTGGCATGAAAACACCAGATGATAGCAACATAAATAACTGAAATTATTATACTTAATCTCTTCTTCCGTCAGAGGACGGTACGAGGCGAGGATGCCAGATGAAAATTAAAGCAACAATGGAACGAATCCCAGGCGGATGATGCTTATCCGTTACTGTTAGGCGCGGTATTAAATACCTTCGCACCGAGCACCGGCGAATATTTCGGATCTTTCACCAAAGGCATGATCGGCGGAACGGTGCCTATTCTGGCCGTCTGGTTCTTCTGCATTGGGGCATCCATTGATTTACGTGCCACCGGGACGGTATTACGTAAATCCGGCACCCTGGTACTGACCAAAATCGCCGTTGCCTGGGTTGTGGCAATGATTGCGGCCATGTTCATTCCGGATACGGGTATTCAGACCGGTTTCTTCGCCGGACTTTCCGTTCTGGCGATTGTCTCAGCAATGGATATGACCAACGGCGGCCTGTATGCCAGCCTGATGAATCAGTATGGTACTAAAGAAGAGTCAGGCGCTTTCGTCCTGATGTCGCTGGAATCCGGCCCGCTGATGACGATGGTTATCCTCGGTTCTGCTGGCCTTGCTTCTTTCGAGCCGCACCACTTTATCGGCGCCGTACTGCCGTTCCTGATTGGTTTCACCCTCGGCAACCTGGACCACGACCTGCGTGCATTCTTCAGCAAAGCGACGCCGGTACTGATTCCGTTCTTCGGCTTTGCGCTGGGTAATACCATCAACCTGAGCGTGATTCTCGACACTGGCCTGCTGGGTATCGTACTGGGTGTTGCCGTTATCGTTATCACCGGTATTCCGCTGATTATTGCTGACCGCGTCATCGGTGGCGGTAACGGCACCGCAGGTGTCGCCGCCTCCTCCGCAGCGGGCGCTGCCGTGGCAAACCCGGTGATTATTGCGCAGATTAACCCATCGTTCGCCCCGGTCGCCGCCTCCGCGACGGCGCTGGTTGCCGCCAGCGTAATTGTCACCGCGATTCTGGTGCCGATTATTACCGCGCTGTATGCGAAACGTTATGGCGCACCAAAACCAGCAGACGCCGAAACGCAGGTGATACCGGAGTCCGCGCACCACTAATCGGTTCCCTCTCCCGCGGGGGAGAGGGTGAATTTCCCGCCATTCCTCATCCAGTCCGGGATAACACCGACAAATGCAGGGTTTTATTGTATAATCAGGGCTATTTTCGGCGATTTGCCGTTTTTTCAGGCCCTTGCCTTTCGCACTGCACTTTTGAGGAAACACTCCATGTCATTACCCACTGCCCACAATGCAACTCCGAATACACCTACGAAGACAACGGCATGTTCATCTGCCCGGAATGCGCACACGAGTGGAACGATGCTGAACCCGCACAAGACAGCGACGCGCTGATCGTCAAAGACGCTAACGGCAACCTGCTGGCCGACGGCGACAGCGTCACCGTCGTCAAAGACCTGAAGGTCAAGGGTAGCTCTTCCATGTTGAAGATCGGCACCAAAGTGAAGAACATCCGCCTGGTCGAAGGCGACCACAACATCGATTGCAAAATCGACGGCTTTGGCCAATGAAGCTGAAATCTGAGTTTGTGAAAAAGAACTGATTGAACATGTAGCATTGCCGGATGGCGCTTCGCTTATCCGGCACAATACATCCCCGCCACGCTTCGCGCCCTGTACCGACACGCACTACACTTAACTGGCTACTCTTACCTGAGGTAACGATTATGCCGTTAAGTCCCTATCTCGCCTTTTCCGGAAACTGCGCCGATGCCATTGCCTACTATCAGCAGGCGCTGGGTGCGGAACTGCGCTACAAAATCACCTTCGGCGAAATGCCGCCCTCATCGATGGATGATGAAGGTGGATGCCCCTCTGGCCTGAAATTCCCCGACAGCGCCATTGCCCACGCCAACGTCCACATCGCAGGCAGCGATATCATGATGAGCGACGGTATCTCCCGGACGACGCCCACTACACGGGCTTCACGCTGGTGCTCGACACTCAGGACGTTAAAGAAGGTAAACGCTGGTTCGATAATCTCGCCGCCAACGGCAAGGTGGAAATGCCGTGGCAAGAGACCTTCTGGGCACACGGGTTTGGCCGTGTAATCGACCGGTACGGCGTACCGTGGATGATTAACGTGGTCAAACAACAAGAGCCGACGCTCTGACAACGCGGGAGGCGGCGGCCTCCCTTCCTGTCATCGAATTCCCGTCAATTATTCATCATCGAGTCATCCCGCCTTAACCCAAATGTCACATGAGTTCGCCACGATGGGGCCACCTTTTTTGAGGGTCCCAATATGCAAACCATGATTCGCGTTGAAAAACTCAACAAGACGTTCAACCAGCACCAGGTATTACACGCTATTGATTTGAACGTTCACGCCGGTGAGATGGTGGCTCTGCTTGGCCCGTCCGGTTCTGGCAAATCCACCCTTTTACGTCATCTGAGCGGCCTCATCGTCGGCGATAAAACGCCGGAGTGCCGCATTGAGTTGCTGGGCAAAACCGTACAGCAGGCGGGCCGTCTGGCGCGCGACATCCGTAAGAGCCGCGCCCACACCGGCTATATCTTCCAGCAGTTCAACCTCGTTAACCGCCTGAGCGTACTGGAGAACGTGCTGATTGGCGCGCTCGGCAGCACGCCTTTCTGGCGCACCTGCTTGGGCTGGTTCACCCGCGAGCAGAAACAGCGCGCTTTACAGGCATTAACCCGCGTCGGCATGGCGCATATGGCCACCAGCGTGTATCAACGCTGTCCGGCGGCCAGCAGCAGCGCGTGGCCATTGCCCGTGCGCTGATGCAGCAGGCGAAAGTGATCCTCGCCGACGAACCTATCGCCTCGCTGGACCCGGAATCGGCGCGCATCGTCATGGACACGCTGCGCGACATTAACCAGACCGACGGCATCACCGTGGTGGTGACGCTGCACCAGGTCGACTATGCGCTGCGCTACTGCGAACGCATCGTCGCGCTGCGCCAGGGACAGGTGTTCTACGACGGCAGCAGCCAGCAGTTTGATAACGAACGTTTTGACCATCTCTACCGCAGCATAAACCGCGTCGAACAGAACGCGCAGGCTGCTTAACGTCCCACAATGAGGAATGGAAATGAGTTATAAAGCGGTTGCCGCGCTGGCCTTCACCAGCATGTTTAGCCTCAGCACCCTGCTCAGCCCTGTGCATGCGGAAGAACAGGAAAAAGCGCTGAACTTCGGCATTATTTCGACGGAATCACAGCAGAACTTAAAGCCACAGTGGGAACCGTTCCTGAAGGACATGGAAAAATCGCTGGGCGTAAAGGTGAACGCTTTCTTCGCCCCGGACTATGCGGGCATCATTCAGGGCATGCGCTTCAATAAAGTGGATATCGCCTGGTACGGTAACCTCTCCGCGATGGAAGCGGTAGACCGCGCCAACGGCCAGGTATTCGCCCAGACCGTCGCCGCCGACGGCTCGCCGGGCTACTGGAGCGTGCTGATCGTCAACAAAGACAGCCCGATCAACAACCTCAACGACCTGCTCGCCAAACGCAAAGAGCTGACCTTCGGCAACGGTGACCCGAACTCCACCTCCGGCTTCCTCGTCCCTGGCTACTACGTCTTCGCCAAAAACAACGCCTCCGCCAGCGATTTCAAGCGCACGGTCAACGCCAGCCATGAAACCAACGCCCTGGCCGTCGCCAACAAGCAGGTGGATGTGGCCACCAACAACACCGAAAACCTCGACAAGCTGAAGGTCTCCGCGCCGGACAAACTGAAAGAGCTGAAGGTTATCTGGAAATCACCGCTGATCCCAGGCGACCCGATTGTGTGGCGCAAAAACCTCTCTGAATCCACCAAAGACAAGATCTACAGCTTCTTTATGAACTACGGCAAAACGCCGGAACAGAAAGCGGTGCTGGAACGTCTGGGCTGGGCGCCGTTCCGCGCCTCCAGCGATCTCCAGCTGCTGCCGATTCGCCAGTTGACCCTGTTTAAAGAGATGCAGACGGTGAAGGGCAACGACACGCTGAACGCCGCGGATAAAGCCACGAAGACCGCCGAGATTCAGGCGCGGCTGAACGACCTTGACCGTACCACGGCGGCGATTGGCGCGATGACGTCGGTGACTAAAGCGGTGCAGTGATCGATCCCTCTCCCCATGGGGAGAGGGTTAGGGTGAGGGGGCAACGGCGCACGCTGATGCCCTCACCCGGCCCTCTCCCACAGGGAGAGGGAGAACTAACCACGGAGCTCAACCATGCAACACACCATCACCATCCCCCACCCAAGCGCAGCTGGTTCTCGCTGATCAGCTGGGCCATCCTGCTGGCGGTGCTCGTCGTCTCCTGGAAAGGGCGGAAATGAACCGGTAACCCTGTTCACCGACGCGGGCAACATGGCGACTTTCGCCGCCGACTTCTTCCCGCCGGATTTCAGCCAGTGGCAGGACTACCTCACCGAAATGGCCGTCACCCTGCAAATCGCCGTCTGGGCACCGCGCTGGCGGTGGTGCTCTCCATCCCCTGCGGCCTGATGAGCGCCGAAAACCTCGTGCCGTGGTGGGTTTACCAGCCGATGCGTCGGCTGATGGACGCCTGCCGCGCGATCAACGAAATGGTCTTCGCCATGCTGTTCGTCGTTGCCGTCGGCTTAGGCCCTTTGCTGGCGTGCTGGCGCTGTTTATTCACACCACCGGCGTGCTCTCCAAGCTGCTTTCCGAAGCGGTGGAAGCCATTGAACCCGGCCGGTTGAAGGCATCCGCGCCACCGGCGCCAACAAAATCGAAGAGATCCTCTACGGCGTGCTGCCGCAGGTGATGCCGCTGCTCATTTCCTACTCGCTGTACCGCTTCGAGTCCAACGTCCGTTCCGCCACGGTGGTCGGGATGGTGGGCGCAGGCGGTATCGGCGTCACGTTATGGGAGGCGATTCGCGGCTTTCAGTTCCAGCAAACCTGCGCATTGATGGTGCTGATCATCGTCACCGTCAGCCTGCTGGATTTCCTCTCTCAGCGTTTGCGTAAGCACTTCATCTGATTAGCGAGGTCTTGTTGACTATGCACCTGTCTACACATCCGACCAGTTATCCAACACGTTATCAAGAGATTGCCGCTCGCCTGGAGCAAGAGCTGCGCCAGAACTACCGCTGCGGCGACTACCTGCCCGCCGAGCACCAGCTGGCGGCGCGCTTTGCCGTGAATCGTCACACCCTGCGTCGCGCCATCGACCAACTGGTGGAGAAAGGCTGGGTTCAGCGTCGTCAGGGGATTGGCGTGCTGGTGCTGATGCGCCCGTTTGACTACCCGCTGAACGCTCAGGCGCGTTTTAGCCAGAACCTGCTCGACCAGGGCAGCCACCCCACCAGCGAAAAGCTGCTGTCGGTACTGCGCCCGGCCTCCGGCCATATCGCCGAAGCGCTGGCATAGCCGAAGGCGACAACGTTATTCACCTGCGCACGCTGCGCCGGGTCAACGGCGTGGCGCTGTGTCTGATTGACCACTATTTTGCTGACCTCACGCTGTGGCCCACGCTGCAAAGTTTCAGCAGCGGTTCGCTGCACGACTTTCTGCGCGAGCAAACCGGTATTGCGCTCAAACGTAGCCAGACCCGCATCAGCGCACGTCGGGCGCAGACCAAAGAGAGCCAGCGCTTAGAAATTCCCAACATGGCGCCCCTGCTGTGCGTGCGCACCCTGAACCACCGTGAAGGCAACGACCAGGTGATGGAGTACTCCGTCAGCTTAACCCGCGCCGACATGATCGAATTTATTATGGAGCACTGAATGCACCTCGATACCGCAACCCGTCAGCACTGGATGTCGGTGCTGTCTTACAGTAAGCCCGAGAGTCTGGCGGCAAAAATGGTTGCCCTGAATATCCGTGCCGACTACGAAACCCTCCGCGCCCGGAAACCGGTCTGGTCCAGCTACAGGGCCGCATGGGCGGCACCGGCGAGCGCTTCTTTGCCGGTGACGCTACGCTAACCCGCGCTGCCGTGCGCTTGAGCAACGGGACCGTGGGCTACAGCTGGGTGCTGGGCGCGATAAAGCCCACGCCGAGCGCTGCGCGCTGATTGATGCGCTGATGCAGCAGCCCAGCCATTTTCAAACCTTATCAGAAACCCTGATTACCCCGCTGGAAGCCGACCGTACCGCGCGTATTGCCGCACGTCAGGCTGAAATTAACGCCAGCCGGGTCGACTTCTTTACGCTGGTTCGCGGAGATAACGCATGACCCTGGAAACCGCTTTTACTCTTCCCGTGCAGGATGCCCAGCACAGCTTTCGTCGCCTGTTAAAAGCCATGAGCGAACCGGGGTGATCGTCGCGCTACATCAGCTCAAGCACGGCTGGCAGCCGCTAAATATCGCCACCACCAGCGTGCTGCTGACCCTGGCCGACAATGACACGCCGGTGTGGCTGTCCAACACGCTGCATAACGATATCGTCAGCCAGAGCCTGCGCTTTCACACCAACGCGCCGCTGGTTGATCAGCCGCAGCAGGCGACTTTCGCCGTCTCAAGCGACACCATCAGCAGCGAGCAGCTAAACGCCCTGTGTGAAGGCAGCGCGGTGGCGCCGGAAACCAGCGCCACGCTGATTGTGCAGGTCTCAAGTCTCAGCGGCGGGCGCATGCTGCGCCTGACCGGTGCGGGCATCGCCGAAGAACGGATGATCGCCCCACAGCTGCCGAACTGTATTCTGCATGAACTGACCGAACGTCCGCACCCGTTCCCGCTCGGCGTGGATCTGATCCTCACCTGCGGCGAGCGTCTGCTGGCCATTCCACGCACTACTCACGTCGAGGTTTGCTGATATGTACGTTGCCGTCAAAGGGGCGAGAAGGCGATAGCCGCCGCCCACGCGCTACAGGAACATCGACGCCGGGGCGACACCGCGCAGCCGGAACTCAGCGTCGCTCAGATTGAACAGCAGCTTAACCTGGCGGTAGACCGGGTGATGACCGAAGGCGGCATCGCCGACCGCGAGCTGGCGGCGCTGGCGCTGAAGCAGGCCAGCGGCGACAACGTTGAAGCCATTTTTTTGCTGCGCGCCTATCGCACCACGCTGGCGAAACTGGCGGTGAGCGAGCCGCTGGAGACGGGCAATATGCGCCTGGAACGCCGTATTTCCGCCGTCTATAAAGACGTGCCGGGCGGCCAACTGCTCGGCCCGACCTACGACTACACCCACCGTCTGCTGGACTTTACCCTGTTGGCGAACGGCGAAGCCCGCCCCTGCAAACCGATGATGGCGAGCCGACGCCCGCCCCGCATGTCTTCAGCCTGCTGGCAAGCCAGGGACTGGCAAAGACGGAAGAGGACAACGGCGCAACGCCCGACGATATCACCCGCACGCCGCCGGTCTACCCGTGCTCGCGCTCCTCACGTCTCCAGCAGCTGATGCGCGGCGACGAAGGCTACCTGCTGGCGCTGGCCTACTCCACCCAACGCGGCTACGGGCGCAACCACCCGTTTGCTGGCGAGATCCGCAGCGGCTATATCGACGTTTCAATCGTGCCCGAAGAGTTGGGTTTTACGGTGAACGTCGGCGAACTGTTGATGACGGAATGCGAAATGGTCAACGGCTTCGTCGACCCGGCTGACGAACCGCCGCACTTCACCCGCGGCTACGGTCTGGTGTTTGGCATGAGCGAGCGCAAAGCGATGGCGATGGCGCTGGTCGACCGCGCATTGCAGGCCCGGAGTATGACGAGCACGCCGTCGGCCCGGCGCAGGATGAAGAGTTTGTCCTCGCCCACGCCGATAACGTCGAAGCCGCCGGTTTCGTCTCGCACCTCAAACTCCCCCACTACGTCGATTTCCAGGCCGAACTGGAACTGTTGAAACGCCTGCAACGGGAGCAGAAAAATGGCTAATCTCAGCGGCTATAACTTTGCCTACCTTGATGAACAGACCAAGCGCATGATCCGCCGCGCTATCCTCAAAGCGGTGGCGATCCCCGGCTATCAGGTGCCGTTCGGCGGCCGCGAAATGCCGATGCCGTACGGCTGGGGCACCGGCGGCATTCAGATCACCGCCAGCGTGATTGGTGAAGCGGATGTGCTGAAAGTGATTGACCAGGGCGCGGATGACACCACCAACGCCGTCTCCATCCGCCAGTTTTTCCAGCGCGTGACCGGGGTGAACACCACCGAGCGCACCGAAGACGCCACCTTGATCCAGACGCGCCACCGGATCCCGGAAACGCCGCTGGCGGAGGATCAGATCCTGATCTTCCAGGTGCCGATCCCGAACCGCTACGTTTTATCGAACCGCGCGAAACCGAGACCCGCACCATGCACGCACTGGAAGAGTACGGCGTGATGCAGGTGAAGCTGTATGAAGATATCGCCCGCTTCGGCCATATCGCGACCACCTATGCCTACCCGGTGAAGGTCAATGGCCGCTACGTGATGGACCCGTCACCGATCCCGAAATTCGATAACCCGAAGATGGACATGATGCCCGCCCTGCAGCTGTTCGGCGCCGGGCGCGAGAAGCGCATCTACGCGGTGCCGCCATATACCCGCGTGGAGAGCCTCGATTTCGACGACCATCCGTTCACTGTCCAGGCCTGGGACGAGCCGTGCGCTATCTGCGGCTCGACCCACAGCTATCTCGACGAAGTGGTGCTGGATGACAGCGGCAAACGGATGTTTGTCTGCTCCGACACCGACTACTGCCGCCAACAGAGCGAGGCGAAAACCGCATGACGCAACCATTACTCTCCGTTGACCGCCTGACCCATCTCTATGCGCCGGGCAAGGGCTTCAGCAACGTCTCTTTTGATCTCTGGCCGGGCGAGGTGCTGGGCATTGTCGGCGAGTCGGGTTCCGGCAAAACCACCCTGCTGAAATCCATTTCCGCGCGTCTGATGCCGCAGGAAGGAGAGATCCGCTATCAGGACAGCTCGCTGTACGCCATGAGCGAAGCCGAGCGTCGTCGCCTGCTGCGCACCGAATGGGGCGTGGTGCATCAGCACGCGATGGACGGCCTGCGCCGTCAGGTGTCGGCGGGCTGCAATATCGGCGAACGGCTGATGGCCACCGGCGCGCGCCACTACGGTGATATTCGCGCCACCGCCCGACGCTGGCTGGAGGAAGTGGAGATCCCGGCGTCGCGCATCGACGACCTGCCCACCACGTTTTCCGGCGGGATGCAGCAGCGTTTGCAGATTGCCCGTAACCTCGTCACCCACCCAAAGCTGGTGTTTATGGATGAACCCACCGGTGGGCTGGACGTGTCGGTGCAGGCGCGCCTGCTCGACCTGCTGCGCGGCTTGGTGGTAGAGCTGAACCTGGCGGTGGTGATTGTCACCCACGATCTGGGCGTCGCTCGCCTGCTGGCCGACCGCCTGCTGGTGATGAAGCAAGGCCAGGTGGTGGAAAGTGGGCTGACCGACCGGGTACTCGACGATCCGCATCATCCGTACACCCAGCTGTTGGTGTCGTCGGTGTTGCAGAATTAACCATCGCGCGGCGGATTTTCTCCCTCTCCCTTTCAGGGAGAGGCCGGGTGAGGGTAATAACGCACGGATAAAACAGCGGCTTCCCTCACCCTAACCCTCTCCCCAAAGGGGCGAGGGACTGTCCGTGCTCTTTTTTAAGTTTGTCAGCATCCTAAAACGGTTGTAGGCCTGATCCATCAGGCAATCGAACGCACAAATGCTTAAAGAGGCCAGAAATGAACGCGATCCGCGTCGAAAACGTCAGTAAAACCTTTGTTCTGCACCAGCAAAACGGCGTTCAGCTTCCAGTGCTGCGCAACGCCTCGCTCACCGTCAACGCCGGCGAGTGCGTGGTGCTGCACGGCCACTCCGGCAGCGGTAAATCCACCCTGCTGCGCTCGCTGTACGCCAACTATCTGCCGGATGAAGGCCATATCCATATTAAACACGGCGATGAATGGGTGGATCTGGTCAGCGCCCCGGCGCGCAAGGTGGTGGAAGTGCGTAAAACCACCGTCGGCTGGGTCAGCCAGTTTCTGCGGGTTATCCCACGCATCTCCACGCTGGAGGTGGTGATGCAGCCGCTGCTCAATACTGGCGTGCCGCGCGAAACCTGCGCCGTCAAAGCCGCGCAGCTGCTGACGCGCCTCAACGTTCCCGAACGCTTATGGCACCTGGCGCCGTCGACCTTTTCCGGCGGCGAGCAGCAGCGCGTCAACATCGCCCGCGGCTTTATCGTCGACTACCCGATTCTGCTGCTCGACGAACCGACCGCCTCGCTGGACGCCAAAAACAGCGCCGCGGTTGTCAGCCTGATTGAAGAAGCCAAAGCCCGCGGCGCGGCCATCGTCGGTATTTTCCACGACGAAACCGTGCGCAACCAGGTCGCCGACCGCCTTCACCCTATGGGTACACCTGTATGATTATCAATAATGTAAAGCTGGTGCTTGAGAACGATGTGGTCCACGGTTCGCTGGAGGTACAGGACGGAGAAATCCGCGCCTTTGCCGAAAGCCAGAGCCGCCTGCCGGAAGCCTTCGACGGCGAAGGCGGCTGGCTGCTGCCGGGGCTGATTGAGCTGCATACCGATAATCTGGATAAATTCTTTACCCCGCGCCCGAAGGTTGACTGGCCCGCCCACTCGGCGATGAGCAGCCACGACGCGCTGATGGTCGCCAGCGGCATCACCACCGTGCTGGACGCGGTGGCGATTGGTGACGTGCGCGACGGCGGCGACCGGCTGGAAAATCTGGAGAAGATGATCAACGCCGTGGAAGAGACGCAAAAGCGCGGCCTCAACCGCGCCGAGCATCGCCTGCATCTGCGCTGCGAACTGCCGCACCACACCACGCTGCCGCTGTTTGAAAAACTGGTCGGTCGCGAGCCGGTGACGCTGGTGTCGTTAATGGACCACTCTCCCGGCCAGCGCCAGTTCGCCAATCGTGAGAAGTACCGGGAATACTATCAAGGTAAGTACTCACTGACTGACCAGCAGATGCGTCAATACGAAGAAGAACAGCTGCAGCTTGCCGCACGTTGGTCGCAGCCTAACCGTGCCGCCATTGCCAGCATGTGCCGTGACCGCAACATCGCGCTGGCCAGCCATGACGATGCGACTCATGAACACGTGGTGGAATCGCATCAGCTAGGCAGCGTTATCGCCGAATTCCCTACCACCTTTGAAGCCGCCGAGTCATCACGCCGCCATGGCCTGAACGTGCTGATGGGCGCGCCAAATATCGTGCGCGGCGGTTCGCACTCCGGCAATGTCGCGGCCAGCCAACTCGCGCAACGGGGCCTGCTGGATATTCTCTCCTCCGATTACTATCCGGCGAGCCTGCTGGACGCCGCCTTCCGCGTTGCCGATGACCAGCAAAATGCCTTTACCCTGTCGCAGGCCATCAATCTGGTGACGCAAAACCCGGCGCGCGCGCTGAACCTGCACGACCGCGGTGTGATTGGCGAAGGTAAACGCGCCGATCTGGTGTTGGCGCATCGCAAAGGCGAGCACATCCATATCGACCACGTCTGGCGTCAGGGTAAAAGGGTATTCTGATGAAAGGAAAACTGATCTGGTTAATGGGCCCTCCGGCTCCGGCAAAGACAGCCTGCTGGAAGTGCTTCGTCAGCAGGAACATGCGCAGCTGTTGGTTGCCCATCGCTACATAACCCGTCCGGCCAACGCCGGCTGCGAAAACCACATCGCATTGAGTGAGCAGGAATTTTTTACCCGTGCCGGACACAACCTGCTGGCCCTGAGCTGGCACGCTAACGGCCTGTATTACGGCGTGGGCGTGGAGATCGATCTGTGGCTGCACGCCGGGTTCGATGTCATCGTCAACGGCTCGCGCGCGCATCTGGCGCAGGCCAAAGCGCGCTACGGCAACGCCCTGCTGCCAGTGTGCTTGCAGGTTTCGCCGCCGATTCTGCGCGAACGTCTTCAGGCCCGTGGGCGCGAGAACGGTATGGAGATTGCCGCCCGGCTGGAGCGTGCCGCCCGCTATGCGCCAGAAAACTGCCATACGCTCAATAACGACGGAAGTTTGCTACAGTCAGTGGATATTTTACTGACCCTGATGGGACGCAAGGAGAAAGACCATGCCTGTCTGTGAGCTGCGCCATGCCACGTTCGAGGATATTGATGACGTTTACGCGCTGATGTGCGAACTAAAGCAAGCCGAATTCGACAAAGACGCCTTTTACACCGGTTTCGCCGCCAATCTTCAGGACCCGCATCTGCACTATCAGTTGGCTCTGCTGCGCGGCGAGGTCGTCGGCATCATCAGCCTGCATTTGCAGTTTCATCTGCATCATGCCAACTGGATTGGCGAGATTCAGGAGCTGGTTGTCATGCCATGCGCGCGCGGTTCAGGCGTCGGCAGCCAACTGCTGAGCTGGGCTGAAGAGACTGCGCGTGAGGCAGGCGCGGAGATGACCGAGTTGTCCACCAGTACCAGGCGACTCGACGCCCATCGCTTTTATCAGCGTGAGGGTTATGCCCCAGCCACATTCGATTCACCAAAGCGCTATGAGGATGTTGTATGAGTTTAACCCTCACCCTCAGCGGTACCGGCGGCGCGCAGGGTGTGCCCGCCTGGGGATGCCATTGTCCGGCCTGCGTGCGCGCCCATCGCGCGCCGCAGTATCGCCGTAAAGCCTGCAGCGGCGTTGTCCGCTTCAACGATGCGGTCACGTTAATAGATGCCGGCCTGCCCGACCTCGCCGAACGTTGGCCCGCCGGCTCTTTCCAGCAGTTTTTACTCACCCACTATCATATGGATCACGTTCAGGGTTGTTTCCGCTGCGCTGGGGCGTAGGCGAGACGGTGCCGGTGTACGGCCCACCGGATGAGCTGGGCTGTGACGATCTGTTCAAACATCCCGGCCTGCTGGATTTCAGCCATACCGTGGAGCCGTTCGTGGTGTTTGACTTGCAGGGATTGCAAATTACGCCGGTACCGCTGGAACACTCGAAGCTGACCTTCGGCTATCTGCTGGAGACGCCACACAGCCGTGTCGCCTGGCTTTCAGATAGCGCCGGGCTGCCCGATAAAACGCTCACTTTCTTAAGCAATAACCAGCCGCAGGTGATGGTCATTGATTGCAGCCATGCGCCCGCGAGCAGACGCCGCGTAACCACAGCGATTTAGCGACGATCGTGGCGTTAAATGAATCGATCCGCTGCCCGCGCGTGGTACTCACCCATATCAGCCACCAGTTTGATGAATGGATGATGACGCACCTGCTGCCGCCGGCATTGAAGCAGGCTACGACGGCATGGAAATTCGCCTCGCCTAGCGGTCGTAATCGTCATCAAGACGCCGCTCATCGTCTGACAGCTGACGACGCTCCTGATCGAGCTGTCGCTGGCGGTCATCTAACTGACGCCGACGATCGTCCAACTGGCGGCGACGATCGTTATATTGCTGGCTGCTTTGGGAACGACCGCCGCGATCGTCATAAGATCGGTCATCGTCGTCGTCACGGCTGGAGCGATCGCTGCTGGGGTTGTACGCATCGTTGATCGCCTGCTGAATATTGCCAATGGCATCGTCGATAATATCCGCGCGCGCCAGCTGGCTGGTCAGCGAGAGCGAACAAAGCATCACTGCAGTTAGATAACGTTTCATAGGACGGTCTCATCGGGGAGCTGCCTGTAGAGTAGGCAAGCCGCGGCTGGCGGAGTAGCGGAGGAATCTCAATTCTACAGCGTGCGTAACGATAACAATTAAATATTAAATTCCATAAAATATATGGGTATTTTATTCATTCAGTTTTAAGCACAAATACCTTATAAAAATAACGATCGCCCTCACAAACAAACCTCTCAAATTATCAAAATAGCCACTAGTATAGATCGCCATATCTCAGGCGCTGGTTGTTTGCCGAATAATTCATAACATTAATAATGAAAGGGAGTTTTATATGAATAACTCTAGGTTATTCCGTTTCAGCAACGTGTTTATTGCCGTTGGTGTCGCCAGTGGCCTATTGATAAATAACGCCTTCGCTGCCGAAACACCGAAAGAAGCCACGCAATATACCCAGGAAATTAATCAGCAGTATGCTAAATCCTTACCTTTAGCGACCGTCAGGATTTTGAAGATGCCCAGCGTGGGTTTATCGCACCGTTATTAAATCACGGTGAGCTCAAAGATGCCGATGGCAAGGTGATGTACCGCGCTGAAGATTATAAGTTTGATATTAATGCCCCAGCACCCGATACGGTCAACCCAAGCTTCTGGCGTCAGTCTCAGGTGAACGGTATTTCCGGCCTGTTCAAAGTCACCGATCGTATGTATCAGGTGCGCGGCCAGGATATTTCCAACATTACCTTTATCGAAGGCGATACCGGCCTTATCGTCGTTGACCCGCTCGTTTCTCCGCAAGCAGCCAAAGCCACGCTGGACCTCTATTATCAACACCGTCCGCACAAACCGATTGTGGCGGTGATCTACACCCACAGCCATACCGACCACTATGGCGGCGTGAAAGGGCTGGTGTCCGAAGCGGACGTCAAAGCCGGAAAAGTACAAATCATCGCCCCGGCGGGCTTTATGGAGGAAGCCATCAGCGAGAACGTGCTGGCGGGTAACATCATGAACCGCCGCGTGCTCTACTCCTACGGGCTGCTGCTGCCGCATAATGCCAAAGGCAACATCGGTAATGGATTAGGCGTAACCTTAACCACCGGTAACCCGACGCTGATCGCGCCAACCAAATCGATCACCAAAACGGGCGAAACGTTGACCATCGACGGCCTGAAGTTTGAATTCCTGATGGCGCCGGGCAGCGAAGCCCCGGCGGAGATGCACTTCTATATTCCGGCGCTGAAAGCGCTGTGCACCGCGGAAAACACCACTCATACGCTGCACAACTTCTATACCCTGCGCGGTGCGAAAACCCGCGATACCAGCAAGTGGACCAATTATCTCAACGAAACGCTCGATAAATGGGGCAGCCAGGCGGAAGTCCTGTTTATGCCACACACCTGGCCGGTGTGGGGAAATAAACAGATTAACGACTATATCGGCAAGTATCGCGACACGATTAAATACATTCACGATCAGACGCTGCATCTGGCGAATCAGGGCTATACGATGAATGAGATCGGCAACATGATTAAGTTGCCGAAAAACCTGGAAAATAACTGGGCCAGCCGCGGCTATTACGGCTCTGTCAGCCATAACGCTCGTGCCGTCTACAACTACTATCTCGGCTACTTCGACGGAAATCCGCCAACCTGAATCCTTACGGCCAGGTTGAGATGGGCAAACGCTACGTGAAAGCACTGGGTGGCTCTGCACACGTCATTAACCTTGCGCGCGATGCCTATAACCAGGGCGACTACCGCTGGGCGGCAGAGTTGTTGAAACACGTTATCGCCGCCGACCCTGGCGATCAAATTGCCAAAAATCTGCAGGCCGATGCCTTTGAACAGCTGGGCTACCAGTCTGAATCCGCCACCTGGCGTGGCTTCTATCTGACTGGTGCAAAAGAGCTACGCGACGGCGTGCATAAGTTTACCCACGGCTCTTCAAACTCGCCGGATACCGTGAAAGGTATGACGGTGGAAATGCTGTTTGATTATATGGCGGTGCGCCTCGATAGCGAAAAATCAGCCGGTAAAGATATCAGCATTAACTTCAACCTGAGCGACAACGACAACCTCAACCTGACCCTGAACGACAGCGTACTTAACTACCGCAAGGTGCTACAGCCGAAAGCTGACGCCTCTTTCTATATCAGCCGTAGCGATCTACAGCAGGTGCTCACCGGCCAGGCCAAAATGGCCGATCTGATTAAGACGAAGAAGGCCAGCGTTATCGGCAACGCCGCGAAGCTGGATGAAATCATCGGCTGCCTGGATCAATTCGAAATGTGGGTGAATATTGTTACCCGAATTAATTCTGGTTTATCCGAGGGTTTTCCGCCCTCGGATATATAAAATTCACGTAATGAATAAATATAAAGTAAATACTCAATTTGTGAATAAGTTATTAATGCGGCTAATCGAGAAAAAACACCCTCAAGGTAAATAAATCGCCATACTAAGATTTATTTACTCATAAGTATTCACTCAATATATTATTCGATATACACAGGATCGTATTTCATTATGCAAACAGCAAAGTCCCGCGTCGTGACGAGGCTAAAAGGAATAAGTGGTCTCGGTTCAGCTCTCTTATTAACAGGGTGTTCATTGTCACCATCCATTCCCGTTATTGGCGCTTATTACCCTGACTGGCTGTTCTGTATTTTAGCCGGCGTTATTCTCACGCTGATCACTCGGCGAGTTATCGTCAGCAAAACAGGTTCAACGCTGGCATTTCCTGCGGTTATCTACACCGCCCTTTTTGTCCTCTACTCCATGCTGTTCTGGCTGGTTTTTTTCTAATTTACGTTGAGATGCGCTCATGGAAAGCTCGCTGAAAAAAGCTCCACGCAATAAACTTCCGGCCCTACTGTTAGCCCTGCTTGCACTGGTCGTCCTGATTTTCGTCATCTGGCGGGTCGATAGCAAACCAGCTACCGACGATGCCTACGTTTCCGCCGACACGATCGACGTAGTTCCGGAAGTCAGCGGACGTATTGTGGAACTGGCGGTGGTTGATAACCAACAGGTGAAACAGGGCGACCTGCTGTTCCGCATCGACCCTCGCCCTTATGAAGCCAGCCTGGCCAAAGCGGAAGCCTCGCTGGCGGCGCTGGATAAACAGATCATGCTGACTCAACGCAGCGTGGATGCGCAGAAATTTGCTGCCAGCTCCGTCGAGGCGACGGTGAGTAAAGCCCGCGCAGCCGCCAAACAGGCCAGTGATACACTTAAGCGCACCGAACCGCTGTTAGCGCAGGTTTTGTCTCCGCCGAAGATGTTGACCGCGCCAGAACGGCGCAGCGTGCCAGCGAAGCTGACCTCAATGCGGTGTTGCTACAGGCACAGCAAGCCGCCAGCGCGGTCAGCGGCGTGGATGCGCTAGTGGCCCAGCGCGTTGCCGTCCAAGCCGATATTGCGTTAACCAAACTGCATCTTGAAATGGCGACGGTACGCGCGCCGTTTGATGGCCGCGTGGTGTCGCTGAAAACGTCCATCGGCCAGTTCGCCTCCGCGATGAAGCCCATTTTCACCCTGATCGACACGCGCCACTGGTACGTAATCGCCAACTTCCGCGAAACCGAGCTGAAAAACATTCACGCCGGTACGCCAGCAACGCTACGCCTGATGAGCGACAGCGGTAAAACCTTCAGCGGCAAAGTCGACTCCATTGGCTTCGGCGTGCTGCCGGACGACGGCGGCATCGTGCTGGCGGGCTGCCTCGCGTCTCCCGTTCAATCAACTGGGTGCGCGTAGCCCAGCGTTTTCCGGTCAAAATCATGGTCGATAAACCGGATGCGGAGCTGTTTCGCATCGGCGCATCGGCGGTTGCCAGCCTTGAGCCACAATAATGAACATACTCAACTACCTGCCGCTGCCGCTGGTCAGGCTGCTGGCGTTTTTCCGTGAAGAGCTAAGCGAGCGGCGGCCAGGGCGGTTGCCGCAAACGATCCAGCTGTGGACAGGCTGCCTGCTGGTCGTGCTGATCTCAATGACCTTCCAGATCCCATTTCTGGCGATCTCGCTGGCGGTGCTGTTTTACGGCGTGCAGTCCAACGCGTTTTACACCAAATTTGTGGCGATCCTGTTCGTCGTGGCTACCGTCATGGAAATCGCCAGCCTGTTTTTGATCTACAAATGGGCCTACAGCTACCCGTTGATCCGCATGATCGTCGCCAGTCTGGTGGTGCTGGGCAGCATGTTTATGATGCGCA
Organism: Kluyvera genomosp. 3; assembly: GCA_002211745.1. Taxonomy (GTDB): domain Bacteria; phylum Pseudomonadota; class Gammaproteobacteria; order Enterobacterales; family Enterobacteriaceae; genus Kluyvera; species Kluyvera georgiana_A. Next base: position 4,576,423 of record CP022114.1, read on the forward strand.
CCCACAAGTTGGGGCTGCTATTTTTCGCCGTCGCCATTATCGCCGTGTACGGTCAGACCTTTCCCGGCATGCTCGATTATCCAGAAATCGTCGTTCGTCTGACGCTGTGGTGTATCGTCGTGGGCCTCTATCCTGCACTGCTGATGGTGCTGCTTGGAGTACTGTGGTTCCCTAGCCGCGCAGGAAGGCAGATACAGGAAGCGCTGTGCGCAAGGCTTGATGACGCACTCGCCCACCTGACGACACAATCCCCACCGTTGGCGGAAAAATACGTTGAACGAGAAGCGCTGGCGCTGCAAAAGCTCAACGTATTCTGCCTGGCCGATGATGCCGACTGGAAGGCACGCAGCGCCTGGTGGCAAAACTGCGTTGCCACGGTCACTTATCTGTACAGCACGCTTAACCGTTATTCCCCCGCGCTCAGCCCACCGCGCTAGTACAAAAACTACACGATGAAATCACTTCACTGCGACAGTCAATAGCGCAGGGGATCCATGGCAAAGCGCGCTGGAACTCAGCGCAGATGAACGTGCCGTTGCCCGGAAATCCGGCCTGGAAACGCTCTTCGAGCAGCTGCATCAACTGGGAACAATGGATCCCGATACACCGCCATCGCCAGCCGCTAAACAGCCGTCGATGGTGCCGGACGCCTTCAGCAATCCAGCCTATCTTCGCTACGCGCTGAAAACGCTGCTGGCCTGCATGATCTGTTACGTCTTTTACTCCGGCGTTGACTGGGAAGGCATTCACACCTGCATGCTGACCTGCATTATTGTCGCCAACCCTAGCATCGGTTCATCGTGGCAGAAAATGGCGCTGCGTTTCGGTGGCGCCGTATGCGGTGCACTGCTAGCGCTATTCGTCACCATTTGCGTCATGCCGTGGCTGGATAATATCGTTGAACTGCTGTGTGTGCTGGCGCCCATCCTGCTGCTTGCCGCGTGGATCGCCGCCGGATCGGAGCGATCGTCCTATATCGGCACGCAGATGATCGTCACCTTTGCGCTCGCCACCCTCGAGAATGTCTTTGGCCCGGTTTACGATCTGGTCGAGATCCGCGATCGCGCGGTCGGTATTCTGGTCGGCACCGCCGTTTCGGCGGTGATCTACACCTTCGTCTGGCCGGAAAGCGAAGCTGGCGTCCTGCCACAAAAGCTGGCGGCCGCATTCGGTACCCTTGGCAAGCTGCTGCGCATTCCTCAGCACGATCCTGCAATGCAGCGGACCTGGCTTCAGCTGCGTATCGGTTGTCACGCCGCATTTAACGCCTGTGAAGAGATGTGCGATCGCGTGGCGCTCGAGCGGCAGCTAAATGATAAGGAACGCGCTCTGCTGCTGGCGCGCAGTAAGGCCGTGATTCGCCAGGGACGAGAGATCCTCTACAGCAATAACAACATGCCTGGCCCGGAATCGGCTCTCGCCGAAGCGGTGGAGCAGTATGCCGCGGGAATAGCGAGCGCAAGCAGCACCCCGCCCACGGCAAGCCTCGACGCATTATCAACATTATCGGAACCGGCGCAGCGCGCTATGCAGCAAATCGCCCGGTTACCTGACTGGACTGGCTCGGCTATCGCTGTTGCCGGGGAACAGGCGCAAGGAGCCACACCACAATGACTTGTCACCTTTCTCGATTACTACTATGCGCCCTGCTTACCAGCGCCACGGCGCTCTCCGGCTGCGCGTTAATCCGCAGCGATTCTGCCCCGCACGCGCAGCTGCAGCCAGAGCAAATCAAGCTGGCCGATGATATCCATCTGGCGAGCCAGGGCTGGCCACAGGCGCAGTGGTGGCGGCAGTTTAACGATCCGCAGCTCACAGCGCTGATTGATAAGACGCTCGCCGGTTCGCATACGCTGGCCGAGGCAAAGCTGCGTGAAGACAAAGCGCAGGCGCAGGCCGACCTGCTGGAAGCCGGTTCACAGCTGCAAATGGCAGCCTTAGGCATGATTAACCGCCAGCGTGCCTCCGCCAATGGCTTCCTTGGCCCCTACGCGCTGGACGCCCGCGGCTGGGGATGGATGGTCCGTACTACACGGAAGCCACCGTCGGCTTAGTTGCCGGGTTTGATCCCGACCTGTGGGCGCGCACCGCTCCGCCGTTTCAGCGGCCATTGGCGCGCAGAACGCCAGCCTCGCAGAAACCGCGGCGGTAGAACTGTCGCTCTCCGTCGCCGTCGCGCAGCTGTATTACAGCATTCAGGCCAGCTATCAGATGCTCGACCTGCTGGAGCAAACCCGCAGCGTCATTGACTACGCAGTGCAGGCGCATCAGAGCAAAGTCGCGCAGGGCCTGGAAGCCAAAGTGCCGTACCACGGCGCACGGGCGCAGATCCTGGCGGTAGAGAAACAAATTGCGGCCACCAAAGGGCAAATCAAAGAAACTCGCGAATCGCTGCGCGCGTTGATGGGCGCGGGTGCCGACGGGTTACCGGAGATTAAGCCCGTGGCACTGCCGCAGGTGCAAGCGGGCGTTCCCGCTACGCTCTCCTACGATCTGCTCGCCCGTCGCCCGGACCTTCAGGCCATGCGCTGGTACGTGCAGGCCTCGCTCGACCAGGTCGACGCGGCGCGAGCGCTGTTCTATCCGAGCTTCGATATCAAAATGTTCTTTGGCCTTGATGCGATTCATATCGACGATCTGTTCAAGGGACCAGTCGGCAAATTAACTTCATCCCGGCCTGCGCCTGCCGCTGTTCGACGGCGGTCGCCTGAACGCCAACCTGCAAAACACGCGCGCCAGCAGCAACATGCTGATTGAGCGCTACAACCAGTCGGTGCTCAACGCGGTGCGCGACGTAGCGATCGGCGGTACGCGCCTGCAAACGCTGAGCGATGAACGGCAGATGCAAGCAGAGCGCGTCGAGGCGATGCGCTATGGTCAAAGCGCCGCCGAAGCCGCCTTTAACCGCGGTCTTGGCAGTCGGTTACAGGCTACCGAAGCGCGCCTGCCGGTACTCGCCGAGCAAATGTCGCTGCTGATGCTCGACACCCAGCGGGTGATTCAGAACCTACAGCTGATTAAATCCCTCGGCGGCGGCTATCAAAGCAGCCCGGCCAAGCCGCAATAGCGTCGACGCCACGCCAGCTCGCCGCGTGATGAACGTCACGCGGCTTTTTCTTTCGACACGTCAAATATGACGACAGCCTGTTTTTCGTCAGGGTTTTGACCAAAAATCACCCGTAATATCAGGGAATGCCCACAATAAAAAAGTGGCATAAAAGATGCATACTGAGGGCGACAGCGCGTATGCGCGATTTGATTAACTGGAGCGAGACCGATGAAAAAAGTCGTCACGGTTTGCCCGTATTGCGCATCAGGTTGCAAAATCAACCTGGTGGTCGATAACGGAAAAATCGTCCGGGCGGAGGCGGCTCAGGGGAAAACCAACCAGGGTACCCTGTGTCTGAAAGGCTATTACGGCTGGGATTTTATTAACGATACCCAGATCCTGACGCCACGTCTGAAAACCCAATGATTCGTCGCCAGCGTGGCGGCAAGCTGGAATCCGTCTCCTGGGACGAAGCGCTGAATTACGTGGCCGATCGCCTGAGCGCGATCAAAGCGAAATACGGCCCGGATGCCATTCAGACTACCGGTTCCTCACGCGGGACGGGTAACGAAACTAACTACGTCATGCAAAAATTCGCGCGCGCCGTTATTGGTACCAATAACGTCGACTGCTGCGCTCGTGTCTGACACGGCCCTTCGGTTGCAGGTCTGCACCAATCGGTCGGTAACGGCGCAATGAGTAACGGCATCAACGAAATTGATGACACTGACTTAGTCTTTATCTTCGGGTACAACCCGGCAGATTCCCACCCTATCGTGGCGAATCACGTGATTAACGCCAAACGTAAAGGGGCGAAAATCATCGTTTGCGATCCGCGCAAAATTGAAACCGCGCGCATTGCTGACATGCATATCGCGTTGAAAAACGGCTCGAATATCGCGCTGCTCAACGCTATGGGCCATGTCATTATTGAAGAAAACCTGTACGACCAGGCGTTTGTCGCCAGCCGTACTGAAGGTTTTGAAGAGTACCGCAAGATTGTTGAAGGCTACACGCCAGAGTCTGTCGAAGACATCACCGGCGTCAGCGCGCAGGAAATTCGTCAGTGCGCACGCATGTACGCCAGTGCGAAAAGCGCGGCCATCCTGTGGGGCATGGGTGTGACCCAGTTCTATCAGGGCGTGGAAACCGTACGTTCACTGACCAGCCTCGCGATGCTGACCGGCAATCTCGGTAAGCCAAGCGTGGGCGTTAACCCGGTTCGCGGCCAGAACAACGTTCAGGGCGCCTGCGACATGGGCGCGCTGCCGGATACCTATCCGGGCTATCAGTACGTGAAAGATCCGGCTAACCGCGAGAAATTCGCCAAGGCCTGGGCGTGGACAGCCTGCCTGCGCACACCGGCTATCGCATCAGCGAGCTGCCGCACCGTGCGGCGCATGGCGAAGTGCGCGCGGCGTACATCATGGGTGAAGACCCGTTACAGACCGATGCTGAACTCTCTGCGGTGCGCAAAGGGTTCGAAGATCTGGAACTGGTTATCGTCCAGGATATCTTTATGACCAAAACCGCGGCGGCGGCGGATGTGATTTTACCGTCTACGTCATGGGGCGAGCATGAAGGCGTCTTTACCGCGGCAGACCGTGGCTTCCAGCGCTTCTTTAAAGCGGTAGAACCGAAGTGGGACCTGAAAACGGACTGGCAGATCATCAGTGAAATCGCCACCCGTATGGGCTATCCGATGCACTACAACAACACCCAGGAAATCTGGGACGAGTTGCGTCATCTGTGCCCGGACTTCTACGGTGCCACCTACGAGAAAATGGGCGAACTGGGCTTTATCCAGTGGCCTTGCCGCGATACCTCCGATGCCGACCAGGGCACGACCTATCTCTTCAAAGAGAAGTTCGACACCCCGAACGGCCTGGCGCAGTTCTTTACCTGCGACTGGGTAGCGCCAATCGACAAACTCACCGACGAGTATCCGATGGTGCTCTCTACGGTGCGTGAAGTCGGCCACTACTCTTGCCGTTCGATGACCGGCAACTGTGCGGCGCTGGCGGCGCTGGCGGATGAACCGGGCTATGCCCAGATCAACACCGCCGATGCGGCGCGTTTAGGTATCGAAGATGAAGCGCTGGTGTGGGTGAACTCCCGCAAAGGCCGCATCATCACCCGCGCGGCGGTCAGCGATCGTCCGAACAAGGGCGCGATTTACATGACCTACCAGTGGTGGATTGGGCCTGTAATGAGCTGGTAACCGAGAACTTAAGCCCGATTACCAAAACGCCTGAGTATAAGTACTGCGCCGTTAACGTTGAGCCGATTGCCGACCAGCGTGCCGCCGAGCAGTATGTGATTGATGAGTACAATAAGCTGAAGGCTCGCCTGCGCGAAAGCGCAATGGGCTAAGCGGACTCGTTTCAACGCCCCATTCGGGGCGTTTTTTTATCCTGCCAATCTCTTTATACTGCCCACTTCCTCGACTACCTACATAATAAGATGAAACGACTTTTAGCATTGTTGTGGCTAGCCGCGCTGGCGGTCCACGCAGAAGAGCCGGGCAGCCAGTATCAGCAGGCCGCGGAGGCCGGAGATGCGCGTGCGCAGTACTATCTGGCCGATACTTGGTTTAGCTCTGGCGACCTGAGTAAAGCCGAATTCTGGGCGCAAAAAGCCGCTGACGGCGGCGATGCCGATGCCAGCGCCCTGCTGGCGCAGATCAAAATTACTAATCCCGTGAGCCTCGACTATCCCGAAGCTAAAGCGCTGGCGGAGAAAGCCGTCAAAGCGGGCAGCCGTGCCGGTGACGTTATCCTGGCGCGCATTCTTATCAACAGCCAGGCAGGGCAAACCGACTATCCACGGGCGATTACCCTGCTCCAGCAGGCGTCGATGAACGCCGAGAGCGATTTCGCCGTTGACGCACAAATGCTGTTGGGGCTGATTTACGCCAACGGTGTCGGCGTGAAAGAAGATGATGAGAAGGCGACGGACTATTTCAAAAACAGCTCGTCGCTCTCGCGCACTGGCTACTCAGAATACTGGGCCGGAATGATGTTCCTCAGCGGTGAGAAAGGCTTCATTACCCCAAACAAACAGAAGGCGCTACAGTGGCTGAATTTGAGCTGTACGGAAGGGTTTGATACCGGGTGTGAAGAGTTTGATAAGGTGAGTGCGGAGTAACGACATTGCATCGACCGGTCCCCTCGCCCTTTGGGGAGAGGGTTAGGGTGAGGGCATGTCGATTCGGCGTTAAACCCTCACCCCAGCCCTCTCCTTAAAAAGGGAGAGGGGCACATCGTGCCCACCAAAAACGTTCATCAACTTCCATCCCAAAAACAATAACGCCGGGCAAGCCCGGCGTTATCTTTTTCTCTATTTACTGGTCAGCGGTTTTATCAAACTTGCCCAACATCTCGCGCTCATACGCCAGCGCTTTCTTGCGGTCAAATTTGTGTTCCCACTTGGCAATCACCAGCACCGCCAGTGCGTTACCCACCACGTTCAGCGCGGTACGCGCCATATCGAGGATACGGTCCACACCGGCAATAAACGCCAGGCCTTCCAGCGGAATCCCAACGCTGCCCAGCGTCGCCAGTAGCACCACGAAGGAAACGCCCGGTACGCCTGCGATCCCTTTCGAGGTCACCATCAGCGTCAGCACCAGCACAATTTCCTGCCAGATAGACAGGTCGATACCGTACAACTGGGCGATAAAGATAGCCGCGATGCTCTGGTATAGCGTGGAACCGTCGAGGTTAAAGGAGTAGCCGGTCGGCACCACGAAACTGGTGATCGACGCCGGTGCGCCGTAGGCTTCCATCTTCTCGATAATACGCGGCAGAACGCTCTCAGAGCTGGCGGTGGAGTACGCCAGAATCAGCTCGTCCTTCAGGATGCGAATCAGGATCCAGATGCTCAGCCCGCAAATGCGCGCCACGATGCCCAGCACCACCAGCGCGAAGAACAGAATCGCGAAGTGTACCAGCAACACCAGTTTGGCCAGCGGCCACAGCGAGGCGAAACCAAAGTTAGCCACCGTCACGGCGATCAGCGCGAAAACACCGACAGGGCATAGCGCATCACCATGTGGGTGACTTTAAACATGGTTTCCGAGATAGAGCGGAATACCGTCACCAGAGGCTCACGATGCGTCGCCGGCAGCGAGGAGAGACCCAGGCCGAACAGCACCGAGAAGAAAATGATTGGCAGCATGTCGCCTTTCGCCATCGAGGCGATGATGTTGGTCGGCACCAGCGACAGGATGGTTCCCATCAGGCCGTGCGCGTGGCTCTGCACCTCTGCGGTGGTACTTTGGTATTTCGAAATATCCACCGTTGCCAGTTGCGACATATCGATACCGGCACCCGGCTGGAACACGTTCGCCATGGTGATACCGATAATGATCGCAATCGTGGTGATCACTTCGAAATAGATGATGGTTTTAGCGCCAATTCTCCCCAACTGTTTTGCATCGCCAACACCGGCTATTCCGACAATCAGCGTCGAAATAACAATCGGCACAACAATCATTTTAATCAGATGGATGAAAATATCGCCAGCAGGGGACAGCAGATTCATAACCAGCCAGTCGCGGCTATCGCTATGATAATGCAGATAACTACCCAGAATAATACCCAGAATCAGGGCAATAAGAATTTGCCAGGCTAAGCTGACACGTGCTTTCTTCATAACGGCAAACTTCCTCAATGAAAAATACCATGCCATACGGGAATGGTATCCACTTGAAAGGGGGTGATTTGTGTTGCGTTTACTTTTAGAGGTTTTTAACGCGCAATATCAGTATCATCTGCATGGCGTCTCATGCAACCCTTTCAGTTCAGAGCTTTTCACCAGCCAAATCTATATTACCGCTAATTTCTACCAATAATTATTTATAAGTTTTTGTTATAAAAACAAAAAAATTCGCGACTTTTCTATAAATCCCCTTCCGTAATTATTTTTGTTCAAAGAATCAAATGAACGTTATTTGAACAATTCCATTATTGCGTGATCTGCCGCGCAAATAGTAAACAAAGCGCCATATACCTCTGTTATTAACTTTTATGAGACATATTATTAACATCTTACAAGGAGAAAAAAAGCATGAGCCAAATTCACAAACACCCTATTCCTGCAAATATTGCAGACCGCTGCCTGATTAACCCGGAGCAATACCAGACCAAATACCACCAGTCAGTCACTAACCCGGATGCGTTCTGGGTGAAGAGGGCAAAATCCTCGACTGGATGCGCCCTTACACTAAAGTCAAAAACACCTCCTTTGCGCCTGGTAACGTCTCTATCAAGTGGTATGAAGACGGCACGCTGAACCTGGCGGCAAACTGCCTTGACCGCCATCTGGCGACACGTGGCGACCAGACCGCCATCATCTGGGAAGGCGACGACGCCACTCAGAGCAAACACATTACCTATCGCGAGCTGCATCGCGACGTCTGCCGCTTCGCCAACACCCTGCTCTCTCTGGGCGTGAAAAAAGGCGACGTGGTGGCTATCTATATGCCGATGGTGCCGGAAGCCGCGGTGGCGATGCTGGCCTGCGCCCGTATTGGCGCGATCCACTCGGTGATTTTCGGCGGCTTCTCGCCGGAGGCCGTCGCCGGTCGTATCATCGACTCCAGCGCTTGCCTGGTGATCACTTCCGATGAAGGCGTTCGCGCCGGGCGCAACGTACCGCTGAAAAAGAACGTCGACGACGCGCTGAAAAACCCGAACGTCAAAACCATCAGAAATGTCGTGGTGCTGAAGCGCACCGGCGGCAATATCGACTGGCATGAAGGCCGCGACCTGTGGTGGCACGACCTGCAGGAGAAAGCCAGCGACCAGCACCAGCCTGAAGAGATGAATGCGGAAGATCCGCTGTTTATCCTCTATACCTCCGGCTCCACCGGCAAGCCAAAGGGCGTTCTGCACACCACCGGCGGCTATCTGGTGTACGCCGCAACCACCTTTAAATATGTCTTCGACTACCATCAGGGCGACATCTACTGGTGTACTGCCGACGTGGGCTGGGTCACCGGTCACAGCTACCTGCTTTACGGGCCATTGGCCTGCGGTGCAACCACGCTGATGTTCGAGGGCGTGCCAAACTGGCCTACGCCGGCGCGTATGTGCCAGGTGGTGGATAAGCACAAGGTTAATATTCTCTATACCGCGCCGACGGCGATTCGCGCGCTGATGGCGGAAGGCGACAAAGCCACCGCGGGCACCGACCGCTCTTCCCTGCGCATTCTGGGCTCCGTCGGCGAGCCGATTAACCCGGAAGCCTGGGAGTGGTACTGGAAGCAGATCGGCAACGAGAAATGCCCGGTGATGGACACCTGGTGGCAGACCGAAACCGGCGGCTTCATGATTACCCCGCTGCCGGGCGCAACCGAGCTGAAGGCCGGTTCCGCCAGCCGTCCGTTCTTTGGCGTGCAGCCAGCGCTGGTGGATAACGAAGGTCATCCACAAGAAGGCGCCACCGAGGGCAACCTGGTGATCACCGACTCCTGGCCGGGCCAGGCGCGTACTCTGTTCGGTGACCACGAACGCTTCGAACAGACCTACTTCTCCACCTTCAAAAACATGTACTTCAGCGGCGACGGCGCGCGTCGTGATGAAGACGGTTACTACTGGATCACCGGTCGCGTCGACGACGTACTGAACGTCTCCGGCCACCGTCTGGGTACCGCGGAAATCGAATCGGCGCTGGTGTCACATCCGAAAATTGCCGAAGCGGCGGTGGTGGGCATTCCACACAGCATTAAAGGCCAGGCCATTTATGCCTACGTCACGCTGAACCACGGCGAAGAGCCAACGCCAGCGCTGTACACCGAAGTGCGTAACTGGGTGCGTAAAGAAATTGGCCCGCTGGCGACGCCGGACGTCCTGCACTGGACCGACTCGCTGCCGAAAACCCGTTCAGGCAAGATCATGCGCCGCATTCTGCGCAAGATTGCCGCTGGCGACACCAGCAACCTGGGCGATACCTCAACGCTCGCCGATCCGGGCGTGGTGGAAAAACTGCTGGAAGAGAAGCAGGCCATCACGATGCCGTCATAAGAGCAGGCTTTCCCCTCTCCTGTCACCGGGAGAGGGCCGGGGTGAGGGTGTCATCGCCGTACACCGCCCTCGCCCTTTCCTTCTTCCTGCGGAAGAAGGAACAGTACGGTGTTCTGATTTGCACAACAAAAAACACGATTCAAAAAACCTCTGGAGACTCTGTGATGAATGATCAAATTTGTCAGCAGATAGAAGGTAGTGCGCATTTCAGGGAGCTCGTCGAAAAACGGCAACGGTTTGCCACCTTCTTATCGCTGATTATGTTAGTGGTGTACGTCGGTTTTATTTTACTCATCGCCTTCGCGCCAGGCTGGCTTGGCACGCCGCTACACGCGGGTACCAGCGTCACCCGCGGCATTCCGATTGGTATCGGCATTATCGTGATTTCTTTTGTTCTGACCGGCATATACGTCTGGCGGGCTAACAATGAATTCGATCGCCTGAACAAGGCCGTCCTGCGCGAGGTAAAAGCATCATGAAGAAAGTCCTGACGGCGCTAGCCGCCACACTTCCTTTTGCGGCCAGCGCGGCGGATGCCCTGAGCGGCCCGGTCGAACGCCAGCCGACCAACTGGCAGGCGATTATCATGTTCCTGATTTTCGTCGTCCTGACGCTGTATATCACCTACTGGGCGTCGAAGCGCGTACGTTCGCGCAACGATTACTACACCGCCGGCGGCAACATTACCGGCTTCCAGAACGGGCTGGCGATTGCCGGTGACTTTATGTCGGCGGCGTCGTTCCTCGGCATCTCCGCGCTGGTCTACACCTCCGGCTACGACGGGCTGATCTACTCGCTCGGCTTCCTCGTCGGCTGGCCGATCATCCTGTTCCTGATTGCCGAACGCCTGCGTAACCTCGGCCGCTATACCTTTGCCGATGTGGCCTCCTACCGACTGAAGCAGGGGCCAATCCGCATGCTCTCCGCCTGCGGCTCGCTGGTGGTCGTCGCGCTGTACCTGATTGCTCAGATGGTGGGCGCGGGTAAGCTTATCGAACTGTTGTTCGGCCTCAACTACCACGTCGCCGTGGTGCTGGTCGGCGTGTTGATGGTGATGTACGTACTGTTTGGCGGCATGCTCGCCACCACGTGGGTGCAGATCATTAAAGCCGTTCTGCTGCTATTCGGCGCCAGCTTTATGGCCTTTATGGTGATGAAGCACGTCGGCTTCAGCTTCAATAATCTGTTCACCGAAGCGATGGCGGTGCACCCGAAAGGCGCGGCGATCATGAGCCCTGGCGGGCTGGTGAAAGACCCGATATCGGCGCTGTCGTTGGGCCTCGGACTGATGTTTGGTACCGCCGGTCTGCCGCACATCCTGATGCGTTTCTTCACCGTGAGCGATGCGGGCGAAGCGCGTAAAAGCGTGTTCTACGCCACCGGCTTTATGGGCTACTTCTACATCCTGACCTTTATCATCGGCTTCGGCGCGATCATGCTGGTGGGGCAAACCCGGCGTTTAAAGACGCGGCGGGCGCGCTGATTGGCGGTAACAACATGGCGGCGGTTCATCTGGCCGATGCCGTGGGCGGTAACCTGTTCCTGGGCTTTATCTCTGCGGTCGCTTTCGCCACTATTCTGGCAGTGGTTGCGGGTCTGACGCTGGCCGGTGCTTCAGCGGTCTCTCACGACCTGTACGCCAACGTCTTCAAGAAAGGCGCGACCGAGCGTGAAGAGCTGAAGGTCTCGAAAATCACCGTACTGGTGCTGGGCGTGGTGGCGATTCTGCTGGGCATCCTGTTCGAGAATCAGAACATCGCGTTTATGGTGGGTCTGGCGTTCTCCATCGCGGCAAGCTGCAACTTCCCGATCATTCTGCTCTCCATGTACTGGTCAAGACTGACCACTCGTGGCGCCATGATCGGCGGCTGGCTGGGCCTGCTGACAGCGGTGGTGCTGATGATCCTCGGCCCAACTATTTGGGTGACGATCCTTGGCCACGAGAAGGCGATCTTCCCGTATGAGTATCCGGCGCTGTTCTCCATTGCCATCGCCTTTATCGGTATCTGGTTCTTCTCCGCCACCGATAACTCCGAAGAAGGTAATCGTGAACGCGAGCAGTTCCGCGCGCAGTTCATCCGTTCGCAGACCGGTCTGGGCATCGACCAGGGCCGTGCGCATTAATGTCATCCTCCCGGCCTTATGGCCGGGGATCACAGTTTATCGCCCTGAGGTGAGATCTATCACAGCGACCTGCGCGAAATAAGCCACCAGCTTCACATTAAATATTTCCAGGTTGTGAAGAACATTCCATCCCGTCTATTTCCCGCTTCCCCGCCAGAATTCGCATTTATTGTTCCCTGCCGCTCGGCTAAATATTTCTATGCTCCCGTGGCTAATATTATTAGTGAATAACAAAAACAAACACTTATTAATTCATTTCGCCTATCCTACAGGAGCAATAATTCATGAAACGTCTAATCTGTGCCAGCGTAATAGGAATGAGTAGTCTGCTGGCGACCAGCGTCGCCTTCGCCCAGCAGGACGTCACACTAAGAATGTCATGGTGGGGCGGAAAATCACGGCACGAGGTGATGCTTAACGCGCTACAGGCATTTGAAGCACGCAACCCAGGCATTAAAGTGAACGCCGAATATATGGGCTGGGACGGCTATCTGGAACGGATGACCACGCAAATATCCGGTGGTATTGCCCGGACGTGATGCAGATTAACTGGCCCTGGTTCCCGATATTTTCCCGCACCGGCGACGGTTTTTACGATATCAACACGCTCAGCGACACCTTTGATTTGAGCCAATACCCGGCCAAAGAGTTAAAGTCGACCACCATTAACGGCAAGCTGAACGCCATTCCGATCTCACTCAACGTGCCGGGTTTTTATTACAACACCGAAACCTGGAAAAAAGCCGGGCTGGCCTTCCCGAAAAACTGGGATGACCTTTTTGCCGCAGGGAAAGTGTTTAAAGAAAAGCTCGGCGATGAGTATTACCCGCTTATCTTTGGCGATCAGGATACGTTCCTGATGGTGAACTGCTATATGTCACAGAAATACAATACGCCCATGTTTACCCCGACGGCAATCACTTTGCCTGGAATCAAGAGCAGTGGCGTGAAGCCTTCCGCTTTATTCAGCGGCTGGTAAGCGATCACGTTATCCCCGGCCCAAAATACCTGGCCTCATTCGGCAAGTTTGACTTTATCGACACCAAATACTGGCAGGACGGCAAATGGGCAGGCACCTACACCTGGAACGTGGTGATCCAGTACTACGCGCCAAAGCTGACGCCACCGGCGAAGCTGGTGCTGGGCGATTATGTGATGTACCCCGGCGCCACCAACGCCAGCGCCTACTTCAAAGTGTCGCTGACATATGCCATCAGCAAAGACACAAAGCATCCGAAAGAGGCGGCAAAACTGATGAATTTCCTGCTTAACGATCCGCAGGCGATTGCCGCCATCAAGCTGGAAAACGGCATTCCGCTGAGCAAAATGGCGGTGAAAACGCTGACCGACGATGGCACCCTGACCGAGGAAAATCCCTCCGTCGCCGGGTTTAATGCAGCGCAAAAGCTCAAATCGGAATCAACGGCAACCTCGTGGATGGAAGATCAAAAAATGCAGTCCTTCTTCCAGGAGGCGCGGCAGAATATGGACTACGGCAGGATGACGCCAGATCAGGCGGCGGATGACTTTGTCGCCAAGGCTGAGCGATTGATGAAGCGGTCTGCAGCGCGGAGTTAGCGACGTTGGTGCCACCTCAAAGGGAAACGGGGGCGTTTGGAGTACGTGCGTTTTGCGCCCCCTTTTAAGGGGAAGGCGAATACTCCTCCCCCATTTTTAAACGCGCTTACGACCGTATCAGTAGCAGCGTTTTAATCTCAAACGGCGTAAACGTCAGCGTCACGCAGCCCTCCGCCACGGCAATCTCCTCTTCTACCACCTCCATCAGGTTGGCAATAAAGCAGCGCGAAATACCGTCCGGCAGTTGGACCGTCGTCGTCGCCTGTACGCCGTCAAACTCGTAGACGCGCAGCGCCAGCGCGTCCGCGTTCTCCGCGCGCTTCACCGTCTCCAGGCAGATATGCGGCGAGTCACAGGCGATAAACGACGCGCCGCTCGCCTCTGGCTGCCCCTTCTCGCCAGTGCATACTCGCAGCGGATTGTTGAACAGATACGCTTCCCGGTTAACCAGTCCCACCACTTCATCACCGCAGTGCGGGAACAGCGCGTAGGAAAAACGGTGCTCGCCGGCGTCAGCGTTCTCCCCGGGTAACGCTGCGAGCGCAGCAGGTTCAGATCCAGCACGCCGTCTTTGGCATAATGCCCATACTTGCTGTCGTTGAGCAGCGCCACGCCGTAGTCCGGTTGCGAATAGTCAATCCATTTATGCGCACAGATTTCAAACTGCGCCGCATCGTAGACGTTGTTAACGCGGGCGCTACGCTGGATTTTGCCAAACTGAATATCGCAGCTGACGCGTTCGCTCAACACGTTAACGGCGAAAGCGGTACGCAACATTTTATCGCTTTCATGCCAGTCGACACGGGTCTCAAAGGTCAGCCGCTTGCTGCCCGGCAACAGGCTGATTTTCTGCGTTAAGGTGGAGTGGCCGTAGCGATAGTGCTGTTCAACCACCGCCGCCGCGCCTTCCTGATAGGCCGTCGTGTCCACCAGTGCAAAGCAGTCCGGTTCACGTTGGCGATAGGTGATATCGATATCCCAGCAGTTACCGCAGATATCGTCATACACTGCCAGCCGATTGCCGACCGTGTCAGGCTGCAGCAACGAACGCCCGGCCTGTTTATCCACCAGCGCCACAATATGCCCCTGCGTGTTAAAGTCGACTCGCAGCAGGTCGTTCTCCAGACGCTGCGGCTGCGCAATAATATCCGGCAACACCGCAGCTACGGCTTCATCAATGACCCGATAGCCAAATGCCGGAACGGCCACCCGCATCGGCGTATCCGCCAGCATCAGCCACTCCTCGCGATCGAAACCGCTCAGATTATGAATGACAAACGCGCCGCGCTGCGTCAGGTTGGCGCGAATCAGCTGTTCGACCTCTGCCAGCAGCGTTTGATAGCGGTCAACGGATTCGTCATACACCCGCGTAATGGATGAGCCAGGGAGAATATCGTGGAACTGATACAGCAGCATTTCGCGCCAGATTGCGTCAAGCCGTGCAGCAGGATAGTCCCCTTCACCGTGAAACCATCGGCGACTGGCTACCAGCTCAAGCTCACGTAGCGCGTTCTCCAGCTTACGATTGAACCACTTATTTCGCGCCTGCGTCGTCAACGTCCCTGATGTTTTTCCAGATACAACTCGCCGTGATAGTGAGGATAACGCTCACGGCCCTGCGCGATATGGTGGAAAAAGTCGATGGCATAACCCTGTGTGACCGGCGCAATACCGCTGAGATTTTTCATTCGCCGCAGCCGCTCCAGATGCTCCTCGCCGGGGCCGCCGCCGCCGTCGCCAATACCAAATAACATCAGCGCCTTATCGCATACCCCCGCTTCATGGTAGGACGTTTCAATACGCCGGATGCTGCGTGGCGCCGCTGGGCCATTGTAGGTCTCTTCCGGGAGCATATGCGCCAGCACGCCGCTGCCGTCAATGCCGTGCCAGATAAAGGTATGGTGGGGAAAGGCGTTATGCTCGTTCCACGACAGCTTCTGCGTCATAAAGTAGTCAATACCAGACTTCTGCATAATCTGTGGCAGGTTGGCGTTGTAACCGAAGACGTCCGGCAGCCACAGCATCTGCGTAGCGCGGCCAAATTCGCGCAGAAAGAATTGCCGTCCGTAAAGGAATTGCCGCACCAGTGATTCGCCGGAGGGGACGTTGGTATCGGCCTCAACCCACATATCCCTTGAATTTCAAAGCGCCCTTCCCGCACCTGACGCTGCACCCGCGCATAGAGCTGTGGGTAATCCTCTTTAACCCACTGGAACAGCTGCGGCTGGCTGGCGCCAAAGTGATAGTCCGGGTAGCGCGCTAACAGATCCAGCGCTGTGGCGAAGGTCCGCCCACCTTTGCGCCTGGTTTCGCGAATCGGCCACAGCCAGGCGAGGTCGATATGCGCATGACCGATACCGACGACGCTGAGCGTCGGGTCGCCGCCTTGCTTCAGCAGTTCGACCGCCAGCGCCTGCCGACAGGCCGCCACCGCATCGGCGGTGTAGCAAGTCAGCCCGTTGAGCGCTTCGCTCAGGCACACCAGCACTCGCTTAAAACGGGCGGAGGATCGTTCCAGGCACTTCAGCAGATCGGCCAGCACCCAGGCGTCGTAATACAGATCGCGCAGCGGCACGTTGCAGGTTGCGATATGCGCCTGCGCCAGCACGCCGCTACGTAGCGATCCAAAAAGATCGTTGCAGGCCAGTTCCAGCCACAGATCGATCTCGCGCGCGCCATCCAGTTGCAGCACCACTTTCCCCGCCTGTCCAAGGCTGGGTTCAAAGGTGGAATCCACGTTGGTCAACCCCTGCGCGGCGTGCCGTCGGCTTCGACAACCAGCGCCTCGCCGCCGCAGTCGAACAACATCACCACCTCGTCTTCCGATATCCTTTCCGGTACCACGCCCCGTACGTTCACCCACGCGCAGTCCCACAGCTTGCCCCAGCGCTCACCGAGGCGAAACACGTGCGGCTCTCCCTGATGGCGCTGGGTAAAAGGCACCGGTTCTGGCGTGATAAAGCCCTCGACCGTTAATGTGCTTCGCGGCGTGTAGATATTCTCGTTTATTTTTTGCAGCTGATAGTCAATATCACGCAGCAATTTCTCATCAAAGCTGAGCATGCGATAGTCCTTTATATAAGAAGGGAGAGAATCGAATGCAGTAGATAAGTTTGAAATAGTAAAATCTGTGAGCCACGACAGAAATAACGTGATTATTGTCAAAGGTCGTTAACGGTCACATTTCATTTTCGACATAACGACCAATATCACAATTTTCTCTTACCTCACGCTGAGCGCCATCACAATAAATATTTTAATTTCGTGACCATAAATCCATAAGTAAAACACCCACCGGCTCAGAACATAACTATTTCGTCGCCAACCATTTAATTTTCAAGTGACAATTTATGCTAAACGAAAATCTGCAAAACTTATTTTCAACAAATACATGAAATCCAATTTAATTACTTTATCAATTTAAATGGAACCCAACAGAATGAAAACAGGACTCTTATATATATGTCTTATATTCGCCGGGCTGGGCACCGTTTTCCCTGTCCATTGCGCTGATAACGTTGTACTGCGCATGTCATGGTGGGGCGGTAAAGCCCGGCAGCAGCAAACCAACGCCGCGCTGGAGGCGTTTGAGAAACGCTACCCGTCAATCACGGTAAAAGCGGAAAATACCGGCTGGGACGGGCACCTGGCGCGAATGTCAGCGCAAATGTCGGGGGCACTGAACCGGACGTCATGCAGACCAACTGGCCGTGGCTGTCGCTCTTTTCCCGCGACGGGAACGGTTATTACGACCTCAATGCGCTGAAAGAGGTTATCGATCTCAGCCAGTTTTCGGCGCAGGATTTACAGTCCACCACCATTAACGGCAAACTCAACGGCCTGCCCATCTCGCTTAATGCCCCGTGTTCTATTACAACACCGAAACCTGGCGCAAGGTGGGCCTTCCCTATCCGAAAACCTGGGACGACCTTTTCGCCGCCGGAAAAATCTTCCAGCAGCGGCTCGGTGACCGCTACTACCCGCTGGTGTTGGTCGACCAGGACGTCATGCTAATGATCAACAGCTACATGACACAGAAGTACAATACGCCGATGTTCACCGACGATGGCTACCATTTTGCCTGGAATCAAGAGCAGTGGCGTGAAGCCTTCCGCTTTATTCAGCGGCTGGTCGACGGGCACGTGATTCCGGGGCCGAAATATGTCGCCTCATTTGGCAAAGGCACCTTTCATGAAATGAAACCGTGGGTTGCAGGAGAGTGGGCCGGCGCCTACACCTGGAATATTGTGATTCGCGCTTACGTCAGTAACCTGACGCCACCCGCGACGCTGGCGCTCGGCCCGCATCTGATGCTGCCGGGGCAAAGGAGGCGGGTATCTACTTTAAAGTGTCGCAAATGTTCACCATCAGCCGTCACACCAGGCACCCGAAAGAGGCGGCGATGCTGCTCAACTACCTGCTTAATGACCCACAGGCCGTTACCACGTTAGCGCTGGAGCGCGGCATTCCACTGAGCAAAATCGCCGTGAAAACGCTGACGGATAACGGCACCATCAATACGCAGGACCCGATTGTCGCCGGGCTAAATCAGGCTGTCGCGCTTGGTAGCCACCAGCGCGCCACGCCAATGATGGAGGATTTTCAGATCCTCGCGCTGTTTGTCGCCGCCCGCGAAAACATGGATTACGGCAGGCAGACACCGGAGCAAGCGGCAGATGAATTTGTCCACCGGGCCGAACGCATTCTCAGGAAATCGGCGCGCTGATCAAGGTCACAAAAATATCGGAGTCAGGTGACCGCTATCACGATTAACAAAGGGGAAAAGATGATGTTGATCACCTTAAATTTTTACCTATCGTGACCAACACCTCATTTTTACCGCCCGTTATCGCGAATCGCCGTTGCGTACCCCGCCGATGCGCGACATTTCAGTCCTCACTTTTTATGCTGAGTGTATTCGGACTCGGTCAGGCTGCGCGCAAAGCGGGCCAGACGTTGAGGGCTTAATAACAGCGGCAGAAACAGCGGGCTCCCGGCAGGCGGTGACGTCAGCCAGCGTTCCAGCGTATCGACATAGCGCAGAAGCTGGTTCTGATGTTGAATCAGCACATCAGCAGGCAGCGAATCATCGCCGTAACGATCGCGCCATAGCAGATCGACCATTGCGCTGGTCACCCGTGAGAACATCTGGCTGTAGACTTCTGCGTTGCGCCAGGCGGCGAACAAAAGTTCCAGCGAATCGTCAGGGCAGGTAATACGCGGCATGATTTCGCGCAGCGTTTGTACCGCGTTGGCAGCAAGGAAACAGGCGGCCTCTTTTTCCAGACGGATGAGCTGCCGTTGCTCCTGACCTTGCGCGGGATCGTCCGCCGGTATCAGCGGTTGCCAGGCCTGGAGCCAGTTGGCACTGCGGGTGTCCATATGCAGTACCTGCTGCGCCTGAGAGACACTGTCCGGCACCTGGCTCTGATAATGCAGACGTCGGCCCAGCAGGTTAGGCGTTTTACACAGCCAGTCGTAGCTGGAGTAAAACAGCGACGCGAGCCGTTGCCGGTCCTGAATGGCGCGAAAGCGCAGCTGCCGCTGCTCGGCCCAGCGCTCGAAGACCGACAGCGTAGCGCCATCGGTGGTCTGGTTAGCCGCCATCAGGCCCAGCAGATTGATGCTATTCGCTGAATCCATCACCCGGCTGTCTGGCATCCATTGCCAGCTAACGCGGGAAGTAATCGCCTCCACTTCGTTGCCGGTGGCGCTGATGGCCCAGCTCAGGCGGCCGCTGATTTCGTCCGCCAGATAGCAGGGCAGCGCCGTCCAGCCGTAGCCCGTGCCGACAAGGTCGTATTCGATCCACTTTTTATGTCCTGGCAGCGCGACGATGTGAGGATGGTTGGCAAAGCCGGGATGATAGTCGATTTCGGTCGCTTTAACGGCGGCGCGGACATCATCAGGCAAAGATGAGAGTACCGTCGCCAGCTGCTGGCGCGGCCAGCTGTCATCAATGAAATCGCGCAGCACCAGCTTTTTGCCAAAGCTGCGCAGCTGGCTCCATACGCTATACAGCCCTGCTGCCAGCCTGCCGTTTGAAAGGCGGGCGTCGTTAAGCCAAGCACTACGCCGCTTAAATGCGGCAGTGCGGGAAGCAGCGGCGAAAATATCGCGGCATAGAAATGTTGCCAGAAATCCGGCGCGCTTTTTTCATCAAAAGCTAGCTCGGGAAATTTGCGCTTAATAATGTCGTCAGAGGGAGCCGCTTCTCCCTGTAGCCAGAACGAAAGGTTATTTTCTGCCAGATAACGATCGACGCGTTTTAAATACTGCAACGCGTAATTTTGCTGATGAATAAGGTTCTCGACGTTCAGTTTCAGACTTAACGGCGAGGGCGTTGCCAGAATAGAAAGCAGTTCCTGTTGGTGCAGGATGATGCCAGTGAAACCGTGCTGTTTCGCACTTTTCACTCCCTGAATAAACCAGGGCCAGTGCCAGATAAAGGTGCTATTCAGCTCCATCAATTGATGTGGAATACGTTTCATCGTCTCACCCTGCAAATAAATATGTGCTTATCATAATCGAGGATGTCATGAAAAAATATGCGCTGGTCGGTACTGGTGGTCGTGCCGGTTTATATATTTCCGCTATTGGCGGGCAATGGCGCGAGAATGCGAAGATGGTCGCCTTTTGCGACACTAACCAAACTCGTATGAACTACGCCAATACGCTGCTGCAAAAAGAGGGGCCGAACCGGTCTCCACCTGGAAGGCGGCGCAGTTTGAAGAGATGATCCGCGAGACTCGCCCGGATATCGTCATCGTCACCACCATGGACCGCACCCACGATAATTACATCGTCCGCGCGCTGCATGCGGGCTGTGACGTGATCACCGAAAAACCGATGACCATCGACGAGAAGCGCGCGCTGCGCATTCTGGACGCCATCGAGGAGACCGGGCACACGGTGCGCGTGGCCTTTAACTACCGCTACGCGCCGCACCACAGTAAGGTGCGCGAACTGCTGATGCAGGGCGCGATTGGCAACGTGACCTCCGTTCACTTCGAGTGGCTGCTCAATACCGAGCACGGCGCGGACTACTTCCGTCGCTGGCACCGTGAAAAACGCAACAGCGGCGGCCTGCTGGTGCACAAGTCTACTCACCATTTCGACCTGATGAACTTCTGGCTGGCGAGCTACCCTGAGCGCGTTTACGCCGAGGGCAGTCTGCAGTTCTACGGCAAGGAGAACGCGGAAAAACGCGGCGTGACTCAATTCTACCCCGCGCCCACGGCTATGCCGAAGCGAAGGACGACCCGTTCGCGCTGAATATGGCGGACAACGCCCAACTGAAGGCGCTGTATCTCGACGCCGAGCATGAAGATAACTACTTCCGTGACCAGAGCGTGTTCAGCGATGGTATTACCATCGAAGACACCATGTCGGTGCTGGTGAAGTATCAGAACCAGGTGCAGCTCACCTACTCGCTGAACGCCTACCTGCCGTGGGAAGGGCTGAACGTGGTGTTTAACGGCACCGAAGGCCGCCTGGAGATGAAAATCGTCGAGAAATCCTACGTTAACGCCGGCGGCAAGCGCGAAAACGAAGGCAGCCTGGAGCAGTGCGATATCACCGTCTTCCCGATGTTTGCCGAACCCTGGAAAGCGGAGTTCAGCCTGGGCGAAGGCGGTCACGGTGGCGGCGACAACGCCATGCTGGCGGACCTGTTCGGCGAACCGGGCAACGACCCGCTACAGCGCGCGGCAGACCATCGCGCCGGGGCGATGTCCATTCTCACCGGTATCGCGGGCAATATCTCCATGCAGCAACAGCGCCCGGTGAACTTTAAGGAGTTCGAACTGGTTTCCCGTCTGGCGAAACGCTAAAGCGCATTCCGGCGCGGCAGACAGCCGCGCCGAAGCGACTGGTCAGTATTTTGCAGTTACTCACCTGTTTCATAACACGATTTCTGCCTCTGTCCCGGAGACAATAATGAATAAAATCGCATCAGGTGTTATCGCATCACTATTATTTTCCTGTACCTCTGCCTGGGCACAACAGCCCGTCGAATTGCGCATGTCGTGGTGGGGAGGCAATAGCCGCCACCAGGCGACCCTCAAGGCGCTGGAAGCCTTCGAGAAAAAATATCCCGATATCAAAGTGAAAGCCGAATATACCGGCTGGGACGGGCACCTTTCGCGCCTGACCACCCAGATGGCGAGCGGCACCGAGCCGGACGTGATGCAGACCAACTGGCCGTGGCTGATCATCTTCTCCAAAAACGGTGAAGGCTATTACGACCTCAATAAGCTTAAAGACGAGCTCGATTTCAGCCAGTATCAGGCCAAAGATCTGCAGTCCACCACCGTCAAAGGCAAGCTCAACGGCCTGCCGATTTCTGTCAATGCGCCGGTGTTTTACTATAACGACGTGACCTGGAAAAAAGCCGGGCTGGCGTATCCAAAAACCTGGGATGAGTTTTTTGCCGCCGGAAAGGTGTTCCAGCAGAAGCTCGGCGACAACTACTATCCTTACACCATGGTCGATCAGGATGTGATTCTCCTGCTCAACGCTTACATGATGCAGAAGCATCAGAAACCGATGTTTAACAGCGACGGCAAATTTACCTGGAACGATGCCGAGTGGAGTGAGGCATTCAGCTTCGTCAAGCGCCTGAGCGACGACCACGTGCTGCCTGCGCCAAAAAGACTCTCCTCCTACGGCAAAGGCAATCTGTATGAGATGAAGCCGTGGATAAACGGCGAATGGGGCGGTCTGTTCACGTGGAATATCACCATTCGCATGTTTGCCAACAACATGACGCCGCCGGCGAAGCTGGTGCTGGGCGACTATGTGATGCAGCCAGGGACGGAAGAGTCGGGCGTCTACTTCAAAACGTCGCAGATGTTCTCAGTAGCGAAATCGACGAAGCATCCGAAAGAGGCGGCGATACTGCTGAACTTCCTGGTCAGCGATCCGCAGTCGGTGGAAGCGCTCGGGCTGGAGCGCGGCATTCCGCTGAACAAGGCGGCGGAAACGCTGTTAACCGAGAAAGGAGTCATTGACCCGAACGATCCGGTGGTGGCCGGGCTACGCCAGGCGCAGTCGCTGCATACCACCGTCATCGCTACGCCGTTTATTGAGGATTTGCAGGTGATCGACCAGTTCACGTCAGCGCGTGAAAAACTCGACATGGGCAAGCAAACGCCGGCGCAGGTCGCCGCCGACTTCCGCCAGCAGGTGGAACGGATTGTGCGGCGCGTGACCCGTTAAGCCTTAAAACATAATCCAGCCAACCAACGGGGCCACCAGCACCATCACCACCCCGGAGAGCATCATCACCAGGCTGGCCACCACGCCTTCCTGCGGGCCCAGCTCGTAGGAACGCGCGGTCCCCGCGCCGTGCGACGCTGCGCCAAAGCCCGCACCCTTCGCCATCCCTTCACGAATGGAAAGCCGTAAAAACAGCACGTCGCCAATCGCCATACCGAACACGCCGGTGACCACCACAAACAACGCCACCAGCTCCGGCTGACCGCCAAGCGATTTCGCTGCCGCCAGTGCAAACGGCGTGGTGATGGAACGCACCGCCAGGCTGCGCTGGATTTCATCCGACAGGGTAAACAGCCGCGCCAGCCACACCGAACTGGTCACCGCCACGACCGTCGCCGTGATCACCCCAGCAGAGAGCGACATCCAGTGGCGTTTGATAATGGCCAGATTGTCATACACCGGCACAGCAAAGGCGATAGTCGCCGGCCCCAGCAGCCACAGCAGCCAGTGGGCTTCCCCATATAGTTCTGGTAGGAGATATGGCCAAACACCAGCATTAACACCAGCAGCACCGGGGTGAGCACCAGCGGCATCAGCGGCAGCTTACGAAAGCGGCGGTACAGGCGCTTATTAGCAAAATAGAGTACCAGGGTAATCACCAGGCACAGGACGCTCAGCTGAAAATTATTCATTACGCATCCGCTTCAGTTCGTAGCGATACACTTTGTCGACCACCCACGCCGTTGCTCCCAGCACCATCATGGTACTCAGCGCGATAACGAGGAAAATTCGCCAGCCGTCGACCATCAGCAGTTGAGCGTAATTCACCACCGCGACCACCGCCGGGACAAAGAACAGCAGCATCTCGGCCAGCAGCCAGCGTGAGCCCGCGCGAACCCATTTGAGCGGCACCACGTGGCAAACAATCAGCGCCAGCAGCAGCACCATACCGACCAGATTGGCAGGCAGCGGCAAATGCCACCAGCTCACCAGATATTCAGCGAAAACAAACAGCCCGGCGTACAGTACAACCTGCACCGGCACCTGCAGACGGTTTAACACGGAGGGCACAACGCGCCCTAAGGCCTCAGCCATGGAGGAATGTCCAGAAAAAATCACAGGCGCACAGTATAGTGAGGCCGCGATGATGACAGAAATGAATTAAACTCATCGGTAGCATAGTTTAGAGGCATAATCATGGACATAAGAACGCTGCGCTACTTTGTTGAAGTCGTTCGCCAGCAGAGCTTTACTCGAGCTGCGGAGAAACTCTACGTTACGCAACCAACAATCAGTAAGATGCTCAAAAACCTGGAAGATGAGCTGAACTGTACCCTCCTGATTCGCGACGGCCGCAAGCTGTTGATGACCGATACCGGACAAGTGGTATTTGAGCGCGGGCTGGCCATTCTTGATGAATTCCGCCAGTTGGAGGCCGAGCTGAGCGATATTAACCACCTCAACAAGGGCGTGCTGCGCCTTGGTATTCCCCCATGGTCGGCATGCTCATGGCCGGGCCGATCGGTCTGTTCCGCCAGCGCTATCCGGGCGTCGAACTGAAAATCTCCGAATTTGGCGGCCTGACGGTGCAGCAGGCGGTGATGAACGGCGAGCTGGATCTGGCAATGACCGCGCTGCCGGTTGAAGAGGAAAGCGCGCTGACGACCCTGCCGCTGTTCAGCCACCCGCTGTGCGTGCTGGTGCCCCGCTCCGGCGAATGGCTGGAACAAACGTCAGTATCGCCGACGCAGTTAGCCGCACATCCGTTGCTGATTTATAACGAAGATTTCGCCCTCAGCCGCCAGCTGATGCAGCTGTTTGCTCGCCATGACGTTAAGCCGCGTATTGCAGTACGCAGCGGACAGTGGACTTTCTGGCGGCGATGGTGCAGGCGGGCGTCGGCGTGGCGATTCTACCGGAGCCCATTTGCCGCAAGCTAGATGAAAAAACGCTGCGCTGGCTGCCGCTGGAAAGCGAGCTGCGCTGGCAGTTGGGGATGATTTGGCGGGAAGGGGTCTATTTGTCTCACAGCGCCCAGGCATGGCTGAAGTGCTGTGAGGGGTTTAAGCTGCCGGAGTAGAAGTTTAGGCACGGTCCGCCCCTCTCCCTTTTTAAGGGAGAGGGTTGGGGTGAGGGTTTATGCTCGGAGCCATACCCTCACCCTAGCCCTCTCCCCATAGGGGAGAGGGAACTGGTCGGCACACGCTTTATCCGTATTACGCGTCTTCGATCAACAACGCTTCCAGCAGGTCGAGATCGTGCAGCAGTTTTTGCAGCGTCTCATTACTGATCTGTCTGGTCGCGCGCAGGTGGTACAACTCCCGCGCTCGGAGCGCAGCGCCGCCAGGCGGAAACGCCGTTCAAGCTGCTCTTCCAGCATCGACGTTTCCACATCGTTACGCCCGTCGACGCGACGGCGCAGGTTACCAATGACGCGTGAACTGACCTCGGTCAGCAGCTGGTTATCGATATTCTCGTTGCTATCCGCCGCCAGACGCTCTTCCATTTTCTGGATGGCGACAATCGCCACATCCGCCGTCGCCGCGCGCGCCAGCCGCTCTTCATTACGCTGCTGCACGTGGTCGGTGGATTCGATATGACGCAGTAAAATCGGCAACGCCACCACGCCCACAAATAGCGAGAACAGAATCACCCCTGCGGCGAGGAACACCAGCTCATAACGCGCCGGGAAGGCTTCGCCCGTCGGCAGCAGCAGCGGAATAGACAGCACACCGGCGAGCGTTATCGCACCGCGCACCCCCGCCACCGAGGAAATCAAGAGCTCGCGGGTCGTCCAGGAGCCAAATTCCATCGGTTTCTTTTTCAGGAAGCGCTGGCTGAGCTTGCGCATCGTCCATAGCCAGCCGAAGCGTACCAGCATCAGCGCCGCGTAAATCAGGATGATATCGGTAAACAACATCCAGGTTTCGACGTTCGGGTCGGCCTCCGCCGCCACCAACGACGTCTCAAGAATCGCGGGCAATTGCAGGCCCAACAGCAAGAAGACCATGCCGTTGAACACAAACTCGAGCATCGCCCAGGTGCTGTTGGCGCGCAGGCGCATGGCCAACGGCGCGGTGCGCATCACGCCGGAACGCGTAATGGTCATCCCCGCCGCCACCGCCGCCAGGATACCGGAAACGCCGATATGTTCAGCAATCAGGTATGAGGCAAACGGCAGCAGGAACAGCAGGACGATCTGCGTAGCCGGTTCATCACCACCCCAGCGGCTGAGGAAACGCATTGAGCGGCCGTACAGCCAGCTCACTACGAAGCCCGCAAGGATGCCGCCAATTGCCACCTTCAGGAACTCTACCGTCGCGCCACCAACGGTAAAGACCATTGTGCCCATCGCGACAGCCACGGCAAACTTCAGCGACACCAGGCCGGAGGCGTCGTTCATCAGCGCCTCGCCCTGCAAAATGCCCATGATTTTTTTCGGAATGCGCCCTTCCCCCACAATGCCGGAAAGCGCCACGGCATCGGTTGGCGACAATACCGCCGCCAGCGCAAAAGCGGGGATCAGCGGAATGCCGGGAACAATCCAGTAGATCAGGAAGCCAATCCCGACCACCGTCACCAGCACTAACGCCAGCGCCAGGCCAAGGATCTCCCTGCCGTGCTCGATAAACTCGCGAGTCGGCGTCTTCCAGCCATCGGCAAACAGCAGCGGCGGGATGAACAGCACGAGGAAGAGTTCAGGGTCAAATTCAACGTGCAAACCGAAGGTAGGCCAGGCCAGCAGCGCACCGATGGCGATTTGCATTAAAGGTAGTGGAACCTGGAAGGGCAGTACGCGTGTAACCACCCGGACAGCGAAACCACGAGGGTCATGATGAGTATGGTAAAGAATATTTCCATGCGTTCCCTGTTTACAGCGTTGTCTTATTATTCAAAACATGAAGCGTCGTGCTTCTTATCATACGCGTACCAGAGTAACGCAAAAGGAAACGAGACGTGGCTGAAAATGGAAAAAAAGTCCGAACCCGTCGCACTGCAGGGCAATAAACAGAAAACCCGCCAGATGGCGGGTTTTCTTATCGGCAAAACGTCAGGCTTAGATAGCCCAGCCGCCCGCATAGAAGACCACCAGCGCAACCGCGATAATGACGGTGCCGATGTTCAGCTTGCGCCATTCGCCCGAAACCACACGGCCCACCACCAGCGTCGCGAAGCCGATCATGATGCCGGTAACGATGTTACAGGTCAGCACGATCATCACGGCGGTAATCAGGCCGGACATCGCGTCAACGAAATCGTTGAAGTCGATACGCGCCACGTTGCTCAGCATCAGCAGACCCACGTACATCAGCGCCGGTGCGGTCGCGTAGCCAGGCACCAGGTAAGAAAGCGGAGACAGGAACAGGATCAGCAGGAACAGCACGCCAACGGTGATCGCCGTTAAACCAGTTTTACCGCCTGCCGCCGTACCCGCTGC
Source organism: Kluyvera genomosp. 3 (assembly GCA_002211745.1). Lineage (GTDB taxonomy): Bacteria > Pseudomonadota > Gammaproteobacteria > Enterobacterales > Enterobacteriaceae > Kluyvera > Kluyvera georgiana_A. The sequence goes on from CP022114.1 coordinate 4,603,859, forward strand.
GGATTCGATGTACACCGCAGCCGGCGCGGCGCCCACCACGGCAGAGAACACGCTGCTCAGGGAGTCAGTCGTCAGCGCTTTGCCGCCGTTAATGATCTGGCCGTCTTTATCCAGCAGGTTCGCCTGACCCGCAACCGCGCGGATAGTACCGGTCGCATCAAAGACGGCGGTCATCACCAGCGCCAGCACGCTCGGCAGAACAATAGGGTTAAGCGCGCCCATGATATCCAGGCTGCCGATCAGCGAGTTGCCATTGTCATCGCTCAGCGACGGCATGGCGAATACGCCAGAGAAGTGCACGTTCGGGTCGAAAATCAGGCCAACGATAGACACGCCAATGATGGTCAGCAGAATACCGCCCGGAACCTTCAGTTTTTCAAGGCCGATGATCATCGCCAGGCCTACCAGCGTCATCACCACCGGGAAGCTGTCGAACTGACCCAGCGCGACCGGCAGACCGTCCAGCGGGTTTTTCACCACCATGCCGACACCGTTAGCGGCAATCAGCAGCAGGAACAGACCGATACCGATGCCGGTGCCGTGCGCAATACCCTGCGGCAAATTGCGCAAGATCCAGCTACGAATACCGGAAGCGGAGATGATGGTGAAGAGCACGCCCATCAGGAATACCGCGCCCAGAGCAACCGGCACGCTGATGTGCTGGCCCAGCACCAGGCTGAAGGCGGTAAAGGCAGTCAGCGAGATGGCGCAGCCAATGGCTAAAGGCAGATTCGCCCACAGCCCCATCACGATAGACCCCACACCGGCCACCAGACAGGTCGCCACGAACACGGCGGCCGGTGGGAAACCGGCTTTACCCAGCATGCCGGTACCACGATCACCGAATACACCATCGCCAGGAAGGTGGTCAAACCGGCGACAATCTCCTGACGAACGGAGCTACCACGAGCAGAAATTTTAAACCAGGCGTCCAATGAACCGCCGGTACGCGCTGAAGGCGTAGACATAGAAAACATCCCTGAGAGTTTTTATCATTCGTTCGTCTGCGTGGTGGAACATCCACTGCCAGCTAAGCGTCATCTCCATGTGCTACATCGCGGCAAAGGGGAGCCACAAAAAAGCAAACGATTAACTCCGCGCAGACAAAACGAGAATCGTAATACCTCATCTGCGCGGGTGCGTGATGAGGTTGGTCTGCGGATTTCCGGCATAAGAAGCGTCCGAAAATCCGAGGCAAACGATTATCTGGCTTTTATGTCCCCTTTTTCAACAGAAGTTTGCCCTGGTTTATGAAAATTAACGATTACCGATGAAGAATTCACCAACCCATGCGCAAACGTTATCGTTTATGCGCAATCCAGCAACAATTCTATGGCAAAAATGTCGCAATCCCGGGAGAGGATCGCGGAGGATTATTCGTCTTCCAGCAGACGCGCGCCGGTGCCCTCTTCACCCAGCTTATCGCCCGGGTTACGCAGCGGACAGTCGCGCAACGACATGCAGCCGCAGCCAATACAGCCGTCAAGCTGGTCGCGCAACGCCTCCATGGCGTGAATGCGCTTATCCAGCTCTTCCCGCCATTGAGTCGTGAGGTGCTTCCAGTCGCGCGGCCCCAGCGTGTGGTTTTCCGGCAGCACGCTAAAGGAATCGCCGATCGTCGCCAGCGGAATACCAAGACGCTGGGCAATTTTAATGATCGCCACGTAACGCAGCACATCACGCTTATAGCGCCGCTGGTTACCGCTGTTGCGCGTGCTGTGGATCAGCCCTTTACTCTCATAAAAATGCAGCGCAGAGACCGCAACCCCCGTTCGTTTCGCTACCTCACCGGGCGTTAGCAGCGATTTTATGCGGGTCGATTTTTTTTCCATAATACGCTTTACCTCAAGTTAACTTGAGGAATTATACTCGCCGCCAGACAAGAAATCGACGCGAAAATAGACAACGGGGAGAGCCTTATGTCCCATCGGGAAATTATTCATACTCTTACTGAATGGATAGATGAACATATCGATCAACCGCTTAATATCGACATCGTGGCCAGAAAATCCGGCTACTCGAAGTGGTATCTGCAAAGAATGTTCCGCACCGTGATGCACCAGACGCTGGGCGAGTACATTCGCCAGCGGCGCCTGTTACTGGCGGCGGAAGCGCTGCGCACCACCCAGCGCCCCATCTTCGATATCGCGATGGATCTGGGTTATGTCTCTCAGCAGACCTTCTCTCGCGTATTCCGCCGCGAGTTTGACCGCACGCCGACGGACTATCGCCATCAGATCTCCGCGTAACATCGCTTCGCCGCGGCCTATACTGAGCCGCGGCGTTGACAAAAAATCCTGCGTTTACCTCTGGTGAATAAAACAACAAACGTGATATAGTTCACACATCGAGATGAAACAAAAACACTGTTTCATTCAATTTGTGAATGCCTTCAGATAGCCTGAGCGCCTCGCGCCTCAATCAATAAGTGCTGTCAGGGCAACTTGTTGTTTATCTCTGAGGATGAAATCTCATGGTTTCCATTACCGCAGGCGTCGCACTGTTACGCTGGCCGTTAACCAGCGCCGTACTGATGTTTCTCGCCAGTACCCTGAAAATTCAATTCCGTAAATCCGACTACGCCGGTCTCGCGGTCATCAGCGGTATGCTGGGTGTCGCTGCGGCGTGCTGGTTCGCGACCGGGTTACTGGGCATCACGATGGTGGACATCGCCACCATTTTCAACAACATCAAAGATGTGATGGTTGAAGTGATGAGCCAGGCGCCGCCGGAATGGCCGGTTGCCATGTACTGATTGAGAAAAACCCGACGCGTCGGGGTTTTTTATTGTCTGAATATCGCGGCGGCTGAGCGCATGAAAAAGCCCTGCTCCTGCAGGGTATTTTAGCGTCGCTCGACTAAAATAAAGGGATGCGCCCTGCGGAGTGCCGCACCATGAACGCCATCCCTTTTCGCCGTTTTCTCACCGCCTGCCTGGGCGCCTTGCTGTTGACCGGCCCCGCTTTTGCCGCCGTACAACCAGAGGACTCACCCGACGCGCTTGAGGTCAATATCGAGAGCATCATGCAGCCCTGGAAGGGCGACCTGCCTGGCATGCTCGACCGCCGGGTCATTCGCGTATTGACCACCTACAGCAAGACCTTCTTTTTTATCGATAAAGGCCAGCAGCGCGGAGCCACCCACGATATCTTCGCCGAATTTGAACGCAGCCTGAATGCCCAGCTCGCCAAAGAGAAAAAGCTCAAGCAACGCCACCTCAAGGTGCGAATTATCTTCGTTCCGGTAACCCGCGATAATCTCTTTACTGCCCTGAACGAAGGTAAAGGCGATATTGCCGCTGCCAATCTTACGATCACCGCAACGCGCCAGCAGCAGGTGACTTTCACGGATCCGATTTACAGCGATATTCAGGAACTGCTGATCTCCGGCCCGCGTCACCGCAGGTGAAAAACGTGGACGATCTTGCCGGTAAGACGGTCTTTGTCCGTCGTTCATCCAGCTACTATGAAAGCCTTGAAGCCCTCAATGCGCGCTTTGCCAAAGCCTCTCTCCCACCCGTCGTCATCAAACCCGCCCCGAAGCGCTGGAAGACGAGGATCTGCTGGAAATGCTCAACGCCGGGCTGATTCCGCTGATCGTGGTCGATCGCCATAAGGCGCTGTTCTGGAAACAGGTGTTCCCGAAGATCCAGGTTCATGAAGATATTGTGCTACGCGATAACGGCAACATCGCCTGGGCGGTGCGCAAAGATAACCCGCAGTTGCTGGCGAAGCTCAACGGTTTTATTAAAGACAACCGCCAGGGCAGCACCCTGGGCAATACCCTGTTGCTGCGCTATCTGAAGAGCGCGAAATACGTCAAAAACGCCGCAGCGGAGAAAGAACGGCGCAAGTTTTTGAAGATGGTCGAGATTTTTCGCAAATACGGCGACCGTTATGACGTCGACTGGCTGCTGATGGCGGCACAGGGTTATCAGGAGTCGCGACTGAACCAGTCAGTGCGCAGTCACGTTGGCGCAATTGGCGTCATGCAGGTGATGCCGAGCACCGGCAAAGAATTGAAGGTGGGCGATATTAAGCAACTGGATCCGAATATCCACGCCGGGGTGAAGTATATGCGCTGGATGATCGACCGCTACTACGGTGACGAACCGATGACGCAGCTGGATAAGGCACTGTTTTCTTTCGCCTCTTATAATGCTGGCCCGGCACGGATTGCGCGTCTGCGTACGGAGACGAAAAAGCGCGGTTTTGACCCCAACATCTGGTTTGGTAACGTGGAAAACCTCGCCGCCGAGAAGATTGGAGCCGAAACGGTCACCTACGTGAGCAACATCTATAAGTATTACATCGCCTATCGGCTGATTCTCGATGAGATGAACCGGAAGCGGGCAGCGACGGGGAAACCGCCGATTTTGCCCGCCTCCGATAATAACAACGGCTAGCCCCGGTTACGGTATTTGTTTGACCCGTACCCCTGCAAACGTCGCAGGGTAATGGTGCTGGCCCCTGATAAGCGTCCTGAATATGCGCCGTGATCAGCGCGACCGCGCGCGCTTCATCACGCTGTTCAATGGCTTCCAGCAGCTCCGCGTGCTCTTTGTAGGTCTGGTTAACACGGGTTTCATATTCAAAATCGAGCCGCCGCATAATGCGAATGCGGTTGGTGATATTGGTCAGAATCGCCGTCAACTCCCGATTACCCGCCGCCTCGGTTAGCGCAAGGTGAAACTGTTCGTCCAGCGCGGCAATATCATCGCAAGCCAGCCTCTCCTGCGGCGCAACCCGCCAGACAGCGTTCAGCCCAGTCAGTACCTCCCGGTTCACCTTCGCTGACGTCGAACTGCACAGACTGCGCACCGAATTCACTTCAATCAGCGAGCGCGTCTCGTACAGGTCTTCATAGACATCGAAATCAATGGGAAAAACTTCCCACCCGTTACGCAGGCAGCGTCTGACCAGCCCTCGTTTTGCAGCAATAGCAGCGCTTCGCGAACCGGCGTGCGGGAGCACCCAAGGCGGCGGGCAATGTCCACCTCCGTGAAACGATCGCCGGGCAGCAGGACGAACTGATAAATCTCCTGCCGCAGCTGCAGAAATACCCGTTCCGAATGCGCAAGAAGCGGCGTGGGTTCCGATGTCGTGAACGTCATAAAGAGCTCCGCGATTTTAACTGTGCTGACGAATAAAACGCGCACGCCAGGGTTTCAGCACCCACAGTGCCAGCCCCGCCGTGATGAAATCAAGGGTAATCGCGCAACCAAAGACCACGTGCCACCCTTGAGTGTGCTGATACAGCAGCGCTGCCAGCGGCCCGCCGAAAATAGAGCCAATCCCCTGCGAGATATACAGCCAGCCGTAGTTCGAGGCGGCATGCTCGCTGCCGAACGTGTCGGTCAGCGTGGAGGGGAACAGCGAGAAAATTTCCCCCAGCCGAAGAACACCACCCCGGAGAGCAGCACAAACAGCAGCGGATCTTCCCTGCAGGCCAGCCATAGCGTCATCGCCACCCCTTCGAGGGCAAAGGCGATGAACATGGTCTTTTCACGACCATAGCGGTCGGAAATAAAACCGAACAGCGGGCGGGTCAGACCGTTGGTAAAGCGGTCGATGGTTAATGCCAGCGGCAGCGCGGCCATACCGAATACCACCGCTTTACTGATGCCGAAATCCTCAGCAAAGATAGCCATTTGCGAGGTCACCATGAGCCCGGAAGTGGACATCATCGCCATCATGGCAAACATCAGCCAGAACAGCGGCTGGCGTAACATTTCGCGAGAGGTGAACTGACGCGTTCCCTGCACGATTTTCCGGCTGATGGGCTGCACGGTCGAATTAGGCGGCAGACTCAGCCCCTGACTGGCCAGCAGACCGACAATCGCGAAAACGATGCCGAACACGGTCATGGTCTGCTCCAGGCCATAGTTGCCCAGCGAAATCGAGATCGGGAAGGTGGTCAAAATCGCCCCCATGCCATACCCCGCCGCCACAGCCCCTGCGGCAAAGCCCCGGTTTTGCGGGAACCACTTCACCATCAGCCCACCACACCGATATACACAATCCCGGTGCCCAAACCACCGATACAGCCGTAGACCAGATACAGCGCCATCAGGCCGTTAATGTGCGCGGAGAGCACCCAGCTCATCCCGGCCATTACCGTGCCAATCGAGATCAGCAATCGGGGCCAAACCGTTCAACCAGACGCCCCTGGAAAGGAGAAAAGAAGGTTTGCAGAATAATCAGCAGCGAAAAGGTCACCTGCAGTTCCGGCAGGCCAACGCCCAGCTTTTCGGTCAGCGGTTTAGTCAGCAGCGTCCACACATACTGCGGGCTGGAGATAGAGGCCATACAGATAAGCCCCAACACCAGCTGCGCCCATTTGCCAAATTTTGGTGCCACCAAAGGTTCTCTGAGAACGGTCATTTTACGCTCCAATAGACGAAAAAATGTCGCCAGAAAGCGGGCGCGTTTTACGCGCCGCGTCATTCCAGGAATGTTTCAGTTGGAAAATGCTGGGTTACCAGCGGGCGACGCCACCGTCGCTACGCGGGTCGCTTCCGCCTTCCAGCATGCCGTTGCCATGCCGGAGAATTGCCCCGGCATGCCCCATGAGGTCGTCGTAAGGGGGTAAATCTCGACGTCATGGCCGTACTGTTTGAGGGTGTCGGTAGTCGCCGCTCTCAGGCGGCTTTCAATCTTCAGCGTATCGCTGCTCTCGCCCCAGGTGCGCCCTAAGAGCCAGCGCGGAGCGGCGATAGCCGCCTGAGGCGTCATGTTCTGATGGAGAATGCGGTCAAAGACTGCCGCCAGGGTTTGCGGCTGGCCGTCGCCGCCCATGCTGCCGTACACCAGCGCATCGCCGTTGGCCAGCCTCGCTAAACCAGGGTTGAGGGTATGGAACGGCAGACGCCCCGGTTGAAGCGGGTTGGTGGCACTCGGGTCCAGCGAAAAACTGCTGCCGCGGTTTTGCCAGATGATGCCGCTATCGGCGAGGATCACCGCGCTGCCGAACTCGTGATAGATGCTCTGAATAAAGCTGACCGCGGTGCCGGAGCCGTCGATAACGCCCATCCAGATGGTATCCGCCGGCCCGCGCCCTTTGCCCCAGACCTGAGCCCGGTCGGGCACAATCTGCGCGCTAAGCTGAGCAATGTTGTCTGCCGTCAGCAGCGACTGTGGGTCAAGCGTCATGTGGGCCGGGTCAGTGATATGGCGATCGCGCAGAGTGAACGCCAGCTTGGTTGCTTCGACACAGTGGTGAACAAAATCGGTTTCGTCGGCAATTGCGCCTTTTTTACGCTGCTGCTCAATCATGCCGGTAATCAGCAACGAAACCAGCCCCTGCGACGGCGGCGGGAGGTTGTAAACCGTTCCAATCTCCGTTTCCAGCGCCAGCGGCTTCACCCGCGCCGCGCGATAAGCATCCAGATCGCTAAACCGCAGCAAGCTCCCGGCGGCTTCCAGTTCGCTGGCGATCAGGCGGGCGGTCTCACCATGATAAAAATCCCCAAGCCCATGGGTTGCCAGGCGTTCCAGCGTATTGGCAAGCGCGGGCTGAAACAGTAAATCGTCAGGGGTGAGCGCCTGGCCTTCCGGAGCAAACAAGCCGCAAAATCCGGGATACTGGCCGAGCTGCGGCAATCGCGCGGTAATTTGTTTATGCAGCCCGGAGGTGACCGGCACGCCCTCGCGCGCATAGTGAATAGCATCGTGCAGCAGGCGCGTTAACGGCAGCGGCGCATTATCCGTACGCTCTCCCGCCCACTCCAGCGCGCGCTCCCAGCCTCCAACCGTGCCCGCGACGGTATTGGCCGCCAGCGGGCCGCGCACCGGAACCTGCGTGTAGCCCGCCTGGCGATAAAAATCGATATTTGCTTTTTCCGCCGCAAAGCCACAGGCCTGAATCGCCACCGGCTCCTCGCCAGGCCGGGAAATTAACCAGAATCCATCGCCGCCGATGCCGTTCATATGTGGGTAAACCACCGCGATGGTCGCCGCCGCAGCCACCATCGCCTCAACCGCATTGCCGCCGTCACGCAAAACAGCGACCGCGCTTTCGGCGGCCAGCGAATGCGGCGCAACGGCCATGCCCTGCATACATTTAGCTGATTGGATTTGAGTCATCGTCTGCACCTTGCCTACATGTGTGTATACACGGATGTAGGCACAAAGCGTGCCAATTGTTATTTTTGTTAATTATCTTATGGTTATGTGAATGACGTTCAAAAAATGGAGATTAACGCGGGGCAATTCGCGCACCGAAGCGGTGCTGATGTGGGCTGTTGGTGCGCATTAAAAAAGCAAAAACCCCGCCGAGGCAGGGTTTTGAGAGTGCTGATGAGCGCCGTCGAAACGGCGGCAAATCAGAACGGGATATCGTCGTCGAAATCCATCGGCGGTTCGTTAGACGGTGCCGGAGCGGACTGCTGCTGCGGGCGAGACTGCGCGCCGCCGCTGAACTGGTTGCCACCCTGCGGCTGCTGAGGTTGACCCCAACCGCCCTGCTGCTGGCCGCCGCCCATGTTGCCACCTGCCGGTGCGCCGCCGCCCTGACGGCCACCCAGCATCTGCATGGTGCCGCCCACGTTCACAACCACTTCCGTGGTGTATTTTTCAACGCCGGACTGATCGGTCCATTTACGGGTACGCAGCTGACCTTCGATATAAACCTGAGAGCCTTTACGCAGGTATTCACCCGCCACTTCCGCCAGTTTGCCAAACAGCACAACGCGGTGCCATTCGGTCTGCTCTTTCATTTCACCGGTCGCTTTATCACGCCAGGATTCGGAAGTAGCCAGCGTAATGTTGGCGACTGCGCCACCATTCGGCATGTAGCGCACTTCCGGGTCCTGGCCCAGATTACCGACGAGAATCACCTTGTTGACGCCTCTGCTGGCCATGATTGTCTCTCCTGAATACGATTCTTGATTAAGTGTAAACGCGCGAGTGTACCATTTCCAGACGGTATTTTGGTAGCTGCGAGGCGTATTCCAGTAAACATCTTACCGCTATGCAAATTTTCATCGGCATCCTGAATCGGCGTCCCTATACTGTATATTCATTCAGGTTAAGTTGTGTCATAATTAGCCGTTTCTGCCGTTTGTCCTTCAAACAAACCAGGCAAGCCGTGTATCTTCTACCGGGAAAGGTGAATGGATAAGATCGAAGTTCGGGGCGCCCGCACCCATAATCTCAAAAACATCAACCTCGTCATCCCTCGCGACAAACTGATCGTCGTGACCGGGCTGTCCGGGTCTGGCAAATCCTCACTGGCATTCGACACCCTCTACGCCGAGGACAGCGCCGCTACGTAGAATCACTTTCTGCCTACGCGCGCCAGTTCCTGTCGTTGATGGAAAAGCCGGACGTCGATCATATTGAAGGGCTGTCGCCGGCGATTTCTATTGAGCAGAAGTCGACCTCGCACAACCCGCGTTCAACGGTAGGCACCATCACCGAAATTCACGACTACCTGCGCCTGCTGTATGCGCGCGTCGGCGAGCCGCGCTGCCCGGATCACGACGTACCGCTGGCGGCGCAAACCGTCAGCCAGATGGTGGATAACGTGCTGTCGCAGCCGGAAGGCAAACGCCTGATGCTGCTGGCCCCAATCATTAAAGAACGTAAGGGCGAGCACACCAAAACCCTGGAGAACCTGGCAAGCCAGGGCTATATCCGCGCGCGTATCGACGGCGAGGTTTGCGACCTCTCCGATCCGCCGAAGCTCGAGCTGCAAAAGAAACACACCATTGAAGTGGTGATTGACCGCTTCAAGGTACGCGACGATCTCGCCCAGCGCCTGGCGGAGTCTTTTGAAACCGCGCTGGAGCTTTCCGGCGGTACGGCGGTGGTCGCCGATATGGACGACCCGAAAGCGGAAGAGCTGCTGTTCTCCGCCAACTTCGCCTGCCCGATTTGCGGTTACAGCATGCGCGAGCTGGAACCACGCCTGTTCTCCTTCAACAACCCGGCGGGCGCCTGCCCAACCTGTGACGGTCTGGGTGTACAACAGTACTTCGACCCGGACCGCGTCATCCAGAACCCGGAGCTGTCGCTGGCTGGCGGCGCGATTCGCGGCTGGGATCGTCGTAACTTCTACTACTTCCAGATGCTGAAATCGCTGGCCGACCACTACGAATTCGACGTGGAAGCGCCGTGGCAAAGTCTGAGCGCCACCGCGCAGAAAGCCATTCTCTACGGTTCCGGCAAAGAGTCGATTGAGTTCAAATACATCAACGATCGCGGCGATACTTCCGTGCGCCGCCATCCGTTTGAAGGCGTGCTGCACAACATGGAGCGCCGCTATAAAGAGACAGAATCCAGCGCGGTGCGCGAAGAGCTGGCAAAATTCATCAGCAACCGTCCGTGCGCCAGCTGTAACGGGACCCGTCTGCGTCGCGAAGCGCGCCACGTCTACGTCGAAAACACGCCGCTGCCGACCATCTCCGACATGAGCATCGGCCATGCGATGGACTTCTTCAATAACCTGAAGCTCTCCGGCCAGCGGGCGAAAATCGCTGAAAAAGTGCTGAAAGAGATTGGCGATCGCCTGAAGTTCCTCGTGAACGTTGGCCTTAACTACCTGACGCTCTCCCGTTCCGCAGAGACCCTCTCCGGCGGTGAAGCCCAGCGTATCCGTCTGGCGAGCCAGATTGGCGCGGGGCTGGTCGGCGTGATGTACGTGCTTGATGAGCCGTCCATCGGCCTGCATCAGCGCGATAACGAACGCCTGCTTGGCACTCTGATTCACCTGCGTAACCTCGGTAACACGGTGATCGTGGTTGAACACGATGAAGACGCGATTCGCGCCGCCGACCACGTCATCGACATTGGTCCAGGCGCCGGTGTCCACGGCGGCCAGGTGGTGGCCGAAGGCACGCTTGACGACATTATGGCGGTGCCAGAGTCGTTGACCGGCCAGTTCATGAGCGGCAAACGCAAAATCGAAGTGCCGAAACAACGCGTTCCGGCTAATCCGGAAAAAGTGCTGAAGCTGACGGGGCATCAGGCAACAACCTGAAAGACGTGACCCTGACGCTGCCGGTGGGTCTGTTTACCTGCATCACCGGCGTCTCCGGTTCCGGTAAATCAACGCTGATTAACGATACGCTGTTCCCGATTGCCCAGACGCAGCTAAATGGCGCGACTATCGCTGAACCCGCGCCGTACCGCGACGTCCAGGGGCTTGAGCATTTCGATAAGGTCATCGACATCGACCAGAGCCCGATTGGCCGCACGCCGCGTTCCAACCCGGCCACCTACACCGGCGTGTTTACCCCAGTGCGTGAACTGTTTGCCGGCGTGCCGGAATCCCGTTCGCGCGGCTATACGCCGGGCCGTTTCAGCTTTAACGTTCGTGGCGGGCGCTGCGAAGCCTGTCAGGGCGATGGCGTGATCAAGGTGGAAATGCACTTCCTGCCGGATATCTACGTGCCGTGCGACCAGTGCAAAGGCAAACGCTATAACCGCGAAACGCTGGAGATTAAGTACAAGGGCAAGACCATCCACGAAGTGCTGGATATGACCATTGAAGAGGCGCGTGAATTCTTCGATGCCGTGCCGGCGCTGGCGCGTAAGCTGCAAACCCTGATGGACGTGGGCCTGACCTACATTCGTCTCGGCCAGTCGGCAACCACCCTCTCCGGCGGTGAGGCCCAGCGCGTGAAGCTGGCGCGCGAGCTATCAAAACGTGGTACCGGTCAGACGCTCTATATTCTCGACGAGCCGACCACCGGCCTGCACTTTGCCGACATCCAGCAGCTGCTGGAAGTGCTGCATCAGCTGCGCGACCAGGGCAACACCATCGTGGTGATTGAACACAACCTGGACGTCATTAAGACCGCGGACTGGATTGTCGATCTCGGTCCGGAAGGCGGCAGCGGCGGCGGTGAAATCCTCGTTTCCGGTACGCCGGAAACGGTGGCGAACTGCGAAGCCTCGCATACCGCGCGTTTCCTGAAACCGCTGTTGAAGTAACTACGAGTACATCTGCTGTCGGAGCGCTTCCGGCAGCAGATCCACCGCCAGCTGGTACGACGCGTCCACCAGATAGTAAATTTGCGAGTTCGGCAGCGTGCCGTCGAGGTACACCGTGCTCCAGTGTGCTTTGTTGAGATGGCGGCTGGGGCGCACGTCTTTATGCTGCTGGCGCAGCAGTTCTGCCAGTTCGGGGCTGGTTTTCAGCGCCACCGCCGGGCGGTCTTCCACATCCTTTACCATTGCAAAAAGCACATCAGCGACTTTAATCTGCGTCGCTTTCCAGTCACTGTGCACGCTCTGTTCCGCGCCACGTTTAGCCATGCAGTACAGCAGAAGATCCGAACTGGTCATTGTTATACCCTTAGTCTCGCGAGCCACCTTGTGCAGAAAAGCATCATCTCAGTGTGCAACAAGACGCCGAAAGGATAAACCTCTCAGCGCCTGATTTTGACTAAAAAAGCATCATTTATTGGTGCGCATGGTAGGCCGGATAAGCGAAGCGCCATCCGGCAGCATAGAGCAGATTGCCGGATGGCGGCGTAAACGCTTTATCCGGCCTATAACGGTTTGCCGTTAGTACTCGGAGTTAACGATCACTTCTTCGTTAAACGCACCGGCCTGCGGTAGCGGGCGGTATGTCGAGTTAGACGCGCGCAGGACGCGGATACCACGGGCGCCTACTTCACGCGCGGCGGTGATGTCGTTATCGGAATCACCGTAGAACACCCTGATATTCTTCTCTTTTAGCCACTGGGTCTTGGTGTTCTGGCCCGGTTGGTCGCCGGCAAAAATCACCGGATTCATGTTAACGCCCGGGATCAGGAAATCATCCTGCAGCGTTTTCGACACGGTTTCGGTTTTAGTCTGGCTGCGACCGGTCACGAAGTAAATGCTGTCGCCGCGCTTAACGTGCATGGCAATCAGCGAACGAGCGACCTCTTTCGGGATGCTGAATGCATCCCAGCCGTTGTTCATTTTTTCCCAGAACTCTGGGTTTTTCAGGTAGTCCTGGCTGTCCGGGAGTAGGTTCTTTGCCCGCGCCAGAAGCCAGGGCTTGAGAACAGCACGGTGTCATCGATATCAAAACCGACCGCCATCGGCGGATGGCCCATCAGGCTGTTTTCAATCTGCGCCACGGAGACCCAGTGAATCGGCGCCTGTTCGGCCAGCTTCGCAACATCGGTTCCGGGGTAAAGCGGAGAAGGCGACGACGCATGGGCCGTCACCGTAGAATTCAGTGCAAATAACAAGCAGACGGCACTGAGAGCTTGCGTGATCTTGCGCATATTTTCCCTTAATTCGTCGAGTCGTTATTGTAATAAAGTGGGCGGTACTTCAAAGAAAGCCACTGGCGACCTTACCGTCTGAGGGGTACGAATGAAAGGGATTTCTAAGATTAATCCTGAAAAAACCAGGGGATCACACTTTGCGTTGAAGAGTGACTCTGGCCCGGAATCGGCCCCCAGACCAGAGTGAGTGCTCGCTTACATTACAGCAACAAAGGCTTTTGCCACGCGCTGAACATTGCGACTGTTAAGCCCTGCCGCACACATACGACCGCTGGCTATCAGGTAAACGCCAAACTCGTCGCGCAGGCGATCAACCTGTGCAGCGCTCAGGCCGGTGTAGCTAAACATCCCGCGCTGTTTGAGCAGATAATCGAAATTGCCGTCTGGCATCTCTTCTTTCAGCACATTCACCAGCGCATGACGCATCTCCAGAATACGCGTACGCATCCCTTCAACTTCCGCCAGCCACATCGCCTTCAGCTCAGCATCGCCGAGGACTGCCGCCACAATCTGCGCGCCAAAGTTTGGCGGGCTGGAGTAGTTACGACGTACCGTCGCCTTCAACTGACCCAGCACGCGCAGCGCGGTTTCATGATCTTCACAGATAATCGACAGGCCGCCGACGCGTTCGCCGTACAGAGAGAAGATTTTGGAGAACGAGTTACTGACCAGCGCGGGCAGGCCCGCGTCGGCAATCGCGCGGATCGCATAGGCGTCTTCTTCCATGCCCGCGCCAAAGCCCTGGTAGGCGATGTCAAGGAACGGAATCAGGTCGCGCGCTTTCAGCACCTCAACCACGCCGTCCCACTGGGCATTCGTCAGATCGGCACCCGTTGGGTTATGGCAGCACGGGTGCAACAGCACGATGCTGCGCGCCGGCAGCGTGTTCAGTTTCTCCAGCAGCGCTGCGTAACGCACGCCGTTGGTTTCGCTATCGAACCATGGATAGGTGTCGACGGTGAAACCTGCGCCTTCAAAGATCGCAATATGGTTTTCCCAGGTCGGGTCGCTGACCCAGACGCCGGAATCCGGGAAGTAGCGCTTGAGGAAATCCGCGCCCACTTTCAGCGCGCCGGAGCCGCCAAGCGTTTGAATGGTGGCCACGCGCTGCTGCTGGAGAACCGGGTGGTCCGCGCCAAACAGCAGCGGCGCCACGGTATGACGGTAGCTGTTCAGCCCTTCCATCGGCAGGTACAACGACGCGCCGTGCGGCTGCGCATTAAAGCGCGCTTCCGCTTCAGCGACCGATTTCAGCTGTGGAACAATGCCGTTTTCGTCATAGAACAGGCCGATGCTGAGGTTTACTTTGTCGCTGCGCGGATCTTCTTTAAAACGTTCCATTAATGAAAGAATGGGGTCGCCCGCATAGGCGTCAACTTTTTGAAACACGCGATGGTTCTCCGGGTTTACAGAAGGCAGGAAATAACACAATAAACCGGATGGGAAGGAAGATCGAGCGGTTGTTGCGGTTGGTGAAAAGATTGCCGGATGGCGGCGTAAACGCCTTATCCGGCCTACGGTCATTGCGCGATGTAGGCCGGATAAGCGCAAGCGCCATCCGGCACGCTACAGGCTTAATCGATATACTTCATCGCCACCCGCGAGGTCAGGCGCGTGATAAGTTCGTAAGCACTCACTTTCGTAATTTCCGCGATGCGTTCCACCGGCAGACCTTCGCCCCACAGAATGACCGTATCACCGGTTTTGTCCTGTGCCTGCGGGCCTAAATCGACGCAGATCATGTCCATCGCCACGCGGCCAACAATCGGCACTTCGCGGCCATTCACCAAAACCGGCGTACCGGACGGCGCGGCTCGCGGGTAGCCGTCACCGTAGCCCATCGCCACCACGCCCAGACGGGTATCGCGTTCGCTGACCCAGGTGCCGCCGTAGCCAACCGGCTCACCCGCTTTATGTTCGCGCACGGCAATCAGGCTGGAAGTGAGCGACATCACCGGCTGCATGCCGAAATCCGGCCCCCACGGCTTCTGCTCCAGCGGCGATACGCCGTAGAGGATAATGCCGGGGCGCGCCCAGTCGAAATGCGACTGCGGCCACAGCAGAATGCCGCCGACGCTGCGATAGAGCGCAACCCCGGCTTGCCTTCGGTAAAGGTGGTGAAAATATCCAGCTGTCGTTCGGTGGCGCCACAATCCGGCTCATCGGCGCGGGCAAAGTGGCTGACAATATTCACCGGCTGACGAACGTTTTTGCAGGCGCTCAGGCGCTGATAGAAAACTTCCGCCTGTTCCGGGCGCACGCCCAAGCGGTGCATGCCGGTATCGAGCTTCATCCAGACGGTCACCGGCTCGCTCAACGCGGCGGTTTCCAGCGCTTCAAGCTGTTCGATGTTATGCACGGCGGTGTGCAGGTGCTGCCCGGCAATCGTCGGCAGGTCAGTCGCGTTGAAGAAGCCTTCCAGTAGCAGGATCGGCTGGGTAATGCCGCCCTCACGCAGGCGCAGCGCCTCTTCAAGACGGGCAACGCCAAAAGCATCGGCGTCGGGGAGCGTTCGCGCGGTCTCGAGGAGGCCGTGTCCGTAAGCGTTCGCTTTCACCACCGCAACCAGCTTGCTGGCAGGCGCCAGTTCACGCAGACGTTGCAGGTTGTGTCGCAGAGCGCGGCGGTTAATGACTACAGTTGCCGCTTGCATTTGTGTTCCTTGATAAGTGTTTGCTTAATCGATGTTGTTATTCGTCGTCGTACTGCGGGCCCGCGTAATTATCGAAGCGCGACCATTGACCGTTAAACGTCAGGCGCACCGTGCCGATTGGGCCGTTACGCTGTTTACCGATAATGATCTCAGCGATGCCTTTTAAGTCACTGTTCTCGTGATAAACCTCATCACGGTAGATGAACATGATTAAGTCGGCATCCTGCTCGATGGAGCCGGATTCACGCAGGTCGGAGTTGACCGGACGTTTATCCGCACGCTGTTCCAGAGAGCGGTTAAGCTGCGACAGCGCCACCACCGGCACGTGCAGCTCTTTAGCTAATGCTTTGAGAGAACGGGAAATTTCGGCAATTTCCAGCGTACGGTTGTCAGAGAGCGACGGCACGCGCATCAGCTGGAGGTAGTCGATCATGATAAGGCCAATGCCGCCGTGTTCACGAGCAATACGGCGCGCGCGGGAGCGCACTTCCGTCGGCGTCAGGCCGGAGGAGTCATCAATGTAGATGTTTCGTTTTTCCAGCAGAATCCCCATGGTGCCGGAGATACGCGCCCAGTCTTCGTCGTCGAGCTGGCCGGTACGGATGCGGGTCTGGTCCACGCGCGACAGCGACGCCAGGGAACGCATCATAATCTGTTCGGATGGCATCTCGAGACTGAAGATAAGAACCGGTTTATCCTGCAACATCGCCGCGTTTTCGACGAGGTTCATCGCAAATGTCGTTTTACCCATCGACGGACGCGCAGCGACGATAATCAGATCCGACGGCTGGAGACCGGCGGTTTTCTTGTTGAGATCGTCATAGCCAGTGTTCACACCAGTCACACCGTCGTGCGGCTGCTGGAACAATTGCTCGATACGCGCGACGGTGGCGTCGAGCACTTCAGTAATATTTTTCGGGCCTTCGTCTTTATTCGCGCGGCTTTCGGCGATTTTAAAAACGCGAGACTCCGCGAGATCCAGCAGGTCTTCGCTGGTACGCCCCTGCGGATCGAAACCCGCTTCGGCGATTTCGTTGGCCACGGCGATCATTTCGCGGACAACGGCACGTTCGCGCACGATATCGGCGTAGGCGCTGATGTTCGCCGCACTTGGCGTATTTTTTGACAGTTCTGCCAGATAGGCGAAGCCGCCCACGCTGTCCAGTTGCCCCTGCCGCTCCAGCGATTCCGCGAGCGTAATCAGGTCAATTGGGCTGCCGCCCTCCTGCAAACGCCCCATCTCCGTAAAGATATGTCGGTGCGGGCGGGTATAAAAATCTTCTGCGACAACGCGCTCGGCGACATCGTCCCAGCGCTCGTTATCCAGCATCAAACCGCCCAACACCGATTGTTCCGCTTCAATCGAGTGCGGCGGTACTTTCAGCCCGTCTACCTGAAAATCGCGGACGCGAGGTTCGGCTTGCGGTTTGTTGAAGGGTTTATTTGCTGCCATAGTGAATGGTATTACCGAGATAAAGAGTGGGTCGAAAGATTACCACATAATTGTTCAGGAGGAAGCATGGCAACCCGTATTGAGTTTAGCAAACATGGCGGCCCGGAAGTGCTGAACGCCGTCGAATTCACCCCCAATGCACCTGCCGAGAACGAAGTGCAGGTGGAAAACAAAGCGATTGGCATCAACTACATCGATACCTACATCCGCAGCGGACTCTACCCGCCGCCGTCGTTGCCAAGCGGCCTGGGCACCGAAGCCGCGGGCGTGGTTAGCCAGGTAGGCAGCAACGTTAAACACGTTAAAGCGGGCGATCGCGTGGTGTATGCGCAGTCCGGCCTTGGCGCTTACAGCTCGGTGCACAACGTCGCGGCGGATAAAGTGGCCCTGCTCCCGGCGGCTATCTCCTTTGAGCAGGCCGCCGCCTCCTTCCTCAAGGGGTTAACAGTCTACTATCTGCTGCGCAAAACCTACGAAATCAAACCCGGCGAACCGTTCCTGTTCCACGCGGCAGCGGGCGGCGTAGGGCTGATTGCCTGCCAGTGGGCCAAGGCGCTGGGTGCGAAGCTTATCGGCACCGTCGGTAGCGCAGAAAAAGCGCAGCGTGCCCTACAGGCAGGCGCATGGCAGGTGATTAACTATCGCGAAGAGAACATCGCCGAACGGGTGAAAGAGATAACCGGTGGGAAAAAGCTGCCGGTGGTGTACGACTCGGTAGGCAAAGATACCTGGGAAGCGTCGCTGGACTGCCTGCAACGCCGTGGGCTGATGGTGAGCTTCGGCAACTCGTCCGGGCCGGTGACCGGCGTCAATCTGGGGATCCTCAATCAGAAAGGCTCGTTGTTTGTCACGCGCCCTTCCTCTACGGCTACATCACCACCTACGACGAACTGAAAGAGGCCAGCCACGAGCTGTTCTCGCTGATCGCCAGCGGCATTATCAAGGTGGACGTCGCGGAGAGTCAGAAGTATCCGCTGAGGGAGGCGCGTCGCGCGCATGAGATTCTGGAGAGCCGGGCTACGCAGGGTTCAAGCCTGCTGATTCCATAACGTTCCGGTCGCACAAAAGACTAGGGCTTCCCGTAGGAAGCCCTTTCTTTTTTTAGTTCGGCTGTATGTAGGGTACAGCTCGATGAATTCGTTATCGGCGGCAATAGTGACAGATTTATTACGCGAATCCTACGGAGATTTATGCAAAATTATTGAGGTTGTGACACACCCTCAATACCTCCGGTAATTGCCGCGGTACGGCGGATTTTTTGGCGCATTAATCGCCCGGATGATCCACACCGCCGCCACCGTCAGGATAAGCCAGGGCAGTAGCTTAAGCATAATAGCAAACAGGCCACCGACGAACATCAATACCGTCGCCACCACCAGCGCGGCGATAATGCCGAGCAGGGAAATCCCCGTCACCAACAGCATCACGAAAAATCCAATCACAAATAACAGTTCCAGCATGGTTGCTCTCTCCCGGAAATCACTTTTTCTCTGAGCAGACTATTACAAGAAACGTGCCAAAGTTAACTTATTGATTATCAATAAAAACGCCCCGCTACAATGAGCGAGGCGTGGCGAATTTGACCAGGTTTTAGCGAAATAATTAGCGCTTATCGGCCACCAGCTTGAGCGCGTGCTCCAGCACGTTGATATCAGCGCCCGCCTTATGGGCGTTTTCACTCAGGTAGCGACGCCACTGGCGCGCCCCGGAATGCCCTGGAACAGCCCTAGCATATGGCGAGTGATGTGGCCCAGATAGGTGCCGTTGCTCAGCTCGCGCTCGATGTACGGGTACATTGCCCGCACCACCGCCACCGGGTCGGCATCCACGTCGGTAGCGCCAAAGATCTCGCGATCCACGGAGGCCAGAATACCCGGGTTCTGATAGGCTTCGCGGCCCACCATCACGCCATCCATATGTTGCAGGTGCCCTTTCGCTTCTTCCAGCGATTTAATGCCGCCGTTGATGGACATCGTCAGATGCGGGAAGTCTTTTTTCAGTTGATAAACGCGCGGATAGTCCAGCGGTGGGATTTCGCGGTTCTCTTTCGGGCTCAGGCCAGAGAGCCAGGCTTTGCGGGCGTGGATAATAAACATCTCGCACTCGCCGCGGCCAGAGACCGTGTTGATGAAATCGCAGAGGAATTCGTAGCTGTCCTGGTCGTCAATACCGATACGGGTTTTGACCGTGACCGGGATAGAGACCACGTCACGCATCGCCTTTACACAATCAGCCACCAGCTGGGCGTTGCCCATCAGGCAGGCGCCAAACATGCCGTTCTGTACGCGATCCGACGGACAACCGACGTTAAGGTTGATTTCATCGTAGCCGCGCTCCTGCGCCAGCTTCGCGCAGTGCGCCAGCGCAGCCGGGTCGCTGCCGCCCAGCTGCAATGCCACCGGATGCTCTTCTTCGCTATACGCCAGATAGTCGCCCTTGCCATGAATAATCGCCCCGGTGGTGACCATTTCGGTATACAGCAGCGTGTGCTGAGACAGCAGTCGCAGGAAGTAGCGACAGTGCCTGTCGGTCCAGTCGAGCATCGGCGCGATGGAGAAACGATGAGCGGAAAAAGCGGGAGTCGAAGATTCTGACAGCATGGCGATTATTTAAGCATCCGAAAAAAGGGCGGCCACTATAGCACAGACAAAGAGGGGATACGATCCACCTTGCCGTGATATCAAAAAATGATATCATTACCTTGTCCGGTGGCCAATATGACAAAGGATTAATTGGCATGAAATCACTTAATGCCAGGCACCAAAAAACGTTACGGATGATCTTCTCAATGCCCACACCAGCCACGCTGGAGTGGCGAAAAATTGAAGCATTATTTATTGCTTTAGGTGCAAAAGTTTCAGAAGGACAGGGATCCCGGGTACGATTCGAAATCAATCAGGTGGTGGCCTCGTTCCATCGCCCTCATCCTGACAAGGAAGCCAAGGTTTATCAGGTTCGCGATGCAATGGCATTTCTTATCGCAGTAGGAGTGACTCCATGATGAATACCATGACGTATAAAGGCTATGCCGCAAAAATCGATTACAGTGACGAAGACATGTGCTTTATCGGTCGCGTTGCGGGGATCAGAGATGTCATTGGTTTCCACGCCGATAACGTAGCAGATCTGCGTAAAGCCTTCGAAGAAGCGGTGGATGATTATATTGCTTACTGCAAAGAGCAAGGGCGTGAACCCTTACGTCCGGCCAGTGGCAAAATCAGCCTGCGCATCTCTCCCGAAGTGCATTCGGCCATCAATATCGCCGCAGAAGTTTCTGGCAAGAGCGTCAATCAGTGGATTAACGATACGCTTTCCAGAGCGGCCCACGGTTAGCCGATGTAGGCCTGATACGCGCAGCGCCATCAGGCCTACAAGGTCGTTGGTTAGAACGTGACGCTCAACTGCGCCCCTGCGCCCCAGGTTTGGTCTTCGCCGTACAGCCCATCAGGTCGACGTGCACCCGGTTAAAGGGCGCAAAGCCGACGCCGCCGGTAAAGACGTTGCTGTCGTTGTTTTTTACATCAGCGCGGTAACCCGCGCGCACCGCCAGCCAGTCCAGCGGACGTACTTCCGCGCCAACTCCCACGTACTGCGACGTATCTTCACTTTTAAAGCCCTTGGTTTCCGTCAAATCACCATCGGCGCTTAAGGTCACGAGATCGGTATGCCAGGCCACGCCTGCGGTCACCAGCGGGCGAATCTGATACGTATCGCGTACACCAGCCACCTCTTTGGTGTCGATATCGCGCGAGAAGAGGTTTTGTCCGCTTAAGCCCACCGTCCAGTTATCGCCAAAATCAGCGGCCACCCGGCGTCAACGTTAAAGCCAGTATCATCGTTGCGATAGCGGCTGCTGTTGATGTCGTCGCTGCTGAAGTTGTAGATCGACACGGTGTAGTTATAGAGCCAGGTTTGCTGCAGTTTTGGCGTCACGCCCAGCGAAACCGGCACACCGCCGAGGTCGAACTGACGGGCAATCGCCACACCATAGTCGGACACGATAGCCGCACGGCCATAGCCCTGAGACTTTAAATCCTGCGGATTGACGCCAATCGCACTTAACGGCACCGCTTCAACGCCACGCAGCAGGTTGATATCCCCTGATCGATATAGGAACTGACCCGCGCTCTGGCGCTGGCTTTGGTGACAAAAGCAACGTCCAGCACATCGTTTGGAATGCTGATCGCCAACCCGCACCGGCTTTAGCGTTCGCCGTCTTGCCCTTTAACGAGGAGAGCTGATCCGCCAAATCCCCGCCGCGACCGAAACTTGCCGGGATGCCGCGCTATTGGATTGAGAAGATCGACGGGATTCATCGTGCGCAGCACCCGCCGATAGTTGTTAACATCATCGCTGATGTCGTCGATTTTGTTGCGCAGGTCGTCCTTATCGGAGATCTGCGCGCCAATTGACGGCACAATCAGCGTGATATCGTCATCCGGTTTTGCCTTTGCCAGTAGCGCCGGGTTAATTAACACGCCGCTGCCATAGTTCGCAGAGGCCACGCCCGTGCCGCCCATCGCGTCGTTACGGGCTTCCGACCAACCATTTGCCGCCCTGCCTGTCCCGCAACAAAAAAGGAGACAGCCACCCCATCAGCGAAAATTTGTCTTTTTTATTCACAGTATGCTCGTCTTATTGTCTGTAATGAAACAACCCTCCACCCGTTATCACCTGGATGGAGACGAACTGTTGCTGTGAATAGCGAGGGAAAAAGCGTCTTGTTCCCCTAACTGAAATTTTCTTCGATTATCGTTATTTTTAATAAGCGCTCTAATCTTTATAGAAGAAGAGGCTAATTTCGCCCAGGTTTTCCATCGTGCGGGCCAAAAAACTGCGGCGGATGGTCCACCCAGCGATCGTCGCGCGTGACGGCATACGAGGCATTTAGCGGGTAGTAAATCCGGTTGTGTTTCTTATTGGCTTCCCCCACCACCAGCAGCCGGACCTCTTCTGACGTGTTGTTGATAAAGGTATGGCAAACGCCGGTTCCTGCCGGAAAGCCCACGCTGTCGCCGGGTTCCAGCTTCCACAGATAGCCGTTAATCCACGCCTGCGGATAACCTTCCAGTACGTAGATAAACTCCTCTTCGTCGCTCTCGGCATGCGGGTAGGAAGTGCGTCGGCCTGGCGGCAAGCGCTCGTGGTGAATACCAAGATGTCTCAGCCCAGCGCACGAGCCAGCGGCGCGCCGATGGAGAAGCGCTCATCGCTGTCGGGATAGGTAGAGTCATCCGGTCCTTCAACATCGTGCCAATGGCGAATACAGTCGGGTCTTTTCATCATTTTTCATCCTGAGTGTGAAGTGCACCTGCTATAACACAGCTATAGCACACCTGTGGAAACTCGGCGTTTCCGGCATAACATGGTAAAGTAGGGGTTTATTTCCCCGTAACCTGAGGACGCCAATGGATAAGACCACCACGCAAGAACTGTTAGCGCAAGCTGAAAAGCTGTGCGCGCAACGCGGCGTGCGCCTGACTCCGCAACGTCTCGAAGTGTTGCGCCTGATGAGTCTGCAGGAAGGGGCAATCAGCGCCTATGACCTGCTGGATCTGCTGCGCGAGAAAGAGCCGCAGGCCAAGCCGCCAACCGTCTACCGAGCGCTGGAATTTCTGCTTGAACAGGGCTTTGTGCATAAGGTCGAGTCTGCCAACAGCTACGTCCTGTGCCACCTGTTCGATCAGCCGACCCACACCTCCGCCATGTTTATCTGCGATCGCTGCGGCGTGGTGAAAGAAGAGTGTGCGGAAGGCGTTGAGGACATCATGCATACGCTGGCAGCAAAGATGGGCTTTGCGCTGCGCCACAACGTCATTGAAGCGCACGGGCTGTGTTCCGCCTGCGTGGAAGTTGAAGCCTGTCGCGCGCATGAACATTGCCATCACGACCATACGATTCATATTAAAAAGAAATCCCGCTAACGCGGGATTGATGGGGAGCGTACCTCCTTGTACGCATGGGCAGGAGGAGTGCGTTACCAGCGGTGATTGTGCCGTTTATCCCAGCTATCCACCTCTTTTTCCGCCTGATCTTTTGCGTATCCATAACGTTCCTGGATTTTACCGACCAGCTGATCGCGTTTACCTTCGATCACCGTGATGTCATCATCGGTCAGTTTGCCCATTGCTCTTTCACTTTACCTTTAAGCTGCTTCCAGTTACCGCCGACTTCGTCTTTATTCATCATTGAATCCTCGATCGTCAGTGAATGAATAGCGAGAGAGTGTGAACTCTTTTTCGCTAAGCGTGAGGTTAATTGTAGTCAGTCATTCTGAGCATGATTCACTATTCGGAATCTTTAACCATTACATCAGGAAAACCAGCTGTCATTTCGCCAGTGGCGACGCCAGATATACGCCAGCGACAGGCCGCGCAGCGCGAGGAAAACGGCCAACGCCAGCCACAGCCCATGGTTGCCAAGCACCGGCAGTGCCAGCAGCGTCAGCGCAAAACCGGTGGCGGCGACCGCCATGCTGTTGCGCATCTCGGCGCCTCGCGTGGCGCCGATAAACATGCCGTCCAGCAGATAACACCAGACGCCAATCACCGGCAGCACCACCTGCCACAGCACGTAACGGTCGGCCAGTTGCTGCAGTTCGGGCAACGAGGTAAGCAAGGCGACGATATTTTCGCCAAACACGGCGTATACCAGCGCAAAAGCCAGCGCCACCACGCCCGCCTGACGGCACGCGGCGCGCCAGACCTCAAGCAGTTTGCTGCCATCGCGCGCGCCATACGCCTGGCCGGAGTGCGCCTCCACCGCATAAGCGAAGCCATCCAGCGCGTAGGCGGTGAAAGTGAGCATCGTCATCAGCACCGCGTTCACCGCCACCACTTCACCACCGAGCCGCGCGCCAAAGACGGTGACCGCGCCGAAGCACAGCTGTAACAGCAGGGAACGCAGCATAATGTCGCGGTTGAGCGCCAGCAGGCGGCGGATGTTGCCGCGCCAGGCGGTTTTCAGCATCGACCAGGAAATACCGCGCATCGCCATCACCTTGTGTACCATCCCCAACCCGACCAGCAGGGTGGCATATTCGGCAATGGCGGTGGCGAGCGCCGCGCCCTGCACGTTCATGTGCAGGCCCATCACCAGCCACAGGTCGAGCACAATGTTCAGCACATTCCCCACCACAAGCAGCACCACCGGCGCGCGGGCGTACTGCACGCCCAGCAGCCAACCCAACAGGACCAGGTTCGCCAGGGAAGCAGGCGCGCTGAGCCAGCGAATGGCGAGGAAGCGGCGCGCCTGTTCTAACACCTCACCGCTGCCGCCGACGATGGAGAGCGCCAGGTTAATCAGCGGCGTTTTGAACAGGATGATGAGCAACCCGGCGCCCAGCGCCAGCATCAACGGTTGCACCAGCGCGCGGGCCAGCGCCTGCGGGTTTTTCGCGCCAAAGGCCTGCGCCGTCAGGCCGGTTGTGCTCATGCGTAGAAACAGCAGCAGCATAAACAGGAAGCTGGTCGCCGTTGCCCCGATAGCCACACCGCCCAGATAGACGGGGCTGTCCAGGTGACCGATCACGGCGGTATCGACCAGACCCAGCAGAGGCACGGTAATGTTGGAGAAGATCATCGGTAGCGCAAGGCGCCACAGCGCTTTATCAGCGGAAGTGAGTAGCGACATGGGTATCAACCAGAACGAAAAAAAGCTGCGATAGCGGATGTATCGCAGCCATTAGAGAGGGGAGTTTTTACAGCCATTCGCCGTTGCGGATAACGCCAACGGCCAGCCCTTCAATGGAGAAATTCTGCTGACGCAGATCCACCACGATCGGCTTAAATTCGCTGTTTTCTGGCAGCAGTTCGACGACGTTACCCTGTTTTTTCAGGCGTTTGACCGTCACTTCTTCGTCGATGCGCGCGACAACGACCTGGCCATTGCGTACGTCCTGAGTCTTATGCACCGCGAGCAGGTCGCCGTCCATAATCCCGATATCTTTCATCGACATGCCGCTAACGCGCAGCAGGAAGTCGGCGCTCGGTTTGAACAGCGACGGGTCAACCTGGTAATGGCCTTCGATATGCTGCTGCGCCAGCAGCGGTTCGCCCGCCGCGACGCGGCCTACCAGCGGCAGACCTTCTTCTTCTTCCACCAGCAGGCGGATACCGCGAGAAGCGCCGGAGACAATCTCGATGACACCTTTACGCGCCAGCGCTTTCAGGTGCTCTTCAGCCGCGTTTGGGGAACGGAACCCCAAGCGCTGAGCAATTTCCGCACGCGTCGGCGGCATGCCCGTTTGGCTGATGTGATCCCGGATGAGATCAAACACCTCTTGCTGCCTGGTCGTTAACGCTTTCATTCCGCCCCTGGGTGTATATACAGTTATGCTGTGAGTATATACAGCTAGTGTTTATTTTGAAACCATAAAACGCACGAAATCAGGCAGTTTTCACAGCTTTAGTGGAAATGCGCCCACAGCAGCGTGCCCCAGGTGATGAGCGCGACGAAAATCGCCAGCAGCACCGCCGCCGATCCCATGTCTTTTGCCCGCCCGGACAGCTCGTGGTATTCGGAGCCGATGCGGTCCACCACCGCTTCCAGTGCACTATTGAGAATTTCCACTATCATCACCAACAGGACGGAGCCGATGAGCAGCACGCGCGTAATCGCGTCGACATCCAGCCAGCAGGCGACAATAATCGCCAACACCGAGGCGACCCCTCCTGGCGGAACGCGGCTTCGTTGATCCACGCCGCGCGAAATCCTTTCCAGGAATAGCCCGCGGCTTTGATGATTCGGGTGAGCCCGGTGGTATTATTGGCCATCTCAAGAACCTTTTTTGTTATTACGTCAATGACAATGCGTGTTATGAAGCGGTAGAACAGAAATTCTGCTGACTTTCTGATATTCTTGCCGCGCATTTGCATGATTAACCAGAGGCTTTACATCGTTTATGTCCGGCTGGCCACGAATTTACTACAAATTACTGAATTTACCATTAAGCGTACTGGTAAAAAGCAAGTCTATTCCCGCAGAGCCTGCACAGGAATTAGGGCTTGATACCTCGCGTCCGATTATGTACGTCCTGCCTTATAATTCTAAGGCCGACCTGCTAACGCTGCGCGCCCAATGTCTGGCGCACGATTTACCCGATCCGCTTGAACCGCTGGAAATCGACGGCACCTTGCTGCCGCGCTACGTGTTTATCCACGGCGGCCGCGCGTGTTCACCTACTACACGCCGAAAGAAGAGTCGATCAAGCTGTTCCACGACTACCTCGATCTGCACCGCAGCAATCCGGATCTGGATGTGCAAATGGTGCCGGTCTCCGTGATGTTCGGGCGTTCGCCTGGCCGCGAAAAAGGCGAGGAAAACCCGCCGCTGCGGATGCTCAACGGCTTCCAGAAATTCTTCGCTGTCTCCTGGCTGGGCCGCGATAGCTTCGTGCGTTTCTCGCCGTCCGTTTCGCTGCGCCGCATGGCCGACGAACACGGCACCGACAAAATCATTGCGCAGAAGCTGGCCCGCGTGGCGCGTATGCACTTTGCCCGTCAGCGTCTGGCGGCGGTTGGCCCGCGTCTGCCGGCGCGTCACGACCTGTTCAAAAAGCTGCTGGCGTCGAAAGCCATCGCCAAGGCGGTAGAAGACGAAGCGCGCAGCAAGAAAATCTCGCACGAGAAGGCGCAGCAAAACGCCATTGCGCTGATGGAAGAGATTGCGGCGAACTTCTCCTACGAGATGATTCGCCTGACTGACCGTATCCTCAGCTTTACCTGGAACCGTCTGTATCAGGGGATTAACGTCCATAACGCCGAGCGCGTACGCCAGCTGGCCCACGACGGCCATGAAATCGTCTACGTGCCCTGCCACCGTAGCCATATGGACTACCTGCTGCTCTCTTACGTGCTCTATCACCAGGGGCTGGTGCCGCCGCACATTGCCGCCGGTATCAACCTGAACTTCTGGCCGGCTGGCCCGATTTTCCGTCGCCTGGGCGCGTTCTTTATCCGCCGTACCTTTAAGGGCAACAAGCTGTACTCCACGGTGTTCCGCGAATACCTCGGCGAGCTGTTCAGCCGCGGCTACTCCGTTGAATACTTCGTGGAAGGCGGGCGTTCCCGTACCGGCCGCCTGCTGGATCCGAAAACCGGCACCCTGTCGATGACCATTCAGGCAATGCTGCGCGGCGGGACTCGTCCAATTACGTTAGTGCCGATTTACATCGGCTACGAGCACGTGATGGAAGTGGGTACCTATGCCAAAGAGCTGCGCGGCGCGACGAAAGAGAAAGAGAGCCTGCCGCAGATGCTGCGCGGGCTGAGCAAGCTGCGTAATCTCGGCCAGGGCTATGTCAACTTCGGCGAACCAATGCCGCTGATGACCTACCTGAACCACCACGTGCCGGAGTGGCGCGAGTCGATCGACCCGATCGAAGCCGTACGCCCGGCGTGGCTGACGCCGACCGTCAACAAACTGGCGGCGAGCTGATGGTGCGCATTAACAACGCCGGCGCCGCCAACGCCATGAACCTGTGCTGCACCGCGCTGCTGGCCTCTCGCCAGCGTTCGCTGACCCGTGAACAGCTGACGCAGCAGCTGGAATGCTACCTGGCGCTGATGCGCAACGCGCCGTACGCGCCGGACGCCACCGCGCCAAAAGCCTCCGCCAGCGAGCTTATCGACCACGCGCTGCAGATGAACAAGTTCGAAGTCGAGAAAGACACCATCGGCGACATCATCATTCTGCCGCGCGAGCAGGCGGTGCTGATGACGTACTACCGTAACAACATCGCGCACATGCTGATTATGCCGTCGCTGCTGGCCACCATCATGACTCAACATCGCCAGATCTCCCGCGATCAGGTGTTGAGTATGATCGAAACGCTGTATCCGATGCTGAAAGCCGAGCTGTTCCTGCGCTGGACCCGTGAAGAGCTGCCGGCAGTCATTGATACGCTGATCGCCGAAATGGCGCGTCAGGCGCTGATTAGCGAGCAGAACGGCGAGCTGCGCATCAACGCGTCGCACTCCCGCACGCTTCAACTGCTGGCGGCCGGGGCGCGCGAGACGCTGCAACGCTACGCGATCACCTTCTGGCTGCTGAGCGGCAACCCGTCGATGAACCGCAGTACGCTGGAGAAAGAGAGCCGTACGCTGGCGCAGCGTCTGTCGGTGCTGCACGGCATCAACTCGCCGGAGTTCTTTGATAAAGCGGTGTTCTCGTCGCTGGTGCTGACGCTCCGCGATGAGGGCTATATCAGCGACAGCGGCGACGCCGAGCCGGAAGAGACGATGAAGGTCTACCAGATGATGGCGGGCCTGATCACCTCGGACGTGCGCTTGACGATCGAGAGCGTGACGCAGGAAGAAGCGGCACAGTAAAAACAAAAATCCCCGGTCTCTACCGGGATTTTTTTATTCGCTTATTGGGTGCCGGCCAGGCGACAGTTTCATGCCAAACTCAGAACTGCCAGTAGCTCATCGCCAGCCCAATAAACAGCACCAGACCCACGTAGTTATTGTTCATAAACGCCTGGAAGCACGGCCCACGCTCGCGGTGGCGGATCAGCTTCTGTTGGTAGACGAACAGCGCGCCGGCAATCAGGATTGACCAGTAAAACTCCCAGTTCAGGCCGTTCAACCAGCCGATAAGCGCCATCAGCGCCAGCACGCACGCCTGCAGGATACCGATAATCAGACGGTCGTTATCGCCGAACAGAATCGCCGTGGATTTGATGCCAATCTTCACGTCATCATCGCGGTCAACCATCGCATACTGGGTATCGTAGGCCACCGCCCACAAAATATTCGCCAGCAGCATCAGCCAGCAGCTCAGCGGCAGTGACTCGCTGACCGCCGCGAAGGCCATCGGAATTGACCAGCCAAACGCCGCCCCAGCACCACCTGCGGCAGGTGGGTATAACGCTTCATAAACGGGTAAACCCAGGCCAGCGCCAGCGCCGCCACCGACAACAGAATGGTCATCGTGTTGAGCGTCAGCACCAGCAGGAAAGAGAGCGCCACCAGCACGATAAACAGCGTACGGGCCTCTTTCTCCGTGACCGCCCGCTCGGCAGCGGACGGTTGGCCGTGCGTTTCACGTGGCCGTCGAATTTACGATCCGCATAATCGTTGACCACGCAGCCTGCGGCGCGCATCAGCCAGACGCCCGCCACAAACACCGCCAGGATCCATAGCGGCGGTACGCCCGGTGAGGCGACCCACAGTGCCCACAGCGTCGGCCACAGCAGCAGCAGCGCGCCGATCGGTTTATCCGTACGCATCAGTCGATGGTAAGCCAGTAGCTTGTTCTGCTTCAGACTCCACTCCATTCTTCTTCTTCCTCTTAGTACAGCGGCGATGCCGGTAAAAACAGCTCGGTTAACAGCAGCGGTTTACCGCTCAGGCGGAGACGGGAACGACGCCCCCACAGCGCATCATGACGGCCAATCTCAATAAAGTCTCGCGTCAGCGTCGACGACGTAAACAGATAACGACCCAGCGGCGTCTGCCCCAGGTTTTGTAGCGCCAGCTCGGGCCCACAGAGGGTCGACTCTGGCACCACGGTGCGCCCGGCAAGCCACGGCTCACCGCCGACGCACAATAATATTTCTCGTAACCAATAGCGAGACTCTTCTGGCAACAGGTGTTGTTCTTCTACCAGCGCATCGCGGCTGACAAACGCTTCGTTTAAAAGCGTTACGCTAACCGGTTTCCCAAACTGCTCAAACCGTTTGGTCATCGAATCTTCCAGCATCAGCCAGTCGCGCTGAGTGGGTTCAAGCGGGGAATGACGTCAAAATAGCGCAGCGCGCGCAGTTGCGTCAGTGCAGGGTGCGACATGCCTGTCTCTCCAATACAAAGCGTTGCGCCATTGTATCGCAGAAAGCCGCGGGAGGGGTGCAGTAATGGTCAAATACGATCATTAGCGCAACAGCAGTGCAACAGTTTGCTTTGCGCTATATGCCGTTCATCATCGCTGCTTGAAGGATGAAGCGTATAAAAAAGGTGTGCCCGACAGGGCACACCGAAAGGCTTCGCCTAAACATCGGCGCTGCGGGGAGAACTTACCCCTTGCCTTTTACAGCGCCGATAAAGGTGGAACGAGCAGATTTAGATCCCAGGCGTTCGGCTTCATTCATCAGTTTCAGGGCTTTGTCGATATCCCCTTTCGCCACGGCCTGTTTAATCCCGTTGTTGAAGTAGCTTTCCGTATCGTCGAGCATCGGTTCAGTTTTCGCTGCCGGAGCCGCAACTGGCGCCACGACCGGGCCGCTGCGGGCGCGCTGGCAACCGGTGCCGCCGTGTTGCCGACAGTGACCGGAGCCGGACCGGAAGAGCCAAACAGCGGGCCAACCAGAACGCTGGAGCTGCTGTTGGTTTTCACCTTCAGCTTCACCAGACCATCGGTGGTGTGTTTAGCGATCGGGTCAGGAATATCCGGCACCGCGTTACCGGTGCCTTTGGCGTAGGCTTTTGCCGGATCCAGCAGCGTAGTGGTTTGCTGGAGATCTTTGTCGGTGGTAAAGACCAGAACATAGAGTTTTTGCTGGCCCAGCGCCGGCGTCAGGCGCATCACCCCTTCCAGACGGTCGGCGCTCATTACGCCAGGCTCCTGGTAGGTGAAGTAGCTGCTTGGGAAGAACGCAGAAGGCGTCATATTCTGGTCAAGAATCAGCACGTTCGGCGCAAATACGCTGGTTTGTTTGTTCACTTCGCTGGTCAGGGTCAGCGTCAGCTCGCCAATATTGGCGGGAACGCTGTAGGCCACAACGTTGCCGGTGATTCCCGGAACGTTCAGGCTTTGACCACCGGTGGAAATTTGGGTGGATTGAACTTTAGATTGATCGACCGGCGTCCAGGTCAGCTGCTGGAGGGCAGCGGTCGGGATGGTCGGCGCGGCGCTGGTGTTTTGCGGCACGTAGTTGACGTCAGCGAGGCTAATGCCCGGACGCTCGCCATTAATCCAGCGGATAAGCAGAGAGCAACGAGACTTTTTTTCATTTTCATTATGATGACCTCAGAAAGCGTGGTTCTAGCGGTAGCCAGGCAATAGCGCGCTAAACCTCAAGGAACAGAGGGCTTGCGCCCCTCATCGGTTGTTACGTCAGGTTAGTGCTGAATTACCACCAGATTTCCATCTGTGCACCGAAGGACCACTCATCGTTGTCGCCGCGGCTGTAGGTTTTCGCGCTGGTATCTTTGTAAGCGATACCGTTGTCGTAACCCCATTTCTCATCCCACTTCGCATAGGTTGCGAATACGCGGATGGCCGGACGGGACCAGATGCTGTCGCCAGCCTGCCACTGTTGCGCCAGGGTGATTTTGTACTGGTTGTTGGTGTCGCCGGTTTTCTGCGACTTAACGTTGTCGTAGCCCACTTCCATCAGGGTGCTCATGATTGGCGTCCATTTGTACATAGGACGCACACCGACGGTCCACCACTTGGTGCCGTTGCCATCATCACGGTCGATATTCTGGTACATACCGACGTACATCAGGTCAACTTTCTCACCGAGGGAGATTGCGCCGTGATCAAGTACACGCCACATGTCGCCGTTGTTATTGATCTTGTTATCTACCGCACCGATTTCTGCGTCTTTGTCATAGTCGTTGCCGGTGAAAGAGCCCTGAGACAGACCTTTACCCTGCGTGGT
The DNA here is from genome assembly GCA_002211745.1 of Kluyvera genomosp. 3. Classification (GTDB taxonomy): domain Bacteria; phylum Pseudomonadota; class Gammaproteobacteria; order Enterobacterales; family Enterobacteriaceae; genus Kluyvera; species Kluyvera georgiana_A. The sequence continues at coordinate 4,635,798 of CP022114.1, forward strand.
CATGGCGTCAGTGGCGTACTGAACAACAAACTTGTTGTAGCCTTTCAACATGCTCTGGGTATGTTCAGCGGTGAACATCCAGCCGTCTTTGGTTGCGCCGTCAGCAAAGCTGTAACCGTCGGTTTTGTTAGCACGACCGTAGTCAACACCCAACTCCAGCACGCCGTCCGGGTTGGTTTCCAGACCGGCTAAACGGACGTCGAATACGTCGTTCGCTGTGTCTTTGTATTTGCTGTAAATATCATTGCTGGTGAAGATGTAAGAACCACCCGCTTCCTGAGAACGGGTTGCTGCCAGAGATAGTTTACCGAAGCCCAGGTCGATGTTTTCGATACCGGCACCAGGACCCGAGATATCCCAGTAGTAGAAGTCGATCATGTGAACGTCATGACGCTGATAGAAGCGCTTACCGGCCCAGATAGTGGAACCTGGCAGCCATTCGATCAGGTTTTTACCCTGGACGTTCGCTTCACGGAACGCCGGGTCGGTTGCTTCCCAGTCGTTCTGCTGTGCAACGGAGTAAGCCACGTTGGTGTCGAAGTAGAAGCTCTTATCGCCCTCTTTCCACACTTCCTGACCTAATTTAATTTCAGCATAGGTTTCACATTCGTTACCAAGACGGTATTTACTTTGTGCACCGGTTGCCTGGAAACACTGTTGTTCGCCACCGCTACCCGTCCAGCCAATGCCGGAACGCGCGTAGCCATGAAAATCTACGGCCATTGCCTGAGCAGACATAATGCCTGCTGCGACGGCAACCGCCACGGGAGTTTGCGCAGAGTAATCATCATTCTATCTCCTGAGATCATTGCTTTTCTTTTCAACATTTCGCCCCTGTATCGCCTTATCGCTGGCGGCGTGGGGCTACCTGTTTGCTTTGTTATGGGACGTTTAAACGCCGAGCTCTTTATGCAGCCGACGACATGCGGTGCCATCTTCACGGAACAGATGGCAGCGCTCTGGCGGCAAGCCGATGGCGAATGTGGCTCCCTCTTCGACCAACACCACGTCGTTCTGGCGGTAAACCAGGTTTTGACGGATGGCAGGGATCTGGATATGAATTTGTGTTTCGTTGCCCAGCTGCTCGACAACATGCACCACACCTTCCAGCGTCACATCGGCGATGTGGCTCGGCATCAGGTGCTCCGGGCGAATGCCCAGCGACATGTTGGCGCCAACCTGCACGTTGTTACTCTCGACCGGCAGCCAAATCTGCTGATGGTTCGGCAGCTCGACCTGCACCTGATCGATGGCGGTGGCAGTAACTTTCACCGGCAGGAAGTTCATCTTCGGCGAGCCGATAAAGCCCGCGACGAAACGGTCAGCCGGGTAGTGGTACAGCTCGAGAGGTTTACCGACCTGCGCCACGCGGCCGGCGTCGAGCACCACGATTTTGTCGGCCAGCGTCATGGCTTCGACCTGATCGTGGGTGACGTAAATCATCGTGCGGCCCAGACGTTTGTGTAGGCGGGAAATTTCAATACGCATCTGTACGCGCAGCGCAGCGTCGAGGTTAGAAAGGGTTCATCGAGCAGGAATACGCGCGGTTCGGCAACCAGCGTACGACCAATCGCCACGCGCTGACGCTGGCCGCCGGACAGCGCCTTCGGTTTACGTTCCAGCAGATGGGCTAACTGCAGTACTTCGGAAACCTGGGTCACGCGCTGGTTAATCACGTCTTTTTTCGCGCCAGCCAGCTTCAGACCAAAGGACATATTTTCAGCAACGGACAGATGGGGATACAACGCGTAGGACTGGAACACCATCCCCACGCCGCGCTCGGCTGGCGGTACGTCGTTCATGCGGGTATCGCCGATCATCAGATCGCCGCTGGTGATGGTTTCGAGGCCTGCGATCATACGCAGCAGCGTAGATTTACCGCAGCCTGATGGCCCGACAAACACCACGAACTCCCCTTCCTGGATATCAAGGTTGATATCTTTTGATACCACCACGTCGCCCCAGGCTTTCGTTACATTGCGTAGCTGTACGTTCGCCATGCCCTTCTCCCTCGTTACAACTTGTCACCAACAGACACATTCAAGATGGGCTGACTATGCCTTACACATCATTGAGGGGAATCCTCCACCCCCTTGTTTTTTATGGGGGAGGAGACGGGAGGATGAGAAGGCGCGCTCTGCCCCGATGACATCGGGTCAGGACTAAAATCGTGATGGGGGCGACAAAAAACGGCGCTTTTTTTTGTGCGCCAGGACGCATAACTGGGATTTATGTTATGGCGATCACACTAATAGCCCGAGGGCGTAGAGGTCAGGAGGATGGAAAGGGGTTGCTAAAAAAGGAAACTCATCGATGTTAAACCACCTCTGTGTATCCACAAGTACATCACCTGGAAAGGACGGGATATATGAAAATCAAAACTGGCGCTCGCATCCTCGCGCTGTCCGCATTGACTACGATGATGTTTTCCGCCTCGGCTTTGGCAAAAATCGAAGAGGGAAAACTGGTTATCTGGATTAACGGCGACAAGGGCTATAACGGCCTGGCCGAGGTCGGTAAGAAATTTGAAAAAGATACGGGCATTAAAGTGACCGTAGAACACCCGGATAAGCTGGAAGAAAAATTCCCGCAGGTTGCGGCAACCGGCGACGGCCCGGACATCATCTTCTGGGCGCATGACCGTTTCGGCGGCTACGCGCAGTCTGGCCTGCTGGCGGAAGTGACGCCGGACAAAGCGTTCCAGGACAAACTCTACCCGTTCACCTGGGATGCCGTGCGCTATAACGGCAAGCTGATTGCTTACCCAATCGCGGTCGAAGCGCTGTCGCTGATTTACAACAAAGACCTCGTACCGAACCCGCCGAAAACCTGGGAAGAAATTCCGGCGCTGGATAAAGAGCTGAAGGCGAAAGGTAAATCCGCGCTGATGTTCAACCTGCAAGAACCGTACTTCACCTGGCCGCTGATTGCCGCCGACGGCGGTTACGCGTTCAAGTTTGAAAACGGCAAGTACGATGTGAAAGATGTCGGCGTTGATAGCGCTGGCGCGAAAGCGGGCCTGACCTTCCTGGTTGACCTGATCAAAAACAAACACATGAACGCGGATACCGACTACTCCATCGCTGAAGCAGCCTTCAACAAAGGCGACACCGCGATGACCATCAACGGTCCGTGGGCGTGGTCCAACATCGATAAGAGCAAGGTGAACTACGGCGTAACGCTGCTGCCAACCTTCAAAGGCAAGCCGTCTAAACCGTTCGTTGGCGTTCTGAGCGCCGGCATCAACGCCGCGAGCCCGAACAAAGAGCTGGCGAAAGAGTTCCTCGAAAACTACCTGCTGACCGACCAGGGTCTGGATGCAGTGAACAAGGACAAACCGCTGGGCGCCGTGGCGCTGAAATCCTTCCAGGATCAGTTAGCGAAAGACCCGCGTATCGCGGCCACCATGGATAACGCCCAGAAAGGCGAAATCATGCCGAACATCCCGCAGATGTCTGCATTCTGGTATGCCGTTCGTACCGCAGTGATCAACGCCGCCAGCGGTCGTCAGACCGTCGATGCTGCGCTGAAAGATGCACAGGGTCGTATCACCAAGTAATGCCTGTCGTTCCCTCTCCGGTGAGAGGGAAACACTCCCCTCTCCCTCAGGGAGAGGGACGGGGTGAGGGTTGTTTAAATCGCTGTAGAGGAAGATCCCCATGGATGTCATTAAAAAGAATCATTGGTGGCAAAGCGACACGCTGAAATGGTCAGTGATTGGTCTGCTGGGCCTGCTGGTGGGTTACCTTGTAGTTTTAATGTACGCACAAGGGAGTACCTGTTTGCCATCATGACGCTGATCTTAAGCTCAGCGGGCCTGTATATTTTCGCCAACCGTAAGACCTACGCCTGGCGCTACGTTTACCCTGGCATGGCCGGGATGGGGCTGTTCGTCCTGTTCCCGCTGATTTGTACCATCGCCATTGCCTTTACCAACTACAGCAGCACTAACCAGCTTACCTTTGAGCGCGCCCAGCAGGTCCTGATGGACCGCAGCTATCAGGCGGGAAAATCCTATAATTTCAGCCTCTTCCCGGCGGGCGACGAGTGGCAGTTGGCCCTCACCGACGGTGAAAGCGGGAAAAACTACCTCTCCGACGCCTTTAAATTTGGCGGCGAGCAGAAACTGCAGTTAAAAGAAACCGAAGCGCTGCCGGGCAGTGAACGTGCGCAGCTGCGCGTGATTACCCAGAACCGCCAGGCGCTGAACCAGCTGACCGCCGTTCTGCCGGATGAAAGCAAAGTCACCATGAGCTCGCTGCGCCAGTTCTCCGGCACTCAGCCGCTCTACACGCTGGCCGACGACGGCCTGCTGACCAATAACCAGACTGGTGTGAAATACCGCGCCAACAACGACATTGGTTTCTACCAAACCGTTAACGCCGACGGCAGCTGGGGCAACGAGAAGTTAAGCCCAGGCTACACCGTCGGTATCGGCTGGGATAACTTCACCCGCGTCTTTACCGACGAGGGCATCCAGAAGCCGTTCGTCGCCATCTTCGTCTGGACGGTGGTCTTCTCGGTGCTGACCGTGATCCTGACCGTCGCCGTCGGCATGGTGCTGGCCTGCCTGGTACAGTGGGAAGCGCTGAAGGGCAAAGCCATCTACCGCGTGCTGCTGATTTTACCGTACGCTGTACCGTCGTTTATCTCGATTCTGATTTTCAAAGGGCTGTTTAACCAGAGCTTCGGTGAAATCAACATGATGCTGAGCGCCCTGTTCGGTATCAAACCGGCCTGGTTCAGCGACCCAACCACCGCGCGTTCGATGATTGTTATCGTCAACACCTGGCTGGGCTACCCGTACATGATGATTCTGTGCATGGGCCTGCTGAAGGCGATTCCGGACGACCTGTATGAAGCCTCGGCAATGGATGGCGCCGGTCCGTTCCAGAACTTCTTTAAGATTACGTTCCCGCTGCTGATTAAGCCGCTGACGCCGCTGATGATCGCCAGCTTCGCCTTTAACTTTAACAACTTCGTGCTGATTCAGCTGTTGACCAACGGTGGCCCGGACCGTCTCGGCACCACCACGCCAGCCGGTTATACCGACCTGCTTGTGAGCTACACCTACCGCATCGCCTTTGAAGGCGGCGGCGGCCAGGACTTCGGTCTGGCGGCGGCGATTGCCACGCTGATCTTCCTGCTGGTAGGCGCACTGGCCATCGTGAACCTGAAAGCCACGCGTATGAAGTTTGATTAAGGGAGACAACGAACATGGCTATGGTACAACCCAAATCTCAGAAACTGCGTCTCTTTACCACGCATCTGCTGCTGCTGATTTTTATCGCGGCGATCATGTTCCCGCTGCTGATGGTTATCGCTATCTCGCTGCGTGAAGGGAACTTCGCCACCGGCAGTCTTATCCCGGAACAGATCTCCTGGGAGCACTGGAAACTGGCGCTGGGCTTCAGCGTTGAACACGCCGATGGCCGCGTCACTCCGCCGCCGTTCCCGGTGCTGCTGTGGCTGTGGAACTCGGTAAAAATCGCCGGTATCACCGCCATTGGTATCGTGGCGCTGTCCACCACCTGCGCCTACGCTTTTGCCCGTATGCGCTTCCCGGGCAAGGCTACGCTGCTCAAAGGGATGCTGATTTTCCAGATGTTCCCGGCGGTGCTGTCACTGGTTGCTCTGTACGCGTTGTTTGACCGTCTGGGCCAGTACATTCCGTTTATCGGCCTCAACACCCACGGCGGCGTGATCTTTGCCTACCTGGGCGGTATCGCGCTGCACGTGTGGACGATTAAAGGCTATTTCGAAACGATTGACGGCTCGCTGGAAGAAGCGGCCGCGCTGGACGGCGCGACCCCGTGGCAGGCATTCCGCTTGGTGCTGCTGCCGCTGTCCGTACCGATTCTGGCGGTGGTGTTTATCCTGTCGTTTATCGCCGCCATTACCGAAGTACCGGTTGCATCGCTCCTGCTGCGCGATGTGAACAGCTACACCCTCGCCGTAGGTATGCAGCAATACCTCAACCCACAAAACTATCTGTGGGGCGACTTTGCCGCTGCGGCAGTCCTTTCCGCCATCCCTATTACCGTGGTCTTCCTGCTCGCGCAGCGTTGGCTGGTAAACGGCCTCACGGCCGGCGGCGTGAAGGGCTAAGTTTCATCAGCAATGCCACTGCTATTATCCTCAACTTGAACGAACCCTAACTTGTGACTGTTTGGCGCTCTACGGAGCGCCCTTTTTTTTGCCTACCGTATGACCTGATAAGGCCTACTCTCGCTTCAGACGTTTGGAGTTACACAGCCATAGCGTAATCACCAGCAGCAAAATCGCAGCAGAATAAATCAGCACATCCAACGGCGACTTATGGTCGACGATAATCAGCCGCACAATCGCAGTAATGCCGATGTAGACAAAGTAACGCAGGGGAAAATGGAAGCCTGACTGAAAGTACTTCACAATCAGAGCGATAAATTCGAAATAGAGGAAGTAAACCACCAGCCCTCCACCAGCTCATACTTGCTGGTGCGTTCCGGCGCGAACAGCACGTCGGCCAGATGAACCGTCTCTTTACCGAGAAAAACGATCAGAATCAGACCAAGGCTGAGCAGACCCAAATTCAACACGGTCTGCAAAATGGTGGAGATAAACTCTACGCGTGGGCGAGTCAGTGACGTCATAGCTAGCACCTCTTTCGCTGGGCCGAGATTCCTGTATAGCGCAAAAACGTGATCCAGATCTAGTTTTTATCGCCACCTTTTCGCTGTTTTCCCCAGCAACAGATAAAAATGAGTCTGATAAAGAGGGGAAATTTTTCGACTCTATGCTTATCAGTAGCGCTTCTTCCTGCCGCGCTACACTTAAGGAGAACGTTTTTTATCAGAGGGATACTATGCACTCACTCCGCCAGGTCGCCATCCGCAATGTGGTACGCGGCGACAACGTCGTCATTTATGAACCCGCCAATCTTTACGACTGCACGCTGGGTAACAACGTGTTCGTCGGTCCGTTTGTCGAAATCCAGGGCAACAGCTGGATTGGCGACGAGACTAAAATCCAGTCGCACACCTTTATCTGCGAATATGTCACCATCGGGCGAGGCTGTTTTATCGGCCATGGGTTATGTTTGCCAACGATATGTTTCGCGAGGGAAAACCAAACGCAGACCGTGAAAGCTGGGGACGGATCGCTATCGGCGACAATGTCTCCATCGGCAGTGGCGCAACCATTCTCTCGGTGTCGATCTGCGATGGCGTGGTCATTGGCGCAGGCAGTGTGGTGACGCGTTCAATCAGTGAGAAAGGCGTGTATGCCGGGAACCCGCGCGGTTACTGCGGAGGTTATAAGCGTAGCCCGGACAAGTGGCTTATCCGGGCTACGAAAGCGTTAGCGGAAGTTCTGGCTCTTATCGCCGGTCATGTTATACAGCTCGAACTTGCGCCCCAGCATCTGCCGCCGTCACGGGTCAGCGGCGTCCAGCCGACGGCTGCACGACTGCGGGTTGGGCCGGAGGTGAAGAGATCCATCGGTATGTTCACGTACACCCCTTTGGTGAATTCCCCTCGCCGTACTCGTCCGCTGACACGTTGGTAATGGTGGCATAAGCCCCACCACAATGCCGCTGTCGAAGTGTTTGGAGATATCCAGCGTGCCGCCCTTGTCTCCCGCCAGATACTGTCCCACGCTGGCTTTCACCAGCACGTCCTGGGCGAACGACGGCGTCCAGTAGGCGGTCAGGTGGCCAGTCTTCACGCTGTAGTCGGTGAACTTCATCATGTCCTGCGCGCTGCGCCAGTCACGCTGCTTCACGTAGTTGGCGTTCAGGCCGAAGGCCCAGTTGCTATCAACCGGGCGATACAGCACTTCCGCCCCGCGCCGCCGTACATGGTTTCCAGATAGCCGCCGTACACCTGGCCATAGAAATCGTTGCCCAGATACTGGAAGTAGTTAGCTTGCAGGTTGTTAACATAGACATCGTTTTCTACATAGTCACGAATATGAGTTCGTACACGCGGCAGCGCCGAATCCTTTGGCGGATTAGTGTAGTTAAACTTGTCATAGTTGTTGGCGATGTTGGCGAACAGGCTGCCGCTGGTCAGCAGATGATCGGTTACCCACCAGTCCGCCGTGCCATCACCCCACCTGGTACATGTAGAAACTTTCCGGGCCGCCAATAGACTGGCTCAACACCGGATCGAGATGGAAATCAAAACGCGATTTGTCGATATACCAGCCCTGCTCGGTTTTCTCCGGCACGATCGGCGCGACGCGTTTTTGCGCCAGCGGCGTCTCCTGCCCGAGCGGCTCCCCTTCCAGATGACGCTTCAGGCTGGCGACATCGGTTTCCGTTGTCACCTCAGGCAGATTGAGGCGCGTTTCGGTAATGCGGATCGTGCGGATCCCTTCCGGAAGATCGTTCATGACGATCCGATTGGCGCGCTCGATCCCTTCCCGCGAATCACGGTATTTCACCTGTTCGCCGGTGACGTAGAGGGTATCGCCTTTTACCTGCATATTCGGCGCGGCAAAGCCGGCGTTGTACTTCAGCTGTGTCAGCTGATTGGCCACCACCGAGTGCTGAAGAATGGCGTCCTGCGGCTGCGGGCGGTAGGCCGGGCGCGCGTTATCGTTATACGACGGACGCAGATCGTTGAAGTTGGTGCGCAGGGTGAAACCGAACATCACGGTGTTGCCGCGCTCATAGCTAAGGTTGACGTCGGCCCAATCGGTAACGCGATAAATGGCGCCGACGTTAACCTTGCTCTTTTGCTCAATTTTACCGGCGAAATCCTGCTGGTAGTTGTTGCCTTCATACTCCAGTTTTAAACGCAACGGCTGCCACGGTGTCTGATATTCAATCCCGCCAAACCAGGCCGCCGGGCCGTGGAACATCTGACTGCCGTCGATCGAACCTGCTTTGCGATAGCTGTTATCGCGATAGCAATATTTATCGCTGTACGAGCAGAACGGGTTAGTGGCGTTGCCGCTGGTGCCCAGGTAACCCCAGCCTAAACCCAGCGTGAAATCAAACGGCCCCAGGCTTTGCTGGCCACAACATATTCCGAATCGAACAACCCGGTACCGCCGATATCCCGCGCGCCGACGGCGACCTGTGGCAACCAGTAGCTCTCTTCCCACAGGCGCAGTTTCACGTCAAAGGCTTTATCTTTGTATGTTTGCGAACCGGAGAACGCTTCAACGTCGCTGTATTTTTTGGTGCGCACGTCGGTGTAGCGCAGGGTCGTTTCCAGCCACGGGAACAGCTGCGCTGAAGCGGAGTAGTAGCGATACTGGTCGTTATCGCGATAGTTAAGACTGAATTCACCCTCACGCGCCATGCGCGCCGTGGGCGTTTGCAACAGCCCTACGCCGCCGAAATCTGACTGCGATGGGCCAATCGGCGCGGGTAGGTTTCAGCATGACAGGCCGCGCTGACCGCCAGAGCCAGCAGGCTATATAGACATTTTTTAGGCATTATTCAGGTCTCCGCTGCGACAGGGAGCGAAGAATGTCGGCGTTGAGCGCCTCATACTTGTTCGTCCACAACGCGTCGGCAAAACCGACAAAAATAAGACTACCGGGCATAGGTTCGATATGGCGTTTATTCCAGTACGCTACCGGCGCTTTCTGTGTACGTCCGTCCGGATAAATCACCCAGGCGTAGCTACGGTCCGCGCCGCTCAGCAGGTTGATATCCTCGAGGTAGCTGGCCACATCGCGCCCTGGCGTAAAGGTCATCGTTCCAGGTTTATCCACCAGCCCTATCAGGGTGATGGTAGACGGCTCGTGCCTTAGCCACAGGGTATAGTTCCCCTGCAGCGGTGGATTCTTTTCGCTGTGTACGCGAACCGTATCCGGGTCCAGCGGCACCAGCAGGCGGCCTGTTACCGGCATAGCCTGGAGTTGATTTCGCAGGGCGTTGATCGCGCCAGCGGAACTTCCCCTTCATCTGCCGCCAGCGCTGCAAGCTGCGCCAGCAGTGCCTGGTGTTCACGTTCCGCTTTGGCGGTTGCCTGCGGCGTGGCAATGACCGCGCCGGGCCACCAACTTCCGGCCAGCCGCGGTTGGCCCACCAGGTCTACCAGGCGCTCGGCGTTGGTTAATGTCAGCGGTTTTGCCACCCCTTCCTGATGGACTTCAATGGTGCCCGCCGCCTGCGCGGCGGAGATAACGCTCAGTAACACGGTGGCAATTAACGTTTTTTTCATGATTTTGCCGCCTTGATAAGCGTGGTTTTCACCGGGAAAGTACCTGCGCCAAGGTATTGCTCCGACTGGCGAATCTGCCCGTCGCTGTCCACCCAATAGCGGTTACGCCAATGAGCTTCGGAGGTGGTTACCTCTTCTTCCAGCACGCGCACCGCCGTGCTCTCGCTGCCCATCGTCAGCGTGTCGCTGCCGTCCAGCGGAAGGTGGACGTCGCGGTGGCATAGCGTACCTGTTGGTGTTCCGTCCAGCCCATCGTACGGGCCCAGCGCGTGCCATCGGTTATTTGATTGGGATGCGCCAGCGGATCGTTATCGAGGTTATTCACCGTCAGCAGGTTATCGCCCGCGAGCTGCGTTTTCACCAAACGACCACGCTGAGTCACCAGCATCGCCTGATCCTGCGTGAGCCATTTCTGCTGGCCGTTCTCCGAGAAGGCCAGCACGACAAAAATCTGCGGGCCGCCGTTCAATTGCATGTACTGGCTGGCGTAGGGCATATTCTGGATGTCATCGTCGGTCAGCTGCACGCCCGACGTACCAAACATACTGCTCCATAACGATTGCCCAGCCCTTGGTGCTGGGTGAACACGCCTGAAGCAGCAGGCAAAAAAGAGGAATCATAAGTCGCTTCACGGCGCTTCTTCTCCAGGGGCAAAATAACCACACCGAAGTGTGGTTAGCATTAAAGTACCGTGTGTTACTGGGTACTGGTGGTCGTGCTGGTTGTGGTCGTGGTTCCGGTATTGGAACCGTCACCGCCAGCCGCTGCCAGCGCCATACCGACCGCAGAACCTACGGTGCTGGCGCTGGTGGCGGTTGAACTCCCGGCAGACACAGACGTTGCCGCTACGCCAGCCGCTTCGCCGGTTTCAACCGGCGCCGCGCTGACGCTTGCCGCAGCAAACGCCGAAATGGCAAAAATGCCATAGAGGATTTTCTTCATACGTATTCCCTTCATTAGATGAATGGAGATATACCTGAAATAATTCAGGCGTCATCGAGTATACACAACCAAATGAACGGAATTCGCACACCGGAAATAAGAGAAAGGTTTTTCAGATAATAAGAAAACAGGAATCAACAAATATTAATTGCCATATAAAACAGCAAATTAAATAACACTTAGAAAATAGCAATATACGGAAAATCCGAAAGGAAAGGTAAGTTAATGGGATATTTAGGATTATGCTCAATATAAATATAATGCGGAATTTCAGGATATACAGAATTATCTGACAAAAAAATGCCGGCAGGATGCCGGCATTGAGAATATATAACCTTACGCGCGCCAGGATTTATAGCGGTTGATCAGGCCATTGGTCGAGCTGTCGTGGCTGTCGACGGCGCTATCATCGTTCAGCTCCGGCAGGATGCGGTTTGCCAGCTGTTTGCCCAGCTCAACGCCCACTGGTCGAAGGTGAAGATGTTGAGGATTGCGCCCTGGGTGAAGATTTTGTGTTCATACATGGCAATCAGCGCCCCAGGCTGTACGGGGTGATTTCGCGCAGCAGGATGGAGTTGGTCGGACGGTTGCCTTCGAACACTTTGAACGGCACCACGTAGTCCAGGGTTGCCGGATCTTTACCCTGATCGCGGTATTCCTGCTCAACCACTTCACGGGATTTACCGAACGCCAGCGCTTCGGTCTGGGCGAAGAAGTTAGACAGCAGCTTCGGATGGTGGTCGGACAGCGGGTTGTGGCTGATGGCCGGAGCGATGAAATCGCACGGTACGATTTTGGTGCCCTGGTGAATCAGCTGATAGAACGCGTGCTGGCCGTTGGTGCCCGGTTCGCCCAGATAATTGGGCCGGTCTGGTGTTCAACCTTGTTGCCGTTACGGTCGACGTACTTACCGTTAGACTCCATGTTGCCCTGCTGGAAGTACGCTGCGAAGCGGTGCATATACTGGTCGTACGGCAGAATCGCTTCAGTTTCGGTGCCGAAGAAATTGTTGTACCAGATGCCAACCAGCGCCAGCAGTACCGGCAGGTTTTTCTCCGCCGGGTGGTGGAGAAGTGCTGATCCATCGCGTGCGCGCCGGACAGCAGCTGCACGAAGTTGTCGAAGCCGACAGACAGGATAATCGACAGACCGATCGCCGACCACAGAGAGTAACGGCCGCCAACCCAGTCCCAGAACTCGAACATGTTCGCGGTATCGATACCGAACTCACCCACCGCTTTACCGTTGGTGGACAGCGCCGCAAAGTGTTTAGCCACGTGCTTCTGGTCGCCTGCGCTCGCCAGGAACCAGTCGCGCGCGCTGTGGGCGTTGGTCATGGTTTCCTGAGTTGTGAAGGTCTTAGACGCCACCAGGAACAAGGTGGTTTCTGGGTTCAGCGTTTTCAGGACTTCAGCAATGTGGGTGCCGTCAACGTTGGACACGAAATGCATGTTGAGGTGATTTTTGTACGGGCGCAGCGCTTCAGTCACCATGAACGGGCCAAGGTCGGAGCCGCCGATACCGATGTTCACCACGTCGGTAATAGATTTACCGGTGTAGCCTTTCCACTGACCAGAGATGATGGCTTCGGAGAACGTCTTCATCTTCTCCAGCACCGCGTTCACTTCCGGCATCACGTCTTTGCCGTCAACGATAATCGGGGTATTGCTACGATTACGCAGCGCCACGTGCAGCACGGCACGGTCTTCGGTGCGGTTGATCTTTTCGCCGGAGAACATGGACTTAATCGCGCCGCTCAGATCGGTCTCTTTTGCCAGATCCAGCAGCTTCGCCAGCGTTTCCTCGGTGATGCGGTTTTTGGAGAAGTCCACCAGCATCTGATCGTCGAAGGTTGCGGAAAACTTGCTAAAACGGTCGCCATCTTTGGCGAACAGTTCCGCAATGGTAACGTCCTTCATTTCATCGAAGTGTTTCTGTAGTGCCTGCCACGCAGCGGTCTGCGTTGGGTTGATGTTTTTCATTAGCAATACCCTTCTGATTTAAGAATCGAAACTGTCCTCGATTGTAGCGCCTGCCACAAAAAATTGTGATGGTTTTAATGTTATCCCCCTCAGGGGACAAAATCGTGCACAAAACAGACAAAAGTATAGCCTTTATAAGCCCCATTTCTGGGCGCTTGCCTGCATGAAAAATCCGCATAACCCCGGCGTTGACAAGCGACCTGCTAACCCTTTATTTATAAATGTACTACCTGCGCGTGCGCAGGCCAGAAGAGGCGCGTTGCCCAGGTAAACGGTGTTGGAGGAACCCATCCTGTGAAAACACCTGAGGGGGAGCAACGCCGAGATGAGTGAACAACAGGTTGCGTTCCTCATCGGCTACAGGGGCTGAATCCCCTGGGTTGTCACCAGAAACGTTCGCAGTCGCGCGTTTCACAAGTGGTGGAGCACTTCTGGGTGATATCGTAGTCGTCTAGTGCTCTGCGCCCACCCGTCTTCCGCTCTTCCCTTGTGCCAAGGCTGAATAATTTGGTCCGGTTTATATCAACCCGACCTCCCTGACACGAGGTTATTTATGACAGCATTAGTAGTCGCCAAATTTGGCGGAACCAGCGTAGCCGATTTTGACGCTATGAATCGCAGCGCCGACGTGGTGCTCTCCGACGCTAACGTGCGTCTCGTGGTGCTGTCTGCTTCGGCGGGCATTACCAACCTGCTGGTGGCGCTGGCCGAAGGGCTGGAGCCCGCGGAACGTCAGGCGAAGCTGGACGCTATCCGCGCCATTCAGAACGCCGTACTGGAACGTCTGACCAATCCGGCCGTAATCCGCGACGAAATTGAACGTCTGCTGGAAAATCTCGCCGCGCTGGCGGAAGCCGCCTCGGCAGAAACCTCAACCGCGCTAACTGATGAACTGGTCAGCCACGGCGAATTGATGTCGACCCTCTTATTCGTTGAAATTTTGCGTGAGCGTCAGGTTGCCGCACAGTGGTTTGACGTGCGTAAAGTCATGCGCACCAGCGACCGCTTTGGCCGCGCCGAGCCGGACGTTGCCGCGCTTTCAGAACTGGCGACCCAGCAGTTGGCGCCGCGTCTGAGCGAAGGACTGGTGATTACCCAGGGCTTTATCGGCAGCGAGAGCAAGGGCCGTACCACTACGCTTGGCCGCGGCGGCAGCGACTACACCGCTGCACTGCTCGGCGAAGCGCTGCACGCGACTCGCGTGGATATCTGGACCGACGTCCCCGGCATCTACACCACCGACCCGCGCGTGGTACCGGCAGCCAAACGTATTGATGAAATCGCTTTTGAGGAGGCCGCCGAGCTGGCGACCTTCGGCGCGAAAGTACTGCACCCGGCCACGCTGCTGCCCGCCGTACGCAGTGATATCCCGGTGTTTGTCGGCTCAAGCAAAGACCCGAAAGCAGGTGGCACATTGGTGTGCAACGAAACCGCTAATCCACCGCTGTTCCGCGCGCTGGCGTTGCGTCGCAAGCAGACGCTGCTGACTCTGCACAGCCTGAACATGCTGCACTCACGCGGTTTCCTCGCTGAGGTATTTGGCATCCTGGCGCGCCACAATATTTCGGTGGACCTGATCACCACCTCGGAAGTCAGCGTCGCGCTGACGCTCGACACCACGGGTTCCACCTCAACCGGCGACACGCTGCTGACGCAGTCACTGCTGATGGAGCTGTCGGCGCTGTGCCGCGTCGAGGTAGAAGAAAATCTGGCGCTGATCGCGCTGATTGGTAACGACCTGTCGAAAGCCTGCGGCGTGGGCAAAGAGGTGTTTGGCGTACTGGAGCCGTTCAACATTCGCATGATCTGCTATGGTGCTTCCAGCCATAACCTGTGTTTCCTGGTGCCGGGCACCGAAGCGGAACAGGTGGTGCAGAAACTTCACCATAATTTGTTTGAATAATATTCCACCACGCGATAAACAATAACTATAGCCGGGCTCGAACCCGGCTTTTTTATAACAACACAACACGACTAGTTCGCAAGGAATACAATATGCTCGCCGCTATCACCCGGCTGTTCCCGTTATGGGCGCTGCTGCTCTCTGTTATTGCCTACTTCACGCCAACCACCTTTACGCCTATTGGGCCGCAGGTTCCCTCACTGCTGATGCTGATTATGTTCGGCATGGGCGTGCATCTTAAGGTCGACGATTTTAAGCGCGTACTGTCACGCCCCGCGCCGGTGGCGGCAGGGATCTTCCTGCACTATCTGGTGATGCCGCTTGCCGCTTGGCTGCTGGCGCTGATTTTTCATATGCCGCCGGAGCTGTCTGCCGGGATGGTGCTGGTCGGCAGCGTCGCCAGCGGAACGGCGTCTAATGTGATGATCTATCTGGCGAAGGGTGACGTGGCGCTGTCCGTCACCATCTCGTCGGTCTCCACGCTGGTTGGCGTGGTCGCCACGCCGCTGCTGACCCGGCTGTATGTGGATGCCCATATTCAGGTCGATGTCATGGGTATGCTGCTGAGCATTCTGCAAATTGTGGTGATTCCAATTGCGCTCGGTCTGGTGATTCATCACCTGTTCCCGCGTGTGGTGAAAGCAGTAGAGCCCTATCTCCCCGCCTTCTCAATGGTCTGTATTCTGGCCATCATCAGCGCGGTCGTTGCCGGTTCCGCCTCGCATATTGCCTCGGTTGGTTTCGTGGTGATTATCGCGGTGATTCTGCACAACACCATTGGCCTGCTCGGCGGCTACTGGGGCGGGAAACTGTTTGGCTTCGATGAGTCCACCTGCCGCACGCTGGCGATTGAAGTCGGGATGCAAAACTCCGGGCTGGCCGCCGCGCTGGGTAAAATTTACTTCGGACCGCTAGCGGCACTGCCTGGCGCGCTGTTCTCGGTGTGGCATAACCTGTCGGGTTCGCTGCTGGCGGGATACTGGTCCGGGAAGCCTATCGAGAAGAAAAAACAACAATAACCGCTGTAGGCCGATAGCGTCGCGCCATCGGGCACACTGCAAGCACATTGCCGGATGGCGGCGTAAACGCCTTATCCGGCCTACACAGCCTCTCACCTTTGCCGTACACTGGTTGCACCATCCGACAGAGGGCACCCTATGGCACTCCCCGCATTACGCAAAAAGAGATGACCGAGCGCGAACAGCGCGAGCTGAAAACGCTGCTCGACCGCGCGCGCATTGCGCATGGTCGTCCGCTGACCAACGCAGAGACCAACAGCGTGAAAAAGGAGTACATCGATAAGCTGATGGTGCAGCGTGAAGCAGACGCAAAAAAAGCCGCCAGTTGAAGAAACAGCAGGCTTATAAACCGGACTCCGAAAGTTCGTTCTCCTGGTCGGCGAATACGCCGACGCGCGGCAGACGTTAACGCCCTTTCTTTTTACGTCCCGGCGCGGTGAAGCGTTTACCATTACCCGCCGGGCGAGCTGGCTTATCGCTGGTTTTTTCCATCTTCACCACCGGGCGCTTAATACCGCCGTTTTCGGTTTAGCTTTCGCTTTTGGTTTGGCTTCGGAAGAAGAGTTTTCAATCAGTTTAAAGAGATCGATAAGTTCATCGTCCGTCAGGTCACGCCACTCGCCCAGCGGAATCCCGTCAGGCTAACGTTCATAATGCGCGTACGCTCAAGCTTAGTGACTTCATAACCAAAGTGTTCGCACATGCGGCGAATCTGCCGGTTCAGCCCTGCACCAGGGTGATGCGGAAGACAAACGGCGCCTCTTTCTTCACCTTACATTTCTTCGTCACGGTGCCAAGAATCGGTACGCCCGCACCCATACCGCGAATAAATTCATCGGTGACGGGCTTATCAACCGTGACCAGATACTCTTTTTCGTGGTCGTTGCCCGCACGCAGGATCTTATTGACCAGGTCGCCATGGTTGGTGAGAAAAATCAGCCCTGGGAGTCTTTATCCAGACGGCCAATCGGGAACACGCGTTTGCTGTGGTTAACGAAGTCGACGATGTTGTCACGCTCGCCGTCTTCGGTGGTGCTGACGATACCGACAGGCTTATTCAGCGCAATCAGCACTAAATCATCCGCTTCACGCGGCTCAATCAACCGACCGTTGACTTTCACAACGTCGCCCGGCTTCACCTGATCGCCTATCGTGGCACGCTTACCGTTGATAAAGACGTTGCCTTGTTCAATAAAGCGATCCGCCTCGCGGCGCGAGCAGATACCGCTTTCGCTGATATATTTATTTAATCGGGTTGATGAGTCTGTCAGCATAAGTTCTCCTTTGGCAGCGAAATATACCTCACCTTGCGGGTGAGAAAAAATAGCTCACTGCAAATCGTTGGATATCGCGCCCCAGTGGACCAGCGGCGTTTGCCAGAGCAGATGCCAGGGGCTTAGCTAAAGCTGACTTTCAGCGATCCATGCTCAACGCTGTTTTTCCCCACCACGATCTCGACATCACGTCCGAGTTTTACCAGGCATTCGAGCATTTTTGCTTCGCTGATCCCACGAAATTGACCACGCAGCAGATTAGAAAGCTTAGGCTGCGTCATACCGAGTATTTTCGCCGCCTGCTGCTGGGTCAGTTTTTTACTTTGTAGGATCTCGCTGATAGCTAACGCAAGCTGTGCCTTCAGCAACATCTCATCGGCATCATCTGCGCCGAGATCGGCATAGATATTGCCGCGACTCATTTTGACTTCATGTGCCATTTAAACTCTCCTGCGCGTGTCGCTGAGCGACCTTTAGCCGTTGGTAAATAAGATCGATGTCAGGCTTGGGCGTTGCTTTACCCGACGAAGACTTTTTCTGGAAAGCGTGCAGTACGTATACCGCCCCTCTGAATTTTATGGTGTAAACCGCGCGCCAGGTATTACCGTGAAAATCCTCGACAACCTCTATCACGCCTGCGCTACCAAACCCTTTCAGAGGTTTACTTTGGGGATGTTGTTTCCCCTGCTGAGCAAGCCATAACACAAAACCGAACGTATCCTGTACATGTTCGGGCATCATTTGCAGATCCTTTCTGGACTGCCCAACCCAATAAAGCGGTTTTGCCATCCCGCCTCCTGATTATATCCATATAGGTATAAATAGCCATTGTTTAGCAGGAGAATAAATCAACGATCCAGGTACGGCATGGGTCACAATGACAATCTGCGAGGCGTCTTCCAGACTATCTACTGCAACATCGTGAACTGCATCAGTAAGCGATCGGGCTCAGGATGGTAACATCCTGCGTCGATTGATAATTTTCTAATGAATGGGAGAAATGATGGAACTGCTTCTGCTGAGTAACTCAACGCTGCCGGGCAAAGCCTGGCTGGAACACGCGCTGCCGCTGATTGAGGCGCGGCTCAATGGCCGCCGTCGCGCGGTGTTTATTCCGTTTGCTGGCGTAACGCAGACCTGGGATGAATACACCGCGAAAACCGCGGCCGTGATGGCACCGTTGGGCGTATCGCTCACCGGCATTCATACCGTGGCCGATCCGGTTTCAGCGATTGAAAACGCCGAGCTGGTCATTGTCGGCGGCGGCAACACCTTCCAGTTGCTCAAAGAGAGCCGTCAGCGCGGGCTACTGGCTCCGATTGTCGACGTGGTCAAACGCGGGCGCTGTATATCGGCTGGAGCGCGGGCGCTAACCTCGCCTGTCCGACCATTCGCACCACCAACGATATGCCCATTGTCGACCCGCAGGGCTTTGACGCGCTCGGTCTGTTCCCGCTACAGATTAACCCGCACTTTACCAATGCGTTGCCCGAAGGGCATAAAGGCGAAACCCGCGAACAGCGCATTCGCGAGCTGTTGGTTGTCGCGCCGGAGTTAACGGTGATTGGTCTGCCGGAAGGCAACTGGATTGAAGTGGCTAACGGCGAGGCGACGCTTGGCGGGCCGCGCACGACCTACGTATTTAAAGCGGGTGAGGAAGCCGTGGCGCTGGAGGAAGGGCACCGCTTCTGAGCCATAAACCCGGGGTCGGCGTGAACGCCTCGCCCGGGCTACAAACCGTAGGCCTGATAAGCGCAGCGCCATCAGGCTATTCGGCGCACATTGCCGGATGGCGGCGTGAACGCCTTATCCGGCCTACAAGGTCGCCCAGCCGAGGCCGGGTTTAGGCTAGTAATCGTCGCGCTCATCGTCTTCATCCGGCTGCTCCAGCACGCTGTAAGCCACCGAACAGAACAGCGAGTTCAAACGCTGCATATCCCCAGCAGCGCCAGGTGCAGGGTGCTGGTTTCAATACTTTGTACGTTCTGCTGATGCAGACGATCAACGTGCGCGTGGCGTAGCGGCGGTTCAGAATACGGAAACGGTGTTTACTACGACGCAGACGGCGGGCGCTGGTGACATCGCCGGAGAAGAACACCGACATCGCCAACTGAAGGTTGCTCAGCAGCAGTTCATAGAGCGCTTCCAGCTCTTTCAGCCCTCAACCGAGAAGGCGCGGCGCGCGGCCAGCGACTTGTCGGCAATCTCGCTGCCCATCCGTTCAATGATATCGGAGGCCTGTTCAAGGTTGAGCGACATCTCGATAATCTCCGCCCAGCGGCGGGACTCCTCTTCCGCCAGCTCGTCTTTCGGCATTCGCGCCAGGTAGAGCTTGATGGCGGTGTAGAGCACGTTGATATCATCCGCCTGTTTGCGCAGGTTTTTCTCTTCGCGCGGTTCGCCGTGCATCACCTTCTTTAGCCCGTCCAGCATCTGCTCGGTGGCATCACCAATGCGCAGCGTCTCACGTGCGGCGTTAGCCAACGCCAGCGTGGGGGTATCAAGTGCGGTCACATCCAGATGTTTGGGCTTCAGGTGCGCTTCCAGCTCTGGCTCATCGCGGATCAGGCGTTTACAGAAGCGCGCCATTGGCTCGGCAAACGGCACCATCGCCACACAGCGGATCAGGTTGTAGAAAACGTGGAAGTAGATAACCAGTTCGGATTCCGCCAGCGGCAGCTTCTGCATGGTGGTCGCCAGCACGTGGACGAACGGCAGAATAATCAGGCTACCCACCAGCTTAAACAGCAGGCTACCCAGCGCCACACGGCGGGCGGCGGCGTTAGCGGCGCTGTTGTTGAGCATGGCCAACAGGCCCGAACCCAGGTTGGCGCCAATCACCAGACACAGCGCCACCGGGAAGGAGATGACCCCGGCGGTGGTCAGCGTGGCGGTCAGCAGCACGGCGGCCAGGCTCGAGTAGCTGATGATGGCGAACACGGCGCCAATCAGCGCATCCAGCAGAATATCACCGGTCAGCGAAGCAAAAATGACCTGCACGCCGTTGGCCTGAGTGATTGGCGTGACTGCCTGCACAATCAGCTCCAGCGCCAACAGAATCAGCCCCAGACCGATACCCACGCGGCCCAACTGCCCTTCGCGGGTTTGCTTGCGGCCCAGGAAGAAGGTGACGCCGATAAAAATCAGCAGCGGCGACAGCCACGAGAGATCGAAGGTCAGGATACGCGCCATTAGCGCGGTCCCCACGTCGGCACCAAGCACGATCACCAGCGCGGGCGTCAGGGCCACAAGATCCTGGGCAACAAAGGATGTCACCAGCATGGTGGTGGCATTGCTGCTTTGTACCAGCGCGGTAACGCCGATACCCGCACAGAAGGCGAGCGGCTTTTTCTCCACGCTGCGGCTGAGCACGGTACGCAGACGCGCGCCAAATACACGCATCACGCCGGTGCGCACAATATGGGTACCCCACACCAACAGCGCGACGGCGGAAAGCAGGTGTAGCAGAGTTAACACGGAATCAGCTTCTCCTTATCGTTATAGGTTCCTGAGGTTCGTTAGACTGGCATCATGCCAGATGGCGCTGCGCTTAACAGGTAAACCGCGCTCGCGAACCTTCTTCCAGTATAAGGGTTTACACACAATAAAGAGACAGGGCGCTCATAGAGCGCCCTGTTAGTTGTAAGGAAAGATGACGATTCTGTGAATCAGTCGGCATCGTAACCCAGGTTTGGTGCCAGCCAGCGCTCCACTTCCGCTACGCTCATCCCTTTACGCTGCGCGTAGTCCTCAACCTGATCGCGTTGAATCTGCGCGACCGCATAGTACTTGCTATCCGGGTGGCTGAAATACCAGCCGGAAACCGATGCACCGGGCCACATGGCGAAGGATTCCGTCAGCTTCATGCCGGTGTGGGCTTCCACGTCCAGCAGTTCCCAGATGGTGCCTTTTTCGGTGTGCTCCGGACAGGCCGGGTAGCCCGGCGCCGGGCGAATGCCCTGGTAGTTTTCGCGGATCAGCTCTTCGTTGCTCAGGTTTTCATTCGGCGCATAGCCCCAGTAAACCTTACGCACGCGCTCGTGCAGGTACTCGGCAAAGGCTTCCGCCAGGCGGTCGGCAATCGCCTTCACCATGATCTTGTTGTAATCATCGTGCTGCGCTTCAAACGCCTCGGCCAGCGCATCTTCTTCCAGCCCGCCGGTAACGGCGAAGGCACCGATATAGTCCGCTTTGCCGGAGGTTTTCGGCGCCACGAAGTCCGACAGACAGTAGTTGGCAAAACCCACTTTCTCGGTCTGCTGGCGTAGATGACGGCTCACGGTCAGCACCTGCGAACGCGTTTCATCGCGATAGATTTCCACGTCATCGCCCACGCGGTTAGCCGGGAACAGGCCAACGACGCCGCGCGGGTTGAGGGATTTCTCGGCGCTCAACTGGTCCAGCATCTCATTGGCGTCTTTGAACAGGCGCTTCGCCTCTTCCCCCACCACTTCATCTTCAAGAATGCGCGGATACTTCCCGGCCAGCGACCAGGTCATAAAGAACGGCGTCCAGTCGATATAGTTGCGCAGCGTTTCGATGCTGGCCTCGACTTCCTGCACGCCTAAACGATGTGCGACCGGCGGGGTGTAACTTTCCCAGTCAAACGCGAGATCGTTTTCCCGCGCCGCGGCTAACGTGACCGGCGGGGTACGCGGTTTCTTACGCCCGTGCTGGATACGTACGGTTTCGTACTCTTTGCGCGTACGGGCAACAAAATCGTCGCGCTGAGTGTCGGAGAGCAGCGCCGCTACCACGCCGACGGTACGCGAAGCGTTCTGCACGTAAACCGTCGGGCCGCTGTAGTTCTGCTCAATTTTCACCGCGGTGTGCGCTTTCGACGTTGTCGCGCCGCCAATGAGCAGTGGGATGGTGAAGCCCTGACGCTCCATCTCTTTTGCCACGTTGACCATTTCATCCAGCGACGGCGTAATCAGGCCAGAGAGACCGATCAGATCCGCGTTCACCTCTTTCGCCGTTTTGAGGATTTTATCCGCTGGCACCATCACGCCGAGATCGATAATTTCGTAGTTGTTGCACTGCAGCACCACGCCGACGATATTTTTACCGATATCGTGCACGTCACCCTTCACCGTGGCGATAACCATCTTGCCGTTGCTGGAACCTTTCTCTTTGCTGGCCTCAATGTACGGTTCGAGGTAGGCCACCGCCTGCTTCATTACGCGGGCCGATTTCACCACCTGCGGCAGGAACATTTTGCCCTCGCCAAACAGGTCGCCGACCACGTTCATGCCGTCCATCAGCGGCCCTTCGATCACTTCAATCGGGCGAGCGGCCTGCTGGCGCGCCTCTTCGGTGTCGAGTTCGATAAATTCGGTAATGCCCTTCACCAGCGAGTATTCGAGACGCTTTTTCACGTCCCAGCTACGCCATTCCGCCTGCTGGGCGTTGGTAGCTTCGTCGGTTTTGCTGCCGCGGTATTTCTCGGCCAGCTCCAGCAGACGTTCGGTGCCATCTTCACGGCGGTTGAGGATCACGTCTTCAACCGCGTCGCGCAGTTCGGCGGGAAGGTCGTCGTAGATAGCCAGCTGTCCGGCGTTGACGATGCCCATGTCCATGCCGTTGCGAATGGCGTAGTAGAGGAATACCGCATGGATAGCTTCACGTACCGGGTCGTTGCCACGGAACGAGAAGGAAACGTTAGACACGCCGCCGGAAATCAGCGCGTGCGGCAGCTCGCGTTTGATGTCCTCACAGGCGCCGATAAAGTCCTGCGCGTAGTTGTTGTGCTCTTCAATACCGGTGGCGACGGCGAAGATATTCGGGTCGAAGATGATGTCTTCCGGCGGGAAGCCCACCTCTTCAGTCAAAATCTTGTAGGCGCGACGGCAAATCTCAATTTTGCGTTCGCGGGTGTCGGCCTGGCCCACTTCGTCAAAAGCCATCACCACCACGGCTGCGCCGTAGCGGCGGACTTTTTTCGCATGCTCAATAAACGGCTCTACGCCCTCTTTCATCGAGATGGAGTTCACGATGCCTTTACCCTGAATGCACTTCAGCCCTTTTTCGATGACCTCCCATTTGGAGGAGTCGATCATAATCGGCACGCGGGCGATATCCGGCTCGCCGGCAATCAGGTTGAGGAAGCGCACCATCGCCGCTTCAGCGTCGAGCATCCCCTCATCCATGTTGATATCGATAATCTGCGCGCCGCTTTCCACCTGCTGACGGGCGACATCCAGCGCTTCGCTGTATTTCTCTTCTTTAATCAGGCGCTTAAACTTCGCCGAGCCGGTGACGTTGGTACGTTCGCCGACGTTCACAAACAGGCTGTCGTCGCCAATATTCAGCGGCTCCAGGCCGGACAGACGGCAGGAGACCGCAATCTCTGGCAGCTTACGCGGTGGCAAGCCATCCACCGCTCGGCTCATCGCCGCAATATGCTCCGGCGTGGTGCCACAGCAGCCGCCAACCACGTTGAGGAAGCCCGCTTCGGCCATTCGCGGATTTGCGTTGCCATGGTGTCGGCGTCGAGGTCGTACTCGCCGAAAGCGTTCGGCAGGCCGGCGTTCGGGTGCGCGGTGACGTAGCATTCGGCAATGCGTGACAGCTCCTGCACGTACTGGCGGAGCTCATCCGGGCCGAGGGCGCAGTTGAGGCCGAAAGTTAGCGCGTCGGCGTGACGCAAGGAGTTGTAGAACGCTTCCGTGGTTTGGCCGGAGAGCGTACGGCCAGAAGCGTCGGTAATAGTGCCGGAAATCATGATCGGCAGATCAACGCCCAGCGCTTCAAACTCTTCTTTCACCGCAAACACAGCCGCTTTGGCGTTGAGGGTGTCGAAGACGGTTTCAATCAGGATCAGGTCGCTGCCACCTTCCACCAGCGCTTTGGTGGATTCGCGATAGGCGGCCACCAGCTGATCAAAAGTAATGTTGCGATACGCCGGGTCATTGACGTCGGGCGAGATAGACGCCGTACGGTTGGTTGGGCCGAGCACGCCCGCGACGTAGCGCGGTTTGTTCGGCGTACGCGCCGTCCATTCATCGGCCGCCGCGCGCGCCAGCTTCGCCGCCGCAAAGTTGATTTCCGCCGACAGCGATTCCATCTGGTAATCGGCCATGGCGATAGTGGTGGAGTTGAAGGTGTTGGTTTCGATAATATCCGCCCCGCCTCGAAGTAGGCGTGATGGATAGCCGCGATCACCTCCGGCTTGCTGAGCACCAGCAGGTCGTTGTTCCCCTTCAGGTCGCAAGGCCAGTCGGCGAAGCGTTCGCCGCGGAAGTCCTGCTCGCTCAGACGATAGCCCTGGATCATGGTGCCCATGCCCCCATCCAGAACCAGAATACGTTCATTTAACTGCGCACGCAGTTGCTCCACTTTGCTGCTCACAGGCACTCCCGACACCGCTCTACGAAATCCAGACCCAAATAGGCAATAGACCATACTGGCATAAAGCGGGGTGGCGGAAAAGAGAACAACGGTCTACATGAGACATGTTCAGCATGACTCATCGGAGCAGTAAGACGAACGGTTGTATTATAATCAATAAAAACGAAAATAATTTCCACGATACAGAAAGGAGTCGCGATGGTCGCCAACGTTCCTGCAAAACGCGGTAGAAAACCCGCCCCGGCAACTGCCGCCGCCGCAACGGGCCAGGTGCAGTCGCTCACCCGCGGCCTCAAACTGTTAGAGTGGATCGCCGAATCACACAGCAGCGTGGCGCTCACCGAGCTGGCGCAACAAGCTGGCCTTCCTAACTCCACCACGCACCGTTTACTCACCACCATGCAGCAGTTGGGCTTCGTGCGTCAGGTTGGCGAACTGGGCCATTGGGCGGTGGGCGCGCATGCGTTTATCGTCGGCAGCAGCTTCCTGCAAAGCCGTAATCTGCTGGCGATTGTGCACCCGATTCTGCGCCAGCTGATGGAAGACTCCGGCGAGACGGTCAATCTGGCGGTGCTCGATAAGAGCGATCATCAGGCGATTATTATCGACCAGGTGCAGTGTACGCAGCTGATGCGCATGTCCGCGCCGATCGGCGGCAAGCTGCCAATGCACGCCTCCGGCGCCGGCAAAGCGTTTTTATCCCAGTTAAGTGAAGAAGAAGTCACCAGTCTACTGCACCGCAAAGGGCTGCACGCTTATACGCATGCGACGCTGGTGTCGCCGCTGCATCTGAAAGACGATTTGGCCCAGACGCGCAAGCGCGGCTATTCGTTTGACGATGAAGAGCATGCCCTGGGCCTGCGCTGCGTGGCGTCGTGCATTTATGACGAGCACCGCGAGCCGTTTGCCGCTATCTCGATTTCCGGGCCGATTTCCCGCATTACCGATGACCGCGTGACCGAGTTTGGCGCGATGGTGATTAAAGCGGCGAAAGAGGTGACGCTGGCCTACGGCGGGATTAAGTAAACAAAATGCCCCGTTGGGCATCCTCGGTAGGCCTGATAAGCGTAGCGCCATCAGGCAGATCGGCGCACCTCGCCGGATGGCGGCGAAAGCGCCTTATCTGGCCTACGGTCGGTTTCATAGCGCACGCTGAACCGCTGGCGGCGTCGGTAGGCGTAAACATCCTCCACGTGCCCATTTTTAATACGCGTCTGTAGGCCACGCCAGTAGTCGGCGCTAAACAGGTCGGCGTGCATCTCTTCAAACAGCGGCCCGATGCGCGGGTCGGCGCACAGCCAGTGGCGAAACTCTTCCGGGAACACATCGCCCGGCGACACGCTGTACCAGGGCTCGCTCGCCAGCTCGTCCTCCGGATAGCGCGGCGGCGGTATATCGCGGAAGTTTACCTCCGTCATATAACAAATCTCGTCATAATCGTAGAACACCACGCGTCCGTGCCGGGTGACGCCGAAATTCTTAAACAGCATGTCGCCTGGGAAGATATTGGCGGCAGCAAGCTGGCGAATAGCGTTGCCGTATTCTTCAATCGCGTCGCGTAGCGGTTGCCCTTCTACCTGTTCCAGCCAGAGATTGAGCGGCACCATTCGCCGTTCAATATACAGATGGCTAATGGCAATTTTATCGCCCATGTCGACGATCTTTTCCGGCGCTTCCTGCAATAACAGCGCCATCAGCGCCGGATCTATCTGCCGTTTTTCCAGCACGAAATTTTCAAACTCCTGAGTATCAGCCATCCGCCCGACACGGTCATGTTCCTTCACCAACTGGTAGCAGGCGCGGACGTGCGCGGCGGACATCTCTTTTTGCGGGGCAAACTTGTCTTTTATGACTTTAAACACCCGGTCGAAGCCCGGCAGCGTAAACACCAGCATCACCATGCCGCGAATACCCGGCGCTTCAATAAATTGTTCATTGGCGTTGGCGATGTAGTTCAGGTATTCACGATAGCTTTCCGTTTTGGCGTGTTTCTGACAGCCAATCGCCATATAGAGCTCGGCGGTGGTTTTGCCCGGCAAGATTTCGCGCAGCCATTCCACCAGAGCCGCAGGTAGCGGCGCGTACACCATAAAGTAGGAGCGGGCAAAACCGAAGACGATGCTGGCCTCAACCGTGGTGGTCAGGCAGGTATCGACGAACAACTCCCCTTCTTCGGTGCGGTGAATAGGTATGAGAAACGGCAGCGTGCCGGTCGGCGTGATGAGCTTGCCGATTAGCCATGCGGCTTTGTTGCGATAAAACAGCTCATTAGCGATTTGCAGGTGCGACTGACGTAGCGTCTCGACGTCCAGCGTTTCGCTCAGATGCGCCATGATATAGCCCACGTCGCGAAACTTATTCTGCCAGGGCAGACGCAGGGGTAAATCGCTGAGCATTTTGAAAATCACCGCTTCCCAGCCAGCGTCCGGGAAGAAATCCTTCGCGAGCGGTCGGGGAATCGCGCGAAAGCGACGCTCGGGCTGCGAGCTGAAAATAAATAACCGCTCGGGACTCAGCGAGCGGTGGTCAAATAACCGGCAATAGACGGAATTAAAAAAGCTCTCCGCAATCTCGAAGCGAGGGTAATCCGGCAACAAACGGGTGTACTGCGCCTTTACGCGCAGCAAAAAATCGGCGTCAGTACTTTTGCCATCGGTAATGCAGCGAAGCTGTTCGACCACCAACCCCACGTGATGGTCGTACAGATGGATACGGCTTTTCATCGCCTGCTGCACGGCATGCCAGTCGGCCTGTTCAAACCGTTGCTGTGCGCCGGAGGTCACTTCCAGAAAACGCCCGTACTGGGCGTCAAATCCCTGCAAAATGGTCTGCGCAATCAGTAATTCCAGGCCTCGCGTCATCATGTTTCCCCATCCGGCACCGAGTCATGCCGGATGGCGCGTTCGCTTATCCGGCCTACATTGCGTTGTAGGCCCGGTTAGCGCAGCGCCACCGGGCATAAATCAAAACTGCGATTCTTCGGTCGAACCGGTCAGTGCGGTCACCGAGGAGGTTCCGCCCTGGATAATGGTGGTGACATTATCGAAGTAGCCGGTGCCCACCTCTTGCTGGTGAGAAACGAAGGTGTAGCCATCTTTCGCCGCCGCGAACTCTGCCTGCTGAACCTTCTCAACGTAGTGCTTCATCCCTCGCCCTGCGCGTAAGAGTGCGCCAGGTCGAACATGTTGAACCACATGCTGTGGATACCGGCCAGTGTGATGAACTGGTATTTGTAGCCCATGTCAGACAGCTGCTGCTGGAAGCTGGCGATGGTTTTGTCGTCCAGCTTTTTCTGCCAGTTGAACGACGGCGAGCAGTTGTAGGCCAGCAGTTTGCCAGGATATTTCGCGTGGATAGCATCGGCAAAGCGCTTCGCCAGTTCCAGGTCCGGCGTGGAGGTTTCACACCACACCAGGTCGGCGTACGGCGCGTACGCCAGGCCACGGCTGATAGCCTGCTCAATGCCTGCGCGAGTACGGTAGAAACCTTCACTGGTGCGCTCGCCGGTAATGAAGTCGCTATCGTACGGGTCGCAGTCGGAGGTGATAAGGTCCGCCGCGTCGGCATCGGTACGGGCAATCAGCAGGGTCGGTACGCCCATGACATCAGCCGCCAGGCGCGCGGCGACCAGTTTCTGAACCGCTTCCTGCGTGGGCACCAGCACTTTGCCGCCCATATGACCGCATTTCTTCACCGACGCCAGCTGATCTTCAAAGTGTACCGCCGCTGCACCGGCCGCAATCATCGATTTCATCAGTTCAAAGGCGTTCAGCACCCCGCCGAAACCCGCTTCCGCATCGGCAACGATCGGCAGGAAATAATCAACGTAGCGCGGATCGTTTGGCTCGATACCGTTCGCCCACTGGATCTGATCCGCACGGCGGAAAGTGTTGTTGATCCGATCGACCACCGCAGGCACTGAGTTCGCAGGATAGAGCGATTGATCCGGGTACATGCTGGAAGCCAGGTTCGCGTCCGCCGCGACCTGCCAGCCAGAGAGGTAAATCGCCTCAATGCCCGCCTTCGCCTGCTGTAACGCCTGGCCGCCGGTCAGCGCGCCAAGGCTGTTAACGTAGCCCTTTTTCGCTTCACCGTGCAGCAGGCGCCACATTCTGGCCGCGCCCAACTGCGCCAGCGTACACTCCGGGTTGACCGAACCGCGCAGTTTCACCACTTCCTCCGCGCTGTACGGGCGCTTGATGCCTTCCCAACGTGGCTGCGTCCATTCTTGTTGTAATGCTTCGATTTGTTGAGTACGAGTTTTCATGTGCAGATGCTCCATATTGTTATGTGGTGAATTACGCCAGCAGGCGGTAGCCCGGCAGGGTCAGGAAGTCGATCAGTTCGTCGGAAGTGGTGATTTGCTCCATCAGACGCGCGGCATCGTCAAAACGGCCGCCGTTGAAGCGGGCTTCGCCCAGCTCGCCTTTAATCACCTGCAGTTCTTCCGCCAGCATCTGGCGGAACAGCGGCTTGGTTACCGGTTTGCCGTTGCTGAGGGTTTTCTGGTGATGGATCCACTGCCAGATAGAGGTACGGGAGATTTCGGCGGTGGCCGCATCTTCCATCAGGCCATAAATCGGTACGCAGCCGTTGCCGGAGATCCACGCCTCGATGTACTGGACCGCCACGCGAATATTGGCGCGCATCCCCTCTTCGGTGCGTTCACCGTCGCACGGTGCCAGCAGTTGTTCTGCGGTAATCGGCGCGTCGGTGGCGCGGGAAACAGAAAGCTGGTTCGGGCGATCGCCCAGCACCTCGTTAAACACCGCCATGGCAGTATCAGCAAGACCAGGATGGGCAACCCAGGTACCGTCATGGCCGTTATTGGCTTCCAGTGATTTATCCGCCTTCACCTTATTCAGCACCTGCGCGTTGCGCTCGGCATCTTTGTGCGGGATAAACGCCGCCATGCCGCCCATCGCGAACGCGCCGCGCTTGTGACAGGTTTTAATCAACAGCCGTGAATAGGCGCTGAGGAACGGTTTATCCATGGTGACGACCTGACGATCCGGCAAAACGCGGTCCGGGTGATTCTTCAACGTTTTGATATAGCTGAAGATGTAATCCCAACGGCCACAGTTCAGGCCAACAATATGGTCACACAGGGCGTGGAGAATTTCGTCCATCTGGAACACGGCCGGCAGGGTTTCAATCAGCAGCGTGGCTTTGATGGTCCCGCGCGGCAGGTTGAAGCGATCTTCGGCATAGCAGAACACATCGTTCCACCAGGCCGCTTCCTGCCACGCCTGGGTTTTCGGCAGGTAGAAATAGGGGCCGCTACCTTTGGCTAACAGCGCTTTATGGTTGTGGAAAAAGTACAGCGCAAAGTCAAACAGGCTGCCCGGAATGGCTTCACCGCGCCAGGTGACGTGTTTTTCCGGCAGGTGCAGGCCGCGTACGCGACAGACCAGCACCGCGGGGTTCGGCTTGAGCTGATAGATTTTTCCCGCTTCGTTGGTGTAGCTGATGGTGCCATTGACCGCGTCACGCAGGTTGATCTGCCCTTCGATCACTTTGTTCCAGTCCGGCGCTAATGAGTCTTCAAAATCGGCCATGAACACTTTGACGTTAGCGTTCAGGGCGTTGATCACCATTTTGCGTTCAACGGGGCCGGTAATTTCAACGCGGCGGTCCTGCAGATCGGCTGGAATGCCGCGTATCTGCCAATTGCCATTACGAATGGAATCGGTTTCCGAAATAAAATCTGGCAGCTTGCCGTCGTCAATATCCTGTTGCTGCTGAATGCGCGCTGCCAGCAGCTTATTGCGTTTTGGCGTAAATCGGGTCACGAGTTCGGTCAGAAATTCCACCGCTTCCGCAGTTAAAACCTGCTGTTCCTGCTCGCCATAAGGCTTCAGAAAAGCCAGTTCATCGGTTGTTGTGGCTTGTTGTGTCATGGTGCAGCTCCTCGTGAGTGATCCGAATAGTTTCCCCGTCAGGTGAGCGGACGATCGTTGTGTAGTTTTCGCTCAACGTTTTTAAGCCTAATCAATAAAATTAAAAAAACAAAAACAATTTCCATTTTTAAATTAAAATAATTACAAGACATTGATTAGATTAGAATTAAAAATTTATGGTTGTATGGGGTGTATTTCGGAAACAAAAAAGGCACCCGAAGGTGCCTGATTGAGCATGCTGAAACGCTTTAGGATCGTGAAGAGTAGCGGATCAATCCAACGTTGGATTCATATTCCGCAGATCGTATGGCGTGATCTGGTAGACGTAGTAGTTGAGCCAGTTCGCAAACAGAAGGTTACCGTGGCTACGCCAGGTGGCACGCGGTTTGTTTTGTGGGTCATCTTTGGGAAGTAGTTATAGGGCACTTCCGGACTCAGGCCGGCATCCACATCGCGGAAATATTCACTCGCCAGAGTATGAGCATCGTATTCCGGATGGCCCGTCACGAAGGCAATACGTTTATCTTTGCTGGCAAACAGATAGGCGTCGCCGTCAGCGGTTTCCGCGAGGATTTCCAGGTCGGTAAAATCACGAATCAGCTTCGCAGGGAAGTCGGCGTAGCGCGAATGGGGCGCCAGGAAAGAATCATCAAAACCGCGGGTTAGCAGGGCATGAGGATGCAGAATATGATGCTCATAGACACCGGAAAGCTTGTCGTCGCGGGTTTGCTTAGGAATCCCGTACAGAATATTCAGCGCGGCTTGTACCGCCCAACAGACAAACAGCGTCGATGTGACGTGATCTTTAGCCCACTCCAGCACCTGCTGAATCTGCGGCCAGTAGGCAACATCATTAAATTCGACCAGGCCCAGCGGCGCGCCGGTGACGATCAGACCATCGAAGTTCTGGTCGCGAATGTCGTCGAAATTACAGTAAAAGTTGTTCAAATGCTCAGTTGGCGTATTACGCGATTCACGCGCATCAATACGCAGTAGCTGAATATCCAGCTGTAGCGGAGAGTTTGACAGCAGACGTAAGAACTGGTTTTCTGTCTCTATCTTTTTTGGCATCAGGTTCAGGATCAGCACCTTCAGAGGACGAATTTCCTGACCTGTAGCACGCGACGTGGTCATCACAAAGACGTTCTCATCACGCAAGAACTTGACGGCTGGTAGCTCGTCCTGCACCCGAATCGGCATAACCTTATTACCTCACAGCATACGTATAAACGTTTAGACATCCAGACACCTAACGATACCCAGAATTCAGTGAAATGTCGAGTCTGCATGTTAAAGGTGAGAAAGTTTCAATTACGATTGCGGTAGAATGCGGAAACGATTCGAAAGGGAGTAAATGAAGTGATTATTCGACGTTCTCAGCGCCATGAAGGCGAACGATTAGTGGAAATATGGTGTCGTTCGGTGGATGCGACGCATGATTTCTTGTCCGCGCAGGATAGAGCGGAGATTGAGGTACAGGTACGGACATTTTTACCTGAAGCGCCGCTTTGGGTGGCGACAGACGCAAATGATGTGCCTTTAGCATTTATGCTGCTGTCAGAGCACCATCTGGAGGCACTGTTTGTCGATCCGGATGCTCGGGGTACCGGGTGGGACGAAAGCTGGTTGAACATGCGTTATCGCTGATCCCCGACCTGACCACCGACGTGAACGAGCAGAATGAGCAGGCGGTAGGGTTCTACCAGAAGATGGGGTTTGTTGTGACCGGACGGTCAGAGACGGACGATCATGGGAGACCTTATCCACTGCTGCATTTACGTTATTGTGGTGCATCAGCGGAGTCGGCGTAACATGCCTAATCCGGGCGACCAGAGCAGCTGTCGCCCGGGATTTCACTGCATTTTCATTTCGCACAGACGCAAAAAAGCCCATCCGTCAGGATGGGCTTCTTCACTAATTGATGCCTGGCAGTTCCCTACTCTCGCATGGGGAGACCCCACACTACCATCGGCGCTACGGCGTTTCACTTCTGAGTTCGGCATGGGGTCAGGTGGGACCACCGCGCTACAGCCGCCAGGCAAATTCTGTTTATCAGACCGCTTTGTGCGTTCTGATGTTATCTGTATCAGGCTGAATATCTGTCTCTTCGCCAAAACATCTTCGGCGTTGTAAGGTTAAGCCTCACGGTTCATTAGTATCGGTTAGCTCAACGTATCGCTACGCTTACACACCCGACCTATCAACGTCGTCGTCTTCAACGTTCCTTCAGGACCCTTAAAGGGTCAGGGAGAACTCATCTCGGGGCAAGTTTCGTGCTTAGATGCTTTCAGCACTTATCTTTTCCGCATTTAGCTACCGGGCAATGCCATTGGCATGACAACCCGAACACCAGTGATGCGTCCACTCCGGTCCTCTCGTACTAGGAGCAGCCCCCTCAATTCTCCAGCGCCCACGGCAGATAGGGACCGAACTGTCTCACGACGTTCTAAACCCAGCTCGCGTACCACTTTAAATGGCGAACAGCCATACCCTTGGGACCTACTTCAGCCCCAGGATGTGATGAGCCGACATCGAGGTGCCAAACACCGCCGTCGATATGAACTCTTGGGCGGTATCAGCCTGTTATCCCCGGAGTACCTTTTATCCGTTGAGCGATGGCCCTTCCATTCAGAACCACCGGATCACTAAGACCTGCTTTCGCACCTGCTCGAGCCGTCACTCTCGCAGTCAAGCTAGCTTATGCCTTTGCACTAACCTCCTGATGTCCGACCAGGATTAGCTAACCTTCGTGCTCCTCCGTTACTCTTTAGGAGGAGACCGCCCCAGTCAAACTACCCACCAGACACTGTCCGCAACCCGGATTACGGGTCTACGTTAGAACACCAGCCATTAAAGGGTGGTATTTCAAGGATGGCTCCACACGAACTGGCGTCCGCGCTTCAAAGCCTCCCACCTATCCTACACATCAAGGACCAGTGTTCAGTGTCAAGCTATAGTAAAGGTTCACGGGGTCTTTCCGTCTTGCCGCGGGTACACTGCATCTTCACAGCGAGTTCAATTTCACTGAGTCTCGGGTGGAGACAGCCTGGCCATCATTACGCCATTCGTGCAGGTCGGAACTTACCCGACAAGGAATTTCGCTACCTTAGGACCGTTATAGTTACGGCCGCCGTTTACCGGGGCTTCGATCAAGAGCTTCGCGTTGCCGCTAACCCCATCAATTAACCTTCCGGCACCGGGCAGGCGTCACACCGTATACGTCCACTTTCGTGTTTGCACAGTGCTGTGTTTTTAATAAACAGTTGCAGCCAGCTGGTATCTTCGACTGATTTCAGCTCCATGAGTAAATCACTTCACCTACATATCAGCGTGCCTTCTCCCGAAGTTACGGCACCATTTTGCCTAGTTCCTTCACCCGAGTTCTCTCAAGCGCCTTGGTATTCTCTACCTGACCACCTGTGTCGGTTTGGGGTACGATTTGATGTTACCTGATGCTTAGAGGCTTTTCCTGGAAGCAGGGCATTTGTTACTTCAGCACCGTAGTGCCTCGTCATCACACCTCAGCGTTAGTAAGCGTCCGGATTTACCTAAACGCTCCGCCTACATGCTTAAACCGGGACAACCGTCGCCCGGCTAACATAGCCTTCTCCGTCCCCCTTCGCAGTAACACCAAGTACAGGAATATTAACCTGTTTCCCATCGACTACGCCTTTCGGCCTCGCCTTAGGGGTCGACTCACCCTGCCCGATTAACGTTGGACAGGAACCCTTGGTCTTCCGGCGTGCGGGTTTTTCACCCGCATTATCGTTACTTATGTCAGCATTCGCACTTCTGATACCTCCAGCATCCCTCACGAGACACCTTCGCAGGCTTACAGAACGCTCCCCTACCCAACAACACCTAAATGTCGCTGCCGCAGCTTCGGTGCACAGTTTAGCCCCGTTACATCTTCCGCGCAGGCCGACTCGACCAGTGAGCTATTACGCTTTCTTTAAATGATGGCTGCTTCTAAGCCAACATCCTGGCTGTCTGAGCCTTCCCACATCGTTTCCCACTTAACTGTGACTTTGGGACCTTAGCTGGCGGTCTGGGTTGTTTCCCTCTTCACGACGGACGTTAGCACCCGCCGTGTGTCTCCCGTGATAACATTCTTCGGTATTCGCAGTTTGCATCGGGTTGG
This sequence comes from Kluyvera genomosp. 3, assembly GCA_002211745.1. Lineage (GTDB taxonomy): Bacteria > Pseudomonadota > Gammaproteobacteria > Enterobacterales > Enterobacteriaceae > Kluyvera > Kluyvera georgiana_A. Next base: position 4,670,469 of record CP022114.1, read on the forward strand.
TAAGTCGGGATGACCCCCTAGCCGAAACAGTGCTCTACCCCGAAGATGAATTCACGAGGCGCTACCTAAATAGCTTTCGGGGAGAACCAGCTATCTCCCGGTTTGATTGGCCTTTCACCCCAGCCACAAGTCATCCGCTAATTTTTCAACATTAGTCGGTTCGGTCCTCCAGTTAGTGTTACCCAACCTTCAACCTGCCCATGGCTAGATCACCGGGTTTCGGGTCTATACCCTGCAACTTAACGCCCAGTTAAGACTCGGTTTCCCTTCGGCTCCCCTATACGGTTAACCTTGCTACAGAATATAAGTCGCTGACCCATTATACAAAAGGTACGCAGTCACACCCCAAAGGGTGCTCCCACTGCTTGTACGTACACGGTTTCAGGTTCTTTTTCACTCCCCTCGCCGGGGTTCTTTTCGCCTTTCCCTCACGGTACTGGTTCACTATCGGTCAGTCAGGAGTATTTAGCCTTGGAGGATGGTCCCCCATATTCAGACAGGATACCACGTGTCCCGCCCTACTCTTCGAGTTCACAACCTGTGCATTTTGGTGTACGGGACTATCACCCTGTACCGTCGGACTTTCCAGACCGTTCCACTAACACACAAACTGATTCAGACTCTGGGCTGTTCCCCGTTCGCTCGCCGCTACTGGGGAATCTCGGTTGATTTCTTTTCCTCGGGTACTTAGATGTTTCAGTTCCCCGGTTCGCTTCATTACGCTATGTATTCACGTAATGATAGTGTGTCGAAACACACTGGGTTTCCCCATTCGGAAATCGCCGGTTATAACGGTTCATATCACCTTACCGACGCTTATCGCAGATTAGCACGTCCTTCATCGCCTCTGACTGCCAGGGCATCCACCGTGTACGCTTAGTCGCTTAACCTCACAACCCGAAGATGTTTCACTTCTGATTGCGAAAATTTGAGAGACTCGAACACACCGCTTATCTGTTCTTATTACGGAGAACAGACACAGTGTGTCGTTTCAATTTTCAGCTTGATCCAGATTTTTAAAGAGCAAATATCTCAAACGTCACCCGAAGATGAGTTTTGAGATATTGAGGTCGGCGACTTTCACTCACACAAACCAGCAAGTGGCGTCCCTAGGGGATTCGAACCCTGTTACCGCCGTGAAAGGGCGGTGTCCTGGGCCTCTAGACGAAGGGGACACTGAAGTCTCAATCGCAAGACGCCTTGCTATTTACTTTTCATCAGACAATCTGTGTGAGCACTTCAAAGAACGCTTCTTTAAGGTAAGGAGGTGATCCAACCGCAGGTTCCCCTACGGTTACCTTGTTACGACTTCACCCCAGTCATGAATCACAAAGTGGTAAGCGCCCTCCCGAAGGTTAAGCTACCTACTTCTTTTGCAACCCACTCCCATGGTGTGACGGGCGGTGTGTACAAGGCCCGGGAACGTATTCACCGTAGCATTCTGATCTACGATTACTAGCGATTCCGACTTCATGGAGTCGAGTTGCAGACTCCAATCCGGACTACGACATACTTTATGAGGTCCGCTTGCTCTCGCGAGGTCGCTTCTCTTTGTATATGCCATTGTAGCACGTGTGTAGCCCTACTCGTAAGGGCCATGATGACTTGACGTCATCCCCACCTTCCTCCAGTTTATCACTGGCAGTCTCCTTTGAGTTCCCGGCCGAACCGCTGGCAACAAAGGATAAGGGTTGCGCTCGTTGCGGGACTTAACCCAACATTTCACAACACGAGCTGACGACAGCCATGCAGCACCTGTCTCAGAGTTCCCGAAGGCACCAAAGCATCTCTGCTAAGTTCTCTGGATGTCAAGAGTAGGTAAGGTTCTTCGCGTTGCATCGAATTAAACCACATGCTCCACCGCTTGTGCGGGCCCCCGTCAATTCATTTGAGTTTTAACCTTGCGGCCGTACTCCCCAGGCGGTCTATTTAACGCGTTAGCTCCGGAAGCCACGCCTCAAGGGCACAACCTCCAAATAGACATCGTTTACGGCGTGGACTACCAGGGTATCTAATCCTGTTTGCTCCCCACGCTTTCGCACCTGAGCGTCAGTCTTCGTCCAGGGGGCCGCCTTCGCCACCGGTATTCCTCCAGATCTCTACGCATTTCACCGCTACACCTGGAATTCTACCCCCTCTACGAGACTCAAGCTTGCCAGTTTCAAATGCAGTTCCCAGGTTGAGCCCGGGGATTTCACATCTGACTTAACAAACCGCCTGCGTGCGCTTTACGCCCAGTAATTCCGATTAACGCTTGCACCCTCCGTATTACCGCGGCTGCTGGCACGGAGTTAGCCGGTGCTTCTTCTGCGAGTAACGTCAATCGCTGCGGTTATTAACCACAACGCCTTCCTCCTCGCTGAAAGTACTTTACAACCCGAAGGCCTTCTTCATACACGCGGCATGGCTGCATCAGGCTTGCGCCCATTGTGCAATATTCCCCACTGCTGCCTCCCGTAGGAGTCTGGACCGTGTCTCAGTTCCAGTGTGGCTGGTCATCCTCTCAGACCAGCTAGGGATCGTCGCCTAGGTGAGCCGTTACCCCACCTACTAGCTAATCCCATCTGGGCACATCCGATGGTGTGAGGCCCGAAGGTCCCCCACTTTGGTCTTGCGACGTTATGCGGTATTAGCTACCGTTTCCAGTAGTTATCCCCTCCATCGGGCAGTTTCCCAGACATTACTCACCCGTCCGCCACTCGTCACCCGAGAGCAAGCTCTCTGTGCTACCGTTCGACTTGCATGTGTTAGGCCTGCCGCCAGCGTTCAATCTGAGCCATGATCAAACTCTTCAATTTAAGTTTGATGCTCGTGAATTAAACTTCGTAATGAATTACGTGTTCACTCAGAGACTTGGTATTCATTTTTCGTCTTGCGACGTTAAGAATCCGTATCTTCGAGTGCCCACACAGATTGTCTGATAAATTGTTAAAGAGCAGTTGCGACGCGGCTTACAGCTCACCGTCGCGAGGTGGCGTATATTACGCTTTCCTCTTTCAGAGTCAACCCTCATTTTCAGGTTTTTCTCTTCAATCAACCCGGCTACTTAGTGTGAAGTGATTCACATCCGCCGTGTCGATGGAGGCGCATTATAGGGAGTTTCCTCGGGGCCGCAACCCTTAAATTGCAGAAAAATGACTGACTGCTGCATTCCACAGCAGAACCCGGCTTTATACCTATTTACACACAGAGTTATCCACAAAAATAAGGATCTCTTGCGATCATCACTTCGTTTTACCCCTCGTCTATAACGCTGAAATTATCGAATTAAGGGAAAGAGAAAAATTCGCGAGCGTTGCGCAAACGTTTTCGTTACAATGCCCCGCAAAACAAGGATGCCCCATAAGGGGCGTTAGCTGAGTTTTTAGCCAAGAATTCACCTAACGCTCTCTGTAATAGTCAAATCCAGGGGATTTACCATGCAACAACGTCGTCCAGTCCGCCGCGCTCTGCTCAGTGTTTCTGACAAGGCCGGTATCATCGAATTCGCTCAGGCACTTTCCGCACGCGGTGTGGAGCTGCTGTCAACGGGTGGCACCGCGCGCCTGTTAGCGGAGAAAGGTCTGCCAGTGACCGAAGTTTCCGATTACACCGGCTTCCCGGAAATGATGGATGGACGCGTAAAGACCCTGCATCCAAAAGTACACGGCGGCATCCTCGGTCGTCGCGGCCAGGACGATGCCATTATGGAACAGCACCACATCGCCCCTATCGATATGGTTGTCGTTAACCTGTATCCGTTCGCCGAGACCGTGGCCCGCGAAGGCTGCTCGCTGGAAGATGCGGTAGAGAACATTGATATCGGCGGCCCGACCATGGTGCGCTCTGCTGCTAAGAACCATAAAGACGTCGCCATCGTTGTTAAGAGCAGCGACTACGACGCCATTATCAAAGAGATGGATGCCAACGAAGGCTCTCTGACCCTCGACACCCGTTTCGATCTCGCGATTAAAGCCTTCGAACACACCGCCGCCTACGACAGCATGATCGCCAACTACTTCGGCAGCATGGTTCCGGCCTACCATGGTGAAAGCAAAGAAGCCGCCGGTCGCTTCCCGCGTACGCTGAACCTGAACTTCATTAAGAAGCAGGATATGCGCTACGGCGAGAACAGCCACCAGCAGGCTGCCTTCTATATAGAAGAGAATGTGAAAGAAGCATCCGTTGCCACCGCACAGCAGGTTCAGGGCAAAGCACTCTCTTATAACAACATCGCTGATACCGACGCAGCGCTGGAGTGTGTAAAAGAGTTCAACGAGCCAGCCTGCGTGATCGTCAAGCACGCTAACCCGTGCGGCGTGGCGGTTAGCGCCACTATTCTCGACGCTTACGACCGTGCGTACAAAACCGACCCGACCTCCGCGTTCGGCGGCATCATCGCATTCAACCGCGAGCTGGATGCCGAAACCGCGCAGGCCATCATCTCCCGCCAGTTCGTGGAAGTGATCATCGCCCCATCCGCAAGCGAAGAAGCGCTGAAAATTACCGCAGCCAAGCAGAACGTCCGTGTTCTGACCTGCGGACAATGGGCAAGCCGCGTTCCGGGCCTGGATTTCAAACGCGTTAACGGCGGCCTGCTGGTTCAGGACAGGGATCTGGGTATGGTGAGCGAAGCTGAACTGCGCGTGGTTTCCAAACGCCAGCCGACCGAGCAGGAACTGCGCGATGCGCTGTTCTGCTGGAAAGTGGCGAAGTTCGTGAAATCCAACGCCATTGTGTATGCCAAAGAGAACATGACTATCGGCATAGGCGCAGGCCAGATGAGCCGCGTGTACTCCGCCAAAATCGCTGGCATTAAAGCCGCTGACGAAGGTCTGGAAGTGAAAGGTTCAGCCATGGCTTCCGACGCGTTCTTCCCGTTCCGTGACGGTATTGATGCCGCTGCCGCTGTCGGCGTGAGCTGCGTTATCCAGCCTGGCGGTTCGATTCGTGACGAAGAGGTGATTGCCGCCGCCGACGAACACGGCATTGCGATGATCTTCACCGACATGCGCCACTTCCGCCATTAATTCAGGGAGCAGACGATGAAAGTTTTAGTCATTGGTAACGGCGGGCGCGAACACGCGCTAGCCTGGAAAGCCGCACAGTCGCCGCTGGTTGATACCGTTTTTGTCGCACCGGGTAACGCCGGTACCGCGCTGGAGCCTGCGTTGCAGAACGTGGCTATCGGCGTCACCGATATTCCGGCGCTGCTGAGCTTTGCCCAGAACGAGAAGATCGATCTGACCATCGTCGGCCCGGAAGCGCCGCTGGTGATTGGCGTGGTCGATGCGTTCCGCGCGGCGGGTCTGAAGATCTTTGGCCCAACCGAAGGGGCCGCGCAACTGGAAGGCTCCAAAGCTTTCACCAAAGATTTCCTCGCTCGTCACCAGATTCCGACAGCGGAATACCAGAATTTCACCGAGATTGAGCCTGCGCTGGCTTATCTGCGTGAGAAAGGCGCGCCGATCGTCATCAAAGCTGACGGTCTGGCTGCCGGTAAAGGCGTTATCGTGGCGATGACGCTGATCGAGGCCGAAGCTGCCGTTCATGACATGCTGGCGGGTAACGCTTTTGGTGATGCGGGACATCGTATCGTCATCGAAGAGTTCCTCGACGGCGAAGAGGCAAGCTTTATCGTAATGGTCGACGGCGAGCACGTGCTGCCGATGGCCACCAGCCAGGATCACAAACGCGTAGGCAACGGCGATACCGGCCCGAACACCGGCGGCATGGGGGCTTACTCTCCGGCGCCAGTGGTAACCGATGAAGTGCATCAGCGCACCATGGAACGCATCATTTGGCCAACCGTGAAAGGTATGGCGGCGGAAGGTAACACCTATACCGGTTTCCTGTACGCAGGTCTGATGATCGACAAGCAAGGCAACCCGAAAGTTATAGAGTTCAACTGCCGCTTCGGCGATCCGGAAACCCAGCCGATCATGCTGCGTATGAAGTCGGACCTGGTGGATCTTTGCCTTGCCGCCTGCGACGGCAAGCTGGATGAGAAAACCTCCGAGTGGGACGCGCGCGCTTCATTAGGCGTGGTGATCGCCGCAGGCGGTTATCCGGGCAGCTACAACACCGGCGATGAGATCCACGGCCTGCCGCTGGAATCCTCAACTGACGGCAAAGTCTTCCACGCTGGCACTAAGCTCGCCGACGACGACCGCGTGCTCACCAGCGGCGGCCGCGTACTGTGCGCGACCGCGCTGGGTCACACCGTGGCTGAGGCGCAGAAACGCGCTTACGCCCTGATGACCGACATCCGCTGGGACGGCAGCTTCAGCCGTAACGACATCGGCTGGCGCGCCATCGAGCGTGAGAAAAACTAACGGCTGAGTTTAGCCAGCAGCGTTTTGCGCGTAATGCCCAATTGACGGGCGGCTTCCGTTTTGTTGCCGCCCGTTTTTTCCAGCGCCGCCAGAATCACCTCTTTCTCCACTTCCACCAGCGGTTGAATCACATCATCGGATGATGAGGAGGCATTCAGCAACGTACCGACAATCGCCAGCGGTAGCTCGCGCTCGGATATATACTCCCCGTGAGCAGTACCACCGCCCGCTCCACCGCATTTTCCAGCTCGCGAATATTGCCCGGCCAGTCGTAATGGATCAGCAGATCCATCGCCTGTGGGGTAAATCCCTGTATCGTTTTGCGGTTACGTTCGCCGTAACGCTGGAGAAAATAGTGCGCGAGCGACGGGATATCTTCACGACGCTGACGCAGCGGCGGCATTTCGATGGTGACCACGTTCAGACGGTAGTAGAGATCCTGACGGAAGCGTCCGGCGCTGACCTCTTCGGCCAAATCTCGATGGGTGGCGGCAATCAGCCGCACATCAACCGACACGGTCTGATTGCTGCCCACACGCTGCACCTCACGTTCCTGAATCGCCCGCAGCAGACGCACCTGCATCAGCGGCGAAATATCGCCAATTTCATCGAGGAATAAGGTGCCGCCATCCGCTTCGACAAAACGCCCTTCCCGACGTTTATCCGCGCCGGTAAACGCGCCTTTCTCGTGACCGAACAGCTCGGACTCCAGCAGAGACTCATTGAGCGCCGCACAGTTTAGCGTGACCAGCGGCTTATCGCTGCGCGCGCTGCTGGCGTGAAGCGCGCGGGCAACCAGTTCTTTCCCGGTCCCCGATTCACCGTGGATTAAGACGGTCGCATCCGAAGGCGCTACCAGCGCAATCTCGTTAAGCAACGCTTGCATCGCCGGGCTGTCGCCCACCATGCCAAACGTCGCCGCCGGGGTCATCGTGAGACCGCCTTCCGATTGCCGGGTATGCGCCAGCGCATCAGCCAGCGTCTGCTGCAGGCTATCAAAATCAAGCGGCTTCACCAGGTAATCCAGCGCACCGGATTTTAGCGCCTCCACCGCCGTTCCTACGCTGGAGTAGGCGGTCATGATCAGCACCGGAATCGACGGGTTGCAAGCCTTGATCTCTTTTAGCGTGGCAATCCCGTCCATCTCTGCCATGCGGATATCGCAAAGCACCAGGTCAAACACCTGCTGGCGTACCTGCTCCAGCGCCTGCAGGCCGTTATAAGCCACCGACACCTCATAGCCCCAGCCCGCAGTAACGCCTGTAAGATAGTGCAGTGGCTGATGTCGTCATCCACCACCAGAATCGTGACCTTTTCCGCCATCATCCTTGTTCATCCTTCTGTTGCCCATTGACCGGCAGAGTGAGAGTAAAGGTCGCCCCTTGCCGGGTGAACTCTCAACCTGAATGGTCCCGCCATGCTGCTCAACGATATTCTGCACCACCGCCAGCCCCAGCCCGGTACCGTCAGCCTTGGTCGTGAAGTACGGGGTGAAGATGGCCTGTTTTTGCTCTTCCGTCATCCCTTTACCGCTGTCGGTTACGCTCAGCTTAATGCTTCCCTCTCCTGCCTCGTTTACCGCGACCGTAATCTCCCCATCACGGCCAATCGCCTGGATAGCGTTAAGGTAGAGATTTAGCAGTACCTGATTCAGGCGATCTGGGTCCGCCTGAATCCGCCGTAGCGCCGGCCTGGCGGTAAAATGCAGCTGAATATCCCGACCTGATGCATCCTGACTCACCAACTGAAGCGAATGGGCAATAACCTCGTTGAGATCCACGGGCTGCCATTTTAAATGCGCCGGACGTACCAGCTCCAGCAGTTCACTCACCACCCTATTCAGTCGATCGGCCTCTTTCGCCATTACCTGCGCCAGCGCGTAAGCCTCACCACCTGGTGGAGTACGTTCGGCAAAATATTTCGCCAGACCTTTAATCGAGGAGAGCGGATTACGGATTTCATGCGCCACGCCAGCGGCCAGATGGCCCAGCGCCACCAGTTTCTCCCGGCGATGCGTCGCTTCCAGCAGTTGTCGGCGCGAACGCTGATAGCGCCGGAACCAGAACTGAGCAAGCAATGTGGCAACCATGACTAACAGAGCGGCAAACAGCATAACCACCATGTTTCGCTGCGCACGAGCCTGCTCGGCGTCCATTTCCCGGCTATCAAACGCGATAAAGATAACCTGCGGCGTATCGACAACGTCACGGCGCATCATCATGCGCATATGGTGACCGCGAGTCGCGTCCAGAGGGCGAAACTGGCGATAGATTTCCAGCGCCGGTTCCGGCGTCCCGGTACGTCGCCAGCGCTCTTTGTCGCTGACCTGAAGCGCACGCATCTCGTCCGGCTGATACAGCGTTTTCCCCACCTGTTGTGGATCGCTATGCGCAATCACCTTTCCCTGCTCATCGGTGACGGCAAACCACAAAACGCCAGGCTGCCAGGCCATTTCCTCCAGCATGGACTGAAGCTGAGCGTGATGCATACGCATACCCATTCCGGCGCGCGTACCAGACTCCAGCGCGCTCACCAGCACGCGCCCCTTCTCGTGGAGCGCTTGCTGCGCGGCGGCGTTTTCACGGCCATAGTCACGAACGATCAGCACAGAGAACAAACACACCAACAGCAGAATCACGCCAGTCAGTAACCAGCTCAGGCAAGTCGCGATCGAATCCTTCTGTAATCGTATAAAGCCCATGGGGTTTCCTTCTTTGCTCTTTGCTTTCCTGCAGCAGAAATCATGCCAGCTTTTCTCTCCCACAACCCGGCCAGTCGGCGCAGACATCAAGATAAAGCGAGTAAAAATGACTCACCTGGATAGCGCGATCGCGTCATTTTTACTCGCTTCTCTCGCCACATATCGCCCAGCGCCGCGATTTTCGCGGCTCGGGAAGCTGGCACAGAAGATGCAATAGCTAAGGTGACCACACTACAGGAGAATCCACCATGAAACGGAACAACAATTTAGCTTTTGCACTACTGACTTTTGCGGCGTTGACCTTCACTAGCGGCGCCGCGCTGGCTGGCCCGCATCACTGGGGAATAACAGCGGCAACGTCGGCGGTTACAGCCAGTTAACTGATGCCCAGCAGGCCACCGCACAGAAGCTGCACAATGATTTCTACAACCAGACCAGCGCGCTGCGCCAACAGCTCACCTCTAAACGCTATGAATACAATGCGCTGCTTACCGCCGATAAGCCAGACAGCGCGAAAATTGAGGGCGTAGCGCAGGAGATAGAGACGTTACAGCAGAAGCTGGATCAGCAGCGGGTGAAGTTTGATGTCGCCCTGGCACAGGCCGGCATTCCTCGCCACGGGGGTATGGGAATCGGCTGCCAGGGGGGAACGGACACATGGGCGGCATGCACCGCTGGTAACGCTTAGAAGTTTTTTTCCGTCGGCTGCCAGGTGCAGTAGTCCTCATTCGCCACCAGCAGCAGCTGGGAGCCTTCCGGGCTTCCAGCCAGGCGATACTGACTTCAGCAGAAGAACGGCTCTGACGGCTGGCGATATGCCCTAACGCGCGGCATCGAAATCCGGCTTCACCGTTTCGCCTTCGCAGGTCGTTACCGACCGATCGGCGTGCCAGCGCCCCTGTCGCAGCACAACTTTCCCCAAACGCAGCGCGTCGCTGGTCTGGCGAATCTGTTCGGCGCGATAGCGATAAAGCGCGACCTGGTCGCTGGAGAGCTGCTGTTTTTGCCCATCCATCTCACGCTGCATAAAGCTCAGTTCGCCGTTGCGATCGAAACGGGCGCGGATGTGTTCGGTGGGTTTGCCGTAGATATTCAGTTCGATCAGTTGCAGTTGATCGTTCTGCCAGCGGTATTCGCTGGTTGAAGTGCTACCGCTATGCCACGGACTAAAGGTGGCCAGCAGGTGTGTCTCGCCGCCGCTATCTTTACGCCAGATGCGCACCGCGCCCTGGGTGTCAGCATAGCCGCTGGCGGTAAACGGAGGCAGTTCGCTGTTATGGCTACAGGCGGTAAGCAATAAGATGCCCGCCAGCCCCGAAAAGCGACGCCAGATGAACGAAAGGGGCGAAACCGCCCCTTCTTTAAAACTGTTCACTGCCACGCAGTCTTACTTAACAGCGTCTTTCAGTGCTTTACCAGAAACAAATGCCGGCACGTTAGCAGCGGCGATTTTGATTTCTTTACCGGTCTGCGGGTTGCGGCCAGTACGCTCAGCGCGGTGGTTCACTTTGAAGGTACCGAAACCAACCAGCTGTACAGCATCGCCTTCTTTCAGAGACTCAGTAATAGCAGCCAGGGTGGATTCCAGCGCTGCTTTAGCCTGGGTTTTAGACAGTTCAGCCTTGTCCGCAATTACATCAATCAGTTGAGTCTTGTTCATAAGTTATCCTTACAATGTGTTTATCGCTTGCTAAGCATCGAGTGCGACGAAAATGCCAGAAAAGCACTCTCCTGCATACACGCACCGATAGCCACTTTTTTTCGCCCTCCAAATGTAGACCAGACGGGGGCAGATGTGAAGCCTTCAGGCGTGACAATTCAGGCGGTAAATCACGTTTTATTGTCTCATTGCTGAAAAATTATACCAATATTGCTTTCTGCGGCCTCGCGGAGGTCTGCGCGTAGCCCTTTAATCAGTTCAATATCGCGTTCTTCGCACTCGGCTAAAAGGCGGAAAATCTCCCACTGAATGTCCCATTCTTGCTCTACCGCGGGGTTTAAACGCAGCTCTTCGTCGGTCATTTCACGACCAGCCTGGGTCATTTCTAACATTGCAACGGTGGTAATAGAACTCTTACTGACTTCAATCGCATGTTCGAGGGTTTCGCCGCTCAAACGCGAATGTATTAATTCGCTCAATGCAACGCAGGCATCGATCGCCGGATAAACACCGTACATGTCGTAATCGTCCGCCGCCGGAATCGCCTCTTCCAGCTTTTCCAACTGGCTGTCGAAGTTCACCTTCGCGTCTTTGACCGTCAGCGTTTCCCAGATGAGGTCAAGAATGCGTCGGTACAACTGTGGCTCGCCAAACTCCGCCTCTTTGCAGAACATGGCGTAGTTTGGATACATGCGTTCACACAGACAGGCCATAAAGGTGACGTGCTGCCAGCTTTCCAGCTTCTCCAGACGCAGATGAATCGGGTTTTGTAACATGATGAGTTCTCAAATACGGAAATTAGCGGCAGTTTACCTGATATGGGGCATTTTTGCTGCAAGCCGCGTAAAAGCCGGACGCTCGGATGCCACCGCATCCGCCCAGCGCGTCGGTTCTGGTAGCCGGTAGCCCTGAGTGCAGCGCTGTACCCAACCCAAAGCGCTCTCCAGACTGACGCGATGGCCCGTAGAAATAAACAGTGGGTTACAGCGCGCTTTACTGCGCCAGACCCACGCCAGCTGTTCGTCTTTGTCCATCAGCGGCGCCAGCGCGCCCACCTCTGAAGAAGGCAGTTCGTACTTACCGCACAGGCGTTTTTTCGCCACGCCGATGGTCGGCACGTCCACCAGCAGACCAAAATGGCTGGCTACGCCAAGACGGCGCGGGTGGGAAATACCGTGGCCATCGACAAACAGCAGATCCGGCTTGTGCGAAAGCTGCTGCCAGGCGGCCATCAGCGCCGGGGTTTCACGAAACGAGAGGAAACCCGGGATGTAGGGCATGGTGGTGGCGATGCGCGCCACCTGATACTCCACCAGCTCAAGCGTAGGGTATTTCAGTAACACCATCGCCGCGCGCGTCACTTCACCGCCCTGCTCAAAGCCAACGTCAGCCCCGCCGATCAGATCCGGCGGATCGCTAATAAAACGATCGTCACGGATCACCGATGAAGCCAATTCCAGCTGCTGCGCGCGCAGCGAGGCGAGATCCATTAGCGGTGGTACTGCGCCGACAGACGGTGTACTGCCTCGACAAAGACACCCGCATGTTCCGGCGGCACGTCCTGATGAATACCGTGGCCGAGGTTGAAGACATGGCCTTCGCCCTGACCAAAACCGGCCAGAATCGTCGCCACTTCTTCCTCGATGCGCGGCGCCGGAGCGTACAGCATGGACGGGTCCATATTGCCTTGCAGCGCCACCTTATGGCCCACGCGACGACGCGCGTCGGCGATATCGGTGGTCCAGTCGAGACCCAGCGCATCGCAGCCGGTTTCCGCCATCGCTTCCAGCCACTGCCCACCGCCTTTGGTGAACAACGTTACCGGTACGCGGCGGCCATCGTTTTCACGCAGCAGGCCATCGACGATTTTATGCATGTAGTACAGGGAGAACTGCTGGTAATCGCGGCCAGTGAGCACGCCGCCCCAAGTGTCGAAAATCATCACCGACTGCGCACCCGCTTTAATCTGCGCGTTCAGATACAGCGTGACGCTCTGCGCCAGCTTATCAAGCAGCAGATGCAACGCTTTAGGGTCGGCATACATCATCTTTTTAATCACGGTGAAGGCCTTGCTGCTGCCCCTTCGACCATGTAGGTTGCCAGCGTCCACGGGCTGCCGGAGAAACCGATCAACGGCACTTCACCCTTCAGCTCGCGGCGGATGGTCCGCACCGCATTCATCACGTAGCCCAGTTCACCTTCTGGATCCGGAATCGGCAGTTTTTCAACATCGGCTTTGGTCGTAATTGGCGAGGTAAAACGCGGGCCTTCTCCGGCTTCGAAGTACAACCCCAGCCCCATCGCATCGGGAATAGTCAGGATATCCGAGAACAAGATCGCCGCATCAAGCGGATAGCGGCGCAGCGGCTGCAGCGTCACCTCACAGGCCAGCTCGGCGTTTTTGCACAGCGACATAAAATCGCCGGCCTGGGCGCGGGTCGCTTTGTACTCCGGTAAATAGCGGCCTGCCTGGCGCATCATCCATACCGGGGTGACGTCTACGGGCTGGCGCAGCAGCGCACGCAGGTAACGATCGTTCTTCAGTTCGCTCATTTTTACATTCCTTTAGCGTTGATGCGCCTATTGTAACATGTCAGTCGTAATCAGCCCGACACATTGCCACAGTATCTTCGATCAGGCGACGCGCGACGGTTCCCGGCGGCGGTAAAAGCGGCAGATCGTCATAGCGATACCAGTTAGCGTTAAGCAGCTCTTTCGGATCGATGACGATGTCGCCGCTGTCGTACTCCGCCATAAACGCCGTCATCAGCGACTGCGGGAACGGCCACGGCTGCGAAGTAATGTAGCGCAGGTTTTTCACCTTAATGCCGCTCTCTTCCATCACCTCACGCGCGACCGCTTGCTCTAAGGTTTCCCCGACTTCGACAAAACCGGCCAGCACGGTATGCACGCCGTTGCGGTGGCGAACATGCTGGGCCAGCAGGATGGAATCCTCACGGCGGATCGCGACGATAATGCAAGGGGCAATTTGCGGATAGTAACGTTCGCGACAGTGGCTGCACAGCATCGCCCACTCGGTTTTACTCGGATGCATGGTGTGGCCGCAGTAGCCGCAGAACTTATGCGAGCGATAAAACTCAGCCAGCTGTACGCCGCGTCCGGCGAGTTGAAACAGCCCCACATCCTGGTCGAGCACCTGGCGCACGGTGCCCATATCATGGCGGCGTTGCTGCTGTACCAGCCAGACAGGAGAGCCTTCCCACTCGCCAATCTGGAGTGCGCGCTGGCCCACAAGATCGAAATTTACCGCTTCGCCAATTGGTATTTCCCCACCGGGCAACCATAATTTTTGTTCGTGGCTGACGATCCACCAGCCGCGATCCGATTTTTCAATAATACGATCCATATCTCTTGCGCTACCTTTGCTTCACAGGCATGTTGTTAACATTATTATTACATAATGACGTGAGCAGATTTTAATCTTATCGATGCGGGGTCAACCTATGTTAAACCAGTTAGAAAGTCTAAAAGAGCGAATTCATGGACACCACAGACTGGTCGACCGTTGGCTGAATATTCGTAAGCACCTGCTCGTGGCTTACTACAATCTGGTTGGCCTTAAGCCTGGCAAAGAATCATTTATGCGTCTTAATGAAAAGGCGCTTGATGACTTTTGTCAGCGGCTGGTCGACTATCTTTCTGCCGGTCATTTCAGTATTTATGAACGTATTATCCATAAAATGGAAGGCAACAGTCCGCTTTTAAACGCCAGCAAAATCTGGCCGCTGCTGGACGCCAATACCCAACAAATTATGGACTACTACGACTCTGCGCTGGAGAACGCTATCGACCAGGATAACGTGTATGCGTTTCAGCAGGCGCTGTCCGATATTGGTGAAGCGCTGGAAGCCCGTTTTCTATTAGAGGATCAGCTCATCATGCTGACCTTCGAGGCCCTCGGCCAGGATGAAATCAAACGCCCGGCTTGAGATTTGCCGCATTAACGAGTAGTTTACAATCATTACCTCTAAGATAGAGGTTACTTCTTGTCGGAGTGCCTGGTGCGTAAGCACGGGCTGAGACCGTTAATTCGGGATCCGCGGAACCTGATCAGGTTAAGACCTGCGAAGGGAACAAGAGTAATTCAGCTTTATGCTGCTGCCTTTACGGGCGGCGCACATCCATTACTCCATCCGTCGTCTGACAAGCCACGTCCTTACTTTTTTGGAATGAGCTATGTCTGTCACTACTAAACCATCACGTCGCGAACAGCGCGCCCAGGCCCAACACTTTATCAATACGCTGGAAGGGACCGCCTTTCCTGAGTCAAAACGCATCTATATCACCGGTTCACAGCCGGATATCCGCATTCCGATGCGCGAAATTCAACTGAGCCCGACGCTCATCGGCGGCAGTAAAGACAACCCGCAGTTTGAAGAGAACGAAGCCGTGCCGGTGTACGACACCTCCGGCCCGTATGGCGATCCTGAGGTGGCGATTAACGTCCAGCAGGGTCTGGCGAAACTGCGCCAGCCGTGGATTGGCGCACGTAACGATAGCGAAGAATTAGACGACCGTAGCTCGGCTTACACCAAAGAACGTCTGGCCGACGATGGCCTGGACGATCTGCGTTTTACCGGCCTGCTGACGCCGAAACGCGCCAAAGCGGGCAAGCGCGTCACCCAGTTACACTACGCCCGCCAGGGGATCGTCACTCCCGAAATGGAGTTCATCGCCATCCGTGAAAACATGGGCCGCGAGCGCATTCGCAGTGAAGTGCTGCGCCACCAGCATCCGGGGATGAGCTTTGGCGCGCGCCTGCCGGAAAACATTACGCCGGAATTCGTGCGTGATGAAGTCGCCGCGGGCCGCGCGATTATTCCCGCCAACATCAACCACCCGGAATCGGAGCCGATGATTATCGGCCGCAACTTCCTGGTCAAAGTGAATGCCAACATCGGTAACTCGGCGGTGACCTCCTCCATCGAAGAAGAGGTGGAAAAACTGGTCTGGTCGACCCGCTGGGGCGCGGACACGGTAATGGACCTCTCCACTGGCCGCTATATCCACGAAACCCGTGAATGGATCCTGCGTAACAGCCCGGTACCGATCGGCACCGTCCCGATCTACCAGGCGCTGGAGAAGGTCAACGGGATCGCCGAAGATCTTACCTGGGAAGCGTTCCGTGACACGCTGCTGGAGCAGGCAGAACAGGGCGTCGACTACTTCACCATCCACGCGGGCGTGCTGCTGCGCTACGTGCCGATGACCGCCAAACGCCTGACCGGCATTGTCTCACGCGGCGGTTCCATCATGGCGAAGTGGTGCCTCTCGCATCACAAAGAGAACTTCCTGTTCGAACATTTCCGCGAGATTTGCGAAATCTGCGCCGCCTACGACGTTTCCCTGTCGCTGGGTGACGGCCTGCGCCCCGGCTCCATTCAGGACGCCAACGACGAAGCGCAGTTCTCCGAGCTGCATACGCTGGGCGAATTGACCAAAATCGCCTGGGAATACGACGTGCAGGTGATGATTGAAGGCCCGGGTCATGTACCCATGCATATGATTCAGCGCAACATGACCGAAGAGCTGGAGAGCTGCCACGAAGCGCCGTTCTACACCTTAGGGCCGTTGACCACCGATATCGCACCGGGCTATGACCACTTCACCTCCGGCATTGGCGCCGCGATGATCGGCTGGTTTGGCTGCGCGATGCTGTGTTATGTGACGCCGAAAGAGCACCTCGGCCTGCCGAACAAAGAAGATGTGAAGCAAGGGCTGATCACCTACAAAATCGCCGCCCACGCCGCTGACTTAGCGAAAGGCCATCCGGGCGCACAGATCCGCGATAACGCCATGTCGAAAGCGCGCTTTGAATTCCGCTGGGAAGATCAGTTTAACCTCGCGCTCGACCCGTTCACCGCCCGCGCCTACCACGATGAAACCCTGCCGCAGGAGTCCGGCAAGGTTGCCCACTTCTGCTCCATGTGCGGGCCGAAGTTCTGCTCGATGAAAATCAGCCAGGAAGTCCGCGACTACGCCGCCGCGCAAACCATCGAAGTCGGCATGGCGGATATGTCGGAAAACTTCCGCGCCAAAGGCGGCGAAATTTATCTCAAACGGGAGGAAGCCTGATGTATCAGCCTGATTTCCCGACCGTGCCGTTCCGCCTCGGGCTTTACCCGGTTGTAGACAGCGTTGCATGGATTGAACGCCTGCTGGAGGCGGGCGTACGCACCATCCAGTTGCGTATCAAAGATAAGCGCGATGAAGAGGTAGAATCCGACGTTATCGCTGCCATCGCGTTGGGCGTCGTTATGACGCCCGCCTGTTTATCAACGACTACTGGCGACTGGCGATTAAGCACAACGCCTACGGCGTGCACCTGGGCCAGGAAGACCTCGAAACCACCGACCTGAAGGCGATTCAGGCGGCGGGGTTACGCCTGGGGTATCCACTCACGATGATATGGAGATAGATATCGCGCTGGCCGCTAAGCCTTCTTATATCGCGCTGGGTCATGTCTTCCCCACGCAAACCAAGCAGATGCCTTCCGCCCGCAGGGGCTGGCACAGCTGGCCAGTCATATTGAACGACTGGCGGATTACCCGACCGTCGCGATCGGCGGCATCAGCCTTGAACGCGCTCCGGCGGTACTGGCGACCGGCGTCGGCAGCGTGGCTGTGGTTAGCGCCATTACCCAGGCGGCAGACTGGCGTGAAGCCACCGCACAACTGCTGGCAATCGCGGGAGTCGGCGATGAATGACCGTGACTTTATGCGCTACAGCCGGCAAATCCTGCTCGGTGATATCGCCATTGAAGGCCAGCAACAGCTGCTCGCGAGTCATGTCCTGATCGTGGGTTTAGGTGGGTTGGGTTCACCCGCCGCGCTGTATCTGGCTGGAGCAGGTATCGGCAAACTGACGCTGGTAGACGATGACGACATTCATCTGAGCAATTTGCAGCGCCAGATTCTATTTACCACCGATGATATCGCGCGTTCAAAATCTCAGGTTGCCCAGCAGCGCCTGACACAGCTCAACCCGGATATCGAACTGATATCACTCCAGCAGCGACTAAAAGGCGAGGCACTGCGGCATGCGGTAGCACGCGCCGATGTGGTGCTCGACTGTACCGATAATATGGCCACGCGCCAGGAGATTAACGCCGCCTGCGTGGCGCTCAACACTCCGTTAATTTCCGCCAGCGCCGTCGGCTTTGGCGGCCAGCTAATGGTCCTCACGCCACCGTGGGAACAAGGCTGTTACCGCTGCCTGTGGCCGGACGATGTCGAGCCTGAACGCAACTGCCGTACCGCCGGTATCGTCGGACCGGTTGTTGGCGTGATGGGCACCTTGCAGGCGCTGGAGGCGATTAAATTACTCAGCGGTATTGAGATGCCCAGCGGAGAGCTACGCCTCTTTGACGGTAAAACCAGCCAGTGGCGCAGCCTGGCGCTGCGTCGCGCCAGCGGCTGTCCGGTATGCGGAGGGCGACATGCAGATTCAGTTCAATGACGAGCCGATGCAGTGCGCCGAAGGGCAAACCGTCAGCAGCCTGCTCGCTACGCTTAATCAGCTCAAACCGGGCGCGGCGCTGGCGCTCAATCAGCAGATCCTGCCGCGCGAGCAGTGGCAGCAGCAAATCGTGCAGGAAGGCGACCAGATCCTGCTTTTTCAGGTTATTGCAGGGGTTGATATGTTACGTATTGCCGACAAAACGTTTGATTCACATCTGTTCACCGGTACCGGGAAGTTTGCCTCATCGCAACTGATGGTCGAGGCAATTCGCGCTTCCGGCAGCCAGTTGGTGACGCTGGCGATGAAGCGCGTGGATTTACGTCAGCACAACGACGCTATCCTGGCGCCGCTCATTGAAGCGGGCGTCACGCTGCTGCCCAATACCTCCGGGGCGAAAACCGCCGAAGAGGCGATCTTCGCCGCCCAACTGGCGCGCGAAGCGCTGGGCACCCACTGGTTGAAATTAGAAATCCATCCGGATGCCCGCTGGCTATTGCCGGACCCGATCGAAACGCTAAAAGCTGCCGAGGCGCTGGTGAAGCAGGGCTTCGTGGTGCTGCCCTACTGCGGCGCGGATCCGGTTTTGTGCAAGCGGCTGGAAGAGGTCGGCTGCGCGGCGGTGATGCCGCTTGGCGCGCCTATCGGTTCGAATCAGGGCTGGAAACCAAAGCGATGCTGGAGATTATTATCCAGCAGGCCACCGTGCCGGTGGTGGTCGACGCCGGGATCGGCGTGCCCAGCCACGCGGCGCAGGCGCTGGAAATGGGCGCTGATGCGGTGCTGGTCAACACGGCGATTGCCGTGGCGGACGATCCGGTGATGATGGCAACCGCCTTTCGTCTGGCTGTAGAAGCGGGAGTACTGGCGCGTCAGGCGGTGCCGGGTAATCGTAGCGCCTACGCCAGCGCCACCAGCCCGCTCACCGGATTTCTGGAGGCCCTGTCATGAAAACCTTCAGCGACCGTTGGCGGCAACTGGAGTGGGACGATATTCGCCTGCGCATCAACGGTAAAACCGCCGCCGACGTGGAGCGCGCGCTGAACGTCGCGCATCTTAGCCGGGACGATTTGATGGCGTTGCTCTCCCCGCCGCCGCCGATTATCTGGAACCAATGGCGCAGCGGGCACAAAGGCTGACCCGACAACGCTTTGGCAACACCGTCAGTTTCTACGTGCCGCTTTATCTCTCAAACCTCTGTGCCAACGACTGCACCTACTGCGGCTTCTCAATGAGCAACCGCATCAAGCGTAAGACGCTGGATGAGGCTGAAATTGCCCGCGAGTGCGCCGCCATCCGGGCGCTGCACTTTGAGCACCTTCTGCTGGTGACCGGCGAGCACCAGAGCAAAGTGGGCATGGACTATTTCCGCCGCCATCTCCCGGCCATTCGTCGCCAGTTTTCCTCACTACATATGGAAGTGCAGCCGCTGGCGACCGAGGAGTATGCCGAGCTCAAGACGCTGGGGCTGGATGGCGTGATGGTGTATCAGGAGACCTATCACGAAGGTATGTATGCCCGGCATCATCTCAAGGGAAAAAAGCAGGACTTCTTCTGGCGACTCGACACCCCGGACCGGCTCGGCCAGGCCGGGATTGATAAAATCGGCCTCGGCGCGCTGATTGGCTTGTCCGATAGCTGGCGGGTTGACTGTTTTATGGTCGCTGAGCATCTACTGTGGCTCCAGCAACGTTACTGGAAAAGCCGCTACGCCATCTCCTTCCCCCGCCTGCGGCCCTGTGCAGGTGGAATTGAACCGGCATCGCTGATGGACGAGCGTCAGTTGGTACAGACCATCTGCGCCTTCCGCTTGTTTTCGCCAGATACGGAGTTGTCGCTATCTACCCGTGAATCTCCGTGGTTCCGCGATCGCGTGATTCCGTTGGCGATCAACAACGTTAGCGCATTCTCAAAAACGCAGCCCGGCGGCTACGCCGATAATCATCCTGAGCTTGAGCAGTTTTCTCCTCACGATGGCAGGACGCCTGACGAAGTGGCCGGCGCGCTCGCCGCTCGCGGACTTCAGCCGGTATGGAAAGATTGGGACAGCTGGCTGGGGCGTGGGATCCAGCGCTAAAAGTCGTCTACACTTATTCAGGACGAGGAAATTAACCTCGTCCTATTCCTAATTATTGACGGAATAATATTTCATAAAAACCGATTGGTACTAGCAATTTAATCTAAAGATGTAGATTAAATACTCATATTTAATTCAATACCGTATAATTATTGAGTCAAAAATATGTGTATGAAATTGCAGTGCCAGTTTTCGCTGGTTTTCGGCAATTTGCCCAGGAATGGAAACCATGATGAGTTCTCACAGCAGAAGGCTGTCATTTACCACACCGATATTTATTAGCTTTGCCGGCATTATTCTGTGTTTTGTCATCATCGCTACGCTAGTTACGATTATTCAACGTAACGATATTATTCGTGATTATCATAGTATTAACCGCAATTTTACCCATAACCTGGCGGTCAATTACACCGAATCTATCCTGCACGAAAACGATTATATTCTGGGCCGTGCTGCAACCTATTTAGCTCGCAACGATGAGCTGAACAGAATTGTGAATATTGACCCGGAACAGGGTCTGCAATCCATGATGCAGTTGCTGTCGATGATGCCCACAGTCTCATCGCTGTCCGTTGCCGATACCGAGGGCCACTATCTGCGGGCACCGCAGGCTGTTGCGCGTCAGGACTCCCCACTTTTGATGCAACTACGCGCCCCTGGTTTGTGCATCAAGGAGATGCGGGCGTCTTTAGTCGCTACACTCAGCCGTATACCGATTTCTTTACCCAGCAGCAGACCGTAACGCTGGCAAAACCGGTTATCTCTACCGACGGAAAACTGAAAGGTACCCTGGCGTTCCACTTTGACTTAGCCGCCATGAGCCATACTCTGCGTCAGATGAGGCCACCGGTACAGGGTCAATTCTTCGTGGTCAATCGGCAGGGCCAGGCACTGCTGCATCCGGACAGCGGCAAGCTCTTCCAGCCGGTAGTTTCTGAGCAACTGCTTAGCGGAATGACGGCCGGTGAAGGAGAAGTGTTCGATAAGGCTAACCGCACCTGGTATTACTACTATTCGTTTACCAATCCCGATTGGTTCGTGATTTACAAGGTTTCAGGTCATACACTCAGCCTGCTTGCCCAGCATGAGAGCATCATCATTATGTGGGGCTTCGCGCTGGCAGGTCTGATTATCATCACCTTCGGCCTGTATTTACGCCACGCTTCCCGCGGCATCCTGATGAACATCATCAACGCTATCAAGACAGGTGATACCAAGCGCGCGCCGGGCCTTGAGGTGATGTTGCATAAAGCCATTGAAACCAACAAAGAACGCGAGCAAGCCTACGTGCGCCAGGCCACCGTCGATTCACTTACCGGCTGTAAGAACCGCTGGGCCTTTGACACCGACATCACCGCGCTGATGAACGCGCGTCAGTCATTTGCGCTGGCGCTGGTTGATATCGATAACTTTAAATCGATCAACGATACCTGGGGTCATCTCAGCGGCGATATTGTGCTACGCAGCGTGGCGCGCGAAGGGATTGGCATCTTACAGGCGCATGGTCTGTCGCTCTACCGTTACGGCGGCGAGGAGTTTGCGGTCATTTTCCCCGCCGAGCACGTTGCCGAGTCTGCCGCGCTGCTTGAGCTGTGGCGGATGAACGTCGCCAACCGTACATGGCGTGAGGAAGGTTTGCATGTCACCTTCAGCGCCGGGCTTGGCGAGTGGCATATGGAAACGCTGGATCATCTGGTCTCCAGCGTCGACGAGGCGCTCTACCGTGCTAAACGGCAGGGCAAAAACCGTATCGAGCGAACCTCAGAAGCCTGACGCTTTTGCCCCGTGATAGAAAACCCGCTTTGCGGGTTTTTTTATATCTTCATCGCACGAAAATGTAACCGGTTTCAGTTTTTTGAGACGATCTTTGTGATGGCTTACACACAATCGTCGCAAAGCGGTTGTTGATCGTTTCAGCTCGCGATAAACATGAGTCATCACGGGTCATGAGGGAGCATTATGAAGAATATCGTTTTATGCTGCGCTGCAGGTATGTCCACCAGCATGCTGGTTCAACGTATGAAGGATGCAGCTCAGAAGAAAGGGTTGAAGTCTCAATCAAAGCCGTACCAGTGGCCGAATTCAAAGCGAACATCAACGAAGCAGATATCGTTCTGCTCGGTCCGCAGGTGAAGTACGAGCAGGCTAAGCTGCAGGCTCTGGCAGATCCTCTGGGCAAGAAAGTCGCGGTCATCGATATGATGGACTACGGCATGATGAAAGGCGACGTTGTGCTTGAGAAAGCCCTTAAGTTAATGGAGTGAGAAAGACGTGGAAGATTTAGAATCAATCATCATGGAACTGCTGGTCAACGCCGGTGCCGCACGTAGTTCTGCATTAACCGCATTACAGCTGGCACGCAAAAGCGACTTCGAAGGCGCAGAAAAAGCGATGGAAGAGTCCCGCGAGTTTGTCAAACTGGCTCACGGTATCCAGACTCAGCTGATTGGCATCGACGAAGGTACGGGCAAGCTGCCGGTTAACCTGATTACCGTTCACTCTCAGGATCACCTGATGAACGCGATGGTTATCCAGGACCTGGCAACCGACATGATTGAGCTGTATCGCCGTATTCCACTCGTTAGCTAAGCGCACAACAACGGAACAGAAAAGGCACCCAATTGGGTGCCTTTTGCTTTTGTAGGCCGGACAAGGCGACGCAGCCATCCGGGAATGTGCTCTATGATTACCTGATGACGCTGCGCTTATCGGGCCTACCGGAACCATAAAAAAGGCCAGTCCGAAGACTGGCCTTTTCAACTTATCGCACTAACGTGAACGATTAGTCGTTATCAGAACCACCCAGACCTGCGTTCAGCAGTTCTGCCAGGCTCGCGGTCGCTTCTTCTGCGCTAACCTGCGGCGCAACAGAAACTTCACCCGCCGCACGGCGACGGATACGATCCTGGTGGTACGCATAACCGGTACCAGCCGGGATCAGACGACCCACGATAACGTTCTCTTTCAGGCCGCGCAGTTCGTCGCGTTTGCCCGCAACGGCTGCTTCGGTCAGCACGCGAGTGGTCTCCTGGAACGATGCCGCGGAGATGAAGGACTCGGTTGCCAGAGACGCTTTGGTGATACCCAGCAGATCGCGGGAGAAGGTTGCACCCACTTTGCCGTTCGCTTCCAGCTCGCGGTTAGCGATCTTGACGCGGGAGTATTCAACCTGCTCGCCTTCCAGGAAGTCGGAGCTACCAGCGCTTTCGATGGTGGCTTTACGCAGCATCTGACGAACGATAACTTCGATGTGCTTATCGTTAATCTTAACGCCCTGCAGACGGTATACGTCCTGCACTTCGTTAACGATGTAACGAGTGACAGCATGTACGCCACGCAGACGCAGGATGTCGTGCGGTGCTTCCGGACCGTCGGAAACCACGTCACCACGTTCTACACGTTCACCTTCGAACACGTTGAGCTGACGCCATTTCGGAATCATCTCTTCGTAAGGTTCGCTACCGTCTACCGGAGTGATAACCAGACGACGTTTGCCTTTAGTTTCTTTACCGAAGGAAATGATGCCGCTGATTTCAGCCAGGATTGCCGGCTCTTTCGGACGACGTGCTTCGAACAGGTCGGCAACGCGCGGCAGACCACCGGTGATGTCCTTGGTACCGCCGGATTCCTGCGGTACACGGGCCAGGGTGTCACCAGAACTGATCTGAACGCCATCATCCAGCTGAACAATCGCTTTACCCGGCAGGAAGTACTGGGCAGGCATATCAGTGCCTGGGATCAGAACGTCGTTGCCCTGAGCATCAACAATTTTCAGTGCCGGACGCAGGTCTTTACCACCCGCAGTACGCTCTGCAGAATCCAGAACCACCAGAGAAGACAGACCGGTCAGCTCGTCGGTCTGACGAGTAATGGTCTGGCCGTCGATCATGTCAGTGAAGCGAACAAAACCGCTTACTTCGGTGATAACCGGCATGGTGTGCGGATCCCAGTTTGCAACGGTTTCGCCGCCGGCAACCTGTTCGCCATCACCTTTCGCCATAACGGAGCCGTAAGGCACTTTATAGCTTTCTTTGGTACGGCCGAATTCGTCGATCAGTTTCAGCTCGGTGTTACGGGAAGTGATAACCAGTTTACCGCTGGAGTTCACAACCGACTTCGCGTTGCTGAGCTTGATGCTACCTTTGTTCTTAACCTGGATGCTGGATTCAGCAGCCGCACGAGATGCCGCACCACCGATGTGGAACGTACGCATCGTCAGCTGTGTACCCGGTTCACCGATGGACTGTGCAGCGATAACGCCGATAGCCTCACCTTTGTTGATGATGTGGCCACGCGCCAGGTCACGACCGTAGCAGTGCGCACATACACCAAAGTCGGTGTCACAGGATACAACGGAGCGAACCTTCACGGAGTCAACGGAGTTAACTTCCAGCAGGTCACACCACTGTTCGTTCAGCAGCGTGTTACGCGGAACCAGAATGTCCGCGGTACCCGGCTTCAGAACGTCTTCAGCAGTCACACGACCCAGTACGCGATCGCGCAGCGGCTCTTTAACGTCACCACCCTCGATAACCGGGGTCATGGTGATGCCTTCCAGGGTGCCACAGTCATCTTCAGTAACAACCAGGTCCTGTGCAACGTCAACCAGACGACGCGTCAGATAACCGGAGTTCGCTGTTTTCAGTGCGGTATCCGCCAGACCTTTACGCGCACCGTGCGTGGAGATGAAGTACTGGAGTACGTTCAGACCTTCACGGAAGTTCGCGGTGATTGGCGTTTCGATGATGGAGCCATCTGGCTTCGCCATCAGACCACGCATACCTGCCAGCTGACGAATCTGTGCAGCAGAACCACGCGCACCGGAGTCGGCCATCATGTAGATGCTGTTGAAGGAAACCTGCTGCTCTTCTTCGCCGTTACGGTTAATAACGGTTTCAGTTTGCAGGTTGTCCATCATCGCTTTGGATACACGGTCGTTCGCCGCGGCCCAGATATCGATAACTTTGTTATAGCGTTCGCCAGCGGTTACCAGACCAGACTGGAACTGTTCCTGAATCTCAGCAACTTCCGCTTCCGCTTCGCTGATGATTTCGTATTTCTTCTCCGGAATCACCATGTCGTCGATACCAACAGACGCACCTGAACGAGCTGCATAGGCAAAGCCGGTGTACATGGTCTGGTCAGCAAAGATAACGGTCGGTTTCAGGCCCAGAATGCGGTAACAGGTGTTCAGCATTTTGGAGATCGCTTTTTTACCCAGCGGCTGGTTCACAATAGTGAACGGCAGACCTTTAGGAACGATCATCCACAGAATGGCACGACCAACGGTAGTGTCTTTCAGTGAAGTTTTTGCTACGAACTCGCCGTTCTCGTCTTTTTCGTATTCAGTGATACGAACTTTAACGCGAGCGTGCAGTTCAGCCTGGCCAGAGCGGTACAGACGTTCCGCTTCTTTCGGGCCAGTCAGCACCATGCCTTCGCCTTTGGCGTTGATTTTGTCACGGGTCATGTAGTACAGACCCAATACCACGTCCTGAGACGGAACGATGATTGGCTCGCCGTTCGCTGGAGACAGGATGTTGTTGGTAGACATCATCAGTGCACGCGCTTCCAGCTGGGCTTCCAGCGTCAGCGGTACGTGAACAGCCATCTGGTCACCATCGAAGTCGGCGTTATATGCCGCACAAACCAGCGGGTGCAGCTGGATAGCTTTACCTTCGATCAGTACCGGTTCAAAGGCCTGGATACCCAGACGGTGCAGTGTTGGTGCACGGTTCAGCATCACCGGGTGTTCGCGGATCACTTCGTCCAGGATATCCCAAACGACAGCTTCTTCGCGCTCAACCATTTTCTTCGCGGCTTTGATGGTGGTGGCCAGGCCACGCAGTTCCAGTTTGCCGTAGATGAACGGTTTGAACAGCTCCAGTGCCATTTTCTTCGGCAGACCGCACTGATGCAGACGCAGGTATGGACCTACGGTGATTACAGAACGACCGGAGTAGTCAACACGCTTACCGAGCAGGTTCTGACGGAAACGACCCTGCTTACCTTTGATCATGTCGGCCAAAGATTTCAGAGGACGTTTGTTAGAACCGGTGATCGCACGACCGCGACGACCGTTATCCAGCAGGGCGTCGACCGCTTCCTGCAGCATACGCTTTTCGTTGCGTACGATGATGTCCGGCGCAGCCAGATCCAGCAGACGTTTCAGACGGTTGTTACGGTTAATGACGCGACGATACAGATCGTTCAGGTCAGAAGTCGCGAAACGACCACCATCCAGCGGAACCAGCGGACGCAGATCTGGCGGCAGAACCGGCAGAACGGTCAGGATCATCCACTCTGGCTTGTTACCAGACTGTACGAACGCTTCCAGCAGTTTGATACGCTTGGTCAGCTTTTTACGCTTGGTTTCGGAGTTGGTTTCGTTCAGCTCTTCACGCAGAGTTTCACACTCTTGCTCCAGATCCATGCTCTTCAGCAGGGCCTGGATAGCTTCCGCACCCATCTTCGCGTCGAATTCGTCACCGAACTCTTCCAGCGCGTCCAGATACTGCTCTTCAGTCAGGATCTGTTGACGTTCCAGGTTGGTCATACCGCCTTCGATAACCACATAAGATTCGAAGTACAGTACGCGTTCGATATCGCGCAGCGGCATATCGAGCAGCAGACCGATACGGGACGGCAGCGATTTCAGGAACCAGATGTGCGCAGTCGGACATGCCAGCTCGATGTGGCCCATGCGCTCACGGCGCACTTTGGTCTGGGTCACTTCAACGCCGCACTTCTCACAGATCACACCGCGGTGTTTCAGGCGCTTGTACTTACCGCACAGGCACTCGTAGTCTTTTACCGGCCCAAAGATACGGGCGCAGAAAAGGCCGTCACGCTCAGGCTTGAACGTACGGTAGTTGATGGTTTCCGGCTTTTTAACTTCACCGAAAGACCATGAACGGATCATGTCTGGCGAAGCCAGAGCAATTTTGATCGCATCAAACTCTTCGGTTTTAGTCTGCGCTTTCAGAAACTTTAATAAATCTTTCACGGATTTGCTCCCGTCGGAGTTAGCACAATCCACTGCCGGGAATTACCCCGGCAGCAGTGACCTGTTTGAGCGAGGATTACTCGTCTTCCAGTTCGATGTTGATGCCCAGCGAGCGGATTTCTTTCAACAGTACGTTGAAGGATTCCGGCATGCCCGGTTCCATCTGATGGTTGCCATCTACGATGTTCTTATACATCTTAGTACGGCCGTTCACGTCATCAGACTTAACGGTGAGCATTTCTTGCAGGGTGTAGGCGGCGCCGTAAGCTTCCAGCGCCCACACTTCCATCTCCCGAAGCGCTGACCACCGAACTGCGCCTTACCACCCAGCGGCTGCTGAGTAACCAGGCTGTAAGAACCGGTGGAACGCGCGTGCATCTTGTCGTCGACCAGGTGGTTCAGTTTCAGCATGTACATGTAACCTACGGTTACCGGACGCTCGAACTGTTCACCAGTACGGCCGTCGAACAGGGTGATCTGACCGGAGGTCGGCAGGTCGCCCAGCTGCAGCAGTTCTTTAATTTCCGCTTCTTTCGCACCGTCGAATACCGGCGTTGCGATCGGCATACCTTTACGCAGGTTTTCAGCCAGACGCAGAACTTCATCATCGCTGAAGGTGCTCAGGTCGACTTTCTGACGAACGTCGGCGCCCAGATCGTAAGCACGCTGGATGAACTCGCGCAGTTTCGCGACTTCCTGCTGCTGTTTCAGCATGGCGTTGATCTTATCGCCGATACCTTTCGCAGCCATACCCAGGTGGGTTTCAAGGATCTGACCGATGTTCATACGCGATGGTACGCCCAGCGGGTTCAGAACGATATCTACCGGCGTACCGTTAGCATCGTGCGGCATATCTTCGATCGGGTTGATCTTGGAGATAACACCCTTGTTACCGTGACGACCTGCCATTTTGTCACCAGGCTGGATACGGCGTTTAACGGCCAGGTATACCTTAACAATCTTCAGCACGCCCGGTGCCAGATCGTCGCCTTGGGTGATTTTGCGGCGTTTCGCTTCGAGTTTCTTCTCAAACTCGTGCTTCAGTTCGTCGTACTGTTCAGCCAGCTGTTCCAGCTGATTCTGTTTCTCTTCGTCGGTCAGGCCGAGCTCCAGCCAGCGATCGCGAGGCAGTTTGTCGAGCTTCTCAGCTTCAACACCACCGGCAACCAGCACAGCGTAGATACGGCTGAACAGGCCAGCTTCGAGGATCTGCAGTTCTTCAGACAGGTCTTTCTTGGCCTGCTTCAGCTGCATCTCTTCGATTTCCAGCGCACGTTTGTCTTTTTCTACGCCATCGCGAGTAAAGACCTGAACGTCGATAACGGTACCGGAAACGCTGTTTGGTACGCGCAGAGAAGAGTCTTTAACGTCAGACGCTTTCTCACCGAAGATTGCACGCAGCAGCTTCTCTTCTGGCGTCAGCTGGGTTTCACCTTTCGGCGTTACCTTACCAACCAGAATGTCGCCACCGGTGACTTCTGCACCAATGTAAACGATACCGGACTCATCCAGTTTGGAGAGCGCAGCTTCACCCACGTTCGGGATGTCGGCGGTGATCTCTTCCGGCCCAGCTTGGTGTCACGGGACACACAGGCCAGTTCCTGAATGTGGATGGTGGTGAAACGGTCTTCCTGAACAACACGCTCGGATACGAGGATGGAGTCTTCGAAGTTGTAACCGTTCCATGGCATGAATGCCACGCGCATGTTCTGACCCAGCGCCAGCTCACCCAGGTCGGTGGACGGGCCATCTGCCAGCACGTCGCCGCGCTCGATTGGCTCACCCAGAGACACGCAAGGCATCTGGTTAATACAGGTGTTCTGGTTAGAACGGGTGTATTTGGTCAGGTTGTAGATGTCGATACCCGCTTCGCCCGGATACATCTCGTCTTCGTTAACTTTGATAACGATACGGGATGCGTCGACGTACTGAACGGTACCGCCACGCTTAGCCACTGCAGTAACACCGGAGTCGACGGCTACAGCACGTTCCATACCGGTACCAACCAGCGGCTTATCAGCACGCAGAGTTGGAACGGCCTGACGTTGCATGTTCGCACCCATCAATGCACGGTTGGCGTCATCGTGTTCCAGGAACGGGATCAGGGACGCACCGACGGATACCACCTGCTGGGTGGATACGTCCATGTAGTCAACCTGGTCGCGGCTGAACAAGCTGGATTCGCCTTTGCTACGGCAGGTAACCAGATCTTCTACAAAGTGGCCTTCGTCATCCAGGTTGGAGTTCGCCTGAGCGATAACGTAGTTGCCTTCTTCGATAGCAGACAGGTAATGAATTTCGTCGGTTACAACACCGTCAGTCACTTTACGGTACGGAGTCTCAAGGAAGCCGTATTCGTTAGTCTGTGCGTACACGGACAGGGAGTTGATCAGACCGATGTTCGGACCTTCAGGCGTTTCGATTGGACATACGCGACCGTAGTGAGTCGGGTGTACGTCTCGAACTTCGAAGCCTGCGCGTTCACGGGTCAGACCGCCTGGGCCGAGTGCGGAGATACGACGTTTGTGCGTAATCTCAGACAGCGGGTTGTTCTGGTCCATAAACTGAGACAGCTGGCTGGAACCGAAGAACTCTTTCACGGCTGCGGAAATCGGCTTGGCGTTGATCATATCCTGAGGCATCAGGGTATCCAGATCGCCCAGAGACAGACGCTCTTTCACCGCACGCTCAACACGTACCAGGCCAACGCGGAATTGGTTTTCCGCCATTTCGCCTACGGAACGGATACGACGGTTGCCGAGGTGGTCGATATCATCGACTTCGCCTTTACCGTTACGGATATCGATGAGCTTCTTCATCACTTCGATGATGTCGTCTTTGCTCAGGATACCGGAACCTTCGATTTCGTCGCGCAGCAGAGAACGGTTGAACTTCATACGACCAACCGCAGACAGGTCATAGCGGTCTTCGGAGAAGAACAGGTTCTCGAACAGGCTTTCAGCAGCTTCGCGAGTCGGCGGCTCACCAGGGCGCATCATGCGGTAGATTTCTACCAGCGCGCTCAGACGATCGTTGGTTGGGTCGACGCGTACAGTTTCAGAAATGTAGGCACCGTGATCCAGATCGTTAGTGAACAGCGTTTCGATACGCTTGTGGCCAGACTGGCTCAGCTTAGCCAGCAGATCCAGGCTCAGCTCCATGTTAGCCGGGCAGATCAGCTCGCCAGTAGATTCGTCAACGTAGTCTTTAGAAGCAACTTTGCCAGCGATGTACTCAACCGGAACTTCGATATGTTTGATATCGTCTTTTTCCAGCTGGCGAATGTGGCGCGCAGTAATACGGCGGCCTTTTTCAACGTACACTTTACCGTTCGCTTCGATGTCGAAGGACGCGGTTTCGCCACGCAGACGTTCTGGAATCAGCTCCATCTGCAGCTTGTTGTCGCGAATTTCGAAGACAACTTTCTCAAAGAACAGGTCAAGGATCTGCTCAGTGGTGTAGTTCAGCGCACGCAGGATGATGGTCGCAGGCAGTTTACGGCGACGGTCGATACGTACGAACAGGTTGTCCTTCGGATCGAATTCGAAATCCAGCCAGGAACCACGGTAAGGAATGATGCGCGCGTTATACAGCACTTTACCCGAAGAGTGGGTTTTGCCTTTATCGGAGTCAAAGAAGACGCCTGGGCTACGATGCAGCTGAGAAACGATAACACGCTCAGTACCGTTGATAACAAAGGTACCGTTGTCGGTCATGAGCGGAATTTCGCCCATGTAGACTTCTTGTTCTTTAATGTCTTTGACGGTGCCTTCCGGCGCTTCGCGCTCGTAGATCACCAGACGCAGTTTTACGCGCAGCGGTGCGGAATAGGTCACGCCACGGATCTGACATTCCTGAACGTCAAAGACCGGTTCGCCAAGGCGGTAGCTGACGTATTGCAGCTCGGAGTTACCGCTGTAGCTTTTAATCGGGAATACGGAACGGAAAGCCGCTTCCAGACCATACTGACCTTCAGGATCTTGCTCGATAAACTTCTGGAACGAGTCAAGCTGGATAGAAAGGAGATATGGGACATCCAGTACTTGCGGACGTTTACCAAAATCCTTACGAATACGTTTTTTCTCGGTATAGGAGTAAACCATAGGGTTCCTCAGCTCGCTGACAAGTCGACGCATCTGTCCATGGGCAGACAGTTTGTGCAACACTATTTTGTTGACCGGAAAATGGAACACTTTCCGCAATACCTGTTGCTATCACGCTTAAACCATTTCATTGCGATTTACACAGAGCGAGCACCCTGTCGCAATATATTAAGTCGTCGATAGAAACATGCATTGTCAGGACAACCAGTAGTCAAACAGTGTGAAATGCTACTGGCGCCATACAGCGCAAAATGGCTGGTGACTAAAAAGTCACCAGCCATCGGCCTGATTACTCAGGCTTCAACCAGAAAAGTTGGCTTATTTAACTTCAACTTCAGCGCCAGCTTCTTCCAGAGATTTTTTCAGTGCTTCAGCGTCATCTTTGCTCACGCCTTCTTTCAGAGCGGCCGGAGCAGATTCTACCAGGTCTTTAGCTTCTTTCAGACCCAGGCCAGTTGCGCCACGTACTGCTTTGATTACAGCAACTTTGTTAGCGCCAGCAGCTTTCAGAATTACGTCGAATTCAGTTTTTTCTTCAGCAGCTTCAGCCGGGCCAGCAGCTACAGCTACAGCAGCAGCAGCGGAAACACCGAATTTTTCTTCCATTGCAGAGATCAGCTCAACAACGTCCATTACGGACATAGCGGATACTGCTTCAATGATTTGATCTTTAGTGATAGACATTTAAATTGTTCCTGAATATCAGAATAAGTTTATACGTAAGCAGATGCTTTACAAAGATAACTGCGATTAAGCAGCTTCTTTCGCATCGCGTACAGCAGCCAGAGTGCGAACCAGTTTGCCAGCCGAAGCTTCTTTCATGGTTGCCATCAGGCGTGCAATTGCTTCTTCGTAGGTCGGCAGAGTTGCCAGGCGGTCGATCTGAGACGCCGGGATCAGCTCACCTTCAAAGGCTGCAGCTTTGACCTCAAATTTTGCATTCGCTTTCGCGAACTCTTTGAACAGACGAGCAGCAGCGCCCGGGTGTTCCATAGAGTATGCAATCAGGGTCGGACCAACAAACGTGTCTTTCAGGCACTCGAACTGAGTACCTTCAACGACGCGACGCAGCAGGGTGTTACGAACAACACGCATGTATACGCCAGCTTCACGACCTGCTTTACGCAGTTCAGTCATTTTATCTACAGTTACGCCACGGGAATCCGCAACTACTGCAGACAGCGCGCCTTTGGCTACTTCGCTGACTTCAGCAACAATCGCTTGTTTGTCTTGAAGATTTAAAGCCATTAGCTTTGCTCCTGGATGTTTGCCAGAGCTTATGCTCTGGAACTCACTTCACTCATCTCAACGAGAAGAGCGTCTTAATACGGTGAGCAGAAACAAGCCAAAGAGTACTTTAAAAAATAATCTTAGCGTTCTGTCACCGTCTACGCAGGGCATTAAGTTTCTTGCGAAACACCTGCGGTCTTCGACGGAGGCCTGGATAGGCCAGGCTCCAACGAACAAATCTTTTTAGCCGCTAACGTTTGTTAGCAAACGTGGGGTAAGATTGTAGACAAAATCACCGCCCACGTAAAGGCATTAGTTTGCAGCAGCGCTCAGGCCAGCCTGGTCAACTGCAACACCCGCACCCATGGTGGTGGAGATGCTAACTTTCTTGATGTACACGCCTTTCGCCTGAGTCGGTTTTGCTTTTTTCAGCGCAACCAGCAGAGCTTCCAGGTTTTCTTTCAGTTTGTCAGCGTCAAAGTCCACTTTACCGATGGTGGTGTGGATGATGCCGTTTTTGTCGTTACGGTAACGAACCTGACCCGCTTTAGCGTTCTTAACCGCTTCAGCAACGTTCGGAGTTACAGTACCAACTTTCGGGTTTGGCATCAGGCCGCGCGGGCCCAGAACCTGACCCAGCTGGCCAACAACGCGCATTGCATCCGGGAAGCAATAACAACGTCGAAGTTCATTTCGCCTTTCTTGATCTGTTCAGCCAGATCTTCCATACCTACCAGCTCAGCGCCAGCAGCTTTAGCTGCTTCAGCGTTCGGGCCCTGGGTAAATACGGCAACGCGAACAGAACGGCCAGTACCGTGCGGCAGTACAGTTGCACCACGTACGTTCTGGTCAGATTTACGAGCGTCGATGCCGAGGTTAACGGCAACGTCAACGCTTTCGTTGAATTTAGCAGTGGCCAGCTCTTTCAGCAGAGAGATAGCTTCGTTGATGTCGTACTGTTTAGTTGCATCAACTTTTTCACGGATCACGCGCATACGCTTGGTCAGTTTAGCCATTTCTTAGTCCTCCACTACCAGGCCCATGGAACGTGCAGTACCTTCGATGGAGCGAGTCATCGCTTCAATGTCGGCACCGGTCATGTCGGCAGCTTTGGTCTGCGCGATTTCCTGCAGCTGAGCGCGGGAAATTTTACCTACTTTGTCTTTGTTCGGCTTACCGGAACCAGACTTAATACCAGCCGCTTTCTTCAGCAGAACTGCTGCCGGAGGCGTTTTGGTAATGAAGGTGAAAGAACGGTCAGCGTAAACTGTGATAACAACCGGAATCGGCAGACCTTTTTCGATGGAATCAGTCTTCGCGTTGAACGCTTTGCAGAATTCCATGATGTTAACACCCTGTTGACCCAGAGCAGGACCAACCGGCGGACTCGGGTTTGCCATACCAGCTGCAACCTGCAGCTTAACGTAGGCTTGGACTTTCTTAGCCATTCTAAAATCCTCTAATTGGGTAATAGCGCCTCAAGGAGGCTCCCCGTGAATAAAAATCGTTTTACAGGCCGTGGCCCATAAAAACCAAAGGCGCGAAATTGTATGTCAATTTCGCGCCCTATGCAACGATTAGATCGATGCTTTTTTGATCGCAGCCTTACGCTTTCTCAACCTGAGCGAAGTCCAGCTCTACCGGGGTCGCACGACCGAAGATAGAAACAGACACTTTCAGGCGAGACTTCTCGTAATCCACTTCTTCAACCACGCCGTTGAAGTCAGCGAACGGACCGTCGTTAACGCGAACCATTTCACCCGGTTCAAACAGCGTTTTCGGACGCGGCTTATCACCAACCTGCTGCAGGCGGTTCATAATCGCATCAACTTCTTTATCGCTGATTGGCGCCGGACGGTCAGAGGTACCGCCGATAAAGCCCATTACGCGCGGAACGCTGCGCACCAGGTGCCAGCTCGCGTCGTTCATCACCATCTGAACTAATACGTAGCCAGGGAAGAATTTGCGCTCGCTCTTACGACGCTGGCCGCCACGGATTTCAACCACTTCTTCGGTCGGAACCATGACTTCGCCAAACAGCTCTTCCATGTTGTGTAATTTGATATGCTCGCGCAGCGAAGTCGCTACACGGCCTTCGAAACCGGAAAACGCCTGAACGACGTACCAACGCTTTTTAGGTGCTTCAGACATCTTAGAACCTCAGGCCAGTGATAAAGGATACCAGGCGAACCAGAATACCATCCAGTCCCCACAGGATCAGTGACATTACCGCAGTGACCGCCGCAACGATCAGCGTAGTGTGCAGCGTTTCCTGGCGAGTCGGCCAAATCACCTTACGAACTTCCGTTCTCGCTTCACGAGCAAACGCAACGGTCGCTTTGCCTTTCGTCGTCAACAGCGCGACACCACCCGCTGCAGCAATAATAATTACTACGGCCAGCGCACGCAGCGGCAGCATCATGTCGCGATAAAGGTAGTTACCCACAATTGCGACAATCAGCAATACGGCAACAACGACCCACTTCATCGCTTCCAGGCCGCGCCCGCTCCCTTGAGCTTCGGTATTCGCACTCATAAACCAACCTGTCAGAAGTATTCTACAAACATTTCCACCCCGCGATTGCGAGGCGATCCAAACCGAAATAAGTTTCGGACTAAACGCCCTCTACAGAGCCTGTCTCAGCAATGATTATGGCAAAAATAATCACTGATGAGCCAGGTTCTGGTTCGACAGCGTACAAAAAGGGCATCAAATGATGCCCTTTTATTGCGCATTGCGTCAAATGTTATCAGCAATTAGCTCATTACTTTGGCAACAACGCCCGCGCCAACGGTACGACCGCCTTCACGGATTGCGAAACGCAGACCATCGTCCATCGCGATCGGGTGGATCAGGGTAACAACCATTTTGATGTTGTCGCCCGGCATTACCATCTCTACGCCTTCCGGCAGTTCGATGGTACCAGTCACGTCAGTAGTACGGAAGTAGAACTGCGGACGGTAGCCTTTGAAGAACGGAGTATGACGGCCGCCTTCGTCTTTGGACAGGATGTACACTTCAGATTCGAACTTGGTGTGCGGCTTGATAGAGCCCGGCTTAGCCAGTACCTGACCACGTTCGATTTCTTCACGTTTGATACCACGCAGCAGAACACCAACGTTCTCACCAGCACGGCCTTCGTCCAGCAGTTTGCGGAACATTTCAACGCCAGTACAGGTAGACTTAGCAGTGTCTTTGATACCAACGATTTCAACTTCTTCGCCAACTTTGATGATACCGCGCTCTACACGACCGGTAACAACGGTACCACGACCGGAGATGGAGAATACGTCTTCGATCGGCAGCAGGAACGGCTTGTCAATCGCACGCTCTGGTTCTGGGATGTAAGAATCCAGGAAGCCAGCCAGTTCGATGATTTTCGCTTCCCACTCTGCGTCGCCTTCCAGCGCTTTCAGAGCAGAACCACGAACGATCGGAGTGTCGTCGCCCGGGAAATCGTACTGAGACAGAAGTTCACGAACTTCCATTTCAACCAGTTCCAGCAGCTCTTCGTCATCAACCATGTCGCATTTGTTCAGGAACACGATGATGTACGGAACGCCTACCTGACGACCCAGCAGGATGTGCTCACGAGTCTGCGGCATCGGGCCGTCAGTCGCAGCAACAACCAGGATCGCGCCGTCCATCTGAGCAGCACCGGTGATCATGTTTTTAACATAGTCGGCGTGCCCCGGGCAGTCTACGTGTGCGTAGTGACGGGTCGGGGTGTCGTATTCAACGTGGGAGGTGTTGATGGTGATACCACGAGCTTTTTCTTCCGGTGCGTTATCGATCTGGTCGAAAGCACGAGCAGCACCGCCGTAGGTTTTAGCCAGAACGGTAGTGATTGCAGCGGTCAGGGTAGTTTTACCATGGTCAACGTGGCCGATAGTACCGACGTTGACGTGCGGTTTGGTACGTTCAAATTTTTCTTTAGACATCGATAGTCCCTCTAATACACGGATAAATCGGTGATATCACCACATCAACCAGACAAAACGCCTGAATTGTTGAATGCTTGAATTTGAACAGAGAGAAATGGGAGGGAGAAGAGAAGTGGTGCTGATACCCAGAGTCGAACTGGGGACCTCACCCTTACCAAGGGTGCGCTCTACCAACTGAGCCATATCAGCACGTCTGGAGCGGGCAGCGGGAATCGAACCCGCATCATCAGCTTGGAAGGCTGAGGTAATAGCCATTATACGATGCCCGCATCCTAAAACTCGGCTACCCAGTTCTTTCTGTGCCAAAGGAAAGAGATTTCTCCCTTTCCTTTGTTTGAGCTAGTTATTTTACCAACCAACTCTGGCTTCGCAATGCTTAGCCTGAAAGTGGTGGTGGGGGAAGGATTCGAACCTTCGAAGTCTGTGACGGCAGATTTACAGTCTGCTCCCTTTGGCCGCTCGGGAACCCCACCTGATGGTGCCGACTACCGGAATCGAACTGGTGACCTACTGATTACAAGTCAGTTGCTCTACCTACTGAGCTAAGTCGGCATCAAGTAGCGCGCATTCTATGGAGACCTGCGGAGACATGCAACTAAAAAATTGCATAAAATGTTCTATCGCTCACGTTTTGTGCATTTGCGCGTAAAAACTCAGCAAAACGTCGGTTTTACGTCCAAAAATCTCGCTGTGGATCGGATAGTCTCGCGATGCTTTGCTCGTCTTTAACGATATTCAGGGCGAAAGTTCAGGCTGGATAGCGTAGATTTTCGCATTGTCTTCTTTAGCGCTCTTTCTTCATTAATGGCAAATCGCCTGGTTGAGAGTAAACAGTGGCGTTTTCTCACGAAAGCGCCACTCATTTGGATTTTTTCTTCTTTTTATCTTCCATCTGGTGTTAACCTCCTGCCCATTGTCCTGATTAACTGAATGTGAAGCGTCGCGTGCAGTCAGCGTGGTAGCCAGAACATGCTTATGAGAAAACAAGAGCAAACGTTAATGACACCTTATCTACAGTTCAATCGTAGCCAGTGGGCAGCGCTGCGCGATTCCGTGCCAATGACCCTGACTGAAGGCGAAATTACGCGCTTAAAAGGTATCAACGAAGATCTGTCGCTGGAGGAAGTGGCGGAGATCTATTTGCCTTTGTCACGTTTATTGAACTTCTATATTAGTTCTAACCTGCGCCGCCAGGCGGTGCTGGAGCAGTTCCTTGGCACTAACGGCCAACGCATTCCTTATATCATCAGTATTGCCGGCAGCGTGGCGGTGGGTAAAAGTACGACCGCGCGCGTGTTACAGGCGCTGCTGAGTCGTTGGCCGGAACACCGCCGCGTCGAGCTGATCACCACCGACGGTTTCCTGCATCCTAACGAGGTGCTTAAAGAACGCGGCCTGATGAAGAAGAAAGGCTTCCCGCAGTCGTATGATATGCATCGACTGGTGAAATTCGTTTCTGACCTGAAGTCCGGGGTACCGAACGTTACCGCACCGGTCTATTCGCATCTGATTTATGACGTTATCCCTGATGGCGATAAAACGGTCACTCATCCCGATATTTTAATCCTTGAGGGATTAAACGTTCTGCAGAGCGGGATGGATTATCCGCACGATCCGCATCATGTATTTGTTTCCGACTTCGTTGATTTTTCTATTTATGTTGATGCGCCTGAAAAATTATTACAATCGTGGTATATCAACCGTTTCCTGAAATTTCGCGAAGGGCCTTTACGGACCCGGATTCTTATTTCCATAACTATGCGCAGCTTTCTAAAGAGGAAGCCATTAACGTCGCAACATCACTGTGGAATGAAATTAACCTACGAAATCTAAACGAAAATATTCTACCAACGCGTGAGCGCGCAAGCCTGATTTTAACGAAAAGCGCTAACCACTCCGTTGAGCAAGTGCGGTTGCGGAAATAAAAAAGATAAAAGAAAAGGGAGCCGAAGCTCCCTTTTTTATTCGGCGCTGCGCAGCGAAATCTCACCGCCCATCCACGGTTTAATTACCCCATCTTGCTCAAGTAATAATGCTCCCTGAGTATCAATTCCACGGGAAATACCGAAGATTTCTTTATCACCGATAATCAGTTTCACCGGCCGATTAATAAAGTTATCTAATTTATCCCAGCGCGAGAGATATGGTGCCAGGCCTTCCTGCTCGAAGAGATGCAGCGCTTCATGCAGCTCATTAATTAAGCGCGCGGCCAAAACGTTACGATCGATGGTGATCCCGCCTCTTGCAGGTTGATCCAACCCTGGTTAATCACATCGTTTTCAACACGACGCATAACCAGGTTAATGCCAGCGCCAATGACGATTTGCGCGGCATCACCCGTCTTACCGGTCAGCTCAACGAGAATACCGGATAGTTTACGGTCATTCAGATACAGGTCATTTGGCCATTTCACCCGCACTTTATCCGCACCGAGATCCTGAAGGACTTCAGCCATCACAATACCAATCACCAGGCTCAGGCCAATCGCGGCAGCGGGCCCCTGCTCTAAACGCCAGTACATGGAAAGATACAGGTTAGCGCCAAACGGTGAGAACCATTTACGGCCGCGACGGCCACGGCCCGCCTGCTGGTATTCGGCGACGCATGCATCACCGGACTTCAGCTCACCAATACGATCGAGCAGATACTGGTTTGTCGAGTCGATAACCGGGAGAACCGCGACATCACCGTAATCAACCGCATTGCGAATGCGTTCAGCATTCAGCAGTTGTATCGGTTCCGGTAAGCTATAGCCTTTACCAGATACGGTAAAGACATCGACTCCCCAGTCACGCAGCGTCTGGATATGCTTGTTAATCGCCGCGCGGCTCATCCCCAACGTTTCGCCTAACTGCTCGCCGGAGTGAAAATCGCCGTCGGCCAGCAGTGAGATAAGCGTTAATGGCACCGTATTGTCTTTCATTGAATTACCTCAACCGCGTTCACTTCACCCGTAGAACCAATAAAGCGAACTTCAGGTTCCAGCCAGACGTTAAATTTGTCGCCCACCTGCTGGCGAACATAATGAGCCAGCTTCACCACATCGCCACTCCGGGCGTGATTGATATTCACCAGTACCAGCGCCTGCTGTTGGTGTACCGCTGCGCCGCCTTCAATGTGACCTTTCAACTGACACTGATCGATAAGCCAGCCAGCCGCCAGCTTAACGCTACCGTCCGCCTGTGGGTAATGAGGTGCTTTCGGGAAGTTCGCCAACAGCGTCTGTGCGTATTCTGCGCTGACCACGGGGTTTTTAAAGAAGCTGCCCGCATTGCCGTTAACCTTAGGGTCCGGCAGTTTGGTCATGCGCATATGGCAGACTGAATCGAAAACCTCACGCGGAGTGACGGTTTGCGGATCCAGGCGTGTCAGATCGCCGTAAGTCAGCACCGGCCGCCATGCTTTGGCCAGGCGGAAGCCAACTGCAACAATCGCAAAACGATCCTGATACGCATGCTTGAAGATGCTATCCCGGTAACCAAACTGACATTCTGCGGCAGTGAGGCGTTTTCGCTCTCCGGTGGCCAGCTCAATACAGTCGACATACTCGCAAACGTGCTGTAATTCGACGCCATAGGCGCCGATATTCTGAATAGGGGATGAACCTGCACAGCCAGGGATTAGCGCGAGGTTTTCGAGGCCGGGCATGTTGTTATCCAGCGCATAGCGAACCAACTGATGCCAGTTCTCGCCTGCGCCGACGTGTAGGTGCCAGGCGTCTGCGGTTTCATTGACCTCAATACCTTTGAGACGGTTAAGGATCACGGTACCGGAATAGTCTTCCAGAAACAGGACGTTACTTCCTTCACCCAGGATCATAACCGGCAGCCCTTCACGGGTTGCTTGCTGCCAGGCGCGCAAAAGTTGTTGTTCGTTTTCAGCGCATACGATGTGCTTTGCACAATGGTCAATGCCGAAGGTGTTCCAGGGTTTTAGGGAGTGGGTCATGGCTGCTTTCCTGATGCTAAATCGGCGATAGTTTACCGTATCTGCATGGGGAAGGCTTGCGGTTATATGGAGGAAGAGCTTCTGGTAATACAGGAGAGCGAGATCGGATAAGACTTTGGCGCCAACATCCGGCATGTGAGACGGGATCGCACAGACGAAAAAAAGCCCATCCGTCAGGATGGGCTTCTTCACTTATTTGATGCCTGGCAGTTTATGGCGGGCGTCCTGCCCGCCACCCTACGGGCCGTTGCTGCGCAACGTTCAAATCCGCTCCCGGCGGATTTGTCCTACTCCGGAGAGCGCTCACCGACAAACAACAGATAAAACAAAAGGCCCAGTCTTTCGACTGAGCCTTTCGTTTTATTTGATGCCTGGCAGTTCCCTACTCTCGCATGGGGAGACCCCACACTACCATCGGCGCTACGGCGTTTCACTTCTGAGTTCGGCATGGGGTCAGGTGGGACCACCGCGCTACAGCCGCCAGGCAAATTCTGTTTATCAACACACCTTTTTGGTCTGTCGATGTCATCTGTATCAGGCTGAAAATCTGTCTCTTCGCCAAAACATCTTCGGCGTTGTAAGGTTAAGCCTCACGGTTCATTAGTATCGGTTAGCTCAATGTATCGCTACACTTACACACCCGACCTATCAACGTCGTCGTCTTCAACGTTCCTTCAGGACTCTCAAGGAGTCAGGGAGAACTCATCTCGGGGCAAGTTTCGTGCTTAGATGCTTTCAGCACTTATCTTTTCCGCATTTAGCTACCGGGCAATGCCATTGGCATGACAACCCGAACACCAGTGATGCGTCCACTCCGGTCCTCTCGTACTAGGAGCAGCCCCCTCAATTCTCCAGCGCCCACGGCAGATAGGGACCGAACTGTCTCACGACGTTCTAAACCCAGCTCGCGTACCACTTTAAATGGCGAACAGCCATACCCTTGGGACCTACTTCAGCCCAGGATGTGATGAGCCGACATCGAGGTGCCAAACACCGCCGTCGATATGAACTCTTGGGCGGTATCAGCCTGTTATCCCCGGAGTACCTTTTATCCGTTGAGCGATGGCCCTTCCATTCAGAACCACCGGATCACTAAGACCTGCTTTCGCACCTGCTCGAGCCGTCACTCTCGCAGTCAAGCTAGCTTATGCCTTTGCACTAACCTCCTGATGTCCGACCAGGATTAGCTAACCTTCGTGCTCCTCCGTTACTCTTTAGGAGGAGACCGCCCCAGTCAAACTACCCACCAGACACTGTCCGCAACCCGGATCACGGGTCTACGTTAGAACACCAGCCATTAAAGGGTGGTATTTCAAGGATGGCTCCACTCGAACTGGCGTCCGCGCTTCAAAGCCTCCCACCTATCCTACACATCAAGGACCAGTGTTCAGTGTCAAGCTATAGTAAAGGTTCACGGGGTCTTTCCGTCTTGCCGCGGGTACACTGCATCTTCACAGCGAGTTCAATTTCACTGAGTCTCGGGTGGAGACAGCCTGGCCATCATTACGCCATTCGTGCAGGTCGGAACTTACCCGACAAGGAATTTCGCTACCTTAGGACCGTTATAGT
The DNA here is from genome assembly GCA_002211745.1 of Kluyvera genomosp. 3. Lineage (GTDB taxonomy): Bacteria > Pseudomonadota > Gammaproteobacteria > Enterobacterales > Enterobacteriaceae > Kluyvera > Kluyvera georgiana_A. The sequence goes on from CP022114.1 coordinate 4,712,501, forward strand.
TACGGCCGCCGTTTACCGGGGCTTCGATCAAGAGCTTCGCGTTGCCGCTAACCCCATCAATTAACCTTCCGGCACCGGGCAGGCGTCACACCGTATACGTCCACTTTCGTGTTTGCACAGTGCTGTGTTTTTAATAAACAGTTGCAGCCAGCTGGTATCTTCGACTGATTTCAGCTCCATGAGTAAATCACTTCACCTACATATCAGCGTGCCTTCTCCCGAAGTTACGGCACCATTTTGCCTAGTTCCTTCACCCGAGTTCTCTCAAGCGCCTTGGTATTCTCTACCTGACCACCTGTGTCGGTTTGGGGTACGATTTGATGTTACCTGATGCTTAGAGGCTTTTCCTGGAAGCAGGGCATTTGTTACTTCAGCACCGTAGTGCCTCGTCATCACACCTCAGCGTTAAAAGAAGTCCGGATTTACCTAAACTTCCCGCCTACATGCTTAAACCGGGACAACCGTCGCCCGGCTAACATAGCCTTCTCCGTCCCCCTTCGCAGTAACACCAAGTACAGGAATATTAACCTGTTTCCCATCGACTACGCCTTTCGGCCTCGCCTTAGGGGTCGACTCACCCTGCCCGATTAACGTTGGACAGGAACCCTTGGTCTTCCGGCGTGCGGGTTTTTCACCCGCATTATCGTTACTTATGTCAGCATTCGCACTTCTGATACCTCCAGCATCCCTCACGAGACACCTTCGCAGGCTTACAGAACGCTCCCCTACCCAACAACACAGAGTGTCGCTGCCGCAGCTTCGGTGCACAGTTTAGCCCGTTACATCTTCCGCGCAGGCCGACTCGACCAGTGAGCTATTACGCTTTCTTTAAATGATGGCTGCTTCTAAGCCAACATCCTGGCTGTCTGAGCCTTCCCACATCGTTTCCCACTTAACTGTGACTTTGGGACCTTAGCTGGCGGTCTGGGTTGTTTCCCTCTTCACGACGGACGTTAGCACCCGCCGTGTGTCTCCCGTGATAACATTCTTCGGTATTCGCAGTTTGCATCGGGTTGGTAAGTCGGGATGACCCCTAGCCGAAACAGTGCTCTACCCCGAAGATGAATTCACGAGGCGCTACCTAAATAGCTTTCGGGAGAACCAGCTATCTCCCGGTTTGATTGGCCTTTCACCCCAGCCACAAGTCATCCGCTAATTTTTCAACATTAGTCGGTTCGGTCCTCCAGTTAGTGTTACCCAACCTTCAACCTGCCCATGGCTAGATCACCGGGTTTCGGGTCTATACCCTGCAACTTAACGCCCAGTTAAGACTCGGTTTCCCTTCGGCTCCCCTATACGGTTAACCTTGCTACAGAATATAAGTCGCTGACCCATTATACAAAAGGTACGCAGTCACACCCCAAAGGGTGCTCCCACTGCTTGTACGTACACGGTTTCAGGTTCTTTTTCACTCCCCTCGCCGGGTTCTTTTCGCCTTTCCCTCACGGTACTGGTTCACTATCGGTCAGTCAGGAGTATTTAGCCTTGGAGGATGGTCCCCCATATTCAGACAGGATACCACGTGTCCCGCCCTACTCTTCGAGTTCACAACCTGTGCATTTTGGTGTACGGGACTATCACCCTGTACCGTCGGACTTTCCAGACCGTTCCACTAACACACAAGCTGATTCAGACTCTGGGCTGCTCCCGTTCGCTCGCCGCTACTGGGGAATCTCGGTTGATTTCTTTTCCTCGGGTACTTAGATGTTTCAGTTCCCCGGTTCGCTTCATTACGCTATGTATTCACGTAATGATAGTGTGTCGAAACACACTGGGTTTCCCCATTCGGAAATCGCCGGTTATAACGGTTCATATCACCTTACCGACGCTTATCGCAGATTAGCACGTCCTTCATCGCCTCTGACTGCCAGGGCATCCACCGTGTACGCTTAGTCGCTTAACCTCACAACCCGAAGATGTTTCACTTCGTGTTGCGAAAATTTGAGAGACTCGAACACACCGCTTATCTGTTCTTATTACGGAGAACAGACACAGTGTGTCGTTTCAATTTTCAGCTTGATCCAGATTTTTAAAGAGCAAATATCTCAAACGTCACCCGAAGATGAGTTTTGAGATATTAAGGTCGGCGACTTTCACTCACACAAACCAGCAAGTGGCGTCCCTAGGGATTCGAACCCCTGTTACCGCCGTGAAAGGGCGGTGTCCTGGGCCTCTAGACGAAGGGACACTGAAGTCTCAATCGCAAGACGCCTTGCTATTTACTTTTCATCAGACAATCTGTGTGAGCACTTCAAAGAACGTTTCTTTAAGGTAAGGAGGTGATCCAACCGCAGGTTCCCTACGGTTACCTTGTTACGACTTCACCCCAGTCATGAATCACAAAGTGGTAAGCGCCCTCCGAAGGTTAAGCTACCTACTTCTTTTGCAACCCACTCCCATGGTGTGACGGGCGGTGTGTACAAGGCCGGGAACGTATTCACCGTAGCATTCTGATCTACGATTACTAGCGATTCCGACTTCATGGAGTCGAGTTGCAGACTCCAATCCGGACTACGACATACTTTATGAGGTCCGCTTGCTCTCGCGAGGTCGCTTCTCTTTGTATATGCCATTGTAGCACGTGTGTAGCCCTACTCGTAAGGGCCATGATGACTTGACGTCATCCCCACCTTCCTCCAGTTTATCACTGGCAGTCTCCTTTGAGTTCCCGGCCGAACCGCTGGCAACAAAGGATAAGGGTTGCGCTCGTTGCGGGACTTAACCCAACATTTCACAACACGAGCTGACGACAGCCATGCAGCACCTGTCTCAGAGTTCCCGAAGGCACCAAAGCATCTCTGCTAAGTTCTCTGGATGTCAAGAGTAGGTAAGGTTCTTCGCGTTGCATCGAATTAAACCACATGCTCCACCGCTTGTGCGGGCCCCGTCAATTCATTTGAGTTTTAACCTTGCGGCCGTACTCCCCAGGCGGTCTATTTAACGCGTTAGCTCCGGAAGCCACGCCTCAAGGGCACAACCTCCAAATAGACATCGTTTACGGCGTGGACTACCAGGGTATCTAATCCTGTTTGCTCCCCACGCTTTCGCACCTGAGCGTCAGTCTTCGTCCAGGGGCCGCCTTCGCCACCGGTATTCCTCCAGATCTCTACGCATTTCACCGCTACACCTGGAATTCTACCCCCTCTACGAGACTCAAGCTTGCCAGTTTCAAATGCAGTTCCCAGGTTGAGCCCGGGATTTCACATCTGACTTAACAAACCGCCTGCGTGCGCTTTACGCCCAGTAATTCCGATTAACGCTTGCACCCTCCGTATTACCGCGGCTGCTGGCACGGAGTTAGCCGGTGCTTCTTCTGCGAGTAACGTCAATCGCTGCGGTTATTAACCACAACGCCTTCCTCCTCGCTGAAAGTACTTTACAACCCGAAGGCCTTCTTCATACACGCGGCATGGCTGCATCAGGCTTGCGCCCATTGTGCAATATTCCCACTGCTGCCTCCCGTAGGAGTCTGGACCGTGTCTCAGTTCCAGTGTGGCTGGTCATCCTCTCAGACCAGCTAGGGATCGTCGCCTAGGTGAGCCGTTACCCCACCTACTAGCTAATCCCATCTGGGCACATCCGATGGTGTGAGGCCGAAGGTCCCCCACTTTGGTCTTGCGACATTATGCGGTATTAGCTACCGTTTCCAGTAGTTATCCCCCTCCATCGGGCAGTTTCCCAGACATTACTCACCCGTCCGCCACTCGTCACCCGAGAGCAAGCTCTCTGTGCTACCGTTCGACTTGCATGTGTTAGGCCTGCCGCCAGCGTTCAATCTGAGCCATGATCAAACTCTTCAATTTAAGTTTGATGCTCGTGAATTAAACTTCGTAATGAATTACGTGTTCACTCAGAGACTTGGTATTCATTTTTCGTCTTGCGACGTTAAGAATCCGTATCTTCGAGTGCCCACACAGATTGTCTGATAAATTGTTAAAGAGCAGTTGCGACGCGGCTTACAGCTCACCGTCGCGAGGTGGCGTATATTACGCTTTCCTCTTTCAGAGTCAAGCGTTTATTTCGCTTTTCTCTGTCGAGATTCTCAAGAGAACCTCGCTGACCCGGCGGCTTGTTTGCCGTTGTTCCGTCTCAGTGGGGCCGCATTATAGGGAGAAATTGAGAACCCGCAAGCAGAAATATAAAAAAACTTTTCGTTCGCTCATTTTCCAGGCAATGCGCCGAATTCACGCCCTATTTGTGCGAAAGTCGTGCGATTTCTTTGGCAAAATCGGCCACCTGCCCCAATCGGTATAAACCACTTCTTTACTGGTATCCGTTTCACCACCGGTCATCTTCATAATGAGACGAATCATGAAGCGATCGAACCAGCCGTAGCGTGGATAACGCAGCGCCCCGGCAAAGACCGCGCAGGCATCCGGTTGCCATGGCGAGCGTAACAGGAACTTGCGTGTATAGCTGTTCGTCTGTGGTGAACGTTTCTCCGGCTTACGCGCCACCAGGTTCACCGCGAAGAAAGCGCTCGGTATCGCCTGCAGCGCCGCCGCATGTTTTTTCACGAAGCGATCAAGGGCGGGATGAAAATGCCCATAGCGAATAGACGCACCAATAATGACACGATCGTACTGCGTCCAGTCGACATGATCCGTCCGATTCAGATCCACCATTGCCGTCTCGACGTCCAGCTCACTCAGCTGTGAACAGAGATAAGCAGCGATTTCGCGCGTCTGCCCATCACGGGTAGAAAAGAGCATTAATGTTTTCAACGCTGACTCCTGTTATTCGCGCCAGAATGTTGGGGTAAACAGCACCAGCAGCGTAAAGACTTCCAGACGACCAAACAGCATGTTCGCGATCAGGATCCACTTCGCCACCGGGTTCATGCTGGCGAAGTTATCCGCCACCACCCCCAGCCCTGGCCCAGGTTGTTCAGCGTCGCCACGACGGAAGCAAACGCCGAGAAGTCGTCGACACCAGTGGCGATGATCGCCAGCATGCTAATAATGAAGACCAGCGCGTAAGCGGAGAAGAATCCCCATACGGCTTCAAGAATACGTTCCGGCAGCGCACGGTTGCCGAGCTTAATGCTATAAACCGCATTCGGGTGGACGAGGCGCTTCAGCTCACGGTTGCCCTGCTTGAACAGCAACAGAATACGAATCACCTTCAGACCACCACCGGTTGAACCGGCGCAACCACCAATAAATGCCGAACACAAAAGAAGAACCGGCAGGAATAGCGGCCAGCGCGCGATGCTATCGGTCGTAAAGCCTGCGGTGGTCGCCATCGACACCACCTGGAAGAAGGCCTGGTTGAGCGTCGTCACCGCCGAGGCATAGATATTATGGAACCACAGCACCAGCGTACAGATCACCACCAGCGTCAGCTGCACGCCGATAAACATACGGAATTCCGGGTCGCGCCAGTACACCTTCAGGCTCCGCCCGCTTAATAAAGAGAAGTGCAGGCCGTAGTTACAGCCAGAGATCAGCAGGAAGATGGCAATAATGGTGTTGATGGTTGGACTATCAAAGAAACCCACGCTGGCATCATGCGTCGAGAAGCCGCCGATCGCGATAGTGGCAAAACTGTGGCCGATCGCATCAAACGCCGGCATCCCGGCAAACCACAGTGCCAACGCGCAGGCTACGGTCAGCAGAACATAGATAAGCCAAAGGGTTTTCGCCGTTTCAGCGATACGCGGGCGCATCTTGTTGTCTTTTAGCGGCCCGGGCATTTCGGCTCTATAGAGCTGCATCCCCCGACGCCGAGGATAGGCAGAATCGCCACCGCCAGCACAATGATCCCCATCCCACCGAACCATTGCAGCATTTGCCGATAGAAGAGTATCGCGTGAGGTAATGAATCCAGCCCCACCAGCGTGGTCGCCCCGGTCGTGGTTAAGCCCGAGAACGATTCAAAGAACGCGTCGGTCACCGTCAGGTTCGGCTGCTCGGAGAATATAAACGGCAGCGCACCCACGCTGCCCAGTACCGTCCAGAACAGGACGACAATCAGAAAGCCTTCGCGCGATTTCAGCTCGCGTTTTTCACGACGGTTTGGCCACCACAGCAGGGAACCAATCACCAGCGCGACGAAAAAGGTCTGGGTAAATGCGCGCCCGGCGCCATCGCGGTAAATCAAAGCCACTAATCCCGGCAAGATCATTGTCCCCGAGAATAAGATGACCAGAAGTCCAACAATTCGAGTAATGGCACGAAACTGCATGTCCGGCGCGTCCTTTGATAATCAATAAAGTCAGGAGGGGATTATTCGTCAATCGCTAACAAATGCAATGAACCACGGCTAAAATCGGCCAGTCTTGCGGAAAAATCCGCCACTTTCGCCTGCGGAAGCGCCACGCGAAGCTGTACCGAAGCCTGATAGTCGCTGTCGACTATCTGTCCCGCATATTGCTCCACCAGCCCCTCAACGCCCGCCAACTGTCCGTATTCGCATAGCAAAGTATATTCGGTTAACGGCGTTTTGATCTCCGTCGACAGCAGATTCAGTGCCTGCTGCACCCCACCGCCATAGGCTTTCACCAACCCACCGGTGCCCAATAAGATACCGCCGTAGTAGCGCACCACTACGGCGGTAATTTCACCGATGCCGCTGCCCATTAGCTGAGCCAGCATCGGTTTACCGGCCGTGCCCGCCGGTTCACCGTCATCAGAGAAACCCAGTTGCTGCGAGTCGTCCGGCCTACCCGCTACCCACGCCACGCAATGGTGACGGGCATCCGGGTGTTCAGCGCGAACCGACTCGACGAACGCTTTGGCCGCCTCCACCCCGTCGGTATGCGCCAACAGGGTGATAAAACGGCTCTTCTTGATCTCTTCAACGAAGGTGACCGGCTCCGCCGGTATTCGCCAGCTTTCCATTACGCCAGCTTCAGGTCACGCGTCATATTTTCGATGTTGTTCTCGTGGATCACCACGTTATCTTCAATACGAATGCCGCCAAATGGCTTCAGCGCTTCGATTTTCTGCCAGTTGAAGTGCTTGCTGAACTGGCCTTCGCGCCACGGCGCAAGCAGCGATTCAATGAAGTAGATACCGGGCTCGATGGTCAACACCATGCGCGGCTCCAGCACTCGGGTGCAACGCAGATACGGATATTTGGACGGCGCTGCCAGATGCGTACCGCTATCGTCCTGCATAAAGCCCGCAACATCATGCACCTGCAGGCCTAGCGGGTGACCAATACCGTGTGGCATAAATGGCCCGGTCAGATCGTTCTCGACCATTGCTTCTTCGCTCATGTCGGTGACGATCTGATGTTTACGCAGCAGTTTGGCAATGCGCTGATGGAACTGAATGTGGTAATCCACATAGCTGGTCCCCGCTTTCATGGTGGCGATCAGCGCCAGTTGCTCGGCGTTGACGTCTTTTACCAGGTGCGCGTAGTCGTTATCGCTGTGCGCAGCCCAGGTACGGGTCAGGTCAGCGGCATAACCGTTGTATTCCGCGCCGGCGTCCAGCAGGAAGCTGCGCATTTCCGATGGCGCGCGGTGATCCAGCTTGGTGTAGTGCAACACAGCCGCATGTTCGTTCAGCGCCACGATGTTGCCGTACGGTACATCGGTATCACGGTGGCCGGTAGCGGTCAGATACGCGAGGTTGATATCAAACTCGCTCATGCCGGAACGGAACGCTTCTTCCGCCGCACGGTGGCCATTAACCGCCATCTTCTGCGCTTCGCGCATGCACGCCAGCTCGTAATCTGTTTTATAGGAGCGATAGTAGTGCAGGTAATCAATAACCCCTTTCGGGTTGATGTTGTTCGCCGCAATACCTAAGCCCAACGCACGCTCCGGAACCGGACCGATATAGCCGATATTGTCACGGGCAGCGGGCAGTTGGCTGCCAATACCGTCTGCTTTCGGCAGCGCGATAACCTCAACATCCTCCGTCCAGAATGAGGTCGGCAGGGGTTCAACGTTATGCCAGTAATCGACCGGCAGGTAGAACCACAGCTTAGGTTTATTGACGCCATCCACCAGCAGCCAGCAGTTAGGTACCTGAGTCACCGGCACCCAGGCTTTAAACTGCGGGTTAACCTTGAACGGGTACGCGTGGTCATCCAGAAAAACATTCATCAGCTCGCCAGAGTGGATAAGCAGCGCATCAAGCTTAAAACGCTCGAGTGCGTTACGCGCCCGCTCTTGTAAGGTAACAATATGATTTTTATAAAGTGCGGCCAGTGATTCCATTATTTACCCTTCTGAATTTATTGCCCTTTAGTCCCCGCATAGTAGCACACCTCATTGATCCTGCGTGATTTCCCCCGGACGTGATCCGACCAGCAAATATTTAAAGTCTTATTTGCATTTATTTAACACAAAATACACACTCGAGTTTATCTGGTATGACCAGATCATATTGCTGGATTCAGGAGACTGACATGCTCTACAAAGGCGACACCCTGTACCTCAACTGGCTGGAAGATGGCATTGCCGAACTGGTGTTCGATGCCCCTGGCTCAGTTAACAAATTAGATACCGCAACCGTAGCCAGCCTCGGCCAGGCGCTCGACGTCCTCGAAAAACAAAAAGAGCTGAAGGGCTGCTGCTGCGCTCTGAAAAGGCGGCCTTTATTGTCGGCGCGGATATCACCGAATTCCTTTCGCTGTTCCTGGTACCAGAAGAACAGTTCAGCCAGTGGCTGCATTTCGCCAACAGCGTGTTTAACCGTCTGGAAGATCTGCCGGTCCCGACGATTTCCGCTGTTAACGGCTATGCGCTGGGCGGCGGCTGCGAATGCGTGCTGGCGACCGACTATCGTCTGGCCACGCCGGACCTGCGCATCGGCCTGCCGGAAACCAAGCTGGGCATTATGCCGGGCTTCGGCGGTTCCGTGCGTCTGCCGCGTCTGTTAGGAGCCGACAGCGCGCTGGAAATCATCGCCGCCGGTAAAGACGTCGGTGCCGAACAGGCGCTGAAAATCGGTCTGGTCGACGGCATCGTCAAACAGGAAAAACTGTTCGATGGCGCGCTGGCGGTCCTGCATCAGGCGATTAACGGTGACCTCGACTGGAAAGCCAAACGCCAGCCGAAACTGGAACCGCTCAAGCTCAGCAAAATTGAAGCCACCATGAGCTTCACCATTGCTAAAGGCATGGTGATGCAAACTGCGGGCAAACACTATCCGGCGCCGATCACGGCGGTGAAAACCATCGAGGCGGCGGCCCGCTTTGGCCGCGAAGAAGCGCTGAATCTGGAAAACAAAAGTTTTGTTCCACTGGCCCATTCTAATGAAGCCCGTGCGCTGGTCGGTATTTTCCTCAACGACCAATACGTAAAAGGTCAGGCAAAGAAACTGACCAAAAACACCGAACCGCCGAAACATGCCGCCGTGCTTGGCGCGGGATCATGGGTGGCGGGATCGCTTATCAGTCCGCCTGGAAGGGCGTGCCGGTGATCATGAAGGATATCAGTGAAAAATCGCTGACTCTCGGAATGACGGAAGCCAGCAAGCTGCTCAACAAACAGCTGGAGCGCGGCAAAATCGACGGTCTGAAGCTGGCCGGAGTGATCTCCACCATTCAGCCGACGCTGGATTACGCCGGTTTTGATCGCGTTGACGTGGTTGTTGAAGCCGTCGTGGAAAACCCGAAGGTCAAGAAAGCGGTGCTGGCGGAAACCGAGCAGAAGGTGCGCCCGGATACCGTGCTGGCTTCTAACACCTCGACCATTCCCATCGGCGAGCTGGCCGATGCGCTGGAACGCCCGGAAAACTTCTGCGGCATGCACTTCTTTAACCCGGTGCACCGTATGCCGCTGGTTGAGATCATCCGTGGCCAGAAAACCTCAGAAAGCACCATTGCCAAAGTCGTCGCCTGGGCGAGTAAGATGGGCAAAACGCCGATCGTGGTCAACGACTGCCCCGGTTTCTTCGTCAACCGCGTGCTGTTCCCGTACTTTGCTGGCTTCAGCCAGCTGCTGCGCGACGGCGCGGACTTCCGCAAGGTTGATAAAGTGATGGAGAAACAGTTCGGTTGGCCGATGGGTCCGGCTTATCTGCTCGACGTGGTGGGTATTGATACCGCCCACCATGCACAGGCAGTCATGGCAGCCGGTTTCCCGCAGCGTATGCGGAAAGATTACCGCGACGCTATCGACGCGCTGTTTGAAGCAAGCCGCTACGGCCAGAAAAATGGTCTGGGCTTCTGGCGCTATAAAGAAGACAGCAAAGGCAAGCCGAAGAAAGAAGAAGATGCGGCAGTGGACGGCCTGCTGGCCGACGTTAGCCAGCCGAAGCGCGACTTCAGCGACGACGAGATTATTGCTCGTATGATGATCCCGATGGTCAATGAAGTGGTGCGTTGCCTGGAAGAAGGCATCATTGCCAGCCCGGCGGAAGCCGATATGGCGCTGGTCTACGGCCTGGGCTTCCCTCCGTTCCACGGTGGCGCATTCCGCTGGCTGGATACGCTCGGCAGCGCGAAGTATCTCGATATGGCTCAGCAGTATCAGCACCTTGGCCCGCTGTACGAAGTACCGGCCGGTCTGCGAGACAAGGCGCGCCATAACGAAGCGTATTATCCCCGGTTGAGCCAGCCCGCCCGGCTGGTGAGCTGAAAACGGCTTAAGGAGTCACGATGGAACAGGTTGTTATTGTTGATGCAATTCGTACCCCGATGGGCCGTTCAAAAGGCGGTGCGTTCCGTAACGTGCGCGCCGAAGATCTCTCCGCGCACCTGATGCGTAGCCTGCTGGCGCGTAACCCGGCGCTCGAAGCGGCGGCCATCGACGACATCTATTGGGGCTGCGTTCAGCAGACGCTGGAACAGGGCTTTAACATTGCCCGTAACGCCTCGCTGCTGGCCGAAATCCCGCATTCAGTCCCGGCAGTCACCGTCAACCGGTTATGCGGCTCATCCATGCAGGCGCTGCACGACGCGGCGCGTATGATCATGACCGGTGACGCGCAGGTCTGTCTGGTCGGCGGCGTAGAGCATATGGGCCACGTGCCGATGAGCCATGGCGTTGATTTCCATCCGGGCATGAGCCGCAACGTGGCCAAAGCTGCGGGTATGATGGGGCTGACGGCGGAGATGCTTTCCCGTATGCACGGCATCAGCCGTGAAATGCAGGATGCCTTCGCCGCGCGTTCCCACGCCCGCGCCTGGGCCGCGACGCAGTCTGGGGCTTTTAAGAATGAAATCATTCCTACCGGTGGCCACGACACGGATGGCGTGCTCAAGCAGTTTAACTACGACGAAGTGATCCGTCCGGAAACCACCGTTGAAGCGTTATCCACTCTTCGCCCGCGTTTGACCCAGTCACCGGTACCGTGACGGCAGGAACCTCCTCCGCTCTCTCCGATGGCGCTTCCGCCATGCTGGTGATGAGCGAAAGCCGCGCCCGCGAGCTGGGATTAACCCCCGCGCGCGCATCCGCTCAATGGCGGTGGTCGGCTGCGATCCGTCGATCATGGGCTACGGTCCGGTTCCGGCCTCAAAGCTGGCGCTGAAAAAAGCGGGTCTGAGCACAAGTGATATCGATCTGTTTGAGATGAACGAAGCCTTTGCCGCGCAGATCCTGCCGTGTATTAAGGATCTGGGGCTGATGGAGCAGATCGACGAGAAGATCAACCTCAACGGTGGCGCGATCGCCCTGGGTCACCCGTTAGGCTGTTCCGGTACGCGTATCACCACAACCTTACTTAACCTGATGGAACGCAAAGACGCTCAGTTTGGTCTGGCGACCATGTGTATCGGTTTAGGCCAGGGCATCGCGACGATTATCGAGCGGGTATAAAAAAATGCGCCCCGGAAACCGGGGCGCTCATTCAACAGCACAACAACGTTTAGTTGCCGTTCTTCCCGCCTGTCAGGGGCGGGTTTTTTACTTTACCGAACTGCTACGCACCACCAGCTCAACCGGCAGGAACAGATTTTCAGCCTGCTTCTCCTCCAGCAGTAAACGCAGCGCTTCACGCCCCAGCTGCTGTTTATTAACCGCAATAGTCGTCAGCGGCGGCTGCGACCAGCCGGCAGCCTCAATATCATCAAAACCAACCAGCGCAATATCTTGCGGAATGCGCAGGCCGCGCTCTGCACAGAGCCGCTCCACCACTAGCGCGGCGGCATCATTGTAGGCAAATATGGCATCCGGCGGCTCGGGTAGATCGAGCAGCTCATTCACTGCCTCAACCAGAGATTGTTCAGTATCCAGCAGCGGAGGCGCTATCGCTTCATACTCAGGCGGCATTAATAAGCGCGCTTCGTATAACGCCTGCCGGTAACCTTTTTCGCGCTGACGAATACTGTAGTGGGAAAGCGTACTGGCCAGAAACGCGATACGGCGGCGCCCTGGTCAATCAGGTGCCTGGTCGCCAGATACCCTCCCTGGGTGTTATCCGGGTTCACGCACGGCAAGCCCGGCGCCCATAAATCCACAAGAACCAGCGGCAGCTTCATTTGTTGAATCAGCGCCAGGAGCTCCGGCTCAAAGAAGCCCGCGCAGATTAATGCATCAGGTTGATGCACCCTAACCTGTTCACTGACCGCATCGCCAGGGCCAAGAGAGAGGAAGCTCAGCGCGATACCGTGTTCGCGGCACAGATCTTCTATGCCCAGCAAAAGCTGCGAGTAAAACGGCAGCGCCCGGCTGATGTTGTGCTGACGATGCAGCAGGAACAGCACGCGTTTAAGTTTCTCACTTCGCAGGCGGGAAAAATCGTAGCCCTTTTGCTCCGCCACCGAAATAATGCGCAGCCGCGTGTCTTCACGCAACCCGGGTTGCCCTTTCAGTGCCCGTGAAACCGCACCGACTGAGACGCCACAGGCCTCGGCAATATCTCTAACTCGCACTGGTTTCGTCATTTCGCTCTCGTTTATTATCCATCGTTTAAGGCAATCCTGACACCCTGCCGACTACACAGCCCGATTCTAACCGTTTCATCATTTATGGAACACCCGCATCGATTAGCGCGTGACTCAGGTAGAGTCTTTTTATTGTTTACTAAACTTATAAAATACGGTCATTAACAGCGTCGCATGGCTTATAAAAATACATGGTAAAGCAATAATGAAGGCATGATCACAAAAAATTACATAGTTTAATAAAAATAGCGACACCGTTCACATTCGCCTCTTTACCAACTATACACCTGTTCAATTAGTCATCAGGATAAATGCAACACCTCTTGTTTAGTAAAAGGTAATTGCATGGAACAGTTTGATGTCGTGGTTGTGGGTGGCGGTTTTTCTGGCAGCATCGCGGCAATCGCCGCGGCGCGCTGCCGGGCGAAAACGGTTATCGTTGAAGCCAGCGCTTGCCTGGGGGATCGCTCACCACCAACGGCGTAAACCCTATGATGACGTTTCACGCCGGTGAAAAGCAGGTTATCAGAGGAATTACTGAAGAACTCATCGCCCGCCTGAAAGCACAGGGCAAATCGCCGGGGCATGTGCGCGATCCCGGCCACTTCACCACCACCTACACGCCGTTTGACGCGGAAGCGATGAAGCATGAGCTTGAATTGATGCTGCTGGAAGCAGGCGGCACCGTGCTCTATCACGCCACATTAGCTAACGTCACGCGCGACGAGCGGAAAATCGAGAATATCACCGTCTGTACTCGCTCCGGGTTAATGACGCTCAGTGCAAACGTGTTTATTGATGCGAGTGGTGATGCCGCCCTGGCCGCAGCGGCGGGGATCCCGCTGATCAAAGGGCGTGAGTCAGATGGCAAATCGCAGCCAATGACGATGACGCTGAAAATGGCCAATGTGGATCGCGAAAAACTGCGTACCTGGATGCTAGAGCATATTAACGAGCTCAATAATCACTATCAGGCAGAAGATGTCAGAACCGCAGAGCGACTGGCCTGCCACGGTTTTATCCGCGAACTGGCAGAGGCCAAAGCCGCCGGGGAGATCACCATTCCACGCGAAGATGTCCTGTTCTTTGAAACGAATAATCCGGGCGAATTTATCTTCAATACCAGCCGTATTCTCGATCACGATGCGACGGACCCATGGAGTTTGAGCCATGCGGAATTTGTCGGACGCCAGCAATGCCGTGAACTGGAACGTTTCGCCAGACGCATTATTCCCGGTTTTGAACAGGCGATCGTCGTTTCGACCGGCCCGTCAGTGGGCGTGCGCAGTTCCTGCCAGATCAAGGGATGCTACCGCCTCACCGCCGACGACCTGCTAAAGCAAACGCGCTTTACCGACACCATTGCCATTTCCGGCTATCCCATTGATATCCACAGCCCTGATGGCGAAGGCACGGAGCACGGCACCCTGCCGTTCGGCGGCATGTATGGCATTCCATGGCGGACGCTGATCGCCGAGGAGGCCGATAACGTCATTGTCGTCGGGCGCTGTATCTCCGCCACCTTCGAGGCGCAGGCGGCCATCCGCACCACGCCAACCGTCGGCGCTATCGGCCAGGCTGGAGGCATTGCCGCCGCATTGGCCACCAGCGAGAAAATCAGCGTACATCAGGTATCCATTGCCCAGCTGCAGGATGCCATTCGTCAGCAACAGGGTTATCTCGACTTCTGAGGAATTTACATGGATATGCTACACATCATCAGAATCTGCGCGATTCTGGTTATTTTCCTGCTCTTCTCGGCCTTATGATGACCCGGAAAATGCCCGCCATTCTGGCTTTGCCCGTTATGGCAATACTGATGCCGCTGGTTGCCGGCGTCCCGATTTTTAGCGAAGACAAATCAACGTTCACCATTGCAAACAACGTGCTGACGCAGGGCTCGCTTCGCCTGGGCGCGACGATCGTCGCACTCATTTTTGGGGCATGGTTTGGCGAGGTGTTGAAAAAGGTCGGTGTGACGGAAGCGCTGGTGCGTAAGGCTGCGGAACTTTCAGGCGATAAGCCGCTAACGATGGCGATTGTCTTTTTCATTATCGGTACGGTGATCTTCTCCTCCAGCGATGGCCTTGGCATGGTCATTTTAGTCGGCAGCATTATTATCCCCATCCTGCTGACTGCCGGACTTTCACCGCTGACCAGCTGTATTGTTCTGCTGGCCTGTCACGCGCTGGGCAGCCTGTTTGCCGTCAGCGGCTGGGCGCTAATGCACGACCTGTACGGCATTCCGGTCGCCGACATGGCGCGCTACGCGACAATATTTGCGATCCCTGCGGCTATTATCTATATCACCATGGTCGTGTGGATGGTGAAGCGTGACGTCGTCGTCCGTAAAGCCTGGTCGATGCCGGTAGCGGATAACCTCAGCAAACGTAAACAGGTTAATCCTCTCGCGCTCATCTCTCCGCTGGTACCGGTGATCATCATTTTCGCCTTTAAAATCGAGGTGGTTCCGGCCATCGTCCTGAGCCTGGTGATTTGCCTGCTGCTGGCAATGCCGAAACGCCCTACCCACGTGCTGGTCAGCAGCCTGGTTGAAGGCATTCAGAATGTCGCCGGCGCGATTGGTTTGATGGTCGGCATTGGTATTTTACTCAATGCGGTCACGGCGCCGCAGGTCAGCCTGGTGCTGAAACCGTTAATTGAGTCAATCATTCCCGGCTCGCCGCTCACCTATATTCTATTCTTCTCCATTCTGAGCCCGCTGGCGCTGTATCGTGGCCCGCTAAACAGCTACGGTCTTGGCAGCGGACTGGGGTCTTAATGCTGGGCGGCGGCCTCTCTCCGCTGGCGACGATGCTGGCGCTGCGTTCTGCGTCGCTGGTTCAGGGTCTGTCAGACCCAACCAATACCATAACGTCTGGTCATCGGATTTCGCCAAGGTCGATGTGAATGAAATCCTGCGTAAAACCTTGCCGTGGGCGATGGTGGCAGTGCTGGTTTCCATGTTAATGGCAGGCTACATCGCCTTTTAAAGCAAGGAGCAATTATGACAGGCAAAACGTATCGCATCGGGATCGATGTCGGCGGCACCTTTACCGACGCCGCCATCATTGATAACGACAGTTTCGAACTGGTGGCGAAAAAGAAAATCCCCACCACCCACCATCATGCTAACGGTGTGGCCCACGGTATCATCACCATTATTCACCAGGTGCTGGACGAGAACGGTATTTCGCCGCAGCAGGTGAGCTTTATTGCTCATGGCACCACTCAGGCAACCAACGCATTGCTGGAAGGTGATGTGGCAAAAGTGGGGATCATCGCCATGGGCAGCGGCCTGGAAGGAAAAAGCGCGCGTAAAGAAGCCTGTATTGATGATATTCCGCTGGCAGACGGTAAATTCCTCCATACTTTTAATACCTTTCTGGATACCCGCCAGCTCAGCGATGATGTCATTCGCACGGCAATCAATACGCTGCGCGAACAGGGTGCAGAGGTGATTGTGGCGTCCGAAGCCTATAGCGTTGATGATCCAACCAACGAGCTACGGGTCATGGAAATTGCCGATGAGATGGGGCTGTGCGCAACGGGCGGCCACGAGATCACTCAACTTTATGGCCTGAAGACCCGCACCCGTACCGCAGTGGTGAACGCCAGCCTGATCCCGCGCATGCTGGAAACCGCCAACATGACCGAGCAGGCGATTAAGGAAGCGGGTATTGCTTCACAGCTGATGATCATGCGCTGCGACGGCGGCGTCATGAGCATTGACGAAGTACGCAAACGTCCCATCCTCACCATGCTCTCCGGGCTGGCTGCGGGCGTGGCTGGCGCGCTGATGTATGAGAAAGTCTCCGACGGGATTTTCTTTGAGGTTGGCGGTACCAGCGTTGATATTTCGGTCATTAAAAACGGCAAGGTCATGATCCAGAACGCACAGGTAGGCGGACACCGTACCTATTTGCGTTCCCTTGACGTCCGCACCCTCGCCGTCGCGGGCGGCAGCATGATGATGGTTGAAAACGGTAAAATCACGATGACCGGCCCGCGTAGCGCCCACATCGCCGGCTGTGAATACGAGTGCTTTATTGCCGAATCCGCTTTCGGCGACCATCCAGAATTGACGTTTATCAGTCCGCGGCCGGGCGATCCACAGACCTATGCCGTGGTGACCGGCGCGGCGGGAAAACGCTATGCGCTTACGCTGGCTGGCGCTGCCAATTTACTGGGATACGTGCCGGCGGACGACTACGCCGCGGGCAATATCAACAGCGCGCGCCTCGCCTGGCAGCTGCTGGGCGATCACCTTGGCTGTAGCGCCGAAGAGGCCGCGCGCCAGGCGCTGGATATCGCCATTGATAAAGTGATGATTGTGGTCAATGAGATGATTGCCGAATACAAGCTGGAGCGCCACTTCATCACCCTCGTTGGCGGCGGCGGTAGCGGCTGCATCCTGGTACCGGCGATGGCCGAAAAAGCGGCCATGAAATACCAAAATGCCAACAATGCGCCGTACATTTCCACCATCGGGTCGGGATGGCGATGGTGCGCGAAATGATTGAAAAGAGCGTCGTTAACCCAGGCGAGGCGGAGATCAAAATGATCCGCGCCGAGATTATGGAGCGCATCGTCCGTTCTGGGCGAACGAAGCCACCGTCGATATCAACATTGAGATCGACAAACAGAAAAACGTGCTGCGCGCGATTGCCACCGGTGCGACGGAGCTCCGACAGAAAGAGAGTATTAACGAGACCTTACCGCTATCACAGCTACAGCAGATTGCCGCCGAATCGGTCAATTTAACGCACACCGTCACGCAACGCGCCTGCCAGACCGGGCGCTGGCATCTGTTTGAAGGTGTCTGCGAGCAAAAGCGTTTCTTCGGTTTACTCAAAAAACAGCAGCGTCGCCTGAGTATGCTGGATCGGGAAGGCGTGGTGAGGCTGAAAAAAGAGAACGCCAACTGGCTGGTGTGCAGCCGGCAGGAAATGAACTCCCGCTTTGCCGATTTTCTTGACGATAACACGCGTTACTCTGAAGCCAACGCGGCGATACCCAAAACCTTCCTTTTCTGGAAAGAGAAAATGCTCGATCTCACCGGAACCCAAACGAAGGAACAAATGCTGTCGATTATTGAAATGGAGCTGGATGTGGTCGAACCCGAGCAGGACGTTATCGCCATCGCCTGGCAATAAGGAGTGGAAATGGAACGCGATGAATTGAACCGGACGCTGGCCTGGCTGGATCTGCGAAACGATGCGGTGTTTAACAAAATTCCGCCGGACCGTTATCGCTATTATCTCGACAACGCCCTCGCGGCAGGCGCGGCGGCGGCACAGGAGTTTGCCGGGCAATCCATTCGCGAGCTCTATCAGCAACACGATATCGACATCCAGTTCGATCAGGGCGACGGTCTGTTCTTCACCGTCCAGTTCCGCGCCCAATTTGAATTCAGCGAAAAGAAAGCGACTCGTCGCGTCACGCTGTACCAGCCTTCGCTGGAGAGTTTACAGGCGAGCAGCGGGCTGCCGCTCGAGAAAATTATCGACATCCACCTGGCGCACGAATTTTTCCATTTTCTCGAATACAGCCGTAAACAGCCCGTGGGGAAAGACTCGAGAAAGTATGCAATGTCGCGCTGGGCCGTTCCGCCGTTACTCCACCGTGGCCGCCGTCTCAGAAATCGCGGCTCATCATTTTTGCCAGTTACTGAACGATCTGCCGTTTTATCCGACCTATTATGATTTTCAGTGGTTGGTGGACAGCGGTAAACAAACACGCCAGCAGCGAGATGAACTCTTTGCAGTCTCGCTACAAGAAATACAGCAGAGCACCTGATGCGACAATTTACACCGCAAGAACAGGCTACGCTGGTTCAGCGCGCCCGCCAGCAACCGAATATTATCCAGCGCCTTATCGCCGATAACGACGTCGTTCTGAATCATCCGCTCTGCGTCCCACAAACCGGCATCGCCACCTGGGGCACTATTTTTTCTGCCCGCAGCATGGCGTAAAACTGCAATGGGATCGTGACAGCCCGAGGCCCATCAATGCCCGGTCGATCGGCAGATATTTACCGGCGAACCCTACGACGGCGCGTGGTGGCGTATGATGAATGGCCATAACTGCCGCGCCAGCTATCAGCTCGGGCTATTATGGCTGCTCACCGGTGAGGCGCATTACGCGCAGCGTGTTCGACAAATTTTACTCGCTTACGCCCGCTACTACCCTGCTTATGAAGTTCATGGCGGCATTCCCTGCAATGGGCCGGGCAAAATGAACATCCAAACGCTTTGCGAAGCCAATTGCCTGCTGGAACTGGCAAAAGGCTACGATTTGATCCGTTCAACGCTCACTCGCCGACAGCAGCGGTTTATCGAATCGCGTCTGCTGCGACCGGGCGCGGCGTTCTTGTGTCAGCATCGGGAAAACCAACTGCACAACCATGAAGTGAAGGTAAACGCCGCCATTGGCGTACTCGGGCTGTTACTGGACGATGCCACTGTGGTGGATTTCGCCATTAATGAACCGTATGGCTTACGCTGGCAGTTACAGCAGGGTTTATACCCGGAGGGGCTGTGGTTTGAAGGCTCGGCCCATTATCACTTCTACGTTCTGCAAGGCTATTTTGACTGGGAAAAATTCGCGCGTGGTACCGACTGGAGCCTGATGGAGGAAGGCCTGTATGAGCGCATGCTCGATTTCCCCCTTAACCTGCTGACCCCGACGGCACATTCCCGTTCATTAACGATGCGGTAAGCGGACAAAATACGCTACATCATGATGATATTTATGAATTTGCCTTTAAACATTATCGTAAACCGGCTTACGCCGCTGCCCTTAAGCACATTTATCAACCCAGTCGCGTGATAACCTCGATGCCTTTCTGTATGGCGTCGACGATCTGCCGGATGATGTTACGCTGCCCAGTGAAAATATTGTCCATGCGCCGGGCTGCGGGTTGACGTTAATACGCCAGCCCGCACATCACCACGGGTTACTGGTAAAGCACATGCCCTTTAGCGGCGAGCACGACCACCATGATTATCTGGCGATAACGCTGTGGATGCAGGGCCATGCGCTGCTACCAGATCTGGGAACCACCGGTTATGGCGCGGATCTGCACCGTGACTATTACAAAAACAGCGCCACGCACAATACGTTGAGCGTAAACCTGACCAACGCCCGCCGGCGCGCCCGCAAACGCGATGGGTACACCGTTCGCCTGACGCCCTCCACCTGGCCTGTTACGTTGACTGGTGTAAGCCATTCCCTCCGCTGCCAAGTTTTTCGTTAACGGAGTGGGATGAGGTGGCCTGGCGGGATATCGCTTTTCACCGCCATCTCATCATTCATGATGGGCTGATTTTTGATGTTGCCCGCATAAGTAACCCACATCGGCAAGCGCTGTACTGGACGCTGCACGTCGACGGTACGCCTGGGCGCCGTATCAGGGGCATGCTGCCCGCCTCGGAGGCCGCTGGCGCGCTTGAAGAATGTGGTTTGTTCACCGCTAACGGGAAGCGTTAGCCGCCGCTATGGCACGCCAGCCGGCGAGTTCACGCTTTGGCTGGCGGGTCAGGGCACATTATATGAAGGGGATGGGCCAGCCAACCCGGCGATTAGCGATTTGCGCTACCTGGTCAACCATAGCGACGCACCGCATATGAATATCGTCGGCTGTTATTGCCTGAATTCGCAGGATGAAATAGAACAATTTTCCGTGCGCTGGGAAGATGGGTGCTGCGAAATTGCCTATCAGCGTTGCGGCCAGCAGCAGTCGCTGACCGTCAACGTCTAAACGCGCCGGTTTTCACCGACGCGCCTGCCAGGTCAAATAAACGCAAACGCGTCGCCAAACAGGCGGTCTTCACGCGCCTGGCGTTCATTGCAGAACAGATCACGCGCGATTTTCGCCATTTCAAAGCGGCCAGCAATATAGATATCGTGCTCCGCCAGCGTACCGTAATCCTGCAGCACCGCCGTCAATACGGTACCCGAACGCCCGCGCCACTCTTCTTCAGGCTGCTCAACCACCGGCACCACGCGCAGGTTAGGATGATTCACCGACAGCGCTTCCAGCTCAGAGAGATCGTAGAGATGTTTCTCTTCGCGGCCACCCCAGTAGATCGCCACGTCGCGATTCGGGTTACGCGCCAGCGCGGTCAGCAGAATGGAGCGTACGTAGGAGAAGCCCGTACCGCCAGCAATCAGCACCAGCGGACGATCGTCTTCATCACGTAACCAGGCCTCGCCGTGCGGGATATCTACCACCACTTCGCGGTCTTTGAGGATGCGGTCCATCACGGCCATTGCGTACAGGTTCAGCTCAGAAGCACCAATGTGCAACTCGATAAACGCCTTTTCATTCGGCGTTGAGGCCATGGAGAACGGACGCTTATCGCGCTCGTCCATCACCACCATCAGATACTGTCCGGCACGAAATGAGAAGGCAGCTTCGGGTACTAAACGAACGCGATATACCGTATCGGTAATGGCATCCACCGAGGTCACTTTACAGCTTAAGGTTGTCATGCGCTCCCTCTGTCGGGTCTTTTCCCCCATCCTCATTCACGCGGTCGGCGCAACGTCCACGGCGTGAAATCTTCCGGGGTGGGTTATCATTTATTGTCGGAAAATATGGCCAGCTCGTCCCAGATCTCATCAATACGCGCCGTAACGGCGGGATCTTTCTTAATTGGACGGCCCCATTCGCGCTGGGTTTCCCCAGGCCATTTGTTGGTGGCGTCCAGCCCCATTTTCGACCCCAGGCCGGAAACCGGCGAGGCGAAATCCAGATAATCAATCGGCGTATTCTCTACCAGCACGGTATCCCGCGCGGGGTCCATGCGGGTAGTGATCGCCCATATCACATCGTTCCAGTCACGTGCGTTGACGTCATCATCGCAGACAATCACGAATTTTGTGTACATAAACTGGCGTAAAAACGACCACACGCCATCATTACGCGTTTTGCGTGCCCAGCATACTGTTTTTTCATCGTCACGACGGCAAGGCGATATGAACACCCTTCCGGCGGCAGATAGAAATCAACGATTTCCGGGAACTGCTTTTGCAAAATAGGCACGAAGACTTCATTCAGCGCTACGCCCAGCACCGCCGGCTCATCCGGCGGACGCCCGGTATAGGTGGAGTGATAAATCGCGTCTTCACGCTGGGTAATGTGGGTGACGGTAAACACCGGGAAGCTGTCCACTTCGTTGTAGTAACCGGTGTGATCGCCATAGGGGCCTTCCGGCGCCATTTCGCCAGGCTCAATATAGCCTTCGAGGACAATCTCGGCGCTGGCTGGCACTTCCAGATCGTTGGAAAGACACTTCACCACTTCCGTTTTCGTCCCGCGTAGCAAACCCGCGAAAGCGTACTCAGAAAGCGTGTCCGGTACCGGCGTCACCGCGCCAAGAATGGTTGCCGGGTCTGCGCCCAGCGCGACCGATACCGGGAAACGTTCGCCCGGGTGTGCAGCGCACCACTCCTGGAAATCCAGCGCGCCGCCGCGATGCGACAGCCAGCGCATAATCAATTTGTTTTTGCCAATCACCTGCTGACGATAGATGCCCAGGTTCTGCCGCTCTTTATGCGGACCACGGGTCACCGTCAGGCCCCAGGTAATGAGCGGTGCCGCATCTTCCGGCCAACAGGTCATCACCGGAATGCGCGAGAGATCGACATCGTCGCCGGAGAGAACTTTCTGCTGGCAAGGCGCGCCGCGCAGGCGCTTAGTCGGCATGTTCAACACCTGTTTGAACTGCGGCAGTTTGTCGAACAAGTCGCGGAAACCTTTTGGCGGCTCCGGTTCCTTCAGGAAGGCTAAGAGTTTACCCACTTCACGTAACGCGCTGACGTCTTCCTGCCCCATGCCCAGCGCCACGCGCTTGGGGTGCCGAACAGATTGCACAGCACCGGCATGTCATAACCTTTAGGATTTTCAAACAGCAGCGCTGGCCCACCCGCACGCAGGGTGCGATCGGCAATTTCGGTAATTTCCAGATGGGGATCAACCGGGAGGCTAATACGTTTTAGTTCACCCTGCTGTTCGAGTATGGTCAGAAAGTCGCGTAGGTCATGGTATTTCATGGGTAATTCTTGGCCTCCTGGTAAGCGCCTTAGTATACGGCGAATGGTCCTTCGATGCTGTATTTTTGTTAAATTAGCGTGAATTAAAGCTGTCATAATCAACATCGCGATCTGCCCGCACTTTTGCTATGCTTCCGCGCTAACGAGTGGAAAGAGTCATTATGCAAGCCTGGTATTTACTGTACTGCAAACGCGGGCAACTTCAGCGCGCCCAGGAACATCTTGAGAGACAGGCGGTAAACTGCCTGACGCCGATGATCACCCTGGAAAAAATAGTGCGCGGCAAGCGCACCTCGGTTAGTGAGCCGCTGTTCCCGAACTATCTGTTCGTGGAATTTGACCCGGAGGTGATTCACACCACCACGATTAACGCCACCCGCGGCGTCAGCCATTTTGTCCGCTTTGGGATGAGCCCGGCAACCGTGCCATCTTCGGTCATCCATCAGCTATCCATCTATCGGCCTGATGATATCACCGATCCACAAACACCTTATCCCGGTGACAGTGTTGTGATTACGGAAGGCGCGTTCGAGGGGTTGAAGGCCATCTTTGCCGAGCCTGACGGCGAAGCGCGTTCTATGCTGCTGCTTAACCTGCTGAACAAGCAAATTATGCAGAGCGTCAAAAACACCGACTTCCGCAAGGCCTGAACTAAAAGTCGATCTTCAATAGCCGTTTGGCGTTACTGTCCGTAACGGCTTCCAACCACTGTGCGTCTTCCCACGCCATTCAGCCACGCGTGACAGAATATGCCGTACGTAGGCCGGCTCGTTACGACGCGATGCCGGTTTCGGCGTCATGTCGCGCGGCAACAGATACGGCGCATCGGTCTCCAGCAGCAGGCGATCCGCGGGATCGTCGGCAGCAGTTCTCGCAGTTCCAGACCGCGACGCTCATCGCAGACCCAGCCGGTGATGCCAATCATCAGGCCCGGTCCAGGCACTGCTGCGCTTCTTCACGCGTGCCTGTAAAGCAGTGCAGCACTGCACCCGGCAAATGGTCGAGCCACGGCTCCAGCAGCGCGAGGAAACGCTCGTGAGCATCGCGGCAGTGCAAAAATACTGGCATACCCAGCTCGGCGGCCATCGCCAACTGAGCGCTAAACGCGATTTCCTGCTCGGCTGGCGTGGAGAAGTTGCGGTTGAAGTCCAGGCCGCACTCGCCCACCGCCACCACTTCGGGCTTGTTCACCAGCGCATAGATGGCGTCCGCTACCTCCGGCGACCAACTGCTGCTGTCATGTGGATGAACGCCTGCCGTTGACCAACAGCCTTCAAAGCGTTCCGCTAGCCGCTGTGCTTCTTCGCTCTCATGACGGTTGGTTCCGGTCAGCAGCATACCGTGCACGCCCGCGGCCCGTGCTCGCGCGACCACCTCATCACGATCGCGCACGAACTGTGAACTGGTCAGGTTAACACCGATATCAAACATCCTTGCCCCATATGACAACCGCCCTTACGGGCGGTTGGTTATTCTTCAGTTTGTTCCGCTTCCGCGTCTTCGTCACGCGTGAGTCGCTTGCCCGCGTAGAAGCGAGAGAAGAAGACCCCCACTTCAAACAGACAGTACATCGGATAGCCAGCAGCGTCTGCGAGAACACGTCCGGCGGCGTCAACAGCATGCCGACCACAAACGCGCCAACCAGCACGTAAGGGCGCTTCTTGCGCAGATCGTCCGGCGTGGTCACGCCGACCCAGCACAGCAGAACGATAGCAACGGGCACCTCAAACGACACGCCGAAGGCAATAAACAGCGACATGACAAAATCGAGGTAGCTCTTGATATCCGTTGAGACCAGCACCCCTTCCGGCGCGGTATGCGTCAGGAAGCCAAAGGCCAGTGGGAACACCACAAAGTAGGCAAACGCCATGCCGATATAAAACAGCAGGGTGCTGGACACCAGCAGCGGCACCACCAGACGACGTTCATGCTTATACAGCGCAGGGCAACAAACGCCCATACCTGGTACAGAATAACCGGCGCGGAGAGGATCAGCGAAACCATAAAGGTTAGCTTGATCGGCGTGAAAAACGGCGACGCCACGTCGGTGGCGATCATCGTCGCGCCAACCGGCATCTGTTTAATAAGCGGCGCGGAGACCAGCTGATAGATATCGTTGGCGAAGTAAACCAACGCCAGGAAAATGACGAGAACCGCGATGATGCAGTTGAGCAGGCGCTTGCGCAGCTCAATCAAATGAGCGATCAGCGGTTGAGTATCTTCTACGCTCATGTTTACGATTTATCACTCGATGCGGGGAGGATTCAGGAGCAGCGGCAGCAGAGACTTTCTCTTTCTCTGCCGGTTTCACCACCTCGGACTCCGGTACTTCGGCAGGCTTAGCCACCGGCTCTTCAGCGTGCGTCGCCTGCGGTTCAGCCGCCTGCGATGGCTCAACGGCTTTATCCTTCGCCACCGGGTTATGGATGGTATTGGCCTCGTCGCTCGCCTTTTCAGGATCATGCATCGAATAGGACCGTTTCATCGACTCAGCCGCTTCACGCAGTTCATCCATGGAAGCCTTAAGTTCAGGCGTCAGGCTATCCAGACTTGCTTTCTCCACTTTCTTCAGGCTGTCCTGAAACTCCTGGAGTTTAAGCTCCTGCGTCAGCTCATTTTGTACGGTAGTCGCCAGCGAGCGCAGCGCCCGAATCCAGCCCACCACCGTTTTCACCGCTACCGGCAGACGTTTTGGCCCAATACAATGAGGCCAATAACGAACACCAGCAGCAGTTCACTGAAACCAATATCAAACACGAATTACACCTGCTCGTTGTCGTGGCGTTTCGCTTCGTCTTTCTTTGCACTTTCCTGCTTATCAGCAATTGATTTTGCAGTGAAATCTGCATCCTGGTCCGCTTTAGGTTTGTTGTCGTCTTCATCACTCATGGCCTTCTTGAAGCCTTTGATGGACGAGCCTAAATCGGAACCCAGCGAGCTCAGCTTTTTAGTCCCGAAAAGCAGAACTACGATAACGACGATAATCAGCAACTGCCAAATACTAATACCACCATACATGTTCCTCTGATAGATGATGAAATAACCAACGCGCATTATACGTTATGCAGCGCCCTGTTAGCGACGCATAATTCAGTGCGTTTTCCGCCATCCCGCGAGCCATACCACCAGCCCTCCGGCCATAAGCCACGCGGGTGCCAGCCCCATTCAGGGCGTTGAATCAGTAATACCGTACCGCTCAGGAGTAAAACAGCACCTATACCAAAGAGATAACGCGATTGCCCTTGACGGGTACGGTGCGTTGCCATCTCCTGAGAAAGCTTCTCAAGGCTAGCCTGTACCTGTTTACTCTGACGCAGGCTGTCGTACACTAACTCAGGCAATTCCGGCATTTTTTCAATCCAGAACGGCGCTTTTTCCTTCAGTGCACGGAACAGCGCCGGAATACCGACCTGATCCTTAATCCACGATTCGAGGAACGGTTTTGCCGTCTTCCATAAATCTAACTGAGGATAGAGCTGGCGTCCCACCCTTCTACGTAAAGTAATGTCTTTTGCAGTAACACGAGTTGTGGCTGCACTTCCATGTTGAAGCGCCGGGCGGTGTTAAACAGGTTCAGCAGCACGTGACCAAAGGAGATCTCCGCCAGCGGCTTTTCGAAAATCGGTTCGCAAACGGTACGAATCGCGAATTCAAACTCTTCGACGTTGGTGTCCGGCGGTACCCAGCCGGAATCGACGTGCAGTTCGGCCACCTTGCGGTAGTCGCGGTTGAAGAAGGCGATAAAGTTTTCCGCCAGGTAGCGCTTGTCTTCTTTATTTAGCGAGCCGACGATACCGCAGTCGATGCCAATATACTGGGATCTTCCGGATGCTCATAGCTAACAAAGATGTTGCCAGGGTGCATATCGGCGTGGAAGAAGCTGTCGCGGAACACCTGGGTAAAGAACACCTGCACGCCGCGCTCGGCCAGCAGCTTCATGTTGGTGTTCTGCTTCTCAAGCGTCTCGATGTCGGACACCGGAATCCCGTAGATGCGCTCCATCACCAGCATATCGACGCGACAGTAGTCGGAATACACCTCTGGCACGTACAGCATCGGGCTATTTTCAAAATTACGCCGCAGCTGGATGGCGTTCGCCGCTTCGCGCAGCAGGTTCAACTCATCGATCAGCGTTTTTTCATAGTCGCGCACCACTTCCACCGGGCGCAAACGACGACCGTCCGGCAGCAGGCGGGAACCCAGCGCGCCAGGCGGTAAATCAGCTTCATATCGGCTTTGATGATCGGCAGGATATCCGGACGGATCACCTTGATAACCACCTCTTTGCCGTTCTCTTTCAGACGTGCGGTGTGCACCTGGGCAATAGAGGCTGAAGCCAGCGGTTCAATGTCAAAATCGTCGAACCAGCTCTCGACGGGAATATCGCCCATCGATTTTTCAATCTGCTGCTTCGCCAGCTTGCCGTCAAACGGCGCAACGCGATCCTGCAGCAGGATTAATTGGTCGGCAATCTGCGGGGGAAAAGGTCGCGACGGGTAGACAGCATTTGCCCGAACTTAATCCATACCGGGCCAAGCTCCTGTAACGCCAGCCGCAGACGTTCGCCCAGCGGCTTATCCTTGTGGCGATTTGGCATCCAGAACAGCAGCCGACGCCCCATTCGCAGCGGCAGCGTGATACGCATTTTGGAATGAGCTCATCAAGCCCGTAACTCAAAAAGGTGCGGATGATAAAATACAGGCGCCGTAATTCTCCTGGCGTCATTTCCCCTCCAGTTTTTCCAACCGTTTGGTCAGCGCCGCAAGCTCACGCTCCACCGCCGCCGTCTCTTCCGCAAACCAGGCGACTTCCAGCGCGCCCGGTGCCAGACGCCACTCTTCCGTCAGGGTTTCAGCCACATAGCGCTGCTGACGTGCCAGACCATGCTGTAAGAACTTCGCCCCACCGCGCAGCAGTTTACTGACGCCTTCGGCGGCAATATCGCCAGTGTATGGTGCCAGCAGCTCTGCCGGGTCAAACTCGGCGAGATCGGCCAGCGACACCAGGTTTTGTACCACCTGGAGGTCGCCCTGCACTTCCAGATCGTTATTGCGGATAAGCGCAGTGAGCTGCTGGCGATTGCGCAACTGCGGCAACACGCTAACCCGGGTGATGACTGTGCAATCAGCCTCGCCTTCCCACGCGCCCAGTACGTCAACCTGACGTTCACTGAAGACCAGCACCAGCGGCGAAGAAAACTCTTTCAGTTCAACGCGTAATACTTTCCCGATAAGACGCTGACGGGCAGGCTTTAACGCTTTTTCACGCCAGAGCAGCGCGTTTATGGCGGTTTCAATACTGCCGGTCATTAAGGGTTTTAAAGGCATAGCGGCCCCCACTTATCAGAATTTATAGCCACGGTGCAGCGCGACAATCCCTGCCGTCAGGTTGTAGTAATCAACGTTTTCCAGCCCGGCGTTCTGCATCATCTCTTTCAGCGTGTCCTGATCCGGATGCATACGGATAGATTCCGCCAGATAGCGATAGCTGTCGGCATCATTAGCCACCGCTTCGCCAATACGCGGCAGAATGTGGAACGAATAGGCGTCGTAGGCTTTGCTCAGCGGGTCGAAAACCGGCTTGGAGAATTCGAGCACCAGCAGGCGTCCGCCCGGCTTCAGCACGCGGTACATGGAACGCAGCGCTTTGTCTTTGTCGGTGACGTTACGCAGACCGAAAGAGATGGTGATCAGGTCAAAGGTGTTATCCGGGAACGGCAGCGCTTCCGCGTTGGCCTGCACATATTCCACGTTGCCGACCACGCCGATATTGCGCAGCTTCTCACGCCCCATTTTCAGCATGGAGTCGTTGATGTCCGCCAGCACCACACGGCCGGTTTCACCCACCATGCGCGAGAATTTCGCCGTCAGGTCGCCGGTGCCGCCCGCCAGATCAAGAACCGTCTGTCCACGGCGCACGCCGCTGCAATCAATGGTAAAACGCTTCCATAGACGATGAATCCCGAATGACATCAGATCGTTCATTACATCGTATTTTGCGGCGACAGAATGGAATACATGCGCCACCATGTCTTCTTTCTGTGATTTGGCGATTGTCTGAAAGCCAAAGTGCGTCGTTTCTTGTGAATCCTCAACCATCTCTATGCCTGCTTATCAAGAAAATGTTCATGGAGTGTAACAGATTGGGCGCAATTGCCCTACGATTCCACCCCGTTACGAAATCCGTTCCGACGCCGGATTAACGGCGTTCTGCCGCTAACGGATTGTCATCATTCATGTCGGTGTTGTCACGCAGACGAAAATCATCGTCTTGCGCCGTCGCTTGCTCAACCAAATCCGGATTAATCTCGCGCTTCACCTCTACGCCAAGGTGGCGGAAGGCTTCAGCCTGCGTCAGCAGGTTGCCGCGCCCGCTGGTCAGTTTTTTCATCGCCTGACGGTAGTTATCCTGGGCTTTATCGAGGCTCTGGCCGATGGCCGACATGTCGTCCACGAAAAGGCGCATTTTGTCATATAAGCGGCTGGCACGTTCAGCAATATGTTGCGCATTGCGGCTCTGATGTTCATAGCGCCACAGGTTAGCGATGGTACGCAGCGCCACCAGCAGCGTAGTGGGGCTCACCAGCATAATATTGTTTTTCAGTGCTTCGCTGATTAGCTCTGGCTGGCGGTCAAGCGCCAACAGGAAAGCCGGCTCAACGGGGATAAACATCAGCACGTAGTCCAGCGAACGCAGGCCCGGCAACTGCTGGTAGTCTTTGCGCCCCAGCAGGCGAATATGATTACGCACCGCGGCAATGTGTTCCTGCAACGCGGCTTCGCGGGTGTAGTCATCATCAGCGTTAAAGTAGCGCTCGTAGGCCACCAGCGTCATTTTGGCGTCGACCACCACATCTTTGCGATGCGGCAGACGGACGATCACATCAGGCTGCATGCGCGAATTGGCATCGGTATTGATGCTCACCTGGGTTTCGTATTCGTGCCCTTCCCGCAGGCCGGAAGCCTCCAGCACGCGGGTCAGCACCACTTCGCCCAGTTGCCCTGGGTTTTGTTGTCACCCTTCAGCGCTCGGGTCAGGTTGACCGCTTCCTGCATCATCCTACCGCTCATCTCTTGCAGACTACGAATTTCATAGGCCAACGTATGGCGCTCTTTCGCCTCCTGGCCAAAACTCTCCTGCACCTGGCGGCGAAAACCGTCGAGCTGCTCGCGCAGCGGGTGAGCAGGCCGTGCAGGCTCTGCCGGTTCTGTTCATCAACGCGGCGGTTGCTCTGTTCAAAAATGCGGTTGGCGAGGTTTTCAAACTGTTCGCTCAGGCGCTGCTCGCTGTTGAGCATCAGACGATATTTTTCATCGCCGTGCTGACGGGTGGTTTCCAGCAGCGTGGTGACTTCCGGAGATCGACCTCCAGCGACGAGTTGATTTCCCGCAGGTTACGCAGCTCGTTATTGAGCAACTCACACTCTTCACGCCAGTGGGCATTCTGGCAATCTGCTGTTTCGCCGCGCTCAGCTCACCGTACACATCACGCTCTTCCGCTAACTGCTCGGCGCGCTGCTGCGCCACGCGATAGCTCGCCGCCAGCCAGCCAATCGCGATCCCCGCCAGCGCCACCAGCGCATAAATCACCACGGCAATATCCACAATGCCCCTGCATAAACCGGTTATCTGCAAAAAATAGGATTGTGCTGTATAAACGTCCAGTTTTAAAGCAGTTTCCTGCGAGCGTCTACGCAAAAAGAAAAAGGCCGAACAAGTCGGCCTTTCGCAAAGGGAGGGGAAATTACAGCAGGCGGCGCGCCGCTTCCACCACGATTTTCACCGCGTGGCTTTCGGTCTGCTTCATGGTCTCTGCGTTTGGAATTTCCTGCTGGGTACGGTTAACGATAACGCCGGCAACCATCCCCGCACGCAGACCCTGGCTAGAACACATGGTCAGCAACGTGGCCGATTCCATTTCGTAGTTCATTACACCCATAGACTGCCACTCTTCCATGGAGCCTTTGAAGGCTTTCACCACGCGGCCAGAGAAGGTGTCGTAACGTTCCTGCCCGGGTAGAAGGTGTCGGAAGAGGCGGTTACGCCCACATGGGTGGTTGCACCCACAGATTTCGCTGCTTCAACCAGCGCGGTGGTACAAGCGAAATCAGCAACGGCCGGGTATTCCATCGGCGCAAAGTGCAGGCTCGCGCCGTCCAGACGGACGGAAGCGGTCGTCACCAGCACGTCACCGACGTTGATGTTCGGCTGAATCGCCCGGTGGTGCCCACGCGCAGGAAGGTACGAATACCCAGTTGCGCCAGCTCTTCCACGGCGATAGACGTTGATGGGCCACCGATACCGGTAGAGCACACGATCACCGGCTTGCCGTCGAGTTCGGCACGCCAGGAGGTAAATTCACGATGAGATGCCAGTTTGACCGGCTTTTCCATCAGCGCGGCGATCTTTTCCACACGCTCCGGGTCACCAGGGACAATCGCTAACGTGGCCCTTGTAAGTCATTTTTAGTGAGACCGAGATGAAAAACATCAGACTTGGACATAAAGAACTCCTCTGTGGTTCAGTTTTGTCAGAAGAAGCAAAAATGTACTTTATAGAAGACCACAACTCTTTTTCGTGATTACCATCACTAAGAATTAAAAATATTACATTAAATTCCACGCAATTAGTGATTCACATCACATTAACAAGTTATTGTTAATTCCTGCTGCACAAAAATGCGCCGCATTAAGGCACTGTAATTCGGCTATGCGTTCATTAAAAGGGTACGGAGAATGCCATGACAACCAACAAACAACCTGGATTTGCCCCTGCGGCTTCACCTCATGCCTCGACCATCGTTCATACGCCCGAAGAGGCGATTACGGCGGGAGAAACCTCCATTCCGTCACAAGGCGATCTGCTGCCCGCCTACCACGCTCGACCAAAACACAGCGATGCGCCGCTTCCGGTAATCATCGTAGTGCAGGAGATTTTTGGCGTCCACGAACACATCCGTGATATCTGCCGACGTCTGGCTCTGGAGGGGTATCTGGCCGTTGCGCCGGAGCTCTATTTCCGCCAGGGCGATCCGAACGATTATGACAACATTCCGTCGCTGTTCAGCGGTCTGGTCAGCAAAGTGCCCGACGCGCAGGTGCTGGCTGACCTCGATCATGTCGCCAGCTGGGCGGCCCGCAACGGCGGCGACGCTAACCGACTGGCAATTACCGGCTTCTGCTGGGGCGGGCGCATTGCGTGGCTGTACGCCGCGCATAACCCGCAGCTTAAGGCCGCCGTCGCCTGGTATGGCCGACTGGTGGGCGATAAATCGCTGAACAGCCCGAAACACCCGGTCGACGTGGCGGTTGATCTCAGCGCCCCGGTGCTCGGTCTGTACGGCGGCGAAGATACCGGCATTCCGCTTGATACCGTGGAAACCATGCGCCATGCGCTACGTGCAGCAAACGCTAAAGCGGAAATCGTGGTTTATCCCGAGGCCGGGCACGCATTTAACGCCGATTACCGTCCCAGCTATCATGAAGAGTCAGCCAAAGATGGCTGGCAGCGCATGCTAGCGTGGTTCGCGCAGTACAACGGTAAAAAGGGTTAAGCCGCTCGCCGTTCAGCGTGGTAAGCACAGGCGTATCACGATGCTCCATAGGCAAGACCTGAAGTCGATCTTCTCTTTCGAGAGACGTTCGGCTTCAGGTCTTTTTTGCTCTGCTGGCAGGGACCCGACATCACCCCTTTACAGACGGCACTGGATATCATCGCCCTGGTGGGCGGCGCGGCAAGACTGCCAAAAAAGCGGCTCCGCTCACGTTTATTCGCCCCGTTGAAGGACAAATTATTCCCCTGAAAAAGTTAACGACGATGTTTTCTCTCGCAAAATCATCTCCTTCACAGGGCCTGCGAGCGGGACGGTGACCCACATATTTGTGATGGTGGTAACCCACGGCGAACGCTTCACACTGTCGCATTACGGCCACGACGAAAAACATTCCAACCCGCAGATTATTATGACGCTTAAGGAGTTCGTGTAATGGCAAAATCTCTCTCGTTTCCGCAGGGGTTTTTATGGGCGGCGCGATCGCCGCAAATCAGGCCGAAGGGCATGGAACTTGGCGGGTAAAGGGCCATCGGTCGCCGATGCCATCTCCTGGAAACCCAACCTGTCGCTGAAGGACTATGCCGGCCACGCCGCGCTGACGGATGAAAACGTACAGGATGCGCTATTGGGCCGAAACGATGCGTTGTATCCGAAACGTCGCGGCATTGATTTTTATCATCACTATAAAGAGGATATCGCGCTGTTCGCCGAAATGGGCTTTAAGGTTCTGCGCGTCTCCATCGCCTGGTCGCGCATCTTCCCACCGGCGAAGACGCCGAGCCGAACGAGGCGGGGCTACAATTTTATGAAGACCTGTTCCGTGAGTTGCGCCGCCATCACATCGAGCCGCTGGTTACGCTTTCACACTATGAAATGCCGCTGGCGCTCAGTGAAAAGTATAACGGCTGGGTGCATCGAGACGTCGTGGATGCCTTCGTACGTTTCAGTAAAGTGTGCTTCGAGCGCTATAAAGATCTGGTGCGCTACTGGCTGACGTTTAACGAAATCGACAGCATTCATCGTCACCCGTTTACTACCGCCGGGATCCGCGAAGAGAAAAGCGCGCCGGGCAAGGCAAAACGGGATATCTACCAGGCGCTACATCACCAGTTTGTCGCGTCCGCGCTGGTCACCCGCGACTGCCACGCTATCATTCCCGGCAGCCAGGTCGGCTGCATGCTGACCAAGCTCACCACCTATCCGCACAGCTGCCGCCCGGAGGATGTCGAGGCGACGCTGAAGAAGAATCTCGAAAATTACTTCTATGCCGACGTACAGGTGTTTGGTGAATATCCGCCGCTGATCCTGCGCGATCTTGAACGTCGTGGCATTGAGATTCTCATGCATGATGAAGATCGCCACATTTTAAAACAGCATACCGTCGATTTCGTCTCTTTTAGCTACTATATGTCGATGACCGAATCAACGCAGCCCGATGCTGAACGTATTCCCGGCAACACCGTGCTGGGTGTGAAAAATCCCTATCTGCCCGCCTCGGAATGGGCTGGCAGATTGACCCCTTGGCCTGAAAATTTCGCTGCTTGAGCTGTATGACCGCTACCAGAAGCCGCTATTTATCGTTGAAAATGGCCTGGGCGCGAAAGACGTGGTGGTGGACGGTAAAATTCACGATGATTACCGCATCGACTATTTCCGCGCCCACTTTGAGCAAACGTTGGCCGCCATTCATGAAGGGGTGGAGGTGATGGGATTCACCACCTGGGGCTGCATCGATATCATCAGCGCCGGCACGTCGCAGATGTCAAAACGTTACGGTTTTATCTATGTTGATCAGGACGACGAAGGCAACGGATCTCTCCAGCGTCTGCGCAAAGACTCTTTCTGGTGGTATCAGAGAGTGATTGCCAGCAATGGCGCTGACATGAGATAAGCGACCTGCCGGTTGATGGACGGGCAGGCATAACGCCTGCCCGCCGTGACTTACGCCTGACGCAGATTCTGCGCCGCTTTGACCATGTTCGCCAGCGCCGCCCGCGTTTCCGGCCAGCCGCGGGTTTTCAGGCCGCAGTCCGGGTTCACCCACAGACGCTCCGCCGGAATACGCTGCTCGGCCTTCTTCAGCAGGGCCTCAATCCACTCCACGCTCGGACGTTCGGCGAGTGAATGTCGTACACGCCCGGCCCGATTTCGTTGGGATAGTCGAACGCTTCAAACGATTCCAGCAGCTCCATATCCGAGCGCGAAGTCTCAATGGTGATCACATCCGCGTCCAGCGCGGCGATCGACTCCATGATGTCGTTGAACTCGCAGTAACACATGTGGGTGTGGATCTGGGTTTCATCCTTCGCCACCGCCGCGTTAATGCGGAAGGCTTCTACGCCCCACGCCAGATACGCCGCCCAATCACTGCGACGTAGCGGCAGACCTTCGCGCAGCGCCGGTTCATCAATCTGGATGATGCCAATACCCGCCGCTTCCAAATCCGCTACCTCGTCACGCAGCGCCAGCGCAATCTGCTTCGCGATGGTTTCACGCGTCACGTCTTCACGCGGGAATGACCAGCAGAGAATGGTCACCGGACCGGTCAGCATGCCTTTTACCGGTTTGTCGGTCAGTGACTGCGCGTACTTCGCCCACTCAACGGTGATCGCTTCCGGGCGGCTGACATCGCCAATCACCACCGGCGGCTTCACGCAGCGAGAGCCGTAGCTCTGCACCCAACCGTTTTGGGTAAAGACGAAACCGTCCAGGTGTTCGCCAAAATATTCCACCATGTCGTTACGCTCGGCTTCACCGTGCACCAGCACATCGAGCCCCAGACGTTCCTGCTCAACAATCGCCTGTTTGATATGCTCCGCAATACCGGTGCGATAGTGCGCAGCATCAAGATTGCCTTTTTTGAAGTTCAGACGCAGGCCGCGAATTTCGGTGGTTTGCGGGAATGAGCCGATAGTCGTGGTCGGCCATGCCGGCAGATTAAAACGGGCACGCTGTGCCTCGGCGCGAACCGGGTAAGCGTTGGCGCGCTGGCTGTCCTGGGCGGTGATCGCCGCCAGACGTTTTTCCACTGCGGCGTTGTGTACGCGGGTAGAGTGACGACGCGCCTGGATCGGTGCGCTCCATTCCACAATTGCCGCCGTATCGCCGCTGTTCAACGCATCGCGCAGCAGCGCCAGCTCGCCGCATTTTTGCAGCGCGAAGGCAAACCAGCTTTTCACTTCCGCATCAAGGCGGGTTTCCACACTGAGATCGATTGGGCTGTGCAGCAGGGAACAAGAAGAAGCTACCCACAGGTCACGTTTGCCGACGATATCTTTAATTTGCGCATATTTTTCGCTGAGATCGGCACGCCAGACGTTGCGACCGTTCACCAGACCCGCTGACAGCAGCCAGTCGGCAGGCAGACGTTTATGCAGCTCGGCGACATCATCTTTGCCGTGCACGAAGTCAACGTGCAGCCCCTGCACCGGCAGCGCGATAATGGTATCCAGGTTTGGCGTTACACCTTCGAAGTAGGTGGTCAGTAGCAGCTTCACCTGGCCTTGCAGGGCGTCATAAGCCGGTTTAAAGGCATCCAGCCACGCTTGCGGCAGCTCCAGTACCAGCGCAGGTTCATCAATCTGCACCCACTCAATACCGCGTTTCGCCAACTCAGCCAGCACCTGCTGGTAAACCGGCAGAATATCGTTCAACAGACTCAGGCGGTCAAACGGTTCACCCTTCACTTTCCCCAGCCACAGATAAGTGACCGGCCCCAGCAGCACAGGCTTGACCTTGTGACCGAGCGCCAGCGCTTCGTCCACTTCATCCAGCAGTTGGGTCCAGGTCAGTTTGAACTGCTGACCTTTGGTGAACTCCGGCACCATGTAGTGATAGTTGGTGTTAAACCATTTGGTCATTTCTGCCGCCGCCGCAGGCTCACCCGTTGGTGCGCGGCCACGGCCAATGCGGAATAAGGTATCGATATCGACAGAGCCATCTTTATTTTGATGACGTGCCGGAACGTTGCCGAGCAACAGACTGGTGGTCAGGACGTGATCGTACCAGGCAAAATCGCCCACCGGCAGCAGGTCAACACCCGCCTGCTTCTGCTGATCCCAGTGGCGGGCACGCAGCTCGCGGCCTACAGCCAGCAGTTCTTCACGGGAGGCGTTACCCGCCCAGTAGCTTTCTTGCGCTTTTTTTAGCTCGCGACGCAGGCCAACGCGAGGAAAACCGAGGGTGTGGTTCAGGATAGTCATCATATGCCTCTCATGGATTTTTTGTGTTTTAGCCGTCCAGATGTTTACACATCCATAATGTGAAGGTACTGTATAATCCTCAAGCGCAAATTGTTCATGCCGAAGTGAAGGACTTTCATGATTGAAATTAAACATCTGAAAACGCTCCAGGCGTTGCGGAGCTGCGGGTCGCTCGCAGCAGCAGCGGCGACGTTGCATCAGACGCAATCCGCCCTCTCCCACCAGTTCAGCGATCTGGAGCAGCGCCTCGGCTTTCGACTTTTTGTTCGCAAGAGCCAGCCACTGCGCTTTACGCCGCAGGGCGAGATCTTGCTGCAACTGGCCAATCAGGTGTTGCCACAAATTACCCAGGCGCTTCAGGCCTGTAACGAACCGCAGCAGGCAACGCTGCGCATCGCCATTGAGTGCCATAGCTGTATTCAATGGCTGACGCCCGCGCTGGAAAACTTCCATAAGCAGTGGCCACAGGTGGAGATGGACTTTAAGTCCGGCGTCACCTTCGACCCACAGCCAGCGCTACAACAAAGCGAACTGGATATCGTGCTGACCTCCGACATCCTGCCGCGCAGCGGTCTGCACTATTCGCCGATGTTTGATTATGAAGTGCGCCTGATTCTGGCGCCGGATCACCCATTAGCGGCCAAAGCACGCATTACGCCAGAAGATTTGGCGGCAGAAACGCTGTTGATTTATCCGGTACAGCGTCAGCGTCTGGATATCTGGCGTCATTTCCTCCAGCCAGCAGGTATTAGCCCACAGCTGAAAAGCGTGGATAACACCTTACTGCTGATTCAGATGGTGGCCGCGCGGATGGGCATTGCCGCCCTGCCGCACTGGGTGGTGGAAAGTTTTGAGCGCCAGGGTCTGGTGGTGACCAAAACCCTGGGCGAAGGTCTATGGAGCCGACTGTACGCCGCCGTGCGCGATGGCGAGCAGCGTCAGCCGGTGATGGATGCGTTTATTCGTTCAGCGCGGAACCACGCTTGCGATCATCTGCCGTTTGTGAAGAACGCGGAGCGACCCAGTGCCGATGCACCCACAGCGAGGCCAGGATCACAGCCGCACCTGTGAGGAAGCTCGGCCAGTGAGGCTGTTGGTGCCAGATTGCCAGGTTAACCAGCAGCCCCGCAGGCACATGCATATTGTTCATAATCCCTAAGGTGCCCGCATCCACCTGTGTGGCGCCGTAGTTCCACATAAAGTAACCAATCCCCGACGCAACGACGCCCAGGAATACCAGAATTCCCCACTGCGGCAGGGTTTGCGGCATTTTCTGCGCGTTGCCGAGCAGCATCCAGGCCACCGCCGCGACCAGAAACGCCCCGAGATAAAACCAGGCAAAGGCGTTATGTTGCGGCATCGGTCGGGTCTCCATCAGGCGCTTATAGCCGACCATACCAATGGCAAAGACGATGTTCGATAACTGCACCAGAATCAGACCGGTCCAGAAGTGGCTGGTGATGTGGTCGTAACGAATAATGCCCGCGCCGATCACCGCCAGCAGTGCGCTAAAAGCGTAGCTCCAGCGCAGACGGCGTCCACTCATCAGGTCATAAATCAGCGTGATATAGAGCGGCGTCAGCACGGTAAACAGCAGCAGCTCGGAGACCGTCAGATAGAGATAGGCATGGAAGCTCAGCATGTACATGATGCCCAGCTGCATCGCCCCACCAGCATATATAGCCCGACGGTTTTCAGGCTATGTCCGCGCGTACGCAGGAACGGCAGGAACACCAGCGCCGCCAGGCCCACGCGCACCAGCACCGCAAAATAGCTGTCCACATGCCCGGCAAGGTATTCGCCGTAAAAGCTGAACGAAAAGGCCACAGAATCGTGGTAATAATCAGGAGCGCCACAATGAATGTCCGATTGGAAAATGAACATGCATTGTAGCGGAGTTGGAGGTTGACAACTGACCACTAAATAGCCAGTCGTCAATTTTTATCGCAGGTACATATCGCGCAGGTAGTGCGGTACCGCATCATCGGCGTTTGACCCGATCACTTCGAGGTCCGGATGCAGATCCTTCAGACGCTGGTGCGCGCCGGCCATGATGCAGCCTTTACCCGCCATCGACAGCATTTCGGCATCATTCATGCCATCGCCAAAGGCGATACAGTCTTTCAGCGTATAGCCCATCGCCTTCGCCACCGCTTCCAGCGCGTGACCTTTCGACACGCCTCCCGCCATCACTTCCAGACAGGTCAGCGTCGAGAAGCTCACGTTTACGCGATCGCCCCAACGAGCGTTGATCGCCTGCTCCAGCGGCAGCAGCGTTTCGTGGTCGTTACAGGTGAAGAACACCTTGCTCACGCCTTCCGGTTCCAGCAGACCCGGTTCATACAGGGTGTAGTTGAATACCGCTTCTTTGAAGAAACGCATCTCTTCGGGGCGGTGGCGGTTCATAAACCATTCGTCGTCACGATAAACGTTGGTCACGATATCCGGGTTGGCATTGACGATGCCGAAGAGATCGGCCGCGATATCGCGATCGAGGTTGTGAGCGAAGACCTGCTTGCCGTCGGCATCGTGCACGCGCGCGCCGTTGGAGGTAATCATGTAGGATTTGATCCCCAGATTATCGCGAATCTGGCCGACGTCAATGTAGTGACGGCCAGTGGCGAACACGAAGTTCAGGCCACGCTCGGTCAGTAGCTTCAAGGTCTCTTTAGCGTACGGCGTTAAGTGGTGGTCAGGAGAGAGTAAGGTGCCATCTAAATCAGATGCGACTACCTGGTACATATTCGAATTTAACCTCTAAAAAGTGCGGCGCTGGCGCCGAATTAAGGGTGTCGACCAAAAAAATCGACGATGGCATTGAGTGCTACTGAGCGCATAGCGTCCTTTTCAAAAAGGATCTCATGATAGGCGCCTTCGATGACCAGCGGTTTACCGCCCTCACAAGGGTGGCCCACCTCCGCGCGAAGGGCGCAGTAACGATCGTGCATGCGGTTATCCACCACGCGTTCTTCTTCTGCCTGAATCAGCAGCACAGGAAACGCGTCGTTTGCGGCGTCGGCAAGGATCTGTTCTCCTGCCAGAATGCCTTCTCTGACCCAGTGGTACGTCGGCCCGCCCACGCGCAGCCGGGTTCATCGGCGTAAAAACGCACGTTGCGACGATAACGTTCGCGGCTATGGTCAATACGTTAAGGCTAAACGGCAGCGCGTGCCATCGGCCTGTTCCCATTGCATACCCTTCACGAAGACGCTGATGGCCCTCAGCCCAATCGAGAAGCGGCCGCACAACCCATTCTGGCAGACGCATGATAATACCGAACATCGGCGCACAAAGCGCGAGGGCATCACAGCCCTGCGGATTGCGCTGTAAAAACTGCGTCGCAATCGCCCCTCCCATGGAATGGGCGAGAATAAACCGCTGACGCCAACGCCCCTGCACAACCTCTTGCTGCCAGAAGGCGGCAAGATCGTCGACGTAGTCGCTGAATTTCGCCACGTGACCACGATGGGTGTCGGACAACATACGCCCGGAACGCCCCTGGCCGCGGTGGTCGATAATCAGGACATCAAAACCGCTGTGAAAAAGATCGTATGCCAGTTCAGCATACTTCACGTAGCTTTCAATTCGCCCGGGCAAACCACGATAACCCGGTCGTGCGCGGGCAAGCTGAAACGTACGAATCGTACCGGAACGCGATCGACGCCGACAAACTCCGCCTCTTCCCGTCCACGCCAGAAGTCCATCAACGGGCCGGTGGTAAACGCAGCAAACGCGTTTTCTCTTGTATTCCAATCCTTTTGCTGTTGAAACATCGGGCTTCCACCCCTGTTAACCGCTGAAAATTGTTTTTTCGTGACGTCTCACACAACGTCTGGACAATAGCGTATTGTGGCATAAAAACAGACAATCAGGGAGTTTCTCATGACCTTCGAATGGTGGTTCGCCTACCTGCTAACATCCATAATTCTTAGCCTCTCACCAGGCTCAGGGGCGATCAATACGATGACCACCTCCATCAATCACGGCTACCGCGGCGCAGCGGCATCAATTGCCGGGTTGCAGGCCGGGTTGGCTATCCATATCGTGTTGGTAGGCATCGGTCTGGGCACCCTGTTCTCCCGCTCGGTGCTGGCCTTTGAAGTACTGAAATGGGCGGGCGCGGCATATCTTATCTGGCTGGGTATCCAGCAGTGGCGCGCGGCAGGCTCTATTGACCTGAAAACGCTGGCCAAAACGCAATCGCGCGGCAAGCTGTTCCAGCGTGCGGTGTTCGTTAACCTGACCAACCCAAAGAGCATTGTGTTCCTGGCTGCGCTGTTCCCCCAGTTTATCGTGCCGCACCAGCCACAGGTGATGCAGTACCTCGTCCTTGGGTCACCACCATCGTGGTCGATATCATTGTGATGATTGGCTACGCCACGCTGGCGCAGCGCATCTCGGCGTGGATTAAAGGGCCGAAACAAATGAAGGCGCTGAATAAGGTGTTCGGTTCGCTGTTTATGCTGGTTGGCGCGCTGCTGGCTTCGGCAAGACATGCGTGAAAGCCGCTCGCAGTTTTTTGTCATCAACGTTGCCAGCCGACAAATTGGCACGAGGCCGCACGCATAGCCGAAAACGGTTTTAGATCTCCGCTATTGGCGCGGACGCGTCAGTGCCAGAATGCCGCCAGACCTTCTCATTCAAGGATGACGAACGATGGCGGAAGCTGCCTCACCGCATGATGCGGTCTTCAAAACGTTTCTTTCCCGCGTGGAAACCGCGCGGGATTTTATCGAAATTCACCTACCGCCAGCGCTGATAAAACTGTGCAAACTGGAGACGCTGCGCTTAGAGTCAGGGAGTTTTATTGAAGATGACCTGCGTCCTTACTTCAACGATATTCTCTATTCCCTGCAAACCACAACCGGGCGCGGCTATATCCATGTTCTTATCGAGCACCAGAGCTCGCCGGACAAACATATGGCTTTTCGCTTGCTACGCTACGCCGTAGCGGCGATGCAGCAGCATCTCAATGCAGGTCATAAGAAACTACCGTTGGTCATCCCTATTCTGTTCTATCACGGCAAGCGCAGCCCCTATCCCTGGACGCTGAACTGGCTGGATGAATTTCACGATCCGAATGCGGCGCGCCAGCTTTATAGCCATGCTTTTCCACTCGTCGATATCACCACCATTCCTGACAAAGAAATTATGCAACATCGCAGTATGGCCGCGCTTACGCTAGTCCAAAAGCATATCCGTCTCCGGGACATGGCGCAGTTGGAGGACAAACTCGCCAGTTTGTTCGTATCAGGACTGTTAAGCGGACAACAAATAATCGTCCTGGTAAACTACATGGTGCGGGCGGACAAGCTCGAAACGTTCAGAAACTATTGTATGGGCTGGCACAGCGCGTGCCGGAGCATGGAGATAAATTCATGACCATGGCAGAAGAGTTGAAGATGATTGGGCGAAAGGAAGGTATTCAGGAAGGTAAATTTGCCGCCATGCAGGATGTTGCAAAAGCAATGCTAGCTAAAGGTCTAGACAATAGCATGATCATGGAAATTACCGGCCTTTCAGCCGATGAACTACAGCAGCTTAGCCGCTGAAATAATGCAGCCCACCCGGAAACACGTCGTCGAGTGGGCCAACATGGTTAGCGCGAAATAATCAAATGAATGCCAAACCCGGCAAACAATGTCCCTGCCACGCCGTCAATCCACTTCGCCGCGCGCTGATAGCCGCGACGCATCGCCGGCAGCGCAAACAGGCTGGCAACCACGGTGAACCACGCCAGCGTTTCCAGGATAATTAACAGGAAAATCCCCCAGCGAGCCCCAGCACCGACGCTGTCGCCGACGAACAGTGAGAACACCGAGCCAAAGTAGATAATCGCTTTCGGATTCGCCAGGTTGGTCAGCAGCCCCTTCATAAAGCTGCGTCCACCCTGCGCCAGTTCAACCTGCGGTTCGGCTTCCGTCGATGCTTTCTCTTTCTTCAACGCCCCGCGCAGCATCTGGTAGCCCATCCAGCACAGATACAAGCCGCCCCGACCATGATAATGGTATGCAGCCACGCCATCTTCTCGATAATTAAATGCAGGCCAAGCAGCGCCACGCCCGCCCAGACCATAACGCCGCAGGTAATCCCCAGCACGCCCATCATCGCCTCTTTACGCGAGCGGCTGACAGCAGTCTGCGAGACAAAAAAGAAGTCTGGACCAGGGCTCATCAACGCAATGATGTGCACCAGCGCCACGGTTAGAAATAGCGT
This sequence comes from Kluyvera genomosp. 3, assembly GCA_002211745.1. Classification (GTDB taxonomy): domain Bacteria; phylum Pseudomonadota; class Gammaproteobacteria; order Enterobacterales; family Enterobacteriaceae; genus Kluyvera; species Kluyvera georgiana_A. The sequence continues at coordinate 4,755,319 of CP022114.1, forward strand.
TATCATGATAGACCTACCCAACGGGACGATAAATTCGCGGAAAATAGTACAGTGAGTGACTATCCTGACACTTTTTCCGTCAACTGACTACTCTTCATCGTCACCATCAACGTGAGCGCGAATCAGCGCCAGGAACTCGCGGCCAAAACGCTCAAGCTTACGCGTTCCCACGCCGTTGACGCTGAGCATATCGCTCGGCGAAACCGGCATCTGCTCGGCCATTTCAATCAAGGTTGCATCGTTAAAGACAACGTACGGCGGGATATTTTCTTCATCGGCGATGGCTTTACGCAGCTTGCGCAGCTTGGCGAACAGCTGCTTGTCATAGTTGCCGACCGCCGCTTTCTGCATCACGCGCGGCTTCAGCGCCACAATACGCGGCACGGCAAGCTGCAGCGGCGCTTCACCGCGCAGCACCGGGCGCGCGGCATCCGTGAGCTGGAGAGCTGAGTGTTGGGCGATATTTTGCGTGACAAAGCCTAAGTGGATCAGCTGGCGAATGACGCTAACCCAATGCTCATGGCTTTTATCACGCCCATCCCGTAGACCTTCAGCTTATCGTGGCCGAACTCGCGGATACGCTGACTGTTCGCGCCGCGAATCACCTCCACCACGTAGCCCATGCCAAAGCGCTGGTTCACCCGGCCAATGGTCGACAGCGCAATCTGCGCATCCTGCACGCCGTCGTACTGCTTTGGCGGGTCGAGGCAGATATCGCAGTTGCCGCACGGCTCCTGACGTCCTTCGCCGAAGTAATTCAGCAGCACCAGGCGACGGCAGGTTTGCGCTTCGGCAAAGGCCCCATCGCATTAAGCTTATGCCGCTCGATATCCTGCAGCATGCCTTCTGGCTTTTCTTCCAGACAGCGGCGCAGCCATGCCATATCCGCCGGATCGTAAAACAGCATCGCCTCCGCAGGCAGACCATCACGCCCGGCGCGGCCAGTCTCCTGATAGTAGGATTCGATGTTGCGAGGAATATCAAAGTGCACCACAAAGCGAACGTTAGGCTTGTTGATGCCATACCAAACGCGACGGTCGCGACCACGATTTGCAGGTCATCGCGCTGGAATTTCTCCTGCACGTCAGCGCGCACGTCATTGTCCAGCCCGGCATGATAGGCTCCGGCGCTAATTCCCGGCTTTGCAGACGCGCGGCGGTGTCCTCCACCTTCGAGCGGCTATTGCAGTAGATAATGCCGGATTTACCGCGCTGCTCCTGCACATAGCGCATCAGTTGATCGAGCGGCTTAAACTTCTCCATCAGCATGTAGCGAATGTTAGGCCGGTCGAAGCTACTGATTTGAATCAGGGGATCGTTAAGCCCCAGCAGACGCACGATATCGCTGCGGGTGGTGCCGTCGGCGGTGGCAGTCAGCGCCATAAATGGCAGCGCCGGGAAGCGCTGGCGCAGGTGTCCCAGGGCGGCGTATTCCGGACGGAAGTCGTGACCCCACTGCGAAATACAGTGCGCTTCATCGACCGCCAGCATCACCGGGTTCCAGTGCGCCAGATGTTCAAGGAAGTTATCCAGCATCAGGCGTTCGGGAGCGATATAGAGCAGGCGAATCTGCCCGGTGCGGCAGCCAGCCATCACCTCTTGCTGCTGTTCACGAGTCTGCGTGGAGTTGATGCACGCCGCCGCCACGCCGTTTGCCAGCAGCTGATCGACCTGGTCTTTCATCAGCGAGATCAGCGGTGAAACCACCACCGTCAGGCCGTCCATTACCAGCGCAGGAATCTGATAACAAAGGGATTTCCCGCCGCCAGTCGGCATCACGACCAGGCAGTCGCGTCCGCTGAGCACGGTATCGATGATGGTCTCCTGGCCCGGGCGGAATTGCTGATAGCCAAAGGTCTCCTGCAAAACCTGTTTAGCCAGCGATTCCTGATTAATAACTTCCGCCTGTGCCACGTTGACCCCATTTACCTGAAAATAAAAACAGGCGCTATTTTCAGCGCCTGCGTGCCAAACTGCAATGTTTTAGACGAAATCCTTCGGTCATGCTCGCAACAAACCGTCGGATACCCTGTTAAAACAGGTCGTTAAGCATCACACCCACCCAACGCGGGTTTGGTTGAAGTTGTAATCAATAAGCGATTCACCGTAGCCGCTGTAGACCTGAGTATAGACGCGCACATGTTTACTGATGGGATAACTGACGCCCAGCTCCGCGCCGCCGTAGCCGGTGTTCCAGTTGTACTGGCCTTGCGCGCTCAGCACCGCATCACCCAGCTGATAACCGATTTTCAGCCGGTAGTATCCCATATATTTGGTGATATCCGGATTATCGTCGGTTTCGCCGATCACATACCAGGGTTTGACTTCCACCAGCCAGTTGCCGTTTTGCGCCATCAGTCGCGTATACAGGCGATTCCAACTGCGCGAAGTCGGGTCGGATCGACCATTCGAATCATGGTTAAAACCGAACTCTACATCGCGCAACGTCCAGCCGGCAAAGCGATAGTCGGTGGCAAAGCCGAGGAACATCTGCGGCTCGTAGTTGGTTTCGCGGAACGGTGCAGATTCGCCGCTGTTAGAAAGCTGCCACCAGGAGCGCTGTGTGTAGGACGCCGCCAGCACCGAGTTATCTCCCAGGATGCCGCGCCACAGCGGGAAAGCCAGGCTCAGCTGAAACTTCACCTCGTCCTTACGCGCGTTCTCAGCCCAGTCGTAGGAGCGAATCGCCTCTTTATTGAGGTCACTGGTCCAGGTATACAGCAGATAGTTGCTTTCATAAGGGTAGAGCGTGAACGGATTGTCATGCTCCTGCAGCAGGTTGGCAATAATACTGCCACGCACCGCCGGCACATCATGTACTTCCTTAATCGTCGCTTCCTGCGCCAGCGCCGAGGCAGGCAGCAGCAACGCCAGTAACCCACTCCTTGAGAATCGCATCAGTCACTTTCCCTGAGATATATAAAAACAATGAATAACAAAATGACATTCATTTTACCTTTTTACGTTGTTCTTGCTCATCAAACCTTTCCGAAAGTAGAAATCAACATTCATTCGGCATAAAATCAACATTTTATTAACAAGCAAAAGTAAGGTCATTATGTCTGCCGAACTCACCGCCGCCGACGCGCTCAAGCTGGTTGGGGAAATCTTTGTCTACCATATGCCGTTTAACCGCGCGCTGAATCTGGAGCTGGAAGTCTACGAAAAAGCCTTTGCGCAGCTGAGCTTTAACAATCAACCGATGATGGTAGGAAACTGGGCGCAAAGCATTCTGCACGGCGGTGTGATCGCCTCAGCGCTGGACGTTGCCGCCGGGCTGGTGTGCGTAGGCAGCACGTTGACGCGTCACGACACCATTAATGAAGACGAGCTGCGCCAGCGTCTGTCGAAAATGGGCACCATCGATCTGCGCGTCGACTATCTGCGTCCGGGTCGCGGCACGCGCTTTACCGCCAGCAGTACGCTGCTGCGCGCCGGGAACAAGGTTGCCGTGGCGCGCGTTGAGCTACACAACGAAGAGAAAACGCATATTGCCAGCGCGACGGCGACTTATATGGTGGGATAACCGCCAGAATCGCGTAACATTACATGACTTTTTCGTAATGGATGTTTCACATGGATCCCAAACAAACGCGTCAGGGCGTACTGCTCGCTCTTGCCGCCTATTTTATCTGGGGCATCGCTCCAGCCTACTTCAAGCTGATTTACTACGTCCCTGCCGATGAGATCCTGACCCACCGCGTCATCTGGTCGTTTTTCTTTATGGTGGCCTTGATTAGCATCAGTCGCCAATGGCCGCAGGTGCGCACACTGCTGAAAACCCCGAAAAAGGTCTTTCTGCTGGCGCTGTCGGCGGTGCTGATCGGCGGTAACTGGCTGCTGTTTATCTGGTCGGTGAACAACCACCACATGCTGGAAGCCAGCCTCGGTTATTTCATTAACCCGCTGGTGAATATTCTGCTGGGATGATTTTCCTCGGCGAGCGCTTCCGCCGCATGCAGTGGCTGGCGGTGATTCTGGCTATCTGTGGCGTATTGGTACAGCTGTGGACCTTCGGCTCGCTGCCGATTATCGCGCTGGGCCTGGCGTTCAGTTTCGCCTTCTACGGCCTGGTACGTAAGAAAATTGCCGTCGATGCGCAAACCGGGATGCTGTTCGAAACGCTCTGGCTGCTGCCGGTGGCGGCCATTTATCTGTTCGGCATCGCCGACAGCGCCACCAGCCACATGGGTAACAACCCGTGGTCGTTGAATCTGCTGCTGATTGCCGCCGGCGTGGTGACCACCATTCCGTTGCTGTGCTTTACCGGTGCGGCTACACGTCTGCGCCTTTCCACGCTGGGCTTTTTCCAGTACATCGGTCCAACGCTGATGTTCCTGCTGGCGGTGATTTTCTACGGTGAGGTACCGGGAGCGGATAAGATGGTGACCTTTGCCTTTATCTGGGTGGCGCTGGCGATTTTCGTGATGGATGCGATTTATACGCAGAGACGCGGTCGTCGAGGTTAAAGAAGTAGCCGGAGGGCGGCGACGCCTTCTCCGGCACAACCATTACAGCCAGTTCTTGCGCTTAAAGTATAGATACGGCGCAAGCCCTGCCAGAATCATAAAGATAATTGCCCCTGGGTAGCCAAAGCTCCACTTCAACTCCGGCATAAACTCAAAGTTCATCCCATAGCTCGAAGCCACCAGCGTTGGCGGCAGGAACACCACGGATACCACCGAGAAGATCTTGATGATGCGGTTCTGCTCGATGTTGATAAAGCCCATCGCCGCTTGCATCAGGAAGTTAACCTTCTGGAACAGCGATTCGTTGTGTGGCAACAGGGATTCGATATCTCGCAGGATTTCGCGCGCTTGCTCCAGCTGGCTGGCCGGTAAACGCGCCTTGCGCACGAGGAAGTTCAGTGCGCGCTGGGTATCCATCAGACACAGACGAACCTTCCAGCCGATATCTTCCAGCTCGGCCAGCGTGGACAGCGCTTCGTCATACTCGTCACCCTGGTGACCTTCCATAATCACGCGGCTCAGCTTTTCCAGATCGCTGTAGATGTTTTCAATTTCATCCGCCAGCTGTTCGATTTTGGTTTCGAACAGGTCCAGCAACAGCTCGTAGGCGTTGCCATCGACCATCGCCTGGTTACGTGCGCGCATACGATACAGGCGGAACGCCGGCAGCTCGCGCTCGCGCAGGGTAAACAGTCGCCCTTCGCGGATGGTGAATGCGACGGTGGAGTTACCGGCGTGATCGTCCGCATCTTCGTAAAAGAAGAAGGAGTGAATATGCAGGCCGTCTTCGTCTTCAAAAAAACGTGCGGATGCTTCGATGTCTTCCAGTTCGGGGCGCGTGGCCAGGTTCTGGCCCAAATCCTTTTGCACACGGTTTCGTTCGTCGTCGTCAGGCTCGACTAAATCGACCCACACCGAGCTGGCGAGGTGTTCGATTTCGTCCGCTTCCAGACGCGTTAAACGATTATTTTCCAGTTGAAATGCGCTCAGCATGACCGGGACTCCCAATGCAAAAAATTATCGGACAGCCGGTGGGCACACAGAAACTACAGGGGTTTCAGACCATTAAACAGCCTGACTCAATGCGACGGGATAAAATACGGGTCGCTGACAACCGCTAAGGCTATCAGCATATGAGGATAGCCTTAGGAGTTGTTCCTGAATGACAGGAAGGTGAGCCAGCATCTACTGGGTGTGTCCAAGGCTTTGTCCTCTTAGCGTAATCGTGCGCGCATGTTACGCCAGCAAAAAAACGGCGTCAACACGCAACGAAACGCTAACCAGGATTAATTACCTTCTCTTCCGTAAGGCTAGCAGATCGTTACAAAATAATGATATTTTTCTGAAAGTTATACCGTTTCCAGCCTGGCGTAGGCCGCCACCAGCCATTTAATTCCCTGCCCTGGAACGCGACCTGCAAACGGCTGTGTTCACCGCTGCCTTCCAGATTGACGATGGTGCCCTCGCCAAACTTGGCGTGGCGCACGCGCTGGCCAAGTTTGTAGCCAGTATCATTCTCGGCCATCGGCGTCCCCATCCGCTGATGGCTCACCGGACGGCTGACGGTCGCGCGCAGACGCACCTCTTCCACGCAAGCTTCCGGCAGTTCGCCGATGAAACGCGACGGGCGATGATAAACCTCTTTACCATACAGACGGCGGGTTTCGGCATAGGTTAGCGTCAGCTTCTGCATCGCGCGGGTGACGCCAACGTAGGCAAGGCGGCGCTCTTCTTCCAGACGGCCGCCTTCATCCAGCGACATCTGGCTTGGGAACATCCCCTCTTCCATCCCGACGATAAACACCTGCGGGAACTCCAGACCTTTGGCCGAGTGCAGGGTCATCAGCTGTACCGCATCCTGCCAGGTATCGGCCTGACCTTCCCCGGCTTCCAGCGCCGCATGAGACAAAAACGCCTGCAGCGGCATTAAATCTTCGTCTTCTTCGTTGTAGCTGAACTGGCGCGTTGCCGTCACCAGTTCATCCAGGTTTTCGATACGCGTCTGGCCTTTTTCGCCTTTTTCCTGCTCGTACATCATGCGCAGGCCGGAATCTTTGACCACCCGATCGGTCTGCACGTGCAGCGGCATATCGGCCGTTTCCTGCGCCAGCGCGTCAATCAGCTCCATAAAGCGCTGTAAAGCGCTCGCAGCGCGGCCTGCCAGCGCTTTCTCTTGCAGCAGCTCGCGGCAGGACTGCCACAGCGTCAGCTGTCGGTCGCGCGAAGTTTGACGGACCACGTCCAGCGTACGGTCGCCAATGCCGCGGGTTGGCGTATTCACCACACGTTCAAATGCCGCGTCATCATTGCGGTTGGCAATCAGGCGCAGGTACGAGAGCGCATCTTTGATTTCCTGACGTTCGAAGAAGCGCATCCCGCCATAGATACGATACGGCATGCTGGCTTGCAACAAGGCCTCTTCCAGCACGCGCGACTGGGCGTTGCTGCGATAGAGAATGGCACACTGATCCAGCGCGCCGCCGTTGTCCTGCCAGGTTTTAATACGGTTGACCACGAAGCGGGCTTCGTCGAGTTCGTTGAACGCGCAGTAGAGCGAGATCGGCTCGCCGTCGGCGCCGTCGGTCCACAGCTTTTTGCCCAGACGCCCGTTGTTGTTTTCAATCAGGGCGTTCGCCGCGCTCAGAATGTTGCTGGTCGAACGGTAGTTCTGCTCCAGGCGGATGGTTTCGGCACCGGGGAAATCGTTGAGGAAGCGCTGGATGTTCTCCACCTGCGCCCCACGCCAGCCGTAGATCGACTGGTCATCGTCGCCAACGATCATGACCTTGCCGGTGTCGCCCGCCAGCAGGCGGATCCAGGCGTACTGAATGTTGTTGGTATCCTGGAATTCGTCCACCAGGATATTGGTGAAGCGTTCGCGGTAGTGCTGGAGGATGTGCGGCTTATTGAGCCACAGCTCGTGGGCGCGCAGCAGCAGTTCAGCGAAATCCACCAGCCCCGCGCGGTCGCACGCTTCCTGATAGGCCTGATAGACCTTCTGCCAGGTCTGTTCGACCGGGTTGCCGTAGCTTTGCAGATGGTGTGGACGCAGCCCTTCGTCTTTCTGGCTGTTGATAAACCACATCGCCTGGCGCGGCGGCCACTGTTTTTCATCAAGGTTCATCGCCTTAATCAGGCGTTTGAGCAGGCGCAGCTGATCTTCGCTATCGAGAATCTGGAAATCCTGCGGCAACCCGGCGTCCAGGTGATGCGCACGCAGCAGACGGTGCGCCAGCCCGTGGAAGGTGCCGACCCACATGCCGCCCTGCGAGGTGCCCATCAGTTCACCAATACGGTGGCGCATCTCCGCCGCCGCTTTGTTGGTGAAGGTCACCGCCATAATCGAGTACGGCGAGCAGTTCTCGACGCTTTGCAGCCAGGCGATGCGGTGCACCAGCACGCGCGTCTTACCGCTGCCTGCCCCGGCGAGCACCAGCATGTTGGTTCGCTCCGCCGCGACGGCTTCGCGCTGTTTATCGTTGAGGCTGTCGAGCAGGTAAGAAACGTCCATTGGCACCGCCGGAATCAACAGGGCTCAGTAATACACTAAGCAATTCGAGTTGCAGGAAGGCGGCAAGGGAGTTCATCCCCAGGAGCGTACTTCAGTACGTGACTGGGGTGAACGAGTGCAGCCAACGCATCTGCAACTTGAAGTGCGACGTGTATGAGCCCTGGGAATTTATACAGAGTTATGACGATTATATCAGCGAGGTCAGAGATGCCAACCGGGAAATCTCAATGTGCGGCAACAAACGGCTGTCGGCGGTCTGCATCAGATCGGCGTTTTCCGGCTTGATCCAGCAGGCCTGCATCCCGCAGCGCACGGCGCCCGCGACATCGGTGGTCAGGTCATCACCCACGTGCAAAATCTCGCCGAGCGGTACGTTGAGCTTTTCTGCCGCCAGGTGATACATATCGGCAAACGGCTTCGAGCGCCCGTCCGGCCCGGCGCGGAGCACAAACTCAAAATAGCCGCTCAGACCAAATAGTTCTGGCTGTGCGTTACCGTTAGTAATCGCCACCAGCGGCCACTTTCCGCCCAGCTTTTTCAGGGTATCGTGGGTTTCCTGCGGCACATCAACCCGGCTACGCCAGTGGGCGAAGTTGGCCATCGCCGCATCGGCACCGGCTTTCGCTTCCAGGGCCGTTAACCCCAACTGCCGCATACCGGACTCCAGCGCGCGCCAGCGCCATTCGGTGACGTCGTGGTAAATCTCCGGCTCGGTCTTCAGCAACGCATCGCGCCACTGTTGAAGCGTGTGGGCGTCAAAATTGGCCAGTGCCGGGTGATAGCCGCGCACAAAATTCAGCGACTCCTGCATCGTGCGGTCAATCACCGGGCGGTTATCGTAAAGGGTATCGTCAAGGTCAAAGGTCAACGCGGCAATCGTGCCCAGTGGTCGATAAAAACGCATTATTTCTCCCGTTTGGCGCGCGGATGCGCCGCATCGTACACCGAAGCAAGGTGTTGAAAATCAAGATGGGTATAGATTTGGGTGGTCGAGAGGTTGGCGTGCCCCAACAGTTCCTGCACACCGCGCAGATCGCCGCTCGACTCAAGCATATGAGTGGCGAACGAATGGCGCAGTTTATGGGGATGGACGTGGCTGTTCAGCCCCTGCTTCACACCCCATTCGGCAAAACGTTTTTGTACGTTGCGGGCCGAAATACGCTTGCCGAGCTTTGAGAGGAACAGCGCGTCTTCGTCGCCGCCAAACAGCCCGCGCAGGTCGAGCCAATGTTCGATCCACGCGACAGCGTTGCGGCCAATCGGCAACCGGCGCTCTTTGCTGCCCTTGCCCATGACCCAGACTTCGCCGGTGTCGAGATCCAGATGTTTGATATCCAGATTGACCAGCTCGGACAGACGCAGACCCGCGCCGTACATCACTTCCAGCATCGCGCGGTCGCGCACCGCCAGCGGGTCGTTAAGGTCAATATCCAGCAGGCGGTTAACGTCGTCGACGTCGATATTTTTCGGCAGGTGGCGCGGCGCTTTTGGCGCGGCAATACCTTTCGCCGGGTTAGCCGGTAGCACGCCCTGGCTGACCATCCAGTCAAAGAAGCTGCGTAAGGCCGACAGGCGCAGCGCCAGGCTTGGCGCTCCCAGCCCTTACGACGGCTGCGGGTGGCGAAGCTACGCACCATCGCAGCATCACATTGTTGCCAATTCTGCAGGCCCATACCTTCGGCCAGTTCAATAATGGCATCAAGCTGACGCTGATAGTTCAGGAGGGTAATGGGGCTTAGCTGCCGCTCAACGCCCAGATAGCGCAGGAAACGGGTAACGTCTTGCCCCAATGCGATATCGCCGGTCATTCGCGTTCAATCCATCGTTCCAACAGGCCAGGCAGCATCAAGGCGATTTCCTGCAACAGCTGCGTTCCCTGTCCAGGCTGATAGTGGTGCGGGTCACGGCTGCTGAAGAGAATCACCCGAGGTCGCCATCGCTGCCCATCATCGACATGGCTACCGAGCCTACTGCTTTCGCCTCCGGCAATACCAGCAGCAGTTCCGGACCATTGAGGGTGCCCAGATAGTGGTTTGACTGGCCTAAGCGTTGGATACGCAGCGGCTCGAACGCCTGACGAGAGAGCACCAGGTCGGTATGTTTAGAGGGAGCGCCAAGCCGCCAGCGGTCGGAGAACAGACGTATCGACGCCCCGCCAGCCCCAGCTCACGCGCCCAGCGGTGAAAACGCAGCAGCAGATCGTCGAGGCTTTCGGCACACGCCAGCCGGTTTTGCAGATGCAGCAAGCGATAGAACAGCCCTTCGTTGGCCGTCGCCTGCTCCATCAGCTGGCTCATATTCTCTTCGAGCATCGCGATATAGTTGCGCGAGCGCGCCATATGCCACTCGACCAGCGAGACCATACCCCGCACCGGGTGCGGGACGCGCATCTGCTCGACGGCAGCGGCATTACGAATAAAGAATTCAGGATGTTGCAACAGATAGTCTACCACCGCGCCGTCATTCAGCGCGGTGATGGCGTCCTGCTGTTCTTCCCCAACCTGTTTCATAGATGAATAAATCCGTCATAGACATGTGCCGCCGGGCCAGTCATAAACAACGGTTGGCCCGGGCCTTTCCAGGCGATATCAAGACGCCCGCCCGGCAATTCCACGCGCACTTCTTCCGCCAGCAACCCCTGCTGAATACCGACAGCAACCGCCGCACACGCACCGCTTCCACAGGCCTGCGTCTCACCCGCGCCGCGTTCGTAAACGCGCAGGCGGATGTGATCGCGTTTCACGACCTGCATAAAACCAATGTTAGCGCGCTCTGGAAAACGTTCATGGCTTTCCATCACCGGGCCCAGCGTTTCAACGGCCGCCGTATCGACGTCGTCGACCTGAATCACGCAGTGCGGGTTCCCCATTGAAACCACACCGCACAATACTGTCTGCTCGGCCGCACGCATAATATAGGTCTTTTCCGCTTTGTTGGCGCGGAACGGGACCTGCGAGGGCTCAAAGTTCGGCTCCCCATATTGACGCGTACCAGGTCATCTTCCGTGACGCTTAATACCATACGGCCGTTAGCCGTACTGACGCGAATATCACGTTTATTGGTCAGGCCTTTCAGGCGCACAAAGCGGGCAAAGCAGCGCGCGCCGTTGCCGCACTGAGAAACTTCGCTGCCGTCGGCGTTGAAAATGCGGTAGTGAAAATCCAGGTCCGGATCGTAAGGCGGTTCGACAACCAGCAGCTGATCAAAACCCACGCCCAGGTGCCGGTCCGCCAGTCGGCGGATCAGCTCAGGCGAAAAAAACACATTCTGCGTTACCGCGTCGACGACCATAAAATCGTTGCCGAGGCCATGCATTTTAGAGAACTGCATCATCTACTCCAGTTGCGCGGTACAGAACGGAATCAGTAGTTAACCTGCGTCGGGCCGCCGTCGTCGCCACGATCGTTACGGTCCGGCGTCGCACTCTGTACAGGCGGCGTCACGGGTTTGGTCGGCGGTGCCGCCGTCTTATCAGCCGGAGGGAAATAGAGCGGGCCCTTCAGGCCGCAGCCTGCAAGGCTAAACAGTGCAAGTAACAAAGCCAGCGGTCGAAAAATCTTATTCATTCTTAAGATGCCTGTAGTTCAATGCTTTCTATTTTCTATCATCGCAGGAGAAGGCGCAAAAGCAAGCGTTAAGCGCCTGACTGCAACGTGATTTGTTTCACGCTATACTGCCGCTATCACTAAATAGCGGGATAAAACAATGAACGACAGTGAATTTCATCGCCTTGCCGACACTCTGTGGTTAGCCATCGAAGAACGTCTGGACGACTGGGATGGCGACAGCGATATCGACTGTGAAATCAACGGCGGCGTGTTGACCATCAGCTTTGAAAACGGCAGTAAAATCATTATTAACCGTCAGGAGCCGTTGCACCAGGTGTGGCTGGCGACCAAACAGGGCGGCTATCACTTTGACCTGAAAGGCGACGAGTGGGTTTGCGATCGCAGCGGCGAAACGTTCTGGGATCTGTTGGAACAGGCGGCGACGCAGCAGGCGGGTGAGGAAGTAAGCTTCCGCTAAGACTGATTGCCGGATAAGGCGAAACCGCCATCCGGCATCATAGTTAAGAGAAGTACTGCTGTAACAGCGGCGCGTTATTGTTGTCGTGATTCGACGGCGGCGGCACAATCGCCTGGCTGCGGAACGGAATCACCTGCGCGCGGCCGTCAACCTTCACAATCTGATAGAACTGCGGCAGGTTGAAGTTGATAAAGCTTGAGCCGTAGGTAAAGCGATCGTGCGACGAGGAATAGAAGCGGCTGACGTCGCGCACCAGCTCCTCTTTACTGCCTTCACAGTGGTGATACACCTCTGCGCGGTTACTCTCGTCAAGAATATAGATGTTAAAGCCCTGATCTTCGCCCGACTCCTCGAAGAAGAACTGGATAATCCCTTCGCTGGCAAAACCATCCACCACCGGCGGCAATTCCACATGGTTGGTCTCAACCTGCACCGACAGACCGTGCAGCTTGTTATGCGAAATCGCGCCGTAAAACTCGATGGCGTTTTCCAGCTTCTGTACCGACACGTTCAGACGCTCAAAGAACAGACCCCAGGTTTGCCCGGAGACACGCAGCGCTTTAAAGCGGCCGGTTTCCTGACGGGTACTGGAAAGGCGCAGTTCAATACACTCGGAGACCAGTTGCTGCACGCGGGTACGAATCAAGCCGCGCAGGTGCTGGCTGTAGCAGAATACTTCGACGCTGTCCGGCGGCGCGGCGTCCTGGTGCATTTTACCGAGGATGGTTTTCAGCGCTTCAATCATCGCCTGCTCGCCGTTGAAGTGCAGCGTACGCACTTCGTTCCACGAGTTGCGATACAGCAGGTCGACGCTGCCGACCAGGCACTTCTGATCTTCACCAAAGCTGAAAGTATCCAGCTTGCGGAAATCGAAGTGCACCACCTGATTGCGGAAGGCCGCCGTCGGTCGTATTCGAGGTTGACGATAATCGCCAGATGGCGAATTTCACACGGGCTGTACAACGCTTTCGGCGTTGGCGCAGGCAGGCGCAGCGGGAAGTGGTGCGATACGTCAGCAACCATCTCCTGCAGTTTCGCCAGGTCGACAATGCCATTGCCCTTAATAAACAGGCGCGTGCGTGAAGTCAGCAGGCCGTTAAACCAGGCCCAGGCCACCAGCTTGTTGAGATAGCGGTTATATTCCAGCGGCTGATGGCTGATGATGGATTCCATGTTCGGGGCGCGGTTGTAAAGATACCAACCTGTACGGTTGGCGCGTCCTGGCGGAACATAGATAAAGGTCAGATTCGGTTCGGACAGGTCCGGGAGATCTGCGGGTTCACCAGCGTCACTTTGCCCGGCAGCGCTTCAAACGCCGCGTACAGCTTACGCGTCAGCACGCCGATATCCTGCGGGCTGGCGGAAACGCTGAGGTTGTTACGACGGGCGAAGCGGATCAGGTTGCGGTAGCTCTGCATCATCGCGTCGAGCAGTTCGTTGTGTGCTTCACGGACCTGGTCGATTTTCCAGTTGGCGCGGTTGTCGAGCATCGCCAGACGCTCTTCACTCCAGCCCCACTCTTTCACCAGTTGCCCAACCACTTCGCGACGCCAGCCAACGCAAGCGCGTTCACGGCTGAGCTTTTCGCACACTTTCAGGTAGAAGCAGCGACGCACAAGGTCGAGACGGGTTTCGTCGTCGATGGCCTTCAGGTATTCGGTCACGCGTTCCAGCATCATGCAGTAGGCATCAAGACCGAAAGAGACGATCTCGCCATCATGCAGGCGCTGTTTAATGTCCTTCGCCAGCAGGCGCGTGTTGGGATACTCCCACGAGTAGGCTTCCAGCAGCAGGGTTTTCAACACCGCTTTGTACGGCGAGTCGATACTCTTATACAGCTGCCACAGGCTGGCGCCAAAGTACTCTTCGGCGGAGAGCGAGCTCAATCCGCCGAGGTCAAGCCATTCGTTCGGCGTCAGCACGCCCTGGGCGTAGAGCGTCATCACGTAGTCATCGTAATGATCTTCTTCTTCGCACGGCACCATATTCCACAGAATACGTTTGCCCGCCAGGCGCACCGCCGTACGATAAAATTCGTCGAGCAGTAAAATGTGCTGCGTTGAACCGCAGTCTTCCCACCGAGGCTGCCGCTTTCGTTATGACGGAAACGGTTCTCGTCGATCAGGAAGAAGCTGACTTCCACGCCCAGCGATGCCGCCCAGCTTTCCAGCAGGCTGCATTTGCGCTGTAACAATTGACGTTCATCATTGTCGAGCCACGACTGGTGACAGACCCAGATATCCAGATCGGAGGAACAGCTCTGGCCAACAGACGAGGTGCTGCCCATGGTGTAAACGCCGGTAATCGGCAGTTCGCCCTTGGCAGTGCTCTGCGGCGGCATGCCGCGATGCAGCTCGAGTTCGTCGAGGTAATGACGTTGGGTTTCATCAGGCGTGTAGAGGCAGATGCCCTTGGGAACGTTACCGTCAAGGTAACCCGGCATCAGCGGATGATGATAATGTAATAATGTCGGCAGTAGACTGTATACCTGCTGGAAAGCAGGGCCCATGGCTGCAAGCGCGCGATCCACGCGCAGTTGGTTGATGGCATCCAGTCTCTGTTTTAGCGTCTCAATATAGAGGTACAAGACATATCGCCTGATGTTCAAAACCTCGACGTATCCTGTTCAAGCGGTACGGAGGTTTTAATATTTCAACAAGAAGAACCGTTACCGTTTTTCGTCCGCCGTTGTCATTATCGAATTCTGGACAAAAAATGGTTTAAAACGTGATCAATTTAACACCTTGCCGGTTGACCGTAAAGAATGTTGCACTACAACAAGTGTAGCATTGAATGCTGCTGTAAACCCCGGCATACGATCAAGACAGTGCCAGTAATGAACGGTAAACACAACCCCGTTTATGCTTGTCTCCGTTTAGGCTGAAGGCACGTTTCCTGCATCGCGAATTGTTCAGGGTATGAATCCCTGAAAACTAACATCATTAAGGCAACAATGTTAGGATGGACAACGGACGATAGATGACGGTAACAAGCATGTTAGACAAAGTTTTGAGAATTGCCACACGTCAGAGCCCGCTCGCGCTCTGGCAAGCGCACTATGTAAAAGAACGCCTGGAGGCCTGCCATCCTGGGCTGACGGTGACGCTTGTCCCGATGGTCACGCGCGGTGATGTGATCCTTGATACGCCGCTGGCCAAAGTGGGCGGCAAGGGGCTTTTTGTCAAAGAACTGGAGCTGGCACTGCTTGAAAATCGCGCGGATATCGCCGTGCATTCGATGAAAGATGTGCCAGTGGAATTCCCTGAAGGGCTGGGCTGGTGACAATCTGCGAGCGCGACGACCCACGTGACGCCTTCGTCTCGAACCATTACGCCAGCATGGATGACCTCCCGGCAGGCAGCGTCGTCGGCACTTCCAGTCTGCGTCGCCAGTGCCAGTTGGCCAAACGCCGCCCGGACCTGGTGATTCGTTCGCTGCGCGGCAACGTCGGCACGCGGCTGAGCAAACTCGACAACGGCGACTACGATGCGATCATCCTCGCCGTTGCTGGCCTTAAACGTCTGGAACTGGATGCCCGCATCCGCCAGCCGATGTCGCCGGAAGAGTCGCTCCCGGCTGTTGGCCAGGGCGCCGTCGGCATTGAGTGCCGCCTCGACGATGAACAAACGCGTGCGCTGCTGGCGCCGTTGAATCATGACGACACCGCTGTCCGCGTGCGCGCCGAACGGGCGATGAACACGCGACTGGAAGGCGGCTGTCAGGTGCCTATCGGCAGCTATGCGGAACTCATTGATGGCGAACTGTGGCTGCGCGCGCTGGTTGGCGCGCCGGACGGCAGTCAAATGGTTTGCGGCGAGCGTCGCGGCCAGCCGGAAGAGGCCGAGAAAATGGGCATTGCGCTGGCTGAAGAGCTGCTCGATAACGGCGCGCGAGAAATTCTTGCCGCGGTCTACGACGGAGACACCTCAGTATGACCATTCTGGTTACCCGCCCCGCCCGCAAAGTGAAGCGCTCGTGAGCCGTTTGCGCGCGCTGGGCGAGTAGCCTGGAGTTTCCCGCTGATTGAATTCACCCCGGTCGCGAACTTAATACGCTCGGTCAGGCGCTTGGCGCGCTGGACGATGGGATTTAGCGTTCGCGTTGTCGCAGCATGCGGTGAGCTTTGCCCAATCGCAGTTGCAGCAGCAGCGCCTTTGCTGGCCGACGGCTCCCCGCTATTTTGCCATTGGTCGCACTACGGCGCTGGCTCTGCATCAGGTCAGCGGAGCCGACGTACGCTACCCTTTAGATCGGGAAATCAGCGAAGTATTGCTACAATTACCTGAATTACAAAATATTGCGGGAAAGAAGGCGCTTATTCTGCGCGGCAACGGTGGCCGTGAGCTGCTCGCTGAAACGCTTACCGCCCGCGGTGCCGACGTGACGCTGTGTGAATGCTATCAGCGCAGCGCCATTCACTACGATGGCGCGGAAGAAGCCATGCGCTGGCAGTCGCGAGGCGTCTCGACGATTGTGGTCACCAGCGGCGAAATGCTGCAACAGCTTTGGACGCTGATTCCCTCTGGTACCGGGAGAGCTGGTTGCTCAAGTGTCGGTTACTGGTGGTGAGTGAGCGCATTGCAAAACTGGCCCGGGAGATGGGCTGGCAGGAAATTCAGGTTGCCGATAGCGCAGACAACGATGCGCTGCTGCGCGCATTACAATAACTCTCAAAATTGGAAGCCATAATGACGGAACAAAAAGAAAACTCCGCCGTGGTTGAAGAATCCGGGACGTCGTGAACACCACGCCGCAACCCGAGGTCCGTAAGCCAGAAAATGCTGAGAAGAAAAATACCGGCGGGAAAACCAGTCTGGTGCTAAGCGCCGTTGCTATCGCCATCGCGCTGGCGGCGGCATCGGTCTGTACGGCTGGGTAAACAGCAGGCCGTCAACCAATCCACCACCAGCGATACTCTCGCCAATCAGCTCATCGCGCTGCAAAAAGCCCAGGATGCGCAGAAAGAGGCTCTGGAAACCACCATTAAACAACAGGCCGAACAGCTTGATGCGGCGAAAGCCCAGCAGAGCGAAATGGCCAAACAGTTGGATGAAGTGCAGCAAAAAGTGGCTGCTATCTCCGGCACCGATTCAAAAACCTGGCTGCTGGCCCAGTCCGATTTCCTGGTGAAGCTGGCCGGGCGCAAGCTGTGGAGCGATCAGGACGTGACCACCGCTGCCGCACTGCTGAAAAGCGCGGATGCCAGTCTCGCGGACATGAACGACCCCAGTCTGATTACCGCGCGCCGGGCAATTACCGAAGATATCGCCAGCCTTTCCGCCGTGTCACAGGTTGATTTCGACGGCATCATTCTGAAGGTGAACCAGCTCGCCAATCAGGTGGATAACCTGCGTCTGGCGGACAACAATACTGACGATTCGCCGATGGACAGCGACGATGGCGAACTGTCGGCTTCGCTCAGCGAGTGGCGCGTCAATTTGCAAAAAAGCTGGCAGAACTTTATGGACAGCTTTATTACCATTCGCCGCCGCGACGAGACCGCCGTTCCGCTGCTGGCGCCGAACCAGGATATCTACCTGCGCGAGAACATCCGCGCTCAACTGCTTGCCGCCTCGCAGGCAGTGCCGCGTCATCAACAGGAAACCTACAAGCAGGCGCTGGATAACGTCTCGACCTGGGTACGTGCCTACTATGATACCGATGACGCCGCCACGAAAACGTTCCTGAACGACATCGATCAACTCAGCCAGCAGAGTATCGCCATGGACGTTCCGGAAACCCTGCAAAGCCAGCCGATTCTGGAAAAACTGATGCAGACCCGCGTACGTAACCTGATGGCACAGCCCGCTGCCGCTCAGCCTACGGCAGAGCAACCGGCCGCCGCAGAGCCTGCGCCAGCCCCAGCGCAAGGAGAGTAATCGATGCTTAAAGTCTTATTACTCTTTGCACTGCTGATTGCCGGCGTGGTGGTCGGCCCGATGATTGCAGGTCACCAGGGTTACGTGCTGATTCAGACCGACAATTACAACATTGAAACCAGCGTCACCGGGTTGGTCATCATCATGATTCTGATCATGGTGGTCCTGTTCGCGCTGGAATGGATTCTGCGCCGCATTTTCCGTACCAGCGCCCATACCCGCGGCTGGTTCGTGGCCGTAAACGCCGTCGCGCACGCAAGCAGACCGAGCAGGCGCTGTTGAAACTGGCGGAAGGCGACTATCAGCAGGTTGAAAAGCTGATGTCGAAAAATGCCGATCACGCGGAACAGCCTGTCGTCAACTACCTGCTGGCGGCTGAAGCCGCGCAGCAGCGCGGTGACGAAGCGCGCGCCAATCAACACCTACAGCGTGCAGCGGAAAATGCCGGTAACGATTTGATCCCGGTTGAGATCACTCGCGTCCGTCTACAGCTGGCGCGTCATGAAACCCACGCGGCGCGCCACGGTATTGATAAGCTGCTGGAAATCGCCCCACGCCATCCGGAAGTACTGCGTCTGGCCGAGCAAGCCTATATTCAGACCGGGCCTGGAGTTCGCTGCTGGATATCATCCCATCAATGGCGAAAGCCAACGTCGGCGATGACGCCCATCGCGCGGCGCTGGAGCAGCAGGCGTGGATTGGTCTGATGGACCAGGTCCGCGCCGACCAGGGCAGCGAAGGGCTGCGTGACTGGTGGAAGAATCAAAGCCGTAAAACACGTCATCAGGTGGCCCTGCAGGTCGCCATGGCGGATCACCTCATTGAGTGCGACGATCATGACACCGCACAGCAGATCATCATCGACGGCCTGAAGCGTCAGTATGACGATCGTCTGGTGATGTTGATTCCACGTCTGCACACCAATAACCCGGAGCAGATGGAAAAACTACTGCGCCAGCAGATCAAAACCGTGGGCGACCGCCCGCTGTTGTGGAGCACGCTGGGCCAGTCGCTGATGAAGCACGGCGAGTGGCAGGAAGCGAGCCTGGCGTTTCGCGCCGCGCTTAAGCAGCGTCCGGATGCTTTCGACTATGCCTGGTTGGCTGACACGCTTGACCGCCTGAAACAGCCGGAAGAAGCCGCTGCCATGCGCCGGGACGGGCTGATGCTGACGCTGCAGAACAATCCGCCAGCGTAATCTACGCGCTAGCAAAAAGGGCCGAATGGCCCCTTTTCTTTTTACCCATAAAAAAACGCCTGCTCTTTGTGGGAGCAGGCGCCAATACAGGTTTAATTCGACAACTAATGGGTGCTTCACTCAACGTTATGTCCATGGTGTCTGATGAGGCAAAAGCGACATCTGTCAGTGGACGATAAGCACCGTCAATGGCTCTGCGTCATTCCTGAGTTTATGAGGCACAAGGCGAACATAAGAGATGGAATGAGCATCTACGCGGCGCATTATGTCATAAAATTTTGAGAAATGACATGTCTGGTTAAAGACAATATTGTTTTTTTTAACTCATCAAAAAACATGCCATCGCAGTCATTTCACTTTGCCGTTTTATTTAACCATAATAATAATCCACGGCAATATATAAATAATAAAACCAGATACCAATATCGTCCTCATTCATGCGGCAAATTATTTAGAAATTAGTAACAATTGATTATTAATCCATTATCGCACCTGCGCTGTCATTATATTTACAGCAGAAGAAATTAAGGTATACGATTCTTCACAGGCAACGCCAGCCGTTGCTGCAATCTTTTATCCATAATTATTAGATAGTTGTTTTAACCTTCTTATCCAAGGCTGTTGTATCTATCAATAATATATTACCTGGAGATTATATAATGGATTTATCTTTCCCACGTAAGCTGCTGGCTGTAGCTATCATTACGGCGCTTCCTGCGTTTGCTAATGCGGTAGATACACCCGCGGTAGCGACAGCTAAGCAAGGTTACTCCGGTTACGACCACCCTAATCAATATCTGGTAAAAAAAGCGACATCTATTGCCGATAATATGATGCCGGTAATGATGCACCCAGAACAGAATAAAGAGGCGCAGCAAAAGCTGGCCGACATTGAGAAAAAAACCGGAAAAAAACCTAACGTTATCATTTTCATTCTCGATGACGTAGGTTGGATGGATGTTGGCTTTAACGGCGGCGGTGTCGCGGTTGGCAACCCAACTCCGGATATCGATGCCGTTGCCAGTCAGGGGTTAATTTTGACTTCTGCTTACTCGCAACCCAGCTCCTCTCCCACACGCGCCACCATCATGACCGGTCAATACTCTGTACACCACGGGATTCTGATGCCCCGATGTATGGCATGCCCGGCGGGCTGGAAGGGTTAACCACCCTGCCGCAATTGCTGCACGATCAGGGTTATGTCACTCAGGCGATCGGTAAATGGCACATGGGCGAAAATGAAGGCTCGCAGCCCCAGAACGTCGGCTTTGATGATTTCCGCGGGTTTAATTCGGTCTCTGATATGTATACCGAGTGGCGTGACGTCAACGTGAACCCAGAGGTTGCGCTAAGCCCCTCTCGCTCCGAATACATTAAAAATCTGCCGTTCAGTAAAGATGACGTTCACGCGGTACGAGGCGGTAAACAGGAAGCGATTGCTGACATTACGCCAAAGTATATGGAGGATCTCGATCAGCGCTGGATGCAGTACGGCGTAGACTTCCTCAACAAGATGGCGAAAAGCGATAAGCCCTTTTTCCTGTACTACGGCACACGCGGCTGCCACTTCGACAACTACCCTAACGCCAAATATGCGGGAAGTTCACCGGCGCGCACATCCTTTAGCGACTGCATGGTTGAAATGAATGATGTGTTCGCCAACCTGTATAAAACACTGGAGAAAAATGGCCAGTTGGATAATACGCTGATCGTCTTCACCTCCGATAACGGTCCGGAAGCGGAAGTCCCACCGCATGGCCGCACGCCGTTCCGGGTGCAAAAGGGTCCACCTGGGAAGGCGGCGTCCGCGTCCCCACCTTCGTTTACTGGAAGGGGATGATCCAGCCGCGTAAGTCAGACGGTATCGTCGATCTGGCGGATCTGTTCCCAACGGCACTGGCGTTGGCCGGTAAACCGGGAGCGGAAGTCTCTAAACTGGTACCCAAAACCACCTTCATTGACGGGGTCGATCAGTCCTCATTCTTCCTTGGCAGCAACGGGCAATCTAACCGCAAGGCGGAACACTACTTCCTCAACGGACAGCTCTCTGCCGTGCGTATTGATGAGTTTAAATATCATCTGCTGATTCAACAGCCGTATGCCTTTACCCAAACCGGCTATCAGGGCGGCTTCACCGGCGCGGTGATGCAGACGGCAGGAAGCATGATGTTTAATCTGTATACCGACCCACAGGAAAGCGAATCTGTCGGCATCCGTCACATCCCTATGGGCGTGCCGCTACAGACCGAAGTACATGACTACATGGCTATCCTGAAAAAATATCCGCCAAAAGTTCAAATCAAGCTCTGACAGCCGCACTGATCCAGCTCGCCGGAAACATCTCCGGCGAGCTGGCTATTTGTGCGATGGGAACACCCGCTGCGCCTTCATGATGTCGCTGGCCGGGCGACCGCTGGCAAGCAGATCGCGCATCGCTTTCAGATACGGAGGCAAATGACGGAAGTAGTGGCGGAAACCTTCACACAGGTAGTTTTGCTCACCGCCCTCCGTTGGGATAAAACGATGCTTAGGGCAGCCACCCCAGCACGCCCTCAGCACTTCACACTGCTTACAGGCCACCGGCAGGCGGGCAAATTTATCGCGCCCAAACTGTTCCTGCTCAGGGTATCAACCATCTGCGCAAAGCTGTGTTGATGGAGATTGCCGAGCTGGAATTCCGGGTAGACATAGTGATCACAGGCATAAACATCACCGCTGTGCTCAACAACGATCGAGCGCCCGCAGGTGGGCTGATGATGACACACCGCACCGGGCGCGCCGACAAAGTTGGCAAAAGCCCACTCAATGTTCATCACAAACTCTTTACCGACGTCGCGCTGGATCCAGCGGTCAAAAATCGCGGTAAGAAACTCACCGTAGGCTTTCGGGCGAACGGACCAGGCCGTGACCCTCTCTGCTGAATGCTCACTCCCTGGCCCCTGCAGCGAAAGCCCCACATTGGCTTCCCGCGGGCCAGCCAGACGCTCGACGACCGGGATAAACTGGATGAATTCCACGCCGGATTCACACAGAAAATCATAAACTTTAAGCGGTTGCCGTGCGCTTTGGCGGTTCACGCAGGCCAGAATATTGTAATCAACGCCGTGTTTTTGCAGTAGCGCCAGCGCGCGCATCACCAGCTTGTGCGTGGGCTTGCCGCCTTTTGTCAGACGATAGGCGTTGTGAATCTCCGCCGGACCATCCAGAGACAGGCCGATTAAAAAACGCTGCTCGCGGAAAAAGAGGCACCACTCGTCATTCAGCAACACGCCGTTGGTCTGAAAACTGTTGCTGATGCGTCGACCCGCGCCGTATTTAGCCTGTAACGCCACCGCGCGACGATAAAAGTCGAGCCCCAGCAGCGTCGGCTCGCCACCCTGCCAGGTAAAGGCCACTTCAGCCTGCGCTTCAACGGCGGCAATATAGTTTTTGATGTAGGCCTCCAGCGTCTGGTCACTCATGCGTGAACAGACGTCAGGGTAAAGCGCTTGCTTCTCAAGATAGAAACAGTAGGTACAGTTGAGGTTGCAGTCAGAGCCGCTGGGCTTGGCCATCGCGTGAAACGCGCGGATTGGGATCTGTTGGGGCATCGTCTCGCCATCCTTATGCACGGGAATGCTTTATCATAGTGAAGCATCCCTCAGCGAAAGGGGCGTTTTTTGCGCATGGCGAGAAATTCGGAAATGTGCTCGGAACGGAGAAAACAAAAAACCCCGCCGAAGCGGGGTTCAAAATTGGTCGGCGAGAGAGGATTCGAACCTCCGACCCACTGGTCCCAAACCAGTTGCGCTACCAAGCTGCGCTACTCGCCGAAATACTGCTTTTTGAATTTTTAGTTCAATTCGTTAAAGTCGTGGTGCGAGGGGGGGACTCGAACCCCCACATCCTAAGGACACTAACACCTGAAGCTAGCGCGTCTACCAATTCCGCCACCTTCGCAAATTCACAACTCTATCAAATAATGGGGTGGCTAATGGGATTCGAACCCACGACAACTGGAATCACAATCCAGGGCTCTACCAACTGAGCTATAGCCACCACTGCAAATCTTTTACGCGGTCTTAAAAAAACCACCGCAGCTCCAGCACCGGGTAAATGGTGCGCCCGACAGGATTCGAACCTGAGACCTCTGCCTCCGGAGGGCAGCGCTCTATCCAGCTGAGCTACGGGCGCTTAGCGCCGTTGCGGGGTCGGATAATACGGACTTCCTACCCGCTGTCTAGTGCCTTTTTAAAGAAAATTATCGTTTGCTCATGGTTTGTGCGTTTTGCTGCTTATTTCTGCACTTTTTGCACTTCAACGCCCTTGCCCATGCCAAAAACCTTATAAACCACGGTCACGATGGCCAAAAACAGCGCGCCCACAAACAGCGACATACGGGTATCGTCATTGAAGCCCATACCGATCAGCACACAAATCAGGAACGCCATGGTCAAATAGTTGGCCCACGGGAACATAATTGAGCGGAACGGATGGCTGGCAATCGCCGCTTTATGTGCGCGACGGAAACGCAGCTGGCTAATCAGAATAACAAACCACGGCACCATCCCGGCAGCACGCTGGCGCTGTAAACGTAGACGAATACACGCTGCGGGTTTGGAATGATGTAGTTCAGGCAGGAGCCAATCAGCAGAATAACAATCGACACGCTCACCCCAACCGCCGGTACGCCGCTTTTGCTCACTTTACCCATCGCCGCAGGCAGCTGACGGTTTTTCGCCAGCGCGTAAAGCATGCGCCCGCAGCTGTACATTCCGCTGTTACAGCCAGACAGCGCCGCTGTCAGTACCACGAAGTTGATAATGCCCGCCGCCGCGGTGATACCGATTTTGGCGAAGGTCAGTACAAACGGGCTGCCGTTAGTGCCAATTTCATTCCACGGGAAGATGGTGACGATAACGAAAATCGCGCCCACGTAGAAAATCAGGATGCGCCACAGCACTTTGCCTACCGCGCTGCGCAGAGTCACCTGCGGGTTCCTGGCTTCACCGGCCGTCATGCCGATAAGCTCTACGCCCTGATAGGAAGCCACAACGATGCACAATGCCGTCAGGAAGCCCTTCCAGCCGCCCGCGAAGAAGCCGCCGTGTTCAGTGAGGTTGCTAAAACCGATGGAGGTGCCGCCGTTGCCAAAGCCAAAGAAAATCACGCCAAGACCAATGACGATCATCACGATAATGGTGGTGACCTTAATCATTGCGAACCAGAACTCAATTTCCCCGTACAAGCGCACCGCCGCCAGGTTAGCCAGCGCCACCAGCCCACGGCAATCAGCGCCGGGATCCACTGCGCCATCTCCGGGAACCAGAACTGCACGTACACCCTATCGCCGTAATCTCCGAAATCCCGACCGCCATCCACATAAACCAGTAGGACCAGGCGGTGAGGTAGCCGAAGAACGGGCTCATATAACGGTGCGCGTAAACAGCGAACGAGCCGGTGACCGGTTCGATAAACAGCATTTCGCCCATCGAACGCATAATGAAGAAAACAAAAACCCCGGCCAGAATGTAGGCCAGCAGCACCGACGGGCCGGCCCACTTCAGGGTGCTTGCCGCCCCATGAACAGGCCGACGCCAATGGTGCCGCCAAGGGCAATCAATTCAATATGACGGGCTTCCAGACCGCGCTGGAGCTCCGGTTTATTCTCTGCCATAGATCCTCTGTGTTTGCATTTATGCCCGGTCGATGCCGGTTTTATTTTTATAGAAAAAAAGATGTCTTTCGGATGTGGACATATCCGTAGAAATACGGATACATCGTCAGGGCATGCGAATGGTTTAACAATTTCACACAAATGGCAAATATAAATGAGGGATAACGTATCGAGATTGTGAATGAATCACGCAGGAAATGCGTGATTCATTGCGAATAATGCGCGGAATATTCAGAGGTTATTGGTGTAATGCCAGCGTAAATAGCGCAGCAGGCGCAGCTGGCGCGTGATGCGGCTCGGCTGGGAAAACAGGCGATAAAGCCACTCCAGCCCAGCGTTTGCCACACCTTAGGCGCGCGTTTGACGTGGCCGGTAAAGACGTCGTAAGTGCCGCCCACCCCCATGTAGAGGGCGTCAGGGTAAACCTGACGGCAGTCGCGCATCAGGATTTCCTGCTTAGGCGAGCCCATCGCTACGGTCACGATTTTCGCCCCGCTGTCGCGGATACGTTCAAACAACGCGGGACGCTGCTCGGCGGTGAAATAGCCATCCTGGGTACCCACCAGATTGACGTTCCACTGCTGACGCAGTTTTTGCGCCGTTTCGGCCATCACCTCCGGCTTACCGCCGACCAGAAACACCGGTGTCCCTTCCGCGCCCGCGCGCGCCATCAGCGCCTCCCACAGGTCGGCCCCCGCCACACGCGACACATCAGCATTTGGGTATTTCTTACGTACGGATCGCACTACCGAGATACCGTCGGCATATTTAAACTCGGCGTCGTTAATCAACGCCCGCACTTCGGTGTTATCTTCCAGCGTCAGCATCTTCTCGGCGTTGATCGCCACCAGAGTCCCTTGCTTCAGATTGCCACCCGCATACAGATAGTCCAGCGCGTGCTGCATATTGCGCCAGCCGATGAGGTTGATCCCGCGTAGGGTATAAGTCGGCGCGGTCCGTAAGTCAGCCATTTTATCCTTCTCCAACCTGCGCAGGGCGTTTTAACCGCTGATGAATCAGCCCCGCGCTCTCAAACAACCAGTACAGCAATTTCGCCACCAGCAAACAGAAACCAAAGATGACCATAAAGAAGACGACGCGAGAACCGAACGAATCCAACCCTCACGCGCCAGCACGATCATGTTGAAAATTGCGCCAAAACAGAAACTGTGCAGAATGGCCGCCTTATAGCGATTCGGCTCCTGGTTGCCCAGACTATACAGCCAGTCGAACCATTTGATAATCAGGCCAACCGCGACCGCGCCCAGCGGCACAAACCACATGCCGCCCATCACCACCAGCGAGCCAATCAGCGTCGGTGAGATAGCCAGTCCGGAGTGGTTGTTAAGCACTTCCCAGGTAAAGTAGTTGGCGGTATTCAGCACAATGCCTGGACGCGATGGCCACAACCAACTGGGGATAAAGACGTAAAAGTCGCGCACCATTGGCGCCAGGCCCTGGAAGTCCATCTTATCGTAGTTTTGCAGCAGCAGCGCCAGGTTCTCCCACGGCGAGAAGGTATCGCGCGTAAGGTAAAGGAAGGTATAAAACGCTTCGTCACCACTGACGTTCATACCGTAGCGCTTCAACGCCAGCCAGAACATGCCAACGATGCCCAGCACGCCCGCCGCCACCAGCATCCACAGCGAAATCCAGCCGCGAATAATACCGATAAACAGGAAGATAGCGAAAGCGATGATAATGTTTGCTCGCGTGCCGCCGACGATAGCATAGGTCAGCAGGCCGAAGGCCACGGTAGCAATCAGGAAGCCAATCCACGCTTTAAAGCTCGGCTTGAGAAAATAGACAACCAGCATCGCCGGAATAAAGAAGTAAAAGAAGCGCTTAAGCGCGACCCGGAGACCTCATTGGAAAAAATCTGGCTATAGGAGTGCAGCTTAAAGAGCAGAAAACCGTTGTGCAGGAAGAACGTGCCGACCGTCAACAGCGCAAGCCCCATCAGCAATACCCAGGTAATATGCGTCTCAACCCGGTTCATGGTAAACAGCGGGCGGCGCGTGACCGTCGCATTGGCAGGGCGCAGCCGGGTTTTGTATGTGACGTAGTACACCGCGTAGAAACAGACCGAAATCAGTAGCGTTTGCAGCAATACATCAGGCGGAGAAACGCCGACGCCGAAGCGAAACACCAGGGTACAGGTCAGCGGGAAGCCGAAGAAAAAAGTCAGCAGGAACAACAACGAAAAGAAGACGTTGAAGTTAAAACGCACGCGGCGAAACTCAAACCACGTCAGGGTGCCGATAAACAGTGTCGACAGCAGCCAGACGACGAACAGCCCGGTAAACTGCATTTCGCTCATACCGCTTCCCCGCCGCCAGTTGCAACGCCCGATGCCATGGCGCCAGATAGTTAGGTTTGAAAAAGGCGATGGCGTTTTTGTCCACCAGCGCCAACTGACGCTGGGCTTCTCGCACCATCGGATCGGTGAGCGCGTCATCAGTAAACAACACGGGAATGTTTTGCTCGGCCATATCCAGCCAGAACGGGTTCTGACGGTTCAACACGCAGGGGATCCCCGCCTGAATGAGCAAGCACAGCGTGCCAATACCCTGCTGGCGCGCAAAAATAAAATAGCCCAGGTCGCAGCGGCGCAACAGGGCAAGATAGGCGTCAAATTCCAGCTTTTCGCGCAGAATCTGCACATTTTCTTTGCTGAACAACACCTGCGCTGCGTGGTCTACTTCAGCGATATAAGCCTCGTTGTTGGCCGGGTAGCCCATCGGTACGATCACGTTCACCGTGTCGCCAAACTGCTGGTGCACCGCCTTCAGCGCGGCAATGTGTTCGTTACTACGATCGCCAGAGTTGCCCACCAGAATGGTCAACTTGCCTTCTCGCGGCGTGGAATCCGCCAGCGAATTCAGCGCCGGATCCATCCGCGTCGGGAAATAGAGCACCTCACCGGGCACCTGCGGGTGCATATTGCCGAAATAGCTCAGATCGCCGCAGGTGGCGAACACGCGCCCTACGCGGCCTTGTGCCATCCGGCGCAGCGGATAGAACAGGCGGAACTTCAGGCCACGCGAGACTTCATACAGATCGGCTCCCCAGATATGCCAGCTCACCTGCGACGGCTTCAGGCCGCCGCTCAGTAACGCCAACCAGATGCCGATATTAAACTGGCCGTGGAAGAAGAATCGCTGCTGGCGATTGGCCTTCGCCTTCGCCACCACGGCTTTCGCCAGCGCCGATTTATCGACGTAGCGTTCAATCATCAGCGAAGGGCACGCGGCCTCCAGGCCGTCGTCTTTGCTGACCACCATAAACTGACGGGCGTGTGCAGGCTCTTCGGCCAGCTCCTCGGCAAAAAACCGCAGCACTGTCTGGTTATGATGAGGGATATCCGATCCCAGGATATGTATCAGTTCGGTCATTGCCGTTTACGCCAAATTAAAAATACGCCGCTACACAGCGCGAAATAAACAATATAGGTCGCCATATAGGCCTGTGCCGCCCCAGCGCACCGTGCGCCGGAATCAGCCAGTGCGAGAACGCCGTGAGCAGCGTGAACTGACTCAGTTCCGCCAGAATATAAAAGCGCAGCGAAGCCTTAGCGATGACTAAATAACCAAAAACGTAAGCGCCTACTTTCAATACATCGCCACCAGCTGCCACGCGAACAGGTCGCGCATGGCGACAAACTTCGAGGAGAACAGCAGCCAGATAGCAAAATCGCGCAGCAACCAGACGGTCAGACTCGCCGCCGCCACGGCGGGTAATACAAACTTCAGCGAGCGGCCAATTTCGCGGGAAATATCCTGCTTCGCGACCAGGCGCGATAACGTTGGTAGCAAATAGACGCTAAACGAAGCGGTAATAAACTGTAGATAAGCGTCGGAGATACTGCTGACGCCCTGCCAGATCCCGACTTCATCCCAGCTGTAGTGCGCCGCCATCAGGTTTCGCATCATCACGTAGGCCACCGGCATCGTGACCGAGGTAATCAGCGCCATCAGGGTAAATTTACCCAACTGGCCCGCCAGCGCATTGTCCCACTGCGGCTTGAGATAACCCACGGAATCTGGCCGCGCCGGGTTAACATCACCGCCGCGGGAATGACAATCAGCGCTGGCACCAGCGCCAACCCCAGTAGCGCCCCTCGTAACCGCCTAACCGATAGCAGGCGTAATAGGCCACAACGCCAATCAGGCTCCCGGCGATCAACGACAGCGCATTACCCGCCGCATCGCGGAACCCTTTCATCAGCGCCAACAGCAGGTTTGCCCAGGCGATGCCCATCTGTACCAGCGCAACCAGCCGTACCAGCCCTGATAGTGGCTATGGCCAAACAGGCCCTGACTTATCGGTGCCGCCGCCAGCAGGAAAATCGCCGCCAGTAGCGTCGAAAAACCCAACACCATCGCCGAGGAGGTGCCGACGACCTGCCGCAAGCGTGCCGGATCGTCATGATGCTGGGCAACAAATTTCGTCACCCCGTTGAAAATACCGGCCCGGCGAGTACGCCGAGCACGGTCACAAGTTGGCGGAAGTTACCCGCCTGGCCGACGCCCGAGGGGCCAAACGACACTGCCAGCAGTTTCACCACCAGCAGGCCAACGCCAATTTTTACCAGCGTGGACGCGGCGGTCCACACCGAAGCTTTTGCCAGCGACATATCAGGCGAAGTAGCTCAGCAGCGTATTGATCACCGTGCGCTGATTGACCGGCGACAAGTTGTAGAACAGCGGTAAACGAAGTAGGCGCTCACTTTCTTTGGTGGTGAAGCGATCTTCACCGTGGAACTCGCCAAACTTCTCGCCCGCCGGGCAGGAGTGCAGCGGAATATAGTGGAATACCGCCAGAATCTCGGCCTCTTTCAGCCAGTTAATCAGCGCGCTACGGTCTTCAACGTCGCGCAGCTTGATGTAAAACATGTGCGCATTATGGCCGCAGTCTTGCGGAATCACCGGCAGGTCAATACGTCCGGTTTTGGCCAGCGGCAGCAGCGCGTCATAGTAGCTCTGCCATAACGCGAGACGTTGCTTGTTGATACGGTCGGCGGCTTCGAGCTGCGCCCACAGATAGGCGGCCTGCAGATCGGACATCAGGTAGCTCGAACCAATATCGCGCCAGGTGTACTTATCCACCAGCCCACGGAAGAACTGGCTACGGTTGGTGCCTTTTTCGCGGATGATTTCCGCCCGCTCGACCAGCGCACGATCGTTAATCAGCGTTGCGCCGCCTTCACCACCTGCGGTGTAGTTTTTGGTTTCGTGGAAGCTGAAGCAACCGATATGGCCGATGGAGCCCAGCGCGCGGCCTTTGTAGGTCGACATCACGCCCTGCGCGGCGTCTTCTACCACGAACAGGTTGTACTTCTTCGCCAGCGCCATGATGGTGTCCATCTCGCAGGCCACGCCCGCGTAGTGCACTGGCACGATGGCGCGGGTTTTGTCGGTGATTGCCGCTTCAATCCGCGTCTCATCGATGTTCATGGTCTCTTTATGCACGTCGACAAACACAATTTTGGCGCCGCGCAGCACGAAGGCGTTGGCGGTGGAGACAAAGGTATAGCTCGGCATGATCACTTCGTCGCCCGGCTGGATATCCAGCAGGATGGCCGCCATCTCCAGCGATGCGGTACAGGACGGCGTTAACAGCACTTTGGCGCTACCAAAGCGTTGCTCCATCCACTGCTGGCAGCGGCGGGTAAAGCCGCCGTCGCCGCACAACTTGCCGCTGCCCATCGCGGATTGCATGTAATCGAGTTCGGTACCCACGACTGGTGGGGCGTTAAATGGGATCATGATGTCACCTGTATAGCCAGTACGCGGTGCTGACGACATTAGCGCCGCTGTGAATATAGCGTTGAAGTGCTGCGGTGTTGCCGGCTTGCGTCGCCACACGTAGCGTCGATAGGCCGCGAGTATATGCCCAGCGTACCGCAGCCTGCATCAATTCTGCGCCCGCGCCGCGTCCGGCCAGCAGGCCAATACGCGCATCGGAGGCACTCAATTCTCGTAGAGAAACAAATGCGCGGATCGCGCCGTTGTTGTCGCGAAAAACCAGGCACTGGTTATCAAACGTGCCCTTAACCGCATTTTCTATCCACTGAGCATAGAAGCGGCCGCTGGCGTCGGGAGCGTACCAAGGCGCACGAAAGCGGCTTAAGGCAAACGCCTGCGCCGCCAGTGCCCGTAATTCCGGGATATCGGACTCACAAGCCAGCTGCGCCTGCGGGCAGGCTACCGGCGTGACGGGCAGCGCCAGATCGACCTCGCCTTCCACGAGCTGAAAGCCCAGCGCCTGCAGCGCATCCAGTTGCGCGACCTGGTGTGCGGCGATCTTCGCCTGCACCCGCGACCAACCCGCCAGCCGTTCGGCGGTCAGCAGCGGCGCATCGTCGGCAAAACGGACGATCGCGCTATTCACGCCGAAAAACTGATTTTCCCACGTCAGGGGCTCAATATTGGCATCGATAGACACAGTAAAACTCCAGTGGGTATTAGTCTTATACAGATTTCGAAAGGTTGATTAAGGAAAACAACAATAAGGATGCACAATCAGCTTATCGTAAATCGGCAACAGCTGCTTCGACACGCCGCGGGTAATCGGATGCAGGCGCGTACCCGAGCCGCCAGCCAGAATAATGCCTTTCATTGCTTTTCCTCCTCCGGGCGTTTTAGCCTTTCAGACCCAGGCGTTCACCCTGATAGCTGCCGTCCTGTACCTGCTTCCACCAGCTTTCGTTGGCGAGGTACCACTGCACCGTTTTACGCATACCGCTTTCAAACGTCTCTTCCGGCGTCCAGCCCAGCTCGCGGGCAATTTTCGCGGCATCAATCGCGTAGCGTAAATCATGGCCCGGACGATCGGTGACAAAAGTAATCAGGTCATGATAACGCGCAATACCCTGCGGCTTTTGCGGCACCAGTTCTTCAAGCAGCGCGCAAATCGTCTCGACGACCTCGATATTTTTACGCTCGTTATGACCGCCAATATTGTAGGTTTCGCCAATGCCACCGGTGGTGGCGACGAGATAGAGCGCGCGGGCGTGGTCATCGACAAACAGCCAGTCGCGAATCTGCTGACCGTTGCCGTACACCGGCAGCGGTTTACCCGCCAGGGCGTTGAGAATAGTCAGCGGGATCAGTTTTTCCGGGAAGTGGTACGGACCGTAGTTGTTTGAACAGTTAGTGATAAGCGTCGGCAGGCCATAGGTACGCAGCCAGGCGCGTACCAGATGGTCGCTGCTGGCTTTCGACGCGGAATACGGGCTGCTTGGCGCATACGGCGTGGTTTCGGTAAAGAAATCGTCCGTCGAATGCAGATCGCCGTACACTTCATCGGTAGAAATATGGTGGAAGCGGAACGCCGCTTTACCCGCATCATCCAGCATGGACCACCAGGCGCGAGCGGCTTCCAGCAGCGTGTAGGTACCGACAATGTTGGTTTCGATAAACGCCGCCGGTCCATCGATAGAACGGTCAACGTGGCTTTCCGCGGCCAGGTGCATCACCACGTCCGGGCGATACCGGGCAAACACGCGGTCCAGCGCCGGGCGATCGCAGATATCTACCTGCTCGAAAGCAAAGCGATCATCATCCGCAACCGGCGCTAAAGACGCCAGGTTACCGGCGTAGGTCAGCTTATCAACGACCACCACGCTGTCCGCGGTGTGGTTAATGATGTGACGTACGACGGCGGAGCCAATAAAGCCCGCGCCGCCAGTCACCAGAATACGTTTCAACGCCAGACCCTTTGGTATCGACAATAAACTGCTGGGCAATCACGTCGCCGCTGATGGCTTTAAACTGAGCATGGTCGACCAGCATCACCAACACATCGGCATCGGCTAACGCCGTCTCTACCGACACCAGCGAGCACAGTCCGTCGAGTTTTTTCGGCAGTTGATGAATATTCGGCTCCACCACCAGCGTTTCGCCACTGTGCCACTGGGCGATCAGTTCAGCAATTTCCATCGCCGGACTTTCGCGCAGGTCATCAATGTTCGGTTTAAATGCCAGGCCAAAGCAGGCAATTTTCAATTCGCTGGCGCGTTTGTCGCTGGCGGCCAGGCAGTCGGCGACATTCGCCTTCACCTTGTCGATCACCCAGAACGGTTTATGGTCGTTCACTTCACGCGCGGTACGGATCAGACGAGCCTGCTCCGGATTTTGCGCCACGATGAACCACGGGTCGACGGCAATACAGTGCCCGCCCACCCAGGACCCGGCTGGAGAATGTTGACGCGCGGATGACGATTCGCCAGGCGAATCAATTCCCAGACGTTAATCCCCTGGTCGGCGCAGATCAGCGACAGTTCGTTAGCAAACGCGATGTTCACGTCGCGGAAGCTGTTTTCCGTCAGCTTACACATCTCGGCGGTGCGGGCGTTGGTCACCACGCATTCGCCTTCGAGGAAAATGTTGTACAGCTCGCTGGCGCGCGCGGAGCACACCGGCGTCATGCCGCCAATGACGCGGTCGTTTTTAATCAGTTCGACCATCACCTGCCCCGGCAACACGCGTTCCGGGCAGTAGGCAATGTTAATATCCGCCTGCTCGCCAACCTGCTGCGGGAAGGTCAGATCCGGGCGCATCTCAGCCAACCAGCCGGCCATTTGCTCGGTCGCGCCAACCGGCGAGGTGGACTCGAGGATCACCAGCGCCCCTTTCTTCAGCACCGGCGCAATGGAACGCGCTGCCGCTTCGACATAAATCATATCCGGCTCGTGATCGCCTTTAAACGGCGTCGGCACGGCAATCAGGTAAGCGTCGGCCGCTTCTGGCGTGGTGGTGGCGCGCAGATAGCCATCCGCCACCGCGGTTTTCACCACCCTGTCGAGATCGGGTTCGACAATATGAATTTCACCGCGGTTGATGGTATCCACCGCGTGTTGATTGATATCGACGCCCACAACCTGCTTTTGCCGGGAAGCAAACGCCGCCGCTGTAGGAAGGCCGATATAGCCAGACCGATCACCGAGAGGGTTGAGAAACTCATAACGTTACCTGATTATTTTTTAATGCTGCCAAAATACGTTCGCATGCCCGGCCATCCCGTAAGGGTTATGGCCCGGCTCATCCTTTGATATTCTTCGTCATCGCGCAGCAGGCGCGTAACTTCATCCACAATGCGTTGGCTATCCGTTCCCACCAGGCGGACCGTGCCGGCATCGATGGCTTCCGGACGCTCAGTGGTTTCACGCATCACCAGTACGGGTTTGCCCAGCGACGGCGCCTCTTCCTGAATGCCGCCCGAATCGGTGAGAATCAGCCATGCATGATTCATCAACCAGACAAACGGCAGGTAGTCCTGCGGTTCAATCAATATGACGCTATCGATGTGCCCCAGAATCCGATTGACCGGTTCGCTGACATTCGGATTGAGGTGCACCGGATACACAATCTGCACATCCGGGTTATCCGCGGCAATTTTGGCCAGCGCATGACAAATATGTTCAAAGCCCTGACCAAAACTCTCGCGACGGTGCCCTGTGACCAGAATCGTCTTTTTGCCATTGCTGAGGAACGGATAACGCTGCGCCATATCGCTACGCAGCGCGGTATCGCTCAGTACCCGATCGCGTACCCAGAACAGCGCGTCAATCACCGTGTTGCCGGTGACGAAAATGCGCTTATCCGGCAGATTCTCCCGCAGCAGATTCTGCCGCGAGTTTTCGGTCGGCGCGAAATGATACATCGCCAGGTGCCCGGTGAGCGTGCGATTCGCTTCTTCCGGCCACGGCGAATAGAGATCGCCCGTGCGCAGCCCCGCTTCCACATGACCAACGGGAATGCGCTGATAAAATGCCGCCAGGCTTGCCGCGGCGGTCGTTGTCGTGTCGCCATGCACCAGCACAACGTCTGGTTTAAACGACTCCAGAACAGGCTTCAACCCCTGCAGAATGCGGCAGGTTATTTCGGTTAAACCCTGTCCTGGACTCATGATGTTGAGGTCATAGTCCGGAACAATGGAGAAGAGGTTTAGCACCTGATCAAGCATTTCCCTATGCTGTGCGGTGACGCATACTTTTGCCTCAAAATGAGGATCCTTTGCTAGCGCATGAACCAGAGGCGCCATTTTGATCGCCTCCGGACGTGTGCCAAATACAGTCAGAACTTTCACATCGATTCTCTTCTATAGATGAACCAGGCCCATCGCCCTTCACCATTGATGGGTATTTACTGCGTGCGACGACGCGCCAGTGCCACCCCCGCACCCACCAATGCGCCGACAATACCCCACATCACCATCAGGAATACTCGGCGCGGGCTGGTGCGTTTTACCGGCTCCTCCGGTGTGCGCAAATACCGATAAGTCTGAAAACTCTTTGCCAGCGTCGGCCCCACGTTGAGGGTCGTCAGCATAGCGCGCGCCTGGTCGTAATCCAGATCGAAGGTCGGCCCAACGGCCTGCAGGTTTTCCAGTCGTGCCTGCAGCATCGGACGTCCCAGTAAAGAAAGCTCGGAATCCGGGAGCTCATCGGCCGGTACATCCGTGACGCTACGGGTAATATTGTTCTGCTGCGCAATTTTCAGCGCGGCTTCAATGCTGTGCAGACGGCGATTGAAAATCGCCTGAGCCACCTCTTCCTGACGCTTCACCTGCGCTTTCACCTGAATGGTTCGCGCGGCCCACGCGCCTTTCAGCTCGTCATTCAGATGCCCGCGGCACGTTCGCTGGCAAACGCCACGTACTGGCGCAGCAGGTTATTGGCGTCCTGCGCGGTTTCTGCGCTCAGCGTGACGCTGTCGCTCACGTTTTTTTGCGCATCGCCAGGGATGAACTGAATGTCGTTAATCAGGTCATCAAGCTGGGCGGCATCAGCGCGGGAATTGCCCACCATCCGCTGCTTGTAGTAGTCCGTCTGCGACCAGAAATCACGACGGGTATCCCAGGA
The DNA here is from genome assembly GCA_002211745.1 of Kluyvera genomosp. 3. GTDB lineage: Bacteria > Pseudomonadota > Gammaproteobacteria > Enterobacterales > Enterobacteriaceae > Kluyvera > Kluyvera georgiana_A. The sequence goes on from CP022114.1 coordinate 4,790,924, forward strand.
GGCGAGCTGCATAACGAACTCTTTGTAAACTTCATCCATCACCGACGGCGGCGTCGTGGTGGTTGGGTTAACCTTCACATCCAGATTGCGCAGGAATTGCTGCTGCGAGTAATAGCCGCCTAGCATGTTGACCGTTGGCCGGTCGGTGATCGCCGTGGTGCTCCATTCCTGTCGGGCAAAAAAGGTATAAATCAGCACCACAGCGGCAAATAGCACCGCAAGGCCGATAATCCAGTGTTTCCCCGACCACAACGCGCGAAACAGGCCACGAATATCCAGTTCATTCTCCGCACTTGATAACTGTGCTTCCGGTAATGGTTGTGTCATTACTACCCCAGTTTTACTTGGTTAATTTTGGATTTTTTTCACTGTTCCGACGCATTCTGCGCTTCATGCGTTTAATAAAACGCGCCACTTTCCATGCCCGCTTGATGCAGTAACCGTAGAGGCCAAAAGCCATCAGGAACAAAATCAGCATGACCCATTCAGGCACAACGCGAGTGTATTCGGCAGCCACACCAATGCCCGCCAGCAACGCGGCGGCAACCGTAATCAACACCAGCGCCTGACGAGAGGTGAAGCCCGCACGCATGATCAGATGGTGAATATGCTGACGGTCAGCCGAGAACGGGCTCATGCCCTTACGCAGACGGCGATACATAATCGCCACCATGTCCATAAGCGGAATGGCGACAATCCACAGCGCGGTGACCGGACTAATCGGGTGATGTGTACCCTGGGTGGTTTCCAGCAGGATCCAGATAACGGTGAAGCCAATCAGCGTACTGCCGGCATCCCCATAAAGACTTTATAGCGACGCCCCAGCACGCCCAGGTTGAGCATAATGTATGGCAGGATGGCGGCAATCATGGCAAAGCACCACATGGCGAGACTGGTCTGCCCGTCAAACCACAGAATCAGACCAATGGCACCGAAGCTGACGCTCGACAGGCCGCCAAGCAGGCCATCGATACCGTCCACCATATTGAAAGCATTGATGATGGCCCAGACGGCAAACAAGGTCAGGAAGAAGCCAAACGGACCGAGCACCAGCTCCCACGAGCCGAAGATATAGCCGAGGCTGCGCAGGTACAGCCCTCCGACGCTCATCATCACAATACCAATCAGCGCCTGAATGATTGCGCGAATTTTAACGCTGATGTCATAACGGTCATCGAGTGCGCCGACCAGCACGAGTACGCCAGCACAGGCCAGATAAAGGGAAGCATGCGGGATGTAGTAATTGGCGATCGCAAAAGTGAGGCAAATACCGGCGTATACAGAGATGCCGCCACAAGCGGGATAACCCCTGGTGACGTTTACGAAAATTAGGTCTGTCCACCAACCCGATCTTTTTAGCCACCCGGCGGGCGAAAAAAAGAAATACGGTGGTGAACAAAAAAATACTGATCAGGTCAGTACCGACGGCCAGTAAACTCACAATTTATACTCGCTGCGAATATTAGTAGCGAAAGTATACCCACGATAACTACTCATCAGAAGAGGAAGCCTGATGAATATTGGGGAAACTCGCCTGATTTATAACCAATTTTACAAACTAGCTATTATTGTAGCCGTAAACCGCAATTGTCCGCGAAAAAAAAGCGGAACCCCATCGGCGAAACTCCTAAAAACAAAAACGCCACACAATTGTGTGGCGTTTTTCAGCGAAAAACCGTGTTTTACGAACGTTTCATCATGTCGAAGAAATCGTCGTTGGTCTTGGTCATGGCCAGCTTGTTAATGAGGAATTCCATCGCGTCGATTTCACCCATCGGATGGATGATTTTGCGCAGGATCCACATTTTCTGCAGCTCTTCAGGCGTGGTGAGCAGCTCTTCTTTACGGGTACCGGAACGGTTGTAGTCGATAGCCGGGAAGACGCGTTTTTCCGCAATCTTACGAGAGAGATGCAGTTCCATGTTGCCGGTACCTTTAAACTCTTCGTAGATAACTTCATCCATTTTAGAGCCGGTATCGATAAGCGCAGTGGCGATGATGGTCAGGCTGCCGCCCTCTTCCACGTTACGCGCCGCGCCGAAGAAACGCTTCGGACGATGCAGGGCGTTGGCATCCACACCACCGGTCAGGACTTTGCCAGAAGCCGGAACCACGGTGTTGTAGGCACGCGCCAGACGAGTGATGGAGTCGAGCAGGATGATCACGTCTTTCTTGTGTTCTACCAGACGTTTCGCCTTCTCGATAACCATTTCAGCTACCTGAACGTGGCGAGATGCCGGTTCGTCAAAGGTAGAAGCAACCACTTCACCTTTCACCAGACGCTGCATCTCGGTCACTTCTTCCGGACGTTCGTCAATCAGCAGCACCATCAGCACGCAGTCCGGGTGATTGTAGGCAATGCTCTGCGCGATGTTCTGCAGCAGCATGGTTTTACCGGCTTTCGGCGGCGCCACAATCAGACCACGCTGGCCGCGACCGATCGGCGATGCCAGATCCAGTACGCGAGCCGTTAAGTCTTCGGTAGAACCGTTACCACGTTCCATACGCAGACGGGAGTTTGCGTGCAGCGGGGTTAAGTTCTCGAACAGGATCTTGTTGCGCGAGTTTTCCGGCTTGTCGTAGTTAACTTCGTTAACTTTCAACAGCGCAAAGTAACGCTCACCCTCTTTCGGAGGACGAATCTTACCAGAGATGGTGTCACCAGTGCGGAGGTTGAAACGGCGGATTTGGCTGGGGAAACGTAGATATCATCAGGGCCGGCGAGGTAGGAGCTGTCTGCGGAGCGGAGGAAACCAAATCCATCCTGCAGTATCTCCAGCACACCGTCGCCAAAGATATCTTCGCCACTCTTCGCGTGCTGCTTCAGGATGGCGAAAATGATGTCCTGCTTGCGCATACGAGCCTGGTTTTCCAGACCCATATTTTCGCCGAGAGTGATCAGCTCAGAAACCGGCGTGTTCTTTAATTCGGTAAGATTCATAATGGTGTGGGTTCTTAAACTCGGGGTAAATCTCGAACTTAATTTGTGAATGGTATGGCAGGGTCATCCGTGCCTGTTTACGGCCATCAACTCATGTCTGTTCGCTGCCTGGTCACAGGAAAGTACGCAGAACTGAAACGACAAGACGGAAAGAGTGACAAGCCTGGAATTTTTCAACCTCTGACGTGGCTAAATGCGACGGAGGTTTGGGTCAAACAAGATTCAAACAAGGTATGTTTAAAACGAAGTCAAACTTAACTTAGCACGACTAAAGCCGGGCGTCCAGAGTTCCGCTCAATTTAAGAACACAGGACGCCCGAGTCGAATTGCTTACGCCAGGTTAGCGTCGAGGAACTCTTTGAGCTGGCCTTTAGACAGCGCGCCAACTTTGGTTGCAGCCACTTCGCCGTTCTTGAACAGCAGCAGCGTAGGGATACCGCGGATGCCATACTTCGGTGCAGTGCCCGGGTTCTGATCGATGTTCAGTTTGGCAACGGTCAGTTTACCCTGATACTCATCGGCGATTTCATCCAAAATCGGGGCGATCATTTTGCACGGACCACACCACTCTGCCCAGAAATCGACGAGGGTCAGCCCGTCAGCTTTGAGTACGTCCGTGTCAAAACTGTCGTCAGTCAGGTGAATAATTTTATCGCTCATATTTAACTCCACAGGAATAAGCCTGGTGTGTTGGTGTAGCATTAACCAACGAGGTGTTGATGTTGACTTCGCCAACAAAGGTTGACGTTATTTCACCGGATACGCTTTCTTAATGCAATAGTAAGCTGATATTCTACCACACTATGAGCAAAACACATTTAACTGAACAGAAGTTTTCCGACTTCGCCCTGCACCCTAAAGTGGTTGAAGCCCTTGAAACTAAAGGGTTTTATAATTGCACGCCCATTCAGGCGCTGGCTTTGCCGCTGACGCTTGCTGGACGTGATGTGGCTGGACAGGCGCAAACCGGTACCGGAAAAACGATGGCGTTCCTGACGTCAACGTTTCATTATCTTCTTTCTCACCGGCAGTTGCTGACCGCCAGGTGAACCAACCGCGCGCGTTAATTATGGCGCCGACCCGTGAGCTGGCGGTACAGATTCACGCTGACGCAGAGCCGCTGGCTCAGGCCACCGGTCTGAAGCTGGGCCTGGCCTACGGCGGTGACGGCTATGACAAACAGCTGAAAGTGCTGGAGAGCGGCGTCGATATTCTGATCGGCACCACCGGCCGTCTCATTGATTATGCAAAACAGAACCATATTAATCTGGGCGCGATCCAGGTCGTGGTGCTGGACGAAGCCGATCGTATGTACGATCTCGGCTTTATTAAAGATATCCGTTGGCTGTTCCGCCGCATGCCGCCGGCCAACCAGCGTCTGAACATGCTGTTCTCCGCCACCCTTTCTTACCGCGTACGCGAACTGGCGTTCGAGCAAATGAACAACGCCGAATATGTGGAAGTGGAGCCAGAGCAGAAAACGGGCCATCGCATTAAAGAAGAGCTTTTCTATCCTTCCAATGAAGAAAAAATGCGTTTACTGCAAACGCTGCTGGAAGAAGAATGGCCCGATCGCGCGATTATCTTCGCCAACACCAAGCACCGCTGTGAAGACATCTGGGCCACCTGGCTGCCGATGGTCATCGCGTCGGCCTGCTGACCGGTGACGTGGCGCAGAAAAAACGTCTGCGTATTCTGGAAGATTTCACCCGTGGCGATCTCGACATTCTTGTCGCGACCGACGTTGCGGCGCGCGGCCTGCACATTCCTGCTGTGACGCACGTCTTTAACTATGACCTGCCAGACGACTGTGAAGACTACGTACACCGCATCGGTCGTACCGGTCGCGCAGGCGCAAGCGGCCACTCAATTAGCCTCGCCTGTGAAGAGTATGCACTGAACTTGCCGGCCATTGAGACCTACACGGGTCACTCGATTCCGGTCAGTAAGTACAACCCGGATGCCTTGTTAACCGACCTGCCGAAGCCGCTGCGTCTGACGCGCGTTCGCCAGGGTAACGGTCCGCGTCGTTCGGGCGCGCCACGTAATCGTCGTCGTTCAGGTTAAATAAGTTATGCTCACTACCACCTCGCTGTACGCAGCCATTGATCTCGGTTCCAATAGTTTTCATATGCTGATTGTGCGCGAGGTGGCGGGTAGCATCCAGACGCTCACCCGTATCAAGCGTAAAGTGCGTCTGGCCGCCGGGCTGAGCCAGGACAACATCCTGTCGACGGAAGCCATGGAACGAGGCTGGCAGTGCCTGCGTCTGTTCGCCGAGCGATTACAAGATATTCCCCCACGCAAATCCGCATCGTGGCAACCGCAACGCTGCGTCTTGCCGTGAATGCCGACGTCTTTATCGCCAAAGCCCAGGAGATCCTCGGCTGTCCGGTGCAGGTTATCCGCGGCGAAGAAGAAGCACGTCTGATTTATCAGGGCGTCGCGCACACCACTGGCGGCGACGATCGTCGTTTAGTGGTCGATATCGGCGGCGCCAGTACTGAACTGGTGACCGGCACCGGTGCGCAAACTACCTCGTTGTTCAGCCTGTCGATGGGCTGCGTGACCTGGCTGGAGCGCTACTTCACCGACCGTAATCTGGCGCAGGAACATTTCGACGAAGCGGAACGTGCCGCCGTGAAGTGTTAAAGCCGGTCGCGGATGAACTGCGTCACCACGGCTGGAAAGTCTGTGTCGGCGCATCCGGCACGGTTCAGGCGTTGCAGGAAATCATGATGGCGCAGGGGATGGATGAGCGCATTACCCTTGCCAAGCTTCAGCAGCTTAAACAGCGCGCCATTCAGTGTGGTCGCCTGGAAGAGCTGGAAATTGAAGGGCTGACGCTGGAGCGCGCGCTGGTTTTCCCGAGCGGGCTGGCGATCCTGATCGCAATTTTTACCGAACTGAACATCCAGTGCATGACGCTGGCCGGCGGCGCGCTGCGCGAAGGGTTGGTTTACGGTATGCTGCATCTGGCGGTCGATGAAGATATTCGCAGCCGCACGCTGCGCAATATTCAGCGCCGTTTTATGGTCGACACAGAGCAGGCGAACCGCGTCGCACAGCTGGCGGATAACTTTGTCGATCAGGTTGCTAACAGCTGGGAACTGGAGCCATTAAGCCGCGAACTGCTGCTAAGCGCCTGCGCGCTGCATGAAATCGGGCTCAGCGTTGACTTCAAGCAAGCACCGCAGCACGCAGCCTATCTGGTGCGTAACCTCGATCTACCGGGTTTTACCCCCGCACAGAAAAAGCTGCTCGCCACCCTGCTGTTAAACCAGACCAACACCGTCAATTTGCCTACGCTGCATCAGCAGAACGCCGTACCGCCGCGCGTAGCCGAGCATCTTTGCCGCCTGCTACGCCTGGCGATTCTGTTTGCCAGCCGCCGCCGCGACGATCTCCTGCCGCGATTACGCTGGTTGCCGAAGGTGAAAACCTGACGCTGACGTTGCCGGAAGGCTGGCTTGCGCACCACCCTCTGGGCCGCGAAATGGTCGATCAGGAGTGCCAGTGGCAAAGCTATATTCACTGGCCGCTGGAAGTCCGCTAAACCTCATCGGGTTGCCGGATGACGCTGCGCTTATCCGGCCTACCATGACTCAGTTATGATTTTTTCGCTTTCGCCAGCATTTCACGAATGTTGGCAACGTTAGCCTGCCCTTTGTGCATGCGTTCTTCCGCAGTAATCACCTTCCGCTCCTGCTCCCAAATCACATCATCCTGCGGCAGTTCCAGCAGGAAACGGCTCGGCTCCGGGCGCACTAATTCACCGTACTGACGGCGTTCTTTGCACAGAGTAAAAATCAGCTCTTTCTGCGCGCGGGTAATGCCGACGTAGGCCAGGCGGCGCTCTTCATCAACGTTATCTTCGTCAATGCTGCTCTGGTGCGGCAGCAGCCCTCCTCCATCCCCACCAGGAACACGTACGGGAACTCCAGACCTTTTGATGCGTGCAGGGTCATCAGCTGAACCTGATCCAGTTCTTCCTCGCTTTCGCCGCGCTCCATCATGTCACGCAGCGTAAAGCGAGTGACCACTTGCGTCAGGGTCATCGGTTCTTCCAGCTCGCTGCCTTCCAGCATTTCCGTCATCCAACTGAACAACGTGTTGACGTTTTTCATGCGCATTTCGGCGGCTTTCGGGCTCGGCGAGGTTTCAAACAGCCAGGATTCGTAATCAATACCGTGAATCAGATCGCGCACAGCGGCGATCGGCTCGCGTTCCGCCAGGCGCTGAATTTCGCCCAGCCACTGGGTAAAGCGCGTCAGCGATTCATAGCCGCGCCCGGTGAGCGTCTGGCTCAGCCCATATCGAAGCTGGCGGTGAACAGGCTCTTGTTGCGAGTCATCGCCCATTCGCCGAGTTTTTGCAGCGTCGCGGGCCAATCTCGCGTTTCGGTGTGTTGACGATACGCAGGAACGCGCTGTCGTCATCCGGGTTGCTCAGCACGCGCAGGTAGGCCAGCAGGTCTTTAATCTCCGGGCGCGAGAAGAACGAGGTACCGCCGGAAATTTTGTACGGGATGCGGTTCTGCATCAGGAATTTTTCAAACACCCGTGACTGGTGGTTGCCACGATAGAGAATCGCGTAATCCTTATACTGCGTCTTGTTGACAAAGTGGTGAGCAATCAGCTCGCCGGTAACACGTTCAGCCTCATGTTCTTCATGGTTGGCGCTCAGCACTTTCAGCTCTGGCCCGTAGCCCAGTTCGGAGAACAGACGCTTTTCAAACACGTGCGGGTTGTTGGCGATCAGAATGTTCGCCGCCTTCAGGATACGCCCGGAGGAGCGATAGTTTTGCTCGAGCTTAATCACCTGCAGCGCAGGGAAGTCTTTGCTCAGCAGCACCAGATTCTGCGGACGCGCGCCGCGCCATGAGTAGATGGACTGGTCATCGTCACCCACCACGGTAAAGCGCGCGCGTTGCCCCACCAGCAGCTTCACCAGCTCGTACTGGCTGGTGTTGGTATCCTGATATTCATCCACCAGCAGGTAGCGAATTTTGTTCTGCCAGCGCTCACGCACCTCTTCATTACGTTGCAGCAGCAGCGTCGGCAACAGGATCAGATCGTCGAAGTCCAGCACGTTACAGGCTTTCATATGCGCATCGTACAGACCGTAGCAGTGGGCAAAAATACGGTCCCGCTCGCCCTTCGCATTGGCCGCCGCCTGCGCCGGGGTCATCAGATCGTTTTTCCAGTTGGAGATCGTCGAGATCAGCTGCTGGAACACCACCTTATCGTCTTCTATCAGCCCTTCAGTCAGCTCCTTGAGCAGCGCAGTCTGGTCGGTATCGTCAAACAACGAGAAGTTCGACTTCATTCCCAGCGCGGCGTACTCGCGCTTAATGATATCCAGCCCAGCGTGTGGAAGGTGGAGATCATCAGCCCACGCGCTTCTTTGCGCCCTAACGTTTGCGCCACACGCTCTTTCATCTCACGCGCGGCCTTGTTGGTAAAGGTCACGGCGGCAATATGACGCGCCTGATAGCCACAGGCGTGGATCAGGTGGGCAATCTTATTGGTGATAACGCGGGTCTTGCCGGAGCCAGCACCCGCCAGCACCAGGCAGGGTCCGGTGACGAATTCGACGGCTTGTTGTTGTCCGGGGTTCAAACGCATAGGGGATTGCTCAATCTGTAAACACGGGGTGTGGATTGTAGCAGAAAGTCTGGCGGGAGGGATCGCCCACTGAGAGGCGCCGAAGAAAATCAGCGCTGAAGCGAACAGAGGCTGATGTTTATGCCACTAGCTCATGCTTTTTCCCGATGAAAATCGGCGAGCCGTATTCTGGATAATATATTTCGAGAGTAATTCATCTTCTGAACAATTAATTTCAAATGAAAACAACTGTTTTATTAATATGGAGAATATAGCTATATCCCTGCACAAAAAAGAGAGTAAAAAGCGATATCAATGAAACATCACAAAATGAAAACAATGCCATCAATAGTATTGTCCCGTCATGACTCTCGTTATCTGTTTGGGTTTACCTGTTGTTCTCACTGTTAGCAATAATTAACCACTTACTTTATGGTGAAATAAAGAATGGCACAGGAAATTTTATTACCAGACGTCACCGTGGCCAATAGCACGGAGAGATTGAGCGTTAGGGAGAAACTAGGATTTGGTTTTGGCGATGCGGCCTGTAATATGAGTTGGGGCCCGGTCACCATGTTTCTCACCTATTTTTATACCGATATATTTGGTCTGGATGCAGCGCTCCTCGCCACCATGTTTTTAGTCGTCAGACTGGTCGATGCGTTTGTCGACCCAATGCTTGGCGGAATTGCCGATCGCACGCGTTCACGCTATGGACGTTTTCGCCCTTATATTCTTTACGGCTGCGTGCCCTTCTGCCTGATCTGTATCCTCGCGTTCTATACGCCGGATATCACTGCGGGCTGGAAAGGCGTGTACGCTTTTGTCACCTACCTGTTGCTGTCAGTATTGTACAGCACGGTCAATATTCCTTACTGTTCGCTGGGTAGCGTCATTACCGCCAACCCGGTCGATCGCATCTCATGTCAGTCCTACCGTTTTACCATGGCCAACTGTGCGGTGCTGCTGTGTTCCTTAACGCTGTTGCCGCTCGTACACTATTTCGGCGCGGGCGATCAGCAAAAAGGGTTCTTTATTACCAACACCCTCTTTTCAATTATTGGTCTCTGCATGTTTCTGCTGTGTGTCTTCAATACCCGCGAGCGCATCGCGCCGGAAGAGGGCCGCAGGAAAATATCTTCAAAAGCCTGCTTTTTGCCTTTAAAAACAAGCAGTGGGTTCTGGTGGTCTCCGGGATGTTTATCGGTTGTATTCCCGCTTTTGTCTGCGGCGGCGCGACCATCTATTTCACCAAATATCTTATGCACCTTAACGACCTCTGGACGACGGTGTTTATCAGTATCGGGATCGTGGCTGCGATATTAGGTAACCTGACCACCAATACGCTAACAAAATATATTTGCAAGGTGAAACTATATATTTACGTTGGTTTTATTACCGCCGCCATCTCCATCCTGATTTACTTTATCGACCCACGAAACATAGAGACTATTTTCGCCCTCAACACCCTGCGCGGCTATATTGGCGCGATTACGGTGCCGATATTCTGGTCCTTTATTGGTGATGCCGACGACTTTGGCGCATGGAAATTCAAGCGTCGTATGTCCGGCGTCTATGCATCCGGCAATCTGTTCGCCCTGAAGGTGAGTCTGGCGATTGCCGGCACGATTACCGCCACCATCCTGTCATTAACACACTATGTTCCGGATGCGCCTCAGCAAACGCCAGAGACACTGAACGCCATTATGCTGCTGATCACCGTCATTCCCGCAGCGGGCAGCATCATCACATCACTGCTGTTCCTGTTCTTTTACAAGCTGGATACCCGGATGATGAACGAAATTCAGACCGATTTAAAAGCTAACCACTACCCCGCTTAAGGAGGAACGTTATGTCGAAGCTCCACTTCGCCATTACCCGGATAATCGCATCGCCGAGATTAACCCCGGCTGTTTGGCTCTTTCGTTGAGCATCTGGGCCGTGCGGTTTATACCGGTATTTACGAACCCGGCCACCCGGAAGCCGATGCGCAAGGGTTCCGCCAGGACGTCATTAACCTGGTGAAAGAGATGAACGTCACCACCGTGCGCTATCCCGGCGGCAACTATGTCTCCGGCTTCAACTGGCGCGATGGCATTGGCCCCAAAGAAGAGCGTCCGGTGCGCCTGGACTACGCGTGGATCAGCAAAGAGAGCAACCAGTTTGGCATCAGCGAGTTTAACCACTGGTGCCAACAAACCCACGTCGAGCCGATGATCGCCATCAATCTGGGGACCGGCACGCCGCAGGAAGCGGGATACTTTATTGAATACTGTAACCACCCTGGCGGCACCACGCTCAGCGATCTGCGCGTGCAGCACGGCGACGCCGAGCCCTATAACTTTAAACTCTGGTGCCTCGGTAACGAGATGGACGGCCCGTGGCAAACCGGGCAAATGAGCGCCGACGACTACGCCAAAAAGGCGCGCGAGACGGCCAAAATTCTGCGCTGCGTCGACCCGGAAGTTGAGCTCATTGCGTGCGGGAGTTCAAGCTCGATGATGGATACCTTCCCCACCTGGGATCGGGTCGTTCTCGAGGAACTGTACGACTACGTCGATTACATCTCCTGCCACCAGTATTATGAAAACGAAGGCACTGAAAGCGACTTCCTGGCCTCCTTCGTCAATATGGACAACTTTATCGAGACCATCGTCAGCACCGCCAACTACGTGAAAGCGTACAAGCGCGGTAAGAAGGACATTATGATCTCCTTCGATGAATGGAACGTCTGGTATCTGCGCGGCGACCCCTGGGATGCGCCGATGAAGCATAAAGAGAATCGCTTTAAGGTTGCGCCGCCTTTGCTGGAAGACCGTTACTCTTTTCTCGACGCGCTGGTCGTTGGCGGTCTTCTCTGCTCCCTCGTTAACCACTGCGATCGGGTTAAAATGGCCAGCCTGGCGCAGTTAGTGAACGTCATTGCCCCCATCTTTACCGAAGCGGGCGGCGGGGTGATTCGTCAGACCATCTTCTGGCCCTTTGCGATGGTGGCTAACGTGGCGAAAGGCAGCGCATTGCGACACTTCATTCCTGCGGGCACCTTCAGCAGCAAATACGGCGACGCACGGCGCATTCAGTCTGCCGTGGTGCACAACGCTGCTGAGAGCAAACTCTATTTATTCGCGCTGAACAGCGATTTTCACGACAGCTTTACGCTGGATCCGGATCTGTCGGCGTTTGGCCAGACGCGTCTTGCAGAACATCAGATCCTCCGCTGTGATGATCTCTACGCGAAAAATACCTTTGATCGTCCGGATCGCGTTGCGCCGGAGACGCTCACGGCCTCCGACCTCACCCTGCCGCCGCTGTCGTGGAGCCGCATCACCTTCGACATCCTGTAACGGCTTTTACATGCTAATATTGCGCCCTGATTTATCACTTAACCCAGGGCGCAAACCATGGCAAAAACAGCAGCAGCACTGCATATCCTTGTAAAAGAAGAGAAACTGGCATTGGATCTTCTGGAGCAGATTAAAAACGGCGCCGACTTCGGCAAGCTGGCGAAGAAGCACTCCATCTGCCCGTCGGGCAAACGCGGCGGCGACTTAGGTGAATTCCGCCAGGGCCAGATGGTGCCGGCGTTCGACAAAGTGGTCTTCTCCTGCCCGGTGCTGGAGCCAACCGGCCCGCTGCACACTCAGTTCGGTTACCACATCATCAAAGTGCTGTACCGGAAATAAACAGCAAGGCCTTCTCAAAGAGAAGGCCTTTAATGTTTGCTCCCTCTCCCTGTGGGAGAGGGTTGGGGTGAGGGCATCAGCCCGCGACTGCAATACGTTTCATATCCGTCATATAGCCACGCAGTTTCTGGCCCACTTTCTCGATAGCATGGCCGCGAATGGCGTCGTTCACATCACGCAGCTGCGCGTTATCTACCGCGCCTTCGGCAATCGCTTTGCCCAGGTCGCCGGTCTGCAGGGTGGTCATGAACTCTTTCAGCAGCGGTACGCAAGCGTAAGAGAACAGGTAGTTACCGTATTCTGCGGTATCGGAGATAACCACGTTCATTTCGTACAGACGCTTACGGGCGATAGTGTTTGCGATCAGCGGCAGTTCGTGCAGTGATTCGTAGTAAGCGGATTCTTCGATGATGCCGGAATCGACCATGGTTTCGAACGCCAGCTCAACGCCCGCTTTCACCATCGCAATCATCAGCACGCCTTTATCGAAGTACTCCTGCTCGCCGATTTTACCTTCAAACTGCGGTGCGGTTTCGAACGCGGTTTTGCCGGTCTCTTCACGCCAGGTCAGCAGTTTCTTATCGTCGTTAGCCCAGTCAGCCATCATGCCGGAGGAGAATTCGCCGGAGATGATGTCATCCATGTGTTTCTGGAACAGCGGCGCCATAATCTCTTTCAGCTGTTCGGACAGCGCGTAAGCACGCAGTTTCGCCGGGTTAGACAGACGGTCCATCATCAGGGTGATGCCGCCCTGCTTCAGCGCTTCGGTGATGGTTTCCCAGCCGAACTGAATCAGTTTTTCCGCATAAGCCGGGTCGGTGCCTTCTGCCACCAGCTTGTCGAAGCACAGCAGAGAACCGGCCTGCAGCATACCGCACAGGATAGTCTGCTCGCCCATCAGGTCAGATTTCACTTCCGCAACGAAAGAAGATTCCAGTACGCCCGCACGGTGACCGCCGGTGGCCGCAGCCCAGGCTTTAGCAATCGCCATACCTTCGCCTTTCGGATCGTTTTCCGGGTGAACGGCGATCAGGGTCGGAACACCGAAACCACGTTTGTACTCTTCACGCACTTCGGTACCCGGGCACTTCGGCGCAACCATCACCACGGTGATGTCTTTACGGATCTGCTCGCCCACTTCGACGATGTTGAAACCGTGGGAGTAACCCAGCGCCGCGCCATCTTTCATCAGCGGCTGTACGGAACGTACAACGTCAGAGTGCTGTTTGTCCGGCGTCAGGTTAACCACCAGGTCAGCCTGCGGGATCAGCTCTTCGTAGGTACCCACTTTGAAGCCGTTTTCGGTCGCTTTACGCCAGGAAGCACGCTTTTCAGCGATTGCTTCTTTACGCAGGGCATAGGAAATATCCAGACCGGAGTCACGCATGTTCAGGCCCTGGTTCAGACCCTGAGCGCCACAGCCGACGATGACCACTTTTTTACCCTGCAGGTAGCTCGCGCCGTCGGCGAATTCGTCGCGGCCCATAAAGCGGCATTTACCCAGCTGCGCCAGCTGCTGGCGCAGATTCAGTGTATTAAAGTAGTTAGCCATGATGGTGTACTCCGTGATGTTGTGTGTCTTATTGTTCGGTTCGCTTTTGCGAGAATGAACCCACATTACAACAGGAAATTCATTGCGGAAATTGATATATTCACAACATTACGTTGCAATTTCTGCAATATAAATCCGTGAGGTGAAATCGGTGGATTTACGCGATCTGAAAACCTTCCTGCATCTGGCGGAAAGCCGCCACTTTGGCCGCAGCGCGCGGGCGATGCACGTCAGCCCCTCCACGCTCTCCCGGCAGATTCAGCGGCTGGAAGAAGATCTCGGCCAGCCGCTGTTTGTACGCGATAACCGCACGGTCACGCTGACCGAAGCTGGTGAAGAGCTGCGAGTGTTTGCCCAACAGACGCTTTTGCAATATCAGCAGTTGCGCCATACCCTCGATCAGCAGGGGCCGTCCCTTTCCGGCGAACTCCATATCTTCTGTTCAGTGACCGCGGCGTACAGTCATTTGCCGCCGATCCTCGACCGCTTCCGCGCCGAACATCCCTCGGTGGAAATTAAGCTCACCACCGGCGACGCCGCCGACGCCATGGACAAAGTGGTCACCGGCGAGGCCGATCTGGCGATTGCCGGTAAGCCGGAAACGCTGCCCGGCGCGGTCGCCTTTTCGATGCTGGAAAATCTGGCGGTGGTGCTGATCGCCCGGCGCTGCCCTGCCCGGTGCGCAATCAGGTTTCGGTTGATAAGCCCGACTGGTCGACGGTGCCGTTTATCATGGCCGATCAGGGGCCGGTTCGCCGTCGCATTGAGCTGTGGTTCCGTCGTCACAAAATCAGTAATCCATCTATTTACGCGACGGTAGGCGGCCATGAGGCGATGGTCTCAATGGTGGCGCTGGGCTGCGGCGTGGCGCTCATTCCCGAAATCGTGCTGGAAAACAGCCCGGAACCGGTGCGCAACCGCGTGATGATTTTAGAACGCAGCGATGAGAAGACCCCGTTCGAACTGGGGTCTGCGTGCAGAAAAAACGGCTGCATGAGCCGTTGGTGGATGCGTTCTGGAAGATTGTGCTCGAGCGTAAAATGACCGAATAGCATGGCCCCAGTCATGCCCAGGTTTGGGAGATTAATTGGTATCAAAGGTGCCAGGTCTAAACGGGCTGTGCAGGTAAAATCGTCACTAAAGAAACAGGACCTTACGAGAGGGAGTGACGATGCAGAAACCCAAAAAGCTGTTCAACAACACCGATAATATCCGCAGCGAAATCATGGAAGGGCTGGTGTACGCCGGGCGCGGAAAGATCCACGCCTCCCGGAGTACTGCGCGGTTTATCGCACGATGACGCAAACCGGCCAGACCGTTATCGTCAGCGGCGGCGGTAGCGGCCATGAGCCGACGTTTGCCGGGTTCGTCGGTGAAGGTGGCATCGATGCCTGCGCGCTGGGTGAGGTTTTCACCTCGCCTTCTCCCGATCAGATTATCGAAGCCAGCCGGGCCGTTCATCAGGGCAACGGCATTCTGTTCCTCTATGGGAACTACTCCGGCGACGGCATGAACTTTGATATCGCCGCCGAAATACTGGCGGAAGAAGGCATTGAGTGCCGCACCGTGCGCGCCACGGATGATATTGCCTCTGCGCCGCCGGAGAAAATGTCCGACCGCCGCGGCGTCGGTGGGCTGGCGTTCTTGTATAAACTCGCCGGTGCGGCGGCACAGTTTGAGCGCTACACTCTGCCCGCGCTGGAGGCACTGGCGCAAAAGGCCAATCACAATACGCGTACCATCGGCGTGGCGCTCAGCGGCTGCGCACTACCGCAGTCCGACGCCTTTAACTTCACGCTGGCAGACAACGAAATTGAGCTGGGAATTGGTATTCATGGTGAGCCGGGGCTATGCCGCATGCCCATGCCGCATAGCGACGAGCTGGTCGAGATGATGATCGCCCGCCTGTGCGATGACCTGCCGTTTGGCCACGGCGATAACGTCTGCGTCAGCGTCAATAACCTGGGTGCGCTGAGCAACACTGAGCTCATGGTCATCACCCGTAAGGTCGGCATGGCGCTGGCAGAACGCGGCATTCACACTCACGACGTGCAGGTCGGCCACTTTTGCACCTCGCTGGAGATGTCCGGATTTTCGTTAAGCCTGCTGCGGCTGGACGATGAAATGCAACGTCTGTATGACTACCCCATCAATACCCTCGGCTGGAGAAAATAAGATGAACACCACGCAATTCACCGCCTGTCTACAGCACGTTGCCCAGGGCATGATCGCCAGCGAACCGCGCCTGACCGCACTCGACCAGGTCATTGGCGATGGCGATCACGGTATTGGCATTAAGCGCGGCTTTACCGCTTTGCAGACGCTACTTTCCGCGCCTGAATTTTCTCCCGCCGATATCGGTGACTGCCTGCTGCAAAGCGGCACGCGGCTGATGACCAGCATGGGCGGCGCTTCCGGCGCGATCTTCGGCACCCTGTTCCGCGCGGGCGGCAAAGGGCTGGCTGGACGCCGCGAGCTGGATGCCGCGACGCTGGCTGAATGGCTGGAGACAGGTATGCAGGCAATCCACCAGCGCGGCGGCGCAGAGCCGGGCGATAAAACAATGATGGATGCACTCGCCGCAGCGGCAACGCGCGCACGCTCAGACACGGCACTGCCATTATCTGAAGCGCTGGCAAATTGCGCACAGGCGGCGATGGCCGGTGCGGAAGGGACATCCACGATGGTGGCCCGCTTCGGGCGCGCGAAAAACCTCGGCGAGCGGGCCATCGGCCACTGCGACCCGGCGCGGTGTCGATGGCGCTAATTCTGCAATTTATGGCCGAATTCACCCATACCCGCTAACCCACCTGCCCGTGTAAAAAGGGTTCATGTCCGTACATGGGCCCTTTTACGTTATAGCGAAAATCAGACGTAATTCATCATTGCAGCCGCTTTTCTGTATAATGCCCCGTGCCATAATAGATGTGGGGGCTTGTTAACCCTGATGTTAAACAAGCCAGAACAGACGGTGTCATTGCGCACTTGACAGCGAAAATACAAACTTAATTAGCCATCATTATGATAATCAAACCAAAAATTCGTGGATTCATCTGTACAACGACCCATCCGACTGGCTGTAAAGTCAACGTGGAAAAACAGATCGAATATGTGAAGAAAAACGGGAAAATCGCTAACGGCCCTTCCCGCGTGCTGGTGATCGGTGCTTCCACCGGTTACGGCCTGGCTTCCAGAATTTCCGCCGCATTTGGTAGCGGTGCCGCCACTATCGGCGTATTTTTCGAAAAACCGGGCACGGAAACCAAACCGGGTTCCGCGGGCTGGTATAACTCTGCCGCCTTCGATGAGGCCGCAAAACGCGAAGGTCTGTATTCCAAAAGCATCAACGGCGACGCGTTCTCCGATGAATGCCGCGACGCAGTCATCAAACTGATCAAAGAAGACCTGGGTCAGATTGATTTAGTGGTTTACTCACTGGCCTCTCCAGTGCGTAAAATGCCAAAAACCGGTGAAATCGTTCGTTCTGCGCTGAAGCCAATCGGCGAGGTTTATACCTCTAAAGCGATTGATACCAACAAAGATCAGATCATCACCGCCAGCATTGAGCCGGCCACCGAAGAAGAAGTTAAGAACACCGTTACCGTTATGGGCGGCGAAGACTGGGAACTGTGGATGGGCGCGCTGAGCGAAGCAGGCGTGCTGGCCGAAGGCGTGAAAACCGTGGCCTACTCCTACATCGGTACTGACCTGACCTGGCCAATCTACTGGCACGGCGCGCTGGGCAAAGCGAAAGAAGACCTCGATCGCGCGGCAGGTGAACTGCGTAACCAGCTGGCTCCGCTGCACGGCTCCGCGAACGTTGCCGTACTGAAATCCGTTATCACCCAGGCCTCTTCTGCTATTCCGGTGATGCCGCTGTACATTTCCATGGTCTTCAAGCTGATGAAAGAACAGGGGATTCACGAAGGTTGTATCGAGCAGATCAACCGTCTGATGACCACCAGCCTGTACGGCGATAAAGTGGCGCTTGATGACAATCAGCGTATCCGTATGGATGACTGGGAACTGCGTGACGATATTCAGCAGGCGTGCCGTGACCTGTGGCCGCTGATCACCACCGAAAACCTGGCGCAAGAAACCGACTATGCAGGCTACAAGCAGGAATTCCTGAACCTGTTCGGTTTTGCTCTCGACGGTGTGGATTACGATGCGGACGTGAACCCTGAAGTCGAATTCGACGTCATCACGCTGTAATGCGTTGAAGCCGGGTGTCGGTTACGCCTTACCCGGCCAACGAAATTTGTCGTCCCGATAAGCGCAGCGTCATCAGGAAAAGGGTTCGTGCGAAAGCATGAACCCTTTTTTATTCCGCCTGATAATGCGTGGGCTAATCGAAGCCAAAGCCTTCCGCGAACAGCACCTTCAACTTTTCCATTGCCTCCTGCTCATCGCTACCGCTACAGATGATCTCAAGCGATCCTCGGCCTTTGATCCCTGCCCCAGAATGCTCATGATGCTTTTCCCTTTGATAACCTTGCCGTCATAGATCATCTCGATCCGCGATTGATACTGCGCGCAGGCTTTGGCCAAAACCCCGCCGGACGGGCATGAATGCCGTGTTGATTGCTGATTTTCACCACTTCTTTCAACATAATTGCGTTCCTTACTTACCGCCCGTCGCTCGGCAAATAGCCTGCACGAAGTTAAAATAGCCCTGGATCAACAGTTGCGCGACCATGGCGCCAGGATCGACAAACGTGCGCGAGCGCTCGCCATGAATAGCTGCACGCCCGTGCTTCGCCACCATGGTGGTTGTCTGCTGCACGCCCTGTTGTGCTTGCAGTAGCGCATTCCTCGCCGCGGTCAGCGGTTCCTCTCCGGCAAGCAGCCCGCCAGCGCGGGGGCCATGCCATCGAGGAAGGTTTTTTCGCCCGGCTGCGCTTTCCCGCGCTGCTGCACGCCGTCATACCAGGCCTGGAACAACACGCCGGCTTCCGTTAGCCCAGCGTTTCCCGGCCTTTAAACGCCTTACCCGCCTGCATCAGCCCGGAAGCCATCAGCGTCCCCATGGTCGACGGCACCGCCGAGGCCATCGCCTTGCCCGCCATGTAGAAGAATCGCCCCAGGTCACGTTCTTCGCTCTGCTGCGCGTAGCGCGCCGCCGCCGCGAAACCGTCGCTCATCGTCAGCCCCAGATCCCGTCGCCAACCACGCTATCCAGCTCGGTCAGGACCGATTTGTTGGCCTCCATGATGCGCGCCCACTCGGTAAAAAGCGGTCGCAGACTCTGCGTATCTAGCGTCATCCTCCCTCCTTAAGCCGGAAACTGGCGGAACATCGGGTATCGGCCCGGCGTTGAGCAGCGTTTTCAGCTCTTCATCCACCGGCATCAGGCTAATGGACATACCGGTCATCTCCATTGCCGTCGCAAATTCGCCAATCCAGACGCGGAAAACGCGCATCTGGCTCTCGGCCAGAATCTGATGTACATGGCGATACATCAGGTACAACTCTTCCAGCGGCGTGGCGCCAAGCCCATTGATCAACACGGCAACTTCATCGCCCTGCTGGCAAGGTGAGTCCGCCAGCAGCCAGGACATCATCTCTTCGGCAATCTGTTCGGCGCTCAGCTGCGGACCCCGGCGGATACCGCTTTCACCGTGAATCCCATGCCAATCTCCATTTCGTTGTCGCCAATATGGAAACCCGGTTTACCGATTCGCGGCACGATACACGGCGACAGCGCGACGCCAAGCGTGCGCACGCGGTCTCCTGCTTTCTGCGCAATGCGCTGGACGGTTTCAAGGTCATCCATTCTGGCCGCGGATGCCCCGGCGCATTTGTAGACGAAGAAGATCCCGCAACCCCACGACGGGTGGTGGCTTCTGTACCGTCCGGCACCGCACCTGCCGAATCGTCAGCCGCCACTACCGTCGCGGTTCGGATATCACTCTCCATGTCGGCCATTTCCGCCGCCATATCAAAATTGAAAATATCGCCGTTATAGTTACCGTACAGGTACAGCACGCCGCGCCGCTATCGACCGCCTGCGTGACGGCGAGAATCTGCTCCGGCGAGGGTGACTGAAACACATCGCCAATGGCGCAGCCGTCCAGCATGCCCTGACCGACGTAGCCGAGGAATAGCGGCAGATGCCCGGAACCGCCACCGGTGACGATCCCTACCTTGCCAGGCACCGGACGCGCCGTGGCAAGACAGTGAAGATCCTCATTAACACAGCGGAATTTATCGGGATGCGCCAGATAGATACCTTCCAGCATCTCCGGGATAAAGTTCTCCGCCTGATTCAGAAATTTTTTCATGCGCTCTCTCCATGAATATTCCGCCCTGAACGGGCGGGCGCTCAGTTAGCGGGAAAATTTAATCTGCGACGGATAGGCCCAGCGTTGCAGCTCTTCCGGGGCGAAGGATTCAGGCTCCTTGCCGCCGTTAATCACCAGCGCGTGGTAGTAAATCTGCGCCATCTCCTCAAGATAGGCAGACTTCAGCACCGCTTCGTACGGGTCCTTGTCTACGCCGATAGCTCCATGCTTTTCCATCAGAATGGCATCAGCGCGTTTGATAGGTTCGATAACGCTGTTCGACAACGCAGGCGTGCCGGGGCGGCCATAGGGCGCGACCGGAATGACGCCATCTTTCAGATTGAGGATCGCGCATTCGTACACCACCGCCGGGATCGGTTTATTCAGTACGGCAAACGACGTCGCATACAGCGAATGGGTGTGGGAAATCGCAAACACATCCGGGCGCGCCTTATAAATCTCGATATGCATCAGACATTCGCTGGTCGGACGCAAACCCGCTTCGCTTTCAATCACATTGGCTTCAACGTCCATTACCACGATATCGCGCGGCGTTAAATGCATTTTGTCGATGGTCGTGGGGGTTACCAGAATAAGTCCGTCTCTTTATCTCGTACGCTGGAATTACCCGCTTTATGTTTACACAGTCCCCATTGCTGAGCGGTTCTGGCCATTTCGACAACGTGTTTTTTCTGAATTTCTAACATAATATTTATCCTGTATACGGTTATAGGGCGAGCGATGTCGCGACAATGGTTGCCGGGAAATAACGTTGCAGTTTTTAGCTGCAACGGCGTTTAATGACTTATTACAGGTGATGGACGAATTCTTTTATCAATGCATATTCATCCTGCGCGCGGCGAATAACATTACCGCCATCATAAAACTCGAGAAATTCATTTAATTGCGCGAGCGCCTTGAGATGTTTCTGTGGATTATTAGTTGCCAGGACGATAATAATATCGGCCTGCATATAACCCGCGAAATCAATCTTAGAAGGCAGGCGTAATAACGCCATCCCGTATCCAGTGCGCCATCATCGACGCCTGCGTGGGCGATAATCACGCCATCGGCCAGCATGATATAGGGCTGCTCGTCAGCGATTTTATTCAGCATAATTTGCAGATAGCGAGGTTCAATCACGCCGCTTTCCAACAGTGACGCAGCGGCCTGAGTAATGGCCTGCTGCCAGTCGCCGGGACACGAAGTGACAAACTGAACGTGTTCGCGCCGCAGCAAGTCGGTCAGCGACGGCGCTTGTGGTTCAATGTTGCCCACCGCGCTCGCGGCGCTTTTTTCATCGTAGATATAGCTGGCCAGCGCGCGCTGCAATCCTTTGTGATCGATAATGTTGCCGAAGCGTTCGAAGATAAGCAGCAGTTGCTCTATCTGAATAATGTTCGGGTCCACGCCCTGTAGCGCGCTGATAACATGATTGCGAAAGGCGCTCTTATGGATGCTGCTGATGGACGGATTCACCACAAACACCATCTTGTTGGTATTCAGGTGTGTGGTCGAGAAGACCACATCGTAGTGCCCGGTATAGCGCTCAAACTCGCGGCGCGACATCACCTCGGTAAAGTGCAGTTCCGGGAATAGCACCTGCAGCGTCAGAAACAGATAAGTCGAAATCGTGGCGCTATTCTCACACACGACCACCGCCGTTTTCTGCAGCTTAATCTGATGGATAACCCCTTCGCGGGTCAGCCAGCCGCCAAAAAGCACCGTCAAAAATGCCATCTCTTCATCGGGAATTTCACAGTGCAATACCGTTTCGAACGGCACCGCCGCCCGGCGAACCATCTCGTGCAGGTGGCTGAACTCCTTCACCACCAGATCGTAAACGCTGCTGGTGTTGGTCAGATGGTAGCGAATACGGTAATAGGCCGGTTTCCAGTGTTGATAGATCTTTTCAATCAGCTCATTTTTTTCTTTGATGGTGACGCAGCTTATTTTTTCGAAGTTATCGACCACCGCGACCACGCTTTCGAGCAGAAGCGTATCAAGGTGGAAATATTTATCGGCAATGCTTTGAATATTTGAACTTTGGATCAGTGCCGTCAGGAAAACCAGTTCATTTTCGCTACTGATATTGATTTTACTGATAACGCTCTGCATCAATGTAAATTCTCTGCTGCCAATAATGTCAGCGTAGCTGCTCGGGATATTGACCAGACTTTTCCCTGAATCAATACGGTGCAGGACAAAGCAGATAAAATAAATAAGCTCCTGAAGCTGGCGGTCGGTAAACTGAATTTTAAAACGTTTTTCAATTTCGCTGAAAACATTGCCCACCTTTTCCAGATAGTCGCTCATCACATTGTTGTATTGAGCAATAATGTTTTTGGCGACCGGGATTTCCAGCACCCGGCGCAGGCAGTTTAGCAACAGGTAGCGTTTTTCCAGCTCCTCACCCAGAATATGGTAGCCATTACCCTGTCATAGCTTATCTCCAGCCCGTGCTCGATAACCTCGGTGCGCACCTTTTTCAGGTCGTTGATAATCGTATTCTGGCTGACGCCCAGCGAAGAGGAGAGATGCAGCAATGAAAGCCGCTCGCTGCGGGTCAACAGCATAAAGATAATCATCTGTCCGCGTTCATCTTCCGAGTAGAGATAGCGATGCTCGGTTTCAGCGGTCTGATTCTGACGAAAATGCTCAATCACATGGCGCGGGATATGCAGTTTCCCGGTTTTCAGGCGGTTGATCCGGTCGAAGTGGTTCGATTCCAGATAATCATTCACCTTTTTCAGCGTATAGCTCAGCTGTTTGCGCGTCAGGCAAAACTGCTCCTCAAGCTTCGTCCCCGTGATGCCGGGATCGTTCACAATGGCATCCAGCACTGCAACCACACGTTTATCCATAGCCATGTCGACTC
Organism: Kluyvera genomosp. 3; assembly: GCA_002211745.1. Taxonomy (GTDB): domain Bacteria; phylum Pseudomonadota; class Gammaproteobacteria; order Enterobacterales; family Enterobacteriaceae; genus Kluyvera; species Kluyvera georgiana_A. The sequence continues at coordinate 4,813,868 of CP022114.1, forward strand.
TCCTGCAATCAAAAGTCTGGCGGCGGCGCCTGCCGCCAGACATGAACATGAAACCAGAATTAAGCCTGCTGAGCTTTCTCCTGCTGCTCGGCTTCCAGCTGCGCCAGATTGCTTTCACGACGCAGCTCGCGGGAGTAGAAGAAGTAGCCGCAGCCCCACCACAGCGCAAACACCAGCGGGATAAAGTTGCCTTCCAGGAATTTGAACAGGAAAGAGAAGGCGTAGGTAAAGACCGGGCATCAATCGAGCTGTTCGAAATCAGCTGCCCTGCCGGAATGGTGATCGCTTTCGTGGCCAACCGAGGTCGGTAATCATTGGCGCGAACTGCGTGCCAACGAACAGGAAGAACGGCACGCCAATAATGCTCAGGATCACCATGCGCAGCGTATTACCGCGCGTCACCAGATAGGCCGGAACAATCAACGCAATATTGATGATGCCGGCAAACGGCAGGATCTTATTTCCTGGCAGAATCAGTGCCCACAGCAGGGTGAACGGAATGGCGACGATAATGGCAAACCAGATCTCACTCGCACCGCCCATAAACGGCCAGTCGATACCGACAAACAGCTTACGCCCGGAGAATTTCTTGTTCATATAGTCGCTGATGGCTTCAGAGATGGGCGATAGCGCCTGCATAAAGAGCTTGGAAATCATCGGGAACAGCACCAACGCCGTCGAGGCCTGCACACCCAGCATCAGCGTTTTCGCGACGCTGTAGCCCGCGATCGCTCCGAACAGGATCCCAGAATAAAACCAATGATATGGTTTTCGGCAAAGACCCCGACTTTGGCGCGCAGTGCACTGGCGTCCATCGGCTTATTGCAGACCGGAATTTTACGCAGCAACAGATCGAACGGGTAATAAATGGCCCAAAGAAGACCATACGGTGCGTACAGGTCACCCCGGGATCCCGTGAGTTTCTCAATACGATGCTGGTGAATATCCCCGCATTCAGTTCCATGATGATCTGGAAGGCGGCAACGAGGAACGCCAGCACCAGGCTCCAGACCGGGCCAAACAATGGGGTGGTGACGCTCACTACGATAAACGCGGTAAAGATTTTCCCCCACACGTTCCAGAGGTCGGCATTGAAGGTATTGGTCTTGTTTAGCATCAACATCACAATGTTTACGCCAACCTGAAGCGGGAACATGGCGAATGCGTAAGGCCAGGCCCAGGAGATATTCGCCATCGTCGTCCAACCGCCGTCGACGATACTTAACTCCAGGCCGGTACGGTTCATCATGGTCTGCGCGGCAACCCCGATGGCATCAACCATAAAGCCAATCAGCATGCTCATCCCAACGAAGGCGACGCCCAGCGTGATGGCCGCCGAAGCCGCATCGCGGAATTTCATCCGCACCACCAGCCCGGCTAATAACATAATAAAAGGCACAAAAACCGGCGCGCCTAAATTCAGAATATAATTTATGACTACACCAAGAAAGTCCATAGCACTTCTCCACTAAAATAATTATACGGATTAAAGAGCTACGCCTTATTTACAGGCATCAATGACCTTTTGTAATTCCTGTTCCATACCCATACCGGTCAGAAATGCGATACCGTTAATCACGGGATAGGATATTGCTTATCAACTTTAGTAATTGCGATATACGCAGCACTATCCTTAATATGGCTATCGAGAGATTTAAGGTCGATTACTTCAACTTTAATGTGCGACTGGTTACGTTCATTCAATAAGCGAGTCACTTTACTGGCAACTGTTTGTGAGGTCGCAACGCCGCTTCCACAGGCAACAATGACTTTTTTCATTTTATAAATCCTTATCCAATTGCAGTCTTGATGTGAGGGTACAGAGAAAGGTATCTACATCGTCTATCTCGCGTAGGGTCTGGACGACCTGTTCATCAGCAAGGCAGTCCATCAGGTTTTGCAGCGCCGTCAGGTGGCTGCTGTGGTCAATAAAACCAAGTAGAACAATAAATTGAACGTAGAGCGTATTGTCGTCATTCCCATTTCCTGCCAGGCGAGAGGTTGTGACAGTCGCGTAACAGAGATAAAGGGACGGATGACGTGTTGGGGGTCGGTATGCGGCAGCGCGATAGCCACCGGCAGCGTGGGTAACCCGGTTGGATAGGCTTTTTCTCTGGCAAGAATGGCATCGAGGAAAGAATCCCGAACGTAGCCTTTCTCTTTCAGCAGTAAAAATATCGAAGAAAAAAAGTCCGTGGAATTATTATAATGCTTATCGAGGAACGTAAGCTGAGGCGTTAAATATTTACTTCCTTGCGCATTTTCATTCGGGGTATCAACTATATCCATTCTCATCCGAATATCCTCTCTAACCGCTAAGAATTAACTACCGACAATGTTAATTGAGGAGTTACGGTCAAGCGAGAAGTATTGCCCCAAAAGATGACCAGAACCTGGCGCAACGCGGTGAGCGTTTTATTATGAATTGCATCACATTTTTATAGTAAGAACAGGCTAACGGGAAAAAATAGAGGGAAGCAGAAACGTGAAAATGAAATAACGAGGGATAACCGCGATGGTTATCCCCGAAAAACGGTGCTTAGCCAGCCAGGAAGAAACGAAACGCCGGGTTATTGGTCTCGTCGTGGCACTCATAGCCCAGTTCGTTGAGCCGGGTTTCGAAGTCCGGTTCGTTATCGCCCAGCTCAAACGCCGCCAGTACACGGCCATAGTCGGTGCCGTGGCTACGATAATGGAACAGGGAAATATTCCAGTGCGTGCCCAGGGTGTAGAGGAACTTCAGCAGCGCACCCGGCGATTCCGGGAACTCGAAGCTGAACAAACGTTCCTGCAACGGCTTCGACGGACGACCACCGACCATATAGCGCACGTGCAGCTTAGCCATTTCGTCGTCGGAGAGGTCAACAACGCTATAGCCGCCATCGTTGAGCAGATTAAGGATTTCCTTACGCTCTTCGAAGCCGCGACTCAGACGCACGCCCACAAAAATGCAGGCGTTTTTCGCATCGGCGAAGCGGTAGTTAAACTCGGTGACCGAACGCCCGCCCAGCAGTTGGCAAAACTTCAGGAAACTGCCCTTCTCTTCCGGGATCGTCACCGCCAGCAACGCTTCACGCTGTTCCCCTAGCTCGCAGCGTTCGGAAACGTAGCGCAGGCCGTGGAAATTGACGTTAGCGCCAGAGAGAATATGCGCCAGACGCTCACCGCGTATGTTGTGCTGAGCGATGTATTTTTTCATCCCCGCCAGCGCCAGCGCCCCGGAAGGTTCCGCCACCGCGCGCACATCTTCAAACAGGTCTTTCATCGCCGCACAGATCGCATCGCTATCGACGGTAATAATGTCGTCGAGATATTCCTGGCACAGACGGAAGGTTTCGTCACCGATACGTTTTACCGCCACGCCTTCAGCAAAGAGACCCACGCGCGGCAGATCCACCGGATGACCGGCATCCAGCGCCGCCTTCAGGCAGGCGGAGTCTTCGGCTTCGACGGCAATCACTTTGATCTGCGGCATCAGCTGTTTGATCAGCACCGCCACGCCCGCCGCCAGACCGCCACCGCCCACCGGCACAAACACGCGGTCGAGATGCGCGTCCTGTTGGAGCAACTCCAGGGCCAGCGTACCTTGTCCGGCGATCACCATCGGGTGATCGAAAGGCGGAACCCAGGTAAAGCCCTGCTGCTGCGCCAGTTCAATCGCTTTGGCTTTGGCTTCATCAAAGTTAGCGCCGTGCAACAGCACTTCGCCGCCGAAGCCGCGAACAGCATCAACTTTGATATCGGCAGTCGCCACCGGCATGACAATCAGCGACTTCAGGCCCAGACGCGCAGAGGAGAACGCCACGCCCTGAGCATGGTTGCCCGCAGAAGCGGTGATAACCCCACGCGCTTTCTGTTCAGGCGTTAAGCCCGCCATCATCGCGTACGCGCCGCGCAGCTTAAAGCTGTGCACTGGCTGACGGTCTTCGCGCTTGACCAGAATGACGTTGTCGAGGCGCGAAGAGAGCTTGTCCATTTTTTGCAGCGGCGTTACCTGTACCGCTTCGTAGACCGGTGCGCGCAGCACCGCCCTGAGATACTCGGCACCCTCAGGGGTGCCGGATAGGGGCTGTGATTCCGCCATGGTGATTAACCCCCAGTTTCGATTTATCGCGCACCGCACCTTTGTCGGCGCTGGTTGCCAGGCTGGCATAGGCGCGAAGGGCAAAGGAGACCTGACGTTCACGGTTTTTCGGCGTCCACGCCTGGTCGCCGCGAGCTTCCTGCGCTTCACGACGGGCGGCGATTTCCGCTTCGCTCAACTGCAACTGAATGCCACGGTTCGGAATGTCGATAGCAATCATGTCGCCATCTTCAATGATCGCGATGTTACCGCCGCTGGCCGCTTCCGGAGAAACGTGGCCGATAGAGAGACCGGAGGTACCCCGGAGAAACGACCATCGGTGATCAGCGCACAGGCTTTGCCAAGCCCCATCGATTTCAGGAAGGTGGTTGGGTAGAGCATTTCCTGCATGCCCGGCCCGCCTTTCGGCCCTTCGTAACGAATCACCACCACGTCGCCTTCGACCACTTTACCGCCGAGGATCGCTTCAACCGCCTCGTCCTGGCTTTCGTAGACTTTTGCCGGGCCGGTGAATTTGAGGATACTGTCATCCACGCCCGCGGTTTTCACGATGCAGCCGTTTTCCGCGAAGTTGCCGTACAGCACGGCCAGACCGCCATCTTTGCTGTAGGCGTGCTCCAGCGAGCGGATGCAGCCTTCGGCGCGATCGTCATCCAGGGTATCCCAACGGCAGTCCTGCGAGAACGCCTGGGTGGTACGAATACCCGCCGGGCCGGCGCGGAACATTTTTTTGACCGCTTCGTCCTGGGTCACGGTGATGTCGTACTGCTCCAGCGTCTGCGGCAGAGTCAGACCGAGCACGTTTTTGACTTCGCGGTTCAGCAGGCCGGCACGGTCCAGCTCGCCGAGAATGCCCAGCACGCCGCCCGCGCGGTGCACGTCTTCCATATGGTATTTCTGGGTACTTGGCGCCACTTTACACAGCTGCGGCACTTTACGGGACAGCTTGTCGATATCACTCATGGTGAAGTCGATTTCCGCTTCCTGCGCCGCCGCCAGCAGGTGCAGTACGGTGTTGGTGGAACCGCCCATGGCGATATCCAGCGTCATGGCGTTCTCAAACGCCGCTTTACTGGCAATGTTGCGCGGCAGCGCGGAAGCATCGTCCTGCTCGTAGTAGCGTTTGGTCAGCTCAACAATACGCTGGCCTGCGGTGAGGAACAGTTCTTTGCGGTCAGCGTGGGTTGCCAACAGCGAACCGTTACCCGGCTGCGACAGGCCCAGCGCTTCGGTCAGACAGTTCATTGAGTTGGCGGTGAACATACCGGAACACGATCCGCAGGTTGGGCAGGCGGAGCGCTCAACCTGCTCGCTCTGCGAGTCGGAAACTTTCGGGTCCGCGCCCTGAATCATCGCATCGACCAGGTCGAGCTTGATGATTTTGTCAGAGAGTTTCGTTTTCCCGGCTTCCATTGGGCCGCCAGAAACGAAGATCACCGGAATGTTCAGGCGCAGAGAGGCCATTAACATCCCGGGGTGATTTTGTCGCAGTTCGAGATGCAGACCATCGCGTCGGCACAGTGGGCGTTGACCATGTACTCAACGGAGTCAGCGATCAGCTCGCGGGACGGCAGTGAATAAAGCATGCCCCGTGGCCCATGGCGATACCGTCATCCACCGCAATGGTGTTGAACTCTTTGGCCACGCCGCCAGCGGCTTCAATCTGCTCGGCAACCAGTTTACCGAGATCGCGCAGGTGCACGTGACCCGGCACGAACTGGGTAAACGAGTTCACGACGGCGATAATCGGCTTACCGAAGTCGGCGTCGGTCATCCCGGTGGCGCGCCACAGTGCGCGGGCGCCCGCCATATTGCGGCCGTGGGTAGTGGTGGCGGAACGATATTTAGGCATGCTTTAGTTACTCCCAGTCTCTGTCTCGTTAATGGGGCGGTGCGTGCCGCCCATTATTTATCTTATTGATTAACCTGATCCAACCAGCCCCATTTGTCTTCGGTTTCGCCGGTGAAGAGGCCAAAGAATGCTTGCTGAATACGTTTGGTGACCGGACCGCAGCGGCCTTCGCCCACCTGGATACCATCGACGCTGCGTACCGGGGTAATTTCTGCCGCGGTACCGGACATGAACACTTCGTCCGCCAGGTACAGGGATTCGCGAGAGAGTACCTGCTCACGGACTTCCAGACCGAGGTCTTTCGCCAGCTTGATGATCGCGTCACGGGTAATGCCCGGCAGCGCGGAAGAGGTAAACGGCGGAGTGAACAGCACGCCATCTTTCACTTCAAACAGGTTTTCACCCGCGCCTTCGGAGATGTAGCCGTTGACGTCCAGCGCAATCCCTTCCTGATAGCCGTGACGGCGCGCTTCGCTGCCGACCAGCAGTGAGGAGAGGTAGTTACCGCCGCTTTCGCGGCGGTTGGAATGGTGTTCGGCGCGGCGCGGTTCCAGGAAGAAACCATCGCATCGATCCCCTGATCCAGCGCTTCCGCGCCCAGATAAGCCCCCACGGGAACGCCGCGATGATCACGTCGGTGCTGTAACCGTCCGGCGGGTTTACGCCCATACCAACATCACCAACAAAAACCAGCGGGCGAATGTAGGCGCTGGTCAGATTATTTTTGCGCAGCACGGCGCGGCAGGCTTCCATCAGTTCATCAACGCTCTGAGAGACCGGGAAACGATAGATTTTGGCGGAGTCACGCAGGCGCTGCATGTGCTCGCGGTGACGGAAAACGACCGGGCCTTTGTGAGAGTCGTAGCAACGGATGCCTTCGAAGACGGAGGTGCCGTAGTGTAGGGCATGGGACATGACGTGCACCTTTGCCTCTTCCCAACGTACCATCTCACCGTTGAACCAGATGTAATCCGCTTTTTTCGTCGTCATTTCTCTTCCTATTGCGCTCAGGCGCGAATTTGTTGTTGTGATGTGCTTGTACACTGCTGAACGGCAACCGAGGCCACGTCCACCAGTTTATTTAATTGGCTAAACAGTAAGTCGACCGACCGTGGGCTGGCAACGGTCAATTCGATATTTATATTCTGCGCGTCGCTGGCGGTTTCCATATTCATCGAGCAAATCTGAAAGCCGCGATGACGCACCACGCGTAAGACGCGTTCTAAGGTTTCCGGGTTGAAGCGGGCCTGCACGTTGACCTGATGTTGCATCATGATAATTTCTCCAGCATTTGTGAGTTACTGGCACCAGGCGGCACCAGGGGCCAGACATTCTCAAGTTCGTCAATTGAGACATGAAGCAGGTACGGGCCTTCGCTTGCCAGCATGGTGTCGAGTGCCGCTTCAACCTGGTCTTTACGGGTAATGTGCTGACCAGGGATGCCAAAGGCGTTGGCCAGCATGAGGAAATCGGGGTTATCGGTGAGGGTGGTTTCGCTATAACGTTCCTGGAAGAACAGCTGCTGCCATTGTCGAACCATCCCTAACCGCTGGTTGTCGAGTAACACGATCTTCAGCGGTAACTGCTTACGCTTCACGGTGCCCAGCTCTTGCACATTCATCATGAAAGAGCCGTCACCGGAGATACAGATAACCGTATCGTTCGGGCGCGCGACCTGGGCACCCACGGCGGCTGGCAGGCCGAAGCCCATGGTGCCTAAGCCGCTCGAGGTGATGAAGTTCTCCGGACGGGTGTAGGTCATGTGCTGAGCGGACCACATCTGGTGCTGGCCCACGTCGGTCGTGACAACGCATTCCGCCGGTTTACGATCGGAGAGCTGCTTGAGCAGCAGAGGCGCATAGATAGCGTCACCAGGATGATCATAGCGCCAGGCGTGCTCGGCGCGCATCCCGGCGTTGTGCTGACGCCAGGCGTCGATGGCCAGCGGCTGCTGCAACACGGGCAGCAGCGCATTCAGGTCACCCTGCAACGCAACGTGCGTCTGGCGCAGCTTATTCATTTCCGCCGGGTCGATATCCATATGGATAACTTTCGCATGCGGCGCGAAGGTATTCAGCTTACCGGTCACACGGTCGTCAAAGCGTGCGCCGACGGCGATCAGCAGGTCACATTCCTGTACCGCCAGGTTAGCGGCTTTGGTGCCATGCATTCCCAGCATACCGAGGTAGAACGGGTAGTCTGCCGGTACCGCGCCCAGACCTTTCAGGGTGCAAGTCGCGGGCATTTGCGTCACAGACATAAATTCACGCAGCGCCGGAACCGCCTGTGCCATCCCAACACCACCACCAACGTACAGCATCGGTTTGTGCGCCTGCGCCAGCATCTGCTGAGCCTGCGCCATTTCGGCGTGCGGGAAAACATCGTCACTTTCGACGGTGGAGAAGAACGGGTCCAGCTCGCCTTGCGCGATCTGCACATCCTTAGGAATATCCACCAGGACCGGGCCTGGACGGCCTGAGTTTGCCACCTGGAACGCTTCTGCCATCACGCGCGGCAACTCTTCCAGGGATTGCACCAGGAAACTGTGTTTGGTGCAGGCCAGTGACAAACCAAGGACGTCCACTTCCTGGAAAGCATCGGTACCGATTAACGGTGCGGCAACCTGACCAGTGATGGCAACCACGGGAACCGAGTCGAGCAGCGCGTCCGCCAGGCCGGTGATCAGGTTAGTTGCCCCTGGGCCCGAAGTGGCGATGCAGACACCGGTTTTACCCGTAGAACGGGCATAGCCAATGGCCGCCATCGCCGCGCCCTGCTCGTGTCGACACAGCAGATGTTCTACGCCGCCGTCATACAGCGCGTCATAAACCGGCATAATGGCTCCACCTGGATAACCGAATACCGTTTCAACACCCTGCGCTCGCAACGCATGTACCACCCACTGTGCGCCATTCATAGTTAGTTCCCGCCGTAGATCGTGAGAAACAGAATTTTATGCTGCGTGCCATCATCTGCCTCCCGTTATTGTTTTTAGGTCATAAAAAAACCCCCGGACCTTTCGGTGCGGGGTCTTAGTTCGTTAAGGCTTGATTTCTATGCCTTTCCTCGTCCAAGTGCAGCCCCGCACGGTGGGATAATAATCACCACCACGCTAATCACGACCAGGCTAATCACTCGTAGAAGGGCTGTCATTTTCGTCTGTTCTTGCATCTTGTTCGAAGGAATACCTACAGAGTTACCACAGACATCACAAAAAGCACAAGTTTTTTTTATGACACAGATGATTACCATGCTAACGATCTGATTAAAACGATTTGTTTTATATAGAGAATTTATGAAATGAAAAAATTTCACCTTTTGACTCTGACCACGGCCCGGCGGAAGACTTCATGTTCGGTGTGGGTTGCGTTATTCGAGCGCGCTTCCGGAAAAAATGAAATGCGCTGAAAATCAGCGAAAATACAGGAGTGTGCCACGTAAATACGGCAATCATCGGATTAATGCTACGACAGGATGACACATAATACCGCCATTCAGGGAGGGAACTATGTCGCTATCCGTCGTCTATACGCGCGCCGCGCTGGGGATCAGCGCCCCGCTCATTACTATCGAAGTGCATATCAGCCAGGGGTTGCCCGGCTTGGTCATGGTGGGGTTACCGGAAACCACCGTCAAAGAGGCCCGTGACCGGGTGCGTAGCGCCATCATCAACAGCGGGTATACCTTTCCGGCAAAGAAGATAACCATCAACCTGGCACCCGCCGACCTCCCCAAGGAAGGCGGGAGATATGATTTACCTATCGCTATTGCGCTCCTGGCGGCTTCTGAGCAGCTTAATAGCCAAAAACTGGGCAGTATGAGTTTGTAGGCGAATTAGCGCTCACGGGCGCGCTACGCGGTATTCCTGGGGCGCTATCGGCCGCAATGGAGGCAACCCATGCCGGTCGCCAGATTATACTGTCCGATGATGACGCGCCGCTCGTGGGGCTACTGGGCGGTAGCGACTGTCTCGTTGCCAGTCATCTTCTTGAAGTCTGCGCATTTCTGGAAGGGAAGCAGGATTTACGTCTGCCACCGCCGGAAAGCCTGCCGATGGCTGTGGCGTGTGAAGATTTAAGCGAAGTGATGGGTCAGCAACAGGGTAAACGTGCTTTAGAGATAACGGCATCCGGTGGCCATAATCTGTTGCTTATTGGGCCGCCAGGTACGGGAAAAACCATGCTCGCCACCCGAATGCGCGGATTGCTTCCACCGCTCAGCGATCGTGAAGCACTGGAAAGCGCGGCCATCATTAGTCTGGAGAATACCTATCGCGTGCAAAACGAATGGCGTCGCCGTCCTTTTCGCGCGCCTCATCATAGTGCTTCTCTGACAGCAATGGTCGGCGGTGGGTCAATTCCTGCGCCAGGCGAGATCTCTCTCGCCCATAACGGCATCCTGTTTCTCGATGAGCTACCGGAATTTGAACGTCGGGTTCTGGATGCACTGCGAGAGCCAATCGAGTCCGGTAAGATTCATATTTCACGTACACGAGCAAAAATCACCTACCCCGCGCGGTTTCAGCTCATTGCTGCCATGAATCCGAGTCCGACCGGGCACTACGAGGGCAGCATAACCGCTGTACACCAGAGCAGACGTTGCGTTACCTCAATCGGCTTTCTGGCCGTTTCTCGACCGCTTTGATCTGTCGCTGGAGATACCGCTGCCGCCGCCTGGTCTGCTGAGCCAGTCTGTGCATACGGGAGAAAACAGCCAGACGGTACAGCAACGGGTTATCGTGGCGCAGCAGCGCCAGTATGAACGCCAGGGAAAGCTTAATGCGCATTTAGGCAGTAGCGACATCCGGCAGTATTGTTCGCTGGGGAGGCAGATGCGTTATGGCTTGAACAAACGTTAACGCGTTTGGGATTGTCTATTCGCGCCTGGCAGCGCTTGCTAAAGGTGTCGCGTACGCTGGCAGATATGGAGGGAGTTGAGGATATTGCAAAACATCATTTGCAGGAAGCGCTCAGCTATCGCGGTATCGACAGGATGCTTGCCCATCTGCAAACCTTACTACAATAAAAAAGGGCCAAAGCCCCTTTTTTATTAATCGTCGCTATCGGTGTAGTCTTCAGCGCCTTCCACCTGCGGTTTACCACCAGACAGGGTGTGGAAACGCTTCGGACGCTTAATGCGCGTAACATACTTGGTCCATACGCGTTCAGCATCCGTCGCTGGCTCACGTTCACCGCGGCATACCGAAACAAACTGCTGTTCTTCTTCGGTCGCAGGCTCGCGTTTGCCAAGATCGAGTTCGTTAAAGGCAAAGCCATAACGCTCAAGCAGCTGCGCCTCTTTGATGGTGAAATCACCATGACGAGAGAACCCGCGCGGATAATTTTTATTATCGAAAAAACGATTAGTCGTCGTAAAGCTTTCCGCCATCCTACACGCTCCTAATTCTTTGGCCGAGCTATTTATGGCGCGGAGTATTAGATACGCTTGACAGAGTGTAAAACAAAAGATTTAAATCATTACGACAAAAAAATTTGCGGAGAAAGCTGTGGATACCGAATTGCTGAAAACTTTCCTCGAAGTGAGCAGAACTCGCCACTTCGGGCGAGCTGCAGAAGCGCTCTATCTGACACAATCTGCGGTGAGCTTTCGAATCCGTCAGTTAGAAAATCAGCTTGGGTTAACCTGTTTACCCGGCATCGTAATAACATCCGTTTAACCGCGGCGGGAGAAAAACTTCTCCCCTACGCCGAAACGCTGATGAGTACGTGGCAGGCTGCGCGTAAAGAAGTGGCGAACACCTCGCGACACAATGAGTTTTCAATCGGTGGGAGCGCTTCGCTGTGGGAGTGCATGCTCAATAAGTGGCTGGCACGGCTTTATCAGGCAGATAATTCTCTGCAGTTTGAGGCGCGGATCGCCCAGCGTCAGTCGCTGGTTAAGCAGTTGCACGAGCGCCAACTCGATCTCTTACTCACTACCGAAGCGCCCAAGATGGATGAATTCAGCAGCCAACTACTGGGCCATTTTGAGCTTGAGCTGTACTGTGCTTCCCCAGAAACGACCAAAGCCAATCTGAACTATCTGCGTCTGGAGTGGGGGCCGATTTCCATCAGCATGAAGTGGGGCTTATCGCTGCTGACGATATTCCTTTGCTGACCACCAGTTCGGCCAGCCTGGCACGCCTTCAACTGGTGCCGCTAAAAGGTTGCACCTGGTTGCCTGTTTCATGGGCACAAGAGCAGGATGGGTTATATCCGGTAACCGATGGCGCAGCGATTTTACGGCCTTTATACGCAATCTGGCTGCAAAATAGCGATAAACAAGCACAAATTCGCGACATATTGAAAAACAACGTTTTTTGATTAAAGCGATCATTTTATGGCCCGGAGAACAGCGATGGGCCTTTCAGGAAGGTAAATTTTGGACAAAAAAAATCCTTCGCCGAAGCAAAGGATTATAGATGGCAGGGGCGGAGAGACTCGAACTCGCGACACCCGGTTTTGGAGACCGGTGCTCTACCAACTGAGCTACGCCCCTAAATTTTCTTATCATTAAGCCTGCTAATTTAGCAGGCTTAATATTGAATAAGTGGCGGAACGGACGGGACTCGAACCCGCGACCCCTGCGTGACAGGCAGGTATTCTAACCGACTGAACTACCGCTCCACCGAATTTCTTTGTCACTACCCGGATTATTCATCCCGGTTTACTGCAATTTGATGCCTGGCAGTTTATGAATCACTTTGTGATTCACCCTTCGGGCCGTTGCTTCGCAACGTTCAAAAGCTTCGCTTTTGTCCTACTCTCTGTCGAGTAGTGAACTGCCCGAAAGTTAATGCCATACTTCTAATTTGATGCCTGGCAGTTCCCTACTCTCGCATGGGGAGACCCCACACTACCATCGGCGCTACGGCGTTTCACTTCTGAGTTCGGCATGGGGTCAGGTGGGACCACCGCGCTACAGCCGCCAGGCAAATTCTGTTTATCAACACACCTTTTTGGTCTGTCGATGTCATCTGTATCAGGCTGAAAATCTGTCTCTTCGCCAAAACATCTTCGGCGTTGTAAGGTTAAGCCTCACGGTTCATTAGTATCGGTTAGCTCAATGTATCGCTACACTTACACACCCGACCTATCAACGTCGTCGTCTTCAACGTTCCTTCAGGACTCTCAAGGAGTCAGGGAGAACTCATCTCGGGGCAAGTTTCGTGCTTAGATGCTTTCAGCACTTATCTTTTCCGCATTTAGCTACCGGGCAATGCCATTGGCATGACAACCCGAACACCAGTGATGCGTCCACTCCGGTCCTCTCGTACTAGGAGCAGCCCCCCTCAATTCTCCAGCGCCCACGGCAGATAGGGACCGAACTGTCTCACGACGTTCTAAACCCAGCTCGCGTACCACTTTAAATGGCGAACAGCCATACCCTTGGACCTACTTCAGCCCCAGGATGTGATGAGCCGACATCGAGGTGCCAAACACCGCCGTCGATATGAACTCTTGGGCGGTATCAGCCTGTTATCCCCGGAGTACCTTTTATCCGTTGAGCGATGGCCCTTCCATTCAGAACCACCGGATCACTAAGACCTGCTTTCGCACCTGCTCGAGCCGTCACTCTCGCAGTCAAGCTAGCTTATGCCTTTGCACTAACCTCCTGATGTCCGACCAGGATTAGCTAACCTTCGTGCTCCTCCGTTACTCTTTAGGAGGAGACCGCCCCAGTCAAACTACCCACCAGACACTGTCCGCAACCCGGATTACGGGTCTACGTTAGAACACCAGCCATTAAAGGGTGGTATTTCAAGGATGGCTCCACACGAACTGGCGTCCGCGCTTCAAAGCCTCCCACCTATCCTACACATCAAGGACCAGTGTTCAGTGTCAAGCTATAGTAAAGGTTCACGGGGTCTTTCCGTCTTGCCGCGGGTACACTGCATCTTCACAGCGAGTTCAATTTCACTGAGTCTCGGGTGGAGACAGCCTGGCCATCATTACGCCATTCGTGCAGGTCGGAACTTACCCGACAAGGAATTTCGCTACCTTAGGACCGTTATAGTTACGGCCGCCGTTTACCGGGCTTCGATCAAGAGCTTCGCGTTGCCGCTAACCCCATCAATTAACCTTCCGGCACCGGGCAGGCGTCACACCGTATACGTCCACTTTCGTGTTTGCACAGTGCTGTGTTTTTAATAAACAGTTGCAGCCAGCTGGTATCTTCGACTGATTTCAGCTCCATGAGTAAATCACTTCACCTACATATCAGCGTGCCTTCTCCCGAAGTTACGGCACCATTTTGCCTAGTTCCTTCACCCGAGTTCTCTCAAGCGCCTTGGTATTCTCTACCTGACCACCTGTGTCGGTTTGGGGTACGATTTGATGTTACCTGATGCTTAGAGGCTTTTCCTGGAAGCAGGGCATTTGTTACTTCAGCACCGTAGTGCCTCGTCATCACACCTCAGCGTTAGTAGCGTTCCGGATTTACCTAAAACACCCGCCTACATGCTTAAACCGGGACAACCGTCGCCCGGCTAACATAGCCTTCTCCGTCCCCCTTCGCAGTAACACCAAGTACAGGAATATTAACCTGTTTCCCATCGACTACGCCTTTCGGCCTCGCCTTAGGGTCGACTCACCCTGCCCCGATTAACGTTGGACAGGAACCCTTGGTCTTCCGGCGTGCGGGTTTTTCACCCGCATTATCGTTACTTATGTCAGCATTCGCACTTCTGATACCTCCAGCATCCCTCACGAGACACCTTCGCAGGCTTACAGAACGCTCCCCTACCCAACAACACCTAAGTGTCGCTGCCGCAGCTTCGGTGCACAGTTTAGCCCCGTTACATCTTCCGCGCAGGCCGACTCGACCAGTGAGCTATTACGCTTTCTTTAAATGATGGCTGCTTCTAAGCCAACATCCTGGCTGTCTGAGCCTTCCCACATCGTTTCCCACTTAACTGTGACTTTGGGACCTTAGCTGGCGGTCTGGGTTGTTTCCCTCTTCACGACGGACGTTAGCACCCGCCGTGTGTCTCCCGTGATAACATTCTTCGGTATTCGCAGTTTGCATCGGGTTGGTAAGTCGGGATGACCCCTAGCCGAAACAGTGCTCTACCCCGAAGATGAATTCACGAGGCGCTACCTAAATAGCTTTCGGGAGAACCAGCTATCTCCCGGTTTGATTGGCCTTTCACCCCCAGCCACAAGTCATCCGCTAATTTTTCAACATTAGTCGGTTCGGTCCTCCAGTTAGTGTTACCCAACCTTCAACCTGCCCATGGCTAGATCACCGGGTTTCGGGTCTATACCCTGCAACTTAACGCCCAGTTAAGACTCGGTTTCCCTTCGGCTCCCCTATACGGTTAACCTTGCTACAGAATATAAGTCGCTGACCCATTATACAAAAGGTACGCAGTCACACCCGAAGGTGCTCCCACTGCTTGTACGTACACGGTTTCAGGTTCTTTTTCACTCCCTCGCCGGGGTTCTTTTCGCCTTTCCCTCACGGTACTGGTTCACTATCGGTCAGTCAGGAGTATTTAGCCTTGGAGGATGGTCCCCCCATATTCAGACAGGATACCACGTGTCCCGCCCTACTCTTCGAGTTCACAACCTGTGCATTTTGGTGTACGGGACTATCACCCTGTACCGTCGGACTTTCCAGACCGTTCCACTAACACACAAGCTGATTCAGACTCTGGGCTGCTCCCGTTCGCTCGCCGCTACTGGGGAATCTCGGTTGATTTCTTTTCCTCGGGGTACTTAGATGTTTCAGTTCCCCGGTTCGCTTCGTTAACCTATGTATTCAGTTAACGATAGTGTGACGAATCACACTGGGTTTCCCCATTCGGAAATCGCCGGTTATAACGGTTCATATCACCTTACCGACGCTTATCGCAGATTAGCACGTCCTTCATCGCCTCTGACTGCCAGGGCATCCACCGTGTACGCTTAGTCGCTTAACCTCACAACCCGAAGATGTTTCACTTCTGATTGCGAAAATTTGAGAGACTCGAACACACCATTTATCTGTTCTTATTACGGAGAACAGACACAGTGTGTCGTTTCAATTTTCAGCTTGATCCAGATTTTTAAAGAGCAAAACTTCGCAGTGAACCTTTTCAGGTACACTCTGAAGTTTTCTTGGTTTGTTGCAGTAAAGATGGTGGAGCTATGCGGGATCGAACCGCAGACCTCCTGCGTGCAAAGCAGGCGCTCTCCCAGCTGAGCTATAGCCCCATCGTTTGACAGAATCTCTTAAAACCGTAATTCTTTCTGAGACAAGGCGTGGAACGGCGAAGCATACTGAAGTATGCGAGTCGTTTCACAACGCGGTATCAGGAAGAATTTGGTAGGCCTGAGTGGACTTGAACCACCGACCTCACCCTTATCAGGGTGCGCTCTAACCACCTGAGCTACAAGCCTGCAGAGATTCTTTACTGCTATTTTTCATCAGACAATCTGTGTGAGCACTTCAAAGAACGTTTCTTTAAGGTAAGGAGGTGATCCAACCGCAGGTTCCCCTACGGTTACCTTGTTACGACTTCACCCCAGTCATGAATCACAAAGTGGTAAGCGCCCTCCCGAAGGTTAAGCTACCTACTTCTTTTGCAACCCACTCCCATGGTGTGACGGGCGGTGTGTACAAGGCCCGGGAACGTATTCACCGTAG
Source organism: Kluyvera genomosp. 3 (assembly GCA_002211745.1). GTDB lineage: Bacteria > Pseudomonadota > Gammaproteobacteria > Enterobacterales > Enterobacteriaceae > Kluyvera > Kluyvera georgiana_A. The sequence goes on from CP022114.1 coordinate 4,830,433, forward strand.
CATTCTGATCTACGATTACTAGCGATTCCGACTTCATGGAGTCGAGTTGCAGACTCCAATCCGGACTACGACATACTTTATGAGGTCCGCTTGCTCTCGCGAGGTCGCTTCTCTTTGTATATGCCATTGTAGCACGTGTGTAGCCCTACTCGTAAGGGCCATGATGACTTGACGTCATCCCACCTTCCTCCAGTTTATCACTGGCAGTCTCCTTTGAGTTCCCGGCCGAACCGCTGGCAACAAAGGATAAGGGTTGCGCTCGTTGCGGGACTTAACCCAACATTTCACAACACGAGCTGACGACAGCCATGCAGCACCTGTCTCAGAGTTCCCGAAGGCACCAAAGCATCTCTGCTAAGTTCTCTGGATGTCAAGAGTAGGTAAGGTTCTTCGCGTTGCATCGAATTAAACCACATGCTCCACCGCTTGTGCGGGCCCCCGTCAATTCATTTGAGTTTTAACCTTGCGGCCGTACTCCCCAGGCGGTCTATTTAACGCGTTAGCTCCGGAAGCCACGCCTCAAGGGCACAACCTCCAAATAGACATCGTTTACGGCGTGGACTACCAGGGTATCTAATCCTGTTTGCTCCCACGCTTTCGCACCTGAGCGTCAGTCTTCGTCCAGGGGCCGCCTTCGCCACCGGTATTCCTCCAGATCTCTACGCATTTCACCGCTACACCTGGAATTCTACCCCCTCTACGAGACTCAAGCTTGCCAGTTTCAAATGCAGTTCCCAGGTTGAGCCCGGGATTTCACATCTGACTTAACAAACCGCCTGCGTGCGCTTTACGCCCAGTAATTCCGATTAACGCTTGCACCCTCCGTATTACCGCGGCTGCTGGCACGGAGTTAGCCGGTGCTTCTTCTGCGAGTAACGTCAATTGCTGCGGTTATTAACCACAACACCTTCCTCCTCGCTGAAAGTACTTTACAACCCGAAGGCCTTCTTCATACACGCGGCATGGCTGCATCAGGCTTGCGCCCATTGTGCAATATTCCCCACTGCTGCCTCCCGTAGGAGTCTGGACCGTGTCTCAGTTCCAGTGTGGCTGGTCATCCTCTCAGACCAGCTAGGGATCGTCGCCTAGGTGAGCCGTTACCCCACCTACTAGCTAATCCCATCTGGGCACATCCGATGGTGTGAGGCCCGAAGGTCCCCCACTTTGGTCTTGCGACGTTATGCGGTATTAGCTACCGTTTCCAGTAGTTATCCCCCTCCATCGGGCAGTTTCCCAGACATTACTCACCCGTCCGCCACTCGTCACCCGAGAGCAAGCTCTCTGTGCTACCGTTCGACTTGCATGTGTTAGGCCTGCCGCCAGCGTTCAATCTGAGCCATGATCAAACTCTTCAATTTAAGTTTGATGCTCGTGAATTAAACTTCGTAATGAATTACGTGTTCACTCAGAGACTTGGTATTCATTTTTCGTCTTGCGACGTTAAGAATCCGTATCTTCGAGTGCCCACACAGATTGTCTGATAAATTGTTAAAGAGCAGTGCCGCTTCGCTTTTCTCAGCGGCGCGGATGTGCATATTACGCTTTCCCGCTTCAGAGTCAAGCATTTATTTCGCTTTTCTCTGTTGAGATTCTCAGGAGAACCTCCCTGACCCGGCGGCTTATAATCCGTTGTTCCGTGTCAGTGGAGGCGCATTATAGGGAGTTCTGAGACGTTGACAAGCCCTGTTTTAAAAAAACTTTTCAACCGCCTCTTTTTTGAACAAATCAGGCTGAAACAGGTAGTTTTTCGAGCGTTTCAAAGCCATAACGCTGTAAAACGGGTAAAAGTTGTTCAGTTTCTGCCGTCAGGGCCATGCAATAAGCCAGATTCGCGTCGCTCGATTTTGCATCCGGCGCTTCATGTTCCAGCAACCAGGCTGTACGCCGTGCAATCGCCGCGCCGGAATCCACCAGGCGCGTTCCTTCCGGCAGCACCTGCAGCAACTCCTCTTGTAATAGAGGGAAGTGGGTACAACCGAGCACAACAGTGTCCGGCGGCTCCGGCATCCGCAGCCACGGGCGCAGAATACGACGTAGCTCTTCCAGCGAGACCGGTTCTCCGTGCAGTTTTGCTTCCGCCAGCTCCACCAGCTCGGCGGAACCTAACATCTCAATGCGGCATTCATTCGCAAAGCGCGCGATCAGCTCGTGAGTATAAGGACGTTTCACCGTACCCGCGTCGCCAGCAGCCCCACAATGCGGTTAGCCGACAGCCGTGCCGCCGGTTTAATAGCGGGTACGACGCCGACAACCGGGAAGGCGAATTTTTCGCGCAGCGCAGGCAGCGATACCGTGCTCGCCGTGTTACAGGCAATCACCGCCAGCGCTAACGGATAGCGCTGCTGTACCGCAGTCACGATTTCCAGGACTCGCTCGACGATAAATTCCTCGCTCTTCTCCCATAGGGAAACGCGACGTTATCGAAAGCGTAGATGTAATGGAGATCCGGCAGAAGATGCCGGATCTCATCATAGACCGACAGCCCACCGACGCCAGAGTCAAAGACCAGCACGGTGGGACGTGGTTCAGAAGGTGTAGCTGCCAGACAAGGTGTATTCCCGTCCTGCAGTTTGGTAGCCATAAACTGTCTCGTAATCTTTATCGAACAGGTTGGCTATTTTACCACGAACTGTCAGGTGTGAGGTGACCGGATACGACAATCCGATATCCCAGAGGCTAACCCCACCCATTTTGACATCGCGACCATTGTCATAGTCGTTGTCATAACGCTCCCCGAGGTACTGGTACATGACGTTCCAGCCAAGGTCGGCGACTTGCCCGGTCAATTCATACTTCACCTGCTGCTTGGCGCGGCGGTAGAGTACTTTATCCGTCTGGTCATCGCGCGGGTCGACATATTGCAGCGTCAGGTGGTGATCCACCGGGCCGGTAGTGATGTTGCCCGTCCACTCCACGCCTTTAATGGTGGCCGACTTCACGTTGATATACTGATTGTTCTTGTAGTCAATCAGGTTCTGGATTTCGTAATGGTAGGCGGAGAGACGCCAGTCAAGCGGCCCGGTTAAACCCTCCAGACCCGTTTCCCACTGCTTAGACTCTTCCGGTTTCAGGTTTGGGTTAGCGGCGATGCCGGGACCATAAGAAGAGGCAAAGCGCGTTGCGCCGAACTGCTGGCCCAGCGAAGGCGCCAGGAAACCCGTGCCATAGGAGAGCGTCGCGCGATAGCCATCGACAAACTCCCAGCCCGCGGCGGTCTGCCAGGTACCGTGCCAGCCGAACTGCTCATCGTGATCCTCACGTCCGGACGCTTCCAGCGTCACCGCGTCAATCTGCTGCTGCCCAGTCAGGTACAGCCCGGTGGTATCACGTTTGTAAGTATCCGAGAGAGTTGTACTGCTGGACGTCAGCTTCTCCTGCTTCCAGTCCACGCCGCCGCTAATCGCCCGTGCCCGACTTCAACGTTATTACCCCACTGGATATAGCGCTGCTCCATATCATCCAGCGTCGTGTCACCCGCATAGCGACCGAGATCGTTACTGTAGTTGTAATTCTTCAGGCGCTGGTAGTTGGCGATCAGTTGAGAAGAGTAGATACCGGAATTGTAGCGCAGGCCGGTGTCCCAGGATTGGTTGTAGCTCTGACTTTCGTCATTACCACCCGCATAGCCGTATGAGCCCTGATCGTAGTCGCTGTTGGCGGTATAGCCGTAACCACGGAAAAAGCCGGAGAAATTATCGTCGAACTTATGCTGCACGCCGCCGAGGAACAGTTTATTACGATAACCGTCGCGATCGCTGTCGCCGCTGTAAGGGGAGTTTAGCTGAACGTTGAAGCCATTCGTCGTCTGGTAAGCGCCCGCCGCGGTCACCACCGTGTCGCCAAAGCGTTTGTTCACCGCGCCGTCGTAGGTTTGATAGCCATCGGTCCCCACGCCTGCGTTAATCTGCGCGCGTTCATTGTCGCTCATAGTAATGATATTGACGACACCACCGATGGCTCCGGAACCATAAACCGCTGAACGCGGCCCGCGAATATATTCCACGCGCTGCACCAGTGAAACGGGGATTTGGCTGATATCAATACCGTTGGAAATGCCCGCACGCGCCATCGGCACACCGTCAATCAGCACCAGAACATGACGTCCCTCAGTACCACGGACATAAAGAGAGCTGCTGTTACCCATGCCGCCGGTCTGCGAAATATCCACGCCGGGAAGTCGGCGCATCACATCATTCAGGTCTTTTGATTGCCAGCGCTGAATATCATCACGCGTGACCACATCGGTCGGCGCCAGCACAGTATTCACAGGTTGTTGGAAGCGATTAGCGGTGACCACTAACGTGTCTGAATTGCTGTCCTGCGCCCAGCCGGAAAAAGCCGTGACGGATAACGCCGTCATCAGCGAAGCTTTTTTAATCATTTTTCAAAGCATCCGAAACAGAAAAAGGATGCCGCAGGCTTTATCAGTTGCTCGCGACGATAAAACCTCATGCGACGTCATCCGGCAGGTCTTCGGGCTTGGAGGCTATATAGAGAAACGATGACTTCCCACGGCAAGCCGCAGTGTCTGCACTTCGTGCGCTCGTCTCTCACCATCCTTACCGCTGCGCGTCAGCCCCAGATTTACACTGGATTCCCTTTTAACTCACAGGACCGGTACGCGAATGCTACATTTAGTTACATATAGATGTCCAGACTGCTATTTACGATTTTCACCTGCATCGATACTGGACATCCCTGAGCAGGCCCTACAATCCCCGCGTACTTTTATTATTCAGGATGCATCATGACCCCCGAACACCTCCCAACCGAACAGTACGACGCACAGCTCGCCGAGAAAGTGACTCGCCTGCAAACGATGATGGCGCCGTTTAGCGCACCCGCGCCGGAGGTGTTCCGCTCGCCGGTCAGCCACTACCGCATGCGCGCCGAATTTCGCATCTGGCACGACGGCGATGACCTGTACCACATTATGTTCGACCAGCAGACCAAAAGCCGCATCCGCGTCGACGCCTTCCCGGCCGCCAGTGAACTGATCAACACGCTGATGACCGCGATGCTCGACGGCGTGCGCGAGAACCACGTCCTGCGTCATAAGCTTTTCCAGATTGACTACCTCACCACGCTGAGCAATCAGGCGGTCGTCTCACTGCTGTATCATAAAAAGCTCGATGACGCATGGCGCGAGCAGGCCGAAGCGCTGCGCGATGCGCTACGTGCCCAGGGTTGAATGTGCACCTGATTGGCCGCGCGACGAAAACCAAAATCGAGCTGGATCAAGATTATATCGATGAGCGCCTGCCGGTGGTGGGCAAAGAGATGATCTACCGTCAGGTTGAGAACAGCTTTACCCAGCCGAACGCCGCCATGAACATCCAGATGCTGGAGTGGGCGCTGGACGCCACAAACAATTCACAGGGCGACCTGCTGGAACTGTACTGCGGCAACGGCAATTTCTCGCTGGCGCTGGCGCGTAACTTCAACCGGGTGCTGGCCACTGAAATCGCCAAGCCGTCCGTCGCGGCGGCGCAGTACAACATTGCCGCCAACCAGATCGACAACGTGCAGATTATCCGCATGGCGGCGGAAGAATTCACTCAGGCGATGAACGGCGTGCGGGAATTTAACCGCTTGCAGGGCATTGATCTGAAAAGCTATCAATGCGAAACGATTTTCGTCGACCCACCGCGCAGCGGGCTGGATAGCGAAACGGAGAAGATGGTGCAGGCGTATCCGAACATTCTGTACATCTCCTGTAACCCGGAGACACTGTGCCAGAACCTGGAAACGTTGAGCCAGACGCACAAGGTGTCACGCCTCGCGCTGTTCGACCAGTTCCCGTATACCCATCATATGGAATGCGGCGTGCTGTTAACGAAGAAGTAAGACTGAAGGTAGGCCGGATAAGCGTAGCGCCATCCGGCCTGGGCGATAATTACGATTCCTGCCTGCGATTGCGCAGCTTCACGCCAATCCAGAAGACCATCGCTACCGACAGTACCGCCGGGAAGAAGTTAGAACCGATATCCGGGTACTCCGCACGCACCACGGTGCTATACAGCAACACGCCAAGGATAAAGCAGCCAGCCGCCAGGCCAGGCAGCCCTACCGGCATCGTGCGGTTCTGGTAGCGCTGATGCAGGCAATAGACCGTCAGCACCAGCGAGATAATGGGAAAAATGGAGAAAGGTACAATGGAGCTAAACAGGGCTGCAAACGTGCCGTTAATCGATAAGCCAGCTAACAGCGCCAGCAGCAGCGTACCCTTTTCTTGACCTGACTGTTTCATTGCTCGTTTACCACCTTATTCGGACTGATGTGTCGTCTTCTCTTGTTCACGGCGATACCAGTAGTATGCGCCTTTGGAGATCATCCGTAACTGCAGCACCAGCCGCTCTTCCAGCTGTCGGCGCTGCTCAAGGCTAACATCCAGAGCCTCCGCTCCCGCGCTAAATACGATTGTCACCATCGCCTCTGCCTGCGCTTCCGTGAACGCACGAGGCATATGGTTTTCGATTTCCAGATAGTCAGCAAGTTCCGCAATGAAGTGCTGAATTTCACGCGCCACCGCGGCGCGGAAGGCGGCAGACGTCCCGGAACGTTCACGCAGCAGCAGGCGGAAGGCGTTCGGGTTGTTACCAATAAACTCCATAAAGGTTGAGACAGAAGTGCGGATCACGCTGCCGCCTTTGGCGATACGCTGACGCGCCTGACGCATCAGCTGGCGCAGCATCAGGCCGCTTTCGTCGACCATGGTCAGCCCCAGCTCGTCCACATCACGGAAATGGCGATAAAAGGAGGTTGGCGCAATTCCCGCCTCACGCGCGACTTCGCGCAGGCTCAAGCTGGCAAAACTACGTTCAGCACTCAGTTGACTGAATGCCGCTTCGACCAGCGACCGCCGGGTTTTTTCTTTTTGTTGCGCTCTAACACCCATCACGATAACTGAATCCTTCCACATGACATGCTGGCACTATACCAGAGATTAAAACGAATCGACTTACGTCGCTTTGTTAATGATTGTTTACATGCTATTTATGCTATTTCGTATGAAAAAAGCCCAACGATAATTGGGTTATATCTTCGATGATGTTATGATTCTGTTGCTTTTATGTATAAGAACAGGTAAGCCCTACCATGCCACATTCCTACGATTATGATGCAATAGTAATTGGTTCCGGCCCGGCGGCGAAGGCGCTGCTATGGGTCTGGTGAAGCAAGGAGCCCGTGTCGCCGTTATTGAGCGTTATCATAATGTCGGCGGCGGCTGTACCCACTGGGGTACCATCCCGTCCAAAGCTCTTCGCCATGCCGTCAGCCGTATTATCGAATTCAACCAGAACCCTCTCTACAGCGACCACAGCCGACTTCTCCGCTCTTCCTTTGCCGACATCCTGAATCATGCCGATAGCGTTATCAATCAGCAAACTCGCATGCGTCAGGGTTTTTATGAGCGCAATCACTGTGAAATGCTGCAGGGAGACGCCCGTTTCGTCGATGAACACACCATCGCGCTGGAATGCCCGGACGGCTCCGTTGAAACGTTAACCACCGACAAATTCGTGATCGCCTGCGGTTCACGCCCGTATCGTCCGGCCGACGTGGATTTCACTCATCCGCGCATTTACGACAGCGATTCCATCCTGAGTCTGCACCACGAACCGCGCCACGTCATTATCTACGGCGCCGGGGTTATTGGCTGCGAATACGCATCTATCTTCCGTGGCATGGACGTGAAAGTTGACCTGATCAACACCCGCGACCGTCTGCTGGCCTTCCTCGATCAGGAGATGTCAGACTCGCTTTCTTATCACTTCTGGAACAGCGGCGTGGTCATTCGCCACAACGAAGAGTACGAGAAGATTGAAGGCGTGGACGACGGCGTGATCATGCACCTGAAGTCCGGCAAAAAGCTCAAGGCCGACTGCCTGCTGTTTGCCAATGGTCGTACCGGCAACACCGACTCACTGTCGCTGGAAAATATTGGCCTACAGGCCGATGGCCGCGGCCAGCTGAAAGTGAACAGCATGTACCAGACCGCCCTGCCGCATGTCTATGCCGTCGGCGACGTAATCGGTTATCCGAGCCTGGCCTCTGCTGCCTACGATCAGGGCCGTATTGCTGCCCAGGCGCTGATGAAAGGTGAAGCCACCGCACACCTGATTGAAGATATTCCGACCGGTATCTATACCATTCCGGAAATCAGCTCTGTTGGCAAAACCGAACAGCAGTTGACCGCCATGAAGGTGCCGTACGAAGTCGGACGCGCCCAGTTTAAACACCTGGCGCGAGCGCAAATCGTCGGGATGAGCGTGGGGAGCCTGAAAATCCTGTTCCACCGGGAGACGAAGGAGATCCTTGGCATTCACTGCTTTGGCGAACGCGCGGCCGAAATTATTCACATCGGCCAGGCGATCATGGAGCAGAAAGGTGGCGGTAACACCATTGAGTACTTCGTTAACACCACCTTTAACTACCCGACGATGGCGGAAGCCTATCGGGTTGCGGCGCTAAACGGCTTAAATCGCCTGTTTTAACGCCTTGTCGAAATGACCGTCCATCGCCTCACGGACGGTCTCTGCCAGCTGCTCATAGCGGCTGCGCAGCGGCGATCCTGGTCGATAGACCAGCCCAACGGTGCGGCGCGGCTCCGGCTTAATGCATGGCAGGTAAACGACACCATCGCGTTTACGCTCATGCGGCACGGCCAGCGCTGGCAGTAAGGTAATACCGCTGCCCGCCGCCACCATATTGCGCAGCGTTTCCAGACTGGTCGCGCGGAAGTGAGTATCTTCATCCGCACCGGCTTCAAAACAGAACCCCATCGCCTGATCGCGCAGGCAGTGACCGTCTTCCAGCATCAGCAGTTTCTCACCGGCCAGATCCGACATCGGCACGCGATCGCGCTCAGCCCATGGGTGATCTTCATAGATCGCCAGCATCATCGGTTCATCAAACAGCGGCACCTCAATAAAGGCTTCGCTCTCTTTCACCAGGGCCAGAATAGCGCAGTCCAGCTTACCGCTATCAAGCTGCGCCAGCAGCTGATGGGTTTGCGCTTCGTGCAGGTACATTTCCAGCTTCGGGAACGTCTGGTGCAGCATTGGGATAATGTGGGGCAGCAGGTACGGGCCAACGGTCGGGATCAGGCCGATATGCAACGGGCCGGACATCGTCTCCCCTGCTGGCTAGCCATCTCCTTGAGCACTTTGACCTCACGTAGCACGGTACGCGCCTGGTCCACCAGCAGCAGCCCGGCCTGGGTAAACAGCACCTTACGGCTGGTGCGTTCCAGCAGCATAACGCCCAGTTCATCTTCCAGTTTACGAATCTGCCCGCTCAGGGTTGGCTGGCTGACGTGGCAGGAATCTGCCGCCCGGCGGAAATGCCGGTGTTCAGCTAATGCCACCAGGTATTCAAGATCGCGAATATTCATTATTCATCCTCCATCGCCACGATAGTTCATGGCGATAGATAGAATAGCAATGAATGATTATCCCTATCAAGGATTCTGTTTAATAATAGACCACAGAAACAGCGCGGTTCCTTGTTTAACCCTTTGAAGTCGCCGCGTGGATTTCTGAGTTTCTCTCAAAACTCGACTAACTAAAGCCAACATGAACGTTTGCGGGCCCGTGGCCCGCTTTTTTTGCGCATAAAAAAACCCGGCGTCGCTTGCGCTCGGCCGGGCTATCTTTTGGCTATGCAGAGGGCTAGCTCAGGCGCGCCTTCGCGTCGCTAATCGCCTGCGCTACCTGCTTCGGCGAAACGCCGCCTTTTGCCGCACGCTTATCGAGGCACGATTGCAGCGACAGAATCGGGTAAACGTCATCGCCAATCACCGCGCTGAATTTCTGCAGATCGGCCAACGGCAGATCTTCCAGCGGCTTGCCCTGGGCGATGGCTTCCACCACCGCTTCGCCCACGATATGGTGCGCTTCACGGAACGGCACGCCTTTAGCGACCAGATAATCCGCCAGTTCGGTGGCGTTGGCGTAGCCCTGCTGCGCCGCTTCCTGGCAACGCGGACGCTTCACCTGAATGCCGTCCAGCACCAGCGCCGCCATATGCAGACAGTCCAGCCAGGTATCCAGCGCGTCAAATACGCCTTCTTTATCTTCTTGCATGTCTTTGTTGTAAGCCAACGGCAGACCTTTGAGGGTCATCATCATGCCGGTCAGCGCACCCTGTACACGGCCACATTTACCGCGGATCAGCTCCAGCGCATCCGGGTTTTTCTTCTGCGGCATCAGAGAAGAGCCTGATGTCACGCGGTCGGAAAGCTCAACAAAGCCCGCTTCACCGGTATTAAAGAAGATCAGGTCTTCCGCGAAGCGCGACAGGTGCACCATACCGATGGAAGCGTTAGACAGCAGCTCGAGCACGTGGTCACGGTCAGACACGCTGTCCAGACTGTTGCGGGTCGCAGACGCGAAGCCCAGCCAGCCCGCCAGCTGTTCACGGTCAATTTCATAAGCGGTACCCGCCAGCGCGCCGCAGCCCAGCGGGCTGACGTCCAGACGCTTGAGGGTATCCTGCAGGCGGCTTTCATCGCGCGCCAGCATCTCTACGTAGGCCAGGCACCAGTGAGCAAACGTCACCGGCTGCGCGCGTTGCAGGTGAGTGTAACCCGGCATCACCGCGTCCTGGTTCGCCTGCGCGGTTTCCACCAGCGCGGTTTGCAGCTGACGATTCGCCGCCAGCAGCTCCGCCACGGTGTCTTTGCACCACAGCTTGAGATCGGTCGCGACCTGATCGTTACGGCTACGCCCGGTATGCAGCTTCTTACCCAGTTGGCCGACCTTATCAATCAGCTTACCTTCCACCCAGCTATGGATATCTTCGGCATCGCTTTCCAGGATCTGTTGCGGATTAGCGCGAACTTCTTCCAGCAGCACGCTCAGCGCCGCTTCCAGTTGAGATTGCTCTTCCGCCGTCAGTACGCCAACCGTCACCAGCGCTTTAGACCAGGCTACAGAGCCAACGATATCCTGCTCCGCCAGGCGATAATCAAAGCGTAAAGAGTCGTTGAACTGTTTGAACCGCTGATCTGCTGCCTGAGAAAAACGCCCGCCCCAAAGTGCCATAACATGCTTCCTTAAATTCGTTTATTTATGCCGGGAGTCTCCGGCCTGAAAACAACCCTCACCCGGCCCTCTCCCTGAGGGAGAGGGGAAAACCGTCAGTTCCTCGTCCCTGTGGAGAGTGGGAGAACTATACCGGCTCCGGCCAGTCCCCTCGCCCTTTGGGGAGAGGGTTAGGGTGAGGGGGAAAAACTTATGCCAGAATACGCGTACCGATCGGCGTGCCGTTAAACAGCGCCGGCAGCTGCTCCGCGTGACGCCATGAAGCGATATCGACCGGGCGGCCCAGCGTGCGTGCCGCATCCAGCGCCGCGTTCACCTTCACAATCATGCCGTCGGTAATAATCCCTGCTCGATCAGCTGTTCCGCCTTGGCCGCAGTCATTTCCGCAATGCGCTGGCCTTTACCATCGAGAATACCGCTGACGTCGGAGAGCAGGATCAGATCCGCACCCAGCGTGGCCGCCAGCGCGGTTGCCGCCTGGTCCGCGTTGACGTTCATCAATTGCCCTTCGACGGTCACGCCGATAGAGCTCACCACCGGCAGGAAACCGCCTTCCAGCAGCAGATTAATCAGTTTAGGCGAGCCCGGCTGCGCCAGACCAACGTGGCCCAACTCTTCATCCAGTTTAGTGACCTGCACGCTGTCACCGTCGCCGAGGAACAGGCCACGGAGGCGATTTCATGCTTCTTCGCCCAGGCCAGCAGCGTTTTGTTGGCAGTGCCCGCCAGCGCGCCGGTAATAATGTCGATCTGATCGGCAGGCGTCACGCGCAGGCCATTTTTCTTTTTCACCGGCAGATTGAGCTGCTTCATCAGCTCATCCACCACGCAGCCGCCGCCGTGGACAATCACCAGCGGGCGTTGATGCGACTCGCGGTAGTTCACCAGCGCGGTAAACAGACGCTCCAGCGCTTCTTCGCTATCCAGCAACACGCCGCCCAGTTTGATAATTAATGGATTCATCGTCATCACACCTTAGATAAGAGACTGCGTCTCAGCGAAGCCGAAACGGATATTGGCGCACTGCACGGCCTGTGCGGCAGCGCCTTTCAATAGGTTGTCTTCGGTCGCCACCACGATCAGATGCTCGCCCTGCACGGCAAAACCGATATCACAGAATGGCAAGCCGACGACGTTTTTCAGCGCCGGAACACCCTTGTCGTATAAACGCACCATCGGCTTATCGCCGTAGGCCTGCTGTAAGGCTTCCGCCACCTGCGCATGGGTCACGCCCGGTTTCAGGCGGCAGGTGATGGTTTCCAGAATCCCGCGCGGGAAATTGCCCAGGTGCGGGGTGAAAATCACCTCGGCACCAAGGTGGCTGGCGATTTCCGGCTGATGGCGATGGGTAAACACGCCGTAAGGCTGCAGACTCACTTCGCAAAAACTGTTGGAGATCGCCGCCTTACGCCCCGCGCCACTCACGCCGCTGGTCGCGTTGATCACCGGCCACTGGGAGAGATCCAGTAAATCGCCGTCGATCAACGGTTTTAAGGAAAGCTGTGCCGCCGTGGGATAACAGCCCGGCACGGCAATCAGCTGCGCCTCTTTCAGCGCTTCGGCGCTCCATTCGGCCAGGCCATATACCGCCTGCGCCAGCAGTTCCGGGTGCTGATGGGTAAATCCGTAATATTTTTCATAGAAGGCGCCGTCGTTCACGCGGAACGCGCCGGAGAGATCAAACACCACGCAGCCCGCCGCGAGGAACTGCGGCGCAAGGTCGTGGCTGACTTCATGAGCGGTGGCGAGGAACACCACATCAACACCGGCGCTGAATTCACTGATGTCGGACATCGGCTGCAAAGGTAGATCAACAATCCCTTTTAGCTGTGGATGCAAATCGGAGATTAACTTTCCCGCATCATTGCTTTGCGCTGAGACCGTCAAAGCGGTTATGTTCATATGAGGATGGCGATTCACATAGGTCACAAGCTCAGCGCCAGCGTAACCGCTCGCGCCCACAATCAGCGTATTCAACATCGGGGCCGTTTACCTTCTTATGTCTGTTTGCCTGATTAAGCGTCGTCACTTCACCCTACCGTTGGTGGGTTTTCTTACGCCTAATGATAATGTATTTTTATTCACAAATACTGCATGAATATTGATACTATCACGACCCGAGGTGTGTCAACAATGAAAAACAATTTACCACCATTTATCGAGATTTACCGTGCGTTGATCGCCACACCGTCCATCAGCGCAACCGAAGAAGCACTCGATCAGAGTAATGCGTCTTTAATCACTCTGCTGGCCGATTGGTTCGCCTCTCTCGGCTTCAATGTTGAGGTGCAGCCGGTTCCCGGCACGCGCAATAAATTCAACCTGCTGGCCAGCACCGGACACGGCGCGGGCGGGCTACTGCTTGCCGGTCATACCGATACCGTACCGTTCGACGACGGGCGCTGGACCCGCGATCCGTTTACCCTGACCGAGCACGATAACAAGCTCTACGGTCTGGGCACTGCCGACATGAAAGGCTTCTTCGCCTTTATTCTCGACGCGCTGCGGGATGTTGACGTGACGCAGTTGAAAAAGCCGCTCTACATTCTGGCGACGGCGGATGAAGAGACCAGCATGGCGGGCGCTCGCTATTTCTCCGAATCCACCGAGCTACGCCCGGACTGCGCTATCATCGGTGAGCCCACCTCATTGCAGCCGGTGCGCGCGCACAAAGGTCATATGTCGAACGCCATTCGCGTCATGGGCCAATCCGGCCACTCCAGCGACCCGGCGCGCGGTGTGAACGCCATTGAAATCATGCACGATGCCATTGGCCGCGTGATGCAGCTGCGTGACTCGCTGAAAGAACGCTATCACTACGAAGCGTTTACCGTACCGTATCCAACGCTCAACCTCGGTAGCCTTCACGGTGGCGATGCGTCCAACCGTATCTGCGCCTGCTGTGAGCTACATATGGATATCCGCCCGCTGCCGGGCATGACGCTGAGCGATCTCAACGGCCTGCTGGATGAAGCATTGGAGCCGGTCAGCGCGCAATGGCCGGGCCGCCTGACGGTCAGCGAGCTGCACGCACCGATTCCGGGCTACGAATGCCCGCCAGATCATCAGTTGGTTGAAGTGCTGGAAAAACTGCTCGGCACCAAAACCGAAGTGGTGAACTACTGCACCGAAGCGCCGTTTATCCAGACCTTGTGCCCGACCATCGTCCTCGGGCCAGGCTCGATTAATCAGGCACACCAGCCGGACGAATACCTGGAAACGCGCTTTATTAAGCCGACGCGCGAATTAATTACCCAGGTCGTGCATCACTTCTGCTGGCATTAATGTGTTCTGCCCGGTGACGCTACGCTTACCGGGTCTACCCTCGCCTGCAGGCCGGATAAGCGCAGCGCCATCCGGCATCTCTCCGCCCCGATTCCCGCGATCGCCTTCACATTTTCATAAGCATTTCTTATCTGGCACGATGCGAATTAACTTTCGTCAATTGCCGCAATTTATTCGTTTGCTGAAGCGATTTCGCAGCAATTGACGTACGGGTTTTTACGTGGCTTTATAAAAGAGGTGTCTTTATCCCGCCCTTTCGTTCCAAAGGCTGGGATATAACAAAATAAAATGAGATGGGGTGTCTGGGTTAATGAACGAACAATATTCCGCGTTGCGTAGTAATGTCAGTATGCTCGGTAAAGTGCTAGGCGATACCATCAAGGATGCGCTTGGTGAGAACATTCTTGACCGTGTAGAAACGATCCGTAAGTTGTCCAAATCTTCACGTGCCGGCAACGAAGCCAATCGTCAGGAGCTGCTCACCACGCTGCAGAACCTGTCCAACGATGAGCTACTGCCGGTTGCCCGCGCGTTCAGCCAGTTCCTGAACCTGGCCAATACCGCCGAGCAGTACCACAGCATTTCGCCGAAAGGCGAAGCGGCAAGCAACCCGGAAGTGATTGCCCGTACCCTGCGTAAACTCAAAGACCAACCCAATCTCAACGAAACCACGATTAAACAGGCCGTTGAATCCCTGTCGCTGGAGCTGGTACTGACCGCGCACCCGACTGAAATCACGCGTCGTACGCTGATTCATAAAATGGGCGAAATCAACAACTGCCTGAAACAGCTCGATAATAACGACATTGCCGACTACGAACGCAACCAGGTGATGCGCCGTCTGCGCCAGCTGATTGCTCAGTCATGGCACACCGATGAAATTCGTAAGCATCGCCCAAGCCCGGTAGATGAAGCCAAATGGGGCTTCGCTGTTGTGGAAAACAGCCTGTGGGAAGGCGTACCGAACTATCTGCGTGAACTGAATGAACAGCTGGAAGAGAACCTCGGCTACCAGTTGCCGGTCGATTTCGTGCCGGTACGCTTTACCTCGTGGATGGGCGGCGACCGTGACGGCAACCCGAACGTCACCGCCGAAATCACCCGCCACGTGCTGCTGCTCAGCCGCTGGAAAGCGACCGACCTGTTCCTGAAAGATATTCAGGTACTGATTTCCGAGCTGTCGATGGTGGAATGCACCGACGAACTGCGCGAGCGGGTTGGCGAAGAAGGTGCGACCGAGCCGTACCGCTATCTGATGAAAACCCTGCGCAGCCAGCTGATGGCCACCCAGGCCTGGCTGGAAGCGCGCCTGAAAGGCCAGCGCCTGCCAAAACCAGCCGGTCTGATCAGCCAGAACGAGCAGCTGTGGGAACCGCTGTACGCCTGCTATAAATCACTGCAGGCCTGCGGTATGGGCATCATCGCTAACGGCGAGCTGCTCGACACGCTGCGTCGCGTGAAGTGTTTTGGCGTACCGCTGGTGCGTATTGACGTGCGTCAGGAGAGCACCCGCCACACTGAAGCGCTGGGCGAACTGACCCGCTACCTGGGCATCGGCGACTACGAAAGCTGGTCAGAAGCCGACAAACAGGCCTTCCTGATCCGCGAACTGAATTCCAAACGTCCGCTCCTCCCGCGTAGCTGGGAGCCAAGCAACGACACCCGTGAAGTTCTGAATACCTGTAAAGCCATTGTCGATGCGCCAATTGGCTCGGTTGCCGCTTACGTGATCTCGATGGCCAAAACGCCGTCCGACGTGCTGGCGGTTCACCTGCTGCTGAAAGAAGCCGGCATCACCTTCGCGCTGCCGGTCGCCCCATTGTTCGAAACCCTGGACGACCTGAACAACGCCGACGACGTGATGACCCAGTTGCTCAACATTGACTGGTATCGCGGCTTTATTCAGGGCAAGCAGATGGTCATGATCGGCTATTCCGACTCCGCGAAAGATGCGGGCGTTATGGCGGCTTCCTGGGCGCAGTACCAGGCGCAGGATGCGTTGATCAAAACCTGTGAAAAAGCCGGTATTGAACTGACGCTGTTCCATGGTCGCGGTGGTTCTATTGGTCGCGGCGGCGCACCGGCGCACGCGGCGCTGCTCTCTCAGCCTCCGGGAAGCCTGAAAGGCGGTCTGCGCGTGACGGAACAGGGCGAGATGATCCGTTTCAAATACGGTCTGCCGGAAGTCACCGTCAGCAGCCTGTCGCTGTACACCAGCGCGATTCTGGAAGCGAACCTGCTGCCGCCGCCGGAGCCAAAAGAAGAGTGGCGCGGCATCATGGACGAGCTGTCCGCCATCTCCTGCGAGATGTACCGCGGCTACGTGCGTGAAAACAAAGATTTCGTGCCTTATTTCCGTTCCGCCACGCCGGAACAGGAGCTGGGTAAACTGCCGCTGGGTTCACGTCCGGCAAAACGTCGCCCGACCGGCGGCGTCGAGTCCCTGCGCGCCATCCCGTGGATCTTCGCCTGGACACAGAACCGCCTGATGCTGCCAGCCTGGCTGGGTGCCGGCGCGGCGCTGCAAAAAGTGGTGGAAGATGGCAAACAGAGCAAGCTGGAAACCATGTGCCGCGACTGGCCGTTCTTCTCTACCCGTCTGGGATGCTGGAGATGGTCTACTCGAAAGCCGACCTATGGCTGGCAGAATATTACGATCAGCGTCTGGTGAAACAGGAGCTGTGGGCGCTGGGTGCCGAACTGCGCGATCTGCTGGAAGCCGACATCAAAGTGGTGCTGGACATCGCCAACGACGCGCACCTGATGGCCGACCTGCCGTGGATTGCCGAGTCTATCCAGCTGCGTAACATCTACACCGACCCGCTGAACGTACTGCAGGCCGAACTGCTGCACCGTTCTCGTAAAGCGGAAGAAGAAGGCCAGGAGCCGGATCCTAACGTCGAGCAGGCGCTGATGGTCACCATCGCGGGCGTCGCAGCGGGTATGCGTAACACCGGTTAATTTATCAAGACGCGGACACCCCAAAAGGCCACATTCTTTGTGGCCTTTTTTCATACCCTCAGTTAAGGTTTCTTTGTTGTTCATCACGACAGGGAGCCCCATGTTTTTCGACATCAACCCACTGCTTTCCCGCATTGCGTCCGGGGCCACCCCGCTGCAAAAAATCGGTTTTGCCGGCAATCACACGCCCGTTCCCGATATGGCTTTTCAGGTCGACTTTCCGCGCCTCGAAATTGTGCTGGAAGGGCAACTCGCCGACGCCGGACTGGGCGACGACACGCCCATGCAAACGCTGGATGCGCTGTACGTTCCCGCTGGCGGCTGGAATTTTCCTCACTGGCTGGAACCTGCCACCACGCTAAGCATTCTGTTTGGCAAACAGCAGTTGGGGTTTAGCATCCAGCAGTGGGATGGCTACCGCCTGAGTAATCTGGCAAAACAGCATGTTGCCCGTCGCGGGCCGCGCGTCGGTTCCTTTCTGCTGCAAACCATGAGCGAAATTCAAATGCAGCCGCAGGAGCAGCAAACCGCGCGGCTGATTGCCACCAGCCTCATCAGCCACTGCGCCGACCTGCTCAGCAGCCAGATTCAGACCGCCTCGCGCAGCCAGGCACTGTTCGACGCCATTCGCGAATATATCGATAGCCACTTCGCCGAACCGCTGACCCGCGAATCGGTAGCTCAGGCGTTCTATATTTCGCCGAACTACCTGTCACACCTGTTCCAGAAAAGCGGCATTATGGGCTTTAATGAATACCTCAACCACACCCGCCTGGAGCACGCCAGACGGCTGTTGAAGGGGTATGATCTGAAGGTAAAAGAGATCGCCCACGCCTGTGGGTTCGTCGACAGCAACTACTTCTGCCGCCTGTTTCGCAAAAACACCGCACGCTCACCGTCAGAGTACCGTCGCCAGTACCACAGCCAGCTGACTACGACAGAATAATATGCGTGTGCTGAGGCGCGGAAAGCAGCTTACGCACCGCGATCATCACCTTTTGCGGATCGCGTAGAAAAGCGCTGATACCCGACTGCACATAGCGGCTCTGGGTAAAACGTTCGGCCCCATTCAACTCAATATCGGTGATCAGCAGTACCGCGTCAGCGCGGCGAATGTCCTCTTCCGTGAGCGCATTCTCAATGCCCAGCGCCCCTGGGTTTCGATTTTGATGGTCCATTTTTCCTGCTGACAGAGCTTCTCCAGACGTTCAGCCGCCATATAGGTATGGGCCACGCCGCTCACGCAGGCGGTTACCGCCACTAACATTCGTCCGCCCGTTGCCGTCATCGTCCCCTCCTTGCAGAAAACAAACGCTGGCAGGCGCAAATACTCTTTCGCGCCTGCCAGTCTGTAAGTACCTATAATATCGAGATAATGCTTATGCGCTCTGCGCTAAGTGTGCCTCGATTTTATTCATAATAGCGTCGGCGCGTTTTACTGCATCGCTAATATTGACGCGTACTATCGTTTTCCCGGTGAAGCGCTCTTCAAATTTGATGCCGATATCCTTGGTCAAAATGACCATATCCGCAGCCGCGACGTCGCTGGCGGTCAGCTCATTTTCCTGACCAATCGACCCCTGCGTTTCTACCTTCACGTTCCAGCCTTTGGATTTGGCCGCGCTTTCCAGCGCTTCCGCGGCCATGTAAGTGTGTGCTACACCGGAAGGACAGGCCGTTACCGCAATAATATTGGTCATAATCTCTACCTTCTCAATTAGTTAATTTCGAAATCTAAATCCAGGTCATCTTCTTTTTCGACAACCGCTTTCTTGTTCTTACGCGCCAGGCTTTTCAGCAGGTTAACGCTGACGGCGGTCACCACAGCCCCCACCACAATCGCCAGCAAATAGCCCAGTTTGCCTTCTACCACCGGCAGGACAATCAGACCGCCCCATCCGGCGTAACACTGTGCCCCCATCAGCGCCGCGGTCACCGCGCCGCAAACGGAACCCAGCATGATGGAAGGAATCACGCGTAGCGGGTCGGCGGCAGCGAATGGAATCGCCCCTTCGGTGACGCCCACACACCCATGACGAGCGCCGCTTTCCCGGCTTCGCGCTCTTCGTTATTGAAATTCTTACGATTAATCAGCGTTGCCAGGCCCAGACCCAGCGGCGGAACGCAGATGCCGACGGCAGCAATCGCTACCACGGTATAAACACCCTGCGAGACACAAATCAGCATGAAGGCGTAGGCCACTTTGTTCACCGGGCCGCCCATGTCGAACGCCAGCATCAGGCCCATAATCACCGCCAGCACCACGATGCTGCCCTGCTGCATGCCTTGCAGCCAGTGGGTCAGGCTGGTGGTCAGCAGACCCACCGGTTCACCCAGCCCCCACATCATCACGCCTGCGGTTATGAAGGTGCCGACGATAGGAATGACGAAGATTGGCATCACCGAGCGCAACACTTTGTGCACCGGAATTTTTTTCAGATAGTAGACGACGATTCCGCCGATAATCCCGGCGATCAGCGCGCCGAAGAAGCCCGCGCCAAAACTGTTGCCCACCCACGCGCCGATGGCGCAAGGCGCCAGTGCGGAGCGCTCGGCGATGGAGTAACCGATGTACGCCGCCAGGAATGGCACCATCAGCGTCAGACCCGCGACGCCAATATCAAACAGCTTTTTCAGGTTGGGATCGGTGGCCGCATCCGGTACGGCCCCTTTGCCGTACAGCATGACCGAGACCGCCAGTAAAATACCCCCGCAACCACAAACGGGATCATGTGCGACACGCCAGTCATTAAGTGCTGACGGGTGTTTTTGAGTATGTGCACCAATTCTTTCATCAGTCGCTCCTGGGCTTCTTCGGCCCATGTCCATTAAGGTGTTGTGGCAAACAATAGGCAATTGGCGACGGGACAGACAGTGGATAAAAAGTGCATTTACTGGATTTTTGTAATGTCAGAAGAAAAATGCGAGCGACCTCAAAAGTTAACGCTACTCCCCTCTTTATAAGCTCCACTAGCAACCTGTGAGATGGCTCGCATTTTCCAGCGGACAATACATTTGTCCAGTTTTTGACA
Source organism: Kluyvera genomosp. 3 (assembly GCA_002211745.1). GTDB lineage: Bacteria > Pseudomonadota > Gammaproteobacteria > Enterobacterales > Enterobacteriaceae > Kluyvera > Kluyvera georgiana_A. The sequence continues at coordinate 4,850,758 of CP022114.1, forward strand.
TAAATGTCAGATAGCAGCGCCGATAACATGCCCCTATTCTGTTACCCATATCGACTGATTTGGGAGAGAAGGTTATGGCCTTGGTTGTTGAATTTATCTGTGAATTGCCGAACGGCGTGCACGCCCGTCCGGCCAGCCATGTCGAAACGCTGTGCAATACCTTTTGCTGCGACATTGAATGGCATAACCTGCGCACCGACCGTAAAGGCAACGCCAAAAGCGCGCTGGCGATTATCGGTACCGACACGCTGGCGGGCGATAGCTGCCAGTTGCTCATTAGCGGTACTGATGAAAACGCCGCTCACGACCGCCTGTCCGTCTGGTTGAAGGACGAATTCCCGCTGTGCGATGCGCCGCTGGCGCAAGTTACCGCCGTTGAGCAGGAACCGCTGCCGGCGTCACTGACTCGCCTGGGCCCAACGCTGTTCCGCGCGCAGCCGGTATGCAACGGCAGCGCCGGCGGCGTCCTGACCCGCCTGGCCGCGCTGGATCTCAATAACCTCGGCGAACTGCCTGCGGCACAAAGCCCGAGCAGGAACAATCCGCGCTGGACGGCGGCCTGACGCGGCTGGTCAGAACGCTGGAGCTGCGCCTGCTGGACAGCGACAGCACCGCCAGCACTATCCTTGAAGCACATCGTTCGCTGGCCACCGACACCTCGCTACGCCAGCATCTGCTGGAAGGCGTCAATCAGGGCCTCAGCTGCGCACAGGCAATTATCGCCAGCACCAACCATTTCTGCGCCGAGTTCGCCCGTTCCAGCAGCAGCTATCTGCAGGAGCGCGCGCTGGACGTACGCGACGTCGGCTTTCAGCTTTTACAGCACATTTATGGCGAACAGCGTTTCCCGGCGCCGGGCCAGCTGACTCAGCCGTCTATCTGTATGGCGGAAGAGCTAACCCCAAGCCAATTCCTTGAGCTGGACAAAACGCAGCTCAAAGGCCTGCTGCTGCAAAGCGGCGGCACGACCTCACACACGGTCATACTTGCGCGCTCATTCAATATTCCCACCCTTGTTGGCGTGGAGATTGACGCGCTGACGCCGTGGCAAAACCAGACGGTCTACCTCGATGGCAACGCCGGAGCGGTCATTGTCGCGCCTGATGAAGCCATTACCCGCTACTACCAGCAGGAAGCGCGCGTCCAGGCCGCTATCCGCGAACAGCAGAGCGTGTGGCTGAATAAAGAGGCGCGCAGCGCCGACGGGATTCGTCTGGAAGTGGCGGCCAACATCGCTCACTCCGTCGAAGCGCAGGCGGCCTTTGGTAACGGCGCGGAAGCGGTAGGTCTGTTCCGCACTGAAATGCTGTATATGGACCGCGCCAGCGAGCCGAGCGAGAGCGAGCTCTATAATATTTTCTGTCAGGCGCTGGAGTCCGCCAACGGACGTAGCATTATTATCCGCACCATGGATATCGGCGGTGATAAGCCGGTGGATTACCTCAATATTCCGGCGGAGAACAACCCGTTCCTGGGCTACCGCGCGGTGCGTATTTATGAAGAATATTCCACACTGTTCACCACCCAGCTGCGCGCCATTCTGCGGGCCTCGGCGCACGGCAGCCTGAAAATTATGATTCCGATGATCTCCTCCATGGAAGAGATCCTGTGGGTAAAAGAAAAGGTAGCCGAAGCGAAACAGCAACTGCGCAGCGAGCACGTGCCGTTTGATGAGCGCATTCCGCTGGGCATCATGCTGGAAGTCCCTTCGGTGATGTTCATCATCGATCAGTGCTGTGAAGAGATTGATTTCTTTAGCATCGGCAGTAACGACCTGACGCAATACCTGCTGGCGGTCGACCGTGATAACGCGAGGGTCACCCGTCACTACAACAGTCTGAATCCGGCCTTCCTGCGCGCACTCGACTACGCCGTCCAGGCGGTGCATCGTCAGGGAAAATGGATTGGCCTGTGCGGTGAACTGGGAGCGAAAGGCTCCGTCCTGCCGCTGCTGGTTGGACTGGGGCTGGACGAAATCAGCATGAGCGCGCCGTCGATTCCGGCCACCAAAGCGCGCCTGGCCCAGCTCGACAGCCGCGCCTGTCGTCAGCTTCTGAATCAGGCGATGGCCTGCCGTACCTCGCTGGAAGTGGAACATTTACTGGCACAGTTCCGCATGAGCCAGCAGGATGCGCCGCTGATTACCCCGCGCTGCATTTCGCTGGATAACGACTGGCGCAGCAAAGAGGAAGTGCTCAAAGGCATGACCGATAACCTGCTGCTCGCCGGGCGCTGCCGCTATCCGCGCAAGCTTGAGGCCGACCTGTGGGCACGCGAAGCGGTCTTCTCGACCGGCCTTGGCTTTAGCTTTGCCATTCCGCACAGCAAATCTGAGCATATTGAACAGTCGACCATCAGCGTCGCACGCCTGCCGCGCCGGTGACCTGGGGCGATGAACAGGCGCAATTCATCATTATGCTGACGCTTAACAAACATGCCGCGGGCGACCAGCATATGCGCATTTTCTCGCGCCTGGCTCGCCGGATTATGCATGAAGAATTCCGTCACTCGCTGGTTAACGCCGCTTCAGCCGACGCGATTGCCAGCCTGCTGCAACACGAACTGGAACTTTAAGAGGACATAGCATGGAACTGTATCTGGATACCGCCAATGTGCAGGAAGTTGAGCGTCTGGCGCGTATTTTCCCGATTGTTGGCGTGACCACCAACCCGAGTATTGTCGCTGCCAGCCGTGAATCTATCTGGGATGTGCTGCCGCGCCTGAAAAAAGCGATGGGCGAAAACGGCACGCTGTTTGCCCAAACCATGAGCCGCACGGCGGATGGTATGGTTGAGGACGCTCGTCGCCTGAACGAGGCCGTTCCCGGCATCGTGGTGAAAGTGCCGGTCACCGCCGAAGGGCTGGCTGCAATTAAGCTATTGAAAAAAGAAGGTATACCGACGCTAGGTACCGCGGTTTACAGCGCGGCGCAGGGGCTGCTCGCCGCACTGGCCGGAGCCGAATATGTCGCGCCATACGTTAACCGCGTGGATGCTCAAGGTGGCGACGGCATCCGTATGGTGCAGGAATTACAAACGCTGCTGGAACTGCACGCGCCACAGAGCAAAGTGCTGGCCGCCAGCTTCAAAACCCCACGTCAGGCGCTGGACTGTTTATTAGCGGGATGTGAGGCCATCACCCTTCCTTTAGATGTAGCGCAACAAATGCTCGGCACGCCCGCTGTAGAGTCAGCTATAGAGAAGTTCGAGCAAGACTGGAAAAACGCATTTGGTAATCTGAACCTGTAAGGGAGAAATGTATGGATCGCATTATTCAATCACCAGGTAAGTATATTCAGGGCGCTGACGTCATCACTCGCCTGGGTGATTACTTAAAACCGATGGCGAATAGCTGGCTGGTCGTCGGCGATAAGTTTGTACTGGGATTTGCCGAAGAGACGCTGCGCAAGAGCCTGACCGGCGCAGGTCTGTCCGTTGAAATCGCGCCGTTTGGCGGCGAGTGCTCACAGAATGAAATCAATCGACTGCAGGACGTCGCCACCAGCGCAAAATGCAGCGCTATTTTAGGTATTGGCGGCGGGAAAACGTTGGATACCGCGAAAGCGCTGGCCCACTTTATGAATTTGCCGGTGGCTATCGTGCCCACCATCGCCTCCACCGACGCGCCGTGCAGCGCGCTCTCCGTGTTGTACACCGATGACGGTGAATTCGACCGCTACCTGATGCTGCCGCATAACCCAAACATGGTTATCGTCGACACCAAAATCGTCGCCGGCGCACCGGCACGTCTGCTGGCCGCCGGGATTGGCGATGCGTTAGCCACCTGGTTTGAAGCCCGCGCCTGCTCACGCAGCGGCGCCACCACCATGGCAGGCGGCAAGTGTACTCAGGCGGCGCTGGCGCTGGCCGAACTGTGCTACAACACGCTGATTGAAGAAGGTGAAAAAGCGATGCTGGCCGCCGAGCAGCACGTGGTCACTCCGGCGCTGGAGCGCGTGATTGAAGCCAATACCTATCTCAGCGGCGTTGGTTTTGAAAGCGGCGGCCTGGCCGCGGCGCACGCTATCCACAACGGCATGACGGCCATTCCGGACGCGCATCACTTCTATCACGGCGAGAAAGTCGCTTTCGGTACGCTCACCCAACTGGTGCTGGAAAACGCGTCGGTGGAAGAAATTGAGACCGTTGCCGCGCTGTGCCACAGCGTTGGTCTGCCGATCACCCTGGCGCAGCTGGATATTAAAGAAGATATCCCGGCGAAAATGCGCCTGGTGGCGGAAGCGGCCTGTGCCGAAGGGGAAACCATTCACAACATGCCTGGCGGCGCGGATCCTGACCGCGTGTACGCGGCGCTGCTGGTTGCCGACCAGTATGGGCAGCGTTTTCTGCACGAGTGGGAGTAACCCCTCACCCTAACCCTCTCCCCACGGGGAGAGGGGACCGTTTAGTGCGGTTTGTGAATACAGCGATCAAAATCTGCTCAGACCGCTTTTCTCCCTCGTCCTGTGTACAGTCCGGGGACATGGTGAACACTTGTTCGGGACATGGTAGACACTTACAACTAAGGCATAAGAACCCGTTTTATGGAGTCGCTTATGCCCTGGGATGAGAGAGATACCATGTCATTACGTTCTGAGTTTGTTCTGTTCGCCTCGCAGGACGGGGCGAACATCCGTGCTCTTTGCCGTCTTTACGGCATATCTCCCGCCACCGGCTACAAGTGGCTTCACCGCTGGGCTCTGGAAGGGGTTTCCGGTCTTCACGATCGGCCCGCACGCCTCATCATTCCCCTAACCGCTCGCCAGACGACATCCTTTACCTGCTGCGCATGGCCCATGACCGGCATGAACGCTGGGGCGCGCGCAAGATAAAGCGCTGGCTCGAAGACCAGGGACACCGCATGCCTGCCTTCAGCACCGTCCATAACCTGATGGCCCGCCACGGCCTGCTGCCGGGAACAGTATCGGGCATTCCGGCCACAGGCCGGTTTGAGCATGACGCGCCGAACCGGCTCTGGCAGATGGACTTTAAGGGCCACTTTCCCTTTGGCGGCGGCCGCTGCCATCCGCTGACCCTGCTGGACGACCACTCCCGTTTCTCCCTGTGCCTGGCACCCTGTACCGATGAACGACGCGAGACCGTGCAGCAACAACTGGTCAGCGTGTTTGAACGCTACGGTCTGCCGGACAGGATGACGATGGACAACGGTGCGCCGTGGGGCGACACGACCGGTGTCTGGACCGGGCTGGAGCTGTGGCTGATGCGCCAGGGTATCCGGGTAGGCCACTCCCGGCCATACCATCCGCAGACACAGGGCAAGCTGGAGCGTTTTCACCGCAGCCTGAAGGCGGAAGTGCTGCAGGGGAAGTGGTTCGCGGACAGCGGTGAACTGCAGCGCGCCTTCGAGCACTGGCGGACCGTCTATAACCTTGAGCGGCCGCACGAGGCTCTGGATATGGCAGTGCCGGCCTCCCGATATCAGCCGTCTGCACGACAGTACAGTGGCATCATGGTGCCACCGGAATACGACGAGGGGGTAATGGTGAGGAAGGTCGACATCGTCGGGAAACTGAGCATAAAAGGCATCAGTCTGAAGGCGGGTAAGGCGTTCAGGGGAGAACGGGTCGGGCTGAAGGAAACGCAGGAGGATGGATGTTATGAAGTGTGGTGGTACAGCACAAAGGTAGAGGTGATCGACCTGAAGAAAAAGTCGATCACCATGGGTAAAGGATGTTAAAAAGTGTTCAGCATGTCCCGAACACCTGTCTACCATGTCCCCGGACCGTACACCCTTTGGGGAGAGGCCGGGGTGAGGGCAAACCCGCCACCCCACCAACAAAAATCCCCGCTTTCGCGGGATTTTTTTATACCGTCAAACCGGCCTTACAGCAGGTCGAAACGGTCCAGGTTCATCACTTTCACCCAAGCCGCGACGAAGTCCTTCACAAACTTCTCTTTTGCATCGCTGGAAGCGTAAACTTCCGCCAGCGCACGCAGTACGGCGTTGGAACCGAACACCAGATCGGCGCGCGTCGCAGTGTATTTCACCTCACCGCTCACACGATCACGGCCTTCAAACAGCTCAGCCGTTTCGTCCGTAGCCTTCCATTCGGTGCGCATATCCAGCAGATTAACGAAGAAGTCGGTGGTCAGCGCACCGACGTTGTCGGTCAACACGCCGTGGTTGCTGCCGTCGAAATTCGCACCCAGTACGCGCATCCCGCCGACCAGTACGGTCAGTTCCGGTGCGGTCAGCGTCAGCAACTGTGCTTTATCGATCAGCAGAGACTCAGTGGTCGCTTCACCCGGTGCCGCACGATAGTTACGGAAACCATCGGCAACCGGCTTGAGCAGTTCGAACATCTCGATATCGGTCTGATCCTGACGCGCATCAACGCGGCCCGGAGTGAACGGTACGGAGATGTTAACGCCAGCCGCTTTCGCCGCCTGCTCAACGCCTACCACGCCAGCCAGCACGATAATATCGGCCAGCGACGCTTTATGCGCCGATTTATAGATGCCTTCCAGCACTGACAACACGCGTGCCGCCGTAGCGTTAACGTCCCAGCTACGCTGCGGAGCCAGCGCCAGACGCGCGCCGTTGGCACCGCCACGCTTGTCACCGCCGCGGAACGTTGAGGCTGATGCCCATGCTACCGACACCAGTTCGCTCACCGTCAGACCGGAAGCGGCAATATCCGCTTTCAGACTGGCGATATCTTCTGCTGATGGGTTGAAGAACGCGTGCGGCAGCGGATCCTGCCAAATCAGATCTTCACGCGGTACTTCCGGGCCGATGTAACGCGCTTTTGGCCCATATCACGGTGGGTCAGTTTGAACCACGCGCGGGCAAAGGCTTCGTTGAAGGCCTGCGGATCGTTAAGGAAGCGACGGGAAATTTTCTCGAAGTCCGGGTCGAAGCGCAGCGTCAGGTCGGTCACCAGCATTGTTGGCTTACGTTTTTTCGACGGGTCGAACGGATCCGGAATGATTTCCGGCGCGTCTACGGCTTCAAACTGGATAGCGCCAGCCGGGCTGCGAGTCTGTACCCATTCGTATTTGAACAGGTTCTCGAAGAAGTAGTTGCTCCACTGGGTCGGGTCTGAGTCCATACCACTTCCAGACCAGAGGTGATCGCATCTTTACCGACGCCCGTGCCGAAATCGCTCTTCCAGCCGAGGCCCTGGTTTTCAATCGGCGCCGCTTCCGGATCCGGACCAACATGCGTGGCCGGGCCTGCGCCGTGGGTTTTACCCAGCGTGTGACCACCGGCAATCAGGGCGACGGTTTCTTCGTCATCCATACCCATGTTGCCGAAGGTTGCGCGAATGGCCGATGCCGCCGACAGCGGTTCGCCGCTGGCGTTTGGTCCTTCCGGGTTGACGTAAATCAGGCCCATTTCAGTGGCTGCCAGCGGGCGTTTTGCCAGCTCTTCCGGGTCACGGTGCGCCAGCCAGGTTTTTTCATCACCCCAGTTCACGTCCAGATCCGGTTCCCAGACGTCTTCACGCCCGGCGCCAAAACCAAAGGTACGGAAGCCGGAGTTTTCCAACGCCACGTTACCCGCCAGAATATACAGGTCGGCCCAGGAAATTTTTTGGCCATATTTCTGTTTAATTGGCCACAGCAGACGACGCGCCTTATCCAGGCTCACGTTATCCGGCCACGAGTTCAGCGGGGCAAAACGCTGTTGACCGCGACCTGCGCCGCCGCGCCCATCGGTTGAACGGTAGGTTCCTGCTCCATGCCACGCCATGCGAATAAACAGCCCCACATAGCTACCCAGTCTGCAGGCCACCAGGATTGCGAATCAGTTAACAGCGCACGAATATCTCCCTTCAGTGCGGAGTAATCTAATTTGCTGAATTCTTTGCGATAATCGAAGTCTTCACCCAGCGGGTTGGATCGATTGGAATGCTGATTAAGTAGATCGACGCGCAGCTGTTTCGGCCACCAGTCTTTGCTACTGGTTCCCGCTCCTGCGCTCTGATCGTGGCCACCACCGTGGTGGAAAGGACATTTACCTGCGTTCTGGATATCGTCTGGCGTGCTCATCACTATGCTCCCTTACAGTATTTATCGTTAAGATATACACCCCTGCTGATAAGTTATAGCTGAAATGACCCACGGATTTGATAGTTAATTCCTCTTATTTTTTCCTTGTCAGCGCGGAATTTTTGCGTAGGCCATACTTATCCTTGCATAGAATGGGACACGATGGCTGTGACCTGGGGAGGATTGGCAGGAAATTCCTTATAAAAGATAAGGAATTCATTATCTCTCATCGGCTACGTTGGACCTGAGGAACGCGCTTTTTGAGACTGATAACCGCCAGGGCAAACACGATCAGTACAATGCCGACAGTTTCCAATCCGTCCGGCTTTTCCCCAGCAGCCACCAGGAAAACAGCACGCCAAACACAGGCACCGCCAGCGTACTCAGGCTGGCAATACCGGCAGGCAGGTTTCGCAACACATACAGCCACAGGCTCCAGGCCAGCGCCGTCGCCAGGATAGCGCTGTAGGCCAGCGCCCCAAAAACAGCGGGATGCCAGTCGACCGGTTGCTGCGGCACCAGTAACGCCACGGCGCTCATGATGACGGCGGCATACAGCATTTGCCAACTGGTCAGTGCCAACAGATCGAGCCCTGGATGACGCCGGTACATACGTTTCGCGACGATGGCGCTAGCCCCCAACTGATGCCGGAGAGAATCGCTAACAGCGCGCTTTTTAACGAAGAGAGGTCGAGCTGCCACGGCTGCATCACCAGACACAGTCCCACCGCTGCCACGCCAATCGCCGCATATTGCAGCCGTCGCATGCGTTCGCCCAGGAATAGCGCCGCCATAATCACCACCCAGAATGGCATGGTGTAAGTCAGAATCGCCACTTTCCCGGCCCGCCGCTCATCAGCGCCCACTGCGCGAGGCCAATCATGCCGCAGGTTTGCAGCAGCGCAATCGCCAGCGTGTAGCCAAACGGCGTTGGCCGCATGCCGCGCCCACGCAGGAGTAAAACGATAAACAGCAGTAGTGCGCCGGAGATGCAGCGTAGCGCGGTGAAGTCGAAGGCGCCGATGTAGAGCGTCACCTGTTTCATCGCAATCCAGCTGTAGCTCCAGATGAGCGTCAGCGTCAGCAGGCCAACAAGCGCCAGCGGATTGCTTTTCCCTTCGGTGGTCATGGTAAGTCCGTAACGGTGATGTGATGGCCGTTACTATACTGCGCAAAAGCCCTGCATAGACAGGGCTTTTGTCGGGAATTGCCCGGTAGCGCTGCGCTTACCGGGCCGGCAATTACGCCGGGCGCACGCCCAGCGTGTGGCAGATGGCGTAGCTCATTTCCGCACGGTTCAGCGTGTAGAAGTGGAAATCCTTCACCCCTTCACGGCTGAGAATTTTCACCATGTCCATCGCGATGCTGGCGCCAACCAGTTTGCGGGTTTCCGCATCATCGTCCAGACCTTCAAACATCGTCGACATCCAGGCCGGAATGCGCACGTTGGTCATGTCGGCAAATTTTTTCGCCTGCTTGAAGTTCGATACCGGCAGAATGCCCGGGATGATTTCCACGTCGATACCCGCGGAGACGCAGCGATCGCGGAAACGCAGGTAGCTTTCGACGTCGAAGAAGAATTGGGTAATCGCACGGTTAGCGCCCGCGTCGACTTTACGTTTCAGGTTGAGCAGGTCAGCCTGCGCGCTTTTCGCTTCCGGGTGTACTTCCGGATAGGCGGCGACGGAAATATCGAAATCCGCCACGTCTTTCAGCAAGGTGACCAGGTCGGCTGCATACATTTCTGGCTTGCCGCTGCCCGGCGGCAGGTCGCCGCGCAGGGCCACAATGTGGCGAATACCGTTGTTCCAGTAGTCCTGAGCAATCGCGCGCAGCTCGTCGCGGGTGGCGTCAATGCAGGTCAGATGCGGCACGGCTTCCAGACCCGTGCGATCTTTAATGCCTTTAATGATGCTGTGCGTACGGTCACGTTCGCCGGAGTTGGCGCCGTAGGTGACCGAAACAAATTTTGGCTTCAGGCTGCTCAGACGGTCGATAGAGTTCCACAGGGTTTGCTCCATTTCACTGGTGCGCGGCGGGAAAAACTCGAAAGAAACGTTAATCTGCCCTGCACTTCGGCCAGACTCTGATTCAGCGCTTCCCGCTGGTTGGCGTGAAAAAAGCTCATACCTTACCTCTATCAATCGCGTGTCATTATTGTTGTGTTGTAAACATCTATCCGTTTAGACGTCTGGATGTAAAAATGCCGCAAAAGGCGACGGGCGTCAATAGAAAGATCGGCGTAAAAAGTGAGTAATCTTCAGCGAATATGAAAAATATTCATCTGGCACTGCGGCGGGCAACCCGCCGCAGTGGGTCCGCTTAGTGCTTCACATCCTTCACTCGCATCCCGTTTAACAGCTCATCGGAAAGCTGACCGCCGGATTTAAAGTAATCCACCACCGCATTGGAGACATAGTATCCCCTGACGTATTACGCGCCTTGCCTTCAGTAAAGGCGGCAAAACCATCACCGCCATCGGCCAGGAAGCTATTGGTCGCGATGTGATAAACCGTCGCATCATCAATCGGTTTGCCGTTCAGGGTGAACGCCGTCACGCGCTGGCCGACGGGCTTACTGCTGTCATACTGCATCTCCAGCCCTTTGGAAACCTGCAATACACCATTACTCAAGCCTGCGCCATGCTCCATCAAACTACGAAGCTGTTTACCGGTCAAATCCATCGTCACCAGTTCGTTAGGGAACGGGAAGGTACTGATAATGCCGCCCATCGTGACCTCTCCCGCCGGAATTTCATTACGAATGCCGCCAGAGTTGGTCAGGGCTAACTGGGTCTCTTTTCCCGCCGCCGCCAGCAGTGCGTCCGCCGCCAGGTTGCCCAGAGAGGAAGACTCGCCATAAGCGCGGGTCAGTTCCACCGGCGCGCGGGTTACCGTTTGCTGCACCACTTTATCGAGCTTTTTATTCCAGCCATCAATCACCTGCTTCGTTTGTGGATCAGGCTTCCACTCATCGGCAAAAATGGTTTTCAGCTCAAAATTCTTCACCGTAAAGTCATGCGGCTTCTCTTTGTAATCCAGCACCAGTTTCCCCACGTCAATACCGCCGCTATCGGTGGACAAAATCAGCGTCTTACCCACTTTAATCGGCTCCGGCGTGCCGACGTGGGCATGGCCAGTGATTAGGATATCCAGCCCTTTCACCTGGCTGGCGGTCTGAATGTCTTTATCCAACGCGCGACGAACGTCGGTGCTTCCCTGGCTGGACTGGCGCGCCGGAGTTCCTTCATGAATCAGCGCCACCGTCAGATCGACCTTACCTTTTAGCTCATCAATATAGCGTTGTAGCCACTTCACCTCATCACGCGCTTCAATCCCAACGCGCGTCGAGGCAGAAACGGTGTCATCAAAAGCAAACACGCCGTGCAGGCCAATCACGCCAATCTTCACCCATCTTTTTCAATAATGGTGTACGGCTTATCCAGAACATTTTGCTGCTGTTTTGATAGAAAATATTGCCCTGCACAATCGGGAATTTTGCCTGACTCAGCTGCAGCAGCGTGTTGTCCCAACCGTGGTCAAATTCATGGTTACCCATCGTGACGGCATCAAACGACATCGTGTTCATGATGTCGATAATCGCCTTACCCTTGGTCAAACTGCTGATGTACGGCCCGGTAAAATAGTCGCCAGCATCAAAAAACCACGTGGCCATATTTTTGGCTTTTTCCTGCTTCACCAGCGTGGTGATATTCGCCCAGCCGCCAATATCGCGCTTTCCATCGGCAATCCATGGCACCTTATAAGGTTCCACATGGGCATGCAGATCGTTGGTATAGATAATGGTGACGTCTTTGGCGCACGCCCAGAATGGCAGAGTGAGCAGTATGCCGGCGGCAATCGTTTTTAACTTCATAATCAATCCCTTTCAGTCATATGAGGAATCGCTACGTTACGTTCTGAAAGGTTTTTTTATGTGAGAACAATCACAGCGGTGGGTGACAGTCGTAGAACAAAATCAACGACCTGTTGAAATCGTTGGTAGCACGATGGATTCTCTCTTCACGATTAATACCTGCAAAACGTATGGTTGCCCTAATTTAGGGTTAGCCACATCGCCAGATTATCAGTGGCCGGATTATCGATTGGGCTATCCCGCCCTGCACTGCCGGGCATGCGGAAGCTACCCGCCACTTTTTAATGATCAGGAATTTCAACGCTGGGCAGCCGCCTGTTTCACCGGCTATGCGCGTGAATACGGCCATTTTTGCCCTGCTTGCTACCAGGCGGAGGTGATCCGTTACGGGCATAATCCGGGAGGAAGCCAACGATTGCAGTGTCAACGCTGCAAAAAAGTGTGGACGCCAAAGCGACAGCCGCTGACAAATGCCTTATCACCAGACGCGATTTGCAGCGTGCCGTTTATTATGGATTTTCAGGGCGAACTTGCCGCGCAGAAGCTCTACCTGCTTTTTAGTTTCGATGCTGTTCGCGGCAATATCCTCCATGTATCGAGCAATTACACGCCATATCCGGCAGGAAATACGTTGCGCTACCGCTGGAAAGGCATTCGCCCCACACCGACCCATCATCACGATATTATTCAAAGCGTTGCGCTGAAAGAACGGCAATTCCTTCAGCGCAGTCAATTTGACGAAATCCAGTACGGGCTGCGGCACTGAAGCGCAATGCGAACGGGATGATTCTACGACCTGTCATAGCTGCCCATGGCCATTTTCGCGTACTCAAGAACCGCTTCCCGAGGTGGGTACACATATTGTGGCCCACGAATGCTTTCTTCGCGGGCGATCATCACCGCATGGGCGGAGTTATTTCGTCAGCGCCGGGCTTCACTCTGGTTTATTGAAGAGAAGACCGTCGATGAAGACAATACGGATGCCTGGCGACTGTTGGGCAAAACGAATCAAGGATGGTGGAAAAATCAGTGGCAGTTATGGCGCAGGGCCGTAATCAAAAAATGGTCTGCCCATTAACCGACCACCGCCAAGACAATGGTAGCAAGATAACTCTCACAGCCAGCCGACGTTTCTTCCGCTGGCTCGCCGTGCAGGATGAGTTTCAGCAAAGCTCCCGCTACTCGGCCGCGCATATTATGCGTCTCGTGACCGCCCTGGCATGCCAGTACAATGCCCAAAACGATGAATATATGCCCACACGAATCCCCACCTTCTAATACATTAAAGTGAGAACTACTTCTCAGTTCTCTCACTCTTCTGCGGCCCTGACAAAAATTCTATTGCAGACGTTAATGGCTTGTTTCACGATAGGTATAACGTTCTACTATAACGTTATACCTAACATAAACAGGGTTATTAAAAGCACGCACGAAGAGGCGTCTATCCGGGGAAATCAGTATGAGTCTGATATCGAGTGTCGTTAAATCGCTTTCTAAACTGTCGATGATAGGCCGCGCGCTGATGCTGCCCATCTCGCTACTGCCTGCGGCCGGTCTGTTGCTGGCGTTCGGGATAAATTCCACCTGCCGTTGATGATGAACGCAGGCGGCATTATTTTTGACAACCTGCCGATGCTGTTTGCTATCGGCTCCGCCGTCGGTCTGGCGTCCGAATCCGGCATCGCGGCACTGTCTGCCGCGGTCTCCGTCTTTGTGACCAACATTACCATCAGTACCGTGCTCGGTATCACGCCGGAAATGGCGGGCAAGGCGGGAAATATGCGATGGTGGTCGGCATTCCGACTCTGCAAATGGGCGTCTTTGGCGGCCTGATTTGCGGTATCCTCGCCGCGTGGTGCTACAACCGCTTCCACAAAATGCAGCTACCGGAGTTCCTTGGATTCTTCTCCGGCAAACGCTTTGTCGCCATTGCAACCGCCCTGCTGTCGTTTATTCTCGGGCTGCTTCTGCCGTACATCTGGCAGCACATTCAGGCGGGCATCGACGCGCTGTCGGTGGTGATCAACGGCGATAACCAGGCGGTATCGACCTTTATCTTCGGGCTGGTTGAGCGCGCGCTGATTCCGCTGGGCCTGCACCACATCTGGTATCCGTCATTCTGGTACTCCTTCGGCGATTACACCACCCACGCAGGTCAGGTGATTCACGGTGACCAAACCATCTGGTTCAAAATGCTGGAAGAAGGGGTGAAATCCTTCAGCAGCGACACTTACCAGAACGCCGGTAAGTTTATGCAGGGCGAGTTCCCGCTGATGCTGTTCGCGCTGCCTGCGGCGTGCCTGGCGATGTACCACGAAGCGCACACGAAAAATAAAAAAATCGCCGCCGGATTCTGTTCTCCGCCGCGCTAACCTGTTTCCTCACCGGGATCACCGAGCCGGTTGAGTTTACCTTTATCTTCGTGGCGCCTATTCTTTACGTCTTCAACGCCATTATGGCGGGCCTCTCCTACATGGTGATGTACCTGCTGCATGCGCACATTGCCAAATCGTTCTCCGCTGGGCTTATCGACTATATCTCGTTTGGCATTCTGCCGTCGTTTAACGGCTATCAGACGAACTTCCTGAACGCGATTATCGTCGGCGTGCCGATGGGGCTGATTTACTACTTCACCTTCCGTTTCGTGATTCGCCGTTTTGACGTCAAAACGCCGGGCCGTACCGAAACCACGGTGAGCGCTAACGATAAAACCGATGAAGATCTGGCAACGGAAATTATCAGCCTGCTGGGCGGCGAGCAGAATATCGCCTCCGTGGGCTCGTGCATTACCCGCCTACGCCTGGAAGTGTCGGATAAAGGATCGGTGGATAAGGATGGTCTGAACAATATCGGTGCGCGCGGCGTCGTTTTCGTCGGTGATAACGGTATTCAGGTGATTTTTGGCGCCAGAGCGCAATTTATCGCGCAAACCATGTCGACGATGATTGGCAAATAATCATAAGATTGTCGCCGGTTGGAGGTCCCATCCCTGATGGGCACCTCCTTGTTTTCTGCGGATATTCACGATGGTCCAGGGAGCACTTTTGAAGAAGGTCAGCATAATTGATGTCGCGAAGCGCGCGGGCGTCTCGGTTTCTACCGTGTCGCTGGTGCTACGCCAGAAAGGAAAAATCTCCGATGCGACCATCGAAAAAGTGCAGGCTGCTATCCACGAGCTGGGCTACGTCCACAACGTGGCGGCCGCCAACCTCCGGGCGAATACCTCCAATCTGATTGGCCTGATTCTGCGCGACTTTAGCGACAGCTTCTCCATCAAAGTGATGGCCAGCATTGTCCAGGAGCTGGAAGCGCAGGGTTACATGGTGTTCCTCGGCCAGCCGCTTAATGAGCATGAACATCTTGAGCGCTGCCTCCTGTCGTTTAAACAGCAGGGCGTCGCTGGCGTTATCTATCTGGCATCGGATGTGCGTCGCGATACGCTGCCCGCACAAATTCGCCAATGCCCATTACCGCTGGTCGTCGTCTCACAGTCTCCCATCAAAGAAAAGTGCAACCTGGTGATGCGTGATAACCAACAGGCGGCCAGTCTGGCAACTCGCTATCTGCTCGAGCGCGGCCATCGCTACATCGCCTACCTTGGCGGCCAGGAACACGATCTGATTCGCCAGCAGCGGCTGGTCGGTTTTCGCAGCACCCTCACCCGCCTCGGCATTGCGACTCGCGACGAATTCAGCCCCGCCTGCGGCGACGATACTTACGCCGCCAGCGTCGCGACGCGTCAGCTGCTGGAAAACAATAACGCCATTACCGCCCTGTTGTGTCATTCACCGGACGCAATGATCGGCTGTATCGATGGAATTCATAAGGTGGGGCGCACCGTGGGGAAAGATGTCTTTTTAACCCAGCAGGTGGCACTGATTGGCTTTGAAGACATGTTGCACATCAACCTGACCTCGCCGTCATTTACCTACGTCTCCTCGGCCAGCGAAGAGACCGGGCGTCAGGCCGCGACGCTGATGATCCGTAAATTGCGCGAGCCAACATTACAAAATCAGGCGATTACGTTGTCGGGTCAACTGGTGCCGCGCGAGTCTGCCTGAACCACGTTCACCAGCCAATCCAGCCGCGCCGCATTTTCCGGCGACATCACGAGCCCGCACTGGACGTACAGGGCGGCTTCATCAATGGGCCGGAAAACCACGCCCTGACGCTGAATCGCAGCAAACGATTCGGGAAACAAGCTCAGCCCTTCTCCGCGGGCAATACGCGCCAGCAGCACGTCGTGTTCCAGCGGCTCTTCAATACAGACGGGCAGGTAACCCGCCCGGCGGAAAATATCGCGAGTAAAGTCAAAGAAGGCGGGGTTACGCTCGCGCTTGAACCAGAATAACGGTCGGCCGTTCAGCTCGCTGAGCATCAGTTGCTGCTGCGCTGACTCCGGCCATTGTGCGGGCAACGCCGCAATCAACGGCTCCTGTCGGCTAAGAGGCATCAGACTTAACCCTGGGGTTTCCAGCGGCAGCGCCACCAGCGCAGCATCCAGTTTTCCGCGGCGCACCTGACGCACCAGCTCTGGTGAACCGTGCCGCACAACGAGCAGTGTCTCCACCTGGGCCGCCAGCACGGTTTCCAGCGTGGCAAAAACGCCCTGCTCAAATGCGGTGGTCAATCCAATGCGTAGCGATGACGCGCCAACCTGAGCGAGCCGGCTCAGGGCATCATAGGTTTCATCCTGCTGCGCCAACAGTGGGCGAATAATCGCCAGCACCTGTCGCCCTTCAGCCGTTAACGTCAGCCCTTTGGTATGCCGGACAAAAAGCGTTACCCCAGCCGTTCTTCAAGCTGGCGAATGTGACGGCTCAGCGGCGGCTGCGACATATACAGCCTTTCCGCCGCACGACGCATATTGTTCTCTTCCGCCACCACGGCAAAGTAGCGCAGCAGCCGGATATCCAGCGCATGCAAAGGGATGTAGTCATACCGAAAAGGTATCACGGAATCGGTATTATCCAAATGATTCTGCGCGCTCTATCCTCTCGCCATACGCTAACAAACGAGGTGATGATGATGGATTCAGAACGTTATATAACCGGTCAGAAAATGCTGCAACAGGTTGATGGAAAAGGGGGAGAGGCCGTCGTGAATAGCCTGAAGGATATCGCACCGGACTTCGCCCGCTATCTGCTTGAGTTCCCGTTTGGCGATATTTATGCGCGCCCGGGGCTGGACCTGCGCAGCCGGGAAATTGCCACCGTCGCCGCGCTGACCGCCATGGGTAACGCCGCGCCGCAGCTCAAAGTGCACATCGCCGCGGCGCTGCACGTTGGCTTAACGCAGGAAGAGATTATTGAAGTGATTATGCAGATGGCGGTTTATGCGGGATTCCCGGCGGCGCTCAACGGCCTGTTCGCCGCAAAAGAGGTTTTTGCGGCGAACAGCAAACGCTAGTTACAGCAATTGCGCCAGACGGTTGATATCCGACTGAATGGCCCGGCGGTCACGTCGCGACCGGCGCCCGGCCCACGAATCACCAGCGGGTTATCGCGATACCAGCGGCTTTCAATGGCAAAGACGTTATCACACGGTAGCAGCGAGGCCAGCGGATGTTCCTGACGCACCGCTTCCACGCCGACGCGCGCTTTGCCGTTGGCGTCGAAACGCGCCACATAACGCAGCACCAGCCCATTTCCTGAGCGGCTTCCAGACGCTGCAACATCTGCTCGTTCAGCTCATCGCCGTTCTCAAAGAAATGGTCGATTGAGCCTTCTTCACAGTGCGCCGGCACCAGCGATTCCACACGAACCTGGTCCGGCTCAATGTCATAGCCCGCCTCACGCGCCAGAATCACCAGCTTACGCATCACGTCTTTGCCGGAAAGGTCGACACGCGGATCCGGCTCGGTCAGCCCTGCTGCCAGGCCTGATCGACAAGGTCAGTAAACGGCACAGTGCCATCAAACTGCAGGAACAGCCAGGAGAGCGTGCCGGAGAAGATACCGCTGATCGCCAGAATGCTGTCGCCACTTTCAATCAGGTCGCGCACGGTATGATTAACCGGCAGACCCGCGCCTACGGTGGCGTTATACAGCCAGTGACGGCCGGTTTTTTCAAACGCGTCGTGAATCTGGCGATATTTATCGCTGCTGCTGGCCCCGGCCAGTTTGTTGGCGCTGATCACGTGGAAACCGTGGCTGGCAAAATCGAGATACTGATCGGCCAGCTGTTCGCTGGCGGTGACATCCAGTACCACCAGGTCGTCGTATGGATGGGCGCGCATCCACAGGAACAGCGACTCTTCGTCCTGCTCAACGGCTTCATCGTCAAAGAAAGCCAGCGCACGGCTGGCGTCCAGCCCTTCATAGCTCAGCAGGCTGCGGCGGCTATCCACCACGCCTGCCAGCACAAATTCAAAACCGGTTCGCGCCGATAGCGTCGTCTGCTCACGGGCAAACAGTTCCAGCCAGCGGGAACCGATATTCCTTTGCCGAACAGCACCAGGCCAATGCGTTTTTCGGCACGGAAAATCGACTGATGCAGACCCTGAATCAGGCTTTCCGTCGGCCAGCACGCAGTACGGCGACCAGGCTGATGCCCTCTTCCGACTGCCAGGTAAATTCGACCGGCTGCCCTTAAGCTGTTGCCAGAAACGATGGCAGTGCAGCGGGTTGCGGGTGACGCCCGCACCAACCATCGCCACCAGCGCCAGCCCTTGTCGCAGGCGTAGCTCGCCCGGCAAACCCGCTTCATCGAGAATTTTCAGCGCGCTATCAACCACTTCCGAGGTATAGCAGAACTGCAGCAGACGATGATCCGCGTGCACGCCAACCGCCAGCGGACGAATCTGCGCGCGTTTGAGTATCTGGTCGATCTCCTTATGCGCCAGCTTAAAGTCCTGGCTAGCCGGAACGCGGAATTCGATTAAACAGACATCATCATGACTGGTGACAATCCGCGCGCCGGTACCGGAAGCCAGCACGCGTTCGATGCGCGTGGACCCTTGATCCGGCGTGTAGCTACAGCGCAATTGCAGATCGATATCGCTGCCGGAAACCGGCTGTAAGGTGCGCGCATGCAGCACCGGAGCGGCCAGACGCGCCAGTTCACTGGCTTCATCCAGACGCAGCAGCGGCAGCAGACAGGCATCTTTCACTTTACGCGGATCGGCGCTGTACACGCCCGCAACGTCGCTCCAGATGGTAACGCGGGAAACACCCGCCAGCGCGCCAATCTGGGTGGCGGAATAGTCGGAACCGTTACGCCCCAACAGTACGGTTTCACCCGCGTTATTACGGCTGATAAAACCGGTCACCACCAGGCGTTTACCCGGATGCTGCGCCATCAGCTGTTGTAACAGCGGGTATGACAATCCTTCATCCACCTGCGGCTGCGCGCTACGTTCGGCACGCAGGAACGCGCGGGCATCGAGCCAGGCTGCGTCCAGACCTTGCAGCTTGAGGACTTCCGCCATCAGGCGCGCCGACCACAGTTCACCGTGGCCGACCACTTCCGCGTACACCGCGTCGTTGACGCCGTTATCCAGCAGCCCGGCTAACCGCTCCAGGTCATGAATAAAGTCGGCAATCATGCCATCGGCAATCTCGGCGGGCAGCAGGCCGCTAATCAGATCGGACTGATAGCGGCGCAGCGTCTGCTGAACCTGATGCGCAGAGAGGCGATCGGTCTGACTGAGCTTCAGCCAGTTGATCAGCTGGTTGGTGGTGCTACCGGCGGCGGAAACCACCATCATATCGCCTGGCTGAGAGTACTCCGCCATAATGCCGGCAACACGCAGGTAACACTTCACATCCGCCAGACTACTCCACCAAATTTATGCAGCTGACGCTCTTTCGCCCTGCCTGCGCAATCACACTCATATTTACCCCTGTGCTGCGATCCGGAATCCATTTTCCAGATCGGCAATTAAGTCTTCGCTATCTTCAATACCGGTTGAGATGCGTAATAGCGTCTCAGAAATCCCCGCAGCGGCGCGCGCTTCCGGCGCCATGCCCGCATGGGTCATGGTAGCCGCATGCGAGATCAGGCTCTCTACCCCGCCCAGCGATTCCGCCAGGGTGAACAACGACAGCCCGCTCAGGAAGCGGCGCAGCGTTTGCTCGTCGCCGTTTAGCTCGAAGCTGAGCATCGCGCCAAACCCTTTCTGCTGGCGGGCGGCAATTTCGTGGCCCTGGTTTTCCGGCAGAGAAGGATGATACAGCTTTTTCACCAGCGGTTGGGTTTTCAGGAAGTCGACAATCGCATACGCGTTACGCTGCGCCACTTCCATACGCGGAGAGAGCGTACGCAGGCCGCGCAGCAACAGGTAGCTGTCGAACGCGCTGCCGGTGACGCCGATATTATTCGCCCACCATGCCAGTTCTGTGACGGTATCCGGATCTTTAGCAATCACCACGCCCGCCACTACGTCGGAGTGGCCGTTGAGGTATTTGGTGCAGGAGTGCAGCACCAGATCGGCGCCAAGCGCCAGCGGGTTTTGCAGCGCCGGGCTTAAGAAGGTGTTATCCACCACGCTCACCGCGCCCGCCTCACGTGCCAGCTGGCAGATTTTCGCAATATCGACCACGCGCAGCAGCGGGTTGCTCGGGCTTTCGACCAGCACCAGCTTCGGTTTTTCCGCCAGCGCCGCTTTTAAGGCTTCATCATTGCCCTGATCGACAAACAGCACGCGATAGCAGCCGCGTTTTGCCAGGCTATCAAACAGACGGTAGCTGCCGCCGTAGCAGTCGTGCGGCGCCACCAGCAGATCGCCAGGTTTCAGAAAGACGGTGGTCACCAGGTGAATCGCCGACATGCCCGTATTGGTCATCACGGCGCCCGCGCCGCCTTCCAGCTCAGCCAGCGCGCGCTGCACGACGTCACGCGTCGGGTTGCCGCGACGCGAGTAGTCATGCGCGCGCGGTTCGTTAAAGCCGGTAAAGTTATAGGTACTGGAAAGATGGATCGGCGGGACAACACAACCATACTGCTCGTCGTCATTTAATCCGCTACGCACTGCGATGGTGGCCTGTTTACGGGTCATGAGGATTCGTTCCTGGCAAGGTCTGTGAAAAGTCAGACCCCAGAGTAAACATTGTTGTCATAGCCGTCAATACATCTAGACATCTAAACCTCTTTGCGTATAGATTGAGCTATTGGCAAATAGCCGTTAAAATTATATGCATTAGCGCACATCTGCGAAGGCGAAGCGCGTGTCAGCGCAAGGCCACTACGGTACACTACGCGCGATTACGGCCGTGAACCGGCCTGTTAACTAATGACTAGAGGATTAAAGGTATCTCATGGCTGAATGGAGCGGCGAATATATCAGCCCATACGCTGAGCACGGTAAGAAGAGTGAGCAAGTAAAAAAAATTACGGTTTCCATTCCTCTGAAGGTGTTGAAGATCCTCACCGATGAACGCACGCGTCGTCAGGTGAACAACCTGCGTCACGCCACCAACAGCGAACTGCTGTGTGAAGCGTTCCTGCATGCTTTTACCGGTCAACCGTTACCTAACGATGAAGACCTGCGGAAAGAGCGCAGCGATGAAATTCCGGAAGCGGCGAAAGAAATTATGCGTGAGCTGGGAATTGACCCGGAGACGTGGGAATATTGATTCGCTGAAGAAGCCGGGAAACGTTAATGTTTCCCGGCTTTTTTATTGCCAGCGAGCGTTACTTCACCTCGTACTCCGGCCATGGTCGCGCGGCAATAAACTGCGCCACCGCATCGCGGTCGGGAATCGCCGAAAGCGCCCTTTCTGCGTGGTCGCCAGTGCGCCACAGGCGCTGGCTTGCGCCATCGCGCGATGTAACTGCGTGATATCGTCAGGCATCCCTTGCTGTGCAAGGCTGGCGAGCAGGCCCGCCATAAACGCATCGCCCGCCCCGTCGTATCCACACTCTCAACGACATAACCGCTGAAGTGCACAACGTTTCCCTGGTACAAAACCATTGCCCTTGCGCACCATAAGTCACCACTTTGAGCGTCGCCGGATAGGCCTCCAGCCCAGTAATGGCTTCGGCAAAGCTCTGGGACTGGGTTAACCAATACCACTCCTCTTCCGACAGCTTCAGGATATCGGCCTGACGGGCAAAGTGGCGCACGGTTTCCAGCATGCTTTCGGGTCGGGCCACATTTGCTCGCGCAGATTGACGTCAAAACTCAGCAGGCCATGCTGCTGTTTAATACCCACAATCGCCTGCGCCAGCGTATCGCGGCAGGCCGGCGCCACCAGCGCCAGCGAGCAAAAGTGCAGGATATCCGCGCCAAACTCAGGGAGCGCCTGCGCCGACAAGAACTGATCGGCGGAGGGATTCACCAGGAAAGTGAAATCCCGCTCGCCGCCTTTACCGAGCGAGACCACCACCGTGCTGGTGCGGTGCTGGTCATCCAGCTCCATTGCCTGCGTGTTGACGCCATACTCCCGCAGCGTCTGCTGCAAAAGATGGCCGAAAGGATCGTCACCCACCCGCCCAATAAAACCGCTGCGGCAACCTAATCGCGCGGCCCCGCCGCGACGTTTACCGGCGCGCCGCCGGGCAGGCCTCATAGCGCCTGTCGCCAATGGGAAGCAGATCGGCCACTGCATCGCCTAGCGCCCAGATATTCATCATGCTTCTTCCTCCGGTTATTTATCCAGGGGCCAATAGCCGCCGCAGTGCAGCGTGGCTCGCCCGTTGCTGGCGAACAGCGCCAGTTCACGTTGCCCTTCCAGCGGATAAATACGGCTACTTAAGCAGGCCTCACCGTCATTCACGAAAACTTCCACGGAGGAACGATCGATAAATATCCGCAGCGACAGACGATCGCCCGCCGGTAACGCGACGCTGCGCGTCCCTTCCAGCGCGAATTGCGGATAGCGGCGCTCCAGCGTCAGCCGCTGCGCCTGAGTATCAACAGCGATCCGCAAGCCATCGCCTAACGCGAGGCCGTAACTTTCCGCCGTCGCATTTTTCATCGACCACACCAGTTCCAGCTCAATCGCCTCAGCGTCATCCAGAATGTGTGAACGTTGATTGTGCAACTGCTGCGCCAGCAGCGGGTAATAGCTGCCGCGCAGCGTCGCCACCTCTTCGGCGGGTACCATCTGCAGGCGGTTATCTGCGCCGAGACGAATTTCACGCGGCAGAGAGAGCATCCCCGCCCAGCCATCCTGCTGTTCCGGCATCGGCGATTCCCACATATCCAACCAGCCGATCACGATGCGGCGGCCATCCGGCGTCAGGAAGCTTTGTGGGGCATAAAAATCGTGCCCGTGGTCCACCTCAATGAATTCGCCATCGGTCGAAAACGGCTGCCCGGCTGCCAGTCGCCAATCAGATAGCCGCTCTGGAACAGATTGCGGTTGCGATAACCTTCCGCCGCCAACCCCTGCGGTGAAAACATCAGTATCCGCTTCCCGTTGAGCGTGAAGAAGTCCGGGCATTCCCACATATAGCCCATGCCTTCCTGCGCTTCGGCCAACACGCCCTCTTCTTGCCACTGACGAAGATCGGCGGAGCTGTACAGGCGCACCTGCCCGGTATCGCCAACGCGCGAACCGACAATCAGGTACCAGGTATCACCTTCACGCCAGACTTTCGGATCGCGGAAGTGATGCAACCCGGCGGGAGTATCAATAATCTGCCCCTGACGTTCAAAATGAATCCCGTCGCGGCTGGTCGCCAGGCACTGCACCTGGTAGAGATTATCGTCACTGCCCGGATCGCCATGAAACTTATGCCCGGTGTAGATCAGCGCCAGCGTGTCGCCGTCGACCACCGCAGAGCCGGAGAAACAGCCGTCTTTATCCTCAGGGCCTTCCGGCGCCAGCGCCACCGGCAGATGCTCCCAGTGCACCAGGTCTTTACTCCGCGCATGCCCCAGTGCATTGGCCCCACTGGGTTGAGTAGGGATGATGCTGATAAAACGCGTGGTACCAGCCGTCGAACCACACCAGTCCGTTAGGGTCATTCATCCACCCGGCGCGCGCGGCAAGGTGATAGCGCGGATACCAGCGCGGATTCAGCGTGGCGCTGCGTTTCTCGAGTTCCTGTTCAGCATGGGCAATTGAAAATGTCATATTCTTCACTCTTGTTCAGACAGCAGAAGATTGTGTCAGCAGCGGATCGGAAGCCGGCTTGCTGGCGCGTAATAGGAAGATGGAAATAAAGGTGGTGCAGAACACCAGCGCTCCCATAAACAGATAGGATTCGGCAAAGCCATATTTTTCATAGCTATAGCCGCAAGCGGTGACAGTACGGTGGCGATAACCGAGCTGGTGCAAGCAAACCCGACCAGGTACAGCGTTGAGGAGAGGCGCTTATCAAAGTTGGCGCTGTTGTATTTGAAGATGGAGACCAGCAGCACCGGCAGCTCAACGCCGTGCAGCAACTTGGTGATGGAGATCAGCAACGGCCCTCAACCAGCCCGGAAGACACCATGCGCAAGGCCATGATCATCCCTGCAAAAATCAGCCCGTTTTTCGCGCCAATACGATTAACCAGCCACGGCGCGCAGAACATCCCTGCCGCTTCAAGGAAGACCTGGAACGAGTTCAGATAGCCATACATCGCATTTCCTTCCTGCAGCGTCGGGAACTGTGAGGAGAAGTAGACCGGGAACTGCTGATCGTAGACGCCATAAATGCAGGTTCCGACCACGAAAAAGACCAGGGCCAGAAGCGCGGCAGCGTCAGCAGACGCAGGGCATCTTCCAGCTTGATGTTGCTCTTCTCGCCCTCTATTGAAAGCGCCTGCGTATCACCCGGTACTGATAGACGAACCAGCAGGAAGAAAAAAACCAGCCCCGAGCAGCTTGCCACGGCAAAGTTAAGCTGCGGGTTGATGTTAAATAGCAATCCGGCAAAGAAGGTGGCGACGGCCCATCCCAGCGACCCCACATCCGCGCTTTGCCAAACTCGAAATGCGTCTGGCGCGCCACACGCTCAGTGTAAGACTCCAGTACGCCGATCCCGCCGTTAAAGGTCAGCCCAATGTAGAGGCCGCCAAAAAGGCTGCCAATCAAGATGTTGATTTTCAGAAGGTAGCCAAAGAGCAAATATGCCGGGCCGGAGAGAATGAGCAGTACGGTGATATACCAGAGTAGGTGTTTGCGAAGGCCTAACTTGTCCTGAATAAAACCGTAGCAGATCTGCGCAAACAGCGCAGAAACCGACAGAACGGAGAAAATAATACCCGTATCGCCAGGCTGTAGCCCACCTCCTGGTGCAGCCAGATAGAGAGCAACGAACCTGAAGAGGACCAGGTGACAAAAAAGAAAAACAGCAAGGCGCTAAGTAACAAGTAACTGCTGGAGTGATGTTCTTTCATCATAGCAATCTCATCGTGGGTTAACGCCACAATGGTAACGTTAACAAAAAGCGATTCTCATGTCATTTTGCTGCGATATCCGATGTTAATCACAAAAGTTAACGTTAACATTATAAAAATAAGATCATGATCAACTATTTCCTGCCATAACGGGGAAGTAGAGTACGCTAGAATAACGCGCTATCCTTTTACATCAGTAAGTTAGTGGTTCTGTTGCAATCGTGGAGTCTGAAATATGGCATCTTTAAAAGATGTAGCGAAGCTGGCGAACGTCTCCCTGATGACGGTTTCCCGCGCCCTGAACAGCCCGGAGCGGCTCAAGCCGGAAACGCTGGCTCGCGTACAATCCGCTATTGCCCAAACGAACTATGTCCCGATCTCTCCGCTAAACGTATTCGTGGCGCGCACGATACGCCGAAAACTATCGGCGTACTGGCATTGGATACGGTCACCACGCCCTTCTCGGTCGAGATCACGCTGTCGATTGAAGAGACCGCGCGCGCACACGGCTGGAACAGTTTCGTGGTGAATATGTTTTCTGACGATAGCCCGGAGGCGATTGTCGACCTGTTACTCTCTCACCGTCCCGGCGGCATTATTTACACCACCATGGGCCTGCGTCAGGTGCCCGTTCCCGCCAAGCTGCTCACTCTGCCGTGCGTGCTGGCAAACTGTGAAAGCCTGAACGGTCCGGTCGCCAGCTTTATTCCGGACGATGAACAAGGGCAATATGAAGCGGTGAAGGGGCTGCTGGCGGCAGGGTATACCCGCCCGCTGTGCCTGCATCTGCCGGAAAATCATCTGGCTACCGTACGCCGCCGACAGGGCTGGAGCGCGCCTGCCACGAAGCGGGTATTAACCCTGATACGCTGACGCATTACTACATGGAGTACGGCGATACGCACTACCGCGATATGCCAGCCAGAGTAATGGCGCACATCAAGCAGGGTAAACCCCAGTTTGATTCGGTGATTTGCGGTAACGATCGCATCGCGTTTATGGTTTACCAGACGCTGCTGGCGCAAGGGTTGAAGATCCCGCAGGACGTCGCGGTATTGGGTTACGACAATATGGTGGGCATTGGCGATCTGTTCCTGCCGCCACTGTCGACGGTGCAGTTACCGCACTACGAGATTGGCCGACTCAGCGCGCTGCATATCATCAATGGCGACAAACATCGCGAGACAGTCCGCGTCGCCAGCCCGTGGTTACCCGGAGAATCGATATAAAAAAACCGCCGTCAGGCGGTTTTTTTGGAATTTTTTCAGCGAATTAGAAGCGAGTCACTTCAGGATGCAGCTCAGACATTGAGATCAGGTAGGAAACAAAAACGTTTTTGATTGCAGTCAGCATAGTCACACCTTTACCCATATTAATTTTGTGGTCGTTTGATGGGCAAATAATAAGCTTATCCGCGGTGCGGTGCAATATTTTCGTGACGAACATCACAAAAATATTTGCAGCTGACGAAATTCAGAGACAAAAAAAGCGCCCTGAGGCGCTTTTTTCTGCCTGGCAACTTACTTGCTGCCTGGGATGCTGAAACGCTTGTTGAAGCGGTCAACACGGCCACCGGTAGCAACATCACGCTGCTTGCCAGTATAGAACGGGTGGCATTTACCGCACACGTCCAGGTTCAGGTCGTGACCGACGGTAGAGCGGATCTGCATGACGTTACCGCAAGAACAGGTTGCAGTAATTTCTTCGTATTTCGGGTGAATATCTTTTTTCATGGGAAAACCTCGGTTAAGGCCGCGTCGCTCTTCCAGCCCTAACGCCAGACACCACGCGATGTTGATAGTATGTTTCCTGATGCCAAAATGCACCAAAGGCGGCGAATCATACAGAATTTGACCAGCAGATGCAAACTGATCCGCACCCTACAATGTGTATACTGTCTCGCCAGATTTCAAGTCAGGAAGAAAACATGCCCGTTGCTCACGTTGCCCTGCCTGTTCCACTGCCCCGCACGTTCGACTACCTGCTGCCTGACAACCTCAGCGCCAAAGCGGGCTGCCGCGTGCGCGTGCCGTTTGGTAAACAAGAGCGCGTGGGGATTGTGGTGTCGGTCAACGAAAGCAGCGAACTGCCGCGCGATGAGCTCAAAGCGGTGATCGACGTGCTGGACGACGAATCGGTTTTCTCAACCTCGGTGTGGCGTCTGCTGCTGTGGGCCGCGGAGTACTACCATCATCCGATTGGCGACGTTCTGTTCCACGCGCTGCCCATTATGCTACGCCAGGGAAAACCTGCCAGCGCCGCGCCGCAGTGGTTCTGGTTTGCCACCGAGCAGGGACAGGCGGTGGATATTAATAGCCTGAAGCGCTCCCCAAAACAGCAACAGGCGCTGGCGGCCCTGCGTCAGGGAAAAATCTGGCGTCACCAGGTGGCAGAGCTGGAATTTAATGAAAGCGCGATGCAGGCGCTGCGCACCAAAGGGCTGTGTGAGCTGGGCAGCCTGGCGCCGGAAATTATCGACTGGCGCTCCGCTTATTCCGTCCCCGGCGAACGCCTACGTTTGAATACCGAGCAGGCCACCGCGGTTGGCGCTATTCACAGCGCCTCCGACGAATTTTCCGCGTGGCTGCTGGAAGGCGTCACCGGCTCGGGTAAAACAGAGGTGTATCTCAGCGTACTGGAAAACGTGCTGGCCAAAGGCAAGCAGGCGCTGGTCATGGTGCCGGAAATCGGCCTGACGCCGCAGACCATCGCCCGCTTTCGCGAGCGGTTTAACGCCCCGGTGGAAGTCCTGCACTCGGCGCTCAACGACAGCGAGCGGCTGGCCGCCTGGCTGAAGGCGAAAAGCGGCGAGGCGGCGATTGTCATCGGCACCCGTTCCTCTCTCTTTACGCCATTCAAAAATCTCGGCGTGATCGTCATTGATGAGGAGCACGATAGCTCGTACAAGCAGCAGGAAGGCTGGCGCTATCATGCCCGCGACCTCGCCGTATGGCGCGCCCACAGCGAGCAAATTCCCATTATCCTCGGCTCGGCAACGCCGGCGCTGGAGACCTTGCTTAACGTCCGCCAGCATAAATACCGTCTACTGCGCTTAACTCGCCGTGCGGGCAACGCGCGCCCAGCGACTCAGCACGTACTCGACCTCAAAGGCCAGCAGTTGCAGGCCGGGCTCTCCCCCGCCCTGATCAACCGCATGCGCCAACATTTGCAGGCCGATAATCAGGTGATTTTGTTCCTCAACCGCCGTGGTTTTGCGCCAACGTTACTGTGCCATGACTGCGGTTGGATTGCCGAATGCCCGCGCTGCGACAGCTACTACACGCTACACCAGTCACAGCACCATTTGCGTTGCCACCATTGCGACAGCCAGCGTCCTATCCCGCGCCAGTGCCCATCCTGCGGCTCAACGCACCTGGTTCCGGTCGGGCTGGGAACCGAGCAACTGGAACAGGTACTGGCGCCGATGTTCCCCGGCGTCCCGTTGTCGCGTATCGACCGCGACACCACCAGCCGTAAAGGGGCGCTTGAGCAACATCTTGCTGAAGTGCACCGCGGCGGCGCGCGTATTTTGATTGGCACTCAGATGCTGGCAAAGGGGCACCATTTCCCTGACGTCACGCTGGTTGCGCTACTGGACGTCGATGGCGCGCTCTTCTCCGCCGACTTCCGTTCGGCGGAACGCTTCGCCCAGCTGTATACCCAGGTCTCTGGCCGTGCCGGACGCGCGGGCAAACAGGGCGAAGTGGTGCTGCAAACTCACCACCCTGACCACCCGCTACTGCAAACGCTGCTCTATAAAGGCTACAACGCCTTCGCCGAACAGGCGCTGGCCGAACGCCAGACGATGCAGTTGCCGCCATACACCAGCCATGTCCTGATTCGTGCGGAAGATCATAACAACCAGCAGGCGCCGGTGTTCCTGCAGCAGTTACGTAACCTGATACAGGCCAGCCCGCTGGCGGACGATAAGCTGTGGGTGCTCGGCCCGGTTCCTGCGCTGGCCCCAAACGTGGCGGCCGCTATCGCTGGCAGATTCTCCTGCAACACCCCTCCCGCGTGCGTTTGCAACACATCGTCACCGGCACGCTGGCGCTCATCAACACGCTCCCGGAATCCCGCAAAGTGAAGTGGGTTCTCGACGTTGACCCGATAGAAGGTTAATTCAGAGTTGCGAGCGGGATCGTGAAATCAAACAATCATCACACTTTTGATGAAAATTCTGTAACAGATCCCCTAACTATCTGATAAAAGTGTGTCAGATGTCAGGCCACAAAGGACGTGCCTGCGCCAGTCAGTGAGGAGAGAATCAGGTGAAGGCTAAAAAACCGGTTGTTGCCGCAACCATGAAAGACGTTGCCCTCCAGGCTAACGTCTCTACGGCAACCGTATCCCGTGCATTGATGAACCCTGAGAAGGTTTCGCAGGCAACGCGTAATCGCGTGGAGCAGGCGGCGCTGGAGGTCGGGTATCTTCCGCAAATGCA
The DNA here is from genome assembly GCA_002211745.1 of Kluyvera genomosp. 3. Lineage (GTDB taxonomy): Bacteria > Pseudomonadota > Gammaproteobacteria > Enterobacterales > Enterobacteriaceae > Kluyvera > Kluyvera georgiana_A. Next base: position 4,880,364 of record CP022114.1, read on the forward strand.
GGGCCGTAATATGAAGCGCAATGAGTCGCGCACCATCCTGGTGATTGTTCCGGATATCTGCGATCCCTTCTTTAGCGAAGTGATCCGCGGGATCGAGGTGACAGCGGCGGCGCAAGGTTATCTGGTGCTGATTGGCGACTGTGCGCATCAGAATCAGCAGGAAAAAACCTTCATCGATTTAATCATCACCAAACAGATTGACGGCATGCTGCTGCTCGGCTCCCGTCTACCGTTCGACGCCAGCATTGAAGAACAGCGCAACCTGCCACCAATGGTGATGGCGAACGAATTCGCGCCGGAGCTGGGCCTGCCAACGGTCCACATCGACAACCTCACTGCCGCCTTCGACGCCGTTAACTATCTTCACGAGCTGGGCCATCAGCGTATCGGCTGTATCGCCGGGCCGGAAGAGATGCCGCTGTGCCACTACCGCCTGCAGGGATACGTTCAGGCGCTACGCCGCAGCGGGATTACCGTTGACCCTCACTACATTGCCCGCGGCAACTTCACCTACGAAGCCGGTGCCAGCGCGCTGGAACAGCTACTGGCGCTGCCGAAACCGCCAACCGCCGTATTCTGTCACAGCGATATTATGGCGCTGGGCGCGCTCTCCTGGGCCAAACGCCAGGGTCTGAAAGTGCCGGAGGATCTGTCCATTATCGGCTTCGATAACATTTCGCTGGCCGAATTCTGCGACCCACCGTTAACCACCGTCTCTCAACCGCGTTTTGATATTGGCCGTGAAGCCATGCTGCTGCTGCTAAACCAGCTAAGCGGGCAGTTTGTTGATAGTGGTTCCCGTCTACTCGACTGCGAACTGATCGTTCGCGGCAGTACAAGCAAAATTTGATGTAAAGCCGGGCGCTTTAAGACTTGCTTGTCTGGTCAAAGCCCCGTCGCTTAAGTAACATGTCGGGCTAACTAACGGAAAAAGACAGCGAAACGATAGTGGCACAACGAGACTATGTACGCCGCGGCCAGCAGGCACCTTCGCGGCGCAAGAACAGCGCTTCACGGAATACACGGAAAAAGCAGAGTAACTTTCCGGCAGTCTCTCCTGCCATGGTGGCAATTGCTGCTGCGGTAGTGGTCGCTTTTATCGGCGGTTTGTACTTCATCACGCATCATAAAAAAGAAGACGCCGAATCCCTGCAAAGCCGCCAGATAACCGGTAACGGCCTGCCGCCGAAGCCGGAAGAACGCTGGCGCTACATCAAAGAGCTGGAAAGCCGCCAGCCGGGCGTGCGTGCGCCAACGGAACCGTCCGCGGGCGGGGAAGTCATCAATCCGAATCAGCTGACCGACGAACAACGCCAGCTGCTGGCACAAATGCAGGCGGATATGCGCCAGCAACCCACGCAGCTGACCGAAGTGCCGTGGAACGAGCAGACGCCAGCACAGCGCCAGCAAACGCTGCAACGCCAGCGTCTTGCCCAGCAAGCGCAGCAGCAATCACAGCAGCAGCAGTGGACGCAAACGCAGCCGGTGCAGGCGCCGCAAACCCGTACCACGCAGCCGGCACAGCAGCCACGTCAAACGCAGACTCAGCAGCAGCCGAAAGCCGTTGCGTCGAACTCGCCGTATCAGGATCTGCTGCAAACACCGGCCCACACGGCTTCACAGCCAAAAACCCAGGCCGCTGCACCGGTAACGCATGAAACGACGCCGCCGAAAGCGAGCGAGAAAAAAGATGAACGCCGCTGGATGGTCCAGTGTGGTTCCTTCAAAGGTGCCGAACAGGCGGAAACGGTCCGCGCTCAGCTGGCGTTTGAAGGCTTCGACTCGAAGATCACCACCAACAACGGCTGGAACCGCGTGGTCATCGGCCCGGTGAAAGGTAAGGATAACGCCGACAGCACCATCGCCCGTCTGAAGATGGCGGGTCACGGAAACTGCATCAGGCTCGCTTCAGGGGTTGAAACCCCAAAAACTCCCCATCTATACTTACATTCTGCCCGTACGCGGTACGGGGCTACTCTATCCGTATTGGTAAAGGGGTCTGCTCGTGACAACAATAGTAAGTGTTCGCCGTAACGGCAACGTCGTCATTGCCGGGATGGTCAGGCCACGCTGGGCAATACCGTCATGAAAGGCAACGTGAAAAAAGTTCGCCGTCTGTACAACGACAAAGTGATCGCCGGTTTTGCGGGCGGTACTGCGGACGCCTTCACGCTGTTCGAACTGTTTGAACGTAAACTGGAAATGCACCAGGGCCACCTGGTGAAAGCCGCCGTCGAACTGGCGAAAGACTGGCGTACCGACCGCATGCTGCGCAAACTCGAAGCGCTGCTGGCCGTGGCTGATGAAACCGCCTCGCTGATCATCACCGGTAACGGCGACGTCATTCAGCCAGAAAACGATCTGATTGCCATCGGCTCTGGCGGCCCATACGCCCAGGCCGCGGCCCGTGCGCTGTTGGAAAATACCGACATGAACGCGCGTGATATCGCGGTGAAAGCGTTGGATATTGCAGGTGATATCTGCATCTATACCAACCACAACCACACCATTGAAGAATTACCGTCTAAGGCGTAAGGATCTCCCATGTCTGAAATGACCCCACGCGAAATTGTCAGCGAACTGGACAAACACATTATCGGCCAGGACGCAGCGAAGCGTTCCGTCGCGATTGCCTTACGTAACCGCTGGCGTCGTATGCAGCTCGACGAAGAGCTGCGTCATGAAGTCACGCCGAAAAACATTCTGATGATCGGCCCAACTGGCGTCGGTAAAACCGAAATCGCCCGTCGTCTGGCCAAGCTCGCCAACGCGCCGTTCATCAAAGTTGAAGCCACCAAGTTCACCGAAGTGGGCTATGTGGGTAAAGAAGTTGACTCCATCATCCGCGATCTGACCGATTCAGCGATCAAGATGGTGCGCGTACAGTCGATTGAGAAAAACCGCTACCGCGCGGAAGAGATGGCCGAAGAACGTATTCTCGACGTGCTGATCCCGCCGGCCAAAAACAACTGGGGTCAGGCTGAACAGCAGTCTGAACCGTCCGCGGCGCGCCAGGCGTTCCGCAAGAAGCTGCGCGAAGGCCAGCTGGACGATAAAGAGATTGAAATCGATCTCGCCGCGGCACCGATGGGCGTAGAAATCATGGCGCCTCCAGGCATGGAAGAGATGACCAGCCAGCTGCAGTCCATGTTCCAGAACCTGGGCGGTCAGAAGCAGAAACCGCGTAAGCTGAAAATCAAAGATGCGATGAAGCTGTTGATTGAAGAAGAAGCGGCGAAACTGGTCAACCCGGAAGAGCTGAAACAGGACGCGATCGACGCGGTTGAGCAGCACGGCATCGTGTTTATCGACGAGATCGACAAAATCTGTAAGCGCGGCGGTAACTCCTCCGGCCCGGACGTGTCCGTGAAGGCGTTCAGCGCGATCTGCTGCCGCTGGTTGAAGGCTGCACCGTCTCCACCAAGCACGGGATGGTGAAAACCGACCACATTCTGTTTATCGCTTCCGGCGCGTTCCAGGTGGCTAGCCCGTCAGACCTGATTCCGGAGCTGCAGGGTCGTCTGCCAATCCGCGTTGAGCTGAAAGCCCTGACCACTCAGGACTTCGAGCGCATCCTGACCGAGCCAAACGCCTCTGTCACCGTGCAGTACAAAGCGCTGATGGCCACCGAAGGCGTGAACATTGAGTTCACCGAGTCAGGTATCAAACGTATTGCCGAAGCGGCATGGCAGGTTAACGAAACCACCGAAAACATCGGTGCGCGTCGTCTGCATACCGTTCTTGAGCGCCTGATGGAAGATATCTCCTATGACGCCAGCGATCTCAATGGCCAGAGCATCACAATTGATGCGGAATACGTGAGTAAACATCTGGATGCATTAGTCGCAGATGAAGATCTGAGCCGTTTTATCCTATAATCGCGTTCACTGCATGTTCATCTTTAATTGATGGGGCTGAAAGGCCCATTTTTATTGGCTGATTACTAATGACAAATACACCTGTAAGCCGCACTCAGGCCTGGCTGGAAAGTCTGCGCCCCAAAACGCTACCTCTGGCCTGCGCGGCGATTATCGTCGGCACCACCCTCGCCTGGTGGCAGGGCCACTTTGACGCGGGCGTCGCCGTGCTGTCGCTGATTACCGCCAGCCTGCTGCAAATCCTCTCTAATCTCGCTAACGACTACGGCGACGCGGTGAAAGGCAGCGACAAGCCGGACCGCATCGGGCCGCTGCGCGGGATGCAAAAAGGGGTGATTACCCAGCAGCAGATGAAGCGCGCGCTGATTATCACCGTCGGGCTGATTTGCGTCTCCGGTTTGGCCCTGCTGTTCACCGCATCCCAGACGACCGGTGATTTTATCGGTTTCCTGGTGCTGGGGCTGTTGGCGATTATCGCCGCCATCACCTATACCGTCGGCACGCGCCCGTATGGCTATATTGGCCTCGGCGATATTTCCGTGCTCATCTTCTTCGGCTGGTTGAGCGTTATCGGTAGCTGGTACTTACAGACGCACAGCCTGAGCAGCGCGATTATTCTGCCAGCCACCGCCTGCGGCCTGCTGGCCACCGCGGTGCTGAATATCAACAATCTGCGCGATATCGACAGCGACCGCGACAACGGTAAAAACACGCTGGCAGTGCGTTTGGGGCCCGTCAACGCCCGTCGCTATCACGTTTGCCTGCTGATGGGCACATTGGTGTGCCTGGCGCTGTTCAACCTGATTTCCCTGCATAGCCCGTGGGCTGGCTGTTTATCCTCAGCGCTCCGCTGCTGGTGAAACAGGCTCGCTACGTGATGCGTGAACGCTCGCCGCAGGCAATGCCGCCCATGCTGGAACGGACGGTCAAAGGGCGCTGTTGACTAACCTACTGTTCGTCATTGGAATTGTGCTCAGCAAGACGTTCGCTTAACTGACAAATATCAATTAACAATTGATGATTTTGCCAACAATGCGTAGAGCGCGATATACTAAAATCACTCGCAGCAACTGAGCGTTAATCCTATGAAATACGATACTTCCGAGCTTTGCGACATCTACCAGGAAGATGTCAACGTAGTAGAACCCCTGTTCTCTAACTTTGGCGGGCGGCTGTCGTTCGGTGGGCAAATCATCACCGTGAAATGTTTCGAGGATAACGGGTTGCTGTACGATCTGCTCGAACAGAACGGTCGTGGCCGCATTCTGCTGGTCGACGGCGGTGGTTCTGTCCGCCGCGCGCTGATCGACGCCGACCTCGCCCGTCTGGCCACTCAGAACGAGTGGGAAGGCATTGTGGTGTACGGCGCTGTGCGTCAGGTCGATGATTTAGAAGAGCTGGATATCGGCATTCAGGCCATCGCGGCGATTCCGGTCGGCGCGGCGGGCGAAGGCATCGGCGAAAGCGACGTACGCGTTAATTTCGGTGGTGTCACCTTCTTCTCCGGCGACCATCTGTATGCCGATAACACCGGCATCATCCTGTCGGAAGATGCGCTGGATATTGAATAAGCGCCCTGAACCTGTAAAAAAGCCTTCTCATTGAGAAGGCTTTTTTTTCGCTCAAATTTGCCCGTTTCCGGGCAAACGTGAATCAGTACAGCTGCTTAGCGCATTCCAGCCAGTCACCTTTGAACGGACGCTTCATGTTTTCGATCGCGTCGATGATGTCATGGTGAACCAGTTTTTCGTTCTGAATACCAACGCAACGGCCACCGAAGCCCTGCTGCAGCAGTTCAATGGCGTACGCGCCCATACGGGATGCCAGGATACGGTCATAAGGCACCGGGAGCCGCCACGCTGGATGTGACCCAGAACGGTCGCACGGGTTTCACGGCCCGTTTCTGCTTCGATAAAGTGCGCCAGTTCGTCAACATCACACATGTGTTCGGTAATCGCGACGATCGCGTGTTTCTTACCTTTTGCGATGCCCGCTTTGATTTCCGCCACCAGGTCGTCACGTTTGAATTCGATTTCCGGCACCACGATAAACTCGCAGCCGCCTGCAATAGCTGCCGCCAGAGTCAGGTCACCGCAGTAGCGGCCCATCACTTCAACAACGGAGATACGCTGGTGAGAAGAAGAGGTGTCACGCAGACGGTCAATCGCTTCTACCACGGTGCTCAGCGCGGTGAAGAAGCCGATGGTGTAGTCAGTGCCTTTGATATCGTTGTCGATGGTGCCCGGCAGACCGATGCACGGGAAGCCCATTTCGGTCAGACGCATAGCACCCATGTAGGAACCGTCGCCGCCGATAACCACCAGCGCATCAATGCCGCGTTTTTTCAGGTTTTCGATAGCCACGTTGCGAACGTTTTCGTCGCGGAATTCCGGGAAGCGCGCGGAGCCCAGGAAGGTACCGCCACGGTTGATCATGTCGGACACGCTGTAACGGTCAAGCGGGACCATGCGGTCTTCATACAGGCCAGATAACCGTCGTAAATGCCCATCACTTCCAGGCCTTCCGTCAACGCCGCGCGCACCACGCCGCGAATCGCGGCGTTCATGCCTGGCGCATCACCGCCACTTGTCAACACACCGATTTTCTTAATCATGACTACCTCTGAACTTAGGAATGCTAAAAATTAATTCTTCTGCCCGAAGCGCTCCCACTGTTGGGGAGAGAACGACTCTATGTAGAGATAGTATATCAAGCGCTTCTTGCTGAATTGATTCAGGTCAGGCTAAGCGGCGGTTATTTATACAAATAATGCCGATTTAGCTCACACTTTGTACAACCACTGCGAAAGTTCAAATGCCGCTATTGCCTTGCGGGACAACAGAGCATGGATCCTGGTGAATAATCACGTCGGAACCGGGAAAGCGATGCAAAATCGCCTGCTCCACCTGGTCGGCAACGTGATGCGCCTGAACCAGCGGCAGGTTATCTTCCATTTCCAGATGGATCTGAATAAAGCGGGTCGGCCCTGACTGCCGCGTACGGAGATCGTGAGCACCGCTTACGCCCGGCCAGGCGGTCACGATGTCGATAATTTCCTGGCGTTCTTCATCGGGTAGCGCGCGATCCAGTAGCGACTGAACCGCTTCGTACCCCATACGTAACGCGCTATATAGAATATAGATGCCAATTCCTAATGCAAACAGCGCATCGGCACGATGCCAACCGTACCAGGAGAGACCGAGTGCAACAAGAATTGCGCTGTTCATCATAACATCAGACTGATAATGAAGCATATCCGCCCGAACGGCCTGGCTTTGCGTTTTTCGTACCACCCAACGCTGAAACGTCACCAGAACCAGAGTGCTGATTAAGGCAATAACCGTTACCGCCACGCCAATGCCCGGCTGGCTCATCGGCGTAGGGCGAACCAGATGTTCAATACCGGTCAAAAACAGGAACAGTGCGGAACCGGAGATAAACATACTTTGCGCCAGCGCCGCCAGCGATTCCGCTTTCCCATGACCAAATGTGTGCTCTTCGTCAGCCGGTTGCAGCGAGTAACGCACTACCAATAGGTTGGTCAGCGAGGCAGCAATATCCACCAGTGAGTCCACCAGCGCCGCCAGAATACTGACCGAACCGGTAAACCACCATGCAAAAATTTTAATGATCAGCAACAGCGAGGCCATTACCGTTGCCGCAATTGCCGCGCGGCTGACCAACTGGCCATAAGATTGATTCATAAACACTCCTGACTTCAGATCTGCGTAGTATAGCGGAATGTTTATGCAGCGCACCGTGTCGAATTTAGGGCAAAAAAAACCCCCTCATCATGAGGGGAAGACAGGGATGGTGTCTATGGCAAGGAAAAACAGGGTTTGTTACTGGTTGCTACGGGTATTGCTACTAAACAGATTCACATTCGAACCTTGTTGCATCCGTGCAACGTCACGCAGCTGCTCCATTCGCTGCTGGTGATTCTCATTTAAAGCCGCTTGCTGCTCTGGCGTTAGCAGGCGATACATCTGATTGCGAACCTTCGCCATTTCAACCTGGCGGTTCACCTGCTCCTCGGCCATTTTTTCGGCCTGGGCGCGCACAGCGGCTTCATCAAATTTTTCTGCGGTGACAAGGCGATGCATTGCCTCCACTTCGCTAACATTAACGGGTGGGCGATCGTGTCGCGCCCGTTGCATCAAATCGCGCATTTGCTGGCGTTGATGTTCGGTTAAACTAATACCGTCGAACATATGACCCTGGCCGTTTCGCAGCGAATTATCTTCCGCTGGGTGCCAGTTAACGCTGGTGACGACTTCATCGGCCTGGCTTAGTGCACTGAATGCCAGCGTTGAGGCCATGACGGCAGCGATAACATTGCGCATCACATGCTCCAAAAACTTTTGTGTCGCGATTCAACGAGAGACAGTTTACGATTCAGGCTGAAAACATGCGTCAGGGGTGTAAAACAACGTAAAGTCATGGATTAGCTGGCTCTGATGACGTAATTTCTGCCTCGGAGGGATGAAAATATGAATAAAATTTTACTAGTTGATGATGACCGAGAGCTGACTTCCTTACTTAAGGAACTGCTTGATATGGAAGGCTTTAACGTTCTGGTTGCCCATGATGGCGAACAGGCTCTTGCGCTTCTTGATGACAGCATCGACCTACTTTTACTCGACGTGATGATGCCGAAAAAGAACGGAATCGACACGCTGAAAGAATTACGACAAACACACCAGACTCCCGTCATTATGCTGACCGCCCGCGGAAGCGAGCTGGATCGCGTTCTGGGCCTTGAACTGGGCGCAGATGACTATTTACCTAAACCCTTTAACGACCGTGAGCTGGTCGCGCGTATCCGCGCTATTTTGCGCCGTTCGCACTGGAGCGAACAGCAGCAAAGTAGCGATGCCAGTTCGCCTACCGTAGAAGTCGACGCCCTGAGCCTGAACCCTGGCCGCCAGGAAGCCAGCTTCGATGGTCAAACCCTGGAGCTCACCGGCACCGAATTCACCCTGCTCTATCTGCTGGCACAGCATTTGGGTCAGGTGGTGTCGCGCGAACATTTAAGTCAGGAAGTGCTGGGCAAACGCTTAACGCCGTTCGATCGCGCAATCGACATGCACATTTCCAACCTGCGTCGGAAGCTGCCGGAACGTAAAGACGGTCATCCGTGGTTTAAAACCCTGCGTGGTCGCGGCTACCTGATGGTCTCCGCTTCATGATAGGAAGTTTAACCGCCCGCATCTTCGCCATCTTCTGGTTAACCCTGGCGCTGGTGTTGATGCTGGTTTTGATGTTACCCAAGCTCGACTCGCGTCAGATGACCGAACTGCTGGATAGCGAGCAGCGTCAGGGCATCATGATCGAACAGCACGTTGAAGAAGAGCTGGCCAACGATCCCCCAACGATTTGATGTGGTGGCGTCGGCTGTTCCGCGCGATTGATAAATGGGCTCCGCCGGGCCAGCGTCTGCTGCTGGTCACCAGCGAAGGCCGGGTGATTGGCGCAGAACGCAACGAAATGCAGATTATCCGTAACTTTATCGGACAGTCGGACAACGCCGACCATCCGCAGAAGAAGAAATACGGGCGCGTGGAGTTAGTCGGGCCATTTTCGATTCGTGACGGTGAAGATAACTATCAGTTGTACTTAATCCGTCCGGCCAGCAGTTCACAGTCTGACTTTATCAACCTGCTGTTCGACCGGCCGCTGTTGCTGTTGATCGTCACCATGTTGGTCAGCGCGCCGCTGCTGTTGTGGCTGGCGTGGAGCCTGGCAAAACCGGCACGTAAGCTGAAAAACGCCGCGGATGAAGTCGCTCAGGGCAACCTGCGCCAGCATCCCGAACTGGAATCCGGGCCGCAGGAGTTTCTGGCGGCAGGGCCAGCTTTAACCAGATGGTGATGGCGCTGGAGCGGATGATGACCTCCCAGCAGCGTCTGCTTTCCGATATCTCCCACGAGCTGCGCACGCCGTTAACACGTCTGCAACTGGCACGGCGCTGCTACGTCGTCGCAGCGGTGAAAGCAAAGAGCTGGAGCGTATTGAGACAGAAGCGCAACGTCTCGATAGCATGATCAACGACATGTTAGTGATGTCGCGAAATCAGCAGAAAAGCGCACTGGTGAGCGAGACGCTGAAGGCGAATCAGCTGTGGGCGAGGTGCTGGATAACGCCGCGTTCGAAGCCGAGCAGATGGGTAAAACGTTCAACGTTGACTATCCGCCGGGCCGTGGCCGCTGTACGGCAACCCGAACGCGCTGGAAAGCGCGCTGGAGAACATCGTCCGTAACGCGCTGCGCTACTCGCACACGAAAATCGCCGTGAGCTTCTCGGTGGATAAAGACGGCGTCACCGTTCACGTTGATGACGACGGCCCGGGTGTCAGCCCGGAAGATCGCGAGCAGATATTCCGCCCGTTCTATCGCACCGACGAGGCACGCGACCGTGAGTCTGGCGGTACGGGGCTGGGACTGGCGATTGTTGAAAGCGCCATGCAGCAGCACCGCGGCTGGGTGAAGGCTGATGACAGCCCGCTCGGCGGCTTGCGCCTGACGCTGTGGTTACCGCTGTACAAGCGAACCTAAAAACCATCGGCCTGCATATGCAGGCCGATTTTTTTGGCCATGGCGTTTGACCGCCTGATGGCGCTACGCTTATCAGGCCTACTTGCCCCACAATCTTCGGCTGTTATCTTCAATCTTGCCGCTCAGGCGGCGCTTCTGCATGGTTCTGCTCCAGCTAACTGACAATCCGGCTGCGCTCAGCAGGCGGTGATACTGGTCATCATCAAAAGGCAGATGCCAGGCAATGGCAGCGGCGTCATACACCGAAACATCGCTCAGGCGCGATACCAATTCCAACGGTGCGTCAGTGGACACCTTACCCGGCACAATCACCCGATACAGCCAGCCGACCTTGCCGCTGTTTTGCATCAGCGACGCCATATCGCTGATAGCAAAGTGAAAATTGAGTTTAAAACACGGAGAACGCGGCTGAGTGACCTGGATCAGCGTCTCACCCCAGCGATAAATATCGCCGATAAACACGTTGTGTTCGGTCATGCCTTCCGTCGAAAGATTTTCACCAAAAGCGGGGCGCAGAACAGTTCGGCCTGTTCGGGAATTCACGGATCAGCTCGGCATAGTGTTCGCGGGATAGTGGCACAGCGCGCGGTCGGGCCGCCGTGGATTTTCTTTTCAGCCTGCTCATCGCCAAGCAGTCCCAGCTCGGTCAGTTCCAGCTCGCCATCGATTTGCACCTTGGCGATAGCGCTCGGGCGGCTGCCGTCATAATCACGAATTTTGCCAATAAACACGTCAACCGGATAATGCATCTGCTGCTCCTTACGCGGATACAAAAAAAGCGAGTCATCAGACTCGCTTCTACAGACGTGCAATGCAAATTATTTTTTAGCGGCGAAACGCGCTGCTGCTTCGTCCCAGTTCACCACGTTCCAGAACTCTTTGATGTAGTCCGGGCGGCGGTTCTGGAATTTCAGGTAGTAAGCGTGTTCCCAAACGTCCAGGCCCACGATCGGGAAGCCGGAAGCGCCGGAAATGGCTTCACCCATCAGCGGGGAATCCTGGTTAGCGGTAGAAACCACAGCCAGTTTGTCGCCTTTCAGCACCAGCCACGCCCAGCCGGAGCCAAAACGGGTTGCTGCTGCTTTTTCGAATTCAGCTTTGAAGTTGTCAACGGAACCGAAGTCACGCTCGATAGCTGCTTTCAGATCACCCTGCAGGGTGGTGCCTTTTTTCAGGCCTTTCCAGAAGAAGCTGTGGTTAGCGTGGCCGCCGGCGTTGTTACGCAGAACGGTTTTCTTATCCGCCGGCAGCTGATCCAGTTTCGCGATCAGTTCTTCAGCAGACAGAGAAGCGAACTCCGGCAGGCTCTCCAGCGCTGCGTTAGCGTTGTTCACGTAAGCCTGGTGGTGTTTGCTGTGATGGATTTCCATCGTCTGTTTGTCGAAGTGCGGTTCCAGGGCATCGTACGCATAAGGCAGTGACGGCAGGGTATAGCTCATAATCATCTCCATTATTGTCGGGCGGCAAACCTGTAAACGCCGCGTAATCAGTTGGTTCATTATAGTTAATTAAATGATATTGAAAATGATTATCAATGCCGTAGTTTTTATAAGGTTATAACTTTAGTGAATAGCCCATTTTTTGTGAGCCAGAACAGTCGATTACACTACGTACTGCCCAGGTCAGCACCTCTCCTGTGAGGCGGCCTCTTGATGAAAAGGCTGCCTCACAGCAGCGTTTAACGCGCTGAAATTTCTCCCGTCTCCAAATCCAAATGGAAGTTTCTGGAAGGATTGCCCTGCAAATACTTGTCGATCACCGTAAAAATACTGCCAAAACGCAGACGATAGATTGTCTCAAAATCGCTGTCCGCCGTGAGCGCCGGCATCGACGGCGGTAACGACTCGGCCAGAACACGTGTAAGCAGCTGATACTGACGTAATCGCGTGGCGGAAATATCGCGCAACGCCAGCTCATCGGCATTGCGCAGACGGTAAAAATCGACAGCGAGATCGAAGCCATTCCATTCAGAAAAATCGGCCAGTTTCATGCCCAGATTTTGCGCCAGGCGTTGTGCTTTCTGTTCCGCCCGATACCATGCAGCAGCATCTTTTTTCAGATATTGTTGACGAACATCGCGCACAGGTGGCGTAACGCCTTTAGCACAAATGGCATGATCATCGCTAACGGGCACGCTCAATACGCTCTGAAAATCGCTATGACTGCTTATCTGGCTTAATATCAACATCTCTGCGCCATTCAGGCTGAACAGCATCTGGCGGATATCACATGGCCACTCTTCGGGAATGAAGCGTAAACGGGTCAGTTCGGTGATATGCCAATTGGTAAAGTCATAGTAGTTCTTCGCCCCAACACGGCCTTATTCCACAAATGCGGAGAGTGAGTCGTGTTCAGGTGATCCCATTCCTGCTGGTAGTGTTCAAAAAGCTCATTAAAACGCGGTACGCTGTCCAGAATGACGGTCTGCACATCAATGCTGGTGCGACTAACAAAATCGAGGATCTTATAAGCGGGTACATATGCCGCCATTGAAGGGCCTGAATATTAAAAAGCAGGCTGCCGTCCGGATATTTGCGTACCCCGGTATCATTAAAATGCATATGACCGCCAACGTGTACGCCAATACCCGTTTTAGCCAGCGCATGGCTGGTATCTTCTTTTGGCGCCCGTGCCAGCTGGAATTTTCCTTTACCAAAGATAGCTTCCAGATCCGCTGCGGCGCCGTTATCAAATTCAACCATCGGAAATGGCTGAAAGTGACTAACGTTTTATGATTCGCTCTGGCGCGCTGGGCGACGGACGTCATCCAGGCCACCGTTTGTTGCTTGTGGGTGAGCATCTTGTTGTAGCCCGCATCTCCCGAGCCCGCGAAATTATTTGCCGACTCCGGTTTGGTCGGGTCGGCGTTTTCGCGGGGGAGGTACACATTCGCATCCACCGCCATCAGCCAGAGCCCCGGAACGGGTTCAACGAGATAACTACTGTCCGCCACCGTGAAACAGGGCCATAGCCCGGCTGGCGATATTTCCCGCCGGTCCCCTGCACACAAATCTCATACTGCCGCTGATGGAAGTCGCTTGCCTGTTGCGCTTTCGCATAGGAATAACTTTTCTCATCATAGGTGGAATATGGCGTTTCCCAATAAATATCATTCGGTTGAGGATTCATACCAAACGGCGACATCATTTTCATAATGTATTGATAGCCGCTGCTCACCATCTCTTCGCTGCAAATGGTGGGCAGTTCGGCGCCCGTTGCAATCACCGCCGTCTTGCCCCGGTAGCCTTTACACTCATGGGCTCCGGCACTAAAAATGCGCTGCGTTTTGCCACCGGCGCCGAGGAAATCCTCTTCACCGCCAGGCAGATCAAAAGGTCGATTGGGATCGTGGTTACCCGGCGTCGCAAAAAAACGCATACCATATTTTTGCTGGTACTCTTCAAGTAGCTTCACCAGCCCCCGAATATGCACCGGTTGACCATCGTCGCTAAAGTCACCGGGTAGCGCGATCAGTTTTATGCCTTTCTTGCCCGCAGCGTCCAGCGCGGCCCGCAGGGCGAAATAGTTTTCATTGAATAATCTGGTCGACGTTAGCTGGGCGTACATCGTGCGAATCATCGCATTTTGCCCGCTTTTGCTGTTTTTCAGTCCGTGGAAGGCACCGTCCTGAAATTGACCATAAACATCATGAAAATGGATATCTGGCATAAACGCCACACGATATGAATAATGCTCCGCAGCCTCAACAACAGAAGAACAGAGGAAAAACGCGGCAATATTAGCAATGAATATTTTTTTCATTGGTATCACCTTAAATTAATAGTTATCAACGAATTGTGTAACTTTGACTTTGTCATTAAGCCCGTTAATCAGTAAAAAAACATATCCCAGGGCGGGAACCAAAAAGCTAAACCTTAACCCCACTGAATCAATCGCCATCCCTGGATAAAAGGCAGCACCCCACCGCCAATTCCCGCCATGATCAGGCATGCAGAGATCGGCGCGGAATAGCCTTCAAGACCAGACAATGTGCGAGAGAAAATGACCGGATACATCACTGAGTTCATCAGCCCTACGGCAACCAAACAGTAGCCGCCGGTACGGTTGGCAAGGACCATTGCCGCAACCGTTAACAGCATGGCTCCCGTCGTACAGAGGCAGAACAGCAGCCGTACACGGCAATAACCTGCTAATAGGCCATAAAGAAAGCGTCCAGCGAGCGCTCCCCCCAGTACAGCGCGATGAATGACGTCGCCTGAGCAAGCGAATAGCCCCCAACGCGGCATCATTCAGGTAGCTGATCACCGTAGTGCCAATACTGACCTCCACCCCCACATACACAAAAATACTGCTCACTCCGGAACGGAACTGCGGGTAACGGCACAAGGTAAAAAGCGATGACGCCACACGATTGCCAACATCATGAAAATCATCGATCCTGGAGCGATAAAGGATAAGGAGTAGCGAGCTGCCGCCCAACATCAGCCCAATGTATAAAACCGAAACCAAAACGCCCGAGCTCGTCAGAATCCCCGCCAGCAGGAGAGGCGCCAGCGCGGCGCCAAAAGAGTTGATGGATGAGGCCAGGCTCAGTCGCCCAGCCGCACTTCGTCCATCGCCCAGGCGATTAACATAGGGTTTGCCACAACCTGCATGGCGGCAACCCCCATCGCCATAATAAATATGCCCGCAAGGCAGCCGACAAAAGAAGGTCGCCACAGCGATCCGGCAATAATCGCCGCGCCGCTCGCCGCCAGCACCAAAGCCAATACCAGCGCTCGACGATAACCAAACCGCATCATCCATTTTGCACACGGTAGGCAGACCACAAACGGCGCAAGATAAAATGCGACGTTCACCAGCATGGCGTCTCGCCAGGAAAGCAAAAACAGCTGGCGGAAAAAGGGAATCATGGCGCTATTAATTGCCGTCAGTACTCCCCAATAAAAAAAGGTGCTGGACAGCAAAACGAATGCCTGGCGGGACTTATTCACTCTGCCTTACCCCGCGATTTCCTGAGCCAAAAGTTCAGCGACATCCTGCGGTAAAGCACGCTCCAGTAGCTGCTGTCGAAATTCGGCATGCATTAACTTTCGAGCCAGTCGGGAGAAAATTTTCATGTGATCGCCTTTCTCCTGCTCGCTGACCGTTAACATGATAATTAACGACACATCGACCTCATCATTCCACGCCAACGGCGTAGTCAGCCGCATGAGCGACACGCTGCTATGGCTGACTGCGGCAGATTTACAGTGTGGGAGCGCAATGGCGAAACCTAATGCGGTAGAGAAAATCGCCTCACGCTGCCAGATAGCGCTCTCTACCTCTGCACCTGAAATCACCCGCTGTTCAACCTCCAGATTATCGGTCAGTAGCTTGATCACCTCAGCCTTGTCGACCACCGGGCGATCGAGCATGATCAATGCGGGATCGACCACAGGCTTCGCTGCCACCGTCACCTGCTGTTTTAGCGCCATCATCACCGCCTGCGCACTGTCACTGGCCAGCGCCTGCGCAAGCTTCTGCTCGCCACAGGCAAGCGTCAGCGAGGATAAATGCGCTTTCGCCGCGGCAATGCGACTGACCGACATACTCAACTGTCGCAATCCTGCGCCCAGCAATAACGCCAGCGCCGCTGGGTCGCCGCCCATCTCACCGCACAGGCTAATCGCAATACCGGCACGCCGCGCGCGCGCCGTCATCTCGGCGAGCAACTGGAGAAACGAGGGGTCGAAATAGTTATAGAGATGGCGGACCTGTGAATTACCCCGGTCGCAAGCCAGAAAATACTGCGTCAGATCGTTACTGCCAATGGAGACAAAATCGATATAAGCGGCCGCTTTCTCCAGCAGATACAGTACCGATGGTACTTCCGCCATAATGCCCAACGACCATATCCCGGTAGCGATACCTTCATCGCGCAGCTGCGCCTCCGTCTGCTGAAACTGCTCGCGCAGCCACTTAATTTCCTCCAGCGTGGTCACCATGGGCGCCATAATATGCAGCGGCCCGGTGGCGCTCGCACGCAGCAGCGCCCGCACCTGCATGTTGAACACGGCGTTAAAGGCGGGATATAAACGAATCCCCGCCAGCCGAGAAAAGGATTTTCCTCCGTCGGCATATTGAGATAATCACAGGGCTTATCGCCGCCGATATCCAGCGTGCGAATCACCACTTTGCGTCCCTTCGCTTGTTGCAGAACGTGGCGATAGGCCTGATATTGCTCTTCTTCATCCGGCGGCGCCGCGCGTTCACAGAACAGCATTTCGGTACGGAACAAACCAATACCTTCCGCGCCAGCGGCAAACGCCGCTTCAGCTTCAGCAGCCAGCGCAATATTGGCCAGTATGGCAACCGACTCGCCGTCTTGCGTCACTCCAGGACGCTGGATCAGCGGCTGTAAACGCAGATGCTGTCGCTGGCGTTTTTCCTCTTCTAATTGATACCAACGCAGCGCCTGCGCGTCCGGCGCAAGAACCGCCACGCCGTAGCGCGTATCCAGCATCAGCGGTTCGTTGCTGCGAATGCGAGTAATTTCTGCCGGTTCAACGCTCAACAGCGGAATGCCAAACGAGCGTGCTAGGATCACCGTGTGCGACGTTTCCCCACCCGCCCCATCACCACGCCTTTCAGATGCGGGCCGCGCAGCGCCAGAAACTGGCCCGGCGTGATGGGGGTGGGGCTTATCACGATGGTGTCCTGCCGCAGTACCGTCTCAGACATCAGCGGTTGTTCACAAAGATGTGTGGCCAAACGCAAGCCTAAATCCTGGATGTCCAGCACACGTTGTTGAAGATAGCTGCTGCGGCTCTCCCGTAGCGGCGCACTCAGTTCATCCAACGCCTGCGCTAACGCCGCAAGCGCATTACGCGCCGGGCGTTCGCTTAACAGCGCGCTTTCAAAAAGGTCATCCTCCAGCAGGTTAATGTGCGCCTGCAGCACCGTCGCGGCTTCGCCCTGCGCATGATGTAACGCATCGCGAAGTTGCATACGTACCTGCTGTAGCGCGGCCTGCAGCGCATCACGTTGCACCTCAGACGTCGTTGCAACCGCCCGTTCAGCAAGCTGATAGAGATCCGGCGTTCCTGAATACATGGCCACGCCAAGCGCCAGTCCACCGCTAACGCCATTACCCCGCAGCGTTTCCGCCGTTGTCTGTGCCAGAAAAACCGGTAACGGCGTGCCGATTTCGTTGTGCGTCGGGGCATAGACTCGTCGCAGCTGGCGAACTCATGCGTGATGAACTGCTGCAATGCCTGAAACGCCGCGGCCTCATCGTCACCGGTAATCACCAGTTCGCAGGGATCCTGATACAAAATGTCAGTACCAATCATTGCCAGCACGCTGCGCGCATCGGCCTGGCGCTCATTGCGTAAATTCACAATCTGTACGTGAGCACCGAAAGCGTTAACACGCTGCTCCAGCGCGCTGGCTGGGCGAGCATGCAGCCCGTTTGGCAACGGGCAGGTAAAATGAATCTTCAACACAACTTTATCCTCTTACGGCGGGCGTAATACGCCACGAGACAGGAGCACACTGCGGAACGGTTCTCTGAGGTTGCGCTTCAGTCTGCTCATCAAGCATGACTTCATTTAGCGTCGCCTCCACCGCTGGCGTGGTACAAGGTAAGACCTGAGAGCCGGGTTCCAGCCGCGCAAAATCAGCGCCTCTCCGCGCTCTGCTTTTTTCAGGGTGCTGAAATGTAGCGGCGTCTCCCAGCTCAGCAGGCTGTAGCGTGCAGGGAAGGTAAGAGAGTGCGGGTTGGTTTTAAAACGGGCCCAGCCGGAGTCGAGCCAACCTACCGGCGGCGTGCGCCAGGCTTCCACGTCGCGCCAGAAATCCTGAGTCTCTCCCTCAAACAAGGAATAAGCGCAAAGCGGGCGGTGAACTCGCCGGGAATCTGTGAATCCGGAGACGGTAGCGCCATGCCGGACGCTCGCCCAGGCCGCCATGGCATCCCGGCGCGCCCCAGCCAGCCGACGCAGCGCAACAGGGTAATCGCCATGACCGATGGCCGCCCTTCCGGGATCTCATATTCACGCAACCCGTCCGTCACAATGCTCATACCCTGCCCGCCATCGTGCATCATGACCAGACTTTGCATAGGCCACAACGAGGCGGGCGCTTCACCCCACTGTTCCTGCTGCCAGACGTCCAGCGCTGCAGGGCGATTGGGACGACGAATCAAGCCAAAAGGCTGATCGGCAAAATGGCAATCGGTAAATACATCGGTTGGAATTTCAACCTGCAGGCGATGATCCTGCAGCGTGTTATTGACGCTAACCTGCACATCAAGCACCGGACGCTGATGCGTCAACGTGATCACCATACTGACGTCCAGCCGCGTATTAAGACGCTGCAGTTGTCGGTCAGTGAGGTTACGCGGCGCGGCAATGGACCAGCTTAGCGTCAAGGTATCGGCCAATGCGCCGCGCTGCCAGTCGACGCTTTGCAGCGCACCCGCACCGGTCACACGCCAATCGTCTTCCGGCGGCGAATAGTTATAGGTGTCGCCGGCATCGCCGCCATCCACCAGTTGAATCAGATCCTCCCAACGCTTGCCGCTGCGCTTGTCCACCAGTACGACCTTTTCCCCTCCAGCGTCAGTCGAAGCCAGGCGTTTTCTAGCACAGCTTCCGCCACGTCGGGCTCGTCAAAGCCCGCAGGTTCATCTTCCTGGAGGTACAACGTGAGGTAACCACTGGCGGGGAGTGCGACGGTTTCCAGCAAGATCTCACATTTACGGTAGAAAACGGGCTCGGGGCTGTTGGAAAGCTCCTGCACAATCACCGACATATCCTGCGACGTTTCGCGCACAATCTGCCAGCGGCAAGGCACACCGTGTTCATCGACAATACGGAACGCCGACCCAGGCAGGTACAACGTGAGCGCCGTCAGCCCATCGCGAGCCGAGGGAAGCGCATTAAAGATGATGATTTTTTTGCCCTTTTGCTGGGCAGCGATCCCTTGTGCCAGCATCTGCATATTCAGCTCAAAGAGCTGGTTCGCTTTTTCCTGACCGGAGAGCACACGGGCTTTAACCATCGCATTCACACGGTCGGCATTGCAGCCGCCAATACTGTCGTGCGCATGCGACTTCATCGCTTCGCGCCAGATATTTTCGACTACCTTCTGCGGATAGGGCAGCCCCAACCGCCAGACGACGCTGAGCAGCGGCTCCAACTGGCGACTGACGACGTTTTCCAGGTAGGCATTAGCCTGTTTAATATCCATACGGGTAGAAAAGATGCCGCGATGGACACGCATATATTTCGGGCTCAACAATTCGCCTTCAAAGGTGGCGAGCGGTGTCTGCGCCAGTGCGGCAAAGTAGCGGCTGAAGTCGCTACGCACAAAATGGTACTGGTCTTGCTGTGTGTTGAGGCGTTCCAGCATCGCGGGAACGCCATATTCAAATGGCGATTGATCGTTGCCGTTGGGCAGCAATAGCTGTGAACTACCGCTAAACGACGCCTGCTTTTCCAGAATGGCCGATAGTCGCGGCCAAGCCTGCTGCGGTTCCGTCGGTAACCATTTGGCGCAGCCATAGCCTTGTGGCAATACTGCCGCCGTCACCTCACTGCCATCGAGGCTGCGCCAGCGAAACTCCGTCACCGGCGTGTCATATTCACTCCAGCCCCGCCAGACCACCGCGCTGTCGATCGCAAACTGCTTGAGAAACATCGGCAACTGCGCACTCTGGCCAAAAGAGTCTGGCACATAGCCCACCGCCATTCGTGGGCCAAGCGCCTCACAGTCGGCTTGGCCGAGCAGCAGGTTACGGGCAATCGATTCGGCGCCAACCACCAGAAAGTCGGTCTGCGTGTACCAGGGCCAATCAGCAGCCTCCCGTTTTTCACCAGCGCCCGTACGCGCTCGCGGTTCTCTGGTGCGAACTGGAAATAATCTTCCAGTACCACCGTTTGTCCATCAAGCATAAATGGACCTAATGATTCATCCGTTTCCAGACGATTAAGAAGATCCGCCATGAAATAATAAAGAAGAACCTGAGAATCATTCTCCGTAAAATACCACTCACGATCCCAGTGCGTGTGCTGAATTAAATGAACCGTTTTCATTTTCTTTATTCCTGTTTACAGGCGTGCGTATCCGGCACGGATATTTATCCGCGCTGAGCGCAGGGAAAATTAATTCAGATGCGCCGATGGCGCGTTTAACGGCTGGCTTTAAATTTCGGTGCCGTTACGTCTTTTTTTACCTCTGGCGTTGCTGCCTGGCCGCGGAAAATCAGCAGCGATCCGCAGGCGATAATGGCGGAGCCGCAGACAATCGACAGCACATAAACTGGCCATTTTTCGACCGCCAGCCACCCGTAAAACCCGGAAATTGGGCATGGTTCACCGCCCCAGACCAACAGCCATCGCGGCACCCACCGCAGAACCCACCACATTAACCACGATAATGCGCGGATTGGATAAGGCAAACGGGATGGCCCCTTCAGACACGCCAATCAGCCCCATGAGCGTAGAGGCCTTACCCGCCTCGCGCAGTGATTCCGGGAAGCGTGATGACCACAGCAGTGTTGCGACCCCCAGCCCAATCGGCGGAACGATAATCGCCACCTGTGCCGCCGTATTCGGGTCGTAGATACCTGACGCCAGCAGTGCCATGGCCGTCGTGACCGCCGCCTTATTGACCGGCCCACCGAGGTCGAAACCCACCATCCCGCCAATCACCGCCGCCAGAACAACCTTGTTAGTCCCAGACATTGATAGCAGCCAGCTCTCCATACCGTGATTCAACGCCGCCAGCGGCGTGCCAATCACAAAGGCCATGACGACGCAGGTTAACAGCGTACCGCCCACAGGCAGAATAAAGATTGGGCCAGCGGACGCCAGCGCCTTCGGTAATTTGATATAGCGGTTGAGCGCCCGCACGATGTACCCAGCCACGAAACCTGCGGCCAGCGCGCCCAGGAACCCGGTACCCAAATTACTTGCCAGCAGACCACCCACCATGCCCGGCGCCAGGCCCGGCTTGTTGGCCAACGCAAAGCTGATATAGCCCGCCACCACCGGCAGCATTAGCGATAATGCCAGGCCGCCGAAACCGTCAAACTTATGCAGCAGCTGTACCACCATCCCAGCGTGTTCGTAGCTGGCATCCCATATATTATCAATACCATAGATGGACGCGCCTATACGGGCGATCCCCATCAGCACCGCACCCGCAATCACGAACGGCAGCATCCACGATACGCCGGTCATAATGGCATTTTTCACCTCAATACCCGCTGATGGCTTACCTCCCCCCTGAAACTTAGCCATTTGCCACCTCCTGCTCTACGGCCTCAAATACCGCATCACCATATTTGATCGGATCGGAAACGCTGCACTCAAGTTTAACCATCCCGTCGAATCG
The DNA here is from genome assembly GCA_002211745.1 of Kluyvera genomosp. 3. Taxonomy (GTDB): domain Bacteria; phylum Pseudomonadota; class Gammaproteobacteria; order Enterobacterales; family Enterobacteriaceae; genus Kluyvera; species Kluyvera georgiana_A. Next base: position 4,902,139 of record CP022114.1, read on the forward strand.
TTCCTTGCCGCTAATCGCAACATCGGCGGCAATGATCACCGCATCAGCACGCGCCAAATCATCTGGCATGATCTCGTTTTCCGCACCAAGGCTACCCTGCGTTTCAACTTTCACTTCATGTCCACGATTTTTCCCTGTCATTTCAAGAGACTCAGCGGCCATATAGGTATGAGCCACGCCGGTTGGACAAGCAGCAACGCAAACAATGTACATAATGATTCCCCTTAGATTCAGGCAATAAAAAAGCACAATGGCTAAAAAGCGCATTGTGCTTTGTGTAGGACTAACATGTTGAAAAATATGATGCTCAGCGTCCGCCCCGCTTGTGTGACGGCAGACTAACAGCTGATGGAGGCTGGAATTACGGAAACTAAATGCCAGTTCATCGCGTTTGCGACGACACAGTAACACCTGAGGAAAGCGTAGGTTGAAGCGGGCTAATCGATGGCAGCGCTGACAAACGCTAACGCACAGCGCTTCACCCGCACAGTCCCATAGACAGGACCAACTCTCCGCCATTTGCGTATCCATACATTCCTGTTCAATATCCTCGTTTTCCGCGAGGGCATTAACAGAATTAAACCAACATAGTTCATCAAGCATAGTTTTAATTTTGCGATCAATTGATAGCAAAATTAAAACTATGCTCTTAATAATGAATGAGTTGGTCATCATTGATAAAGCCCCCCGTGAATAGATTGATAGAGAGTAAAACAAAAATAAAAGAACAACTGTGATTTATTGCACAGAGCACTGACTTTTATTTATTCCCGCATAACAATAAGTATCAAGACAATTTAAATATATAAATAGATATTATGTATTATGCCAGAACTCTGCTGCGCTGCCGCCACTGCCCCGGCGTCATGCCAATCTCGCGGTTGAACACCACGGAAAAGTAGTTGCTATCCTCAAACCCACAGCGCATCGCCACTTCACCAATCAGCAGCTCAGTGTGCTGCAACAGATATTGCGCGTGGCAAATGCGCAGCTGGCGCAGGTAATGGTTTACAGTCATGCCGGTCTGGCTGCGGAACTGCTGGCGTAGCGCTCGCTCGCTGCATCCCTGTTGCTCACAGAAGGAATCCAATACGAAAGGCCGGTTCAGGCTGCCCGCCAGCGCGGTGAGCAGTTTATCCAGCAACGCTTCGCTTTGCGTTGCCGCCAGATTATCCGTCGCGTAACGATAACGCTTCAGGCACACCACCAGTTGGGCAAACAACAGTTCAGACATCTGGTTTGCCAGCGCGTCTTCTTTGCGGCTCTCGTGCTCCAGCTGGGTCATAATCTGCCGCGCCTGTGTCATTCCGGTACTGCCAATGCGCCAGTGCGGCACCCAGGGCGAACCGCGCAATCCAGGAATATGGCTGACCCAGTCAAGATTAAGCTTCAGGCGTTCGGGGCAATAGATAATATTCTGCAAAACCAAATCGTTAACCGAAGCGTAGGAGTGTTTATCTTCGGCACGAATATAGAACAGATCGCCGCGGGTAATACGGTAGGGACGGTCATTGAGGATGTGCAGGCCGTTGCCGCGCCAGACCAGCACCAGCTCGCAAAATTCGTGGGTATGCTCAGCAAAAACGTTTTGCGGATAACGATCCGCCACCGCAACGGCCTGTGCGGAACCGGCGAAAAACTCGTCTTTTCGAAGGATTAACTGGCCTGACACGCTGATACCTCAACGACTAACAACTCACTATTATTAGCCGTTTTGCGGTAAAAAACGGTGATTGCCTTCGCGTTACTGAAGCAGCGTATCCCGGCCCTGGCGGATATCGCGCGGCGACCAGTTAAATTCACGACGGAACAGCGTGGAGAAGTGGTTACTGTCACCAAACCCGCAGTGGTAAGCAATATCGGTCACGCTTTCATCGCTGTGCCGCAGCAGGTGCCGCGCTTTAATCAGCCGCAGACGGTTCAGATAACGCTGCGGCGTCAGGCCGGTACAGTGCTTCAACTGGCGGTGCAGCGTACGTAGCGATAGCGAGAACTGCTCGGCCAACCCTTCCCAACATACGTCCTCAGCAAAGTGATCTTCCAGCCACGCCATCAACTGGTTTAGTCGGGCATCGTTATCGATAGCGCCTTGCACCTGACTGCCTTTACGTAACAAGACCAGCAGTTGCATAAACAGAATTTCTCGGTTGGCCAGCGACATCATATCGGTACTGTCATTGGCTTCTTCCATCTGACCCACAATCGCTCGCACCTGCTGTAACGTACTCTGGTTAACACGCCAGTGGGAAGGATAGTGGCCATCAAGTTCCTGCGGCAGCAGTTTGTTCAGACCTGACAAGAACTGGAAAGCATCCGGGGCACGATATAACACGTTTGTCAGACAGAGATTGTCGGTATGTTCATACAGATGGCGATCGACGTCGCGTACGAAGCAAACGGTGCCACCACAAATGGTATGCGGCTGGCCATTGAACACATGAATACCCGTGCCGTGCTCAACAATAACAATCTCATTAAAATCATGATGATGTTCAGGAAAAGCCGCCTGAGGAAGTCGAGGTTCGATCGCAACAGGCAACTTACCGGAAGAGAAGAAATCCACGCTGTGTAATACGGTCATAACAACGCCCACCAGATGAGAAATGTTATCAGGATAGTAATATCCGCTGAGGGTTCTCACCTTGACGTTTTGACAGCAAAGCGCGCAAACCCGGTCGTTTTTTCAAGAAACAGCCGGAAAGTTCGGGAAATGAGGTCAGTATCACACCCCCTGAAAGCGGCATGATCGCAGGAATTTGTGAACTCTCTCACGTTCATCTTTGCTTTCTTGCCAGCGCCCAATAGCGTCTGTCAGTAACGAGAAGGTAGTGGCGGTGTCCTTTTTTTAGACTGAGCGGTAATGACTCTCAGAAGGACTTTTGCCATGACTTTTCGCCATTGTGTGGCCGTCGATTTAGGCGCTTCAAGCGGACGCGTAATGCTGGCGCGCTACGATGCCCGGTCGCGTTTGCTTTCACTGCGCGAAATCCACCGTTTCACGAACAGCCTGCATCAGCAGGATGGTTTTGATACCTGGAAAATCGACAGCCTGGAAGCAGAAATCCGCACCGGCCTTAACAAGGTGTGCGATGAAGGCATCCGTATCGACAGCATCGGTATCGACACCTGGGGCGTTGACTACGTGCTGCTGGATAAAAATGGCCAGCGTGTCGGCCTGCCGGTCGCCTATCGCGACAGCCGCACCGACGGCGTGATGGCCATGGCGATGGAACAGTTAGGTAAAAGCAATATTTACCGCCGCAGCGGCATTCAGTTCCTGCCGTTCAATACGCTATATCAGCTGCGCGCGCTGGTTGAACAACAGCCGGAACTGGTCGCTCAGGCGGCTCACGCGCTGCTGATCCCGGACTATTTCAGTTACCGTCTGACCGGCAAGATGAACTGGGAGTACACCAACGCCACAACCACGCAGTTGGTGAATATCAACAGCGATAGCTGGGACGAAGACCTGCTCAACTGGACCGGCGCGCCGGCCTCCTGGTTTGGCACGCCGACGCATCCAGGTAACGTGATTGGTCATTGGGTTTGCCCACAGGGTAACAATATTCCGGTCATTGCCGTCGCCAGCCATGACACCGCCAGCGCGGTGATTGCATCACCGCTGGCAAGCCATGATGCCGCCTACCTCTCTTCCGGCACCTGGTCGCTAATGGGCTTTGAGAGCAAAACACCTTACACCAGCGAGCAAGCGCAGCGCGCGAATATCACTAATGAGGGCGGTGCCGAAGGCCGCTATCGGGTGCTGAAAAACATTATGGGTTTGTGGCTGTTACAGCGCGTGCTGAAAGAGCAGAACGTGAGTGACCTGCCGACGCTCATCGCGGATACCGAGAAGCTGCCCGCCTGCCTCTGGCTGATCAACCCCAACGACGACCGCTTTATTAACCCACACAACATGAGCGCCGAAATTCAGGCTGCCTGCCGCGACACGGCACAACCGGTGCCTGCCAACGCCGCCGAGCTGGCGCGCTGCATTTTCGACAGCCTCGCGCTGCTGTACGCCGACGTGCTCAACGAGCTGGCGCAGCTACGCGGCAAGCCATTTAGCCAACTGCATATCGTGGGCGGCGGCTGCCAGAACCATCTGCTGAACCAACTGTGCGCCGATGCCTGCGGCATCACCGTGGTGGCGGGCCAATCGAAGCCTCAACACTGGGTAATATCGGCATCCAATTAATGGCGCTGGACGAACTTTCCAACGTCGATGATTTCCGCAAGGTCGTGACCCATAACTACGGTCTCACCACCTTCACCCCTCATCCTGACCATGAAATTGCCCGCTACGTTGCGCAGTTTCAGCAACAACGACAGACAAAGGAGCTTTGCGCATGACCACTCAACTCGACCAAGCCTGGGAACTCGCGAAACAGCGCTATGCCGCCGTCGGTATCGACGTCGAAGAGGCGTTGCGCCAGCTGGATCGCCTGCCGGTATCCATGCACTGCTGGCAGGGCGATGACGTCGCGGGTTTTGAAAACCCAGAGGGCAACTTAACGGGTGGGATCCAGGCTACCGGCAACTATCCGGGCAAAGCGCGTAACGCCAGCGAACTGCGTGCCGATCTGGAGCAGGCGTTAAGCCTGATTCCGGGGCCAAAACGTCTGAACCTGCACGCGATCTATCTCGAGTCGGATACGCCGGTCGCGCGTGATGAAATCAAACCCGAGCACTTCAAAAACTGGGTTGAGTGGGCGAAAAAACACAAGCTGGGTCTCGACTTCAACCCATCCTGCTTCTCACACCCGCTGAGCGCAGATGGCTTTACCCTGTCCCACGCCGATCCGAAAATCCGCCAGTTCTGGATTGACCACTGCAAGGCCAGCCGCCGCGTTTCCGCTTATTTCGGCGAACAGTTGGGCACACCGTCGGTGATGAACATCTGGATCCCGGACGGTATGAAAGATGTCACCGTTGACCGTCTGGCGCCGCGCCAGCGTCTGGCCGCCGCGCTGGATGAAGTGATCAGCGAGAAACTGGACCCGGCGCACCACATTGACGCCGTGGAAAGCAAACTGTTCGGTATCGGCGCAGAGAGCTACACCGTGGGCTCCAACGAGTTCTATATGGGCTATGCCACCAGCCGCCAGACCGCGCTGTGTCTGGATGCCGGCCACTTCCACCCGACTGAAGTGATCTCCGACAAAATCTCCGCCGCCATGTTGTATGTACCCGCCTGCTGCTGCACGTCAGCCGCCCGGTGCGTTGGGATAGCGACCACGTTGTGCTGCTGGATGACGAAACCCAGGCCATTGCCAGCGAAATCATCCGCCACAACCTGTTTGATCGCGTGCATATCGGTCTCGATTTCTTCGATGCCTCCATCAACCGTATCGCGGCGTGGGTTATCGGGACTCGCAACATGAAGAAAGCCCTGCTGCGCGCGCTGCTGGAGCCAACCGCCGAGCTGCGCAAGCTGGAAGCTGAAGGCGACTACACCGCCCGCCTGGCACTGCTGGAAGAGCAGAAGTGCCTGCCATGGCAGGCGGTGTGGGAAATGTACTGCCTGCGTAACGATACGCCAGCGGGCAGCCAGTGGCTGGAGAACGTGCGTCAGTATGAGAAAGAGATCCTGAGCAAGCGTGGGTAACTAACCCTCTCCAGATAACACCGAACAGTCCCTCTCCCCTGCGGGAGAGGGCTAGGGTGAGGGAAACACCTCACCGATACAACAGGAACCACAAGACTATGCAGAACATTACCGACTCCTGGTTCGTCCAGGGCATGATCAAAGCCACCTCTGACGCCTGGTTAAAAGGCTGGACGAGCGTAACGGCGGCAACCTGACGCTGCGTCTGGACGAAGCGGATATCGCGCCATTCACCGCTGATTTCCACGCTGAGCCGCGCTATATCGCTCTGAGCCAACCGATGCCAATGCTGGCGAACACGCCGTTTATCGTCACCGGTTCCGGTAAATTCTTCCGTAACGTGCAGCTCGACCCCTCCGCTAACCTCGGCGTAGTAAAAGTGGATAGCGACGGCGCGGGTTACCACATTTTGTGGGGCTGACTCACGAAGCGGTGCCCACCTCCGAACTGCCCGCGCATTTCCTGTCGCACTGCGAACGTATCAAACTGACTGACGGCAAAGATCGCGTCATTATGCACTGCCACGCGACCAACCTGATCGCCCTGACCTACGTGCTGGAAAACGACAGCGCGCTGATCACCCGCAAATTGTGGGAAGGCAGCACCGAGTGTCTGGTGGTCTTCCCGGACGGCGTTGGCATTCTGCCGTGGATGGTGCCGGGCACCGATGAAATTGGTCAGGCGACCGCCGTTGAAATGCGTCAGCATTCTCTGGTGCTGTGGCCGTTCCACGGCGTCTTTGGCAGCGGCCCAACGCTCGATGAAACTTTTGGTCTGATTGATACCGCCGAAAAATCCGCAGAAGTGCTGGTGAAGGTGTACTCAATGGGCGGCATGAAGCAGACCATCACACAGCAAGAACTGATTGCCCTAGGCCAGCGCTTTGGCGTAACGCCGATGGCCAGCGCATTAAATCTGTACAAGTAAGTCTATAGCCTGACCTCGCCGCTCGAGGTCAGGCGTCAGAACCTATCCCTTTAGAACCGTCTCACGCTGAGCTAATGGGATAGGTTTTTAGCCCATTGTGGCGCCACTCTCATACCTTCCCTTCCTGAAAGACCATGCTACTCCCGAAGGGAATACGGAATTAAACAAGATAGGTATCAAGGAGAACACCATGAGTTTTATGTTAGCACTGCCAAAAATCAGCCTGCACGGCGCGGGCGCAATTGCCGATATGGTTAACCTGGTTGCCGGGAAACAGTGGGGTAAAGCGCTGATCGTTACCGACGGCCAGCTGGTGAAACTGGGCCTGCTGGACAGCCTGTTTACCGCGCTGGATGCGCATAAAATGTCTTACCACCTGTTCGATGAGGTTTTCCCCAACCCGACCGAAGAACTGGTGCAAAAAGGTTATGCCGCGTACCAGGCGGAATCCTGTGATTACATTATCGCCTTCGGCGGCGGCAGCCCAATCGACACCGCGAAAGCGATTAAGATCCTGACCGCTAACCCAGGCCCATCTACCGCCTACTCAGGCGTGGGTAAGGTGCTGAACGCGGGTGTACACTTGGTGGCAATCAACACTACCGCTGGCACCGCCGCCGAGATGACCAGCAACGCGGTCATCATCGACACCGCCCGCCAGGTGAAAGAAGTTATTATCGACTCGAATATTATTCCGGACATCGCCGTGGACGATGCCAGCGTGATGCTCGATATTCCGGCTTCGGTCACCGCAGCAACCGGTATGGATGCCCTGACCCACGCGGTTGAAGCTTATGTTTCCGTTGGCGCGCACCCGCTAACCGACGCCAACGCGCTGGAAGCGATCCGTCTTATCACCCTGTGGCTGCCGAAAGCCGTCGACGACGGTCATAACCTGGAAGCGCGCGAGCAAATGGCGTTTGGTCAGTATCTGGCGGGGATGGCATTCAACAGTGCCGGTCTGGGCCTGGTGCATGCGCTGGCGCATCAGCCAGGCGCAACCCACAATCTACCGCACGGCGTGTGCAACGCCATCCTGCTGCCGATCATCGAAAACTTTAACCGTCCGAACGCGGTGGCGCGCTTTGCCCACGTCGCGCAGGCGATGGGGTCGACACCCGCAATATGAGCGACGAAGCCGCCAGCATGGAAGCCATTAACGCCATTCGTCAGTTGAGCGCGCGCGTTGGCATTCCTGAAGGTTTCAGTAAACTGGGTGTCACCAAAGAAGACATCGAAGGGTGGCTGGATAAAGCGCTGGCAGACCCTTGCGCGCCTTGCAACCCGCGTACCGCCAGCCGCGATGAAGTTCGCGAGCTGTACCTGGAGGCATTATGATCCGTAAAGCCTTTGTGATGCAGGTGAACGCCAACGCACACGAAGAGTACCAGCGCCGCCACAATCCTATCTGGCCGGAGTTGGAAGCTGTGCTGAAAGCGCATGGCGCGCACCACTATGCGATTTATCTCGATCAAGCACGCAACCTGTTGTTCGCCACCGTGGAGATTGAGTCTGAAGAACGCTGGGATGCGGTGGCCAACACCGACGTATGTCAGCGCTGGTGGAAATACATGACCGATGTGATGCCGTCTAATCCGGATAATAGCCCGGTAAGTGCAGAGCTGAAGGAAGTGTTTTACCTGAATTAAGTGACGAAAAAGGCCTCTGTTTCCAGAGGCCTTTTTGTTTTAGAAGTAGTATTTGAAACGAACGCGTGCGCCGTAGCGATCGTCAGATCCATCGCCGTTGTGACCATCACCATCGCTGTTCAGGATTGAGTAATAGGTACCGAGATAGATATTAAAGTTCTGCATATCCATGACGTTGGCAAACTGGTAGGAAGCATGGAAGGTATGAATGTCATAAGTCCCTTCATCGTCAATCCAGCAATCGTTGTCACACACAACACCCGCATAGTCATCAATCTTGTTATGTGCATAGATATAGCCCAGTTCAAAACGCTTCCACAGTACGTTAGCTGCTGCAGTAAAGTCTTTTTCGTTGCTTGCATCAAGATAGGCTGTATTGACGTTAACCACGATGCCATCATCCGGGTCGCTCTTCAGCCCGTTCCATGTCATAGTCAAGCCGTAGCCGGTACGATCTGACTGATCGACAAATTCACCTTTCGTATTGGTGTAGCCGTAAGCGTTATTAACAACGTTACTTTCCATCGCGGCAGAAACGGTAAACTCATCCGTCGGGGACCAGGCCACAACCGGGCGCAGATAAGCCACATTTTTCTGCTGCTCCATCTCACGACCGTGATAATCACCATCGTTATACAATGACGTACCATCTTCCAGCAGGGTGTTTAATTCAAAATACCAGTTATCAATTTGTTTGCTCATCAGGAAATTGCCGCCCGAATCGGAACGACCACGGCCTTCTTTCATCATATAGATATAACCGCTACCATCGTCATAAAGATCGTTGGCGGTATTCCCCGAATGTTCAACGAAGGTATCCTGATTAAGCGGGAACATATCGTAGGCTTCGAAACGGCCAACTTTAATTTTCCAGTCGTTTTCCTTACCAAAGAAGAAGACCGAGTCATCGATATTCACTGAACCGGAAAGATCCCCAAAGGCTGTGCCGAGAACCCTGCAAAATAGCCGTTATCTAATTTACGCATACCATCGAAACCCAGAAGAATACGACCGTTCACGTCCCATTTTTCATTCGTCGGGTCACCATCATAGGTTGAGTTTGTCATGGCCAGTAAACCATGATTACTTTCTGCATCCATATTGAATTCCACGTCACCGTAGATTTTCAGATCGCCATAACCGGATAACACAAGGTTAGGCGTGGTAGCGTTTTTCTTCGTTTCTTCGGCTGGAGTCTCTCCGTTCACAGGTGTATTGCCCTGTGCAGCCTTAATTTCTTTAATCTCAGCTGCCTGCTGCACCTGCAGGTCCTGAACTTTTTGCTCAGCCCGATCGGCACGACTTTCTGCGGCTTCCAGACGGGATTCTAACTGTTCCAGTCGCTGTTCCAACGTCATTTTCGTTGTTTTAGCAAAACCGGTATTGGCTACTAATAATAATCCAATAGCAACAGCTAATGTCGATTTCTTCATTATTTACTTTCCTTGAAATAAAGAACAACCTGGAAATCCCAAAAGAGATTTCACGCGCATTTATATAACAGCCATGAATGTTTTATCATCCACTCAATAAAGGACATCAACCTTTAAAAAAAGATACATTTCTTAACAGGCGGAAAAACACTAGCTAATAATCTTTAGCGCGTAAATACGCATCTTTGAAAGATCGTGAGCGAGATAACACTGAATGATAATAAAAAAGGAATGTCGGATATTATTTATAATAAATAGCTAATAGAAAGGAAAAACAAATAAAAATTAAACATTATTTAAATAATATAGTTATCTTGAAGAGATGCAGAATTATATATACATGCATCTCTGTACACTCAGTTATGCTATACCACCAGCGCGCTGCCCTGCGTCACGATAATATGCTCAATCGAACTCGGCGAATGGGATGGGGATGGGGATGGGAAAGACAATCCGCACCCGGCGGACAGATAGCAAGTAACGTCGCCTGGCAGGCATAAACGAAAAAAGCGCCCGGGGCGCTCTTTCGACAGTAGCTAATGGCTTATTTGGTCAGTTCTGCGGTCATATGCACGCGGTTACCGGTGTAAGCCTGGGTAATTTTGTAAGAGCTGGCGCCCGCTTGTTCAGCCTGAGTGGCAATTTTCGCTTCCGCACCGTCAATAGTTGAGGCGGTTGCGGTCACTGTTTGCGCTGCGAAAGAACCAAAAGAAGCGGCCAGAGTCATAACTGCGACAAAAGTTTTGATGCTTTTCATGATATAAACCCTTTAATTTAGTTGTTTGGATAAGGCGTTTTGCCTTGATGTGATAAATATTAGGCCACATCTCTATCAACTAAAAGCGGAGTAATTTGTCGTTATTGTTCAAAATTTTTGACGCGATATTTATCGCCTGTTACCGCTCCTCCCCGCAATGATTTCCATAATAAAAACAACGGTCGATCACGATCACATTCCGATTAAAACAAGGTTTTACTTTCCTGAATAAACGAGGAAAGTATTAAGTGTCTAATAACAATATTAGTGTCTAGTGTCTAATTCATTTCGACGCTATTTTCTACTCTATGCAGGACATTGAATAAATGGCGCTGTCAGCAAAAGAAAAACTGTTCCATAAAATACTGACCCACTATGCGGAAAGCCCTTCAGGATTCACGGCTCAGGACTGCGCCGACTTTATGCAGGTGAACCGTAGCGTAATTAGCCATTATCTGAACAGGCTCTGCGATGACGGTCGCTTAAGTAAGGAGAATACCCGGCCGGTACGATTCTTTGTCCAGCGTAACGGGGCACCCACATCCTCGTCGTCCCGATTAGTGTCGAAAAAGACCGATGCCTTTATGCCGTTGATCGGTGCGCAAGGCAGCCTGGCTGAAGCCATTGCGCTGTGCCGCTCGGCGGTAGACTACCCAGGCGATGGCTTACCGATTTTACTCTCGGGGAGAGCGGCGTAGGGAAAAGCCACCTCGCCTCACTTATCTACCAGTACGCTCTGGAACGCGGTGTCATCGCCGCCGATAGACCCTTCGTCGAACTGAACTGCGCCGATTATGCCAATAACCCGAGCTGCTTTCCGCCACGCTGTTCGGCTATACCCGCGGCGCGTTCACCGGCGCAGATCGCGATAAACGCGGCGCGTTTGACGACGCCGACGGGGTTTCCTGTTCCTGGATGAAGTACATCGCCTGTCTGCGGAGAATCAGGAGAAGCTGTTCCTGTTTATGGATAAAGGCTATTTCTACCGGCTGGGCGATAACCGTACCCGTCACCCGGCTTCGCTGCGTTTTATCTTTGCCACCACCGAAAATATCGATACGGTATTGCTCAACACCTTCCGCCGCCGCATACCGGTGCGGGTGACGCTCCCCAATTTTATTTCACGTCCCCTGACCGAGCGGATTGCCCAGGTGAATCTGTTCCTGCGCCAGGAAGCGATCAGCCTGCGCAGGGATATTCATCTGGATAATCAACTCATGCACCGGCTTGTCACGTCGCCGGTGCGCGGCAATATTGGCGAGCTGAAAAATCAGGTCAAAGTGATGTGCGCCAGCGCCTGGAGCGATAATCGCGATGCGGACGTCATCACACTACACAGTGCGCACCCTAGCGGAGAAATGCTGGTCATCTCCGCCGGCAAACAGACAACCGAGCCGGATATCAACACGCTGCTACCCAAAGCAATGCACGATGACATCATTTTTCGCGAGTTTTGCCACAGTGGCAACGTCATGCTGTTGAACCGCAAAATTGAACACCTGCTGACCACGGTAAACGGCGTTGTCTCTCAGGAGGCGCTGTATAGCGGTTACGTCTGGCAGAACACCATGCACGCCATCAATGAGCTGGAAAATCTGACCGGTGTTCCCTGTGGACAGGATATCCGCAAAGCTATCTGGCTATGCCTGACCTATGCGTTACACACCCCTATACACACTGAGCAGGTCGATGAACTCCAGACCATTGCCGACTATGTCTCCGGGAAGGCGCGACTGCTGGCGGAAGAGTGTATCAGTCTGCTGGCGAAACATGTGGTCAACACGCCTTTGCCGCTGTTGCTGCCTTTACTTAGCTGCATCTTCCATTCTCTGGCAGGTGAGGATTCGCCAATCCAGGGCATTATCGTCTCTCATGGGCGCTCCACCGCCTCAAGTATTGCCGGTATCGCCAACCAGTTAACCGGCGGTTACTACTTCAAAGCCTTTGATATGCCCAACGCCACCTCTACCCGTGAAATTATTGACCTGTTGATCGCTCACCTGTCGCGCCTCAGGCAGGGCGACGGCCTGATAATCCTCGTCGATATGGGGTCGCTCAAGGAGATCTACGAAGAAATTAAACTGCATCTGCACGGCGAACTGCTGGTGATTAACAACGTCAGTACCGCCATGGCGCTGGATATCGCAGCTAAGATTCAGGATAAGCTGTCTATGGAGGCGATTATCGAGGGGCAAAGGGTGCGTATGACGTGGAAACGCGCTACTACGCTGGAATGCTCCCTGGCAATAAAATCATTATCTCCTGCATATCTGGCGAAGGCATTTCGCGCAAGCTGAAAGATATTGTCCAGCGCTACCTGGTACAGGATGAGATCGATATCCTCACGATGGAATATGACGATCTGAAATGGAAAATCGCCCGCGCCGACCCGGCATTGAACGGCACGCGGCTGATCATTACAACCACCGATCTTGAAGCGGGTTATATCCCGCTGATTAGCGTTGAACAGCTGATTAAAGAAAAAACCCAGGTGCTAAAACGCGACTACTTCAACGGCTTGCTGATGGACGGCGGGCTGGAACCCATGGTCGAGGAAGTGGTGAAGTTGTTTACCGTTGAGGGCGTCGCCAGCCGCCTGAATTTCCTCAACCCGGTGGTGATTATTGATGAAGTAGAAGCTGTGATTAAACAGTATGAAGCGTTCTACAAAATTCATTTTGAAAGCTATCTACGCATTAACTTATTTATGCACATCGCGCTGATGATTGAACGCGTGATGGTCAACAACGGCGTTCGTCATCGCGAAGAGGCGCAGTTGACGCTTGAACAACAAGCCTTTGTCGCCGTGCATGACACCTTCTTCCAGGCGCTCAACCGTAAGTACAACATCACGCTGCCGCTCACCGAGGTGCTGATGATTTATGAAATCATGGAACCGTGGATTGCGGCCGACTCCCTCAGCTAAATGCGCTGCCAGCGCAGGCTGGCAGACGCTTCGACACTCCCCTTACAGCCGTTTTCGACACGATTACAACGTGCAGACACTACATTATTTACTAATAAAATCATAAAGATAAAAACATGGCACGGCGGTTGCAATATTCTCAACAGATACCAAAAAAACGAAGGAATACGCAATGCGAGAGATGTACATCGCAACCCACGGGCGCTATGCGGAAGGGATAATCTCGGCGCTGAACCTGCTGGTTGGCGACGATCACGGCGTAACACCCATCTGCGCCTACTGCGGCGAAATTGGCTCCACAGCCGAACTGGCGGTGCGCTTTGAGGCCATCGCCCAACAGGCGGCCAGCCGGGGAAAAGAGCTGGTGCTGTTTACCGATATGCCCGGCGGGAGCGTCAACAACACCGCCGTACAGATGCTGGTCAAATACCCGCATGTTCATGTTATTAGCGGCGCCAATCTGATTATGCTGATGGAGTTCTGTCTCTCCGAGCATACCGATACCCATCACGCCTGCAGGACGCCATCACCGCCTCCAGCGGCGCGATGCAGTACATGAACGTGCAGCCAGAAATTATCGCCGCTCGCCAGACCATACAGCCAGCCGTTGACGATGATATCGACGACTTTTTTGCCGCGGAGACACAGCCATGACCGTTGCGCTGGAAACGCTCGACAGCCGCTATCTTGCGCCACAGCCGGGTTTAGACTCGCGCTGGCTGAGCGAAGCACTCCGCGAAGTGCTTGCCAAAGTTGACGAGATGATGCCGCGTTTTACCATGACTTTTCCCGCAGCCAGCGCGACTGATGGTCGCTACCCGGCAGTAGAGAAGGTCGACTGGACCGAAGGATTCTGGACCGGCATGCTGTGGCTGGCCTGGGAAGTGACCGGCGATGATAAATACCGCACGGTGGCGGAGGCCTGCTCGACAGTTTTGAAGAGCGCCTCGATAAGCAAATTAAAGTCGATACCCACGACCTGGGTTTTCTCTATTTGCTCTCTTGCGTTAACGCCTGGAAGCTCACCGGCAACCTCCGCGCTCGCAGCCTGGCGCTACGCGCCGCAGAGTTACTGTACCGCCGCTTTAATGAAACGGCAGGCGTGATTCAGGCCTGGGGCGATCTCAACGACCCGGCGCGTCAGGGTCGCATGATTATCGACTGCAATCTCAACGTACCGTTACTGTTCTGGGCCGCCAACGAAACGGGCAATGCCGCGTGGCGCGAAGCCGCTACGCGTCATCTGGCGCAGGCCGCTCGTTATCTGGTTCGTGAGGATGCTTCCAGCTTCCACACCTTCTACATGGACGTGCACAGTGGCCAGCCGCTGCGTGGTGATACTCATCAAGGGTTTAGCGATAGCTCCTGCTGGGCACGCGGCCAGGCCTGGGGGATTTACGGCTTTGCGCTGGGATTCCGTCATACCGGCGATACCACTCAGCCAGAGCTGGCGCGGAAGCTGGCGCACTATTTTCTCAACCGTCTGCCGGAAGATTTTGTCTGCTACTGGGACCTGATCTTCACCCGCAGGACAACGCTCCGCGCGATACTTCTGCCGCCGCAGTGGCCGCCTGCGGTCTGGCGGAGTTGCTGACGCTGCTGCCGCTAACCGATCCATTACGCCCGCCTATAACAACGCCATCGAACTGATGATGCGCAATTTACGCGAGCGCTATTTTGCCCACACGCAGGACGGCCTGCTGCGTGAAGGCGTTTATAACTTTGGCCGCAACATGGGCATTAACGAACCTAACCTCTGGGGCGATTACTTCTATTTCGAAGCCCTGGTTCGCCTTTCCCGCGTCTGGACACCCTACTTTTGCTAACTGGAGCTACACATGATTTCTTTAGTACGAATTGACGATCGCTTGATTCACGGCCAGGTTGCCGTGGTCTGGACCAAGCACCTCGGCGTAAATCGCATCCTGGTCGCCAACGATCAGATAGTGAATAACGAAGTGCAGAAGATGTCGCTGCGCATGGCGGCCCTGATACCGCCAAGTGCGCCATTATGGCGGTCAAAGACGCAGGCGATATCCTCAATGACCCGCGCTCCGAGGCCATGAAAATTATGGTGATCGTTAACAATGCCGCCGACGCGCGTCGACTGGTCGAGCAGGTTGAGGGATAAAAACCCTGAACGTCGCCAACTTTGGGCGCATTACCGACAATCTGGCGGCGAAAAAACGCATTAGCGACACCGTGTACGTTACACCGGAAGATGTCGCCGATTTTCATGCCATCGCCGCACGCGGCGTGAAGGTCGAATACCAGGTTCTGCCATCTCATCCGGTGAAAAACCTGATTGAGATGCTGGATAACGCTGCTAGCTAAGCGAGGTCGCTATGTTAACGTCTGCACTGCTTGTCGCGCTGGTGATGTATATCGCTAAGTTCGCTGACCACACGTTAGGCCAGCCGCTGATTGAACGGCCGCTGATCTGCGGCGCGATGGTCGGCTTTGTGCTGGGAGACTTTCAGCAGGGATCATCATCGGCGCAACGCTGGAACTGATTTTTCTCGGCACCATCACCATTGGCGGTTCGGTACCGGCCGATCTGGCTGTCGGCTCGGTTCTGGCAACCGCCTTTACCATTTTGACGAAAGCGGAACCTGCCGTCGCCGTCGCGCTTGCGCTGCCCATCAGCCTGCTGGCGGTCTTCGTTTACCAGGTTCTGAAGCTGGTTTATACCGCGCTGGTCGAGAAATATGACGCCTTGCTTGAAGAGGGGCGCGACCGCGCCGCGCTCGGCATCACGCTCGGGATGACCATGTTCTACGGCGTGCCGTTCGCGGTGCTGGCCTTCTTCGGCATTCTGTTCGGCACCGACGTGATCCGCAGCCTGGTCGAAAGCATTCCGGATACCGTGATGCGCGGGATGACGGCGGTGGGCGGTATTCTGCCTGCGCTGGGCTTCGCCATCTTGTTAAAGGCGCTGTGGAACCGAAATATTGCCGCATTCTTCTTTATCGGCTTCGCCATGGCGGCTTATCTGCAACTGCCGATTATGGGCATCGCGATTATCGCCGCTTCCGTTGCCGTTTATCTCTGCTTCAACGAATTCAACCAGTTGAAAGCCAATAAACACGCCACCACTGCCGCAAGCGCGTCGGTTGATGATAAGGACGGGTTCTTCAATGACTGATATCCACAACAGCGCAGTAAGCGCAGGCGACGACAGCAAGAACGAAAAAAAGATGTTCCGCCAGCTGTTCTTCCGCCAGTTCCAACTGCTGGGCTCCATGAACTTCACCCGAATGGAGGGTTGAGCTACGGCTGGATTCTGGCGCCGCTGCTCAAGAAAATCTACACCGGCAACCCGCACGGTTACGTTGAGTCGCTAAAACGTAACAGCCAATTCTTCAATACCAACCAGCATCTGGCGCCATTCATTATGGGCCTGACGCTATCGATGGAAAAAGAGAACGCCGCGAACCCTAATTTTGATACTTCCAGTATTAACGGCATCAAAGTGGCTTTAATGGGCCGTTCGCGGGCGTCGGCGATTCATTCTTCTATGGCGTGCTACGCATCATCGCCACGGGGATTGCTATCGGCCTGGCCTCACAGGGAAACCCGCTAGGGCCACTGCTGTTTCTGCTGATTTACAACATCCCGAGCTACCTGCTGCGCTACTACGGCGGGGTAATGGGCTACCGGTTAGGTTCGAAGTACATCGCTGAAGCCACGCAGTCCGGCTTGCTCTCGTGTATCACCAAAGCCTCAGCCATGATGGGTCTGATGATGGTTGGCGCGATGAGCGCCAGCATGGTGAAATTTACCACCACCTTTAAAACCACCATCGCCGGGCAGCCTTTCGTATTGCAGGAGATCCTCGACAAAATCTGCGTCGGGCTCATTCCACTGCTGCTGGTGTTGGGATGCCTGAAGCTGTTGAATAAAAAGGTGAGCCCAAACAAGGTGCTGATTATGCTAATCGTCTTTGGCTTTGCCGCCGCAGGCGTTGGGGTTATTTAACCGCGGCCCCATTATTGGGGCCTGTTAACAACAGGATATCCAATGAAGAAAGCGCTCACCTGTTGTGCGTTAGCGTTGGCTCTCACAAGCCTGAGCAGCATGGCAAAGCAAGACAAAATGGCAGTAATCGATCATCAAATCGCGTCCTGGGTCGCCCAACACAACTACTCAGGCGCGGCGATTATTATCGTTAAAGATGATAAGCCCATTTTTGAGAAATATTACGGCGGCTACACATCACAGACTGAGGTTCATATTGCTTCGGCAGGGAAATGGCTGGCTGCCGCAACTATCGCCTCTCTCGTTGATGACGGCGTCCTTTCCTGGGACGATCCGGTCAGAAAGTGGTTACCTGCTTTTACCGACTCAAAAGGTGATGCCACCCTACGCCAACTCTTTTCACATACCTCAGGCTACCCAGACTATCAGCCTGCCAATAAGCCAGAAGATCACTATCAAACGCTAACAGAATCCGTTGCTCATATTTTACCCCTGCCATCCATGAACCCACCAGGCACGACATTCAATTATGGTGGACTCGCGATGCAGGTGGCTGGGCGCATGGCTGAAGTCGCCAGCGGAAAATCGTGGGAATCTCTGTTTCAGGAACGTATTGCCCAACCACTCGGTATGACCCACACCGGATTCACCCCGGTGAGCGAGGAGCAAGGATTTAGCCCAATGCTCGCCGGCGGGCAAGAACAACGCTTGCAGACTATCGACGCTTTCTCCAGATGGTTGCCCATAATGGGCAATTTGAAGGCCGGCGAATTCTGAGCACAGCAGCGATTACCATGATGCAGAGCGATCAGCTCCAGGGCGCTAAAATATTGCCTGGCGCGGTCAATCGCTATGTGCAGGATGTTCGGGGACAAGCCCGGAATGATATCTATGGACTTGGCGAATGGCGGAACAGGTCGACAACCAGGGCCGTCCGCTACTCATCAGTAGCCCAGGTTGGGCAGGCAGCTATCCCTGGATTGATAAGACCAATAATAGCTATGGCGTAATATTGGCAAAAGTGAATCTGTCGGTGGCACACAAAACAGGTTTTAATAGTTTTTATGCTGGACCGCAGCTTATTCCAGCTATTCGCGAGGCGCTCGCGACCCAGTAACGAAAAAAGCGCCCGAGGGCGCTCTTTCGACAGTAGCTAATGGCTTATTTGGTCAGTTCTGCGGTCATATGAACGCGGTTACCGGTGTAAGCCTGGGTAATTTTGTAGGAGCTGGCGCCTGCTTGTTCAGCCTGAGCGGCAATTTTCGCTTCTGCACCGTCAATGGTTGAGGCGGTTGCGGTCACTGTTTGCGCAGCGAAAGAACCAAAAGAAGCGGCCAGAGTCATAACTGCGACAAAAGTTTTGATGCTTTTCATGATATAAACCCTTTAATTTAGTTGTTTGGATAAGGCGTGCTGCCTTGATGTGATAAATATTAGGTCACATCTCAATCAACTAAAAGCGGAATGATTTGCATTTGTCTTTCAAATTTTTTGAGATAACGATATGCAGCTGAATCAGCAGTTACTGACGAGTCGTAAAAAGTCGCAGAGCGCGGGCGCCTGGCTGCTGCATCAGGGCGAGGTGCAAAGCCATTTTTACTATTTACATCAGGGTGTTGTGCGGGCGGTTTATCACTCCGATCGGGGCGTGGAGCGCGTAAAAGAGTTCTATTTCCCAGGGGAATGCTGCTTTTTATACCTTAACTGGCTGACGGCAACGCCGGCGGATTATAGTCTGCAGATGGTCACCGCGGGCGAAACCAGTGACATTCCGCTCTCCTTTTTCAAGGCTGCTGAAAACCAGGAGTTCAAGATGCAACTCCTCATTCAGCAATTGATCTACAAAGAAAAGAAGGAACAGATGCTGTTGCTCAACACGCCAGAACAACGCTACCGCTACGTCCAGACTCAGTTCCCACACTGGGAATCACAGCTAACGCAACGGGATCTCGCTAGCTATATCGGTATTACCCCGTGAGCCTTTCACGTATTCGCCAGCGTCTTAACAAAAGTTAACGCGAGGCCGGCTTAAGCCCATTATGGTGAAGCCATTGATTTGCGAAATGGCGGCCGTGATGACCACTTTCCTGTTTTCCCAGATACTTGCAAGCGTCAGCTTTGCACTTGATATTACTGCTTTTCATTTTCATCGTCGGGCGAAAACGCTGACGGTACTTGCCTGCTCCACCGGTCTGCTGGCATGGCACTTTTATCTTCTACAACAGCCCGTTGCTGCCGTGTTGATGGCGATTGCGGCCTGCCGCTTTGCGATCGCTGTCGTTACGCTTCGTCTGTGGGTGATGTGGGGGTTTATGGTGGTGTCGATGGCCTGTAGCGCCTACTTCTGGCAGGGAATAGCAAGCCTTTTGCCGCTGATGGGTAGTCTGCTGATGACCTTTGCCGCGTTTCAAGGTCAGAGCTCCAGGCTACGCGGATACACGCTATGCGGCAGCGTTTGTTGGCTACTGAACAACATAATGGCGGGATCGCCGGTCGCTGCGATCATGGAGCTCGCGTTTTCAGGCAGTATTCTGCTGGCGGCCTGGCGGAATTACTCCGCAACCAGACGTTCCGGATGGGTATAAATCGTCGCTCTTCCCGGCTTACAGAAGCCCACCAGCGTCAGATTGCAGCGTTCAGCCACTTCGACCGCCAGCGTTGTGGCGGCAGAGACGGCGAACAGAATTTCGACGCCGCACATCGCAGACTTTTGCACCATTTCATAGCTGGCACGGCTGGAAACCAGCGCGGCTCCCTGCTGCCACAGCGCGCCTTCTTTCGCGCGGCGCCCAGCAGTTTATCCAGCGCCACGTGACGACCGACATCTTCATGGCCGCCCACCAGCTCGCCGGAGGGCATAATCCATGCCGCCGCGTGCGTACAGCCCGTTTCACGGCCAACGGGCTGGACGTCATCTAAATGCCTGAGCGCGTAATCGAGATGAGCCAGATCGAACGTCTGGCTAAAGGGCAGCGGTTTTATCGGCCTGCCAATATCGTTGAGTTGCTCAACGCCGCACACGCCGCAGCCCGTACGACCAGCCAACGCCCGACGACGCTCTTTCAGCCCATAAAGCGGCGGCTGGAAAGCTCGATGCGAACTTCCATGCCATTACAGGCAGGGACAACATCCATACCGAAGATTTCCCGGGATGTTCAATGATACCTTCCGACAGCGAAAAGCCGATCGCAAAGGCTTCAAGATCTTTTGGCGTCGCCATCATCACGACGTGAGAGATGCCGTTGTAGACCAGCGCAACGGGAACTTCTTCGGCAAGAATATCCTGTGTGGGTTGCATAATTTGTGGCCTTCTGAAGACGGTACGCTCGGCTGCGCCAACCAGCTGTAACGAGGGCTCGACTTCATCTTTAACATTAAACACGGCAAATACTCTGAACGGCGTAAAAATAAGGGGCGTCTATTCCATCACAACATCAGGGAATTGAGGCTTATTATGGATCAAGTTTGTGGTGCAATAACGCACAATCTTGATTTATTTCGCCGCACATTGCGCCAGACCGGCCGATTAACCCCTTATGGTTAAAGTCATTGAGCACGCGCCCAGGCGAGATTTGATTTCGGCTAAATTGCGATCGATATCACAGTTCAATGTTAATGCATACAAAATCAATTCACCTGCCATTAACCGCGTTAGAACAAGCCTACCGATAATGTGGTATTCTGGATCAAAGCCCTCCTGGAACTGAGGGCATCGTATTATTCAGCATCTTTGCCGCCATCTGGCGAAGAACAACTACAAGCAATGACAATGTCGAAACAAGGAGTGAACCATGCAGGTCAGCAGAAGGCAGTTCTTTAAGATCTGCGCTGGCGGTATGGCAGGAACCACGGCAGCAGCACTGGGCTTTGCCCGAGCATCGCACTCGCGGAAACACGGCAGTATAAATTGCTGCGTACCCGTGAGACCCGTAACACCTGCACTTACTGCTCTGTCGGCTGTGGGCTTTTAATGTATAGCCTCGGCGACGGCGCAAAAAATGCGAAAGCCTCGATTTTCCACATCGAAGGGATCCAGATCACCCGGTAAACCGTGGTGCATTGTGTCCGAAAGGCGCAGGTCTGGTGGACTTTATCCACTCCGAAAGCCGTCTTAAATATCCTGAATATCGCGCACCTGGTTCTGATAAATGGCAGCAAATCAGCTGGGAAGAAGCGTTCGACCGTATCGCTAAGCTGATGAAGGCTGACCGCGATGCCAACTTCGTCGAGAAAAACGATGCCGGCACCACCGTTAACCGCTGGCTCACAACCGGTATGCTGTGTGCCTCGGCGTCCAGCAACGAAACCGGCTATTTAACCCAGAAATTTACGCGTGCACTCGGTATGCTCGCGGTCGACAACCAGGCGCGTGTCTGACACGGACCAACGGTAGCAAGTCTTGCTCCAACATTTGGTCGCGGTGCGATGACCAACCACTGGGTCGACATCAAGAACGCCAACCTCATTGTGGTGATGGGCGGTAATGCCGCTGAAGCTCACCCGGTCGGGTTCCGCTGGGCGATGGAAGCCAAAATTCACAACGGCGCTAAGCTGATTGTTATCGATCCCCGCTTTACGCGTACCGCGTCGGTGGCGGATTTCTACGCCCCAATTCGTTCCGGTACCGACATTACCTTCCTGTCGGGCGTGATGCTGTACCTGTTGAACAACGAAAAATTCAACCGTGAGTACACCGAAGCGTATACCAACGCCAGCCTTATCGTGCGCGAAGACTTTAGCTTCGACGATGGCCTGTTCAGCGGTTACGACCCGGAAGCACGCAAGTACGATAAGACGTCCTGGAACTACGAGCTGGATGAAAACGGTCACGCGAAACGGGATACCACCCTCACCCATCCGCGCTGCGTCTGGAATCTGCTGAAGCAGCATATTTCCCGCTACACGCCGGAAATGGTTGAGAAGATCTGCGGTACGCCAAAAGCTGACTTCCTGAAAGTATGCGAATACATCGCCGAAACCAGCGCCCACGACAAAACCGCCTCGTTCCTTTATGCACTGGGTTGGACGCAGCACTCCATCGGCGCGCAAAACATCCGTACCATGGCGATGATTCAGCTGCTGCTGGGCAATATGGGGATGGCTGGCGGCGGCGTAAACGCCCTGCGCGGACACTCGAACATTCAGGGGCTGACCGACTTAGGCTTACTGTCACAGAGCCTGCCGGGCTATATGACGCTGCCGAGCGAAAAACAGGCTGACCTGCAAACCTATCTGACCGCCAACACGCCAAAACCGCTGCTGGATGGCCAGGTTAACTATTGGGGCAACTATCCGAAATTCTTCGTCTCAATGATGAAGTCTTTCTACGGGGATAAAGCCACGGCGGAAAACAGCTGGGGCTTTGACTGGCTACCGAAATGGGACAAAGGCTACGACGTTCTTCAATACTTCGAGATGATGAATCAGGGCCTGGTCAATGGCTATATCTGCCAGGGCTTCAACCCGGTTGCCTCATTCCCGAACAAGAATAAGATTGTCGCCTCGTTGTCGAAACTGAAGTACCTGGTGACTATCGATCCGCTCAACACCGAAACCTCGACCTTCTGGCAGAACCATGGCGAGTCGAACGATGTTGATCCGTCGAAAATCCAGACCGAAGTGTTCCGCCTGCCTTCCACCTGCTTTGCCGAGGAGAACGGTTCTATCGTTAACTCCGGACGCTGGCTGCAGTGGCACTGGAAAGGTGCGGATGCCCCGGGGGATGCGGTCACCGACGGTGAAATCCTCGCCGGTATCTTCATGCGTCTGCGTAAGATGTACGCCGAAGAAGGCGGCCCGGCTCCAGAGCCGGTGCTGAATATGACCTGGAACTACTCAACGCCAAATGAACCGGCTTCCGAGGAAGTGGCGATGGAGAGCAACGGTAAGGCGCTGGCCGATATTATCGACCCGGCGACCGGTGCGGTTATCGTGAAGAAAGGCCAACAGCTCAGCTCGTTTGCCCAACTGCGTGACGACGGGACAACCGCCAGCGGCTGCTGGATCTTCGCCGGTAGCTGGACGCCTGAAGGCAACCAGATGGCGCGCCGCGATAACGCCGACCCATCCGGCCTTGGCAACACGCTGGGCTGGGCCTGGGCGTGGCCGCTCAACCGCCGTATTCTGTATAACCGCGCTTCCGCTGACCCGCAGGGCAACCCGTGGGATCCAAAACGCCAGCTCCTGAAATGGGACGGCGCGAAGTGGGGCGGCGTGGATATTCCGGACTACAGCACTGCGGCGCCGGGCAGTAACGTCGGGCCGTTCATCATGCAGCCGGAAGGGATGGGTCGCCTGTTTGCCCTCGACAAGATGGCAGAAGGTCCGTTCCCGGAACACTATGAGCCGTTTGAAACGCCGCTGGGGACAAACCCGCTGCACCCGAACGTCATTTCCAACCCTGCCGCCCGTATCTTTAAAGGCGACAAGGAAGCGTTGGGGAAAGCGGATAAATTCCCGTACGTCGGTACCACCTATCGTCTGACTGAACACTTCCACTACTGGACCAAGCATGCGCTGCTTAACGCCATTGCGCAGCCGGAACAGTTTGTAGAGATCGGTGAAAAGCTGGCAGATAAGCTCGGCATCGCCCACGGCGATACCGTCAAAGTCTCCTCCAACCGTGGCTATATTAAAGCTAAGGCGGTGGTGACCAAGCGTATCCGCACGCTGAAAGTGGACGGTAAGGATATCGATACTATCGGTATTCCAATCCACTGGGGCTACGAAGGCGTAGCGAAAAAAGGCTTTATTGCCAATACGTTGACGCCATTCGTCGGCGATGCGAACACGCAGACGCCGGAATTTAAGTCCTTCCTCGTGAACGTGGAAAAGGTGTAACGGAGACGACCTATGGCTTATCAATCGCAAGATATTATTCGTCGTTCCGCCACTAACGGTTTCACTCCCGCGCCCGCGCGCGGGATCACCAGGAAGAGGTGGCAAAGCTTATCGACGTCACCACCTGCATCGGCTGTAAGGCTTGTCAGGTGGCGTGCTCGGAGTGGAACGACATCCGTGATGAAATCGGCAGCAACGTCGGAGTGTACGATAACCCGCCGATCTGACCGCTAAATCCTGGACGGTCATGCGCTTCTCGGAAGTGGAGCAGAACGACAAACTGGAATGGCTGATCCGTAAGGATGGCTGCATGCACTGCGCCGACCCAGGCTGCCTGAAGGCCTGCCCGGCGGAAGGCGCGATCATTCAGTATGCCAACGGTATCGTCGACTTCCAGTCCGAGCAGTGCATTGGCTGCGGCTACTGCATCGCTGGTTGCCCGTTCAACGTCCCGCGTCTTAACCCGGAAGACAACCGCGTCTACAAATGTACGCTGTGCGTCGACCGCGTTAACGTCGGCAGGAACCGGCGTGCGTGAAAACCTGCCCAACCGGCGCTATCCACTTTGGTTCTAAAGAGGATATGAAAACGCTGGCGGGCGAGCGCGTGGCCGAGCTGAAAACCCGTGGTTATGATAATGCAGGGCTGTACGATCCGGCCGGCGTTGGCGGTACGCACGTGATGTACGTGCTGCACCATGCCGACAAGCCGAATCTGTATCACGGCCTGCCGGAAAACCCGGAAATCAGCGCTACCGTGAAGTTCTGGAAAGGCGTCTGGAAACCGTTAGCCGCTATCGGCTTTGCCGCCACGTTCGCTGCGAGCGTCTTCCACTACGTCGGGGTCGGTCCGAACCGTGCGGAAGAGGAAGAGGATAATCTTGATGAAGAGAAAGACGAGGTGCGCAAATGAAAAGACGTGACACCATCGTGCGCTACACGGCGCCGGAACGCATCAACCACTGGGTCACCGCCTTCTGCTTCATTCTGGCGGCGGTGAGCGGGCTGGGCTTTTTCTTCCCGTCCTTCAACTGGTTGATGCAAATCATGGGCACTCCGCAGCTGGCGCGCATTCTGCACCCGTTTGTCGGCGTTATCATGTTTGCGTCGTTTATCATCATGTTTTTCCGTTACTGGCACCATAATCTAATCAATCGGGATGATATCTTTTGGGCGAAGAATATTCGTAAGATCGTCGTCAACGAGGAAGTAGGTGACACCGGGCGTTATAACTTCGGCCAGAAATGCGTATTCTGGGCGGCGATTATCTTCCTGGTACTGCTGCTGGTGAGCGGTGTGATTATCTGGCGTCCGTACTTTGCGCCTGCTTTCTCAATCCCGGTGATCCGATTTGCGCTAATGCTGCATTCATTTGCCGCAGTGGCGTTAATTGTGGTTATCATGGTGCATATCTACGCCGCCCTTTGGGTGAAAGGCACCATTACCGCGATGGTGGAAGGATGGGTTACCAAATCGTGGGCGAAGAAACATCACCCGCGCTGGTACCGTGAAGTCCGCCAGAAACAGGAAAAGTCATCTGAATGAGTATTCGCATAATCCCGCAAGATGAGCTGGGTTCGAGCGAGAAACGTACGGCGGAAGTCATTCCGCCGTTGTTGTTCCCCAGACTCAAGAACCTCTACAATCGTCGTGCCGAGCGTCTGCGCGAGCTGGCAGAGAACAACCCGCTGGGCGACTACCTGCGCTTTGCGGCACTGATTGCCCACGCACAGGAAGTGGTTCTGTACGACCATCCGCTGCGCATGGATCTGAGCGCGCGTCTTAAAGAGGCAAACGACCAGGGCAAGCCGCCGCTGGATATCCACGTTCTGCCGCGCGATAAACACTGGCACACGCTGCTGCACTCCATGATTGCTGAACTGAAGCCGGAAATGAGCGGCCCAGCGCTGGCGGTTATCGAGAATCTCGAGAAAGCCTCCGAACAGGAGCTGGAGCAAATGGCCAGCGCGCTGTTTGAATCGGATTTCTCATCCGTCAGCAGCGATAAAGCGCCGTTCATCTGGGCCGCCTTGTCACTCTACTGGGCGCAGATGGCGAGCCTGATTCCAGGTAAAGCCCATGCAGAATACGGCGAACAGCGTCAGTACTGCCCGGTGTGTGGCTCAATGCCGGTTTCCAGCATGGTGCAAATTGGCACCACTCAGGGGCTGCGCTATCTGCACTGCAACCTGTGTGAAACCGAGTGGCATGTCGTGCGCGTGAAGTGCAGTAACTGCGAACAAAGTCGCGACCTGCACTACTGGTCTCTGGATAATGAGCAGGCTGCGATTAAAGCTGAAAGCTGTGGGGACTGCGGCACCTACCTGAAGATTCTGTATCAGGAAAAGGACCCGAAAGTGGAAGCCGTGGCTGACGACCTCGCCTCACTGGTATTGGACGCGCGAATGGAGCAAGAAGGGTTCGCCCGTAGCTCTATCAACCCGTTCCTGTTCCCGGGGAAGGGGAGTAAGTTCTCTGGTAAAACCGGGCGGTCATCCCTGCCGGTTTACAATGCGTAAGGCACTATCACGCCAGGTAGCCCGGCAAAATCCTTTGTATTACGCGAGACCAATTCTCTTCGGTGTATATGCGCAGTGGCCAGAATGATGGCATCCGGCAGCTTCATGCCATATTCCTGCCTCAGGTTGACACTCTTTTCGGCAATCTCGGGCGATATCTCTATGACCTCAAAAGCATTCAGGGCCATTCTTGTGCGCCGCTCCTGATGAAATCGCTTTGCGCCCACCATCACCTCCATCCAGGTAATCAAGCTAATAGCATGCTGCGGCGGATACAAATCCAACGTATTTTTAGCTTCAACCCGGCCACTAAACAGATCGATTAAAATATTAGTATCAAAAATGACTGGACCGTTCATCGCGTCCACTCCTCGCGGAGTTTTCTTTCGAATTCAACGCCATCGTCTTCACACTCTTGCCAAATGCCAAGCGCGCCGGCGATAGCCTGTTCAGCCTGATTTTGTTTCTCCAGATACATTTCTACCGCTTCACGTAGCAGCTCCGCACGTGGCATATTCCGCTGCTGCTTGAGCTCATCGAGACGCCTGATCACCTCATCTGATAAATCGAGAAGTATTCTGCCATATCCTTTCCGCCATCATGCTCATATATACCTCCAGTATATCATCCATGCTCAATAAGCGAACAAAATACACGCGATTCGTTAAACGTGGCACGCTCATTTTGTAGAAATAATCGTTTTTGCGAGCAGCTATCCAGAATACTGCTGCAACTTTATTTATCCGTTTCTCTTCTCATTAAACCAGGTTATAAACTGTACATACATACAGTCTAAGGAGCCTTATATGCCACTGGAAAAAGGAATTGTCGAACTGGTTGCCGGATTTATCGCTGCGGGCCGCCCTCTTCACGAGAGCAAAATATTGATGATCGGAGGCGGGCTATATTGCCAGCACGTCGCTGGCGGGCGAGAAAGAGATTCGCGTAAAATCGGAAGATATCGTGCTGGAAGGGATGACATTTCGCGTCGTTTCGCCGCTAAACGCATCCGGTTCGCTACCCTGTATCCTCTACTATCACGGCGGCTGTTTTGTTAGCGGCGGCTTTCTGACTCATGACCTCCAGCTACGGCAACTGGCCTGGAAAAGCGGCTGTAGAGTGATCGCCATTCAGTATCGTCTTGCGCCAGAGCACACCTTCCCTGCGGCTCATGACGACGCTGAACGTGGGGCCAATATCGTCCATCAATACGCGGAGCAGTTAGGCATCGATCGTGAACGTATCACGCTTGCTGGCGACAGCGCAGGCGGGCACCTGGCATTGGTCAGCGCGCTACGCCTGAAATCAACCGCCCAATGGTCTCCAGCGAAGCTGCTGCTGATCTACCCGATGCTTGACGCTACCGCCAGTTTCCCCAGCTATGCCAGCAACGGGCAAGACTACATCATCACCCGCGATACGCTGCTATCGGGCTTCGAAATGTATCTCCAGGATACCGACCTCCGCCACCCGGAAGCCAGTCCGATATGGCGTGAAGATTTTGCCGGTTTACCGCCGGTGCATATTCTCACCGCAGAGTTCGATCCACTGCGTGATGAAGGCGAAGCGCTATATCACCGCCTGAACGACCAGGGCGTGGCGTGTACTTGCCAGCGCTATCTCGGCGTTATCCACGGATTTTTCCAATTGGGCGGCGTGAGCAAGACGGCGCGGGACGCAATACGCGACGTGGCCTGGCGCGCGGCCACTCGTGAATAAATAGCATCAGGAGCGTGGGCTCTAAGCTACTCCTCTTCGTTGCCGCCTTCTTCGAAGGCGCCAAAAGGCTTAGCGGGAAGCACGATATAAGTGCCTTCAAATACCACGCCCGCTTTCTCATCACCGAACAGCTCAACCTGTAGCTGAACACGCGCTTTGCGGCCACGGGCCAGTCGGTCCAGGTCGCCGCTCAGCGAGCCCAGGTCGGCGATCGCCGTTGGTCTGCCGGCAATCGGCCTGCTATAGCGGATATGAGCATCGGCTAAGATAATCGTGCCGCCCAGATGGCGCTCGCGCAGCATCAGCCAGATAAGGCCCAGCCGGTCAGTGTCGCCAGCGAGAACAGGCTACCCGCGAACAGCGTGTGGTGTGGATTCTGGTTACCGGTTTCCGGCATGGTGGTGATAAATTTCTGCCCGGTGTACTGCTGAATGCGCACGCCCATTTTTTCGCTGAGCGGGATATGATCGTACCAGGCCTGCTGCAACTGCGCGCACCAGTCACCGCGATGCAGAATGTCGTCCAACGACGCCACCGGTTTAATCATCAGAAAGTGGCGCACCGGCGTGGTTTGCGGGGTGGTGATCTCCCCTGGTTCACAAAGCCCAGCTTGGCGAAAAACGGCACGGCATCTTCACGTGCGCTACAGGTTACACGCTTCACGCCTTCCTGACGGGCGACAGATTCCAGCGTCATGGCGATCAACGTGCCCAGTCCTTTGTCCTGCACTTCTGGATGGACAGCCATAAAACGAATCGACGCTTCGTTATCGGCGTTGATGTACAGTCGCCCGACAGCGACCAGCTTTCCCTGTTCATCCACCACCATCTGATGGTGCGCCATCGCGTCCCAGGCGTCTCGCTCGGACCCTTTTGGCTGATGCAACGGCTTACGCAGCATTTCCCAACGAAACTGGTAGTATTCCTCTAACTCTTCTGCCGTTTGCGGTACTCGGAGATGGTACATAATCGCGCTCTCTTTTGCCCCCGCGTTCTACCGGGAAGTGGGTTCATACCTGTAACCAGAATGTCACGGGGCCATCATTGACCAGTGACACCTGCATATCTGCAGCGAATCGTCCCGTTTGCGTGTTGATCTCCTGCTGGCGGCAGCGCTGCACAAAGTACTCATAGAGTTCTTCTGCACGATCCGGTGCTGCACCTTTGGAGAAACTCGGACGCATCCGCGCTCGGTATCGGCCGCCAACGTAAACTGTGACACCACCAGCACGCTGCCGCCGGCCTGCTGCACGTTCAGGTTCATTTTGCCGTCGGCATCGCTAAAAATACGGTAGCCGAGCACGCGCTCGCACAGGCGATTCGCTTTCTGTTCGTCGTCGTCTTTCTCTACGCCCAGTAGCACCAGGAGTCCTGGACCAATCTCCCCGTCACCTCGTCCGCCACGCTTACGCTGGCGCGGGTGACGCGCTGAATTAATGCAATCATGGTTCTTCTGCTTCTTGTTGTTCTGATTTCAGTTTTCGGTATTCACCGAGAGTGACAGTTATTTCTGCGCCAAGCAAGACGATACACCACGTCCAGTAGACCCAGACAAACAAAATGGGGATCACCGCCAGCACGCCGTAAATCAGCTGGTAAGAGGGAAATGCGGTGATATAGAGCGAGAAGGCTTTCTTGCCAAGTTCGTGCAGCAGCGCGGCGACCAGCGCCCCGACAATCGCATCGCGATTCGGCACCTGAGTTGTCGGAACGATGCTGTAGAGCAGCCAGAAGGAAAGCCAGGAGAGCAGCAGCGGGAACAACCGCAGCAGGTTATCAATAACGCCGTGAAGCTCGCTGGCCCAGCGCAGCGAAAGCAGATATGAGCTAATTGCCAGGCTCACCCCGCCAGCAGCGGGCCGAGGGTGAGAATCATCCAGTAGACCGCAAACGAGTAAAGATGCGGGCGCACACGCTTGCTACGCCAGATCGTGTTCAGGGCGCTGTCGATGGAGTACATCAACAGCAGCGCGGTAATGATCAGGCCACAGGCGCCAAACGCGGTCATTTTGTTGGAGTTGGCGACGAACTGCTCGATATAACGCTGAATAACGTCGCCGGTCGCGGGCAGGAAGTTGGCAAAAACGAAGTGGCGAATTTGCAAACTCACTTCCGAGAACATAGGGAAGGCCGCAAACAGAGCGAAAATCACCGCAACCAGCGGCACAAGTGAAAGCAGCGACACGTAGGCCAGGTTGCCGCCAGCGTCGTCATATTGTCTTCATCAATGCGCCGCCAGAGTATTTTGAACCACGCCACCAGCGGCCGGGTATATTTTTGATGACCGGTTTTTAGCATAACGTCTTCGTAAAATAATCGGGTAGGGTTTCACGCCCTGTCACCAGCACGCTGGTTATCCCCAACTGGCTAGCACCCTCTATATTATCGGCGTTATCGTCAAAAAAGACCGCACCGGCGGCGGAAAAACCTTCCAGTTCAAGTACGCGCTGGTAAATACGGGCCTCTGGTTTACGCATGCCCATCTCCTGCGAGAGATAAACATGGTCAGCGGCAGCATAAATTTGCGGATATTCATCCGGCCAGAAAGTCGTGTGCAGCGCATTGGTATTCGAGAGTACTACCACCCGGTGTCCCTGCTCGCGTAGCGTCTTCATGATATCGATAACTTCGGGACGCAGTGCGACAAACACCGCCTGCCAGCCGTGGGCAAACTGCTCGTAACTCAGCGGAAGTTCCAGGTCGTGACACATCGCTTTCGCAAATGCTTCATCCGATATTTCACCGCGTTCGTGCTGGTGAAATGACTCCCCATAGTAAAGCGCTGCTTCAACTGCGCCAGCGGCACACGGGCAAGGTCGCTCCACGTTCCAGAACACGGTTGAAATCAATGTCGACAATCACATTACCTAAATCAAAGATATAGAGCATTTTTGCCTCCGTTCACGCCGTGGAATTTTTACTGTAGCGGGAAAGGCGGGGTTTGACCATGAACAAAAGCGCGCTATCAGAAAAAGAAAAACCCCGCCATAAGGCAGGGTTTTGGTCACGGAAAAAAGAAGATTACTCTTCTTTCGCACCGCGCATCGCGCGACGACGGTCGTTTTCCGTCAGGTGACGTTTACGGATACGAATAGACTGCGGAGTCACTTCGACCAGTTCGTCATCATCGATGAATTCCAGAGCTTGCTCCAGAGTCATGCGGATAGGCGGAACCAGAACAACCGCTTCATCCGTACCGGATGCACGCATGTTGGTCAGTTTCTTACCGGTCAGGCAGTTTACGGTCAGGTCGTTAGAACGGCTGTGAATACCGATGATCTGGCCTTCGTAAACTTCTGCGCCGTGACCCAGGAACAGCTTACCGCGGTCCTGCAGGCTGAACAGTGCGAACGCAACTGCTTTACCCTGGCCGTTGGAGATCAGTACGCCGTTCTGACGCTGGCCCACTTCGCCTGACGGATATCGTCATAGTGGCTGAAGGTGGAGTACAGCAGACCGGTACCGGAAGTCATGGTCATGAATTCTGAACGGAAGCCGATCAGACCACGGCTTGGGATCACGTAGTCGAGACGTACGCGGCCTTTACCGTCTGGATTCATGTTTTTCAGGTCGCCTTTACGCTCGCCCAGTGCCTGCATGACAGAACCCTGGTGCTGCTCTTCGACGTCCAGCGTTACGTTCTCGTATGGCTCTTGTTTGCGGCCATCGATTTCGCGGAAGATAACTTTCGGACGGGATACCGCCAGTTCGAAACCTTCACGACGCATGTTTTCAATCAGAACGGACAGGTGCAGTTCACCACGGCCAGAAACGCGGAACGCATCGGCGTCAGCGGTTTCTTCAACGCGCAGCGCTACGTTGTGCACCAGCTCTTTGTTCAGGCGGTCAAGGATCTGACGAGAGGTAACGAATTTACCTTCTTTGCCACAGAACGGAGAGGTGTTAACGCAGAAGAACATAGAAACGGTCGGTTCATCGACGGACAGTGCCGGCAGCGCTTCGACGTTCTGCGGATCGCAGATGGTGTCGGAGATGTTCAGCTCGCCCAGACCGGTGATGGCGATGATGTCGCCCGCTTCCGCGAGGGTGCTGTCGATACGTTCCAGACCCAGGTGAGTCAGCACTTTACCGACTTTACCGTTACGGGTTTTGCCTTCGCTATCGATGATAGTGATCTGCTGGTTCGGTTTCACTTTACCGCGTTTGATGCGGCCGATACCGATAACGCCAACGTAGTTGTTGTAGTCCAGCTGGGAGATCTGCATCTGCAGCGGACCATCAAGGTCTACGTCCGGCGCCGGTACATGGTCAACAATCGCCTGATACAGCGGGGTCATGTCTTCAGCCATGTCTTCGTGATCCAGACCCGCGATACCGTTCAGCGCCGAAGCGTAGATGATCGGGAAGTCCAGCTGCTCGTCAGTCGCGTCGAGGTTAACGAACAGGTCGAAGACCTGGTCAACAACCCAATCAGGACGCGCGCCCGGACGGTCAACCTTGTTGATGACAACAATTGGCTTCAGGCCGTGAGCAAATGCTTTTTTGGTCACGAAGCGCGTTTGCGGCATCGGGCCATCAAAGGCATCAACTACCAGCAGCACGGAGTCAACCATGGACATAACGCGCTCAACTTCACCACCGAAGTCGGCGTGCCCCGGGTATCAACGATGTTGATACGGTAGTCATTCCATTTGATAGCGGTGTTTTTTGCGAGGATGGTAATCCCACGCTCTTTCTCCAAATCGTTGGAGTCCATCACACGCTCTTGAGTTTCAGCACGCTCGTCGAACGTACCGGATTGCTGCAGCAGCTTATCAACCAGGGTAGTTTTACCATGGTCAACGTGAGCAATGATGGCGATGTTACGCAAATTTTCGATCACAACTTTGCCTCGGGCATTAGAAATAGCGCGTTATTGTACACGGATTAATCGCACTACAAAACAGGATCACAGAGATCCTCCGCAAACAAGTATCGCAGAGTTTCTTTGTGATCGCTTTCACGGAGCATAAAAAGGGCACCTAATCACAATTTGCACCAATATGGTGCTCAACGCTCGCGTGTAAGCACTATAATGGTGCAAAACGGCTATCATGGTGCAGCCCTTTTGCACTATGGTGCGCATGATAGCGCCTTTTGGGGGTGATTTAAAAGTTGGCACAGATTTCGCTTTATATTTTTCACGGCAACAACGCCATTTTTAAGCAGTGATAGAAGACCTCGTTACCACGACGACGACAATGACAAATCCGGGAGATGTAAAGTATGTCCGCTGAACACGTTTTGACGATGCTGAATGAACATGAAGTGAAGTTTGTCGATCTGCGCTTCACCGATACTAAAGGTAAAGAACAGCACGTCACGATTCCTGCCCATCAGGTGAATGCCGAATTCTTCGAAGAAGGCAAAATGTTTGACGGCTCCTCTATCGGCGGCTGGAAAGGCATTAACGAATCTGACATGGTTCTGATGCCGGACGCATCTACCGCTCTCATCGACCCGTTCTTTGAAGAGTCTACCCTGATTATTCGTTGTGACATCCTGGAACCAGGCACCCTGCAGGGCTACGACCGTGACCCGCGCTCCATCGCTAAACGCGCTGAAGAGTACCTGCGCGCAACCGGCATCGCAGACACCGTTCTGTTCGGGCCAGAGCCAGAATTCTTCCTGTTTGACGACATCCGTTTCGGCGCGTCCATCTCCGGTTCCCACGTCGCTATCGATGACATCGAAGGCGCATGGAACTCTTCCACCAAATACGAAGGTGGTAACAAAGGTCACCGTCCTGGCGTGAAAGGCGGTTACTTCCCGGTTCCTCCGGTAGATTCTTCTCAGGACATCCGTTCTACCATGTGTCTGATCATGGAAGAAATGGGTCTGGTAGTTGAAGCGCACCACCACGAAGTGGCAACCGCTGGCCAGAACGAAATCGCGACCCGCTTCAACACCATGACCAAAAAAGCGGACGAAATTCAGATCTACAAATATGTGGTGCACAACGTTGCTCACCGCTTCGGTAAAACCGCGACCTTCATGCCGAAACCGATGTTCGGTGATAACGGTTCCGGTATGCACTGCCACATGTCCCTGTCCAAGAACGGCGTAAACCTGTTCTCCGGTGACAAATATGCGGGTCTGTCTGAGCAGGCGCTGTACTACATCGGCGGCGTTATCAAACACGCTAAAGCGATCAACGCCCTGGCTAACCCGACCACCAACTCCTACAAGCGTCTGGTCCCGGGTTACGAAGCGCCGGTTATGCTGGCTTACTCTGCCCGTAACCGTTCTGCATCTATCCGTATTCCGGTTGTTGCTTCTCCGAAAGCGCGTCGTATCGAAGTACGCTTCCCGGACCCGGCAGCTAACCCGTACCTGTGCTTCGCCGCGCTGCTGATGGCTGGCCTTGACGGTATCAAGAACAAGATCCATCCGGGCGAGGCCATGGACAAAAACCTGTACGACCTGCCGCCGGAAGAAGCGAAAGAGATCCCACAGGTTGCTGGCTCTCTGGAAGAAGCACTGAACGCACTGGATGCAGACCGCGAGTTCCTGACTGCAGGTGGCGTATTCACTGATGAAGCTATCGATGCTTACATCGCGCTGCGCACCGAAGAGAACGACCGCGTACGCATGACTCCGCACCCGGTAGAGTTCGAGCTGTACTACAGCGTCTAATACGTTTTGAGTTGTACTTTCCCGATGATGTCGCGTCATTGCCGATGGGTGCTGGCGCGATAATCGGGAATTGAGTTGCCGTGGAAACTTTCAGCCCATCTCAGGATGGGCTTTTTTCTCCACCAACAACCTGATTTCCCGCGCTTTTTATCCGTAAAAAGCTATACTGCACTAAAACAGTGCAAGCCTTTTCAGGAGACTGCTAAATGGCAACAGGCGCGCTGCCCGATGCTGGGCAGATCCTTAACTCGTTAATCAACAGCATTTTACTGGTCGATGACGATCTGGCCGTTCACTACGCAAACCCTGCGGCACAGCAGCTGTTGGCGCAGAGCGCGCGTAAACTTTTCGGCACGCCGCTTCCCGAGCTTCTGAGCTATTTCTCGCTCAACGTCGGCTTAATGCAGGAAAGCCTGCAAACCGGCCAGGGGTTCACCGATAACGAAGTGACGCTGGTTATCGACGGTCGCTCGCATATTCTTTCGCTCACCGCACAGCGGCTGCCTGACGGCTTTATCCTGCTGGAGATGGCGCCAATGGATAATCAGCGTCGCCTCAGCCAGGAGCAGCTTCAGCACGCTCAACAGATTGCCGCGCGCGATCTGGTGCGTGGCCTTGCCCACGAGATTAAAAACCCGCTGGGTGGCCTACGCGGTGCGGCACAGCTGCTGAGTAAAGCGCTGCCCGACCCGCGCTAACCGAATATACCAATGTCATTATTGAACAGGCCGACCGTCTGCGTAATCTGGTCGATCGCCTGCTTGGCCCGCAGCATCCCGGTACGCATGTCACCGAGAGCATCCATAAGGTGGCCGAGCGCGTGGTGAAACTGGTTTCGATGGAGCTGCCGGAAAACGTCACGCTGGTTCGCGACTACGACCCAAGTTTGCCAGAATTACCGCATGATCCCGACCAGATTGAGCAAGTTCTTCTTAATATCGTGCGTAATGCGCTTCAGGCTCTGGGGTCTGAAGGGGCGAAATCGTCCTGCGTACCCGCACCGCGTTTCAGTTAACGCTACACGGCGTTCGCTACCGCCTGGCCGCCAGAATTGATGTCGAAGATAACGGCCCGGCATTCCATCACATTTGCAGGATACGCTGTTTTATCCGATGGTCAGCGGCCGCGAAGGTGGCACCGGGCTGGGTCTGTCGATCGCGCGCAGCCTGATCGATCAGCACTCCGGCAAAATTGAATTTACCAGTTGGCCAGGCCATACCGAGTTTTCGGTTTTCCTGCCAATTAAAAAATAAGGTGTGTTTATGCAACGAGGGATAGTCTGGGTCGTTGATGACGATAGCTCCATCCGTTGGGTGCTTGAACGCGCACTCACCGGCGCAGGGCTGACTTGCACAACGTTTGAGGGTGGGAAAGAGGTGCTGGATGCGCTGGCGACCAAAACCCCTGACGTGCTGATGTCCGATATTCGCATGCCCGGAATGGACGGTCTGGCTTTGTTAACGCAAATCAAGCAACGCCATCCAATGCTTCCGGTCATCATAATGACGGCACATTCCGATCTGGACGCCGCTGTCAGCGCCTATCAACAAGGGGCGTTCGATTACCTGCCAAAACCGTTTGATATTGACGAAGCGGTGGCGCTGGTTGAACGCGCTATCAGCCACTACCAGGAACAGCAGCAGCCGCGCAATGTGCAGGTTGATGGGCCAACCACCGATATCATCGGCGAAGCGCCGGCCATGCAGGACGTGTTCCGCATTATCGGCCGTCTCTCCCGCTCTTCCATCAGCGTGCTGATTAACGGCGAATCCGGTACCGGTAAAGAGCTGGTCGCTCACGCCCTGCACCGCCACAGCCCGCGCGTCAAAGCGCCGTTTATTGCTCTGAATATGGCGGCGATCCCAAGGACCTGATTGAGTCCGAGCTGTTTGGTCACGAAAAAGGGGCCTTTACCGGCGCCAATACCGTCCGTCAGGGGCGTTTTGAGCAGGCCGACGGCGGCACGCTGTTCCTCGATGAAATTGGCGATATGCCGATGGATGTCCAGACTCGTCTGCTGCGTGTGCTGGCCGACGGCCAGTTCTACCGCGTCGGCGGCTATGCGCCGGTGAAGGTTGACGTACGTATCATCGCGGCCACCCACCAGAATCTGGAACAGCGCGTACAGGAAGGTAAGTTCCGTGAGGATCTGTTCCACCGCCTGAACGTGATTCGCGTCCACCTCCCGCCATTACGTGAGCGTCGGGAAGATATTCCGCGTCTGGCGCATCATTTCCTGCAGGTCGCGGCCCGCGAGCTGGGCGTTGAAGCCAAGTTGCTGCACCCGGAAACCGAAGCCGCTTTAACGCGTCTGGCCTGGCCGGGTAACGTGCGTCAGCTGGAGAACACCTGCCGCTGGCTGACGGTGATGGCTGCCGGGCAAGAGGTGCTGATTCAGGATCTGCCGGGCGAACTGTTTGAAGCCAGCCAGCCGGACAGCACCGCGGCGGCGTCGCTACCGGATAGTTGGGCGACACTGCTGGCGCAGTGGGCCGATCGCGCGCTGCGTTCCGGTCATCAAAATCTGCTTTCCGAAGCCCAGCCGGAGATGGAGCGCACGCTGCTGACGACCGCCCTACGCCATACGCAAGGGCATAAACAGGAAGCTGCGCGCCTGCTGGGTTGGGGTCGTAATACCCTGACACGCAAACTGAAAGAACTCGGAATGGAGTAAGGTTGGAGTAAAGTGTAAAAATTGCTCGATTCGCGCAAGTTGCTGCAATTTTATACTTTACTGTTCCGATGAGTTAAGTATCATTCTGCCCGCGACTACCTGGGGGAAGAAACATGCTTGAATCATTAATTAATCTGGCGTCGAGCGGTGCTGCCAGCCACTCGCCGCAAACAGCGATGGCCGCAGTGCTGTGTGCGGCGCTGGTTGGGCTGTTCAGCTAAGCCGGATGGCGCTTGCGCTTATCCGGCCTACCATCGATTTGTAGGTTCGGTAAGCGTAGCGCCATCGTGTCGTCTTTAAATAACCCGTGAGAACTGCTGCATACGCGCTTTCTGACGCAGATAGGCGTCGAAGCACATACAGATGTTGCGAATCAACAAACGGCCTTTGGCGGTCACCTGAATGCCCTTCTCATCCACATCCACCAGCCCATCTTTTGCCAGCGGAGCCAGCAGCGCGAGGTCCTCGGCAAAGTAGTCGCTGAAGTTCAGATCCCACTGTTTTTCCACTGCCGGGAAATCGAGGCTGAAGTTGCAGATCAGCGCCTTAATCACGTCACGACGAATGCAATCATCGCGAGTTAACGCAATACCGCGCCACAGCGCGTTGCCCTGCTCGGCCACCTGCTGATAGTACAGCTTCAGCTCTTTTTGGTTCTGGGCGTAGCAATCGCCAATCATGCTGATGGCGGAAACGCCCATGCCCAGCAGATCGGTGTCGCCCTGGGTGGTATAGCCCTGGAAGTTGCGGTGCAGCACACCTTCACGCTGAGCCACGGCCAGTTCGTTATCCGGACGCGCAAAGTGGTCCATGCCGATAAACTGATAGCCCGCTTGCGTCAGCGAGTTAATGGTCTCCTGCAGGATATCCAGCTTCTGCTGCGCCGACGGCAGGTCGGCATCTTTGATTTTGCGCTGAGCGGCGAAGAGCGTCGGCAGGTGCGCGTAGTTAAATACGCTCAGGCGATCCGGATTCAGCTCTGCCACGCGCTGGAGGGTAAAAGCAAAGCTCTCCGGCGTTTGCTTCGGCAGGCCGTAGATCAGATCAATATTGGTCGACGTAAAACCAATCTCACGGGCGTGGTTGAGCAGCGCGAAGATAAATTCTTCATCCTGCTCACGGTTCACCAGGCGCTGTACCTCTTTATTGAAGTCCTGCACGCCCATGCTCAGGCGGTTGAAGCCTTCGGCGCGCAGATGGTCGATAACATCCAGCTCAATTTCACGCGGGTCAACTTCAATGGAGATCTCCGCGTCCGCATCGAAGTGAAAGTTCTCGCGCAGCAGCGTCATCAGGCGGCTGATTTGCGCCTTATTCAGATAGGTTGGCGTACCGCCGCCCCAGTGCAGTTGGCTAACATGGCGACCGGTAAACAGCGGCGCGCGCTGGCGAATTTCCTGCTCCAGCACGTCAAGATATTGGTCAGCTTTGTGCTGCTGGCGGGTAACGATCTTATTGCAACCGCAGAAATAGCAGAGCTTATGGCAGAACGGGATATGAACGTACAGCGACAGGGGCCGCTCAGGATAGCGCGCAACGGCGCTCAGAAACTCCGCTTCGCCGAACGCGTCGGAGAATTCCAGCGCCGTGGGATACGAGGTATACCGTGGCCCGGAATAGTTATATTTCTGGATCAGGGCCAGATCCCAGTCGATTAACTGCACAGACATGCTCACTCCTTGCGATGATGTCGAAAACGACGACGGCTTGCCGGCCTGGCCGCATTACGCAGCGCCAGCCGGTTGCGCAGCCAATTTTGACGCCGCGACAACCGTCGTAGTTTAACGAATAACCACCCCAGATAACATACAACCAAAAGGGTTATAAGCAGGACTGGCAGGCCAATCGGGTGCAAACGTTAGTTTCCGCCTCTCAGCAGACGCATGACGTCTTCCTTGCCCTCTTCTTCCTCTTCTTCTTCTTCGTCATCATCGTAAGAGAGGCCGAGTTGCTGCATCAGTGCATCAATGCGATCCAGTTTGGCATCGACCCAGGCTTGCTCTTCAGCAGTCAGGGTTTCGCCCTCTTCCAGACGTTCCAGCAGCGCATCCAGGCGCTCATCAGTCTCCAGCATGTCCAGCTCAGCCTGCGGTGAAAGCATAGGTTTCTCGCTCTTCGGTTTGTGCTGCTTGACGACCGGCGCCTCAGTCACGCCCAGCGCGATCGGTTTTTTACTACCAATACGGGGTCTTTTTGCTGCTTCTGTTTGTTGGAGCCAGATGCACCCTCACTGCCGCTGGCGCGGCTGCCCGGCGCGTGGCCACGGTGCTTCTTGTCGCGTTTACGGTCACGCGCTTCCTGGTTCAGCTCTTCGCGCGTTTTACGACGCTGTTTGCCTGGCGCTTTGCTACGCGGTGCAGAGGTTGGTTTTTTCATGATGTCAGATCTTTTAAGCCGTTTTATTCAGTATAGAATTGAGCCGGAATCTAGCAGAAAGCAAACAAAGAAAAAAGGCGACAGAGTAATCTGTCGCCTTTTTTCCTGACTCACACCCTTAACGGGTTCTACATTCCATGTTTGCTTACAACGCGCCCTGTCTATCCGTTAGCTCTATAACAGTCCCTGTTATTGTTCCCTTTCCCTGCGTAACGTCTCCAGACGTTGGTCATCCTGACAGATTCCGTAGGTCTTCGCCTCCTGGCGTTCCTGACCCTCATCCTGAGTCTAAATCCTTCTGGCGCCCTTGCCGATGGGTGCTACTTTACCTTGTTGCGTTAAACTAACAAGCAATGAGATGGCGAAAATTGGATAAATAAGATTATTGCCCGTGTGTAATATTATGATTTTAAATAATTTGCATATAATCTCGCCGATATTCTTTCCTCAATTTCCCATAGCGGATATGGCAAATGTCTTACAAACGGAAGGGCATCGGCTTACAGTTGACGATGCTGGAGTAATTCCAGCCTTTTTTTGCCGATCGGGTATAATCGCCCCCAATGCCTGATTTAACGGAGACGACCGTTTTGACTAACTGGAACTATCAACTGACGCACTTTGTCACCAGCGCGCCAGATATCCGCCACTTACCTTCCGATACCGGAATCGAAGTGGCTTTTGCCGGCCGCTCCAACGCGGGGAAATCCAGCGCCCTGAATACGCTGACCAACCAGAAAAGCCTGGCGCGTACATCAAAAACGCCGGGTCGTACGCAGCTGATTAACCTGTTTGAAGTGGCTGACGGCAAACGTCTGGTCGACTTGCCGGGCTACGGCTACGCACAGGTGCCGGAAGAGATGAAAATCAAGTGGCAGCGTGCGCTGGGTGAATACCTGGAAAAACGTCTGTGCCTGAAAGGATTAGTGGTACTGATGGATATTCGCCATCCGCTGAAGGACCTCGACCAGCAGATGATCGAGTGGGCCGTCGCCAGCGAAATCCCGGTTTTGGTACTGTTAACCAAAGCTGACAAGCTGGCCAGCGGTGCGCGTAAAGCACAGCTGAACCTGGTGCGTGAAGCGGCGCTCGCCTTTAACGGTGACGTGCAGGTTGAAGCCTTTTCTTCCCTGAAAAAGCAGGGTGTGGACAAGCTGCGTCAGAAGCTGGACAGCTGGTTTAACGATATTCCGCCACAGGAAGATCCTGAGGCTGCTGCAGAGTAACCCCTCTCTACGTCCCGGATAGCGGCGCCTGGCGCCCTGTCCCGGGTACTTCCCCACCAGACTCCTTTTTCACGACCAATCGACTGCGGCAAAACTTTTCTTTCGCCCAATAAAAAACGCCCAGTCATTACTGACTGGGGCGGCTAAAATATTCAGCCAAATCCGATTACGTGAAGTAAAAGGTCTGAAAGATAGAACATCTTACCTCTGTACCCTACGAGAGTAACTCTACTCTTTTTTAATGCTGACAGAAAGCATTTTTTGTAGTTTTTTTTCACTTGTTACATAACGAATTCTAATGTTCATCACAAAATTAGATAAGTTATGTTGCTTACTTACATAAAACCCCATTGTTCATCGAACACTTAATGAGCTTGATCCCAATTTTCGCCACTCCCGACTTCCACCAGCAACGGCACGTCCAGCGTGGTGCTGTTTTCCATCAGTTCGTGTACTTTCTTCGCCACGGCATCCACGTCGTCTTTGTGCACTTCAAAGACCAGTTCATCGTGAACCTGCATGATCATGCGCACGCGCGGCTTCTCAGTTTCTAACCAGCCATCAACGGCAATCATGGCCCGTTTGATGATGTCAGCCGCGGTCCCCTGCATCGGGGCGTTAATCGCCGCGCGTTCAGCGCCAGCGCGACGCGCGGCGTTGCTGGCTTTGATGTCCGGCAGGTACAGACGGCGGCCATCCAGCGTCTCAACATAGCCCTGTTCCTTCGCCTGCGCGCGGGTACGCTCCATGTAATCCAGTACGCCAGGGTAACGCTCGAAGTAGAGATCCATATACTTCTGCGCTTCTTTACGTGGAATGTTCAGCTGGCGCGCGAGGCCAAAGGCGCTCATGCCGTAAATCAGGCCGAAGTTGATGGCTTTGGCGCTGCGGCGCTGCTCGCCGGTGACGCTTTCCAGCGGCAGCCCGAAGACTTCCGCCGCGGTGGCGCGGTGAATATCCTTCCCTTCAGCAAACGCCTTCAACAGGCCTGCGTCACGCGACAGGTGCGCCATGATGCGCAGCTCAATCTGCGAGTAGTCGGCAGAGACGATGACGTAATCTTCCGGCGCAATAAACGCCTGGCGAATACGACGCCCTTCGTCGTTACGTACCGGGATGTTTTGCAGGTTCGGGTCGGTTGATGACAGGCGACCGGTGGCGGTAACCGCCTGGTGATAGGAGGTATGCACGCGACCGGTTTTCGGGTTGATCATCAACGGCAGCTTGTCGGTGTAGGTCGACTTCAGTTTCGCCAGACCGCGATACTCAAGAATCACCTTCGGCAGCGGGTAGTCCAGCGCCAGTTCTTCCAGTACTTCTTCAGAAGTGGACGGCGCGCCACCCGGCGTTTTCTTCAGCGGCTTGATGCCTTGCTTTTCAAACAGGATGGTTTGCAGTTGTTTTGGTGAGGAGAGGTTAAACTCTTCCCGGCAATGTCGTAAGCTTTCTGCTCCAGCTCGACCAGACGCTTGGCGATCTCCTGCGAATGCGCGTGCAGTACGGCAGGGTCAATCTTCACGCCATTACGCTCAACGCGCGACAGCACCGGTACCAGCGGCATTTCAATTTCGTTGAAAATGCGCAGCGGACCTTCATTTTTTTGCAGCTTTGGCCACATTTTCAGGTGCAGTTGTAGGGTCACGTCGGCGTCTTCTGCCGCGTAGCGCCCGGCTTCTTCCAGCGCAATCTGGTTGAAGGTGAGCTGGTTTTTACCTTTGCCTGCAATTTCTTCAAAGGTAATGGTTTTGTGCTTCAGCCAGCGGTCGGAGAGGCTGTCCATATCGTGACGCCGGCAATGCTGTCCAGCGTGTAGGACTCGAGCATGGTGTCGTAGGCAATCCCGCGCAGTTCAATGCCGTAGTTGGCCAGAATTCCGCGATCGTACTTCAGGTTTTGTCCCACCTTCAGCAGCGTGTCATCTTCCAGCAGCGGCTTAAGCAGTTCAAGCACACGTTCGCGGGCGATCTGATCTGGCGCGTCCAGATAGTCGTGGGCGACCGGCACATAAGCAGCCACGCCCGGTTCAATGGCGAACGACAGGCCTACCATGTTGGCGGAGATATTATCGAGACTGTCGGTTTCCGTATCGAAAGCAAACAGCGGCGCTTTCTTCAGCTTTTCGATCCAGCTCACCAGAGTGGCTTCATCGAGAATGGTGACGTAGTTTTCTGACGAGAGGGTGGCTGCAGTTTCTTCAACCTCTACCTCTACTTCAGCCACTATCGCTTTGCCCGCTGGTTTCGCCGCTGGCTTCGAGCCTTTGGCCTGCATCCAGGTACCGGACTCAACGTCGGTGATCCAACGTTTGAATTCGTATTTCTTAAACAGCGTTAGCAGTTCGTCCGCCGCCGGTGCGGCCACGGTCAGCTGTTCACAGCCGAGCTCCAGCTCAACGTCTGTTTTAATGGTCGCCAGTTTGTAGGAGAGGTAGGCCAGCTCTTTATTCTGCTCCAGCTTGGCTGCCATCGTTTTCGCGCCACGGAAGGTTAACCCGGCGATTTTTTCCGGCTCGCCGTACAGCGCATCCAGCCCGCCAAGACCCTGCAGCAATGCCTGCGCCGTTTTCTCGCCCACGCCAGGGACGCCTGGAATGTTATCTGAAGAGTCGCCCATCAGCGCCAGAAAATCGATAATCAGTTCTGGCGGCACGCCATATTTCGTGACCACTTCGTCCGGACCAAGAATTGTGTTGGTCATGGTGTTGATGAGCGTAATGCCCGGCGTCACCAGCTGCGCCATATCTTTATCCCCGGTACTGATCAGCACCGGACGCCCCGTTTTTTCCGCTTCGCGCGCCAGGGTGCCAATCACGTCGTCCGCTTCCACGCCGGAAACGGCCAGCAGCGGCAGCCCCATCGCTTTTACCATCGCGTGCAGTGGCTCAATCTGCGCACGCAGATCGTCCGGCATTGGCGGACGGTGCGATTTGTAGTCTTCAAACAGTTCATCACGGAAGGTTTTCCCCTTCGCATCAAAAACCACTGCGGCATGGGTAGGTTGATACTGCAGAATCAGGCTGCGCAGCATGTTCAGCACGCCATACATAGCGCCGGTCGGCTCGCCCGCGCGGTTTGTCAGCGGCGGAATGCGTGATACGCCCGGTAGAGATAAGAGGATCCATCAACGAGGATAAGAGGGTTTTCTGGGATCTGAACCATAATTTCCGTGCCTGTTTATCAGATTATGGGTAAAGGATGCCACAGACGGCATGAAAACATGAATTTTTCCCCAAAATAAGGCGAAAAGATTTCTCGATCTTCACGATCGCACGCAAAATAAATTGTGGATAACTTTGTGAATAATTTTATTTTACTTATAACAAAGG
Organism: Kluyvera genomosp. 3; assembly: GCA_002211745.1. Taxonomy (GTDB): domain Bacteria; phylum Pseudomonadota; class Gammaproteobacteria; order Enterobacterales; family Enterobacteriaceae; genus Kluyvera; species Kluyvera georgiana_A. The sequence continues at coordinate 4,946,730 of CP022114.1, forward strand.
ATATGTAACCCTCGGTTAAATATAAAATAATCTATATTTTTCAATCAATTAAAACACGATCACAGCCAGAATAGTCGATCTGGTGATAATTCACACTGTGTGGATAGACATATTGACTATTTTTCTAATCTGGTAAGACCCATCATTTGGCGCGTTTTCTGGTAAAATCAGCGCCTTGTGCTCGTTTATATGTGCGCGTTAAATAACTAACTATCTGAATAAAAACACTATGTCGAGATTTCTCGCTGCAATAACGCTGCCTGTAAGCATCGTACTCACCATTTTAGTAACGATTTTATGTTCCGTGCCGATTATTCTCGCCGGACTTATTAAGCTCATTTTGCCTATCCCGTTCATCTGGCGTTCAGTCTCAGTATTCTGCAACTTTATGATGTACTGCTGGTGCGAAGGGCTGGCCGCACTGTTGCATCTCAATCCGCGACTCAAGTGGGATATTCAGGGACTGGAGACACTCAGCAAAAAGAACTGGTACCTGCTTATCTGCAACCACCACAGCTGGGCCGATATCGTGGTGCTGTGCGTCATTTTCCGCAAGCATATCCCGATGAACAAGTATTTCCTCAAGCAGCAGTTGGCCTGGGTTCCCTTTATGGGCCTGGCCTGCTGGGCGCTGGATATGCCGTTTATGCGCCGTTACTCGCGCAGCTACCTGATTCGTCACCCGGAACGCCGCGGCAGAGATGTTGAAACTACCCGCCGTTCCTGCGAGAAATTCCGCGCGCACCCAACGACCATCGTGAACTTTGTTGAGGGGTCGCGCTTCACGCCGGAAAAACGTCGACAAACACGGTCACCGTATAACAATCTGCTACCGCCGAAAGCGGCAGGTATCGCGATGGCGCTGAACGTTTTAGGTTCTCAATTCGATAAGCTGCTGGATGTGACGTTGTGCTATCCGGAAAACGACGAGACGCCGTTCTACGATATGCTGAGCGGCAAGCTGACGCGAATTGTGGTGCGTGTGAATCTCCGGCCGATTGACCCTGAGCTGCACGGCGACTACGTGGGCGATAAGAACTTTAAGCGTCGTTTCCAGCTGTGGCTGAATGCGCTATGGAAGAGAAAGATAAGCAGATTGACGCAACGAAAGCAGAATACAAAAACGCCGGTCAGTGACCGGCGTTTTCATTTTTATTTCTTCTCAACCAGCTGCTTCACGGTATCAGCATACTGAGCCACGAAGACGTCCATATTGCTGGTGTCCATACCCTGCGGGTTCAGCTGATATTTCCCGTTAACAAACATCGCCGGTACGCCCTGCAGCTGCAGATCGGATGCGGCTTTTTCCTGCTGTGCAACCAGTGATTTCACGACGAAGCTGTTCCAGGCGGCATCATAATCTTCGCCCTTCACGCCCGCGTCTGTGAAGACTTTACGGATATCCGCAACGGTCTGCACTGTCTGGTTTTTCTGTACGGCTTCAAACATCGGCGCGGTGATCTGATCTTCTACGCCCAGCGCCATCGCCACCGCCACGCTTGCGTCAGGTCTTTGCCCAATGGGCCCAGGAACTCAACGTGGTATTTAGTCATTTTGGTGCCTTCCGGCAGCTTTTTCTTCACGTTGTCAGAAACGTGCAGAACTTCCTCAAACTGGTAGCAATGCGGGCAGTAGAAGGAGAAGAACTCCAGCACCTGCGGCTCACCTGCAACCGGCTTATCGATGGTAACGTACTGTTTGCCGTCGGTAATCTGAGCAGCAGATGCGCTGAATGCCAGAATCATACCTGCCAGCGCAAGCCAAACCTTTTTCATAACTCACTCTCTCCTGACTGTGTCGAATTAATACATGGGCGTTAACTGAAGCGGTGGTTCCTGAAGAACCTTTACCTGCTCCACAAAAGTTGCGATCTGCCGATGCCAGAAATCTTCCCGGTTAACCAGGGAAAATTTTTCGGAAATGCGGGATCATCCCAGCGCCTGATTATCCAGGCAAGATAATAAACCAACCGCATTGCACGTAAAGGCTCGATCAGCGGCAATTCGTCTGAATTAAAGCTGCTGAACTCTTCATAGGCCTCTACGATGGTTTCCAGCTGCATACGTCTTTCGGCGAGGGAACCGTTAAGCAGCATCCAAAGGTCCTGAACCGCGGGCCGTTACGCGCATCATCGAGATCGACAAATAGCGGACCATCGCGCCAGAGGATATTCCCGGCGTGGCAATCGCCATGCAGGCGTAGAGCATCAAAACGCCCGTGCCACAGGCCCATCACCGCGTCAATCAGGTCATCGGTAGCCTTCAGGAATTGGGCTTTTAACCCCGCCGGGATCAGCGCCGAGTGCTCAAATACCTCACGAGGTTCAATCAGATACTCTTTGACGCCAATCGATGGGCGCGCGGTAAAGCGAGATTTGCGCCCGGTTTGATGCAGTCGCCCCAGATAGCGTCCTACCCACTCCATTTGATCCAGGTTATCTGATTCAAACTGGCGGCCTCCCATGCTCGGGAAGACGGCAAAGTAAAAACCGTCATGGGTCAGTAGCGTCTGGTCATTAAAGATGATCGGGGCCGCAACCGGTACCTCATCCTCGACCAGTTCCAGAGCGAACTGGTGCTCTTCAAGAATCTGCGCAGCCGACCAGCGCTCCGGGCGATAAAACTTCACCACCATACGGCGACGGTCCTCGTCCTGAAACTGGTAAACCCGGTTCTCGTAGCTGTTTAGTGGGGTGAGACCAGAATCAACCCGGATACCCTGCGCAAATAGGGCATCGATAATGGTATCCGGGTGGAGAGTCTGGAAAGTGAAAGCCTTGTCGTTCATCCTGACATCCGATAACGATACGAATGATTCAGGATATCATTTCACGAGGACTTGAGCGGTACTGCTTACAACCTTTTACTCTTTAATTACGCCGCGCGCGCGCAGCAGTGCGGTTTTGAAGTCCTCTTCATAATCTTTCTGAATGCCCGGAATGACCGCGTCTTTCGCGGAATCGCGCATTTTGAGATGGTAGATCAGAATATCGTCCGTTAAATCGGCCAATTCACCGTCATAGCCTGACTCTTTTGCCAGTTTCTGCAAAAATTGCATTAAATTCAGCTCTGGCTCTTTCTGCCAGGCTGGCTGGAGGAGTTCAATAACTTCATTCAGACGTTTACATTTCATGGTCGTGCTCCTTACGCTTGATAGAGACACGTTAGCAGGGTAAACCCACAATAAAAGAGGCGATAGCGGTGAATGCAGAGAGCCAGGTAACCGGCGTGGTGCTGGCGGGCGGGAAAGCCTCCAGAATGGGTGGCAGGATAAAGGATTAATGAGGCTTGGTGGTAAGCCGCTGTGGCGACACGTGGCCGATCGCCTGTATCCGCAGGTTAATCGTATCGTTATCAGCGCGAATCGCAATCTGGAAATCTATCGAACTAGCGGGCTTCCGGTCATGGCCGATACGTTATCAGACTTTCCTGGGCCGCTGGCCGGTATGCTTTCAGTGATGCAGCAGACAGACGATGAATGGTTTCTGTTTTGTCCATGCGATACCCCGTTTATTCCCGACAATCTCGTCGCACGGTTAGCGGCGGAACGCCAGCAGGCCGCCGTAGTTTGGGTTCACGATGGCGATAGAGATCACCCGGCTATTGCTCTGGCCCACCGAAGCCTGGCACCACACATTGCTGATTATCTCGCGAGAGGTGAAAGACGAGTCATGGTATTTATGCGTCAGGCTGGCGGTCATTCGGTAGATTTTAGCGACATGATTAGCGCATTTCGCAATATCAATACGCCTGAAGATTTGCTGCGTAACGAGGATCAACCATGATTCCATTACTCGCTGTTGCTGCCTGGAGCGGCACGGGAAAAACGACGCTACTGAAAAAGTTGATCCCGGCGCTTTGCGAGCGTGGTATTCGTCCCGGGCTGATAAAGCACACCCATCATGATATGGATGTCGATAAACCCGGTAAGGACAGCTATGAACTGCGCAAAGCCGGTGCAGCGCAGACGCTGGTCGCCAGCCAGCAACGTTGGGCATTGATGACTGAGACGCCGGAGGAAAATGAGTTGGATCTGGCGTGGCTGGTGAGCCGGATGGATGCATCAAAACTGGATCTGGTGCTGGTTGAAGGCTTTAAGCATGATGCCGTGGAAAAGATCGTGCTGTTTCGCGAGGCCGCCGGCACAGTGTGAATGAGTTGGTTATTGATGAGTATACGGTCGCAGTAGCCAGCGATATCGCGCTGGATATTAGCGTTCCGGTGCTGAATTTGAACGATACTGACGGAATAGTGGCGTTTATTGTGGCATGGATGAGGTTATGCGCTTCCCCGGAGTCGGCGTAACACGCCTCATCCGGGCGACCAGAGCAGCTGTAGCCCGGGATTTCACTGCATTTTCATTTCGCACAGACGTAAAAAAGCCCATCCGTCAGGATGGGCTTCTTCACTAATTGATGCCTGGCAGTTTATGGCGGCGTCCTGCCGCCACCCTACGGGCCGTTGCTGCGCAACGTTCAAATCCGCTCCCGGCGGATTTGTCCTACTCCGGAGAGCGCTCACCGACAAACAACAGATAAAACAAAAGGCCCAGTCTTTCGACTGAGCCTTTCGTTTTATTTGATGCCTGGCAGTTCCCTACTCTCGCATGGGAGACCCACACTACCATCGGCGCTACGGCGTTTCACTTCTGAGTTCGGCATGGGTCAGGTGGGACCACCGCGCTACAGCCGCCAGGCAAATTCTGTTTATCAACACACCTTTTTGGTCTGTCGATGTCATCTGTATCAGGCTGAAAATCTGTCTCTTCGCCAAAACATCTTCGGCGTTGTAAGGTTAAGCCTCACGGTTCATTAGTATCGGTTAGCTCAACGTATCGCTACGCTTACACACCCGACCTATCAACGTCGTCGTCTTCAACGTTCCTTCAGGACTCTCAAGGAGTCAGGGAGAACTCATCTCGGGGCAAGTTTCGTGCTTAGATGCTTTCAGCACTTATCTTTTCCGCATTTAGCTACCGGGCAATGCCATTGGCATGACAACCCGAACACCAGTGATGCGTCCACTCCGGTCCTCTCGTACTAGGAGCAGCCCCCTCAATTCTCCAGCGCCCACGGCAGATAGGGACCGAACTGTCTCACGACGTTCTAAACCCAGCTCGCGTACCACTTTAAATGGCGAACAGCCATACCCTTGGACCTACTTCAGCCCCAGGATGTGATGAGCCGACATCGAGGTGCCAAACACCGCCGTCGATATGAACTCTTGGCGGTATCAGCCTGTTATCCCCGGAGTACCTTTTATCCGTTGAGCGATGGCCCTTCCATTCAGAACCACCGGATCACTAAGACCTGCTTTCGCACCTGCTCGAGCCGTCACTCTCGCAGTCAAGCTAGCTTATGCCTTTGCACTAACCTCCTGATGTCCGACCAGGATTAGCTAACCTTCGTGCTCCTCCGTTACTCTTTAGGAGGAGACCGCCCCAGTCAAACTACCCACCAGACACTGTCCGCAACCCGGATTACGGGTCTACGTTAGAACACCAGCCATTAAAGGGTGGTATTTCAAGGATGGCTCCACACGAACTGGCGTCCGCGCTTCAAAGCCTCCCACCTATCCTACACATCAAGGACCAGTGTTCAGTGTCAAGCTATAGTAAAGGTTCACGGGGTCTTTCCGTCTTGCCGCGGGTACACTGCATCTTCACAGCGAGTTCAATTTCACTGAGTCTCGGGTGGAGACAGCCTGGCCATCATTACGCCATTCGTGCAGGTCGGAACTTACCCGACAAGGAATTTCGCTACCTTAGGACCGTTATAGTTACGGCCGCCGTTTACCGGGGCTTCGATCAAGAGCTTCGCGTTGCCGCTAACCCCATCAATTAACCTTCCGGCACCGGGCAGGCGTCACACCGTATACGTCCACTTTCGTGTTTGCACAGTGCTGTGTTTTTAATAAACAGTTGCAGCCAGCTGGTATCTTCGACTGATTTCAGCTCCATGAGTAAATCACTTCACCTACATATCAGCGTGCCTTCTCCCGAAGTTACGGCACCATTTTGCCTAGTTCCTTCACCCGAGTTCTCTCAAGCGCCTTGGTATTCTCTACCTGACCACCTGTGTCGGTTTGGGGTACGATTTGATGTTACCTGATGCTTAGAGGCTTTTCCTGGAAGCAGGGCATTTGTTACTTCAGCACCGTAGTGCCTCGTCATCACACCTCAGCGTTAATAAGGTACCGGATTTACCTAAAACCTCCGCCTACATGCTTAAACCGGGACAACCGTCGCCCGGCTAACATAGCCTTCTCCGTCCCCCTTCGCAGTAACACCAAGTACAGGAATATTAACCTGTTTCCCATCGACTACGCCTTTCGGCCTCGCCTTAGGGTCGACTCACCCTGCCCGATTAACGTTGGACAGGAACCCTTGGTCTTCCGGCGTGCGGGTTTTTCACCCGCATTATCGTTACTTATGTCAGCATTCGCACTTCTGATACCTCCAGCATCCCTCACAGGACACCTTCGCAGGCTTACAGAACGCTCCCCTACCCAACAACACCTAAATGTCGCTGCCGCAGCTTCGGTGCACAGTTTAGCCCCGTTACATCTTCCGCGCAGGCCGACTCGACCAGTGAGCTATTACGCTTTCTTTAAATGATGGCTGCTTCTAAGCCAACATCCTGGCTGTCTGAGCCTTCCCACATCGTTTCCCACTTAACTGTGACTTTGGGACCTTAGCTGGCGGTCTGGGTTGTTTCCCTCTTCACGACGGACGTTAGCACCCGCCGTGTGTCTCCCGTGATAACATTCTTCGGTATTCGCAGTTTGCATCGGGTTGGTAAGTCGGGATGACCCCCTAGCCGAAACAGTGCTCTACCCCGAAGATGAATTCACGAGGCGCTACCTAAATAGCTTTCGGGGAGAACCAGCTATCTCCCGGTTTGATTGGCCTTTCACCCCAGCCACAAGTCATCCGCTAATTTTTCAACATTAGTCGGTTCGGTCCTCCAGTTAGTGTTACCCAACCTTCAACCTGCCCATGGCTAGATCACCGGGTTTCGGGTCTATACCCTGCAACTTAACGCCCAGTTAAGACTCGGTTTCCCTTCGGCTCCCCTATACGGTTAACCTTGCTACAGAATATAAGTCGCTGACCCATTATACAAAAGGTACGCAGTCACACCCGAAGGTGCTCCCACTGCTTGTACGTACACGGTTTCAGGTTCTTTTTCACTCCCTCGCCGGGTTCTTTTCGCCTTTCCCTCACGGTACTGGTTCACTATCGGTCAGTCAGGAGTATTTAGCCTTGGAGGATGGTCCCCCATATTCAGACAGGATACCACGTGTCCCGCCCTACTCTTCGAGTTCACAACCTGTGCATTTTGGTGTACGGGACTATCACCCTGTACCGTCGGACTTTCCAGACCGTTCCACTAACACACAAGCTGATTCAGACTCTGGGCTGCTCCCCGTTCGCTCGCCGCTACTGGGGAATCTCGGTTGATTTCTTTTCCTCGGGTACTTAGATGTTTCAGTTCCCCGGTTCGCTTCATTACGCTATGTATTCACGTAATGATAGTGTGTCGAAACACACTGGGTTTCCCCATTCGGAAATCGCCGGTTATAACGGTTCATATCACCTTACCGACGCTTATCGCAGATTAGCACGTCCTTCATCGCCTCTGACTGCCAGGGCATCCACCGTGTACGCTTAGTCGCTTAACCTCACAACCCGAAGATGTTTCACTTCTGATTGCGAAAATTTGAGAGACTCGAACACACCGCTTATCTGTTCTTATTACGGAGAACAGACACAGTGTGTCGTTTCAATTTTCAGCTTGATCCAGATTTTTAAAGAGCAAAACTTCTTAATGCACTCGAAAGTACATTCAGAAGTTCATCATTTACCAGACAATTTGTGTGAGCACTTCAAAGAACGTTTCTTTAAGGTAAGGAGGTGATCCAACCGCAGGTTCCCCTACGGTTACCTTGTTACGACTTCACCCCAGTCATGAATCACAAAGTGGTAAGCGCCCTCCCGAAGGTTAAGCTACCTACTTCTTTTGCAACCCACTCCCATGGTGTGACGGGCGGTGTGTACAAGGCCCGGGAACGTATTCACCGTAGCATTCTGATCTACGATTACTAGCGATTCCGACTTCATGGAGTCGAGTTGCAGACTCCAATCCGGACTACGACATACTTTATGAGGTCCGCTTGCTCTCGCGAGGTCGCTTCTCTTTGTATATGCCATTGTAGCACGTGTGTAGCCCTACTCGTAAGGGCCATGATGACTTGACGTCATCCCCACCTTCCTCCAGTTTATCACTGGCAGTCTCCTTTGAGTTCCCGGCCGAACCGCTGGCAACAAAGGATAAGGGTTGCGCTCGTTGCGGGACTTAACCCAACATTTCACAACACGAGCTGACGACAGCCATGCAGCACCTGTCTCAGAGTTCCCGAAGGCACCAAAGCATCTCTGCTAAGTTCTCTGGATGTCAAGAGTAGGTAAGGTTCTTCGCGTTGCATCGAATTAAACCACATGCTCCACCGCTTGTGCGGGCCCCCGTCAATTCATTTGAGTTTTAACCTTGCGGCCGTACTCCCCAGGCGGTCTATTTAACGCGTTAGCTCCGGAAGCCACGCCTCAAGGGCACAACCTCCAAATAGACATCGTTTACGGCGTGGACTACCAGGGTATCTAATCCTGTTTGCTCCCCACGCTTTCGCACCTGAGCGTCAGTCTTCGTCCAGGGGGCCGCCTTCGCCACCGGTATTCCTCCAGATCTCTACGCATTTCACCGCTACACCTGGAATTCTACCCCCTCTACGAGACTCAAGCTTGCCAGTTTCAAATGCAGTTCCCAGGTTGAGCCCGGGGATTTCACATCTGACTTAACAAACCGCCTGCGTGCGCTTTACGCCCAGTAATTCCGATTAACGCTTGCACCCTCCGTATTACCGCGGCTGCTGGCACGGAGTTAGCCGGTGCTTCTTCTGCGAGTAACGTCAATCGCTGTGGTTATTAACCACAACGCCTTCCTCCTCGCTGAAAGTACTTTACAACCCGAAGGCCTTCTTCATACACGCGGCATGGCTGCATCAGGCTTGCGCCCATTGTGCAATATTCCCCACTGCTGCCTCCCGTAGGAGTCTGGACCGTGTCTCAGTTCCAGTGTGGCTGGTCATCCTCTCAGACCAGCTAGGGATCGTCGCCTAGGTGAGCCGTTACCCCACCTACTAGCTAATCCCATCTGGGCACATCCGATGGTGTGAGGCCCGAAGGTCCCCCACTTTGGTCTTGCGACGTTATGCGGTATTAGCTACCGTTTCCAGTAGTTATCCCCCTCCATCGGGCAGTTTCCCAGACATTACTCACCCGTCCGCCACTCGTCACCCGAGAGCAAGCTCTCTGTGCTACCGTTCGACTTGCATGTGTTAGGCCTGCCGCCAGCGTTCAATCTGAGCCATGATCAAACTCTTCAATTTAAGTTTGATGCTCGTGAATTAAACTTCGTAATGAATTACGTGTTCACTCAGAGACTTGGTATTCATTTTTCGTCTTGCGACGTTAAGAATCCGTATCTTCGAGTGCCCACACAGATTGTCTGATAAATTGTTAAAGAGCAGTTGCGACGCGGCTTACAGCTCACCGTCGCGAGGTGGCGTATATTACGCTTTCCTCTTTCAGAGTCAAGCGTTTAATTTCGCTTTTCTCTGCCGAAGTTCTCAGGAGAACCTCGCTGACCCGGCGGCTTGTTTGCCGTTGTTCCGTGTCAGTGGGAGCGCATTATAGGGAGTTTATTCTGCCTGACAAGGGGAAATTTGAATTATTTTATCGCTCGCTATTTTTTTCATCAAATTGCTTATGAATACGCCGTAAAATGCCCAAACTGCTGTTTTTAACACCGATTCAGCACGTCAAATGGCATACTAAAGAAAGATAAATAATAGGAATGGCATTTATGTCTCTAAGCGCACAGCAACTAGCCGCTCAAAAGAACATCTCCTGGGTCCTGGCTGAGAAAATAGCCCAGAAGATATTAACCGGTGAGTATCCCCGGAAAGCATCCTCCCCGGCGAGATGGAGCTGGGTGAAATTTTCGGCGTGAGCCGAACCGCCGTTCGCGAAGCGGTAAAAACGCTGTCAGCGAAAGGGATGCTGCTTCCTCGCCCGCGTATTGGTACCCGTGTGATGCCTCAGGCCCACTGGAACTTCCTCGATACCGAGCTGATCTCCTGGTGGCTAACGACAGATAACTTCCAGGCCGTCATGAAACACTTCCTGGTGTTGCGTCGCAGTCTGGAACCGCAGGCCTGCATGCTGGCCGCCACGCTCGGTACCGCCGAGCAGAAAGCCCAGCTCAATACCTTAATGGAAGAGATGGCGACGCTGGAGAAAACATTCGACCGCGAACGTTGGATCGATATCGACACCTCCTGGCATGAACACATCTATGAAATGAGTGCTAACCCGTTTCTGACATCATTCGCCAAACTGTTCCACTCGGTGTACCACATCTATTTCACCTCGATTACCGAAGATGAGGTGATTGAACTGGCGAGCCACCAGGCCATTGTTGATGCGATACAAGAAGGCGATGGCCCACGGGCATACCAGGCCTGCCAGGCTTTATTAAACGCGCCACATATTCTGGCCGCAGTATAAAGGACAGCGAATGACTGAGAAGAAAGCGCGGAGTATGGCCGGGCTACCGTGGATAGCCGCGATGGCCTTCTTTATGCAGGCGCTAGACGCCACCATTCTGAATACAGCGCTGCCCGCTATCGCGCACAGCCTCAACCGGTCGCCGCTGGCGATGCAATCAGCCATTATCAGCTACACCCTTACGGTGGCCATGCTGATCCCGGTAAGCGGCTGGCTTGCTGACCGCTTCGGTACCCGACGCATCTTTATGCTGGCGGTCAGCCTGTTTACCCTTGGGTCATTGGCGTGCGCGCTTTCGACTTCGCTCGGCGAACTGGTGATCTTCCGTATTATTCAGGGGATTGGCGGCGCCATGATGATGCCCGTCGCCCGCCTGGCGCTGCTGCGCGCCTACCCGCGTAGCGAACTGCTACCGGTGCTTAACTTTGTCACCATGCCAGGGCTGATAGGGCCTATTCTGGGCCCGGTGCTGGGTGGCGTTTTTGTCACCTGGGCTACCTGGCACTGGATTTTCCTCATCAACATACCGATCGGCGTTATTGGCATGCTGTACGCACGAAAATACATGCCGAACTTCACGACGCCGCGGCGACGCTTCGATCTCTCAGGATTCCTGCTGTTTGGGTTAAGCCTGGTGCTGTTCTCCATCGGCATGGAGCTGCTCGGCGAGCAGATTGTGTCGGGCTGGGTCGCTCTGATGGTGGTGCTGTTCAGTATTATTTTGCTGCTGGCCTATATCCGCCACGCGCGCAAGCATCCAACACCGCTGATCTCTCTGGGCTTATTCAGAACGCGAACGTTCTCAGTCGGTATTGCCGGTAACCTGGCGACACGCCTGGGCACCGGCTGCGTGCCGTTCCTGATGCCGCTAATGCTGCAGGTTGGCTTTGGCTATCCGGCGCTGATTGCGGGCATCATGATGGCGCCCACGGCAATAGGCTCTATCGTGGCAAAATCAACCGTCACCCAAGTGCTACGCCGGTTGGGCTATCGGAAAACGCTGGTCGGCGTCACGCTGTTTATTGGCTTAATGATCGCGCAGTTCTCATTACAATCGCCGTCAATGCCGGTGTGGATGCTGATTCTGCCGCTGTTCGTGTTGGGGATGGCCATGTCGACGCAGTTCACTTCGATGAACACCATTACGCTTGCCGATCTCTCCGACGATAACGCCAGCGGCGGCAACAGCCTGCTGGCCGTTACACAGCAATTGTCGATTAGCCTTGGGGTGGCGATCAGCGCCGCGGTACTGCGCTCGTATCAAAGTATTGTCGGCTCGACGATTGAGCAGTTCCACTACACCTTTATCACCATGGGGGTGATAACGGCAGTATCAGCGCTGATGTTTATGCTGCTGCGGCCGAAAGATGGCCGCAATCTGATAAAAGAAAAGCACTAACCTTAGACGGACCCACGCACCACCAGCTCGGGCGTCAGCTGCATACGCTGCTGTTTTTGCCCGGGCTGCGCAATACGGTGAATCAACACATCAATCGCCAGCTCGCCCAGTTCATCTTTTGGTTGGTGAATGGTCGTGAGTGGCGGCGTCATATAGCGCGCCAGTTCGATATCATCATAGCCAATCACCGCCATATCCTGCGGAATACGTAGCCCGGCCTGATACAACGCCTGATAAACCCCTACCGCCATCGCATCGTTACCAACGAAAACGGCATCCGGACGTTCAGGATGCGCCAGCAGTTTCTGCATGGCATCTAATCCGCCGCCAAACTCAAAGTTGCTGGTAATTTCATAGCCGTCCGGAATCGGCAACTGCGCATTATGCATAGCTTCCCGATAGCCCTCGAGACGCAGCCGCGCCGGGGTTTTATCCAGCGGACCGGAAATACAGGCAATGCGCGTATGACCACGCTCGATCAGGTAGCGAGTCGCCATATCGCCGCCCAGCAGCGAGTTGTCCTGAATCAGATCGCTGTCACCATCAAACGGCGCCCAGTCCATCATCACGGAAGGAATAGAAGGATAGCGCTGCATAATTTCCAGCGACGGCTGGTGCGTTTCGGTGCACAGCAGCAGCAGCCCGTCGACACGCTTCTGCATCAGCGTTTCCAGGTTGCGGTTCATCCGCTGTTCGTCGCCTTCGGTATTGCACAGTACCAGGCTGTAGCCGCGCTCAAAGCAGCTGCGCTCCACGCCGCGCACCAGCTCTGAATAAAAGGGATTGGTACTGGCGGTAATCAACATACCGATGGTACGCGTTTGATTAAGCTTGAGGCTACGCGCCAGCGCCGACGGCGCGTAGTTCAATGATTTGATCGCGGCGTCGACCTTCTCGGTGATGGCCTCGCTGACAAACCGATCTTTATTGATGACGTGAGACACCGTCGAGGTGGAAACGCCCGCCAGGCGAGCAACATCCTTCATCGTGGCCAAGCATTACCCCTGCTGACGTAAAAATTCGTCGATCTCTTCACGCCAGGGCACAGAGGGCTGCGCGCCTTTGCGTGTCACGGCAATAGCGGCGGCGGCGTGCGCAAAGCGCAGCGCGTCGGCCAGTGGCGTATTCTCCAGCAACGCAGTCATCAGTGCGCCGTTAAAGGTATCGCCCGCGGCGATGGTGTCGATAGCCTGCACTTTAAAGCCCGGTACACGACGCCCTTCGCCCTTAACGCTGGCCCATACGCCGCGGCTGCCAAGAGTAATAATCACCGTGTCGATGCCTTTCGCGTGCAGTACCTGCGCGGCTTTCGCGGCGTCGTCATCGTTTTCCACCCGAACACCGGTCAGCTTCTCAGCCTCGGTCTCATTTGGGGTAATGATATCCACCAGCGACAGCAGTGTATCCGGCAGCTCGCGAGCGGGGCCGGGTTCAATACCACGGTGGTTTGATTCTGATGGGCAATCTGAGCCGCCAGCAATACGCTATCCAGCGGGGATTCAAGCTGCATCAGCAGCGCATCTGCCTCGGCAATGCGTTCACGCTGTGCCTCGACCAGCGCAGTGGACAGTGCGGCATTAGCGCCCGCGTGAATGCCAATCACATTCTCGCCTTCGCCGTTGACGAAGATCAGCGCTACGCCGGTCGACTCACCGGCTACCGCGCTCACGGGCGCGATATCAATGCGGTCAACCTGCAACTGTTTACGGATACGCTCACCGATATCGTCATCGCCGGTGCAGGCAATAAACGCGATATCCGCGCCGCTGCGCCCGGCAGCAACCGCCTGGTTCGCGCCTTTGCCGCCAAATGCGACCTGATAATGGCTACCGGTGACGGTTTCGCCAGGCGTCGGGAAAGATTCAAGATTGAGAATGTGATCGGCATTGATGCTGCCAAGGACGACGAGTTTGCCTGCGGTTTTCATTTTCAGAGTGTCCGGTAAGATGCGCCACCGGTATCCCGGTGGCGCGTGCCCTGCTTTTCTTTATAGATGTTGTCCCTCAGGCTGTGAGAGCCTGAATCGCATTCACGTTATTACTGCTTAATTACCAGCTTCAGGTCAACAGGATATTTTGCCTGTACCTTTTCGCCTTTCAGCACTTTGTCGGCGGTTTCCACGCCTTTTGCACCGATCTGATCCGGCAACTGGGCAATAGTCGCCGCCAGTTTGCCGTCATTCACCGCTTTTTCGCCATCCGGCGTACCGTCGAAGCCTACGACCATGACATCGGATTTACCGGCGGTTTGCAGCGCACGCAGCGCGCCCAGCGCCATTTCGTCGTTCTGTGCGAATACGGCCTTCACGTCCGGATGCGCGGTCAGCAGGTTCTGCATCACGTTCAGACCTTTAGTACGGTCGAAGTCGGCAGGCTGGCTTGCCAGCACGTTGAATTTATGTGCCGCGACAGCCTGCTGGAAGCCTTCACCACGCTCACGCGCGGCAGAAGTCCCGGCGATACCCTGCAGTTCGATGACTTTAGCGCCTTCACCGGCTTTCTTCGCAATATAGTCACCGGCGATTTTACCGCCCAGCACGTTATCAGACGCGATATGGCTCACAACCTCACCTTTAGAGGCCACGCGGTCGAGGGTAATCACCGGGATTTTAGCCTGATTTGCCATCTTGATGGCGTTACCCACCGCGTCGGAGTCCGTCGGGTTGATCAGCAGAATTTTGGTGCCACGAACCGTTAAATCCTGAACGTTAGCCAGCTCTTTCGCCGGGTTGTTCTGTGAGTCCAGAACCACCAGGTTATAGCCCAGTTTGTCCGCTTCTTTCTGCGCGCCGTCCTTCAGGGAGACAAAGAACGGGTTATTCAGGGTAGAGATAACCAGTGCAATGGTATCTTTCGCCATCGCGTTCGCACTGACGGTGGCGCTCAGCGCAACCGCGGAAACCAGGGTAGCCAGTTTTTTCATGTTCATATCTAAGATGTCCTGTAGTGTCGTTTGTTACTGCTTTTTGTTGTCCACCAGCACCGCCAGCAAAATGACGACTGCTTTAACGATCATCTGGTAATAAGAAGAAACGCCTAACAAGTTCAAACCGTTGTTCAAGAACCCAAGAATCAGCGCACCGATAAGCGTGCCGACGATACGACCCTTACCGCCCGCCAGGCTAGTACCGCCCAGTACTACCGCCGCGATAGCATCCAGCTCATAGCCGGTACCCGCAGTCGGCTGTGCCGAGGAGAGGCGCGCCACTTCAATAATACCCGCCAGCGCCGACAGTAACCCGCACAAAGAGTAGACGATAATTTTGACTTTATTGACGCTAATACCGGAAAGACGCGTTGCCGCTTCGTTACCGCCCAGCGCATAGATATAACGACCCAGACGCGTGTGGTGCAGCATGTACCACGCCGCGAGGAAGACAATCGCCATGATCCACACAGGCGTCGGGATACCCAGCGGGCGGCCAATACCGAACCAGCCAAACACGTCGGCGTTGTCGGTAAAGCCGGTATTGACCGGACTACCGTTGGTGTAGACCATGGTCACACCGCGCAGCAGCAGCATCATCACCAGCGTAGCGATAAATGCCTGCACCCGCCCTTTAGCAACAATCACGCCGGTAACGGCCCCAATTGCGGCACCTAATGCGAGTGCGGCAGCAACCGCCACCAGCGCATTAACTTCGATGCCCACAATCGAGGCGGCGACCGCGCCGGTCAACGCCAGCAGGGAACCGACGGACAGGTCGATCCCCGACGTTAAAATGACCAGCGTCATCCCAACCGCCATGATCGCATTCACGGAGGTTTGCTGCAGGATGTTGAACAGGTTATTGACGGTAAAAAAGTTGGGGCTCATGGTCGAGACAATCGCTATCAGCACCAGCAGAGCTATCAGCGATTTTTGCTCCAGCAGCCATGCTTTAGTGAAATAGCGGCGACCCGCCACAGACTGGGTTGTCATCTTTTTTACTCCTGGTTCACGCGGTTAAGCTTGCCCACAGCGGCAGCCATTAATACTTCCTGGGTGGCCTGCTCGCGTGAAAACTCACCGCCGAGATGCCCTTCATGCATCACAATAATGCGATCGCTCATCCCCAATACTTCCGGCATCTCCGAGGAGACCAGAATGATACTCAGGCCGTCGGCCTTGAACTGGTTGATCAGCTGATAAATCTCTTTCTTCGCCCCACGTCGACGCCGCGCGTCGGCTCATCGAGGATCAGCACCTTCGGCGGGTCATCAGGCCGCGCGCGATGGCGACTTTTTGCTGATTACCGCCGGAAAGCAGACCGATCGCTTGCTCCATGGAAGGCGTTTTGACGTTAAACAGACGGATAAAATCGCTCACCGCCTGCTGTTCGTCTTTATGCTTCAAACTACCGCCAGCACGGCTGAAATAGCGCAGCGCCGTCAGCGACATGTTCTCTTTCACCGACATGCCCAGCACCAGGCCATCACGCTTACGGTCTTCGGAAATATAGACAATGCCGTTCGCCAGACCATCCTGCGGTGAACGCGTCACCACTTCATGGCCGTCTAGCGTCACGTAGCCGCTGGTTCTCGGCAGCGCACCGTACAGCACTTTCATTAATTCGGTGCGCCCGGCGCCCATCAGCCCCGCCACACCAAGAATTTCACCTTTGCGCAGGGTAAAGGAGACGCTGTTCACGCCTGGCCCGCACAGCGCGTCCACCTTCAGGCGGATCTCACCCGGCTCTTTATCCAGATGCGGGTACTGATCTTCAAGCTTGCGCCCCACCATCATCTCAATCAGCAGATCTTCATTCAGGCTGGCGACTTCGCGTTCGGCAATAAACTGCCCGTCGCGGAAGACGGTCACGTCGTCGCAGATCTCGAAGATCTCTTTCATACGGTGGGAGATATAGACAATGCCGCGCCCCTGCGATTTCAGCTCGCGGATGACGCGGAACAGGGATTCGGTTTCCGTATCGGTCAGGGCATCGGTCGGTTCGTCCATAATGATGACCTTCGACTCAAAGCTCAGCACCTTGGCAATTTCCACCATCTGCTGATCGCCGATAGAGAGGTCACCCACCAGACGGTCGCTCTTAAAGCGCAGATTGAGTTTAGCCAGCAAAATATCGGCTTCGGCGTACATCTTCTTCCAGTCGATTTTGCCAAAGCGATTCACAAACTCACGGCCAAGGAAAATGTTCTCGGCAATCGTTAGCTGCGGGATCAGGTTCAGCTCCTGATGGATGATGCCGATACCGGCTTCCTGCGAGGATTTTGGCCCGTTAAAGGTGGTCTCTTTACCCAGCCATAATAATGAACCGGCATCGCGGGTGTAGATCCCGGTCAGCACCTTCATCATGGTGGATTTACCCGCGCCGTTTTCGCCCACCAGCGCCATCACGCGGCCAGCATAGACATTCAGCGCGGCGCCGGATAGCGCCTTCACGCCCGGGAACGATTTATCGATCCCTTTCAGTTGTAAGAGTGCGTCCATGATGGCCTCAGAAGGTGACGCCAGCACAGAGAATGATATTCGCATACGGGAACATTCCCCGCTGCGAATCACCGCCTGACTGTCTGCGGTTTGTTGTTTGAACTGCTCATGTGAGACGTAACGAACGTCAATGCTATTTCCCTGGTGTTGCTGCAGCTGCTCAAGGTGTTTGAGCAACGTTTCGTGAAGCTGCGGATTATGGTGTTGAATTTCCGCGGCGAGAATGGCGGCCTCGACCTGCATCTCTTGCGTCACCACGCCCAACACCTGCATGAAGGTGGGAACGCCCTGGGTTAGCGCCATATCAATGCGCGCCGTGCTACGAGGGATGGGTAAACCCGCATCGCACACCACCAGCGTATCGGTATGGCCCAAACGGGAAATAACCGACGAGATTTCAGAGTTGAGTACCGTGCCTTTCTTCATTTTGTTTTCTTGCTCCACTAGCGAAACGTTTCGCTGTCATAAGTGTAGTCTGAAGAACGCGCAGAAAACCATCACCAGGTTATAGAAATGTGATCGCCATCGAAACGTTTCGCGAACAGAGGAGAGGGGATAAAAAAACGCCCACCGTCAAAATGAGGGAGGGCGTTGATGGCGTTAGATTTCGACCTGGGTGCCCAGCTCGATAACGCGGTTTGGCGGGATCTCGAACTGGTCCGGCGCGCGCAGCGCGTTACGCTGCAGCAGCAGATACAGCTTGCCGCGCAGGCGTAGATACCATGGCCGTTTGCCGACGATCAGCGACTCATGCGACATAAAGAACGACGTCTCCATCATCCGGCAGCTTAAGCCTTCCAGACCGCAGCGGTGGAACACCTCTTCCACGTTCGGGGTTTCACGCCAGCCGTAGCTGGCCACCACGCGCCAGAAGGTTGGCGACAGCTGCTCAATCTGCACGCGACGCACATTATGCACGTACGGCGCATCTTCGGTACGCAGCGTCAGCAGAATGACGCGCTCATGCAGCACCTTGTTGTGCTTGAGGTTATGCAGCATGGCAAACGGAATGACGTTCAGCGCGCGCGACATATAGACCGCGGTGCCCGGCACGCGGACCGGCGGCGATTTCTCCAGCGAGGCGATCATCGCTTCCAGAGAGTTACCGTGTTCATGCATCCGGCGCAGCAGGCGGAAACGCTCGCTTTTCCAGGTGGTCATGATGGTGAGCATGATCAGCGCCAGCGTCAGCGGCAACCAACCACCGGAGACAATCTTATCCAGGTTCGCCGAGAACAGCGGAATGTCGATGCACATAAACGCCACAAACAGCAGCGCAACCAGGAACTTATTCCAGTGCCAGTTTTTACGCGCCACCGTGGTGAACAGAATGGTCGTCAGGACCATCGTCCCGGTAACCGCAATCCCGTATGCCGCCGCCAGATTTGAGGAGTGCTCGAAGCTGACAATCACAATAACCACGGAGATGTACAGCAGCCAGTTGATGAACGGGATATAGATCTGCCCCGATTCCATCTCTGAGGTATGAATAATGCGCATCGGCGACAGATACCCCAGACGCACGGCCTGGCGCGTCAGCGAGAAGACGCCGGAGATCACCGCCTGAGAGGCGATAACCGTCGCCAGGGCAGCGATAATCAGCATCGGAATCAACGCCCATTCGGGCGCCAGCAGGAAGAACGGGTTCTTAATCGCTTCCGGATGCTTGAGCAGCAACGCGCCCTGACCAAAGTAGTTCAGCACCAGTGACGGCAGCACCACCGAGAACCAGGCCAGGCGAATCGGCAGTTTCCCGAAGTGCCCCATGTCGGCATACAACGCTTCCACTCCGGTAATCGACAGCACCACCGCGCCCAATGCAATAAAGGAGACGGTTTTGTATTGCAGGAAGAAATTCACCGCCCAATAAGGGTTCAACGCCTGCAACACTTCCGGGTTGGCGATAATGCTGCGCGCGCCGAGGCCTGCCAGCAGCAGGAACCAGATGAGCATAATCGGCGCAAACAGTTTACCGACCATGCTGGTACCGTGCTTCTGAATCGCAAACAGCAGCGTCAAAACAATAATGGAGATGGGAACCACCCAGGTATCAAGCTGGGGGCGATGATTTCCAGACCTTCTATCGCCGACATCACCGAAATCGCCGGCGTGATGACTACTTCACCATAGAAGAAGCTGCCGCCAATCAGCCCGAGAATCACCAGTACAGAAGTCATGCGCGCGGACGTATTACGTCCCGCCAGAGACATCAGCGTCAGTATCCCCCTTCGCCGGCGTTGTCCGCCCGCATCACGAAGGTGATGTATTTGAGAGATACCGTTAACAGCAATAGCCAGAAGATTAATGACAGAAAGCCAAAAACCGCGTCACGTTCAACGCCAAAACCGAACTGGCCAGATAAACATTCACGAAGCGTATAAAGAGGGCTGGTACCAATATCGCCGTATACCACGCCAATTGCAGCGAGTGTAATCGCTGATAAAGATTGTTTATTATCAGTGCTCATAGACTAGTCTTTCGTTTATGAAACAAATGTGTGCCTAGTCCCTTGGCCCACGAAAAGCGCACAGTATGCACGATTAGCGTCAAAATCGTACCCCTTAATCACGTCATATTAACCTGCCTCAAGAAATTGCGAGGTACTATTCAGGCTATTCACCTAAAGACTTAAACGTCTATACTCAGCCAGTTAGCTGATTAAACGGCGAAAGGACGCAAGTTAATTATGGCCCAACCACATTTATTAGCAGAAAGAATTTCGCGGCTGAGCAGCGCGCTGGAGAAAGGCTATTTGAACGTAGTCACGCTATTCGCCTCTGCCTGCTGGCAGCCCTGAGCGGCGAAAGCGTCTTTTTACTTGGTCCACCGGGATCGCGAAAAGCCTGATTGCCCGCCGCCTGAAGTTCGCCTTCCAGCACGCCCGCGCGTTCGAATATCTGATGACCCGTTTCTCTACGCCGGAAGAGGTTTTTGGGCCACTCTCTATTCAGGCGTTAAAAGATGAAGGCCGCTATGAGCGCCTGACTGCCGGCTATCTGCCAGAGGCTGAGATCGTCTTCCTTGATGAAATCTGGAAAGCGGGCCCGGCAATCCTGAACACCTTGCTGACCGCCATCAACGAACGTCACTTCCGTAACGGTGCCAGCGTGGAAAAAATTCCCATGCGCCTGCTGGTCACCGCCTCGAATGAATTGCCGGAAGCCGAAAGCAGTCTCGAAGCATTGTATGACCGCATGCTGATTCGCCTGTGGCTCGATAAAGTGCAGGATAAGGGCAATTTCCGCTCGATGCTGATTAGCCAGCAGGACGAAAACGACAACCCGATTCCGGCCAATCTGCAGGTTACCGACGAAGAGTACTTCCAGTGGCAGAAAGATATCGGCAACGTGAAGCTGCCGGATGCGGTGTTCGAGCTGATTTTTACCCTGCGCCAACAGCTGGATAATCTACCAAACGCGCCTTACGTTTCCGATCGTCGCTGGAAAAAGGCGATCCGTCTGCTGCAAGCCTGCGCTTTCTTCAGCGGTCGCGACACGATCGCGCCTATCGATCTGATCCTGCTAAAAGAGTGCCTGTGGCACGATGCGGAAAGCCGAAATCTGCTGCAACAACAAATAGATATTTTGATGACCGGGCATGCATGGCAGCAGCAGGCCATGCTCAACAAGCTGGGCGCCATCACCCAGCAGCGCCTGCAAATTCAGCAGCAACAAAGCGACAAAACCGCGCTGAAAGTCACCCGTCTGGGCGGCATGTTTAGCCGCAAACCGCATTATGAGCTGCCGACGGAGATTCAAACGCCAACGGTGACCCTGCTGCTCCAGCAGCCGCTTAAGCTGCACGATATTGAGGTCATTCACATTACTTTCGAGCGCCAGGCGCTGGAAAACTGGCTGGAGAAGGGCGGCGAGATTCGCGGTAAGCTCAACGGTATCGGTTTTGCGCTGACGTTAAATATGGAAGTGGATGCCGCACAGCATCTGGTCGTGCGCGACATCAGCCTTCAGGGTACCCGTCTGTCCCTGCCGGGTTCGGGCTCCGCAGAAAGTATGCCGACCGAGATCCGCCAGCAGCTGCTCGCCTTAGATGAAGAGTGGCATCAGCAGCACAACCGCTTTAGCGAGCAGCAAAAATGTCTGTTCATTCATGACGAATGGCTGGGACGTATCGAAGCCAGCCTTCAGGACGTGGCCGCACAAATTAAGCAGGCGCAGAGTTAATGCTGACCATCGATACGCTCAACGTCATGCTGGCGGTCGGCGAAGAGGGGATGATCGAAGAGATGATCATCGCCCTGCTGGCATCCCGCAGTTGGCCGTGTTCTTTGAAAAATTTCCACGCCTGAAAAGCGCCATTACCGACGATCTTCCCCGCTGGCGCGAAACCTTCAGAAACCGACTCAAAGGCGCCCCGGTGCCACACGAGCTGGAAGAGGAGGTCATCTGCTATCAGCAGAGCCAGATACTCTCCACCAGCCAGTTTATCGTTCAACTGCCGCAGATTCTGGCGCTACTCACTCGCGTCCAGTCGCCTTTTGCCGCTCAGGCTCAGCAGCTGGCGGCAAATAACGCCACTTTTACCCCTGCGCTACACACCCTTTTCCTGCAACGCTGGCGCTTAAGCCTGGTGGTTCAGGTCACCTCCCTCAATCAGCAACTGCTGGAAGAAGAGCGTGAACAGTTATTGAGCGAAGTACAGGAACGAATGACGCTAAGCGGTCAGTTGGATCCGGTGCTGGTGGAAAACGATAGCGCCGGTGGGCGGCTGTGGGATATGAGCGCCGGACAGCTTAAGCGCGGCGACTATCAGCTGATTGTGAAATACGGTGAGTTTCTCAGCCAGCAGCCGGAGCTGCTGCGCCTGGCCGAGCAGTTGGCCGTTCGCGCGAGGCCAAATCGGTGCCGAAGAAAGATTCCCCATGGAGACTTTCCGTTCGCTGGTGCGCGAGCCCTCCACCGTGCCCGAGCAGGTTGATGGCATCCAGCAAAGCGACGATATTCTGCGTTTATTGCCGCCGGAGCTGGCAACGCTTGGCATCACCGAGCTGGAATATGAGTTTTACCGGCGGCTGGTGGAGAAACAGCTGTTAACCTACCGTCTACACGGCGACGCCTGGCGCGAGAAGGTGACCGAGCGTCCAGTCGTACATCAGGACGTTGATGAACAGCCGCACGGGCCGTTTATTGTCTGCGTGGATACGTCCGGCTCGATGGGCGGCTTCAACGAGCAGTGCGCGAAAGCGTTCTGCCTCGCGCTGATGCGCGTGGCGCTGGCGGATAACCGTCGCTGCTACATTATGCTGTTCTCCAGCGAAGTGGTGCGCTACGAGTTAACCGGGCGTCAGGGCTGGAGCAGGCGATCCGCTTTTTAAGCCAGCGCTTTCGCGGCGGTACCGATATGGCCAGCTGCTTCCGCGCCATTATCGAGCATCTGCAAAACCCGCAGTGGCAGGATGCCGACGCGGTGGTGATTTCCGATTTTATTGCCCAGCGGCTACCGGATGAAGTGGTCAAAAAGGTGGGAGATCTTCAGCATAAACATCAGCATCGTTTTCACGCGGTGGCGATGTCCGCTCATGGCAAACCCGGGATCATGCGCATTTTCGATCATATCTGGCGCTTTGATACCGGGTTAAGAAGCCGCCTGCTGAGGCGCTGGCGGCGTTAGATTGGGTTACAGCAGAGCGGAGACGCTTTCACGTACCTGAGCCGGCCATACGCCGCACTGCACCTGGCCGATATGGGCAGTTGCAGCAACAGCATCGTCAGACGAGACTGACCAATACCGCCGCCGATAGTCTGCGGCATTTCGCCACGCAGCAGCGCCTGGTGCCACTCCAGCTGTAAACGATCTTCGTCGCCGGTGATCTGCAGCTGATGTTTCAGCGCTTTCGCATCCACGCGGATCCCCATAGAAGAGAGCTCAAACGCGTCTTCCAGTACCGGGTTCCACACCAGAATATCGCCGTTCAACCCTGTCAGGCCGGAAGCGGTCTGGGTGCTCCAGTCGTCATAGTCCGGTGCACGTACATCGTGGCGCTGACCATCGGACAATTTACCGCCGATACCAATCAGGAACACCGCGCCCAGTTCTTTGGCGATGGCGCGCTCACGGCCTTTTGCATCAAGGCCCGGATAGCGGCTCAGCAGCGTTTCACTGTGCACAAAGTGAATTTGTTCTGGCAGGAACGGTGTCAGCCCAAACTCTTTGCTTACGGCAGCTTCGGTTTCTTTAATGCCCGCCCAAATCGCCTTTACGGTACTTTCCAGCGTGCCGGCGTGGCGTTCGTCATCCCCATCACACGTTCCCAGTCCCACTGGTCAACGTAAACGGAGTGAATCGGAGAGAGTCGGTCTTCATCGGGCGAAGGGCCTTCATGTGCGTGTACAGCCCTTCGCCCGCGCTGAAGTCGTGTTGTCCCAGGGTTTGACGCTTCCACTTCGCAAGGGAATGAACCACTTCGAACTGGGCATCTGGCAGTGTTTTCACTTTCACCTGAACCGCCTTCTCGCAACCAGACAGGTTGTCCTGCGTCCCATCCCCACGCGGCTTAAGATCGGCGCCTGGACTTCTACGAGCCCTAGCTTCTCTTCCAGCTGACGGGAAAAATAGGATTTAACGAAACTGATCTGGCGTTGTTTTGCGATGTATGCGGTTTTCATTATTTTTACTCCTGCGTCCTGTTGCCATTGATTAAGCAACAAAACCGGCCCGCAATTCAATAATCAAACAACAAAAAGCCTTATCGACTTTTGATTCATTTAAAATAAAGGCTAAAATAGAGGTAATCATTAATCTTCATAAGAAAAACCTATGGAAAATTATCAGATCGACAATCTGGACCGCGGCATTCTTGAGGCCCTGATGGCCAACGCCCGTACCGCCTACGCGGAACTGGCCAAGCAGTTCGCCGTCAGCCCGGGCACCATCCACGTTCGCGTAGAGAAGATGAAACAGGCCGGATCATTACCGGCGCGCACGTCGACGTCAGCCCCAAACAATTAGGTTATGACGTGGGCTGCTTTATCGGCATTATTCTCAAGAGCGCGAAAGACTATCCGTCGGCGCTGGCACGGCTGGAAAGCCTGGATGAAGTGACCGAGGCGTACTACACCACCGGGCACTACAGCATCTTTATTAAGGTAATGTGCAAATCGATCGACGCCCTCCAACAGGTACTTATCAACAAGATCCAAACAATTGATGAAATTCAGTCCACCGAAACGCTGATCGTCCTGCAGAACCCGATCATGCGTACCATCAAGCCGTGATCGCTTTTTTTAATCCCACATTTTTCCACAGGTAGATCCCAGCTCGCTCACAGCGTACAATGCGCCTTCTTTATAAAGGTGGGCGAGCATGGCAGACATCACTCTAATCAGCGGCAGCACGCTTGGCAGTGCTGAATATGTTGCGGAACATCTGGCGGAAAAGCTGGACGACGCTGGTTTTTCCAGCGAAATGCTGCATGGCCCGATGCTGGATGAGGTTCCTGCTGAGGGATCTGGCTGGTGATCAGCTCTACACACGGTGCAGGCGACATTCCTGACAACCTGCTTCCTTTATATGAAGCATTATGCGAGCAGAAACCGGATCTCTCCCGCGTTCGCTTCGGTGCCGTTGGTATCGGTAGCCGTGAATACGACACATTTTGTGGCGCTATCGACAAACTGGAAGCTGAACTGAAGGCTTGTGGCGCAAAACAGGTTGGTGAAACGCTGCGGATCAACGTCCTTGAACATGAGATTCCGGAAGATCCGGCTGAAATTTGGCTGGGATCATGGCATCCATTGCTCAGAGATTTGTAAAGATCGTACTTTTTTATGTGGATAACTCTGGTTAAAAGCTTGGATCAACCGGTAGTTATCCAAAGAATAACCGTTGGCTAGTTTTTGAGTTGTGTATAACCCTTCACTTTGATCCCAGCTTATACGGACCAGGATCACCGATCATTCACAGATAATGATCCGTCTTAAACGGTTGATCTTAATGCCCGGATCGTACTTATCCACAAAGGTTGGCGATCCTAATAAGAGATCACAATAGAACAGATCTCTAAATAAAAAGATCTTCTTTTTAATACCCAGGATCCAGACGCTTTCTCCATCGACTAAAGTTGAGTAGAATCCACGCCCGGACTTCAATCCATTTAAAAACCGCAGTACGCGAGGCAAACCACCATGTTTTATCAGGATCCTTTTGACGTCATCATCATTGGCGGGGTCATGCAGGCACTGAGGCCGCGATGGCCGCAGCGCGAATGGGTCAGCAGACCCTGCTTTTGACACACAATATCGACACTCTGGGGCAGATGAGCTGCAACCCGGCGATTGGCGGCATTGGAAGGGACACCTGGTAAAAGAAGTTGATGCGCTCGGCGGCCTGATGGCAACGGCGATCGACCACGCCGGCATTCAGTTTAGGATACTAAACGCCAGTAAAGGCCCGGCCGTTCGCGCCACTCGCGCTCAGGCGGATCGCGTGCTCTACCGTCAGGCGGTCCGTACTGCACTGGAGAACCAGCCTAACCTGATGATCTTCCAACAGGCGGTTGAAGATCTGATTGTCGAAAACGATCGTGTTGTTGGCGCAGTCACCCAGATGGGCCTCAAATTCCGTGCAAAAGCGGTCGTGCTGACCGTCGGGACCTTCCTGGACGGCAAAATCCATATTGGCCTGGATAACTACAGCGGTGGCCGCGCAGGCGATCCGCCATCTATCCCGCTGTCCCGTCGCCTGCGAGAACTGCCGCTGCGCGTCAGCCGCCTGAAAACCGGGACGCCGCCGCGAATTGACGCGCGCACCATCGATTTCAGCGTATTGGCTCAACAAAACAGCGATGACCCAATGCCGGTCTTCTCGTTCCTTGGCGAAGTGTCTCAGCACCCTCGCCAGATGCCGTGCTACGTCACGCATACCAACGAGAAAACCCATGACGTGATCCGTAATAACCTCGATCGTAGCCCGATGTATGCTGGCGTGATCGAAGGCATCGGCCCGCGCTACTGTCCGTCGATCGAAGACAAAGTGATGCGCTTTGCCGATCGTAACCAGCACCAGATCTTCCTGGAGCCGGAAGGGCTAACCTCTAACGAAATTTACCCGAACGGTATCTCCACCAGCCTGCCGTTTGACGTGCAGATGCAGATCGTCCGCTCGATGCAGGGATGGAAAACGCGAAAATCGTCCGTCCAGGCTATGCTATTGAGTACGATTTCTTCGACCCGCGCGACCTGAAACCGACGCTGGAAAGCAAATTTATCCACGGTCTGTTCTTTGCTGGCCAGATCAACGGCACCACCGGCTACGAAGAAGCCGCGGCACAGGGCTGCTGGCGGGTCTGAACGCCGCACGGTTGTCCGCCGATAAAGACGGCTGGGCGCCGCGTCGCGATCAGGCTTATCTCGGCGTGCTGGTGGACGATCTCTGTACGCTGGGGACAAAAGAACCGTACCGCATGTTCACCTCCCGCGCTGAATATCGTTTGATGCTGCGTGAAGACAACGCCGATCTGCGCTTGACCGAAATCGGTCGCGAGTTGGGAATGGTGGATGACGTTCGTTGGGCGCGTTTCAACGAGAAGCTGGAAAACATCGAGCGCGAGCGCCAGCGTCTGAAGTCGACCTGGGTAACGCCATCGGCGGAATCAGCAGCCGAAGTGAACGCTCACCTGACTGCACCGCTGTCTCGCGAAGCCAACGGTGAAGATCTGCTGCGACGTCCGGAAATGACCTACGAGCAGCTGACCTCCCTGACGCCGTTCTCTCCTGCGCTGAAAGACGCTCAGGCGGCAGAGCAGGTGGAAATCCAGGTGAAATACGAAGGTTACATCGCGCGTCAGCAGGATGAGATCGAAAAACAACAGCGCAATGAAAACACGCTGCTGCCGGCCACCCTCGACTATCGTCAGGTGAACGGGCTGTCGAACGAAGTCATTGCTAAGCTCAACGATCACAAACCGGTTTCGATCGGCCAGGCCTCGCGTATCTCCGGGATCACACCGGCGGCGATCTCGATTCTGCTGGTATGGCTGAAAAAACAAGGTCTGCTGCGCCGCAGCGCCTGATTACCGCCCGGCGGCTCTTCCGGCGAGCATCTTACGCTCGCCCACTTGATTCATCGGCCCGGTACGCGTCATGCTACCGGGCAGTTATTTTCTGATAGGGTCATCAACGTGCTCAACAAACTTTCTCGTCTGCTGGATGAAGCAGGTATTTCGCTCACCGATCACCAGAAAAATCAGCTTGTTGGCTATGTCGATATGCTGCACAAGTGGAACAAAGCGTATAACCTGACGTCGGTACGCGATCCAAACGAGATGCTGGTGCGCCACATCCTCGACAGCATCGTGGTGGCGCCGTCGCTGAAAGGTGAACGCTTTATTGATGTCGGCACCGGGCCGGGTCTGCCGGGTATTCCGCTGTCTATCGTTCTTCCGGATGCGCACTTTACGCTTCTCGATAGTCTGGGCAAGCGCGTTCGCTTCCTGCGCCAGGTTCAGCATGATCTTGCGCTGACTAACATCACGCCGGTGCAGAGTCGTGTTGAAGAGTTTCCGGCCGAGCCGCCGTTTGATGGCGTTATCAGCCGCGCCTTCGCCTCGCTGAACGATATGGTGAGCTGGTGCCATCACCTGCCGGGTGAAGAAGGCCGTTTTTATGCACTTAAAGGCCAGTTGCCTGAGGATGAGATTACGCAGCTTCCGCCGCAGTTCAGCGTCGAATCCATTGTTAAATTGCGGGTTCCTCAGCTGGAAGGGGAGCGTCATTTGGTGATTATTGCACCAAAGAAAATTTAATATTTATCAAAAAAAGTAGAAAAAAAATGCGGTCTCTGGTGTTAACAAATTGGCGACACTACGCGCCAGTGACTCGCTTAATTTAACTCAGGTTTAACGTGTTTTTATCTTCTCAATAACCAAGCTTTTTTTGTTAATGATGAAAATAGTAAACATGGAAAATATCAGCGTGCTATAAGTCATCACGTTAGCCATTTTGTCATGTTAATAAGTTATTATGAATGTCAATGAATGGTTTTTGTTCTGTTTCTACCTGTTTTTAAAAGAGTGCTCTGATTTCGTCTTAGATATCAAAACGATGAGATGTCATCTTTTGCTACGTTGATACAGATGATGAGCGCTAAAATGTTTAATATGTGATCTCGTGCACGCTTTGTAACCACTGTTTTAGCTGTATTTGCAGTTTTGTACGATCGTTCACACTTTGGCGAAAAGTGGAAAAATAGCGTGAATGAAAAATATTTAAATATTTATTCACGTTTTGGCTACTTATTGTTTGAAATCACGGGGCGTCACCGTATAATTTGACCGCTTTTTGATGCTTGACTCCGAGCTTTAAAGAACGTTTTATACGACACGCGGCATACCTCAAAGGGAGCAGGAGTAGAAACGTGATGTCTATGTCGCTCGTGAGTCGAAACGTTGCTCGTAAGCTTCTGTTCATTCAGCTTCTGGCAGTGATAGCAAGCGGATTGCTGTTCAGCCTAAAAGACCCCTTCTGGGCATCTCCGCCGCGTGTGGAGGCCTGGCAGTGTTACTGCCTAATATGTTGTTTATGATTTTTGCCTGGCGTCACCAGGCGCATACACCCGCGAAGGGCAAAGTGGCCTGGACGTTCGCCTTCGGCGAAGCGTTTAAGGTGCTAGCGATGCTGGTGTTACTGATTGTGGCGCTGGCGGTTTTAAAGGCGGTATTCTTACCGCTGATCGTTACATGGATTTTGGTGCTAGTGGTTCAGATACTGGCACCCGCTGTAATTAACAACAAAGGGTAAAAGGCATCATGGCTTCTGAAAATATGACGCCGCAGGAATACATAGGGCACCACCTGAATAACCTTCAGCTGGACCTGCGTACTTTCTCGCTGGTAGATCCGCATAACCCCCAGCCACCTTCTGGACGCTCAATATTGACTCCATGTTCTTCTCGGTGGTGCTGGGTCTGTTGTTCCTGCTTATGTTCCGTAGCGTTGCCAAAAAAGCGACCAGCGGCGTACCAGGTAAATTTCAGACCGCGATTGAGCTGGTAATCGGCTTCGTTCATGGCAGTGTCAAAGACATGTACCATGGCAAAAGCAAGGTTATCGCCCGCTTGCCCTGACTATCTTCGTCTGGGTCTTCCTGATGAACCTGATGGACTTACTGCCTATCGACCTGCTGCCGTATATTGCTGAGCATATACTGGGCCTGCCGGCGCTGCGCGTGGTTCCGTCTGCGGACGTAAACATTACCCTGTCTATGGCACTGGGCGTGTTTATCCTGATTCTGTTCTACAGCATCAAAATGAAAGGCATCGGTGGCTTCGCTAAAGAGCTGACACTGCAGCCGTTCAATCACTGGGCATTTATTCCTGTCAACTTAATCCTTGAAGGGGTAAGCCTGCTGTCCAAACCAGTATCTCTGGGTCTGCGACTGTTCGGCAACATGTATGCCGGTGAGCTGATTTTCATTCTGATTGCTGGTCTGCTGCCGTGGTGGTCACAGTGGATTCTGAATGTGCCTTGGGCCATTTTCCACATCCTGATCATTACGCTGCAAGCCTTCATCTTCATGGTTCTGACGATTGTCTATCTGTCGATGGCGTCCGAAGAGCATTAATTTACCAACACTACTACGTTTTAACTGAAACAAACTGGAGACTGTCATGGAAAACCTGAATATGGATCTGCTGTACATGGCTGCCGCTGTGATGATGGGTCTGGCGGCAATCGGTGCTGCGATCGGTATCGGCATCCTCGGGGCAAATTCCTGGAAGGCGCAGCGCGTCAACCGGATCTGATTCCTCTGCTGCGTACTCAGTTCTTTATCGTTATGGGTCTGGTGGATGCTATCCCGATGATCGCTGTAGGTCTGGGTCTGTACGTGATGTTCGCTGTCGCGTAGTAAGCGTTGCTTTGAATTAAGTAAGAGCAATATCAGAACGTTAACTAGATAAGAGGCATTGTGCTGTGAATCTTAACGCAACAATCCTCGGCCAGGCCATCGCGTTTGTCCTGTTCGTTCTGTTCTGCATGAAATACGTATGGCCGCCGTTAATGGCTGCCATCGAAAAACGTCAAAAAGAGATTGCTGACGGTCTTTCTTCTGCAGAACGAGCTAAAAAGGATTTGGACCTTGCACAGGCCAATGCGACCGACCAGCTGAAAAAAGCAAAAGCGGAAGCCCAGGTTATCATCGAGCAGGCGAACAAACGTCGCTCCCAGATCCTGGACGAAGCCAAAGCTGAAGCAGAGCAGGAACGTACTAAAATCGTGGCACAGGCTCAGGCAGAAATCGACGCCGAGCGTAAACGTGCTCGCGAAGAACTGCGTAAGCAAGTCGCTATCCTGGCTGTTGCTGGCGCCGAGAAGATCATCGAACGTTCCGTGGATGAAGCTGCTAACAGCGACATCGTGGATAAACTTGTCGCTGAACTGTAAGGAGGGAGGGGCTGATGTCTGAATTTGTTACGGTAGCTCGCCCTACGCCAAAGCAGCTTTTGACTTTGCCGTCGAACACAAAAGCGTAGATCGCTGGCAGGACATGCTGGCGTTTGCCGCCGAAGTGACGAAGAACGAACAAATGGCAGAGCTTCTGTCTGGCGCACTGGCGCCGGAAACGCTCTCTACGTCGTTTATCGCAGTATGCGGTGAGCAACTGGACGAAAACGGTCAGAACCTGATTAAGGTGATGGCTGAAAACGGTCGTCTTAAAGTGCTCCCTGATGTTCTTGAGCAGTTTGTACACCTGCGCGCCGCGAGTGAAGCTACCTCTGAGGTAGAAGTCATTTCCGCTAATGCGTTGAGTGAAGAGCAGCTCGCGAAAATCACCGCCGCGATGGAAAAGCGTCTGTCACGCAAAGTTAAGCTGAATTGCAAAATCGATAAGTCTGTAATGGCAGGCGTTATCATCCGTGCGGGTGATATGGTCATTGATGGCAGCGTACGCGGCCGTCTTGAACGCCTTGCAGACGTCTTGCAGTCTTAAGGGGACTGGAGCATGCAACTGAATTCCACCGAAATCAGCGAACTGATCAAGCAGCGCATTGCTCAGTTCAATGTTGTGAGTGAAGCTCACAACGAAGGTACTATTGTTTCTGTAAGTGACGGTGTTATCCGCATCCACGGCCTGGCCGATTGTATGCAGGGTGAGATGATTTCCCTGCCGGGTAACCGTTACGCTATCGCACTGAACCTGGAGCGCGACTCCGTTGGTGCTGTAGTTATGGGTCCGTACGCTGACCTTGCCGAAGGCATGACCGTCAAGTGTACTGGTCGTATCCTGGAAGTTCCGGTTGGCCGTGGCCTGCTGGGCCGTGTGGTTAACACCCTGGGTGCACCAATCGATGGTAAAGGCGCGCTGGACAACGACGGCTTCTCCGCCGTTGAAGCTATCGCACCGGGCGTAATCGAACGTCAGTCCGTCGATCAGCCGGTTCAGACCGGTTATAAATCCGTTGATGCCATGATCCCAATCGGTCGTGGTCAGCGTGAACTGATCATCGGCGACCGTCAGACTGGTAAAACCGCGCTGGCAATCGACGCCATCATCAACCAACGTGATTCCGGCATCAAGTGCGTCTACGTGGCAATCGGCCAGAAAGCGTCCACCATTTCTAACGTGGTACGTAAACTGGAAGAACACGGCGCGCTGGCTAACACCATCGTTGTTGTGGCAACCGCGTCTGAATCTGCTGCACTGCAATACCTGGCGCCGTATGCCGGTTGCGCAATGGGCGAATACTTCCGCGACCGCGGCGAAGATGCGCTGATCATTTATGATGACCTGTCTAAACAGGCTGTCGCCTACCGTCAGATCTCCCTGCTGCTGCGCCGTCCACCAGGACGTGAAGCATTCCCGGGCGACGTATTCTACCTCCACTCTCGTCTGCTGGAGCGTGCTGCGCGTGTTAACGCCGAATACGTTGAAACCTTCACCAAAGGTGAAGTGAAAGGGAAAACCGGTTCTCTGACCGCGCTGCCGATTATCGAAACGCAGGCTGGTGACGTTTCCGCATTCGTTCCGACCAACGTAATTTCCATTACCGATGGTCAGATCTTCCTGGAAACCAACCTGTTCAACGCCGGTATTCGTCCTGCGGTTAACCCGGGTATCTCCGTATCCCGTGTTGGTGGTGCAGCTCAGACCAAGATCATGAAGAAACTGTCCGGTGGTATCCGTACCGCGCTGGCACAGTATCGTGAACTGGCAGCATTCTCCCAGTTCGCATCTGACCTTGACGATGCAACCCGTAAGCAGCTGGACCACGGTCAGAAAGTAACTGAACTGCTGAAACAGAAACAGTATGCGCCGATGTCCGTCGCGCAGCAGTCTCTGGTTCTGTTCGCGGCAGAACGTGGTTATCTGGCGGATGTAGAACTGGCGAAAATCGGTAGCTTCGAAGCCGCTCTGCTGGCTTACGTCGACCGTGATCACGCTCCGTTGATGCAAGAGATCAACCAGTCCGGTGGCTATAACGACGAAATCGAAGGCAAGCTGAAAGGCATCCTCGATTCCTTCAAAGCAACCCAATCCTGGTAAAGTCTGACGGCCTGTCTTAGGGCAGGCCGTAGGCATTGAGGAGAAGCTCATGGCCGGCGCAAAAGAGATACGTAGTAAGATCGCAAGCGTCCAGAACACGCAAAAGATCACTAAAGCGATGGAGATGGTCGCCGCTTCCAAAATGCGTAAATCGCAGGATCGCATGGCGGCCAGCCGTCCTTATGCAGATACCATGCGCAAAGTGATTGGTCACCTTGCGAACGGTAATCTGGAATATAAGCACCCGTACCTGGAAGAACGCGACGTTAAGCGCGTGGGCTACCTGGTGGTGTCTACCGACCGTGGTCTGTGCGGTGGCTTGAACATTAACCTGTTCAAGAAACTGCTGGCGGATATGAAGGCATGGACCGAAAAAGGCGTTCAGTGCGACCTCGCAATGATCGGCTCTAAAGGTGTGTCCTTCTTTAATTCCGTAGGTGGCAACATTGTCGCTCAGGTTACCGGTATGGGCGATAAACCAGCCCTGTCCGAACTGATCGGTCCGGTAAAAGTGATGTTGCAGGCCTACGACGAAGGTCGTCTGGACAAGCTTTATATTGTCAGCAACAAATTTATTAACACCATGTCTCAGGTGCCGACGATCACCCAACTGCTGCCGTTACCGGCTTCAGAAGATGATGATCTGAAACGTAAAACCTGGGATTACCTGTACGAACCCGATCCGAAAGCGCTGCTGGATACCCTCCTGCGTCGTTATGTCGAATCTCAGGTCTATCAGGGCGTGGTAGAAAACCTGGCCAGCGAGCAGGCCGCACGTATGGTTGCGATGAAAGCCGCGACCGACAATGGCGGCAGCCTGATTAAAGAGCTGCAGTTGGTATACAACAAAGCTCGTCAGGCCAGCATTACTCAGGAACTCACCGAGATCGTCGGTGGTGCATCCGCGGTATAACCAGGTTAATTCGTAGAGGATTCAAGATGGCTACTGGAAAAATTGTCCAGGTAATCGGCGCCGTAGTTGACGTCGAATTCCCTCAGGATGCCGTACCGCGCGTGTACGAAGCCCTTGAGGTACAGAATGGTAATGAAGTGCTGGTGCTGGAAGTTCAGCAGCAGCTCGGTGGCGGTATCGTGCGTACCATCGCCATGGGTTCCTCCGACGGTCTGCGTCGCGGTCTGGAAGTTAAAGACCTCGAGCACCCGATCGAAGTTCCGGTAGGTAAAGCAACACTGGGTCGTATCATGAACGTACTGGGTCAACCGGTAGACATGAAAGGCGACATCGGTGAAGAAGAGCGTTGGGCTATCCACCGCGCTGCACCTTCCTACGAAGAGCTGTCCAGCTCTCAGGAACTGCTGGAAACCGGTATCAAAGTTATCGACCTGATGTGTCCGTTCGCGAAGGGCGGTAAAGTCGGTCTGTTCGGTGGTGCGGGCGTAGGTAAAACCGTAAACATGATGGAGCTGATCCGTAACATCGCGATCGAGCACTCCGGTTACTCTGTGTTTGCGGGCGTAGGTGAACGTACTCGTGAGGGTAACGACTTCTACCACGAAATGACCGACTCCAACGTTATCGATAAAGTATCCCTGGTGTATGGCCAGATGAACGAGCCGCCGGGAAACCGTCTGCGCGTTGCTCTGACCGGCCTGACCATGGCTGAGAAATTCCGTGACGAAGGTCGTGACGTACTGCTGTTCGTCGATAACATCTATCGTTACACCCTGGCCGGTACGGAAGTATCTGCACTGCTGGGTCGTATGCCTTCAGCGGTAGGTTACCAGCCGACTCTGGCGGAAGAGATGGGCGTTCTGCAGGAACGTATCACCTCCACCAAGACCGGTTCTATCACCTCCGTACAGGCGGTATACGTACCTGCGGATGACTTAACTGACCCATCCCAGCAACTACCTTTGCTCACTTAGATGCAACCGTAGTACTGAGCCGTCAGATCGCATCCCTGGGTATCTACCCTGCGGTTGACCCGCTGGACTCCACCAGCCGTCAGCTGGATCCGCTGGTTGTTGGTCAGGAACACTACGACACCGCGCGTGGCGTTCAGTCCATCCTGCAGCGTTATCAGGAACTGAAAGACATCATCGCCATCCTGGGTATGGATGAACTGTCTGAAGAAGATAAACTGGTGGTAGCACGCGCTCGTAAAATTCAGCGCTTCCTGTCCCAGCCGTTCTTCGTAGCAGAAGTATTCACCGGTTCTCCGGGTAAATACGTTTCGCTGAAAGACACCATCCGTGGCTTTAAAGGCATCATGGACGGCGAATACGATCACCTGCCGGAGCAGGCGTTCTACATGGTCGGTTCCATTGACGAAGCAGTGGAAAAAGCCAAAAAACTTTAACGCCTTAATCGGAGGGTGATATGGCAATGACTTACCACCTGGACGTCGTCAGCGCAGAGCAACAAATGTTCTCTGGTCTGGTCGAGAAAATCCAGGTAACGGGTAGCGAAGGTGAGCTGGGTATTTACCCGGGCCACGCCCGCTGCTCACCGCCATTAAGCCTGGTATGATTCGCATCGTTAAACAGCACGGCCACGAAGAGTTTATCTATCTGTCCGGCGGCATTCTTGAAGTGCAGTCTGGCACCGTGACCGTTCTGGCTGATACCGCGATTCGCGGCCAGGACCTCGACGAAGCGCGAGCTCTGGAAGCGAAACGTAAGGCCGAAGAGCACATTAAGAGCTCTCATGGTGACGTGGATTACGCTCAGGCGTCTGCGGAACTGGCCAAAGCGATCGCTAAACTGCGCGTTATCGAGTTGACCAAAAAAGCGATGTAACACCGGCTTGAAAGTCAAAAAGCCAGTCTGGTCTCCAGGCTGGCTTTTTTTATGCTTTGTTTTAATTTAAATGAAACTGAAAAGGTATTTTAAATATTTTGTGATTTAAGTCACAAAACTATTGATCGATAAAATCCGGAGGAGTAGACTTTGTTTTGTGAGTTGAGTCACAAAAAATATCACTACTATCGCAGGATAAAAATCATGAAACTGATCAACAAAATCATCGCTCTCTTCAGCTCTATGAACATCTCTTTCGGTACTTTCAACCTGTAAGGTTGATGACCGCACTGGCCGCCCACCTGTAGGTCAGATGCTGTTCTGTGATGCGCTGTACCGCTAACGAAAACGACAACACATGCGGTGTAAACAGAACCCAAAAATGAAGAAGGTCGCCTTACGGCGACCTTTGTATTTTGTAGGCCGGATAAGGCGTTTACGCCGCCATCCGGCAATGTCTTCGTGGCTTGCCTGATGGCGCTGCGCTTATCAGGCCTACAGCACTAACCTACGCATCAATCCTTGGTCAGGAAATTCCCGGTATCAAAACTCCCGTCCGCATTACGGGTCAGCGGCTGCGGTAACGACAGCGACTGGAAGTCTTGCGCACGCAGTTCCTTCCCTTCCGTGTTCACGCTTTTGCCCTTCTCGATGAAGTAGTTTGTGGCATCAATGTTGCCCACCACCGCATCATCATATTTCCCCGGCTGGCTGCGCAGCGAAATGTTGTCGCTGAATACACCTTGCGTAGATGCATCGCCATAAGGACTTGGACGGAAGATGAAGTTAAAGCGCTGGTTGTCGACGGCGACGTTATTGACCACCACCAGCTTACCTGGGTTGAAGTTATCGGTGAAGCCATCAAGATGGTTGCCGATCGCGATACTGTTGCGGATTTCGTGCGCCACCGGCTGCCCTTCGCCGCCCAGCTTGAAGCCGTTGCTGGTGTTGTCGCGGGCGACAGAGTTCTCGATTACCACCACGCCG
Source organism: Kluyvera genomosp. 3 (assembly GCA_002211745.1). Lineage (GTDB taxonomy): Bacteria > Pseudomonadota > Gammaproteobacteria > Enterobacterales > Enterobacteriaceae > Kluyvera > Kluyvera georgiana_A. The sequence continues at coordinate 4,983,429 of CP022114.1, forward strand.
TTGGCGCCGTCCTCAATCTTATTAAACAGATCGAAGCCATCATCAATGTTGTTGTGTGAGTAGCATCCTTCCAGTCTGTTGCCTTCACCCACGCGCATCTTCACCGCAAAACCATCAGCGTTGATCTTGCCCGGATCCTCATTACTGTGGGACTCCGAGTTCACCACGCGGTTATAGCTTGCCCACAGCGGACGACCAATCTTATCGACCGAGGAAATTTGAATCCCGGTATCATCATTGCGATAAGCCGTTACATTCTCGATCAGGTTATGGCTGCCCTGAATACGCAGGCTCTTCCCGGTGATATCCACGCCGCGTAGCGTCCAGTAGTTACCGTCCAGCAGCATACCGTGGATAACCGCTTTACCGTTGGCTTCCAGCGTTTTACGACCATTCTCAAGACCGCTGGCTGAGAGCGGAATATCGGTCTTCGGATAGTCACCTGCCGCCAGCACAATTTTTCCGCCCGGCGCGACCAGCTCGATGGCGGTTTGCAAATCCATCGGCGCGTCGGCGGTACCTTTTGCATCTGCCTTGCCATTTGCTGCCGCGTACAGCGTGCTGGTGGAGATACCTTTCTGCTGGTTAACGGTCAACTGCTGCTCAATCGGCGTCCGGTCTTTACCGCTGGTGGGGGTAAAGGTCACCTGGAAGGTATTGCTCTCTTTCAGCGTGGCGGGCTGAGTGAACATCTCGCCGGCCTTCACCGCTTTATTCTCCCGATCACCACTTCGTTGTGCCGAACGGTAAACAGCCCGTCGTAGTTGGCACGCGCTTGAAGCGTGTACTCTGGCGTCAGACTCTTACTGCCTGAAGCGACCTGCATCACCACCGGCCATGATTTGGCGACGAACGGTTTAGAGGCCACGGTTTTCGCCTCAGAGGTGGTCAGCGAAGCGTCTTTAACGGTAATTTTGGCATTACGTGACGCAAAGAAGCCCACGTAATACTGTTTTTTATCCTGCACGGAGATCATATCTGCGTGCGGCACGCGCTCAGTCACCCACTCTTCACTTCCTCTGGCGCCCAGGCGGTAACGAAGCCGTCATTCGTCCGTTCGAGCTTCAGGCGGAACGTCGGCGACTGACGCAGATCAACCCCTTCCTTGTAACTGACTTTCTTAATCTCGGATCCGGCGTTACCCATGGTTGGGTTATACCGTTACGTGCGATCGCCTGTAGCTTCACGCGGTAATCATCTTTCTTGTCCTGGGTCATAATGGCATTCATCACCATATTTGATGCCGCAGGAAACTCTTCATAGCCTTCTTTCAGCGGTTCCTGGCGTGGAATGCCGATGATATCGCGCACCAGTAGCCCGCGCCTTCCTGTGCGGCCGGTTTAGCGCCGTTTTCCGGGCCAAACTGATCGACGGTTACCGTGGCCGAAAGCACAAAGTTCTCATCGCTCGGTAACGTGGTGTAGAAGAAGGTTAAACCGTCGTGCGAGTTGGCGATTTTGCCGCCGCGACTTTCAATGGTGATAGGTTTGCTGAGGTCGGCAATTTGCTGTGATGTCAGCGTCTTACCATCGATGGTGACGTTGTTTACGCCCACTTTCTCCGGAAGAACGTTGGAGGAGAAGTTAACGTCGGTAGATTGCCCAAAAGCGATCGCCTTCCATTGCTGGGCGTCTGGGCCTGCGCCGCGAGAGAAAGCGCTGCACTACAAAGGGTAAGAGCCAGAGGTATCTTCTTGTTCATATTATCTTCCTGAATGGTTGATCGACGTAATTATCAACAAATTAAAACGTTGTTTCTTTTTTGCTCGTCACAATAATGAGTAAATAAAACGCTGTTTTGAAATGCCTCATCCTTTATTCAGGTGGTAAAAAAACAGCATAAGCAGTGAGATAGCGCCGAATTCGGCACAGGGGCTGATTTCTTACAAGACAAATAGATTTGATATAGACGAAAATAAGGGCAGAAAGTCAGGACTTAAGGGATGTTGAGCATTTTATCAGCAGGCCATTTCATGCTGCAAAATATGTAGAATTTTCAACAAGAACCCGGTTTACTTCATACTTAATTTACAGACAGGATACCTATGTCTAACCGTACCATGAGCGTTGTGATCCTTGCCGCTGGCAAAGGCACGCGTATGTATTCCGATCTTCCTAAAGTGCTGCACACCCTGGCTGGCAAGCCGATGGTGCAGCATGTCATTGATGCCGCGAATCATGTTGGCGCAAACCGGGTTCACCTGGTGTACGGTCACGGCGGCGATTTACTTAAGCAAACCTTATCCGACGACAACCTGAACTGGGTGCTGCAGGCGGAACAGTTGGGCACCGGTCATGCGATGCAGCAGGCTGCGCCGTTCTTCGCGGATGATGAAGATATTCTGATGCTGTACGGTGACGTACCGCTGATATCGGTAGAAACGCTGCAGCGTCTGCGCGAAGCCAAGCCGCAGGCGGAATAGGTCTGCTGACGGTGGTGCTGGACGAGCCGAGCGGCTATGGCCGCATTACCCGTGAAAACGGCAAAGTGACCGGTATTGTCGAGCACAAAGATGCCACCGAAGCACAGCGTCAGATTCAGGAAATTAATACCGGTATCCTGATTGCCAACGGCGCGGACCTGAAGCGCTGGCTGGCGAAGCTCGACAATAACAATGCGCAGGGCGAGTTCTATATCACCGATATTATCGCCATGGCGTATCAGGAAGGGCGTGAAATTGCCGCGGTGCATCCGGCGCGTATCAGTGAAACCGACGGTGTGAATAACCGCCTGCAGCTTTCCCGCCTTGAGCGTATTTATCAGTCTGAGCAGGCTGAAAAGCTGCTGCTGGCGGGCGTGATGCTGCGTGACCCGGCGCGTTTTGACCTGCGCGGTACCTTGTCTCACGGGCGCGATGTCGAAATTGATACTAACGTTATCCTTGAAGGCAACGTGGTGCTGGGCAATCGTGTCAAAATCGGCGCGGGCTGTGTGATTAAAAACGCCACCATCGGCGATGACTGTGAAATCAGTCCGTACAGCGTGGTGGAAGATGCGCATCTGGAAGCCGCCTGCACCATCGGCCGTTTGCGCGTCTGCGTCCGGGCGCTGAACTGCTCGAAGGCGCTCACGTCGGTAACTTCGTCGAAATGAAAAAAGCGCGTCTGGGTAAAGGCTCGAAGGCCGGCCATCTGACCTACCTCGGCGACGCGGAAATTGGCGACAACGTGAATATCGGTGCAGGGACCATTACCTGCAACTACGATGGCGCGAATAAGTTTAAAACCATTATTGGCGATGACGTCTTTGTTGGTTCCGACAGCCAGCTGGTGGCGCCGGTCACCATTGGCAAAGGCGTGACGATTGCCGCCGGGACCACCGTTACCCGCAACGTCGCGGATAACGAACTGGTCCTGAGCCGCGTACCGCAGGTACACAAGCAAGGCTGGCAGCGTCCGGTGAAGATTAAGAAGTAGGCCTGATAAGGCGTAGCCGCATCAGGCAACAAAGGCGAGGAGATAACATAATCTCCCGCCACCATGCAGTACCTATAAAAATAACCCACTCTCTACAAGGCTCGGGCGCCCGGTATACGGGCAACAGGTTGACCGACAACGCGTAAAAAATCGGAACATAAACTTATGTGTGGAATTGTTGGCGCAGTCGCGCAACGTGATGTAGCTGAAATCCTTCTCGAAGGCCTCCGTCGTCTGGAATACCGTGGATACGACTCTGCGGGTCTGGCGGTGGTGGATGCAGAAGGTCATATGACCCGTCTGCGTCGTCTGGGAAAAGTCCAGATGCTGGCTCAGGCAGCGGAAGAACAACCGCTGTCCGGCGGCACCGGTATTGCCCACACCCGTTGGGCAACCCACGGCGAACCATCGGAAGGCAATGCGCATCCGCATGTGTCTGAACACATTGCGGTGGTGCATAACGGCATCATCGAAAACCACGAACCGCTGCGCGAAATGCTGCAAGCGCGCGGCTATGTCTTCGTTTCAGCGACCGACACCGAAGTGATTGCTCACCTGGTGCATTGGGAGATGGAACAGGGCGGTACCTTACGTGAAGCGGTTCTGCGCGCTATTCCGCAGCTGCGCGGCGCTTATGGTACGGTCATTATGGACTCCCGCGATCCGAGCACGCTGCTGGCAGCGCGCTCCGGTAGCCCATTGGTGATTGGCCTTGGGATGGGTGAGAACTTTATCGCTTCTGACCAGCTGGCGCTGCTGCCGGTAACCCGTCGATTCATCTTCCTGGAAGAGGGCGATATTGCGGAAGTGACCCGCCGTACCGTGGCCATCTTTGACAAGACCGGCGCGGAAGTGAAGCGTCAGGATATTGAATCAAACGTGCAGTACGATGCGGTGATAAAGGCATCTACCGCCACTACATGCAGAAAGAGATCTACGAGCAGCCGAACGCGATCAAAAACACCTTAACCGGCGTATTAGCCACGGTCAGGTGGATCTGAGTGAGCTGGGCCGGAGGCCGATGCGCTATTGGCGAAAGTGGAGCATATCCAGATTATCGCCTGTGGCACTTCCTACAACTCGGGAATGGTGGCGCGCTATTGGTTTGAATCGCTGGCCGGTATGCCGTGCGATGTCGAAATCGCATCGGAATTCCGCTACCGCAAATCCGCCGTGCGCCCGAATAGCCTGGTGATCACGCTGTCGCAGTCCGGTGAGACCGCCGACACGCTGGCAGGCCTGCGCTTGACTAAAGAGCTGGGTTACCTGGGCTCGCTGGCGATTTGTAACGTGGCGGGCTCGTCGCTGGTGCGCGAATCCGACCTGGCGATTATGACCAAAGCGGGCGCGGAGATTGGTGTGGCCTCCACCAAAGCGTTTACGACTCAGCTGACCGTTCTGCTGCTGCTGGTGGCAAAAATGGCCGTCTGAAAGGTCAGGATGCTGCCGTTGAGCACGATATTGTGCACGGTCTACAGGCGCTGCCAAGCCGCATTGAGCAGATGCTGTCGCAGGACAAACGCATCGAAGCGCTGGCAGAAGATTTCTCCGACAAGCATCATGCGCTGTTCCTGGGCCGCGGCGATCAGTACCCGATCGCGCTGGAAGGTGCGCTGAAGCTGAAAGAGATCTCCTACATTCATGCGGAAGCCTACGCCGCCGGTGAGCTGAAGCATGGCCCGCTGGCGCTGATCGATGCGGATATGCCGGTTATCGTGGTGGCGCCGAACAACGAACTGTTGGAGAAACTCAAATCCAACATCGAAGAGGTTCGCGCGCGCGGCGGTGAGCTGTATGTCTTTGCCGATCAGGACGCGGCGTTTACCGATAGCGACAACATGCACATCATCGAGCTGCCGCATGTGGAAGAGGTTATTGCGCCTATCTTCTACACCGTGCCGCTACAGCTGCTGGCCTATCACGTGGCGCTAATTAAGGGCACCGACGTTGACCAGCCGCGTAACCTGGCAAAATCGGTGACCGTGGAATAATCATCACCCGTAATGAAATCATCCGGCTATGCCTCAGGCGTGGCCGGATTTTTTTTATCCGCTATAACTGTCATAAAGCACGACGGTTTTGCTGTCATAAAAAGAAAATTCCTTTGAAATTTTAGTGTAAATATTTTTCACAAGTAACTGATTTTAATAGTTTTAATTATCCTGTCTTTTATGGGTGTTTCTGTGTCATTAAACTGTCATAAACCTTACATATAACTGTCACCTGATTGTCCTATTTTGCTCCTCGTAGCCACTAAACAATCATTTACGGATTCTTGCAGGAGACATTATGAAAGTTATGCGTACCACTGTCGCAACTGTTGTCGCCGCGACCTTATCGATGAGCGCTTTCTCTGCATTTGCAGCGGCAAGCCTGACAGGCGCGGGTGCAACTTTCCCTGCGCCGGTGTATGCCAAATGGGCGGATACCTACAACAAAGAAACCGGTAATAAAGTCAATTACCAGGGTATCGGCTCCTCCGGTGGCGTAAAACAAATTACCGCTAACACCGTCGATTTCGGCGCATCCGATGCACCGCTGTCTGACGAAAAACTGGCTCAGGAAGGCCTGTTCCAGTTCCCGACTGTCATCGGCGGTGTGGTGCTGGCCGTTAACATCCCTGGCCTGAAATCCGGCGAGCTGGTGCTTGACGGTAAAACGCTGGGCGACATCTACCTGGGCAAAATCAAGAAGTGGGATGACGAAGCCATCACCAAACTGAACCCAGGCGTTAAGCTGCCTTCTCAGAACATCGCCGTTGTGCGTCGTGCTGACGGTTCCGGTACCTCCTTCGTGTTCACCAGCTACCTGGCGAAAGTGAACGAAGAGTGGAAATCGAAAATTGGCGCAGGCTCTACCGTAAACTGGCCGACCGGTCTGGGCGGTAAAGGCAACGACGGTATCGCGGCGTTCGTACAGCGTCTGCCAGGCTCTATCGGCTACGTTGAATACGCTTACGCTAAGCAGAACAACCTGGCTTACACCAAACTGGTTTCTGCCGACGGCAAACCGGTTAGCCCAACCGAAGACAACTTCGCTAACGCCGCTAAGGGCGTTGACTGGAGCAAATCTTTCGCGCAGGACCTGACTAACCAGAAAGGTGACAACGCGTGGCCGATTACCTCCACCACCTTCATCCTGGTACACAAAGAGCAGAAGAAACCTGAGCAGGGCGCTGAAGTGCTGAAGTTCTTTGACTGGGCATACAAAAACGGCGGCAAGCAGGCGAACGAGCTTGATTATGCTTCTCTGCCGGAAAGCGTGGTTGAGCAGGTTCGTGCTGCATGGAAGACCAACGTAAAAGACAGCAGCGGTAAAGCGCTGTACTGATGACGGTCGCCCGGCGGCAACGCCGGGCAGCTGTAAATGTCGTGGCGGATTTTAAACTGGAAAGAGTGATTTATGGCTGCAACTAAGCCTGCTTTTAACCCACCGGGTAAAAAGGGTGACATGATATTCAGCGCGCTGGTAAGACTGGCTGCGCTGATTGTGCTATTGATGTTGGGCGGGATTATCGTCTCTCTCGTTATCTCCTCGTGGCCCAGTATGGAGAAGTTCGGCTTCGCCTTCCTGTGGACCAAAGAGTGGGATGCGCCTAACGACATTTACGGCGCGCTGGTACCGATTTACGGTACGCTCGTGACCTCCGTTATTGCCCTGCTGATCGCCGTTCCGGTGAGTTTCGGCATCGCTCTCTTCCTGACCGAACTGGCGCCAAACTGGCTTAAACGCCCATTAGGTATCGCGATTGAACTGCTGGCGGCCATTCCCAGTATCGTTTACGGCATGTGGGCCTGTTTATCTTCGCGCCGCTGTTCGCGACCTACTTTCAGGAGCCGGTCGGCAATATCCTTTCTAACATCCCGTTTGTCGGCGCGCTGTTCTCCGGCCCGGCCTTTGGTATCGGTATCCTGGCGGCGGGGTTATCCTCGCCATCATGATCATCCCTATATCTCCGCCGTAATGCGTGATGTGTTCGAACAAACTCCGGTGATGATGAAAGAGTCGGCCTACGGCATTGGCTGCACCACCTGGGAAGTTATCTGGCGTATCGTTCTGCCGTTCACCAAAAATGGCGTGATCGGCGGCGTGATGCTCGGCCTGGGCCGCGCGCTGGGTGAAACCATGGCGGTGACCTTTATCATCGGCAATACCTACCAGCTCGACAGCGCGTCTCTGTATATGCCGGGTAACAGCATTACCTCCGCGCTGGCGAATGAATTCGCCGAAGCGGAATCCGGCCTGCATGTCTCTGCGCTGATGGAACTGGGTCTGATCCTGTTTGCGATTACCTTTATCGTGCTGGCGGCATCGAAGTTCATGATTATGCGTCTGGCGAAGAATGAGGGGGCACGCTAATGGCAACGCTGGAAATGCAAAACACCGCTGCGCTGGCTGAGTCCCGTCGCAAAATGCAGGCCAGACGCCGCATGAAGAACCGTATCGCGCTGACGCTGTCGATGGCGACCATGATCTTCGGCCTGTTCTGGCTGGTGTGGATCCTGATGGCGACCATCACTCGTGGTATCGACGGGATGTCCCTGGCGCTGTTTACCGAAATGACGCCACCGCCAAATACCGCAGGCGGCGGTCTGGCGAACGCCCTGGCGGGCAGCGGCCTGCTGATTCTGTGGGCGACCGTGTTTGGTACGCCGCTGGGCATTATGGCGGGTATTTACCTGGCCGAGTATGGCCGTAAATCCTGGCTTGCCGAAGTCATTCGCTTTATTAACGACATTCTGCTTTCCGCACCGTCGATCGTCGTGGGCCTGTTCGTCTACACCATCGTCGTGGCGCAAATGCAGCACTTCTCCGGTTGGGCGGGCGTGATTGCGCTGGCGCTGCTGCAGGTACCGATCGTTATTCGTACCACTGAAAACATGCTCAAGCTGGTGCCGGATAGCCTGCGCGAAGCCGCTTATGCGCTGGGTACGCCGAAGTGGAAGATGATCTCCGCGATTACGCTGAAAGCCTCTATCTCCGGAATTATGACCGGTATCCTGCTGGCTATTGCGCGTATCGCCGGCGAAACGGCGCCGCTGCTGTTCACCGCGCTCTCGAACCAGTTCTGGAGCACCGACATGATGCAGCCTATCGCCAACCTGCCGGTGACCATCTTTAAATTTGCGATGAGCCCGTTTGCGGAGTGGCAGCAACTGGCCTGGGCCGGGGTGCTGATTATCACGCTGTGCGTATTGCTGCTGAACATTCTGGCGCGCGTTATTTTCGCGAAGAAGAAACACGGTTAATTTTTTACGGCGCGGCCAACGACGGCGGCGCTGGATGAGGAAGAGATTGAGATGAGTATGGTTAACACGACTCCGGGTAAAATTTCAGTTCGTGACCTGAACTTCTACTACGGCAAATTCCATGCCCTGAAGAACATCAACCTGGATATCGCCAAAAACCAGGTGACGGCGTTTATCGGCCCGTCGGGCTGTGGTAAATCAACGCTGCTGCGTACCTTCAACAAGATGTTTGAGCTGTACCCGGAGCAGCGTGCGGAAGGCGAAATCCTGCTGGATGGCGACAATATTCTCACCAACACCCAGGATATCGCGCTGCTGCGCGCCAAGGTTGGGATGGTGTTCCAGAAGCCGACGCCGTTCCCGATGTCTATCTACGACAACATTGCTTTTGGCGTGCGTCTGTTTGAAAAACTGTCGCGTACCGACATGGATGAACGCGTGCAGTGGGCCTTGACCAAGGCCGCATTATGGAATGAAACGAAAGATAAACTGCACCAGAGCGGGTACTCTCTCTCTGGTGGTCAGCAGCAGCGTCTGTGCATCGCGCGCGGTATCGCGATTCGCCCGGAAGTGCTGCTGTTGGATGAGCCGTGTTCAGCCCTTGACCCGATCTCCACCGGGCGTATCGAAGAGCTGATCACCGAGCTGAAAGAGGATTACACCGTCGTTATCGTTACCCACAACATGCAGCAGGCTGCACGTTGTTCCGACCACACGGCGTTTATGTACCTGGGCGAGTTGATTGAGTTCAGCAACACGGACGATCTGTTCACCAAGCCCGCGAAGAAACAAACAGAAGATTACATCACCGGTCGTTACGGTTGATTCAGGAGCGCGTTGTGGACAATCTGAACCTTAATAAACATATTTCCGGCCAGTTCAACGCAGAACTGGAGAGCATCCGCACCCAGGTGATGACCATGGGCGGCATGGTTGAGCAGCAGCTTTCTGATGCCATTACCGCGATGCACAACCAGGATAGCGAGCTGGCGAAGCGCGTCATTGAAGGCGATAAGAACGTCAACATGATGGAAGTGGCGATCGACGAAGCCTGCGTGCGCATTATCGCCAAGCGTCAGCCGACCGCCAGCGACCTGCGCCTGGTGATGGCGATTATCAAAACCATCGCCGAGCTGGAACGTATTGGCGACGTGGCGGATAAAATTTGCCGCACTGCGCTGGAGAAATTCTCCCAGCAGCACCAGCCGCTGCTGGTCAGCCTGGAGTCGCTGGGCCGCCACACCGTGCAGATGCTGCACGACGTGCTGGATGCGTTCGCGCGCATGGATCTCGACGAAGCGGTGCGTATTTACCGTGAAGACAAGAAAGTTGACCAGGAATATGAAGGCATCGTGCGTCAGCTGATGACCTACATGATGGAAGACTCGCGCACCATTCCAAGCGTGCTGACCGCGCTGTTCTGCGCGCGCTCTATCGAGCGTATCGGCGACCGCTGCCAGAATATTTGCGAATACATCTTCTACTTCGTGAAGGGACAAGATTTCCGTCACGTGGGCGGCGATGAGCTGGATAAGCTGCTGGCGGGGAAAGATCCGAAAGAGTAATCGCTGAATTCTGCGCCACAAAACCTGTCGTCTTCGCTGAAGCGGCAGGTTTTTGCTTTCTGGCTTTAGCTCTTAGCGCTATTGCCCGTAAAACTGGCGGAATATCACACCGCGCGTTTCCCTATCCCGGTTACCCTGAGCGTTCTGCTTCAAACATGGATAAGGAAATAACGTGAAACGACAACTGAGTTGTGCAGCTTTTCTCATCTCCAGCGTGCTGGATGCGCCTCTTTATCTGCAGTGGCCGCGCTGTTACCCGCTACGCCGAGCCAGGCGATTCCCGTCAGCCAATACATCACACAGGTTAATGCCGACAAAAGCATCACCTACCGTCTGTTCGCGCCAACGGCAAAACGGGTGTCCGTTGTAACGGGCTCCACGCCAGACAGCTTTGTCTCGCATGATATGACCAAAGATGAGCAGGGGATCTGGACGTGGCGAAGCGATGTCCTGAAGCCCAATCTGTATGAGTATTATTTTGATGTCGATGGTTTCCGTTCGATTGATACCGGCAGTCGTTACCCAAAACCGCAGCGACAGGTGAATACCAGCCTGATTCTGGTGCCGGGAGCATTCTGGACGATCGCGCGGTCGCGCATGGTGATGTGCGAACGCTAACCTATCACTCGACGGCGCTCAGTGCCGAACGCCGCGTTTATGTCTGGACGCCGCCGGGATATACCGGCAGCGGCGAGCCGTTACCGGTACTCTATTTCTACCATGGCTTCGGTGATACCGGGCTGTCGGCGATTGACCAGGGCGAATTCCGCAGATGATGGATAACCTGCTGGCAGAGGGAAAAATCAAACCTATGCTGGTGGTTGTGCCGGATACCGAAACTGACGTACCAGAAGCGGTTGCCGAGAATTTCCCGCCGCAGGAGCGAAGGAAATCGTTCTATCCGCTGAATGCGAAGGCGGCGGACAACGAGCTTATGCACGATATTATTCCGCTGATCGGCGAGCGCTTTAATGTCCGCAAGGATGCCGATGGCCGCGCGTTGGCAGGGCTATCGCAAGGCGGATATCAGGCGCTGGTCTCCGGAATGAATCATCTCGACAGTTTTGGCTGGCTGGCCACCTTCAGCGGCGTGACAACCACAACGGTACCGAACGCTGGCGTTGAGGCGCAGTTCAATCATCCGCAGGCCATCAATAAACAACTGCGTAATTTCACCGTTGTGGTGGGCGAGAAAGATAGCGTCACTGGGCGGATATTGCGGGTCTTAAGAAAGAGCTTGAGCAGAAAGGTATTAAATTCGATTACACGGTCTATCCGGGGTTGAATCATGAAATGGATGTGTGGCGCCCGGCTTACGCCACGTTTGTGCAGAAACTGTTTAAGTGACAGGTAGCCGGATGAGGCGTTGAACGGAAATGCCGGATAGCGGCGCTTTGCGCCTTATCCGGCCTACCAATCTTTCCTGGTGCATATGTAGGCCCGATAAGCGTAGCGCCATCGGGCAATCACACAGACACTGTTATTGCGTAATATCCCACCCGCGCGCCTTCCACAGCCCGGCAGCTCCGCCAGATCGGTAAACGTCGTCACCTTCGGGTGGGCAATCGGTTTATTGTGCGGATCGGCGCAGAAATAGAACACTTCCATCCCCGCATCAATGCCCGACTGCGCCCCTGCGCTGGAGTCGTCCACCAGAATGCAGTTCTCGACATTGACGTTCATCGCTTTCGCCGCGTGGTGCATTAGCGCCGGGTCCGGCTTCCAGCGCTGGATGTCGTAACCGCTAAACAGTTTGTCTTCGAAATGATGCAACATACCGAGCTTACCCAGCGAATGCTGCATTTTGCTGACCGGTCCGTTCGACACGATGCACATCGGAATCGCAACGGAATCGACCAATGCGTTAGCCCCGGCAATCACCTCCAGCTCCGAGTCGAAAAGGCGTGCGACCTCGGCGCGATAAACCGGTTCTAAATCCGCCGGGCAAGGTTCACCCCGTGCTCGGCGTTGATAATGTCGATAATCTCGTAGAGCTTTACGCCCTTGAAACGTTTAAAAATCTCTTCCAGATCGAGCGTGATGCCAAATGTTTTGAACATGTGGACGTAGGCCCGTGAACAGATTACTTCGCTGTCGACCAGCGTACCGTCACAGTCGAAAAAAACCGCTTCAACTCCGGACATGTCATTTCCTTTTTAACAAGTTTAACGTTTACGTAATGCTGAATTGAGAGACGCAATCGTTGCCGTATAAGCAAAATCAATGAAAAAAAACATCTCACAACCGCGCCTATTGTCGCATTTTGGTATAGGATAGCGACGAATTTTCCTTCCTTGTCTGCGGAAATTGATAATGAGTCAACAACACACCACCCCGGCTTCCGGCCAGGGATACTGGAGCGCGTGTTTAAACTGCGCGAGCACGGCACGACGGCACGCACCGAAGTGATCGCCGGTTTCACCACCTTCCTGACGATGGTCTACATCGTTTTTGTAAACCCGCAAATTCTTGGCGTGGCCGGAATGGACACCAGCGCGGTGTTCGTGACTACCTGCCTGATTGCGGCGCTGGGCAGTATCCTGATGGGCGTATTTGCTAACCTGCCGGTGGCGCTGGCGCCAGCGATGGGTCTGAACGCCTTCTTCGCGTTCGTGGTTGTGCAGGCTATGGGCTGCCGTGGCAAGTGGGCATGGGCGCCATTTTCTGGGTGCTGTCGGCCTGTTGCTGTTGACCATTTTCCGCGTTCGTTACTGGATGATTGCCAATATCCCGTGAGCCTGCGCGTCGGTATCACCAGCGGTATTGGTCTGTTCATCGGCATGATGGGCCTGAAAAATGCGGGCGTGATTGTCGCAAACCAGGACACGCTGGTTTCCATTGGTAACCTGACTTCACACAGCGTGCTGCTGGGTGTGCTGGGCTTCTTTATTATCGCCATTCTGGCTTCGCGCAATATTCACGCGGCGGTGCTGGTCTCTATCATCGTGACCACTCTGCTGGGCTGGATGCTGGGCGATGTGCATTACAACGGTATTGTCTCCGCGCCGCCGAGCATTACTACCGTCGTGGGCCACGTCGATCTGGCCGGGTCGTTTAACCTCGGTCTGGCGGGCGTTATCTTCTCCTTCATGCTGGTGAACCTGTTCGACTCCTCCGGTACCCTGATCGGCGTGACCGATAAAGCGGGCCTGGCGGATGCGAAAGGTAAGTTCCCGCGCATGAAGCAGGCGCTGTTTGTCGATAGCGTCTCCTCGGTAGCCGGTTCCTTTATCGGTACCTCTTCCGTGACGGCCTACATCGAATCTTCCTCCGGCGTTTCCGTAGGCGGCCGTACCGGCCTGACGGCGGTCGTCGTGGGCATTCTGTTCCTGTTGGTGATTTTCCTGTCGCCGCTGGCGGGTATGGTGCCGGGCTACGCAGCCGCGGGCGCGCTGATCTACGTTGGGGTGCTGATGACCTCCAGCCTGTCACGCGTGAAGTGGGATGACCTGACCGAAGCCGTTCCGGCGTTTATTACCGCCGTAATGATGCCGTTCAGCTTCTCTATTACCGAAGGTATCGCGCTGGGCTTTATCTCTTACTGCGTGATGAAAATCGGTACCGGTCGTTTCCGCGACCTCAGCCCGTGCGTGATTGTTGTCGCACTGCTGTTTGTGCTGAAGATTGTGTTTATTGACGCACACTGATGAAATGAACCCTCGCCCCATCGGGGTGAGGGTTTTTAACGAACTTACGCTTTAACGCGCTGAATATACTCGCCAAATGCGGTCAACTGACCGGTCAAATGATCTAACGTTCCCTGCTCAATCACTTCGCCCAGCTGCGGGTCGACCTTGTTCTGAATCACGCCGCCCATAAACTCCGGCTTGTTCATCACCATCGCATCGAGGAACACCAGAATCTGACGCAGGTGATACTGGCAGCGCGCGCCGCCGATAGCGCCCATTGAGCTGGTCTGAATCAACACCGGTTTACCTGACAGCGGCTGGTCCGGCAGACGCGACAGCCAGTCGATGGCGTTCTTTAACCCGCCTGGGACGGAATAGTTATATTCAGGGGTGACGATGACCACGCCATCGGCCTGGCGGATCTGCTCAGCCAGCGCTTCAACGCTCTGCGGGAAGCCTTCTTCTTGCTGGAGATCGGCATCGTACAGTGGAATATCGCCAATTGACGGCAGCGCGGAAACGCTCATGCCCGCCGGGCGATCTTAGGCAGGGTGCGTGCCACCATGCCGTTGAATGAACCTTTGCGCAGGCTTCCCAATAACGTAACTACTTTCAACGTTTCTGACATGACTACTCCTTTGCATCATGAGGCTGTTTTCCAGCCGAATCAGTTGAGTATAAGCGCTTTCTCTGCCGGTAGGCTGGTGAATCTCATCAACCTCGCCGCCGGTTCGTTGGCTCGCGTCTGCGCGTCGGGCAGGCTGCGCCAGCCGTATTTACCGTCGAACTCCCACACTTTCAGCTTTTCAATCGCCGGCGAGGCGCATAGCGACCACACCAGCACGTCTTCCGCATCGCAGATCGCTTCGAGATGGTCGGTATTGGCTGAACGCAGGCGACCGGAACCCGGCAGTAGCTGGAGCATTTGCGGGAATCATGGTGCACGTCGCCGGACATTTTGAGCACGCTCTGGCGCAGCGTAATCAGCTGGGCACGCGCTTCATGCGGATCATTCTGGTTATTGATCCACAGATTTTCATTACTGGTAAAACGGTAGTTTTCCATGATGGTGGCCTGCGGGGTGTTGCGCAGCACGCGCAGTAGCTCCATATCGAGACCGCAGTGCCCTTCGGTGGTCAACGCGACGCCAACGATGTTACCCGCATAGGCGATGGAAAAATCAGGTAGATGGCTATCTTTGAAATACGGTTTGCCGTCTTCAGGCGTGACGATTTCCGGTAATTCACTGATGCCGTAAAGCATAAACAGCAGCTCGGCCAGCAGCGCGCGCGAAGCCAGATAGCGCGTACGGCGGTGTGCCGGCAGCTGGCGTGCGATGTTATGACTGGTGGAGGACAACCGTACCGATAGTAGATGCCCGTCCTTAAGGATCCCTCTTGCAAAGTGCGTCGCCATTTTTCGCTCCGTGATTAATGGACTGTGGTGATGAGGAGAGTATCATTTACGACACTGATGATCAGGTTTTACTGCCTAAAAATGCGATTGAAAAGGGGTATTACGAGACTTTTACACTTTCCCCTAACTGAAATGGACTATTTTTACGAATAATCAATCAGGAAACAGCGAGATATAAGGCTTTAAGCGTTTCGCGCAGCCAAATTATTTTCGGGTTGTGACTATTTCGTTTATGCCAGAGTAGGGTAAACGGCACCTGCAGTTTGTCCCGTTGCGCAGCATCGAAAGGCAGAGGGCGGGCCACCAGAGGTAGCTGGTGGAGCTGATTATAATACTGGCAGTAGCGTGGCGCGGTGGCCAGCATGGTGTGATCCGGCTGAGCGGCCATAAACAGCGACTGTTCGAACCCGGCAGGCTTAGGGCGATATTGCGCTCACGCCCCATTTCCTGGAGCACATCATCCAGCGCCCAGGTATCACTCTGTTCCCAGCAGATGCTGATGTGCGGATAGCGTAGAAACGTCTCCAGATTCCACTCTTCCTGTAGTGCGGGATGATCCTCGCGCAACCACACCCACGGCAAATCGGTAAACAGCACCTCGTAGTCGATCGACAGCGGCAGTAGACTCAACAGTTCGCGGGATCGTGGATGGCTTTCGCGGCCGGTGAAGCCAATATCCACTTCGCCGCGAATGATGGCATCCAGGGAATCATAGTCCCAGCTACGGACTTTGATCGTTGCCTGGGGATAACGTTGATAGATCTGTCTGGAGAGTGCGTTGAACATGATCATGATCAGCGGCGACTCGGCCACCAGATCGAACTTCAACCCGCGCGGCGTTTCATGATGCGGCTTATCGAGCAGCTGATTGCCCATCTGCATCCACTCCGCCAGGCTCTGCTCCATGCTGAACATCAGCGGTGTTGGCGTCAGCCCTAGCGGGTGTTCACAAATAACGGATCGTCGAACCAGGCCCTCAGCTTTGCCAGCGACTTGCTCACCGCCGACGGCGTGACGTTCATCCGTTTGGCGGTTTTGGTGACGCTGCGCTCCTGCATCAGGAGCTGCAGGCAGAGCAGTAGATTAAGATCGAGACTGGTGAGCGATTTCTTCATGAGCAGGCGCGGACCGGTTAGGGGCAACTGAGATAATCAGCATGATGCTCACTATGCTACAGCCAATCAGAATCCCGATCAGCATATTCAGCGCATCAAGACCGAGGATAGCCGCCAGCCAAATCCACAGCGACGAACCGCAAACCTGCGCAATACCCAACGCAGAGCTGGCGACGCCTGCGCGCAGCGAGAACGGACCCAACGCCTGGCTCATCGCCACGCCGAAACCGACCGAGAAGCCCGCACAGATCAAGGTCAGCCCAAAGAGGGTGAATGCGTGCGTCGTGGCAAGGATTAATACAATGCCTGCAGCCATGAATAGCGCTTGTGAGGTGAGCATCAGGGTACGGGGTTTAAACAGGCTCAGAGCGAACGGCGTAGAGAACGAGACCGCCATGCTGATACCTGCGGTCATTGCCATCGTTGTCGCGTATTCGCCGCGGTCGAAGCCCATCACTTCCATCAGCAGCACCGGAGAAGTATTCACAAAGGTCAGAATAACCGACACGCTGAGGGTGGTTATCGCCAGACGACTGAGGAAAAAGCGGTTTACCAGCGACTCGGCGCCATCGTTGGATTTTGACGAAGCAGCCAGCGCATTCGGGCGCGACTCACGCAGAATAAACACGGACAGCAGACACACGACCACGCCCATGCCAATCATGGTGTAGAACAAGCTCTGCCACGGGTATTTGAGCATAATCAGATGCCCCATCACTGGCGCCAGTACCGGCACGATGCAGGTAATGCCGTTCAACAGCGATAGCACCTTGGCCCGGCGACGATCGTCGAGCGTATCGCGCAGAATAGCGAATGCGACCACGTAGCAGCAGCCCGCGCCGATACCCTGAATAAAACGACCAACCAGAAATGGCGTGCCGCTCTCCGCTAACGCGCAGAGGCCGGAAGCCACGATGTAAATCAGCGCACCGACAATGGCGACGGGTTTACGCCCGGACTGGTCGGCCACCTTGCCGGCAAACAGCATCGCGGTCGCCATCCCGCCAGATAGACCGAAAACGCGATATGCAGCTGCGCCTCGCTGGCCTGCAAATCAGCCGCAATGCGGGGCAACCCGACCAGGTACATATCGATACCGGCGGGATAAAGTAAAACTAAGGCAAAACTACAAAGAAGAAAGCGTGTCATGGCGGCCTCACAAAAAGTGTGGCGCTAAGCATACGGGGTGTCGCGCGAGGCGACGAGTTGCCATTTGGACAACAGTGATTGCCTGAAAGGAAATCTACTTCCAGACTCTCGCCATCCCTTCGCTTTCCGGACGGACAGATTCAAAGCCAAATTTGGCGTACAGCTCCGGAACATCCGCCACCAGAGTCACATAAGCGCCTTTAAAAGCGTTAGCGTCCAGCCAGGCGATGAGCGCTTCCATGATCTGCCGACCCAGGCCTTTTCCCTGATGATCAGGGTCCACCGCGATGTCTACGATATCAAAGTTCAGCGCGCCGTCGCCAACGATGCGACCCATGCCGACTGGCGTACCTTGCCAGAGAATATGCACGCCGTAGCAGCTGCGCGGCAGACCGGCTTTTGCGGCATCCAGCGGGCGGGGACAGGCCGGAAATTTTACGCAGACGGCAAAAGTCCTCAGCGGAGGGAACGGTGGGATTAAGGTATATTCAGCGACCATCTCGATAACCTTTTAATGAGGGGTTATCTGGTTTTAGCAGTTGGAAGGCGGAAAGTAAAAACCCGAATTCACTGGCGCGAATTCGGGTTTGATTGCTTACTTGCCGATACAGAAGCTGGAGAAAATCCGCCCCAGCAGATCGTCGGAGGTAAATTCCCCGGTGATCTCGCTCAGGCACTGCTGAGACAGCCTCAGCTCTTCTGCCAGCAGCTCACCGGCCCACGCGCCTAAAAGCTGCGCCTTGCCCTGCTGAAGGTGCTCAGCGGCGTCGGAGAGCGCCTGCAGGTGGCGACGACGTGCCAGGAAGCCGCCTTCCATGTTGTTTTCGAAGCCCATACTCTGTTTGAGATGGTTACGCAGTACGTCGACGCCTTCGCCGGTGCGCGCGGAGAGGCGCACAAGTGAGTAGTCATTCACTTCGCTCAGACCCAGCGTCTCGCCGGTAATATCCGCTTTGTTACGCACTACGGTAATCGGCAGATTTTTCGGCAGACGGGCGATAAAGTCCGGCCAGATCTCCGCCGGGTCGGTGGCGCTGGTGGTGGTGCCATCAACCATAAACAGCACGCGGTCGGCCTGCTCAATTTCCTGCCACGCGCGCTCAATACCGATACGCTCCACTTCATCGTTAGCGTCGCGCAGACCCGCGGTGTCGATGATATGCAGCGGCATGCCGTCGATGTGGATGTGCTCGCGCAGGACGTCGCGAGTGGTGCCGGCAATGTCGGTCACAATCGCGGCTTCACGGCCCGCCAGGGCGTTCAGCAGGCTCGATTTCCCGGCGTTCGGGCGACCGGCAATAACGACCTTCATCCCTTCACGCAGCAGGCTGCCCTGACGCGCTTCGGCGCGTACCGCGTCGAGGTCGGCAATCACATCGTTGAGCTGTGCTTCGATTTTCCCGTCGGAAAGGAAGTCGATCTCTTCGTCCGGGAAGTCGATAGCCGCTTCCACGTAGATTCGCAGGTGAGTAAGTGCTTCCACAAGGTGGTTAACACGTGCCGAGAAGGCACCTTGTAGCGAGTTTAGCGCGGATCGGGCCGCCTGCTCGGAGCTGGCGTCAATCAGGTCGGCAATCGCCTCAGCTTGCGCCAGGTCGAGCTTATCGTTGAGGAACGCACGCTCGGAGAACTCTCCCGGGTTGGCGATACGCACGCCCGGCAGCGTCAGAATACGTTTCAGCAGCAGGTCGAGGATCACCGGGCCGCCGTGGCCCTGTAGCTCCAGCACGTCTTCACCGGTAAAGGAGTTCGGGCCGGGGAACCACAACGCAATGCCCTGATCCAGCGCGCTGCCGTCGATGTCTTTAAACGGCAGGTAGTCGGCATAGCGCGGCTTTGGCAGCTTGCCCAGCACCGCCTGCGCCACATCGCGCGCCTTCAGGCCGGAGATACGCAGAATGCCCACACCACCACGTCCCGGTGGGGTGGCCTGGGCGACGATAGTGTCGTTTTGGCTCATGGTTTTTCTCAACTGTGATGCAAATAAAAAAGGCGGTCATTCGACCGCCTTCCATTTTAGCTTGTGCTTAACACCGAATCAGGATTTTTTCTTCTCGCGGCTATGCAGGCCACGTTTTTCCAGACCACGGTAGATCAGCTGCTGCTGAATAATGGTGACCAGGTTGCTGACGATATAGTAAACCACCAGGCCAGACGGGAACCACAGGAAGAACACCGTGAAGATGACCGGCATAAAGGTCATGATCTTCTGCTGCATCGGGTCGGTCACGGTGGTCGGAGACATCTTCTGAATGAAGAACATCGTCGCGCCCATGATGATCGGCAGGATGTAGTACGGGTCTTGTGCAGACAGGTCGTGGATCCACAGGATAAACGGCGCATGACGCAGTTCAACCGAGGCGCTCAGCATGTAGTACAGCGCAAGGAAGATTGGCATCTGGATAATCAGCGGGAAGCAGCCACCCAGCGGGTTAACCTTCTCAGCTTTATACAGAGCCATCATTTCCTGGCTTTGACGCTGTTTGTCATCGCCCAGACGCTCACGCATGGCCTGAATCTTAGGCTGCAGCATACGCATCTTCGCCATGGAGGTGTACTGCGCTTTGGTCAGCGGGTACATGATGCCACGAACGATAAAGGTGATAACGATGATGGAGAAGCCCCAGTTGCCCAGGAAGCTATGGATCCATTTCAGCAGTTTGAACAGCGGCTGAGAGATGAACCACAGCCAGCCGTAGTCAACGGTCAGGTCAAGGTGCGGCGCAACGGCAGCCATTTTGTCCTGAATTGCCGGGCCAACCCACAGGGTGCTGTTCAGCTTATCTGCCTGGCCTGGTTGAACCAGAACCGGCTGAGATTTGTAGCCGATAGCCACTACACCGTTACCGAGGTTGGCAGTGTAGAAGTTATTCGTACCGTTGTTTTCTGGAACCCATGCAGTCGTGAAGTACTGCTGCAGCATGGCAACCCAACCGTTTTTAGTGTTGGTGTTCAGGTTCTCGTTATCGATGATGGTATCGAATTTGTATTTTTCGTACTTGGAGTCAGACGTTGAATACGCTGCGCCACGGAACGTGTGCATGGTAGACAGGCCGCCGGTCTGCGTATCACGCGCAGTAGGCAGGGCCGCAGTCTGCTTCAGCTGACCGAAGGTAGACACTTCCAGCGGTTTGTCGCTGGCGTTCTTCACGTCGTAACCCACGTTCACCGCATAATCACCGCGTTTCAGGGTGAAGGTTTTGGTGAAGACGTTACCGGCTTTATCGGTGTAGGTCAGCGGAATGACGATTTCGTTCTGACCATCGGCCAGTACAAACGCATCTTTATCGACGTTATACAGCGGACGCGGGCCGTTAGCCGGGTTGTCCGGGCCGTCACGACCGGTTAAGCCGCTCTGTGCCTGATAGACGAACTGTGGCGTGGTTTCCAGTAACTGGAACGGTTCGGTAGACTTCAGCGCTTTCGGGTATGCCGGAAGCAGCGCTTGCTCAATATCACCACCGCGAGTGTTGATAGTCAGTTCAAGCACATCAGTTTTAACCGTAATCAGTTTTCCTTGGCCACTGGCCGGTACGCCCTGGTCGGCGGCGCTACCCGCTGCTGTGGTCGTAGTCTGCGTGGTCTGCTGCTGGGTCTGAGGATTGTTATCCTGCTCCCAGGCTTGCCAGATCATGAAAGACACGAACAACAAAGCGATGATAAGAAGATTGCGTTGCGAATCCATCGTTAGTGTTCTCTGGTATCAAATGGTCCAGGCGGGACGGGGTCGTCACCACCAGGGTGTAAAGGGTGGCATTTTAATACGCGTTTCACTGTCAACCAACTGCCTTTTATCACTCCAAACCTGCGCAATGCCTCAATTCCGTATTGAGAACAGGTTGGCGTGAAACGGCAATGCGGCCCGAGTAGCGGACTAATCAGGCGCTGATAGACCCGAATCAGGCCTATCAGGAGCCGGGATACAGGCGACAGTGACGGCGCCATAACTTTTCCAACGCTTCCGAGAGAGCACGGTTATCGAGGTCGGCAACCCCCTTCTTCGCCACCACCACGAAATCCATTGGCGGGAGTTCATGTTGACGCAAACGAAAACTTTCACGCGTCAGACGTTTAATCCGATTGCGTTCATGTGCGCGTTTAACGTTTTTCTTGGCGACAGTAAGACCGATGCGGGGATGCCCAGCGAATTCAGGCGGCCGAGGATGGTGATTTGCGGCGTGCCAGCCCGTTGTGGCTGCTGGAAGACGAATGTGAAATGATTGGGAGTTAACAAACGTAACTCCCTGGGAAATGCTAGCTTAACCACTCGAGGGGTTAGCTTTATTACTTGGAAACGGTCAGACGAGAACGGCCTTTAGCACGACGACGTGCCAGAACCTGACGACCATTTTTAGTAGCCATACGAGCACGGAAGCCGTGAGAACGGTTGCGCTTCAGTACAGACGGTTGAAAAGTGCGTTTCATGGCGATTTCTACCTAAACTTGAATAAATTCAATGGCTTTATTGGATATCCGAACGAAAATCGAACGACGGATGCCGAAGCCATGGGTGATTAAAGAGGCCGGATTGTAATAATTGTACACTCCGGAGTCAATTCTCTTTCCTTATTTACCGCGTAAAAAACCGCGTTTGACCGCTGTTTTTTGCCCGGCAAATGGGCAGCGTCCCTCACCGAAATTCGAGCGGTACACGCCGGGTGGGGATTATACGGGCTGCCGATTAAAGCGCAAGGATCATCCTGGATCTTTGTTAGATCATTTAAGCAGAAATTTGTCGCTAGTCATTAATTTTTCCAATATGCGAAGGAAATCGTGCCTTCTCTCTGCCGGGATCGTTTACACTTAGCGCTTCTGGATCCTCCCTGTGGATAAATCGGGAAGAATCTGTGAGAAACAGAAGATCTCTGGCGCAGTTTACGCTATGATCCTCGGCCCGATCGCGATCGGTGGATCGTAAAAGGGGAAAATAACCGCGTTCTTTCAGCACAGTGTCTGAGAGAGGCCGTTGAAAACCGCAGATAGCGGTTCGCGCGTCACCCGCTTGCATCGGGTCTTTTCGACGTGTGCCAAAAATCACGAATTTTTAATCTTATACACAGCATCGTTCGGGCTGCATTTGCGCAGCGGCTGAATGAATCCCGACAGCATTGAGTTTCGCTGACGGCAGGATCGTCAGGAGGTAGCCTGCAGGTTTGCCTGGAGGATGATGTGT